>NZ_CP117876.1:0-795000 GCF_028736095.1 Paenibacillus sp. KACC 21273
CGTTGTTCCAGACCGTTGATTTTAGCACGTTTGCCTTTGTTCG
Source organism: Paenibacillus sp. KACC 21273 (assembly GCF_028736095.1). NCBI lineage: Bacteria > Bacillati > Bacillota > Bacilli > Caryophanales > Paenibacillaceae > Paenibacillus > Paenibacillus sp. KACC 21273. The sequence continues at coordinate 44 of NZ_CP117876.1, forward strand.
TAAAGTTTAACTCTAATTTGACTTTACCGTATTTTTTTTCAGCTTCACACGTAATTCGAGCTTGTTCGGCATGAAAAGCAATCAGTTCTTTATCTTTATTGGTTCGATGAGATTTGGAAAGTGCCAAAACGAAAAGAGCTTCGATCAAATTTGTTTTACCTTGAGCATTTTGCCCGATAAACAAATTGACAGCAGCGAAGGAATCCAGGTGGAGATGATCATAATTGCGATAGTTTTGCAGACTGACTTCGTTAATAAACATGGATGAGGTCCTCCAGATTATTGTTCACTTTGTACTTTGTATGAGCCCTCTCCCTGCACCTGGACTTCATCCCCAGGGTACAATTTGCGTCCGCGACGTTCTTCTAATTCTCCGTTTACCTGTACCATTTGTTCTTGCAAAAGAGCTTTGGCACTACCGCCTGTGGATATACAACCTGCTAATTTTAAAAATTGATCAAGCTTAATATATTCTGTGGATATTGTGATATGTTCCATGAGAAAAGTATCGTCCTTTCGTAGAGCAAAATAGGTGATGGATATGAATAGCCAGGTATTTATCAACGGTTCTCATGATTGGTAACAGATCAGGAACTTGTTGCAAAATACCTGGCTATTTTATTTAATCCTTTGGTTTGTGATGATTGGATTAGTTGGTTGTACGGTAAGGCAAAATGATATACAGACTGCGGCTATCATCTTGCGGTTTGATAATGATCGGGCTCATTACACCTGTAAATTGAATCGCTAATTGTTCACTTTCGATCACTTTTAGCACATCCAACATATATTTGGAGTTGAAAGAAATACGTAATGGTTCACCTTCAAAACGAGCGACTTCAAGCTGTTCCGTTACTTTACCAAGCTCGGAAGAACTGGAGGAAATTTCAACAGCTCCATTGTCCAATGTTTGCATACGCACGATATTGGTTTTTTCTTCACGAGAAAGCAAATACGCACGATCGATTGAATCGGCTAATTTTTTGGTATCGATAACGATTTCTGTTTTGAAATTGGTCGGAATGATTTTGGATGTATCCGGATATGTTCCGTCCAGTATACGGGAATAGAAAAGCACACGATCAATTTTAAATAATACCTGATTATCCGCTACAACGATATCTAATAATGTGTTTTGGTCAGGAATAATTTTGCTTAATTCGTTTAACGTTTTACCAGCGATAACAACATTGCTAAAACGTACTCCTGTATCTTCGCTCATATGAACAGTACGACTTGCTAACCGATGGCGGTCTGTAGCAACGAATTTGAGTTCACTTTCGTTTAGATTCCAAAGTACCCCTGTCAAAATAGGCGTTGTTTCTTGTGTAGAAATAGAGAAAGCAGTCTGCTTAATCATATTTTTAAGCAGATCGCCTGGAATAGAGATTTGTTGGTTTTCTTCGATGCTTGGAAGAACAGGGAATTCTTCTGGATCGAGTCCTACCAGCTGGATATCGGTAGCACCTGAACGAATAAACGTTTGAAAACCGTCACGAACTTCCATTTCGATTTCAGAAGAAGGAAGTTTTTTGATAATTTCTACGAAAAATTTAGCAGGTAAAACAACGCTGCCTGCACGATCAATTTGTACGATCGTTTTGTCATTGTCTTCAGCAGGAATAAAGGATTGGATCGAAATATCTGTATCACTTGCAGTTAATGTGACACCTGTATACGAAACATCAAATTTGATACCTGTCAAAATAGGGATCGTTGTACGGCTCGAAATGGCTTTGGAAACATGTTGTATCGACTCATTCAAATAACTTTTGGAAATTTGGATCTTCATGGTTTCACTCCTAATCAGCAAGGTTCATCTTTATCACAAATGTTTTGAAGTCATTTGATGAATTTCAGAACGTGTTTTTATTAAGAAGATATATTAAATCTTTATAGTAATCGTAGTAGGGGCAGTGGATATGTGGATAACCCCTTCAAACCCACGTGTAAGTAAGCCTATCCACATGTGTATAGATTGTGTATAGGCTTGTGACTTATTCAGGATGGATTTTTAATCTTTTCCGTTAAGTTATTCACAACTTTGAACAACTCCTGATCAATCTTAAGCGTTCTTGAAATTTTCTCATGCGCATGGATTACGGTAGTATGATCTCGTCCCCCGAAAGCTTCCCCGATCTTAGGCAGAGAATAATCTGTTAATTCTCGTGATAAATACATTGCAATTTGGCGTGGATAAGCCACAGCTTTGGTTCTTTTACGGGCTTTAAAATCTTCCATTTTCAAATTATAAAATTCGCCAACTTTTTGTTGAATATCCTGAATCGTAATCATTCGTGGACGGCTGGACGGAATAATATCTTTGAGCGCTTCAGCAGCGAGATGAGAAGTTACATCTTGATTGGTTAGTGACGAATAAGCGACAACACGAATCAAAGCACCTTCTAGTTCGCGAATATTCGTATCAATCTGATTAGCAATATAGACCATCGCTTCATTCGGAATATCTAAATTCTCCGCTTTCGCTTTTTTCCGCAAAATAGCGATGCGTGTCTCTAGATCTGGAGGCTGAATATCAGTAATCAATCCCCATTCAAACCGTGAACGAAGTCTTTCTTCAAGTGTTGGAATTTCTTTTGGCGGTCGATCACTAGAAATAATGATCTGCTTACGTTCTTCATGCAGTGCATTAAACGTATGGAAAAATTCTTCTTGTGTCTGTTCTTTGCCCGCTAAAAATTGAATATCATCAATCAACAAAATATCAATATTACGGTATTTGTTGCGGAAACTTTCCCCGCGGTTGTCACGAATAGCGTTAATAAATTCGTTTGTAAATTTCTCGGAAGAAATGTATACCACTTTGCTATTTGGATTATGTTCCAAAATATAATGTCCGATTGCGTGCATTAGATGAGTTTTGCCCAGTCCTACGCCGCCATACAAAAATAATGGATTATATGCTTTGGCAGGTGCTTCGGCTACCGCTAATGAAGCAGCATGCGCAAAACGATTACCAGCACCAATAACAAATGTATCAAATGTATATTTGGTGTTTAGCATATTAGCAAGTGGTTCTTCTCGCATCGAAATAGCAGGTTGCGATTGAGTCTGTGCAGGTAAAAGCGATTCCTCAGGAAGTGCTTCTTCGATTACAAACTTCACATCTACTTGTCTTCCCAAAAATTCAAAAACCGTTGAACTTACCAATTTGGTATACCGGCTTTCAAGCCATTCTACAGCAAAAGTGGTTGGTGCTGAAATTACAATCGAGTTCTCGGTAAAAGTCAGCGCTTTGGTTGCTTTGAACCAGGTGTCAAAGCTAGGCTTACTCAGCTTTGTTTGAATAATGGATAATATTTGCTGCCATAATTCGGAAGTATGGCTGTCCACAGACTGTCACTCCTTTTAAACTTCCAATGTGTGGCTGAAGCCATGCGCGGATATCGGAAATATTGAAAATGCTAATTATAATGAATGGCGTAGAATTATCCCCAGAATACCAGAAGGTGGATAAACTAAAAAAAGGATAAGAAGAAATTGTTCACAACTTTATCCACAGGCTGTTGATAATTTTTAAGTTAGAATAATCTATTCACAGTCAAAAACAATATAATAATACCAAAAAGAACCCTTTATTTCAACGAAAACCGATAATTTATCCACAAATTCAATCTGTTGTGTATAAAACTTATGCACACCACTAGATATTGTTTATAAATTGTTTGGAACAAACTTTTTGGTTGTGGAAAAATTTTTGAATTATACACAGGCAGATTTTTAGAAAGTGTATAACTGTGGAAAAAAGAGCAGGAAAAGAACCCTGTGGATAAACCGAAAAATGAGGAGTTTTTTGGCTTGAAAATAAGCATGGTGGATAAAGATAATTGATGTGACGTATTCCCTCTTTCTACATATAAAGAAAATAGGGCAAATGTAATAAATGAAATTTCATTGACTTATATAGACATTTCGTGTTTAAATGTATAAGGGAATTTTTATGTGAATAGAACCAATTAAATATGGAATATAGATTTCCTGCAAGGAGGTGCACAATATGAGACCAACATTCAGACCTAACGTAAGAAAACGTAGTAAAGTACACGGATTCCGTAAAAGAATGAGTACTAAAAATGGCCGTAAAGTGCTGGCGGCTCGTCGCCTTAAAGGCAGAAAAGTCCTAAGCGCGTAAATTACTTTAAGACCACTGCGGTGGTCTTTTTTTCTTTACACTCAAAATAATGATAAAAAAGTTTTTCATTTACTATATATAAAAGAAGTCTACTATTCTTGTTTTGAAATTAAGGGGAAATTACGGTGCAAAAAAAACTGCGTTTACGGAACCGAGCAGATTTCAGCCGTGTATACCGTCATGGTCGTTCTTTTGCAAACCATCAATTTGTGGTGTATTGGTTTCATAAAAAAGATATTGAACAATTTCGGATGGGTGTGTCTGTCAGTAAAAAGGTAGGGAATGCAGTTGTCCGTAATCGGATGCGTCGTATGGTGAAAGAAATTGTGCGTCATCATGCTGCTGAGATTGTACCGCAGATCGATATGGTATTTATCGTACGCAAAGGTGCACTTTCTCTACAATATAAGGAGCTTGAAAAAAGTATCCTCCACGTCCTACGTAAATCTTCTTTAATTAAGCGTTCACAACGGTAGTGCTTTCAGTTTATTTGTGTTGCTAAATATGGTATGATTTGCAGGGAAATGGAATGGCTAAGAGAGGGGTTTTGAAGTGTCGTTATTGAAGATTCGCAGAGGAAGATGGATGCTCCTCATAGCTGCCGGATTGATGATGGCTATTTTAGCGGGTTGTACACCGACTAATATGGCAACGCATTCGACAGAGGATTTACAGAACGGAGGTTGGTGGCAACGTTACGTCGTGTACTGGTTTGCCTACGCTTTAGACACTTTCGCTGATTGGTTTGGCGGAGAATATGGTCTGGCGGTTTTGGTTCTGGTGCTTATCGTACGTACATTGATTTTGCCATTGACGTTAAAACAAGTCAAAAGTTCTAAAGCAATGCAAGCAATTCAACCGCAATTACAAAAATTGCGCGAAGAATACAAAGATGATCCACAAAGACAACAAGCTGAAACAATGAAGTTATTCCAGGAAAATCAGGTTAACCCGGCTGCCGGCTGTTTACCATTGATTATTCAGATGCCTGTTTTTATCGCTTTGTATAATGCGATTATCTACAACACAGGGCTTCGTGAGCATACGTTTTTATGGTTACAACTAGGTGAACCGGATAAATGGTTTATTTTGCCGGTTATCGCTGCAATCACTACATTCCTTCAAACTAAAATGATGATGAGTATGAACCCGGCGCAAATGCAGGGTCCTATGAAAATTATGATGTATATGTATCCGATCATCATTTTCGTCATGTCTTATCAATTCCCATCAGCACTTCCGCTGTACTGGGTATACAGTAATATTTACACGATCGTACAGAACTATTTCTTGTATCGTAACAAAAATACAGTGGTTACTGATCTGGGTGCAGTTACAGATACAACAAGTGCTGCTCGCAAAATTGCTAACAACAAAGCTCGTAACAAGAAAAAATCGAAAAAGAAACGTCGTTAAGAAATTCTATTGGAGCGCTGTTCCCCGGGGCAGCGTTCTAACTATAGATGTAACGTATTATCGATCTATCGTTTTTACATTCTGAGCACCACAAGGGAGGGCCCAATTTCGAAATGACCACAGTCATTACGTCTGGAAAAACCATTGATGATGCTATAGCAGAAGGGCTTACCCGTCTAAGTGCGAGTAAGGAACAAGTGCAAGTGCAAATATTGCAACAGCCGTCAAAAGGATTCCTGGGTCTATTTGGAGCGAAACCTGCCAAAGTAGAATTGACACTGTTGTCATCTAAGCCGACTGTGCAGATTCCTTCCAGCCCTGCTGTCCCTGTCTCCCTGGAAGATCGTTCTACTGCATCTCCATCAATTACAGAGATAGCAGACAAGGAAGGCAGTGCATCTACTCATTCTCATGATGAAGCCATACAATTTGTCAAAGAAGTCGGTCAAAGTATAGGTCTTGAATTAGAAGTTGATATTAAGCGCAATCGTGATGGATATACGATGAATATCTCGGGTAATGATCTGGGGCTACTTATAGGTCGCCGCGGTCAAACGTTAGATGCTCTTCAATATCTAGTAAATATTGTAGCCAATCGTTATTCAGACAAATATGTACGCATTTTATTAGATGCTGAAAATTTCCGCGAACGTCGCCGGAAAACATTAGAAGATTTAGCAGATCGTTTGGCAGGTAGAGTGATTCGTAGTGGAAAAGAAGTGGTACTGGAACCTATGTCTTCGCAGGAACGTAAAGTGATTCATGCCAAACTTCAAAACCATGCTCGTGTGAAAACGATCAGTAAAGGCGAAGAACCTAATCGCCGTGTAGTGATTACACTTCGATAATGAGTAAACGTCATGCAATGATTTTTTGCCTTTCGGGCAGAAGATCATTGCTTTTTATTTAGTTAGGAAGATATTGATTTTAATTTTGGAGAAAGAAAGGTGAATCATCATTATGATAAGTGATACTATTGCTGCTATATCTACTGCTGTCGGAGAAGCCGGGATAGCAGTTATTCGTGTCAGTGGACCACAGTCGATCGGAGAAGTGGATCAACTTTTTCGAGGAAAACAAAAATTAGTTGATGCTGATAGTCATACTGTACATTATGGATATATTATCGATCCTGATTCAGGTGAAAAAATGGAAGAAGTACTGGTGACGATTATGCGTGCACCGCGTTCATTTACTACTGAAGATGTGGTTGAAATCAGTTCGCATGGTGGGGTTGTATCTGTACGTCGCCTGATGGAACTTCTACTGCAACAACAGATTCGAATTGCAGAACCAGGCGAATTTACCAAACGTGCTTTTTTAAATGGACGGATCGATTTGTCGCAAGCTGAAGGTGTAATCGATTTGATTCGTTCCAAATCAGACAAAGCTTTTTCGGTGGCATTGCGTCAGGTGGAAGGGAAGTTATCCCGTCAGATCAAACCACTACAGCAGATATTAATCGAAATGGTTGCTCATATTGAAGTAAATATTGATTATCCTGAACATGATGTAGAATCGGTTACTTCTGATTTTATCAAACAAAAATCACTTGAAGTGATCGGTGGGATCGATGAATTACTACGTACCGCTAATGAAGGTAAGATTCTGCGTGAAGGCATTACAACTGCAATTGTAGGGCGGCCAAATGTAGGCAAATCTTCACTTCTCAATACACTAGCACAAGATAATCGCGCTATTGTTACGGATATTCCGGGTACCACTCGTGATGTTATAGAAGAGTTCGTAACGATTAACAATATTCCTTTGAAATTGTTAGATACCGCCGGTATTCGAGAAACGATTGATGTAGTAGAAAAGATTGGTGTTGAACGTTCCCGTACTGCTGTAAGTGAAGCAGATCTAATCTTACTAGTACTTAATCACAATGAAGCTTTACATGAAGATGAAATTCAGTTATTAGAACAATTGAAAGATCGTCAGGTTATTATTATTGTGAATAAAATGGATCTGTATCGTCAATTGGATCTGGTGAAATTGGAAGAGTATTTCCCGAAAGAAAGTATTGTTACGATGTCTGTGAAAGATCAAAAAGGTATTGATAAGTTAGAAGAAGCGATCTCAACATTATTTTTTGGCGGTAAATTAGAATCCGCTGATCTGACGTATGTAAGTAATGTGCGCCATATTGCACTGCTCAAACAAGCGAAACGTTCGTTACAAGATGCGTATCAAGCGTCTGATGATATGATTCCAATCGATTTGATTCAAATTGATGTGCGTCTAGCATGGGAACAATTAGGGGAAATTATAGGCGATTCTGCTCCAGATTCGTTGATTGATCAAATTTTCTCGCAATTTTGTCTGGGAAAATAAGTCGTTATACAGCGTTTTGTAACATAAACATTTAAAAATTGCGTTAAATTTACGATTTTATCACATGAGTGTGGTTGTTTTACGATATACTTGAGTGTAGGCTTGAGTATGATTCAATCTGACGTGAGCTATAAATAATATAATGTTTAGTTGTGCAGCAAAACTGTATGACTTGAAATATAGAGGAGGTACACTCCATGACATATATGGGTGGAGAATATGATGTTATTGTAATCGGTGCAGGGCATGCAGGTTGTGAATCAGCACTTGCGGCGGCACGTATGGGATGCAGTACATTGATGATTACGATTAATCTGGATATGGTGGCATTTATGCCATGTAATCCTTCTATAGGTGGACCGGCTAAAGGGCATGTGGTACGTGAAATTGATGCGCTTGGCGGCGAAATGGGACGCAATATCGATAAAACATTTATTCAAATGCGGATGTTAAATACAGCTAAAGGTCCTGCTGTACATGCGCTACGTGCACAAGCAGACAAATTTTCATATCAGCATACGATGAAAGAAACGATGGAAGAAGAGCCTAATTTGACGCTTCGTCAAGGTATGGTAGAGCGTCTTATCGTTGAAGATGGACATTGCACAGGAGTTATTACGAAGACAGGTACAACGTATAAAGGTAAATCAATCGTATTGACAACAGGCACGTATTTACGTGGTAAAGTTATTATGGGTGAATTGGCTTATGAAAGTGGTCCGAACAATCAACAACCTTCAATCAAATTGTCAGAACATTTGAAAGAACTAGGTTTTGAATTGGTTCGCTTTAAAACAGGTACACCACCACGTGTGCATCGTGATAGTATTGATTTTTCCAAAACAGAAATTCAACCAGGTGATGATAAAGTTAAATTTTTCTCTTATGAAACCGAATCGTCAAGCAATGAGCAAATGCCTTGCTGGTTAACATATACTTCTTTAGAAACGCATCAAATTATTAGCGACAATCTTCATCGTGCACCGATGTTCTCGGGTATGATCGAAGGAACAGGGCCGCGTTACTGTCCGTCTATTGAAGATAAAATTGTTCGTTTTAGCGATAAACCAAAACATCAGATTTTCCTAGAACCAGAAGGTAAAAATACGTCTGAATATTATGTACAAGGTCTTTCTACCAGTCTGCCTGAAGAAGTGCAGTTGCAAGTATTGCGCTCGATTCCGGGATTGGAAAAAGTAGAAATGATGCGTAACGGATATGCAATCGAGTATGATGCAATGGTGCCTACACAATTGTGGCCTACACTTGAAACCAAACAAATGCCTGGATTGTTCACAGCTGGACAAATCAATGGTACATCTGGTTATGAAGAAGCAGCAGGTCAAGGGATTATGGCTGGAATCAATGCTGCACGCAAAGCACAAGGTAAAGAAGGCGTTGTATTAGATCGTTCACAAGGATATATCGGTGTATTGATCGATGATCTAGTGACTAAAGGAACTAACGAACCTTACCGTCTACTGACTTCACGTGCAGAATATCGTTTATTGCTTCGTCATGATAATGCCGATATGCGTTTGACTGAAATAGGACATGATATTGGTCTGGTTAAAGAAGAGCGTTATCAGAAGTTTTTGGACAAAAAAGCTAAAGTAGAGCAAGAGATTCAACGTCTTAGCAAAACAAAAGTAAAACCTGTCGAGATCAATGAATTGTTAGCAACGATCGATTCGTCTGCGCTACAAAATGGTGTAGATCTACTAACAGTGCTTCGTCGTCCAGAAGTATCGTATAGCATTATTGAAGCAGTATCGCCTTCACCTGAACCATTAACAGAAGATATGAAAGAGCAAGTTGAGATTCAGATCAAATATGCAGGTTATATTGAAAAACAACAATCTCATGTCGAACGTCTGAAAAAAATGGAACAAAAGAAATTGCCTGAAACGATTGTCTATGAAGAAGTAAAAGGATTAGCTACAGAAGCTCAACAAAAAATGGCTAAAATCCGCCCTTTATCAATCGGACAAGCTTCACGGATATCTGGCGTAACACCAGCAGATATTTCAGTTCTACTTGTATATCTAGAACACTATAATCGGGTAACCGCAGCACGGGGGTAAGGAATGGATCCAATTCAACAGCATTTTACTGACACATTAGCAGCACAACATATTGCAATTAATGAGCAACAATTAGAACAGTTTGAAGGGTATTATCAAGAGCTAATTACTTGGAATGAAAAAATGAATTTGACGGGCATCACTGAACGAGATCAAGTGTATAACAAGCATTTTTATGATTCGATTTCTCTTGCTTTTTATATGGATTTGAATGAAATACAGACACTTGCTGATATCGGATCAGGTGCTGGATTTCCAGGTATTCCGCTTAAAATTATGTTTCCACATATCAAGCTACGGATTATCGATTCGCTTAATAAACGGATTCAATTTTTGCAAAGTGTAGTGAATCGTCTGGGACTACAGGATGTAGAATTGATTCACGGTCGTGCAGAAGAGTGGGGACAAAAAGAAGGTTATCGTGATCATCACGATCTAGTAACCGCTAGAGCAGTTGCCAAGCTTTCGGTATTGAATGAATTTTGCTTACCGTTTGTAAAAACAGGTGGTACATTTGCAGCGATGAAAGGGATCGATCCTGCTGAAGAAATTCAGCATGCTTTTCGCAGTTTAGGATTGTTAAAAGGAAAAGTTCGTGAAGTTCATCATTTCCAATTGCCTGTTGAAGAATCGGATCGTCATATTATTCTTATAACTAAAGAAGCCGCTACACCAGCCAAGTATCCGCGCAAAGCAGGCACACCGATGAAAGAACCGTTAGGCTAATATGTGATAGCTTGATCATGACTAGAATAGTCTTTGTACAAAAGTTGTATAGCATTGTTTCACGTGGAACATGCTGTACAACTTTTTGTTATGTTTGAATATAGATCACTATAATTTTAGTCACAATTTTTGTTGCTCTATCATAGGATTATGGGTTGAAAAGTGCTAAAATAATATAGATGGAAGTACAAGAAAATTAGTTGAATGTCTTATTCGTATTATCAAGTACATCTGTTATTCAGGTGTTGCTATCATGAGATTAGGTGGTCTTATACCGAATGAAAGAACAATTTTCCAAATTGTTTGGCTTGACTGAACGCGCACATGGGGAAGAAGTCAAACAGATACCGGTTGCGAATATTACAACTAGCCCGTATCAACCCCGTACTATTTTTGATGATGCTAAAATCGAAGAATTGTGCCAGACGATCAAAACTCATGGTGTAATTCAGCCTATTGTTGTACGTATTCGTAATAATAAATACGAAATTATTGCAGGTGAACGACGCTATCGGGCGGTTACCAAACTAGGTATGCCAACGATTCCAGCTATTGTTCGAGAGTTCAATGATTCACAAGCAGCTTCGATCGCATTGATCGAGAATTTGCAACGTGAAGGATTAACAGCGATCGAAGAAGCGATGGCTTATCAAAAATTAATTGATCTGCATGATCTGACTCAGGAAAGTTTGGCTCAACGCTTGGGTAAAAGCCAGTCTACGATTGCGAACAAAATTAGGCTTTTAAATTTACCTGATGTGATCAAGCAAGCATTAATGGCTCGTCAAGTTACTGAACGACATGCTCGTGCTTTATTATCGCTTGGAAGTGAAGAGTTACAACTTCGTGTACTGAACGACATTATTGAAAAAGAATTGAATGTAAAACAAACAGAAGCTCGTGTAGCTTTTTATAAAGAAAAAACAAATACTGTTAAAAAATCTAAACGGATCTCGTACACCAAAGATGTAAGACTAGCATTGAATACAATTCGCCAATCGATTGATCTTGTGTCTGGATCAGGGCTCGCTATTAATACATCTGAACAAGATCATGAAGACCATTATGAAATTGTGATAAAGATACCAAAACGCTAACAGCGAAGTGCTTTATACACACCTCGGCTGTTAGTATAGAACGGAATAATTATTGTTATCATCAAGCGAATTTCATAATATTGGGGTGAATGAGTTGTCGAAAATTATAGCTATAGCGAATCAAAAAGGTGGCGTTGGTAAAACAACCACATCTGTCAATCTGGGAGCTTGTCTGGCGACTTTGGGTAAGCGGGTTCTGTTAATCGATATTGATCCACAGGGGAATACAACCAGTGGAGTAGGTATCAATAAAGCAGATGTTGAAAATTGTATTTACGATATTATTATTAACGATGTTGCCCCGAAAGATACAATTAAAACAACTGTAATCGAAGGATTGCATATTATTCCGGCTACAATACAACTTGCAGGAGCAGAAGTTGAATTAGTGCCAGCGATATCAAGAGAATTGCGCTTGAAAAATGCGATCAGTCAGGTCAAACAAGATTATGATTATATATTGATTGATTGCCCACCATCGCTTGGTATTTTGACGATCAATTCGTTAACCGCAGCAGACTCTGTGTTGATTCCGATCCAATGTGAATATTATGCTTTGGAAGGGCTAAGCCAGCTATTAAATACAGTGCGCTTGGTACAAAAACATTTGAATACTGATCTTCAGATCGAAGGCGTATTGTTAACGATGCTAGATGCACGTACTAATCTAGGTATTCAAGTCATTGAAGAAGTTAAAAAATATTTCCAAGATAAAGTATACCGGACTATTATTCCGCGTAATGTTCGCTTGAGTGAAGCACCTTCACATGGTAAAGCGATTATTACTTATGATCCTCGTTCTAAAGGAGCAGAAGTTTATTTAGAGCTGGCAAAGGAAGTGGTTTCTTATGAGTAAACGTCTTGGTAAGGGGCTAGATGCGCTGATTCCTTCATTATCTGTAAATGACGACGATAAAATTATAGAAGTTAGCTTAAAAGAATTACGTCCTAATCCATATCAACCGCGTAAACATTTCGATCATGAGTCGATTCAAGAATTAGCAGAATCGATCAGTCAGCACGGGGTTATTCAACCGATTATTGTACGTAAAGTGTTAAAAGGATATGAAATTATTGCCGGAGAACGTCGGTATCGTGCTTCAGAAGTAGCCGGTAAAAAGTCGATTCCGACAGTTATTCGTAGCTTCACAGATCAACAAGTAATGGAAATAGCATTAATCGAAAATGTACAGCGTGAAAACTTAAATGCACTGGAAGTAGCTACTGCTTATCAAGCTCTGATGGAAGAGTTCAAAATGACGCAAGAAGAATTAGCGACCAAAGTCGGCAAATCTCGTTCTCATATTGCTAACTTTTTACGATTATTATCACTGCCTGATGCTGTCAAAGAACATGTTTCACGTGGAACATTGTCGATGGGACATGCCCGTTCATTAGTCAGCGTTAAAAAAGAAGAACTGATTATTGCTCTGGCTAATAAAGCTATTGAACAAGCTTGGAATGTACGCCAACTAGAAGAAGCAGTTCAGAACCTAGACAAAAAGAAAGAAGATTCAACTAAAAGTAAAATCAAAAAAACAGATCCTTATCTGGTAGACGTTGAAGAAACATTACGTGACCGTTTTCAGACGACTGTTAAAATTAAACATAGCAACAAAGACAAAGGCAAAATCGAATTGAATTATTACAGTAAGCAAGATTTAGAACGATTGTTAGAAATGCTAAATCAGATGTAAGCAGGAGGATGCTACATTGTCAGCTCAATATCATGAGACTCAAAATGTAATCTATCTAGATCATGCAGCTACATCTTTTCCTAAGCCGCCTGAAGTGAGTCAAGCGTTGTTATATGCGTTAGAACAAGCTTCTGCTAATCCTGGTCGTGGTAGCCATCGTATGGCTGTTCAAGCGAGTCGTGAATTATTTAATTGTCGTAAAACATTATCCCAACTTCTAGATGTACATAACCCTGTAGATATTGCTTTTACAGCCAATACTACAGTGGCTCTGAATATGGCTATTCAAGGGTATCTAGAAGCAGGAGATCATGTGATATCGACCATGACAGAACATAATTCTGTACGTCGACCTTTAGAAGCGCTAAGACGTAGCATCGGTATAGAAGTGACCTATATTGCTGTGAATGCTCAAGGAGATATTAATTTAGCTGAAGTGAATCAAGCCTTTACGCCGCGAACGCGGCTTTTGGTATGTAATCATAGTTCTAATCTATTAGGTAGCATATTACCTGTTGCTGAATTGTCTAGTATCGCTCATGATCATGGAACCAAAATTTTGGTCGATATCGCTCAGAGCGCCGGTCATATCCCTGTAGCGTTATCATCATGGCAAATTGATATGGCTGCTTTTCCAGGTCATAAAGGATTGTTAGGCCCGCAAGGGACAGGCGGATTATATATAGCACCTAATATGGATCTTCACCCCTGGATCTATGGAGGCACTGGTAGCCAATCAGAAGAGATCAATCAACCGACTGTAAGACCGGATCGATATGAAGCAGGAACACCTAATACGCCCGGTATAGCAGGTCTACATGCAGGTGCTCAATATGTGTTAGAGCGTTCAGTGTTTACTATTGCTAAAGAAGAGCAACAGTTATCGCAAATGATGATCGAAAAGTTATTAAATATCCCAAATGTACATGTTTTGGGACCTGAACTTGGCAAAGAACGTACAGGTATTGTATCTTTTATAATGGAGCATAAAGACAGTGCAGAAATCGCTTTTCGCTTAGATCGAGAATTCGGCATAGCGGTACGAGCAGGAATGCATTGTACTCCACTTGCTCATATATCAGCAGGGACTTTAAATACAGGCGCTGTACGTGCTAGTGTTGGATATCGATCTGCCGTAGATGATATCGATCGTCTGATTGAAGCCATTCAATATATTCATCGTACGTAACATCAGAGATGAATAATTCAATAAATAAGATATTCTAACTAAGCTTATTAGAAAATATAAATAGCAATAAAAGAAGGAAAGAGGAGAGCAGACAACGATGGCGGAATTGAATGGACTGATAGCAGAACAGTTGTATTTGTTTGTAGGAGGTATAGCTGTAATCATGATTATCTTATTGATTATTGCTATCGTACAAGCAGTCAAATTAAGCAAAATGCGCAAACGGTACAATCAGATGATGGCAGGTAGTGGAGTCGAAAACTTGGAAACACTATTGCTAGACTTGAAATTACAAATGGATTCGATAGAAGATGATGAACAGAACAAACGTGATCGTTTTCAAGCGATCGAAAATCGTTTGCGTCAGGTACCGGCACATATCGGAATGAAACGATACAATGCTTTTTCTGATCATGGTAGTGATCTTAGCTTTTCACTAGCTATTCTAAATGATGAATCAGACGGTGTTATTCTTACAGGGCTTCACAATCGAGATAGCTCGTATATGTATGCGAAGCCGATTGTTAAAAGCGAATCTACCTACAACTTATCTCCTGAAGAAAAAGAAGCCATTCAACTTGCAAAATCGCCAACACCAACCAAATCATAAGTAAGGCTTAAAAGCCTTATTACCGCCGTCGTGATCACAAAGATGCTAATATAGCTCTTATGTTTACGGCGGCGATTTTGTATCTATAGACAGATACGTGTAAGCTTTAAGAAAGAGGACGCATAATTTGTAGGGACATCAATTGTAAAAGGGGGTAAAGAAAAAGATGGATGATATACTGGTGATTGCTTTTGATTCTACGCAGCAGGCATTACGAGCAGAGATGTTACTGGAATACGCAGATATTGAAAATGATATGTTCCCTACACCGAAAGAAATTACCGCTGGTTGTGCGCTATGTATACAATTCCCAGAAACAGATTTGCAAGAAGTCGATCATATTATAAAAACAGAACAAGTCGAGATCCGAGGCATTTTCAAACAAAAACAACAGACATATGAGCAAGTTGTGTTATAGGAGGGTGAATGAATGAAAGGCTTTTTAAATCAAGAAACAGGTGGACAAGATATTCAGCAATTAACAGAAACAGCTACAGATCAAGTTAGCGGATTTACGAGCGGATTATGGAAATGGGCGAGCGATACAGATATGTGGTGGCAATTTTTATTTTCCAGTATTCGTATAGTTCTGATTTTTATACTGACTCAAATCGCTATTAAGGTGATAAGCAAAGTGATTGAGCGTTCTTTGCAAGGGAAAGACAAAAGTAGGCTAAGAACGAATCCAAGACGGTTTATTACGATAGGAGAACTATTAAAAAACGTTGTTTCTAGTGTGTTTAATTTTATTATGATTATGTTAGTGTTGAATGAATTTGGATTTAATTTGACACCGTTATTAACAGGGGCCGGGGTAGCAGGTCTAGCAATCAGTTTTGGTGCACAAAGTATTGTTAAAGATATTATTACAGGATTCTTTATTATTTTTGAAGATCAATTTGCAGTAGGCGATGTGATTCAAGTAGGAACGTATAAAGGAACTGTACAGATGGTGGGATTACGTACAACTCGTCTAGTCAGCTGGAATGGTGAAGTTAATATTATTCCCAACGGTTCGATTATCAGTGTAACGAACTTTTCACTTTCTAATTCGTTGGCTGTTGTAGATGTTCCATTGAAATTAGAACGAAGTATGGACGATGCGCTGAAATTAGTAAAACAAGCCGTAGAAGAATTAAAAGACGATCATCCAGAAATGTTGAAAATGCCAGAAGTGTTAGGGATTCAATCGTTAACAACAGCAGAGTATGCGATTCGAATCGTTGCCGAGTGTCAGCCGAATTCACGAGCAGGAGTAGAGCGTGCGGTACAAACGGCTGTCAAAAAAGCACTGGATCATGAAGAAGAGCAACGGCTATTGTTAGAAGCTCAGCAACAAGAGGAAGAAGCTCGAAAACAAAAAGAATTAGAAGCAGCCAATACTCCGTTACAAGGTGAAGGAGAACTAGAATCACAGGCGAAAGATAAACGAGACGAAAATATATCAAACGATCAATAAAAGCGATAAGAATAATCAATATAAACATGTGGATAAGTGTGATAAAGTATAAGATTATAGGACGATAGAGAAAGTAATGCGATCAGGAACGGTGGAGGGTGAAGAAATGGAACGTAAGGTTTTTCAATTGGGCGATATTGTGCAAATGAAAAAGCCACATCCTTGTGGAAGTAATGAAATGGAGATTATTCGAATGGGGATGGATATTCGGATAAAATGTGTAGGTTGTAAGCATAGTATATTAGTACCTAGAGCCAAATTTGAGAAAAATATGAAAAAAGTATTACGCTCAGCAGATAGTGAAGTTCAACCAATGAGTGAGTAAGCGACTGAAGAAAATATAAAGTTATCAACAGCATACAGATCAAAAAGAGTGAAATCAAAGGTTATCCACTGTGGATAACCTTTTTTATTTGCTTTTTATTAGGATTGTGCATAACTCTAGAAATCAAAAAGATAGATATAACAGTGAGATAGTAGAATATAACAGGAGACGATCGAAAGCAAGTTTTATAGTAGATTATGGCTCAAATCTAGTCATAAAGTCAGCGGATAAAGTATAGAACGTAGTTGATTTAATATGATTATCAGCAAAATTAAGAGGAAATAGATACAGGAAGAGCACCAGTAAAGAAATGAGATTCCTAACGGTAAATTCTATCAAAATAAAGGATATTCATCAAAATCTATAAAAATGCATAGGATGTATAAAGCTTTGCCTAATGGCAACAAAGACTCTAAAACTGTTATAGTACAGATAGATACAGTAACAATCGAGAGATAAATATGTATAGTTAAGTTGGATTATGACCAGGTACCAATATAGGCGGAAAATGCTGTTCTGTAAAGGGAAATCTATTCTTGCCAACCTAAATACAATGCAGTATAATCAATTTTGTTGTCAACTCAGACAAGGAGAGGTACCCAAGAGGTTATAAGGGGACTGACTCGAAATCAGTTAGGCGCTTCAGGGCGTGCGAGGGTTCGAATCCCTCTCTCTCCGCCACTTTTACTTCCATATTATTTTTGCAACTTACATATCGTTTACTAAGCTCTGTCGCAGAATTGCGATGGAGCTTTTTTAATTTATATCTATAGTAATAAAGAGGAAGTTATAAGAAGCTGAACTAAATTTTGTTTTCGTTAAAATAAAGCTTGTATTCGTATCTTATATTTTGGTATAATCATATAGTTCGAGTCTGTGCTCGTTCCTTGCTCCTGACATTGATTAGGGGCCTTAGTCCAAGAGGAGGTGAAAACTATGCGCAATTATGAAGTGATGTACATTCTTCGTCCTGAACTGGAACAAGAAGCTGTAGATGCAGCTGTTGAGAAGTTCAAAGGCATCATCACAAACGGCGGCGAAATTACAAAGCATGATGTAATGGGTAAACGTCGTCTTGCGTATGAGATCAAGAAAATTCGTGACGGTATCTATGTATTGGTAAACTTCCAATCAGCACCAGAAGTTGTTGCTGAACTAGAACGTCTTATGAAGATTTCTGACGATGTTATTCGTTATCTCATTACTGTTGACGTTACTAAATAATCTGCTTAAATTGTAAGAACCGTTCGAGGAGGGGATTGGATTGCTAAACCGTGTCATTTTGATCGGCCGGTTAACCAAAGACCCGGAGCTTCGCTATACACCCGCTGGTGTAGCTGTAACCCAGTTTACATTAGCAGTGGATCGTCCTTTTACGAGCCAAGGTGGAGAGCGCGAAGCGGACTTTATCCCGGTCGTCACTTGGAGACAACTGGCTGAAACTTGTGCTAACTATTTACGAAAAGGTCGCTTAACTGCGGTTGAAGGCCGAATTCAAGTACGTAATTATGAGAATAATGAAGGAAAACGTGTATACGTGACTGAAGTTATTGCTGATAATGTTCGTTTCCTTGAATCTAATCGTGATGGTGGCGGCAGTGGAGGATCATCCCGTGAAGAGTCTTCCAATAATTCTAACAATAGTGGCGGCGGTAATAACCGTAGCAACTATAATAGTAATAATGGAAACAACAACTCACGAGATAACCAGGACCCATTCTCTGATGACGGTAAACCGATAGATATTTCCGATGATGATTTGCCATTTTAATGAAAGAAAGGACTGAATGATATGAGCTTCAATAGACGCGAAAGCGGCGATGGAGAAGGCAGACGTCCAGGTGGACGCCGTGGCCGTAACAAACGTCGTAAAGTATGTTTTTTCACTGTAAACAAAATTAAGCACATCGATTATAAAGATACGGACTTGCTTCGTAAATTTATCAGCGAACGTGGTAAAATTTTGCCACGCCGTGTAACAGGTACAAGTGCTAAATACCAACGTATGTTGACTATCGCGATTAAACGTTCTCGTCAAATCGCATTGCTACCTTACACAACTGAGTAGTATATATTTATTACTATTATAAATATATGCAGATAAATCGTTGATTTGTCTGTTTCTATAGCGCACAGAATCATGTCTGGATTTCGAAGATGTGATCCTGTGCGCTTTTTATGTTGTAAATATGCTTTTTGAAGTATAATTAGCAAAACCATCAACCTGTGTCATAGTCGTTATCAAACGTTTAATGAAGATAATACCGGTCTGTCTGAAAAGAGGAATGGATGAATGGCGAGAAAACGTAAAATAGCTATTGGAGCTGCAATTGCATTAGTTGTCGTAGCTGGAAGCCTTTTTCTGTTGCGGAAACCGATCTCTGCATTGATGTTCGATTGGTTCGTAGCGGGCAGTATTGAAGATCAATTAGCACAGACATATCAACCTGTACGTCAAATTGGCGGCGAGCAAGAAGCTACCGAAGCACTTCCTGTACTGACAGAGCCGTTTTCAATGTTATTGGTTGGCAGTGATCAACGTGATAACGAGACTGCACGTTCAGATACCCTTATCTATGCTGTTATGCGTCCTCTGGAATCTAAAGTGCTACTCATCTCGATTCCACGCGATACGTACACTGAGATTATAGGCAAAGACAAAAAAGATAAAATCAATCATGCCTTTGCATTTGGTGGTATCAAGATGACGATGGATACGGTTGAGAATCTTATGGATGAAAAGCTACAATATTATGCCACGATTAATTTTCAAGGTCTTATTGATTCTGTAGATGCCTTAGGAGGCATAAAATTACCGATAGAAGAAGATATCGTAAATAAAGATCCTAACCATGAGCAGTTTACTATCAAAGGCGGTAAGCCTATTTATTCTGGACAAGAAGCACTTTATTATGTGCGCTATCGTGAAGATAGTGATTTTAGACGTACCAAACGTCAGCAGATTTTTTTACAAGCTCTAGCAGACCAAGCGATACAGCTTAATCAGATTGAAAAAATTCCTCAATTGTTAGATATTATGGGTACTAATTTCAAAACAGATATGCGCCCACAAACGATTACAGGCTTAGCAAGTCAAATCTTACGTACCGGCAAGCCTGAAGTGACTTCATTTACGATTGCTGGTGATGGAGAATATGTAGATGGTGTATATTATGAAGTGCCGCGTGAAAGTGAAATTAAAGAAGCGAGAGATTTGATCGATGAATGGATGAAATCAGACGCTTCTGATTCCGATATAAATAATAGAGATTCAGCCGATGGAGCTACCGACACTGCGGGTTCTCTGATTCACTAGCTTGCTTTATTGTCACGTCAATATCGCTTAGAATAAAAGAGAATCCTGAAACGAAGTATGGGCTGAAACGTACTGTACAGGATTGAGCACAAGCCTATTCATACCAAAACAATGATTCAGGATAAGATCATGTTCGTGGTCTTGAGATTATGAGAGGAAGGATTTTTCATGAATATTGCGTTTTTTCTGCTACCGAAGCAGGAGGTCGTTTGTGTCACCCTTAATTCGACACTACGTCAGACGCTTGAAAGAATGGAATACCATCGCTATACGTCAGTGCCGATGTTGAATAAAGATGGAGGATACGCAGGTACAGTAACAGAAGGCGATCTATTATGGTTTATGAAAAATTCCGAAGGCAAAGTGACTTTTGAGAACGCTTCTAAATTTCTAATGTCGGATGTACCTTTGCAAAAAGACAATAAGCCTGTATCCATCGATGCGAATATGGAGGATTTGATCAATCTAGCAAAAGTACAGAACTTTGTACCTGTTGTCGATGATATGAATCGTTTTATTGGTATTGTTAGACGTAGTCAGATTATAGAATATTGTGAGCAATTTGTACGTAGTGGGGAGTATAACCCTGAAAAATCAAGAATGGCTAAGAATATGAAAGTTACGTAAGCAGTATCGATAAATCGATGTGTGTTTATTAGCGTTTATGCTATAATTATGAGTAAATCTTTT
Source organism: Paenibacillus sp. KACC 21273 (assembly GCF_028736095.1). Taxonomy (NCBI): domain Bacteria; kingdom Bacillati; phylum Bacillota; class Bacilli; order Caryophanales; family Paenibacillaceae; genus Paenibacillus; species Paenibacillus sp. KACC 21273. Next base: position 21,143 of record NZ_CP117876.1, read on the forward strand.
TTAGCTAATTGCTGAATAACATGTAGGTAAGAGGTGAATGTTTTGAAATTGCGCTGGACATCGGTGGCATGGAGTATAGCTTATTTGCTTCTGTTGCTGTCTTTATTAACTTCATTATCCATTATAACGATATTTTTTCTGATTGTGCCTGTAGTCGTGCTGTACTCGACACTATCCTTGCGCCAATTCATTATGCACCTGGTTCCAGTCTGGTTGATTACGATGATCGTAGCGATTCAGCTAGAAGGTAGGTTAGGCATTTATGTAGCGATACTGGGCATATTCTTTATGGTTCCAGGTATTGTAATGGGACGGTTGTACAAAAAGAATGCATCTGCACTTCGAGTAATATTTACGACCGGAATTACCACGCTAGTCGAAATGTTATTGTTATTAATTTTTGCTACAGTGGTCTATAAGTTTAATCTAGCGATCTATGTAAAAGATATTGTAGAGCTATCTGTTGCTCCGATGCGAGCTATGGCGGATATCAATCCAGATATCGCTGATATCTTCTCGCCTGAATTTGTGCGAGGATTGTGGAATTATACATTACAGATGATTCCATTTGCTTTGATTATCAGTTCATTTACAATGGTTGTGATTACACATGCTATTTGTCGTCCGATTTTGGAAGGCATGAACTACTCTGTTCCTAAATTAAGACCTGCGCGTGATTGGAGATTACCTCGATCATTGATCTGGTATTATTTACTTGCTGTATTTTTAGAATATTTTGTAGCTACAAATATAACAGGTGTATTGGCAGCGTTCGTTCTTAATTTCATGCCGCTGATACATATTGCTTTTACGATTCAAACGATTGGCTTTGTATTTTTCTTAGGTCATCATCGGAAATGGAATTCGTTTCTTCCGTTTCTGTTAGCTTTAGTTGTGGTATTGATTCCACCACTTCGTATTGTTGGTATTATTGATCTAGCGTTCCCGCTCCGCGAATATATTACGAGACCGAAACGGTAAGGTGATGAATGATGCCTAATTTTTTATTAAACCGCTGGCATGGTTATCGAACAGTATGGGCTTCATTGCTTATGCTTGTTCTGGTCATTTTGCTGTCTTGGTTCAATTGGATGATCGGACTGGCTGCACTTTGCTGTGTAATTTTGTTCGGTGTATCTTTACTTCGTGCAGAGCTTACATTTCGCAGGGAATTGGATGAGTATATCGCGGGATTATCTTTTCGGATTAGACGGGTAGAGGAGGAAGCGGTCAGTACGCTTCCTTTTGGTCTTATTTTATATGACAATCAGTATACGATTGAATGGCATAATCGTTATATCGGTAGTATGTTTGGACGCAAAACACTGGTAGGCACTTCGCTTGAAGAATGTTTTCCAAGGTTTGGTGATACGTATCAGCAAGCCAAAGAAGAAGCACGCAAAGAGTCTTCAAAAGAAGTACGCTTTGAATTGCCACATGGACATTTAACGATCGAGTTTATTATTTTGCCTGATGAACGATTGATTTATTTGCAAGATGTAACGACATTTGCAGATTTGCGTGATCGTCATGAAGAAGAACGTCTGGCACTTGGTATTGTATTTTTAGATAACTTTGATGAAGCTTCGCAAGGAATGGATGATCAACAGCGTACCAGTCTGATTGCGCGTGTTGCTACACGAATTACCGATTGGGCCAAAAACTACGGTATTTATGTAAGACGATTATCCTCCGAGCGTTACTTATTGCTACTTAATCAAAAATCTTTGCGCGAATTGGAACAAAGTCGGTTTGTGATTTTGGATGAGATTCGAGAAATGACTGCTGATCTTAAAGTGCCGTTAACGCTTAGTGTCGGAGTAGGATTCGGGGCAGGTAGCATCAGTGAGCTGGGTGAACTGGCACAATCCAGTCTGGATATGGCTCTGGGGCGTGGTGGAGATCAAGCCGCTGTCAAAGCAGATCAACGTCTATCTTTTTACGGTGGTAAGTCTAATGCGGTAGAGAAGCGTACAAGAGTGCGTGCGCGCGTGATTGCTCATGCTCTACGTGATCTGATGCTAGATAGTGATCAAGTGCTTATTATGGGTCACAAAATACCGGATATGGATGTGGTTGGTGCAGCTATCGGCATGTTAAAAGCTGCTGATATGTATGATGTAGATGCGTATATCGTACTTGATAAAGTCAATCCATCAATTGAGAAAATGATGGAGCGTATTGAGCTGGACGAACGGTTATCTGTACGCTTTATTACACCGGATGAAGCACTGAATGCGATGTCTGAACAGACATTATTAGTGGTGGTTGATACGCACAAATCGTCGATGACGATTGAGCCGAAGTTGGTTGATCGAGCGAAGCGTGTTGTGGTTGTCGATCATCATCGTCGCGGGGAAGAATTTATCAATGATGCTGTTCTGGTATATCTAGAGCCGTATGCTTCTTCTACTTGTGAACTTGTAACCGAACTATTGCAATATATTCATGATAAAGTACAATTTACAACACTGGAAGCTACTTCGCTTCTAGCTGGGATTATTGTAGATACCAAGCATTTTGCGCTACATACCGGTTCACGTACATTTGAAGCGGCAGGATTTTTACGTCGCAATGGTGCAGATACCGTATTGGTACAACGAATGCTCAAAGAAGAATTAGGCGACTATATCGCCAAAGCTGAGATTATTAAGCACGCCAAAATTATTCATAATCATGTTGCTTTGGCTGTAACTGAACCCGGTCATCAGGTTCCACAACTGTTGATTGCACAGGTGGCAGATTCGCTACTTAATATGAATAATGTACATGCTTCATTTGTGATTAGCGAGCGAATGGATGGCTTGATTGGAATTAGTGCCCGTTCTCTTGGTAAAATGAATGTACAGGTCGTGATGGAACGATTAGGCGGTGGCGGTCATTTGACCAATGCAGCTGTTCAGCTTGAAGGTAGTATTGAATATGCGGAGTCACGACTTCGTGAAGTACTAGATCAAATGGAAAAGGAAGAGGGGTTATTTGAATGAAAGTTATTTTTCTTAAAGACGTAAAAGGTAGCGGTAAAAAAGGTGAAGTAAAAGAGGTGGCAGACGGTTACGCACAAAACTTCTTGATCAAAAACGGTCATGCTAAACCAGCAACAGGCGGCAATGTAAAAATTCTTGAAAATCAAGCAGCCGCTGTAGAAAGACAAAAACAAGAAGAAAAAGAAGAAGCAGAAGTTCTTGCGAAACAACTTGAAGCATTGACGATTGATCTAAAAGCTAAATCCGGTGAAGGTGGACGCTTATTCGGAGCAATCACAAGTAAACAAATCGCTGAAGCGTTGAGCAAAAAAGGACATAAAGTCGATAAACGTAAAATTGAATTGGATGAGCCTATCCGTACATTGGGTGTAACACAAGTTGCTGTAAAATTACATCATGATGTTAAAGCAACGCTCAAAGTCCAAGTTACTGAGGAGTAAAAATGGGCGGCGAAATGTTTTACGATCGGGTTCCGCCACAGAATTTAGAAGCGGAACAGGCGGCACTCGGAGCGATCTTGCTTCAGTCGGAAGCGTTAATTACAGTGATGGAACGGGTAGACAGCGAAGATTTTTACGATAAATCACACCAACTGATCTATGAAGCAATGGTTAATCTCGGTGAAGAAAATCAGCCGATAGATCTGATTACATTAACTTCTTTATTACAAGATCGTGGACAGCTAGAAGATATCGGTGGCGTTAGTTATCTGGCGAAGCTTGCTCATGCGGTACCGACAGCGGCTAACGTCGATTATTACGCTCAAATTATCGAAGAAAAGTCGATGTTACGTCGCTTGATTCGAACAGCAACACAGATTGTTAGCGAAGGGTATGGTGGCGGCGAAGATGTCGGCAGTATGCTTGGCGATGCCGAACGACGGATTTTGGAAATTTCTAATCGTCGTACAGGTAGTGGCTTTATCGCGATTCGTGATGTGTTGATGGAAGTATTTGAACGGGTTGAAATTTTGCATCAAAATAGTGGTAATACGACAGGTATTCCTTCTGGATTCGTCGACTTGGACAAAATGACGGCTGGATTTCAGCGAAGCGATCTGATTATTGTAGCGGCTCGTCCGTCGGTAGGTAAAACCGCATTTGCACTGAATATTGCGCAAAATGTAGCGGTACGTGCCAAAGAAACGGTAGCTATTTTCAGTCTGGAGATGTCAGCGGCACAGCTTGTTCAACGTATGATCTGTGCGGAAGCGAATCTGGATGCGAATGTAATGCGTACCGGTGAATTTAAAGGTGATGAAGATTGGGCGAAGCTGACGATGGGCATTTCTTCGTTGTCTGAAGCAGAAATCTATATTGATGATACACCGGGAATTACCGTTTCAGAGATTCGTGCTAAATGCCGTCGTTTGAAAAAAGAAAAGGGTCTGGGTATGATTGTGATCGATTATCTTCAGCTTATCTCTGGACGCGGTAAAGCCGGCGAGAACCGTCAGCAAGAAGTTTCTGAAATCTCACGTACGCTCAAGCAAATTGCTCGTGAATTGTCTGTACCGGTTATCGCACTGTCTCAGCTCAGTCGTGGTGTAGAGCAACGTCAAGATAAACGCCCGATGATGTCTGACTTGCGGGAATCCGGTTCTATTGAGCAGGATGCGGATATTGTGTCTTTCTTGTATCGGGATGATTATTATAATGCAGATACAGAAAAGAAAAATATTATCGAGATTATTATTGCCAAACAGCGTAATGGTCCGGTAGGTACGGTAGAATTGGTGTTTTTGAAAAACTTTAATAAATTCGTAAACTACGAACGTGTTCAATCGGATATGTTCGCAGGATAGCGGTACAACATATTATTTTAATAGTAAGTAGTAGATATAGAGGAGTGTAGAAAGTGCCTTGGATTCTTGAAGATACAGCGGGCGTTATCACATTTGCTGATTTTTTTCCTTTAACTACATCAGATTTGCCACACATCTCTGCTAAATTAGGTTGGGAAGCATCATTTGATTGGAATATTTACTTACAATCTAACTCTATATTTACTGCTTTGAAGTTAGTCGACAGCCATGGAATGATTCATGGCTGTTTGGCATATCGAAAAGATCAGGGCAATTTATTTGTAGAGCTTGCTTTAGTAGAAAAATCTCCGCAACATCAACGTACAGTTTCCTACATTAATATTGGTAAAGTGCTGTTCGCTTGTGCGTATAAGATTAGTTTTGATGCTGGATTTGATGGGTTTGTAGTACTTACACCCAAAACAAACTTAATTGATTATTATGAACGGGTATATTGTGCTCAGTTTATAGGAAATATAGATCATTACCCCCGTTATTTGCTTGATCCAGCTATAGGGAAATCTTTGATTATGTTATACTACAGAGAGAGGATGTGATGCCAATGACAAACAAAATAAGACGTGGAACTTATGGATATTTTGCTTTGCAAAAGGCAAGATCAGCTATACCTCGTAGATACTCACGCCTATACGGTAAATCCGAGCAAGAAACGAATACTATTCACACCCTTACTATGCATGCCCCTTTATCTGAAGATGGAGCCAAACAAATTGGTTCTAAGATAGAAGAGTTACGTAAACAAATGAACATCAATATATAACAGAAGAACTGCTCAGGCGGTTCTTTTCTTTTGTAGATGGGCTTTTTAAAGACTGACTTCTTTTTGAAAGGGTGTAATACATGAAACAACATATCCATATCAACCTACCTATAAAACCTCACGAAGTACCTGATCTGCGGGAAGCGGTAGGATGGGAACGACGAGAGCAAGATTATCCTGCTTTATTAGAGCGGTGTCAGTTTTATGCAGGAGCGCGAGATGAAGCACAGCGATTGATTGCATTTGGCTATATCTCAGGTATGGGATTGCAACATGGGTATTTAGAAGACATTCTTGTTCATCCTGACTATCGTTATCAACAGCTAGGAACTCATCTGGTACATACGCTATTACAGCAAGCGAAGCATCATCAAATTGAAATTGTAACCTGTACGTTTACAGAAGAACACGCTTCTTTTTACCAAAAATGTGGTTTGACGTTAAGTAAAGGTGGAGTATGGAGAAGTTAAGTGATCATTTCCGAACGATAATATTTTTAATTGAATGTATTGTTCGCTTTTCATTTGACTTTAAAAAAGCAGCCTGTTACACTGATAATGGTGTTGAAAAGCTTACATTGCTTTAGTAAGTCTTTGCGTTACAGCACTGCTATGCCCTTCCGCTGCGAAACGGATCATTATGATTTGCACACGTCTGACCGTTCCTCGCAAGGAAGTTTTCATGCTGTCTGGCTGTTTGCAATATATTCGCTGTTGATCAGTTGTTTTTTGCAACGGACAGCTCAAATTCACGGTGTATAAAAACACCTACGGAGGAATGATTTCATGTCAACTGTAGTCGTTGTGGGAACGCAATGGGGAGACGAAGGAAAAGGTAAAATTACAGACTATCTTTCGGAGAGTGCTGATCTTGTTGCACGTTACCAAGGTGGTAACAATGCAGGTCATACCATCCTAATTAATGAGAAAAAATTCAAATTAACTATGATTCCTTCTGGAATATTTTACGAAGATAAAGCTTGTGTAATCGGTAACGGTATGGTTATTAATCCATCCGCATTGATCGATGAAATTAACTATGTGCATGACAATGGCTTCACTACCAAAAACTTAACGATTAGCGATCGCGCTCACGTAATTATGCCGTACCATATGGTATTGGATATTTTGGAAGAAGATCGCAAAGGTCCTAACAAAATCGGTACTACACGTAAAGGGATTGGCCCTTGTTATATGGACAAAACAGCTCGTTCGGGTATTCGTATTGCTGATCTGATGGACCCGGAAGAATTTGAAATTAAATTGCGTCATCAAGTAAAAGAAAAAAATCAAGTGATTACACAAGTCTATGGCGGCGAGCCTGTAGATGTAGAAGAAATTTTGAAAGATTACTTAGGTTATGCTGAAATTCTTCGTCAGTATGTACAAGATACATCTGTTGTGTTGAATGATGCGATCGATGCTGGCAAACGTGTTCTTTTTGAAGGCGCACAAGGTGTAATGTTGGATATCGACCAGGGTACATATCCATTTGTTACTTCGTCTAACCCTTCTGCTGGTGGAGTATGTATCGGTTCTGGAGTAGGTCCTTCCAAAATCCAACAAGTTATTGGTGTAGCGAAAGCATACACAACTCGTGTGGGTGATGGTCCTTTCCCTACTGAATTGTTAGATGCAACAGGTGATACTATCCGCGAAAAAGGTCATGAATACGGTACAGTAACTGGTCGTCCACGTCGTGTAGGCTGGTTCGATAGTGTTGTAGTTCGTCATGCACGTCGTGTAAGTGGTATTACTGGATTGTCTTTGAACTCCTTAGATGTATTAACAGGTCTAGATACTGTCAAAATCTGTACTGGCTACAAATACAAAGGCGAGTTTATTACTCACTACCCTGCAAGTCTTAAAATGCTTGCTGAATGTGAAGCAGTCTATGAAGAAATGCCAGGTTGGAGCGAAGATATTACTGGCGTGAAGACATTGGACGAATTGCCAGAAACAACACGCAATTATGTTACTCGTGTCTCTGAATTAACAGGTATTCCGATTGCTATCTTCTCTGTAGGACGTAATCGTGAGCAGACAAATCAAGTAGCACCGATCTATCTGTAATCATTAGCTATTATAGTAGGAAGTAATTTATAGAAATGCAGGATCAATAGAAACAAACTAGAGAAGGCATCCACAAGGGTGCCTTTTTTGGTATGCCGTGATTTCTATTCATCAGAAGAGAAATGTTAATGAACAGTAAAGTTGAAAATTTTGTCGAGATTATGGTAAAGTAAACGGGGAGTAGAAAAGGTTAATTTTTTGACACTTTTAGATGACAATTTTTAATAATTACTACTTATAACTATAACAATTAACTGAACTTCACTAATAACGTATCTAACCATGAATAGGGATAAGGATAAAAGGAGACGGTCATGAAAGGGTTTAGAAGCAAACTGGGGATGGGGAACACGCCCAAGCAAGATCAGCCGCGTGATCCACAGTTAGAAGTGCAGAACGAACAGCAATCAACCGATCAATCAGAGACGCCATCAGCATGGTATACCATTACAGTCGATTCGATCCGCAAGGGGAAAAATAAAATGCGTCGTCGTCTGATGATTGCTGCTGGAGGTCTGGTAGTAGTTGGCGGGCTTATTTGGGCAGGCAATCATTATGTAACAGCAAATACGATTCCGTATTATGTGGTATCTGTCAAAGGACAGGCTGTCGGTACGATTTTGCATAAGGAAGAATTACAGCAGTTATTTACAACGAAGCGGGCAGCGTATCAGAAGAAGTATCCAAAAGCGACGATGGTACTGAATACTAACGGTATTACAACTACAGAAGAACGTGCTTACAAAGCACAGGTCAATTCTGCAAACACACTCAAAACACTGGATGGTATGCTTACTGCATATGCTAAAAGTGTAGAAGTGAATGTCGATGGCAAAGTGATCGGCATTGTTAAAGACCAGAAAGTGATTGATGCTGCTCTAGAACAAGTGAAAGAAAAGTATACGAAAAAAGCAGAATCGGCTAAAGCTTCTACCAAAACATCTACTAAAGCTTATCCAAAACAAGTCACAGGCTTAGAATCGGTGACATTAAAGCAAAAAGTATCTACTGGCGAAATCAAAGCCAATCCTAATAAATTGTTAAGCAGTACACAGTTAGCGAAAGTCATGACAACAGGTGTAGAATCACCAACAACTTATGTGGTACGTGAAGGTGATACGATCAGCTCGATAGCATCAGATCATGATATTACTCAAGAAGAGATTTTTGCGAATAATCCCAAAATTGATGAAATGGCGATGCAGATCGGTGATGAATTAACGTTAACGGTTCCGCAACCGCCGATTACAGTCACTACATTTGAAGATTATTCCGAGCAGATTGTGACAGAACCTTCTGTAGAGATTCGGAAAAGCGATAGTATGCGTGAAGGTGAGTCCAAAGTGGTAGCTCAAGGAAGTACAGGACTCAAACGGATCGATTATAGGGTAACCAAACAAAACGGTCAGATGTTACGTGAGGAATGGTTAGGTCAAGAGGTGACGAAGAAATCATCGCCTAAAGTAATCATTAAAGGAACCAAAGTAGTACAAGGGGAAGGATCAGGTAATTTGATCTGGCCGGTATCTGGAGCAAGTGTAACCAGTCCTTTTGGACAACGATGGGGCAAAACACATAAAGGGATCGATCTTGTCGGTAGTTCTTCTGTTATGGCAGCAGATGATGGTGTCGTCAGCTATGCAGGAACAATGACCGGTTATGGTAATGTCATTATTATTAATCATAACAATGGCTATGAGACGTTATATGGACATTTAAGCCAGATTGATACCAGTACAGGCGCTATTGTCGAGCAAGGACAACATATCGGTGTAATGGGCAATACAGGGCATTCCACAGGAACTCATTTACACTTTGAAGTACACAGTGGTGGTGCGATTCAGAATCCACTAGGATACTTACCATAAATCGAATAGTAGAATTCTATACAGCTTCTATATACTTTTGATATAGAAGCTGTATTTTTGTATATATCTATTGAAATTGCATAGTACTGATGATGTCGTGGAGTAAAGGGATATGTTAAAATAAAACCATAACAGGCAGGCATGGGGTGAATAATACAGATGCAAGGGAAAATTCTGGTTGTCGATGATGAACAACCGATCGCAGATATATTGAAATTTAATTTGGAAAAAGAAGGTTATGAAGTCATCTGTGCATTTGATGGAGTAACAGCTGTTGAATTAGCATTTGCAGAAGAACCGGACTTAATCTTATTGGATCTGATGTTGCCAGGAAAAGACGGGATGGATGTATGCCGCGAAATACGTACACGTATGCATATGCCTATTATTATGTTAACTGCTAAAGATGCTGAGATTGATAAAGTGTTAGGATTGGAACTCGGCGCAGATGATTATGTCACCAAGCCATTTAGCACGCGCGAATTGTTAGCACGTGTCAAAGCACAGATTCGTCGTCAGCAGAAATTAACAGCAGTACCAACTGCACCAGCTGCCAAAGAAGAAGAGAAAAAAGGGCTTCGATTGTTAGAGCTATTTATTGATACAGATATGTATATGGTCTATAAAGAAAATCAACCGCTTGATCTGACACACCGAGAGTATGAATTGGTGTATTATATGGCGAAAAATGCAGGTCGCGTCATGACGCGTGAGCATTTGCTTCAAGCTGTCTGGGGATTCGAATATTTTGGCGATGTCCGTACAGTCGATGTTACGATTCGTCGATTACGTGAAAAGATCGAAGACGATCCCAGTAAGCCCGAATACATTTTAACGCGTCGTGGTCTTGGTTATATGATGCGTAGTCCAAAATCAGGAGGACTATAACGTGAAGCGCAGATTTCCGTTGCTTCCAGGGTTCAGCCGTACGATTCAAGCACGGCTGATTATTATTTATGTACTGCTTATTTTGATTGCGATGCAGTTGATTGGCGTCTATTTTGTGAGTGCGATGAAAAACTCGTTAACTAGCAATTTTACACAGGATCTACAAGAGAGGGCTGAATTGCTATCGGTACTTGCAGCAGATAAATGGTCGGGTAGTGGTGAAGCAGGTTCTAATGCGATCAATGATCTAAAGTTGATGGTTGATAATCTATACAATATGAGCGGTACAGAGATTCAAGAAATTCAGGTACTCGATATCAGTGGTAGGGTCGTTATTTCCTCCTTACAATCAGGTGCCGATCTGGAAGGTCGTCGTAATACACAAACCGTAGTTAGTCGTGCATTACAAGGAATAAGCGATAATGAAGAATATATTATTGATGAGACAGGAGAGCGCAAGCGTGTTGTTGCCAAGCCAGTAATTAGCGGTGGCAAAACAGTCGGTGCTGTCTATATTGTTGCTTCTATGAAAGAATTGTACAGCACGATGAAGCGTATCAATGGTATTTTCTTATCCGGTATTCTGATTGCGCTCGCTTTAACAGCTGTGCTTGGAGTGATTCTGGCACATACGATAACACAACCGATCAAAGAAATGACCCGCCGAGCCAAAGAAGTAGCAGAGGGGAATTTTGATCATCAGATGACCGTCTATAGCGATGATGAGATCGGTCAGCTAAGTGAAGCATTCAATTATATGACCAGTCGTCTGCGAGATGCACTTGCGCAGAATGAAGAAGAAAAAGATAAACTCGCTTCGATATTGAAAAATATGAGTGATGGCGTTGTAGCTACAGACGAACAAGGCCGCGTTATTTTACTTAATCGAGTCGCTGGAACGATGATGAATGTTAGTGAAGAAGAGATTGTAGGTAAAGAGTTAGCAGACCTTTTGCACCTGCCTGAAAATGAACGTACCAAATTGTTAAACGGCACACTTCGCCGTACAGTGCTCAAATTAGGCGAAGAATATGAAGGTAATTCTTCGATTGTACGTGTTACCTTTAGCCCGATCCATCGCCGTAAAGAAAGTATTACCGGTATTATTGCTGTGTTGCAAGATGTAACAGAGCAAGAAAAGTTAGAAGGCGCTCGGCGTGAATTCGTAGCTAATGTATCGCATGAATTGCGTACTCCGCTGACTACGATTAAAAGTTACACGGAAGCATTGGAAGATGGGGCGCTAGAAGAACGTGCGCTGGCAGAACGATTTATCGGTGTAATCCAAAATGAAACGCAACGTATGATTCGGCTAGTCACTGACTTGCTTCATTTATCACGCTTAGATTCTAGCGAAGCGATGTTACGCAAGCAGCGTACGGATGTGCGAGAACTGTTAGAAGATACGATTGATCGCTTTTCTGTACAAATGCAGCAAAAAGATATTCAATCGGCTACCGATCTGGATATTGATGTTGGCAGTGTATGGATAGATCGAGATCATATGGATCAAGTACTCGATAATCTAGTCTCTAATTCGTTAAAATACACACCGGATGGTGGTAAAGTGACACTGGGTGCTTATAGTACAGAAGATGGTATGGTTGCGATAACGGTTACCGATACAGGCATCGGGATTCCGAAGCAAGACTTGGATCGGATATTCGAACGATTCTATCGGGTAGACAAAGCACGTTCTCGCAATATGGGAGGAACCGGATTAGGGCTTTCTATTGCCCGGGAAATGGTGCTTGCTCATGAAGGTCATATTTCCCTTGAATCAGAGTTCGGGCAATGGACCAAAGTGACTGTTACGCTACCTTTGCATGAAGAAGGAGATGGAGTACATTGAGAGAAAATATCAAATCCATCTTACTTGTAGGCTTAATCGTAGTCAGTCTGGTACAGAGTTATTACCTGATTTACCGGATGCCTGGAGCAGATTCGGTGGCTAATTCGGAAGCTAGTTATGTGCAGACTGAAGATATGGGTCCACGGACTACGATTGAAAATACTATTTTTCCAGATCAGATGATTGTGCATCTTAAAAATAATAAACACACGGTATTTTATCCGGCATCATCAAATTACAACGCGATTTATAGCCGTCTAAAAGGTAGCAATTTTAGCCAGTTTAGACGATTATCCGTGCAGACGGTTAATTGGAATGAAATTCGTAATGATGCCGGGTTAGAAATGACATTCAGTAGCGGAATCCCTGTAAGTCTGTTGGAACGCACATTGGATATTAGCCCAGACTCGTTATTTGAAGGCGATACTGTTAACCGAATCTGGATCTATAACACAACGAACAGTACCAAACCACGCGCTTTCTTTTTTAGTGCTAGTGGAGATGTAGTCTATGAAGCCACAGATATGGCATGGACGAATACAGATATTCAGCAGATGATGATAATGAGTACAGATTCGATCAATTACCTTTATCAAACAGATGGTTATTATATTCCGCAGACAGCGCTGAATATTCAATCACTGACACTCAAGCTTGAAATGTATACAACAGAACAGATGCAGCGTAATCTGTTTTTTGATCCAGGAGCAACACGTAATATTAATGAAGAAAATGGAACCGAAATTTATACCGATAGCAAGCGCAGTCTACAGGTCGATACCAAGCAGAAATGGATGACCTATACCGATCCGACAGCACCAACAACAGGAACGAACAATGTTTCGGATAATGTATTATCTGCGATCGATTTTGTTAATCAACATGGTGGATGGCCGGGATCATATATGCTGATGATGGATAATAACACAAATGATGATAAAGAGTTTATTTTCCGCCAGTATATTCAGTCGTATCCGATTGTAGATACTGACAAATTAAAATTCGGCTATATGAAGCTTGTAATGGAGCATGGCACAGTATCTTCTTATGAACGTTCGATGTTGTATACCGGTGCTAACAATCCGCCAATCAATGAATCGAATATTACACGAGCCAAAGTGATATCATTACCGGGCGGCAAAGCATTACAGAACTTGATCAAAGCACAGATTCCTGCCGATCAGATGATTCGTAATATTTATCCAGCATATCGTCCTACACTTGGTAATGGAGTGATTGTGCTGAGTCCGGTATGGATGGTTAAATTGCAAGATGGCAAAAGTATTGTACTGAACTCAAGCAATACGAATACAAGTATGAAAAAATGAACATGATTTGGGAGGTCCACGATGGATTGGGGAAGAGCAAAAAGCGTACTGATCTGTGCTTTTTTATTGCTAAACGTTTTACTGGGATACCAGTTGTGGGTGGATGTACGTGATCAAGCCCAATCCAATCTGGACTTTACCTCTTTAAGCGATAATGCGCAGCAAGCGATGGAAGAGAAACATATTCAGGTCACCGCACAGATTCCAAGAGATACACCTATTTTGTCCAAAATCATTTACCAGTATAACGGACAAGATGTTATAGAGACTCCGATTAAGCTGAAAAGCTCTGTCGATAGTCAATTAATCTTTAATGAAGACGAATTACGTAATCAATTAGCAGACGAAATTCCTGATATCGAAAATTATCGGTATGATCCGTTAGTGAGCGAAGAAAGTGTATTTATGCTTCATCCGCTTATTAATAGTGATCTTCCTCTATTTAATATGAATTTACAGTTGTATTATAGTAATCAGAAGATTACTTCGTATACAGAGCCTCAATGGACAGTAAGTGCCAATCAAGATCAACCGAAGCAAGAAATTATCTCTGCATCGAATGCTCTTGGAAGCTTAATTGAAAAAGAAATACCCGAAAGTTCGGTAATTAAAGATATAGCGCTCGGCTTTTACGGGCAGACACTGGACAGTACGCATCAGCTTGCTGTACCGGTATGGCGTATTGCTCTAGATAGTGGAGCTTTTTATTATGTACAAGCAATAAATGGAGAAGTGATTGTTCCTCCAGCGGCAGAAAATAAGGAGTAGAGTAGACACATGGGAATACAGTTTACAGTCTTATCAAGTGGATCAACAGGCAATGCGACTATTGTTCAAAATAAAGATGCAACCATCCTCATCGATGCTGGATTGAGTGCACGTCGAATCGGTGAATTATTACAAGAACGCGATCTTACCGGTGAACAGATTCATGGGATTCTGATTACCCATGAACATTCTGATCATATTAAAGGATTAGGAGCTGTTGCTCGAAAATACGAATTACCGATCTATGCAAATGAAAAAACATGGGGCGCGATGGAACGTTCGATCGGCAAATTGTCACCAGAGCAAAAGCAAATTATGCAAACAGGCGATCATCTTACATTCGGTTCGATGCGGATTGAATCGTTCGGGATCTCGCATGATGCGGCAGAGCCTGTAGGTTATTTTTTTACAGATGGGGATGAAAAGTTAAGTCTGGCTACCGATCTTGGATATGTAAGCGACAAAGTCATGCAAAGTATTGCTGGTTCTGATGTATTAGTGCTTGAAGCTAATCATGATATTGAAATGCTACGGATGGGCAGATATCCATGGAATACCAAACGACGGATTCTTAGCGATATCGGTCACTTATCGAACGATGCAGCAGGTGAAGCGTTAAGTGAACTACTTACACGCAAAACCAAGCGTACTTATCTTGCTCACTTGAGTCGAGATCACAATATGATGGAACTTGCCAAGCTAACAGTACGTGATGCGATGGAGAGTAGAGGCTGCTTTTATAAAGATCACGAATTTAAGCTATGTGAAACATATTATGATCGTCCAACACCATGGGATATTATAAGCGACAAATAAATTCAGTTTCAGAAAATGGTTATTTTTGGTAAAATTGAAATCATATAATTAATCTGATTAGCATAGACAAGCAAAGGGGCGATCAGCATGAGCTTATTTGATGATGATTTCTACAACACCAAAGTATCACGGCGATCCAAACGTAAAATGTCTGTGCCATTTTCATCTTATCGAAATCGTTCCTTAGCTGGACGTTCCAGATCGGCATCTACGATCAAAGTAATAGCGATTAGTTCGATCAGTAGTGCAGTAACAGTAATAGCGATCATTAGCTTATTCGGATGGTATAGCAACAGCTCCTCTTCTTCTGTTGTCGCTAGCAGTATCGTTCCTACGACGACTCAACAAACAGACGGTAATCCATATGAACAGTTAATTCATGTCGCGAATGAAGTGCGTCCGGCGATGGTGAGTATTGTAAATTATCAAGATGAGTCTTCTACATTGAATGAGTCTGCACTTGGATCAGGAGTTATTTTCCGCAAAGAAGGCAGTAAAGCCTATATCGTCACTAATAATCATGTCATTCAAGACGCAGATCAAGTCAAAACAGTGCTAAGCGATGGAACCACATTAGCCGCGACTGTTGTAGGTACAGACTTTATAAGCGATATTGCTGTGCTGTCGATTAGCAGTAAAAATATTGATACTATCGCTCAATTAGGCAACTCGGATCAGCTTCAATTAGGCGAGACTGTGATGGCTATTGGCAATCCACTAGGATTTAATGGTACGATGACATCAGGAATTATTAGCTACAACAATCGTCTGATTCCAGTATCGCTTAATCAAGACGGTACGTATGATTGGGAACAAAATGTGATTCAGACCGATGCCGCGATCAATGAAGGCAATAGTGGCGGAGCATTGGTCAATTTGAACGGACAAGTAATTGGCATCAATACGATGAAAATCTCGGATACCGGTGTCGAAGGACTGGGATTTGCAATTCCGATCAATGAAGTCATGAAGAATGTCGATCTTTTGATTAAAAATGGTAAAATTAGCCGTCCATATCTGGGCGTATATACAACAGACTTTGATAATAAAAATGCATATCGTTTGTTCGATGAACAAGAAAAAGATTACAAAAAGCCAGAGTTACCGAAAGGGGTAACCGATGGCATTATTGTCGTCGAAGCTAGTGGACCTGCCAAAGAAGCAGGAATACTTGCCGATGATATTATCGTGCAGTTGGATCAACAAAAAATCACTTCTACACTTGATTTACGCAAGTATTTGTATAATCATAAGAAGGTCGGTGATTCGCTTGAGATCACCTATTATCGGGATGGCGTGAAGAAGGATATTACTCTTCAACTTCTGTCCAAGCCTGATTGATCTACTTGCCGATATAGATATTGAACCAGTAAAGGAGCTTGACCCTATTGATGTATGTCGTATGTAAAGAACACATTGAAAAAGCATTGGAAGAATTCGTAGATGAATTGGAAGAAGCACCGGATGTTGTCGATCTAAAAGAGACCGAATTTTCGGACTGGGACCCGCCTGCAAAATGTAGTTATTGCGAACAACATGCTGAATTTTTGGTGGTCTAACCAGAGCAGGTAACAAGATCGCAACTATTATACAGTGACTTAGGTATTCATGAAATGGCGTTGTATAGAGAGAAATAAAGTGAATGTAATCATGAATTTATAACTAACAGGCATTCTAACCAGCACGTACAGATCATGAACGGATCAAAAGGGGGAGGAACCGTAAGCGCGGTTCCTTATTTCCTTTGGTCTGAACAGAGTGTATGTGCTTTTTATATGAGGCATAACATTTTATATTTTGACGTTACTGTCATTATTTTTTAACTTTGCTGAGATTCTATGAATAGCGTACTTCTATATAATAAAAGAATAGAAAATGGGTAAATAAATGAGGAACATGTACAGAAAGGGTAGAAGAAATGAATAACATCTGGGCACTTTTACATAAGGGGCGGTTACGTCATGTCTAAACCGCTTCAACAGCACCGTTACATGTCAGGACTGGATGGGTTACGTGCTTTTGCTGTCATGGCAGTAGTATTGTATCACCTTAATATAGATTGGGCGCCCGGTGGATTGCTAGGTGTCGGTATATTTTTTGTATTATCCGGTTATCTCATCACAGATATTCTTGCAGGGCAATGGGAACGCCATCATCGATTCGATCTAGTCGACTTCTGGATTAGACGCGCAAGACGCTTATTACCTGCTATGTTCACAATGATCATTTTGGTCGTGTTATGGTGTCTGGTCGTAGATCATTCACGTCTGCCAGCACTGATGGGAGATGTACCTGCGGCATTATTTTATGTCAGCAACTGGTGGTTTATTTTCCATAAAGTATCGTATTTTGAAAGCTTCGGCCCGGCTTCACCACTCGGTCATCTGTGGTCGCTAGCTGTCGAAGAACAATTCTATCTAATCTGGCCATTGCTACTTGCATTAGGGCTGAAATTCCTACCGAAACGTGTTAATCTAGCAGGTTGGATTCTGAGTCTAGCTGCAATCTCAGCACTGTTAATGGCTACATTATATGAACCGGGTAGCGATCCTAGTCGTGTCTACTATGGAACAGATACACGTATCTTTGCACTATTGATCGGAGCAGCGCTTGCGATTGTATGGCCAAGTGCCAAGCTCAAAGCTCGCGTTTCTTCTCAAGCACGTACCGTACTAGATGTTGTCGGTGTCGTGACGTTATTCGTACTGGGTTGGATGATCTGGCATACGAATGAATATCAGCCATTTCTATATCGTGGTGGAATGGTGCTGATCGCCATCATCACAGCACTGCTGATTGCCACATTGGCTCATCCAGCAAGTCGCCTTGCGATTGTGCTCGGTTGCAAGCCTTTACGCTGGTTAGGCAAAAGATCTTATGGACTGTATCTGTGGCATTTCCCGGTGATCACACTCTCGACTTCACAGATCAGTACAACAGAACCTTCGATTATCAAAAGTATTGTACAAGTAGCAGTCAGTCTAGCCCTTGCAGAGTTATCATGGCGATATATAGAACAACCGATTCGATACAACGGCTTCCGCAGTATTCGTCTCAAATATCGGTTACAGCATATGGGATCTAGAGTCTGGTTGCATGGAGCTGTCATTCTGGTCGTATTCGTCCTAGCTTCAACAGCAATCAGTCATCTTATCTCTAATAATGAAGATACAGCTATCGCACAACATGCAGCGCAACCTTCAGCAACGGTGATCACACCTGCGCCTAAAAATGTATCTTCTCATCCAGCAACAACGGATCATACCAATCCAGAATCATCCGCTACAGGAGATTCAACCGATCCGTCTAAAGAAAGTTCAACAGCAACTACAGAAGATTCACCAGAAAGTAAGCAACCAACAACAGAAACTAGTAAAACAGGTACTGAAGAAAAAAAATCAAATTCTACGCATAAAGAACCGGTTAAAACGACAGAAGTCGATACCATTTCTGGCAAAGGCATCAGCGCAATCGGCGATTCTGTTATGTTAGATGTCGCTCCTTATTTGAGCGAAGCGATGCCAGGCATTGTGATCGATGGCAAAATTGGCAGACAGTTAACCGAAGCATCTGGAGTCGTCCAACAGCTTTCACGTAACGGACAACTGGGTCACAAAGTGATCTTAGAACTTGGAACGAATGGATCATTTACCAAAGAGCAATTAGACGATCTGCTCGCTGATCTGAAAAGCGATAGTGTGAAGAAAATTATTGTAGTGAATACACGTGTTCCTCGCCCATGGGAAAGTGTAGTCAATCAGGCACTCAGTGATGCCGCCGCAGAAGATTCACGCATTACAATTATCGACTGGTATTCCGCCAGTGCTGGACAAGATTCATATTTTGCTCCAGACGGTGTCCATTTGAATCCATCCGGTGCGCGTGCATATGCTGCATTAGTCGTCAAAGCATTAAAATAGTTATATGGAACAAAAAGGAA
This sequence comes from Paenibacillus sp. KACC 21273, assembly GCF_028736095.1. Classification (NCBI taxonomy): domain Bacteria; kingdom Bacillati; phylum Bacillota; class Bacilli; order Caryophanales; family Paenibacillaceae; genus Paenibacillus; species Paenibacillus sp. KACC 21273. The sequence goes on from NZ_CP117876.1 coordinate 40,247, forward strand.
ATAAATCCATTATTATTTTAAAAAGGTATTCACAACCTATTACTAAATGCCGATAAAAGAAAAGATGGCTTCATAAGTGCTCCCTGCCTGCCGACTGAGATACAGTTAGCGTGCGGGGAGTTTTCAATTTATCCGAGTATTCAGATGAGTAGAATAATCAGCCTATACATATAAGTAGCAAAAGGATATCTAAAGGAAAACGTTATGCGTATACAAATGATTAATGATTATAAGTATTGTTTCTTGTATTAGAAAGTCTTAAGTACGACATTTTGTATAGAGCCCAAATGCCCAATGAAGATGATTAACAGTACAACCTTAACTAAAATAAATTAAATTTACTAATATCAGAAACATGAATCTATTTTTACGGATTGAAATCTTCGATTTGTATCATCAACAGACTATACAGCTCTGAAATGTTCGAAATTAGAAGCCTTATTCTTTGCGGAATAGGCTTTTTTTATTTTGGATATGAATTGAAGTTGCTCTAGATGAATGTACTTACGTGTATACTTCATTTTTCAAAATAAAGACTACCAGCTACCGTACTGGATCGCTAGCTGTGATCACGGTAGTACGGAAGCATCTCGTCATTTTTTTGTATACGTTGTTACAAAATACGAGTAAGCAGTGTCTTCCTTGTGGCAAAACGTATTATTATTCATACAGCCAAAATGAAGGGAGTACACACATGGATATTCAAGGGATACTTGGCGCGCTATTACCGCTTCTACCAAAGGTAATCATTATAGCGTTAGTGCTTTTAGGCGTTACCTTCTTTTTTTATGTTTTATATCGAAAAAGAGGTGGCAAGAGAAAGTTCTCGGTCACACAGTTTACAGCAGGTTATTTGCTCATTATGTGGTTTGGTCTGGTTATGATGTTAACTACATTCAGCAGAGGGGAAAACTTTGAGGGGTGGGTGAATTTTCGACTGTTTAGCGGCTATCTGAGTGCGTGGAATCAATGGTCTCTCAGCGAGCTTCAACTTATTATTTTTAATATGATGATGTTTATGCCACTTGGATTTTTACTGCCACTGCTGAGCATTCGAACGCGGCGTTTTACTCCTGTGCTAGTGATTTCTCTAATCGTAACTATTGGTATTGAGCTGACTCAGGTGCTTAGCAAAAGGGGTATTTTTGAGTTAGACGATATTTTTCACAACACACTAGGCAGTATAGCAGGCTACTTGATCATGCAGGCTATTCTAACCAGTGTGAATCAGCGAAAGCTAGACTTCAAATCGACAGGGCTTGCGCTGTGCATTCCCATAGCGTTTGTTCTATTGTTTACCGGTGCGTTAGCTGTCTATCAGGCAAAAGAGTTGGGTAATCTCTCAATTCGACCAGCAATCAAGCAGAATATGGATGGGGTCGAAGTTAATATAGCTACCAAGCTTCCAGAGAAGGCGCAACCAGTTTCACTCTATGTTAATCATAGGATTTATAATCTGGAGTATGGCAAGCATATCACTGCGCTTATTCAACCATCTTTCCATCTTCAGCAGAAGCAAGGAAAACGAGTGGATGGAATGAATCGAATATGGTCATTTGCCGATAGTAGCGGCAACTCGTATACGTTTAACTATAACATGCAGGATGGTGTATGGCAGTTGTATAATGCGAGTGGTGAAGAGGTTAAGCTCACTAAGGAAGAACTAACAACGCAAAGAGAGTTCTACGAAAAATGGATGCTGGACAATGATATGTTGCCTGCTGATACCGTATTTAGCATACAGAACGAGGATACGCTGAGATGGGATATCCAAAAATCAGTGGATGCTGTTGCAAAGGACGAAAAGGATTTTGCCGACGGCATGATTATGATTATACCTTCTGCTGATGATCAGCAGGCGCCTCGTGATTTATTTGATGCGATGAATAAGAATGAGTATGTACGTAAAGTAGACGTAATAAGTCCGGCACAAGCATATGCGTACCTCCTTCAAGGGGATTTCTATATGTATAATCATCTGAAGAAAGGCGACGTACTAACCGTTGAGAAATATGAGCTTGCATATAACTATGATTCGAAAGGATATTACCAACCGGTGTATCGCTTCACTGGAAAGGTGAATAAAGAACAGTGGGAAACGCTTGTACCCGCAATGTCTATTTCTTAAGGGGGATGCTTGCCCAAGGCTAGATAGTGTACACTTAACAGTAAACAGGCTCACGATCAGCCAAAGGATAGACGAAGGAGAACGTTATGCATATACAGATTATTGGGGTCGGCAAATTAAAAGAAAAATATCTAGTACAAGGAATCGCCGAATATAGCAAAAGATTAACGCCGTATATCAAATTCCAGACAATTGAAGTGAGCGATGAGAAAGCACCGGATACGTTAAGCGATGCAGAAGTACGGATCGTGAAAGACAAAGAAGGCGAACGGATACTGTCTCAGATCAAGCCAGATGCGCATGTGATTGCGTTGACATTAGACGGGAAGCTATGGAGTTCGGAAGATCTAGCAAGTGAACTGGATCGGTTAGGGACGTATGGTAGCAGTCATGTGGTGTTTGTGATCGGTGGAAGTCATGGGCTTGGGGATGAGGTATTGAAAAGGGCGCAACAGAAGTTATGCTTTGGACGGATGACGTTACCACATCAGTTAATGAGGTTGGTGCTCGTGGAGCAGGTGTATCGGGCAGTGAAGATTAACCGTGGGGAGCCGTATCATAAGTAGAGCGAACTTTGCTTGTATATAGGGGCAGTAACCCGAGAGTCTTTCCCTTATATACAAGCTTTTCATAACTATTTGTCTATCCTCATTAAAATGAATTAGCTGTAACAGTCAAAGCAAGCGACGCACAATTTTCTTTTAGATTTATGAGAGAACTATCCATAATTCTTTTTATTTTTCTTCATTTTCGCCATAGTTTTTCCACATTTCGACGATCCTTTTCTCAGGCCTTCAGATAAAGCAGGTTTATCTTCACATTTTCTTTGCTCGTAACCGTCTTCATAGCCTTCATCATAACCTCTGTCATAGCCCTCGATAACGCCTTTTTTAAAATATGAATCTAATAACCCAGAGATTATAGAATCTATACTTTCTTTATGCTTAGGTAGTCCCATTATATCCTTTCTCCTTTCTCTTATCAGTTCTTAAGTCCTTAAATAAGGATTCTAATTCCGAAGTTATGCTTATCTTTTCGAGTAGTTTTTGTTTGGGGTTAATTGGGGCACTTTGTTCTTTCTTAGCTCTAAACTCATTTATGTCAGATACCTTATCGTTCATAGTTATCCTCCTAACAAAGATGGTTAGCAAGAACAGAGATGCAGTGACTCAATTCTGCTCAGTACTAGTAAAAAAACTGTCTGTTGTTGCATGAAGTCAATATAAGGTTTCAGGATGTTTTGCTTCTTGTAGAAATTTTTGAAATATATCGCTAGAAAAGTATTCACCTGTTCTAACAAATTTATATTTTCCACGTTTGGTAACTCTGTATAGGTCTACAGGTAGTTCATCTTCATCAATCGCCTCTAAAAGCATTTTAACTAAGCATTTTTTTTCAGGTCTTGACAGGTACTGCCAATGTAAAGGGATGAGTTTTTTTAGTGTGAACACCTCTCCTTCGGAAACTAAATTAATCTTTTTTGAAATTAGCTCGAAATAGGCTGTGCTTGTGTCTTCACCTAATAGTCTTTTCCTGGCTAAGGCACTTAAACTCAATTGTAATTCATCAGCTATCAGATTTAGTTGTTGCTTCTCTTCTGATGAGATTCTAACTATGAATCTCTCCTCCATAACAACCTCCTGTTAACGAATTTATGATTTTGTTATAAAATATGTTAACAAAAATAATAATTTGTAATCTTTAAATTGTCAACTAATTTCTCTAGTTTTCGATTAATTTTATGACGTGGAAGTGGTGGATATACAAATGAGTCGCTTTTGTGCAGGAAGTTCAGATGAGGAATGACAGCAGGTAGCTATTTTTTAGGCTTTTTCGGACAAATGAAAAGCCCCTTCCGCTATTGGTTCAGCGGAAAGGGATATACTTATAAAATTCTTCTCAGTTTGCACCGTATTTTTCTAATAAGTTACCCTTTTAAGGTGCCTTGTGTTTTGCCTATACTGAAACTTATCAAAAGGTAGTGTCGGGACCATCAGCATTTGAAGTGAAACGCACACGTAAACTTACTTTCAATTTCCGCGGGCATGGAGCCTAGCGGATTTTTCTTTATGAAGTGACGGAATCTGTTGAATTAGGCAAGGACTCCGACAGAAAAGGCAAAGACCGCAGTATTCAATCCCCTATACTTAGAGTAAAGATCCTACTGATAGGAAAGAAGCTTTTTGAAAATGCGTGTATTAGTTGGAGCGACAGGCTTAATTGGCATACAACAACAGAGGAGGGGCATTCATATGGGAAATAAAATAATTAGGGGACTCGTGTTCATTCTCGCCATTTCGATTGCTGGATACGCCATTGTTCAGTATGGCTTTCTCAACGCTAGTAATGCTGGGCTTGTGTCTTTCAAATTGCAAAAACCGAATTTTGAACTCCAACCATGGATATATGTGCTATACACCCATATTTTTACCGCGATATTTGCTTTGATTATAGGACCCTTTCAACTATTTATAAAGCCAACTAATGGCAGGAAACGCTGGCATCGCCTATTGGGGTATGGATATGTTCTTTCGATTACAGTGAGTGGGATCGTGAATGTGTATTTATCTATTTTTGCGACAGGAGGTTGGATTTCCTCGCTTGGGTTCATGTCGCTCGATGTACTGTGGGTTACGACTACGTTTATGGCAACGAGAAAAATTCTGGTCAAAGACATCCAAGCTCATAAAGTATGGATGCTTCGCAGTTATGCACTTACGTTTTCGGCGGTTACGCTTCGAATCTTGTTAGCACCGCTGATTTTTCTACTTGGTGATTTCGAGGCGGCGTTTCGGGTTGTCGCCTGGCTTTGTTGGATTCCTAATCTGATCGTCATAGAAGTCGTGATTTCCAGAATGAGATTACGACGACAACAAGGATTTACAACTGTTACGCCAAAATAATCCGTAAAACTGCGCATCCATAGCGCAGTTTTATTTTGTGTACGGTGGAATAAGTATCTTGCATAAGGGTAGATGTAAGTAAACATTCATTCGCTCGTAGAAGATTGATGTAAATACTTATCCAAGTACAACCACTGATATTGTAAAAATGTTGTGTTCATTTGTATGCGTAAACTAAATCAGTGTATAATACCTACTAAAATATGGGGTACGTATACCCTATATTGCTATTTAATTAAAGAATGGGTGAAAACGATGAGTGTCCGATACACCGACTATGTACGTATGAAAACAGGTCAATACCAGTCTGTAGGGAAATTTGGCGATGATATTTATGTATTTGAGATGTTAACAGGTATAACCGATACTGCAGAGTTTCATCAGATTTCGAAGCAAGAGTTCGATTCATTTGAAGTCTGGTCTGAAGAAGCACCAGAGTATCCCAAAACATATGAAATCCTTGCACGTCCTGTGCTTTGTAGTGGATATTTGGGAAAAGCGTATTTAGATGCTTCGTTGCTTCGCGATATGTAAATGGTTAAAATGATCTTTAATCATAAGCTATAAAAAATGATATCGAAAGGATACGTACGTTATGAAAAATTTTATTATTTTTGGAGCCAGTAAAGGATTAGGTGAAGCCTTTGTTAACGGACTACCCGAAAAAGGTGATCGTGTGTGGGTGGTTTCTAGAACGTACCCTCACAGTGTAGATGTTGAAGATGGTATTGAAAAACATTGGATTGAAGCTGATTTGGCAAAACCAGATGCAAGCACGCTGATTGCGAATACACTGAACGATGTTACTATAGATGTCTTGATATACAATGTAGGCATATGGGAGAGCAAAGGGTTCAGAGACGACTATAATTTTGAAAACGATGATCCCGCTGAAATTGCGAACATTATCAATATCAATGTGACTTCTACAATTACCTGTATCCAGAAGCTTTTACCGAATCTGAAAAAGTCAGATAACGCCAAGATTTTCTTGATTGGTTCTACAGCAGGTCTGGAGCATAATGATTTCACACAAGTATCATTTACCGCTTCTAAGTTTGGTTTACGTGGTATTGGCAATTCGATCAGAGAGCATGTGAAGAAATACGGGATTGGTGTCACTTGTATAAATCCGGGTGAGATTGCAACCCAAATTCCGTTAGAAGATGGAATTGAAAAAGTATTGTCTACATATGGTGGAACCCAGATTCCCCTTCAAGATTTAGTTTCTTTAGTCAAATGCGTAATGAATCTGTCCAAAGCTTCTTGTGTCAAAGAAATCAATATGCCGGCAATGTTAGATACCAACGGGTAATTGGCTTCAAAGAGAGCTATCTTACGTTAAAAGTGAAGTTCTTTTCAAAAAAACCACTCTATAGCTATGAGTGGTTTTTTATTCTATGGAAATCAACAAAAGGAATACTTGCTAAAGACTAGACAGTGTAAACTTAAAATTAAATATGCTCATGATGAGCCAAAGGATAGTTAAATGAGAAAGTTATGAAGTTCAGAAGATTAGCGATTTAACTGGATCGATTAAGTATATATGCTAGCAAACATGTAGTTTTTGTGACAGGTGGGAAGGGTTTAGAATATTCTCAGAAAAATATAAAATACTTTTGCCACTTTGTTGTACACATTAAACGATAAAATTATCTTCAATATTTTTATTGAAGGAAAAATGGAAGAATATTGAATAAATTTAAAAAATAATATATTTTATATGATTGAAGGAATATAACGTGTTTAGTAGAATAGTAACACTATCCAGTTAAATTGAACTATTTAGTTTATCACGTACAAAAGGAAGAGATTATTTTTAATCAAACCATTAATTGAATCAGTCAAGAATTGATAGTAAAAATATAGTACTTGTAATTTAGATTTAAAATTTATAATCAAAGGAGCGAGTAACATGTCTTACGAGCAGTACAGGGCAGATATTACTGACGATATTAAAAGCTGCCTTGAAGACATAGGATGTCAACCTATTTTATTTATAGGTTCTGGAATTTCAAAAAGGTATTTTGGAGCACCTAACTGGGAGCAGTTGTTGATACAATTGTCGGAAATTTGTCCAAGGATAGAAGATAGTTTTGCTTTCTATAGACAAACTCATGATTTTCCAGATATTGGACAGATATTCTCTCGAAAATTTAGAGAATGGGCTTGGCGGGAAGGAAAAGAAGAATTTCCAGATGAGCTATTTTCAAATGGTATGTCACCTGATATTTATATAAAGCATAAAATAAAAGAGCTCTTAAATGAAATCACACCTAAAGATCTATCAGAGATTAATGACGATGTGCTCTTAAAAGAAATAGTGGCTTTACAAAATATACGGCCTCATGCTCTTATTACTACGAATTATGATCAATTTCAGGAAGTAGTTTTTCCTGATTATACTCCTATTATAGGGCAGAAGATTCTTAGGTCTAACCATGCAAGTATTGGAGAAATTTTGAAGATACATGGCTGCACTAATGATCCTGCAAGTATGGTTCTTACAACTGATGATTATGAAGAGTTTATTACAAAGAAAAAATATTTAAGCGCTAAGCTACTTACCTATTTTGCAGAACATCCATTAATTTTTATGGGATATAGAGCTGAAGATTCTAATATTAAGGCTATTTTATCTGATATTGATGAAATTATATCTGCCGATAACAATTTGATTCCAAATATATATTTGTTAGAATGGGATTCTAATGTTGAAAATCATTCTTTACCTGCTAAAGAAAAAATAATTGCTATTGGTGAGCATCGAAGTGTAAGAGTTAAAAGTATAGTAGCAAGTTCTTTTGAATGGGTTTATGAAGCTTTTGCTGCAAATACAGCATTAGAAAAAGTAAATCCTAAGCTATTACGTTCCTTATTAGCAAGAACTTACGATATGGTAAGGTATGATATTCCCAAAAAAACTGTTGAGGTTAATTTTCAAATTTTGGAGAATACACTGAATACTGAAGGAGAACTGGCAAAAGTATATGGTATTACAACATTGGATAACCCTACAGCTGTGAATGCAAGTTATCCTTATACTCTTACACAAATAGGACAAAAACTGGGGTTTGCAAGCTGGCATCAGGTTAATAAATTTTTTGAGGAAATCAATAAAGAAACAGGGCAGAATATTAAAGCGAGTGATAATAGATATCATATCAAACTCAAGGTAGGTTCTACTATATTCAATAAATATTCAGAAGCTGCTTTAGAATTAGCTAAACAAAAGATGAATAATGAACCATATACTTTAAAATTTTAACATTTCCTTTACAAAGTATATAGATTTGTACAGAGTATCATTTAATTTATATTTTTATAATAATTGTTCAGACAAATTATACGAATAAAAGTATAAAACAATCTAGTTCAGATTTAATGTCTGTTAGTTAAGAATTTTGTGATACTATTTGTTAGATATAGAGCTAGAATAAGTAATATTTAAGCAAGAATTAATTAAGTTGTTCTGAAAGCTTTCGATGATTTGCTAGATTGTTTCTAGAATATAATGATAGAGTTATACTACTTCCTTATGGGAATTTTTGGATATTGACTATTAATTTTTAAGAATTAATCGAATTTTCTTTTTACTTTAATATGTAATTAAATATTTAGGGGGAGAAAAATTGAAGATTCCAGTTATTGAAGAGTTTCTTAAAAAATATTCTAAAGAGTATGATTATTATCAGAAAATTGCTTCTATTTGTGCACAACAATGTGAGTCTGATTTAGGTGCAAGTGGTATTCGTGCAATTGTAACATATAGAGCAAAAAGACCTGATAGGCTCAGAGCAAAGCTGGAAGCAAGACATAAAAATAAAAAGAATTATGCAAGTGTCATGGAAATTTATGATGATATAATAGATCTTGCTGGTGTACGTATAGCAGTATACTTTCCTAAAGCAACTGAAGAAGTACATGCCTATATACATGGTAATTTTGATGTTATAAAAGAGAAGACATTTCCAGAAAAAAATAAGAAAGATATTTACAATAAAAGATTTTCTGGGTACGGCGCAAATCATTATCGGGTAAAGCTAAAAAGTGAGCTTTTGAGTTCTAGTACACAGTACTATAGCGAAGGAGTTATCGAAATTCAAATTGCATCTGTATTAATGCATGCTTGGGCTGAAGTAGAACATGATCTCGTTTATAAGCCTCTTAGTGGGAAATTATCAAAAGAAGAATATAAGATATTAGATGAACTTAATGGTTTAGTCTTAACTGGTGAATTAGCACTGGAAAGATTACAAGATGCAGGTAGAGAAAGAATAACTAAAGATGAAGAACCTTTCACAAACCATTATGATCTTTCATCTTTTTTGTATAGTTCTTTAGAAGAACGAGATACTAAGAAATATGAGGACTTAATATTGGGGGATACTCGTGTACTACATGTTTTCTTAGAGAAATTAAATTTAAATAAAGCTAGTAATATAAAGCCATTTATTGATCAGCTCAATCCTGAAGACGAAAAGAGAAACATTACAGATCAGCTTGTTGAACATATGATACAAGGAAACAAAAAGAAATACGAAATTTATAATGAAGTGAAAAAAGAGATTCAAGGTAGAGGTTACAAAATAGATAAAGATAGTTCCGAAAAGGAAAATGCACTAGGTTACTTTATATCAAGATGGATAAAGTTAGAGTCCTTAATTTTAGCTATAGGAAAGCAAATACTTCCAAACGAAAAATATCAATCAGTCCTTGGAAAAAATTTTTTATCAGCAGTACAAATTTTTAATTCAGCGACCCAATTAGAAATAGAAAATTTAAGAAGGCTAAGAAATCACATAATACATGGAATAAAATCACCTGATGAAAAAATTCTATATAATTCTGGAAAATATATTGATATTTTAATTAAAAGTATATCAAATGATTTTCCAGAGTATAAGGATATTATAAATAAGATTCTTAATGATAAAGATATATAAAAGAAGCCGGCTTAGTCCGGCTTCTTTCTTATTATCAGAATACTTAAATAGATCAGCCGTTTAGTAAGTAGATTGAGTTTTTTGTTCAGTTGATTTCAAGATTTTCGAAGAACTTACAGTAAAGAAAATCATAGAATACTAGATTTTAATTCAATTAGTTTTAAATAATTATCAAATAAAATTTTGATTTTAATATAATACCTATGGGTAGCGATATTGAAAGCTTTTATGGTTTTTCTTAATTTGCATGCATCAATAATATAGTTTCCGCAACAATTATTAAAATTTAAATAACGATCAAAAACCACAAATCAATTGTACTTCCCCGTAAACCGTGTTACTCTGAGGAGTGGCACAATTGACACTCTTATTCGGCAAGACTTCTTATACAATTATCACCATTTTAGCTATACAGAAAGGTAACACTATGATAAAAGTTGAAAACTTATCCTTCTCATTTCCGCAAAAAGAACTTTATAACTATATTTCATTTACGCTTGAAGAGGGACAGCATTGTGCTTTTATCGGAACAAGTGGTAGTGGGAAAAGTACGCTGATCGATATTCTGACCGATCCTGAACGGTATTTGTTCGAAGGCAAGCTAGAGATCGACCCGGATTGTAAAATCGGATATGTCAGTCAGTTCTCGCAAGTCGACAAAACCAAACCAATGACGGTTTTTGAATATATTGCAGAAGAATTTATTAAGATCCAAGATGAGATTACAGCGATCTATGCTGAAATGGCAACCACGTCTGATATGGATGCATTGATGGAGAGACATCAATTGGCTTCAGACGCATTTGATGCGATGGACGGAGACAATTTTGAAAATAATATCAACAAGCAGCTCAATCTAGCGAACCTGATGAAGCTCAAAGATCTGGATGTCACTTCTTTAAGCGGTGGTGAATTCAAGCTGATTCAAGTGATGAAAGAAATGCTAGCTCGTCCAGACTTGATGATTATGGATGAACCGGATGTGTTTTTAGATTTTGAGAATCTTAATTCACTGAAAAAATTGATCAATACCCACAAAGGCATGTTACTTGTGGTTACGCATAACCGTTATTTATTGAATCATTGTTTTAACAAAATCATCCACCTTGAAAATACAGAACTCCAAGAATTCGACGGACGTTATATCGATTATAACTTCTCTCTTCTTCAGACAAAGGTCGAGTTGCAAGAACTGACCGTTGCTGAAGCGGAAGAAATTGAGAGAAATGAAAGTATCGTCGATAATCTACGAGAAATCGCTACCTATAACTCAGAAGCATCCCGTGGTAGAGCCCTCAAAGCTAGAGTAAGATTTACCGAAAGACTCGAAGCCCGTCGACTCAAAGCGCCATTTGTAGATATTAAGCAACCGAATATTCATTTGGATATCGATCATGAAATCGAGAGTAGATTTGCGATTAATGTCCGCGATTATAGCGTTTCTTTTGACGAGCTACTTTTGGAAAATGTAACCTTTAAAATGAAGCCTAAAGATAAAGTTGCTCTGATCGGTCCGAACGGTACAGGGAAAACGACATTGCTTCGAGATATTTTCAAAAATAATCATGAAGCAATCGACATCAAGACTGATGCTAGCATGGCGTATTTATCTCAGTTTCAAGGGGAAATGTTAACCGATTCCAATACGATTATAGAAGAATTTATAGAAGCTGGCTTTAAAACGTATGACGAGGTGATCACCTACCTTGCAGAGTACGGCTTTGAAGGCGAAATTTTGAACCAGAAGATAGCTTCTTTGTCCGGTGGAGAGAAAAACTTGCTTCAATTGGCTAAAGTTGCTGCCAGTCACGCCAATGTATTGTTTCTGGATGAACCGACAAGCCATTTAGATACCTATACGCAGATTGCACTGGAAAAAGCGATAGCAGACTATAAAGGTGCGATTCTGATGATTTCGCATGATTTCTATTCGGTTGTGAATGGTATGGATTATGTGTTGATTATTGAAGATAAAACAGTTAAAAAAATGAGTATGGTTGAATTTAAAGAGATGATTTATACGAGTCATTTTAATAAAGGATATCTGGAAGCAGAGCAAAATAAAAAAGCTGTTGAAATGAAAATCGAACTAGCGTTAAAAGATACGAATTTCGAACTTGCCAAGCGTCTACTAGACGAACTGGAAGAATTGATTAAGTTGGTTTAACGGACAGCGATACGATTAGAGTGAATAAGCTATAGTTCAGCAATAAAATAAGATGATAGAAAAGCCTCTATACAGCAAAAAGACACTGGTGCATCACATCTCAGTGTCTTTTTTGTTGTACAGATGTCTTTGTCGCTAGGGCTCAGCATCACTTTTTGATTTGCGATAGTGGGGATGAGAAGATATCGAACACAGCCACTACAGCAAACAAATTTGAAGTATAAAGTATCATTTATCTACATCAACAACACTCGTATGATCTTTTATTTGGCTGTGATGGTCGATTTCCTGATTCCACAGACAGAAGACGCGATTCGCGAAAGAAATGCGCAGTAGATTTCGCTGACCCATTTTTTATAGTAAATGCATAAAATCAAAGACCACTTTCTACTAGCACAAGAAGTGGTCTTTTTATTTTACCTATTTTCGATTAAAGTTCAGATTGCAATATAGTTAGTTCTTCAAGCTATCCGCACCTACATATAAAGTAGATTATAGTCTTACTTCACTAGACGGTTGAAATCTTTTTTTAGAATCAAAAAACTTAATCTTGACCACAATACAGCCCAATGCAAGCAGTAGAAATAAAATACCACTCCACGTAATCGAATGTATTCCGATCTGCGATATAAACCATCCGCCAGACGTTGTTCCAATCGTAACTCCCAAGTTAGCAAACGAGACAAATAAGCTATTAGCAAATTCCGGCGCTTCCGAGGCTTCTGAAGTGAGCCAGGTCTGACTGACAATTAGACCACTGGTAAACACAGCTCCCCACAACAGAATAATGATTATCATAGGAATTGTATAACTGCCCATATAATAGACCAGTAGATAAATAATACCGAGTGCAAAAGGATAGACAATAGTGGTTTTTAGCATATTTCTACTTAAATATGTAGCTGCTCGTATATTGCCAACGATTCCGCTCGCACCAAAAAGAATTAACATAATACTAACTACTTTGCCACTCATCCCGGTTACGACTTGAAGATATTCTGCAAAATAAGAATAAACAGAATATAAAGAAGCTAGAAATAAACAAGCTGTTGCAATTGTAAGCCAGAGTTGTGGTTTTTTCAGTACGGTTAACTGTTTGCCAAAAGATAACTTTGTCTCAACCGGTAATGTTGGAATAAAGACCACAATGCCAAGTAGCGCGATCGCATTGATTACCGCTGAAAATAGAAATGCGGTTTCAAGTGAAAACTGGTCGCCTATAAAAGCAGTGATCGGAACACCTAATACCATACCTATCGTTAAGCCAGTAAATACTTTGCCTACGGCGATTGCACTTTGCTCTTTGGGTACAGAGCTTGCCGCAGCTGCAAAAGCGACAGAAAAATAGACAGGGTGTAGAAAAGCAGGTAAAAGCCGAAAGATCATCAAAGCTTCATAACTGGGAGCAAATGCAGAGAAAATATTAGCGATCGTAAATACAAGAAGTACACTAACTAGAACCCTTTTTCGATTGAACCTTGAAAGTAAAAGAGTCATAAACGGGCCAAAAATAGCAATGATCAAAGCAAACATGCTCACTAACATTCCTGCTTGAGATACACTGATTTGAAAATGTTCAGCGATTTTTGGCAAAATACCAACGATGCCAAACTCTGTATTTGTAATACCGAATACGCCGAGTGCAATCGCATAAGTGAAAAATGTTTTATTGGAGTACAACACAATCATCCTTTCGAAATTTAGTTGACTAATTCAATTGATTTAGTTGGTTTTATCATAAAGCCTCAACTATCCTATAAGAACTAGCAGGGAACGTATTCTAGCTGGATAGGTTGAGGACATGGTGAAGAAAAGCAGATGATATTTACTCGGCAGATGATTGTTTTGATTGGTAATCGTGTTCCATTCCTTTGTAAGTAACGATCTTATCGGCGAGTAAATCCATATTGTGCTGTAATTCTCTCATTTTCTGCTGTACTTCTGCGTAGTGCTCTTCGAGAAGAATCCTCCTTGTTGTTAGAGTAGAATCACCTTGTCTTCGAAGTTCGGCAATTTCAAGCATATTGGTAATAGACATTCCTGTTGCTTTAAGACGGGTGAGAAATTGAATCCATGTTAAGTCTGCTGAAGAATAGCAACGATACCCGAGCTCATTGCGATCAATCGAAGACAACAGTCCGATATTTTCATAATATCGAAGGGTGTGGACACTAAGACCTGTGACAGTAGCTACTTGTCGAATCGTTAATAATGTTTCCATGAGACAAAGTATATACCTTCGAGTAAACTCTAATGCAAGTTTTTTTTCGCAGTACATTTTATGATGAAGAGCATAGTAGAATAAGGATAGTGGGATCGCTGTAATCTATACATATGACCTGTATAACTAGAAGATTAATAAGAAAGGGTATGAAATAATAAGAGGTAAAATACAGTAGAGCAGTTGCAAAAAATTCAAATATTCTGCTGGAAGAAAAGAGGAAGATACGCATGAACATCTATTGTCAGGGGATTTTTAAGCAGATGGATATGGCTGTCGATTCTGTAATTAAGCTTATTAACACATTGAGTGACGATGATCTGAGTGTTAGACCAACGGCAGAGAAAATGTCTATTGGAGAATTGCTTGCGCACATGTCTGTACTTTGCAAAGCAGACTTTCTGATCGGAAAAGGGGTTACAGAAGAGGAGATCGATCGTTTCTATGAAGAAGCGGAACCTGCCCCTCATCTAAGTGCTATCGCAGAAGCTTTACTACATCATTATGCTTTTCTCAAAGAAGGCATAGCAGAGCTAGAAGAATCCGAACTTTTACAACAAACCACAGCATTCTGGGGTGGTACACATTCCCGGTATGAATGGCTTTTGGATACCCAAGCACACTTCTACCATCATCGTGGACAATTACATGCGATGCTCGTTCATGTGTTGAAGCGGGAGCCGAATGTGCAATTGTTTGAATAAAATACATATAGCCCTGCACGCTAACTTCAATACTGTTAGGATGCAGGGCACTTTTTTTAGATCACAACACTTGATATACATAATGATCTTTTGGATATTAATTAACAATATTTACTTCCATACCATGACATTTGAAAACATGATCAGGGTTGTTTTTAATATCTTCTTTCTGCAGATCATACATCGCTAGTTTGTAATTGATTTCTTCCAGATGTTTTAATTCTTCTTCAATATGTTTTTGTATTTCTAATTTATGAATTTTTAACATTTCTTCTCTTTCCAAAAAAGTAGAATTGCCTGCTTCAAAAAGCTCTTTATACTCTTTGATTTTGGCAATAGACATTCCTGTTTCTCGAAGACAACGAATAAAAGCAAGCCAATCTATATTTTGTTCGGTATAGACTCGTCTTCCTTTTTCATCGCGGGAGATATTAGGTAAGATGCCTTGCTCTTCATAAAATCTTAGCGTTTTCGCAGAAATATTTACATTTTCGATAACATAATTCATGGTATAGACCATATTATTTTCTCCACCTTTTAGTTACAGTTACTGTAACTAGATCATAGCATAAAAGCAGAAGTGGAAACTATAAAAATATTAGTAATGCTATAAAAAATTCTTCTTTACTTCCCCTTACGTCAACCAATTACAATAAGTATTGTAAAGAAAATATAATATAAAGAGGGATACCGATATGAATACAAAATATAGCAAGTTATTTGAACCGTTTACTTTTAAAAGTGGAGTCACCATTAACAATAGAGTGGTTATGGCACCGATGACCACATGGGCAAGCAATGAAGATCTTACCGTTTCCGATGAAGAAGTAGACTATTATCAAGAACGTGTAAATGGGGTTGGACTTGTAATTACAGGATGTACGCATGTGACTCCGAATGGACAAGGATTTACACATGAATTTGCAGGATATGCTGATGAGTTTGTACCGAGTCTACAAAAATTAGCGAAAGTCACCCAAAGTGGAGGCGCACCAGCTATCTTACAGATTTTCCATGCAGGTAATAAAGCATTGCCAGACTTGGATGTTGTCAGTGCAAGTGCATTACCTTCTGAAAGTACAGCTCTTGGAGCAACCGCAGCAGCAAGAGAATTATCACATGAAGAAGTGCTGTCGATGATTCAAGCTTTTGGAGATACAACAAGAAGAGCGATAGAAGCAGGATTCGACGGAGTTGAGATTCATGGCGCTCATGGATTTTTAATTCAAAACTTCTGGTCACCATCGACGAACCAACGGACAGACCAATGGGGCGGTACGCTTGAGAACCGACTACGTTTTCCATTAGCGATTATTGAAGAGATCAAATCTGTTATAGCAAAACATGCTACCAAGCCGTTCATGGTAGGCTATCGCTTGTCACCAGAAGAATCATCCAAAGCCGATGGATTGCGTATGCAAGATACGTATCAATTAATCGATTTTCTGGTAGAACAAGATCTGGATTATATTCATGCTTCGTTAGATCATTTGTCCTCTAAGCCAGTAGATGCTCAAGATGATCGCACCAGACTTGAATTAATTTTGGAAAAAGCAAATGGCAGAGTACCTGTATTAGCAGCCGGTTCTGTAGTTACAGCAGATCAAGCTCTTGAACATGTAGAATCAGGATTACCACTGATTGCGCTTGGACATACAATAATTATGAATCCTGATTGGGTGGAGAAAGTAGAAAGCGGACGTGAGTCTGAAATTACTTCCGAATTAAATCTTTCCCGTATTCAGCTTCCAGAAAAACTGGTAACTGTTATTCAAGGAATGCCCGGTTGGTTTAACATGAGTAAATAATACGAGATAAATGTTCTCCTAAAATAGTATTGCGAAGAAAGAGATCATCTATAGGGTGGTCTCTTTTTATTGATTATATTAGAATTAAATAAAATTACTTTATGTATAGTTATAGTATTTGAAATTGTAGATTAGTATTTACTTTCGTTAAAATTTGTGTTGATAAAAGCTTAAGATAGGTAAAATAAAAATAAATTATTAAGGTTTATATATCCAAAAAACCTAATTTGAGGATATAATAAAATAAATTATCCTCTTTTATCATTTAAGAATTTAGAAAACTAATTAACTATTACAAGCAGGTGGAAATAATACAAACACAATTAACAATTGAAGTGAATGAAAATGTTTACGAGAGAATAAAGCAAATTTTTGCTGTTGCCCAAGAGTATAATTTAACTGAGGTAGTTAAAAATAATATTGTAATTAATTCTTCTGATGAAAAAATTTATTATACCCTTAATGTTTCGAAAGCAGAATTTGAGAACTATCCAAATTTTAAAATGAAATTGCTTGAATCAGCTTATTCTAATAAAGAGAATTTGAGTATTACTAAATTAAAAAGCTATTCTTATCATGCTTTTCATTCTATAAACCCGAGCAAAGAATTTATAAGATTCGATTTTGAACCGTTTAAACAAAAGTATGCGCCTATTCATATTAATGCAAATAAACAGAGGTGGGGAGATCATTTAGTTTATCCAGATGATACAAATTTAGATATTTCTAAGATGAGTTGCCCTATAGCATTAAAAATCTTTAAGCGTTACGCTAAAGATAAAGATGATTTTCCAACTAATCAAGAAACTAATGAAGAATACGTAAAAATAATCGAAATGTGAGATGAAAAATTTGGAAAAAATAAAATCCTTTTTTAATGAAAGTATAAGTTATTGTATAGAAAATGATATTGAAAAATTAATTATGTTTATCAAAGATGAAAAGGCGATTTTAAATATCAAATCTTTTTTAGAAGAAGAAAAATTTAATCTTAAATTAATTGCAGTTACATTTCCAGCAAATGAAAAAATGTATCAATTAGATGATGAAGAAAATATTAGTGATTTTATTCCAGAGGCAGCAAATGGAAAAAAAATAAAAAATATTTTAAAAGATAAAGATATATCATTGGTTTCAGGTCCTTTGCCTTTTGAAGGAATTGTAATACCAGGAGAGAATTATAATCCTTATAAAATAATAGAGCAGACTTTTAACATAGTTAATCCTGGACTATCTAATCTTGTTCAAACAGTTTTAATTGCCACAGATTGCGGAGAAGTATCTCCTGGAGAAAGAGTAGTTGTTATGAATGCAATTATAGCAATTGATACTATTGGTACAAATACAAGGCTATTATTTCATCCGGAAGAAGGTTTAAGAATAAAGAAAGTTATAACAGCAGTTTAATAAAAAACAAGGAATCCAATTGGATTCCTTGTTTTTTATTTCAGTATATTCTTTTTTAATGTTTTCTTTTGAACAATTATTATCCTCTGTTAAAAAGGGAGTATTTTGAACAAAATCATTAGATGAAGGAAGATGATTAAGATCATTTATATTTCCATTGAATTCGATATAAATATCAAGAGTATTAATCCATTTTTCTCGGATTTCTTCAGAAAAATTCATAGAGTTGCTTTTTCCATTAAGGAAATCAAGAGTATTAAGTCTATAAGTTTTCTCTAAGTCGATTAGTTCTTGATGAGCAGAATCTGGTTGGGTTTTAAAATTTTCAACGGGTAGAATTTCTCTCAATTGATTTAGCATTTCATCGATGTTCATAAAAACACCTTCTTTTATTTAGTTTTTTCTACTATTAATAATAATACATAGAAAGATGAAAAGCAAAAGATATTGACTTGAAATCTTAAAAAATAAAATATTTTAATATAAAGATTAAACATTCTATGAAATAAGTATAGCAATATAATTTTTTATACTTCCTACTAAGTAATTAAAATACAAACTAAATTTAATTCTTAAACTTTAATATTATATATTTAAAACTTATTTATCTTTCCCCGATTAAACACACCTCCAACGGGTAAAGAACAACTAAAGGAAAAGGAGGAATATAATGTTTAATATGAAATCAAAAGGGAAAGCATTAACGGTAGCCGTATTGATTGCTCTACCGCTATCTACTGTCGCGGGTATCATACCATCTATATCCTCATCAGAAACGGCAATCGCTGCTACGACATCGACAACTACTCCATCCAAAATTACCAGTGCGTTAAAAGGTGGCTACACAGTAGCAGGAACGAAGCTAGATGTACCATGGTCTATGCAGTTCTCTGGCAATACGGTGTATATCACACAACGTGGTGGCGGTATCGTACAGATTAAGAATGGGAAGCAAACCGTACAAAAAGTGCAAACTAAAAAGCCACTTCGTGTTGTAGGTGAAGCAGGATTGACAGGCTTCGTACTTGATCCTAAATTTACTAAAAATAAAATGGCATATATTTATCATGCGTATGAGAAAAATGGACAAGGATTCAATCGAATCGTTAAAGTGAAGTTAGTCGGCAACGTCTGGAAAGAGCAAAGCAAATTGGTAGAAGGTATTCCCGGCGGACGTATTCATGAAGGTGGACGTTTAGCTTTTGGGCCGGACGGTATGCTGTATAGCACAGCCGGTGAGACCAATGTCAGAGAGCTTTCTCAAGATCTGGATAGCTTGGGTGGCAAGATTCTACGGATGACTTCTACCGGTAAAATTCCTAAAGACAACCCGATCAAAAATTCATACGTTTATGCTTATGGACTACGTAATTCGCAAGGAATCGCATGGACATCTGATGGCAAATTGTATGCATCTGACCATGGCCCAAGTGGCGCACCAATACCAGGTGGTGGCACTGATCGCACAGGGCTAGATGAAATGAATCTAATCAAACCCGGTTCCAACTATGGCTGGCCTAAGATTATGGGCACCGAAACAGCGCCAAATATGGTCTCACCGCTCTATGTAGCTAGTTCCAAAGCGATTGCTCCATCCGGTATCGCGACGACTCCAGACGATAAAATACTTGTCGCTACACTGGCAGGCAAAAGTCTGAAAGAATTCGATCCTATCTCCAAAAAAATGACTGATATCTTAACCGATGTCGGACGTGTACGTGATGTAGCGATCCATAACGGTAAAATTTATGTGATTACTAACAATACCGCAGGCGGAACACCAGAAAAGAACGATGATCGCTTGCTGATTTTAAAATAAGTAAAGGTCATTATAGGTATATCTACTACTTGATGATCCAAATAAAAAGAAGTAATCCGAGCATGAGGTCTGTGCTGGATTACTTCTTTTTCTATGATCTACACCAAAGTGGTATGATCTAATAGAATACAGTAGGAGAGGAGAATATATGAAAAATACTCAGTTGATTATTGTCGAAGGTCTGATGGGAACAGGCAAAACTTCTACAGCTTCTTTTATCGGGAAATATGTAGAACAACAGCATAGGAAAGCAAGTGTATTTTTGGAAGGAGATCTGGATCATCCGATTGATTTCGAAGGTGTCGCTTGTCTGAATGAACAAGAGTACAATTTATTATTGCATCAGTTTGCACATGAGCAAGAATGTATTCAGCAGATGGTTCATGTTGAGGGTCACAATTACTTTTTCTCGTACAAAAAAGCAAAACAGATATTACAGGATACCTTTCCAGACGATCTATATACATATATAGCGACTTATGATATTTACGAATTACCGTTAGCTCGACATTGCGAATTGATGTTACAGAGTTGGAGAGATTTTGCAGAACGATTAGTATCTACCGATGAAGTAGTTATTGTAGAATGTTGTTTTTTTCAAAATCCAATGTGTATGTTATTAGCAAAAAATAACGCAGATCAAGCCGTAATTACGGAGTATATTCTGGAACTGAGCGATATTATTAAGCCACTTCAACCGGTGCTTATTTATTTGTATCAAGAAAATATCCGCCAGACACTTCATAAAGTGAGTGTAGAACGATCAACGGAATGGTTAGAGTTTGTGATCTGGTATTATACAGAACAGGAATACGGCAAAGCACATCAATGGAGCGGACTGGATGGACTGATAGAATGTCTGCAAGTGCGAAGAACATTAGAATTAGAAATTTTCGAGCAATTGAATATAAATAAATTGCGAATTGATCACTCCACATATGGTTGGGAACACACCCAGCAAGAGCTTATTCATTATTTAAATGAGTAGAAAAGCAAACTATTCAAAGCTATATATTTCTATGATAGAACCTATGTAATCGCTAGCATAAATGAACAATAACTAACAAGAGGTTCTTCCAGATATATAGTATCTAGGAGAACCTCTTGTTGTATTTTATAAATCTACGCTCCATCTATCTTTACACCGTAATACTACTTCCATGATACCGTCCCTTTGGCACGACTAATGGTGAGCCAGAGATAGGGTCGGGAATTACAGTACATTCCAATCCAAAAATCTCTTTCACTCGCTCACTGGTAACCACTTCCGCAGGTGTTCCCTGAGCAACGAGCTTGCCAGTATGCAGAGCAAACATATGATCCGCATAGCGCGCGGATAAGTTGATATCATGAAGTACCATTACGATAGTAGTACCATGCTTGCGATTCAGATCGGTTAGTAGATCGAGAATTTCTACCTGATACGTAATATCTAGAAAAGTAGTCGGTTCATCCAAAAATAAAATATCGGTTTGTTGCGCCAAAGCCATTGCGATCCAGACCCGTTGACGTTGTCCACCGGACAATTCGTCGATATTATGATTAGCGAATTGCGTGATATCCATAATGGTCATCGCTTCTGCAACAGCTTCGTAATCTTTTTTGCTCCAGCTTCCGAACATTTTCTGATGAGGGAACCGTCCTCGTCCAACCAGATCAGCTACTGAAATTCCTTCAGGCACAATAGGCGACTGGGGGAGCAGTCCAATGATACGTGCTAACGATTTAGCAGGGAATTTGCTAATCGGCTTACCATCCAAAGTAACATGACCGGATGTTGGCTTAATCAATCGTGCCAGTGTTTTGAGTAGCGTCGATTTACCGCAACCATTTGACCCGATAATGACACTGATCTGATGACTGGGTATCGTCAGGTCTACGCCATGAATAACAGTTTTATGTTCATAACCTGCGACTAATTGTTCTGCTTGAAACAGATGTGTCGGCTTCATTATAGTTCCCCCTTTTGATTCATTCGGATAAGCAAGAAGATGAGATAAGGCGCTCCGAGTAATCCGGTAATGATACCTACGGGGAATCTGTACTCAAAAGCAAATTGTCCGATCAGATCGGCTGCCAGCACAAGATTAACGCCGACTAATCCTGCGGGCAGAATATTGGATGAACCTACACCGACTAATCGTTTGGCAATCGGGCCGGCTAGAAATGATACAAAAGCGATTGGCCCTGTAGTGGCTGTCGCAATCGCTACCATACATACTGAGCTGACGATCAGCACAATTCGTGTCATATCTGTATTTACACCTAAAGAAAAAGCAGATTGTTCGCCCAATTCTAAAATGCTCAAATGTTTGCTAAGCCCCATAATCAGCGGCGCACCGATCAGCACAATAATAATCAGCGGTGGCAGTTCACGCATCTGTGATCCATTCAGACTTCCTGTTAACCACCGAAGAGCGGACGGAATATCTTGCTGAGCACTGATAAGTAGCAGATAAGAGATCACCGCATCTAACATCGCCTGAATCCCGATACCGACTAAAATTAAGCGCCCGATGGAAAAGACTTTACCTCTAGACAAGATATAAATAAAAATAACTGTCATTAACCCTGCTATCACTGAAGCCATCGAGATGACTGCGTTATTAGCATGAAGAATAACAATACAAAATACGGCTGCTGCACTTGCACCTGACGTAATCCCGATCACATTCGGATTCGCCAGTGGATTGCGTAATATGGTCTGAAAAGTATATCCAGCTACGCCAAAAGCAAACCCGGCAAAAAGACCTGCCAACATACGTGGCAAACGAATCGTACTGACAGCAAATGAAACGCCTTTGATCTTTTCCCCTGATAGTGCACGAAGTACATCTTCAAGAGGATAGATCGTATTGCCCAGTACAAGCATAGCGCAGCAAAGCACAACAGCAAGTATCCCAAGCAGTCCGGTCACAAGCAACCAGCGGCGGTATCGTTGACGTCTACCTGCTTGGATAAATTCAATTGCAGACTGGCTCATAGTGAACGCACTTTCGAGCGCATCGCCAAGACGATTAAGATAGGAGCACCGATAAAGGCGGTGACTACACCAACTTCAAGCTCACCCGGGTTACTGATCAGTCTGCCGCCGACATCAGATACCGTCAAAATAATAGCGCCTGTAATAGCCGACATCGGGATCACCAATCGTAAATCAGCTCCCAAAATCAGCCGTATGACATGAGTAGCCAGTAAGCCGACAAAGCCTATCGGGCCTGCCAATGCTGTAGCCGCTCCGCATAATAGAACCCCTGCTAATGCCGCGATGAATCGCAATGTTCCGGTGCGTACACCGAGTCCTGTAGCAACATCATCACCAAGTGCAAGTGCGTTCAGTGCAGGTGCTGTGATCAGACCGATTAACAATCCGACCGCCAAAAACGGGATAAAGGTAGCAATCGCGCTCCAATTGGCAGAGCCGACGCTACCCACTTGCCAGAATCTAAATTGATCCATTACATACGAGCGAGGAATCATAATGGCTGTAACGAGTGAAGAAAGTGCCGCACTGGTCGCTGCTCCTGCTAACACAAGCTTGATCGGTGTAGCTCCGCCACGCCCCATCGAGCCGATTCCAAATACGAATACTGCTGTGATCGCTGCTCCCGCTAGTGCTAACCAGATATACTGACCAGCATGACTAATATTGAGAAAAGCAATCCCGAATACAACAAATAACGATGCTCCTGTATTGACTCCCAGTATACTAGGATCAGCGATCGGGTTACGGGTAACTGCTTGCATTAATGCTCCCGATACACCCAGTGCTGCTCCGCAACATAAGCTGAATACGGTACGAGAAATTCGTTTGCGTACGATATTAGCGCCATAGGTATCGACATTGGGATGAAATAAACCATTCATTAATTCATGCCACCCCACTGATCGTGAACCTAAGACCAGTGAGGCAACAATAGTGAGAATCAGTAAGACCAAGCAACTAATCAGCACCCATATGAAATGTTTAGGTAGATGTGAATGTACCTGTTTATCATGAGAAAGAGTTGAACTATCCATTTACTTTATCAGCAGCAGCACCGATTAATTTCAAATATTCATCGATGGTGTAGGAGATCGAAAGTGGATTAGGTGTTCCAGCAGCAACCAGAGGTGTATCGCTTGTAATAAACGCTACAGAACCTCTTTGGATCGCAGGAATTTTGCCTAACAATGGATCAGCTTTGACGGCTTGATACAATTTGTCATCACCATAGCCGATTAAGATATCTGCATCATTTAATGCTTCTGCATTTTCAGCACTCAAGCTTAAAGAGTAGCTTTTAGGATCTTTGATTTCTTTTGTAATACTTGCAGGTGCTTCCATACCTAATTCTTTTAAGAAAGCGACACGCGAATCAGCAGGTGTATAGATATGAAGCTTCGACATATCGGTATCAGAGAAATTCACCCACACAACAGTTTTACCTTTGATTTGCGGGTAAGCACTTAACTTGTCATTCACTAATTTTTCGGTATCTTTGATCAATTGTTCGCCTTGAGCTTTCATACCCATACCTGTTGCATTCAGTAGAACTTGTTCACGCCACGTAGTTGCCCAAGGAGCGGTTGGATAAGCGACTACAGGAGCAATCTGGCTAAGTGTATCGTAATCTTCTTGCGTAATACCGGAATAAGCAGCCAGAATCACATCTGGATTAGAATCGGAAATGGCTTCAAAATCAAGTCCATCGGTATCCTGAAAAACGTTTGGATTTTTCACGCCAAGTTCATCTAGCTTTTTGGCTGTCCATGGCAAAAGCCCGCTACCGTCTTGAACACCAAAGTTCGCTGCCGAAAATCCGACAGGCACAACGCCAAGCGCAAGAGCTACATCCTGATTCGCCCATTGTACAGTAGCTACACGTTCAGGCTTGCTTTCGATTACTGTCTCGCCAAGCGCATGCTTGATTACAATCGGATATTGTGTCGTATCTGCCGGTGTAGCAGTCTCCGTAGTGGTCGATTCTGTTGGAGCTGGAGTAGTTGTAGATGCTGTTTGATTGTTGGAACAACCAACAAGCGCAACAATCGACAACATTAAGATCAGTACCGCGGTAAAAGATAACTTCTGTCTAGTATTCATAATGATCCCCTTTCGTACTCGATCCGTATCGGTCGTAGCACTTTATCGCTAATGTGGTGTTGATTATCTTAAATGAGTAAACTCAAATGAAATATAAAGATATGTAATACATGATAATGATTATCAACCTCAACAATATAGCGTTTTATCTTCTATAGTGTCAATAAAAAAATGGCAATTTTACAAGGAAATTCGCGATAATTCTTCTCTTTTCGCTAAAGTATGTATGCATTGGTATAATAAACTTTTTTACATCACAAGCAGGTAGTGGTTTACAATATATTTATAGATATTTCCACGAAATCGTAAATGATTAATTTCAAGAAAGCAGGATATTATAAAATGACAGAACAGCACCAACAACGTTACCGTTTTAGTGAAGCACCGATATGGAGTCTACAACGCAAATATTATGAAGATGCAGGCTTAGAAGCATGGAGAAACGATCAGGTTCCGCAATATATCACCAGCAATCCAGCAACAGCGATTGCTTATGCGGAAATGATTTTTGCTTTTTTGCAAGATCAGATGAATCAAGGATTAGGGGCAGAACCTGTCTATATTGTAGAATTGGGTGCAGGAGCAGGTCGTCTTGCGTACCATGTGTTATATGAATTGCAAAAGCTTAAAGAATACGCTGGGATCGATATGCCAGAGTATCATTATGTGATGACCGATCTAGCGATGAACAATGTGATCGGGTGGAGAGAGCATCCTGCTTTACAACCATTTATTGAGCAAGGGATTCTTGATTTTGCCCAATTCGATGCGATGCAAAGCGATGCGCTTCATCTAACTGTATCGGGTCAGGTGATTAAGCAAGGGGATCTTACGCAACCGTTACTGATTATTGCGAACTACTTTTTCGATGCGATTCCGCAAGAATTGATCTATGTGGATGAAGGTAGTATTTATGAAGCAGATGTATATATCGAATATTCCAAAACAGGCGCAGAATTTGAAGCGCTGACTACATCGCAACAACTGAATCATATTCATTTAAGTTATGAATACCGCAAAGCACCGGAATATGAGCAAGATGATTATATCTATCGTGATCTGATTGCCATTTATCAAGAACGTCTGGAAGATGCGCATATTTTATTTCCCAAAGTAGGACTCGAATGTCTGGATCGTCTGGATGCGTTATCTCAATCAGGATTTATGCTGTTAACTGCTGATAAAGGAGATCATTTGATAGAAAATTGGGAGTTTGCAGAACCGCCTGAACTGGTGTTGCATGGTAGCTTTTCATTAATCGCGAATTACCATGCGGTGCAATATGTGTTCCAGCAAAAAGGTGCTGAAATCTTATTCGTTCCTCATCATTACAACAATATCAACGTGGGTTGTATTTTACATGTAGGTCAGCCCAAAGCCTATACGAATACACGATTAGCTTATCGTCGTTCAGTTGAACGCTTTGGACCGGATGATTTCTTTAGTCTGAAAATGTGGATTGATCGCCATCTGGATGAGCTAGGTATGCAACAGATTTTAAGCTTTTGGCGCTTAGGCGGGTATGATGCTGAATTCTTTATTCAGACGACCAAGCAACTCTCAGCATTATTGCCAGAAGCCAATGACGAGGAAAAGAAAGACCTCTGGATGGGCATTCAGAAAATGTGGTCATCATTCTATGTGATGCCACAGCGGTATGATCTGGCACTGGATGCTGGTCTGATTTTATTTGAAATGGATATGTTTGAAGAAGCGAAGCAATATCTAGAAATATCGATTGCTCAAGAGCAAGATGAAGTGGTATCGACGGTCTATTATTGTCTGGCGATTGCTTGTCTGGAACTCGATCTGATGGATCAAGCAGAAGAGTACTTGAAGCAATTGCTTGTTCTTGAACCGGATCATGAAGAAGCATTAGCGTTAATGTCGGTGCTGGTGGCTGAACAATAATTGCTAGCATGACTAGATAGATATAAGCTTAATATTCAGAAGCATTAAAGAGACCTAGTATCTCTTTGATGCTTCTTTTATTTGCCCATAAACAGACAATTGCAGATCAATATCTCTAACTTGTACGTACATATTTTATCTATCTCAAAACTTGTTCAGAAATACTAGCAAGAAAGCTATAAATGATCTTAAATACGTTAATAAAAGAGTTAAAAAGGCTTTTTTAGCGCATTTTTACTTGATTTAAGATTTTAGAAAGGAATATCGCAGATGATCTTTCTTACTTGTACTGCAACATAAAGACCTATTTTTATTCTTTTTATGATCAAAAAATACATATCACGTTGACAAATGTACGTACAAAAAATATACTGTAAATGTTACAAAAAAGAAAACGTATTCTTTTTAAAAAGAATATTGGAGATTACCATACTTATAGATAACGTAGCGACTTTGTTCGGAAATATATGCTTTATTCAGCACAGCAATCGTAGTAACACCAGACTGCAAGAAGAGAGGGGACTACATGAGCATGAGTCATGTGGATATGAAAGAAGCGATTATGAGTGGCGAGACTTCGCTCGGGATTGAATTTGGTTCTACCCGAATCAAAGCGGTATTGATCAATAAGCAATTTGAGACGATCGCATCGGGGAGTTATGAATGGGAAAATCTACTAAAAGACGGATTTTGGACATACGATCAAGCAGACATTATTACAGGGATGCAGACAGCTTATCGTGAAATGAAGCAAGAAGTAGAGCGTCAATATGGAATCACGTTACAGACAGTAGGCTCAATTGGATTCTCAGCGATGATGCATGGCTATGTGGCACTGGATCAACAAGGACAATTACTGGTTCCTTTCCGTACATGGCGCAACGCGACCACAGGTGTCGCAGCGAAAGAATTAACCGAATTGTTCCAGTTCAATATTCCTGAACGTTGGAGTATTGCGCATCTATATCAAGCGATTTTGAATCAAGAAGATCATTTGCCTCAGATTGCTTCTCTAACAACATTAGCTGGATACATACACTGGTTGTTAACAGGCAATCAAGCAGTCGGTATCGGCGATGCTTCCGGCATATTCCCGATTGAAGAAGCGACTCATGATTATCATCCATCGATGTTAACTCAATTTAATGAATTGATTGCAGATAAAGGGTACGCATGGAAGATTGAAGATTTGCTTCCTACTGTGTATCGTGCAGGCGAACAAGCGGGTCTATTAACAGAAGCAGGCGCTAAATTGCTCGATACGACAGGAGCACTACAACCAGGTATTCCGTTCTGTCCACCGGAAGGTGATGCTGGAACAGGTATGGTAGCAACGAACAGTGTCAAAAAGCGTACCGGTAATATTTCGGTAGGTACGTCAGTATTTGCAATGATCGTACTGGAAAAAGAATTGTCTAAAGTTCATCCAGAGATTGATATCGTAACAACACCAGATGGTAGCCCTGTCGGTATGGTACATGCTAACAACTGCTCTAGTGATATCAATGCATGGTTAGGATTGTTCAGAGAATTTTCCGAAGCGATGGGATATGAAGCTGATAATGCCAAATTGTTCAGCGTGATGTTTAACAAAGCACTTGAAGCTGATCCAGATGGTGGCGGACTGCTTAGCTACGGTTATTATTCCGGTGAAAATATTACAGGTATCGAAAAAGGTCGCCCGTTATTTGTACGCTCACCAGAAAGTCGCTTTAATCTAGCGAACTTTATGCGTACTCATCTATTCTCTGCGTTCGGTGCATTGAAGATCGGGATGGATATTTTGACGAAAAATGAAAATGTAGCTATTGATAGTATTCTCGCTCATGGTGGTCTGTTCAAAACGCCTGTAGTCGGACAGCGAATCGTGGCAGCCGCTATGAATGTACCGATCTCGGTTATGGCTACGGCTGGCGAAGGTGGCGCATGGGGAATGGCGTTACTTGCTTCATACATGATCAACAAAGACGAACAGGAAAGTCTGGATGTCTTTTTGGAGCAAAAAGTATTCCATGATGTTGTCGGTGAACAAGTACAACCGGATGTATCGGATGTTAAAGGATTTGAAGCATTTATCGAGCGTTACCAGCAAGGACTGGCTATTGAACAAGCGGCTGTAGATCATTTGTTAGAGAATGGGAGGAATTAAGCATGTTAGAGCAGTTAAAAGAAGAAGTCTATCAAGCGAATCTGGAATTACCTAAGCATGGATTGGTCAAATTCACATGGGGTAATGCCAGTGCTGTCGATCGTGAAAGTAATCTATTTGTCATCAAGCCAAGCGGTGTAGATTACGAGACGATGAAACCTAGCGATATGGTCGTTGTCGATCTGGATGGCAATGTAGTCGAAGGCGATATGAGACCTTCTTCCGATACAGCGACTCATGCGGTTCTGTACAAGCATTATCCGCAAATCGGCGGCATTGTGCATACCCACTCTACATGGGCAACAATCTGGGCACAAGCGGGTCTGGATGTTCCTGTAATGGGAACAACACATGCAGATACATTCTATGGCGCTGTGCCTTGTGCACGCTTTCTGAATCAAGCAGAGATTGATCGTGGCTATGAAGCAGAGACAGGCAATGTGATTATTGAGACATTTGAACAACGTGGACTTGATGTGATGGCGATTCCAGCCGTATTGCTTCATGGTCATGCACCATTTACATGGGGTAAAGATGCAAAGTCTGCTGTAGTGAACAGTGTAGTACTGGAAGAAGTCTGCAAAATGAATCTATATGCACGTCAATTGAACAACTTTGCAAAAGAATTGCCACAGAATATTTTGGACAAACATTACCTACGCAAACATGGTAAAGACGCTTATTACGGTCAAAAGTAATATAAAGCAATCGGTTTGAATGTAGACAGTACAAGATATAGTGATTTTTTCAACAAACTCACTTGTAAATAACGCTCACTAATATAATGATGAAAAGAGGATGAAATGATATGTCAGCAACTAAACAATTTTGGTTCGTAGTCGGTTCACAGCATTTGTACGGAGAAGAAGCATTGGGACAGGTAAAAGCGAATGCTCAAAAAATCGCGGATTCTTTAAACGCAAGCGGAGTATTGCCGTATCCATTAGTATTGCAAGATTTGGCAGTAACCGCAGACAAAATCACAAGCATTATGAAAGAAGTTAACTATCGTGACGAAGTAGCAGGTGTCATCACATGGATGCACACATTCTCTCCTGCAAAAATGTGGATTCGCGGTACGAAATTGCTACAAAAACCATTGCTTCATCTAGCAACACAATATAATGAAAGTATTCCTTGGTCTACAATTGATATGGACTTTATGAACTTGAACCAAGCGGCACACGGTGACCGTGAATATGGATTTATCAATGCTCGTCTGGGCAAACAAAACAAAATCGTTGTCGGCTACTGGGAACGTCCAGAAGTACAACAGCAGATCGCTGACTGGATGGATGTTGCATTTGCTTATAACGAAAGCTTCAATATCAAAGTAGCTCGCTTTGGCGATAATATGCGTAATGTGGGCGTAACCGAAGGCGATAAAGTCGAAGCACAAATTCAATTTGGCTGGACAGTCGATTACTACGGTATTGGCGATCTTGTTGAATATGTAAATGCTGTGACTGAACAAGAAATCGATGCACTACTTGCAGAATACAAAGAGTTATATGACTTCGAATATGGTACGTATAGTCAAGAAGCTTGGGAAGCAAGTGTACGTGTACAAGTAAGTTATGAGATCGCTATCAAGCGTTTCTTAGATAACGGTGGATACACTGCATTTACAACTAACTTTGAAGATTTGCATGGTATGAAGCAACTTCCAGGTCTTGCTGTGCAACGTCTAATGGCGCAAGGTTATGGTTTTGCAGGTGAAGGCGATTGGAAAACAGCAGCATTGGATCGTCTAATGAAAGTGATGAGCCATAACGAAAATACAGGCTTTATGGAAGATTACACGTATGAAATGGCAGCAGGTCAAGAAGCGATCTTGCAATCTCATATGTTGGAAGTCGATCCGACTCTAGCAAGTAGCAAACCAAAAGTGGTTGTATCTCCATTAGGAATTGGCGATCGCGAAGATCCTGCACGTCTTGTATTTGACGGTAAAGCAGGCGAAGGTGTAGTGGTATCGATGGCTGACTTTGGTACTCATTACAAATTGCTAATCAACGAAGTGTCTGCATTCGAACCAACAGTTCCTGCACCGAACTTACCGGTAGCACGTGTACTATGGCAAGTAAAACCTAACTTCCAAGACGGCGTACGCGCTTGGATCGAAAATGGTGGCGGTCACCATACGGTGGTATCGTTGAACCTTACAACAGACCAAATCGTAACCTATGCAAAATTAGTAAACTTGGATTATGTCATTATTAAATAACCAATTGAATCAAGTATAGATGTGATAGATGATTGCACATGTAAAGCCGGAGGGTATTGCTGGCTTTACATGTGCTTTTTAGATTAAAAAGATATTTAACCTAGCATTTAAAATAGTGAAGTAACAAATTTTACCTCTGGAAATGTAGGATCTGATCCTTTGATTAACGTTCCACCTTTGTTTTTTAAATGCATATCAAAGAAATCAAGCATATACGCATCTATAATAGAAGAAGCTCGTTCAGGAGCTATTTTGCCTGTAATGCCTATCATTTGGAATAGTGGTGAAATGAACTGCACATCTGTAAAATTTAAATGCTCTGTATTTTGGATATATAACACTTGTCCTCCAAAAGCCAACGTTTCATGGATTCGTTGCCGTTCTAGCTTTTTGTTTTTTCGTTCTTGCACAAACCATTCTTTGCTATTGCCTGTACGTTGAATCTCTTCATCGGTATAGATGTGATGATCGATCACCATTTTGAATTGCTCAAAATTGCTTTGCGAGTTTATAAACAAAAATGGTTTGCGTAATGCTGACCTATGTTGGAGGCGATAAAGACCACCATCAAGGTCTATGCCTGCTGTAATTCGTGGATCATAAGAAGCATCATAAGCCGTCGCTCCGCCGATCGAATGACCGAATACTCCGATATGAGCAAGATCTATTTTGCCTTTGAATAGACTTGGAATAGAGCCGGATTGAAGAAGTTGAAATTGATCCAATACAAAGGTGACATCATCGGTTAATACTTTTCCTAACTTGTCACGATTCGCTCTTTCTGTTGGATAATCATGGTCAGGGGAGAATAAGTGGTCTGTTGTACTGGTGGTGATTCGCCCATCGGGGAATTTTGTAGCAAACGTATTATACGTATGGTCGATAACAGCGACAATATAGCCATGACTTGCGAGATTCTCAGCTTGTGAAGTATGAAGAAATCGGGAAGAAGCGTTACCCGGATTGGCAATAATAAGTGGATATGAGGTCTGTGCGGAAGAGAGAGCACCTTCTGAATAAGAATGACTGGATACGTATTGTAAGTGTTGGAAAGTAAACTCGGGAAGACTATAATTCTTCGCCATATATGGAAGAATAGAAGCGTCCGGTATAAAAGGAACGTATTTACCTGTGTTAGCTTCTGAGGGGTACCATACCTGAACCATCAATTCTCTGTTGCCTTTACTAGAGGTACCAAATATGTCTTGCTGTTGATCATTAGTGAAATGAAAAGTGGTAGTGCTGACAGGCAATGAACCGGTAGGAGCAGGAAGATCGAATACAGGAAAGATGTACAGCAAGCACGCTGTCGCAATCAGTCCAATCATACTAATAAGCCGCCCTAGCACTTTGCCTATTTTCGATGTATATGGTGTAGCTTTTGGCGTTCTGCGAGCATCAATAACAGACCGTATAAGCATTAGTATCGTCAATCCATATAAAAAGAGTAATTGTATCCGGTATCCTTCCACAAGCAGATGGATGATGACCAAAATAAAGCTGATTCCACTGGTGAGAAGTAAAGCTAATTTACGTAGACGAGGATTAGTTACAAACAAACTGGATAATAAACAAATATTCAAAAACAACAATAGTATTTCGAAAAGTCTCATATTCATTCCTCCTACCAATACATGTTGATCCAATAGATAAGATTAATATAGAAGAATGAACAAAGTGTTACGCATTGATTTAGATTACATTTGCCTTACACTCTTGTAAGCTGTATACATTATGCCAAGTGCATAGATGAACTAAGATCAATATACTGTTATTTCACGTGAAACATTGATGTAGAGATAGAAGAATTATAGAATCCATCTGCTCGATATCAAAAAGTGATCTAACAAATCGTGTATACCGAAAAGTGTTTAATTACGGTATAATACTAAATAAGTAGTAAACCTATCTAATTTAGATCATTTTGCTTGCAGATTGAAGATGATTTGAATAGACTTTAAAAGAATAGTACGTACTATCCAACTATTTTGAATAAAGATAATTCATTATGGATACAAGTTACCTTCTCTATTGATTTGAAAGCGTGTTCAATAAAAGGAGCTGATCGCTATGACTGTCTATAATAGTGCTTGTGATGTAAGTCAACCGAAGCAAGGTCACCTGCTTACCGATATTCCTGCTCATGATCCATTTGTGCTGGCAGATGAATCTACAGGTACCTATTATTTGTATACGGGCGCAGTGCCTTCGCTACATGGGGTAGAAGCTTATGGAGTATTAACGTATAGTAGCCAAGACTTGGAGCATTGGGAAGGGCCTTATGTGGTCTTTACAGTACCTGAAGATAGTTGGGCGCATCCACAACATGGAGCATGGGCTCCCGAAGTACACGCTTATCAAGGGCGTTATTATTTATTTGTGACATTGCATCATCAGGATCGGCCGTTAGAAGGTGAACCTGTTCAAGGCTATGCCAAGCATTGGAGAGGCACTGTAATTGCTGTGAGCGATTCACCGACAGGCCCTTTTGAAATGATCCATTCCGAGTCTCCGGTTGTCTCTCCAACCCAGATGACATTAGATGGTACGCTATATATTGATGAACAGAATCAACCCTGGATGGTCTATTGCCATGAATGGATTCAGACAATTGATGGTACGATTGAAGCAGTGCGTCTTACCGAAGATTTGTCTACTGCTGTAGGGGAGCCGATCACTTTGTTACAAGCATCTTCTGCATCATGGATTCAGCAGGATCGTGAACAAAACATATCAGATCATCCAGAAGATGCAGTCTATGTAACCGATGGTTGTCAGTTATATCGTACATCTGGCGGGCATTTGATGATGCTATGGTCAAGCTATGAAAGGAATAGTTATGTACAGACGATAGCTCGTTCGATCAGTGGTACACTTGCAGGTCCGTGGGAACAATTGGAGCCATTAGTGAAAGAAGATAGCGGTCATGGCATGCTGTTCCAGACGTTTGATCAGCAATGGATGTTAATCTTACATCGACCTTTTGACATGCCAGCATCCCGTTGTTATCTATATGAAATAGAAGATACTGGAGATCAATTTCTATTAAAATATCCTGCTCAAACTGTCTAAGGATAGAGAGAAGGTAGCGTTGTATTATAAAGGATACATGACTAACTTAGACGAGTTAGGGTATCCTTTTGACCTACATATTATGTATAATATAACATAATAAAAGAAGGGTATTGCTAGACAAAAGCAAAGTAACCCGATAGACTTTAAGTTGTACGGCTTTTTCAGTCAATCTTCTCATTTTTTACCAGATCAAAATAGTTTATAATGAAGAGATACATGCCGATAATATTTTAAATAGAAGATAATTTGGTTATAATGAATACAGATAACGTATATTCCTGAGTGGAGCTTTGCTTCTGGAATGACCTGGATAGAAGCGCCTGCTCTTTTTTGCAAATATAAAGAGATAAAGGAAGGTTTTTATGAACAGCATACCGAAAAAAACAGACATTATCTTAATTGGTGCCGGAGTCATGAGTGCGACTTTGGGGTCATTGCTTAAAGAGTTAGCACCGGAGTGGGAAATTAAAGTGTTTGAGAAGCTAGCCAGTGCAGGAGAAGAAAGCTCTAACGAATGGAATAATGCAGGAACCGGTCACGCTGCACTGTGTGAACTGAACTATACGTCTGAGAAGCCAGATGGATCGATCGATATTAGCAAAGCGGTGAATATCAACGAGCAATTTCAATTGTCCAAGCAGTTCTGGTCTCATCTAGTGAAGCGCAATATTATCCGTCAACCACAAGACTTTATCAAGCCCATTCCACATATGAGTTTTGTATTAGGACAAAGTAATGTTACTTTTCTCAATAAAAGATTTAAAGCGCTTTCGGCAAATCCGTTATTTCAAGGAATGCAATATTCAGAAGATCCAAACAAGTTAAAACAATGGATTCCTTTGATGATGGAAGGTCGTACATCGACTGAACCGATAGCAGCGACCAAAATCGATTACGGAACTGATGTGAACTTTGGAGCATTAACCCGTATATTATTCGAAGATCTCAAAACTAAAAATGTAGAAATACACTATAACCATATTATTAAAGATATCAAACGTGCTTCTGAAGGTGGATGGGAAGTCAAAGTCCACAATATCAGCACAGGCACAACCGAACATCATATTGCCAAATTTGTCTTTATTGGCGGTGGTGGCGGTAGTCTACCGTTGCTACAAAAAACAGGTATTCCCGAGTCCAAGCATATCGGTGGCTTTCCGGTGAGTGGCGTCTTTATGTCGTGTAAAAATCCTGAAGTGATCGAGCAACATCATGCGAAAGTGTATGGTAAAGCAAAATTGGGAGCTCCGCCAATGTCTGTACCGCATTTGGATACCCGATATATTGGCAACAAAAAAGCGTTATTGTTCGGGCCGTTTGCAGGCTTTTCACCAAAATTTTTGAAAACGGGTTCAAATATGGATCTGATCAATTCGGTCAAACCGAACAACTTGTTCACGATGTTAGCCGCAGGTGCGAAAGAGATGGCACTAACCAAATATTTGATTCAACAAGTGATGCTGTCAAACGATAAACGGATGGAAGAAGTACGTGAGTTCGTTCCTAACGCGAAAAGCGAAGATTGGGAAATCGTTGTTGCAGGTCAACGTGTACAGGTTATCAAAGACACCGAGGATGGCAAAGGCACACTTCAATTCGGGACAGAAGTCGTTAGTGCGGCGGACGGATCGATCGCTGCTTTGTTAGGAGCTTCTCCGGGTGCTTCGACCGCAGTACATGTGATGCTCGATCTGTTCCAGAAGTGCTTCCCACAACGGATGCCAGAGTGGGAACCGAAGCTTAGAGATATGATTCCTTCTTATGGTAAAAGATTGGCGGAACATCCAGACCTGTTCCAGACTATTCATGCGTCAACTTCCGAGACGTTAGGTCTAAGCGATTATCCAGCAACCGAGCTAGATATGGATACCAAAGTATTCAAAAAAGTATAGCTTCACAGCTAGGCTTACTATGCAAATAGGTAGGATAAAAAGGATATCAAATACAGCAGAACCTTTGATCTATTACAGATAAAAGGTTCTTTTTTTGATCAAAATGACATAAATAACCAATCAAAATCGTAGGAATGATATGGATTACTAAAATGCTTGTCTAAAAACACAAAATGTTGCAATCGTCCCATGTCGCTAGTGAAAAGAGGATGCTATAGTGATCACAGCTATATGTAAGCGCTTTACAATGCAAATGAGTGCTTATGTGAAGATATACACATAGGAATAACGGAAGGGGATAAGCAATTGAAAAGAGAGAAAAAGATAGCTTCATTGTTGTTAATGATCGTTATGATAATCGGACTATTACCGATTCACATTACACCTGCTCTAGCAGCAGACACTACTAACAACGCATTGATCCAAAATGGAGGATTTGAAAGCGACTTTTGGAGTGATCATTCCTGGCAAGTGGATGCTTCAGATTGGCAATTCGTCGATATTCAGCAATATGCGTATGCAAATGATTCTTTTATTACACCAGCAGAAGATACGTATGCGTTCAAATATTGGGTAAGCGATCAATCGACAACCGATCAACAAGTCACTGTCAGTCAAAACGTACCTACTTTGTCGGCTGGAAGTTACGAATTGTCTGTACAGTCGATGGGCGGTACGGGAGCAGAAGCCGGTCATGTTCAATTGTTCGCAGGCAATGAGCAAAGTAAAGAAGTCGCCACGACAGGCTACAATCAGTGGGGTACAGTAACATTGAAATTTGTACTAACCGAGCCGACATCCAATCTCAAGATAGGAGCTAGAATCACAGGTGGAGCAGGAGCATGGGGATACCTTGATGCAGTGAAGTTGAAGCAGACAAGTACCGATACTTCTACCCCTGTAACAGCAGATATTTTTGTGCAAAAAGTACAGGGATTGAAGTCTGATTTTATCAAAGGTGTCGATGTGTCGAGTATTATTTCACTAGAACAAAGTGGAGTGCGTTTTTATAATGAGCAAGGAATAGAGCAAGATATATTTACCACGTTAAAACAATCCGGTGTGAATTATATTCGTGTGCGCATCTGGAATGATCCGTATACGGCGGAGGGCAAAGGATATGGCGGTGGAGATAATGATCTTACCAAAGCGATCCAAATGGGAAAACGAGCAACAGCCAATGGCATGAAATTGTTAGTCGATTTCCATTATTCTGATTTCTGGGCTGATCCGGGCAAGCAACATATCCCAAAAGATTGGGAAAATCTATCGCTTGCTGATAAAGAGCAAGCTGTCTATACGTATACCAAAACTAGCCTGCAACAGATTATTGACGCAGGGGTTGATGTAGGCATGGTACAGGTCGGTAATGAGACCAACCAATCATTTATCGGCGAAAATAACTGGGTCAATATTAGCAAATTGTTCAATCAAGGCAGTCAGGCGATACGTGCAGTTGATCCTCATATTCTGATTGCTTTGCATTTTACCAATCCAGAGACACCGGGTCGTTATCTGTCGTATGCCAAAGAACTGTCTGAACAAGGGGTAGACTATGATGTATTTGCTAGTTCATATTATCCGTTCTGGCATGGCACACTTAGCAATCTAACTTCTGTATTGAAGCAAGTCGCTGATACGTATGGCAAAAAAGTAATGGTGGCTGAAACGTCTTATGCGTATACTGCTGAAGATGGCGATGGACATGAAAATACAGCACCTCGCAGTTCTGGACAGACGCTCGATTACCCGATCAGTGTTCAAGGGCAAGCAACATCGGTGCGTAACGTAATCCAAGCGGTATCACAAGTTGGAGACGCAGGAATCGGTGTATTTTACTGGGAGCCTGCATGGTTACCGGTAGGACCGAAAGAAAATCTAGAGCAAAATAAAAAACTTTGGGAACAATATGGATCAGGGTGGGCGTCTAGTTATGCCGCAGAATACGATCCTGATGATGCAGGTAAATGGTATGGCGGTAGTGCTGTCGATAATCAGGCGTTGTTTGATTTTGCAGGTCATCCATTACCTTCGCTCAATGTATTCAAATATGTAAATACAGGAGCTGTCGCAGCACTCCAAGTCGATCAGGTACAGACTGTGAATATCACTGTCAATGCAGGTGATCCGATCATATTACCTACGGTAGTCACAGCGACTTATAACGATGGTAGTACAGGTACGTTATCGGTAAGCTGGGATCAGCAAGCGTTACAAGAAGCAGTCAGTAAAGGTGCAGGTCAGTATACGATAAAAGGTACGACGACAGGTGGACATATTGCAAAAGCGGTACTGGATATTCGCCGTCCTAATCTACTGCTAAATGGTGGATTCGAACAAAGCGATCGCAGTATGTGGAAGATTACGTATGGTGATGGAAGCACACCGCATACTGATTTCCAGAACAAAGCTTCAGATGCTAAATCCGGTCAATACTCGCTTCATTTCTATTCAGCAGATGGTGTGAATTTTCAAGTGAAGCAGACTGTACAAGGATTGAAGCCAGGTTATTATGATCTTTCAATGGCGATTCAAGGTGGCGATGCTTCAAATGCAAACATGGCATTATTCGCATCAACGACTGGACAAGAAGTACAAGCAGAGACAGGTGTTAAAGGCTGGGTACAATGGAATC
Source organism: Paenibacillus sp. KACC 21273 (assembly GCF_028736095.1). NCBI lineage: Bacteria > Bacillati > Bacillota > Bacilli > Caryophanales > Paenibacillaceae > Paenibacillus > Paenibacillus sp. KACC 21273. Next base: position 79,325 of record NZ_CP117876.1, read on the forward strand.
AGCCAGAACTGAAAGAGATTAAAGTGACCGATGGGATGTTAACGGTAGGCGCGACGATTCAAGCAGGCGGTGGAGCATGGGGATCACTAGATGATTTCTATCTGACCTTTGTACGTGATTTAGAAGACACTATACCGGATAATGGTTCAACGCCAACACCCAATCCTGTGCCGAATCCAGAACCAACACCTTCTCCAAGTCCAGATCCTACCCCAACCACAGGTAACTCTTCCAGCAAAGGTGGCGGTGGTTCTTCAGTAGCGACTGAAAATATTATTGCTTATGTAGACGGCGGGAATAGTACATCGTTAGCTAATATTACAATTAAGCGCACCACACTTGCAGATGGTAGCAAAAAAGACACAGTCAATTACGAAGTATCTCAAGCACAAGAAGCGGTGCAAAAAGTCAAAGCAACAGGTAAATCGACGGTACGTCTGGTTATGCCTGACGCTAATAATGAAGTGAGTCAATTACAATTTGGTCTACCTCAAGCTACGGCTACTCTTTTAGCAGAGAACCAGATGAATCTGGAAGTGTATACGAATCATGCACGGTTAAGCTTACCTGTAGCTACTTTGTCTACAGTAAAGGAAGATCGTCAATTTACAGTGCGTCCGTTGCCACAAAATACAGCGATTCAAGCAGTACAAGATCGTGTGCAAAAAGACAGTCTGGTGCAAGCTAAGATCGGCAATGGAACAGTACAAGTGATCGGAACACCTGTAGAAATCGATACCAATCTACAAGGATCATCGGTCAATCTAGTACTTCCTTTACTACCACAAGCTTTGCCAGTATCGGCAACAGATATTCAAGCATTTCTGAATCGTCTGATGATCTATATCGAGCATAGCGATGGAACCAAAGAACTGGTACAGCCTACAGTAGTGTCCGAAGGAAATATACCGACAGGGCTACAATTTAACGTCAGCAAATTCAGTACATTTACAATTGTGCATCTGGATTCTTCTGTACCGACTACTGAAGGAACACAAAGCATTCCAGTGACAAAGTCGTATATGCAAGGATATCCTAATGGAACATTTCAGCCTGGTGGAAAAGTGACGCGTGCAGAGTTAGCTTCTATCTTGTCTCGTCTGGGAGAGGAGCAATTAGCATCGTCTTCGGCTGTACTTACTCAGACACCAGCATATACAGATGTGGTCGCTGGCAAATGGAGTACCGAAGCGATCCAGAAGGTAACTGGTGCAGGTTGGATGCAAGGATATAATAAGACTACATTTGCACCAGAGCGCCCGATAACTAGAGCTGAAATCGCAACCGTTATCGCACGTTGGATGAAGCTTAGTGGAACAGGAGCGACTTTTGCAGATACCCAAAGGCACTGGGCAGCCGTAGCGATTGCTCAAGTTCAGCAAGCAGGCTACATGCAAGGGATGCCAGATGGAACATTCAAGCCGAACCAGACATTAAGTCGTGCAGAAGCAGTCACTTTGTTCAATCGCGTATTGAAGATAGCGCCTGCAACGGGTACAACATTGTCGAACTGGTCAGATGTTCCAGCATCTCACTGGGCATTTGCAGATATTATGACAGCAACAGCAAAAACTCCATAAAAAGTATACGACGATAAACTAAAAAAACGTTCTGGCTATATGCTGGAACGTTTTTTGTTATCTTGCTCGTATTCATAAGGTTTTGATCAGTTTATATAATTTTTTTTCCATTCTCTTTCCATCAAAACGTTCCCATCTTTATCAAGCATAGTTACTTTTTTAAGATCCTTATATCCAGCTGTATAAAAGTCCATATATAAATCTTTTCCTTTTTCGATAGGTATTATTTTTAAGCTGTGATCTGTATATTCTAAAGTAACTCTAGTAATATTTTTATTATTTACATAACCATATGTAACATAATACTTTTGCATTTGATCAGAATGGATAGGTACAGAAGTTTTTCCAACTGTAGAAGCGATCTCACCTGGATTGGTTTTTAATCTAGTATTTTCAAAGGAATTAATGTGATACCATTTATTATTTTCTCTCCATGTGATGTATATGCCAGAGTAATCAACCGAGTGATGAGTGAATTTGTAAGTAGCAAAGGTCGTTTTACCATGATTGACTTGTTCTACAACTTGTAAAGAATCTTGAATAGAAATATCGTATTTTTCTTTGGTCATAAGAATAATTAAATCTTTCAAAGTATCCTGTCCCTTGATCATAAGATTATTTGGGATTTGATTTTGATGGAGTGTAATATCTTCGATTGAAGCCTTTTCAGATAGTTCTGGATGATCTTCTTTTGGCGCAGATTGCATACAAGCGGTTAGTAAACATACAAGTAGTGCTAAAGAGAATAGCTTTTTCATAAATAATGAACCTCCAAATGCAAATGATAGTATGTAATAGAAACGATGGGCGTAACAGCAACTATAACTTTATATGTATTTTTTTACAAATTTAATCATTCAACAATATTACTATTATATCTATTTCAAGCCAGCCTTGATCAAGGTTGGCTTTTTTGCTGTTCCTTTTTCAAAAAAAGATTCTTAAATAGTGAAGTCCCTTAGATATTTAAAAAGTAGGTATCATAGAACAAACAACGAATCACTTCCTAACTATTAGGAAACACTATAGGCTTGGTGTAAATAAAGCGCTTGCATTAGTATAAATGCGAGGAGGAAAACAAATGCGGAAACGTTACATTAAGCTATTGGAGCATTTAAAACAATCGGAGCATGACTTTGTGAGTGGGAGCGAATTAGCTAATCTATTTGATGTAACGACGAGAACGATACGCAATGACATCAAAGAAATCAACGAGAATTATTTAGATAAAGCGATCATCACGGGTAACACTCGCAAAGGATATAAGCTTGTCGGAGATTTATCGAATCTCCATCAGAATGAAGATGATTACGAAGAGCGAGCTTTTCATATTATTAAAGCGTTGCTGTCTCAGACAGACTTTATCACCTATGAAGATTTAGCCAAAAATCTTTACTTTTCTACACAAACGATTCGTAAAGATGTACAAAAATTACTACAGACGATTCAAGCGGAAAAGCAAAATATTGAGATCGAAGCGATTATTTTTCAAGGTATACGACTCAAAGGAAGCGAAGTCGAAAAACGGATTTTGCTCAAAAAGCTGGTCACTGCTGATTGTCTCAAACGCATGTCGTTAGATGAAGCATTACAGTATTATTTTGGCGATTGGTTTAACGAATCAGCGATTACTTTTATCTACAATTGTATTGAGGAAGAAGTGGCACGATATCAATTGCTACTGAGTTCGCAGGAATTATTTTCGATCTGTGTCAATGTACTGATCAGCCTCAAGCGGGTTGAATTGGGACAACCTATCGCAGAACAAGATATGCGACTCGATCATACAAGTTTTGAAGAATTGCGTATCGCGCGCTCTATTTTGAACCGTCTGACTCAGGAGTTAAAGACTCCGTTTGATGAATACGAATATCAGTATTTAGGCTATCTGCTGATTGCGCTACAGATTTTACCGAAAAAAAATGAAGGTATCGAGCATGAACAATCCAATGAGATTGAAGCCAAAATCAGAGCAGTCATCCAGCATGTTGGAGAGCAGTATGGATTTGTGAGTTATAAAAATGAAGAACTATTTGATCGACTACTGGCTCATATTACCAAGTCTTTATATCCGTTAAAATATTACTTTCCTGTCGAAAATCCTTTTATTGCTCAAATAAAATCAGAATATACCAATGCTTATAATATTGCGGTTGTGTTAGCGAAAGAATTGCAATTTTGCTTAAATATCAAAATCCCTGAAAATGAGATCGGTTATTTGACTCTTCATATCATGGGTATTATCGAGAACTCTCAAGAAACCCGCAAACGAATCGCTATTATTTATGGTAAAAATCCGTTAGTCGGGAAGCTGTTAGAACGCAAAATCAATCTATATTTTCCGAATATCAAAATTGATAGTCTGCTCGCCAATCATGAAATTCATCTTCTACCTGAAGGGATTGAAACGATTATTACGACAAGCGAGATTGCCGAGCAACACCATCTGGATGCTCAAAATATTATTGTCGTTAGTGAAATGATTACCAGTGAAGATATGAAAAATATTTCGATCCAGTTAAATCGAGGATTGCTGAAATATTATTTATCACCGAACGATCTCTTTTTCTTAGATGAAGATCAACCTATCGATTTATTGAAAACCCTTACAGAATTAGGAGACATTCAACATTTGTATACCAGCATTCTGGAACGGGAAAAAATGTCGAGTACCAATATTGGAAATTTGGTAGCCATGCCCCATCCTTTTGATTGTGGAGATAACAAAAAATTACGTGTACTCGTGGCGATCAATAAGCAAAAAATATTATGGGGCGATAAGATGGCACAGATCATTTTTCTTTTTATCCCACCCAAAAATCAAAAGGTGAACAACACCAAATTTTTTGAAGAAATTTACGATGTGTTCAAGCAGACCAATATGACAGAGAAACTACTCAATATTACAAATTACGATGAATTTTTGGAAGTCTGGTCTTCCAAATAACCCTTAGGAGGAAATGATATGTTAATCAATATGAGAGATTTACTTAAAGTGGCGTATGAGAATAAATTTGCAGTCGGGTCTTTTAATGTAGCGAATAGTGAGTTTGTCAAAGTCGTGATCAATGCCGCAGAAGCACAAAATTCTCCTGCTATTATGCAGATTCATCCTAATGAAATTGATCTGGTGACAGATAGTTTTGTCGCTTATGTACGTGAAGCCGCATCCAAATCGAAAGTGCCGTTTGTTATTCATCTGGATCATGGCGCAAGTATCAAAGATATCACCCGCTCGATTCGTAACGGTTATACCTCTGTCATGATGGATGCTTCGCATTTACCATTTGAAGAAAACATTGCAGCTACTCGTGAAGCGGTAGAATTAGCACATCTAGTCGATGTATCGGTTGAAGGTGAGCTGGGAACGATCGGTAGTAATGAAGGTAGCTCCGAAGGTGGAGCTGACGAGATTCTGTATACCAACCCAGATGAAGCCGCGGTTTTTGTAGAACAGACAGGTATCGATACACTGGCGGTTGCAATAGGAACGTCTCATGGTATTTATCCGCAAACCAAAGACCATTCGATCAAAATCGATCGACTCAAACAAATCCATGAAAAAGTGAAAATTCCGTTGGTGTTACATGGTGGATCAGATAATCCAGATGAAGAGATTCGAGAAGCCGTGAAGCATGGTATTGCCAAAATTAACTTATCTACAGATATGAAGCGAGCCTTTTACAATCAATTAAGAAAAACACTGGATGCGAATCCAAATGCGTATGAGCCTGATTTCTTAATGCCTGAAGCGACGCAAGCAGCAACAGAATTGGTGAAGAAAAAAATGGATCTATTCGGCTCAACAGGCAAAGCGCCACTTTACAAATTGGGAGAGCTATAAAAGGAGTGATCGATCATGAAGATTTCTAGTGTGTTACAACCGGAAAATATCATATTGGATGTCACAGCTACCACCAAAGCAGAATTGATCGATGAATTGGCGCAAAAGTTAAATGATAATGGTTATTTAAGCGATATGGAGCAATTTAAAAAAGATATCTGGGCGCGTGAAGAACAGGTGCCAACAGAAGTAGGATTTGGCATAGCTATTCCTCATGCCAAGTCCGCAGGTGTAAAAGCCCCGGCGATTATTATGGGGCGATCGCTCAGCGGTATTAATTACAGTACAGAATCATGCAATCTGTTTTTTATGATTGCGGTCGATCAACATTCTTCGTCTGAACATTTGCAGACTTTATCCAAAATTTCGACCTTTTTGATGGATGAATTATTCAGAGCAAAATTGATTTTGGCTCGTGATCGGGAAGAGATTGTACGATTATTTGAACAAGCAGAAGAACAAGATGCACAAGCACTTCATAGCCATAAGAAGCATGCAGGCAAAAAAATAGTCGGCGTTACCGGTTGCCCTACCGGGATTGCACATACTTTTATGGCGGCAGAATCATTAAAAAATGCAGCTCAAGAATTAGGCGTACAGATTAAAGTCCAGACCAATGGCTCCACAGGTGTTGAAAATGAATTAACCGCAGACGATATTGAGCAAGCCGATGGAATTGTAGTCGCTGCTGATGTCAAAGTCGATATGAGTGTATTTGGCGACCGTAAAGTAGTCCAGACTTCAGTCAAAAACGGTATTCATCATGCCAAAGATCTGATCGAAGAAGCGATCGCAGGTAAAGGGGTCGCTCAGAATCAAGGTCAATCCAATCTCAAAGAAGCCAAAGAAAAAACACGTCTCAAACAGCCTAAAATCTATAGCCATATTATGAATGGTGTCTCCTTTATGATTCCATTCGTTGTCGCTGGCGGCATATTGATTGCGCTCTCATTTATGTTCGGCATTCATGCGGCTGATCCTAATAGCCCTGATTATAATGCATTTGCTGCTTTTCTCAGTACAGCAGGTGGTAGTGCAGCCTTTGCATTAATGGTTCCTGTACTTGCAGGTTACATTGCATATAGTATTGCAGACCGTCCGGGTCTAGCCCCTGGTATGATTGGCGGAATGCTGGCTACACTTGGCGGATCAGGATTTCTCGGCGGGATGTTAGCTGGATTTATCGCAGGTTATAGTATTTTAGCAATCAAACGATTGGTGAGAGGCATTCCAGACTCTTTGCAAAGTTTATCACCAGTACTGATTTTGCCATTAGTCGGCTCGTTTGTGACCGCTCTGATTATGTACTTTGTCGTCAATACACCAATGGCATGGATTAACGTATCGTTGCAAGGCTGGCTGAATAGCTTAACAGGTACCAATGCGATATTGTTAGGTGCTTTACTTGCGGGTATGATGGCATCCGATATGGGTGGCCCGATTAACAAAACAGCGTCTGCTTTTGGATTGGCGATGTTTGCCAATCAGATTTTTGAACCGTCAGCAGCTCTGATGGTAGGTGGAATGGTTCCACCGCTCGGGATCGCACTAGCGACCACATTATTTAAAAATAAATTCTCAATCGAAGAACGTAATGCAGGCAAAGCCGCTTATGTGATGGGCGCATCTTTTATTACCGAAGCCGCTATTCCTTTTGCCGCTAATGATCCTTTACGGATTATTCCAGCGAATATTATCGGGGCAGCAATCGGTGGCGGAATGTGTATGGCACTGGGCATTTCGCTTCAAGCTCCACATGGAGGAATCTTCGTAATACCGATTGCGGCAAGTAATCCACTGCTGTATATTCTATGTATTGCTGTCGGGTCTGTAGTGACTGCTTGTATTATTGGCTTTTTGAAAAAGCCGATGTATAGCGCTACTAAGCAAACCGAAGACAAAGTCGATTCCAATCCAGTATCTCCAACGATCAAATCTGCTTAATATTATATAGATACACAGCTAGCGCAAAGAGTAGAACCTTTTACATCTACGTAAAAGATTCTACTCTTTTTTGTTCATATATTGCCCTATTCATACTCAAATACATTACATACCTAATTAAATGGCTAAAAGTATTGACAGTCTTCAAAAAATTACATAGAATAAATCTGTTCATTACTCTGTACAGAGTAATCTATACAAAGTATATTTTCGGGGGAAAGACATCTACTGTATAAAAATAAGCGACATCAATATGTCTTTTATAAAAAATGAACGTGCAATGAAAGGATGAACTCTATTGTCTTTACAAATTTTTATTTTAGGACGACTTCATGAACAGGATTATCACCCGTACGATATCAAAAAAAGTATTAATAATGCTGGTGAAAATCTAGTTCGCGTAACAGACGGTAATCTGTATTACAATTTCGAAGCCTTACAGAAAAAAGGATATGTTCAAAAAGTAAATACAGTGCAAAACGACAACCGTCCTGAAAAAACCAATTACGCGATTACCGAAAAAGGCAAACAAGCACTCAAAGATATGATTTATAAAAGTTTTAAAAACGCTGATGATGTGCGGTCTTTATTTGCTTCTTTGTTATTTGTACATTTGGTCGATACGAATAAGTTGATCTATTCCACACTCGAAGTGATTGAGAACATCGAAAAAGAGCTGGCGTACTTAGAAGCGAATGCCGATCATCCGTTGCCGGAATATATTTCACCAGAGCAACAAGAAATGGCCCTTTTTATGAAAGATTACAAATCTGAAAAGCAAAAAGTCGAACTGAAATCTTTTAAAAAATTACTATCTTTATTAGAGCAAAAACAGTCTTGATCTACGGTATCTTTTGGCGCTAAAGATCAATATGAGAGCTATCAATTATTCAAAACTTTTAGACTGCTGAGGTGGAATGTGTGAAGAAAAAGATTGTTTTAATCATTTTATTGGTTCTACTGGTAGTAAGCGGTGGAGCGCTCGGTTATTACTATTGGTATCAAGGAAGTCATTTTGTCAAAACAGAAGATGCACGTATCAGTGCAGATCAGTACAAAGTCATGCCTCAGCTAACCGCACGCTTAGATCATATTGATGTAGAAGAAGGCGATATTCTTAAAAAGAATGAACCGATCGCTGAACAAGATGTCTCCGGTCTAGAAGCTAGTGATATTAGCAAATCTGTAGTACGTTCACCGATTGACGGCACTGTACTTAAAGTACAATCCAAAGAACGTGAAATGGGATCACCCAGTGCAGCGATAGCCATTATGGCTGATATGAAAAATCTATACGTCTCTGCCAATATCGAGGAAACAGATATTAACCGTATTAAGCTAGGTGCGCGGGTAGATATCACTCTGGATACTATCGAAGGCGAAAGTATTCAAGGAAAAGTTCGCAAAATCGGACAAGCTTCAAATTCGGTATTTTCTGCGATTCCTGCTACCAATACAAGTGGTAACTTTAACAAAGTCACCCAACGGATTCCGATCGAAATTGCTTTAAATGTACCGGATGGATTGACACTAATTCCCGGCACAAATGTTGAAATAAAAATCTATACACAGTAAAAGGAGGAGTCTCTGTGGCTTCTAATGAAATCGCTGTTGCTCCTTCCTTGGATACCTCATCCAAAGAACGCTGGCTTGCTTTCTTCGCTATTGTTCTTGGTGCTTTTATTGCTGTACTGAATAATAGTCTGATCAACGTAGCTATTCCGCAATTAACAACAGATCTAGGATCAACGACCACTCGAATTCAATGGGTGATTACAGGGTACACACTGGCTTCAGGTATTATCGTGCCGATCACCGGATTTATGGAGCGCAAAGTCGGTTATAAAAAATTCCTGATAGGTGCCTTATCAGTGTTTACTCTGGGCACAGCCTTTTGTATTTTTGCATGGAATGATATGTCGCTAATTATTGCTCGTATTATTGCCGGGCTTGGTGGTGGGGTTATTATTCCACTAAGTATGACGATTATTTATAAAATTATTCCGCGTGAGCAAGTAGGGATGGCGATCGGTATTTGGGGGATTTCAGCAATGGCGGCTCCTGCGATTGGGCCTACACTAAGTGGATATTTGATCGAATGGTTTAACTGGCGCTTTCTATTTATCGCCTGTGTGCCGATTGCATTATTCGCTATTCTGATGGTGATTCTGTTGATCAAAGAACCACCCAAAAGTGAACCGATTAAATTCGATATGCTGGGCTTTATATTAGCAGGAACATGTGCAGGTACATTATTGTACGCATTATCGAATGGCTCTTCTAAAGGATGGACATCTTTTGAAATTGTAGGCTTGCTGTTTATCTCGGTCTGGTCATTGATCTTTTTGATCGTTGTCGAATCCGGTAAAGATAATGCTGTTATCGATGTATCTTTATTTAAAAATTATAAATTTACGATCAGTGTTATTACCTCTAGCTTTGTCATGATGGGGATGTATGGCGGAACATTTTTGGCTCCTGTATTTTTGCAAAGTGTACAGTCGTACTCGGCGATTGATACCGGCTTGATCTTACTTCCGCAAGCATTAGCGATGGCGATTGTGATGCCATTTGCAGGTAAATTACTCGATAAAGTAGGGATTGTGCCTATAGGGCTAGTCGGCTTGACGTTAACCAGTCTGATGACATTCCATATGTACAGCCTGTCTCCTCAGACTTCTCGTACGTGGTTCGAAACGGTTACAGTGCTGCGCGGAATTGGGATCGGAATGTGTCTAATGCCTTTGTCTACTGTAGGTATGAATGCTGTTGCACCGGAAAAAGTAGCTAATGCTTCTGCGGCATCCAATCTGATTCGTACAATTGCTGGTTCTATCGCTATTGCGATTTTGACCTTTATTATGCAAAGTCGAACAGCTTTACATGGTCAACATATTGCTGAATCGATTACGACAGATGGTGCGCAGACCTTGCAATCTACACTCGGTAGCTCATGGGTATCTTCGTTAACCGGTATGATTTCTCTGGACGCGTACTCACGCGGAATTGCCGATACATTTGTGATCTCTTCGATTCCACTATTTTGCTCGATTCCGTTAATTTTGTTGTTTATCAGCAAACGCAAACCGAAAGCACCGAAAGAAGAAGTTATTTTAGCCAAAGCCTAAGGTGACAACAGATAAATATGTTCAGGAATGTTCTTATAGAAAGGAAAGAAGCGATGAAAATCAAAAAGTGGGAAGTTACAGCCGCTGCCTTAATAGTAAGTAGTATGATGTTAGCGGGTTGTTCTAGTGGTGAACCGGTTCAAGCGATGAATGTCACTGTCAAAGTCAGTCAGGCGCAAAAAGGAATGATCGGACAAGGCGAAATCTATACAGGCACAGTCACCCCTTCAGAGACAGTAAATATTATGCCCAAAATATCAGGTAAAGTCTCGGCTATCTCTGTCGATATTGGAACAGAAGTGAAAAAAGGGCAGGTCTTATTCAAATTAGAGGACGACGATCTTCGTAACAATCTCAAAATTGCTCAATCGAATGTAGAAGCAGCGGCAGCAGGAGTGACCACTGCTAAAGATTCACGTGAATCCGGAATGGTCTCTGCCAATTCAGGTGTAGTCAGTTCTAAAGGTGGCGTTATTTCGTCTAAAAGCGCGATCGATCAAGCGACAGGTGGAATGAATCAAGCGCAAGCAAGTGTCAATCAAGCTCAAACAGCGCTCAAGCAAGCACAAACGGCTATCTCAACAGCGACGAATACGATTAAGCAGACTCAAGAAAATGTAACTACTGCGCAAAAAACAGCATCACGTACGCAATCATTATTCAATAACGGTCTAGCGACACAAGCAGAATTAGAACAGGTAACGGCTGCTGTCGTTACCGCACAGACCGCTTATCAGAATGCTCTAAATACCAAAGCCAATGCAGAAGAACAACTGGTCGCTGCTCAAAATGCTCTAGGTACTGCGCAAAAAGGATTATCGACTGCTCAAAGTGCATATGAAAATGCAACCAGCAGTTATGAGAATGCCAATAGTGGTTACAGCAATGCTCAGCGTCAACTGGATGTGGCTCAAAGTACAGCAGGTATCTCCGCTAGTGAGCAAAAAGTAGCGCAAGCTCGATTGAATGTCAACATCGCTCAAGATAATCTCAAAAATGCAGTAGTCACTTCACCGATTAACGGCATCATTACTACCAAAAATGCAGAAACCGGTGAAATGGTCGCTCCTTCTGCACCTTCGCTTGTGATTGCAAATCTTAGTACAGTGAATATGTTGATCTATGTACCGGCAGATCAGATCAATCGTATTCAAGCAGGAGATCGTGTACAGGTGCGTGTAGCTTCATCCAACATTTTGACGACAGGTAAAGTGAAAAACATAAACTCTATTGATAGCAGTGGAAATGGTTATCCTGTTCAAGTAGCTGTCTCCAATGCAGATAACAAACTCAAACCGGGGATGCTGGCAGATGTAAGCTTTATCGGTAAAGATGCCAAAGAAGGAATTATCGTACCTACCAAAGCGATTCAAAAAGACGGTAACACTTCTTATGTCTATGTAGCTGTCAATAACAAAGCGATTCGTAAAGAAGTAAAAGTAGGCAGTGAAGTAGGTTCTCAGACGTTGATTACTAGCGGATTAAAAGATGGGGATAAAGTTATTCAAAATAATATAGCACTACTTAGTGATCAAGGTACGGTTACAGTAAGTGGAGATTAAACTGTTCAGTATATTTAATTAGTTCTAAAAACCGTTCTATCTTTGTATAGAGCGGTTTTTTGCTGTGTAATTGTATAAAATAGATGGTAATGAATCTTTTATATATCTAATCTTCAGTTATTTCCTATTTACATGGCTAGACTTATACCACCAAGGATGGTGAGAATACATGGTGAATGTCAATGATCTACGTGTGGTACGAACACAAAGTTGGCTACGAGAAGCATTGATCAAATTAATAGATCAAGTAGGATTCGATGCGGTAACTGTACAAAGTCTAACTCGCGAAGCAGGGATTAATCGGGCTACTTTTTATCAGCATTACCGAGATAAATACGATCTATTAGAAAAAAGTATGACTGATATGCTAACTTCACTCCAAGCTGAAGTGAAAGTAAGTGATATGAAAAAAGTACAATTAGATATTCACTCGTTAGAAGCTTTATTTTTGCGTGTACTTACGATTATTTCTCGTCACCAGATTTATTTTAAAGTGATGCTTGGAGATAAAGGGTTACCTTCTTTTCAATCTCAACTTACCCGGTTAATCAAAGCTAATCTTTATGAAGTGATCGGGCAACACTTTTCTTCTCATCCTCAACAACAGATTATGCAAGATATAGCTATTACGTATGTTGCAACAGCTAATGTAGGGTTACTTACACAATGGTTAACAGGTGTAATGCCTTATTCAGCCGAATTTATGGCTACTCAAATGGCGCATCTTTTTGTGGAAGGGCCGCTACAAACTTTACAACAGACTTCAACTTAATTCTTTTTCAGACAGCAGTCACTTCTATCAATGAAGTGGCTTTTTTTGTGCTGTTGATCGTCACTATTATCAGTATTGTGCGTAATTCCAGAGATAATCATCACTGTACGATAAAGTGTAGGTTAAGCAACAATTATAACGGTATTGTTTGTTGAATATAGGCGTCAGATTGCTACAATTTAAGCAACAACATGTTGTTTATTTGCTTCGAATCTAGATCACATTTTGAGGGGAGATAGGTGATAAAAGGTGGACACTTCCAATATTAAAAGTTTGCTGACCGTTATTTCGATATCTATTACTTTGTCAGTCTTATTATTGATTCATGTAGGGTGGGGAATAAGTGTAGAATATGGGCTGGTCAATGGACTTGCTTTGGTAGGATGGCTAACTTACTCCTATCGCTCAGCTCCTCGTATTGATTCACTTTTACCTGTCTATATCATCTGTATTGTATTGCTAATAGCACTGAATACGCTTCGTTATACATCAATGTATGCAAGTTTTATAGCAATACATTATTCAGCAGGATTTGCTAATGGTTTTGTAATGAGTCATACCTATTGGTTTATCTGGATGGTTGGATTACCTGTTGTTATTTTGTTATTTGGTGGTTATTTTTTGAGCAAAGGATATACAGTCGGTGCATTTTTTGCATGGTGGGGATATGCCTATGTGGCTGTGGAATCAGTGATTCAACTGATTGTAGAATTAGGGCACTATTCGTTATATATGCATCATTATTTCGGCGGAGTCTGGGTAGCAATGTTATTATTTTATCTAGGAAGTACAGGGATACTGAAGCTTATTCGACCACAAGAACAAGCTATACATTATGAGTCGATACAGCCACTAAGTCGACGCAAAAAAAATCTATGGACGATTTTGATTGTGACTTGTATTGCGATCTATGGGATGACTTTTTATACGCAAACAGGTAGCTTATTGCCAGTAGGTGTGATTATCGGTTCTATGATGGGTGGATTGGTCTGCTGGCGAAAAACAACTTCGTATCTACCGGCTGATCCATATACAGTAGTACCGCTATATTTATTGTTACAAGCTCTTTTTTATATTCATGTTGGAGAAGAAGTATTGACTCATTTTAATCAAGGCATCGCATCGATTACCGGACAGACATGGACAGATCGAGATTTCGATTATTTGATTACTTTGATTGGCCCATTTTTCTGGATATTGGGTGCGTATAGTCTATGGAAAAGACAAGCATTTGGCAATTTTATTTTGTGGTTTATGATTGTCGGTATGATTCTAGGGGAACCTACACATTTGCTTGTATTTCCTATCGTACGAATGGTGCAAGAAGGAGTAGGATATGAGTATTTCTCAGGCATGTATACGTCGCTGTTTCCGATGATCCCTGCGATTCTAAGTTTGATCGTAATTGTAAAAGATCGTCTAAAGCAAAAAGAGATGATGTCACATGATTAGAATTATAGTGCTTGTACTGATATTAGGAGGACTCTATACAAATATTGCCGATGCACATGGATTTGGGGGCAGTGGTTTTTTGCATCCATTAACAGGGGTGGATCATCTGGTAGCGATGCTTGCTGTTGGAGTATGGAGCGCGCAGATTGGTGGCAAAGCGATCTATATCGTGCCATCTTGCTTTGTCTTGATGATGTTGCTAGGTGGTGTAGTTGGATTAGAGGGATGGCTATGGTCACATCTGGAAGTGTATATTGCTTGTTCTGTGTGTTTGTTAGGATTAGCGATTGTCTGGAATCGCCAACAGTCCGTATGGATTGCAAGTTGTGGAGTCGCTCTTTTCGGATTTGCACATGGTTACGCACATGGGCTTGAAATTCCTCTACTGCTCAGTCCAGCCGTCTACATTACTGGATTCTTAATCACCACGATTGGCTTACATGTGATCGGAGCTGTAGGAGGTTTATTAATATTGGAAGAACCCAAAGGAGCTATCCGGTTACGAGGGATAGGGATAGTGATTTTAATCGTAGGACTGAAACTGATTTTCTTTTGAAAAAACATAGAACAAGTATCATATGTATAGGGTGACATGGTAACAATCATTTCCATTGACAACGAATAAAAGCTACTATAAAATTCAACCTAATTGATAATAATTATCAATTAGGTTGTTTGAGTATATAGACGATTACACAGATTAATTCTATATACATTATAATATGTCAATCGTTCCACAGAGAGAAATAAACACATAAAGGGGTTAAGTATGAAAAAGTGGATAGGGTTAACACTAGGAATTTGTATGATCTGGATACTGAGTGCTTGTGGGTCAGCACCAGCAGTAACTGCAACAACAAGCACAACAGAAGCTACAGAGAACAAAAAGATTGCTTCGATTTCTATTTTTCTGACAGGTGATCTGATGGCATTGGGTATTAAGCCTGCGGCAACAACAACAAGCGATTATTTACCGATTACAGGGGAGCAATATCAAGGGATACAGTATTTAGGATTTACCAAAGAACCGGATATGGAAGCATTGATCGGATTACAACCGGATGAGATTTTTATAGATGCTGAATTTGCAGATAAGCATGGATTAGATAAATTTGAGCAGATAGCTACTACACATGTGATTAATTTGGATGAAGGAAGATGGCAAGATCATTTACGCACAATCGCCCAAATCGTAGATCGCACAGAGAACGCAGAATCATTTATTACTGCTTACGAAGCCAAAGCAAAAGAAGTCAGTACGCGATTCCAACAAAAGATTGGCAATGGTAAAGTGTTAGCGATGCGTGTATCAGCAAAAGGATTCCGTATCTATGGTATGGATCGTCCGCTTGGCCCTATTTTGTTTGAAGATTTGAAATTAACCCCTTCTCCCAACGTCACGACCATCGATAAGAACTGGGAAAATATCTCTAAAGAAATCTTACCTGATTTGGATGCAGATGCGATCTTTGTACTGGTTTCTTCGGTAGACGAAGGCAGTGATCAAGTATTTGAAAAGCTACAATCCGATCCAATCTGGTTAGGTCTCAAAGCTGTTAAAAACAAACAAATCTATATGATCACAGAGCAACCATGGTTAGACTATTCTGCTTCAGGTAATCTACAAGCGTTAGAACAGTTGGAAAAGATGTTAAATGAGAAGTGATTTATCTGTTATCCAGATCACAGATGTACAGTAAGCAGACATACAATCATCAGTCATAGAAGAGCAAATATACAAGCACCATAAGATCTACACAAAGAAAAGCCTTCGTTGTAAGCATGAAGGCTTTTTTGTGTTTTAATTAAAGAATCCAAATGACTATTTTAAATGATGACCTAAAATCGTTACTATACCTCGTTTATCTATAATATCTAGGCAATAATTACCTCTACTATACAAAGCAGATGAAAAAACAGAGTTACCGTATAACAATTCCGAAAATCCATTCAAAACAATGGTAACTTCATATAATATATAGAAAATTACTTTTTATTCCTTATTATACTAATAAATGATAATCACTAAACATCGCCTTTTGAAAGTAATGTCCTGTCGTTCAGTATTTTGTAAGCGTTATCAAAACAACTTCTATTCTAATAATGGAGGGATAATGATGAACAAAGTTGAATCGCAAGCAAGACAATGGGGATGGCGTCGATGGTTGACGCTGTGGATTGTAGTGGTATTGGTAGGTGTATCGAATGTATTTCCTGCTTCTACCGGACATGCCGCGGCTATCGGTGTAACAGACAATGGATCAACGATTGTTGTCAATACAGGTGCAGGGCTAGTCTATACCGTAAACAAAAACAATGGAGATATTACATCTAGCAAAATGAATGGAATCGAATTAAGTAGCTCCGCAGGCAAAGGTTCTCATATCAGTTCTGGTCTGGGGTCAGGGGCAGACGTCACATGGAATACATCTCCATCCGGTGCCACAGTGACCATTATTACTAAAACAAGCACGTTAACACATTATTATGTCTCACGTAGTGGCGAAAATATTATTTATATGGCGACATATATTACAGCAGAGCCTTCTGTCGGAGAATTGCGTTATATTTTTAGAGGAAATGGCAACGTATTAACAGGTGTTCCTGCCAATTCGAATATCCGCAACAATACAGGAGCGATTGAAAGTCAGGATGTGTTTGGATTATCTAACGGTCAGACCGTATCCAAATATTTTGGCAACGATCAGGCGAAAGATTTGAGTATTCGCGGTGTGACAGGCAATGGCGTAGGTGTATTTATGGCATATGGCAATCGGGAGAAAAGTTCAGGAGGCCCTTTCTTTCGAGACATTCAATTTCAAAGTGGTGGAGATACCGAAGTCTACAACTATATGAACTCCGGTCATGAGCAGACAGAAGATTGGCGACTTGGTCTACATGGGCCTTATGCGCTGATCTTTACTACAGGGTCAACGCCAAGTGTACCAGACTTTAGCTGGATGTCTGGACTGGGATTAACAGGTTGGGTATCCAGTCGTGGAGCAGTTGTATTGAATGGACTATCTGGTATGGTGAGCGGTTCGACCTATACTATCGGATTTGCCAATGATAATGCTCAATACTGGACAACAGCATCATCGAGTGGAGCCGCTGTCCGCCGCGATATGATCCCTGGCACATATACGATGACCGTCTACAAAGGCGAGTTAGGTGTCTATAAAGAAAGTGTCAATGTCACCGCAGGTAACACAACAACGATCAATACAAGAACCATTTCAGGTGATCCTGCAAGCAAACCAGCACTATGGCGTATCGGCACATGGGATGGCACACCGCTAGAATTCTTGAATGGACAGACTATTGCTGTCCGTCATCCATCCGACAGTCGTAATGCAAGTTGGGGCCCTGTGACGTATGCCGTCGGTGGAGCAACCAATAAGTTCCCAGCGATTCAATTTAGAGGGCAAAATTCACCGACTAAGATTACATTTAATCTAACAGCCGCTCAAGCGTCTTTACCACATGTGCTGAATATCGGAATTACAGCGGCATACAATAATGGTCGTCCTAGTGTTACTGTGAACAACACCATATTAAGTAATCCAGCAGCCTCGACACAACCGAATTCACGTAGCTTTACGATTGGAACCTATCGTGGCAACAACACTACATTTTCATGGACGATCCCCGCTTCTGCTCTAGTAGAAGGCACCAATACAATCTCGCTCACTCCGATTAGCGGTTCTAGTGATCTTGGAAATTGGCTTAGTGCAGGATGGGTATATGATGCGGTGGAGTTGTTGAATTGAGCAGTTGAAGGGTTAGAGTAGATGTATAAATGATTAAAAAGCGGCTTTAAGTTCGTAATAGAACTTGAAGCCGCTTTTTGATGATAATATGATATTAGATAGAGTTTAGTAGCTATATTTATTTCAAAGTAAGATCTCATTTAGTCTAATTGTTTAGGTGTTGAGCTGAGTTGCCCGTAAGCAATGCCATTCATGTTGTTACCATTCGATCTATATTGAATAGTATACTTTCCTGAATCTAATCCTTTCGGATAAGTGGTACTGCTGTTCCAAGTCCATATTTTATTTGGCTTTACTTGATCGGTAAAAACTTCTTGTCCATTCTCATTATTTACAATATTAAAAGTAATCATTAATTTACTTTTGTTTATTATTTTTAATTGAAAAAAGTTGTGTTCAGCATCGATTGAAAAGTTTGATGTAGGATTTTTGCCTGCAAGTATAGTTTCAAATGAAAGTTGATCAGATGTTTGATGATCTTGAGTTTCTGGTTTAAATACTTTTTTATCGGTGATCGATTGATGATTTGAATTTGATATTTGATTTGTACTATCGTGTGAACTACAAGCAGATATACAGAATAATGTTATGGATAATAGGAAAATCAACTTGCTAGATTTCATATAATATACCTTCTTTTTTCTATAAAATAGTTACTTCGTTTCTTAGATAATATGTATTATAACTATGTCCTCCTTTGCTAAAATGATATTAATAAGATATATGTAAGTGTTCTTTACTAATATTCTCATTAGTAAACACATATTTCATCGTACCATATATTCTTTCAATATCTTAAATGCATGAGATATGTTTTCATTTATTAATTCTTCTTCAGGTTATCTAGAACAAAGAATGTTTTAGAATACATGCAATAATAGGATAAGGAGGAGTGAAGATGACTAATCTATTTTATATTGTTAGACATGCGATCAAAGAAAAGTTGATCGGTGATGTAGACATTACTGCTCAAGGTATCATAGAAGCTAACAAAACAGCACATTATTTTGAACTATTAAATATCAATCAAATCTATTCAAGCCCTCTTCAAAGAGCTAAACATACTGCTCATATTATTAGTGATTCTATATACATACCGGTTGTAGAAGATTTTCGATTGCGTGAGCGTGCCAATTGGGGAGATATACCTGATCAAACATTTGATGAGTTTGTTGCTGTGTGGGATAAATGTACTCAAGAAAGAGACTATGTGCCATCTCAAGGAGATTCTGCTAGAATGGCAGGAGATCGATTAGCTTTGTGTTTATCTGATATATCATTCAAATATCCTGAAAGTTCTACTATTATTGTGACACATGGAGGTTTGATTACTGATTTTCTAATAAATGTGATAAGTGAAAGTGAACTAGATCAAGTGCATCCTAATTTTATTCATCTACAAACAAGCCTTGTTAAAGAATGTTCGATTACAATCGTATCTTTCGAAAAAGATTACTTTACATTAATCGATTTTGCTAATACATCACATCTGTAATATTTGCTTATAATAGAGAGGAGATTTTTAAATGATACAAGGAATTTTTGAAACGCATATTAATGTGAGTGACTACCAGAGATCAGCAGCATTTTACGAGAAATTGTTACATATTACTCCGCTCCATCATGATCCTTTTCGCAAATCGAAGTTCTATTGGGTAGGTAAGCCGGGAGAAGCGATGCTTGGAATTCGCGAAAATTATCCGTCGCCACTTGTGCAAAGACAGCATTTTGCTTTTCGTATTAAGCTAGAAGATATGCCACAAGCTCGTAGTTATCTGGAGGGCGTGGGTATTGAGACGACGAACTTTTTTGGAGAAAGTGCTGAGCAGTTATCGGTATTTCCATTTATGCCTGCGGTCTCGATTTATTTTGCAGATCCAGATGGTCATTCGGTCGAGTTACTAGCGATGTTAGAAGATGAGCCTAGAGCCGATCTGGAAATCATGTCCTGGCAAGAATGGGAGACACTTCATGGCAGAGATTAGGCATCTGTAGTCTATTTGATTTAGATAAAGGAGACTAAACATGAATCAATTAGAACAGGTTATCGAAATATATGGATTAACACCACAGATAGAGCATTTGCAGACGATTCGCACATTACTACAGGAAGAATGTGCCAATACTGGGCGGGAAGATCATGAATATATGAGACTGTTATGCATGCAGTTATTTTCGCTAGGACAGATAGAAGATACAAGATTGATCTGGAAAGCCAAACGTCTCAGTATGGACTCATTTGTGATGATTGATGTGCAATTATTATGCGGAGCTGGCTTGGAGCAGACCAAGTTATATCTACTAAATATAGATGAAGAAGAAGCTACAGCCGAACTGGCTTATTTAGAAAAGTGTGAATCCGCAGGAGATTTTGAAGATTTTAGTAAGGAAGAGTGGATAGAGCAAGCCAAGTTATATTATCTGTAAAGTGATTAATAGATCGAAATAGGAGCAGTATAGAGTTCTTGTATTACATGCTGTACTGCATCCATTATTTTTTCAGCTTCATAGTAAGGATCGAGAAACATCTCTGCTGGAAAGTCGATAGCTAATATACAACTCGGCGCCAAAATGAAATCCTGCAATAGAATTTCAAATCGTAATGAATCTTCGAATGTATACCCATCTCGATCCCGATAACAACACATCGCATCCACATCTTCTATTTCGATAATTAACGTCGCATTTGCTGTGAACTGCATCGTTAAACTCTCCTTTTGCATTGAAGTTCTAGTATTATGTATTGATTATAAAAGATAACGCTTACTTATACGATATTAGATGAATGTAAATTGGGCAAAGATTCCTTAAGATTTAGAGGAAGTAAATAAGTAGATTGTGATATTATGGTAAAGTAACTATTTATTAATTTTTTTCTATATTTATCAAAAGGTGGTGAAAGTTAGATTCAATATAAAATAGTGAATACAAATCATTTTAAAATTAAATAGAATAGGGGCTACATTAATGAGAAGGCTTTTGTTGAAAAGAATAGGTTCGCTTAGTGTTATATCTACTTTACTTCTATCTGGAGTAGCACCGTTTCATGGTAATGTAGCTAGCGCATCGCAGGCGCAAACAGCAAGCTCTGTATTTAGTGATGTACATGGGCACTGGGGACAAAGTGCGATTGAGAAGTGGAATAAATACGGTATTGTTAAAGGCTCAGATGGTAGCTTTAGACCCAATGAACCTGTAACAAGAGCTGAGTTCGCAGTAATGATCAATAATATTATGAAATACATAGAGGAAGGAAACACTGAATTTTCTGATATTCATGAGAACCAATGGTATACCGATTCTATACGTAAATTAAGCACGGCTTCTGTATTAAAAGGAACAGATGGTAAAGCATTACCACAAAATAAAATCACCAGACAAGAAGCCGCTACACTTATCGCAGGAGCATTTCAGATCGACAATGCCTTAAATACCAGCGCATTCAAAGACAATCAACAAATTGCGCCATGGGCAAAAGGGTCAGTTCAGGCGCTAGCTTCTAAAGCGATTATAGGTGGATTACCAGATGGTACATTCAGTCCCCAAAAAAATCTAACTCGTGCTGAAGCTGTTACTATTTTTGATCATTTGATTCACACTTTAGTAACACAGCCGGGACAGTATCAAGAAGATGTACAGGGTAATATGGTTATTAACACACCGAATGTTGTATTAAATAACTCTAAAATTACAGGCGATCTTTATCTAACTCAAGGTGTTGGAGAAGGTGAAGTTACACTGAATAATGTGACTGTTAGTGGTTCTGTATATGTACAGGGTGGAGGAGAACACTCGGTTATTTTCAATAACTCAACGGTACAGCAATCTTTAAACATCAATAAATACAACGGTAAAGTTCGTATTCAAGCTAAAGGAAATACAAATATTCCAGTAACCATACTTAATAGTGGAGCCTCTTTGGTGACTACTGACGGAGCTGAGCGTGCTTTCGATAGTGTAGAGATTTCATCTCGTATTCCTGCAGCTCAGGCTGTGAACTTGGATGGTAATTTCAATAAAGTAACGAATCAATCATCACAGGCATCTATTGTAGCTAACGGAAATATTAAAGTATTGGTAGCTAATGTAGCTACTCAGCTTACAGGTAATGTGAAAATTGATACTACACAAACAGGTAGTGCTACTGTGCTTGTAAATGGAACAACAGCGCCAACTGCTCAGTCCCCTACTCCTACTACTAACGGAACAAATGCGGTAACTTCCTTTGGAAGCGGTGGAGGCGGAGGTGGTGGAACTTCTACAGTTGCTGTTAAAGGAGTCGCTATTGTTCCCAATACAGTATCTTTACAGGTAGGACAAAGCCAACAATTAATAGCAACAGTTAATCCAAATACAGCGACTAATCCTCAAGTAATATGGGCTGTAGCACCTGAAAGTGCAAGTATTATTACAGTAAGTACGAATGGAAAGGTTACTGCCAAAGCACCAGGAACGGCTAAAGTAACAGCAACGACACGTGATGGCGGATTTATCGCTACAGCTACCGTAACTGTTCCGTCTTCTACAATAGTATCAGGGCTAACATTATCAACATATACAGACGATTTGGTCGATTCCACTATAGCTGTTGATTCGCAAACGGTAAAAAACAACCAAAATGTAAAAGTCACAAGCTACGAGAAGTCGCTACAACAAGAGCATCATTATAATGCTTCTTTAACAGCACAAGCACCTTTACAAAAAGAAAAATCTTCTGTGACTTATGCTGTATATGCAGTTGTAGGATTAACTGATTCTTTGGGTCAACCGTTTCTTAACAATTCTGCTGTCCAAATGACAGTGACTAACAACACGTATACATCAGATAAAAGTCAATCCTCTATACAAGGTTATCAAGATGGCAAATTCCTTGTACGATTGAATATGTCTAATCCAAATGAAGTGAATGTCTATAATGTAGTAGCATCTCAAAATGGATCTCCTGATCTGTCGATGCAGATTACGTATCAGCCCGCAGATGTGACTCCGAATCCGAAAAATAGTGAGGCAGTATTCGCTTCATTAGAAGATCAATATTTAGGTAGTAATAGTGATGCAAGTAATATTGTAAGTGACCTAACATTATCTAATTCGTTACCAGATTATGAAGGTGTCAATATTAACTGGACAATAGATCAAGAGCAAGCTATTAATCAGGATGGAAAAGTAACGAGAGATCAACAGAACGATCAAATCGTGAACGTAACAGCTACACTTAGTGGCACATTAGAAGGTTCACATACGTACAACGTCATTGTGCGTGCACAACAGACGGGTATTGTACATCATAGTGATTATGTGGACAGCTATTTTGTCAAAGGCTATCCGCAAGCTTATGTAAAAGATGGAACGATTCATGTGAAGTATGCACTGAACAAATCAGGTGAAGTGTATATGGTGATTCATGGTCTAAAAGGAGCTCAATCTGCAAGTGTAACATCAGTTCTACAAGGAGCTAGTGAAACAGGCATAGAACCGACAGGTATCTTAGCATGGCCTTATTTCGAGATTAATAAAAATCAAGTTGGTCAGGTACAAGATTTTGATACAGGTGTGGGTCTTTCCGTTATAGATAGTGATCGGATCAATATTGAATTTGTAGTTAAAGATGCTCAATCATCATACACATCCAATCAAGTAACAACTCTTTCTTTAGACGAAGCGACTAGACAAGAAGATTCTCCGTACAATCTTGGTCTAAGAACGATATATGTTAATGATGCTAGAGATACGATTCGTATTTATTATTATCAGAAGCTTGATCCTAATTCTGTACCTTCTCCAGAAGATTTCACATGGTCTTATCAGTATGGTGGAGTTAGAAAAGTGAAGTCAGTAAGTATACACAATTATGACACTGCAAAAGCTTGGCCTGCTTCCTATGTAGAGTTGAAGGCGGAAAATCTAGCAGATGAAGTGTATGTAAGTTATAGTGGTGATCGCTTGCAAGATCTTAGTCCTGTTCCTGTAAAGATGCCGACATATCAAAACCATCGTAACTTACCAAGAACGGAAGAACTTAATTCTCTTTATATTAGTGTGGATCGTAAAACAATAGATGTAAATATTAATCCAGGATGGTATCCAGAAGATAATTCTTCATTTAGTAATGATATTCTTTCTAAGTTCACTGTAGAAGTCGCAGGAAAAACATATCACCCAATCTCAGCAAAACCTAGCATATCCGTTGATGCATTTGCTAGTACAGCTACGATGAACAATCTTAGCTATGTATTAACATTCGAACAGTCTTTACCGGAGGGTGAAGCAGTACTCAAACTAGATACAAATGGTGTGAAGAATTGGGCAGGCGATACTTTTGCTTCTGAACTCAAAAGGGACTACTTTTCTCAAATGATAGATGCAGGAGTACCTGAAGCACAGTATTCGCAACAATCTGGACAAATAGCTTTAATATTTGCGCCTGATTACAATATTAAGGGCGGCTCGAGCAACGTAGCAGGTATGACGGTCAAAGTAGATGGTCAAGAATATTTACTTCGTGGAACGATTGCTTCAGGTTATAATTTTAAATGGACTCCAGAAGGCCACTATCAGGGAGAAGGAAATCTCTTATTTATTGATCTTAATGACCCTTATGCAGCTAAAGTAAAAGAAGCTATGGATAAAGGTCAAAATATTGAAATCAAATATACACGTTCTATTGAAGGATTTAAACATCAGTTAGCTGATCGAGTAGGTACACCATTATCTGACTTTGGATATGTAAGTGTAACTAAGGTTAATGAATAACTACTAATTATAAAAAGCAGGCATCTATAAGGTGTCTGCTTTTTATAAAATCAATAAGCACTCAAAATAGCTTCTTTTATATTGTGATTAACTACATAAAAATAATAGAAACTTAGAATGGTATATTAAATAGAATAAGTGAATAAAGTAGGTATTATTATGACAACCAATTTCATGTGGAGAATTACCAAGTATAATCCAAAGTATCGTGATAAAAAAGGGATTTATCTTAAAGATGAATAGACATCCATATTTTTCATTAAATTGGATTTTGAACATAAATAACAATTTTCAGATCCGTTTTAGATAGTCGAGACTATTTACGCTGATGTTGATTATCCTGAGGAAATAGCTGATTTGTTTGGTATATGCCCTCATCAGAACATAGATTGAAATCAGTAGAAGCAAGTAGAGAGAGACTCTTTAAAAAATGGGAAATCTATTCGAGAGCAGCAAAAATAAAATTCTCTAAAGTGAAAATTAGCTAGAAATGAGGTTGTCGAATACATGATTAGTAACAATATAGATCTAACTTTAGGTCAACCTTATTTTTATATCAAAAAAGGTGATTTATCCGAGTTTACAAACCTACTATGGGATTTAAAAAGGGTTAATGAACAATGGATAGCTAGACTGGTTAGAGGAACAAAATGCACTACAACTAAAAATTTATTTAATGAGTTTTCTGCGGTGTTTCAGTTTCTCTGGTATTTCGGAGAGAATTGGAATGCTTTTGACGAGTGCATAAATGATCTTAGTTGGTTAAATGCTGAGAGTTATGTGTTATTCATTAGCAATTCAGAGGCTCTTTTAGAGTTAAACATGGAGAGTCTAGTGACGTTCTTAAATATAATGAAGAATACTATTATGGAATGGGAACAGGGTAGAGATTTTGGAGCGATGAAAACATCTCCAATTCCTTTTAAAATTATTTTCCATAGTACAGAAGGTAATGCACAAAAAGTTATAAATAAGTTTCAAGAGCTAGGAATTGATCTAGTAATCATTTAAGAAACAACTCATAATTTTAGGGAATCCATCTTAAGGTCTTTTTTGTCTATATCTGCTGTTATTAGAAGCAGAACGTTCTCTCTAATACTTATTATTTTTATAGCTAAAACTCAAAATAATGTTACATTAGCAGATAAAGGATTTTCGTTTTAAAAAGAATTTATTCTCAAAGTCCAATTGCGAGCAAAGAGATTAGGGTTAAAACTATTGTTAGGAGGAGCTATGGGACTAGATATTGTATTATTTGATGAAGGAAAAGTCAGAATAGGACTAATAGAAATACCAAATAATTTGCATGATGCTATATTTGCGAGCACATCCAATTGGAGTAGTTATAGCTATTTAAAGAAAGTTAAAGATTATTACAAGACTAATATTTACCTTAATCTATATGAACTCTCATGCTTTGTAGAAGATCTGAGGCAAATACGTACATTTATTGACTCCATGCATCATTCGTCGTTAGATCGTTTGATCCAAGCTTTAAGTGGTGCAAATATCAAAGCTATACATATTGCAGGTGATTGAATATCTTGATCTTAGAGACGCAAATCTGCAAGATTTTTTATCCCAAATATTAAAGAATGAATTGTTTGCTTGATCAATGTAGATTAAACGAAATCCCAAAAAACGTTGATTATACAACTACAATAAACGGTACAGCAGTTTCATCATAATTTGAAGGAGTGAATTAGCATTTGATTCAACCCGTATTGAAAGACCTCATTATCACAGGGAATCCTAATATTCATGGAAAGCTACAATTTACAGAAACAGAAGATATTGGGAACGACTTTTATTTATCTGGAACAGCATGTATAGGGACAGAAGATTCGATTGGTGAAGATAATTTTGATTTTACTATTATGACTCCAAAAGAATTAGAAAGACAACTGAGGAACGGAACTCAAATTATTATAGGTAAAGGAATTTTTATTGTAGATAAGTTAGATTTTGAAGTGATTACTGAAACGATTAATCAGATCTTATTAAAGCATCAAGGTGAAACATGGGAAGAGGTTGCTATATCTCTTAAACCTTATTTTTCGTGGGAGTATACGGATTCTGTACGATTGACGACTGTTGAGGAATTATTTGAAATGATTAAAGAAGAATCTAAGAAAGATAATGAATAATATGAATTAACATTTAGAAATAATTGTATTGAATATAGTTTTTTCAGTTAATCCAGATGAGTATTTATGCTCTTCTGGGTTTTTAAATACTCATGTAATAATGGTGCTATGATATTTGATTATATGACCAGTGGGAAATAGAAAATAGAGAGTGGTGAGAAGAATGGATTTGAAGTCAATAGAAAACACTTTTAATCTCATTTATGACTTCGAAAAATTGAAGGATTCTACCCAAGCAATACTTGAAGGACTTGTACGTAAATGCTCGAACAATTTTTTAAAAGATAAGGAGATGAGTTTGCCAAAAGACTTAAGCTATTCAGATTTAAAAATACAATATAGATATGTCAGTATATTTGTAAATAGCTTTGATAGAGAGTTTCCTTATTTTAGGATTTGTTTTGACTTGGTTCATCCCAAAACGGGAATACAACTTTTCTACTATCATGTTGATTATAATATTGATGGTGAGTTCTCAGATGAATACTTTGATACATATTAAAAGATAGTCTGTCTGATCTTGGAGATTATTTTCTTTAAGGTCTTTTTTTACCCGAATAGCACTATTCCGTTTAATGGGTTGGTTACGTGGATATTATCATGATTGACCTATTTTTGTTATCTTCACTTTATTATAGTTTTTCAAAAATGAATCGCAACTGTAGAATAGTAAAACACTTTTTTTTGATAGAGAGGGTGAAAAGAAAGTAGCATTTTCTATTATTATTTAATTTGTTTGCCAAAAGAAAACATTAGACTGGGGTGGTTGAATGCCTATCGATGAATTTAAACAATGGATAGTTGAACAAGAAATTGAAAAAAGAACGTTACAAGGATTTTGGTTAAACTTGAACTCTTATCAAAAAGAAGATCCTGATGAGTTCAACCATTTTTTTAAAAATTTTAGTAGAGATAATCTTGATGTGAAAATAACACAAATAGCATTGATGCTAGGTAATTACCCTGAATGTAATCATAATCATGTAATATCCTATGTTCCAATAATTTATAATGGAAAAGAAATAGGGTTATACCGATTGCTATTTAATTTAGATGGAAAAATGGATGATGACTATTTTACTATAGAATAGTAAAGTTTTTAACGAATAATTACTATGAAAAATTTATTGAATGTCGACTTTGAGGACAAAAATCCTCAAGGTCTTTTCTTTATTACTACCTAACGTCGAATGAATTGGGCGGTACGAACCAAAACAACTTACCCCTCAAGATAGAGGGTTCGAATAATTGTGCTTTTGGAGGTGAGTAAATATGATAACGGTATTTTTGTTACAACATAGCTATGAAGTTAATAGGGTGGAAAATTCCAAAATAATCGGCATCTACTCTTCTAGAGAAATAGCCGAATCAATTATAATAAAATACAAGAAAATTCCAGGATTTCGAAATTATCCGAATGAGTTTTTTATTGATGGATATGAATTAGATGAGGACAATTGGGAAGAAGGATTCGTAAGTTCGTTTGTTCTAGATGATAAACGAATCACTGAATAATTCTAAGAACTTGAGGGAGCTAATTCTCCAAGCTCTTTTTTTACTCCCATCCAGTAGCGATTGAATCGGAAGGAGTGAGATGAATGCTAACAATCAAAGTATTAACTCAAGATTTTGAAGATTGGGGTGAAGATGTAGACGATTTTTACGTTTGTTTTCAAGTTGATATTGGATGTGAAGATATTTTAGGTTCAGGAGATATGTTTAGTTTTGAGGTGGTGAGTCCTAAAAGATTAGCAAGAATTATACAGGATAGTCATATCGAAATAGGTAGAGGATATTTAATCATGAATGACTTTAATATAAAACATATAGAATCTACAGTGAATCAGATTATCTCAAAATGTCAAAATGCTGATTATGATGTAGCAATGAAGGGGCTCTCCAAATATTTTAGGTGGGAGATGGATACCTAAATTTTTATGGTATTTCATCTGAATTTGTAGAAAAGTAAGAATTAGATTTTAATATATTAAATATGATATTGATTAGCTTTGTGTCTTTCAAGATTTTCTTGATTACGAAATAGCATAGTATGTTAAGCAAGGTAATACTTACATTTTGATTCACAAATAACCCTATCAAGTAACATCCTCAGATGATTATGTTTAGGTATATTCATAATTAGTTTGCTTTTTTGATCTAAAATAAAAGCTGTTTAGATGGTTTAAAGAAGGAGAATTGTTATGGAAATATTATTCTCTACAGATGAAATACAAGAATTGAAAGATTGCAAATAATTATTTGAAGATATGAAGGTTGATGATATCGAAGTAATTTGCTTTGAAATTATAGATGATCTTATACATGGAAATGATATTTATCAGCGAGAAGATATCGTCTATGCTTCTGAGCAATTTGAATTAGCTGTTGAACTATTGAAAGACATAGAGTGGTTTGATAGCACCAAACTAGAGAATCTATTGCCCAAAGTAAAGCAATTACTTGTATCTACAAATTCTTCTTAAGGAGACTGCATATGAATTTTACAGCTATCTTTAATCGAGAACATATAAACATCGAAGATTTAATCAAAGTAATAAATAATACTTTCGAAATTGAGCAGAATAACCAGTGGTATTGGTACATAGATAATGAAAATATGAGTCTTTTAGAAAATTATTATTTTTTCGGACATATAAAATTAATTGGATCTCATGGTCAGGAATTGATTATAGGTAAATATCTTTTAGAATATGATCATTTAACAAGTTGGAAGTCATTTTTGCTT
Source organism: Paenibacillus sp. KACC 21273 (assembly GCF_028736095.1). Lineage (NCBI taxonomy): Bacteria > Bacillati > Bacillota > Bacilli > Caryophanales > Paenibacillaceae > Paenibacillus > Paenibacillus sp. KACC 21273. The sequence goes on from NZ_CP117876.1 coordinate 109,023, forward strand.
GATGAAAAGATAACGAAACAATTACGAGAGTTCTGTTCTGGATTGAGACACATCTCTTCATTTGCTATTTATCTGCCTAGTGAATATGATTTTGTTAACTATGTATTGGAAGGGCAAACATGGAAAGAAGTTTTAAAAAAATTGCATAAAGATTTTGGAAATCCTGTTTCTGCTATATCAGCTATGTTTTCTCAAAAGAATGATTACTGGTATAGTCATGGATATTTTATTGACGAACTTTAGGATGAAATTCTGAAATTAATAAGTTATCAGTCACAATAATTAAAGAGGCAGATATACCAATGATTATTACAGATAGACCTTTAACTATTTTTGATCTTCCTCCAAAACGGGTATGATAATACATAGCACCTCAAAAATAAATGAACCATAAGGAGAATAGATCCATGACGAATCTTGTAAATAATGCGATTTTGAAAGCAAAAGCAGGGCATGAAGAGCAATTGAAAGCAGAATTGATCAAAATGTTGGAGCCTTCTCGTAGTGAAAGTGGTTGTATTCAATATACGTTACATGAATCGGTTGAACCGGGTGTATTTGTATTTTATGAAATTTGGGAAGATGAAGCTGCACTTGAATTTCATATGAATACGCCTCATTTCAAAACGTATCGTGAAAATATTGCGTCTCTGGTTGATTCTCGTGAAGCGTTCCGTTTGCACAAAGTAGAGCAGTAAAAGCAAGCTCACCACGAAAGTGATTTCTGATCGTAGAAATCACTTTTTAGTTTGTGAATTTTGCGCAAATAGTAGCAACTATACGCTGTCTGAGCGCCAAATTTGATTATCTTCCGTTATCTTTTTTATAATTAGATCATGCACCAGACGAATAGGAGTGAGAACCAATGGATAAAGACCAACAACTTGCAATGGTGAAAAAAGTAAGAGAAGCATCGATGAATAATGTCAGTGGCTCTACATTACAACCAAGCTACACACCACAGGTGAAGCAAGAACAGCGCGTCATCCCAACAACGTATGGCGATGCCCCTGTGACTGTGCATATCCCTGATCGAGAGGTTGCTCATCCGTTACCGGTATTCGTTAACTTTCATGGTGGTGGATTTGTGATGGGTGATCCCAAAATGGATGATCCGTGGTGCAGTGTGATAGCTGATCGGGCAGAATGTATTGTTATTAATGTGGATTATGTATTAGCACCTGAGCATAAATTTCCAGCTCCAGTGTACCAATCGTATGAAGTGGTAAAATGGATTGCAGAACACGCCGAAGAACTCCGTATTGATGCAACACGTATAGCGGTCGGCGGGCATAGCGCAGGTGGTAATCTAGCGGCAGCGATCTGTCTATTGAACAAAGAGCGTGGCGATGAACTCAATATTGTGTATCAGGTGCTGGACTATGCACCGCTTGATCTAGCTACCGATCCTGAGCAAAAGCCACAATTTCCTGAAGCGATTCCTAATGATATTTCTCGCATCTTTAACGCTTGTTATTTGGAAAATCCAGAAGATGCACGTAATCCGTTAGCTTCACCTGTATTTGCTCCATCTTTAACAGGGCTTCCGTCTGCACTGGTTATTACCGCAGAACGCGATTCATTGGCAGCAGAAACTGTAGGTTATGCTAAGCAGTTGGAAGAAGCAGGTGTGCAGGTTACAGCCAAGCAATATGCAGGAGCAGCTCATGGATTTACTCATAACGGTGAGCTAGCTGTAGCAGAAGATGCCTGGCATCTGATGAGCGATAAACTAAAAGAAGCATTTACGGCACATTCATAATTGAATATAGAATTTACCGTGCATCAATAATTGAATAGTTCATCATACAAAAAAGACGATCCCTGATATAGTAGAGGATCGTCTTTTTTGGCAATCAGATCATATAAGGAATATAACTCAATGGATAAAAGTATATCTATATATCGAAAACCTACGTATCGACAAGAAAATATATCTATAAAAAAGTGATATCAAGCAAAATGGCGTTCTAACCGTAAATTACATGATTATAAAGCCACAATAACAGCATACCGGAACTAGCTATCTAAAGCAGATTGATTTATAATATTTGAATGAAACATAGTTTTATTAGATGAAACTATAGGAGCATGATAACAATGAATAGCAAAGAAAGATTTTCAGATCGAGTAGATTCATATGTCAAATACCGTCCTAGTTATCCGGTAGCCGCTATAGATTATTTGTATGATGTGATTGGTGTCGAGCGAGAAAGTAAGATTGCTGATATTGGTGCAGGTACAGGTATTTTTGCTGAATTGCTTTTGGAACGTGGTAATCATGTAATTGGGGTTGAGCCGAATACCGAAATGCGGGAAGTAGCGGCAACCAAGCTAGCAGAAGAGCCTAATTTCGAAGTAAGTGCAGGATCGGCAGAAGCGACAGGTCTTGCAGATCAGTCGGTGGATTATATTACTTGTGCACAGGCTTTTCACTGGTTTGATCAGCAAGCGACTCAAACCGAGTTCAAACGTATTTTGCGACCTGAAGGTAAAGTGATGTTAGTCTGGAATTCTAGATTGACGACAGGCACTCCATTTTTAGAACAATATGAGCAATTATTGCGTGATTATGGGACAGATTATACGAAAGTTAACCATAAAAATATTTCCGCAGAGAAATTAGAACCTTTTTTCAAAAAAGATACGATGGAACTGGCGAAGTTCGGCAATCGGCAGGTATTTGATTTCGATGGATTAGCAGGACGTTTACAATCTTCCTCCTATGTCCCCACTTCAAATGATCCAAAGTATCACGATATGATGGAGCAATTAAAGGTTATTTTTAAGCAGAATCAGCAAGAAGGGGTAGTCTTTTTCGATTATGAGACTGAAGTGTTCTGGGGAGAAGTCTAACTGGATCATATATATTATCTACAAAAAGCCTCCATCTTCAAAGATAGAGGCTTTTTTGCTGATCTATTCTGATATACAATCGCTATTTACATAAAGTCCATCACATAACGTACTACATGGAAAAAGACAGGAGCAGTATACGTTAAGCTGTCGATACGACTGAGATAACTTTGTTTTTCATTATCTACTTTCTGGTCTTCGCCTATGAGCAGATCTCGTTTGAGTACAGAAACGGTTAGACTACCGAAAAATCCACTCAAACTAATCAGCATCCCGGTTACCAGACCAAAGTTAGCACCGAGTGGTGTAAGCACAGGAGCTACAAAGTAAGAAGTCACAGCCGTCACTACAAAAGCACACGCGAAGCCTTCCCATGTTAAGCTGGCATTGGATGTTGGTACAATTTTGCGTTTCCCGATATACATAGAGGCGACATAATGCACGACGTCATTAAGCTGGGTCAGTAACACCAGAAATAATACCAATCTTCCTCCATATTGAGCCGTCGCAAATGGAAAATAAGCGAGATGACTAAGTCCGAATACCATGAGCATCAATCCCCATTGGGTTGAGCTAACACTACGTAGAAATCCACCGGTGCCTTTGTTAATTAAGCGTGGCAATGGTAACAGCAAAAACACATAGATCGGGATAAATACGATAAACATGCCGTACCAACCGATATAGATCCAGTAAAATTGAATCGGAATGGCTAGATACGCCCATAAAAATAAACGCCGATCGGCTTTGCGTGAACGGATCATCGAAAAGTATTCTTTTAGTGCAAAAAAGGTCAAAACCATCAACGATAATAGCGATACAATTGGATTAAATAGCGTAGCCAGACAGAAAATAAAGAACATTCCCCACCACGTTTTGATCCGTAATCCGATTACACTATAATCTTGATTTTTTTGAATTTTGCTGACGATAATGTAAATAAAATGGATAACCAGTAAAGCAATAAAAATAAGGATTAATGTTATTAGCGAACTATTCATGAATCAGCACCAACTTACCTTGAATTAGGATTCCATAAAAGGGATCATATGCTATTATGAAGGAATAAAGGTGAATTGATAAGGGGAAATGTTGGGATGGCGGCAGAGCGATCGGTTTTTATTTTATTGACCAATACAGGAACGTTATTTACCAAAATGATTCAGACCTATACGAAAGCACCGTACAATCATGCTTCGATTTCATTTGATCGTGAATTATCGGAATTGTATAGCTTTGGACGGAAGCATCCGAGCAATCCGCTGAATGGTGGTTTTGTGAAAGAAGATATTAAAACAGGTACATATAGCAAATATCCGAATACCACTTGTGTGATCTATGAACTTCAAGTTACCGAGCGTGAAGTAGAGAAAATGCAACGGGTGTTGCAACTGTTTATCCGTAAGCATCAGAAATATTTGTACAATATTCTAGGTGTAATCAGCATCACGCTCAAAGAACCTGTCGAGTTCAGCAATTCTTATTTTTGCTCTCAATTTGTCGCTGAAATATTGCAACGTTCCGGTATCAAAATCTGGAACAAGCTTCCTGCACTTGTTACTCCAGACGATTTTCGCCAAAGTGACCGATTGCAATTGATCTATGAAGGCAAGTTAAGTGAGTATGAAGTGAAGTCTGAAGAAAAACTTTAATTCGCAAGTGATCAATCTACATTTATACAATTTATTCATAAAAATGTAAAAAATAGTGTTTGAATAGTAGACTAACGGTTAATATAGCCTAACATCAAAATACATTAATCTAAGGAGATTATGACATCATGAAGAAAAAATTTCAGACTACTTTTCTCTCATTATTAATCGTATTGACCGTTGGGGCAACGCCGACATTCGCTTCGACAACAGGAACTACTGGAACAACAGGAAGCACAGGTACTACAAGTAGCACAGGAACAGACTCTACCGGAGTAACAGGAACGGATGCTACAGGAACGACCGGAACAGACTCGACTGGAGTAGCAGGAACGGATGCCACAGGAACCACCGGAACAGATTCTACCGGAGTCACAGGAACGGATGCAACGGGAACGACCGGAACAGATTCTACTGGAGTAACAGGAACGGATGCAACGGGAACGACCGGAACAGACTCGACTGGCGTAACAGGAACCGATGCGACCGGAACGACCGGAACAGATTCCACTGGCGTAACAGGAACCGATACAACAGGAACAACTTCTACTGGAGCAACTGGTGTCGCTACAACAACTACTGGAAATGATGCACCGATGACTACCGATATGGATGATGACGATAATGATATGGATTGGGGATGGCTAGGGTTGTTAGGTCTTCTTGGATTGTTAGGTCTTCGAGGACGACGTCATGATCCACGTGACACCAATAGACCTCTTTAATCACACATCAATAGCCCAAATAGATCAGATAAATATCTCCAAAATAAGATCAATAAAAAACACCGATGACACAAAATATGTCGTCGGTGTTTTTTTGGATATAGCGATAAATATAGAAATGATACAGACATCTAACGTTTGCCTATCATTTATCTTTTACGATTCTTCAGGTACAACTACACGAATATGACCGGGAATAATCCGCAGATCCACAGGTAAAGGAGGGCCTTCTTCGCCATCTACATTGGTTTTGACAGGATCGGTTGAACTGACTTTAACATGCTTGGCAGTAAAATAAATAACATCTTTATGGTCTTTTAGATTACCAAGCAATAACGATAATCCTGCGGTTAATGTATTGAACATATTCAGGTTCGTCATAATAAAGCAGTGTAATAAACCGTCATCTACTTCAGCATCAGGAACCATACTTTCGAATCCGCCGACCGAGTTGGTAAGTGCCGCTAGAAAAAGAGGAGCTTCCCCTTCCCAAATTTCACCGTCATGTTCGATTTTTAAAGGAGAAGCTGAATTGCTCATCAATTCTTTCATCCCATCTCTAAAATAAGCAAATGCGCCTAATTTGGATTTGTCTTCAGAAGGAACAGACGACAATGCTTCTGCTAGAGAACCAGCAGCAATTACATTGGCAAATAATTGATCATTTAATTTACCCATATCTACATTTTTGACATGAGAAGATCGCAGTGTCTCTATCGCTTGATCAGGGTTCAATGGAATCTGAAGAGCACGTGCAAAATCATTGACTGTTCCAAGTGGAATAACCGCTAATTTCGGACGATGGTCTTGATCCATCAATCCATTAATCGTCTCGTGCAGAGTACCATCTCCACCAATCGATACGACCAGATCATGGCACTCTTTACAAGCGTCTGTGCAGAATTGAGTAGCATCTAATTCTTTGGCAGTCTCGTTGACTGTGACATGGTATCCTTGTTCGCTGAGAATATCTTCTGCTTTTTTGACATATTCTAAGGCTTGTTCTTTACCTGAAGATGGATTAATAATGATCGTTGCCTTCATGAGATGAATTCCCCTCTACAATTTATATAAGTGCATGTAAGCAATTTTGAAAAGTTGGAAATGAATTCGACATCAATTACCATTACCCAAAATAGCAGTGATGATACAAGAATATTACCTTTTCGCCTAAATTATTGAAAAATATAATAATAAAAGTCCTTCCTTTATCATTTGTTTGCTTCCTCTAGAAATGGTATCGTATAGGAGATTTCAGATTATTGCTCAAAAGATTGGCTATTTTGCAACGGAGGTGTATTTATGAAAGCGCTATTTATTGGAGGTACAGGGATTATCAGTTCGGCGATCACGCAACAATTGTTAACCACTGATTGCGAATTGTATCTGCTGAATCGAGGAAATCGTAATCAAGATTTACCTGCTAATGCACATCTGTTGCAAGCAGATATTAATAATGAACAGCAAGTAGCCGCATTGATTGCAGATCTAGACTTTGATGTTGTTGCTGATTTTATTGCATTTGAACCTTCTCAGTTGGAACGAGATTATCGACTGTTTGCAGGTAAAACAAAGCAATTTATTTTTATCAGCTCGGCTTCTGCGTATCAGTCCCCACCTGCGGATTATCGCATTAATGAAGGCACTCCTTTATCCAATCCCTATTGGGAATATTCACGTAACAAAATCGATTGTGAAGATTATTTGATGAAAATGTATCGTGAACACCATTTCCCGGTCACGATTATACGTCCAAGTCATACGTATGATGAACGTTCAATTCCTATGGGTGTACATGGTAGCGAAGGAAGCTGGCAAGTCGCCAAGCGGATGCTAGAAAATAAACCGGTGATTATTCATGGAGACGGTACATCGTTGTGGACGATGACGCATAATACTGATTTTGCCAAAGGATTTATCGGGTTGATGGGTAATATTCAAGCGATTGGAGAAGCGGTACAGATCACATCAGATGAATCGCTAACCTGGAATCAGATATATGGAGCGGTAGCAGATGCGCTTGGTGTGAAGCTGAATGCAGTCTATGTCTCTTCTACATTTCTGGATGCGTGCAGTACAGAAGATTATCGTGGAAGTCTGCTTGGAGACAAAGCCAATTCGGTTGTATTTGATAATAGTAAGCTTAAACGGCTAGTACCTGACTTTGTAGCTACGACTCGCTTCGATCAAGGAGTGAAGCAGGTAGTGAATCATATCCTGAATCATCCTGAATTGCAAAAAGAAGATCCTGAATTTGATACATGGTGCGATAAAGTGATTGCAGCTTTGGAAAATGCGGTTCAATCTGTTCGTTCTTAAAATTTTATTTCATTAGAGAGAAAGCATATACAGTGCTTTCTCTTTTTTTGTTATGTGGTTATATAGCATATTCTATTATTTCCTTATGTTTATAGCGAAAAAATGAAGATAAGTTGTTAAACTTACAAATGTAAGCGCTTATCTCATATTTTGGTAATGTTCGATATCGAAACATACGCAGTCCATCTATTTATCCAGAGGAGGAAATGAGATGTCAAAATCAAGCCTATGGAAAGTGATTGGAACGGTCGCATTAACAGGGGTATTATGTACATCTACTTTTGCAGAATACAGCTATGCGAGTCTAACCAGTGGAAGTAAGTTTCTAGGTAATATTATTGCTGGTAATGTTCCAGCGAGTTACGGTAACTACTGGAATCAAGTGACACCGGAAAATTCGACCAAATGGGGAGCCGTTGAAGGCAATCGCAATTCGATGAACTGGGGACAAGCCGATATGGCATACAATTATGCGCAAAGTAAAGGCTACCCTTTCAAATTCCATACTTTAGTCTGGGGAAGTCAAGAACCTGGATGGGTAAGTGGTCTGTCTGCGGCAGAGCAGAAAGCAGAAGTAACCCAATGGATACAGTTAGCAGGCCAGAAATATTCGAAATCTGCTTTTGTTGATGTAGTCAACGAGCCATTTCATGCCAAGCCATCTTACAGTAATGCGATCGGTGGAAGTGGAGCGACAGGCTGGGATTGGATTGTATGGTCTTTCCAACAGGCAAGACAACAATTTCCTAATTCCAAATTACTTATCAATGAATACGGCGTTATTAGCGATCCTAATCTAGCCGATCAATATGTGAAAATTATCAATATTCTCAAAAGTCGCGGCTTAATCGATGGAATCGGTATTCAATGTCACCATTTTAATATGAACAATGTATCGACCAGTACAATGACAACAGTACTGAACAAATTAGGATCTACAGGATTACCGATCTACGTATCTGAACTGGATATGACCGGTGACGATGCCACTCAATTAGCACGTTATAAAGAAAAATTCCCTGTACTTTGGAATCACCCTTCTGTCAAAGGAGTGACACTATGGGGATACATCGAAGGACAGACATGGGAGCCTAATACGCATTTACTGAATGCGAATGGTACAGAACGCCCTGCACTAAAATGGTTAAAACAATTTTTCGGCAAAGGGATCACAGATGGACAGTCTATTATGCTGGAAAAAGATAACTTAGAGACTACTGAAGTACCCGCTCCATAATTGTGAATATACCTGATAGATGGAACAGTCTTATAAAATAGCAACACAAAGGATGCTAGCTTGATCGTTAGCATCCTTTGTTTATATAGTGTCTGTATAACACATGTATTGGGAGTACGATGAATCTCATTCAGACCGCATTGAATAGTAAATGAAAAGTGGTCGACTCTCCTACGACGCTAGTAGCATACAACTTGCCTTCATGCTGATCGACAATAGAGCGTGCAATAGCAAGCCCTAATCCATAACCGCCTTGCTTACGAGCACGTGAAGTATCTGTCCGGTAAAAGCGGTCAAAAATACGGGTAAGGTGTTCTGGCGCAATCCCTTCGCCAGTATTGGTTACATTCAATAAAACTTCCTGTTGCTGATGTGTAAGTGAGATCGTAATTGTCCCTTGAGAATTAGCGTATTTGATCGCATTATCCAGAACAATCATAATCACCTGATGAATCTGTTCTTGGCTACCTTGTACCATAAGATTAGGCTCAATCTCATAATCCAGTGTTAATTCTTTTTCGAAAATAACAGCTTCCATCGTTAATATAATCCGTTCTACCGTTTCACTCAGATCAAATGGCGTATATACCATCGAAGTTCGAGAATCGTCCATTTCTGTCAAATACAATAGATCATTGGTTAAGCGAGCCATACGCTCTGTTTCTAACTTGATATACTCTAGCCATCTAGCCTGACTTTCGATCGTTTCCTCGCGATTAGATAACAGCACATCAGCATTGGTATTAATAATCGCTAGCGGTGTTTTGAGTTCATGTGAAGCATCGGCGATAAATTGCTTTTGTTTATCAAAAGCTTCTTTAACCGGATAAATCGAACGATTAGCAAAAAAGCGGCTGGTGAAATACAACGCGACCAACATGATTAATCCTACTACAGCAAATGTATAGATCAAATTTTTTAAGATATCTTGTTGCGCTGTGACATCTAGAAAAATAAGCTTGTACCCTGTACTGATAGGTTGCTTGATAAATGCCCAGTCACTATTATCGAGCTTAAATTGTCCATTGTTTTTGTTAATCGCTTTCGCTTCTGCTAGAGCAGATTGATACAAAGTAGTATCCATATCAAACGGAGAATGGGTGGCTGTCATTTTCCAGTTACTATCGATTTCGATAGAAAAAGATAACGAACGTTCTGTAAATGTATCGTCTACAGGTTGACCATTTCCATTCATCCCGCCGGGATTGTTCATACCCCCTCCACCTGGAGGATTCTGTCCATTATCGAAGTTCCGCGGAGCGATGTTAGCAATGCGAGATAACTCACTACGGATATCATTTTGAGCGTTCCGATACGTAATCGTATAGATCGAAGCAAAGGCGATTAGCATCAATACCGAAATCGTCACGAGATTAACAATCAGAAATCGATTGCGAAGCTTGTTGAACATTAAGAAGTCACCTCTTCTAATACATAACCGACTCCACGAATCGTATTAATCTTAACTTGGGAATGCAGGAAGTTCAGCTTTTTCCGTAAAAAAGAAATATATACTTCCACATTGTTGTACTCTACATCCGAATCAAATCCCCATAACTTTTCGATAATCTGTTCTTTGGAAGTGACCCCTTGCTTGCGAGTGATAAGAAGTTCTAACAACTCATTTTCTTTCAGATTTAACTTCATTTCTTTGCCATTCACCGATAGCTTGAGATTGGCTGTATTTAATTGAATATCTCCAAATTGAAGTCCTTCTTCTGGTAAGACTTCTCCTTTACGACGGAGTGCCGCCCGAATACGAGCTAACAATTCTTCCGACGAAAAAGGCTTAGCGATATAATCATCTGCGCCATAATCCAGTCCGATCACTTTATCGGTAATCTCACCTTTAGCGGTCAGTAAAATAACAGGTGTTGCCACGCCTTGTTGACGTAAAGTTTTGAGAACGCTAATTCCGTCCATTTCGGGCATCATAATATCCAGTAATAACAGATCATAGATCCCACTTTGGGCATAATCCAGCCCTGTACGACCATCATGTACCGCATCAACGGAATAATGATTTTTTTTCAAAATTTGGGTTAATGCTTCTGCTAAATGCAGTTCATCTTCTACTATTAATATTCGCATAGTGGCTATCGTCCTTTATATATCGTTCTCTACACATTGATCACTATCCACGTACTTGGTAGAGTAACGTATTATTTGTATGATACATTAATGATAATGGTCAAAGCTTTAGCCAATCTTAAACCTTATTACTGTATCGACCAGATCTGCACCAAATTTGAATATATCTAAGAAGGTGGGCTTATATGAGTAAACCAACAATGCGTACTGTTACAACCACGATATCGCCAGAATATGAGATCAGACATATCCAATTCATGTACCAGACAAGGCAATTATTTGCGATCAAGAAATACGTAGATATGTCTCCAGACGATTTTGATTTTGATCTACATATTGAAGATTTGCTTCTATATAAAGGCATTCTAAGTTGTGATGCTAGAACAGGTGAAGTGAGTACATATTACTTTCCGCAATCTAAAGTAGCAACATTAAGTAGTAGCGCAAATACACATACGTTATTTTATCTAGCTTATAGTGATGATTATAATATGCTTTACTGTTATAAACGCGATCTGGAAGCAGAAGTAGATCAGCTTGTATTTACAAAAGATATACGTGGCGCCTATGAGCCATCGATCAATCGTATCTGGTCTGTTCATCATTTCTATTCCCTGAATAAGCGGTATGCTCTGATCTCTTATCTGTTGCCAGATCAAGAGCGAGGGTATAACTATGCGCTGATCGATGCCGTAGAGCAGAATATCACTCCTTTTGTACCCGGTGATACAATTCGCAATATAGAATCTATCATGGGATTCAACAGCAATGGGACAGAATATCTGCTGATCAAAACAGGTGAACATATGGTACATGAACGAAAAATAGATTGGGAATATAACCGTCCAGAAGTCGAACAATTAATAGTGATTGCAGTCGATGAATTTATTGCCAAAGTGCAAGCTAACGATACAGATTTAAGTGATCATATTATATTTTCTGCTCAAAGTCATGAAGCTTTTGCAGATTTGCTTATACTGGATCATCAATTAGTCATTTTAGTCGAGCGGTTTGATACCGCAGATTCTCTAGTTATGATATACACTGTGGATAACAAAACTAAAGAATATATTAGTTATCCACATGTGTATAACAAATTATATCATCTGAACCACATCTTTTATGCTACCCACACGTCGGATATGTCTACTCGATTGTATAAGTTAAGCACAGGCGAGCAGATTGCTGAGATTTTACAACCTCAAGGAATCGTTACGATGATAGAAGAAGGAATTGTTACTATAGATCAACGTCTGGGGAGTGAAGATCGGCAATTATATATCTATAATGATCAGGGATATACATTATGGACAGAAGATTGTGCCTGGATCGATTACAAGGAGCAGTTTATATTCAAAATAAAACAAAGCGAGCAACATTCTTCTTTATAGAAGTCAATCATATAAATCATTCATTATTGCCATGTGCGCGTATGCGTCATGGCTTTTTTTGTGTTTTGTCAAAAATGTTTTCGCAATGTAAAACATTTAAGATTCACTAAAGGTTAGGGCTGTAAGATTCAAATATAAGCAAGCGAGACACACCAACAGACAACATCTACATGTGAGGTAAGACTCAATATACACCTCATAACTATTTTCAAAAACCAATCAGACAATATCCAATACATGCTTACACGAAAGGAAATGATCCACATGGCAATCGAAGTATTCAACCGGTATGAAAGTAAATATCTGATGGACACTCCATCGTATTTCAAATTGTATAACGAATTGTTGGAGTATATGGAAGTCGATGAATATTGCCAACAACACGATTTTTACTCGATCAGCAATCTGTACTTTGATACACCACATGACTCGTTAATTCGCATGAGTCTTTCCAAACCGAAATACAAAGAAAAGCTACGCTTACGAGCTTACGGTGTTCCCGGTGAGAATGCCAAAGTCTATCTGGAAATTAAAAAGAAAGTGATGGGCTTGGTGAACAAACGCCGGACAGCGCTGAAATTAGACGAAGCCTATGAATTTGTTCGCACAGGTCTGGCACCAGAGTATCAAGATTATATGAATCAGCAGGTGCTAAACGAACTGACTTACTTTTTGCAAATTTACGATCTAGCACCGAAATTATATCTTTCGTATGATCGCAAAGCATTGTTCAGCAAGCACAATCGTGATCTACGGATCACATTTGATAGCAATATCCGTACCAGACGTTATGATCTCAAATTAGAACAAGGTGATTATGGCGACCAGTTGATGGACAAAGGGCAATGGCTGATGGAAGTCAAAGCTGAAAAAACGATTCCATTATGGTTATCACAAAAGTTGTCCGAACACGGGATGTACCGTACCAGCTTTTCCAAATACGGCAACGAATACAAACAACTATTGAAATCAAAAATAAACCAACCTGTAGAACATATCCCAACTGAAAAGGAGAGCATTCTTTATGCTTGATTCATTACTAACAGTGGCTACAACCACAACAGACCTGACTTTAACCACTTCGCTACTCACTATATTCGTCGCTATTGTTCTAGGCGGATTAATCAGCTTGACGTATATGAAAACGAACCCGAGCGGGTATTCGCAAAACTTTACATTAACGATGGTACTACTTCCAGTGATCGTCGCTATCATTATTCTACTGATTGGTAGCAACATCGCCAGAGCATTCAGTCTTGCCGGTGCATTCTCGATTATTCGCTTTAGAAGTGCTCCCGGCGATCCTAAAGATATCGCCTATGTATTGTTCACCATGGCAGCAGGTCTTGCCTGTGGTACAGGATACTTTGGTTATGCTGTGTTATTCACGATTATCCTGTGTGTGATGATGTTTGTACTCAACCGCTTCAAATTTGGTGTCAGTAAAAAATTGCAAAAAACACTTAAAGTCACGATTCCAGAAAATTTAGCTTATGACGAAGCATTTGCAGAAGTATTCCAACAATTTAACGTACAGTATGATTTGAAAAAAATTAGAACGACCGAGCTTGGCAGTCTGTATGAACTGGTCTACCTGGTCACGATGAACCAGGTTACCAACCAAAAAGAATTTCTGGATGCGATCCGGTGTCGCAACGGTAACCTTGACCTCTCCTTAACGATGAGTCCAACAGCGGTAGAAACATATTAAATTATCCAAACCAAACGAATTCCAAACCAACGATTGAAGGGAACGATATCATATGAAAAAATGGATCACAAAAACCAACTTGAGCATAGTTCTTCTAAGTACACTGGCATTATCAGCATGCAGTTCAACAACACCGACAGCATCCGAGGCATTAGCGGCGGCAACTAGCTCGACTGCTACAGTGGCAACAACAGCGACTACAGTATCCTCTTCAACAGCACTGAAAGTCTCTGATCTGGTTACATTTGATAGTGGAGACGATGCGATAGATTGGAAATCATCCGACTATACAGCGATCCAATTAACAGGTTCCAGTGCAACCATTACAGGCAATGGTGCAACTGTAGCAGATGGAGTCATTACGATTACCGCAGGTGGTACGTATGTGCTTAGCGGTCAATTGACAGATGGACAGATTGTGGTCGATTCACAGGATGAAGAAAACGTGATACTCGTACTAAATGGCGTAACGATTACAGATAGTGATAGTGCACCAATTTATATCAAGGAAGCGAAAAATGCGTTTATTACCTTAGCCGACGGTACAGAAAATGTGATCACCGATGGAGCAGAATATACTTTTGCAGATGATACTACAGATGAACCAAGCGCAGCGATTTTTAGCAAAGCAGACTTAACTATCAATGGTGAAGGTACATTATCTGTACATGCCAATTACAAAGACGGTATTACCAGCAAAGACGATCTCAAAATCGTATCTGGTACACTAAATATTACCGCTACAGATGATGGTATAGTCGGTAAAGATATGGTGGCGATCGAAGATGGAACATTTAAGATCGTAGCGGGTGGAGATGGGATCAAGTCTACAAACGATACTGATGCAGACAAAGGATTTGTTGCTATAGCAGGTGGAACTTTTGATATCCAATCCACGAATGATGGTATTCAATCTGAAAAGCAGTTAGTTATTGATGACGGTACATTTACGATTGTATCTGGTGGAGGTCATACCAAAGCTGAAGCTAAAGTGGAAGAACAACCCGGTCAAGGTGGAGGATTCGGTGGACCACGAGGTCAAGAAGATCAAGCTACAGCAACAACAACTACCAAAGCAACTACTAATACAACAACATCGACAGACACGACTGCATCAACAGACACAGATGCAACAGCTAATGAATCTACCAGTACCAAAGGGCTGAAAGCAACAGGTGATATCACAATCAATAGTGGAACGTTCACCATAGATTCCGCAGATGATGCTGTTCATAGTAATGCAACAGTCCATATCACAGGCGGTACGCTTGAAATTGCTACAGGTGATGATGCTATGCATGCAGATGTGGATCTGAATATCTCTGGTGGCAAGATCAATGTAACTACCAGTTATGAAGGGTTAGAAGCGACAAATATCAATGTATCTGGTGGAGATACGAATGTGATAGCTTCTGATGATGGTGTAAATGCTTCTGGTGATGCAAACACAACAAGTACAACAGCATCGACTGAATCGACAACAGCTTCAACCACCACAGAATCAACCACTGCAGAACCAGCAACATCGACAGACACCGATCCAGCAGGTAACAGCGCTCCTCCAGGAGGTTTTGGTGGAGGCGGCGGTCAAGGTAGTTCCCAAAATGCTCTATTAAATATTACAGGAGGTACACTTACTGTAGATGCACAGGGAGATGGATTGGATTCCAATGGATCTATCACGATGTCAGGCGGAACTGTTATAGTTAATGGCCCAACTGCGAATGGAAATGGCCCACTCGATTATGATGGTACCTTTGAAATGACAGGTGGATATGTAGTCGCTGTCGGCAGTTCAGGTATGGCTCAAGCGCCTTCTGACGATTCTACGCAGTCTGCAATCAGTATGAGTTATTCTGCTACCCAATCAGCAGGTACACTGGTTCATATTCAAGATAGCACAGGCAAAAATATCCTTACTTTTGCACCGACTAAAGATTATCAATCCGTTGTTGTCAGTTCTCCTGATCTGGTCAAAGGTGATTCATACTCGATCTACACAGGTGGAACGTCTACAGGTACAGCAACAGATGGACTATATGCAGATGGTGAATATACAGGCGGAACCAAAGTAGTCGATTTTGAATTAGCTAGCCAGATCACATGGGTGAATGAGTCAGGTGTAACAACGGCGAACACAGGATTTGGTGGAGGCGGAGGTCAAAGACCGACTAGAAATATGACGAACAACACGACAGGTACAACCAATAGTACATCAGATACAGCACAATAATCATTATGTAGTAAAAAGTAAATATAATCTAACATGATTAATAAGGATATCAGTTATTACAAGCTGATATCCTTATTTTGTGTTATATAAAATAACATATTGTTTGCATAAATATACAATTCTATTGAGTTATTTAGCTATTTATCGCTATAATACATATTAATATTATATTTATGTAATATTAATTTACATAATATTTGAAGTCATAGCGTTATTATTCAATGACAAGGGGGAATAGGTATGAAATTATCAGTGCAATGGAAACAAAAATGGTGTGTCTCTATGTTAACAGCGGTATTGTTAATGCCTGTTATGAGTTATTCTGCATCGGCGGCGACAGACACCAATCCTACTTCTCAGACGACAGCTGTACAAACATCTTTGCCAAACATCAAAATTCTTGCTACAGGCGGTACTATTGCAGGTTCTTCAGAATCCAATACCGATGTAACCGGATATAAAGCAGGCGCATTAGGTATCGATGTATTAATTAATGCTGTACCTGAAATGAAAAAAGTAGCAGATATCAGCGGAGAACAAATTGCGAATGTTGGTAGCCCTGATATCGACAATGCTGTTTTGCTCAAATTAGCCAATCGGATCAATGAATTACTCTCTTCTGATGATGTCGATGGTATTGTAGTGACACATGGTACAGATACATTAGAAGAAACAGCCTATTTTCTAGATTTGGTCGTCAAAAGTGATAAGCCTGTAGTGGTTGTAGGAGCGATGCGCCCGGCAACAGCGATCAGTGCAGACGGTTCATTTAATTTATACAATGCTGTCAAAATTGCGAGTACCCCTGAGTCTACTGGCAAAGGAGTTATGATTGCTCTGAATGATCGGATTGGGGCGGCACGTTATATTACCAAAACCAATACGACAGGAACCGATACATTCAAATCGGTCGAACAAGGTTATCTGGGTGTTGTGTCTGGCGATAAAGTGTATTTTTATAATCAATCGACACGCAAACATACAGCAAATACAGTTTTTGATGTCAAAGGAATGACCGAATTGCCACAGGTCGATATTTTATACGAATATCAAAACAATGGCAGTTATCTGTATGATGCGGCAGTAGCTTCAGGTGCTAAAGGCATTGTCGTAGCAGGCAGTGGTAATGGATCATTATCTACCCGTTCTAGTGAAGGCGCAGCTAGAGCCGTTGATCAAGGAGTAACTGTTGTACGTTCGACACGTACAGGTAGTGGTGTAGTCACTCCATTAGACTCGGATGCTGAAATTGGTACATTATATGCGGATTCACTGAATCCGCAGAAAGCTCGCATTTTGTTAATGTTAGCTCTAACTCAGACCAAAGACCCTGCAACGATTCAAAGCTACTTTGAAGCGTATTAAGAAGAGGGATGTAGCGCTAATCTTATAGTTTTTCCAAAGTGGTAAGTACCTATAACTGTATGTGCGCTATATAATCAACAGATGTGCAGTATCTAATGAACATATCAACATGAAAAAAACCAAAAAGAAACGCTACCGATCATCAAGCTTGGTTGGTAGCGTTTCTTTTTTATCATTAAAGCATAGTTAAATGTAGTGAAGTGTGTATACCCCTATTTATATAAAAATACCTAACCATATCGCTGTGATCATCGCGATCAATAATAGCTTTTTCTCACAGGCAGTTACTTGTTCGGCATCTTGTATATCAGTTCTGACGATCAAAAAGATAGATACAATCGCAATTACCGCTACACCTATAGCCGCCCATAACCGATCGGTACCTAACCATAATGCACATAATCCGATCAGAATCATATAGACAATCGCAGGAAGTGAGCTGTACTTGGGACCAAACATAGCGACAGACCAGACTACACTTGTCCGCTTCACAGGAGAAGCTTGCTGATCGGCTGCTAGATCAGGAATATGGTGGATCATTACCCAGGCGATACAATATAGCGCATTGATAACAGCATTTTGTACCGCCCATTCTGGAAAATCCCCTAACATGATCCATACGCCTGCTAATCCTAAGAAAAAGGCTGACGGAAATGTACTTAACCATTCACCTGCTAGAGGAATATAACTGAATCGTAACGGAGGCATCGAATAAGAAGCGGCTCCCCAGACACCAATCACTAGCAGTAAAGCTAACGGATAATATCCGAGCAAAGCCAGTACTCCGGCAATCACCAATAACCCGATCGCAAGTCCATATCCGATCCATTTGAGTGTCTGTGGAGCGATGCGACCTTCTTGAATAACCCGGCTTCCTCCAGATAAATAAGCAGGGCTGTGTTGATCGGTACCTGATAAATAATCGGTATAATCATTCAGTGCATGAGTTAATGCGCCATGAATCATAAAGCATCCAACCAGTAGTAATAACGAAACAGCGCTTAATACCCCTTTAGGCAGATCATAATAAGCGAAAAGTGGAAAAACACCTGAGAAGATAATCACCACACTGGAAGTAATCACAGCAATCGGTCGTAATAACCGGATCGTGTTTTTTAAAAGCAAAATAGCCGAAGGATTCAAGCGGTTAACTCCTTTCATACGCAAAGTATAATATGTATCGTGGTTATGGTTCTTTGTCTATTACCCGAATTGCAACATATTGGACCTTGATATGATCCAACACAATAATCTTATTTGATTGGTCATATGCACAATCAATTTCGTCTTTTTATCAATAGGTTTTCAAAGTTGAAAGCGCTATACTGAAAGCGTGTTCAACAAAGCAATAGGGGGAAGACGAATGGAAGGTTTAACGATTAGCTGGATAGGCGCTTTGGTAGGATTAGCTATCGCTATCATTCTCATTTTGCGCAAATTAAATCCGGTATATGCTTTATTTCTAGGAGCCATTATCGGTGCACTTCTAGGGGGAGCCAATCTAGAGCAGACCGTTACAATATTGGTCAATGGTACACAAAGTGTGATGGGAACCGTATTGCGCGTGCTTGCCGCCGGTGTATTAGCAGGTGTGATGATGGAATCAGGTGCGGCAGAGACTATTGCTCAAGCCATTGTCAAAAAGTTCGGTGGTAGTAAAGCGATTCTAGCACTAGCGCTGGCAACTATGATTATTACGGCTGTAGGTGTATTTATTCCAGTTGCGGTACTGATCGTAGCACCAATTGCTCTTTCAGTAGGTAACAAAATGGGAATTTCCAAAATAGCATTGTTATTAGCTTTATCGGGAGGCGGTAAAGCAGGAAATATTATTTCTCCTAATCCCAATACTATCGCGGCGGCACGTGGATTCAATCTGGATCTCAGTCAGGTGATGCTTGCCGGTGTTATTCCTGCAATCTGTGGATTGATTGTGACAGTAGTAGTCGCTTCGCTACTCAAAAACAAAGGAGTCATGGTGACAGACGAGGAAGCTGTCGAACAAGATGTCGATACTTCCAAATATCCGCCTCTGGGTAGAGCGATTGTCGCTCCTGTTGTAGCTGTCGTGTTATTAATGATTAATCCAATCGGTTCGATATCCGGTATCCAAGCATTAGCTAATTTCAAAGTAGATGCGATGTATATTTTGCCGATTGCAGGCATTATAGGCATGTTAGCGATGCGACAAGGCAGTAAGATCGTGGAATATACGACATCAGGTTTGAATAAAATGACGGCTACGGTATTAATTCTAATCGGAGCAGGTGGAATAGCAGGTCTGATTACCGCTTCTGATTTGTCGAATCAAGTGGTAAGTTTGATTAAAATTTCTGGTATTTCGGGAACATTCTTGGCACCAATTGCAGGGATATTGATGGCGGCGGCAACAGCTTCTACTTCGACAGGTGTTATTTTAGCCACCGGTTCATTTGGTGAAGCAATTCTGAATATGGGCACAGCTCCATTAGCTGCGGCAGTGATGGTACATACTGGAGCTACCGTAATCGATTCTTTACCACAGGGCAATTATTTCCATGTAACAGCAGGCGCTATGAAAATGAGTATTAAACAACGGATGGGATTAATCCCTTATGAAGCAATCGTCGGTGGAACGATGGCCATTGTAGCAACGATCCTTTACGGATTTATCCTGTAGTGAGGTGAGAATATGAACAAACCAACATTTCTTTTAGCACCCGATTCATTTAAAGAAAGTATGACCGCCAAAGAAGTCTGTATCGCTATAGAAAAAGGGCTTCGCAAAGTCTATCCAGAATCCCGTTATATTCATGTCCCGATGGCAGATGGCGGGGAAGGTACCGTTCAATCGTTAATCGACGCTTCAGGCGGACAATTGTATCAAAAAGAAGTGACAGGACCTCTGGGCACTCCGGTAACTGCTGCTTACGGTATTATGGGCGATGGTGTAACAGGAGTCATTGAGATGGCTTCAGCAAGTGGCATTCACTATGTGAATCAGCATACACGCAATCCGTTAATCACCACTACTTACGGTACAGGTGAATTGATTCGAGCGTGTATAGATCGCGGTATGAAAAAGATTATTATCGGTATCGGTGGAAGTGCAACGAATGATGGTGGCGCAGGCATGGCAGAAGCATTAGGGGTACGCTTTCTCGATGAGCAAGGAGAACCACTTGCGCGTGGAGGTGGTGATCTAGGTCGCTTATCTACTATTGATATCTCTGCACTGGATCAACGTCTACAAGATGTACAGTTGATTGTGGCTTGTGATGTTAACAATCCACTTTGTGGAGAACAAGGAGCTTCTCAAGTCTTTGGCCCGCAAAAAGGAGCTACACCGGAGATGATACAGCAATTGGATCATAATCTGCATCATTATGCGGCAGTGGTGAAGCAACAACTGGATAAAGAGGTAGCATCTATTCCAGGAGCAGGCGCGGCAGGTGGATTAGGAGCAGGTTTGCTTATTTTCACACAATCTGTATTGCAAAAAGGAATAGATATTGTGATCGAATACAGCGGATTAATCCCCAAATTGGAAAGTGCTGATATTGTATTTACAGGAGAAGGCGGAATCGATTTCCAGACCAAATTTGGCAAAACACCGTATGGTGTAGCTCGTGCTGCACGTGCATCAGGTAAGCCTGTTATCGCTATCGCAGGGTATATTGGAGAAGGCATTGATACGTTATATGATGAAGGTATAGATGCGATATTTGGTATTGTTCCCGGAGCCTCTGATCTAGATTCCTTATTGCAATCAGGTGCAGCCAATATCGAACGTACGTGTGAAAATATCGCTAGAGTACTGGCTTTGCGTAACAAATAAAGAGATCATAGTGGTAAATGAATACTTTTCTACGCAAATAGCTCTATACATCAAATAATCAAAAAAACGTTCCTATATCTATATGATCAGGAACGTTTTTTGCTATCTAATAACGTCTCATAATCAGGGATAGTGCAGACTGATTTATTTGTGGAGCGAGATTAGACCGTATATGAGTTCAATCAAGTGCAGCAGTTGACGGGGGTCTTTACCTGTTACTTGCTGAATTTTTTTCAAACGATATTGTAGTGTGTTGCGATGGATATTAAGATGAATCGCTGTATCTGACATATTGCAATTATGCTCTATAAAACTTCGCAACGTATCTAACAAATCGCTATACCCTTCTAACTTGGTTACACTATTACCTGTCTGCATCAGTTCTGTATGACTCCATTCAGCGATAAATGTCACTTCATCATAATGTAGGATCTGTGTCGACGGACGCAAAGACAGTAACAGAGTCATTGCTGATCGAGCTTGTTGATAGCTTGTAGCGATATTGGCATGAGAAGTGCCTACTGCAACCCACTGATCCGGATGCTGACTATATAAGGTGGAGATACATGGACTGATATTCGCTGGATCTTGTATAAGCACAACATAGCTATCTTCATCTATCTCAAACCACGGGTAAGGTAACCAATTACTAGGTTGATCTTCTTGCCGTTGGAATGATTTGATATATAAGACTGTTGTTTTGACAAGCAAATCAATATGATAAGAAGTAGCTTCTTTTTTTATCTTTTGCGAATACGTGCCTGTGTAATGAAGTAACAGATCACTAAATGCTTTTTTGCGATTATTTTCATACGTCTGCTTTTCAAAAGCAATGCGCTGTTCGATCAATAAAGTCACTGTCGTTCGTACAATATTGCAAAAAGGACGAACTTCATCAGGATGCCCGGTGATACCGATGACACCTACATACTGCTGATTGATCACGATCGGTTCGTTGGTGCCTTGCTTTTCGTATTCACGAGCAGTACGAATTTCAATCATTTTACCGATCGATAACGCTTCAACTGCACCTTGATGAATAGTGCCTACTCGATGTCGCTCTCCACTGCCTATAATAATCCCCTGTTCATTCATAATATTAATATTGTATGGAATATCTGCCATCATTTTATCGACTATCTCTTGAGCTTGCTGCTCGGAAAGTTGGAACATATCTCATCCCCCTTTGTGCAGTTGACCAATCTATTAGTTGGTTTAAATTATAAATAAATTCTTTACCTATTGCAGTGATTTTATCTCTATTTTATTTATGATCGGTATAACTATGCACAAGAAGTGTATATTGTTGTGCAGATTATTCGACAATAAAGGGACTCAAAAACAGTATAGATTTGTCGGTTATTGTTGTATCGTTATCACAAGGGAGGCAACACAAAGATGATTTTAGATGAACGAAGTGCCGGCATCTTACAATTACTTCAACAGTCATCAGCACTCACGATGGTCGAGTTGGAAACTCATATGGAGCTTACCCGAAGACAATTGCAATACAGCATCAACAAAATAAATGATTGGTTGGTACATCATGGTTACTCTGCGATTTCTTATGATCGTCAAGTGGGTTACTACTTAACAGATATTATTCGAGCAGAAGATGTGCCAGTGAAATTAACCAAACGATCTTATCTTTTTTCAGAAGGAGATCGGGAAAAAGTATTTGGACTGCTTTTGCTACTAAGCAAAGAATTATTATCTGTTTACCATTTCCAGTCGATCGCCAGTGTGTCTCGTAATACGGTGCTCAAAGATCTGCAACGACTGAAGTCCAAGTTACACACCTACAAATTGTCGATTGAATATTCCAAAAAAGATGGATATGTGATCAAAGGAAGCAATCATCGCAAACGTCATCTAATTGAAGAATGGTTACCCGAGGTGCTTCATAGCCCCAGCCATTTATTGATTATTCAATGTATCTGGGAAGATCACACAGAGCAGTTGGAACAGATTCGTCAACAATTGGAAAAGATTGAGCATCAACTGGCAATTAGCTTTGCCGATGAACGCCTGCAAGAACTGACATACCTGATATTATGTACCGATCAATTGATTGGCAAAGGTGCTACTTTATCAGTCCAGCAAAGTTGGGAAGAGTTAACAGGTACACAAGAGTATCAACTGGTGAAGCAAATGGTGCAATCGTCTGCTTTTGAGCAGGAGTGGAGTCAAAATGAATGTCTGTATGCGACACTTCATTTGCTTAGTATGAATCGTACACGAGATATCTCACCACTACAGGAAGACAAAGTGATCCAGCAGTTGATTCGTGAGATTGTATCGGAATTTGAACGCTGGGCATGTGTAAGTCTGCAAGATCAAGAGCTGTTGTACCAACAGTTATATGTTCATTTGCGTCCTGCGTATTACCGAATGTTATATGGAATCTCTTTGATCAACCAGATGACCGAGCGGATTCAGAAAGTCTATCCTGAACTTCATCATTTAACTCACAAAGCACTGATTCCGCTTGAAAAAAGTATCGGGGTCAAAGTGCCTGAAGATGAAGCCGCTTACTTTACGATTCATTTTGGTGGATGGTTACGTAGACAGGGAACTGTACTTGATGATCGCAAGCGCGCGATTGTTGTCTGTGCGAACGGTATAGGAATCAGTCATATTCTGATGTATACGCTTCGTGAAATGTTTCCAGACATTCTGTTTTTGGATGCTTTGTCAGTACGAGATATGGCGAATTATACGCTAAGATATGATCTGGTTTTTTCAACCGTTCATCTTAGAACATCTGCGCCATTGTTCGTAGTTCCGCCAATTATGGAGATTCCAGATAAACAAAAGCTACGACAGCAAGTGATGCAAGAATTATACGGGTACACGATAGAAAAAGTAGATACCGCTTCACTGCTCAAAGTGATTGGTCAGCATGCTACTATTTTGCAACCGGAAGAGTTAGAAAAAGCATTACAAGCACACATTTATACCTATACGCATAGAACAAATAAGCATTCCCTAGAGGGGGCAGAGAAACCTGTGCTGGAACAATTGATTACTGAAAAGACAATAACTTTCCAGTCCCATGTCAGCGATTGGAAAGAAGCGATTGCAGTAGCCTCTCAGCCACTATTAGAGATGGGTACGATCGAAGAGCAATATATTGAAGCGATGATCCAATCGATCGAACAAAATGGACCTTATGTAGTAATTACGCCGGGAGTGGCGATTCCGCATGCCCGTCCAGATCAAGGAGTACGTTCGCTATCAATGAGCTTTTTGCGATTAGAAGAAGCGGTTTATTTTGCACCGGATAAGCCTGTGCGGTTGATTATTATTTTGGCGGCGGCAGATCGTTCGTCCCATTTACGAGCACTGGTACAATTAACGCATTTGCTAGGCGAACCGTCGAATATCGAAGATATTTTGAACAGCCCGGATAAAAATGTACTTATGCAATATATTCATCAATATTCTAAGGAGGAAACAGAATGAAAATTATGGTCGTATGTGGAAACGGATTAGGAAGCAGTTTTATTATGGAGATCAATATCAAAAAGGCTTTAACAGAAATGGGCAAAGTAGCAGATGTGGATCATACCGATCTATCGTCAGCCAAATCCGAGCAAGCGGATATCTTTATCGGAGCGGCAGATATTATGGCACAACTTAGCGATGGGGGTCGTACAGTCGTATCGCTTGAAAATATGATGAGTATCCCTGAAATTAAATCCAAATTAGAACCGCTTCTAGCTTGATCTGAGGGAAGAAGGTAGAGCCGATATGATGAATTTAATAATGAACGATATTCTAGGCACACCGTCTATACTGGTTGGATTGTTTGCGCTGATCGGACTACTATTACAGCGCAAGCCTATCGCTACAGTAGTCTCCGGTACACTCAAAACGATTATGGGGTTTGTAATTATTGGAGCCGGTGCAACAGTATTAACAGGTGCTTTAGATATCTTTGGCAAAATGTTTACTCATGCTTTTCAGGTTCCCGGTATTATTCCGACCAATGAAGCGATTGTAGCGGCAGCCCAAAGTCAATTTGGAGCATCTACGGCTCTTATTATGGTATTCGGGATGATCGTGAATATTATACTGGCACGTTTTACACCGCTTAAATACATTTTCTTAACCGGACACCATACGCTATTTATGGCTTGTTTGATTGCTGTATCGTTAACAGTTGGTGGTATGAGCGGCGCACCACTGGTGATTGTAGGATCGATTATTTTGGGATTATGTATGGTTGTATTCCCGGCGATTTTACAGCCGTATGTACGTCAGATTACAGGTAGTGATGATTTTGCTGTAGGGCATTTTGGTTCGATCGGTTACTTTGTCTCTGCAACCATCGGGAAATGGTTCGGAAATAAAGAAAAAACGACCGAGCAGATTAAAGTTCCACAATCGTTAGGCTTTTTGCGAGATACTTCTGTAGCAGTCTCGCTGACAATGTCGATCTTCTTTATTGTCGTAGCTTTGTTTGCAGGACAAGAATATATCCAGACCGAATTGTCTAACGGTTCTAACTTTATCGTCTTCTCTCTGATTCAAGCGATTACTTTTGCAGCAGGGGTATATATTATTCTTGCTGGTGTACGGATGTTGATTGCAGAGATTGTACCTGCATTTAAAGGGATAGCTGAGAAATGGGCTCCGAATACGAAGCCAGCACTCGATTGCCCGACTGTATTCCCATTTGCACCCAATGCAGTGATTATCGGTTTCTTATTTAGCTTTTTGGCAGGATTGTTATCGATGTTTATTTTGCCAGCAGTAGGCTTGAAGGTGATTATTCCGGGCTTGGTTCCTCACTTCTTTACAGGAGCGGCGGCAGGGGTATTCGGGAATGCGACAGGTGGACGACGAGGAGCGATGATCGGTGCATTTGCAAATGGATTGTTAATTAGCTTCTTACCAGCAATCTTGCTCATCTTCCTGACACAGTTCGGCTTCGGCGGTTCGACATTTGGTGATACTGACTTTGGCGCTGTAGGGATTCTGATTATGGGCTTAATGAAGATTTTTGGAGCGGCTTAAGTACATCGTATCCATTGTGATAATAAACTAAAAAAAGGTAAAGAATGCATAATCGCGTTCTTTACCTTTTTTGTTATTGTCTTTTTAGTCTTGATGTTGTTCCTTTATATAAGGTGTCATTATCAATATTATTCATTAAATAATGAGTAGATTAGTAGAGCACAAGATGTCTGATTAATCTATGATATGTTAATTCGAAGGCGGAGCTAACCAGACAGTTCCTGTACCACGATATACGTTCACTAATCCTTCGCCAGATGCCATAGAACCCATTTTGGTTTTGCCTGATTTCTCGACTGTGAAGTTGAGTGTATTCGACCACATCATCGCAAAGTTACCATCGACTTTTAGCACATCATTTTGCAGTTCAACCACAACAGCTTCTTCAGCAGGAACAGGTGCTTCGAGAGCAATAACGCCTTTACCGCTAGCACTCATATTAAATAATCCTTCACCACCAAGTACAGCAGAAGAGAAGTTACTACGTGCAACAACGCCAATTTTGAGTGTCGTCTCACAAGCCAAAAACAATCCATCGTCCAGAACAATTTCATCGTTATCGACATCAATTAACCAGATGTATTTGTAGGTAGGTTCTAGCAAGATCGTACCTGTTCCGTTATAAAGTGGTTTGATAGAGCCGGTACCTGTTGCTGCTCCACTTAGAAAACCACGCACAGCTCCACCAGCGCCTTTAACGCCTGTTGTCATTTCCATATTACCAACAGTGTACTGCATCGCACCTGCACGCATCATAATTTCGCTATTGTTAATTTCGATCATTAACTGTTTGCGATGCATATTGCTTTTGGACATATAATATTGAGCACTAGCCTCACCTACCGAGGTACAACTAAGGTCTTTGATATATTCCAATACGGTAAAACTACCTAATTTGTCTTTGATCACTGTATTGCTATTATCGGTAAGATTGCTAATAGTAAAAGCCATATGTAACGCCCCCTGTTCATATCGTAAAAAGATATCTTTATTTTAACGAAATATGGAGCAATAAGGAAATCATAGTTGATCTGGAATAAAAATTTGTAGAACTTCCAAGTCTATGGCAAAATATAAGCATAAACAGGTTGTCAAATGAACCGAACGAATGGAGAAATGAAAAGATGTCGAGCTTGCCCAATTGCCCTAAATGTCATTCTGAATATACATATGAAGATGGCGATATGTTAGTCTGCCCGGAATGTGCTTATGAATGGAATCCAAATGCTGAAGAGACTCAAGATAGCGACGAGAAAGTCGTTAAAGATGCCAACGGCAATATTTTACAAGATGGCGATTCGATCACGATTATCAAAGATCTGAAAGTGAAAGGTAGTTCTTCTACCCTCAAAATCGGCACCAAAGTCAAAAATATCCGTCTGGTCGATGGCGATCATGATATCGACTGCAAAATCGACGGCTTTGGCGCGATAAAATTGAAGTCTGAATTTGTGAAAAAGATTTAATGATCCATTCTTTGAATAAGGCTACACGATATTGATATAACGGAGATCAAGCTAAGCATTGTGCTTAGCTTTTTTCGTATAAAAAAATCAATGCCTGAATTTCGGCGATGAACATACAGTCGGAGAATTATAATAAACGTATCCACTTCTTGTAAAGGAGCATCTCTATGATCTCGCCTGAATACCAGCAAGAGTATTACCAAGCATTACTTGAGAAAAAGACAGAATACGAAGGTTTATTTTATGTCGGTGTCAAAACGACAGGCGTATTTTGTCGTCCTACCTGTCCGGCGCGTAAGCCGAAATTTGAAAATTGTGAGTTTTATGCAACCGCGCAAGAAGCTTTGCTCGCTTCTTATCGACCCTGCCAACGTTGTCGTCCATTGTCCCATCCGAATCATGTATCTGATGTTGTACGTATACTGGTGGAAGCGGTAGAAAAAGAACCCGAAAAGCGCTGGCGTGAAGAAGATTTCCGTCAATTGTCAGTAGATGAGTCCACCGCTCGTCGCCAATTTAAAAAGCGCTTTGGCATGACGTTTGTCGAATATGCGCGTGCTCGCCGCATGGGACTAGCGCTCAAACATATCCGTTCCGGGCAAACGGTTATTGATACACAGTTGTCAACAGGATATGAGTCGAGTAGTGGATTTCGAGATGCGTTTGCACGAATTATGGGTGCTGCACCGACATTGCTGACAGAAGATCGGGTGCTTAAAGCTTCCTGGATCGATACGACACTCGGTCCGATGATTGCTGTCTCAAGTGAAGAAGCATTGTATCTATTAGAATTTGTAGATCGTAGAGGATTGGAACGTGAAGTCGAACGATTACGGATAAAAACAAAATCGGCGATTATCCCAGGAATGACTGAACCGATTCGTTTGATCGAGCAAGAATTGAATGCGTATTTTTCAGGAAAGTCTACGACATTTACAACACCGCTACAATTACTAGGTTCCCCTTTTCAACAACAGGTATGGGATCAATTAATGAAGATTCCAGCAGGAGAAACTCGTTCTTATGCTCAGATTGCATCAGCATTAGGGAAGCCGTCTGCTTTTCGTGCGGTTGCTCAAGCCAATGGAGCGAATCAATTAGCGATTGTGATCCCTTGCCACCGTGTGATTAATTCCAATGGAGAATTGGGTGGATATGGCGGTGGGCTTACTCGCAAAACATGGTTATTACAACATGAACGAACTCCACTACAAGCTATTTCATCGTCTACGTCTAACCCTTTAATACATGAACAAGGAGAATATAACTTATGACTACTCAAATTCAGCAAGCACAAGTATTACATGATCTACATGTAAAAGGAAATCCGTTGGTGTTAGTCAATATATGGGATGCAGGTAGTGCAGCGGTTATCGAACGTACAGGTGCCCAAGTGATCGCTACAGGCAGTTGGTCTGTCGCTAGTGCGCATGGTTATGAAGATGGACAAGCATTTCCTTTTACACAGGTGATCGACAATCTCAAACAGATTACGCAAAAAGTACAGTTACCTGTCACGATTGATATAGAAGGTGGATATGGCGATACTCCTGAACAAGTATCTCAATCTGTAAAAATGGTTATCGAAGCTGGAGCAGTCGGCATCAATATTGAAGATCAGATTATCGGTGAACAACGATTATATACGATCGAAGATCAATGTGAACGTATTGTTGCAGCTCGCCAAGCTGCTGACCAGTTAGGTATTCCTTTGTTTATTAATGCGCGTACCGATATTTTTTTACAAGCCGATCCGCTGTCTTCTGCTTCTGTGCAAAAGGAGAATACCGAACAGGCTTTAACACGCGCTATCGCCTATGCTCATGCAGGAGCGAATGGATTTTTTGTACCCGGTTTGAGTGATCCTTCTTCGATTCAAATGTTGTGCACTCATTCTCCATTACCAATCAATATTATGCTTACTACAGATACCCCTTCTGTATCCGAATGTTCTGCATGGGGAGTATCTCGAATAAGTTATGGGCCTTCACCTTATCAGCAAGTGATGAATACGTTGGAAAAAGTAGGTCAGCAAGCTTTAGCCAGTCGTTAATTCCTTAATTATTCTTTTTTTATCTATATTTGTTATAAAAGACTTGATATTCATGTCAAAAAGGTTCAATATAAAGATATTACTTGTAAAGTTAGTAAATAACAAATTTATAGCGATATAGATAAAGAATAATATAGAATAAGAAAGCAGGGAATGTTTCGATGGAAATAGGCATAAGCACCTTTGTAGAAACTTCGCCAGATGCACAAACCGGTGAAGTCATGAGTCATGCACAACGTATTCGTGAAGTGGTTGAAGAGATTGTACTTGCCGATCAAGTAGGATTGGATGTATATGGAGTAGGAGAGCATCATCGAGAAGATTATGCGGCTTCTTCACCAGCAGTTATTCTTGCAGCAGCGGCTTCGCAAACCGAACGTATTCGTTTATCCAGTGCGGTTACCGTACTATCTTCGGCTGATCCGGTACGTGTTTTTCAAGATTTTGCAACATTAGATGGCATTTCAAATGGACGGGCTGAGATTATGGCGGGACGTGGTTCTTTTATCGAATCATTCCCTTTATTCGGCTACGATCTAGATGATTATAATGAATTATTTGATGAGAAATTAGATTTACTTTTGAAAATTAGAGCTTCTGAAAAAGTAAGCTGGCAAGGACAACATCGCGCAGCGATTCAGAATCTAGGAGTCTACCCGCGTCCTGTACAAGAATTATTACCAGTATGGATAGGTAGTGGAGGCAATACAGAGTCTGTGATTCGTGCAGGTATGCTGGGCTTACCATTAGTATTAGCGATTATTGGTGGACAACCGGCTCAATTTGCTCCATTGGTTCAGCTATATTACAAAGCAGCCGCTCATGCCGGGCATGATGCTTCGACACTGTCTGTAGCTTGTCATTCGCATGGCTTTATTGCAGATACGACTGAACTTGCAGTAGAGCAATTTTTCCCTTCGACTCAACAAAGTATGAACAAGCTGGGCAAAGAACGTGGTTGGGGTCCTTATACACGCAATAGTTTTGATGCTGCTCGTAGTGAGCAAGGCGCGCTATATGTTGGCGATCCAGAGACAGTGGCTCGTAAAATTATTAATTTGCGCAAACAAGTCGGTATTACACGATTCTTTTTACATGCACCTGTAGGTACCATGCCACATGATCAGGTGATGCATGGGATTGAATTGTTAGGAAAAGAAGTTGCACCACGGGTACGTGCAGAAGTTGCAGAATGGGAAGCCAATCAATAATAAAGCAATTTCAAACCTTCAAAGTCATAAGCATGATTTCTGTTGCTTATGATCTTGAAGGTTTTTTTGCTAACAAGTAACGGGAATCCATAAATACGTAGCAAAGAATTGGGAAAAAAATCACAAGGTGTTTCTGGGTATCTAGAGCGGTTAATGTTATAATAAGTAGAAGTATGTTATATAAAGAAGTCATAGGGAGTATCTATATTCTATTTCACTTGTAGAAGTATGGTGCTTTCTGTTGAGATAGCTTACAATAACAAGATGTTTGCAATCGAACGAAAGTTATCTATTGCCAAAACACAATATAGGAGTGGTCATTTGAAAAAGCAAAAACCGATGTCAATGGAAGATTTGTTAAAAGATTTGCAAGGGCAAAAAGAAGCACAAGGTGAAGGCTATGTATCTTTGGATATGTTGTTTAACCGCGGATTTATGAGCAAGTATTCGAGTCTGGATAGCTTTGCTGAATTTTTGAAAAAAGGTAATTTCCAAGCAGACACGCTAGAGGACATTCAAAATGTTGAAGGCGAATTGTTTGATCGTCATGTCAATCGTGAGACAAACTTCAGCGATTGGAAATCGATGTTAGACAAAGCCAACGAAGAATATACACATAAGAAATAAGCCTAAAGAGCAACGATATCGATATCGCTGCTCTTTTTTTATTTGCCTGTATACTGAGCCATTTTATTATTGTGATCTTGAAGAGAAAGTTCAAAGTTATCAAGATTACCGATAGCTGTTGTAGCTCCGCCACCATGTTTGGCATACAATACCAACCAGTACATAATCGGATATTGACGGAGTGGGCGACGCTTCGGTCCAATCATTACATCCGCAATGCGTTCATAATCACTCCAACGATCTGCAATATTAGGTGTGATTTTACGATGAGGCTTACCACCGGGAATATATTCGCATATCTTTTCAGGGCGAAGCCGTTCTTTCCATGTTCCATAAAAAGTATGAGAACTTCCATGAGTACGGCAAATAAAAGGACGTACTGGATACACACGACACGTTCCTTTTTCAGCATCCAGTAATGGACAAGCAAAGCTATTACGTGTAGCGTGATGACGGATCGCATTCAATTCGTCGTCAGTGTTGGTAGGATGTGCTAAAGAAGCATACATGGGTGGATTTTCTACTCGAAAAGTCTCCCAGTCTTTAGCCGCTTTGGTAAAAGCATCTTCGATATCAGATGTACTCCAATTGCGCTCCATATAGATCAGCAACAATTCAAATTCTACCTGCGAAATAGGTACATAATCCGAACAACAAGCCCGGCAACCTGCTGAACAAGGAGGCTGTTGTACACTTGTTGCACGGTAATCGTCAATCGTATGATCGATATCTTGATACAATTGATATAGATGAGCAGCCCGGCTATCCGGCTCGGCTGTTTTATGACAATGTTTAAGCTTTTGCCCACTTCCACAAAAGCATAGCTGATTTCGAGAGAATGAGTAAGAGGTTGTATCGGACACGGATGAAGTCACGTCCTTTCCTGTTGCTAACGTGCTGTAGAGCTTTAGACTATTATATCGCTAATTGCTCTGGAAGTTCTATGTTGCTTGAGAATAACAATAAACATGAATTGATATCCCATTATTGCTATGCTATCGTAAAACATATATTGAGGTGAAACAGATGGCATATGATGCACCATTAACAAAAGAACAAATTTTGGATGCTGCAGAGCAAGCGTTACGTCGGTACGGGCCTGAAAAAACATCGGTCGTCGATGTCGCCCGCGCGTTAAAAGTCAGTCATGGCACGATTTATCGCCACTTTGCTAGCAAAGCAGCACTACGAGAATCAGTCACAGAACGTTGGTTACAACAGATTTCAAGCCCTTTACAGCATATCGTTCAAGATGGTGATCATTCTGCAACAGAACGTTTACGTCAATGGTTAGAGACACTGGCACAGACTAAGCGAAAATATGCTGTGGAAGATCCAGAGATGTTCCAAATGTATACAGCGGTTACGATGGAAGCTTTGCCTTCTATAGTGAATCATGTTGATCTGTTAGTGGAGCAAGTATCTCTTATTATTCAGCAAGGGATAAAAGATAACGAATTTAAGCAGGGTCAACCTGAGCAGATAGCCCGAACATTAATAATAGCGACTTCTTATTTTCATCATCCTGCTCATGCTTATCAATGGACAGATCCGGCAATCGATCAACAATTTGAACAGGTCTGGCATATGGTTTTAGCCAGTATTCAAGCTCATTCATCATAGACGTATCAGTCCCAAAACACATTTTCTGCATCACAGAGAGTGTGTTTTTTTGCTATGTATGTAATCAATAAAATAGCGATAATGACAAATATCAAAAATTGTCACTTGATTATTTGAAAGGAGTTATTTATAATCAACACATCAAATATATAGATCGTACAGTATACAGAGGAGGTTTATGTTATGGAAACAATATTAGCAGGTAAAGTGGCTTTAGTTACAGGAGCATCCCGAGGAATCGGTCGTGAGATTGCACAACAATTAGCTGCTCATGGCGCTAAAGTGATTGTGAATTATACCAGTAGCCCTGACAAAGCAGCAGAAGTGGTGGAAGCGATCAAGCAAGCAGGCGGTGAAGCTACAGCTGTTCAAGCCGATATCAGTCAACTTACTGAACTCGAACAATTATTTCAGATTACTTTATCGACATATGGCAAATTAAATATTCTGGTCAACAATGCAGGTGTAATGAAAACACAATCGATCACAGAAGTAACTGAAGAGGACTTTGAGCAACAGTTTGGGATCAATGTCAAAGGAACATTTTTTGCGTGTCAGCAAGCGGCTCTACATATGGAGCCTAACGGTCGTATTATTAACTTTTCAACATCGGTTGTAGGTCAGATGTTCCCTGGTTATAGCGTCTATGCAGGAACCAAAGGTGCAGTCGAGCAATTCACCCGTCAACTCGCCAAAGAATTTGGTAAAAAAGGAATTACGATCAATGCAGTAGCTCCGGGTCCTGTGAATACCGAATTGTTCACAGTAGGCAAAACCGAGCAACAGATCGAAGGGCTTCGTAATATGAGTTCATTTGGACGCTTGGGTGAACCGGATGATATTGCAGGTGTTGTATTATTTCTAGCAAGTGAATCTTCCAAATGGGTGACAGGTCAGACGTTACGTGCCAATGGTGGATTTATCTAATCGCTATAAAAAACGATAAAAATAACTACATTCCTTCATAAGATGGTACGATAGATAAAATAATATTTTTGCGCGTTACGCTATCTATGGAGGTTTTTTTTATGGAATCATCACAACAGAACAAAAATGCTTGGAACAACGGCACCTATCAATCATGGGTGAATCGCTTTGGTACACCAGAAGAAGCGGCTGAGAAAATTAAACAAGATCCGCAAAAACGAATCGGTACTGCTTTTAAACATATGGAAGAACATATACAGGGCAAAAAAATCATCAATTTACTTGGTTCTAATGGTAACAAAGCAGTTGCATTAGCTTTGCTCGGGGCTGAACTGACGATCGTGGATTTCTCTGCTGAAAATGAACAGTATGCTCAAGATTTAGCACGTGCCGCAGGAGTGTCTTTGCAGTATATCGTGTCTGATGTGCTTCAACTGCCTTTACAGGAACTGGCTAATCAATATGATATCGTATTTATGGAATTTGGCATTTTGCATTATTTTACCGATCTACAGCCATTATTCCATGTAGTATCTAGCTTACTTGCGCCAGGTGGTCAATTGATATTACAAGATTTCCACCCGATCTCGACCAAGCTGATTACTTCTAAAGGTACAACAGCTAATATTCGCAAGCATAAAGTCACAGGCGATTACTTTGATACTTCATTAACAGAAAAAGCCGTCTCTTATTCTAAATATGCTGAATCCGATCAACAGATCAAAGACGAGCAAAAAGTATATTTACGTCAGTGGACAATCGGTGAGATTGTTACTGCTGTGGCTACATCGGGTCTGATGATCAAAGTACTGGAAGAATTGCCGAATCAATCTTCAGAAGTGTTTGATAAAGGGATTCCCAAAACATTTACTATCGTTGCACAGCAGTTACATGTGTAATCCAGCTTGATATTCAATATAATCAGCAAAGCCACTCCTGCGTAGGAGTGGCTTTTTAGCATTTTACATGTAGGATACTTGAAATTATAAGATACACAGGTGCAATACGTGATTATAAATGTGGATGATTGGACAATGATTGGGTCTGTTTCCATACCTCATGAGCTTGCTGTACACGATGCCAGAACTCATCTTTTTCTAAAGTGGTGTATGGAACAAAAGATTCGCCAAATATATCATGTAACACATTCAACCATTCTTGTTTGTTTACGATTTCGGTATACTGAACACCGCTAGCATTGATCGTTTTGAGCACACATCCACGTAATTCATGACTGGCGGATTGATCTCGTTGACGCAAAAGAAAGACATCAAACCATGGTGACTGCGGAGAACGGCTATAAAATTCATGATTATTTTGAAAAGGTTGGAGATCAGTGACCACCTGATGATCGATATCAACACCGATAATAGAAGCATAAGCATCATGTTCTAACCGCCATCCTTTGGGATCAATACTTGAAGATGTTACTGCATATTGAAAAGGCGATTGAGTATAAGTCCCTTTTATTAAAGGCATCGGCGTATAAGGCATATCGCCAAGACCCACATCAATAATCCATGGTTGCGATATTCCTTCATGATCCAGATGAACCGTTAATCCTAAATGAAACGAATTGATACGCGGTTCTGTACCCAAAGGCTGTACACCTGCTCGATGCCAGAACACTTGATAACCTAAAGAACGTAGCAAAGTGCTAAACGCTCCATTCAGATGAAAACAATAACCGCTACGCCCGCTTAAAAGCAGTGCAATAGATTGCTGTATATCGATACCAGTCGGATGCCCTGCAAAAATATCGACCGTCTGCCATGAAAAGCGGCGGACATGAGCTTGATGCAATTGAACTAAATAATCTAGAGTAGGGGGCTGAATCTCTTCGACTCCCAGTTGTTGGAGATAGGTTTGAATTTCTGTTGTAGATAATGTGTACATGGATACGCACCTCGATTATATTAAAGGTATGATGATAAGATTAGGATAAGTAGTATGATATGTAGTATACGAGAATAATGTAGGATGGGTACTTTCCAAATCAGCCAACTGTAACGGTACAGATAGAAGTGTGGCACCATACATAATCTAAAGGAGTACAACAATGAGCGATTTATTTATGTTTGAGCAATTTCCACAGTTAGAGACTCCACGTTTTGTATTAAGACAAGCACAACTCACAGATGCAAATGATCTATATCAATTGTATGCAGATCAAGCCGTTGTACAATATATGTCGTTTACTCCGTTCACTTCGGTGGAAGAAGCGCTAGATGAGATGAAATGGTATGAGCGTATTTTTGCCGAACAATCTGGATTACGCTGGATGATCGAAGATCGCGAGACAGGCAAAGTGATAGGCACATGTGGATTTCTAGCTTATGAGCAAGAACATCATCGAACAGAATTAGGATATGATCTATCTTCTGCATACTGGGGCAAAGGCATTATGAAAGAAGTGGCTTTATGTATTATTCAGTTTGGATTTGAGCAGATGAAATTGAATAAGATTGAAGCCAAAATCGAGCCAGCCAATCAATCTTCGATTCGTCTAATAGAAAAGTTGGGATTTGTACAAGAAGGTCTACTAAGACAACATGAATATGAAAAAGAAATGTATGTGGATCTTGCGATTTTTGCTCTATTGCAAAGTGAGTATACAGCAGAGAGCATAAGCTAAGGAGACATTATGAAAATAGATCGATTACTTGCGATCACTGTATTGTTATTGAATCGCCAACGGATCAGTGCCAAAGAATTGGCGACACGCTTTGAAGTATCGACCAAAACGATTTATCGAGATATTGATACTCTCAGTCAGGCAGGTATTCCGATTGTCGCTCATCAAGGCACCACCGGCGGATTTGAGATTATGGAGCAGTACACGATTGCCCGTCAGTTTTTGACACTAAGTGAGATTGATGCGATGATCTCGGCGGTAAAAGGGATGACGACTGTATTCAATGATCAGATGTTTGCGACATTACTGGATAAAGTACAAGCGCTACTTCGTCCACATGATCGAATGCAGACTACGATACAAAGTGCAGGTATTGTATTTGATTTTAACCCCTGGGGACAGAATCCAGCGACACGCGATAAAGTGAATCTACTACGTGAAGCGATCACCAATACCTATCAGGTGAATTTACATTATCTCAATACTAACGGCGTTGAAAGTGAACGAGCTGTAGAACCGTCTGCTTTGATTTTGAAAGGATATGTCTGGTATCTACACGCGTATTGCACATTACGGGAAGATTTTCGGTTGTTCCGGTTGTCTCGTATTCTGGAATTAGAATGTACTTC
This sequence comes from Paenibacillus sp. KACC 21273, assembly GCF_028736095.1. Lineage (NCBI taxonomy): Bacteria > Bacillati > Bacillota > Bacilli > Caryophanales > Paenibacillaceae > Paenibacillus > Paenibacillus sp. KACC 21273. Next base: position 146,613 of record NZ_CP117876.1, read on the forward strand.
GCATACATTTGAGCGGCGTGATATTCCAGATTGGGATCAATATCAATGGAATAGTGGAACGAATGAAGAACAGCGACAGGACGTAAGATTACGATTCAGCCCGCAAGTCCGCCATCGTTTAAGCGATATATTTGACCCTGCTTGGATCACTGTGCAAACGGATGGAGATATTGATGTGCAAGGTTCTTTTATTATAGATGATTGGTTTTATAGTATGGTGCTGGGCTTTGGAGATCAGGTGCAAATACAATCGCCGCCGACCCTTATTCCAGAATTAATACAGCGTGCGCAAAAAATAATCGACCGTTATTCTAACTAGACAGACAGTTGTCTATATTCCTTCTGTATACTTTGAACAAAAGAATAGAAAGAGGGATGATAATATGACTACTGTAGCGACAACGACGATTGTACAGTTACCTGCTTTTGTAATACATGGTATCGGGACAAGAACAACCAATGCAGACGAATTAGGAGTTACCAATGCACGTTTACCACAGTTGTGGGCATCTTATCTGCATTACAAAGGTCAACATCCTGATCTATCTTCTAGTGATGCTCCAACCTATGCACTGTATACCGATTACGAAAGTGATGCGACCGGAGCATATACGGTAGTGATCGGACAGCAAGCAGAAGATCCTTCTCATACTTCAGGATCAAGGCAGAGACAATTAGAGATCACTGTGCCAGCCAGTCGTTATATGGTATTTACTACACCGAAAGGACCTGTATTTGAGACTGTTGCTCAGACATGGGGCATGATCTGGAATTATTTCGAGGATGCTTCGGAAGTGCGAACATATACAGGTGATTTTGAAGTGTATGAATCGACGGCTAATCCTGAACAATCAGAAGTGAAGATTTATATTGCGATTCAATAAGACTGCTTCTATAAAAAAACCGTCTATACCACAATCAGGTGATATAGACGGTTTTTATATTTTTAATTTACGTTGACGTTTGCTACGATACATGGCTTTGTCTGCATGATTGAGCAGTGTATCGACATCGGTACCGTCTTGTGGGTAGATACTAGCACCACAACTCATCGGAATCGAAAGTGTGTCATTACCATATGCCAGTTCCGCTTGAGCGAATACAGTATTCAATTGATTCACAATCTTCTGGACTTGAATCTGATGTTCGACAGGATGAATAAATAATACAAATTCATCGCCTCCAAGACGTGCCGCCATACCGGTAGAACCTACTAATTGTTGAATAAGCTTGGCGGTATGTTGAAGCATCTCATCCCCTGCTTGATGCCCGTACCGATCATTGGTTTCTTTGAAATAATCCAGATCAATCAGAATAATGGCAAGTTGCTCTTGATGTTGCTCGGCTTGTACAATCGACTTCTCTAATTCTTGATAAAAGTAACGACGATTCGGCAATTCTGTTAAAGAATCATGATAAGCGAGAAAAGCAATCTGACGTTGTTGTTCTTTTTTGACTGTAATATCACGCATAATAAGAATAACATGATCTTCATGCTCTACGAATACATAGTCGCCTTTGACCAGAATATCGATCCATTGTTCACCATTCCACACTTTGGTTTCCATATCAATAATGCCTTGATGCCTTTGTAATTTAGAAGCCAGGTCTTCACTGGCTAGTGTATGCAAATTCGTATCATCCAAATCAACAAAAGAAAATAATTGTCTGGCACTGGGATTCGCTTCTTTAATCGTTCCTGATACATTAGCTAACAGGATCGCCGCTGGATTCATATCAAACAATTTTTTGTAACGATGATGATCAAAGTTGAGAAAATCATATTTTTTCATAGCGACTTGTAACGTAAAGCACCAGATTAATCCACCATACAAATACGGATAAGGCGGCAAAGATTCACCAAAATGAAAATAACCAAAAAAAGCGATCCAGCTTAAAGAAATACTCATACCCCGGCGCAATATACGATAGATGGCTTGGTGTTCAGATGAGCGATTCAAAGCTTGATGACGGGAAAGAAAGATTAGTGAAGCAACACTGATTAGAATACTTACAGTAAGAGCGGCATAATAAGAAGTATTATATACAGGCACTTTCCACATGCCCGCCATGACGAATTGTTGTGAAGAAATAAATTTTGAGTTATTCATAATGCCTACCGGAATAATCAGGAGAGGAAGATAAAATATATACGGATACAACCATTTGGGCATTTTGCGATAAGCTCCGGATAGCTTGATAATAAAATGAAAACTCAAACTCGGTAACACAATACCTACATTAGCGAACCACAAAGAAGACAGAGTAGAACTATATTCAAGCGGTAATTGGTAGCGAACATACTCTTCTAAAAAAAGTAAAAAATAACAACCAATCGCGATACTTACCAGACGATGTTCTACTTTTTTGGGATTGCGTAATAACACATTAATCCCCATATAGAAAAAGAAGAGCATCGGTAAAACATAAAGAGCTATCGGAATTAGTGACTCCAGCACATTCAAGCGTATACTTCTCCTTTCCCATAGATTACATACTTAGCCTTTCGTGCATGCTCCCTATACATATCTATTATTGCGTTACTATGGAATAACAGATACTACGTATAATATCGTCATTATTTCGTAAAAAATAAGCATAAAAAAAGCTGACGATCACAACTTGGGATCGCCAGCTTTAATCTTCATCAGATGATAGGAAATATTATAGATTACGGCTTGCTGCTCTTGGTGTATGGTTATCACGAGACATTTGGTTAAGGAATAATAGTAACTCTGAATTAAACTTCTCTTGCTCGTCGAACATCATAGCATGACCGCTATGTTCAAATTCAACAAGACGAGAACCAGCGATACTTTGTTGTGTTAATTCAGCTAATTGAGGATCACAGATTTTATCTTTTTGACCCTGGAAAATGACTGTCGGTACATTAATATGTGGCAAGTCTCCACGCAAATCTTCATCACGTAATGATTCTGCTGCTTTGATTGTACCGTGATTAGAAGCTTGGAAGCACAATGATTCTAACCATACCATCATAGCTGCTTTGGACTTCGTATGCGTAAATTTAAGACCGAATTGAGATAGCATTTTTGGACGATCTTCATACGTAGGAATAATTAATTGTTCATTAAGGTCTTCCTTCGTGATGTTATATTCAAAATCAGGACGCTGTGTAAAGACTGGTGTTGCAGAACCCATCAATGCAAGATGAGAGATACCTTTACCTTGATGACGAGCCATATACCGAGAAGCCACTGCTCCACCCATTGAGAAGCCAATCAAAGCTGCATTTTCGATATCAAGCTCGTCGATAACCGCTTTCAAATCATCTGCCATACGGTCAAATGAATAGCTTTCCCACGGTGCATCTGATTTACCGAATCCACGGAAGTCGATCCCGATACAACGGTAGCCTTCTTTAGGTAGGATAGAGTATTGATATTCAAACATAAGGTTGTTTGCTGGCCATCCGTGTAAGAAAATAACCGGAATCCCTTCACCAATATCTTCTACATAAATCTTTACATTGTCTTCTACTTGTACGTAACGTCCCATTCTTGTCGCCTCCTGATGTTTGTTATTATAGTGTGTGATCATGCTATTTTGATAAATGATACAACCGTATATATTCGTATCATGATTATCGATGTAGTTGATTGATACTATATTAAACATATTTACTAAAGAAAAAACCTTATATTAAAAAATTAACTTAATTACATGAAATAGATTTTCAATAATTTGTCGTTATGATAGAACTATGTAGATAGGTAAAAAATGAAATAAATGGATTGAGATAGAACGTAAATGGGATGTTACAATTCTTTTGGGGTATATCACTAATACATACGTAAAAGAAATCGGTTTGGATCAGTCATTAGGGGGCAGAAAGATGAAGTTACAGGGTAGACGAACAAGTTCCAACGTAGAAGATCGCAGAGGTAAAGGTGGCAAAACGATTATAGGTGGCGGAATTGGCGGTATTATTATTATTTTGATTGTAACGTTGTTAGGAGGCAACCCTAGTGAATTATTGAACGGGACAACATCCACAACGACTGAATCCTCTGCACCTTATCAAGCAACCGCAGAAGAACAAGAGTTAGTGAATATGGTATCTGTAGTATTAGCCAGTACAGAAGATGTCTGGACAGCTCAATTTGAAAAGCAAGGATTAACCTATACTAAGCCTACACTGGTACTGTATAACGATCGTGTTGATTCTGCTTGTGGTACAGCTAGTTCTGCGGTAGGACCTTTTTATTGTCCGGGTGATCAGAAATTATATATTGATCTGAGTTTTTATGATGAGCTTCAACAGAAATTCAAAGCCCCGGGTGATTTTGCGATGGCTTATGTAATTGCCCATGAAGTAGGTCATCATGTACAGACATTGCTTGGAACGATGGATAAGATTCAATCTGCCCGTCAAAATATGAGCGAAACGCAATATAACAAAATGCAGGTTAAATTAGAGTTACAAGCCGATTATCTAGCAGGTGTCTGGGCTCATGATGCACAAGGAACCAATCTGTTAGAAGAAGGCGATTTGCAAGAAGCATTAACCGCCGCAAGTGCTGTCGGTGATGATACTCTTCAGAAGCAAGGACAAGGGTATGTCGTGCCGGATAGCTTTACACATGGTACGTCAGAACAACGTCAACGCTGGTTTTATAAAGGATTTGAATCTGGAACGATTGCCGGTGGAGATACATTTAACGCGAGCAGTCTATAAGACATCACAAAGCCCGATACGATCTTCTCTTTATAAGCATAAGAGAAGCCGTATCGGGCTTATTTTAATTTATCGGGCATGTCGTTTACTTTGTAATCCTCTAGCATAAGTATAGAGTTGGTTAAAAGGAACACGATATTCTTCTACAATACCTTGAGGAGTCAATAAAGTAGAAGTAGGCTTGGCGAATTTGGAACATAACCTTTTTAATTTGGGATCAGCAGCAATCCAGAAGCGCACTTCTTTGACTCCTCTTCTGGATTGATCAATATGTCGAACCAGATGTTGAAGACCTTGAGCAAATAGTCTGGTTTTGCGATAAGGAGCACTCAAAATCACAGATTGAATCTGGATCACTTCAGTATTGTAATAAGCATACTCTTCTGTTCCATACAGATAACTCCAAGCCCCGATCACTTCATCATGTTGATCCAGAGCGATAAAACATTCTTCTTCTAAAAGAATAGGAGCAGACGTAAAGCCAAGTGTTAATAAAAAAGTATTAGGCACATGAAGTGGAACATAATTTTCTAATACAAATGTCATATGTTGTTCTTGATACACCGCATTGGAACAAGCTTGTATACGATAATTCATCATTAACAACTCCTTTTGGTTAAACGGTACATCGATATCAACCATCTTTTTGATCATTTATTATCTGTAAAAAAAAAGACCTCGATAATATCTGCCGAATCGAGGTCTACAAAAATATGATTGGAGGAAACCGTTCGGATAGGTAAGATCACAGAGAAAAATCGAATGATAGCAGAAGATTTTCTATTTGATGTCATTTATTCTCCCATGATCTGGGTTGTTTTTATTGTAGCAAATCCAAGCCGTACGCATCTATTAACTAAAGTTAACTTGAATACATTTTTATTACAAATGAGATACTTTTTTTAATAAAAAATATAATGTTCAACCCTTTATTTATAGACCGGAAAGCAGTTCTAATTCTTGCGATTTGAGTAATGCTTGAACACGAGAAGTCACGCCCAGTTTATTATAAATGCGATTGATATACACTTTGATCGTACCGATCGTGAGCCCCAATTGATCAGCAATTTGTTGGTTGGAATGACCTTGACGAATCAATTTGAGCACGTCTAATTCTTTAGGTGTTAACGCTTCAGTAAGATGATTGTCTGACAATAATAGAGGCGTTTTGCCTTCTGCTTCTAATATATTTAGTAATTTAGTTATATATTTAAGCATCTGAGGATGGTTAACGATATGTTTTTTATGACTTAATTTTTGTAGCAAAATATAGATAACCATTCCTTCATCTACAAATGTTCGTACATAATCAAACGGCATGACTAATTCAATCGCTTGTTGGAGCAATAAAATAGCCGTATCTACTTGTCCTTTGCGATAAGTACAGATCGATTGAAGAACAATAACAGAACACTCAATATTGGTCGAATGCTCATTTTCTGCAAAAAAGCGAATAGAAGCTAAAATTTCCAGAGCTGTATTATAGTCTTTATTAGCTATCAGTGCACGAGATAATATCATAAATGCAAGCGATTGATCTAAAGATATACGTTGCTTGCTAGTAATTGAGATTGAATCTAATACATGGATAGATTTCTCGATATGACCTTCTAAAAGATCGATCCATGCGATAAAAGCATATAGATGTTTGCGCCAGTTATGATATTGAGGATCTTCCAGCAGTTGTAATGTATTTTCGAGAATAGTACGTGCTGTAATATACTGTTTTTCTTTCAACTTTAATTTGACTGTCATTAAGCGGAAAGGAACAAGCAATCCTGGAACGATGCGATAGTTATCGTTTTTCGATATTTTTTGAATCCAATAGATACAAGTATTGAGATCGTTACGTTCATAAGATCCTTCAACAACAGCTTGCATAACATACTGTACCAATAACGAATTTTCTCCATGTTGCTGATGCAAGATACGGATCATTTCTGCACTGACATGAGCTGTCTCCTGACTTAGAAGCCCTTTTAAGCCAAAAGCTGTATTTCTAACAAACGGTTCGTTTTTATTATAATTAAAGTGGAAAAAGACCGAGTTTTGAGGGATTTGCTGTTGAATAGAATGCATAAAAGCAAACCATTCATCAAAGTCTCGAGATGCAAATAAAATATTAGTTTTAACCAAAAATAAAATGCCTAAATAATTAGAATATTTGTCAGAAGAAGATAATGCTTGAATACGTTGCTCACATCGCTTTAGTAATTCAATCGATTCTTCAAAACGATCTACAATTCCTAAAATAAACGCTTGAATCAGACAGAGTGCTATTGTAAATTCATAATCAGCAGGGAATAGCTGGAACCAGTGCAGTAACGTATCCAGTTCACCTTTGCTTAGCCATTCTTCTACATGATTATCGATTAATTGGGCTGCTTGTTCATAGTTGTGGGCGATCAAAGAATGATCGATTGCTTCTTCGATCCATTGTCGCTCGATATAGATTTGGCTCGCTTTCTGATGCCCGCTGATCCATCGTGTATGTGACGATTGACGTAATACATTTTGGACAAATTCTGCAAATAAATGATGATATCGATACCATTCGCCATCTTCATCCAGTGGAATTAGAAATAGAGTGAGCTGTTGTAGACGATGTAATTTGAACTGACTGTCTTGCAGACCAGTGAGCTCATCACATAACTCTGCATTCATACGCTTCAAAATAGACGTTTGTAATAAAAAAGATTGCAGTTCTTCATCAAAACCGCTCCATACTTCATAAAATAAATAATCTGCTATACTGCGATGCTTGCCATTAAAATCTAAAGTAAAACGGTATTGTCCTTCATCTTGTTGAAATGAAATTAAAGCCAGTTGAATCCCTGCAATCCAGCCTTCGGTTTGTTGAACAAGCTTATGGATAATCTCAGCAGGTAGCGAATAACCTATCGTATGCTGACAAAGTAAAGCAACTTCTTCTTCTGAAAAAGCCATTTCACCGGCGGCGATAATATTTAATTGTTGTCGAACTAACCATTTTCCAATATGTACAAATGGAAGTGTTTGGCGAGACGAAATATAGAGATGAATATGTGGTGGTAAATAATCGATCAGATAACACAATCCTTTGTGAATATCAGAACTTGCTATAAATTGATAATCATCCAGTATCATAGCAAGTGGTGCTTTTAATTGGTCTAATTCATGAATAAACATATCGATAAAAGACGTGATACTACTCATAGAAGAGTTAGACAGCAGAGGTAATAATCGCTCTTCTAGATCAGGAATCATATAACAAGATAAAGAATAGATCATATAGCGCCAGAATCGACGAGGATCATTATCACGTTCGTCTAGGGAAAGCCATGCGTACGGTTGCTTTTTTTCATATAACCATTGCCCTAGTAAGGTGGTTTTGCCACTTCCTGCCGGTGCATAGATCATATTTATTCTAAAATTCATGCCTTGTTCTACACGATGAATCCACTCTGGACGGTCAATCGTGTAGTTACGAATCATCGGTTTAGAAACTTTCGTTTTTAGAAGTATCGAACTTTCCATAGATTCCGTCCTGTCTCCCTGGCTAATTATATTCGTATTTTACAAATACACATATAATTACGCATCAAGGTTTATTTCATATATTGTAATATATAGATACATAGAAAACGATAGAATAGATAGAGTGAAAAAAGGAGAGAGTACTGTGAATAATATGCGACTAAAAGGAAGCTTAGATCGATCAAGTCTAGATAACCGACTTGCGTATAACCCTGAGATTATCGAATTTTATTTGAGTGCGACAGATATGCAACAACCCGACTTGATTGTTGCTCGAATACGTGAGTTGAAAAATAGAGGAGTTACAGTATATTTACACCATCCATCCCGATATCAAAATACATTTTTAGATATTATGAGTACAAATATCGAGCTGCGCCGATTTTATCATGAATCAACACGCCAATTGGTTCAAATTTGTAAAGCAGAAGGTGCAAAGTGTGTGTTACATGCACATTATGTACGTAGTGAAAATGCAGAAGTTTCACGTGAACGTACAATCGCATTGCGAGAAGAAATTGCTGCTATTTTAGAATATGGACGTGAACAGATTGTCTGGGAAGATTCAACAGAAGGGCTATTTTGTTATTCCAATCCATACTTAATAGATGATCTTATTATTCCGTTAGCTTTGCCGTTGAATGTTGATGTAAGTCATACCTTTATCGCTTTTCGAGGAGATAATCAGAAATTACGCGATGTGCTTGAACGTACCGCTCCATATGCGGTCTATTATCATCTGGTGGATAGTATGGGACAAGTTCATGATTCTTTGCCACTGGGTGAAGGTCTGATCGATTGGCAGATGGTAAAGCCTTTTGTAAAAGGCAAAGATTATATTTTTGAGATTAATCTAGTAGGCGATCACAGCGATTGTACACCGATGGTCGAGAGTGCAAAATATTTTACAGCTCTATAAGTATAATTATAAAAATTAGCAATAAGATCTTGTCCTATGACAAGGTCTTATTGCTAATTGTATTCTTAAATGACTCTTCCTTTTAAAATACCGGTTGCTGCTCGTCTACCTGAAATAGCTGCACCTTCCATAGTTGCAAGGAGCGGTTGATCAGTATAATCACCTGCAAGAAATAGTCCATCAATTGGAGTAATCTGCTTCGGACGTTTGTGTTCATTGCCTTTTGCCAGACGATAAAAGTTTTCTTTGCCCCGTATAATTCGATACTGTGTCATCGTATCTACATTAGGAAGATCGACATCGTGAAGTGATTTTTTGGTGATTTCCCATACTTCTTTATCCGGTAGATCAATTAATGTATCAGGATCAACCAGAATGATCGAAGCTCGTCCAGTTGGACGTTCAAATGTAGTTCGAGATTGTTCGCTGAACGAACCTAATTGTGTACCCGGGCCAAACATCGTATGATCGACGGTTGCTAATTTTTCTGTCGCTTCAAATTGAGCTGTAATATAAGGCATCGATTCTAACGATAAGAAATCCTGGAACCACTCATGTGCATGGAAATGTTCGGATAATAGCATTTGAGCACGACGGATATTTGTAGCAACAACTACTTGTTCGCCATAAATTTGAGAGCTATCTTCCAACTGCACACCAACGACTTTGTCATTATCATATAGTAAATGAGCTACCGTTTTGTTCGTTAGCACCTGTCCACCACGTTCTTCAATCGCTTTGGCAAGAGGGCCTGTCATGACATCAGTCATTCCGCCTTTAAAAGCACCGATACGTACTTTGGCGATACGTGGCAGAGCTGGGGCAAATAGACCGAAAAACGCATACGCAGAATATTCTTCAATAGGTAAAAAGAAAATGCCTGATGATAACGGCTGAATCAATCGCTCAATCGCATCGGTAGATACACCATGCTGTTCAGCGTATTCTTTGATCGAAGATTGATCGAGTTTATCCGGGTTGCTGACATAATCTTTAAATCCGGCTGCAAAAAAAGGAATCAACGATGCTTTGTCTGCTGGAGAGATAAGATCGTTATTCCCAAGTGCACCCGCAATCGTTTTGAGAGGAGCTTTGAAAGGGTCTAACCCAAATGTACCCTGTGCTTCCGTATGACGAATATTGGTGGTTTCTTCCCAGTGAACCATATCGCTCATCGAAATACCTGCATTTTTCAAAATTTCAGGCAGAACAGTGTAGTAACCTAGAAATTTATGAAATCCAGATTCGACTTCCATGCCGTCTTCGACCCAGTTGGCTGTTCTTCCTCCGATATAAGGAGCCGCTTCAAGAACGATTACAGACTTGCCTTGGTCGGCTAATTCAAAAGCACAACATAGACCTGCCAGTCCTGCTCCAATAATTATTGTAGGTTCTACCGTAGTATCTTTTTGGTTATGTACCGCCATGTAATGTCACCAACCTTTTCATCTTTTACTAAGTTATTAACCATTAATAGAGAGCGTCAACTTTATTTGTATACATTCGTATGCAGTATAGGGATTATTTGTTATCATGTGAGATAAAAAAAAGGAGTTGTACATACATGCAGATTGTTCATCGTATTCCAGCAATCGAAGAGTACTTAACGTTGCGTAAAGTATCCGGGCTGAGCGAAATGAGTGTCGAAGGCGCAAGTAAAGGATTACCGAATACCCTATTTGCTGTTGTGTTGGAAGAAGAAGGACAAGCGATCGGGATGGGACGGGTCGTAGGAGATGGCGGATTATTTTTTCATATTACCGATATCTGTGTGCGCCCAGAATATCAAGGCAAAGGTTACGGCAAAGCGATTATGCGTGAGATCACAACATACTTGGAAAAGAATATGTCTCTTCAATCTCATGCAGTACTATTCGCTGACCCGCCGGCAGACCAATTGTATGCACAGTATGGATTTACGTATACAGCACCTCATTCCTTAGGCATGTGGTGGAAAAAGGTATAGCATTTGCACAAATCATGTGATGAAATAGAGCCATACCTCATCCATAACTAGCAAAATCATATAGAGATGCAGATCAGCAACGTGGTAAGATGAGAGTATTCGTAGTTTTGCAGTGTAAATTATGATAGGATGAACACCTATATAGAATGAGGAAGTGACCATATTGATTACTATAACAATCCCGACAGCGGATGTTACGATTACCAAACAAATTAACCCTGAGCTTAGCCATATTTACGGATTTACCGATTTTCATCTTATTTCGCGTGAAACAGGCGGTATCTTTATGTTCTATAACGAACAAGATGAATTACTATTTGTCGGTAAAGCACGTAAGCTTAGACCTCGTATCAAAAAGCATTTCGAAGATACCGTATCACCGATCAAAGATCACCGTGATGAAGTTACTAAGATTGAAGTATGCTTGATCGACAACGCTATGGATCGTGAAATTTACGAGACGTACATTATCAATACACTACATGCGAAATACAATGTAGAAAAAGTATTTTACAAGTAAATAGTGTTGATAGATATACGCTAATCCTTTATAATTAAGATAACAGATCTCGCCACGCATACCTCAAGGTTGCGCACCAGGGCGAGACAATTTTTTTATATGGAGTTATTTACATACGATGAAAAGTATCCCTCACTCTGTTAAGCCTTCCAAAACTGTTGAAGAGCAATTAGATATTTTTAAATCAAGAGGATTAATTATTGGGAATGAAGAATGGGCGAAGAGTATACTTACCCATGTTAGTTACTATCGCTTAACTGCATATACTTTATCTCTAAAAAATGGAGATCAATTCAACAAAAATGTCACGTTCGAGAATATTTATCGTCTTTATGAGTTTGATCTAAAATTAAGATCTTTGGTAATGGAAGTTACTGAAGCTATTGAAATATCTATGCGTACACATATTTCTCTTACACTTTCCCAAAAATATGATGGCATGGGTTATATATATGCTGAAAACTTTATGGATTCAGATAAGCATGATAATTTTATCAAAGAATTAAATAGAACTCTTGAGCTGTCTAAAGATGTTTTTGTTAAGCATTATTATTCGAAATATGCTGGTGAGTTTCCTGTATGGGTAGCTATGGAAATTACTACTTTTGGAATGATATCTAAATTGTTCAAAAACTTGAAGAAGGAAGATAAAGACTACATAGGATATATGTATTATGATGGTATAAAAGGGTTTTATGTAAGTAGTTGGCTACATTCGATTAGTAATCTTAGAAATATATGTGCTCATTATGGACGAGTGTACAATAGAAATTTTCCACATCCTCCTCAATTATTTAAAAAAGATAAGCCCAAAATTATAGATGATAAGAAAGTTTTTTCTGTTATTTTGATTATGAAATACTTCATCCCAAACAAAGATGTATGGAATGATTGGTTAGAAAAACTTAAAAGTTTACTTGATATGTATTCAGAAATAGATCGAACATTAATAGGATTTCCGCCAGATTGGTATACTGTTTTAAAAAAATAAAATAATAATTTAAGTGAAAGAGACCTCTTTTAATTAATCCGCTACCTTACATTCGGTAACAGATTATAAAAGAGGTTTTTTTACATTTTTGGTCTATTAGCGTTTTTTGGGCGTATATTCCAGATCGCGGAATAGGCGATTGAGTTCATCGGTTGTCAGGTCGCGCCATTTGCCTGTTGGTAGATTGCCCAGACGGATATTCATAATACGCGTACGGCGTAGCGCACGAACTTCATAGCCAAGTGCAGAACACATGCGGCGAATCTGACGATTCAATCCTTGCGTCAAAATGATTTTGAATACATATTTGGATTGTTGAACGACCTGACAAGGTAACGTAACTGTATCTAGAATCTCTACACCGGAAGCCATTTGTTTGAGAAAAGAAGGCGTAATCGGTTGATCTACAGTGACGATATATTCTTTTTCATGCTTATTTTCAGCACGCAAAATCTCATTAACGATATCGCCATCATTGGTCAGCATAATCAAGCCATCCGAATCTTTATCCAATCGTCCGACATGGAAAATACGCAGGGGATGATTGACAAAATCTACGATATTGCCCCGAATATGGCGCTCGGTTGTACTGGTAATGCCTACCGGCTTGTTGAGCACAATATAGACATTTTCTTGTTCGACTTTGATCGGTTTGCCTTTGACCCGCACATCGTCGCCTTCTTCGACCTGACTGCCTAGCTCGGCAACCACACCATTGATTGTGACAATACCTTCATTGATCCATTTATCAGCACCCCGGCGGGATGTAATTCCAGATTCACTAATATATTTATTAATTCGCACGTATAAGCACACCTTTAACTCTAATTTTTGAGTAAGCTATTCAAGCTGTTACTCAAGTCTACCTCTACGATACCCTTTTTTGCTTTATTTTAAAAGTCATGTTCGTCTGTACGGTATGATGTTATGATTTTGTATGCAAAATATGGTGCAGTGCTTGTTCCAACCGTCCGTATTTGAACATAAATCCTTCTTTGATGAGACGATTAGGGATCACCCAACGGCTTTTAAGCACCAATTCAGGTTCCGTCCGAATCACTCTAGCTCCTAGATTAAGCATCCATGTAGACGCAGGTAGACCGCCTTTACGATGCATCACTTTGCGCATCGTTGCCATCAGTTCACGATTGGTCACCGGATTAGGAGACGTGCAGTTGAATACTCCTTCAAGCGATTCCCACTCTTGAATAAATAAAATAATCTGAAATAAATCTTCGACATGAATCCAGCTAAACATCTGCTTCCCTGACCCTTGATGACCACCCAGCCCGAAGCGAACTAGATTTTTGAAAGGGGTCATCACACCACCACCGGGCCCTAATACGATAGCAATCCGTAGTGCGGCTTGACGGGTATGGGGAAGGCTAAAAGAGAAAAAAGCTTCTTCCCACGCTTTGGCAACATCTACCGAAAATCCGCTACCGATTTCGCCTTTGGTCTCGGTCATAGGGCGATCTTCTGCATGGCGATAAATGGTAGCTGTACTGGAATTGATCCAAAGCGCAGGCGGATGTTCACAAGCCAGGATAGCGTTTCCAAGAATCTGGGTGGTTTCGATTCGAGAGTTCATAATTTCACGTTTATTTTGTTCGTTATAACGACAATTGACCGATTTACCCGCTAGATTAATCACCATTTCTGCTCCGTCGAGAGCTTGAACAATTCTTTGATGATCATCCCATGCGATATGCGGAGATTGTCTGGAAATGATCTGCACTTCAATACCCAATGCTGCAAATCTTTTTTCCAAATACTGCCCGATAAATCCTGTGCCACCTGCCAATACCACTTTACGTGTCATCGAGATCAACTCAATTCTGTTTAGATAGTTAAATTTACGCGTCAATCCTTACTAATAATTATATTTTACACCATTTTATAACCCTATAACTGTTAAAAAAGGAAAGATTACTGAGGTTATAGCAGTTGACAGTCTGTTCAATCGTGTGTACAGTAAGATGCAAATGAATCGAATGACCACTAGGGGAGCCTTTGTGTAGGCTGAGACGGGAAGATCCCGGACCCTTGGAACCTGATCTAGTTCATACTAGCGTAGGAAAGTGGAGACTGTGCAAGGGTACCTGTACATATACGTACACCTATTCTGCCGCTCCATCACGGGGCGGCTTTTTTGCATGTATTTTTCCATATATTCCAGTAGTGGTCCTTCTTTATTAACCAAGCGTCTTTATCGATGCTTCAATCTAAGGAGGATACAGTTATGAGTTTTTCACAGGAAATTAGACAGGCCGCAGACCCTATTTTTGAAGCGATTTTTAACCATCCATTTGTACAAGGGATTGCCAAAGGTGATCTGCGTAGCGAGCAATTGATCCATTATGTAAAGCAAGATTTTGAGTATTTGAATTCTTTTATGCGTATCTATGGAACGGCAATTGCGAAATGCCCAACACGTGAAGATATGGCAATGTTTAACGAGCAAATTTCATTTGTGCTTCATAGTGAAATTCATCCTCATAATAACTTTTGCGAGGTGGCTGGCGTCAAGTATGAAGATTTGCAAGGATATGCGCTTTCTCCTTCTTCTCATCATTATATTCGTCATATGTTAACTGTGGCTCATGAAGGGGATTTAGGCGATATTTTGGCGGTATTGTTGCCTTGCCCGTGGACGTATTGGGAGATTGGCGTGAAATTATTGGATGAAGTGAAGCCTGATGCCTCCCATCCTTTTTATGATTGGATTAACTTTTATGGCAATCGTACCGATACGATTACTCATCAATTCTGTGCTCGGTTGGATGAATGGGCAGAGCAGACGACACCTGCACATCGGGCGCGTATGAAAGAGCATTTTCTTCTAAGTTGTCAGTTTGAATATATGTTCTGGGATATGGCGTACACTCTGGAAGATTGGCCTGTGCCGATGGAGGTTGCACGCGTATGAGTTCCTCATCAATCTCTATGACATGGAAAATGAAAGAAGTGGTGTTGACTGTTATTCTGGCGGTGGCTTGTGGCGTTATTTATCTAGGATGGTCGACATTATGGATACCGATCTCTGCATTAGTGGGGCCTGTAGGTGCAGGATTTATGTTCGGCATCTGGATTATTGCAAGCCCGATTGTAGCTTATATTATTCGTAAGCCAGGGGCGGCATTGATTGCTGAAGTAGCGGCGGCGGCTGTAGAGCTGTTAACAGGTAGCCATTTTGGATTATCTGCTTTATTGATCGGTGTGTTTCAAGGGATTGGAGCAGAGATTGCTTTTGCTGTATTTGGCTACAAACGTTATAACTTGATGACGTTAATGTTATCAGGAGCGCTGGCGGCAGTAGGTGGAGTATTGTATAACGTTATCGCTAATGGATTCGGCTATTACACCACACAAGTATTGATTACGACTCTGGTTATTCAAGTGATCAGTGGAATGATTTTAGGTGGATGGTTAGCCAAAATTATTGTAGAAGCTTTGTGCAAAACAGGGGTACTGGATCAATACGAAATTATGAAAGTACGGCGGAAGAAGGGAAATGCGAATGGAATCGCTTCTAGGGTGTAAAGACCTGTCAGTACGTTTTTATCAGCGAGAAGAAAATGTATTAACAGACATTCATTTATCGATTTCACGTGGAGAAAAAGTATTGATTCTAGGGCCAAGTGGTAGTGGCAAGTCGACGCTATTATCTGCATTGTCCGGTATTATTCCTGAACATGTAGAAGCTGAAGTGGAAGGCGAGATTCAGTTAGCCCCTCAATGTGGCGTGATGTTTCAAGACCCGGATTCGCAGTTCTGTATGCTTCATGTGGATGAAGAGATTGCTTTTAGCTTGGAAAATCGCTCTATTCCGCGTGCTCAGATGGACACTATGATAGATACAGTGATGAAGCAAGTCGGTCTGAATATAGATCGTCATACTGCTATTGAGACCCTATCTGGAGGCATGAAGCAACGGCTAGCGCTAGCGTGTCTGTTAGCGCTAGAACCGGAAGTTCTTTTTTTCGATGAACCGACAGCACAACTTGATCCGATCAGTCGCAAAGAAATTTTTCAATTGCTACATGACCTAGCTGATCAGTACGGACAGACGATGGTATTTGTAGAACATACATTAGATGGGTGTATTGAGTGGATGGATACAGTCATTTTAATGAATGCACAAGGGCGTATTATGGCTCAAGGCAAGCCAGCAGACATGATCAAGCGGTATCGTGCAGAGATGGAAGAAGCTGGCATATGGCAACCTCAATTATTCCCGTATACATGGGAAGATGTACAAGATCATCCGTCTCATCCATTAGCGAAGCAGTTGCAACAGACACTACAACAACGCCGTACAGCTACACTACATGCAGATACAACCGACAATCATACACCTGATATCATAGTTACCGAACAACTGGAGATCGGGTATCGTCAAAAATCTGTTATGAGCGATATGAACATTTCGATTCAGTCAGGGAAATGGGTAGCGATTGTCGGTGCTAATGGAAGTGGGAAAAGCACATTTCTCAAAAGTTTAATTCGGTTAGAACGTATTCGTAGTGGTCAGCTTTCTTTTCAACATAAATTATTAAAAAAATGGAGTGATCGTGATCTGTATGAGCAAGCGGGATTTGTTTTTCAAAATCCTGAATTGCAATTTGTAACCGATACGGTCTTTGACGAGATCGCTTTTGGCGGACGACAACGGAATTGGTCAGAAGAAGAAGTAACCTCCAAAACGATACAATTATTGCAAGAATTCGGCTTAGAAGCTTATCAAGATCAACATCCATTTACACTTAGTCTGGGACAAAAAAGGCGCTTGAGTGTAGCGACTATGCTGTTATTCGATCAGTCGTTACTTTTATTAGATGAACCTACATTCGGGCAAGATGCTAAAACATCGGCTGAATTAATCAAGCGACTGCAACAACGGCAAGCGCAAGGAACAACGATTGTGATGGTCACTCATGATATGGATCTGGTCGATGAATACGCCGATACCGTGATTTTGTTTGATCAGGGCAAAGTGATCTACAATGGAGCGCCTTATCATCTCTTTGCTAATCCAGAACAGATCGGGGATCATGCGATTATTCCTCCGCTTCATTACCGGTTGCTACAGCCACAGAAGGAGCGGAGTATTGTATGAAAAGCAATCATTCGTGGTTATCCACCTTGAATCCGACGATCAAGTTGGTGACTCATTTATTAGTGATGTGCGTATTGATGGCAGTCACTGATCCTCGTATCACTTTAGCGATCTGGTTAGTAGCACTGGTGATTGGACTGACTTTGGGTGGTTGGCGGATTGCTTATTTGCTCAAACGATTGTTGCCGTACACGATCTTTTTTGTAATGATTTTCTGGATGATGGCGGCATTTGGTAAAGGTGAGCATACCATCTGGCAATGGGGATGGTTCCATATTACTGAAGAAAGTCTGAATAATGGTCTAATGATCGCCCTGCGGATGCTTGGATTTGTTACGTATGGACTGTTGTTCACATCGACCACCGATCTTACTGCTATGATTATGAGTCTGGTTCATCAATGTAGATTATCGCCAAAGTGGGCTTATGGACTGTTAGCTGGATTTCGCTTTATTCCTTTGTTCCAGACAGAACTGGCTCAAATGAAATCGGCGCATAAGATTAGAGGGTATAAGCAGAAGAATAGCTGGAAATCTTTTATCCGTTATGCGTTACCGCTATTCACACAAGGTATTCGCAAGTCTGAACGCATAGCGATAGCGATGGAAGCACGCGGATTCACAGGCACACGTCAGCGTACGTATTATCTGACTCCACAATTAGCAGGCAGAGATGGTTGGTATATGGGGTTGTTGTTAATAGTCGTTCTAGGAATAACATTTATATTGAAAAAGTAGATCAAAAGAAGGAGCATCTTGTGAACGAAGATGCTCCTTTGCTTGTCTATATGCTGTTCATTTGCATGATGATGATCGCTTATGTACACTTATTATCATTACCAATAAAATCCAGATATAAATGAGGTGAATGATATGCATATCGTATGGAGTAATTTGTTGATTACGATGGGAGTCGTGATTGCTGTCGTAGCGGTACTAACCTGGATTACGATTGTAGCAGTCAGATCCTATCGCAATAAACATAGAACCTAATCTACATAGTTAGTATCAATACTTGCTAAAAGCGTCTTGATTCTCCTGTACATTTTCCAAAAATACAATCTTACCTTCTTCATTCACGCGAGCAATATCAATTCCTGTTTTGGCATAGACTGTTCCTTCACTCGACATGCCACATACTGCCCAGCGGGATTCGTAGGTTCCGTTGGTTTGCAGTTCCCACGGCTCATGCATATGTTTGATATCAATATTGTATTGATAGAATGTATCCATAAAGGTTTTGAACCCGTTACGTGTAGCTCCGTTCAGTACAATCTCTACATCTGGAATAAATAAATCCAACAATTGTTCCATCGCTTGTGGATCAGTACGTGAAGCATCGAATAAGCGGAAATAGTCATTTAATGTTTGGATAGCTGTTGTCATTTGATAAGGCTCCTTTTTGATAAAAAAACACAATCTTGCTCTCATTGTATTTAATAGTTTGATGAAATTCGAACTGTTAAAGTGTATCATACATCTAACATAATAAATAGTTCGACCAAAATCGTACTTTTCAATTGATAGTTGCTCCAATAAATGATAAGTTGAAGAGTATGAAAATATTAGAAGCTACCAGACCGACACCGATCAAGCTTGTCGATGTATTCAGCGCACTAAGTGATCCTGTGCGATTGAAAATACTATTGTGTCTTGCACATCATGGAGAAAAAAGTTGTGCAGGTTTTCAAATGAGTCATATTTCCAAATCCACCTTGTCTCATCATGTTAAAATATTACGCGAAACGGGATTAATCCAATTACGCATTGATGGCAGACAACATTTTTATCGTATTTGCCAAAGTGAACTAGACACTCAATTTCCTGGATTGTTAGCATCTATTCTTCAAACGGAAGAAAAAGATCTACTCTAATCTGTTTTTCCTCAAATTTAATAGCTTTGAAAGAAGGTATACCATGAATAAACCATCCATTTATGGATTAACATTAGATCAATTATCGTCATGGCTTGGTGAGCGTGGACACAAGAAATTCCGCGCCGGTCAGGTCTGGGATTATTTGTATCGTCAGCGTGTAACTGAATTTAATGAAATGACTGAAGTGAATCCGGCTTGTACCGCTTTGCTTGCCGAGCATTTTGCAATTCAGACATTAACCGAACATGTGAAACAAGAATCTGCTGATGGCACAGTGAAATTTCTGTTCCGTTTGGAAGATGGTAACTTGATCGAAACGGTATTGATGCGTCAGAAGTATGGTCAATCGGTATGTGTAACCACTCAAGTAGGTTGTAATATCGGCTGTAGCTTTTGTGCCAGTGGTCTAATTAAGAAAAGTCGTGACCTAACCGCAGGTGAGATTGTGGAACAGATTATGAAAGTGCAATTTCATCTGGATGCAGCCGCGCAAGACCAATTGGTTACGCATATCGTAGTCATGGGAATCGGCGAACCATTTGATAATTTTGAAAATATGGTCGATTTCTTAAATATTGTGAAAGACCGCAAAGGTCTGGTAATTGCGCCCAAACGTATCACTGTCTCTACAAGTGGTCTGCCTGACAAAATCAGAGAATTTGCCGATAGTGATTTACAGGTGAATCTAGCTCTTTCTTTACATGCACCGAATAATGAATTGCGTACACGCATTATGAAAATTAATCGTGCTTATCCATTAGAGCAATTGATGTCTGCTGTAGAGTACTATTTAACCAAAACAAATCGCCGTATTATGCTAGAATACATTTTGCTACGTGATGTGAATGATCATCAAGAACATGCACAGCAATTGGCTGATCTAATCGCTCATATGAACAAGTCAGCTAGTGTGAATCTGATTCCATACAATCCGGTTGATGAGCATAGCCAGTATCAACGTAGTTCTCAAGAATCGATTATTACATTCTACGATACGTTGAAAAAGAATGGTGTGAACTGTACAGTTCGTCTAGAGCATGGAACAGATATTGATGCAGCTTGCGGACAATTGCGCAGTAAACAAATTAAAAAAGCAGCACAAGCGAAAAATGAAGACAATCCTGTTGTGGTTGGTTCATGATTCTAATGAATTAATAAAGTATGAAGATGAAATAAAGCAGGCTGTCGGTGAATTCCGGCAGTCTTTTTTGCAATATATCATCTTGATGTGATCTTGCAAGCGTTCTAATTTCTGCTATTATAGTATGAAAAATGATGCAAGAAGGTGTTCTGGTATGCCCTCTAACGCTAAATTGAAATGGTTCAAAAAATCCTCGTTCCTACTTCGTCATCTTTCAATCAAGCATCGCTTACTGATCGCTTTTCTGATTACTTCTCTTTTACCTGTCGTTATTGTCGCCTTTTACTCCAATCAAATCTATGAGACATCGACCACAACCAAGATCAGTGAGACGTCTACACAGACATTAGATGAATTAGCTCGCAATATTGCTAGAGAACTGGAACAATACGAGACATTAAGTGAAAATATTATTATTAACCCTTCGATTCAGACAGGGCTAGCCAATTACAATCAGTTAACCGATCTGGACAAAAATGTGTTGCAAACGTTGATTCGCAAACAACTGGATCAGCAGATTTTCAGCTTTAGTAACCTTTCTAATGTCGTTATTATGACCAATACAGGCGCAGCTTTTTTCGATCTGGGATATCAATGGTATCCAGGTAATCAATTAAGTGAAGTGATGACTCAAACAGAAGGCGTTGCTCGTAATGCGTATTGGTCTTACCTTCGTTCTAATCGTGGTACGCCAACATTAGCCCTCACCCGCAAAATCTATTCCGAAAATGATCTAAATTCATCTCTAGGTTATATCGTTCTTTGTTTTGATGAAAAAAGTTTTGCCCGTAATCTATATCAGTCTGTCAATCTAGGAAAAGGTAGTAGTATCTACATAACCAATGATAATGGAATGGTAATTTCTTCGTTGAATCCAGCGATTGTACAAGGCAATATTTTTCACAAAGATATCATATCTAAAATGATCAGCGAACAACATCAAGGCAAATCTGAAGCATTCGAATCAACAATTTTGAATACAAAAATGCTGGTGACCAGTGCAGCGATTCAGATGGCAAATTGGCATATTATCGGCTTGATTCCTCATTCTTTTATCGTGTCAGAACTTACCGGATTACGGAATCATATTATCGCCTTATGTCTATTGACGTTGCTATTGTCTGCTATCGTATCTATGTGGATATATTTTAGTATTAGTTCGCCGATGCGTTCGCTTTTATTATTTGCCAAACGGGTAGATCGTGGGAAGTTAGACGGAATGCCTCAACAAGGGCCTTATCCAGATGAAATGCAGCAATTAACATCAACTATCTACAACATGGTAGATAGACTCAAACAATTGATCGTGCAGATCCAGACCGAACAGCAAGCGAAAAGGGAAGCAGAACTCAAAATGTTACAAGCTCAGATTAATCCTCACTTTTTATTTAATACATTAAATTCGCTGAAATGGAGTGCAATGCTCAGTGGCAATGCTTCGCTAACACAGGGGATTGGCTCATTATCTGAACTGCTTCACAATACGATTCTAGTCAAAGAAGAAATGACCCCGTTAGCGAAAGAAATTGAAAATGTACAACATTATGCAAATATTCAGCGTATTCGTTATGGTGATTCATTTCATCTGGAAGTGCAGTTACACGAAGACACCGCTACATGGATGGTACCCAAATTTATTTTACAGCCGATTGTCGAAAATTCGATCTTGCATGCTGGAGCAGATGAACATGCTAAAGTAAATATTCGAATAGAAGCCAGTCTGTCTGATCAAGGAATACAGATTCTTATCTGCGACAATGGCAAAGGATTTGACCAGAGCGAACAACGTCAACAGACAGCGTTATATCGCTCATTATCTGGAATAGGTATTACAAATGTACATGAACGAATCAGGCTTCATTATGGAGAACCTTATGGTCTAATCACACATAGTAGAATTAATTATGGAACAACAACTGAGATTATATTACCTAAGCGAGATCGTACAAAGGAGGACAAAAATGATGTATAAAGTGTTGATTGTTGATGATGAGTTAATTGTTCGTCATGCTGTAAAAACGCTTATTCATTGGGAAGGCAGTCGATTTGAGTATGCGGGGTCATGTTCGAATGGACGTACTGCGCTTGAACTTATCGCACAGACTGATATTGATATTGTGATTACCGATATCAAGATGCCTGATATGGATGGGATAGCGCTTATTAAGCAATTACGAGCTGATCAGTATCATGGAGAGATCTTAGTATTGAGCAACTACAATGATTTTGAATTGGTACGTGAAGCAATCAAACATAGTGCACATGATTATATGCTCAAATTAACATTGCAGACAGATAACTTTATGCAAGTACTTGAAGAAATGGCTGCTAAAATAGATCAAAAAGAACCCGTGCTCCTAAAAAATACATCTCTCAGTATCGCTGATCCTGTAGAATATAGTGATTTTCAACAGCAATTATTGGAGATATGCGGTATAGATCATTCCGCTATCCAGTTACTTCAACGTGCAGAGATCAATACACAATCATCTACATCTTCAGACTCTTCTTATCGTCCATTGGATATCGAGCGACAACTCCTCTTTTTATTTGCAGTCAATATCGAACAAGCTAATGCTAACGACAATCTATTGAATGCAGCTCAACGCTTAAAATCAGCTTTATCAGGATTGTCAGATGAACTTTTTTCCAATAGTCATCATGTAATGTTAGCTGAACTGACCAATCATCAATTTATTGTAGGCGTAACTTGTGAAAAAAGTTCTGCGTTAATATCTGCGAATCCATCCTCTTGGAGTGAAACAATAGCACAACGGATAATCAGTTTATCTAACATGTATTACAATATTCCTTTACAGATTGTGTACACGATAGGAGCAAGTAATGAGCATGAACTCAGACAACATATCCAGTACTGTCTGAATATCGAAGAATCCACTCTACCTTTAGCAATAAAGCCAACACCCCATAGATTAAATCCATCTCATTCCGATCATAAAGTGATGATTCGGCCAGAAGTACAAAAAGTGATCGATTATTTGCAGACTCATTATGCAGAGCGTATTCATTTATCTGAAATTGCGGCTTATGTAAATCTGTCTGAACCTTATTTGTGTCAGGTATTTAAAATAGAAATAGGGCAAAGTATTCTAACGTATCTAAACGATATTCGAATGAATCATGCGTATCAAATGCTATCCTCAGGACAATGGCTGGTCAAACAGGTAGCGTTAGAAGTAGGTATTCATGATCCATTTTATTTCAATCGCTTGTTTAAAAAACGTTATGGAATCTCACCTAAGCAGATAAAACCTGTCTTATCATGATAGATAAAAATAAAAAAACTAGATGATTTTATGTATGATCATAAAATTGTCTAGTTTTTTGTTCATCATATATAAAAAAACTAAAAATCATCTATAAGGTTTACCTGTATTGTACATTTTACTATCATCAGAACCCTTCTATACTTAATACATGCAGCGTCGCTTCGATCCAGAAGCTCATTATATAAATGGGGTGAATGTATGAAGGGGATCAAAACATTAAATATGTTAAGTGCAGTTGTATTGTCATTTTCGTTGTTGGCTGGATGTGGGGGTAATGCAGGCAGTGCAGATAAAAGCACTCAAGCAGCCAATAGCCAATTTGCTGATCCAGACCTCAATATCGCTGTTTTTCAAGGAGGATATGGACGGGAATACTGGGATACGATTGCAGAAGACTTTATGAAAGATTATCCGGGAACCAAGATCAATATTACCGCCAGTCCCAAAATCGCTGAATTGATTCGCCCCAAAATTGTAGCCGGTAATCCGCCAGATTTAATGTATATTGCAGGCAGCGATAATACATCATTGCTAGATGGTTTGGTCAAAGACCATGCTTTACTAGATTTAACCGATGTGTTTGATAGCACGCCAAAAGGAGAAACACAGCCGCTCAAAAATAAAATTCTACTCGGTGCTTTAGAATCCAGAGCGATGGCTCCTTATGGAGATGGCAAAGTGTATGCTGCCCCGTTTAACTTTGGTGTAATGGGATTGTGGTATAACAAAACTCTTTTTAAACAAAAAGGAATTGAAGTTCCAAAAACATGGGATGAATTGTTAGCACTCAATACAACAGCACAACAAAATAATAGAGCGCTATTTACGTATCAAGGGTTATATCCCGGTTATCTGGAAGAAATCATTGTACCTTCGATCTATAGTGTGAGTAAGCAGAAGGGATTAACTGATTTTTTTGATTACAATCCTGCATTTTGGACAAGTGATACATTCCGTCAGGTATGGGGTGTGCTGGAAAAGATCGCTACTGAAGATAACGGATTGATGAAAGGTACAGTCGCTTTGAATCATACACAAGCACAGACTGAATTTATGCAAGGTCATGCGATGTTTATTCCGAATGGCACATGGTTTGAAGATGAAATGAAAGATGCTCCGCGTGAAGAAGGATTTGAGTTTGGATTTCTAGGCGTACCTGCTTTTAAAAAAGGTGATCCGGTTACAGCGATGACCAGTGTAGAGCAGATCGTTATTCCAGCCAAAGCCAAAAATCCAGAATTAGCTAAAGCGTTTTTATCGTATCTGTATACTGATAAAAGTGTAAAACTCAATGCTGAAAAATCGAAAGGAATTCTTGCTGTTAAAGGAGCACCCGATCTGGTCAAAGAGTATATTTCTGATACGACTTACAATGTCTACAAAACAGTCGATAGCGGTATGGTAGCCATAAACGGTTCGTTTAAATCGGTAGCTAAAGGTAGCAAATACAATCCAAGCGAAGAAGTGTATAATCCGATTTCTTCATTGATGAATAAGCAGATGACATTAGATCAATATAGTGCGCAAATGACCAAATTATATACTGAACTGAATCAAGAGTTAGTGAATAATACACCATAAGTAAAAACTAAGGAGGGCGATAACATCGTCCTCTTTGATCGAAAGGAGTCTTCGCATCCTATGAAAATGAAGACAAGACGGCGCTGGTTTTTATTATTTTGTTTGTTGCCCGGACTGTTATTGCTTACGTTGTTTAAGTTGTATCCTACGGTCGAAGTATTCCAGAAATCTTTTTACTTATGGACAGGTATCGGAGATGAGCCGAAATGGGTAGGGCTACAAAACTTTATCGACTTATTCAATGATGATGTATTTTTGTTATCGTTACGCAATACCGGATTTTTGATGTTAGTGGTACCTGTATTGACGTTATTTATCGCATTGATTAATGCATCGATTCTAACACGTTCCAAATTGAAAGAACGTGGACTTTATCGCACTTTATTTTTCTTTCCCAGTATTTTATCTTTTGTCGTCATTGCTATTCTATGGTCGTTTATTTATCATCCAACGATTGGATTTCTCAATTCAGGGCTTGATTTAATCGGATTAAGTAGCTGGGCGCTTCCGTGGTTAGGCGATGAACGGACAGTATTGTGGGCGTTAGCAATCACGATGATCTGGCAAGCGGTTGGTTATTATATGGTGATGTATATGGCAGGAATTGATAGTATATCTCCTGATTTGTATGAAGCGGCAGGTATAGATGGAGCTACCCCAATTCAGCAGTTTATCCATATTACGATTCCGATGTTATGGGAAATTATTCGAATTACGATTATTTTCAGTATTAACGGTGTGCTTACGATTAGCTTTATTATCGTATCGATTATGACAGGCGGAGGGCCAAATCGTCATTCCGAAGTAATTATGACGTATCTGTACAGTCAGGCTTTTTCCAATTCGAATTTTGGCTATGCGATGGCGATTGGTGTATTTGTGTTTGTAATGTCGTTTTTGTTAGCCATTTTAAGCAACCGTTTAACACGAAGGGAGGCATCTTAACATGTCGATGACAGCCAACTTTGAAAGCGGGAGCACAAAGCCTAAGGTTAATGTATCCAAAACACCACTGCGCTGGGTAGGTCATATCGTGTTACGTATTTTTTTGATCATACAGGCATTAATCGTCGTTTATCCTTTGATCTGGAATGTATTAGCTTCGTTCAAAACAAATACAGAAGTGATGGAAAGTCCGTGGAGCTTACCGAAGACATTGAACTGGGAAAATTATGTGAATGCTTTTACTACCGCTCGTATTGGTGATTATATGCTGAATTCGGTATTAGTGGTTGCGATGTCGATGGTTATTCTGTTAGCTGTAGCTTTACCGACAGCGTATGCGTTAGGTAGAATGCAATTTAGAGGCAGAGGATTGATTACCAATCTGTATATGGCAGGGTTGTTTATCGGAGGTGCGTATATTATTGTACCGCTATTTATTCTGATGAATAATCTACATATGCTGGACAATCGCTTCTGGCTAAGTGCAGTCTATGCGACAGGTAGCCTTTCTTTTTCTGTCTATCTGATGATTGGATTTATGAAGTCGATTCCACAAGATTTTGAAGAAGCGGCGCTGATTGATGGAGCAGGATATATGAATATTTTGTTCCGTATTATTTTACCGATTACACGTCCTGCGATTGTCACTTTGGTGGTATTCGGCTTTTTTGACTTCTGGAATGAATATGTACTGGCATTAACATTAGTCACAAGTGATGAAAAAAAAACGATTCCGATCGGGCTGGCTAATCTGATGCAGATTCAACAATATGCGACAGATTGGGGTTCTCTGTTTGCAGGATTAGTAATTGTATTGATTCCTACCGTCATTGTCTATGCATTATTGCAGAAAAGATTAACCGAAGGCATGATGATGGGCGGGGTCAAAGGTTGATCGAAGTAGATCAGATCATAGGGAGGAAGCGCTGTTGAACACTTTTGAAGTTGTTGGCAATGACTTTGTCTATAACAGTCAGCCGATGCGTCTGCTGTCTGGTGCAATACATTATTTTCGCATCGTGCCTGAATACTGGGAAGATCGGTTGCTCAAGTTAAAAGCTCTCGGCTTAAATACAGTGGAGACGTATATTCCATGGAATTTGCATGAACCACAAGAAGGTGTTTTTGATTTTACAGGTATCGCAGATGTTGTAGCTTTTATTCAATTAGCCGGATCATTAGGATTGCATGTGATTGTTAGACCCAGCCCTTATATTTGTGCCGAATGGGAATTTGGAGGATTGCCTGCATGGTTGCTTGCTGATCAGAATATGCGATTGCGTAGTTATGATATATCTTATCTGGATAAAGTAGATGCTTATTATGATATGTTACTACCGCTTCTTCAACCTTTGTTATGTACCAAAGGTGGGCCGATTATAGCGATGCAGATCGAAAATGAGTACGGAAGTTATGGCAACGATACAGCATATCTTCAATACATTCAAGAAGCAATGGTGATACGGGGAATGGATATATTGTTGTTTACTTCAGATGGGCCGGAAGACTTTATGTTGCAGGGTGGGATGGTTCCTGGTGTACTAGCGACCGTTAACTTTGGATCGAATGCGACGTCTGCTTTTGCTAAGCTCAAGCAGTATCAACCGGATGCTCCACTTATGGTGATGGAGTTCTGGGACGGTTGGTTTGATCATTGGATGGAACCTCATCAGACCCGTTCAGCACAAGATACAGCAGAGACTGTTGATGACATTATGCGATATGAACAAGCTTCACTCAATTTCTATATGTTCCACGGAGGAACAAACTTTGGCTTTTACAATGGAGCCAATCATATTAAGCAGTATGAACCAACTGTAGGAAGTTATGATTATGGAGCTTTATTAAATGAACAGGGACAGCCGACAGATAAATTTTTTGCGGTTCGAGAAGTGCTTGGTGAATATATAGATTTACCTGCATTGGAATTACCTGTACCGATCCCGACTGCTAATTATGGCACTGTAACTTTACATGAATATAGTCCTTTATTTCAGAATCTAGATGTGCTAACTACAGCGATTCATTCTTCTTCACCTGAACCGATGGAAAAGCTAGGGCAAGCGTATGGCTTTATTTTATATTCCACTATAGTCAAAGGGCCACGAACCGAAATGGAACTTATTCTTCAACAGGTAAGTGATCGGGCTATTGTATATGTAGATGAAACATATCAAGGGATTATCGAGCGCTGGACCCCGTCTAATCTTCCTTTAGAAGTACCGGAACAAGGTATACGTTTAGATATTCTAGTCGAAAATATGGGACGTATTAATTATGGGCCTTACTTGCGCGATCCTAAAGGGATTACGGAAGGTGTACGGCATGGCAATGCGTTTCTATATGATTGGACGATCTATCCATTACCACTACATTCGCTCAGCGACCTTATCTATACACAGACAGAGACGCTATCAGCCCCACTTGATCAACCAGCTTTTTACCGTGGCATATTTCATGTACAATCTCCAGCCGATACGTTTCTGAGAGTAGATGGTTGGGTCAAAGGGGTAGTATTTTTAAATGGCTTTAATCTAGGTCGATACTGGCAAGTAGGGCCGCAGAAAACACTATATATTCCTGCACCGTTATTAAAGCAAGGCGATAATGAGTTAATCCTGTTCGAATTACATGGATACAAGCAATTGCAAGTGCAGTTGGTGGATACTGCTGATCTAGGACAGTAAAAAAAGATACAGATCCGATATAGCATACTGATGATACGAAAGGAAGAACCACATATGGTGATTTCGATTGAACAAGCGGCTCATATCTATCCATCTGCCAGACAATTAGCCTGGCAAAAGTTAGAATTTTATAGCTTTATTCATTTTTCGATGAATACATTTACCGATAGAGAATGGGGAATGGGTGATGAGTCACCTGCGTTATTTAATCCAGAGCAATTGGATGCACAGCAATGGGTAGATGCTTGTCAGGCGGCACGTATGAAAGGACTTATTCTGACGTGTAAGCATCATGATGGATTTTGCCTGTGGCCCAGTCAATATACAGATCATTCGGTAGAGAATAGTCCCTGGCGCAATGGACAAGGAGATCTGGTCAAAGAAGTATCCGAAGCTTGCCGCAAAGCAGGTCTGAAATTTGGGATTTACCTTTCTCCATGGGATCGTCATGAACCTGCATATGGAGATTCTGAAGCGTACAATGATTATTTTGTACATCAGCTTGAAGAACTGTTAACTGGATATGGTGAATTATTTAGCGTGTGGTTTGACGGGGCTTGTGGAGAAGGCAAGCAAGGGAAAAAACAAGTGTATGATTGGGATCGCTATTATGCAGTTATTCGCAGACTCCAACCACAAGCTGTGATTTCAGTATGTGGCCCCGATGTGCGCTGGTGTGGTAATGAAGCAGGGCATACCCGTTCTTCTGAATGGAGTGTTGTACCTGCAAGTATGCAGGATAACGAAAAGATACAAGCCAACTCGCAAACTGAAGATAATGGAGAATTTGCTACATTGGTGCGCTCGGATCAAGACGATTTAGGCAGTCGCCATATGATTGCCGAAACAGAGCATTTGATCTGGTATCCTGCGGAAGTTAATACATCGATTCGCCCGGGCTGGTTTTATCATTCGGCTGAAGATGATCAGGTCAAAACATCCACAGAACTCATGGAATTATATGAAAGAATAGTAGGCGGGAATGCTTGCTTTTTGCTAAATATACCGCCTGATCGTAGAGGATTAATTCATGAACAAGATGTGTATGAGTTGCAACAACTAGGGGAAAAAATAAAGAATCATTATCAATACAATCTAGCTGAACATGCTCTAATTCAAGCATCTGATTCAGATCCAGAGCATCCTGCTTCTCTCGCTATCGATTTCGCGGAAGAGACGTATTGGTGTACCCCCTATGGAACAGAGCAAGCTGAGATCGAACTGGATTTGGGAACAATCCAGACATTTCATCGAATCGTATTAATGGAACATATTGAGTCAGGGCAACGTATCGAATCTTTTACGATTTCTTATCAGGATCGTCATCAAAAATGGATCGAATGTTATCATGGTTCCGTTGTTGGATATAAGCATATTTGTCGTTTTTCAGATATTAGTGCACAGCATATTCGAATATCTATTGTCGAATCGCGTTATTGTCCAACATTACAATCAATAGAAGTGTATTAATCAACTAGACAGCTATCGAACGAGATTATATGATAAAACCAGATGTTTCGTAGCATATGACTGCGAATGATCTGGTTTTTTGCTTTTCAAAATATAACAGATGCATATATTGTCGAATTTTGATAGAAAAAAGTAACTATATCTTCAAGAGTAGCCGATAAATAAAGTAGAATACGTATATTTCTAAAGCAGAAATGTATGTAATAGGAGAAAGATATGAAAAGAGAGAAACATCATTTTCCGAAGAAATGGATATTACTTATGATAGGGTGTATCGCAATTATTGTGATCATAGGCGCAGTGTATACATATCGTTCTCAACCAGAAGCCTCCCCTACAGCAGCGTTTATTACATCCCATATGGTCAATGAGAATGGGACGTTAGCGAGTCGTCTTTTACCCGCTACTTCGACAGATCCTGATATTGTAGCTGGCCGAGAAGCATTATCTGAATCGCTAGGATTGTGGATGCAATATGCACTACTAACCGATGACTCCAAAAGTTTTGAACACAGTTATACGTTGTTACAACAGTATTTTTTGGACAAAGACAAGCATTATATTTATTGGAAATTAGAGCCGAATGGACAATCGAAAGTAAATACCAACGCACTTGGAGATGATCTACGTATTGTAGGCGCGCTGTTACAAGCATCTACCCAGTGGAAACAGCCTACTTATCATACAACTGCCAAGCAAATTGTCGATACGTTGCTTGCTTCAGATCAGCAACATGGTTATCTTGTCGATTATCATGATTTTGAACATGGATATTCCGCAGATGTACTCAGCCTAACGTATATTGATGTGCCTGCTTTGGAACAGATGAAGCAGACCAACATCATCACCACTCAAGAGTACACGAAGTACACCGATCTACTTCACAATACGCCCAATGATGGAGTCTTTTACCCCAGAACATACAGCGTAGCTACAGGCAAATACAACTATGACGATACGATTAATCTGATAGATCAACTGATTTTAGCGATCCATCGGAGTGAATTAGGTGAGCCTTCCGATCAACTGATCACTTTTATGAAAAAAGAATTTGAGCAGAATCATAAGTTAGCTGGTCGCTATAAGCGTGCTGATCAGACCGCAGATGTAGCATATGAATCGCCGGCAGTGTACGGACTTGCGATTTTGTTAGCTTTACAGGAGAACGATCAGCAGTGGGCAGACCAATTATATGCACAAATGTTAACGATGAGAGGATGGGATCAAGCTTATCCGGGAGGCTATGTATTTGATGGAGATACCCATATTTTTGATGATTTATTTCCTCTTTTAGCAGAGACACATTTGCAGAAAGGCAGTGACACGAAGTAAATGAGAACAAGTCGAAAACGTAAAGAATTAAGTACTAACACCAGCATTATTAATCAAATGCGTTTGGGTTATATCATTTTGATTGTGCTGGCGATTGCCCAGGAAGTGCTTGTGTTTTTTAATATTTATGCAGATGGTGGCTATAGCTTATTAGAGATCGCTTTGAATATAGGGGCAATGGTTGCATTGTTGTTCGGGTTTGTCGTTTCGATGGGCATTGCTGTAGTAGTTATTTTTATATTTATAGTGACCTATTTTGTATGGATGGTGACATATGCTCCAGTCAATACACTGATCTTTTTTGAACTATTTTTGATACCAGCTAATATTCTGATTGCTGCTTTTATCAAATCGACGTTGATTCGTAATCAAAGAGTTAGCGAACGATTAGAAGACTTGCGTAAGCGTGATCCTGAAATTGATTTGTATACGACATTAGGCAACAAAAAAGCGTTAGAAGCTACTGTTATCAAACAGTCTAACCTGGCTAGACGTTATTCCGAAAATTATACATTTTCGATGGCGATGTTCAAGATTGAATTTCTAGCACTGGTACAAGAATCGTTAGGTAGCCAGCTCTATTCGCAATTTCTGTTGGAGTTGTCCGAGACGATTCAAAAACAAATTCGGTATGAAGATTATAAGTTCTCGATTGAAGATGGACGCTTTATTATTTTGTGTCCTATGACCGATCAACAATATCTGCAATTGTTAACCGATCGGATCAAAAACGCTATGATGAATATCAAATTTTTAGATAAAAAAGGCAAAGAGTTGAAATTTGTAATTCGCGCAGGAGCATTCGTATTTCAAAAAGAACAATTCAGCACCTATGAGAATATTGATGGCATTATCTCTGCGCTAGAACGCAATACAGAAACCGATCTGATTGCAGAATATATTTAAATACATGTTTGTTCACAAGGAGGTTGATAGAGATGGAATATACGAGCTGGTTTATCCCGCTTTGTATTGTGATTAGTAGCTTATTCAGTATCGCTATTATTGTACTTACCATTATGACATTGGTTTTCCGTGCAAATGTAAATAAAAAGTATGACCGGGGGAAAAATCATGTCTGATGCTATTTTGCTCATCTCGATTATGAGTATATGGATTGCTGTATTCGAATCGATCGTCATTATGTGGGGTGCGATTCGGTTTATGTTCAAGCAGAATAAAATTCCGATGGTGATTCCTGAAAATATGGATCATTTCCCGAATGTAACAGTGATTGTACCTGCACATAACGAAGAGATCGTCATTATGTCTACCGTTGAGCATATTTTGAAGCTGAATTATCCTCAAGACAAAGTACAGATTATTATCGTAGCTGATAATTGTAGTGACAATACGGCTGCTCGTTTGCGAGCTTTGAAAGAACAACCTGCTTATGCTGATCGTGACTTTACTATTATGGAGCGTACGGGTAGTGGTGGTAAATCCGGTGCGTTAAATGATGCGATGGTGATCTCCAAAGGCGAATGGTTATGCGTGTATGATGCAGATGCCGCGCCCGAGAAAAATGCACTTCTTTTTCTAACCCAAAAAGCAATGGAACAACCCGAGAAATACGGTGCTGTATTCGGTCGCAACAAAGCACGTAATCGTAGCCAGAACTTCTTATCAGGCTGTATCAATCTGGAACTTGTCACGATTCAGCGCGTGCATCATACAGGTATGTGGGAATTATTCGGATTGGGTACGATTCCGGGCACGAACTTTATTGTGCGCAAAGACTTAATGGAAGAGATCGGTGGATGGGACCCGCAAGCGATAACAGAAGATACCGCGATTTCATTTGAAATTTTGACACGTGGTAAGCTGATTGCATTAGCTCCTCAAGCCGAAGCATATCAACAAGAACCTGAACTGCTCAGTGTGTATATGAAGCAACGGGAACGCTGGTCTAAAGGGAATTACAGTGTAGTGATGGACAATATTCATCATTTATTTGATAAAACAAGCTGGCGTATCAAGCTACATGTTATGTATTATGCAGCTAGTTATTTCTGGTTTATGATCGCTATTATTGTCTCGGATATTATTTTTCTAGCTAATATTGTGTATCAGATTATAGAGCTATTCAATCCTGCGGTTGTTTCTCCTGTTCAATTTGTTGGAGACGTATATGTGTATCTAGTTATTGGTTGGGCGCTTATGTATTACATCTATGTATTGCAGATTAATATGGCACTGGCAACAGATATCGGACAAAGTAATACACGTAACTTTATTTTATCGTGCGTCTCTTACTTTACGTATTCCCAATTGTTCCTGATTATCTCGGTCAAAGCATTCTTCTCGATTACGTATGATCGGATTACGGGTAGAGAAAGTAAATGGTACAAAACCAAGCGATTTGGCTAAAAATTGCTTGATCCATCTTGATTTATATAGTGAAATCAAATAAAGCCAATCTCTGTAAAAAGAGGCTGGCTTTATTTCTAGTTGAATGTGCGTATCTAGCTTACAGTACACCCTTCATAAAGCTTTGAATTTTGGGACCCATCACGAACAGGATCACACCAAGTGCGATAGATACACCGCCAATCACTCCGAAATAGATCATTTCGGTATCAGGGCTATAAAATTGAACGATAATCGCATTGATCGCTTGAGCAGCAGCATTAGATAAAAACCATAGACTCATCGTTTGCGCAGAGAAAGCCGCAGGAGCGAGCTTGGTTGTTGCAGACAGCCCAACAGGAGAAAGGAATAACTCTCCAACTACAATAATAAAATAGCTCAGTACAAGCCATAGCGGGCTTACAAGCGAATTCTCACCACCGAAGTAAGAAGGAATAAGAATAACAAGGAACGACAACCCAGCAAACAGCAATCCTAAAGAGAATTTGCGCGGAATGATCGGTTGACGATTTCCAAGTTTGAGCCAGATCGCTGCAAACACAGGAGATAGCGCAATAATAAATAGCGGATTAAGTGATTGGAACCATGCAGGAGCGATATGAATACCCATAAAGTCCAATTGAGTACGTTTATCTGCATAAGTTGCCAGTACGGTTGACGTCTGTTCTTGAATAGACCAGAACATCACAGCCGCTATAAATAAAGGAATATAAGCAAGCAGACGTGAACGTTCGACATCTGTTGTTTTTTTACTACGATACATCGTAACGAAGTAACAGATAGGAATCAAAATTCCCAGTATAGCCACTACAGTGACAAATGATTTTAACGTTAACCAACCCATCATAATTGCCAGTACCACGATAATCGCAATAATCACCGCACTGATTGCAAAAATTTTGATCGTTTTTTTCTTCTCATCAGCAGATAGTGGATTACCTACTACAGTACCTGCTAGACCTAGATTTTTCTTTTTCGTTAATACAAATACAACCAGCCCTAAAAACATCCCGATCGCTGCTGTAGCAAAACCCCAGTGGAAACCATAACTAGTCTGCAATCCACCGACGATCAAAGGAGAGATAAATCCACCTAGATTGATACTCATATAGAAAATACTAAAACCAGAATCGCGGCGATTGTCTTTTTCCCCATACAATTCACCAACTACATTAGAAACGTTCGGTTTGAGTAGTCCTGTACCGAGTACAATCAAGCCCATCGATACGAATAATAGCGGTACGCTGTTAGGAATAGCGAGCACAATATGCCCGATCATAATCAAGACGCCGCCATAGAATATCGCCTGAGAAGAGCCAAACACGCGGTCAGCTAACCATCCTCCAATAATACCGGACATATAGACAAGTGATCCGTAAATCGACATAATCGCAAGCGCTGTCGCTTCATCGAATCCAAGTCCACCTTTAGATACTTCATAGTACATGTAGAATACAAGAATCGCTCTCATTCCATAATAAGAGAACCGCTCCCAGAATTCAGTGAAAAACAAAGTGAACAATCCTTTGGGATGACCGAAGAATCCTTTTTG
Source organism: Paenibacillus sp. KACC 21273 (assembly GCF_028736095.1). Lineage (NCBI taxonomy): Bacteria > Bacillati > Bacillota > Bacilli > Caryophanales > Paenibacillaceae > Paenibacillus > Paenibacillus sp. KACC 21273. The sequence goes on from NZ_CP117876.1 coordinate 182,587, forward strand.
CGGTACGCTGTCTACTACTTGTTGCTTATTCACTTCTGACACAAATGAACCTCCTGATCTAACTATCTTTTATTTGAATAGATTCATTACAGAATTACACGCCTAAATACTTACATATCAACATATAGGGCTATCGAAAATATTTACACGTCACTTCAGCAATCGAACCATCAGAATACAACATATTTTGCATATCATCAATGAGAAATTACAAAGACAATTAAACGTAGTGCATATATACAATGCCAAAGGTGAAGTGTCATAATATAAATAAGCTTAATATATTGAAAGGATAGGTGAACAAAGATGAAATATGACATTTTGTATGAAGGCGCGTTTGCCATGTTGAAGGTACATATAGAACAAGGAGAAGCGATCAAAGCTGAATCTGGCGCTATGGTCTCGATGTCTCCCAATGTAGAAATTAAAGGAACGATGGACGGCGGACTGATGGGTGGTCTGGGTCGTATGTTATCAGGAGAAAAATTCTTTTTTCAAGAGTTGCGTTCTACACGTGGCCCTGCGGAAGTGTTGTTAGCACCTTCAAGTATTGGCGATGTGACTGCTGTAGAATTAGATGGATCGTATAGTTTATATGTTCAGAAAGATGGTTTTTTAGCAGGTACAGAAGGTATTGAAGTGGGTACGCAAATGCAAAATCTGAAAAAAGGATTATTTTCAGGTGAAGGTTTCTTTATTATCGAAATTCGGGGTAAAGGAACTGTATTCTTATCTTCGTATGGTTCGATTCATGCGATCAACCTAGCTCATGGTGAAGAAGTAATCGTCGACAATGCTCATCTTGTGGCATGGCCGGGATATATGAATTACCAGATTGAAAAAGCATCGAAAGGTTGGTTATCCAGTGTAACCAGTGGAGAGGGTATTGTGTGTCGCTTCCGGGGCGAAGGGGTTGTTCTAATTCAGTCTCGTAATCCGGCTGGATTCGGTAATTGGATCAGACAGTTTATTCCGAGCAAGTAAAAGATATTCACCAAAAGCTAAATTCATTTCTCAAGCGTTGAGATAGAATTTAGCTTTTTTGGTACATTGTCTTTATCAAGAGCAATACAATAAGGATGAAAGTTGATGTTTAACCAATGTATGCGTTTTATTTGTATACAACTTAGATATCTTATAAATTTAATCACTTTATTTTACAATTAAAGTAACGAAAGTGTGCCAATATAGCGTATACTGTTAAATGAGGGAGTTGAGCGCATATGGCTAAGGAACACGAAGAAATTATTTTGACCCGTGAAGGTATCAAAAAGCTGGAAGATGAGCTTGAAGAACTGAAAGGGCCACGCCGTAAAGAGTTATCGCAACGTTTGAAGCTTGCTATCAGTTACGGAGATTTGAAAGAGAATAGTGAATACCATTCAGCGAAGGACGATCAAGCTTTTATGGAGACACGCGTTCTTATTCTAGAAAAAATGCTACGTAATGCACAAGTGGTCAATGCAGATAACCTGGATCTTTCCAAAGTCAGTATTGGTTCTACTATACTCCTACATGATTTGGAGTTCGGTGAAGATATCGAATACCAGATTGTCGGACCTGCTGAAGCAGACGTTATTAACAACAAATTATCGTATGAAAGCCCACTAGGTAAAGCGTTGATCGGACAAAAAGTCGGTAACACGATTACTTTTGAAGCGCCTATGGGAACATTCAAGTATAAGCTGTTGGAAATTAGAATCGTATAATTGTAGTTCAAAAGGCAAAGCCAAAGATTTTCTAAAGGCTTTGTTTTTTTATATAAGTATAGGAGGTTGTAAGATGGATATTAGGCTTTTGACTTCTGAAGATGCAGTACCCTATCGTGAACTTAGGTTAAGGTCATTACAAGAAAATCCCGAAGCTTTTTTAGTTACATATGATAGTGAAGTCTCCAAACCGATAGAAGATGTACAACATAAGCTTCAATATTCTAATAATCGATTCACATTAGGTGCTTTTGATCAGGACGAGCTTGTAGGAATGGTGACTTTTATAAGAGAAAGTAATGCCAAAACGATACATAAAGGCAATATCTATGCGATGTACGTTTCGCCAGAAGCTAGAGGTCAAAAGCTAGGTAAAGCTTTGATCACAGAGTTAGTCCAAAGAGCACGTTTATTTGAAGGGCTAGAGCAGATACATTTAACCGTTATATCTAATAATAATGCAGCCAAGCAACTATATCAGAGTCTAGGATTTATCGTATATGGATTCGAACGCAATGCACTAAAGTATGAAGGTCAGTATTGGGATGAGGAATTTATGGTGTTAGATTTGATTTTGACCCGTTGATCTACAAGGTATTTATTCAAAAAGCAAAGCCTTAGCAATAGCTAAAGACTTTGCTTTTTTGCTATCCATCATTAGATATCTAATGTGCCTCGAATCGTAATCGTTGCAGTACCTGCTACTTTGATAATTGGATGTTCTCCATTTGGGATCGCTTGTACATATAGAAATCCAGGACGACCGATAGCACGCCCTTGAGCAATTTTGAGCTGTGTTATCTGATCCTGTGGAATCATATGATTGAGATACAGATATCCGGTCAAAGCACCGTTGGCTGCGCCTGTTACAGGATCTTCAGCGATCCCGATAGCGGGTGCAAAATCACGAGTATACAAATCATAATCGTCCTCAGTATCAGGAGTAAACGTAAATAGATGAGTTGTTGCAATCTGGTGTTCTTTATTGTGCTTACTTAGTGCTGTAAGGTCAGGTGTTGCTTGGTCTATGGCTTGCTGGCTATGTACAGGAATCAATAAATGCCAGTTACCGGTGTGGGATAATTGGATTGGGTAAGCAGGATCTATCGCATCGACAGGTACGCCTACCATTTCGCTAATTGCTTGTAAGTCTACAGGTAACGATTTGATTTGCGGAGTGATCTGAGTCATTTCAACCCGTTGTACACGACCTTCTTCTTGATGCCAGACAACTGGAATAGCACCTGCTCCGGTTCCTAGAACGACTCCATCTTGTTGCTGAGATAGTCCAAGTTCTGTAGCCAGTAACCAGGTTAATCCGATAGTGGCATGTCCGCAAAAAGGAATTTCGTCAGTCGGTGTAAAATATCTCACTTTATAATCGATACCTGTTTGATCCGAAGGAAGTAAAAAGATAGATTCAGATAAATTAAGTTCTTTTGCAATCTGTTGCATTTCTTCTCCAGTTAGTTGTTCTGCATCCAATACGACCCCTGCGGTATTTCCAGTAAACGGTTGATCTGTAAAAGCATCGACATGATAAACTCTAATGTTTCGCACAGAAATTCACTCCTTTTTATGTATGATAGATATATCGAGATAATTCGATATATCTATCATACATATTTTTTTGCTATTTGTAAAATGGTTCTTTGAATCTTGCAATGAAAAGGAGTAAGTCTCCTATGTATATTATAAATTTGTATAATAAAGAATTTTACTCTAACAAGTGGCAACTCAAATACCGATAAGTAATAGGGTAATAAAATAGTTTGAATAAATATACAGTGAAAAGAGGAATATTTAGAACATGAAAAAGAAATTATTAAGTGCAATTATGTTTTTAAGCTTTTTAGTAGTAGGATGGAGTCATTCTACATATGCAGCAACAGATACGTATACAAGTCTTATTCCTACAATGACTACAACTACTAATTCGGTTGGAAAAGCAAGTGCAAGTTCTAGCTATGATGGACTACCTGCTTGGAAAGCATTTGATGGTAAAAAATCTTATAGTACAAGCAACGATGGGTATACGTCATGGGGAACAACAGATACTAAAGGTTGGTTAGCTTTTGAATTTAACCAAGCAACTGTAGTATCAAAATATACTATTTATTATGGTCCTAGTGCTTCTAATCGTAATCAATCTTTTGATACAGGTACTCCAAAAAGTTGGGTTTTTGAAGCCTCAAATGATAATACTGCTTGGACAACACTAGATACTAAATCTAATATTTCTGATTGGAAAGATCCAACAGTTAAAGAAATCGTTTTGAGTAATACTGTAGCTTACAAATTTTATCGGTTGAATATTACTTCTAATAACGGTAACACTTCAGATACTGTAAAACTTTCGATTCACGAAATGCAATTATTTAGCAAAGATGCTCCAGTGATGCCTAAGAATCTAGTAGCTACATCTGATAAAGCAACTTCTTCTATTGGCTTAACTTGGGATGCATTGCAAAATGCTACAGCTTATAATGTAAAACGTGCTACTACTGCTGGTGGTCCATATGAGACGATTGCTGCTAATGTAACTGAAGCTACGTATAAAGATACTAAAGCAGATAAAAACCAAGCTTATTATTATGTAGTTTCAGCTGTTCTACCTACAGGCGAAAGCTATAACTCTAATGAAGTTAATGCAGAACTAACAACAGGAACAACTACGCCATCAGGTGGTCGTGTTCTATTGGTTATTACTATGGTTAACGGGTTAGAAAAAGAATATGATTTGAGTGGTTCTGAGTATGCTCAATTTGTATCTTGGTATGATGCCAAAGCAAATGGAACAGGTCCAAGTCGTTATACATTCAACAAAACATGGAATATGGGGCCTTTCAAAGCAAGAACTGAAAATGTAGTATTTGATAAAATTATTACGTTTGATGCTAACGAATATTAAAATGCAATAAAGTAAATGAGTATTAAAGGTAGTTATTGTACTCCTGCAAAGGAATATAATGACTACCTTTTTCTTTTGCAGTGAAATGGGTAAGGAGGTGTAGGTTACCTCTAATTTGCTTGCTGGAAGGAGATGTGCTTACTATGGATCAACCATCAAGTCGTATACATTTGGGCAAAGCGATACGGCAAGTTGCTCGAACAATTATTCGTTGGCCTCAAATAGAATCAATACATATCTGTAATACATATTCTGCATTATTTTCTAAAAGGGAATTGGAGGCAGTATATGCAGAGCTGTACTGGTTCCGTCTGACTGCGTTGCAAGTAGCAGTTTTACTACATATCCAGCAACGACACTACAATTTGAATATGTATGAAGCAAGATATATGATGACGACAGCGATCGAATTAGCTTTTCAAGATGCAGATTTATCTAGAACAGATACGACGAAGATACGCAGTAAATTATCCGAAGAGATGGAATATTATTTTAACCGATTAGAGTTGTCTAATTCGTCAGATCGTATGTCTACAGTTGCAGACCTGTTACGCTTTTTTGCAGACAGAACATTAATACTATGTATATCCATCCAACTAGAGCATCATCAGGATCAACGTGAACAGGTATTGGTTCAAGAAGCGACTGTGATCTGGGATAAAGTCATACATGAACTAGAAGAACTTTTACGAAATATAAAAATTATTGAATTTGAGCAGTAAGCTACGTCTTTTTTGCTATTTTCTCAGATGTTACCTGCCAATATAGCGTATACTGAATAGAGTGAGTAAAAATGTATACGATCAGGCAAGCGATTTATTTGTGCTATTGTTGAAGCGATTTTATGTTCATTATTCAGCATGCTTAGTGAAATGAAAGAGCATGTTAATTTATAAAAAGAAGAGGTATTTCATGAGTCAGTCTAATTTTCAAGAGTATGGATTAAGTGAAGATATTTTAAAAGCATTGCAACAACTGGGCTACACCCAGCCTACAGAAGTGCAACAAAAAGTGGTGCCTGTTGCGTTGGAACGTCAAGATCTAGTCGTGAAATCGCAGACAGGTAGTGGTAAAACGGCTGCGTTCGGTATTCCTTTATGCGAGTTAGTAGACTGGAATGAGAACAAACCACAAGCGTTAGTCCTCACTCCGACACGTGAGCTGGCTGCACAGGTAAAAGAAGACATTACTAATATCGGACGCTTTAAGCGGATCAAAGCAACCGCAGTCTATGGAAAACAACCTTATGCCAAGCAGACACTGGAATTGAAGCAAAAAAGTCATGTTGTAGTCGGTACACCTGGACGTGTATTGGATCATATTCAGCGCGGTACACTGGCTTTGGACAAAATAGAATTTCTAATTATCGATGAAGCCGATGAAATGTTAAATATGGGCTTTATAGAACAAGTTGAAAATATTATCAAAGCATTGCCGAAAGATCGGACTACATTGCTGTTTTCGGCAACGTTACCACAAGACATCGAACGTCTTTGCCACCGTCATATGCGTCAGCCGGAGCATATTGAGATTCAAGCAACAGGGCTTACGACTGCAACGATAGAGCATGCATTATACGAAGTGAAAGATGCAGATAAATTTAATCTGTTGCAAGATATTACGGTTGTTGAGAATCCAGATAGCTGTATTATTTTCTGCCGTACTCAAGATAATGTAAACATGGTGAGTGAACGATTAACAGCGAACGATTATACCTGTGCGAAGATTCATGGCGGGATGTTGCAAGAAGATCGTTTTGCTGTAATGGAAGATTTCAAACGAGGACAATTCCGTTATTTAGTAGCAACCGACGTGGCTGCTCGCGGAATCGACATCGACAATATTACACATGTGATTAACTATGATCTACCGCTGGAAAAAGAAAGCTATGTGCATCGTACAGGACGAACAGGACGTGCAGGTAAAAGCGGTCTAGCGATCACATTTGTCACTCCATTTGAAGATAAATTTTTGCGTGAAATTCAAGACTATATCGGATTTGCGATTCCGCACAAAGAAGCACCTGAAGCGACAGAGGTGGATCGTGCGCGTGAAGCATTTGAGGGAAAAATGGGAATTCGTGCAGAACGCAAACCTGCCAAAAGTGAGCAATTGAACAAAGAAATCATGAAGTTGTATTTTAATGGTGGCAAAAAGAAAAAATTACGTGCAGTCGATTTTGTAGGCACAATTGCTCGGATCGAAGGCGTAACGGCTGAAGATATTGGAATTATTACGATTCAGGATAACGTGACTTATGTAGAGATTCTGAATGGCAAAGGTCCTCATGTACTGAAAGTGATGAAGGATACGACAGTTAAAGGTAAATTGCTGAAAGTGCACAAAGCGTTGAAATAAAGTTAAAAAGAGCCTATCGCGATGATAGGCTTTTACTTATATTACGAATCTAAAGCTAAATTATAGAGAACAATGCAGTTTTGAATTGTAGACTCAGGATAGAGAACGAATATCTTCTTGAGATAAACCTGTTGCTTTGGCAATCACTCCAATATCTAATCCAAGAGAAAGCATATTGCGAGCAGTTTCTAATTGTGCTTGATGTTTCCCCTGCTGAATGCCTTGCTCTAAGCCTTTTTCTATACCTTGTTCGATTCCTTTTTGAAAACCTGCTTCAACGCCACGGCGTTCGCCTTCTGCCATCGCAGAATCGACAAGTGAAGCTTCATCATGCAGGAATTTCTGGCGCGCTTCGTAACGCATACGAGCTTCGCGATCTTGACTTAGGAATTCGAGCGTAGTCATCGCTTTTTTTAATTCAGGTTCATTCATAGATAGCACCTCCCAGTGTGATGGATCAGTACCTTTAAGAAATAATAACCAATTCACTAATGGACTGCCTTCTAGCGGAGTAGTCATCTGCTCTAACTTGGGCAGTTCTAGAAAGTGAATTTCAATATCATCTAACAATGAAATATGTGTACGATCTTCACGTAAATGAAATACATTATGATACTGATCGTTAGGCAACAGTGAATAATTGATTACATTAATCGTAACACATTTTTGCAGCGTTCTGTAGGCGTTTCCTTCGAATAATTGATTGGAGTATTGTTTGCTCCAGTAGAAAAGAGTGCGCTTTTCAGTGTCATATTTATTAAATAATTGCATTTCTACATTAATTAATTCGCCTTCTTCTGTACGTGCATGAATATCAAAAATCGATTGCTTATCCAAAGGCGAATCTTTATCTGTATAGGGATTGAGCAACAAAATTTCAGAGATTGCCGGTTTATCGGCTTCTTTAAAAATATGGTTGAGAAATGCAAGCAATACATCTTTGTTTTTTCACTACCAAAAATACGTTTAAATAAAAAATCATTTTTGGGATCAAGTAGTTCAGACACAGGTGAGAACCTCCGATAGCTAAAGAGAGTAGTAAAAATAAATTTTTAATATGTAATTACGTTTATTATATCTTAATTACGATTTTTATAAAGCGTTTTTACTGTATTTTATTCGTATTTAAGTATTTATAGTAAAAAAGAAAGGAATACTAATTTTATCATTTGGTACATGATTGTATATCGTATATACTTATATAGAGATAGTTACAAGCAAAAAGTAATCATTATACAACAGAGATAGGAGTCAATTTATTTGTTAATAGGAATCATTATTTTTATTGTTTATAATTTGATCTTGCTGTATATGGGATGGAATGGTTGGGTATGGTTTGGACAGATTTTGCCAGATCATCATTTTGTGAGATACATCTTTGTTGCGGTGTTGGTTGTTTTAGCCTACTCCTTCTTTTTGAACTTCTGGGTACGTGAAAGTATAACAATTAAGATCATTAGTGCTGTCTGGTTTATGGTGTTATATATTTTAGTTTTATGGTTACCGATCATGAATCTGGGTGTACTTATTACTCGTTTTACCTCTTTATCTCAACATTTAGTAATTGTATGGGCGGGATGGACTACACTGTTTGTATTTGTGATTGTAGCGTGTATAGGCATGTTCAATGCGTACAGTCCGGTGGTACGTAATTATGATATTACGATTGATAAGCCAGTTACAGGCAAGCAGGATATGAAAGTGATTATGGTATCCGATACTCACTTTGGTGTTTTGTCCAATGAATCGCATGCTAGACGAATGGTGAAAATGATCAACGAATTAAAGCCCGATCTGGTGCTATTTCCAGGTGATGTGATCGACGATAATCTACCGTACTTTGTGAAAACAAATATTCCGCAGATTTTGAAAGGGATCGAAGCCCCTGTATACACATCTCTTGGGAACCATGATCGTTTTGAAAAAGGGATTAATTTGATTCAGGTGTTAGATGATAGTGATCTGAATATCCTTTATGATGAATCGACAGTGCTGGATAATGGGATTACACTGGTTGGTCGTCAAGATTACAGTGATCGTCCACGTGCAGAATTAGCGAAATTATTAGAATCGGTCGATCATTCGAAGCCGATTATTGTGATGGATCACCAACCGTATGAATTGGATGCTGAGCAGAAATTAGGAACCGATCTTGTTGTCTCCGGTCACACGCATCGCGGACAGGTGGCTCCAGCGCATCTGATCACCAAACGTATCTATGAGAATGATTGGGGCTATTTGCAAAAAGGGCAACTGCATTCGATCGTATCGTCAGGTTATGGATTCTGGGGAACACCGATGCGCATAGGAACACGTTCAGAGATCGTCGAAATCAATATTTCATTTCAACCACAAAGTGAATCGTAATGTAATATCAGTAATCAGTAGTGATATTTCAATTTAGTTCTATATCAAAGGGAAGAAGATACTCTGTTGAGATAAGAGGATCTTCTTCTTTTTTGTTCGTTTTCTTACTACTTTCAAAATGTAAACGTTAACATTAAAGGGATAATTCTATATTTATATTTCATTATTATCATATTCTTTATTTTTATATGGTAATTATTTACAAATAAACTTATGCTGATGCCAGGTTGTTATCTCACATTTGAAAGGTGGAAAATAGTTAATGAAAGTATTGAACAAGAAATCGATCATGGCACTTTGTCTGGGCGTTGTCACTTCTTTAGCTTTAATAGCACCTGCTTCAGCAGCACCTGACTTTGCGATAAAAGGATATGCGACAGTAAGCGGATCGACAACAGGTGGTGCAGGAGGAACAACCGTTACAGTAAGTGATCTAGCTTCGTTAAAAAATTACGGTATTGCATCAGGTAAATATATTATCAAAGTCAACGGTACAATTAATCTAAGCGGACAAGTGGACATCACGTCTAATAAAACAGTAGTAGGTGTAGGCAAAAATTCAGGCTTAACCGGTGGCGGATTACGTGTTAAAAACTCCAGTAATGTCATTATCCAAAACTTAAATATTTCCAAAGCAACCGGAACCGATGCCATCACAGTACAAGCTTCTAATCATGTATGGGTAGATCATAATGATCTATCGAGTGACCTGTCTCATGATAAAGATTATTATGATGGATTACTTGATATTTCTCATGGATCAGATTATGTTACTGCTTCCTGGAACAAATTCCATGATCATTTCAAAACATCGCTTGTAGGGCATAGTGATAACAATGCTAGCGAAGATACAGGTAAGTTCCATGTGACGTATCATCATAATTCATTTGTAAATACCAATTCTCGCTTACCTTCTTTACGCTTTGGAACAGGGCATATCTACAACAACTATTATGAAAATGCAGAAACAGGCGTCAATTCACGTATCGGAGCTCAGGTACTCGTAGAAGGGAATTACTTTAACAATGTTAAAACTCCGATTATGACGACCAAAACAAAAGGAATCGATGGATATGTAGTAGAGCGTAACAATGTATATGTAAGTAGTGGAAATAATACGATCGGACAAGTTGGAAGCTTAACCAGTGTACCTTACACCTACAATCTGGACAGTGGAAGTACATTACAATCAACGATTGCTCAATATGGTGGAACAGGTGTAGTCACTCCATAATTATGCTAGATCAGAACTGGAATAACAGATAACCAAAAACCAAAAGCATCCTGTTTATACTACAGAGATTTGTAGATAAACAGGATGCTTTTTTTATGATTTATTAACGCAAAGCGGATTTCACTTGCCCGATATAAAAGTGTCGCACAATAAAGAAGTAAATAATCTGTATCAATAAAAATATGCCTAACACCATACTGGATTCTTTTACAAGTGAAAAGTTAAACATATTCGATAATGTTGTTAACGCTACAGCTCCATGAACCAAAGCCACGACGATCGGAGCGAAAAACAGTAATGCAATCTGCCAGTTGAGTACTTTGTGTAACTCTTTGGTTGTTAATCCTAATTTAGAAATAGCTTTGAATTTCTGTTTGTCTTCATCCAGATCGCTGTATAGACGGAAGTATAAGAAACTCCCTGCCGAGACAAAAAAGACAATCCCGATAAATAAACTAATAAACAGAGGCAAACCAAATTGTTTCTTTTGCATATAGATTTCATAGTCTTTAGCGAAAAATTGATAATCAGCTTCATAAGGCTTAACGGACTGCTGAATTTCTGTAGCAACTTGTATAGCAGTCGATTGCTCTACAGATCCATTCCATACAGTAATCTGATTGGTAGCATAAGGGTGTTGAAGTTTTTGATAAAAGGTATCAGGTACAATAATATAATCTATAACCAGTGGAATGACTTGAGTCGTAACGGATTGATCGGCTATCTGAATAGATAATCCTTTTTCTAACGTAATCTGTTGATGTAACAGATCGTTGTTAGAGCGATCTCCAACCGTAGATGTGTTGCGAATGACGGCTTGTTGATTCGGTAAAGTAAGAGTAGGTTCACCTAACAAGTTAGCAAATCGATTATAATCAGCAAGACTGACAAGTGCGACGTTATCTTTAGCATCATTAATTTTATAACGCAATAGATGTAATTCAGCAGTAGTCATATCAATATGATGTGTATTTAAAGCATCATCAATGTACTGAATATGTTGAGCTCGTGTACTATCTTTTTCTGTAGAAAAATAAGTCATAGGATAAGCACTAGATGAAATGGTATTGGACATTAAGACAGATTGAATACCATACAATGAACCAATCGCGCAAAAAGAAACAGTTGATACAATCGCGACAAGAAAAAAGGTTCGAGCATTATCTTTCATTCGATGAGCCAGATCCGAAAATAACAACATATTTGTTTTGTACCAGAATAGCGATTTGCGTGCTTTTAAGCGGTGAATAATATAGACACTTAATTGTGTGAATAACAAATACGTTCCAATACTGACCATAATAATAACCGGGAATAGTAAATAGATCGCTTCTTCTCCGGAAGCAGTTAAGGAGACAAAGTAGCTAATCCCGATCAATAAAACGACTATCATTGATAACCAGATCGATGATTTAGGATCACCTTTGGAAGTCTGATTACTTTTGATTAAAGTGATTAATTGCCGATTACGTAGCACAAACGTAATAAATAACGAAATCAACATAAACAGGATCATAAATGAAATAAACGTGACAATCATTGCTTGCAAAGGGATATAAAATAGTAACGGTTCTTCTAAAATAATCATCCGTTCACCAAGCAGCAAAATGACTTTAGCAAATACAAGTCCAAGTCCGATACCGCCCAGTGTCGATGCAAATCCGATCATCATATTTTCTAAAAATACCATCTTGCGTAGTTGCCCTACAGACATTCCCTGCATCATCAATAATCCAAATTCTTTTTGTCTGGAACGTAGAAATGAACTCATCGAATAAAGCACGAAAAAGAATGAAAATACATAAATGACCCATTTGGAAGCAGATAGTCCAGTAGCAGCATCATGATTCAGTGTACCTTGATTGAGCGCTGGATGATAAGCAAAAATCGAAAATGTAAAAAAGACCATCACTGTAAACATACTGCTTAGAAAATAAGCGGCATACAACCGCTTATTACGGGCGATATTGTTATACGCGAATTGACGAAATGTCATTAGCGTGACCCCCTAGCAGTGATAACGTATCGATAATCTTTTGGAAAAACGTCTGACGGTGCTCACCGCGATGAATCTCAGTATACAGTTTGCCATCGCGTATAAAGATCACACGCTGACAATAACTAGCAGCAAGCGGATCATGAGTGACAAGCATCATCGTTGTCTGTTGTTCTTGATTGATCGTTTCTAGTAGTTCCATCACATCACGAGCAGACTTGGAATCCAAATTACCTGTCGGCTCATCCGCTAATAAAAGATGCGGCGTATGAATCATTGCACGCGCTATAGCGGCACGTTGTGCTTGTCCACCAGAAATTTCATAAGTGCGCTTATTCATAATTGCTGTGATACCGAGCTTATCAGCGATAATAGCCGCTTTTTCTTTCATTTCACTGACTTTAACCCCATCAAGTGTCAAAGGAAGTACAATATTTTCTTCTACGGTTAAGGTATGCAGTAGATTGAAGTCTTGAAAAACAAATCCAAGTTCACGCCTGCGAAATGTAGCAAGATCATTTTTTTTCAAAAGATTGATATTCTGATTATTGATCAAAATTTCTCCAGTGGTCGGTTCATCAATAGTGGCAATCATATTAAGCAGTGTTGTTTTACCGCTACCTGAAGGCCCCATAATACCGACAAACTCACCATCTTCGATCGTAAATTGAATATTCGATAACGCTTGATAAGTGACTTTGCCCTCATATATTTTGCTAACTTGATTAACGTGTAACATGTCTTATCCCCCTCGGTGATTGATTCGATACGTTTAGTATAGATAGAACCGATTAAAGGAACTATCGATTTCTCTTTCAATCACCTTACAGCGCTGTAAGATAGCATTAACGCTGATATGATGGGAAAAGAATACGTACTGTTGTACCTTGATTTACCGTAGATTCTAGCTCCAACTGATGATCTAGTCGCTGAGCTGCTTCGTGTGTTAGGTATAAGCCCATACCTGTTGATTCGCGGAAATGCCGACCATTTTCGCCGGTGAAAAAAGGTTCAAATACACGCTTTATATCCGAGGCTGGAATTCCTACTCCATAATCTTGTACTTCGATCACCGCTTGATGATCTAGAATATATGAAGAAAGAATCACTTTATTGTTGGTGTGTGCCGAGTATTTGACCGCATTGACTACCAGTTGGGAAACCATAAAAAAGAGCCATTTCTGATCCGATTCTGTCCAGAGATCACCGTCTTTGATCTGCACATCAGGATACACTTGATTGCGAATAAAGAGACGCTTATGTTCTTGCACCACTTCGCGGATTACTTCAGATAACGAGATCGAGCGAATATGAAAATCCTGTTCAAATGTTCTTAAACGTGCCATATATAAAATCGTATTCAGCCCTGAACTCATGCGTTCCAGTTCTTCACGAATACTTGCAAATTCAGGTTCATCCACATCTTGTACTGTTAATTCAATCACAGATAAAGGTGTCTTCATCTGATGTACCCATTGATTCATAAATGTTAAATGATCTTGCTGTTGTTGATTAATCGTAGCAAGGCGTTGTTGGTAGTATCGATACTGCTGGCGTAGCAATTGTTCTAATGCTTCTGAGACAGGAGCTTGATCTAACTGCTGAACCGAATCATCTAATGAGAGTAGAGGCTCCTGTAAGCGCCGATAATAATGACGACGGCTGTAATACTGATAACATAAATATCCACCTAAGAAAAACAGCCCTAACATAATCGAATACAGAGCAGGGCCAACATTCCGGTATCCATCTAACCAATAAATGCTCATAACCACACTAAATTGAATAATCTGAATAACGATTAACAGCGCATGTTCTTTCAAAAAAAGCTTCATAATCCATCATCCTGATTCCACGAAATATGCAGTCTGTAACCGATGCCGCGCACCGTTTCTACGGCATCCAATAGACCCAGATCAAGAAACTTTTTGCGTACACGAGTGATATTAACGTTCAGTGTATTTTCATCGACATAGGTCTGATCGTCCCATAACTTTTCAAGTAATGCTTCCCGGCTAGCTACGCGTGGATGCCGTTCGATCAGACTTTCAATAATATCAGCTTCTTTTTTCGTTAATAATACGCTCTGATTGTTGTAATGAAGTTCTAGTCGTTCAGGGTATAAAGATAATCCTTCTTTATGCAAAATAATCTCTTCGTGCTTGGAAGCATATTCTCCGTAAGCACGCCGTAGATGACTGCGAATTTTGGCCATGACGATACCGTAATCGAACGGTTTGGTAATATAGTCATCGGCTCCATTTTCCAGAGCCATAATCTGATCCATTTCCCCTGCACGCGCCGAAATAAAGATCACCGGACAGATGGAATGTGCACGAATCTGACGACACCAGTAATATCCGTCATAACTGGGGAGATTCACATCCAGAAGTACCATATCCGGTTGCTCTTGTTGAAATTGTTGTAGCACATGTTCAAAGTCTGTGGTTACAATAACATGGTAGCCATATTTCACAATATACGATTGCAATAATTCAGCAATCTTACGATCATCTTCGACAATCAAAATAGTCTGCATGATTATTCACTCCTTACCTACAGTTCATCGGTATTATTTAACCTAAAAAGAACTCTTTTCTATTTCATGTTATCGCAAACACGAAGAAAAGAGAGTCCTTTTTTTTACATAAAAAAGTATTCTAATTATTTATAGACTGGCAACCTGTCATGAGATGACGTAGCTCTCAATGGTAGAATAAATAGTTAGTGACGCAAATAGGATTGGACTACTGTGGGAATCTGGTCATAAGAAATTTCCTTATAAGATAGCACTTGTTGATTTTTGAGTGTTAATTGGAGATAAGCACCTTCACGTAATGAATGCATCCCGAAAAATGTAATCGTTTGAGGGTTTCCTTTGTCATCCCATGCGGGTAATGTGTATTCGACAGTTGCATCCTGTGAAGATGAAGTATTAGAAGACGAATTATGAACTTGTACATAATAGATTTGCTTAGGAATCAACGGATTAAGTTTGGTCAGATCTTTCTCAGATAATTGACTAACCAATGTGATCACAAGCAAGATAACTATCGTGAGTACAAATAGTAAAAGCTTAGTTCCGTTACGCATAATGATCGTTCCTTTCGTGTAGAGATGTTACGATCTACTTTACTAACCAACTAGCTATGTGTACTATCGATTTGGCTTACGTCTACCTTACAGTATTGTAAGTTGATTTATCGTACCAACCCGATATGCTAAAAAAGAAGTCTGAATGATCAAAATGGAACATAGACAACAGGAGGAAAATACGTGATTTATATATACAGTTTGACTGTCTTTTTTCTTATCTTGTTCGTTATCAATTACGCAATCGATCAGCGGCGGGTACGAAATGGAGTCTTTCTGACGATTGGAATATTGCTTCTTTTGTTCAGTTCGATTGTGTATGCAATCAGTAATCTGGATGGGGTTATTCCATATATCGGTCTATTATTAGTACTTATTCTAGTATTACTTGCTCCTGTCATGTTATTAGTGATTGGAATTGCACTGATCTACAATGGACGTACGTTATTATCCAAAGAAGGCTGGAAATTACCTAACTTGCTATCTTTGCTTGCAGGCATAGGGATAGCGACTTTACCTGTTATTACATTTCTGATGCCTTCGGTTGGTATTTTGCAACCTGTTATTATCTTTATTCAGTTATGCTTTGTGTATTATGGATTTTTATTTATTTGTTATCTGGTATCCTCCACTTTGTACAACCTCAACCGAGTAAAGCTCAATCAAGATTTTATTATTATTTTAGGCAGTGGATTGATTAAAGATCGTGTTCCCCCGCTATTAGCAAGTCGTATTGATCGTGCGATTACTTTTTATTATCGACAACAAAAAATACAACCACCCCCTCGATTTGTTGCTTCAGGTGGACAGGGTAGTGACGAAGCGATTGCTGAAGCAGAAGCGATACGCAATTATCTGCGATCCAAAGGAATCCCTAATGATCAGATTATTGTCGAAAATCAATCTGTAAATACACTACAAAATATGCAATTTTCCAAACAAAAAATGGATGCATTGATGGAAGGTAATCCATATTCCTGTATATTTGTGACGAACAATTTCCATTTATTCCGCGCAGGTATCTATGCACGAGAAGCAGGGATTACAGGCGATGGGGTAGGTTCACGTACTGCATTTTATTATTTACCAAATGCTTTTATCCGCGAATATATCGCTATTCTGGTAATGTACCGCAAAGTACATGTGATGATGACTGCTTTTATTTTGTTAACAGTGATAGGGCTTGGTCTGCTGAATATTAATCTAGTACGCTAAATAAACAATCAAAAAGCTAAGACAACTGTGAAAATAGTTACAACCAATTCCTACACTTCCCTGTAAGATAGTGAGCGGTGAAAAGGGGGAAGTGTGAATGGCAACGATTATCTCAAATATAGAAGTATCTCCAAGCGTGTATGTGATCAAGGTAGCAGGTCAATGGGCAGGAGCAATGGGACAATTTTATATGATACGTCATCGTGCTACGCAGGGGATTGCTATAACCGATCCTTTGCTGTCTCGTCCGCTGAGTATTCATGATCAAGGCGATGATTATATCGCCTTTTTGTATAGAGTGACAGGTAGAGGAACAGCTCTATTAGCAAGCTTATCGGTAGGACAGGAATTGCAATTGTCCGGCCCTTTTGGAAATGGATTCCCGGTCGTTGATCCTTCTGAATCGGTTGCTTTGGTTGGCGGAGGAATGGGAGTAGCGCCGTTACTATTAGCGGCTAAGCATTATCGTCAGGCAGACATTTATGTAGGATTTAATCATCATTCGTTTGCGGTCGAGTCTTTCGAGCAGATCGTAGAGGACAGCCAGCAGATTCATATCACTCAGGGGCAACACACCAATATCGTTGATATCGTAGACCCTAGATTGTATTCAGTCATTATGGCTTGTGGGCCTGCGGGTATGTTACAAGCTTTGGCGACAAAAATAAAATCACTCCATGCGCGCACATTATTATACATTTCAACAGAAAAACGAATGGCATGTGGTATCGGCGCTTGCCTCACTTGCTCAATTCAGACGGTGCATGGCAATGCTCGTGTGTGCAAAGAAGGCCCTGTATTTACAGCAGAGGAGGTGAACTGGAATGACCTCTCTCACATGTAATCTAGCAGGCGTAGAACTGCGTAATCCTATCATTATGGCTTCTGGAACATTCGGATTCGGACTAGAATATGGCGAGTTATACGATCTCAGTATACTTGGCGGGATAGCGAGTAAAGGTCTGACGTTGCATCCACGTTCAGGCAATACCGGTTGTCGTGTGCAGGAGACACCATCAGGTATGATGAACAGTGTCGGGCTGGAGAATCCAGGAATAACGTCTTTTCTGGAAAATGAATTAGATCATATGGTTGCCAGTGGGGCGGTAGTTATTGCCAATTTGGGTGGAGCACATCTGGAAGAATACGTAACTGGTGCGGCGCAGATCAGCGAATCTTGCGATCTCCGTCAACGTCAGGGACAGAAGGCTGTTGATCTACTGGAACTGAATATTTCATGCCCGAATGTCAAAGAAGGCGGTATTCAATTCGGAGTCGATACCGAAGTGGCTCGCCAGATTGTACGAGAAGTTAGACAGGTTACTCGTATTCCGTTAATCGTCAAATTATCGCCTAATGCACAAGATATTGTCGCAATGGCATATATGTGTGAGCAAGAAGGTGCGGATGCTGTATCGCTGGTGAATACCTTTTCAGCGATGAAGATCGATATTGCTCAGCGGCGTAGTGCTTTTCAAAATACGTATGCAGGTCTATCTGGCCCTGCGATCAAGCCGATAGCGCTACGAATGGTGCATCAAGTCTCTCAAGCACTCTCTATTCCAGTGATCGGGATGGGCGGGATTAGCTCTGTAGAAGATATGATTGAATATATTATGGCTGGAGCCGAAGCGGTACAGATCGGGACGTATAATTTTGTGAATTTACATGCAGGTGAGGAATTGGTATCTGGACTCACAGCATGGATGGAAAAGGAAAAGGTACAGTCGCTAGACGAGATTCGTGGGATTGTTTGAATGTTCAATACATAAGATAAAAAAAACGTTGATATGAGTTCAAACTCTTCGGCGGTTTTTTCTATATTTAATTCTTGATTTTAGTCTCTAAAATACCTGAAAGTTTAAAAATAATTGTTGCTTATAAAAATAAAGATAAACTACAATCTAAAAAATAAATCATAATCAAATTATTTTTAAAATCATTATTGTATTAATTACTTTAAAAAGATAGGAAATAGTAAAATTGAAACTTTTTCTATAGTTAATACGTTTTACTTAAGGTATATTAATTTAACTATAAATAAATGAAAGAGGTGATAGTAATATAATTGATGTATTAATTTTATATCATTTACTTAAAAAGGAGAGTTTAATTAATGAATTTTAAAACAGTAATAACGTTGTTTAGTCTGATTTTAATGGCTCAACCGATAACAGCATTTGCTTCGAATGACCTTAATGATTCTATTAAGATCAATACTGTAAAAGAAGATGTTTATGATAATAAAAATTATAACGCAGAATCTTATTTTGAATTTATAGTTCCTGAATTGCCTGAGGCTATAACAGCTGAAGCAGAAATTACTGCAATGTCACAAGAAGAAATAGATAAAAAAGTAAACAGTTTTACAAAAGAATTTAATAATAAGTTAGATAAAGATATACGTGACAAAGGAGAAAAAGATTTAAATACTTATAGGATTGATAATAATAGTGCTCAAGGAATAGCTGCAAATGATGATCATGATAAATATTATAACGAATTAAGAAAAGGAAACTTTATTGAAGGAATTTTAGATATTGAAGAAGGGCTAAGTAATTCTCAAATTGCAAAGATTGGCGTAACCCATGCTAATACAGCAAGAAGCGCAGCATTAAAACGTTACCCAAATAATTTGATGCTAGCTGATGGTTTTCGTCATTTTACATGGAATTATTTGGCTGCTAGGGATGTAGGCGCAGTAGCCACTAGAACAGCTACAATTAACCATGAATGGGGTATACTGTTGTTAACGCCTGCAACAAATTACTACAGCGAACGTTATAATTATTATAAAGGTAAAAATAACAATGCTCCTGGAAATGCAGCTTTAATAGACACTACTGCATATTTACCTGAGCTGAAACAAAATCTTGTTTTGCTTAGCAAAAATGACTACAGTTTTTTTAAAGGTTATTTTAAAAAATCAAATATTATGGATCTTCATAATAATTGTTATGGTCGTTCTTATGCTGCGAGTAATAAGCCAGATGGATTTGATAAAGTATACAGCATGGCAAGAGAGAAACAACAAATTATTCTTAGTGAGGCAAGCGTAACCGACCACAATTATCAATATGTTTGGAAAAATAATTGGTATACGTATTAAACAAAAATAAGGTGGTCTATTCTATTGTAGACTACCTTATTTATATTTAGGAGGTTCAAAAATGATTTATTTGTATTATATTTGGATTATGCTATCTGTTGGTTTTTCCATTTATGGTGTAATATCTTATTGGCCAAGAGATGCTTATGGTAATGATTTTTTACTTTTTAATGATATCTCGACTGCTGTTCTTTTTCTGCCCTCTTTTTATGTACTATTTTTCTCTATTATTCTACAAGTTATCTTATATTACAATTTCAACAAAAAAAATACGAAGATATATATATTTGTTCTATATATTATTGATTTTCTACTAGTTATAACAATTGCAAGCTATTGGAATCATATAGTTTCTGGGCTACTTATAGCTTTTATTGCTTCTACCGTAGGATTAGTTCATCTTTTTCTTTCTATTCTAATTAATCCTATTTTCAGAACAAAAATCTTTAGTTTTAAGATGTAGCAGTCGACAAAATGAATTATTCAGAAGTATGAGTAGAGAAAAAAATCTTTGCCCATACTTCTACTTAATATTAAACAAAATTAATTTTTTAAGATTTATAAAATTAAAACTCTTTTCCAGTATTCATTTCAAAGAGTGTACTTTCTTATGAAAATGTGAAAATTATTCTTGAAACGTTACATGAATACGTGTAGTATACATATATAATTTTATAGAGATTGCGCGAGAAATCGGCAATCAACCTCATATAATATTGGGAATATGGCCCAAAAGTTTCTACCGGATCACCACTGTAATGATCTGACTATGAGTGAAGCATGTATTGGAGCCTAGCGATAACGTTCGCTTGGGATCAATACATTGTTATGCAGATCGTATTTTTATAATTGGACATGATGATTATAGAGGATCGATACAGACAGACTTCACTTGAGAGCAATCACTCAAGGAAGTCTGTCTTTTTTATTTCCCCCCAATTGCATCTTTATTCTAAAGGAGAGAGACCATATGAAAGAATTACAAGAACGTATTCGTCAGGAAGGACAGATTTTGTCCGAAAAGGTATTGAAAGTGGACTCATTTCTGAATCATCAGGTGGATACTGGATTAGCGGTTGAGATCGGCAAAGAATTCGCCCGACTTTTCGCCCATGAAAAGATCACCAAAGTGTTAACGATTGAAGCAAGCGGGATTCAATTTGCTATGGCGACTGGAATTGCTTTGGGTGTTCCTTTCGTCTATGCCAAAAAGAAAAAAGCGATCACGCAAGGTGATGTGGTCTATGCGGCTTCTGTACATTCTTTTACCAAGCAAGAAACGTATCAAGTGACCATCGTCCAAAGTTATCTGAATAAAGAAGATCGTATCTTGATCGTTGATGATTTCTTAGCCACAGGAGCGGCGCTGGTTGGGTTAGCAGATATCGTCAAAGCTTCAGGAGCAACATTGGTTGGCGTGGGTTGTGTGATTGAGAAGACATTCCAGGAGGGACGTGGACTACTGGAAGAACGCGAGATTCCGATTCAATCGCTAGCACGCATTTCATCGATGTCTCCAGGGCATGTTGATTTTATCGAAGAGACACCATTGGTTCCTTCTCTGGTGACCGTAGCTTCTGGAAATGAGGATTCTCCATGTTAAGTAGACGCAAAATATTTACATTAGGGCTTCAACATGTGATGGCGATGTATGCAGGTGCGATTGCTGTACCACTTATTGTCGGTGGAGCCTTGCATCTGACTGCCGAACAAATGGCTTATCTCATCGCCGCCGATTTATTTACCTGCGGGATTGCTACATTATTGCAAGTACTAGGAACACGTTATTTTGGTAGTGGATTACCTGTTGTTTTAGGATGTACGTTTACTGCTGTAGGGCCAATTATTGCCATCGCGTCGACCTCGAATCTCGCCACTGCCTATGGAGCGATTATTTTATCCGGATTATTCGTCGTCTTGATCGCGCCATTATATGGTCGACTGCTTCGCTTTTTCCCGAAAATCGTTACCGGGTCGGTCGTAACGATTATAGGATTATCGTTGATTCCAGTTGCAATGAACAATGTAGCAGGTGGACAAGGTAGTAGCGATTTTGGCGCACCTCGTAATCTTATGCTTGCGCTGATAACGTTATTAGTGATTTTGTTAGTTAATCGTCTGGCTAAAGGATTTTTGCGTTCGATCTCGGTATTGGTCGGATTATTTGTTGGTACTGTAGTGGCGTATAGTATGGGAATGGTGCATTTCGGATCGGTTGGGGAAGCTTCTTGGGTACGTGTAGCACAGCCTTTTTACTTCGGTATACCGGAATTTAGCTTAACCGCGATTGTTACGATGGTGATTGTTAATATTGTGAGTATGGTGGAATCGACAGGGGTGTATATTGCGGTCGGGAAAGCGATTGAACAGAAAGTCGAGCAAAAGCAAATCGTCAACGGACTTCGTTCTGAAGGTCTAGCGATTATGTTAGGTGGATTTTTCAATGCTTTTCCGTATACAGCGTTCTCTCAAAATGTAGGGCTGATTTCGCTTACCAAAGTCAAAACACGTAATGTCATTTTTGCAGCATCCGGCATTATGATTGTACTTGGTTTATTGCCAAAATTAGCAGCTCTTACGACTGTGATTCCAAATGCAGTATTGGGCGGAGCGATGATCGTGATGTTCGGATCGGTAGCGGCATCCGGTATCTCGATCCTGTCAGAAGTGAATTTGCGTAATGATCGCAATCTGATGATCGTGGCATGTAGTATTGCTGTTGGATTAGGTTCTGCTGTATTGCCAGATATGTTCGGTCAATTGCCAAGCTTTGCACAGACTCTTTTGCAAAACGGGATCGTGACTGGTTCGATTACAGCAGTCTTGTTAAATATTATTTTATCGCGCAAAGGTGAAATGTTCGACAATCCAGAGGACAATGAAAATTCGAGTGCTATGGCATCTGATGCTGGAGATAGTACACAGGTGAAGACAGGGATTTCTTCGCAAACCACGTAATATTTGTACAAATTCATATCTACCCAGCCGTTACTGTAAACTATGCAGTAACGGTTTTTTGTGCTACCCAGTCATGAGCGTGGATTATAGATGACGATCCGTAAAAAGTTGGTCAAACAAAGTAAATAACAGTATAGTATTTTTTAAATAGTAATTGTGGGAGCGGATGAGGTGAAGCAATGAACAAAACAGAGCGCATGTTAGCGATTGTACTGGAGCTTCAGCGCAAATCGTGGGTACGTGCAGAAGATTTAGCGAGTATCTTTGAGATCAGCGTACGGACGATCTACCGCGATATGCAGGCACTCAGTGAAGCAGGTGTGCCATTGCTTGGTTCTCCCGGGCAAGGGTATTCGTTAATGGAAGGGTACTTTTTGCCACCGGTTCATTTTACAGCCTCTGAAGCAGTATCTTTGTTAATCGGTACCGATTTTGTAGAACAGCAATTTGGACAACATTATCGCCGTAATGCAGAAGTGGCCCGGCGCAAAATCGAATCTATTTTGCCAGCTATCGTACGTGAACAATCGAATCCAATGCGTGAAGGGATTCGCTTATTGGCTCAACAAAGAACACTAGCGACAATAGACGACAGGCAATATATTGAACCGATCGGACAAGCGATTGTCCAAAAACGCAAATTACAATTTGGATATAGTAAGCCACATCACTCTGCTATTACACGAACAGTCTGTCCATACGGTCTAGCCTTTAATACGAATCATTGGGTACTGGTAGCTTATTGTGAATTACGGCAAGATATTCGGCATTTTCGGTTGTCACGTATTTCTGATCTGGTGGAGTTACCGGATAGCTTTGTTTTACCCGAGCAGTTCAAATTGTCCGAGTACCGCCCGCCTGATGATCGGAAGATGATGATACGTTTACAATTTGATTCTCATATGACAGAACGTATTCAAGAAGTGGGCAATTTTTATATCGAAAAAATAGAAGAAGAACTATCTGCTACGATCGTTACGCTACGTGTACGGCAGGTAGAAGATGTGCTTTTCTGGATACTGAGTTGGGGAGATCAGGTGACTGTGTTAGAACCGACATCGTTGCGATTACAAATGATTGAAAAAATAAATAATATGTTAAAACGCTACTGACATAATGTTGTCAGTAGCGTTTTTGTATAGTAAATACAAATCAACCGCTCAGATCGCTACTTCAGATCGTGAAGCGCCCAAGGAGAAGATATTGATGGATACGAAAAAGGTACTGCAACAATTTGAACAGGAAGTCGATCAGTATATTCAAGCGTTGGAACCGTATAGTATCGAACAGTTAACGTTACAACCTGAGGCAGAACAATGGTCACTCGGTCAAATGTACAATCATTTGATACAATCGGCGCAACAGATGCATCTTGCCAATATTGATACCTGTATCAAGCGTCAGCAAGCAGAAGAAGAGATTACCGAAGTGAACTACAAAACCTATGCAGGGGAAGCAATACTGGAATTAGGCAATTTTCCACCTATTCGTGTACAGGTTCCAGCTTCTCCATTCTATACACCTACACAACCTTCTACCAAAGCTGAATTGCTAGAAGGATTAGAACAAGTGCGTGCACGTATGCAGAATATAGAGCCTCTTTTAGCAACAGTGAATCCACAATATACAGTGGCTCATCCACGCTTTGGGCATTTAAACGCTCAGGAATGGTTTACGATTATTGATATGCACTACCGTCATCACTGGCTTCAAAAAAATCGATTGGATCAATTTTTGGGAATGACAGTATAACAAGTTTAATAATATCGAAATAGCAAAAACACGACTGCCTATAATCGTAGTCGTGTTTTTGTATATTTTATTTATCACATGTATACGCTAAGTGCCATGATTATACATCTTGTTCTTCTAGCAAAGGCACTACAAAATCACGAAATACATCAAGCGGTGTACGCTTGCGTTTGAATCGGTCTGCTGATACTGTAACGACTAGCTCATAAGAAGGCACAACGACAATGTACTGTCCGCCGAACCCTAGCGCATAATAATATGGAATATCGACTTTGGGCCGGCTGTCCAATGTAAAAGAAGAATGCCACCAGTGCCAACCGTAATGTGCTTTTTGCGGACTATCTACAGCGATTAGCGGGCTTGTAGCATGTCGTACAGTAGATGATTGAATCAAAGCTTCCCCGTTTACTTGCCCTTCATGTAAATACAACAATCCAAATTGTAGCATCGCTGCTGGAGGTAGTTGCAGTCCAAATCCACCTGTATGTACACCTTGCGGATCAGTCTCCCAGATATAATGAGTAATACCCAATGGTGCAAATAGATGCTGTTCAGCAAAAGAAGCTACCGATTGCCCTGACGTGCGTGCTAGAATCGTCGCTAACAACTGCGAACAACCTGAATTGTATTCCATCACGGTGCCAGGCTCATGAACAAGCGGTTGTGACAGTACAAATTCAATCCAATTGGACGTTTTGCTCATTGTAGGAAATGAATGTTGTCCTCCAAATTCAGTCCAGTTGAATCCAGCAGACATCGTAAGTAACTGCTCGATCGTAATTTGAGCTTTACGTGGATCAGGGTCTTGATGAAGCTGTGGAAAAAAAGAAGAGATCGCTGTATCTGGCGCAGGCATAATGCCTTGATCAATCGCAATACTCACCAGGCTAGACAATATACTTTTGGTACAGGAATTGATTTTGAGTGGAATCTCTTTTTGATCAGGCTCACGATAATAATCTAAAATTTGCATGCCCTGTTGGACGATCAGACAACTATATAATTCTCGCTCAGTCAGTTGAGAGACAAGCGGTGCAGTATCGATCAATTTCATAGAAATGGTACCTCCTTTGAGATCATTGCTCTTCTCATCATAAAACAAAAACAAGCGTTGTGAAGCGATAACAGAATCGTTACAGCTTCACAGCGCTTGTTCGATAGGACTATCTTTTATAGATCGGAAAGTAGATCTTATTAGTGTTCTATCTGCTAATTCTATTTATTTCACAGGTTGGTTCAACAGTTCTACTTCAGCCATCGCTAGAATAAAAGCACCGATTCCTTTGGGATCGTTACAGATAATCGGTTCGCTAATATAGTAAGCATAGGTGCCATCGCGTTTGTCTTTACCACCAAGACCAGCAACCTGACAAGTTTTATTCAGATTGATCAGACCTTCTTCGGTAATCGTGATAAATTCCTCAATAATTCCGTTGCGAATCTGCTCCATTTTGACACGATAGCGTTCGGGTAGATAGCCTTTACGTAGTCCTTTGGTAACAGCATACAGAATCATACAAGAAGCAGACGATTCTAGATAATTGCCTTTCGCATCTGGCAAATTCAGAACTTGATAAAACACACCACTCTCTTGATCTTGTACTTTCATCAATGCTTCCATCGTCTCTGTAAGCATCTGAATAATAGCATCCCGATCTTCATGATCTTCTGGCAAAATATCCAGTACATCAACCAATGCCATCACAAACCAGCCGATTGAACGTCCCCAGAAATTTTTGGATAGCCCTGTTTCAGGATCACACCACGGTTGCTCTTTTTTCTCATCCCATGCGTGATAGAGCAGTCCTGTCTGTGGATCACGTGTATGTTGATAGCATAATTTGAATTGTTGCGTTACATCGCTATAGTCTTTGATATCGGCAAATTCACGAATATATTCGGCGTAGAATGGAGCACCCATATACAGCCCATCTAACCAGATTTGGTACGGATAAATTTGCTTATGCCAGAATGCGCCTTCACTGGTACGTGGATGATTCATCAATTGCTGACGTAGCAGATCTGCGGCGATACGATACCGCTCTTCACCGGTTGCACGATACAGAGGGAATAATAATTTACCATTGTTCACGTGATCAATATTGTATTCGTCAACCGTATAACCACGAATCCCCCCTGCTTCTTCAATAAAAAAGTCCATATTAGTACGAATATAATCTAAGTATTTGTGATCTTGCGTTAACTCGTAGACCAGTTCCATTCCTTTGAAAATAACACCGTTATCGTATTCCCATTTGTGCTTCAATTCAGGAGTACGCTGCATCACAGAATCGCTCATTCGTGCAGCCCAATTTTGAATCGTGTCTACATCGTATACTGTACTTGTCATTACACTATTCACCTCAATCATTAATTTGTGTTGCATTTTATTTACTTATTATTGGAATATAAGTAAATAGAAGTGCTTACATAATAAAGCGGAAAAAGTTGAAATAACGACTGGTTAAGCGGATATTGCTTACTGTCACTATTGTACACTGCATTGAGTGTAGATAACAGAAGTACATACTTTCCCAAGCGCTTTTATTATGTTTTGACAGGAATACTTTGATCGCGAGGAACGTTTTTGTAACCTACATTATTGTGTCCCCAACAGCGTTCATAAGCAAATCCAGTCAATTGTTCAAAAATAGTACGTGTCTCAGGTGTAGCGTCTTGCATAGAACCGCCTGCTTTGAGTCGATCAATCTCGGCAATCATTTTTTTGTGATTATCAATCGTCAATTTCATTACAAGTGTAGCCAAAATACCGACAATCGCTAAAATAATCGTTCCAAATACGAGTACCCCGAAAATAGCATGTTGCGCGCTGACCGGTTGTGTTAATGCTTTGGAGACAAAGCCAAAGTACTGTAATACCCAGCCGAGTATAAATACGACGACAGCTCGAACCATTTTACCTGCAAATGTCATCATCCCAGCGTAGATGCCTTCTCGTCTGCGTCCGGTGAGCGCTTCATCGACATCCGCTAGAAATGTATATTGATTCCATGGAATATAATAGACACCGCCTGTACCCAGACCCATAAATAACGTGATCACATACAACCAGACCATCATATTAGAAGCACCAGTCAGATACAGAATACCGTATCCTGCGACACTGAAGCAGACAATCGTAAGTGCCATAATAAATGGCATTTTGAATCCTTTACGTACACAGAATTGGATAAAAAAGTAGGTAGAGATCAACTGAATAACCGAGTTAAAGCTGTTAAGATTGGATACTTGTTCTGAACTTTGAAATAAAGAAAATACAATAAAATACGTAAATGCAGATGTGAATAACCATTCTGCTGAAAATCCACCTAGATACATCCCCAAATGATGACGGAACGTTTTGACCCGAAACGTTGAAGAAATATCGATAAACAGTTTTTTCATTGAATCGATAAATGACAGTGGAGCTTCATCTGCCAATTCTTTTTGCAATTCTTCGGATGGACGTTCCCATGTGTTTTTATACAGAAAGATCAATGCTACAATCAATAATCCGGCAAACACCAAGCCTGTATAAAAGAACGGTAACGGTGAATCTTTGCCATACTCAGCGATAAAGCGTCCGGGAATAAAAGCAGCTGCAAAGTTCGCCATTTTACCAAACATCGCTTTCCAGCCTGTGAGACGTGAACGTGCTCCAAAATCACGTGTCATTTCTGATGCAAGTGCTTCATAAGGAACCATTACCGATGTATAAATCAATTCAAATAGTACGTAGGTAGATAAGTAATACCAGAATCCAAAACCATCCATCCACATTAACGGATAGACTAGCATTAAAGGAATACCTAGCATAATAAAAAATTTACGTCGTCCAAACCGTCGCCCGAGTCGTGTCCGGTGGAAATTGTCGCTGACAAAACCCATAATAGGATTACTGACTGCATCAACAATACTCGCAATCGAAAAGATTAATGCCGCTTGAACAGGAGATAGTCCGCAAAAAGTAGTATAAAAGTATAATAACCATGCTCCACTAACAGCCAGTGCACCACTTCCTAAGATGTTACCGCTTCCATAAGCAAGTGTATGACGTGTCTTAATCGTTCGTTCCATTGTGAATGGCACCTCGCTTTATAATGACTATCATATGTAACTCATCTGTACCTCTACCTCTACCTTAATTGTTAACGTTAACATTTTCCTCCTTTCGTTGTAATCTCAATAGCTTTTAGATAACCATTTGAACCCATAAGAACCTTAATACACATAAATAAACCAATTAATAACATTATTCTACATCATTTAGGAAAAGGCTTACAACAATAATTTTTACAGCATCTATATCTAAAATGGTATATGATATTGATTTCCTCTTTCATCGGTCTTTTAAAAAAGATGTATTTGAAGAGTAGGATGAAGGTTTACAAAGGATGTATAATCATCTAGAATACGTTCAGACTCATTCACATTACCGCATAAAAGGAGTAAACCATGAACCCTATACAATATATTTTGCAACACTTTCCGCTTATGGTGTTGGATGGAGCAATGGCAACCGAATTAGAGCGTCAGGGCGCTGATCTGAATGATAGTCTCTGGTCTGCCAAATTATTAATTGAAAATCCTGAATTGATCGCAGATGTGCATCGTCAATATTTTGAAGTAGGCGCAGATTGTGCGATTACAGCTAGCTATCAAGCGACTATCGAAGGCTTTGTTGCTAGAGGATACACAGAACAAGAAGCTATTCATTTAATACAAAAATCGGTACAGATCGCTGTAGAAGCTAGAGACCAGTTCTGGGCAACCTATGTGCAAAAATATCGTACAGAGCAACCGATCGAAGGATCAGTCGATACACTCCAACCAACTGATCAATATGATCGTCCTAAGCCACTTGTCGCTGCTTCTGTTGGGCCTTACGGAGCTTTCTTGGCAGATGGTTCTGAATATCGAGGAGACTATGATCTGACTGAACAGCAATTGATCGATTTTCATCGTCCACGCATTCAATTATTAATCGAAGCGGGAGCAGATATTTTAGCTTGTGAAACGATTCCTTGCCTGATCGAAGCACGTGCGATCGTCAAAGTACTGGAAGAGTTCCCGGGTTCCTATGCATGGATTAGCTTCAGTGCCAAAGACCAACAGCATATTAGCAATGGAGAGCGTATAGCCGATTGTGCAAAATGGTTACACACTCATGAGCAAGTAGCGGCAGTGGGTATTAACTGTACAGCGCTTGAATATATTCCATCACTGATCGAGCAGATCGCTACAAGCACCGATAAGCCTATTGTTGTCTATCCAAACTCGGGTGAACAATATGATCCGGTGACCAAAACATGGCATGGTAACTCTTGTGATCAACATTACGGGCAACAAGCACATCAATGGTATAACAAAGGCGCACGTCTTATCGGCGGTTGTTGTCGTACGACACCTCAAGATATTGCTCAAATTAAAGAAATCTTGAACTAACGTAATAAACTCTGTCAAAGGTTTGCTATTTTCGAAGATAAGCTAGGAAAGGTCGGGGGACGATGGCATTAGAGCAAGAGCAAGTTGAAGCAACAGGTACAGAAGAAGGTACTTTTCAGCGGAAAATGAAAAGCCGACATCTAGTGATGTTGTCTTTGGGTGGAGTTATCGGCACAGGGTTATTTCTAAGTTCCGGTTATACGATCAATCAAGCAGGGCCACTCGGAACGATTCTTGCTTATCTAGTGGGCGCTGTGATTGTGTATTTAGTGATGTTATGTCTGGGAGAGCTATCGGTGCATATGCCGGTTACAGGAGCTTTTCATGCGTATGCTGCCAAGTTTATCGGGCCGGGTACAGGTTATATGGTGGCATGGATGTACTGGTTAACATGGACAGTAGCGCTCGGTTCTGAATTTACCGCAGCAGGGTTGCTGATGCAGCGCTGGTTCCCAGACACATCGGTCTGGATGTGGAGTGGCGTATTTGCTTTACTTGTGTTTCTGTTAAATGCTTTTTCAGTGCGTTTTTTTGCAGAAGCTGAGTTCTGGTTTTCAGGGATCAAAGTCGCTATTATTTTACTGTTTATTATATTAGGTGGAGCTGCTGTGTTTGGTGTTATTCCGATGCGAGAAGCAGGAGCGGGTGCACCGTTATTCAGTAATTTCACCAGTGATGGCGGGCTATTTCCGAACGGAATTTTGCCGATCTTTATGGCGATGTTATCAGTGAATTTTGCGTTTTCAGGTACAGAATTAATCGGGATAGCGGCAGGGGAAAGTGTAGATCCAGACAAAACGATTCCGCGCGCAATCAAAGCAACAGTCGGAAGATTGATTATCTTTTTTGTCGGTACAATTTTTGTTCTGTCTGCGTTGATTCCGTGGCGAGATGCAGGGGTGATCGAAAGTCCATTTGTTGTTGTATTTGATCGAATTGGGATTCCATATGCAGCAGATATTATGAACTTTGTGATTATTACAGCATTATTGTCTGCGGCGAATTCAGGGCTATATGCTTCTTCACGGATGTTATGGTCGTTATCTAAAGAAAAAATGTTGCCTTCTTTATTTTCACGTCTGACTTCATCAGGTATTCCACTGAACGCGATGATTATCAGTATGGTTGGTGGTGGATTATCGCTGTTATCCAGTGTCGTTGCGCCGGACACGATCTATATTTTCTTAGTATCGGTATCAGGGTTCGCTGTCGTGGTCGTCTGGATGGGAATTGCGGCTTCTCAATACATGTTCCGCCGTCAATTTGTACGTGATGGGCATCATCTTAGCGAGCTGAAGTACCGGACACCACTATATCCGATTGTGCCGATTGCTGCATTTGTACTTTGTTTTGCTTCTTGTATCGGTATTGCTTTTGATCCGAATCAAAGTCTTGCTTTTTATTGTGGAATTGCCTTTATGGTGCTGTGTTATCTGGCATATTATATCCAGAATAGAAGAGGAAAAAAGGCACTTTGAGTGATATACTGAAATGAGCAAGCAAGGCTAGTATAGCGGTAAAAGAACAGCGGAGGGACTTACACTAATGAAAAATATTTTGTTTATCAATACAGGCGGTACTATTTCTTCTTCTGGCGAGCAAGGTGGAGGACTTACTCCTACTCAATCCGCAGAACATATTGTTGCCGCTGTGCCAGAACTCAAAGATATTTGTAATATTGAAGCGATGACTTTGATGAGTGTAGACAGCACCAATATTCAGCCGGAAGAATGGGTGACGATTGCTCAGACCGTCCATGAACATTTGCCTCATTACGATGGCATTGTTATTGCTCATGGAACAGATACGATGGCATATACAGCAAGCGCCCTTAGCTTTATGTTAGGTGCACTGGATAAGCCTGTGGTCATTACAGGTTCTCAAGTATCGGTACTGGCAGAGCATAGTGATTCACGTATTAATATCAAAGATGCGTTCCGTACCGCATCCACTGAATTATCCGGCGTATTCGTTGTTTTTAATGGCAAAATCATTAATGGAGCACGTGCTTCCAAAGTCAGAACGAAAAGTTACAATGCATTTGAAAGTATTAACCATCCGTATATCGGTTATTTGGAAGAAGATACGATTGTCTATAATGAGATTCCACATACTCAGCGTCCAGCAGGGCATGTATACAATGATCATTATTCGCCTAATGTATTTCTACTCAAATTGATTCCTGGTATGCAGCCTGATATTTTCGATGCGGTCAAAGCGTTAGGATATAAAGGAGTTATCGTTGAGGGATTCGGTATGGGTGGTGTACCTTTCAAAGAAATCAATCTGATCGATAAGATCGAAGAGTTGGTTAAAAGCGGCATCAGCATTGTAGTCACTACTCAGTGTCTATATGAAGGTGGCGATCTGACGATCTATGAAGTCGGGCAAAAGGTACTCGAAAAAGGTGTTATCCCTTGCTACGATATGACCACCGAAGCACTAACAACCAAAATGATGTGGGTGCTTGGTCAGACAGACCATCCAGCTGAAGTAGAGCGAATGATGGCGACAAATTATGTCGATGAGATTACGATGCCGATTCGATAAAGAAGGTAATCGTCCAGTCGTTACATTGAAATACTAGATCATACACTAGAATACAAGTGAAGCTATAATAAATGAAACCCTGCTCCTGAATCACTAAGGAAGCAGGGTTTTTCATATACCGCTATATCTTTTTTGTCAAAGTTAAATAGAGTCACATTTTATAATTTGGGTGGGAACCAGATATGACGCAGATCGACCCAGCCCTGACTGTTAAAAGTAACTCCGCGTACAGAAGGAAGATATGTCGTCTGAAAAGGCTTTTCATATAAAATATGCAATTGATATTCTGCCAGTAATCGATCTTCGATCTGCTGAAAATATTGAGTACGGATAAGCGGATCAGGTTGCCGCTGAATCTGTTCTAACAAATGCTCAATATCGATCACTGTATGATGCTCCACATGACCGGCTAATGTGCGATAGAGATCGAATAATCGTAATTGCTCATCTTGATCTCTTGTCAGTGAAAAGACGATGAGATCGGATTCCATCCGCACACTGCCTTTGAATTGTTCGACAGGTGTAGATACCACATTACACTGATATCCTGCTTGCTGTAGCGTATCTGCAATCCAGTGTGCATCTTTGCGATATTGTGGAATCGTGAGGATTCGAAGCGGTGTCTCGGCGATCTGTGCTATCGTTGCTTGATCCAGTTCAGGATGAAGCTTTTTAGGATAACTGTAGTTAGAACGGCTATTCATATCCAAAGAATCATGAGATGCAGAAGAAGTATTATTATTCGTAGTAGAATTGTTTTCTGTATAATTTTCGATGTGATCGGAACTATTTTCGAAGATAGTGCTGGTTATCGCTAAAGACTCTGCTTCACGTGCATATTGCAGGCACCGACTGATATGAGCGCGAATATGCGGATCACGTAGTAATCCTTCTTTGCGTGTATTATAGGTGACGAATTTGCGTACCGTTACAGGGGAATGCATCTGGCTCCAAGCTCCTTGTTCTGATGCTGAACCCGAGGTATGCTGATGCATCATATGAAAAGGAGATTGACGATCAGTCTGTTCTAGCTGATCGGGTGCTACATTCCATGGGATATGAATAATCTCCACCTGATCCAGATGCGCCCGTCCTTGAAAATGAGGTTTAAACACTTCTAGCACACAGTTATCTTTACTCATTTCGACCATCCGAAAAGGGCCTGTACCGCTAGGCTTCACTCCGAATAATTCTTCTCCTCTTCGGTTCAATCCGTTCGGCACTATCGCTGCTCGACTAGTACACAAAAAAGGTAAAAACAATTCACTCGGTTGCTTCAATATGATCTGCACTGTATTGTTGTTGAGTGCCTGTACAGACTGTATTTGTTTGGCGATAAAGCGATATAACATCGGTTGCGAAGTCTCCATCAATCGCTGAAATGTATACACAATATCGTCTGCTGTCATCATTTGCCCGTGATGGAACATGACTTCTTTTCGTAGAAAAAATGTCCATACTGTACGTTGTTCATTCACTTCCCAAGCATGTGCAAGATGAGGAATAATCTGCTGTGAATGTGAAGCTTGTCGTACCAATCCATCAAAAATATGACTGGATACAAACGATTCGGCTAGCAAATTCATATATAGCGGATCGACGGTATGAATCTGCTGACGAATCGGTAACCGTAATGTATCGACCTGTCGATTGCGTTGTATTTCGGAATGAGGGCCGAAGTAACCAAAAAGCCAATCTTGTACACGATTTTCTAAGGTAGAGGATTGAGCATATTGCCGAATCTCGGTTAACGTCTGCTGAATGTCTT
Source organism: Paenibacillus sp. KACC 21273 (assembly GCF_028736095.1). Taxonomy (NCBI): domain Bacteria; kingdom Bacillati; phylum Bacillota; class Bacilli; order Caryophanales; family Paenibacillaceae; genus Paenibacillus; species Paenibacillus sp. KACC 21273. The sequence continues at coordinate 217,052 of NZ_CP117876.1, forward strand.
TGCGCTGAATCGTCTGCATCATCGACTCAATAGCGATTTCTTCAGGCTGAATAATAAAAGTCAGTGTCGATCGTCGTCCACGTCCACGTTGTGAACTCCACTTGATCCATCCTTGTTCTGTCATTCGTGTGATTAAATTCAGAGCGTTACGATGGGTACACTCAAATGTAGTCGCTAACTCATCTAATGTAATCTGCACTTCGCTATGCTGACCATACTGTGAATGTAATAACAAAAACTGATGATGTAATTTCATAGGGATTATACTCCTTGGGTTACATGCTGGGGACCGCTTCGGGCAAGGAATCGTCCTGTCGATCGCTGTTGTAGCCGGATTTTTTGGATAACCGCTGTAGCGGTCAAAATCCGGCTACAAAGGCGAACGCTTCGCTTCTTACGGACGATTTCTTTCCCTCCGCTCCGAGCATGGAGACACCTCAATGATTGTAATGTGGGGCAGGCAGGTTTAAAAAAGCGTAAAAGTAGATTTTAGAGAATTTGATTTTATAAAAAATATACAGGTTACGTTTGTAAGTTATAGTTGAATTATAAAGATGTATTGAGACAGTAAATAAAGTTGAGTGAATATGTAATTATATCTTTATCAAAATTGATTTGTTAAAATAGGAAATTTAATAAAATAATTCTTCTCTTTATCTTCTTATTTTATCATCTACAATAAAAATAACAACAAACCTGACAGATGGTAAGCGTGATGATAAGAAAAATAGGATCTGTTAGCTAAATAGGTTACTACAGTGATGCAATTCCACAAAAAGGAGAACGAAAATGTACGAGAAATTGATCGTGGCTAAGCATCGGACGTGGATTGCTTTGCTTGGCGCGTTGGGACTGGCGACTGTTCATCAGTATTTATTTTACGGGCATAGCCTAGGGATTTCGTATCCGGTATTTATTCTTTTATTCTACTTGTATATGTACACTTATGCAGGGGACAAGCTACGTGCAGGATCATGGTTTAGCCGTTTTGCGATGACCGTTATAATTTTACTGTCGCTCACATATGGATTGTTCACCAATCCGATCTTTATGGTACTGAATGCTTTGTTTGTGCCTTGTCTGATCTTTTTACATCTTGCTTATATGTTAAGTCATCGCAGATTAGCTTGGCATCGTCCCAAGCTGTTGATCGACGCACTGGATCATATGATTCCACAAGCAGTACGACATTGGGTTACTCCTTTTCGTATACTCAAAAATGCTGCTACAGGCAAAATGGAACAGGAAAAAAAGAAAATCGTAACCAAAATATTGATCGGTCTGGTGATTGCCTTTCCGCTACTATTGATTATTATCAGTCTGCTAACATCGGCTGATCGCATATTTGGAAATTTATTATCTACATTGCCGAATTGGATTGATGGACTGTCGTTTGGAGAAGGTAGTTTTCGTGTGTTATGGATTGTGATTGGAGGACTGATCTTTTTCGGATATTTGTGGGGATTTGTACAACCCTATATCTATCCGCCAGTCGTTGATTATAGACAACAACCGCTACCCCGTTCAGCTTCTTCTGCCTCTGGAGTCGGTCTATCTTCACCTGTTCCGCCTGTCTATGGACCGCAACCGCTATTAGCGTCTCCTGTTGCTAAGCGTGATCCGGTACGCATTGATCCTATTATTATGGCGACGATACTGATCTTGATTAATATCGTGTATGTGCTCTTTGTAGTGGTGCAGTTCTCTTACTTATTCGGTGCAGGGCAAGGGCAGATTCCAGATGGGCATTCTTATGCAGAGTATGCTCGCAGTGGATTTGTTGAACTGGTCATGGTGACTTCATTGAACTTTGTAATTATGGTATGTGTACTTTTGTATATGGCAGACAGCAATCTGATCTTGCGCCGTATCAACAATAGTATGTTGTATATTTTACTGATTTGCTCTGGTGTGATGTTATATTCAGCATTTGCCCGTCTTATCTTATATGAACAAGCTTATGGATATACGTATACCCGTTTTCTTGTGCATGCGTTTATGATCTTTCTCGGTGTATTATTACTGGTCGCAGGCTTGCGTATCTATTGGAAAAAGGTACCACTTGTCAAATGTTATATCGTGCTTGCGCTTACCGCTTATGTGGTTGTGAATTATGTAGGGATGGATCGAATTATCGCTGTGCAGAATTTAGATCGATATGAACAGACAGGACAGATTGATTTCGATTATCTCAACAATTTGTCCAGTGATGCGATTCCTGTATTGTTACAGCGAAGTGCGACACTATTACCTGCATCTCAGCATTATTTCCGTCAGGATAAAGCTTATTTATTTGAAAAAGAACAATCCTGGCAGTCGATTAACTGGGCAGATTACCGCGCAATACGAGCGCTTCGTAGCGATGGATCTTCTTAATTTGGATCGAAAAGCATATTATCTTACAGCACCAAAGGAGCGAAATATGATGGTAACTCAAGCATTGATCGAATGGAATATAGATCCCACTTCGTTGCCACAGCAGAAATGGTTAACCGATCAACAACTCAATGTAGACTTGTATTCTTCTACCGTTGACCCTACAGAGGAAGGATGGAATATCCAGATTCGAATTACAGAATCATTGCCAGATTCTTGGAATACGTATGCAGAAGTTCAATTTCTGACCGATCCCGATGATCCGTTAGAAGAAGGATTTACATTTTTATTATGGGCAGGTTCTTATGTAGCCGATGTGACGATTGTAGGGGAAACTCATTAATATATAACGCAAAAAGCTCTCCATATCAAAGGAGGGCTTTTTTATATAGTCTATGGTGTTTGTTCTATGCTAGAGCCATCATTGATCTTATATCTATAGTCAATACACTTAACTTTGTTGTTGCGTTGGAGCTAGAGCGATCTCACGAATATTGATACTTTGAGGCTGACTGAATGCAAAGTAAATCGTATCTGCAATCGTTTGTGGCATTAAGTTGAGTTTAGCTTTTTCTCCGGTCGTCTGATCGTTCCACTCGGTCTCAGTTAATCCAGGAGAGATCGTAACGACCCGTACGTTGTGCGGAGCTACTTCTTCGCGTACATTTTCACTGATTGAATGAACAGCAAATTTGGTTCCACCATAAGCGACATGATCGGCAAATGTTTTTTTGCCTGCAATCGAGCTGATATTGATAATAGTACCTGACTTTTGCTCAATCATTGATGGAAGTACAGCTTGCATCCCATTCAGAAGTCCAATGACATTGGTATTATACATCTCTTGCCATTCTGCTGGATCTTGAGTCGTAATATCACCAAGCAACATTCGACCTGCATTGTTCACAATCCCTTTGACCGGACCGAAATGTTCTTCTGCTTCTGCAATCGCTTGATCCAGAGCAGGTCGATCTGTAATATCAATAATCGCTTTCATCACCTGACGACCAGCAAATGCTTTTAACCGATCTTCGCGACGAGAAAGTAACAATACATTATGTCCTTTAGCGATAAAAAGTTTGGCAGTAGCTTCTCCTATACTTGACGACGCGCCTGTAATCACAACAAATCCTGTTTTCATAATTCAATAAACTCCTTTATTGATATGAGATAGTGGAAGGGAACAACTTCACATTATCATGTCTAGGTAAGGAGCACAGTGAGAAAGATTATAGTTAACAACATTTTTGAATATAAATTTTTGATAATCAAAATATATTCCAATTGATACCCCTGATCGCATAGCAAATTACCTGCAACCCTTTGATAGATGAAGGGATTGCAGGCTAGTAATGAATATATGATTGACAGTCGCTATATTACACCGAATGAGGTTCCAATACCAATTCATCAATCAACTTGCCTTTAAATACTTTCAGATATTGATATTGCCCGTCGATACATAATTTGAGCAATCCATTATCGAAGTCTGTATGCATATCTTTGAAAAAGATACCTTCTGTAATGATCGGTCGACCATGCGTCTCATACGCAATTTCGTATCCGCGCGAAGTCTGAATCACGTCTACATCTACGCCTTGTTCATGGGTTTCTTCGAGATGGGCTTGCATACGCTGTACCGCTACAATATGTAGATCGATCGCTCCCAGCTTTTCCAGTAGGTCGTTTACGATCGAACCTTTTATAATTTCTTGCCAGCGAGTCTGAGCCGATTGTCCAATAATAAGTTGCGTAATATCGTGTTGTTGAGCGGTAGAAGTAATAATATCAGCCGCTTCTTGTCCGTTACTTTCTAAAAGCACAAAATGACCGCCAGCTTCTTCTGTTAATTTACGCCATAACGCTACATAGTTCTCTTGTTGTTGATCCATTTCATCGAGAGGTTGATCGATTACACTTAATACACAAAGTGGAGACTGAATAAGTTGAGATAAATGAATACCACGCCTGATCAATCGTTCTCCATTGGGTCCATAATACACACAGACCATAATCTTTTCAGAATTCAAGCTAGATACACTCCTTTATTGAGGTAGTTATGATCCATTAACCATAATTATTTAAAAGGAATAATACGCGATTGTATAATCTAACAAAAAAGCATGATTCACCAGTATATCAGAAGATGCCCATACATCGGGCGGATCTTGTAGTCGATTGCATAGATCAGTTAAAGCCTCTACCATCACCTGACTACGCACATCTCCCCAGCTAGCATGATGTTGATCGATATGAGATTGTGCTTGCTGTAACGAGCATTTTTTCAGCGTAGAGAATACCCGGCACCATTTCACCAAGTCTAAATGTTGAACCTGATCGGTAAACGAATATTCCGCCCAACCAGTAATCCCATGACTTGCTATTTTTAACAGCCCACAATGCAGATACCCATCCATATCAGGTAATGCGAGCAGATGATTATCATACTGGAACACTTCAATCGAATGAATATGATGTGTAGCCAGATCCACCGTGGATACAGTGTTGCTAGCAGGCGCTATCGGCGAAATTAAACTCATCTCAAATCTACACTCCTTCAAATAAAATCGCTATCTCTATACACAGTAAAACCAGATAAATCAGTAGCCGGCACACTTTTTTGATGTCAGATATTGTTAGCAATCATAGTACCGTTAAGGGTAGAAGTAAAATCAAATCTAAGCTTTTAATAGGCGTTATATGCTTGAAAATAACGATGTAATCGGATTCATTGGTCTCAATCACGTTCTAATGGCTATCATGCTCGCTGATACAACCGTTTATATAAATACTGCGCAAACAGCAGAAAAAGAAGGATGGAATGATGCAAATAAGAGCATACTGCTCAAAAGATAAAGGAATTGATTCAAATTCACTCTTTATGAAGATTCAGACTGCTTTACAAACGAAAAAGGCGGGCGTATGATTTCATTCAAGTTCATTACAGCTTAATGGCTGAAAGGCTAAATCTAGACCTTTCAGAAAGCGGGGGAACCATACGAATAGACAGGGTATTACAGATCTATTCAGGGGTGAATCAGAGACGACAGCTCAGGCTGATCTATCTGTAGGGAGACTCTTACTTCCGAATCCGTCAGCTAACCTCGTAAGCTGCAATAAGAGAGACGACAACAGTCATCTATGCCATATCAGGGGCTTTTTTTGCTCCTGTCTTAGAAGCTGATGAAGAGGTCCTCTTCTAACGGCTTTTTTTTGTTGTCTACAATGAGTGGAGGAGCGCGAACACGCATGGAGTACGAACAGGAATTTGTACTGGTATCGCCTGCTACAGTAGCAGGGGAGCAATTTATTCAATTACTCAAAGTTAAAAAAATACCGTTTGCTATTATAGTGAACAGTCAGGCAGATCAGCTTCGATTTGAAAAGATAGGCATTGAGCATATTCTAGTAATAGATACTCAGCGACAAGACTTATGGCGTATCCCGCAATTGAATATTGGCAAAATCTATTTATTTGAACGTAGTCTACCGTTATGTTGTCGTTATATCCAGATCTGTCGTGCATGGACATCTGATAAGCTATATGTCATTACAGAAGGCAGCCAATCACGCTTAATTTATCGTGGTTTGGGTGCAGATTATATTATTCATACCAATGGAAGTAGCGCTTCGTTTTTATTATAAAAAAAGACTGCTGATCCAACGATCATTTTATTTTGCAATTTGTCGGTGATATCTTGATAATAAAGAAGATAGAGAACCAAGATGATGCGCAGAATGGAGATGATCGTTGTGATCGGTAAAACAGCACTCGTCGCTGGAGCAACAGGTCTTGTGGGCAAAAAGTTGTTGCGTCAGTTATTAGATAGCACAGAATATACACGAGTGATTGCTCTTGTCCGTGAACCTGTGCAACAACTACAACATCTGAAGTTGCAACAGATCGTAGTGGATTATCATAGATTAGAAGATTATCGAGCAGAGATGAAAGCAGATGATGTTTTTTGCTGTCTCGGTACAACGATTAAGCAAGCAGGAACGCAAGCGCAGATGATCGAGATTGATGTATTGTATCCTGTGTCTGTCGCTATGGTGGCGTATAAACAAGGAGCCAAGCAGTTTATCGTGATTAGCTCGATGGGCGCTGATCCCAAATCCAGTATTTTCTATACACGTACCAAAGGAGATATGGAGCAACGGTTACAACAAGTTGGTTATTCTTCATTATCGATTGTTCGCCCCTCTTTATTGCTAGGCAAACGCAAAAATAGCCGCGCAGGAGAGCAATTCGGTGCTGTAGTCTCTCAAGCATTATCATTTCTAATGATAGGTCCTCTCCGCAAATATCGAGGTATCGAAGCAAGTGACGTTGCACGAGCGATGTATCGGATCGCTCAGACCTCCAAGTCAGGTACTCACATATATATGTCAGATCAATTGCAACGAATCGCAGACGAGTCCCAGAGTCGCTCTGCTTCGATAAGCAAATCAGCGAGATCGTAGTAGGTTATAGTTCAATTTTTAATTATAGAAATGGAGAATATCAATATGCCTCAGTTAGAACCAAAGCAAGCCGCTTCAATTATCGAAAAATGGATTGCTTTTTACGATATGGATAATGCCAAAGCATGGGATAAAGACGATTATCCTTTTATCCAATCTTCTTGCAAAGTGATGCGCAGTGCTATTCAAGCATTACGTGGAAAAGCACCTGCACCTAATGAACGTCGCAAAATCGTGACTGGACTTGAAGATTGGTTAGATGATTCATTTATGGACGATCCGAATGAATGGGAAAAAGAAAATAAAGCATTTGTGCAAGAAGCATTAGAAGCGATTCAATTTACGATTCAATTTCTACAAAAATAATGAATAACAGGTAGGAGTGCTCTATGCCAGACGGGTATATTCCACTGTGCAGTCGTGTAATTGGCGATTTTTATATTGCATTTGAACCGCACTCCCATAGTCTAAATATCTATATGCAAAGACCAGAACCAGCGCTCGAAGGGTCTACAGATAGTTCTACGATTATATCGGATGATCAATCTACCATTCCGCCTGCTTCGATGTTGTTGATCGGGTATCTCAAGGTCACATATTCACAAGCTGCTAAGCCTACCGAGTCAGAAGATGATCCTTCTGAAAAAGGGTGTGGGCTGGATGCGGTCTATATCAGTGATTTTCAAATTTATTTCAATTATCAAGATCTCAAATTAGCTGTACCTGTGATTACGTTGTTACGAGATACATTAGCGACTGAAGGATATCGTCTACTGGCTGCACATATTTTCAAAAATGAACGCTCGTATGCCAAATTACATCATACGTATATCGAGCGTTGTGGAGCCACGATACGGCGTGAATATAGCGATTATGTCATTATAGAATGGAAATGGAATCCGGCAGATGATGCAGACAGGAGAATAAGATGAATCACGATACGAACAACCATATTCAGGTAACTCTGTGCCGGGAAGAAGAAGCTCATATCATATGCAATATGTATCCATATTACTTGTACGATCTGTCAGAGATATGGGAACGTCAGCCGAACTCACAAGGCATATTTGATGAAGAACAATATGCTACGCTTCACCAGCAAAGCGATGCGTTTCTGATCTGGTGGCGACATCCAGGGGTTCTATATCCGTGGATTATTCGTGTGAACGGCGTGCCTGCTGGATTTGCTTTGATAGCGACTCCTCCTTATATCCCTGATGGTTCTCATGCACACTATTACTTAAATGAGTTTTTTGTTATGCGTCCATTTCGTGGACAAGGAGTCGCTCAGCAAGCGGCTATTCACGTATTTGACCAATATCGAGGCGATTGGGAACTACAGACCAATGCTTCCTCACGAAATCATCATACTCAATCGTTCTGGAACAATATATTGTCACAATATACAGAGGATCAGTACAGTAAGCGCGAAATAACAGATGAAGATCAGCAACAATTGCTCTCGTATTGCTTTAATAATCAGCAAAAAAACGAATAATCATGATTTTTTTCAGTTTGTTACTTTCTTTTCATGGACAATATATAACGTTTTGTGTAACATAGGCATAATTCACTTTATTGATAAGGAGTATACCTATGGCACAAAAAGAAGGTTCAGGTTCAGCAAGTACAGGCAGTGGTAAGATCGAACGGTTTTCAACAAGCGGGTTTATTTTGGCAGCGATTGGTAGTTCAGTAGGTCTGGGGAATATGTGGAAGTTCCCTTATATCACCGGTAAATACGGTGGGGCTGCATTTTTCTTAATGTTTATTATTTGTCTGATCGTAGTAGGTCTACCGATTCTATTGGCAGAAATGGCGATTGGTCGAAGTGGACGGGGTAATGCTGCGGCTTCGCTTTTCAACATTACAGGGAAGAAGCATTGGAAATGGATCGGTACGATTCCAGTAGTGACTTCTTTCTTGATTATGTGTTATTACGGTGTGGTAGCAGGATGGACATTGCATTATACGGTATTGTCTTTTAGCGGTAGTCTGTCTGATGTTAATACTGATTTTACAGCAGCATTTACAAATTTTGCTGGTGGTTATGCACCATTGTTCTGGCAAGCGGTTGTAATGTTAATTACAGGTATCGTTATAGCTAAAGGGGTATCTGGCGGAATTGAGAAATACAATAAGATTCTGATTCCAGGATTTTTGGTTATTTTGCTAATATTGATGTTCCGTTCATTGACGTTGCCTGGAGCAGCGGCAGGGGTAGAATTTTTCTTAGCACCTGATTTTGATAAGTTAAGTCGGGCTTCGATCTTAACAGCGCTAGGACATGCGTTCTTCTCGCTGTCACTTGGAATGGGTTGTATGTTAACGTACGGTTCTTATGTGCGTAAAGAGCAATCACTAGGTAAAGCAGCGCTTGCTATTGGAGCAGGAGACTTGTTCTATGCACTATTAGCAGGGCTGATTATTTTCCCTACAGTATTCTCTTATGGACTCAAACCGGATCAAGGGGTAGGGCTAGCATTTATGGCGTTGCCTGCGGCATTTGCGCAAATGCCTTTAGGTGCTTTTTTTGGCGGTCTATTCTTCTTATTGCTAGCGATTGCGGCGATTACTTCATGCTTCTCTATTCTCGAAGTACCTGTAGCGTATGCGATGGGACAATGGAATTGGACTCGTAAAAAAGCAGCGAGTATTGTCTGTATTTTCTCTTTCATACTCGGTGTTCCTGCCGCGTTATCTGTCGGGGGTGTTCTTAGCTTTATCACATTGGATGGCAAAAGTATTTTTGATGTATTCGACTTTGTTACTTCTTATATTTTGATGCCTGTGGGCGGATTTATTGTTACGATCTTTACCGGATATGCATGGAAACGCGCAGGTGAAGAAGCAGGATTATCAGGATTTTGGTACGATACATGGATGTTTATTTTACGTTATATTGCACCGATCTTAATTATCCTGATCTTCTTATTTTCTATAGGCATTATTCAACCGCCTCAACCGGAATAAATACGAAAAAAGGAGCATTTATATGACCATTTCTTCTCAAGAAGCTTTTTCCAAAGCATTAGTACAGTCTTTGATCGGAGAAAGAGGGCATTTACCTATCGCGCGCGCGTTGTCGGATATCGATCTAGAATTGTCCGGTCGTGTGCTAGAACATTCTCCTTATACAATTTACCAACTGATTAGTCATATGAGTTACTGGCAAGACTTTATGTTGACTCATTTACGCGGTGAAAAGCCTCAATTGCCAGCGAATGTTAGCGAAAGTTGGCCTACAGAAGTCCAAGCTGTCGATGAAGCGACATGGCAAGATGTATTGGATCGCTTTTTGCAAGGGATCGATTACGCTTGTGAGTTAGCACGTACGATGAATCTGGAGCAACCATTAGTTCATTTCCCGGGAGAAACGGCGGCTGGATTGTTGCGTAATATCGCTTCGCATAATACGTATCATTTAGGCGAAATCGTATTGTTACGTCGTCTGTTTGGCGCATGGCCACCACCGGGCGGCGGATATCCTGCTTAATGTATACATCAGGTCTTTGTATGATTGTGGTGAGTATTATTTCTTCTTTATAAGCGAAAGTGTTCTGCTATGAGCCGTCGATCTCTTTTCTTTCTTTGTGATCATGGTAGTATTTCCAGGGATTGGTGTAATAATACATGGGAACTACATTTACAGTAGAAAAAGGATGTGTAATCATGGCAACACCACCGAAGAAGAAATCGATTCGTTATGATTGGCCATATCATTTTGTGGCTTTGCCTCTTTTATTAGTAACGTTTGTGCTAACTGTGATCTATTGGGTCGAAGCGATTCGTTATGATGAGCATGTATTGTTATCATGGTTACTGTTAATATTAATGGTTTGTTTATTTTTTGCGATTCCGCGAATTCGAGTCTATGCGACCAAAACGCAAGATCGCATTGTGCGTATCGAAGAACAGTTCCGTTATTTCCGTTTAACCGGTAAAGAATTAGACCCTCGTCTATCCAAAGCTCAAATTATTGCACTTCGTTATGCAAGTGATGCAGAATTTCCTGCATTATCCGAACGTGCAGCCAATGAGAATCTATCCAGTTCAGATATCGAAAATGCGATTACGAACTGGCGCGTCGATCATATGCGTATCTAGTCGATAGCGAATATGATACTTATCAACCTATGATGTGTATCGAAATGATATAGAATATAGCCTGAAGTCGCTCTCTATAGAGCGGCTTTTTTTGTTATGACATACCTCGATCACTCCAAATAGACACTATAAAAATTGAAACCACACCAAAAAGCCGAGCACTACAGATCATGTAGGCGCTCGGCTTTGCTATTTAGAATACAGATAATTATTTAGCTAAAAATGGTATCAATCTGTGCAATTTCTTGTGGTGTTAATTGTACATGTAGCGTTTGGAGATTGTCTTTCACTTGCTCAGCGCGCTTCGCACCTGGAATAACAGCATCAATCGAATCGCGTGTAAGATACCATGCTAATACAATATGAGCAATATCGACACCTTTGGCTTGTGCAATCGGGCGAAGTTTATCTACTTTTTCTAAATTATTGATAAACGCTTCACCTGTAAAGAGTGGGTTATTTGCACGAATATCATCGAACTTGGTATCTTTGGTATATTTACCACCTAGTAATCCTGAAGCAAGCGGGAAATAAGGAATAAATGTAATTCCATTTTCAGCGGTATACGGTAATAGATCTTGTTCAGCATCTCGATGGAACAGATTGTAATGAGATTGAAGGACATCGACATCGCCGTTTTTGTTCGCTTCTTTTAACTGTTCTAACGAGAAGTTAGATACACCGATCGCCCGAATTTTACCTTCGTCTTTCAACTTTTTCAGCTCGGCTACAGCTTGATCTTTTGGTGTATGTTCATCAGGGAAATGAATATAAAATAAATCAATATAATCGGTTTGTAGGCGTTGTAGACTTCCTTCTACACTTGCACGTAGAAATTCAGGTGAGTTATCAATCACCACTTCGCCGCTATCTGTAAATTTATGAGCACCTTTGGTAGCGATAATAACGTCTTTACGCTTACCTGTTTCTTGAAGCACTTCACCAATCAATTCTTCAGAGCGCTTAGGTCCATAAATGAATGCAGTATCTAGAAAATCTATTCCTTCTGCTAGTGCAGTGCGGATCATTTCTTTACCGACTTCTTCATCCAAATTAGGATAAATATTATGTCCACCAACCGCATTCGTACCCAGTCCGATTGGATTTACCCATAGATCGCTTTTACCTAATTGTTGTTTTTCAGTCATGATTCATTCAGCTCCTTCGATCTCTTTACTTGATTCTCTTCTATTTTAACAGAATATCATGTGGAGTTAAAATATCGGAATAATTGGGTTTTGAATTCGGAATTTTATGCTTGGCGGGAATACGCTCCAGAAAATAATTTGTTCTTGCCGTCGCTGGTGAAGTCTAATCCCTTGAATGACTGGCAAGCAGTCGGGATTGGACTTCAAAGGCGACTTTCAGAATAAATTATTTTCTTCTGCTCTGTGCGAGGAGGCATGGGGGTGGGTAATTTAAAACAAGTGTGAATGATTCCTCTCCTTGAAGAGGAGGGGCAGGAAGGGAAAGAGTATATAATTAGGAGTTAGTGTAGTTATGAATGGTGTGGAGTAAGAGGATGTATAGGGTAGTTAGATGAATAGATTGGAAGAAAATAGATGGCAAGAAGATGGTTATCAGATATGTTCTATAGGATTGGGTCAGTGTAGGGAATGAACATGTACGTGAGGGAAGGTAGGAGAAGAGGATCAATGAAAACGGCTAAAGTGTTGAGTTTGGTTTTATTTATTGTGATGATCTGTAGCAATGTGTACGGGGCTGTATTTGGAGATGTGTTGGTAGAAGGGCAAATGTTGTTGTCATTGTTATGGGGTCGGTTGGTGCTGGTCGATTTTTATGTGGGGATGATTTTATTTATTTCTTGGATGATTTTTCGCAAAGAATCGGGTTGGAAATTGCTTCTGTGGATCTTGTTATGTATCTGTCTGGGTAACTTCTCCACGTCGCTGTATATTTATCTAGCGTTACGTCATAGCGATGGAGATTGGAATAAATTCTTTTATGGCAAACGAGTAATAGGGCACTAGAAAATGAATATAAAACTAGATGAAATCAATAGTCGGTTTGTAATGTGATTTTAGAAAATTAATAATGTTCTACTATTATTAAAATGATCATTCACAAGACGACTCGCAATACAATTCGTAAGACAAATCAAAAAGGGCAACTTCCTACGAATAGGAGGTTGCCCTTTGAATGATACAATGCTCATTTGTCTTCTTAATCGCTACTTATTTCAAAGTGTAGGAGTTAGAAGCTTTCATGATATCTGCATAAGCCCAGTGACTAGCAGGAACATCTTTCCATGCTTTGTTGCCAGCTGTTAAGTTAGCTGTTTTTTCTAAAATTTTGTTCAAAATTGTTACGGCTTGAGCACGAGTTAACGGTTGATCTGGTTGGAAGCTAGAAGGTGATACACCTTGCATCAATCCAGCCGTTGTTACACGCTTAATATCGTTTGCTGCCCAGTGTCCGTTGATATCATTCGCAAAGGAGCTTCCTGTACCGCTAAGACCTTGCCAGCGGCTTACAATAGCAGCCATCTCTGCACGAGTGATCGGTTGAGCTGGAGCGAACTTACCGTTTGTTAGACCTTTCATCAGTCCAGTGGATTGCATAGAAGCAATGGCTTGATGTGCCCAGAACGTAGCAGATACATCAGAATAACTTCCGTTACCACTAGCAGATGCTTTTGGTGCAGTTGCTTGTAAACGATACAATAGGGAAGCCATTTCCGCACGAGTAATGCTGTTGTTTGGACGGAATGTTTGATCCGGGTAACCCTGGATATAAGCAGGTTTGACTACACCAGCAGTTGTATCTGTATTGACATTGTTGTTATCTGTTGTTGAATTATTCGTTGGAGCAGATGCCAGGTTCTGCATATCTACAATCGTAAATGTACTGAATTTGTTAACTGTAAATTGTAGACCTGTCTGACCATTACCATAATCCACTACGCTTGGTTGTACCAATTCACGATCGCCATCACTATGCTCGATAAAGATACGCAATTGATTTAACCATTGTTGTTTGGCTGTTGCATCTTGTGGAATCGCACTGTTATCGATCGGCATTACCAATTGAACCGGTTGATTTTGCAAATTCGTTTCAATCGTCATTGGACGACCCACTACAGAGATATCACCATTGCCTAGAGCTTGTTTTACGATCTGTTCTTGTTTTGCACGATTCGCCACTGCATTTTGTTGTGCTACTGTTTTGAGTGGTACAAAGTGGAAATAAAGATCGTTTGTAATGTTGTTCAATGAAGTAGAAGCAACAGACAATTTCGCATCGTTAGTGCTGATTTCTAAATTCATTGCTGCATTTTTCAAATCTTTCGCTGCTGTTAACGGTAAAGTGATATCGGTTTGAGACACTTCATCGCTAGCATCTGGAACAACTAGACGAACCGTTTGTTGAGCAGCATCTTTTAGCTTCGTAATCGCTTCGATCACTTTATCAGTTGAGAATGTGATCTGATCTTGTTTTTGACCATTAGCTTGAGTTGTACGGTTGACCACTGCTGTAGCAGGAATCGTTGTTTTGCCTTTACCATCATCTACATCAAGTGTGATCTTTTGTGAACCACCTGAAGAAGATGTTTTATCATCGGATTCTTTGACTGTTACAGTTGCACTTGCGAACAGTTCTTTTTGAGATACAGAGTAAGCGCTGATGATTGCTGTACCTTTACCGATTGGAGTAACAACACCGTCAGTTACTGTAGCTACACTTGGATTGCTGCTGATCCATAATACAGTAGAATCTGTAGCATTATCAGGAGTTACAGTTGCTTTTAATGTTTGAGCAGCGCCTTTTTTCTTGAAATCTAATGTTGCTTTGTCTAAAGTAACACCAGTTACTGGAATCACTTCTGCTTCATCCAAGAAGTTTAGTTTAGTCAATGTACCTGATTTTGCAGAACTTACATACCCTGTATGGTCTGGTAAGAATGCAACACCATAAGCAAAGTTTGTTTCACCCATCATTTCAAAATTCTGTGTTGCAACAGGAAGATTTTGAAGTAAAGAAGCTTTTGCTTTGTACAAGTAGGCATATCCCACATTTACATATAAATTACCAAATTGGCTAATCGTAATACCACGAATGACTGTTGGATAAGATGCAACCAATTCAGGATTCAGATTGGCACCAGATAGACGAACAATATTAGAAGTCGATGTTTCGCTAAAATAATCATTTGTAGTAGTAGCAATATACAAACGATCTTGTTGATCTAAAGCAAGTCCAGTAATAGATGTAGCATTTTTCATACCTTGAGTAGAAATGAGATTAATAGGTTCACTGGATGGATTAAACACTTGACTAGGCGCAGTGTAATAAAGAGTGCTATATTCTTCTAAATCTGAAGTTGTATAAGGCAGTAATTCACTGTCTTGCAGATACTTATGATCTAGCACCCATACACGATTATCACCAGATTTGGAGTAGTATAGGTCTCCAGCTTTGTTTAATGTTACAGCAACGATATCATCGCCTTTAGAAAGGTGAGTCACTTTTAATGTTTTGGTAGAAACTTTGTAAAGTCCACGATCATAATCAGCATAATATACATCACCATTGAAATACGCTAATTCAAATGGACGATTAAGTTCAACTTGTGTAAGATCGGTCGGAATAGCTTTGACTGATACATAACGAGTCACTTCTTGTGCACTCAAACCAGAGCTATTTTGTACATTGTAATGAACAATGTATTCACCTACAACAGAGGTATCAATAGCATTTACAGGCTCACCATTTAACGTATAAGTGACAGTTGGTTGTAGATTGCTATCTACAGCATCTGTAATAGCAACGCCTGCATCAACATAAGCATCACCTTGAGTTAGTCGTACAGAGTAATCACCATTCAATGTGATAACAGGAGGAGAGGCTTTTTGGAATGGTCGAATAGAAATACCATTACTATAATATCCTTTACTATTCGGCAGGATAACCAGTCCTACTGCAGAATAAAAATCACTTGGGTAAGACTCGATAAGTGAATTATCTACAGGTAAGCTTTGTAAATGATCATAACTTATCTTTCTAAGCCCCACACTTAAAAATCCGCTACTGCTATAAAATAAATTTCCTTTGGCATCTGTAGTGACTCCCAAAATACCATGATAATTAGAATTTGTATTATTTGTGAGTACGTTTTGTCTTGCTTTCGTTGTCAGGTTTACTTTGATAAGGCTACTGTCAGAGTTGGAGCTGTAATTGTAGCTTCCAATATACATATTATCATTGTTATCAATAGCCAACCCGTACATACTAGTGTTATTGTATGAATCGAAAACGTTTGAATAGTCATTAAAATTTGCTGAATCTAACGGAAGATCTTGGAGATATTTTGCAGATATTTTGTAAACATGTTTATCTCCGTTTTTGGTATAAAATAGATCGCCCGCTTTATTTAAAGCGACACCGAAAAAACTATTTGAAGATTTAACTATATGTTCTACTTCACCTGTAGTTACTGATATACGATCAATACCTTGTCCATAGGAGGATACATATACATATCCATTGTGATAAGCCATACCGTATGGGCTTTGAATATTTACTTTACTAAGATCGAAATAGCCACTAAATGGCTTAACAATAACTGTACGAGTGACTTGCTCAGCAGAAAGATTTGTAGGATTAGTAACATTGTAATAAATGGTATACGTACCAGCAATATTGGTGTCTATACTAGAAACGGGAGTACCATTTAACGTATAGCTCATTTTTGCAACTAGATCAGTATAGTTATTATCTGTAATCACTACACCAGGTTCTACAAAAGTATCACCTACACTTAATGTGATTGTAGAATTACCGACAAGTGCAAGGGTTGGAGCTGTAGGTTGTAAAGGTGATTTTTGCATAGATCCACCACTACCAATGTAAGAATCTCCATTGGAAAGAAAAACAATTCCATAAGCACGGGTATAAGAATTTGGCTTTAAATTAACCAAACTGCTTGATTGTAAAGGAATACTAGTCAAATCTTGTGAAGAAATACGATAAACTTTTTCATTATCCCCAGCAGTATAAAGGTTTCCAGATAGGTCGAACGAAAAGCTTGTGAAAGAGGTGGAAAAATTTTCAATTACGACCTTAGCACTGTTTGTACCTGCTGGAATTTTTAAAATAGCTCTTGTTGAATAATCAGAGAAATATACATTATCTTTAGCATCGATAGCTAAACCATAAATATAATTATATTTGTCAGAAAAGAATACAGTACTGCTCTCACTGAAGGCTGTATTACTCAATGGTAATTCAAGCATATCTTTGTGAGATACTTTGTAAATATTCGGATCACTATCAATAGTATAAAACAAGTCACCAGAAGAATTTAAAGCAACTCCCATAAAAGAACGAGCAGTTTTTACAATAGAAGTTACTTTACCTGTGTAAAGATCTACACGAGATATTCCTTGATCGCGTTGAGCGACATAAACATAATCACCATAGTATGCCATACCATAAGCGTTAGAAAGAGTAACGCTTGATAAATCGATATATTGTTTGGAACTTGTAACAAGAACTGTGCGGATAACCTCATCAGCGGCTACATTATCACCGTTAGTTACATTGTAGTGAATCTTGAATATACCTTCTAAACTCGTATCAACTTTAGTTACAGGAGAACCGTTGTACTCGTAAGTGATATTAGCTGTTTTGAGATCAGGGTATACATCGTCTTGTACGGTTACACCTGGATCAGAAAAGGTACTACCTACTTTAATTTGAATCTGTGCATCTCCAATCAACGTAATCACAGGTTTACTGTTTGTTTGATTCGAAGAAACACCAGTATTTGTACTTTCGACATGAGTGACAGGAGTGCCAGAAGAGTAGGTGTCATTGGTAACCGAGCTTGATTCGTTGCTAGTTGTTGTATTGGTTGTATTGTCCTCAGCAAAAACATTTGTCGTTGCTGTCCCCGGCAATGCAATCAATACAGCTAAGCATAAAATCATCCATTTTTTCATGCTGTAAATATCCCCTTTGCTTTTTAAATCGTGAATCTTGTTTTACTATATCGAATCAGACTGAACAATTTCTGAACATTTATTAAGATCATGATTTTACCATTTTTATCCATTACATATCTATTAATGATTAATGGCGATATATAGCACAGATAAGGGTAAATTTAAATTATTTTCATTGATGAAAATAACTCTTGCTTATGAGTCAATCATGTCCTAAAATGAGGTTGCAGATGAATGCAAGCGTTTGCAAAGAGTGTTGTGAGTACATGTATAGATGTAATCCCTCTCTTTTGTAAATGCTATTTTTCTACTGTATAACAGGAGTTTGAAGATTTTTTGATAGCGTTATCAAATTCCTATTTACTTTTTGCTCATTACATAAGAAAATGGGTAAGAAGTAAAAAATATCTAATTATGTTATTTATGTTCTTTTGTTGTTCTTGATTCAAGGTGTAATTAAAAAAAAGGGGCTGAGTACATGAAGCGTAAGTTGAAAAAAAGCAGCACAATGTCACTGATGATGGTTTTGCTATTTTCAGTCGTCATGAGTGCATGCGGAGGAACAACAAGTAATACAGCATCAACAGAACCCGCTGCAACCGGAACAGATACAACAGCAACGACAACAACAGGTACAGATATGATCAAGACAGCGAAAGTTCCAGCTGGATCTGAATTAGAAAAAGCCTTAAAAGGTGAATATAAAGGAACTAAAGTAACGATGTACGGTCCATTCGTAGACGCGGATGAGCAGAAATTCAATGCAAGTATCAAAGCATTCGAAGATCAAACCGGTATTGATATTGCTTATGAAGGTTCCAAAGAATTTGAAGCTACTATCAATGTACGTGTTAACGGTGGTAATGCACCGGATATCGCTGACTTCCCACAACCAGGATTGTTAGAAGGATTCGCTAACTCTGGTAAAGTGGTTGATGTATCTAGCTTTATGGATGCTAACTATCTGAAAGAGCAATACAAAGATAGCTGGCTAGATATGGCGAAGATGAAAGGTGAAGGCGGCAAAGAAATTACTGCGGGCGTATGGGCACGTAGTAGTGTGAAAAGCTTAGTATGGTACAACAAAAAAGCATTCGCAGATGCTGGTTATGAAGTACCTAAGACTTGGGACGAAATGATGGCATTAACAGAGCAAATCGCTAAAGATGGCGATCCTGCTTGGAGTATCGGTATTGAAAGTGGTACAGCAACAGGCTGGCCTGCAACAGACTGGATCGAAGATATTATGCTTCGTACAACTACTCCTGAAAACTATGACAAATGGGTAAAAGGCGACTTGCCATTTACAGATCCTATTGTTAAAAATGCAGTTAAAAAAATGTCTGATATCTGGTTCAACAAAGATTATGTATACGGTGGACGTAGTTCAATCGTAACAACGAACTTCGGGGATTCCATCCAACCGTTGTTTACAGATCCTCCAAAAGCATGGTTAAACCGTCAAGCTGGATTTATCGTATCCTTTATTCCTGAAGGCGTAACAGCAGACGAGTATGACTGGTTCCCGTTCCCATCGATTGATGAGCAATATGGTACACCTGCGATGATCTCTGGTGATATCTATGCGATGTTCAATGATCGTCCAGAAGTACGTGCAGTCATGGAATTCTTTACAACAGCAGAATCTCTACAAAGCTGGATTCAATCCGGTGGTGTAACACCTCCAATGAACGGTACTCCTGATGATTGGTTCGCTAATGATCAAGAACGTCGTATGTCTCAGTTTGTACAAGAAGCCAAAACAATCCGCTTTGACGGTTCTGACTTGATGCCAAGTGCTGTAGGCGCAGGAACGTTCTGGAAAGGTATGACGGATTATGTGAGTGGTACAGCTAATCTAGATGAAGCGATGGCTGAGATTCAATCAGGCTTCAAAAAACAATAGTATCGCACGATAGATACTATGCATGTAGATAGCAGGTATACATTGACATGAGTCAGAACGGGCCGATGCTATCGGTCCGATTTTGGCTTGATTAAGGGGGAAAGCCGATGGACGTGCGAGCCAATCAAGGGTCTATGTTGAAGTTGATTTTGTTATCAATACTTGTTCCTGCTTTAAACGTAGGCTTGCATTTCTCGATCTTTTTATTTTTTAGAAGCTCGGATCTTCCACCGGTCTTGAATGCTTTGCTTGCTGTGATCTGGGGAATATTTGGGATCTATTCTATTTATTTTTCATTGAACTGGGTAGTTGAGCAATATTCGGATAAATGGAAAGAACGCGTCATTCCTTATGTATTTGTAGGGCCGGCTGTATTATTGCTAGGCTGGTTGCTCTTTTTACCAACATTACGTACATTATATCTTAGTTTTTTCAATGCCGATTCGACCCGATTTGTAGGGCTAGCTAACTTTGGAGCTGTTTTTACAGACAGACTATTGTTAACAGCGCTACGCAATAACTTGCTGTGGGTGGTATTCGGAACCTTAGCGTGCGTTATTTTAGGCATGTTAGTCGCTGTACTGGCTGACCGCAGTAGCTTTGAACGTCTTGCCAAAGCGATTGTTTTTATGCCGATGGCGATTTCGTTCGTAGCCGCAGGGGTTATCTGGAAATTCATCTATTACTACCAACCAGGCGATGACCAGATCGGTCTACTTAACGCTATTATGGTGCAGTTAGGACTCCAGCCGCAGGGCTGGCTCAGTATGGTGCAACCCTGGAATAACCTCTTCTTGATTGTCATATTGGTCTGGATGCAGACCGGGTTTGCTATGGTTATCTTTTCCGCTTCGATCAAAGGTATACCGGAAGATATGTTGGAAGCCGCGCGGATGGATGGCGCAGGTGAAGTACGTATCTTTTTCAAAATTATGTTGCCTGTGATCTCTAGTACAGTACTTGCAGTTACGACAACGATTATCGTATTTACACTGAAAATATTCGATGTCGTTATGATTATGACTGGTGGACAGTACGGAACAGAAGTAGTTGCAACTGAATTCTACCGTCAATTATTTATGTATCAAAATGCAGGCTATGGTTCGACGCTTGCGATTGTGTTGCTGATTGCAGTTATTCCGGTTATTATCCTGAATCTGCGCCAGCTTCAGAAGGAGGGAAGCTTCTGATGGCTAAACGAAAAAATAAAGCACCCAAACGCAAAGCGAATTGGTTGGTTAATACGATTCTAGCGATTATCTGTATTATCTGGTTTATTCCTACACTGGGGTTATTGATCTCATCAGTGCGTCCGGCAGCAGATATTTTGCAGACCGGTTGGTGGACCGTATTCCCTCATCGCCAGTGGGCAACTGAAGAACAAGTGAAACTTCCCAAAGATACTGATCTTCGTCAGCCGATCACCGTTAATGGACAGACATTTAGCGATGATCAGCTCAAATCAGGTGTAATGCAAGGTGATAAACGTCTGGTCTGGGAAAATCGCCGTTCACGTACTGTAGATGTTCAGGATAAAAAATGGAGTGGATTCACACTTGATTTTACAACGCTGAACTATGAAACAGTGCTAGGCGGTAAACAGTACAAAATCACGCAACCTGATGGCACTGTCAAAACCGAGCAAGGTAGCGGGATGGGAAGATCGTTCTGGAATACGATCGCTGTTGTTATTCCATCGACAGTCATCCCGATCTTTATTGCTTCCTTTGCCGCATATGCTTTTGCATGGCTCAAGTTCAAAGGACGACGCGTCTTTTTTGTAATCGTGATTGCACTACTGGTTGTACCTTTACAAGTTGCTTTGATTCCGATTTTGCGAGATTATACAGCACTTGGACTCAATGGAACGTACTTCGGTATATGGTTAGCACATACGGCATTTGGTCTGCCGCTAATTACGTACTTTATGTACAATTCGATTAGTCAGCTTCCTCGTGATCTGTTCGAATCGGCTTATATGGATGGAGCAACTAACTTTACCATTTTCTCTAAATTAATTCTTCCATTGTCTGTACCTGCACTGGCTTCGATTAGTATCTTCCAGTTCTTATGGGTATGGAACGATTATCTGGTATCACTTATCTTCCTCGGTTCTCAACCGGAAGTACAGGTATTGTCAATGAATATTGCGAATATGGTTGGTTCGCGTGGTAGTGACTGGCATCTGTTAACAGCAGCGGCATTTGTCTCTATGCTAACACCACTTGCTGTATTCTTTGCATTACAGAAGTACTTTGTACGTGGTCTATTGGGTGGATCGATCAAAGGATAATAACCTGTTTAGTCCAAAAGACGATAATAAAAGACCGCTCTTCGATACAGGAGGAGCGGTCTTTTATGTATTTGTTGAATAGTAGAGAAGCAACTGGAATTTATTGGCTTAGAATTGTATCATGAATAGACTACATGTTACAAAAAAGGTGGGAAGTGTATGGATACAGGATCATTGATTATATCGACGGTATTGCTTGTTATTGCACTACTGGCTGTATTGTCGATTGTGTATTATAGCTGGCGTAATGGCATCTCCCCATTACCAGCATCATTATTGTTGCGAAGTAAAGTAGCTGAAGAAGTGTTGCGTTTGTCTAAAGTACAAGAATTAGATCATCCGCTTTTCAAATTAGAAACAGATGATCCTGCGCAACAATATTCGATTATCCAACAACATATGGAATACCAAGCACGTCAAAAAACTATTGTAGAAACCGGTTCAGGCTGGGGAACATTAGCGATATTTTTAGCCAAACATATCCCGAATTATCATGTGATCGGTATCGAAAATTCGGTAGTGCCTTTTTGGATTTCTAAATGGTGGGCCAAGTTTGAGAAAGTGCCACTTACATTTATCCGTGGAGATATGTATCAATACCCTTATGAAGAAGCAAATATTATTGTGTGTTATTTGTTTCCGGGAGCTATGAAGCAATTGAGTACGATTTTGCGTGAACGTGCTGTAGCGTATACATATATTATTAGTGTCTATTTTGCATTGCCCGATTGGACACCTGAAAAGATTGTACAATGTGTGGATATTCACCGTACCAAAATTTATATTTATAAAGTAGGCGCATAGTTATTGTATCTTCTTGCAGATAAAGTCTCACACTATAGATATAAAAAAACACATGCAATAGAATAATCGCATGTGTTGATTGGTGCTTAATGGGTGCTTGGTTATAGAGAACAATACTTAGTTATGGTCTTTGAAAATACCAAACGGCTTACCAATAGGTAAAAATGTTTTGCCAAAATGAGTATTTAATACCAATGCGCCTGTACCGTATAAAGACATAATCCCAATACCCATCTCTGCATAAGCAGCAAGTGTATGGAAAATATGAGGAGCCACACCAAACGCATCAAAGGTGAGTCCGAGGAATAACAGATCGATCAAGCAGAAAATAATAAATAATACTTTGTGTGTCTCCATGGCACCGATCGTCATAAAGAGTACAAAAACAAGATAACCGGCAAAAGCAAAGCCTAGTTGCTTACCATCTACATCATTGGCTAGAGCAGTGCCGAATACGCCCATTTTGATCATCCAGTTGCCTGCCATCGCGAACCAGAAGAAAGCAAATGCTCCAAATGCCGTCGTACCAAATGTATTGTTTCGCTTGGAATCTTGAATACAAGCGAATAATTGAGCGCAAGCGCCCAGAAAGATCGCCCAGGGAATAGCATAGCTGAGTCCTGTCGTTAGACCTAGCTTTTGAGAAGAAGCTACCAGAGTAACAATAGCCAGACCGAATAGGCCGAGTGCGCTAGGATCAGCATTGATGATCTTAACATGAGTTTGCGAAGAAGTTTGCATAAGGAATTTAGCCTCCAATAATTGTTAGGTATCCCTCACTGTCGTCAGACATACCTCAAGCATTGTACCTGAAAAGACGCAGATAGAAAAGAAATATTATTAGTTACATATTAATTAGAGAAATACCTGTCATACTACTGTTTATTTATTTCAATTTGGGGAATTATTTGACTATTTACGTCGCTCAAAACTTGTTATACTGATAGGTAATTACATTTCATTGGTTAAGGTGTGTGAATAAAACAGATGGATTTCAATCTGGATATGAAAACAGTGTTCATTTCACTTGTATTTGGACACATTTTTACTGTCATCTTGATCCGTGCATATCGTCAGAATTATATGAAAGATCGTGCTGTTAACATGTTTTACCTTTCCAAATGGGTACAGGCTATCGCATGGTTTATGTTGATTTTTCGCAATACTGCTCCTGATTTTTTCTCGATTGCAGTTGCTAATTCTTTTTTATTTATCGGTGCCGCTTTGGAGACAGCTTCGTTTCTAGTGTTGCAAAAAGCGTTTTCTAAACAAATTCGCAATCTGTATATGGGCTATACTACGATAACGATTATTGGTTTTGTATCAATTTACTTTTCAGGTGTAACAGAAACGACTCGTATTATTTATGCTTCTATCGCCACCTCTTTGTTTATCCTTTATCCCGCCTACCGTATGATCTCAGATCGAAAAGCATCTTCACTTCAGCATTTGATGGGTTATTTGTATAGTATTGTTGTGATTAGTCTATGGTTTAGAGCAGTATTTGCTATGTATTTTGGTGCTGTTGTTGGATTATTTACAACAGGAATGTATCAGACGTTTACGTTTCTGTCGCTGTATTTGATTATGATTTTGGGCAATACTGGTTTTGTGCTGTTATCCAAAGAGCAAGCAGATGTCGATCTACTGCGTATTGCCAGTTATGACGATCTAACAGGTATACTAAATCGGCGGACATTTATGATCGAAAGTAAAAATTGTATCTATGAATTAGCCAAAAAGCAGCAATCCGTATCGTACCTCTTATTTGATATCGATCATTATAAAGCGATCAACGATACATACGGTCATCATATTGGCGATCGGGTATTGCGTGATATGGCGATACTTGTGACAGAGCAGTTAGAGGAACAAGCGATATTTGGAAGATATGGTGGTGACGAATTTGCTATTCTACTACCTGATACGGATGAACAACGATCCAGTCAAATCGCTGAACAACTACGCTCTACGATTGAGCATCATCGGTTTCATGCTTTGCCGTTGTCGTATACGATTAGTGTAGGAGTGGTCACAGTATCTGCTACCAAAGAGACGCAGCTTAGTATGTTATATCAACATAGCGATCGGGCATTATATGAAGCCAAATATGCAGGTCGTAATCGTACAGCACGAAGTCTGGTAATGGTGCAAGAAGAGAGCGGCTAAGAGTGATATGGTTATCTATTGAAAAAAAGCTCTACAATCACTGAGTGTGGTTGTAGAGCTTTTTGGAATATAGAAAAATGAATCTGCTTATTTATTAGGTTGACTGTTATAGTAGTAGATATTTTTAGTGATATCTTTCATCGCTTCGCCTGTAGCTTGAAGACGGTCGATTACTTCTGTAAATGAACCGACAAGTGTCGCTTGTTCTTGAGAAGAAGTGGTAATTTGAGTGATCTCATTTTCCATTTGACGGATTGATTCTTGTACATCACGAAGTGCTGTTTCAATATCGCCTGTAGCTTTTTTGGAGTTAACAGACAATTTACGAACTTCAGTCGCAACTACACCGAATCCTGCGCCTAATTCTCCTACACGAGCAGCTTCAATCGCAGCATTAAGACCAAGCAAATTGGTCTGTTCAGAGATATCTTTGATTAGGATCGCTACTTCATTGATTTTACTTGATTTTTCAACTGTTGTTTTCGTGTTTTGCAAAATTTGCTCGCTGGTTGCTTGTAGTTGCTGTGCATGAGCCGCAATATGTTGAACCATATCTACAAGATTTTCAGATACAGATACGTTTTCTGTCATAACACCTTGAAGATCTTCTTGTGTTCTTTGATCATAGCTAATCGTCATAACACCTACGATTTGACCATTTTCATGGATCGGCACATTGATTCCTTCAAGAGAAACACCAAACATTTCTTTAGGAAAAGGAGTAATGGATGGATTCACTTTATCCGCAATTCCAGCAAAGTTTTCAAAGCCAGGAGCTAAAGGACCGTCTGCTACAAATCCTAGATCAATACCTCCAAATTGTTCATAATAGAGGATCTTTTCATGATCATATAAGCAAATGGTAGCGCGCTCGCGCAAAAGTTTTCCGATGTATGGCAAAGCGGTTAAAAGTGCTTGCATTACTGGCATAGTTCTAATCATCCTTTTCTTACTCAATTTTTGATAGTATCTATATGTATTACTATCGGACAGAAGAGCCTTATAATAAAGACTAATCTTTTGAGTTAATGTGGTATAGAAGATAACAAATTGTAAAAATAAAAAACTCTAACATACATTAGAGCTTTTTATTCAGGATAGGCTCTAGTGTGATAAGGGAAGTAGATAGGCTGAAATTATTTGTTAAGAGGGACGCTGTAGCGGTATAGATTGTTGGTGATCGATTTCATTTCTGTACTTGCGGATTGCAAGCGTTCAATCACGTCTGTAAATGAACCAACAAGAGAAGATTGTTCTTGAGAAGAGGCAGTAATTTGAGCAATTTCATTTTCCATATGGCGAATCGATTGTTGGACATCACGAAGAGCCGTTTCGATATCTCCAGTCGCTTGTTTGGCATTCACTGACAATTTACGAACTTCAGTCGCAACCACACCAAATCCTGCACCCAATTCACCTACACGAGCAGCTTCAATAGCGGCATTTAGACCCAACAAATTCGTTTGTTCAGAGATATCTTTGATCAATGTAGCGACTTCATTAATTTTGCCTGATTTCTCAACTGTTATTTTACTGTTTTGCAAAATTTGTTCGCTCGTTGCTTGTAGTTGCTGTGCATGAGCGGCAACATGTTGCACCATATCAACAAGACCATCAGCAGCAGATACATTTTCTTGTAACACAGAATCCAGGTTTTCTTTTGTACTCTTATCATAATTAACAGAAAGTACAGCAAATAGTGTATTACCATCATAGATAGGAACGTTGATTCCTTCTAACGGCACACCGAACATTTCTTTGGGATAATGACTAATAGAAGGATTGACTTTGTCGGGGAGGGAAGAGAAATTATCGAATCCGGCTGGAAGAACATCACCTGTTTTGAAACCAAGATCGATACCATCTAACTGTTCATAGTAAAGCATATGTGTCTTGTCGTACAAACATACTGTGGCTCTTTCTCTCAAAATTTTTCCAATGTACGGCACAAATAGTAAAAAAGAATCAAGCATACTCATGTGTCAATCACCCTTTAATCTCATTTTTATAGTCATCATACTCCTATATTATCGGACATTTAAATGTTGAAATTAAGGGTAATTGCTCGGAAAAACAGATAAAATAGCAATAAATGCATAATAATATTTTAAATTTTAACTTTTCTATATAGTAAAAGAAATTTATTTACATAAATAGAAGTAATATAATTGTTTGGACAATACAAATGTAGATGCTTCGGTGGATTTACTTATTTAGAAGCGATGGGCAAATAGCATAGAAAAAAATCCCTCTCATATCGTAAGAGCAAATCATCTGCAAAAGATGCCTTTATACTCTTAATCAATGAAAGGGATTCTATTCCATCTTAACGTAGACACATTAGCGTTGTTAGTGAGAACGCTTTGTTGGAGCAGTAGCTTGCTCCAACGCTTCTAAATAAGCAAAAGCTTTTTCATTGGTAGTACCACACATTTCCAATGAAGCCGGCAACCCTCCACAGACATCTGGACGTTCTGGTCGACCGAACAATCCGCAACGACGTTCTGCGGTCAATTGTGGACAAGGAACTCCAGCAGGCTTGCCTTCCGGCATACCGGGGATTGGGGAAGAGATAGAGATTGCTATACAACAGGCGGCACAGCCAACCCGACATTCCATAATAATTCACTCCAATATTTAATACACTACACTATAATTATTTCCATACATCCTGAGCAATATGGATGACATGACGTAACTTATCCCATTGTTGCTCTTCTGTCAGCAAATTACCTTCTTCAGTTGAAGCAAATCCGCATTGTGGACTCAAGCACAATTGATCTAAATTAACGAATTTGGAGGCAGCATCAATCCGGCGCTTGATATCATCAGGATTTTCTAATTCACCATATTTAGAAGTGACCAGACCAAGAACAATCTGTAAGTTCGGACGCTTCACAAAGCGCAACGCATCGAATGATCCTGAACGCTCATCATCGTATTCCATAAATAATCCATCCAGATCCAGTCCATCCAAAATCGTTTCAGCGGCACCATCATAGCCACCGGATGCTGCCCATGTCGAGCGGAAGTTACCACGGCAAATATGCATCGTAATCGTCATATCCGCCGGGCGATCAGCTACTGATTGGTTGATTAATTTAGCGGCATCAGCCAGCATTTGATCAGGGTCTTTGCCATCACTGCGTAATTTGGCTTTGGCTTCTTCTGAAAAGAATGCAGCCCAGGACGTATCATCCAATTGCAGATAACGACAACCTGCATCGTAAAAAGCACGAATCGCTTTTTTGTATGCTTCAGCTAGATCATGTAATAACACTTCAGGATCACGATACAGATCAGTCTGAATTTGTCCGCGGAATAACAACATATTTGGACTTGGAATCGTCATTTTGGCAGTATGACCTGTACTCACGACACTATGAAGAAACTTGTAATCTTCTAGATGCGAGTGAGTAGTAAAGTCAATTTTGCCTGTCACTTTGACACCATGTGCTTTGGTCGTGGTATTGTGGAATTGAATACCACCTTCAGTATCATATCCCTCTACACCATCCAAACGTTCTAGAAAGTCAAAGTGCCACCAAGCCCGGCGGAATTCACCATCTGTTATCGACAATAGACCGATTTCTTCTTGTTTGGCAACAATGCGGCGAATTTCTTCATTTTCTATCATGCGTAGTTGTTCTGCATCCAGTATACCGTTAGTCAAGTCCAGACGAGCTTGCTTGATCTTATCTGTGCGTAATAGACTGCCTACTTGATCTGCGCGAAAAGGCGCTACTGTGCGTTGAAGAGAAGTCGAAAATGTCATCGTATATTACCTGCTTTCTATATAATGTAAGAACGTTAGAATATCAAAACGTAGGATAGGTTTACGCCTGATTGGGCTTAGCAAACAGTTGAGTGATTTCTACAATCACTTCTGTAGCTTTCACCATATTGTTGACAGATACATACTCGAATTTGCCATGATAATTTTCGCCACCTGTAAAAATATTCGGTGTAGGCAAACCCATATACGATAATTGAGCACCATCTGTACCACCGCGAACCGGTGTAATATGAGGTTCAACCCCTACGTTTTTCATCGCTTGTCCTGCAATATCAACGATATGTTTTACAGGTTCGATTTTTTCACGCATATTATAGTACTGATCTTTCATATCGATCAAGATATTGTTCTCGCCATAGGTTTGTCTGAATTCTTCGACAATGCTATTCAGAAGATTTTTCTTATGATCAAAGTCTTCCCGTTTGAAGTCACGAATAATATAAGACAATTGCGTTTCTTCTACATCACCATTGATCGAAGACAGATGGAAGAATCCTTCATAGCCTTCTGTAAATTCAGGCGCTTCTCCTGCGGGTAGACGACGATGCAATTCCATCGCGATTTTCGCAGCATTTACCATTTTATTTTTGGCAGTACCTGGATGCACATTACTGCCTTTGCATGTGATTTTGGCTGCTGCGGCATTAAATGTCTCGTACTCCAGTTCTCCAAGAGGGCCACCATCTACCGTATACGCATATTCGGCACCGAACTTAGCTACATCGAACAAATGAGGACCTCTACCAATCTCTTCATCCGGTGTAAAAGCAACTCTGATCTTGCCATGCTTAATTTCTGGATGATCGATCAAATAGTGCATTGCTGTCATAATCTCAGCAATCCCTGCTTTGTTATCTGCACCAAGCAGTGTAGTGCCATCAGTAGTGATCAATGTATGACCTTTATATTGCTCCAATTCAGGGAAATCTTTTGGGGATAACACAATCCCTTCATTCTGGTTAAGTAGAATATCGCCACCGTTGTAATTTTCAAGCAGTTGAGGTTTTACATTTTTCCCTGTAAAATCAGTCGCTGTATCCACATGAGCTAAAAAGCCGATAACAGGTGCTGGTTGATCTGTATTTGAAGGTAAAGTCGCCATCACATAACCGTTACCATCTAATGTGACATCTTCCATACCGATCTGTTCTAATTCTTCTACCAATTGATGAAGAAGCGTCCATTGTCCGGGTGTAGAAGGGCATGTCTCACTATCCTCATTGGATTGTGTATCTATTTGCACATAAGAAGTTAAGCGATCAATCAGTTCGTTTTTCACAGTATAAAAAGCTCCCTTCGGCTTGTGGTATCAATCGTATGTGTTCATTTTATCATGAATTGGCGGATCATCCCAAAAGGAGATTGAGATTCCAACTATGTTGATATCGAAATAGGCTATACCTAAAAAGGTCTGAAGCTACTCATCACGAAGATGAAGAGCGTTCAGACCTATATTTTACAGTTGAATAGATTATCGAATTACGGCGTACTATGTGAACTGCTCATCGTATGAGTAGCCGGATGTTGTGAATCTTGAGATTGATGACCTTCCGGGAATTCATGTTGCTTGCCACTTTTGATCATCCGTTTTAAATGACGGCGGAATGCATACATAACCCATAGATGGACTTTGGCTTGCGTGAATTTGTAAATAAACCATGGTAATGATGGAAGATAATCATGAATAGCAATAACACAATCCTGTGTGCCAGGAACTTGTAGAAATTCCAATCGTCCTTCATGATTTTCTTTCGTTTTGGTAAATGCACCACCTGTAATATGGTAGACGGCACTATCTTCGCTACTCAATTCAGGAGAATATGTTAACTCCAAAATAGGTTGACTGGAAGGGCGGATATAAACGCGATAAATACTGCTACCATCGTACTCGGTGCGAATCAACCATTTGGCGATTCCACCCAGCCATTTCATATAGTATTTACCAGCCCAGTCGGCATTTTTACCATCCGGCAAAACAACACGTTGAATCGAACGCACATCAGATACCGATTCGGTTTTGTGTTCAGGAGAAGAACCAGATTGTTCCTTCTTCTCTTGTGCTTTTTCTTTTTCCTTCTCTTCTTCTTCAAGTGCAGATTTGGCAGACTCTTCAAAAGTAATCTGTCCATCGCTAATGCCTTCTACTTTGCGTTCAGGATTAGCGACCATCGGATGCGCTAAACTTTCTACCAAAGGATAGACCATTTCTTTAGGCATACCGGTAACCAATGTCACCCAGAGACGAGAAAGATGGATCGTTAGAAAAGGAACATCATGGAACGAACGCTTTTTCTCCATCACTTCTGCGGTTTTCATCATCATTTGTTTGTAGGTCATAATATCAGGACCACCAACATCGATTGCCCGATCGTATAACTCATCACTGCCGATACTCTTTTTCAAAGCTTGCAATACATCAGATAGTGCAATCGGATGCGTCTCGGTGCGTGTCCATGTCGGTAGTGTCATAATCGGTAGACGCTGAACCAACTTCGCTAGAATCGGGAACGAAGAACCTTGCGGTCCCACAATCAATCCAGCCCGAATCGTTGTCACAGGTACTCCATAAGAACCTAGAATTTGCTCTACTTCTAGACGACTGCGTAGATGACGCGATAAATTTTCCCGTGGTACACCTTCAGGAATAATGCCGCTTAAATACACAATTTGTTTGATACCATTCTTTTTGGCTGCTCTGGCAAAATGGTCTGCTAAAATCACGTCCATATCTTCAAAATGAGCCTGGGTCAACTTGGCAGTAGGCATCATAGAATGCACAAGATAAATAGCATAATCTGCACCTTTGAGTGCCTTTTCTGCATCAGATATCGAGAATAGCTCACAAGAACGCCATTCAACATGCTCACTATTTTCTTTGTCATCGCCATGTCTGGATAAAGCAATCACATCATACTCATCTGTTAACCGCTTCAGCAAATTATGCCCGATATAACCACTTGCTCCTGTTAAGGCAATTTTAGGACGGTGTTGTATAGTCGTTTCTTCGCTTGCAGTTGTCTCCATATCCATTGTCTCCACACCCCTGTTCATTTAAAAGTCTGTAGCTTTTACATACCCTTTTTCGTAGCACTTCAACCTCATGTTAATAGATTGATACAGCGACCAAAGTCCTATTTGATTGACAAAAGAACACGTTAAAAAGTATACTCAAAATCGTTAAGTATAAGCGCTTATACTTTTGAAATGCAATACTTTATTATGTTAGTATTTGAATAAAGAGACAAAGAAGTAGAACTGGAATGTATTAGAATTAGGCAAGTATAAGCACTTGAAATACCTTATCTACAAGGAGGAAAAGAACATGAACACTCAGAGATCGATCAAACAAATGATATGTACAGCAACACTGACAGGAGTATTAGCTGTAGGTACACTTGGAGTAACCAGTGCAATATCTCCGGTACAGACAGCATCTGCTGCTACAATCAGTAAAGTCACTGCTAGCGATAGTCAAATGGCTTTGAAAACATTAAATAGCTTTTACAAGCCAGCATTGAAAGGTCAATTCCCGGGCAATGCCAGTGCATTTACTGTGGGTAAAACGACAAGAAATGAAGTAGTCAAAGCTTTCGGTAAACCTGATCAAGCCATGAAAGACTCTGATGGATTTGATGTGTATCATGCAGAGATGGGTAACCCTGGTTATGCATTCAATTACAAATTAACAAAGATTCGTGAAATGCGTTATATGGGCACAAGTGTAGAGCGCCAGACGAATATTGGCGGGATTACGATGAAAATGTTGCTCAAAAACTGGTATACACCAACATCTACTACTACGATCAAAAACGGTAAACTGAAACAAACCAAAGTGACGTATGTTCGCGGAGCGTATCAGCTAGAATTTATTTTCAACAGCAGTACAGAGCTAGATCATATCAATTTGCGTGAAAAAGGCATGTAACTCAAGCTTCAGCTAAATTGAAAATGAATTAGATTATACTCTCATTTTTGAATCGAAAAAGCACTGAACATATGTTCAGTGCTTTTTTTGTTCTATTACAAGTATCATTTTCTGCTTGAAGTTTACCAGAATAAGATCAGTGTATGCCAAGTCTTAGTCGATAGCTGAACATTACATTGGTGACTCCACCACGGAAGTAATCATCTGCCATCGCTTGGAAAATCTGAATTTCAGACTTTAAATAATCGGAGTTCAACTTCAATGCGGCTTGAATCCCGCCCTGACTAAGCAAAATACCTACATACCGTTCTGCACTACAGGGTTCAATATGATGGAATACAATTTCTTTAGTAAAACGAAAATGTCCGCTTTGCTCAATCTGTTGTAGATGGTTGTCTTTATCTCGCTTACGAGCGACTTGCTCGGGGTTCGCTTGCTCTGCAATAATCCGTTCAGAGATCGCTAATAGATGGATATACTCGCGCTCCAATTGCCAGTTCACAGTTGGTGGCCAATCACAATCATAAGCAGCAAAAATCCCGCCCGGTACCAGTACACGAGCAATTTCTTTTAATGTGCTTTTCGGTTCCATCCAGTGAAAAGACTGCGAACAAGTAACGATATCTGTACTATTGGAATCCAGCGAAAGCTGATTGGAATATCCTTGTTCAAACGAAAGGTGATCTGCTTGAGTCGTCAGACTTAGCTTATAGCGTGCTTTATTTAACATATCTTGATTGGGTTCTACCCCAATAATACGATCTGCTCGATCCCGCCAAATAAATGAAGATAACCCTGTGCCACAGCCTACATCCACGACCAATCCAGGTTTCTTTTGCAAATAGTTCGAAAGAATATCTACCACAAGACTAGGCGCCGTCGGACGATACTGATCATACACATCTTCAAAACCGGAAAATCGTTCGATATTGTTGATAGAATTATTTTCAGGAATAGTCATAACAGATATTGCCTCCTTGTTTGAATGTACTTTGTTCTATTATAAAGGAAAAAGAGGTATTTAGAAGAGAATAAACTTGTTTTGACATATTGCCTATAAACTTATTGTTTTTAAGTATTTTCGATTTGGGATAAGAAGTGATATGATTTAAGGAATAATTGTTTAAGGAGACATAAACCATGACTATAGAGATCAAGATCGAACACACAACGAATAAAAAAGAGAAACCGGCATCCATGGATGGGGTAGTATTTGGTACACAATTTACAGATCATATGTTTATTTTGGACTATGATGCTGGACAAGGTTGGCATGATGCACGTATCGTTCCTTATCAACCGATTATGATGGACCCGGCAGCTAAAGTATTCCATTATGGACAAACGATTTTTGAAGGACTCAAAGCATATGCAACAGAAGATGGACGTGTGCTTATGTTCCGTCCTACTAAAAATATAGAGCGTCTTAATATCTCTAACGAGCGTATGAGTATTCCAGAAGTGGATCCTGAATTGGCGCTTGAAGCCTTGCGTCAGTTGATTCTTACCGATCGTGAATGGATTCCAGAAGGTGAAGGTAATTCACTTTATGTACGTCCATTTGTTATTGCAACAGAACCGACACTAGGCGTATCACCTTCACGTCAATATAAATTTATGATTATCCTTTCACCTGTAGGTGCTTATTATGCAGAAGGCATCAATCCGGTTAAAATTTTCGTAGAATCCAAATATGTACGTGCTGTTCCCGGCGGCGTAGGAATGGCAAAAACAGCAGGTAACTATGCTGCTGGACTCAAAGCACAAGAAGGCGCTACAGAATTGGGTTATTCTCAAGTACTGTGGTTAGATGGTGTACATCGTAAATATATTGAAGAAGTGGGTAGTATGAACGTCTTTTTCAAAATTAACGGTATCGTCGTAACACCTGCGCTGAACGGCAGTATTCTAAGCGGGATTACGCGTGATTCGATCATTCAATTGCTGAAGCACTGGGATATTCCTGTGGAAGAACGTATTCTTTCGATTGATGAATTGGAAGAAGCGCACAAAGAAGGCAAGTTAGAAGAAGCTTTCGGTACAGGTACCGCAGCCGTTATTTCTCCTATGGGCGAATTGAACTGGCAAGGTGAGAAAATGGTCATCAACGAAGGCAAAACAGGCGAATTGTCTGCCAAGTTGTATGAGACATTGACCGGTATTCAAAAAGGTGTAGCCGAAGATCCATTTGGTTGGACGTTAGAAGTTAAAGCGTAAGCTAAATCGTATCGTTATTTATGAGCGTGTCCTGTGATCAGGATGCGCTTTTATTTTTTCACATGTTTCCGATAAGTAATTTGCTAGAATTCGTAGACAAAGCCCGGTGCTATCGCTATGATAAATACTACAAATCTATATAATTTATTGTCCAAGGTGCAGATACGAATATGATTTTGTATCCGCTTAAAAGGGAAGTCCGGTGTATTCCGGCGCGGTCCCGCCACTGTAAATGCTGAACAACTCCTGAATCGAGCCACTGTTGCATGAAGCGATGGGAAGGTAGGAGGATGTGATGAAGCATAGCCAGGAGACCTGCCTTGCGAGCAATCGTTTCTATCATCTTCGGAGCAAAGAGGAGAAACAGTCCTAGCATTCTAAGCCTGTATCGTCACAGGTGGTGAATGGTTGTGCTGTTATGCCTTTGAAGTCACTTCCGTTGAAGTGGCTTTTTTATGTTGTACTGTCGTTATGTCTATTTTACTAAAACAAGAAAGAAGGTCTCATATGAAATCATCTCTATCCCGTCAGTGGATCGCTACGATCTTAACACTGGTTCTTACGATCGCTACATTAGTACCGTCCGGTGTATTTTCTGCTTCTGCGTATGCAGCAGATGAACCGAATCCTACGACAACCACTGTATCTCAAGCGGTCTACACTTCGAATGATTCTTCTACTAACGATTCAACCGTCAATACGAACGTCACCCAATCTGTATATGGTCAGGCTATCACGCAAGCGATGCAATATATCGACGCTAATGGTGGAGTCGATGGCGATTGGATTGCAGTCAGCTATGCGCGTACAGGCAAAGCCATTCCTGCTAGCTACTACAGCAGTCTAAGAACAGAAGTAAAAAATTTGTGTGCTCAAGCGAAGCCTTCGGTAACTGAATTAGCACGAATGGCGATTGCAGGGGCATCGGTAGGTTTAAATGCTACGAATATTTCCGATTGTAATTTGATCGAAAAATTATACAATCATGCGAATATCAATCAACAAGGTGTTAATGGACCGATGTTTGCATTGATCGCATTAGATTCTGGTACATATCAAGTGCCTAATGATGCCAAGCAAGGACGCGATACACTGATCGATAGTGTAGTTGCAGCGATTAATGGCCCGCAAATGTCGACAGATTATTATGGAATGGCACTTAGTGCTCTAGCTCCGTACAAAGATCGTGCAGATGTACAGACAGCAGGGAAAAAAGCAGTGAATTGGTTAAAACAAAAATCAGACGATTCAAGCAGTGAATCGATTGCACAGGAGATTATTGGACTAGCTTCATTTGGAATCGATCCAACCGATGTACAATTTGAGAAAAATGGAAAATCGTTAATCGACCGTTTACTTGCTTTTCAAAATAGTGATGGTGGTTTCCGTCATGAATTGACTGCAAGTGCATCGGACAAAGCTTTTTCAACAGATCAAGCATTACGAGCATTAGTAGCGTATGATCTGTATACAAAAAATGCAGGAGTGCTGTATACCAATCCTAATCCTCCTGTAGCACCACAGCCTGAGCCAGAACCAACGCCTACTCCTGAACCGGGGCAGGGCACCAAAGTACAAGCAAGTGTTATTGTAGAAGGCCCTTCTGCTCCTGTAACTACAGGCGTGACTGAAGCTGTTTATGCACTAGATGCATTACAAAATGTTGCTTCACAACATGGAGTAAAACTAACGATTGCATCTGCTTCATTTGGTAAATATGTAACAGGGATCGCAGGCATCAATAGTGGTGATCTTGATCCATCGAGTGGTTGGTTATTCGCGGTAAAACGTAATGGCCAGTGGATATCACCAGATGTGGGTATGGATGCATTTGTATTACAACCTTCGGATCAAGTATATGTGTATTTTGGAGCTTATGGAATCTCATTAGTAGAGTCTGTAACGACATCGCCTGCGGTGCCAAAAGCAAGCAGTGGCTTCGATATTACGGTACAAAAAGCCGATTGGATATGGAATAACGATACATTTACTAGCGACAAAGTAGTCAGTCCTGCGGCAAATGTACAAGTACAAGTCGGTAACCAAACAGTAACAACCAATGCACAGGGTGTAGCTTCATTTAATAAAATGAGTTCAGGCTCCTATACCGTAGCTGTGACAGGATACCAGAATAACAGTGTACCTTCGATTGTACGCAGTACTTCTACATTAATTGTGGCGAACGATAACAGTACAGGTGGAAGTACCACTACACCTACTGCCAATACAATTACGATGTCCGTCACAGGTGATAGTACGATTCTGCCTACGACTTCGATTACATTGCAAAATAGAGATACTGCTTTTAGCGTATTGTTACGTCAGTTAGGTTCCAGTCGTGTAAGTTACAGAGGTAGCGGTGCTACTGCTTATGTAACAGCTATTGATGGATTAAGTGAATTTGATAAAGGGCCATTAAGTGGTTGGGTGTACACAGTCAACGGACAACAACCGAACACAGGAGCCGGAGCCTATACGTTAAAAGCTGGAGATACTCTAGCATGGCGCTATAGTGATGGTACAGCTACTGTCTCTGGTGGCGGTGGAGGAAGTGCGAATAACAGTCTCGGTGTTCCTTTCCCGTCAATCATTCCTTCTCAAGTAGAAAGTGAATTGTCTCAACTGAAAATCAAATCCAACAATCAACTGGCTGTGAACGAAGCAGGGCAGTCGAGTACAGTACTCAACTCGGGTTCTCCAATGACTGCTAGTACAGCCAATTCAATAGCCAAAGCTCTGGCATCTGCGGCAAAAGTAAGTGTCAGTGCAGAAGTAACTGCTGATCAGAAAGCGACACTTGCTGATCCAGCAGGTAAAGTACAATTTATTGTGCCAGCTAATAGTGTGAAGAGTAATACTACGATTGGAATTGAAGAAGAAATGGCTAGTCGTCCAGAGCTTGTATCCAGTCTGTATGAATTTACGCCAAAAGGACAACAGTTTGAAAAGCCTGTATACCTTTCATTCAAAATTCCAGTCTATGCTAATACAATGTCTAGCCTGACGATTGCTTGGCTAAATGAAGAAACTAAGCAATGGGTTCCTGTTCCAACAGCTTTGGATGCCAAAACTGGCATTATCACCGGAGCAGTCTCTCACTTTACCCAATATGCGGTGATCAACAAAGATGTATTAGCAAGCTCAGCAGACCAGCAACAATTAACAACAGATATCAATGCAACAGTCAAAAATGTGCTTTCCCATAACCCATTAACCGAATGGGAAGCAGTAGGAATTGTACGTGCAGGTGGAACTTTGCCAGCTAGTTACCTAACTAATGCAACAGCTCAAGTCAAACAATCAGCAGGTACATTCCGCAAAGTGACTGATCTGGAACGATTGATTTTAGGGATCAAAGCAGCAGGTGGCGATCCAACATCTGTGAGCGGTGTGAACTTAATCGACAAAATGGTTAACCATGAGAAAATGACAGCTCAAGGAACCAATGGACCTATCTTTGCTTTGATTGCGCTAAATAGTGATAAGTATACAATGCCTTCAACAGCTACATGGAACCAAGACAAGCTAGTGACATGGTTGTTAAGCGCGCAAAATAGCGATGGTGGATTCCCACTGGCAACAGGTGAAGCGAGCAGTGTAGATATGACAGCAATGGCAGTTGCTGCACTTGCACCTGAACGCACACAGGCCAAAGTCCAAACAGCGATCGACCAAGCTGTTCAATATCTATCTGCACAACAGCAAGCTAACGGAGGGTATTCTGCTTATAACGATGATAGTAGCGAAAGTGTCTCTCAAGTGATCGTTGCACTAACATCAGCAGGTATCAATCCAAAAGACGCACGTTTTACGAAGTCCAATGGTGACCTAATTACGCGTCTAAGCCAGTTCCGTCAAGCAAATGGCACTTATAGCCATACGGTAGGCAGTGCAAGCGACAATATTGCTACTGAACAAGCATTACTTGCTCTGGTTGCATATCAGCAGTATATGAACAGTGGAAATACGATTTATAATTTAGCAAATACTGCTACTAAGCCTGTAGATACAGGTACAAGTACAACAGTTACATTTGCAGATGAAAATACTATTTCAGCATGGGCTTCTGATTCTGTACATCGTGCTTATGATGCAGGGTTGATGTTAGGTGTGAGTGATCAGGAACTTGTATTTGCTCCTAAACAACAATTAACACGTGCTCAATTTGCTGCATTAGTAGTTCGTTTGACCGGAGCAACAGAGTCAGGAAATACCTCTACTAGTAAATCGACATTTAAAGACGTATCGGCTAATCAGTGGTATTATAATGCAATTATGACCGCCCAAAATAAAGGCATTATCACAGGTATTAGCGCAACATCATTCCAACCGAATCAGCCGGTATCCCGTCAAGATATGGCTGTGATGTTAACTCGTGCATTTGCACTTCAAGGCACATCGACTGCTTCTTTTGCAGATCAAGCGAAAATCGGTAGTTATGCACGTAGCGCAGTCAGTGCTGTAGTGAATAATGGAATTATGGTGGGCGCGAATAACAAATTTGATCCTCAAGCCAAAGTAACACGTGAAATGGCAGCTGTCGTAGCGATCAATGTACAGAAGATGGCGCAAGCGAACTAATTTTACGGTAAACTAAAAGAAATAATAGATTATACAAATAGCGGAACGGGGATCATAGTGTCCAGCGTTCCGTTTTGTGTATGTAAGGAGGGTATCGATCAAGATGAGCAATCAACATCCACGTAGAGATTGTCAGCAACAGCATCATCATACTGTGCCAACACCAACTTCTGCTCAGCATTCAGGCAAATATTCACGCTTGCCATTAGCTATAGTAACGGTGATGTTGACGTTGTTATTGATCAGTGGTTGTTCTTCTACTGCACCGACTAATCAATCATCGGCTAGCGATTCTTCAACAGATAAGATCACAGAGTCACCGACAACTTCGGATGAAGTCGCTTCTCCAGATAAGACTGTAACTAAAGATCAATCCGATTCTGCGACAGCACCAACAGATAAAGACACCACACCAGCTACAGATTCTCAAGCTTCGACCGGGGCAAAAGAAGCAGATCAGCAGACAACGAACGACACACAAAAGACGGCTGATCCCAAAGAGAACATGACCGATGATGCTTCAACGAAGACAGATACCAACAAAGACCAATCATCGACTTCAACTAGCACACCATCGACCAGTAACACAAAAGAGAAATCCAGTTCGACATCTAGTGATTCAGATACTCAATCATCTCAAAAATCAACAGCAACTTCTGACAATCAGTCTAAAAGCAGTACCAAAGATACATCTACAAAGAGCACCAAAGACAACACCAAAACAACAAAAGATTCCAAACCATCGACCAGTACATCCAAACCATCTAGCAATACAGCTAAAGACTCGGGTACAACAGC
This sequence comes from Paenibacillus sp. KACC 21273, assembly GCF_028736095.1. Taxonomy (NCBI): domain Bacteria; kingdom Bacillati; phylum Bacillota; class Bacilli; order Caryophanales; family Paenibacillaceae; genus Paenibacillus; species Paenibacillus sp. KACC 21273. The sequence continues at coordinate 257,453 of NZ_CP117876.1, forward strand.
AACGCCTACAACACCATCAGCACCTAAGCCACAACCTCAAGCGTCTACAGTTACACTATCGATTACAGGCGACAGTAACATACTGGGATCTACCTCTGTGCCAGTAGAAGCAGGGGAAAGTGCGCTGGATTTACTGAAGCGTATAACCCGTAGCAAAGGAATACCTATGGAGTATCAAGGGTCTAGTGGGTTCGCTTATGTAGAAGGAATCGATAATCTGTATGAATTTGACGAAGGGCCTACCAGTGGATGGATGTTCAAAGTTAATGGCAATTTTCCAAATATGAGCGCAGGCGCATACAAAGTGCAAGCGGGAGATCAGATTGACTGGTTGTATACGACCGATCTTGGAAAAGATGTAGGAGCCAAAAATTGAACAGCGGATTTCGTGCTCTGCATCCCATCACATTGTTTTTGTTTTACGGAGGATTGTTATTGAGCGGGATGTTGCTATTTCATCCTGTCTTTTTGCTGACAGGTATCATTTTGCTGATTGTATTGATTAGTATACAGAAGCATGCAGGTACTATTGTGCGGATGTTGCCTTTTTATCTGCTGATCGGTATAGCGATTGTAGTGATTAATCCATTGATTTCACACCGAGGTCGACATATTTTATTTTACTTTATGGATCAGCCGATTACGTTGGAATCCGTATTGTATGGCGTGACTATGTTGTTATCGCTTACGCTGATTCTGCTGACCAGTCTATCGTATAACTACAATGTAACGACTGATAAATTTATGTATTTGTTTGCCAAATTTGTGCCTCAAAGTGCACTGGTAGTGATGATGGCATTACGATTTGTGCCATTATTGCGCCGAAGATTAACTCAGATTACGCTGGTGCAACGTACACGTGGAATCAGCGTTCATGAAGGATCGCTCACCAAGCGTATGAGAGATGGGATGACTCTTGTCAAAGTACTGCTGGTCTGGTCACTAGAAGAAGCGCTTCAAAGTGCAGATTCGATGAAAGCACGCGGATATGGTACAACCAAGCGTACAGCGTATGTAGTCCATCGTATGGATCGCAGAGATCGCTGGTTAACCGGATGTCTATCTGTATTGATTATCGTTATTATGATCGGTAGTGCGCTTGGCTGGGGACGAGCTGTCATCTATCCGCGTATGCAGTCCATGGTATTTAGTATGCAGGATTGGATACTATACTTATGCTTTGGTCTGTATCTGCTGATTCCAGTGATTGTAGAAGGAAAGGAATGGCTATCATGGAAATACTCCAAGTAAATCAACTTTCTTTTGCTTATCCTGACGAACCACATCAGGTATTAAGTGATATTCATTTCACTGTCCATGCAGGAGATTTTGTTGTATTGTGCGGAGCGTCAGGCTGTGGCAAAACGACATTGTTACGCCAGCTCAAACCTGAATTAACGCCTGTCGGTCAAATCGGCGGCACGATCTATTATAACGGCAATATGTTAAATGAATTACCAGCACATCAGTCAGCGCAAGAGATCGGAATGGTTTTTCAAAATCCAGATAACAGTATTGTGATGGATGTAGTCTGGCATGAACTATCATTTGGGATGGAAAATCTGGGCTATTCTCTTCCAGTGATGCGCAGTCGATTAGCAGAAATTGCGCAGTTTTTTGGATTAGAGCCTTTATTATACAAGCCAATTCACGAATTATCAGGCGGGCAAAAGCAACTGCTCAATCTAGCTTCTGTATTGCTGTTACAACCGAAATTACTGTTATTGGATGAACCGACTTCACAACTTGATCCGGTAGCGGCGCGTGAATTTATTTCGATGGTCTACCGGTTGAATCGAGAATTTTCAACGACTGTTATTATTAGTGAACATCGCTTAGAAGAAGTCATTCCTTTGGCGGATCAGATGATTCTGTTGGAAAAAGGGAAGTTGAAATACAGCGGCTCTCCTCGTGAAGTGAGTGAACAGATACAGCGTCATGATCCCGATGATTTTAAATATTTGCCTTCGGTTACACAGTTATTCTGGACGATGCATAACAAGCAAATAACCGAAAAGGTACCTGCTCTATCTGCTGTTCCTTTTACAGTACGTGAAGGAAAGCAGTGGTTACAGACGTTGGATTGGGATCGCTCTTTGGCGGACACGATAGCACCATTAGCTGATTCAGCACCGCTTACGACTTCTTTTGCCAAAGAACAGATACTGCTAGAATGTCGTGAAGTCACTTTTCAATATGAAAAGAAAAGTGATGAAGTGTTGAAAAAGTTAGATTTGCAGATTATTCAGGGAGAAATGTTAGCGATTCTAGGAGGCAATGGAGCAGGTAAATCGACATTACTTCAATTGCTAGCAGGTCTACTTCAACCACGAAGAGGAACAATCAAAAAAGCCAATAAGCTAAATATCGGCTATCTCGCGCAAAATCCATTGCTGTATTTCAGTCATGACACAGTTGCTGAAGAATTATCGACAGCGGCTCAACATGCAGGTATTGCAGAACCAGAGATTGCGATTGCGAAGCTGATGAAGCAATTACAATTAGAAGGATTAGAACAGAAGCATCCGCATGATATTAGCGGTGGACAACAGCAGAAAACAGCGTTAGCGATTGTGTTACTGCTTAATCCAGATATTCTGCTATTAGACGAGCCTACCAAAGGGCTTGATCCACTTGCCAAAATCGCTTTAGCCCAGCAATTACTAGAGCTTCGTCAAGCCGGACATACGATTGTGATCGTGACTCATGATGTAGAATTTGCAGCAAGTTATAGCAGTCGTTGTGCGATGTTATTTGATGGCATGATTACTACGACAGATATACCTTCGATCTTTTTTAGCGAAAATGTATTTTATACGACAGCCGTTAATCGGGTTGTACGTGATTGGTTACCGGGTGTACTCACCGCAGAGGAGGTACTGGATGTATGGCGCGTTCCCGCCTCTGGCTGATGATTGCAGTAGGTCTAAGTATTTTAGTATTAGCATTGTCTAATGCAGTGCTGAGTGATCATTATATGTTGCTCAGTTTTGTATTGTTATTGGCGGTGATGTTGCCGTTATTTGTCCGCTTTGAACGGCGTAAGCTTGAAGCGCGTGAATTGGTTCTGCTGGCGATGTTAGCGGCGATTGCAGCAGTCAGCCGGATTCCTTTTGCCGCTTTACCCAGTGTGAAGCCTGTCTCGGCAATCGTCATTTTGTCGGCACTGGTATTTGGCTCTGAAGCAGGCTTTATTGTGGGCGCAATGGCGGCACTTGTATCGAATATCTATTTTGGACAAGGCCCGTGGACACCGTGGCAGATGTTTGCATGGGGGATGATGGGCGTGAGTGCAGGCTTACTTCGTCAGACATGGTGGATGAAAAAGCGACTTGGCTTACTTGCATTCGGGCTGATCTGGGGCTTTTTATTTGGCTGGATTATGAATCTGTGGGTTGTGATCGATCTTGCCGTTGCTTTGGAATGGAAAGCCGTGCTAGCGGTATATGTACAAAGCTTTTATTTTGATCTAGCTCATGCGTTATCTAATGTCTTTTTCCTTGCGGTTCTGGCTGGTGGATGGATCAAAGTATTAGAACGTTTTCGCAAAAAATACGGGTTACTGGATAGCGGTTAAAAACGAGAGAAGAGTGCATTTGTACTTCTTCTCTATTTTTTTGTATCTTTTGCGGATTAGGGCGAACTTATAGAGTGCATATGGTATAGTTATTCCATACGTAGTGAACATTTGCAAGCCTTGTGTCCATTGCGACTGCACCTTTGATTGTGCTATAAAGGATGTAGTTCAGATTTTTGTCTGATGATCCATTTAAAAATACATGCAGTTATATAAAAGGAGCCTTTATACATGTCCACGGAAATGAATACACACGAAATTATTAACTTGATCAAAACGAGCAAAAAGAAAACTCCAGTCAAAGTATACCTTAAAGGTGAATTGGACAGCATTACATTCCCTGAAGACGTACAGACATTTATCACTGGTAACACAGGTGTTATTTTCGGCGATTGGGCAGATATTCAAGGCGTTTTGACTGAAAATGCAAGCAAAATTGCAGACCAAGTGATCGAAAGCGATCGTCGTAACTCTGCGATTCCTTTGTTAGATATGAAAAACATCAATGCACGTATTGAGCCAGGCGCATTTATTCGTGAAATGGTATCTATCGGCGATAACGCTGTTATTATGATGGGCGCTGTTATCAATATCGGTGTTGTGATCGGTGAAGGTACAATGATCGATATGGGTGCTGTTCTAGGTGGACGTGTACAAGTCGGTAAAATGTGTCATATCGGAGCAGGTTCTGTTCTTGCAGGCGTCATTGAGCCACCTTCTGCTCAGCCTGTAACCGTTGAAGATGACGTATTGATCGGTGCTAATGTGGTTGTACTTGAAGGCGTACGTATCGGTGAAGGTGCTGTTGTAGCGGCTGGCGCTGTGGTAACGCAAGACGTACCTCCTTTCTCTGTTGTAGCAGGTACTCCAGCACGTGTAATCAAGCAAGTAGACGACAAAACAAAGTCTAAAACAGAAATTTTGCAAGATCTACGTACACTGTAATTGATAATTAGATATAACTATATATTTCGATCTGGAGACCCCGCACATGCTGGGTCTTTCTTTCATCCTTTGAGCTTAGTGTTGAGTTTGTTTTTGATGCTACTTTGGATGGTATACTGACGCTATGTAGTATAACTATTCGTATAGAATGAGAAAGAAAAAGGAGATTCAGATGACTACTTTTACTCAGATTCGCCGTGATCTTCATCGTATTCCTGAACCAGGATTTCAAGAATTCAAAACGCAACAGTATTTGCTAGATTATATCGCTACTCTTCCGCAAAACCATTTGGAGATTCGCACATGGCGCACAGGGATTCTAGTCTATATTCATGGCAGTGCACCGAAGCGCCGTTTTGGTTATCGTGCCGATATGGATGGGTTGCCAATTGTCGAGCAGACGTCTTACGATTTTCAAAGTGAACATGAAGGATATATGCACGCTTGTGGACACGATCTACATATGACGATTGGACTCGGCGTATTGACTCATTTTGCGACTCATCAAATGACCGATGATCTCGTGGTTATTTTCCAACCAGCAGAAGAAGGGCCGGGCGGAGCGAAGCCGATGTTAGCCAGTGCAGAATTAGCCGATTGGATGCCAGATCAGATGATCGGGCTTCATGTAGCACCTGAATATCCTGTCGGTACAATCGCGACACGCGCAGGAATTTTATTTGCCAATACATCCGAATTGTTTATCGATCTGATCGGTACAGGCGGACATGCCGCTTATCCGCACAAAGCAAATGATATGGTCGTTGCAGGCTGTCAGTTGGTAGGACAGTTGCAGACAATTATTGCCCGTAATATCAATCCGTTAGACTCGGCTGTTGTGACGATTGGTAAAGTCGAAGGCGGTACCAAGCAAAATATTATCGCCGAGCGTGCCCGTCTGGAAGGCACAATTCGTACACTGTCAGCCGATACGATGGTCGCTGTCAAATCTCGCATTCAAGCATTGGTCAAAGGAATCGAAGCCGGATTTGAATGTCAGGCAGAGATTGATTGGGGCTCCAATTACTTGCAAGTGTTTAACGAAGCGACTTTAACTCATGAATTTATGGATTGGTTAGGACAACGTTCTGATGTAAATCTAGTAGAATGTACAGAAGCGATGACCGGCGAAGATTTTGGTTATTTTCTGGATCACATTCCGGGATTTATGTTCTGGTTAGGTGTGGACACGCCTTATGGATTGCATCATGCAAAGCTTGAGCCGAGTGAAGATGCGATTGACGTGGCGATCACGACGATTACCGATTATTTGAACTGGAAATCAGGGCAGGATGCGGTGTAAGGTTAGCTTATAGGGTAGAGTGAAAGATAGAGGATGTGAGATAGTGGCACGTACGAAAGCTTTTGATACGACTATCGTGTTGCATCGAGCGATGAAGACGTTTGGCAGTCGGGGATATGAAGGAACGACGTTACCTGATCTGTTGCAAGAATTAGGGATTGCTCGTCAGAGTCTATATGATACGTATGGAACCAAGCGTGATCTATTTATTCTTGCGGTTAAGCACTATATGGATCATAAAACAGCAGATTTATTATCATTGTTAGAGCAATCTGGTGAAGTCTTGCCATTAATACAACAGATTTTTCAAAAGATGATTAGTGTACTGACTGATAACGAATTAGCTCAAGAATGTTTTATTATCGCAAGTGCTATAGAATATGCTCCACATGATACAGAATTACATCAATATTTGCAGGATAATAACGCACAGATTGAAGCAGGATTTTACCGTTTATTAGAACGTGCTGTAGAGCAAGGAGAATTGGGGCCAGAGGTAAATTTGACTGCGATGGCACAGTATCTAGTCCATGAACGAACAGCACTGATTTTTACGACCAAGTTGGGTGCCGATCAGGCTAAATTGAACACAATTACAGAGATCGCATTATCCGTATTATATGCAAAAACAAAAAGGCAGCATTAAGCGCTGCCTTTTGTTGTATTTACAAATAAATGTCTATGATCCTCAATATATTGGCGGAAAGATCGTGGAGGTCTATCTGTTATAATCTCGACACTATCGCTTACCTGATCTTCGATCCCTTCTACAGCAATTCGTGTATCCAAATGAGCTAGAAAACTAGCATAATCTGGTGCGATTCCAGCCTCTATCAATTGCTGTTGCAACTCTGATTCACTGGTGGCATGATACGTAATCGGTACGCCTGTGACTTCTTTAATTATAGTCGCTACTTCCTCATAAGTGAGTGATTGAGGACCTGTAATCAGATGTTCAGTATTATGAGAAGTGATATCTGTTAATGCTTTTACAGCCACAGCCGCGATGTCATTAGCATCGACAAATCCAATTTTGCCTTCGTGTGTAGCGCTAGCGATTATTCTATGTTGGTGAATCAAGTCGGCTTGCTGTGCTTCGGTAAAATTTTGCATAAAATAAGAAGGTCGTAATACTGCCCACTGCGGTACATGTTCACTGATCCAGCGATGTATATGTCCAAAAACAGGTTCATCAATATGAATAGATGCACTGGATAGTAACACAACCCGTTGGATACCTTGAGCAAGGGCAAGCTCAATAAAAGGAATAACGATAGGTTCGGGATACATCGTGACAGGAATCACCACATAGATGGCATCAATTCCCTGCAAAGCTTGTACATACGTAGACGAATCATGCCAATCAAAAAGCACATGTTCGGCGTGAGGATGTTGCAATGAAGAAGATCTTCTACCTGCTGTACGAACGTGATAACCCTCTGTCAGAAGAAGAGATGTAATACGAGAAGACGTTTTACCTTGTCCGCCAGTAACTAAAATGCGCTCAATAGATTTCATAATATACTCCTTTACGATGCTATTCAGATAGTAAATTGAAATGACATAAGATTAAGATACTTGAAGAGGATTCCAATAATCTTGATAACGGGTAATTTGTCCGTTTAAGGTAGTCACGACTGAGATATAATCTTGCTCATAAGGTAAGCCTGTAGCAACAAAAGTACCCACACCTTGAAATTGAGCAATAAAAGTAGAAGTATCCGCAGAAATATGAATCATTGGAGTAGTGAAATGAGTAAAAGCGATCATTCCTTTTAACGATTCGAGATGTTGTCGTAGAGCATCAATGCCATCCAACTGCTTGGCATATTCCTCAGGTGCATACGGGAATTGAAAAACAATATTTGAGCTAAAAAGACTAAGGAATAAATCAATATCCTCAGTTAGCATCGCTTGACTAAACGTATTCATCATCTGCATAGCCTGTTCATAATAAGCCTCAATAGATAATGTTGAAGATTCATTTATAGATTGATTTTCCATAAGGATACCTGCCTTTCGAATGAGTGAATGTAGTTAATAAATTGGCTCAAATTCAGAAACGCTACATTTACTATAATCATTCCAGACTAAATAGTCAATAATATTCGGAATGATTGGTCTGGAATTATTTTAAAAGATAAATACATCGCATGATCATAGGTTACGTTTTATTGATATACATTCGATATACAAGATTTATTTAAAAAATAAACAAAATATTCCTCTTTCCAGCATAAATATACACTACCTATCCAAACGGCATTATTTTTCACCTAACAACGTGCTTTTTAACGGTGATAGACTACCGAAATAGCAGAGGACAGTAACTTAAAAAAGCTTTGACTTGTCAAGGTTTTATCGCTTACAATACTCATTTGTTAGGGTTGGATAAAAGGGGAGTATAAATAGATGAAAAAAAGGATTATTGATATTGCTTTTATAGCACTGGGTGCATTTATTTTTGCGTTAGCAATTAACTTATTTGTAATACCGAATGAACTGGGTGAAGGTGGCGTAACCGGGGTTACGATTATCTTATTTTATGTATGGCAATTGTCACCTGGGCTGATGAACTTGGTGATTAATGCGTTTCTATTGATTATTGGATACAAATTTCTGGATAAAACGACCACGATCTATACGATTCTTGCGGTTGCATTTAACTCATTTTTCCTTCATCTGACCGCAGACTGGCGAATCGATTCTAGTGAAATTATGATTAATACGATATTCGGTGGATTGTTTACAGGTGTAGGGATCGGGCTGATTATTCGAGCAGGCGGAACAACAGCAGGAACAGTGATTCTGGCGCGGATTGCGAACAAATATCTGGATTGGAATATTAGCTATGGGTTGCTCTTCTTCGATCTGATTGTAGCGTTCTCGTCTTACTTTATTATCGGGGCACAAAGCCTGATGTTAACGATTGTGATGTTGTATATTGGTACCAAAACGATGGACTTTATTATTGAAGGATTGAATCCGAAAAAAGCTGTGATGATCATTTCCGCACAGCAAGATAAGATCGCGGAAAAGGTCATTACAGTGATGGATCGCGGAGTGACCGTATTATCCGGTCATGGATATTATACGAAGACACCGAAAGAAGTACTGTATATCGTGATTAGCAAGCAAGAAGTATCGGTACTCAAAAAGATCGTCAAAGCGGCTGATCCTAATGCCTTTATCACGATTCATGATGTACGAGATGTATTTGGCGAAGGGTTCCTTGAATTATCTAAATAATGTTCGGTGATATGCAACAAGCGATAGCCAAAAGCCAATCACAGAGCACAACTTAAAAGCCTTACCGTCTATGCAATCATAGAAGCGGTAAGGCTTTTTTTGTACTAATCGTATTCAAATTAGATCATAATAGCTGTTATTCTACAGTATCGTTCTCAGTGCTTGCTGTAGCGTGAGACGCTGATGGACTAGCTACTGAATCGGTTGTTTTGAAGCGGTGAATTTCTTGTTGTAAATTTTCTGCTAACGAAGCCAGAGCGTGAGCGGAGGCAGTGATTTCTTCCATTGCTGCTAATTGCTCTTCTGCGGAAGCCGCAATCTCATGGGTAGAAGCGGTATTTACATTGGAAATTTCACTGATCTCATGTACCGATTGAGCCACTTCTACAGCATTGCCATTCACTTCTTGCACTAACGTATTCATTTCAGTCAGGCTTGAAGAAATCTGATGTGATGATGTACGTAGCTGTTGGAACTGATCGGCTGCTTGTTGAACCGTCATCATTCCTTCGGCAACAGAACCATGAATATCGGTAAAGGTAGACAAGGAACGTCCAATCTCGTCTGTAATTTCTTTCAACAGATTCTCGATATGTTGAGAAGAAGAACGGGATTGCTCGGCTAACTTCTGCACTTCACCTGCAACGACATTGAATCCTTTGCCATGTTCGCCTGCGCGCGCTGCTTCGATTGCCGCATTAAGAGACAATAGGTTAGTCTGCTTGGCAATATCATTGATTGTTTGTAAAATAACCGAAATTTCTTCGGATTTGCGAGAAAGATTCGTCACTACTTCATTCGCTTGATGCACCGATTGATCGATATGCTGAATCTGACCTACCGTTTGTTGCATTAAGCGATCTCCACTATCTGCTAAATAATTCGATGATTCAGACAATGAAAGTAATGAGTTCGAATTGGTTTTGACCGTTTGTAACCAATTGGCGACTTGAGTTAATTGCTCTGCGCTTTGATTTACATTTTTATTTTGACGTTCATTACCGACCGAGAATTGTTCGATCGCTGTCGTAATCTGTACGGTTGCATGGCTAGTTTGTTCTGAACTTGCATTCAATTGCTCTGAAGAAGAGACAACATCACTGACAGAATCGTTAATAGAGTGGATCAATGAACTTAGCGATGCGTTCATATTGTTAAAGGTATGCGACAATCTGCCAATCTCGTCTTTGCTACGGTCTACGATATGGTGTGTTAGGTCGCCATCACTAATCGCTTCAGCTACAACGACAATATTACTTAGACGCTTGGTAATAGAGCGAGTAACCAGTGCAACCACAATACCACCTACAATAAGAGAAAGTAATAGAACAATCACCATTTTGTATAAGATAGGTTGAGTCGCTTCATTGATCTCATTTTGATAAAAGCTACCTGCAATCCGCCATCCAGTCAGATCACTGGTCGTATAGACTAATTCTTTTTGTTTATCTTGATAAAGATAGGTATAGCTACTTTTGGCATCTGGACGAGCCATCAATTCTTCGGAAGAAGCATTTTTCTGTCCAATTGCTGTAGGATGTGAAATAAAGTTGCTGTCTTTCCCTACGATAAAAGCATATCCTTCTTTACCGATTTTGACTGTTGCTGTTGTTGCTTGTAATGCTTCTAGATTAATATCTAATCCGATAACTCCGCTTTGATCTGCTGTTTGCTTAGCAATCGTAACGGTTAGCTTCTTGGTAGAAGCAGAAATGTAAGGATTCGTAATAATAGCTTTTCCAGGTGAAGTCAAAGCTTGCTTGTACCAGTCACGTTCACGAGGATCGTATCCGGCAGGATTAGGTTTGTCAGAAGAAGTAAAAAATTGACCTGTCGTATTTCCTACATACAGTGACTCTATTTTTTTGAGAGAAGTAGAATAGCTTCTAAATCCGTTCACAAGAGCATCTCTATCTGCATAATTAGCTTGAGCTACCTGACTGGCGAAATAATCAACAATATCTATATTTTGCTGCATTTCAGTATTGACGGTTGAATTCAATGTTTCGACGCTCGAAGAAGCGCTATTGATCATTTCATTACTTAGCGTTTTTTGAGCTAACCAATACGAAGTGAAGCTAGAAGTACCCAAAGCTAAAATCATCACAATAAAGAAAGAAATGATTAATTTACTGCCAATCGTTTGACATTTCAAAAATTGTTTAATATTTTTCATAACTCCACTCCTAATAATATCTGCATATTTATTCTTATACTAACATCGGCAAATATCGCTTAAAGAAATAGAGTAGAGCATGAAAATATTAAAGATTTTTCATGAAACTCAAATTTTCATTTCATATCTGTATGATAGGAGCAACGATTAGTACTAAAAAAAGTCGTTTTACATCTGATTATCTCTAATTGTAAACGCAAAAACAGGTACCTCTAGGTGCCAAAATCGCTCCAAAGATACCTGTTTTTATTTATGCTGTTTGGTGCATATTATAATTGCTGTATAAACTGTTCCAACCGATCTAATCCTCTGCTCAAAACATCTTGCGAATAAGCATAGGAAATCCGTATATATCCTTCTCCGTATTCAGAAAAAGCGTCTCCCGGAACAACCGCTAATCCTGCTTCCTCCAATAAACGTAAAGCAAATTCCATCGAACCGATATTCAAATGAGCAATCGAAGGGAACAAATAAAAAGCGCCTTCTGGCTTGGTTAACGTCAGCCCCATAGCGATTAAGCGATCATACACATAATCACGCCGTTGCTGATATTCCTGTTTCATCGGAAGCGCATCGTCGATGCCTTGTGTAAGTGCTTCAAGGGCAGCATATTGACTCACTGAACTAGCACAGGTGACATTGTATTGATGCACTTTAAGCATATGTTGAGTCAGCTCAGCAGGAGCAAAAGTAAAGCCGATCCGCCAACCTGTCATCGAATGAGACTTGGACAATCCGTTAATCACAATTGTTTGGTCACGCATACCATCGAATAAAGCAATCGACTGATGAGGGGTATCATAGATCAATTCGCTATAGATTTCATCGGAAATGACAAACACTTCGCGTTCTTGCAATAATGTAGCGATATCCTGTAACTCTGCCCGACTCATCACCCGTCCAGTAGGGTTAGAAGGATAACCTAAAATAATCGCTTTCGTACGTGTCGATAGATGCTTTTCGATCAAATCGGCAGTTAATTTGAAGTCAGTCGAGCGAGTATCTACATATACAGGAATCCCGCCGGATAAGCGAATCAACGGCTCATATCCTGGATAGATTGGCCCGGGCAAAATCACTTCATCTCCCGGTGTAATAATCGTCCGTAGCGTGATATCCAGCGCTTCACTTGCTCCGTTGGTTACGATCACTTCATCATCAGGATTGTAATCTTGCCCGTATTTTTGTCTGACAAAATGTGCTGCTGCACGTCGTAGAGCAGGTAGACCTGCATTGGGCGTATAGACTGTTTTGCCATTATTCATTGCGACTTCAGCCGCGTCAATAATATGTTGAGGTGTAGGAAAGTCAGGTTGTCCAATCGTAAGTGAGATTGCATTCGGATACTGCGCTGCTGCATTAGCAATTTTGCGAATACCGCTAATTTGAATATCTTTGACTGAAGCATTGATTAAATGTTCCATCATCCAGTTCCTTTCTTGAACAATAATATGTATATCATACTCTATCTAAATCATAGACGAAAAGGTTGCCCGCGAACAGCAAAAAGCACCTAATAGAATACTCTATTAGATGCTCTGTGAGATGATTTAATTCAAGGTATACGTATAATGAGCTGAATCGTATTGAGGGCCTGATTTTTCATACGTAAACCAGTATTCGATTTTGGTACCTGCGCTAAGTCCGGTCACACTTTGTTTCCATGTTCCCGAGCTGTTGGTCATACGGTAATTAAGCTGAGTTCCACCATTGATTTTGTAATGAACATCTACATATTTAGCAGTAGTTACAGGCTTAATATTGATACTGATCGCTGTAGCAGATGATTTGGTTACACCTGCTGTATAATCTGCGGTTGTATGATCACCTGTGCCTGTACCCGGATCAGGTGTAGGTGTTGTTGGATCAGTAGGTGTTGTCGGGTTCGTCGGATTCCCACCTGTCAGATACTGACCTGTGAACGGGTTGAAATGAGCAAGCGACAAGATCAACCAACCTGTACTGGATACACAGTTTTGTTGCGCCATCACCCAATAGCTATTACTTGTACCTTTAAGAGAATACGGAATACCGCCTAATGAAGCTCCGCTCGTTCCTTGTTTTTTGATAATTTCAGTATTAATCGCATTGGCTTTGGAGACATCGCCTCTCATATAATACGCCAGTGACATAAAGGCTGATCCTTCAAACCATACGTCTGCACCTGTATTACCGATCTGATTGCCATTGTCGTCATAAGCAGGCTTCACTTCATCGGTCCAGTCAAAATCATAACCGGTTAATGTATTGCCAGCATCATTATAAGTCAGCGTCTGTTTGTAACGAGGATTCGCCAGTGTACCCGGAACACCGTTAGCATTTTCAACATAATCTAGACTTGCTCCATAATTATGCGTACCTGTTGTACCCAGTGCTAATACGCCCCATGGATTCACATCAAGTGGAAGTTTAGGATCGATCAGATTGGTATCGTTTTTCCAACCACCGGTAAAGCGTTTGTTAGCATCGTCCCATACTTTAGTATCAAGGAAGCTTTTCACTTTAGTAGCTGCCGCATTATATTTAGCTGCTTTGGTTGAATCGACAGACGCATAATATTGCAATACCCGATAGATATCAATATTGTGCTCGGTAGAGCTCCACGGTTCATTAGAGTTGCTCCAAGCACTCCAACCGCCAGCTACGCCGCCATTCGCTTGTTGATACTGTAATGACCAATCCAGTGCTTTGAGCGCCATAGGACGGTAACGAGTATCGTTGTATTGTTTCTCATAAGCCATCGCTGCCATTGCCATCCATACAACAGGGCCTACATGTTCACGAATCTCTTCGCCTGCACCATTGTTGTACCAGTACGAATTGAGCCAGTAGCCTGTAGGATCTTGAATATCTCGCATTTTGTTAAGTACTTTTTCAGCACGACTACGCTCGCCTTTTACGATAAATGCTATCGCGGCTACCGCCTGATCATAAGTATAGACGATCTGTTTCGGATTATTAGGGCCCCAGAAATCTTCGAAACTATCTACCAATCCGTCAAAAGCCAGTCCTGCTGTAGCATCTTGTTGTGTTTCTAACCATGTTAATGCCCGGTTAGAAGCATCACTTGCCGCGTCTGCTCTCACAATGCCTGCTGATGGTAAAGTCGCACCTACAACCAGTACTGCTGTGAGCAACAAGTGAGTGAATTTCTTTTTCATCCATATTCCTCCTCAAGGATAGTAGATAAATGAAGCATAAAATACTAAAAAGGAAGGTTTCACACTCATTTGATCAAAGTTCCAAAACCCACACTTTTTTCCATTATGTAGCATTTATCTCACTCATTTTTACTTATGGAAGCGCTTACGTCAATATGGATAATCAAGGAATTGTAACTAAAATTCTTGAAAAAACAAAACTCCTACTCAGCTTACTGTAGAGTAGGAGTCGCTTGAAAAGGATAAGTGATAGAGAGAAGGAATATAGCTATATATAGTAGGAATTTTTAAGGTAAACGAATAATATCCGTCATTACAGTTGTGCCTACAAGTTTGTTTTTATAGATCGTATTTTTTCCTTGTATCGGTGAAAAACGAATCCCAAAATCACTTTTTCCATTAGAGGTGATCGTATTGTATGTGATTTTGGTAGCGGTAACGGTGTTTTCCAAATCAATGCCACCGCTGTTACCTGTCCAATCATGAATTTTGCCACGTACACGATAATACGCATTGTTCGATAACTGATTATTATGAATCCGTAGATCATAGGAACGAAGAACGATGATTCCAGAAAAGTCAGTCTGGCGAATCGTATTACGCTGAATTCGTGTACGACTACCTACTTGATCGAGTTCTATTCCAAATGAACGAGTATCTTTAATAATGTTATGCTCAATCAGCAATCCTTCGTATAGAGCGGTTGTTGGTACAGGGTGTTCTAGATTAGCAGAAGCACGTATCCCTGATCCTAGTGAACGATAGATCTCATTATCTCGAATGATATTGTCATACGCAGGCATCGAGTAATGAATACCGACGCCAGGTGAATCATTGATCAGATTGTTGGACACTTCGCTATTACGGCACATATAAAAAGCGAGTACAGCGTTATGAAGAGTATTATGTTGTACCAGCCCATTTTTTTGTAATGAAAAAGACAATCCGTCGCCTGCATAATGAGAATACACTTCATTGCGCAAAAATTGGTTGCCATCATCAAGTGTTCCTGATTCGACAGCAGCCAGTGTATCTTGACCTGCGGCAACTGAAGGCCCTGCAAAATAAACAGCAAAAATACGTTCTGAACCTTTAAACAAAGAATCTTGCACTATTACTTGATTCGCATCGGCAACGACCAGAGTTGCTCCTGCATTATAGGTATACGTATCCAGTGTAAGATTAGAAATATGTACACGATCTGCGCGGATCACTACTAGATCGTTAGGTGCTTGTGTCTGACGAAGAACAACACCATCCCGGGATTGTCCACGTATGATTGTGTCGTCTAGATCAATTTGAAGCGTAGTGTTTACATCATAGATCCCATTCCGTATATAAATATGAGTAGCTTGCGCTTGAATGGCTTGCTCAAGAGAGACATAATCCCCTTTTCCAGAAGCATCGACAATACTTTCATCTGGTTCTTTGGAAAGTGATGTAGCAGAGTCTGCATGTGAAAAGATAGCAGGTAAAAAGAATAAGATAAGAACAGAAATCGATAGAATGACCCATCGCTTCATAGAAAGGGTGTGCAGGTTAATTCCTCCTTGTGGATAGAACATGGATTGGGGACTGGAACATTTGGACAGGTTAAGTCATTGCAAGATAATACAGAAGTACATACAGATTGGGTGTTCGATTATTGTTTTGTATGGGTGGGCGGAGCTGTTATTTCTTTTATTGTAAGGCTTTTGACTGATAATGTAATTGCAATTCTGGCTGTTTTCTTTATAATTGCATTGAACCTTTATTTTATAGGGATATGGATAGAGTACTCGGAATGGCAAATAGCACCATTTTATACGATGATATTTGGTCTATTGGATAGCTAGTTAGGTAGAAAACGTCAATTATAAAGTATATCGTAATCCAATCTTGAGAATTGCGGATTGGATTTTATTTATGTTTAGCAGATCGCTATTTAACATAGGGGATACAATACTTTAATCGTTGTGACATCTATTGGTTATAATAAGAGATAGAGGTTATTAAAGGAGGCTGTTATGGGGGACAATACAATTATTCGATTTGACGGAGTATCCAAGCGCTATGAAGATGGAACAGTAGTGCTTGAGAATATAGAGTTTGAAGTAGAACGGGGTAAGTTTTACACGTTACTCGGCCCTTCCGGTTGCGGGAAAACAACGATTTTGCGTATGATCGCTGGCTTTACTGAACCGACAGGAGGTTCGATTTATTTTAACGGTCAGGTGATCAACAAAGTACCTGCAAATAAACGTCAAGTGAATACGGTATTTCAAGATTACGCCCTTTTTCCACATTTGAATGTATTTGAAAATGTAGCTTTCGGATTGCGGATCAAAAAAATGAAAAAAGACGAAGTGACGACCAAAGTCAAAGAAGCTCTGCAATTCGTCAATCTTGAAGGATATGATCAACGTTCGATCAGTGAAATGTCTGGTGGACAGAAGCAACGGGTAGCGATCGCGCGTGCACTGGTGAATGAACCGGAAGTGCTGTTACTTGATGAACCATTGTCTGCACTGGATCTGAAGTTACGTACAGAAATGCAGTATGAATTACGTGAAATTCAGCAACGCCTAGGGATTACATTTATCTTTGTTACACATGATCAAGAAGAAGCGTTGGCGATGTCTGATGAGATTTTTGTGATGAACAAAGGGAAAATCGAACAAAGTGGTACGCCAAATGATATCTATGATGAGCCGATTAACCGCTTTGTAGCTGATTTTATTGGAGAATCGAATATTGTTCCCGGACGTATGATCGAAGATTTTTTGGTGGAATTTAACGGCAAGCGATTCCACTGTGTCGATCAGGGTCTACGTGATAATGAAAGTATTGAAGTCGTGATTCGTCCGGAAGATCTGGAACTGACGACGGTTGAAAAAGGTAAGCTGAAAGTGCGTGTAGATACCCAATTATTCCGTGGCGTTCACTATGAGATTAGCTGTTATGATGATTCCGGTCATGAATGGTTGGTACATTCCACTCGCAAAGCTGATCCAGGTAGTGAAATCGGGCTTGATTTTGAAGCAGAAGCGATTCATGTTATGCGTTTTGGTGAAAGTGAAGAAGACTTTGATCGTCGCCTTGAAGGTTATGAAGAAGGTGGGGTCTATGCAGGCTAATACACGCAGCATTTATATGCTGCCTTATTATATCTGGATCGTGTTATTTGTTATCGCACCGGTGGTGCTGGTAGGGTATTATTCTTTTTTTGATGTCGATGGGAATTTGACGCTTCAGAATTATCGGACATTTTTTACCCCGACTTATTTGCAAATGACGATCAGTTCGTTCTGGTATGCTTTTCTAGTAACATTGTTTTCACTATTAGTCGCCTATCCTGCGGCTTATCTGCTGACTCGTACCAAACATCGGCAGTTATGGATACTGCTCATTATTTTGCCGACATGGATTAATCTATTGCTCAAAACGTATGCGTTTATCGGTATTTTTGGAACGTATGGTCCGATCAATGCACTACTGGGTACACTTGGATTCGGTGAGCAACAGTTGTTATTTAATGCGTCTAGTTTTGTATTTGTATCGGTGTATATTTTTATTCCTTTTATGATTTTGCCAATTTACAATGCACTGGAAGAAATGAATCCTACTCTGGTATCTGCGGCACGTGATCTAGGCGCATCCGGTTGGGTAACATTTCGACGTGTTATTTTGCCGTTAACGATGGCAGGAGTGAAATCTGGCTGTATGGCTGTCTTTATTCCATCACTCTCGCTATTTATGATTACAAGGTTGATAGCAGGGAATAAAGTCATCACGCTCGGTACAGCGATTGAACAGCATTTCCTTGTGACACAGGACTGGGGAATGGGTTCAACAGTAGCGGTAGTCTTAATTATTGCGATGGCTGTGATCATGATTCTAAGTGGCGGCTTCGGCAAGGAGGTACGTCATGACTAACAAAAATGGTTGGGGCAATCTGTATCTTGTATTTGTGTTTGCTCTATTATATGCGCCGATTCTGTATCTGATGTATTATTCGTTCAATAGTGCAGGCAATATGCATGAATTTGAAGGATTTACATGGGAATGGTATGGCGAAGTTTTTCAAGATACAAGGCTGATTATTATTGTGATTAACACATTAGTAATTGCTTTACTATCTTCAACAATTGCAACAATGATCGGGATTATCGGGGCGCTAGCTATCGATCGGATTCGTCGTCGCCGGTTAAAAGATACGGTGTTGTCGCTCAATAATGTATTGATCGTTAGCCCTGATGTTATTATTGGTGCGTCATTTCTGATCTTATTTACGATGATCGGTATCAAGTTAGGCTTTGCTTCGGTACTTATCTCGCATATCGCATTTAGTATTCCGATTACGGTACTGATGATTCTGCCGAGATTGCAAGAAATGAGCCCTTCTTTGATTGATGCGGCGCGTGATCTAGGCGCAAGTCGTCGTGATGTACTGAGCAAAGTTATTTTGCCATTTATCAAGCCCGGTATTTTTGCAGGATTTTTTATGGCGTTTACGTATTCATTAGATGATTTTGCGGTGACCTTTTTTGTAACAGGGAATGGATATTCCACATTATCGGTTGAAATCTATTCTCGCGCTAGACAAGGGGTAGCGTTATCGATCAATGCGTTATCTACATTGATCTTCTTATTCACGGTTATGCTGGTAGTTGGCTACTATATGATTAATCGACGTGCCACGAACAAACCACGCCGCGAAGAACCGATCGCAGTAGGAGGTCCAAGATGAAGACTCTTACCCGAATGTTTCTCAGTATTATTGTGGTAGCGCTGATCTTGATGTACACTGCGTCACGCTTAAATGTGAGCGAAGGTTATTCAAGTGGCAATACGCTGACAATCTACAATTGGGGCGATTATATCGATCCAGATATTCTGGCTCAATTTCAAAAAGAAACCGGTATTACGGTGATCTATCAGACCTTCGATTCCAATGAAGCAATGTTAACGAAGATCGAACAAGGTGGAACAACATTCGATGTAGCGATTCCGTCAGATTATGCCATTTCCAAAATGCGTGAAGAAAATCTGCTGATTCCGCTCGATCATAGCAAATTGCCGAATTTGAAAAATATTGATCCTAAATTTATGAATCAATCGTTCGATCCAGACAATAAATACTCTGCGCCTTACTTCTGGGGAACGGTAGGTATTGTCTATAATCCGAATCTAGCTCAAGGCATCAAGTTCGATAGCTGGGACGATCTCTGGAATCCGAAGCTACGTAACAATGTACTACTCACCGATGGTGCACGCGAAGTGATCGGGATGTCGCTCAACAGTCTGGGATATTCGCTGAATGATACCAATGAGCAACATTTACAACAAGCTCTAACTAAGCTCAAAACGTTAACTCCTAATGTCAAAGCGATAGTCGGGGATGAAATTAAAATGTTGCTAGCGAATAATGAAGCGGCAGCAGGATTGGTCTTTTCCGGTGATGCTTCTGAGATTATGAGCGAAAATGATCAATTGGATTTTGTCGTTCCCAAAGAAGGTACGAATCTATGGTTCGATAATATGGTAATTCCCAAAACAGCCGCCAATGTCGATGCCGCTCATAAATTTATTAACTTTATGCTAGATCCTAAAATCGCCGAGCAAAATACAGAGTATGTCGGTTATTCGACTCCGAATGCCGAAGCAATCAAATTATTGCCCAAAGACATCTCTGGCGATGAACGCTTTTACCCGCCACAAGAGCTGACTGATAAGCTTGAAGTGTATGATAATTTGGGGAAAAAGATGTTAGTGCATTATAATGAGCTATTTTTACAGTTTAAAATGAACAAGTGATCTGAGATGTAGTAAGCAAGCTGTCCTCTATAAAGGGCAGCTTTTTTTGTGGTTGGCAAAATAAAGAAATACATAAGAAAAGCGAATACCTTGAAAATACAAACTATAAATCTTAATTTCACACATTGTTAAAAGTAAGCGCTAACATCATAATAAAGTCATAAACAGTACGTTTTGTACAAATTATCCATTGAGGGGGATATTAAAAGATATGAAAATGCCAAGTAAAACAGTAGCTCTGTTATTAGCAGGAGCAATGGCGTTCGGACTTGCAGGTTGTGGGAACAGCGATTCAAGTTCAAGCGGTTCAGGAGCAAGTGGAGACAGTGGGGATAAAACAAAAATCACATTCCAAAATATTTATCCTGATCCAACCACACCAACGTACAAAATGATTCACCAGATCGTTGATCAATATGAGAAAGAACATCCAAATATTGATATCGAACTGGATACACTAAATACAGACCAACAAAAACTCAAACTTAAAACACAGGCTGCTTCGAAAGAAATTCCTGATATCACGATTGTGAATCCAGCAGCTCAGATGAAACCGTATATCGATGCAGGCTTGCTTGCTCCATTAAACGATGTCATTGACAAAGGCGGTCTAAAAGATACATATCAAGAAGGACTGCTTGATTATTACAGCAAAGATGGAAAAGTGTACGCTCTTCCAGATGGTAATAATATCGAAGTTGGATTTTATAACAAAGCTCTATTTGCCAAAGCAGGTATTGCTGCTCCACCAACAACATTTGATGAGCTATTAGCTGATGTGAAAAAGCTTAAAGATGCAGGTATCACACCGATCGCGATCGGTGAAAAAGATTCATGGACAGGTTCATTCCTATTTATGAACATCTTGCTTCGCACCAATGGTGGCCCTGGATTCTTGCAAGATGTAGCTGATGGCAAAAAGACATTTAATGATCCTGCCTTTGTCGAAGCTGTCGATGCTTTCCAAAAATTAGTTCAAGCTGGAGCTTTCCCTGAAGGAGCAACATCGATTGATGCTACAGCAGGCGGTAATATGTTCCGTACAGGTCAAGCAGCGATGTTCTTTATCGGAACATGGGAGACTGGTGCGAATGATGGTTCAACAGTAGGTAAAGACGTGAGCGTATTCAAATTCCCAACAGTCAATGGCAAAGGAAATCCAGATGAGTTCATGCTTGCTCCAGGTAGTGCATTTGCCGTATCTGCGAACAGCGAACATTTACAAGAAACGAAAGATTTCTTAAACTATTTTGCACTGAACTTACCTAAAGTATCATTTGAATTGAAAAATGCAGTTGGTCTAGGTCAAAAAGTAGACGGTGACTTCAAAGCGGCTGGATATTCTCCACTAGCGATTGATGTACTGGATCTGTTCAAAAATGTAAAAGGTGGCGACCTGTCATTCGATAACACGATGAATCCAGCGGTATCTCAAGTACATTTGAGCAGTATTCAAAGTCTATTTGTACAACAAGTTGATCCAAAACAAATTGCACAAGAGCACCAAGCTGCATTTGAAGCGAATCCTTAAATCAACATAGAGACGGATATGTAGCAGCGAGGGGGCGTCAACAGCGTCCCCTTCGCTATGAGTAGAATAGGGCTAAAGAGAGAAAATACACTTTTGAGTTGGAAGGAGGGAGAAGCCATGAATGTACTAAAAGTACCTGCTCGCACGATCGCTATTTTTGTACTTCCTTGTCTTATCCTTTACATAGGGACGGTGTTTGTTCCTATTCTGGTTTCTTTTTATACTGCGATGTTGGACTGGAATGGGATTTCGGATGCTAAGTTTGTCGGTCTTGCGAATTTCAAAACATTACTGTTCGACGATCCGAACTTCTGGATGTCGGTGAAGCGTACGATTATGTATGCCGTCTTCTCCATTATTGAGATTCCTTTTTGTTTATTATTTGCTATTTTGCTGAATCGCTATGTACGTAAAGGAAATCGTCTGGTGACGATCTATTTCGTACCCGTTATTTTGTCTAACGTTATTCTAGGACAATTGTGGAAAACGATCTATAACCCGGCTTCAATGGGCGGGATGTTAAATGGTGTATTGATCAAGCTAGGTCTGGATAGCTGGACACATAGCTGGTTAACGGAACCTGCGATTGCGATGTATGCGATTTACTTTGTATCGCTATGGCAGTACTTTGGATACCATTTACTTATTCAATTTACAGGGGTACAAAATATACCGGATGAAATCTATGAAGCTGCCAAAATTGATGGTGCGGATGGATTCAAAGCAGACCGTTATATCACGTTCCCGATGGTGGTACCTATTTTCAAAATCTCGGTTGTGCTAGCGTTTATTGGATCATTACAAGCATTCGAGTTGGTCATGGTTATGACAGGCGGTGGACCTGCACATGCGACCGATACGATAGCGACGCATATGTATAACATGTCGTTCTTATCTCAGAAGTATGGTTATGGTAGTGCGGTAGCTACATTCCTTGTTATTTTCTGTCTGGTCATTACTGTGATTATTAATGGCGTATTTAACAAAATCGAACGTAAAGTGACGTAGAGGAGGAGAGCACGATATGAATAATGTGAAAAAATGGTTCGTGTATCTACTCTTCGCGATCCTGATCGTTACGCAGTTATATCCGCTGTTATGGTTAGTGATGTACTCACTCAAAACGAACGAAGAAATTCTGGGAGGTAGCTTTTTCGCTCTTCCGAATATTCCACAGTGGCATAACTATGCAGATGCTTATACTTCCGGTAGTTATCTGAAATATCTGGGAAATAGTGTACTGGTTACAGCAGTTAGTTTGTTTGCAGTTGTTATTTTAAGCTCCATGACCGCTTATGCGATTACTCGATTTAAGTGGAAATATGGGCA
This sequence comes from Paenibacillus sp. KACC 21273, assembly GCF_028736095.1. NCBI lineage: Bacteria > Bacillati > Bacillota > Bacilli > Caryophanales > Paenibacillaceae > Paenibacillus > Paenibacillus sp. KACC 21273. The sequence goes on from NZ_CP117876.1 coordinate 280,520, forward strand.
ATATGTGATGTTGTTATTTTTACTAGGGATGATGATTCCACTACAAGCGACATTATTACCACTGATGATTATTTTCAAAAACCTAGATCTACTGAATACACGCTGGTCGATTATTATTCCGTATACCGCGTTTGCGTTGCCGATTGCTGTATTTATTTTAAGTGGATTTATGCGGTCGATCCCGACAGATATTGAAGAATCTGCGTTTATGGATGGAGCAAGTGTATACCGGATTTTCCGTAGCATTATTTTGCCGATCTCGGTTCCACCTGTGATGACTGTATGTATTCTGACGTTTATCAATATCTGGAATGAGTATATTGTAGCGGCGACGTTTATTTCATCTGAAGAACTCAAAACATTGCCGTTCGGGGTGTATACGTTTGTCAGTCAGTATTCGGTCAATTACGGAAATATCGGAGCATTCCTTGTCATGGGTGCGTTACCGGTTATTATTTTCTACTTTATTTTGTCTGAACGCATCACTAAAGGTATGGTAGCAGGAGCAGTTAAAGGATAATTGTATAAAATGATTTTGCCAGAAGCTACCTTTATTGGTACTATCTCTGTATAGGGACTTGGCGGTAATCATAAAGAGGACCCAATCCTTTTTATGGTTACCGCCCTTTGGCTTTTTTAGCGACTGTTGTAGAAAGGAGCATTTCACTTTGTCACTTAGTCTGCATTCGATCCATAATCGATTGTTTATTTTGTTTCTATTCTGTATGGCAGGGATTGTACTGCTAGTCAGTATCCTTTTTTATAACCGTACAACCACTCAATTTCATGAAAAGTTAGGCGAGATTGCGCAGAAAAATGTATCGCAAACGGTGGGATTGCTTGATCTTCTACTCGGTAGTTATGATAGCCTGTCCAAGTCGATTAGTGCCAATGTGGATATTGTACGCCTGCTCGGTCAGAAGTCAGCAAGTTCGCCGCAAGTCGAGTATATTAATCAGAATTATATTACAACGATTATGGGAGCAATCTACTTTTCCAGAGACGATCTGGTAGGTATTCATGTGATCGGTGAAAATGGCAAAATCTACGATTATAGCAATTCGATGAATGTGATCGATCCTGAATATACTAAGTCGTCATGGTATCAGCAGATTAGTGGATCGTCCGGTCAGATGGTCTGGTTGGGTGTATTTCCTCATTCCATTATTGATCAGGCGGAAGATCAACCTGTATTTGCTTTCGGTCGTCCGATATTCAATCTCAATGAACAACATCAGATCGGAATTGTACTGATCGAAGCGCGGGCAGATACGTTCTTAACAGCGATGAATAATTTGAAATTAGGCCCGCATAGCGAAGTGAATATCGTAACCGGAGACGGTAAACATATGCCCACTTCGATCGAACCGAACAGTAAGCCCGGTTCACTACCGCCGAATATTTCGTTGCCACAGATACCAGGTCAGGTGAATGTACAGCAGAATAATAGCCGTCTGATCGCCGCTTCCAAGCTTGGGACCACCAATTGGACGATTGTCAGTTCAACGCCAGATCGTGATCTCAATGTCGAACTCACGCAGACGAAGCGGTATTTATTTATTGTGGTTACTGTGCTGATTGTAGTGTCTGCGCTGATCGCTTTTATCGTATCACGTACGATTTCGTCTCCGTTAAAGCGACTGATTCGAGAAATGAAGCAAGTGGAAAATGGAAACTTTCGCGGGATGGTTACTGTGACTTCTTACGAAGAAATCAATTCGCTTGTAGTATCGTTTAACCATATGGTCGCTCGAATCGAAGAACTGATTGAACGTGTAAAAGTCTCTTCAGTCAGTGAAAAAAATGCAGAACTTCATGCGCTTCAATCACAGGTGAATCCTCACTTTCTCTACAACACACTGGATATGATCTACTGGATGCTAGACGAAAAAGGCAATGATGAGCTTGGCGATGTAGTGTTATCGTTATCGCATATGTTCCGGTATAGCAGTCATTGGGAAGATCATGCACTGGTGACGTTACGTGAAGAGATAGAGCAGATTAGTCATTACCTGACGATTATTACGATGCGACTGGATGGTCGATTGAGCGTAGAGATCGATGTCGAAGAGCAGTGGATGGATCTGCATGTGCCGAAGATGTTATTACAACCGATTATCGAAAATGCAGTCAAGCATGGTCTGGAAGCGTTAGATCGACCGGGTGTTTTGCGAGTAAGAGCGATACCGGATCGGAAATACCTTAATATTATTATTTCAGATAATGGCAAAGGGATGAATGAATCTACATTAGAACGACTACGAAATTCTTTGCTTCATCCCACCGATCCTGTTCATCGTGAACGCAAAAGTATCGGTTTGCAAAATCTACATCAGCGACTTTCTCATATGTTCGGGATCACGAACGGGATACATATTGAGAGCGCTCTCGACAAAGGAACAGCAGTCAAATTGGTATTGCCGTTATCTGATGCTTCCGCTGTCGCTCAATTATCTTCACAGACTGTAGAGTCTGAATATTCAGATCAACCTATTTCGATCGATAAAGGAGGTATTGTTCGTGCACATTCTGATTACAGACGATGAAAGTTTTATTCGTGAAGGGATCAAGCGTACCATCGAAAGTGTTTTTCCTAATTATCATGTTCATCTAGCTTCATCTGCTGAAGAAGCGGTGTTGATGATGAGTGAGCACCGAATCGATATTATTTTGACCGATATTCTGATGCCTGGCATTAATGGTCTGGAACTGATGCGTATTTCCCGTCATAGTCAGCCACAAGCCAAATGGATTGTTATCTCGGCACATTCGGAATTTTCCTATGCTCAACAAGCGATGCATCTAGGTGCACGAGACTATCTACTCAAACCGATCGGCAAAAAGAAATTGGTAGAATTAATGGAATCGCTCACAATCGAGATTCGTCAGGAGCGCGTAGTCTCTAAAGGGGAAGAAGCGCTCAAAGACGGGCTAAATTATTTGCGTGAAGCGGTATTTCAACGATTAGCGGCAGGGCTTAGTATGGGCAAAATCAGTCTAGATACCTTTATCGCGGACTATCCTGAATTCTATCTTATTCTAGTCAATATCGAACAAGATCAACGGAGTACCCATTTGGAGCATTTTATCGTGGAAAATGTATTAAATGAATTGATCGATCAGTCAGGTCAAGGGTTCGTCGTGAGCTTTGATCGCAATAGTCTATTAGGGTTGGTGACACTGCATAATCATATCCAGATTGAGCAACTGTTAGAACCGCTACAAGGACATTTGCAAAAGTATTTGAAAGTCCCGTTTGCCACCAGACATTCCGGCCCTCACCAAGAGATTGAACATGTCGCTGTTGAAGTAAATCGCTTACGTGAAGAAAAGACAGCACAAGTGGATGCGCCAGAAGAAGGAAGCAGTAGCGATCATGCGATCCAAGTTGCTCTGCAATATATTCGTGCACATTTTAACGAAGAGTTGTCTTTAGAAAAGGTAGCAGCTGTTGTATTTCTTAATCCAATTTATTTCAGTCAATTGTTCAAGCAGAAAACAGGGCAAGGATACAAAGATTATGTGATCTGCCTGCGGATGGAACAAGCCAAAGTGCTACTGCACAACCCCAAGCTCAAGCTTGCTGATATTGCAGAACAGATCGGCTACACCAATGTAGGGCATTTCACCCAAGTATTTCGCAAAAAATTTATGGTCACTCCAACCGAATATCGAATGCAGGAAAAAATCTTGAATACGTGAGTGTGATGTGAGCACTAAATTTTAAAATAACTTAAATATAGAATACACAAAAACCTAACTTCATCTGGAAGTCAGGTTTTTTATGTTTAATATTTTTATTTATTTGATACTAAAAATTAAATACTACCACCTAGTCTAATAAGCCAATCCGACACGATGTCCAATATAACGAGGATCGCTTAATTGCTGATACGTGAAATAGGCTGTATCTCCTGTAGAAATCGATGTTCCATCTTCAGGTAGCACATCTTTTTCATCACGATAGACACCCGTATACTCTCCATCCGGCAAATACGTCGGGCAGACCACTGTCCAGTCGAGCCCGGAATCTCGCAACGTTTCATACATCACCCGATGTTCTTCCGCAGCTCGGGTGCTTTTGCGCTTGGATTCAGAAGATTCATAGCGGTATTTATCCGCTTCGATACGACTCTGTAAAATGCCTGCTGTGCCTACTGTAATAATGCGTGCAATCGACTGCTTCTGCATCAGCTGGGCGATGATCGGCGTGCTGACAGATAGCGTATTCGTTTTATCGGTATTGAGTGTACTAATGACAGCTTGTACCCCGTTCAAAGCCGTCTCAAGATCATTGCTGTTCAATACATTGCCTACGATAACATGCAGATTCGGAATCTGTTCGCTGATAGGTAAAGAGTGATTGATCGCTGACAATGCTTTAGAATTCTTTACCAAATCCTCTGCGTATTCTGCCAATTGTTCATTTAATTTATCCAGAGAACGTACCAGTACAGTCACATCATGACCATCATGAAGCGCATATTGCAGAACCGATTGTCCGACACGACCTGTAGCACCAAGCAGTAAAATACGCATTAGTTAGACTCAGCGTTTTTCCAATTTTGCTCACAAAACGCTGCTAACTCTTGCTCTTCCTCTTCTTCTAGATCGAAATCCAGTACACGATCGGTTCCTTTTTCAATAATATCGTAGTTTACAATACCATTGCCTGTTTCTTGAACTTTATAAATAGCACGAATATAGAGACCGTTTACCGAATAAATATCGTCCTCTTCATCGACTTCAAAATCAATAAAAAATTCGTAACGTGTGCCGACCAAAATTTCAAAAGGGTCTTTAATCATTTCTACCTGATAACTTGTTATTTCCATTATTCTATTCCTCCTGCATCTAGCAAAGATGCGCTTATATTATTCTAATCATGATGTACATACGAAGTGCACTGTCATTGTCCAGTGAAGTCTTATTATAGCACGATTGCTAGGAAGTAGAGGATAGTGAAAGTAGTAATTTCTTTCTGCTTGAACAAATGTTTAATGTCTATTGAACAATTGTAAAAAGCATTGTATACTCGAAAGATACATGACATGTCAGCTTTGTCGTAAGTGATCGTCATCCAGATTGGCTTAGAGGAGAGAAATAGAATGAAGGCGTTATCCAAAGGGCAGACTGCTCTGTTTTTAGCATTTTTGATCTTAATGTGGGGCGTGAACTGGCCGTTATCCAAGTTCGCGTTAAACTATGCACCACCTATTTTATTTTCCGGTATTCGGACATTGATTGCAGGGTTGTTGTTATTGATTGTTGCTTTACCACGTTTGCGTGATCTTCGCTGGAAGCAGACATGGAAAATCTATGCAATCTCTGCCATTCTAAATATTATTTTGTTTTACGGTTGTCAGACGATCGGTATCGCTTATATGCCTGCTGGATTGTTCTCGGCGATTGTCTTTTTACAGCCGGTATTAGTCGGATTTTTATCCTGGTTATGGGTAGGGGAATCGATGAATCCGCTCAAAGCGATAGGTCTTGTATTAGGTTGCGCAGGTGTAGCAACGATTAGTGCAGGAGGATTCTCTGGTTCCATCTCGGTGATCGGTATCGTACTTGCATTAGCATCTGCGGTTAGCTGGGGTGTAGGAACAGTCTATGTGAAAAAAGTAGGCGATCAGGTTGATCCGATCTGGTTAGTTACGATTCAATTGATTATGGGTGGGGTCGTAATGACAGCCGTTGGTACAGGTACCGAAAGCTGGTCAGATATTACGTGGAACGCTACATTTATCGGAGTATTACTGTTTATCTGTATTTTCGCTATCGCTCTTAGCTGGTTATGTTTTTTCCGTCTTGTTGGTTCAGGCGAAGCGAGTACAGTCGGTTCATATACGTTTTTGATTCCGTTAGTATCTATTATTCTTAGTGTGTTATTTATGGGTGAATCGGTAACAGTGAATCTGATTATCGGCTTGGTCTTGATCGTTATTAGTATCTTACTGGTAAATCGTACACCAAAAGAAAAGTCCGGTCATACGCCTATCGTTAATATCGATACCAAAGAAGTTCATTCGTAATCACCATCTGATCTAATTACTATAAGCAAAGACTCCTCTACGCATCATCATGCACTGAGGAGTCTTTTTTGTATGCCTATCTATTGTTCTAACGGTTCGGTCTGCAACTGTTGTTGTTTGTTAAACAAGCTAGGCGCAATAAATAAACTAAGCAAAATACTTGTAATAATCGCCGAAGTCATCGTAGTGAACACAATCAACAATTGAAAACGCACTGCTGTAATCGGATCAGCGCCGGCGATAATCTGTCCAGTCATCATACCGGGTAACTGCACCAGACCGAGTGTTTTCTGCCCGTCTATCGTTGGAATCATACTGGAACGAACAGCGCTTTTGAGCACCGGTAGAATCGCTTGTCTGGGTGTACCTCCAAGCGACAATAGCAAAATGATTTCACGCTGTCGCAACGTTACTTCCGAACGTAACCGAGTCACTAATAGACTGCCCAGAATCATAGAATTGCCGATAATCATACCGCTGATCGGAATAATATAACGTGCTGTTGCCGGAATTATTCCGAATCCTAACAATAGCGCCTGTGTTACGATCTCCACAATCACCAGTGTCAAAAACACTTTGATCGTCATATAAGGAACCGATTTGCCTTTTTTAGATACATTGAGCGACGCGACAGTGATCATCACTAATAGAAATAAGCCGACGACCCATAACTGCTCTAAGCCGAAAATAAAATTCAACACATAGCCGATAATCAGCAGTTGGATCGTAGCTCGTAATGTGGCGATCAGCACATCTTTTTCCAGACCTAACTTGAACGAACGAGACAACACTACAGCAAATAAAACAAAACATAAAGACAGCGTTAATGCAATAATCGTCATTGGAGTTCCCCTTTTATAAATCGCTGTGCTTCTTCGGTCTGTGGATGTGCAAAAAAGTCTGCGGTTGGTCGTTGTTCTAGCAATTGTCCATTCATCAGAAACCATGTTTGTTGTCCGACACGTTGCGCTTGTTCCATCTGATGTGTCACCCAGATGAGTGTAATCCCTGATGTGCGTTGGATATCTAGTAGCAATTGCTCAACCTCCCGTACAGAAGAAGGATCAAGTGCAGAAGTAATCTCATCCAGTAGCAAAATCTGAGGTTGATTCGCAAGGGTACGCGCTAGAGCTAACCGTTGCTTTTGACCACCTGAAAGGTCTTGTACTTGCTGATGAAGCACATGAGCAGACAATCCTACTTGTTCGGTAAGAGTCGAAGGATCACCGATATCAATCCCATGTAATCGTTGCGCAGTCTGCAAATTGTAGAGTGCGGTTCCTTGCACCATTGGAGCATCTTGAAATACGATGCCAACTTTTCGGCGTAATTCAGTAATCGACCATGTCTGTATTTCTTTGCCTTGAATATATAATTGTCCGGAGTCTGGTGTAAGTAATAGATTGCACAGCGATAACAATGTGCTTTTGCCTGAACCGGAAGGGCCTACCAGTGTGGTGATCGAGCCTTGTTCGATATTGCCGTTGATCCGGTCTAATACAGGTCTAGCGTGCTGTGCACTGGGAAAAGATTTAGAGATATGTTGGAATTGAACTGCATATGTAGGTGATGGCGATAATGTCATCTGTGGATCAAGCATCCTTTCAGTTTTGGCTAAGTATTATTGTAGTATAAATGCGTATTGCACAACAGAAAGATCATGCAGTGTATCTTTTGGTATACTGATTGTACAAAAAAAGAAGAACTACAGATGCAGGAGGATGTAATATGTCATTTTCAATCGTTGTTTTTCAAGGGCCCAGTGCATCAGGTAAAAGCACATTACAAGCACGATTAGGAGTACCCAAAATTGTCACCTGGACATCCCGTCAACCCAGAGCAGGCGAGCAAGATGGGGTTGATTATCATTTTGCGACTAGAGAACAAATTGAGCTTATGTTTCGTCAGGGATTGATGTTGGAAATGAGCGAATACCGTAACAATCTGTACGGAACTTCGATCAGTTCGATTGAAGATGCAGGAAAAGATGGATAGGTACGTTCGACAGTAATGGACCCGCCAGGAGCTAAGCTGGTCAAAGAAAAATGGGGCGACCGGGTATTGTTAATCGGAGTGCTAGCAGATCGTGAGCAACTGGCAAAGCGATTATTTGATCGTAAAGTGAGTATTGATGAACAAGAGCAACGTCTTCAGAGCTATGATCAGGAACGAGTGGCATTATCGGAGTGTGATCTGATTATTCATAATTCAGAAGGACAATTGCGTACAGCGGAAAAGGTAATCGACTATATTCGAGAAGGTATTACTCGTACAGCACGCAAATAAATTCATGTTCTCGCTATCATACAGATCAATAGAAGTAGGATAATTGATTTCATAATAACTAGATAAAAGCCTCCAATAAAGTGAGTATAGATGGCTGACTTTATGGGAGGCTTTCGTATATCTATAGAATCATCTCAAGAATCGTTAAGTTTTAGGATTGATCCGGATGACGTTCTTGCAATTCAAGCCAGATAGCGGCTAGATCAAGTTCACCTTTACCGTTCTCGTTAGCTTCACGATATGTCTGATCTGCTGCTTCAGCTAGAGGCAATTGTACATGTAATCGTTTGGCTTCATTAGTGAGTAAGCCTAGATCTTTGGAGATTAGACTTAACATAAATGCCGCTGGAAATTCGTTGTTGATAAACATGTCTTTTTTGCCTGCTAATAACGGAGTGGCTACAGCAGATTCACCGAACATTTCTAATACTTGTTCACGTTGCAGTCCTGAACGTTCAGCGATTAATAGTGACTCGGCAATCGCTTGTGTCGAAATGCCTAACAATAGATTGATAGATAATTTGGCAGAACTCCCATGACCAATTTCGCCGAAATGGATCGTTTTTTTACCTAAAATATCAAAAAACGGTTGGCAAGCTTGAATATCTTCAGCCTGACCTCCTGCAAGAATAACCAGATTTCCTTGTTCTGCTGGAGCAACAGAGCCAGATACCGGAGCATCTACATAAATTGCGCCTTTGTCTGTAATCTGCTTCGCAAACGCTTTGGCTTCTTCAGGGCTGATCGTACTCATATTGATCACATACATACCTGCACGTAGCTGACTAAGAATACCTTGTTCGCCGCTTAATACATCATCAATCGCATCTTTTTTGGTTAACATCACAAATACCACTTCAGCTTGAGCAGTCGCTTCGGCAGGACTAGAATACAATGTTGCTCCTGCATGTTCTAACGGCTTCGCACGCTCACTGGTGCGATTGTAGATATGTAATGTATATCCTTCTTTCAACAAATTATGAGCCATCGGTAAGCCCATATGCCCTGTTCCGATCCACGCTATATTTTTCATAATGACACTCCTTAGTTTTGGATACTATCGTGTAATTGACATTATCGTTTGTTTAGAATAACCGCGCTAAAGGTACTAATGTATGAATACCCAATTTCACTGCTATCTATACTTTATAATAAATAGTTATTGGTAATCCGACCAGAACAGTTGACATTATTTCATCCTGTAACTATAATTGTTACATGTAAGGCGAAATAAACAGTACAAGCTTTAGAGCTACACATATAGTAATAAGCATTACAATACATCAACTAATACAACATGGAGGTTTTAAGTATGAAAATCGCAGTTATCGGTGCAACAGGTAAAGCAGGATCATTGATCGTTGAAGAAGCTTTGAGCAGAGGACACGAAGTTACAGCTATCGTACGTAACGCTTCTAAAGTACAAAATGACAAAGTAAATGTAATCGAAAAAGAAGTATTAGATATTACAACCGAAGATATTAAAGGATACGATATTCTAGTCAATGCTTATGCTGCTCCACAAGGACAAGAAGAATCTCATATCACGGTAGGTCAATCGTTGATCAACATTTTGAAAGGTGCTCCTGATACTCGCTTAATCGTTGTAGGTGGTGCAGGTAGCCTTTATGTGGATGATGCTCATTCTGTACGTCTTATCGATACACCGGACTTCCCTGATGCTTACAAACCAACAGCATCTAACCAGGGTAAAAACTTGGACGATTTGAAAGCATCAAGCGGTATTCAATGGACATTTTTAAGCCCTGCTGCCTTTTTTGATGCACAAGGTCCACGTACCGGTTCTTACACAGCTGGTGGAGAGAAAATGATCGTTAACAATGAAGGTAACAGCTATATCAGTTATGCTGATTATGCGATTGCAATTGTAGACGAAGCGGAAAAAGCAGCACATGTGAACGCACGCTTTAGTGTAGTTGGCGAAGCGAAGTAATCATTTTTAGTAATAAGTTTTACAAATGAACATCTATGACTGATCGTATCTTTTTAGATATAATCGTCTGTTAGAACATTAGCATGATAGTACCGACCTCTTTTCTGCTTATAGAAAAGAGGTTTTTTTATCGTTATATTTCTCTATTTTAATGCAATAAATACATAGCATTCCCTGTAAAAACCATATATAATAAGTGAAAAAACAATTCCGATCAGAATTGTAGGGAAAACGGTGGGATTATTATGGGTAAGCATATGAAAGGCGTAACCTCCATCAAAAAAGCAGTCTATGACCGAATCGCGATGCAGGACGATATATCCAAAGCAGAAATTATGAATGAATTTCAGATGACTAGCAGTAGTCTAACCCGTCTGCTTGAAGAAATGACCAATGAAGGCTGGATTATGGAGTCTGGATTCGGTCAATCGACAGGTGGAAGACGACCGATTTTGTATCGAATCAATGCGAATTTCCGCTATATTTTTGGTCTGGATATTTCACGTATTTATTCGGTGTTAGGCTTGTATGATATGCGGATGCAACCGTTAGCAATGGTGCGTTGGTCTATGGATGAAAGTATGACACCTCAGCGGTTAGTTCAACATGTTCAAGGGCAAGTAGCACAGATGTTAGCCGAGCAAGGAATAGCACCAGAATTAGTGATAGGAATGGGCGTAGGTGCTGTAGGCCCGCTTAGTCGTGAGCAAGGGAAAATACTTAACCCCCTATACTTTGCCGCTCCAGGTTGGAAAGATGTCCCTCTTCGGCGCTGGTTAGAAGAAGCAACAGGATTGTCAGTTACGCTTGAAAATGGAGCCAATACCGCTTTGACAGGAGAGCACTGGATGGTGCGTGATGAACATATCCAGCATATGTTGTATGTGCATGTCGGTACAGGTCTACGGTCTGCGATGATGTCTAACGGGCATGTAGTACATGGCGCTGTGGATATGGAAGGCTCGATCGGACAGATGATTATTCAGACAGACGGCCCGCGACTTCATGGTGCAGGTAATTATGGAGCGTTAGAAGCTTTTGCCTCGGTACAAGCATTAGAACAACAAGTTCGAGCACGTAGTAAAATGGGACGCGATGTGTGGGATGGACATGTAGCAGTCAAGCCGGAAGCGATTAATTTCACTACATTGGTACAATCGCTAGAAACAGGCAATGACTATATCAAAGAAATCTTTGCACAATCTGCGGCTTATATGGGCATAGGGCTGGCTAATCTGATCAATATTTTACACCCTGAAAAGATTATTCTTGGCGGTGTACTGATCAATTCACATGATCTGTTCTACAATACAGCTATTGCGGTAGCCCAGCAGAATATCTATTATTCAAATAGTTATCGCCCTGTGTTTTCTAAAGGAATATTAGAAGAAAATGCAGTCGCTACTGGAGCCGCTGTTATGGTCTGGCATGAGATGGAGTTGTAAGTGTAAGTGAAAAAAACCTCTGATCTTCTTTCTAGAGATACATTAGAAAGAGTCATCAGAGGTTTTTTAGATTTGTTTAGATGAAGTAGAGACTTACATACTTTGGGATATACGTTGGATTGTTTCCCGGTACGAATTCACTATTTATGTTAACGTTATGAAGATTGTTGCGGTTGTAATTGTGCTAGAATCTGTGGATCTTTGATTTTATTATCTTGAGCAAGCATTACGATTTTGGACAAAATCTCTGCTGTTCTCGGGTCTTCATCCATAAATGGTAAAAATAATCGTCCCCGATGCTGAGAATGTACAGGAATAATATGCAGAGCACTAGCCGCTTGTTGATACACAATCGCACTACCAAGATGCACACTGTAATTGCCCAGATTTCCTTTTATACGAGCATGATTGCCTTCAACTTGTACATTATCGATACGAAGTAAACGTAGCGATTCTTCAACAATCACACGACGCATTTCAATCGTAGTTAAGCTTGTTTCTGGATCTACACCGCCAACATGAGCCACACTTACGACTAGATCAACATCGCGCATAATTTCAGAGAAAATAAGTGGCGATACTTGATCAAATGGCACCATTTCATACGTAGCACGATTATAAAATTGTACAGTCTCCAGTGTAGGTGCTTCGGTATCCGCAGGTGAGAACCAATCTGCGAGTGCATACAGATTCGCAATAATATTTTCTTTGTAATACACTTTCTGCAATCCTTCTTCGTAACTCACTGTCCAACCTCTTCCACGTAATAAAGCGACCGCTTTGTTCGGTTGAATCTGATAACCAGCATAACGACGAGATAATGTACCGTTAGCTTTCTCATCTTCGTTAGGGATATACAATTCGCGGAATACTTGCTTAAATGGCTGACGTTGTTGACGGTCAAACAGATCACGTTGATATAGACTCCATTGACCACTTTCATAAAGATGAACAGGGTGAGCGATAATCACTTGATCGTCTAATTGTAACGGATGCTCTGTGCCATCTGGACTTCGCAATACAGAAGATGATCCATCTATATAACCAAGCTTGTTGTCTGTTTGTAATACCAGACTGTTGACCAGTGGAGCAAGAACCGGATTATGTGACAATTTGATCAGTTCATCTGCTGTAAAGGTGGTGCTGTTCGTCATGGAACGTTCTAATTCTTGACGGGCACGACGATATTGGTCGGTCAGTTCGGATTTGACTTCTTTTAAACGAATAATATATTCATTTTTGTTCAGACGTGATGGAACTGACTTGAGCGGCTTATCTTGCTTGATCGCTGTTAAGCTAGTCTGTCCTTCGCTATCAATAACAAGAGAGACATTCAGTCCTTCCTCAATCTCGTGTGGTTCAAAATAACTGAGCAAATCATCCAATTTGCGTGATTCCATATCCCATTGTAGACGGGTAACATCGGTATAACCTGCATTACGTGCCAAATTATCTAAAGCAATGGCAGAGACTGTGCTTTCACTAGCACGACGTTGTGCACCGAATGTTTTACTTTGTTTCAGGAACAATTGGATAAATTCATACCGCTGACGAATATCAGCATCACGCTTGATACCGGAAGCGAGTGGAATCAAGCTATAAGCCAGCAACTGGTCTTTGTTACGCTTATCGGCTACCGATTGCTGAATCGATGCCAGATCAAGCTTACCAAGTACAGCATCTGCAAACAGTTGACTGCGACGATGATTTGAACCTGCCGAGATATATTTAGCACATTCATATAAAATATCGAATCGTTCTGCTCCTAATTCATCATAAGCTTGTCGGAACCAGACAATATCAAACGCACCATCGTTAAATTCCTGTGGTGAGATCGGTGAATAATGAGCGACAATCGTTTCTTTTTCTGCCGAAAATGTCTCATTGATATGTGCATGGAAATACCATGCCGCACTACGTAGACCTTTCCAACCTAGATGTTTGGCGATCAGTTCGATCCATTGCGGAGCATACATTGCCGCTTCGAGTAACTTTTTATCATCAATAGGGTGTTGCTGAAGTAACGACTCTAGCTTGTGCTCATCTTCGCCTTCTAAAGGATACGTATTTTTGAGCAAATGACTGAACGTTTCTTTCTTTGTAATACTATCGCCATATCCGTAAATATATCCTCGTACAAACGTTTCTTTGTGTAGATTCGATAAAATACGAATAAATATTTCAGTACCTTCTACACGTTCAATATTCATTGCCAGTGAAGTCACGCCAGTTACTAATTCTCCACGGCTAAGTTCGATTTCTAGAATACGAGAGAGGACATTATCTCGTATCGGAATCATTTTAGGATATTCTTTGAGATTGATATGGCTAGCATATTTGATATTTTGAGATGTTAATTCTCGAATAAATTGACGACTCAGATCGCTGCTCATAATTTTGGAGTAGATTTCGTTATCGCTGATTTTGTCCCATTCATAAGCACGTGCATAATCAGTTGTACCCAGTAGACCATCCTGACCATAATAAAACTCCAATGTATAAAAGATATGGAACATTTGCATCGACGATTCTTGATCATAAAGACGACTGCGCACTAACAGACGCCACGGTGAAATCAAAAATTTAAAAAGACCATTTTCTTCTTGTAGTTTTTCTTGCGGGAACGTATAGATCATTGTAATCAATGCATCCCGAACCATAGCGAAAGTAGCTTGTTTATCACTATCTTCCAAATACGCTCGAACCAGCTCATCTAATTGTTGGCGATAAGGAAGATTTTTGTAGAATGTTTGTACTTCTAAGATTTGTTCTAACGGATAAATTGATTCGATAAATGTTTTGCGCCAGCCTTCTAATAACGTATGTTTGCCTAACTCCATATAATCCATTTGATCAGAGAAATAACTGTATAAATCGCGCAATGTCTGCTCATACATTTCAGCCTGAGTGTACAAATATAACTGCAATATACCTTCTGCTGGCAGTTCACTTTGTTGCAGATAGTGTTGCCATACCTCTGGTAAAGGATAGCGCTCGATTTGAGGCGTTGTTACATCCTCATTACGATTGTACCAACCTCCATCGAGTCGATTACCAATTAACATCGTTTCGTTATAACCGCTATAGTATTCGACTGTATATTCATGATCTCGATGTTCATGTATTAGATCGTTTAATCCTTGTAGAAAATCGGTGATACGCTTCGGTTCCACTGTAAATACATCACGATTCAACTGGAAATCAGGTTGTTCTGGCTTTTCTTTTAACCATGTATCCATCATTTGCGGATCAAACAATCCAAAGCCATTGGTCTCGTTATATTCCTCGGAAGCCCCTAATTTGTCGATCAATACTTGTTCTTTGGCTGTTGGTTTGGAGATTTTTTCGATCAATGAAAGCAAACGTTCATACTGCTCAGAACGCTCTGGTTTGCTTTGTAATTCGCTGATCGTCTCCAGTCCAGCTAGACGTTGCAATTCGCTTTTGCTTTGGATCAGACGTTCCACTGTAGCATCTAGTGAGTCCGCAGGTTGATTCAGTAGCAATTGAATAGAACCTTGACGCAATGAACCTGTTTTGAGTTTGAGTAGATTTTCGATATTTTGTAATTCAGGATCGGTTAAAGTAAGCTTTTTAGCTTGTTTGAGTGCTAACTCCCGATTAGACATACTTTTGTCAGACAACGAAGCAAACACAAATTGACGTTGTTCCGGTGCATTTGTATTGGAAAGATAATGTTGTAGTATAGCTCCCCGTAGATCAGGGCTTAATTTATCTTTTAATTGCAAAATCTCACTGATCCATTGTTCATCCATATCATAAGCCGCTAGATACAGCATTTTTTTGACAGGCAGATCTGCAGAATAACTCACCTGTACAAAATCAAGTACGCTCGATTGGAATGAGATCTCACGTCCATTAAGACTTAAAAATAGATGGCGAAAATGTTCAAAATCACGTCTACGTACGTCTTTATCTTCTAATAAAGGGGTACGAGGAACAACCAATTGAACAGCGGACGTATCATTGATCGTTTGCCATGAGTAGTTACATTCATAATCATAGTTCACCAGTACCCAGTAGCGTAATTCATCATCTTCTTCAGACAGATGAGGCTGTGCAATGCGTAGACGCAAATCTTTATTCTGACTATTTCGAAGAACATAGAGTGCTACAATCTTTTGATAACGCGCTCCTGTATCCATTAGATGTTGAATCCGATCATAGACGTCCTGTTCTTCATGTACAGCAGTTGCCCAAAGGCTCATATAGATATGATTCGCATTCTCACTGCTTAACCATTCTTCTCGTACGGAGCTGTCTGTTAATGCTTCATACGCTTGTGTGATGAGTTGCTTGGATAGACGTGGATTGGTTGCTTCTAGATTAATACCTGTCCATGTTCCTAATGCACGCACAATAGAGCTGTAACGAACCAGATCATTTTCAATAATAGTACGAAGTATAGTCATCGTCGCTTCTAAAGTACCTTCATCCAGTTGCTCGACGATACTTTGACGTAGACCTTCTTGCAGACGAGCCGCTACCAGTAACTCACTAATCATCTGATATGCTTCAGGTTGATGACTCATCAGCATTCCTTCAATCATCAAGCGATCGAATAGAGCAGTCTGATTATCGCCATAAATAATGTCATGTAACGCTTGCTTCACTTCAGCTTGATCGTGATCCCATGCGTAAGCGATATGAATAGCAATTGCATCTTTTTGTACACGATAATCCTGATTTAGCGGATAATTGCGATCAGTCAAATACGTCATCAGATCGAACTCATAAGCATTCAGGAAAAAGAGAGACACAAGTTGAGATAAGATAGCTTCTATATGTAAAGAGATATCGTTTGTACGATAAGGACGACGGTAATAACCTACACTATACGGATATTCGGTCGCATGTTGTGTAATATAACGGAATTTATCCGCAGTCGCTTGATCTGATAAATGTTCCACGACTTCAATTAAAGGTTCAAATGACACAGTCTGTGTCTCACTTTTTACCCCTAATATCTGTTTTAATTGTTCGACTTCATCCTCACTATTACTGATGTACGTATGCTCGTAAAAGTGTACACAGCACTGAGCAATCTGCTGTTGTTGACCTGTTAGTTCAGTAGTCACTGATTGCAAATGTTCAAGATATTCACCATAATAATTGCGTTCACTCATTATCGATACTCCCCTTTCTTACCATAGGCGTCCAGCCAGCATTGTAAATCGAATAAAAGCAACATCATCTCCATCAGAGAGTTGAATAACATCATCTAGATGTTCAATATCTTGTTCACGAATAAATACTTTATACAGTCCATCTTCAAAAGCCAACAATGCAGCTTGAACAGCATTTGCCTCGTCAGGAATACGATCATCATGAATATGACCAAATCCAACTTTACCTGTTTCGCCTTGTTCATTAACCTGCTCTGGTGTTAAATAGGAGAGCAATGAAGAATTGCTCTGACGCTCTGTAAAAGCACGTACATTTTCTTGAACAACTTCAGTTAAAAAGTCGCGCAATGTGCCAGGCACATTAAGAATATCTAGAGGTTCACGAGTTAGAGCATTTTTGCGTTTGCCCAGACTTTTGACAGTCACATAAATACGCATATACTATCCTCCTTACCTATCATCATTATCAATCGTATACTATGCAAACAAGCTATATCCGTTGTTAAGCGATGATTGGCCTTTTGCTATTAAGTGTATACGATACACTGCTATGATATCCACCTTATCACAAAATAATAACAAGAACAAATGTTCCTATTCATATATACTAAAAAAGCCCTCTATCTATGGTTAAGAACCAGTAAATAGAGGGCTGTTATTTTCACTATCATGTCAATGATCCATTATGATTATGCTTATTAGAAATCAAATCATAGATTACATATGAATCTTACGATTGAAGAACAGCATAAGCTTCTTGTAACACTTCACGTGATTTCATATTGTTTAGATTTTTAGGAACAATATGAATCGGTGTGGTTGTATGCAGAGCTTCTTTCACATGAGAAGCAGCAGCTTTTTCACCGCTTAAAATAATTTCTTCCCACTGCTTTTCTCTAGCCATACGTTCAATGATCGGAGTTAATCGTTTGACCCAACGAGCTTGATCAACTTCCCAACGTTCTTTGTAATCCTCACGTTGCTTGTTCACCGTTGACTTGAGATCGCTTGTACTCTGACTTGGACGTTCACGCCACTCATCATTCACAATATCCCATTCAAAATAATATTCATTGTTAATCTCACATAGTAGACTATCAATAATAGTTACCGAATCACTGCTCAATTGCACGATACCCGCAGCAGGGCATTTGGACGTAATCGCATGTAATTCTTCTAAACGTGGTTCTGCTTCATAATAAAAAGCATTTGATAATCCAATCTGTACTTTTTCACAAAAGAATAATCCACCAGATGAATCCGCTACGATAATCAGACCTTTTTTCATATCATTCCGACTGTTTTCCACGCGTTCTTCGACTTTGGACTGTAGAGCAAGTAGGCTATCTAAATGTCTACGTTCGTCACCGGCTTCAGTGTATTCAGCAAGCTTTTTGAAACCGTTCTTGAGGTGTAGCTTCCATTCCGGCTGGGTGTTGGCAGTTGGTTCGGTGTTCAGATAGATGGTCAAAAACCGTTCTGCTGCATTAGCAGAGTACTTCTGAAGTGCTTTCCAATTTTCCATAAATCCCATTAGTTTGTACCTCCTCAAAGAGAGTTCCTTTGTAATTACCCGTTTACACTTAAATTAAACAATAACTGTAAATAAGAAGTCAAATTTCGGTGGTTTTATATTCGGAAATTAAGCGATATAGGAGGGGAAAAAAGTTAAAATTAGGAATAGGAAGTATTTACTAAAAGTAGGAATGTTCAGGAAATGTTCAGCGGAATATATTATACTAATAGTAATCTGATATTCCAGATTATAACATTTATTAATGGAGGTTATCAGGATGAAATTACGCTTATTCATTCAAAAAATGAACAAATATATTCATACCCCTGTAGCGATGATGGCATCCTTATCTATTGTAGCCATAACGACAACTTCTTTTTTACCTATACAATTGACGAATGAACATCAACAAAATAAAGCGTATGCGATGATGAGTACCGATGAATCCGGCAAAGTGACTGAAGTTCAGGATGAATATAGATCCGAGCCTGAACCTGCTGTAACTATTCCTACAGAAGCACCGAGTGTGACTGATATTATGCCAGACAATCATATGGTGAATCCTTCTGCTGATCAATCAGTTGTTGGAACAATTGTATCCGAAGCGCTTATGCATACGGATCAAAAAGGGCATCCTGTCTCAATGCAAGTACAACGTCAACTAAAAGATAATGAATACGTGCAAGATACCGCCAAAATTGATATAAAGGAAGCTGCTTTAACAGTAGATATGTTACGTAGAGATACAGGAAGTACAGCTTACTTAAGTATGCCTGCTCCTCCAGAAATGCCTCCTGCAGCTGAATTAGCTGTAGTATTAACATCACGTGCTCAAAAATTGTTTGCTGACTCTCAATTGGGAATTAGTATCCAAGCCTGGCATGGAAGAATGACGATTCCTCGTCAAGCGTTGCAATCTGACAACACAGATATCACTATTCGATTGGGTAGCGATCATCAAACAGTTCCCCCACAAGGAGCATTAGGCACTACATTAAAGGTGGTTATCCCTGATACCAGTTCGCCTCAAGATGTATGGATCGCTCTTCCATTGCCTGACAAAAAATTAACAGCGTCTCAACTGAATCATCTAGTCGTCTGTGCAGAATATGCAGATGGAACACAGCAATATTTGAAAGGCAAATTAACCAACTACAATCCGACGACCAAAGCCATTCAATTTGCTACCCATCTATCAGGCAATTACACTATCGTCACTACCAAATAGATGGTATCCATATTTATATAAAGAAAAGACTGGTTCTTCAGTGCAAAACTTGTTAAACTATTTAATAGTAATTATTACTATTAAATAAAGTGGGGCAAGGAGTTGTTAACCTGTATGAACAAAACGAATAAAAATAACAGCCGTTTGCCCAAAGCAAAAGGAACAGATATGGCGACTGTATATATGCCTAAAGAATGTGCTCGCAAAGTAAGACATATCGTGTTAAATGAGTGCAATCAACGTATTATAGATGAATTTATGATGATCCTGGATATGAAAGAAAAGTTTATCGAACAAGATGTACCTATGCCTAACAAATTAGTGATGTCAGGGCCTCCGGGAACAGGCAAAACGCTAACTGCTTTTTATATAGCAGAGCGACTACAATTGCCATTAGTACTTGTTCGTTTGGATACAATTATTCATAGTCATTTAGGAGAAACAGCTTCGAATATTCGCAAAATATTTGATTTTGCCCGTCTTTCGCCTTGTGTGTTATTTCTAGATGAATTCGATGCGATTGCACGTACTCGTGATAACAACGATGAAGTAAAAGAGATGTCACGGGTCGTTAATACGCTACTGCAATGTATGGATGAATTTGAAGGAGAAAGTATTCTGGTAGCGGCGACCAATCTAGCAGATGAGTTAGATCATGCAGTGTGGCGTCGTTTTGATACGAAGATGGATTATGGTATGCCGTCCGAGCAGGATCGTCAGCAGTATATTCATTTACTGATTGGTTCATTTGCTACGATAGGAAGTCTGGAACAATCAGCATCAGCGATGCTACATGGATGTAGCTTTGCAGATATTGAACAGATTGTACTCAAAGCAAAGCGTAAAGCTATTATCGAAGATAGCGCATTAACACTGAATCAATTGCAGACAGCGTATCAGGAATACAATCCTAAAGTGCATGCATATGTATAAATAAGAAAAAGCACTGGCATCTTTCTTTCACCAGTGCTTTTTGTTTGGATTGGGATAGATTTAGTCTGTACGTGGCTTCGGTGGGCGGGTACACCATAGAATCCACCAGATCATCAATGGCTGAAAAATCAAGCGAATCCATAGAGCCGCAGGATCAGTATACGCTTGACCCGGTGCTGGAATCTGGTAAATCGCTGCATAAATATTTGCCGGGAAAATCAGCACTAGATACCATGCCGTCCATACACCCGCACGTTGACGCCAGGCAGGAATCAAGATCAGAATCGCTAATGCTAATTCGATAATTCCTGTCAAAATAATTAATGTACTTTTGAAAGGAACAAAGGCAGGTAATAATTTGGCAAATCCATCAACTTCAACAAAGTGAGCTACACACGCCGCTATAAAAAAGAGTGCAAAGATAAAACGTGCAATCGTACGTGGCACTGTGGTTGGATATGTATTCATAAGTCATCTCCTTTACAGCATGTCTAACGTATATCATAACAGGCTTATGTATATATTAAACCAATCGCCACAAATTGAATGTGATCCAATTGACGACAAACGATATAAACGTTATACTATCTTTGGTATTTAAAAGTAAGTATGTTATATATCGTGCATATTATAATAGAGAATAAATTATAGGCATAGGAGAGATATACATGAATAAAGAACAACGCAAACAAGAGATTTTGCAAGCTTATGAAGCAAGACATGCTACCAAAGCATTTGATCCAGAGCAAAAAATTTCGGAAGACGATTTTGAATTTATTTTAGAAACAGGTCGCTTATCACCAAGTTCTGTGGGTTCAGAGCCCTGGAAATTTCTAGTGATCCAAAGCCCGGAATTACGTGAGAAATTACGTGAATTTACATGGGGTGCACAAGGTCAATTACCAACAGCAAGTCACTTTGTAGTCATTTTGGCGCGTACAGATGTACGTTATGATTCTGATTATTTGCGTGATCAAATGATCGAAGTAAAACAAATGCCAGCAGAAATGTTCGAAACAATTCTTCCACGTTATAAAGAGTTCCAAGAAAGAGACTTGAACTTGTTGGAAAGCGAACGTGCTCTTTTTGACTGGGCTTCCAAACAAACCTATATTGCACTTGGTAATATGATGACGGCTGCGGCAGAAATCGGTATCGACTCTTGTCCGATCGAAGGCTTCCAAAAAGAAGCAGTTGAACAAATTTTGAGCGATGCAGGTCTAATGGGTAGCGGCGAGTACGGCGTAAGTGTTATGGCTGCTTTTGGCTACCGTACAGAAAAAGAATTACGCCCTAAAGCAAGAAGATCTCTAGACGAAATCGTACAATGGGTTAAATAAGAAACAGAATATCACTGTTAAATATACGAAAAGACCCAAGAAGTTGGGTCTTTTTTTGTTTGAGAAGGTATTTGATTTATATAGATGACAAGTTTAGAATGAAAACTTCAACAAACTAGAAGAAAGGACATCCAACAATGACAATGACATCATGAGATGGATGCAAATATAATATATGAAAAAGAAAATTATCAGCTTTATTTTGTCTATGGTGGTATCCGGTATCTTGATTGTGCTCTATCGCTTGTTTACAGATACATTATATAAACTCGATTGGGTAGAAAATATGTATTTCGTATTGATTTCTTTCATAGTATTCGTTATTTTTTTGTTTGCAGATCGCCAAGAAAGATCTTAAATAGTTTATTGTCGAAAATCATTAACCTTAAAATAGTATTATTATCTAATAAATGTTAAATTTAAAAAGTACATATAAAATAAAGTAGGTGATTTGTCTATGATTAGGATGAAGAAGTTAAGTGTCATTATAGTAGCAAGTGCACTTGTACTGACTACTGGTGTAGCTGTGCATAGCTTTGCAAGTGCTAATGGAGTTACAGATCAACAATTGGCAAGTTCTACACAAATGGAAGAACTGCAAAACAGAGTGGGCGCGATTTACAACGAATACGGTGTTTTTTATCGAGTAGATGCTAGTCATCCGCTTCCTGCTCCTGAATATACGCATACTGTATATAATGATGCCGATGTAGATGCTTCTACTACTGTGATCATGATGGACTCGGGTACTTTTGTAAAAGGGAAAGAATAATACTAATTAATAGCAACAAAAAAACTCACCTCGTATCAAATGAGGTGAGTTTTTTTATAAAATATATTTATAACTGCATATGCTATAGGGGATTGTGGTGAAATTTAATTTTAGTGGCGGTGATGATCGTCTTTTGCTTCGCCGACTTTTTGTTGTACTGCGCCTTTAGCTTTATCTACTTTACCTTCTGCTTGTAGAGAAGTGTTATTTGTAGCATTACCTACTTGATCTTTCACTTCGCCTTTAGCTTTAGATACTGCACCTTTTACTTTATCGCCCAAACCGTTATCGTTACTCATCATTAACATCTCCTGTTCAAATAGAATAAATTTGTATTTAATGTAAAGGAATCATTTTTAAATGATCAACAAGCCGTCTATGCTTTAGCTCGAACTCGCTGATAGTTAACATTACCCGACAGCATTATGATTTAAACAATCCGTCTTAATCGTTTGACAAAAGATTACATGAACAGACAAAATGTTTAAGAAGAAAAAAGATAGGGAAATAGCTGATATGATAAACGATTTAACGACTAAATAAATGTAGATAAATACTTGAACTAAAGGGGAGAAAAGGGAATGATAAAAGCAGTTGTTTTTGATTTTGATGGGTTAATATTGGATACCGAAAGTGTGTGGTTTGAATGTTATCAAGAGGTACTGCGTACGTATAAAATGGAGCTTGCACTGGAACAATTCGCACCGAGTATTGGCACACATGGAACAGAATTTCTAGATTATATTGATCTCACATTGAAGCAACCAGGTATTTCAGCAGAAGTGGATCAAGCGGTCAGCCTTTTACACGATCAGAAAATGGAACATTTAGAAGCTCGCGCAGGTGTACATGAGTATCTAGCCGAAGCACAGCAATTGGGATTAAAAATAGGTCTGGCAACCAGTTCGAATCGTGCATGGATTGAGCGCTTTTTGACGAAGCTAGGATTGGCAGATTATTTTCAAGTCATTCGCACCAGTGATGATGTCACCAAAGTGAAACCTGATCCAGAATTGTATACACAGGTGGTGACAGCGCTTGGAGTAGAACCATACGAAGCACTGGCTTTTGAAGATTCGTTAAATGGATTGACTGCCGCCAAAGCCGCTGGATTACGCTGTACGATTGTGCCGAATCCGGTGACATCCTTTTTGCCATTTGAACACCATGATCTACGATTAACATCTATGACAGATATGACGTTGACTGAAATCATTGATCGATTGAATGAAAGTACGGCAAAAGGGTAATCCCTAATAAAGAGTAGCAGACGTACATTATAGGAGGAATTCCTTTTGAAATTATTTATTCATCGCAAAGATTTGCGAGCTCATGATCTAGTCGGATTTAATTATATTCATGACGCCGAAGCACAAAGTGTACACCTACTGATTATTGATCCTTTTTTATTGCGAAAAGGAAGAGAAAAAGAGCATAGCGGTGTGAATTTTCTACGCCATGTGCATCGTCTCCAGAAGTTATATCAAGCTCAACACAAAACGTTACATATCGTATATGGACAGCCTGATAGGGTGTTAGAGCAGGTATTGGACAAGCTTGATATTGATGAAGTGGTGACTCACCGCGATTTTACCCCGTATGCCAAAGAACGAGATCGCAAATTAAAAGCTGTTGCAGACAAAGCCGATGTTGCTTTTACATTACTTGTGGATCATATGTTAATCGATGTCGAGCCATTTACAGATTTCACAGGAAAAGATGGGTTTTATAAAGTGTTTGCTCCCTTTCATCGTAAATGGTTAGACTTTCTCGAACAGCATCCTAATCATGCGTCCAGTATCAGTCTAAAAGACTTGCATGTTTCGCGTGATCCTTTATCTTTGTCGGATGAGTTTGATTTACCTTTTTCATTGGATGATTATGAACCGGCAGAAGATCCAGAACCGATCTTGCATACATTTCTTCAAAGCAAAATAGTTGATTATGGTGAAGAACGTGATTATTACAGTATTGATCCCTCTAGCGATCTGAATCCACATGTAACGATTGGAGCGATCTCGATTCGGCAGATGCTTGATGATGCTTTGCGTACACAGGGACACGAAGAATGGGTAAGACAGCTATCTTTTCGTGATTTCTACTTATATCAGGCGATCTATGATGAGCATTATTTTAAATATGAACACAAGTATGATCTGTCTGAATTGACCGATCAGCATTTTGAAGCATGGTATAAAGGAGAAACAGGTATTCCAGTTATAGATGCGTCGATGAGACAGCTTAATGAAACAGGGCGAATTCACAATCGGTTGCGGATTTTATCCGGTATGTTTTTGACCAAAAATCTGCAATGTTCTTTTACATTAGGCGAGCAGTATTTCCGTCGCAAATTACTGGATTATGATAATGTGATCAATCGGGGCAACTGGATGTGGTGTGCTTCCTTAGGTATCAATTCGGCTCCTTATTTCCGGGTAGTTAATCCAGTAACTCAGTCTGCCAAGTATGATCCAGAAGGCGACTATATTCGTGAATGGATGCCAGAGCTAAAACACTTATCTGCGAAAGAAATTCACCAACCGCAAAAAAATGCGATCGTTGATCTTAAACAATCACGTGCAAGTGCGATTGAAATCTATAAAAAAATCGTGAATAATGTGTAAATATTGCCTGTATAAAAGGTTTTATAAGGTTTATTTGAATAATGACATATAAAATAAAAGATTTAATATAGCGTTAATCATTAGGTTTGATTTTAACAAAGATTGCACGTAATAAAGGTATTTAATTGATCATTGATTGCTACAATCATCCTGTTCATAAAGAAAAAAGGGGATGATTGTTATATTTAAGATGATCAACAAACGCAGATTAAATCAGCTACACCTTTCTATTACAGCGGGTACACTGGCTGTCTCATTACTGCTCGGTCTTGCTAGTGAAACGGTTAGTGCGGCGAGTAAAGAACAGCCAGAGATTCGTGCCAAAAATGTGATTATGTTAATTCCAGATGGAATGAGCATGGATGGTACAACGTTAGCCCGTTGGTATAATGGAGGCAAAGCATTAGCACTTGATGAAATGGCAAGCGGACTTGTGCGTACATATTCTGCGGATGCCGCTATCGCTGACTCGGCTCCCGCAGGAACAGCTTTTGCTACAGGATTCAAATCACATACCGGTTATGTAGGCGTATTGCCTGATCAAAATACAATGCCAGGGCTTCCCAAATTAGCACCTGGTGATGCTAAAAAACCTGTTGCCAATATTGTAGAAGCAGCAAGATTAGCAGGTAAATCGACAGGAATTATAGCGACTTCTGAAATTATGCATGCGACTCCGGCAGACTTTAGTGCTCATTATCCAGATCGAAGCAATTATGATGCTTTGAGCGAACAACAAGTGTATGCAGGTATGGATGTGGTACTTGGTGGCGGAGCGACATACTTTACACCCGCAGGACGTGAAGATGGCGAAGATTTGACCAAAGTGATCGCGAGCTCTGGTTATAATATCGTTAAAAATACAGCAGAACTAAAAGCCGTTTCTTCCGGCAAATTATGGGGAATGTTTGCAGATACAGCGATGGCAAACGATATGGATCGTGATCCTGTGAAGCAACCAAGTATAGCGGAAATGACAGACAAAGCGATTCAAGTCCTTTCCCAAAATGAAGAAGGATTCTTCTTGATGGTAGAAGGCAGTAAAGTGGATTGGGCAGCTCATGCCAATGATCCGATCGGGATTATTAGTGAAGTGAATGCTTTTGATCGCGCTGTTGCGAAAGCACTTGCTTTTGCCAAACAAGATCAGAATACATTAGTGATTGCGGCTACCGATCATGGTAATGGTGGAATTACGATTGGAGATGCAGGCACAACCGGAACATATGACGAAGAACCGTTGTCTACTTTTATCGCTCCGTTGAAAAAAGCAAAAGCAACCGGTGAAGGATTGGAAAAGAAATTCAATAGTAACCGTACCAATATCAAAGCAGTGATGAAACAATACTATGGCATTACTGATCTGACAAAAGAAGAGATCGCTACAATCAAAGCAGCTGAAAAAGGACGTATGAATTACGCAGTCGGTCCAATGATTAGCAAACGTGCTCATATCGGCTGGACAACAGGCGGTCATACGGGCGGTGAAGTGGTTCTGTATTCGTATGCACCGGGCGGTGTACAGTTAACAGGAGTGGTTGAAAATAGTGATATCGCTGGTTATATGGCTTCAGCATTGCAAGTGGATCTAGCAGATGTATCGAAGCAATTATTTGTACCAGCCAAAACTGCTTTTGCAGCTAAAGGCGCTACCGTTAAATGGGATGCGACTGATGCTCGTAATCCAGTGGTGGTAGTCACCAAAGGAAACGATACATTGCGTTTGCCTGTATTTAAAAATACAGCAGACTGGAATGGCAAAACAGTAAAATTAAAAGGCAATGTTATTCATAACGGTGTACAGACTTATGTACCACAAGATGCTGTTGATTTATTTTCATAAGTGATACCAAATGAAAAGTCATATCTCTTATTAAGAGATATGACTTTTTTTACGTACAAAAATATCGATATAAACTACATTAAAATATATTATGATGAAGAACTTCCGATATCATGTTTTTCAGACAACACATTTTTGTCAGCTAACATCTCAATTAACTCTTTAGCATTTGGCGTCGCATCGCCAGCCGAATTGTTATTGAATACCACATAGACATGTTCGGACTGGTTCTGAATCTCTAACAGTCGATCCCGCCATTCTGTCAATTCTTCGGTATTGTATTTGTATAGATATCTTAGCTTACGCCAGTTCGGATCACTACTTTTATGCCAGCCATCTACATTGCGTCCATGCATCCGTACATAGGTAGCTTGTTTGGAAGTAGCGGCGGTAATGATCGGAATCGAGCCCATGCCTGCTTGAGGTTCATCAACAATCGTATGAATCCAATCTTCTTTACGCATAAAGTCCAGTGTCTTTTCGCGGAATTCTGGCATATACCAGGTCTGGTTACGAAATTCTAAAGCACAAGGAATATCGCCCATGAGTTCACGTGTTTCGCGCAGGGTATCGACATTGTCACGATTACATTCAAACCACGGTGGATATTGAAATAACGCCATCCTTAACTTGCCTGCATCGATCGCCGGTTGTAACGACACATGGAATGCTTGGAACATTTCTTCTTTGGTATCAAAATAGTTCTTTTTCCCGCGTAAATGTCCGGTCATTCCTTGATACGCTTTGAATACAAACCCAAAATGATCAGGCGTCTGTTCTACCCATTTGGTTACATTTTTGACAGGTTGAACGGCATAAAACGAACTATCTATTTCAACGATAGGAAAATGTTCACTATACGTAGGTAATCGTTCTGGCGCTTTGATTTTGCCATAGAGTTCGGGATGATCTCCGAATCCGGTAAGTCCGATTTCAATCATGCTCATTTCCCTCCTAGCGTCTCTAATTGGATAATAATTTTGAATTCTAAGTAGTATTAAACGAAAGAGATAAATCCTTAAACAAATGAAATGATCGTGTCTCTACATATATATTATTTTTTCTATACTTATAGCGAGCTTTACAGATGTATAGATCAAGAAAGTACATTGTATTTCTCTTTATTTTTGTACGTTACTGATAGTTTTTTATCACAATGGGTAAATAACATAGGAGCACCAATTATATTTCCGTACTCAATTTGATTGAAGGAGGATGATTGTAATGACGAATCCAGATATACTTAGTGCAATGAAGAACAGAAGAAGTATCTATGGTATTAGCAAAGAAGCTGTAACTTCTGACGAACGTATTCAAGAGATTGTAGAAGAGGTGGTACTACATACACCATCCGCATTTAACTCTCAAAGTGCTCGTGTAATTGTGTTGTTAGGTGAAAAACATGATCAACTATGGCAATTTACTACTGATATTCTAAAAGAAATCGTACCTGCTGACAAATTCGGCCCTACACAAGAAAAAATGGATAGCTTCCAAGCTGGTTATGGTACCATCCTATTTTTCGAAGATGAGTCGGTTATTCGTGGTATGCAAGAGCAGTTCCAAGCATATCAAGATAACTTCCCGGTATGGTCACAACAATCTTCCGGTATGCATCAATATTTGATCTGGACATTGCTTGAAGCTGAAGGTTATGGCGCTTCACTACAGCATTACAATCCACTGATTGATGAGAAGATCAAAGCAGAATGGGATATTCCAGAATCATGGAAATTGGTTGCAGAAATGCCGTTTGGTAAGCCAACAGCACCTGCAGGCGACAAAGAGTTCAAGCCGCTTGAAGAACGTATTCGCGTTTTAAAATAATGGCTAATAACAAAAAGCAAGCTAACTACAGTTAAATGCTGTAGCTGGCTTGCTTTTTTTGCTGGAATGATTCTATCTGGATTGTATATAAGAGTGGTATTTCATAACAAAAGTCATAAGCAATCTTATAAGCAATGATAATACTGAAGTGAGCTACAGCTCTAACATAAACGAAGCTTTATCTTGCTCTACACCATTAATATAGATCGATACATAATGGATACCTGCATAATATTTACGTGTAGTAATTTCTTTAAATAGATGCTTTTTGCGGATAACATGGGTGCCAGAAGCGAAAGATTTGGCTGTCCATTTGAACCGTTTAGGAGCATTTTTGCCGTTTGCTTTCATATGATGAATCTCGTAATCAATCCGCAACGATTGGTCTGTAGCCGATTCGTTAACCAGTGTAAATGAAAACTCAACATAATCGCCCATCATCACTGTAGTCGGCTGTACTTGAAAATGGGTTATATGTACGTCTTCACTGGCGATATAGCCGAACAATTGCAATATAGTAGGATGATCACGCTTCAGCAGTGTACGACAGCCATGACGAACAATCCAATCTGTATGAGTATGATGACCATACCATTGTTGAGCTAACTCGGCGATACGATCAGGATGGTCTTTGGCAATATCATTTAGATGATTGGCTACACTTTTACGTACATAAAGCGAAGGATCGTTGTTAAGTTTGGTTAATCGTTCTAGCGTTGGCGATGGATCTTGAATAAATAAAGGCAACTGGGTCGCCCAGGGTAAGCGTGGACGGAATCCTTCACTCGCCAGACGGCGTAGATGCTCATTATCGCTTACGATCCAGCGATCCATCTGCTCTAACATCTGTACCGGATATCGAATAATAAAAGGACGTACAGCAAATTCAGCACTAGAATACACAGTGAATACTTCCAAAGCACGTATCGACACATCCAAATGTTCCAGACCATTTAACTCTACATAATCCGGGAAAAATAAATATTCTACACCCCGACAGTAGGGAGCCGCCTGAATTAAGATATCGATAGCTTGCGGATAAGGTAGAGGAAGAGCAACCGTAATCGCTTCAGCAATATGCCGTAACCGTTGTTTGAAAGCAAGTTCGTGCCACCGATCATCATAAATCTGTTGCAAAAATAGATCTGCTTGGAACTCGGAAGATTGTTCTATCATCACATCAACAAAATGTTGTAAAAAAGATTCGCTAAATCGATCTTTAAAATTTTCCATCGTAGAACTCCAATCTTTTTGAATATAGGTATACATATTTATAATAACTAACCGATAAAAGAATATATACTATAAATTAGTTATAAGAAAGAAGGAAATACATTGGGAGAATTTTTGGATGTATACAAAAACAGAAGATCAGCAACCAAATTTATACCAGATATTCAGATCACAGAGAAAGAATTAGATGAAATTTTCAACCTTGTTAAGCTTGCACCTTCTGCTTTTAATTTGCAACATGTTCATTATGTAGTCGTTAACGATACTGAAGGTAAGCAGAAAATGTATGAAGCTTCGGGTAAGCAATATAAAGTACTTACTTCATCGGCTGTAATTGTGGTGTTGGGCAATACACAAGCTCACCAGCATACAGCTGAGATTTATGAAGGTATGTTCAATCTAGGAATACTTAGTAAGCAAGAATATGATCAGACCGTGTCTTCTACGATCCAGTTTTATCAAGATCGAGGCGAGATTTTTCAAAAAGAAGAAGCGATTCGTAACGCAAGTCTATCTGCTATGGCATTGATGCTTATCGCCAAAGAAAAAGGCTGGGATACTTGTCCAATGATCGGCTTCGATCCGGTACAAGTTGCGAACGAACTGGATATTCCAGATACCCATGTACCTGTTATGATGATTACTATTGGCAAAGAAGATACTTCCAGTCAAAGACCTCGCGGTTACCGCAAGCCTGTCGCTGAATTTGTAAGTTATCATCAGTTTCAATCCAATTGATATCTTCTTTTAATTATATAGCAAAAAAAGCGGAATATCTCCTTTGTATAAGGGGATATTCCGCTTTGATTTATGATCGACTATTATGAATTGGCAGGTTCATTGTCATGAGATTCATGGTGATCATGATCGGTTACAACGTTCGCTTCTAATTCTTCTCCTTCAGGAACAGCCACACAGCTGTCATCTTCATTGTCTTCTGTATGTTCGATATCCAGTTCAGGCAATGCCCATACCGATACGCTACCACCGTTGACAGGGAAAGTCGCCCAACCGTCTTCTTCAATCGTAATATGATCTTCACGCGCATTGGTCATGTCTACCCAGATTTCACCAGCATGATCTTCACCGATAAACATCCGTTTGTCGCCACCATCGCTATTAGACATCACGACTGCACAACCAGAGCGTTCGATCTCTTCGCTACCTTTACGTACCCAACCGATAATATTGGCATCATCGAAGTAATCATCTTGTTCACCATAAGCTTTGTGGTAACGAGAGTATAGTAAGCAATCCAGCATATCTTTTTTACCTTCTACTGGATGTTCGCCACCGATTCCGAAATAATCACCATAGAATACACAAGGATATCCATCTTTACGTAGCAAAATCAATGAATACGCTAATGGTTTGAACCAATCTTCGATCCATGACTCTAACGCTTCATTTGGTTGAGAATCATGATTATCGACAAATGTTACTGCATTGGTCGGGTGAGTCTGTACTAACGTATCGTTGAAAATCGTAGACAAATCAAAAGCAGCTCCAGATTGAGAAGCTTCATGTAATTTGTAATGTAGTGATACGTCAAACAGGTCAATCTGATAATCAACAGTATCCAAGAATTCCTGACAAGCAGCTAATTCAGGATTCCAGAATTCGCCTACAATATAGAAATCTTGTCCACGTTTGTTGATCATTTCGCCTACAAATTCACGTAGGAATTCATAGTTAATATGTTTAATAGCATCCAGACGGAAGCCGTCACAACGGGTAGTATCGATCATCCATTTACCCCAGTTGATCATTTCTTCACGAACTTCTGGAACATTATAATCTATGTTAGCAAACATCAAATAATCATAGTTACCAAATTCATTATCTACATTTTCATTCCATTGTTTGCCTTCATCAGCAATACGGAAAATACCTGTGCGTTCTGCACGAGCATCATAATCTGTACCATTGAAATGATGATAATCCCATTTGAAAGCAGAATATTCTTCGCCACGACCCGGGAAAGTGAACTTCGTCCAACCTTCGATTTCGAATGGCTCAGAAATTTCTTCTGTCCGGTTATTCGGATCGACTTCGATGACATGGAATGCTTCCGTTTCATCTGCTCCTGCTTTGTGATTCATGACTAGATCGGTATACACATTGATTCCAAGTCGGTGACAGGCAGCAATCGCATCTAGCAATTCTTTTTTGGTACCATATTTAGTACGTACCGATTCTTTTTGATCAAATTCACCCAAATCATACAGATCATACACACCGTATCCTGTATCCTGTGGTGTATGTCCTTTGGTTACCGGTGGAATCCATACCGTTCCGATTCCTGCTTTTTTAAGGTCTTTTGCTGTCTCCTGCAATCTTTTCCAGTGTGAACCATCAGCCTCGACATGCCATTCAAAAAATTGCATCATTGTTACATTGCGACTCATCTATTATTACCCCCTTGATCTTTTCAAGCGAACGACCTGCCACCGGAGGAAGAAGAGAGACCATAACTCTCAAAAGTACCAATCTCGGCGTAGACTGCGTACGGCTGTGAAAAACATTACCCATTTAGTTAGGCATGTTAAACGTAGCAAAGTGCAGGTTATCGCTATAATGTAGAAGAGTATCTACTTTTAATAAGCGATTAAGCCCATTTGAGCAGGAATATCGCTCTATTTCGCGTTTTTTATAAAAATAATCTTTTAGCAACATCAGAACAACTTTTATAAAAATCCAAAAATGAGAACGATTACAAATAATAGCCATTATTATTTACCCTTATCAACAACAATCAAGTCAGTATGTAATGTAGAAAAGATGATAAACAAAAAGCCTTGAAAGCAATCTTCAAGGCTTCTTTTAAAAAATAAATATACAATAATAGTTGTCAGGAAAATAAATTATGCTTCTTCGACTTCAAAGCCAGCTTGTTTCCATGCTGCTGTTCCGCCATCGATATAAGCTACATCTGTGAAGCCCATTTCTTTAAGAAGGTAAGCACCAAGAGCAGCTTGTCCGCCTGCACCACAAGTCACTAGAATCGGACGTGAACGATCTGACAAACGACCATCGCGCAGTTCTTCTGGCAATTGTAGATCAGCACGAATTGGCAACATACCCAACGTGATATTAGCGCTACTTGGAATTAGACCACAAGCTCCAGCGTCTTTAGCATCCTGTACATCAATAATAAATGTTTCAGGTTGTGCGTTGATTTTTTTGCGTGCTTCTTCAGAAGATACACCAGGTACGTTATTTCTTGCTTTTGTTACCATATCCGTAAATGTTAATGCCATTGTTCATCGACCTCCAGTTAGTTAGTGTGAAAGTAGTACTTCATCATTATTTTACCACAATTTAACAACTGTATTCAGCATACAATTAGTTTAACTTTTCACCAGCAAGTACTTTTTGAATATCACTTTCGACTTCTGCTGGATCAAGACGTGATGGATATTGTTTAACCACATTTCCCTTTTGGTCAACCAAGAATTTGGCAAAATTCCATTCGATCTCGCCTGTACGAGAAGGTGCAGGAGTCTCATTCACTAGATATTGGAACAATGGATGAGCAGTTTCACCAATCACATCTACCTTGGAGAATAGCGGGAAACTAACGTTGTAGTTCACCTGACAAAAAGATTTGATATCTTCTTCTGTGCCTGGCTCTTGTCCTTTGAACTGGTTACAAGGGAAGCCAAGTACTTTGAATCCTTGTTCTTGATACGTATCGTATAATTTTTGCAGACCTTCATATTGAGGAGTTAGACCGCAACCACTTGCTGTATTCACAATAAGGAGTACATCACCATTGTAATCGGCAAGAGACTTTTCTTCTTTATCAATTGTTGTTGCTGAATAATCGTAGACTGACATTCTATTCCATCTCCTTTAAAAATGATTTTGCAAAATTTAATTTTCATAAATATATATCTTAATTGTAACGTATCCATTTTAAATGTCAATGTCCAACTTGATCAACTTCATGTAAACTGTAAACAAAGCAAAGGTCTTTTTTTCTACAAATAGCACACCCGTATACGATACAGGAGGCGGTAAATGATGAAACTATTATTGTCTGGATTTGAACCATTTGGTGGTCATACTATCAATCCAACACAGTCTTTATTGCAAGCGATGGAAGATTATTCATTTACAGATATTTCGTTAGAACTGCATACGATCTTGTTACCTGTACACTATGATGAATGTGTCGAATTACTGCTTGCTGAAGTGGAGCGATTCCAGCCTGATATCATTATCGCTTGCGGGCTTGCAGCAGGACGTACAGCTGTTAATTTGGAGCGGATTGCAGTAAATATCAAAGACATCGAAGCTTCTAGTTATGCTGATAACCGTAACGAACGTCCACAAGATGTACCGATTCGGGCGAATGGACCGGATGGATTATTTTCAACGTTACCGATTCGTGTGATCACTGATCGATTGATTGAAAATGGGATTCCAGCCTTTATTTCCAATACAGCCGGAACGTTTATCTGTAACAATGTCATGTACGGTATGCTGGATTATGTAAAGCAGTCTAGTCCGGGTGTTATTGCAGGCTTTGTTCATTTTCCAGCTTCAACAGAAATGGCTCTGCATAAGCCAAGTCTTCCGACATTGCCGATCAACTTAATGTCCCGAGCACTACAATTAATTATACGTACGACAGTAGAGCAATTGCAAAAAGACGAATAATTGCCAGTCCTGTCTGTAGTCTATTCTTATAAATAAAAAGCAAAAACCTCTTATTTCGGTGATCTATCGAAGTAAGAGGTTTTTGTGATGTTAACTTGTGGTAGAAGAGCGTGAACGTTGTCTACTGTACCATCGATAGATCCAGATGATGATTGCCCATATCAGACTGACCAACATAATCGGGAACATCAATAATAACGGAATATCAATTAACGCTCCTATTGGATCTGGATGAGTTAGTTGATAAATATACCCCGGCAAAAGAGCACACAATCCCAGTACAAATAAGATTGTCGTACCGATCCAGCTTTTACGAGAAAAACGTGAACCTGCCAAAATAATAAATAATAAAACCAACAATTCAATCAACCAGACTATGCGAAATAAAGGATCTGGAAATACACTTGCAGGATTAATCCATCCCATTGGAGATTGCACCACCGTTTCTATTCAAACGTGATTACAATTTTACCTTTAGCATGATGAGTAGCACTCAATTCATGAGCTTCTTGTAGACCTTTTTCAGAAAAAGGAATTTCAGTGCCGACGATGGCTTTGAGCTTGCCTTCAGCCATTAATAACGCTAACTTTTGCAATTGTTCGCCGTTAGGTTGTAACCAGATCGATTTGGCAGTCACATCGTATTGTGCTTTGAGTTTTTCATCCGGTTCTCCAACGATCGAGATTAAGCGTCCAGTACCGGGTTTGAGTACTTTGAAGCTATCGGCTTGAATCTTATCGCCCATCGTATCAAATACCAGATCGACATCGGACAAGATTTCAGAGAAGTCAGCCGATTTGTAATCGATTATTTGATCTGCTCCTAATGATTCAAGAAATTCTTTATTTTTTTCGCTAGCTGTTGTAATAACATGTGCACCTGCATTTTTAGCAAGTTGGATCGCCAGACTACCTACGCCACCTGCTCCTGCATGAATCAGTACCGTTTCACCGGCTTTCAATTGTCCATGATCAAACAGAGCTTGCCATGCAGTTAGTCCTGCCAACGGAATCGAAGCCGCTTCTTGAAAAGTCACACTGACAGGCAATGCTGCTAATAAATGATCATCTACCAACGTGTACTCTGCGTACGTACCAAAGCGCGTTGTTTCCGGACGAGCGAATACTTCATCTCCGATTTTCCATTCGGTAACCGCAGAGCCGACTTCTGTAATCACACCAGCAGCATCCCATCCCAAAATAATCGGGAACTCCCAATCCATCATTTGTTTTAAATAACCCGCACGTAATTTCCAGTCAATCGGATTGATCGAAGTCGCTTTTAATTTAACGACTACTTGATGTTCTCCGGGCACAGGATCAGGAACATTCATTTCTTTCAGTTCTTCTTTTTCACCGTATTGTTCGATTACAACTGCTTTCATTATTATTCCTCCTTATATGCTATGACTCTATAGTTAACATACACCAAATCATACATCTTGAATAATTAGTAAAAAGTCTAATTATTTTGCGTCAAAACCAACATTTCTGGATGCTTTTGACCGTTATATAGATTAGAACATGAACTATTTTGCGCAAATCTGCAAATGATTCTTACATAAATAGTAAACATCAGAAGAAGATGAAGGAGCCGTTATGAAAAAACAATGGCTAGTCCCCATAATTGTATTCTTATTAATCGCTTTGCCTGTATATGGATTTATCAGGCAATATCTTGACGATACAATCAAACATCCTGTCTCACAACATGGAGTCATGGATTTGCGTCAGTGGGATTACACAGCAGATGGCACGGTTCCCCTCAATGGAGAATGGGATATTTACCCCTCTGTTTTGCTGAATCCGCAAGATTTTCAACATGGAAAAGCAATATCGACGAATACTCCGGCTCAACCTATTCAAGTTCCTCAATCATGGAATAAAGTGATGGAGCAACATGGAGCTTCTGCTTTTGGATATGCAACGTATCATTTGCGTATTCTGGTAGCAGATCCAGAGCAAGCAGAACGCATGTATGGTATTCATGTCAAAAATATCCGTACAGCTAATCGCATCTTTATCAATGGACAACTTGTAGGATCTAGCGGGTCTCCGGGGACAACAGCTGCAACGACGATCCCTAACAATGTTCCTTATAACACATGGGTTCCTGTAAATGGCAATACGATAGATCTGGTTGTTCAAGTCTCGAATTATAGTTATTCGTCTGGTGGTATCGTTTATCCGATCAATTTTG
Source organism: Paenibacillus sp. KACC 21273 (assembly GCF_028736095.1). Classification (NCBI taxonomy): domain Bacteria; kingdom Bacillati; phylum Bacillota; class Bacilli; order Caryophanales; family Paenibacillaceae; genus Paenibacillus; species Paenibacillus sp. KACC 21273. The sequence continues at coordinate 317,568 of NZ_CP117876.1, forward strand.
GTGATCTGGCTTCGATTACTAAAGAACGTGAAATTTCGATTATTAGTGATATCGCAGTGATGGGAGGATTTCTGCTTCCCGGTCTGTATGTATTGATTCTTTATCATATGCGTCGTAAAGATCAGACATTGCTATATCTAGGATTTTTCTGTATCGCTGCTTTTGTACATGTACTAACACATGGAGAAAAGTTATTCAGTATGATATTACCTGATCTTTCCTACGATATTGTATTGCGTGTTCAACTCATCTGTTCGGTAACCTTCTATTATTGTTTGCTGTTTTATGTAAGCAAATCGTTACCGAATGTAGCTCATCGCTGGGTGTTACGTATGTATCGAATCATGTCTATCATCTTGCTGATTATGGCGTTAGCAACACCGACAACTTTTTTCACTCAGGTGGATAAAGGATGGTTTTTCTGTAACTTGCTTACAGTGGCATATATCCTCTATATCGTAGTAAGAGCCGTTATTCGCAAGCAACCGAATAGTCAGGCGATGCTGTTAAGTGTGCATAGTCTAGCGGTCGTTGCGATTATTAGTTTAATCAGTCTGCGAGGGATTATCGACAATACAGTAATTATTCCTTTAGAAGTATTATTTTTTGTCATTACGCAGTGTCTGTTGATCGGTCGACAATTTGCTCTTTCTTTTCAACAAATCGAGAACCTATCTCAGCAATTGCTGACGTTAGATGAATTAAAAGATGAATTTATAGCCAATACATCACATGCGCTTCGTACCCCTTTGCATGGCATGATTAATATGACGGAATCACTGATAGAAGGGGCGGCCGGGCCTGTAGCAGACCAGCAAGCGGAGCAACTGATCTTAGTATCTTCAACAGGGCGTAAGTTAGCAGCATTAATCAACGATATTCTGGATTATTCCAAATTGAAAAATGGTGATCTGTTGTTAGATCGCAAAGCGGTTGATCTACGTACTGTTGCTGAATCCGTACTGGAAATTGTTAGTTATACCGCAGCAGGACGACAAATTGTATTTATCCAAGAATGGCCTGAATATGTACCTCCACTGTATACCGATGAAGATCGGTTAATTCAGATTTTATATAACTTGCTTGGCAATGCTGTGAAATTTACTGAACAAGGAGAGATTCGTTTTATTGTAGAAGTGGGTGCACAAGCGGTTACTTTTTCTGTAACAGATACAGGTATCGGGATCGAAGCAGATCGGTATGAAGATATTTTCAAATCATTTGAGCAAGGGTTAGGGCTATCAGAACAAAGTTATGCTGGTACAGGGCTAGGACTTAGCATCACCAAAAAGCTAGTTGAGCTGAACGATGGACAGATCACTGTAGACTCGGTTCCCGGTCAAGGATCTACTTTTACAGTGACATTGCCGACAGCGGATGTACCGATCACCAAAGAACTTACTACGTTCTCCAAACCGATCACTGTTCAACATGAAGTCAAACAATCGATCTCCAAAAACAAACCTATGTTACAACGTGAAAAAGATGCAGTAGCACATAACGATGATGAATCATCTGTTGCTCCGCATACGCATGTTATTTTGATTGTCGATGATGATCCGATGAACTTGCAGGTGTTGAACAACATTTTATCGTTACAACAGTATGTGGTGATTGAAGCTCAAAGTGGGAAGCAAGCGTTGGATAAATTACGGTACCATCCGAAAATTGATCTAATGATTACCGATTGGATGATGCCAGGAATGTCTGGACTAGAATTATGCCGGCAGGTTCGTCAGCGGTATTCTCTATCTGAATTACCGATATTAATGTTGACTGCACGAAGTCGTCCTGAAGATATTCAGAATGGATTTGCAGCAGGGATTAATGATTTTCTAGGCAAGCCTGTTCATGCGATTGAATTAAGAGCACGTGTGAATACATTATTAGCACTCAAATCATCTGTACAGACTGTGTTACGGACAGAAATGGCTTTTTTACAAGCACAGATCAAGCCTCATTTTTTATACAATGCGCTGAATACGATTATTGCGATGTGTTCGATTGATCCAGATCAAGCTTCAGAATTGTTGATTGAGCTGAGTCAGTATTTACGGCGAAGTTTTGATTTTCAGAATCGAGATCAGTTAACGACATTGAACAAAGAAATCGAATTGATTCAATCGTATTTATTTTTGGAAAAAGCACGCTTTGATGAACGTTTGCAGATTGTATGGGATATTGATCGCGAAATCGGGCAAATGATTCCACCGCTTAGTATACAACCGCTTGTTGAAAATGCAGTACGACATGGACTGATGAATAGAGCAGCAGGCGGTATACTGACAATCTCGATTCAAGAACAACAGAATGATCTATTCGTACGTATTCACGATGATGGTATCGGTATCGCACCTGAAAAGATTCAAGCGTTGTTAGCAGGCGAGTCTGCGGCGTCTGCCAATAGTGGTGTAGGTGTGATTAATATTCACAAACGTCTACTCGCGATGTACGGGGAAGGGCTACAAATTGAAAGTACTATCGGTAAAGGAACAACGGTAAGCTTTATGATTCCGGGAGGTGAAATAAGCGCATGAGAGCGATTTTGATCGATGATGAAAAACCAGCATTGTTACACTTGGAAAAACTGTTAAACAAAGATGGCAATATTGAGGTCGTTGGAAAATATACATTTGCTCAAGCAGGGATCGATCATTTGAAAAAAGATAAAACTGATATTGTTTTTCTCGATATTGGGATGCCTGAGATTAATGGGCTAGAAGCGGCTGAATATATTCAACAGATTGATCATAGAATCAAAATTATTTATATTACAGCCTATTCTGAATATGCTTTAGAAGCATTTGAATTAAATGCACTGGATTATATATTAAAACCGATTGTGCCTGTTCGTTTTCAAAAAACGTTAGAACGGATACGCAATTCGATTCCAGCCACTCAAGTGGTAGAGACCGAGCCTGCTGAAGATATGGTCAAAGTATTATGCTTTAAGCGGCTTACTTTACAAGATGGACACCATGATGGCAAAAAACTAAAATGGCGTACGATGAAAGCTCAAGAGTTATTTGCTTTTCTGATGCATCACAAAGGAGAATGGGTCTCCAAAGAAAAAATTATAGATGCGTTATGGCCGGAATATACAGAAGAAAAAGCAACCACTCATTTGCATACATCGGTATATCAGATTCGGAAGTTACTCAAAGAATGGGGTATCACTACCAAGCTGGAATATGCACAAGAAGGATATCGATTGAATCAAGAAGGTATTATGAATGATGTAGATCGATTTGAAGCAGGCATTCAAGCGGACAAAGATTATGCCGAAGATTGCTATCATCAAAATGAACACTTGTTATCGTTATATCGCGGCGATTATTTAGAAGAACATGATTACCCCTGGGCAAGTATTCGTCGCCAAAATTTATTGCAAGCTTATATGAATCTATTGTTCACAACCGCTCAATATGAGATCAATCATAATCGGGAACAACAAGCTATTCAGCGTCTATTAAGCGCATGGCAAAAAGATCCGTATTCAGAAGAAATTTGCCGATTGTTAATGACTGCTTATGCTAGTATTGGTCATTACGCTTTGCTGACAAGTTGCTATCGAAGTTTTGTGAATTTACTACAAGAAGATCTAGGCATTGAACCTCAAAAAGAAACGATACAATTATATCAACGACTTCACCAATAAATGACCAAATTTATAATTATAAAAAGGATAGGGGGTTCGCGATGGCGCATTATCGTGGACGTGATATCAGTCGGTATTCGCTGTATATCTGTTGCATCAGTCTGCTAATGATGGTGGCTTGGGGATGGGGAGCTGTACAAGATGTTCAAGCAGCCGAACAATCCACTTCATCAGACAGCTTATCATCGCCTGTTGTACTAGCAGGGTCATCGGTGGATCTAGCGGATGTAGGTGTGAATATTCTAGCAGGGTGGCTAACAGGGACGTCCACCGCTATGGAATATAGCATAGATTCTACTAACGGCATCAATGGTACATGGGTTCAAGCAGAAATGATCGTTACCCCTGTACAATGGCAACCCGGTTATCTGTATATTCGAGAACAAGCAGATCCTACTAATGTTCGCTTAGTAGCGGTTATACAGTTGGGTAGAGATGGCTCTTATATATTTGTCGATCCTACCGTAACATCTATTGCCCCAACGAATGTAGATTCGTCGCTTGCAGAACCTGTTATCGGATCACCAGATTCCGCAGATATCGCAACGACTCCTATGGTTACAAATGATGCGAATAGTATAGAGACCAAGCCGCTAGTTACAATTGACCCGGCTACAGATTCTACTTTGCCTACCATCCACATCAACAATCTTTTAGCGATTCAACAACTAACAGCGAACAATGATCATCAATTAACGATTTCAATCCCAAAAGATCAACCATCGATTCAAGTACCGATTGAAGGTTCATTATTACAAGCATTGTATGAGCAACAGGGTTCGCTGATAATTGTGTGCCCGCAAGTAACGTATACTTTGCCTATCGCTATACTACCGCAACAACAATTGATTCAATCATTTACTAACTCGCCATCAGCGGTCACTCCAATTACGCTAATTATCAATATCAGTACACCATCCAGTAGTGAGTTAGCGCCTTTGCAATCTATTGTGAACCAACAAGGGCTGACGATGATCGGTTCTCCGGTAGGTATTCAATTACATGCTGAATATAACGGACAGACAGTAGCCGTGAATCCACAGGGAAGTGACCAGAGTCTCGACGTAACAATGTCAGTACCGCATACAACCTCTACTCCTTCTGCTAATGCTACAGTCACTACAGCGATTGTGTATCATAGTGATCAGACGATCAATCCTGTTCCTACAGTGATCTCACCCTCATCATCAGCAGACAGTCAATCACTAGCACGTATTCATGGATGGAGTAACGGTATCTATGCACTAATAGCTCATCATCCATCTTTTGTCGATATGACTACACATTGGAGCCGTACAGATGTGAATGATATGGCTTCAAGGCTTGTTGTAACAGGGGAAAAAGGAGGAGTCTTTGCACCGGATCGACTGGTAACCCGGGCGGAATTTGCAGCGATGATTGTTAGAGCACTGGGATTGTCGGCGGAACCTAGCAAAATTACTTTTTCCGATGTGCATGATTCTGATTGGTATGCTGGTGTGATTGGCAGTGCAAGTAATCATGGATTGATCGAAGGATATAACGATACTACATTTCGCCCGAATCAACAGATTACCCGCGAAGAAGCAAGCGAAATATTGAGTCATGCGATGAAATTAACAGGCTTGAGTACAGATATTACGACCAATGAAGCCAATGCACAGCTAAGTGGTTTTTCCGATCGCAAGCAAGTCTCCAATTGGGCTGTGCCTGCACTGGCTTTGGCTGTCAAATATCATATTGTTGAAGGGAATCAAGGAGCTATTGAGCCACAAAGCGATGTGTCACGTGCACAAGCAACAACTATGATTCGCCGATTGTTACAACGATCCGGTTGGATCTGATCCAACTTAACTGAAATTAAGACTACAATACAATAAAAGCCTATCCCTAAAATGTATCATAATAGGGGTAGGCTTTTGTCATAGAGTTAGTGTTCATTGATCGTATCCTGTAACCACCGGGCACGATATACTTCAGGCGAACAACCAACCATTTGTTTGAATAATCGGCTAAAATGAGTCAATTGCTTGAATCCTACCAATCGACTAGCTTCAGTGATCGATAGATCGGATTGATATTGCAATAATAAGGTAGCTTGTGTAATCCGCCGATTGTATAGATATTTGAATACTGTAGTTCCTGTTGATTGCTTGAACACACTCGCAATATAAGGCTTGGATAAATGAAGATGATCGGCAATATCATCCAGAGTGATATCTTTCATATAATGGGCTTCGATATAATCCAGAATCGCTTGCGCATATCCTGATTTTCCGATCCGTTCATAAGTGATATGTTCTTGCTTACAACGTTCAGCAAGCAGAGATAGTAGATCACACATCCGCATTATAAATCGCAAAGATACTTTTTCATTTGGCTGAGGAGCGATCTGTTGTAGATAAGCTAACGATTGCTCCCATTCTGCTTGTTGTTCTGGATTGAGAGACAACCGACAATTCCCGATATGTTCAAAAGGGTACAGCAATTCCGAGATATGTTCGGGTTGAATATAATTGTGTAACACCGCTGGATCGAAATGCAAAATCGAGCGAATATACGGTTGATCAGGTGCAGGATGAGGGCGATGCAAAGTCATACCGTGCATTAATAACACATCACCCGGACGCAGATCATAGCTACGATCTCCTATAATGTAGGTGCACACTCCAGCATGAAAATAATAAATCTCATAATGTAAATGAGAATGGAATCCGTCTACAGTCGGTGGTTGAAAAGGCATTTCCGAGCGATATCCATAAGTCACAGACTGGTCTAAGCGCAATGTATTAGGCATCTTGCCAGTATACCTCCTGCAATGGGGTCTATTCATCAGATGATCTTGACTCCATTGTAACACTGGCAGAGAGCGCTAGGACAGACGATTGGCCAAAGGAGCAGTATTAAATCCTTGCAGTGCGTTTGTTCTTTTCCACGCTTGTTGTTGTGCGAGCAGACATAATTCAGCGGCTTTGAACGCATGCTCTTGAGTCATCGCATGCTCAGTTCGCTCTAATACATCTAGAATCAACTGACCGAAAAATGGAAAGCCTACTTTACCTTTAACTTCAAAATGATATTCCCCTTCATGATTAACAAGATAGACATGATCACCTGTGTTATCCCGAGCAATATCTACATATTTACGCAGTTCAATATAACCGTCTGTCCCTAGAATGGTAGTGCGTCCATCTCCCCATGTGCTAAGACCTTCAGGGGTAAACCAATCTACACGCATATACCCTGAAGCGCCACTATTGCCTAGCAATGAAATTTCACCGAAATCTTCTAATTCAGGATATTGTGGATGATGAAAATTAGCGACACGACTATGCTGAATTGTCGCATCTGTAGAGCCGGTAAATGTCAAAAACTGCTCAATCTGATGACTGCCAATATCGCAAAGAATACCTCCATATCGTTCACGCTCAAAAAACCAATCCGGTCGCTTTGTTGCTTGCAAGCGATGTGGGCCTGTACCAATAACTTGTACTATTTGTCCGATAGCACCTTGCTGAATAAGTTGTTCTGCATAGACAGCACTTTCTACATGCAGGCGCTCGCTGTAATAGACCATATATTTGCGTCCACTACGAACGGTTTCGACTTTGGCTTGGGTTAATTGTTCTAAGGTGGTGAAAGGCGCTTTGTCAGTAAAATAATCTTTGCCAGCTTGCATCACCTGTATGCCAAGCGGTCCCCGATCTGCTGGAATAGCAGCGGCAGCGACCAGAAGAATCTTTTCATCTTGTAAAATATGTTCTAAGGTTGGCGCAACGCTCACTTGAGGAAATTGCTTGCAAAATTGCTGTACTTTGAGCGGATCAGGATCGTATACCCATTTTAGCGTAGCACCGGCTTGTATCAGTCCTTCGCACATTCCGTAGATATGCCCGTGATCCAGTGCGGCCACAGCAATTTGACATTGATCGTGTGCGCAGACCGGTTGGGATTGATATTCACTGGTTGGTGCATAGAACATACCGTCTTTTTGCGAATGACTCATAGTGTAATCTCCTTAACATAGCTTGGTTTGGTTTCTATTATTTATAAGTAGCACTTAGATCAGCAGGCAATTCATCTGCCGAAGAATGAGGCTTGGCAATAGAAGATTGTTGTTTGCGTTGCTCCAATTCATGCTCAAATTGCTCTTCACTCACAGGTAGTTCTACCCAATCATCGATCCATGTCGACAAATACATCGCATTGGATAGACTTAGACCACGAATCCCTTCTTCGCCGGGAGCAATCAATGGAGTACCATGCTGAATACTTTCAATCCAATTACGTATAATGCCAGGATGTCCAGTCTCGATCCCTTCAATCGGAATCTCGCATTTCCAACATTCAGGATGTCCGAACTTGCCTGTATAATTTCGATTAAATGCCGTTTCGGATTCACGCAAACGCCAGAAAGTTAGCGTATCGTTTTCGATCACGATTTTGCCTTGATCACCTGTAATTTCAAATCGATTACTACCCGGATATTCGCCTGTAGTTGTAATAAAAACGGCTGTTGCGCCATTCTCATACTCTGCATAGGCAGTCACATCATCTTCTACTTCTATATTGCGATATTTACCGAACTGGCAAAAAGCACGTATTCGGGTTGGCATCATCCCTGTTGTCCATTGCAACAAATCAAGCTGGTGCGGACATTGGTTGATCAATACACCGCCGCCTTCACCACTCCATGTTGCCCGCCAACCACCGGAATCATAATAACTTTGCGAGCGATACCAGTTCGTAATAATCCAATTCAGACGTCTGATCTCCCCTAATTCACCTGAAGAAATCAAGTCTTTTAATTTGATATAAAGTGGATTGGTGCGTTGATTGTACATAATCGAAAATACACTGCCACTTGCTGCCGCCGCTTCGTTCATTTCCCGTACTTGTCTGGTGTATACGCCAGCAGGTTTTTCTACAAGAACATGAATACCTTTGGCAAATGCGAGCGCGGCTTGTCTGGCATGATCATAATGTGGAGTCGCCAGAATCACTGCATCTACTGTTCCAGAAGAGAGCATGTCTTCGGCATTGCTCCAAAATGCAATAGTTGGTGATAGCTGTTCACTCACCCAATCACGCATCATTTCGCGAATATCACAGACAGCGACCAGTTCTGCCCCGATAATCGTCCCTGATAATAATGTACGAGCATGAGCACTCCCCATATTCCCGACACCAATAATACCTACACGTATAGTAGAAGATGTATCTTTCATCGTTGACCCTCCTTGATAGACTGTCCGGCAAGTTCACGAAATGATCTGGCAAAATACGATAACATCTCAAACGAATCCATTTGCCCGCTAAAATCTTCAACACCCAGATAACCGTCATAGCCTACACTTTGCAAATCGCTAATGATCTGTTGCCAGGGCACAATCCCTTCAAGTATAGGTGCCCACTGACAATGCCATTGCTGATCTTGCTGAATCCATGCTGCATTTTTGACATGAACATGAGCGAGATAAGGCCCTAGCAATTGAAGCCCCATCCGGTAATTTTCATATCCTTCATGTACCATATTGCCGGGATCGTATAAGACACCTACATGCTGTGGATCCAGATGTTCGACCAGACGTAACGCCGCAGAAGCACTAGCAGCAATTGTCTGATGATGGGTCTCTATTAGAGCTTGAATCCCGTATTGTTGAGATAATTCTTGTACACTGGAAAGGTAACGGGTAGCTTCTGCATCCAGATCGCGATAATGACGGCTACGATCATACATGGGTACACCGACACGCATCATCGAAGCCCCTAATTGGCTGGCAGTGGCAAACGCATGATGGGTACTGTCCAGATCCCCACATTTCAGATAAGGAACAAGAGCAATCGACTCTAATTGATGTTGTTGTACAGATTGCTTGATAATAGAAACACTAGGTTCAGTATGTTCTGGATCAATCGAACAACGATTATGTCGCCAAAAAGAAGGAGCTTCTGCTTGCGCATCTTGCGGAATAGCAGCAAAGCGCCACTCAATCCCGTCTATACCTGCCTGTGTAGCTGCTGTTATCAATTGTTCTGGTGTAAGATCAGGCGTACATACAGTAAACACTGAAAGTTTCATACGTAAATAGTCAGCTCCTTCATCATCGGTTAGGATAAAAACAAATACATTGATTTGCACAATGTACCATGTATTTGTATCCAATAAGAGGATCGAAGCGTAGAAGTAGAATAAGGGATAAACAAAAGAGAAAAGCGGTTAGTGTGAGATAAATGAATAACGGGTAAATATACAATAACGACATACATAGATACCGAAAGGATGAAAACAATGAGTATGATGAAAGCTGTAGGAGTAACCCGTTATTTGCCAATTGATCAACCGGATAGTCTATTGGATGTAGAAATACCCAAACCATCTGCTAGCGGACGTGATTTGCTTGTGCAAGTTCAAGCGATTTCGGTGAACCCTGTAGATACAAAGATTCGAGCACCCAAAGATCAAGTCGAGGAGAATCCTCGTATTCTAGGCTGGGATGTAGCTGGAACTGTTGTTGAAGTAGGAGAGCACGTGACCGATTTTCAGATCGGGGACGAAGTCTTTTATGCAGGAAGTGTGACAAGAGCAGGAGGTAACAGTGAATACCATCTGGTTGATGAACGTATTGTAGGTCATAAGCCGAAGTCACTTGATTTCGCTGCGGCTGCCGCACTGCCGTTAACATCATTGACAGCATGGGAAGCTATTCATGAACGTCTGGGTATCTCTGAGGATGCGTCAGCGAACTCGGGTCAGACGATTCTGATTATCAATGCCGCAGGTGGCGTTGGTTCTATCGCTACACAGATTGCTCAGCAAGCAGGCCTAACAGTGATCGGTACAGCGTCTCGTTCAGAGACAACCGATTGGGCTAGAGCACATGGAGCTGATCATGTGATCAATCATCATGATGAATTTGTTCCTCAATTGCAAAAGATAGGTATCTCTGATGTAAATTATATTTTATGCTTAAATCATACCGATCAACACTGGCAACATATGGCGGATGCGATTGCTCCTCAAGGCAAAATCTGTTCGATTGTAGAAACAGAGGAACCGATTGATCTGGAAGCACTCAAAAATAAAAGTGCTACCTTTGTGTGGGAATTTATGTTCACCCGTTCGATGTATGAGACAGACGATATGAACGAGCAAGGTGTGATTTTGAACCGGATTGCGGCTCAGATTGATGAAGGTAAGCTTCGAACAACAGAGACGAAGCGTCTGCGTCCGATTAATGCGGCTCAATTGCAAGAAGCTCATCGTTTGCTAGAAGCAGGAGATATGATCGGCAAATTGGTATTAGAAGGCTTTGAATCTTAATCAATATCTTGATCTATATACAGGAGGCACACGATGAGTACGAATGAACAGCTCAAAGCAACGATTCGCAAAACAGCAGATGAAGCGTTCGACAAAGAAATGGATGAGATCAACCGCCAGATGAAAGATGAAGTATTGATCGCTTTGATCGGGGATGTAAATGCAGGGAAATCTTCTACTATTAATCGCATTGTAGGCGAAGAGGTCGCAGGTGTAGGGGCAGAACCTGGAGAGACTACAGAAATTAAGCCTTATGCTTATCGGGAAAAAATTATTTTTATCGATACACCGGGATTGAATGATGTGAATCTAAGCAATTCTGCGGTTACCCGTGAATACTATCGCAAAACAGATGTAGTTCTTTTTTTCCTCAATGCCGCAGGAACGGTCTACTCGGAAGCTGAAAAAAATTCGTTACAAGCGTTAGAAAAAATCAATAGCAACATTATTATTGTACTGAACAAAATTGATGCGGCAGATGAGATTGATCGTCTGGTTCGTCGTATTCAACAAGAAACCGGTCATAAATATCAAGTGATTCCTGTGTCTTCACGTACCGGACAAAATATCGATACACTACGTGATAGTATATTGGATTTGTTGAAAAAAAAAAGTAAAGACATTTTATTCGCCCGTACGATCAAAGAAAAGTCGTCAACCGCCAACAAATGGATTATTGGCGCGGCTACTTCGGCGGGGGCGGTAGGAGCGGCACCGATTCCGGGTGCTGATATTATTCCGATCACTGCTATTCAGATAGGTCTGTTAACTCGATTAGCTGCACTATACAACAAGCCGATTAGTCGGGAAACGGCTAAAGAAATTGTGATCACCGCTATTGTGGGTAATCTAGGCAAAAGCTTATTTGCTCAAGTGCTCAAAATCTTCCCTGGAGCAGGTTCTGTAGCCGGAGCAGGGGTAGCAGGTGCAATTACACTGGCACTCGGGTATTCTGTCAAATACGCATATGAACGCAATATCGAAGTGACTCCCGAAACGGTAGGCAGATTATATAAAAAATTCCGCGAACGTACCAAAAAACAAGATGTATCTCAAATCACATCATTAGATGATCCCAAGTAACGATAATGATGTGAATCGAAAGGCTGGATAATGTATTGAAGGCATTACAACGCATACAAGGGCATATGATGCGCTGGATTCAAGAACGACACTTTGCCGAAGGGCAGTTGATTCATGAGCGCTATAAGATTTGCCGTCGTTTGGGCAAAGGTAGCTATGGTGTCACTTATCTATGTGAAGATATCCAGACCGCGCAGACCTGTGTTTTGAAAAGAGTGTATCCTTTGCGTGGAGGTCATGTGCGAGCACAATTGATCTATGAACGTGAATGCAGAGCGATGAGTGCAATAGATCATCCTAGTATTCCGTCATTGCTAGATACATTTCAGTATCATCATTATCATTGTCTGGTGATGGAATATATTGAGGGTCATAATTTAGGTGAGTGGATTTTTGAAGAGGGGCTTACCTTTACAGAGCTTCAATCGTTACAATGGATCAAGCAATTAGTAGAGGTTGTAACAGTGATTCATCAACAAGGATGGGTACATCGAGACATTAGTCTATCCAATGTGATCTATCATCAACATAAAGTCTATTTGATCGATCTAGGATTGATGTGGCAACAAGGAGAAGGAACAGCAGATGTCGCTCTGCTCGATGAACTGGTGAGTGGCGATCAGGAAGAAAAGCGGATTAGACGCGCACTAGATGTAACGAGTGATTTTTACGGATTAGGGCATTTGTTATTATTTCTTCTCTATAGCTACGAAGAAGAGGGGAATTCACATTCTTCACTAATAGATCGTCAAGAACGTAGCTGGGAAGAGGAATTACAACTTCATCCACGTACACATCAGATGATTCGTAAAATGCTTTTGGTAGCGCCAGAGCAACCGTATCAGCATATTGATGAGATTGTGCAAGATATCGATCGGATTATTACAGATTTGGAATCTTTACCTACTAACAACAGCATATACCCAAATATCCCGCCAGTCTAATATCGGATGTATCTACGATAGACTGAGCGGGATATTTGTGATGTGAAGATAACTGAATATACATAAGAACATGATAGCGGTATTAGCTACTGCTGTACGAACTAGAGGAACGCTTCCCCCGATAATGACCACGTCCATGTTGATTGTGGAATCCTCCACGACGATAACGATCACTACTGCTATACGAACGACGACGATTTTTTTTAGATGAAATGATTTGCTTGATAATACTTTTCAGAATACCCATAATTGTTAGCTCCCTTATGTGCTTTTTTGGTTATTATTTGTATTGCTGTCACGTGAATAAAGATGAAGTAGGTCATATGGCATGATAAACGTTTAACATATCTGCATTAAAAATCGTTGTTTTTCCTCTTCATCTCTCCTTTTTACGAAAGATACACGATAAGGTTTCTAAATTTTATAGCAATTGCTACGAGAACGACACAATATCTACATGTGGACAAAACGTTGTTGTAACAACGGTTTGTTGTATTTTCTATATTATGTAAGCCCTTTATAAAAGAAGTTACATAAAAATTAAGTCACGCAAAATTTAATTTTATGAATTAAATTAGAAAAAAATATAAACAATAGTGATTCAAATGTCGAAAAAAAGTATATATTAAAATATATATAGTTATTAAGAACTAATCCTAATAGATTATTAAATGTCGAAAAAAGTATTATTATTAGTCTATTATTCTATAAAAGGCTAAATTAGTCTTTTAATTAGTGATTTAATCACCTGTCGTTAGTCACATAGAGTATCAATCAGAATTTATATTAAGAGGAGTTAATCATTACTATGAAATTATTTCGAAATATAACCGGGAGTCTGTTCTCGCGGATATTATCTATTGCTGCTGTATGTATTATATTGTCTATGCTGGTTTCTATTGTTACTGTAGGAATTATGACCACTCGTTCGTATGAGTCGATGAACACCAATTCATTAACACGTGTAGCTAATGAGAAAGTTACTGAACTTCAAATGGCTGTAGCAGCTCAACAGACATTAGCTAGCTCAATCGCTAAAGAAATTTACAATGTCGACTTTTTTCAAAATCTTACCGCAACAGGCGTAGTGAATACAACTAACTTCAATCGTATTCAAAGCAACCTTAATGAAAAATTGCAAAATTCAAATGGATTGTATGAGAATATATTTTTCTCGTATCAAGACAAAGTATTCTTGGATGGTCTTGCTGGAAAATCTCAAGGTACCGACTTGATCTCGACTTCACCGTGGTACAAAAAAGTGCTAGAAAGTGGCAATCCAATGGTATCGGATACTCAGATTTCACCAGTTACCGGTAACCCGGTTATCGTAGTTGTCGAACCTGTCAAAAACCCGACTACCAATAAAGTGTTAAACGTATTTGCTCTTCCACTGAATATCAATATATTGCTAGACGGCATTACTGAAAAAGAAAAAGAACAAACGATCAGTACTATCGTGACCAATGATAAAGGGGTAGTTATCGCCTCACAAGATGCGAATCAAGTGCTCAAAACAGACTTTACGAAATTGAATAATGAAGATGGTCTGCAAAATATTACGACTGCTGAAAATGGTACAGGGTATGTAACGATCGATGGAGTACATTATCTAGCTTCATTTGTAAAAGATGATGTTCTTAAAATGAATGTAGTAACGTTCTTACCGGTTAGCAGTTATATGAGTGATCTATATAGCATTTTAACAACGATTATCGTGATTACGATTATTGCGTTGCTGATTGCTTTGGTAGTTCTGTTCCTGGTCGTACGCAGTATTGTCAAACCGATTCGTCTAGCTTCCGAACAATTAGAAATGATGTCTCAAGGAGACTACTCGCAAACATTGCCTATGCAATATGAAAATAGTGTAGGTGAAACAGGAGTTCTGATTCGTTCAATGAACCGGATGCACCAGTTTACCAAGCAAGTGGTTCAATCGGTTAGCGAAGAATCGAAAAAGCTAAAAGAAGCAAGTAATACAGCGCATACGATGTTTATGGATATGGACAAAGAGTTGCATGATGTCTCAGCAACAACTCAAAATATGTCTGCTGGTATGGAAGAAACAGCCGCTTCTGCACAACAAATCAATGCGTCAACCGAAGAATTTGAAAAAGCAATTGAGTCTATTGCTAAAGGTGCGCAAGAAGGTGCAGAAGAAGCAAATATTATTAGTAAACGTGCGACTGATTTCAAAGTAGCTTTGGAAAAATCGGTTGCTGAAACTGGCGTAGTCTATGAAGAAGTGAAAATAGGATTAAATGAAGCTCTAGAACAATCCAAATCTGTAGATACTATCAAAGAGTTAAGCGATTCGATCCTACAGATTACTAAACAAACCAATTTACTAGCACTTAATGCTTCGATTGAAGCTGCAAGAGCGGGTGAAGCCGGTCGAGGATTCGCTGTAGTGGCAGAAGAAATCCGCAAATTAGCGGATGCTTCTAAAGACACTGTAGGTCAGATTCAAGTGATTACGAACAACGTAACCGATTCTGTAGGCAATTTACAGCACTTTACACAACGTCTAATCGGTCTACTAGCAGGCAATATTTCAGAAGATTATGCAATGATGAACAAAACTAGCGAATCGTATATGAATGATGCGACGTATATTGACCGTATGGTGTCTGAATTTAGCGCAACCAGTGAACAATTAAGTGCTTCTGTACAGAATCTAGCTCAAGCGATCAATGAAATTTCGATCTCTAACAATGAGTCTGCTGAAGGCACAGAAGAGATTGCAGACAAAACAACAGTTGTAGTTCACAAAGCGAATGAAATTGCAGAAGAAGCGAAGAAAACAAATGATAGTGCAGATCGTCTGAACCAATTGATTCAACGCTTCAAAATCTAATTAGACAGAATGCCAGTATTGTAAAAGTGGTCCTTGTGATCCATATATAGGGTCCATTTTCGGAAGAGGAACATGCGAGATTTCAGCTAAAGCTGTCGCATGTTCTTTTTCTGTTTCTGTCGCTGTGTGAGTATTGTAAGACATTCCGTCAGGATAAGCGCCAACAATGCGAAAGTCAGGACTAGCAGATATACGCTTATGCCCTGTACCCGCAGGTAGAACAACGACATCACCTGCATACATGGTGAATAATTGACCTTCTTCTCCGCCTAGCTGAACAGTAACTTGTCCGCTGATCACGCCTAATACCTCATGTGCATTGCTATGATAATGATGGTAATTAAATACACCGTTTGTCCAGCTATTTAGCCAATGATTCTGATTGAAAATAGATTCAGTATCTGTCGGCTTAGCATGCAGTGCTTGTGGATACAGTAGTACAGGCAATGTCGGATGATTGGGAATTCCATGATTCGCTTCAAAATAATACGTTTGGACAGAATGATCAGTCATATCTTTATAACCTCCTTAAATATATGTATAAATATACAATATCACTATACACAAAGTGACATAAACTGCCGATAATACATGCAGGGAATAATGAACAAGAAAGGGGTAATCTATCGGACAAAGGGGTAATACCTATGAATATTTCTTCAGTAACATCAAGTGCTTACCAGGCAGCTTCTACTGTAACGACAACAGACACGAGCGCACTTGAAAAGCAAAAAACAGCGCTACAAGCACAATTAACCAAATTACAAAGCAGTACAGATAAAAAAGACAGCGAACAACAAATCAAACAAGTGCAACAACAGATTCAACAAATCGAGCGCCAAATCGCTCAAGCGAGTGCCAAGTCAAGTGGTAGCGATTCGTCAGATACGGGTACAGCGTCTACTGATTCAACTGATTCTACAAGCAGTACCGGTTCAACAGCCAAAGCAGCGATTCAATCGCTCAAAGATGTACAAGAAGCTGTTCGCAAAACACAAGAAGAAGAAAAAGCAAAACGCAGTACAGCCGATATGGGTGTAGGTGGATTGCTAGATATCACTGTCTAATAAACGTATATCTGAATTTTGAAAAGCTATCTTTCCTTGGGGATGGCTTTTTTTGTGATATTCACTGCTGAAATGAATTGCAACATCATGAACATTTTCATCGAAAATAGGTATTTCTGAAAATATATGATTTACAGTATCAAAATGATAGTGTTAGGATAACTAATAATCAGTTTGACCATTACACGCATGGAGCACAGAGGAGTATGTAGCAAATGAAAGAATATGTCGTTAGTCGGATGTACAAAGCTTCAGCAGGAATGGCAAATGCGGTTCTCGTTACACTGGGGATCGGATTACTTTTCGAGACATTTGGTAAATTTCTTGGATGGGACACACTGATCGCTATCGGATCGGTTGCAAAAATATTGCTTGCTCCCGCATTAGGCGCAGGGATTGCTTTTCAATTGGGTGGCAATACACTGGTTCTTTTTAGTGCGATGATCGCAAGTACGATCGGTGGAGCAGCACTTCATCTCAATGTAGAAGGCGGCATGACATTGGTTCCCGGGCAACCGATCAGTGCTGTACTGGCAGCGATTGTAGCTACATATGTAGGGAAGCGAATCACCGGACGTACCAAGCTTGATATGATGGCGATTCCGTTAGGAGCTGTATTTGTCGGCGGTTTGGTCGGAGCAGGGCTGGCAGCAGTAGTGACTCCATTGTTGATTACGATCAGCGCAGGTATTACTCAATCTGTACAGGGCTCTCCTATTTTGGCTTCGATGGCGATCTCATTAGTATGGAGTATATTGTTAATGTCTCCTGCATCCTCAGCAGCGATTGCGATTGCTTTGAAATTAGATCCAGTCTCTAGTGCAGCGGCATTGATTGGTTGTACAGTACAGTTTGTTGGATTTACATTAATGTCTGCTCGCCAAAATGATGCAGGCGGAATTATAGCCCAGATTTTAGTTACGCCAAAAGTACAATTTCCGAATTTGGTCAAAAATCCGCGGTTGGTGTTACCTACGTTTATCGCAGCTATCATTTGCGCTCCGATTGCAACACTGGTATTCCATTTTCAAGCTTCGTATGAATTAGCAGGATTAGGCTTGAACTCGATGATTGCACCGTTAAATATTTTGGCAACACAAGGAGCAAGCGCCTTTATCATCTATCTCATGATCGGCGTGTTATTACCAGCAATCATTACGTTGGTGCTGTATTATGTACTCAAAAAAATTGGCTGGGCCAAAACAGGTGATCTTCACATGGAAGTACAATAGGTGTGAACAGATAAGTAGAATTTGATGTGATTGTCATGATCTATTTGATTATATATGTTTGATCTGTGCTCGCAGCAATCGATTTACCGTTTCCCGTCGTACCCCGATTAATTGTCCAATCTCATCTTGAGTCAAAATATCAGTAATCGGAATATCGCTTAGATAATTCTGGAACCAGCTCTGTAAATGAGTCAATTTGTCGGCTGGAGCAATCTGGGTTAATTGATCTATCCGTTGTTGCATCATGCGCAGTTTGTCTTGCAGTTGTATCGCAATATCACGGTAGCGAAGCGGTTCACGTTCCAATTGAGCATACCATTCTGTAGCAGGAATCAGTTCGACTTCACTGGTCGTTAACGCAATCGCTGTACCGTGATACGCCATCGGGCTAATTAACGAATGATGCGGAATCGTCTCACCGGGCACAATAATATTAAATAAAATATGATTGCCATCTTCATGCAGACGTACAATTTTGAAAAGTCCGCTTGTAATATGATAAAGTCCACCATGTTCTCCCTGGCGGAACAAAAATTCACCTTTATGTAAAATCATCATTTAACCTCTTTTCGATAGTTTGCTAAAGCTATTTTACTGTATAGATGCAGTGAAATAGCTTTTTTATTTGAAAATATGTATAGGGCGAGTAAGAGTACAAACGATATCATAAAAAATATATTCATTACCGTACAATATCTTTAACAAATACGCTAGACAGCATCTTCAAGCCGACGTATACTATTGTCAACTCATTAGTAAAGAACATTTACTAATTACAAAAAAAGTTCAAAGGAGCATGTCATGTTACTATCTATCGGCAATCCGCAAATGATCCGCAATCTGAATGAATATTTGATTTTGGAAGTGATTGTGCAACACGATAGCTTATCACGAGCAGAGATTAGTCGGCGTACAGGATTGAGTAAGCCTACCGTCTCTTCAGCAGTGCAGAATTTATTGCAACATCAATTAATTGC
Source organism: Paenibacillus sp. KACC 21273 (assembly GCF_028736095.1). Taxonomy (NCBI): domain Bacteria; kingdom Bacillati; phylum Bacillota; class Bacilli; order Caryophanales; family Paenibacillaceae; genus Paenibacillus; species Paenibacillus sp. KACC 21273. The sequence continues at coordinate 336,692 of NZ_CP117876.1, forward strand.
AGAAATAGGACAAGATGATAGCCATCAGCAGGGACGCAAAGGGCAATTGCTTTCATTTAATCCGACTGTATTTTATATTGTAACACTTGATATCGGAGCAGATTATATTCGCACCGGATTAACTGATCTAGCAGGGAATATTATTCAGACAGGGCATTTTCCTCTTGATGCTTCGTATAACGGGCAGGATATGTTAGAACATCTCAAACAGCATATGGATCGGTTGATTGCAGACGCAAATATCGGATGGGATCGTGTACGCTTTTTGTCAGCAGGGATTCCAGCAGTAGTACATCCTGAAAATGGAACGATTCATACGTTACTTCCTCAATTTGAACAATATCGTTCGGTATTATCCTCTTCTTCTTTAGCTTCTTTGTTTCCTTGTGAAATCCTACTTGATAATGATGTGAATCTGGCAACTATCGCTGAAAAAGAATATGGCGCCGCTCAATCAGTAGAGCATATGGTCTATGTGTCTTTGGGTGAAGGTGTCGGTGCAGGAATTATGATCGACAGTAAATTATATCGTGGGTTATCTGGATCAGCAGGTGAAATGGGACGATGCCTTTCCCGGGCTGGAGATAATGAGCGCTTAGAAGAACAGATCGGTGGCGCAGGGATTCGTCGTCTTATTCAGCAGTATAGTGACTCTCATTCTGATTCGGACACAGCAGATACTATTCGTCATTGGAATATAGAGATGTTGATGAATCAAGCGCGTCAAGGCAATGCTGATGCGTACAAGATTATCGAGCAATATGGTCAACAATTATCACTATCTCTGATCAATCTAGCATCGATGTTAGCACCTGAAATGATTGTATTTGGTGGTGAGATTGGAGAGTATGCAGATGTATTTATCCCTACTATTCAGAAGCAGATGGAGCAGTATGCTCCGGTATGCCCTCACTTAACGACAACGATGTTAACTGGCAAAGGGGTTATTCAAGGAGCCGCATGGTCAGGGATTCATCGAGCATTTCAATATATACGAGAAGATATGTTAGTCGTTGGCGGTAAAATGTTATTTGCAGAGCAGGGGGAAAAAGAATGACTGTAGGCTTGATGATCGGTATTGATATCGGTGGAACCAAAACATTAATGATCGTAACAGATCGGAATGGAGCTATACTAGCACAACAAAAACAACCTACGATACAAGCAGAGCAACCGTCAACTTTTTTTGCTTTGTTATTTGAACAGGTGGATCAGCTACTGGCTACGATCGATCGCACGATAATAGATGTTGAAGGGATAGGAATGGGACTTCCGGGAGCAGTCAATATTGAGACAGGTGTTATCACTCATATTCCTGCATTGCCGTTAGATGGAGTGTCATTACTAGAACAGATTCAACCTTTTTATGAGGGTGCTCTTTATCTGGATAATGATGTGAATGTAGCGGCTCTTGGAGAACACTGGCAAGGTGCAGGCATCGGGAAAAAGCATCTGATTATGCTCACAGTAGGCACAGGAATCGGTGGAGCTGTTATTTTGCATCATCAATTGTTTCGTGGAGCAGATTATACCGCGGGTGAAGTTTCTTATTTGGTGGTCGATCATCAGCCAGAACAGGTATCGTCAGCCACAGCGAATAGTCAGGAGTTCGGACGATTCGAATCACATGCGTCAGGTACAGGCATTGGTGTATACGCAAGACAATGGTTAACCGAGCATGGAGCAGATCATACTCATCCGATTGTAGAACATGCAGGCGGTCAGATCGAGCAGGTGAATGCTGTAGATGTATTGCGATTGGCTCAAGCAGGGCATCCCGATGCACAGCAGATTATGACTGTACCGATCGATTATATGGCAGCAGGAATAGCTAATATGATTTCGTTACTGAATCCAGAATGTGTCGTTATTGGTGGCGGTGTAGCGGATTCTTCTTATTATATTGAGCAATTACATCAACGGATTGGTCATTTTACCCCGATTCAGACTCAACTGGTGCCTGCGGTATTAGGCAATACAGCGGGTGCACTTGGAGCTATCTATGGTGTAATACATCATCCATTAGCAATCTACAAACATAGCCGTTAGGTCAAAAAGGAGCCGATCATGATGATCTCGATATGGAGTGCTAAATTAAAAGGAATACGGGACTCCTCGAAGCGGCTAGCAGATCAATGGACAGAGGAACAATCACCCAAAGATGTACTACTACGGATTCGTAGCTTTTATTTGCTGGCAGGACTAGCTGGAGGTATATTTAATCCTTATTTATCTTCGATGCTTGTAGGTGGAGGGCTGGGAAGTGGACAGGTCGGCTTGTTGCTATCAATTGGTACGTTTATCTCGATTCTGGTACAGCCAGTATGGGGATTAATCGTTGACCGTTTTCAACAAATGAGATTGGTTTTGCTGTTAAGTGTAGCGATTCCAGGATTGTTATCGATTTTGTATCAAAGCCCGTACTTTCTCATTCTGATTATGGTCTATACGATCTCTACTGTATTTACAGCGACCCAGGCGCCTATGGCAGATTCGTATGCACTGGTTGCCGCGCAAAAAGCCAATACTACCTATGGGGCGATCCGTTTTCTTGGTAGTGCAGGTACAGCAGTTGGAGGTTATCTAGGCGGATTGTATGTCAGTCAATATGATGTATCACTGATCTGGATTCCGTTTATGTTGTTCAATGTGTTAGCGGCAATATTAGCATTCACGTTACCACGACGTTCAGATGAAAGCCGGATTCTCAATCAATCGCTTAGTGCAGGAATCAAAACATTATTAACCAATCGTTTATTTTTATTTTTCCTCGGTGGTAGCTTGCTGGTGAACCAGACATTAACAGCATTTAATTCTTATTTTGTGCTGTCTTTTCAAGATGCAGGAGGTACACTTCAACTGGCAGGAGTAGGATTGTTGATCGCTTCAGCAGCGAATATTCCATCTATGCTGATAGCCGCCAGAGTGATTCGCCGGATCGGGCATGAGAAAATGTTGCTGTTAGCGGCTTTTGCTTATATTTTGCGCTGGGGTATCCAGTGGTTATTTCCTGTTCCATCGGTTATGCTAGCTGTACAATTGTTACATGGTTTATCGTTCGGATTCTTTTATATTGCAGCAGTAGAATATGTATCACGCATTACATCCAAACATATGCAAGCGACCGGACAAAGTATTTTTAATATGGTGTTTGTCGGGATAGCAGGTATTATTGGTAATTTGCTCAATGGATATTTACTTGAGCTTGGCGGATCGCAAGCGATGAATCTTTCTTGCGTCATTAGTGCCTTACTGGGTTCTTTGTTATTGTTATATGTAGCGGTGCAGAGCCGTTATTCCTCTTCTGTTCCTCAATCTTAATCAATGATTATTTTATTTTTAAAATAACCCTCAACAAATAACGTCTAAAAGCGTAAACTAATAATAAATATATGTTCTATGATATGTTGTCACAACAGATTGTCTGTGTCAGTAGCATTCAAGGGGGAGGACCATTTGCTATTTAAAAACTGGTATCGCCGTCTGTTGCTATCGTATTTTCCGATTTTTTTATTAACCGTCTCGATATTGATCTTTTTATCATTTCTAGTCATTAATGAAATTTCACGTCAAGAAACAGCCAAAGCGGATCGAATCTCTACCGGATATATGAAAGATACGTTAGAACGGTCAGTGAGTGAAGTGGAACTGGATATATTAAGCGATCTGGAGACCTCCAATGTATATCGTTTATTTCTGAATAACGATCAGGCTGATCGTACAGCAGTCACGTATCAGACGATTGATCGCTTGCGGATGCTCGAAAATAATAATGAACTGATTGCATCTATCTATATGTACCGGGATGCCGATCGGCGGATTTTAACGTTACATGGGATTAAAGAATTAAGCGCTTTTGCTGATCGTGATTTTGTGCAGAAAGCGTTACAAGCACCGGCACAACGGGGTTGGTCAAGTGTACGCTTATTTGCCGAAATGAGTAATGATCCCAAGCAACAAGTGATTACGATGTATAAACGTGTGCCGTTACCTTTTGGCGATCAAGGGTTAGTGGTGATCAATATTAGTGTATATGCGATGCAACAGACAATCGCATCGATGTTCAATCCACAAGTGTCTTTTCTTGAAGTACATGATGCTTCAGGGTTACCGATTTATCCTGCTACCGCTCTCAGCGAGGCAGAACATGGCAAAACGCTCACAACTCTGCATTCAGATCGATTAGGATGGACATTTGAAAGTGGGATTCGTGCCGGGCAATTATTTGCATGGGTATCGGTTATCTCGTATATCTGGATATTGATTGGGATATTTGTCGTAGGGGTATCGATTGTCTATATTATCTATATTACACGCAAAAATTATAAGCCCATTCAAGTGATGATGGAACGAATCGAATCGCTTCAATTGGGCGGTGAATCGACACGTAAAGATGAGTTATCGTTGATCGATCATGCTCTGGAAAGTCTGATTGAACAGACGATTGATTACGAACAACAACATCATGAGAATCTTCTTATTCGTCGTCGGCGCTTATTTATGAATTGGATCGAAGGCGAATATCCTGAAAGTATGCAACAGGAACTGCATAATGTACATATTTTCAACGAGTATGTTCCTGCTTCGATTCATACCGATTCGTATACAGAAGTGCCTTATTATGCAGTGATTGTAGCAGAGATCAAAGACTATGACGCTTTTCGTGAAAAAGGAAATGTGCAAGAACATAATACGCTCAAATTGGCACTGACCAATGTTTTTCAAGAACTGGTACAGCAAGAAGGATTGCAAGGATGGTCGGAGTGGATCAGTGTACGTCGTGCCGGTATTATTATTTATGGCATAGATGAAGAAGAACGGCAATGGAATCGGCGTTTATTTGCTTTAGCTGCTAATAGTCGGGAATGGGTTGAACATAATTTACATTTGACGATTACACTGGGTACAGGCGTGACTGTTCATGATATCTCAGAAGTGCATCAATCCTATGAATCAGCTCTGCAATCGTTAGGCTATAGTCTGACACTGGGACGAGATGGCATAGTGATGTACAGCGATCTTCCTCAAGGTCGTGAGCAGGAAAGTTATCGTTATTTGCAAAATATCGCTGATCTGGTCAAAGCATTTCGTCTGACTCAAGAGGTATGGCGAGATCATCTGAAGCAGATGTTGGATCGTGCAGAAAATGAGCCATTGCGTGATGAAAGTATTCGCTCACTTGTGTTATCGCTTTTACAAATGTTAAGTCGTGAATTGGAAGGAATGTCTGAACCACTGGATCTTTTGTTAACCGGAGATACCGCCAATTGGACGATTGAATCGATTGCAGAAGCGGAAACGATCGAAGAAGTATACCATGCATTGCATCAATATTTGGATCAGGTCTATGCTCATTATGTAGAAGCAGGAGAATCGACCAATTATCATGCATTGATCGGTGAAATGAAATCGTATATCGAAGATCATTTTGCTAATCCAGATTTATCGCTAAATCATTTGAGTGAACGATTTAATGTTACGCCCAAGCATGTGAGCCATTTATTCAAAGCGGAATTGGATATCAAATTTATAGATTTTCTAGTACAACTTCGCCTTCGTCGTGCAGAAGAATTACTATCTTCAACAGAGGATACGATTCAGAATATAGCGATTCAAGTCGGATATGCCAACTCGATTACATTTGGACGTGTGTTCAAACGCATTATTGGTGTGACGCCCGGTGACTACCGTAAGCTCAAAATGAAGCCTGCTTCGTATGAGTCGAAGTAATGTCACTTTTGACCAGCTAGCATCATATACACTGCCATAAATAGCATCTGCAAATATGTCGCTTTTTTGAAGTAATGCTGTCGCAATCTTGTTGTATGATTTGAATACTGACATGTTAAAATGACTTCAAGTTACAGTAAATGACTAGCGTATACGGAGGGTAAAGCACATGGAACAGATCATCAATGTAGGTATTATCGGATGTGGTGGAATCGCACAAGGAAAACATTTACCATCACTAGCGAATCTCGATTATGTCAATGTGGTAGCATTTTGCGATATTATTCCTGAAAAAGCACAAGCACTTGCTGAACAATATGGTACAGCAGATGCGCAAGTCTATGAAGATTATCGTGAAGTGTTGAAGCGTGACGATATTCAAGTTATTCATGTCTGTACACCCAATGATGCTCATGCTGAAATTGCGATCGCTGCGATGGAAGCAGGCAAACATGTAATGAGCGAAAAGCCGATGGCGAAAAAAGCCGCAGATGCTCGCAAAATGTTAGAAGTCTCCAAAGCAACCGGTAAAAAGTTAACAGTAGGTTATAATAATCGCTATCGTCCAGATAGCCTAATGCTCAAGCAATTATGTGAGCGTGGCGATCTGGGAGAAGTCTATCATGCCAAAGCTCATGCGGTTCGCCGCCGCGCTGTACCGACATGGGGCGTATTCTTGGATGGAGACAAACAAGGCGGAGGGCCATTGATCGATATCGGAACTCATGCGCTGGATCTTACCCTCTGGATGCTTAACAATTACGAAGTTCATTCGGTGACTGGATCGGTCTATCATAAGCTTTCTCAGACACCTAACGCTGCGAATGCATGGGGCCCGTGGGACCCTGAAAAATTCAAAGTGGAAGATTCAGCATTCGGATTTATTACGATGAAAAACGGTGCAACAATATCGATTGATGCTAGTTGGGCGCTGAATGTACGTCATCCGGATGAAGCTAAATGTACACTGTGCGGAACCAAAGCAGGTGCAGATATGAATGATGGATTGCATATCAATGGTGAAGATTTAGGCAATTTATATGTGAAAGAACTGCAACTAGGCGGTAGTGGTGTAGCCTTTTATAGTTCAGATCATGATGAAAAGCCTGAATTTATGGAGATGCGTCTGTGGATGGAAGCGATTATTAATGATACAGAGCCAGTTGTAACGCCAGAACAAGCTTTGGTGGTATCCGAGATTTTAGAAGCGATTTATACATCTGCGGAGACAGGGCAAACGGTCTATTTCTAATCTTCAGCTATCAGAATTGAATCTAATGGTATAAAAAGTGATTCCACCTCAGGAGTCACTTTTTCTTTTGCAATCTTTTCCAATTTATAATGTGTCGCTTTTTTATAGTTGGGATGTCATTTTAATTCATTTCAAATGTTGTCTAAAATATGATATTTTGTCGGTAGAGTGTCACTATTTTAAAGTACAATCATTATACAGTGGGAGTGAAAATCATGATCAAAGTAGCAATATTAAGTTATTGGCATGTACACGCACAGGACTACACTAACGATACGTTAAATCATCCAGATACCGAAGTAGTTGCAGTATGGGATGAGATTCCAGAGCGGGGTCAGAAAAAAGCAGAAGAACTCGGTGTTCCGTTTTATGAAGACTTGCATGAACTGTTTGCCAATCCTGATATTGATGGTGTAGTGATCACAACTCCTACTGTTATGCATCGTGATGTAATGATTCATGCATCAGAAGCAGGCAAACATATTTTCACCGAAAAAGTTATCGCTCCAACCAATGATGAAGTGGAGCAAATTATTGAAGCAGTGAACAAACATAATGTAACATTAACCGTATCTTTACCACGCTTAAATGCAGGCTATACGCTGGCGATTCAGCAATTGTTAGCAGATAAAGTATTGGGCGAATTAACACTGGTGCGTACCCGTCTATCTCATGATGGAGCTACACAAGGCTGGTTACCGGATCACTTTTTTGGCAAACAAGAATGTGGTGGTGGCGCACTGATCGATCTAGGTTGTCATCCTGTCTATCTAGCGCGTCTATTTATGGGTATGCCTGAAAGTGTATCTGCTAATTATGGTTATGTGACAGGCAAAGAAGTAGAAGATAATGCAGTCACTACATTCCGTTACAGCAATGGTGGAGTCGGTATTGTAGAAGCTGGATTTGTGAATAAATTTTCTCCATTTGTGATCGAAGTACATGGTACACTCGGCAGTGTATTGTACAGTACGCATGATGAAAAATTATGGTTGCGTGCAGGAGACGATACAGCATGGCAAGAAGTGACGATACCAGCAGATCGTGAGACTGCTTTTGAACAATGGGTAGCACATATTCAAAATGGCACCAAAGCAACAGAAAATATCGGACTCGCAGTAGATCTTACTCGTCTGGTACAAGCGTCTAATCAATCGGCAGCGGAAGATCGTCCGGTAAGCTTGTAAAGCAGACATTACCGTATATCAATGTACCTTATCTCTGATCGAAGAAAGGACGAAGATCATGATCAAAAATGAACGATTCGTCCCGTTACAACCGATGCGTGAAAAGCCATTTTTGCTAGAAAAGCTAGATTTGAAATTTCGCTGGGGCAATTATGGTTTTCGGGTATTACGTTTTCATTTAAATTCATTTGCACCTGGAGCCAAAATCGGATTTCACAAACATTCTGAATTTGAATTTCATTTTGTTGCTTCTGGCAAAGGCAGTGTCGTGCTGGAAGATCAGACGTATTTTTTGCAAGAAGGCATGTTTTATTTAACAGGGCCTGATGTACTTCATGCACAAGAAATGGATATGTATGATCCGCTTGAAGAATTATGTCTACATGTGGAGATCGTTCCGTTAACAACTGATTCGTCATTGGAACAGATGGACAATGATAAGAGTAAGGCTTCTGCTACACCTGCTGATTGGGGCAAAGAACAAGAAATCTCCGAAGCCGAGCAATGCGTGCGTCAATTGTATAATTTGCCTGCACGTCCGATGATGGATCGCAGACAAACGATGTCGCATTTTTATCGTGCTTATGATGCGATTGTTCATCATGAATCTGGTGTGTACGAGACGATCCGGCAATGTATTATTCAGATTATGTTACTAACGGCGCATGCTTCCGATCAGGAAAAGCGACCGTGGTTAACATTACCTCACCGGGAAGCGTCAGAAGTTCATTTTCAGATGGCATGTCAGTTTATTCGGGATAATTATATGTTTCCGATTGCACTGGAAGAAGTCGCGACTACAGTAGGCATTAGCAAACGTCAGTTACAACGTGTGTTTCAAAAGTACACTTCAGCCACATTTACCGCTTATCTCGAAGAAGTTCGTTTAACCCATATTTGCACTGAACTACGGCTAGGGAACAAAACGGTTGAACATATTGCACTGGATAACGGATTTGAAAATGTAAATTATCTGTATCTAGTGTTCAAAAAAAGGTATGGAATGACTCCGCGTTCTTTCAAAGAACAAGCTCAACAGATGATCAACGAATAAAACCGTATGATCTACTGCAACGTCAACATGTCTATCACCAACAAGCCACAGCAAAATACTTGATCAGGAGCTGAATAGCAAATGACCTCAACCATTCGTATAGGTATTATCGGCAGTGGCGGTATTGCACGTATGCATGTCAATGCGTATCGTCAGATGGAAAATGTAGAAATTGTAGGTGTAGCAGATATTGTACCGGATCGAGCGAGCCAGTTTATTGCTACACATCATCTTAATCATGCACACGCTTACGAAGATCATCTGGTCTTACTGGAACAGGAATTAGATGGAGTCAGTATTTGTACACCGAATGTATCGCATTATCAGACGACCATGGATGCACTTGCAGCAGGTAAAAATGTATTGCTGGAAAAGCCCATGTCTGTCACCTTGCAAGAATCAGTTGAAATGGTAGAGATGTCGAAAAAATCTGGAAAAATGCTATCGATCGGTTTCCAGCCGCGGTATGATCCCAATATGCAATTTATTCGCAATTATATTCAAGACGGCAATCTAGGCAAAATTTATTATGTTGAAGTTGGCGGTGGTCGACGTAGAGGGATGCCACAAGGGACATTTATCCGCAAAGAATTAGCAGGAGCTGGAGCACTTGCTGATATCGGTTGTTATTCTCTCGATCTTGCTCTTCATACACTAGGGCATCCGAAGCCGTTAACAGTATCTGCTACAGTATCCAATCATTTTGGAACCAATCCCAAGTATCATCCTGAAGCTGAAAGTTTCAATGTAGAAGATTTTGGAGCAGCACTGATTCGGTTAGAAGGTGGCATCACGCTTCAATTTAAAACCGCATGGGCAATGCATATGGATACATTAGGAGCGACCCGTTTTCTCGGAACCGATGCCGGTATGAAAATTACGCCTTATGGCGAAGGCCCGTGGTCAGGAGTATGGGATGGAGGTGTAGGAACGATTACCAAATATCATGATCTCGGTGGTCGCTTAACCCATACGCCTATTCCTTGTGTACGTTCTGATCTGAACTTATTTGATGAAAAAGTCAAAGATTTCGTCAATGCTGTAGCTAACGGATTACCTGCTCCGATCTCTGGCGAACAGATCATTTTGAATCAAGCAATTATTGATGGTATTTTCCGTTCTTCAGAATTGGGCAAAGAAGTCGATATTGTATTGCCTTAAGCGCTTGGCAATATAAGCGCGACCCAAGTTTAATAAGAAGTGATTTTTGCGAAGCAAAATATCTTACATCAAGCGCTTGGCAATATAAGCGCGACCCAGTCCAATAAGAAGTGATTTTTGCGAAGCAAAATATCTTACGTTAAATCCATCTAAGCGAAGCAATAAATACAAAGAATCTTTCAATTATTCGATCACAATCGAGTAGGAAAGGTTCTTTTTTTATGTTTTCCCTTAACTACATAAGGAGATTAACGTTAATTTAACTAACACATACCTCAATACGGAAAATAGTTGATCATCGGAATACAGTTGATATTCAAAATGATACCGCTTTCTTTGATGAAGTTTATACTCGGAAAATAGTTGATTGTCTGAATATCGCTATAAATGCCATACTGGGGACATCCCAAAAGGTACACATGATAATTATGCTGACTTTTTTGTACAAAGAGAAACGTTATGAGGGAGAAAAGCTGACAAAGGGGTTGAGAAGATGAAAAAAGATCCAAATCGAAAAATGGGCAAACGTGTAACAAGTTCTATGTTAGCCATGGTGTTAGCAGGCATTACCATTTTGGCGGGATGTTCTTCCAATGAAAGTAGCAGCGGTGCCACAAGTGAAGACGGAAGTTCTATTTTAAAAGTAGAAGTTTTTGATCGTGGTAATTCTCCATCAGGTTATACCATCAGCAATAACTATATGACCAAGTTAGTGGATGAACGTTTTGGCACACCTAATAAAATTGATGTGCAATATGTACCGGTTCCTCGTTCCGATGAATTGCAAAAGTTAAATGTATTAATGGCAAGTGGTGGTGATGTACCGGATATCGTATTTACTTATGATCAAGGCACATTCAATCGCTATGCTGAACAAGGCGGTCTAACTGATCTGACCGATTTGCTCAATCAATATGGACCTAATCTCAAAAAGTTCTTAGGGGAAGATACCCTTGCTTACGGACAAATTGAAGGCAAACAATTTGCGATTCCAGGCAAACGATCAGTGCTTGGCAAATATGCTTCTTATATCCGTCAAGATTGGTTAGATCAACTGAAATTACCGATGCCACAGACTACGGATGAGCTGTATACCACACTCAAAGCTTTTCAAGAAAAAGATCCAGGTAAAGTAGGAAGCGGTCTTATTCCTTTCGGTATGACGATTGCTCCTGCGCAATATGATCCATTATTATGGTCTTTTGTCCAACAACCATTAAGTGATGAACAAAAATATACATTAACACAAAAGTTAGGTTCCAGTGATTATCCTACCTTGTTGCCAGGCTTCAAAGACGGTCTGCAATTTATGAACAAATTGTATAACGAAAAACTAATCAGTACCGACTTTGGTCTGGACGAAGATAAAAAGCAATTATGGCAAGATGTGCAAAACGGTAAAGTAGGCTTTTATACCGAAGATGCAGGTGAATTATATTTCACCTATAACGGCACATACAAAAATCTACAAACTAATGTAAAAGGCGCTACATTAACGCCTACCGATGTATTTACCAACAATGAAGGCAAACATGCTAAGCCTGAATATGCATCTAATGGTCTGTATATTATGATCCCCAAATCTAGCGCCAAAGCGGTAGAAGCGATCAAATATTTAGACTGGATGGCTTCGGACAAAAATTTGTTTGATATGCAAAATGGCGTAGAAGGCGAGAACTACACTATGAAAGATGGAGTGCCAGTTACTAAAGAAGATGCAACTGAAGAAGCTACCAATCGCCTGTATAACTACGGAGATATGGCTATTATCGCTAACGGTAAAATCGTAGGAACCGAAGAGCAAAACAATAATGCTTATATTATGCAGACACCGGAAGAATACCAAGCCGCTATGCGTAAATCGGTTGAAATCTCCAATACCGATACGATTCCACCGGTAAACTTCAGCGTACCGATCAAAGCCGAAGCCAAATATGGTAGTGGACTGCAAGACAAATACAATCAACTGATCGTCAAAGCAACAATGGCTCCAACCGCTCAATTTGACACCGTCTACGAATCCTTACTCAAAGACTATATGAGCAGCGGCGGACAAGCCATCCTAGACGAACGCACCAAAGTATTCCAAGAACAAGGCGCTAAATAATAAATAAAGCTCACCTACCTTGTTCAAAAATTCCGTACATTCATATCAGGAAAATAAGGATACTGTTCTACAAATTTCTCAAATGGATTCAACCCAATTATTCATCACTAAATTTTGAAATAAATAGCGCAAGGAATCTCCAAAATCAAATCATTCTTTCAACCATTGCAATTCACTTTCTAATCCAAAGCCAAACTTGCTACACCCACCCAATGTGCAAAAACCGCAACGCCATCTTTAAAAGAAATGTGCTCTCACCACCAAGCGTAGTGAACAGATTCTTTCTGAAAGTCGCCTTTAAGACTCGGATATCGACCGCCCAGCGGTCAAATCAAGATATCCGATCTTACCAGCGACGCCAAGAAAGAATCCGTTCACGAAGCGCTTTCCCATCACCCTAGCACATTTCCACCCAACCCAAAGTGAAGGTTTTTCCACACCATCTTAATGAAAGGGGAGTACCAACGTGAGAATGTCTACTTACCTCCGCAGATACTGGCAGTTGTATTTCCTGCTCATTTTACCGATTGCTTATTTTTTAACATTCAAATACGGACCGATGTACGGTATTCAGATTGCTTTTAAAGACTTTAACTTTTTTCAAGGAATTAACGATAGTGAATGGATCGGTTGGGATGCTTTCCGCGAAGTTTTTCAAAATCAGGATTTCTACAAAACATTGCGTAATACATTAATGCTGAACTTTCTAGATCTGTTGGTTTCTTTTCCAGCGCCGTTATTATTAGCAATTATGTTGTATGAAGTCAAAGCGGTCTGGTTCAAAAAGTTATCACAGACTATTCTGTATATTCCGCATTTTATCTCATGGGTGATTATCGGAGGAATTGTTTATCAAGTGTTCGGTACGCAATCAGGATTCGTAAACAATATGTGGATGGCACTTGGCTTTCAGCCGATCCCTTTTTTAACCGATCCGAATTACTGGTTAGTGACGTACTTGCTAACAGGAGTATGGCAAAGTGCCGGCTGGGGCACGATTTTGTACTTAGCTGCTTTGACAGGTATCAACAAAGAACTGTATGAAGCCGCAGATATGGATGGAGCAGGACGACTCAAGCGCATATGGCATATTACATTACCCGGCCTCAAAACAACGATTATTACATTGTTGATTATTAATCTAGGCAATATGGTTACGATCGGATTTGAACGTCCGTTTGTAATTGGAAATGTAGCCGTACAAGATTACTCGGATGTACTCAGTACATTTGTATATCGGATCGGTCTAGAATCCGGTCAATATACACTAGCTACCGTTGTTGGACTTTTCCAAGCTGTTGTTGGATTGATATTTGTACTCGGTGCGAATTACGCATCTAAGAAATCGACAGGAGAGGGGATACTCTAATGGAGAAAATAGCCGATATCAGCAAAACGACTGCGGTCAAAGCCAAAACGACAACCAGTAAAGGTGATCGGATTTTTGATATTGTGAATATCACCTTACTTAGTATTGTCGTGCTGGTCTGTCTGATTCCATTTATTCATATTCTAGCGATCTCTCTTAGTTCAGCTCGTCCGATTATGTCAGGCGAAGTATCGCTATTTCCAGTAGAGTGGACGACAGAAGCGTATGTCAAAGTATTTAGCGATGTGTCGATGATTCGTTCGCTTGGCTTTACGGTGATGCTGACCGTTATTTTCACGATCCTTTGTATGGCGATGACGATTACGGCGGGGTATCCATTGTCCAAGTCCAATCTCAAAGGACGCGGATTTTTTATGGTCTTGATTATTATTACGATGTTTTTCAGCGGCGGTATTATTCCTGAGTATATTCTGGTGCGTAATCTACATTTGCTGGATACGATGTGGGCATTGATTTTACCGGGATTGATCAGTCCTTTTTATCTGATTATTATGATTTCCTTTTTCCGTAATATTCCGGAGAGTCTGGAAGAAGCAGCTGAAATGGATGGAAGCAGTCACTTTTATACTTTATGGCGCATTATTTTACCATTATCGTTACCGGTGATTGCTACATTAAGCCTTTTCTATGCGGTCGGGCGCTGGAATGGATTTATGGATACATTAATGTACATTAATAGCCCTGATCTATATCCATTACAGCTCAAATTATATCAATTGATCCAAAATAATATGGCTAGCGAATTGATGCGCAATGAAGTAGTCGGTTCAGCGCAAATGATGCCAGAAAGTCTAAAAGCCGCCAGTGTTATTTTTGCAACGATTCCGATTCTAATTGTCTATCCTTGGTTGCAACGTTATTTTGTCAGTGGAGTGATGTTAGGAGCAGTTAAGGGATAAATATCTGATATTTCAAATGGGTTGAAGAAAGGAGTCTATATGCTTACATCCAAAGGGGAATATTCGTTTTCAACATGCTGGAATATTAAGCGTCATAACAGTGGAGCAGAGATGATCGCTGAGATTCAAGAGCTTGGATTTCAGCAGGTAGAGCTGAATTACAATGTGACTACCGAGATGTTGCAGACGATTGAGCCGATGATTGAACGTGGCTTGATCGGTATCTCCAGTGTGCATAATACATTTCCACATACGCCTGATCCTGATTATGGAACTGATTCGGTATTGCTCGGGTTCGATGATGAAGAAAAACGGCACAAAGCGATCGATTTACTGGTAAAATCGGCTGAATATGCTCATCGTTATGGTGCTAAAGCTGTTGTAGTGCATCCCGGCGAAGTTCCGTTTGCAACCAATATTGATGAGACGTTAAAAGGAATTTATCACGAACAAGGCAAAGACTCGCCTGCTTATCAACAGCTATGGTCGGAAATGATTGAGCGTCGTGAACGTCTATCCGAGCATTATTTAGAACGGATTCAGCACAGTTTAGAGGAAGTGTGCGATCGTGTATTATCCAAAGGGTACGATGTAGCATTTGGAATCGAGACCCGTTCTCGTTGTTATCAAATGCCTACATTATCTGAAGCGAAAAAGATACGTGATCGTATGCAAGGTGCGCCTGTCTATCTCTGGTACGATATCGGTCATGGCATGATGATGGATCGGATGGGATTGTATCACAATGCAGAAGAAGCGAACGCTATGAAAGAGGATATTATCGGCGTGCATATTCATGAGACATTAGGATTATCCGATCACTGGTGTCCGTATATTCATAGTAAAGACATGACTTTTTTTGATCGATTTCTCGATATTATCGACGCGGCTCCTGTCAAAGTATATGAATTGAAAGCCGCTTGTCAACCAGAAGAGATTGAAGCCAGTCATCAGTTATTGATCAGCAAAATTCAGGAACGTTACCTTATAAAATAGAGCATACTATATTGTATACAGAGCAGATCAAAAGCAAGGAGGGAATAGGTATGGCGGTGAGCAAGCAACTGGTGAATATCAATGATCTATGGGTAGAACAAGGTATGGCTGGACAGATTTTGGATCGAGATCATCGATCTTTTGGTGGAGTCGTTGATCCTGAAAATGGAATTGCCTGGCCGAATCATCATGCAGGTACACCGGTATGGATGGCGATCTGGGGAGCGGCATTAGTTAATCCTTCCTCAGCTTACTATCATAGTGAACAAGTGTTAGAGCGACTTGAATATGCGGCTCAGTATATGCTTGCTTTTCAACATGACGATGGGTCCATCTCTCCGGGGTGGACTAATTTTCATTCGCCTCCAGATACAGCTTTTGTCGTGGTAGGATATTCGCAATTGTATCTGCTCTTAGAACAGGACGATTGGAGTAAAAATGCTCCGGTAGCTAGTCGTATATTGTTATTTCTCAAGCAAACGATTCCAGTAATGATAACAGGTGGTTGTCATACGCCTAATCATCGCTGGGTATTATCAGCGGCACTTAGTTATTTGTATCGATTATTCGGTGATCCCAGATTGCTAGAGCGAGCAGAACAATGGTTAGCAGAAGGAATAGATATCACTCCAGACGGAGAATGGACAGAGCGTAGTAACGGTATTTACAATGCGGTAAGTGATGTGATGTTTATTCATACGGCTCGCTTGTTAGACAAGCCTGAATTGCTAGAGCCAGTGCGAGCGAATCTAGAGATGATGATCTATCTGATCCATCCTTCAGGAGAAATTGTAACGGATTATTCGGGTCGTCAAGATTTTGGACAGAATTTTACACTGGATAGTTATATGCTGTCTTATTATTTAATGACGATCATTGATCAGAATCCTCAATTTGCGGCGATGACAGCATTAGCCGAACAAGCGTTACAGACCACTGCTCGTCCACCAAGCAGTGCTAACAATCCATTGGTAGGCATGCTGTTATATCCAGATGAAGGTACACCTGTGCTGGCGACAGATTTGCCAACCCATTATCGCAAAATGATTAACGGTTCATTTGATCGTCACCAGTATATCAAACAGATTGCAAAAGTAGGCTATGGACAGATTCACTACAGTCGTCCTCATTTGGATTTTGGTGCACCTGTCATGCGGATTCGTGAAGGGGATACCAGTATCACGATGATGACAGAAACGTCTTCTTTGCTAGCGATCAGATACGGACAAGTACGATTGCTTGGTGTACAGATCGCTTCGTATTTTGGTCCGGGCTTTGTGCCGATGCAATCTTTAACACCAACAGCAGATGGGTTCACAATGACAGCGACGTATGAAAAGGGTTACAATAGTTGTGTACCCGAGCATGAACTACCTGCTTCTGCACAAGCAACAGTGAGTCCGTGGTATTTGCTTCCTCATCAACACCGTATTTCTACTCATACGCAGACCTATACATTGGAAGTGCGTATTACCGAATTGGAACATGGATTGGATCTAGAAATTATTTCTAATGAGCCTCCAGATGTGATGACACAGCTATCGTTGGTGTTCGACCAGCAAGCGATCATTACAGCGGTCGATGGGCAATTAGAGCAGATCACTCCTGAATCCCAGTTATGGTCAGCAGGAACGGTTGTTGTTCAGCAAGGAAATGACATGATGGAATTAACAGGTGGATGTCTGCAACATACCGCTAGCAGTGTACGAGAAGCTTCGTATCCGCGCGATTGTCAGACGTTACTTGTCAATGTAATGACTCCTTTTGTGCACAGAATAGGGATTCGTCTCTTACCCGGTACAGATGTATGATCAGATCTATATACATCTACAACTATGTCGACTAAAGAGGTGATTGATTTGCGTAACCAAAAGTATACGTATACCGCTCCACCGAACGGGTTTCCTGAATGGAACCGCAATCCCGGCATTTTCCGTCTCAATCGTCTAGATGCGCATGCATCTGTGATTCCGTATGATTCGGTAGAACAGACTTTAAATGGAGAAATCGCAGATTCACCCTATTACCAATCCCTAAATGGAACATGGCAATTCGCTTGGGCTGAAAATCCAGATCAGCGTATTGTTGATTTTTATAAAAAAGAGTATGACACCAGTACATGGAACACGATTCCTGTACCTGCACACTGGCAAATGCATGGGTATGATGCCCCTCATTATACCAATGTACGTTATCCGTGGGATGGACATGAAGATATTCAACCACCGGAAGCACCGACCCAATTCAATCCTGTCGGTTCATATGTACGGACATTCTCTGTGCCTCAAGATTGGCAGGAAAAAGGTTCAGTCTATATCCATTTTGCAGGTGTAGAATCTGCTTTTTATATCTGGGTAAATGGCGATCTAGTCGGTTATAGTGAAGATTCGTTCACTCCGGCTGAATTTGATCTGACTCCTTATTTACAAGCAGGCGAAAATAAATTAGCGGTAGAAGTCTATCGTTGGTGTGATAGTAGCTGGTTAGAAGATCAAGACTTTTGGCGCTTGAGCGGTATTTTTAGAGATGTTTATCTATATGCGTTGCCTGATACGCATATTCAAGACTTCTTTGTACATACTGATCTGGATCAACAGTTTCAGGACGCACAATTAACCGTCGATCTTACTTTGCATCATTCCGGTTCGGCAATGGCTCGTCCTGATCCAACAGACAGTCTACGTTTTACCGATGTAGCCAAAGAATCGTACAGTATTCATGCGCAATTGTATGATGCTGATCGCAATCCACTTTGGGATCTTCCATTAAGTAGCCCGGTTTCGTTTCCGTTTAATGCCACCGAAGGATTAGAAGGCGGAGATATTCATCGCACACAGATTCAGTTGTCTGCGAATGTGATAAATCCATTGAAATGGAGTGCAGAAGCGCCACATCTCTACTATCTGGTGCTGACGCTTAAAGATACCAACGGTCATATTATTCATTATACAGGTTGTCAGGTGGGCTTCCGCACATTTGCAATCGAAGGCAATGTGATGAAGATCAACGGGAAAACTGTAGTCTTTAAAGGGGTTAACCGTCATGAATTCAATGCGGTGACAGGACGTGCGATCACACGTGAAGATATGATTGCAGATATTCAGTTAATGAAATCGTACAATATCAATGCTGTACGGACTTCTCATTATCCGAATCATCCGCTCTGGTATGAGCTGTGTAATCAATATGGATTGTATGTGATCGATGAAGTCAATCTGGAAAGTCATGGCGCTTGGACGTACGGGCAAAAAGAACTGCTCAATACCGTGCCAGGTAGCAACCCGGATTGGACATATAATGTGTTAGATCGTACCAATTCGATGTTCCAAAGAGATAAAAATCACCCGTCCATCGTAATCTGGTCGCTCGGTAATGAATCATTTGGTGGCGATAATTTCTTGCATATGGCTGACTTTTTACGCAAAGCTGATCCATCACGAGTAGTGCATTATGAAGGCGTATTCCATTATCGTCCTTCTGAAGATGCTTCTGATATCGAAAGTCAGATGTATACGCATATTCGTGAGATCGAGAAATATGCTCAACACAATCCAACCAAGCCGTTTATCCTCTGTGAATACAGTCATGCGATGGGGAACTCTTGTGGCGGTTTAGCAGAATACTGGAAATTGTTCGATCGTTACGAAGTATTACAAGGCGGATTTATCTGGGATTGGATCGATCAAGCGATTCAGACACAGACTGAAGACGGAACTACGTATCTAGCATATGGTGGTGACTTTGGCGAGAGTCCTCATGATGGCAATTTCTGTGGCGATGGTCTGATTTTTGCAGATCGTACCGTATCTGCGAAGCTTGCTGAAGTGAAGAAATGTTATGAACAGGTGAAATTTAACTGGCGATTGGGTGAAGATCATCCTGTAGATGATGGATTAGAATCGAATGCGGTCATTACAACCAAACATTTGTCCGCAGGTGAAGCGGTGATTGAAGTTGAATTAACGAATCAGTATTTGTTTACTTCGTTAGAAGAATTTGATTTCAAATGGGTCTTAACCGCCAATGGACAACCTGCTGATCATGGTGTATTAAATGGTGTTATCTGTGCACCAGGGCAGAATGTTACAGTCACTTTACCCGAATTGAAGCAGATTCCACGTGCTCCAGGGGTAGAATATATTTTGACATTATCGGTCGTACTTCGCGCAGATCAATTGTGGGCGCAAGCCGGTCATGAAGTGGCATTTTCTCAATTTACATTGCCTGTTGTGCTGTCATTTGGTTCTCATCATGATGCTGAATTGCACGATCCTGAGCCGATTAGTGAATCTAGCCTTGTCGCTGTACAACATGCAGGTATGATTATGATCAATGGCGAAGGATTCTCGATCATTTTCGATTCAACCAATGGTGAGATGTTGTCTTATCAGATCAACAAAGTCCAATTGCTAGCTCAAGCCCCTGCTCCTCATTTCTGGCGTGCGATGACAGACAATGATCGTGGGAATCATCTGGATGAGCGTAGTGGCGTATGGCGCAGTGCGTCAGATGAGCGAGAATTGGTTCATTTTGAAGTCGATCTGGCACGAGCGCAAGATATTATTATTATCAAAGTAGAATATTTACTGCCAACCGCAGGGTATTCACAATGCTTTGTCGATTATCATATTTTTGCCGATGGGCGTGTAGAAGTGACTCAACGCTTGAACCCGGGCAAAGACTTGCCTGAGATTCCAGAGATCGGCATGTTGCTGATGATGGATGCTTCTTTTGATCAATTATCATGGTATGGATTAGGTCCTCATGAGACGTATTGGGATCGCCAATCGAGTGGTAAAGTAGGCATCTATACCGGAACAGTAGCCGAGCAGATGGCTCCGTATCTCAAACCACAGGAATGTGGAAATAAAGTAGATGTACGTTCAGCGACAATTACCAATCGTGATGGAGTTGGCTTACAGATTACTGGTCTGCCTCTGGTTGAACTGAATGTTCTTCCATATACACCAGCAGAACTGGAAGCCGCACCACATCATTACCAGTTGCCTGTCAGCGGACATACGGTTGTGCGTATCAATGATAAGCAAACAGGAGTCGGCGGAGACGATAGCTGGGGTTCTGAACCGCATGAACAATATCGCCTGTATGCGAATCGTTCGTATACGTATAGTTATGTAATGCAAGGTATTGTGAAATAGGATAATACAAAGAACCGTAAGCGAGAAAGTACTCGTTTGCGGTTCTTTGCTTATGTTGTAGTATAAAGTTGTCATCTAATCAATCTGCCAACCGTTTACTCAAATGCTTACGAAGTGATTCTGCTAGAGCAGGTTCCGCTAATAATTGACGCAAAGCCGGGGTATCACCACGTTCATCATACAGTATCCGATTACATGCGGCGATCGTACTTCCGTTCCCTTCACGGCGAATCATTTCAAATTCATCTCCAGCTTGCACGACCCCATGTTCCAATACACGAAAATAAAATCCAGAATATCCGGTTTCCCGTACGCGCATGATCATTTCTTTACGTTCCAGATGAGCAGATAACTTGAAGCAAGGCTGACGGGGCTGACTGACCTGTACGATAGCTGTTCCGATTCGATATACATCTCCAATACATACCACATCTTCAGTCAATCCAGTGACTGTAAAATTCTCCCCAAAAGCCCCCGCTTCAAAAGGACGATCCATTTCTTTGGCCCACCAAGCATAATGATCTTGGGAATAGACACAAGCGGCTTTGTCAGGGCCACCATGATTTTTGAGATCGCCTTGACCATCTCCTTCAATCCCTTGCGAACTAATGGGTAATGATTGAGTAGAAGGGCGTTTGATAAATCCGGTATAGACGGATTTGTTATTCCACTCTACATTTACAGGTAATGCTGTGTTTAACGAACATAATTTTGGTAACATAGATATAGTAGGGTTCACCATAAGATCATTTCCTCCAGATTGGGATTGCATTACAGATATTGTTATGTGTTCTATCATAATATAAGCCACTTTATTAGAACATCTCTTTCAGCAAAATATCCTTTTTGTTAAAGGCTCCCCTTTGAGCAGGGAAGAAAGGAAATGATAGATGAAGATAGACAAACGCACATTCAAATTCAACATATGGCTTCCGTTATTGCTAGTATGCTGGTTGATCTCGCAAAGTATGACAGGGATTGCTTATAGTGCACAGCAACAAGGATTTGTACGGGATGACGCAGGACTATTCAGCAGTAGTGAGATCGACAAGCTTAATACAGAACTGAGCGGGCAAGAATACCAGATGTATGTGAATACAGCTACAGGTATGGATGAAGCCCAAGGGCTGGCTTATGCCAATCAGATTTACGACCGCTCCAATTTGGACAAAAACGATATTGTACTTGTTATTACAACCAATCCGAATTACGTCCATCTGGTATTTCAAAATGCAGTACTCGCTAACAAAATTGCAAATAGCAATGAGCGCACGGTACAAGGTGTAACCGATAACGAATTTGTCCCCTCTGCCCAAGATGGCGATATTGTAGGCGGTGTGCTGGCAGTTAATAAATACATCAATCATGTTCCATTCACGACAGTCATTTCACAAAAGTTAGCACAAGTCGGATTAAACTGGGGTTCAGCGATTGCATTATTAATCGGTGGGATTGCGCTGATCTGGTTTTTGATCTGGTTGATTATTCGCTTAAATCAGATAGGCAAGCTCCGAACTCGCCGTCAGCAGATACAAGTACAGCACGATCAGATTGCAACCTCACTCAATAGCTTGATCGTATCTGATCTGTTCAAAGAGTTAGAAATGGGATTTGTAACCGGACAGACCAAAGAAATGATCGAACAGTTGCAAGCACAATTGATGAAAGAACATGCACATATCGCTATTTTACAGCAACAGATAGACGCAGTTCGCATCTCAATCGGTTCTGTGAAAAAGTCGGCTACCGATCTCGAACAGATCGAACAACAACAGACCGAGTGGGCAACCGATATGGCAAATGTCCAAAAACATCATCAAGAAATAGATGAGTTATCGCGTACTGTACGGGGAATGGTTGAAGCATCCAAAGTCAATCTGGAACAAGTGAAACAGACAGTAGCGAATCTGGAAAAGCAATACCAGTATCCACTGACCGCGATGAAAGATCGAATCGCTACGATTGAACATATTTTACAAGAAGCTGATCAGTTGGATGAATTCGATTTTATCAAAGCCAAAGAACCGGCTGAACGTGCAGATCAATGGTTAGATGTTCTGTTAGAAGATATCCGTCTGTATGGAGAATGGGTGCAACGCAGTCAAAGGTATACTGCCGAGATCGACAATACCGAACACGAATTACGTCCGATTGTCGAACGGGAAAAGCTTAAATTAACGGTAGACGATCCTTTCCGTTTGCTAGAACATGCACGAGCTGAAGAAATCAGGCTAACTCAATTGCTAGCAGGCGGTAATGTAGAATTGATCCGTCAAAGTATGACCATTATCGAGCAAGATATTGCAGAAGCCCGTCAGGTGGTAAGTGATCTGATTCGTTTTCGGGATGAGTCCAACAAGACATTGACGATGGCGCAACAGCAAATGACAGACTTTCGCACAATGCCTGAAGTATATAATCAGGAAGTCAGTCGTCTGCAAGGAGAGTATGCCAATATTCATATTCAAGAACAAGGGGCTCGTTATCAAGAAATTCAGAAAAGACAAGGTGAAGTTAATATACTGACTCCGCAAATGGTAAATGCACTACATGACCAAATCCAACAGTATCGTCAAGCCAATATATGGAGCGAACAAGTGAGAGAGTCGTTATCTCGGATGGAGGAATTGCGTACCGAGATTACAAGCTACAAAGACCTGTTAGACAATCAGAAGCAAAGTGAGAAACAGCGCTTGGCAAATCTACAGGCAGATTATCAACGTGCTAATGAACAGCAAGCAGCGATTAGAGTTCATCCTGACGATACCCAGCAAGTACAAGCGACTAGCTATGATGCTCTAGAACAAGCACAGCAGATCCTAAGTGGAAGCTTGCTTAATATGTCGAAAGTCAAAGAAGCTGTAGAGCACGCGGCAACCTGTACCAAGATTTTTGTAGATCGTGTAGAAGAGCTGACCAGACAACGTCAAGAAGCTGTGGAAGCGATCGAAGGGCTACTACAAGAACACCGGAATTTGTCTGCTCGTTATTTTACAACAGCGATTACCACCCATGTTCCGATGCTTCATGTACTGATCGAAGAATTACAGCAACTGGTCAGTCAAGGTTATTTTGTACAAGCCCAACAAAAGGCGCAAGAAGGCGAAAGTATACTGCAATTTATCGCTCTCGAATACAAAGCGATCTATGATCAGGAGCAAGAGCGCAAGCGCCGTCAGCGTTCATCCGGCGGAGGTTCAGGCGGTTCATCATCCGGTGGAGGAAGTCGTTCGTCTAGCAGTTCCAGTTGGAGCGGAGGCAGTAGCCGTTCATCAGGTTCATCGAAATGGTAAATGTTTTGCTGATTCATTGTATATTTTCTGAAAGCTATATTTGCAAACACGTCATAGAGAAGACTATGATAAGGATAGCTAGCAAGTCTAAAGACGATGATATCAGTATAGGGAGGTAGAACAATGGATCAGTCATCTCAAGCGGGACAAGGTCAACCGACCACACCGCAACAAGTCGAAAGTAAATATGTAAGAGAAACACGTTGTTTTAAAACATCCCGTGTATTCCCGACCGATGTGAACAATCATAATACATTATTTGGCGGTAAATTGATGTCATATATCGATGATATTGCTTCGATTACGGCTTCCAAATTATGTCGTGTAGATACAGTCACCGCTTCTACAGACTCTGTCGATTTTCTGTATCCGATCAATCCGACCGATTCGGTTACGCTAGAATCGTTTGTCACATGGACAGGTCGCAGTTCGATGGAGATTTTTGTGAAAGTGATACGCGAAGACCTCAAAACAGGGGAGAAACGCATTGCAGCCACCGCCTTTCTTACCTTTGTAGCGATCGGCGAAGACAATCATAAAGTGCAAGTACCGACAGTGATTCCAGAAACGGAAGAAGAACGCAAATTACACGAAACTGCACCTTCACGAGCAGCGATGCGTCGCCAACGCAGAGAAGAAAGCAAAGAATTTGCCGATTACCTCACTACCGAATATCCCTGGGAATAACAACAAAAGCCTGTACACTCTATCTCAACTAGAGCGTACAGGCTTTTTATTTTATCCAATCAATATCAACCGCCGAACTATTCTTTCTGCTCGGTTTTACGCGCTTTCCAACGCCACATCATTTCTCCAAACAAATAGCCGCATAACAAAAATAAAGGAACCGTATCTGTGATTTCTTCGAGGATACTATGAAAAGTCAGTACAAAACGATGATCTATATAATGCATGGCGATCATGCCGAGAGATGTTGTCCCACCGTAGCCTAATACACCTTCGCTCCATATAAATTGATACTTACTCATCATGACCTCCACATTAGTAACGGTATTAAAATCAATGTTATGACAATACCCACATCTATCCGAACATGACAACTATTTCTAAATAATAGCGTATTCATAAAAGAGTCGCAAGACTATTTCTTCGTAATTGGAAAATAAATACAATTGCAAGAAATAGCAAAGCTATTTTCACAGCAATCAGCGGTTATACATTCACAGAATTTCAGCTTTACATCTTACGTTTATAAAGGGAGCAAATCTTGGCGTTTGGCAATATGTTCACAGTCTTTGCATACGCCTACTAATCCACCATTATCATTGGCATAAAAAGTGAGGTGTTTGACATCTTTTTTGCAATACGAGCATTTTTGAAGTCGTCCACTGGAAAAAGATTGGACTTGTTTGGGTTGATGTAGATTGCGAACAGTTGCTAATTTGGGAGGAATAGATACCGGTGGTACAGTTGTATCTTTAGGTTGGATATCAGCAGATTTAGCAGAATGTTTTTGTTCTGATGTCAGATGTTTGCGTTCACGAAAAGCAGATAAATCTACAATATTGGGATGATGCGCTGGATGCTCTTGTGTTGTGTGATCTGGTTGTGGTTCTTGAGCTGGCAATATAGGATCTGCCGGATGTATCGTTACCTTTTTGAGAGGGAAAACAATCCAGAGAACAACAGCAACAGCAACCACGGCTACTACAATAATACCGGTCAATATAATCGATCCTGGTTGCATAGACATTCACCTTCTTTTACACATATTTAGTAAGAAAAAAACAATTAATTACAAAAGGATTACCTTTTAATTCCTATCTATCCCTTTTTTGTTACATTTAGTTTTGCTATAATTCGTGTCATAGGTAGAACGGTGCCTGTTTCTGGCATCAACACCGCGATATCTTACATATTACATGATGGTCGTAGAAAGTATAACTGCCACACGAGAGGAATGAAGATTGTGAAAAAGAAATTTAGAAGTTGGATGTCAGTATGTCTACTCGCTGCATTATGTGTATCTCTACTCAGTGCATGTGGTTCAGACGCCAAAGATAATGAGGCACAAGATGGCAAAGTTACATTGAAGTTCTGGACGATTGCTCTTCAACCTACGTTCAATGACTATTTTAATGGCTTAATATCAGAATACCAAAAAAGTCACCCTGGGGTAACTGTAGAATGGAGCGATTATCCATATGATGCCATTTCTAATAAGTTATTAACCGGAATCGCGAGTGGTAACGTACCTGATGTTGTAAATTTAAATACAGAATTTGCTAATCAAATGGCTTCTAAAGGTGCACTTGCTGATCTAGGACAATGGATGAGCGATGATGAGAAAAAATCATATTTTGATGGTATTTTTAATTCGACGGTATTTGATAACAAAGCCTATGCATTGCCGTGGTATACCGGAACAGAAGTGTTATTTATGAACACTCGTCTGGTGAAGCAAGCAGGGCTTGATCCCAAAAATCCGCCAAAAACGCGTGATGAGCTCAATGAATGGTCCCGTCAGATCAAAGCCAAAACAGGAGCCACTGGATATGCAACTACATTTGCAGCTAGAATGTTCCCGGTTGAAGGCATTTCAATCTTAAACGACGACAAAACAGCAGCAGCATTTAATACGCCTGCTACCCTAGCTTTAATTCAGAAAATGCAAGGATTGATCCAAGAAGGCGTACTGGTCAAAGAAGATGCTAACTTTGATAAGCAGATTCAATACTATTCCAGTGAACAGACCGCTTTTGAAATTGCAGGCCCTACTTTTATTAATTTTATCAAAACATCAGCACCAGATGTATATAAAAATACGATTGCTGTTCCGCTTCCTACAGGGAAAGCTGATGTGCGTTTGTCGAATACGATGAATGTGGTTGTTCCTTTAAAATCAGCGAATGCAGAACAAGCAGCTGAATTTGCGAAATTTTTGACCAATGCAACTAACCAGACCGCATTTGCCAAAGCAGCAAATACATTGCCAAGTACCAAAGAATCGATCAAAGATTCCTTCTTTACTGAAAATGATGGAACATTAGAATCCGAAGCCAAAGTGGTCTCTGCTGAAAGCTTGGATAAAGCAGTCGATTACATGGTCGGTGTACCGAATGCTGGTGATGTGAACTCGGCGATTGCACGTCAATTGCAAGAAATCTTTATGAATGGGAAAGACCCTAAACAAGGATTGACAGAAGCTGAACAAGAAGTAAACCAAATTCTGTCGCAAAACTAAAGGGCTCTGCAAGCAGATCAGCAACCTAACCAAAGACGGACCCTTTAAAGGCGGTGGACGAACATGAAGAAATGGATGAGAACAGAAACATTTGCCGCATGGGCATTTATGGCTCCTGGACTGCTAATTGTCGCTGTATTCGTGTTATGGCCAATTGTATACGGACTTCCGTTATCTTTAACCGATTATTCGGTCATTGGAGAAACGCATTATGTAGGTCTAGACAATTATGTAACAGCTTTTCAAGATAAAAGTTTTTTGGCGTCATTATGGAATTCAATGGTATATGTGTTGATTGTACCGATTATTCAGATTATTTCGATCTTAATGGCTATTCTGGTCAATAGCAGAATCCCATTAATTAAAGCTTTTCGCGCAGCGTATTATATCCCGGTCGTCACCTCAATGGTGGCGGTCGCGCTGATGTGGAGCTGGTTATTTAGCAGTAATGGTGTAATTAACTATGCGTTGATTCAATTGGGTGTTATTCAAGAGCAAGTTGGCTGGTTGTCCAGTAGTAACACAGCATTGTATGTCATTATGTTTATTACGATGTGGAAAGGGCTTGGCTATTATATGATGCTGTATCTGGCTGGACTTCAATCGATTCCAACCGATCTGTATGAAGCATCCATGATCGATGGAGCAAGTCGCTGGCAGACCATTTACCGGATTACGATCCCTTTACTGCGTCCACATATTTTATTTTGTACATTAATCTCGTTAATGGGGGCTATTCGTGTATTTGACGAAGTGTTTGTACTAACCAATGGTAAAGGTGGCCCGGGAACGGCTACTTTGACGTCCAGTCTGTATATTTATCAAAAAGGATTGGTGCAATTTAACTTTGGTTATGCGTCAGCACTTGGTCTGATTGTAAGTGTGATCGTCGGTATCTTGAGTATACTGGTGTTCCGTCTGAACAAGAAAGGCGGTGTGCAAACGTACTGATGAATAATCCAACGATAAATACCAAACCTAATTACAAAACGCCCAGTCCGCAAGCACGTAAATGGAAAAAAGCATTTCGGTATACGATTACGTATATTTTGCTGATTGCTTTGGCGCTGTTTATGACCGGCCCTTTTCTCTGGTTGCTCAGTGTATCGCTGATGCCAGGTCGTAATGTATTTTCTAATCCACCTGCGATTTTCCCGACGTTTATTAATTTCGGCAATTATGCGCAAGTGTGGAACTTTATGAACTTTCCTAAATACATTATGAATACGGTCATTATTACAGTGATGGGTGTTGTATTTAATATTGTGCTGTCCTGTATGACGGCTTATCCGTTAGCTGTATTTCGGTTTAAAGGTAGAGATATGGTGTTTACCCTGCTGATTGCTACGATGATTATTCCATCATCTACTGCAATGATCGTACATTACTTAACGATCCAATGGATGAATCTAGGTAATACGTATCTAGGCGTAGTACTACCTGCGGCAGTATCGGTATTTAATATTTTCTTAATGCGCCAGACGTTCTTAACGATTCCGACTGAAATTCGAGATTCCGGTAAAATGGACGGTGCATCTGAATTGCGCATCTGGTGGCAACTGGTATTACCACTCGTCAAACCGGGTATTGCTGTGATTATGCTACTCGAAGTGATGGCATTCTGGAACAATTTCCTGTGGCCAATTGTTGTGCTAGATGATCCCGAAAAATACCCATTAGCATCAGCATTAACGTATCTTAACGGACAATTTTCCTACAATTTCGGCTGGATCGCCGCCGGAACCATCATTTCCGTAATCCCAATCATCGTCGTATTCCTGTTCACCCAACGCTACTACATGGAAGGCTTAGCAGGAGCCGTGAAAGGATAACAGTAGTCATATGCATAGATAAACTTATAACTATTTCATATTTTGTACATGCTTAAAGAAAACAATTTAAAATTTCCAATTGCAATTCGCTTAAATACCATATTCACAAATAAGCTTTTTCCATAAATAACTTTTCTATCTCAATATCTTTTTCACACTTTACAATAACTATTCCTTACAACAAAACAACATTAACTTTACAGCGAGCAGTTGATCTTTACTGCCCCACCAAATAGAAAATTGCCGAGCTTACTCTGAGCGAAGGGAACGATATCATGCTGAAAGAGCGAAGCGCTCGCCTTTAAGGTTGGATATCGACTGCCCAGCAGTCAAATCAAGATATCCAATCTTACCAGCGACGACAAGCAAGATATCGTTCCCAAAGCGGTGTAACCTCAAAGGAGTCATATTCCCAATGAAATTGGTGATTGTACCTTTAGACGAAAGACCTTGTAATTATCATTTTCCGTATGAACTGACACGAGGAACCTCTTATCAGGCTGTCCGTCCGCCTCATGAATGGATGGGTCGCAAAAAGATTGCCGCAGATACACAGCGCTTGTGGACATGGACCAAGCTGGAATGTCAATCGGCTGACGGAGCAGTGATTGCATTAGATACATTGTTATATGGTGGAATTGTTCCTTCCCGTCTGCACGAACTAGATATGGATGAGTTGACGCGTCGGCTTGATCAATTAAAGCAACTGAAAGAGCAGAATCCATCGCTCAAATTGTTTGCTTTTCAATTGATTATGCGATGTCCGCAATACTCTTCTTCTGATGAAGAACCGGATTATTATGCCGATTGGGGACGAGAAATTTTCCGCAAAGGATATCTAGAACATTATGGTGAAGAGCACACATTAACAACAGAAGAACAACAAGAACTGGATGATATCAATAGCCGTTTGCCACAAGAAGTACTGGATGATTATCTAGGTCGGCGTGCAGTAAATCGAGAGATCAATCGATTGGCACTGGATTATGTAGAGCAAGGTGTGATCGATTTTCTGATTTTCCCGCAAGACGATTCAGCTCCTTATGGCTATACAGCTAGAGATCAACAAGAAGTGCGGACACGTATTCGAGCATTACGTCTCGGATTACGCGTCTATATGTACCCGGGTGCAGATGAAGTGGGTTGTACACTGGTTGCTCGTATGATCAATCAGTTAAGTAACCATATTCCGCAAGTTTATGTGCGATTTAGCTCGGTGAACGGAGCTTTGATTATTCCAGCTTATGAAGATCGCCGATTATATGAAACATTGAAGTACCAGATTATTGCCGCAGGAGGCATGGTCGCTTCAGACGAACAAAGCGCAGATATCTTGTTACTGCTGAATACCGCAGGAGAGAAAATGGGTGAAGCGGTCTATCAAGGATCACCTTCGGCTAACTATGATACAGAACGAACCACTGTAGAACTGGTCGAGTATGCAGGTTACATATTGGATCGTAATCCGGATGCTGTTGTAGCGATTGGCGATATCGCTTATGCCAATGGTGGTGATCTTGAATTACTGGATTTGCTTCGTCAGCGTGGAATTCTGTATCAACTGGCAGGATATGCAGGATGGAATACCAGTTCTAATACGTTAGGTACGGTGATAGCACAATCGATGATCTACCGTATGTATGGTGCGACTCAAGAACATATGGATTTTCTAGCATTACGGTATGTGGAAGATCTGGGCTACGATTCGGTGGTACGTAAGTATTTGAGCAATGGGCCGATCCAAGAATTAGGTCTGGATAAATTTCAATTAGATGGTGAACGAGGATATGTTGCCGAAATGGTGCGTAGTCATTTGGAGCAATTTATTGGGGAACATTTGCAAGAAAATGGCGTTCGTATTGATATTCAAGATTGCTATATGCCATGGAATCGTATGTTTGAAGTAGGGTTATCGATTCGTACGCATCAATCGGTACAAGATCACAAAGGAGAACAATCATGACAGAACAAATCAGACAAACAGATGTTGTTGTAATCGGTGGCGGTCTAGGAGGCTGTATGGCAGCTCTTGCCGCAGCCAAGCAAGGATTAACAGTCACCTTAACGGAACCGACTGACTGGTTAGGTGGACAGCTTACATCACAAGCGGTTCCGCCGGACGAACATCGCTGGATCGAACGTACTGGAGCAACAGCGACATTTCGTGAATTTCGTGAACGTGTCCGCGATTATTATCGTCGTAACTACCCGTTAACTGATGAAGCGATGAACAATCCGATCTTGAATCCGGGTAACGGCTGGGTGAGTCGATTAGCTCATGAGCCTAAGATAGCACTTGCTGTACTGCACGAAATGATGTCTCCGTATCTGCATACGCAGCGTATTCAAGTGTTATATCATACTGTGCCGGTTGAAGTAGATACAGAATATGACCGTATCGTATCGGTTACTGTAAGTCATACGCAAGCTATCGGTACAGTAAGTGAGTACACGCAATTGATCGGTCAATACTATCTAGATGCTACCGAAGAAGGCGACCTATTGGCACAATCGGGAACAGAATTTGTAAGTGGAGCTGAATCCAAAGCAGATACCCATGAACCGCATGCTCTAGAACATGCAGATCCACTGGATATGCAGTCGATCACTCATGTAGCAGCAGTAGATTATGTAGAAGGTGAAGATTTTACAATCGACAAGCCCGCCGAGTATGAGTACTGGCGTGAATATATGCCTTCGTTTTCCCGCTTTCCGATTCTGAGCTGGTATGCTTCTGATGCGAATGATACGACCAAGTTAAAAGAATTTACGCTTTTTCCAAATGATCAAGGGGTCACTTCTTTGTGGGATTATCGCCGTATTATTGATCCAGCCATCTGGGAAGAGCCACTTCGTTCACAGATTCAAGAAGTCAGTCTATTGAACTGGGCGCAAAATGATTATTATGCAGGGGCGGTAACAGGTGTACCGATCTATGAACGTACCCAAAACCTCGAAAGTGCACGCCAGCTTACATTTTCATTAGTATACTGGTTGCAGACCGAAGCACCACGTCTGGATGGAGGCAAAGGCTTCCCGGGTATTCGTTTGCGTGGTGATATTCTAGAGACTGCTGATGGACTTGCCAAAGCGCCTTATATTCGTGAATCTCGCCGGATCAAAGCGTTATATACGATTACCGAGCATGATGTAAGCAAAGAGTTACGGGGAGCAGAAGGAATCAAGCGATATGAAGATAGTATCGGTGTAGGTAGTTATTCACTGGATCTACATCCAACTGTAAAATCACACCGTACATTTTATATTCCTAACTATCCATTTGAAATTCCATTAGGATCATTGATTCCGGTACGGGTTAAAAATCTGTTGCCAGCTTGTAAAAATATTGGCATGACTCAGATTGCTGGCGGTTGCTATCGTCTGCATCCAGTGGAATGGAATATTGGAGAGTCCGCAGGATATCTAGTTGCTTATGCGATTCAGCAAGGTATTACACCACGTGAAGTCTACGAATCAACAGAACATGTGAGTCGCTATCAAGAGATGTTACTTGAAGCAGGCGTAGTAATTCACTGGCCAGAAGATGTAGAACAAGAAGTGTTGAATCCTCAGTAATATAGTCTTTTTATTTTGTTAATCTTTAATATATGAAATAGCCTTTTGTCCGTATGATCGATGGACAGAAGGCTATTTTTGGATACGGCATAGAACGATAACATGTAGAACAATAGATATCGTTATGATTGTCATAATTGAATACGAAGATCATTCTGCTAATCCTGCTGTGACCAGTTCTAACAATTCAATACGTAACGTCTGCATAGCATCTTCATAAGGCATTCGTAAGTATTTACTCAAATGCTTCATATCTTCTTCATAATAATCAAGTAACTCTAACATAGCCGCTTGATCCTGATGATGCTGAACCAAGTCTAATAAATTCACGAACTGATCTTCTGAGATAGATATTGCAAGCTTTTCTGTTTCCATCGGTTCACCGCCTGTTGGCTAATTTGTAGTTGTTCTGCTAATTGAGCTTCAGTCTGTTGGTGTAGATACAATCCTCGAATAATATGTTTTCCTTGCACAGAAGGCAAGGTATCAATAAGTTCCTGAAGAAGAATATGTGAATACGACTCTTCCATATGGTAAGGTGTATACTTATTGCTTTCGGTCAGTGTATGGAGTGACTGCTGTTCAGAACGAATCCGTACTTTGTTCCGATACTGGATACGCCATGCAATCTGCTTGAGTTGTCTACGATACTGCTCGGATAACGAGAGGGTCTGTTCCATCCTAATAGCTCCTTTGTATAGATTTCCTTATTTTGTTACTTAAGGGAACTTATGTTCTTATTTTATAATAAAAAAGAACTGATGAGGTTGGAGATACGGGTAATTTATAGCGATTTATAAGCTGATTTAGAGCGAGGAAAAAGATGGACGTTCTGGAAAAACCTTAATTGATACTTGATCCCATGTGTAGAAAGAGATAGTGTAGAAGTTGAATATCTATAGATCGATATTGACATACACGATTATTTTGAAGAAGAAAGGTGTTTTTGCACGTTATGCTTAAAATTCTAATGTTTATTTTTCTGATTCAGATTGTATATGTAACGGCATATACGTTACGAACGATACTCACACTCAAAGGACAAAAATATGTAGCATCTGCGATCAGTATTGTCGAAGTCGTTATTTATGTTATGGGACTAAATCTGGTGCTCAAATATCTGGATCAACCGCTAAGTCTCACCGTATATGCGATCGGATATGGGCTCGGGATTTTACTCGGTTCATGGATCGAGGAAAAGATTGCGCTCGGGTATATTACGGTCAAAGTAATTAGCGATGTGCCGAATCAACGACTAGCAGAAGTATTGCGAGACAAAGGTTATGGCGTAACATCCTGGCTTGGACAAGGACGTGATGGTGACCGGATCGTGATGGAGATTCTAGCCAAACGCAAAAATCAGGACAGCTTGTATAAAACTATCCTGTCTGTCGATCCCAAAGCGTTTGTAATTATGGTTGAGCCGCGCGAATTCCATGGTGGCTTCTGGACTAAAGCGATTAAGCGTTAAATAATACAGTCCTAGAATCAGTAGTCTATTTGAAAAAGTACTCCTCAATATAGAGCTTCTTCAAAGCTAGCCATGTTTACCAATGGTTCAATGGTTTAAATAATGATTGAAGCAAAATAAGAGGAGGGCTTTTGATATGCAAACGAACGTTCCAACAAAAAAGCTGAATGACGGACTGGATATTCCAGCAATCGGGCTGGGTACTTATTCGCTGAATGGTTACAAAGGTGCTGAATCGATCAAACAAGGGATTGAAGCAGGTTATCGTCTGATTGACTCTGCTTTTAATTATGAAAATGAAGGTGCAGTTGGTAAAGCAGTACGCGAAAGCTCGGTACCACGCGATCAACTACGTGTCTGCTCCAAATTACCCGGACGACATCATGCGTATGATAAAGCGTTAGTAACGATCGAAGAATCGCTCCTTCGCACAGGATTGGATTATTTTGATCTCTATATTATTCACTGGCCTAATCCAAAAGTAGATAAATATGTAGAAGCATGGCAAGCGATGATTGAAGCGCAAAAACGCGGTTATGTACGTTCGATCGGGGTTAGTAATTTCTTGCCAGAACATCTGGAACGGATTATTGCTGAAACGGGAGTAGCGCCTGTTCTGAATCAAGTAGAATTGCATCCGTATTTTGAACAAACAGAACAGCGTGCAGCAAATGATAAGCATCAGATTATTACTGAATCATGGAGTCCACTCGGTCGTGGGCGCGGAGAGGGTGTACTTGAAGATGCAGGTGTGCAAGAAATTGCAGACGCTCATGGCAAAACACCGACACAGGTTATTTTACGCTGGCATACTCAGTTAGGTGCTGTACCGATTCCGAAAGCAGGATCACTAGAGCATCAACAAGAGAACTTGAACATTTTCGATTTTGAGTTAACTGAAGAGCAAATGAGTACGATTTCTGCATTCAGTAAAGACAACAAACGCTTATGGGATCAAGATCCCGCCGAGTACGAAGAATTTTAAACCAAGCATATCTTGAAGCACTGATTATGATTATACAACCAACGTAGACTATACAAAAAAGGCATCCGTAATGGATGTCTTTTTTTGGTTCAAGCAGTCTATACATATTCGATCTATCGCTTACAAAAACAACTTCATTTGTTGCTCCAACCAGACTACATAACTTTGTTCACGCGCTATCGCTTTGGTTAGCACAAGATAATGTCCCAGATGAGGATGATCGAAGTACATAGCATCAGCTGTATTTTCTGTACCGAATACAGGGATCAGGTCATCATATTGCTGTTGTAAATATACCAATTTGTCTTGTCGCTGTTGAAGCTGATCTTGAAAAAGAGTCTTTGCTTCTTCTTTGGATAATGTATGGATAAAATACATTTTGAGCATAAACGCATCTTTCTCTGTTTCGGGTAAAGGTTCTGGAGATATCGCCCACGCTAATAATTCTTTTCGTCCAGCTTCAGTGATAGTGTACATTTTCTTTTCTAACTTTTCTCCTTGAATCTGTGTGCGAAAATGAAGAAGTCCTTCATCTACCAGCTTACGCAACTCTGGATAGATCTGACTGTGCTTGGCGCTCCAAAACTGTCCGATTTCTTTCTTAAATTGACTGGTTATATCGTAACCACTGTACTCTTGACGGTACAGTAGACCGAGAATCGCAAATTTTAATACTCTCATTCTATAATCCCCTTTGTATATCAATTCGTATATTTGACCATAGCATACCATAGTGTTAAAATAAACATGTTGATATTTACATGTTTTATTGGAGTAGTAATACATCAGAAACAAATCATTATCGCATTTACATTTCAGAAAGCAGGTGCTGTACAATGGAAAACTTTGTAGGAAGTCACATGATTTATACGTATGAGAATGGCTGGGAATATGAGATTTATATCAAAAATGATCATACGATTGATTACCGTATTCATAGTGGTATGGTAGCTGGACGTTGGGTGCGCGATCAAGAAGTAGATTTGGTGAAATTAACAGAAGGTGTATACAAAGTAGCATGGACAGAACCAACAGGTACAGATGTAGCGCTTAACTTTATGCCGCTTGAAAAACGCATGCATGGTATTATTTTCTTCCCGAAATGGGTACATGAACATCCTGAAATTACGGTGTGTTACCAGAATGACCATATCGCTTTGATGGAAGAATCTCGCGAAAAATACGAAACATATCCTAAATATGTCGTACCTGAATTTGCAGATATCACGTTTATCGAAAATGCTGGTGTAGACAATGAACAAGTCGTTGCCAAAGCTCCATATCCAGGCATGACAGATGATATTCGCGCAGGTAAATTCAAATAAGATTTAATAATATACAGGATGACCATCATAAGGTCTATGGATCATCGATACAGCAAAAAGGAACGTCATCATGACGTTCCTTTTATTTTTGTTCTATTAGGTTTCTGCAAATCATTAAGTGGCTGAATGCAGCGGAATCACCGATTCACGCTCAACCACACGCCCAGGCACAAGTGCACGACCAAAAGTATAATAAGGATTGCTTACTTTTTTCAAAATAGATTGCACAGCAAGCTTGGCCATTCGTTCTACATCGACTTCAACCGTAGTAAGCGGTGGTCTGGTAAGTGTGGCATAAATATCATTATCAAATCCGGTAACAGAATAATCGTGAGGAACGGTATAGCCTAGATCTTGCAATTTGTTAATCAGATTATGAGCTACTTGATCACAATTACATACAAATGCGCTGGGCATAGGATCAGGTAATTGAATATCAATATAAGTTCCATCTTCATCCCGATCATCCAATATCCATTGAGATTGTAAAGGAATATGATGCTCCAACAATGATTTGTAATATCCTAGAAAACGATCTTGAATACTGCTGGTTGAATAAAGTGTACCTACATAAGCAATATCCCGATGACCTCCGCGGATCAACAGATTTGTCAACTCATACGCTCCATAGAAATTATCGGTAACAACAGCATCCATATCGACATGCTCATCATAGAAGTCGAGAAAAATTTTGGGTAACTGCATTTCCTGCATTGCTTCGATATAAGGCTTGCCGATCTGCCCCAAAATAATCAAACCATCTATTTTTTGCTCATAATACAATCGAGGTAAAGTAAGTGTTGATTCTTCTTCTTCCCCTAATGTAGTCATAATACCGTAATAACCACCTTGCTCTAGAATTTTGGCAATATATTTATACATGCGAAAATAAAAAGAATGATTGGTGCCAGTAAATCGCTCCGGTATCATCACTCCAATATTGTAGGATAGACCGTCTTTCATTGATTTGGCGGCTGTATTATAACGATAGCCCATTTCTTCGGCGACTTGTTTGATCTTTGCTTTTAGACTATCACTTACACCATCTTTATCTCCAAGCGCTTTGGAGACGGTTACACTACTAATATTCAACCGATCTGCGATATCTTTCATCGTTACTTTATGATTCACAAGCCCACCCCTTTGTACTGGATCTATTGCATCTATATATGGACGTTTATCGGTCACTTATTACTATGAATACGAATATCATATTATTCAGCACTATATCCAAAGCTGTAACAGACTAATACTAATTTTTTTGCAAAAGGCTGTCAATTGATGATTAATCATATACAAAGACATACAAACATCTCTGTAATCAGAGTAATCATTCACAGCAACATTTTTGACATTAGCTGTTTCAGCAACATATAGGTGTCACCTTGATCTTCAACTCCAAACCCTTTACCGTATAATGAATAGCAACATATCAAGCATTTTGACCAACGGCAGGTGAAATATAGATGGAACAATCAGATCTACAACAAGTAGTAAAACAAGCGATTACAGCGAATGTGTTATTAGATGATCATTATGTAAGTGAACAAGAAGTGATCTATACCAGTCTACATGGAACTAATATCGAACGATTTCGCTTAAAAGCAAATCAGCAATCGTATATTTTAAAAAGATTACCTGTTCATCAAGAGCAGTACCGAGAACTATGGGTATACAAGCATATTATGCCACTATTGCCTGATCAATATCCGCAATTAATCGCGTATGCTACGCATGACTGGAACGATGATCTATCAGGTGATGCTGATGCAGATCAAGATGATAAAAGGTATACATCTTCATGGATCGTTATGGAAGATGTGGGAGAGATTCAGCATGTCCATGATGAACAGACTTTGATCAATGTTATCGATCAGATGGCAAACTATCATCAAATCTCTACTTCGTCGATTTATAATATGCCGACAGAAGGGCAAAAGCCATCGATCACAGTGTTACAACAACAATTATTATCACAATGGGATGATATTCATCAATTGATGCAAGATCGTATACAACAAGGTAAGACGCATACCGACTGGTTACCTTTGATGCCACAGCTCAAGCAAGCGATTCAGCAAAGTGAATGGAACCAACCTACTGTGTTATGTCATGGGGATCTGCATGCAGGCAATTATGGTGTTACGCCTACAGGACGCTTGATGATATTAGACTGGGAGCATTGTCATCTTAATATACCTTTATGGGATTTATATCATATGATCGATCTGTCTCATCCCCTATTTCCGCGGGCGATGAACACAGATTTACGAATACGATTATTATCACGATATTGGGAGCAACAGGTGAATCCGTTACAATCAAAGTCCTATATGATAAAGCAATATAGCGTATTTGCTATAATCTTTTCTAGTTGGATGTTGTTATTAATAGAGCGAGATTTGCAAATGGAACAACCGATCTGGACGCATGCTCAGTTATATGTGCAACAAGCCGAAGTATGGGAGCATCTAGAGCAGTGTATCCAGTTATGGCAATCTTATAAATGATATAGACTTATAGATAGTGAATACAAAAAAACCTCGTTGGCTGAGTAGCCTTCGAGGTTTTTTGGATAGTTTAAATATTGTATACTGTGAATCTTGTATATGATCATTTCCAAAATGAGCTTAGAATTTCAATTGGTATCCTTCTTTATCGCGGAATTTACCTAAAATAATAATGATAATATCAACAATAACCCAGACACCGCCTAGACCGGCTGTAAATAACATCAACAATCCTGTGCCTACTTTACCTACATAAAAACGGTGTATCCCTAAATATCCGAAGAAAATACACAACAATAAGCTGACTAGATTACTTTTACGACTATACATAATGTTCCCTCCAAAGTGTGTTACTTATGATATTACATACGCATCTTCAGCGGTGAAGGTTCCTCTTTTTTTCATTTAACGGTATATTTAGAATATACACGCTACAAGACAATAGACGCAAATGATGCAAAATAATAGAGATATTATCTGGAGGAACGTTATGCAAAAAGTTGGACTTCTTATGCGCAAAATTCAATTTACTGAAAATCAAGGTCCACGTGTATTTGCAGAGCGATTACAAGCGTTGGGACGAGAATTAGGTGTAGATATCGTATTTATTTCACCAGAACGTCATGTGAGTGGATATGATTGGCTTCCTGGATATGAGCATGAAAAAAGCGATCTTGTTAACTATGATATCGTTTTAGATCAGATTCATAAGGAACAGATTGAACATGTTATTTATACGGTTTCTGGATTTACGTATTTGAAAATGTTTTTGCCTAAAAGTGTGCTGTTTCCGCATAGTTTCCCTGATCCGGCACTGACAGGATATGAGATGATGAAGCCATTTTACAATATGGTCGACAAAGCGGTGGTACAGACTCCTTTTCTCAAACGGCAATTAGCATCGCAATTTAATATTACCGATGTAGATGTGATTCCTATCGGGTTTAGCGAGACGTTAGCGAATAAGCATTTTGATCCTTCTCAAGTGGTGGAAAACCGTATCTTATGGATTGGACGGGATGAAGAAAATCGTCGTCCTGATCTGGTGCTCAAGTATGCTCGTCAGAATCCAGACAAAGAAGTATTTATGGTGTTTGGTGGTGAACGTTACCGTGAAAGTATGCAGAAATATGATATTCCTTCCAATATTCATTTACGATTTGCCTTATCGCAAGATGAGATTTTCCAGTTAATGAATTCCAGTAAAGTGTATTGGAGCTGCTCCAAATTTGATACCTTTGCGATGCCACTGACCGAAGCGCTGGCGATGGGCAAAATTGTAGTCAAGCCAGAGCATCCTTGTTATGACCATATCAGCTCAACCCATGCTTTTGCTGGTAATGAACGTAACTGGTTTGAACTGGTGAATATGGCGGCGGCTTCTCCACGCTCCTTTTCACAGGATAATCGAGATTATGCGTTCGATACGTTTTCCAGTTCGATTATGAGAGAAGGGTATCGTCAGTTCTTTTCTGAATGGCTAAAATAACAGCATAGATCAGCCTTGATGTTGATTGACATCGCTTCATATCCTTGATACAGTTTTGTTGAACAGAATAGACTTCTCATGGGATGTTACCATTCGGGCATAACCTGAACCAACCTGATTGCACAACTAGTGTGAACAGGTGAGTTCAGGTTTTTTTATTTTCGGGTTCGAGGGAGACATCTGCTTTTAATCTCACATACAGGAGGAGAATTACAATGACAACAACATTTCCACAAGGCTTTTTATGGGGTGGAGCGATCGCTGCGAATCAAGCAGAAGGTGCTTATCTAGAAGATGGAAAAGGGTTAAGTATTGTTGATCTATTACCTACAGGAGAAAAGCGAAGATCCATTATGAAAGGCAATGTGCCTTCGTTAACCCCGCTTGAAGGAGAATTTTACCCTTCTCATGAAGCAATCGATTTTTATCATCGTTATCCTGAAGATATTGCTTTGCTTGCTGAAATGGGCTTTAAAGTATTGCGTGTCTCTATTGCATGGGCGCGTATTTTTCCTACAGGCGAAGAAGAAGCACCGAATGAAGCAGGGTTATTATTTTATGATCGATTATTCGATGAATTGTTACGGTATGGTATTCAACCGGTGGTAACACTGGCTCACTTTGATGTGCCTGTGCATCTGATTGAGAAATACGGAAGCTGGCGTCACCGCCAATTGATCACGTTATTTGAAAAATATGCGAAGACTGTGTTTACACGTTATCAGCACAAAGTGAAATACTGGATGACGTTCAATGAGATCAATATGTTATTACATCTTCCGTTTCTAGGAGCAGGTCTTGTTTTTGAAGAAGGAGACGATGTCGAGCAGATTAAGTATCAAGCAGCTCATCATCAGCTTGTTGCGAGTGCATTAGCAGTCAAAGCATGTCATGAGATTATTCCAGATGCTCAAATCGGTTGTATGCTTGCCGCAGGTAGCTTTTATCCATTTACTTGTAATCCAGAAGATGTGTATCAAGGGATGGAAAAAGATCGTGAGTCGTATTT
Organism: Paenibacillus sp. KACC 21273; assembly: GCF_028736095.1. Lineage (NCBI taxonomy): Bacteria > Bacillati > Bacillota > Bacilli > Caryophanales > Paenibacillaceae > Paenibacillus > Paenibacillus sp. KACC 21273. Next base: position 378,322 of record NZ_CP117876.1, read on the forward strand.
CTTTATCGATGTCCAATCACGTGGAGAATATCCGGGGTATGCAAAGCGCTTTTTCCGGGATCGTGGATTAGATATCCAGATGGAAGCAGAAGATGCAGAAATTTTGAAGCAACATACTGTCGATTATATTGGATTTAGCTATTATTCTAGCCGTACAACAAGTACAGATCCTGAAGTGAATCAAAAAATGACCAGCGGTAATGTGTTCGGTTCTGTAGCCAACCCTTATCTTGCCAAATCCGAATGGGGCTGGACGATTGATCCGTTAGGTATGCGTATTACAGCTAATCAATTGCATGATCGTTATCAAAAGCCTTTATTTGTCGTCGAAAATGGTCTGGGTGCGCATGATGAGATGAATGCCGATCAGAGTATCGATGACGATTACCGAATCGATTATTTGCAAAAGCATATTACAGCGATGAGTGAAGCGATCGAAGACGGCGTTCCTATTATTGGGTATACGTGCTGGGCGCCAATTGATATTGTGAGTGCTTCTTCTGGTGAAATGCGTAAACGGTACGGTTATATTTATGTTGATCGTGATAATGAAGGGAACGGTACCCTTCAGCGGATAAAGAAAAAAAGTTTTGCATGGTATCAAAAAGTGATTCAGTCTAACGGAGCAGATGTAGAAAATAATCTTTGATTATCGCTGATATACAGTAAAATGATGCCGGATGGAAATGCAGTGGAAAGCTGATTTCCATCTGGTTATCTATAGATGCTAAAGCGTTGACAAGGATGTATCACCTGAATACACTAGACGTAACTTTATAGATCAGACAAAGATGTATTGTAAAGAAATCAAGGGGGCAAGCTATGCGAATTGCCAAAGTCATTAATAATAATGTAGTGAGTATTTATCAAGCCGATGGTTCAGAGCTAGTGGTTATGGGGCGAGGAATTGCTTTTAAAAAGAAACCGGATGATAAGATTGATGAAAGTAAAATCCAAAAAGTATTTGCACTAAAAAACAAACAGACATCGGATAATTTCAAAATGTTGTTGCGAGAAGTACCGATTGAATTGATCGAAATTGTAGAAAATATGATCGTGTATACCAAAGAAACGTTAGGTAAAAAGTTGAATGAAAATCTGTATGTCTCCCTGACCGATCATATTAATTTTGCAATCGAACGTTATCAACAAGGATTGGAAATTAAAAATGTGCTTCTATGGGAAATCAAGCAAATTTACAGAGAAGAATTTGGTATCGGACTCAAAATGTTAGAACAGATTAAGCATAAGCTTGGAATCGAATTACCTGAAGATGAAGCAGCATTTATCGCTATTAATATTATTAACGCAGAAATGAATGAAGAAGTCTCGACCACAATGACGATCACCAAGTTTATTCAACAGACGCTCAATATTGTGAAATATCATTTCAAAAAAGAGTTTGATGAAGATTCATTAAGTTATTTTCGCTTTGTGACGCATTTGAAGTTTTTTGCACAACGGGTATTGAAAGGCACTCATTATAACGATAATTATGATCATTTATATACGATGATAAAAGAAAAGCATCACGAAGCAGCTGCCTGTGCCGAAAAAATCCAAAAATTTGTAGCCAAAGAATACAATTATCAATCCACCAACGAAGAGTTATTATACTTAACGGTTCATCTAGAACGTGTGATTAATCGGTGACCCTTGTCTATTCATTTATACATGTAAGCGTTGACAAATATAAAAAATCAGTATATTCTAAGCACATTGAAACAACAAGAACAGGTAACTACACAATCAAATAGTACAGCCGGGGTTGTTACTGGTGATGCAGGCAAAACCTAAGTTCTGAAAAGTAGTGCGATCGATTGATCCGCTATTTTTCAGGGCTTAGGTTTTTTGTGTGCTCAAAAACAGAAATCAGCAGATAATATCAATCAAAATGAGGGGTGAACAGCATGGATTTTGAGAAATTAGCTAAAGAAATCGTTGCAGGAGTAGGTGGAGAAAAGAATGTCAATTCACTGGTTCACTGTGCTACACGATTACGATTTTCGCTAAAAGACAATGCAAAAGCAGATACAGCAGTATTAGAAAAAAATCCAGGCGTGATTGCTGTCAAAGAAAGCGGCGGACAGTATCAAGTTGTAATCGGCAATACAGTTCCAGAAGTGTATGAAGCGATAGGGAAAGTGTTCACTATTATTGACTCTTCAGATCGAGAGCGTGAAGCCGGGGAATCGAAAAGCAAAAAAGGATTTGGAGCAGTTATTGATGTGATCTCTAGTATATTTGCTCCGTTACTCGGTGTTATGGCAGGAGCAGGTATTCTAAAAGGATTGCTATTGATCTGTAGTAATTTTGGATGGTTAGAAGCGAAAAGCAGTACATATATTATTTTATTTGGTGCCGCAGATAGTTTGTTTTATTTTCTTCCTTTACTGCTTGCGGTCACGACAGCACGCAAATTTGGCGGTAATATATTTGTAGCTTTAACGATTGCAGGGGCATTATTAATCCCTTCGATTACCGCGCTAAATGGAGCCGAAAGTGCAGTTACCTTTTTTGGTATTCCAGTTGTAATGATGAGTTATTCTTCAACAGTGATTCCGATTATTATTGCGATTATAGTGATGAGCAAGCTAGAGAAGTTCTGTAACCGTCGTATACATGAAAGTGTTAAAAACTTTATCACCCCGCTGATTTTACTTGTGATTATGGTGCCTTTAACGTTAATGGTATTCGGTCCATTTGGTGTGTATGTTGGTAATGGTATCGCAGATATTTTAATCGCTGCTTTCTTATTCAGCCCATTGATTGCAGGTGCGCTTTTGGGAGCAGGCTGGCAGTTATTCGTTATTTTCGGCGTTCATTGGGGACTTGTGCCTGTCTTTATTAATAATATTGCTGTCTATGGTCGTGATGGTATTAAGCCAGCAGCAACAGCATCTGTATTTGCACAGACAGGTGCTTCATTAGGAGTTATGCTCAAAACAAAAAATAAAAAACTTAAAACACTTGCAGGTTCGGCTACATTATCAGCATTATTTGGTATTACAGAACCAGCGGTATACGGTGTGACATTGCCACTTAAACGTCCATTTATTGCTGGTATTATTGGTGGAGCAGTCGGCGGTGCTATTATCGGGCAAGCGGGTACACAAGCATTTGCGTCCGGTGCGCCAGGGTTACTCACATTACCTATTTTTTATGGCCCGGGTGGACAAGGATTTTCGGGGCTGATTATGGGAATTACGGCTTCTTTTCTTATTTCGATGGTGCTGACGTATATTCTTGGATTTGAAGATCCTGTAGAAGAAGAGAAGCAAGAGGTTGTAGCGACAACAGTAGCGTCTCCTACTCCGATACATCATCCAGTACGTGCAAGTGATACAGTACGTAGTCCGTTAAGTGGTACTGTTGTTGCTTTGAGTGATGTACCTGACCCTGCTTTTGCAGCAGAAGCGATGGGAAAAGGGATAGCTGTTGAACCTGCGGAAGGGCGCATTGTTGCACCATTTGCAGGAACAGTGACAGTAGCTTTTAAAAAGAAACATGCGTTAGCTGTCGTATCTGATCAAGGACTGGAAGTATTGGTACATGTCGGTATGGATACAGTGAAGTTAGACGGAGAACATTTTACTTCTTATATTCAAGAAGGGGATCGGGTGAGTGCAGGTCAGCTTTTGCTTGAATTTAATATTGCACGTATTCGTGAAGCCGGTTATTCAACGATTACACCTGTGATTGTGACCAATACATTTGATTATAGTGATATTATTCCTCTTCAACAGACAGTAGTGACTCACGGAGAACCGTTATTAGAAGCTGTCGGAATAGAGAGTAATACTGAATCTACAACCCACACGGTGATATCTAATCCCAAGTACTCTACCTGAACAGTATTGATAAAATAGTAGTCAAATGCGTATAGGATTGCTATGATTTTAAAAGGATTATTCTAAGAAATAGTAAGGATGTGGAACAAGAATGACAGCATTACGCAAAGCTATTATTGATACAGACACCGCTGGCGATGACACGATCGCTATTTTGACAGCACTTCACCATTTTGATGTGCAAGGCATTATGATGACAGGTGGCAATGTACAATTTGATCAGGAAGTAGAGAATGCGCTATATACGATTCAAGTCGCAGGCAAAGGTGGAGCAGACGGACAGATTCCGGTCTACAAAGGATGCGAACGTCCACTGATGACCACATGGAACCAAGAACAGCATCGTACAGTAGAAGATGTGCATGGTAGCGATGGGATGGGTGGTTCTAACTTTCCCAAAGCGATCCAGCGTCCAGCAGATGGACATGCTGTCGATTTTCTGATCGAAAGTGTACATAAATATCCGGGTGAAATTCATCTGCTTGCGATTGCACCATTGACCAATATTGCGATGGCGATCCAAAAAGATCCAACCATTGTGCCCAAAATTCCTCATCTATATGTAATGGGTGGAACCAACAATGCACTGGGCAATATTACACCAGCCGCTGAATACAACTTTTATGTAGATCCCGAAGCCGCTCATATTGTACTTCGTTCAGGGATTCCAACTACGATGGTAGGTTGGGAAATGTGTACCCGTTATTCGCTGATGGATGATGAAGATCATGCAGAGATTGCACAGCTAGGCACAGCAGGCGCAGACTTTTTCAAAGCGGTCAATCAAGTGGTTATGACATTCAACAAAGAAGTCCATCGACTTAATGGTACAACTCATCCAGATACATTGCTCATGGCTGTAGCGGCAAATGAAGCAGTAATGACGGAAAGCCATACGTACTTTGTCGATGTAGAAACGAAAGGCGAATGGACACGTGGCTATAGTGTAGTCGATATCAATGGACGACTTGGACAGACACCCAACGTAAGAGTTTGTGAGCAAGTCGATCGCCCTGTGTTCAAGCAGATGTTGTTAGATGTGCTAGGTGCGATCAAGTAAAAAGGATGTAGATAAAAAATACAACTAACCAGATGTAATTGCTTCTGGTTAGTTGTATTTTCGGTTATTACTAGTATTAAATACTTGAAGTTCATTTGCTTTTTCTTGATAAAATGCTTTGTACTCGTCGCAAGAATTGATAAGTTCTCGATGACTACCTTGAGCTTGAATCTCTCCATTGTCTATTAAAATAATAGTATCTGCACTAAGGATAGTACTTAAGCGATGAGCGATGATGACTCTAGTACACAAAAGATCATCTAAATTTTGACTGATTTTTTGTTCAGTGATGGTATCTAATGCGCTTGTTGCTTCATCCAATATTAATACAGAAGATTCAATGACTAATGCTCTAGCAAGAACAAGTCGTTGCTTTTGTCCACCTGATAGATTAGAACCCATTTCTGAAATGATAGTTTCATAACCCATTGGCATTCGAAGAATATCTTCATGGATCTCGGCGATTTGGCAAGCACGTATAATTTGTTCTAGTGATATTTCATTATTATAAATTTGTAAATTTTCTTTAATAGTGCGATTGAAAAGAAAATCCTCTTGCATTACAATCCCCAATTTTTTTCTCAGAAGGGATGTATTCAAATCTTTAATAGAGTAACCATCAAAAAGAATATCACCTTGAGTAGGTTCGTACAGTCCTGCTATTAACGAAGCTAATGTACTTTTTCCTGATCCTGTTTTCCCAATGATCGCTACCTTTTGTCCAGCTTGTATATAAAGATTTATATTTTTTAAAATGGGTTGTTTTGAATGATAGTGAAAATGAATATTTTTTAATTGTATATTTCCTTTAAGGTTAGGCATATTTTGAATATGTTCATTGGCTTCGGTGTCAGTGTCTAGGATATCTCTTATTCTTTCCAACAATGTTTGAATTTTGATGACTTCACTAAATGATAACGCTAAAGAATTAAAAGGAGCTAAAAAAATGACTACTAAAGATTGAAATGCAAATAATGTTCCCAATGTTATTTTATTTTGGATAAGTAGTATTGAACCGAACCAAGCCACTAATAATGGAGCTACAAAAGCGAATGAAGAATGGATAGAGTTAATGTTATTTTGATAATTCAATTTCTTTTTAGTAGTAGCAATCTGCAAATCAAATATAGAACGCCATCCTTGGTACGTTTCCTTTTCAATCCCTAATGATTTCACTACTGAAACGCCTTGTATTGCTTCTGTCAAATAACCACTTGTATGTGTTTGAGCAGATATTTCTGCCTGAGTTAATGATCTCATTTTTGAACGAGTCATCATAATAATTATTACTTGGATAGCGGCTACAGTAAGAACAACAGTTGTTAATGAAATAGATTGAGTGAACATATATATAGTTAAAATAAGTATTAAAAAGAAATTGATGATTGTTGAGATAAGCTGATTCGATATAATTTGTCTAATAGCAATATTACTATTAGTTCTCAAAATAAGATCACCACTAGATCGGAGCTCAAAAAATTTGTAAGGCAATTTAAATAAGTGAGAGATAAATCGATCCATTAATGAAGTATCCAATCTATTTTGTAAATGAATTAATAACCGCCCATGTAATAAAGTGAAGCCTAAATAAATAAAGACAATAACCAGACTAGATGCACCAAGAACATGAATAAGATTTACACTATATCCATTAGTAGTCGTATCTATAAAATATTTTAATAAAATAGGAACAGACAAAGTAAGACATTGAAGTATCAAAGACCAAAATAAAATAGTATAAATAAGCTTTTTTTCTTTAAAAAAGGATAAAAAATATGAATACTTTTGTTTGATATTGTGTTCTTTGATTTGAAATGACTCATTAGGTACCAAACTTAAAGCTATGCCAGAATAAGATGTATTAAATTGATCTATACTTATTTTGGATCTTCCTACTTCAGGGTCAATAATAACAGCTGAAGTATCATTGATCGCTTCTAATACTACATAATGTTTTTGATTCCAAAAGATGATCGCTGGAAGTTGTAATAAATGCAATAATTCTGTCGGAATACGCTGTCCTTTTGCCTGCAAATTATAAGCTGTCGCTATATTTTTTAATGTTAATAAACTAGTTCCATTTCTGCCTTCATCTGCTTTTTTGCGAAGTTCAGGTAAACCGACTTCATGACGATAATATCCTAAAATCATTGCTAAACAGCACAATCCGCATTCAGATTGTTGCATCTGTTCTACAAAAGGAATTTTACGAGCATGTACATATTCTTTATTTAAATAGTCCATGGAATATCTCCTTTTTGATTAATCAAGGGGATTCTAATATTAAAACAGAAGGTACCTCTCTATTCCATAAACGCAACATAGTGTATCCAATGCCTGCTAATCCAGTAAACATATTAGGTGTGGATTGCTCACTACCTGGTATACCACATTTCCAATTTTGATCTGAAAACTGTACATGTTGTAATAAAATATTGGCACGATTGTATACAATCTCTAATAATTCTTGGTCATTTTGTTTAATTGCAACAGATAATAAGAAATCTAAATTTCCTAAATCCCCATGACATAAAGAATGACTAATTTTATCAAAACCAGCTTTTTTAGTTTTTTGAATAGCCCGTTTAAGGTCTTGTTCAAGTACAGTATCTGTATAATAATCAAGGGAATACAATCGACTTAATCCTACTCCCACAGCTCCATTACACCAATAGACTGGGTATAAAGGTTGGTTGGTGTTTTCTATATTTCTTAAATCAGTCCAATTTTCTTGATCATTAGAAAAAAGAGAATTATCATACAAAATAGCTTGTTGAGCTGTCTCCAAATACGTTGGATTTTGGGAAAAATGATATAGTTTAAATAGAGAGTAAGCTATGCCTGAATTACCGTGTGCGAGCCCTCCTAAAGGTTGTCCAAGCGGACGATTACTTTGCAACCACCCTATACCTTTATCGAGTTCGATAGCATGTTCAACTAAGTGATCTCCGTACTGTTTGGCTAATTGCAAAGCTTCTGGATATTTAGAAATATAGTAAAAATCCAGAATTACACTAATAATGCCTGCACTTCCTCCCAAAAAGTCATACATAAAATCGTGCTTAACCCGTTTAAATAGTCGATCAATGATCTTACATCCTTGATCTAATAATTCTGTCTCATGCCAAAGTGAATATAAATGGTTGATAGCGTAAATAATAGAAGCATATCCTAAAAAAGCAGAAGAACTTGCTTTTTGTTGTTGTTCATCCGAATATTCATCTAATACACTACGAAGGCAAGCACGAGCTACATGTGTAAAATGTTCGTTTTTTGATTCATTTCCTAATACTGCATAAAATATACACATACCAATAAGACCATCATACAAACCTAACTCCATCGGTTTATATTCAATTTGTTCGTACTGATTTACACCTAAAGAAACCCATGTAATATCCTTATTATCTTTTCCCCATACTGCTTCTTCTAAAAGAGATTCACCAATTCGAATAGCTTCTGCTAAATAATCGTCTTTAGTGTATAAGGTTGGTATCGCATGCTGAATCGTAGAAGGGGTTAATTCATGTTCATTATCTTCTGTTAACTTATGAATTTTTTTAACTGTACTTAATGCGTAATCTATATGATTCAATTGGACACGACAATCTTCTGCACTCCACTTATTCAATGTATTAAGCACTAAAGAGTAACTGCTATGATCATAAAATTGGTTAATTTCTTTATTTTTAGAATCATACATAACTGAAGAATCAGGGATAGACCAGAAATAAGGTACATCTTCATGTATAAGGTCTTTAATCTCAGAATCTATTACTTTAGCTAAAATAGGAAAACGATCAGCAGCTTTCCACATGATATTAAATAATTTTTCTCGATCTTTAGCATTTTTTAGATATTTAGGATGTCTTCCAGCATCTAACATACTACTGTAAGTTTGTGTATCTCTAACAATATTACGAATAGTAGTAGATTTAAATCCATGCAATGGTCCATCTTCAGACAGTAATTGATCGATATGTTGCAGCACTATATGATAAGCATTAAAAAATCCTTTTTTAATATCATCAATAAATGTAGTAGCATCATCAAACAATATGCCTTCAAATAAAGGATGATTATTTTTCTTTTCTACAGAGATCAGGCATTTTTGAATACGCATTGTATCTGTGAATGCATCAGCAAACTGATAAGCATACATAGATTGATTTTGTTGAGAGCCTAATCCACTAATATCTAATTTCATATCGTTCACATTGCGAATAGAAATAGGCAATAAACTTGTGCGCATAACTGATTCATTGAGTGATTTTAATGCGCGAGTTGTAGCATTATCCAAATGACTGAAAATAGTATTGTTATGAAATAATGCCTCCAAATCAATTAGAATAGGGTGTTCTCCTTGAGCAATAATATTTTCGTAGTGCATATCGGTAGCATTTAGCATATATAAAATCGCTAAATATTGTCCCTGTCTTTCATAAAAATGATTAACTTCGTTAATATGTATGCACTCTTTTTGAGAAATAAATTCTACCCAGCCATAAGAGTTGTTGTTAATAATATTAATTTTTTGTAAAGGGCGATAGATTGATTTTGAGTTAAACCATTCTAATAGCTTCTGAAATTGCACATCAATAGACAAAGAGTGAGGTTTATAAATTAATTTTTCTTTGTTTGCAAAAGTATACAAAATAACACTTTGTCCTCCATTATGTAGATCTCCCATCAAAGTTAAGTTGGAGATGTAATTCATTTTTATACCCATCGTTTGCTGGATATTTGAAGCATCACTTAATAATCGATGGGTAGAAACAGAAATAAGATTGATGATTTTAGTCAAACGTTCGCAGATCAATCTAGCTAATAAAGGATAATTCGATAAAAAGCTTAAAATAAGCTCTTTAGATCGAAAGTTTTGATTTATAAAATCTATGTATCTTTCAGAAGATGTATGGCCTGAAAGTTGTTCAAGAAGTCTACTCTTATTAAGTTCAAATATAAGAGTTTTGCCAGCTAACTGAATAATAGCTTGCATGTGATTAAGCAATATTGAACTTAGAATAGCATGCTTACTGTTTGCATCTAATTCAAGAGAGTAAATTTTCTCGTTAGCAACTGCAAAGCTATGTTTTAAAAATGGCATCATAAAAGGTACAAAAGGTATAGAGGAGATATCTAAACTGTTAAATAGCAGATCAAATGATTCTGTATCATAGTCATCAGAGAATATAGTATCTAACTGTTGAAACCAGGCTGTTTGATGTAACTCTGATTGTTGGGTGATTGTCTCAATTTCATTAGCATACAAAGCACTATTCCAATCAGAACTATCCAATAAAATTCTGATATTGTTATGATTGATCTGCTGTGGAGTCTGCATGTTAAGATCCCTCCTAATGTAATATAAATCCCTATAAAGAGATAAAGAATAAGAGCAAGAGCTCTTATTCTTTATTGTTAAAGCTCTATTAACCTCTTCCTAGACAACAGATGAAAGCTACAGTTCCTAAGTAACATTCAGAAGTAGCTGTTTTTACTACTCCATCACCACCACCAGCGATATTTTCCAACTCTTCGTCAGAAAGTTCGTTAACCGCTTTCAAAGCTTCGATTTCAACTTTACTCATATCATCAACTCCTTTCTTATATGTATACCTATATTTTACATTTTATTGTATTATTTTCATTTAATATGTAATGAAAGGATAATATTAAGTCTTGTAGACATGATTTTTGTGATTAAAAGGATATAATCACGATTTAAATATCATAAATATAGTATATAGTTCATTGTTTTCTTTTATTTGTAAAATATGAAAGAATAGATTTAGAATAATGGTTAGAAAGGAATGAGGAAATGGATAGATTATTACTTGTAGATGATGAAGAAGGTTTATTAGAAATGTTAAGTACTGCTTTGAGAATGGAAGGCTTTACTATGATTGATACAGCTAATACTGGCAAACAAGCATTAGAGAAAGTAGCTCATCATGAATATTCATTAATAATTTTGGATGTCATGTTGCCTGATACAGATGGGTACATATTGTGCGGGAAATTAAGAGAAATCACACGTTGCCCTATCCTTTTTTTAACAGCTCGATCAACTGATTTAGATATGTTGACTGGATTAAATGTAGGTGGCGATGATTATATTACAAAGCCGTTTAAACCTTTAGAAGTGGTTGCTAGAATCAAAGCAAAATTAAGAAGAGAAGAAATGTATAGACAATCTTCTACTGAGATCGTCTCAACCTATCGTTACGGTTATCTTGTGCTAGAAACAGAAAAAGCCCAGTTGTTTGTAAGAGGTGAAGAAATTCAATGTACTGCAAAAGAATTTCAATTATTGACGTTTTTTTGTGAGCATCCTAATTATATTTTTAGCTTAGAACGATTATATGAGCGTATATGGGGATTAGATAGCGTAGGTCATGCGAATACAGTAATGGTATATATCAATCGGTTACGTAAAAAAATTGAACTAGATCCCAATGTTCCTCAAGTTTTGATCAATATTAGAGGATTGGGTTATAAATTTATACCTCCAAAGGATGAATAATTATGAAATTGAGGTTAAAATTAATTATTTTATTTTTTGCTAATTTATTTATAGTACTCAATATTATTTATTTAGCTTTTGCGATTATTAATTCTATTAGCTTTGATATTATTTCCAAATTTAATCCTGATCATGATTTTTTAAATACACTTAACATTTTAGTTTTGAAATATCATGCGCTGATTATCTTTATTCTTGTTATTTTAGTGTATGCCTGGCTATTGATTAATCCATTGTTGCATATATTAGAATGGATTCAATTATTAGCAACCGAGCAATATAGAGAACCTGTTCGTAAAGACGGGACAGCACGAAGTGTATCTAAACGAACAGGCAAGTTCAAATATAGTTTTATTTTTTATAAAAGTATTATAGATTACCTTCATCAATTAACGACTATTCTTAAAAAGAGTAAACAAGAACGTAATGAATTAGAAAAAATGAAAAGAGAATGGGTAGCTGATATTGCACATGATTTAAAAACGCCACTTTCTTATATCAAAGGGTATTCTTCTCTATTGTTATCAGATAAAAATTGGTCGTCTGAAGAGCAAGTAACATTTTTGAAAAAGATTGAAGAAAAATCAGAATACATGGAAACATTATTAAAAAACTTAAATGATACTTTTAAATTCGATCAACAGAGTATAGAAATAAGTATGCAACAGCAAGATATTGTTGGATTTATGCGTGAAATTTTGATTGATTTTTCTAATGATCCTATCACCGAAGGATATGAAATTCGATTTTTAAATGATCCTGAGCATTCTATTATTTGTTATTTCCATCAGCAGTTTTTACAACGAGTGATCGTCAATCTAATTTCTAATGCTATTTTGCATAATCCGCTTGGCACCGTGATTGAAATCGTTATTCAGCAAGTAGATACGATGATCGAAATTATAGTAAAAGATAATGGAAAAGGTATGAATGCAGAAACAGTGGCTAATATATTTAACCGCTATTACAAAAGTGAAGATGCAGATGAGAAAAGAAGTTCTGGTCTAGGAATGACAATTGCGAAGCAACTTGTAGAAGCACATCATGGAGATATTTGTATTCAAAGCGCTTTAGGAAAGGGAACGATGATAACTATTCAGTTGCCTTTAAAATGTTAAGGTTATATTAAGATTATGAGTATTCTCTATTTAGAATCATTGCATATACTGTGTTTGAGGTGATGACAATGGTAAACATTATAGAGACTAATAACTTAATAAAGTCTTATAAAAACACAAAAGTAGTTAACCAAATTGATCTATCTGTAGAGCAAGGAGACATATATGGTTTTCTTGGACCTAATGGAGCAGGAAAAACAACAACTATTCGTATGTTACTAGGATTGATCAAACCTACGTCAGGAGATATCCAGATATTCGGGAAAAATCTTCAGAATAATAAGATGGACATTTTAAGAGGGATTGGTTCATTAGTTGAATATCCATCGTATTACGGGAACTTAACAGGTTTAGAAAATTTAGAAGCTATTCGCCGATTATTGCAAGTGAAAGATAAAAAAAGAAACCTGGAAATTTTGAAAGTTGTTGGCTTAACAGATGCTAAAGATAAATTAGTTAAAAATTATTCTTTGGGTATGAAACAGCGTTTAGGTATAGGTATTGCTTTGTTAGGTTCACCACGTCTACTCATTTTAGATGAACCGACAAATGGATTAGATCCAGCGGGTATTCAGGAAATACGTGAACTGATTAAAACGTTGCCCGGGTTATACGGAATTACGATTATGATTTCTAGTCATTTACTAAATGAAGTCGATCAAATGGCTAACAAAGTTGGTATTATCAATCAAGGACAATTGATTTTTCAAAACAGTATCGAAGAGCTAAGAAAGAAAAGTAATCCTAGAATTGTGATGCGTACTAATGATTCTCTTCATGCTGAATCTATCCTTCAACAAGAAGGTTGGAATGTCACTCTTAAAGAAAATGGAGAGCTTGAAATCAACGAAACAGAAGATAGCAAAATTGCTTATATTACTGATAAATTAGTACGTAAAAATATGGAAGTTTATCGGATACAAGAACAAAAGCGTTCATTAGAAGATATTTTCCTTGAAATTACGAATAAAAGGGGCGTTATATCATGAATGGTGTAATTGCCTCTGATGCTATCAAACTTAAACGGACTTTTATTAATCCTATCGCTTATCTTTATCCTATTATTGTTTTGTTTGGAGCTTTAATTATTGTAGCTTCGCAAAAAAGTAATTTACTAGAACAAAATAATGATATGTGGTCGTCTATGATTGTGATTGTTCATTTTTTAATTATGTTTGTTGTTCCTATTAAGTTAACGATTATTATTTCTAATTTAATTAATGTGGAGCATCAAACGAATGCATGGAAAATGATCCTTGCTTTACCGATTCGTAAATCCTATTTTTATTTCAGTAAATTGTTTTACATATTAAAGGTGTGTATGATTTCGGGTTTACTTCTTTTTCTAGGTTTTATTATGATCGGCAAAATGTTAGGTTTCGAAAGCAGTCCGCCTTATCTTACGTTGTTGCAGGAAGCTTTTTATCCTTATTTAGGTGCATTTCCGATTATTACATTTCAATTATGGTTATCTCTTCAATTTAAAAATCAAGCCTTCCCTATAACGATAGGTATATTTGGAGCAATTTGCATGTTCTTTTTGCAAATGAATACGTTAACTTCTTATATATTCTGGGCTTATCCTGCTTTGCTAACTCCTTTAAAACAAGTGGTCGAAAATAATACTTTAGCAGCTATCGTTCCTAATGATGCTCTAGGTCTATATGCACTATTAAGTATTATTTTTGGAATATTGTTTTTACTTATAGGATTGTATCAATTTAGCAAACAGGAAGTAGAATAGGGGTGAATAATAGATGTTAGGAACATATATTTCATTTGAATGGTTAAAATTGAAAAGGCAGAAAACATGGATCTTGATTATCATGGTTCCTTTTATAAGTGTTTTACTGGGGATTGGTAACTTTCTGGGCAACTATGATGTACTGATGGATCAGCCAACAGATAATGCATGGTTAGAAATATGGACGCAAATCACTTTATTTTATGGCATATTGTTTTTACCAATTGCTTCAGGTATTTATGCAGCCATTGTCTGTAGAACAGATCATTTAAATGGAGGTTGGAAATTACAATTTTCTCTTCCTATTCAACGCAATATTATTTACTTCTCCAAATTAATTGTGGTTTTGTTTTTAATTTTGATGATGCAATTTACATTGCTCGTATTTTGTTTAATTGGTGGTGCAATTGTAAATATTCATGATCCGATTCCTTGGGGATTTATGTTTGGTGCTATATTTTTGAGTTGGTTAGGTACATTTTCTTTATGTTCTATTCAACTATGGTTGTCATATAAAATTAAAAGTTTTGGTATTCCATTAAGTATTAATATTATATTATCTCTGATGGTTTTTGCAGCGTACTCTTCTCAATGGGGAATGTTTTATCCATGGGCTCAGCCAGCATTCGCTATCTCGTCTCCTCAAGAAAGTCCTGTAGACTCGTTACCTCTATTTATTGGAGGAATCGTTGTAACATTTATTATTTGTGCCACTTTGATTGGATTTAGATTTAATAAAAGTGAGTTAAAAGCATAACTATTTCTGAGGAGGAATTATTTATGAAAGAGACAGAAAACATTAAAAGTAACTCGAAAAATATAACTATTATTTTCCAAGTTTTTGCTGGGTTATTTCTATTATTAACGTTGTACTATATAGGATGTAGCGTGTGGGCTAAAGATGATTTTTCTAGTATCATTCTGTATTCAGCAGCAGTAGCAGCTGGATTTATGACTATAGCGAAAGTAATTGGGAATCATAAAAGTTTTGTAGCATACGCGGTTATTACAATCTTATTATTTGCTTTAGGAATTTTGGGTGTGAATGTGTCGTCTATTTTTTATTAAGTTAGAATAATCTACTATAAGATAGGTGATTTAGAATGTTCTCTGCATTACTGATCAATGAAGATCAAGCATTGCAAGAAGATATTACACATATGCTTCAAGGTCTAGGTGTTAAGCTAACTTGTACTGATGCGTCTATAGAAAAAATTAATAAAGTATTATCGTATCACTTAGTTCATGTTATCTTTCTAAATATAGATTCTATCGCAGAATCACCTTTATTATTAGTTGAAAGGATTCGTCTTCAATATTCATCTGTAGATATAGTATTTATGAAGTCTAGTCCAGACTATGCTTATCATGCTTTTGAATTACATGCGATTGATTATTTAGTTAAGCCCTTTAGTTATGAAAGATTTCGAGAATGTATCAAAAAAATATGTTCTATTCACTATCCAAACAAAGAAAATTCAGGCGATATCAATCAATTACTTCCTGTAAAATGTGATAATGGAATACAACTTTTAAATCAAGAAGATATCGCATATATTAGTTCTGAAGGTAGATCATCTAAATTGATTATAAATACTTATCCTAAAAAATCATTTAAAGTAACAGAATCATTAAAATCGATCGAGCAAAGAATCAATTCCGCTTTTTTTATTAGAACCCATAGGAGTTATCTTATTAATTTGAATCATGTAAAGAGAATTGAGACATCTGGACAAACAAACCTAATATTTTTTAACCTTTGTCCAGATATTGCTTATGTAAGTAAAAATTATATATTTTCTTTATACGAGAAATTAAATTTAAGATGATATCATATACATTATGTAATAAATATAATTCTAAAAAGACTAACTTTAACTGTTAGTCTTTTTCTATATGTATTTTTAAATATATAATTGTTCCAACATTTAATAGGAATGAAAAATAATTAATCTCTCTGCTACCAGAAACCGATATTAAAATAAAAGTCGAATTTTCGGGGGAAATGTCGGTGTCTGTCAAATTGAGAACTGCGTTAATTGTTACATTTATTGCATTGTCGTTGTTACTGTCTTTTGTACTGAGCACAACGATTAGTTACTATTCTTCAAAAAGTATCAAAAATGAGATTGGGGAATCTCTAGCAGGAACAGCTTATCAGACAGCAGATAAGTTAGATAATTTTATGTGGTCCAGATCAGGTGAAGTAGAATTATTGGGGAGCTTGCCTGTTTTTGAAAATAATCAAAATATCGGAAATATTCAACAAATGTTAGATCAACTGCAATCCCATTTTCCATCTTTTTCATGGATCGGATATACAGATACTAAAGGAAAAGTATTGGCAGCAACAGATGGCATTTTATTAGGCAAAGACTTGTCGGAGCGTCCTGTATTTCAACAAGGGATTCAAGGCAAATTTATCGGTGATGTGCATGATGCCGTATTGCTTGCCAAATTGTTACCAAATCCGAGCGGAGAACCGTTACAGTTCGTTGATGTGAGTCTACCGATTCGCAACAGTCAGAACCAAACGATTGGTGTACTGGCTGCACATATGAGTTGGGCATGGGCGAAAGAAGTACAAGAAAGTGTCTTATTGCCAAACAAATGGGCAGACCAGAATGTCGATATGCTGATTGTAAGCAAAAAGGATCAGACTGTTTTATTAGGACCGCGTGATATGGTAGGCAAGCCTTTACCTTTGAAAAGTATAGAGAAAGCCCAATTACAAAAAGATGGTTGGGAATTGGAAAAGTGGCCGGACGGCAATACATACTTAACAGGGTATGCCTATGGAGATGGATACTTGGATTATCCAGGGCTAGGGTGGACTGTTATTGTACGACAACCTGAATCTACAGCATTAGCATCTGTATCTGAATTGATGCATTTTAATATCTGGATTACGATAGCGGCTGCTGTTCTATTTGCACTGATTGGCTGGTGGTTAGCAGAGCGTATTTCATTACCTATTCGTGCATTGACACGTACTGCAGATCGCTTAGCATCTGGAGAAAATATTGAAATACCGGCTCACAAAAGTTTTAATGATATTGAATTATTATCCTTTTCTTTGCAGACGATGGTGACGTCGCTCAGTCAAAAAGAAGTAGAACTGGATAATATGCAAAGTCTAGCACATTATGATCATCTAACAGGTCTTCCGAATCGGAATGCGTTAGAAATGTATTTGGAAGAAGCTTTTGAAAATCCTGAACAACAGCCATGTTTGTCGTTCCTCTATATTGATTTGGATGGATTCAAAAAGGTCAACGATACACTAGGACACCAGAGCGGCGATATTTTATTACAAAAAGTAGCTCAGCGTCTATGTCATCTCACGCGTGAAAAAGATATTACAGTGCGTCTGGGTGGCGACGAATTTCTAGTCGTTCTGCATACCGATCCAGCTCAATTGGATATCCAGAAAGATACAGTTGCCTATGCGAATGATATTATTGGCAGTCTGAACAAACCATTTATTGTAGAATACGAAAAAGTAAATATCGGCTGTAGTATCGGCGGAGCTGTCTATCCGTATGATAGTGACAACCCGATCGAAATTATCCGTATGGCAGATCAGGCATTGTATCAATCCAAACGTTCTGGTAAAAACCGTCTTACTTTTTACACAGAGCCACTTTCGCCTAAATCTATCGGCTAACATGAATAATAGTTATAAACAGCAAGCTAGAGTATAAGTTTACTCTGGCTTTTTTGTTTGCGATAAAATGATTTACGAAGACATCGTTCGGGCTGAAAAATCATCTGGATTAATAAAATTCCAAATATCCGGTATCTGCTCCAGATCATATTTGCGTACTGCTTCAATAATTTTGAGATGAATTTCCTGACGTAAATCTTCTTGTTCTTGATAAGTCGTTTGTTGTAGTGATCTCATAATTTTGGGTGAAAATTTGTTGATTAAAAATAAAATAGCTTCTTCATCTTCATTTTTAGCTTTTTGAATTAAGGATAGTAGAGCATGTGCCATCGTGATTCCTCCTCACGTACCTTTTATATACTGATGGTCATTCTAAACATTGAAGATACGTTTGTAATTTTTTAAGTGCTAATCGTTTTGTTTTGGAAATAGCTTGTTGTGTCACTTGAAGCTTAGTAGAAATTTCTTTCTCGGTCATTTCATAAATATAAAGATAACAAAGAATAGATTGCTCGCGACTGGTCAATTGCTCAATAGCTTCGTACATCCGTTTTTCTGTCATCACTTGCTGCCAACTTTGTTCTACAAAATGATATGTATCGGTATCAGCAGGAAAAATAGAAGCAGAAGCATGATCTGAATCTCTATTTTGATCTACGATTAATTGATATCGATCTTTATATAGACGGTTTTTCTTATCATAGTTAATAGCACTGAAATGAATAAGAGAAGCAATATAAGACGTAAAACGAGCTTCTAAAAAGAAAAGCTGAAACGCTTGATTGAGTTTTTGCTTATTTTGAGCTGTAGGATAATACATCGCTTGTTCCAAAAGTTGCTTATTACTTTGTATACTCAAAAAAGAATGGATAATTGGATTTTGTTCAGTAGTTATATTCATACGTATGACCTCCAACACTGTATAGGATCAGTGCAAATCTATTGAAATAAAAAGATATGTACCTAAAAAGTACGAATCTATATCTTTTTATCTATAAAGTTTAAAAAATGGAGGCAAATACAACTTCAATCCTGATTAATTTTGAAATACTCTCCATCTTTATAACTATTTTTATATATCTACATACTGTATTTGATAAGAAAAGGTGTCAAAAATGGAAAAATATTTTTTAGGATTTATAGATTTTGAACTTTTGAAATGTAAAAGCAGGGTAAAAATTTGTTGTAATCGTTTCCTTTTTGTCGGAATAGGGTATTTTTTGTTTATATTGTTTATACAAGTAAAAAGAACAATGGAGGGGATGGTTAGATGAAAAGATGGGGGAGTATATTGCTGATCGGGCTTTTGCTGGTTGGATTATTATCGGCTTGCAGTATGAGCAATAGCGGCAGTAAAGATGGCATAGTGCAATTGGAGTTTTTCCAGAATAAGCCGGAAGCCAAAGCTAGCTTCGATGAATTGATTGCCAAATTCAATCAAGAACATCCGAATATTCATGTCTCACAAGTAAATCCACCGGATGCAGAGACAGTGCTCAAAACACGAGTCGTCAAAAACGATATTCCTGATATTGTTGGCTTGGGGGCTACAGATACATATTCGTTACTCGCGCAAAGTGATATTTTTATGGATCTAACCGGCGATAAATTATTGCAAAATATTGATCCTAAATATGCACAAATGCTACAGGATGTGACCGGGATGCAAGAAGTAACAGGAGTTCCTTTTGCTTTGAATGCAAGCGGTATCATCTATAACAAAGACATTTTCAAAAAACTGAACCTGACGGTACCCAAAACATGGGATGAGCTGATAGCGACAGCGAAAAAGGCGAAAGCAGAAGGTACAATTCCTTTTTACTTTACGTACAAAGACGACTGGCAAACGAATCTTCCTTTTAACGATATGGGAGGCACGTTGGTCGGAACAGACTTTTACAAAGAGCGTCGTGAAGGGAATACAACGTTTGTAGCTGGTTATCAGGAAGTGGCTAAAAAGCAATTAGAATTACTTAATTACGGTCACAATGATAACTTTGGTAAAGCATACTCGGATGGTAATCGTGCGTTCGCGAACGGAGAAGCAGCGATGTATATTCAAGGAAGCTGGGCGATCTCTGAGATTCGCAAAGTGAATCCAGATATTCAATTAGGATTCTTCCCGTTACCTGGTAGCAATGACGAATCCAAAAACAAATTGACGGCTGGTATTGATACATTACTGGCGATTTCCAGTCAGACAGAATATCCAGAACAAGCGAAAGAATTTATCGCGTTCTTATTGAAACCGGAAAATAGTCAACAATATATCGACCAACAAAATTTATTTTCTGCGGTTAGTGGAGTACAGCAAAAAGACAGCAGTGTAGCGGAATTACTGCCTTATTTTGAACAGGGTAAAATTGTCGATTTTGTCGATCACTATATTCCAAGTGCGGTGCAATTGAATCCAACGGTACAAGCCTTTTTGCAAAACAAAGATATCAATGGGTTCCTCAGTACACTGGATAAAGAGTGGGATAAAGTAGCGGCACGCAGAGCAAGCTAATCGATACATGGAAGGAGTGATACGATGTCTAGCAAACGCATGGCAACTTATTATTGGATGACGATTCCTGCGGTATTGTTATTTTTCTTATTTTTAACTTTACCTGCGATTCAAGGGGTTTTTTATTCATTTACGAACTGGAATGGATTTGGTAAAGAATATGATTTTGTAGGTATTCGTAATTACGTCAGTTTGTTTACCGATAATGTAGTAGGTGAAGCTTACTGGTTTACGATCAAATATGCAGTTGTGGTTACGATTTTTATTAATATCTTCAGCTTATTGATTGCAGTAGGACTCAATTCGCGTATCAAATTCCGTAATTTTTTTAGAGGCGTATATTTCTTGCCTAATATTCTTAGTGTATTGATTGTGGGTTACATATTTAACTATTTGTTCTCTAATGTATTTACCGTCTGGGGACAGACATTGGGGATCAACTGGTTGTCCACGAATATTCTTGGAAATGACAGTCTGGCTTGGATCGGTATCGTGATTGTTGCGGTATGGCAAGGTATCGCATTAAATACGATTCTGTATCTAGCGGGCTTACAGACGATTTCGCATGATCTGTATGAAGCATCTAGTCTGGATGGCGCTGGCAAATGGCGTGAATTTTGGAGTATTACGTTCCCGTTGATTGCTCCATTTTTTACAATCAATATGGTATTAGCGATGAAAAATGCGTTGATGGTGTTTGACCAAATCGTCGCTTTGACCAATGGTGGGCCTGGCCGTGCCACTCAATCGATCTCATTCTTGATCTATACAGGTGGATTTGAAGGTGGAGAATTTGCTTATCAATCAGCGAACTCGGTGATTTACTTTATCGTGATCGCAGTTATCTCTATTCTTCAAATTCGATTCCTGCAAAGAAGGGAGATGGATATGTAATGGAAACACATAAACGTACCAATTGGACAGTAAATATTCTTGTAGCAATCGGCACTATTATCGTTCTTTTCCCATTATATATGGCGATTACGATTGCTTTGAAAGATCCGCAACAGATGTCGCAATCTCTATTTGGATTACCGACCACATGGCGGTTTGATAACTTTGCCAGTGCGATAGAGCTGACTAACTTTTTCCAGGCTTTTCGTAATAGTGCACTGGTAACGACAGCGACAGTAGTACTTACATTGCTGACCAACTCTATGGTTGCTTATGCAATTGGACGTAATATGGATCGTAAATTTTTTAAAGGATTATACTTTTACTTTGTCAGTGCAATGTTTATTCCTTTTCCGATTATTATGTTGCCGATTGTTAAATTAACATCTGCGCTACATATGACCAATCTCGTGGGATTGACTATTTTGCATACGGTATATGCTCTAGCATTTAATGTATTTGTATATGTAGGATATATTCGCTCTATTCCAGCAGTGCTTGAAGAAGCGGCAACGGTAGATGGAGCAACCACATGGGGAACATTCTGGCGTATCATTTTCCCGCTGATGGCTCCGATCAATGCAACCGTCGGAATACTGGTGTGCTTATCGACATATAATGATTTCCTATTACCATTGATTATTATTAGCGATCAGAACATGTACACATTACCGCTAGTGCAGTACATTTTCCAGGGGCAATTCAATACCGATTATAATCTAGCATTTGCATCGTATCTATTAGCGATGTTGCCAATGATTATTATCTATCTCTTTGCTCAAAAATGGATTATTAGTGGTGTTACACGCGGTTCAGTGAAATAAAATGAGCTATTTGAATCCTTAAATGTATCCTTGATCTTATAGGTATACATTTAAGGATTTTTTTGATCATATCCATACTATTTATCTAGTATCTAATTGTAGTTAAGATAGGTATTGCTTAATTTACGTTTCTACGTATAATATAGTTAGATAATCTAATCATTTAGGAAAGTAGGTAGGATATATGGTTCGCAAACATTTTAATGAGCAGTCTGTACATAATCATCAATTACCTAAGTTAGGTAAAGAACCTTACGACAAGCTGTGCGAACAGACAGCTGAAGCGGGTACCTCGATTGCTTCTGCTCAATTAGGTCTATTAATGCTTTGGACAAGTGATCATATTCTTGATATCGTCGATAATGAAATTGCTGATTATGATATCACAGAAAGTAAGCTTGATTTATTACTACTGATTCAATTACATGAAAATAGTGAAAAAGTCACTCCATCTGCTATTGCTGAGCGTTTAAATATTCGTAGAGCATCAGTCACAGCACTTTTGAATAGTGTAGAAAAAAAGGGTTGGATTATACGCGAGTCCAGTGCGGAAGATGGTCGGAAAATTTATGTTAAGTTATCCACCGCAGGTAAAATGTTTGTTCAACGTGTATTACCTGTATTTTGGTCTGCTTGTGCTTCATTGGTAGAAGATCTAAACGAAGATGAACAGCAAATATTATCTAAAGTTATAGATAAATTGCATAACCAGATAGAGAAAAGATTCCAAATAGGGAGGTAAATTTTTTTAATAAAGTAATTAGATTATCTAACTATATGAAAAGAATGGAGCTTTACCTATGAAAATCAATAATAAAAATTCAACTCTTGCCGAAGTAAATTATTCTAAAATGACTATCTTATTATGTTGGACAGGCATGGTCATTATGTGTAGTCTGTATCTTACTATTCCTTTAAGTTCTATATTTATCACACAATTCAATATTAGTTCTGCTCAAGCAGGATTAACAGGTAGTTTATTTTCATTAGGCTTTGCGATTGGTTGTTTATTTTATGGTGCTCTAGCTGATAAATATGGTCGTAAAAAGGTAATGACTATCGGTTTGTGTGCATTGGCATTGATTACGATGTTGATCGGATATACTCATCATTTTGTGATTTTATTGCTACTCAGAAGTGTACAAGGATTAGCGGCAGCTTCTTTTTCACCTGTAGCACTTGCCTATGTTGTAGCTATATTTCCTAATCATCGTAAAGTAACTACTATCGGGTTTATTAGTACAGGCTTCCTGATCGCAGGAATTTTAGGACAGGTCATTTCAAGCTGGATTAGTACGTATTACGGATGGAATCTGATATTTATACTATTTGGAGTTCTTTATATATTGACAATACTTTGGCTTAAAATAGGATTAACCCAAGATAGTATTCAACAACCTGACCTCAACATCTGGTCTTATCTTAAGCAATTAACGATTGTTATTAGGCAAAGAAATCTGATATTTACGTATATCATCGCCTTCCTTTTGTTATTTTCTTTTATTGTAATGTACATATTACTAGGAAATAATTTGCAAAGTGATGTTTTCGGGGTAACACCTTTGCAAATGTTATGGATTCGAATGATAGGGATTTTAGGAATGATATGTTCACCATTTTCAGGGACGATTTCTCGTAAAATAGGGGTACGAAATACGTTGCTTTTGGGACTTGGACTAGGAATTATAAGCCTATTGATGATGGGCTGGCTACATCACTTAGTATTAATCGTTATATGTAGCGTCATTTTTGTCGCAGGTATTGCGATTGCTGTGCCTTCTTTAGTGGCTTTAGTTGGACAATTGGGAGGGAGTTATCGCGGAATTGCTGTTTCTGTATATACCTTTTTCCTTTTTGCAGGCACAAGTGTAGCACCAATTTGGTCAGTCTATATACTGTCTTTACATCATACTCAGTCCTTTATATATAGTGCATTAGTGCTTACTGTAGCCGTTATAGCAAGCTTGTGCATTCGTATCAAATAAATTGGAAATCAAATACTTTATAAAGTTAAGTAACTTCCTTTTATTGAGTTAACTAGGATAATGAGTTATGATAAATGAGTAACATCTATTTATTCTTAAAAAAGGAAAAAGGAGGAATTAAAGATGAAGAAAAAGGGCTATATTTTAAAAAGTGGAACTGTGTTGTCTATGGATCATGCGATTGGTAATGTAAAAAAAGCAGATGTAGTGATTAACGGTTCAACGATTGAAGCTATAGGAAATAATCTACAACTTGATGAATCCGCTTATCATATTATTGATGCGTCAGAACATATTATTATGCCGGGCTTAGTAGATACTCATCGGCATATGTGGGAATCGCTAGTACGTACAGCAGGAACCAATTGGTCACTGCCTGTCTATTTGCAAAATTTATACTATGGTGGGTTGGGAAGTCGGTTACGTCCTCAAGACAGTTATATCGCCAACTTGCTTGGCTCTTTAGAAGCGCTTCATGCTGGTGTCACAACAGTACTGGATTGGAGTATGCCTTATTCTCCAGAACATACCGACGAATTGATTCGGGGATTACAAGAAGCAGGGATACGTTCTGTATTTGCTCTTGGTGTACCGGGCGAGACAGAATACTGGAATCGAGATAGTCGATTGGTGATCTCTGATGCCGAGCGTGTCAAAAAGCAATATTTTACTTCGCAAGATCAATTGTTAACGATGGGGCTGGCGATACGTGGGCCTGAATTTAGCCATTGGGATACTACGGTTACTGAAATCGGCATCGCCCGCCAACTGGAAGCGATCTGTTCGATGCATATCGGATTTGGCAACTGGGGAGCTGTCGATCATTCAGTCACCAAGCTATATGAAGCAGGATTACTTGGACCCGATCTTAATATGGTACATGGCAACAAAATGATGACGGAAGAATATAAAATGCTAGCAGATGCAGGAGCATCGTTATCGGTAACCCCTGAAGTTGAAATGATGATGGGACATGGATATCCTGCAACTGGATTTTTCCTAGAACAAGGTGGAATGCCTTCACTGGGCATAGATGTAGTGACTTCAACCGGTGGTGATTTATTTGCACAAATGAAATTTATGTTGCAAGCAGAACGGGCACGAGTCAATGAAGAGATTCTGAACAGTGGTAATATGCCGGGTGAATTGAATCTGTTATCTCAGCAAGTGCTTGAGTTCGCTACAGTAGGTGGAGCCAAAGCATTACAATTAGATCACCAGATTGGTCAATTAACACCGGGCAAACAAGCGGATATAATCATGATTAGCACTTCTGATCTGAATACAGATTTGAATCTATTTCCAGTTATCGATCCTATCGGAGCCGTAGTTCAATTCACTAATCCATCGAATGTAGATACTGTATTCGTTGGCGGTCGTCTGATGAAGCAACATGGTCAGCTAGTAGGCGTGGATATCGAGCGTGTACGTCGTCTTGTATCGGAAAGTAGAGAGTATCTGGATACTCAATATGTATTAAGTGATGCAGATCGGGTGATCTATTCATAATCTTTCTACTGATATAACTGGAATAGAACGAAAAAGTAAAACAGGGACAGATCTATCGTTACGATGAACTGTCCCTGTTTATTGGTAGCTAAAGTGATTTTTTATTGAGTTTGAAATGTCTGCGCCCAGTCACAGAAAATCGCATAATCTTTCTCGACCTGATCGGCATAAGCGAATGCCCAACGTGAAATATGTTGTACAAATGCGTCGGGTTTGCGCCCCATCGCTTTTAGAATTTCTTTTTCACTATGATACGGCAGAATGCCTTTGTTCACATCGGCATCAGCACGTGCATGCATTTTGGCAGTTAATTTAGACATTGTACTGAGTACACTTTCCATATCTTCTATCGTTTCGATATCTTCTAATTTTAGACGCTTTTTGTAAGGCGAACGTTCTCGCACATAGAAATCTCGACCGTCTAACGTCAGAAAACCAAGATAAGGATCGGCTTTGTGATGCATCGCTTGTTGTGTTGTAGTTACACGCTTACCTTGATGGCTAAATGTCTGCCAGAATGAATCGGCATAAGGTAGAAAATAAGCAGGGACAGGAGTCCGTACTTCTTTTACTTCCAATATAGCATCATCTTCACCTGCTCCTCGTAGCCCACCTTCGATCAATACATAATACCGATCCAGTCCGATTGAAGCGGTACCAGAACCATGCTTAATCGCAATATCTTTGATCCGATAATGATCTGCTTCGCCTTGATGACAGACTAAAGTCTGTTGATAAAAATCCCATGCTTGCTCTAATAATGTATGTTCTTGTTCAGAAGGAGTGACCAATTCAGCAGTTTCTTGAAAAACACGATCACTTTGCATAACCGCAGTAACTTTTTCTAGGAAATGCCCGTTACGGCGTTTTTCTAATTTCCGTAACAATTTGCGTACAGGGCCTTTAGCTTTGTTTTCATTCATAACAAATTTGGCGGGATCGTCTTTGTCTTCTACAAAACAAGAGATTTGTTTGTGATAACCTTTAACATAATGTTCTAACAGGTGCAATTGTTGCTCATCGGTATATTGAAGCTGTCGTCCAACTAATGCGATACTGACCGACATGCGTAGCACATCATACAGATACGAACCGATATACCCTTCATCAAAATCATTGACATCATACACAATCTGCTTCGATTCATTACGAAAAGCACCAAAATTTTCGAAATGCAAATCCCCTTGAATCCATGTAGGACGTTCGGTAGAAGTATGATAAGGAAAGTAATGGCGGGTCGCATCAAAGTAAAACAAATACGAACTTCCACGGAAAAAAGAAAAAGCAGACGTGCTCATTTTGCGATATTTCTCCGCTCTTTTGGGTGGGCTCAACGTCATAATCTTACGATCAAATTCATCCAGCACCGAGATTAATGTTTCTTTGCGTAATTTAGTACGTGTATGTATCACTTGCTCTGTCATATTAGGCGGTATCATCGTATAGTGCCTCCTCATCTTACAATATCTTGTCTAACATCATACCTCATTTGTATTTTAGCATTTTCTATTCAGAAGGGTGTACAGTAAAATGCAGTCAATTGAGCGTTAGTTGCAAATGGTTACGTAAAAGCATAATGTGGGTTAAAGAGTATAGATACTTCTCCATTAGAAGAAGTAAAGAAAAAGGAGTAGAGACTAATGTACAAAATTATTCTTGTTCGTCATGGAGAAAGTGTATATAATCAACAGAATTTGTTTACAGGATGGACCGATGTAGCGCTTAGTGATCGTGGAATAGAAGAAGCAAGAATAGCTGGACAATTAATAAAAGAAGCAGGATATACATTTGATCTCGCTTTTTCTTCAGTATTAAAACGTTCGATTCAGACTATGCACTACATACTCGACGAACTGGATTTGCTATGGATTCCTGAACAGAAGTCATGGAAATTAAATGAGCGTCATTATGGAGCTTTGCAAGGATTAAGTAAAATTGATACTGCTGAGAAATATGGAGAAGAACAACTTCAACTCTGGCGCAGAAGTCTTACGGTTCGTCCTCCTTTATTGGAAAAAGATGATCCACGTAGTCCACGTCATGAAGTACGGTACAACGAGATTCCAGACGATCAGATTCCATATGGTGAAAGTCTCAAAGATACAGTAGAACGTGTTGGAGAGTTCTGGCATGACTGTATTGTGCCTTTGATTCAGAAAAAAGAACATCTTTTAATAGCCGCTCATGGCAACACTTTACGTGCTTTAATTAAATATTTAGAAGATATTGATGAAAAAACATTAACCGAGCTTAATATTCCGACAGGGATTCCACTTGTCTACGAACTAGATGATGATATCAATCCGATTCGACGCTTTTATTTAGGCGAAGATGAGCATATTGAACGCAAAACAAATGAAGTGGCTAATGAACACAATGTAAACGAATAATGAGGAGGAACTCATGCATATCAGACCTCATTTGCAAAACGAAAAAGCACCTGTAGACATTTCTGCTACAGATGCTTTTTTGGGTTGTACTGTGTTCCTACTTATCAATGACAGACAAGAATCTGGCGAGAAAATACGCCTTTAGCTCCTTTTTTCGCTTCTCCACGATCTGTAATCGAGAATCCAGCGGTTGCTATCATTTCATCGATATTCTCAATTGTGATCACGACCACTTTATCAGCGATTCGGCGAGCATGTTGTAGAATACTTAATTGTTCTTCAGGAGTAGTAGTTGAAAATAAATTGTAAGGCATATCAACAATTGCCGCATCATAATGTTCTGTAATATCTGCAATATCGCCTAAAGTTACTTCTCCTTTTAAGCCGAAATGCTTAATATTAGCTCGTGCTCCTTGTGCAATATGCGGATTGATATCGCGTCCGACAATATCGATATCCATAGATAATGCTTCTACCAGTACAGTGCCGATGCCACAGCAAGGATCGATAGCTTTGATCCCTACAGGATTGGGAACCAAAATATTAGCAGCCGCTCTAGCAAGACGGGTATTCAGAGCGATGGAGTAATTTTGCGGTTTGCGCATATTGTGGAACCAGACAGCTTCATTTTTAAAATAATGACCTAAATACCAGCGTCCACCAAAAGGAACAATGCCGTACGTATGTTGAGGATGCTTCACATCGGCTTCTCCATGAATACGCATCCCTATTTCGCGTTCAATACCTAATCGTTCTTGATACTCAATTTTGTGATCTTGATCCAGATCGTTGATTTTGACAAAAACAACTTTGAATGTCTGATCAAGCATATCGATCTGTTCTGCTTGAGTATATATTTCTTCTAACGTATCGCCTTCGTACAATACTTCGATGCGTTCTTTGATAAACGGGCTACGGCTAGGCATAATAGCGATATCACTTTTAAGAATAAATTGATCGGTTTCCTGTCCAAAAAATGCTCTCATTTCCAGATAACAAAGTGAATGTTCATCCTGACGGTGAGAGTACGTATAAATATATTGCGGACTTGCATGTTGTTGATCCAATCGTCGTCCATCCTTTAAGCCAGTAGGGCTAATTATATTTCCTGCAAATCAGTCAAAAATAGCGCTGTTTTGCAAAATGTTTCATGTGGAACATTCTAGTGTTGTGGAACATCTTTTGAAAAGACGTAAAAACTATCTCGTTTTTCCCAACCGTTTGCTACCCAGAAGTGTTGACCTTCCACATTTGTTGCCATTACGAAAATATGGCATTTATCGATTCCGGCATCAGTTAAGCCTTTCATTGCTTTTTCAATCAATTGTGTCGCAATTCGTTGTCCTCGATATGCAGGATCGACTGCCAGATGATACATATATCCACGCCTACCATCATGACCGGCGAGTAATGTTCCTGCTAGAACAGTGGTCTGGTTATCTAGCTGTTCTTCCGCTACAAACGAACAATAAGGATTACGCTCTAAATATGTTTGAATATGAGGTAATGAATCGGCTTCGCTTAACCACATACCTTCAGTATGCTCCCAAAGCTCAATAATTTCATTATAATCTTCAATTTTCATTTCTCTGAGTGTAATCATGTTTATTCCTCCGTTATTGTAGGTAATCTAAAGTAAAAGTGATGATTTGCTACTTATTTGTAAGGAACTTGCTGTGAACAGCATTTTTTTCTGGTAATTACATCGATTAAGGCTTAGCATGTAATAGAAGCTAGCATGACACACGTTGGAATTGAATTTACGTTTACTATAAAAATGAATATCGAACGATCAAGGAGGCACTCCTTTTGAATATAAAGAAAAACGCTACAAAATGGTTGATGATCACTATTATTTTATGTGCCCTTTCACTAGAAACGGTATCTGCAGCAAAGTTTCATTCTAACCAACAAGTCACTGAAAATGGTGAACCTTTAATGGTAAACACTGTTAATATAGAACAATTAGATTTTCCGATTGCTCAATCTAACCTATTTAACATTATGGAAGATGCAAAAGTAATTGCAAGCGATCCTGATCTTCATATTACGATTCGTGGCAAAGAAAAATCGGACGGTACGTACGAAAATATGTCTATCCATGCACCTACATTTACTAGTTTGTTAGATGGTGTACAAGTCGTGAATCCAGCATATGCACCGCAACTGTATTCTACAGATTTGGATGGTGATGGTGAAACGGAAGTGATCGTTGTTCTAACGAACGGATATGGCACCGGCATAGACAGAACAGAAGTTAAAGTTTATCGGCAAGATGGTACGTTGATTCCCGTAGAAGATGCACAGCAAAGCTGGAATACCTCTTTTCAAACACAGATAAATAAGCAACAGATGGATATAACATGGAACCAAAAACAGATGATTTTGCCGACTTCTATCCTACAAGACCCTACAGATTCGGTAGCAAATGGACTACAAATAGGTGCGGTTCGTCAATACAAAATCGAAAATGGACAACTGGTCGTTGCAGGTTCTGTTCAAGTCGGTATGATGAACATTTTGGGTGAACTCACTACAGTGTATCAGTATCAGCAAGGCAGATTACAAGCCCATTCTTTCCAACTAGAGTTAGATGAACCATATCGCTCTGCGATTCAGATCAAGTAGATTCCATTTCTTTGGCGATGGATACTAACTGCTGAATACCTTGCCGAATCTCATGTTCACTGGCAAATGAAAAGCAAAGACGGATATATTGCTGTGATGTATCGTTACGATCAAATAGTGATCCAGGTACAAAAGAAATCGATTGTTTGAGACAACGAGCCAGTAGTTCAGGAACCGATAGATGATCAGGCAATCGAACCCAGAGGTTGAATCCGCCTTGAGGGGTTTCATAATACCAGCCGGTTGAAGAGAGTTCTTCTTCCATAATTTCTAAGCGAATCCGTAAAGCGATTCGTAGCTTTTCGATATGTTGTTGTAGACGACTAGATGTAAAATACAGCAAAAACACTTTCTGATTCAGCAACGGTGTACCGCCATCTGCAAGTGACTTGGCAGCGAGTAAAGGAGTGAACCACTCCGGTCTAGCTACAATACAAGCCATCCGCAGTCCTGGAGACACATATTTGCTAAAGCTACGAATATAGATCGTGTATCCTTCAGTATCATAAGCAAATAGCGGAAGCGGCGGCTTTTGATCAAAATAAATATCATGACAAGTATCGTCTTCTATCAATAAACATTCATATTGAGCGGCTAGATCGACTAGCTGTTTGCGTTGTTCTGCTGATATACAGACACCTGTCGGATTGTGAAATGTAGGATTAAGGTAAAAGAAGCGAGGTTTGTACTTTTTCATCGCCTCTTTGATCTGAACAAGATCATAACCGTTAGCATCAATAGTGATCGGAACCAATTTGGCTCCTTTTTGCTCAAAAACATCCAAAGCACTAGCATAAGCAGGCGTTTCAATCAGCACATGATCACCCGGACGTATCCATACTTCTGCGATGAGCGATATCGCTTGTTGAGCACCTGTTGTAATCAAGATTTCATCGGCATGCACATGAAATTGCGCGGTATCGGTAAAGTAGCGTTGAAGCATCTCTCTGAGCTCCAGATCGCCTTGTGCGGTAGCATATGTACCTAGCAACTTGGGATACAGATCGAATACTTGTTTGACGTATTCAGCAAAATAATGATTTGGTAATAGATTCGGTGTAATAAGCGCTTTGGAGAATTGATAAGTAGCTTCTATTCGATGCAGTTCGCCTAGATTTCCTTGAAATAAAGGCAGACCTAATTCCGCTTCATTGGTTAAGACTTGCAGAGCAGGTGGTTGCACATAATAGCCGGATTTATCACGAGCATAGACATGACCATCTTCTTTGAGATGTTGATACGCTTTGAAAATCGTTAAACGGTGCATTCCTGTATCTTCTGCTAGCTGACGAACCGAAGGTAATTTGGCATGAGCTTGCCAGTCTCCACGCTGGATACGTGTTTGAATATAGGTATAAACGGTTTGAAAAGAATGTTTACTTTGTGACTTATAGGATGATGAATCGACTGTAAGATGGGGCTGTTTTTTTTGCGGTTCAATCAGCGGTTTATTTGTCATATCCACATTCCTTTCTGAGTCTATAGCAGATCATAGATTATTAAGTTCAATCAAGAGTAGAAAGTGTATCTAGTGTAACGCTTATATATACCTGTATCGTATCATCTGTTCTGTGACATTCCATCTGTTCTATTGTTGTTCCTTTACAATAACAGAACACAGAGGAGGAATGGAAGATGGTATTACTGGGTTATGCAATTATGTGTTTGATTTTTGGAACAACCTTTCTAGCGATTAAGATTGGGGTCGATGCAGGATTACCGCCTTTCTTTTCCGCAGGAGTTCGGTTTCTACTCGCTGGCTTGATCTTAATGATCTGGATGTATGCACGTAAAAAGGTAAGCTTCTCTTTATTATTACGTAAAGAAACACTGTTTATAGGGTCAGGTCTAACCTTTTTTACTTTTGCAGCGTTATACTGGGCTGAACAATATATTACGTCCGGCGTAGGTGCTGTTCTATCTGCTACGGCTCCAGCTATTATTTTAGTGATTCGAGCAGTGATATTGAAAGATAAAGCACCAAGCATTTCATTTATTGGAGCACTGATTGGATTAGTCGGTGTCGCTTTACTGATGTTACCGGGGTTATCCGGTCAGTATCATGCGCTATGGGTAATTGCTTGTCTGGTTGTCGTATTAGGAGAATTCGGCTACGCAGCAGGAGCCGTGTATTCCAAGCAGGTAGTTTCTAAATTACAAGGGAGTTCACCGATTGCGCAAAATGCAGCTCAGATGATACATGGTGGTTGGATGTTATTGGTGCTGTCTTTGATTACCGAGCATAGTCAAATACATATCGAAACGATGTTCAATGCAGCGGCGATAGGCTCAATGGTATATTTGATCGTGTTGGGATCTATGGGAGGGCATACGTTATTTTACTGGCTGATCTCGCGGACTAATCCTGTATTTCCATCGACATGGTTATACATTTCGCCTGTGATTGCTCTCGTACTTGGATGGTTGATCTATAAAGAACCACTAAATTGGATAATGGGATTAGGAGCTATGATTATTCTGATCGGTGTCATTTTAACGAATATCGAGACATTGCGTTCGTTATTTGCAAGCCAATCGTCAAAAGCAACCAAAGACAAAAATACCCCGATCATTAAAGTCTACAAAAATTAAAGTGTATACAAAGAAAAGACCTCCATCTGCTAGGAGGTCTTTCTGTGTATAGATTATATAAAATGATTATTGATTAATTGCATAAATGCCAGGTTTGTTATTCATCGGAGCGATCCAAATCTCGCCATCGCCAATCATGACACCCATATCACGTATAAACAATTTATCGAGACGTTGGTTGGCTAATGCTTTTTTAACTTTAGCAGTCATAATTGTATTGTATTCTTTTATAAATTGAGACTGATTAAGAATACTTCTTTTTTTGTTATTGCTATTGATCACTAGCGGGTAAGAAATACGATTCGCTACCGCTTCTTTATTTCCATTGGCTACTGCACGACGCAGATTGGCATAAAATCCAGTGAACTGTTTAACATTATCAAATCCAGCTACACTCACCAGTCTTTTTTCCTGCTCGGCGGTGAGTTTGTCTACTTTTGCTTTGGTAGTAGCAGTAGATTCAGTAGAAGCGACGGTAGAGACAGGGGCTGTAGTTGTATCCGCTTGTGCTGATACAGACAGAGCAGGGATAGCAATAGATCCAGCTAATACAGAAGTCATCACGATTGTTATTCCTTTTTTGATATTCATTATTCATACCTCCTAGAGACTGATATATTCAAAAGATCATGACAATACGCTAACTTCATTTAGGCTACATGATAATGACTTATAAAATAACAATAACGTAAAATAATAACAAAGTAAAAGAAGGATCTTAGTTTAGAGCTATTTATAGCTAGCTTCGTTAAGTATAGAAATACGCTTCTTATAGGCAAAGCTTTTCTATGGATGATTAATCATGTAAATTTTGATTAATAGTATATACACCTGGTTTATCATCTAACATAGCTATCCACATTTCGCCACTACCAATCTTGACACCTTGATCACGAATAAATAGATTATCTAAGCGTTGATCAGCTAATGCTTTTTTCGTTTTCGCAGTCATAATTGTATCGTATTCAGCAATAAATTGTTTTTTGTTCAAAATTTTGCGTTGGTGATTATTACTATAGACTGACAAAGGGTAAGAGATACGATTAGCTACCGCTTCTTTATCATTTTTAGCGACGGCACGACGAAGATTGTTATAAAATCCAGTAAATTGTTTTACATTATCAAATCCAGCAATATCAACCAGACTTTTTTCTTGTTCAGGCGTAAGTTTGTCTACTTTCGTTTTGGTTGTTGCTTGGGTAGAAATAGACTTGGTAGTCGTATTGGCTTGTGCAGAAACAGATGATAAGGCAGGGATCGTAAGCGATAAAGCCATAACAGAAGTGAGCATGATTTTGATTGTTTTTGTATTTTTCATAATAGTTTGCCTCCAGAAATATATAGATTGAATGGACGAGAACATATCGCCTAGAGACATTATTCAATAGATTGCAGTCACTTGTAAAACAACAATATAGTCATGGCAAAGTAACAGGATAGTCATCGTAAAATGCCATAAAATTCAAATTTTAAAAGATATATCTTAGAAAGGAGACACCTATGAACCCATCGGATCAACCTCCCAAACCAGCAGATCAGGGCTATCATTACCGCGAAGAAATTCGCATGAATCAAGCTTCACCTTTTGATCAACCACCTAAATATAAAGCCGATTGGATTCGCTGGGCAGACGAAACCGTAGCGTTTGAAACGCAGCGCGAAGCATACGAATGGATCAGTAGTGGAGCGTATAATGAAATCGGCAAATGTTATGATGGCTACCGTAGCCATGATCCTAAAATGGCAGAAACATTAGCTTTTCAATTGCTTCAATTACAGACGATCAGAGAAGCTACTCATCGTATCTATACCGATATCGATTATGAGGCTACACCGAATTGGTATATGGTGTGGGTGGAGAAGATACATGATGTAGAAAAAAATGAAAATAAGGTAACAGAATAGCATATTTTATAGCGCAGAAAGGAAGAAACCGCGTGAAAATCCATCCAATTGCCTTTTTATTGATTATTCTGCTGACTACTTTTTTGATGGGTTCTTCTTTTGCTGTCGGTAAAATAGGCTTACATTACAGTTCGCCTTTATTTCTAGTATCGTTACGATTTTTGATAGCAGGTGGATTAATGACCTTGATCGTATCACTGCGAGGCTTGCCTGTACCCAAACGTTCAATAGACTGGGGGAAAATAGCTACTATAGGTACACTACAGACAACAGGCGTAATGGCATGTACATTTCTCAGCCTACGTACGATTACTGCTGGCGAATCTTCTATTTTAATATTTACCAATCCATTGCTAGTGGTTGTGTTCGGTTCATTGCTTTTACGTGCTCGTTACCGTTGGACACAATGGCTCGGTGTAGTCTTAGGGGTACTTGGTGTAGCCATCACAATGGGGCTTCATATGCAATTAAAGTCAGGCACGATTCTAGGAGTAATAGGAGCCTGCTCATGGGCGATCGCTACTCTACTGATGAAACGCTGGTCAGGCATATGTAATGTCTGGGTACTGACTGCTTATCAGATGTTGTATGGTGGAATCCTATTATTACTACTTAGTCTTGTACTGGAACAGCCACATTTTGAATGGAATTTAATCTCTACAGGCATTCTATTATGGTTAGCTATTATGGCTTCTATTGTTCAATTTGCAGGGTGGTTTTATGTACTGGGTAAAGGCGATGCGGCTCAGACCAGTGCTTTTCTATTTCTAGCACCATTCTTCGGCGTACTCTCCGGCTGGTTACTACTCGGCGAACAAGTCCAATGGTACGTCTATATCGGTGGTGTTTTTGTATTTCTCGGCATCTTTCTAGTCAATTGGAACTTCAATAAACCCAAAAAAGAGGCAGAGCCCGTCTAAGGGACCTACCTCTTTTTATTTTGAGCTCTTTAGATGTTTTATTTTTTAACGTCTACTCTACCCAAATAGAAGATAAAATACTTGTTGCAAAGACCCTCAAAGCGGAGGGAGCGATATTATTCTGAAAGAGCGAAGCGATCGCCTTTGTCAATCGATATACCGCCCGAGCGGTTATTCCAGATATCGATTGACAACAAGCGACGATAAGAACAATATCGATCATGTAGCGGAGTCGCTCAACCATTGTACAGTCTATTTATTCAAATGGTATGGAACAGTCGCAACAACAACGTCTTTGTAGTTAATCAGATAAGCACGCATCAATAGACTGGTCTGATTATGCAAAATCGTTTCCCACCAGTGATGAGTGACAAACTGCGGAATCAGGACGGTAATATGATCAGTTGCTGATGTTTTCCATTCAACGGTATCAATAAAGCGGCGTAAAGGCCCTAGAATACTGCGGTAACGTGATTTCAGTACAATCAGACGTACACCTGGATTCCATTCTTCCCATTTCTGCTCCATCTTATGAATCGCTTCATCATCGAAACCAACATAGACAGCAACGACATTAGGAGATAACGTCTTCGCATAGCTGATCGTGTTCATCACTACACGTGTAATGCCGGCAACTGGAATAATAATCGTATTTCCTTTGACTTCAGGCTTATCGACTTTGATATCGATACGTAATTGTTCTGCTGTATTTTCATAATGCGTATAGATTTTGTAGAAAATATATACCACGAACGGTAAGAACAGAAAGATAACCCATACTTGCGAGAACTTGGTGAAAATAAAGATCAATGTGATCGATAATGTCGTTAACATACCGACAGTGTTAATCGTTAACTTCAATCCCCAGTTCGATGGCTTGAGACGAATCCAGCGAATCATCATTCCTAATTGTGATAAGGTAAATGGAATAAATACACCAACCGCATACAGTGGAATAAGATTCTCAGTGTCTCCTTTAAATACAATAACTAACAAAGCAGATAATAGACTCAAAATAATAATACCGTTAGAGAAACCTAGACGATCACCACGTACCATAAACATATGTGGCATATATTTATCTTTTGCTAACATAAAGGCAAGTAGTGGGAACGCAGAGTACGCTGTATTGGCTGCAAGGAATAGAATCAGTGCAGTGACACCTTGAATCACATAATACAGTGTCCCATGACCAAACGTCATTCGGGCAATTTGAGAAATAACCGTTTCGGTTGCACTTGGATGAATACCATACCAGTAAGCAAGCAATGTAATTCCGATAAACATAGCACCCAAAATAATACCCATCATTAGAAGTGTAGCGGCTGCATTTTTCTCAGCAGGCTTACGGAAGTTAGGAATAGCATTAGATACAGCTTCTACCCCTGTCAGTGCCGAACAACCCGAGCTAAATGCTTTGAGCAATAAGAATAGACTTACATTTGAGACTGTACTATCAAATTGCGGAGCAGCGGCTTCGATTCCGCCTGTAAAGTAACGAATAACTCCTGTAATAATCAGTACAAAAATAGCGACAACAAATAAATAAATAGGAATAGCGAGTACAGATGCAGATTCAGTTACACCACGTAGATTCATAATCGTTAAGAATACGATCATCACGAGCGCGATCAGAACCCGGTGATCATGCAATACTGGAAAAGCAGAAGTAATTGCATCTGTTCCGGCGGATGAACTTACGGCTACAGTTAGGATATAATCAACAAGTAACGATCCACCGGCTATTAAGCTGGGGGCTTTACCGATATTATCCTTGGCTACAATGTACGCACCACCACCTGCTGGATACGCAAAAATCGTTTGGCGATACGAAATAATTAAAATAACCAACAAACCAAGCACCGCGATCGAGATTGGAACCGAATACCACAAAGCAGCAAATCCAGCAACCATGAGGACTAGCAAAATTTGCTCTGTTCCGTATGCCACCGAGGATAGCGCATCGGAAGAAAGAATTGCTAGTGCTTTAAGCCGACCTAATTTTTCAGCTTCAAGTTCTGCTGACTTCATCGGCCTTCCGATTAATATACGCTTGAACTTACCCAACATCTTGTGCACACCTTC
The DNA here is from genome assembly GCF_028736095.1 of Paenibacillus sp. KACC 21273. NCBI lineage: Bacteria > Bacillati > Bacillota > Bacilli > Caryophanales > Paenibacillaceae > Paenibacillus > Paenibacillus sp. KACC 21273. The sequence goes on from NZ_CP117876.1 coordinate 416,529, forward strand.
ATTTCTTGAAATTTAGAATTTTAGCATTTAGAAAGACTAATCAATTTACGTTTTATATACACGCATTTCCTACGAATCAAGCACAGCAAATAATGCTTGTTTAAGCTAGCTTTTTAGGCAAGCGTATATCATTATACTCTAGCTTTGTAAAAAGTCATCACCTATTTTAAACAAATTTTATAAGTAAAAATATACAAAGCGATATTTTGAACCCATCCTACTTCTATCTTCGTATATAAGACATTAAGAGATCATACAAAAATAGCAAGGAGAACTATATGAAAAAAGTCATGCGCCGGATATTATGGGGATTATCCGTTATTGTTTTTATCGGAATTATAACGTGCTTTTATATGGGATATTTTATGTATGCCTACGGTTTAATTTTTCTGGTGATCAGTATTTTATTTGGGATCGGGCAGATTGCACAAGTCAATAATAGTGTGTGGATGCACCAAAATGGATATGATCGTCATATGAGAGAACAGATTGAGCGACAACAACGCAATCGGCAAGAATAAGCTTGAATGTAATGTTGTATAGCAACAACAATCGTCTTTTTAGAAAATGGTTAAAAAAACCATATATAACATATAATTAGGTAATGCTGATTGTCCGATATGATATATAACGTTATATATCATAAGGAGGATATGAATGATTTCACGTAAATGGATCGTTACCGCTTGTATAGCAGGAGCTACACTGATTGGATCAACAGGAGTCTATGCAGGAGCTAATTTGCAATCGATAAGTGCTTATCTTAATAACGGTCTTTCGATTCAAGTCAATGGAAGTGCGTATACGCCAACAGCCAATGGACAGACATTGGCGCCGATCACGTATCAAGGTACAACGTATCTTCCTGTCCGTTCTATAGCAGATGCTCTTCAAGTGGGAGTCAAATATGATGCTACAGCTAATCAAGTGGTTATCAATTCTACACCACCAACCAGTACTGCAAATGGAACAACCAGCACAACCTCTGCGAATACAAGTATGAATACTGCACCGATTACGATGACCACACAGGTATTTCCAACCAAATATTTACCGCAAGATATTCCGTTTCCATCGGATGCGCATGCCACAAGTGTGAATGAAGATCTGGCTGGTAATGGAGAAAAGCAATCGTTTATTATTTATACTACCCAAGAAGATCTGGTGACTTTGGGCAACGCTTATCAGACCTATTTTGAGGGACAAGGGTTAAATGAGACCAACTCGATTATTGATTCGGATTCATTAAGTATTGTAGGAGAAGTAGAAGGAAGCTACGGAATTTCGATTCAAGGCAATCCATTACCAAATCAACCGAATTATAATCAAATCAATTTCACATGGACAGAACAACCTGCTTCTGCTGATTAATTGTGATACAGATTAGATTTGAATACAGAATAACCAAAAAAGCTTGCACTGATCCTTGTCCAAAGGGTCGTTGCAAGCTTTTTGCTTAGGATTGAGATGGAAGCGATGATTGATGCAGGACAGCCGAAGATTCACGAAAAATAGGATGAGTCTGTACATGCGATATTTGATACGGACGATTCGGATTTTTGATACGAGCTAACAATGTTTCTGCGGCATTGATTCCCATATCAGTACTAAAGATATGCACTGTAGTTAAAGGCGGATCGACAATCCGAGATTCTGAAGCATCATCAAAAGCACAGACCGATATGTCTTCCGGTATCTTTATTTGATTGGCTTTGAGTACTTGTACAAGATGAACAGCGACAAAATCATTCGTACATACAAAAGCAGAAGGTTTGTGAGACATGGCTTTGAAGTGACGATCGATCCAATCTTTTTCCTCGAAAAATTCTCTATCTTTACCCAAAATACAACAAGCTCGATCCAAAGCAATCCCTGCCTCTACCAAAGCTCGATTGAAGCCGATCCAGCGTTCGTTAAAGCTTTTACAGTGATTATAATCGCCTACAAAACCTATTCGTTGATGACCTTGCTGTATTAACGTTTTGGTCATTTCGTATACACTGTGTTCATTTTCCATAAGGAGTAAATCGGCTTGTAATGAAGGCGAAGGTAGATCGACCGCACAGTCAATAAAGATCGTAGGCAATCCGAGACTGGTGATCTTTTTACTGTAATCGCTATCAAATAATTCGATACAAATAATACCATCCATTTTGGAAGCTTCAAAATTGTTAGGTAACGTTAGGGACTGAATATCTGCGTCACGCACAATATGAATAGAGATCGTATATCCTTCCATGCTCATTCGCTTTTCAAATCCACTAATCAGAAAAGAGCCAAAATGCGAATTGTTAGGCAGACTTGATGTTAATAGAGCGACATTACCGGTAGACTTGGGCATTAAATAGTCAGATTCTACATAAGCAAATTGTTTATATTTTAATTCGGCTGCTTTTTGAATGACTTTATTTCGTGTTTCAATCGGGATCGTTGTATTGCCATTAATCGCTTTGGAAGCGGTATTGCGGGATATATTTAGAGCGTCTGCAATATCCTGAATAGTCACTTTTTCTTTCTTCATGATCGTTTGTCCACCTTTAATCATCACATATTTTCAAAAGAAACGATTCGTTATCAGGTCTATATTGTGTATTCGTTATTTGTATTAAATGTATAATAATTCGCATTGAATAGCAAACTGATTTTACAAATGTAAACTTAAATTTGTGCATAATGTACATTTATTATCTTTATTCAATGAATTAATGTCAATTAATTAAATGCAAATGTAAAATAATATTTTTACAAAACGTATTGACGAATGAACAAATTGTTTGTTAAATTGTAAATCATAGTCATGTATTACAAAATGTAAGCCCTTTCTTAAAAACAGAATAGGACTTAAAGGAGTGAAATCATGTGGATGGAGTAGGACAGAAAATAAAAGCAGGAAAAGGTGAAACGATACACAGGAAAACATTGAAAAAAAAGCAAAATCATTATTTTCTATACGCGTTGTTAGCCCCGGCTCTTATACTGACGATCGTATTTAAATATATTCCGATGTACGGAGCGATTATTGCTTTTAAAGACTTCAGTCCACTCAAAGGTATTTTGCGAAGTGATTGGGTGGGGCTTAAATATTTTGAAAAGTTTTTACATTCACCGAATTTTACAGATATTTTTACCAATACGATTTCGTTAAGCTTGCTAGGTCTAATCTGTAGCTTTCCTATTCCTATCGTACTAGCGCTAATGCTCAATCAAGTCCGACAAGCCAAAATAAAGAAAAATGTACAACTGGTGTTGTATGCACCGAACTTTATCTCTGTTGTTGTTATTGTCGGGATGTTATTTATCTTTTTATCGCCTGTTGGTCCTATCAATCAACTGGTCAGTGCGATATTTGGTCAACCGCTGATGTTTATGTCAGAACCCGAATATTTTAGATGGATCTATATTTTGTCAGGGATCTGGCAGGGTGCAGGATGGTCTTCTATTATTTATGTGGCGGCTTTGGCAGGTGTTGATCCTGAGCTACATCATGCGGCAAGTCTGGATGGAGCTAATCTACTACAACGTATTCTGCATATTGATCTACCAACGATCCGACCGATTATGGCGATCGTGTTTATTTTAGCGGCAGGTGGCATTATGTCGATAGGTTTTGAAAAAGCATACTTAATGCAGACATCTATGAATTTACCTTCCTCTGAGATTATTGCAACCTATGTGTACAAAGTAGGGCTACAAGCAGGTGATTATTCTTATTCTGCGGCAGTTGGATTATTTAATTCTGTGATCAACGTCTTTTTATTAGTAGCTGTCAACTTTGTAGTGAAAAAACTCAATGAAGGCGAAGGCCTCTATTAAGGAAGGTGTACCGGATGAATATGGCATCCTCACGTATGGATCGGTTCATTATTATTTTAAATTATATTCTGCTGACGTTCTCAGTACTGATTATTGTCGTACCGCTTATCTATATTGTAATCGCTTCCTTTATGGACCCGATCGCTCTACTTAACAAAGGGATTTCCTTTAATATATCCAGTTGGAGCCTAGAAGGGTATCGCAAAATTTTGGGCAATGAAGCGATGACGCGCGGATTTATCAATTCTGTGTTTTATTCGGTTAGCTTTTCGATTTTAACAGTGATTGTGTCTGTATTTGCAGGTTATGCGTTATCTGTAAATGAATTAAAAGGTCGCAATCTATTTATGACCATGTTTATAGTCACGATGTTTTTTGGCGGTGGATTGATTCCTACGTATTTGTTAGTCAAAAATCTAGGCATGTTAGATACAGTCTGGGCGATCTTATTACCGGGGATTGTGAATGTCTGGGATATTATTCTAGCACGTACGTTTTTCAAAGGTATTCCAAATGAATTAAAAGAAGCCGCAAATGTCGATGGAGCAAACGATTGGACGATCTTTTTCCGTATCGTATTGCCACTATCCAAGCCTATTATTTTTGTCATCGCTTTATATGCATTTGTCGGTCAATGGAATTCTTATTTTGATGCCATGATCTATCTGGATAATGCGAAGCTGTATCCATTGCAATTGGTGTTGCGTTCTATTTTGATTCAGAACCAGACGATGCCCGGTATGATCGGTGATCAATTAGCGATGGCAGAGCTGAAGCGTCTATCTGAAATGATCAAATATTCTTCGATTGTGATTTCAAGTCTGCCGTTGTTAGTGATGTATCCATTTTTCCAGAAATATTTTGAAAAAGGTGTTATGGTCGGTTCGCTCAAATAAGCAGGGCATCTCAATACAGTAATGGAGGCAAATATAATGAAAATGATCCAAAAAGTGTCTATCTCCGGTTTGACAATAGCGCTACTTTTAACAGGTTGTAACTCGGGTGCATCCAATCAAAATACCGATCCCAATGGTAAAGTGACTTTGAATTTTTTAACCCAAAGTTCTGCGCTTGCTCCTGCTGATCCGAACGATAAATTAATCAATAAACGGTTGGAAGAAAAAACAGGTATTCATATCAACTGGAAAAATTACACGACCGATCAGTTTGTAGAAAAAAGAAATTTGGCAGTTGCGAGTGGCGATCTTCCAGATGGGATCTTTGATGCTGGATATAGCGATTACGATCTGCTCAAATTAGCTAAAGATGGCGTGATTATTCCGGTAGATGATCTGATCAACAACTATATGCCTAATTTTCAAAAAGTATTAAAAAAAGCGCCTGAGTACAAAAAAATGATTACAGCGCCAGACGGACATATTTATTCTTTCCCGTGGATCGAAGAACTAGGCACAGGTAAAGAAGCGATTCAATCGGTAGATGATTTTCCTTGGATCAACCAAGCATGGCTCAAAAAGTTAGGGCTCAAAATGCCTAAAACGACAGAAGAGTTAAAACAAGTATTGATCGCTTTCAAAACGCAAGATCCGAACGGTAACGGAGAAGCTGATGAAATCCCGCTATCGTTTATCGATAAGCCGGGTGGCGAAGATTTAACCTTTTTGTATGGATCATTTGGACTCGGCGATAACTGGGATCATACTGTCGTTACCAATGATGGCAAAGTTGTTTTTACCGCATCGGATAACGGATACAAAGATGCGATCAATTATATTCATAGCTTGTATCAAGAAGGTCTGATTGATGTGGAATCTTCTCAACAAGACTGGAATACGTATCTAGCAAAAGGAAAAGACAAGCGTTACGGATTGTATTTCACATGGGACAAAGCCAATATTACCGGTTCTAATGATGATTATGAATTGATGAATCCGTTGGCTGGCCCAAATGGACAGATTAATGTAACCCGTACAAACGGAATGGGATTTGATCGCGGTAAGATGGTCATTACCAGTACCAATCAACAAATAGAAGCAACAGCCAAATGGATCGATCAATTATACGAGCCACTACAATCGGTACAAGATAACTGGGGAACGTATGGAGATACCAAAGAGCAAAATATTTTCAAATTCGATAAAAAGAAAGGCATGTTGGAACATCTTTCTTTAGAAGGATCAGCGCCTGTTGAAGTACGTCAAAAAACCAATATCGCTGGCCCGCTAGCAGTTCTCAATGAGTATTATGGAAAATACACAACAATGCCTGATGATGCGGCAGCACGATTAAAACTAATGAAGAAAGTAATGGTTCCGCATATGCAAGCTGATCATATTTATCCTAAAGTATTCTTTTCTATTGAAGAGTTAGATCGCTTATCAACGATAGAAACGGATCTGTTCGCTTATGTCCAACGCAAACGTACAGAATGGTATCAAAATGGCAAAGTGAATGAAGAATGGCCTGCATATCTACAAGAATTAGATCGTCTGGGACTACAAGAATGGCTACAAATCAAACAATCAGGATATGACCGCAATCAGCAATAGAATCAACAGTGACTATAACCATACCGAAGGAGCTTTATTATTATGATTATTCAATCACAAGAAAAATACCGACCGCTATATCATTTTACCCCTCAGCAAGGGTGGATCAATGATCCGAATGGATTGGTCTATTTTAATGATGAGTATCATCTCTTTTTTCAATACCATCCCGATGGAACAACATGGGGACCGATGCATTGGGGACATGCGATCAGTTCAGATCTGGTGAACTGGCAGGAACAATCTATCGCACTAGCACCTGATGAGTACGGCACTATTTTCTCAGGCAGTGCAGTGGTCGATTGGCACGATTCTACAGGTTTTTTTGGTGGACAAGCTGGATTAGTCGCTATCTTTACCCATCATGATCATAACCATGAATTAGATCGTGCTCAGCAACGACAAAGTCTAGCGTACAGTCTGGATGCAGGTCGAACATGGATCAAATATCAGGGCAATCCTGTATTGGAACATAAGGAACTAATCGATTTTCGTGATCCCAAAGTATTCTGGCATCAAGCTACGGAACAGTGGATTATGATTCTGGCTTGCGGGCAGACCGTTCATTTGTATCGTTCACCGAATTTGAAAGAGTGGACATTTCTTAGTGAATTTGGAGAAGGGATAGGTTCGCATGATGGAGTGTGGGAATGCCCTGATCTGTTCCCATTAGTGGTCGATGGTCAATCAGCAATTACCAAATGGGTGATGTTAGTCAGTATTGGAAGCAGTGATGAATATGTCGAAGGGTCAAGAACTCAATATTTTATCGGAGACTTTGATGGAACTACATTTACACCAGATGCTTCTTCTTATGAGGTGCGCTGGCTTGATTATGGGCGAGATCATTATGCAGGTGTATGCTGGTCAGATATTCCGGCTGAAGATGGTCGCCGTATATGTATCGGCTGGATGAGCAATTGGAAGTATGCCAATCTAACGCCTACCGAATTGTGGCGTGGGGCGATGTCTCTACCGCGCGAACTTACGTTAGAACAGCGAGCACAAGGAATAACCCTTATTCAACAACCTGTACAAGAGCTACTCCCGATGCGTAACACGATACTATCGTTAGAACACGTCACTATCGCAGATATTCAGAGCAAGCTGAACACTTTACAATTGGAAAGCTATGAGATTCATATGACTGCTGATATTCATAGTCAATTTGCTTTGAAATTACGTACATCACAGCACCAAGCGACTGTTGTCGGGTATGAAGGGGATAAAGGTGAAATTTATATCGATCGCACCGATTCAGGAGATCATCATTTCCACCCTGATTTTGCAGGAAAACATATAGCCAACGTGCATCAAGATCAATCGGTAATTGAACTACGTATCTATGTAGATCGCTCTTCTATTGAACTGTTTGCTAATGATGGACAAGTCGTGATTACCGATCTTATTTTTCCAGATCCTGATGCACAGGGGTTAGATATCCAATCACCGGGTCAAGATCTGCCAGTGGCATCATTTCATATCTATCAGCTAATGCCTTCTTGATCCAACAATCTCGTATCATCATAGGCGCATAGAGAGGAAAGAACAGATGAAGCATACAGGTATCTTATCTATCTTCACGTATAGATTGATAGCGGTCATCATGCTGATATTATGCAGTCTCAGTCTGGTAGGGATAACTTCTGCACAGGCGACAGCAACACCAGAGGCTACTCTTGTATCAAGTAGTGCAGTAACGACTATTACCCAGGCCAAAACCAATATCTCCTCATGGATGATCAAAGGAAAAGGAACGATGAGAGACAGTACAGCAGGGATCGTATTAACTTCAGATACCAAAGAAAATGTCAGTGCGATATCAGCGACATTATCGGCTGATTTTGTCTATGAAGCCGATGTGACTATTCAAGATATGCAGACAGATGCTTCACTTGTTTTTCGCTCTGATGCTGAAGGGGGAGCTGGTTACTGGTTACAGATTAAGCCAACATCCGGGCAGATTCAGCTTCGAGATGCTTCAGGAACGAATAGTACTTTGCAACAGTCATATGATGTTGATGTTCAAGCTGGGCAGACCTATCATTTGAAAGTCAAAGCCAGTGGCTCTCAGTTAAGCGTCTATTGGGATAAGCAGTATCGTCCTGTCATGCAAGTAACAGATACCACTTATCATTCAGGGTATTTGGGCTTGCATGTATGGGATGGAAGTGTAAATTTTCAAAATGTTATTCTTAGCGACCTCAATACCAATCTAAAAACCCCTCTACTGACTACAGGGATATGGATGCCTCATATCTCTGGAAAGATTGTCACTGCAATGCAAGAGTCTATAAAAGTATACAATCTGCGTTCAACCGATCTGATCGCCGAAGCAGATATTTCGTTTGCAGACAATGGACAGGGCAGTACAGCAGGTCTGATTTTCCATGCTAACGATAAAGCGACTACAGGTTATATCGCTTATCTACGCAATCAAGGCAATACTATCAGTGTCGAGTTGAGAAAAAGAGATGGAACACTGATCGCCAAATCTGCTCAAAATTATATGCATCAGCTCAGCAGTAATCATCATCTAGAAATTCGAATGATCCAAAATCGTATTCAGATTTTTGTCGATGGATACACACCAGCCGCTATTACAGTAACAGACAACAATTACACCCAAGGGTATACCGGTATGATTGCGCAAGGCGGTCAGATTATTTTTCAAGATGTGTTTGTTACAGCACCAGCAGATTATTACACGGAACAATATCGTCCACAATATCATTATTCTGCTTCACGTAACTGGATCAGCGATCCAAATGGAATGGTGTATTTTGAAGGCGAATATCATTTGTTTTATCAAGATGGAGGACAATGGGGACATTCGGTAAGCACAGATCTTGTTCACTGGAAAAGGCTTCCGTTTGCTCTAAAATGGAACGATCTAGGGCATATCTGGTCAGGATCGGCTATCGCTGATACTACGAATGCCTCCGGTCTATTTGGTTCTTCGGGTGGCAAAGGATTGATTGCTTACTACACTTCTTATGATCCTGATGCGCCTAATGGCAATCAGAAAATAGGATTAGCTTACAGCACAGATAAAGGACGCACATGGCAATATTCACAAGACCATCCGATCGTTATCCAAAATCCAGGTCATACGTCTACTGAAGCTGGTGGATGGGACTTCCGTGATCCTAAAGTAGTAAGAGACGAAGCTAATCAACGCTGGGTGATGGTCGTTTCTGGCGGAGATCATATTCGCTTTTTTACTTCAACCAATTTGGTCGATTGGACATGGACAGATAATTTTGGCTATGGCGATTATATCCGAGGCGGAGTATGGGAATGCCCGGATCTATTTCCTTTACCAGACGATCAAGGGCATATCAAATGGGTGTTGATGATCAGCACAGGAGCCAATCCGCAAACAGCAGGTTCAGATGCAGAATACTTTATCGGCGATCTCACTCCTGCGGGTACATTTATCAATAGCAATCCAGCTGGTAAAGTCTTAAAAGTAGACTGGGGAAAAGAGTTTTATGCAGCAATGTCATTTGCTCATGTGCCGGATGGACGACGGATAACGATGGCGTGGATGACCAATTGGGATTATCCATTTGCTTTTCCAACAACAGCATGGAAAGGTGAAATGACGATTCCACGAGAATTATCGTTACGCAATACAGCAAAAGGCTTACGTTTATTCCAAAAACCACTGACTGAACTATCTTCGTTACGAACACCTTTACGGACGATTACGAATCAAGTGATCTCAGAGCAGTCGCCTAATGTGTTGGCTGATCTGCAAGCAGGCAGTTATGAGATTGAAGCCGAAATCGAATTACCAGCAACCTATCCTGCACAAGCTTGGGGATTTGAAGTGCGTAAAGGCAATAATCACAAAACAGATATCGGCTATAACAGTGCAGAACAGTCATTATTTATCGATCGATCGTTGTCAGGCAATACCAGCTTTGCTGAATTATTTTCGAAAAGGCAATCTGCAATCCTACAACCGATCAATCGCCGAGTCCAATTACGTATCTTTGTCGATGCTTCTTCGGTTGAAGTATTTGCCAATGATGGTCAGGTTGTTTTTTCTGATCTGATTTTGCCAGATTCACAGGATACCGGTATGCGTTTGTATAGCAAAAATGGAGAAATCAAAATCATAAATGTAACCGTGTATCGTCTCCAAAGTATCTGGAAACTATAATATTAATAAAAACTATTTTAATCCAGTTATAACATATAATTGTTTCTCTTCCGCTGACCGATATTACTAATACTAACTTCATTAGTAATCAGCAGGAGGGGAACAATTATGTCTAAAAAGAAGTGGATTATTCCTATTTATATAGCGGCTATGGCATTAACAGGATCAGCTGGCGTCTATGCAAGTTCTACACTCGAAAGTATTACAGCTTCGCTTAATCATAATCTTAATATTGAAATCAGTGGTAAAGCGTATAAGCCGACCGGACCCAATGGAGAATCGCTGTCTCCGATTGTGTATCAAGGAACGACTTATTTACCAGTGCGTTCAATCAGTGAAGCATTAAATACAGATGTGAATTATGATTCAAGTAACAACAAAATTTTGATCACACCCAAGTCTAGCGCTAGTGCCAATAGCAAACCTGCTAGCACTTCAACAGGCACTTCAAACAGTACTTCAACGACTCCCAATACTGCCACGACGACTCCAACCGTAACCGATAAAGCTAGTATCAATACATCTACACCATCTGCTACCACACCGCCACCTGCTATAGAAACATTGAATCCGAATGATAGCGGTCGTATTGATGCCGCAGGCACAGCTCCAGAAGTAGTAACTAATATTGTACCTGTGAATCCATCACTGAGCATAGTGAACACACCGTTGATTACGACCAAATATTTGCCACTGGATTTCCCTTTCCCATCCGATGCGACATCGATTAGCTTACGAGAATCGGTAGCAGGCGATAAAAAGCAATTGTTAATGATCTATGCAACTCAAATGGATCTCGTTACACTTGGAAAAGCATATCAAGCTTATTATGGTGCGCAAGGTGTAGTGGAATCCAATAACCGTATTCAACCGGATGCACTTAGTCTGGTTGGCACCAAAGATGATGCATTTGGCGTTTCTATTCAAGGCAATCCACGTTCGGTAGCTCCAGGTTACAATCAGATTCGCGTCACTTTAGTACAACAATAATAGAAACAACTAATCAAGCATACGACCTTGTTATTATTCAAGGCATCGTATGCTTTTTTGTTGATCATAGCGTGAAAACGATACTGTAAAATGATTGAAAATCATACCTTTTCATGAGAAAAGCTTCACAATACCCACTTTGAGCAAATTAGAATCAAAAAACATGTAAAATTTTCAGAAAATTTCAAAATAGGTAGTGCATTCGCAAAAATAGTGTGCTAAGATACCAAGAGTTTAAGAGGAACCCGTCGGAATTGTTTGAAAAACGTTATGTAAAAACGTGAAAATAAACAGGCTGATAGCCTGTATAAGTAACACCCGAATACGAACAAAAGGAAGGTGATTTCATGAGCGCTATGACATCTACCAATGAAAGCAACGCAGTAATTAACAAACAATTTAATCTTTTCCGGTTAACATGGCCGATCTTTTTAGAAGTATTTCTGTTTATGTTAATGGGAATTGTTGATACTTTAATGTTAAGTGATGTATCGGATAATGCAGTCGCTGCTGTTGGAACATCCAATCAGGTTATCTCGATTGCAATACTGGTATTGGAAGTGATCGGGAACGGAGCAGCAATCGTTGTCGCACAATATATAGGTTCTCGTAAAGTGTTAGAAGCTAGTCGTATTACAGCAGTAGCGATTACGCTTAATTTAACAGTAGGATTGTTGCTCAGTGGTACATTCCTTTTGTTGGGCGGACATTTAATGGAGAAAATGCATTTGCAAGGTGAGATTCTTGCACTTGCTGAAAGTTATATAGCGATTGTTGGTGGAGCGATTTTCTTACAAGCGTTGATCAACACATTAGCAGCAGTGATTCGTACGTATGGATTTACGAAAGAAACGATGTTTGTATCGGTATTTATGAACGTGATTCACGTTGTAGGTAACTACTTGTTGATCTTCGGTCACTGGGGTCTGCCACAAATGGGTGTACAAGGTGCAGCGATCTCTACGATTGTCAGTCGTCTAATCTGTGCAGTGATTTTCTTCTGGTTATTGTATCGTGTGATGGAAGTACGTATTCAGATTAAAGATTACTTCCGTATGACCAAGAAATATATTATGCAAATTTTGAAAATCGGTGTACCTTCTGCGGTAGAACAAGTAACCTACCAATTATGTCAGTTGGTATTTGTATTCTATGTAACGTATCTAGGTAGTGAAGCAATGGCTTCCCGTCAGTATGCTAACAATATCTCGACCTTTATCTATCTATTCAGTATTGCGATTGGAATGGGAACAGCGATTATTGTCGGTCGTCTTGTTGGAGCGAATCTGAAAGACCAAGCGTACAAACGGGTATGGTCCAGTGTGAAATGGGCGATGGCGGCTACACTGGTGATGGATATTTTGATTATCATTTTCCGCGTGCCATTGATCGGTATGTTCACAGATAATCCTGAAATTATTCGAATGGCATCGCAGGTCATATTGCTCAGCTTCTTACTGGAGACCGGACGAACCTGTAATATCGTTATTATTAACTCGCTTCGTGCATCAGGAGATGCCAAGTTCCCTGTCTATATGGGATTGATCTCGATGGTCTGCATGAGCTTGCCACTTGGATATCTATTTGTTTTCAAAATGAATCTAGGGCTTGCAGGCATCTGGTTAGCGATTGCGGCAGATGAATGGGTACGTGCTGTTATTATGTACTTCCGCTGGAAGAGCAGAGCATGGGAGAAACATTCTCTTATTCAGCATGATGAACCGGAATCATTAGACAATGTTCCGGCTGTTGCATCGGTATAATATCATTATTAAGATGGATCGGTAAAAGATAACAATATCGTACAAACCGTTTTAGTACTTTTTCTACACTCTGTAGAAAGTGCTAAAACGGTTTTTTTGTATTCTATTTTTATGTAGGTATACACTTGGTCACATCTGATGATTATTTTGCAAAAAGTGATTACAATCACCCTGCCTCTTTGAGTATCCGTCTATGCTTGAATCAAAGAAACATACAACTAAGGGGGATACACATCATGTTTTGTTATCAATGTGAACAGACACCAGCAGGTGGTTGCAAAGTGATCGGCGTATGCGGGAAAAATGAGACGGTAGCCAGTCTGCAAGATACGATTATTTTTGGACTCAAAGGGGTAGCGGCTTACGCTACACATGCTCGTCAATTAGGATATACTCATCCAGAAGTTGACCGCATCACCCATGAAGCATTGTATTTAACGTTAACCAATTCCAACTTTAATATACAAGAACATATCGAGATGGCGTTGCAAGTCGGACAAGCGACTCTTCATATTATGGATACACTGGATCAAGCACATACCGATCGCTTTGGGATTCCTCAGCCAGTGACAGTCAGTTCGAATCAAGTAGAAGGCAAATGTATCGTTGTGACAGGACATAATCTATTTGCTTTAGAAGCTTTATTACAACAGACCGAAGGACTGGGCATCAATATCTATACTCACTCGGAAATGTTGCCTGCACATGGTTACCCTCATCTCAAAAAGTATACTCATCTTAAAGGCAATATCGGTAAAGCATGGTATGATCAGCGCCGTTTATTTGAAAATTTCCCCGGAGCTATTTTAGCGACAACCAATTGTGTAATGCCTATTAAAGGTAGTTATGCAGATCGCTTTTTCACTTATGGAGTGACAGGGTTAGAAGGGGTTACTAAGATAGAGACCGAGGACTTTAGCGAAGTGATCGCCAGAGCATTATCTTTACCTGAAGCACATATGCAATCTGATGCTGTTATGACCACAGGCTATCATCATGCGAATGTACTAGGATTAGCACCGGAGATTATTGAAGCTGTTCAAAGTAAAAAGATTCGTCATTTCTTCGTGATCGCAGGTTGTGATGCACCGGGCAAAGGTGGAGATTATTATCGTGAACTTGCAACCTCACTTCCGCAAGACACCGTCATCTTAACCACTTCTTGTGGTAAATTCCGCTTTAACGATGTTGATTATGGCACAGTACCTGGCACAGACATTCCTCGTTATATGGACTTGGGGCAATGTAATAATTCAGGTTCCACTGTCAAAATAGCGATGGCACTTGCTGAAGCATTCGGTTGTACGATGGCTGAATTGCCTGTCAGTATTGTATTATCATGGTTTGAACAAAAAGCAGTAGCGATTTTACTTGGCTTATTCAGTCTAGGAATTCAAGATATTCGGATTGGACCGAAGCCACCTGAATTTATTTCAGACGGTGTGATGGAAGTATTGCAATCGACATTTGGACTGAAATTAATCGGCGATGCGGCGACTGATATGGCAGATATGCTTTCTTAATGTAAAGAAACCGCCAGCACACAGCCCACTTCTTGCTCAATCGTATGATATTTAGTGATATAACCATGTTCTTCAAACCACTGTTGCAAAGCAGGATGTTGCCATTGATGGTGATAAGCAGATTGATGTTCAAGATCATTAGCAGATAAATCAATTAATGAATTTTCTACAACCGCTTGATCTACAATCAGACGGTCTGTCAAACAAAGTCGTCCATGTGGCTTGAGTACACGATGAATCTCGGTCAGTGCTAACAATTGTTGTTGTTGATTCAAATGTCTAAATGTAAAGCTAGATACGACAAAATGGAAATGATCATCTGGATAAGGAATCGCTAGCATATTGCCTATCCTTGTCTCGATCATCGGGAATTTGTGCTGGCACTGCTTGAGCATTTCCTGTGATTGATCGACACCAGACATATGCACACCTGATGCTACTAATTTGCCAGCTAGATTACCTGTACCAATGCCGAGATCAAGTCCATGTTCACCGGCTGTAGCATGAATAAATGTTGCTGTAGAGGTCAGTGCTTGCTCATAATGAGGATATTCTTCACGACGAGTATGCACATCCTGGTCATGAGTAATCGCACGCTGATCGAAGTCCCACTGGTCTTGCCAGTTCTGGCGCAATTCACGTAAATGTTTGGCTTGATCTGCCAGATGATAAATCTCTTGAATGGGCAAAGTCTGCTGGGTCTGTAATAGATGTATCATTTGCTCGGTCGTTTCTGCCATGCGTTTCATTTCCAGCCATTGTGTTGTGAGTAGTGAACGCTGTAATTCCAGATAATAACGCAGACGCTGACTATCTGGTAATCCTTGTGGTTCCAACGCTTGCTTGATCTCTTTGATCGCCATACCTGCTTCACGAAGCGCTATAATCGTCTGTAAGCGCCAGATATCTTCTTCTCCGAAGATACGATACTGATTGTGTTCACGCTGGACTGAAGGCAATAGACCATGTTGTTCGTAAAAGCGGATCGTGCGTGTTGAGATACCCAGACGCTTAGACAATTCATTGATTTTCAACAAAATCAGCTTCCTTTAGTGTGAAATTATACTCCATCATATCATGAACGATTAGAAGAACATCAGCCGTATTTCTGCTGATGTTCTTTTTTCATACGGATATAATCGGGATCGACTTTGGCTTCATCCCATTTCACTTTGAAAATGCGAGCGGCTTCGGCTTTGATCGGATCATCGGTATAAGGAAGAATCTCACCGTTCTCATCATATTTGCGACCACCTTTGTGATTGGTGTAACGACGTGCGCGGGTATAACCCATTTGTAGAAATTTACGAGCCATATCCATCCCGATAAAATCGTCTTTTTCTTTGTATTCGAGAAACATCGCATAGATTTTCTCGGACGATTCGGTAGCAATCTCAGGCGTTTTGAAGCGCCAGTGCGGTAAGATTTCACCTTTGTAGGGCTCAACCATTAAGACACCTTGCTCGCCTTTACCGACTCGATATAATTCAGGCTGTTTGCGTAGATCTAGCTTCGTATAGTCTAACGTATAATCAAATTTCTCAGGCATACTAAGAACTCCTTTGTATAGATAAGTAACTCTCTATTACCCGATTTTGGACAGAGACTTTCAATTATCCATAATAAAAAGCAGATACTCTTATAAAAGAGAATATCTGCTTTTTGTTATATATCTTATTGTTATATGTTATAAAGTCTATGGGTACGATACGATCTTGTTCAAACGCTTATGAATGGTCGCCCATAATGTCTTTAATTTCATCTTTGAGTGCATCGGATTTGGTTCCGAAAATAACCTGTACAGCGCCTTGTCCGAGTCGCATGATGCCAGCCGCTCCGAGCTTGCGAAGTTCTGCATCATTGACTTGACGATCATCTTTGACCACCAGACGCAGACGAGTAATACAAGCGTCGATACTCTCGATATTCGGTGAACCTCCTAGTTGATGCAACACTTGAGCCGCTTGGCTATCATTTGCATTAATCTCAGGTTGTGCACTAATTGCCGCAGTGGGTGTCAACGAATCTGAAGGTGTTTTTTCCAGATTAGCAACAGGTTCATCATCTTCACGACCCGGCGTTTTGAGATTGAATTTCACGATCAAGAAGCGGAACAATGTATAGTAGATAACTGCAAAAGCAAGTCCTACAGGAATCATAACCAGTGGATGGGTAGCTAATTTCATATTTACCAGATAATCAATGAGACCAGCTGAGAAACCGAATCCTAATTTAACATTTAACAAATACATAACCAGACCAGATAGACCTGTCAAAATAGCATGTACCAGATATAATCCAGGTGCTACAAACATAAATGCAAATTCTAATGGCTCGGTAATCCCTGTCAAAAACGAAGCGATTGCAGAACCGATAAAGATCGAAGCTACAGCTTTACGTTTTTCTGGACGAGCAGTATGAATAATTGCAAACGCCGCCGCTGGTAAAGCAAACATCATAATCGGGAAGAACCCAGACATAAACATTCCTGCTGATGGATCGCCTGCGAAAAAGCGTGTTAGATCGCCATGTACCACTTCACCAGAAGCATTAGTATAATCACCAATCTGGAACCAAGCGATAGAGTTCAATACATGATGCAGTCCGATCGGAACGAGCAAACGGTTCGCCATACCGAATATAAAAGCACCAATACCGCCAAGCCCTACAACCCATGTACCAAAAATCGCGATCCCGTCTTGAATAGGACTCCAGATCATTCCGAACAATGTAGCAAGAATGATAGTCGTAAATGCAGTAACCATCGGTACAAAACGTTTACCTGAGAAGAACCCTAACCATTCAGGCAATTTGATATTGTAAAAGCGTTGGTATAGATATGCTGACCATAATCCGACCAGTATTCCGCCGAGTACGCCCATGTCTAATTTAACATCATCACCAATATAACCGAATATCGTAGGTACAATACTTAATATTTTGACTAAGATCAGATACGAAATCACTGCCGATAACGCAGCTACTGCATCACGAGCAATTCCGATCGCTACCCCGATTGCAAAGATAAGTGCCAGATTACTAAAAATGGCTCCTGCTCCTGCTGTCAAAAATGGAGTGATATAGTGATTAATAAATCCCCCGACTGTTGACCCTAACGGAATATCAGTCTCATAATTCAACAATCCCAGACCTTGTAAAATAGCGGCTGCTGGAAGTGTAGCGACTGGAAGCATTAAAGAACGCCCAATCTTTTGCAAAAATCCTAACATTGGTAATCCCCCTTAAATAAATATGATAGATGTATCATGTATACCTACTGCACAACCAAAATAGAAAAGGATTCTATATCTTCGCTGTGCAAGTATGCGACTTATCATCGTATAAGCTGACAAATTAAGGCTGATACGTACGAAAAAGCCGATAAAGATGCATCGTCAAAAAGCACACCTCATCTTCTGGAATCGAGACATTTAGCTCTTTTTCCATTACCACTTTCATTTTATTCGCCAGTATATATTCTTCGGCATACTGTTCTCGTATCGGCTGAATGAGAAGATTTTCTACTAATGATCCTTGTACAATCCGTTCTAACGAAAAGCGTAGATGGATCATTAAGCGGACTTGATTCATACTTCCTTGTTGAAAAGTAATCTGTTTTTCCTGTTCGATCATCGCTTGTAATTTACCGAGTAAAGTAGACATTTTGACCAATTGTCCTACAGGCACATGACTGACAGCCGAATGGATATGATAAGTGAGAAAGCCTGCTTCGTCTTCAGGAATTTTAATATCAAAAGCACTACAGATCATCTGCAAAGCTTGTAAAGCCACTTCGTATTCTTGTGGAAAACAGACTTGAGTCTCATATAGAAAAGGATTGGTAATCTCCATCTGATGACGCACTCGATACACAGTGAATTGGATATGACTTGGCAAAGCCAGATAGATTTTGTTATGCAATGTTTTGTTGAATCGCTGTTCGATCATTTGGATAATCTGATCAGAGACTTCCATCGCTTTATGGTCGATATCTTCAAAAAAACTGGGGTGATTCATCAATTGTTCTCGATCTTCCAAGCGGAAGCGCTTTTCAATACGATCATCATCAGTAGAAAGAGTGGTTTCATTTTTGGCGGCAAAACCAAGCCCTTTACCTAGCAATACATATTCGATATCTGTAGATTCATCAAAAGCCATCACAATATTGTTGCCGACAACTCGCTGTATCGATAGCAACATACTTTCTTTACTCAATGTGGTGAGCCTCCTTTACATCCCTATTCGCTTATCTATTCCATCGAGCAACAGCGAACACGCAAAAAAGAGCCAAGTCACGAATAATAAACGTGTAGAAAGTTCTACAGCATCTGGTATTCGTTGCTTGGCTCATGCCCATTATATGGTAACACGCCGATAACGTTATAAGTTTTTGAATGCGATTTCATTATGTAGCATATAACGAGCACAATTGATCGTCAAGGTTATATTTTACGGAAAATCTCGAATATTTTCCAGAAGTACAGGTTTATTCAATAAAATAAAGTTTATTCATCATATTTTGCATAAAAAGCTTGAAAAAAGCCTTAATTTTAAAGAATAGGGGTTGAAATTTCTTCCATAATCAATTACAGTAGTAGACGTTGTTATAGGTTTGTAAGCTTTACCCTAACTAAATAAAATTCATTGATGTATAATGTATAACCTCAATAATATGGTTTGAGGGTCTCTACCAGGAACCGAACAATCCTGATTACAAAATTAAGTGTGCTCGTCGCACCCATCTTTTGTAGTCAGGATTTTTTTGCGTCTTTACGAGCTCAAACTTCTATGGACACTGATGGAATAGACGCAAGTCACTTGCTGACATCAAGAACAAAGGAGAAGATAGATATGAATTTCAAAGTCTTAATATTGACGATTGCTACATTTACTGTTGGTCTGATTGAATTGATTATCGGTGGTGTATTGCCACAGATCGCTTCCGATCTAAATGTATCTGTAAGTACAGCAGGGCAATTGATTATGATCTATGCGCTTGTTTATGCGATCTCTGGACCAACATTACTAGCATTAACGGCTAAGGTAGAACGGAAAAAGTTATACCTCTGGTCAATGTTAGTATTTACACTGGGTAGTCTGGTTGCTTTTTGGAGCCCGACGTATGGTGTCTTGTTCTTATCTCGTATTATTACAGCGGCAAGTGGTTCGCTGATCGTAACTCTGTCTTTAACGATTGCAGTAAAAATCGTTGCTCCCGAATACCGGGCACGTGTTATCGGTATTATCTCTATGGGTATTAGTTCTTCGATCGTACTGGGCTTGCCTTTCGGCGTACTGGCTGAAGAAGCATTTGGCTGGCGTGTATTGTTCTTAGCCATTGCTGTTTTAACATTAGTAGCAATGGTGGTTGTACATCTGTTTATGGATCATGTTCCTTTAGAACGTATGCAGACATTGAAGCAACAACTGGCTTCACTCAAAGATATCAAAATCATTAGTGCTCATCTCGTAACGATGCTTACATTAGCAGGGCACTATACATTATATGCTTACCTTACACCTTTCCTTGAAACGATGATGGGTCTTAACTCGAACTGGATCAGTATCGTATACTTTGTATTCGGAATTGCAGCTGTAAGCGGTGGGATGATCGGTGGAGCATTATCAGATCGTCTAGGTAGTAAAAAAAGTATTTTGCTTGTAGTCAGCGTGTTCGCTGTGATTATGTTTACTTTACCAATGGCTAGTCAATATGTGTATATCTTCCCGATTGCCTTGTTTATCTGGGGAGCACTAAGCTGGGCATTGGCTCCGGCTCAACAAAGTTACTTGATCCAATATGCACCGGAATCTTCTGATATCCAACAAAGCTTTAACTTCTCAGCATTACAAATTGGTATTGCTGTCGGTTCAGCGATGGGTGGCGTATTGATCAAAAATACAGGTAATATCGCTATCAATGCTTGGGTAGGTGGCGGAATTATCGTAGTTGCTTTCGGAATTGCATTATTCTATCTATTGTCCAAACCGGTAAGAGCTCGCAATGTAGCGAATACCATTACCCGTTAATATCTATATTAGGATATAGCATCTTCATTTGTTATTCGATTTATCTGCTGTATATAAACACCGACACGATCTGCGTCCATGATCGTGTCGGTGTTTTTTGGTTATTATAAGCATGGGAATAAAGAGCTGTGTGTACAAAAATACAGTGACAGTAGCTATAGACAATGCTATCTTATGCTATGAAAAAACAATACATATCAAAAGGAGACTACGATGCCAAAGACCAATTTCGCCAACTTCAATTGGCTGAATGAAAGTAGTATACGTTTTGAAGAAGAAAAGGTGATTTTGCATGCACCTGCACAAAGTGATTTCTTTTGTAACCATGGCGGGGTATCGGAAGAAGGCATTACGCCTGAATCGCTTACGAATGCGCCTTTCTTTTTTACTGAAGTATCCGGTGATTTTGTGATGCGTGTTCAAGTAGAACATGATTTTCAAGATGTATATGACTCTGCTTCGATTATGGTGATGCAAGATGTAGATCTCTGGGCGAAATTATGTTTTGAATATACTGATTTTTATACGCATTCTATCGTCAGTGTAATCACCAATACATTCTCAGATGATGCTAACGGAAATAATGTAGAAGGCAATACTGCATGGCTTCAGATCGCACGTGTTGGACAATCTTTTGCTTTTCATTATTCATTAGATGGAGTGCGATTTGATATGGTACGCTTCTTTTATTTACCTGTCGATCAGCAAGTGAAAGTGGGCTTATTGCCACAAGCGCCTACAGGTCAAGGTGGAGAAAGAATCTACTCCAATTTTTCGCTAGAACAACGAACAGTGAAAAATATTAGAATGGGCAAATAACAAATAGATTTCAGGGTGATCCTAAGTATACTTTTAACATGATTTTATCATCTATCCCGCAAAGCTACCTTCGTTGTATACAGGTAGCTTTTTTATTTTGTACATAGATCTGAATGATGATCTAGAATTATTGATGATATATAAACAAAAAAATATAGACAAAACTAAATAATGTTTGCTTTTATATAAACGTAATCATATAATATCTATGTAATACGTAGACGAAAAAAAGATTTATCTAGAAGGAGACTAGACAATGGAAAAAAATCAGGAAATATCAGATCGGTTCTGGCGAGCTTCATTAACCGATTTGAAGCGAGGGTATGTGCTAGAAGAAGATAATCATTCATTAGGTCGGTTTATCTGTCTGATCGATGGGATGGTATGTGAGAAAGGAGTCATTTACCAGGAAGAAGGTGTCTTTTACGAAGCAGAGCGTTATATGCAACATTATATTCAACAACACCATACGTCGATGTTTTCGTACTTGGTAGAACTGGATAAAAAGTGGACAGGTATGACAGAAATTCAAAGTGGAATGGTGCAATCTTTTTATCAAGGGCGTTCAGATACTGAAATTGTAGCGGAAGTCGGAGGTAGTAAATCGACTATTCGTAATCATCGTTTTGCATTACGGGAGAAAACAAAACAAGCCAAAGTATTTTTAGCGATTATGGAGTTGTTAGAAGAACAGCAAAATGATCCAGCTCCATTGGTATCTGTACATCGCACCGCTACGATGGTGGATGAACGTTATGCAGTAACAGAGAAAGAAAGTCAGGACATTTTGAAGCAATATTTCAAAGAAGGATTAGATGGGCCATTATCAGAGTTTCCGCGTAAAGAAAAGCGCAAAATTGTGATTTTACGTCATCTCATGAACGGATTCAATCCGGGTACAAAGTATACAGAAAAAGAAGTGAATGCGGTTCTGAAGCGTTCGTATGCCGATTATGTTACATTACGCCGTTATATGATTGAGTATGGATTTATGGATCGGTTAGATGATGGAAGTCAGTACTGGGTGAAGCAATAAGTGCTCGTTATTTATCTATATCCTCAGTTCATTTTTGTAGTAGTTAGACTTGTAATAAGCGATATAACACAATAAAAAACCCTCTCTGCATTCTAGATTACAGAGAGGGTTTTGGTATTTATTTTGCCCGTAGTTCTTTTTGGATCTGGCAGATACGGCTTTGAGAAATACCTAGAATACGAGCCAATTCATTTTGCGTCGCTTCTGGATTAGCTTTCATCGTATCTTCCACTTTAGTCAGCATTTCCCCCCGTTTACTACGTGATTTGCGTAAAGAAGATTGTAAGTTGCGATTAGGTGTTGGCGCACTGGGCATATCTTCGAGTGCGATATGTTGAGATTCATCACCCATTTGTTCTGTACAATCGCCACAAATAAATTGATCTTTGTAATAGATTAGATCGTCAAATGTTCCGCAAAAGATACATTGAATTCCTTTATGTTTCCGAAAAATAATTTCTTTTTCTGTAATAAAGAATTCCATAGGATCGCTTACACCAATTTCCATAGTGTCCCGTATTTCTTTCGGAATAACGATTCGTCCTAGACTGTCCAGCTGACGGACCATACCGGTTTTTTTCATGAGAAGTTCCTCCGCTTGGTCAAATTTATGAGAGAGAAATTAAAAGTAATTAGAAAAGTAAGTGTGCTTACTTTCTAATAACTGATTTGCATACAGTAATAGTAACATCGAATGTACAGATAAGGAACAAATTTAACATAAAAAATATAGTTCTGATATTTAGTTAACTACATAATTATGCATTAAAACAGTTTAAGATGCTTATTTTCTAACTTGAAAATAAAATTTTTCATAGCAAAATTCAACAAAATAGAGTGTTTTTAATGTAAAAGCAAATACACAGTAAAATATAAAATTTGAAATTATTGTATAAACATTCATTTAAATATATAATTGTTTATCTTCATATTAGGAATCATTTTGAGCGAAATTATCCTGCTTATCGATTGACAGGAAGGATATAAAAAAAATATGTAACCTTTACTTTGTTATCATACACCGATCTGTACATAGATTCAAACTTCTATCATTAATATAACACTATAAACATATAAAACACAAAAAAAGCTACCTTTTAAGGTAGCATCATCATCATTAATACAGGAGTAGCGGCGAGTGTAAACAGCGCTGCTAAAATCATCGAAATACTAGAAATCGTACCGGTTAAAGAACTAAGCTCAAATGCTTTGGAAGTTCCTGTACCATGTGCTGCTGTACCGAACAAAATTCCTCGTGCAATCTCGCCATCGATTCGTAACCATTTTACAATAAAAGGACCTACAATCGTACCGATCAATCCGGTCATAATCACAAATACTGCTGTTACGGTAGGAACACCGCCGATAGCTTGAGACACATTCATCGCAATCGGTGTTGTAATCGAGCGCGGAATAATACTGCTCATCAGACCGTTATCCAGATGTAATAGTTTCGCTAATAATGCAGAAGAAGTCACCGCTACAATCGAACCGAACAGAACACTGGATACAATCTCAACCGCATGCTTTTTGAGGGTTTGAATATTTTTGTACAAAGGAATAGCAAAAGCAATTGTAGCAGGCTGTAATAACCGGGATAACCATTGTCCACCCTGATTATAAGCTGTATATGGTACATGAATAGTGAGCAAAAGAATCACCAGAACGAGCGGTGTAATCAGCAATGGAGACAGATAGACACGTGGAAAACGGCGATATATTCGTTTGGTGACCATATAGATTAACAATGTTAGTAATAAAAATAATATAGTATTCATCCTGCGTGACGCTCCTTCCGCTTAGCCATCGTTCCAGCAAGTAACCCTGAACTGACCATCACTAATATGGTGCTGAGTATAACAATAACGACAATCCGTACCCCATCATGTTCTAACATCGGGATATAATTCATAATACCGACCGCTGAAGGAATAAAGAACAACAACAGTTCAGCAAGCAACCAGTTCGCTCCAAGTTCTACCCATTCGAGCTTAATGACTTTGGTCTGTAACAGTATAAAAACAATAGCAATCCCGATAATGCTACCCGGAACAGGAAGATGCAACCAGCGTACCAACACATTTAACAGTTCAGAAAATCCCATCAGCACAGCAACCTGAAGTATTCCTTTCATGATATTCTTCATCTATATAAAACCTTCTCTCTTAATTGACTACCAATGATTGTTTATATGAAAATTTTACATCTGTTTCTTTCATAGGTAAAATTCATATATGGCATGAAATGTATTCCATCTGTCTATAGGAGGAAAGTGACATGGATATTCGGCATTTGCAATATTTTATGGAAGTCGCCAGACTAGGAAGCTTTACTAAAGCGGCAGAAGCTCTATTTATTACACAGCCCACGATCAGCAAAACGATTCGTTCATTAGAAGACGAACTAGGCGCCAAGCTGTTCAATCGGATCGGGCGTACAGTGGAATTAACCGATGCAGGCAAAGTAATCCAGCATCAGGCTCGGATTATTGTAAAGTCTTTTCAAAATCTATCTTCCGAGTTGGACGATCTGCGCAATCTCAAAACAGGGCATTTACGCATCGGATTGCCACCGATGATCGGATCACGATTTTTTCCGCAGATTATCGGAAAGTTCCATCAGTTGTATCCTGATGTAACAATCCAGCTTTTTGAAAATGGCGGAAAAAAAGTGGAGCAAGATGTAGCCAATGGCGCACTGGATATTGGAGTTACGGTATTGCCTGTAACCGAGAATGTGTTGAACCATTTTTCGTTTACCGAGGAAAAGTTGAATCTGTTAGTGCCCAATCATCACCGGTTTGCACAGCAAGATTGCGCTGAACTTAGTGCACTGGCAGAAGATTCATTTATTATTTTCAGTGAAGACTTTACGTTGCATGGTCGTATTATAGATGCTTGTATACGGGCAGGCTTCCAGCCGAAAGTGATCTATGAAAGTTCGCAATGGGATTTGATTAGTGAAATGGTGGGAGCGGGCTTAGGGGTAGCCCTATTACCAGAAACGATCTGTCAGCAGATTAGCCGCGATCATGTGCACATCTTGCCACTGGTGAACCCCTCGATCCCCTGGCAACTAGGCATGATCTGGCATCAAGATCGCTATTTATCCTTTGCCGCACGCGAATGGCTTCGCTTTACAAGGGAGTTTTTAGGAAAATAATCCAAACGAATTTAAGATTAGATCGTCTTATAGAATATTCCATAGGTAAACAGTCTTCTATAGAGAAGGCTGTTTTTTGTTTTACAATTTCACTGATAAACCGACAAAAATAGCAATTATAGAAAAAATCTATCATTATTGATAGACGACTTTAAACCGTTGTTATCCGAATTAATAAAGCGAAATAACTTATGTTAACAATGAAATAAAGTAAAAAAAAGTAAAAAGTATTAATAGTTGACAAACATATACCATAGTAAGATACTGTGAATAGTCGCAATTAGGAAATCCTATTTATCCTTTTTGAGTATCGATTAGAAGGATAAAATTACTGTGATGATGATCTGAACAAAGGAGGGAATTATGAAATTTCTGCATATTGATGGAAGCTCAAGAGAAGATGGGAATGCTTCTACACTGGCGAAATATTTGTTACAAGATCTACCGTTTGAAGAAATCGCTTTGCGTGATTATCAGATTCAATTGATCACGGATGAGCGTCATAGTGAGCAAGGATTTGTACCTTTAGGTGATGATTATGATCGTGTATTACCTACTTTTTTAGAAGCGGATTATGTTGTTTTTAGTTCACCCATTTATTGGTATGGTTTGTCTGCTCAACTCAAAGCTTTTATCGATCGCTGGTCAGAATCCATGAGAATTGTACCGGATTTTCAAGCGAAGATTAAGCACAAAAAAGTATTTCTGATTATTGTCGGTGGCGATGATCCTTATCGCAAAGGGTTGCCAACAGTACAACAATTTGAATATATTGCTGAATTTCTAGAACTTGATCTACAGGGTCATCTTATCGGGATTGGCAATAAGCCTGATGATATCTTGCAAGACCATATTGCACTGGATCAGGCCAAACAAATCAATCAACAGCTACAACATATTAAGGAGAGTGTACAATGAGTGCAGTTAAATGCTTAACATGCAATGCCGAAGTTGAAGTGGATCAACAGACCGTAACTGGAGAAATTGTAGAATGCCAGGAATGCGGGCAAGAACATGAATTTCAATGGATCAATGAGCAACCTAATCTAGTGTTTGCTCCGGAAGTAGAAGAAGATTGGGGTGAATAATGTCAAATTCATATCCTCGTAAAAAATTGCTGTTTTGCGTAACCAAAATGCGTGAAGAAGAGCGTCGAATTTATGATTATTTGCTACAGGCTGGAATAGAAGTTGATGTATGTACAGACTCGATGCAATTAGAACTCGAAAATATTCGGCGCTACGATGTCGCTCTTATTCGTTGCTTGTCGCAGAGCAAAGCGTTAGAGCGGGCGCAATATATTGAGTTAGCCGGAGTCAAAACATTGAACTCGTATGAAGCGATCAAAATTTGTACCAATAAAGCTTTTCAAGCCATCATTTTTAAGCAAAACCAAATCGCGCAACCGGACTTTGCGATTGCGTTTACGTTTGAAAAGCTATACGAATATCTGGAACGATTTGATGGACGCTTTGTGATTAAGCCTGTCAGTTCATCATGGGGAAGAGGCGTAACTTTAATCAATAGTAAATTTGCGTTGGATGCATGGATCTCGGCTAGAGAATCGCTTGACCCTCAAGGTAAAGCTTTACCGGTACTGGTACAGGAATATGTAGATAAAGGGAACTATGATATTCGTGTCGTTATTGTAGATCGTCAACCGATTGTTGCTTTCAAACGTGTCTCCAACGATAATTGGTTGACCAATACGCATCTGGGAGCCGAGATTGATGTCATTAAGGTGAGTCAACCGATACAAGAAATCAGTAAACAACTAATTGATGCTATCGGAGAAGGTATCTATGGACTGGATTTATTTTACGATCATACCCGTAATATCTATATGGTCTGTGAAGTGAATCAGAACCCAGAGTTCGCCAAATCGTGGTTGATTCATAAAGTGGATGTTGCCAAAGCTATCGCTGAGTCTTGCCTGAATGTCCAGCCAGAATGGATACACGTCAAATCATCAGTATAGCCATAAAGATACGCTGACGATCATATCTATTGATAATCGTGATCGATGCTGTGTAAAAGGAGAATGATTAATGTCTTTAGCCAAAATATCTGAACAAGCACCGCAAAAAGTGTCTCAAAAAGATTATTTTTCAATCTCGTTTGTATTAGCTCGTGTACTTAACACCGGAATTATTATGAGTATCGAAAAAAATGAAAAAGAACTGAAAGGCTTAGAAAGCACATTATCCAAGCTATCGGGTAAAAAGTATGTCACATTATACAACAGCTTCACAGCCGCTATTCATGGGGCGCTCTGGGGACAGGATATTGTGTATGGTAGCCAGGCTACACTTGCTCATTCAGCGGCTCCGCAGGAAAGAAAATTTGCGCAATGGTTAGGAATTGAATTGATTGAGGGATTAGATCAGGCGTACACCGTTATTGATATCGATTGGCAAAATCTAAAAGATATCGATACATTGCTGAAGCAGCATAGTCAGGACAAAGCGATCGTAGTGAATTTTACCGGACTATCGTTTGGCCCTGTGGCTACTCTACTCACCAATGAAGAACCGCTGTATAAAAAGTCAGAACGATTAAAAATATTTGGAGCCTTTGACTTGAGAACAATGTGGACACAAACCGAGCAAGAATTTGAAATTCAGCCTGGGGTGCAATTTAATTATCGCCTCAGTCCGCTGGTAGGCGCTTGTGTGAAACTGTCACTGTTACGGAGGGATAAACAAGATGAAGACTGATTTTAATCATTATTTACTGGATATTCCTGAAGAAACATGGGCTTATGAAGAATTAGCGATTGATGGCGGTCGAGCGGTGTTGCCACGTGAAGGTCGCAAAACAACTTTTCCTAATATCACCAAAGAAGATGTGCTACAAATGTTAATCTCGATTCAAAAGCAACCGGAAGAAGTGATTCAAGAATTTACCGATCAATACCGTCAGTATGTAGGCGCTAATTATGCGATCTCGACAGCGAGCGGTACATCGAGTCTACATCTGGCACTGATCGGCGCAGGGATAGAGCCAGGAGATGAAGTGATTCTACCTGCTTTTACGTTTATCGCAACTGCTCAAGCTGTCGTTGCCGCCAAAGGTATTCCTATCTTCGCTGATGTTGATCCACAGACGTACTGCCTTGATGTGACCCAGATTGAGAAATTGATTACACCGCGTACCAAAGTAATTATGCCTGTGCATGTTCACGGTCTGCCTGCCAATATTGAAGCGATCCAGCAGATCTGCAATCAGTATCAGTTGAAGCTGGTGGAAGATGCCTCTCATGCTCATTCCGCTTCGATCAATGGTCAGTTATGCGGTTCTTTGGGCGATACCGCAGGGCAAAGTCTGATGGCAGACAAAAACTTCCCTGTAGGTGGCGAAGGCGGTATCGCCTTTTTCAAAAAAGAAGAAGATTATCAGCGTGCTTTGAATTTTCTGCAAGATTCAGGGATCGATTATGATATCTCATGGATCGCAGCGGCGTTCGGGATCAGTCAATTGGAACGACTTCCTTATTACGATGCGATTCGTCAGCGCAATGCTCAACATTTGATCCGTACATTGAATCAGACCACTTTATTTCAAGGGCCTTATATTCCAGAAGGGTATAAGCACAGCTTCAATATGTTCCGTCTTCAGATCAATGTGAATCTGCCTGCTTTTGCCGGAATTCCTCCTTATCAGGTGAAAGAAGCGATTCAGACGATTTTGATGGAAGAAGGCGTGTTTGCAAGAGAATGGCAAAATGTGCCGATCCCTCGTCATCTGCCTTTTATCAATCAAAAAGGATTCGGTAATCAATATCCGTTTAGTCTATATCAAGAAGATGAATTACCTTATAGATTAGAACACTTTCCCAATACACTGGAAATGCTGAATACTACACTTGCGATTTGCCGGGAATTGCGCTCTCCTGTCGAATACGAAAAGTTGTTATCCTATGAGCTGGCATTCAAAAAGTTGGATCAAAATATCGAAAAAATCGCTACGTTTGCGCGTACTCTGAATGTTCAGCCACCTTATGAAAGAGATGCCCGCTTAGGATGAAGACGTATAAAGTAGGCATACTGGGTGGAAATGGATTTGTCGGTGGAGAATTATACCGCTTATTGAGCGCTCATCCGTATTTTGAAGTGGTTTTTATTTCTTCCGAATCCAAAGCAGGCATACCTGTCGAAAAAACACATAAAGCTTTTCTGTATCGCAAAGTGAACCCGAAATTAACCTATCAAAAAATGGCTGATCTCACCGACGAATGCGATTTTATTTTCTCGGCGTTGCCAACCGGTATCTTGCCCCGTCACCTATCCGATGTACTGGATCATACGAAGCAGATTTTCAATATTAGTGGTGATTATCGTTTTACAGATAACAACGTATTGGAACGCTACTATCCTGCGTCTTTGGCAACATCTGTACAAGCGGAAAGTCATTATTATATTCCCGAAATATCGACAGTTGATCCCGATGCCAAAGTCATCAATCTGCCTGGATGTATGGCGGTCGCTTCGATCTACGCGATCTATCCGTTGGTGCTTCATTCGTTAATCGAAGGGCATGTCTTTATTGATGCCAAAACAGGCTCTAGTGGAGCAGGTAAAAGCAGTAAAGAAACGCATGCTGATCGAGTTAATAATTTTAGATTACACAAAGGATTCGAGCATCGTCACCTTCCTGAGATTGATCATATTGCCAAAACATACAGCGAACATCCTGTCGATATTTCATTTGCTGCGTTCAGTCTGGATGTGGCACGTGGCATATTTGTCAGCGCTTATTCAGTACTCAAACCGTCTGTCGATGAATCGGATGTGAAAAAAGCTTTTTTTCAAGCGTATAAATCCAAGCCATTTATCCGTTACTCCGGTCAAGCTTCACCCGGACCGATGATCAAAACGGTGCATGGAACCAATTATGCAGAAACAGGCTTTGTTGTACGAGATGGCAAATGTCTGAGTCTTGTGTCTATCGATAACTTAATCAAAGGGGCTGCCGGACAAGCGATTCAAGCAGCCAATATCTACTACGGAATTCCAGAGTCAACGGGTTTGACGACCGAAAGTGAGGGGATATGGCCGTGATTAACAATCTGCATGTGATCAAGTTAGGCAGTAGCACTATTGGTAAAAGTGAAACGATTTTTGCAGAAATTGCGGCTCTTTCTAAACAGGGAGCCAAAATTCTACTCATTAGCGGTGGAGCTGATGCCATCGAACGCAAATTTGCTGATCTGCAAAAAGAAGTCCAATTTCTGACGCTAGATAATGGTGATCAAGTCCGCTATTGTCCGCCAGAAGCGATGAATACGATTAGACAAGCGTATGCAGAGTATATTTTTGAACCTGTCCAACAACAGCTACAAGCTTATGGATTATCGGTGCTGACTCAATGTGCAGGTGATCATGGATGGGTACAAGGCAAGCAAGGTAAACCTTTGAAAGTACGTAAAGGTGACAAAAAAGTGATTGTACGGGATTCCTTATATGGAAGTTATGGATCAGCCAATCAACAGCTTTTGACTCAACTGCTACATACGTATGATGTGGTCTGCTTGTCTCCTCCTATTTATGATCCAGAGATCGGGCAGTATATCAATATTGATGCAGATATGTTGGCGGCACATTTAGCGATTGCGCTAGAAGCAAGTCATTTGCGCTTTGTAACCAGCACCGCAGGCATATTAAGCGATATTGCCAATCCGTCATCGACGATTCGTGATATTTATCCGCAAGCCGAACAGATTGTAGTCACAGGCAGAATGAAGCAGAAGTTAAGAGCCGCAGAACTCGCTCTCAATCAAGGGATCGCTGATATTGCAATCACAGGTCCTCATACACTATATGGAGCAGGCAAAACATGGTTCTGGAGGGGACAACATATTCCTCCAGATATTGAACTGCTTCATCAAGCCATCAGTATCCCTTCGGTGTCCAAAGACGAAGTAGTACTTGCTCAATTTTTGCAAGAAAGAGTCAGTTCGGCTGAGATTAATGCAGAGATTGATCCAGCAGGCAATATTGTGTTGACCAAAGGTAGTGGTGAACATACGTTACTGCTACTCGGTCATATCGATACGGTTCCTTATGTCTGGCAAAGCGCTGTTCATGAGCAGCGTGTCTCTGGACGGGGAAGTGTAGATGCCAAAGGAAGCCTGATCAACTTTGTAGAGGTATTGCGCACGATAGATGTTCCCGATCATGCCCGTTTAGTCGTGATCGGAGCAGTGGAAGAAGAAGTTTCTTCTTCCGCAGGTGCATTTTATGTGCGAGATCATGTACAAGCTGATGCAGTAATTATCGGTGAACCCAGCGGAACACATAATCTAACCCTCGGTTATTATGGGCTACTCAAATTACAATTACATGTTGTGCAAAAGCAACAGCATTCCGCAGGTAAAGACAGTATTAGTTCGATCGACAAAGTGTATCAACTGGCGACTCATTTACGAGAAATCATTGCTCAATATGATCCTGATCATTTATCAGCCATCGTAGATATTGAAGCAGAGAATAGTGGAGGTCATTACAGTGCTTCAGCGACATTGAATTTTAGAATATCGCCTCAAGCTCGTGCCGGATATATAGAGGACATTTATTCATTAGAATGGGCGGATAGCACTGTAGAGATCTTGCGGAATACACCGGGGTATCAGAATTCGCGCAAAGATCTATTGGTCAAATCTTTTGTACGTGGATCAAGTACAGTACTGGCTGAGAAACTTACCTTTTTGATGAAAAAAGGAACCAGTGATATGAATACACTGGCAACTACATGGACAGATATTCCGATGGTTGCTTTTGGGCCGGGAGATGCCAGCCTGGATCATACCGATCAAGAATTTCTAGATATCGAAGAAGTACGGTTAAGTCGCAAAGTATTACGTCAGAGCATTGAGACATGGTTCTCTTTGATCTCTTCGAAAAGTAAGGAGAATGTATATGCCCTTAACACAGAGCAAGTTACATGAACATACGATTCAAGCCCGCAAGCTGATTATAGATATTGCGGCAACCGAAGTAGGATGTCATATCGGAGGCAGTCTGTCTGTGATCGATCTGTTGTTAACCAGCTATTTTTTATATGGAAAAGATGACCGTAACCAGATTATTTTGAGTAAAGGGCATGCGGCGGCAGCGCTGTATAGCACGTTATATGTGTTAGATCTGATCGAAGATAATCCTGCGGATAGCTATGGAGCCAAAGATTCGCTATTTACAGGGCATCCTAATTATCTGCTTCCCCATATCTCTTTTGCGACAGGGAGTCTGGGACATGGGCCAGCGTATGGAGCAGGATGGGCGCTATCCCAACAGCTCAAGCAAGAATCGGGACTCAGTATTGTGATTAGTGGGGATGGTGAACTTCAAGAAGGGAGTTGCTGGGAAGCGATGCAAGTGATTGCTTCCAAACAGATTACTAACTTTATCTATATTATCGATGTAAATGGTGGACAAAATGATGGTCTGGTGCAAGATATTTCCCCATTAATTCATCTGGAAGATCGCTTCCGTGCTTTTGGATTTGATGTACAGGAGATTGATGGTCATGATATCGAACAGATTACACAAGCTTTGGAATCCAAAGGAGATCAACCGCTTGTTATTCTGGCGAATACGATTAAAGGTAAAGGAATCCAAGCGATGGAAGGCAATCCAAGCGCACATTATGCCAAAATTAGTAAAGCACAAGCTTACAAATGGAAGGAGGCGTTAAGATGAGTCTTTCAGGAAGAGATGCGTACAAATATGAACTGACATTGCTTGCCGAACAGGATCAGACCATTGTCGCTATTGAAGCCGATCTAGGCGGCAAAAAGCATCAATTTGCACAGCAGTTTCCTGACCGCTTTTTCAATCTAGGGATTGCTGAAATGACATCGGTCGATCTCTGTGCGGGTCTGGCGGAAGGTGGATTTAAGCCATTCTTTTCAACGTTTGCTCCGTTTGTCGCTTTGCGCTGTGCCGAAAATATCAAGCTAGCAATGGGTTATATGCACAAGAATATCAATATTGTGAGCTGTTATGGCGGTGTATCAGGCGGCTGGTTTGGTACAACCCATCATTCATTAGAAGATATTGCTGTGATTCAGACTTTTCAAAATATCAAAATCGCTTGTCCGCATGGAGAAGAAGAAACAAGACGTGTCATTCGGGAAGCGGCAATATCAGAGCAACCATATTATATTCGGCTTTCTCGTAACGAGTCATTTGACAGTCTACCTTCGATTGCGCAAGGAGATCAATATACTGTAGACGGTGCATGGATCGAAGATGCGCCTATTGCCCTCATTTCTATCGGTGAACAAGCGACTGAAATGGCGATCCAATTGAAAAAAGAGCAACCCTATCTCAATCATCTACATCTGTGTTATGTAGATAAACAGTCATTGATCTCAAATTTGCAAAAAATAGAAAGTAGTGCAGCACAAATTATTGTTATTGAAGAACATCGTCAGTCAGGTAGTGTTGGTTCTTATCTTAGTCTGTTGTTACCCCATAAGCAGGTGTATTCATTTACCCCGAATGAGCAGTGGCCGAAGTATGGGGGCAGTCATGAAGATGTGCTGGAATATCTGGGATTTACGAAGGAAAAGCTTACGCAATTTATCTATGAGGTCAAGGAAGGCAGCCCACTATGTTCTTATCCATATTAAAAAATGCACAATTTCGTAAATTTCTAATCTCAGATGTGATTTCGGGTTTTGGCGTTGGGATGGCTACGATTGGAGCCAACTGGTATGTATTAGCACAGACAGGCTCGAATCAATATGTCGGCTTTTTGCTTACTTTTAATGTGCTTGCCGGATTTCTGGTGTCACCACTGGCTGGAATTATTACCGACCGTTTTGATCGTAAAAAAGTGATTTTGTGGACGTATCTATTGCGTGCTTTTTTATTGATTTTGTTAGCTGTTTTGTTTTTTGTACAAGGATTTAGTATGCCATTAATGTATTTATTTGCGGTGATCAATGGTGTTGGATGGACGATCTATATGGCAGCTTCTCGTAGCTTGATTCAAGAGATTTTGCCGGAAGATGTACTGATTAATGGGAACTCTTTTATCGAGATTAGCTTACAGGTCGGGATGTTTTCTGCAGGAGCGGTAT
The DNA here is from genome assembly GCF_028736095.1 of Paenibacillus sp. KACC 21273. Classification (NCBI taxonomy): domain Bacteria; kingdom Bacillati; phylum Bacillota; class Bacilli; order Caryophanales; family Paenibacillaceae; genus Paenibacillus; species Paenibacillus sp. KACC 21273. The sequence goes on from NZ_CP117876.1 coordinate 451,431, forward strand.
CAGGGATCATTTACAAATATTATGGATTTGAAGTGATTTTGTTTATCAATATTGTGGTATTCCTGATTAGCAGTATAGTGTTATCCGGTATTAAATATACATCTATTGTGAATCCTTCACACAAAGAAGGCTTTCTCAAAAGTTTTCGCGCAGGGCTTGGCTTTTTGCGTCAGCGCAAAACGATCTTTTTTCTAGGTATTATTTCGATTGTGCCGTTAGCAGTAACGATGCTGTATAACGTGGTATTGCCTGCTTACGTGAATGTAACGCTACAAAGTGACAGTATTACTTTTGGATTATCAGATATGTTTTACGGAATCGGCGGACTGGTATCTGGATTTCTTGTATCGCTGATGATTCCCAAAATATCGAATAAACAGATGGTATTGTTGTTCTTCTTCATCGCTACGATCGACTTATTTTCGTTATATCTGAATACGACGATTGTTTTACTGTATTTAGGAAGCCTTTTCTTAGGATTATGTAATTCTTCACTTCGAATTGTGATGAATACCATTTTAATGGAAAATGTACAAAAAGCCTTTATGGGACGGGCAATGGCAGTCTGGACAGGTATATCACTATTGATTCAAGCAGGCGGTTCATCTGGTATGGGATTCGTGATCGACCGTTTTGGAGCAGGGTACGGATTCTTATGTATGAGTGTGCTAATGGTTGCAGGGCTGATCGGGTTTATATTTATTTCCACGCAAGTTCATATGTTAGCAAATGAGGAGAATCCATCATGGCAAACCAACGAATAATATTTGTAGAACCTAGCTTCTACGGAGTCAGTTTTGTAAAGGAAGCCAAAGCATTAGGATGTGAAGTGGTCGTGATCGCTTCATCCGCAGATAATCCACAATTATACGGCTATGAAGGACTATACGACGATCTGCTTGTGGCAGATATTCGAGATGCAGAATCGATTTATCAAGCGATCGTTAATAGTCCATATCACGGTCAATTCGATGCCCTGATTCCAGCTACAGATTATGCGTCTGCAGTGACGGCTGAAGCAGGTGAGCGTCTTGGCATACACGGAACATCTTTTGTAGCCGCATCGAATGCACGGAATAAAGATCTAGCCAGACAAGCTTTTCTCAGAGATAACGTACCTAGTGCTAAGTTCGCTCTCGTGCGAGATAGTGAAGAAGCGGTTATCGCCGCAGCACGGATCGGTTATCCGGTGGTGCTCAAGCCGACCAATGCGGCAAGCAGTCAGAGTGTATATTTTGTTGAAAATGAGAGCGTCTTACGCGATGCTTTCCGCGAGATTATCGATTTCAAAACAACGTATATGGATTTCAAAGTCAGAGAAGAGTACCTGATCGAAGAGTATTTGACCGGCCCTGAATTTAGCGTAGAAATCTTTCTCAGTCAGGGAGAAATTGCTTTTGCGGAAATCACAGAAAAGCATACATCGGATTTGCCTTATTTTGTAGAGACGTTGCATGTATTCCCGTCGTCGATTTATCAAGAACAACGTGACCAGATTATTGATGTAGCGAAGCAAGCGGTATTGTCGATCGGTATCCAAAACGGCCCTACTCATGTCGAACTCAAATACACTCAGGATGGCCCTAAGATTATTGAAGTGAACGGTAGACCCGGTGGAGATAATATCACGTCTGATCTGATCGTCAATGCGTATGGGATCAATATATTTAAAGAAACGATTTTGAAATATCTTGCCCAGCCATTAGATATTGATAAGAAAAAGTATCAAGCCTCCGCTATAGGTTACCTCGTCGCAGATCGCAAAGGAACGGTGCGTACCATCACTGGACTAGAGCATCTACATCACGAAGACGTCAAGCGTTATCAGATTGATGTGCAAGCAGGAAGCGATGTCGATATCGCCCGCAGTTCAGACGACCGTCTCGGCTACATTATCGTCGAAGCCGCTACCCCCATAGCCGCCAAGCACAAAGTAGAAGAACTGCTTGGTCAGATTCAGATTAGCTATGCTGAATAAATATGAAAGGATATGCCTGTATCAGGGTGTATCCTTTTTTGTTTGAATTTATTCTCTAACGAGTGATATATGAACTAAATGATCTTATCTATTTTAAATTAGGATACTCCTACATTATTAAAATAAATAAATCCATATATAGATTTTTAATATAATTTTTATAAATATTAGATAATAAATTTAATATTATTAATTAGTTGTTATAAGAATTTACTTGTGCAAATTTGCGCTAATAATTATCCACATATATGTAAAAAAGTAAATATCAAAAGTATTAAAAATATATATCAAAATTGTAATATAGATTTCTAAAATCTATATATAGATATTAAAGTATCGGAAATTAATATGGAGGATATTGGAGGGAGATACATATATCAAGAGTGAATGGATAAATTTTGAGTAAATTAACTTGTAATTACGAGAATAAGGAGAAATTAGAGACAATATGGTGAAAAAAACAAAAATAATTAATAGAAAAATAGTTAACTTATTTACTTTTTCATTTTTAGCTACTTCTTTGTTTGTAAGCTCTGCCTCTTTTGCATTCGCAGATGCTAAAAAGTTATATGAATACGATGCTAATGGCAGACTTATTTCAACTACAACTACCAAAGAAAAAACAGCATTCATTTACGATGCTAACGGCAATTTACTTAGTAAACAGGTGACCAATGGAGATTATAGCAGTGTTATTAACCCTTCTGCTCCTGTCACTCCAACGCCAGTACCTACTCCGGCTCCAACGCCTGTACCAACACCTACACCAGCACCAGCACCACCTGATCCTACACTTGTTCCGCCAGCCGTACCTGTTCCAGCCAAATCTGGATTACCTATTAATTATGTTCTAGATGTAGTGGAATACAAACAAGATACTCATGTTGTAAATACCTATGGTTGGTATTTAGATCCTGCTGGTATTGCAAAAGTAGATCTATATATCGACGATGTTAATGTAGGGCGCGGTGTTATGGGTGGATCACGTGAAGATGTATATAAAGTATATCCAGACTATAACAATCATGTTGCTGGTTTTTACCAAAATGGCCTAACTTTTTCTACTGCTGGAACCCCACATAAGAAACGTGATCGAAAAACAGACAAAAAGAAAGTCGTTCCAGGTGAATTTGATCATGTGTTACGTATTGTCATTACAAATAAACAAGGAAAACAAACGGTTATAGAAAGTATATTTGTAGTCGATTTGAACTCATAAGGAGCCTGGAACGTGAACTATAGACAATTGAATCGTAAATTAACATTATGGATATTAAGCTTTATTTTGATAATAACGGTTGTATATTCTCCTTCGTATGCTCATGCAGAAACGACACCTTCTTCTAGCACTGCTATCGCTCCTCCTAGTGTAATTGCACCACCCGTAGATGTAGATTTAAAAGAATGGAATGCTTCGATAAAAAATACATCAGATAGTGTAGTACAGAATACTTATGATGATGAAGATCAAGAGTTAGCTGCAATCGGTGCTAAAATAAATCAGAACTCGACATCATCTGTTAATACATCTAAAGTGCGCTTGCGCAGTGCCTCGATCAATTCGCTAAGTACAGAAAATACTTCAACAACATCAGCCTATATTGCACCGCTAACTCAACAACAGGTTGAGGATATGGTGGTAGATGGTGCAGAACTAATTGATATCTATTGGGTGACGTATCTATATCAACAATCAGGTATCGATCCTATCAAATTGTGGAAAGAAAATCAGTCGGGTTCTTCATGGGAATCGATGGAAAAGAAATATGTAGCTACGCCTATGTTTACTGGAACATCCGTAACTAACGATGTATATACAGTGAATCCAACGACTGGAGAAACTTCACTTACTCAATCCCAACCCAAATTAAATGCTTCTTCACAAGTATCTATTGCCAGTACATCCAGTTCTTCAGATGATTTAGATGAAAAATATAATAGTGTAATGAATGATTTAATTGCCAAACAATCGATCAATCAGACCAATAAGTTACAATTTGCAGAATACGACAAAAATAATGAAACGATTGATCCAGCATCAGGAAGTCTTTCTTGGAAAGAAAATGAAATGAGTTTTCCAGGTAGAGATGGCTTAGATTTGAATCTAGGCATTATGTATAACTCTAATGAATCCTCACCTTATGAACGAAATAGCAATAAAAAAGGTAGAGGTTACGTAATCAAAAAAAATCATCCTCTTGAACGGTATGATCTAGGTTTAGGATGGTCATTTCAGTTCCCGTCTGTACAAATTGCTAATAATTATATGTATTATTACGACGGTCAAGGAGCTTCTTACCAAATTGATCTGTACAACACATGGTCGGAACCAACAAAGACTACTCATTTAGTTGACTATCAAGGTAAAGATTTACTATTTATGAGCGATGCAGGTTCTTTTAATAATGGTCAAGATGCTTCGGCTTACTATTTGGAACATGCAGATAAAAAGCGTGAGTACTTCGCTAAAGATGGAAGATTAGTAGGAATTGTAGATCGTTATGGAAATACAATTACTTTCCGCTATACAGACCGTCAGGTATATAACGACAAAGTAGCTAAAGTATTTTCAACAATTACAGATAGTTTAGGAAGAACAATCGAATTTAAGTATGACTCTAACTTGAGAAATAGTGATTTCCAGGGCGAAAACTTAGTGGCTATTGCTAGAGATGCCAACAATCAGGAGATCAAAAGAGTCACTTTTGCAAAAAGTAGAATAAATCTTCAATACAATGGTGCTAATGATGGTTATGCTCCTGTACTTTACGGCATTATCGATCCTTCCAAAGATGAAGAGTATCTTGATTATGATGTCAAAGTAGGATTATTCACATTCCGTTCTGGACATTATCCGTTGGATACAGCAGGAGCACAGGAACCTTTTGCTTTACTCAAACAAGTAAAATATCCAAGATTGGTAACCAATTATACGTATGAATCGACTATTCATGATATTGGTAAAAAAGGTGCTGTTAAAGACTATCGTATTATATCCAGAGCAGATCAGGTCTATAAACAGATAAATGGTGATGTTCAAGCTTCAGGTGATTATAGTCATGTGGATTATAGTTATGCAGGAAGTTACAGTAATCGTAATTATGAGATTGCAGACAAAGATTATCGTTATTCGAGCACAAGTAAAATCAAAAGTAATACAGAAAGCAATGGATTGACGCAAACCACTACATTTAGTGGGGAGAAAAAGCTAATTTCGGTAGACACCGTATCCGCGAATAATGAACACAAAACCACTACGAATTTGAGTTTTGATCCTGTATTCAAATTTAAACCAACCAAAACTCAAACGACTACTCAAGATGCTGATGGTACAACCACACGTTATAGCGAAACGATCTATACAGATTGGGGAGATATTCAAAGCCAAACCGATAATCTTTTGGATAGCGAATTTAATAATGCGACAACTAAAAGTCAACATACCACAAGCTATACGTACGATAATACGTATAAGCAGCTAGCAAGCAAATCATGGTATCAAGATGCTAACAAGTCGCTTAGCGAGAAGTATGCTTATACATCAGATGGGCGTTTACAAACGTCTACCAATGCTCTAGGTGAAACCAAAGTCTATAGCTATGATGCTTCACCTGCTAATCCTCATCAAATTGCTCAAGTGACCGTATCAGAAGAAGTTGGCTATGGTTTAACTTCAAAAATAGCAACTCGTTATGGTGCAGAAACTCAGTATGCTTATCCTACCGAGCAAACAACCATAATTACGAATACTGCTAAGGATGGTAGTAAAAATACCCAGACTATTCGTGTGCAAACCAAATATGATATGTCGACAGGTCTGCCTGTTCAACAAATCGATAGTAATGGTAAAGCGACAACGACCACGTATGATATTTTAGGTCGTCCTATTAAAGTCGTTTCTCCTTCGATTACGAACTTGGATGGAACAGTGTATGGTGTAGAAGACCAATATACGTATACCAATCGAGTATCTAGTGCGGGTGCAGATAATGAAAATGCTAATATTTTGACACTACGCGTAGATACAGCACGTCAATATACAAATACAACCAGTGGAGCAGTAACGACACTCGGTAGAGAATCTCTGTATTACGATGGTTTTGGATTCCCTCGTGTCGATGAGACATGGAACGAAAGCAATGGCTGGACACGTGCTCAATACCACTCGAATGATCAAGGTAACGCTATCTATGGGATAGACAACATGGGCAACACTCAGACGGTTACTTATGACGCATGGGGACAGAGTAAAGAAGCTACAGATGCATATGGCAATCTATATGTAACGGCTAATCATTTAACACAACAAAAGGTCAATCATTTTGCGATAGCTGCGGCAGATGTTGGCGCTTATCGTGCAAATTCAGACAATCGAAATATTCGTTTGAATACCGTAGAACAGTCTTACGATGCGTATGGTCATTTGTTGAGAAATGTAACGTTCAAAGATGGAGCGGCTTCTCATAATCAACCGATTCAAGAAAGCTATACGTATGATCTGGAAGGTAATATTCTAAGCTATACCGATCCAAATGGAAATACAAACAGTAACGGAGTGACCAACACCTATAGTTATGATGCATTAAATCGACTAACGACAGTTCAAGATGCTCTCAATCAAAAGAGTCGATATAACTATGATGTGAATGGACAATTAACTCGAATTACAGCAGTCGATCCTTCAGGTAAAGAAGAAACGTTGTATGCGAAAAGTTATAACGAAATCGGAGCGATCACTAGCAAGACAGACTTATCCGGACAAACGACGAATATCAGTTACAACGCTCGTGGATTAGTAGCTCAGGAAAGTGATCGTAATGGAACAACTACTAACTATCAATATGATGAGCGTGGAGAACGTACGGTAGCCACGTTAACAGGTAAAGCAGGCAACACACTGCAAACAAAAATGATCTTCGGTAGTGATGGCAACTTGCTAACCGATCGCCATGAATTGTACATGGACGGCGTTAAAACAGCAACTCAGACCAGTACGATTGATAAACAAGACCGAGTAACCAGTCTGGTATCTACAGGAGCAAATGCGTACAGTTCTCGTCTAGATGTGGCTTATGATACGTTAGATCGTGTAACCAATCAGAAGAATAGCCTGGCAGGAAGTAGTTATTTTACGAACTATTGCTATGACAAACTTCGATTAAGTCAAATTCAGACCAATGGAGCACAGACGCGCAATACAGCAAATGTGGTTAATGTGAATTACGCATACACCGCTCTAGGCAAAGTTCAGTCTATTACGTTCCCAACGTTGGCAGATGGTAGTACGCTGAAAGAAAGTTTCACGTATGACCCGCTGAATCGTCTAATTCAGATGAGTAATACTAAAGGTTCTAGCAACTTATCGAGTTACAATTATGCCTATGATAATAATGGGAATATTTTAACGATCGGTGAGACTCTGAATGATGGAGCCACCAAAACTTCTACGTACAGCTACGATAAGCTTAATCGCTTGATTGCAGTGAAACGCAGTGATGGAAGTACAGCAAGTTACACGTATGACTTACGTGGCAATCGCAAAACACTGAGTGATACACAAGAACTTACAGCAACCAAGAGTTCGAATTACAGCTATGATTTGGATAACAAACTCATTTCAGCGACGATTGACGGTACGAAGACAACGATCGACTACTTGCCTGACGGATTACGCTCGCAAAAAACAACAGGTGAAACTACTACCCAATACGGCTATAACGGTAGCGGACAAGTAGTATCTGAAAAAGTAAGTAACGGTAACACTTCGTCTTACATCCGTGGAGATCGAGTACTGGTGAAAAAAGACCAAACAGCAAGTAAAGACTATTATTATCTGTTTAACGGACATGGTGACGTGGTGCAGATGGTCGATACCAGTGGAAATATTGTGAACAGCTACGGATATGACGAATGGGGTAACATTGCGAAGCAACAGGAGACGGTATCTAATAGCTTCAAGTATGCAGGTGAAGCGTACGATAATGAAACAGGATTATATTATCTGAAAGCGAGATATTATGATCCAAGTCAGGGACGGTTTTTGAATGAGGATAGTTATGAAGGGCAGATCACGAATCCCTTAAGTTTAAATGGATATACGTATGTGCATAACAATCCTTTAATTTATGTAGACCCAACGGGGCATTTGATTAAAGAATCATACAATGATGGAGCGCTACGGAATCTACTAAAAGATGCTCGAAGTCAGGTTAGTTCAAAATCTGATAAATTATATTCGAAGTATAAAGATAAAATAACTGAAATATATGGAAAATTTGTAGATGATAATAAATACGATTATCTTTTTGATTTAACTACAGGTACAAGCACCTACGGAAATAGTGCAGGAAAATCAGACTGGGCAATAGAGCAGTTGGTTAGTGGTTATCAAAGTTATGAACTGTCAGAGTATATTGCGACAATGGCTATGGGAGGAGTAGGCGGTGTCGGACCAGGTGGTCAAGGGAGAAGTAGATGGTGGCATCCAGGCTATGTCGATAATTTATCAACTACAAAATTGTTATTGGGTGTACAACAATCATCCAAAGGAATGTCTACATTGGGTAGTACAACAAGAGCGAATGCTTGGGAAGCAGGAAAAGCTTGGGTTGGATCAAATGCAAATGAACTCATAGAGAATGGAACAGTTATTGGTTATAGTAGTGCTGATAAGATGAGGGCATTTAGAATTCAGTATAAGCCTAAAGACGAAATGTGGAGAGCAAATTATCAACAAAATACCAATAAAATTGGTAGTAGTGTAAAAAAAGCAGAAGTTTTTAATGTGCATGTTGATATTCTTGATTAAAGGAGTGAAATAAATGCTAACAATGAAATTATTGACTCAAGATTTTGAAGATTGGGGGGAAGATATAGACGATTTTTACGTTTGTTTTCAAGTTGATATTGGATGTAAAGATATTGTTGGTTCGGGAGATATGTTTACTTTTGAGGTAGTAAGTCCTAAAAGATTAGTAAGGATTATACAGGATAGTAATATTGAAATCGGTAGAGGGTATCTGATCATGAATGATTTTAATATAAAATATATAGAGTCTACAGTAAATAATATTATCTCAAAATGTCAGAATGCTGACTATGATTTAGCAATGAAGGAGCTTTCCAAATATTTTAGATGGGAGATGGATACCTAAATTTTGAGAAAAGTAAGGATCAGATTTTTATAGAATTCTAAATATTACCTTGATTGGCTTTGTGCCTTTCAAGGTTTTTTGGCTAAAATATGTAATAGTAGTATCAATGGGCATGGCGATATCGTCCAAATGGTGGATAAAACAGGAGCAGTTGTTAACAGTTATAGCTACGATGAATGGGGAAATATTAGTCAGCAGAAAGAAACCGTAGCGAATAGCTTTAAGTATGCAGGTCAGATGTATGATACTGAGACAGGTCTATATTATCTAAAAGCAAGGTACTATGATCCAACTCAAGGACGTTTCTTGAATGAAGATTCCTATGAGGGACAGATTATTAACCCACTGAGTCTGAACAGTATGCCTATGTCAGTAACAATCCGCTGAAATATTATGATCCGAACGGTCACGAGGAAGAAGAACTTTCTGAAATGGCAGATGGAGTTCCAGGAGGCGGCGGAAGACCACCGGGTGGCGGAAGCAGTGGACCTAGCAAATCTGTCGAGAAATCTGCTGAAAAAGTTGCGGAAGCTATTACGAAAAGCGATGAAGCTATAAATGCTTCTAAATTACAAGAAGAGCAGTTACGAGATAGAATTCAATCTAACCAAAAACAAAAAATTAGTGAACAAATTTCTCAGTTGCATCAGAAATTAGGAGAACTCGCTGAAAAATATTTACTTCCAAAATATAAAGAAATAGATCCAAATTTGAAAGCTGGATATACAGGTTCATTTAAGACAGGTACAGTAGGTAATCCAAATAAATCTACGTATGGTCAACCAATTGATCTAAGCAATTATGATATTGATTATTATATTAAAAGTGATATTTTAAGTAGTACATATGGCAATAGTTTAAAAGCAGATCCAGAATTTAGAGTTATATTAGCTAAAACTCTGGATTTAAAGGATTAAAGCCAAACAAGCAGGGTTTCTCTATCAAATTTAAACCATTGCGTAATTAGGAGGTCAATATGAAAAATTTAAAGTATGTAACTGGCGCTAAATTAAAAGTATTTATTCAATATGATAGTGATTTAGAGCAGACAGGTTTAATACTTCAAAAGTATCTAAATATATCTGATTTTAGATACGAGCAAAGAGAAGAAGAACCATACGATTTGATCGGGTACTCTGAAATTTTTGGTTTTGAAATTGAATTAAGACATGTTCAAAGTATAGACCAATGGCAAGAATATCCGTTTGTTCTCGAAGCTTTTACAACAGATTCTTTTCAAGAACTGTTTGATGGTAATATGTGTGATCTATCTTTATGGATGGCAAGATACTTATCTCTTTGTAACAATGTCACTACAATAGCTGAAAATCCAGACACAAAATCTATACAAAAGTTTTACTATAATAACGATTCTTTACAGAGAGAAAGTATGTCTATCCAACTAAATAAATAATTAAATCTATTTATTCAAAGAATTTCTTATATGAGCCTTATATATTTCATAGTATTGATTAATTAGGTGATAAAAACTTAATATATGTACTCAAAAAAGTAAGGTTCGAAAGGTGATATTTCTTTTGAACCTTACTTTTTATTCTTATCAAACTTAATGCCCTTTCACATGCTTCAACTTCATCTCAGACTCTTGCACATCCTCATCACTCTGCACCTGTTCCACCACTTTACCTTTCGACTTCATATAATTCGACCAGTACGCCGTCAAAATCGGCACGAGAATCGCTGTTACAATCACCGCCGCGGCAACTAAAGCGGTAGCAGACTGTGCGGCAGGCATAAATTCAGGCTTCATCGTCGCTACGATCATCGGGTTGGCTACGGCAGCGCCTGCTGCACTGGAAGCGGCAAGACCTGCGGTTCCGTTTCCGCCACCGATCCAGCGGTCGGCTAGCATGAGAGGGATACCGGTGATAATAATAACGATCACACCCAGTAAGATGCCTAGCATGCCTGTCTGAATAATAACACCTAGATTAATCGAACTTCCTAAAGCAAATCCGAAAAAAGGAATCAATGTCTGTGTCGCTTTGCCAAAATAACTACGTAAATCGTGATCGAGATTACCTAATAAGAACCCGACTAGAAAAGGTAACACTGCTCCCACAAATGTATGGGGTTCAAACACAGCAAGCCCGGTACTACCTAGAATTAGCATCGTCACCAGAGGGCCGGATTCGAGCGACATCAGCACAAAAGCTCCGGCTTCTTCTTTGGTTCCATACTGTTGCATCACCGACGCATACAGACCCCCATTGGTCATATCCATCGCCGCAATCAGAGCCAGTACAGATAATCCTGCAAAAAAACCACTTTGTACGCCACCAATAGGCAAGAATTGCATCGCGATCATCGCTACCACCCATGCGACCGCAATTTTGGTTAATACCAGCGTACCTGATTTACGTAGCACCGTTCCTGTCGCTCGGACATCGATCGAAGCTCCCATACAGAAAAACCATACAGCCAGAATAGGGATCGTTCCTGTCATCAATCCTTTAGTAAATGATCCAAAATATTCACCTGATCCTGCCCAGAATGTATGAATAACAGCACCTAATAACAAAGGGATTAACATCATCCCGCCTGGTATTTTATCGATTGTTTTTTTGATTTGCATACAGACACAACCCTTTCGTGAGTACCGAAGTTCCACTAAAGCGGTTTCATTTTCGACTCAAACCAAGTTCAGGAATTAAGCGTGCATACAGATCATGACTTTGTTGCATCTGTTGCCGGAATCCGTCTTTATCTTTGACGAGTAATCCCAGTCCATGTGCAGACATATCTTCTCGAAATTCCTGTTCCTTCGTTCCTTTGGTGAACGCTTCGGCTAATAAGTGTACAATTTCATCCGGTGTATCTTGAGGAACGGCTAGACCGCGCCATGTCCCACTAAAATTCACTGTATATCCTGTCGCTTCTTGCAAAGTAGGCACATCTGGAAATGCTTCGGAACGTGCGCTGCCATTGATCATCAGTATCCGTAACTTGCCTTGATCGACTTCTTCTTTGACCTCAGCAGGGCTAACCGGTACAGCATCGACAAATCCACTCATCAGGGCAGAGACGGCAGGTCCTGCACCTTCGTAAGGAATATGGGTAAATGTCACATGCGTCGCTTGCTCTAACATCGCTGCGGCTAGATGCCAGATGCTTCCTGTACCGGCATTACCCATTTTGATCTGACCGGGATGAGTACGAGCATAATCCAGAAATTGTTGTGCTGTTTTCCAGGGGGCATCGGCTCGTACAGTAATCGCAGATGGATCATTATTGGTCTGAATAATAGGTTTATATTTCTCATACGTAATCGGTAACAATCCCATATGTGGCAATGTCGTTAACTCGGCAACGAGATAAGTAACCGTATAGCCATCTGGCTTGGCATTGGCGCCTTCCATCAGTCCGATCGAACCACCGCCACCTGTACGATTGACAACAGTGATCGGTTGATGGATATACTTTTGAGTAGATCGCACTAGCGCACGGGCTGTAATATCTGTGCCTCCACCAACAGCATAAGGAACAACCAATGTAATCGGCTTGGTGGGAAAAGAAGAAGGAGTATTATAGTACAAAGAAATACCGCTCCACTTTCCACTGAAAAAGCTGATCAATCCCAATACAACAATGACAGTTGCCAGTAGGCTAACTGTTGTTTTCCATTTGGATGTTTTGAATAGTTGCACAAGAAGCCAATCTTTCATCTCCTATCCCTCTTCTCACCATATGATTTCGCTTACATTATTCTTTACCAATGAAGAAGCAGAATCTTCAATAAGCAATAAATAGAATAACGTAGGAATCATATCGTCAAGCTCACCTCCACAGATAGCGCATATTCACTCAACGCATAATTTGCTTTTAACAATTTGAGTGTAGCCCAGTAGAGGTGGCGATTCTATCGGATAATTGCACAATATATATGCCAAAAAGCTGAAATATCAACGGTTTGGCGGATCTGCATGTCTATTGGTTGATTTGTGGATTTCTCTAAATTTGCCCGGTGTTGTAGCTTTGTGCTTACGGAATGTGCGGATAAAGCTATTCTCATTCTGATAGCCTACTTGCCCTGCAATTTCACTGATTTTTAGCTCGGTATCTAATAGCAATTGACAGGCTCTAGACATCCGCAAGTGAGTCAGATAATCGTATAATGTACTTCCTGTTTCCTCTTTGAAAATCGCACTGACAGACGAGACACTCATCTGTACATGATGGGCTACATCCGGTAACCCAATATTTTCATGTAAATGTTCGCTTAGATACGATTGCATATTTTGTACCAAAAGATGTTCACGTGACACACGATAGATCATATGCTCATCTACTAATTCAGTAATCAGAGTCCGTAACAATGTCTTAATTTCTTCTAATGTTAACGTGTTCAATTGTCCGCTGTAGTAATTAGCCAGTTCTACAGGAAGGGTATGTTCATGTGATTGTGCCCATTGTAATAATGAGTGCACACCCTGATCTAACATTTTATAAGCTTCCTTAGGAATGATGGAATGTTCTTGAATATCGTTCAATCCTTTGTCCATCCATAATAAAGCTGTTTGCTGATCTGCTTGTTCACAGCGATCTACCATTTCTTGAATCCATAGTTGCTGTTCTAAAGGAAAGGCTGTAGCAGAAGGATAGTCTTGCGGCATATGTTGTATACGTCCGTAGCCATTGTACAACCGATAAGATAGCGCTGTAATAGCTTCTGTATAAGAAGAGGGAGTCTGAGCAATCGTATCTACAGAATTTCCACCACCGACAGAAATAGATACATTCAGATGTTCTTTTACAATCTGAATACAACGCTCCATATCGATAGCCCACTGATCTGTCCATGTTATCGAATAGGCACTTTTGGGTTGCAATAGAAAGGTAAAATAGTCTTTATCCGCATTAATACTGACGACACGCCAATGAGAGTCTAGAATTTCGAGCATGATATTATGTAATGCGTATTTTAGTAGCATCTGATCTTCACTACTGTATGAAGTTGTCCATGCTCGGTACCGATCGATCGAAATGACAGTCACGACAAGCAGATCTGATTCCCAATCTTGAAAATAATAATTCCATTTCGTATCCAATTCTTGCAATCCAATATGTTGATGAAGCACATCCTGAATATACTTGGAGCGCAATTCAGGTAGACTGCGTTCCGCAAGAAAAGAAGTACTATGCAGATCACCGATTAATTTGCTAATCGCAGGTTCTAGATCGTATAGATTATGAGGTGGCTGTTGTTGATCTGTGGGATGAAGCAGTTTGTTAATTCGTTTAAGTGGGCGAAAAGCCGCATAGCTGTAGGAATAAACTGCCGCACATCCGATCGCTATCGAGATCAGGGAAAGAAGGAGCATCATATTACGGGCTAATTTGACATGCTTGAGTAATTGCTCCATCGGAACTAGCGAAACGAGTCGCCAGCCGGTTACATCCGAGAAAGTCTGATTTGCCATATAATCTTGTCCATGGATATCTACATAAGCGAAAGGCTGTACACCTAATTCAGTGATCACTTGATCCATTTCATTGATAGGCACAGAAGCACTAAGCTTAGGATAAATAAGATGACCATCCAGATCGTACACAATCTGTTCATTCGATAAATGCACATAAAATTTTGAAAAAAAACGATCATAATCCAGATTAATCATAACAGCACCGATCACTTTCTCGTGGATCACAATCGGTCTGGCTAAAGAAAGCAGTTCGATCTGACCATCTGTAGCACTTTTTCCATACCACCGTCGCTGAATCAGTAAAGGCTTTTGCTTGATCTGTTGAATCCAACTTGTCCATGTGTTATCCGGTGATTGTTGCCAATCTGCACGATAACCGTACTGACTGGATAAAATATGTTGCTGATCCAATGTGATAATATCGATCGAATAGATATCTTGATCAGATGCGAGCGTTTTCAAATAACGCTGTGCTTGATTTACCTGTACACTATAGTTCGTTCCTGCCGGATTAGCCTGTATGTAATTCAGAATATCTGGATGAAATGAAGCATCGACAGCTTTGTTATCGGATTCGCGAAAAGCTCTATTGGTCACATCTAGATTAATTTGCAATAATTCAATATTCGGTGTATTCAATTCGGTATCTAATTCTTGCCGATAACGGGAATAGGAAAATAAAGCAATCGTAGTAATCAAGACAGACAATACTATCGTTAACAGCAACATCAGCCGGGTTTGTTTATTTTGGAGCAGGAATTTTAATTTGAGTCGAAGCATAAACAGTCATTCATCCTTCCTTATTGTTGCTAGGTGGTCTATCGTATTTATTGTAAAGAGCTCTTAGCTAGAATGCAGTATGATAATCCACATGAACGCATACCAATTTATTCCTATTTTACTATTATATAAGAACGGCATGTAGATCGAACAAGTTTTAGTACATAAAAAAACAAAACGATCATTTTACCTACAAAATTAAATAGGAAATAGATCGTTTTATTGAGTAAAATCACTGGTTTTAGTGTTCTTATTCATTTTTTTCTTGAAGTATCATAACTTTTTCACCATTTATATCTAGTTCACCATTAAATTCAAAGCCGAATTTTTGATAAAGATACAAAGCACCTTGATTATTTTCAAAAAGGCTCAGATAAATCGTTTGAGAATGGTAAATATGACGTAGATGATCAATCAATGCGCGTAACATTATTTGTCCTAACCCTTTTCCTTGAAAATGTTCATCAATCAAAAAACGATCTAGCCATACTTTGCTACCTTCACATTCATTAAGAAATAATCCATACATAGCAAATCCGACCAATATATTATCTGCATATAAACCTACAGGTACGTAAGAATCACATTCTGAAGCATCTGCTAAACATTGTGCGGGCGTTTCGACATAAGAAGCCTGTTCAGTAGCAACACGTAAATGTAAAATGCTCTCTAGATTTTCAGGAGTTATGTTTTTAATTTCAACTTTCATGTTTTCACCTGTTTTCTGAGGAATACGATCGTTATTATTCCGCTTGTTTTGAATAGTATTTATTCTATGGTAAGGTATACCGTAACCAGATAGTCAAGGAGGATTTATGAACCAACAGACAAAAGTTTATCTGACTACAGGAGAGTTCGCGCGGCTATGTAAAGTGAACAAACGTACTCTTTTTCACTATGATGAGATTGGCTTATTAAGACCTATACGTATAGATGAAAGAGGCTATCGCTATTATTCGTATCATCAATTAGATATGTTTTTAATTATTCGCATTTTGAAAGAACTGAATATTCCATTAAAAGAAATTGCTAGTTATTTGGAAAATCGAACAGCACAACAGATGATTGATTTATCAAAAAGAGAAATTTTACATATTGATCAGCAAATAGATACGCTTCATCAAATTAAGCGTATGCTAGAAGATACGCTGATTATGACTGAAAAAGGACTAAGTGCTGAACCTCAACACATACACTTTGAACATCAAGAACAAGAATGGCTGATCCGAAGCAATGCTATTACAGAAGAAGATCCAAGAAGTGGTTATTTAGAATGGATAGAAGCTTTTCGACAATTCGAGCATCTTACGCAATCTATTGCGACCTCTTTTGTAGGCACAATGACAACTATAGAACATTTGTTATCCCCAAAAAGTAAAAAAGAGACTTATTTTTTTGTCAAAGCTAATAGTATAGATACCAGTCTTTCAACTTTTGCTAAGCGTAAAGGAAAGTATGCTATTGGATTTCATCATGGAAGACATGAAGAAATAGATAAAAGTTATAAACGAATATTACACTTTATTGAAGAACAACAACAAACGCTGGGTATATTTGCATATGAAGAATATTTAATTGATGAAGTATCAGTACAGAGTCCAGAACAATATGTTACACAAATCACAATTGAGGTAGCAGATAAATAGAAGGCATACTTTTTATTTTGTAATGTTTTGGTTTGATAAATAAGTTTACAGTACAATAGAAATGATGCTTACCCAACAATCAAAGAAATAACAAATAGAGAGAGAAGGTGCGGAAGATGACGACCGTTATCGATATTTCAGTACGGACTTTGGTGGAATATGTGTATCGGACAGGCAGTATCGAATCAGGCTTCCGCGTAGCCCAGTCGATGCAAGAAGGGACACGTATCCATAAACAGATTCAAGAAGGATATGGTGAACACGGGGAAAAAGAAGTTCATCTTAAAACAGAAATTCCTTATCATGATCTGCTATTTCGAATCGAAGGACGTTGTGATGGATTATGGGTCGATGAACAAGGACTGCTTACTGTCGATGAGATCAAGTCGACTTCGATCTCAGCAGAAGATATTGGAGACGGACGGGAAGTCCACTGGGCGCAAGCGCAGATGTATGGCTATATTCTTGCAGAAGATCGGCATTTAGATCAGGTGAGGGTTCAATTAACATATGTACACAAAAGCAGTGGGAAAGAGACCAAGCTAGAACGCATCCAGACCCGCGAACAACTACAACAGTTTGCACAATATACGGTAGCTGAATATGCACCTTATGCGGAAATGATCGCGAAGCATCGTCAGAAGCGTAACGATAGTATTGAACAGTTAGCCTTTCCTTTTGCCGGGTATCGATCCGGTCAGCGTAAATTTGCAGGAGCTGTCTACAAAACGATCGGTGAAAAGCTGAATCTATTTGCGGAAGCGCCGACAGGAACAGGGAAAACGATTTCGACTTTATTTCCAGCGATTAAATCGATTGGTACCGAGCAAGCAGAACGACTTATGTATGTGACCGCGAAGACAGTTACCAGAGCCAATGCCGAAGAAGCATTGCAACGGATGGAAAACAGTGGCTTGAATCTACATGGCGTGACGATTACCGCCAAAGATAAAGTGTGTTTCTGCTCTGCAAATAGCACAGGTGGACGGGACAACTGCGAATATACCGAAGGTTATTATGACCGGATCAATGGTGCGATTCTCGATATGATGAGCAATGAGACGTTGATGACTCGCTCTGTGATTGAACAATATGCACAAAAGCATCATCTGTGTCCGTTTGAATTATCGATTGATGCTTCGTATGCGTCAGATGCTGTTATTTGCGATTATAACTATGTATTTGATCCGAAAGTATCATTCAAGCGTCTTTCTGATGACATGCGCAAAAAAACGATTTTATTAGTCGATGAAGCCCATAATCTGGTTGATCGTGGACGTAATATGTTTTCAGCGGCATTAAATAAATCAGCTTTTCTGGATTTGAAAAGAGATTATAAAGACTCGGCGGAATCGTTAGCCAAAATTGCCAGTGCGATCAATGCGTATTTTATTCGGTTACGCAAGCAAGGCGAAGATGGCAAGTTAATCCAGCGACAACAAGCACCAGAAGAAATTTTCCCTCTATTAGAAGAGTTTGTGATTCGAGCAGAAGTGACATTGTTAGAGCAAGGCGATCAAGGGGATATCCAATTGTTGCTTGAAACGTATTTTGCGGTACAAGCTTTTCTACGGATTGGACGACTGTATGATATGGAAAGTCATATGACCTATGCAGAAGTACAAGGTAGTGATGTGTATTTACGGATGTTCTGTATTGATCCTTCATTACAACTTCGTCAGACAGCCAAAGGATATCGCTCGGTGATTCACTTTTCTGCGACATTATCTCCGATACGGTATTATCGCGATATGTTAGGGGCAGAGGAAGAAGATTATAATATTTCGATTGCTTCTCCTTTTTCGCGCGAACAATTGGAAGTACAGATTGTGCCGTTATCGACACGTTATCGGGATCGGGAGCGTACCCGAACTGAACTGGCGAATGTCCTTGCTCAATTGATTAATGATCGTCCGGGTAATTATTTAGCTTTTTTCCCTTCGTATCAATATATGCAAGATGTGATTGATATTTTTGAGACCTTAGATGTAGATACAGATGTGTTGATTCAGCAGTCCGGTATGGCAGAAGACGAACGGGATCGTTTTCTTCAAGCTTTTCAAAGTGATAATCCACGTACATTAACAGGGTTTGCTGTAATGGGTGGAATATTTAGTGAAGGGATCGATCTAGCAGGGGATCGACTGACAGGCGTTATTATTGTCGGTGTCGGGTTACCGCAGATTGGGCCGGAGCGAGAATTGATTCGTGAGCATTTCAGTCAGGCAGGGTTTAATGGATTCGATTATGCGTATGTTTATCCGGGAATGAACAAAGTACTCCAAGCGGGTGGACGGCTGATTCGGACAGAAGAAGATCGAGGATTGTTGATGCTGGTGGATGATCGCTTTTTGCAACGCCCTTATTATCAATTGCTACCGACAGAATGGCGTAATGATTCTCTGTAAGTTATATCACCAATAACATAATCAAAGAGAAAAGAGTTCAAAAAAATACCCCTGTACAGTGGATTTCGCAACTGTGCAGGGGTATTAGCGTACAACTTTATATCATAGCCTTATCTTTTTATTTCTGTGAAGCTTTGGTAATTTCACTATACGCCCAGTGTCCAGGGGTTACATCTTTCCAGCTACTTGCGATGGAATCTGTAGAAGACGTATTTTCACCAAGTACACGATTCAATACAGTTACGATCTCAGCCCGACTGACTGCTTGATTCGGGTAAAATTGACCGTCAGGATAACCTTTCATCCATCCCGATTGAATCACTTCGCTGATCGAATTTGCTGCCCAATGTCCTTGTACATCTGCTGGTAAAGATGCTGTAGACGTTGTATTCAGTCCTTGCCAGCGAGCAATTAAAGTTGCCAGCTCTGCACGTGTCATCGGTTGAGCAGGTTTGAAATTGCCACCTGGATACCCTTGTAACCAACCGCTTCCTTCAATACTTTGAATACTGGAAGCTGCCCAGTATGAAGCAGGCACATCTTTAAAGTCTGTACTGCTTGTTGCTATTGGCGTGGTTGCATTTTGGATCGCAAGTGCACGTTCTAACATAACAGATAATTCCGCACGAGTGACTTTCTGATCGGGACGGAATGTGCCATCAGGATAACCTTGAATATAACTACTTGCTTTGACATTAGTTGTCGACTTGGTCGGCGTTTTGGTTGCTGAATCTGTATTTTTATTCGTTGCTGTGCCGGTAGCTGCATTAGCTAATTCATCGTAGATCGGATTATCATCCAAAGCCGATGCGCCACTTGCTCCACCGCCTCCACCAGTCACCATATTCGGATCCGGTAATGGTTCTGTCGGAGCCACAGGTACAAATGGTGCTGTAATCACCAGTGGTGGAGATACAGGTAACCCTTCATACGTATCTGTTGTTGGAGATGGTGTTGGCACTTGTGGTACAGGTTGAACAGGTTGAGTAGAGTCAACAGGTACTACAGGTGGAAGTGTCGAATTAGAAGATACCTGAACCTTATAAAATTTGGAAATTCCATTTTTGCCATGTACTTCAAGTGTAATAGTAGTCAGACCTGGATCAAGTGTCACTGGTTCTTCTGCATATACACTGTCTGTGACAGTTACGCCATTAATGATAAGTGACGCATCTGGATCATACACACTTGCTTTGACTGTAGTCTGCGTGGTTCCATCAGGCAACGTTACAGCATAAGCTGTATTTTCAGGTGAGAATGAAGGTGTTAAGGCTCCATTTTCAATAGATAATGAAGCAAGATCTGTGCCCATATCAGGTGCAGTAGCATGGATTACAAATGCTTGCTCTAACGTGCTTCCATTACTTCCTGTTGCTAATACACGAATCGGATAACTGGTCACTCCGCGTGTAAGTGCTTTGGTTGTTTTGACCTGATTATCTTGAATTGTAAAATAATCGTTAGCACTACTTCCCTCGCCACTAACCAGACTGTACGTAAACGTATCTTGTACTTTTGGATTTTGCGTAGAAGTGGTTAATACACCTGCTGTAGTACCTTCAGCGACATTCCATGCAATCGTATCGCCTGTCAAAGTAATTTCAGAAGGCACAGCCAGTGTATCGGCTGCATAATCTTCTCTGATCTGTGCTAGTGCACCATTCATATCAGAATCCAGACTACTATAAAAGACTAATTCGGTAGTGCCACCGGGCTCTAGATCGCCTGCATTGAATGTCAGGGTTAACCAATCATCGGTTAGATTGGCTGCAATATGCTTCCCACCATCTTTTTGAAATGCAGGTTCGATATAAGGATTACGGCTGAATCCAACAGAAGCTTGAGCACGTGGATCTTGTGCCACATACATGAATATATTATCGCTAGCATTACCAATTGCCGCAGCGATCGCCTCGGCATCTTGAGGTGGGTTAGAAGGCACCCAGTTAATCGTGCTGTTGTCTTCATGAAGATCAGCATCAATATCGGGATCAAGAAAGCGCATATAATGAACATCGTATACGGAATCTGTAACGCTGTTATTTTTGAGTGTGATCGTTGTTTTGAAGAAAGCATCTCCTGGTTTAAAAGAAATGTTTTGTTGTACGGCGATAGCTTGATCAGATGTGTTACCAGATGTTTGAGCGATTAATTGTTCATCTGTAGATAAATCTTGAGTGGTACTTGGAATATCAATACTTCCACTTTGTTCTTCATTCACAAACGTCAACGGAGATTTGGAAGTTACAGATGGTTTGTAACCTACTACAAAACCTTCTGAAGGGCTTCCAGGCAAGACATAATCACCACTGGTCATATCTTTGCCAAAATCATAACCGTCTTTGTCTACATTCATACCGATATTACGTCTTATTGTCCCGGGATGAAAACCAGATGGGCTATCGCTAGCTGTGCCAAGTGTACCGCTACTTGAAACGCCTAGTTCGATATATGTTCCACCTAGAAATGTATCCTGACCGTTCTGCGCATGTCTTGCTAATTCAGATGCGTGTGTAGGAAGCGGTGGTAGTAGTAACAAGACAGCCATCAAACTACAGATCCCAGTTTGTAGCAGACGGCGTTGGTCAAACGGATTACTGCTCATCAGTTAGAGTCCTCCTTTATATATGAATAGTTCGCAAGTATTTGCAAACCTATACTACTGTTTATCGTAATCAAATGATTTAACTTTACATTTTTATGCAAAAAAGATTAAAAAATTGTTAAGAATAAGGAGTGATAGGTGTGAAGTTGGAGATTTCAGAGGTATTAAGTCAGACTTTTATGAAATTAACAGGAATACCTGAACATACACCAGCTGCTCAATCGGTGAAAACAACAATTCAATTTATTCGTACAGCTGAAGAAATTTTTAAAAGTATGGATGCACGTTTTGCAGGAATGGGATTATCGCGGGGCAAAATTATGATGTTATGCATCTTGTATGCGGATACGAATCATAGTCTGTTGCCATCCGAATTAGCAGATCGAGCACAGGTGACTCGTGGAACGATTACCGGTCTGGTCGATGGATTAGAAAGTGAAGGTTGGGTCAAACGTATTCATGATGCCAAAGATCGCCGCCGTACTTCGGTACAACTGACTGAAAAAGGAATGCGATTTGTAGAGCAAAATGTAGAAGGATATGTAGGGCTTATGATTGCGCTGACTTCCAAGTTTGATGAGGACGATTTTGTGAAAATGCAGGAATTGATCTCTAAATTACGAGCAGGCTTTGAAGTCAGCAGTCAATTAGAAATATAACATTATTTACCATATAAATATAAATAGGATAGATTACCTTAAAATAAAGAATTAAATGTAGGATTATTACGAAAAGTGTATATAATTAAAAGTATATGGTTATAAACATTGACAAGGTTTGCATACAGATTTAAAATTAGTTAACCTAATAATTAGTATGGCTAAATAATAGGATTTTACGTTGAGGTGAATAAATGGTGGAAGAAGATTTGAAGTTTGAAGGAATATCACCGATGGGTGAAGAGTTATTACGTGCATTTCGTCTTTTTCGCAAAGCAGATTGGCGTCAAAAGCCAGTAGCGGGATATAAACCAAGTGAAATTATGGCTTTGATCTGTATCGGTAACAAAGCAGACTCGATTAGTTGCGGGATGCAAGTCTCTGAACTGAGTCGTCTACTTCGAGTAACATCTCCAACGGTTACTCAATTGATCAAAGGAATGGAAAACGATGGATTGGTCGAGCGCAATATGGATCAAAGCGATCGCCGTGCTGTACGCGTGACATTGACGGATAAAGGTGCAGCGATTATGGAGCAGTCCCTTGCTGTTTTCAAAACGTCATTTGAAGGATTGGTCGATTATCTAGGAGAAGAAGATAGTCGCAAATTGACTGAATTATTAGGTCGCGTCTTTTCTTATTTCCAAGAACGAGTGTTTGAACCTGCGGAACCAGAACATAAAGGGGATGCAGAGTAATGACCAAACTGCTAGGACAGCTTCGACCGTATTACGGTGGAATCGGTCTGGTTCTGCTGTTGGTATTTTTGCAAACGATGTCAGAATTGTTCCTGCCTACATTGATGGCTGATATTGTAGATACAGGTATTGCGGCAGGGAACACAGCTTATATTTTGCGGATTGGCTTATATATGTTACTCTTTGCCGCAGGTGGAATGTTATGTTCCATCGCGGCTAGTTACTTTTCAGCCAAAATTTCGATCGGATTTGGTCGCGATCTACGCAGTCGTGTGTTTTCGCATGTCGAAAATTTTTCGTTACAAGAATTTGATCGTATCGGTACAGCTTCGTTAATTACCCGTACGACCAATGATATTACACAACTTCAACAAGTGCTAACGATGATGTTACGGATGATGGTCATGGCACCGCTTATGATGCTTGGCGGTCTGATTATGGCAATCTCCAAAGATGCAGAGTTATCGCTTATTTTCGTTATTGTGATTCCGTTGTTAGGGCTGGCTATTTTCAGTATTGCTCGCAAAGGAATGCCACTGTTCAAAGCATTACAAAGTAAATTGGATCGCTTAAATATGGTCATGCGTGAAAATTTAACCGGATTGCGTGTTATTCGTGCATTTAATCGGGATACGTATGAAAGCAAACGGTTTGATGGAGCTAGTCGTGATCTAGCAGATACTGCTATTTCGGTTAATAAATTAATGGCATTGATGATGCCTGTAATGATGCTTGTTTTGAATTTCTCGATTATTGCGATTATTGGATTCGGTAGTGTACGGATCAGCTATGGAGATATGCAAGTCGGTGATCTGATGGCATTTATTCAGTATGCGACTCAGATTTTATTTTCATTCTTAATGTTATCTGTAATCTTCGTTATGGTGCCGAGAGCTTCTGCTTCTGCAACACGTATTAATGAAGTATTGCAAATGAAACCAGAGATTGAAGATCCTGAGCATCCTGTAAGTTCTACTATTCAGGAACGACGGGGAAGTGTGATTTTTGATAATGTGACTTTCCGTTATCCAGGAGCAGAACAGCCTGCATTGGAACAGATTTCATTTCAAGCCAAAAGCGGTGAAGTCACAGCGATTATCGGTGGAACTGGCTCAGGCAAATCAACACTGGTGAATCTAATTCCGCGCTTTTACGATGTAGAAAGTGGACAGATTCTAGTCGATGGGATCGATATCCGTGAGCGTGACCAAGCGTCACTACGTGCGAAAATCGGCTATGTGCCACAAAAAGCATTACTTTTTACAGGAACAATAGCTGAAAATATTCGTTATGGATATGAACAGGCGACCGATGAAGAAATGAAGCATGCGGCTACGATTGCGCAAGCATCTGATTTTATTAGCGAAATGAAAAATGGATATGATTCTGTGATTGCACAGGGTGGATCGAATGTATCGGGTGGACAGAAGCAACGGTTATCAATCGCTCGTGCATTGGTACGTAAGCCTGAATTGTATATTTTTGATGATAGTTTCTCAGCACTTGATTTCAAAACGGATTCTAAATTACGCGCAGCGCTCAAAGCCGAAACAACCGATGCAGCGGTATTGATGATCGCTCAGCGTGTCAGTACAGTAATGGATGCAGATCAGATTCTTGTGCTGGAAGATGGCAAAATTGTTGGTAGAGGCACACATCGTGAATTGTTAGAAAGTAGCGAAGTTTATCGTGAGATTGTGTCTTCGCAACTGTCGGAGGAGGAGATCGCATGAGTGAAGAGCAAAAACCAAAACCTCCACAACGACCACAAGCCGGACAGATGGGTGGCCCACCACGGATGTCTTTGCCAGGTGAAAAGCCTAAAGACTTTAAAGGTACATTAAGAAGATTATTATCATATCTTCGCCCTTATCGGATGCAATTACTTGTTGTGCTAATTGCTGCGGTACTCAGTACGTTATTCAGTATTGTGGCTCCACGTATTATGGGAATGGCGACAGATGAATTATTTAACAGCGTCACCGGTGGAACTGCTATTAATTTCAGATATATTATAGATTTATTGATGATTTTGGCTGGATTGTATTTGTTCAGTTCGTTATTTGCTTATTTTCAGCAATACTTTATGTCAGGTGTAGCGCAGAATACAGTCTATGAGATGCGTAAAGATGTTAAAAGCAAATTATCCCGTCTACCGCTTCGTTACTATGATCAACAGTCTCATGGTGAAGTGCTAAGCCGGGTAACGAATGATGTAGATAATATCAGTAATACGTTACAACAAAGTCTAACCCAGTTGATTACTTCGATCGTAACACTGGTCGGTGTTATTGTAATGATGCTTACTATCAGTCCACTGCTAACATTGATTACTATTTTGACGATTCCACTGAGTCTACTCGTTACGATTGTAGTGGCGAAGCGTTCGCAAAAACATTTTGCCGGACAACAAGCATCGCTTGGTGATCTGAATGGACATGTCGAAGAAATGTATACCGGACATCGTGTTGTCAAAGCTTTTGGACGGGAAAAGCAGTCTTTAGCTCAATTCGATGAGCTTAATGAAAAACTGTATGAATCAGGCTGGAAAGCGCAATATATTTCCGGTACGATTATGCCGTTGATGTCGTTTATCAGTAATATCGGTTATGTGCTTATCTGTGTAGTGGGTGGTATTATGGTGACCCGCGGTACAGTCGGTATCGGTGGAGTACAAGCATTTATCCAGTATGCGCGTCAATTCTCGCAACCGATCACCCAGCTTGCGAACATTTCAAATATTATTCAATCGACGATTGCTTCAGCAGAGCGCGTATTTGAAATTATGGATGAGCAGGAAGAAGAAGACCAAGCGATAACTACGATTGCTCGCCCTGTACGTGGTGATGTGACATTTGAGCATGTCGCTTTTGGTTATAAAAAAGATGAACTGCTTATAGACGATATGAATATTCACGTACGTGCCGGACAGACGGTTGCGATTGTAGGGCCGACAGGAGCAGGG
Source organism: Paenibacillus sp. KACC 21273 (assembly GCF_028736095.1). NCBI lineage: Bacteria > Bacillati > Bacillota > Bacilli > Caryophanales > Paenibacillaceae > Paenibacillus > Paenibacillus sp. KACC 21273. The sequence goes on from NZ_CP117876.1 coordinate 477,768, forward strand.
AAAACAACACTGATCAATCTGTTAATGCGCTTCTATGAATTGAATAACGGTCAGATTACAATAGATGGTCAAAATATCCGCGAATTATCGCGTGCTGAACTACACAGTCTGTTTGGGATGGTATTACAGGACACTTGGCTGTTTGGTGGAAGTATTCGGGATAATATTGCGTATGGACGTGAAGATGCCACAGAAGAAGAGATTATACGAGCTTCTGAAGCCGCGCGTGCTGATCATTTTATCCGTACCTTGCCGGATGGTTATGATACGGTGCTTAATGAAGAAGCTTCTAATATTTCACAAGGTCAAAAGCAATTGCTGACGATCGCGCGTGCTATTCTGGCTGATCCTGCGATTCTGATTCTAGATGAAGCGACCAGTAGTGTCGATACGCGGACAGAAGTATTGATTCAACAAGCGATGAATACATTGATGGAAGGGCGTACGAACTTTGTAATTGCCCACCGTTTGTCTACGATTCGTGAAGCCGATCTGATTCTAGTGATGAATCATGGTAAAGTGATTGAGACTGGAACGCATATTGAATTGTTAGCACAAGAAGGGTTCTATGCAGACTTGTATAATAGCCAATTTACCGGACAGGTGAAAATAGCGAATTAATTTTAATGGTATGGAGGATATTGTTATGATCTTAGGCGTGATTTTGATCTGTATTGTAGCAGTTACTCCGATTGCTTATCGTCATCACAAGCGAATCCGTATATTAGAAGATAAAGTTCAGCAATTAGAACAACAAAGAAATAATTAACATAAAAGAACGATCTGCATTCCTATTTGTAGGGATATAGATCGTTCTTTTTAAGTTGGGATACAATAGTAGATAAGTTAGAAATAACAAAAAAAGCCTCTCTGTCGTAGTGCAGAGAGGCTTTTGATATCATCAATTAGTGAATATTTTTCTTCTCAAAATTACCACCGATAACTTCTGATACATGCTCAATGGCAAGGAAAGCAGAAGGGTCGATATCTTGTACAATCGTACGTAACTTGGCAAGTTCGAGACGAGTTACAACGCAATAGATCATTTGTGTATCTTCTTTGGAATAACCGCCTTTAGCGTACATAAAGGTTGTACTTCTTCCCAGACGGTCCACAATCGCTTGCGAGATTTCTTCGTACTCTGAAGAAATGATCGTAACCGATTTGGATTCTTCCAAACCTTCGACAACAATATCCATCACTTTGGCTGCGATATAATACGTAAAGATCGAGAACATTGCTGAATCCCAACCGAATACAAAACCAGCAACGGCAAAGATAAATACGTTAATAATCATAACGATTTGCCCTACAGGCATATGGAAACGTTTGGAAAGCAAAATTGCTACAATCTCTGTACCATCCAGCGATCCCCCAAAGCGGATAACCAGACCAATCCCGAATCCAAGAATCACACCACCAAACATACTGGCTAGAATTTTATCATCTGTCAGTGCAGGTATATGATGTAAATATGCAGTCATCAACGACATGACTGTAATTCCGTATAAAGTAGAAAAGGCAAACGTTTTACCGATCTGTTTATAACCGATAATCAGAAAGGGAACGTTAATAATAAAGATAAAAAGACCTAATGGAACAGGAGTCACTTCAGACAAAATAATTGAAATCCCTGTTATTCCTCCGTCAATCACGGTGTTCGGAATAAGGAAAATTTCGAGGGCTACTGCCATCATTACAGCACCAGTTGTAATGAAAATGAATTTGGCGAGCAATTGGACGGGAGTTAATTTGCGGTGTTTTCTCGGCATACACAATCCTCTTTCTCAAATTATTAGGTAAGATTATTGAGTAATTCCATAAGCGCTACACGTTATGAATATTATTTCATAAACAAGCGAACCGATCGAACTATTCAACAATATCTAAAGAGCACAATTGTACTAAAAAAGATAAGTTACCTATATAAATAATATCATACATTTCTTTTCAATCCTAATAAAACGTAAAATTTAATCAATAAACTGCAAAAAAGGCAGAATTCTCAAGCTTTTCGCATGTTATCGTAGCCAAGCAAGAGAAATGTACGTATTTGTCTGTTAATCGTTTAAAAGGTAGTCAAACAAGGGTATGAATAAGTATCTTATGCTCCAATCATGGGGGTACTTTTATGTATAACAAAGGGCTACTTATTTATAATGGACATGCAGGTTCGCTAACTCCAGAATTACTAGGAACGGCTTTGAGTATTTTGTCATTAGCATTACCTGAATTGAATGTACGTCGAACAGATCAACCGGGTGAAGCACAACAGCTATGCAAAGAATTAGGAGAACAATACGATGTTGTCTATATTCTAGGTGGAGATGGTACAGTGCATGAATGTATTAATGGATTAGCATTACTGGATCATCCGCCGGTTATAGGTGTATTGCCAGGTGGTACATGTAATGATTTCTCGCGTGCACTGATGATGCCTCAACAGATGGCCAAAGCGGCAGAAGTACTGAATGAACGCTATACACGTACGATTGATATTGGAACGGTGAATGGACAATACTTTACGAACTTTTATGGTATTGGATTGATCGCAGAAACGTCGCAAAATATCAATCCTGATCTGAAAGGCGCTTTCGGTAAAATCAGTTATTTCCTTAGTACATTACAGACTGTACGTACTGCTGAACCGTTTACGTTTCATTTGACTCATGATGAAGGAGAAAGCGACGGGGAAGCGATTATGATCTATGTAGCCAATGGACGCTTTTTGGGAACGAATCCGTTACCCTTTCCAGCAAGCTCGCTTGAAGATGGTCTGTTAGATGTGCTAATTATTCGTGAAGCAGGATTACCTTTACTACGTGAATTGGTAAGTCGCAAAACGGAAGAAGTCTGGAATCCACAATATAGCAATATTGATTATATTCGCACTACAAAAGCTACATTAACTACTGCTCAACCGATGCCTGCGGATATGGATGGCGAAATTTATTTGGAGACACCCGCAGAGCTAGGTGTATTATCAGGGAAATTAACATTTCTGATCGGAGAACCGGTAGCAGATATACAATAAATCGAAGTGGAACTTATGATGAAAGCTAAGCATAATCAGCCTAACAATTGACGGTGATCTGGATAAGGGCTGTCTGGTATTCTTGAAGGCATTATGATATGAATAGAGAGAACGTGAAATTCAAGCATCGTGATATACAGATGCATTACAGGGGGAACAAGTAATCATGTCACAAGTTCAATCGGTTTATTTTAACCATGATGCTGGAGTCGATGATCTAGTATCTCTATTTATGTTATTGCAGATGGAAAATGTAAAATTAACAGGGGTATCGGTTATTCCAGCAGACGGATATTTGGAACCCGGTGCAGCAGCTAGTCGCAAAATTATTGATCGTTTTGGCACATATGCGCCAGAAGTAGCTCGTTCCAATTCACGTGGTAAAAATCCTTTTCCAGCGGCATGGCGGATGCATACATTTTATGTAGATGCGTTACCTATTCTAAATGAATCCGGAAAAATGGAAGCGCCACTGGCTGAATTACCAGCTCACCGTCATATGATTCAACAATTGTTACAAACAGAAGGAAAAACAACATTGCTATTTACCGGCCCTCTTACCGATCTAGCTCGTGCGCTTGATGAAGCTCCAGAGATCGAAGACAAAATTGAAAAATTAGTCTGGATGGGTGGCGGATTTGCACATGGGAATGTCGATGAGCCTGAGCATGATGGAAGTGCAGAGTGGAATGTATTCTGGGATCCTGAAGCGGCACATCGGGTATGGCAAAGTAAGATCGTGATCGATCTGGTTGCTTTAGAAAGTACCATTAAAGTGCCTTTAGACTTAAATATCCGTAAACGCTGGTCAACAGACCGTCGTTATGAAGGTGTCGATTTCTTAGGTAACTGTTATGCTTGTTGTCCACCACTTGTACATATGGAGAACAATTCAACGTATTATTTCTGGGATGTATTAACCACATTGTCGATTGGTCGTCCAGATATTGTACAGAAAAAAGTAGTCAATTGTGTTGTGATTCCCGATGGTCCATCACAAGGTAGAACGTTAGAACAAGCCGATGGTCGTCCGGTGAATTTTGTATATGATACGAATCCGACTACCTTTTTTGATTATATGATAGAACTTGCGAAAAAATCAGCACCGGCTCGTTATTAATACAACCGATCTATAAAGTAGTTATTCCGTATAGAAAGAAACCTATGTTCAGATCAAATAAATAAAAACAGTATATGATCCGTCTGTCCAAACCTATATACTAGGTCAACGACAGACGGATTTTTGACGATATCCAGAAAAGGTGTAGGATAGATCAAATAGAGCGAAAATAAATCATACAATCATGATTATTCAGGAGGTGTTTTTATGTACGTGATTGCAAATATCGGGAAGTTTGCCCAATTGCCACCGATTGCCTTACATATATACAATAAGGATATAGCTGCTTTAGAGCAATCATTTATAGAAAGTTGGGATATTGAAGAACCATTTGTTTTGAGTGAATATACTACGATTACTCCATTAGATATGGCGATAACACTAGAACACGATAAAGTAGTGCATTGGTTAGTGAAGCATGGCGTGAATTTGAATGCCAAAGACAATCCTGCTTTTTTGTTAGCTGTACGATACGGAGAAGAACCGCTGATTCGATACTTATATGAGCATGGTGCGCAGATCAATCGATTGAATCGAGTCCAATCCAGTGCTTATGATACCGCTTATTTTGGCAAAAAAAAGAATATAGCGCTGATCCATGAATTGGGATTAGATATTCAAAAATACGGAGGGTCTGTTTTACGTAAAGCAGTAACGAATCATGATCTACAAACGATCGATTTCTTACTAGATCATGGAGTAGATATCAATTACAATAAGCCAGACATGGTCTATCCTTATCATGCGACTCCGCTTACTGTAGCTACCCGTAATGAAAATGTAGCAATGGTAGAGTATTTAATTCAGCGTGGAGCAGATGTCACGATAGCCGAAAAAAATGGAGAACGTCCATATACTATAGCGGTTATCAATAAAAATGAGTACTTAGCACAACTTTTAAAAAGTCTAGAGCCTGCCACATTTCATAATGAGCAAAATAAATTATATACTTTGCAAAGTTACAAGCTTCCTAAAGCATTAATCGAATTTCTAAGTACAGACGAGCGGGTATTACAGTGGGAAGATTCTGACCAGCAAACACAGCAGATTGAATTGTTGTCTTTACTGGATACAGTAGAAATGAAAGTAGGGCGACAGCGCTATCTACGATTGTCCGCAGAGATCAGTTTGTATTCAGATCTATGTATCGTCTGGAATCCGACTAAAAAAGTCATTGGTTGCTATGATGAAGAGCATTTAACATATACCGCTTTGGGTACATGGTCAGATTTTAGTGATGATCCCGGCAAGTTTATGGAGTCATTAGTATAGAACATCAAGGAGCTTGCTTATGAAAACAGAAGCGCAATATATAGAACAATTACATTCGTTATTACAACGTACTTCATTACAGGAAGAAGAGTATCGAGACTATATCACCAATCCATTTGTACAATCTTTTTTAGATGATTTTGCTCCTTTTGTAGAGCTGACTGCTACCGGGTATCGATTGAAAATGTATGAACGGGGTCAAACGGTTTTTACCAAAATGATCTATGATGAAGAAGCGATGCTGTACTGGATATTAGCCTATACGATAGAACTGGTGACTCATATTCGGTTATTACACAAATACAAAGTCGATAACAAAACGTCTTTTTTAACCTATGATGATGATCTGATTCAGCAATGGAAAAATGAGCAGACCCAGATATTCGATGCGATTGGCGGCATATATGCACAGTGGTGGCATGAGACAGGCAAACGAGCAGAAATTGAGTCCCGATAAAACGGACGATTTGGAATATACTTACACGCAATGTTCGCTTATAGAACAATATTTATTTTAAAAGTCGTAATTATGTTGCTCCATTCTATTAATTTATGTATAATAACGAGGTCGGACGAACTCAATGTACGACATTTACCAGTGAAGGTGATAAGATGAATCTTCTAGATCACAATGAGTCCAAAAAGAAAATGGCACAGTTATATAACGAAGTATCCAAAGAACTATTTGGCTATGGAACCACTTTGTTACGAGTTTCGGTCGAAGATCATATTATTACGTTTCAAGCCAGACACCGACGTTCTCCACGGTCGGCTGCACTTGAAGGCGAAGATCCTGCACTCAAGCAGGAAGTCGATTTTCGTTTATCGACCGTCTATAAGCGTAAATTTCGTGAAAAGTTAGAACAAGAATTGCAATTGAATATTGAAGCTATATTGCGCGATTATGATGCGTCTACCCAATGGGCTTTTACCAATGTGGTACTGGCGGAGAATCAATAACGCAAGCTGGTTTCAACTGACACGCCAACCTGACTGGCGGATTTCCTTTTTTGATCTATCTTAAAAGGTGACCGGATACAGATCAGTTTGTAACGGGTACCGCTTTGCTTTGTTTATCGAAGAAAAGTGTTCTTGTTCTTACAAGGATACTTTTCTTTTTTGTTTGTTTATAAGTAATTGTTGCAACATTGTTATTCAGAATCAACCATTTGAGAGGGGAAACCAAACATGAGTAAAAAGTGGATGAGTGGATTACTGGCATTAACATTAGCAGGTGTAGGGCTTGCAGGTTGTGGAACAACGATTGATCAGAACGGTAATGCAAGTACAGGTGGCAGTGCAGATGGACAAAAAGAACTGGTTATCTCGACATGGGGATTTTCGGAAGATTTTCTACAAGAATCAGTTTTCCAACCGTTTGAAAAAGAACATAATGTCAAAATCGTACTCGAAACAGGCAACAATGCAGAGCGGTTAAACAAAATCCGTCAGGGCAGTACCAATGTGGATCTGATCTACCTCTCGGATTATTATGCACAACAAGCGATAGACGATGATTTACTCGAACCGATTGATCGTACCAAATTGACGAATTTAGATCACATTTATGATATTGCCAAAGCACCCAATGGCGAAAAATATGGCCCTGCTTATACGGTAGCTCAGCTCGGTATTGCATACAATCCAGCTTTGGTTAGTGGTGAAGTGACATCATGGAGCGATCTATGGAAACCGGAATTTGCTAATAATGTAACGATGCCAGCGATTACAGCAACTGCAGGTCCGATGATGATCGATGCTGCGTCGCGCGTAGCAGGTAATAAAGAATTCAACGAAGATGCAGCATTTACGCAACTGAAAGCTTTAGACCCGAGTGTGGTCAAATACTATAGTCAAACCTCAGAATACGTGAATATGATCGGACAAGAAGAGATTGCAGGTGGCCCGATTATGGAAATGTATTTCAAAGATATTCAAGCTGCTGTACCGGGTGCGAAGTTCGTCACTCCATCTGAAGGAGCGTATGCAGTCATCAATACAGTGAACATCGTCAAAGGTAGCGATAACAAAGAACTGGCTGAAGAATTTATCGACTGGCAATTGAGCAAAGACGTACAAGAGAAATCTGCTAAAGCCAAAGTTGATTCTCCTGTAAATAAAGATGTGGTACTGACAGACGAAGAAGCGCAAGGAATTACGTACGGTGCAGATATTATTGAAAATCTACGTAAGTTAGATATGGAATTTGTTAATAAAAATATGCCAGCATGGACAGATCGTTGGAACCGTGAAATCGGGGGTTAAGCTCAAGGAAAGTACTACCGTTATAACCACATTTTGAAGATCGAAGGAGGATGTACTTTGAGTCTAGTGCAACGGAAAGTCATTATGGATGTAGATACAGGAATCGATGATGCGCTCGGTATCATGCTAGCTGTCGGTAGCGGCAGTTGTGATATTCTAGGCATTACGACGGTTAACGGTAATGTATCGATGCAACAGGCGACGACGAATACATTCAAAATTCTACAGTTGATCGATCGTACGGATATCCCTGTTTTTGCAGGAGCAGATACTCCGTTAGTACGGAAGCCGAGATTCGAACATTCGGTTCATGGCAATGATGGGATCGGTGGCGCATTAACCGAAATGAAAGTGGAGCAACAGGTTCAACCTCAAGCCGCTCACGAATTTATGATTGAGCAAATTATGAGCCATCCCGGTGAGATCACATTGATTCTCACCGCACCACTGACCAATGTCGCATTAGCGATTCAACAACAACCAGAGATTGTCGCTAACGTCAAAGAAATCGTTATTATGGGTGGAGCCGTTAATGAATACGGCAATATCACACCAACGGCTGAATATAATATGTACGTCGATCCTGAAGCCGCCAAGCAAGTCCTAAACGCAGGCTTTGCCAATCTAGTACTTGTACCGTTAGATGTGACACGCAAAGTATTGCTAAACAACAACCATCTCGGCGCACTCAACCGAACCGCTCAACCTGAAATCGCAGTATATGTAGGTCAGAGCACATCCGCTTATATGGAGCGCTACGAACAACGTAATGGAGTCAAAGCATGCGCAATGCACGACCCACTTGCAGTAGCCGCCGCTCTGTATCCCGGTGTAATCAGTACGACGTTGTACCATATCGATATCGAAACCAATAGTGACCTATGCGACGGACAAACCGTATGCGATTTTCAAAATCGTTTGGGCAAACAACCCAACGTCCAAGTCGCTCTAAAGGTCAACCATATCGCCTTTTTCAAAATCTTTTTGGAATCCCTGAGTAATCTCAAAGCAACTCAACCTGTAGCAAGTGTAGAAATAGAAGCATGAAAGATAAATCAGACTAACTAAATATCATCACAATAGATTTTTCAAAGTAACATTGCTTTTGGACTGCTACTCCAACCCTTAACGCGACTATTCTGTATCCCTCGCATGATCTAAAATCGTGCTTGGTCATTTTGTAATTAAGTTATTTTCTTACTAAAAAGTTAGCTTTATTTAATAAAACTACAATTTTAATTTTCGTAATCGAGTGATAAATAATACGTATTTAAGTTTTTGATTACACTAGACCAATCCGATCGTTGCTGTCTCCTCTAAGCGGAGGAAACAGAATATTCTGAAAGAGCGAAGCGCTCGCCTTTGTAATCGACTCCTTACCGCAAAGCGGTTAATCAAAGGAGCCGATTACAACAAGCGACGGTAAGAATATCCTGTTTTCGTAGCGACACTTACTAGAGCAACTCTAATCTCAACTAGCTAATCATCTTTTATCTTTTAAATATTCTTTTAAAAGTAACACCAATTACGCCGTCCCAAAGAACCACCTTAATTCTGCTCAGATAGGAGCGTATCCCACCTATGAAAATCAATAAGATGTACTGGCTGCTCCTACCCGGGCTGCTGTTCCTTACCGTATTTATGCTGATCCCGATTATATTGACGATTGGCTCAACGTTTGTGCAAGAAGGCAAGCCGACTTTGGAAGGGTATCTGTACTTTTTCAGAGATGCGTATTTCAATCGGATTCTACTGACTACACTACGAGTCAGTGTATTTACAACAGTGATCTGTATCGCTCTGGGTTATCCAGTGGCTTATTACATTTCTCGATTGGGTACACGGAAAAAAGGGATTTTGTTAGCCTTATCTATTTTCCCACTACTCACTAGCCCTGTGGTGCGCTCGTTTAGCTGGATGATTATTCTAGGACGTAAAGGTCTGGTGAATAATGCGCTGGTCGCTACGGGTATTGTCGATAAGCCGATCGAAATTTTGTATACACCAACAGCGATGATTATCGGACTGGTGCATCTATTTTTACCATTGATCATTATTACGCTTGTCGGTGTGATGGAAAATGTAGATAGTGAACTGATTCGGGCAGCAGAAAGTTTGGGTGCTTCTCGGTTTACCGCTTTGCGTAAAGTATTATTCCCGCTCACGATTCCGGGTCTGATTATCGGAAGTGTACTTGTATTTGTCGGTAGTCTAACCGCATATACAACGCCAGCCTTGCTTGGAGGTAAGGAACGGGTAATCTCTACATTCCTGTATCAGAATGCGATGACATTGAATGATTGGTATCTGGCTTCTGTGATTGCGACGATTATGATTTTGATTACACTGGTTGTTGTAGGATTGATGAACAAAGTAGCCACCAAATTGAATCCGAAGGGGTGAGACGAAGATGAAAGAAAAACATTACGGGCTGGCGATATTTAGCACGTTAGTCTTTATTTTTCTGCTAGGACCACTGGTGATCATCTCGGTCACCTCATTCGGGCCGGGTACGGTATTGAAATTCCCACCGGATGGATTTTCACTCAAATGGTATCAAAATATATGGGCAGTCGATATGTTTCCGAAGACGTTTGTCACATCGATTGTGATCTCGTTACTAGGGAATCTGCTTGCTTTGATTCTCGGTGTGCCAGCGGCATATGCACTAAGTCGATATCATTTTCGCGGACGTGATTTGCTGAATGCCATCTTTTTATCACCGGTACTGATTCCAGGGATTGTACTTGGTTTTACGATGCTCAAATATGTGTTAGTGATGTACCATTTACCGATTTATACCGGTCTATTGGTTGGACATACAGTGATCATGTTGCCGTTTATTATTCGAGTGATTGGTTCCAGCCTATCCAACTTTGACTTCTCTATCGAAGAAGCGGCAGTCAGTCTTGGAGCAGGACGATTACAAGCATTTTTCAGAGTGGTGTTACCGAATATCCGCTCAGGAATTATGGCAGCGGTATTAATTGCTTTTCTGGAGTCATTCAATAATGTCGATATCTCGGTATTTATGACAGGGCCGGGAATTAGTACATTGCCGATCCAGATGTTGACGTATGTACAGAATTATTTCGATCCAACGATAGCTGCGATTTCGGTCGTGTTAATGATATTAACCGGTCTGTTGATGTTCGTGATTGAACGTCTCATGGGTGGGCTGGCTTACTTTACCAAACGATAAGGGGAGGCATACGACGATGACATTACTCAGCTTAGAACAGGTATCGGTGGCGTATGATAACCACCTGATTTTGGAGAATTTCGATCTCAAATTAGAAGAAGGTAAATTACTTTCGTTACTCGGACCAAGCGGCTGTGGCAAAACAACCACTTTGCGTCTGATTGCAGGCTTTTTAGAGGCCAAAGGTGGCAAATTTATGTTCGACGGGCGAGATTATACGAATCTGCCAGTCAACAAACGCAATTTTGGATTTGTATTTCAAAGTTATGCGTTATTTCCACATTTGTCGGTCTATGATAATGTAGCGTTCGGCTTACGTCTACGCAAAGTGAAAGAAGCACAGGTTAAAGAAAAAGTATTGCGAATGCTTGATATTGTGAGTCTGAATGGCTTTGAAAAGCGGTTCCCGCAAGAATTATCCGGTGGACAACGTCAACGTGTAGCGATTGCGCGTGCACTTGTGATTGAGCCTGATCTACTACTATTCGATGAGCCATTAAGTAATCTGGATGCCAATCTAAGAGTGACGATGCGTGTGGAAATTCGTCGTTTACAACAAGAATTAGGCATGACTGCGGTCTATGTGTCTCATGATCAGGAAGAATGTTTTTCGATCTCCGACCAAGTAGCGATTATGAATGCTGGCAAAATCGAGCAATTAGGCGCACCAACAGATATTTATCAATATCCCAAAACCGAATATGTAGCTCGTTTTATCGGGTTTAATAACTTTTTGGTTTTTGATGGTACACGTCAAGGAAATACAGGAGTAGAGTGGACGATTGGTGATTATGGATTTGCTGTGCAGTTACAAGCAGGGCAATCGACAGCTGAGACGTACAAAGGAGCAATCCGTCCAGAAGACTTACGCATTACTCGGTTAGATGAATTGACTGATCTGCAAAAGTCTTTGTCTAATCAAGTACCAGGCACAGTCAAAGTCAGTACGTATCTAGGACGTAGTTATCAATTTGAAGTACAGACAGCGTTAGGAGCATTTACAGTGAATCAAGAAATGGATATCCCAATCGCACCCGGTCAACAGGTGATGATTACTTTTCCAGCGGATAAGATTGTGATGGTGGGACAATGAGTAGTCTAAATACATCCACGAACCGCACTCATGAAGCTAACACATCTACATTAGCTCCAATCGCTGTTGATCTGCTGATCACAAATGTGCAAGTGTACAATAGTTACTATAAAGAATTTCGTACAGGTGATGTAGCTGTTAAGGGCGAACAATTTCTATATATCGGTCAGCAAAGCAGTGATCGTTTTGTAGCTACACAAGTGATCGAAGGTCATAGACGGTATATGATTCCCGGGTTGATCGATATTCATTTGCATATTGAAAGTTCGATGGTCACGCCAGCGACATTTTCTCACGGCATTTTACGTCGTGGAGTCACCACGATCGTACCGGAACCGCATGAGATGGCCAATGTATTCGGGCTTGAAGGGGTCAAAGAAATGATCGCCGCCAGTCAAGATGTGATATGCGATATGATGTACAGTATTCCTAGCTCTGTACCCGCAACACCGCTTGAAACAACAGGCGGTTCTATCGAGATTGCGGATATTGACGAGTTGATGCGCACCGAGTCTATTATTTGTCTCGGTGAAATTATGAATTATGTCGATGTGATACGTGATCCTGAATGCAAAACCAATCAGATTTTACGTCATATAAAGACTCATTATCCGCATCTTGTTATTGAAGGGCATACGCCTAAGTTACTTGATCTGGATCTTCATCAATTGATTACGGCAGGCATCGATTCTGACCATACCCACCAGAGTATAGAAGGGATGACAGAACGTATAGCAGCAGGGATGTTTATTGAACTGCAAGAGAAATCGATGACACCGGAAATTATCGATTATATGATCAATCATGATGTAGCAGAGCATTTTTGCTTTGTAACCGATGATGTAATGACAGATAGTCTAGCGTGGCGTGGGCATCTCGATTATATCGTGCGTAAAGCGATTCAGATGGGTATGACACCTGAAGCGGCGATCTATGCGGCTACTTTTACACCTGCAAAACGGATGAAGATGAGTGATCGTGGAGCTATAGCACCCGGTAAGTTAGCCGATTTTATTTTACTATCCGATATCGAGCAGTTCCAGATTGATGAAGTGTATAAAAAAGGATTGTGTGTGTATCAGCAAGATCAGCCGTATGTACAGCCTTCTTCCGAACCGCAATTTCCAGCGCACTTTTATAACAGTGTGAAGTTAGAATTGCTGAACGAACAACATTTTCAAGTTCCAGTTCACAACAGTGACGGTCTGTATGAATGTCGGGTCATGATGGTCAAAGACGGATCAACATTTACTGAAGAACGTCTTACCGATGTAAGTGTGCGTAATCAGCAGTTGATGTGGGAACAGAGTGGGTATGGATTGATCGCTACATTTGAACGGTATGGAAAAAATGGCAATCATGCGTATGGTCTGATCGGTGGGGATACGATTACACGTGGTGCGATAGCGACAACGTATTCACATGACAATCATAATTTACTGGTTGTCGGTCGTAATCCACAAGATATGGCAATAGCAGCAAATGAAGTCATTAGCAAGCAAGGCGGCTTCTGTGTTGTGTTAGACGGCAAAGTGATTGCTTCACTGCACTTACCTGTAGGCGGTATCTTAACAGAAGCCCCTCTGGAAGAAACAGCAATTGCTGTCGATCAACTGGTTACAGCTATGCGCGAGTTAGGATACAAGCATTACAATCCGATTATGTCGATCAGTACGCATTCGTTACCCGTTAGCCCTGCACTCAAAATTACGGATTATGGTCTAATAGATGTGAATAAAGGAGAAGTAGTACCTTTACTAACAGGAGTTACTCGAGATCAAATAAATAATTCAGACCCAAAATAGATCATTTTTAAAACGCTCTCTATATGACATACTAAAAATCATAATTGTTAAAAATAGTGATATCAAAAAAGCCGTTTCTCCTCTATATGAAGGGAAATGGCTTTTTTTAGATTCGTACCTACACGTATAGAATCGATTGGAGAGGGTGCAAATAGATCATACGATTATACCTATTCAAGAGGTGTCTTTATATACGTGATTGCAATATTGGACAATTTGCCGGAGTGCCAACAATTGCTGTACATATAGACGAGCATTATCCGATCATTTGGTGAGCTTGATGCTTCATCTGTAGTAATTGTTCCCGGATATGAACCACTTCACCGATAATAATCATCGCTGGATTACTGATATGAGCGACTGTCGCTATCTGAGTGATATCAGCCAGTGTACCGGTAACTATCCGTTCGGCTTCGGTTGTGCCATTTTCGATCAAAGCGACAGGGGTTACAGAAGGTTTACCGCACAGGATCAATTGACTACAGATTTCGTCCAACTGACTGACACCCATATAGATCGCCAGAGTATCTACACTATGTGCAAGTAGATCCCATCGCACAGGAGCTGGCGAGATCGCTGGTGCTGAAGAAGATACTGCTTCGATAGTTGCTGGCTCAATCGCTGGATTAGCCCGGCATACGGTAATACAAGCAAAAGATGTCGCTACACCGCGATGAGTCAGTGGAATAGAAGCACTGGCAGCCGTTCCGATTGCTGACGTGATACCCGGTACTATTTCGTAAGCAATATGATGTTCTGCTAGAAATAAAGCTTCTTCTGCACCCCGTCCAAAAACAAAAGGATCGCCGCCTTTGAGCCGAACAACGGTATGACCTGCTACGGCATAAGAGAGAAGTGTGCGATTAATAGTGGCTTGATTCATATGATGCAATCCAGGTGCTTTACCGCAAAATAGTCTTTTTGCATCTGGGCGGGCATACGTTAACAACTCATCATTCACCAGACGATCATACATAATCACATCGGCTTGCTGAATCCGTCGTAATGCTTTGACCGTAATCAATTCAGGATCACCCGGGCCTGCACCAATAATGCTGACTGTACCATATGCTCTATTCATCTTCACCACTCCTTTGCTCAAAATGTAATATAGATCGCTCCACTCGCAGGATCAACTTCGGTGTTGTACGTATGCACACAGCCTTCGTCAGGATCTTGTACTTTTCCACTCCGCAAATCTATTTTCCAATCATGTAAAGGACAATGAATCGCTGTTCCGCACACCATCCCTTCCGATAATCGCCCTTGTTTGTGGGGGCAACTATTTTCGACTGCATGAATACTACCATCGCTCAGATGGAATAGAGCAATCTCAATCTCGCCTAATAGAAATGTACGTGATCCTTTTTTATCGATATCTTGAATATGCCCTACATGTAATTTAGTCATCGTCATCGCAGTTCCCCCTTAATGGATAGATGTGGTCGATCCGGTTAATGGTGCTTGGTGTAGCGGTTCAAAGTTTTTGCGTAATTCATCTTTGGCGATAATTTCTTTCCATGGATCAGAAGTGTAACTAAGCGTTTCTTCAATACGGCTCACCAGTTCCAAGCGAGTGTGTTGATCAGCAAGTGCTTCTTTCACATGATCTAAGCCTACACGTTCGATCCATGCTGCGGTGCGTTCATTAAAGCGAGCATGTTCACGATAATATTGTAAATACGCGCTAGACCATTCCATCACTTCTTCTTCTGTTTTGACCGTACAAAGTAGTTCAGCCGCACGTACTTTGACCCCACCGTTGCCTCCTACATGCAGTTCCCAACCGCCATCAATAGCCACTAACCCCAAATCTTTGATCGTTGCTTCTGCACAGTTACGGGGACATCCAGACACAGCCAGTTTAATTTTGGCAGGGCCGGTTAAGCGTTCATACGCTTTTTCCATTTTGATTCCCATCGCCATCGCATCCTGTGTACCAAAGCGACAAAATGTATTGCCGACACATGTTTTGACGGTACGTAATGTTTTGCCATAAGCATGACCGGAAGGCATATCTAATTCTTCCCAGATTTTAGGCAAGTCTTCTTTTCGAATCCCGAGTAGATCCAATCGTTGCCCGCCGGTAAATTTGACGAGTGGGACATTATATTTTTCAGCCACATTGGCGATTTTTTTGAGATCAGCAGGGGAGGTGACTCCGCCGTAGATACGGGGAACCACTGAATAGGTGCCGTCTTTTTGAATATTAGCGTGATAACGTTCATTGGTGAATCGCGATTCTTTTTCATCTTCATATTCAGCCGGGAACAACATGCCTAGATAATAATTGAGGGCAGGACGGCATTTGGAACAACCTTCAGGTTCGCGCCATTCCAGTACATTCATCACTTCTTTGACAGTTTTGAGACCCATCGTTTTGATCTGTTCTACAATCTCATCGCGTTGTAGAGAAGTACATCCACACATGCCTTCTTTGACAGTCACTTGAGCGGAATCTCCAGCATATAGTTGAAGCAATCCTTCGACCAGTGGAGCACAACCTCCGCATGATGCAGATGCTTTGGTGCAAGCTTTGAGCGAACCCATCGTATGACAGCCTTGTTGAAGTACTGCATCGCCAATTGCCGCTTTGCTCACTCCATTACAACCACAGACAATCTCATCATCTGCCATACTTTCTAATCGTTGTAGTGGAGAAACGGCTGTCGTCCCACCAACATGGCCGGTCAATAGTTCTTTTTCACGTCCAACAATCGATTCGCCACTTTTGATCAGTGAAAATAATGAACTGCCTTCCGACGTATCGCCAAACAATACCGCTCCGATCAATTTCCCATCTTGAATCACCAATTTTTTGTAAATGCTATCGATATCATCTTGCATCCGTAACGACTTGGTCTGTGGAGTATCTGCAAATTGCCCTGCTGAAAATACATCTACACCTGCTACTTTAAGTTTGGTTGAAGTAACTGATCCTTCGTAACCGGCAGTGTCCAGTCCTGCAAGACGCTTAGCAAGTACAGCTCCTTGTTCATATAGTGGAGCCACTAGCCCGTATCCAATCCCTCGATGTTCTGCACATTCGCCTACAGCTGAAATATGAGGAATATTGGTGTGTAAATGATCATCAACCACGATTCCGCGATTGATTGTTAGTCCTGAGGACTGAGCAACATCGATATTAGGGCGAATCCCTACCGCCATCACGACAAGATCAGCGTCTAACGATTCTCCATCAGTGAATCGAAGTCCTGTTACTCTGCGCTTGCCTGTTAATTCGACTGTACGCTTGCCAAGTAGGAACTTCATACCTTGTGCTTCTAACTGCTCTTGTAGCATCAGACCTGCTGGGAGATCAAGCTGACGATCCATCAAATGTTCATTGATATGAATTACAGTAACATCCATACCGAGGTTTAATAGTCCGCGAGCTGCTTCAAGCCCTAACAGTCCACCACCGACCACTGCCGCTTTGCGATGCGTTTGAGCCGTTGCTATCATGGTCTCGCAGTCTTTAATATCTCGAAAACCGATCACACCGTCTTTGTCTGAACCTGGAATAGGCGGGATAAAGGCGCGCGAACCGGTTGCAATAATGACTTCATCATAGTCTACATGTAAGCCAGAAGCAGAGATGACCTGACGCTGATCAGCATCAATACGAATAACAGGATCACCGGTGTATAGCGTAATATGATTATCGTGATACCAATCATGATCATTAATAATGATGTCATTGATCGAAGCTCCACCGGCAAGCACAGTCGATAATAAGATACGATTATAGTTAGGATGAGGTTCTGCTCCAAAAATAGTAATCTCATATGCATGTGGTGCGAGCTTCAGTAAATGTTCTATCGTCCATACGCCTGCCATTCCATTTCCGATTAATACTAATTTTTTGGTTGTTGTCATGATGATCTCTCCTCCTATAATCTCGATCTACATATAAAAAGCCTGTCTCATTCCAACCAGAGATAAGCGTGCCAGACGCTTGGTGCTCTGATATAGAGTTGAGACAGGCTTCATTGCCGTCTATAAAGTAGATACTCCATTGTATCTAGTTATCATTTCGCTAACAGATAGATAATATATTGATGATGCGATAATTGATCATATGTGTTTTTCGATAAACCAACTATAAAAGATGTATAATTACATGTCAATATAAATAACATAAAAATTTTATTTGAAATTAGAAGTTAATTATGTTTACATGATAAATATCAAAACACCCTCGATTATCTTGATTGTCTTAAAAAAGAGCTAAAATCTGCTTATCCACTTTTAAATCTAGTTGTTCATGTGATATTTTCTATTATATATTTCATTGTAAGTATTAAGTCTATGAGGAGGGAGTACCTCTCAATGCGTTCTTTACTGATTATCCGTATGGAGAATATCATCTGTGGTCCGGATCAGTTAGAGTCTGTTGTGTTACCTGAGACTTTGCTGGAAGATAACGGGTATCAGGCGTCGATTTCAGTTGGGGCTGATGATGTCAAACCTTTGTTAACCAAAGCCGATGCTGTAGTGCTTGATCTACCGATAGAAGAGATTACAGCATTAGAGCACATTCTTACGCATTCACGTAGTATTCCGATGTTATGGTGGTGTAGCCCGTATACAGCTACTTCTTCTGTGCAAGCTTGTGAAATCGAAAGTGCGATAGATGGGATTTTGACACCCACCATGAAAGAGCAAGAACTTCACTGGGCACTTCATTTTGCAGCCAAATTATGTGTAGAACGGCAACAATGGCATAGTGAGCGTCAGCAATTAGTATCCCGTTTGGAAGATCGCAAATGGATCGATATGGCGAAAGGTATTTTAGCAGATATGAAAAAAATATCAGAAGCGGAAGCCTATGATATTTTACGTAAAAAAGCGATGAATGATCGTAAACGCCTGGTTGATGTCGCTACAGCTATTGTCAAAGCACATCAGTTGTTACAATCTTAATAGTCAAAGGAGGAACCTGACGTGAACATGACAGACATACTGAAAGAAGTAGGTCGAGGCAAAAGAGGTTCCAGAGATCTTACGTATGATGAAGCGCTAGCTGTAGGCGAACTGATTTTGAATCGAGAAGCGTCTGACGTACAGATCGGTGCTTTTTTTATGGCAGAACGAATGAAGATGGAAAATATAGAAGAGATGCATGCTTTTGTCGATATCTGCCGTAAGTATGCGTTACGTACTTCTTCTATCAATAGTCTAGATTGTGCTGCTCCCTATGATGGACGGACAGCTTCATTTATAGCGAGCTTTGCAACTTCATTTGTTTTGGCAGCGACAGGGCAGAAAGTCACCTTGCATGGTAGTGAACCTTTGCCTCCTAAATGGGGTGTGACGTTACCATTACTGTTGCGCGAAATGGGCGTCAATACTGAGCATTTGACAAGAGATCAATCTTTATATGCTGCTCAGGAAACAGGATTATTATTTGTAGCGGCAGAGCAGTGGTGTCCACCATTAGGTGCTTTGCGTACATTGCGTGAAGAAATAGGTGTGCGTACGATACTGAATAGCGCTGAAAAACTAATGAATTATAGCCATTCTCCTTATCTGGTGTATGGCGTGTTCCATAATACGTTTTTTGAACGGATTTCTAAAGTGTTACAACGATTGGATTATCAGCGAGCAGCGATTATTCAGGGAGCAGAAGGATCAGAAGATTTATTTATCGATCGTCCTACACGTACGTATCGGGTAGAGCGCGGTGAAGCTCATATGGAGATTATAGACCCGGAAGTCTATGGATTGGATATCTCTTTACCGGAAATGTCGTGGACAGCGTCTACGCAGATTGAAGTGACCGAGCAGGTGTTACGCGGACAAGCCGATCTTGCGTTTACCAATCAAGTCTTACTTAATAGTGCATACCGGCTTGCTATGACAGGCAAAACAGGTTCAATCGAAGAAGGCGTTTATACCGCCAAATCGATACTTGAAAGTGGCAAGGCGTATCAAGTGTACCAACATTGGGGTCAGTTAATGCGTGGAGAACAACCTAATATGTTGATCGGGAATAGGTTGTAGTCGTTTGTAGATCATCATTATTTGCAGTGACCATATTAATCCAGAAAAAAACCGCTTCTCCTTTTTAGGAAAAAGCGGTTTTCATGTTTTTAGCCGATTATTTGATCTTCACTATCTAGATCGAACTCACTTATGATTCTGTATCTTCATTTTCATCGGTTTCGACTACTTTTTTGACAATTTCCAGCTTGCGATAACGACGCGCACTACGACGTAATACTTTGAATGTTAGATCCTCGAATTCATACGTAGCTCCAATCGCTAGATCAGGACGTTGACCGTATAACCAACCGCTGATCGTATCCAACTCTTCATCGTCTAGATCGGTACCTAATAGATCGTTTACACGATTGATAAATACTTTACCATCGACAATAAGATGATTCGGAGCAATCTGTTGAATTTCGTCTTCTTCATCGGCATCGAACTCATCACGAATCTCGCCTACGATTTCTTCCAAAATGTCTTCGATCGTGATCATACCGGATGTACCACCGTATTCATCGACCAGAATCGCAATATGAGTGCCTTCACGCTGCATGCGCTTGAGCAGATGCTTAACAGGGGTAGTCTCAGATAAAGACATAACCGGATGGATCAAAGGAGCCACATTCAAATCTGGTGTCTCTTCAGCAGCTAGAAAGAATTGCTTCGTATTGATCATCCCAATAATATTGTCTTTGCTTCCTTCTGCAACAGGGAAGCGGGTATATTGCTCTTTACGAATAATCATCCGGTTTTCTTCAGGAGACTTTTCGGTAAATAAGCACACCATATCGGTACGAGGCACCATTAATTCTTTCGCTAACATTTCATCAAAAGCAAAAATACGACTGACATAACCATATTCACTTTGATTGATTTTGCCACTTTCATAGCTTTCATTCAAAATAATATGCAATTCTTCTTCCGAGTGAGCTTCTTCATGTTCACTCGCCGGTTGTAGACCAATCAAGCGGGTTAAGAAGGTAGCCGATCCATTTAAAATAAAAATAAAAGGATACATAATGCGGTTAAACCAGATAATCGGACGAGCAGTATACAAAGTCACTAATTCTGCTTTACGCAAAGCAACTGTCTTCGGTGTTAATTCACCAACAACTACGTGGAAATAAGTAACCAAAATCAATGCAATCGCATAAGACAAAATATGACTTAATGATGCAGGTACGCCTACATTAGCGAACAAAGGAGATAACATATATTCAACCGTTGGTTCTCCCAACATACCCAGTCCTAATGCAGTAATCGTAATCCCTAATTGGCAGGTTGATAAATAGCCGTCCAGATTTGAAATGACTTCTTTGGCATAGCGAGCATTTTTATTTCCTTCAGCGATAAGCTGATCGATCCGACTACCCCGTACTTTCACAATTGCAAACTCCACCACAACAAAAAAAGCAGTAAAGATAATTAAAATGACAAATAACGTTAAATTCAGTCCTATATTAATACTGTCAGACAACAAACTCTCTCCCTTCATGCGTGCCGATCCTATAGTGGTCAGCATCCGCGATCCATTAATTGAAATGATGCACACTGGCGATAACCAGATGTGTTATACACGATTAAGGTCGTACGGAAGCCATATCCATATAATTGGACCGGTACTTGAGCGCTTCAAGCAACAAGCGCTTGAGCAAGAGAGGGATAAAAGAGAGAAGATGAGTGGGACTGAACGATCTATTCACATACCGAATCAGAATCGCAAAGTAAGCAGCCAGTGTCATCACTGGTGGTAATGTAGGCACCCTACAACCGCCATCTACATTATTAGCATATCGTGATGATCCATATGTCATTTTACCTGGATAGATTCCAGTTGTGACGGCAAAGTCATAATCTTCTTCATCAGCTGATTGAAATGGCATACAGAACAACAGCATGATTAGACTCATCAGTACAGCACTCATCATTCGCCTTCGCGCGGGTAAAGTATCCAAGTAGCATCTCCCATTTGAATAAGACGGCAAGCCGCCATTATTTATAGTTATATATATTCATATTATTACAAATATATTAACTCTGAATATCGAATATTGAATCAGAACAAGGTTCTGTGACAGACAACGTTTTTCGCTTAGCGAGTAAGCAAAATGAAGAAAATAATAGCAAGTGCAAAACGATAGTACGCAAATACATACAATGGAAGACGTTTAAGCAGATTTAAGAATGTTTTGATCGCTACAAGGGCTACAAGGAAAGCAGCGATAAATCCAGCAGCAAAAAATCCAAAGTCATCCATACTTAGATACTGAGCACTTTTGACAAGATCCAGTCCTGTCGCTCCGAACATAACAGGTACAGACACAAGGAATGTAAATTCAGCAGCGGCTGTATGGGATATTCCAAGTAATAGTCCACCAGAGATCGTAGAACCTGAACGAGAGAATCCTGGCCATAGAGCAAGACACTGGAACAATCCTACACCAAACGCCTGCTTGTATGTAATATCATCAACCGTCATATTACCCGCTGAGCGACCTTTACGCCATTCTGCATAGATCATCAGCAAACCACCAACAACAAGGCTGTAGACTACCGTCATAGGCCCAAAAAGATGTTCTTTAATGAAGTCATGCAACACCAGTCCAACCACAACCGCCGGTAACATTGCCAAAATAATATGCAAAATGTTCAAACGACGTTGAGGAGCTATTCCATTTTTACTTTTGAGACGACCGTTAAATAGATCAGGAATCGTCATCAAAATATCAATAAACTTACGCCAGTACAATACAACCACAGCAAGTACGGCTCCTAGCTGTACCACAATTTCAAACGTTTTGACCTGTTCTGCATTCTGATCGAGTCCCAGTAGATAACTGGTCAAAATCATATGCCCGGTACTGGATACAGGCAAGAACTCAGTCAAGCCTTCAATAATACCCATAATAATCGCTGAAATAATATCCACGAATGGACCTCCTTTTAATGTGAGCATAGTTATAAATGTAATTTACGCTTACTCCATAGTATGAGATAAGACAGCACTCCGTCAATTTGCTAGATAGCCTATGTTATTTCTGCCCGCCAAGACAATATAAAGAAAACTGAACGAAAAGAACTAGAGATGTAAAGGTTATGAAAAAAGTAAGCGTTTGCTTGGTAGGTAATAGAGAGAAGAAGTGAAAGATTAACTCACAATTTGTCGATACGAAAAAATATTTTTTGCAGATAACACTAGCCAAATGGTAGTCTATCTGTTATGATTAATTCAGGAATTAGAATAAGTCTAAATTTAAAAATACAAAACGAAAAGAGGAATTATCTATGACATCTCTACAAAACACTTCTACTACAACTGAGACTACACAAACAACTGCATTATATAACGCTTTGAATGTACAAATTGCTAACTGGTCTTTGCTTTATACTAAACTTCACAATTTCCACTGGTACGTTAAAGGTGAGAACTTCTTTACACTACATGCTAAATTCGAAGAATTGTACGATCAAGCTACTGTGTATATGGACGATATTGCTGAGCGTTTGCTCGCAATCGGTGGTCAACCTGTAGCTACACTTCGTGAGCAATTGGAATTGTCTACATTGCTTGAAGCAACAGGTACAGAGCAAGCAAATCAAATGGTAAGTTCACTTGTAGAAGATATTGCAACCGTATCTACAGAGTTAACAGAAACGATTGTTCTTGCAGAGCAAGTTAGTGACCAACCAACTGCTGATCTATTGATCGGTATTCGTGGTGAGATTGAAAAAGCAGCATGGATGTTGAACGCTTATCTTGGTCGCTAAGATTACGTTTTCTAGCTAATAGCTATCCAAGCAATCTTGTTCATATGAGTTATTCATAATAAAGCCCTTCAGAGTATCATCTGGAGGGCTTTTGTTGTCGATAAGATAGAAAGTGGTGAGTATAGATGAAAGTCGATCATAGCGTTCTTTGGAAACGATAAGATGGATCATATAATGTAGTCATCCAAATGCGATATTGATGCGTATTTTAGAGTGTGCCCTCTATTTATGGAACGATATGGAAAGTCTCTCAGCCCTTATACAGCAAGGATGTGCACGTTCTGTGACAATTGTATCATAACACTGCCGAAGCACTGTTTTGTAACGTATAATATGGACAATCCTAATAACGATAAGCAGACCAATCAGGCGGGCTCCCACCAGAGCGTCGCCTGTTTTTATATTGTGGTAGAAGTGGATTCTAATGGATAAGATAAAATGAGGTGGAATATATGGCCGTTACACATCCGTTAATGCAGGAAGCAACATTATTTTTGCGTCAATGTTATCAAGAACTTGGCAAAAGTGAAGATGAGTTAGAAGCACGCTTGCAACAGGTAGAGCATGATATTCAAAACAATGGAAGCTATGAACATACATTTGAAGAATTAGAACATGGAGCCAAAATGGCGTGGCGCAATAGTAATCGCTGTATTGGACGCTTATTTTGGGACAATCTACACGTGCGCGATGAGCGCCATATTCAGGGGACAGAGCAGATTGCAGACTCTTTACTTGAGCATATCCGATATGCTACAAATGGAGGTAAAGTTCGTCCAACGATCACTATTTTTAGACCACGTGCGATCGACGGATCGGAGATGAGAATTTGGAATCATCAATTGATTCGTTATGCAGGTTATCAGACAGAGCAAGGGATTATTGGTGATCCCGCTTCACTTGATTTTACGCAATTTTGTGAAAAGTTAGGTTGGACAGGAGCAGGAACTTCGTTTGATGTTCTTCCTTTAGTGATTAGTGAACACAATGGGACTCCACGTTGGTTTGAGATTCCGCAAGCAGATGTAATGGAAGTGCCGATGATCCATCCAGATTTTCCGGGATTTACAGAATTGGAATTAAAGTGGTACGCTGTTCCCATCGTATCTGAAATGCGCTTAACGATTGGCGGTATCCATTACACAGCAGCACCTTTTAACGGCTGGTATATGGGTACAGAGATCGGTGCACGTAACTTTGCAGATGAACATCGGTATAACTTGTTACCACAAATGGCAAAAATCATGGGACTGGATACCAGCAGTAAAGCGACATTATGGAAAGATCGTGCATTAGTTGAACTGAATTTGGCCGTATTGCATTCGTTCAAAGAAGCAGGTGTGAGTATAGTAGATCATCATACAGCGGCTTCACAATTTCAGCGTTTTGAACAACGGGAAGCGGAAGCAGGACGAGCAGTAACAGGCAACTGGACATGGCTGATTCCGCCGATGTCACCTGCGACTACGCATATTTTTCATCAATCGTACGATAATCGGGTAGTAACCCCTAATTTCTTTTATCAGGATAAAGCATATGAACCGAAAGCTTCTGTTTCGCAAGGAGGCTGTCCGTTTCATTAACACGAAAGGAATATTATTTTGAATAAAATGGCAAGGCATATGAAGGGATTTGTGCATCCGGCACGCTTGATTCCACTAGGATTTGCAGGGATGATATTGATCGGCACGATACTATTGAGTCTCCCGATAGCGGGTACAAATGGCCACAGTGTAGGATTACTGAATGCTTTTTTTACTTCGACTTCGGCTGTCTGTGTGACAGGACTTGCAGTTATTGATACTGGAGCGAGCTTTTCACTATTTGGTGAGCTGGTAATTATGGTTCTGATCCAGATTGGTGGACTGGGATTTATGACGTTCGGGGTGCTGTTTGCTGTATTACTGGGCAAGCAGATTGGACTCAAGCATCGCTTAATGATTCAGCAAGCGACCAATGCTTTTTCCACACAGGGATTAGTGAAATTATCACTTAACATCTTCCTAATCGCTTTTGTACTGGAATTTGTGGCAATGATCACATTGACGCTACATTGGGGACCAACGATGGGGTGGGCACCTGCTCTGTATCAAGGTGCTTTTTACGCCATATCTTCTTTTAATAATGCAGGGTTCTCGTTGTCTCCAGATAGCTTGTCCAGTCATGTTGGCGATCCGGTAGTCAATACGGTCGTTATTTCACTATTTGTAATCGGTGGACTTGGATTTATTGTCGTGACCGATATATTGCAAAAGCGCAGATGGCGTCGGTTCTCGTTAAATACGAAATTGGTACTGATGACTTCAGCGATAGCGACAGTGTTCGGTGTATTATTTGTCCTTGTGGTAGAGTGGGGAAATCCAGCTACACTTGGACATTTGAGTATAACTGAGAAAATATGGGCATCGCTATTTCAGGGGGTTATGCCCCGTTCATCCGGTTATAATACCGTCGATATCGGTGGTCTGATGGCGGCAACGCAATTTGTATTTATTATTTTGATGTTTATTGGAGCTGCTAGCGGTTCAACCGGTGGTGGGATCAAAACGAATACATTTGCGATTCTAATGCTGGCTCTATACAGTGTGGTACGTGGTCGTAGTGAGATTCGTGCGTTCCATCGCAGAATTAGCTTTGATACCGCATTTCGCGCACTGGCTGTTATTATGATCTCGCTTGGGATTGTGTTTACGATGACCATTTTACTGACACTGACGGAAAGTGGAACAGGCGCTCAATTTTTAAGCATTTTTTATGAAACCGTCTCTGCGTTTGGTACAGTAGGTTCGTCGATGGGCTTAACCCCTCATCTCACACCTGCGGGCAAAATCATCATTATTATTACGATGTATATCGGCCGTCTGGGCCCACTGGCTCTAGCCTATGCACTTGCACAGAAAAACAAAGAAGCCAAGTTCAGTTACCCGGAAGAAAAGGTACTGATTGGCTGATGTTCTGTAACTTTTACTAATTGATTCTTTTTTCGAACCAATTCAATAATTTACTTAACGAATAGGTAAGAATAAAGTAGATAATTGAAGCGGTGATATACGGTTCCCATACACGCATATATTGTCCACGCATGCTGTTGGCATAGTACATGAGTTCAGGAGCTGCAATAATAGCGACTAAGGAAGAATCTTTAATCAATACAATAAATTCATTACCAAATGCAGGAATCATTCGCTTAATCGCTTGAGGCAAAATAATATAACGCATCGTCTGGCGGCGTGTCATCCCTAAAGATAACGCCGCTTCAGTCTGCCCTTTGTCTACCGATTGAATACCAGCGCGAAAAATCTCGGCAGTGTACGCGGCTGAATTAAGAGTCAATGCTACGATAGCGGCTAGAATCGGATCGCTTCGGTCTAACAGCAATGGAATCAATCCAAAATGCACCATAAGTACTTGCACGAGCAACGGCGTTCCACGGAAAAAGTTGATATAACACGCTGTCGGTAAATGAAAGTACGCTTTGGAGGACATACGTCCAAATCCCATAATCAGCCCAAGCATTGAACCGAAAATAATCCCTGCAAATGAAATACCAATCGTTAATAAAGTGCCTTTTAATAAGATCGGGAGATAGTAAGCAATAATATCGAATCTAAAGTCTGTCATGAAGAGTCCCTTCCTATTCAAAAAGGTTTTTATACCAAAGAAAGTATGCGTGATGACTGTATAACGCATACTTTCTTTGTAGAGTGATACATGGACTAAGCGAATATGGTTAGACGCAGCAGAATTAAGATGTGCCTGCTTTGGAGATTTCGGCTTTTAAATTAGTGAGATCAGGAGCTGTACCGAACCATTTTTGATAGATTTCAGCATATTTTCCATTGTCGATCACAGTTTGAATAGCAGGATCGATTTTCGCTTTAAGGTCGCTGTCTTTAGGATAGATCAGTCCATAGTATTCTGAATTGAAATTCGTATTATCGGTGATACCGACTAATTTGTTATTTGGATTGTTTTTGATATATTCGCGCACTACCGCAATATCTGCGACTACTGCATCTGCACCACCATTATCCAGTTCGAGCAGAGCTAACGTATTGCTGTCGAATTTTTTAAGATTAGTACTGTTTTGTCCCATAATTTTGGACATCAAAATATCCGCTGTTGTTCCGTTTTGCACAGCGACCGTTTTGTCTTTAAGATCGGTTGCACTTTTGATCGGGCTTCCTTCTTTGACCATAATCATATTAGTGGATTCAAAATAAGGAATAGAGAACGAATAAGTTTCTTTACGCTCATCGGTGATCGAGACAGCAGAGATCCCTGCTTTGTACTCGGTACCTTGTTTAACACTTTCCAGTAACGTGTCCCATCCAATATTAGTAACCTCGTATTTCAAGCCAGCTTCTGCCATAACAGCCGCTAGAAAATCAATATCAAATCCGGATACTTTATCCAAATCCATAAATTCCATAGGAGCATATGAAGCGTCTGTAGCGACTTTGATCGTCTCATCACCTGTAGTAGTTGAGGCTGTGCCTGCATCGGTTGAAGCCGCAGGTACAGGATCTTTCGCAGGTGGTGTACCACAAGCAGATAACATAATAACCATAATCAATGCGATAAAAGGTAAAAAATGAGTCTTTTTCAAATCATAACCCCCTATTAATTTACTTTATATGATAAGTATATTACCAATAATAACAAAATAGCTCAATAAATAAATCATTATTTGTTAGATAAAGTTACATTGGAACAAAAAAATCTATTCTTTATTTTTAGAAAATACAAATATTTCCTAAAAATAAAGAATAGATTACATCAATATCATATAGTGTAGTACTTTGTTATTGGTTAAATGAAAAGGATAAACGGCAAACTCATATATCTGCTAATTAGCTACTCATTATCGGCTGAAATAATACTTCTTCTACTGATTGCACAGTAGCAAAACGCCCATTCCAGATGTTCTCATGGTGAGCAATAATCTGATCTGCACGAAGTACCTGACTATCCAGTGTACTTGTCCCGTTTTGGATAACAATATTGGATTGATAGCCTAGACTGTATGCCGCACGTAATGAAGTATCGATACAAAATTCAGTCTGTGCACCAGCAAAAATAATCTGTTCTATCTGATTATCTTGTAGCCATGCCAATAGATCTGTCTCGTAAAAAGCATCCCATTTGGTTTTGCGGAACACTGGATCTTCTGCCTGACGATTGATCTTATGATGTATTTCCCATTCAGGTGTATCGACATATAACTCTTCACCGGGAGTATAACTGGTGTGTTGAATAAAGATCACTGGGCAATTGACAGCGCGAGCTTGAGCGATCAGTTGGTTGACCTTTTCAGTTAATGGATCACGCTGATAGAGCGAATTTTCAGGCAGATCGAAAAAGATTTCTTGCATATCAATAATAAGTAACGCTTGCTTCATTCAGATTCCTCCGCTCGGTTATGTATTATTTGCATCTATAGTATAAGTATACCTTGAAAAGTATGGATCTCGTACACATATGATTGGTATTTTATACAGAGTTGTGGAACAATATAATACATACAGCAAGTGAATGATCTTACTTATAATCTAGTAATCAAAGGGTGGATATAGCGATGAGTGAGGAACGTATTGAAATTAGCAAAAATGTATTGATCGATTGTCTTGGACTAAAAGCAGGCGAATCACTGGTTGTTGTAGCAGACGATAGCCGTAAATATCTTGCTGAATCTCTATATGAAGCAGGCAAGCGATTAGGCGCAGAATCGATGTTAATGGTGATGCAAGAGCGTAGCAAATCAGGAGAAGAACCACCAGCCTCTATTGCTACAGCGATGATGAATGCTTCTGTAGCGATCTGTGTGACACGCTATTCGTTAACACATACGGCTGCACGCAAACAAGCGGCTGCGGCAGGTACACGTGTAGCAACGATGCCGGGCATTACAGAAGATATGTTTACCCATGGTGCGATTACAGCAGAATATTCTAAAGTCAAAGAATTAACAGAACATGTGACTGCTTTACTTACAAAAGCATCAACCGTACGGATAGAAAAAGAAGGATATAGCCTATCCTTTTCGATAGAAGAACGTGAAGGTGTACCGAGCACTGGATTGTATCTCAATCCTGGAGAATCAGGTAATTTACCTTCTGGTGAAGCTTATATTGCTCCAATGGAAGGAACAGCTCAAGGGCAGATCGTAATTGATGGTTCTATCGCTGGAATAGGTGCTTTAGATTCTCCATTGTTGCTTAATATTAGTGAAGGTCGTCTGGTAGCGGCAGAAGGGGATACCGGCCCTGAATTATTGCTCATGCTAGGGGATGGAGATGGACGCCTATTAGGAGAGTTCGGAATTGGTACTAACGACAAAGCACGTATCACAGGAATCGTATTAGAAGATGAAAAAGTATATGGTACTATCCATGTAGCTTTTGGTAGTAATAATACATTTGGTGGAACAGTTGCCGCAGGAGTACATATTGATGCTGTTGTTCAAAAGCCAGATGTATATCTAGATGATGTACTGATTATGCGTGCTGGCGAACTGTTACAATAACTTATCTCACAAGAGCCATATCTCTTAGATTTATAAAAAGAGATATGGCTCTTTTTTTATTGTCATAAATGGATTCAAAGCGATGTTTTGTCGTTTATTGTAATAAAAGAGATTTTATAATATTTATTTATAAATAAGGAGGAATTGGTTAATGCATTATAAGTTTTCAATCCGTATGGTTTGGATTGTCCCTATGATTCTGTTGCTGTTACTAACTGCCTGTACACCACGATCTGATTCATCTGAACCCAGAGCAGATGGAAAAGTAGAAATCGATTTTTGGACATTTTGGGGTTCAGAGACACGTCGTCCGATTATCGAAAAAATCATTAATGATTTTAATGCTTCGCAGGATCGAATCGTCGTTAAGCATACATACCTTCCTTTTGGTGATATCTGGACCAAAAATCTAGCGGCTGTAGCAGCTGGAAATCCTGCTGATGTTATTATTAATGATTACGCTAATGTAAATCTTCGCGCCAGCAAAAATCAAAATACAAATCTTACTCCTTATTTGCAAAAAGACAATATTGCCGACACCTTTTATCCAGAATTATGGAAAAATGTACTGTATAACAATGAAGCATATGCATTACCGTTTAACACCGATACCCGTATGTTGTACTACAACAAAACGGCTTTCAAAGAAGCAGGGCTTGATCCTAATGATCCGCCGCAAACATGGGCTGAATTAGAGGAATATGCCAAAAAGTTAGACAAAAAAAGTGGACAGACCTACGAACAAGTAGGATTTTATCCACTTTGGGGTGATTTTGGTGTAGATAGCTGGTTGATGAATGGAGATAATGGCAACGGTTATTTTGATGCCAACGACCAGACTACTATTAACACACCTGGCAAAGCAGCCACATTGAAATGGTTACTTTCCTGGCAAGATCGCTTGGGTCGCCAGACAGTAGATGCTATGAAAGCAGAATTTGGTAACGGACAAAGTGATGCTTTTATTTCAGGTAAAGTTGCTATGTATATTCAGACAGGCACATACAATACTCAACTTGAAGAGTTTGGCAAAGATATGGACTTTGGTGTAGCTCCTATTCCAGAACGGGAAAGTGGTTCAGGTCATTGGAGTACAGGTGGCGGATTCGTGGTCGAGATTCCTCGTGGAGCTAAGCACCCTGCTGAAGCATGGGAATTTATGAAATATTTAACCGGAGTAGACGCTCAAAAATATTGGGCGATGGAGAACTTCGATAATGTGGCTAATATAGAAGCCGCTAAGGATAAAGAAGCTAATCAAAATCCAGTCTACAAAGCGTCTGTTCAAAATTTAGAGAGCACCAAGCTGTTTCCGATTCCGCTCAGTGCTCCTGATTATAAAAATCTGATTAATCCGCACATGGATGCTGTATTTTTAGGTCAAGAAACACCTGAACAAGCGCTAGCCGCTGCGCAGCAAGATATTCAAAGTTTGATGGCACAAAATAAATAATAATCCATTGGTCATTATAGTCTGTGTTATTCCAGTTAGAGGCGAGAGCTGAGTCGGAGCTGATCCGTTTTTGGCTCTCGCTTTGTACTGTATCAAAGGGGGTTAATTATGAAAGCAATGATCGGGCAAAAACGTCCGAAAATATCTAAATTAGCACGTCAAGAAGAACGACAAGGATACCTATTTATTCTTCCATGGTTAATTGGATTATTTGGGATTACTTTGTTTCCTATGCTCTTTTCTCTGTATGCCAGTTTTACCAATTATGATGTAACATCACGTA
Organism: Paenibacillus sp. KACC 21273; assembly: GCF_028736095.1. Taxonomy (NCBI): domain Bacteria; kingdom Bacillati; phylum Bacillota; class Bacilli; order Caryophanales; family Paenibacillaceae; genus Paenibacillus; species Paenibacillus sp. KACC 21273. The sequence goes on from NZ_CP117876.1 coordinate 509,583, forward strand.
TGGATTTTATCGGGCTTGATAATTATAGACGCATGTTTACAGATGATCCTTTATTTTGGAGGTCTTTGAGTAATACATTGTATTATGTCGTCTGGATGGTTCCTTTAACGACGATAGGTTCTATTTTGCTTGCTTTGTTATTGAACGAAAAAGTAGTAGGGATGCGTTTTTTTCGGACTATTTATTATTTGCCGGCTGTGCTTTCAGGGGTAGGCGTCTATTTTCTCTGGATGCAATTGCTTAGCCCGACCAGTGGATTAATCAATACATTGTTATCATGGATTGGAATCTCAGGCCCTGCATGGTTAAGTGATCCGATGTGGACGAAGCCTGCTATTATTATGATGAAAATGTGGGCAGTCGGCGGCGGCATGTTGTTATATTTAGCCAGCTTACAAGGGGTGCCTGCACAGCTATATGAGGCTGCCAAGTTAGACGGAGCCTCTGTATTTCGTCGCTTCTGGCATATTACACTGCCTATGATTTCACCTGTTATTTTCTTTGATGTGATTACGAGCTTTATTGGTGGATTTCAAGTGTTCCAGGAAGGATATGTAATGACTGAGAACGGTAGTGGTGGACCGATGAATTCACTACTTTTTTATAATTTGCACATGTGGCACAAAGCGTTCACCGTATTTGATATGGGCTATGCTATGGGAATGGCATGGGTGCTATTTGCTATTGTTCTGGTGCTGACATTAATCAATATGAAGCTATCCAAACGTTGGGTGTATTATGAAGGAGAGGATCAATAATGGGTAGTTCCCTATCTTATTCAGGGCAACAGACAGATTATCGAAAAAAACGGGTATCTTTGCGCCAAATTGTTATTTTTATCGTGTTAGCGCTAGGAAGTATATTATTTTTGCTGCCGCTTTGGTGGATGATAGCAACTTCTCTAAAGTCGATGCAAGAAATAGCACAGTACCCACCTACTTTTATTCCGCAAACATTTCATATTGATAATTATATTCGTACATGGATAGCGGCTCCATTTACACAGTATACGTTAAATACATTGTTGCTTTCTTTTTTTGCAGTCACAGGAAATGTGATCGTGAATTCATTTGTCGCTTACGGATTCGCACGTATTCGTTTTCGAGGTAAAAAAGTATGGTTTTCGATTCTGCTGGCAACGATGATGATTCCAGGGTTTGTAACCTTAATTCCGCAGTATGTGATGTTTTCCAAATTGCATCTTGTAGGGACGTACTATCCGTTAATTATTCCTCAGTTTTTAGGCAGTGCTTTTTACATTTTTATGTTGCGTCAATTTTATTTAAGTATTCCTCGAGAACTGAGTGAAGCAGCAAAGATCGACGGAGCTAGTCATTTTTATACATGGCTTAGAGTGATTATTCCATTATCCAAGCCAGCACTGGCAACGATAGCTATTCTTTCATTTAATGGAGCATGGAATGACTTTTTGGGGCCACTTTTGTATGTGAATGATGAATCGTTATATACTTTACAAATTGGTCTGCAATCTTTTCGAGGCAGTGTACAGACACAGTGGAATTATTTGATGGCAGGTTCTGTTCTAGTATTATTGCCTGTTATCGTATTGTTTTTTGTTTTTCAACGTTACTTTATTGAAGGTATGAATTTGACTGCGGGTACCAAAGGATAAATGATAACATATCATCATACTGCTCAAAAGCGTGATCCTTATCTAGGTTAGACAAGGGTGCGCTTTTTTATGTGAGATAATATCTTATAATAGAAAGTATAATATAGCCCCTATATTGAAAATGCACAGCATAGCAACCATGATAAATACGGCGGTGAGCAAAATGAGATCAGTAGAACTAACTATAAAAGAGTTATTAAATATGCCTTTATTGCAAGAAGCGCAAGTGATCAGTGGAGCCAAAGGTCTGGAGCGATTCGTAAAGCAAATCGATATGCTCGAACAGCCTTATACTATAAAAGGTTATCCCAAAGGAACATTGATCTTTATCGATGTGTATCCTATTCAACAACAGCCTGAAGTGCTGATCCATATGATAGAGCAACTGCATACAAGTGAAGCTGTAGGATTGATGATCAGATCTGCACAGAAGATACATCCTATTCTCACAGAAGCAATATTACAAAGTGACTTATATGAATTACCAATCATCTCGTTACCCGAACATATTTCATATATGGATATCACTTATGCCGCTATAGAACAGACATTATATCGACAGGAAAAGTTACGACAACGATCAGATGAAACTTATCGCACATTAACAGCGATGGTTCTTGAAAATATCGGTATTCAAGCGGTAAGTGATCATGTAGCAGGTTTGTTAAAAGCACCGGTAGCTATTATTGATCATAGCGAAACGTTGATTGTCTCCTCTCCAATCGGTTGGGATTTTCGTCAGGCGCGTTATCCTGTACGTCGCAATATCAATATCGATCAGCGAAGTGTAGCTTATTTATTAATCGATAAAGAACAATGGAATGCGATGGAAGAAGTAGGTATCGAACAAGCACGATTGGTATTAGCTCTTGAATTGATGCGTAATAAAATTATCGAAGACACTGAAAATCGATTACGTGGCAATTTTATAGATGAATTGATGACTCCGCCTGCACCACCCCGTCATGAAGTAGAACAACGTGGACAGCAATTAGGCATGAACCCCTTGCATTTATGGGAAGTGGCCGTTATTGAAGGCAGTGTAGCACCGGATGAAGAATGGATGACAAGGTTACTATACCAAGAAGCAGCAAAATATAATATTCGTCCTCATATTGAATTTCGTAGCAATCGAGCCATTTTGTTTTTACCTACACCTCAAGTAAAAGCTACTCCATCTATTGATGCAGGACAGTCTTCGATTCCGTGGGCAACGATTGTCTTATCCTGGTTAAATGATCAGGAAGGCAAATTAGCAGGTTATCGCTCGGGGATTGGTCGACCCAAAGCGTTGTGGGATATTCATGAAGGATTTAGTGAAGCACGTAATGCACTGACAATTTCACGTCGATTAAGTGGAGAGACAGCGTTGACTGCTTATAAAGATATCGAAGTGTATCATTTACTACGTGGCACAATGGATGAAAAAGGATTTGGTCTATTGTTCGACCGTAAGCTCGGTAAGCTAAAACAGTACGATGAAGAACATACGACTGATTTATTACGTACTCTTTTTTTCTATCTTGAAAGTAGAAGTAGCTTAATCGAAACGGCCCGTCAGTTATCTATTCATCGCAACTCCGTCAAATATCGGTTAGAACGTATTCGCGATATTACCGGATTCGATCTCAATGATCCTCATGAACAGTTTGTATATCAGATGTGCTTAATATACTATTATCTGCTAGAACATTCAGAATAGTACAATATAGAGACACAACCAATAGCCGTCAAAAAAGACATATTATCGTCTCCCTTTTTTGACGGCTATAATAATGTACTCTTAGGCTAGTTATGTCCAGGCGGAAGGGTCCCAGCGTAGATCAGACGTGATTGGCATATCATGACTTACTTGTTCTAACAATGTATCAGCATCGTCAGAATAGACTAGACGGCTTAACGAAGAAGTTCCTGAAAATCCTTCATGTACTGTATGTTGAATCAACTGTAATAGTGGTTCATAATACTGATTCACATTATACAATCCTAACGGCTTATGATGAATCCCAATCTGTGACCAGCACAATACTTCAAACAATTCTTCCAGTGTACCGAGTCCGCCGGGTAAAGCGATAAAAGCATCTGCCATTTCTTGCATCATTGCTTTGCGTTCATGCATACTATCGACTCGAATCAATTCGCTTAATCCTTGATGCCCTCTTTCGCTATGTAGCAAGCCAGCAGGCATAATTCCAGTGACTTTGCCTCCGGCTTGTAAAGCGGCATCTGCAATAGCGCCCATCAATCCCAATCGGGAACCTCCATAAATTAAATGAATCTGATGTTCAGCAATACGTTGACCCAACAATGATGCGTACTGCAAATAATCACTATTGTATCCTGTACCTGAACCTGCAAATACACATATTGATCTCATACTCTTCACTCCTTATGCAAGGTATACCTCTGTCTATTATATATACCCTTTATCAGCACAATATAAGAAAAAGCCTTGAATATATCCAAGGCTTTATTTTACAAAAGATATCTTATTCAATTCTACCTAGCAAAATGCAAGTTATTGCGGATTATTCGTCCACAGGCCTGCACTTTTCAGCAATACACGAGAAGGTAATTTAAGAGCAGCTACAACCAATTCAGCTAAGTCTTCCGGTTGCATCATTCGATCTTCGTCACCGATCGGTAGACCTGCATTGACAGCAAGTGGTGTGTTTACTGTACTTGGTGTTAAAGCAGTTACACGAATATTGAATTTGCGTACTTCTTGCATCAACGATTCTGTCATACCAAGTACAGCAAATTTAGAAGCACAATAAGCTGAACCTGTAGCGAATCCACGTTCACCCGCAGTAGAAGCGATATTGATAATATCTCCGCTTTGTTGTTCGATCATAGCAGGCAACAATTCATGAGTGACATAATATGTACCCATTAGATTGACGCGTAGAATGTTTTCCCATTCTGCCGGGTCCATATCAACCATTTTGCCAAAGCTACCGATACCTGCATTATTAATCAGAATATCTACACGTCCCAAAGAAGCCGCAAGAGAAGCTACAGCTTGGCGTGCTTCTTCCGAGTTACCGATATCTGCGGTTGCTGTAAATACTTGAATATCGTAAGTCGAAGTGAGTTCTGCTTTTACCTTTTCTAAATCTGAAGCTGTACGTGCGAGTAATCCTAATTGCACGCCTTCTTTTGCAAGAGCTTCAGCAATCGCTTTACCGATTCCTTTACCTGCTCCTGTGATAATAGCTGTTTTATGATGAATATCCATAGATGAAATCCTCCCAAGTAATCGTATGATAGATTGCGTACCTATTATACTCTTCTACAGCCATACGGGCAAAATGAAACAGATTACTTTTGAGAAAATGTAATAAAATCAGTTACAAATTCCGACAACTCCTATATACTGATATATTGTGGAATTTAATTCCTAGAAAGTGAAGGGATGCCTTTTGAATCTATACCATGAGCTTGTGATCGAAAAGTTGTTACAGCGCGCGCATAGTAATGTACATGTTCTGACCCAAGAACATTTTCCAGGAGATCGTTCGGTAGGTGGCAAGTTCGGAATGAACAGCCGTACGATTACTTTATATATTCATGAGATCGAAGAGCAGTGCACTGAATTATTTGGATCATTACAGTATATTGAACAGTATTTTCAAATTATATTTGCTCACGAATTAGGTCATGCGCATGATCCTATGTTAGAGATGCTGGCGGATGAACTGGAGCGGTGTTCAGATTCTTTGCAATCTGCCCGTATTTCTCTACGGATCGAAGAAAATGCCTGGGAATATGCACGTGATTTATTACCAGAAGTAGAACCTTTTATTTTCCAGACGATTCTAGACCGTTCGCTTGAAGCTTATTATGATGCGTTAACCGCTCATCAGACAGGAAATATCGCATGAACTTATGCTCAAAGAACTACCAATACGCAATAGTAAAAAGATAAATTAGTGACACGAACATGTGTACTTGTTTATCTTTTTTTGTTACAATCAACACAAATTAGGAGGTGCATTTATGAAGTCAAAAGATCAATCCAAGCGTCGTATTATTTTGTTTATCGCCATGTCTTTAGATGGGTACATAGCAGATCAGCAAGGAAGTGTAGAGTGGTTAGAACAGATAGAAGGGGAAGGCGATAATGGGTATAGCAATTTTATAGAGCAGATCGATACAATTTTTATGGGTAGACAGACATATGAAGTTGTTCGAGGGTTTGATATGCCTTTTCCGTATCCAGATAAGCAGTGTTATGTATTTTCTCGTTCCTCTCATCCAGCAGATGAGTATGTCACTTATGTTCAGGAAGAACTATCTTCATGGGTACCGCAGCAATTAACACAATCAGGTAAGCATATCTGGTTAATGGGTGGCGGTCAGCTTGTACACGAGTTTTTGCAACAAGATTGGATCGATGAAATGATCATTACAGTTGCGCCTGTGATGTTAGGCTCAGGCATCCCACTGTTCCCAGCAGGATACCCGACCTCATCATGGGTACTTAAAGAAACTCGTTCCTATGGACAATTAGCCACACTGCATTACATTAAGCCTGACTTGCTGTAATCGCTTGCTCCAGATCACTAATAATATCGTTAATATGTTCAGTTCCTACCGATAAACGAATCAATTCTGGACGTACACCAGCAGCTAATTGTTGTTCTTCCGTTAACTGCTGGTGCGTCGTACTGGCTGGATGAATGATAAGAGATTTGGAATCACCAACATTAGCCAGATGCGAAAATAATTTGACTTGCTCAATTAATTTCTGTCCTGCTTCTGCTCCGCCACGAATCCCGAATGTTAGAATCGCGCCTTGCCCTTTGGGCAAATATTTCTGTGCCAAATGATAAGAAGGATGACTGGCTAGACCTGGATAACTGACCCATTCTACCTGTGGATGTTGTTCTAGAAAAGCAGCCACTTTAGTAGCATTTTCACTATGACGTTCCATTCGTAAATGGAGCGTCTCTAATCCTTGTAACAATAACCACGAGTTAAATGGAGCAATAGGAGCACCTAGATCACGCATAAGTTGCACGCGTGCTTTGATAATATAAGCAATCGCACCTACCGCTTCTGTGTACACCAATCCATGGTAACTAGGATCAGGCTCTGTTAATCCTGGGAATTTACCATGCGCTGTCCAATCGAACTTCCCACTATCTACAATCACACCACCAATAGAAGTACCATGACCTCCGATAAACTTGGTTGCTGAATGAACGACAATATCTGCTCCATGTTCGATCGGACGCAGTAAATAAGGGCTTGGGAACGTATTATCGACAATCAGTGGAATCCCATGTTCATGTGCAATAGCCGCTACAGCTTCAATATCCAGTACATTTCCAAGCGGATTACCTACGGTCTCAGCATAGAGCGCTTTCGTCTGATCTGTAATCGCTGCGCGGAACGTCTCAGGATCGTCTGAATCGACAAAGGTTACTTGAATACCAAGCTTCGGTAATGTATTAGCAAATAAATTATATGTACCTCCATATATGCTAGCGGCAGATACAATATGATCGCCAGCGCTTGCAATATTAAGAATAGAAAAGGTAATCGCTGCTTGTCCTGATGCGGTAGCGAGTGCACCTGCTCCACCTTCTAAGGCAGCAATTCGTTGTTCAAATACATCGGTGGTAGGGTTCATCAGGCGAGTATAGATATTGCCGAATTCTTTCAAAGCAAATAGATCAGCCGCATGTTCACTATCGCGGAATCCATACGAAGACGTCTGATATAACGGTACTGCTCTTGAAAAAGTAGTGGGATCGATTTCTTGTCCTGCATGAATAGCTAACGTTTCGAATGAAAAAGGTTGATGTTCAGACATAAGCTCAAATCTCCTTTAATCAAATAGAATAGGTGAATAGAGGCTGTCGAATCAGAGGTGTTATTCATTCTCAATTTTACCTATTTTCGCATGATCTTATGTAATATTCAATGTTAATTTTATAATTCCTATAAAAATAGTATGAATTTTATATATCGCATACTTAGTATGATCTAATAGATGTCGCTTTTTGATCACATCCATTTTCTATTTTGGAAGTTTACGCTGCTTTGTTGAGGGTAATACCAAAAAAGGAGGGTGATTTAATGCGAAAACGTGATACAGCTAGAAAGAAAAATCTACCACGAAAATCACGTCGTATGCGTATACGTAAACCAGATGAGACCAGTCTTGTTGTTGATCTAACACATCGACGTATTTTTACCAATAATCGATATGAATTATTTCGACTATTGAACGATATTTTTACAACACTTTGCTTTTTGACAGGCAGTTATTTCTTTTTTACTAGCGAAACGAAAACAGGAACAATCATGTTTATTATCGGTAATGCCAATACGTTACTTCGAGCGATTATTTCGATTATTCAACGTGTTCATATGGAATGGATCGAAGAAGAAAAAGATTATTTTTCGACTTCTAAATAATAGATACGTAATATGTCAGCCTGACCAATCAATAACTTAGGTTATGTTTGTTCCTGTGACTTAGCCAGACTTCAAGCTGAGGACTATACTAAAATACACCAAAAAAACCTCACCGATAAAGGTTGAGGTTTTTTGTCTATTTCATAACACTAATCGTATATCATTTTCCAAGTGAATATAGATTACCGATTTACTTTTTTCAAAGCTTTGGTTGCCGGGCCTTCGATCACTTCGCCATCATAAGCAAAGCGTGCACCATGACAAGGGCAATCCCATGAACGTTCAGCTTCATTCCAACCGACTTCGCAGCCCATATGGGTACAGGTTGTATCGACCATATGCAGTGCACCCTCTGGATCACGATAAGCACCTGTACGCTTGCCATGATGCCAGATCACTCCACCTTCATCATTATCTAAATCATCGGCTTTACGACGATTAAAGTCTAACTTACCGGTAATCATTTCTTTAGCGACATTCGCATTTTGCACAACAGCTGTTTTGATTTTTGTCAAAAGCGGTTGTTTGCGAGAAGGGTTAAATAGTTCTGCGTATCGGTTATCTCGACCCATAATCATATCAGTCATCATATGAGCTGCAAGTGTACCTGAAGTCATGCCCCACTTAGCAAAGGCTGTACCTACTAGAATATTAGGCTCATCTTCAGTGATATAACCAATACAAGGGATATTATCGAGCGAAAATAGATCTTGAGCAGACCAGCGATACGGAATTTCTTTGATCCCGAGTAGCATCCCTACAAATTCCTCTAACCCTTCATAATGCGTAATCGTTTCATCTTCTTGCCCTGTTTTGTGCCCGTTTCCACCAACGATCAGCATCTCTTGTCCATCGATTGTAGCAGAACGTAGAGAGTGCTTCGGTTCATCGACACTTAGATACATTCCACCGGCAAAAGTCGTCTCGGCACGTACTGCTAATGTATACGAACGTTCTGCATGCAGACGAGCAAAGTAAAAACCATTCTGATCGGTGACCGGATAATGAGAAGCAGATACCACTTTGTCACAGGTAATCCCGTATGACTGATCTTGTATCAACAGACGGGGACGATCTCCTGATTCCACTTCTTCAATAATTGTATCTTCATAGACAGTACCACCAAGCAATAGAAATTGTTGTAACAAGAATACAAGGTATTTAAGCGGATGGAAACGCGCTTGATCCGGTAAAGCAATAGCGCCTTTAACAGTGAGCGGAATCGGTAATGAATCGACCCATTCACCAGGAATACCTAGCTTGCGATAAGCGTCCATTTCTTTTTCTAACTTTTTGAATGTGGAATCATCTGACTCTACATAGATATAAGATGTCTCTTGTTGCCAATCGCAATCGATATTATTTTCTTCCACCAGACGGCGCATGTAATGAAGTGCTTCTTGTGCACCTTCATAATAAAGAATAGCTTCTTCTTCGCTAAAATTGCTGATTAGTTCATCATAGATCATGCCATGCTGTGAACTCACTTTTGCTGTTGTATAGCCTGTTGTTCCGTCTAGCACTTTCCCACTTTCTACTAACACTACTTTTTTGCCTTCTTGTGCCAGTAAATAAGCGGCTGTAATACCTGTGATGCCTGCTCCCACGACTACGATCTCTGTGTCTAATTCTCCTTGTAAAGCAGGAAAAGTAGGCAAGTCCACAGTAGCTCGCCATAAGGAAGATGGGTATTCAGGTAGATTTTGAGGTGATGGATTTGGAGTTGTTTCTTCATGAGATGGTTCTTGCATCGTTGTCCTCCGTCCGATTCTGTAGTCAGAACTCAGTAATTTGTAATCAATAGTTTTCCATTTCCATTATTACCACCGTATGGATGACGCTAAGCGTCTGGTTGCAGGTGATATTATATATAGCAGGAATTTCATGGTAAAATAGAACACTTCATCAACTATAAAGGAGAGATACATATGACCAAAGTAATGAAAAGTAGACCATCACGCGTAGTTGTACTAGGAAGTATCGCTTTATTATTAGCTATGATGACAGGGTGCCAACAAAGTAATTCTGCTGCACCAGCAACCAGTGAACAACCTGTAACTGCCACTACACAGACCACCGACAATACTAGCAATAACAATACAAATAGCACCTCAACAAGTTCCACAGCAGATACAGCTACATTCACAGAAGAGCAAGTAGAGCAAGGGATCCAATTCGCTTCTAAGTACAAAAAAGATCAATATACCGTAGGCGAGGGATACAAGCAGAATACTTCACCAGAAGAAATGCTAAAACTAGCAATGAAGAAAAACGAGCCTTATCTTACAGAAACACAATTACAATCTCAGACTACTTCAAGACTGCTCACTCTACCTATGCAGTTAGCTGTTACAAAGCAAAGTACATTAAGCCCTCAAGATCTAGAAATACACAAAAAAGAACCCCAAACGAAACAAGGAGTTCTGCAACTTTCTTACACGATGAAGATCGCTTTTGCGAATGGAGAACCAAGTATTCCTGTTGAAGGCGAATTACAATTACAACCGTCCGCAGATACATGGAAAGTGAGCTACGATGCATTTAATAATAAAGACTTGATGGACATCGTGATGAATACCAAATCATAAATTATACATCGTAACCTGCATTTGCATGCAATTAGGATCAGTATAATTATCGCAATTATTGGAGTAATTCCTGTAATGTCTGTTGCCAGCGTTCCAATACGTCCTCTGCTTGATGAAGCTCAATAGTGATCCCGGAAGTAAGGGTAGCGTATTTGGCAGTATCTTCACGAATATGTTCGATTGTAGCTACAAATCGTGCTCTAGCATATGTAGCTTCAGGTAACGCTGGCAAAGGTGTAAGCGATAAGCGCAAAGCATACGATACACCTTGCCAGACTAACGTTAATAATGCTTGACCTGTACGTATAATATTGCCAGTTGTTGTTGTGCCTTCCCAGAGAGCTAAGCGGAGATGCTTGTGATCTGTAGCGATCACTTCCCCTACACTAACCATTGCCTGATGCGGATAACCATCTTCATTAACAGTAAGAAGGGGCATTGCTAATTGCTGTTTGGCATATAATTGCTGTCCATTGAATAGCTCTAATAGTACAGGAGAAAGAGTAACGGTATTCATACGTATTCACATCCGTTTCTAAAAAATATCTTGCTATCGACTACCTATTTATGTTAAAAATATATTAATTATACCCGAGTCTGTTGAACCTGTAATCTACGGGATAGAAGCAGGAAGATTCAATGACTTGAAATGGAGAAGGAGGTGAGGCAGGATGTTGTATTTCCCATTATCAATTACGCTTGAGCGCAGACCGCTTGGTAGCTGTAGTATTGTTCATTCATTTGGCGACAACGGGAGAAGTCTGTCCAAAAATGAATATCTTTATTATGGCGAAATGCCGCTCCTGCCTTTATCTCCAGACGGATACAGAGTGTAAGCTTGTACAAGAAACGAAGCTACGATGAATCGGTGCAACGGAAAGCTATTCCGATCAATCAATTCGTACTTCTTAGCAAGCCACATGTAACACTCTATACCTGCTGGCATATAAAGCGTCTGCTCTGATGCAAGCAAAAACAGAGAAGTCGCAGGGACATTTCCCTGCGGCTTTTTTGTGTTTTTTTATACTACGCACACAGATGAGATCGCAATGCAGAAGCGCATTTCCCTCTACTTTATACACTCAGAGGAGAATGAACAATATGTCTATTATGATCGCCTGTCAGCAGGTTCAACAATATTATGGTGCCGAGCATGTATTAACCGAAGTTACTTTTGAAATTCATAGTGGAGCCAAAGTCGGCTTAATCGGAATGAATGGAGCAGGCAAAACGACATTATTCCGTATTTTATCCGGTCAAGACAAACCGTTTCAAGGCGAAGTCCATATTCAAAAAGGTTCCAGAGTCGGCTATCTACAACAGATGCCTGTATATGATCCACATATTACGATTTTGGAAGTGTTGCAAGAAAGCTTTGCCCATTTGACCCAATTACAAGAACGGATGGAGCAGTTGAGTATACAGATGGCAGACGAACATCTGGACGAGAAGCAGATGCAACGTGTCCTTCAGCAGTATGGGGAAGCACTGGATACATTCGAGCGTGGAGGCGGGTATGAAATGTCTGCTACAATTGATCGAATTGCGAATGGACTGGGAATTCCTGCCGAGCACTATGACCGCTTGTTCGAAGGACTATCCGGTGGAGAAAAGACCAAAGTCGGTCTTGCAAGATTGTTACTGACCGATCCAGATATCTTACTACTAGATGAACCGACCAACCATCTGGATATGGATGCAGTGGTCTGGTTGGAGCAATTTATCAGTCAATCGCCAGCGACAGTGATTGTGATTTCGCATGACCGTTACTTTTTGGATAAAGTCGTCCATCAAATTGTAGAACTAGAGGACGGAGAAGCCACCACTTACCCGATGAGCTATTCGGCGTATCGCGATGAGAAACAGCGTCGTCTGGTCAGACAATTCGAAGATTACAAAGACCAGCAAAAAGAGATTAAGCGGATCAAAGAATCAATCAAACGTCTGATCGAGTGGGGTAATCGCTCCAATCCGCCTAACCCATCGTTCCACCGCAAAGCCGCTTCAATGCAGAAAGCATTAGATCGGATGGAAAAAGTCAAACGTCCGATTATGGATCGCGCACAGATGGAACTGGATTTGAAGCAAAAAGATCGTTCAGGAGATCGTGTATTGGTTCTGGATCAAGTGAATAAGCGTTATGGAGATAAAGTACTGTTGCATCAAGCTTCAGCGCTATTACGTTATGGAGAAAATGCAGCGATTATTGGTGGCAATGGAGCAGGTAAAACGACCTTACTACGCATGATCTTACAACAAGAACCGATCGACAGTGGTACACTCACGCTAGGTTCACGCACTGAAGTAGGCTATCTGGCACAAGAAGCCGCTCCGCCTGATCTGGGTGAAACGGTACTACAATGGTTCAAGCTGGCAGCGAAGATGGAAGAAGGCGAAGCGAGAGGACAGTTAGCGAAGTTCTTATTTTACGGATCAGATGTATTCAAAAAAGTCTCCGGTCTATCCGGTGGCGAATGGAGCCGTCTCCGCCTAGCGATCCTCATGCACGAACGCCCGAATCTACTGATTCTGGATGAACCGACCAACCATCTGGACATTTCCGCTAGAGAAGCATTGGAAGAAGCATTAGAAGAATTTCCAGGAACGATACTGACTGTATCGCATGATCGATACTTTATTAATCGGATAGCAGGTCAGATTTGGAGTCTGGATGGTGGGATGTTGAGTGTGAATATGGGGAATTATGAGGATTGGAAAGAGTGGCAGGAGAAGGTTTGAGCTTAAAGTGAATTTAAATATAATTAGTAGATAAAAGAGAACCTCAGCTTATAAGCTGAGGTTCTTAGCATTTAAATAAATTTTTGCTTACTTAACTAAATCCATGATCTGAAACTTTGATTTGTAAATCACCCTTAGGCATGGAAGTAGAGATCATACTAACTAGACTTAGAAATAGAACGGCTGAGATCATAAATTTTTTCATCAGTACCAACTCCTTTTAATAAAGACTCGTACTCAGTAATTTGAGTAGGTTGACCTAAGCTTTTTATTTGTTCTATCAATCCTATAGAATCTAATATATTCTTTTTACTGTAAACTTTGATTGATAGTTTTAAACTCTTTAAAATACTTTCAATAGAAGTATCATACAATTGTTTCTTTGCCCAATAAATTCCTAGCTGATAATAAAAATTAATATAACGACTTATTACAGATATTTTACTATAATGATTCTCAGAGAATTCATCATATTCCAAAGATGATTTGAACTTATCTAATAGATCATCTATATCGAATTCATGGCTATTAGCAGCAATTAGAATATTAGTCATTGCGGGTAATATTTCATCAGGATGCTTTTCAAGAAAATCTACATACGCAGGTAATACACTTGTAACTCCCATTAGTACATCCATAAGATACATATTAGCAGTAGCAAAATGAGAAAATCTACGCACTTCTTCTTTACCAGCAGAATCGAGGCCTTTGAACCAACTTAAATCCATATATTGTGTAATATATTCTTTTGCTTCTTCATAACATCCCTTATGTTCTAAAGCAACACCTTTAATAAGATAAGACTGTCCATAATAAACTACTAAAGGTTTTTCAGTATCTAAAGGAGTGTAATTATTGAGATGCTCCATTTTCTTTTCTTCGGTACTATAAATTGTTTGAATCAAAGAAGATAGTTCATCTGCACATCTTTCAACTATATTCCAACTTTGAAGAGCATAATAAATTCTAGCTAGAGCTAACAATCCGTCTAGCATAAAATTTTCAGGTAAACGATCTCTAAATGGTTCAAATCGAATTGCTGCTCTAAAATTTTCTTCTGTATTTTCACCAATCGAAGCTCTAAAAACACGGTAGTGAGAAATAGCTAGTCGCTCAGAATGTTGATGCTTTTCGTTCTCAATTACACATTCATAAAAGGGCAACGACTCTTGTACTTTGCCTTCAGCATATAGTTCCTCTGCTAAACCAAAGATCGATATTGTATTATTCAAATCCTCCATCAAACGATCAAGAACTTCTTGAATACAATCGTACCGACCAATTTCTGTACAACGCAATAAAAATGCCTTTATCCGACGCCAATCTGCTTTTTCATTAATAAAACATTCGTCCACATAATACTCATACATCCAGCCTTCTGCATGACCCAAAGCTTCTGCCATTAAGTCTAACTGCCGAATAGAAATCGATTTTGGAGGATTACCATTTAAGATTCCGCTGATGATCCCGCGGTTGATTCCAGCCTGTTTACCGAAGCTGCTTAATGAATGTCCTTTTTGTCGAATTCCTTTTTCAATCTCAAGCCGTATGGTTGTGGTGTTGGTAATCATAACCGAACACACCCCTTTATGTTGAAAGTTTCCCGTTGTTGCGCCCCAGTAAGCCCATGAAATTCAAATTTATTACATTATACATTACGCTTTGAACAGGGGTCAATTACTTTTAATCAAATCTTCAAAATTTAGGAATCACAAAAGACATAGTTACCATACAAGGGAAGTTATGGTTTCTATGTCTTATTGGGTACTCAGTTTCCATTTTTAGAAATCAGTCGAAGCTTTTTAAATAGTTCAAGACAATCTAATATTCGACTTTTATTATATTTGGTTACAGTCGATTCTAATGCTAGCAGAATCTTTTCAAGCTTATCGTCATATTTTCCTTTATTACATTGATAAAGTGCTATTTCATAATAAAGATTGATATATTGGCTGAGGCGAACGTCAATGTAATAAGAGTCTGAAAATACAACAGTCATAATATCAGCTGGATATAAAACAAAGTTATATTCATTTAATAAGTAATCTACATTCCAATCATGTAGGTTACTAGATTTAAAAATAATATATAAACTAACTAATTGTTCATCAGGATACTTATTCATAAAGTTTATATAATTTTTTAAATATTCTTTTTCGCCTAGCAACATCTTGATAGTATATTTGTTAGCTAATCCATAAATTTTAAAACGTTCCACTTCTAATAATCCTGCTTCGTCTAGACCTTCAAACCAACTAAGATCCGCAAAATGTTCTATATATTTTTCCGCTTCTTTATAGTTACATTCTCTATGCAGGACAATAAAATTAAATAAATGGCTTTTAGCATAATAAACAACTAAAGGACGTTCAGTATTTAGAGGCATATAAGTTTTTTGTTTATCTCTTTTTAAATTTTCTCTTTTATAGACGATATTAGTTAAATAGATTAATTCATCTGCATATTGTTTAACTGTTTTCCAATCATGTATTGTGTATGAGATATTAGCTAATATTAACAAAGCGTCCAACAACATATAATCAGGAAGATAATTTCTAAAAGGAGCAAAAATCATGGATAAACGAAAATTATTTTCTAAGTCATTGCTCATAGATAAGCGAAATATTCTATATTGGCTAATAGCTAAACGTTCTGAATGAAAATCTCTCTCATGGATGACTACACATTTATAAAATGGCAGTAAGTTTTCTCTATTTTTAGAATTAAATAGCTCTTCTGCGAAATCAAATACATATTTAATGTATATTAGATTCTCTAGTAAGCGATACAGGGCAGATTCAATAATATTGATGAGTTCCAACTCTACGCAACGAACTAGCAAAGACCGAACACGTCGCCAATTGGCTTTACCATCCTCGAAACATTCATTCATGAATTGCTCGTACAACCAGCCTTCTTCTTTTTCCAAAGCATGAGTCATTTGATCTAACTGTTTGATTGATATCGGCTTAGGAGGGTTGCCGTTCAACGTAGCGCTTAATATCCCTCTGTTGATCCCTGATATCTTGCTAAAATGGCTAAGAGAATGTCCTTGAGCAGCAATCTCTTTTTCTAATTCATCCCGTACAGTTATTCGATGATTCATCGATTTCACCTCTGTTTATATGTGAGCCATATGAAGTTAAATAGTTAGCATGATTTGTCCATTAGTCTTTATATTCTCTAGGCATCTCGCGTAACTTTTTAAATAACTCTAGACAATCCATAATACGTCCACGATTATATTTCTCTACAGATGTTTCTAGAGCCAATAGAATTTTTTCGAGCTTTTCATCATAGACGTTACGATTACATTGATAAAGAGCCAATTGATAGTAAATATTAATATAACGACTAATTCCAATAGGAATATTTTTATAGTGGTCTCGTAGAAATCTAGCTTGGTGAATATAATCCAAAATATCGTTCGGATAAATAATATCGTCAAAATACGTAAGAATATGGTCAATCTTCATATCATATTTGTTGGCTGCTTTTGAAATAATTAGTAAGCTAGGTAACGCTTCGCCGGGATGAGTTTTTAATAATTCAAAATAATCTACCAATTTGTCTGTATGTCCAGTTAACAATTCTAAATTCAATTCATTAAACAACGCATAGATTTTAAATTTTTCGACATGTTCTTTTCCTAGATCATCTAGACCTTCAAACCAACTTAAATCCGAGAACTCTTTTAAATAAGGGCGAGCTTCATCGTACTTTTCCATATGTTCTAAGGCTACAAATTTCATCAAATGACTTTGAGCATAATAAGTAACAAGAGGTCTTGTGAAGCTAGGTGTCGACACAGCTATTTTCTTTTTTCTTCTTTTACAGTCTTGTTTGTAAATGATATTAGATAATATATTCAGTTCGTCTGAACAGGCTATAACCATATTCCAGTCCTGCACCGTGTAATAGATATTAGCTAATTCTAATAGGGCTTCTAGACGAAAATGATCGGGTAAGCGATTACGAAAAGGATGAAATACCATCGCAAGTCTAAGATTATTCTCAATAATTGGACTAATCCTGGCTCTAAATAGTCGGTAATGACTGATGGCTAATCGCTCAGAATGATAATTACGTTCATTTTCAATAACGCATTCGTAAAAAGGCATAGCTACAACAGTCTGATTCTGCTCTACTAATTCTTCTGCTAGATTAAACACATGAGCGACATGAATAGGATCTTCCATCAACAAATTTAAAATATCGCCAATAAGATCATCACGATTAAGTTCTATACAACGAAGCAACAGCGCACGAACACGTCGCCAATTGGCTTTGTTTTCTTCTGAGAAGCACTGTTCTATAAATAATTCATATAGCCAGCTTTCAGGTTTGCCAAGAGCTTTAACCATAGTATCCAATTGAGTAATAGACATGAGTTTGGGAGGATTTCCGTTCAATGTAGCACTCAAAATCCCCCGATTGATTCCAGAAACTTTACTAAAATGACTAAGCGAATAACCCTGCTTATGCATTTCGGACTCTAGTTCAGTAATTAGGGTTATTCGATGTTTCATGCAGATCACCTCGATATAGTAGAGTAGTTTTAAGGCATCGAACGAATGACATTTTGAAGTAAAGAGGTATAGTCTAAATTGAGGCTCATATTGCATTTTCGTAATGATTTATCAAAGCGTTTGATTGTATTTTGTAGCTTGGTCGATTGATTCGCATGTTTAGATTGATATAGAGCTAACTGGTAACACATATTGGTATATTGGTTGTCTGCTACCGATTGTTTTTGTGTAGAGTGGAGATATAAGTTTGTTGTGATATGCTCATGAAATTTTTCTATGATATGGTCAATAACAATATTATATTGATTAGCAGTGCTTAGAATGGTGAGTAATCCAGGAACGATTTCTTTCGGGTATTGTTCCAAAAATTCCACATAATTATCTAACACAGCAAAGTTTCCTCGATATAACTCCAAACAGTACATATTGCCTTGAGCAAATATTTTAAAATTTTCTACTTCTGCTTGTCCGTAATGATCTAAACCCTCAAACCAACTAAGATCACTATATTTCTTAATATATGTTATCGATTCATCATATTTTCCTACCTTTTGATAAAAGATAGATTTAATAAGATAACCTTGCCCATAGTAAACTACAAAGGAACGTTCGCTTTTAAGATTATGATATTTTTTCTTGTTATAAAGGTGACCAGATAATTCAATTAAAGCATCTCCACACTTTTCCATAAATGCCCATTCACTAGCAGTGTAATACACATTTGCTAGCTGCAACCAAGCATCTAATTGCATACTAAAAGGCAAACGATCACAAAAAGGTTGGAAAGTGACAGCGGCTATAAAATTTTGCTTAATATCTCGCTTAATCGAATAGCGGAAAATGCGGTAATGACTGATCGCAAGCCGTTCTGCTTGGTAGTTGCGTTCATTACTCACCACGCATTCATACAACTGCATAACACTCTCACTCGGATTGTCTGCAATCAGTTCTTCCGCCAGTTCAAACACTTGATTTAAGTACGATATATCTTCAAGCAACAAACATAAAATACGCTCAATCAAAACGTTTCGATTTAGTTCAATACAACGCAGAAGAAGCGCTCTAACACGACGCCAGTTGGTTTTACCTTGTTCGTCAAAGCATTGTTCTGCAAACCTTTCATATAACCAACCTTCTGGTTTCCCCAGAGCAGTGGTCATTGTATCTAGTTGATTAATTGACATAGGTTTGGGAGGATTTCCGTTCAAAGTGGCACTTAAAATGCCACGATTGATTCCAGAGATTTGACTGAAACGACTAAGAGAATAACCTTGCTTAGAAATCTCATTTTCTAACTCCGTACATAAGGCTATTCGGTTGTCCATACAGATCACCTCTTGACTGTTGTATTAAGGCATTGAACGAATAAAATGTTGTATCAAAGACGTATAGTCCATAGTACGGCTCATATTGTATCTACGTAATGACATATCAAATGTATTCAATGTATTTTTAAATTCTTCCAGAGGATAGCCTCTTTTAGCTTGATAAATAGCTAATTCATAGTAAAAATCAGTCAGCATTGTATTAAAAGTAATGTTATTTTTGTAATAGCCAATTTCAAATTTAATATTATTATCAGGATGAGGTACAAATGTATTAAGAACAGAATCGATACAAAAATGATTAATGTTAGCGGCTTTTAAAATAGTTAATAAACTAGGTAATTGTTCAAACAGATTTTCTTTTAAAAAAGTAATATAATTTTCTAAGCATTCTGTATTGCCAAGCATTAGCTGTAAATTATATAGATTGGCTTCAGCTGCTATTTTTAATTTATGAACTTCAAGATGTCCAACTTCATTCAGTGATTTGAACCAACTCAAATCTTTATAACCGTCAATGTACTTTAAGCCTTCTTTATATTTACCTGTATATTCGAAAAAAATGGATTTTATTAAGTAACTTTGTCCGTAATACCAGACCAAATGTCTTTCGGTTGACAGGGGGACATAATCCGCACCTTGCTGATCCATTTTTTTGCATTCTTCCTCGTACACCCGATGGACCAAAATACTCATTTCATCTGTCACTTGTTCCATCAGATCCCATTCCTGTACGGTGTAATACACATTTGCCATTTGTAATAAAGCATCTAATCGCAAATGATCAGGGATGCGATCACGATAAGGATAGAACAAAGTTACTGCTGATTTGTTACGTTCTATATCTTCACTCAATTGAGCACGAAATAGCCGGTATTGACTGATCGCTAGACGCTCTGCATGTTGCTGACGTTCGTTTTCGATCACACAGGTATAAAAAGGAACACTTTGTTCCAGTTGGCCGTTAAGCACCAATTCTTCTGCTAAATCAAACACATGAGGTACATAGCGATAATCTTCCATCAGCAAATTTAATGTGTATTCAATCAAAACGTTTCGATCTAATTCAATACAGCGCAGAAATAAAGCACGAATACGTCGCCAGTTGACTTTGCTGCTTGCAAAACATTCTTCTATATATTGTTCATATAACCAGCCTTCCGGTCGATCGAGAGCGGCAGCCATACGATCTAGCTGGTTGATCGATATCGATCGAGGTGGATTGCTGTTGAGCGTTGCACTGAGTACTCCACGATTAATACCAGATATCTTTTCAAACTGTGTTAAATTGATTTGTCTGCGTTGAAGTTCTTGCTCAATATGAGAGCGGACTGTATCCAGTGTGCTCATAAACGGTAAGCACCTCCGAAAAATACAATATTCCTTATACGATTCCAGAAAATGATAGTTTTTATTATTCTATAAGTTACTTAAAATGTCAGAGTAGCTTTTTTAGTAACTTAGTATAAGGGTTCTATTGACCTATACAATTTGGGAGTAAACACTCACGTATTACAAAAAAAGGTTGTGATTACAAAATAAAAGAATCCGTTTTTTGAAAACTCCTGTAATAATAAAGATACAAGTTACTTCACTACTGTCATATAAACGGACACGTAGAAGTACAAATGTTGGCTGGCAGGATCTCACTACAATCCTATATACCAATAGCTTATAAGCTTTATAGTAATACCCAATAGTAAAGTAGCTTGTAGATGTAAATAGCTATCCTATAGAAATATGGAAATAAATAGAAATACTCTAGCAAGTAAACGTAGTGAGTCCGAAGAATTCTTTAGCAACATACCACATAAGTAGTAAATTAGTTTATATCATAGAACACCCAACATTCCCTAAATGAATAGAGAAGACCAGAAAAGAGCATGATCGCCTACAGATCACGCTCTTTTCTGGCGTTTATTGATCGTTTATTACAATTTCAAAATATTCCCAAAAAAACATCGCGAAAATGGTTTATATTGGATATTTTTGTGTTATATTCTATAGGTTGTTATTTTATATCTCTAATATGGAGGCTTATGAATGAACAGAGTTAGTATCGTGTTTACGGATTGTGTCAAAAAGAAAATGATTTGGAATCTAATCCCGGCGATGATTATCTTTTTGGTGTGGATGTATGGTATTCATGTAAGTGTGTATGAAGCTGTAGCATCTGCTGTTATCGCAGTGGTTGTACTGACCGTTGGTGATATGATTTCCAGTTACTTTTTTGGCGATACCTTCAATGCCACCAATTCTAATCATCCTACTCATTAATCGCTTGGATATGTGATATCTTCAAATAGATTTAAAATAAATCGTTGTTTACAAAAAAGCAAAAAACGCTGTTTTACAAACATGTGTCATAATCAGGGGCAAGAGTAGCACGTTAACCTGTTACTCTGCCCGGTTATGCGCCCCACGTAGAACTGTGCACCGTAAAGATTAGGAACGATCCATATGAATGATTACAGATAGCACCTTTGTCTCGGAAAAACTCGGGATTGAGGTGCTTTTTGTTTCAGTATGTGCACTGTAGCTTATTATGAGAGGAGAGAGTATTTTTCTACTGAGATCGACCTGCAAACTCAAAAGGGAAATTTGGTTTTTTTGATAACTTGTGGGAAAATATAGGCATAGAGAAAGCTCTGTACTCTCTGTATATTTGCAAAACTAGAGGTCTGCTTCAAATTGGTTTATGATAAATAGGAGGTGATCGATATGAGTGCATTCAAATCATGGTTAAACAGTACGAAAAACAACTTGAATGATCAGATGAAAAAGTTCAAAAATAAGGACTTTTTAGAAGCGATCGTAGCAGGTTGTGCTCTTGTAGCGGCAGCAGATGGAAATATCAGTGCAGATGAGAAGCAAAAAATGGCAGGTTATATCGGACGCAATGAACAATTAAAAGTGTTTGATATGAGTCTGGTTATCGTTCGCTTTAATCATTATGTAGAAAATTTTGAATTTGACGCGATCATCGGTAAGCAAGAAGCGCTTAAAGCGATCAGCAAATTCAAAAGCAAACCAGAAGAAGGTCGATTGTTGATAGGCGTATGTAGTGCAATCGGTTCAGCAGATGGTGATTTTGATCCTCAAGAGCAAGCAGTTGTGCGTGAGATTGCTACTGTATTGGGCTTGAATGCTTCCGAGTTTGGACTGTAATTCGGGTAAGAATAAAGACAATTTTAAAAAAAGTTGAAACGATTCTCCGGTAATAACAGTATTACATATCAGTATTACAAAGGAGGTCATATCATTTTATGAGTATCAGCTTAGTCAAAGGTCAAAAAATTGATTTAACCAAAGGCAATAGCGGTCTGAATCAACTGGTGGTTGGTTTGGGTTGGGATCCCGCGGAGACACAATCTAAAGGGTTCTTCGGTATGAAAAAAGCCAAAGCAGATATCGACTGTGATGCTTCAGCGATTCTTTTGGACGCAAATGATAAATTGACCAAAGCTACAAATTTGGTCTGCTTTCATAACTTGACTAGTGGTTGCGGTTCTGTCAAACACAGCGGCGATAACCTCACAGGTGAAGGTGCAGGAGACGATGAGCAAATTCATATCGATCTTTCTAAAGTACCTGCTGATGTGCATAAAGTGCTCGTTGTGGTTAATATTTATCAAGCAGAACAACGCAAACAAGATTTCGGTATGATTTCGTCTGCATACATTCGTATTGTAAATGGACAGAATCAACAGGAATTGGTTCGCTTTAATCTGACAGATGATTATTCCGGTATGACGGCATTGATTACAGGTGAAATCTACCGTAATGGATCAGAATGGAAATTTAACGCAATTGGTCAAGGAAAACAGGCTGCGCATATCGATATATTGGCTCGCCAATATTCATAATCGGTAAGCGTTATCTTCCAACAATGAAAAAGAGTCAATTATACGTTATTCAGCAACTCAAATCATACACATGGAAAGAAGGAATTGAACATGGGAATTAACTTATCTAAAGGACAAAAAGTAGATTTGACGAAAAGTAATCCAGGATTATCTAAAATCACAGTAGGTCTAGGCTGGGATACAAATAAATATGATGGCGGCGGAGAGTTCGATTTGGACGTATCTGTATTTTGCGCGAATGCTGAAGGTAAAGTAGCTAGCGAGAAAAACTTTATTTTCTTCAACAATCCTCAAAATGAAAATGGTTCTGTCGTACATACAGGCGACAACCGTACAGGCGCAGGCGATGGCGACGATGAGCAAATCAAAGTAGACATCCCTAACGTACCTGCTGATGTAGACAAAATTGCATTTACAATTACAATCTATGAAGCAGCAGCTCGTAACCAAAACTTCGGTCAAGTATCTAACGCTTACGTTCGTATCGTAAACGATGATAACAACGAAGAATTGATCCGTTTCGATCTAGGAGAAGATTTCTCTATCGAAGCAGGTGTAGTTGTAGGCGAATTGTACCGTCATGGCGCTGAGTGGAAATTTAACGCGATCGGTAATGGTTACAAAGATGGTCTTGCAGGTTTGACACGCGACTACGGCTTGCAATAAGCGTTTGGCAACATAAACGCGACCAAGCACTTGGCATTATAAGTGCGACAAGTTTCAATAAAAAAGTGATTTTTGCAAAGCAAAATATCTTACAATAAGCGTTTGGCAATATAAACGCAAGTTCAATGAAAAACTGATTATCAATAAGTGGTAAACAAAGCGGAGCGCATAGCTCCGTTTTGTTTCAGTGTTATAGGTATCACCAAAATATAGTGATGGTAAGGAGTGAACAGAGGATGACGATTAATTTATCCAAGGGGCAACGTATCGACCTCACGAAAACAAACCCGGGATTAACACGAGTTGTGGTAGGTCTAGGCTGGGATACTAATAAATACAGCGGTGGTAGTGATTTTGACTTGGACGCTTCTGCATTTTTATTGCATGAAGATGGCAAAGCCAAAACAGAAGCAGATTTTGTATTCTACAACAACCTGACCACATATAATGGCGCGGTGACGCATACTGGAGATAACCGTACAGGTGAAGGCGATGGAGATGACGAGCAGATCGTTGTCGATTTCAGCAAAGTTCCTGCTAGCATTTCACGTATAGGTATCACAGTAACAATCCATGATGCAGACGCGCGTGGACAGAATTTTGGACAGGTAAGTGCTGCTTTTGTACGTGTAGTAAACGAAGATAACAGCAGTGAAATTTTGCGCTTCGATCTAGGCGAAGAGTTCTCTACAGAAACAGCAGTCGTATTCTGTGAATTTTACCGTCAAGGCACGGATTGGAAGTTCCAGGCGATCGGTAGTGGATTCTCAGGTGGGTTAGCTGCATTGTGTCAGAACTACGGCTTACCTGTATAATTTTACAGTGATATCAAATAAGGCAAAAGCATGAACTATACATGAATAGGGTGGGTTTCCTGCCCTATTTTTTTTCACTTGTCGTTGGGATTTAATGCTAAAATAGAGAAGAACAGTGGATCTTTTACGTCATACATTACGGGGTTAATTAATTATGAGTGTAGCTATTGTGAAAGGGCAAAAAACAGACGTAACCAAAACAACGCCAGGGCTTCAACAACTCATTATTTCACTGGGATGGGAAGCACCAGCTTCTTTAGAATTAGATACTTCTGCTTTTTTACTACAGCAAAATGGAAAAGTAAAAAGCGATAACGATCTTATTTTTTATGGTAATCCAGGTAATGCTTTTATTACTTATATTGAAAATGCGACAGGTAGCGATGCCCGTCAATTCAAAGTGAATGTAGGCGCGATTCCGCAAGATATTCAAAAAATTGCGATCACGCTTACGATTTACAATAGCGAGAAGCCGACAGAAAATTTTAGTCAGGTGAATCGCACATACTTACGCTGTGCAAATGAAGCTACAGGTGCAGAGATTTTTCGTTATGATCTGGATTCTAAATTTTCATCAGAAACTGCGATTGTAGTAGGGGAATTGTACCGTTATCAGACAGAATGGAAATTTGCTGCGGTCGGAGCAGGTTATTTTGGCGGACTCAAAGAATTATGTGGTAGTTATGGAGTAGAAGTAGAAGATACACCAGCTCCAACGCCGACTCCAGCGCCGCCAGTACCTCCTAAGCTTGCTGCAACACCAACACCGCCGCCAACGCCTGCGAAGCCGATGAATCTCAACCGTCCATCGACTCCACCTCCTGCTCCTCCAGCGCCAACACCGGCTCCTACGCCTTCAGTGAACTTAAATCTATCCAAGATTGAGTTGAAGAAAAAAGGCGATGTGATTAATCTTCAGAAAAAATCAGGCGGTTCACTAGGTGAACTATTGATTAATCTGAACTGGAATCGTCAGGAGAAAAAAGGATTATTTAAACGTAGTTCAGGAGTCGATCTGGATCTAGGTTGTCTGTATGAATTAAAAGATGGTGATAAAGGTGTTGTTCAAGCACTGGGTAATTCATTTGGTTCTTTGACAAGTTGGCCGTTTGTTGCACTAGACGGTGATGATCGTACCGGTGCTGTCGCAGGTGGCGAAAATATGCGGATTAACGGTAACAAAATATCTGAGATCAAGCGTATTCTGGTCTTTTCTTTTATTTACGAAGGCATTACACGTTGGACGGATGCGGATGGTGTAGTAACCATTTCGCAACAAAATGGACCTGATATTATCGTGCGTTTGGATGAAGCTGATAATCGTAGTCCGATGTGCGCGATTGCAATGATCCAAAATGTGGGTAATGAAACATTTAGTATCGAAAAGTTGGTTCAGTATTTCAAAGGTCATTCCGATATGGATCGTGCTTTCAATTGGGGCATGCGCTGGAAAGCCGGTAGCAAAGATTAGGCTACCGATGCATATGGTGATCTTGAACATACACAGAATTTACAAAACTCGGTATTATAAGTGTTGATACCCCTCTAAAATAATTAGAATGTGGACATCACGCTTAACACACGAAGTGTATATGGAGGACGATGTATGGACTGGTTCAGTAATTTTTTTCAAAGTATTGCTGATAACTACGGTCACTTCTTCTCATGGAGTGAGATTGCTGCAACTCTATCCGATCCAGTGAGCTGGGGAGTTATTGCAAGTCTTGTACTATTAGAAGGATTATTGTCCGCTGACAATGCGCTTGTGTTAGCCGTTATGGTCAGACATTTGCCACCGAAACAGCAGAAAAAGGCTTTGTTCTACGGTATTCTTGGAGCTTATCTTTTCCGCTTTCTGGCGATTGGTCTTGGAACGTATCTGGTTACATTTACAGCAGTCAAAGTCATTGGCGGATTGTATCTGTTCTATATTGCGTACAAAGGATTATTCAAAGGCGGAGACGAAGACGAAGTACAGAACAAGCCAATGTCTTTCTGGAAAACCGTATTAATGGTTGAAATGATGGATATTGCTTTCAGTATTGATAGCGTTGTAGCGGCTTTTGGTATCAGTAACGAAGTCTGGGTATTATTCCTGGGTGGTATTATTGGGATTTTGATGATGCGTGGCGTAGCTCAATTGTTCTTGAAACTGATTGATAAGTTCCCTGAACTAGAGAAAACAGCATTTATTTTAATTGCGATTATTGCAGTGAAAATGATTGTCGGCGCATTTGGTTTTGAAATTTCTCAAGTGTTGTTTTTTGCAATTCTTATTGTGGTGTTTGTAGGAACGATGGTCATTAGTTCGATTCGTCGTAAAAAAGAACAGTCTTAATCAGAATTGCTGCTACAACAGATTGGATGATCCCTCCTGCCTGCACAATAGGAGGGATTTATTTATTATACGGCGGCTTGCAAGCCAAAGTTTCGGTGCATCAAAGGAGGAGACTTATGCGTTACTTTAACTATTTATCGCTTGAAGAAGAACAAGAATTGTTCTATTCGGCACCGATTCATTACAATAACTCTTCCCAACAGGAACTATTGGCGTATGCCGTAGGCGCAGCACTCTATTGTCCTGCTACACGTCCCACGATTGCTAGAGATATTTTGACAGAGCGACATCAAGGTCTGACCTCATGGGTATTGGATCTGGAAGATGCAGTTGGAGATCAGCAGGTAGAGATGGCTGAAGCATCATTAATCCAACAACTGACCCAATTGTATGTTCAATTACAGCAAGAACAAGTGCACCGGGATCAGTTACCACTGTTATTTATACGTGTACGCAGTATCGGGCAGTTGGAGCGAATGATTGATCAGTTAGGCGAAATGATGATATTGATTACAGGCTTTATGCTACCCAAATTCGATCCGGAGCAGGGATTACAGTATTTCCAAGCGATTGCACGTTATAATCAGGAGAAAGATCTGAATGCTCCTATCTTATACGGATTACCTATACTTGAAACGGCTGCTGTGATCTACCGTGAAACTCGTGTAGAACATCTATTAGCCATCAAAAAAATACTGGATACGTACAAATCGTATGTACTGAATGTGCGTATTGGAGCGACTGATTTTTCAAGTCTATTTGGATTACGTCGTAGTCCTGATATGACGATTTACGATATTGCGCCTATTCGGGACTGTATGTCTGATATTATTAACTTATTCGGTCGTATGGATTCACCATATGTGATCTCAGGACCGGTATGGGAATACTTTGCTAATGGAGAACGGGTACTCAAACCGATGTTGCGTCAGTCTCCTTTTGAAGAAGCATTGGGTGATGATGGACGTAAATTACGCAAAGAATATATTAACCGTCATGTGGATGGCTTGATTCGTGAAGTGATTATGGATAAAGAAAACGGGATTGTGGGCAAAACGATTATTCATCCTACACATATCGGTCTGGTACAATCATTGTATACCGTAACTCGCGAAGAATTTGAAGATGCGGAAAGTATTATTCGTAACAACAATGGCGAACTTGGTGTATTTAAAAGTGGCTACGCTAACAAAATGAATGAAATCAAACCTCATTTAAATTGGGCGCAAAAAATTATAGCAAGATCACAAATTTATGGGGTGCTACATGAACAACAACATTTCATCTCTCTTCTCTCAGAACAAGAACAACGTATATACGTATAAGATTTTGGAAGATTTAACGGTAAACGTAGAAATACAGCAAAATCCGTTTCAATTAGAACTAGATCACTTATTTACGATGGCAGCACGTATTAATCCCAAGCGCTCGTTTTTATTTGTCAGCAAAGTACTGGGCAAACATCTGGCGGTTGATCCTTATTTGTCATTGTTGAGTGGAGCAGTATTGTCATTATTACTTTACAATGATATGCGTGAACAATCCGATCCGAAGATCACAGCGTTACTTCCTCGCATTTTACAAGCGATGTCATCGGGTGAAGGCTTGGCAGAAGCCTATCATGAATTGATGAATCTGAAGCTTGTTTTACCTGTGCCTGTATCGTTTATCGGGTTTGCCGAAACCGCGACAGCATTAGGTCATAGTATGTATCAAGTATTTGATCGGGGAGCTCAATATGTACATACGACACGGCATGATATAGCCGGTCTATCCTCGGTGATTACATTTGAAGAAGAACATTCCCATGCTACAGCTCATCGTTGTTATGCTCAATCGGAAGGTATGATCACAGGCAATGATCCTATTATTCTGGTAGACGATGAGATCACAACTGGCAAAACAGCTCTTAATATTATTCGTGAAATTCATGCTCAATATCCGCGTGATACGTATTATGTTGCTTCATTACTCGATTGGCGAGAAGACGCTCATGTACAGCGGTTTGCAGATTTGGAACAAGAATTAAATATAACGATTACAGTGCTATCTCTGATCAAAGGTCAGATTACAGTTCATGGACAACCCAGTCTTACACATGATCCGATGACGTTGCATGAGCAATTAGCAGATATTCCTGTAGATACAATCTATCTGGATCATCTATTTGCACAGCAAGAAGGGTACGCTTCTATCGATGGATACGGTCATCAGAATCAAGCTTCATTGATGACAGGCACAGGTCGGTTCGGTATCGGGGCACATGACAATCTATCTAATAACTTTAGTATCGAAAAAGCGGCACAATTACTGAGTAAGCATAGAACCGGTCAGCACGCATTGTGTCTGGGTACGGAAGAATTTATGTATATTCCGATGCGAATCAGTAGTGAAATGGGCGATAGAATCAAGTTTCATTCAACCACTCGTAGCCCAATTTACCGTTCGCATATGCCGCATTATAGTATTCAGACAGGAGATACCTTCCCTTCTCCCGAAGATAGTAGTGTGACTAACTTTGTATATAACATTCCGGAAGGTCATTATGATGATGTCTTTGTGTTTCTAGAACGTGATGTCCCTCAAGAACGTATCCAACCATTAATCGATGTATTGCGCTCCAAGCTGTTCCAGCAGATTCATATCGTAATCTGTGGTCCTCAAATGGTGCAAGAGAAAGGGATAGAACATGAATCAACATAAACAAGAGCAATTGCTAGCATTCCCCTTACCACATCCAGAACCTCTTGGAAGCTACAGTCCATCCGATGTGATTTTCCTACTGAAAGATTTGAGCAATGTGAATCTAGAGCGCGGCACAGAAGAACGTGAAGAAGCAATCCAGACGGGAACGCATTATTCTGAAATGTTGCCTGTAGAATACCAACCGACTCCTGAATATATTCAGTTATTTCACGAAACGCTGGCAGAATCTGCTGAAAAAGTGGCTCTGGCAGCAGGTGTAGTGAGTGAACTGATTTTGCATAAACGTGGGAAGAATCTTGTATTGGCTTCATTAGCTAGAGCAGGTACACCGATCGGTATCTTGATGAAGCGTTACTTGATGCAACAATATGGATTGGATGTTCCACATTACAGTATCTCGATTATTCGCGGTAAAGGAATCGACGAAAATGCGTTAAAATACATTTTCCAACAACATGGTGCAGAGCAAGAACTTCAATTCGTCGATGGATGGACAGGTAAAGGTGCGATCCGTCAGGTATTGATTCAAGCTTGTGATCAATTTGAAAAAGATTACGGTATTCGTCTAAATGATGATCTAGCAGTATTAGCTGATCCTGGATTCTGCTCGGACACATATGGAACACGCGAAGACTTTTTGATTCCAAGTGCTTGTCTAAATTCAACAGTATCTGGATTGATGAGTAGAACGGTGTTGCGTGATGATCTAATCGGTGAGCATGATTTTCATGGGGCGAAGTTTTATAAAGAATGGTTGGACAGTGATCTATCTAATGTATTTGTCGATCAGGTATCTTCGTATTTTCCGGCGATTGCGGAACAAGCCAAACAGCAAGCACAGGAGTTATTAGATTCTCCTGTAGCGATAAGCTGGCAAGGGTTAGCTGATATTCGTTCGATTCAAGATCATTATGGGATTGAAGATATCAATCTAGTCAAACCAGGTGTAGGCGAGACGACACGTGTGTTGTTACGTCGTGTACCCTGGAAAATTCTTGTGGATCGTGAAGACAATCCGAATCTGCGTCATATCTTGCTGTTGGCTCAAGATCGCGGTGTTCCTGTAGAAGTCTATCCGAATCTAACCTATTCTTGCTGTGGCATTATTAAGCCGAGGCAGGGGGAGAGCGAATGATCTATGCGAGTGATCTGGATCAGACGTTAATTTATTCTGTACGTTCGATGGGAATGGATATCGATCTATCGGTGATGCAACCTGCGGAAACGTATAAAGAACGTATTATTTCTTATATTTCGATAGCTACACTTCAACAGTTACAACAAGTGGCTGAGCAGATTACGTTTGTCCCGGTAACGACCCGTACACTGGATCAATATGCGCGTATTCATATTTTTCAAAATAAAGTCATTCCCCAATACGCAATCACCAGTAATGGATCAAATATTCTAGTTAACGGTATAGTGGATGAAGAGTGGCACAAGCAGATTTTGGCGGATGTGTATACCAAGTCAGCTCCTGCGGCAGAAGCATTAGCGTTATTTCATACGGTATCTGATCCAAGCTGGATCGTTACTGAACATTTCTGGGAAAGTACATTTTATTCGATTGTGGTGGATCGTGAATTAATGCCACTGGATACAGTACTTGCTCTTCAACCGCAATTAGAAGCGTTAGGCTGGGGGATGTCGGTTCAAGGTCGCAAAGTGTATCTGGTTCCTTTTCCAGTCAGTAAAAATCGAGCAATAGCAGAAGTGAAACAAAGAGTAGGCGCTTCAAAAGTGATCGCGTCTGGCGATTCGATTTTGGATCGTGGCTTGCTTGATGTAGCAGACTATTCGATTGCACCAGCACATGGTGAACTGTATCGTGAATCGATAGCAGAACCTGGATTGCGTCATTATTCGTTTACATCAACTTCTGGTATTTTGGCAGCAGATGAGATTCTGCAATATGTGGTAGCTACGTTAGATCAAGAAGGGAAAGTCAGCTATGAGTCATAAGGTACGTGTCTGGTTCAATCGTTGGTTTGCTGTCGGATATCATTATATGAACAATATTCGTCATAACCCAGATGGACTGGAATTTGAAATCTATGGTACACATCGGGATGCTGAACATGTTTCGTTTCAAGCATGTGATTACACCGAGATTGAACCGGCATTGCCGGGTGATGAGTATGTGGCGTATTGTCTAGATTTTTGTAAGCGTCATAAGATCGATGTATTTGTTCCACGCTGGCGCATGATCAATATTGTGCGAGCGATTCATTCTTTTGAAGCGATCGGAGTTAAAGTCGTTGCTTGTACCAATCTAGAATTGCTTGATGTTATCGAAGATAAAGGAAACTTTTACCGTTCGGTCGAGCAAAATGGTCTGATGGTTGTACCTGAATATCATCTGGTGCACAATGTCGAACAATTTAAGCAAGCGTATCATGATCTGATGAGCAAAGGATTAGGGGTATGCTTTAAGCCGACCCGCTCTGAAGGTGGACTTGGATTTCGGGTGATCCAATCGAATTATAATGCTTTGCAAGAATTGTTGGATGTACCCAATGTAAATATTTCGTATGAGCAGACGGTTCAGATCTTGTCATCAGTTGAGTCTTTCCCCGAGCTTATGGTTATGGAAGTACTAGAAGGGCATGAATATAGTATTGATTGTCTAGCTTCACCGACCGGAGAATTGCTAGCAGCAGTTCCTCGTCGCAAAGCTGATGGCGGACGTGCCCGTTTACTTGAGAATGTACCGGAATTGATTAAGCTGGCGGAGGAAGTGGCGCAGTTCTATAAGATTCCGTATAATTATAATTTACAACTGAAATATCAAGGTGATACTCCGAAAGTATTAGAGATTAATCCTCGCATGTCTGGCGGATTGCATATTTCTTGTCTCAGTGGTGTCGATTTCCCTTATCTCGCTGTAAAATTAGCATTAGGATATCCCGTAGAAAAGCAAAATCCAGAGTTTGGTATTCTGGCAAGCTATGTAGAACAGCCGGTATTGATTCGTAAATTGGAACAATCCTGATCATAGATCGTATGTTATTAGAATAGAGTAGTATGATTTTAGACGAAAGGCAGGCGAACCGTAATGACGTTTTGGAAAACGTTTGGAAAATCGACTGTAGGTGGTATCGTAGGATATCTGGCAGGCATATTAGCAGGATTTTGGTTTACAGAAGATTATATTACATTGATCTTCCCGGTGGTGGGGACGTTATCCGGTGTGGTCTGGGCGAAGCTCAGCAGTAATCCTACCGCTAATCTAGACAAACCACTGGCAGAACCTGTTCATATCCAAGAATCAATGGCAACCGATCGACCTCTTGCGTCCACCCTTACCGAAGATCGTCCTGTCAATCGTCTTTCTTCATCTAGTCCTGCTCCTGTTGTGGAACAAGAAGCTGTACCTCCTATTTTCCAGCCTGTGCTTGAGTATTTGGCTGTATTGGAAGATATGGTTATCTCTGAAGGACAAAAGAATAATCTGGATAACGAGATTGTTGAAAAGTCCTGTTCGTTGTTTTTGCGATTACAACGGGTATTGCCGATGTTAGGCGAGCTTCATAACGATGAGATCAATCATACGGTGAAGCGTCTTGTGCTCAAAGACTTGAATAGTATTATCAATCCATTTCTAAGACTGAGTGGCGAAGCCAAATCCAAAAATAGACGTGTATTGTTGGATGGGATCAAAGATGTAGATAGCCGGATTACTCATATCGTCAAAACGATTGAACATAAAGACTTGATGGAGCTACAGACACGAGCAGAACTTCTTCACCAACGCTACTCCTGATTGACGGTACAATATCTATTTCAGTATGAAGAAGATGTTTATTGATAATAAGGAGGAAGAACCTATGGCAAGTCAACCAATTACGTTAAAAAAAGAAGATGAACACAAAGTGATGCAGGAAGCATCGATGATCATTCAGAGGGTATCGCAAGCAGATCAGATGCAGTTAGATACACTGATGGACGAAGTCGGTAAGCTTGGGATGCAGACACAAGAGCGCGCAGGACAGACGCTACAGATGCTAGACCGTCCGGTGAATGATCTTATGAGTGGCAAATCCAAAGAAGTGTCTAACCTAATCCTATCGCTTCGTAATGAGTGTGAAGAATTACAGCAAAGTAAAAATGTAGGCCTATTCGGTAAATTGTTACGTAAATCACCGATCAAAAATTATGTCTACAAATATCAATCTGTCAAAACAAATGTCGATGCGATCGTGATCGGGCTTCGTGATGGAAAAGACAATCTCGAAGAAAATATGATTAGTATGCGTACACTCAAACGTAATTCGTTAGAAGAAATTTATCAACTCCAATATAAGATCGAAATGGGCAACAAGCTGAAAGATTTATTTGAAAAAGAAATTCAGAAGCCTGAGAATGCGCCCCGAAAAGTATACTTAGAACGTGGTCTACGTAAAGTGGTCACCCGGATTCAATCAATGACTGAAAACATTATGCTGTTTAATCAAGCGATTGCGGCAACCGATATCGTCAATGATACGAATGATAAGTTGATCGATTCAGTCAATGACTCTGTCTACAAAGCAGCGAACTTAATCAAAATTTCAGCGATGATTGCACTTGCTATAGAAGATCAAGAACGTGTAGCAAATGCCGTTGAAAGTGTAAATCAGACAATCGAAGATCAATTTAAACGCAATGCAGAAATGCTCAAAGTAAACAGTGAACGTTCCGCAGAATTACTCAAAAAGCCAGCGATGTCTCTGGAATCGGTTAATCAAGCAATCAATGATCTGATGTCTGCGCTGGATAACTCGGAACAATCGAACCGCGATATTATTGCGAGTTGTAAAGACTACACAGTCAAATTATCCGGTATCAACGATATGATGACCAAGCGTCTTGGATTAGATAGTGCAGATGCGAAGAATGATCCGATCGCATCAATTACAGGTTCTACAACTGGTTCTGCGCCATCATCGGCACCAAGCTCTTCACCTTCACGCGATCCATTAGCCGATTTATTAAAATAAAAATAATACTATCAAGAACAGTGTTCCTTTACAGGGGAGACTGTTCTTTTTTGTTTATTCTGATCACTAATTATTACGCTAATTAGTGATGGGTGATTTGGTATGTAAGGGCTTTCTTTTGAATATGTATTGTTTTAATATAACAATGAGGTATAAAGCGCAAGAGAAGTAGATAGACCTATAACCTTCTACATATCTATAAAATAACGATAAACTTAAAGGAGATATAACAATATGGAACAAACTCAAAAATACGTATTTCAGGATCATACCGTAGATATAGACACTCGTGTAAAGGATTTGGTATCGCATTTAACAGGGGAAGAAAAGATCGAATCCATGTTGCAGTATCAGCCTGCTGTCGAGCGTCTGGGACTGGCAGGATATAAGCATGGTACAGAAGCGGCACATGGCATAGCATGGCTAGGCGAAGCTACTTTTTTCCCGCAACCGACAGGCTTGGCTTGTACGTGGGATGCTGACTTGATGAAGAAAATCGGTAATGTCATTTCAGATGAAGCTCGGGTAGTGTACAAACGTAATCCAGAAGTGAATGGATTAACTTTATGGGCGCCTACAGTAGATATGGAACGCGATCCACGTTGGGGACGTAACGAAGAAGCATATGGTGAAGATCCCAAATTGACCGGTGAGTTGACCAGCCATCTTGTACAAGGGATTCAAGGCGATCATCCTACATACCTCAAAGCAGTAGCGACATTAAAACATTTTCTTGGTAACAATAATGAAGTAGAACGGGGTAGTGGTTCATCGAGTATTGATCCGCGGAATATGCGTGAATATTATTTAAAAGCGTTTGAACAGCCTTTTGTAGAAGGTGGAGCCAAGTCGATGATGACCGCATATAACTCAATCAATGGCACGCCAGCTATTCTTCATCCGCTGGTAAATGAAGTCGTCAAAGGCGAATGGGGAATGGATGGATTTATCGTTAGCGATGCAGGCGATGTTATGGGAATTATGAATGATCATCATTATTACGATTCTCATACACCAGGTGTTGCGGAGTCTGTCAAAGCTGGAATAGACAGTATCACCGATGATGCAGAATTATCCAAAACAGCTTTGCGTGAAGCTTTGGCTAATGGTCAGCTCACATTTGAAGATATTGATGGGGCTTTATTCAATACTTTTCGGGTTCGCTTTCTATTAGGTGAATTCGATCCTGCGGAACTGAATCCGTATGCTCATATCGGTGAAGAAGCGATGATGACTCCAGAAGCTCAAGCGCTATCACTGGAAGCCGCACGTAAATCAATAGTATTGCTCAAAAATGACAATCAGACTTTACCATTATCCAAAACGACTACTGGAAATGTAGCTGTAATCGGAGAACTTGGTAATGTAGTGTATCGAGATTGGTATTCAGGTACTTTGCCTTATGCAGTTACAGCGGTAGAAGGAATTCAAGGTAAAACGGCTGGGAAAGTAGTATATCAAGATGGTAATGATCGGATTACATTGACTTCTACAGCAACAGGAGCGCCATTATCGATCCAACCTGATCCAGTAGCAGAAGCAGGCAGTCAGCCAGAAAAATCAGTCAATCCGAATGAATTGAATCTCAATAAACCTATTACAGGGATATTGAGCGCATCGAGTGAATCCACTACAGAGCAGCATGTATTTGAATTGTCTGACTGGGGATTTGGCAGTTATACGTTACGTTCTCCAGAGCAGAAATATTGGACAACGAATGATGAGCAAGCGATCGTAACCGCATCTGCTGATGAAGCGTATGGTTGGTTTGTAAAAGAAGTCTTTGGACTTCAACCTCAAGCAAATGGTAAAACAACCATCACCACATGGAATGGCAAAATCGTTTCGGTAGATCCAACTTCCGGTCAATTAACAGTGACAGAATCATCAGAAGCGATAGATGAGCAGTCTTCTTTTGAGAAAAAAGTGATAGAAAATGGATTAGAGCAAGCGATCGCTGCCGCTCAATCAGCAGATACTGCTATCGTATTTGTAGGCAATAACCCTTTAATTAACGGAAAAGAAGAAATCGATCGTCCTAGCTTAGAATTAGCAGCATCTCAACTTCAAATGGTACAAGAAGTATACAAAGTGAATCCGAACACAGTAGTAGTGGTTGTCGGAAGTTATCCATTTGCGATGGAGTGGGTGGAAGAACATATTCCTGCGATTATTTATCTTTCTCATGTAGGGCAAGAGTTAGGTAATGCGGTAGCTGATGTATTATATGGAGATTATGCTCCAGCAGGTCGTCTGAATATGACATGGTATCGTTCTGAAGAACAGCTAAGTGATATTCGAGATTACGATATTATTCGTACAGGTAGAACATATCAGTATTTTGAAGGTGATGTGTTGTATCCTTTCGGTCATGGTCTAACGTATGGCAATTTCCAATACAGCAATATTCAAGTAATCTCGTCTGAATTAGAAGCAGATGAAGTAATCGAATTATCTGTACATGTCGCTAATATCGGTGAGATCGATAGCGAAGAAGTAGTGCAATTGTATACTCATGCTGATCATTCTCGTGTAAAGCGTCCGCTCAAAACATTACAAGCGTTCCGCCGTATTCATGTAGCAGCAG
This sequence comes from Paenibacillus sp. KACC 21273, assembly GCF_028736095.1. Lineage (NCBI taxonomy): Bacteria > Bacillati > Bacillota > Bacilli > Caryophanales > Paenibacillaceae > Paenibacillus > Paenibacillus sp. KACC 21273. The sequence continues at coordinate 546,783 of NZ_CP117876.1, forward strand.
GAGCATCACAGACCGTACATTTTACAATACCTGTGAAAGAATTAGCATTCTGGGATGTCACACGTGATCAGTATTGTGTGGAGTCGGGCACGTATACTTTGATGATTGGACGTTCTTCAGCAGATATTACTCAGCATATCGGTATCAAAGTCAATGGAGAAGTTATTCCTGCGCGTGACCTGACGGTGAGCACACGAGCTGAAAATTATGATAACTATCATCAAGTATGGCTTGGTGAATCCAAAGAAGATGGCGCTGTCGTAGAAGCTATCACAGACGGGGCATGGATACTATTCCAAGATGTAGATTTTGGTACAGGGGTAGAACATTTTGAGGCTCGTATCGCTACGACCGAAGATCAAGCGAAGATCGAGATTGTATTGGATCAAGTAGATCAAGCCAGTGTAGGCGCTATAGTGCTTAACACTGCATCAGGTGATCAAAGCTGGAGCACAGAGCAAACAGCCATCACAGGGGTTACAGGGAAGCATGATGTCTATCTCAAGCTTGCTAAAGGGGTGCGAATCTCTACATTTCAATTTGGATCATAATCGGCAATAGAGGTTTATTGTACAGAGACAAAGCTATGCAACAATAACTATCGTGGTTCATGATTAAATTGATAAATAGGTAGTTCAGCAACCACGACAAGTGCAATCACAACGACTACAATAATAACACCTGCAAAAATAAAGCGATCAGCCATAAGATCATCTCCTACGTTATAAATAGCAACACCATTCGTTGATTATACAGACAAGCAATGTATGTAACAGATATCGTTCTTATTGATAAGACGAACGATATCTGTTTTTTGTATCGACTTTTGTTACTGTTGTATCCAATAAGCGAGTAGATAAAGAAAATAAATATGAGCAGGATAGAATAGATAAAAGAAATATTTCATACTACGCCCTTTTTCCCCGTTATATAACCAGATAGGAATAACAGCCAGAATCATCAACCACTGAAAATTAGTATCCAAATCAAGTAGAGAAGAACCGGATAATACACCAATCATTAGCGAAAATAAGATCAAACCAATCAGTTGCCCCAGACGATATTTGCGCAATAGATAGAACATAATACCGAGCAAAATAAATAAGTAACCACCTTCAACCAATATAGGTGTAGGTAATACATACATGATATACAAGCTCCATGATGGAATATATTCTTGCGATAACAGACTTATCATTGCAAAGCTCAACACAACAGGAACAATCATCAGACCGATAGCCCCTAACATCCGCCACCAGTGATGTTGACGAATACTTTGTACCAAATAATCAATAAACAGCATATAAAGCACAGCTAGAAATAACGTCCCGAAAATATTATTCATGAGCACATTATCTGAAGGGAACGTAGTTTGTAATATTTGGCTCACAATATTCATCCCTACAAAACCAATATACAAATGTAATAAATACTTGAATCGATTACGTGTATAATGAAATCCTTCTGCACTTAAAAATAAAAAGATAGGCGCAACAATGCGACCCAACCATGTAAACCACATCGGTATTCCATCGATATAAAAAAATTGATGCACATGATCAAAAACCATCAACAGTATCCCTAGACATTTAAGTTGAAAATGATTGAGTGTAATTCCTTTATGAAGTGTTAGTGTAGACAATATCAGTCACCGTCCTTTAATAGATAGCTCAAGCATAAAGGACAGGCGTATGATGTAACTATCGATTTACCTTAAACTTTCCTTACATGCCATTTAAGGTTCTGTTCGTATGTATAGGAATATAATGGTGATATAGCTAATTGTATTCGAAAACTTAAAAACGATATTATAATTCGTTAATCTATCTGAAAAAACAAGCTGTACTATTAAAAAATCATTTTTTTTGCTAAATTAGACTGTAATGTACACAGTACAATATGATATAATAGCTTTACACAAAGCCTACAAGTAGGCATAAAGAAATAACCCGTTATGATGCGTCAACATCATAACAGGTTACACGACAGTCAGTGGGCGACCACGGTATGAAATCCTATAAAATAGCTACAAGAAAACCACCGGAAAAGAGGCCGTTAACCTAGTCCCGGTGGTTTTTCTTGTCTTTGGATTTTTTCGAGATCGAATACAATGTATATAAGCTAATCAGAATACTGATCACATTATCACTGGCATTCAATATCTTAAAAATCCATTCCAGAAATGACACGGCGCCACCCCCTTTCGGGACGTTCACACCGCATCAATCCACCGGTTCAGCTGTCGTTGTTCATTATAGCATTTGTACGAATAATCGACTACTGAAAATAGCGTAAAAAAGTTTATTTTGTATGTTATAAATATAAAAAAAGACGCTTCATCCGAAGCGTCCCATAATATAATCTTGAGTTGATTGTTGAGTTGGATTGGTGAAAATCGTATCGGTTTCACCATGTTCCATCAATTTACCCAAATAGAAGTATGCTGTATAATTCGATACCCGTGCTGCTTGTTGCATGTTGTGGGTAACAATAACGATGCGTAGTTCATCTTTCAGTTCACTGATCAATTCTTCGACTTTACCTGTAGACACTGGATCAAGTGCAGAAGCAGGTTCATCTAGTAGCAAAATCTGTGGTGTTACTGATAACGCACGCGCTATACATAGACGTTGTTGCTGTCCACCGGACAAAGACAACGCAGATTCTTTTAATCGATCTTTCACTTCGTCCCAGAGTGCCGCTTTACGTAAGCTAGACTCTACAATTTCATCCAGTTGTTTGCGATTTTTGGTTCCATAATAACGAGGGCCAAACGCAATATTTTCATAGATCGATTTGAAAAATGGGTTAGGACGTTGCCATACCATACCGATCCGTTGACGAAGCTTGATTACATCTGTAGAAGAGGCAGTCAGATCAATGCCATCCATCCAGATATGACCTGTTGTGCGAGAACCCGCGATCTCATCATTCATCCGATTCAACGAACGAAGAAATGTAGATTTACCACAACCGGAAGGACCGATCAGTGCGGTAACACTTTGTGCCGGGAAAGACATACTTATATTTTTAACGGCTTGATACTCACCATAATAGATGCTCAAATCTTCTGTACTAAAAGGTAATGCCATTGAGAAATTCCTCCTTAAATTCACTCCAAAAGCAGATCAACTATTAATTCATTCGTCTTGAAGCGGTCATATAACGATAAAGAGTGCGTCCTAATAAACGAGCTAATAGATTGAAGATTAACACCATAATTACAAGCACAGCTGAAGCGCCTGCTGCAATCTGCGTAGCATCTGGAGCAATACCTTCACTGTTTACTTTCCAAATATAGACCGCTAATGTCTCAGCCGGACGAAGAGGATTGATTGGCGAACGTGGACTCAGTGGATTCCAGTTCGAGAAATCAAGTGGCGGTGTACTCATACCTGCTGTAAATAATAGAGCTGCCGCTTCACCAAATACACGACCAGATGCCAAGATGGTACCTGTAATTAAAGAAGGAATAGCAACCGGTAGCATAATCGAAGTGATGATTTTCCACTTGGATAAACCGAGTGCAAGACCTGCTTCTTTTTGCTCTTTGGGAACACCTGCAAAAGCTTGCTCGGTAATCCGTACCATTAACGGTAAGTTAAAGATCGTCAAGGCAAGTGCACCGGATAGTAAAGAGAATCCAAGATTAAATGTATTTACGATTAACAACAAACCGAACAAACCGATAACGATAGAAGGGAAAGAAGATAATACTTCTACGACCAAGCGAATAAAGTTAGTTAACTTACCCGGTTTGGCATATTCAGACATATAGATACCTGCTCCAAGACCAAGTGGAACAGTAATCAACATCGTTAAGAATAATAAGAATAAGGAGTTAAACAACTGAGGCCCAATTCCTCCGCCAGCTCGCATCGTCTGCGGAACCGCTGTTAAAAAGCTCCAACTGATATGTCCAAGTCCACGAAATAAAATAAATCCAAGTAAACCAATTAGAATCGCTACAATCGCCATTGCAAAAGTAACGATGAGCACAGTAGCCACTTTATCAGTGGCTTTCGCGCGTTTTCTTGCTTTGTGATTGACTTTTACTGTGCTCATAACCGGTTTCTCCTTTCAAGTAGACGAATAATCAAGACGAAGACAAATGTCATCAACATCAAGACAAGCGCCATACTCCACAACGCATTATTCTGAATAGATCCCATCGCTGTGTTACCCATACCCAGTGTGATTACGCTGGTCAGAGTCGAAGCAGATTCCAGTAAGGATGTAGGGATATGTGGTGAGTTACCAATAACCATCTGCACAGCCAATGCTTCACCAAAAGCACGAGCCATACCCAGTACGATACCTGTTAATAATGCAGGCATGACTGTTGGCAACACTACACGATAAATCGTTTGCCAGCGTGTAGCACCTAGCGCATACGAAGCTTCACGTAATCCGCGTGGAAGAGAAGCGAGAGCGTCCGCAGCAACACTCGTAATCGTTGGCAAAATCATAATAGACAATACCAGTGCTCCTGCGCCGATCCCAATTCCTTGTCCGCCTACATGTTCACGTAGAAACGGTACAATTACACTCAAACCGATAAATCCGTACACCACCGAAGGAATACCTGATAGCAATTCAATCGCTGGTTGAAGGATACGTTTACCAAAGCTAGGTACAATCTCTGTCATAAATAAAGCTGCCGAGATACTCAGCGGGCTAGCGATTAATGCTGCAAGCACAGTAACCATAAATGAACCTGTAATAAACGGTAATGCTCCAAAAGAAGGCGTATCTGCTTGTGGATTCCAATTCGTGCCTAAGAAAAATTCTTTTAGACTTACGCCATTGACCGCAAAGGTAGCCACACCTTTAGATGTTACAAAATAAACAATCGATATAATAACAGCAATCAGAAATACGACACAGATAGACGTGTAAATTTTACCGATCCAGTCTTCTACGCGATGCTTTTCCATAGGCCAGGCGCGCCTCCGTGCTTCTCTTGGAGTTGTGTTGGATTGCTCCATACGTTAAAACCTCTTTTCTTCAACTTAAATGGTAATGATTAGAAATTTTCGAGCTATAGTAAACGTGAAAAGAGAGGCGGATAGTCCGCCTCTTCCAGCTATTGCCTTGGAAACGTGAGTTTCCTCTTTTCACAGTATGGTTATTCATTACTTCGTGATCTTACCATCAACATCACGTTTTACTTGCATACCAGAGATCGAGATATACCCAAGATCTTTTACATCACCATTCTGTACTTCGTCAGTCAACATGTAATCAAGCAAAGCTTTTGTTGCTGCATCAGGCTCGCCTTTTGTATACATGTGCTCATAAGCCCAGACAGGGTATTTACCACTTTCAACGTTCTCTACGTTAGCATCAACACCATCGTATTGAATCGCTTTAAGGCTATCATCAAGGTAAGAAAGAGCCAAGTAACCAATAGCACCTGGAGTTTCAGTTACCAATTTCTTAACTGTTCCTGAAGAATCTTCTTGGATCGAACCTGCCAAATCTTCTACTTTTTGTCCTAGAGCAAATTTCTCATAAGTTGCACGAGTACCTGAGCTACTTGGACGGTTAACGATAACGATTGCTTGATCTTTACCGCCAACATCTTTCCAGTTTTTCACTTTACCAGTGAAAATATCGATTAATTGTTGTTTTGTTAAGTTTGTAACACCAGCTGCTTCGTTCGCTACTGTTGCAATCGCAACAACCGCTACTTGATGATCAACCAATTCTTTTGCTTTATCAGCATCTAATTTTTCTTCTGCAAATACATCAGAGTTACCAATGTTTGCTTGACCTTCAGATACTTGAGTCAATCCTGTACCACTACCGCCGCCTTGTACTTGAACGGAGATGTTAGCATATTTTGAATCTGCCATGAATTTCTGAGCGACTTGATCAACCAATGGTTGTAATGCAGTCGATCCTACAGCAAGCACGGACCCGCTAAGTTCTGTACCTGTGGAAGCTTCTCCTGTAGTACCAGTTGTTGACCCTGACCCTGTAGTACCTGTGTTAGACCCACAAGCAGCAAGCACAAGAATCATCGTCAGTGTAAATAATAAAATTGGCAGTTTTCTAGACATCGTTTAAATCTCCTCCCCCTAATTAAAGGACCATACGTTTATGTTTTATTTTTGACTACTCACTTATTGTAGGGGGGCAATGTTAGGTGTAAGTCCGAGTTTTGTAAACTCTGTATTAAAATTATACGAAATATTGTATTCCATACTTCGATCAGTATTGAACTATTTTGCGATTATAATCAGAACAGCAAAGCGAAAAGAACAAAATAGGGAGATTTGAGATGAAGAAGTGGACGTTTATCGTGTTGATTGTGTTAACGACTTTTTTGATGGGCTCTTCTTTTGCAGTAGGTAAAATAGGGCTAACGTATGCTTCGCCATTATATTTGGTAGCTTTACGTTTTATAGTGGCAGGAGTCGTAATGTTAATAGTGGTAATTCTTTTACAGAGACCACGCCCAACTGGAAAACGGAATTGGTTGAAAATAGGGGTGATCGGCGCTTTACAGACAGCAGGTGTAATGGGCTGTATTTTTATCAGTCTACGTACGATTACAGCAAGCGAATCTTCGATTTTGACATTTACCAATCCATTACTGGTTGTAGTGTTAGGGACGATTTTTTCAGGGATACGCTATAAATGGTATCAGTGGGTTGGTGTGTTATTGGGAGTGATCGGTGTCTCTATCACCGTAGGCGCACAGGTAGAATGGAAAATAGGTATCGTATGGGGATTATGTTCAGCGATATTCTGGGCGACAGCTACTTTGTTAGTGAAAAAATGGGGTGTGCTATTTGATACATGGGTATTGTCTGCGTATCAGATGTTATGCGGAGGGATCATTTTATTATTACTTAGTCTGACTTTAGAACAGCCATTTTTTATCTGGAACCATGAATCGATATTGATTTTGCTATGGTTAAGTATTTTTTCTTCTATTATTCAATTTGCTGTCTGGTACTATGTGTTGCAACATGGTGATCCGGGGAAAACGAGCTCATTTTTATTTTTAGCGCCTTTTTTCGGAGTATTGTCAGGTTGGTTACTGCTTGGAGAAACGTTATACCTTTCCAGTATTGTAGGAGGATTATGTATTATAGTAGGAATTTATCTGGTCAATCGTCAATTTCAGTCTAAAAAGAAATCTATCAGCACCTAAGAATCGATCCAGACATATTACGGTACGTTGTGAATATTTCCTATACATGAAGATCAAAAATAAACATCTGGAAAGGATAAACGTACAGCTATATGATCAAAGATCGAATACAGTGTGCAGACCGGTTGTTCCGAGTTCAGTCACTTTAACCGCTCGAATCGAAGGGACTCGTACAATCCAGCCGATATCAAACAAATGATTCATCAGCCCTTGCCCTAATGCGCCACCTAAATGATGTCGACGTTCACTCCAATCCAGACAAGCATGGGAAAAAGAACGGCGTTTACGCTTGAGGACAGGTAAGTCGATCCCGAAATGAGTAAAAAAGGTCTCCCCTTTAGCAGTGATTACAAATTCAGTATCGCCTGTAGTGATGTACTGGTTAGCTAGCATTGAATCGGTTAGATCTACACCTAATTTGCCAGCTAAATGATCATAACATGTACGTGCTTCACGCAATAATTGAACTTGAGTCGATTGTCGTAACGACTGTACTTTGGGCGGAGCAGAGATCGTTAGAAATGACTCTAACATAGAAGCGATATCTGTATTAGCTAACTGATAATAACGATGTCGACCATGCTTCTCAAACGTGATGAGTTGACCTTCGATTAATTTGGATAAATGAAAACTAGCAGTCTGCGGTGTAATGCCTGTCATCAATGCCAGTTCACTAGCAGTATGAAAACGTCCATCCATTAGACTGGTCAAAATAGTAGCTCGTGAAGGCTCGGCTAACAAAGAAGCCAGTTCAGCAATATTGGGATTAATACTCATCATATAGTCCTTTCTGTGTGCTCTATTTAGCGCTCATCGAAATCAATCATAACATCAAAAGAGCAAGCAAAAGCGGCTGGTTGAATGTGCTTTGGCTTGCTCTTTTTTTGATCTACACTTTTTGGAACTACATCAAGTGTTATTTGGTTCTTTCTGCTAATCGGGTAATTAATTCGATATCTTGTTCAGTCAATTGTGCAAAAAAATGTTTGCGCATCGCTTGAGAAATAATAGGGCGAGCATTATCTAAAGCTGATTGACCTTCCGATGTAATCCCTACCTGAACGCCGCGATCGGTATCTAAAGGAGTACGCATCACCAATCCACGCTTTTCCATACGTTTGAGATGATGAGAAAGTCGGCTTTTATCCCAATTCATATAGTCTGCTAACTCCTGCTGACGAAGTTTTCCTTCTCCAAAAAGAATCAACCGATCCAATATGCCAAAATCGCTTTCTGATAATCCCGTATGATCCGACATTTCTTTGACAATACGACCAAAAATCGTGTGGAATGTACCTTTCCACATATGCCATATTTTCATTTCTTCTTGATTGATCTCATGATTATCCATAAACATATAATAGCATGGTTGACACGTCAACTTCAACGTGTTAGATTGTATCTAGGTTGACGCGTCAACCTGAAAAAATACATTTATTATTCCAAAGGAGATCATTATGGATAACAAACAGGTTGCTTTGGTTAGTGGAGCGAATAAGGGCATAGGTCTACAGATTGCAAAAGATCTTGTCGCCAAAGGATTTACTGTACTTGTAGGATCACGACATTTGGAAAACGGCAAGCTAGCTGTAAATGATATAGGTGAAGGCGCTCATGCTTTACAACTGGATGTAACGGATCAACATTCTATTACAGCCGCAGCAGAACATATTGAGCAAGAATATGGTCGTCTGGATGTACTGATCAATAATGCAGGTATCTCACATGCAGGCAGATCCGATGGGAATTTTCCAGAAAGTGTGCAATCCGGTCTGTTAACTGTAGCTCCTATGGAAGATATACGTGTCGTTTTTGAAACGAATGTATTCGGTGTGATTGCTCTTACGCAAGCGATGTTACCACTGCTACACCAATCTCCGGCAGGGCGTATCGTGAATATAGGAAGCTCTGGCGGATCATTAACATGGAATTCTGATCCTGATAATCCTCATCGTGCGATGTTCGGAACATATTCTTCTTCTAAATCTGCACTTCATGCGATTACACTTGCGTTTGCATTTGCGTTAGAATCCACTCCGATCAAAGTCAATATTGCTTGTCCTGGATTTACCTCGACAGCTCTGAATAATTTTGCGGGTACACGTAGTGTAGAAGAAGGGGCTCGGGAAGCAGTTCGTCTTGCTATGCTTGGTTCGGATGGCCCAACAGGTACATTTTCAGATGAGAACGGTACAGTAGCCTGGTAATAAGCTGATGTAAAAAAAGAAATGTATTTAATTCTATGATAAGGTGGGCTTTTATTATGCGTGTATTTGTAACAGGAGCAACAGGTTATATCGGTTCTGCTGTCGTTCGTGAACTTATAGATTCCGGTCACACCGTAGTAGGGTTGGCTCGCTCAGATCGCAGTGCTGAATGGTTGCAAAAGCTAGGAGCAGAAGCTTATCGAGGTGATATAGATAACGTTACCAGTCTTCAGCAAGGTGTTGCTCAAGCAGACGGTGTTATTCATTTAGCATTCAAACATGATTTTGCGGATTTTGAAGGGTCGCTTGCGACTGATTTGCAGGTGATGGAGAGTATAGGAGCGGTACTGGAAGGTTCGGATAAGCCTTTTATAACGACAGCTCATTTTAACGGAGTCGCTTCAGAGCAAGTCGCATTATCGTTAGCTCAGCGCGGAGTGCGTACATCGATTATAGAACTTTGTCCGTCTGTACATGGAGAAGGAGACACTGGCTTTATCCCTAAATTAATTGCAATCGCTAAAGAAAAAGGTGTAGCAGCGTATATAGAAGAAGGGATGAATCGCTGGCCTGCTGTTCATCGTTTAGATGCTGCTCATTTATATTGTCTTGCTTTAGAAAAAGCAAAACCAGGTTCAAGATTAGATGGGGTCGCAGACGAAGGTATTGTATTTCGTGATATTGCTACCGTAATCGGTAAGCATCTGAATGTACCTGTTGTTAGCATCCCACAGGATCAAGCACAAGATCATTTTGGTTTTCTAGGAGCATTGGCAGCTTTAGATATTCCGCGCTCCAGTCAATCCACTAAACAACAGTTGGGCTGGCAACCTGTACATCCTTCTTTACTTGAGGATTTAGAACAAGGGCATTATTTTCGTTAATGTCGGCTAATACTTAACATATATCATTCACTCCCCTTCTGTATATTAGAAGGGGTTTTGTTTGTTAAAATAGAGAAGTCGACGTATAAATCATTTATAAATGATTGATGATATTCAATCTATACTCATGATGAGCAGAAGGAGCAGAACATATGCCTATTTATCCGATAGATGTTTTTGAATTTCCTACGAATTTGGGTCTAACTAAGAAAGAAGAAGATGAACAACCAGGTGTTTATGTATTGCCAGAACATTTCAAAAAATATGGGTTGTACGATCAACTACCGATACAAAATAGATACACGTTACTAGCTCCGCCTTATGAGATAAAGAAAGATGAAGTATCAGGCATACTTAATATAGAAGCTGTTGCTCATTATGCGTTACAACAAGCAGAACTATTAACAACAGCACTGGAAGAAAAGACCTTTAAATTAATGATCGGTGGAGATTGCAGTATTTTGGTTGGCAATATGATGGCATTAAAGCAGAAAGGTACTTATGGACTGTTCTTTTTGGATGGGCATACCGATTATTTACCTACTTCATCTTCTCATACAGGTGGTGCAGTCGCAGGTCTTGATTTAGCTATTGTAACGGGGCTAGGAGATGATCGCATAACAAATCTAAATGATCTTAAACCTTATGTTCTTGAGGAGCATGTATTTTGTGTAGGTAATCGAGAACTGGATGCTTCTTATGTTCAACCTATATTGGATTCTGCTATTCGTTATATGGATCTACCTACATTACGTAAGACAGGTATAGAACATATCGTGAAGCAATTTCTAGATATGGTGGAACAGCAACAATTAGAAGGATTTTTTATTCATTTCGATGTAGATGTGTTAAATGATCTGATTATGCCTGCGGTAGATAGCAGACAAACGGACGGGTTAGATTATGTAGAACTTATTCAGCTATTGCGACCATTGGTATCTCATCCTCAAGTCGTTGGGCTTGAAATTACTGTATTTGATCCTCATCTGGATCGTGATGGAATATATGCTACGTCCTTTATTGAACAACTTGTAGATATTTTTTCTTGATCAAAATAGTAAACTAAAAAAAGTAAAAGCTTTGCCAGAACATCAGCAAAGCTTTTACTTTTGAAGAAATGTATAAAGTACAATTAATTATTATGTGAGTCTTTAAATCCTTGAATTTCACCTTTAACTTCTTTAGTAGCGGATTGTGCTTCGTCTTTCAAATCTTTCACACCATCAAGAGATTCTTTTACCATACCTACAACTTCTTGACCTTTTTCAGCAAGAACATGTCCACGTTCGTTCAACATTGGAGCGTTCTCAACAACAAGATCAGTCAATTCTGCTACACGAGTACGGATTTTGTCACCTTGTGGAGTAGAGAACAAAAGTGCTGCTCCTGCACCAATTAATGCTCCAGCGATTGCACCTGTAATAATTGATTTTGTAGATTCGTTATCCATTTGTAGTCGACCCCTCATCTTAGCAATTTAGTATTTACTGTATTATTACCCAGTCTGACGGATATTACACTCCTTCTTCATAATAATTCATTTTACCAAAATAGAAAAATATAATACTTGTATATATATAGATATCTATGTATTATAAAAATATGCTAAATTACAACGCGTGTTCCATTATCTCGAAGATACGTGATGACGTTAATAAATTGATTATCACAGAGTTAGAAAAGAACAATGTGACAGAAGTTGTTCCTTCTCATGGAGACATTCTTTGCTTTTTGTATAGTGAAAAATGTGGATTATCTGTTAATACGTTAGCACAAAAAGTACATCGTACCCAACCAACGGTTACAGTATTAGTTAACAAATTAGAGAAGCTTGGTTATGTTAAGCGGAGCAAAGACGAAGTCGATCAGCGGATCACAATGATTCATTTGACCGATAAAGGTTGGGAGTTAGAGCCGATCTTTAATCAAGTGTCTGAAGCTGTGAATCAAAAAGTCTATGGTCATCTGAATGAACAAGAACAAGAACAATTTGAGTATTTGTTAGAACGTGTGTATTCCGGGCTTTGAGTGAGTGAGAGCCTTTTTTTATGAAAATATATAGATATCTATCTAAATGAGGAGAATGTTATTCATGAAACATCTAATCGTATTTGCTCATCCGCATCAAGAAGGAACCAATCAAGCTATTTTGAAAAGAATGGTACAGACTTTAGAATCTCAAGGACATGAAGTTGTTGTTCGTGACCTCTATGCCTTGAATTTTCAACCTGTGCTTACAGAAGCAGATACAGAAGCAATGAAAGCTGGCAATACACCAGCAGATATCAAAGCCGAGCAAGAATACATTACAGCGGCTGAAGTGATAACGTTTGTTTATCCAATTTGGTGGACAGGTCTGCCTGCTATTTTGAAAGGATATGTAGATCGCGTGTTTGCTTACGGATTTGCTTATGGATATGAAGAAACAGGTGTTGCTCAATTGCTTACAGGTAAAAAAGGATTAATTATTAATACGCATGGTCAGACTAACGAGATTTACGATCAAGTCGGTATGACAGATGGTCTAAAAATCACATCTACCACGGGTATTTTCGGATTTGTAGGTATTGAAAGTGTAGGGCATTTGATCTTTGGTGGTGCTCCTTACGCAGATGAAGCTCAACTTGAAAATGTATTGCGTCAAGTTGAAGAAACGGTAACTACTGCTTTTAATGCATAAAATAATCTCTTTATTATAGTAGAAATACAAAAAAACGAGCATCCCTCGAATTGGGAGCTCGTTTTTGAGTTGTATTCTTTTATTATAATTTGAAAATAGAATCGTTATTCGGATTGTTGGGTTTGTTCTGATGATCATCAAAATTATGATTCATTTTATCTTTCAAATACATACCGTAGATATGCACAATTCCGATCTTCACTACCATATACAATGGAATCACAAGTAACATGCCGAGAATACCGCCCATATCGCCACCGACCAGTAGCAGGACGACGATTGTAAATGGATGAATATCCAATTGTTTTCCGAAAATAATAGGTTCTAGCAAGTTGTTTTGGATCATTTGTGCAATAATTACGATCACGATCGCCCAGATTCCCATTGCAGGTGATTCAATCAAGCCTACAATCGCTACCGGAACAGCTGATAAAATAGCTCCGATATAAGGAATAAAGTTGAGGAAGAAAGCTAAAAAGACAAGCAATAACGAATAAGGTAAATCGATAATCAAGAATCCAATATAAAGAAGTACGCATAGTGCTAAGTTAACCAATACTCGACCTGCAATAAAGCTACTTAATGAATCATCCATCTCATCTAGCATCGCTTTTCCATCTTCTTTGTGTCCAGCAGGGAAAAGTTTGAGCAATTGAGGAGATAAACGTTTGTCATCTTTTAACAAGTAGTACAACATGATAGGCACAGTAGCAACAACCAATACAAAGTTCGAGATAAAGGAGAACATGCTTGAAATATGAACCGATAACCAATCAAAGATTGTGTTTAAATACTCAGTTAATTTGGCAATCATTTCTTGATTGTTTTCAGCAGGAATATATTGTTGAATGGTTGGGTTCTGTTGTAATAGCTGAATCTGCGTAATAATACTTTGTGTAAATCTAGGTGCATTTTCGATAAAGCTTGTCACCTGATCACGTAATGTAGGCCAACCGATAATAGAGAAAATCGCCAGAATAATAATGACAATCAAGTACATCAGTAAAATAGAATAAGAACGTTTCAACTTCTTCTTTTCCATATAATTCACAACAGGACGTAGCGGATAGTAGAGAAAAGCTGTAATTAAAAGTGGAACAATCGTGAGGCTAATTAAGGAAGCGATCGGTGTGAAAATAAAATCAACCAATGTCCCTAAGTAGACAATCAGGAGTATAAGCGCAATCCCTGCACCTATACGAAAAAAACGTCTTTGTAGCATAAAAAAATCCTCCTCCAAAATCTTAAATAGTCATTATGTAGAAATGTGGTATATTCCCTATTTACTCATACGTACAAAGTAGTGAGTTGGATGCATCAATAGAAGTGTAGTGAAAGTTCTTCTTTGGGTCTATGTTACTATATAAACCTCAAGATGCTTGCTTAATCTTTGTAGAGAGGTAAAATAAAAAAGGAAGCATTTGTAAGCGTTATTAAATAGCTACATATCCAAGGAGGCGTATCTATAATGACAATGAATTATCGCAGATTAGGTGGTAGTGGGCTGAAAGTAAGTGAAATTAGTCTGGGCAGTTGGCTAACTTACGGAGGATATGTGGAAAAGGAAAATGCGGTTCAATCGATTCGCGAAGCTTATGATTTGGGAATCAACTTTTTTGATACAGCTAATGTCTATGAACGTGGAGAAGCGGAAAAAGTAGTCGGTGCTACACTGAAAGACTATCCCCGCGAATCGTATGTGCTGGCGACTAAAGTATTTGGCGATATGGGAGACGGGCCGAACGATAAAGGGCTATCTCGCAAACATATCACTGAACAATGTCATGCTAGTCTGAAGCGTCTTGGACATGATTATATTGATCTTTATTATTGCCACCGCTTTTCACCAGAGACACCAATCGAAGAAACATTACGTGCACTCGATGATCTGGTGCGTCAAGGCAAAGTATTATATGTAGGCGTTAGTCAATGGACAGCTGCTCAGATGCAAGCTGCTGTTGGTGTAGCTGATCGTTACTTGCTGGATCGGATTGTCGTTAATCAACCGGTCTACAATATGTTCAACCGCTATATTGAAGAAGAAGTGATTCCACTTGGTGAAAAATACGGTATCGGACAAGTCGTCTATTCACCACTTGCTCAAGGATTATTAACAGGTAAATACACATCCAAAACCGATATCCCGGCTGATAGTCGCGCTGCGAAGCTGAAATGGGACGACGATCGCTTCAGTGATGAAAAACTTTCTCAAATCGGACAATTACAAAAAATCGCTGATGAAGCAGGTATTCCGTTAACACATCTAGCATTAGCATGGATTCTTCGTCAAAAAAATGTATCCAGCGCCCTAGTCGGAGCCAGCCGTCCTGAACAAGTCAAACAAAACGCAAGCGCATCCGGCATTCAACTCACATCCGACGTGATCGAAGCTATCGAAAAAGTATTAACAGTCTAAAATCAAAATAATCCCTTATCACCTCAGCCTTCCAGCGTTATGGAAGGCTTTTTAGTTTAACTATATACATAAGCTGTAATATCCTAATTTCAAATATCTCACTATCAAAATAATTCCCTATTTCTACCGATAATATTAGGTAAGAGGTAAGAGGTAAGAGGTAAGAGGTAAGAGGTAAGAGGTAAGAGGTAAGAGGTAAGAGGTAAGAGGTAAGAATCCAACTAACACTATGTTTTACCCTGCCCCCTCCCACCCAAGATTTGAGGGTTTATCTCTGATCATTTAAAATGTAAATTGATATCCCACGCCAGCGGAGGCAATTATTATTCTGAAAGAGCGAAGCGTTCGCCTTTAGAACGTAATCCCTACCGCAAAGCGGTCAATCAAGGGATTCCGTTCTACCAGCGACGACAAGAATAACAATTGCCGCAGCGTTCCGTATCTAGAAACCACCTAAATTCGCATTTAACCACAAATCCGCCCAATTTATGATAATCATTCTCAGAATTGTCCGCAAAACTATTGACCATAATTTTAAATGGATTTATACTTATTCTAAAATCAAATTAAGGGAATGATCCAAATGAAAACAATCAACTTGACGACACAGCGCAAAGCTGTATACGAAATCGTCTGCGAAGCTGCGGATCACCCGACTGCTGCTGATGTTATGAATCGGTTAGTAGAGCGTGGTCATAATTTTGCGTATGGAACCGTATATAACTCTTTACGATATTTATCAGATAAAGACTTGATTCGCGAATTGAAGTTAGGTGAAGCGGCAAGTCGCTATGACGGCAAAATGGATGATCACCAACACATTGTGTGTGAAAACTGTGGAGCTGTAGATGAAGTGATGACAGACGCACCTGTAGAATGGTATGCAGCCGTAGCCGAAGAAACGGGATATGATGTACACCATGCTCATGTCGTATTTAGAGGAGTGTGCACGGAATGTCGAAACAAATCACGAAAATAATTGATAATGATTATCATTTAGGTGCAACAGACAAATTAATGAACTGGTCTGTAGCTGAACGAAATATGCGTAATACAGCCGATCTGATTGCTCATTCTTGTCCGATTACAAGACGTGTCGTCATTATCAGTCCAGCACCGAGTCGTGTTCATGAACTAACTCGTACATTATCGGATAGCTGTTTTGATGTAATGGTATTTCATCGTTGGGAAAGTAATGGTGCAGGAGCGATCAGCGCCGATTTATTTATCTTTGATCTGATCTCTTCATCAGGTAGTCAAGATATCGAATCTGCTAAGTTGCAGTTTAATGAGAAAAATTCTCATTTACCAACTTTGTTCTTGGTACGTGAAGATATGTTGTCTACTGGTCTTAATGAATGGGCAGAAGAAGAATTATTAGTCTGGCCTGCACGTCCACAAGAAGGATTGTATCATGTGGAACGTGTGATTCGTGCTGGAAGTAATCGTCCTGCGGCACCTGCAACAGGAGATACTGAACATCGTACTGTTTTCAAAGACCTATGGATCGATCGTAAAAAAATGACTGTTCATCGTGCGCAACAACGAATTGAATTGACCAAAACAGAGTATGACCTCTTATTAATGTTGATCGAAGGCGAAGGCGGAGTACTGTCTCGTGAAGATTTGATGAGCGAGATTTGGGGCACTCAATTTTTCGGTGGAAGTAATGTAGTCGATGTTCATGTGAAAAGTCTACGCAAAAAAATCGGCGATAATGCTTCTGCACCGCAATATGTAGAGACCGTGCGTGGTGTAGGTTACCGATTGGCAGATTAAGCACCTCTTCATCATTTCTTCATCGAAGGCTCACAGGTAACTCATGAATGACGGTAAGTGAAGATGTTAGAATGAATCTAATCTTTGGAATGAGTCTAATTATAAATTTATTTATACATTAGATTGATGACCATTTATGATGAGAGGATGATTTCTAACGATGACAAACAACGACTACCGTCTAACGACCAACCAGGGCGCACCTGTAGGGGACAATCAGAATTCCCGTACTGCAGGTCGTAGAGGACCTACTTTATTAGAAGATTATCATTTGCTAGAAAAAATCGCTCACTTTGACCGTGAACGTATTCCAGAACGTGTGGTTCATGCTCGTGGAGCAGGCGCTCATGGAGTATTTCGGGTCGATCAAAGTATGAAAGAATACACCAAAGCTAACTTTTTACAAGAAGTAGGCGCAGAAACACCTGTTTTTGTCCGCTTTTCGACAGTTATTCATGGTGTAGGTTCACCAGAGACAGCACGCGATCCGCGCGGTTTTGCTGTTAAATTTTATACAAATGAAGGCAACTACGATATCGTAGGTAACCATTTGCCTGTATTTTTTATCCGTGATGCGATCAAATTCCCGGATATGGTACATTCACTCAAACCTGATCCGCAGACCAATTTACAGACACCTGCACGTTATTGGGACTTTATGACACTCACTCCAGAATCCACGCATATGATGACCTGGTTATTTTCAGATCATGGCACACCGGCAAATTATCGTGAAATGGATGGATTCAGTGTTCATGCGTTCAAATGGATTAATGCTGAAGGTAAAGTTACTTATATCAAATACAAGTGGGAAAGTGTGCAAGGCGTGCGTACATTCTCTGCTGATGATGCTGAAAAGCAACAAGGTAAAGACTTCAATCATGCGACACGTGATCTATTCGAGCATATCGAAAAAGGTGAATTCCCGGAATGGACATTGAAAGTCCAATTTATCCAACCCGAACATATAGACAATTATGCGTTTGATCCATTAGATCCAACTAAAGTATGGCCGGAAGATCAATTTCCTTTCCATACGGTGGGCACAATGACACTCAACCGCAATCCAGATAACTTTTTTGCAGAAGTAGAGCAATCTGCGTTTTCACCAAGTGCTCTAGTGCCTGGTATTGAACCTTCTGAAGATAAATTGCTTCAAGGACGTCTGTTCTCTTACCCAGATACACAACGTCACCGTCTAGGAACGAATTATTTGCAAATTCCGATCAACTGTCCGTATGCGCCTGTTCGTAATCAACAACGAGATGGACAGATGAATACCAAGCAAGATACATCAACGTACAATTACGAGCCAAACAGCTATACAGATGGCCCTACAGAAGATCCGCATTATCGGGATTCTGAAGTGGAATTGGAACAAGGATATGTGACCCGTCAAAAAATTGCCAAAACCGATGATTTTGCTCAAGCAGGAGAACAATATCGTTCATATAATGCTCAAGAAAAAGAGAATTTATTGCAAAATTTGGTTAATGATTTAAAAGAGGTTAAAAAAGATACTCAATTGCTTGCGATCTGTAACTTTATCCGTGCTGACCGTGAATATGGTATGCGTCTAGCGCAAGGATTAGGGATCGATATTAGTGAATTTATGGGGCAAATGAGATCATAACAATCTCTTGCAACAGATGTACACAGGATTGACTTGAGATATTCAGCGTTCCGCTTTATATTAAAGGGGTATCGTTAGTTAGAGTAAAGCAGAACGCTTTTATATATAAGCTGTTGATAGAGACCTTAATCGATCTCAGATAAAAATAGCTTAGTACAATAAGGTCACTATTGACCGCTGTTATGACGCAAAGGAGCGCTACACACTTTTTAGTTGTGCGCTCCTTTGTATACTCTAAAAAAGGGGTGATAAAGGTAGAAGTGGTCTGTTTAGATGAATAGCGTGCAGGAAGATCAACAGATAGGTGCTTACTATTCCAAAAGGTTGAAGGAGATGTGAGTCATGAGAAAATCATGGAGCGTTGGCATGATAGGTGTGTTGTTAGTCTTTGTAGTCGGAACGTCCAGTTCGTTCGTTGCACCTGCATTTGCGGCCACTGAAAACGGATCTTATACTGTTGTTACTCCTGATATTTTAACCAAGCGACCAACCACAGACATTTTACCTGCCGATTTCCCTATTCCCGATGATGCTGTTATCGATACTTCCCAACAAACGTATATTGATGGACAACAAAATATGGTGCTTGTATTTCACACCAAAAGCAGTATGGAGACGCTAGCCAAAACGTATAATGAATATTTCCGCATTATCAATATGGATCAAGCGATTCAGACCTTAAATGAACAACAATTGAGTGTAAAAGGAACCGATCCTGCGACAACCCAACAATGGTCATTAACAGGTGCTCCTACAGCTTCTAAAGATACCGTAGAAGTGACTGTACAAGTCGTTAAAACTCAATAAAGATAGGTAGTTAACCGAAAAAGAGAACGATAGGAATGAATATATACCCATGAATAAGATCATATAAAAAAGCCTGAATAGACAATATTCAGGCTTTTTGGTGTGTTTATTTCTTTGTAGATTAGCATTTACTTTAAAAATAAACACATGATGAAGATAGCAGTATATCCAAAATAAAAATAACTGATTTTCAATGTCGTTTTTGCACAAATAGTAGCTAGAACCTTTCCTAAAGCTGAACTAAAAAGTAAGGTCAAACTAACGGCAAAAAAGAACTGTCCTATTGCTGTTAACGGATGAACTAAACCTCCGAATAGATTAGAAATCAGATTTGGAAATAAAAATAAAAAAGAAGATAAAAATACAATATCAAAAAAAGTCTTATACGGATTGGTTCTAAAAGTTAGAATGACATTGTTAGCAAATTGAGAGAATTTTAATTTTTCACTATTCATACGCCAACTCCTTCAAAATTAAATTTGAACAAAAGTGGTACTCCATGCTAATAGATTTATCATAAAACCTATTACAATAATATACAATATTCAAAAAATAATCATATCATCCAAGATAATGTTAATGAAAATTACTTCAACTTAATGGTACAAAGGAGAATCTTATGACATCATATGTTGCTCAAAATCTAGATATACTTAAATCGCAATGTGGCATAATCATGAGCACTATTATGATGAACCTATACTTCGGTTTACAATAGATTTTTCAACGTTTTTAGAGAGATTGATCATTACAAGAGGCTGTTCATTCTAGGAATGGAAAAATTAATGAAACTAAAACAGGCAACTTTCCTTTTAAAAAGGAGATTGCCTGTTTTTTATTTTATAACTAATTTAAAATTTTTAAAAATACTGTTCTATTTACTTCTCTGACCACGTAAGTGTTAATTGAACAACATCTTTACCGGCTTGAGGGCTGCCGATTAGAGACCAGACTTGCTTGGTTTTGGGATCGGTTCCTTGAATAATAAGATTTTTTTCATCAATAGTGGAACCTGCATTAGTTAAGGATTTGGCATCAAAATATTGTTTGTAGGTTTGAGACAATGTTTCCATACTTCCTTTGGTTGTGAACATGAGCAATACTGATTTTTTACCATCGTTTTCTTCTTGATGAGAGGTAGAGATCACCGCATCATCGGGAATGGGAAAATCGGTTGGTAAATACGTAGGACGTTTTTCTACGCTATCCGCAGCAATCGGGCCTTTTTCTTCGATCGAACCTGTACTGGTTGTTGATGATTCGCTATTTTCTGTTGCTGGTTCGGTCGTTCCAGTGGAAGAGTCTGTAGCCGCAGAAGACTCTGTCGAAGTATTCGATGATTCGGTATCTGTTGTAGCAGGGGTTGTAGGTGTTGCTTCATTTGTGTTATCTGTCGTCGTATTCGTTTGTTGATCGGTTTCATTGGAAGGATTAGCAGGTGCTGATGCGCTACTACATGCACTCAGGACAGCGATAAACAATATGCCACATAGCAATAGACTGTATACTTTTTTCATCCATGATTCCTCCTGTTTTTGAATAAGATAAGTTGCCAATAAACTATAGTGATTGATACACATCCAGCTTGTTGTTTCATCTAAATTATAACATGACTGTAACACTCAGGCATATTTAGACAATAAGCTGAAAATAACGATATCAATAAGTTGCTCTTTTTTCAAAAAAATAGCTTCGCAAAATGATATTATTCTGGTATTATTTGTATAATGTATCCTCATATATCGTAATTGAAGAAAAAAGAATCATTTCTACTTTAAAGGGAGAAATTTGACGAGTGCTTTGGATATACACTACTATATGTAGTGTGAGGTGGCATAAGCATATGAAAATACAAAACTTTAAAGTAGGCGCAACAGGGATGGATCGCTTTTTTGGTCCGCTGGAAGCTCAAGTGATGAATATTCTGTGGGATATGGATCACCCGATGACGATCAAAGAAGTCCTTTCTTCGCTCCAAACAACCAAGTCACTTAGCTTCAATACGATTATGACCGTGATGAATCGATTGGTTGAAAAAGGAGCATTAACGAAAACAGGCGAAAGTCGTAGTTTTCATTACACTCCTACAGAAAGTCGGGAGCAATTTTTGAACAATCAGTCCAGGGAATTGACGCATGAATTGATGG
The DNA here is from genome assembly GCF_028736095.1 of Paenibacillus sp. KACC 21273. Classification (NCBI taxonomy): domain Bacteria; kingdom Bacillati; phylum Bacillota; class Bacilli; order Caryophanales; family Paenibacillaceae; genus Paenibacillus; species Paenibacillus sp. KACC 21273. The sequence goes on from NZ_CP117876.1 coordinate 568,501, forward strand.
AAGAATTCGGGTCACTCGCCGTAAATCATATGGTAGATGTGCTGGAGGAAGTAGATCCTCAACTTATTCGCGCCTTGGAGGATAAAATCAAACAATGGAAAAAAGAAACGTAACTCACTGGGAACGTCGTTCAAGAACACTGTTTCGTATAAGTTTCGGTCTCTCGTTATTTACGATAGGGCTTATGTTTATTTATGCGTTGCATACGATATTCGGTTGGAATATTCCGTTTGATCTGCTACGCATCTGTAACCGTTGGATGGAAGCTCAAGGATGGTTTTCGGTAGCCCATTTACTAAGAGGTCTAGTTCTGTGTACATTTGTACTGTATATCGGTTATGGATTAGATCAGTGGGCAGGGTCTTATCGGGCTTATCGTTATTTTCGCTCGTTACAAGATGTGCAGCAATCGGCGCAATATAATGCTATGTATAGTGAGAACAAAGAATTATTTATGATTATTCGTTGTTCGCAACCTGTCGCCTTAACTATGGGTATTTTTCGCCGCCGAATTATTTTATCAGATGGACTACTGCGGATGTTGGATAAACAAGAACAAGAAGCTGTTGTACATCATGAGATGTTCCATTATCAGCAACGTGATCCGTTAACTACATTTTTGTTAGGGCAGTTTGCACTTGCGTTGTGGTTTTTACCGATTTTGAAAAATATCACGTTGCATTATAAAATATCGCGCGAAATTTTAGCAGATAGTTATGCAGTCCATCGCTTAGGAACTCCTGTTGGCTTGGGCGGTGCTCTACTGAAACTAATTCATCGTCAGCATTCTCGTTCCCCTCAACCTTTTCGAATGATCTATTCTTCTTTTGCCGAAACGTCACTCAATTATCGTATCCATCGCATTATTGAACCGGATCAAGAGAAATCTCTGCAGTTGCCGGTATGGCCTGTGCTATTTTCATTAGTTGTGCTAACAGCACTTAGCATTTTGTTATTATGGTCACTTATATGATTATTGTATAAGCGACTATTTTTATAACTATACACTACAGTATGTAGTGAAGATTACATGAGATGAACAAAAAAAGGAGGAGTAATCATGTTGCTTAAACGTAATGTGGAATTAGGATTGTTTATTGTTCGCGTATTAACAGGGGTTATCTTTTTATTGCATGGGTTTTCCAAATTTCAAGGTGGTATTGGTGGCACAACAGGATTTTTCCAAAGTATCGGATTACCCGGGTTTTTGGCTCCGGTCGTAGCTATTATAGAAATTTTGGGAGGATTATTGTTGATTCTGGGTCTACTTACTCGTATTGCAGGTGCGGCTTTGACAGTGATTATGATTGGAGTGTTATTGACTGCCAAAGCAGGTCAGCCATTTATGATGGGTACAGAGTTCGATTATTTGCTTTTATTCACTTCGCTTCAATTGGCATTGACAGGTAGTGCTCTATTATCTTTGGATAGTCTGCTTTTCAAAAATAAATACAATAGTCGACTTGCTGAAAACTAAGTAATACACAATATATTTGTATGAAATGAATACGAAACAAACAAAAACCGACAAAATATCTTTGAGATATTGTCGGTTTTTTGTGTTACATCTACAAAACTAACATGGTTTAGGCGATATATACAGTACTAGCAAATTGTAGATGATGAGCAACAGACATCAAAATCATCTGTATTCATTTATAGAAAGAGTGGGGTTTATGAAAAAAAGGATGAAATTGCCTAAACCAAGCAAAAAAACAACTACATCATCTTCTTTTCGATGGTCTATACGTAATCAATTAATTGTAGCATTTGCTTTGATTTTGCTAGGGCCAAGTTTAGTGATTGGTGTAAGTATGTACGATAAAGCAAAAGAAGAAGTACAAGATCATTTGATTGCCAGTGCAACCCAAAGTGTACAAACAGCTAATCTATTTATCAGCAATGCCATTGCGACCAAAATGCATGATGCTGAATATTTATCAAGTGTATTTAACAGTTCGATGATCGATGGCCGATTGAGTCCAGAAATCGTTCCCAAATTAGCACAATATCTTGGTGAACATCCTGAAGCTATCGATACATTTGTCGGTACACCGGATGGAACGATGATTCGCGGCGTACCTAAAGAAAATGAGAATGGCTATGATCCGCGTGAACGCGATTGGTATAAATTAGCTCAAGCTTCTCCCGGTCAAACGATTATGACACCTGTTGTTATCAACTCAAGCAAACTTCCTGTAGTGATTCTGGCGCATACTTTACCAGATAATTCGGGGGTATTAGGTATTTCATTAAATCTAGAAAGTATTTCTAAATTAGCAGATATTAATGTAGGTAGCGAAGGCTATGTCGTTATTTTAGATACAGAAAAGAAATATATTGTGACACGTAATGGTGTGACAGGTGAGGTAGCAGCAGGGGAATATCTGGATACAATGTATTCCAAAGACAATGGTACGATTGATTATACATTCAAAGGCGAGCCGAAAAAGATGGTCTTTCTCACCAACAAAGAAACAGGCTGGAAAATCGCAGGTACGATGTATACAAGCGAAATTGCTGAAGCTGTTCAACCGATTCGTAATCAAGCTTTAGTGATTATTATTATCGCTATTGTGATAGCAGCGATCATTGTAGCTTTTTGTATCAATATGATTATGAAACCTTTACTGAGTCTACGCAAAACGACTCAACAAATCAGTGAGGGCGATCTCACGATCCAGATTGATCAGCGTAAAAATAATGAGATCGGTGATCTAGCGCGTGACTTTGCGATAATGGTGAGCAGTCTGCGTGAGATGATTGAGAAAGTAAGAGATACGACAGACAATGTATCTTCCGCTTCGGAAGAACTAGCAGCTGGAGCAGAAGAAACCAGTCGTTCTGTTGAACATGTAACCATGGCGATTCAAGAAGTTTCTACAGGCAGTGAACGTCAGGTAACAGGAGTCGCAGTAGGCGCAGATGCAATCCATCGTATGTCAGAACGTGTGTCTGAGATTTCCGGTCACGTAGCTGAAGTAAGCCAAAGTATGAGCGATGCAGCCACCGCTTCTGCCAAAGGAAATGAATCGGTTATTAATGTAACTCAACAGATTTTTGAAATTCAATTAACTGTTGATCGGTTAAGCGAAATTATTGCAAGTCTAAATACGCAATCTAGTGAAATTGGTGGGATTGTTGATTTGATCCGTAATATTGCCAAACAGACTAATTTGCTAGCGTTAAATGCTTCAATTGAAGCGGCAAGAGCAGGCGAACATGGTAAAGGATTTGCTGTCGTTGCTGATGAAGTGCGTAAGCTTGCATCTGAATCGGGTGAATCGGCAGAGCGTATCGGTAACCTTATTACAGGCATGCAAGGCATCGTAGCTCAATCGCTAGAAGTTATGGATCAGGCGAAAGAGAATGTAAACGGAGGTATTCTAGCTGTTGATACATCTGGACGTTCATTCTCTAGAATTAACCGCGCTATCAAAGCAGTCTCTCGCAAAATGAACGATGTAACCGGAACGACAGATCATTTAAATAATGATGCAGATGCAGTAGTAGAAGCGATTGAAGATATCGCTAGCATTTCTGAACAAGCGGCAAGCAATACTGAGACGATTTCAGCAGCAGCTGAAGAACAACTCGCTTCAATGCAAGAAGTATCCAGTGCAGCTACCGATTTGACTCGTCTTGCAGAACAGTTACAACAATTGGTGTCTCGTTTTAAAGTATAAAAAGTAATAAAGAAAAGTTTCAACACATCAACCGTTGTCCCATATATATTGAGACAACGGTTTTTATTATTTTATATTTTACATTATATTAGTAAGTTTGTTACAATAATTCAGTAAATACATTATCAAAGTACAGCAGATCGACTACCCAGGGAGGAAAAAATATGTTTACAGTATATCCATCAGCAGAGCGGTTTAGCTTTGATCGAGGTTGGCTACAAGGCAGTCATAGCTTTTCATTTAGTGAATATCAAGATCCGAATAATGTGAGCTTTGGACCTCTTCGTGTCTTTAATGATGATGTGATTGCTCCTTCACGTGGATTCGGTGCTCATCCCCATAGCGATATGGAAATTGTCTCGATTATACTGGAAGGTCAACTTCGTCACGAAGACAATCTGGGAAATGTAGCGGTCAGTTCTTTTGGCGGTGTACAGCGGATGTCTGCGGGTACAGGGGTTGTGCATACAGAGCATAATGCTTCTGACGAGACCCATTGTAATCTATTGCAGTTATGGTTTGAACCAGAAGCGCGCGGGTTGAAGCCTTCTTATATGAGTTCATCGTATAATCCAGCTTCCTTAAATGGTCAATTGTTGCCGATTGTGAGTCGTCAGGGTGGCGAGAATCAAGCGACGATTCATCAAGATATGACTATCTATCTTAGTCGCCTCGAAAAAGGACAAGAGATCAAATTTGTTCAGCATCCAGATCGCCGTACGTATGTATTTGTAATTCAAGGCAGTCTGACGATGAACCAAGAGCATCTGCTCTCCAAGCGTGATGCTGTACGAATAGAACAAGAAACTCATTTGCAGATGACAGCAGAAGAACCGGTCTTTTTCTTGCTGATCGACTTGCCTTAGGAGGAATAGTGCTGATGAAAGAAACCGTTATGGTTAAGCATGCAGTGACAGGCCTTGAATTATTAAATAACAATAAACATTCATTTACCTATGAATTAATCGATTTACCCGCAGGTGGATTCCGAATGACTTTGGTCGGCGCACCTGAAGAGATCGTACAACATATTCTTACTTTGCAAAATGAACTGAATCTATTTCGCTTTGAATTACCTGAAGATGCTCCTCAGATCAAACACTGGTATTATGTCAAAGAACATGGTGTACAGTATCAAGCAGACCAACAACAATTGGTAATTGAAGCATCATCAGAGATTGTCTATCTACCGTCAGAGTATTTAGAATAGTTGTGACGAACAGTCTTTTTAAATGATTTGTAAGACCTCATTGTGCTATGATCTATATAGCTATTTTGAGGTCTTTAGTCTACTTATGGTTTAAATGATGGTATACCAATCATTTCTACAACTAGGAGGAAACAGCATGCAAATCACTAAAGGACAAAAAGTTGATATTACTAAAGGTCGTGCGTTATCGCAGATTGCGATCGGATTGAACTGGGAAACGGCTACAGCGAATTTGGATATTAATGCTTCTGCTTTTTTACTCAATAATGCTGGAATTTGTACGCAAGACGAAGATATGATCTTTTATAATCAGCAAAGTAGTCGACAACAAGCGGTTACTCATTCTGATCAAAGCCCTCAAGATCGGGAAATCATTCAGATCACTCCTAGTAAGATTCCATCTGATATTTCCAAGATTGCCATCACATTAACGATTCATGAAGAAGGCAATCATAATCATTCTTTTCAAGACGTACAGCAAGTGAATTGTCGTATTTATGATCCGTTGACCAATGAAGAACTGATTACGTTCTCTTTTGGTGAAGGGTTAAGTAGTGAAACAGCGATTGTGGTGGGCGAAATATATTTACATAATGAAGAATGGAAATTTAATGCGATTAGTAGCGGATTTAACGGCGGATTATCTGCATTAGTACAGAATTTTGGGCTATCTGTAGACGATGATGTTGCTCCACTGGCTCCTGCTGTAGAAGTAACTCCACCAACTCCACCTGTAACTGTTGCTCCGGTATCATTAATGAAGATTGAACTGAAAAAGAAAGAAAGTATCAATATCCAAAAATCTCCGACAATTACAGCTACACTTGAATGGGAAACGAAAAAAGATTTAGATCTATACTGCTTTTATGTTACGCAAGCCAATCAAGTAGGTAAAGTCTATTATCGCAATCTAGGCTCTATTCATGAAACACCTTATATTACGCTGGATGGAGATGCGTTAACACATGGTAAAGAAACGATTCAAATTCATCGACCAGATGCTTTAAAATATGTACTATTTGCCGCATATAGTGCAGTAAGCAATGGAACAGGTAGCTTTAAATCAATGAAAGTACGTGCAGTGGTCGACAACCATCAAGGACAAGTGATTACTTCTCCACTTCATGAAAAGAATAATTATGCATATTGGGTAGCGATTGCTCATATTGATTTTACCGATGTAAATGCTACTCGTATCAGTCATGTCGAACAGTATTCAGGTAGAGGTGTAGAAGCAAGCCCCTGGTTGTACGAAGATGGCACATTCAAAATGGATGCAGGTCCAGAAGAATTTAAAGATTGAAGATTATCCATAAAAGAATAGATAGCTATCATCTATCCTACCAATAGATACAAGATCGGAGCTGACCTATGAATATCCTTATCACTGGAGCCGCTGGTAAAATTGGAAGCGAACTGACCGCATATTTACAAGATAAGTTCCAACTACGGCTTACGGATCTGCATACCGATCGATTACAGAGTTATCAGCAGACCAAGCATGAGATTATGACCCTCAATATCACTGACCCGGAAGCTTGTCAGCAAGCCTGTGAAGGCATCGATACAGTCATTCATCTAGCAGGAGATCCTTTGCCAGATGCAGGATTTTATGAATCGTTGTTAGATAATAATATCAAAGGAACGTTTAATATTTTTCGTGCTGCCCAAGATCAAGGTGTACAGCGAGTGATTTTAGCAAGCAGTGCACAGACGATAGAAGGGTATCCAATCGATGCTCAAATTTATCCTGATATGCCGACAAGACCACGTAATTTGTATGGTGTGAGCAAGTGCTTTGGTGAATCGTTAGCTTCGTATTTTGCATATACCGAAGGACTACAGAGTATAGCGATTCGTATTGGTGCGTATGATGATTTTAAGGCAGAAGGGCCGACACTTGAAGCACGTGATATGAGCGCATATCTCAGTCCAGCAGATATGTGTGATCTATTTTATAAGTCGATTATTGCTACCGATCTTGAGCCTTTTACTATTCTTCATGGAATATCAGATAATCGGTTTAAGCGTCTTTCTTTGTATGATACGAAAAAGAAAGTGGGCTATGATCCCAAGTCGGATGCATTCGCTCTAAGTAACATTTCGTTGTATGATAGTCCGCGTTAATATTAAATATATGAACCTCTGCGTCTATTTAGCGTTTCTCTTTTCTCATACTTAAATACCTATCAAATGTAATTAAATATATTTGTTTGTCGGATTTTTGCAAGAAAAGGGTAATCATACATAGGAAGCGGAATTTCTGTCAACACTCTATGTAAAGGAGATTACTTGTCTTATGAAAGTACAACCTGATCGCAAAACTTACATCAAGCAAGCTATTTTAATTGGAGATTATCATCAGGAAGCACCATATCATCCTCTAGAACCAATTGAAAAAGAGATTCGTAAGCTGATGCCTGAAGGCTGGGAATTACATGTAACTGATGACTACGATATGTTCACTGCTGAACGTTTGGAAGCGTACGATCTATGTATTTCGTATACAGATACGTTTGACAAAAAGTTCAGTGTTGAACATACCGCAGGCATTATCTCATATGTTGTGAATGGTGGCGGGTTACTAATCATTCATGCAGGCGTATCGATGCAAGAACAGCGACATGAAATGAAGTTATTAATGGGAGCGGTCTACCGTGGGCATACTGATTATCAGCAATTAAATATGTGTGTATCTTCTCCAAGCCATCCGATTATGAAAGGTATTTCTTCATTTTCAATGGATGAAGAGCCATACGAATTTTCTTTGCTATCAGCGGCAGAACGTACCATACTGATGGAGTATAATCTAGATGGAACTACATGGCCGGCGGCATGGTGTTCTGAGTATGGATTAGGTCGAATTGTGTATTTGATGCCAGGTCATCATGCGGCTTCTTTTGATTATCCTGAATATCGCAAAATTGTAGTACAAAGCATGTTGTGGGGCGCTGGTCTGGATGCTGAAAATTAGAAGATATTCGTACAGATCCATAGAGCATGCTATCTAGCCATATCAATCATATTGGATATACAGAAATTAGGCATATCTGCTTTTAGACGTTATACTAATAACAGATCGACAAAGACATGGGCATGTTGCCATGAGTCGGTCATGAAGAAGTGACCGGACTATGGCAATGTGCAGGGCTTCTGTTAGGTAAAGAATACTTATTGTGGATGAATGGAAGTATACAACAGGAGGAATGAAAATGAGCGATTTATTTAAACGAGCAGTTTCGCTAGGTCTTGGACTTACGATTGTCAGCAAAGAAAAAGTAGAAAAAACGGTAGAAGATTTGGTAAAACGTGGAGAATTGGCTCCTTCTGAATCGCGTGCATTGGTAAACAAACTTATGGATCGTGGCGAAGAAGAACAGAACCAAGTGAAAACATGGATTCGTGGACAAGTTCAGAAAGTGCTAACTGAACTGGAAGTGCCAACTAAAGAAACAACAGAACAATTGAATGAGCGGATCACGGTTCTCGAGAAGCGTCTTGCCGAACTGGAATCACCGCAACAACCGGAATAAGATGGCTCTTCATATCCGGCATGCCGGAAGGTATAGAGAAATAGCCATGGCGCTCATGCGTCATGGCTTTGGTTATATGGTCGAGGAACTCGGATTACACCAGATGCTAGCGATTCCGCTTCGACTGGCACGTCGTGAAGTACACGGTATTCGCACGCTAGGAGAACGTATCCGTTTGGTACTCGAAGAATTAGGCCCTACTTTTGTAAAGTTAGGTCAGCTTGCTAGTACACGTTCTGATCTTTTGCCTGAAAATATTATTAAAGAATTAACGAAGTTACAAGAACAAGTCCCTCCATTTCCTGCAACTGAAGCGCGCAAAATTATAGAATTAGAGCTAGGTTTACCGATTGAAGAAGTGTTCGAGTCGTTTGAAGATGTGCCTGTAGCAGCAGCATCGATCGGACAGGTACATCTGGGCACTTTACATTCTGGAGAAAAAGTAGCGATCAAAGTGCAACGTCCTGGCGTGTCACGTATCGTTAATCGTGATCTGGAAATTTTGCGTGATCTAACAGGGTTGATCAAAAAGCATATGGAATGGGCTTCTCAATATCAACTGGAAGAAATCGTTGAAGAATTTGCCAAGTCGATGCGTGAAGAACTGGATTACAGTGTCGAAGGACGTAATATGGAGCGGATTGCAAGTCAATTTGAACGTGATCGGAATATCCATATCCCTGTAACGTACTGGAATTATACGTCTGCTCGCGTGTTGACTATGGAGTATATCGACGGGATTGCTTTAGGTAAACGAGAAGAGATTATAGAGCAAGGACTAGACTTGGGAAATGTGGCGCAACATCTGGTCGATTCGATGTTGCAGCAGATTTTTATCGATGGTTTTTTCCATGCCGATCCGCATCCAGGTAATCTACTGGCTTTGCGTGATGGACGCATTGCTTTTCTTGATTTTGGACTGATGGGGCGACTGAGTAGTGAAATGAAAAGTCATCTGACAGCACTTATTATTGCGTTGTTACGTAAAAACACAGACAGTATGATCCGTGCGGTCATGAGATTAGGTTTTGTACCGGAAGATGTGAATATGTCTGCACTGCGTAGCGATTTTGAGCGTATGCGAGAGCAGTATTATGATGTTCCTTTTTCCCGTATTAATCTAGGCAGTGCATTGAATGAAATGTTTGATGTGGTGCGTCGTTACCGGATCGGGATACCGCCGGACTTGACGTTATTGGGCAAATCATTGATCACACTTGAAGGTGTGATTGAACGGTTAGATCCATCGCTGAGTATTTTGAGTATGGCAGAGCCTTTTGGACGTAAGTTGTTACGAGATAAATATGCGCCTAATAAAGTTCGTCAACGCATCACAGATGGAGCATTGCATGCTGTTGAAATGCTAACCGATCTGCCGAGACAAGCGTCCGAATTATCTCGTATGATTCGCACCGGTAAAATGAGAATAGAAGTCAGCGTGCCTGAAGTTAAAGATATGATGCAAAAAATGGATCAGATTAGTAACCGATTGGCTTTTAGTATAGTATTGCTGGCTTTTAGCATTATTATGGTCGGTCTTATTGTCGGTTCATCATTACGAGATCAGACACCGATTCTATGGGGATTCCCTGTAGTTGAGATTGGTTTTGTGATTGCTACATTGATGGTTATTTGGCTATTTTATGCTATTTTCAAATCAGGTCGATTTTAGAAAAAACGTTATATTTGGAGATTTACAGATTTCAAATGATGTGGTATTCTTTCTGAGTCGATATACTTATACAGATATAACTTAATACCTATTTGTTCGTAAAGCATACGGGCTATTCCTTTTTCAAGGGAGTAGTCCGTTTTTTGTTTGTATATTTTACATGTAGCTGTATATGAAGGTGTTTTATTTTCCAAATTCAGCTATAAAGATTAGGTCTTGGAAGAAAGTGAATTATCTTTTATAATGAATTTTGTAGTTCTTAAGATACATATTAGTCTATAGTGCCTATATTTTATTCAGGGGGAAAGAAAATGAAAAAGAAAATAATGACTGTACTTGCGGCAACGATATTATTTACAGGAATAGGTGTAAATGTACCTCAAGTGGATGCAGCGACCAATAAACCACAAATCGAAGTATTGTTAGACGCACGCAAAATGGCATTTCCTGATGCCAAACCTTTTCAAGATGATAGCAATGCGGTAATGGTGCCTATTCGATTTGTATCTGAAAAATTGGGCGCTAAAGTGGGATGGAGTAAGGCTGGAGGAAAGCAGATTGTTACTTTAAAAACTGACAAGCATACTGTCTCTATGACAGTCGGATCAGCTACAGCAGTAGTCGATGGTGAAAGTAAGACGTATGATAGTAAGATTATTTTGAAACAAAGTCGCACGTTTGTACCGTTACGTCTTGTTAGTGAAGGATTAGGACAGACAGTGAATTGGGATCAAATTGGCAAGTGGGTGTGGATTGGAAACAAGGAAGTTCCAACGATTGATGAGTTAAATTTGAAAAAACAATCGATTGAACCTTATAGAACTTATTTCGCTTCGATGAAAAACAATTTTTATTTTATGAAAAGCCATGGAAAAACTCCTTATACTGTGGTAGTTAATGTCAAGTTTAATCATTTGCCAGCCGTAACTATTGATGATGTCTCTATTTACAGCATGGAGCTCTATACTAGAGGAGATGTTGAATATTTAAAGGTTCGTTCGACTGGAAGTACTAACAATATTCTTTTCCTTACAGCAAAAGGAGATGGTCGATATCGTATGCCAAGAGAAGATATGACCAAAAAAAATGCGGATGGTACCGAATACAACTTTTACGAAATTTATTCAAGAGCTGATGTCGACTTAGATGGAATCATTGATAAAAAACCTTTGTCTATAAAAGATATTAAATATATTAACTTACTTGATGCTTCTAATACTAATTTGGTTCTTATAACTAATCCTTGGAGAAACTAATATGGCTTCCTTTTTATTTAAATATCGGGCTTTTATTTGTGTAGTTTTAGTAATTATATTTTTAATACCCACTTTAGTATTCCCAGCAAATCATAATTCTTTTGCTGCTGAATCAAATAGTGCTGTTACACCGGTTAGCTTTTATAAAAATGAAGAAGCTAATGCAACAGATGCAAACTATCGTTATTTTGTAGGCATGATGTACTTTGATATGTGGTTTGGTAATACTTGGGATTTAGGTAAGCAACCTCAAGTAGGGGATTTTGGAGAAGCCACACAAGACTATATTTTCAAGTTTCCTAATCGTAAAATAAAAAGCATAACAGCGGAACAATTTGAACCTACTGCGGATAACTTAATTTATTTTGATGCTTCACGTACTGATTCTTGGAAAAGTTATGAATACATTGTATCTAATGGTGGTAAAGAAAACACATTATCATTTACCACTTCGGGAATAGGTACGGATACTGCCTCCATTCCATTTAAAATTAAAATGAAGTTGAATACTAATTCTGGGAAAACTAAAAATATTACCGAGGATTGTGGGGATCGCTGTAATGAAGGAGTTAAAGGTTATCGGATCTACGCTCCCGTTTTATTTACAATCGAACTAGACTCAGAATTAAACGTATACTACAAAACCAAAGATGGTAAATCTCTTAACGATGTTTTTCCTCCTCGTATCGAAGAGATGAAGCCAGGTACAGAGTATGTTTTTACACATCCAGAGAATCCAAAATACAAATATGTTGGATATAAAAAGAGTACGACTGGCGAAGATCCTACAGGAGAGATGATAACAGGGGATCCACCCAAATTTAAATACTCTGGCTCTTTTGAAAAGTATATTGCTTATCAGTACTATGATGTAATCTCAGATCCATGTGAGCTTGATCCTGATGCAGAAGAGTGTACCGTTCCAACTGAGCCTCCCAAAGAAGACAGTCTTTGCGAATATACAATCTTGCCACCCTCTGTGAAAACCACAACAAATAAATCACTATTAGATCCACAAGCACAAGGTCATATCCTAGCAGATGACAATACTAATAATCGTCACTTTGATGCGACTCGCGCAATACCCACTTCTGAGCATTTATATGCCAATGCATGGGGATATAATTATTTGTTCCAGCATACCTTTGATAATATGGATGGACAAGTAGAATACAAATGCAAAGTCAAAGTAGTTTATAAGCTCAAGTGGAAAGAAAAGCGTGGAAGTGGAGATAATGAACGTTGGGTTTCTAAATCAGATACAGATACGAAGACTTACAATTTTTCGTATACAAGAGACTATGATTACTGGAAGATCAAAGTACTTGAAGTACTCGGTCTAGATCAGGCTACAATGTCTAACTATGCTCTACCCGGTGGGAAAGTATCTATACCTACGACTGGTTATACTCCACCTAATGTAGAACTAGAACACAGCGATAAAGTAGAAGACCATGTTAAGCCTGATGATGATATTCCGGTGAAATATTCTCCACCAACATTAGATGGTGGTAAACAAGGTCGTCCAAGAACACCGAATGATGAATCCAAATTAAAAAATATTGCAGAAGGCAACACAGATGATACAGAAGTCAAAAATGATACTATTCAGTTTTCTTTTGAAGGAAAAGATACGGAAGTGATGAATGGAGAATGGATTCTAAAAACAGCTCCTACACCCAAAGAAATCCCAGTACCCCGTCAAATTCGCTCATTCAAAGATTCTAGCGAAAAAGTGTTATATGTAGGTTCTCAGCTTATTAGCCCTAAGCTTATTAACAAAGCCAATACAATAACAACAGGAACAATCTATTACAAGATGTTAGAGCAACATGTGCAAGGTAGTGGAGATCAGAATTTTCCGATTACAGGCATCAATACCGTAACCGTACATACACCTGTTGTAAATTACTCTCTTGTCTCGGACGACCAGAAGCATAATCAGAAAACAACACCTGACCTATACAGTTCAGCTTTGATCTTAGATCGTCCTTTTTCTGTACGGATTCCAACAACAGGACAGCATATTACTTATCCTGGTTATGGTCATCGAGATTATGCGAAGTATGTCCGTACCAAGCAAGTACAATTTCCTTTCGATGTGTATAACAAGGAGCAGACGACATTTATTCCGAAAAATACATGGGTTGATGTACCAGTGAAACAACTCGATACCTTTTTCTTTTTGCCGGTATGGGTAGATGAAGGAAAATACCAGATTCTATTTCGTACGATTTCTGAAAATGCACCAACTTCTTTTACAGTACAACATAATGCGAATGTGACTTTGGACAATCATGTAGCTGTTGAAAGTGTACCTGTCGATGTGATTGGAAGAGTGTATGATTTTCATATTACAGATATTGCCGATTATAACTGGCAGATTGTGTTCCGTCCGTGGGAAAATATCGATGTACCTGATCAAGCTTCGTATTGGGTAGGAGCCAATGGAATAGATGGCGCACCTCGCGGAAATAATACGCCTTATGTACTTCCTGTTCGTCAGGGTAGCCATCCATTTTATCGTAATCTAGCAGTGAAAACAGGTTATCATTTCAAATTCGATCTCAAAACTAAAGGTAATATGTTTGGAGCACAAGACAGTATACGTATTACACCGACCTTTAGTTATGTTCCGCGTGAAGGTGGAACCCCTTTTCCAGTTGATTTGTATTATTCGACAGCTACTGAGAATCTAATAAAGATCGGTTCACCGCAAGATAAAGTACAGCGCTATACTATTTTGAACGATCCTTTGCGAAATGTACCTGACGATGAATTAAAAAATACAGCACTGTATATGTATGATCTGTTGCTACAACAAACTCATTCTTCCCAACAGAATAAGCCGATGCAGAGCAATACTAGTGGGGCAAATGAATCTACAGCTATCTCTGCAAATGCACCCGATTCTGCTATCTGGAAAATTATTTTAGAACGTGCAACTACTTCATTATGGCAAAATCTGACGGGCATCTCCTGGGAAATTACAGCAGAGCAACTACAATCTTTAGCGCAAAAAATGGAAAATACTAATGAAGCTTCTTCTTTCAACGGATTTTCTACGATATCTTCATCCGCTTCACCCGTAGAAAATAACATAATATCACCCAACAATGCCGAAGAAGCTGTTCAGATGTTCCAACAGGCTAGTCGTGCGCGCAAAGTTAATGTAGGCACATTTACTCAACTATTGTTGACTCAACCACTACGTACTCTGATCGGTCCGCAGACTAATTTGCCAGAAGGAAATGACACGATGCGTTCATTAGCAGCGGTGCAGAAATGGTACGGAGAATATAGCCTACCTGCGGATGTTCTAGTCGTCAAACAAGGTACAGCTTTAGAACAATTTACAGGCTCAACGAATACAAATCGAAAACAGACAACAACAGACCCTTCCACAGATGCTAATATCCAGTCGAATCCAGCTTATAGTAGCGCTAAAGGATTAGACGAGCATTCATCCGTTTTTCTGAAAGATGGTTATATTGTTGTTAACTTTAATATAGAAACGATTCAGAATAATGATTTGGAGAAGCCACATTTGCAATATATCAATGCTCCACTGATGAATCAATGGCAATTGGAAGGATTTCAAAAGCACGTTGTAGATCCATGGGGATTTGAATTTCAGTTAAAAGATGGAGACGTATTATTTTATCATGCGAATAAAGGAAGTCGAAGTGATTTCCAATCTTCTGTTACCCATTAATCTATCCAGCTACAGATGAACCTTTATCAATATATTTTAAATTCAGCAAAAAAAGAAGTAGGTTTTATAGAAAAAATTTTGTATAATAAAAATCTATCTGTACCTACGGCTCCTGTTTTCCCGCGAGAGGAAAGCAATCTACTTATTTTGAATTTAATATCATAATGAATACTGTCTGCGATATTCGTTCGGAAAGTTTTTAACGTCCGGGCAGATTCGTTATGTTCCACACAAGGAAAGAGGATGATCATGAATCTACAACAACAATGGTTTAGTAATGTTCGGGGAGACCTTCTTGCCGGTATTACTGTAGCCTTGGCTCTTATTCCCGAAGCGATCGGATTCTCGATTATTGCTGGTGTTGATCCAATGGTTGGATTATATGCTTCAATCTGTATCGCAATCGTTATCTCTATTGCAGGTGGACGCAGCGGAATGATCTCGGCGGCTACAGGCGCAATGGCAGTACTGGTAGTTGATCTTGTACGCGATCATGGTGTTGAATATTTATTCGCAGCCACGATCTTAGCAGGTATTTTTCAGGTATTACTCGGCTGGTTTAAGATCGGGCGATTTATTACCTTTATCCCCCAATCAGTCATGACTGGATTTGTTAATGCACTGGCGATTGTTATTTTTATGGCGCAATTGCCACAGTTTGTTGGGGCGAACTGGATTATGTATGCGATGGTGATAGGAACGCTGGCGATTGTCTATATTTTGCCACGCTTTACGAAAGCAGTACCTGCACCACTGGTGGCGATTATTGTGATGTCGTTATTAACGTATTTCCTTCATTTGGATGTACGCACCGTAGGCGATATGGGGCAATTATCGAATCAACCGCCTGTTTTTCATTTACCGATGATCGATGTATCTTTGGAGATGTTGCTGATTATTTTACCGTATTCAATTTCGCTTGCTTTTGTCGGTCTACTGGAATCGCTGTTAACTGCAACGATATTAGATGAAATGACAGATAGCAAAAGCGATAAAAATCGAGAAGCTCGCGGACAAGGAATTGCTAATATCGTTAACGGATTTTTTGGCGGTATGGCAGGTTGTGCGATGATCGGACAATCGGTAATTAATATCAAATCCGGTGGACGTGGACGATTGTCTACATTAACCGCAGGGGTATTTTTATTATTCTTATTGTTAGTACTCGGTAATATTGTACGTGAAGTACCGATGGGTGCTCTGGTTGGTGTTATGGTTATGGTATCTATTGGTACCTTTAGCTGGCGTTCATTAGTGACGATTCATAAGATTCCTTTGTCAGAAGCGATTATTATGGTGACGGTAGTCGCTATTGTCGTGGCTACAGATAACCTTTCTATCGGTGTCGGCGTAGGTGTAGTCATGAGTGCATTGCTATTTGGTTGGAAAATGTCTCGTATTCATATCACTGCAACGATGGAATCAGGCAATATCATCTCTAACCCTAATCTATTGAACAAAGTAGAACAGAATACAACTTCTTCTATAGAACAGGGCACAGCACAACCAGCACAGGTAAAAGTCTATGAAGTGAGTGGACCGATGTTTTTTGGGACGATGAGTTATTTTGTAGATCAATTTGTGCCAAATGATGATCCAGAACAGATTGTGATCGACTTTACTCGTTCGCATATTTGGGATCATTCGGCTGTTATCGGGATTACCAAAGTCAAAGAAAAGTATAAAGCTGTGAATAAAGAAGTGCATATTCGTGGCTTAAATGAAGAAAGTCGTCTCCTACTTGAAAAATTAGGAACAACTGCATTGTCTTCAGGACATTGACGTAACTAGAAATAAGCGGTATATTGACGCTAGAGCAGTTTATCCAAAATGGCATACTACGGACTTTTAAATGACGTTATAGATGTAAGCATCGGTATCTACCGGTGCTTCTTTTTACGAGAGCATTTTTTGAAATGCTGCTGAATAAAGATCACAAGAATGGGTGAATAGAGTTGAAAAATTTTAATGAGTTCGGCATCTCGCCGAATGTCGTAGAGCTTATGGCTTCCAGTGGAATCACACAGCCTACCGAAGTACAGCAGATGTCGATTCCGGGATTACTTAAAGGCGGAGACGCAATCGTTCAAGCCAAAACAGGTACAGGTAAAACGTTAGCGTTTTTACTGCCAATTTTTGAAAAGTTAAACTTGAACGCCGTTGGAGCACCTCAAGCGCTGATTATAGCACCAACACGTGAGTTGGCTCTACAGATTGCAACGGAAGCAAACAAATTAGCCGCTGCTTATGAAGGTGTACGTATTCTTGCTGCTTATGGTGGACAAGATGTAGAACGTCAATTACGCAAGCTTGAAGGTGGATGTCACCTTGTTGTAGGTACACCGGGTCGTCTGATTGACCATATGGGTAGAGGGACACTGGATCTAACGAAGATTCGTACACTGGTACTGGATGAAGCGGATCAAATGCTACACATGGGATTTTTGCCTGATGTTGAAAAAATGATTAATGCTACTTCTCCAGCACGTCAAACGATGTTATTTTCAGCAACAATTCCTGATGGTATTCGTCGTCTATCTGCGCAATATATGCGTACACCAAAAGATATTCGTGTCGGCCCTGCTGAAAGCGTACCGTTGAAATTGATCCGTCAATTAGTGGTAGAGTGTACTCCTCGTGGTAAGCTACCTGCATTACGTGAATATTTGGAAAAAGAAAAACCATATCTAGCGGTGATCTTCTGTCGTACCAAAAAACGGGCGGCTGAACTGAATCAACAGCTTAAAGAACTGGGTTATTCTTCGGATGAACTTCATGGCGATTTGTCTCAAAACAAACGTGAGCAAGTCATGCGCGCGTTCCGTGAAGCGAAATTGCAATTACTGGTTGCGACTGATGTAGCGGCTCGTGGTATTGATGTAGAAGGAATAACACATGTATTCAACTATGATATCCCACAAGATGCTGAATATTATATTCATCGTATCGGACGTACCGGTCGTGCAGGTGAAACAGGAAAAGCGATCACATTTGTGACTCCACATGATCGTGATGAATTACAAGCAATCGAACAAGGCACTTCACAGAAATTAGAGCGTCAAATTGCTCGCACATCGATAGAGTCAGATGATTCTGGTGAATTGTTGTCTAATGTAGAAGCCAAAGCAGGCAGACGTGCTAATCATAAATCTCGTGATCAAGATCGCAAAAAAGATGGTAAACGTGGAGATGCACGTCGTGGTGCTTATCGCGAAGAATCTTCAGGTGGACGCTCAGGCGGTCGTGGTCGTTCTTCTTCTACTTCAGAACGTGATCGTTTTGCAAGTAAAGGTGGTACAGGTAAACGTGGAGAACGCAGAGAATCTACACCTTCTGTACGTACGACTGCTCGTCCAGAAGCAAAAGAGTCAAGTGCTCGTAGTGAACGCCCGGAACGTAGTTATGGTCGTAAAGATCAAGCACGTTCAGGTAGTGGTTCTGCTCCAAGATCAACACGTCGCACAGACGATGCTCCTTCTTTCCGCAGAGATGCTTCCAAAGGTCGTACAATTTCCTCAGGCGATTCAGATCGTACACGCGAATACGGTGGAGCTGGAAGTAACAGCAACGCTGGTGGACGTCGTAGCGAAGGTACAGGTAGCGGTCGTGCAGAACGCACGTATGGCAAAAATAGTAGCAGTAATGGTGGACGCAACAACCGTCCTTCTACAGGCAAGCCTAGTAGTGGTGGTCGTTCTTCTGGTCGTCCGTCAGATAATGCCCGTCGTGGTGGCAAACGTTAATAGTCCTATTTTATCCCCTTTGATCGTAAAGGGGATTTTTTATGATGAGGTTTGGGACATATGTCCTTTATCTCTAAGGGAAAGATCGTTTTTAATAAGAGTACAAAGAAATGTCTAAATCATAAGGAGAATTAGCAACGATGAAAGGAATTTTATTTGCTTTATTAGGCGGAGCTTGTATCACGTTACAAGGGGTAGCGAATACACGTATCAGTCAAGATATTGGAACATGGCAAGCCGCTACGATTACGCAGTTAACAGGCTTTATTATTGCTGCCTTGATCTGGTTATTTGTACGTGATGGAAAGCTTGGCGATTATAAAAAGGTTAAACCTCTTTATTTAGCAGGTGGTGCATTTGCTGCGATTATTATTTTTACCGAAGTCACCGCTATACAGCAGATCGGGGTAACGTTAACGATTTCGGCGCTATTGATTGCTCAGTTGTGTCTAACTTTTATTATTGATATTAACGGTTGGTTCGGTGTCGTGAAGCAGAAGATGAAGATGCCTCAATTTATAGGGTTAGCGATGATGATTGCAGGCGTGATTATTTTGAAATTCTGATCAAAAAGGTGAGCAAATACGATGAACGATAATCAAGATCAAGCGCAGGTTGAGTATTACTGGAAGTTGCACGATTTGGGAGCCCATTTTCCTCAAGTTTTATTTCCGTATCTATCGGTATTCCGCTTGGAACAAGGAGATATTTTGTGCACACAAGGTGATGATATTGAGCATCTGGATATATTGGTTCATGGGAAGATCAAAATTTATACGACTTCACAAGAAGGCAGAACATTAATTCTATGCTTCAAAACCCCGCTTGAATTTATAGGTGATGTCGAATATATCAATGGCAACGATAAAGTGATCAATACTGTTGAAGCAGTATCTTCGGTACACTTTCTGCGTATTCATCGTAAATGGTTAGTTCAATATGGGAGTGACCATGTACCCTTGCTGCAATTTTTGCTACAAATGATGACACGTAAATTTTATAGCAGTTCTAACTATTCTCGCTTTAATCTCATGTATCCGGTAGAAATTCGGTTAGCCAGTTATATGCTGTCTGTAGCTTGTGATGAAGATCCAGCAGATGGTTATGAAGAATTGCGTATTTCCAGTCTGGTCGATGTAGCAAATCTGATCGGTACCAGTTATCGGCATCTCAATCGTGTCATTCAGAAATTAGCTCATGATGGATTGGTCAAGCGCACGTCAGAGTATCTAATCATTCAGAATCGAGCAGGGTTAGAATCATTAGCAGGGCATAATATTTATGAGTAATTATAGATTAAACAGGTAGGAGCAGTGACATGATATTATTTGGTATTGTTTTGGCGGCGATAGCAGGAGCATTGGTAAGTATGCAGACTGTATTTAATAATAAAGTCAATGAACGAACAGGTTCATGGACAACAACGATGTTAGTCCTATTTATGGGATTTGTGGCTTCGTTACTAGCAAGTCTGATTTTTGAAGGGAAAAATACATTTACTCTTCAACATGTACAATTATGGTACTGGTTCAGCGGCATGATCGGTGTCGGTGTTGTGTTCTGTCTGGTGCAAGGAATGAGACGATTAGGCCCTACATATGCGATCTCGATCGTACTCACAGCACAGCTTGGAACCGCACTATTGTGGGATTCGCTGGGCTGGTTAGGATTAGAAAAGATTCCTTTTACACCGGCTAAATTGATCGGGGTTCTAGTTATTATTGGCGGAATACTTGTATTCAAATTCGGTGGACGTAAAGAAAGCAAAGTGAAATCAACCGTAACGGACTAAGATGTATAATCTACAGATCAATCACTCAATAAGAAATGGATAACACAATGACGATTCAAAAATTCCAAACATATATCGATCTTACTGTTGCTAATTGCGAGCAGACTTCTTTAGCAAATACTCTTCAAGAGATTGTACGTAGTCAGAAGCAGTATGAACATGATTATGTAGAAGTGCATCAAGTCGTAAAAGTATCAAAATCCAAACAAAAATCTAACTTTTTGATTATTATCAATATCACTCGGAATACAGAGAATCCTGGTGAATTAGTAGATACCAATCGCTAACTGAAAATAGAAAGCTACAAAACAAACAGCCTAAAATCATAAAAAACAAAGAATAACCCTCTAGAGTATTCACACACTAGAGGGTTATTCTTTATTGTATTTTACAGTAGAATGTTATTCGATTAGTTACTGTGATCTATAAATGCGACAATCTAAAAACCATATACGCTTATTGAAGTGAAAGTGATCTACTTAACTCCACTACACCACTCGATTGAATTGACTTTGATACAGATCATGATAGAATCCACCTGCTTGAAGTAACTCATCATGAGTTCCACGCTCTACCACTTCACCACTCTGGATGACCAGAATCTGATCAGCTTCACGAATCGTACTCAGCCTGTGAGCAATAACAAAGCTAGTACGTCCTTGCATCAATTGCTTCATCGCTGTCTGAATATGCATTTCTGTACGTGTATCCACACTACTGGTTGCTTCATCCAGAATAAGCACCGATGGATTCGCAAGAATCGCGCGGGCTATCGTTAGCAATTGGCGTTGCCCTTGACTCAGATTGCTTCCATCTGCAGAGAGAATCGAATCATAGCCTTCTGGTAATTTGTGAATAAAGGAATGGGCATTCGCCAGCTTGGCGGCTTCTTCAATCTCTTGATCGGTGGCTTCCAACCGTCCATAACGAATATTATCGCGTACTGTACCGGAAAATAAATAAGCATCTTGCAACACAATCCCGATCCGGCTACGCAAATTTTCTTTATCCAGTAGACGAATATCTTCACCATCGATCGTAATTGTACCGCTATCAATTTCGTAGAAACGAGTGAGCAAATTAATAATCGTTGTTTTACCTGCTCCAGTAGGACCAACAAGAGCAATCGTCTGCCCGGGCTTAGCGGTTAGCGATACGTCTCGCAAAATGGGTGAGCCTGCTTTGTAGCTAAATTGAACATGCTCAAAAATCACTTCACCATGCACTTGAGCAGGCAATTGGTGTACCGCTGTTTTCTCATCATCCGTACTTTCAGGACGTTCGTCCAATACTTCAAATACACGTTCGGCTCCAGCAATAGCAGATTGCAGTAGATTGAATTGATTTGCCAGTTCATTGATCGGTCGACTGAATTGCTTAGAATAACTAAGAAAACTGACGATTACCCCTACACTGGTCATTCCTTGCAAAAATAACCATCCACCCGACAAAGCAATCAACGCATAACTAATATTGTTCACCAGATTCATGACCGGTCCAATATTGCCTGACCAGCTCTGCGCACGAATACTAGCATGCAGTAAGCGGTGATTAATATCGTTAAATTCAGCAAGGCTACGAGATTCTTGAACATAGGCTTTGACAACCTTTTGACCGGATACCGTTTCTTCGATATATCCATTAAGTCCGCCTAATTCTTTTTGTTGCGCGCCAAAATAGCGACGGGTATGACGGGTGATCAATCGTGTGAGCCAGAACATAATCGGTACAGTCACCAGTGTAACCAGCGTTAACCAAATATTGAGCACTAACATAATAGTTAGCGTACCGACCAGAGTAAGAGCACTGGTCATAATCTGTACAACACTTTGATTGAGTGTGGTCGTTACATTTTCTATATCATTGGTAGAGCGACTCATCAGATCACCACTGCTATGTGTATCGAAAAAGCGCAATGGCAAGTCATGTAAATGTTTGAATAGATCACGTCTAATCTGAAATACTGTCTGTTGTGAGACAGCAGTCATAATATACGCTTGTACCCAACTGGTCAGACTAGCGACCACATATAGAGCGAGTAACCATACACAGAGCTGAGCTAAGCCTGCATAATTACCTGTTAAAATGTAGCGATCAAAAGCGACTGTTCCCAGCAAATAGGGAGTAATTAGATTGAATGCTGTCCCGAGTAACGTCAATAGAAATACAAGCAACAGACCTTTGCGTTGTTGACGTAAATAATCCCAGAGACGGCGTACTGTTCCTTTGGCATTTTTGGCTTTGACAGGAGCGCTATTTGATCGCCCGGCTCTACCGGGCATCATCGGATTACCCATGAGCTTCAACCTCCTGTCCTAATTGCGAACGATATATTTCTTGATAGGCTGTACTATGCTTGATCAAGTAAGCATGATCGCCACGATCAATAATTTGACCATCTTCCATAATCAATATCAGGTCAGCATCCAGTACAGAAGTGATACGCTGAGCAATAATCAAGCGTGTACTGGCAGATAATCGTTCTTCAAGCGCTTTTTGGATCAATGCTTCTGTACGCAGATCGACAGCGCTGGTGCTATCATCCATGATAAGAAGTGGAGGCTGAATCAGTAAGGCACGTGCGATAGATAGACGCTGTTTTTGACCTCCTGATAAATTAACTCCCCGTTGTCCGAGTAACGTATCATAACCTTCAGGCAGTTTTTCTATAAATTCATGAGCTTGCGCCGCTCTAGCAGCCGATTCTACTTCTTCTTGTGATGCATTTGGTCTACCGTAACGAATATTATCACGGATACTACCGCTAAATAATAATGCTTGTTGCAACACGATTCCGATAGAACTGCGTAGTTGATCTAGATCCCATTGTTGTACATCTACATCATTGACCAATACAGCTCCACTGGTGACATCATACATCCGCGGAATCAGATGAACCAGACTGGACTTGCCTGCACCGGTAGCTCCTAGAATCGCAATCGTCTGTCCTGCTGTAGCGACAAAGCTAATCTGATCCAATACCGCAGGAGAATGAGCATCATAAGCAAAAGAAACATTTTGAAATTCAAGTCGTCCTTTTTGATGTGGATCAGGTGTGATCGGTTGAGCAGGCGCACTAATATCAGGTTCGGTATGCAATACTTCATTGATCCG
This sequence comes from Paenibacillus sp. KACC 21273, assembly GCF_028736095.1. Lineage (NCBI taxonomy): Bacteria > Bacillati > Bacillota > Bacilli > Caryophanales > Paenibacillaceae > Paenibacillus > Paenibacillus sp. KACC 21273. Next base: position 592,222 of record NZ_CP117876.1, read on the forward strand.
TTCTGCTGAGGCAGTAGCGCGAGACACAGACATCAGAGTCATACTCAACATCATAAGAGACATGAGTACCTGTGTCGCATAGTTGATAAAAGCAATCAGATCACCTACAGGCAAAGCACCCGTTTTGGTGAGTCCACCCCCGAACCAGAGCACCGCTACAATACAGACATCCATAATTAACATCATAATTGGCCCGATTAGAGCAACTACACGATTCGCTTTGATCGCAATATTCGTATAATCTTGATTGACGACATCATATCGTTTATTTTCATGAATAGCCCGTACAAAAGCTTTGATCACCCGAATCCCTGCTAGATTCTCTTGAGTCACTGTATTGACCTGATCTAACTCTGCTTGTACCCGGCTGAAAATAGGAAAAGCTGTCCGCATAATCCATATCAATGTCACCAGCAAAATAGGCATAGCAATCAACAAAATAATCGCTAATTTAACACTAATCGTAAATGCCATAATCAGACTACCGATAGATAATAGAGGGGAACGCACTAACATACGCAAAGCCATTAACACTAAATTCTGCAATTGCACAACATCATTTGTCAGTCGTGTAATTAAAGAACCCGAAGAAAAGCGATCTAGATTGTGAAAAGAAAAGCGCTGAATATGCTGGAACAACTCTGCCCGAATATCTGCACCAAAATGTTGAGAAGCGATACTGGCATAGATGGTACAGCCGATCCCGCCTAACATCCCGATCAAAGCGAGTCCAATCATCAGTAATCCGGTCTGCTGAATATGACCGAGATCGCCTTTCATAATTCCTTGATCGACAATACTAGCGACTAATTTGGGTTGCATTAGGTCCATGATCACTTCGACCATCATTAACAAAGGAGCCAGTAATGCGGCAGTACGATAAGGCTTTAAATATTTTAGCAAAGCAATCATAGATGCACCTTCTATCTTCAAATATGTAAGCGTTAAACACACATATGTTTATGTTAACGTATATTCAGATTATTCGTAAAGCATCGATTAGACAGCAGTATAATTTCGATCAAGATTAGTATAAGATGATGAAGAAAATAAAATTTGAAATGATGAGATCACAATACACTCATTAACATATAGAAATAAGTAGGTATTTGAAGGAGGACTATCCATGAGTCAAGAACAGATGGAACGATTAAAAACATTATTGCCTGATTGGTTAGAGACTAGCCGTCTGCATACCAGTCAGGGAAAGGTAGCTTCTTATATTCCAGAGCTTGCCAAATCTTCACAAGATGCTTTAGGTATTTTTATCGCCGATTCACAAGGAAAAGTGATCTCAGCAGGAGATTGTGGTATTCCTTTTACCATGCAAAGTATATCCAAAGTATTTACTTTAATACTGGCACTGATGGATCATGGAGAAGAAGCTGTATTTTTTAATGTAGGAAAAGAACCGACAGGCGATGATTTTGATTCGATGATCAAATTAGAATTGGTAGAGCCGGGAATTCCGTTTAATCCGTTGATTAATGCAGGAGCAATCACTGTATCTTCATTGATTTCAGGTGAGAATCCGCAAGAAAAGTCAGAGCGTGTGCTTCAATTTTTCCGCAAGCTCGCAGCCAATGATAAAATCGACTACAATTTGGCAGTCTACGAATCAGAGACAGAATCTGGCCATTTGAATCGTTCTCTGGCTTATTTTCTCAAGCAAAATGGGATTATTAAAGATCCGGTAGATGATGTATTAGAAGTGTATTTCCGTCATTGTTCGATTGAAGTGAATTGTGCAGATCTGGCGCGGATGGCGCTTGTACTTGCTTTTGACGGTGTAGATCCTTGTTCGGGTGAAGAATTGATTCCACGTCGTTATGTACAGATAGCCAAAACATTTATGATTACATGCGGGATGTACAATGCTTCTGGAGAATTTGCGATTGATGTCGGTCTGCCTGCTAAAAGTGGAGTGTCAGGTGGAATCTTGACGATGGTTCCCGGACAGTATGGCATCGGATTGGTAGGGCCTTCATTGAACAAAAGAGGCAATAGTATCGCAGGTGTGCATTTGTTAGAGCGTCTATCTAAAGAGTTCGATTGGAGCTTATTTTAAGGTGATATTTTGGCATAAAATGAAGTACATTTAGACTTTGTGAATAGTATTTATCTAAAAAAGAATAATAGTGGAAAGTTCAAAACGTCTAAATTCTCTAAAAACAGAGGAATTTAGACGTTTTTTTGTGATAAGTGTTGACAAATGATAATGATTATCAGTATCTTTAAACATATGCAATTATAGCTTTTATAACAACGACTATAAATGAAAACATAGATTTTGATGTAGAAAGAGGCTTGCTTATGAATCGCAGCAATGTTGTGAAAGGCAGACAGACCTCACCTAAAGAGCAGATATGGTCGCGTCCTTACACAGCAATTTCGATCATCATCGGTGGGCTTGTCCTGTTGATATTAGGTTGTGCATTTTCAATTGCAAAAGGAAGTAAAGATATTCCGCTTGAAGAAGTCTGGCAAGCGTTAGTGGCTTTTAATCCTTCAAATAGTGATCATCAAATCATTTGGGAACTTCGCTTACCACGTACGATTGCAGGTGCACTGGTTGGAGCGGCTTTTGCTGTATCCGGCGCATTGATGCAAGGAATGACACGCAACCCAATCGCAGACCCGGGGTTACTCGGGGTTAATGCAGGAGCAGGATTTGTATTAGCACTTTGTTTTGCTTTTTTTCCAGGGCTGTCATTTAATCAATTAATTCTGTTCTCTTTTGCAGGAGCGGCGCTTGGTGTAGGGCTGGTCTATGGAATCGGTTCACTTGCCAAAGGTGGACTAAGTCCGGTACGTCTGGCATTAGCAGGATCAGCAGTTGCAGCTTTATTAGTCGCATTATCAGAAGGGATTGCATTGTATTTTCGAATCTCACAAGATATAGCGTTCTGGTATGCCGGTGGTGTCGCAGGGGTTACATGGTCGCAGGTAGATATATTATGGCCGTGGATTCTGTTAGCGCTAATTGGTTCTTTATTCCTTTCTCGTTCGATAACGATTCTCAGTCTGGGTGATGATGTCGCTTCTGGATTGGGACAACGTACAGCATTAGTACGCTTAGGCGCTGTACTGGCTGTCATGGTGTTAGCAGGAGCTTCGGTATCGACAGTGGGAGCTGTAGGCTTTCTAGGTCTAATGATCCCGCATGCGGCGCGTGCGATGGTAGGCGTCGATTATAAATGGGTGATTCCTACGTCTGCGATTTTAGGAGCATTGTTGATGGTATTTGCAGATACGATAGGACGATTAAGTAATCCTCCTCATGAAACACCGGTTAGTGCACTTATTGCTGTGATCGGTGTGCCTTACTTCTTCTATATTATTCGGAAGAAAGTGAGGGATAATCTGTGAATCAAGCGATGTTTCACCGGAAGCGTACGATACGCACAACCATTACATTAATTGTGTTAGCACTGATCGCTTTTGGCGTTTTGTTGCTAAGCATGAATACAGGATTTAGTAAAATGTCTCCACTGGAAGTATTAAGTACTTTATTTGGAGGCGGAACACCGAAGCAACATTTGATTTTATTTGAATTTCGATTGCCCCGAATTGTGATTGCTTTGTTAGTAGGAATTGGCCTGGCGATAGCAGGAGCTATTCTGCAAGGGGTATCTCGCAATGGACTCGCCGATCCGGGGATTCTTGGTATTAACTCGGGAGCAGGATTAGCGGTCGTATTATATGTAGTGACGAATCCGCAACGTGAATCTACTTCACCGATGTTATTGCCTTTTCTAGCATTAATCGGAGCCTTTGCAGCGGCGATTATTATTTATCTGATGGCATACAAACGTCATAAAGGAATATCGTCTGCACGTCTGGTCTTATCAGGGATAGCACTTGCCGCAGGAATTAATGCATTAATGATCGTACTTACGATTCGATTAGATCCGAATGAATTTAACTTTATTGCTACATGGCAAGCCGGAAGTATCTGGGGCAGTAGCTGGAAATTCGTGATTGCTTTATTACCATGGTTAATCGTACTTATTCCGATAGCGTTGTGGAAAGCAAGACAATTGGATGTGTTCTCTTTGGGAGATGCGACAGCTACAGGGCTGGGCTCCCATCTGAATATACAAAGAATGATATTGTTAGTCGTTGCGGTAGCGATTAGCGCCGCTTGTGTAGCAGTGAGTGGAGGGATTGGATTTATCGGTCTACTTGGTCCGCATATTGCTCGTCGTCTGGTAGGGCCTCGTTATGAGCATGTGATTCCAGTATCTGCATTGATCGGCGCTGTACTGTTGCTAACAGCAGATATGGTCGGTCGATCACTATTGCAAAATTCTGAAATTCCCGCAGGGGTGATGGTTGCTATTATTGGTGCACCATACTTCTTATACTTATTAGCACGTTCCAAAGCATAACAGTAAATGATAGGCGCAGTACTCCCAAGCAAAATATAAAATGAACAAGTTGTGTCGCTGTTGTTAATGATGAATGGTAATCGTTCAATATAAGATTGAAAATACAGAGTGGAGTCAGGTGTATCATACATCGGGTTCACTGAAAAGGGTGGATAACAATGGTTCGTTTAATGACGTCTAAGCTTGATATTGCATATGAAGATCGTTTGATTGTACAAGACTTGAGTGTACAGATTCCTCAAGGACAGATTACAGCATTAGTCGGAGCCAATGGTTCAGGCAAATCAACGATACTGAAAACGATGGCACGTATTATGCAACCCAAATCGGGAGCAGTATTACTGGACGGCAAATCGATCCACAAACAATCTACTCGTGAAATTGCCAAGCAATTAGCCATTTTGCCTCAGAATCCGACAGCACCTGAAGGATTAACTGTCACTGAATTGGTCTCGTATGGACGTTTTCCTTATCAAAAAGGATTCGGTTCGATGAAAGCAGAAGATAAAGCGATGGTGGAATGGGCTATCGAAGCGACCGGTATGGTCGATTTCTATGATCGTCCTATCGATCAGCTATCCGGTGGTCAGCGTCAACGTGCCTGGATTGCAATGGCACTTGCACAAGATACCGAGATTTTATTTTTGGATGAGCCGACGACCTTTTTAGATATGGCGCATCAATTAGAAGTACTGCAATTGTTAGAAAAGCTGAATGCTGACTCTCAACGTACCATTGTGATGGTTGTGCATGATCTGAACCATGCTTCTCGTTATGCTCATCATATGATCGCGATCAAAAATGGTAAAGCGGTAGCAGAAGGAACACCAGTAGAAGTGGTTTCTTGTGATGTGCTTCGTAACGTATTTGGTATCGAAGCGGATATCGTCACAGATCCGCGCAGTGGAGTGCCTTTGTGTCTGCCTTATGCGCTGGAAGGTCATATTGCTGAAGCGGTACAAAAAGAACAACAAGTGAGCGAAGTTCGTCATCAACATGCTATGCGTATAGCACACAACTAATATAAAATAATCGTAGATATCCCGAATCGGTAGTTTTCTTCTATAGGAGAGAACTGCCGATTTTTTGTGCAAAATAAAAAAGCAAAATCGTATAAAAATGATTTTGCTTTTACACTAGAAAATGATCGAAAGACGAATTTGCAAAATAATATCTACGATCTGTTTACGGCCACAATTGTTGATGTGTCCATTGCCCATCATGGAGAATATACTGATAACGTGTATGTTTGCGATCAGGATCGGCTTGCCAGAATTCGATCTCTTGAGCATGAACAGCAAATAGTCGCCAGTTCGGTGTCACGACATCAGGATCTTGTTCGATCTTTTGCTCTTGCATAGCAACCGAACTTTCCAATTCTTCTTCGCTTGCTAAAGGTTGGCTCTGGCGTTCTGTCATTGCAACAGCACGTGCGATAGGGGAACGTCTTCTCAGATCGATAGCTCCTGCTTCAAGTCCCATATCTTCCGCTATACCTCGAATACGAATCTGTCTACCTAACTCCGGCCAGTAGAATGTTAGTGCTACCTTCGGATTATGCTGGATATGTTGACCTTTCTGACTTTCCAATCCAGTAGCAAAATAAAAAGAATCGTCTTTAGCTTCTTTAATAATCAATACACGTGCATCTGGAAAACCATCCGAATCGACAGTAGAAATAGTCATCGCATGCGGTTCTTTAACCTTCATTTCAATAGCTAATTTCATCCAATCTAAAAAGAGATCTGTCGGACGATCCGGTAGAGATTGAGTATCCCATGTAGGGAAAGGGCCAGATAAAGCTTTCAAACCACGCAAGATATTGCTTGATTGTGCACTCATATTACTAACCACCTCTATATCTAATTTGTTCTCACTATAACATAACCAATGTATAGCAAATAAACCCGATAATCAAAAATGATGCACTAGAAACATATCTGTATATAACTTTATAAAACTTTGTAAAAATATGAACAAATTGCGAACTTATCGTAAACCTCTTGTAATGTGATAAAAATCACAATATAATAGCAATACAAGGTGAATTAATTCACAACTTAAACAAAACGAAAAAAGACCATATTAAAAAATAGAACAGTCAGCTAGAAGATGGACAGATAGAGAAACCACACACTTCTCTTACTCCTAACATCTTAATTCACCTGAATGTGACTTGTCGGATAGTTAGCACAGACTGTACACCATTGGATAAGAAGAATTTACAATAATAAAAATACAGATTTATCAGGAGGAAGAAACCATGAAAGTAGCTGTTATAGGATGTACTCACGCAGGAACTGCCGCTGTTGTTAATACCGCTAAATTATACCCGGATGCTGAGATCACTGTGTATGAACGTAACGATAATATCTCATTTCTATCTTGCGGGATCGCGTTATATGTAGGTGGCGTTGTTAATGATCCAGACGGATTATTTTACTCTTCTCCAGATCAATTAGCTGCTCTAGGAGTAACCACTAAAATGTTGCATGAAGTGACAGCGATAGATACAGATAACAAAACATTGAAAGCTCGTGACCTGACTACAGGTATCGAACTTACAGATACGTATGACAAATTAATTATGACTACTGGTTCTTGGCCGATCGTTCCTAAATTTGAAGGGATCGAACTGGATAACATTTTACTTTGCAAAAACTATAACCACTCGAATACGATTATCGAAAAAGCACAACATGCTAAAAATATCGTTGTTGTCGGTGCAGGTTATATCGGTGTTGAACTGGTAGAAGCATTCCAAATGAATGGTAAACAAGTTACTTTGATCGATGCTGAAGAACGTATTTTGAGCAAATATCTTGACCCTGAATTTACAGATCGTACCGAAGAGTCTTTGCAAGAACATGGCATTGAATTTGCGCTATCTGAGAAAGTGGTAAAATTCACAGGTGAAGATGGTAAAGTCACAACAGTCGTTACTGACAAAGCGACACATCAAGCAGATATGGTGATCTTATGTATCGGATTCCGTCCGAATACTGAATTGCTTAAAGGACAAGTCGATATGTTAGTCAATGGTGCAATCTTGGTCGATAAATATATGCAAACAAGCAAAAAAGATGTATTCGCTGCGGGAGATAGCTGTGCGATCTTCTACAATCCAACAGGCAAACACGCCTATATTCCTTTAGCTACCAATGCAGTACGTATGGGTACACTGGTTGCTCGTAATCTAGTGCAACCGACCAATGAATATATGGGAACCCAAGGAACATCTGGTATCAAAATTTACGAAGATAATATTGCTGGTACAGGGATGACCGAGACAGCCGCTCGTGAAGCAGGCTTGAATGTAGAAACAAGCACCATGCACGATCACTACCGTCCAGAATTTATGCCGACACATGAGACAGTGACCTTGAAAGTGGTCTTTGAAAAAGAAACACGCCGTATCTTAGGTGCACAATTAATGTCTAAAGTTGACTTAACTCAATCGATCAATACGATCTCTGTCTGTATCCAAAACCAAATGACAGTTGATCAATTAGCCTTTATCGACTTCTTCTTCCAACCACATTACAACAAACCGTGGAACTACTTGAATACAGTAGGGTTGCAAGCATTAGCACCAATTCAGACGCAACAAGAAGTTCACGCTTAATTAAATAAGAACAAAGTAAATGTGTATCATGGCAAGCTCCTATTTATCATTATAAAAGTCTACCCCTAAACAAAGCCTGTACAGTTCCCCCACTGTGCAGGCTTTTGTGCTTAATTTCACAAAAATTTTGATAAAGTGATATTTGTTACTTTTTTCACAAAGTAGTTGTATTAAAATTGAAATATGAAAAGGTAATTTAATTATGCGGAAATAGATGCTTATAAGGGGGATGCAACACATGGCTTATTACAAACCACAACAGATTGCAATGAATACGATTGAGACTGGAATTATCAAAGCCAAGTCGACATGGATACAGATGTTAGTACTTGGCTTTTTGGGTGGGGCTTTTATTGCATTAGGATTTTTGTTAGATATTCGAGTGATCGCCAATACACCTGAATCCTGGGGAAGCTTTGCTAACTTTATCGGGGCGGCATTGTTCCCTGTAGGATTGATTCTGGTACTTGTGGCTGGTGGAGAATTGTTAACCGGTAATATGATGGCTGTTCCATTAGCACGGATGGCGAAGCGGATCAGTACGATAGAAGTTGCCCGTAATTTACTAGCTATCACAGTAGCCAATCTATTAGGTGCTTTATTTGTCGCTTACTTCTTCGGGCATGTAGTAGGGTTAACCGAGACAGGTCCTTACTTAACCAAAACGGTAGAAATGGCAGGGCACAAGTTAGAAGGAAGCTTTGCACAAATGTTCTTATCCGGGATCGGTTGTAACTGGTTGGTGGCTCTGGCGGTCTGGTTATCCTATAGCGCAGATAGTATCAGTGGTAAAATACTCGGAATTTGGTTCCCAACGATGGCATTTGTCGCTATCGGATTTCAGCACGTTGTCGCTAATATGTTTTTGATTCCAGCCGCAATCTTTGCAGGGTATTATTCTTGGGATATGTATTTTATGAACTTTATTCCGGTATGGCTAGGTAATCTAACCGGTGGAGCAGTGTTCGTAGCAGGAATTTATTTCACAGCCTATATCAAAAAAGAAAATCAACTAACACCTGCCGGTTCAGGACATGCTCAACATAACGAATCTACTGTTTCAACGATGCCAGCAGTATCGGCTACATCAGCATTACCTTTACAACATAGCGATCAAGCTCATTAATAGTCATGAAAGTAAAGGTCTTCCTATAACGGAAGACCTTTTTTTGATTTTCAAATATTAAATTTACTCATACAAAATCTTAAATGAAAAACTTCATTTTTTATTAAAATAAAATACAATAAAACCTAATAGAAAAATAGAAGTAACCACGATCACTGGTTTGATTCTCAAGGAACTTTCATTGTTTATAGGTAGATTTGTGACTCCTCCACCTGAAACTGGTTCATTAGATATAGCAGCTATTTTTGATCTTTGTTCTTGCGATGAAATAATCTTTGCAATAAACTCCTCAGAGTTAAAGACATCAAAAGCATTCATATTATTAAGCATACTATCTTTTAAAAGAGCTACTTTTTCTACGGTATCTTTTTTAGTAACTAGTGCAACGATCTGATTAGCTCCATCGTACAAAACTTTACTATCTTTATTATAACCAATTAAGCTTTTAGCTTTTTTAATTTGATTAGCAAAATCAGTATCTGTAGAAAATTGAGTAATTTCATTATAATCAGGTGCACGATCTGCAAAAGCAATAGCCTTGCTTCTATTATTACTTTCAATTACAAATAAATATCCATTAAATTGTAAAAAATTATCTAATGACGATGATTTATTATAAACATCATTTTTCACATGGTTAGCCGTATTAATCATATAGACAGAATATCCATCACCTAATTCTGTCTTTTGGTCTGTTCCCTTATTTACGATACTATTGTTTTTAGAGTTTTTTATAAGTATATCTAGCTCAGTCTTTTGATTTTTTAAATCCTCTTTAATAGCTCCTTCGATGCTAGAAGGTATTGAAGACGCAAATGCTGATATAGGTATTAACAACAAAATCATTGTTAATAATATAGCTTTCTTAAACATGTATGTTCCTCCTCTTTTATTTATTTTACATATATTGAATCTATGGATCTGTCCCAATGGAAAAAAGAGTTATTTACAAAAACGTTATAAAGGTTCTTTATAATATGTTTATTATAAGTCGATTGTTTTAAATACATAATTAGAAAAATTACTGTATACTTACACTTTTAACGAATATAATCTAAGATTTGTTCCACTACAATCTCCGAAAGAGCAGGTGATGTTTTTGCATATTCAAGAATTATCCCTAGATCACAATGTACCGCAGATTGGAGTATTTTTAGATCAGCACAATATGAATAATGATCTTCATATCCCTGATTATGAAAGTATTTCTTTCTCACTGGCTGCTTATGAAGGGGAACAATACATCGGTGGAGTGACAGGGGCTATGGCATGGGGGTTACTCTATATTCGATATCTGGCGGTTGATCCTGCACATAGAGGTCAGGGCGTTGGAGCGAAGTTGTTACAAGCGATTGAAGATCAAGCAAGACAACAGGGCGCTACCATAAGTGAATTGACGACGATGAGCTGGCAAGCTCCGCATTTTTATATGAAATATGGATATGTGATCTTTGGAGAAATAAAAGATATTCCGATCAAAGGACAATCGAAAATATACTTGCAAAAATATTTATAAATAAGTATTACAAATGGAAAAATATTATATATTTATAAATATGTAATATATTAAGGTTGATATTGGGTAATAGAGAGAGAACGTGAATCTCATACTGATTGATCAGGAGCGTAAAAATGAATAACCGGAGCAAGTGGAGTATACGTTACCAGGAATTAGAAGTTGAAAATATTCATTTGAAATCTTTAATAGATGAACATCTTGAATATCGCAACCTTGCTGAACAAACGTTACGACACAATGCTGAATTTCTTGCGATGTTGAGTCATGAGATTCGCACGTCGATGAATGCTATTTTGTCATTGACTGCACTACTCGAACAGACTTCGGTCAATACAGAACAGCGCTATTATTTGGATTTAATGAATACTAGCAATGTCACATTAGTGGCGTTAGTGAACAATATATTGGATTTGAGTAAAATGGAAGCAGGTAAGATGCAACTGGATAATGATCCTTTTGATCTGATTAATGTTATAGAAGATTTGCTCTATTCTGTTTCTCCGCGTGCTTTTCAAAAAGAGGTTGAAGTGATTCTTGCTATTGAATCGGAGATTCCTTTATTTGTGATGGGGGATGCGCTTAAAGTAAGACAAATGATTATGAATCTGGTGCAAAATTCGATTAAATTCACACATAAAGGCGAGATACAGATATCATTACTAATGCTTGAATCTGCTGTAGAACTGGCTTCAGTACAAATCATTATTCGTGATACAGGGATTGGAATGTCGGCAAAACAGCTATCTCATCTTTTTCATAATTATAGTCAGGTTCATGAGTCGGATGATCATCATTACGGCGGAACAGGGTTAGGATTAGCTATTACAAAGCAGTTGATTGAATTAATGAATGGAAAGATCGAAGTGAAAAGTGAAGTCGATATAGGAACAGAGATAAGTATCGTATTCAATTTTAAAAAATATATGGAGGTGCCTGCCATCCCCTTCAAAAAAGATCTATTATCACTGATGAATGTGATGGTACTGGATCAAAATAAAACCAGTAGTCAATTAATCTGTAATCTACTGATAGAATGGGGAGCTAGCGTAACATATCGATTGGAAATGAATGAGGAATTTTTTGAAGACATTCAAGAGAGTATGTATGACCTGATTCTAATCGATCTGCGTACGATCAACCCACATTTGTGGGAACGCGAAAAAGCAAATTTGAAAAAACAACCATTGGCTGTATTGGCTCCTCTGGGCGATAAAGTGGAAGGTGAATTTAAAGATATGTTTAAAGCGGTCATCACTAAGCCTATTCGCAAGCTTCACTTACTCAATGGTGTATTAGCTGTAGAGATCGATTAACATTAAAAAACTGCTGTACGATTCATATTGACTGAATACGTATAGCAGTTTTTTTGTACTTTTATTTTTTGGCTTTCGCAAGAATCGTATTTAACAAATGTAGTTTACGGATCGGTTTGGTAATAATCGTCTGAAATAACGCTCTAAATTCACCTTCTATTTTGTTGCCAAGTGGGGCAAGCAAAAATAGCGGTTTATCTTGTAACATCTCTTGGTGATGTTCCCACGCTTCCATATCAATACTATCCAGATCCAGTAGACAGACATCGAAATGTTCATGTTGAATCGTATTAAAAAACACATCGTTCATTTCTGAGATCACACTAACATCTGCGCCCCAATCAGACAACATCATCGAAATTAACTCCAGGCTAGTTGTATTATTGTCTATTAACAAGATGCGTACATCTTTAAGTACATCCTTTTCAAAAGGAATAGAAGGCAGGTCAGTATATCGTTCAAATTCAATACTGACACTAAATTCAGAACCGACATCTTTTTTGCTAGTGACTTCCACTGTACCTTTCATCAATTCGACAAGGCTTTTGGTAATCGCAAGCCCTAGCCCTGTACCTCCGTATTGATGATGTTCGTTATGATGAACCTGTACATAATTTTCAAATAATTGCGCTATTTGCTCCTCAGACATCCCAATCCCTGTATCACGAATAGAAATTTTAACAGTAAGATTTTGCTCATCTTCTACCGGAGAAAGCAATAATAGCGATACCAGTATTTCACCTTCGTGTGTGAATTTAACTGCATTTTGTAATAAATTCATAATCACTTGCCTGATTTTGAGTGCATCCCCGATCACAAACAAAGGAATATCTGACTCAATATCAAGAATCACTTCTACATTGTTTTTGAACGCTTTGGGAGATAGGGCATAGACCAGATCTTCAATCGTATTTATCAAGTCAAAAGGATGTTTTTCGATCATCATATGACCGGATTCTAATTTACTGATATCTAGCAAATTATCGACAAGAGCCATTAGTGCATCACTACTGGATTCCAAAATATTAACATAATGTTGTTGATCTTCTTCTAAGGTAGTTTGTTTTAATAAATCGGTCATGGTGACAATGCCGTTCATAGGTGTTCTGATTTCATGACTAAGCATAGCGATAAATTCTGTTTTTTGTTGTAACGCTTGCTCCGAAAGAACGATCACTTGTTGCTGATTATACGATTGCAAACGTAACTTGATGACTTCTAATTCTAATTCTCGTTGTTGTTTAATCGTTTCTATTGTGTCTTTCATACGCAACACCTCGATTGGCTTAGATTCATAATAGAATCGAAATATAGTCTTATCTATTTTATCATCTGTTATATACGTTATTGTTAACTAATTTATTATAAACTAATTTAACCAATCCTATCCATATTTGAAAAAAAAGACAATGAGTCGAAAAAAGGCACTCTAGTCAGAATCAACAAGAGTGCCTTTTATAAGAGTAGACTATTTTATACGAAAGGTATAAAAGGGAAGCAGTAATTACATTGATTTCGTTAATGTAATTTCACCAGTAGATTTATTCCATTTAACATCCCAACCTAGCAATTCAGTGATAGAGCGTAAAGGAACCATTGTTCTACCGTTGCTATCTACCATAGATACTGCTTCGATTTTTTGAGTTTTACCGTTAACATCAACAGTGTTTTTACCAACCCAGAATTTCATTGTATCTTTACCAGCCATTACTGTAACTTGACCAGCAGATTTATCCCAAGCTACTTTAGCGCCAATACCTTCTGCAAGGTAACGCAATGGAATGTACGTTGTACCGTTTTTCACCATAGGCATTGTATCCATTGTTGTCATTTTGTCGCCAACTTTAAGTTGTTTGCTGTTTAATTTCATCCATACTGTCATCATAGAAGCATCTTTAGCAGGTGTTGCTGGTTTAGCTGGCATAGGTTTAGCAGCAGTCATTTTGAATTTATCAGGGTATTGTTTTACAATTGCGCCACCCAAAGCTTCGCCGATACCGAACATTGTTTTGAATCCTTCACGATCTGCTTTGTATGCAGCTTCATATTTCTTAGCAGCATAGTTATCGATAACCATTTGAACTTGACCTTCATGAGTGACTAATGCTTTTTTAGCAGCAGCTGCAGGCAAGTTGTTTGCTGTTGCTGTACCTAAGAAAGTAGAGAATTCTGTTGTGAAATCACTAATACGATCTTTGACAGCTTGTAGAGATGTTTTGTCACCTTTTTTCAATGCTGTTACATAATCGCTTTGTGCTTTGATGTGGTTGGTTACCCAGATTTTTTCGAACTGGTTACCACCTTCTGCGCCATAGATCGAAGTGATTGCTTTTTTGAATGCTGCTGTGTTGCTAGCTTCTGCTTTGATCAATGCTGCAGAATCTTTATCTTCGCCATTGTATTGTTTTTGCATTTGCAATACAGACAATGCAAAGTGTTCTGCTGCTAATTGGTTTAGTGCAGAGCGTAGGTCAGCAGCTGGTGTATCTACAGAACCGTTGTTGAATTTAGCAGGGTTTTGAGCAACGATTGCTCCTGATAGCGCTTTACTTACTGTGAACATTGTAGCGAAACCTTCACGATATTCTGTGTAAGCACCTGTGTAATCGCCAGCTACATATTTTTCAAATACGTCTTGTACTTGATCTTCATGTAGACGAAGAGCTTGAGCTGCCGCTTTTTGTGGCAATTTGCCTTCTGTAGCTGTTGCTAGGAATTTAGAGAACTCATCTACAAAGCTTTGTACTTGAGCTTCTGCTTTTTTGATAGCTGCTTTGTTGTCCATTTTAGTTGCTTTTACCAAGTTGTCTGTGTATTTGTTGTGAGCACGGAAAATTCGTTCAAATTCAGCCGCGCCTGCTTTACCGTAGATTGCTTCGATAGCAGGTTGCATATCTAGCGCATTTTGATCCAATGCATCGTATGCTTGTTTAGCATCAGGTGCACCTTCGTATGCTTTAGTCATTGCAACAACAGCTAATGCGAAATGCTCGGAAAGTAAGTAATCAAGTCCTGCACGAAGGTCAGCAGCTTTTGTGCTAACTGTAGGAGTCGCTGTTGTTGGTGTTGCTGCGAATGCTCCTGTTGTTGGAAGAAGTAAAGAAAGACTTAATGCGGGTACAATTAGTTTTTGAATTTTCATAAGTAAGCTCCCTTTGTATTTACATTTTTTTGTGTGTATCAAATGTTGCCGTCCATACACAGATGAACGAAAGATAATTGGTTTTGGATCACTTTATTTATTTTTTTATTTCAAAAGCGAGGCTGAAGCGAAGTCATATCATGCTCTCATTGCAGTCATGACGACTGTTTCTTTATCATACGTTCCTGACCTTGCTACCCGATCACCAGCCCCACTGTAGTAGAATAATGAACTTACCTTTTTTTACTTGCATACTCACGAATAATGTATAAACACATTTCTCAGAAATTAAACTAAGTGTCTTATATAATTTTAAAGAATAGCGGAAATAGAAGAAAAGAGAATAAAAAAAGTGCCCTTATGATAAGGGCACTTTCATCATTTATATGTATGATGTAGGAAATAGAATAGGTCAAAACAAATGAAATCCGCCATAGTGCGGTTCGGGGGAACGAAACCGTAATATGGCGGATTCCGGGAGTGGTCCATGATATAGCAGAAGTGAGAACGAAGGGGACATCATTCTCGCCAATTGCCGTTACTTATTGTTAAACACGGACACAAATATTGAAACAGGTCATTTATAAATTTTTTTTAATCTTTACAACCCGGAAACATACCGGTCGAAATCGCTATGCGATTCCAGTTATTGATGGTGTTAATCGCTACAATAATATCCATATATTGTTTCTCGCTAAAGTGCTGTAACACCTCATTGTATACAGCTTGAGGTACTCCTTGCACTGTAATTTCAGTTACCACTTCAGTAAGATGAAGAACTGCTTTTTCAGCGTCTGTATAATAAGGGCATTCTCTCCATACACTGGTCAAAGCGATCCGTTCTTCCGATTCACCCATTTTGCGCAAATCGCGTGTATGAGCATCCAGACAGAACGCACATCCATTGATTTGTGAAGCGCGAATTTTGATCAATTCATATAGAACAGGGTCAAGATCCTGTTCTTTGATAAATTTCTCCATTTGCCCCATAAGGGAATAGACTTTCGGGTGTACTTTGTAATAATCCATACGTGTTTGCATTGGTTATCCTCCTGAAATATAAAATAGTCACAAGCTTGATAGAAGCTTATATAGACTAGACAAATGAGGAAACCGATTTGTGACAAGCTTAGCTAATTTTGTCTGGATTCGAGATCATAAAGATATGATCGACTTGTCCTGATGCATTATATCTAAAGGAATAAACGGCTACCGTTACCCCTTCACGCTGAAGTTGTAGACCTATTTCACCATTGATCGATATGATCGACCATTCTCCTGTCAGTGACCCTTTAGCAGCAATACCATTGAAGAACGAAATCACACGTCGACGATCGAAAATAGGACGTAAAGCCGATTTAACTTTACCACCGCCATCTGTGTAAAGACGCATATCCTGTTGAAGTAATTCCAATAAAGAAGAAAAGTTACCTGTCTGAGTAGCTTGCAAAAAAGCACGCGTAAATGCTAATTTGTGCTCAGAGGCAATCGATTCAGACGCTTGCGCTTCTTGTAGCTTGGGCACAGCACGACTGAATATTTTGCGGCAATTAGCTTCTGAACGATTCATCCATTGGGCAATCTCTCGATAAGAAAAATCAAAGGATTGTCGCAATACAAAAATCGCACGTTCTACAGGTGTCAATTGATCGAGCAATACCATCACTGCATAACTAATATCATCGGTTAGTATAATAGAAGTATCTGCACTTTCTGTTAACTCCGATGTACGTGAAGATACTGAAGATGAAGACCATTCGTTCACCTGAGGTTCAGGCAACCATACCCCCGGATACTCTACACGTTTGATTCGTGCCGATTCCAGTATATTCAAGCTTCGATTGACTGTCGATTGAATGAGATAAGCACGAATATTATTAACTTGCTCATGATTCCAGTTGCTAGTACTAAGATAGATAAAAAGGTCTTGTACAATATCTTCGGCTTCGGTACGCATCCCTGTAATGCGATAAGCGACAGCAGTCAGTAATGAACGATATTCTACATATAAGTGTTCGATATGGTTACTAAATAAAGAAGTCATATTGGAAATCTATCTCCTTATTAATATCAGTAATACGATAGGAATAATCGATGTACAGCGTTACATGGTACACTTGCTGAATTTCTATCCTCTATATCATACTAGAAATATTGTGCTTATTCTGTGCGTGATCAACAAGAAAGGAACTCTCATCTTATGAATTGGCTTAGATCGTATCCACGCGAAATACAAGTTTTTTTACTGGCTAGCCTGATCAGTGCAGCAGGTGGATCATTAATGTGGCCCCTAACTACACTTTATGTCTATCAGGAGCTCGGTCGCACGATGACCGATGCAGGTTTTATAGTTCTTTTGCAATCACTGGGTGGTATCGGCGGGCAATTGCTTGGAGGTACATTATATCATCGTCTAGGTGTCAAAAAGTTAATCGTAGGTTCATTGTCATTAAATGCATTGTGTTTGTTTGCATTGCCTTTTGTTAGTCAGAACTGGCATCTGTATATGATTACGATGATTTTTGTAGGATTATTTAATGCGATGTCGTTGCCAGCTATTCAAGCATTTATAGGCTTTCGCTTTGCAGATCGTCGCGGACAATTATTCAATATTGTATATGTTGCTAACAATATTGGTGTAGCACTAGGAACCGCTTTATGTGGGGTGCTAGCAGATATTTCGTATCATTTAACATTTGTACTTAACGGGGTAAGTTGTGCATTGTTTGCCGGTTTCTTTTTTGTATATTTGACCAAAATCGGCGAAGGCGAACGTACTCGTGTACAGGAAGAAGATGTACATAATCCAGGTCGACCACAAGTCCATACAGAAAAGCGTCCATTATGGTTACTATCTCAAGTAAGAGTCTACTTATATATGGGAATTGGTTCGTTATTTCTATGGTTAGGTAATTCAATCTGGAATACAGGCGTATCTCCTTTTATCGTCAGTTCAGGTATGTTAATTAGTTATTACAGTCTGTTATGGACGTTAAACGGTGTATTGATCTTCGCAGGTCAACCGTTCGTGAATTTTATCCGCCGCGTAGCTGCTCGGACAGCTGAAGCTCAAATGACTGCCAGTGCTCTTTTTTATTTGTTTGGCTATATTGTTATTTTAGGATTTCATAATTACCCGGCGATGATTGTAGCGATGATTCTGATTACATTTGGCGAGATGTTGTTATCTCCAGCTATTCCTTCGTATGTCTCTGAAAAAACCGGATTGTATGCTCCATTCTATCTAGGAGTAGCCGGAGGAATAGGTGCAGTCGGACGTGTCATCGGGCCTTATATTATGGGCGTATTTTATGATGCTGGCGGACTTCATCCTGTAGCATGGGTCGCTGTACTAGCAGGTATTCTTTCTTTAGCATTCTTTATGCTTCATCATTATGTACAAAGAAAAGCAGTATCACTTCCTCAGTCTTCTAGCTAATACTTGAGTGTAAAACGAATGATATACTATACTCAAAGGATAAAGACCAAATAGATAAGAGAAGGTGCGTATACATGTCGGTTCAGCCTGTTGATCAGCTAGTGACTCGATTGTCGATTATGAATGATGCTCAATATTTAATAGAAATTGATCATTTGGTATGGAATGATAATAACACTCCATGTGTACTACAATACGGATCACGTCAGCAATATTTGCAAGATCATCCACCGGGTACGCAACTGGTTGCTATATTAGGAGAACAGATCTGCGGATATGTAGGATTTCAACATCCTACGTATGTCTCTACCAATCAACATGTATACGATATTCATATTGCGATTCACCCTGATTATCAAGGCAAAGGAATAGGGCGCAAATTGATCGAATCATTAGGTGAATTTGCTCGGTCACAACAAATACGTAAATTAACGCTTCGTGTGCTTTCAACTAACAAAGAAGCCTTCCAATTCTACAAAAAGCTAGGCTTTGTAGAAAACGGAAGACTTCCTGAAGAGTTCTATATTAACGGGCAATATGTGGATGATATCTTGATGACTTACTGGCTGTAGGAAGTCTGACCATAGACACTCTTTGTAATGAGATCGGTCAATTCTGCTTTTTGTGCCCGGTATGTATCCGGTGACAATAATCCTTTATTTAATCGTTCATTTAAAATCTCTGTCATCTGCGCAACCTGCAAGTCGATTACGGCTTGTGGGTTTTTGTTATGTCGACGTGCTGTTTCAGCAAGTGATCTGCCTTCATATAAATCTTCATAGACATCCTCATCCGACGAAGCGCCAAGTGTACTCAGGAATGCATCCTGTTGCTCACTCGTCAACGAAGAACCAGACGCACTCGATGGCGCTTGAGCATTTGCTTCTTCCCCTAGCAACATGCTACTGATCGCAAGTCCTAGAAGCAACGTACTGATCATCGCTTTACGTGAACGGTGGTTTTTTTTCGTGCTTTTCATCATGGATACCTCATTTCATACTATTGTTAAAAGTAGAGCATTACCCTTTAACGTAATGTGCTCTATCGTTATCTTAAACAGCTTGCCTTAAAAGAAACTTAAAGGAATGTAAAGGTAAGCTAAAACCTCTCTTTTTTGTTTCAACCCTGTGTCAGATTCTTTACATATTTAGTACCAGTATTTTCTATTGGTGAGCCTTTATGGTTAAATTTTAATCCGGTATATCCGATAATAGAAAGTAGAGTAACTAGGCAAAGGGGGTTTATTTGTGAATCGTATGTTGAAGTATCAGATTCTTTTCAAACTTCAATTACAAGAAAAATTGCAGAAGATGCTAGAACCTAATGCGCAGATTCCAGAACAGGAATTGTATCGGCTAGCACATTCGATCAAAGGAACAGCAGGCACGATAGAGTTGCCAGAATGGTACTCCGAAGCTTTGCGTTTACTGACAACATTCAAAGAAGACGGTCAACGTGTATTTGACCATGAGCAGATGGTTATTATATTAGAACCATTATATGAGCTTATCCAGCAGTCAGATGTGGAGCCTGAAGTTAAAGAGACTGCACCGATCGAGAAGATACCCTTTACAATAACATCCCCTACAAATACGACTAAAGCTCGAACCGTCTTAATTATTGATGATGATATCGGGCTCCTTACTTTATTAAAAGATGAACTGGTCAGTCAAAATTTCACAGTGTTAGCAACGACAGAGCCTGAACAAGGTTTGGCGTTGTTTTATGATAAACGTCCTGATTGTGTTGTGTTGGATTTGGTATTGCCTGGTATGAACGGATTTGAGCTGTTAGCACAGATTCAAGATTTGTGTGAACGTCATTTTATTCCTGTTATGATCATCAGTGCTTCAGGCAATAAAGAAACCCGGATGCATGGTTATGCGATGGGAGCGGAAGACTTTATGATTAAGCCTTTCGATATGGACGAATTTTCTTTGCATGTGCGCCGTTTGACCAGCAAAAGAATCAAGCTGACAGAATTGCTGTTATTAGATAGTGTAACCGGGGCATACAGTATGCCTTTTCTAGAACGTGAATTAGAACGATATCAAGAACAAACGCGAGTACATGAGACAGAAGTATCGTTAATCGTAATCGATCTGCAAGGTCTGCGAAATTACAACAAAACGTATAATTTTGCGAAAGGCGATCAATTATTACGCCAAGTCTCGGATACGATTAAATTGTCTTTACGTGTAGAAGATATATGGGCACATGAACGTGCAGGGCGATTTTATTTGCTACAACCAGGTAGCTCTCCTGCTCAAAGTAGTGCTTTTATTGATCGTATTCTTTATTCGCCGCAAGTCGCGTCTTTGATTCCAGCAGGAATGATGCGTATTCGCTATGGCGTGGTACCTGTCTTTGCTACAACCGATCAATCGCAACTATTTGATCAGGTGAATCAGCAATTGTTGCATTTAAATACAGCGCTAGAACAAGGCAAATCGGTATCTTCTATACCGTTACAGACGCCATCCAGAATGAGTAGATCTGTAGACACTAAGCCTGTTGTTGCACATCCTGTTATACCTGAACCTACTATAAGTAATCCACCTGTACCGACGGTATCTGTTAACGAACCATTGCGACTAGCGATTGTGGATGATGATCCATTAATACGTAATATTTTGGAACGACAAATGTTCGATCTAGAACAAGAATATTTACTGGATATTCGTGTCTATACAGATGGCAAAGAATTTTTGAATGATCCGTGGCATGATGAATCTGCTCAATATTTATTGATTTTGGATCGAATGATGCCACGTATTAACGGAATGGAAGTTCTTTCCCGTCTACGTGGTGAAGAAGGTTCAAAATATACGGTACTGATGTTAACGGGAGTCGACGATGAACAAGGTATTACAGAAGCGATACGTGCTGGAGCAGATGATTATATGACCAAGCCATTTAGTATGATGGAATTGGAAGCTCGTGTACGACGCTTACTGAACAAAGTAGGGGTAGCGTTATGAGTATTGATAATATACTGGTAACGATCTGGTGGGCAACTGTCGGAGTGGTGTCATTGATTATCGTACTGTTACTGTATCTGATGTTTCGTAAATATCAACGCAATCGGCGGTTACAAGCGATAGACCGTTTAACCGAGCAACTTGCCAAAGCCGATTCTGCGCTGAATCAGTATATTGCAACAGGAGAACGTTCTCGTAAAATGCTGGCTAAAAATAGCTTGGAACAAAAAGCGATAGAAGAAATGTTAATTCATCGCTTATCACTAAGTCGCTCCAAAAATGAAACTCAGCGGATCAAAGAACTAAGTGAGTATTATTTTGCAGAATCATATGCTAATGATTTGCGTAGCTCGCGTTGGAGTACTCGTATCAATGCTTTACTTTATATTGAGCAATTTCAGATGATGAGTCTTCACTCGGAGCTTTTACAAGCGTTACAGCGCAAACATTGTACAGGTGATGAGCGCTTTTTGATTTTGCGGATTCTGGCTGTATTTCAAGCTCCTGAGATTATGGATGAACTGGAATCAGCAGCTATCCAATACTCAGACATTCAATTATTGCAGTTGGTGTTGTTAATCAAAGGAGAGCTGTTAGATCAATTGCTACAACAGTTCGATAAATACAGTCCCAAATTACGCTATATCATTATAGATAATCTGCGGATTAACAATATTCGTACGCAAGAAGTACTGCAATTGTTAGAGCAATGTATGTATTCTAATGATAAAGAAATGCGTATTCGCGCGATGAAAGCACTTGCTAATTTTGGTTATATGAGCCCTGAAGCGGCTAATCGGATGGAACAAGCATTAACTGAACAACAATCTGTATCATGGCAAGAACGATTGATGAGAGTGAAAGTAATTAATAGTACGCGTGATGAACGCTTTTTGCCGTATCTGGAGCAGTTGGTGAGTGATGATTCATACGAAGTTCGTCTGCAATCGGCGCAAGCTTTGCTTCGTTATCGTCAAGGTGTAGCGATATTGGAACAAATAGCGACCAATCATCCTGACCGATTTGCAAAAGAGATGGCACAAGAGATATTAGAAAGGAGAAATTATGAGCGGAATGTGGGCTGACCTCGGATTAGTTGTTTACCATATCATTGCTGTGATCACGATATTATACGTTGCTTTTTCAACCGGAGCGTATTTGTTAATGTATTTCGCGGCTGCCAAAGATTTGCGCAAAGACAAAGATGTGAGCGGACTTCAATATAGCAAAGCACTCGAAAACGAATTAGCTCCTTTATCAATTCTTGTTCCTGCTTACAATGAAGGTGGTAATATCGTATCCAGTGCTCGTTCACTGCTGAGTATCAATTACAAGCAATTTGAAGTTATCGTAATCAATGATGGTTCCAAAGATGATACTGCGCAACGGATGATTGATGAATTTGATATGTCGCCCATTTCCAATCGTGTTCCTTTTTCAGCATTAGGCAAGTCTACAGCACCGATTCGCAATATTTATCGCTCTTTACAGCATCCCAATCTAGTACTGGTGGATAAAGAAAACGGTGGGAAAGCGGATGCGCTTAATGCAGGCATTAACGTTTCACGTTATCCTTATTTTGCTTCCCTTGATGGAGATACTGTACTGGATACCGATGCTTTTATCAAAGTAATGAAGCCTATTATGGAAGCGAAGCCTGGTGAAGAGATTATAGCTACTGGCGGTAGTGTAGGGATTGCCAACGGAAGTATTGTCGATACAGGTTATCTGAGCAGTGAAAATGTACTGCTATCTCGTAATCCATATGTTGTGATGCAAGTTATCGAGTATTTGCGCGGTTTCTTGATGGGGCGGATCGGTCTGAGTAGCTTCAATATGTTGATCCTTGTATCCGGTGCATTTGGTGTATTTAAAAAAAGCTGGGTGATTGAAGTGGGCGGTTATGAGACAGAGACAATTGGTGAAGATATGGAGCTGATTGTTCGTTTACATCGTCTATTGCGGAAAAAGAAAAGCAAAGGTCGGATTATCTATATTCCAGAACCTGTCTGCTGGACAGAAGCACCGGAAAGTCGCAAAATTTTACGTCGGCAACGGATTCGCTGGCAACGTGGATTGTTCGAAAGTCTATGGCGGAACAAAGACATGCTGTTCAATCCGCGCTATGGACGCATCGGCTTCGCCGCTATGCCATTATTTATGTTCGTAGAGCTGTTTGGCCCTGTAGTTGAATTGATCGGCTTAATTATGATTGTATTAGGTCTGGTTCTCAAAGCAGGCGCAGGCTGGGAAATCAGTGCATCACTGACATTGATGATGATTTTGTATGGTTCGTTATTGTCGACAGGGGCAGTATTATTTGAAGAATGGCGATTCCATCATTATAATCGCATAGCAGATGTATTCCGGCTGGTGCTTCATGCGTTATCCGAATCATTCTGGTATCGTCCGATGCTAACCGTCTGGAGAGTGATCGGGCTGGCTCAAGCAATTCGTGGTAAAAAAGCCCAGTGGGGTGAGATGACACGTGTAAATGTCATCGGTGGCAGTTCAGATACGATCAAAATGCGACCAGAAAGCCCACTTATTCAACCTAAAAAATAAACGAATAGTCGTTATACCATAAAAAGCTACTTCACCTGCAAGATTGCAAAAGTGAAGTAGCTTTTTGTCATGAAATGATCTTAATGTATTGGACAAAAGAAAAAGAGTAGAGCGATTAGCGTTTTAACTTCCATTCTTGTTGAAGCATTCCGTACACTGCATGATCTACATAACCAATCGGTAACAATTCAGCTTCCCGAATAATACCTTCCAAAATAAAGCCCAGACGCTGAGGAACCGCGCGACTGCGATGATTACCGGTAGCACAGCGAATCTCAACCCGGTGCAGATTCAGTTCAATTAGTGCATAGTCGATTAATACACGAAGCGCAGAAGTAACCAACCCTTTGCCTTCATAATGAGAACCGAGCCAGTACCCTATACCGACTGAACGATGATTCCAATTGATCTCATGAAATCCGATAATACCAGCCAGTTGACCTTTGTACCAGATGCCAGCATTAAAAGCGCCATTTTCCATCGCCTGAGTCATCGAAGAACGTACATATTCTTCACTAGCCGCTACTGAATTGGTTGCGTCGACCCATGCTAACCATTGACGCAAAGAAGAACGGGATTGATCGATAAGCTGATAAATAGGACGAGCATGACTGGGTTCAAGTGGCCTTAATTCGATTTCTTCATCCAATTTATATGTAAACATCAAAGTATACCCTCTTTCTTAATCGAATATGAAATGAAGTGCACCGGATAAAATGTATAGATTAGAGTAGTTCATGAGTTAACGACGTGGACGAAGAGGAGGGTGTTTTTCCAAAGCATAGATATCTTCTTCCAGTCCAGCCATACGTTCATTTAACGTGGTACGACAATCAGCCAAAGCTTGATTATAAATAAGAGGTCCTGCCGATTGCAAAAAGAAATCAAGTACCGAATCAGCAGCCAAATCGCCTATACTTTCGCCACGCTCCATTTCAAAAAAATGCTGGATTTGCGCAATCATATGCTCACGCTGTTCTTTCGGTAGCGTCAATGGTTTCATGCGTCATTACTCCTTTGTACACGTTTATACTACATGCTACCGTATTCAACCTCTAGCGTCAAAGCCAATTAGCATCAAAAATACGATCGCTCGAACAGGACAAAGGTCTCTATCCAAATCGTCATATCCTTGTCTAACTTGCCAGAACAGTTATAATGGAAGTATTGGATTATTCCTGTAAAACAAACTGAACGATGAAAGGTTGATTGACGTGGAGCATACAAATACCCCGCCTAATTTTATAAAAACAGTAATTGCGGAAGACCTACAGTCCGGTAAAGTTAAAAAGGTCGTTACCCGTTTCCCACCAGAACCGAACGGTTATCTCCATATTGGTCATGCCAAAGCAATCTGGATTAACTTTGAACTGGCGAAAGAATTCGGTGGTAGTACGAACTTACGCTTTGATGATACGAATCCGGCAAAAGAAGATGTAGAATACGTAAAATCGATCGAAGAAGATGTAAAATGGTTAGGTTATGAATGGACAGGCAAATATTTTGCTTCCGATTACTTCGATACGATGTATGAAAAAGCAGAGCTGTTAATTCAAAAAGGACTTGCTTATGTGGATGATCAATCTGCTGATCAAATTCGTGAAATGCGTGGAACACTAACCGAGCCGGGTACTAACAGCCCATATCGTGAACGTACTATTGAAGAAAACTTAGATCTATTCCGCCGTATGCGTGCAGGTGAATTCGGTAATGGTGAACGTGTACTACGTGCCAAAATAGATATGGCTTCGCCTAATATCAATCTGCGTGATCCGGTAATCTACCGTATTGCTCATCTAGAGCATCACAATACAGGTGACAAATGGTGCATTTATCCAATGTATACTTTTGCTCATCCATTAGAAGATGCGATTGAACATGTAACACATTCACTGTGTTCGATTGAATTTGAAGACCAACGTCCATTCTATGATTGGGTGATTCGTGAGTGTGAAGTGGAAGCAGAACCTCATCAATACGAATTCGGTCGCTTGAATCTGGCACAGACGTTAACCAGTAAACGTAAGCTAAAACAATTGGTAGACGAGAATATTGTGG
Organism: Paenibacillus sp. KACC 21273; assembly: GCF_028736095.1. Taxonomy (NCBI): domain Bacteria; kingdom Bacillati; phylum Bacillota; class Bacilli; order Caryophanales; family Paenibacillaceae; genus Paenibacillus; species Paenibacillus sp. KACC 21273. The sequence continues at coordinate 618,381 of NZ_CP117876.1, forward strand.
ATGGTTGGGATGATCCACGTATGCCGACGATCTCAGGATTACGTCGTCGTGGATATACACCGGAAGGTATTCGTGCATTTGTCTATGAGACGGGTATTTCCAAAAGTCAGGGCGTTGTTGATCTACAAACACTAGATCATTTTGTACGTGAAGACTTAAAATTGCGTGTTCCTCGTACAATGGGTATTTTGCGTCCACTTAAAGTGGTGATTACAAACTATCCTGAAGGACAAGTTGAAATGTTAGATGCAGAAAATAACACAGAAAATGAAGAAATGGGTATTCGCCAAATTCCATTTTCACGTGAAATTTATATCGAGCAAGATGACTTTATGGAGAATCCACCGAATAAATATTTTCGTCTATTCCCGGGCAATGAAGTTCGCCTAAAACATGCTTACTTTATCAAATGTAACGATGTAATCAAAGATGAAGAAGGCAATGTAACAGAAATTCATTGTACGTATGATGTAGAAACGAAAAGCGGTAGCGGATTTACAGGACGTAAAGTCAAAGGAACGATTCACTGGGTTGAAGCAAGCCAAGCCGTTCCAGCGGAATTCCGTCTGTATGAGCCATTGATTACGGCTGAAGAAGCAGACGCAGAATTAACCGATGAGAACGAAGAAACTGCTGAAAAAACGTTTTTGGATTATTTGAATCCAAAATCGCTTGAAGTGGTACACGGATTTGTAGAACCTGGATTGAAAGATTCAAAAGGCTACGATCGTTACCAATTTTTCCGTCATGGTTATTTCAGTGCTGATCCGAAATATACAATGCCAGGTGATCCGGTATTTAACCTTGTTGTATCGATGAAGAGTTCATTCAAATTACCAAAAGCGTAAAATTATATCCCTTTTTATCAGCTAGAACATGAACAACTATGATCAAAAAACCGCCTGTTCTCTATACGTGAGAAGGGCGGTTTTTATTTGAGCTATTATCAGACTATATAACTCATTCAAGTCTACCGAATGTATTAATACTGCTCGTCCTCTTCTTCCATCCGATATTGTGTGCGCTTGACATTCAGCCACATCGACGCAAATCCTATCGCTCCAACAAAGGAAAGAGCAACACCGGCTAGATACATCTGTTCTGACCCGAAATTTTGAAATAACCATCCGCCTAGAAAACCTGCAATGACACCGGAGACTCCGCTCCATGTCATCGTATAGATCGCTTGTCCGGAACTGCGGAATGCTTTGGGGACAAACATCATGGTAAGCTGTGTACCGACATAGAAATAACCACCGAATGTAACCGCATGAAGCAATTGAATTGCGATAATTTCCCAGGGGCTGGTCGCTTCAGCCATCAAAAACCAGCGTAACGTGAACAGTAGACTGACAATCGCTAACCAACCGATCATAAAAGAAATATTACGTTTCAAATACCGATCAAATAACAAAAACAAAGCCGCTTCAAAAATAGAAGAAGCAAATACCGCCCAGCCGACCATCGATTTGGTTCCGCCCAGTTCAACAATATATAACGATACAAATGTACTGTTCATCGCATTGGGGATCGCAACCAGAATACCAAAGACAATAAAGCCGACAAAATATAAATTGCCGAGTAATTTCTTCATCGCATAGCGGTTCATCGTTGCTGATCCACCGGGTAATTTGGTCTGTGGTGGTAATAGCAAAATGATACCGATTGCAATAAGAAGCAACACTGTAAATACCGTACCGATTTGAGAGACTCCTAATCGATCGATAACAGGCCCTGCGGCAACAGCAGTTAACGCCCAACCTAGTGAACCGTATAGACGAAACCCACCGAACTTTTTGGGTGTACCATCAATATAACTAAGAATGAGTGTATTGCTTTGTGCCAACATCGGTGTCTGGAAAAAGAAAAATACCGTCATCACAATATAGATAATCGTATAATTGTGCACATGAAAAACAAGCTGAACCATTAGCAACGTACCCAGCATCATAATCAGCAACACAAATCGTACATTTTGTAGACGATCACTATAAAATCCCCAAAATGGATTAGCAAGTAACGAGATTAGCGGGCCAATCGCCATCAGAGCACCAATCTCACTCTGGCTCATCCCGATATCTTGCAGGTATAATTGAAAAAAGCTTGTGAAAATAACCAGTGTTCCATATATAAAAAAGGTAAACCATCGCAATGGTGTAAAAGTAGTGTTGTTTATATTCGGATGCAAAGCCAGCCAATCCTTTCATCAGACATTTCATTCACTGTAGCATGTGTTGAAAAGGGATACAAACCAATTTTGTTTATTTTTGGAGTAGAAAGGATAATTGATCATGCGATCCTCTTTGAATTATACAGGTATTATTTTAGCAGGCGGTCAATCTAGCCGTATGGGTCAGAATAAAGCGTTATTAACTATTGCTGATCATACCATTATTGAACGTGTAGCCAAAGCGTTACAGCCAGTAGTCTCTTCATTATGGGTTGCAGGTAATCATACGGCGGATTATTCATTTTTGAATATCCGTAGTGTACCTGACCATTTTCCCGGACAAGGGCCGCTTGCCGGTCTACATGCAGCGCTATCACAGATTAGAAGCGAGTGGTATGTAGTCAGTGCTTGTGATATACCTTTTGCCAGTACTGCATTGATGCAACACCTTATAGAACATACCGATATCAAAGGGATACAGGCGATTATTCCGATGCAAGCGGGGCGTATTCACCCATTATATGCTGTCTATCATCATAGTGTATTGCCATCACTACAACTAGCGTTAGAACATAACCAATTACGTGTACGAGATTGGTTAGATCAGCAACAGGTACATTACGTAGAGATCGAATCATTATACCAGACACAGAGCAAGTTACAGTCTTCTTTTCAAAGTATATCGGAGTATAGCTTATATAATATGAATGATCCACAGTCGTATGAGCAGGTTTTGCGTATTTTGAAGCAATATCCTTCTTTATTGTAGCCAGTCTGTGGCATAAGTCCTTTTGAAAGCGTGACAAACATGACTATTTTATGAACGTATGCGTAATTTACCCCTAATTCGTAGAAAATAGAGTACAATGAAGACATAACATAAAGTCAAGTGATGAACTACAACGTATACGTTTACTAACGATCAAACTTATATATTGCTTCAAACCTTTGATGTCGGAATTCAATTATTTAAATATGTGAATATTATCACAAGGAGTGATGTAAGATGACTATGTATACAGAACTGGAAACGCATCAATCTCGCCAAGAATGGTTGTACAGTCGTGTAATGACGTATCGTCTGCTTAGTGAAATGTTAGAGCGCAAACCCACATTGTCCAAGTTGATCGAATGGAAAAAAGAAGCTTCCAAAATCAACCGTCTATTTACCAATAACTATGCTTTGCTGAATACGCTAGAAAATACGATGTTAAACGATATTATGCAATATGCTCGTCAAGAATGTGCAGAATATAGCCAGTTGTTTGAGCAAGATCAACAGGTCAGTTATCCACCTCAAGCATCGTATTATGTGACAAATGAGCAAGGACGTACTGCTTATGAAGCTGTAGTTAATGCAGTATATGCACGTGCAGGAATTGCTTTCAAAAAAATGGATCACGAAACAGATGATCATATCGGTATTGAGTTAGAATTTATGGCATTATTAGCTGAACGTTCTGCGGAGACAGATATGCATTCATCTAACCGTAAAATGATCGCTCAAATGCAGATCGAATTTTTAGAACATTATTTAATTCCATGGGTTCCTTCATTCTGTGCTGAGCTTGGTAAAACGACATGCAGTCCATTGTATCGTGAATGGGCTCAGATGTTACCGACATATCTGCAAAATGATTTGCAAGAACTTCAAAAGATTGTTACTCGCTTAACGTAAAGAGTATTCCCTATTTCATGAAGAGTGTTATCTGAAATAGGGAATTTTTTTTATCTTATACAGAAATAAGTAATTTTTTTCCAATTAGATGTGTCAAATGAGTTGCTTTGGTCTAATGATTGATAAGGGAGGTTTACTGCCTTGAATAAATATCATTGCCTCAAACAATGTATTGTCGTAAAAGCAGTAGACAGAAAAGCGGAATTTCCATCGCTCGATTGGGCGCGTCAGTATGCGTTAAAAGAATTAGTGCCACAAGAAATTAATTTTGTGGTAAGCGATGGGGATACAGGTCATATTTATATGGATGTTCGATTTGGTTCGCACACCAAAATCCCCTGAGTGTATTATGACTCAGGGGTTATTTTTATGTGCTGAAGGATATGTTGTACGTCTTGTAGATCTACTTTGCCAGCGATCGGTTGAAGGGCACATGCACTTCCGCAAGCAGCGCCATATCGAAGCATCTCAGCCAGTTCTGCTCCGCGATAAGCGGCTGTTACCATACCTGCTGCCATCGCATCTCCACTACCAAGCGCACTCACAATATCAAGCTGTGGCACATGCAGTCGATAACGTGTAGAGCCTTGAGCGGCTATCGCGCCATGTTTGCCTAAAGAGATCGTAGCCATCTGCACCCCGTGATCCAACATAGCGGTTAATACATCGTCTAAGGTCTGGTCAGAATAGTGATCAGCCGTAGGAATGCCTGCCCATGCGCAAGCTTCATCTTCATTAGGCTTCACCAGATCAGGAGAAGCTTGTAAGCCGTAACGTAATGCTTCTCCACTTGCATCTAGTGCTGTTTGGGCACCCTGTGCTTTGGCGATCTGAATCAGTGTAGCATACAGATCAGCAGGGCAACCTTCAGGAATACTGCCGGAAAATAATACCCATGCTGACGTACGGGCTGCTTTTTCAATCTGCTGTTCCAAAAGGATCAAAGATTCAGGGGTGACATACGAAGAAGCTTGCTCGATCAATTCTGTCTGTGTACCTTGTTGTTGATCGAGTACAGTGATCGCGAGCCTTGTCTCGCCTTGGACTTCGATAAATTCACAGCGTACGCCTTCTTGGTGCAACAGAGATTGCATTTTCTGTCCATTGTAGCCCGCCACAAACCCTGTCGCTGTAACCGATTCACCAAGAGTATGAATCACACGTGCAGCATTGATCCCTTTTCCACCAGAAACAGTAATCCCCGGTAAGCGGTGCACCTGATCCATATGAAAAGCAGGAGCACGATAAATAATATCTAGTGCTGTATTTAACGTAACTGTTGTAATCAAATACGATTCACCTCTTACGCAATCAATTTAAGTCCTATCGCTGATGCAATAATCATCGCGATAAATAAAATCCGCAGTCCACTTTTGGCTTCGCCGTACATAAACATGCCGACTAATGTACCGCCGACTGTACCGATTCCTGTCCAGATCGCATAAGCTGTTCCCATCGGAATACCGTTCATAGCAATCGTTAGACAAGAGAAGCTACCTGCAAATGTCAAAATCATTAAAAGATAATTGAGCAAAGACTTATGACGAACAATACGATTCATCATAATTACACCAACCACTTCAAATCCACCAGCCACTACCAATGCGATCCAAGACATTATGCTTCACCTGCTTTCACTGTAGCAGAGTGAGCTTCTTCTTTGGCACCATTATCAGTGACTAATTTCAATCCAGCGACACCGATCATCAATACAAGAATCAAGATCACTTTGAGCCAGTGGAAAGGTTCACCGAAAATAATCATTTCAGCAGCGACTGTTCCAGCTGTACCAATTCCAGTAAAGACGGCATAGACTGTACCGACAGGTAAGCGAGTAGAGGCTTTGATAATAAGATAAAAGCTGATCGCTATACCTACAGCGGTAAGTAGCCATTCCAAGGGAGTTGCAGCGTGTTTTAGTCCGGATACCCAGACCACTTCGATACATCCTCCTATTAATACGTATAACCAATTGCGATTCATAATTATTCCAATCTCCTTTGTTGCTCGTTAAGCAATTTCAATTAAGTCGTTGTTGCCGTTAGCGTAATCCCGCGCCAGTAAATAGGGAAAATTACATTTAACCGTTGCACCGATCGAGAAGGTTCACTGTACAACATATCGATCATCACTCCATCGACTACAGTCATATATCCTTTGGCAGCTTCGGTTGTAGATACTACTAATTGCAGATGATGTTGATCTACGTGCACATCCAATAATCGCAACAGCCTTGCTTCCAAATCATCAATTAGCGCATACACTAGAGGGATAATTTCTTTTTCGGAAGCCGAATGTGGAAAAAAACACATCCGCATGACGAATTTGATCATCGCATCATCTGAATACTGTTGTTGCAAAAAGGCGATCAATTGATACAACCGATCTTGTAACGGGATATCAACATGATGAATCATATAACGAATAATTCGTCGCTTAAATTCACGAAAAGTCTGACGAAGTACATTCAAAAACAAATCTTCTTTGCTTTTAAAATGAGCATAGATCGAAGGTTTTTTGATCCCTGCTTCACTAGCGATATCAGCCAAAGAAGTGCCTTCATATCCATGTTGTGCAAACTGAGAAAGAGCTATCGTTAATAACTGTCGCTTTGTCGTCATACAGACACCTTCCTAACGGTCGTTAGGTAATATTATTATCTTTTAAATAATGTTTGTCAAGAAAGATGAATAAAGTGTAATTCCTAGCAAAGCAAGATATAGTTATAACGAAGTTATGCGACATACTGTGGTGAAGTTACGTACATACTTTGAAGAGAAAGACAGGAGTGGATGATATTGCGTAAAAGTGTGCTAGGGGTACTGATTATCATTATGTTATTTGGTCTGTATTATGTAGGGTTTGATCTACTAGGTCCAACAACAGGTACGATCATTAGTATATTTTCCACACTCAGTGTTATATCGATCGGATTTATTATTTTTATAGATAATCGTCAGCCAGCGGTCACAATGGCATGGATTTTACTGTTGGCTTTGTTGCCGGTCGTAGGTGTCTTTTTCTACTTCTGGTTTGGACAAAATGTATTCAAGCGGCATAAGTATGAAAAGAAAGCTAAGCGAGATCGGCAAGTGTATCAGATGATTGAAAATGCAGGGATGCAGACTGCACTTGATCTATCGTCGTTACGTGAAGATCATCAGCGCTTATTGCAATTGTCTCAACGATTAGCGGTTACACCTGTTTCACAAGCGACCGAGACGACTATTTTGACCAATGGTGGACAGACATTTACCGCCTTGTTAGAAGCTTTAGAAGAAGCTGAACATCATATTCATATGGAATATTATATTTATCGTGCAGATGATATTGGCACACGTATTCAGCAGATCCTTATTGAAAAAGCACAGGCTGGTATAGAAGTTCGCTTTATGGTGGACGCTGTAGGAAGTATGCAGTTACCGCGTTTGTTTCTACAAGAGATGAGAGAAGCAGGAGTACAAGTCGGTATATTTGGCGAAGCACGTATTTTATTATTATCCAGTCAGGTGAATTATCGGAATCACCGCAAAATCGTAGTGATCGATGGCAATATTGGATTTATCGGGGGGCTTAATGTAGGCGATGAATATCTAAGTCGCAGTCAGACGTATGGATTCTGGCGGGATACTCATATGCAGATCAGAGGCGAAGGTGTACGTACGTTGCAGATTATCTTTTTACAAGATTGGCTGCATGTGACAGGAGAGACTTGTCTGGATCAAGTATACTTTTCTCCGCGATTAATCGCTTCTCAACATGGAGCAGTCCAGATGATTGCGAGTGGGCCGGATAATGATCTACGTGTGCTCAAACATGTCTTTTTTTCCATGATTACCTCGGCGAAGCGATCGGTCTGGTTAGCGACTCCGTATTTTATACCGGATGAAAGTATACTGACAGCATTGCGGATGGCGGCATTATCTGGATTAGATGTACGTATACTTTTCCCAGGTAAGCCGGATAAACGACTTCCTTTTTATGCGTCTCATTCGTATTTTGTGACTTTGCTCGAAGCAGGTGTACGCATCTATGAATATGAAAAAGGATTTTTACATTCCAAATTGCTCATTGTAGACGGGGAGATTGCTACGATTGGAACAGCGAATATGGATATGCGTAGTTTTCATCTGAATTTTGAAGTGAATGCTTTACTTGTAGAAACGGAAAGTGTTCATCAGATGGTACGAGATTTTGAACGTGATCTGAATTCTGCCAGCTTAATTATTCAAGATCGATTTGCCCGTCGTAAAGTAGTGCAACGTCTAGTAGAATCGGCAGCCCGATTGATTTCTCCGATGTTGTAAAATAAATAAAGATAGATACTATCGAGTTATCGCATAAAAAAAGCTGACCTTAGAAATAAAGGTCAGCTTTTCGCTATTGTGGTAAGTACAACTATTCTTCCAGTGCTGTCTTGATAAGACCACTTACAGAAGGGCTGTATAATAATCCGATATGAGCCATGCCGAAGACACGAATATTGTTTGCTCCGTCTAGCATAGATAATTGGTTCGCTACGATCTGGTCATTGATTGTATAGATCGAAGTAACTTTGATTCCGTCAGGTGCTCTGTTAGTCGTTAAGCGGTTAGCACCACCGATAGTTACTAATTTGTCTACTTTTGAAAGACCACCGTTGTTCAAAATATAATACAGACTGTTAGCACCGCCCATACTATGAGCGACAATATTTACTTTTTGGCTACCTGTTTGAGCTAGAACTTCATCGACTTTGCGACTGATTGTAGCTGCATTAAGCAGTTGGTTACCGCTTTTACTAGGAAGTTCAATTGCATATAATTCGTTAGAAGCCCATCCTTGACGACTTAGGTAGCTTTCTATGTAGGTAAAGTTACTAGCTGTTCCCCCAAGACCATGAACAAAAATAACTGGTGTACGTGTTGTAGCCGCTTTTGCTTGCTGAGGTGCAAATACCCCTACACTACATGCAAATACTAGCAATACAGTTAGCATCAAACGAAAAGATGAACTCACTTTTTTCATAACCAATCTCCCTTTTGTGTTAGAATTGAATACATAAATTTACCAAAATATGAATTATTATATAACGAAAAAAAGGACTTGTAAACCCTTTTTGATATTTTTGACTTTAGGTATCGTAAAAAAGAACGATACTTCCTTAGCGATAAAGTTCGCCAACAGGAATGTATCGTTCTTTTATTTTATACATATTTTATTCTATATCAGATTGATAATAGAACCGATTAGAATGTTGTGAATCCTAGAATTAATTGCAGACGATAAGCGATATCTTTCAGCCATGTGCTATCTTCTTGATAGGCGCTTAACGGCAATGTATATTCTTCTCCTTTATTATTCCACAGCATCGTAAAGTATTTGTTAACACTGGTCATTAACTTATTATCGCCCGGTGCAGAGATCCAGAAATCATTTTCCAGATTATAATCTTTAAGATTACGCGGCGTAAAGTTAGAAGAACCACCGATAATCAGATCATTGCCTGATGCTTTATCGATATACATCATTTTGGTATGGTACTGCTCATCCGTTGTGTTATACCAGCGTACATCGATTTTGCCGCTTGAAGCATTTTTGAGTTCGGCAGCTACAGGACGATTCGGGATACCGATTTTATCCTGTCCAAATGCGTTCTGGTTCGGATCGAGAATCAGTTGGATTTTGACACCGCGTTTGGATGCTTCCATCAGTCTGCTGGTGACATCTTTATCCGCCAGGTAGAACATTCCCATCCAGAGTGTATCGCCTTGCTTCGTATCATCAATCGCTTCAAGTAAGCGATCAAACACTTTACCTTCAGTAATATAACGAAGCTGAATTTCTCCTTTAGGTTTTGTCGCATTACTTGCAGGTTCTTTATACGTAGGCAATTGCACTGAACTGCCAGATAGATCAATAACCGCTTGTTCGGATTTTAAAATATCACCGATAATCGGCCCTTGCACTTCAAAAGCAACATTGGAATGATAAGCACTTGCATCATGCACATTACCTGTTGAGACAAGTGCGCTATTTTCGGTAGCGACCACTTTACGGTGATTGGCTTTGACATTAATCAGTTTCAGATAAGAACGGAACGTGACATCAGGACCATCGGTAGCCATCATATTCGGAACCCAGCCTTTACCTGCTTGTCCGAACCATTGGAAAAAGGTACGCCAGATCGCCGAGTATACCGGAGTCGAATCGCGCAGTGGATCAACATCTGTCAGCACGACATCAATACCATTCTGTTTAAGCTTTTCCAGTAATCCATTGGGTCCAGAGTTATAATTGGTATTTACTTCATCTGTAATAAATACCACTTTGAGATCAGGCACTTCTTTTTTGCGTTCAATTAATTTATCCGCTAATCCTTCACTCAATTTAGGATACTTTTGCCCTTTATGTACGTAATCGTTAAATAAGAATATATCAATAATCACATATTGTTGAGCGGAATCGATCATTTTAAGTATTCTGTCATAAATTTGTCGTTTTTGTGTAAATCGATCTCCTGTTCCGGGTGCAGGATAGGTCAGATCATAATAAAAGTTAACATGATCGACAGTGTAAAGAGGACTCTCATACGATACCCCGGGAGGTAACGGTTTATTTGTCTGATAGATCATAACGGCGATAAGCCAGACTATCAGTAGTCCGAGGACATAACGAACCCAATGGGAACGTTGAAATCGACGGGATGATTTACGCTGTGCAGCATGAATCGGTGATTTATTATTTGAAAAAGAACTCATCTCTTTTGATCCCCTTCCGAAAGCGCAATTCATACACTTCCACCTATTCATTAACAACAAAACATTAATTTTGACGCAGGTTTAGTTGCAAACAGGGGTTCGGAAGTTTATATATTAATTATAGTAAAAGAATTTATACAACTTAATGTACTTATGAAATTCATTTTGACAAAGGGGACTGTGATGAAAGCCAATCATTCAAATCGAAAAGCAATTGTTATTGGAGCAGGCCCGGGTGGACTTGCAGCAGGAATGTTACTTGCTAGTCAGGGATATGAAGTGAATATGTACGAGAAACAATCTGTTGTTGGAGGGCGGTCTTCGCAATTGACGTTGGGGGAGTATCGTTTTGATCGTGGAGCAACATTTTTAATGATGCCTCATTTGATTGAAGAGTTATTCAGCGTAGCCAAACGTTCATTATATGATTACGTAGAAATGCAAGAATTAACACCGATGTACAGCTTGCATTTTGGTGATACGGTATTCCAACCTTCTCGTGATCGTGAAGATACGGCAGCGCAGATAGCCACACTTTTCCCCGGTGATGAAGCAGGGTATTATCGTTATCTGGAAGAAGAAGATGTGAAGCTGGAAAAAGTTATGCCACTACTGCGTAGACCTTTTTCCAATCTGACCGACTATATGCGTGCAGATGTTTTTCGTGCTTTACCGAAGCTTCATCTCAATGATACGGTATATGGACGGTTATCTAAATATTTCAAAGACGAGCGCTTAAAAATGTCTTTTGCTTTCCAAGCGAAATATTTAGGCATGTCGGCTTGGGATTGTCCGGGTACATTTACGATATTGTCGTATTTAGAACATCGTTACGGGCTATTTCATCCCAAAGGCGGAATTAACGCTATATTCGAAAGTATGGCTAAAGTAATCTCTGAGCATGGAGGTCACGTACATACAGGTATAGGCGTGAAGCAAGTAATTACCGAAGGACGTACAGCCAAGGGGGTTGTACTGGACAATGGGGAGACTGTATATGCAGATCATATCGTGATCAATGCTGATTTTTCGACAGCGATGAATCAGTTATTTGCACCAGGTGTATTGCAGAAATATGCTCCAGATAAGTTAGCAGCTAAAAAGTATTCTTGTTCTGCGGCTATGCTTTATCTAGGTGTGGACGGAGCTGTAGACTTACCACATCATTCAGTTCATTTCTCGGAAGATTATCATCGCAATGTGGATGAGATTATGAAGCAAAAAACATTGTCTGAAGATCCATCGATCTATGTTCATAACCCATCAGTACTTGATCCTACATTAGCTCCTGCTGGCAAATCAGCATTATATATTTTGATGCCAACACCGAACTTAACCGGTGAGACCGATTGGGAAGATAAGCGTGAACAGGTGAAAGAACAGATGTTATCTCGGGCAGAAATGATTCCACAATTAGCGGACTTGCGCGAACGGATCGAAGAGCTGAGCTTTTTCACACCGCTAGATTGGGAACAGCAGTTAGATGTATATCAAGGGGCTACGTTTAATCTGACCCATCATTTGGATCAGATGATGACATTCCGTCCGCATAATCGTTTTGAAGAATTAGACGGTGTATGGTTGGTCGGCGGAGGAACTCATCCGGGTAGTGGCTTACCGACTATTTTCGAATCTGCACGTATCAGTACCAGTATGATCTTCAAGCAAGATGGCATCGTTATCACAGATGATATTCATGCCGATCAAGTGATGACCGAGGTTACTCATTCATGAAGCGTCATGTAGCGATAGTAGGCAGTGGTATAGGTGGCTTAACAACGGCTTTGCTGCTTAGTAAGCAAGGTGTGAAAGTAACGATATTTGAAAAAAGTAGTACTGTAGGCGGTCGAATTGCTTTTGAATACGAAGGCGATGAACGGATCGATCAAGGGCCAACAATTGTACTGCTACCTGAAATGCTTCATGGTATTATGGAAGAAGCAGGTGTATCTCGTGATAAAATTCCATTGATTGAATGTGATCCACTTTATCGTGTTCATTATCCAGATGGCAAAGTACTCACCAAACACCGTAAGTCCGAGATTCAGGCAGAAGAAGTAGAGCGCGTTTTTCCAGGACAAGGAGCTAATTTCAGTCGCTTTATGCGCGAGATGAGTCCATTGTTTGCTAGAGGACAAGCTTCATTTCTAGAACGTGATTTTCCGAACTGGAAACATTTTTTCACACCGGACAATTTATCGTTAATGCTTAATCTGCGTGCTTACCGCAATCTAAGTAGCGCTGCTGGATTGTATTTCAAAAATAATCAATTACGTGAAGCTTATTCCTTACAAAGTCTGTATATTGGCGGTATTCCTGAAAAATCACCGGGACTGTATACGATGCTTCCTTATGCTGAACATGCTTTTGGCATATGGATGATCAAAGGTGGATACGGTAGATTACCTGAGATTTTGGCGCAAGAGTTGACAGAGCGTGGGATGGAGATTCAATTGAACCGCACTGTAGAAAAGCTAGAAATCCAGAATGGAGTCTGTCTGGGTGTTCAAGTTGATGGAGAACGACACCATTTCGATGCAGTACTGTATAATGGAGACTTCCCTAATATTTCAGCATTAATGGACAAAGAACTGACCAAACCCCGTCGTACACCGTACCAACCGTCTTCTGGTTGTGTATTGATCTATGCGGGAACCAATCGTAGATGGGATGATATGCTAACCCATCAATTCTTTTTACCACCAAGTCTCAATGATAGTCTTAGACAAGCGTTTAGTCAGCGACAGTTGCCAGAAGATCCGGCTTTTTATGTATTTAATCCGGTAGCTGTTGATCCAGATGCAGCGGCAGAAGGACAAAGTGTATTGTACTTTTTGATTCCGGTGACAGATGAAGCGGGAATAGATTGGGAACGAGATACACCTCGTCTTGTTGAGTATGTATTAGAAGCAGCAGAACGGCGTGGATTTCCAGAGCTTCGTTCTTCTATCAAATGGACCAAAGTACGTACACCCGCAGATGCACTGCGTAGCGGATTGTATGGAGGCGGAAGTTTTGGGATTGCTCCAGTCATTGGACAGTCCGGTGTATATCGTCCACAGCCCAAGCCTTTTCCACATATTCGAGGATTGTATGCAGCAGGCGCTTCGGTTCATCCGGGCGGCGGCGTACCGATTGTTATGCAAGGAGCAAGGATGGCTGCACATCAAATGTTAAAGGAGTTGGGAATTTGAAATCCATCCGAAAGGCTGATTTGCAAAATTGTGAGGAAATGATTCGTCATGGATCGTCATCGTTTTATTACGCATTTAGCTGGCTCCCAAGTCCGCAAAAAGAAGCTGTTCATGTGATTTATGCTTTTTGTCGAATGATTGATGATAGTGTAGATGAACCTGAACAATCGTTATACAGTATTCACGAACTGCAAGCTTTATTCAATAAGCTAGAGTCAGCAGAAGGACACTTTATTTGGCCTTCTTTGCGTTGGTTATTTAGTGAGTTTCCCGGATTATCCAAAGAACCGTTTCGTCGTCAAATGGATGGTCAAACGTATGACCTAACATTTACCCGCTATTCTACAATGCGTGAATTAGAGCATTATTGTTATCTGGTAGCAGGAACAGTAGGCGAGATGTTATTGCCTGTGCTCAAAGGTGAACATAGCGAAGAGATTCGTCATTCTGGTATCGCACTTGGCAAAGGAATGCAGATTGTCAATATTATGCGTGATATCGGGGAAGACGGCAGACGGGGTAGACGTTATATTCCGCTTGAATTGTTACAACGTCATCATTACACAGAAGAGGAACTTGAAGCAGGTGTGATCGATGATCGTTTTCGTGCTTTGATGGATGAATTGCGCTTTTTGGCAGAGCAATGGTTTGCAACCGGTCTTGGCGATCTGGCAGCTTATCCTCAGACCAGCGCATTTACTGTCGAGTTAGCAGCGACTTTTTATGCCGGTATTATGGATGTTATTGTGGAAAATAAATACGATGTATTCACTCAACGTGCGTATGTTACAGATGAACAAAAGCGTGATATGTTAATCGGGATTGCAATGAGACATGGATTTACGACAGAGATGCTCAAGCGATCAGTGGTTTCTTAATATGGGATGGTTGTTTTGGATCTGGTATGGTATCGGAGCTGTGTTGCTATTAACAGTAGACGTACCGAAAGTATTAGATTTTTCAAATGGACTTTTTCTCGTCTTTTATGCATTATATGCGCTCTATTTAATTCATAGGGCAGAACTTTACAAAGGGATGTCCGACCAGTCAGTCAGTAGTTCTACTACACCTCTGTGGTCACGCCTTATCCTATCTGGCGTGATCATCTGGTTCGGTGGTATGGCATTAGAGTGGATTGGAGTACATAGTGGTTGGCCATTTGGAGAATACGAGTATACATCGCTTCTAGGCGCTCTTATATATGGTGTACCTTGGACGCTAGGATTTGCATGGATTGGTGTTGTAGCAGGAGGCGTATTGTTAAGCAGTTCTGCCAAGCACGCATCTGCTCATACTTCCGCTCTATCGAATAAAGGTAGCTATCTATTAGTGCGTGCTTGCAAAGTAGGGGTCTGGATTATTGTACTGGATCTTGTTCTTGATCCAGTAGCACATGCACGTGGATTCTGGCACTGGGAACAAACAGGCGGATTTTACGGTGTACCATGGAGTAATTTTGTTGCATGGTTCGTTGTAGGTGGTGTGTTGTCGATGGTGTTACCGCGATTGATACTGACCGTACGAATTTTGCGTCATGCGACTTTTCTGTATCAAGGAATGTTGTTATTGTTCGGTTTGCTAGCTTGGCAAGCTGATATTGGCGGTTCAATGATCGTTGCATTGATCGGTATATTATTGGCAGAAGGGAATTATCGTTATGATACCCGCAGGTAAATCTTCTTCTTTTCAAATGGTATTTCGCAAGTATAACGAATGGTATCTGATTCGGCGTCAGTTCCATTCATTTACGATGACCGGTTCGTTTGATGCTTTGCCACCTCAGCAATCGGTTATTTATATTATGAATCATAGTTCATGGTGGGATGGATTACTTGTCTATCATGCGTGTAATCGTACATCAATCGGTGATCATTATATGATGATGGAAGAGCGACAATTGAAGCGATATGATTTTTTTCGCAAAGTAGGCGCATTTTCAATCCAAAAAGACAGTCCCGGTGATGTTCGCCAAACTATGCGTTATGCTGCTGGTTTGCTTGCACAGAGCAAGCGAATATGGTTGTTCCCACAAGGAGAACTTCGTCATTTGGAGACACGCCCATTGATTTTTCGTCCGGGGATTGGATTATTATTGCGCCAAGCGCCACCGGAGACTGCTGTGATTCCAGTGACGCTACATTATGGGCTGTATCAACAAGCACGTCTGCAAGCCTCTTTGCGAATTGGCGAACCGGTGATCCGTAACTGGACACAGATCGGTTCTAATGATTGTGCAGAAATGCTAGAGACGATCCTGACCGCTCAACTGGATCAACAGCGTCAACAATTACTATTGTCCAAAGATGGCTATTTATCTGAAGAAATTCACCTTATTCCACCTAAGCGCACCACAGACGAAAAGTTCGATCAATATCGCAAAATAAGAAAAAGGTGAAATCATGCTGTGGATACTACAGATCATCGCGTTCTGGCTTTTGCTTCAGCTTGTATTTACGATTTGGAATCTTTCTCGTATGCCTAGATTAGGCACATCGTTATCTAATAAAAGCAGTTATTATCAACCTTCTGCTTCTACAGATCGTTCACCAGCAGATATGTATCGTTCAACAAATCCTCATGCCAAGCCTTTGTTATCTATTATGGTACCAGCACGCAATGAAGAGATTAATATTCGTGAATGTGTGTTATCTATATTGAACTGTCGTACCGATTCGATAGAGATTGAAATATTAGTGATGAATGATCATTCAGAAGACCGTACAGTAGCTGAGATTGAGAAAGTAATGCAGCAAGATCAGCGGGTGCGGCTTTTTCATAGCGACCCTTTACCTGAAGGATGGATGGGCAAATCGTATGCTTGTCATCAATTAGTCCAACATGCTCAAGGGGAGTGGTGGTTATTTATTGATGCTGATGTGCGATTAGAAGTAGAAGGATTAGAAGCAGCAATGGTAACGGCTCGTTCTCAGGGAAAAGGTCTTATCAGTGGATTTCCACGTATGGAGACAGGGACATGGTTAGAACGAATAGTCGTACCCATGATGTCTTTTGTGATAGCTTACCATTTGCCTATTATGCTGGTTCGTCGTAGTCGTAGTCCGTTGTTTTTGGCAGTGACCGGGGCGTGGTTAATGATCCATCCGCATAGTTATGCTCGTTCAGGTGGGCATGAAGGCATTTACAATCAGATTGTAGAAGATATGGAATTGGCTCGTGCTGTTAAGCGGATCGGAGATCCTGTAACATTGGTAAATGTACAGCATTATACGTCTGCACGAATGTACCGTAATGCCGCCCAAGTATGGGAAGGGTATAAGAAAAATATTTTTGTTGGTGCAGGGCGTAGTGCCTGGTTAGCAGTCAGCATTTCTGTATATTATGGGCTGTTATTTATTTTGCCCGTACTTGCATTGATCTATAGTCTTGTGATTGTAGATACGATGCTCATAGGCTGGTCATTACTAAGTATATTGATCGGAATGATGACCAAAAGTATTATTGATGTTTATCATGGTAAGCCTTTCTGGATGGGAGTCTACATGCCTGTTAGTGCGGCTTGTCTGATCGGCATTATGCTTGATTCATGGCGTGCAGGAGCCAATGGAACAGGTTACAATTGGAAAGGAAGGAATTATGGATGAGTGATCGCAAAGCGCTGATTATCGGTGCAGGATTCGGCGGATTATCGTGCGCGATTGGTCTAGCTTCACGCGGATATGATGTGACAATCTTAGAGAAGCAATTGACGGTTGGTGGCAAATTACAGCATATTGAAAAAGCAGGTTATCAATTCGACCGTGGACCAAGCACGATTACAATGCCCCATGTATTCCGAAGTGTATTTGAACAAGCAGGACGACAGATCGAAGATTATGTAGAATTGTATGATCTGGAACCGCGTACACGTAATGTTTTTGCAGATGGTTCAGTGGTCGATCTTAGTCGTCATGCAGAAGCAACAGCGGCTCAGATTGCACTGTATAGCCCTGAAGATGCGCTTCAATATCCACGCTTTCTAGCGGAAGCGAAGCAGATGTATGTTGAAGCGAACGATCAATTTCTTAATACTTTATTATTGTCATGGCGTGATAAAATAAAGCCTTCAATGGGCAAAAGCTTACTTCGTGTACATCCATTAACTACATTGCAATCGTTATTGCGCAAATATTTCCGACATCCTAATACATTAATGTTATTCGGACGGTACGCAACTTATGTTGGTGCTTCACCTTATCAAGCACCAGCTATTTTTGCGATGCTTAGTCATGTAGAAGCAGAACTTGGTGTATATGGAGTGCGCGGTGGTACATATCAGTTAATACGTGGACTAGAAAAGCTAGCGCTTGAACTGGGTGTGACGATACGGACAGGTATAGAAGTCTCACGCGTTTTGGTACAATCAGGCAAAGCGATTGGAGTCGAAAGTAGTATAGGAGATTATCTGGCACCGATCGTGATTATCAATGGCGATGTGTTAAGTATGAGTCAAATGCTATTAGATGAAAGTGAACGTCCTTCACTGACCAATAAGCAAATTGATCGCTATGAACCTTCGTTATCCGGTTTTGTCACACTGGCAGGAGTACCTCGTCAGTATGATCAATTGCTTCATCATACCGTGTTTTTTCCAGAGCAATACGAGCCTGAATTTCAAGCGATTTTCGGGCAAAAGCGTCCGCCTGCTTTACCAACATTATATATCTGTTATTCTGGTTATTCGGAAGCAACTATGGCTCCACCACAAAGTAGTAATTTGTTTATTTTAGCGAATGCTCCCTATTTGTCAGATCAATGGGATTGGGAACTACAACGTCAAGCATACGGGCATAAAATAGCTTCATTATTGGAACAGTATGGACTGGAAGATATCTCGCAGGGCCCTGTTTGGGAACATTATACACCTGCTGATATTCAGCAAGACACGTATGCACATCAAGGATCGATTTATGGTATTTCGTCCAATTCAGTCAAGCAGACTTTTTTCCGTCCGGGTAATCGCAGTCGTGATGTACAAGGATTGTGGTATGTGGGCGGAACGACTCATCCTGGCGGAGGAACACCGATTGTCACATTATCAGGTCAACTGGTTGCCAAACATATTGCAAATCAACATTGGAATTGAAAGGAGGACGCACAATGAACTCTAAAGAAATCATACCTGAAGGACAGATCGCAGATCGTAAAAGTGCTCATGTCCGTCTTTGTCTGGAAGAAGATGTAGCAGGAGAGGGCGTGACTTCTGGTTTTGAAAATTATCATTTTCGCCATCAAGCATTACCTGAGCTCGATTTTGCTCAAATTTCACTGCATACCTCTTTTCTTAATCAACCTGTAGCTACGCCGTTACTCATCAGTTCAATGACAGGTGGAAGCCAAGCAACAGGCGATATTAACAAACGATTAGCCACAGTAGCAGAGCAACGTGGTTGGGCAATGGGACTCGGTTCTGTACGAGCTGCTATTGAGCATGATGAGTTAGCCGCTACATTCAATGTGCGTCAACAAGCGCCGACTATTCCGATTATAGCGAATCTAGGAGCAGTACAGTTGAATTACGGATTTGGGATTGATCAATGTCGACGTGCAGTTGATCTTGCCGAAGCCAGTGCATTGGTGCTTCATCTGAACAGTTTGCAGGAAGTATTTCAGCCTGAAGGTAATGTGAATTTTGCAGGATTGTTAATACAGATTGAACAGATGGCTAAACAGTTAGAAGTACCGATCGGGATCAAAGAAGTCGGTTGGGGTATTGATGGTGAGACAGCACGCTTGCTAGTAGATGCAGGGGCATCTTTTATTGATGTGGCAGGTGCAGGTGGAACGTCATGGAGTCAGGTGGAGAAGTTCCGCAGTATTGATCCTGTACGCCGCGCAGCCGCAGAAGCTTTTGCAGGTTGGGGAACACCGACAGCAGAGTGTATTGTCGATGTGCGTCAAGCGTTACCCGATATGACAGTCATCGGTAGTGGTGGACTCAAAAATGGAGTCGATGCCGCCAAAGCGATTGCTTTAGGAGCAGACTTTGCCGGATTCGGAAGATCATTGTTAGGAGCGGCTGTAGAATCGACAGAAGCGTTGGAACAAGTACTTGCACAGGTAGAGTTTGAATTATCTGCGGCTATGCTAGGTGTGGGAGCAGGAGATATCGCTGCACTACAATCGACAACACGCTTGCGTTCAAGATTTTAAGTACTAGACTGATTTACTCGGAATTGTTAATTTCTTTACGATGACATACAATTCGATCTTGTTCACCTCTCTATCTCTTGTTAGAAATCAAAATAATAGTAATCCTTTGTGGCAGAAAGGAGCAGAATATGGCTGTATCTGAAGCAGAACAAGCACGTCAACAAACCATTCAAATCATTGCAGAACGTTATCAACCTCTTTTTAAATATTTGAAAAGTAAAAAATGTCTTCGTCAGAAAAATGGTGATTTTACATTTGATATTTCATTTACAGGCTCCAAGTATGGCGAATTACGTGTGTTTGTAAGTGTAGAGACCTCTATAGCTCCTCCAGATGCCAATTGTATTTTTATCAGTCCGATTGTGAATTTGACGCGTAAATACAAAAAGATAGATAGTTATCATGTCATAACTACCAGCGAGCGAGAACGGGTGATTGAAGAAATTTGTCGGTATATCGATGAGTTTGTATTGCCGTTTTTTGCACGTTTTGAAAATATTGAAGTTCTTTCACAAGAAGTCTCCAAGCAAGGATTTTTACCTCATCGCAAAAATTGGGATCGGTTCAGTCTGACCACCAAGCGCTTTTTAGAATTATATCCTCCTTCTTCTTCATCGTAGTCAGGTATAAGGTACAATTTGAAATCCAAAAGTAAGTGGATTTCTATGTTTATTGTTGAAATATGTCATGAAATTTTCAGAAAATAGGATAAAATAACTACTTTTTTTGCGAATTCTATTCATAACTCACATCTTTTGTACGATATATATGTAGTTAGACATCGTGAGGACTACAGATATAGGTATGAGGGGGCACCATCAATGAAAAGAGGTAAAAACGTTAAGTTAGGGTTACGCTTAAAATTGTATCTTATGATTATCTTGCCATTGATTATAGTGGCTGTAGTAACATTGTTTATTACACAAATATTAATCAAAGATGCTTCTTTATCTACAATGCAATACAACAATCAAAAGCTAGCTGAAAATACGATTGCTAATCTTAATATAGCTGATATTCAAAAGCTAGGCAGTAGTAATAATCCAGAGCAGCTTAAAGAATATCGTGATCTTCGTAACCAGCTTACAATGTTACGTCAGGAAACCGGATCATTATATATTTATTTGTTTAACTATGTAGACGGAAAATGGTTTTACACAGTAGATGGAGCAGCATGGGATGATGAAGACTATAGCAAATACGGAGACGAATTTGAATTTAGTTCGGGGATTGCTCCAGAAGTATTATCACATCAAATGGTTACGACAGATGTAGCGACCGATCCGACATGGGGCGAATTATTTTCAACCTTTGCTCCGATCAAAGATCAAAGCGGTCAGACTATAGGATACTTAGGAATCGATATTTCAGCGAATGCAGTAAATGCGGTCTATTCCAATACATTAAAACAAGCCTATCAAATGGTGATTCCTGTATTTGCAATCGTGTTATTGATCTCAATTTTGTGTGCAATGGCATTTATTCGCCGGATGTTACGTCAAGTCGGCGAGATTCAATCCAGTATGGAACAGGTGACTAAAGGTGATCTTACTGTTAGCTCCAAACGGATAACAGGCGATCAATTAGGAGATATCAGTGACTTGAATAATGCAATGGTCGCTCATATTACCGATATGATTACGAATATTCAGCAAGGTTCACATACATTGCAAGAATCATCACAATATATTTCCAAAGTCTCTACAGGTACATTACGTCAGACAGAAGAATTATCACGTGCGATTCATGAGATTGCTACAGGTTCTACACAACAAGCAGAGCAGACCGAAGAAGCGGTACAGCATTCAGAGCGATTAGGGCAAATTATTGATGAAGTGCGAAGTTATGTAGAGCGCTTCGGAGATACCGCTCGCCAGCTGACTCAAGTGCGTGAACAAGTGACACACGAACATCAACGACTGCTAGAACAAGGTAAGCAAAATGTACAACAAATGCAACAGATGCAATTAATGTCTCGCGCTCTAGCAGAGCAATCTCAAGAAGCAGCTAACGTTAGTGGACAAGTACAAAGTATTGTCAAACAAACGCAAATTCTAGCGCTTAATGCTTCGATTGAAGCTTCTCGTGCAGGTGAAGCTGGTAAAGGATTTGCAGTAGTAGCAAGTGAAATGCGTAGTCTAGCACAACAGTCGGAAGATTCGATTCGTGAAATAGATACAATTTTAGGTAGCTTTGTTGAGCAAATCGGTGGTATGGGTCACCGCTTCGATCTCACGATGAAGTCTGTTAATCAACAAGAATCACAAATTGAAGAATGTATGCAGACTTTTGAACAGGTGAGTCAAGTTTCAGATGAAGTACAAGGATTGGCTGTTAATCTAGCAGAACGCACTGCACATATGCAGAATCTACGCCATGAAGTAGAAGAACAGCTCAGTTATATCGCTTCGGCTACGGAAGAAACGTCTGCGATGACAGAAGAAGTATCGGCTAGTGCGCAGGAACAAGAACAGTCCGTCACTGAATTATCAACAATCTCTCAAAATCTAACAACACTGTCCAGTCAACTTCAATCTTTGACGAATAAATTTATTGTATAGTTGTTTGCCACACCGCAGGTTCTCATATATAATGAGTGTGGAAATTCATGTTCGTTTATTTATAAATTCAGATCAATAGGAGTTGTCATATAAATGGCTTTGAAAGCAGGTATTGTCGGATTGCCGAACGTTGGTAAATCTACTCTTTTTAATGCAATTACACAAGCAGGTGCAGAATCTGCGAACTATCCTTTCTGCACGATCGATCCTAACGTAGGTATTGTAGAAGTTCCAGACGAGCGTCTAGACAAATTGACAGAATTGGTTGTACCTAAGAAAACGGTACCGACTGCTTTTGAATTTGTAGATATCGCAGGTTTGGTACGTGGAGCAAGTAAAGGCGAAGGATTGGGTAACAAATTTTTGGCTCATATCCGTGAAGTAGATGCAATTGTGCATGTAGTTCGTTGTTTTGAAGATGAAAATATTACGCACGTTGATGGCAAAATCGATCCAATCAGCGATATCCAGACGATTAATCTGGAATTGATTCTGGCTGACTTGGATAGTGTAGAGAAACGCATCGAGCGCTCTCGCAAAAACATCAAAGGCGGTAACAAACAAATCGCTCAAGAAGTAGAAGTATTAGAGCGTATTAAAGAATCGTTGTATAACGATATGCCAGCTCGTAGTATTGAGCTAAGTGAAGACGAGCGTCTATTGGTTCGTGATCTTCATTTGCTCACAATGAAGCCTGTATTGTATGCGGCTAATGTGAGTGAAGATGGCGTAACAGAAGCAGATAGTAATCCGTATGTGCTGAAAGTAAAAGAATTTGCCGAAGCTGAAAATGCAATGGTTGTACCGATCAGTGCAAAAGTAGAAGCAGATATCTCTGAACTGGAAGAAGAAGACAAAGCGATGTTCTTAGAAGAGCTAGGTCTAGCTGAATCCGGTCTTAACCGTCTGATCAAAGCCGCTTACCAATTGCTAGGTCTATACACGTACTTTACAGCAGGTGTACAAGAAGTACGCGCTTGGACAATCCGCAAAGGAACCAAAGCTCCTGGAGCAGCAGGTGTAATTCATACTGACTTTGAACGCGGATTTATCCGTGCAGAAGTAGTGGGCTATGAAGATCTTGTGAATGCTGGTTCTATGAACGGTGCTAAAGAACGCGGACAATTGCGTTTGGAAGGTAAAGAATATTTGGTTAAAGATGGCGATGTTATGCATTTCCGCTTTAACGTATAAGATTAATCTTTTCATCAGATTTGCTTTCAATATAAATGACCAGCCTTTGAGGTTGGTCATACACAAAGAGTCTCGTTTTTCCTAGAGGAATACGAGACTCTTTTTTTGTTGATTTAAGGTTGACGTAGAAAAGGAAGATAAGGCTCTGGGTAAGATGACAGATCGCCATGAAATTCATATGCTACAAAAGCCGGATGATCTCGATGTGGGAATCCTGTGAATGTGGGATCTTCCCATATTTTGGCATCTAAGGCATAGAGCAATGTACCAATGAACCGTTGAATAATACTATACGAACGAGTTTTCGAATATCGATTGAATTGCCGATTTATCCCGTACCCTATCACTAGCATGGTTCCTAAAGACGTGTATTTTTGAAAGTCTAATCCACCTGCTAAAATGGCAAGTTGCTTGATTTCACTTAATGGTATAGCTGTAAAAAAGAAATCTTCTTCAGGTTTTTGAATGCCGACAATCAATTCTACAGGTGTAACTGCATAAAAATATAATTCTTCTTTGGGATCAGTAACCAGTTCTAAAGTTTCGTTTACATGTATATTTATTTTTGAAGATTTAAAGTTACTTTCTATATCCCAAATCTCCTCTTCAGGTAAAATAATATTGTGTCTGCTTAACTTATTAATCATTTTCATTTTTTGCTCATTAAATCTACTGTCTTTTTTCTGTTTGAAAAAATGTAAAATAAAAATACTTACAGCAAGAATAAGTAAAATCCAAATATTATACATTTGATTCAGCAATAGAGCTATCAAAAAGAGTCCCAGTGACACTTGAAAAAATAAGATTCTAGCATTAATTTGTTTAGGTGTACGTCTATAATAGATGAATTTTTTACCTGTACGATATGGATTAGCTACAACAGTATGTAAATAATTCTCTCTAAACGCTACAACCATTAATACCCAAGTAATCGACATTAGTATGAGGAGACGATAATCTTGTTCGCTCATAGTAATGAAAACCATAAATGTAACTACAACAAAAACAAATAAATGAGCAAGATATAATTTGACTCGACTCCAAAATAATTTCCTATACAAATTCAAAATAATCCTCCTACCAAAGTTTAGTATGTATTTCACTTTTTATTATCGGTAGATGTTCATTAAATGTATAGTGAATATCTATTCCAAATAAAACGTCATAAAAAAGCACCCATTCCGCAGAATGAGCGCTTCTTTAACCTATTGATTTCATATATTGATAAGTACAGACGTTATCCTAAAATCTTAACGGTTCAACATTTTCATACTTTCAGGTGCATAACGTTCACCGACAGCAGAACCTTTAGGAGCCGCTTCATCAATATTTTTCAATTCATCATCTGTTAATTTCACTTGTGTTGCACCGATATTTTCTAACAAATATTTTGTTCTTTTTGTACCTGGAATTGGAGCGATATCTTCACTTTGAGCGAGTAACCATGCGAGTGCCAGTTGAGAAGGTGAACAATCTTTTGTTTTGGCAATCTCTTGGATTCGTTTGACTAGATCTAGATTCTTCTGGAAATTCTCGCCTTGAAAACGTGGAGAATAACGACGGTAATCATCTTCAGCCAAATCTTCAAATGACGTAATCTGTCCTGTCAAAAAGCCACGTCCCAAAGGACTATAAGGAACAAATCCAATCCCTAGTTCACGACAAGTGGGCAAAATCTCGTCTTCTACATCACGACTCCAGAGGGAATATTCGGTTTGCAACGCAGAGATCGGGTGCGTCTGATGGGCACGACGAATCGTATCCGCTCCGGCTTCAGATAGACCAAGATAGCGAACTTTACCCGCTTGTACAAGATCACTCATTGCGCCAACGGTTTCTTCGATCGGTACATCTGGATCGACACGATGCTGATAATAAAGATCGATCGTATCAAGACCAAGACGTTTGAGACTGTTATCACAAGCTTCTTTTACATATTCAGGACGACCACTAATCCCGACATACGAACCATCTTCATTACGGACATTTCCGAATTTGGTTGCTAGAATAACTTGATCTCGATTTTGTTGCATAAAAGGACCAATCAATTTCTCATTTGCCCCTACACCGTACATATCTGCTGTATCAAAAAAGGTAACTCCATTATCCAGTGCGACTTGCAAGGTGTGTAGTGCTTCTTTTTCATCGATCTCACCGTAAAATTCGGACATACCCATACAACCTAGACCCAGTGTCGAGACTTGCAATCCTTGTGAACCTAATTTTCGTTGATCCATGAATACAGCTCCTTGTGATCAATAGAGTAACGATCTTTGTTTATCATAATCGATAAAAGAACGCCCTTTAGTATTTACCCATGTTTATGATAGAACGCCTACAACGATAATCTGTTAACCACATATAAAATGTGTATGTTGTGACATATAACTTTCTTTATTATAGTCTTATTGATCTGAAGTATTCAAATCAGCAGATGATCGCTAAAAAAAAGTACAATGGCGCCGTAATTAAGGATATGAAATGGTTACTTCTTGTGCTATAATTAAGAGTCGTAACCACTAATATTTCCCAATATTATGTGTGCGATGAGAATGAATGACGATGTTTGTTTTGATGATGACCTATGTAAAGTGAAACTGCGAACTTAGCAGATTGAATAAAAGAAGAGGTGGATTTCCGTGTTAGATCGTTTACAAGCATTAGCGGACCGCTATGATAAATTAAGCGAGTTATTGTGTGACCCTGACGTAGCAAGTGATTCCAAGCGTTTGAGAGACTTATCCAAAGAGCAATCTGATCTACAACCAACCTATGAAGCATATATCGAATACCGTAAAGTTACCGAAGAATTAGATGCGGCTAAAGTGATGCAAGGCGAGAAGTTGGATGATGAGATGCGTGAAATGGTGAAAATGGAGATTGATGAACTTTCAGCTCGCAAAGATGAGTTAGAAGCTCAAATTCATATTTTACTATTACCTAAAGATCCTAACGATGATAAAAATGTAATCGTTGAGATCCGCGGAGCAGCAGGTGGAGATGAAGCGGCTTTATTTGCAGCCGACCTTTACCGTATGTACACTCGTTATGCAGATACTCAAGGCTGGCGTGTTGAAATGATGGATGCGAGTACCAGTGATCTAGGTGGATTCAAAGAAGTTACGTTCTTGATCAATGGACGCGGTGCATACAGCAAGCTGAAATTCGAAAGTGGTGCACATCGTGTACAACGTATTCCTACAACTGAATCCGGTGGACGTATCCATACATCGACTTCTACTGTAGCTGTTATGCCAGAAGCAGAAGAATTAGAAATTGAAATTCATGATCGTGATATTCGTGTAGATACGTTCTGTTCAAGTGGAGCAGGCGGACAATCTGTAAATACGACTAAATCGGCTGTACGTGTAACGCATATGCCTACAGGAATTATGGCGACTTGTCAGGATGGTAAGTCTCAGAACTCCAACAAAGATAAAGCATTGCAAGTGCTTCGTGCGCGTATCTCGGATATGATGCGTCAAGAAGAAGAAGCAAAATATGCAGGCGAGCGTAAAAGTAAAGTAGGTACAGGTGATCGTAGTGAACGTATCCGTACGTACAATTTCCCGCAAAGTCGTGTAACCGATCACCGTATCGGTCTAACGATGCACCGTCTGGATCAAATTATGAATGGTGAGATTGAAGATATCGTATCTGCATTGACGTTAGCAGAACAAGCAGATTTGATGGAAAAAGAGGCATAATCTATTGGCACAACAGACAGAACAATTTACGATGGAGCCAGAACAAAGTATACGGGAAGCCTATGTTGAGGCTTCTTCTTTTTTAAGCGCTCATCACGTAATGGAACCTGAATCGAACAGTCGTCTTTTGTTAGAATGGGTGCTTGGATTAGAAGGCTCTGCTTTTTATATGGCGATGTTTGAACCTTTTCCGTATGATAAGCAATCCCTATGGGAAGAAGTCATTATGCGTAAAGTGTCAGGAGAACCGGCACAATATATTATCGGTGAGCAAGAATTTTATGGGGAACGCTTTATCGTGACTCCTGCTGTATTGATCCCTCGTCCTGAGACTGAATTATTGGTCGAAGCTATTGTAAAGATCGGTCAACGATTGATGGTAGAACGTGAAGATCAATCACCTGTTGTATGTGCAGATATAGGCACTGGCAGTGGAGCGATAGCATTAACGATTGCGCGTATGTGTCCGACATGGCAAGTGTGGGCAAGTGATATTTCACCTGATGCACTAGCAGTCGCTAAGCAAAATAGTATTCAACAACAGACACCGATCTCATGGCATGAAGGTAATTTGTTAGAGCCTTTTGCCGGTCAGCATATTGATATTTTGGTATCTAATCCGCCGTATATTCCAGATGCCGATATTTTGGCATTGCAACCGGAAGTGAAAGATTATGAGCCAATGACTGCACTTGCAGGAGGACCGGACGGATTAGGGCCTTATCGCATGATGATGACGCAATTAGCTTTGTTACCTGCTTTGCCCAAAGTGATTGGTTTTGAGCTAGGAATTGGACAAGCACAGGATGTAGCAGATATGGTTAGAGTAGCAGGTTATGAACATATTGAGATTATTGCTGACCTTGCAGGTATTGAACGGCATGTCATAGGTATAAAAGAAAGTTAAGGTTGAACCGGAAAAGGGGGCAGACATGATCGCCAAGCTTAAAAGAATAGATTGGAATTTATTTACCATTCTGCTAGTTATGATGGGAGTCAGTATTGCTGTAATTTACAGTGCTACTCATAGTACGCCCAAATTTGCCAATTCGACAGAGCGGATGATTTTTTACTATATTGCAGGATTTGTAGTCTTTTTTGTAATGTCGATGGTTAATTACCGGTTCTGGCTCAAATATTCTCTTTATATTTATGGCGCAGGGTTAGCATTACTATTGCTCGTTATGGTTATAGGACAGACGCTCAATAATGCGCAAGGTTGGCTTAGTATAGGCGGTCTTAGTTTGCAACCAGCCGAGTTATTCAAAATGGTATTGATTTTATTTCTAGCGACATTACTCGCTCGTAAAGAACAATTGAAATTGTTATTCTGGCGTGATGTTACACCGCTAGTGGCTATTACATTTATTCCGTTTGCTTTAGTAATGGCTCAAAATGATCTGGGTAATGCGCTCAGTTATCTGATTATTATGATGGCACTACTTTGGATCGGTAATATTAAATACACTCAAGCTATTTTATTTACTTCTTTAGCAATAGTTATGGTGATTGTTGGAATTCGTAGTTATGTGGCATATCACGATAACATCAAAACCTATTTAGCTGATATCAAGCGTGATCACTGGATGGAACGTCTTGATCCCTGGTTAATGCCTGATCAAGCGACAGAGAAAGCGATCTACCATACACGTAATGCGAAGCTTGCTATTGCATCCGGTGGACTTAGTGGAGAAGGATATATGAAAGGAACATCGGTTCAATCCGATCGTGTTCCATTAACGTATTCTGATTCTATTTTTGTAGTGGTTGCAGAAGAGTTTGGATTTATAGGAGCAGCTATTTTACTCTTGCTGTATTTCACCTTAATTCATCGCTTAATTCTGGTATCATTAGAATGCCGGGAACGAGCAGGACCGTATATTATTATCGGAATAGTAGCGATGTTGCTGTATCAGATTTTTGAAAATATCGGTATGTTTATCGGAATTATGCCATTGACCGGTATTACATTGCCATTTATCAGTTTTGGTGGTACATCATTGGTGATGAATATGGCATGTATGGGCTTGGTCATGAGTATACGAATTCACAATCAAGAAGATAACGATGAAGTTTCGGTTAATGTCACTCAGCGTTATGCACTGAATAAATAATGTAAATGTAATGAGCAAGGAGGCATGACATGATGAACAACCAGACAGAGAATAGCAGTGACAAGCCTCAAGCTGTTCAAGCTAATTCTCTGTGTACATGTTGGGATGTGCGTCATTCAGAGCATATAGAACAACAATTAAGCGAAGCCGGACAGATTTTGGCAAATGGCGGTATTGTCGCTTTTCCTACAGAAACAGTATATGGACTTGGAGCAGATGCCCGCAATACACAAGCGGTAGCATCTGTTTTTACTGCCAAAGGAAGACCGTCAGATAATCCGCTAATTGTGCATATTTCGCATATGGATCAATTGGGATCGTTGGTGTCGGAGATTAGACCACTAGAGCAGACATTAATGGATCATTTCTGGCCTGGACCGCTAACATTAGTAATGCCTGTACGCCCTGATACAGTTTCTCCATTAGTAACAGCAGGATTAAATACAGTTGCAATTCGTATGCCAGATCATCCTATAGCATTAGGATTGATTAGCGCTTCTGGATGTCCTCTGGCGGCTCCGAGTGCGAATCGGTCAGGTCGTCCTAGTCCAACTACAGCAGCTCATGTGATCGAAGATTTGTCTGCTGTGATTGATGGAGTGGTCGATGGCGGCAGTGCAGGGATTGGCGTAGAATCGACTGTTATTCAGGTACAAGACGATCATACAATTATGATTCTTCGTCCGGGTGGTATAACAGAAGAACAATTATCCTCATTTGCCAAGCAAGTGATACGCGATCCTGCGCTACAAGATTCTTCTCTTGAACTAACCCCGCGTTCACCAGGGATGAAATATACACATTATGCTCCTCAAGGGTCAATGACGATTGTGATGGGAGAGCACGATGAAGTAGTCAATCAATATATACAGCAACAGATTGTACAAGCTCAAGCACGTGGCGAGAAAACAGGAATACTTGTATTTGATGAAACGAATATTAATAGTGCGGATACAGTAGTATTATCGCTGGGAAGTCGGCATTCGCTTGCCGAAGCGGCGAACCGATTGTATGCGGCTTTGCGTATATTAGATAGCGAAGGTGTTACATTTATTATGGCGCAAGGTTGTGATCAGCAGGGGGTAGGAGTAGCGGTAATGAACCGTTTATCCAAAGCTGCGGGCGGTCAGATTATTTATGTATGAAAATAGTGAATACATGCGTCAAATTTGGTATAATGATTGATACGGAATGATTATCTTTCCGGTAATCCAAGTCTCACATTATAATGATACGGGAGGTACAGAGAATGCATCACATATTGTTCGTTTGTACCGGTAACACCTGTCGAAGCCCTATGGCGGAAGGTTTTATGCGTAAGCTTGCGAGTGAGCGCGGTGTCGATGTGGAGGTTCGTTCAGCCGGTGTAGCTGCTGTAGATGGAATGTCTGTATCCCGTCATGCCGACGCGGTTCTCAAAGATCATAATATACATGAACAATTATTATCTTCCTCTTTGACTGGTGCAACAATTCATTGGGCAGATCTTATACTCACATTAACAGGGAGTCACAAGCAACATGTGATTCGCAATTTTCCAGAGTCGGCAGGCAAAGTGTACACGTTGAAGGAATATGCTGAAAATGATCACAAAGTGCTACGCGATCTCAAAGAACTGGATAGCTTATATGCAACGATTGAAATGAATCGTTCATTGGGCGAAGAAGTCAATCCAGCAGATCGTCAGCGGTTGATCGAGATTCAACAGCGGATTCCAAGCTTCGATATTGTTGATCCTTTTGGTGGTAGTCGTGATGATTATGAAGTGGCAGCAGCCGATATTCGTAATGCTTTAGAAAAGTTACTCGACAAAATTCAAGCGTACCGGACACAATAAGATAGACGTTAATTTTAGAATAGATATTGATTTTACAAAAAACATGTCTTATGATGTAACTCATAAGAGAGATCCGATGTAACTGGCGACGAGAGTGGAGATGAACCACGATGGAGCATCGGAACATACGGCCGGTCGCCTGGGCAAAAGAGCAGACGTGCGATATTTTTCGCGCACGTTGTGCTCTTTTTTTGTTCTTACAACTTTATATCTTTCACTTCAATCTTATTGTCGCAGTCAGCCCTATGCTTACGCTATAATAAAAAACGAGTGCATTGTACACGTACCTTTTGCAGATAGTGAATAAGCTAAGAAAGCACAAGGAGGATTGAACGATGAGTAATCAGGAAAAATTACAACAGATTCGTCTGGATGCAGCAGCGATCGTACGCGAACTGGCAGAAGAAGCTGGACTAGGTAGTAACAAGTTACTGGTCATCGGTGGAAGTACAAGTGAAATCGCAGGCAAGCATATCGGAACGGCGGGTACATTGGATGTAGCGGAAGCGCTGGTAGAAGGCATTCGCGAAGTTCAAGCAGAATATGGATTCCGTTTGGCTTTTCAATGTTGCGAGCATTTGAATCGAGCACTGGTTATGGAACAAGATACATTAGATCATTACAATTATAACGAAGTAGCGGCAGTACCGATCCCCAAAGCTGGTGGATCGATGGCAACGTATGCGTATCAGACCTTTGTTCATCCATGTTTGGCAGAACAGATTGAAGCTCATGCAGGTATTGATTTTGGGGAGACCCTTATCGGTATGCATTTAAAACGAATAGCTGTTCCTTATCGACCTTCGATTCGGTTTGTAGGCGAAGCTAGAGTGAATGCCGCTCGTACACGTCCTCCTTTAATTGGTGGCGAACGAGCAGTCTACACACCGATGGTTCATGCGGATCGATAAGATCTAATAGGTGATCTATCCTTTTAAATAAGTAATCCAAATGCAGTTATCTAACCGATCTCTAGGAGGAATTATACAATGATGGAGCAATTAAGAAAGAATGATCCGGCAGTACTGGAAGCAATGGGACTTGAACTGAAGCGCCAACGTGATAATATCGAATTGATCGCTTCTGAGAACATCGTTAGTGAAGCGGTTATCGAAGCTTTGGGTTCTGTATTGACGAACAAATATGCAGAAGGTTATCCAGGCAAACGCTACTATGGTGGTTGTGAACATGTGGATGTCGTTGAAGATATCGCTCGTGATCGTG
Source organism: Paenibacillus sp. KACC 21273 (assembly GCF_028736095.1). NCBI lineage: Bacteria > Bacillati > Bacillota > Bacilli > Caryophanales > Paenibacillaceae > Paenibacillus > Paenibacillus sp. KACC 21273. The sequence continues at coordinate 650,950 of NZ_CP117876.1, forward strand.
CGAAGCAATTATTCGGTGCAGAACATGTTAACGTACAGCCTCACTCTGGTGCACAAGCGAATATGGCGGTTTACCTGGCAGCCCTCAAACCAGGAGATACTGTTCTAGGGATGAACCTTGCACATGGTGGACACTTAACACATGGTAGCCCTGTAAATGCTTCTGGATTGTTATATAACTTTGTAGCTTATGGCGTACAAGAAGATACATTCTTGATCGATTATGATGAAGTTCGCAAAGCAGCATTCAAACACCGTCCTCGTATGATCGTAGCTGGAGCAAGTGCATACCCGCGTACGATTGATTTTGAAAAATTAGCTTCGATTGCAAATGATGTAGGTGCTCTATTCATGGTGGATATGGCGCATATCGCAGGTCTGGTTGCAGCTGGAGAACATCCAAGCCCTGTACCACATGCTCATTTTGTAACGACTACAACACACAAAACACTTCGTGGACCTCGTGGCGGTATGATTATGTGTACCAAAGCGTGGGCACAAGCGATAGATAAAGCTGTATTCCCGGGTTCACAAGGTGGCCCATTGATGCACGTGATTGCTTCCAAAGCGGTAGCATTTGGCGAAGCATTAGATCCTTCTTTCAAAACGTATGCTCAAAATGTAGTCAAAAATGCAAAAGTGCTTGCACAAACATTGGTAGACGAAGGATTGACTATCGTGTCTGGCGGTACAGATAATCACTTAATGCTTGTAGATACACGCAGCGTAAATATCACAGGTAAAGAAGCAGAACATGTTCTGGATTCTGTAGGCATCACAACGAACAAAAATGCGATTCCTTTCGATCCAACAAGTCCATTTATTACAAGTGGTATCCGTCTAGGAACACCAGCAGCGACTTCACGTGGTATGGATGAAGCAGCTATGGTGAAAATCGGTCAGATTATTGCGATGACTCTCAAATCTCCTAAAGATGAAGCTGTTCTTGCCCAAGCAAGTGCACAAGTAGCTGAACTTACAAGTCAATTTCCTTTGTACCAACAATTGAATTATTAATTTAAAAGTGAATAAACAGTGACTTAACATCGTTAACTTGTATTTTACCGGCAGAAATTCTTATTTCTGTCGGTTTTTCATTATTTTTTTAAAAAAATTTGAAAGATTTACTCCCATTTAAGCAATTTACCATTATAATAGAAAAGACTGGGTGGAAATGATGTAGAATTTGTTTTTATCTGGTAATTGTAAGCGTTATATTGATAAATTCATTATGTTTAATATATTTTGCTATGTGAAAAATCATATGTATTTGAAGCAGTCTGAGGGATGCTTAAAGAGCTCATTCTTAAAAAGAAATAATTCGACAGGATATCGGATGAAATTGCCCACAGGGAATGATATAATAGACGAGGTTTATGGGGCGACATAGTATTCCCCTAATCCTTTTGCTTTGTGGAATGGCCACAAAACCTGATGTGACAGCAAATAGGATGTAGCTAATGTTTATTATTGAAAAGTACCGGAGGGAAAAACCATGGCAAAATTAGTAATATGCGATCATCCTTTAATTCAACACAAATTAACATTTATTCGTGATGTACAGACCAACACGAAAGATTTCCGCGAGCTTGTTGACGAAGTAGCAACATTAATGGCTTACGAAATCACACGTGATATTCCACTTGAATCAATTCCGGTAGAAACACCTGTAATCAAAACAGAAGGCAAAGTCATTTCTGGACGTATGCTTGGATTAATTCCTATTTTACGTGCAGGCTTGGGTATGCTAGATGGCGTACTTAAATTATTGCCAGCTGCTAAAGTTGGACATGTAGGATTGTTCCGCGATCCAGAAACATTCCAACCGGTTGAATATTATGTGAAGCTTCCTACCGATGTACAAGAACGTGAATTGATCGTGATTGATCCGATGTTAGCAACAGGCGGTTCTGCTATTGCTGCGATCGATGTTCTGAAAAAGCGTGGATGCACTCAGATCAAAATGATGAATCTAATCGCTGCTCCTGAAGGAGTAAAAGCTGTTCAAGATGCTCACCCGGATGTAGATATTTATGTGGCTGCATTAGATGAGAAATTGGATGAGCATGGATATATCGTACCTGGACTCGGCGATGCCGGCGACCGTTTGTACGGAACCAAGTAAAGCGAGGTAATCCCAGACTTATGAAAAAAATTAAAGTAATGACAATTTTCGGTGTACGTCCTGAAGCAATCAAAATGGCTCCATTGATTCTGGAATTGCAAAAGCATCCTGAACATATTGAGTCAATCGTTTGCGTAACTGCGCAACATCGTCAAATGTTGGATCAAGTGCTTGAAGTGTTCAATATCACTCCAGATTATGATCTGGATGTTATGAAAGATCGTCAAACTTTGAACGAGATTTCAATGCGTGTACTTAGTGGTCTTGAGCCAGTATTGCAAGAAGTTAAGCCTGATATTGTATTGGTTCATGGAGATACATTGACGACTTTCCTTGCAAGTTATGCTTCATTTATGCAACAGATCAATGTCGGTCATGTAGAAGCAGGATTGCGTACGTGGAACAAACTTTCACCGTATCCTGAAGAAATGAATCGTCAATTGACAGGCGTACTTGCAGACTTGCACTTTGCACCTACAAGTTGGTCAGCAGGCAATTTATTGAAAGAAAATAAACTGCCGTCAAGCGTGTATATCACAGGCAACACTGTTACAGATGTGTTTCAATATACTGTACAGCCTGATTATCATCATCCTGTTTTGGAATGGGCAGCAGGGAAACGTCTGATCTTGATGACTGCACATCGTCGTGAATCTCAAGGCGAACCACATCGTAATATTTTCCGCGCGGTCAAGCGTATTGCTGACGAATTTGAAGATATTGCGATTGTGTATCCAGTTCATCCAAGCCCAGCGGTGAAAGAACCTGCTCATGAAATATTAGGCAATCATCCGCGCATTCAGTTGATCGATCCCCTGGATGTTGTCGATTTGCATAATTTTTATCCGCATACTCATCTGATCTTAACGGATTCAGGTGGACTTCAAGAAGAAGCACCTTCATTCGGTGTTCCTGTACTGGTGCTACGTGATACAACAGAGCGTCCAGAAGGAATAGAAGCAGGTACACTTGAAATGGTGGGTACAGATGAAGAGAAGATCTATGAGCGTGCACATGCATTGCTGAGTGACTCTGAACTGTATGCGTCGATGAGTGAAGCTTCCAACCCTTATGGTGATGGTCAGGCATCGCCACGGATTGTCAATGCGATTTTGCATCATTATGGTATTTTAGAGGATCGTCCTGAAGAGTTTCACACAACGTTCAAAAAAGGTCCCACAGTCGTATTGTGAAAAATGATTTCACAGTATACAGTGGTACTGTAGGGTTAGTGTGATAAAACGCTTCATATCAACGATGTTCTGTGAAAGTCTTGCGTTAATGTGTTAAAGGAAGATGGTTTGACAAAGGCTTAGTCGATTCAGTACAATGAACTGGGATTCCGAGGGTGGAGTGTAAGATGGCAGATGAACCCAAATCAAGCAATTCGAGTTCGAACCCCTGGAAAGCGGTTGGACTTGTTAGTGTGATTGGAATAGATTTAGCTGTATGTACACTCGCCGGATTCTGGTTCGGTTCTTGGCTTGATCAAGTATGGCATAGCGCAGGAATAGGAACCGGACTCGGAGTACTTGCAGGTATGATTCTAGGTATTTTCGGTATTGTTCTTATTATTAAGAAAATAGTGGGGGAAACGAATGAATGAAATACCAAGTTACATTTATTGGCTGACCCGGACTACCTTTGTTTTTCTAGCTCTTTGCTTTTTAGCAGTTGCATTCCTGCCTCAATCTCGTCCGATTGCTTTTGGGATGATTATTGGTTCGGCAGTCAGTTATATCAACACCAAATATTTAGCTAAAAAAGTAAGTATGATGACTGAAGCAGCAGCTACAGGTAGAAGAGGACCGAAGGGTTTAGGGTTTGCACAACGTGCAGCAATTTCGATCGGAGCGGTAGTACTTGCTATTGAGTTCCCGCATTTGTTTGAAATTCATGCCCTAGCTGGCAGTTTGGTGTTCGCACCATTCGCGCTAATTGTTATCGGTTATTTCCTTTCTCGCCATGAGCGTGATAACTCCGATAATGAAAGGGGTGAGAAAAATGCATGAATCACCGATGATAAAAGTCGGGGGCATCGATTTTGATTTATCTATCATTATTGCGTTGATTGTTAGTTGTGCTGTAGTGTTTATTTTAGTGAAGCTAGCAACACGTAATCTTTCGGTAGAAAATCCAGGCAAGTTGCAAAACTTTATGGAATGGGTCGTAGAATTCGTTCAAGGACTAATTTCGAGTACGATGGACTACAAAAAAGGAAAGCCTTTTCTTTCTCTCGGTTTGACTTTGATTATGTTCATCTTTGTTAGCAATATGCTTGGGCTTCCATTTGGTTTAGTGTTCGATTACACAAGCGTAGAAAAAGCTACTGCTTTTGGTCAACCATTAACATCTGTAGTGGACGGACTGGCAAAAGGAAGTCATGGTGTGGAAGTCGCTTGGTGGAAATCACCTACAGCTGATGCTGGAGCAGCGATGGGTCTGGCACTAATCGTATTCGTTCTTGTCCATTACTTAGGGATGGTCAGAAATACGAAGTCATACTTCAAACACTATTTCAAACCGTTCTTTTTCTTTTTCCCTATCAATTTGATCGAACAATTCTCCAAACTGTTGACACATGGTATGCGGCTATTCGGTAATATTTTTGCCGGCGAAGTTCTTATTGCTGTATTGCTTAAAATGTCAGGCGTCTGGTACGGAGCTATCGCTTCTGTTGTAGGTCTTATTGTATGGCAAGGATTTAGTATCTTTGTTGGCTCTATCCAAGCCTTTGTCTTCACGATCCTGGCTATGGTATACATATCACAGTCACTAGAGACGGAAGAAGATCACTAAAATACTATCGGCAATTTTCGGCAACTTTTGAATAGTTGGTATCATCAGTCACTGTGTAAGGGTTCAAAGTTCGGAAGTAGGATAACCTTCATACCGGGCTCAATATAAATTTACTATCTCACATATCTTTAAGGAGGATTTTTAAATGGGAGCATTAGCATTTCTAGCAGCTGCTATCGCAGTAGGTTTGGGCGCATTGGGCGCAGGTATCGGTAACGGTCTTATCGTAAGTAAAACGGTTGAAGGTATCGCTCGTCAACCAGAAGCAAAAGCAACATTGCAAACAGTTATGTTTATCGGTGTAGGTTTGGTAGAAGCATTGCCAATCATCGGTGTAGTATTGGCGTTCATTTTCTACGCAGCAGCGTAAATCAAGCACACACATTGGCGGGGAAGGCCACAGCCATCCGCGCCTTCTTTTTAGCGTGCAGGGTACCTGAGAATTATTTAGATGTTTTGAGGAAGGAGTGAGCTGATTTGCATTTTGTATGGAGCAGTCTTGTAGTTACAATTATTGCTTTCCTGATTTTATATTGGTTATTAAGCCGTTATGCATTCGGTCCATTATTCTCTGTTATGGAGAAAAGACGTGAGCTGGTTAAACAGCAAATGGATGAAGCTGCATTAACACGCAGTCAAGCAGCTCAATATGTCGAAGACCAAAAAGCTGCACTTCAACAAGCACGTAAGGACGCTCAAGATATTATTGAGCAATCTCGTCAGACGAGCAATCGTCAAGCTGAACAATTAATTACTCAAGCTAAAGAGGAAACGACGCGTCTTAAAGAAGAAGCGGCTCGTGAAATCGAAAGCGAGAAAAATAAAGCTGTTGCTGCACTTCGCAGTGAAATCGGCGCCGTCTCTGTACAGATCGCTTCTAAAGTACTGGAAAGAGAAGTGGATGCCAAAGCTCAAGATCAGTTGGTTGACAACTATCTGAAAGAAGTAGGGATTAGACAATGAGCCGCGATACAGTAGTATCTACGCGTTATGCCAAAGCCCTTTTCGAATCTGCAACTGAACATGGTACTGTAGAAGAGACGGAACAAGAACTAAAAGCAATCGTTGAAGCTTTTGCACATGATGCAGATCTTCGCAATTTTATAGCCACACCAAATGTATCTTTTGAAGACAAACGTCGCGTGATTGAAACTGCTTTTGCAGGTAAAGTATCACAACCGCTGGTTCATACGATTACATTGTTGATCGAGCGTGGACGATATGGCATATTTGGCGAGTTATTGAATAGTTATACTGCAATCGTCAGTAGAACGCTTAAAGTAGTCGATGCTTTTGTATACACACCTTATCCTTTAGATGAGCGTGAACAAGCAGAAGTGACGGCTAGATTCGGACAACTATCAGGCAAACGGATTCGTGTACAAAATATTGTAGACAAAACTCTTCTTGGCGGACTTAAAGTCGTCATCGGAGACATGCTGTACGATGGAAGTCTTTCAGGCAAGTTAAATCGTCTGGAAAAGTCTTTTCAAAGACAAGCACAGTAGATAGGGGGGACTGACTTGAGTATCAGACCTGAAGAAATCAGTACATTGATTAAAAGTCAAATCGAGCAATACAAAAACGATATTGAAGTCGTTGAAGTTGGAACAGTTATCCAAGTAAGTGATGGTATTGCCCGTGTATACGGTTTGCAAAATGCAATGTCAGGCGAACTTCTTGAGTTCTCTAACGGCGTAATGGGTATGGCTTTGAACTTGGAATCCAATAATGTCGGTGTTGTTATCCTTGGGGAGTATTCACAAATTCGTGAAGGCGATCAAGTAAAACGCACAGGACGTATTATGGAAGTTCCAGTAGGGGAAGCTCTTCTAGGTCGCGTTGTCGATCCTTTGGGTCAACCTGTAGATGGTAAAGGCCCTATTGCTGCAACAGAATTCCGTCCTGTTGAAGGCGGAGCACCTGGTGTTATTGACCGTAAATCGGTTCATGAGCCTATGCAAACAGGTATCAAAGCGATTGATGCGATGGTTCCTATCGGTCGTGGTCAACGTGAGTTGATTATCGGTGACCGTCAAACAGGTAAAACAGCGATTGCTATCGATGCAATCATTAACCAAAAAGGTCAAAACGTAAAATGTATTTATGTAGCGATCGGTCAAAAACAATCAACTGTTGCTCAAGTTGTAGAAACACTTCGTCGTCATGGCGCATTGGAGTACACTATTATCGTAACAGCTGCTGCTTCTGATCCTTCACCACTACTATACATCGCTCCATATGCAGGTTGTGCAATGGGTGAATACTTTATGTATAAAGGCGAGCATGCTTTGATTATTTATGATGATTTGTCCAAACAAGCGGCAGCTTATCGTGAATTGTCCTTGCTACTTCGTCGTCCACCGGGTCGTGAAGCATTCCCAGGTGACGTGTTCTATCTTCACTCCCGTTTGCTAGAGCGTGCGGCTAAGCTTAGTGATGCAAAAGGTGGCGGTTCTTTAACAGCATTGCCATTTATTGAAACGCAAGCTTCTGACGTGTCTGCTTATATTCCTACAAACGTAATCTCGATTACAGATGGACAAATTTTCTTGGAAGCTGATCTGTTCTATGCAGGTCAACGTCCAGCGATTAACGTTGGTATTTCGGTATCTCGTGTTGGTGGTTCCGCTCAGATTAAAGCAATGAAAAAAGTTGCAGGTACACTGCGTCTAGATCTTGCTCAATATCGTGAGCTTCAAGCGTTCTCCCAGTTCGGATCTGACCTTGATAAATCAACAATGTCTCGTCTAAATCGTGGTGCACGTATGATGGAAATTCTAAAACAAGGCGTTAACCAACCATTGTTAGTAGAACAACAGGTAGTTAGCTTGTATACAGCAGTTAAAGGTCATTTAGATGATATTCCGGTTGCAGATGTACGCCGCTTTGAATCTGAATTCCTTGCTTATATGACAAGCAGCCAGGATGCTGTTTTACAATCGATTCGTGATACAAAAGATTTGACTGCTGATAATGAAAAAGCATTGGTAGATGCAATCAATACCTTCAAAAAAGGTTTTGCTACCTCCAACTAATTTCATTTGATCGAAAATAGATGTTCTGCAATGAAGTTGCTACAGCTCCGATAGCCAATCTGTCGGACTGTGGTCAACCATGATTCAGGAAACAACTTTGAACTTGTTTTCAGAGGGTTAAGGTGGTGAAATCATATGGCTAAAGGTATGCGCGAGATCAAACGTCAGATTAAAAGCGTAGAAAATACAAAACAAATCACCAAAGCAATGGAAATGGTTGCGGCTTCCAAACTTCGTAAAGCACAAGAGAAGGCACAAGCAGCACGCCCATATTCCGATAAATTGCGTGAAGTGGTTGCGAGTATTGCTTCTGGAACAAGAGGCGTATATCATCCGATGTTGGAGAAGCGTCCTGTTAAACGGATTGCTTATCTCGTAGTGACTTCCGACCGTGGACTTGCGGGTGGTTATAATGCCAACATGCTCAAATATGTTAGCAATCAGATCAAGGAAAATCATACATCGACAGATCAGTACGAATTGTTCATCATTGGACGAAAAGGACGCGATTATTTCCGTCGCCGCAATCTTCCTATTACAGAAGAAGTGACAGAATTGACCGACTTTCCGACCTATGCCGATATCAAATCTCTAGCCTACGAGGCTGTTAAAGGATATGAAGAAGGCAGATACGATGAGCTTTACTTATGTTATAACCAGTTTATCAATGCATTAACACAAGTTCCAAGTTCAACTCGTTTGTTGCCAATGGAATCTGTAGAAGTTGCAGAAGAAGATAAACTCAAAGCAAGCTATGAATACGAGCCTTCAGCAGAAGGTGTATTGGAAGTTCTTTTGCCAAAATATGCACAAACACTGATCTACAATGCTTTGCTTGAAGGTAAAGCTAGTGAACAGGGTGCTCGAATGACAGCCATGGGTAGCGCAACGAAGAACGCATCTCAAATGATCAAAGATCTAACACTTGTCTATAACCGTGCTCGTCAAGCATCGATTACACAAGAGATCACTGAGATCGTCGCTGGGGCTAACGCACAAGGCTAATACGGCTTATTAATATAATTATGTACAAGCAAGTGCAATAGCATTGCTTGATGACATCGCTGCATACAGCAAGTCAGTAGGAGGGAAAACGATAATGAACAAAGGTCGCGTTGTAAGTGTAATGGGACCGGTTGTAGACGTAGAATTCGAACGTGGTCAACTTCCGGAAATCCTACACGCGCTCAAAGTCGAAACTACGCTAGATAACGGTAACAAAATCGACTTGACGCTTGAAGTATCGAATCATCTGGGGGATAATCTTGTCCGTTGTATCGCAATGTCTTCCACAGATGGTCTAGTACGTGGACTAGACGCTCTTGATCTAGGTGCTCCTATTTCAGTACCTGTAGGTAACGTAACGTTAGGTCGTGTATTTAACGTATTAGGTCAACCTATCGATGAAGCTGGTGATGTTGTAGCTGAAATCAAAAACCCGATTCACCGTCAAGCTCCTAAATTTGACGAATTGTCTACACAAGCTGAAATTCTTGAAACAGGAATCAAAGTTATCGATTTGCTAGCTCCTTATGCTAAAGGTGGTAAAATCGGTCTGTTTGGTGGTGCTGGTGTAGGTAAAACAGTAACTATTCAAGAATTGATCAATAATATCGCGCAAGAACATGGTGGTATTTCTGTATTTGCTGGTGTTGGTGAACGTACTCGTGAAGGTAATGACCTTTATCACGAGATGAGAGAATCAGGCGTTATCAACAAAACAGCAATGGTATTCGGACAAATGAACGAGCCTCCTGGTGCACGTCTTCGTGTAGCTTTGACAGGTTTGACAATGGCTGAGTATTTCCGTGATGAAGAAGGAAAAGACGTATTGTTGTTCGTTGATAATATTTTCCGCTTTACACAAGCAGGTTCTGAAGTATCTGCATTGCTAGGACGTATGCCATCTGCGGTAGGTTACCAGCCTACACTTGCAACAGAGATGGGTCAATTGCAAGAGCGTATCACTTCTACCAAAAAAGGTTCAGTTACGTCGATTCAAGCGATCTATGTACCAGCGGATGATTATACCGATCCGGCTCCTGCGACTACATTTGCTCACTTGGATGCAACAACGAACTTGGAACGTAAAATCTCTGAAATGGGTATTTTCCCAGCAGTAGATCCACTTGCTTCCAGTTCACGTATCTTGAATCCTGAAATTGTAGGAGAAGAACATTACAATATCGCTCAAGGTGTTAAGCAAATCTTAGCACGTTACCGTGAGCTACAAGATATTATTGCAATTCTGGGTATGGATGAATTGAGTGAAGAAGATAAGTTGACTGTATCGCGTGCGCGTAAAATTCAACGTTTCTTGTCTCAACCGTTCCATGTTGCTGAACAGTTTACTGGAATCAAAGGACGTTATGTACCTGTTAAAGAAACAGTACGTAGCTTCAAAGAGATTTTAGATGGCAAACATGATGATCTTCCAGAAGCAGCATTCCTCTTTGTAGGCACGATTGAAGAAGCAGTGGAAAAAGCAAAAACACTGTAAATTATATGCCTGCAAAACGTGAGGAGGGATGAAAGTGAGCACGTTTCTATTGGAAATTGTAACACCTGAACGTCTGGTGTTTTCCGAACAGGTGGATCAATTAAGAGCCACAGGTGTAGAAGGTCAACTTGGGATTCTAGCAGGTCACATTCCGATGGTTACTCCACTAGAAGTCGCTCCATTGGTGTACAAAGTCAATGGGAAAGAAACAGTGGTAGCTATTCAGAGTGGATTTCTAGAAGTCCGTGCTGATAAAGTAGTAGTGTTGGCAGATAGTGCAGAATTGCCGAACAATATTGATATTGAACGTGCAAGAGCAGCAAAAGAACGTGCTGAGCGCCGTCTCAACAACAAGTCGACTCAAGATCACATTGACTTCCGCCGGGCTGAACTTGCTTTACAACGAGCAATGAATCGTCTTAAAGTATCTTCAGCTGGTGAGAACCGTTAAATGTATATAACCGGGCCGCTATATAGGGTCCGGTTTTTATTTTTTAATTTGTCTATAAAAATGGCTTGTGCTATTATAGGTGAGTTCGTTTTGATCATATAATAGAGATTCACAGATTTGAGAATGATTGTCTTTTGAGAAATGTTAGGTCTTTAGGCGTATCCCTAGTATTTTTATTTCAGTAAGATTTATTTATTTGCTGAGAAAAATGCTTTAAAAATGCAGTTATTTTCTGAAATAACACCAATATGACAAGAAAATGCTGATTTTTGTAAATTTGGGACTAGATTCTTTAACGCTGTGCAAGTATTATAGAATAGTCCGTATAAAAGGATGATTAATGAGTAAGCAATAAAGGAGGGAGCTATTTCAAAAATGAGTACGGTAGATACAGTGTCCGCTGTCGGTGTGAACGGTTTACTATCCATATTCATATCGCTCCTTTGTATTGGTCTGTCCTGGTGGGCATTGCAAAATTTAAAACTTGATTTACTGATTCGTTATCCCAAAAGTGCTGCCGGCAAATTGCTCCATTTGTTATTGTCGATTGTACTCGGGCATTTCGTATCCAACTTCCTGCTGGATTATATCCGCTGGACACAGTCTATCCGATTTATGTTTTGAATGTGAACAGTGTGGTTATAAGTGTGTTAGACTATTTTTTTGAAACCAAACAGTTGTATGATTCTCACCTACTACATTAAAAACTAAAATTTATGCAATAGGGTATTGTACAATCACACGAATCTGAAAGATGAATTAGATTAAATAACAGACAGATACCATGGTCTGTATGCAACTATGTTCAGCTTGATCTGATTCGTCATTGTGTAATGCCGGATAAGCAAAATGACGCGCGGAGGGAACCCTAATGAGCAAATTTATCGTCCGCGGTGGCAAGCGATTAACAGGAAGTGTTAAAGTTAGCGGAGCTAAGAATTCTGTTCTTCCAATTATTGCTGCCTCACTACTTGGAGAAAATGGTGTAAGTGTTATTCATGACGCACCTTCTCTTGACGATGTAATGACGATTAGTAAGGTATTAGAATCGCTAGGAGCGGTTGTTACATACCAAGATGAGACTATTCAGGTCAATGCAGAAGAATTAACTTCTTGTGAAGCACCGTATGAATGGGTAAGCAAAATGCGTGCCTCTTTCTTGGTTATGGGTCCATTGTTGACTCGCTTGGGTAAAACTCGTATTTCTTTACCTGGTGGTTGTGCAATTGGCACACGACCTATTGATCAGCATCTTAAAGGCTTTGAAGCTATGGGTGCAGAGATTAATTTGGGGCAAGGCTACATCGAAGCAAAATGTGATGGTAGACTTCGTGGAGCGAAGATTTATCTAGACGTAGCTAGCGTAGGCGCTACTGAAAACATTATGATGGCAGCTACTCTTGCAGAAGGTACTACAACGATTGAGAATGCAGCTAAAGAACCTGAAATTGTAGACTTGGCTAACTACCTTAACAGTATGGGTGCTATAGTTCGCGGAGCAGGTACAGGTGTTATTCGCATTGAAGGTGTAGAATCTCTTAACGGTACAGAACACACAGTTATACCTGATCGTATTGAGGCAGGTACATATATGGTTGCCGCAGCTATCACTGGTGGTAACGTGTACGTGGAAGGTGCTATCGCTGATCATTTGGGTCCTGTTATTTCTAAAATGGAAGAGATGGGTATTACGATCATTCCAGACGAAAATGGAGTGCAGGTTATTGCAGATAAGCCACTTCGTGCTGTCGACTTAAAAACTTTACCTTACCCTGGTTTCCCAACAGATATGCAAGCACAGATGATGGCGTTAATGCTTGCTTCTGAAGGAACTAGTATTATTAGTGAAACTGTATTTGAAAATCGTTTTATGCATGTCGATGAGTTCAACCTGATGAACGCGGGGATTCGTATTGAAGGTAGAACATCGATCGTAACAGGTGGAGCAAGTCTAGTGGGCGCGAAAGTATGCTCAACAGATTTGCGCGCAGGAGCTGCATTGATTTGTGCAGGTTTGATCTCTGAAGGAACAACAGAAGTTAGTGGAACGCACCATATCGATCGTGGATATGTGCATTTGGCTGAGAAGTTGTCTGGATTGGGAGCAGATATCTGGCGCTTGGAAGAAGCAGAACCTTCTCAAGAACCTACACCTGCGGTAGAAGAACAAATGGCTGCTTTTTCTGACAAAACAGAAAAAGTAAACACAGCTACTTTGAACGTTCAACCAACACTTGCTTAAAAACAGTATATGAATTTAATGTATCTATAGGCGAACATTAGATCGCTTTTGATATCGTAATTCACGTATATTAAAGAGTCAGACTGATTATAGTCTGGCTCTTTTGGTATATATGACAGTTTCTTTTCCAAAAATGACGAACAATGGCGTTGAATACCCTTGGTAATTATGCTAATTTTAATAAGTCAGCCTTTTGCATTCATTTTATAGTGGGCCCATATACATACTTTTTTCGCTGAACTGATCGTTGCCGGAGAACGTTTATTCGTTAACATATCATACATAACCAGTGAATAGGCTCTCAGATGATGTAAAAGCATAAAATAACGGACGGTGCTTTGTTACCGGAAATACGAACTTTTGGAGGCTCTTGATATGTTCAGCAAGGATATTGGAATCGATTTAGGTACAGCAAATGTTTTGATTCATGTAAAAGGAAAAGGTGTCGTGTTGGACGAACCTTCAGTAGTCGCTATAGAAACAACAACCAAACGTGTACTTGCTGTCGGTGAAGAAGCAAGACGTATGATCGGTCGAGCACCGGAAAATATTGTCGTTATTCGTCCACTTCGTGATGGAGTTATTGCAGATTTTGAAGTAACCGAAACGATGCTTAAACACTTTATTAATAAAGTAGGCGCTCGTAGCTGGTATAGCCATCCTCGTATTCTAATCTGTGCACCTACCAATATCACTTCTGTTGAGCAAAAGTCGATTCGTGAAGCAGCAGAACGCAGTGGTGCCAAAGAAGTGTTTTTAGAAGCAGAACCCAAAGCAGCAGCGATCGGAGCAGGCATGAATATTTTCGAACCAAGTGGTAATATGGTTATTGATATCGGTGGAGGTACAACCGATATCGCTGTATTGTCTATGGGTGATATTGTAACTTCAGCTTCACTAAAAGTCGCTGGAGACAAATTCGATGAATCGGTCATTAGACATATCAAAAATAAATATAAATTGCTGATCGGTGAACGTACAGCAGAAGATATCAAAATTAATATTGCGACAGTACGCCCGGGCGGTGTGCAAAGAGAAATGGATATTCGTGGTCGTGATATCGTGAGCGGATTGCCTAAAACAATCACAATTTCATCAGGTGAAGTACAAGAAGCATTATCCGATACAATTTTGTCGATTGTAGCAGCAGCCAAAACTGTGTTAGAACAGACGCCTCCAGAATTATCCGCAGATATTATTGATCGTGGTGTTATTTTGACAGGTGGCGGAGCGATGTTAGACGGGTTAGAAGAATTATTATCGCAAGAATTACATGTCCCTGTACTGGTTGCAGAAGATCCTATGCACTGTGTTGTTAAAGGAACAGGAATTATGTTAAATAATTTGGACAAAGTCTCTAAAAAAAAGTTCTAGTCTAACCGATATATAAGAGTAGAATGTAATGATGAGACGGAAACTTGGATATAAACTATCAGAATCACCCATATATTGAACACGAAAGGAGTGTCCGGTAATGTTAAGAGGTCTATATACGGCTGCTTCAGGTATGATCACTCAGCAACGTCGCCATGATACCGTGACGCAAAATATAGCAAACGTAAATACCCCTGGATACAAGCAAGTAGAGAGTATTGAACGTTCTTTTCCAGAAATGCTGATCTCGCTAAACAATGGAGATCAAGGAGCAAGCAACCAAAACATTGGTCGTTTGAACACAGGCGTACTGGCAGAAGAAAGTATCTCTATGAATGTACAAGGTGATATGCGTCAGACGAATTCGGCAGACGACTTTGCTTTGGTGTCAGAGATTAATCTGGCAGACCCGACAACCCGGCAGAACATTCCTTTCGATGCTTCAGGTAAATATGTAGCAGAAAACGGTACCGTGACGTACCGTCCACAAGCTTTTTTTACAGCAACTAGCAAAACAGGTGAGACTGGTTATACGCGTGACGGTAATTTTCAATTGAATGCAGCAGGACAATTATTGACATCTACAGGTAATCAGGTATTAGGGGCAACAGGGAATCCGATTACACTACGTGGTTCGATCGATGATTATAATTTTGATTCAAGAGGAAATATCACAACCAAATTGAATGGCGCTACAGTAGGACGCTTAGGAATTTCTGTAGTGAATCTACCAGGTCAGATGACTCGTGCAGGTGATGGGTTATTTCGTGTAACAGATCCAGCTACAGCAGGGGTGAGACAATTGCAAGCAGGCGATAATGTAGAAGTTCGTCAAGGTTACTTGGAAGGTTCTACAGTAGATGCAGCCGCTTCAATGGTTGATTTAACAGCAGCACTTCGTGCGTATGAAGCCAATCAGAAGATCGTACAATTTTATGATAAAAGCTTAGACAAAACAGTCAATGACGTAGGTCGTGTATAATATAGCAGTATAGATGGTTAGCAAAGGAGGAGAATAATGAATAATTCGATGATCAGTGCAATGGTAGCGATGAGCGGTATCCAGCAAAAACTGGGTGTGGTATCTGACAACATTGCGAATGCCGATACCGTTGGATATAAAGGAAAGCAAGCTACATTTGAAGATGTATTTACCGCTGTCAAACAGCAACCAGGTGCAGCGTCTGCTTTGCCAGGTCGTGTAACAGGTGCTGGGTACAATCTTGGGTTTGGTGCTCGTATGGGCGATGTGACGATGAATACAGCTCAAGGTGAAATGCAGACGACTAACAATCCAACCGATTTGGCTATTCAAGGTGACGGTATGTTTGCAGTGAGTGCCGATGGTAAGCAAGGTTGGACACGTGAAGGTTCTTTCCACTTCGTACCGTCAGCAACCGATCCGACCAAAGCATTTATGGCAACCGATCAAGGCTATTTACTTATGGGGAAAAATGCTAGAGGTGTATCTGCTCCTCTAGAAGTTCCAGCCAAAACCAATATCCAGATCGATGACAAAGGTGTTGTTCGTTCTACAGATAGCGCAGGCAAAATTACAATCCTTCCACAAACCGTTCAAGTAGATCGTGTCATTCATCCAGAAGGTCTTACACAAATGGATGGCAACTTATTCATGTTACCTACCGGAGCGAACTTGAATGATGTTGTAGGCACGATGTCACCAACAACTCAAATTCGTCAGGGATTTTTGGAAGGTTCTAATGTCGATTTGAGTGCAGAAATGTCTGAATTGATTACAGTGCAACGTGCATATCAGCTGGCAGCACGTACGTTATCTTCTAGTGATAATATGATGAGTATTACCAATAGTATTCGTGGCTAGTAGACGCGCAGCCGTACAAGAAGCGGCTAAAGCTCAAGGGAAAGCAACTCCTAACAAAAAAATTGTGAGAAAACCTGCTGCACCTGAGAGAAAAGAGCCGGAGAAGAAGCCAGCCACTCGATCTTCTTCGGCAGGTATCAAAACACTACGTGTACTATTAGTGATCGTTGGATTTGTTGTTGCTTTGATAGCAGGCTTAGCAGTAGGTTATGCTATGATTGGCAAACAAAATATATCGGATGTATTATATCCAGAAACATGGGCGCATATTTTTCAACTTGTTTTTGCACCATGACCTTTAAAGACTCCTGCTGATGCAGGAGTTTTATTTTTGTTGTCGAAACCGTTATAATGATGTGGAATGCTTAAAATGACTAAAAAATGCTTACATATTATATGGGACAATGCAGGGGAACAAATCTTTTCTGAACAGCTGCACACGATACGTAGAGAAGCAACTGTAAAGAGAGAATAGAAGTGAACCTATACTGTTGAAAATGAGAGGGGTTTTGGTTGTGTTAGATGTACAACAAATTCAGGAGATTATACCGCATCGTCCTCCTTTTTTACTGGTAGATCGCATACTGGAGTTGGAAGTCGGTAAACGTGCAGTAGGAATCAAAAATGTAACGATCAATGAACCTTTTTTTGTAGGACATTTTCCGGGTTATCCGGTAATGCCAGGTGTGCTGATTGTTGAAGCGTTAGCTCAAGTAGGTGCAGTAGCTATTTTACAAATGGAAGCTAACCGTAATAAACTAGCTATGTTTGCAGGGATCGATGGTGTTCGTTTCCGTGGACAGGTTGTGCCTGGAGATACACTTCAATTAGAAGTAGAAATTACCCGTATGAAAGCATCGATTGGTAAAGGTCAGGCCAAAGCAACCGTTAATGGTACAGTTGTTGCTGAAGGCGAAATCATGTTTGCACTGACTGATCCGAATAAAGAATAATTGATCAGACTCAATATCAAATGAATGTATTTTTTTATAAACCATATATAGAGAAGGGATGGATATTATGACAACACTTAGTGAACAAGCTCAACGCAATCTAGATCAATGGTTAAATGATGAATCGATCGATGCAGCAACCAAAGAGGAATTGCAAGGGCTCCAAGGACAAGACAAAGAATTAGAAGATCGCTTTTACCGTGATTTGGAATTCGGTACAGGTGGATTACGTGGAGTGATTGGTGCAGGCAGTAATCGTATGAACTCTTATACGGTAGGTAGAGCAACACAAGGATTAGCAGAATATATTGTATCTGCTCATTCCGGAGAAGGTAAACCATCTGTTGTGATCGCTCATGATTCCCGCCACTTTTCACCGGAGTTTTCATTAGAAGCTGCTTTGGTACTTGCTGGGAACGGAATCGTAGCTAAGTTATTTCCTTCGCTTCGTTCAACACCAGAACTTTCCTTTGCAGTGCGCAATCTAAAAGCAACCGGTGGTATTGTGATTACAGCAAGTCATAATCCGCCTGAATATAATGGATACAAAGTGTATAACAATAGTGGTGGACAATTGGTTCCTCATGAAGCAGAACAAGTGATCAGCAATATCCGTGAAGTCTCTTCTTTTGCAGCAATCAAACGTATTAGCCGCGAAGAAGCAGAGCAACAAGGATTGCTAGTATGGTTAGGCAAAGAGGAAGATGAAGACTTTATCCAAGCAGTTACGGATATTAGTGTGAATCGTGAATTGTTACAAGGCGAAGCAGGTAAAGCTTTGAAAATCGTCTATACCCCTTTGCATGGAGCAGGTAATCTGCCAGTACGTGCAGGATTGGAACGTCTTGGCTTTACGAATGTTTCTATCGTGTCCGAGCAAGAAGCACCGGATGGTAACTTTACAACGGTGAAGTCTCCTAACCCTGAAGAACGCGAAGCTTTTACACTAGCGATTAAGCTTGGTGAAGAAGTAGATGCTGATATTCTAATCGGTACTGATCCAGATAGTGACCGTATGGGTGCTGTTGTAAAAGATCCTACTGGTAAATACTTTGTACTTACAGGTAACCAATCTGGTGCCATTATGATCCATTATTATTTGAGCCAGCTTCAAGAGCAAGGCAAACTTCCTTCGAATGGTGCAGTCATCAAAACTATTGTAACCAGCGAAATGGGAGCAGTCATTGCTGAACATTATGGAGCAACAGTGTTCAACACATTGACTGGTTTCAAATATATCGGTGAAAAAATGAATCAGTTCGAACAAAGTGGCGAGCATACGTATCTGTTCGGTTATGAAGAGAGTTATGGTTATTTAGCAGGAAACTATGCTCGTGACAAAGATGCAGTTGTTGCAGCATTGTTAATTAGCGAAGCCGCTGCTTATTACAAACAACAAGGCAAAACGCTATATGATGTTTTGCAAGAGTTGTATGAACAGTTTGGACATTTCCAAGAAAGTCTGGAATCACGTACGCTTAAAGGAAAAGATGGAGTAGCACAGATTCAAGGAATCATGGAATCATGGCGTACAGAAAGCCCTGCTGACATTGCAGGCGTTAAAGTAAGCGAAGCCTTAGATTATTCTAAAGGTCTAGACGGTCTTCCAAAAGAAAACGTATTGAAATTCTTATTGGAAGATGGATCATGGTTCTGCTTGCGTCCATCCGGTACAGAACCAAAAATCAAAGTATACTTTGCTGTTCGTGGCGATTCAGGCGCAGATGCAACAGATCGTATTCAAAAGTTAACGGCTGCTGTAATGCAACGTGTTGATGGTTAATAGTCAATTTATTTTATGAAAATCGTAGATTGTCATCAATTTTTAGTAGGATAGACGCTGTAGGCAGTATATAATAGATCAGATGAATGAAGGGTTCCGCTGTGAAGCTTAGTCTTAGCAGCGGAACCATTCGTTATGTTCTTCTTTGGGCGACTGCTTGAGGATGATATAACGAACTTACTAAGGAGGTACTTGAGTGGTTCAGAAATGGCAGCATTGGAATAATTCTTCTGTGAAATGGTTATGGATATTGGTGATTATTGGTTTGGTGGCTTCATTGCCTATCGCTTTTGATCGTACCAAAACCGAGTCAACGTCCAAAAATGTGGAGTTTGTTTTTAATTATCGTAATCTGATCGATATTGCATCGTATCAGCCTCATCCCCAGGATTATATCAAGCAACAGCTTTTATTGCTTAAGGATGCAGGCGTAGGTTCTGTAGCTGTATACCAAAGTAATTTAAGTGAATTGCAAAAATCACAACGTCTTAATGTGTATAATTCTGTGGATGTGGCTAATCTCCAAAATCAGGTGATTCCACAAAATGAAAATTTTACATATGTCCAATTTACAAGTGAAGAAAATGCGCAATTATTAGAGCCGGTTCTTCAGCGTGTATACAATTCATTGGGCATTGCTGTCGTACCTTGGAGCTTTAAAGGATTACCAGGTGTTATTATTCAGACTTCTACGGATGAAGCTGGGCTAAAACCGCTGGATCCTGATCCGATTACAATGCGGATGCTTCATAATATGGGATTCCAGATTGTTCCTCGTTTGAATGATTCATTACCATATGATCAGACGCGTATGAATGGATTGCTAAGTCAATTTGCTGAGTACGGGGTCAAAACGATTCTTTTTGATGGTGAATCTGTTACTGGTTTTAATGACGATATTGAGAAGAAAAGTATCGCTAACTTTGCAGCATTGTTAAATCAATATCATATCGGTATCGCTGCGATTGAAAACTTAAAAAAACCACAAACGGGTTTTAGTAAATTAGCATATCTTATGCATTATAATGTTGTTCGTTTGTATTCATTAAGCGAATCTGATTCTAAGCTTGATCCGTATACAGTAGCTGATCGTTTTGCACTAGCTGCAAAAGATCGTAATATTCGGATGATGTATATCAATTTGGCAGTATCTCGTGATACCGCTAAAGCTCAAATGACTAACTCTATTGATAATGTTATTAAAAGTTTGCAAACAGAAGGACAGGCTATTCAGAATATCGAAAGTCATGGTTTCAAAATTGGACCTGCGTCTGCTATGGATGTCAGTCATTCTGCTTTCAACAAATATTTCAAATTGCTTGTCTTGATTGGAGCTATTGCTTACATTGCTTTGTTAGTGTCTTATTTTGTACGTCGTTTAACATTAATTGTGTTCGTGCTTGGATTGATCGGAAGTGCAGGAATGATTCTTATTCATCAGGCACTTATTTTAGAACAAGGTATCGCTTTACTTGCAGCCATTAGTGCACCGACGATTGCAATGATCTATGCGGTACGTAAAGTCGATCGCTTGTACGAAACAAGACATCAATTATCAGCAAGCCAACGTGTCATTCAAGCGGTTATCTTATTTATTCGTACATCGCTTTGGTCGTTAACAGGGGCGTTATTCATTATTGGGCTTCTGAATGATATTACGTATCAACTGGTGATTAATCAATTCCGCGGCGTAAGTTTACTACACTTTGCACCTATCGCTTTGATCGCGGTATATATCGCTTTCTACCGTGGCAAACAAAGTTTTGGTATAGGTGGTATCCGCAAAGTATTAACCACTCCAATTACTTTAACTTGGATTATTGTATTAGGAATTGTAGGGATTGTAGGAATGTATTATCTTTCTCGTACAGGAAATGCAGGAACAGTAACACCACTTGAAATGCACTTCCGTAATGCACTGGAAAGCTTGCTGGGCGTTCGTCCACGTAACAAAGAATTTTTGATGGCACATCCATTATTTATTGTAGGTGTATTTATTGCAGCTAAATACCGTCATGCGATTTACATTATGATTATTGCTTGTATTGGTCAATTATCAATGGTTGATACATTTGCTCATATTCATTCGCCTGTTCATATTTCATTGATTCGTGGTTTACTTGGAATGGGACTTGGTTTGATTCTTGGATTGGTTGCTGTTATCGTATGGCAAATCCTTGAAAGGTGTTGGAAAAAATGGCTACCGCTTCTGCGAAAATCGTAATCTCTGGATACTATGGATTCCGCAATAGTGGAGACGAAGCGGTATTGAAATCGATTTTGAATTCACTGGAAGATCAGGGTAAACAGCAAGGTATTCAGATCGAGCCTATCGTATTGTCGGGTGATCCAGAATGGACTTCCAAAATGTATGGAGTACGTTCTGTAGGACGATTGAAGATTCGCGAAATTCGCCAACTGTTAAAAGAAAGTGATGGTCTAATCAGTGGTGGAGGCAGTCTTCTTCAAGACTCTACAGGGATTATGACGATTCCTTATTATCTTGGTATTGTTCGTATTGCTCACTGGTTACGTAAGCCAGTCTTTATTTACGCGCAGGGCGTAGGCCCTGTACAAAAGAAATTCTTTTTCTCTTGGATCAAAAATAGCTTCAAAAAAAGCGCATATGTATCTGTACGAGATCAAGAATCTGCTTTGTTACTAGAAAAAATGGGACTTTCTCGTTCCAAAGTTGAAGTTGTAGCTGATCCTGTCATGGGATTACCTTTACCTGTGAAGCAAGAACCTATTCACATTAACCCTTTGAATACTATAAAAGAAGCGAATATCGATTCGCTTCCTGTAGTTGGTATATCCGTTCGTTTTTGGGACAAACAACGTCGAGAATTGGATGGAATAGCAGACGGTTTGCGATTGCTGAGTCAAGAATCACCTGTTCATCTTCGGTTTTTACCGTTCCATTTGCCAGAAGATGAACAAGCTTCTCAATACGTGATCGATCGTATTGGTGATATCAGTGATCATGGAAGTGTGATCAGCAGTGCAGAACAAGTGACCGATCCACAACAAATGTTAGTGGAAGTTAGCCGCTGTCATGCTATTATAGGTATGAGGCTTCACAGCCTGATCTATGCAGCATCTCAGTCGGTACCTTTAATCGGAATATCGTATGATCCCAAAATCGATCAATTTCTGAATCGGTTGCAGATCCAAGCAACAGGAACCAGTACCAAAGTAGAACCGTTACAATTGGCACAAGAAACGAAAGCATTGCTAGATGATCAAGAAGGATGGCGCGCAAGCAAAGCTTCTTTAATTGAATTACTCAAACAAGATGCTGCTAGCCCTGCTCGTTTTATTGCTCATTATTATTTAGCACAAAGGTGATATATAATGAAACAATGGAATACTATACCGACTGTTCCGATCTATGGTTTACAAGTATCTAAAATGAATATGGATGATACTGTTGAGTACCTCGAGCAAAGTATCAAAAAGGGTAAACCACAACAGATTATTACAGCGAATCCGATTATGATTATGACAGCTTTAGAGCAACCGAGGTATATGCAAGTTATGAAAAACGCAGAATTATTAGTTCCTGATGGTGCAGGGCTAGTATGGGCGGCTTCAACTTGTGGTCAACCTGTTGCTGAACGTGTAGCTGGATACGATTTATTGCATCGCTTAATGGACAGAGGTCAGACCCTTCATTGGAAAGTATATTTGCTGGGTTCAACTCCTGAAGTGATTCAGGCAACAGCTACCCGGTTAAAAAGTTTATATCCGCATACTGCGATTGTTGGATATCGGGATGGTTTTTTTGGCCCTGATCAAGATGCAGAAATTATTGCAGAAATTCGTCGTCTTTCACCTGACCTTTTGTTTGTAGCAAGAGGAGCAGATACGCAAGAACCGTGGATTGGTACATACAAGCAAGAATTGGGTGTTCCGATCATTATGGGCGTAGGAGGAAGCTTTGATGTGATCTCCGGTAAGACCAAACGTGCACCAAAATTGTTTCAAAAATTGCGCTTAGAATGGTTTTATCGCTTGTTAAAAGAGCCTACTCGTTACAAAAGAATGCTTGCGCTTCCGAAATTCGCATTAAAAGTGCTAAAGGACAAGGAAAACGTAGTAAAAGTTCAATAAATAGATGAAATTTAGATGAATATCGCTGAAAATGTGCTTAAAAGCAGTTTGGTGTTTAATTTCGAACGGAGTATAATTGGCTCCGTGAGATAAATTGGGGGTCGAAAAGCAAAATGTTAATCATTTTTATTCTCGGATTTGTTCTGGCGCTGGCATTAGCACTGGTTCTAACGCCGCTCGTCAAAAAGTTTGCAATTCGAATCGGAGCCGTAGATGTTCCTAATGCCCGTAAAGTGCATACGAGAATCATGCCAAGGCTTGGCGGACTGGGGATTTATTTAGCATTTACGATTGCTTTTGTCGCTGTCCTTCCGTTTTTGCCATTTGATCTACCTGCACGCGATGCTAATTTTATGAAAGCATTTTTTACAGCCGGTTCAATCATCGTATTGATCGGTGTACTGGATGACCGTTTTGAATTATCAGCCCGTGTTAAATTGTTAGGTCAGATTATTGCTGCATGTACAGTAGTATTCGGATATGGAATTAAAGTCGATTTTGTAAATATTCCTTTTCAAGATTCATATTCTTCACTTGAGAACTGGATAGCTATTCCTTTAACCATCTTCTGGATCGTCGGTGTAACGAACGCAATTAACTTGATTGATGGTTTGGATGGGTTAGCAGCAGGTGTATCTGCTATTGCGATCGGTAGTATTTTTACAATGTCATTGATTATGGGTAACTACCCTGTAGCACTTTTATGTTTACTTCTTTTAGGAGCGATTGTTGGATTCCTTTACTTTAACTTTCATCCAGCCAAAATCTTTATGGGTGATACAGGATCATTGTTCCTCGGTTTCAGTCTTGCGATGTTATCGTTACTTGGATTTAAACAAATCGCGGTTGTTTCATTTATTACTCCTTTGATCATTATCGGTGTACCATTGTCTGATACCTTCTTCGCGATTATCCGTCGTTGGGTACATAAGAAGCCGATTTTTGCACCAGACAAAGGTCACTTGCACCATTGTCTACGCGAACTTGGGTTAAGCCATCGTCAGACGGTATTGCTGATTTATGGAATTGCTGCTTTCTTCGGTGTATTGGCGATTATTCAATCCTCGGCTGCGATTAATGAAGCGAACTGGGTTACATTCTTAGTCATTTGTGTAATGATGTTTGTTCTTCAAATTGGAGCAGAACTTATTGGATTGGTTGGCAAAACAAAACGTCCACTTCTTGGATTGATTGCTCGCTTACGTATCAAACCTGATCCAACACGTGGAAGTAAGCCTTAAATGAACATCAAGTAAGAAAAATAATATAAATTGTGAATTGGTTGTAGATTCTTTGATAGCAAAGGATCTCAGCGATATCGAAACCTCTCTTTCTATAGAAAGAGAGGTTTTTTTATGTGGATTTCTCTGAACTTATTAAAATATATCTGTAGGATGCCGATAAAAAGGGTAGACAGGTTATGCCCGCCATTAGTGAGTTGGAGCAGCGACCGAAATCAAAGGAGGAACATCATTTTGAAGAAAATACTATCGATGCTTATGGCGGTAGTTCTTATTGTAAGTAGTCTACCCCCAGGTTTAGGTGCGAAGTCAGCCGAAGCTGCGACAGGAAGCTTTTTTATTTTTCCGAATGAGCAATACGATATTGGAACACCAAAAATTGCTAACAGTGACAAACTTACCGTAACCGGTAGCTATAGTAATATCAATGCTAACTCGATCAGTTATGATGTAGAGCAAATTTCTAAAAATGGTGATGCAGTTACAGTAATCAAATCCAACAAAGGACTAACTGGAAATATCAATGCTAGTACTTCTGGTGGTTCAAGCTTAACTATTTCCGATATTCCTTTATATGCAGGTTTAAACCGTATTACGTTCAAAGCGACACAAGGTGTTGCTTCACAAGTAGCTGAATCTATTT
The DNA here is from genome assembly GCF_028736095.1 of Paenibacillus sp. KACC 21273. Taxonomy (NCBI): domain Bacteria; kingdom Bacillati; phylum Bacillota; class Bacilli; order Caryophanales; family Paenibacillaceae; genus Paenibacillus; species Paenibacillus sp. KACC 21273. The sequence goes on from NZ_CP117876.1 coordinate 676,054, forward strand.
ATGTAGAATATCGTGATGGGCCAACGATCTATAATCTGAATGCTACATTGGATAACGATACAGTAGCATTAAAAGAAAATTCTTCTGTTGTGTTAACAGCTGCCAAAGGCGGAATCAACGACGGACAGCAAACAGCAAATATGTCTCTGAGTGGTTCTGCACCTAATGCTGCAAAAGTTACTGTTTTAGTAAATGGTGGTAATAGTAGAACTTCTCTTGTATCAAGTTCAAATAACTATCAATTTACAGTAGCTCCTATTGCTTTGAAACTGGGTAAAAATATTTTGACCATTCAAGCGATCAATGGAACACAAGTACTTGAAACAACACGTGAAGTTACATTTTATAATGGACTAACTACTTTCTATGATACGTATGCTCAAAGTGGAAGTCTTACATCTGCGGATCTTTCGACATTCCCGGATTTCACAGTTTCTGATAATAAATTTGCAGTTACAGGTAAAATTGTTGTTCCTTTGACTAACAACACGCGTCCTGCAAATTTTACAGACTATATTTCATACACGTTTAGTGGTACAGCTATACCAAGTACAGTAACTTCAGGTCAATATACAGGTACAGTAACACCAACTGTTATTGAAGATGAAAGTACGTCTGCGTATGTAACATTAGCGTATACTATTCCGCAAGATAATAGTCGTACGTTTGACTATGATAAAGGAATTAACTTATCTGTTTTGGCTAAAGGCGATTCAAGTAAAGGGCTTGGTTTGACTTTACGTAATAGTACAGCAGCATATATTTCTAAAGTAAACTATTTATCGGGGTATACAGCTAATACAAGTGATGCTTCTGCTAAAGCAATGATTGGAACTGCATTAGATGGAGCAAATATTTTCTCTTTACCAACAGCTCTAGAAGTATTGGTAGTCAATGGAGATGCTAATACAACAGTTAGTATTAGTAAAATCGTAGATAGTAATGGAAAATCAGCAACTGCAAGTGATGCATCTTATACACTGATTGATTCATCGCCTGTAAGTGGAAGTTCTGTTCCTACGCAAAGATTACTTTACAAACTTACCAAACTTCCAATCAGCGGAACACAAACATTAACTTTTAAAGCAACTAAAGGTGGAGTAGATACACCAGAAGTATCAGCAAAAGTAAATGTACTGTTTGGACCATATGCTAACTTCAATAAAGCATATGATGGTATGGTTATTCAGAATAGCCAGAACGTTGCAGGATCTGACGTACGAATCATTACAAATACGTTAGATGATTTTTCTGGTAAATTACAGAATGTAACGAATCAATCAGATATTCGTTATGCAGATGATGGAGCAAATAAACAAACAGTATTCTTCTATGTGAATAATACAATTATTCCGCTTGTTCCAGTAGATAGTAAAAACTCAAATGATACAAACTTTGAAATTCCTACTAGTTCTGTATCTAAAGCATACAATGCACTTTTCTCAGGAGAGAATACGGTCAAAATTGTATTCAAAACTAATCAAACTTCTTATGAGAATGCGATTAAAATTAATTTAGTTCCTACAGATGTACCTGTTATTCCTGTAGATACTACGCTAGGTGTTTTCCCGTTCAAATATTCAGGTGGTAGTGATGCTATTCCAACAGCTAAAGATGCAGATTTCACTATGAATGGAACAGCATATACAACTAAACAAAAACAGTTCAATATTTATGGTACATTTGATTTTGTAGATTTGGGTACTAATAAATCTAGTGTAGAAAGTGTACTTGCAGGTGATAAGTCACTTACAAAATCAAATTATATTCTAAAAGTTCAAAAATCTGACGGTACTACTGTCGGAACATGGACACTTGAAGATAAATTTACTTCAACTACCAATGATGCATTTAACACATCAGGTAAAGATAGTGGAATAAGTGTGTTTTATGATTACAGTAAACAATCTTTTGCTTTTATCATCAGAAACCAGACAGTTGCAGAAGATGGAAGCCCAATTGTATATAACTTTACTGTATACAATACCGGAACAGGCGGACCTAGCTCTTCTGCACGTATGGAAATCAGCAAACAAACTGATTCTTATCAAATTGTAAGACCATTAGAAGCAGAAAAATTAACAAACAGCAACTTTATTGATGTAGTGGTTAACTCTAAAAATGCAACTTCTGTTGTAATTAATAAAGAAACAGCTGTTAAAGCTCCTTACTTTACAGATCCTAATAGCACTACTAATCCGGAGTATCCAGATGCTTATCTTGTTACTGTTCGAGATTTGAAACCTAATAAAGATACCAAAATTCCTATCATTGTTACGATTAATGGCGAGCAAGTAAAAACCGATATTACTGTTAAATATGTACCTACAAATATTCCAGGTGCAGAATTTATGCAGGATATGAAAACTTCTGCTAAAGTATTTGAAGGCGATTTGAATTTGAAATTTGCATCTGGAACTAACCTTATCCGTCGTGATATTGGTACAAGTGCAGATGACAAATTGAAAAATGAAGTCTTTTCAGGACATAGCCTTCTATTTGGAATTGGTAACAGCCAAGATGGAGTTATCGATCGTTATAACTTTGAATCGATTCCAACCAATATGGATGCTAAATTTAAAGTAGGACAACAAATTTTCGTAAGTCAGTTTAATAATCACTTTGTGAAAAGTAGTCCTGTATATTGGATCGATCCAGGTTTAGCAGATGATATTACAACGACAGCTTATGATCCTACTAAGTTAGGGCAGAATCCTTACCAGGCTTCTAACTCTAAAATTCCAAGTTTCTATGAGCGTAATCCGCAAAACGAATTAGTTCCGTCGAAACGTGGAACATTAACATTGTCTTATTCGGATAATGTTGCTGAAGATGCTGGTAAAGCGATCACTGTATTCTTCTTTGACCGTTCACTTGGTAATAGTACAGGTCAGTGGGAAAATCTAGGTGGCGTAGTCAATGCGAAGAGTCATACTGTAACTGTACCGTTTGACCGGTTTGGTTATTATGTTGTTGCCAAATTAAGTTATTCTTATACAGATATTGTTCAACATGATTACGCAAGAGATTATATGGAAGCATTATTTGCCAAAGGTATTATGAAAGCTGTAGATCCAGATACTTCTTTTGGAGCGGATCAATATATTACTCGTGGTGAATTTACACGTGCTATTGTCAAAGCAAAACAAATGCCGTTTGATTACCAAGGTACCAAACACTTTATTGATGTAAGTAGTAGCGATAGTAATATTGCAGAAAATGCACTATATGATTATCGTTATATTGAAACAGCAGCTCGTGCAGGCTTTGTACGTGGTACTCAGCCACAAGTATTCAGTCCTGGGGATAGTATTAGCCGTCAGGATGCAGCTGTAATCATCGCCAAAGCACTCAATTTAAAAATGGACACAGACCAAACGAAGATTGATGCAGGTCTACAAAAAATCTTCAAAGATGCTACATCTGTAGATCGTTACGCTAGAGCAGCTGTATTAGCTGTAGCTAAAAAAGGCTTTATCAATGGTTCTGCTATCGATGGAGATTCTAAAAAAGGATTTAACTATTCTCCAACTGCAAAAATGCTGCGTTCGGATACAGCAGTTATTTTAGCAAAAGTAATGATCAGCGATAAAAAGCTTCCTAAAATGTAATTTTTTACTAGAGAGAGGGCTCTTATAGAGCTCTCTTTTTTTGTCTGCAAAAATAATTGTTATCAGAGTGGTTTAAATAGGTCAAAACATGTTTAGTAGTAATATAGTTATGAAAAAGTATTGTAGGCAAAACTGGCATATCTTCTCAAAGTGTAGTATGATAATCAAGGCTCTGTTTCGCGATATAATATATGTCGCAAAAAAAACAGAAAACTTTTTTTGAAAAACCGCAACTTTTTGAAGAAACCTGCGTCTACATATATGAACCCGATAAAACAAGGCAACATAATTGCTGACAGGTTATTAAATTGAGATTAACTTTTGGAATGTTTAGTCGATCTCAATGTGAAAAAATGTCTTTACGGCATCATTGACGCAATGTATAATAACTTCTGTGCACTGCGGTTTTTCGATTGACAAATATTCCGGTTACGATTTTCTGTGATTTTGTCACAGATATCATCATACAAAAAGGGATTTGCTTTAAACTCGGAGAGGGGGTGTAACGACTGATGAGTGACAAAATCCACAACAAACAAAAAAACAAAAAAAATGTTTATGATATTCAAGGAGGAGAACAAAAGTTTATGAAAAAGTCTACTAAAAAAGTATTAAACGTAGCAGCAAGCGCTGCTATGCTAGCAGGTATCGCTCCAGTAGCAGGTATCGTTGCTCCAACAGCAGCACATGCATCTGGTAGTTTTGATGTTTACAACGTACCAACATTCGGTACTGGATCTTCCGCTGTAACTGCTAACAATGGCGCAATCAGTGGTGGAGTAGCACTTGGTCGTGTTAAAGTTAACATTGATCAACGTAGCTTGAATGGTGGAAATAACACACTAACTTTTACACTACCACAAGGTTTTGAATTTTCAAGAACTGCTAACAACAATTTAGATCCTATTCGTAACGCAGATACTGGCGCTACTGTATCTGGTAACACATATTCAATCGTTTCTACTGGTGACGGAGCTGATCGTAATTCAATCGCAGTTAACGTAATCAGTACTAAATCTGCTCAAATTCAATTTAACGGTACTTCAAACCCTAACGATGATTTGGAAGTTTTGTTAAACCTTAAAAACATCGTTTCTACTGGTCCTAACAGTGGTGATGTTAACCTAACTTTCTCTGCTTCTACTGAAAGTGGTCTTCCAACTGGTAACGTAAAAGTTGCTACAGTAGTATCATCTGGTCAAGTAGCTCTTGAAGCAAATGATACAGAATCTAGCAGTGATAACTTTGGTTTCACTTTCAAATTAACTGAGTCTGTAGCTGGATCATTGAAATCTGGTAATGCAGTTAAATTGAAATTACCATCAGGATTTGAATGGGATTCTCGTGGAGAATTCACAAAATTATTCGGTGATGCTAACTTTGACGTTAATGATTTGTCTGTTACAGGATTTGGTTCAGACACTTTAACTGTTTCTGCTGCAAGTGATGCTGCTATTTCTTCTACTGCTGCTTCTTTCAACTTAGACTTGAATTTCCGCGTAGAAGATGAAGATAAAGCTAAAGAAGGCGACATTACAGCAACAGTTAGTGGTAACTCTTCTTCTAACGTTTCTAATCTAGTTGTTGGTTCTTATGGTCAATATGGTGGTGGCGTAACAGTTTCTTCTCCATCTACTGTAATTGCTGGCCAAGACGAGCAACAATTAGGTGATATCGTTGTTAAAGAATCTGTAGCTGGATCTTTCATTGAAAACCGTACAGTAACATTGCAATTACCTGAAGGTGCTCGTTGGCAGTCTGTTTATGAAGATGGCGAAGATGCAACTGGTACTACTGGTTCTATCGATACAGCTAACGGATTAAACCAACCAACTATCAACTATACTGGTACTGACGGACGCACAATGCGTTTGACTTTCCCAACTAAAAACACTTCTAACAATGCAGGTTCTATTACATTGAAAGATGTTGAAGTAGCAGTACAACCAGGATTTACTGGTGACTTGAATGTTGCTGTAGCTGGTAGCCAAGGATTGACTGGTACAGTTAAAGTAGCAACAGCTACTCCATCTGTAACTTTGTCTGCTTCTGATGCAACTTACAGTGCTGCAATCGGTTCTGATAGTGCAAACATCGGTAACTTGACACTTAAAGAAGGCGCAGCAGGCGCATTGACTGATGATGACAATGGTTTGGTAGAAGTTCTTCTTCCAGCTGGCGTAACTTTCGGTTCTGTACCTACTGTATCTGTAACTTCTGGTGACTTGACTATCCGTAACGTGTCTATCGACACTTACAACAACAGTGCAACTCAAGGCGTATTGCGTTTCTACGTAGACAGCGAAAGTACTACTGCTAGTACTATTGCTATCAACGGCGTAAACTTGCGCATTGACCGTACTGTACCACAAGGTAACATTGTTGCTAAAGTACAAGGTGATGGAGCTGCTAATACAGCGTACCATGGTGCTGACGATGTTACTCAAACTTGGAAAGATAGCTACCGTTATGCTGCTCAAGCAACTATCGCTACTATCGGAACACAAGCTCCAGGCGCTGAGTCTAACGCTGTAACAGCTATCTACACAATCGGAAGCACTTCTTACAAAGTAAACGGGGAAACTCGTACTGCTGAAGTTGCTCCTTATGTAGAAAATGGTCGCACTTACTTGCCAGTTCGTTACGTAGCTGAAGCATTGGGTGTAACTCCTGCAAACATCTTGTTTGACAAAGCAACTTCTATGGTTACTTTGATTAAAGGAGACCGCGTAGTTCAATTGAAACTTAAAACTAACCAATTGACTATCAACGGTTCTACAATCAACATGGATGTTAAAGCAGTAACTAAAGCTAACCGTACTGTATTGCCTATCGCTTGGGTTGGTAAAGCTCTTGACGCTACAGTAATGTACGATGCAGCTGCTAAAACTGTAACTGTAAACAGCAAGTAATATCTTCTGATATGAACACTGTCATATAGAAAGTATAACTACTTTCGCTTAGGTACCTCGGAGCGGGCAACTGCTCCGGGGTATTTTTGTTTTATACCTTTATTCTATACTTTGAGGAGGATGCTATATGAAAAAATATGCTACATGGTTAATGGCTACTGCTACTATTGGGATAGGTATCTGGGTAGGGAGTTCGTTTGTTACAATTAGTAGTGCTAGTAGTCAACTGGGTTCTGCTGATGATCCTGTAGTCACCAAAAGTTATGTGGATCAGCAAATACAAAAAGCATTAGGTGGAAGTTCTAGTAGTTCTGCAGGAAATACTAACAATAGCAATAGTGGTACTAAAAATAACACACCTACTACTTCCGTCACACCTCCTGTATCTACAGCTCCTACTCCTACAACAACTCCTTCAGCAACATCTTCTTCTACAATTACGGCAAAAGTGGTAGAAATTCGTCCAGGTAAAAAGTTAATTGCAGCAGCGGGCACCGAAGTGATTATACGTACAGGGAAAGCTGTGGTGTACAGTTCAGAAAAAAATGGGATTTTAGATTTGACTGCTGGAAGCGAAATGGGTGGATCACAAGCTATTCCTAATAATCATCTACTTTTATTTCCAAGAGATGGACGCGGGGTTGAAGTTGCTTTGACTCAAGGGTACAATGCTACAGTATTAGTAATTGGTGATTATAAAATTCAATAAGTTTGTATATTCAAAAAGGATGGTTCTGAATTGAACAAATAGAATGATTTTAATATAAGATTGTTGGAAAAAGGCAATTGAAAATCTGTAGTATTTGTATGAGATCTATTTTATTTACAATAGACTATCTAATCTTTTACGTATAAAAAATATACCTTACCATCTAGTGATTAGCGTTTGACACCTGGTATCAAATACGTTAATATGACTGTTGAGGCTTGTATAGCAACCTTTTCCTTATGGAAAGGGTTCATTTTTTGTGTAGGGACTTTGACTATATGTTTGAAGTTTGTTGCACATTGCTGACACCTTAATATCCATATGGGAGGTTGAAAACTCTTGTCTACTTTAAAGAGACATTTATTTACATCAGAGTCTGTAACAGAAGGACATCCAGATAAAATCTGTGACCAAATTTCTGATGCAGTACTGGATGCTTTTTTAGCTAATGATCCCAATGCTCGTGTAGCTTGTGAAGTAGCAGTGGCTACAGGTTTGGTGTTAGTTATCGGGGAAGTAAGCACAAATTCGGAGTATGTTGATATTCCATCTATCGTAAGAAATACAATCAAGGAAATTGGTTATACACGTGCCAAGTATGGCTTTGATTATAATACATGTGCTGTACTTACTTCATTAAATGAACAATCTGCTGATATTGCTCAAGGCGTTAACTCTGCTTTAGAAACTCGTGATACAGCATTAATGGAGAAAGAAACAGAAAATATTGGTGCAGGTGACCAAGGTTTGATGTTCGGGTTTGCTACTAACGAAACACCAGAATTGATGCCTTTGCCTATCGCATTGTCTCACCGTATCGCACGCCGTTTGGCTGAAGTACGTAAAGATGGTACGCTTAATTACTTGCGTCCTGATGGTAAAACACAAGTAACCGTAGAATATGAAGATGGTAAGCCTGTTCGTATTGATGCAATCGTTGTATCAACTCAACATGCTGAAGAAACAACATTAGAGCAAATCCAAGCAGATATCCGTGAACATGTTATTCTTCCGGTTGTTCCTGCTGAGTTGCTTGATGCGGATACTAAGTACTTTATTAACCCAACAGGCCGCTTCGTTATTGGTGGACCTCAAGGTGATGCTGGATTAACTGGACGTAAAATCATCGTAGATACATATGGCGGCTATGCACGTCATGGTGGCGGTGCATTCTCAGGAAAAGATCCAACTAAAGTAGACCGTTCTGCTGCTTATGCTGCTCGTTATGTAGCTAAAAACCTAGTTGCTGCTGGATTAGCAGATAAATGCGAAATCCAATTGGCTTATGCTATTGGTGTAGCTAACCCTGTATCGATCAGTGTAGATACGTATGGAACAGGTAAAGTAAGCGAAGAAAAAATGGTAGAATTGGTTCGTAACAATTTTGACTTGCGTCCTACTGGTATTATTCGCATGCTTGATCTTCGTCGTCCTTTGTATCGTCAAACAGCTGCATACGGACATTTCGGTCGTACAGATGTTGAATTGCCTTGGGAACAAACCGACAAAGCAGAATTATTAAAAACTCAAGCTGGACTATAATAGTTTTTACGATCTATAATTATAGTTTGATCAAAGAAGGTAACTCGATTTTTTTTCGGGAAGCCTTCTTTTTTATGCTCAAAACCAATACCATTACTCAGAACTGGAACTGGAACTGGAACTGGAACTGGAACTGGAACTGGAACTGGAACTGGAACTGGAACTGGAACTGGAACTGGAACTGGAACTGGAACTGGAACTTCAGTTCATTTTCAACCTGCAAATATGGTAGAAGATAATGTATTTGATCTACATTGATAGGATTGCAGAAAAAAATGATTGGTTTACCGTAACTTTTTGCTTCTATTGTAGTCTATATTCTTATGTGGTGTACTCTGCCAAATTGGCATCTATATCTAAATAACGTTATGATCATTAAAGTGGATATTATGATGATAGTTATAAAAAATCAATGTAATCAGAGAATTTTCAACGAATAGGAGCGTTTTAACATATGACAGGCAAAGCAAAAACGGCACGCAAATGGATTATTCTTACGATTGCAGGCTCGTTATGGATTCAACCGGTATTACAAATAGGTATTCCTCAGGCCACTTGGTTGCCTACGCATATTGCAAGTGCAGCTGAGACGACTCAATTGAACGAAAGCTACATAACTTCTGGAGCTAAGCTGTTAGAATATCGCTACAAAACAGCTCGTTCTGGAAAAACTGTTTCTATTTTAGCAGATGTTGTTAAAGTAGATTTGAAAAATCCGTATGTTAACTTGGATGTAATGACAGGGAAAGGTAATCAATTTACGACCAAGCAATCTGTTGAAGGAATGGCGCAAGAAACCAAAGCAGTAGCTGGCGTAAATGGAGATTACTTTAATACCGCTAGTGAAGGTGTACCGATGGGAGCTCAAGCTTCTGAAGGTGTGTTAATGTCTAGCCCTTCTGAATTAAAAGGAATGTATGCATTTGGTGTAACAAAAGACGGTACACCAATGATTGATCAATTTACATTCCAAGGTAAAGTGACCGCAGAAGATGGTTCTACTTTTGATCTAGCAGGAATCAACCAGGCTTCTTATATGACAGAACCGAATGGTACATTTAGCCATTCCAATACCATGTATATCTATACAGATGCTTGGAAAGCAATCGAGCGTCCAGCCAATAGTTCAACTACACCGACTGAAGTACTTGTACAAGGCGGAGTGATCACGCAAATATCGGTGAATGCAACGATTCAAAAGGTAGTACCTAAAGGGGCTTATATTTTGCGTACTCATGGCAAAGCAGCTCAATTTGTACAACAACATATGAAAGTTGGACAAAAAGTAACGACTGATTATAGTTTACAAGCTAAATCGACAGGGAAATCTATTGATCCGACGACTTTACAGATGATGATTGGTGGTCATACGATTCTAGTAGATCAAGGAAAACCAAGTTCATTTTCTCGTAGCACTACAGCGATCGGTGGTAATCGTGCGCGTACAGCTGTAGGTTATTCACAAGATGGACGATATGCTTATATTGTTACTATACAAGACAACGATAATAGTGCAGGTATGTCTTTGTATGAATTACAATCATTTATGGCTTCTATAGGTGTGTGGAAAGGTATTAATCTAGATGGTGGAGGTTCTACTACTCTAGTTACACGTCCTTTAGGGAAAACACAAGCTAGTCTAACGTTCCCAACTGAATATGGCGGTAATACTCAACGTAGCGTTGTAAACGGGCTAGGAGTGTATACTACAGCCCCACAAGGCAAAGTACAAGGATTCAGTATTAGCGGACCCAAACAATTACTAATTGGTCAGACAGCGAAATACGAAGCAAATGGATATGATACTTACTATAATCCAATCAGTACAGCAGGAATTAATCCCTCTTGGAAAGCTGGAAGTAGTAATATCAAATGGACAGGCAGCGAATTTAAAGCGACTAAAAATGGTACAGCCAAAATTATTGCTTCTAGTGGCGGAGTCAGTACCAGTATGAATGTAAATGTTGTCGGTGCAGAAGCTATTCAAAATCTAACGACAGCTAGCTCTACAGCTACTTTACAAGCAGGTACTACAATTGCTGTGCCAGTAACCGCTACGTTAAAAGATGGCTCAAGCTTAACCATTTCTCCAGAAACGTTAAAATGGGAATTGGTTGGATTTAAAGGTAGCGTAAAAGACGGACAATTGAACATTTCTTCTGTAAATAGTGGTACTACGGTGGGATACGCTATTGCACGATATGATGGATTTAGTACAATGATGGTATTAACTACTGGCGGCGGAGCAACCAGTACATGGGAAGATTTTGAAAATGTGAATTATGGCATCAGTTTCTTAGGAAACCCTAGTACAGTAAAAGGAACCGCTCAAGTGACACAAGGAACAGGCGATCATGCTAATTCTAAAGTGTTGCAATTAACGTATGATATGACAGCAGGCACAAGTAAAAAATATGCTTATGCTCAGTTTGGCGGTACTTCTGGTAAAGCACTCACACCTGGAACAACAGGCGTAACAGTAGATGTGTATGGAGATAAGAGTTATAACTGGTTACGTGGTGAAGTAACAGATGCTAGCGGTAAAACGGTCTATATTGATTTTGCGAAAAGTATCAATTGGAGTGGTTGGAAAACATTAAATATTGATCTTTCTGGTTCAGGCATCGCTTATCCGGCTAAATTAAAACGTGTATATGTTGTTAATGTAGCTGAAGGACAAGACGAACGTGCAGCTACAGGTATGATCGCTATGGACAATATCCGTCTAACTGGAGCGGCTCAAGCAGCAACATATACTATGCCAAAAGGTACATTATCGATGACAGTGGGTAAAAAGACTTCAACACTAGATGGTAAATCACAATCTATTGATGTTTCTCCAATGCTCAAAAATAATGCAACTTATGTACCGGTTAAATATATAATGGATGCTTTTGGTGGACAAGCGACTTGGAATGCTAGTAGTCAGCGCGTGACCATTTTACGTGCAGGACAATTACTGGATTTGACTGTAAATAATAAAGCTTATGTATCGAATGGTAAGCTTCAAAACTCTACAGTAGCACCTTTAGTCGTATCAGGAAGGACTTTAGTCCCTTTAAGATTGGTGTCAGAACAGCTTGGTTTGACTGTAAAATGGGATCAGAAAACCAAGACGGTTAGCATCCAATCGTGATAAGTTATGATATGATAATACATGCATCATATAATTGACTTACAGAAATGGAGAAGATCGAGTGGAGTTCCACGCTGATGCAATAGATCACGTCATTAAGAATGCAACAAGTGTTATGGAAAATAGTAAATATCAAATCTTCGAGATTTTGGATACTTCGCGGAGTGAATTGCTCTCGCTAAATACAGAACTTGAATTGGTACTTCGTGAAACGACAGATACGATTGAAAAGGTAGACCAACTTGAAGTCAGCTATCGTAGTTCACGGATTCGACTGACAGAAGTCAGCCGGGACTTTGTACGGTATAATGAGGAAGACATTAAGCAAGCGTATGAACGTGCAACACAACTGCAATTGGATTTGATGATTTATCGTGAGAAAGAAATGTATTTAAAAGCAAGACGAGATGATTTGCAAAAACGAGTTAAAAATGTAGAAAGTTCTATCGAGCGAGCTGAGACCATCGGCTCGCAGATGGGAGTGGTATTAGAATACCTATCCGGCGAACTTAATCAAGTCACTCGTATTTTGGAATCTGCCAAAAACCGTCAATTGATCGGGCTAAAAATCATTCTCGCACAAGAAGAGGAACGTAAGCGAATTTCCCGGGAAATTCACGATGGTCCTGCTCAATTGCTCGCAAATCTAGTTCTTCGGACCGAAATTGTAGAAAGAATGATTACAAAGCAGGAATATAAGATGGTCCAGGACGAAATAGTAGATTTGAAGGGACAAGTGCGCTCTAGCCTAGAAGAAATGCGGAAAGTTATTTTTAATCTAAGACCGATGGCCCTCGACGATTTGGGTCTCATTCCAACTTTAAGGAAATATGTGCAAGATTTTGAGAATAAAACTCGAATCCGCACGATTTTCGAAACAAGAGGCAAGGAATATCGACTCACTTCTGCTATGGAAGCTGCGATTTACCGACTAGTTCAAGAAGCACTCACTAACGCGTCTAAACATGCTTATCCTACTTATGTAACGGTTATCATTACTTTTCAGTCACAAATGGTTAAGTTGATTGTTGAGGATAACGGACGCGGTTTTAAGTTGGATATGATAGAGCAAAAGACCAAAGATCATACTCATTTTGGATTGATCGGCATGCGGGAACGAGTAGAATTGCTTGAAGGAAGAATGGAAATCGAATCTGCCGAAAATCAGGGTACGAAAATCGTAATCCATATTCCGACGAACGTGGAAAAGTGAAAGGAGTAACAGAATGGAAAACCATGATTACGGCACTAAAAAAATTAAGATACTCTTAGCCGACGATCATCAGCTTTTTCGTGAAGGTCTAAAGCGTATTCTGAATATGGAGGATGACCTTGAGGTTATTGGTGAATGTGGAGACGGAATTCAAGTTTTAGAATTCTGTAATCACAATCCTCCAGAAGTTGTATTAATGGATATTAATATGCCGATCGAAAATGGAGTAGTAGCTACTGAAAAATTACGTGAGCTATTCCCTGATATTAAAGTGATCATTCTGTCTATTCATGATGATGAGAGCTATGTATTTGAAACGTTACGTAAAGGCGCTTCAGGATATCTTTTAAAAGATATGGAAGCTGAGTCTTTAGTAAATGCTATTCGTTCTGTTATGGAGGGACATGCTTATATCCATCCTAAAGTAACAGGTAAACTAATCCAACAACTTCGTCGTATGACGTATACCAATGAATCCGGTGTATTAACAGACAATAATAGTTCTGGTGATACAGGTGTGAAATTTGTAGCAGGCGATGATAATCCTCTTACACGTCGTGAAGCAGAAGTATTGCGTCTGATGGCAGAAGGTAAGAGTAATAAAATGATTGGTGAATATTTATTTATCAGTGAAAAAACTGTAAAAAATCATGTAAGTAGTATTTTGCAAAAAATGGAAGTTGATGACCGTACACAAGCAGTAATCAACGCTATCAAACATGGTTGGGTTACACTTTAATTCTAATAAATAACACACGTAAAAGTGAAGCACACTTTTCCTAGAGATAGGGAAGGTGTGCTTTTTTGCTATTTTAAGAATAGAAAGGAGAATAATATACATGCAAATTGCATTGTACGCTATTAAGCAAAAAGACGAGTGGTCTTTTGAAATATCACTGGATCTTCGTATTGATCTCATATGGTGGACTTCAGATAAGCGACATACAGAAACCATCCAACAAATGATATATATTTCATCGACTATTCCTTTAGGATGGGCTTTGCAGTGCAAGCAATATTTAAAATTCGATAGTAGTGCAGATCATTGGGATCAATATCAATGGAAACAACATATAGAGCAATGGTTATTCAATCATATTCAAAATTATAATCAGCATGACAATCAGCGTAGAAATATTCATTCTTTTATAGTGGCGGATCAAATAAAAATATTGTGGGATGATACTGTGAACACAATAAAAGATATACCTTTTTTAGTATCTACTATACAACACATGCAAGATCAGCCAGATGAATACATAGATCATTCGGGATTACCTGTTTGGAAACGAAAAGTAATGTTAAGCGCAATAGAACTCACTCACATGATGCAAGGTCGTTCTCTTTTAGAAACAGAATACATGATGATGATTACAGATCAACAAATAAATCTTCTAACTCATTGGAAAACATATACACAGCTAGCGTATTTAACACAATCATTGCGACTTCACTCAGCTGTATATAAAGATTCTGCTTCAAGTTATCATTGTCGTCGTTGTGGAAGCCAGAGGATGAACGCCACGCCGTGTGCTAGTTGTGGCAGTTCTGCATGTGCTTATTGTGAGACCTGTCTTAATCTGGGTAGAAGTCGTGAATGTACACTAATGATTCAATCTGTATATATAGCGCCATTACATCTAAATTCTGTTTCTTCTATAGATACTGATTATAAAGAAGAAAATATTCAGATGAGATGGAGACTTAGTGATGCACAGACTGAAGCCACTACCAGTGCATTATATTTTTTAAAAAATAAAAAACAAGATTCGAACAAAATGATATTTTCAAATAACAATTTCTTCTATCTCTTTTTTCTATCTAAATTAAAAAATAAAAAGGGTATTCCTAGTCCTTCCTATTTTACACATAAACGTTTCCTACTTTGGGCAGTAACAGGAGCAGGTAAAACAGAAATGACCTTTCCGCTAATCGATCATGTATTACAAAATAAGGGGAAAGTATTAGTAGCTACACCAAGAAGAGATGTAGTGCTTGAATTAGCTCCTCGTATGGCCAAAGCTTTTCCAGCAACAACGATCTCTGTATTGTACGGAGGAAGTGAAGATCGCTGGCGAAGCGCAGATTTGACGATAGCCACTACACATCAACTATTAAGATTTTCGCAAGCATTTGATCTGGTTATTTTGGATGAACTGGATGCGTTCCCTTTTCACAATGATCCCATGTTAGCATATGCCGCTAATGCTTGCTGTAAATATGATGGAGCTTTTGTATATTTATCTGCGACCCCACCTGTGCAATTACAAAAAGAAATCAAACAAGGAATACTTGCGCATGCTAAAGTACCGGCTCGTTTTCATGGACATCCTTTACCAGTACCAAAGTATATTCATATACCAACAGTGACTCATATGCTTAACAGAAAGCAGCTATCTCATACTTTGTTAAAATATTTACGTTATTCGGTAACACGTCAGGCACAGGTTTTTATATTTGTTTCTCGGATAGCATTAATCGAATCGCTAGTATTATTACTGCGATCTTATTTCCCACAGCTTTCAATTGAAGGAACTTCTTCTCAAGATCATGAACGAGCGGACAAAGTCCTTCTTTTTCGAGAGCAACAGATACGAATATTAGTCACAACTACTATTTTAGAACGCGGAGTCACGATTCCTTATAGTGATGTCTATATTTTGGATGCTGATAGTGGATTATTTGATGCGTCTTCTCTCGTACAAATGGCAGGACGAGCAGGGAGATCCAAAGAAGATCCTAAAGGAAATGTGATTTTTGGCGCTAAGCAATGGACAATCGAGCAGAAAAAAGCAGTATCACAAATCAAGCTTATGAATCGAATCGCTAGACGTAAAGGTTATCTACATGCATCCAAATCATCCATACTAGGAAAGGGATTATAGATTATGTTAAACAAAAACTTATGGAATACATGGTTGTCTTATCTATCTCCACACTATGATGCCTGTATGTCTTGCGGTAAAAAGGCAGCATTAATGAAAAGATATCCTGGAATTTGCGAGCTTTGTGCACGGCGCATTCCCTGGATTACTCAGATTACCTGTAAAGTATGTGGACGAGAGAGCTATTGTCCTGATTGCCAGCGTAAATCAGCAGCACAACGTTACTTTATGTTCAATCGTAGTGCCGTTTCGTATAACGATACGATGAGGACATGGTTAGCCGATTATAAATACAAGGGACAAGAACGGTATGCTTCTCTATTAGGACAAATAGTAATAGAAGCGTATCAGAGGATGAAGCAAGAGATGACAGAATTTTATCGAAAAGCGTGGACTATCGATGTGGTTACATTTGTACCTGTAAGTGGATCACGATTAATACAGAGAGGTTTTGATCAAGCAGCAGTTCTAGCAAGTCAGTTAGCTACATATGAACGCTTACCTTATAAATCTTTGTTAGTTAGACAACGAGATACAATCAAGCAAAGCTCGCAAGGACGACAAGCACGTATTATGAATATGAAAGAAGTATTTGGTTATGCTTTGGATACGCCACAATGGTTAACTACTTATCGATCGCATAGCCTAAATATACTACTCGTAGATGATATCTATACAACAGGAAGTACTATTAATAATTGTGCAAAAGCGTTAATCGAAGCTGGGCAGCTTCATGGTATCGATATACATGTATTTAGCTTAACATGGGCTCGTTCTTGAAAAGCATGTACGATATCGTATTCATTTTGTATACTCTAGTCTATTTGATGAAAATTTAAAAGAATGTATGAAATAAATCGTTAATTTAAGCTTTATTATTAATAAATAAGGACCTATTGTACGATATAATATAAATAAGAGCATAAATGATAAAGATGTAGTGCAATGATTAGGAGGCGGTACGGGATGAACTTAGCTAATTGTCCCCGTTGTGGTAAATTACATGTTATAAATCTCAGAGGAATCTGTGGTAATTGTATAAAAGAAATTGAATTCCAATATGAAGATTGTATCAAGTACTTACGTGAACATAAAGGAACAACAATTACAGAATTATCCGAAGCAGTGGAAGTACCTGTGAAGCAAATCACACAGTTCATCAGAGAAGGACGCATTTCAATCGCTAATGCACCTAATATGTCTTATGCTTGTGAAGTGTGTGGTAATCCTATTCGAGATAGTAATATGTGTGATTCTTGCCGGGCACGTCTTAATAAAGACATTCAACATGCTTATGAAGATGATCAAGCAGCCAAAAAAGAAGAAGCACAAAAAACCCAAGGGACCTATCGGGCAGTCGACAAATTCCGAAATATGTAAGAGGTTTTCCATATACAAGTCAAATAACGACAATATTTGGTGCTATATGAGTGGTTTCAATTGCGTACGTATGCAGGATTAGGACTTAAGCAATGACAAATGTCGTTTTATAATTAACCACTTTATAACTATAAAAATTATCTCGAAAATGTCCGATAATCTTAGTAAATACTAAATCGGTTGTCTATATGATATCAGGAAAACAACCTTTTGCTTATCACCCAAGCTTCCTGATATCAAAAAAGAACGTCCTATCCTGAATAGGAAGTTCTTCTCAACTAAAATTACTAAGGAGCGTGTCAACCATGAAAATTAACGAAACTAACCGCGTAAGCGCAATTAACCCATACCAAAGAGCAGCAGAGGCAAAAGCAGTAACTAATGATAAAAAAGCAAATCGTAAAGATGAAGTGTCAATCTCGCCGGAGGCAATGGAAATGTTACAAGCAAATAGCACTCAAGCTTCTGCTAATGCAGAACGTGCTCAAAAAATTCAAAGTCTGAAAGAACAAGTATCTTCGGGTACGTACAATGTGGATGCAGGCGCACTTGCAGATAAGTTGTTGCCTTTCCTAAAAGGAACGGGGAATTAATCAATGTCATTAAATAGACTTGTCAGCGTTTTGGATCAATTGGATCTATATCATAACCAAATGCTTGATCTAGGCCAAGCCAAAAAGACAAGTATTATAAATAATGATATCGATACACTAATTCGTATACTGAATCAAGAATCTAAATTAATCAAATCGATAGAACAAGCCGATGAAGAACGTATACAAGCTTCATATTCATTTTTAAACGAACGCGGAATTAAATCTCAACTTAACTTAACTGTAAGTGAATTAGCTCGTTTGATTTTTGATATTGAAGAAAAGCAAACTTTATTGGACACACAATCACGTTTGAAATCAACATTAGATCAATTAAAGCAGGTTAATATTTTAAATCAACAATTACTTGAACAGTCTTTAGAATTTATTGAGTTCTCATTGGATCTTATGCTTGATAAACCTAATCAAGATATAACTTATCAGCATCCAGCAGCGCAGAGTTATGGAATGAGACAAAAAGGACTTTTTGATAGACGTGGATAAGTATTAGGAGGTTAATCAATGACATCTACATTTCACTCGATTGAGACAGCAAAACGAAGTATTATTACTCAGTCTACTGCATTAAATACAACAGGAAATAATATAGCGAATGCTAATACAGAAGGGTATTCTCGCCAAGTTGTTAAAATGTCAGCTACTCGCCCTATTGAAGCACCGGGATTCTCTCATTCAACATCAGCTGGTCAAATTGGTACAGGTGTAGAAGCTACTCAAGTTACTCGAGTGAGAGAATTATTTCTAGATAGTCAATATCGTCAAGAAAATGCTATCAAAGGAAGTTGGAATACACGTGCGGATTCTTTGAGTAAGTTAGAACAGATCTTTCAAGAACCTTCTGAAACAGGATTTAGCGCAGTACTAAAAAACTTCTGGGATTCGTGGTCTGATCTTAGTAAAGACCCAGAGAGTCTGACTGCGCGTAGCGTAGTAAAAGAAAATGCTCTAGCACTTACAGATTCAATGAATCAAATCAACAAACAATTGACTGACTTCTCAGCCGATCTTACTACTAACATCGCTACAAAAGCCTCTGAAATTCAAGGATATACCAACTCTATTGCAACTCTTAATCAATCCATTGTAAAAGTAGAAGCATTGGGCGATGATGCGAATGATCTGCGTGATCAACGTGATCTTTTTGTTGATAAATTATCCGCTATTGTAAATGTAAATGTAACAGAAGATGCACAAGGCTATAACGTTAGCATTGGCGGACAAGCATTAGTAGCAGGGTATACTGCGACTACAGTAGATTCGGCTTTTTTGAATACTGCTTATCAAGGTGGAACTTTAACTGGCGGTGAAGTACATGGAATGATAGCATCTCGTGATTCGTATGTAGCCAGTTACAAGAATCAGTTAGATCAATTAGCGAATACGATTGCTAACGGTGATGTGACAGTTACTCTTCCTAAAGGATCAGTAATTCCTGAAGGTACGGTATTAAATGGAGTACCTTATACAGGAACTACAGAGTCTCGTACGTTAAAGGAAGATACTTCAACTGTTGTAAAAGGAATTAATGGTTTGCAACAATTAGGATATTCTTTAGATACTGATGCTACAGGCGCGGCTAAGACAGGTGTACCTTTCTTCGTTTCTTCTGACGGTGGAGCTATTACTGCTGGCAATTTCACACTTAACCCTGATATTCAAAATAATGTAAATGCTATTGCTACATCTATGCGTGTATCTGGCACACCTGCTACAGTGATTAAAGGAAATAATAGTATGGCATTAATTATTTCTGAATTAAGTGGTAAAAAATTCAGTTCTGCAGATGGTTCTCAATCTTCAACAATTAACTCTTTTTATAGTACAATGATTGGTCAAATTGGTATACAAGCTCAGGAAGCTAATCGTCAAACAGACAATGCAACATCTATTGTGACTCAGATCGATAGCCGTAGACAATCTGTAAGTGGAGTATCTGTTGATGAAGAAATGAGTGATTTGCTTAAATTTCAACATGCTTATACTGCTGCTGCTCGCTTTATGACTACTTATGATGAGCTTCTTGATAAATTGATTAATTCTACAGGTGTAGTTGGAAGATAATAAGAAAGTAAGGAGATTCTGCTAATGCTTAGAGTAACAAATAATATGAAAAGTAACCAGTTGCTGCTAAACTTGAATCGCAATGCACGTCAAATGCAGAATACGCAAGAACAGATGTCTACAGGAATGAAAATTAATCGTCCTTCAGATGATCCTGTAGGAATGACTTACTCTTTGCGTTATCGTGCCGATGTTGCAGCTAATCAGCAATATCAAAAAAATGTAGATAGTTCAATCTCATGGTTAGAATACAATGATACTACTTTAACTCAAACGAATGATGTTCTACAAAAATTAAGAGAATTGACTGTACAAGCAGCAACAGGTACTAATCCTCAATCTGCTTTAGATAGTATTAATAGCGAAATCTCTCAACTTAAAGAACAGTTTATCGATATTGCCAATAGTCAGTTAAATGGAAAATACATTTTTAATGGGCAGAATTATGATCAAAAACCTTATGAATTTTCCACTGGTGCAGATGGAACCCATGACATTACCAATGGAGCAAATGTGCAAACAGATACAGGATCGATTAATTATATGATAGGTGATAATGTGAAATTGCCTATTAATGTTACAGGTAATCAGGTATTTGGTACATCTACAGAAACGGATAATATTTTTACTTTATTGAATAATGTTTCTGCTGCTTTGAAAAATGGTGATGTTAAAGAGCTATCGAATCAATTAGCTAATATTGATACCAGAGTAGAAAAAGTACTTACTGCTCAATCCGAAGTAGGTGCCAAAACTAATCGAGTTGAATTAATGCAATCCAGATTAGGCGATATGGAAGTTAATTTGACAGCCCTTCAATCTAAAGTAGAGGATTCTAATTACGCTGAGTTATTAGTTAAATCTCAAATTCAAGAAAATATTTATACGGCTTCTCTTTCTGCAGGAGCTAAAATTATTTCTACATCATTAGTAGACTTTTTAAGATAAGTATATCAATGAAGAATAAGGGGGCGAAACTATGAGCTCCATACCTATAGTACAGATTCGACAAACACCAGGTAAAATTGGAATTGAGACTACACAAGGTTCATTTTCTATAAAACAACCTAAAGCTGATCTTGAAATTACTACAACTCCAGCTGAATTAGAGATTCACCAAGCAAAAACCGAACTTACAGTTGATCAAAGCAGGGCTTTTGCTGCTTACACCGGTGGTAGTCATCTTGAGATGAGCAAACGTTTATATTCTAATATTCAACAAGTTTTTCTTCAAGGACTCTCAAAGCGAGTGGAAATGGGAGAACGAATGCGAGAATTTTATAAACCCGGTAATAGTTTAGGGGATATTATGCGCTCTCGATCTTTAGACAAGCCTCCGTTTATAGAATATAGAGGTCCAGCTTCGTCTGCTAATGTAGATATTAATATTAGTTTTACTCCTGCGACCTTAGATGTACGATTGGGTGGAGTTGACATACAAACAAGAATCAATGCACCAGAGATCGAATATAATAAAGGCAACGTCAATATTTATATGCAACAGTATCCATCCGTTCAATTTACACCGCCAGCGCCGCCAACGGTGGATACTACTATGTAAAGTCGTTTATAGCGGTATTCGCTATTTGCGGCTTTTTGGGTTATATTAACAATAAAATGATGGCTATGTAAGCTGGAAAAGGGGAAAATAAAGTGATCTTAAAAACAACGTCCTGGGGAGATATTACTATTGCAGATGAACAAATCTATCAATTTACTAAAGGACTTCCAGGTTTTGAAGAAGAAAAGTCCTTTGCTTGGATTGATGTAGAAAATAGTCCATTTAGTTATCTTCAATCTTTACAAGAACCTTCTTTATCTTTTTTACTAGTTGATCCCTTTGTTGTTTATCCAGATTATGAATTTGAAATTGAAGATCAGGAATATCCTGAATTGGTTTCTGATAAAAGTTTGCGTATTGCTTGCATGGTAACATTACATGATCAAATGGAGAAGTCAACTTTGAATTTATTGGCTCCTATTGTATGCAATGCAGAGACTTCCAAAGCAGAACAAATAATATTGCATCAATCATCCTATCATACTAAGCATCTTCTACAACCATCAGATCAGAAAGAAGGTGCTTAATATGTTGGTTTTGGGACGAAAAAAAGGTGAAAAAATTATTATTCAGAATGATATTGAAGTTACTGTACTGAGCGTAGATGGTGACACAGTAAAGTTAGGTATCTCAGCCCCAGCTCATATCGATATTTATCGTGAAGAAATTTATGTAGCTATTCAAGAATCTAATCAAGCTTCTGCTACACCGCAAGTAGAACAGGTTAACGCACTAGTAAATCTTTTTAATCAAAATAAAAATAAATCTTAAAAAGCTATTCATAAATCATAAATACTGCCGATATATATATTAGCGGCCAAGAAGAACGTGATCGCGATCAACTTGACAGCAAACCAACTCAATAAGGGATCACACGGATGTGGTCACCTCAAATTCCAAGGAGGAAATAACAATGATTATCAATCACAATATTGCAGCTTTAAACACTTCTCGTTCTTTGAACAGTGCGTCTAGCGCACAAAGTAAATCAATGGAAAAACTATCTTCAGGTATGCGTATCAACCGTGCTGGTGATGATGCAGCAGGTCTAGCAATCTCTGAAAAAATGCGTGGACAGATTCGTGGTTTGGATCAAGCTTCTCGTAATGCACAAGATGGAATTTCATTGATTCAAACAGCTGAGGGTGCGCTTAACGAAACTCACGATATCTTGCAACGTATGCGTGAACTAGCAGTACAATCGGGTAACGATACTAACACAACAACAGATCGTACTAACATCCAAGATGAAGTAGATCAATTAGCAAAAGAAATTACTCGTATTTCGGATACAACTGAATTCAATACGAAAAAATTGCTAAATGGAGATGCATCTACAAATGCATTGACATTCCAAATTGGTGCAAACACAAGCCAAACAATGACCTTGTCTATCTCCAAATTGGATGCTTCTGAGTTGGGTGTAGGTAGTGGTACAGGCGAAGGCGTAACAGGTTTGGCAGTAAGTACAAATGCAAGTACAGCATCTGCAGCAATCAGCACAATCGATGCAGCGATCACAAAAGTATCGACTCAACGTTCGAAATTAGGTTCAGTACAAAACCGTTTGGAACACACAATTAACAACTTGGGTGCTTCTTCTGAAAACTTAACAGCAGCAGAATCTCGTGTACGTGACGTAGATATGGCTTCTGAGATGGTAAAACAAACGAAGAACTCGATCTTGTCTCAAGCAGCACAAGCAATGTTATCTCAAGCAAACCAACAGCCGCAAGGCGTATTGCAATTGCTTCGTTAATCTGTATCACCAAAGCGATCTCCATTATTGGAGGTCGCTTTTTTTATTTTAGATAAAATTATCGTAATTCTGTTATAAAATAAGTATAACTTGTAAGATAATAAACAAGCTTAACTATAAAGGAGGATAAAATTGAGTAATTTATCTTTAGTAATGATTGTTAAAAACGAGTCTGGAAAATTAAAACGATGTTTAGATAGTGTAAAAGATTTAGTAAATGAAATGATAATAGTGGATACAGGATCAGAAGATGATACCAAAGAAATAGCTCAATCCTATGGAGCAAAAATTTTTGATTATATATGGATACAAGATTTTTCTAAAGCTCGCAACTTTGCTTTACAACATTCTACAGGAGATTGGAATCTTGTTTTAGATGGCGATGAATACTTAAATGAGAATGAATGTGAAAAAATAAAAGAGTTTATCAAAGGACCTAATCGTATAGGTCGTATCAAACAAATAAATACATTTATGCAGGACGGAGAAATTAAAGAATCTCAAGCAATTATTTCCCGATTGTTTCCTAAAGGTTTATATTATGTCGGGGCTATTCATGAGCAAGTACATTCTATAGAATTGCCTCGTATAAATACAAATATTCATATCTATCATGATGGATATTTTCAAACAAACAAATCAGACCGAAATATTAAACTTCTTGAGCATGTAATATCTTCAAATCCTAATGATGCGTATATGTTGTTTCAACTTGCAAATGAATATAGAATACTAGGAGAATATGAGAAAGCAAATATTTTTTTTCAAAAGAGTTATGCTTTAATTACACCATATGATGGCTTTAAATCATTATTAGTAGTAGGTTATTTATACAACATTATTGCAAGTAAGAGTAATTGGAAACAGGGTTTAGATATTATTTCAAAAGAAATAAACAATCTTTCAGACTATCCAGATTTTTATTTTGTATGCGGGTATTTTTATATGGAATTAGTCTTTAGTAATGTAAACGAATATATTCATTATTTTTCTAATATTGAGCAATTTTATTTGAAATGCTTAGAAATCGGAGAAACTGATAAATACGATAGTGTAAAAGGTACTGGAAGTTTCCGAGCTGCCTATAATTTAGGTGTGTTTTACGAAACAAATAACAATCTAATTAAAGCAAAGCATTATTATGAATTATCAGCTGCACAAAAATATGAACCTGCTATAAATAGATTAAATAATTGTAATTTTGAAATAAATAATAATATCTAAATCCAAAATTAATATTGTAATTTGTTGTAAAATATTTAAAAAAACTATTCATAAATCATAAATACTGCCGATATATATATTAGCGGCCAAGAAGAACGTGATCGCGATCAACTTGACAGCAAACCAACTCAATAAGGGATCACACGGATGTGGTCACCTCAAATTCCAAGGAGGAAATAACAATGATTATCAATCACAATATTGCAGCTTTAAACACTTCTCGTTCTTTGAACAGTGCGTCTAGCGCACAAAGTAAATCAATGGAAAAACTATCTTCAGGTATGCGTATCAACCGTGCTGGTGATGATGCAGCAGGTCTAGCAATCTCTGAAAAAATGCGTGGACAGATTCGTGGTTTGGATCAAGCTTCTCGTAATGCACAAGATGGAATTTCATTGATTCAAACAGCTGAGGGTGCGCTTAACGAAACTCACGATATCTTGCAACGTATGCGTGAACTAGCAGTACAATCGGGTAACGATACTAACACAACAACAGATCGTACTAACATCCAAGATGAAGTAGATCAATTAGCAAAAGAAATTACTCGTATTTCGGATACAACTGAATTCAATACGAAAAAATTGCTAAATGGAGATGCATCTACAAATGCATTGACATTCCAAATTGGTGCAAACACAAGCCAAACAATGACCTTGTCTATCTCCAAATTGGATGCTTCTGAGTTGGGCGTAGGTAGTGGTACAGGCGAAGGCGTAACAGGTTTGGCAGTAAGTACAGATGCAAGTACAGCATCTGCAGCAATCAGCACAATCGATGCAGCGATCACAAAAGTATCGACTCAACGTTCGAAATTAGGTTCAGTACAAAACCGTTTGGAACACACAATTAACAACTTGGGTGCTTCTTCTGAAAACTTAACAGCAGCAGAATCTCGTGTACGTGACGTAGATATGGCTTCTGAGATGGTAAAACAAACGAAGAACTCGATCTTGTCTCAAGCAGCACAAGCAATGTTATCTCAAGCAAACCAACAGCCGCAAGGCGTATTGCAATTGCTTCGTTAATCTGTATCACCAAAGCGATCTCCATTATTGGAGGTCGCTTTTTTATATTAGCCAATTGCGCAAATATGCAATTTATCACTAACATTACATTGTCAAATCACCGATAAATATTGTATCAGTTATAGTTAGGAGAGAGATAATGACATATACAATATCACTTTGTATGATTGTGAAGAATGAAGAGAAAGTATTGGAAAAATGCCTGAGTAGTGTTCAAAATAAAGTAGATGAAATTATAATTGTAGATACGGGTTCTACAGATCGTACAATGGAAATTGCAGAAAAATATCAAGCAAAAATATATTCATTTGAATGGATTAATGATTTTGCTGCTGCTCGCAATCATTCTTTAGAGCAAGCGACTTCAGATTACCTGTTGGTGTTAGATGCAGATGAATATTTGGAAGAGGAATCAGATCTTAAGAAAGATGTTATTAACTACAAAGATTACTATATTATGCGTATCAAAAATTTCTTATCTAATAATAGAGTTTTGACGCATTCTGCTATTCGAATATTTAAAAATGATAAAGGATTACGCTATAAAAATCGGCTTCATGAACATCTTGATATTGATAAAATTGAAAACGAACTTAGTAGGGGCGAAGCTGCATCTATTATCCAGCATACAGGATATAAAAATGAAGTATTAGAAGAAAAAGATAAACGCAACCGTAATATGCCTTTAATGAAAATAGAAGTTAAAGAAAATCCTACAAGCTACAATTTGTATAATATGGCCAAACTTTATATGAATAATGAAGAATACGAAAAAGCATTTGAATATTTTAAAAAAGCATTTGTAGGCAGCGAAAATAGAATGTATCAACCAGAATTATTAACCAGAATGGCCTTTTGTCTAGATCAACTAGGCTTTACAGAAGATGGATTAAAAGTATTAGAGGATGCTGCAGAGTTATACCCAGAAGATACAGGTATATGGAATGAACGTGGAAATCTGTTTAAAAATGCAGGTTATTATCGAGATGCAGAATTAGCATGGTTAAAATGTTTATCTATTGGAGATAAAGGTGTTACGGTTGATGAAGGGGTAGGCAGTTATATTGCATACTTTAATTTAGCTGTATTATATGATATGCAAGGTAAGTTAGCAAAAAGTTATGAAATGATTGTTCAATCCATACAGACCAACATTGCCTTTGTACCTTCATTAAATAAATACTTTGAAATTGTTTTAAAAGCTAATATACCTTTAATAGATATTTATAATAATTTTAACTTACTATACAATGTAGCATCTGTTGAAGAGTTACAAAGACTATTAGATTTATTATATACTTTGCGTCATCCCCTATTACATGAGTATATAGAAAATAAAAATATCGTAGCTGAGACACATATATCTGCCATTTCTTATCAATATATTAAAAAATATGATCTTGCTCAGCAATACTGGAACGAAGTAGAAGAAATTAAAGAAGAGAATGCAATAGATATATTGACATTAGCTTTTATAAAAAAAGACCTAGATCTACTAATGCGTGCTAAAAGTATAATGAATATAAGTGAAAAAGAATATAAAATGATAAAGTCTTTGTTTAATGATCAAAGTATTAGATCTCAAAAACTCTCTTTAAATCTTAAAAATATTTTAATTGAACTTTTAGACAAATTAATCTATCTACAAGAATTTGATACATTACAAACAATATCGAATTTGCTTTCCGGGATGAATAGCGAATTTCAATATCGTTTTGGAAAATTGCTATCTGAAAAAGGATATGGTGAAGCTGCAATTGATGTATTAATAAAAGCATATAATCAAAATGAAAGTGATATTAATATCAATGTACTATTAGGTGATCTTTGTATAAGAGCAGGTTATTTGGAAGATGCACAATTGTTTTATACCAAATTAATCAAAATCAATTCAGAATATAGTTCATATGAACGTTATTATAATATAGCTGAAAAAATGAATGATGTAACAAAAATGGAAGAAGTCAAATCAATAATTCTAAAAAAATATCCTATTTCTAAATGGATATCAGTTATATAAACCAAAACGATAATGATTGTGAGTACAAAATTTATAGGATAGGAAGTAGTGCAGATGGCACTTAGAGTAGCAGTAATTGGAACAGGCAACATGGGGATTCATCATTTGAGAAACTATTATCACAATCCAGATGTAGAGTTGATAGGGTTTGTAGAAACAAATGAGAAGAATGCTGCAAAAGTTAAATCAAAGTATCCAATCGAACAGTTTATAAATTTTAAAGAGGTACTTGGAAAAGTTGACGCTGTTAGTATTGCTACTCCTACTTCTACTCATTTTGAAGTTGCTTCTTTTTTTCTTAATCATCAAATCCATGTCCTACTGGAGAAACCTATAACTGACAATATTGAAGAAGCAGAAAATCTAATTGAAATTGCTAAACAAAAAAATGTTTTATTATCTATTGGACATATTGAACGTTTTAACCCTGTTATTCAAGAACTAAAAGATATCCTAAAAAAAGAGAAGCCAGTCTTTATAGAAATTCATCGAGAAAGTCCTTTTGATTCTAGAATATATGATGTAGATGTAATATCTGATCTTATGATACATGATATAGACGCATTGTATTATATATTAAAAAGAAAACTCAATATTATATCTTCTATAGGTGTTAAAGTACATTCCAACAAAAACGATCTTGTGAATGTTCATTTAAGTAGTGATAATATTTTAATAAATATTATCACTAGCCGAGCTACTGAACAAAAAATTCGAAATTGGAGAGTTGTTTTAAAAGATAAATTAATTGAAGCCGATCTGTTAGAACGTAAATTGTATCTTTCCAGTAAAACAGAAGCGGGCAAAAAAATATTTGATACAAATACAGAACATCAATATAGTCAAGAACAAATAACGGCAAAGATTTTAATGAAAAATGATGAACCCTTACGAATAGAAATAGATAATTTTATTCAGTCTATTCTAGGAAACACTGTACTTGAGGTAGAAGGAAAAGATGGCTTAAAAGCATTAAAATTAATTAAAGCAATTCAGGACAGTATAATAACAATTTGAGGTCAGGATTAAGGAGTCAGTATGAATCGTATTTCAATTGCCAAACCATCCATAGATCATAATGAAATTGATGCAGTAATAGAAGTAATGAAAACAGGAGAATTGGCTCAAGGAAAATGGGTATACGAATTTGAAAACAAATTCTCACAAAAATTTGATCTGCCTTATTCTGCTGCGGTATGTAATGGAACGGTAGCACTTCATGTTGCGTTACAAGTTGCAGGTGTACAACCAGATGATCTTGTGTTAACTACTCCATTTACTTTTGTAGCTACTAGCAACGCTATTTTATATTGTGGAGCTATACCTATTTATGTAGATATTGATGAGCAGACTTATAATATCTCAATAGATTCGTTAAGAGAAATGATAGCGAAATATCCTCAAGCAAAATATTTGATGCTAGTTCATTTGTTTGGACAATCATGTGATATGAACGAAATTATTAAACTGACTAAAGAACATAATATTACGATTATAGAAGATTGTGCTCAGTCGCATGGAGCTACTTATGATTCTAAGCCAGTAGGAAGTTTTGGTATTGCGGGGACTTTTAGTTTTTATCCAACAAAAAATATGTCTACAGGTGAGGGAGGATTAATAACATCTACGCAGTCATCTGTTATAGAAGATTGCAAGTTGCTAATTAATCATGGATCAAATACTAGGTATGTTCATGAAGTACTAGGCTATAACTATAGAATGACTAATATGGCTGCAGCAATTGGTATTGAACAGCTAAAAAAAATAGATAATATGAATCAAAGACGTATAGAAAATGCTACTCAATATTTAGAAAATATAGATAATAAATGTATTAAGCTTCCTGTTACTATCAATGAAGCAAAACATGTTTTTCATCAATTTACGATTCAAACTACTCAAAGAGATCATTTAATTGAATATTTGACACAAAATAATATTGGTTCGGGCATATATTATCCTTATCCACTTCATCAACAAAAGCATATTGTTAATTATTTGAACGACAAAAATATAACTATACCAGAGTTGCCTGTCACAGAATTAGTGGCGCAGAAAGTGATATCTATTCCTGTTCATCCTTTATTAGAACAAAACGAAGTTGAATATATAATAGAAACTTTAAATAAGTATTCTGTTTAACACAATTACATTAAGAATGGGGGAATATTGTGGAGTTGTTAATGCAGCCAGTATATTTAGAAAAAATCAGTTATCAATTTGATTGTATTCTCATAGGAGAAAATATAGAAATATTAAAGTTTGGAAATTTAAGTACTAGAAGTGATAATCATAAATATCAATTAACTTATATTATGAACGAGAAATATTTAGAAGAATTCAATCGTTCTAATGTTGGAGCAGCTATTATTCACAGCAGCTTAAAAGATAAAATTGTCAACTTTAAAAGTTATTTATTAACAGAAATTAATCCGGAAACATTATTTTATACTATTTTTTTTGAATATAATTCACGAAATTATTTTAAAAATTTAAAAAAAAGCTCTAAAAACACTTCTATCATATCTTCTTCAGCTATTATCCATGATTCGGTAATTATAGGTGATGATTGTATAATTATGGATAATGTAGTTCTGATGCCTAACACAATAATAGGAGATCGAGTCAAGATCAAGCCTAATACGACTATTGGTGGAGATGGATTTCAAGTAAAAGAAGTAGATGGTATTAGAAAAATAGTACCTCATGTTGGAGGCGTTCAAGTAGGTAATGATGTGGAAATAGGATCCAATGTGTCTATTGATAAGGGTTTATTTGGAGAGTTTACGACTATAGGACATGAGACTAAGATTGATAACCAAGTATATATAGGACATTCTTCTGTCATTGGTAATAGAAATATTATAGCCGGTGGAAGCACTATAGCAGGCAATGTAATAACAGAAGAAAATATATGGGTAGGATTATCTGCATCTATTAACCAACTTTTAAAAATGGGGAAAAACAGCTTTATTGGAGCGAACTCAGCAGTCATTAAATCTATAAAGCAACATGAAAAAGTTGTAGGAGTACCTTCCAGAGTAATAGGTTGGGTCTGTGATTGTAGAAGTCCATTGAGAAAAAATGAAAATGAATTCATCTGTATAAACTGCTCAAAAACGTACAAATTAGATGTTGATTTAACTATGGAAAGAATATAACTTACTTAATTTAAATCTAAATCTAACATTTATTTTATCGTAAATGTTTATTTAGTCTGAGTAATTAACATAAAATTATTTATTTGTATTATTCGCTCTAAAGCTAATGATGTTTTTAACCGATATATATATTAAATAAATCATTGTCGGAGGTTAACGCTAATGAATGTTCAATTCTCATTTTCATCTAGTGGCACCTACAGTCCGTTGAATAACTCCAGTACTTCTCCTCAACCTAATGTTGTTCCTGCTACTGCTAATGTTAGTGAAATGAAGCAGATGGAAAAAGAAGGGGTCGTGTTACCTGTAGGACAAGAAGAGTTAATGCGAAGATTAGATCATGCTTTTAAAGCTTTATCCGGACCGGAGACTACACTACAAGTAAGCATGCATAAAGAAACCAATAGTATCATGGTTAAAGTATTAGATAAAGAAACGGGTAAAGTGATTCGCGAAGTACCTCCAGAAAAAACGTTAGATCTCGTAGCTAATATGATGCATATTGCTGGAATTTTGGTGGATAAGCGTACTTAATTATTTAAAAAATTGTAATACCAGGGAGGTTTATTTATGTCTTACATGTCTTCAGCATCCTCTGCTATTCGAGTAGGAGGATTAGCATCAGGAATTGATACAGATAGTATTGTTAAAAAATTAATGACAGCTGAACGTATTCCTTTAGATAAACTTAATCAAAATAAACAATTATTAGAGTGGAAAAGAGATTCTTATCGAGAAATCAATAGTAAACTTGTAGATTTTCGTCAAAATAAACTATCTCTTTATAAAAGTTCTGAGTCATTAAATGCTCAGAAAGCTACAGTCACAGGTAATACAACTGCGGTGACAGCGACAGCTACGGCTGGAGCAACAGGAATAGCAATGAGTGTTACAGTTAATCAATTAGCTTCTAAAGCTACTACTACCGGAGATGCTCTTACAACTTCTGATGGAAAAGCTAAAATGTCTACAAATCTGAGTCAACTTACAAATAACACTAGTGCTACCGAATATAAGCTAAAAGTAAACGATGTAGAAATGACTTTCCAGAGTACAGATAGTATTACTTCTGTGCTTTCAACTATCAACAGTAATAGCACCGCGAAGGTGTCAGCGACATTTGATGAAATTACAGGAAAATTTTCGATCACTTCAAAAGAATTTGGAGGAACTGTAAATATAGATCGAGATAGTACTTTTGCAAATCTAGCTGGAATGGGTACAAACAATACTAATACTGTAGTAACTGCTGCTCAACAAGCTAAAGTAAATATTAATGGAACAGATCTTACATTTGATAGTAATGTAAACACCATTAATGGAGTTCAGTTGAATTTTTTAGCTACATCTGGAACCAGTGGAGAAAGTAAAATTTCAACTCAAACAGATTCTAGCAAAGTGATCGAAACGGTGAAAGCATTTATTAGTTCTTATAACAGTATGCTTAGTACAATGAAATCGAAAACTGAAGAAACTAAATATAGAGATTTCGCTCCACTTACAACCGAGCAAAAAAAGGAACTTAGTGAAGATGAAGTGAAAACATGGAATGAAAAATCAATGAGTGGATTATTGAAGGGTGATGATATCCTTAAATCTGCTATGCAAGATATGCGTAATGTAATTACCACTGCATTAGGGAGTGTAGGAGGAGTAAGCCTACCTGATATGGGTATTACAACAGGTACGTATAGTGAGGGTGGTAAATTATATCTAGATGAAACGAAACTCAAAACAGCAATAGAAAAAAATCCACAAGGGATTATTACTACATTGCAAGGAAGTGACTCTAAGTCTGGTGTATTTAATCAACTATACAATAAGTTAAATGATACGATTGGTAAATTAGCAGATAAAGCGGGAACTTCAAGATTCAATGCCGATGTTACAGCAACATTTAGTACTAAAAGTAGTATGGCTAAAGAATTAACAGATTATAATAATCGCATTTTAGCTCTTACAAATCGTTTGAATGATCGGGAAACTCGTTATTATAAACAATTTACATCTATGGAATCGGCTCTGTCAAAATTGAATTCTCAATCAAGTAGTTTAACCAATTACCTAAGTTCGTAATTATATATTTTTAAAATTATAAAGGATGGTGTAATATGATTTCTTCACCTTACGAAAAGTACCGTCAAAATGCAGTACAAACTTCTCCAGGTCAACTTCTGATTATGTTATATGATGGTGCGATTCGGTTTGCAGTAGCAGCTATTGATGGAGTCAATCAACAAGATTATCAGAAGTCTAATACTAACTTTGGTAAAGCACAAGCTATTATTAGTGAATTATCAGCAACCCTTGATCATTCTTATGATATTGCAGAGAGTCTGGGCAAACTCTATGAATATATGAACTATTTATTCATCCAAGCAAATATTAAAAAATCAATAGAACCTGCTGAAGAAGCTTTAGGATATCTACGTGATCTTCGTGAGACATGGGTAGAAGCTAACAAATTGGCGCCGGGATCTAATGAAGTTAAGCATGGATAATCCACTCAATAAACTGTTGGAAATTAATAGAGACCATGTTAAGCGTATTAATAATTTGACGTATGAAGAAGTAGAGTCCTTATTTGAAATTCGCGATTCTCTAATATCAATGTTGCCAATATATTTCGAACAGCATTCAATCACTGTAGAAGATAAGCAATATATTGAATTGATTATAAAAGATGATATAATTTTCGCAAATAAAATAGAAGAATTGAAAAAAGATGCATCTGATTGGTTTGCTCAGCGAAATGTAGCAAAGTCTCAAAAAAACGCGTATGAATCTAAGTATGAAAATAATGGAATTTTAATGGATAAGCGAGAATAAAATAAATAGTTCTAGTTCATGAATGAACTAGAACTATTTATTTTATAACTTATTAAATAATAAATATATATCTTTATATAACAAAGTTATTCGTATAATTTATGGTGAAAATAATAACCTAATTAAGGAGTGAATTAACGTGAAAGTAGTTATTCTAGCAGGAGGAAGAGGTACTAGAATAAGTGAAGAATCACATTTGAAACCAAAACCGATGATTGAAATCGGTAATAAACCTATACTCTGGCATATAATGAAAATATATTCGTATTATGGATTTAATGAATTTATTATATGTTTGGGTTATAAAGGTTATGTTATTAAAGAATACTTTGCTAATTATTATCGCCATATGTCAGAAGCTACAACGTATGACTTTACTAGTTCTATACCTGTTGAAACCCATAAAAACTCAGTAGAACCATGGAAAGTAACATTAGTAGAAACCGGACTGCATACTTTAACAGGGAGCAGAATCAAAAGAATACAACCATATATAGGAAATGAATCATTTATGCTTACTTATGGAGATGGATTATCCAATATAAATATTGAACATTTGGTTGATTCTCATATAAAAAGTGAAAAAATTGCTACTATTTCAGCTGTGCAACCAGATGGACGCTTTGGAAGTTTAGAATTGAATGACCAATCAGTAACAGGTTTTAAAGAAAAAGTGAAAGGTGATGGTAGTTGGATAAATGGTGGTTTCATGGTATTTCAACCACAAATATTTGACTATATAAGTAATTATGAGACTACTATTTTAGAACAAGAACCTTTACAAAATTTAGCTTCTGATGGGCAACTAAATGCATATAAACATTATGATTTTTGGCAACCAATGGATACAATTCGTGAAAAAATTACACTTGATGAAATGTGGTCTGAACAAAGAGCGCCATGGAAAATTTGGGATAATTAAAACAGTCTTATGATCAAAATTCAAGTATGAAGGAGGTATTATGTTTAATTTGAGTTTGCCAATAGAGGATTTTAAATTGTATGTTTTACATCAATTAAATCATTTTTTTCCAGATAAAAAAAATCCTCAAAATGATAATAAGTTTCATAAAGCTTTTTTAAATTCGCTAGATCGTACAGAATATTGTTTTAAACATGTTGCATTACAATCATATCATTATAAAAACAAAACCTCTCTTTCACATACACATTCAGATCAATATACATTATTTCTTTGGTTTCTCTCAAATTCACTATGGAAAGAATATGAAGATCCAGAGCATGCTTCAAAAATATTTTATTTAAATAAGGTATTAAATGGTTTGACTTGTATGTACGATGCAGAAATGCCAGATATTTTTCTGGTTATTCATGGCGGAGGAATAATTCTGGGTAAAGCATCATACAGCGACTTTTTTGTTTGTTACCAAGGATGTACTGTAGGAGCTATCAATGGTGTTTATCCTGTTTTGGGAAAAGGAGTAGCTATGGCTCCTCAATCTTCTATTATTGGAGATTGCCAAGTAGGACATTCTGTTACAATTGGTAATCAGACTCTTTTGAGAAATAAACATTTGGAAGACAATTCAATTTGCTATAGAGATTCAGAAACTGGTGTTCAAAAAGTAGTGAAATCAAGAAGACAAGCATGGAGCCAATCATTTTTTAATACATCAATTTATTGAACTGAGGAATTTATATGCACAAAAAACATGTTTTGATAAGCGGGGCCGATGGTTATATTGCACTTCATGCTGCTGAACATTTAAAAAAAAATGGATATAAAGTTACAAGAGCTACAAGAAGCACAAATAGCGATGTAGAAATGGAATTTTCAAAACCTAAAGCAATAGCTGATTTGAAGATGTCCGGCATAGATGCCATGATTCATACTGTAACGCCAAATGAAATGTTATATAAATCAGATCCTTATTCGGCTATATCAGAAAATGCTATTGGCATACATGCTGCTTTAGATTTTTGTGTGAATAATCGCATAAAAGACTTTATTTATATTTCTAGTTTCCATATATTTGGAAATAAAGAAGGCGTACTAAATGAGCATATAGAAGGATCTCCTATAAATGATTATGGGTTATCACATTATAATGCTGAGCAAACTGTTAAAATGTTTGATAGAGCTAATAAATTAAACACCTGGATCATCAGACCATCTAACTTATTTGGAGTACCATATGATTTAAAGAAGTTTAAGAGATGGAATCTTATTCCCTTTTCTTTTTGTCTAGAAGCTGTAGATTATAATAAAATTACCTTGTTAACTCCAGGCACACAGTATCGTAATTTTGTAGGGATATTTGATGTATGCAATAAGCTACAGTGGTTGTTAGAAAATAGACCTAAAGAACGTATTATACATGCTAATGGGAAAGAAACCATGAACGTATTTCAATATGCTTCTTTAGTAAAAAAAGTAGCATGGGATCATTTTCAAATGCACATAGAGATTATCAAACCTGAAAATAATGAATTAATAAGACAGTTTGAATTTAGTAGCATTTTTAGTGAGGCTGAATTAAAGCCTGTTATGGAATTAGAAATCTTCGTAAAAGAATTATTAACTGTACTTATTAGTAGATCAGGGAAGGAGTGACTTATGTATGAATTGTTGCATTTGTAATAATTCTTCTTCTTTTTTAGAAAATTATAATGGAGCACCCCATGATTTAATGAGTGGCTACGATGCCGAAAATTTGTCTTTACATGATATTGAAATTTATCATTGTACATTTTGTGGTCATACTCAAATTCCTATGTATGTAAATAACAAGTATTACGATAATTATTCAATGGGTTCGTTTTGGGGTTCGAGTTTTACAAATGTTCGTATAGAGCAAGTTAAGCAGTTGGCTTCTATAACTTCTGCTAATTATCTGTTAGATATTGGATGTGGAGTTGGACATTATTTGGAACTAGCTCAAGAACATTTCAAAGAGGTATATGGAGTAGAACCATCAAAAGTTGCTGTAGAAATTGCTCGAGAAAAAGGTTTTACAGTTATAAATGATTATTTCCATACCGAAATAGCATTTGATTTATTATTCGATGCTATTACTATTATTGAAGTTTTAGAACATCTCGAGAAACCAGTTGAATTATTTAAACAAGCTGCGAAATTACTCAACGACAATGGAGTATTGCTAGTTGAAGTTCCTAATGGACAGCGTATATATGAAAAAAAACTTTATAATAATCTGTGTACTGATCATATACAATACTTTTCAATACTTAGTCTTTCTATTATGGCCCATCAAGCTGGTCTAACAGTTATACGTGTACAGGAAGCAGAAAATCCTAATCTATTAGAGCTATATGCTAGAAAAAATTCTAACTCAAATATTGAAACTTTTAGCGAAAAAAGAAAAAACGAGTTAAATGCACTTTTATCTAAAATAGATACTTCGTCTAAAATCGCAGGGTGGGGAGCAGGTGCAGAATCAGCTTGTTTTTTAACTATGCTTAAAAATAAAATTGATATTAAATGCATATTTGATAGCGATCAATCCAAGCATAATCATCATATGATGACTATACCTATTGTTGAGCCGA
The DNA here is from genome assembly GCF_028736095.1 of Paenibacillus sp. KACC 21273. Lineage (NCBI taxonomy): Bacteria > Bacillati > Bacillota > Bacilli > Caryophanales > Paenibacillaceae > Paenibacillus > Paenibacillus sp. KACC 21273. Next base: position 713,230 of record NZ_CP117876.1, read on the forward strand.
CTACAGAAAGGATAAAAGAATACGATTGTATTATTTTGTTTGCTAATTCTCATAAGAATCAGATTAAACAGCAACTAGATCAATTGGGATATATGGGAAATATTATTAATTTTGAAGAAGTTGCATTTTAATTTTAGATTTTCTTTAAAGCAAGATAAAATGATAAAGGGGAATCAAGATGATAATCGAGTCAACTCCATTAAAAGATGCATTTATTTTTAAACAAGAACCTATTGAAGATGAGAGAGGTTACTTTTCTAGAACTTTTTGTAGAAAAACGTTAAACACATATGGAATTGAGTTTGAAATGGTTCAATCCAATATGGCATTTAATCGATATTCTAAAACACTTCGTGGTATGCATTTCCAAAAACCGCCATTTAGTGAACAAAAAATTGTTTCTTGTTTACAAGGAGCAATTTATGATGTGATTATCGATATTAGATTAGAAAGTCCCACTTTTGGTCAATGGTTTGGAACTATGTTATCTAAAAACAATATGTCTTCACTATATATACCTAAAGGATTTGCTCATGGTTATCAAACATTAGAAGATAACAGTTCTATTAGCTATATGGTGAGTGAAAACTATACTCCATCTCATGAATCGGGAATCCGTTGGAATGATGAGGCTTTTAAGATAGACTGGCCAGTCACAGACGGATTACTTGTATCTGACAAGGATAGAAACTGGATTGATTTTAGAAGAGACATTGATGGAATACGTTAATTATAAGGGAGACTTTAATGGATAATCACAGCTCTGTGGAATTAATGGATAGTTTGAGAATTGGTCGCGAAGGAATTCTTTATTTAGAAAACTGTATTAATAACGGCGAAATTAATCTGTCTGATTTAAGATTACTAGACGATTTAATAGATTTGATGAATTTAGTTGAGAATATAGTTCAACAAGCAATAAAACCTCATCGGGTAAAAGAGATAAATGATAATATTAAATTTTATATAGAGTGCCTCAAAAATAGTGTTTTAATTGAAGATGTCCAATCTTTCTTATATGATTTTCGTTTTCATTTCAAATCTCTTTATCGAATTTTAGAATACGAAGTTGCCTATATTTTAGAAAAAGATATCGATAAAAATCATTATCCAGAATATTATCCTGATGTTAGTGTCATTGATCATAATAATATTATAGAAATAGGAAATAAGGCGCGTTTTAAAGTTAGTATTGTTCTTCTAGCTTATAATAATATTGATTACACACGTGATTGTGTAGAAAGTATTATCAAACATACAAAAGATATCGATTATGAGCTTATTTTAGTAGACAATGGTTCTACTGATGGTACAAAAGAATATTTTCAAAGTATATCTAATGCCAAAGTGATCTATCTAAAATATAATATCCACTTGGTAAAAGGATTCAATATAGGATTAATGGCTGCAGAAGGAAAATACTGTGCAGCAGTATGTAATGACTTTATATTCACCCCGAATTGGTTACACAATCTTATGATCTGTATTGAATCAGATCCCACAATAGGATTTGTTTCCCCAGGAGCTACTTCTATTTCTAATATGCAACAAATTAATATTCCTTTTAATTCTAAAGAAGAATTTGAACAAAAAGCAGAACAATATAATATAAGTGATCCTAGAAAATGGGAAGAACGAATAGTTCTATTACCTAATGTGCTATGTTGCCCTACAGCCTTATTGGATTACATTGGTTATTATGATACTCGGTTTTATAGAGGTGAATTTCTAGATGATGATATTAGTTTCAGAATCAGACGTGCAGGTTACAAATTGATTTACTGTGCAGATACTGTTACTCATCATTATGGCAGTCTCACGACTTCTATTGATCATCAAAGTAATTCTTTAGAAGAAGGACGAAAAACTTTTTATGAAAAATATGATTTGGATGCTTGGACAGAAGCACGTATGAATAGAGCATATCTAGAGATTAACTTCAATCAATTAGCTACTACAAAATCAATATTAGGAATTGACACAAAGTGTGGAGCAACATTATTACAAATTAAAAACAGCTTATGGTCTGCTCATGAGATAACTCCTAATATTTTTACTGCTTCATCAGAAACAAGATATTTGACCGATTTAAAAACTTTTGCTGAGAATAGTTTTGTATTTAATTATTTTGGTCAACTTTTTAGTAAAATCGATAAAAAAGTGGATTTGATATATATTGAGCAACCTCTTAACTTTTATAGTGATGATTTGGAAACTATATTTACAGTTTGCGCTCAACTTCTTGAGAATAAAGGTAAACTTGTATTTATGATTAAAAATATGATCAGTATTGAATCCATTTACAATATGTTAGGTAATGCAAATAATATGCATAATACTAAATTATATGTTTCAGATACACTCTATACGCAAGCTGAGACAATTGGATTTAATATTGACTTTGCTACAAACATTTCTTTGCAAAAAGACACAGGTACTGAAACGATAATTTCTGAAATGTCTGATGTGTTAGCCAGAGGAAATGAACGTGAATCTGAATATATAAAGTCAAAAATAAGCTCTGAGTTTACTATATATGAATTAACTTATCAAAACCGTAAATAATGAAAGTTATAAAGTGAGGGGAGCTTAAATTTGATGATGGGAAGTAAATTGAATAAATCATTTTGGAAAGATAAAAACGTTTTTTTAACAGGTCATACAGGATTTAAAGGTAGCTGGCTTAGTCTATGGCTTTATAAGCTAGGTGCAAATGTTACTGGATATTCACATCCTGCTCCTACTTCACCTTCTCTGTTTGAAATAGCCAGAATTGAGGAACTCTTAACAAATTCATTTATTGGAGATATTAATAATTACAAATTTTTATGTGAATCTATACAAAAAGCAAAGCCAGAAATAATCATTCATATGGCGGCTCAACCTTTAGTTCGAAAATCTTATGATGATCCTATAGAAACATATCAAACAAATGTTATGGGCACAGTTCATATTATGGAAGCAGCAAGAACATGTAGTTCTTTAAAAGCAATTTTGAATGTAACTACAGATAAATGTTATGAAAATAAAGAATGGGAATGGGGATATAGAGAATATGAATCTTTAGGAGGACGTGATCCATATTCTAATAGCAAAGCATGTTCCGAGTTAGTTACTGCATCTTATCGTGACTCTTTCTTATCCACACTAGATATTAAAGTTGCAACTGCTAGGGCAGGTAATGTAATTGGTGGAGGAGACTGGGCAGAAGATCGTTTGATTCCTGATTTGTTAAAATCTTTGACAAACCAGAAAGAAATTCAAATAAGAAATCCACATGCAATTAGACCTTGGCAACATGTATTAGAACCATTAAAAGGGTATCTTTTATTATGTGAGAATCTAGTTTTAAACGGAAAAGATTATGCGCAAGCTTGGAATTTTGGACCATTGGATAGTGAAATAAAGAATGTTAAATGGATTGTTGAACATATGTTAGAAAAATGGCCTAAGAAAAACTATGGATATAGTATCTTAACACAAGACATAAAATTAGAAGCAAGTATATTAAAATTAGATTCTTCTAAGGCTACTAAAAAAATTGGATGGGAACCAAATTGGTCATTGGACGAAACATTAGATTCTATTATTGAGTGGGAAGTTAAGTATCAAGAGAATAAAGATATGAGAACTGTTTGTGAAGAACAAATTGCTAAATATGAACTTTGAATTTATTATACTATTTAACAAGCCTAATAAATAATCAATCTACCTATTTTAAATGTAATAAAATACCATGAAAGTATTTACTTTACCAATTGACATTTACCCACCAAATTTGGTATATTTAGAGGCGTAGGCAATGTCTTACTCTACTTATTTGATAACGAAGGGAATGTTATTGCATGAATGGTAAAGTAAAATGGTTTAACGCAGAAAAAGGATATGGTTTTATTGAGACTGAAGAAGGCGGAGACGTATTTGTACACTTTTCTGCGATTCAAACTGAAGGTTTCAAAACGTTAGAAGAAGGTCAATCCGTAGAATTCGACATCGTTGAAGGCGCGCGTGGACCACAAGCAGCTAACGTTATCAAATTATAATCATCCTTCGGCATTTGCCAACCTACATAGGTATTATTGATGGTTACACATTTGAATAATCAGCTAAGGCTCCGGAACACTCCGGAGCCTTTTTCTATAGTATGACTATTGTATGAATAGTTTACTTAGTTACTGAGCAATAAGTTTCGGATATCTGTCACATTGTAAGCGATTGGATTAAGGTCAGATTGGTTAATGGAACACAAGGGCGGCATAATAGATGAACTATTTTCGACTATGTATTTATAGGTAGAAGAGAGTAGTTTTGAGGATTTTGCAAGCGTTTGACAGAACTCTATTTATATTTTTAAGACTAAAATATAAAGTCAGACGCGGGTACTCTGACGGCTAGATTTGACAATAGATTGTCACTGCTAATTTGCACCAGTATCCTTTTTACATGCCGTTAACATCTATGTTATAATTCCCTAAAGGAGGAGTGCCTTATGAACTTTGTTATACGTGGTCAACAAATCGATGTTACAGATGCTATGAAAGATTATGTGGACAAAAAGTTAGGCAGACTTGAAAGATATTTTGATTCACCTCCCGTTTCTGACGGAACGGTTACACTTAGTGTCAATCGTGGACAGCACACAGTAGAGGTTACAATCCCTCTCCCTGGACTTATTTTACGTGCAGAAGATCGCAGTGAAGATATGTATTCTTCGATCGACTCTGTAGTAGATAAGCTGGAACGTCAGATTCGCAAACATAAAACTAAATTAAATCGTAAATTCCGCCAAGAGGGAAGCTTGAAATCCTTCTTCGTAGAAGATCCTACGGCTGCTGCACTTGCTGTTGCTGAGGATGCGGATATTGAAAATGAATTAGATGAATTGGAAGTTGTACGTAACAAACGCTTCCTCCTAAAACCGATGGATGTAGAAGAAGCTATCTTGCAAATGAATATGATTGGACATACATTCTTTGTATTCTCCAACGTAGACACTCAAGAAGTAAACGTTGTTTATCGTCGTGACGATGGTAAATACGGATTGATTGAACAAGAATAAGTGATTATTGATATACAACCAGAGCCTTATCCTTCGGGATAGGCTCTTTTTACGTGCAAAAATTGTACAACCCGCTCTACAGTGCGGTATAATAAGACTTGAACGATTTAAGAAACATTTTGTATTCTTTTGCGTAATAATGTAGAAGAGTTCTCAAAAAATGATGACGAACATCATATGGATATAGTCAGGCACGGGATATAGTGATCTTGTGTCCTATTGAAATTTTATCATATACCAAAAATGTATAGGAAATGCGCTGTTTTGTTGCGGCTTTTCCCTGAAACTGGTACAATTTATTGCAACTGAGGTTATTGAATAATCCCCCATAAGCGTTACGGTAATTGCATTATTCAATAATCTATCTCTGTTTTGCGCGAAAGGGGTAAACCATGCTAGGACTTGTGAAGAAAATTTTTGGCGATACCAATGAACGTGATGTTAAACGTCTATTGAAAACCGTCGAGATCATTAATAAAATGGAACCGGAATTTGAGGCATTGTCTCATGAGGAAGTACAAGCCAAAACGGCTGAATTCCGCGAACGTCTGGAAAAAGGAGAAACACTGGATCAACTATTGCCAGAAGCATTCTGTACTGTACGTGAAGCTTCCAAACGTGTGCTAGGCATGCGTCATTTTGACGTACAATTGATCGGTGGTGTCGCTCTGCATGAAGGAAGAATCGCAGAGATGAAAACAGGTGAAGGTAAAACACTTGTAGGAACACTTCCTGTATATCTAAATGCACTTGCTAGTAAAGGTGTGCATGTCGTTACAGTTAATGATTATTTGGCTCAACGTGATAGTCTACAAATGGGTCGCATTTATAACTTCTTGGGCATGACTGTAGGGGTTAACCTGAACGGTATGCAACATGACGAGAAGCAAGCGGCTTATGCTTGTGATATCACTTATGGTACAAATAATGAATTTGGATTTGATTACTTGCGTGACAATATGGTGTTGTACAAAGAACAAATGGTACAACGTCCATTGTACTTCTGTATTATTGATGAAGTAGATTCGATCTTGATCGATGAAGCACGTACACCACTTATTATTTCAGGACAAGCACAGAAATCAACTGAATTGTATTTTGCAGCAGACCGCTTTGTAAAAACATTGAAAATGGAAGAAGATTTCAATGTCGATATCAAAGTAAAATCTGTAGCATTAACTGAAAAAGGTGTTGAAAAAGCAGAGAATTTCTTCGGCTTAGAAAACCTATATGACAACAAAAATGTAACGATCAATCACCATGTAGTACAAGCGCTAAAAGCAAACACAATCATGCGTCGTGACGTAGATTATGTTGTTGCTGATGGCGAAGTATTGATCGTAGATGAATTTACAGGTCGCTTAATGGCGGGTCGTCGTTATAGCGATGGTCTACACCAAGCGATCGAATCGAAAGAATCCTTGAAAGTACAAAACGAAAGTATGACACTGGCAACAATCACGTTCCAGAACTACTTCCGTATGTACAAAAAGCTTGCAGGTATGACAGGTACAGCGAAAACAGAAGAAGAAGAATTCAAAAAGATCTACGGTCTAGAAGTACTTCAAGTACCGACTAACCGTGTGAATCAACGTGAAGACTTTGCTGATGTTGTCTATAAGAGCGAAGAAAGTAAATTCCGCGCTGTTGTTGACGAAATCGTTGTACGTCATGAGAAAAACCAACCGATTCTTGTCGGTACAGTATCGATTGAGAACTCTGAACGTCTTTCTGAAATGCTAAAACGTAAAGGTATTAAGCATCAGGTCCTCAATGCAAAATACCATGCAGAAGAAGCAGAAATTATTGCACGCTCCGGTCAACCAGGTACAGTAACGATCGCTACTAACATGGCTGGACGTGGTACAGATATTTTACTTGGTGAAGGTGTAAAAGACACAGGTGGCTTGCATATTATCGGTACAGAGCGTCATGAATCTCGCCGTATTGATAATCAGCTTCGTGGTCGTGCCGGTCGTCAAGGAGATCCAGGTTCTACCCAGTTCTACCTTTCTCTAGGTGATGAACTAATGAAACGCTTTGGTGCAGATAATGTAATGAATATGATGGAAAAATTGGGCTTTGAAGAAGATCAACCGATTGAAAGTCGTATGATTACACGTGCTGTAGAATCTGCTCAAAAACGTGTTGAAGGTAGTAACTTTGATATGCGTAAAATCGTATTGCAATATGATGATGTGATGAACAAACAACGTGAAATTATTTATAAACAACGTCGTGAAGTATTGGAATCTGATAATATTCGTGAAGTTGTATTGCAAATGATTAAACCTTGTATTGAGCGTATCGTAGAAGTCCATTGTAATGACGATATCCCTGAGAACTGGGAACTTCAAGCGATTGCAGATTATGTGAACAATAACTTCTTGCAAGAAGGTACGATCACAGAACAAGAACTACATGAGCAAGAAAAAGAAGAGATGGTTAACTATTTATTCGAGCGTGTAGAACTTCGTTACTTGCAACGTGAAAAAGAAATTGGCGAAGAAATGGTTCGCGAATTTGAAAAAGTTGTTGTTCTTCGTGCAGTTGACCGTAAATGGATGGATCATATTGATGCGATGGAACAATTGCGTCAAGGTATTCATCTTCGTGCTTACGGTGGTACAGATCCTTTGCGTGAGTACCAATTTGAAGGCTTCGAAATGTTTAACCAAATGATCGCTGAAATTCAAGAAGAAGTAGCTACTTATGTTATGAGAGCACAAATTGCAAGTAACCAGGAACGCGAAGCGGTTGTGGATGAAAGCAAAATGAGCACAAGTGGTGGCGAAACGGCTGAAAAACGTCCGTCTCGTGAAGAACGTCGTCGTAGACGTAAATAATAAATCAATCGTCTGAAATGAATATAGATTGTTGTATCCCAAGAGACACTCACCATTATCGTGGGTGTCTCTTGTTGGATCAATCATCTTGTATACGGTATAACAGTTATATATGTATGCATTATTGAAGTGACCAAAAGAATGTTAAAGATTTTTGCTAAGCAAAATATCTATTTATTATGAAGAGGTGAGCGTACCAATGATCGATCCTAGTATAAAACATGATTTACGCGAAATGGCTACCAAATTATCTAACCTTAGGGGGTCTCTTTGACTTAGACCTCAAGCGTGAATTGATTGCTAACTTTGAAGAGAAGATGTCTGCACCAGGATTCTGGGATGATAATGAATCAGCTCAAGAAGTCATTTCTGAAATGAATGCTGTTAAAGGTGCTGTAGATGATTATCTAGAACTTCAGCAAGAGCATGATGATGCAAGTCTTATGGCTGAGTTAGCAGACGAAGAAGATGATGAGTCGCTAGCAAAAGAAGTAACAGAAAGTGTGAAAAAGCTTGTTCGCAAAATCGAAGCTTTTGAATTACAGTTACTATTAGATGAACCGTATGATAGCTTAAATGCTATTTTGGAACTTCATCCGGGTGCAGGCGGAACCGAGTCGCAAGACTGGGGAGAGATGTTGCTTCGGATGTACAAACGTTGGGCAGAGAAAAGTGGCTTCAAAGTAGAAGTGATGGATTATCTAGCTGGTGATGAAGCAGGGATCAAAAGTGTTACGTTGCTGATCAAAGGGCATAATGCTTATGGTTACCTCAAAGCTGAAAAAGGAGTACATCGTCTTGTACGGATTTCTCCTTTTGATTCTTCAGGCCGTCGTCATACTTCGTTTGTCTCCTGTGATGTTGTGCCAGAGATTACGAATGATTCTACGATTGAAATTCGCACCGAAGATTTGAAAATTGATACGTACCGCGCTAGTGGCGCCGGTGGTCAGCATATCAATACAACCGATTCTGCGGTTCGGATTACGCATTTACCTTCTGGTGTGGTAGTAACCTGTCAAAGTGAACGTTCACAGATCAAAAACCGTGAGCATGCGATGACAATGTTACGTTCCAAATTGGTAGAACGTAAAATTGAAGAAGAACGTAAGCAATTGGACGAGATTCGCGGAGAGCAATCGGATATTGCTTGGGGCAGTCAGATTCGTTCTTATGTATTCCATCCGTACAGTATGGTCAAAGATCACCGTACTTCTGTCGAAACAGGAAATATTGGTGCAGTCATGGATGGAGATTTAGATCCATTTATTGATGGCTATTTACGTAGTAAGCTCAAAATCGAAGTCGAATAATAATCGATTTTCTAAAGTCTGGTATGAGAGTTATCTTTCATATCAGGCTTTTTTTGTGCTTCGATAACGAGAAGAGGTCTATGTCTAGTCTGTAGCGATACAAGCATAACTCTATTTCATCCAAAAGATTGTTACAAAGCAAAACATCTCTGCTATACTACGGTGCTGTATGTTCTTTTCAAATAAATAGGGTTGCGTTAGAATAAGAAAGCTATGAGACTTTATGCAAAATAATGAGTACAGGAGAATATCAAAATGATCATGCAACCTCGTACAGGGCAACGCAGACGCAAGCCGCCAATGATTCCATTAACAGGACCTCTTCGTAACAGTTGGGATATTTTGTTGATCATCGTAGGCGCTTTTATTATGGCACTGACGTTTAACCTGTTTTTATTACCTAATCATATCGCTTCAGGAGGGGTCTCCGGGATATCGATTATTGTCAATCAACTACTCGGGATTGAACCGGCGTATATTCAGTGGTTACTTAATATTCCTTTGTTTGTCGCAGGCGTGATATTACTGGGTAGACAATATGGAATGCGTTCATTGATTGGGACGATTGTATTACCGCTATTTGTTTATCTGACAAGTAGTTTTCCTGTGCCTACGACTAACCCTTTATTAGCAGCATTGTATGGAGGAATTGGAGTAGGGTTGGGACTCGGGATCGTTTTCCGCGGACGTGGTTCTACCGGTGGATTATCCATATTAGCGCAAATTATTCAAAAGTACACTGGATTCAGCATGTCTTTCTGTGTCATTTTGACAGACGGTAGTGTTATTGTATTCGCAGGGTTATTATTGAAGCCAGAACAAGCATTATATGCGTTAATCAGTCTGTATATTACCAGCAAAGTGATCGATGCTGTTGAGCTTGGATTCAGCAATTCCAAAGTTGCTTATATTATTACCAATGATATTGAACAAATGCAGACAGCGATTCTAAATGATCTGGATCGTGGATTAACAAAGCTTAATGGTGAAGGCGGATATACAGGTGACGAACGAACTGTATTAATGGTCGTTATCGGGCAGAATGAAGCCAGTCGTCTTAAAACGATTGTACGTTCTGTTGATCCAGATGCTTTTGTTATTATAAGCAATGCCCAAGAAGTATTAGGTAAAGGATTCAAAATGACTGGATAAAATAAAAAAATCCTTTTCGCCATATCAGCTTAGAACTCATTAGGTAAGAGTTGAGCGCTGAGAAGCGAAGAGGATTTTTTTATAATGTATCGGGTCAGAGCAATACATCACAAAGGTGCTAGTTGCTATAGTTCTAATCATTTGTAATCTTATAAGCTAAAATTATTTTTGTAGTATGTATTAGTTAGCTTTTCTTTTTAAAAGATAAATGACGGCATAACCAATTGCTAAAATAGCTACACTGGCTAGACAAGCAAGTACAAGCGAAATAGTAATAGTTCCAATTAATGAGTAACCGACAAGCAATCCGGTGAGAAAAGCAGAAATTAAATTAATCGCTATATTCCTCATCTATCCAATCCTTTCCCTTTATCAAGTATAGATCAATAGTAAAATGAAATGGTAAATAATGGTTTGTGGATATCGTAGCACGAAACAGATGCAAAATAAAGAGAATAGATGAGTAAGTTAAGCGCACTGATATAATTAGTAATATTAGTAAAAAGTATCGATTAAAAGTAAAAAAGACCTTTTCTGAAATTTAATCAGTTAAAGGTCTTTTATTCGTATATAATACAACTAAAACAGATAAGACGATGTATAGATGCATAAAAGGAATAAATTTATTCATAAAGTTGTATTTATATTAACATAGATGTATAATAATACACATCTTATTTATTCGGACAGAAATGGAAATTGTCGTTAGTAAAATGAAAAATTGCTTATACATGGATACAGTAGATTAATGATCTTATTTGAGTACAGGAGGAGTTCAGCTTGAATCCAACTAAACAAAGAGTAGCTATTGTAGGTTCCACCGGCTATGGCGGGGTGGAACTGATTCGTTTTTTACAGCATCATCCGCATATCGAGATTACTTCGGTTATTTCTGCATCAAGCAGTGGAGCACCGATGTCAGATCAATTTCCCCATTTAGATAGCATTATTGATATGGAATTAGATGGAGTCGATGCAGTGGCAACGGCTGCCAAAGCAGATATTGTATTTACCGCTACCCCTTCAGGAGTGAGTAGCACTTTAGTTCCACAATACTTAGAAGCAGGGTTGAAAGTGATTGATTTATCCGGTGACTTTCGCCTCAAAGATAGCAGTACTTATGAGCAATGGTATAAGCACGATGCACCTGAAGCTAATTATTTGGCAGAAGCAGTGTATGGGTTATGTGAGCAAAAGGGTAATGATGTACAGGATCAACGTCTAATCTCGAATCCAGGTTGTTATCCTACGGCTACCTTGCTTGGATTAATGCCTGGTGTCGAAGCAGGTTGGATTGATCATAGTTCGATTATTATTGATGCGAAGTCTGGTGTATCCGGTGCTGGACGTGGAACCAGTCTAACCAGTCATTATGCAGAAATGAATGAGAATTTTAAAGCGTATAAATTAAACAAACATCAACATATTCCAGAAATAGAACAAGTATTGTCCGGTGTAGCAGGTGAGCCTGTTGTTGTTACATTCAGTACACAGTTGGTGCCCATGACACGCGGTATTATGTCTACTATGTATGCAACGATCAAAGGGCAACATAGCGAGCAGGATTGGATCGATCTTTATCGTGAGTACTACAGCGATCGTCCATTTGTACGTATTCGCAAACAAGGTAATTGGCCTTCGACTAAAGAAGTAGCAGGTTCTAATTATTGTGATATCGGATTTGCTGTAGATGAGCGTACAGGACGCATCACGATTGTGTCTGTTATTGATAATCTCGTCAAAGGCGCGGCAGGACAAGCGATCCAAAATTTAAATCGTATGATGGGCTGGGAAGAAACACTAGGTCTAAAAATGGTCCCTGTTTATCCATAACGCTTGGCAGTATAAGCGTTAACCCAAGTGCTTGGCAGTATAAGCACGACCCAAGTCCAATAAGAAAAAGATTTTTGCAAAGCAAAATATCTAGTCCATAGTGCTTGGCAGTATAAGATTTACCCAGTATATAGTAGTCATTGTCGATCAGGAAGTGAGAGGAGATATCATGGCAGATCAGGGATTCAAAGTAGTTGAGGGAGGTTCTATTGTAACTCCTCAAGGATTTCAGGTAGGTGGATTGCATTGTGGTCTCAAAAAAACAGAGCGTAACGATCTTGGGGTCATCGTCTGTGATGTACTGGCCAATGCAGCGGCAGTATATACAACAAATCTATTTCAAGCCGCACCGCTTCAAGTGACTCGTGAAAGTCTAGCACATGGCACATTGCGCGCAGTAGTGGCTAATAGTGGAAATGCAAATGCATGCACAGGCAAACAGGGTGAGCAAGATGCCTATACGATGCGTGCTCAGACCGCACAGTATCTAGGTGTAAATGAACACGAAGTAGCAGTAGCCTCAACAGGTGTGATTGGTGAATTGCTCAAAATGGATCGTTTATCTGCTGGAATCACTCGCCTTCCTGCACATATCGGCAAAACAGAAGAACATGCAGAAGCATTTTGCCAATCGATTTTAACAACCGATTTGGTTAAAAAAGAAATCTGCGTATCTGTAATAGTAGATGGACAAGAAGTGCATATTGCTGGAGCAGCTAAAGGATCTGGAATGATTCATCCGAATATGGCGACGATGCTTGCTTTTATGACTACAGATGCTGTGATCTCTTCAAGTGCGTTACACCAATTATTAAGTCAGACCACAGATCAGACATTCAATATGATTACTGTAGATGGAGATACAAGTACCAATGATATGCTGGTAGCGATGGCAAGTGGATTTGTACAACATAACGAATTAACGCCGGAACATCCAGATTGGAATCATTTTGCTGCGGCTTTCCGTAAAGTCTGTGAATATCTAGCTCAAGCGATCGCACGTGATGGTGAAGGAGCAACCAAGTTAGTAGAAGTGGTTGTAACTGGAGCGATCAGTGAATTATCGGCTAGAGCGATTGCTAAAACGGTAATTGGCTCAAGTCTGGTTAAATCAGCGATGTTTGGAGCAGATGCGAACTGGGGACGTGTTATAGCCGCTGTAGGGCGTGCAGGCGAACCTTTGAATGTAGAGACAGTAGATATTCGATTGGGCGATATCGTCGTGCTGACAGGCTCTAGACCGGTTACATTTGATGAAGAAGCAGCATTAGCTTATTTACAAGGTGATAAAGTCGAAATCGTGGTTGATTTGCATTATGGTGAAGGACAAGCTGTAGCGTGGGGCTGTGATTTGACGTATGACTATGTACGTATTAATGCCGCTTATCGCACATAACAATAGTATTGGATTATTCAAGTTCAAATAAAGGCTAGGTGATACAAACAATGAGCGGATCAACTACACGTACTTTTGTAATGAAGTGCGGAGGAAGTACACTTGCAGCATTACCTGATTCTTTTTTCACCGACTTGAATGAGATTCAATTATCAGGTATCCAACCCGTTATCGTACATGGCGGTGGACCAGCAATCTCTGAAAATTTGAGCAAATTGGGTATTGAAACTGAATTTGTAGGTGGATTGCGTAAAACGACAGAAGAAGTATTAGACGTTGTAGAAATGGTACTATCAGGCAGTATCAACAAGCAGATTGTGCGACGTATCCAGAGTACAGGTGGCAAAGCGATCGGTATTTCCGGTGTAGATGGCTCATTGATCCAGGCCAAACCTGTAGCAAATTCTAGCGAAGTCGGGCTAGTCGGTGATGTAACGTATGTTGAAGCTTCTATTATTCAAGGAATTGTTGATCTAGGTTATATGCCGATTATTGCGCCTGTTGGAAGCGATGCTACAGGACAACGTTATAATATCAATGCAGATACTGCTGCCGGTGCGGTCGCTTCTTTTCTAGGCGTACCCCAAATGATAGTCGTTACCGACGTACCCGGAATCATGCGAACAATAGATGGCAACAAACAAGTATTGCCTCAAGTATCTATTCAAGATATCGAGGATATGATCGCTACCGGAGAAATCTACGGCGGCATGATCCCTAAAGTCAAAGCAGCTATCGCCTGCATCCATGGTGATGTCCAAGAAGTAATCATCGTAGACGGCACCGAACCCCAAGTACTCAGCCGTGTACTCAAAGGTGAAACCATAGGCACACGCATTGTACGTAAAAATTAAATCTACAATCAAGCTAAACCAACCATTACATCTATAGTTTAGATAGATGATAAACAGTATCTATTATTAAAAATTCCTGTTTATTTTGATTAGTATCTTAAAGATATTCAATCTCATTCAAAGTACATGTACCATATTATTATGTATTTGTGTATCTAACTTCAATAAATCTTGCAAAGACTAATTATATGTGCAAAAGTACGAATCCAGATTAGCGTATTTTAACTAATCAGCTTTTAAACTATTAAATCTATTTCACTAATCCAAAATTAAAGAACTAAATCTAAAAACTAAATCCAAGAAATTGAACTACCCTGCCACTCCACCTGTAAAATTAAAAACGATCTTAAAATGAGGTTATATGCACAGAGTGGAAAAAATGGATTTGATTCTGAAAGAGCGAAGCGCTCGCCTTTGAGGTGGTATCCTTACCGCAAAGCGGAATCAAAAGGATACCACCTCAACAGCGACGACAAGAACAAATCCATTTTTGGAACGGTCTCTGCATACCACTCCATTCCCATTCGTTTTTCAAATCACACACTATTTATGAGGAGCGTGACCAGCATGGCTAATCCGATCAGCAGTCAATCTGCACAACCAACACAAACCGAGCAATCTGAAAGTTCTTTATTTCCGACGTATGCGCGTTATCCTATCGCTTTTGCTAAAGGAAAAGGCAGTTATCTGTGGGATACCGATGGTAAGAAATATCTCGATTTCATGTGCGGAATTGCTGTGACGAATCTAGGTCATGCACCGGACGCTGTGATTGATAAACTCAAAAACCAGTTGGATCAACTGTGGCATACATCGAATCTGTTTCATATTCCGAATCAAGAGCAAGCCGCGAAATTAATTACCGATCATAGCTGTGGTGATGCAGTATTTTTCTGTAACAGTGGAGCCGAAGCGAATGAAGGGGCAATCAAGTTAGCTCGCAAATATCAACAAAAAGTCAAAGGTGAAGAACGCTACGAAATTATTACGTTCCGGCAATCATTTCACGGTCGTACGCTGGCTACATTGACAGCTACCGGACAAGATAAAGTCAAAGAAGGATTCCATCCATTGCCTGCTGGATTTGTGACTGTACCTTTACATGATCTGGATGCACTGAAGTCAGCTGTTAACGAACATACAGCAGCGATTATGATCGAAATGATTCAGGCTGAAGGTGGCGTCTATCCAGTAGAACCTGAATTTATGCAACATATTGTAGACCTGTGTAATGAACATGGATTGCTACTCATTATTGATGAAGTACAGACAGGTATGGGACGTACAGGCAAAATGTTTGCCTATGAGCATTATGGAATCGAACCGGATATTTTCACATTAGCTAAAGGGCTAGGAAGTGGTTTCCCGATTGGCGCATTAGTCGGTAAAGCATTTCTGAAAGAAGCTTTTGTCGCAGGCAGTCATGGCTCTACATTTGGAGGAACACCTCTAGCTACAGCCGCTGTTATCGCTACGATCGAAACGATGCAAGAACACAATGTGGTAGAACAAGCCGCTACAATGGGAACGTATTTACAACAACAATTACAAGAGAAGATCGGTCATCATCCATTTGTCAAAGATATTCGTGGTAAAGGATTATTGATCGGTATCGAATGTGATGGGCCTGTTGGAGAATTGGTTGTAGTGGGACAAGAAAAAGGATTGTTGTTTATTACAGCAGGACCTAATGTGATTCGCCTGTTACCTAATCTACTGGTCACTAAAGAAGAAGTTGATCAAGCAGTCAATGGAATTAAAGAGATTATCGAAGCCTATGCGCCGATTGTAAATAGTCAGACTCAGCTCAATGGTAAATAAACAGAAGGATGGAGGTTCACACCAATGACAGATACAGTATCGAAAAACAGCTCATTAGAGCTTAGTCATTTTAAAGGCAAAGATTTCGTAGAATTAAGCGATTATACGGCAGAAGAAATTCATTTTCTGATCGATCTAGCGATAGAATTGAAACGCAAGCAAAAAGCAGGAGAATCGTATCGTCCACTCGAAGGTAAAACAGTCGGATTAATTTTCGAGAAATCTTCGACACGTACCCGGGTATCTTTTGAAGTAGGTACTTTCCAACTTGGAGGACATGCGTTGTTCTTGAGTAAAAACGATATCCAAATGGGACGCGGAGAGATTATCGCCGATACAGCGCGTGTGATGTCTCGTTATCTCGATGGGATTATGATTCGTACGTTTGGGCATGAAAATGTAACGGAACTAGCGAAATATGCAGATATTCCTGTGATTAACGGACTGAGTGATCTAGGGCATCCTTGTCAGGTGCTTGCTGATTTCCAGACGATTGTCGAGAGCAAAGGCAAACTCAAAGGATTGAAATTAGCTTATATCGGAGACGGTAACAATATGGCACACTCGCTGATGATCGGTGGCGCACGTGTAGGTCTGGATGTGTATGTAGCTAGTCCAGAAGGCTATGAGCCTGATCCTGAAGTGGTAAAACAGTGCGAAGCCTTAGCGGCTGAAAGTGGAGCAATCATCAAAGTCGTACGTGATCCGAAAGAAGCGGTGCAAGATGCAGATGTAATCTATACCGATGTTTGGGCAAGTATGGGCTTTGAAGAAGAGCAGAAGATTCGGGAACAAGCTTTCAAAGATTATCAGGTCAATGAAGAATTGGTCAGTCATGCGAAATCCGATTATATCTTCTTGCATTGCCTTCCTGCTCACCGCGGTGAAGAAGTGAGTGCAGGTGTGATCGATGGACCGAACAGTGTCATTTTTGATGAAGCAGAAAATCGTCTACATGCACAAAAAGCAATTATGGCGGCTTTGATCGGATAACAAAAACGAAGTATACTTATCGTTACTTTGAATTTGGAACAATAAAGCAAGATCATTGAAGATGAAAAATAAAGAAACAACTGCGATTTTGACAAGAAGGAAAATGGAGGGAACACATTACTATGGCTAAAAATAAAATTGTACTTGCATACTCGGGTGGACTGGATACGTCTATCATTTTGAAATGGTTAAAAGAAACGTACGATGCAGAGATTATCGCATTTACCGCAGATATCGGACAAGCGGATGAATTGGATGGATTGGAAGAAAAAGCGTTAGCAACAGGTGCTTCCAAAGTCTATATTGATGATCTACGTGCAGAATTTGCCGAAGACTTTATCTATCCTATGTTCCAAGCAGGAGCGCTATACGAAGGGCAATATCTATTAGGTACAAGTATTGCTCGTCCACTGATTGCGAAGCGTATGGTTGAGATTGCGCGTGCTGAAGGTGCTATGGCTATCGCTCACGGTGCAACAGGTAAAGGAAACGATCAGGTTCGATTTGAATTGAATGCAGCGGCTCTAGCTCCTGAGATCAAAGTTATCGCTCCATGGCGCTTAGAAACATTCCGTGATCAATTCCCGGGACGTGCAGAAATGATTGAGTATGCTGAAAAACATGGTATTACTGTCACAGCTTCAGCAGCGAAACCATATTCAACAGATCGTAATTTGCTACATATTAGTTATGAAAGTGGTGTGCTGGAAGATCCGAACTTTGATGCAAGTGCAGAAAGCAACAAAGATATGTTCTTACTCAGCGTGTCTCCAGAAGATGCACCCGATCAACCCGAAATGTTAGACTTGGAATTTGAAAATGGTAACTGTGTTGCGCTTAATGGAGAAAAATTAACTCCGCTAGCAGCGATGGAGAAATTGAATGAGCTTGGTGGTAAACATGGTATCGGTCGTGTCGATATGGTGGAAAACCGTTTTGTCGGTATGAAGAGCCGCGGCGTATATGAGACACCGGGTGGAACAATTCTATTCACAGCTCACCGTAAATTAGAATCATTAACGATGGATCGTGAAGTGATGAGTCTGCGTGATTCGTTGATTACACGTTACAGCAATCTAGTATACAATGGCTTCTGGTTCGCACCGGAACGTCTTGCTCTTCAAGCGCTTGTTACAGAAAGCCAAAAAAATGTAACAGGTACCGTACGTGTGAAATTATACAAAGGCAATATTATTGCAGCAGGTCTAAGCAGTCCATACAGCCTGTATAACCCTGAAATTGCAACGATGGAAGCTGATCCAACCAATGCTTATGATCAAGGGGATGCAGCAGGCTTTATCCAATTGAATGCTCTTCGTCTACGTGTAGGCGCAGGTGTGCGTCAAGCAGCTCAAGCGGATAAAGGAGAGTGAGTCACCAATATGAGTAAATTATGGGGCGGACGTTTTACCAAGCAAACGAATCATCTGGTTGAAGAATATACAGCTTCGATTAATTTTGATAAAGCTTTGGCAGAAGAAGATATTCAAGGCAGTCTGGCACATGTAAGTATGCTAGGCAAATGCGGAATCGTTCCTGCTGAAGATGTAGAAATCATCAAAAACGGACTGAACAAAGTATTGGAAAAAATTCGTGCAGGCGAGATTCAATTTTCGGTCTCTGATGAAGATATTCATATGAATATTGAAAAGCACTTGATCGAAGAAGTAGGCGCTGTTGGTGGTAAATTACACACTGGACGTAGTCGTAACGATCAGGTGGCTACCGATATGCATTTATATTTGCGTAAGCGTGTCTTGGAGTTAACAGGACTACTGCATGCGTTACAAGAATCGTTGATTACACAAGCGAAAAGCAATATGGATACGATTATCCCGGGATATACGCATCTACAACGGGCTCAACCGATCCTTTTCCCTCATCATCTGATGGCATATGTCTCGATGTTTGAGCGTGATATCGATCGTCTGAAAGACAGCTACAAGCGGATCAATGTATTGCCACTGGGTGCAGGTGCACTCGCAGGAACGACTTTCCCGATCGATCGTCATTATGTAGCAGAGCAATTAGGCTTTGATGGAGTCTACGAAAATAGTCTGGATGCAGTAAGTGATCGTGACTTTATCGTGGAATTTCTTGCAGGGGCTTCATTAATTATGACGCATCTTTCTCGTCTATGTGAAGAGTTAGTGTTATGGAGCAGTACTGAATTTAGCTTTGTTGAATTGGATGATGCGTTCTGTACCGGTAGCAGTATTATGCCACAGAAAAAAAATCCAGATGTTGCTGAATTGGTACG
This sequence comes from Paenibacillus sp. KACC 21273, assembly GCF_028736095.1. Taxonomy (NCBI): domain Bacteria; kingdom Bacillati; phylum Bacillota; class Bacilli; order Caryophanales; family Paenibacillaceae; genus Paenibacillus; species Paenibacillus sp. KACC 21273. The sequence continues at coordinate 732,757 of NZ_CP117876.1, forward strand.
TGGTAAAACCGGTCGTGTATACGGTAATCTGATCGGATTACTAACTGTACTCAAATCGTTGCCGCTTGCTTATAACAAAGATATGCAAGAAGACAAAGAAGGTATGTTTGATACCGTAGCGACTTTGGAAGGTGCACTTCAATTATTTGCTCCGATGATCGCTACGATGAAGGTCAATACAGGACGGATGCGTGAAGCGGTTAATAAAGACTTTTCCAATGCGACTGATATTGCAGACTTCCTGGTAGGCAAAGGGTTGCCTTTCCGTCAAGCTCATGAAGTGATTGGTAAAACGGTCTTATACTGTATTCAAGAAGGCAAATATTTGCTAGATCTAACATTGGAAGAATTCCAAAACTTCTCTCCATTGTTCGACGATAGTATCTACGCAGTGTTGCAACCAGAAGCTGTCGTGAATGCACGTAATGTATACGGCGGTACAGCAACCGTACAGGTAGCAGCAGCTATTAAACGTGCTGAAGATAAATTAACGCACACTGTAACATGGCTAGAAGGTCATGTGCAGTAGAATACATGAACATATAGGTAAAGCAGAACAATCGCTTAATAATTTTGCATAGAATAGAGCAGGGTTGGAGTGTGGATGATGTCTCATGTTGATCCTCTCTATTCTTATTGCTTTTAACCTATCATTTCAAAAAAAGTCATCTCAAAAAGGACAACCATGCTGATGCTGGTTGTCCTTTTTGAATATTACGATTTGATCACCAACCCCATTAGTCCTACAAATGAAGAAGCTTGATAAGACGATATAATACATCCGCGTAAATCTTCAATCTCAATCTGCAAACTTGTGAAATCACAGGTGCTCAGATCAACTGTATCTAACGAAGTACCTGACAGCATCGCTGTATCTAATTGACATTGTTCGAAAAAAACAGAGTTAAATACCGATGAACAATAATCAGCACCAAGCAATGAACAATTTTCAAAAAGAACACGTTTGAACTGGGAAAAGCGAAATACAGAATAATCAGCAACACAATGAGTAAAACGAACATTTTGCAATCGACTTTGAGCAAAATCGGTACCGATTAATTTGCAGTTGCGAAATTCAGTACGATGTACAAATGAACGAGGAAATGGAATATTAGACAGATCGCATTGATCAAATATTACATCGGTCAGTTCAATTTCAGCTAAATGAGACTCGATCATATCTACATGTTCAAAGATTGTTTTGTCAAAAGAAACACGCTGTGCTTCCTGACGATCAATGGTGAAATGTTCTATTCTGGCATGGCTGAATTCGTCTTTGGATTGCAATGTGTATAAAGGCTCATGTAAAGCTTCTAAATGCTGAGGAATCTTGGGTGCTTCGATTGGGATATTCATATGTACATGTACCTCCTGAATTGGGATTGTTATTATTGTATATCAACGATAAGTGGTTATTCTATGACTCGGTGCCTAGATTATGATTTTGCTGTGATATCTGTTACAATAACAGCACTTCTTAGTTCATATAACTGTAACAATAAAAATATCGAAATCCTATTGCGTATTCTACAAAAAGAGATACAATAAGACTGTAAATGTTCACGTTAACAAAATGAATAAACATTGCTGAATCAACGAAAGGAAGGAATACAATGACTGCTAAATTTTTGGATCAAAACTTTATGTTACATAGTGATACAGCGATCCAACTGTATCATCAAGTAGCCAAAGATATGCCGATTATTGATTACCATTGTCATTTAAGTCCGCAAGAAATTTTGGAGAACAAAACGTTTAAAAATATTACAGAAGCATGGTTGTACGGCGATCATTACAAATGGCGGGTTATGCGTGCAAATGGTGTAGAAGAAAAATATATTACAGGCGATGCCGATGATTACGACAAATTTCTAGCGTGGGCAAGAACAGTACCGCAATTGATTGGCAATCCACTGTATCACTGGACTCATCTTGAATTACAACGCTTTTTCGGAGTAGAAGAATTATTAAGTGAAAAGACAGCTCCGCAGATCTGGCAAAAAGTAAATGAACAGTTACAAGGAGAAGGATTCGGAGCACGTGATCTGATTACCAAATCGAAAGTAACTGTAGTGTGTACAACCGATGATCCGGTTGATGATCTTGGTTATCATGCACAGATTCGTGAATTAAGCGATTTCTCTACAGCGGTGTTGCCAAGCTTCCGCCCGGATAAAGCATTAGAAATTAATCGTGCAACTTTCCGTCCGTGGTTAGAGCAATTAGTAGCGGTGTATGGTTCAGATATTCGCACTTATGATGACTTTTTGAAAGCGCTTGAGCAAAGAGTTCGCTTTTTCCATGCGGCAGGTGGACGGGTATCTGACCATGCATTGGATACGGTTGTTTTTGCAGAAGCGACGCAAGCAGAAGTGAATGAGATTTTTGCCAAAGTATTAGAGCAAGGACAAGTAAGCAGTGAAGAAGAAGCGAAGCACAAATCGTATACACTTGTATTTTTAAGTCAATTGTATGCTGAACTGGATTGGGCGATGCAGTTCCATATTCATGCGCTACGTAACAACAATACATCGATGTTCCGTAAGTTAGGGCCGGATACCGGTTATGATTCCGTAAATGATGGATTGATCGCCAAACCATTAGTATCGTTACTAGATGCAATGGAATCGGCAGGAGCATTACCGAAAACGATTTTGTATTCACTGAATCCGAATGATTACCCTGTATTAGCTAGTGCAGCAGGTAGCTTCCAGAGCGGTGGAATCGCTGGCAAAATTCAGTTCGGTACAGCATGGTGGTACAACGATCATCGTGATGGTATGCATGAACAAATGAAGTTGTTAGCCAATATGGGTGTGTTAGCACGTTTTGTAGGGATGCTAACCGATTCACGTAGCTTTTTATCGTATACCCGTCATGAATATTTCCGCCGTCTGTTATGTGATCTATTAGGAACATGGGTAGAGCAAGGGGAAGTTCCTGATGATATGGAATTGTTAAGCGGTATCGTTGAAGGCATTTGTTATACGAATGCAGAGCAGTACTTTAATTTTCCTGCTGTAGTGTCTGTGCAATAAAAAGATACAAGAATCGCTTTGGCTGACTGCTAGAATAAGTGATCTATTATAGTAATGTTCTAGCGTATGCAGTCAAAGCGATCTTTATTTTAAATGATTATGTGATTAATTTCACAATATATGAATGTGTGATAGCAAAGTTATTATGAATGCCATAAGTATAACAACGGGTAGTAGAAGAACCAAATCGTATCCGTATTGTAAGCGGTTGATTTTATCAAATCAAGGGGTGTGTCACATGGGAGTAGCTACATTAAAAGGGGTCAAAGCAGAAGAAAATGTAATTGACGGCAAGATCAGTCTCAAAGAAAAGATTTCATACGGTATGGGGGACTTTGGGAACGGATTTATGTTTGATCTGGGGCAATTGTATCTGCTTAAATTTTTTACAGACGTTGCTGGTATTCCTGCGATCGCAGCAGCAGGTATTTTTCTAGTCAGTAAATTATTTGCAGCGATCTGTGATCCGATTGTAGGTTCATCGATTGATTATCGCAAAAACATCGGGAAGAACGGTAAATTTAGACCGTATCTGATCTATGGAAGTATTATTCTTGCGATTCTTACAGTGTTTACGTTTATCTCACCTAATCTATCGGTAACCGGTAAATTAATTTATGCGTATGCGTCTTATATGATCTGGGGAATTGGCTATTCATTTGTTAATATTCCTTATGGTTCACTTGGAGCATCGATCACTCAGAATACGATTGAACGAGCATCGTTATCTTCATTCCGTCAAGCCGGTTCGCTTGGAGCACTATTCGTGACCAGTGTTATTGTGATGCCTTTGATTGTGCATTTCGCTAATCCATCTGTAGGATTTCCAGTGGTTATGGGAATTATGTCTGTGATTGGAGTACTTGCTTTTATTGTCTGCTTCCGTGGAACCAAAGAACGGATTATTAGTCAGGCAGCTCCTTCTGAAAAATTATCGGTCGGCAGTGTAGTCAAAACGTTTGTCAGTAACAAACCACTGTTAGTGCTTGTATTGATGACGGTGTTTACCATTTCAGCTTATAATATCAAATCAGCGATGTTGATTTATTTTGCTCAATATAATCTTGGTAATGTGGAACTAATGGCGTATATGAACTTTATTATTATCGGCTCTTCCTTTATCGGCGTGTTATTTTTACCTAAACTGGTAAAAAGATTTGGTAAACGCAAAACAGCGATGATCGGGCTTGGCATTAGTGTAGTAGCAGATACAATCAACTTTATTGCACCATCGAATGTGTATCTTTTCACAATCTTAGCAAGTATTGCTTTTATCGGTATCAGTATTCCGAATGGTGTTACATGGGCGTTTGTATCCGATATTATCGATTATGGGGAATGGACTTCTGGCGAACGTAAAGAAGGAACGACGTATTCATTATTCAACTTTTCACGTAAATTGGCACAATCGTTATCCGGTTTCTTATCAGGGGTAGGTCTGGCTGTGATCGGTTATGTCCCTAATGTGGTGCAGACAGTAGGCACGCAGATCGGGATCAAAGCATTACTTTGTCTGTATCCTGCGATTGCACTAGCGATTGCGATGTTAATTATCGGATTAATGTACAAATTAACAGATAAAAAGCATGAACAAATCGTTGAAGAATTACAATTGCGTCATCAACCTTTAGAGTAAATCAGAGTGAGAACAATCGCATAGCGCCCGGCAACCATCCGTATTATGGTGAGTAGATCATAATATGTTATTCTTAGGAGAAGAGGAACGACTGTATCCTCTATTCTGTTCTATTGGACAAGCTGGAATAAAGGAAGGTATGCATATGGCAGCCACAATTAAAGATATCGCAAAGCTAGCGAATGTTTCTCATACGACTGTTTCTCGTGCACTTAATAATAGCCCTCTTATTAAAGAGGTCACCAAACGTAAAATTATGCAAATTGCGCAAGAAGTTAATTATATCCCTAATTATAATGCGAAAAGTCTGGTGTTACAGCGATCGCATACGATCGGGTTGTTTTTTACCAGTATCTCTAATGGTACAAGTAGTAGCTTTTTTGCCGCTACGATTCGCGGGGTGAATCGTGTGATCGGGATTGAATACAATTTATTTGTACGCGGAATAGATGATTATTTGGATTACAGTTCTATTCATCATAAGCGATTTGATGGCATTATTTTGATGAGTCAAAGTGAAGCTGATAACGACTTTATCAATCATGTGCTAGAGCAAGAGATTCCGATTGTTGTTCTCAATCGTCTGCTGCCAGATGCGAATCTAGTCAATATTGTATCTAATGATAAAGAAGGCTCGTATCATGCTGGTCATTTTCTAATACAGCAAGGTCATACGCAGATTGCGATTATAGAAGGAATCAAAAGCTTCAAATCGACAGAACAACGCCGATTAGGCTTTTTACAAGCGCTGGAAGAAAGCAAATTATCGATTCCAGCAGAATACATTGTCGGTGGAGAATACGATACAGAGAGCGGTTATCAAGCGATGCAACAATTGTTAGCATTATCATCACCACCTACTGCTGTATTTTGCTCCAATGATGATATGGCGATTGGTGCGATGAATGCGGCATTTGAACAAGGGTTGAAAGTACCGCAAGACTTATCGATTATCGGCTTTGATGATATTAATTTCTCGATGTATACCAATCCTGCGTTAACAACAGTGAAGCGTCCGATCGAAGATATTAGTGCACGCGGAGCAGAGAAAATATTAGAACAGATTCGTGAGAAAGAAACCCAACAAGAATTGATCTTTGTCGAAACTGAATTGATTCAACGTAAATCAACAGCAGTTCATTCGGGATAAAGGTTCAAAGTATATTCATCAGCTAGGCTAGAAGGAGGATTCCAGAGCATCAGTAGACGCACCGGAATTCTCTTTTTAATAAATAATAAGATTGTGATCTAATTCACTTTGTTAACGTGTGCATAAAATTATAATTATTAGTAAGTACTTCATAAACAAATCTAAGATTCATTCAGAATAGACAGTTCAACAAATCAACGATCAGGAGGATCTATAATGAACACACTCAACCGAACCACATACCCTGCTACAACCTATACTGAAAAAGTAGTGCAATTTGGCGAAGGTAATTTTTTGCGAGCTTTTACCGATTGGCAGATTCACCAGATGAACAAAAAAGCAAACTTTGATGCAGGAGTTGTTATCGTACAACCGTTAGCTACAGGGATGGCTGAACGACTCAATGAACAAGATGGATTATATACGGTATATCTAGAAGGTATTCAAGATGGACAGCCTTCTCAGACACATGAAGTGATTGAGTCTGTAACACGCGGAATCAATCCTTATGAACATTATGAAACCTATGAAGCTTTAGCCTATCAGCCAGAACTTCGCTGGATCATTTCCAATACAACAGAAGCAGGCATTGCTTTTCATCCAACAGATCAGTTAGCAGATCGTCCACAGCAAAGTTATCCGGGTAAATTAACATCATTATTGTATCGTCGGTTCCGTCATTTTCATGGAGAAGCAAGTAAAGGGTTTATTATTCTTCCATGTGAATTGATAGATCATAATGGAGATGAACTGAAAAAAATCGTGTTGCAATATGCGGACTTGTGGAACTTAGAGCCTGAATTTGTTGCATGGGTACATCAAGCAAATACATTTTGTAGCAGTCTGGTAGATCGGATTGTTCCCGGTTATCCCAAACAGCGTATGCCTGAGATTACAGCAGAGCTTGGATATGAAGATTCATTTGTTGTAGTAGGTGAACCATTTCACTTACTTGTGATCGAAGGGCCGTCTTGGATTGAGCAAGAATTGCCGTTTGTCCAAGCAGGTCTGCATATCAAAGTCGTAGAAGATATGGCTCCGTATCGCACGCGTAAAGTACGTATTTTGAATGGTGCTCATACCGCTATGACCCCTGTTGCTTATCTGTATGGTCTAAATACAGTTGCAGAGACGGTCGATCATCCGGTGACAGGCGCTTTTGTACGATCATTGATCCAGGATGAGATTATACCTACGTTGGATTTGCCGGCAGAAGAGCTAGAGCAATTTGCTGCGGCTGTAATGGAACGGTTCCGTAATCCGTATGTACAACATTTTCTAATGAGTATTTCACTAAATAGTATTTCCAAATTCAAAACGCGTGATCTACCAACACTAACTGCTTATATCGAACAGACAGGCAAATTACCACAAAAACTTGTTTTTTCACTTGCAGCTTTGATCGCTTTTTATAAAGGAGAACGCAGTGGAGAACCGATCGCGTTAAACGATGATATCGCTGTATTACAACAGTTAGCTGAATTATGGAAAGTATGCGATAACAGCCAACAAAGTCTGCATCAGCTCGTTATGACTGTTCTAGGAGAATTATCTTTCTGGGGAATGGACTTGAACCATTATAGCGGCTTAACCGAGCAAGTGACGAACGATCTGTATCATATTCAACAACAAGGCATTGTCGTTGCTTTGCAAGCGTTGATGGATCATTCTGCAACACCTACTTCTTAATAGATACGCAGTACAAATCAGTGGATAGATACATCTTATGAGGAGGCATAATTAACCATGCTTGAATATACACAGATTCATCCTGATGACAATGTCGTCGTTGCATTGCGTGATTATCAGCAAGGCGAAATGATTACACTGGATACACCAACCGCTTTGCAGCAACAGATTACAGTTACAGAAGATATCGCCCGCGGGCATAAGATTGCGCTTCAACCTATCGAGATCAATCAACATATTATCAAATACGGCTATCCGATCGGACATGCGATTCAACCGATTATAGCAGGTAGTCATATTCATACGCATAATGCTAAAACCAATCTAACCGGTATCGAAGAATATCATTACCATCCCAAAACGTTATTCAATCCGTATACGCTTGAGAATCGTACTTTTCAAGGATATCGACGTAGCAATGGGGATGTAGGAATTCGAAATGAATTATGGATCGTACCTACTGTGGGCTGTGTGAACGGAATTGCTGAATTGATTCTAAGCGAGTTCCAGCGCGAAGTAGGTGATATCGCTCCTTTTGAAAATACATTAGTACTCAAACACAGCTATGGTTGCTCTCAGCTAGGAGATGATCATCAATATACACGAACTATTTTGGCAGATGCGGTCAAGCATCCGAATGTAGGCGGTGTGCTTGTACTTGGACTGGGCTGTGAAAATAATGAAATGGATCAATTCAAAGTAGCGATTGGTGAATACGATGAACATCGGGTCAAATTCCTTGTCTCTCAAATGGTATCAGACGAAGTAGAAGCAGGTGTACAACTACTTAAAGAGATATTTGCCCATGTACAGGGTGATCATCGAGAAGATATTCCTTTATCCGATCTTAAAATCGGACTGAAATGTGGCGGTTCGGATGGATTATCTGGGATTACAGCGAATCCACTATTAGGTAAATTATCAGACTATATGGCGGCGCAAGGCGGGACAACAGTATTGACCGAAGTACCTGAGATGTTCGGCGCAGAACAGATATTGATGGAACGAGCAGCAGACGAACAAGTATTTGGCAAAATCGTACATTTGATTAATGATTTCAAGCAATATTTTATGGATTACAGACAGCCTGTCTATGAAAATCCTTCTCCTGGTAACAAAGCAGGTGGAATTACAACATTAGAAGATAAATCACTGGGTTGTACGCAAAAGTCAGGCATTTCTCCTGTACAAGATGTTCTATTATATGGAGAACGATTGCAGACACGTGGACTGAATTTGTTAAGTGCACCGGGCAATGATCTGGTAGCTTCGTCTGCACTGGCGGCAGCAGGTTGTCAGTTGGTGATTTTTACTACCGGACGGGGAACACCTTTCGGTTCCTTTGTACCTACGATGAAAGTGTCTACCAATTCCCCTTTATTTGCGAACAAACCGCATTGGATCGATTATAATGCAGGCACACTGGTTGAAGGTGTAACGATAGAAGACGGATTACAAGATTTTATTGATTACATTATTGAAGTTGCCAGTGGTCGCTGGGTGAATAATGAGAAAAATAAATTCCGCGAACTTGCGATATTTAAAAGCGGAGTTACTTTGTAAATATAACTATGATTTGGCATCTTAAACGCAATATATGCTATACTCATTCCATTGTGACCAACGGGTCAGTAACTGATCAATGCTTTGCAGAAAGATCATGTTATGATTACGACAAAGGAGTGAGTGTATGTCAGCGTCTGTTGCTGCAAAAAATCAAAAAGCTTCAAAAACAGGCTGGATCGTTGCAGGGTTGTTGCTCGGTATTTTTATTGCGGCGATCGATAATACGATCGTAGCTACAGCGATTGCGACGATTGTAGGTGATCTTGGAGGATTTGATCAATTTGTATGGGTAACTTCAGCATACTTGGTCGCTTCACTCGCAGGTACACCTATTTTCGGTAAACTATCGGATATGTACGGTCGTAAGCGATTTTTTATTTTCGGTGTTGTTGTCTTTATGCTTGGTTCTATTTTATGTGGTACAGCAGACTCGATCGTACAACTTAGTATTTATCGAGCGATTCAAGGAATTGGTGGCGGTGCGCTGGTACCGATTGCTTTTACGATTGTATTCGATACATTCCCACCAGAAAAACGCGGTAAAATGACAGGCTTACTAGGCGCTGTATTTGGTATGTCCAGTTTATTTGGCCCACTGTTAGGCGCTTATATTACCCAATATATGAACTGGCGTTGGGTGTTCTATATCAATGTTCCGTTTGGGATTGTTTCGTTTCTATTGGTTATGATTTTTTATCATGAATCGATGGAACGTTCGAAGCAAAAAATCGATTGGTGGGGCGCAGCGTTATTGATCGGAGCTGTCGTGTCCTTGATGTTCGCTTTAGAACTAGGCGGAGATACGTATGCTTGGAATTCAGGTGTGATTTTAGGATTGTTTGCAAGTTTTGTGGTATTGCTGATCGGATTTATTTTTGCAGAACAGAAAGCCGCAGAACCTATTATTTCATTTCCGATGTTCAAAGATCGGTTGTTCAGTAGTAGTACATTAGCCGCTTTTTTCTATGGAGCTGCTTTTATTACAGTAGCGCTCTATATTCCGATTTATATTCAAGGGGTTAGCGGTGGAACAGCGGTCAATTCCGGCCTTACTCTAATGCCGATGACGATCGGGTCTGTGATTGCAGCGATGCTTGGCGGAATACTGGTAAATAAATTAACATTCCGCCGAATCATGATGATCTCTGGATTTTTATTTGTACTAGGGATGGCATTGTTAAGCCGGATTACACCGGATACACCTGCATTGCTATTGTATCTGTATCTGGCTACAGCAGGCTTCGGAATTGGATTTTCTTTCTCAGTGCTGAATATCAGCGGAATTCAGAACTTTGATTTCCGTCAACGCGGAGCAGCGACCTCTACATTAACATTTGTTCGTTCTCTGGGGATGGCACTAGGTGTTACCATATTTGGATTGATCCAACGTAGCTTATTAAGCAATCAATTAGAAGCAGGGATAAATCAGAGTGGTGGTGAAAGTGCATTACCAGCAGGACTTGATCTGACTCAGCTTGATCCGCGTGCCTTGCTATCCGATGATATCAAATCTCATTTGCCTGCCCAGGTGATTGAGATGATTCAGGTAGCATTAACAAGTTCGATTGCAGGTACATTTATGTGGGCAGTCTTGCCAGCTATTGGAGCACTTATCGCTGTTTCCTGTATGGGTAAAGAACGTGCTCTTCAAACGAATAAAACTACTCAAAAGTAAGTAATAACGTGATTGCAATACAAAGTAGTCATAGCAGGTATCCATAACAAACCCAAAAAAGATCGTTCATCTTCAGGTCAGTCTGAGATGGAACCGCTTTTGAAGGACGTTAGCAGAAGAAAGTCTGATTTCAGCATTGCGCTGATTTCAGGCTTTTTTGATTATGGAGTGATTTTCGAGTTATTATAGTACTCAAATGGTAACGAATTTGTTACAATAGAGATTGTTGAATCTGTCTTTCAAAACATATGGTGTTTTGCTACATCCAGTACAAAGTACCTAATCGTATATTGGTTTACTTGATAAGAACCAACCTACCTATACTTAATGTTGTCTGTGAAAACGAATAGTAACCGTATAAGAAGAAATGGTGAGTCTAAATACCATGTACCACATGCAATCAACAAAACCATTCAGACATCATCTCTGATAACAAAATGTTGTCTATGATAAGGTGAATGATCTGATTATTTAGGAAGTGATAATTTGATAGAAATGCAGGATGTCTGGAAAACTTATCCGAATGGAGCTCATGCTCTTCAAGGTGTATCTGTGAAGATTGATCGCAATGAATTTGTATATGTGGTCGGTCCTTCCGGTGCGGGTAAGTCTACCTTTATGAAATTAATGTATCGTGAAGAAACACCAACAAAAGGTCAAATTTCTGTAAATGGATTTAATTTAGGCAAATTAAAACAGCGTAAGATTCCACTGTTGCGCCGTAATATCGGAGTTATTTTTCAAGATTTCCGTCTACTACCGAAATTAACAGCTTACGATAATGTTGCTTTTGCAATGGAAGTTATTGAAACGCCGCGAAAATTAATGAAAAAGCGGGTAATGGAAGTACTTGATCTGGTAGGGCTTCAAAGTAAAGCAGGGCGTTACCCTGAACAAATGTCCGGTGGTGAGCAACAGCGGATAGCTATTGCACGCGCAATCGTCAATAATCCGGCTGTGATTATAGCAGATGAACCTACAGGAAACCTTGATCCTGAGACTTCATATGGGATTATGCAATTGCTAGATGAAATTAATTTCCGCGGAACAACGATTATTATGGCTACTCATAACAGAGATATTGTTAATTCAATGCGTCGTCGGGTATTAGCGATCGAAGACGGTATGATCGTCAGAGATCAGATTAGAGGGGAGTACGGTTATGAATTTTAATACCTTCTTGCGACACTTGCGGGAAGGTTTTAGAAGCGTATTCCGCAACGGGTGGATGTCAGTTGCATCGATCACCTCTATTATTGTGTCTCTGTTTATTTTGGGTGTATTTATTTTGTTAGTTTTGAATGTGAATCAACTTGCCGATCAGGCAGATAGTGAAGTAGAGATCAACGTCTTTTTGGAACTCAATGTCGATCAATCATTACGACAAGAGTTGCAACAAGAGATCAGCGCTATGACAGAAGTGAGTACTGTTACATTTGTTCCCAAAGCGCAAGGGTTACAAGAATTACGTGATCGTCTAGGTGAAGGTGGAGAATCATTCTTGCAAGGGTATGCGCAGGATAATAATCCATTGCCTGATGCTTTACGTATCCAAGTTATTGAACCAACTACCGTTCCTTTTGTCGCTCAGAAGATAGAAGCATTAAATAAAGAACATCCTGAAAAACCTATCCTTAAAGTTCGGTATGGTGGAGATACAGTACAGACGTTGTTCAAAGTGACAGCATTGATCCGCAATATTGGTCTAATTCTGGTTGCTGCTCTTGGATTGATGGCCATGTTCTTGATAGCGAATACGATTCGAGTGACTATACTCGCGCGTCGTCGTGAAATTAGTATTATGAAGTTAGTGGGAGCCACCAATCAGTTTATACGATGGCCTTTCTTTATTGAAGGTGCATTGTTAGGCGGTATTGGTTCACTCGTAACGATCGCTATTTTATTTATAGGGTATCAGCAATTGGTAGCCGCTTCGGTTCGTTCATTCGGAATAGCGTCTGTGATCACTTTGATTCCTTTACAGCAAATCTGGCCGTTATTGGGCAGTTTACTACTAGGACTTGGAGTATTGATCGGAATATGGGGCAGTACACTCTCGATTCGTCGCTTTCTTAAAGTATAAAATAAATTATTTTCGTAAATATGCAAAAAAAGCTAAGATATCTGCAAAACATTGCCGATAATCATACTTGATGCAAGTGCTGAACGCCGGAAAACGACTGTTTCAAAAACCTACAAACGGTAAAAGGATGGGGAGAAAAAGTTGAAAAAAGTCGCATCAGTTATGGCTGTTATTTTATTGGCAGTCTCAGTGATCCAACCACAACAAGTACACGCCGCCAAATCGGTTAGTGATATCCAGAGTCAATTAAATGCTGTGGAGAAAAAAGCACAGGAAGCAGCCCAACAGAAGAAAAAAGCTGCTGCTCAAAAGAAAAAATCGCAAATGCTAAAAGCTAGAACACAAAAAGATCTAGGTAAAGTATTGCAAGCGATCAATGAAGTGAGCAGTCAGTTGGCTCGCGTTTCTAGTGATATTTCACAAACGGAATCAGGTCTTCGTCAGGCGAAAAAAGATTTGGCTGAAACCAAAGAACGTATTCATGCTCGTGAAGGTATGATTGATACTCGTGTACGAATGATGTATACCGACGGATTAATCTCTTATATGGATGTGTTAATGGCTTCAACGAACTTTTCCGATTTTGTAGAACGTGCGGATTCATTGCGTATGATTGTAGACCAGGATCAGGACATCTTGGCTCAACATGAAAAAGACAAACAATTCGTAATCGTGACACAGAAAAAATTAACCGCTTCGTATGCGAAAGCGAAAAGTCTATACGCTGAAAAAGCAGAGCGTAAAGGCGAATTAGATGCAAAAGAAAATGAAAAACAAGTACTCATTTCTAAATACAACACACAGATTGAGAATGCGGATGATATCACATCCGAGCAAGAACAAGCGTTATGGGATTTAGCAGACAAACGCGCTTCTCTCTATCAGGAGAAAACAGCACTAGAAGCACAAGAAAGAGCAGCAGCGGCGGCTCGTGCGGCAGCAGAAGCTCAAGCAAGAGCAGAAGCAGCAGCCAACAATCCTCCATCGTCTGATGATGGTAGCGGTTATACTCCACCAAGTACAGGTGGATATCAAGGTAGCGGCAATGGAAGTATGGGTTTACCGGTGAATGGTGCGCGTATTTCTTCTCCTTTCGGATATCGTAATCACCCGATTCAAGGGGTATACAAATTGCATACAGGAGTCGATTTTGCAGCTCCACAAGGAACCGATATTCATGCTGCTCAAGGTGGAACAGTAGTCGTTGCTCAATGGCAAAATGGATACGGAAATACAGTTATTATCGATCATGGAAATGGGATCAAAACATTATACGGACATATTCGTGATGGCGGTATTGCTGTTACTGTAGGTCAGACAGTAAGTCAAGGACAGAAGATTGCAGAAGTAGGTTCTACAGGGAACTCTACAGGACCTCACTGTCACTTTGAAGTACGTGTGAATAATACGCCTGTCGATCCGATGGGTTATCTGTAATAGCGTTAAGCTCAGAGAGGCGGTAACACATGATGAGAAAACGCACCGTAGCACTGCTTGTGATTGCCATGATGGTGCTAAGTAGCGTGCTTACACTGGCTTTTACCAGTCTGCCAGGAATTGCTCGTAATGCTGTAAATGGACAAGGGTTGCTCGCCGCACTTAGCGGTGGAGGTCTAAGCGATCAACAACAGAGCAAACTCAGTACAGCTGCTAAATTGATTGAAAGTAATTATTACCAAGATGTAGATAGTAACAAGCTTGTAGATGGTGCAATCAATGGGATGATGGAAGCGTTAGGTGATCCTTATTCCAGTTATATGGCTCCTGAGACAGCGACTCAGTTTTCTGAATCGATCGCAGGATCATTTACAGGAATCGGTGCAGAAGTATCGCAAGAAGATGGCAATGTCGTGATCGTTTCGCCGATCAAAGGTTCACCTGCGGAAAAAGCAGGATTACGTCCGAAAGATATTATCGTATCCATCAATGGCGAATCACTAGCTGGTGTGGACTTGAATGATGCTGTGAATAAGATTCGTGGCAAAAAAGGAACAACGGCTACAATTGAAATTAAACGTTCAGGCAGTTCCAATAATTTAACGTTCAAAATTGTTCGTGATGATATCGATGTCGAGACAGTCACTTCGAGAATGACTGCTGACAAAATCGGTGTGATTACCGTAACGCAATTTTCGATGAATACCGCAGAGCGCTTTGATGCTGAAGTCAAAAAGCTTGAAGGCGAAGGTATGAAAGGTCTTGTGATTGATGTTCGTAACAATCCAGGTGGCGTTCTGTCTGTTGTGATTGATATGGCTGAACAATTTGTCCCGAATGGCAAATTGATCGTACAAGTCGAAGATAAAGCAGGTAAACGTGATGAGACCAAGTCGACAGGTAAAGGTGTTAAGTATCCGATTGCTGTCGTAACAAATGGTGGTAGTGCAAGTGCTTCTGAGATTCTAGCAGGTGCATTGAAGCAATCTGCGGGTGCTACATTATATGGTGAGACTACGTATGGTAAAGGTACTGTGCAGACAAGTATGGACAATATCTTTAACGATGGTAGTTTAATCAAAATTACGATTGCTAAATGGTTGACTCCAAATGGAGATTGGATTCATAAAAAAGGAATCAAACCGGATGTGAAAATTGCTCCGCCCGATTACTTTACCGTGACTCCAATTAACAAAGAAAAAACACTCAAATATGATATGAACAATAGTGATATTAAGAGTGCTCAAATTATGTTAGATGGTCTTGGTTACAGTGTCGATCGCAAAGACGGCTATTTTGATCGTGATACCGAGAGTGCAGTGAAATCATTCCAGACCAAGCAAAAGCTGACGGTGACAGGTGCGATTGATGAGAAAACAGCAACTGCCCTTGAGATTGCATTAGTGAAGCATATTCAAGATCCACAATATGATGTTCAAATGAACAAAGCGATTGCTGGGGTTGAAAAGCAAATTTCTACAGCGAATACCAAATAATTTAAAGCTAACACTCCTATATTCATATGTATTTCCAAAAAGAAGGCTGTTATAGCCTTCTTTTTTTATGTAGAATAGAGAGAGTTGAGTCCAAGTAGGATTTGATGGTACGATTTCTATGAAAGCCAGATAGATGGCAAAGGAGAGTGGCAACCGTTGAACGTGTTAGGTGAGGCACTCCGTATGATAGGCGGGGCTTTAGGGGCGCTATTAACACAGCCTTTTTATTATATATTTTTGATCGGTGTTTTGTTGCATTACAGACGTCAAGGTATTCTTGAACGCAAACTATTTAATATTCGTATTTATGTCTATGCAGGTCGTGTATTACGTACAGTGATTACAGGAATTATTGTCGGATTACTGGTATCGATTGTGATGGCATTTATAGGTATACATATACAGACAGAAGTTATCTGGTGTATAGGAACAATTTTGATTCTATTATCCGTATTCCGTCTACGTTATGCTCATATAACGATGGCTTTGGCTGTACTTACGATCATTTATATGGTGTTGCTCTCTTTACCGTCATGGCAACCTACAGGTCTTATCGGGCAAGTGATAGAGAGTATTCGCAATGTAGATTTGCCTGGATTGTTAGCCATCTCGGTATTATTACAATTGATTGAAGCAGTATTATTCCGTATGCAAGCCACTCGCTTTTCTTCTCCAGTTGTCATTGAAGGCAAGCGTGGTAAGCCTGTAGGGGCCTATGCAATAGAAGCATTCTGGCCGATTCCTTTATGGTTATTTATCCCTTCCACCGGTGGTCTTGTTCTGCCATGGACACCGCTTCATGGAGCAGAGTCATGGATAAATGGTGTATCTTTAACAGCATTACCGGTGATGATCAGTTGCAGTATATTAACACAGACCCATTTGCCACAAGTCAAAGTGAATGCGATAGCCAAGCGATTATTACAGAGTAGCTTCATTATGATCGTACTTGCGGCTTTGGCACTGTGGTGGGCGCCTATCGCTATCCCTGCATTAGTGATAGCTGTAATTTTACGTGAATGGATTATGTATGTGAGTAGACGAGAAGAGTCGCAGCAAAGCCCATTATTTATTCGTGGATTACGGGGACTCAAAATACTAGATGTTATCCCAGCTAGCCCGGCGGCAGAGTTAGGTATTACCGCAGGGGAAAGTGTATATAAAGTGAATGGACAGTTGATTCAAGACCCACAATCATTACATGCAGCATTACGAATCAATCCAGCTTTTTGCAAATTGGAAATATTAAATATTCAGGGCGAAAGTAAATTTCTACAACGAGCGATTTATGCAGGGGATCATCATCAATTAGGCATGATTTTTGCACCGGACGATCAAGCTGTTATCTCTCCAGATATTCAGCGGTTATCGGTCTGGCATCTGGTCACCAAACCGCGTGTACACAAGTTGAACAACGGCTATCAGGAAGCGGATACGACATTATTGCTAGAAAGCAATCTGGCTACGGAAACAGAAGTGCCTGAAGAGCCGATTGAACTGACTCCCGAGTATATCGAAAAGCATGGATTACCCAAGCGTCCACGACGTAAGTGAGTACTATTCAGTGCTGTAGTAGGATGAGTCATTGCTTTACAACATAAGTAGGTATTTGAATATCAGCACTACAATAAATGATAAACTATAAAAAGCACTCAAGTGTACTCTCGATCAGCAGATGAGTAGATATACTTGAGTGCTTTTTTTGAATTCAAACTTAACAGTTACATCTTAGTATTAAAGCCTACCTATCACATGGTATTGAAAATACGAATGCTATTACTTGATCGCTCCTATTAGTCTTGCAACTGACGTAAAACGATAATTTCTACACGGCGATTTTTTTGACGGCCTGCTGCTGTTGAATTATCTGCGGTTGGACGTGTATCTCCATAACCTGCATATTGAAACTTCGATTTGTCTAATCCTTTAGTATCAATAAAGTAACGCAGAACAGACAAGGCACGTGCGCCCGACAATTCCCAGTTATCTTGATAACGTGAGGCATTCACAATAGGTAAATTATCGGTATGTCCTTCAATACTGACTGTTGTATCAATAGATTGAAATAAGCTAGATAATTGTGCAAGTGTTGCTAATGAAGGCGATTTGAGATTCGCTTGACCTTCGTTAAATAAAAATTGATCACTGAGTGTAATAGAAATCCCTTGCGGCTTGTCAGCGACGACGACTTGATTGCCTAGATTATTAGTTTTGACATATTTTTGGATCACACTCATTAGATTCGCTAATTCACTTTCTTGCTTACGAAAAGCTTCTTCGCGATTAGTCAGTGTAGTTGCACCGCTTTGTGTATCTTTACCGCCTGCATTGCCTGCTTGATTACTGGTCGACGTAGAACCACCGTTACTTGTATTTTTGCCAGCGGTTCCTGTGATACCTTTACCGCCATCTAGAATCGAATTATCGCTTTGAAAAGTAAGCTGTAATGAATCAGTTAGCACCTGATACTTGGCAGTATCTACATGGCTTACCGAATACATTACAACAAAGAAGATCAGTAACAACGTAATTAAATCAGCGTAGGTAATCAGCCAACGATCTTGCTGATTATGTCCAGTGCCTTTTTTACCTCGCCGAGAATAACGTGCCATCGTTATTCCTCCCCTGTTCTAGCTTCACGAATAATATTTCCATTGTTCTCAGGCAAAAATGTTTCTAGCTTTTTACGTACCAATTGAGGATTCTCGCCATTTTGGATCGATAACACGCCTTCTAATAACATTTCCATCGTTTGAATATCAAGCTCGCTACGAGAACGGATTTTGGAAGCGATCGGTAAAAAGATCAGGTTGGCACTAGCAACACCATACAAAGTCGCTGTAAAAGCAACAGCAATCGATCCACCTAATCCGGTAGGTTCGCTAAGACTACCTAATACTTGGATAAGACCCATAACGGTACCGATAATCCCCATTGTAGGTGCATACCCACCAGCAGAATCGAACACTTTAGCATATTGTTCATGTTCTAATTCTGTTTTGGTCATTTCCAG
This sequence comes from Paenibacillus sp. KACC 21273, assembly GCF_028736095.1. NCBI lineage: Bacteria > Bacillati > Bacillota > Bacilli > Caryophanales > Paenibacillaceae > Paenibacillus > Paenibacillus sp. KACC 21273. Next base: position 751,540 of record NZ_CP117876.1, read on the forward strand.
TTCAAGAATTTGTTGAATCACTTCACGATCTGTCCCATCGACTACTTGCTGAATACCTTCTCGTAGAAAAGGATTATCATGAGAAGAAGCTTGCGGCTCAAGAGCCAGTACACCCGCCCGGCGTGCATGTGTAGACATATTAACAATATCTTCAATCAATTGCTCATTATCAGTACCACCTGTTGAAAAGGTGAAAGCAATCGCACGCGGAATTTTTTTTAATCGTGCTAATGGAAAGCTAATTACAACAGCCGCAGCGGTTCCTCCAAATACGATCAATGCCGCAGCACCTTGAACTAGCCCGCTGGCATCGCCGCCTTCCCATAAAAAGCCCCCAATCAATGCAGCAAGCCCTGCAATAATCCCGATAATCGTTGTTAAATCCATTCATTCATCTCCTGTTCTGGGTATGGGGAATAACCGTAACTATAACGATTTACATGAAAAAAGTTAAAATTTCAGTCGTGTTTCAATTGCATAAACGCAGTAGGAGGAGTATAATATAAGAACAAACATTCCTATAGCGGTATATTTTTGCTGTGCTATAGAACTGATAATCTACAGACAACTTATTATAGAATAATTAACCAAAAATGAGATTCGTCAATTCATGGTGTGCCACCATCGTACATGTTGGGTAAAGTATAATGTATTCGGCACTTTGATTAACGGTCTCTTTTGTTATTATCGGGCATGTGTAATTTATATTTTAGACGATAGGGTGATGCAGGGCAATGAATGATATTGTTGTCAGCTCCAAGAAATTTGAAATACAGTCGGAATTCTCTCCTCAAGGCGATCAGCCTCAAGCGATAGATGAGTTGGTGAAAGGTATAGAACGAGGAGAAAAGTATCAGACTCTTCTCGGGGCAACCGGAACAGGTAAAACATTTACAATGGCACAAGTGATAGCCAAGTTGCAACGACCTACACTGGTTATTGCACATAACAAAACACTAGCGGCTCAATTAGCAGGGGAATTTAGAGACTTTTTCCCGAACAATTCAGTCGATTATTTTGTAAGTTATTATGATTATTATCAACCGGAAGCGTACATTCCGTCTTCAGATACGTATATTGAGAAAGACTCCAGTATCAATGAAGAGATTGATAAATTACGTCACTCCGCGACCAGTTCATTGTTTGAACGTCGTGATGTTATTATCGTAGCGAGTGTATCTTGTATTTATGGTCTGGGTTCACCGCAAGATTACGGCGGTTTGTTATTATCACTGCGTGTAGGTATGGAGAAGTCACGTAATGAAATATTATCTCGTTTAGTGGATATTCAGTATCAACGTAACGATATTAACTTTGTACGGGGTACTTTCCGTGTACGTGGTGATGTCATCGAGATATTCCCTGCTTCACGCGGAGAACAAGCAGTTCGTATCGAATTGTTTGGTGATGAGATTGAACGTATCACTGAGATTGATGTATTAACAGGCGAATTAGTCGGTGAACGCGAACATATTGCTATTTTCCCGGCATCTCACTTTGTTACCAAAGAAGAGACACTCAAAGTAGCACTTAAAAATATCGAACGTGAACTCGAAGAGCGCCTCAAAGTGTTAAATGAACAAGGTAAGTTGCTAGAAGCACAGCGTTTAGAGCAACGTACTAATTATGATCTTGAAATGATGAGAGAAGTTGGTTTCTGCTCCGGGATTGAGAACTACTCCGGTCCTCTTACTTTCCGTGAACGTGGAGATACTCCTTATACATTAATGGATTATTTTCCAGACGATATGTTGATCGTTGTCGATGAATCTCATGTGACATTACCGCAGATTAGAGCGATGTATAATGGTGACCAGGCACGTAAAAATGTTCTGGTAGATCACGGATTCCGTCTGCCATCTGCGCTTGATAATCGTCCACTGAAATTCGAAGAATTTGAAGATAAAATCAATCAGATTGTGTTCGTATCTGCGACACCGGGTCCTTATGAACTGGAACACTGTCAAGAAATGACACAACAGATTATCCGTCCAACCGGACTACTTGATCCGATCATTGAAGTGCGTCCAACCAAAGGACAGATCGATGATATTATTGGAGAAATTCGTTTACGCATTGAGCGTGATGAAAGGGTACTGTTAACGACACTGACGAAGAAAATGTCAGAAGATTTAACCGATTATCTCAAAGAAATAGGAATCAAAGTCAGGTATCTGCATTCGGATATCAAAACACTGGAACGGATGTCGATCTTACGTGATCTACGTCTAGGTACATTCCATGTGCTTGTCGGAATTAACTTGCTTCGGGAAGGACTTGATTTGCCTGAAGTATCTCTGGTAGCGATATTGGATGCAGACAAAGAAGGATTCCTGCGTTCAGAGCGTTCGTTGATTCAGACAATTGGTCGTGCCGCACGTAACTCGGATGGTCGAGTCATTATGTATGGTGATCGTATAACCGATTCGATGCAAAAAGCGATCTTCGAAACAGAGCGTCGTCGTAGTATTCAGGTTGCTTATAATGAGGAACATGGCATTACGCCGCAAACGATCCGTAAAAAAATACGTGATGTTATCGAAGCGACCAAAGTGGCTGAGGGTAAAGCAAGTTATATGGAAGAGATCGGCAAAACAAAACTTTCCAAACGCGATCGTCAAGCATTGATTAGTCGTCTTGAACTGGAAATGAAAGAAGCAGCCAAAAATCTACAGTTTGAACGTGCTGCTGAACTTCGAGACGCAGTGCTTGAACTGAAAGCTGAATAACAAATAGTTATAGTTAATAACAGATCGATATCGTTGGCGATCATCAATTATTTAATAGATAAATAATGAAGGTTGTTAAATATCCTGTGCTTGATGCAGTGATGTTTGGCAACCTTTATCATAGCTTGTAGCTAAATTCGATACATGCTCAACTAGAGATGTTGATATACAGAAGTGTAGCAATTACTCCGGAAGCACCGGACTTGGAGGTTGGATTATTTGGCAAACAAATTTATCGAGGTTAAAGGCGCACGAGCGCATAATCTCAAAAATATTGATATTAGTATCCCTCGCGATAGCTTTGTTGTATTAACAGGGTTAAGTGGATCAGGGAAATCTTCACTTGCATTTGATACGATTTATGCAGAAGGTCAACGTCGTTATGTCGAATCATTATCTGCATATGCTCGTCAGTTTTTGGGACAAATGGAGAAACCGGATGTCGATTCGATTGAAGGACTATCCCCTGCAATATCGATTGATCAGAAAACAACCAGTCGTAACCCTCGTTCTACTGTAGGGACAGTTACCGAAATTTATGATTACTTGCGTCTTTTGTTTGCGCGTGTAGGTCATCCTCATTGTCCTGTGCATGGAGTTGAGATCACTTCACAAACGGTAGAGCAAATGGTCGATCGTATTATGGAATATCCTGAGCGTACGCGTCTACAGATTTTGGCACCTGTTATTTCTGGGCGTAAAGGTGAACACAAAAGTATTTTCTCTGAAATCTCCAAGCAAGGTTTTGTACGTGCTCGTGTCAATGGTGAGATTAGAGATGTATCAGAAGATATTCAACTGGAAAAAAATAAAAAGCATACGATCGAAGTGGTGGTTGACCGTATCGTAGTGAAAGAAGATGTAGCCGCTCGTCTAGCAGATTCAATTGAGATGGCTTTGAAAATGTCTGGCGGTCAATTGTTAGTGGATATTATCGACAAAGAAGAACTTCGTTTTAGTTCGAATTTTGCTTGTCCGATCTGTGGATTCAGTATGGAAGAGTTATCTCCACGTATGTTTTCGTTTAACAGCCCGTTTGGAGCTTGTACCGAATGTGATGGGTTAGGTATACGTATGGTGGTCGATCCTGATCTGTTAATTCCAGATAAAAGTAAAACGATCGATCAAGGTGCTTTTCAAGCATGGAGCGGTGGATTGTCGAACTATTATCCGCAATTTCTCAAATCAGTCTGTGAACATTACAAAATTCCGATCGATATACCTGTGTCTGAGTTAACAGAACAGCAGATCAATATTATTTTAAAAGGTTCAGATGGACAAAAGATTCGTTTCCGTTATGAAAGTGACTTTGGACAGAAAAAAGAAGCTCAAGTCTTGTTCGAAGGTATTATTCATAATTTGGAACGTCGGTATAAAGATACATCTTCAGATAGTATGCGTGAATATATCGAAGGATTTATGAGTGCGAAGCCTTGTCCGGTATGTAAAGGCAATCGTTTGAAAAAAGAAATTCTTGCGGTTACTGTCAATAAGGTGAATATTTCTGAAGTAACAGCGATGCCGATCGGTGAAGCAACTACCTTTTTTGAAAATCTAGTATTGAGCGAAAAAGAGCAAAGTATTGCTCGCTTGATTTTGAAAGAAATCGGCAGTCGTTTAGGATTCCTAGTGAATGTAGGATTAGAGTATTTGACGATGGCACGTGCAGCAGGAACATTATCTGGTGGTGAAGCACAGCGTATTCGTCTAGCGACGCAGATCGGTTCCAGTCTGACCGGTGTACTTTATATTCTGGATGAGCCAAGTATTGGTCTACATCAACGGGATAATGATCGCTTAATTCACACATTAGAGCATATGCGTGATCTAGGAAATACGTTAATCGTGGTTGAGCATGATGAAGACACCATGATGGCGGCAGATCATATTATTGATATTGGACCAGGTGCAGGGATTCATGGAGGTCATGTGATTGCAGAAGGAACACCTGCTGAGATTATGGCACATCCTGATTCGCTGACCGGTCAATATTTAAGTGGTCGCAAATTTATTCCTGTACCTGCGAAGCGCCGCGAAGCAAGCGATCGTTGGTTAGAGATTCGCGGAGCCAAAGAAAATAACCTTAAAAATGTAAATGTTAAATTTCCAATTGGATTATTTACAGCTGTTACAGGGGTATCCGGTTCTGGTAAATCGACATTAGTAAATGAAATTCTATACAAAACACTAGCTCGCGATCTCAACAAAGCTAGAGTTCGTCCGGGTGAATACCGTGAAATTCGTGGATTAGAGCATGTGGATAAAGTAGTAGATATCGATCAATCTCCTATCGGTCGTACACCACGTTCTAACCCAGCAACGTATACAGGCGTATTTGATGATATTCGTGATCTATTCGCTCAGACCAATGAAGCCAAAGTACGTGGTTACAAAAAAGGTCGCTTTAGCTTTAATGTTAAAGGTGGACGCTGTGAAGCTTGTCGTGGAGACGGTATTATCAAAATCGAAATGCACTTTTTACCAGATGTGTATGTCCCTTGCGAAATCTGTAAAGGCAAACGTTATAACCGTGAGACCCTTGAAGTGAAATACAAAAACAAAAGTATCTCGGATGTGCTTGAAATGACCGTAGAAGACGGCGTAGACTTTTTCCAAAACATTCCGCGTATTCAGCGTAAAATGCAGACGTTGTTTGATGTAGGTCTAGGTTATGTGAAGCTAGGTCAGCCGGCAACTACATTATCCGGTGGTGAAGCACAACGGGTGAAATTGGCTTCTGAACTTCATCGTCGTAGCACAGGTAAAACGATCTATATTTTAGATGAGCCAACAACAGGACTACATGTAGACGATATTGATCGTCTATTAACTGTACTTCATCGTCTGGTCGATTCCGGTGATTCTGTACTGGTGATTGAGCATAATCTGGATGTAATCAAAACAGCAGATTACTTGATCGATCTTGGTCCAGAAGGCGGTAGTGGCGGTGGTACGATTCTAGCATCAGGTAGCCCGGAACAACTGGTGAAGGTGAAGAATTCGTATACAGGTCATTATCTCAAACCTATTTTGGAACGAGATACACAGCGTAGTCGTGAGTTAGAGAGCAGTCAGGTGTAACATTAGCAGTAGCAATAATAGCCAGTACATGTTGAATAGTTCGATGTATTCAGATGTACTGGCTTGTTTTTTGCCTAAATATCCTTATATTTACCAATGAATATGCAAAGATAGTTCTTCATGGCAATTGTGTCATACCTGTGCATATGCTACATTGGAATCAGACTATTTTTCCTACAAAATGACAATTTTACAGGAACGTATACGCAACTATAGAAAGGCTGGATGAATTTGAAATTATCCCGATCCAAATTACCTGCACTTGTATTATTAACTTCTGTGTTGATGTTACCGACACAACAATCGGTATGGGCATCGGATACAAGCGACGCTTCAAGTTATACATATTCCTCTCCAAAGTTTGCAGCTTCTACAACAAGTAATATTTCTAAAATTATTGCTCGTATTTCTCCTTCTGTAGTAGGTATTGTAGGTACCCCTACAGCTGAAGCTATCGCTTCGGAAGGTGGTTCTGAAAGCGAAGAGCCGGGCGGAACAGGCATTGCTTTCGGTTCTGGTGTTATTATTTCATCAGACGGTTGGATTGTAACGAATGCCCATGTGATTGACAGTATGGAACCTGGAGCTAAAGTGATCACATCGGAAGCCAAAGGAAACAGTAAAACGTATCTGGTGAAAGAAATTTACAGCGATACCGTCAGTGATCTAGCTATTATCAAAATCAATGCCACTTCCCTGAAAGTAGCATCATTTGTGTCCAGTAAAGAGCAACCGGTAGTCGGTGAACAAGTAGTGGCTATTGGTACACCGTTATCACTATCCCTACGTAATTCAGCAACATCTGGCATTATTAGCGGTGTGAATCGTGCTGTTGATGCTTCGTACAAATTGCTTCAAACCGATGCAGCGATCAACCCTGGTAACAGTGGTGGTCCATTGGTCAATATGGATGGCAAAGTGATCGGGATTAATACGATGAAATATGAAGCACTGGGCGTAGATAATCTTGGATTTACGATTCCAGCAGATACCGTTCAATACATTATTGGACAATTATTTAAATATGGAGAAGTTCATCGTGCTTCCTTAGGGTTGGATTTTGAAGAAAGTGAAGATGCACTTAGCGGTATGCCTACTGATGATGCGTTGACAGTAGGAAAAGTGAATTCTAAGATTGCAACCAAAGCAGGCATTAAAAAAGGCGATATTCTATACAGTGTAAATGGCAAAAAAGTACACACTGTGGTTGACCTTAACGAAATTCTCAAATCGTATGTACCAGGGCAAACGGTCAAACTGGTCATGCAATCCAATGGCGATATCATTAATCGTCAAATTAAATTAAGTAAAGAATAATCGGCTATAGGCCTATCGTATGAGGAGCATTCCGATAACAGATACAACACAAATCGCTGTTGGAATTTCCAACAAGCTTGTATACAGAAATGAGGAGCTTGAATGAGTAAGTGGTTGCGGATTACCGCTTCAAGTCTACTGGCTATTATGCTTGTGTTGACAACCGTATATGCAACAACAGGAACAGCATCGGCAGCAGCACTATTGGAATTGAAGATCAAAAAAGGCAGTACATCTGCAACGATCAATGGTCAAAAGCAAAGTATCGTCAAACCTTACGAAAGTAATGGAATCACGATGGTGCAATTAGGGCTATTTACACGTGCATTCAAAGCACAGGTGAAGTTGCAAGAAAATGATTCGATCAAGTTGATATACGGCAAGCGTACACTTTCGATGACAATTGGTAGCAAAAAAGCATATTTAAACGGTTCTACATTCACACTTGATGCAGCTCCTGTGATGAAATCAGGTATCTTGATGGTTCCTGTTCGTTCTGTAGCTAAAAGTATCGGTGCGAAGTTCAAAGTAGTATCCGGTCAAATGATTATTACAGCCGCACCAGCAACAACGGATTCGAGTAAAGATAAATCTAGTCATGCTGGTAAAACGAAAGTCGGAAATAGTAAATATCAATGGTCGATCAATTATCCGAGTGATTTGATGTATCTGGGTTCTCAAAGTAGTGAGAGTGCCACATTTATGGATAGTGAAGGTAACTATTATTTACAAATTTCTGTCGATCCAGAAATTGCTTCCGCAGATGAAGCGAATGAAAGTGATCCGCAGGATTTGTTAGACGATTTGGTATTGTATGCGCAAGATGCTGGCGAAATGGTAGTTGATCAAAAAGCCGTTTCCAGCAGTAAAGGCAATTATGCTTATATCATTTCCAAAAATTCAGATGGCATTTTGTCAGAAACACGTATTTATACAGGTAATGGACATACGTATTATGTTTTCTATGCTAATTCGGAAGCTTCCAGTTATAAAGATTTTGCTGATAAAAAGGTTACTTCTTTACTGAATTCGTTCCAAACTTCTTTCAATAGTGGAGATAAAGCAATCGAAGATCTAGCCAGTGAAGCAGACAGCGCAGGTTCAGAAAATACATTAGAAGCTAGTGAGTATGGCGTCTATATGGAACTTCCATCTGATTTCACAGCTAGTGAAGATACAACCGATGCTTCTGCCAAAGATGGTTCGTATGTGTCTGTTAATGTCTATAGCGCACCGTCAGGAAGCACATTAGCCGATTGGTTACAGAAGATTCAAGGCTGGTTTGCCGACAATTTTAACAGCGATGCTTATCATGATCTGGGTAGCGAGCAAAAAGAAATTGCAGGACAAACAGCAACTGTCAACAAATTAGAATACAACTTTGGAGATGCTTGGACGACTGAATATGAAGTATTATTCCAAAAAAATGGATATCGTTATTATGTAGAATATAGCACTCCATCGGATAAAGCTTCGAAAGATGCAGATTTCAAAGTGATCACAGATTCCTTGGAACTTGATTTCCCTACATTGGAAGAAAACTTTGGATCGTTACCGATTGACTACTATTCGCAAGATCGTAGCAAAGTAACCACGCACACATCCAAACTTAATCATTACAGTGTACAAGTCCCTCGTCATTGGACAAGTACTGATAATGATTATGAATCGTCTTACGTGTATTTTTCTCATACAGGTGGATCATTCAATATTTCAACCAAAACAACAAGTTCTTTGGAAAAAGCAGTAACCCAATGGAAAGCTACATTTGAAGGTTCAGGAGATAACAATGTATATGGCGTAGAATTATCTGAAGGCACACCGACTACATTTGCAGGTGTACCGGCTTATACATTTACAGCCAATTATCCAGATGCGACTCATCCTTATACAGGAACGTATACGTTATTCACTCAAGGCAAAATCACTTATATTTTAAGTGATGAAGTCAATAACGCCAATAATACACCTGTTCATCAAGCAGAGTTAGCTAAGGCATTAGCTTCTTTTCATTTAACAGCTAATTAAATCGGTCCATAAGAACAGAGCTACCTTTACCGGTAGCTTTTTCTTATGAATAAAGATGAAAAAAGATCATGATTTTCATTGGAAATTCAAGCAATAAGGTAGATAGACGCTCTTCGGTCTGTTACACTGGAATTAGAATAAATTTAAATCATCGTATCTGTTGATATACATGATCGCATGATCAATATTAAAACGTGTTGCCAATGTTACGGCAATCTAGGAGGATATAAACTTTACATGAGTGATACAGGGTTACGAAGAGAAGACGTGGAGCTTTTAGCACCTGCGGGTGACTGGGACTGCATGCGGGCGGCGGTAGCCAATGGGGCAGACGCAGTCTTTTTTGGCGTGGAGAAGTTCAATGCACGAGCACGTGCGAATAATTTCCGTATGGATGAATTGCCTGAGATTATGTCGTTTTTGCATAGCTACGGAGTCAAAGGGTTTTTAACCTTTAATATACTGGTATTTGAAAATGAATTATACGATGCTCGTGAATTGATCGATGCTTGTGTTGTGGCAGGTGTAGATGCTGTAATCGTACAGGATTTGGGATTGGTTAAAATGATTCGTGAGATTTCACCAGACTTCCCGATTCATGGTTCGACACAGATGACAATTACATCACCAGAAGCAGTTGAATTTACGAAGCCATTTGATATTGAGCGTGTAGTACTTGGACGTGAAAATAACCTTAAACAAATCAAAAAAATCGGTGAGCAAGCACGTTTGCCAATGGAAGTATTTGTTCATGGCGCACTATGTGTATCGTATTCCGGTCAATGTCTAACTTCTGAAATGTGGGGCGGACGTTCTGCCAACCGCGGAGAATGTGCGCAAGCTTGTCGTTTGCCATATGATCTAATGGTGGATGGAACGCAGAAGATTATGGGAGACGTGACGTATTTGCTTTCTCCTAAAGATTTGGCGGCTATCGATATTATGCCTGAATTAATCGAAGCAGGAGTGACTTCTTTCAAAATTGAAGGTCGTCTCAAAACGCCTGAATATGTAGCCAACGTTGTGAGCAAATACCGTAAAGCGATCGATCGTTATTTTGAAGGAGATCGTGATTCGATTACACGCGAAGATATTCGTGAATTGGAACAAAGCTTTTCTCGTGGATTTACGCATGGTTTCTTAGATGGAACGAATAACAAAAAATTGGTTGACGGTACATTTCCAAAAAGCCGTGGTGTCTATATGGGCCGCGTCGAGCAAGTATTACGCGATGGCGTAGTCTGCCGCTTAGAAGCTCCGCTTAAACGTGGAGACGGGATTGTATTTGATGCTGGAGATCCTACGCAAAAAGAGCAAGGCGGACGTGTCTATGATCTACGTCGTAAAGGCGTGAAGATCGAAGGCGAAGCTGATGAGACATGGATGGTTGATATTGTTCCAGGTCGTAACGATGTGAATCTACATCGTGTACATGTCGGTGATAAAGTATGGAAAACCAATGATCCTGCGCTCGACAAACGAATGAGACAAAGCTTTGATACCGAGAAGCCTTATCGTGTATTCCCTGTTCATGTCAAAGCTGTAGGGCATGTAGGACAGCCTTTAGTGACATGGTGGACAGATGTACAAAAAGGAGTTACTGTACGTGTCGATTCTGAAATGGAACTAGAGATTGCTGCTAAACGTCCGATGACTTCTGAATTATTGGAAGAACAATTTGGTCGTCTGGGAGGAACTGTTTTCCAATTGGATCAATTAGAAGTTCAATTGCATGGTGATATTATTATCCCGATGCGTGAGCTTAACAATATTCGTCGTCAAGCAGTAGAACAGCTTGCTGGAGAGCGTCCGAAGCCACCTGTGTATATTCAACGTGATATCGAAGTATACGGTGATTCTGTGGCAGCCTCTGCGCCTGTTCAAGGTACAGCAGCAACATTGACAGCATTGTGCCGTAGCGTAGAGCAAGTAGAAGCAGCACTACAAGCTGGAATCGAAATGATCTATGCTGACTTTGAATTTATTAAGCAATTTCCTGCTGCTGTTGCCGCTGTACGTGTAGCCGGTAAAAAAATCGCTTTAGCGACACCACGTATTCATATGCCTGGTGAAAATGGTTACCATGCCAATATTCTACGTCTCCAACCGGATGCAGTACTGGTACGTAATACAGGAGCATTGTATTATTACTTGAGTCGTCGTCAGACACATCCAGAAGAAAATCATCCAGAATTAATCGGGGATTTCTCTTTGAATGTAGCAAATCACAAAACAGTAGATCTATTTTTAGAAGCAGGTGTTGACCGTATCACACCTTCATACGATCTCAATATTCAACAAATGGTTGATTTGCTCAGTCGTACACAGACTTCTCAATTAGAAGTCGTTATTCATCAGCATATGCCAATGTTCCATACCGAGCATTGTGTATATTGTACTTTCCTTAGTGAAGGCACAGACTATACGAACTGTGGTCGTCCTTGTGAAGAAAAACGTGTTTCGTTGCAAGACCGGATTGGTATGTCTCATCCGGTACGTGTAGATGAAGGATGTCGTAATACTGTTTATAATGCGATTGAACAATCCGGTGCTGAATACTTAAGTGATTTCCTACAATTGGGAGTGCCTAGTTACCGTATTGAGTTCCTTGAAGAAACACCAGAGCAAGTCACAGAAGTGATCGAATTGTATACCAAAGCATTACGTGGTGAGATCAACGGTACTCAAGTGTGGCGTACTTTGAAAGCTACTAATCAGCTAGGTGTAACCCGCGGACAATTGGTCAAATAATCAGAAATGTATATAGATATAAGACAAAGAGAATGCGCTAAGCATTCTCTTTTTTTATGTCCCAGTGGACGATCGTTCACCTACAAATAGACTGATAATTTTGCTGATTTTGCAATCATTATTTTTCCAGATATATAGCGGATGAAAAGGTTCTCATAATGATTTGTGATCAGCCATGTTGAGTCGTACATATAATTTAAGGGTAATTTGCATAAGCAATGACTTTACTGTCGGTGAAGTCAAATGAAAGAAATGGCCTGATAAATTCAGGTGATTTACACATAATGAAAAGCAAGCCAATCACATAATTATTCAATTATTGTTTAGGAGAGGGGATTCAATGAGTAAAATTATTTTTGTATCCAACCGTTTACCTGTAACTGTAAAAAAAGGTGAAACAGAGATTGAATATAGTAAAAGTATAGGTGGACTGGCTACCGGTCTGAAAAGCTACCACGAACAATCCGATAGTCTATGGGCAGGATGGCCTGGAGTAGCACAAGACGATCTTAACGAAGAAGAAACACAAACGATCAATAGTGAATTGCAAGAATCATATAACTGTTTACCGATCTTTTTGTCGGAACAAGAGATTGAGCAATATTACCATGGATTCTGTAATGAAACGATCTGGCCTTTGTTCCATTATTTTAATGACAAAGCAGAGTACAATACAGAGACATGGGATGCTTACAAAAACGTCAATCAGAAGTTTTTTGATGCGTTAGAGCCTGTGATCGAACCAAATGATACGATCTGGATTCATGATTATCAATTAATGTTACTTCCACAGATGATCAGAGAAAAATATCCCGATACTCGGATTGGGTTTTTTCTGCATATTCCATTCCCTTCATTCGAAATCTATCGCCTGTTAATCTGGCGTGAAGAGATCTTGCAAGGATTATTGGGAGCTAATCTGATTGGATTCCATACTTATGATTATGTACGCCACTTTTTAAGTAGTGTACGTCGTATTTTAGGTAAAGAACATAACTTATACAAAATCAACGGAGAAACACATACTGTGCAAGTGGATGCTTTCCCGATGGGTATTGATTACGACTACTTTGCAGCACCGAATCAATCTCAGAACTTGTCTTCAGAAGCACAAGAATTTATTGAAAGTACAAAAAGTGTACAAAATATTATCTCGGTCGATCGCTTAGATTACACCAAAGGGATTCCAGATCGTATTAAAGCGTTTAAGCAGTTTCTGGCGCAATACCCTGAATACCATGAGAAAGTACGCTTAAACTTGATTGTAGCACCTTCTCGTGTTGGTGTAGAAGCATATGATTCGCTAAAACGTGAAATCGAAGAGCTCGTCAGTGAAGTGAATGGTAAATTCGGTACATTAAGCTGGATGCCAGTCTGGTTCTTTTTCCGTACATTTACGCAAGACGATCTTATCGCTTTCTACCGCAATAGTGATGTGCTCTTAGTAACTCCACTACGCGATGGTATGAACCTTGTAGCCAAAGAATATATCGCTTCTCGTACTGATTACAAAGGTATGATTGTTCTGAGTGAAACAGCAGGAGCAGCGAGTGAGTTGGGCGAAGGGGTTATCGTGAATCCGAACGATTACGGTGAAATTGCAGCAGGTATCAAAACAGCACTTGATATGCCGGATCATGAAAAAATTGAACGTAATAAGATGCTACATGTTCGTCTTTCCCGTTATAATGTGAAATTCTGGGCAGATGAATTCCTGGTAGCTCTTAAAAATACAACTGAAGAGCAGACGCCTACTCGTCCACTTCTGAATCTCAAATCTGGATATTCAGATATGGAAAAAGTGTATAGCGATTCAGAAAAACGATTACTGTTCTTAGATTATGACGGTACATTGGTAGGATTTAAGCCTACACCAGAACAAGCGAAGCCAGACGAAGAGCTGAAGCAATTGCTTGCTGATCTGTGCAAAGACCCTCGTAATACAGTCGTTATTATTACAGGAAGAGATCGCTTTGTAATGGAAAAATGGCTAGGTGATCTGGATCTTCATATTATCGCTTCTCATGGTCTGTGGTTCCGTAAGCCAGGAGCAGACGAAGAGTGGATGATGACTGTCAATGTGGATAACGATTGGAAAGATACGATTCGTCATATTTTAGAGAAATATACAGATCGTACGCCAGGATCGTTAATTGAAGAAAAAGAATACTCGTTAGCATGGCATTACAGACAGTGCGAACCTGATATGATCGGACTCAAACGTGACGAACTTAAAGAAGCGTTGTTGTCGATAACCAATTCGATGAGTATCGGTGTACTAGAAGGTAATAAAGTGCTAGAAGTGAAAGATAACCGTATTAACAAAGGACATGGAGCGCATTTGTTGCTTCGTGATCAAGAATATGACTTTATTTTGGGTGTAGGCGATGATACAACAGATGAAGATTTGTTCTCAGCGCTTCCAAAAGATTCATATTCCGTCAAAATCGGAACAGGCAATACGCATGCTAATTACCGTTTGAAATCGGTAAAAGATATGCGCTTATTGCTCAAACGATTAGTTACACAAAACAAACAAGAAGTATAATATATAATCTATAGATGCAATCAAGCATAGAAAAAGGAGTTTGAACCATGAAAATTCGTAAAGCCATTATCCCAGCAGCAGGACTAGGAACACGTTTCTTGCCTGCAACCAAAGCAATGCCAAAAGAAATGTTACCGATTGTAGATAAACCAACGATTCAATATATTATCGAAGAAGCGGTAGCTTCCGGAATCGAAGATATTATTATCGTTACAGGTAAAGGCAAACGCGCGATCGAAGATCACTTTGATTACTCATTTGAATTGGAACAAAATCTAGAAGAAAAAGAAAAATGGAAACTTCTAGATGCTGTACGTGAATCTTCTGAAATGGCAGATATTCATTACATTCGTCAGAAAGAACCGAAAGGACTAGGGCATGCGATCTGGTGTGCTCGTAAATTTATCGGAGATGAGCCATTTGCTGTGCTTCTAGGCGATGATATTGTGGAATCCGATGTTCCTTGTCTGAAGCAGATGATGGATGTGTATGAGAAGCATGAGTCTTCTGTAGTCGGTGTGAAAGAAGTACCATGGGAGCATGTATCTCGTTATGGATTGGTCGATGCTGATCCTACGACAGAATCGGATCGTTTATACAAAACCAAAGGTCTAGTAGAGAAACCACCACGCGAAGAAGCACCTTCAAACTTGGCGATCATGGGTCGTTACATTTTGACTCCTGAAATCTTCGATATTTTAGGTAATCAAGATGCTGGCGCAGGTGGCGAAATTCAATTAACCGATGCTATTTCAAAATTAGGCGAAAAACAAGATATCTTTGCTTACCAATTCGAAGGCTTACGTCATGATGTGGGTGAGAAGAGCGGATTTGTACAAACTACGATTCACTACGCATTGCAACATCCTGAATTGCGTGAATCGACGCTAGAATATTTGCATGAAATTATGGCAAAAGAAGAAAATAAATAAACTAAAAGAGGCTTTCTCGTTATTAGAGAAAGCCTCTTTTTTAGTTTCTAAGCTGGTTTCTCTATGAAGAATGAAGTATATTATATCTATGATTAGATATAGAGGAGAATGAAATTGAAAATCCGCAAAGCAATTATTCCAGCAGCAGGACTAGGAACCCGTTTCTTGCCTGCCACCAAAGCTATGCCGAAAGAAATGTTACCCATTGTAGACAAACCAACGATTCAATATATTATCGAAGAAGCGGTAGCTTCTGGAATTGAAGATATTATTATCGTTACAGGTAAAGGTAAGCGTGCCATTGAAGATCATTTTGATTCCTCATTTGAACTGGAACACAATCTAGCTGAAAAAGAGAAATGGGATTTACTTGATGCTGTACGTAAACCTTCTGAAATGGCAGATATTCATTATATTCGTCAGAAAGAACCGAAAGGGCTAGGACATGCGATCTGGTGTGCTCGTAAGTTTATCGGTAACGAACCGTTTGCTGTTCTTTTAGGTGATGATATTGTCGAATCCGATATTCCTTGTCTGAAGCAAATGATGGATGTATATGAAGAGTATGAATCATCTATTGTAGGTGTGAAAGAAGTCGATTGGAATGCTGTGTCACGTTACGGTATTGTCGACTCTTTAGCTATATCAGATCGATTGTATCAAGCGAATGGTCTAGTAGAAAAACCTGCAAGAGAAGATGCTCCTTCTAATTTAGCCATTATGGGCAGATATATTTTAACACCGGAGATATTTAACATCTTAGGAAATCAGCAAGTTGGTGTAGGTGGAGAAATTCAACTTACAGATGCAATATCACAATTAGCATTAAAAGAAAAAATTCTGGCATATCAATTTGAAGGTTTACGTCATGATGTTGGTGAGAAAAGTGGATTCGTACAGACAACCATTCACTATGCTTTGAAGCATCCTGAGTTACGTGAAGAAACATTAAGTTATTTGCGCACTATTTTATCAGAAGAAAATAACAAAAAAACACTGTTCATTTAGAAGAGTGTTTTTTTGTTATCTTTTTTAATTTAGAAAATAATAAATCTCTATAAATATAATATTTTTTTAGATAGTTCCAACCTCTAGATTGTAAGATTTGTTGCAAATTGTGTTGATCTTCTCTCAAAGCTGAAATCATATTTTCTAAATTCAATATCTTCTCTTCAATATCTTTACCCGAAATTAATGAATTATTCAAAAATGTATTGATTTTTTTTTGCTCATTCTGTTGTGATTTTAGTTGAGTTTGTACTTCTTGTAATTCTTCCAAATAGTGTTGAATGTTATGCCGAGTATCAATCAACTCAACTCTTTGCCGTAGCTCTATTTTGGTTAGATTAGCAATATCAAATAGAGCTGCATAAGTTTTATATTCTGACGCGATTTCCTCTATTTGTGGCAGAGTATAATCAAGCTGAAAATTTATTTTTTTTAAATAAATATCGTAAAGATTAAAAAAAGGTTTTAAACTTATTGTTTCTTTTAATTGATCACTACTGGAGTAGCTATGACGAAATTGAGGATTTATAAATTTTTGCATTTTTTCTTTAAGTTCTAATTCATTTTCTGGCCAAGGTAAGTTCAATTGTTGCGACAAATTAAATAACTGGTGATGCCAGTCGTCCAAAAATTCGTCATAAGAAACTAAAATACATTTACTGTCTGCAGTCCATCTTGCAACAGAAATCATGTAATTCATCCATATTCCTAGGGATTTTTGTATAGGGATGTTATTTCTTTTTAATAAAGAATTTGCAATATCTAAAGGATTACGAATAGAAATAACAAAGTTAACTTCAACATCTAATTCTTGCAATATATCTAACCATAATGGAAGAAGTAAACATGTTCTAGGATCTTTCCAAGCCCATAAATTTTGAGAAATCATTTGCTGATTTATAAATTGTTTGATTTCATTTCGAAAAGGGATCATTTCGGGTTTTTTCCACCATAGTTCTTCAAGTGGAACAGGAGTATCCCAAGATACTCCTAATTCCCATAATATACGATTTTGTATATCGATTATATTTAAGTGTTCCCAGAATCCATGTGGATTATCTTCCTGCGCAGAGAGTAGATTTTCTGACTCTCCTAAATAAACTCCTAACAAATTGATGGATCTCGCGATTGCAGAAGTCCCACTCCTGTGCATACCCAAAATACAAATGGCTCTGGAATTTGCTTTATTTATCATCAAATTTCTCCTTAATGATATAAGAGTAAGGATAATGATACAGAGGTTTTCAATGAAAATATAACCAATAATTATAAATTATTAATTATATTTTGTATTTACAATGGCATCAATCTGTTCTTTTTCTTTTGCATCTATTTTAATTAACTTATCATAGATGGCTTGATCACTTTGGTTTTCTTTTTTCAAAGCAGCTAGATAATAGCGAGCAACTTCACGATTGGTTTCATCATTTAGATCATCAGCTAGACCTAATTTAAATGTTGCTGCCGCATCAGCTGTATTACCTTGCATTAATTGAATTTTACCAATATTTAGAGCAATTTTTGGTGTGACAGCAAAAGCACGACCTTGTAACTGACCAGTAGGCAATGTTTTGAGATATTCTACACCGTCTTGTACTTCTTTATAAGCATTTAGACCGGCATTAAAATATTTCTCTTCAGATGCTTTATCTTTTTTCTCATATGCCTGGTTACCGAGGGCATAGGCTTGAGTGATTACACCTTCATACCATTCAATATCCCATTTGTATTTTGGAATACTGTTTACAAGGAGATCAAAGGCTACATCTGATTTACCACCCAATTGGTAAGCCGTTACTAACTGTTTCACAATATTTTTATTAAATGGTTCTTTTTCTTGTGTTTTAGTAAGAAGCGCAATATCTTCGTTATAATATTGTTCATCTTTAGTCTGTTGGAATACTTGAGTTAATAAGGAACCCATAAATACAACAGCATCAGGGAATGTGCTACGTATAGCCAATGCTTTATCTAGTGGAGCACGAATACCTTCATAACTCGGGCTTGCTACTTGAGATGCTTTCTGAGAATCCATCACATCTTGAGAAGCGACAGAGAAACGAAGTGAAGTGAAAGCAACAATAATCGCAACAACACCGATTAAAGAAACGTAAATACCTCTTATCGTTCCAGCAGGAGCTTTCAATCGCTTGAGCGGCGTTAAATCCATCGCAGAAGCCATACCACCTAGACCTAGAAAGACTAGAATACTCATATAAGCATAACTTAAGTTGAAATCCAGCAAACTATGCATCAAGATCGATACAACGATAATAAAGTAAATAAAGTGAGATTCTTTACCTTCACGATTAGCTTTGTAATAACCACGAATATATTTATAGAAAATAAAACCAACAAACAAAATAAAGATAATAAAACCAATTACGCCAACTTCAACTAAATATTGAACAAAGAAGTTATGTGCCTGACGGCTGACATACGGGTTATTCTGGTAAGCTTCGTAAGAAGCACCCCAAGCTCCACCACCTGCACCGAACAGCGGATAGTCACGTAACAATTTCATCGCATCACGATAAAAAGTAAAACGTTCCAATACACTACTTTGTTGGAAGTTAATATTTTCAAAACGTACACGAATATTAGCTGGTAACAGATTACGTAGATTAGTTGCAATCAATAACACAAGCATAAGTATACCGAGTAAAGCAGAACCGATCGGAATCCAAAGGCTAGCACCACGACGTGCTGTCCATCCTTCTACACCATGTTCAAGCTTAGGTGCAATATAACGTCCAACGAGCATAATCAGTACTCCTGCAATTAAGGAAGCGATTAATAGATAAGCCCAACCTTTTGCAGCGACAGCACCATCATACTTAGCAATCACTTGTAGTCCAATATCGGTTACTGGATTCAAGATAACAGCTGTTGCAATACCTGCGATTACCAGATTAATAAACCATAAAATCTGTTGTGCAGGACGAAGTAATAGAAGCAAAATTAATAATACAAATGGTAAAACAACCAAACCACCGCGAGAAAGAGTAAGAATTAAAGCTAGAATAACAGGAACCAACATAAATCCATGAATCAATTGGTCATACCATGTTTTGAGACGACTGGCATTAAATAGACCTGCAAACATAATAGCCATAAGGAAAGCTGCATATGTATTTGCATACTGGAATACAGAAGTTAAACGCCAACCGTTGGAATCTTGCATCACTGCATCAATGTAGACGCCGTTACCTACTCCATTAGAGAACCACCATACTAAATGTCCAGCTAGATAACCTTGACCGAACCAACTGATGTATCCGAAGAATACAATCAGATAAGCGGAACCCATTAACGTAATCTGAATAATCTTATTCGAGACACGATCACGTAACAGATAGATACCAATTACGAAAATAAATGCGTACATCCATTGAATTAACACCATATTTACGGCATAATGCCAAGAGGCAGCCGAAAACATAGAGATCATATACGAGATAGGGAGTAAAATGATTAATAATGAAACCATATCCCGTTGATCATCCAATTGTACTTTTTTGTTGAATTGAATGAGTCCTAAAATCATTAGGATACATACCAACATAATTGCCCAAAAAAGAGGCTTTTCAAAACTGATACCTAGACCATTAAATAATGCAATTTGAAACGGGGCCCATAATAAAAATAAAATCATACAAATATTAAGGACCCAAAACATACTTCCACGTTTTTCGTCCTCGGTGGACGCTTTAAACTGTTTGCCGTATACTGGATTAGCCAATGTTTTAAACTCCTTTTAAGTTAGAATTCTAAGTTATTTTAGCATATTTTAATTACAGGAACTATTATCAATTATTAATATAACTATTTTCTGATATAATGATTCATTTTATGTTAGCTAAATAAGGAGGACCAAATGGACTTTACAGGCGAAAGGTATGTCCCTAACAAAGTTTTTGGTGAAATTGAAGTCGAGCATAGACAAAGATATCATGCTATTCTTGATTTGGTAAAAAACAAAAAAGTTTTGGATGCTGCTTGTGGTGAAGGATATGGTACTAATTTGATATCACAGCGTGCTGAATTTGTATGGGGAATTGACATATCTGAAGACTCAATTCAGTGGGCAAATGAAGCATATCACTCTACCAATATCGAATTTAAAGTTTCTGATATAAAAAGCTTACCCATTTCTGATCATAGTGTTGATGTAGTTGTCAGCTTTGAGACCATTGAACATGTAGATGAACAAGCCCAAAAAAAATTCTTGAGTGAAATAAAAAGAGTTCTCAAACATGATGGTATATTAATTATGTCTACACCTGATAAAAGATTATATTCGGATGTAGTGGGTTTTACAAATAAGTTTCATATCAAAGAATTTTATGATCATGAATTTCAGAATTTTTTGGAGAGTGACTTCAAGTACACCCATATGTTTCGGCAAGGATTCAAAACATTTAGTCATCTAGCATCATGTCATACAGAAAAAAATCAAGATACTTATTATAGATTGGACGATCTATATGATACTTTGAATACTGGAAAATATTTAATTGCAGTATGTTCAGATAAACAGTTAATTAACCTTGAAAAAATAAACAGTATTATGCCTTTAGCCAAAAGAAAATTGATGAGTAAATTGCTGATAGATACAGGAGAAGGTTTTAACTCAGAATCGGCACTCTCAGCGGAATTATATATTGAAGGTAGAGAGTTTAGTGTTACATTTGAAGCTCTAGATAAATTAGGAACTATTAAGAGTTTAAAATGGATCCCTTTAGAAGGGGAAATGATTAATATTAATATTCTAAAGTATCCACCAAATATTCAAATGATATCCTTAAATTCTTTTGGTCATAGAGAGAGCTTTACAGAATTTCAAGTCATGGATCCTGAGTTTTTGATAAATATTACAGGAGACACTTTAAAAAAGTTATCGCTTAAAGGTCATATAGAAATTTTAAATTCAGAATCTATTTTTCAAAAATTGAATACTAGGATTGAAGGTCTTCAATCTGAAATTGAAAGCTTGCAATCTATACTACAAGATCATGAGCAGCTTAAAGAGCATTTAGAATTCACTAAAAAAGAACGGGATAATGCTTTAGCTGTGAATCAAAATATACGTATTGAAAATAGTATCCTTCTTAACTCTACATCTTGGCGGATAACAAAACCATTGAGAATGATTAGTACAGCATTAAAAAGAAAAAAGAATAAAATGTAATTGAATTATGCATATATTCCTTTTAAAATCTTAATTTTTCCATAAGTGGACGCTCTATAACTTTTAACGTATACTGGACAAGTTAGTGTCTTTTTTTGTTAGATACAATTAATTTATTATTTTAGTATAGAAATTTATGAGTAGAAATAATTTTTTTATTCGAAAATTAAGTTAGCTAGGTGGCGATACACGAATGTATGATTTAAAACGTTATTTTTTGAACTTCTATAAATATAAAGATTTATTGAAGTTGCTTGTGGCAAAAGATATAAAAATTAAATATAAGCGGTCTGTACTGGGTATTGTTTGGAGTGTTCTTAATCCGCTATTAACGATGATTATTATTACGTTAGTATTTCAGGAACTTTTCAAATTTAATGTTGAGAATTTTGCAGCTTATGTGATTAGTGGACAAGTATTATTTTCCTTTTTCTCAGATTCCACATCTTTAGCAATGAGTTCTATTTATTCATCTGGGCAGATTATAAAAAAAGTATATATCCCTAAATATATATTTCCATTATCCAAAGTTTTGTATTCATTAGTAAATATGTTGTTCTCATTAATTGCAGTTTTAATTGTATGTTTTATTACAGGAGTAGATCTTAAATATACTTTTATTTTTAGTTTTTTATCAATTTTTTATGTATTTGTATTTAGTGTAGGTGTAGGTCTTATTTTATGTAGTATTGTTGTGTTCTTTAGAGATGTTGAACATATTTATGGTGTTTTCATTACTGCATGGATGTATGCTACACCAATCATTTATCCAGTAAGTATTATGCCAGATAAATATATGCCACTTCTTCTTGGAAATCCAATGTTTTATTTTTTGACTCATTTTAGAGAATCTTTATTGTATGGACATATTCCTCCGTTAGAATTAAATATTCAATGTGCAAGTTACGCTCTGGTAACTTTATTAATAGGAGTTTATCTTTTCAAACAACGTCAGGATAAATTTATCCTTTATATTTAAGGAGTTTGATGATGGAGAATAGTAATGTGATTATCGATGTTCAAAATGTTTCGATGTGTTTTAATATGACTACTGAAAAAATAAGTGGATTGAAAGAATTTTTGATTAAACGCTTAAAAAATCAAATATCGTATACTAAATTTTGGGCATTAAAAGATGTAACATTTAACGTGAGACAAGGTGAATTATTTGGAGTGCTAGGACTTAACGGAGCAGGGAAAAGCACGCTTCTCAAAACAATAGCAGGCGTCTTAAAGCCAACAAATGGTACTATGCATATTTCAGGTCGCATGGCCCCTTTAATTGAATTGGGTGCAGGCTTTGACACAGAGTTAACAGCAAGAGAAAATATTTATTTGAATGGAGCTATTTTAGGCTACTCCAAAAAAGAAATGAATGCTAAGTTTGATGAAATTGTTGATTTTTCTGAATTAGCAGAATTTATTGATGTTCCTGTAAAGAACTTCTCATCAGGTATGTATGCTCGATTAGGGTTTGCAATTGCTACTTCAACTAGACCGGATATTCTAATCGTAGATGAGATTCTAGGTGTAGGAGATTTTAAGTTTCAACAGAAATGTGAAGCAAAAATCAACGAAATGGTCAAAGAAGGTACAAGTGTATTACTTGTTTCTCACTCTATTGATCAGATAAGAAGTCTTTGTAACAGAGGTATTATTTTAGAAAAAGGTCAATTGATTAAAGAAGGAAATATCGAAGAATTGTGTGATTTTTATTATTCTAAGTACACGTAAGGAAGGAGATAGAAGCTTATGTTCTCTTTACTGTACTATACTTTTATTAAATATATGATTCGATTTCAAATTAAATTTCATCCTTTCCGATTATGGCGTGGTAAAAATTGGTACCAGAAATGGATCGGAAATCATGAAAAATATGATATTAATGTCGTTATGAATGAATGCAAACACTTTCGTCATAAACCACTAATGTCTATTATTCTTCCTGTATATAACGTACAGGAAGATTATTTGAAAGAATGTATAGAGTCTGTTGAAAGACAATATTATACGAACTGGCAACTTTGTATTGCAGATGATTGTTCCAATATGCCTCATATCAAAAAGATTTTAGATGAATATCAAACCCAAAATTCTAAAATTCTTGTGACTTATCGTAGTGAAAATGGACATATATCAGCGTGTAGTAATACTGCACTAGAAATGGCAACAGGAGAATATATAGTTTTACTTGATAATGATGATATTCTTTCTGATTTTGCTTTATATGAAGTGGTAAAAGTGATTAATGAACATTCTGATGTTGATCTTATTTTTAGCAATGAAGATAAATGGCTAGATAATAAACGAGTACAGCCCTTTTTCAAAAAAAATTGGGGTATCCAGTTGCTTATGCATATGAATTATATTTGCCACTTATCAGTGTATCGAACATCTTTATTAAAACAAATCAAAGGGTTCAGAATAGGATACGAAGGTGTTCAAGACTGGGACTTAGCTCTACGAGCGATTCAAAATAATGCTAACGTTAGGCATATCCCAAAAATTTTGTATCATTGGAGAATTTCTCCTACTTCTACAGCCGGTGGAGAAAAGAAAAAAAATTATATAAAAGAAAAGCAAAAAATGTTAATTGAAAATTCTAAAAAATATACTATGTGAAGGTGATACAGTTGGGTAT
Source organism: Paenibacillus sp. KACC 21273 (assembly GCF_028736095.1). Lineage (NCBI taxonomy): Bacteria > Bacillati > Bacillota > Bacilli > Caryophanales > Paenibacillaceae > Paenibacillus > Paenibacillus sp. KACC 21273. The sequence goes on from NZ_CP117876.1 coordinate 775,766, forward strand.
TAATACACTCATGAAAAAAACGGTCTCGACGATGAAATATGAAGGTAGCAAAGCTCTAATGAGAAAAGCGTATGGATATACAAAAAAAAGAATTCTAAAAAAACATATACCCTCTAAATATCACTTCAAAGACATTCTTTTTATAAATGGGTGTTCTCTTCCACATCCACCTCGTTATCGTGTAGATCATCAAATTGAACAGCTTCATTTTAATGGATATTCCTGCGACAGTGTATATTACGAAGAACTTGATATTGAAATGGTTCGTTATTACAGAGCATTTGTTTTCTTTCGTTGTCCGCATACAGAAGTCGTTGAAGAATTAATTGCAAAAGCAAAATATTTTAATAAAACTGTATTTTTTGATATTGACGATTTAGTAATTGATCATAAATATGTTAAAGAAATTGATTATTTAAATACTATGAGCAAAGATGAGCTTGATCAGTATATGGATGGCGTTAATCGTACTCAAAAAACATTAAGAATGTGTGATTATGCGATTACTACCACAGGAGCATTGGCTACAGAATTAAATAATTATGTAGACGAAGTATTTGTTAATCGGAATGTAGCTTCTGAAAAAATGCTAGACTTGTCATTAAAGGCACTCAAAGAAAAAGAATTAAAAGCTAGCGAAAATACTGGAGCAGTAGATGATCGTATTATTATGGGATACTTTAGCGGTAGCATCACACATAATGAAGATTTTAATTTGATTATCAATGTAGTTAAAGAAATGTTCGAAAAACATAGTAATGTTTATCTTAAAGTAGTAGGTATTTTAGATATTCCTACAGAATTAAGTGACTATAAAGATCGTATTATTTTCGAGAAATTTACAGATTGGACAAATTTGCCAGATTTAATAGCAAATATTCATATCAATTTAGCACCGTTAGTTCAGTCTATTTTTAACGAAGCTAAATCTGAGAATAAATGGACAGAAGCTGCTCTTGTAAAAATTCCTACTGTAGCTAGCAGTATTGGTGCTTTTAAAGAAGTGGTTACACATGAACAAGATGGTATATTGTGTGATTCAATAGAAGATTGGAAATTCTATTTAGATAAGTTGATTACTGATTCGGCATATCGTGAAGCTTTGGGTAAACAAGCGTATTCTAGTGTTATAAGTGGATGGACAACGTTAAGTAGCGGATATAAATTATTTGAATTTATTGAATCTAAATTGCATGATAATATTACATTTGTTCTTCCGTCTACTCAGATTAGTGGTGGTGTGAATGTAGTTATTAAACATTGTAATATTTTAAGAGATCAAGGCAAGGATGTTACAATTATTTCGATGAGTGAAGACGATAAAAATATTGTTAATAAAGATGGAGAAATTGTTGTGATTTCTTACCATCGTCACACTTTTCATGGTCTTTTTAGAAAATGCGTGGCTACTCTATGGTCAACGACTGAATTTCTTAATATGTATTCTAAGATCAGAGAAAAGTATTATTTAGTACAAAATTTTGAAACTAATTTTTATGAGCCTGGTAATCATATGCGTGCTTGGGCGAATCTAACTTACAATTTCTTCTCTGATATTAAATATATAACCATATCTAAATGGTGTGAACAGTGGTTATTGGATAAATATAATAAAAAGTCAGGTTATGTAGAAAACGGAATAGATTTATCAGTGTTTCAGTATAAAGAACGATCATTTGAAGGAAAAATTAAAATATTAATTGAAGGTAATTCTAATGATTACTATAAAAATGTTGATGAGAGTTTTAAAATTACCAATCAATTAGATCGAGATCAATTTGAAATCTGGTATCTTTCTTATAGTGGTAAACCTAAAGAATGGTATAAAGTGGATCATTTCTTAAACAAAGTGCCACACGATGAAGTAGGAAAAGTATACGCAAGCTGCGATATTTTATTAAAGTCTAGTCTTTTAGAAAGTTTCTCTTATCCACCTCTTGAGATGATGGCTACTGGCGGCGTAGCAGTGGTTGCACCAAATGAAGGGAATATAGAATATCTGGTTCATGAAGATAATTGTTTGTTATATGAACAAGGCAATCCTGAAAGTGCACTTCAGATGATTAAAGAAGTTTGCAACAACTCTACATTAAGAGAACGAATTATAGAAAATGGTTTGAAAACAGCACAGCGAAAAGAATGGAAGAATCTTGAAGGGGAAGTGTTGGCTTTGTACGGCTATCAACTGAAATCTACTGAACACAATGGTGAAAATTATGAAGCGAAATTGGTTTAGACGCTCAATTATTCCTATCATTTTAGTGCTTCTTTTTATTTACGTATATGGTGGGAATATAGGCAAAATGACAGAAGTTATTTCAGTTGAAGGTGACCAAAATATAGGAGAAATTACAAACAATAAAGAAGTAGGTCAATCATTTTATTCTGACCTTAATAATCTAAGTGGTTTCTCTATTAAGCTTGCTACTTATGGTAGAGTAAATGCAGGGCGTATCACTTTGGGGATTCGAAACTATGGTGAATCGAATGATATTTACTCAACTACTATAAAAGCTGAAAGCTTAGCTGATAATGCATTTTACGATGTTAGGTTTCCGCCTATAAAATATTCGAAAAATAAACAGTATTATATATATATAAAAGCTACGGATGGAATGGCTGGAAAGTTCATAACTGCGTATAAATCTAAAAGTGATGTTTATGCAAAAGGCAACTTTATACAGAATGGTATAGAACAAAAAGGAGATTTGGCATTTAAAGTATATTTTAATAAAACCTTATTTTAAAGATAATAAAAAGGAGGTCAAATGAAAAAGCTAAGTTTAATAGAAAATAGATTTCTAATTATTGCACTTTTATTTGGTCTATGCTGGATGTTTTTATTACCACCTTTTCAAGCTCCTGATGAAGAATCTCATTTTTTTAGAGCATATGGCGTTTCTGAAGAGCAAGTGATATGCGAAAATATAGGAGTATCCAATGCAGGAAGTTATTTACCGAGTAACATAAAGTCATTTCAACAAAATTTGGGAGCAGAAGAGATAAAGTTTCATTATGAAGTGAAACAGGACATTAATAAACTACAAAAATCTGGAGATTCATATCCAAGTTCTACAGAGAGTTTTATTGATTATGGTAATGCCTGTGCCTATAGCCCATTGCCTTATATTCCTCAAGTTATAGGTATAGAAATCGGGAAAATTTTTCAATCATCATGGTTAACTATATTTTATATAGGTAGATTATTTAATTTATTAACTTTTATTGCAATTATTTACTATACAATTAAAATTGCTCCAAAAATGAAGTATTTAATTGTTTTATTAGCATTAATGCCTATGATGCTTCATCAAGCAGTTTCAATAAGTCCAGATGCGTTAACGGTAGCTACCTGTTTTTTATTTGTAGCTTTAATTATGAAGCTACGCTATGATCCAGTACTAGTAACAAAAAAATATATTATTCTATTATTAATATTGAGTATGGTTATTGCACTATCGAAAATCACCTATTTTCCATTAACTTTATTAATACTTACTATTCCGATGGAAAAGTTCAAAACGAAGAAACACTTCTGGAAGTTTACTATTTCAGTTATTTTAATAAGTATAATTTTTACAGCAATTTGGTTTTTATGTACTAGAATAAGCAATATTGAATTTCCTTTAGATCCTGTAGAGCAATTAAAAAACGCAATCTATCATCCCTTAGCTTTTGCTAAATTGCTTCTTATGAGTTTTGTCACAAATGATGCTCTTTACGTACAATTTTTTGGCGATTTTGGGTGGTTAGATACTCCTCTTCCTCTTGCTCTCGCAATTTTTTATTATTGTGTTTTAGTACTTACAACTTTCTATGAATCTTTAAAAGAAATCGGTAAACCAAGAAATGAGCGCTCAGATTTCTGGTCGGGAATTCTAGGACTTTTATCATTTGTTAGTTGTGCCTTATTAATAGAAATTTCGTTATATTTAAATTGGACTCAAGATACTCCAAATTATATTAGTGGTGTTCAAGGAAGGTATTTTATCCCATTAGCGCTTACGTTTTTTTATTCACTTTATTTATTAGTGCCATTTATTATTAAGCATAGAAAATGGATTATATTTGTGTTTATTTTGCTAATATTATTAGCATCCTGTTATCAATTAGTGTTGAGATATTATTAAGCTAATAAGAATAATTTAATGAGGAGTATAAAATGAATATTGCTGTTTTGATACCTTGCTACAACGAACAACAAACTATCGCTAAAGTTATTACTGATTTTAAAAAAGAACTACCTGATGCTAAAATTTACGTATATGATAATAATTCTTCTGATAATACTTTCCAGGTTGCTTTAGAACATGGGGTAGTAGTGAGGAAAGAGTATAGACAAGGTAAAGGAAATGTAGTGAGGTCAATGTTTATGAATATTGATGCTGATTATTATATAATGGTGGATGGAGATGATACGTATCCAGCTGAATTTGTACATTCGATATTAGAACCGTTAATGAATGGAACAGCAGATATGGTCATAGGAGATCGTTTATCTAATGGAACTTATGCCTCAGAAAACAAACGCAATTTCCATAATTTAGGCAATAATCTAGTTAAAGGTCTAATTAATTCACTTTATAAGAGTAAAATTAATGATATCATGACAGGGTATAGAGGATTTAATCGTTTTTTTGTCAAATCTTTTCCGGTTATGAGCCCGGGTTTTCAAATTGAGACAGAATTAAGTATTCATTCTTTAGATAAGCGTTTTTTAATCAAAGAAGTACCAATTGATTACCGAGATCGTCCTGAAGGAAGCGAATCTAAGTTAAATACAGTGTCTGATGGTATTAAAGTCATAAAAACAATATTTAATTTATTTAAAGATTATAAACCGTTAATTTTTTTCTCATTATGGGGATTGTTATTTTTAATTCTAGGTTTAGCTATTGGTATTCCAGTAATTGTCGAATTTCTACAAACAGAATATATTACAAAAATCCCATCAGCTATGCTTGCAGTAGGACTTATAATAGTTTCGATGCTTAGTTTTGCTTGTGGATTAATTTTAGATACCGTAGTATCTAATTGGAGAAAAGAATATGAATTGGAACTTCATAGAATATCAGAAAAGTACAAAAATTCTAATGGAGCATTATAATGCGTTCTTCATTGAACAAAAATAAAAAAGGTATATTAATTATACTTATTTCAGCTTTATTATCTGCAATAGGACAAGCTGCTTGGAAAATGAATGAAGGATATATTTCAATAGAATTAATTATTGGTTTTATACTTTATGGATTAGGCGCAATATTAATGCTTTATGCTTTTCGTTTTGGAAGTTTATCTGTACTGCAGCCGTTTCTTAGTATTGGTTATATTTTTGCAATTATTATTGGTGTCTTTTACTTTAAAGAGAATATATCTATATATCAGATAGTGGGAATAGTAGTGATTATTTCAGGAGTAGTATTAATAGGAGGTGGAGATGATTAATTTCATTCTTCTTTTATTAATGACTCTTTTAGGTGCAATGGGAGCATTTTTTTTGAAAAAGGCTTCATCGTTCTCATTTGGAACCAATAAAAATTTCCTGATACCGTTTATTGTAGGTGGATTTCTTTATTTTACCGGAGCTGTTATCAATATTATTCTTTTGAAGTTTATACCTTACATTTTATTATATCCATTAACTTCTATAACTTATATATGGACACTTTTCATCTCTCGGATATTTTTAGGGGAAAAGCTTTCTTCCAGGAAAATAATCGGATTATCTTTAGTAATAATAGGAACATTTTTACTGGTTTTGAAATGATTATATATTTTAGGAGGTTTTATTTATGAAAGGCATAATTTTAGCAGGTGGTACAGGTTCACGCCTTTATCCATTAACCAAAGTAACCAATAAACATCTTTTACCTGTTGGCAAATATCCTATGATTTTTCATTCCGTATATAAATTAAAACAAGCTGATATTACAGATATCTTAATCGTTACAGGTAAAGACCATATGGGTGATGTAGTTAACTTACTAGGTAGCGGTAGCGATATGGGTGTTACATTTACATACAAAGTGCAGGATGAAGCAGGTGGTATTGCACAAGCTTTGGATCTAGCAGAACACTTTGTAGCGGATGATCAAATGGTTGTTATTCTAGGCGATAATGTATTTGCTGATGATATTGCTCCATTTGTACAAAATTTCCGTGAGCAAAAACAAGGTGCTAAATTGTTGCTACAACAGGTTCATGATCCACAGCGTTATGGTGTAGCTGAAATGGACGGCGAACGTATTATTTCGATTGAAGAAAAACCAAAAGCTCCTAAAAGCGATTTCGCTGTAACAGGTATTTATATGTTTGATAACAACGTATTTGATATTGTTAAAACGTTAAAACCATCTGACCGTGGTGAATTAGAAATTACAGATGTAAACAATGCTTATATTGAACGTGGTGAGCTAACATTTGATATTCTTACAGGTTGGTGGACAGACGCGGGTACGCACGCATCGCTTGCAAAAGCAAATGAACTAGCACAAGAAATCGTATTTGGCGAAGAGTTCGGTAAGCTCAAACTGTAAGGAGGATCATCATGAAAGTCACATCTTTAACATTAAAGGGTGCCAAGCTCATCGAACCTGTTGTTCATGGCGACCATCGTGGATTTTTTATGGAAAGTTATAATGAAAAATTAATGCACGAAAATCGAATTAAACATAATTTTATTCAGGATAATCATTCCCTTTCTGCTGAACCTGGAGTACTGAGAGGAATGCACTACCAATTAAATCCTAAAGCACAAACTAAATTGATTCGTGTTATATCTGGTTCGATTTATGATGTGATTGTGGATATTCGTAAAGATTCACCTACATTTGGACAATGGCAAGGATTTATTTTAAGTGATGCGAATAAACGTCAATTGTTAGTTCCACAAGGGTTTGCACATGGCTTCTGTACGTTAGCAGCGAATACTCAAGTTATTTATAAAGTAGATGAGTATTACTCGCCTGAGCATGATCGCGGTATTGCTTGGGATGATCCATCTCTAAATATCGATTGGCCTGTATCGAATCCAGTATTATCTGACAAAGATACACGTCATCCTTTATTAAAAGATGCAGAACTTAACTTTTAATACTCCATTGCTTACTAGTTACTAGGTGAGCATAATAAATAAAATAGTTAGAATCTAAATATGATTCTTACAGGAGGCAAATTATGAAATTGCTTGTTACTGGCGGAGCCGGTTTTATTGGCAGTAATTTTGTTCTATATATGTTACGTGAACATCCCGAGTACCAGATTATCAATGTAGATGCTCTTACGTATGCAGGGAATTTAGAAAATTTAAAAGCGATCGAAGGAAATCCTAATCATACCTTTGTAAAAGCAGACATTGCAGATACAGCTACAATGGATCGCTTGGTTTCAGATGGTGTAGATGTGATTGTTAACTTTGCAGCAGAATCGCATGTAGACCGTAGTATTTTGGAGCCAGAGATTTTTGTGAAAACAAACGTGGTTGGTACTCAAGTACTTCTGGATGTTGCTAAAAAGTATAACATTACAAAATTTGTACAAGTATCTACAGATGAAGTATACGGTTCTTTAGGCGAAACAGGGCTGTTTACCGAAGAGACTCCGATTACACCAAATAGCCCGTATTCTGCTAGTAAAGCAGGCGGAGATTTGTTAGTACGTGCTTACCATGAGACTTTTGGTTTGCCTGTTAATATTACACGTTGTTCTAATAATTATGGGCCGTTCCAATTTCCAGAGAAATTAATCCCGTTGATTATTTCTCGTTCTTTAGCTGATGAAGCTTTACCTGTATATGGTGATGGACTCAATATCCGTGATTGGTTGTATGTAGAAGACCATTGTAGTGCGATCGATCTAGTTATTCATGAAGGTAAAAACGGTGAAGTTTATAATATTGGTGGTAACAATGAACGTACCAATATCCATATCGTTAAAACAATTTTGGAACAGCTAGGTAAGCCAGAATCTTTGATCAAATATGTAGAAGATCGTTTAGGTCATGATCGTCGTTATGGTATTGACCCTACGAAAATCATGAATGAACTTGGATGGAAGCCTAAGTATAATTTTGAAACAGGAATTAAAGAAACGATTCAATGGTACTTGGATAACAAAGACTGGTGGACTCGTATTGCTTCTGGGGCTTACCAAGAATATTACCAACAGCAATATGGAGATCGTCTAGGAGCTAATCAATGAAAGTATTAGTTACAGGTGCTTCCGGCCAGCTTGGAGTAGATACAGTCAAAGTCATCCAAGCGAAAGGTCATGAAGTATTAGGCTGCGATCGTCAGACATTAGATATTACAAATCTAGAGCAATGCCAGCAAGTAATCACTTCTTTTCAACCCGAAGTGATTATTCATTGTGCGGCGTATACAGCGGTCGATGCAGCTGAAACTGATATCGATGGAGCTTATCTGGTCAATGCTGTAGGAACACGTAATATTGCTGTAGCAGCAGAATCTGTACAAGCGAAAGTGATCTATATTAGTACAGATTATGTTTTTGATGGACAAGGTGTACAACCTTACCACGAGTATGACAACACAGATCCTCAAAGTATTTATGGTAAATCGAAGCGTGCCGGTGAAGTATTGATTCAATCTTTATCTTCTCGATACTTTATTGTGCGCACTTCGTGGGTATACGGACTTCAAGGTAACAACTTTGTGAAAACCATGCTGAAGTTAGGTCAGGAAAAACCGCAACTTAAAGTGGTACATGATCAAAAAGGTTCGCCAACCTATACAGTAGACTTAGCAGAGTTTTTGACAGAATTGATGGTGACAGAAAAATACGGTGTTTATCATGCTTCTAATAGTGAATCATGCACCTGGTATGAATTTACACAAGAAATATTCAGACAGGCTATTGATACTTTAGATGTAGATATACAAGCCGTACTGGAACCATGTGCAACGAGTGAGTTTCCAAGACCTGCTCCAAGACCTGCTAATTCGGTGATGGAGCATTTATCGATACGAACTAATGGATTTACAGATATACGATCTTGGCAAGAAGGGTTAAATGCTTTTTTGCAAGAGTACAAAAATGAGTAATTATTAAAATGAACAGATAAGAGAATTTGGTTTCAAAACCATATAAACTCTTATCTGTTTTTTTGTAATTATAGTATTGATTCTGCTACAATAAAGTAAATTATAGGGATGATAATAAAACAAATGAGGTTATTATGACTGGAAAAGTGCAGGTACTTCTTTCTACTTACAATGGAGCTCAATACATAGCAGAACAATTGGACAGTATTTTAAAGCAAACGTATACGAATATTCATATTCTAATTAGAGATGACGGATCAACAGATGCAACACTTAGTATTCTTGAATCTTATGTTCAAAGATACCCGGAACAAATAACATATCTACAAACAGAAAATGTTGGTGTAATACGTAGCTTCTGGAGTTTGATCAAGGAAGCAGATACTACAGCCCAATATTTTTGTTTTTGTGATCAAGATGATATATGGTTACCTCATAAAATTGCAGCCGAGGTGAGTGCACTTGATTCTGCGATATCGGACTCTCCTTATCAACCGCATATGGTCTGTACAGCTACTCAGATTACAGATGAGAATCTTAATCCACAAGTAATCTGGCCGCAAAATCTGAGAAAAGAACCTTCATTTTATAATGCTTTATTCCAAAATATAGCGGTTGGAACGACGATTATGTTAAGCTATGATGCGTTTAAATTATTTTATGATAAAGAGATTGATCTAAATCGAATTCAAATGCATGACTGGTGGATATATCTTACTATTTCTTGTTTTGGTAAAGTTTATTTTGATCCCACACCTTCTGTATACTATAGACAACACAATAACAACGTAGTAGGCGGAGAATCTACCTTACTACAAAAAATAAAAAAGAAATGGAATAGTTTTCGCAAACATAAAGATAAAAAATTATTGGTGCAACAAGCTAAAGAATTTCAGCGTATATATGGTAAAGAGATAACTGATCCTCAAATGAAGCAACAATTGGAAGCCTTTATCGCTCCACGCTCCACATTTATGCAACGTATTCGTTTTTTACGCGAATGCCAGCTTTACCGACAATCTATAACAGAACAATGGCTTTTTCGATTTTTAATTATGATTGGTTATATCTAAGAAGAATAATGGAATCTGAGCGGATTTATCTTTTTGATATATAGATATGCTATAATGCCAGTAGATTTATATTTTAGTCAGGAGCGTTACCATGGACGTTAGCATTTTAATTTTAAATTATAATACTTGTCAGCTTACCCTTGATTGTATTGAGTCTGTATATCAATCACATACTCAATATGCTTATGAGATTATTGCAGTGGACAATGCTTCTAGCGACGGTTCAGCTACAGTGATCCCATCGACTTATCCAGATATTACTTTTATTGCAAATAAAGATAATGTTGGATTTGCCAAAGGCAACAATCAAGCAATGAAGATTGCGCAAGGACGATATATACTACTACTTAATTCCGACACCATCGTTCAGTCAGATACTTTAGAGACGATGGTGTCTTTTATGGATGCTCACCCTCAAGCAGGAGCGTCAGGTTGCAAAATTGTGTTGCCAGATGGATCACTGGATAAAGCATGTAAGCGTGGGTTTCCTACACCGTCCGCATCTTTTTATTATGCTTTTGGATTTTCCAAATGGTTTCCAGACAATCCACGCTTTAATGGCTACCAGTTAGATTATTTGAATCCAGACGAGTCTTATCCGATTGATTCATTAGTAGGTGCATTTATGTTAGTTCGGCGTGAAGTTATTGAGCAGATTGGCGGACTGGACGAAGAATTTTTTATGTATGGAGAAGATATTGACTGGTGCTACCGGATCAAAGAAGCAGGCTGGGAGATCCATTATCGTGGAGATACACAAATTGTTCATTACAAAGGTGCTAGCAGTCGTCGTAAACCGTTTAAAATCATTTATGAGTTCCATCGGGCAATGTGGTTATTTCACCGCAAACACTATCGTCAAAAATATTCGTTTGTTACCAATAGTATTGTTTTTACCGGAATTGGAGTCAAATTAATGTTATCCCTACTTAAAAATAAATTATTACCTGCCAAATCGGTTACAACAGCAGAAAGGAGAGCTTAAACATGATTCGTAAAAATCAACGTTTTTTAACTCGTCTGTATATTTTAGCTGATTTTATGATCATTCAACTCTCCTTTTTACTTGCCTGGTTTGTAAAGTTTGAAAGTGGCTGGTTTGCTTATGATACACCGATTGAATTTGGAGCACTACCGATTGAGACCTACGCGCTATGGAGTCTAGTATATGGTGGTATAGCGATCTTAATTGGTGGGATGAGTACACTTTATTCACCAAAGCGTAAAAAACGTTTTGCAGATGAATTGATGAAAATTTTCCAAACTCATCTTGTCAGTATTTTTGTTTTATTAGGTGCTTTATTTTTTGTGAAAGAAGTAAATATCTCTCGTTCATATCTGTTTATTTATGTGATCCTTACCTTGATGCTTATTATGGCTTATCGGTATGTGATCAAAAAAGGATTGAAACGTGCGAGACAACGTGGATTTAATAAGCAGTTTGTTTTGATTCTTGGTGCAGGTTCACTGGGGAAACGTTTTTGCAATAATTTAGATCAGTATCCTGAGATGGGTTATGAAATTGTTGGTTTTTTAGATGATTATTTAGAAGACAATGAACAGGAACCTAATAAATACAAACCTATTTTAGGCAAAATCGATAAGCTTGGTGATATTCTGCATACGATGATGATTGATGAAGTCATTTTGGCTTTACCGCTAGATGCCCATCATAAATATCCAAGTATTATTGCAGAATGTGAAAAAGCCGGTGTACGAACATTAATCATCCCGGATTTCTTTGATTATCTACCAGCTCGTCCGTACTTTGATAACTTTGCGGGAATGCCAATGATTAATGTTCGAGATATTCCACTAGATATCGCTGCGAATCGGATGTTCAAACGATTATTTGATATTGTATTTGCATTAATAGCTATTATTATTACATCTCCTATTATGATTATTGTAGCGATCGGCGTACGAATGACATCTCCAGGATCTGTGATCTTTAAGCAGGAACGTGTAGGACTCAATCGTCGTAACTTTACGATGTATAAATTCCGTTCGATGCGAATTATTCCTGAAGGACAGGTCGATACAGGTTGGACGACAGCCGATGATCCACGTAAAACCAAGTTCGGAGCTTTTATACGTAAAACCAGTTTAGATGAGCTCCCTCAATTTTTTAATGTATTATTTGGAGACATGAGTGTAGTGGGACCTCGCCCTGAACGTCCTTATTTTGTAGAACAGTTCCGTGATGAGATTCCAAAATATATGATTAAGCACCATGTACGGCCTGGAATTACAGGTTGGGCACAAAGCAATGGTCTACGTGGAGACACGTCTATTGAAGATCGTATCAATCACGATATTTTTTATATCGAAAATTGGTCATTATTATTTGACATCAAAATCATTTTCAAAACGATCCATAATGGATTTGTAAATAAAAACGCTTATTAAAAGTTAGACAATGCTAAACATTTCATCACTAAATATAACTAAAAAGTATTCTGTTCCTCGGATGTAGGAGCAGGGTACTTTTCTTTTTTTAAGGAGTAATAAGGCAAAATATAAATTTGTTCCCCTAAAATGCGAACAAAAATTGACACTTTGCATCGGCTATCATAGACTTAATTTGAAGGTTGTCCGAAGACGGAGGAATGAAGGTTGAGAGAACAAATCAAAACATGGCAACATGTATTTAAACTGGACCCGGATCGAACGATTTCGGACGATGTATTAGCAAAAGTATGTAGTTCTGGGACAGATGCGATTATGGTAGGCGGATCATCAGGCGTAACCTACAACAATACAGCAGATCTAATCAAACGTATCAGCCTATATGATATTCCTTGTGTTCTTGAAGTATCTGATTTGGAAATGGTTGTACCTGGATTCGATCTATACATGATTCCATTGATATTAAATACCAATGATAGTCAGTGGATGATAGGACAGCATGTCTCTGCTATCGAACAGTATAGCCATTTGATGCCCTGGGACAAACTTGTTCCTGAAGGTTATATCGTACTGAATGCGGATTCTACAGTCGCTCAGCGTACCGAAGCATTAACAGAAATCGATCTTGATCGGGCAGTCGCTTATGCTCAAGCCGGTGACCGTTTGTTTCATCTCCCTATTATTTATATAGAATATAGTGGACGTTTTGGAGATATGGAACTAACAGGTGAGATTCGCCGATCAACTCATCAAGCGCAATTATTTTATGGCGGGGGAATTAGAGATTATCATTCTGCTCGTCAAGCCAAGCAAGTATGTGATACCATTGTCGTCGGCAATATAATTTATGAAAATCTGCAAGCCGCATTAGATACTGTACAAGTTATCTCCAGATAACGAGAAGTATCCTAACTTGATCATAGATGATTTTCAACTATCATTTTTCTATTAAGAAAGGAGCATGACTTCCCTATGAATACTGTAAATATACAGGAGGCAATCAATCGATTGAATCCTAGACAAAAAGAAGCCGCGCTCGCCACAGATGGACCGCTACTCATTATGGCAGGAGCAGGTAGTGGTAAGACGCGCGTACTGACACATCGTATCGCGCATATTATTGATGCACGCAAATCAGCACCGTGGGGCGTTCTAGCCATCACATTTACCAATAAAGCAGCACGCGAGATGCAAGAACGTGTTTCCCGTCTGGTAGGGCCAGCAGGTCGTGAGATTTGGGTATCTACTTTTCACTCTATGTGTGTACGTATACTGCGTAAAGATATTGAACGTATCGGATTTACTTCCAACTTTTCTATTTTAGATTCATCTGACCAATTATCTGTTATTCGTTCTTGTATGAAAGACTTAAACATCGATACCAAAAAGTTCGAACCTAAAGCAGTGCAAGGAATGATGGGTACTGCTAAAAATGAATTGGTTTCTCCGGCTCAATACGAGCAAAAGATCGGTGACTATTTCGAAGGGATTGTAGCCAAAGTCTACACCAAATATCAACAACGTCTACGTGCTAATAACTCATTAGACTTTGATGATCTGATTATGAAGACGATCCAATTATTTAACGAAGTTCCTGAAGTTTTAGAATTTTATCAGAAAAAATTCCGCTATATTCATGTCGATGAGTATCAAGATACAAATAAAGCACAATATATGCTTTGTAAAATGTTAGCAGAAGCTCATCATAATATCTGTGTTGTTGGGGATAGTGATCAATCGATCTATCGCTGGCGTGGAGCAGATATCAGTAATATCTTGAATTTTGAAGAAGATTATCCAGAAGCGAAAACAATTCTTTTGGAGCAAAATTATCGTTCGACTTCCAATATACTGAGTGCAGCAAATGAAGTGATTGGCAACAATACAGGTCGCAAACCGAAAAAGCTGTGGACAGACAAAGAAGGCGGAGCCAAAATCAAAGTGTATCGTGCGGATTCTGAGCATGATGAAGGATACTTTGTGACTTCTGAAATTCATAAAAGTGTAAAAACAGGACAGCCTTATCGTAATCATGCAATATTGTATCGTACCAATGCGCAGTCACGGGTTATTGAGGAAATTTTGATCAAATCAGATATTCCTTATCAAATCGTAGGCGGTATCAAGTTCTATGATCGTAAAGAGATCAAAGACTTGCTCGGGTATTTACGTTTGCTTTCGAATCCAGATGATGATATTAGTTTGACTCGAATTATCAATGTGCCTAAGCGCGGTATTGGTGATACGACTGTAGCCAAATTAGCAGTAGCAGCGGCGGAAAAAGGCGTGTCTATTTTCAAAGTATTAGAAATAGTAGATGATCTAGGTTTTGCAGGTCGTACTCGTAATATGTTAGTTGAATTTTACGATATGATTGCTTCACTGCATCAAATGGTAGAGTATTTATCAGTTACCGAATTAACCGAAAAGATTTTAGAGTTATCTGAATATCGGGTAGAACTACAACGGGAGAATACTCTTGAATCCAAAGCTCGTTTAGAAAATATAGAAGAGTTTTTATCTGTAACGATGGAATTTGAGAAAAATAATGAAGATCGTTCATTGATTTCATTTTTGACGGATCTAGCGTTAATTGCAGATATCGATACTGTAGGCGATGAACCTGAAGAAGATGACGATGCAGTTGTATTGATGACGATGCATAGTGCCAAAGGTTTGGAATTTCCAACTGTATTTATTATCGGTATGGAAGAAGGCGTGTTCCCGCATAGTCGAGCTTTTCAAGACAATGAAGAATTGGAAGAAGAGCGCCGCTTAGCTTATGTAGGGATTACACGTGCAGAGAAAAATCTATTTTTATCTTGTGCACAGATGCGTACGTTGTTTGGACGAACTACAGCGAATCCACCTTCACGCTTTTTAGAAGAAATTCCAGAAGAGTTCAAAGAAGATACAGCAGTAGCGCCTAACTATCGTCGTGGTGGGGCAGGTCGTGGCACTAGCAGTTATGGATCAGGTAATCGTAGCTTTGGAGGAAGTACAAGTAGCTTTGGTGGCAAACGTGAAAATACGGCTGCTTTTGGCAGTGGATCTTCTGCGCGTGCAGTACCAGGATCTACAAATGCAAGAGTAACGGTAACGACAGGAGCTACACCTAAGCCTGTAGCTACTGGTGGAGGATCAGATAGCTTCCAAGCAGGGGATAAAGTCTCTCATGGTAAATGGGGCATCGGAACGATTGTAGCAGTCAAAGGTACAGGCAATGATATGGAATTACAAATTGCTTTCCCTGCACCAACAGGACTCAAACGCTTATTAGCAGGGTTTGCTCCGATTACTAAAGTAGAATAAAGAATCTGATCGTGCAAGCAAGAAAGCTCTTGTTATCACTTGATGAGTACAAGTTGTATGTTCAAAACAGAACCGAATTACTTACTGTTCGGTTCTGTTTTTTCATTGGAAATAATAACCATATGCGACAAAATGCTAACGATAAGCAGAATTACAGTTTGGATCAAAGCAATAGTTTATCTTATTGAATCCGGGAGGGAATACTACACATGGATCCGATGCATGAAATGGAACAATTAATTACAGAGCTTAATAAGTACAGCTACCATTACTATACGTTAGATGAACCTCTAGTCGATGATAAAGAATATGATGTTCTATATGATCGACTAATCCAATTGGAAGAAGTCAGTGGGATCATATTACCTGATTCGCCTACTCAGCGTGTAGGTGGAGAATTGTTAAAAGGATTTTTACCTCATCGCCATCTTTCTCCATTATGGAGTCTAGACAAAGCTCAAAATTTAGAAAAGCTAGCAAGTTGGCATACGCGTGCTCGTAAATTAATTGCTGATTATAATACCAAAAATCCTGATCAACCATTGCCAGAACCCTCTTATGCGATTGAACTCAAGTTCGATGGATTAACACTTAATCTCACCTATGAAAATGGGAAGTTAATTCAAGCGGCAACCCGAGGTAATGGAGTAACCGGAGAAGGAATTTTAGAACAAGTCAAAACGATTCGTTCGATCCCATTATCTATTCCTTTCAAAGAAGGCAAAATTGAAGTACAAGGCGAAGGCATTATGAATCTATCTGTACTAGCAGCTTATAATGAAAATGCTACAGATAAAGACAAACTTAAAAATGCACGTAATGCTGCTGCGGGTGCTTTGCGTAATTTGAATCCTAAAGTAACAGCTACTCGTCGTTTAAGTGCTTTCTTTTATAACATAGGGTATATGGACGGTATTACATTTGAAAGTCATCAAGAGATGATGCAATTTCTTAAAGACAATCATTTCAAAGTCAATCCGTATATTTTTTACTTTGAGAATTTTGATGATGTGATTGCTCAATTGGAAGACATTCAAGCACAACGTACAGGATTAGATTACTTAATCGATGGTGCTGTGGTCAAAATTACAGATATGCGTACTCGCGAAGTACTGGGATATACCGATAAATTCCCGCGTTGGGCAATTGCTTACAAATTCGAAGCAGAAGAAACAAGCACGATTTTAGAATCGGTGTCTTGGAATGTAGGTCGTACAGGTAAAATTACACCATTAGCTCGTGTAGAAGCTGTTGAACTTGCAGGTGTGACTGTACAAAATTGCACGCTAAACAATATTGGAGACATTGAACGCAAAAATTTAAAATATGCAATTGGAACACGTGTTTTTATTCGCCGTTCGAATGAAGTTATACCCGAGATTCTCGGTAAAGTGACTGAAGAAAGCGATGGAGAAGAAATCATTTTCCCAGAGAAATGCCCTGCTTGTGGATTTCCATTAGAACAGCGTGGAGCACATCTATTCTGTAACAATACACTAGAGTGTACACCACAGATTATAGCTAAGATTACACATTTCGCTTCTAGAGATGCTATGGATATCGAGACATTTAGCATAATGACAGCTCAACAATTGCATAGTGAGTTAGGGGTCA
Organism: Paenibacillus sp. KACC 21273; assembly: GCF_028736095.1. Taxonomy (NCBI): domain Bacteria; kingdom Bacillati; phylum Bacillota; class Bacilli; order Caryophanales; family Paenibacillaceae; genus Paenibacillus; species Paenibacillus sp. KACC 21273. The sequence goes on from NZ_CP117876.1 coordinate 793,236, forward strand.
AAGAACCAGCAGATCTATATGCTTTAGAATTTGAGAAGTTAGTAGAACTAGAACGATTTGGTGAGCGCAAAGCAAATAATCTATTGCAGGCTATCGAAGAAAGTAAAACCAGAGATTTAGCATCATTCCTATATGCTTTAGGTATTCCGAATACAGGTAAATCTACAACTCGTATGTTAGCCGAGCATTATCGTGATTTACACAAAGTCATGAATGCAACAGTAGAAGAATTAGTCGAATTACCGGATATCGGCAATATTGTAGCTGAAAGCATCGTTGCTTTTTTTGCAGATCCTTTTATGCAGACCAGTATTCAGAAAATGTTAGACCGAGGTGTACAACCACAATCTCCTGCTGAACCTGTTGTTATCAATACAGATTCTTACTTTGCAGGCAAAACGGTTGTACTTACAGGTACATTACAGACGATGACTCGTGATGATGCCGCTGCTCGCCTAGAGTCTCTAGGCGCCAAAGTGACAGGTAGTGTATCCAAAAAGACAGATATCGTGATCGCTGGTGAAAAAGCAGGTAGCAAATTAACCAAAGCTCAAGAGTTAGGGATCGAAGTTATTCAAGACGAAGAAGAGCTAAAGAGATTATTAGAATTGTAAAAGATTAATAGAATTGCTTGCATCATTAGTAGATACACTAATCGACTATACAACGTTTGAATATGTACACTAATAACATGAACTATGCTTTTTAAATAAAAGGTACAACAAGCAAAGTACCTCTTATGAAGATCATTTTATTTGTGTAAAGTCCTCTCACTCGTTTTGTACCCAATCGTAATGCTCTATTTCTTTGATGATAATCTTTTATGATTTTGCTCTAGCGCAAGCGATATCGTTCCATCTTTTGAAAAACAATTGCTTGCAGAATAGATAAAAGAGCTAAAATGATGATATTGAACTTTCAAGAGATAGTTAATCTAAATAAAAAAGCAGGGTGTTGCTCTTGAGACAAGAGGAAACACCCTGCTTTATTTTGTTCTACATCAACGGTAGATTTAAGCTTTGGGTAACCATGCATCTTTATCATAGCCACGTTGTTCCCAATACCCAACATGATCTTCAGCAATCAATTCAATACGGTTAAGCCATTTCACAGACTTGTAGGCATACATCTGTGGAATAACCAAGCGTACAGGTCCACCCAGATCAGCAGGAATAATATTACCATCATGCAGTACCGCTACGATAATATCTTTCATTTGTGCTTGATCCAGTGTAAGAGAGTCAGTATATACATTATCACCAGAATAAAATTTGACCGTTGTTGCAGAAGATTGAACACCAGCCGCTTTTAAAAAGTCGCTTAAAGGAATACCTTCCCATGTATTCTTATACACAGACCATCCAGTAACACAATGGAAATCACTCACCTGTACATCTCGTTTTAATTTTAAAAATTGTTCCCAGTTCCAAGTTTGAGGTTTATCTACCAGTCCATCTATTTTGAAATCCCAGTTACTATTATCAAAAGTAGGAATAGGCGTTACCGTATATACTCGAAATTCACCTTGCGCTCCACCACCGATAGGAGGGGCAGACGATTTTAGTGGAGTAGGATTAGGAATCATTTTATTGCCATTGCTAGCAGCAACTTCTTCCCATGTTCCACCACCGCCACTGGTTAACGAACTTCCAAGCCATTTTAGAAAAGTAGGCCCGATCGATACAGCTAATCCAACACCAATTGCCGAGCGTAAAAAGTTACGTCTTGTATAAAAGGGAGAAGGAGCAGTAGGTGACGATGTCGC
>NZ_CP117876.1:797500-860000 GCF_028736095.1 Paenibacillus sp. KACC 21273
CGAAGGTGGGGTAGATGATTGGGGTGAAGTCGTAACAAGGTAGCCGTATCGGAAGGTGCGGCTGGATCACCTCCTTTCTATGGAGAATCGTTTCCTGCAACGGAAACATTCGAACGTCTTTCCTTCGGGAAAGATAAACGCAGAACACTTCGGTGGATCTGTGGTCATCCAAGTGGTGACACACTCACTCGTTGTTTAGTTTTGATAGAATTTGCGGGGCCATAGCTCAGCTGGGAGAGCGCCTGCCTTGCACGCAGGAGGTCAGCGGTTCGATCCCGCTTGGCTCCACCATATTTTCTATCTATACTTGTTGATCCTTGAAAACTGGATACCGAAAACGAAACATCGCGTTTTAGAAGGTTTCTTCTCTACAAACTGTGTAAACAGCAGTAGGCGAGAAATTGAAATACACCGTTTCTAGAAATAGAAACACTTAGGTTAAGCTACTAAGAGCACACGGTGGATGCCTAGGCGCTAGGAGCCGATGAAGGACGTGGCGAACAACGATAAGGCCTCGGGGAGCTGTAAGCAAGCTGTGATCCGGGGATGTCCGAATGGGGAAACCTAACTGGATTCATCTCCAGTTACTCACACCTGAATACATAGGGTGTGCAGAGGCAGACGAGGGGAACTGAAACATCTAAGTACCCTCAGGAACAGAAAACAAGAGTGATTCCGTCAGTAGCGGCGAGCGAACGCGGAACAGCCCAAACCAATGAGCTTGCTTGTTGGGGTTGTGGGACGTCTCTTTGGAGTTACAAAGGAGTATCGTAATTGAAGAGGTCTGGAAAGGCCCGCTAAAAAAGGTGAAAGCCCTGTAGATGAAATGATTCTCTCTCCGAGACGGATCCCGAGTAGTGCGGGGCACGTGAAACCCCGTATGAATCTGCCAGGACCATCTGGTAAGGCTAAATACTCCCTAGCGACCGATAGTGAAGCAGTACCGTGAGGGAAAGGTGAAAAGGACCCCGGAAGGGGAGTGAAATAGAACCTGAAACCGTGTGCTTACAAAAAGTCAGAGCCCTATTACTGGGTGATGGCGTGCCTTTTGTAGAATGAACCGGCGAGTTACGTTCCCGTGCAAGGTTAAGGTGAAAAGCCGGAGCCGCAGCGAAAGCGAGTCTGAATAGGGCGACTAAGTACGTGGACGTAGACCCGAAACCAGGTGATCTACCCCTGTCCAGGGTGAAGGTACGGTAACACGTACTGGAGGCCCGAACCCACGCACGTTGAAAAGTGCGGGGATGAGGTGGGGGTAGCGGAGAAATTCCAATCGAACCTGGAGATAGCTGGTTCTCCCCGAAATAGCTTTAGGGCTAGCCTCGGAAGATGAGTCGTGGAGGTAGAGCACTGATTGGATGCGGGGCCCGCAAGGGTTACCAAGTTCAGTCAAACTCCGAATGCCACAGACTTTATTCCGGGAGTCAGACAGTGAGTGCTAAGATCCATTGTCGAAAGGGAAACAGCCCAGACCATCAGCTAAGGTCCCCAAGTGTGTGTTAAGTGGGAAAGGATGTGAAGTTGCACAGACAACCAGGATGTTGGCTTAGAAGCAGCCACCATTGAAAGAGTGCGTAATAGCTCACTGGTCGAGTGACTTTGCGCCGAAAATGTAACGGGGCTAAACACACCACCGAAGCTATGGCTTGATACGTTGTATCAGGGGTAGGGGAGCGTTGAATGAAGATTGAAGGTGTACCGCAAGGAGCGCTGGACCTCATTCAAGTGAGAATGCCGGTATGAGTAACGAAAAGATCAGTGAGAATCTGATCCGCCGAAAACCCAAGGATTCCTGAGGAAGGCTCGTCCTCTCAGGGTAAGTCGGGACCTAAGGCGAGGCCGAAAGGCGTAGTCGACGGACAACAGGTTGAAATTCCTGTACCACCGAAAGCCGTTATGAGCAATGGGATGACGCAGGAGGATAGTGACGCGGACTGATGGATGTCCGTTCAAGCAGTGAGGCTGGTATGTAGGCAAATCCGCATACCCCAAGGCCAGGCTGTGATGAGGAGCGAAAATTATAGTAGCGAAGGTCATGATTTCACACTGCCAAGAAAAGTCTCTAGCCAGGAAGCAGGTGCCCGTACCGTAAACCGACACAGGTGGGTGAGAAGAGAATTCTAAGGCGCGCGGAAGAACTCTCGTTAAGGAACTCGGCAAAATGACCCCGTAACTTCGGGAGAAGGGGTGCCCCGGTAGTGTGAATAGCACGAGGGGGCCGCAGTGAAAAGGCCCAAGCGACTGTTTAGCAAAAACACAGGTCTGTGCGAAGCCGCAAGGCGAAGTATACGGGCTGACGCCTGCCCGGTGCTGGAAGGTTAAGGGGAGTGGTTAGCGCAAGCGAAGCTATGAACCGAAGCCCCAGTAAACGGCGGCCGTAACTATAACGGTCCTAAGGTAGCGAAATTCCTTGTCAGGTAAATTCTGACCCGCACGAATGGCGTAACGATTTGGGCGCTGTCTCAACGAGAGATCCGGTGAAATTTTAATACCTGTGAAGATGCAGGTTACCCGCGACAAGACGGAAAGACCCCATGGAGCTTTACTGCAACTTGATATTGAACTGGGGTGCGATTTGTACAGGATAGGTGGGAGCCGTAGACATCGGAGCGCAAGCTTCGGTTGAGGCGCCGTTGGGATACCACCCTGATCGCATTTGAGTTCTAACCTCGTACCGTGATCCGGTACAGGGACCGTGTCAGGTGGGCAGTTTGACTGGGGCGGTCGCCTCCTAAAGTGTAACGGAGGCGCCCTAAGGTTCCCTCAGAATGGTTGGAAATCATTCGAAGAGTGTAAAGGCATAAGGGAGCTTGACTGCGAGACAGACACGTCGAGCAGGGACGAAAGTCGGGCTTAGTGATCCGGTGGTACCGCATGGAAGGGCCATCGCTCAACGGATAAAAGCTACCCTGGGGATAACAGGCTTATCTCCCCCAAGAGTCCACATCGACGGGGAGGTTTGGCACCTCGATGTCGGCTCATCGCATCCTGGGGCTGAAGTAGGTCCCAAGGGTTGGGCTGTTCGCCCATTAAAGCGGTACGCGAGCTGGGTTCAGAACGTCGTGAGACAGTTCGGTCCCTATCTGTCGTGGGCGTAGGAAATTTGAGAGGAGCTGTCCTTAGTACGAGAGGACCGGGATGGACGCACCGCTGGTGTACCAGTTGTTCCGCCAGGAGCATCGCTGGGTAGCTACGTGCGGAAGGGATAAGCGCTGAAAGCATCTAAGCGTGAAGCCCCCCTCAAGATGAGATTTCCCAGTATGTAAGACCCCTTGTAGACGACGAGGTGGATAGGTTGGGGGTGGAAGTGCCGCAAGGCATGGAGCTGACCAATACTAATCGGTCGAGGGCTTATCCAAATAAGCTAACACGCGATGGTTTTCGTTTTCGGATTCAGTTTTCAGGGAGCAACACACCTGCCTGTTTGGTAATGATGGCGGAGGGGTTACACACGTACCCATCCCGAACACGACCGTTAAGCCCTCCAGCGCCGATGGTACTTGGACCGCAGGGTCCTGGGAGAGTAGGACGTTGCCAAGCAACGAGCAAGACCCAAAAGAGTGATTCCTGATTGTAGGAGTCGCTCTTTTTTTGTTCTAATTATCTTTCATAATAAGTAGATACTTGTTCGGCAGAGTTTTAAGACAATTATTAAAATAACTAAATTAGTCGAAATACATAAAAAAGAACACTTCTTTTGAGCAAAAGAGGTGTTCTTTTTATTTATATGCTATTTTGTATGATTCTGTTTTATACATATAGGATTTCTTTTATAGATGTAGGTCTGTTGATTCCGCTAGTTCACCTAATTAAATCATTATAATTAAATAAATATGAAGATCGTTTTTAAAAGATAATTATAAAGTTATTGCAAGATATACATATTTATAATTGCTCTTTATGATTTAAATAAGGGCGAAGTGCCATAGGGATATAGATGCTTCCATCTTCACGTTGATGATTTTCTAGCAAAGGGATCAGTATACGCGGTGAAGCTACAGCTGTATTATTAAGAGTGTGACAATACTGAAGCTGTCCCTCGTGATCTCTATAACGTATATTAGCTCGTCTAGCTTGAAAGTCATGGATATTAGAAGAAGAGTGAGTCTCACCATAACTTTGTCTGCTCGGCATCCATGTCTCAATATCATATTGTTTGTAGGTTTTTTGAGACATATCGCCTGTACATACGGCTACTACTTGATAAGGAAGTTCTAGCAATTGAAGTAATTCTTCTGCATTTGCTGTAATCTCTTGATGAATTTGCTCAGATATCTCGGCATTAGCTTCACAAAAGATAACTTGTTCGACTTTAGCGAATTGATGAACTCTATAAAGTCCTCGTACATCTTTACCGGTTGATCCTACTTCACTACGGAAATTCTGAGAAACTGCTGCTAAACGAATAGCACCTTGAGACAGATCAATGATCTCATCTTGATAATAAGATACAAGAGCGACTTCAGAAGTTCCTGTTAACCATTTATCTTCGTTCTCTATTTTAAATGTCTGATCAATGCCCAAAGGGAAAAAAGCTGTATTACTTAATGCAGAGCCTCTCACCAATGTAGGTACTTCCATAGGAGTATATCCTTTGGCTAGTAGTGTATCTAAAGCAAGTTGTTGAACCGCTCTGTGTAATAGAGCACCTGCCCCTGTTAAATAGTAATTGCGGCTTCCTGCTGTTTTGACTCCTCTTGTAATATCTATCATCTGATGGATTTCGCCTAGTTCGATATGATCTTTAAAAGGAAATGCAAACTGTTGTGGTGTTCCCCATGTACGAATAACGATATTATCTGCGTCTGATTGACCGATCGGAGTATCTGGAGAAACATAGTTAGGGACTAATTCCATCAATCGAGCATACTGTTGTTGAACAGATTGACTGGTTTGTTCCAATTGCTGAAGTTGTAGATTGATTTGTTTCACTTGATCTTTAAGCTGGTGGACAGTGTCGGTAGGCAATACCGATTTATTTTGCATATGGCTACTGATTGTCTGTGTTAATTGGTTTCGTTGTTGACGGAGTTGTTCGATTTGTTGCAAGTACTGATTTTTAAGCTGAGCTTTTTCAAGAAGTTCTGCAATAGATATACTTATTTTCTTTTGATCTGCGACCTCTTGTAATGCTGTAGCATGATTTTTAATATACTGGATATCTAACATAAAATAACCGCTCCTTTTTTCCTAATATAAAGGTAAAATGCACAAAAAAGCTCCTCATCACTTGGGACGAGGAGCTTTTTGCTCGCGGTGCCACCCAACTTGATCAAATACAGATAGTGTATCTGATCCTCTTAGGTTTCGCGATAACGGGCGAAAACCGTTTAACTTAGGAAATAGCAAGCAGTGACTATTCGCTTATGCTATCTCTTGGCGAAAACGCCTCCAGGTTGGATTCCTTTCGATGGCCATTTCGTAATATTGAATTTGTTGTATTGTATCGTATAGTTGAAAAAAGTGTCAAGGTCTAGTTTTTATCAAAATTAGATATTAGGGAAATATTATTAGGGGCCAGTCTTTATGAAACTTAAATACTACAAGAATGATATTAAGAATAGTAAACGATAGCAAGAACTATATATTATAAAAACGATATATCATCAGATTATTAATATTTAATTCAATTGCGAAAAACTAAATTCTAAAAAATATGATTTTCTGTATTATATTTTGCTGTAACCCCTTGGCAAATTCTGAAAATATGTTATAATTAATTTAAAGTCAAAGAAAGTCAAAGTCAGCGCATAGTCAAAGTAATGATGAATACAGTTATTAGATGACGTGAATATGCCTGAAGATTTGATGGTAAATAAGATTTATGAACTTTTGATTATAATGATCAGATTATTCATGAATCTATTGTTGTATCATCAAATGCTGTCTTCTTTGGTTTCTTACGATTAGGTTTATGGTTAAGTGATATTTATCTGCTATTTTGAACTTATGATAAATGGGTCAAATTTAGAATAAGTAAATGTTTTAAAACATGATGGAGGAATATACAATGCGTAATATCTCCGACATTATCGAACAATATCTAAAACGAATGCTGCAAGATAGTGGAGAAGGAGCAGTAGAAATACAGCGTAACGATTTAGCTGATCAATTCTCTTGTGTACCTTCGCAGATCAATTATGTAATTAGTACACGTTTTACATTGGAAAAAGGATATCTGGTTGAAAGTAAACGTGGTGGCGGTGGCTATATTCGTATACGGCGTCTTGAATTGCCTGCTCAAGCTATCCTTCATACTCATATTCATGAAAGTATTGGACAGCATATGAGTCAGACAGCTGCTGAAGGTTTACTATACCAGTTGCTAGAAGCTAGAGTGATTTCTAATCGTGAAGCGGAACTGATGCGTGCAGCAGTATGTAGAGATGTTATTTCGATCAAGCTTCCCTACAGGGATGAGATCCGTGCAAGAATGATGAAGGCGATGTTGATTGCATTACTTCGTCCCTAATCATTCGGGAGAAAGGGGCAATACATGATGATTTGTCAAGAATGTCAGGTAAGACCGGCAACTCTTCATTTTACAAAGATTGTAAATGGTGAAAAAAATGAGTTTCATATCTGTGAAACTTGTGCCCGTGAAAAAGGTGAATTGATTCCAGGAACTTCAGGAGGCTTTTCAATTCACAGTCTACTGTCAGGGTTGATGGATTTTGATTCAAGCAGTAAAGGGCAACTCGCCGGTCAATGCAGTGAAGATGTCCATTGTGAAGAATGTGGTATGACATATACTCAATTTCGTAAATTAGGACGATTTGGGTGTAGCTCTTGTTACAAAACGTTTGATAATCAATTAGATCCTCTTTTTAAAAGAGTGCATGGCAGTACTGCTCATGCTGGTAAGCTTCCTAAACGAGGCGGGATCAAAGTAAAAATCAAACGTCAAATGACTGACTTGAAGCAAGAGTTGAAACAGCGTATTGCTGATGAGGAATTTGAAGAAGCCGCACATTTAAGAGATGAAATACGCGAGCTAGAAAAACAAATTTCACAGGAGTCATAAGGAGGAATAACTTATGCCGAATCTCCGTTTTACAGAAAAACCTTTGAGCGATTGGATGCAAAAGGGCGGAGAATATTCGGATGTTGTTATCAGTAGTAGGGTGCGTATAGCCCGTAATCTGATACATCACCCTTTCCCGATTCTGGCAAATATGGAGCAGGCGCAAGAGACACGGAACCAGCTAACAGAAGTGCTTAGTAATGAAGCACTTCAAGCTCTCGGACCGTTTGAGCCATTGCTTTTGGATGAATTAGAAGATGTAGATCGACAAGTCTTGATGGAAAAACATTTGATCAGTCCGAATTTGTTGAATGACTCCAAAAGTGGAGCTGTTCTGCTAACAGATGATGAATCCGTTAGTATTATGGTCAATGAAGAAGATCATTTGCGTATTCAGTGTTTGTATCCAGGCTTTCAATTGCAAGAAGCATGGGAACGTGCTACTCAGATCGATGATGCTTTTGAAGATGTAGTGGACTTTGCTTTTGATGATCGCAGAGGTTATCTTACCAGTTGTCCAACAAATGTAGGTACAGGGCTTAGAGTGTCTGTTATGCTACATTTACCTGCATTAGCTATTATGAATCAGGTAGGTCGTGTATTATCTGCTGTATCTCAAGTAGGGCTCGCTGTACGCGGGTTATATGGAGAAGGTAGTGAAGCGATCGGAAATATTTTTCAAATTTCTAACCAGATTACATTAGGTCTATCAGAAGAAGAGATCATTGATAACTTGCATAGTGTTGTGTTGCAAATGATTGAGTATGAACATCATGCTCGCAGTCGTCTACTCAGTGAATCGAAGTTACGTGTTACAGATCGCATTATGCGTTCGTACGGAATATTGTCTTATGCAACAATGATGGATTCCAAAGAAGCATTTCAACGCATTTCAGATGTGCGTCTAGGCGTAGATCTGGGTCTGATCGACAAGGCTTCGGTTACACAAATGAACGAATTAACGATAATGACACAACCGGGTTTTCTTCAGAAAACATTCGGTGTTAAAATGGGGTCAGGAGAAAGCGATATGTACCGCGCGCAATTGATCCGTAATACATTAAGTAAAGTAAACGTACAAGACTAAACCGTGGAGGTGCTTTAGATATGATGTTTGGTAGATTTACGGAACGTGCGCAAAAGGTTCTTGCGTTGGCACAAGAAGAGGCAGTTCGTTTGGGTCACAATAATATTGGTACAGAGCATATTTTGCTTGGTTTGATTCGTGAAGGTGAAGGCATTGCAGCCAAAGCACTTATCGGTCTAGGTCTTGGACTTGAAAAAATTCAAGATGAAGTTGAATCTCTTATCGGTAGAGGTCAAGAACAACCTACCAATATTGCTTATACACCACGTGCTAAAAAAGTCATCGAACTTTCTATGGATGAAGCTCGTAAATTGGGTCATACCTATGTAGGTACAGAACACATTTTATTGGGATTGATTCGTGAAGGTGAAGGAGTAGCAGCTCGTGTTCTAAATAATCTAGGTATTAGCTTAAACAAAGCGCGTCAACAAGTATTGCAATTGCTTGGTAGTAATGAGGCAGTATCCAGTCATCATGGTACACCAGCAAATGTAAGTACGCCTACGCTAGATAGCCTAGCACGCGATTTGACTGCTATTGCTAAAGATAGTAATTTGGACCCTGTTATTGGACGTAGTAAAGAAATTGAGCGTGTGATTCAAGTTCTAAGCCGTCGTACCAAAAACAATCCAGTGTTGATTGGTGAACCAGGGGTTGGTAAAACAGCAATCGCTGAAGGATTAGCACAAAAAATCATCAACAATGAAATTCCTGAAACATTGCGCGACAAACGCGTTATGACACTGGATATGGGTTCTGTAGTAGCTGGAACTAAATATCGTGGTGAGTTTGAAGATCGTTTGAAAAAAATTATGGATGAGATTCGTCAAGCAGGTAACATTGTACTGTTTATTGATGAGTTGCATACGTTGATCGGTGCTGGTGGAGCTGAAGGGGCTATTGATGCTTCTAATATTTTGAAACCTGCATTGGCTCGTGGTGAACTACAATGTATCGGTGCAACAACACTTGATGAGTACCGTAAATATATCGAAAAAGATGCAGCATTGGAACGGCGTTTCCAACCCATTACTGTAGATCAACCTTCTCCAGAAGAAGCTGTTCAGATCTTAATGGGATTGCGCGATCGTTATGAAGCCCATCACCGTGTAAAAATTACAGATGCAGCTATCGAACAAGCTGTTAAATTGTCTGATCGTTATATTACAGATCGTTTCTTACCGGATAAAGCAATTGATTTAATCGATGAAGCAGGATCTAAAGTAAGATTGAACTCTTATACGATTCCGCCAAATCTTAAACAATTGGAAAGCCGTTTAGAAGATATCCGTAAAGAGAAAGATGCGGCTGTACAAAGTCAAGAATTTGAAAAAGCAGCAGCTTTGCGTGATACAGAACAAAAAATTCGTGAAGAATTAGATACAACGAAAAATCAGTGGAAAGAAAAACAAGGTCGTACCGATTCCGAAGTTACTCCAGAAGATATTGCTGATATCGTAGCTAGCTGGACAGGAATTCCGGTAACGAAATTGAAAGAAGAAGAAACAGATCGTCTGTTGAATATGGAAGATCTATTGCATCAACGTGTAATCGGTCAAGATGAAGCTGTTATCGCTGTCAGCCGTGCGATTCGTCGTGCTCGTGCTGGATTGAAAGATCCTAAACGTCCTATGGGTTCCTTTATCTTCTTAGGTCCTACAGGGGTTGGTAAAACAGAATTGGCTCGTGCTTTGGCAGAATCTATGTTTGGCGATGAAAATGCAATTATCCGTATTGATATGTCCGAGTACATGGAGAAACATTCTACTTCACGTCTAGTAGGAGCTCCTCCAGGATATGTAGGATATGAAGAAGGCGGTCAATTGACAGAGAAAGTACGTCGCAAACCGTATTCTGTAGTGTTATTGGATGAGATTGAAAAAGCTCACCCAGAAGTATTTAACATTTTACTACAAGTACTAGAAGATGGACGTCTTACTGATTCTAAAGGACGTGTTGTCGATTTCCGTAATACGTTGATTATTTTGACTTCTAATGTTGGTGCAGATGCGATTCGTCGTAATTCTACACTTGGATTCACCGCTGCTGTTGATTCAGGAGCAGATTACAACAACATGAAGGGCAAAGTAACAGATGAGTTGAAACGTAGTTTCCGTCCTGAGTTCTTGAACCGGATTGATGATACGATTGTATTCCACTCATTGGAACAAAAACATATTGCTGAGATCGTAACATTGATGTCTGAAGAACTTCGCAAACGTCTACGTGAATATGCTGTAGATTTCACTTTGACAGACACAGCTAAAGCATTCTTGGCTAAAGAAGGATTCGATCCTGCTTATGGTGCACGTCCACTACGTCGTGCTATTCAAAAGCATATCGAAGACAAATTGTCTGAAGAATTGCTAACTGGTGGTATTGTTAAAGGTGATACACTTATTATCGATGAAAAAGATGGCGCTTTGACTGTAGAGAAAGTAGCTAAAACAGAAGAGCCTGTCGAGAACGTTTCTATCGATACTACAGAATCAGATGAAGCAAAATCATCTAACTGAGTGTAACTTATTTCATCTAATTTACGTCTAATAAAAGGTTGGTCCTTAAGAGCAGAAATTGCTCCGGGATCAACCTTTTTGATGTTATAATAGAGAAGATGTAGCGCAAAAATGTAAAGTTTACAATATTGTTTTACGATAAAACGTATAGAATGTTAAGCTTATAATAAGTTGACATCAATATAGAGGGAGTTATCCATGGCTAAAGTCAAAACCAAGTTTTTTTGTACAGAATGTGGATATGAATCTCCAAAATGGTATGGTAAATGCCCGGGGTGTCAGTCTTGGAATAGTATGGTGGAAGAAAAAGAAAGCAACGTAAAAACGCAAGGAATGAATTCTTCTTTATTTCAAACCAAGCAGAAACCACAAGCGATTACTGAAATTGAAAGCGGGAAAGAACCGCGTATTCAGACTGGTATCGGAGAGCTTAACCGCGTCTTAGGTGGCGGTGTAGTGCCAGGTTCGCTAGTATTAGTAGGTGGAGATCCTGGTATTGGTAAGTCTACGTTGTTATTACAAACTTCACATGCACTAACACAAGCAGGGCTACGTGTTCTTTACGTATCAGGAGAAGAATCTGTAAGGCAGACCAAGTTACGTGCAGAGCGACTTGGAGCATTATCTGATCAGTTATTTGTACTGTGTGAAAGTAATATGGATTTGATCGAGGAAGCGATTGATCAATTAGATCCTCATTTTCTAGTGATTGATTCGATACAGACGGTCTATCAACCAGAAGTCACAAGTGCTCCTGGTAGTGTATCGCAAGTACGGGAATGTACATCACGCTTTATGAGAGTAGCCAAAATTCGTGGTGTCGCTACAGTACTTGTTGGACATGTTACCAAAGAAGGTGCTATTGCAGGCCCAAGAATGTTGGAGCATATGGTAGACTGTGTTCTTTATTTTGAAGGGGAACGTCATCATACGTACCGCATATTACGAGCTGTCAAAAACCGCTTTGGCTCAACAAATGAAATGGGTATTTTTGAAATGCATGAAGATGGATTGATCGAAGTCTCTAATCCGTCAGAATTATTTATATCAGAACGTTCGATAGGAGTAGCAGGTTCAACAGTTGTAGCTAGCATGGAAGGCACACGTCCTATGCTTGTTGAATTACAAGCTCTTGTCGCTGCGACTCATTTTCCTTCTCCACGGCGGATGGGTACAGGTGTAGATCATAATCGCTTGAGTCTCATTATTGCTGTATTGGAAAAACGAATGGGGATGTTTTTACAAAATCAAGATGCTTATCTAAACGTAGCCGGTGGGGTTAAACTAGATGAACCTGCGGTAGATTTAGCAATTGCTGTAAGCTTAGCTTCAAGCTTCAAAGATGCTCCAACCAAACCAGATGATGTGATCTTTGGAGAAATTGGATTGACTGGAGAAGTTCGCGGAGTATCTCGCGCAGAGCAGCGTGTGAAAGAAGCAGCAAAATTAGGATTTAAACGAGTGATTTTACCAGAAAAAAGTCTGAAAGGATGGAAGCATCCTAAAGGTATTCAATTAATTGGAGTTAATACGGTAGCAGAAGCATTAAAGGCTGCGTTAGATTAGGGGGACAAGATGATGAAAGAACTCGGTCAGCTTGAGAAGATGAATAATTTGTTGAAGATGGTTGCACCTGGCACTGCTTTTCGGGATGGCTTGGAAAATGTATTGCGTGCCAAAACAGGAGCATTGATTGTGGTTGGTTACAGCCCGCAAGTTAGAGAAGTTGTCGATGGAGGATTCTCAATTGACTGTGATTTTTCACCAAACTACTTGTACGAACTTGGTAAAATGGATGGAGCGATCATTTTAAGTGATGATCTAAAACGTATTTTATATGCGAATACGCAGTTGATTCCTGATTCTTCGATCTCATCGTCAGAAACAGGGATTCGACATCGTACAGCAGAACGTGTAGCCAAGCAAACCGGAGAACTTGTTATTTCAATTTCACAGCGTCGGAATATTATTACGCTATATCAGGGTAATCTTAGATATGCACTAAAAGAAATTGGTGTTATTTTGACAAAAGCCAATCAAGCGATTCAGACGTTAGAACGGTACCGGGCTGTATTGAGTCAATCTTTCACGAATTTGACTGCTTCTGAATTTGAACAGTTAGTTACGATTACCGAAGTTGCAGGTGTGGTTCAACGCGTAGAAATGGTATTGCGTATTCAGACAGAGATTCGCCGCTATGTCAACGAATTAGGTGTTGAAGGTCGCTTGATTACGATGCAAATGGAAGAACTGATCGGAAATACAGAAGAAGAGTTTGTATTATTGTTAAAAGACTATGGTCGGGATACTAGCGAAGAACGTCTCAACGAAATTACAAACAGTCTTAAACGAACTACTGAAAATGAATTGTTAGATATCACTCAAATTATTAAGTTGTTGGGATATCCAACAGCAGCGGCTCAATCTGAAGAAGTGATTGCTTCTAAAGGATATCGTGTACTTAGTAAAATTCCACGTTTGCCTAATGTAATTATCCATAATTTGGTGGAACGGTTTGGAGCATTGCATCATGTGATTGCCGCTAGTATTGATGACTTGGATGAAGTAGAAGGTATCGGTGAAGTACGCGCACGGACGATTCGAGCAGGTTTGCATCGTATCCAAGATCAAGTATTCATTGACAGACAAATTTAATTTAGCTACAATCGTGAGATGAACTGGTTAATATATCCATCTTTGAGGTGAAAAAATGATAACAAAGTCAATTCCAAACATTTGTACACTATTTAACTTATGTCTTGGAATGGTAGCTATTCTAATGGCACTGAATGATAATTACAGTCTTGCCGCCATTATGATTATAATAGCGATGTTGATGGACGGTCTGGATGGTCGTATGGCACGCGCACTTAATGCGCAAAGTGAGTTTGGAAAAGAATTGGATTCATTGTCTGATCTAGTTTCTTTTGGTGTAGCACCTATTATCATTATGTACGATATAGCATTTAAAGAATTAAATCCGGTATTAGCGATTTCGGCATCTTTAATTTTTCCTATGTGTGGAGCACTTCGTCTAGCAAGATTTAATGTACGTGCTGGAGTTCCTGGTTATTTTACAGGATTACCTATCCCAGCAGCTGGTGGTGTATTAGCTACCTTGTCTTTATTTCATAATGATGTGACTACACCGTATATGATTATAAGTACTATTTTATTGTCGTATTTGATGGTAAGTCGTGTACGCTATCCTAATTTTAAAAAAGCAGGTATTCCACGTAAAGCTTTATGGTTAGCTCCTTGGGTGATTATTGCTGCTGTATTTATCGCAGTCATGTTTCCTAATCAGGTATCCAAATTGATTTTTGTACCGTTAGCTTTATATGCATTGTTAGGCGTGAAGCAAAGTATAGATCGTCTGATACGTCGTCGTTCTAAAAAAGAAAAAGAATCGCTTCGATAAACCGTTACAGCACATGTTATGCTTAAAAGCATTTATTTCTCTACTTCCCGGGAAATGAATGCTTTTTTTCATGGAAAAAATAGATTATGTAAGGAGATTACAAGCATGTGGCAACAATTAATAGGATTTCCAAAAGGTTGGATTGAAGAACAAGAAGGTATGAAAGAACTATGGATTAGTCTCGCTGTTATCGTAATTATGTTGGCTGTTGCTGTACTTAGTGTACGTAAATTAGTGCATTTTGTAGAATGCACCAAAAACCATCTATTAACTGTACCGATCTCGTTAATGATTACAGGAACGAGTGGGCTTGCGATAGGTTTACTACTTGGATTACTTAGTTCATTTATTATGTTATGGTTAGGAAGTATAGGAGAGATTATTCGAGCGATTTTGATGACCATTTTAGGTTATGTTGGATTGCGAATAGGAATTACCAAAAGCGAAGATATTCTTTCTTTTTGGAAACATGAATCTCCTGCCGAACCAGTACCATCTTCGATGAACAAAATAATCGATAGTAATATAGCGATAGACGGAAGAATTATAGAATTATGTCAGGATGGATTTATCGAGGGCTCAGTATTTGTACCGGATTTTATATTACATGAACTACAATTGCTTGCAGATTCTTCAGATACGTTACGTCGTCATCGAGGGAAAAGAGGACTTGAAGTGATCGCTCATTTGCAACAACTAGAACAGGTAGAAGTCATTATCCAAAATACCCAGTACCCAGAGACAGAGCCTACAGATAACAAGTTGCTTCGATTGGCTTTGGATACATCGGCTACCTTAATTACCAACGATAGCAATCTACAACAAC
The DNA here is from genome assembly GCF_028736095.1 of Paenibacillus sp. KACC 21273. Classification (NCBI taxonomy): domain Bacteria; kingdom Bacillati; phylum Bacillota; class Bacilli; order Caryophanales; family Paenibacillaceae; genus Paenibacillus; species Paenibacillus sp. KACC 21273. Next base: position 812,375 of record NZ_CP117876.1, read on the forward strand.
TGGCTCATCTCCAGCATATCCATGTGTTGAATCTCAACACCCTTGCTTCGATTATGAAGCCTATTCTGCGTGCAGGACAAATTGTAACAACAGCGATTATCAAATCAGGTAAAGAAGCAGGGCAAGGTATCGCTTATCTGGATGATGGAACAATGATTGTGGTAGAAGATAGCCAACCCTATATCGGACAAGAATGTGAAGTGATCGTGACCAGTGTATTACAAACAGCGAATGGAAAAATGGTTTTTGCCAAGTTACATCGTTCTGAATAAGCTACGATTCAGAGACAATTCCTTTTAATTGTTGTGCTGTACCTATAGACGGGTATATTATTAAGGAATGGAGTTTGGCACTTTGATAGGATTAAAAGTGCAGGACAGTAGGCTAAGGATGGGGATTATGGAAAATAAAGCGGGTGTGATAGTTGTTGCCGCGGGTAAAGGTTCACGGATGGGCACAACAGAGAGCAAACAATATCTAAGGCTGCAAAATAAGCCGATCCTGATACATACACTGGAAGTCTTTGAACATTCATCAATTATTGATGAGATTGTAATGGTAACAGGTAAAGACGATGTACAGCGTTGTGAGGATTGGATCAAAGAGTATGGACTGACCAAAGTGAAAAAAGTGGTGGTTGGAGGTTACGACCGTCAAGAATCTGTTGCTAATGGTCTACAGTTTATACACTCTGATTGGATTATGGTGCATGATGGCGTACGCCCTTTTATAACAGAAGAGCAGATTATGAACTGTTATCATAGTGCAGTGACTTCAGGAGCATCTGTCTTAGCTGTACCGGTCAAAGATACGATCAAGCAGGTGGATCAACAAAAGCATATCGTAAATACACCGGATCGTAGTCAGTTATGGGCCATTCAGACACCGCAAACGTTTCGTAGTGCCGATCTTCAGCAAGCACACCAACAAGCACAAGATGAAAATTTTCGCGGTACAGACGATTCGATGCTGATCGAGCGAATGGGTGTGACGGTAGCTGTGGTAGAAGGCAGTTACGAAAATATTAAAATCACCACACCAGATGATCTGGATTATGCGTCGTATGTATTGCAACGTAGGGGAGAGAAAATAGAATGATTCGTATTGGACAAGGATTCGATGTACACCAGCTTGTAGAAGGAAGAGATTGTATTATCGGAGGAGTTACACTTCCTTATGAAAAGGGATTGTTAGGTCATTCTGATGCAGATGTGTTATTACATGCGATTACAGATGCTGTATTAGGTGCATTAGCAATGGGAGATATCGGTAAGCATTTTCCAGATACTGATCCTGAATTTAAAGATGCAGATAGCTTGAAATTGCTTAACCATGTATGGTCGCTTATTCGTGAACGAGGATATCGTTTAGGAAATATCGACGCAACCATTATTGCTCAAAAACCTAAAATGGCTCCATATATTCCGCAAATGGTAGAAATCATTGCAAAAGCTTTGGAAGCGGAAATTGACCAAGTGAATGTCAAAGCGACAACGACAGAACAACTTGGATTTGCAGGTCGTGGCGAAGGTATTGCTGCACAAGCAGTGGTATGCTTAATCAAAGAATCATAATAAATATGAGTTGCAATAGATTGAAGGAGGAAATAACAAATGACTAACGAAATTCGAGTACGGTATGCACCAAGTCCAACAGGACATTTACACATCGGAAATGCACGTACAGCATTATTCAACTATTTATTTGCTCGCAGTCAAGGTGGCAAATTTATTATAAGAATTGAAGATACAGATATCAAACGTAATATTGAAGGTGGCGAAGAAAGCCAGCTGACGTATTTGAAATGGTTAGGCATGAACTGGGACGAAAGTATTGATGTAGGCGGCGACTATGGTCCTTACCGTCAGACAGAACGTTTAGATATCTATCGTGAATACTGGCAAGACCTGCTAGATCGTGGTCTGGCATACAAATGTTATTGCACAGAAGAAGAGCTAGAGCAAGAACGTGAAGAACAAATTGCACGTGGAGAGAATCCTCGTTACTCTGGTAAACACCGTGATCTAACAGACGAACAACGTGCTGCTTTTGAAGCAGAAGGTAGAGTTGCAAGTATTCGTTTCCGTGTACCTGAAAACAAAACATTTACATTCAACGATATCGTTAAAGGTGAAATTTCATTTACAACTGAAGATACAGGCGATTTCGTTATCGTTAAAAAAGACGGCATTCCTACGTATAACTTTGCTGTAGCTGTAGATGACCATTTGATGAAAATCTCTCACGTGCTACGCGGAGAAGATCATATTTCCAACACACCACGTCAATTGATGATCTATGAAGCTCTGAATTGGGAAGCTCCTATTTTCGGACATATGACTTTGATCGTGAATGAGAATCACAAAAAATTAAGTAAACGTGATGAGTCGATTATTCAATTTATCGAGCAATATGATAATTTGGGTTATTTGCCAGAAGCGATGTTCAACTTTATTGCTTTGCTAGGTTGGTCTCCAGAAGGCGAAGAAGAAATTTTCTCTCGTGAAGAATTGACCAAGATCTTTGATGCTAAGCGTCTATCGAAAAGTCCGGCTGTATTTGATACACACAAATTGTCTCATTTGAACAATCTGTATATCAAAAATGCAGATACCGACCGTATCACAGCACTGGCTATTCCTCATTTACAAAAAGCAGGGCGTTTGCCAGCAGAACTAAGTGAAGAACAGCAACAATGGGCACATGATCTTGTGGCATTGTATCAGGAACAGATGACTTCTGCTTCAGATATTGTTGAGTTATCTGAAGTGTTTTTCCGCAGTCATTTGCAAATGGATCATGAAGCTCAAGTGATTGTGGGAGAAGAGCATGTAAGTACAGTGCTTAGTGCACTATTGGAAAAAATCAAAGCTTCAGAAGAGTTCAGTCCTACTCGTGCAGCAGCATTGATCAAAGAAGTACAAAAAGAAACAGGATTTAAAGGCAAACAACTATTTATGCCGATTCGTGTAGCATTAACAGGGGAAATGCATGGACGCGATCTTAACCATACGATCTACCTTTTAGGACGTGATCGTGTAATTGAACGTCTAGCTTCTCAAATAAAAGGCTAAATGGTGAACAGACTGTATTGTCTAATCGCATAGAGTTCGTTATAATGATGACCTGAGAATAATTGTTGTATACCTATAAATAGCGATGATCAGGAAAAGTAAAATGATATTGTAAATCCCAGAGACGATGATCGGGTTAGATAATACTATTATCTAATGTTGGCTGGAAATCATCTATTTACAAACATTTGAATATGCACCTGTGAGCTGTATATTTGAACCATATTTGCCATCTTTTATCCGTATTGATGAAAAGATAGCAAATGATGAAGTAAAGTATACCGGTCGTTCCTCGTTAAGGAACATGATAAGTAGAGTTCGTCTGTATAGGTATTCGTCTTTTTACAAAAGCGGATAAAAGACAAGCTCAAGCAGAGTGGAACCGCGTCAATTCACGCCTCTGCAGCCTCTAAGGGGCTGTGGGGGCGTTTTTTAATGAAGCGCAAGTTAAAGGGGAAACGTAATGCTGAAAAATATGCGATCTGATATACAAGCTGTTTTTGACAATGATCCAGCAGCACGTAGCTGGTTTGAAGTGATTTTTACGTATTCCGGATTACACGCGATTTGGTGGCATCGGATAGCTCATGCTTTTTATCGTCGAGGTTGGTTTACAGTCGCACGTACACTGTCACAATGTAGTCGCTTTATGACAGGGATTGAGATTCATCCAGGTGCTACGATTGGAGAAAGATTATTTATTGATCATGGTATGGGTGTAGTCATAGGGGAAACGTGTGAGATCGGTAATGATGTATTGATCTATCAAGGAGTCACATTAGGTGGAACAGGGAAAGAAAAAGGCAAACGTCATCCTACCATTGGCAACAATGTGGTCATAGGATCAGGCGCTAAGATTCTGGGTTCTTTTAAAGTAGGCGATCAAAGTAATATCGGTTCTAACTCGGTCGTTCTTCGTGAAGTTCCTCCAGACAGCACTGTGGTAGGGATTCCGGGCAAAATCGTTCGTCAAAATGGAAAACCTGCTGATCGTTTAAGACATCAAATGCCAGATCCTATTACAAGTAAACTCAATGAATTACAATCTGAGATTGATCAATTACGCAAACAGTTAGCTACCTGTGAAGCAGAGATCAAAAAAGAATAATTTCTACTTCTGCAAAGAATTCGATAAGTACTAGAGCACCATATACGAAAGGGATGACAGTATGGCATTGCAAATATATAACACGATGAGCCGTATGAAAGAAGAGTTTGTTAGTATCACACCCGGAGAAATTAAAATGTATGTATGCGGACCTACCGTATATGACTATATCCATATTGGCAATGCAAGACCGATGATCTTTTTCGATGTTGTACGTAGCTATTTGGAAAATCAGCAGTACAAAGTGAATTATGTAGTTAACTTTACAGATGTAGATGATAAATTAATTCGCAAAGCAGAAGAGTTAAACACAACAGTAGCGGATGTAGCAGAACGTTTTATTGCCGCTTACTTTGAAGATTTAGAAGGATTAGGCATTCGTCATGCCACGATGCATCCTCGAGTAACTGAGAATATGGATATCATTTTAGAATTTATTCAGAGTCTTGTAGATAAAGATTATGCGTATGCCAAAGAAGGCGATGTTTATTTCCGTACTCGTAAATTTGCAGACTATGGTAAATTATCGCATCAGAAGCTAGATGAGTTACAATTCGGGATTCGAGTTGAAGTGGATAAACGCAAAGAAAATCCAGAAGATTTTGTATTATGGAAAGCTGCTAAGCCAGGTGAAGTATCCTGGGAAAGTCCATGGGGAGCAGGTAGACCCGGCTGGCATATCGAGTGCTCTGCAATGGCACGTCATTATTTGGGAGATACACTTGATATTCATGGTGGCGGACAAGACTTACAGTTCCCGCATCACGAGTGCGAATGCGCTCAATCTGAAGCAGTTACAGGCAAGCCACTTTCAAATTACTGGATGCACAATGGATTTATTCGTATAGACGATGAGAAAATGTCCAAATCACTAGGTAACGGTATTTTGGTAAAAGATTTGCGTAAAGCACACAAACCAGCAGCGATTCGTTACTTTATGTTATCTACGCATTACCGTAATCCATTGAACTACAATGCAGATACAATCCAACAAGCAGAAAACAGTGTCGATCGTATTGCGAATGCTGTAAATAATGTAAAACATCGCTTGTCTGCTTCGGATCAAGCTTCACCAGTAGAAGCAAGTCTAGCTAAGCGTTTGACAGAAATCCGCCAGTTATTCCATGAGAAAATGCAAGATGATTTCAACACACCGGATGCGATTACAGCTATTTTCGAATGGGTGAATGAAGCTAATTTATTATTGCAAAAAGAAGTAGTTGCTAAAGCTTCGCTTGAAGCATTGCTAGAATTGTTTAATGAAATGAATGAAGTACTACGTATTTTCTGGCAAGAAGAAGAATTGGTAGATGCTGATATTGATCAGTTAATTACAGAGCGTGTAGAAGCTCGTCAAAATAAAAATTGGGCACGTGCGGATGAGATTCGCGACTTATTATCTGCGCAAGGGATCATGTTGGAGGATACTCCACAAGGCATGAGATGGCGCCGCAAATGAGTGAAGAATCATTGAATCCAGCTCAACCCAAAAGTAACGAAGGTTGGTTTAACTTCGATCCGTCGAAACCGATAGAACAGCTTCCACCGCTAGCTCTAGCGTATATGGGCGATGCTATTCATGAAGTAGCGATAAGACAATATCTGTTATCTGGCAAAAACTTGCGTCCGCATCATTTACATCGCGCTTCAACAAGCTTTGTATCGGCGGGCGCGCAAGCCAAAATACTGGCACATCTAGAACCAACGTTAACTGAAGCTGAAAGCAATGTCGTACGTCAGGGGCGAAATGCCAAATCAGGTACTATTCCTAAAAATGCCAGTGTGATTGATTATCGGTATGCGACAGCATGGGAGTGTCTTTTGGGTTATCTATATTATAAAGGTGAACATGCACGTATGGAGCAATTGATCACTGAAGGAATCCGTCATCTTGAAAAACAGTCCTGATACGGATGTATACAACATTAGGAGGAAACAGTATGGAAGAAGAGTATATTGCCGGTAAGCATTCAGTAACAGAAGCTTTACGTGCCGGACGAAGTATTAATAAAATTTGGATTGCAGAAGGATCGCAAAAAAATCTAACACAACCTATCCTAACTGAAGCTAAGAAAAAAGGAATCGTTGTACAGTTAGTAGATAAGCGCAAATTAGATACACTTGTACCTGATGTACAACATCAAGGCGTAATTGCTCAAGCAGCTCCTTATGAATATGCAGAAGTAGAAGATCTTCTTCAAGCAGCCAAAGATAAAAATGAAGCACCGTTTTTAATTTTGCTAGATGAAATTGAAGATCCTCATAATCTAGGTTCTATTCTCCGTACGGCAGATTGTACAGGTGTACATGGAGTGATTGTACCTAAGCGTCGCTCTGCTTCTATTACAGCTACAGTATCCAAAACATCAGCCGGTGCAGTAGAGTACGTGCCTGTAGCACGAGTTACTAATTTGGGACAAACGATCGATCGTTTGAAAGAACAAGGTGTATGGGTAGTAGGAACAGATGTAGATACAGAGAGTAGCCTGTATGATACCGATGTATTTACAGGACCTGTTGCTGTGGTGATTGGTAACGAAGGCAAAGGGATGGGCAGATTAATTCGTGAGAAGTGCGATGTATTAATCAAGCTACCGATGCAAGGGCAAATCAATTCACTGAATGCTTCTGTAGCAGCAGGCGTAGTAATGTATGAAGTGTTGCGTCGCAGACAATCTTTAGGTCAAGGTTAAATGCGATGACCGATTTACGGGATGTGCTTCTGGTAGATGGCTACAACATGATCGGAGCTTGGCCTGAACTGGCTCAGCTTTCCGAAATCGGTTTGGAGGAAGCTCGCGATCATTTATTAAAACGATTAGCTAATTACCAAGCTTTTTCAGATCGACGAGTGATTGCTGTATTTGATGCGTACCGGGTGATTGGTCTTGGCAAGTCATTTAATCAAGGTAAAGTAGAAGTGTATTTTACCAAAGAAAAAGAAACAGCCGATGAAGCAATAGAACGGTTTGTGCGTGAGCTTGGACGTAAACGCAGACAAATTTATGTAGCAACTAGCGATATGACTGAACAGCACGTTATTTTTGGACAAGGTGCACTAAGGGTGTCGGCAAGAGAACTGTTGATAGAAGTTCAACTGAGCGAACGAGAAGTAGAACAGAAAATTACAGATCATAAGCAAACTGGAGCCCGCAATACATTAGATGGTAAATTAAACTCAAAACAACGCGATCTGTTTGAAAAGTGGCGCAGAGGAGAGTAAGTTGTCAGTCAAATGACAGCTTACTTACGAACCTGCGTTCTATTTATTGCTAAATAGCGATGAATATGCGCAAATAAGCGGTAAATACGACATAAGTTGTTGACGATGTGAGGTTACATAATATATACTTGGGCTATATTTCATAGGGTAACGGAGACCTTGCGTTGCAACCGGAGGGATTGTTTGTGAGTGTCGACCTCAAAGATATGATGGTGTCACCGTACGATTACCAAAGTGATGAAGATCTTGTAGAAGCCGTCCGGCAAGGCGATTCTCAGGCACTAGAGTACTTGATTACCAAGTACAAAAATTTTGTGCGTGCGAAAGCCCGATCTTACTTTTTGATTGGTGCAGATCGTGAGGATATTGTGCAAGAAGGTATGATTGGCCTGTACAAGTCGATTCGTGACTTTAAAGGTGATAAACTTTCTTCATTCAAAGCCTTTGCTGAATTATGCATTACTCGTCAGATTATTACAGCTATTAAGACGGCAACACGGCAAAAGCATATTCCGCTCAATTCGTATGTGTCACTAGACAAACCAATCTATGATGAAGATTCTGATCGTACCCTGCTTGATGTCATTTGCGGTTCTCAGGTATCTGATCCCGAAGAGCTAGTCATTAACAAGGAAGAGTTCGTAGGATTGGAAGACAAGATGTCTGAGATTTTGAGTGATTTAGAACGAAAAGTTCTAATGCTCTATCTGGATGGTCGTTCGTATCAGGAAATTGCTGTTGATCTTTGTCGTCATGTCAAGTCTATTGATAATGCACTACAACGTGTCAAACGTAAACTGGAACGCTATCTCGAAGTACGTGATAATTGAATCCGGAAGCAATCAAGTAAAGACTCTTACTCTGGAGTCTTTTTTATTTTCCAAATGATGTATTGAAATAGTAACCCTATGAATGGAAAATATTTGTTGGTCGTTGTGCTTTATTCGTTGACAGGGTTGGAGCGCTATGATAAAGTGTTTTAGGTAGGCCTAATTTCGCCTGCTCTTAAATGTGTCAATCTTTGTTATATTGCAAAATTAATGCATTTAAAGCAAGTGTAACCACCCTGACCGCATGGGATGCGGAATGCACTAGTTCCAGAACTTGTGATTCTCATCATGTAACCAGATAGTCTTTTGGAGGTGTAGTCGTGGCACGAAGCTTCAAGTCTGTGTTTTCCTTTTTCTCCGAAAGCTGGGCTGAACTTAAAAAGGTTCGCTGGCCTAATCGTAAAGAGCTGACTAACTATACTCTTATCGTTATTGGTACGATTTTGTTTGTCGCCATTTATTTTTGGGTTCTAGACATCGGCATTTCCGCTGTGATCGAAGCGATAATTTAAGAAGGGTTCCAGGTGGCTTGATATGGAAAAAAGATGGTACGTCGTTCATACCTATTCAGGGTATGAGAACAAAGTCAAAGCCAATTTAGAAAAACGCGTTGAGTCTATGGGCATGGAAGACAAAATTTTCCGCGTTCTTGTTCCTATGGAAGAAGAAGTGGTAAACAAAGACGGTAAGAAAAAAACCGTTATGCGTAAAGTTTACCCCGGTTATGTTCTTGTCGAAATGGTTCAAACTGACGATTCTTGGTATGTTGTGCGTAATACTCCTGGTGTAACTGGCTTTGTCGGTTCAACAGGTGCTGGCTCTAAGCCAACCGCATTATTACCGGAAGAAGTAGAACAAATTCTCAAACACATGGGTATGGATGAGCCGAAGGAAACTATTGAATTCGACGTTAAAGAATCTGTACGCATTAAAGTTGGACCGTTTGCGAACTTTGTTGGCTCCGTGGAAGAAATTTTGGTTGAAAAGAGCAAGCTGAGAGTACATGTTAACATGTTCGGACGGGAAACCCCGCTTGAGCTAGATTATACTCAAGTGGAAAAGATATAGTAGGTTTCTAGGATGACACGGGGAATCGTTGATGATCTTGTATCACAATGGCTCCTGATCAGTGCTTCCAGTTTTACCGTAATTATATGAGGATTACGATTTTCATATAATGCGGCGTTTTGCGTGGGAGGGCAGCAATGTCCGTCTACCACTATTCGCAAGGAGGTGTTTTACATGGCTAAAAAGGTAATCAAAATGGTGAAACTGCAAATTCCAGCGGGTAAAGCGAATCCGGCTCCTCCAGTAGGTCCGGCATTGGGTCAAGCAGGTGTCAACATCATGGCATTCTGTAAAGAATTCAACGCTCGTACAGCTGATCAAGCAGGTTTGATCATTCCGGTTGAAATCACAGTGTTTGAAGATCGTTCTTTCACTTTCATCACTAAAACTCCACCGGCTGCAGTTCTTTTGAAAGTTGCTGCTAAGATCGAAAAAGGATCTGGCGAACCTAACAAGAAAAAAGTTGCAGTTGTTAAACGTTCCGCAGTTCGTGAAATTGCAGAACAAAAAATGCCTGACTTGAATGCAGCGTCCGTAGAAGCGGCGATGTTGATGGTTGAAGGTACAGCACGTAGCATGGGTATCACGATCGAAGACTAATTCACTCTTGTAGTGAATAGTCTCAGTACTGAGTTCATTTATGAACCCAGTAGTTGTGGGAGGAATATCCGCTAATACCACAAAGGAGGAATATAAAATGGCTAAACACGGTAAAAAATATTTAGAAGCTGTTAAGCTTATTGATAGCGAAGCAACTTACGAGCCTTCAGAAGCTGTTGAACTAGTGAAAAAGGCATCTACTGCAAAATTCGACGAAACTGTTGAAGCAGCAGTACGTTTGGGCGTAGACCCACGTAAACAAGACCAAGCTGTTCGTGGTGTAGTTGTATTGCCACACGGTACTGGTAAAACTCAACGTGTCTTGGTATTCGCTAAAGGAGAAAAAGCAAAAGAAGCAGAAGCTGCTGGAGCTGATTTCGTAGGCGATCAAGATATGATTAACAAAATCCAACAAGGATGGTTCGAATTTGATGTCTGCGTAGCTACGCCTGACATGATGAGCGAAGTTGGTAAATTGGGTCGTTTGCTTGGTGGTAAAGGTCTTATGCCTAACCCTAAAGCCGGCACAGTAACATTCGACGTTACCAAAGCTGTTCAAGAAATCAAAGCTGGTAAAATCGAATACCGTCTAGACAAAGCAGGACAAATTCACGCTCCTATCGGTAAAGTATCTTTCAGTTCTGAGCAATTGAACGATAACCTTTCTGCACTTGTTGAAGCTCTTAACCGTGCTAAACCTGCTGCTGCAAAAGGTGTTTACCTTAAAAACATTGCGATTTCTTCGACAATGGGACCAAGCGCACGCATCAACGCTTCTACTTACAGATAATTAGTTGTTGACAATAGTTAATATACTTGATATTATGTAAAAGTTGTGAAAATGCTTGAACTTTGTACTTGCATTTACATTTGAATATGTTTAACCGTAGACAGTAGGTGCTGTAACAGGCTTAATTTCCTACCGAGGTGTTATGATAGAATACCGGATACTTGGGAGCGCAGATTAGTCTGCGTCTCGGTTCCGCTCAATCAAGCCTTCGTCATTCTGCGGGGGCTTTTTTTAATGTCCGTGTAGGAAAGTCTTTTCTTCTGACTTCTACGGAAACAGAGAAAAGCTAGAATACGATCAGGAGGTGTCCAATTTGGCAAACGCAAAAGTAATCCAAGCAAAACAAGAAGCGGTAGAAGTTGTAGCAAGTAAATTGCGCGAAAGCACAACTACAGTTGTAGCTGACTATCGTGGTCTAAACGTAGCTCAAGTTACAGAATTACGTAAGCAATTACGTGAAGCTGGAGTTGAATTCCAAGTATTGAAAAATACATTGGTTCGTCGTGCTACTGAATCTGCTGATCTTGCTGGTTTGAATGAAATTCTTACCGGTCCTACTGCTATTGCTTTCAGTAAAGATGATGCAATTGCTCCAGCTAAAATTTTGAATGACTTCGCTAAGAAAAACGATGCTCTTCAATTAAAAGGTGGAGTGGTTGAAGGACGTATTGTTGGAGCTGAAGAAATCAAAGCGTTGGCAGAATTGCCATCACGCGAAGGTTTGTTGTCTATGCTTCTCAGCGTGCTTCAAGCACCAATGCGCGGTTTTGCACTGGCTGTCAAAGCTGTTGCAGAAAAAGAAGAGCAAAGCGCGTAAGCTTTTTGCTCAACCGTTACATTTGTTTAACAGATATAACGATGGCTGTGTGATCAGCTAAAATTGATTTAAAAATAAAACCATTATATGGAGGGTTTACAAATGAGTAACGAACAAATCCTTGAAGCCATCAAAGGCATGACAGTTCTTGAATTAAACGATCTTGTAAAAGCAATTGAAGAAGAATTCGGCGTAACTGCTGCTGCTCCTGTAGCTGCTGCTGGTGGCGCTGGTGGCGGAGAAGCTGCTGCTGAGCAAACAGAATTCGAAGTTATCTTGACTTCTGCTGGCGGATCTAAAATCAACGTAATCAAAGCAGTACGCGAAATCACTGGTCTTGGCTTGAAAGAAGCTAAAGAAGTAGTAGATAACGCTCCTAAAGCAATCAAAGAAAACGTTGCTAAAGAAGAAGCTGATTCTATCAAAGAAAAATTAGAAGCAGCTGGCGCATCTGTAGAAGTAAAATAAGAGTTTTTTTCTTATTTTCGGCAAACCCCTTGAATTCGTTCAAGGGGTTTGTTTTGTAGATCAGCTTGAAAAGAGGGAGCGGAGAATATGGGAGACCATTATTATTCCAATCAGCCAGGAGCGGCACACGATCGGCGAGTCCTGGAAGCAACCTTGCGAGGTAAAGTATTTCGTTTTACAAGCGATGCTGGTGTTTTTTCCAAAACAGGCATTGATTATGGAAGTCGTGTATTGATTGAGGCGATGGATATTCATGAAGATGCTCAAGTGTTAGATGTAGGTTGCGGGTATGGACCTATGGGGTTATCTGCTGCTTATCTTGCTGCTAAAGGTCATGTGACAATGATTGATGTAAACGAAAGAGCTGTTCAATTAGCAAAAGAAAATGCAAAGTTGAATGGGATCACAAACGTAACTATTTTGGAAAGTGATTTGTTTAGTTCAGTCAAAGGGAAGATGTTTGATGTGATTCTAACCAATCCACCTATTCGTGCAGGTAAATCAACAGTTCATACTATTTTTGAAGAGGCTTTTGAACATTTGAATACAAATGGCACATTGTGGATTGTGATTCAGAAGAAGCAAGGTGCACCTTCAGCCAAAGCTAAATTAGAAGAACTGTTTGAAACGGTAGAGGAAGTAACAAAGGATAAAGGCTATCGGATTTTTAAAGCGACAAAATAAAAGTTGCTTTAGGATCATTGACTCGAAGTTCTGAACGTGGTATGATTACAAAATGTCAGTATTAAGATGCCCTTCTTGGCTTTAGTTTTCTGAAATAATCATGAAAATTATTCATCCACGAAGGTGTTTAGTATTGTCTATAATCGTATATTAAGGGGTATTTCGGTCAATTTCAACCGTTATACAGCATTCAAATGTGTAATCACATGCGTTGATAGCTGATGCTGCTCTTTTTTCGAAAGCATTCGATAAGGGCTTTTCTCTATTTAATGGATGTGAACTTCTATGTATGCACCTATTATACGTGATCCAAACAGTAGTTCGCAATGAAATTTTTAAGCGAGTAGACATTAAGGGGTGAGTTTAAGTTGGCAGGACATCTTGTTCAATATGGTCGACGCACTCGGCGAAGTTATGCACGAATTAACGAAGTTCTTGAAGTACCTAACCTGATCGAAATCCAACAAAAATCATATCAGTGGTTTTTGGAAGAAGGTTTGCGCGAAATGTTTCACGATATCTCGCCAATCCAAGATTTTACAGGCAATTTGGTTCTTGAGTTCATCGATTACAGCCTTGGTGAGCCGAAATATACAGTAGACGACGCAAAAGAGCGTGACGTTACTTATTCTGCTCCACTTCGGGTAAAAGTCCGTCTCATCAACAAAGAAACGGGTGAAGTCAAAGAGCAGGAAGTATTTATGGGTGATTTCCCGTTGATGACGGAAACCGGTACCTTTGTTATTAATGGTGCAGAACGGGTTATTGTCAGCCAGTTGGTTCGCTCTCCCAGCGTCTATTTCAGCACTAAAGTCGATAAGAATGGTAAAACATCATATACTGCTACAGTTATTCCTAACCGTGGCGCGTGGCTTGAACTTGAAATGGATGCTAAGGATATCATTTATGTTCGTATTGACCGTACTCGTAAGATTCCAGTTACGGTACTACTACGGGCACTTGGATTCGGTACAGATGCTGAAATCTTAGACCTACTTGGTAATGATGAATATATCCGCAATACTTTAGATAAAGATAACACGGATTCCACTGACAAAGCGCTGATTGAAATTTATGAGCGTTTGCGTCCAGGTGAACCACCAACTCTCGACAATGCGAAAAGCTTGTTAGTAGCACGTTTCTTTGATCCAAAACGCTATGACCTTGCTAACGTAGGTCGTTACAAAATCAACAAAAAACTCCACATCAAAAACCGTCTATTCAACCAACGTTTGGCTGAGACGCTTATTGATACGGATACAGGCGAAATTATTGCTGAAGCTGGACAAATGGTAGACCGTCGTCTTTTAGACGAAATTATGCCGTATTTGGAAGGCGATTTGAATCATAAAACATATCATGTGGCTGGCGGCGTATTGGATGATAATGATATCCCAATGCAAAGCATCAATGTATTCTCTCCAATCGAAGATGGTAAAGTCGTTACTTTGATTGCGAACGGAATTATTGATAAAACAGTTAAAAATATTACTCCAGCTGATATTATCGCTTCAATCAGTTATTTCTTGAACTTGTTGAACGGTATTGGCGATACAGATGATATCGATCACTTGGGTAACCGTCGTTTGCGTTCTGTAGGTGAGCTTTTACAAAACCAATTCCGTATCGGTTTGTCCCGTATGGAACGTGTGGTTCGTGAAAGAATGTCTATTCAAGATGCTAACGTCATTACACCACAAGCTTTGATCAATATACGTCCTGTTATTGCATCGATCAAAGAGTTCTTCGGTAGCTCCCAGCTTTCACAGTTTATGGACCAAACGAACCCATTAGGTGAATTGACGCACAAACGTCGTTTATCTGCTTTGGGACCCGGCGGTTTGACTCGTGAACGCGCAGGCTTTGAAGTTCGTGACGTCCATCACAGTCACTATGGCCGTATGTGTCCGATCGAAACTCCAGAGGGACCGAATATCGGTTTGATTAACTCCTTGTCTACATTTGCACGTATTAATGAGTATGGCTTTATTGAAGCTCCATACCGTCGTGTAGATCCGAAGACAAACCGTGTTACAGATCAAATTGATTATTTGACTGCTGATGAAGAAGATAACTATGTTGTCGCTCAGGCGAATGCAGCATTGAATGAAGACGGATCTTTCGCTGAAGAAATGGTTATCGTTCGTTATAACAAACAAGCGGATAACATTTTGCCAATGCCAAATGAACGTGTTGATTATATGGACGTATCTCCTAAACAGGTTGTGTCTGTAGCAACAGCATTGATTCCTTTCTTGGAAAATGATGACTCCAACCGTGCATTGATGGGTTCTAACATGCAGCGTCAGGCTGTTCCTTTGCTTATTCCTAAAGCGCCACTAGTTGGTACAGGTATGGAGCACAAAGCAGCTAAAGATTCAGGCGTTTGTATCGTAAGTAAACATGATGGAATCGTTGAACGCTCTACTGCTAACGAGATTACAGTACGTCGTATTGAAGTCGTAGATGGCAAAGAAGTAAAAGGCGATCTTATTAAACATAAATTACACAAATTTATGAGATCGAATCAGGGAACTTGTATCAATCAACGTCCAATCGTTAAAACAGGCGATTACATCAAAAAAGGAGATATCCTTGCTGATGGTCCTTCGACTGAGATGGGCGAGATTGCATTAGGACGTAACGTAGTCGTTGCCTTCATGACTTGGGAAGGTTACAACTATGAAGATGCGATCCTATTGAGTGAAAAACTTGTTAAAGAAGATGTATACACTTCGATTCATATCGAGGAATACGAATCTGAAGCTCGTGATACTAAACTTGGACCTGAAGAAATCACACGTGATATTCCTAACGTTGGTGAAGAAGCACTTAAAAACCTTGACGAACGCGGAATTATTCGTATCGGTGCTGAAATTGCTGCTGGTGATATTCTTGTTGGTAAAGTAACTCCTAAAGGTGTAACTGAACTAACTGCTGAAGAACGCCTTCTGCACGCTATCTTTGGTGAAAAAGCTCGTGAAGTTCGCGACACTAGTCTTCGTGTACCGCATGGTACAGATGGTATTGTTGTAGACGTTAAAGTGTTCACTAGAGAAAATGGCGATGAGTTGCCACCGGGTGTTAATCACTTGGTACGTGCGTACATTGCTCAAAAACGTAAAATCTCTGAAGGCGATAAAATGGCGGGACGACATGGTAACAAAGGTGTTGTAGCACGTATTTTGCCAGAAGAAGATATGCCGTTTATGCCTGATGGTACTCCAGTACAAGTTGTATTGAACCCACTAGGTGTACCTTCCCGTATGAACATTGGTCAGATTCTTGAAGTCCATTTAGGTATGGCTTCGATGAAACTGGGTATTCATGTTGCTACACCAGTATTTGATGGAGCAAAAGAGTACGATGTATTTGATACGATGGAAGAAGCAGGTATGCAACGTAATGGTAAAACGATCCTTTACGATGGTAGAACCGGTGAAGAATTTGAACGTGAAGTAACTGTTGGTGTCATGCACATGATCAAGCTGGCACACATGGTTGATGATAAAATCCATGCTCGTTCTACAGGTCCTTACTCTTTGGTTACGCAACAGCCGCTGGGTGGTAAAGCTCAGTTTGGTGGACAGCGTTTCGGGGAGATGGAAGTATGGGCACTTGAAGCTTATGGTGCTGCATATACTCTACAAGAAATCCTTACAGTCAAATCCGATGATGTCGTTGGTCGTGTGAAAACATACGAATCCATCGTTAAAGGCGAGAATGTTCCTGAACCAGGCGTTCCTGAGTCATTCAAAGTTCTAATCAAAGAATTGCAAAGTTTGGGTATGGATGTCAAAATTCTCAACGAAAATGAGAATGAGATTGAAATGCGAGAATTGGATGATGAAGAAGAGACTAGCACGAACGATAAGCTAAGTCTTAATCTAGAAGGTTCTGAAGTCGGAGCCGAGTAACTATTGCCACTACACATTCCCTATGTGATCTAACAATGAAGGTAGACCGGAGATTTATCCCGGTCTATCCCTTATTGGTGAGATCATGTTTTGGGATTTATACAGCTTTTGATAAGAATGACAATAAACAGGATTTGGCCTTAGGAGGGGTGTCTTTTGATAGACGTTAACAATTTCGAATTTATGAAAATTGGGCTAGCTTCCCCAGACAAAATTCGTTCTTGGTCCCGCGGAGAAGTTAAAAAACCGGAGACAATCAACTATCGTACGCTTAAACCAGAGAAAGACGGGTTGTTCTGTGAACGTATTTTTGGACCAACCAAAGACTGGGAATGCCACTGCGGTAAATACAAACGTGTACGTTACAAAGGCGTAGTCTGTGATCGTTGCGGCGTTGAAGTAACACGCGCTAAAGTACGTCGCGAACGTATGGGACACATTGAGCTTGCTGCTCCTGTATCTCACATTTGGTATTTCAAAGGTATTCCAAGCCGTATGGGCCTAGCACTTGATATGTCTCCACGTTCTTTGGAAGAAGTAATTTACTTCGCATCTTATGTTGTTACTGATCCAGGTGAGACTCCACTGGAGAAAAAACAACTTTTATCTGAAAAAGAATACCGTAGCTACCGTGAAAAATACGGTCATGGTTTCCATGCAGGTATGGGTGCAGAAGCGATTAAAAGATTGCTTCAAGACCTTGATATCGATAAAGAACTAGAATTTTTACGTGAAGAGCTACGTACTGCTCAAGGTCAACGTCGTAATCGTGCGATCAAACGCCTTGAAGTTATCGAAGCATTCCGTAACTCTGGTAACTTCCCTGATTGGATGATCATGGACGTATTGCCAGTTATCCCTCCAGAACTTCGTCCGATGGTACAGTTGGATGGTGGACGTTTTGCGACGTCTGACTTGAATGATTTGTATCGTCGTGTAATTAACCGTAATAACCGTCTTAAACGTTTATTGGATCTAGGCGCGCCTGACATTATCGTACAAAATGAGAAACGTATGCTTCAAGAAGCTGTCGATGCTCTTATTGATAATGGTCGTCGTGGTCGTCCAGTAACAGGACCAGGTAACCGTCCATTGAAATCTCTTAGCCATATGCTAAAAGGTAAACAAGGACGTTTCCGTCAGAACTTACTAGGTAAACGTGTCGATTATTC
Organism: Paenibacillus sp. KACC 21273; assembly: GCF_028736095.1. Taxonomy (NCBI): domain Bacteria; kingdom Bacillati; phylum Bacillota; class Bacilli; order Caryophanales; family Paenibacillaceae; genus Paenibacillus; species Paenibacillus sp. KACC 21273. The sequence goes on from NZ_CP117876.1 coordinate 830,126, forward strand.
TGGTCGTTCGGTTATCGTTGTAGGTCCTTACCTGAAAATGTACCAATGTGGTCTTCCAAAAGAGATGGCACTAGAGTTATTCAAACCTTTCGTTATGAAAGAATTGGTTAACAAAGGTCTTGCTCATAATATCAAGAGCGCAAAACGCAAAGTAGAACGTGTAAGTCCAGAAGTATGGGATGTACTAGAAGAAGTAATCAAAGAACATCCAGTTCTTCTAAACCGCGCACCTACGCTGCATAGACTTGGTATTCAAGCATTTGAACCTATTTTGGTTGAAGGACGCGCTATTCGTCTTCACCCACTTGTATGTACAGCATATAATGCTGACTTTGATGGTGACCAAATGGCGGTTCACGTACCATTGTCTGCTGAAGCGCAAGCCGAAGCACGCATCTTGATGCTTGCATCTGGTAACATTTTGAACCCTAAAGATGGTAAACCAGTTGTTACTCCTTCACAGGATATGGTCTTAGGCTCATTCTATCTAACAATGGATAACGATGAAGCTAAAGGTTCTGGTATGATCCTGCGTACAGTAAATGAAGCAGTATCTGGTTATCAACGTGGTGTAGCTTCATTGCATGCTCGTGTAGCAATCCCTGTTAAAGCGTTGAACAAAACAAGCTTTACAGAGAAGCAACAAACAGGAATGATGGTAACAACTATCGGACGAATTATCTTTAACGAGATTTTCCCTGAATCATTCCCGTACATCAATGAGCCAACACGTCGTAACTTGTTCCAAGGTACACCGGATCATTACTTTATCTATGATAAAGGCGTAAATATCCGTGAATTTATCAGTAGTGTTCCTCAAACAGGCGCTATCGGTAAAGAGTATTTGGGTTCAATTATCGCTCGTTGTTTTGAAATTTACCATACAACATTAACATCTATGATTTTGGATAAAATCAAGCAACTTGGATTCACTTATTCTACGCGTGCAGGTATTACTGTTGGTGTATCTGACGTTATTGTTCCTGTTGAAAAACAAGGAATTTTGGATGAGTCTGATAAAAAAGTTGCTGTTATTACGAATCAATACCGTCGTGGTTTGATTACGAATGAAGAGCGTTATGATCGTGTTATTGAGATCTGGTCTCGTACGAAGGACGATATTACAGAAGTTCTTATGAAATCAATGGATCGCTATAACTCTATTATGCTTATGGTTGACTCCAAAGCTCGTGGTAACAAATCGCAGATCACTCAGCTTGGTGGTATGCGCGGTCTGATGGCGAATCCATCCGGTCGTATTATCGAACTTCCTATCAAATCGAACTTCCGTGAAGGTCTGACAGTACTAGAGTACTTCCTTTCTACTCACGGAGCGCGTAAAGGTTTGGCGGATACAGCACTTCGTACCGCTGACTCAGGTTACCTAACTCGTCGTCTAGTTGACGTAGCACAAGATGTAATCGTACGTGAAGAAGATTGCGGAACAGATAAAGGTTTCACTGTAAGCCGTATTCAAGATGGTAAAGAAGTTATTGAAGATCTATACGATCGTTTAGAAGGTCGCTATTGCTTCGAAACTGTTCGCCATCCACAAACAGGTGAGATTCTTGCTCGTCGTAACGAATTACTTGATTCGGATAAAGCTGAAGCAATCGTTGAAGCTGGAGTTGAAAAACTTCAAATCCGTTCAGTGCTTAGTTGTCGTGCAAAACACGGAGTATGTAAAACATGTTACGGTCGTAACCTTGCTACTGGTAAACACGTTGAGATTGGTGAAGCAGTTGGTATTATTGCAGCACAATCTATCGGTGAACCAGGAACACAGCTTACAATGCGTACGTTCCATACCGGTGGTGTTGCAGGAGACGATATTACTCAAGGTTTGCCGCGTATTCAAGAGCTTTTCGAAGCGCGTAATCCTAAAGGTCAAGCAATCATCAGTGAAATTGATGGTATTGTTAAAGAAATTCGTGAAGCTAAAGACCGTCGCGAAATCGAGGTTGAAGGTGAAGCGGAAACTAAAGTTTACCCTGTTACTTACGGTTCCCGCCTAAGAGTTAAAGAAGGTATGGAAATCGAAGCTGGGGATGAACTAACAGATGGTTCGATTGACCCTAAAGAAATGCTACGTATCAAAGGTATCCGTGGCGTACAAAACTATATCCTGCAAGAAGTACAACGTGTATATCGTAACCAGGGTGTAGAAATCAATGATAAGCACGTTGAAGTTATGATCAGACAGATGTTACGTAAAATCCGTATCATCGATGCTGGTGAAACAACATTGTTGCCAGGTTCATTTGTTGATATGTACGAATACGAGAATGCAAACAGAGTAGCAATCATGGCTGACAAAGAGCCAGCTGTTGCTAAACCAGTATTGCTTGGTATTACCAAAGCATCTCTGGAAACTGATTCCTTCTTGTCTGCGGCATCCTTCCAGGAGACAACTCGTGTCCTTACTGATGCAGCAATCAAAGGTAAAGTCGATAAATTACTTGGACTTAAAGAGAATGTTATTATCGGTAAGCTAATTCCAGCTGGTACAGGAATGAATCGTTACCGTAGCGTTCAATTTGAGGATGCAGACAAACTTGAACCAAAACAAGAAGGTCTGGAAACAGTAACTGTTGATTAATTAAAGAAGTAACTATAAAGTTATATTGCTCATTCATATGTGGCTAAACTGAATAATGATTATATTATTCAGTTTTAGCTGCGGTTTAATGAGTGTGATAAGACAATATAACAATTATTTATCAAATAGAATTATAGTTATCTATTGACAGTATCCTTTAGCTAATGGTACTATAGCAAAGGTGCGTGAATAGAGTGCTGATCCCTGATCTTTTGGAGGAAATCGGAAGATGACTAATGACAAAGGATTAAAGGATGCCCGGATCAAAGTAGGCACGAAGCAAACTATGCGGATGGTCGAGACGGGTCAAGCTGAAGAAGTCTATGTTGCGCAGGATGCGGAAAATCATCTCATCTCGAAAATCGTTCAATTATGCTCGACTCATTCTGTTAAAATCACTTATGTGGATACAATGAAAGAATTGGGCAAAGCTTGCGGAATCGAAGTGGGAACTGCTATGGCCGTTGTCCTTAAATAATGCAATCAGGAATGTTTTTGCTGGTCGTGAGTGGCAGGCAAAGGCTTTTCATTTGTTCTTTTATGAACCACCTGGGTCTGTGGACTTAATATATGGTTTATATTGGAACTACAAATATGGGAAGGGGGTGGCAACACAATGCCAACTATTAATCAATTAGTCCGTAAAGGACGTCAAGCAAAAATTGAGAAATCAAAATCACCTGCACTTCAAAAAGGGTACAATGCTTTGAAACGTCAAGAGACGAACATTAGCGCTCCACAAAAACGTGGTGTATGTACTCGTGTAGGTACTATGACTCCAAAAAAACCGAACTCCGCACTTCGTAAGTATGCTCGTGTTCGTTTAACGAACCGTATCGAGGTTACTGCTTACATTCCAGGTATCGGTCATAACCTTCAAGAACACAGCGTGGTACTTATCCGCGGTGGACGGGTTAAAGATTTACCAGGGGTTCGTTATCATATCGTTCGTGGTGCTTTGGATACAGCAGGCGTAAACAATCGTATGCAATCACGTTCAAAATACGGTACAAAACGTCCGAAAGAGAAAAAATAATTCGTTAGCGCAGACCACTGCGCTGCATATCTAAGAAAGGGGGATAACCATGCCAAGAAAAGGTCCAGTAATGAAAAGAGACGTATTGCCAGATCCTATGTATAACAGCAAGTTGGTTACACGTTTGATCAACCGCATTATGGTCGACGGAAAGCGTGGGGTTGCTCAAAGCATCCTTTACAATTCTTTCAAATTGATTCAAGAACGTACAGGTAACGATCCTATGGAAGTATTTGAGGCGGCAATTAAGAACATCATGCCAGTTCTCGAAGTTAAAGCTCGCCGTGTAGGTGGCGCTAACTATCAAGTTCCGATCGAAGTTAAACCTGAAAGACGTACTACATTGGGACTTCGTTGGTTAGTGAACTATTCACGTAGCCGCGGAGAAAAAACAATGGAAGAACGTTTAGCAGCTGAAATCATTGATGCTTCTAACAATACAGGCGCAGCAGTGAAAAAACGCGAAGATACACACAAAATGGCTGAAGCGAATAAAGCATTCGCTCACTACCGCTGGTAGGATTAAAGCCTTTATTTCAAAAATTGATATTTTTGAAGGGAGCACCCATTCATGGCAAAAAGAGAGTTCTCCTTAGAAAATACACGTAATATTGGTATCATGGCTCATATCGATGCTGGTAAAACTACCACTACAGAACGTATCTTGTTCTATACAGGCCGTACGCACAAAATCGGTGAAGTTCACGAAGGCGCTGCTACAATGGACTGGATGGAACAAGAGCAAGAGCGCGGGATCACTATTACGTCCGCAGCTACTACGGCTCAGTGGAGAGGCTACCGCGTTAATATCATTGATACTCCAGGTCACGTTGACTTTACAGTTGAAGTTGAACGTTCCCTGCGTGTATTGGACGGAGCAGTAGGCGTATTTAGTGCAAAAGAGGGTGTAGAACCACAATCCGAGACTGTTTGGAGACAAGCAGATCGTTATGGTGTACCTCGTATAGCATATGTTAATAAAATGGATATTATTGGTGCTGACTACCTTAACGTTGTTAAAGACATGCGTGAACGTCTGCAAGCGAACGCAGTAGCGATTCAATTGCCTATCGGCGCAGAGAATGACTTCGTTGGTATTATCGATATCATCGAGCAAACAGCTATCGAATATCAAGATGATCTTGGACGCGATCCAGTATCTATCGAAATTCCAGAAGATCTTAAAGCAACAGTTGAAGAACTGCGTGCTGACTTGATCGAAAGAGTTGCAGAACTAGACGAAGATCTAATGATGAAATACCTTGAAGGAGAAGAGCCGACAGTCGCTGAGATTAAGGCTGCTCTACGTAAAGGTGTTTGTGACGTTAAAATCTTCCCTGTAATCTGTGGTTCTTCTTACCGTAACAAAGGTGTTCAACCTATGTTGGATGCTGTTATCGACTACCTTCCGGCTCCTACGGATGTACCGGCAATTAAAGGTTTGCACGAAGACGGCACAGAGGCAGTTCGTCATTCTTCGGATGAAGAGCCATTCTCTGCACTAGCGTTCAAAATTATGACAGACCCTTACGTGGGTAAACTTACGTTCTTCCGCGTATATTCTGGCGTATTGCAATCCGGTTCTTACGTTCTTAATGCTACTAAAGGCAAACGCGAACGTATTGGTCGTATCCTGCAAATGCATGCTAACGCTCGTCAAGAGATCAGCGAAGTTTTCTCCGGTGATATCGCGGCAGCTGTTGGTTTGAAAGATACAGGTACAGGTGATACACTGTGTGATGAGAAAGAAACTGTTATCTTGGAGTCAATGAACTTCCCTGATCCAGTTATCGAACTCGCAGTTGAACCAAAAACAAAAGCTGACCAAGATAAAATGGGTATTGCTTTGTCCAAATTGACTGAAGAAGATCCAACTCTTCGTGCTCATACGGATGAAGAAACTGGCCAAACAATCTTGGCGGGTATGGGTGAGCTTCACCTTGAAATCATCGTTGACCGTATGCGTCGCGAATTCAAAGTGGACACTAACGTAGGTAAACCTCAGGTTGCTTATCGTGAAACATTCCGTCAACCAGCTCGCGTCGAGGGTAAATTTGTTCGTCAATCCGGTGGTCGTGGTCAATACGGTCATGTATGGGTTGAGTTCGAACCTCTTGAAGCAGGTACTGGTAGTCAGTTCGAAAGTAAAGTTGTCGGTGGTTCAGTACCAAGAGAATACATTGGTCCTGCACTACAAGGTATTGAAGAAGCTATGAAGAACGGTGTTCTTGCTGGTTTCCCACTAGTAGACGTAAAAGCTACTGTAGTGGACGGATCTTATCATGATGTCGATTCCAATGAGATGGCATTTAAAATTGCCGGATCTATGGCGCTTAAAGCTGCAAAAGACAAATGTCGTCCTGTATTGCTTGAGCCACTCATGAAAGTTGAAGTAACAGTACCTGAAGAATACATGGGTGATGTTATGGGTATGTTGAACTCTCGTCGTGGCCGTATCGAAGGTATGGATTCACGCGGTGGTACTCAAATCATTCGTGCAAAAGTACCTTTATCTGAAATGTTTGGATATTCCACAACACTTCGTTCTGGTACACAAGGTCGCGGTGTGTTCTCAATGGAACTTTCTCATTATGAAGAAGTACCTAAGAGCATCGCTGACGAAATCAGTTCCAAAGCAAACGGCTAAGTTCTTAATCCGTTTTCACTTCTGGAATGTACAGGAAGTAGCATGACTGCTCTCTGTACATTTCAAACTAAAATATAAACAACTCTACCTTCAAGGAGGCAACGTTTAACATGGCAAAGGCTAAATTTGAACGTAATAAAACGCACGTTAACATCGGAACTATTGGTCACGTCGATCATGGTAAAACAACTTTGACTGCTGCAATCACAACTGTATTGTCTAAAACTTACGGTGGTGCTGCTGTAGCATTTGATCAAATCGATAAAGCTCCAGAAGAGCGCGAACGCGGTATCACAATCTCAACTGCACACGTTGAGTACGAAACACCTAACCGTCACTATGCACACGTTGACTGCCCAGGTCACGCCGATTACGTTAAAAACATGATCACTGGTGCTGCACAAATGGACGGAGCGATCTTGGTTGTATCTGCAGCTGACGGTCCTATGCCACAAACTCGCGAGCACATCTTGTTGTCTCGTCAAGTAGGCGTACCTTACATCGTTGTATTCTTAAACAAATGCGACATGGTTGAAGACGAAGAGCTTTTGGAATTGGTTGAAATGGAAGTACGCGACCTTCTTAACGAATATGAGTTCCCTGGTGACGATACTCCAATCACTCGTGGATCTGCTCGTGAAGCATTGGCTAACCCTGATGGCGAATGGGCTAAAAAAATCGTTGAAATGTTTGAAGAAATCGATACTTACATTCCAGATCCAGAGCGCGACACTGACAAACCTTTCTTGATGCCTGTTGAGGATGTATTCTCGATCACTGGTCGTGGTACAGTTGCAACTGGTCGTGTAGAGCGTGGTACTGTTAAAGTCGGCGAAGAGATCGAAATCGTTGGTATCCATGAAGAAACTAAAAAATCCGTTGTTACAGGCGTAGAGATGTTCCGTAAATTGTTGGATTCCGCACAAGCGGGCGACAACATCGGCGCATTGTTGCGTGGTGTAGAGCGTAGCCAAATCGAACGTGGTCAAGTACTTTCTAAACCAGGTACTGTTAAACCTCATACTGAGTTCACTGCTCAAGTATACGTTTTGACTAAAGAAGAAGGCGGACGTCACAAACCTTTCTTCACTGGTTACCGTCCACAGTTCTACTTCCGTACAACTGACGTAACTGGCGTTATTTCTTTACCAGAAGGTACTGAAATGGTTATGCCTGGTGATAACATCACTGTTACTGTATCCCTAATCAATCCAATCGCGATTGAAGAAGGTACACGTTTCGCTATTCGCGAAGGTGGACGTACAGTAGGCGCTGGCGCTGTAGCATCTATCCAAAAATAATTAAATTTTCATTGTGAATCAGAAATGATTTGAAGATTTTAATATAAGCAACATTGTACTGTAACGAAGTAACATTGTACTGTAAACGAAAGACCAAATGAGGCCTGTTTCCTTATAAGGGAGACAGGTCTTATTTTTTTGTGTAAATGTTTCAAAAAAGACTTGCATAACTGTTTGTTATCATATACAATAATAAATGTTGTTCTGAGACGTTGCGATGACGTGAGAGGTTACCGACACACCCGGCTCCTTTGCCATGGACGGTATGCCGGAAAATTTTCACTGAGTATGTCCGATACCAAATTGGGCGATAGAAGGAGGGACTAAAAATGGCAAAGCAAAAAATTCGTATTCGTTTGAAAGCATACGATCATAGAATTCTTGATCAATCCGCAGAGAAAATCGTTGAAACAGCTAAACGTTCTGGCGCAGGAGTATCTGGACCAATTCCGCTTCCTACTGAAAAACAGATTATCACTGTTCTTCGTGCGGTTCATAAATACAAGGATTCTCGTGAGCAATTCGAGCAACGTACACATAAACGTTTGATCGATATTGTTAACCCAACTCCACAAACTGTGGATGCATTGATGCGTTTGGACTTACCGTCTGGCGTAGATATCGAAATTAAATTATAATCCACATAGATGTGGTAACACGTAAAATGAAAAGAGGTGTCAACATGAAAGGTATCTTAGGAAGAAAACTGGGTATGACTCAAGTCTTTACCGCGGAAGGTAACGTAATTCCTGTAACGGTTATCGAAGCTGGACCATGTGTGGTTCTGCAGAAGAAAAACCTGGAAAATGACGGATACGAAGCGGTACAAATCGGTTTTGCTGATAAAAAAGCAAGCAGATCTAACAAACCGGAAGCAGGACACGCTACTAAAGCGAATACTGTGCCTAAGCGCTACGTTCGCGAAATTCGCGGTGTTGACCTCGCTAATGTCGAGGTTGGCCAGGAACTCAAAGCAGACTTGTTTGCTCAAGGTGAGTTCGTTGACGTAACGGGTATTTCTAAAGGTAAAGGTTTTGCCGGCGTTATTAAACGTTGGGGCCAAAGCCGCGGACCAATGTCTCACGGTTCCCGTTATCATCGCAGACCAGGTTCAATGGGTTCTATCCAAGCGAACCGTGTACCGAAAGGTAAACGTCTGCCAGGTCACATGGGTCATGATACAGTAACGATCCAACGCCTCGAAGTTATCAGAGTAGATGCTGAACGTAACGTAATTCTCGTTAAAGGCTCTATCCCTGGTGCTAAAAATAGTTATGTAAAAGTAAGAGAAACGGTTAAAAAATAACCAATCAAGAAAGGAGGAACAGGAAATGCCAAAAGTAGCACTTTATAGTATCGACGGTAGCCAAGTTGGCGAAGTTGAATTGAGTGATTCCGTATTCGGTATCGAACCTAACACTCATGTGCTTCATGATGCAGTCATTATGCAACGTGCTTCCCTTCGTCAAGGTAATCACAAAGTAAAAGGACGCTCTGAAGTTCGTGGTGGTGGACGTAAACCATGGAAACAAAAAGGAACAGGACGCGCGCGTCAAGGTTCTACTCGTTCTCCACAATGGAAAGGCGGCGGCGTAGTATTTGGACCGACTCCACGCAGCTATGCTTACAAACTGCCTAAAAAAGTTCGTCGTTTAGCGATCAAATCTGCTTTATCTTCTAAAGTAGTAGCTAACGAAATCATCGTTTTGGATGCACTAAGCTTTAGCGCACCGAAAACAAAAGAGTTCGCAGCAATTTTGAACAACCTGAAAGTAGATCGCAAAGTATTGATCGTAACTCCTAGTTATGATGATAATGTTGCACTATCTGCTCGTAACATCCCAGGTGTTAAATTCGTTGCAGCTGACGGCGTTAATGTTCTAGACGTACTTACGTACGATAAGCTGATCCTTACTAAGGATGCAGTTCACAAGGTAGAGGAGGTGTTCGCGTAATGAAAGATCCTCGTGATATTATTAAGCGTCCGGTAATTACTGAGCGCACTGCCGAGTACATGAGTGAACTGAAATATGCTTTCGAAGTAGACATTCGTTCTAATAAAACGGAAGTTAAAAAGGCAATTGAAGAAATTTTCAAAGTGAAAGTGTCTAAAGTAAACACTCTTCGCATGCCTGCTAAACCGAAACGTTATGGACGTCATTCCGGCTACACTTCCGAATGGAAGAAAGCTATCGTGACTTTGGCTCCAGAAAGTAAACCGCTTGAGTTTTTTGAATCTGTAGAGTAAGGAGGAATAAACAGTGCCAATTAAAAAGTACAAACCGACATCCCCGGCTCGTCGTAACATGAGTGTTTCTACATTCGAAGAGATTACAACGAACCAACCGGAGAAATCGTTGTTGGCTCCTCTTTTCAAAAGAGCAGGCCGCAACAACCAAGGTAAAATTACAGTTCGTCACCACGGCGGCGGACACAAACGTAAATACCGTATCATTGACTTCAAACGTACTAAAGATGGAATACCAGGTAACGTTGCTACAATCGAGTACGATCCAAACCGTACTTCTAACATTGCTCTGATCCACTATGCTGATGGAGAGAAACGTTACATTATCGCTCCTAAAGGATTAAAAGTTGGAGATCAAATTTTCTCTGGCGTAGGATCTGATATCAAAATCGGTAACTGCCTTCCATTGGAAAACATTCCAGTTGGTACAGTTATTCACAATATCGAATTAAAACCAGGTAAAGGTGGTCAGCTTGTTCGCGCAGCTGGTACGGAAGCTCAATTACTTGGTAAAGAAGAAAAATATGTCTCCATTCGCCTTTCTTCTGGTGAAGTACGTCGCGTACTTAAAGTATGTCGTGCTACAATCGGATCTGTTGGTAATGAAGATCATGAATTGATTAAAATCGGTAAAGCCGGTCGTAATCGCTGGTTGGGCAAACGTCCACAAGTTCGAGGCGTAGTAATGAACCCTAATGATCACCCACACGGTGGTGGTGAAGGTAAAGCTCCAATCGGACGTAAATCTCCAATGTCTCCATGGGGTAAACCTACTCTTGGATACAAAACTCGTAAAAAAGGTAAGGCTTCCGATCAATACATCATTCGCCGCCGCACGAAGTAAGATTTGTGCTTGAATGCTTGTAAAGTGTGAAGTGACGAAAAGATGAAGGGAGGATTCAACCTATGAGCCGTAGTCTTAAAAAAGGTCCTTTCGTGGACGGGTACTTGCTTAAAAAAGTAGAAGTCTTGAACGAAGACGATAAAAAAGTCGTAATCAAAACTTGGTCCCGTCGCTCGACGATTTTCCCACAATTTATCGGACATACATTCGCTGTTTATGATGGTCGCAAACATGTACCGGTATATGTAACGGAAGATATGGTCGGACACAAGCTTGGTGAGTTCGCACCAACTCGTACGTACAAAGGTCATGCTAATGACGACAGAAAAACAAGACGTTAATATATAAGGATTTAAAGTAAGAGAGGAGGTCACGCAATGCAAGCGAAAGCACACGCAAAGTTTGTACGCATCGCTCCGCGTAAAGTTCAATTAGTAGTTGACTTGATCCGCGGTAAGCAAGTTGGAGAAGCGATCGCAATTCTGCGTCATACGCCGAAATCCGCATCCCCAATTGTTGAGAAGCTTCTTAACTCCGCAATTGCCAACGCTGAGTTTATTAGCTCAGAAAAAGAGTTGACTTTTGATGTTAACAACTTGGTAATTTCCCAGGTTTACGTTAACCAAGGACCAACACTGAAACGTTTCCGCCCTCGTGCAATGGGACGTGCAAGTAAAATTAACAAACGCACCAGCCATATTTCTTTGGTGGTAGCTGAAAAATAAGATAGAAGGAGGGAAAACGTGTGGGCCAAAAAGTAAATCCCGTCGGATTACGTGTAGGTATTATCCGTGATTGGGAATCTAAATGGTATGCTGGTAAAGACTTTGGCGATCTTCTTATCGAAGACGTTAAAATCCGTGAATACCTTAAAACCAAACTTAAAGAGTCTGCTGTCTCTCATATCGAAATCGAGAGAGCGGCTAATCGTGTGAACGTGACGATCCATACAGCTAAACCTGGTATGGTTATCGGACGCGGTGGTTCAGAAGTTGAAGTTCTTCGTACACAAGTAACTAAAATTGCTGGTGGTAAAAAAGTTCATATCAACATTTCTGAAATCAAAAATCAAGAGCTTGATGCAATTCTAGTTGCAGAAAGTATTGCACAACAATTGGAACGTCGTGTTTCTTTCCGTCGTGCATTGAAACAAGCAATTCAAAGAACTATGCGTTCAGGCGCTAAAGGAATTAAAACAGCAGTTAGCGGACGTCTTGGCGGTGCTGAAATTGCCCGTTCTGAAGGCTACAGCGAAGGAACTGTTCCACTTCATACGCTTCGTGCCGATATTGACTATGGTACAGCAGAAGCGCATACTACTTATGGTCGTATTGGCGTAAAAGTATGGATTTATCGTGGAGAGGTTCTTCCTACGGCTAAGAAACAAGCTGCTCAGGAAGGAGGCAACTAATCATGTTGGTACCAAAACGTGTAAAACACCGTAAACAACAACGCGGAAGCATGTCAGGTCGCGCTAAAGGCGGTACTGAATTGAACTTCGGAGAATTCGGTTTGCAAGCTACTGAGCCTTCTTGGATCACTAACCGTCAAATCGAAGCTGCTCGTATTGCTATGACTCGTTATATCAAACGTGGTGGTAAAGTATGGATCAAAATTTTCCCGGACAAGCCAATCACTCAAAAACCTCTTGAGGTTCGTATGGGTAGTGGTAAAGGTAACGTAGAAAAATGGGTTGCCGTTGTTAAACCAGGTAAAATTATGTTTGAACTTGCAGGTGTTTCTGAAGAGATCGCGCGTGAAGCTATGCGTCTTGCTTCTCACAAGTTGCCTGTAAAAACTAAGTTTGTGAAACGTGAAGAATTGGGTGGTGAAGCAAATGAAAGCTAATGAATTGCGCAACCTTACCACTGCTGAAATCGAGCAAAAGATTGCTGGTTTTAAAGAGGAACTCTTTAACCTGCGCTTTCAACTTGCTACCGGTCAATTGGATAACCCTACTCGTATCAGTGCTGTGCGTAAACAAATTGCACGTGCTAAAACAGTAGTTCGTGAAAGAGAACTTGGAATCACATCGTAATCCAATATTTGAGAGCTTAAATGCTATCAGCTAGGAAGGAGATTAACTATGAGCGAACGCAATGCCCGTAAAGTACAAGTAGGCAAAGTGGTCAGTGATAAAATGGATAAAACCATCGTTGTTGCTGTAGAAACTTATAAAAAGCATGACTTGTATCACAAACGTATTAAATATACGAAAAAATTCAAGGCTCATGATGAAAATAACACTGCTAAAATTGGTGATGTTGTTAAAATCATGGAGACACGTCCATTATCTAAAGATAAAAACTGGAGATTAGTGGAAGTTGTAGAAGAAGCAATCATCATTTGATGAATGATGCTAACCTGTCTGGAAGGAGGAACTAACAATGATTCAACCATTTACACGTTTGGCTGTAGCCGATAACTCTGGCGCAAAAGAACTTATGTGTATCCGCGTACTAGGTGGTACTGGACGTCGTACAGCTGCAATCGGCGATTTGATCGTTTGTTCTGTAAAACAAGCAACACCAGGCGGCGTTGTCAAAAAGGGTGATGTTGTAAGAGCGGTAATCGTTCGTACAAAGAGTTCCGTTCGTCGTAAAGACGGATCTTACATCGCATTTGATGAGAATGCAGCAGTAGTCGTTAAAGATGACAGAGGCCCTCGTGGTACTCGTATCTTTGGACCAGTTGCTCGTGAATTGCGTGATAAAGACTTCATGAAAATCGTTTCTTTGGCTCCGGAAGTTATCTAAACGATTGTAAGATATAAAGGCTATGGCCTGAAGTGAGTTATAGGAGGTGTACACAAATGGCGAAAGTGAAAAAAGTGTTGGAATCTCACAACCACAAACTACACGTGAAAAAAGATGATACGGTTCTTGTAATCAGCGGTAAAGACAAAGGTAAAAAAGGTCGCGTTATCGCAGCGTATCCTCGTGAAAACCGCGTGTTGGTTGAAGGCGTGAATATGATCACCAAACACCAAAAACCAACTCAACTGAATCCGCAAGGAGGACGTGTTGAGCAAGAAGCGCCGATCCACGTTTCGAACGTAATGCACGTTGATCCTAAGGACGGAAAAAAAGTAACCCGTATCGGTTACAAAACATTGGATAACGGCAAAAAAGTTCGCGTAGCTAAACGCTCCGGTGAAACAATCGACTAATACTAATTGTTACGGAAAGGAGGACCTTCCAAAATGGCAACAAGAATGAAAGAGCTTTACTTGAATGAGATCTCCCCGGCTTTGGTACAAAAATTCAACTATACAACGGTTATGCAAGTACCGAAAGTTGAAAAAGTTGTTATCAACATGGGTGTAGGTGAAGCAGTATCGAACTCCAAAGTATTGGATTCTGCTGTTAACGATCTTCAATTGATTTCTGGTCAAAAACCAGTTATCACACGTGCTAAAAAATCTATCGCTGGATTTAAGCTTCGTGAAAACATGCCTATCGGTGTTAAAGTAACACTTCGTGGCGATCGTATGTACTATTTCTTAGATAAATTGTTCAACATCACACTTCCACGTGTACGTGACTTCCGCGGTGTTTCTTCTAAAGCATTTGACGGACGTGGTAACTATACACTGGGTTTGAAAGAGCAATTGATCTTCCCGGAAATCGAGTATGATAAAGTAGACAAAGTTCGCGGTATGGACATCGTTATCGTAACGACTGCTAAAACTGACGAAGAGTCTCGCGAATTGCTTACCCAATTGGGAATGCCTTTCGTAAAATAATTATTGAAATGTACAGGGTTCGGATATAAACCCTAGTTCTCCGAAAATATTAGGAGGTGTCAGGCTAAGTGGCTAAAACTTCAATGAAAGTTAAACAACAACGCACTCCGAAGTTCAAAGTACGTGCATACACACGTTGCGAACGTTGTGGTCGTCCACACTCGGTATTGCAAAAGTTCAAAATTTGCAGAATTTGCTTCCGTGAATTGGCTCATAAAGGCCAGATCCCTGGTGTGAAAAAAGCAAGCTGGTAAACATTTGATTAAGGGGAAGGAGGTTTACACACATGACTATGTCAGATCCAATTGCTGATATGCTTACTCGTATTCGTAACGCCAACGTTGTGCGTCACGAAACAGTTGAAGTTCCTGCTTCTACGATGAAGAAGCAAATCGCTGATATCCTAAAACGTGAAGGTTTCATTCGTGATGCTGAAGTTGTTGAGGATAACAAACAAGGAATTATCCGTATTTTCTTGAAATACGGTCAAAATAACGAACGTGTAATTACTGGTTTGAAACGTATCAGTAAACCAGGACTTCGTGTTTACACGAAAAGCAATGAAATCCCTCGCGTACTAGGTGGACTGGGAATCGCTATCATCTCTACTTCTAAAGGGGTAGTAACTGATAAAGAAGCTCGTCAATCGAAAAGCGGCGGCGAAGTTGTTTGCTACGTTTGGTAATTAACGTCATATAATAAGGAGGTGCAACTCTATGTCTCGTATTGGTCGCAAACCAATCGAAGTACCAAGTGGTGTTGAAATCAACTTGGATAATACTCAAATTACGGTTAAAGGACCGAAAGGTACGCTTTCCCGTGAGATTCATAAAGATATGAAAGTAAATATCGAAGAGAACACGATCACAATCGAACGTCCTTCTGATAATAAGACTCATCGTTCCCTGCACGGCACTACTCGTAGTGTAGTAAGTAACATGGTGAGTGGAGTAACTACAGGTTTCTCCAAATCCCTAGAACTAGTTGGTGTTGGATACCGCGCAAGCAAATCTGGCGACAAAATTGTTCTAAACGTGGGTTACTCTCATCCAGTAGAAATTTCTCCTGAACCAGGCATCGAGTTCGATGTGCCTACAAATACGAAAATCATCGTTAATGGAATCGATAAAGAGCGCGTAGGAGCTTACGCTGCAAAAATCCGTTCCGTACGTGAACCAGAACCATATAAAGGTAAAGGTATCAAGTATGAAGGCGAGCGTATTCTTCGTAAAGAAGGTAAAGCTGGTAAGAAAAAATAAGATAAAGGAATACGTTCCTTTACCTTATGCGTGTTGAAGTGAGCCTGTGAAGGCAACGTGAAAGGAGTGAAATGTACAGTCATGATTACAAAAGCAGATAAAAATAAAGCACGTCTGAAAAGACACCTACGTGTTCGTAAGAACATCACTGGTACTTCTCAACGTCCACGTTTGAACGTATTCCGTTCTGCTAAACATATCTACGCTCAATTGATCGATGACGTAGCGGGTGTAACTTTGGTTTCCGCTTCGACTCTTGATAAAGAACTTGCAGATATTAAAAACGGCGGTAGCGTAGAAGCTGCTACTAAAGTTGGCGAACTGGTTGCAAAACGTGCATCTGAAAAAGGGCACACAGCTGTTGTATTTGATCGCGGAGGCTACTTGTATCACGGACGGATTCAAGCCTTGGCAGATGCAGCTCGTGAAGCTGGTCTTCAATTCTAAAACATTGTAAAAAGGAGGTTAACGACTTGCGTATTGATCCAAACACTTTAGAGCTGACTGAAAGAGTTGTAAACATTAATCGTGTAGCTAAAGTAGTTAAGGGTGGACGTCGTTTCAGCTTTAGCGCACTTGTAGTAGTGGGCGATGGTAATGGTTGGGTAGGCGCTGGTATCGGTAAAGCCGGTGAAGTACCTGACGCTATCCGTAAAGGCATCGAAGATGCTAAGAAAAACTTGATTCATGTTCCGATCGTTGGAACAACAATTCCTCACCTTGTTACAGGTAAATTCGGAGCAGGACGTGTATTGTTGAAACCAGCATCCGAAGGTACTGGAGTTATTGCTGGTGGACCGGTTCGTGCTGTACTAGAACTTGCTGGTGTAGGCAATATCTTGACTAAATCTCTGGGTTCTTCGAATTCCATGAACATGGTTAACGCAACGTTAGAAGGCTTGTCTCGTTTGAAACGTGCTGAAGACGTGGCTAAACTTCGTGGAAAATCTATCGAAGAGTTGCTCGGTTAAGGAGGGAACCTCATGGCTAAATTGGAAATTACCCTCGTCCGTAGCGTGATCGGTCGTTCAGAGAAACAACGTACTACTGTTAAAACACTAGGACTACGTAAACTGAACCACTCAGTAGTTCAAAACGATAATGCTGCTATGCGCGGTATGATCAAACAAGTGCAACATTTAGTATCTGTAAAAGAAATCGAAGGTTAATTTTTAAAAAATTAATCTACTATCAATAAGGAGGTGCAACGAACGATGAAATTGCATGAGCTTTCACCAAGCCCAGGTTCACGCAAGGAACGCAAACGTGTAGGTCGCGGTCCAAGTAGTGGTACTGGTAAAACATCGGGTCGTGGTCACAAAGGACAAAACTCTCGTTCAGGCGGAGGAGTTCGTCCAGGATTTGAAGGCGGACAAAATCCATTGTATCGTCGTTTGCCTAAACGCGGATTTGTTAACCCTACTCGTAAAGAATATGCACTCGTAAACATCGAAGATTTAAACAGCTTTGCTGCTGATACAGAAGTAACTCCTACGTTCTTGATGGAACAGGGAATCGTTAAAAATGCAAGAAGCGGAATTAAAATTCTTGGTAATGGCGACATCACTGTGAAATTGACTGTAAAAGCGAATAAGTTCTCTCAATCTGCGGTAGAGAAAATCGAGGCTGCCGGCGGTAAAACCGAGGTGATCTAATGTTCAAGACCCTAAAGAATATATGGCGGGTTGAGGATCTTAGAAATCGGATTATCTTTACCTTGCTGGTGCTCATTGTCTACCGTATCGGTGCGTTTGTACCGGTTCCGGGTGTAGACAAAAGTGTTTTCCAGTCTGCTAACGCTCAAGGTAAAGAACTATTCGGTCTTCTAAATACTTTCTCAGGGGGAGCTTTGGGGCATTTCTCCATTTTTGCCCTTGGGATCATGCCGTATATCACTGCATCCATTATAGTTCAGTTATTATCGATGGATGTCATTCCGAAATTTGCGGAATGGGCCAAACAAGGGGAACACGGTAAAAAGAAACTGGCACAGATTACCCGGTATGGTACTGTTATTCTGGGTCTGATCCAAGCCTTTGGTACATCGATTGGTTTCAACCGTTTATACAATGCAGAAATGATTCCTAATGCTACTGCGGTAGATTACATCATTATTGCAATCGTGTTGACGGCGGGTACATCATTCTTGATGTGGCTCGGGGAACAAATCACTGAAAAAGGAATCGGTAACGGTATTTCGATCATCATCTTCGCTGGTATTGTTGCAGCTATTCCACAGCATATCCGTGATATGGTTCAATCGGATTTCCTGCAACAAGGTCAGACGTTCTTTAATGTTGCGAAGTTAGCCATTGTTGTTATTGTCGTGATTTTCATCGTTGTCGGAGTTATCTTTATCCAACAGGGTATTCGTAAAATTCCAGTACAATATGCAAAACGCGTTGTAGGTAACAAAATGTATGGTGGACAGAATACACATATTCCGTTAAAAGTTAACTCAGCGGGTGTTATCCCTGTTATCTTTGCCGTTTCTTTGTTACAATTTCCAGTTATTTTAGCTAGTTTTTGGTCTACTCATGAATGGGCTAAATGGATTACTCTTAATTTGAATTATAACAAACCGCTTGGTATGGTGCTGTATGTTATAATGATCATAGGTTTTACTTTCTTCTATACATTTGTGCAAATGAATCCTACGCAAATGGCCGATAATATGAAAAAGAATGGTGGATATATCCCGGGTGTTCGTCCAGGTAAGCCAACGGCTACTTATTTGACTCGTGTTATGACTCGTTTGACCATGACAGGATCATTATTCCTGGCGGTTATCTCGGTACTACCAGTATTCTTAGGAGCTATTTCAGGTTTGCCACAATCTGTGCAAATCGGTGGTACATCGCTTCTTATCGTTATTGGGGTTGCCCTTGACACGATGAAAACGATCGAAAGCCAGCTCATTAAACGCCATTACAAAGGTTTTATCAATAAATAGACGGCAGGTTCCGGCTGGAATAAGTCATGCTTGTTCACAACCGGCGCCTTTCGTGCTGTTCTTGCAGCATTAGTCTTAGGGGGAGTGACATTACGTGAACATCATATTCATGGGGCCTCCGGGAGCAGGAAAAGGAACACAAGCAGCTGTGATTGTGAAAGAGCTAGGTATTCCTCATATTTCTACAGGCGATGCATTTCGTCTAGCGATCAAACAGGAAACTCCTATTGGAGTAAAAGCCAAAGAATTCATAGATCAAGGTTTACTTGTACCGGATGACGTAACGAACGGAATCGTGGAAGAGCGTCTTGCTCAGCCTGATTGTAAAAAAGGTTTCTTGCTTGACGGTTTTCCAAGAACTTTAGCTCAAGCTGAAGCACTGGATAAAATGCTGGCAGCAATGGAGCGTAAGCTGGACCACGTGATCAATTTAAAAGTAGATCTCAACAAATTGCTTGTTCGGATTACCGGACGACGTATTTGCAAGACTTGTGGAGCTACTTACCATATTGAATTCAATCCGCCGAAGCAAGAAGGCGTATGTGATCTTGATGGTGGTGAACTTTATCAACGTGCTGATGATAACGAAGAAAGTGTAGGAACGCGTCTGAATGAGTATCATACGAAAACAGAAGCGCCTCTTATTGCTTACTACGGTGATCAAAAGCTGTTGAGAGAGATTGATGGCGATCAAAGTATTGATGCAGTATCTAAGGATATTGTTTCATTACTAAGAGGTTAGGCAGAATGATCATTTGCAAATCCGAAACAGAACTAGGCTTTATGCGGGAAGCAGGGCGAATTGTAGCTGAGACGCATCGTCTAATCAAGCAAGCGATCGAGCCAGGTATTACGACCGAACACCTTGATCAGATTGCAGACCGTTATATTCGCAGTCAAAATGCCTTACCGTCATTCAAAGGATACAATGGTTTTCCTGCCAGCATTTGTGCTTCGGTTAATGAGCAATTAGTTCATGGATTCCCGAATAAACGCAAATTGCAAGAAGGCGACATCGTTACACTTGATATTGGAGCTGAGTACCGTGGTTATCATGGAGATTCTGCATGGACATATCCGGTAGGACAGATTTCTGATGATGCAAAAAAACTTTTGGAAGTAACTGAAGGTTCTTTGTATGCAGGACTTGAACTGGTCAAGCCAGATGTACGCTTGTTTACAATATCGCATGCGATACAGCGTTTTATTGAAGATGCCGGTATGTCTGTTGTACGTGAATACGTAGGACATGGTATCGGAACGAAGCTGCACGAAGCACCTCAAATTCCTAATTATGGAGTTAAGGATCGCGGACCGAGGCTGAAGCCGGGAATGGTTCTGGCAATCGAGCCGATGGTAAATGCCGGCACGCAACATGTCAAAACGCTTGAAGACAAATGGACAGTAGTTACTGTTGATGGCTCATTATGTGCCCATTTTGAACATACAGTTGCGGTTACACCGGACGGTATGGAGATTTTCACAAAACTAAACTAAATGCGTAGGTGATTCTTGTGAAAACAACAATGAACCCGCAGGTCGGTCAAATTGTGAAAGTGTTAAAAGGTCAAGGAGCTCCTCAACCTGCTGTTATCATTGCAATACCGGATGAGAAGTTTGTTTATATCGCCGACGGGAACAAACGAAAGTTTGACCAGCCGAAGAAGAAGAATCTGCTTCATCTGGAGCTAATGCCGGTGATCAGCAGCGAAGTAGTAAACAGTTTGCAAGAAAGCGGTCGGGTCACGAACGGGAAATTGCGTTATGCAGTTACCAAGTTCTTGGAATCTGCCGAAAACAGTGTTGAACAGAAAGGAGACTGACTGTGGCCAAGGAAGATGTTATTGAGGTAGAAGGCGTGGTTCTTGAACCCTTGCCGAATGCAACGTTCAAAGTTGAATTAGAGAATGGTCATCAGATTCTCGCTCATGTTTCTGGAAAGCTACGGATGCACTTTATCCGTATTCTGACTGGAGATAAAGTAGTTGTACAATTGTCACCTTATGATTTGACAAAAGGTCGTATAACTTACCGCAAATAGACACTTTAACACTAATCTATGTTATAATAGATGTTTATGAAATCATTGCTTGTCAGCAGATACAATGATTACAAGTAAGTTTTACGGACGTAAAACTTGAGGAGGTAATTAGTATGAAGGTAAGACCTTCTGTAAAACCCATCTGCGAAAAATGCAAAGTCATTCGCCGCAAAGGGAATGTAATGGTTATTTGTGAGAATCCTAAACACAAACAAAAACAGGGATAATTATCTAGGGGGTGTAGCGTAAAATGGCACGTATAGCTGGCGTGGATTTACCACGTGATAAACGCGTTGAGATCGCCTTGACATATATTTTCGGAATCGGTAAAACGACTTCCCAGAAAATTCTGAGTGATACTGGTATTGACCTGAACACTCGTGTCCGCGATCTTACAGAAGATGAAGTAGGAAAATTGCGTGAAGTAATTGGTAGTACTAAAGTTGAAGGTGATCTTCGTCGTGAGATCTCTCTTAACATTAAACGTCTAATCGAAATCGGATGTTACCGTGGTGTTCGTCACCGTCGTGGATTGCCGGTTCGTGGACAACGTACTAAAACTAATGCTCGTACACGTAAAGGTCCTCGTCGTACAGTAGCGAACAAGAAGAAGTAAGGGAGGTTAAAGCACAATGGCTAAAGCTAAAAAAGTCGTACGTACAAAACGTCGTGACCGTAAAAATATTGAATCTGGCGTGGCGCACATCCGTTCCACGTTTAATAATACAATCGTTACAATTACGGATCCTCACGGAAACGCGATCTCTTGGGCTAGCTCAGGCGGTTTAGGTTTCAGAGGTTCTCGTAAGTCTACTCCATTCGCAGCGCAATTAGCAGCTGAAACAGCAGCTAAAGCAGCAATGGAACACGGTATGAAAGCCGTTGAGGTTATGGTTAAAGGTCCAGGAGCTGGACGCGAAGCAGCAATTCGTTCTTTGCAAGCAGCTGGTCTTGAAGTTAACCTAATCAAAGATGTAACGCCAATCCCGCATAACGGATGCCGTCCACCAAAACGTCGCCGCGTATAATTGAAGCATGTCTCTTTATTTTGTAGTATAATCCCCGGCAAAGGTAAAGATACATTTACCGGGTATACTACTGCATGTCTATTTGTAAGTATTCAGCGACAGTTTCACAGGAGCGACGTTTTGAAGGAGGGATATTGCAGTGATAGAAATCGAAAAGCCGAAAATTGAGACCGTAGATGTAAATGATGAAGGTAACTACGGTAAATTCATCATTGAACCGCTCGAACGTGGTTATGGCACAACACTTGGCAACTCACTTCGTAGAATTTTGTTATCTTCTCTTCCGGGAGCAGCAGTAACATCTGTTCAAATCGATGGTGTATTGCATGAGTTCTCAACGGTTCAAGGTGTGATGGAAGACGTTACAGAAATCATTCTGAACCTCAAGGCCCTTTCGCTTAAGATCCACTCTGATGAAGAAAAAGTGTTGGAGATTGATGCGGAAGGAGAAGGGGCGATCACTGCAGGAGATATCCGTGCAGACAGTGATGTTGAAATCCTGAATCCGGATCTTCATATCGCCACTTTAGCTCCAGGTTCTAGACTTCACATGCGTATTTTTGCAAATCGTGGTCGTGGCTATGTTGCTGCAGATAAGAATAAACGTGATGATCAACCAATTGGTGTCATTCCTGTAGATTCTATCTATACTCCGATTTCCCGCGTTAACTATGGCGTGGAAAATACTCGTGTAGGTCAAGTAACGAACTATGACAAGCTAACGATTGAAATTTGGACGGATGGTAGCATTCGACCAGAAGAAGCAGTTAGTCTGGGCGCTAAAATTTTGACTGAGCATTTGATGTTGTTTGTTGGTCTGACTGACGAAGCAAAAGATGCTGAAATCATGGTCGAAAAAGAGGAAGATAAAAAAGAGAAAGTGCTCGAGATGACTATCGAAGAGCTTGATCTCTCTGTACGTTCTTACAACTGCTTGAAACGTGCTGGTATTAATACCGTACAAGAGCTAACTACGAAATCTGAAGACGATATGATGAAAGTCCGCAATTTGGGCCGCAAATCGCTTGAGGAAGTTCAAGAGAAGCTTGAAGAATTAGGATTAGGACTTCGTCAAGAAGACTAATCATTTAATAGTGTAATGAAGGAGGGAAAAACAACATGGCATACCAAAAATTGGGTCGTAATTCCAGCGCTCGTAAAGCTTTGTTTCGTGACCTGGTAACTGACCTGTTCTTGTATGAGCGTATTCAAACGACTGAAGCTAAAGCGAAAGAAGTTCGTTCTATCGCTGAAAAATTGATCACCCTTTCTAAACGTGGAGATCTTCATGCTCGTCGTCAAGTAGCTGCTTATGTTCGTCGCGAGTCTCTCGATGGTGGACAAGATGCTATCCAAAAATTGTTTTCTGATTTAGCAACTCGCTATGCAGAGCGTCCAGGTGGATACACTCGTATTCTTAAATTAGGACCTCGTCGCGGCGATGCTGCACCTATGGTTTATCTTGAATTGGTAGACCGCGCGTAACATGCAGATGAGGAAAGGGTGGACAGGGTCAACAGATTCTGACAAAACCCTTTTTTTCTCTGTTTGGAACATGCAGTGTTTGAGGATAATGAGGGAGGGAGCTCCATTAGGGGCTCCCTTGCTTTGTATAAAAGGTGAGGATATATGAGGAATCTTTGTATGACTGTCAATTACGATGGAACAAGATATAACGGATTTCAGACCCAACCAGACGGAAATACGATTCAGGATCATTTAGAAAAAGCAATTTCTTCGATCATTGGAGAAAAACCAAAGATTCATGGCTCAGGTCGTACCGATGCGGGTGTACATGCGATCGGACAAGTATTTCATTTCTTGACTGAATCAACTGTTCCAGCAGAACGTTGGCCACTTGCTTTAAATGGTCGCTTGCCCAAAGATATTATTGTTACAAATGCGCGCGAGGTTCATTTGGACTTCCACTCACGGCGCTCAGCTAAACGTAAAACATATCGATACACGATTAACGCTAATCAATATCCAGATGTTTTTCTAAGGCATATGCAATTACATCATCCAGGCAAACTGAATATTGGAGCAATGCGTGAAGCTCTTTCCTACTTTATTGGCACTTATGACTTCACAACGTTTGCTTCAAAACATTCCGAAAAGCAAAGTCATATCCGTACAATCTATGAGGCACGTTTGGAAGTAGATTATTCTATGACCCGTCCTGATACAAGAGACCAAGGTATTTTACACTTTTATATAACAGGCAGTGGATTTTTACAGCATATGGTACGTATCATTATAGGGACTCTGGTACAAGTGGGAGAAGGTAAACACGAACCGGAGGCTATTCCTAGAATGATTGCTGCAGAGGATCGTAGTATGGCAGGACCTACCGCAGTTAGCAAAGCGTTAACGATGTGGGGGGTTCACTATGAGGAGTTTAATACATAGTAAAATTTCAAAGGAAATTCCTAAGAAAATTTTTCTAGAAAAACTTCAAATAGTTCTTGCTTAACATGTTTTTATGCTGTAAAATAAAGTTTGTGTTTTCTTAAGGCTATCCCACAGCCCCATTAAGAATAACACCACCAAAAATTTTTAATCCATCACTTAATGACTATGTAACACTGTGTATTAACAACACTAACTCAAGAACGAAGATATATGAGAATATGTCTTAATGATATATTTTCAAAAGCACACTAAGGAGGAACTTTTCATGCGTACGACGTACATTGCGAAGCCAAGTGAAGTAGAACGCAATTGGCACATTATCGATGCTGAAGGCAAAACGCTTGGTCGTTTGGCTAGTGAAGCAGCTGCACTTATTCGCGGCAAACACAAACCACAATTTACCCCTCATGTAGACGGTGGAGATTTCGTTATCGTAATCAATGCTGACAAAATCCACTTGACTGGTAAAAAATTGCAAGACAAAAAATACTACCGTCACTCTATGCATCCAGGTGGTCTTAAAGTTACCACTGCTGATGAAATGATCAAAAACAAACCTGAACGTGTAATCGAATTTGCAGTTCATGGTATGCTTCCAAAAACTCGTATGGGTAACCAAATGAAGTTAAGATTGAAAGCATATGCTGGCGTAGAACACCCACATGCAGCACAAAAACCGGAAGTTTACGAACTTCGCGGCTAATTAAAAGGAGGACAGTTTCATGGCACAAGTACAATACTATGGGACAGGTCGTCGTAAACATTCGGTAGCACGTGTTCGCCTTGTACCGGGTGAAGGACGCATTGTCATCAATAAACGCGACATCAATGAATATTTCGGTTTAGATACACTTAAACTGATCGTAAAACAACCACTTAACTTGACAGAAACAATCGGAAGCTACGATGTAATCGTATTGGCTCACGGTGGTGGTATTTCTGGTCAAGCAGGAGCAATCCGTCATGGTATTTCCCGTGCATTGCTTAAAGCTGATCCTGAACTTCGTGGATCTTTGAAAAAAGCTGGATTCCTGACTCGTGACCCTCGTATGAAAGAGCGTAAAAAATACGGTCTTAAAGCAGCACGTCGCGCACCTCAGTTCTCCAAACGTTAATATTCCTTGTTTATCAAGGATTACAGAAGCCTCTTACCAGAAATGGTGGGAGGCTTTTTTGTGGTTATCTTTCAATCGAAGCTCGTTTGACCACCATTTGACCACATGTGATTTGTGCATAACCTTGTGTATAAAGTAACAATTTCGACAATCATTTCAACAAAGTTATTCCTAGTTATAAAATAGTGTGAATAACTTGTGATTAACTTTCAAAATACTATTGAATCCTCAACCATTAAGTACTATAATATACATAATTCTTAGTTGTTTAGTCGGCTTTAAAAATATGATTAATAAATAGTCATTTGTTGAACGTACTTAAAACCAAAATGGGAAAATGAATTCCAAAGGTGGGGGAACTAAATATGAATCTATTGGAAAAAGAAGAATTAGCTAGAGTGAAAGCTGAAGAACTAGAGCATGCTACAGCTGAACAAGTGATTCGTTGGGCTGTAGATAATTTTGAAAGTCTTACTTTTGCTTGTAGTTTTGGAGCGGAAGATGTAGTTATTGTTGATATGTTACAAAATATCAGCCCGTCCACTGATATTTTCTATTTAGATACCGATTTCCATTTTAAAGAAACCTACGAGACACGTGATCGTATGATTGAACGTTATGGTTTGGAGTTTGTAAAAGTAGATCCTAAGCTAACACCGGAAGAACAAGCAGCCGCTCATGGAGAAGCTTTATGGACAGTAGATCCTAATGCATGCTGCAATATTCGTAAAGTAGAGCCTTTAACTCGTATATTATCTCAATATGATTCTTGGATTACAGGTATTCGTCGTGATCAAGCGCCAACTCGTGCAAATGCCAAAAAAATAGAGTACGATTCTAAATTTGGTTTAATGAAGTTTAATCCGATTGCAGATTGGACTTCTGAAGACGTATGGAAGTATATCCGTGATAACGATATTATCTACAACCCTCTTCATGATCAACATTATCCTAGTATAGGTTGTGAACAATGCACACGTCAGGTGATGCCTGGTGAAGACCCTCGCGCAGGACGCTGGGCTAATTCAGATAAAACAGAATGTGGATTGCACAAATAAACAAATTAACTTCATGATAAATATAAATAACATAAGCCGACCAAGTGATTTTTCTAACCATCTGGTCGGCTTCATGTATACTTAGCACAGTTAGACAATACAACATACCTATTTATGATAAGACAGGAGCGATTACAGAATGACAACAATTTTGCCGCATGGTGGTCGATTGATTCAACGTATTGTAAAAGAGGAAGATCGTGATCAGTTATTGGCTCAAGCTCAGCAATGGAAACAGATTCCTATCAATACATGGACTATATCTGATCTAGATCTTATAGGTGTAGGTGCTTTCTCTCCACTAGAAGGATTTATGGAAGAAAAGGACTATCATTCTGTTTTGGAAAATATGAGATTGTCCAATGGTACGGTATGGAGTATTCCAATTACTCTAGCTTTAGACGAGTCTATTACATCCACATTGCAAATCGGCGAACAGGTGGCTTTGGTAGGAGAGCAGGATGGAGAAATCTACGGTACATTAGAAGTACGTAGTATCTATAACGTAGATCAACAACAAGAAGCTGTGAAAGTCTTCAAAACCGATGATCCTGAGCATCCAGGGGTACAAAAATTACTTAGTCGTTCTTCCATTTATGTTGGAGGACCTATCCAAGTCTTAAAACGTCCTCAGCCTGAGAAATTTGGTGAGTTTTATTTTGATCCCGAACAAACAAGACAAATTTTTGCAGATAAAGGTTGGAAAACTGTAGTAGGATTCCAGACTCGTAATCCTGTTCATCGTGCTCATGAGTATATTCAAAAAAGTGCGATGGAAATTGTAGATGCTTTGTTTCTGAATCCATTAGTAGGTGAAACCAAATCGGATGATGTTCCTGCTAATGTACGGATGCGTAGTTATTTGGTTCTTTTAGAAAATTACTATCCAAAAGATCGAGCATTTTTAGGTGTATTTCCGGCGGCTATGCGTTATGCGGGGCCAAGAGAAGCTATATTCCATGCAATGGTTCGCAAAAATTATGGTTGCACTCATTTTATCGTTGGTCGTGATCATGCAGGTGTGGGTGATTATTACGGAACATATGAAGCTCAAGAAATTTTTAAGCATTTTACAGCAGAAGAATTAGGAATTATGCCACTATTTTTTGAACATAGCTTTTTTTGTACCAAATGCGGCAATATGGCTTCTAGCAAAACCTGCCCGCATCCGAAAGAAAATCATTTAACCCTTTCTGGGACAAAAGTAAGAGCATTACTAAGAGATGGTCAATGCCCTCCGCCTGAATTCACACGTCCAGAAGTAGCAGAAGTGTTGATCGAAGGTATGGCTGAACATATCAACTCATAATTGTGAGAACAACAAAACCGTTTTACTTGGGTCATGTTATGATGATCTAGAGTAGAACGGTTTTTAGTATATAGAACAACTCGAATAGATGCAGAAACATTTTATTTGTATTTTTACAATGTATGATTCGCGAATCAATATTATAAAATGGTATAATACAACGTATTGCGTTATGATCTCATGGTTATCTTTATAACGGTATATTGAA
Source organism: Paenibacillus sp. KACC 21273 (assembly GCF_028736095.1). Taxonomy (NCBI): domain Bacteria; kingdom Bacillati; phylum Bacillota; class Bacilli; order Caryophanales; family Paenibacillaceae; genus Paenibacillus; species Paenibacillus sp. KACC 21273. Next base: position 857,929 of record NZ_CP117876.1, read on the forward strand.
TCTAATCACATAAGGAGTGCACCTCATATGTTATCAAGAGACTATGTTTTGGAATTACTAAGTACTGTTACAGATCCACAGTATGATTTTCCTCTAGTAGAAATGCAATTTATTCGTGATATTATGATCAAAGATTCCAGAATTTCTCTCACCGTAGTGGGGATTGAGTTAGGTCAAGAGTATAAAGACGCTTTAGAACAGTCGATTCGGTCAGCTCTCAAAATTGTAGAACCTATTGATCTACATATTCGTTTTAGAGCGCCTTCTGAGCTTGAAATGGCTACAGTACGTCAATTGCTCTCTCCAGACACAGAAGAAGCATTACCGCCTGAATCTGAGACCCACAAAGGTCATGCAGCAGGTCTGGAGCAGCTTCCTATCATTCATGCTAACTCTGGTGTTCGTTTTATAGCTGTAGCTAGTGGTAAAGGTGGAGTAGGTAAATCTACTGTTACTGTCAATTTAGCAACCGCATTAGTGCGCCAAGGAAAAAGAGTCGGCATTATTGATGCTGATATTTACGGGTTCAGTATTCCAGATATGATGGGAATAGAAGAAGGGCCTACAGTAGAAGAAGGACGTATTCAACCGGTGGAGCGATTTGGAGTTCAAGTGATGTCGATGGGATTCTTTATTAAAGAAAATAATCCTGTCATATGGCGCGGACCGATGCTTGGCAAAATGCTTCGTCAATTTTTTGCCGATGTAGATTGGGATCAACTGGATTACATGTTGTTAGATCTTCCACCAGGAACAGGTGATGTAGCACTCGATGTTCATCAAATTCTGCCACAAAGTAAAGAGATACTCGTCACGACTCCTCATGCAACAGCAGCATTTGTAGCAGCTCGCGCAGGAACAATGGCACTACAGACCGATCATGAAATTCTAGGTGTTGTTGAAAATATGTCCTATTACCAGGCAAGAGATGGACAAAGAGAGTATGTATTTGGTAGAGGTGGCGGTGGACAACTTGCAGAAACCTTGCATACAGAGTTACTCGCTCAAATCCCATTAGGTGCACCTGATAATTTACCAACAGACCCGGACTTTTCACCTTCTGTCTACAAAGAAGATAGTGAAATCGGTCAACTGTATAATGAGTTAGCTCTGAAAGTTATTGAAAAACACAACTAAATCTTAAACAAGATCATGAGAAATATATAAAGAGCAGATAGAGAGGAAGGAGTAGTATACCTTTCTCTTTATTTTTTATCTTTCTATCAAATGACATTGCAAAGGAGTACACATATGGGTTCATTATTTTCGTTTCGTACCTTTTGGCGCGATCTCAAATCCAACCGATCCATGCTGTTGGTTTCAACTGTTCTGTTTGTAGTAGGAATCATAGCAGGTATCTTATTAGTGGAACCATTAGGTAACTATCTAAGAGAACAACTACAACAATTGCAAATAGTTAAAGAGCAGCTTGATCAAGGACAGCATGTAGAACTTAATTATTTTGTGTTTATCTTTTTAAACAATGCAATTAAAAGTATTCTTATCATCTATTTAGGAGTCTTTATTGGGATTGTCCCTGTATTCTTCTTAGTCATGAACGGAATGATTATAGGATTTCTATTACGAACTTATGATATGCAAGGACAGGATGTTGTGACTTTAATAGTCAAAGGATTATTACCACATGGAATATTTGAAATTCCAGCTATCCTTATCGCAGCAGCTTATAGCTTAAAATTAGGCAAGTTAGTATTAGATAGTCTGACTACTTGGAACCCAGCAGGACGATATCAACTTAAAATAGCGTGGAAACAATTTATGAGATCTACAATTACTGCTTCATTTTGGATCGTAATTATCCTTTTTGTAGCAGCAATCATCGAGAGTACAATAACATTTTGGTTGATGAAGGCTTAGTTATTTATAAAAAACCACATACAAACAGTTACAAGTATGCCTAATTAGGTTAATTCATCACTATCCAGAAGGCTGTTATCTATCATAATTCTATCAAGAGGTATGAACTGATAAATAGCAGCCTGAAAGATATACTGTGAAGAGTTACAATTTAGGGAGGATATTTATATGCTTGGAATGTTATTGAACGATAA
>NZ_CP117876.1:862500-1007500 GCF_028736095.1 Paenibacillus sp. KACC 21273
CCTAACTGGATTCATCTCCAGTTACTCACACCTGAATACATAGGGTGTGCAGAGGCAGACGAGGGGAACTGAAACATCTAAGTACCCTCAGGAATAGAAAACAAGAGTGATTCCGTCAGTAGCGGCGAGCGAACGCGGAACAGCCCAAACCAATGAGCTTGCTTGTTGGGGTTGTGGGACGTCTCTTTGGAGTTACAAAGGAGTATCGTAATTGAAGAGGTCTGGAAAGGCCCGCTAAAAAAGGTGAAAGCCCTGTAGATGAAATGATGCTCTCTCCGAGACGGATCCCGAGTAGTGCGGGGCACGTGAAACCCCGTATGAATCTGCCAGGACCATCTGGTAAGGCTAAATACTCCCTAGCGACCGATAGTGAAGCAGTACCGTGAGGGAAAGGTGAAAAGGACCCCGGAAGGGGAGTGAAATAGAACCTGAAACCGTGTGCTTACAAAAAGTCAGAGCCCTATTACTGGGTGATGGCGTGCCTTTTGTAGAATGAACCGGCGAGTTACGTTCCCGTGCAAGGTTAAGGTGAAAAGCCGGAGCCGCAGCGAAAGCGAGTCTGAATAGGGCGACTAAGTACGTGGACGTAGACCCGAAACCAGGTGATCTACCCCTGTCCAGGGTGAAGGTACGGTAACACGTACTGGAGGCCCGAACCCACGCACGTTGAAAAGTGCGGGGATGAGGTGGGGGTAGCGGAGAAATTCCAATCGAACCTGGAGATAGCTGGTTCTCCCCGAAATAGCTTTAGGGCTAGCCTCGGAAGATGAGTCGTGGAGGTAGAGCACTGATTGGATGCGGGGCCCGCAAGGGTTACCAAGTTCAGTCAAACTCCGAATGCCACAGACTTTATTCCGGGAGTCAGACAGTGAGTGCTAAGATCCATTGTCGAAAGGGAAACAGCCCAGACCATCAGCTAAGGTCCCCAAGTGTGTGTTAAGTGGGAAAGGATGTGAAGTTGCACAGACAACCAGGATGTTGGCTTAGAAGCAGCCACCATTGAAAGAGTGCGTAATAGCTCACTGGTCGAGTGACTTTGCGCCGAAAATGTAACGGGGCTAAACACACCACCGAAGCTATGGCTTGATACGTTGTATCAGGGGTAGGGGAGCGTTGAATGAAGATTGAAGGTGTACCGCAAGGAGCGCTGGACCTCATTCAAGTGAGAATGCCGGTATGAGTAACGAAAAGATCAGTGAGAATCTGATCCGCCGAAAACCCAAGGATTCCTGAGGAAGGCTCGTCCTCTCAGGGTAAGTCGGGACCTAAGGCGAGGCCGAAAGGCGTAGTCGACGGACAACAGGTTGAAATTCCTGTACCACCGAAAGCCGTTATGAGCAATGGGATGACGCAGGAGGATAGTGACGCGGACTGATGGATGTCCGTTCAAGCAGTGAGGCTGGTATGTAGGCAAATCCGCATACCCCAAGGCCAGGCTGTGATGAGGAGCGAAAATTATAGTAGCGAAGGTCATGATTTCACACTGCCAAGAAAAGTCTCTAGCCAGGAAGCAGGTGCCCGTACCGTAAACCGACACAGGTGGGTGAGAAGAGAATTCTAAGGCGCGCGGAAGAACTCTCGTTAAGGAACTCGGCAAAATGACCCCGTAACTTCGGGAGAAGGGGTGCCCCGGTAGTGTGAATAGCACGAGGGGGCCGCAGTGAAAAGGCCCAAGCGACTGTTTAGCAAAAACACAGGTCTGTGCGAAGCCGCAAGGCGAAGTATACGGGCTGACGCCTGCCCGGTGCTGGAAGGTTAAGGGGAGTGGTTAGCGCAAGCGAAGCTATGAACCGAAGCCCCAGTAAACGGCGGCCGTAACTATAACGGTCCTAAGGTAGCGAAATTCCTTGTCAGGTAAATTCTGACCCGCACGAATGGCGTAACGATTTGGGCGCTGTCTCAACGAGAGATCCGGTGAAATTTTAATACCTGTGAAGATGCAGGTTACCCGCGACAAGACGGAAAGACCCCATGGAGCTTTACTGCAACTTGATATTGAACTGGGGTGCGATTTGTACAGGATAGGTGGGAGCCGTAGACATCGGAGCGCAAGCTTCGGTTGAGGCGCCGTTGGGATACCACCCTGATCGCATTTGAGTTCTAACCTCGTACCGTGATCCGGTACAGGGACCGTGTCAGGTGGGCAGTTTGACTGGGGCGGTCGCCTCCTAAAGTGTAACGGAGGCGCCCTAAGGTTCCCTCAGAATGGTTGGAAATCATTCGAAGAGTGTAAAGGCATAAGGGAGCTTGACTGCGAGACAGACACGTCGAGCAGGGACGAAAGTCGGGCTTAGTGATCCGGTGGTACCGCATGGAAGGGCCATCGCTCAACGGATAAAAGCTACCCTGGGGATAACAGGCTTATCTCCCCCAAGAGTCCACATCGACGGGGAGGTTTGGCACCTCGATGTCGGCTCATCGCATCCTGGGGCTGAAGTAGGTCCCAAGGGTTGGGCTGTTCGCCCATTAAAGCGGTACGCGAGCTGGGTTCAGAACGTCGTGAGACAGTTCGGTCCCTATCTGTCGTGGGCGTAGGAAATTTGAGAGGAGCTGTCCTTAGTACGAGAGGACCGGGATGGACGCACCGCTGGTGTACCAGTTGTTCCGCCAGGAGCATCGCTGGGTAGCTACGTGCGGAAGGGATAAGCGCTGAAAGCATCTAAGCGTGAAGCCCCCCTCAAGATGAGATTTCCCAGTATGTAAGACCCCTTGTAGACGACGAGGTCAATAGGTTGGGGGTGGAAGTGCCGCAAGGCATGGAGCTGACCAATACTAATCGGTCGAGGGCTTATCCAATAAAGCTAACACGCGATGTTTTTCGTTTTCGGATTCAGTTTTCAGGGAGCAACACACCTGCCCGTTTGGTAATGATGGCGGAGGGGTTCCACACGTACCCATCCCGAACACGACCGTTAAGCCCTCCAGCGCCGATGGTACTTGGACCGCAGGGTCCTGGGAGAGTAGGACGTTGCCAAGCGAAGCAAGACGATTGACCGTTTCGAGGAGAGATCCGGCGAAGCGGTGACTATTCCCTGATAGCTCAGTTGGTAGAGCACTCGACTGTTAATCGAGTTGTCACAGGTTCGAGTCCTGTTCGGGGAGCCATTTGCTCTCATAGCTCAGTAGGTAGAGTGCATCCATGGTAAGGATGAGGTCACCGGTTCGAATCCGGTTGAGAGCTTCGCAATCGGGCCCGTTGGTCAAGTGGTTAAGACACCTCCCTTTCACGGAGGTAACAGGGGTTCGAGTCCCCTACGGGTCATATTACTTCTTTGGAGATTTAGCTCAGCTGGGAGAGCATCTGCCTTACAAGCAGAGGGTCGGCGGTTCGATCCCGTCAATCTCCACCATTTCTTATTCAATCTTTTCTTTATTGGGGATTAGCCAAGCGGTAAGGCAACGGACTTTGACTCCGTCATGCATAGGTTCAAATCCTATATCCCCAGCCATTTATGAGTCATTAGCTCAGTCGGTAGAGCACCTGACTTTTAATCAGGGTGTCGAAGGTTCGAGCCCTTCATGACTCACCATTTTTCTTACATGCGCGTGTGGCGGAATTGGCAGACGCACTAGACTTAGGATCTAGCGTTTCACGACGTGGGGGTTCAAGTCCCTCCACGCGCATAGGTTTTGCGGACGTGGCTCAGCGGTAGAGCATCGCCTTGCCAAGGCGAGGGTCGTGGGTTCGATTCCCATCGTCCGCTCCAATCTTTTTACAGAATTATATGCGCCCTTAGCTCAGCTGGATAGAGCGTTTGACTACGAATCAAAAGGCCAGGAGTTCGAATCTCTTAGGGCGCGCCATTTTTTAACAAGTGAATAAACGCATAACGGGATGTAGCTCAGCTTGGTAGAGCACCTGGTTTGGGTCCAGGGGGTCGCATGTTCAAATCGTGTCATCCCGATCGTTTTGCGGGTGTAGTTCAATGGTAGAACTTCAGCCTTCCAAGCTGATAGCGTGGGTTCGATTCCCATCACCCGCTCCATTTTTTAATTCAAAGACCGGAAACGGTCTTTTTTTGCTATATACAGATATAAATTGCTTGTGTATAGTCTGATATCAGCTTTGTACTTTTTTACTTTGGGTTTACATTTAAAGTACTATATGGCTTGAAAGATGTGATATTACCTCTAACATTGAAAAAATGCTGTTACTGAGATAAAATTAACGAATTATTACTATGAAAATTTTGTGGGATATGGTTTATTTTCATTGTGATTGATTGGTTAAAAGTTTGCATAATCATTCATAAGTTCAAAATTAATTAAAGTAATCAGTGTAGCTTTGTTGTATGATGTTAAGAAGATGTTAACATATAGAGGAATTAACACCGGTGAAAGATAGGAGGAAGAGCATGTCTGAGTTGACAGTGAATGCTAGTAAAAATCATTCTAACAACTTGCTGCGGCGAGATGTACGTTTTTTGGGGAATATTCTAGGTGAGGTGCTTGTCCATCAAGGCGGACAGGAACTTTTGGATATTGTTGAAAAAATTCGTGAATTAAGTAAATCATTGCGTGCAGTAGCTTTACCTGAGGTTTTTGAGGAATTCAAAACACTTATCAAAAATCTGGATTCTGATAATCGACACCAAGTAGTACGTGCTTTTGCTATTTATTTTCAATTGGTGAATATTGCAGAACAGAATCACCGTATTCGTCGTAAACGCGATTATGAACGCTCTGCTGGAGAAACGATTCAACCGGGTTCTATGGAAAGCGCTGTACAAGAGTTAAAAGAAAAAAACTTTACTGCTGATGAAGTGGAAGCTATTTTAGCTGACCTTTCTTTGGAATTGGTAATGACAGCTCATCCTACAGAAGCTATGCGTCGTGCTATCTTAGATATTCATAAACGCATTTCAGAAGACGTTACTCTTTTAGACAATCCTACACTGACTTTCCGCGAGCGCGAGCAATTACGTGAAAAGTTATTGAACGAAGTAATTACATTATGGCAAACTGATGAATTGCGTGATCGTAAGCCAACTGTACTGGATGAAGTGCGTAATGGGATGTACTATTTCCATGAGACTTTATTTGATGTATTACCAGAATTGTATCAGGAGTTAGAACGCTCGTTGAGCAAGTACTATCCAGAACATGAATGGCATGTACCTAGCTTTTTACGCTTTGGTTCTTGGATTGGTGGAGACCGTGATGGTAATCCTTCTGTTACAGCAGACGTGACTTGGAAAACGTTACAAATGCAGCGCCGCCTTGCAATTCGGGAATATCAACGTATTTTGACAGACTTGATGAAATCATTAAGTTTCAGTACGACTATTATTGATGTCTCTGAAGAATTGTTATCTTCTATTCAAAAAGATCGTCTACATGTAACGATTGATAAGAAGTTCAGTTGGAATAATGAAAATGAACCTTATCGTATTAAAATTGCTTATATGTTGCGTAAATTAAATAATATATTAGATGAGTCTAAAAAAGGAACAGCCGAAAGTTATAGTCATATGGGTGAACTTTTAGAAGACTTGCGAGTGATTGATCAAAGCTTGCGTCATCATTATGCAGATTATGTGGCGAATACATATGTGAAAAAGTTGATTCGTCAGGTAGAACTGTTTGGTTTTCATACAGCAACATTAGATATCCGTCAGCATAGTCAAGAACATGAGAATGCGTTGACTGAAATCTTAGCGAGTATGAAAATTGTAGAGGATTATTCCAAACTTAGCGAAGAAGAAAAGATTGAGCTTCTTGGTAAGTTGTTAACAGATCCTCGTCCTTTGACATCAACATACCTGAATTACAGTGAAAGCACAGAAGAGTGCTTGGCTGTATACCGTACTATTTTCAAAGCACAAAAAGAATTTGGTACAAACTGTATTTCTAGTTACTTGATCAGTATGACTCAAGGGGCTAGTGATATTCTTGAAGTAATGATATTTGCCAAAGAAGTAGGTCTGTTCCGTCAAGATCCTGATGGTACGGTTCATTCTACACTGCAAGCAGTACCGTTATTTGAAACGATTGATGATCTACATGCAGCACCACAGATTATGCGCCAAGTATTGGATCTACCTGCTTACCGTCAATCAGTAGCAGCGATGAATAATTTGCAAGAAATCATGCTGGGTTACTCGGATAGTAACAAAGATGGTGGAGTGGTAACGGCTAACTGGGAATTGCGCCTCGCTTTGAACGAAATCACAGCAATGGGTGCAGAGTATGATATCAAACTTAAATTTTTCCATGGTCGTGGCGGTGCTTTGGGTCGTGGTGGTATGTCACTAAACCGTAGTATTTTGGCTCAACCTCCTCATACAGTAGGGGGCGGTATCAAAATCACTGAACAAGGTGAAGTTATTTCTTCTCGTTATTCTTTACAAGGTATTGCTTATCGTAGTCTTGAGCAAGCCACATCAGCTCTTATTACGTCTGCAATTATTGCAAAAGTAGGCGAACCTGAAGGCGAGCACAATAAGAAATGGGAACAAATCATGGAAGAAATCTCTGAGGTATCACTGAATAAGTATCAAGATCTTATTTTCCGTGATGAATCTTTTATGAGTTTCTTCAAAGGTTCTACACCACTTCCAGAAGTGGGAGAACTTAATATAGGTTCTCGTCCGTCTAAACGTAAAAATAGTGATCGATTTGAAGACTTACGTGCGATTCCATGGGTATTTGCATGGACACAAAGTCGTTATTTGTTACCTGCATGGTATGCAGCAGGAACAGGTATAGAACATTTTTATCAAAACAAAGAAGAAAATATGGCTGTTCTTCAACAAATGTATCAAGAGTTCCCGTTCTTTACTACTCTAGTAGATACGCTACAGATGGCTATTGCAAAAGCAGATTTGATTATAGCTAAAGAGTATGCAGGAATGTATAAAGATGAAGAACAACGTGAACGTATTTTTGGATTGATTCAAGAAGAGTTTAATCGTACTCGCGATCTGGTGCTACAGATTACACGTCAACAAGATATTTTGGATAATGTGCCTGTTATTCAAGAATCTGTTCGTTTGCGTAATCCGTATGTTGATCCACTCAGTTATCTTCAAGTTCAATTGTTGAACGAGCTACGCAATCTGCGTGAACAAGATGAAGATAATCCAGACTTGCTTCGTGAAGTGTTGTTAACGATCAATGGTATTGCAGCAGGGCTTCGTAATACAGGTTGATGCCTAATCAAGATGTAATCAATTTCACGTATCATTAAATGGTGACACATGAAAGAGATAAAGATGGAGAGAACTCAAGCATCATTCCTCCAGTAATGATCAACTCCAGCAATCATGGATTGGAAGTAGCCGAAATATACATTATTGCTACAAATAATGATATATTTCGGCTTTTTTTGTATAAAACGTTAAAATTCGCAGGATTACGATTGCAATTTTGGTCTGATTGAATTACGATTTGTAGTGGATTGTAAAATAAATCTATTAATACACATACATATAGGGTTCGAAGTCTGGGGGAGTGATGGTGGACAATATAGAAACGAGATTGGTGAAGCTAGCACTTAAAGGGGATCAACGTGCTTTTGCCGAAATCGTTGAATTATACAAAGATAAAATTTTTCATTTGGGCTATCGGATGCTAAGTAATCGTCATGAAGCAGAAGATGTAGTACAAGAAACCTTTTTGCGCGTATACAAAAATTTAGATCGATATGATCAAAAGCAAAAGTTTTCAACATGGATTTACCGAATAGGTACGAATCTGTGTATAGATCGGTTACGTAAGCGTAAACCTAGTTATTCATTAGATGCAGAATTGAATGACCAAGATGGTACAGATGGATATGCTCTTTTGCCTGGGGATGAACGAACGCCGGAAAGTGAATATTTGCTTTCAGAAACGCAACAATTGATTCATCAAGCGATTGATTCTTTGCCGGATAAATATAAGACTGTTATGGTATTAAGATACTTGCAAGAGTTGTCTTTACAAGAAATTAGTGAAGTTATGGATATGCCCGTTACGACGATTAAGACCCGTGTGCATCGTGGACGGGAATTTTTACGTAAAAAATTAGAACCTAAACTATAAATTAAATGATAAATTATGAAACCCATTGAAATACGATTCGTATTTAAGAAGGTAGAAGCTGTTTCAACAGCTTCCTTTTGGTTATACGTGTCGAAAAAGTATTTGAACAGAAAGGATTGGCTCATATGGATTGCAAACTGGCCGTCTCACTGATGCACGAATATTTAGACGGCGACTTACTGGATGAAGAAACAGATGAATTGAAGCAGCATCTGGCTGAGTGCGAAGAATGCCGTATAGCATTCAAACAGTTAGAACAAACAGATATGCTTCTTTTCGCCGTAAATCACCGCAAGCCGCCAGTATCTGATGAGCTCACTGCTCGAATTATGCAGTCTTTACCCAAGTCTAAACAGACACATGTTTGGTGGACTTGGCTAAAACGACATCCTGCATTAACAGCAGCGGCAGCTTTCTTTATTATTTTGCTCGGAACACTTCCATTATGGAATGAAGGCCCTGAGATGATTGTCAAAGGCACAGATTTGGATCAAGTGGTTATTGAAGGAAATTCTGTAATAGTACCGGAAGGTCGTACGATCGCTGGTAATTTAACGATAGAAAAAGGACAGGCTAAGATTTATGGAGATGTGGAGGGAAATGTCACTGTAATTGATGGTGGGATATTCCAAGCAAGTACAGCGCATATTTCGGGGCAAGTTCAAAGTATTAATCAATCGGTAGACTGGGTTTGGTACAAAATCGCAAATGTGTTTTCTGAAGTCGCCTCTCCTTGATTTGTTATTATTGCCTGAAAGGCGCCTCTTGTTAAAGAAGGCGTCTTTTTGCGTGTGTGCTTATAAAACGTGTACAATAAGAAAATAGTAGGTTGCAACGATAGAGGTATCGTTATACCCTAGATATAGTAGTATTTTGCACAACAATAGTTAGGATCGGTACAAATAATTCATAAAAATAGATTTATTGCGCATTTGGTGGCAGGTTTGGGTAATCTTTTATACAAAACCTACTTTCTGTGTATACAGTCATGAGGAAAATAATAGATGATAAGTCCACTAGATAGAACATGACGGGGGTTTCAGTATGGATTATTTTACAAGCTTAACTTGGAAAGATTCGATCAAAGATATCATTGATATTTTAATCGTAACCTATATTATTTATCAGTTGATTCTATTGGTTCGTGGTACACGAGCAGTACAATTGCTGAAAGGTATTTTGGTGCTTGTGTTTATCTGGGCAATCAGTAGTTGGTTTGATTTGTATACATTAAAATGGTTAATGAATCAGGCATTTACGTTTGGGGTATTAGCTATATTTATTATTTTCCAACCGGAACTGCGACGTGGATTGGAGCAATTAGGTCGTGGTAAGATCTTCGGTCGAACGTTAGCAGATGATGAAGAAATTACTAAAATGGTCAATGAAGTGATTAAAGCTGTTCATTATCTATCCAGACGCAAAATAGGAGCTTTGATTGTATTTGAACGTACAACAGGTCTGAACGAGTATACCGAATCAGGTATCAAAATGCAGTCGATGGTGAGTTCAGAATTACTTATTAATATTTTTATACCTAATACGCCTCTACATGATGGAGCTGTTATTATTCAAGGTCAGCAAATTTCCGCAGCAGCTTGTTATTTACCGCTGTCTGAGAATCCATTTATCAGCAAAGAACTGGGAACAAGACACCGTGCCGCGATAGGAATTAGTGAAGTGGGCGACGGAGTCTCATTAATCGTATCTGAAGAAACCGGTCAAGTGTCTCTTGCTATGAACGGACAGGTTATTCGTGATATTCATGAAGAGTCTTTGATCTCGAAATTGCATGATGCTTTGAAACCAAAAGTGGCAACAAAAGAGAAAAAAAGCCCGTTCTGGAAACGTAAAGGAGGGGAGCAGTAATGATGGACAAATGGATCAATAACAACACAGTTGCTAAAGTACTGGCTCTGGTTGTAAGTATACTACTGTGGGTTATGGTCCATCTCGATGGAGGAGCAGCTTCTATTCGCACCACCTCCGTTTCTTCAGCGATGGGAACCAATGTAATCGACAATGTGCAGGTTCAAGCGTATGGATTTGATGAAGATAAGTATGTGCTTAAATCATTAGATCCTACACGTGTGAGTATTCAGGTAAGAGGACAACAGTCTGATTTGACTTCATATTTCTCATCAGAGAGCTATAAAGTGAAGGTAGATTTAAGTCAGGTCACTCAGGCAGGAACAATGACGTTACCATTGATTCCGGAATTGCCTGCTAGTGTACAGTATGTATCGATGAGTCCAAGTACTGTTAAAGTAACCATTGAAGAGAAAACGTCTAATGCATTTGTACCGGAAATCGTAACCCAGGGCGAACCTGCAACAGGCAATCAAGCAGGAGATCCTGTTATTACCGATGGAACCGATAAAGTTAGCGTTACATTACCTCAGAGCAGACTTGAAGATGTACAGAAAGTCCAAGGTGTTGTGAATATTGAGGGTGCTACGGACACAGTCTCCAAAACGGTATCTCTGATCGTCTATGCCAAAGATGGATCAGTTATTAAAGATGCTGTTGTCTCGCCCGCTAGCGTCAAAGTAGAAGTGCCTATAGGGACGTCTGTGAAGACTTTGCCACTGAATCTTAGTTATACTGGTGAACTTCCAAATAGTCTGATATTGGCGAATACAGAAGCAAGCGTGAATGAAGTGACTGTCTATGGATCCGAGAAATCGTTAGCCGCATTAGGAGATTCGATTACAGCAACAGTCGATCTAGGATCGATTAAAGAAGCAGGAACTACGAATCTGACGGTTAAATTAGATATTCCTGAAGGTGCAGACCGAATCGCACCATCTACAGTTCAAGTGAAAATCACAGCAGAATCATTCTCACAAAAAGATGTCACTAATATTCCTGTTATTTTTAAAGGGGCAAGTGATAATTATACAAATGTGATTACTGATCCAGCGAATCAACAAGTGACTCTAAATGTAAAAGGAACGCCTGAAGCATTAGAAGCACTCAAACCAGCCGATATTGAAGTATCAGCTAATATCAGCGGTAGAAAGCCAGGCACTTATAAAATTCCTGTACAGGTTATTTTGCCAGATACGATTGCTTTGTCTGATCCAGCAAATACCCCTACAGTCACAGTAACTATCAGTGAAAAAACGGACAATACAACGCCAAAGGATCCGGCGGATACTGATAATTCAGGAACAGGCACTACCGATGGAACAGGTTCAGGTAGTGGCACTGATTCAGGTACGGGTACAGGTACAGGTGGAACAACAACACCAGATACAAGTAACCCGGGAACGACAACTCCTTCAGAAGAAACGCCTACCACTCCAGAAGGGACCACACCTGAACAGAATCCTGAAAGTAACGGGTCTGCCGGAGCAGAGAACGGTGGGACAACAACGATTCCTCCAGATAACAGTAGTAACAATACTAATAGTAATAGTACGACATCAGAAGCGGCTACAAGTACGAAAGCTGTATTTCCCAGTACGTACCGATAAGCAGTTGATAGATGAAGTATAGTATTGACATTATGTGAGGGTCAGCGTATAAAGGATAAGATTGCTGAAATAGATTGTAATTCGTTCTCATAGATGTATTTATCAACGATATAGTAAACCAATTCACTACAATCTTAGAAATGATAATTTGAACAATAATAAGGAGCACAATAAATAATGGGTAAATATTTCGGAACAGACGGTGTACGAGGCGTTGCTAACAAAGAATTAACAGCAGAGATGGCTTACCAGATCGGGCGCTGTGGAGGTTATGTACTTACTCACGGAGCAGAGAAGCCGACAGTGGTCATCGGGATGGATACTCGTATTTCCGGTCTGATGCTGGAATCTGCATTGGTTGCTGGATTGTTATCAATCGGTGCACATATCATCCGTCTAGGTGTAGTCAGTACACCAGCAGTAGCTTATATTACTCGTCTACTCAAAGCAGATGCAGGTGTTATGATTTCAGCTTCGCATAATCCAGTAGAAGACAATGGGATCAAATTTTTCGGTGGAGACGGCTTTAAGTTAACCGATGAAACTGAACTTGAAATTGAAGCATTGATGGATGCAAAAGAAGATACATTGCCACGTCCAGTCGGTGCGGAATTAGGTACGATTGTGAATGACGATACGTCCAAATTCAAATATTTAGAACATTTGAAATCAACTATCACTCATTCTTTTGCAGGAATGAAAATTGTGATGGACTGCGCAAACGGTGCAGCGTATGAATTAGCACCCACCTTTTTCAAAGAATTAGGTGCAGAAGTGATTACGATTGCAGCAGAACCAAACGGTCTGAATATCAATGATCATTGCGGTTCGACTCACCCTGAGAAGTTAAAAGAAGAAGTTCTTCGTCACGGTGCACATATCGGGCTTGCTTTTGACGGTGATGCTGATCGTCTAATTGCGATTGATGACAAAGGTGAAGAAGTTGATGGTGACTATATCCTTTGTATCTGTGGTGATGCTATGAATCGCGCAGGTAAATTGAAAGATAGTATGATTGTATCGACTGTAATGAGTAATATTGGTTTCTTCAAAGCAACTAAATCGCTTGCTCTAGAAACGAAAATTACAGCTGTAGGCGATCGTTATGTGATGGAAGAAATGAAACGTGGAGGATATACGCTAGGTGGCGAACAATCCGGTCATGTGATTTTCCTCGACTATATTACAACAGGTGATGGAATCTTAACTGCGGTGCAGTTGGTTGATACATTGGTGGGTTCTGGTAAATCATTAAGCGAATTAAAATCGATGATGGACAAATATCCGCAAGTATTGGTAAATGTACGTGTAGAAAGCAAAGCACGTTATGAAGGCAATACTGCGATTGCAGCAGCTGTCAAAGCAGTTGAAGATCAATTAGGTGACAACGGTCGTGTATTGGTTCGTCCGTCTGGAACCGAATCTTTAATCCGTGTTATGGCTGAAGGTCCAAACAAAAATGAATTAGAGCAATATGTGGATCAAATTGTAGATGTGGTAAAAAAAGAATTAGTCGTTTAAATCAGTAATATCTAAACATGAGGTTGCCAGACGACGATGTGTATTGGCAGATATACTGTCATTTACATCGAATAAGGCAGCCTCTTTTTATTGAATATCGTGCGTCAGGTCAATAAATAAGGTTAAATAGTAATAGTCTGTTAGTTAGAGAGCATATACGCATTTCGGAAATGAATAAGTGGCTTGTTTATGACAAAATAGCGGGTTAAAAGCATTGAAATTACTTTGTGAGTATTTTGTCAGATTTTTATCATTGTTTTATAAAAGATTAATAGATATAATGTACAAGTTACCAAATGTAATGAAACTGTAATGTAAATGAAATCTAACGTACTCAAATATAGAAAGTGAGGATAGAGGTTGGAATCAAGATTCACTAAGCGCCAGAGCTTGATCGCTACGGAGAAATTAGATCAAGCTGACGAGGTGGAGGTGTTCGAATGTTCGGCGGGGGCCTCCCGGTGACGCATCAAACCGTGAAGCAGAATTTAAAAGGAGAGAGTGATCTCTGCGACAAAGATTCTGTTTGGTGCATAAATTGGTACAAAAAGCTGAATAATCAGCATATTATAGCAGGATTACTTTTATCAAAACTACTAATGTGCATAGAACATGAGCAGGATTGCAGCATCACATAGAATGTACATTGAAAGCTGAATAATCGATAACTATCGATAATAGAACTCCAAACTAAATATAGTGCAGAGATGATCTACAGTGCATATCTATTCTAATGTCATGATCTGTATATCCCTGACTCCTGTTCTTATGTGCAACTAACGTCATGAGACGAACATTCGAACGGAGGAATACAACGATGTGTGGTATTGTTGGATATATTGGGAATAAAGATACGCAAGCTATTTTGGTGGATGGTCTTCGTAAGTTGGAATACCGTGGTTATGATTCAGCGGGGATTTCTGTTTTTACAAGTAAAGGATTGCAAGTGGTTAAAGCTTTGGGTCGTATGAATAACTTGGAAGCTAAGCTAGAAGAGCACCCTTTGGTGGGTAATGCAGGGATTGGACATACTCGCTGGGCAACTCATGGTAAACCATCTGATGTTAACTCTCATCCACATA
Organism: Paenibacillus sp. KACC 21273; assembly: GCF_028736095.1. Classification (NCBI taxonomy): domain Bacteria; kingdom Bacillati; phylum Bacillota; class Bacilli; order Caryophanales; family Paenibacillaceae; genus Paenibacillus; species Paenibacillus sp. KACC 21273. Next base: position 876,608 of record NZ_CP117876.1, read on the forward strand.
CAGATGCAACAAGCAAATTTTCTGTTGTGCATAATGGTATTATTGAGAACTATTTGGAGCTTAAAGATGAATTGATCGCTTCTGGTGTTGTATTTGTATCGGAAACAGATACAGAAGTTATCGCTCACTTAGTGGCTCGTGAATATAACGGTGATATCGTTAAAGCAGTACAAAAAGCAGTAACCTTTATGCGTGGTGCTTTTGCACTTGGCGTATTAACAGAGTATGAGCCTAATAAATTAGTCGCTGTACGTCAAGCAAGTCCACTTGTTATCGGCGTAGGTAAAGGCGAAAACTTTATTGGTTCTGATATTCCAGCAATCTTGAAATATACTCGTGATGTGTATATTTTGGAAGATGGCGAAATGGCTGTTTTGACTGAAGATGCAGTAGAATTAATGACGATTGAAGGCAACTTTATTTCTCGGGAAATATTCCATGTTGATTGGGATGCAGTTACCGCAGAAAAAGGCGGCTTTGATCACTTTATGTTAAAAGAAATTCATGAACAACCTAAAGCTTACCGTGATACAATGCTTGGTCGTATTAACGAAGACGGTAAAGGTGTTCATTTCACAGACTTGAACTTAACGAAAGAACAAATTAAAAATATTCGTAATATTCAGATCGTAGCATGTGGTACAGCGTATCATGCAGGTCTTGTAGGACGTAATATTATTGAAAGTCTAGCGAAAATTCCGGTAGAAACAGATGTAGCTTCCGAATATCGTTACCGTTCACCAATCATTGCAAAAGATACATTGGTTATTGTAGTGAGTCAATCCGGTGAAACAGCAGATACATTAGCAGCGCTACGTGAAGCACAAGCTAATGGCGCTCATGTTATTGCTGTAACGAATGTAGTAGGTAGCTCAATCGCTCGTGATGCTAATGATGTGATCGCTACATTAGCAGGTCCTGAGATTGCAGTAGCATCGACGAAAGCATATACGTCTCAATTGATTGCTTTCTATCTATTGGGTCTATATATGGCTGAAATTCGTGAAACCAAAACAACCGAAGAAATCGCTCATATTCTTGCAGCAATGGATTCATTGCCTGAGCAAGTAGAGCAAGTATTAACACAAGCACCGATTATCAAAGAATATGCAGAGCATATCGCTCAACATAAACATTTGTTCTTTATCGGACGTGGTGTGGATTATGCAGTTGTACAAGAAGGTTCTCTGAAATTAAAAGAGATTTCTTATATCCACTCTGAAGCTTATGCAGCAGGCGAATTGAAGCATGGGACTCTTGCTTTGATCGAAGAAGGTATTCCTGTGATCGCTCTAGCTACACAAGAAGATGTGCTTGAGAAAACATTAAGCAACATCAAAGAAGTAAAAGCTCGTGGTGCAGAAGTGATGGTTGTGAGCTATGAAGAACGTCGTGAAGAGCTAATGAAATCGGTAGATAAAGTATTATCGATTCCAAGAACATTGCCATTATTAACTCCAGCCTTGTCTGTTGTTGTATTGCAATTGCTTGCTTACTACGCTTCATTAGCACTTGAGCATGATGTAGACAAACCACGTAACCTTGCGAAAAGTGTAACGGTAGAATAGTATTTGCTACTGATCACCACTTTATGTTGTAGAGATGAATCTATAAATTGATAGATATAATCAAAAGCCGAGTCCAGTCAGGGTTATTCCTGATTGTGACTCGGCTTTTTTTACTATTGAATCTAATCATTGTGTTCTATTGAAGTATTACTTCACAGCCCCGGCTGTAATTCCACTGGCAATCTGACGCTGGAAAAAGATATACATAATTAACACCGGTACAATACTGATAAATAATCCTGCGAACAATGGTCCCCATTCGGTACGATATTGCATTTCAGCTTGCATTACGGCTATGCCGATAGGTAAGGTGTAATGATCTGGATCATTAATAAGCACCAGTCCCACAAAGTATTCGTTCCAAATATTGAGGATATTGACGATGGCTACTGTAACAAGTCCCGGTTGAGACAATGGAAGCATAACACGGAAAAACGTTCCAAAGTAAGAAGCACCATCCATCGCAGCGGCTTCTTCTAATTCTTTCGGTAATGTTTTGAAAAAGCCCACCAGTACAAAGACACCAAAAGCAATCAAAGTCGTAGCATAGACTAAGATCAAACCGATAGAAGTGTTAATCAGGTTCAGCTTATTCATTAAAAAGAACAACGGAATCAATGCCAGGCTAAAAGGAACCATCATAGAACTGATATAAAGTAGAAATAACGCATTACTGCCTTTAAACGGATATCGTGCTAGTACATAAGCAGTGGTAGCAGATAACACCAATCCTAACAATGTAGAACCCAATGTGATAATTAATGAGTTGGTAAAATATTTGCCAAAATTATAGGTTTCCCATACATAACTGAAATTGCTCCATAACAACGGAAGATCAGGCAAAGCCCATGGTGGATTAGCATAAAACTGTTTGTTGTCTTTGAGCGCATCCAGCAATGTCCACAGTAACGGATATAATACAGTAATACTCCAAACTGCTAGCACCAGATAGAAAAAGATACGAATAATAGGATTGCGAATACCCATAATATTGCCCATCGAGCTCCTCCTTGATTGACGTTCTGATGCTCCAATATGCGGAATTCAGACCGATAGGTTTATTTAATCTCTGTGTAAATAATCAATATTAATTCATTTCTACAGTTTCTTGACGCATAATACGTTGTAATGCGATCGTTGTGATTAACGACATAATCAAAATAATCACACCAATAGCGGCCCCATATCCAAAATGATATTGTTGGAAAGCCATCTGATACAGATAAGAACCCATAACCTGAGTCGAATTATCCGGCCCACCATTGGTCATAATCATTACGATGACAAATGAGCCGTTCAGTGTAGTCATCATAATATTTAATACCGAAACTTTAATCTGTTCCCAGATCAGCGGTAATGTAATATGCGTAAATTGATGCCATTGCCCTGCACCTTCTAGTGAAGAAGCTTCATAGTAGGATTCAGGAATCCCTTGAATTGCGGCAATTAGCAAAATCATATAAAATCCAATCCCTGCCCAGATTGATGGAGGGAGTAACATCCAGATCGTATGAAATGGGAAGCCTAACCATGCGGTTTTGACTTCAGTACCTGTAATCAGTGAAAGAATCGAGTTCAAAAATCCAATCTGAGGATTGTAGATAAATGCCCATAATACACCGATAACAACGACAGAAATAATATTTGGAATAAAGAAAATAGAGCGGAAAAACAAAGCAAATTTGAGCCGGAAGCGGGTTAACGATACTGCAAAAAAAGTAGCCAAAACCATAATACCAATCATTTTACCTGCTACTAGAAAATAATCATTACCTATTGCTTGCCACATAATCGGATCGTGCATTAGATCGACGAAATTTTTGAGACCGATAAAGTCTTTATTTTCAGAAGAACCTGACCAGTCAAATAAAGAATAATAAAGTGCTTGAATAATGGGATATACCATAAACAATGCGTATAGAATAAGCGTAGGTAAAATAAACGATAAAATAAATATATTCCGTTGCCAGTGCCGCGAAGTCATCAAGCCACCATCCTTTTTCAATCCCATATATTCATAATTCTGAATGTAAAACAGAAGAGAACCGGATGATAAGCATCAGGCTCTCTCCTGTGATCCATCTTTATTAATTTGCTGCTTTTTGAGCGGCAGCGGATACCCGTTCGATCCATCCATTCGGATCAATAGTACCGATAGTTAGAGCGACTGTTGCATCATTCATTGCTTTTTCTACATCTGCATTAAATGTGATTGTAGGTACAACAATAGTATCTTTAGAATTTAGATATTCAGCGGCTTGTTTAACAAAAGCAGGAGCATTGGAAGCACTGATATCTCCTTTGATATTGGAAGGAGCGCCGCTTAATTCAGCCCATTGAGAAGCTTGTTTTTTGGCGAAAATAAATTGAATAAACGCATAAGCAGCTTCTTTATTTTTGGCTTTAGATGCTACACCAACGGTAGCTGTAGAAGTAACAGCGATCGATTTACCACCTGGTTTCTGTGTGATCGATGGCATAAATCCAAAGTCGAAACCTTCAGGTACATCTTTGGACATTTCATTAGGCATCCATAATCCGTTAGCGATAAAAGCATCTTTGTGTTGCAGGAATAACATTTGCGAATCGGTATGATTAAGCTGTACAGCAGCCGGATCGATAATTCCGTCATCACGCATAGTCACAATTTGGTTTAGTGCAGTCATAACAGCCGGGCTTTTGAAAGCTTCTGGATCATTAGCGGCTATTTTCTGCAAAATGGAAAAGTCATCATTGTTAGCAGATACCATAGCTGGATACAAAATAGAGTTGTTGATGTAATACGGATAGATACCGGTATGGATAAAAGGAGTGATTCCTTTTGCTTTGATTTCTTTGCTTACAGATATGAATGAATCGAAATCTGTTGGTGCTTTCCAGTTATTATCAGCAAACAATTTTTGATCCCAGAAAATACCCCATGAACTTAAAGCAAGTGGAATATTGTATGTTTTGCCATCGTAATCTTCCGGTGCTTGAGTAAGAGATTCAGAGATTAGATCACCGTCTACTGTTTTGGCTGTTTTGTACCATTCTGTTAAGTCTTCCAATTGTCCGTCTTCAATCATTTGACGAGCATTCAGACCTGCGCCATCGATATAAACGAAATCGGGTGGATTACCACCAATCCAGCGGGGTTTCATTTGATCATTGATTTTCGGTCCTGCGCTGACTTTAATCTTCAGATCGGGGTTAGCGGTTTGGAATTCTTCTACAACTTTTTTCCACCAGGCATCGCCATAACCGCCTACAAAATATTGAACTTCAAAGTCTCCAGTAAGACCTTTACCGGATGAAGCAGTTGTTCCTGTACTTGCCGTTCCACTTGCTGAATCGTTGCTACTGCCACAACCTGATAATGTAAATACAGTCAGCAATGCCGCTGCACTTAATACAGATAATCTTTTTTTCCATGACATAAAAAATCAAACCCCCTAATTGATAATTTAAATCACGCCTTTGTGTTAGCAATACAACGATTTGGCGTCTGTGTTTATCATAAGGGATTTGATTATGCAAATATATTGAATATATTATTTTAAATCTTGAATATTTTACGAGATTTTATAGAATTTCATGAACTTTAAGTTAAATATAGTTACTTACTATGTTATATAAGTGATATATATTACGGATGAGTAGGGTTTTGATAAAGCGTTTGTTGTCGTTCCGCATATTGTTGTACTTGATCCAAAGCGGCTTGAGGGGTGATTCCATTGTATAAAATAGCATTACCCATTTTACGAGTTAATGCCATAATATCTCCCCATTCTGGTTGTTGCAACGGGTAAAAGTAAGCTGTTTGTAGTCGATTGATATCAGCTTCCATCAATGGATTTTCTAAAGATAATTTATTCGCAACAGTGGTTGTAACAGGGATCATTCCTTCCTGACGGATAATATTTTCGTAATTCTCGTCATTGTACAAATAATCCAAAAAAGTAGATAATGCTTCTTTATTCGTATGATCTGTTTTGAATGATAACATAACATCTTGAACCCCAAAGTTCATTTCAGGTTGTCCATCTTTTACAGGAATCATGCCACTACCCCACGCTGTATTTGGAAATTCACGTTCTGTAACAGCCGCAAAATAATTACCACTAATCATCATGCCTAATTGCCCATCTCCCAAAATACGCTGTTTCTCGTCTCGAATCGTAACTGTAGGTTCAGGATCAGTCAGACCTTTAGTGTATAAATGTTTGAGATACGTCAGACCAGTAACATTTTGAGGAGAATTGATATCCCATTTTCCATTTTTCATCCAACCGCCACCTGCTCCAAAAAAGAAATAAGATAGATAGGCAGGGATCTCATTATCTGTTAAATCAACACCAAAGCCATACGCACCGATTGCTTTCAACTTGGTAGCATCTTTGGTTAATTGAGACCATGTCTGTGGAGGGGATGATATGCCTGCTTGTCGAAACAGATTTTGTTCATAATATAATTTGCGAATAGTCGCTACATAAGGAATCGCATATTGTTGTCCGTCAATACGATCAAGCTTTAACAAATGAGGAGAAAGTTTATTTTTTAGATCTTCTGAAATCAGTTCATCCATATTGTTCAGCAATTGATCATGCCCGAAGCGAGCATACATATTCATATTAAGTAAGTCAGGAGGTTGTCCTTCACTAATCATCGAAGTATACACGCCATCAATAAGATCCCAATTGACCACTTGCAGCTCTACCGTAATTGAAGGATTTTCACGCATAAAATTACGAACTAATCGTTCAAGTACAGGCTTGGTGCTTGAACTGTATTCAGCGGCTACAAATTTGATCACTGCTTGTTGTTCAGTATTTCCTACGGGAACAGGTGTGACAGCAGAAGAACTACAACCACTTAATAGAAGAACCAGTATCAACAAGCTAGTGATTCGAAAATCTATCCAACGATTTGCTCGCATATCTACCTATCCTTCTGTTTTATTTTTCATAAAAGGGAAACAATAACTTTTGATTTTCAGGAGTATACATAGTTGTTGGTGTAATAACGGTAGAAGGAATCATCGTCACCGAGTGTTGACTATCCAGCACACTTGGATCAGTAAGAGCTTTTTGTACAGCCAAATAACCCATATTAAAAGGCTTTTGTACAATCAAAGCATCTAGCGTTTTTTCTTCCAACAATTCGATCTCGTAAAAAGAACTATCAAAAGCGATAAACATTATCGAATCCAAATGCCGTTCTTTGAGCGCTCGTGCTGCACCGACAGCGATAGGTTCGTTCATCACGATTAATGCATTAGGACGTGGGTATTCATCTAATAATTTGTTGGTCAATACATAAGCTAGTTGTTCAGATTCTCCTGAATAATAAGTGACAGTACGATGATGAGGCATATTGCCTAGTACTTGCTTGATTCCTTGCTCACGTGCTTTGAAAATACTGGAGGATTGATAATCGCCGATAATTGCAACATAAGGTGAAGTATTGGTCTGATAAGCTGCCATTCTTCCTGCTTGCATTCCCATCTGTACATGATCGCTGGATACAGAAGAAGGAGCATTATTAACAGGTAAAGGAGTATCCATAACGACTACAGGAATACGAGCATTTTGTAGTCGAGTAATACCAGCCAACACACGCTTATCATTTAACGGTGCGATAACGACAGCGAGTGGCTTGATCACAAGTGCATCTTGAAGAGCATTTAACTGATTATTGATATCTGTATCATCTAAAGGCCCGGATACAAGAAATTGAATTCCTTTTTCTTTGGCAGCTTCTTCTGCACCGCTACGAACTGTCTGCCAGAAATCGGATTGAGGACTATTGGACTTGAGAATAATCATAATTGTTCCTTCTTCTTCAGCAGTAGAAGTAAACCAGACAAAATAACTGATAATATACAGCGCACCGGCTACCAGTAAAATGGCGATCCACCAGCTAATACGTTGATTCCTCATACTCAATCTCACTTTCTGTAGGTCACAAAATAGCAGGTACGCGAATCGTCACAACGGTACCTTCTCCTAATACACTGTGTATACTCATACCGTACGTTGCTCCAAAATAAAGCTGTATCCGTTCATTAACATTACCAATGCCGATCCCATGCTGTATATTAGTAGCTACTGTGCCCTCATTGACTTGAGCAAGACGCTCAGCAGTCATACCAAGTCCGTTATCTCGCACTTCAAACAGCAAGTCATCTTGTTCTTGCCATGCTGAGATATAGATGATACCAGGTGTAGTCTTACTACGTATTCCATGATAAATTGCATTTTCGATAAACGGTTGAAGCAGAATTTTGACTGTTTTGTATTGCAGTATATCTGAAGGGATATCAAATACATAATCCAATTGTTCACGATATCGCATTTTCTGAATAAATAAATAATGACGTATATGTTCAATCTCTACTCGAATTGATATTAATTCTTGATCACGTGTAATACTAGCGCGGAACATTTTGGCAAGAGCAGATGTCATATCGACTACTTCTTCATGCTTTTCTTGTTCTGCCATCCAGATGATAGAATCGAGTGTGTTATAGAGAAAGTGAGGATTAATCTGTGCCTGTAATAACAAAAGTTCAGTTTTACGCTTTTGTTCGCTAGTCTGTACAGTCTCATCCATCAGATGTTTAATTTCATTGACCATCACGTTGAATGACTGCCCTAATTGATTAATTTCATTATCTTCCTCAATAGAGGTCTGAATATGAAAATTACCTAGTTCGACTTGCTTCATATCTTGTTGCAACCGTTTGATAGGCTTAGTCAGATGCAGCGATAATAGCAGAGAGATGATAATAGAGATACCGATCCCAAGCAGAGCATACAGTAAAATCGAATGTTGAATCGAAGATTTGTTAGCTATCAGATCATCACTGTAAGTTACGCCTACGATTTTCCAACCTAATCCGGTATCTTGTACAGAATAGATTCGTTTGCCTTTATTATCATCAGCAGTAAACGATTGACCACTTGCTGTAGTCAATACTTGCGGAATCTCTTCTGTCGCTAGATTGCTATACAACAATTGTTGCTGAGGATGGTAAATAATATTGCCTGTACCATCTACAATAAATACATAGCCTTTTTTGCCTAAATAAATCTGACTACATAATTTATCAATAACACTCAAATTCAGATCGACCAAAAAAATGCCTTCAGGTGTTATACCATCATTACTTTTAAGTTCACGACTTAAAGAAACGACCCAGCGGTATTCGCCACTAATCACATTTTGAATATGAGGGGGAGATACGATCGATTTGCCATTCATTTTTTGCGCATTGATATACCATGATTGTTGCTTGGGATCAATATTCGGATTAAGTGCAGTGATACGCCGATCAGATACAGTACGTCCATTGTAACCAAACACCATAATCGAAGCGATATCATTGCGACTGTAGAGAATATTTTGAAATAAATCGGAAATCCGTTTCTCATAAGGACGAATATCATTTTTGCCGATAAAGCTATTGCTAGAAATATAGTAGGTCACATCTTTATTCGTCAAAGCAAGCAATGAGATATTTTCCATATTATCAATATACGTCTGGATATTCGTATTCACCTGACGCATAATCTCTTGAATATACACCTGAGAATTCTGTTCTGCGGCATCGACAGTCAACCGATAATTGTTAAGACTGATAATTGCGATCACGATCAGAATCAGACCGGAAAAAGCAACCAGTAAGCTGGTCGTCAAGCTTTTCCATTTCCAGGTGGTAAAGATTCTGAATAGATCACGTAACATTTATCTGTACAACTCCTTTACATGACGATGCTGTTCCCGGTATTGCTTGGGCGTTATGCCGGTATGTTTTTTAAAAGAAGAACTGAAATAATTAGGATCGGTATAGCCTACTTTTTCAGCGATTTGATAAAATTTGTATTCCGTCAAACGCAGTAGTTGTTTGGCTTTATCGATTCGAATACGAGTAAGATATTCTACATAAGTCACTTCTGTATATTGCTTAAATGCTTGACTAAAACTGCTTGTACTCATCAACACATGACTACAGATATCTTGTAATGATAAATGAGCTTCTGCATAATGTTGCTCGATATAATAGATCGCTTTTTGAATATGTTGCTGACTATTGATCTGTATTTGTTTGTTCAAATGTGCAGACACATGATCTAACACAGCAAACCATTCTTGCAAGATCTGTTGCAATGTAGGAGCAGTTAACCATTGAGGTTGATTTACAAACGTACTTAATATAGAACCTAATCCTAATTGCTGTAACCAATCTTGGATACGTAAAGCGATCTGACGAAATTGTAAAATACATTCTGTAGGCGATGTTCGCCGAGTAATCATTTGCTGTGCCATCTGAGCAGATAAACGTTGTGCTTCTTCCAGATCATTGTTGCTAAGATGAGTTACAATTTCTTTTTCCCAATCGATATCTGGTATAGGAGAGGAGGATTGTTGTTGTAGATTGGCAAAAGATAACAGAGTCCCTGTACCAAAAAGAAACCGATATTCTAATGCTTGCATCGCTTGTTCATATTGCTGGGGCATGTCTGTGATATCGGTACATCCGGTAGCCAGACCGATTGTAAAAGATGTATCGATCTGCTGACTAGATAATTGATAGAGTTGGTTAATCGTTTGGGTGATCTGTTCAAAGATTGCAGGTGTAGATGAGTGATCTACAGAGGGACAAGAAAATAAATATACATACCGGGATTGATACACTATCGAAGTATATTCCCATTCTGCCGGTAATATAGTTTGAATAATAGAAGAGAGTGAATCTACTAATGCTTGCACAGGTGGAATAGTCTGTGTAGAAGAATCTGTTATCGTATCGTTATCTGGTTCAATAACAACAAGCTGATAAGCAGAGGACAACGAAGGCAAAGCAAATTGAAGTCGGTGTTGCTCCCATTCAGTATGACTGACGCCTGAAGTTAATACCTTTTCCCAGAATCGCTCTTTAAGTAATGGAAGACTTTGTGACCATTGAGTATGCAATTGATCGATATTATGATGCAATTGACGTTGATCATCCATTTCTAGCTTGATCTGTTTGAGTAATTCACGAATCTCTTTGGCTGTAACCGGTTTGAGAATAAAGTCAGACACTTTAAGCCGAATCGCTCTTCTCGCATATTCAAATTCATCAAATCCTGTCAGGATAATCATTTTGATATCTGGATAATGGTGATGAACAAATTCAGCCAATTCCAATCCATCGACAAAAGGCATACATATATCTGAAATAATCAAATCAGGCGGATCAGCAACGATAGCTGTTTGCGCTTCTAACCCATTCGCATAATCTCCTGCCAATTCAAATCCGTACGCTTGCCAATCAATCCGAGTCTTGAGACCTTCACGTATAATCATCTCATCATCAACCAACATCACTTTATACATCGATATCTCTCCTTCCAAGCATTCGGCATTGTAACATGAAGCAACATAAAAAGATGTTTACCGAGCAAACGATCTATAATTTATAGTAAAAAGTTAGCAATATGTTATATAATGTATCGCTTATTTATAAGTTATAATCACGTAGGAATTTGTTCACTTTATCATGTTTTAAAAAGACTGACAACTGCTGTTATGACTATATCAAGGGCAGAAATATCCAGATTAAATCTTGTAGAAAAGTGATATCACGATAAAAATAAACATTGATTACTTAAAACATGAAGCTTTTTCCAAAAATTGATTTGCACATGGTATAATCAGTAAAATTATGTAAAACCATACGAAAGGAGAATTGATTATGAGTGTATTGCAACGACAGCGACTAATATTAATTCCTCTCCAAACCTATTATAAAAAAGCAATAACAATATCCCAAAATATCAGCAATAGACACTGGATCAGGCCATAGCTATGTATATACTAGATTGACCTATCACTAGTTATCCCAAAGTATATAAGTTAGATAAAGAGAATGATATACATAGATTGATTATGACCTGATTCGTGTCTTTGCCTTTAAGGAGACATTATAATGACTTTTAATCCTCATTCTAGCAAGTACTCTAAATGGAAAAACCATATTCACTTTTGGAAATATCCTTCGATTTTATTAACCGGTGTAGCTATTGCTAATATTGGAGATTGGATTTTCTTAATTGCACTCAATCTCACCATGCTCGATATGTCAGGATCTCCGCTTGCAATCGCAGGTCTGTATATCCTCAAACCATTTGCAACCTTATGTACGAATAGTTGGGCAGGAAGTGTAGTGGATCGGCTGAATAAACGTCGATTAATGATTACTTTCGATCTTATTCGAGCCGTGCTTATTTTTACGCTTCCTTTTTTACATCATATTGGCTTGATCTATGCAGTAGTACTGGTAATCTATATGGCAAGTTCTATTTTTAGACCGACTTCTATGGTATATACAACCAAGTTGATTCCAACAGAACATCGTAAACGTTTTAATTCTATTCAAAGTTTAATTCATTCAGGTGCCTTTTTGATTGGGCCAGCGATCGCAGGTTTGTTATTTTTGATCACTAGTCCGCAAATGGCGATTTTTGTTACTGCGGTTGCTTTTGGTATCTCTAGTATGATGACATGGATATTACCTGATCTTGAAAAAGGAACTGTTGCAATAGACCATCCAGTTAACCAAGAGCCGATTACTAAAATGGCAAAATCTAACCGCTCATGGCAAATGATCAAGCATGATTGGCGATTAGTGATAGCATTTAGCCGACAAGCTTGGAATGTGATGCTTATTTATTTTCTATTTCAAATTCTGATGGTATTGGCAGCCGGGCTAGACTCGATGGAAGTTGCTTTTGTCAAAGAAGTGCTTGCAGGTACAGATAGTCAATATAGTTATCTGGTGAGTGTAGCAGGTATAGGACTAGGTGTGGGAGCACTTGTAAATATGGTGATTGTGAAGCGCTTAACTGTCACGATATTGCTAGCAGTCGGGGCGATTGGATTCGGAGCAGGATATGTGATCTATAGCTTATCCGATTCTTTTACAGGTGCAGCGATTGGATTTTTTGTATTAGCTTTTTTTATGGCATTTATGAATACAGGATTTATGACTTTTTATCAAAATCATGTACCTATTGATATGATGGGACGCATTAGTAGTATTTATAGTCTGGTAGCCGCTGTTATGCAAATGTTGTCTGTGTTTATTCTAGGGCTGACCGCTCAATTATGGTCGATCTCCTGGTCGGTAATTATCGGTTCGTGTGTTATGTTAGGTATTACATTGGTGCTTGCTCTGGCGGTTCGTCTATATATGCCGATATCTCCACCAGAAGAAGCACAGTAAAGGATTGTACGTCTAACAGATGAGAATCATTTAATAGAGCCATCCTGCCGAATCGTATGAATAAACTGCTGACTGGCTATCGATAAAGGCTCATGCAGACGGGTACAAATAGCAATACTATTTTGCAAATACACATCGTTAACAAATACACGTGCTAATTGTCCTCGTTCTACATAATCTCGTACAACGAACGAAGATACGAAGTTAGCTCCATAACCAGCAATAACGGCTTGAATTGCTTCTGGCAATCCATTAAATTGTAAAGGAATCTGCGGAGGAGGAGTATTGTGAGTTCGACATAAGGCTAACAAACGCTCTCGTGTCGAGCTTCCTTGCTCACGCATGACAAAAGGTTCTTTCATCATCTCTTGTAGTGAAATATGTTGACCGGCATAACGATGATTGGGTGCTACGACAAACCACAGTTCATCTCGAAATAATTCTTCCGCTTGAATATCTGCTGTCTGTTCTTCAGCGAGTCCCCCATAAATAGCAATATCGACTTCCATTTGTAATAACTGACGTAAAGCATCTGTAGAATTGGTTGTAGTTATCGTCATATCTACATGCTCGTATTGTTGCTTGAACTTGGCGATCCATGCTGGCAATAGAAAATGAGCAGGCAAATAAGTAGCCGCTAAACGAATCTGCCCACGCTGCCCTTGATGATACTCGTTGATCCATTGTTCGACCTGTCCGGTAATCGCAAAAATACGCTGTGTAAATCCCAACAATTCTTTAGCTTCGCTCGTTAAAGCAATTCCTCGTCCTTGTGGAATCAATAAAGTGATCCCTATTTCTTTTTCTAACTTCTTAATCTGTGCTGTAATTGCAGGCTGACTAATATTTAATAGATCAGCGGCTCTAGTCACACTACCTTGCACAGCAATCGTATGAAATAAATAAAGAGCATGCATATTTAACACTCTTCTGATCCCTACTTTCATATGTATTCATATATTTTAGATATAAATAAGTGATAATTATATATTATTAATATGAATACATACAAGCTACAATACTTATAGAAACCACAAGAAGTTTTATAAATAGGAGGATGATAAGTATGAGCGATATTCAAGTATGGAGTCAGATGGATCAGTATATTGAAGAAAATCTTATCCTCAAAGATGCTATTCTAGAACAAGTGTTACGTAACAATCAGCAAGCATCTTTACCCGAGTATGATGTATCACCTGCTCAAGGTAAATTACTTCAATTAATCGTGATGATGAACAAAGCCAAACGCATTTTAGAAATAGGTACATTGGGTGGATACAGTACTATATGGATGGCACGTGCTTTACCTGTAGATGGACGATTAATTACACTGGAATATGATCCTCATCATGCCAAAGTAGCCGGGCAGAATATTACATTCGCTGGGCTAGAGGACAAAGTAGATATTCGTATCGGTGATGCATCAGAACAATTATCCCAGATGGAAACAGAACAAATAGAAGCGTTTGATCTCATTTTTATTGATGCAGACAAAAATAATAATGCTCGTTATTTACAATATGCTTTGCAAATGTCTCATCCAGGCACTGTCATTATTGGAGACAATGTGGTTCGAGAAGGAGCTATATTAGATCAACATAGTAATGATAGCCGTGTACAAGGGATTCGCCAATTTTATGAATTATTAGCTAACGATCCTCGTATCACAGCTACATCGATTCAGACGGTAGGTAGTAAAGGGTATGATGGTTTTGCAATTGGAATTGTTATCTAATACATGAGTTGATTATATCGACCAGTACATTGGAGCTTCTACACCTAATGTCCCTTCAACGGGTCCACCTTCTTTGCGCCAGTATTCGATTCCACCTAGTAGTTCTTTTACTGGAAATCCAAGAGAAGCTAATTTGGCTGCTGCTTTGGTTGCTCCATTACAAGCAGGTCCCCAGCAGTAAGTTACAATAGTTGTGTTTTTATCCAAATGGGCAGTTGTTTTCTCATTGATCTGCCTGCCTGTAATATGGATTGCACCTGGAATATGGCATTGCTCATAAGTTGCTTTATCTCGGACATCTAATATTACAAATGGTGGATTTCCTTTTTGACAATCAATCATGACATCAGCCACATCGGTTTCATATGCGGCTTTAGCTGTAAAATGACGATAAGCATCTGCCGTATTTGCCGCAGGGGTTTCAAGTGTAAGTGAAAAGCGTGGAGCACGATTCATAAGTAGACAACTCCTTCAATAGTGGGTTATGTTGAATAAGACTAAGAGATAGGGTCTGTATTGATTGTACAAAAAGTAAAGGATACAAGTGTTATAGAGTTATAGATACTCACTATCGATCTGATCGATAATACATTTATTTGATAGAAACTATATAAGAGATTCCGTATTTTTGCGTAGAGAAAGAGTGATTAGATGGAACTGTTATATCTCAAAACGTTCTGTGAATTGGTAAAATGGGGCAATTACACACGTACTGCGCAGGCACTCGATTATGCTCAATCCAGTGTAACCAATCATATTCAGCGATTGGAACAATTATATGGTGGAAAACGATTATTTCAGCGCAAAGGCAATACTGTGATATTAACACCAATCGGAGAGAAGTTACTACCCTATGCTCGTCAAATGATTGATTTACAACAACAAGCCAGACAAGCATTATCTATAGAAGATCTTGAACCTTCGGTGCTAACGATAGGAACGATTGAAAGTCTATCCCTTTACTATTTGCCCGGTATTATGGCACAGTTCCGACAACAGTATCCTCATATACAAGTCAAAATTGTATTAGATCAAGAACAACAACTGATACGTCGTCTACGCGAGCAAGAATTAGATATTGCTCTTATTTTGGATACACCGTATCAAGCTCGTGATATCACATCGATTGCCCTTTTTCCTGTAGAAATGAAAGTCGTGATCTATCCAGAGCATACACTGGCTCAACGTTCTTCCATCTCTGCTGGTGATCTGCATCAACAACCGTTAATTTTGACAGAAGAAGGATGTACGTACCGCGCTTACCTGATCCAAAAGATGAAAGAACAAGAACAGATCAGCCAGATTTATCTGGAACTGGGTAATATCGAATCGATTAAGCAAGCTGTTGCCAAGCAATGGGGGATCGCTTTTTTACCTCAATTTGTATTGCATCAAGAAGAAGCATACAGTGGATTGAACATTCTCCCCTGGAAAGAAGAAGATCCGCAGTTATATAGCCAGATTCTGTACCGTGCAGAGCGACCACTGAGTAGTATCGCCGCAGATTGGGTTACTTTATGTAGAGCCAATCCTACCGTAGCCGTACTTTGAAAAAATGTTACACAGTTATTCCTATACAATTAATAGGATTAAACTTCATTTTCATTTGAAATCAAGGTATACTATGGAAGGAAACTTGAAAGGGTTAGCCCTTTTTTGCCAAAACAGATTGCGAAGGAGTGTCATTATGTCAAAAGTATTAGTTTTTGGTCATAAAAATCCGGACACGGATACGATTACAGCTGCGCTTGCTTATGCAGCATTGAAAAAAGAATTGGGTGTAGATGCTGAAGCGATTCGTCTAGGTGAAGTGAACGGCGAAACACAATACGCTTTGGATTATTTTAAAGTAGAAGCTCCACGTCTTGTAGAAAAAGTCGCTGCTGAAGCGAAAGAAGTTATTCTTGTTGACCACAATGAGCGTCAACAAAGTGCTGATGATATCGAAGACGTTACAGTAATCGAAGTTATCGATCATCACCGTATCGCTAATTTTGAGACTAGCGGCCCGTTATACTATCGTGCAGAACCTGTAGGTTGCACAGCAACAATTTTGAATAAATTGTATAAAGAACACGGTGTATCAATCTCCAAGCAAAATGCAGGTTTGATGTTATCTGCAATTATTTCAGATTCGTTGTTGTTCAAATCGCCTACATGCACACCACAAGATGTAGAAGCAGCGAATGAATTGGCTCGTATTGCTGAAGTGGATATTGCTAAATACGGTCTGGATATGCTTAAAGCAGGTGCTGATCTAAGTGACAAAACAGTAGAGCAATTGATCACTTTGGATGCAAAAGAATTCCAAATGGGTGATGCTAAAGTCGAAATCGCGCAAGTCAATGCAGTAGATGTGAATGACGTATTGTCTCAACAAACAGCGATTGAAGCAGCATTAACAGCAGTTATTGAGAAAAAAGGTCTGGATCTATTCTTATTTGTAGTAACAGACATTTTGAACAACGATTCTGTAGGTCTTGCTCTAGGCAAACGTACAGATGTTGTAGAAGCAGCATACAATGTAAAACTTGAAAATAATCAAGCTATGCTTAAAGGTGTTGTTTCTCGTAAATCTCAAATCGTACCTGTATTAACAGATACATTTGCTAAATAATATAATCATATGCTACATAAGCATATTTTTATCCAAAAGGCGGTTGGAGTTTTATTCCAATCGTCTTTTTTTGGTGTATAAATATATTGCCTTCAAGCTAGTGCTAGGCTACACTTTTGTACATCAACATCAACATCAACATCAACATCAACATCAACATCAACATCAAGTGGGAGGACGTTTATGACGACACGAGCTAAATTGATTGGACCCGCACGCTTTAGTGTAGCTGTTCATGCTCTTGCCGGGCTTGCTTCAAATGGTGGAACATTATCCAGCGCGATGCTTGCTGCTCAAGTTCATTCCCATCCAACTTTTTTACGAAGAATACTAGCTACACTAGCCAGTCATAAAATTGTAGATACGCGAGAAGGACGAGACGGTGGTTATACTTTGCGGATGGCAGCCGATCAATTAACGTTGTCTGCTATCTATCTTGCTATTCGTATCGAACAACCGATTCATGAGTTGCCTACTGCTGATGGTATACAAGATAGCCAAAAGGCAAATCAGCGATTAAGTAACATCATGAAAGGCGCAGAACAACAAGTGATAGATTATCTTCAACAATTCACATTAGCTGATATTATAGAAGATTTAGAAGATTAGACAGATGTTGTATAATTTCTTATTCAGCTACAAGCAGAGCGGTTATATCAATACACGAAGCACAGGATAAACGTAAAACTAAAAAGTATATCGAAGGACAGTAAGTACTCAGCATAAAGACTCTATTTCTCAACAACATCGTACAGTTGTTATTGAAATAGAGTCTTTGTATGGACTGAATAGACAGAAGAATTATCCTGTTTGCTGAATATAAGTAGATGTACTTTCAAAAAAATATTAAGTCTCTTTTGTCTGTTGTTCTTCTTTGGCAGCACGACGAGCAAACCATGTTGCTAATAACGAACCTGAAATATTATGCCATACACTAAAAATTGCACTTGGCACAGCGGCTAAAGGATTGAAATGAGCCGCAGCTAGGCTTGCTCCTAGCCCCGAATTTTGCATACCTGTCTCAAAAACAATAGCTTTACGTTGTGCAGGATTCATACGAATCGCTTTGGCAAACAAATATCCGAGCAAATAACCAAGTCCATTATGTAAAATAACGACAAGGAAAATCAATAATCCCGTTTCAACAATTTTGTCGCGATTTAGACCTACAACAATCGAGACGATCAATACAATCGCAAGCGTAGAAACAAAAGGCAACGCCACTGTAGCCGCTTCTGCTTGTTTGCGAAATAGTGATTTTACAATAACGCCTAGTACAATAGGAACGATCACGACTTTGAGGATATCTAGAATAAGACTGCTTGCACTAATATCCATCCATTGTCCGGCAAGTAACGAAATCATCGCCGGTGTAGCTAATGGAGCGATTAGAGTCGATACAGAAGCGATAGATACGCCTAGCGCTACATCTCCTTTAGATAAAAAAGTCATAACATTAGAAGATGTACCACTTGGACAACAACCAACAAGAATCACACCTACAGCAATATCAGGCGGAAGTTGCAACGCAATCGCTAGACCATAAGCAAGTAGCGGCATAATAATATAATGTCCTACTACTCCCAACGCAACATCCAACGGACGACGAAACACTTCGCGAAAATCAGCAGAAGACAACGTCAATCCCATTCCAAACATCACGATTCCAAGCAATAACGAAATCTGTCCTTTCAACCCTGTAAATACACCGGGCATAAAAAATCCAAGTAACGCAAATAATATCACCCAGATCGAAAATGTATCCCCTACAAACTTACTAACTTTGGCTACAGCATTCATGATGTAATCTCCTATTCTAAGTAATATATACATAATTAGTTATTGTTTTGACAAGCAATTATAAAAATATAGCTCATCAACGCTTTAATGCGCAAAAACTAAGGTATGCAAATTTTACTATAAAAGATTTTACATGGCTACTGTTTTGATTATTTTTATTGATAAAATTTTTATTAATTCTATCTATTTTTGATTTAGGAAGGTAACAATTGTAATTCCTTATCAATAATAGATATTAACTTCGTTTTATTCGTTAACTCAAAAATACAACGTGCCTTAAAAATATATATTTTTCCTTCTTCAATACGATTCAATTTAATCAAATTGCTACCTACTTGATAATGTAATTCTCCAAACAAATAGAGATTTTCTTCACGTATACATAATTTAATTCCGATTTCTGAATAAAATATAGATTTTTGATATTCTTCAAGGTTGATTAAAGTTTTAGAAAAATTGTAATAGATGCGGAGTTGGATTTTTTTATCTTGAATGAGTGGGAGTTTTTCTAAACTATCCAAAGCTAGAGAAAAAAGCTCAGCTGCTTTAGAAAAATTTTTTAATTGATCATGAATTATTCCTAAACTATTAAGTATTTCAGTTTGCCGTTCAGAATAGATCAAATTAATCCTTGAGGTTAAATGTAAAGCAGTATAAAGACAATTTGTAGCGTAGTCAACATCCTTATGAATTTGAAAATGGCACATTCCTTCATGCCACAATAAGAATTGTTTTTTTTCTGGAGAATTAAATAAGGGATTATTTTTTTCTTTTTGTACCATCCATAGTGCTTCATCATATTCTTTATCTCTAACGTGTTTTCGTAAAAAGTAGAAAAAATCATTCACATAATCAAACTCAGGACTTTTAACAACTGAAAAAAAATAATCCAGTGTAATACCAAGTCTATTCGTTAATTCGGATAAAGTACTGCTTAAAGGAAGAATATCTCCTTTTTCAATTTTACTAATTTGAGCTTGCGTACAGATATCTTTTGCCAATTGTGTTTGTGACATTCCCATTTCTAATCTGAATTTTTTTAAGGTTGATCCAATAGTTGTGTATTGGTACATAATCTCCTCCTCAAATATAAATGGAATATTCCTACAATTATATTTTATCACGCTAGAGCAAATATATGTTATTTAGTAGCATAAAAACTAAAAAATATAAGACTAGAACCGTTTTTCATGAATTTTAATAATAATGTATGCTGAACTTAGTTAATAAACAGGAGGTGTTGATCGTGAAAAATGTATTCAGGTCATTATGTGTTGGATTAGTATTTCTATCAGCTGTTAACTTCATAATGGGAATAAGCACAGTCACCAAAAACATCTCCATTGAAAAAGATAAAATTCAAGTATCCAAAGAAGTAGAGTTACCTCACGAGAATGGGTTAGAGGTCTAATTAGACTTTTAATAGATATTATTCTAGAAAGGAGGAACCCATTATGAAAAAAAGCATTGTTTTAAAACCTGTTGATATTAAAGATTTAAAAGAAATGGAAGCTAATCGTAGAGCAGCTTCTGGACGTTGTGCAAGCGGTCGTTGTGCTGCAGGTCGTTGCTAATTAAAATACTTAAGAGGTGTAAAGAGCTCCGGCTTTTTACACCTCTATTATTTAATAAGGGTGATGTAGAAAATGATCATTATAGAGGTCATGATTATATACATTTTCTTTACTTTTATAAGCACTTATATTCATGAGTTAGGTCATGCTTTGAGTGCTTATTTTTTGGGAGCAGAACAAGTCGCTATTACTAAGCAAAGAAACTCCTATCAGATAGAATTTAAAACGTACTTTTCATTTTCGTATCCTATTACACTTTCAAAAAATATAGTGATTAGTTTTGCAGGAGTAGTTGTACAATTTTTATTTTCTGTTTTGTGTATTATTCAACCTTTTTCTATAAGTTTGTCGTTAATTTCTTTGGTGTATATGCCCTATATCTTTTTTAATATTTTATATTTTTATGGGCTGGATGGATATTATGTACTGGAAAATTTAAAAACAGAAGCTGCAAAAAAGTGGAGTGTTGTATTAACCATTATTTTTGGATGCAGTTGGATTTTTGCATGGAATGGATTGTTAGAGATTTGGAATCAACCTTTATTGATAGAGAAAGTCACATATCTTGTACTTAGCCTATTTATATGGGGACAAATTGCAGTGAAGTTCATTCGTAATATTTTAAAAGAAAGAAGGTTAGAATATGACAAATATTAAATATATTTTGGAGAAAAATAATCGTGGAGAATCTATTATAAGCGATGAATCATTAGAATTTTTTTGGACATCAGAGGATATTTCAATACGGAGCAAAGAAAACAAATTAATATTCTATAATATTCAGGAAGATGTTCCTGTAAATGCAAACAGTATTCATATTGTCGGAGTTCCATATAGTTCAGGTTCCAATCACAACAATAGTTCGGTAGAACAGTTTCCCCATACATTACGTTATTTGAGTACCAAGACGCCAATTTATCCTTCTCTAAACGATCTATATACTAGCGGAATTTTGGATTTGAATAATGAAAAAATTCTTCATGATTGTGTACTGAATGATTTAGGAGATATCACATTTGTGGAACAATCAAAACAAGAATTAGAATCAAAATTAAACACTTATATAGACCATTTTTGCTCTACAGAATCTCAATTTTCTTTTATTGGCGGTGACCATTCTATTACATACTATATTTTGAAGCAATTAAAAGAGAATGGGAAAAATATTATTTATATTCACTTCGATGCTCATCTGGATTGTGGTTCGGATCCGTTGCGCTTAGATGTAGAAGTAGATCATGGTAATTTTGTACGCCATTTAATACAAGATCAAATTGTAGAGCATGTTGTTCAATTAGGAGTTAGAGGCTTGCGTTCTCTAGGTCAGTATTACGAACACACTAATTTATCTTATATTTCTAGTCAAAAGCTAAATGTTAATTCGGTAAAGAAAGCAATAGAGCCTTTATTAAATAAAAATTCGTATTTCTATATTTCTTTCGATGTAGATGTTTTGGATCCTACTATATTTCCATATGTTGATTTTCCTTCTTCTGGAGGGGCTTCTATAGAACAGATATTTGAAGTGTTGCAAATGTTTCAGAGCGTGCCTAATATTATTGGCTTTGATGTTGTAGAAGGACAGGGGGCAAATACAGATCATATTCCTTATCAATACGATGTAATCATAAATATTTTTTCTCAATTACTCAATGTATTGAATAAATCCAAAAATATAATAAATGGAGGAGAATGATGATGAATATAAAAACTGAAGATTTAAAAAGTCAATTGAATCAGTTACTTCAAACGGAAAAAGAACTAGGAGTTGAGTATGATGATTTTATGGCTTTAATGAATATATGTAAGGAATTTTTGCCTTTAGATTATACATCTTCTACAGATGTCGAAAAAATTTGGATGCAGTATAGACTTAATAATTTAGAACAAAATGAGTATCGATTTCAGCCAGAATTGTTTACAGGATTTGATGAAATTATTGGTCAAGAACATATATTAGAATGTATCCAAAATAAAGGTGTATTTGGTACTTTTCATTATGGAGCTTATCGATATGTAGCTTTAGAGCTAATCAAACTAGTTAAAGAACATTCATCTTCTTTAGATGTGGTTGTAGATACAGATTCTTATGAAAGCGAAAAAGATCTACACAAATGGAATGAAATAAGAAAAAAAGCAGATGTTAACTATATTATTTCAGAAGAACATGGAAGTGGCTTGAAATTAGTACGCATATTAAAGAATAGAGGAAATATTCTTTTATATTTAGATGGTAATACAGGTTCAGGAGAAGATTCTCAACCTATGTTTTGTGATCATATCACTTCTTCTGTAAACATGAGAAGTGGTATTTATCGACTTGTTTCTTTATTAAAAAAAGAGTTGTGTGTTATTTTAGCTGATCAGCCTGAACCTGGTTACAATAGATTAATTGCCTATAAACCATTTGCAGTATCAAAATCAAATATTAAAGAAGGTGTCGATCAAAGTTATGAATTTTTTCGAGAATCTTTATTGCATCGTCCAGATTTATGGCGCTTCTGGTATAGACACCATCACTATGTAGAAAATTGGCAAGAAATAGCGACAAACCAAGACCTAGCTACTCCTAATATCGATTGGGTTGAAGCAGAATATGGCTTAGGAATTGATTTGAGAACAGGTCACATGTACGAAACTAAAACAAGTTGAGGTAAATATTATGGAATTGTGGAGAAATAAACAATTTATTTATTTGTTTTCAGCACGTTTTGTCGCATTGATTGGGGATGGCTTGTTATTTTTAGTATTATTGAAAATGTTGGAACTAAAAAATACTGGTAGCATAGGGTTGTCTTTCTATTATCTTGCTGCGGGTATTCCAGCATTTTTATTCGCTATACCTGCAGGAGCAATTGTAGAAAAATCTAATTTACAAAAAACAATGATAGCTACAGATATTGTACGTGCAATATTAATTTTTGTTTTTATTGTAATGAATTTGTATGTCACCTATTCACCGATACTGATTTATTGTTTATTATTCCTAATTACTATTAATGACATGTTTTTCTTACCTGCAAGTCAATCTTTACTTCGTTGGATTGTACCTGAACATCTCAGACCGCAAGCCAATGGGCAATTACAAATAGCTATGATGACAGGCAAGTTATTATCTTATTCATTAGGTGCATTTCTTATTAAAATAGGATTAGAGTTAAACGCGTTATTAAGTATAGTGATAATTTCTTTTTTAGTCTCTATATGTATAGTTTTTCAAATAAAGCCACAGATTATCAATCGCGCTGATTCCTCAGAAAAAACATTTCAACTTGCTGTAGAAGGATTGAAATTTATTCAAAATACTAAAATTATAAAAAAAATCTTTATTATATTTGGTTGTGCATGGTTAATAGGTTCATCTATTGATATTTTTTTAATTTCATATCTAAACGATGTATTACAATTAGGTACAGAAGATCTTTACCTCATCACAACATTTTCACTATGCGGTATTGTAATTGGTTCTTTTTTAGGACCCAAATGGTATAGTACAATCAATAAAAAGCTGGGATTTTATCTACCCAGTTTAATTTTTGGACTTGTCATTTTGATGTATGCTATGCAGCTTCCCTTTTTTATACTTTTATTTTCGTTGATGATAGGTGGTATAGCTCAAGGAGTATTTTTGACATTTATTAATTCTTATTTGCAGGAAATTACGTCTCAAGATTATTATGCAAGAGTATCAAGTTTTTATACCTTGTTAATGCAAGGAGCAAGTTTGCCAGGTTTCTTTTTAATCGGTTTTTTAATTCAACAAACAAGCGTCGTGTACGTAGGTTATATCATTGGAATTTATATGATAACATTATCTATATTTTCTTTCTTTTTGTTACCTAATATTAGGAATGAAAATGATAAAAATATCATCCTTCCTAGAAAATCGTTAGAAGATGATTATGTATCATAACGTGAAATATCATATGAGTACGATATCCAAGCATGTCTTCATGACATGCTTTTTTGAATGCGATAACTATATAAAGATATTAATTTAATCTAAATTCTATTGTTTTTTATTTCACATATAAGGCATGATAGAGAAATACATCCAATTCGCAAAAAAATGAGTTTAGCATCCCTTACAGTAATAACCATTTCAATACATAAGGAGAATGATCAAATATGCCAATACATAATGATATCCCAGAACGTTATCAGGTCGGTATTTTGTTGTTTGATGAAGTGGAAGTAATGGATTTTGCAGGGCCGTTTGAAGTGTTTTCACTTGCAGAGACGGTAGATAAGCAGAAATTATTTCAAGTACACACGATATCTCCAGATGGTGAACTTATCAGTGCTCGTAACGGACTAAAAGTACAACCAGATTATGCGATTCAAGATATGCCTGCAATGGATATTTTAATTATTCCCGGTGGGTACGGGGCAGAAGAAATCATTATTCATGATCCTGTCATTATCAAATGGATACAAACACAAGCTCAACAGGTGAAATTACTAGCTTCTATTTGTACCGGTGCATTGGTGCTAGCAGAAGCAGGGCTGTTACAAGGTCTAGAAGCAACTACTCATTGGATGGATCTGGATCGATTGCAACAAGATTATCCTGATGTGATCGTCAAATCAGGTGTGAAATTTGTAGATCAAGGATCGATTATGACATCCGCAGGAATCTCGGCAGGTATCCATTTGGCATTACATATTGTAAGTGAATGGGTTAATATAGACTGTGCTCGAACTATCATCAAACGAATGGATATAGATATTGAGATGTAATGAAACAACTTACTTAGGGAGAAAAGAGTGATTAACGATGTTTCACGGTCAGGCGATTTTGCCAGCAGCCAAAAGTATGAAGCAATTTGAACAAATCTTATCCAGTTCGTATGAATATGGAGTATTTTTGGATACCCATATTGCTCAACTCAAAAATATTTATAAAATGGCAAATCATCATCAAAAAAAAATGTTTTTGCATGCCGATCTAGTACATGGTCTCAAAAATGATGAGTATGCAGCTGAATATTTGTGTCAAGAGATTAGGCCTTACGGTATTATTTCGACACGCGGTAATATGATTTTGAAAGCCAAGCAAAAAGGAGTTATCGCTATTCAGCGTGTTTTTATGCTCGATACGATTGCGTTGGAGAAAAGTTATGCTTTATTGCAAAAGACACAGCCTGATTATATCGAAGTCTTACCTGGCGTGGTTCCTCATATGATCAAAGAAGTCATTGAACGCACCAATATTCCTGTATTTGCAGGTGGGTTGATTCGTACAGCTAATGATGTGGAACAAGCACTTGCTGCGGGGGCAACAGCAGTTACGACATCCAATGATCAGTTGTTTGCTCATTACCGTACAGACAAGTAAAAAAACAGTCATAATGAAGATCACATGAATATTGTCATGTTGACACCGCTTACATGTTACGATATGATGAACTTATCAAGTTAATAATGTGACGGAGAACCGGAGAGCCACGCAAAGACCCCTACATCTGAAGGGGTGGTTTGCAGTGGCTTTTTCTGTTGTCTATCGGTTGAAATAACTTGCTACTTCGAATGGAGGGAAATATAATGTCACCATTTATAGCTGAATTGGTAGGAACGATGATTCTGATTGCATTAGGCGCTGGTGTTTCTGCCGGGGTTGCACTTAAAGGATCTTTTGCAGAAAGTTCTGGTTGGATGGTTATCACCGCAGGTTGGGGTCTTGGGGTAGGAATGGCAGTATATGCTGTCGGCGATATTAGTGGGGCTCATTTGAACCCGGCTGTAACATTAGCACTTGCATTTAACGGCGATTTTCCATGGAGTCAGGTTCCATCATATATTCTGGCACAGATGATCGGAGCTATGGCAGGCGCATTACTGGTCTACTTACAATACTTACCGCACTGGAAAGCAACTCCAGATCCTGCGACTAAATTAGGCGTGTTTTCAACTTCACCGGCTATTAAACATCCTGTCGGAAATATGTTAAGTGAAATTATCGGTACATTTATTTTTGTCATGGTATTGTTATCTATGGGTGCCAATCAATTTACAGAAGGTGTTCATCCATTGATTGTCGGTTTATTAGTTGTTAGTATCGGATTGTCGCTTGGAGGTACAACAGGGTATGCTATTAATCCAGCTCGTGATCTAGGTCCTCGTCTGATGCATACATTGTTACCGATTGCTGGTAAAGGATCTTCCAATTGGCGATACGCTTGGGTTCCATTTATCGGCCCATTGTTAGGCGGTTCAATCGGTGGTCTATTTTATAAAAATGTATTTCAGGGTCAAAGTACTCCGATGTTATGGGTACTATTACTGGTTACTGTGGTTTGCTTGTTTTTCGCTCATCGTTCAGGTCGCAAAACACAAGAATCTGTTTCTAGCAAAGTAACCGCTTAAATCTAAAACTACTCACACTATGTATACCACTCAAGGAGGAACTTATTTATGGAAAAATATATTATGGCACTGGATCAAGGAACAACAAGCTCACGCGCAATTTTGTTTAACAAAAAAGGTGAAATTGTATACATGGCACAACGTGAATTTCCACAATATTTCCCTAAGCCAGGTACAGTAGAACAAAATGCGAATGAAATTTGGAGTTCGATTCTAGCGGTTATCGCTTCTTGTCTGTCCGAGTCTGGAATCAAGCCTGTACAAATCGCAGGAATCGGTATTACGAACCAACGTGAAACCACTGTAGTCTGGGATCGCAAAACAGGAGATCCTGTCTATAATGTACTGGTATGGCAATCTCGCCAAAGTGCTGAAATCTGTGAAGATCTTAAAAAGCGTGATCTAGAACAAACTTTCCGTGATAAAACAGGATTGTTGATCGATCCTTACTTCTCCGGTACGAAAGTAAAATGGATTCTCGATCATGTTGAAGGTACACGTGAACGTGCAGAACGTGGAGAATTAATGTTCGGGACTATTGATACATGGTTGATCTGGAAATTATCCGGTGGTAAAGCGCATGTAACGGATTATTCTAATGCTTCTCGTACATTAATGTATAATATCTATGAATTGAAATGGGACGAAGAGTTGTTAGATATTCTAGGTGTTCCAGCTTCAATGTTACCAGAAGTGCGTCCTTCTTCTGAAGTCTATGCACATACCGTTGATTATCATTTCTTCGGTCAAAATATTCCGATTGCTGGCGCAGCAGGAGATCAACAAGCAGCATTATTCGGACAAGCTTGCTATGAAAAAGGATCGATCAAAAACACATACGGTACAGGTTGCTTTATGCTTATGAATACTGGCGAAGAACCGATCCGCTCTGAGCATGGTCTAATCACAACGATCGCTTGTGGTGTAGATGGCAAAATTCATTATGCACTAGAAGGAAGTATCTTTGTAGCTGGTTCTGCTATTCAGTGGTTACGTGATGGTCTACGTATGTTCCGGGATGCGGCAGATAGTGAAGCTTATGCTGCACGTGTAGAATCTACAGATGGCGTATATCTTGTACCTGCTTTTGTAGGATTGGGTAGTCCATATTGGGATAGTGAAGTACGTGGAGCCGCATTCGGTCTTAGCCGCGGAACAACCAAAGAACACTTTATTCGTGCTACATTAGAATCACTAGCTTACCAGACCAAAGATGTATTAACCGCAATGGAAAGCGATACAGGGCTTAAAGTAGAATCATTGAAAGTTGATGGCGGCGCAGTAAAAAATAAATTCTTAATGCAGTTCCAAAGCGATATTCTAGGCGTTCCTGTAGATCGTCCTGTAGTGAATGAGACAACAGCGCTAGGAGCAGCTTATCTGGCAGGACTTGCAACAGGCTATTGGACAAGTCTTGATGAGATTGCCGCAGCACATGAAGAATTAAATGATCAATTTACACCGAATATGGAAGAGTCCCGTCGTGAAAGTCTATATGCTGGCTGGCAAAAAGCTGTTCATGCAACTATGGCTTTTAAATAAATAAAGTAAGCAAATAGAATCGAATAAATATGTAATAGCAAAAACCCCTTTTCTAGATTCAAGAGAAGGGGTTTTTGCTATATGTTATTTTCAAAAAAATGGATGCAATCCTTCTCATTCTATGCTAAGATTTCAATTGATAATGATAATCTTTATCATTTAAAGGCGAATATCATAATAAAAAAGGCGGTTATAGAGCATGTATAGTATCAAAAAAGTAAGTATAATCTTAACGACGATCGTGCTAATTGCTATTCTGGCAGCTTGTGGTCAAAGTACAACATCCACATCTTCTACATCTTCACCAACCTCTACAGATACACCAGCAACAACGAATAAGACGATTACATACAAAGCAGCAAATGGTGAATTCCAAGTACCCGGTCATCCTCAGCGCGTAGTTGTGATAGCAGATAGTTATTACGGATATTTATATGCATTAGGGATCAAGCCGATTGCAACAATTGATTATGTATTTCAAAGTGCGATTTTAAAAGAAACGACAGAAGGTGTAACCAACTTAGGTAATAACCCGGATGTTGAAAAAGTATTAGCTCTAAATCCAGATCTAATTGTAGTCTGGGATAACGATAAAAATATAGAAAATTATGAGCAAATTGCTCCTACTGTGGCGATCAAATACGGACAATATACGTATAAGGAATTATTGCAAGAATTCGGTAAAATGACAGGCACAGAGGACAAAGCTAAAGAAGTAGCCGCTGCCTGGGAAAGCAAAATTAACAAGCTAAAACCACAAGTACAAGCCGCAGTCGGCGACAAAACAGTATCTATTCTGCAACCATATGCTAAAGGGATTTATGCGATGGGTGATACGTATGGTCGCGGAGGAGAGATTATTTATCAAGCATTAGGTCTTAAAGGTACACCGATGTTGCAAAAAGAAGCTATTGATAGTGGTAAAGGTTTTGCAAGTCTTTCCCTTGAAAATCTGCCTGATTTTGCAGGCGATTATATTTTCACTTCACCGTGGGGTGGAGATGGTGATAAAGATGGAAGTAACGTATACAACAGCAGTCTATGGAAAGACTTGCCGGCAGTGAAAAATAATCACGTATTCAAAATTGATCCGGTTGCTTATTATTTCAACGATCCGATTTCGATGAATGGACAGCTTGATTATATTGTAAAATGCCTAACTCAATCGTAACCCATCATTATTAATGTTTAAAAAATTGTCTAAATTCTTTGCTACCCTAAAGCTAATATGGTACAATACAGTTAACAAGTTAATAATAATGTCATGAGACTTTGGAGAGACCACGAGTACACGCGGTATACAACCGTTTTAGTGTAATTATTCGTGGTCTCTTTTTTATGGCTTATGATTGGTAAAAATAAACAGTATAGCGCGTTCAAATAAGGGAGGATATACCGATGAATACAACATTTTCAGCACAAAACAGAGCAAATGCATTAGAGCATATGAGCAGTGACGTATTAGACGTACTGGTAATCGGTGGCGGAATTACAGGATCAGGGATTGCTTTAGATGCTGTTACTCGCGGAATGAAAACAGGGCTGGTAGAAATGCAGGATTATGCCGCAGGAACATCCAGTCGTTCTACGAAACTGGTTCATGGTGGATTGCGTTATTTGAAGCAATTTGAAGTGAAGATGGTTGCAGAAGTAGGGAAAGAACGTGCAGTCGTATATGAAAATGGACCGCATGTCACTACACCAGAATGGATGCTACTTCCTTTTCACAAAGGCGGAACATTCGGTAGCTTCAGTACTTCAATCGGTCTACGTGTATACGATTACTTAGCAGGCGTGAAAAGAAATGAACGTCGTAAAATGTTAAGTGTTAAAGAAACGATGGGCAAAGAACCTTTGATCAAAAAAGATGGTCTACAAGGTGGCGGTTATTATGTAGAATACCGTACCGATGATGCTCGCTTAACGATTGAAGTGATCAAAGAAGCGGTAAAACGTGGTGCTTATGCGTCTAACTATACCAAAGCATCTGAATTTATTTATGAAAATGGCAAGCTAAAAGGTGTGAAAGTCACCGATACGATTAGCGGTCAAGAATATAGTATTTTCGCTCGCAAAGTAATCAATGCAGCCGGTCCATGGGTAGATACACTTCGTCAATTGGATAAATCCAAAAAAGGTAAAGTGCTACAAATGACTAAAGGGATTCATTTGGTTATCGATCATGAGCGTTTCCCGCTAGAACAAGCTGTTTATTTTGATACACCGGATGGTCGGATGGTATTCGCGATTCCGAGAGATGGGAAAACATATGTTGGTACAACCGATACTGTCTACAAAGCAGATCCGATCCACCCACAAATGACACTGGAAGATCGTGATTATGTATTAAAAGCGATCAATTATATGTTCCCGAGTGTGAAAGTTACAGCCGCTGATGTCGAATCAAGCTGGGCAGGTGTACGTCCATTAATCTATGAAGAAGGTAAAGATCCTTCTGAAATTTCGCGTAAAGATGAAGTATGGCAATCAGATAGTGGCTTGATTACGATTGCTGGTGGTAAATTAACAGGTTACCGCAAAATGGCGGAAATGGTTATAGATCTAGCTGCTGAATTGATCGGCAAAGAACAAGGCAAAAAATTCAAACCTTGTCAGACCAAACATATGGCAATCTCTGGTGGGGATGTAGGCGGTTCAGCGAACTTACCTGCTTTTATCTTGCAACAAGGAGACAAAGGTAGACAAGCTGGATTAACAATAGAACAAGCGGAATATCTAGCAGGCTTCTACGGTTCCAATGTAAGCAAATTATTTGATCTGGTACGTCAATCAGACTCTATCGCAGATGAATTGAAATTACCAGCAGATATTCGCGCACGTATTGCGTATGCTATTCAAGAAGAAATGACAGTTAAACCGGTCGATTTCTTTATCCGTCGTACAGGAGCTTTATTCTTCAATATCAATTGGGTACATGAATGGAAACAACCTGTGATCGAATATATGTCCAGACGTTTTAACTGGACAGCCGACCAAAAACGTCGTTACACTGATGAATTAGAAGGACATTTACATGATGCTGTTGTACCTGTCGATGCTCCAACGAAAAGCGAATTTGCAGTCTAATATCAACTTTAATGTAGAATATAATGTATTCAAGACTCTTCCTTTGTGGAAGGGTCTTTTTATATGTAGATTGAAGTCATCTACGACTTTAGTCTAGGTTTATTTTCTTCTATAGGCGGATGAGTTGCAAAGCAAGGTGTGATACAGTGTAATCAAGGATAATCGAATAGAAAAGGGGTGTGTAAGGATCATGATTAAAAAAGCAGTTCTTGCACCGGTATTATTGTTGTTAGGTGTTTATTTATTTTTGAATCCGGGCGGGTCTACAGGGGTAGGAACTATTTTTGCTACATTTTGGCCGACTTTATTTGTTATTCCGCTAGGGCTATTTTTTCACTGGTTACATTTTTCGTTAATGGATTCCAAACACAAAGGGTTATTGATTCCAGGTGGAATTTTGCTAGGAGCAGGTGTAGTGAGTCAAATCGCTACATTGTTTGATCTTTGGGCTGTGATGTGGCCGGGTTACATACTTGCAGTAGCGTTAGGATTGTTTGAGTTTTACTGGTTAGGTTCTCGTAACAAATGGTTGTTGATTCCGATTAATATTTTGACAGTAATCGGATTGTTGTTTTTCGCTGTCTTTTCGTTAGATTCTATACTCCATCACGTGGTATTTGTACAACCTTTGGTTGCACTTGCTGTTTTATTAGGCGGAGCATGGTTATTGGTCGATCGTAAGCCGAAAACAAAATAATATAACATATTGAAGTTATCCATATATGATGAAGTCGTATATGTGATACAACGATTTTTAAGCAAAGCGATTTGAACAGTAATCTCTGTTCTGATCGCTTTTTTTGTTGTGTATCGTTAGGATTTTTTGCATAGAATCAAAGCATAGCAGTCAAAAATGGGTAATGTATTTCATATGTGTACATCTATACATACTTTTAGTGAGCAAATAGATAGATCACGCAAAGGGGAGCAAGGTATGGAATTTTTGAATTTGATATTGGTTATTGTACTGATTTTATTAACAGCCTTTTTTGTAGCATCTGAGTATTCGATTATTCGTGTACGTATTTCCAAGATCAATCAACTGGCTGATGAAGGTAACAAAAATGCAGTTGCTGTTCAGAATATTATTTCCAAATTAGATGAGTTTTTATCAGCTTGTCAGTTAGGAACGACGCTCACATCACTAGCACTGGGTTGGTTAGGAGAATCGACGATAGAAGAATTACTTCATCCGATTTTTGTGTGGGTTCATGTTCCAGCAGGATTAGAATCGGTCATATCGTTTATTATCGCCTTTTTGTTACTGACTTATTTCGAAGTGTTGATCGGAGAACTGGTTCCCAAATCGTTCGCTATTCAACTGGCTGAACCGATGGCATTATTTTTTGCTCGTCCGATGATGATTTTTTACCGGATTACGTATCCATTTAACTGGGTACTGAGCCGTTCAGCACGTCTGATTACCGGATTATTCGGAGTAAAGCCTATCTCTGAACAAGATGCCGCACAGAGTGAAGCAGAATTACGATTTGCTCTATCGGAAGGATTCAAAAGCGGTAATATTACACCGACAGAATATCGTTATTTGAATAATGTATTTGAATTTGATGAATTAGTCGGTAGCGAGATTATGGTTCCACGTACAGAGATGAAGTATATCGGGCATGAAGCACAATTAGCAGACTTCTATGAGCTGGTGAAAGAAGAGCCGTACAGCTTGATTCCTGTCGCTCTGGATGGAGACAAAGACCGGATTATTGGATTGCTCAATGTCAAAGAAGTATTGCGTGATGCTGTGAGTCATCCGCATACACCTACTGATCCGATTGCGCCTTTTATCAAGCCTGTCTTGCAA
Organism: Paenibacillus sp. KACC 21273; assembly: GCF_028736095.1. NCBI lineage: Bacteria > Bacillati > Bacillota > Bacilli > Caryophanales > Paenibacillaceae > Paenibacillus > Paenibacillus sp. KACC 21273. Next base: position 909,964 of record NZ_CP117876.1, read on the forward strand.
TTGATAGAGACTGTGCCTGCTCGTGAATTATTAGGGCAAATGCAAAAGCAAAATATTCATATGGCGGTTTTGCTAGATGAGTATGGTGGAACAGCAGGTATGGTGACCTTGGAAGATATTTTAGAAGAAATTGTGGGCGATATTCCTTCCAAATCAGATATTGAGCCTGCTGCTACTCCAGCGATTCATAAGCTAGGAGACAAGCATTATCGTCTACAACCACTCGCATTGATTCATGAAGTGAATCGTCGTCTAGGAACGGATATCGAAGCTGGAGAAGCGTATACGATTGGTGGATGGATCTGGGCGCAGAAATTTAATATTCATGAAGGTGAATCTGTACGGGTGGAAGAATATGAATTTACCGTAACCCGTATGGAGAATCGTCATATCAAAGAAATTGAAGTGACTACATTTGAAGAAGATGAAGAAGAGGAGCAAGAGTAATCATTTTCGTCTATTCCGTAACGATGGTATACTATAACAAGTTCGTATAGTAAAAGAGGTGATTAAAGATGGCTAAGAAAAATAAAGCATCTGCAAGACCGACAGCTACACCAGCACAAGATCGACCAGCTACACTCAAAGACATGCTAAGTGCTGATGTATTGGATAAGCTCAAAGCGCAAGCAACCGAGCTCAAAGCAGAAGAGCAACAACGCAAAGAGAAACAACAACAAGAAGCAGACGATGCTCGCAAAGCAGAACAAAAACGTCGTGATAACGATTTTGAATATTTGCTCGAAAACACCAAACAAGACTGGAAAAAATTCAAATAAATCTGTTAGCTACAACGTATATATCAATGATCCAAATGCCGGTATTGTGCTCGTAGGAGTGCCTTATCGGCATTTGTTATACATGTTAAATATAGAAAGTGGGAATTATAAATGAGTGGTCAGACACGCGCGAATATTAAAGCAGGAATCGAAGTCGATATTGTACTCAAACAAGATCAACGCACAGGCAAATTAACAAGAGGAATTGTCAAAGATATCTTAACCAATTCACCCAATCATCCACATGGAATCAAAGTACGCCTTCAATCAGGAGACGTAGGACGGGTAAAACATATTATTAATAGCAACGTGTAATGTTTAATAAGTAGTATTACGGCTATATCAATAAGTGAAAGAAAGATCAGATCGATATCGTGAAAGGATGATCAATCATGAAAAAGAATAGACTGGGTACATCAGATTTAATCGTAGGTGAAATTGGACTGGGTTGTATGTCTCTGGGAACAGACGAGAGCAAAGTGATTCCTTTGCTACATGAAGCACTTGATCTGGGGATTAACTTTTTGGATACAGCAGATATTTATGATAATGGTCACAATGAAGAATTGATTGGGAAAGCGATCAAAGGTCGCCGCAGTGATGTGATTATCGCTAGCAAAGTAGGTAATACTCGTGTAGAAGGTCAAGACGGCTTAGTATGGAATCCATCCAAAGCTCATATTATGGAAGCGATCAAAGAAAGCTTACGACGCTTACAGACCGATTATATTGATCTGTATCAACTGCATGGCGGTACAATGGATGACAATATTGACGAAACGATCGAAGCTTTTGCACAATTAAAAAGAGAAGGGTTGATTCGAGAATACGGTATTTCTTCGATTCGTCCCAATGTGATTCGTGAATATGTAGATCGTTCGCATATTGTCAGTGTAATGAGCCAGTACAGTATTCTGGATCGTCGTCCTGAAGAAGAAGTATTACCGTTATTAACACAAAAAGGGATCAGTTCTATTGTACGTGGTGCTGTAGCAAGTGGAGCTTTAGCAGATGGACGTGAAGACAAAGCACAGAAGGGTTATCTGGATATTAGCGGTGAAGATGTTATTAGTCTGCGCCAGCAATTAGAACCTCTTACACAGGCTAATAGAAGCCTTTCCCAGACCGCTATTCAATATGTACTTGCTCATCCAGCAGTAGCAGTGCTAGCCGCAGGAGCGAGTTCATCACAACAATTACATGAAAATGTAGAAGCCGCTTCATCGCCAGCATTAACAGATGATGAACTGCAAATGATCCGTTCTATTCGTGCTGCTAACCAGTATACACAACACCGTTAATGATATGAAAAAGCGTTCATATTCGCATTAAATTCATTTATTCTATTTTTTTATGCTCACATCGGTCTAAAGTTCTTATTTTGGGTTAATAATAAGACAGTGTAGTGAGAGGAGAATAAATATGTGGAATGCGTTAATGTGGGGTGCGATAGCAGGCTCTGCTGTTTTATTAGGAGCTTTGATTGCCATGTTTTTCAATATGCCTAAGAAGATTATTGGTTGGATTATGGCTTTTGGTACAGGGACGCTTATCGGAGCGGTTGCTTTTGAATTGTTATCAGATGCAGTAGAAGATGGAGGCATCTGGGCAACAGGTATAGGCTTTATGGTAGGTGCGATTGTATACACTGCATTTGATCTATACATATCTCGTAAAGGGGGAGCGAACCGTAAACGTTCCTATATGAGCAAGGAAGACTCGTCTTCTTCTAATTCATCCTCTAAAGAAAAGGATGGCAGCAGTCAAAGTGGACTTGGTATATTTGCAGGTACGGTGATGGATGCTATTCCTGAATCGATTATGATCGGAGCAAGTCTACTTGCAGGTCAGGGTGTAAGTCTGGTATTGGTTATTTCTATTTTTGTCAGCAATATTCCTGAAGGATTGTCCAGTACGGTAGGGTTGAAGCAAAGTCATTATTCACGTGGCAAAATTTTTGGCATGTGGGCTGTTGTTCTGGTGATCTCTGCTCTGGCTTCGATGGCAGGGTATCTATTCTTAGAATTATTGCCAGATGAGATCAAAGCAGGAATCGGTGCTTTTGCCGGTGGTGGTATTATAGCGATGATCTGTTCAACGATGATGCCGGAAGCGTATGAAGATGGTGGCCCGTTAGTAGGGTTGATCGCTTCACTTGGATTACTGACTGCATTGTTGTTAAGTATCGGATCATAAGTCAATATCAATCGATATCTGTGTTTGAAAAGGAGCTTATTCGGTGTACATAACATCGATAAGCTTTTTTTGTCATCTTCTCGATCATTTGGTATACTAATTGATAATGATTATCAGTAGGGGGAGAGAGTCGTATGCGAGGAACACTTTTTACCAAAATGTATGCAGGTCGAGACTTGCTGATTTATTTGCCACCTTCTTATGATAAAGCATCGTATCCGTTACCAGTCGTCTATGTTCATGATGGCGGAGATGTATTTGATCTGGTATTGAACGGAACTTTATATAATTTAGAACAACGCTTTGCCGCAGGCACTTTGCCGGAATTAATTCTAGTCGGGATTGCTGCGTATGATCCTTTAGTTGAATATACACCGTGGTATGCACGTGCTCTTTATCCAGGGCTGGGTCATGGAGATTTTGGCGGACGGGCGACCGAGTATTTGAATCTGATTGCTCATGAGATTAAGCCATGGATCGATCAGAACTTTTATACAGATAGTCGACCTGAAATGACAGGGATTGTAGGCAAGTCTTTGGGTGGTCTGGTGTCTTTATTTGCCGCCTATGTCTATCCACATGTGTTTGGCAGAATTGGAATTATGTCGGCTTCGCTCTGGTATGAAGGATTTATTGAATTTATGAGAGAGCGTCAGCATCTATCTCCTGATCTGCGTATCTATATGGATATCGGTAATCTAGAAGGCTTGGGTAAAGCAAATCGTCAGCGCTTGATACAGACGTGCACAGATGAAGCGGTAAGTATTTTGATGAATAATCTGGCAGAATCTCATTTCTATTTTGAACGAATTGAAGGTGACGATCATGATCCTGAAACGTTTTATCAGCGTTTTCCTGATCTGATGGGCTGGTTATTTGATCAAAAAACAGTCGGTTTATTGAAATAATCATCATTTTTAATACACTTTATACACTACATTGTTGCTAAATTACAATAAAGAGCAGATAATAAAGATAGCAACATCTTCATATTAAGAGATTATATTTTGTATTGTTGCTAATTGAATCATCATTTAAAGGAGGATCACTTCCTAATGGAAAGAATAGAATCGGAAGATCAATACCGCAATTTGATTAATGGTGACGACCTTACTGTGATCAAATTTGATACAAACTGGTGCCCGGATTGCAAAACGCTTGACCGCTTTATGGTTGATATTATCGAAAAGAACAATGATAAACAGTTCTTTGCGATGGATGCAGAAAAGTTTCAAGATTTGGCAGAGCAAAATGAAGTAAGAGGAATTCCAAGCTTGCTTGTATATCGTAATGGTGAAAAAATAGCTCATTTGCACAGTAAATTTGCTAAAACACCTACGCAAGTTGCTGAATATTTAGCAACAGTAGAGTAATATAAATAAAAACGCCCGAATGGAATATATTCCATTCGGACGTTTTTTATATACAACAGGATACTACAACAGCAATGTCTTAACTTTTTACAGATAATTCGTTTACCGTCAAATCTTTACGCTTCATAATTAAATGTTCTACACTTCTGAAATGTCCTAGTAATTCATGTGCCTCATCATCACTAAGCCCACGAATACTTTCAACTAATTTATTAGACATGATTTTGTACATTCCATCTAGTGCTTCTTCCCCTTTACGGGTAATCGAAATACTCACATATCGACGATCTTGATCGGATCGTGTACGTTCAATCAACTCTTCTTGTCCTAACTTATCGCAGATCTGTGTAACGGCACTGGTAGTCAGACCTGTTGCCCGGACAATGTCTGTACCATATTGACTGCCGTTTGCTAACAAAAAGTGCAGGATATACACTTCTGTAGCATTGGACTTGAGTTGTCGCATTAAGGTAGGGAGCTCCATAATACGTGGCATACGATCCACAAGTGTTAAATAGCTTTTGAGAAGTTCATTAGACGTTTCCAAATTGTAAATCCTCCTTCGATATATATAAATAAAACTCTTAGTTAACTATCATTGTATACTGCACTATACAACTACAATTAACAGTAAAAAACGAAAGTAAATGTGAAAAAGATACTAAGATTTCGATCATTCTTAAAACTTCCTTAACATTATAGTAATTTGTTACCATACTATCGTCAATGCAAATTCGACAGATTGAGACAAGTAAACGTTATCATTGACGTAAAATTGAACATTTTTTATAATTAAATCTAAAATAATGTGATTTGACTATCACTTTGTGTGAATTCCAATCTATTACAAATATAAAGGTGGCTCTATACATTGAATAATTCTTCACTTTCTTTTGTGACGATGGACGAGATTGTGCGTGAAGGTGATCCGATTTTGCGAAAAGTAGCGGAACCTGTGAAATTACCGTTATCTGATGAAGATCGTACACGTGCGAATCGAATGATGGATTTTTTGAAAAAATCGCAAGATGAGAAATTAGCTGAGAAATATGGTTTGCGTCCAGGAATAGGATTATCAGCTAATCAGGTTGGTTGGGATGGAAGAGTGTTTGTAGTCTACTTTACTAATGACCAAGATCGGCAACTTGAATATGTGTTTTGCAATCCCAAATTAGTTAGTCATTCCACAGCAATGGTCTATCTGGAGCACGGAGAGGGATGTTTGTCAGTTGACCGTGATGTAGAAGGATTCGTACCACGGTATGAGAAAATAACGATAAAAGCATTTACACCTGACGGGAAGCCTTTTACATTGAAACTAAAAGGGTTTGAAGCTGTCGTCATTCAGCATGAATTAGATCATTTGAACGGTGTAATGTTCTATGATCATATCAATAAAAAAGATCCAAGCCGTTTGCCAGAGGTTGAGTTTATTCGTCCACTGTAACTATTCATTACAGCTATAGCGGACGGTTGAATCATATCAAATGGATATTATGGATGAAAATGGATTGATATTGTTAATATACTAAGCTATTAATGATATCGGCGAAAAGACTGCTGTTGTGAAGGCAGTCTTTTCAAATTGGTTTGTGATATGATAAATAGAATAAACAAAAACTAGATTTTATGTTATATTATTCTGATTTCTGTAAGCGTTTTATCCAAAACGGCAAACAAATGGTGTAGAAAGTAGGGGGAGTCATGTGGAAGCCGTTGATTGAGCGCATGAATAATGTAAAAATTAAAAATAAATTGATTTTTGCGTATATCTTTATTGTCGCGCTTCCTGTACTGGGGATTGGCGGGGTCGTAGTAGATTATTTTAGACAATCGGCTCTGGATAATGCGATTGAGCAGACCACCAATAATGTAGAACGTGTCAAAAATCAAATGGATACTATGTTGCGTGTACCTATTGATATATCTAACAAGCTACTATTTGATTCCAGACTAAGTGATGTGGTCAACACACGCTATACCAAAGTATACGATCTGGTTGTCGCTTATCACAATTATCAGGAATTTCAAGAATATCTGCGTTTGTACTCTGAAATATCAGCAATCCGATTTTACACCACTAATAACACTATTCAGAATAATTTGGAATTTATGAAAGTCAGTAATGAAGTACGTGATAGCAAATGGTATCAGACGGCGATCAATAGTCGCAAGATCAATTGGATTTACCGCAATGATATCGAAATTAGTGAAACTAAAAAACTCAGTCTGGTGCGCAAAATCAACTTTACCGATTATACGACAAATGGCGTACTCGTTATTGAACTCAGCCAGTCCTATCTTAATTCAATTTTGAGTGCAGAACCATTTGAGACAATGATTTTGGATCATAGCGGTTATGTAGTCGCTGCCAAAGATGTCACTTTAATCGGCAAACAGTTGGGTGACCCAGAGCTAGGCATAAGCTCCGATCTACAAGGCAAAGGAATCTATGAACGTGATGTGAAAGGACAGCTTTCGAATATTGTAGTGGATGAAGTGATGCCTGATAGCAGTGATAACGGGTTAAAAATCATCTCTGTATTTGCCAATGAAAGTATAGTTCGGGATTCAAATCGTATTATTCTGATTGGTACTGGATTACTAATATTGATTCTATGTACTGGATTATTATTTTTATACTTGATCTCACACTTGATTACGCGCCGCTTATCCGGTCTAAGTCGTCAGATGAACAAAGTAGGAACGGGCGATCTAAAAGTCGTCTCTCATATTGCAGGAGCTGATGAGATTGGACAGCTTTCACGTAAATTTAACGATATGGTCGTGAGTATACGAACTTTAATGGATCAAGTATATGAATCGAATGAGCGCAATACTCGCCTGGAAGTGAGCCAAAAAGAAATCAGCTTTAAAATGTTAGCCAGTCAAATCAATCCTCACTTTTTATTCAATGCTCTGGAATCGATACGGATGAAAGCTCATATTCGAGGTGAACAAGAGATTGCGTATATTGTGCGTTTGTTGGGCAAATTGATTCGTAATAATTTAGAGATTGGTATGAAAAATACAACTTTACAAGGCGAAATGGAATTAATTAAATCGTATTTGGAAATTCAAAAGTTTCGTTTTGGTGATCGCTTAAATTATGAATTGCTTATCGATCCTCAAACAAAAGAAATATCGATTCCGCCGTTAATTATTCAGCCTTTAGTAGAAAATGCGATTATTCATGGTCTGGAAAGTCGGGAAAATGGCGGATTGATTATTATTCGTACATTACGGATTGAGCAAGATGTGATGATAGATGTTATCGATAATGGAGCAGGGATAGCAGAGGAACGTTTGCAATGGGTGAAAAATTCACTCCAAGTCAATGAAAGTCAGGAAGGAGATCGTATTGGATTACGCAATGTACATCAGCGATTGATTTTGTCGTACGGTGCAGCGTATGGGCTTCATATATCCAGTATGCTTGGGGAAGGAACTCAAATTTCATTTAAAATACCAGCCACAACCGATCAATTAATGTCAGGGGGCAATAAATAATGTTTAAAGTGATGATCGTAGATGATGAACCCGCGATTCGTGAAGGACTAAAAACGATTATTAATTGGAATGAGATTGGATTTGAAGTTGTTGATGCTGCGGTAAATGGAAGAGATGCAATTCAAAAGTTTGAGCGCTGGAAACCGGATCTAACGATTATGGATATTCGTATGCCGGGAATGAGTGGACTGGAAGTGATTGAACACATTCGTGAGCAACACCAGCAAGCGCATTTTTTAATTTTAAGCGGACATGCTGATTTTGAATATGCACGCAAAGCATTAGGATTTGGAGTCGATGGATATTTACTCAAACCTGTAGATGAAGATGAAATGCAAGATGAACTACGTCGTGTACATGGATCTCTTCATCGTGAGCAACAAGATATGATTATCCATATTCCAGAGACTCCATTATCTGAAAAAGTCGAACAATTATTAGTATCTTCATCATCACAACATCAAAGTGCAACTTCGCTTCAGTTACATTGGGAACGTTACCAATTGATTTTGATCGAATGTAGTCATGTGCAAGGCGATGAAAAAGTAAACTTTTTTGCTCAAATGCAAAAGTTGGCTGAATACTCGAATGACACTTATCATCGTATTGTATTTCGTGCAGGTCCATATATCGGTTTGCTAACAGAGCAAGGGTATATGCAACATCATGAATTAATACAATTGAAAGAACACATCTGGTCATGGTTACATGATGAACCTGAAATGTACCTAGCTGCAAGTCATGTAGTAACAGACCTTGAAGATCTTCGCTTGATCTATGAAGAAGCATCCACATTGATTGCACAACGCTTCTGGTGTGATGATCATGGTGTGATGTCGACAGAACTTGCTGTAGATCGAGCTACCACTGAGCCACTTGCTGACGTTCCTTTGGCAGGAGAATGGTCAGACCGTCTGTATTATGCTGTCGATATTCGTAATGTGGCTACCGCTGAGCGAGTGCTGGAAGAATTGTGTGATATTTCATGGAAAGCTGGATTATCTGAACGTGAAGTGAAAAGTCTTTGTTCGCATGTGTTATCACTGGCTCTTAGCCGCTTGCCAGCAAGTGTACCGGGTTCTGGGGCTGCTGTGCAACAATGTCTGTCTCTAATCCCTGAATTATACGCTGTATCGACTACCAGACAGATGATTACATTAGTAGTAAGCCGATTAGAACAATTGTTACAGTCGATCAATCATGGCACACATGAATCAGTAATGAAGCAGATGACCGATTTTATTCAGCGCAATTATAGCGATAACCTCAAGCTTGAATTATTGGCGGAAATATTTAATTACAATAGTGCGTATCTTGGCAAAATGTTCAAAACACACACAGGCGAATCCTTTAACCATTTTCTAGATCAGGTACGGTTAGAGCAAGCCAAATCGTTGTTGGCACAAGGAATGAAAGTACACAAAGTCGCTTCTCAAGTTGGATATGCAAATGTAGATTATTTTCATAGCAAATTCAAAAAATATACAGGGATTTCGCCGTCTGCCTACCGGGATCAACAAAATGATGATGTATAAATCAGTAGGAAAAGTACAATGATTTGCGTGGACTATTACCGCTTATAATCCCACAATCAGGTAAAAATTTGACTTTGAAGAACCAAATGTAAGCGATATCTAATTTTTATATGATTTTATGTATAATTTAGAAGGTATAAATAGAAAGCGCTTTCTTTTATAATCGGTATATACCCCTAAGTCGTATGACAATAGGGATGAAGAAGCGGAACCCGTAAGGGATGAATGATCGATTATAGGAGGGTGGACTGTATTATGGACACAACAACCAAGCGTGCTTCTTCTAATAAAGGAGAGCGAGTATCCAAAACAACGATCAAAAGAGGCGGTGGCTTCTGGAAAGTATTTAAACAGCAGCGCTATCTTTATCTAATGTCACTACCGTTTGTAATCTGGGCTTTCATTTTTAGTTATGTTCCTTTGTGGGGCTGGACAATGGCATTCCAGAATTTTAAACCAGCCAAATCGTTTTTTGATCAGAAGTGGGTTGGATTCGATCAATTTACAGCCTTATTCGCAGATCAACAATTTTACTTAGCTCTGCGTAATACGCTGGCAATGAGTTTTATGGGTCTGATTTTTGGATTTGTTGTTCCTGTTATTTTTGCTATTTTGCTGAATGAAGTCAAAGGCATGTTTTTCAAAAGAACGGTACAGACCGTTTCGTATCTTCCTCACTTTGTATCATGGGTTGTTGTAGCAGGTATTGTAACGAAATCGTTATCGACTGATGGTGGTATAGTCAACGAACTATTAGTATCGATGCATATTATCGATCAGCCGATTCAATTTATGGCTCAAGGGAAATGGTTCTGGGGAATTGTAACCGCTTCAGATATTTGGAAAGAGATGGGTTGGAACACCATTATCTATCTGGCAGCGATCACAGGTATTGACCAGGAACAGTATGAAGCTTCTCGTGTAGACGGTGCTGGACGCTTTCGCCAAATGTGGCATATTACACTTCCAGGTATGCGTACCACGATTACCGTGCTGTTGATTATGTCGATCGGACATTTGGTGAGTATCGGTTTTGAGAAGCAATTCTTGCTCGGTAACAATTTGGTGCAAGATTATTCACAAGTGCTTGATTTGTACGCGTTGAAATATGGATTGGAAATGAACCGTTATTCGTACGGTACGGCTATTAGTATTTTCAACTCGGTGATTAGTATTATCTTGTTGTTTACAGCTAATGGAATTTTCAAGAAAACAACCAAAGAAAGCATTATGTAAATAATCTGTATTCAAAAGGAGGCGGGCGACCATGGCAGCAAACAAAGCTTTTAATGCGACCAGAGGCGATAAAATATTTGATATTTGTAATACGATCGTGATGTTAATGGTACTTGTAGTAACGTTATATCCTTTCTTGAACGTACTTGCGATTTCACTTAACCAATCGACAGATACAGTTCGAGGCGGTATTCATATTTTTCCAAGAGCATTTACATTAGAGAACTATGCCACTATTTTTCAATATCAAGGACTGTTAACTGGAGCATGGATTTCAGTATTAAGAACAGTAATTGGGACAGTACTTGGATTGCTTAGTGCTTCAATGCTAGCCTTCACATTGAGTAGAGTCGATTTTCAAGCTCGTAAATTTATTTCAACATTCTTAGCATTAACGATGTATGTTACTGCTGGATTGGTTCCAACGTTCTTGTTAATGAGAGATCTACACTTGATCGGAACATTCTGGGTCTATGTTTTACCAGGAATCGTGAGTGCATTTAACGTATTCATTATCCGTTCCTTTATCGATGGCTTACCGTATGCTTTGCAAGAATCAGCGAAGCTTGACGGAGCGAATGATTTTACAATTTATTGGAAAGTTATTTTGCCACTATGTAAGCCGGTACTTGCAACGATCGCTTTGTTCTTAGCAGTTGGACAATGGAACTCTTGGTTTGATACGTATCTGTATAATGCCAGCAGTCCTGAATGGACAACACTACAGTATGAGTTGATGAAAGTATTGCAACAAAGTACACAGCAAAGTGGTGCTGTGAATGCGAACGATATGGCGAAGCAGATGGCAAGTATTTCTCCAGAATCGATTCGAATGGCGATTACGATTGTCGTGACGTTACCAATTCTTATCGTATATCCGTTTTTGCAAAAGTATTTTGTCAGCGGTATGACGCTAGGTGCAGTGAAAGCTTAATATAGCTATCGGGTGGTGTGTCACCACCTTAGCATATACTTATTTCTACCCTGTTCTATGATTGAAGGACTATCTATATTCAAAAGGGAGGCAATTTTAATGCCGAGAAAATTATTCAGATATGCTTTGGCACCTATGTTAGTGGTAGCACTAGCAAGTGTAACTGCATGTGGAAGTTCAGATCCAGTAGAAACAGAAACTTCTGATGTGTCCACACCGATCACGATTTCCTTTTTTGGTTCTGATGCGAATCCAACGTGGAATAATATGCAGGATGATGTTGGTAAAGCAATCACCAAAGCAACGAATGTAACGCTCAATGCTGAATATGATGTAAGTGGTGGGGGTACACAGAAGATTGCTTTGATGACAGCTTCTGGTGACTATCCTGATATGATTACTCCTAAAGGTTCGATTAGTAAATTAGTAGAAGCTGGCGCATTGATCGATTTGACTGATCTTATTAATAAATATGGTCCTAATATCAAAAAAGTATATGGAGACGATTTGGCTCGCTTACAATATAGTAAAGAAGATCCTTCTATCTACGTATTGCCAACCAATGCAGGCGTAGGGCAAACAAGCTTTGACGCAGGTGGCGGCTTTGAAGTTCAAAATGCTGTAATGAAAGAACTAGGATATCCTAAAATCGAAACAGTTAAAGATTTCGAAAAAGTATTAAAAGAGTACAAAGAAAAAAATCCGACAATCAATGGACAACCAACGATTCCATTATCTCTTAATGCAGATGATTGGAAAATTCAGATTACAGTTACAAACCCAGCATTCTTATCAACAGGTGCACCGGATGATGGCGAATTCTACATCGACCCTGAGACCTATGAAGCACAACTTCATTACAAACGTCCGGAAGAAAAAGAATATTTCCGCTGGTTAAATCATATGTATAACGAAGGTTTGTTAGATCCTGAGACATTCACACAAAAAACAGACCAATACAATTCTAAAATTGCAAGTGGACGTGTTCTTGGTCTAATCGATCAAGATTGGGATTACCAACAAGCTGAAAATGCTCTAAAATCTTCAGGTATGACTGAACGTGCATACGGACATTATCCTGTTCAATTAACAACAGAAACAAAAGATCGTTCATTCCAAGATATCGGTGCACCAGTAGGTTACGGTATAGGGATTACTACTTCTGCGAAAGATCCGATCCGCATTATTAAATTCTTAGATTGGATGTCTTCAGATGAAGCTCAAGTCTTGAATCAATGGGGTATCGAAGGTAAGCAGTACAATATGAAAGATGGCAAACGTGTTATTCCTGCGGATGTACAAGACATGAAAACAAATGATAATACGAACTTTGTTAAAACAACAGGTGTAAGTGGATATACTATATTTGGTGTTCATTATGGTGATGGCGTGAAAGATCCATCAGGTAACTATTACACTACGAATTTCCCTGAACAAATTATTGCAGGTTACACAGCTTCCGAAAAAGAAACATTAAAAGCTTATGGTGCAACAACATGGAAAGACTTATTCCCGCAAAAAGATGAGTTCCCGGTTAAACCTTGGGGTGCAGCGTACAACTTACCAGCACCGGATGATCAAGAATACACAGTAAACTTCCAAAAAGGACAAGATATTGTTCGTAAACGTATTCCAGAGGCGATTTTAGCTTCTCCAGAAGAATTTGATGGCATTTACGATGAAATGGTTGCTGAGTTAAGTACAGAACCAATGAAAAAAATGGAAGCATCGTATACACAAATGATTAAAGATACCGTTGAATTGTGGAGCAAGCCTGTCACTGCAAAATAAACATCTTAGATAATTGCAAAAGCTGTGATACAGCACAAAGAGGGGCTTCGGATTAACGAAGCCCCTTTATGTATGAATTTCAAATGTACGAATTTCAATCAGGAGGTCATATACCGATGGATCAAAACAAGCAGTCGTTATGGAAACTATGGTACAACCAACCTGCACAACTCTGGGAAGAAGCGTTACCGATAGGGAATGGTCGTCTAGGAGGCATGGTATTCGGTGGTATACAGCAGGATCGTATTCAATTGAATGAAGATACATTATGGTCAGGGAAACCACGTGAGACAGTCAACCCTAGTAGTCTAGCTGAGTTATCTCATGTTCGAGAACTTATTTTTGATAACCAATTAGAAGAAGCACAATCGATTATTAACACCAGCATGTTAGGGCATGATACCGAAGGTTATCAACCTGTAGGCGACCTGTGGGTCGATATACAATACCCTGTGACTGAACCTGTAATTACAGATTATCATCGTGAGTTACTGGTAGATCAAGCGCTCACCCGTACATCATGGCAAGCAGATGGACATCGTATTGAAAAAGAAGTATTTGTCAGTCATCCGCATCAAGTGATGGTCTATCGGTTACGTAGTGATGGTCAGCAACCTCTGAATATTCGTGTACGACTAGATAGTGTACAACCACATCAACAGTACGCTCAAGATCATGAATTATCGTTAGCTGGCTATTGCTTGCCAAGTATCGAAGACTATCGCCAGATAGAACCACCTTACGCGTATGATGCACAAGCAGAGCAAGGTATTCAATTTCATGTAGGCGTCAAAGTGTATGTAGATCAAGGACATATTCAAGCAGAAGATCAGCACTTATCTATTCAAGAAGCACATGAAATTATGATTGTATTATCAGTCGTTACTAATTTTGAAGGATACGATCAAGTTCCGGGAAGTAGTGGACGTGTATTAGCAGAAGAATGTGTAGCTATTCTCAATCAAGCGGGAAGTATCGGATACCAGTCATTGTTAGAACAACATCTAGCAGATTATAGTAGTCTGTTTAATCGGGTAGAGCTTCAATTAGAAGATGAACAACATCTGTTAGCATCCGATCAAAGTATAACTGACCAAGAATTACCAACCGATCAGCGACTGCAACAATATCAACAGCATCGTCATGATCCAGATTTAGAAGCGTTATATTTTCATTATGGAAGATATTTGTTAATCTCCTCGTCCAGACCTGGAAGTGAGCCAGCTAATCTACAAGGGATATGGAATGAACATGTACAAGCTCCGTGGAATAGTGATTACACCACGAATATCAATACACAGATGAATTACTGGCCTGCTGAAGTGTGTCAGCTTTCTGAATGTCATCAACCGTTATTTCGTATGATAGAAGATCTGAGTGTAAGTGGTCAGGAAGCGGCGAAAGTGCATTATGGAGCCAAAGGTTGGACAACCCATCATAATAGTGATCTCTGGCGCTTGGCTGTTCCGACTCAAGGTGATGCAAGCTGGGCGTTCTGGCCTCTCGGTGGAATCTGGTTATGTGCGCATCTGTGGGAGCATTATGAATATCATCGTGATCTAGACTTTTTACGGGAAACGGCTTATCCGATTTTGAAAGAAGCTGCTAGGTTTGCACTGGATTGGTTGGTTGAAGATCGTGAAGGTTATTTGGTTACTGTTCCTTCGACTTCACCTGAAAATAAATTTTTAACTGCTTCTGGAGAAGTATGTAGTACATCAGCAGCATCTACGATGGATATGACATTGATCCGCGAATTATTAGATCACTGTATCACCAGCACAACATTGCTTGAAGTCGATCAAGATTGGGCAAGTGAGCTACAAGAGACTTATAAGCGCTTATATCCTTTTCATATTGGTCGTCATGGTCAATTACAAGAATGGTACCGGGATTATGAAGAGCATGAACCAGGGCATCGTCATGTGTCTCATTTGTATGGTCTGTATCCCGGGCATGAGATTAATCGTTATCAGACACCTGAGCTAGTAGAAGCTGCTCGTGTCTCGCTAGAACGACGTATTCAGCATGGCGGAGGACATACCGGATGGAGCTGTGCCTGGCTTATTAATCTGTATGCTCGTTTGTTGGATGGAGAGACTGCACATGAATTTGTAACTACGTTATTATCGCGTTCTACATATCCGAATCTATTTGATGCTCATCCTCCATTTCAGATTGATGGTAATTTTGGTGGAACCGCAGGTATTGCTGAAATGTTGCTTCAAAGCCATTTACAAGAACTACATCTACTGCCTGCGTTGCCACAAGTATGGAATAAAGGATTTGTGAAAGGGCTACGGGCACGTGGCGGATATACAGTAGATATGCACTGGCAACAAGGACAACTGGTAGAAGTGACAGTAGAATCGCAGTTTCATGGAACCTGTCGCTTGGTGAGTTCTATTGCTCTGCAATTGGAAGATCCATTAACAGCTTCTACATTGACTGAACCTAATGAGCAACAAACTGATTTTGTGCTGGAGTTTACTGCGGAAGCGGGGAGAAGTTATACATTACATGCAAAGGTCTAAAATTCGGGTCTAATCATACAGTTAATCTACGAATATTTTGACGAGAAGTAATGAAAAATATTTTTTCTTCTATATATAAATATATTCTTATCAAATATGTAACTATGAATATATTAATAGGGAGATGAACTAAGGCGATATTTTCTGTATTATACAGAGAATGTCGCCTTTTTGACCATGAAATACATACTATTTGACAATAATTTGTAATAAATAATATAGAAATAAGAAGAATATAATTAAATAACGAATCAAAAGGGGCAAATTGTGGTAATAGAGACTATAACAATAGAAACGTAATTTTTAAAGTGCTCCTAGTTTGGAGTAGCAATGGATACTAACATAAGAGGGGAGTGCTTAATTATGGCGACAAATACAAAAGGCCGTTCAAATTCACCCGGAAAAAATGCGCGTGGATTAACTCGTTTGCTAACAATTATAGGTTGGATTGCTTTTGTTGTTGGTGTAGTAACGATTATTTTGAATATCCAACCATTTAATGATAACAATGCTGGATTGATGATGGGTATCGGATGTGTAGTAGGAAGTGTATTTATTTACTTTATTGGTAAATCGATCGGTTCTATGCAAGTTCGTAATGAAGAAGGAAAAGAAAGTATCAATGATGATTAAAAAATGAGATTTACGATAAAATAAATCCTTTTTAATTAAATACATGCTCCTTTAAGAATTAATTCTTAAAGGGGCTTTTTTACGGAATCACAATATGATAATATATAAATAATGTGAAAAGATTCACGATAACCTGTTAATAAATTGACAGATTTGTTAACAAGTCAAAAAAATGTGGAATTTACACCTTCTATGGATACGCAAATAGCACACTTAGTGTTAACATAGAAATGTGTGGTTTCAATATTATGAACGTCTTAAACGTTATGTGAGAAAGGGGATTAAGATGAACAAAAAACCGGGTTCTCGTCTTATGATGTGGGTTATGATTATTGTGTCGGTTCTGTCACTCGCTTTGACGGTATGGGCACTTTATGCAGGTAGCCACAATTACTTTGTTCTCGATCCGAAAGGACCTATTGCTGCAGGACAAAGAGATCTAATCGTGATTTCCACGATTCTAACTGCCATTGTTATTGTTCCGGTAACGATACTCACTTTTGTTATAGTGTGGAGATACCGTGACAAACCAGGTAGAAAAGCAAAATATGATCCGGATTTCAACCACAGCACCAAGCTTGAAACCATCTGGTGGGGGATTCCAATCATCGTTATTGCTGTACTTGGTATTGTAACTGTGCGTTACACTTATGCATTAGAGCCTTCTGTAGCGATTCAATCACAGAAGGAACCTATTACAATCCAAGTTGCTTCTATGGACTGGAAATGGTTATTTATGTACCCGGGCGAAGGTATTGCTTCTGTGAACTCTATTACGATTCCAGAAGATACACCTGTACGATTTGAACTGACTTCTGATGCTCCGATGAACTCTTTCTGGGTGCCAGAACTTGGTGGACAAATTTATACGATGTCGGGTATGGCTATGACATTGTATCTACAAGCTGATCATCAGGGAACTTTCTTTGGATCAGGTGCTAACTTCAGTGGTGAGCATTTTTCCCAAATGAGATTCGATGTGAATGCTGTATCTGACGAGCAATATCAGACTTGGGTCAACAAAGTTAAAACCGAGTCTAAACCTATGAGTATGGAAACATACCAGTCGCTAACGGTTCCTGGAACTGCTGACAAACAAACGTTTTCTGCATTCCCGGAAGGTCTATTCCAACAACTTGTTACCAAATACTTGCCAGGCGGTTTAGCAGGCGGTAAAGATCGTGCTACTCATACCACTCCTTCTACTCAGATTGATGAGAAACAAAGTGAAGAAGGACAAAGTGATATGGGAACAGGCGATCACGATGGCATGGAAATGAATGATCAAGAAAGCACAGACACGAATACTAGCAATTAAGTTCAGATTTATTTGAAGTTAGTTGTACCGTAGCGTGTGACATAAAAGACAGGGAAAGGAGCTCCCCGATGCTCGAGAAAATTAAAGATTTTGCATCTGACTTTTTCGTCACCGGCGACCCACTAATTTACGGTGCAGATGTATCTATCGGACTTGCGATGATTGCTATCGTTGTGGGACTCACCTATTTCAAAAAATGGGGCTGGTTGTGGCGTAATTATTTAACAACAGTTGACCACAAAAAAATCGGTATCATGTATATTCTTGCTTCGATTTTGATGTTGTTCCGTGGCGGCGTGGATGCCATTATGATGCGTACTCAACTCGCATTCCCAAATCTCGAATTTTTACATCCTGAACATTATAATCAGGTATTTACGACGCATGGCGTAGTTATGATCCTGTTTATGGCGATGCCATTTATGTTCGGACTCTTTAATATCGTTGTTCCTCTTCAATTAGGAGCACGCGATGTAGCTTATCCATTCTTGAACGCATTAAGTTTCTGGTTGTTCTTCTTGGGTGCGATGCTATTTAACTTATCTTTCGTTATCGGTGGTTCACCGGATGCAGGATGGTTGAGTTATCCACCACTATCAGAACTCCAATTTAATCCAGGACCTGGACAGAACTTCTACATCTGGGGTATTCAGATCTCAGGTATTGGTTCACTTGCAACGGGTATTAACTTCTTGGTAACGATTATCAAAATGCGTGCACCAGGCATGACATTTATGAAAATGCCTATGTTTACATGGTCTGTATTCGCGACATGTATCATTATCATTTTCGCTTTCCCAATTTTGACAGTTACACTAGCACTATTGTTTATCGATAGGTTTGCGGGGGCTCACTTCTTTACACTCGATGGTGGCGGTAACCCGATGATGTATATCAACTTGATCTGGATGTGGGGTCACCCTGAGGTATACATTGTTATATTACCGGCGTTCGGTATTTTCTCCGAAATCGTCAGCGTATTCTCGCGTAAAAAGCTATTTGGTTACACATCCATGGTATTCGCCATGTTGATTATTGCATTCGTATCGTTCTTTACCTGGGCGCATCACTTCTTCACGATGGGTTCTGGCGCAGATGTTAATGCGTTCTTCGCATTATCAACGATGCTGATTGCAATTCCTACAGGGGTTAAAATCTTTAACTGGTTGTTTACGATGTATCGTGGTCGAATTCGCTTCGATCTGCCGATGCTCTGGACGATCGGATTTATCCCATGTTTTATTATCGGTGGTATGACAGGGGTTCTATTGTCTGTTGCTCCTGCTGACTTCCAGTATCATAACAGTTATTTCCTAATTGCTCACTTCCACCAAGTTCTTATCGGTGGTGTAGTATTCGGTTATTTCGCTGGTATGTACTACTGGTGGCCAAAAATGTTCGGTTTCAAACTGAACGAAACATTAGGTAGATGGGCATTCTGGTTCTGGAACATTGGTTTCTATGTATGTTTCATGCCTCAATACCTGCTTGGTCTAATGGGTATGACTCGTCGTATCAGTACATTTGATTGGGACACTGGCTGGGGTCCATTAAACGTTGTATCCACAATGGGTGCATACTTGATGGGTGTAGCGTTCTTGTTCCAAGTTCTTCAAATTGCTTATAGTATCAAAAATCGTGAAGTCGATACGACTGGCGATATCTGGGACGCTCATACTTTGGAATGGAGTATTCCTTCTCCTGCACCAGAGTATAACTTTGCAGTGGTTCCAGTTGTGGATAGTAGAGATCCGCTATGGGTTGAGAAACAGCGTCGTGCGGCTGGTAAGCTTCCGAAAAATCCGCCAAAACCTGTATATGCTCCAATTCATATGCCGAAAAACTCTGCAATTCCAATTATAATGTCAACATTCTTCTTTATTGCCGGATTCGGCTTTGTCTTCTTGTGGACTTGGATGGCGGTTCTTGGTCTGATTGGTGTAGCAGGTTGTATGATTGCTCGCTCTTTCCAATACGATACCGACTATTACATTCCAGTTGAAGAAATTGAGAAGACGGAAGCATCGATAAGGGGGACGGTCTAATGGCACAAGCTGTATCACAGCATGGTCACGACCATGATCATAGTCATGACCACGGGCATCACGATCCGCAAGAAATGAAGCTTCTTGGTTTCTGGATCTTCCTAATTACCGACGTTATCTTGTTCGGTACTTTATTTGCAACATATGTGGTTCTTCATAAAAACACTGCCGGTGGTCCCGGTGGTGCAGAAATATTCGAAATGCCTGGCGTTATCGCTGAGACATTTATCTTGTTAACAAGTAGTTTTACAAGCGGACTTGCTGTACTTGCTATGAACAAAGGAAATGTAAAACAACTTATTTCTTGGTTGATCGTTACTTTTATTCTAGGTGCAGCATTTATCGGGCTTGAAGTAACGGAGTTCGTGAAATTGATTGGAGAAGGACACGGAATCTCTGCAAGTGCATTCCTAAGTGCATTCTTCACACTTGTCGGAACTCACGGACTTCACGTCTCGGTTGGTCTAGTCTGGATGTTGTTATTGATTATCCAATTGTCTCGTCGTGGTATCACTGACGTAACACGCGGTAAAATTAACGTCATCAGCTTGTACTGGCACTTTTTGGACGCGGTATGGATCTTCTTGCTATCCGTCGTCTACTTGTTGGGGGTGATGTAATATGGCGCAGCATTCAACAGATTCACATGCACATGGTGAAGATCATGCTCATGGCTCGCTTAAATCTTATATCATTGGTTTTATCCTTTCGATTATCTTAACGATTATTCCGTTAGTTGTTGTTATGAACCATATGTTCCAAGCAACAGCAACGATTCTAATCATTATGATCACTGCGGTATTGCAGTTCGTTGTACAGCTATTCTTCTTTATGCATGTACGCGATCGTACAGGTAACCAACCGCGTTGGAACGTAATGGCTTTGATTTTTGGTCTAGCGATTGTATTGGTTGTTGTATCTGGTTCTGTATGGATCATGGCTTACAACGGCGTAGGATACTAATCCACTAGATAAGAACTCATAAGTGCAAGATACGAGATAGACTTTAAAAGCTCTTTTGCTGGATCTACTACAGATTGTTATGCTGTAGTGGTGAAAGTAAAAGAGCTTTTTTTGCTATAGCGTTTGATAGGGATGATTAGATTATGTAATCCAGGTAAGCCTAATTAATATCTAATTAAAGCACAACAGCAAATACAGTGCATTATCATAGTCGATGATGTAATACTGTAATAGATAACAACAGCAGTATAGCAAAAAGAGTCTTGTTCCGCTGTGACAAACAGCAAAGCAAGACTCATTTATAGATGTGATACATAATGTATAGCAGATACAAAATGATCATCATAATGTATAGCTACTTGAGAGCATTATCCTAATTGAGGGATAGAAGAAGTAACACGATATTGTAACTGATCCAAATACGTTTGAACTTCATCACGAAGTTCAGGACGCTGAAGAGCAAAATCAATTGTTGCTTTGACATAACCAAGCGGATCACCGATATCATAACGATTACCTTGAATTTCTAACGCTGCGATATGAGGTAAGCGTGAGATCGCATCGGTTAATTGAATTTCGCCACCTTTGCCAGGTAACGTATCTTCCAAATAATCAAAGATTTCAGGAGGCAATACGTACCGTCCTATCACTGCTAGATCAGATGGAGCATCTTCGATAGCCGGCTTTTCTACAATATCGCTAACAGGAATAATCGAATAAGGAGTGTTGGGTATGACCGATGGAGCGACAATCCCGTATTTATTTGTATGTTCATAAGGCACATGTTGTACACCTACAATCGCTGTAGAAGGATATACATTTTGATTCAATAATTGCTGTAATCCGGGTACTTCATTAACGATAAGATCATCACCCAGTAGTACCGCAAAAGGTTCATTTCCAACAAACTGCTTGGCGCACAAAATGGCATGTCCTAGACCTAAAGGTTTCTTTTGACGAATATAATGAATATCTGCCAGTTCCGAAATACGATTCACCTGTTCTAATAAAGCATGTTTCCCTTTGGAAGCTAAATCAAGTTCAAGTTCAATCGAATGGTCAAAATGATCTTCAATCGAGCGTTTGCCACGTCCGGTAACAATAAGGATAGATTCGATCCCACTAGCAACGGCTTCTTCAATAATATATTGAATCGCTGGTTTATCAACGATAGGTAACATTTCTTTTGGTTGTGCTTTGGTAGCAGGCAACAGACGTGTGCCAAGCCCAGCAGCAGGTATAATCGCTTTACGAACTTTCATCGGAATTCCTCCTGAATCTATATTGTTATCATACAGGTACGTTATATCTGTTATGCAGGCGTTTGATTAACGGAATACCCATAATTTACTGACTGTATAGTTGATTCCTAATCCCAAAATAGTTACTGCTATTTTGGCAATCCAGACCGGAATACTCGCAGGAACCAAGCTGATTGCAATAGCTGTAATAATAGCAACTGTTATATTTACCAGTAAAAAACGGATAATTTCTGAAAAGTCAAAGCCTTTACCACGTGCAAACGTCCAACGACGATTCCAGAGATAACTGTTCAGTGTTCCAGCGCCATAGCCGATAAACTGAGCGGCTACAACACCTGTAAAGCTCTGTAGTAGCATAAAAACAACAAAGTCGATCACAGTATTGGAGACACCAACTGTAGCAAATCGAATCGCTTGATTCGTAAATAATTTAGAAACCAGCATGACGTTGTTCGCTCATCATACGACGTTGTTCTTGCAATTGTTCATGCACAGGAAGTGGTTGTTCTTGAGCAAAATTTCTAGTTTGCTGTATCAGATAAAGAGGACGTTGCTTCACTTCATCATAGATCCGGCCAATATATTCACCGATAAGACCAAGAATGACTAACGTAATCCCATTTAAAAATAAGATCGTCGCTACGATAGAAGCCCACCCTGGTGTGGTTGAAAAATGTAGTAACTTCTGAGCCAGTACAAAGATCAGATAAAAGAAACTGAATAACGATACCACACTACCTAGAATACTAGCTAATTTTAAAGGCTTGAGCGAAAAAGCGACCAGTGCATCTGATGCAAACCGGATCATTTTTTTAAGAGGATATTTGGTTTCACCTGCAAAGCGTTCTTCACGTACATAACTGATAGATGTCTGGCGGAAGCCTACCCAGCTCACCAGACCACGAACAAATCGATTATTTTCTTTTAATGTTTTCATCGCTTCACATACTTTGCGATCGATTAAGCGAAAATCACCTGTATCCATCGGGATATCAATATCACTTAATTTGTTCAGTGTGCGATAGAACATCGAAGCAGACCATTTTTTAAAGCCTGTTTCACCTTTACGTTCTGCCCGGGTAGCATAGACGACATCGTAGCCTTCTTTCCATTTTTCGATCATTTGCAAAATCAATTCTGGTGGATCTTGAAGATCAGCATCAATAACAACGATCGCTTCACCTTGAGCATGATCCATACCCGCAGTAATCGCAATCTGATGACCAAAGTTACGGGAAAAGTCGATCCATTTCACAGATGTATCTTGGGCACAAAGCTGATTCACAATAGAAGCCGTTTGATCACGACTTCCATCGTTTACAAAAATTAATTCATAAGGTTCATTCGTTTGTTGCATCACTTCAGTCAGGCGACGGTAACATTCCATTACAACAGCTTCCTCATTATATACAGGTACAACGATTGAATATCGCATAGCTTTTCCTCCTTATAAATACATCTTTATGTCATCACAACAGTGGAGTTACGATTGATTTAATTCATATAAAGTCAGTTGAGAACTTCTGCCACCGCCACCGCGTTGAGAACGTTGAGAAGTCGTATCGGTTGATGTAGTAGAGTTAGCACTCCATTCACTTTGTGCAATTTCAGTGCCATGCGCTTGTACCCATGATGTCAAATCTGAGCTCCCACTACCCATACCGCCACCAAGAATCACATATTTAAGTTCGCCATTGGTGACTAGCGCTTCGAGTTGAGTCGTTGTCAGTGCAGTATCAGAGCCTTTGAATCCGCCCCATGCTATTACAGGAGATCCAGTAGCTAAAATAATCGGTGTAGCTGTCTGTGAAGAAGTAGTGGCTACCAGATATTTCTCACCAGTGTTATGTTGTTGCAAATAAGTGATCAAACCAGAATCAATAGTAGAGCTGTTACTGCGTCCGCTAGAGGTTGCTAATTCCGGTCCGGCAGAAGGTTGTGTAGAATTGCCTCCATAGATTGCTGGTGTTATCGACCAGTAGGCAGGTGCAACAAGTAAAGCGACAAGAGCAAGAGTGAGTGAGATTCTGTTCATCGATTGACGTGAACGAAGGGCAATCCCTATAGACACCAGTCCGATCAGAGCTGCTACAATACCAAGAATCATTTGATCTAACGAAATTGTAATATATAATCCAGTTGCGATCCCTATGAGCATAAATATCGTCAACCAGCGCTTGTGTATATTTTGCCATAAATAAGCGAACGCTGCACCTGTGAGAGCGGCAATCGCAGGAGCCATCATAATAAAGTAATAACGATGAATATGCCCTGCAATACTGAAAAAGATAATCATCGGTGCAAGCCATGCTACCCAGAACAGAACGATATGTCGTTGTTCCCTACGTTGCAACCATAATATCAGAGCACTTAATAAGGCTAAAGGAAGGAACCATGCGATTTGCCCTGCATTGGCTGTGCTGAATAATCGGAGCCATCCAGCATCACCAGCGTCATTACTACCACCGCCAGAACCACCCATTGCACCACTGCCAGATCGTCCGCCATCATTACCCCCACCAAATCCGCCTTGTGGTGGAGCATTTCCGTTAGTATTCTGAACAGAAGCGGTAGAATGATCTGCACTAACTGTAGTTGCAGGCTGATCCGATATTGTCGATGTTTTTGCATTGGATGTATCTGTTGAAGTGTTAGCTGTTGTTGGTGTGCTACTTGAGCGGATAGAGCTTGATGTTGCACTATTATTGCTACGACCATCAGGTGTACCGGATGGCATGGTACCCATTCCACCACTGCCGCCACTACCACTAGAATCACCTGTAAGACGACTGATTCCATTGTAGCCAAGCGCAAGTTCTAATACAGAGTTGGATGTTCCACTACTTCCTACAAAGGGACGTTGATCCGCAGGTGTAAGGTCAACAATGACTGCCCATGATAGAGAAATCATTCCCATCAATACACTAGCAGTTAACAAATGAAGTATTTTTTGTTTCCATTGTCCTTTACGAGCTAACCAGTAAAGAAGGTAGAACGCAGGGAGTACCATAAATGCTTGTAGCATTTTGGTATTAAATCCTACTCCAACTAGTCCGAATGCGATACAAAGGGTAAGTAGTTTGCCACTGCGTACACTTTTGAACAATAGATAAGTCGCTAGCATTAAAAAGAAAACTAGTGTGCTATCTGCATTATTCGTGCGACTAACAGCTACAGCGATTGGCGTTAACGCCATAATCAGCCCGGCGATACGTGCAGCAGTGATTCCAAAGTGAGGCTTAATTATGAGATACAGTAAAATAACGGAGCCAGCTAATCCAAGTGCAGATGGTAATGCTAGACTCCAACTATGGATTCCAAATAGTTTGGCGCTGATCGCTTGAAGCCAGAAAGCGACTGGTGGCTTATCAATCGTAATAAAACCACCAGGATCATAAGCATTGAAAAAGAAATTATGCCAGCTCTGCACCATGCTTGTAATAGCAGCGGTATAGTAACTGTTCAGGTCGCCTGATTGATTAATGTTATATAGCGAAAGACCCGCGGCGATAAGCGCCAGTATAGCTAAAATCGGATCTATCCTTCGAATGCGGGATTCTTTCACTTGTATATATCCTCCTTTGTTGATCACGTCGTATAACTTTATGTAAAAAATATAACAAGGGTTTATGAACAAAAAATGAACGTTGCCTTAAAGGCGGTTAAAGATTGCTATAAATACATATAAAAAAGCGAGAAACCCTTAACATACAAGGAATTTCTCGCTTATTGATACAAGCTGAATAGAACCTGAAAAGAATATATTGATATTGTAAAATGGGTCAACATCTAGCTCTTATTTAAAAAAGTTAAGAACCTTTGGGTTGTTCAACAGTTAACGGTAAAAAAACAGTCATTTTGGTTCCTTGTCCATCCCCACTAGATCCTTCTATTCGTCCACCATGCAATCCAATAATCTTCTGCACAATCGACAATCCTAATCCATTCCCACCGGTAACCGATGTACGTGACGTATCGACTTTATAAAAGCGATCAAAAATATGTTCTAAATGATCAGGTGCTATTCCGCAACCGGTATCTTGCACCGACGCTATAATCCATTGCTGATCATGTGTAAGCGTAATATAAATATTCCCTTGTTCCGGAGTGAACTTGATCGCATTCGATAATAAGTTAATCCATACCTGACTGAGTAAATCTTCATCTCCGTCAAATGTAATTTTGTCGAGATCGGCAGAAAGTTCGATATTTTTTTCCATCCAAAGAGGGACACAAGAAGCGACAGACATTCGGATCTGTTCATCCAGACGGAAAGGAACAGTATGAAGCTTAACGACATCGAGTGAAGCTAGTTTTAACAGATTGCTACTAAGCTTGGATAATCGTTCACTTTCTTGTTCAATAATCGTCAAATGTCTGACCTGCTCAGGAGAAGCACTATCTCGCAAAGCTCCTGCAAATCCACGAATAGAAGTCAGAGGAGTCTGAATCTCATGCGATACATTGGATACAAATTCTTGACGCATCGCTTCGATCTTAGATAATTCGCCAATCATTCGATTAAAGTTACGGCTTAATTCACCAATCTCATCGTTACGTCGTAGATTCACACGAACTTGATAATCGCCTTTGGCTACACGTCGGGTCGCTTCTGATAATTTGGCAATCGGCTTGGCAATTAAGCGAGCCGCAAATAAAAACAGTACAACCCCAATCACTAACATGACCGATAAGACTAAAAACATCCAACTATTAAATTGATTCACAAAATGACCGGGTGCAGGACGAGCAAAAAGAGCATATTTTTGACCATTACGCTCAAACGGTACACCGACATAACGAGGTTCTTTTTTATCTTTTGAATTAAAAAATGAAAAATCAAAACTAGGGACAGTGTTATTGGTAGTCGGTATAGCTGTAGGGTGATAGACCTGTCCATTTAATACTTCTTCTTTCACTGTCTCTGGAATATTCCATTGATTCAAAGGATCAGGAGGTGTTGGTTTTGCTTTATTTTTTGTATCTGTTGAGGTACTTGTTGTAGAAGCAGGCGGTGTCGGAGGTACAGGTGGAGGGGAAAGTCCCGGAGGCCCTCCCGGTCCTTCACCAATAGAACGATACGTCGTACCATCTGCGCCGATCACTACAATCTGCATCTGTCCGCCCTGACTATCTAGATATTTCTGAATCATATTTTTGGGAATAGAAGATTGAATCTCAGCCATAGACTTGGCATCTGCCAAAATACGATCTTCTACAAAGTTAACCTGTTGTCGTTGAAATACCCAATCAGACATCAGTAAAGTAATGACAAAGCTGGCTACTACAACTGCAATAAACGTAAGTACCAGCTGACTATAAATATTTTTCAACCTTATTTCACCTCAATCCGGTAACCGATGCCCCGAATTGTCTGAATCGTAAATCCATTTTCTTCTGTAAAACGATCGCGTAGACGCTTAATATGCACATCGACTGTACGCTCATCACCATCATAATCATGCCCCCAGATTTTTTCGATCAATTGATCGCGTGTAAAAATCTGTCCCGGGAATCCAGCAAGAGTATATAACAGATCAAATTCTTTGGCAGGCAAAGCTTGCAGACTACCATTTGTATCTGCTTCTTTGGTTGAAGCATCCAGTCTGACATTACCAATCGAAAGAGATTCGCCTGAAAAAATGCGATAGCGTCGCAATAAAGCTTTGACGCGCATAACCATTTCTTCAGCTACAAAAGGCTTCGCTAAATAATCATCTGTACCTAAGCGGAATCCTTTGATTTTGTCTTCAGATTCACCTTTGGCAGTCACTAGAAGAATCGGTACATCTCCATAATAACGGCGAATATCTTGCGTTAGTTGCCATCCGTCCATATGAGGCATCATCACATCCAGAATAATCAGATCCCATTTACCATTTCCAAGCATATCGAATGCTTCTTTACCATCTCGTGCCGTATGCACACTATATCCTTCACGACTCAAATACATATGAATTAATTCCAAAATGGAAGGATCATCATCAGCTATCAAAATACGTACCATATCGTAACGCTCCTTTACAAGTAATCAGATTAATCGTACCCAGTGCTTGCATTATCATATCAGATCAATATGAAGAATACATGAACGAGATAGTCTGACATTATGTAGATCATAACATCAACCCAGCAACACGCCTATCAACGAATTTGCAAAAAAATCCAAAAAGTGTGATTAATCACTTCCCAAAACGAACAATATGAACTAAAATGAACTTATATGAACATTAGTAATCCAAATTACACTTATTGAGAGGATGAATAATAATGGAAAACCGTTATGTGTCTCACCCGAATGATGTGAAATCTTTTGATACTGATCGTCTACGTGAGGAATTTTTGATCGAATCTTTATTTCAAACCGATGAACTTGTAACCGTATACAGTCATGTAGATCGCTATATTGTAGGCTCGGCTGTTCCTGCTTCAAAAGAGATTAAATTAGAAGTAAATCTTAAAGATATCGGAACAGACTTTTTCCTTGAGCGTCGTGAGATTGGAATTATTAATATTGGAGCTCCCGGTAAAGTTACCGCAGATGGTCAGGAATATGAAGTAGCTGCCAAAGAATGTCTGTATATCGGATTGGGCACCAAAGAAGTGACGTTTTCAGGTAGTGGCAGTGAGCCTGCTAAGTTCTACTTTGTATCCACACCAGCACACCATCAATATCCAACCGTAAAAGCAACCCAAGAAGATGCAACACCAAGTCATCTAGGTGATATCAAAACATCAAATGAGCGTACAATTTACAAATATATTCATCAAGGCGGTATTAAAAGCTGTCAGTTAGTGATGGGAATAACAGAACTGGCTCCAGGTAATATGTGGAATACAATGCCTTGTCATACTCATAACCGTCGTTCTGAAGTCTATCTGTATTTCAATCTGGATGAAAATGCGACAGTATTCCACTTTATGGGCGAACCGCAAAATACCAAACACCTTGTTGTACGTGATGGACAGGTAGCGATTTCTCCAAGCTGGTCGATCCATAGTGGCGTAGGTACAAGCAATTATACATTCTGTTGGGCAATGGCTGGCGAAAATCAAACGTTCGATGATATGGACGCAGTAGCTATGAAAGATTTAAAATAAACCCAAAACCATTCCGGCATCATACTGGAAGGGACGGGGGAATTATGAGTGCATTAAAGCGTCATGAACGCATTATGGAAATATTAATATCTCATCAAGAAGTAACAGTCAGTCAATTGAGCGAGATGATGAATGTTACAGGCAAAACGATTCGTGAAGATTTAGCCAAGTTAGAAGACATGGGATTGTTAACTCGTGTACATGGCGGAGCTGTACTGGCACAAAATGATCAATATGGCATTTTATCCGGTCAAGGAACCAATACCAAGCATATGTCTGAAAAAGTAGAAATCGCCGAGCGGGCGCTTCATTATATACAGCCTAATGATATTATTGCACTCGATGGAGGCAGTACTACGCTGGAGATCGCCAAGCGACTGCCTAATGTGCCATTAACTGTAGTTACCAATGACCTGTTTATTTTGAGTGAACTTGCTAAGCGTGAACAAGTACGTCTGGTCGTTCCTGGCGGGGAACGAACACGTAATATGTTGATTAGCTCGCAAGCGGTAGAGTATGTACGCAGTCTCAATATTCACAAAGCATTTGTATCTTCGACAGCGCTCCATCCTGAATTTGGATTATCGATCTATACAGGTGATCTGGTTCCTTTCAAAAAGGCACTGGTTGAAACAGCGCAACAAGTCTATGGAGTAGTCGATCATCAAAAGTTCGGACAATTTGCATTATGGACATTTGCTGCCTGCCAACAGCTCGATATGATTATTACTGATAGTGGATTGTCTACTGAACAGATAGAACATTTTAAACAATCCAATCTTCCATTGGATATCGCTACACAGTAGAAAGGATGAATATATTGATGAACAGTTTTGATTTGACCGGCAAAGTAGCTTTGGTTACAGGATCAAGCGGTGGTCTGGGACAGGGGATGGCATTAGGGCTTGCTCAAGCAGGAGCAGATATTATCTCGGTCTCTTATTCAAGCAGTCAAGATACAGTCGATAAAGTAAAAGCATTAGGACGTGAAGCGATTGATATCGAAGCTGATCTGAGCAAGCATGACCGATTAGAAGATGTAGTACATCAAGCATTAGCATTTAAAGGTAAAATTGATATTCTGGTCAACAATGCAGGTATTATCCGTCGTGCTCCAGCAGTGGATCATCCATGGAAAGACTTTGCCGATGTAATTGATATTAATTTAGAAACAGTGTTTTATCTGTCACAATTGGTCGGTCGTCATATGATCGAACAAGGAAGCGGTAAAATTATTAGTGTGGCTTCGATGTTGTCTTATCAAGGTGGTATCAATGTACCGGGTTATACAGCCAGTAAGCATGGGGTTGCAGGAATTACCAAAGCACTTGCGAATGAATGGGCAAGCAAAGGGATTCAGATCAATGCGATTGCTCCAGGTTATATGCTGACAGATAATACAGCACCGATTGTAGCTGATCCTGCTCGTTTTGATGCGATTACCGATCGTATTCCAGCAGGGCGCTGGGGAACAGCTGAGGATATGCAAGGACCTGTCGTCTTTTTAGCTTCCAAAGCTTCCGACTACTTGAATGGACATGTCATCTGTGTAGATGGCGGATGGATGGCACGCTAATTCGATTTGGATAGATTGTATCGATTAGCATGAATGTGTAGCACAGAATCTATAACAGAAAGGCAGTGTGATGATGAAACAAGGCGTACTTGCACATATTTATGGACAATTGCCACTTGCAGAACTTGCTGCTAAAGTGTCTGCTGGTGGATTCACTTCTGTTCAGTTAGCGCTTGCCAAAGCGATCTCGGATATAGATACATCAAATGGTCGATTAAGTCCCGGACTTGCTAATCATATTGCAGAACAATTTGATCGTCAGAATGTACGCATTGCTGTACTGGGTTGTTATATTGATCCTATTCATCCTGATCTCAGTGAACGTCGTCATGGCATCGAACGGTTCAAAGAACATTTACGATATGCGCGTGACTTCGGGTGTAGTATGGTCGCTACCGAAACAGGCGGGTATACGACCTATCAAGCATCAGAGCCGGAACGGTATGCAGAAGTGGGTTGGCGTATTTTGGAAGAAACAATATCTGAATTAGCTGAAGAAGCTGATAAATGGGGCGTACATATGGCCATCGAACCGGTTGCTGATCATACGCTTCATTCTACCGAGCGGATGTTACAGTTAATCGAGGATATTCCTACGACAGCGATAGGTATGCTGTTTGATCCTTGTAATATGATGAAAACGGAACATGTAGATCATCAAGAAGCTTTTTTACGGGATACATTTGAACAGTTAGCTCATCGGATGTTGTTGATCCATGCGAAAGATTTTACATTTGCACCGGATGGCAGTAAGCCTTATCGTACAGCAGGTACAGGTATATTGGATTATCCGTTATTTTTCCGTTTGCTTCAGGAGTACAAACCTCATATCGATATTTCGCTAGAGGGTGTACCTTTAGAAGACCTTCCACAAGCATCATTATATATGCGCAAGATCTGGCAAGACGTACAGGCTTAATGGTGTAGCTATTATTATTTTTCGATATTCTCCTTTTGAAGAATAGCCTTGATCGTAAGGCTATTCTTTTTTTTTGTAGAATGTGGCAAAATATTAAATCATTGCTATCGTTATCAATAAGCTTCATACTTTAAGTTCATGTTTAATTCTTCTTAACAGATGTATGAAGAAGCAGATAGGGATAAGAAGAAGGAGGGTACGATGAATAATTTACTACATCATCGAAATCGTAAAGTAGCTTTGATTACTGGAGCTGGCATAGGGCTTGGACGAGGAATCGCCAAAGTACTTGCTCATAAAGGATATCGTATTGCGCTTACATATCATTCAGAATCGGATGATATTGACAATGTGACTCAAGAATTATCACATATTTATGGAGCACAGCCGTTTGCTATTCAGACAGACCTTACGCAACCTGATCAGCCAGAATCGGTAATCAAGCAGACGTTAGAACATTTCGGAAGGATCGACTTGCTTGTTAATAATGCAGGTGGAGGCAACGGTACAGCCTTATTGGATCTGGAAATGGGAGATTTAGATCATTCGATCCATCTTAATTATCGCGCACCTATTCTAGCTTCCAAATATGCAGCCCAAGCGATGATTGATCAAGAAATTGCTGGAAATATTATTTTTATCACATCTTCCCGCGCAGAACGTGCTTATCCTACCGACAGCATCTATGGTGGCATGAAAGCTGCATTGATACGCTCAGCGGCTTCATTTGCACTGGAATTTGCTCCTTACGGTATACGGGTGAATTGTGTAGGCCCGGGTGCGACTGTAAATCGATTAGAGTACGATGCTATCAAGCAACCACTAGGACGTAAGATTCCTTTAGGTCGTATGGGTACACCTGCGGATATCGGCAAAGCAGTTGCATGGTTATCTTCTGATGATGCTTCTTATATTACAGGAATCAATTTACGTGTAGATGGCGGATTGATTTTGCCGGGTATGCCAGAAGATACTTCTCCAGAAGCAGGTTATGGCTGGGGCGTTATTTACGATCATTTAGACAAAGATTAAGTGATCATCCTATATGATATAGACTTCAAACCTGCGGACTTCTGTTATAGAAGAAAGCAGGTTTTATTTGTATGCCAAGTGATCCCTTCATGAAAACTTCATTTGACTATAGTCCTCCTTTTCCTCATAATTGGTAATAGTTTAGAATGATTATAAATTGTATGCAATTAATTTTAACTATTATCTATTAGCTCTTCACATTTATATTACTATACACATTCAGTTGGGTGTGATTATCATGCTCATCTTAAATATGGAGGAATGCAATATGTACAAATCAATTATTGTTGGAACAGGTCCTGCGGGACTAACTGCTGCGATCTACCTTGCTCGTGCGAATCTAAGCCCATTGATTATTGAAGGCCCACAACCAGGTGGTCAATTGACTACCACGACAGAAGTTGAAAATTTCCCGGGCTTCCCTGATGGTATTATGGGACCGGAATTGATGGACAATATGCGCAAACAAGCAGAGCGCTTTGGTGCAGAATTCCGTACAGGTTGGGTAAACAGTGTAGATCTTGGAGATCGTCCGTTCAAATTGCAAGTAGAAGGTATGGGCGAATTGGTTACCGAAACATTGATTATTTCTACAGGGGCTACAGCTAAATATCTAGGTATCCCTAACGAACAAGATAATATCGGACGCGGCGTAAGTACTTGCGCAACCTGCGATGGATTCTTTTTCCGCGGTAAAGAAATCGTGGTTGTCGGTGGTGGAGACTCTGCATTGGAAGAAGCTAGCTTTTTAACTCGTTTTGCTTCTAAAGTAACACTGGTTCACCGTCGCGAAGAATTGCGTGCTTCCAAAATCATGCAAGATCGTGCTCGTTCCAATGAAAAAATCGAATGGGCTTTGAACCAAAATCCACTTGAAGTGGTTGCTGGCGATAGCGGTGTAACAGGACTTAAAGTAATGAACAACAATACAGGGCAAGAAGAAATCATTCCTGCACATGGCGTATTCGTAGCGATTGGTCATCATCCCAATACAGGATTCTTGAACAATCAACTCACAACGGATGCGAATGGTTATATCGTATCTAACCCAGGTACGTCAGAGACTAATATTCCGGGCGTATTCGCTTGTGGCGATGTGCAAGATACTCGTTACCGTCAAGCGATTACAGCAGCAGGTAGTGGCTGTATGGCAGCGATGGATTGTGAGAAATTTATCGAAGCGTTGGAACATCAAGAAGTCGTTATGGGTTAATTGTATTTTATACAGATCTAACATATATAATATCTACAGGTAGCAGAATAGGTTCACGTTCTGCTATCTACATAATCTAATTTGATAAAAGGAGTGTTACATTATTATGGAAAAAGCTATCGTTTATACAAGTACTAACTGCCCGCATTGCAAACAGGTGAAAAGTTTTTTGAATGACAAAGGCATCGAATTCGAAGAGCGTAATATCGAATTAGAAGAAAAATATGCAGAAGAAGCTTGGAACATGGGTGTACGTGCTGTTCCAGTTACATTGATCGGTGAGTACAAAATTATGGGTATGAATATGACTCAATTTAACAAAGCACTAGCAGAAGCGTAAAATAAGCAAAAAAATAAACGGTAGCCCGGATGATGGGTTGCCGTTTTTTTTGTTGATTAGATAATCGTATAAGAATAAAGAAAAGCATGTACGTTGTGCAAATAAAGTACATTTGTATCAAAAAGATAATGTGGAGCATACTAACAGATGATATCGTATCTAAAATAACAACTGGGTGACAGCACGAAAAATCATAAAAAATCCAAAACCTGCGATCAAAAAGGATACGCCCTTTTTGCGCCTCGCTTGTGAGAAGTTAAACACACTCAGGCTTACTAATGGAACGATGATAAAAGAAAATAAAAACAACATTACGTAAAAAGGCAGCGAAATGTCGGCAGTTCCCAACAGGTTCATGGTAGCTCTCTCCGTTTCACATTCGTTCGTATTGCATAACACATAACGAAATTATAGACCGAAAGAGCAATAGATTTTCCACTAAAATAAGGCAATTTTACGTCAAATTTAAGATAAATAATTCACATTTACTATTAAAATAATTAAGAATTGTGTCCAAATGATATTAAAGCGATACTTTTACCCGACCTAGAAATTGTGAGACAGCCATATAGGCTGTACCGATCACAGTCGATTGATCTTGTAATTCGGAGTATTGAATGATTAACTTTTGGCGATGATAAGGAAGAGTTCTTCGGGATACCACCTCTTGTAAATACTGATCGATCCATGGTTCTGCCTGTCTCATATGCCCGCCAATAATCACTAATTCAGGGTTAAATCCATTGACTAGATTGGTAATACCAATACCTAGATATTCACCGATTTTTTGAAATAAATCTCTAGCTTCCGGTTCATCGAATTCAGCACGTCTTACCCAATCTGCGGTAGTACTACCGGGAATCGGTTCTTTGACAGCATGATCGTAAGCCAGTTCAGAAGCATATAATTCCCAACACCCCTGACTACCACAAGAACAAGGTAGACCGTAAGATTCTACAGACATATGCCCTGTTTCTCCTGCATAACCGCGGGAGCCTTTGTACAGTTCCCCTTCAATAATGATGCCAGAACCTATCCCTGTTCCTACACTGACATAGACCAGATGTTGAGCTTGTCTACCTGCACCGAACTGCAATTCTCCGAGTGCCCCTGCATTGGCTTCATTATCGACAATCACAGGAATATGAAATAAATGCTCTAATTGTTCTCGTAAAGCAACACCTTCCCAACCGAGATTGGGTGCAAATAATACATTTCCTTGTTCATCCACCATTCCTGGTACACCAACTCCCATACCGATAATTCCATGGATCGAATCAGGCAGATTGCGCAACAATACAGTCATTTCGGTCTGTAGCTGCTCAATAACATCAGTCACTTGATGGCTAGCAAGAGGAGAGGTCGAGTTGGCAATAATTTCACCTTCCAGATTGGTCAGAATCAAAATAAGCTCGTTGACTGTAATCTCTACCCCTGCGGCATAACCTGCATTTTTGTTAAACAACAAAATCAACGGCTTGCGTCCACCACTAGACTGTCCTTGACCGGATTCGATTACCAGTTGATCGTCAATCAATTCTTGTACAAGATTGGAGACTGTGGCTTTATTCAGTCCTGTTGATTGGGAGACTTGAGTACGTGATAGAGGAGCATACTGGCGAATATTATCTAACACCAGAGACTTATTTATCTTTTTGACAAGCGCTTGATCACCTGTGATTTTCATAATTTTCTTCCTTTCAGATGACTATTCACTAACTTTGTTTAACCGATAGACAAAGTATATCATATATGTTAGGATAGCGATGTAAACGATTTCTTTTTGATTATGTTGGATACATTGTTCTGCCAAATGATTGTTAGATGATCGATTTTAGGCGCACCTTCTCTGCTTACTAAGCCGCTCTAAAAGAGATTTTTGTAACAATCTCATACGAATGATAAGAGGAGGATTTTATTTATGGCTTACTTTGCAAATATCGAAAAAATTACTTACGAAGGTGTCCAATCCAAAAATCCATACGCTTTTAAATTTTATAACCCGACTCAAGTGATCGCTGGTAAAACAATGGAAGAACATTTGCGCTTCGGTATGGCTTACTGGCATACGATGGTAGCAGGTGGAGCTGATCCATTTGGTGTGAATACAGCAGTGCGTCCTTGGGATTCGTATACAGGTCTTGATCTTGCCAAAGCTCGTGCTGAAGCATTGTTTGAATTAATGGATAAGCTTGATATGCCTTACTTCTGTTTCCATGATGTAGATATCGCTCCTGAAGGAGATAGCTTGCGAGAATTTTACAGCAATATTGATACGATTGTCGACCTTTTAGAAGGATATATGAAACAATCCGGTAAAAAATTGCTCTGGAATACAGCGAATATGTTCAGTAATCCACGCTTTATGCATGGTGCAGCTTCAACGAGTAATGCAGATGTGTACGCTCATGCAGCGGCTCAGATCAAAAAAGGTCTTGAAGTAGGTAAACGTCTAGGTGCTGAAAACTATGTGTTCTGGGGCGGTCGTGAAGGGTATGAGACATTGCTCAATACGGACTATGCACTAGAACAAGATAATATTTCACGTATGTTCCATATGGCGATCGATTATGCGAAAGAAATTCAGTTTGATGCTCAATTCTTGATCGAACCCAAACCAAAAGAGCCGACAAAACATCAATATGATTTTGATGCGGCAACTACAATTGCTTTCTTGCAAAAAAATGGTCTGGATAAACATTTCAAATTGAACTTGGAAGCGAACCATGCGACGCTTGCAGGACACAATTTCCAACATGAATTACGTGTTGCTCGTACTAATGGTATGTTGGGATCACTGGATGCGAATCAGGGGGATCTATTGATCGGATGGGATACGGATGAATTCCCGGTAGATCTTTACGCGGCGACTTTAACGATGTATGAAGTGTTGCAAAATGGCGGTCTAGGTAAAGGTGGCGTTAACTTTGATGCGAAAGTACGTCGGCCTTCTTTTGAGCCAGAAGATTTATTCTTAGCTCATATCGCTGGAATGGATACTTTTGCTAAAGGTCTAACAACAGCAGCGCGTCTGATCGAAGATCGTGTATTCGAAGACTTTATCGACAAACGGTACAGCAGTTTCCAAGAAGGTATTGGAGCCGATGTGTTGAGCGGCAAAGCGACATTGTCTTCACTGGCAGAGTATGCGCTTAATAATGAGACTCCTCGTGCCAATGAATCTGGTCGTGAAGAATGGTTGAAATCTGTTCTTAATCAGTATTTGGTGACGGAATAAGAGGGATACACTTTAGGGATTAATTTAGTTTAAATATAGTGTACTAGCGTTAGAGCGCTACGAGAATTTATTCTTCTTGTCGTCGCTGGTAAGGTTGGATATCTTGGTTAGACTGCTAGGCAGTCGATATCCAACCTTAAAGGCGAGCGCTTCGCTCTTTCAGAAGAATAGATTCTCTTCGCTTGAGCGTGTAGATACTGTGGATGAGGATAGAAGATTAGAGCAAAAGATAATGCTAAAAGATAAGGTCAAAGGCATGTCTCCCTTATTCCCTTGTGGGGAGGGAGGCATTTTTTGATGCGGTAAGCATTTTGGGAAAATACTTTTGGTTTTGATATAGGGCAAAAATATAAATAAATATAAAGTTTTAAAAGATTAAAAGATTAAAAGATTAAAAGATTGAATGATTTATTGTGGGTAGATGTCTGCTATGAGTGCAGTTATGGGCGTAGAATACGTGATAATGGTTGGCAATAAGTTTAGAAATAATAAATAATGATTAGCATTTTATGTGATGAAAGAAAAATATATAGGTATGGAATTAAAGGTGTTATGAAGTGGTAAAAGGGACTTAATTTTTTTGATATATTTAGTAATTATTTGTGTAGCAAAGATAAATTGAAGGAGGGTTAAGGATGAGTTATGTGATTGGAGTTGATTTGGGGACGAGTGCGGTGAAGACGGTGTTGGTGGATAAGCAGGGGAATATTGCTTATGAGACGTCTGAATCGTATCCGTTATCTCAACCAAAAGCAGGATATAGCGAACAGAGTCCTGAAGATTGGGTAAAAGGGACGTTAACATCGCTTCGTCGGTTAGTAGAGATTTCAGGGGTAGCGTCTGAAGAAATTGAAGGGTTGAGCTTTTCGGGGCAAATGCATGGATTGGTGTTGTTGGATGGAGACAATAAGGTGATTCGTCCAGCGATTTTGTGGAATGATACACGTACCAGTAAGCAGTGTCGCCAGATTGAAGAGACGTTAGGTGATGAATTATTACAGATTGCTCGTAATCGGGCGTTGGAAGGATTTACATTGCCCAAAATTTTATGGGTGCAGGAAAATGAGCCAGAGCATATGGAAGCGGCACGATTAGTTTTGCTACCGAAAGATTATGTGCGTTACCAGTTAACAGGTGATCTAGCGATGGATTATTCCGATGCGGCAGGCACATTGTTACTCGATGTAACCGGTAAGCAGTGGAGTGAGAAGATCGCTTCAGCTTTTGATTTGCCTATGTCGTTGCTTCCGCGTCTAATCGAATCATTTGATGATGTAGGTGGATTATTGCCGGAAGTCGCTGAACAGACAGGATTGAGTGTAAATACACGCGTCTATGGTGGTGGAGCAGATAATGCTTGTGGTGCGATCGGTGCAGGAATTCTAAGTGAAGGGCAGACGATGTGCAGTATCGGTACATCCGGTGTCGTGCTGTCTTATGAAGAACGTAAAGATTTGGATTTTGCAGGGAAAGTTCATTTCTTTAATCATAGTGAGCAAGATGCTTTTTATATTATGGGTGTTACTCTTGCGGCAGGGTACAGTCTAGAATGGTTCCGCAGTGCATTTGGCAAAGACCTTTCATTTGACCAGTTATTGCATGGCGTGAACAATGTGGCGGCAGGTGCAGAAGGGCTGTTATTTACACCTTATATCGTAGGTGAACGTACACCTCATCCGGATGCAGATATTCGTGGAAGCTTTATCGGTATTGATGCCGCGCACAAGTTACCGCATTTTGCGCGTGCTGTATTGGAAGGAATTACATTCTCTTTACGAGAATCGATTGATATTTTACGCGAATCAGGCAAAAGTATCACTTCTGTCGTCTCGATCGGTGGCGGAGCGAAGAATGAGACCTGGTTGCAAATGCAAGCAGATATCTTTAACGCCGAGATTGTTCGTTTAGAAAATGAACAAGGGCCTGCTATGGGAGCGGCTATGTTGGCGGCTTATGGTAGCGGGTGGTTCCCATCTTTGCAAGACTGTGCAGCGGCATTTTTACGTCACGCGAAGTCTTACCAACCTGATCCGGAACGTGCTGAAAAGTATGATCAGTTATTTGCGATTTATCAGGATATTTATGGACAGACTGCTGAATTGAATAAACGTTTGGCGGCTTTTCGCGGATAGATAGACGTATAGATAGAAAAATAATAATTAATAAAAACCCTTCTTTTACAACACAAAGAAGGGTTTTTGCTTTAAAGTGGAAATATATTACAAAATCATTTTTGTTAAAGCAAAAATAGCATCGTTACAAAGAATGCTTCAAGCTAAAAATATAATGAACAAACTGTTCTTTGTGCGCGGTATATTCCTGGATTCCTTCACTTTGCAGATCAACAAATGATTGTTTAATTTTCTGATATTCTAGCTTTTGCTCGGGATGAGTATTTAGATAATCTCGAAAGAAAATAAGATTTTTCCAAATATCACTTTCAAACGTTACCATATGAATAAAATGAGTTTTAACATCGAACGTAGTATCTTTGAATTTAGCATATACATATTCATTTTCTCTTTGTACTTTCAGTCGATAAAATCCAATTGTTTTCAAATACTCATCATACATAGCTACTTGCTCTAAATGATCAACCCCGACAAGAATATCGATTACAGGTTTGGCTTGGATATTAGCAATCGCGGTACTTCCAATATGTTGTACTCTATTTGGATGTAATGAGGTGGCAGTACAGATGCTTTTTTTCATATTTTCAAATAATCCAATCCAGTCAGGATCATAATCAACAAGCTTGATTTGATTTTTAGCAATACCTAATTCATTTTTTGGCATATATACACATCCTTTTATAGAAATGATGAAGTTGTATTATAACTTGTTGAGAACAAATAAAGGAGGACAATTCATATGAAATTACGTATCCCCTTACTACTGTTATCGTTAAGTATGGCTTTGTGTTTGTCTTATAGTATCGGTTTGATCTGGGGAGAGAGTACTCAACAAATTGCTTATCTTTTATCGGTTGTAGGTTTGATCTTTTTATTTGAAAAAACAAAGATGAGTGAGCAAAAAGTGAATAGACTGGTAGGGATAGTTATAGGAATATCTGCTGTATGTGCAGGTTCCTTAGTAGAACTTCAAGATTGGTCATATGTAATAAACATGCTGACCTAAGAAAGGAGTAAAAGAGATGAAAAACCAAAACATTTCGCTCAAAATCTGTATTGTAGTCGTTATTAGCGCTCTTCTTTTTCATTTTGGAGTAGATTATTACAAAAAACAAGTGACTCAAAAAGTCATCAACTATCTGGTACTGGAAAAAGGATATCAAAGTACAGATATTGCTGAAATCAAAACGTATATTAGTAAAGCACCTGTAGTCAGCACAAGTGTAATATTCAAAGACGAAAGAAATGCAATGTATATGTATAAATCAGACAATGGACAAATGGAGCAGTATCATTGTATCCCTGCTATTAATGATTTGAAGCAAAAATATATTCATGCAGAAAATCCGTAATCTACATAGTAGTAAGCAATAGTACATAATAGTAAGTCGCGATAACCTACAATATAGTAAAATCGGAACTAACCATTTCGACATTAATCATTCTCCACTATAAATTATCCTTCATAAATAATAAAATTGTTTAGTATCTCAGACCAAATGTGTAATAATAGACATATGTTTAAATAAGTGTCGGCGAAATGGATTCTATTATACATTTCAAATATAAGATACATGATTTTTACATTAAAAAAAGGAGGAACCCTGATGGATAAACGGTATTGGTTAATTGGTGGCGTAAGTGGAGCAGTATTAGCACTTGCAGGAACAAGAATGGTATGGAATACAGCGGTCAAAGCGCAAACACCCAAACGTATTCCGGTAGAGCGTAAGCCTGCGATGCCTTATCAAGATATTGAATTTTTGAGTGACGGTCTACGTATTCAAGGGTGGTTTATTCCTTCCAAAATACAAGAAGATCTACAATATCCTACAGATCACAATACGATCAAAGATCCAACAGATCATATGGACTCTACAACGTCTGCACCATTGATGATTATTGCCCATGGTTGGGGTTCTAATCGTTCTCGGGTACTGCGCTATATTGAGCCATTATGGGAAGCAGGATATGCCCTTTTGATGTATGATGCGCGTAGTCATGGACATAGTGAACCGATTGAAGCACCTTCTGCATATACATTTCGGGATGATATTTTGGCGGCACTGGATTATGCTGTACATATTCCAGAGATTGATCCTCAGCGGATTGGAGTGTTAGGGCATTCTATGGGGGGACTGGGTACCATTTTGTCGCTTCCTTATGGATTGCCTGTACGAGCTGTTATTACCGATTCGATGCCTGCTCAATTTGAGAGTGTGCTTGAAGCTGAATTTAAGCGTCGGGG
The DNA here is from genome assembly GCF_028736095.1 of Paenibacillus sp. KACC 21273. Lineage (NCBI taxonomy): Bacteria > Bacillati > Bacillota > Bacilli > Caryophanales > Paenibacillaceae > Paenibacillus > Paenibacillus sp. KACC 21273. Next base: position 951,872 of record NZ_CP117876.1, read on the forward strand.
GCTACCACTATTTCCGATGGCTAATATTATTCCAAGAATCTGGTTTTATCGTTCTCATATTTCGCTCAAAGAATATCAACAGAAAAATACCGTATTCTCGATCAATGAAGCACGTAAAGAAGCCGATTTGCCGATTCTGATGATCCATTCGCGCGGAGACGCTTTTATTCCACCGACTGAATTAGAATTTGTTATGGGGCAAGTCACACCACCGATTGAGACATTATTTGTAGATACGAATGGACATAGTTCTTCACAAAAAGATCCTCATTTCTGGGCGAAAGTGTTGCCGTTTTTGGATGAACATGTAAAGCATGCTCAACCTAGAACCAAAGCGATTACTCAATCGCCTATCATAAATAAGACGACCGCCAAAAAAATGAATATTCGTGTATGGAAAAGTCCAATAAGTTGGCTTAAATCAGTAAATGAAAAAGCGTCTGCAACCGATAATTAAAATATAGTGATAAAGTAATATTATTCGTTAGTAATATCAAAATGGATACATATATCTCATGAAAATATGCGGTTGTGTACAATCCAGTTTATAACGACTATAATTAAGCTTATACTCTATAAATAAGTAAATATAATCGACAGATCGTCCTACAGATTATAACGCTTATCATTGCTAAGTTGCTCACTCACTATAGTTATGTTTACCTATTACCTACACGATGAAGGGCGGTTACGTCTGCATGAATAGATCAAGTCAACTTTGGGTGAAGACCCTTTTAGCCGGAACATTAGTATTTTCTACAGTTCCAGCGATTTCGTTTAGTGGTAATACTGCATACGCGGCTACTTCACAGATCACTGTAAACAGCGCATCAGATATCGTTGATCAATTGTACAAAGGATTAATGAACCGTAGTGCACAAGTAACATTTACGTACAAAGGCAGTACAGCCAAGTTAAAAGCAATGTTACAAGACTCATTTGAGACAGCATTGGAAAAAGATCCATATACGATGTATATCTTGGATAGCTATGGTCTAACATGGCGCAGTAATGCGTATTCTGCTCTGGTAACGGTAGATATGAAGTACCGTGAGACAGTCGCTCAGACTAAATATGTAAATGATCAAGTCGTTCAGACGGTTGCTCAAATTATTACACCGGGTATGAACGATCACCAGAAAGTAAAAGCGATTCATGATTGGGTAGTCCAACATCTGAAATATGATGAAACGTATACACGTTATACGGCTTATGAAGCATTGCATGATGGTACAGCTGTATGTCAGGGTTATGCGTTATTGACGTATGCGTTGCTCAAACAAGCTGGCGTAGAGAACAAAATTGTAGAAGGTACAGCAGGCGGAGAGCTTCATGCTTGGAACCTTGTGAATATCGATGGCAATTGGTACCACATGGATACAACATGGGATGATCCATTACCCGATCAAGGCGATGGAGTAGATACGAATTATTATCTACGTACCGATGCTCAGATGAAACAAGATCATAACTGGACCAAAACGTATCCTGCGGCAAATGTAGCTTACAAAGATACATTGAACACATTAATTGCTTCCGGTGGCGACACTTCAGGATTTTACAAACAATTGGAACAAAACTTAAATTATGCTGTAGATAACTCTCCAGCGGCAGTAGACTCAGCAACAGCTTTAAAAGAACAAGTGAAAAATGCTAAAGCAGGCGGACAATCTTCATTGGTATTCCGTTATAGCGGCAATATCACTAGCTTAAAAAGCGATCTAAGTCGTCTATCTTCTGTAGGAATCAAATCAATCTCCTACACTGTACAATCGCTAGGAAGTTCTAACGATCTTAAAGTTAACTTGTCTTGGAAATAAGATCTAAATAAAAGGTCGATAGACCACATTTATTATTTTTAAAAGAAGGGTCGGATATCATATCCGATCCTTTTTGCTGTTTTACCATTCTTTGTCGGCGCATTATTCATATCATTTTCACACCTTATAAGCATACAGATATACTCGTCTTATTTAGCAAATAAACCAATATTCTCAGAAAAATAAAGAGGTATATCGTATATAAAAAGATAAACGTTAATTCGATATTGTTATACATCTAAAAATGGTTATAAATTTTAAACGATGAATATACCTTTTCATAATGTATATTTCTATTTATAAATTAATATAAATGCTATTTAATAAACAAATATATTAATTAAATATACATAAAAATACCAATAAATTGCTTAGTGTAAAGTTGCTTTAATATTATATTGTACATAATTGAAAGCGCTTTATAATTAAATATAGGCGCTAAACGTTGCAACAGTAACAGATAGCGGACTTCGGAAGCAGGAGGCGAACATCATTCATATGAAGCTGAAAAGCAAATTAGTTTTAATGTTGACCTTAACAGCACTTCTTTTTTCTGTTGTACCTAACGGTAAAATTTTTGCGGCAGCCTGGCCATTATCAGGAGATGTCGGTGTCCATGATCCCTCTTTAATTAAAGAAGGAAATAGCTGGTACACTTTTTCGACCGGACAAGGTATTCAAGTTTTAAAATCCGATAATGGCAACAACTGGTATCGTGTACCACAAGTATTCTTATCTCCTCCAGCATGGTGGAAAACATATGTACCCAAACAAGCAACAAATGATGTCTGGGCGCCTGACGTAAAAACATATAATGGTCGTACATGGTTGTACTATTCGATTTCTTCTTTCGGTTCCAATACATCGGCTATTGGACTAGCTTCAGCAAGTAGTATCGGTGCAGGTAGCTGGCGTGATGATGGTCTAGTATTACGCACAACTTCAGGTTCTAACGATTACAATGCGATTGATCCTGAATTGGTAATCGATGCTTCTGGTAATCCATGGTTAGCTTTCGGTTCATTCTGGAGCGGTCTTAAATTAACCAAACTGGACAAAAATACAATGAAACCAACAGGCAGTATCACTTCGATCGCGGCTCGTCCTAACAATGGTGGAGCAATTGAAGCACCATCGATCACGTACCGTAACGGATACTACTACTTGTTCGCTTCTATTGATAACTGCTGTAAAGGTGTAAACAGTACGTACAAAATTGTCTATGGACGCTCTACAAGTATTACCGGTCCTTATGTAGATAAAAATGGTGTTAATATGCTTAATGGTGGCGGTACGATTTTAGATAGTGGTAACGCTCAATGGAAAGGCCCGGGTGGTGAAGACATCGTTGGCAATAATATTATTGCTCGTCATGCGTATGATGCCAATGATAATGGAGCACCCAAGCTGTTAATTAGTGATCTCAACTGGGATTCCAGTGGCTGGCCTACGTATTAGTAGTCGTCAATACAAGGTAAGCTGATCACGATTACTCTTCCTACCAATCATCAGCTTAAATCATAAATAGGAAGATATATAACTAGAAAAACACCTTCTACCTCTATAGTGCTTGGATAAGCATAGAGCGTAGAAGGTGTTTTTGGATTGAGTAGTATAGTTGTTTTGTTGAATGTTATAGCTGATGACTTTATTTTTTATCTAAAGAATGCCCGCTATTGAGATCACATTCTGTCAGTGGAACCACTTTTGTATGATTGATCAACTTATATCCTAACCATAAGATGAGAAATAACGGCACACTGATATATGAAGCGAAAATCGATTTCCAGTCAATAGCTTCCGGTGTAATATACGATAGACTTTGACCCAGAATAACTATAGCACATAACACAAAAGCAAATAATGGGCCAAATGGGAACCATTTTGCTTTGAAAGGCAACTCATCCATACTTTTACCCTGTGCGTAAAAAGCACGACGGAAGCGGTAATGACTAATTGCGATTCCAAGCCAGGTGATAAAGCCGCACATTCCTGAAGCATTAAGTAACCATTGATATACAATTCCATCCCCGAACAAAGAAGCTAGAAAAGCTAACATTCCTACAGCAGTCGTTAACAATAACGCATTTTGTGGAATCCCACGACGATTCAGTCGTCCGAAGATACGAGGCGCTTTGCCTTCTTTCGCCAGTGCATACAATACACGAGTAGAAGCATACATCCCCGAGTTACCGGCTGATAGAACCGAAGATAGGATAACAGCATTCATGACGGCTGCTGCAAACGCAAGCCCTGCTTTTTCAAATACCAGTGTAAATGGGCTGACACCTATATCGGTTAGCTCACCATTCAAAAGAGAAGGTGTAGTGTAAGGAATAATTAATCCAATCACCAAAATCGCTAAAATATAAAAAATGAGAATACGCCAGAATACCTGACGAATCGCTTTCGGTACATGTTCACGTGGATTTTCACTTTCACCGGCTGCAACCCCGATTAACTCTGTGCCTTGAAATGAAAATCCTGCCGCCATAAATACACCGATAAAGGCTAACAGTCCTCCATTAAACGGAGCATCCCCTACAGTAAAGTTGCTGAATCCTACCGCTTTGCCACCGAGAATCCCAAAGATCATTAACACCCCAACAACAAGAAAAAGAATAACAACTACAATTTTGATCATCGCGAACCAGTACTCCGATTCCCCGTAACCTTTAACAGACAGAACATTAAGTAAAAAGATAACCGCTAGAAACAATAGACTCCAGATAAACGAAGAACTTTCCGGGAACCAGTACTTAATAATAATCGTTGCTGCAGATAATTCCGCTGCAATCGTAATCGCCCAGTTGTACCAGAAATTCCAACCCATTGCGAATCCAAAAGCAGGATCAACATAACGAGCGGCATACGTATTGAACGAACCGGATTCAGGACGATACGTTGCCATTTCCCCTAGACTGGTCATTAGAAAATACACCATAATACCTACACAAGCATACGCGAGTAATGCACCGCCAGGGCCTGCCTGAGCAACGGCGCCACCACTGGCGAGAAATAGACCAGTACCGATCGAACCGCCGAGAGCGATCATCGTCATATGTCTTGCTCGTAGACCTGCTTTGAGTTCACGCGGTGGTGAAGATGGAGAAGATGAAGATGCCATAATAGTTATATACACTCCTTACTGAATTAAGCATATGAATTTATGCTGTGAATAAATAAAGGAAGGACATACATGCAAGAACACAACAAAAAAGACCACGTATATATACGTGATCCTTTAATTATGATCCGCACCATACTTTTCCTTTGTAAAGATAGCTCAACACAGGAATCATCTGTAGATGGTTCACTGTGACAGTTCTGTTCCTTTCGGAGACAGCCCCAGCATAACTAACAACAGAGCATTAGTTATACTTCGGCAACGATACCTTTTTATTTGGGATCAACAGCGGCTCTTACGCTTTCTCCAAATAGACTCATTATAGTTGCGACCTCTACCTCATCGGATATTGTGTGATGAGGCAATTATTATGAAATTAGTGTCATGGATAAGATGACTGTTTTCCAGTATACGTGTAGTCGTTTGATTTGACAACTACTTATATCATGAATCTCTCATGAAGAACAAATGATTATAATCATTAGACGTTATCTTTGGCACGACTTTTCGCCATTTGTTGCCAGATTGTCCCTGCGGCTTGTTCTCCGGATTCGATTCGTTCTAGAGCCATTTTGGCTTGTAAACTCACTTCGAATTCAGGATCATCCACAGCTAATTCTAATTCGTCACGTGCTTCTTCAGTTCCGACTTCATACAAGAAACGAGCAGCACGCCAGCGCACCAATTTACTGCTGTCTTTGAGTGTAGCTAGCATTGCTGGTGTTGCCGCAGGATCACCGATATCTGATAAAGTATCACCTGCTGTACGACGAACCGCTGCCGATTTATCTTGTAATGCTTGATATAATAGTTCCATCGCTGCAGGTGTTTTGAGATCACCGAGATAGACGACTGCAAGACGACGCAATTGCATTTTTTCATCAAATAAAGCTTTTTCGATTAAAGGTAAGCTATCTGCATCTGGTTGCAACAGATCAAAAGCCGCATAACGTACACGCCAATCTGGATTTTCAAGTGCTACAGCAATTTCATTTGCGTTCATTTCACGACGCTGTTCTACAAATTCTTCCTGACTTGCGCCATGAGAAATCGCTTGTTCGATAATCTTTTTCAATCGATCTTCTGGAAAAGCCGCTTCAAGCTCTTGTTCGACTTCACGTGCAATATCAGCAAGTTCACCATAACGAACACCATAATCAGTCAATTTGCGTTCTTTGATCATCGTAGCGACTGCTACTTCTGTCACTGCCTGTACAAATCGATCTGCTAGCCCAATACGTTCTTCTTTGGTTCCAGACTTCACCCGAATCTGCATCGGAATCCCGCGGAAAAATTGCACAAACACTTCAGCTTCACCAAAGTGCTCACCTGAGAGATCTGTCGGTACTTCAAATTTATTTTCTACACCTTCTTGACCCATCTGTGCTTGTACTTCATTTAAGATATCCGACCAGTCGGCACTTGCTTTACGATCCAACGCTACAAAGTCTGCGGTATGGAATACACTTTTGACTCCTGCAATATGAAGCATTTGCTGAATAAAAAGAGGAGCAGAGCGTTCATTCGCTAATGTATATGTTTTACGGATACCATGAGGTAATTGCTCATCAAGATGCAACATCATCGTATTCGGACTTGGCGTAGGTTCAATAGATGTGATTTTCATAATGTTGTAGATACCCTCCTTAGGAATCAAATGACTGATACAGCTATAGCCATTTGTTTTAAATTTAATATACTACCATCTTCATATTGTACCCCAAAAGAGGTATAGATGATTGCTCGTTTGTTAATCCCACCAGAAATACCAGAACTCTTGCTTTTGAAGATAATTAGCATATTGCCCAATCGACTCAAATGATTCCAAAACATACGAGCAGAACATAAAGTGTTCTTGAGCGAGTAATAAAGCTTCTTCATCAGTGACAGGTCTGATAGAGGCTTGTAAAATCCAAATACTTTCATTCACAATAATAGGAATAGCCTTATATTGTTGATGCCAGTACTGGAAAAGAGAAGCTTGAAGTATAGGAGCAGGGCATTCATTAAACCCACCCATAGGAACCATCAATGGAGCGATATATTCTCTGCTATTAGGTAAAGGAAGTGTAATCCATTGATCTGTTGGTTCACTTGCCGCATGAAAATCAGGCCATAACGAATCCACTTGTTGATATGGAATCAATCGCTCATCTAACCACGCATGTCCTTCCCATAATCTGCTATACATCTCATACAATGATGCCCAATTCATATGTTGTATAGACTTAGCGTGTTCAGCTAGATCAGTATCGAGTAATTGATGACTGACCAATGTTCTGAATGTATCCAATACATCCATCTGTTGCAGTAATGCTAACTGTTGATCGACATAATCGGTTAAGGAGTCGTAATCATCTAGCGTATCTTCCATCACTTCCTCAATATTATCATCAGGAATAACAAGTAATGAATAGGGTGTTCCTTTAGGTTGCATAGGAAATGTGATTTCTTTTGCTTCTATAGATAATGGGTTATATGGTTGCAAATAATTCAGTATTTCTGAACTCATCAATATCGCGCTCCTTTATCATCTTAAGTATGTATCTAAGTACTATCTGCTTTTAAATATAACGTAATCACTCCTATCAAAACAAATCAAAAACAACCCGTTCTATGAAAGAAGGGGTTGTTTGAAAGCTCAATCTTATTTCTAAAATAAGTCTGGTATTAGACGACAGCTTGATCGTTGGAAGATTGAAGAGGATCACGAACAATCTTTACATCATAAAAGGAAATTTTATTTTCGATAATATAATCCGGTGTAGAGCCATGAGCATGGGATTCGCGGAATGCGTCACTTTTAGTCCATCCTTGAAAAGCTTCTTTTGATGCCCAACGCGTACTGATCGTAACTTCTTCGAACTCTTTGCTATTTTGATTAACTAACACTTCAAGCCCTAAAAAGCCTTCCATGTATTCCACTTTGCCTACCTTGTCAAAACGCTCCACCAGTAAATGTGCACTACCTTTAGTTAATTTAGAAGTATTGGTTACAATAATCATATCAAATGACCTCCTGATTGATGATGGGGGATAACCGGCAAAATAAGTGGATAACCACCCTCAAATAGTATTCGAGCTTTCATATGGTAAATGTCATGAATAAATTCAGTCGTAAGAATCTGTTGTGGAATACCCGACGTAGCGACTTTGCCTTGCTTGAGTGCAATCATATAATCACAATAAGCGACAGCTTGTTGCAGATCATGTAGCACCATAACAATAGTTAATCCAGATTGCGCATTAATCCGTTTTAGCATATCCATGACTTCAAATTGATGCGCAATATCGAGAAAAGTGGTCGGTTCATCCAGTAGCAAAATATCGGTCTGTTGAGCCAGTGCCATCGCTATTCGTGTACGCTGTTGTTCACCTCCAGATAAAGTATGGAACATACGATCTCGATACTGTTCTATCCCTGTCCATTGCATCACCTGATCGACAATTGCTGTATCTGTTGTATTTTGAGCGGTATGCCAGCTTCGTCTATACGGTGATCGACCATAAGCGACCAGTTCATGCACAGTCAATTGAGGAAGCATCTCTTTCATTTGTGGTAGCATCGTAATCGTTGTCGATAATTCACGTAGAGAATAGCTAGTAATCTCACGATCTCCAATATGTACTTGCCCTTGATCTGGCTTGAGCAGTTTTGTAAGCAATCGCAATAAGGTGGATTTGCCAGACCCATTAGGTCCCACAATCGCGGTTATTTGACCTTTTGGCAGAGAAATATCAATCTGATCCAGACGAAAATGACCATTATCCAGACTGAGTTGCTTGCTCTCGATCGCTGCTGTTATTGTAGAAGGATGAATCGACTGTATCATGATAGACCGAACCTTCCTTTCCGTTTCAATAGGAATAAAAAGAATGGCGCTCCAATTACAGCAAGCAAAATACCAACAGGCAATTCAATCGACCCGAACCACGAACGTGCGACAGTATCTGCAAAAACAACCAGTGTTCCACCGCCAATCATTGAGAAGGGGAGTAAAAAGCGATAATCTTCTCCAATCATCAGCCGAATCATATGTGGAACAACAAGCCCCACAAATCCGACCAATCCTGCTACACTTACAGCAGCTCCTGCTAGAAAAGCTGACAATAAAATAATAAGCAAGCGATTCATTTCTACTCGTTGCCCTAACAATTGAGCAGCATCATCGCCAAGCAATAATAGATTGGCTGGCTTGATAGCTAATAGCGACAGGATCAACCCGCATACCGCATAAGGCGCCATAAATTCAAGATGATACCAGCTTCGTCCATTCAGTCCGCCGGATAACCAGGGAAGAACAGCTTGTACTCGATCACTATAAATGACCATAATCCCGTTAGTTAAGGCACCTAGTAGCGCATTAACAGCGACCCCGGCTAGAATAATTTTTACAGGCGAAGCTCCGCGATCCCATGCTAGTAAATAGATCAATACCGCTGTAACAAAAGCGCCCAAAAAAGCAGTTATCGGAAGTAGATAGCTTAACTGTGGTAACATCACCATTGTGATCATCGCTGTGATCCCGCCACCGGCAGAGACACCGATAATGCCTGGATCCGCTAACGGATTTTTCATCACACCTTGTAACAGTGCTCCAGCAGTAGCCAGACAAGCTCCGACCAACCAGCCAATCATCACACGCGGTAAGCGCAAATCTATCAAAATCGTACGATATGCAGATGGCTCCTGACCCCATAATATCGGTATCACTTCACTCAGTGGAATAGAGATAGAGCCATATAAGACACCATACAGACAAGCGATAATCGATAACAAAGGCAGAATAATAGCGACAAGCCATCGTCTGCGGTTACGTTGCTGTTTGTTCATCTTATGAACGTTCCGGATACAATATTTGATGAATCAAGTCCAAAGCATCGGTGACTTTAGTGCCAGGATTAGTGCCGAATAGCGTAGATGGAAGGACTTCCACTTGATTGTTCTGTACCGCTTTGATACTGTTCCATGCCGGATTGTTTTGCATTTCTTTCAAAAATCCAGCTTTGACTTCATCGGTATTACCATGAGTCATGATCATAATGTAATCAGGATTCGCTTGTACAACCTGCTCTGTATTGAGCTGTGCATATTGCGGAAAGTTTTGCAGACCGGGTAGATTAGCAGCGATATTATGACCACCTGCTACTTCGAGAATATTACCGCTTAATGAATTAGGCAAAGCCGCCATATACGTTCCGGGTGCTCCATACACAAGCAATACATTAGGTTTGGCAGTAGAGGTTGTGGAGTTCAATGTATGGATATGATCTTGTATCTGTTTGTTAAGTTGTTTGGCTTTTGTTTCTTGTTGCAATAGTTGTCCAAACAATGTAATTTGAGTCTGAATATCTTGAATAGAGTTAGCTCCTGTTAAGATCAGCTTAGAACCAATACCTTCAATCGCAGGGATATCTTTTTCATTCATAGGATAATTCCCGAGCACTACATCAGGTTGTAAAAAAGTAATCTTTTCCAGATCGACTTCATGGGTGGAACCGATTTGTTCTACTTGTTCAGCAGCGCTTACAACAGCAGGGCCATTAGAATTCGGTCGACCGACTACAGTTCCGCCCAGTGCATAGATAATATCCATATCGCCATTGCTGAGTGCAATAATACGCTGTGGGATCTGAGTGAGAGCGATCTGTCTTTTGGCAAAATCAGTAATTGTGATAGAAGCCTGTTGTGCTGTAGCAGCATTAGCAGAAGGAGTAGTAACATTCGTTGATGCCGCTGAACTACATCCGGTCATTACAAATAAGAGCAGAGCAGATGACCAGAGCAATGATGATTTCATGAGTATCCTCCTATAATTACTTTCGTTGCAAATGATAATCATTTTCAATTAAATTGTAACTAAATGATAATGAATATCAATTGAGTTGTCAATTGAAAATAAAATATTTTAGTTAAATTTTAGGATGAATTGGATATTAAATTTGAAGGCATATATAGGAAAAGGAATTTGAAAAAAGATAATTAAAATTCATATATCACAGATTTTATGATGATATTAACGTATTGACAACCACTGGAAGGTTGCTCTAATATCGGAGTTGTATCCACTTTGATTTGCGATCTTTTATCGTGAAAGGAGAGAATGAATCGCTCGGTAAGAGCTTATTTTTTTAATCTTAATTGAGAATGATAATCATTTAAAATTAAAGATTTTAGGAGGAATGCTGTCCATATGTATAAACGATATTCCGTAATCATACTTTCGCTCTTGATGGTTAGTCTTTTCGTCATAGGGATAACGCCTATCAATACGATACAAGCGGCTTCTTCCAAATTGGCTAACGGTACATATACCCTCAAGTACGACGTATTAAAAGCGGAAAATAATTCAGTCTCCATGGCAAATGATTACTTTGAGAAACCTGCCAAGTTATACGTGAAAAATGGAAAAATGACGATGCAGGTACAACTCAATCATAGTGAGTGGACCACGCAATTCAAAGTGAAATACAAAGGCAAGATTGTGGATACGAAAGTGATTCAAAGCAATAGTAAAAAGGATACACGGATTGTGCAATTTCCGATTGCCGATCTCAAAAATCCTATTGTATCTAAAATTCATGTAACAGTGAGTTCATACAATTATGATCATGACTATACGATTCGCTTAGCTTTAGATTCAAAAAGTCTGAAAGCGATCAAAAAATAAAATAAAACTAATAGGAGTGTGTTGAATAATGAACGCAGTAATGAACCGTATGGAAAAATGGGATTTGAAAAAAGTATTAATCGTTTTGATGATGGCAGCTTTGGCATTTGCAGTACTGGCTCCATTGTCAGCCAAATCAGCACATGCAGCTCTAGCAAACGGAACATATAGCGTAGATTATAAAGTATTAGCAGATGGTACAGAAAATACGTCTCGTCTAGATAGTTATGTTGTGAAGCCAGCTACAGTAACAGTAGTCAATGGCGTGAACACTGTTCGTCTAACGATCAAAAGCAGTAATTTGATTACAGCATTCAAAGTAGAACAAAATGGACAATTGGTAGATGCGACTGTAGTAAGTACAGATACGTCTGCTAACACAAGAGTAGTTGAGTTCCCTGTAGCTAACTTGGATAGCAAAGTAAACGCGTATGCAGAAATCAAAATCCCTGTGATTAATTACACAGGTAAATATAACGTACAACTGCAATTTGACACAGACAGTATCTAATTTAGAACGCTATACTATTCTATTGGCATTGGGGTGCGATAGATGAGTACGGATTGGCTTGAATGGTTAGATGTATGGCTTCAAATATGTAGACCACTACCTGTAGAAAAGAGGATATATCGATGAATATGATGATAAATACAGTAGAAAAATTTTCGTTCAAAAAAGTAGTCATGATGTTGATGATGGCGGCTCTAGTATTTGCAGGACTATCTCCATTTTCTGCAAAATCAGCACATGCTGCTATTCCTAATGGCACGTATTCTATTGATTACGTTGTATATGCAGATGGAACTACTAATGCTTCGTATATGGATAGCTCCGAGTATTCAGTCAAACCAGCGACTCTTGTCGTTACAAATGGTGTAGCTAAAGTCAAAGTAACATTGAAGCACAAAGACTGGATCAAATCATTTAAAACACAACAAAATGGTACGTATGTGGAAGCGACCACGACAACAAGTGGTGATACTAAAACATTTGAATTTCCGGTAAGCAACTTATCTGCTAAAGTGAACGCGCAAATTCATGTCGTAGTTCCTGCCGAAATCGCTGGCGTTCCTTACGACCATACGTACACAGTGCAATATTTGTTTGACGAAGATAGCATCTAACATATCTTCATCTATGTAAAAAAGTATTCCAAAATACAACGTACTTCTCTGGAGCTTTATGTTCTAGAGAAGTCTATTTTATTAACAGGGGGATTATGAACTTTGAAAAGGCAATTTAGAACTTATTTGATCGTATGTACTGTATTTTTGATGATGTTATCGTTGGTATCTCCGACGTTATCGGCTGTTTTTGCAGAAGAGACAAGCCCTTCATCAAGCAGTGCTTCAGGATCAAGTGTAACTGACGATACGTATTCTTCTTCGGGCACAACGTCTGAAGCAACAAGTCCGGCAACAACCCCTGCTACAGAAAAGCCATTATTTACAGTACAATCGAGTCAAAATTCAGTCACTACCGCTACATATGACACTTATGCAGACGGTGAATACACTATTGCTTATCAAGTGACGCGCACGAATGCTTCTGGAAAAGTTGTTGCTTCCAATATATTTAAATATCCTTCCAATGCGAAGACTCCAGGACAAATGATTATCAAAGATGGTCAATATCATTTCTTATTTGCAAGCGAAAATGCCTATTTATTTACCCAATTCAAAGCTACTGAGAACGATCAGACTCAAGATGCCAAAGTAACTTTAGATGATGGAAGTACGACTAAAGGGACAGTTGCTTTTGATGTATATGACATGTCCAAAGAAATCAATATTGCTTATACATTTAACGGATCTTCTTATAATGAACGGTTAACACTTGATCCCTCCACTTTGAAAGTTATAGACAAAACACCGCCTGTTATTCCAGTTGAACCTGCGACAGGAACGGAAACTTCTATTGCATATACAGTATTAAAAGATGGAACAAATGAAACATCGATGATGGATAGCTATTTGCAAAAGCCAGCTAAATTAATCACCAATGGAACCAAAAAATATATTCAACTGACATTGAATCAGAGCAGTTGGATCAAAGCATTACAGACAGATATCGATAAAGATGGAACCTATACGGATGTAGGATTGATTTCTGCAAATGAAACAGCCAATACACGTTTGGTACAGTTTGAAGCTGATTCATTATCCCAAACGAATCCGGTTATCAATGCTAAAGTGCATGTTGTAATGCCAGCAGGTACGATTCCAAATATGGGGGCTTATGATCAATGGTATACGGTTCAATTTAATTTTGACAAAGCTTCGATTCCATTATCGTTACCCGATGGGCAGTATAGCTTCAAGGTTGCGACGTTAAAAGAAAAAACAGATGATCCTTCGTCAATGGCTGCCTATTTTGGTAATCCAGCAACACTAGTAGCTAAAGATGGTAAGTACCAAGTCATTATGAATATTGTCAAAGATAGTTCAGTGATTACCTCTTTTCAAACAGAATACAATGGAGCATTGACCGAGACGAGTATTGTCAGTACAGACTCTACAGCGAACACGCGAGTCGTTACATTCCCGATCGCTAATCTAGAATCGATAGTCAAAGCCCAAGTGCATATCAAAACAGCATATGCAGGTTCAGTGTATGAAGCCGATTATCCAATTCGTTTTAAATGGGATACAAACAGTATTGGCCCGGTAGTCCTGCCTGTTCCAGATCAAACGACTCCCATTAATTATCAAGTATTCAAAAATAACAGTAGCGAAATATCAGTCATGGATGACTATGTAGAAAAACCAGCTACATTCATTATCAAAGATGAGAAAAAGTATATCCAACTTACACTTAAAAATAGTGCTTGGATCAAGTCATTACAAGTCGACGGCAACGGTGGGAAAAATTATACCGATGTGACTGTTATTTCGACGGATGTAGCAAAAAATACGAGAGTCATTCAATTTGAAGCAGAACATTTATCCAAAACGAATCCTGTTTTAAATGCTTATACACATGTAGTGGTTCCACCCGAAGTTACACCTGATTATGATCATTACTATACGGTTCAATTCAAATTTGACAGTACGCAATTACCAGAACCGACAACACCAACAGTGCCTACACCTGTAGCACTGGACAATGGAACGTATAGTATTCCGATGTCTACGTTAAAATCAACATCAGATGCGGTATCGACAATGGGTAGTTATTTCGATTCCAAAGTGACATTGACCGCAGTCGATGGTAACTATCAAGCTACGCTAAAAGTGATTAAAGATAGTTCAGTAATTACGGCTTTTAAAACAGAGCAAAAAGGTACGCTTACAGATACTCAAATCGTTAGCGAAGATAAGTTCAACAACACAAGAATCGTTACATTCCCTGTGACTGATCCGAGCCGCCCACTAAATGCTCAAGTGCATATCAAAACAGCATATGCAGGCTCTGTATATGAAGCTGACTATGCTATTCGTCTTCAATTCGATCTAGATAATATGACAGTGATTCCTACTACGCCAGAAGAGCCAACTACACCAACAGTACCTACGAATCCGGGTGAAGTGGCAGACGGGAAATATAGTGCTAACTTTGTAGCTTATAAGTTTAAAGAAAAAGACGAATCGGTGATGAATGGATATGTATTACATCCAGCAACCATCATCAAACGTTCAGGTAAGTTATATGTGCAAATTACTTTAAAAGAAAGCGATTGGATCAAAACATTTAAAGTAGGCGGAAGTGATGCGCAAGTCATTTCGACAAGTGGTAATCAACGTGTAGTTCAATTTGCAGTGAAAGACTTGTCAGAGACGATCGTTGTTAATACACATGTTGTTGTACCCGGACTGGAAATTGGTGGAGTCACTTATGATCATACGTACAATGTTGATTTCAAATTTGGCCCGCTGGGACCTTATGAAGAACCAAAAGCATCTACCACATCTACGCCAGTTATTCCATTGGATTACGATAAATTAAGCAATGGTAAGTACAAAATGCCTTTCCAGGTTCTTGTACCTAATTCATCTTCAGATGCAGTGTCTCCTGTGCAACGTTTTCTATCTAAAGATGAACCTGCTCAATTCGTGGTTGAAGGAGATCAACGGTATGTGATCGTAACTCTTCAAGATGCCAAAGAAGTAAAAGCATTACGTGTTAGCAATAATGGAGTCTATACAGATGCAGAAGTAACAGCAACCGATGAGCAAGCTAACACCAAAACAGTACGTTTCAGTGTAGCTGATTTTAAAAAGAATATTGCTGCGCAATTAGTCACAAGCAGTGGAGTGAGTATAGCGAGTACTCCGACAGATAGTGACAATAAGAACGAGACAGTCTATGATTTTGAATTTAAATTTGATACTGCCAAAGTCACCAAAGATACAACCGAGACGACCACAACAGTAGAAAAAGGAACCAATACCATCGAAGATGGTGAGTATACCGCTCAATATCGCATTTTACAAAATGGTAGTGAACAAAATTCTGTACTGGCTGATTATGTAGATCAGACGGCTCAACTGACTGCGAAAAATGGCAAAGTCTATGCCACGATTACGATCAAAAATAGTCAGGCTGTACCTACATTCCAGACTGATTTCGCAGGGAAATATACCGATCCAACGATTGTGACAAACACAGCAACAGACAACGCTCGTACGATTACATTTGAAGTGCCTAATCTGGATCAAAAGCTAAGTATTTTCAGTCAAGTGTCTATTCCAGATCGTTATATGAACAATGAGAAAATGGGCGGACAAATTATATTTGATCGCAATACACTCAAAGCGGATGGAGTCGAAGAAACAGTAACAGCACCTGCTCAAGACACACAACCAACAGTATCAACACCAAGCCATCCGACAACAGAAGTAACAGAACCACAAGCTACAACAGAACAAAAATATACGATTGCTTATAAAGTATACAAAGATCAAAGTAACGAACTATCAGTGATGAATGACTATGTGAACAAAAAAGCGACATTAATCGAAAAAGACGGTAAAACATTTGCTCAAATTACACTGGATAAAAGTAGCTGGATGCCAGTATTGCAAGTGAAGCAAAACGGTACTTTGCAAGATGTTGAAGTGATCTCAACTTCAGGTGATCAGCGTGTAGTGCAATTTGAAGTAGGTGATTTATCTCAAAAAATCAGTGCATACACCCATGTGATTGTGCCTGGATTAGTTATCGGCGGTGTCGCTTATGATCACTGGTACACCGTACAATTCCAGTTTGATCTAGCAAGCAAAAAAGAGCAGTAACTCGATCAATCTAATGATCATGTCTGTGAGTCTTGGTGCGATTGTGCCAGGACTTGTAGGCATGTAAGGGACAATCGATAGAAAGAGGGGAAATCAGTGAATGTAAAATATACAGCATGGTTGTTGGTCATTGTTCTTGTATTAGCCGGGTGTTCAACAGGTGCTAGAGCAGAACAATCTACATCCGCTAATCCATCTGCAACCGATTCAGCTTCATCTGCACGAATTGTCGCTACTACTGTAGCCATTACCGAAATTATGTCTGCGTTAGATCTTCCTTTAGTCGGTAAGCCAACCAGTACCAAAACATTACCTGAACAATATAAAGATATTCCAGATGTCGGTAATCCGATGAGCCCTGATATGGAAAAAGTATTATCTCTACAACCGACAGATGTATTGTCTGTAACTACGCTTCAATATGATCTTGAACCCAAATTCAAAGATTTAAATATGAATGCTGAATTTTTAAATTTTGAAAGTCTGCAAAAAATGGAAAATGAAATTTTGAAAATGGGAACCAAATTTGATCGCGTAGCTAAAGCTAAAGAAATTACAGGTCAGCTAGATGCCAAAGTAGCCGCAGTAAAAAAGGCAACCGCAGGCAAAAAATCACCTAAAGTATTAATCCTTCTCGGCGTACCGGGCAGTTATTTAGTAGCTACCGAACATTCGTATATTGGTGATCTAGTCAAAATTGCAGGTGGAACCAATATTGTACAAGGAGAAAATGTAGAATATTTAGCTTCAAATACTGAATATTTGCAAAAGTCTAATCCAGACATTATTTTGCGTGCTGCTCATGGTATGCCAGAAGAAGTCGTGAAGATGTTTGACGAAGATTTCAAAAGTAATGATATCTGGAAGCATTTTAATGCAGTCCAAACAGGGCAAGTGTATGATCTGCCTGAACCATTATTCGGCACAACAGCAAGTCTATCTGCTCCGCAAGCTTTTGATGAATTATTGAAAATGATGTACCCTTCCTCCTAATCGATCATATGAAGGATGTTATTAATGATAACTAAACCATCTACTGAATATGCGCAACAAGAAACTGAATATAATGTATCTCACCAACCTGTGTATTCTCGTCAAAACCGCAAAAGACTATGGAGCTTTATTGTCGTGTGTTTACTACTGATCGGTGTTGTTTTATTTTCAGCAATGACCGGTAGTCTTAAAGTAGGGGCATGGCAATTAGTACAAGGTCTATGGACAGGTACTGATAATCAGGTCAATGTAGTCCGAGATTTGCGTCTGCCTCGCATTATTGTAGCGATGATGGCAGGAGCGGCACTGGCAGTAGCAGGGGTATTGCTACAAGCTGTGATGAAGAATCCGTTAGCTGATTCTGGTGTGATCGGAATATCTTCTGGAGCGGCTTTGGTGTCTTTGATTGCTGTGACTGTATTTCCAACGTTATATTTCTGGATGCCTTTGTTTTCGTTTTTTGGCGGTGCGCTGGCATGTCTAATGGTGTATGGATTTTCATGGAAATCTGGACTGCATCCGATTCGCTTAATATTGATCGGTGTAGCGGTTAATGCGATCTTTTCAGGGCTCGGGCAATCATTTAATTATCGGGGAAGTTATGCAGTCACCAGTATTAATCAGGTGACCACCTCTACATTAGCGATGAAAAAGTGGGTCGATGTTGAGATTATTTTGATGTATGGTGGACTCGGGCTGATTCTAGCAATGCTTGTTTACTCATGGTGTAACTTTCTAGTGTTACAAGAAAAAACAGCCAAAAACTTAGGTCTGCATGTGACTCGTGCACGGCTTATCATTTCAGTGATTGCTGTTATTTTGGCGGCAACAGCAACAGCTATTGCCGGAGTGATTGTGTTTATTGGATTATTGATTCCTCATATTGCAAGGCAACTTGTAGGATCAGATCATAAATGGTTGATTCCTTTTTCAGCAGTAGCAGGAGCCTTATTATTACTACTAGCAGATACACTAGGTCGAACCGTACTGGCTCCTAATGAAATTCCAGCTTCAATTATTATGGCGGTCATTGGCGGCCCTTTTCTGATTTTCCTCATTACAAGGAGTGACCGTATCTATGGACGTTAACGATATTACTTTTTCGTATGATCGTCGTATTGATCGACTACATCAAGTGAATGCTCAGATTCAGCAGGGTAAAATCACTACGATTATTGGGCCTAATGGATGTGGCAAGTCTACATTACTGCATGTGATGTCGAACAATGCTGTACCCCGTCTCGGGCAAGTGATACTGGATGGCAAGCAAATTGCTCAGTACAAACCAAAAGAATTAGCACGCAAATTAGCTGTAGTGCATCAGCAAAATGAAGCACCGGCAGATCTTACAATCGAAAAGCTAGTTAGCTTCGGTCGATTACCACACCGTACATTATTTAGCAGTTCTCAAGAAGAAGATGAACAAGCGATCGAGTGGGCGCTAGACTGTACGAATTTACAAAGTAAAAGGTTCAGTACACTTGATCAATTATCTGGTGGCGAACAGCAACGGGTCTGGATTGCTATGGCACTTGCACAGCGAACACCGATTCTTTTTCTCGATGAACCAACGACCTATTTGGATATGTATTATCAATTAGAAATTATGGAATTGATTCACGATCTCAATGAACAGCATCAACTGACGATTGTGATGGTATTACATGATATCAATCAAGCGATTCGATACAGCCATCATCTGATTGCGATGAAAGAAGGCGCGATTATAGCCAGCGGATTACCGACAGATATGATCACTACCGATCTTATTCGTGATATTTATGGAGTCGAAGTGCTTGTTAGACGCGATCTTGAAGC
The DNA here is from genome assembly GCF_028736095.1 of Paenibacillus sp. KACC 21273. Taxonomy (NCBI): domain Bacteria; kingdom Bacillati; phylum Bacillota; class Bacilli; order Caryophanales; family Paenibacillaceae; genus Paenibacillus; species Paenibacillus sp. KACC 21273. Next base: position 971,536 of record NZ_CP117876.1, read on the forward strand.
AGGTCTGCATATAATTCCGATAGGGATAGGGCAGTAATAGGATCACTTGTAAGTAGTGCTTTTTTGTCTATTGGATCTAGGATTGACGAAGTGTAGCTTGATACGCTTTTTTGAAAATAGGGTAATAGTGGAAAAAGAAAAGCACTGAGGAGAGTGAGTAGCACATGCCGAAGATTCGCTATAACAATATGGATAATGTCAGTACGGATAAGACACTCAAACAGCTACGGCAATGGCGTGAAGAACGACGACTCAAAAATAAAGATTATTCCTATGTAGTGCCTAATCATCCACCTGAGATGGATTATTTACATCATAATCGTGAAGATGCTTCGATTACATGGGTAGGGCATTCTACCTTTTTTATACAATACGAAGGATTGAATATCGTTACCGATCCTGTATGGGCAAGTCGAATGGGCTTTCAAAAAAGAATAGGACAGCCCGGAATTCCGATTGTAGATGTTCCTCCAATCGATATTATTTTACTTTCTCATGCTCATTACGATCATATGCATATTAGTTCGATTCGTCAGCTTTACCGTAGTTCTACACTGATTATCGTTCCACAAGGGCTCAAAGCCAAAATGAAGCGTAAAGGATTTGCACGTTGTCATGAAATGCAGTGGTGGGAAACGTTTAAAGTAGGCGAGATCAATATTACGTTTGTACCCACTCAGCACTGGAGTCGGCGTACATTGTTAGATACCAATACATCACACTGGGGCGGGTATATTATAGAACCTGTGCATCATCCTGTGAGTTCAGAGCAGGCGGAACATCCTACTCATCATTCTATTGAGGAGAAAGTGCCGCCAACGATCTATTTTGCTGGAGATAGCGGTTATTTCCCGGGATTCACTGAAATTGGTAAACGCTACAAGATTCATATTACATTGATGCCGATAGGAGCCTATGAACCTGAATGGTTTATGAGCTCTCAACATACGACACCAGAAGAAGCAATTCGTGCTTTTTGCGATGTGCAAGCTGAGACGATGATACCGATGCATTACGGTACATTCCGTCTGGCTGACGATACTGCCCGCGAAGCATTAGATCGATTAGAAGCCGAACGACAACGTCTGGAGATCGCTGAAGAACGTATTCGTGTACTGGCTCATGGCGAGACTTTAATTGTGCATGGTAATACTCAGCCTAAGTTATAAATAGATAAGATGTAGAAAGAATACATGTATTGATAAGATACTAATAAATATTGCATATTTCGCCGTTTAACTGAGTTGAAGTTAAACGGTTTTTTGCTTTGCTGGATGATCGTGATATATCAAGTGATATTTTAACTGAGCAACTCACTTCAAATATTCAAACACATTTTTTCCAGTTTCCTCAATACTGCTGTTCGATTAGATGGTGTTGTGTGGTATACTATTGCCATCGGCAATTTTATGAAAACAGCGATGCTTATTTTCATAGAGGTCAACACGTCTACAACAAATACTTCACTAACGATAAGGATGGTAATGAATACATGATCAATACAACAGGTGTCACGCTTCGCTATGGTAAGCGCGCGCTTTTTGAAGATGTTAATATCAAGTTCACACCGGGTAACTGCTATGGTCTAATCGGTGCGAATGGTGCAGGTAAATCTACATTTTTAAAAATTCTTTCTGGTGAAATCGAGCCTAACCAAGGTGAAGTCCATATTACACCGGGCGAACGTTTAGCTATTTTGAAACAGAACCAGTCTGAATATGATGAATTTCCGGTGCTAGAGACTGTTATGATGGGTCACAAGCGTCTGTACGATATTATGAAAGAAAAAGATGCATTGTATGCCAAAGCTGATTTTACAGATGAAGATGGTATGCGTGCAGGCGAATTGGAAGCTGAATTCGCTGAAATGAACGGTTGGGAAGCAGAATCCGAAGCAGCAGAAATGCTAAACGGTCTGGATATCAAAACCGATATGCAATCCAAATTAATGAAAGAGCTTGGCGGTAACGAAAAAGTTCGCGTATTGCTGGCGCAAGCATTGTTCGGTCATCCGAATATCCTGTTACTGGATGAGCCTACCAACCACTTGGATATCGATTCGATTCACTGGTTAGAAAATTTCTTAGCCGATTATGATGGTACAGTTATCGTAGTCAGCCATGATCGTCACTTCTTGAATACCGTATGTACGCATATTGCCGATATCGACTTTGGTAAAATCCAAATGTATGTGGGTAACTATGATTTCTGGTACGAATCCAGTCAACTTGCTCTACAATTGGGTCGTGAACAGAATAAGAAAAAAGAAGACAAAGTCAAAGAACTACAAGCCTTTATCTTGCGTTTTAGTGCGAACAAGTCCAAGTCCAAACAAGCGACTTCTCGTAAAAAAATGCTCGACAAAATTACGCTTGATGATATTCGTCCTTCGAACCGTAAATATCCATTTATCAACTTCAAAGGTGAACGCGAAGCAGGTAAACAGTTATTGTTAGTAGATGGTTTGACGAAATCTATTGATGGCGAAAAAGTAATCGACAACTTAACATTCACAGTCAACAAAGGCGATAAAATTGCTTTGGTTGGTCCAAATGGATTACCAAAAACAACGTTATTCCAATTGTTGATGGGTGAGATCGAACCGGATGCAGGTACATTCCAATGGGGAATTACCACGTCTCAAGCTTATTTCCCGAATGATAACTCGGCTTACTTTGATGGCGTAGAAGATACATTAGTAGACTGGTTACGTCAGTATTCCAAAGATCCAGACGAATCATTCCTACGTGGATTCTTAGGACGTATGTTGTTCTCTGGTGACGAAGCGCTTAAAAAAGCGAACGTTCTATCTGGAGGAGAAAAAGTACGTTGTATGTTGTCCCGTATGATGTTGATGGGTGGTAACGTATTGCTACTAGATGAACCTACCAATCACTTGGACTTGGAATCTATCACAGCACTCAATAACGGTTTGACTGATTTTGATGGTACGATTATTCTAACGTCTCATGACCATCAGTTTATCCAAACGATTGCAAACCGTATTATCGAAATCACACCAACAGGTCTGATCGATCGTATGATGAGCTATGATGAATACTTGGAAAACAAAGAAGTTAAAGAAATGCGTGAACGGATGTACCCTGTACAAGTATAAGGATAGCAAAAGGATAAGATTAGAGTGAAACAGCGGCTCTTTACGGAGAGCCGTTTTTTATTTGCGCTCAGAGAAGGATTTTTTTGTGTAGAAGATAGCGATCTATATAGAAAAATTCGGCTCATTTTTCCTATGGGCAAAAATGTTGTATAGTCGTTACAAGATTTCGTCTGTCATACAACATTTGCTTGGTCTCACAACGTTTGACCTAACCTAAAACGTTTCTCTAGACCCACTATGTATTCGTTTGATAAGATAAACAAGCTCTACAGACGTATATGTACACAGGATATTTAAAAAAGATAATCTCAGCATTTTTGAATGCTTAATTTATAGCAGGGGGAACAAAATGGTTGATGTATATCAAAATATTAAGGCAGGGGAACGCGGAGCATGGGTTAGCATTATTAGCTATCTGGTATTGTCTGCTTTCAAATTAGTTATTGGTTATCTTTTTTTATCAAGTGCACTCAAAGCCGATGGGCTTAACAACTTAACAGATATTGTAGCTTCATTAGCTGTGCTGATCGGGTTGAAAATTTCGAGAAAACCGCCTGATTCTGATCATGCGTATGGACATTTCCGCGCAGAGACAGTTGCCGCATTAATTGCTTCTTTTATTATGGCGATGGTAGGCATACAGGTGCTCGTAGATGGTGTACAATCCCTGTTCGCAGGACGGGAAGAATCTCCGGCTTTATGGACAGCAGGTGTAGCTGTACTATGCGCTGTAGTGATGTATTTCGTATATCGCTATAATATTAAGCTTTCAAGACAAACGGGCAGTCAAGCGCTCAAAGCGGCGGCTAAAGACAATCTATCTGATGCGATGGTAAGTATAGGAGCAGCAGTAGGGATTATCGGTTCTCAATTTGGTATGCCGTGGTTAGATATTGTAGCCGCTCTTGCCGTCGGACTAATTATTTGCAAAACCGCATGGGAAATTCTAAGTGAATCAATGCATCGCTTAACTGATGGATTCGACGAAAAAGAATTACCTGGACTGCGTCAAACGATCGAATCGATTGATGGAGTGGAGCATATCAAAGATATCAAAGCTCGTGTGAATGGAAGTCAGACGTTGTTAGATGTAGTGATCGAGGTACAGCCGGATTTGACGATTATTGAAAGTCATGATATTACGGATGAGATTGAAGCCAAAATGGAATTAGTTCATAATATCCGATATGTTCATGTACATGTAGAACCAAAAACGATCAAATAAACACTACATTATATTGTATAAAGGGGCAGCTTACATGTCCGGTACACGTTCTACCACTCGGCGTATTCGTTTGTGGATCATTTGGATAATCAGCATCATTTTGGTAATAGGGATTGCAGGAGCAGCTACATTATATTGGGCAGCAGCGCCTGAACACCAGCTTAATCTGAACTATACAGATGTAGATACAACATCCAAAATTTTAGCAATGATCGAGACCAAAAAGTTACAGACGACTATTTCTCAAGATGAATTTAATCAATTAGCCAAAAAGGAATTGATAGATCGTGAAGATGAATTTCCGGTCGGTCTGAAAATGACCGGAGCGCAATTCACTCTGTATCACGATACGGTCAAAGCTGATCTAACAGGAACATATTTTGGTGTTCCTTTTGGAGCAATACTTGATTTTCATATTAGACGAGAAGATAATTTTTTGATTTTGGATCATCAAGCGACTCATGTTCGTCATGGAAATGTGCAAGGGGCACTGATTTCTCCTATTCGAATATCGTTAACTAAATATTTTCCTGCTATAGCAAATGTAAGCCAGATGGAATTTGAACAAGATCATATTCAAGTATCATTCAAGCTCAATTTGATGAGTCTACCCCGATTGTTATTGCGATAATGATAACGGGTACTTACATAACAAAAACGCTTATCTCTTGAAGAGATAAGCGTTTTTTGGTGTATTATAGTCATTTCTAACCGATTAGTGCTTTGTTAGAAACTACGTTTTCTGCCTGTAAACAAGCTGATCACGAACAATACTAAGAAGATAAAGAATAATACTTTAGCAATAGAAGCAGCAGCTTCAACAATTCCGAAGAATCCGAAGATACCAGCTACTAATGCAATGATTAGTAGGATAACAGACCATTTCAACATAAGTAATCACCATTCCTTTTCAATATTAAGTATAATTAAATAACGATTGAAATAATCGTAAAACGACTTCTATTGAGTAGATATGTATGTGTAATCTACGATGACTCAATGTTATGATGTCGTTGGTAGTTGTATCTTAACCGACAAAGTTTAGCTTGAAACAATTTACATTGTTTAAGCAAGCGTATCTTGATGCTCATAACGCCATCATGTTTCGGTGACAAAACTGAAGGGTAGTTATTGAGTAACATCTTGAAATGTTGACAGATACATTTTCTACTAGAGAAATGTAGTAACACCAAATCATATTGTGAAGAAAAGAGAGGGAATGCCATGATTATTGAGATTAGTGTAGCCGTTATCGCATTAGCATTTGTAGCACTTGTTATTTTCCTAATTAAAGTGCTTCAATCCGCAGCAAAATCTTTAGACAATGTATCTTCTACTTTGGTAGACGTACAAAAAACGATCGAAGAGTTAACGTATGAAGTGAAACAAACGATCCGTAACGTGAATGATATTACAGTGGATGTTGAACACAAACTAAAACAGGTTGATCCTTTAATGGAAACTGTAAAAAACTTGGGCGAAATCTTAAACGAAGTAACATTGTCTTCTAAAGATTTGTCGACACGTGTTATTGAAAAAGTAAAACATATTGGTGAAAGTAAACCAAAACCGGTTGCTTCTACAAAAACAGGCGTAAGCAATCAAGCGACTGCTTCTACACCTCAACAACGTACATTGCAATCGTACTCAGCTACATATAGCCACAGTAAAGCTACCAACTGGATGAAATGGGTAGATACAGCGGCTACAGTATGGCAAAGATATCGTAAATAAAAGGAATTTGTACATTTTTAAGGTCATTAACCAAAGGTATAACCGATAACAACGTATATTGTATTGAGAGTTTATACCGTAAGAAAGGGTGAGACGATGATTACTTTCATGATGTTACTTGCTGGCATATTGTCCCCTTACTCCGGTTCTGCTCAAGTATCCGCTGCTACTCCAGTACAAGCTGTTACAGCTGTACAAACTGCTGATTATGAAGCAACACCAGTATCTTATACTGAAGTAGCGACACCTAAGTTAACAGCTTCGACTGCGGTGTATTCAACGACTGACTCTGTTTATGATGAACAATATAGCCGTTTGAATGGAATTTCTTTGGCAGATACCAGAGAAGATGTTCTACGGATCAAAGGGAAACCGATGAATATTGTGACTAATGAGTTAGGCGATCAAGAATATCAATACAAAGATGTAAGTGTTGGTTTTCAAGATCAATGGATTACCTATATTAGTGTGCCCAAACAAGCAGGCAGATTTACACTAGATGGTCGGACATTAACGATAGACAAAGCCGAGATCAGACAAGAACTAGGTACTCCTGATTTTTCAGCAGAAGATGGAGAAGGTTATACTAATGGTATATCTGCTCTAAAAGTGTTTTATGATTCCAGCACAGGCGCTATTCGTAGCGTAGACATATTTGATGCAACTTCAGAATAACAGCCTATCATTTAAATGTTTCATTCCATGATAAGTAAGGTTAATACTATTCAATCATAAGTATATAGAGGAGAGTGGAGAATGATGAGTTCAACAGATTCCAAAGCTTATGCTAAAGTAGTCGAAAATGGTGTACAAGCAGTCGAAGAAGCTAAAAACCTGCGCAATACAGGATATAGCGTTGAAGAGATTTATGTACTTGCACATCAAAAAGACCGTACTGAAAAAATTGCAGAAACAGCTAATGCCAAAGAAGTTGGCGTGAAAGAAGAAGGAATGTTCGATTCTGTAGCTAACTTTTTCCGTTCACGGGGAGACGAATTGCGCTCCAAAATTACATCTATGGGCTTTACGAAAGAAGAGGCTGATTTCTATGAAAGTGAACTCGATTTGGGCAAAGTACTTGTTATTGCCAATCGTAAATCATAAAGAAGTTGTATCAAAATATAACAGTGAATCGTCTACCTTCAATTTTACTTTTTAGTAGAATTGAAGGTTTTTTGACGAGTTTTGATACAGCTTCTTTTTGGACAAAAGAGGTATTTGATCTATAATAGAAACTGCATTTGGTAATGAATATCAATCAGTATACGTCTAAAAAAGCTGAAATAAGGCGACAAGGAGAAATTATGCATATATTAATAGTTGATGATAACCCTACTAATGTGATTATTATTCGTGAAATTCTTAAGCGAGAAAAATATACAAATATAACGACTTCTTCTTCTGCACGTGAAATGTTTGGATATTTAGGGATTGAAGATTCAGGTGTAGTTAATGTACCGAAGATGAACAAAGTGGATCTGGTATTGCTAGATATGATGATGCCGGAAATGGATGGAATTGAAGCTTGTCGGATAGTGCAACAACATGATGAACTACGTGATATTCCGATTATTATGGTTACCGCTGTAGGGGATTCTAAAAAGTTAGCTGAAGCTTTGGATGCAGGGGCAGTCGATTATGTGACCAAACCGATTAACAAAGTGGAACTGTTAGCAAGAATTCGCCTTGCGTTACGCTTAAAACATGAAAAAGATTGGCACAAAGAGCGTGATCAACATATTCAAGATGAGTTGAAATTAGCAAGTCAGGTACAGCATGCTGTATTAAGTGTACCTATTCAAGAAACCAATATTCAAATTGAAGCACTTTACAAGCCTTCATTTGAACTAGCAGGAGATCTATATGCCTGGTATCCGTTAGGCGAAGGACGATATGGAGTTATTTTGTTAGATATGATGGGACATGGTATTTCTTCTTCTTTATTCTGTATGTTTATCGCTTCTGTATTGAAAGATACAGTAACGACTTATGTAGAACCAGAAAAAGTAATCCAGGAGCTGAATCGACGCTTTAACCAATTGCATATCGAAAATCAACTGGTGCAATACTACTTTACCGCTATTTATCTTGTTGTCGATACCAAATACAAACGGGTAGATTATGTAAATGCGGGTCATCCACCAGGACTATTTTTCCATGACGATGGGGAGATTACCAAATTATCCACCACTACATTCCCGGTTGGATTATTTGATCGTATTGAAGCAGAACCGAAAAGCTTTTCATATGAAGGCGCTGCTCACCTTGTCCTTTATACGGATGGTTTGCTGGAAATGGTTGAAGGTGATCAAGATGTACAATTAGAATTCTTGATCAATGAATTGAAATCCAGTCATCACATCAATAAACAACAGATTGAAAAAGTATTTTTTGACGAGATATCTTCACAAGAACGTGATGATGATAAATGCTTAGTATGGATTTCTTTGGCTGAAGGGGCGGAGCTTGGATGAAAATTAGAACGAAGCTGGTTATAGGATTCAGCGTTATCATTTTGACAATGATGACGCTGGCTTTTATCAGTTATGATCGAATGAATTACATGAATGCACAGTTAGATAAAGTGTATCAAGATCGGTATTTAAAAGTAAGATATTCTACAAGCTTGCGTGGGGATATGAATAGTATTGCCAAAGCATTAGCGAATCAATTGCTAAGCGCTTCATCAGAATCGGTATCCGAAAGTCGTGCTACTGTACAGAAGTTAAGTGATGATGCTCAAAAAAATGTAGATTTATTACAAAAGAGTGCTCAAACGTTAGAAGAAAAGCAAATGGTTAATGAAGTTGCCGATGCTTGGACAGACTTTGATGCTTATGGTGATCAAGTATTGAATCTATTAGAAGATAATCAGATTGCTCAAGCTAACAATTATCGTACCGGCACAGGGCTAGCTGCTCAGAATAATTTGGGTGCTTTAGCGAACGCATTAGCAGATTATCAAGACCTTGCAATCGATCAAGAAATAAAAAATGCGAATCAAGCATATCAGAACTCTATTCAAACAACCACCTTTGTCATGTTAGGTGGCATTTTGTTGAGTCTACTGATTATGTTATGGATTATTCCAAGTATTAGTAAAGGACTGGGAACAGTTTCCTTAATGATCAACGGTTTTTCGGAAGGGCGCTTACGGGCAATCAGCCGAATTAAAGTACAATCCAAAGACGAGATTGGCGATGTAGCTCGTGTGTTTCAAGAGATGGCAACGGATCTGGAACAGCAACGAGAAGCAGAGCATCGTTATCAAAAAGCACAACAAGATCAATCATGGCTCAACTCGAACAGTGCACGCATTACAGAGTTATTACGTGGCGTTAGCACATTAGAGCAGAGTGCACAGACATTTATCAATGAATTTTCTCCGACATTGGGCGCACATCTTGGTGCACTTTATGTACGTAAGATTAACAACCCTAATGAACTTGCTTTGCAAGCGTCTTATGCAGGGGAAGGTACATTACAAGCGAAGCCTACTTTGATGTTGGGAGAAGGTCTTGCAGGACAATGTGCTTCTGATCAACACCCTATCATGTTGGATCATGTACCTGATAATTATGTTTCTATTCATTCAGCAACAGGGCAGAACCCACCTCAAAGTATTATGATCTATCCGATTTTATTTGATGATGAATTGTTAGGTGTCATTGAATTAGCTTCTTTAGAAACATTTACAGAGTTGCAAAAACAATTACTTGCGCTGTTATGTCATAATTTAGGCGTGATTTTGAATAATATTAATCGTCGATTGCATATCGAAGAGTTATTGCGTGAATCGCAAGCGATGACGGAAGAATTGCAAAGTCAGTCTGAAGAATTGCAAATGCAACAAGAAGAACTAAAACGCACCAACGAAAATCTGGAAGAACAAACAGAAGAGTTGAAGCGTTCAGAAGATTTGTTACAACGTCAGCAAGAAGAGTTGGAACATTTCAACACAGAATTAATTGCGAAGACACGTGAATTGCAAGAACAAGTACAACAAGTGGAAGAGCAGAATCAAGAGATCGAACAAAGTCGTCACCGGTTAGAACAACAAGCACAACAATTATCAATAAGCAGTAAATACAAATCAGAATTCCTTGCTAATATGTCTCATGAATTACGTACTCCACTAAACAGTTTACTGATTCTTTCTCAATTGCTTACAGAGAACAAAGGCGGTAATCTGACCGAGAAACAGGTAGAGTATGCAAGCACGATCTATATGTCCGGAGCAGATCTACTAAAAATGATTGATGAAATTTTAGACTTGTCCAAAGTAGATGCAGGTAAAATGGATATCAATCTAGAGGCTGTACCGATGAAAGCGATCGAAACATTTGTAAATATGAACTTTGCTCCGGTGGCTATCCAAAAAGGAATAGATCTAAATATCAATATTGATGATAACGTTCCAGAAGCTGTAGTGACAGATGATCATCGAGTGAAGCAAGTGTTGCGTAATATGTTATCGAATGCGTTCAAATTTACAGATAAAGGTCATATTGATGTCAATATTAAAATTCCTGCTGCGGAACAAGTACCTTCTTATCTGAATCGTAAGCATGATTATATAGCTATTACAGTAAAAGATAGTGGTATTGGTATTCCAGCAGATAAACAAGATATTATTTTTGAAGCTTTCCAACAGGTAGATGGTACAACCAGTCGTAAGTATGGTGGTACAGGATTAGGATTATCGATCAGTCGTGAATTATCCCGTCTACTTGGTGGAGGAATCGGACTGGAATCGGAAGAAAATAAAGGCAGTGCTTTTACACTTTATTTGCCAAGACAAGATGCACTGACCGATGAACAGGTAACACAAGCAGAAGAATCGGATACAAATACAGCGAATCGTGATGTATATACACCAGCTGACTTTACAGAGCAATTGCTTCGCAATTCACCAGGTTCATTAACACCTAACAAAAATAGTATGAATGAAGAACAAATGATTATTCCACAACCATTAGCAGATGATCGAGATCGTTTGAGTAAAAACGATAAAGTTATTTTGATTATCGAAGATGATGTGAATTTTGCTAAAATCTTATTAGAAATGGCTCGTGGTCGTGGATTTAAAGCTTTAGTCGCTATGCAAGGTGATACAGGTATGCATATGGCCAAAACGTATATCCCGGATGCGATTATTCTTGATATCCAGCTACCTATTATGGATGGTTGGTCGATCTTGAGTGAACTGAAAAGTAATGCTCATACACGTCATATTCCTGTTCATGTGATCTCTGTCGTCGATGATGTGAAGCAAGGATTAATGATGGGAGCGATTGCCTATCTCAAAAAGCCATCAAGCAAAGAATCGCTTGAACAAGCATTCTCTCATTTGGAATCTTATACAGATCAAAGTCTCAAACAATTATTAATTGTAGAAGATGATGAAAATCAACGTAAATCGATTATTGAATTGATAGGACATGATGATGTTGCGATCACTGCTGTATCTACAGGTGTAGAAGCTCTTAATGAACTACGAAGCAAGCGTTATGATTGTATGGTGCTGGATCTGATGCTTACAGATATGACAGGCTTCGAATTATTAGATCGTATTCGTGATGATCAACAATTGAGTGATCTACCGATTATTATTTATACAGGTAAAGAACTCGATAATAAAGAAGAAACACAATTACGCAAATATGCAGAATCTATTATTATTAAAGATGTGAAATCTCCAGAGCGTTTGTTAGATGAGACTACGTTGTTCTTACATCGTGTCGAAGCTGATTTACCAGAAGATAAGCGTCGTATTTTACAAAAGCTGCATAATAAAGAAACATTGTTTGAAGGCAAACGCATTTTGTTAGTCGATGATGATGTACGTAACGTATTTGCTTTATCCAGTGTGTTAGAAGGATATCGGATGGATGTTACATTTGCTGAAAATGGACGGGAAGCGATAGAGCTTTTACAGCAGGATGATTTTGATCTGGTATTGATGGATATGATGATGCCAGAAATGGATGGATACGAAGCGATGCGTATTATTCGCCAAATTCCAGCTTATGAGAAATTACCAATTATTGCACTGACCGCGAAAGCGATGAAAGATGATCGAGCGAAATGTATTGAAGCCGGTGCTTCCGATTATGTGAAAAAACCGATTCAAACGGACCAACTTTTATCATTAATGCGTGTATGGTTGTATTCGTAAGTGAATAATTTGGGTAATGGATAGTAATACTGAAGTTTTATATCTTTCACAGACATTTTACACTTGAAAAATATACAAGAAATATTGAATCGGGGCTGAATATAATGACACAGACAGAACGTGACCAATTACCAATCAAATCCGAACCGCCCCAAGCGGATGAAATGATTGTCAATAATCTGGCAGAACGCGAAAATATCGAAGTTGATTTGCTTATGGATGGAGTTCATCGTCTATATGGTTACGATTTTCGCAATTATGCCAGAGCTTCTTTAACCAGACGAATCTGGCATCATGTGCATGCAGAGAATCTTAAATCTATCTCAGCACTTCAAGAAAAAGTACTGCATGATCGTGCTTGTTTTGAACGCTTAGTACAGAATTTATCGATACCGGTCACTGAAATGTTTCGTGACCCTTCTCTTTTTCGTATGTTTCGTGAGAAAGTCGTTCCTTTATTACGGACGTATCCTTATATTCGGATCTGGCATGCTGGATGTTCTACAGGAGAAGAAGTCTATTCAATGGCAATCTTATTGCATGAAGAGGGTTTGTTAGATAAAGCAAGAATTTATGCGACGGATATGAATAACCGTTCTTTGCAACAAGCGCGTGAAGGTGTATTTGGAATAGAACGTATGCAACTTTACACTAAAAATTATCTAGAAGCGGGCGGGAAGCGTTCGTTTTCTGAATATTATACAGCGAAATATAGTTCTGTAATCTTTCAACCGTTTTTACGAAAAAATATGATCTTTGCTGAGCATAATCTAGCAACAGATCGTTCATTTAACGAATTTAACGTTATTCTTTGCCGCAATGTTATGATTTATTTTAATGATGAATTACGTGATCAAGTTCACGGATTGTTCAACGAGAGCTTGAGTCGTTTTGGCATATTAGTACTGGGCTCCAAAGAATCGATGCAATTTACAGAATACAGTGATAGTTATGAATTATTGGATCGCGTAGAGAAAGTATATCGCAAAATTAATTAGAGATTGTAGGGGGATTCCATGAGGTTTCATGAACCGATTCATATCTTATTAGTAGATGATCGACCTGAAAACTTGCTCGCTCTGGAAGCCGTTCTTGAGAGTGAACGTTATAATCTGGTTAAAGCAACATCCGGTGAAGAAGCATTACGCTGTTTGCTAAAAGATGAATTTGCTGTAATTGTACTCGATGTACAGATGCCAGGGATGGACGGGATTGAAACGGCCAAACTAATCAAAGCGCGTGAAAAAACAAAAGAAATTCCGATCATTTTTATATCTGCAAATAGCAAAGAATCTGAGCACTTATTCGCAGGTTACTCTGCGGGTGCGATTGATTATATGGTCAAACCATTTATTCCACAGATCCTCAAGTCCAAAATTGAAGGATTTGTAAGTATGTATTTGACCAATAAACGTCATAAAACGCAATCGATGTTATTGCAACAAAAAACATTGGAATTGGAAAAAATCAATCAAGAATTAACGATAGCCAAAGAAGCAGCCGAAATCGCAGCCAAAGCAAAAACAGAATTTTTGGCAATGATGAGTCATGAGATTCGTACACCGATGAATGGTGTAATCGGCATGATTGATCTATTGATGGATACTGAACTTCAAGAAGAACAAAAAGAATATGCTTCGATTATTCGAAGCAGTGCAGATACATTGGTTATGGTGATTAACGATATTCTTGATTTTACCAAAATGGAATCCGGTAAAATGGAATTGGAAGAACATCCTTTCTCACTGGAAGCTTGTATTTCAGAAGTATTCAGTCTGTTCTCTGTCGATGCTGGCAAAAAAAATCTAGAGTTAATGTATTCTGTAACAGAAGATGTACCAGCTTATCTGTATGGAGATATGGCTCGCTTGCGCCAGGTATTGATCAATTTAACAGCGAATGCTATTAAATTTACAGATGAAGGCGGAGTTTATCTAGAAGTCATGATCAAAGATAAACTAGCGGATCGGTTAGAACTTGAATTTAGAGTAAAAGATACTGGAATTGGCATTGCTGAAGAGAAACGTGAACAATTATTCCAACCATTTTCACAGCTTGATTCTTCGATGACAAGAAAGTATGGTGGTACAGGTCTTGGCTTAGCTATTTGCAAAAACTTGGTCCAAATGATGGATGGCGATATTCGATTAGAGAATACACCGCTTCATGAAGGCTCAGGTGCTGTATTTGTATTTACGATTTGTACAGGCGAATATGTTATGGAGGATCCCACGCTTGGATTGTTAGAAGAGCGTGCAGAGCATCTATGGTCGAATAGACATTCATCGGCTCCTAATATTCTTGTTGTAGATGATCACCCTATCAATCAGAAATTAATGGTAAGTATGCTTAATCGTTTAGGATACAATCCGGATATGGCAGATGATGGAGAAGAAGCAATTCGAATGGCTTCGGTTCATCAATACGATTATATTTTTATGGATGTTCAAATGCCTAATATTGATGGCCTTGAAGCAACAAGAATGATTCGAAGTCTTCAAAAAGAAGAAAATCCTATTATTATTGCAATGACTGCTGATGTTATGGAAGGTATCAAAGGACGCTGTTTTGCAGCAGGCATGGATGATTACATTAGCAAGCCTGTCAAATTAATGAGTGTTAAAAATATGCTTGAACATTACTCTGCCAATCCTCATAATTATGAAACCAAAAAAACAGTCTTTTAAATAAAATAAGATTTGCTGATAAGAAAATAATGTTTATGTCCTGTAGTGAGCGTATACTTACAAGAGATAGAATTATTTTCTTATTTATACATTTGTTGAGACAATGAATTAAAGTAGTTTTACTGCTCTATTTTTTATGTTATATTTTGGATGTTTCAGAAGTTTTGCAGTTGGGTTATTAGTAAAGAAACCATTGTTCAGGGGAGAATGTCTATGACTACTAATAAAAATGAGAAATTTAATGTTGTAACTGAAATGGATGAAAGAGCATGCACCGTATTTTTAAGTGGGGAAATGGATTTATCGGTTGCTCCGGAATTCCGTCTTGTTATGGAACCGCTTGTTGGGGAAGCAGAACAAGATTTAATTATCAATATGAAAGACCTGAAATATATTGACAGTACTGGTATTGGTATTCTACTTTCGATTCTAAAAGCACGGCACGGTATGAATGCCAGCTTTACTGTTGAAGAAGTTCCTCCACAGATTCAAAAGTTATTTGAAATGACTGGTATTGCTAAGTTTTTTGTCCCTCAGGAGAATTCCCAATAGGAAAGGATCGAACATCGAATGAATGCTGATACTCAAAAAGTAGTTCTTAATTTGCCTGCGACGGCAGAATTTGTGGACGTTGTAAGACTAAATTTGTATGGAATTGCTTCTAAAATGGGCTTTTCTTATGAAGATATTGAAGATATGAAAGTAGCTGTCTCTGAAGCTTGTAATAACTCTGTGTTGTATGCGTACGGACAAGAGGGAGGACATGTGGAAGTGACTTTTGAAGTTGGTGAAGAAACATTATCCATTATTGTCGAAGATGAAGGGGAGAGCTTCGAATCAGTAAAGGATATGGGACAGAACAATACACTTCATGATAAAGACCTAAACGATGTACAAATCGGTGGATTAGGTTTTTATTTGATGCAAGCATTGATGGACAATGTGAGTATCGAAAATTCTGCTGGTCAAGGTACTCGTGTAGTATTATCTAAAAACCTTGCTCTAAGCGAGGAAACTGTATGAGTGAAAGATTAACTCCCCCCGAGTCTATGGACGAGGCAATCAGTATGATCTGGGAGTATCAACAAACAAAAGATAATGACATCGCTACAGTACTAATCAAAAAGTACGAGCCTATGGTCAAAATGGCTTCGGGTAAAATTGCCCGTAACCGACCGGACTTGTACGAAGATTTGTATCAAGTAGGTCAGATGGCATTAATCCGTTTGTTGCAGCAATACGATATCTCACTTGGGATTCCTTTCGAACCATATGCGATGAAGAGTATGATCGGGCATATGAAAAATTTCTTGCGCGATAAATCTTGGTACATACAGGTTCCCCGTCGTATTAAAGAAAAGGGAGCATTAGTACAACAAGCTATCGATGAATTGACCATGAAATTGGAACGTTCGCCCCATGTGCGTGAGATTGCTCATTTTCTAGATCTATCTGAAGAAGAAACAATTGAAGTTCTAGCTGGACGTGAATGCTATCACTATGTATCTTTGGATTCTCCACTTTCACAAGAGGAGAGTGCAGCTACACTAGGTGAATTGATTAGTGCAGATGTGAATGATTACGATTCTGTCGAGAAACGTATGGATTTACAACAAGCGCTTAGTCAATTGAAAGAGCAAGAACAAAAAGTATTGTTATTGGCTTTCCAGGAAGGTCAATCTCAACGCGCGATTGCTCAAAAGCTTGGTGTATCTCAGATGAGTGTATCCCGTATCCAAAAACGGGCAACTGAAAAGTTGAAGCAGATCATGTCAAATGCTTCTACTTCAGGCTAAATGCATTTTATATATGCTACGAAGTGCAGCAATGATGCTAGGATACTTTGGAAAATAGAAGATTGTTAAAATGCGCTTTATTGTTCCGAACAATGGAATAGTAAAAGCGCATTTTTTGTAAGTATACACAGCTAAATATATCAAAAAACCTCTATATTCAATCCCTATACTATGTAGGGGATATATTGAACATAGAGGTTTTTTGACTTTGATAGAAAATCATATCGTCTTATCTACCTTGAGAAGCTTTCACATAATCTAGAAGTTGAGCGATATATTCCCCGATCAGAGGCATATCTACTAACTGACTTAAAATAAAACCCAAGATACCTAGAACTACAATCGTTCCTAAAGATAGCCCTAGACCACGTGCTGCACCCGCAATAAAGTTAACAACCAGTCTGCGTTTGACACTACTATAGTTCTCAATAATGTCCTGAATCTCTGCTTTATCCAACGCTTCTGCAATCTGATCCAGACGTTCATTGAGTCGTTTTACTTCATGGCGTAATTCAAAAGGATGCTCTCCAATTTCGCTAGGAGGTTTGACGAGTTCTGGAGACCGTGGTGATACTTCCTTGTCTTTGGTGTCATGAGCCATCGGATATTCCCTCGCTTTCGTATAAATAATAAGATCAATTAAGTATATATTTCAGATGTTCTATGAACCGGACATAAAAATAGCCGACTGCAATGAGCCGGCTATTGGTGAATACCTATTAACGTGTAGGGAAACTTGTGTTGTTGCTACCCGTTGTAGAATTCACTTCTTTTTTCACTTCATTGCTTTTATTTTGAGCTTCTTTAGCTACATCGTTAGAAGCGCTTTTTACGTCTTTAGCAACGTCGTTAGAAGCATCTTTTACATCTTTGCTTACATTATCAGAAGCTTCTTTAACGTCTTTAGCTACGCTTTGAGCAGCATCAGCCAAAGAGTTACTTACTGTTTCTTTGTTTTCAGTAATAGATCTAGCTACATCTTTAGCTTTAGTAGATACCGTTTGAGCTAAAGAAACAGCAGAATCGCTTACTAGACCAGCTACTTGAGAAGTTTGATCTGCTACTGTAGTAGCAATCTCTTTCGTACGATCAGTTACATTACCTGCAACTTCTTTCGTTTTATCAGAAGCTTCTACAAATTTTTCAGAAATATCGCCGCGTAGTTCACGACCTGGTTTTGGTGCGAACAACAATGCTGCTGCTGCTCCCAACAATCCTCCGATAAATACACCTTTTACAAATGTAGAACTTGTTTGGACTGGGTACTGTTTTTCGACTTCATTCATTATTAATCACTCCTTGATTTAATTTAGATCGATTTGTCTGAACAGATCAATCTTTGTAAGTAAGAAAAAAATTAGCCATATGTTATTCCTTAATAAAGCTGTTCTCGAAGTTCAGGTATTTTGTGTAGCTCACGTTAAGTATGGCTTATATATGTGATGCTGGTAAAGGTTCAGGCTGTTCTTCTGAACAATCTGGAAACCAGACCAAGCAAAAACACAAAAATAGCAGTTCCTAGTATAGCAGGAATAATAGCAAAATCTCCAATCGTTGGTCCAAAATGACCAAATACGAGAGCGCCTAACCAAGCGCCTACAAATCCAGCAATAGCAGCCCCGATAATGCCACCTGGCATTTCATTACCTGCAAGTGCATTACCAATAACGCCGATAATAACCGCCATAACAATACTAATAATAATGCCCCACATCGTAATCGCCTCCTTTGCTGAACAAGTCAAAACACCTGTCGTAATATCAATCAGTTAGCAGTTTGTCTTACTTCGTATATAAACCCAGTACCAAAAGGTGAAACATTACATTTCTTCTATTCAATAGCGAATCGAAGCCCTTTGTTCATCGGAATGTCTCCATAAGTGTAAAGAATAAGCACAAGCAGACAGCCAAAGTGAACCAGCAATATAGCCACCAATAATATCTGTAGGGTAATGTACACCCAAATATACTCTAGATAGACCTATACCTACAATGAGAAAAATACCACAAATGACTGGAAGAGCAATCGACAAGTGACGTCTTCTACGATGCATTGACCAGATGACAAAAAGCATACCATACATCGCGGCTGCAATTGTAGAATGACCACTGGGGAAGCTATAACCTGAAGCATGCGTCCAAAATTCAAGATCAGGACGTGGACGCATAAAGAAAGATTTGAGCAATACATTGATTTGCCATGCGCCGGCTGTTGTAACGAGCAGAGCCAATCCTTCACGATACATATTATGGAACATAAATAAGATCGAAAATGATAATGCTACAAACACGGTAGAATAAAATGAACCCATATAAGTGAAAAATAACATAATCGTTCGTACAGGTTCTTCATGGAATGTACGTACATACGCTTGAAGCCCTTTTTCCCATGTGTGTATATCATATAATGCTATCGATTCAACAATCCATACGATTCCTCTTAATAATAGGAAGGAAGCTACACCTCCACCTACCAATACCATAACAATAAGGAGCCAGATCGGAATAGAAGAAAATCGTTGGGGTTGTTCATGTTTGGAATTAGAGAACTGCTCGGATGACATCTGTATCGCCTTCTTTCTTTACATAGAGTTATGTTTAATTTAACCCTAGTTTAACAAATGAATCGAATATAAAAAAAGCCTCTCCTTATTATTCAGGAAAGACTCATTCATTTTATTTATTTTTTACGTAAACGTCCTAATTCAGACACTAAAGCTTCTACTTCACTAATACTCAAGTTCGGCTTATTGATCACGATATCGTATACTTCTTGAATATCTTCGTATTGTTCGGTCGAAAAAGCAGAAGCTTGCATTGCTGCTCCGCTGGCCATCCGAAGTTTGGTTTTGATGCCTTCAATCATAAAAGCGATATTTTCTTGGGTAGGTTGAGACAGATCCATGAATGGGTTCTTCCTTTCTTCATTAAGCATTAGCTTATTTTTTGTATTGTATCATGGATAATGATGGGGAACCAATTATTTTGCGGTAACTTGTTGCATAAGGTAAAATGAGTATCGATAAGATACGCTATCGAATCGTACCTCAAGTACGTATATATGTTGATAAAAGGAGGGACATGGTTTTTATTATGATCAATCGTCGTTCCAGTCTGCTTCCTTATGATAATCAAGATCGTCGCAATGTAAATCAAGATGGACTGACTGATTTTTTTCGCGATATAAGAGCTACTCATGCTATAGATACATTAGCTTTTGTGTGTATTGGTACAGATCGTTCTACAGGAGATGCGTTAGGGCCTTTAACCGGTAGCGGGCTAGTCGCTTATGGACTGCCTCATGTTATAGGTACGATGGACTTTCCTTGTGATGCTCATAATCTTCATGAACGTATTCCCCAAATTGAAGATCATCTTCAAGTGATAGCTATTGATGCGTGTCTGGGTAGACATCATACTGTGGGGTTGTATAGTATAGGAGCAACTCCATTATTTCCTGCATTATCAGTAGGAGGACGTTTTCCCGGAGTAGGCAATTATAGTATCGCAGCGATTGTCAATGAAAATGGCCCCAAACCATATTGGACACTTCAGACCACTTCACTGCATACAGTGATGAATATGTCAAAAGATATTGTCCAAGCTGTTGTTCAAGGGCTAGGTATATTAAAATAAAAAGAATCAACGTTATTTCATTATTGATAGGAGATGAGGATATGAGTCAACCAACAGAACAGCAACCGATCAAATTACATTTTTCAGATACTGGTCAAGGAGAGCCGATTGTATTATTACATGGTTTTCTAGGAAGTTCAGCGTATTGGGATGAAGTAATTCCTCTTTTATCAAGACATTATCGTTGTATTGTGCCGGATCTGCGTGGACATGGTCATAGCCCTGTATCAACAGATCCTTATACGATAGAAGACATGGCGGCTGATGTGGTGAACGTATTAGATGAACTTGGTCTACAACAAGTGACTGTACTGGGGCACTCGATGGGTGGATATACTACATTAGCGTTGGTCGATCTATATCCTTCATATATTAAAGCGTGGGGACTTGTACATTCCACAGCATACGAAGATACAGAAGAAGCGAAGCAGAAGCGCTTGAATACCATTACACAGATTCGTACAACAGGTATTATCGACTTTGTCGATGGATTTGCTGAAGGGTTATTTGCTTCGCATTTAGTCTACAAATTACCTGAATCTGTATTAAAGGTAAAAGAGATCGGTTATATTACTTCTCCAGAAGGTGCATGTGGAGCAGCGGCGGCGATGCGAGAACGTCCTGAACGATTGCATATTATCCAAAACGCAAATGTTCCTGTATTATTAGTAGCCGGGGCAGATGATCCGATTGCTCCACCTGATCGAATGTTTATTGCAGATTCTACGAATATTACAACAGCAGTTATTCCAGATATTGCACATATGAGTATGATGGAAGCACCTGAACAATTGGTCAATATTATTCATGATTTTATGGAAAATCAACGAAAAGATTAATATTAAAGGCGGGATAGGAATGTTCAGAAATGATTACCTTATGGGTATGATTGAAGATATGGCATCGGTAATTTCGAAAGTATTCGGATTAAAGCAACAAAAGAAATTAACAGAAGCGCTCTGGGAATTGGATGATATGGTTCGCCAAAAGTTCCAGTTGAATAATGGATTGATTAACCGATTGCCAGCAGAAGAAGTAATAGAACTATTCCGTATCGGTTCAGTGGTTGAAGTCGATCGTCTGCAAGCATTAGCAAGATTGATGCGTGAAGAAGCAGATATTTACGAATTAAGTGAGCAAGAACAAGAAGCAGCCGTACGCCGAATTAAGTCTTTACATTTATTTTTATATTGTGCAGTTAATGATGCAGATCGGACAATGTTTGATTATCCAGAGCAGATCGATCAATTAACCGATGAATTAGCAGATTATGCGCTGCCAGCTGCGGTTGAGCATCTATTTGTCCAGTATGAAGAGCAAGAAGGCTACTACGATAATGCAGTAGATGCTTTGAAGCGTCTTACCGAGCTTGATCCTGCACAAGGTCATACAGAAGGTCAGGCGCTGTATCAACGTCTACTATTATTAAGCGATGAACAGTTAGAAGAAGGTGGCGTATCTCGTGCAGAGCTGACTACAGCACATGCCGAGCTTGAAGCCCAGTCAAATTAAGTTGAAAGACAGAAAGCGAGCTGTACACCATGGATTCACTGCAACGATTAATTACTCAATGTATCGAAGCTGGCGAGCTAATTACAGCAACTCTAAGCCAACTTCGTAAAAAAGATAATGATGCTTTTACCAAAGTCATCATCAAACCTGTCGAATTGAAAAAGCAACTTCATTACCAATTCGCATATCATTACAGCAACAAAGTGACTCATGATAATCTGTTACCAGCAGAAGCCATAACGACATTATTTGCATTATTGCAAGAAACGATGCGTCAAGGGCTTATCTGTACCAAAGAAGCGGATTATCAAGTGCTGATCAGCAAAAAGTATAAAGTATCTATTTTGACTAAAACACCAACCAAAACATCGACCGATCTTAATCATAATCGCAAAAAGCAATATATTCTTGAAGATGGCGAACCTGTTCCTTTTCTGATTGAACTAGGTATTATGAATGCAGACGGCAAAGTATTAGCTCGTAAATATGATAAGTTCCGCCAGATCAATCGCTTTTTGGAAATGGTACAAGATGTACTTCCTTCTTTACCGGTTAACAAAGAGTTAACGATTGTTGATTTTGGTTGTGGTAAATCATATCTTACATTTGCGCTCTATCATTATCTGAATATCCAACAACATCGTCCGCTAAATATTGTCGGTCTTGATCTCAAAGCAGATGTGATTGAACATTGTAGCCAATTAGCAGAAAAGCTTCATTATGATCAATTGAAGTTTTTAGTCGGTGATATTGCGGATTACAATGAGCTAGAACAAGTCGATATGGTAGTGACATTGCATGCTTGCGATACAGCAACAGATGCCGCGTTAGAAAAAGCAGTACGCTGGAACGCATCTGTTATTTTATCGGTTCCTTGCTGTCAGCATGAATTATTCAGCCAGATTCAGAACGATACTATGAGTCCACTGTTATCGCATGGTATTTTAAAAGAGCGTTTTTCTGCACTAGCTACCGATGCGATACGTGCCAAATTGCTTGATCTGTTAGGATACAAAACGCAATTGCTTGAATTTATAGACATGGAACATACACCCAAAAATATTTTGATTCGTGCTGTCAAAGCAGATACAGAGCAACCGGCGGAAATGTGGCAGGAATATACAGCATTTCGGGATATGATTCAAGCCAAGCCGTATCTTGAAAATGCATGCAAAGATCTGCTACAGCATTATCAAAAATCATTAGTATAATCTATATTTTATGGTATAATCCAAGCTGGATTCGTTGTTTAACAGCGAGTTCAGCTTTTTTCATGGGCAGAGGGGATTCAGTCACTCTGGTACATAGTGGAATGCCTTCTATGGGCTGTGCTAAAATAACAGAACATCGTGATAGCTGGCTTACTTGTACTGACATGGGAATACATAAATATGGGATACAGAGATACAGAACGATACACATCAAACAATGGGTTAAGGAGGATTGGTGGAAATTATATCTGATATTATTGCCCAATTATTGCATTGGGTTCAACAACTTGGGTATTTTGGAATTATGCTTGGATTGATGATCGAAGTCATTCCAAGTGAGATTGTACTGGCTTATGGAGGATATCTAGTCTCCACAGGAGCAATCAACTATTTTGGAGCTGTCTTTTTCGGAACAGTAGGGGGCGTTGTTGCTCAACTATTTATTTACTGGATAGGACGGTATGGCGGTAGACCTGTTTTAGAAAAGTACGGCAAATACATTTTGATCAAAAAAAGCCATATCGATCATGCCGAAGCATGGTTTGATAAATATGGTTCAGGTGTTATTTTTACAGCACGCTTTATTCCTGTTGTTCGTCATGCGATCTCGATTCCGGCAGGCATTTCTAGAATGTCACATATGCGCTTTATTTTATTGACTACCCTTGCAGTTATTCCATGGTCTGCGCTGTTTGTTTATCTAGGAATGGTACTTGGAAGTCAATGGGAACATATTGATGATATCGCTAGCAAATATACAGTACCATTGATTGTTGCAGCTATTGTGCTATTGGCAGCTTACTTTTTGGTTAAATGGAAGATGAAGAACAAAAAGAAGGGTGGCTAATCTTATGAACAAACCAAACTTAGCAGATAAATGGGAAAAAGGAATTTCTCCTCAGGAATTTATGGAGGGGATGACTCAAAATAAAGACGAATTTCATCATGGATACGAATTGTTTAATTGGACGGATTTAGATGATCATGAGTTTTTCAAATTGCTTGCTCATCGTGATGATTTGCGCTCATTAATTCTAGCAGCAGATTGGTGCGGAGATGTCGTTCGTAACGTTCCTGTCGTATTCCGTGCATTTGAAGAAGCAGAGATTCCAACCAAAATTCTGATTTTGGAAGATCATTTTGATACGATGGATGATTATTTAACAATGGGTGGTCGTTCTGTACCTGTCGTGATTATTACAGATACAGGTGGACATGTGCTTGCTCAGTGGGGACCTCGTCCAGAACACGTACAAGAATTAATGATCGCTTTCAAACAGGAAAATCCAGATCGTGAAGCACCAGACTATCAAGAAAAAATGGCTGTTGTCCGTAAAGGTATGGCTGAACGTTATGGTGAAGGTTCTGCTTCTCACGCTATGATTATTCGTGAATTGCGTGAAATTTTATCGGGGGTGTAATCCATTTTGTTCAAAATAGAAAGTTTTTCGTTAGGCCCTTTACAGACCAATGCGTATTTACTCATTGCTGAAAATAGTTCCGATGCGATAGTGATTGATCCAGGTATGAATCCAGGCGCGTTAGTTCGCCGCATCCAATCACTGAACCTCAACGTAGAAGCGATTTTGCTAACTCATGCTCACTTTGATCATATGGGCGGACTAGAAGAAGTGCGTACATTATGCAACTGCCCTGTATACCTGCATGATCTAGAAGCAGAGTGGTTAACCAATGCCAAATTAAACGGTTCTGCTAATTGGTCTCAAGTGACACCGCCAATTACAGCCGAACCTGCTGAATATGCTTTAGATGAAGGACAACAATTGAAGTTAATCGGTCATACCTTCACCGTATATCATACGCCAGGTCATTCACCGGGGAGTGTAAGCTTCCTTTGTGGTAAAGAACTATTTGCAGGTGATGTCTTATTCCGTATGGGTGTAGGTCGTACTGATCTTACAGGTGGTAGTGAACGCCAATTGATTGATTCTATTCGTACCAAGCTATATCGTTTGGCAGATGATGTGACGGTATATCCAGGTCATGGACCCAAAACGTCAATCGGTGCAGAGAAATCCAGTAATCCTTACGTTCCTGCTTAATTTGAAAGTACAATCTATTACAATCTTCGAAAAGAGTTCCAACACGCAAATCGAGATCATTTCTCTGGTTTGCGTGTTTTTTATTGAATAAGATTAATAATTGACCAGTAAATGACATGAATCGACTTTGGATATAGAAATAAACGTTATGCAAGTGTAATTAGCCTGATTTTTCGTAATAAAATTGGACATCGTTATTTTTTTTTAGTATGATACAGAAATAAAGTAGATAAAGCTAGGGGGAGTTACACGATGCTGCATTTAGGAGAAAAAATCGTAGTTGTCGCTGATACCTTTGAGCAAAGTCTGCCTGTAGGAGATTACGGATATGTTATTGCATATGACCGTAACCCTGATAATGCCTTCGATTATGTCATTCGTATTCCTAAGGTCAATCGTAATTTTTTTGTTCCTTCCGGTGATATTGAGCCAGAAGAACGGTTGCTCCGGCAGGAAGCTGAACGAGTCGGACGCGAGGCGCTAATCGATTATGCTCTAGCGACACATAATGAGAAATTATTTTATCATATTATGAATGGCGAAGAACTTCCATTTGTGGAAGAACCTTTGACGGATACTGTAGCGCAAGCAGATTTTGTAAAACAAATTAATTTGCGTGCTTGGATTTAAAGAGTCGGCTTGCCGGCTCTTTTTTATTATCTACAAATAACTAACGACTTATTATAGAACTTCAATTGAATTGTCACCTTATCTACCCTATAATTAAAAAAGTTATTTTCAGCGAGGGAGGAACCACAATTGAGTATTAATATCAATGATGTAGAGCATGTAGCCAAGCTAGCACGTTTGGATCTGAGCGAGCAGGAGAAAGAAATGTTTACTGCGCAGTTGAGTGCTATTTTGAAATATGCAGAAAAATTAAAAGAATTAGATACAGAAGAGGTAGAGCCGACTACTCATGTATTGCATTTAAGTAATGTAATGCGTGAAGATGAAGTTCACGAAAGTCTTCCGATTGAAAAAGTGTTGCGTAATGCACCAGACGATGAAGACGGACAATTCAAAGTACCTGCTGTACTGGAATAGACTATAGATCAACCACTGTGATCAACAGAATTGAAGGAGGAACCTGCATTGACTTTATTTGATTTGAGTCTGAATGAAATACATAATCGGCTTCATGCCAAAGACTTGGCAGTCACCGACCTTGTAGCTCAAGCATTCAAGACAATCGGTGAACAAGACGACAAAATACAAGCATACCTTACACTTAACGAAGAAGGCGCAACAGAGTCTGCCAAAGCACTAGATGAAAAGCTAGTGAGCGGAGAAGCGCGCGGATTACTGTTTGGACTTCCAGTAGGGGTTAAAGATAATATTGTGACAGAAGGGCTACGCACAACATGTGGTAGTCAATTTCTTAAAAATTACGATCCTATTTATAACGCAACCGTAGCGGACAAGCTTCGTCAAGCAGACGCTGTTACGATCGGCAAGCTAAATATGGATGAATTTGCTATGGGTGGTTCTAATGAGAACTCTAGCTTTGCACCTGTGCGCAATCCGTGGAACTTGGATTATGTTCCTGGAGGTTCAAGTGGTGGTTCAGCAGCAGCTGTAGCAGCAGGAGAAGCTTACTTTACGCTAGGATCAGATACAGGTGGATCAATTCGTCAGCCTGCTTCTTATTGTGGAGTTGTAGGATTGAAGCCCACTTACGGTCTTGTTTCTCGTTTTGGTATAGTTGCCTTTGCATCGTCGTTGGATCAGATAGGTCCTCTTACCAAAAATGTAGAAGATTCGGCTTATGTCTTACAAGCAATCGCTGGATATGATGCTAAAGATTCAACATCTGCAAAAGTGGATATTCCTGACTATGTAAGTGCATTGTCCGGTGAAATCAAAGGTCTCAAAATTGCAGTTCCTTCTGAATACATCGGTGAAGGTGTCGATGCAGAAGTGAAGCAATCGATTATGGATGCTTTGGCTGTATTAGAAGGATTGGGTGCAGAGTGGGAAGAAGTATCTTTACCACATACTGAATATGCAGTAGCCACATATTATCTGCTTGCTTCTTCTGAAGCTTCTTCCAACCTAGCACGCTTTGATGGCGTACGTTATGGTGTACGTGCAGAGAATCCTGGCAATCTATTAGAGTTGTATCATCAATCGCGTAGTGAAGGATTCGGAGATGAAGTAAAACGTCGTATTATGCTTGGAACATATGCGTTAAGTTCTGGTTATTATGATGCTTATTATTTAAAAGCACAAAAAGTACGTACATTGATCAAACGTGATTTTGATAATGTATTTGAAAAATATGATGTTATTATTGGACCTACTGCGCCGACAACAGCTTTTAAGTTAGGTTCGCAATTAGATGATCCATTAACAATGTATCTTAATGATATTTTGACGATTCCTGTAAGTCTTGCAGGTGTTCCAGCAATCAGTGTTCCTTGTGGATTTGCTTCTGGATTACCTGTAGGGATGCAAATTATCGGCAAAGCCTTCGACGAACAGACGGTTTTGCGCGTGGCACACGCTTTTGAACAAAATACCAATCATCAACAACGGCCGCAGCTCTAAAACCGTATGAAGAAGGAGGAACCTATCAGTATGTCCAAATACGAAACAGTAATCGGACTGGAAGTTCACGTTGAACTACATACCAAGTCCAAAATCTTTTGTGGCTGTTCTACAGCATTCGGTGCACCTGCCAATACACATACTTGCCCTGTTTGTCTCGGTCATCCAGGTGTATTGCCTGTACTAAATCGTCAAGCTGTTGATTACGCAATGAAAGCAGCAATGGCGATTAACTGTAAAATAGGCGATGTTAGTAAGTTTGATCGCAAAAACTATTTCTATCCTGATTCTCCCAAAGCGTATCAGATTTCTCAATTTGACCAACCAATCGGCGAACATGGTTGGGTTGATATTGAAGTGAATGGTACAACCAAGCGTATCGGGATTACACGTCTGCATTTAGAAGAAGATGCAGGTAAATTAACACATACATCCGGTGGATATGACTCTTTGGTTGATTTTAACCGTGTCGGTACACCTCTTATTGAAATTGTATCGGAGCCTGATATTTCTTCACCAGAAGAAGCACGTGCTTATTTAGAAAAGATTCGTGCGATTATGCAGTATTGCGATGTATCTGATGTGAAAATGGAAGAAGGATCACTTCGTTGTGATGCGAATATCAGTCTGCGCCCGGCAGGTCAAAAACAATTTGGTACTCGTGCTGAACTTAAAAATATGAACTCTTTCCGTGGTGTACAAAAAGGATTAGAGTATGAAGAATATCGTCAAGCTGAGATTTTGGATGATGGCGACAAAGTGATTCAAGAAACACGTCGCTGGGATGAAGCACAAGGCAAAACATTATCGATGCGTGGCAAAGAAGAATCGCACGATTATCGTTACTTCCCTGATCCAGATCTAGTGACATTGCATATCGATCAAGCATGGAAAGATCGTATTCAAGCTTCTATTCCTGAATTGCCTGATGCACGTAAAGCTCGTTACACTTCAGAATACGGATTGCCTGAATATGATGCAGGTGTTATCACCTCTTCCAAACCTTTAGCTGATCTATTTGAAGATAGCTTGACGTATACCAGTGATGCCAAATCGGTAGCGAACTGGATGCAAGGGGAATTGCTAGGTTATTTGAACGCAAATAGTCTTGAATTGGCCTCTGTTCCTTTAACAGGACAAGCACTAGGTGAATTGATTGGACTGATCGAAAAAGGAACCATCAGTAATAAAATTGCCAAAACCGTATTTAAAGAAATGCTACAGTCTGGCAAATTACCGCAACAAATTGTAGAAGAGCAAGGATTAACTCAGATTAGTGATGAAGGTGCAATCAAAGGTATTGTTGAAGCAGTTATCGCTGCGAATCCGCAGTCTGTTGAAGATTACCAAGCAGGCAAAGACAAAGCGATTGGCTTTTTAGTTGGACAAGTCATGAAGCAAAGTAAAGGCAAAGCGAATCCAGGTATGGTTAACAAACTATTGGCTGAATTATTGCCTCGCTAATCTGGCATCATCCCGGAATGATAAAGGAATATAGGGGCATGCCATATGGCATGTCTCTTTTATTATTCTTTTTTTTGCTTTTGAATACATTATATCTGGCGATCAAGGAGTGATCTTGTGATTCAAAAGTGTGTATTAGAAGATGACAATACCGTTCAACAAATATGGGCGTTACAACATATTGCTTATCGATTAGAAGCTGAATTGATCGGGTTCAAAGAACTTCCCCCATTAATGGATACGGTGGAAAGTATTCGTCGTTCTGGTGAAACGTTTTATGCGTATGTGAATGAGTACGAAGAAATTCAAGGTGTTATTTCTATAGAACAAGAAGAACATGATACATTAACAATCGCTCGAATGATGGTGCATCCGACTGCTTTTCGGCAAGGGATTGCAAGTCAATTGATTGAACATGTGTTTGCACAATATCCTAATGTTCCTTTATATATTGTATCGACAGGGAAGTTAAATCAACCTGCTGTCGCTTTATATGAAAAGTATGGATTTCGCCCGGTAGAGACATTTGAAGTAGCACCAGGTGTGAAATTAACAACATTTCATCGGTTAAATCCTGCTCTTTCTCAAGTAAGGGAGGACTCAGTTGACTAATGTCTGATCCCTGGTATATTACCAATGTTCATATTTTACTTCGTTTAGTTGCATCTATGCTGATGGGCGGATTGATCGGTTGGGAACGAGAGCGTTCTAGCCATGCAGCAGGACTTCGAACACATATTTTAGTATGTGTAGGTTCTACTTTGATTATGATGCTCTCAGTCTATGGATTTGCTGAATTTGTCAAAGAACCGAATGTAAGACTTGATCCGGCTCGCTTGGCTACAGCGGTTATTTCAGGTATCGGATTTTTGGGTGCAGGTACGATTTTATTTACAGGTAAAGCGATCACTGGTCTGACTACAGCCGCTTCACTTTGGGTAGTAGCTGCGATTGGTTTGGCGATTGGAGCTGGTTTTTATTTTGCAGCTTTTGTCTGTACATTGATCGTTCTTTTGAATTTGTGGGTACTTAATATCGTAGAACAACGTTATATTCGTCGCAGCAAAGATCATCAGATTACGATTGAAGGCATAGCAGGGACATTAACATTAGATAAAATCTCTCGCTTTATGGATAGCGAACATATCCAGATCAGAAAAGTCACTTATGTTAAAGAACGAGGCGGGATCAGTATGACATCTGATTTGTTAGTTACTGAACTTCGTTTGAGCGTAGTGATCAAGCACGAATACGATTCATTAGAATTGATAGGCAGTATTCAGAAGATTGAGGGAGTCACCGCAGTTGCTATTGAGTAAAAGCAAAGAAGAAGGAGGCATGATCAACAGTGAAGAAATCCCCTGCCAAGCTACCTCTCAAACGTAAATTTATCGCTGTTCTTATCGCTGCTATTCTTCCTGGATTTGGTCATATGTATCTAGGATTGGCGCAAAGGGGAATACAGTTTATTGCTGTTTTACTGCTTGATATTGCTGCCCTTTTTTATTTCACATCAAAAGGCATTCAGATCAACGTACCTCTTTTAATATTGTTAGCATTAATGATTCCTGTTATTTATTTTTATAATGTATATGATGTTTTGCAATCAACAGATTGGATTAACGATCATATAAAAGCATTGATTCCCAAGTACAAGCGCCGCAAGTCATTTGCAGGTGTACGTGGCATTTCATTCGGTTTAGTATTGATGGCTGAAGGATTATTAATCTGTATGTTTTTAGTACGACCGTATTGGCTACGCAATATCGTAAGCTTTTGGGGCGGTTATATTATCGCCGTCGTTTGTATAGTTATTGGAGTAGGACTGCTTGCTTTTCAAATAGTACGTATCTATCGTACGATTCAGAAACACAAATCTTCTGCTACATCTCAAGCGGTAGGAGGTGCTAGCAATGACCGGTAGAATTAGAGTAGGACGAATTACAGCTTCCCTGTTATGGATAGCATTGGGTATATTAATCTGGATAGATCAATGGAGCGGTGGTAGCCAATTAATGATCCTTCTCCAATGGTGGCCGCTTATTTTCGTGTGCTGGGGTTTGGAATACATTGTCTTTTATATGCTTTCCCGGCGTAACCGTATGAGATTTCGTTTAGATATCAAAGGAATACTGACAGCTGTGATTGCGACTGCGGCTATTTTTTTCGTGACCGAGCAGAATCAGTATTTATATTTATGGAGCAAAGTAAGCCTGGATTTAACCGCCGCTTCTTCTGAATTTAGCGAAGCATCTGGCAACCGAATAGAACTAACGCCGGTTGAGATTCCGGTAGATAAAGATACGGACGAATTAACAGTAGAAGGCATCAACGGAGATTTAATCGTTCATCGCGGAGATGTCGAAAAAATCGAAGTTCGCCCTGTTGTCTGGATCGATGAGATCAAAGCAGATGAAGCACAGAAAATTGCAGATGCTACAAGTATCGAAGTTTCAGAAGGCGATGAGATTTCAATTCGTCCACAGACCCAGACGTATGGGGAATCGAACAATCGCCAACCACGAATCAATATGGAGATTACATTACCTGAAAAAAGTCGGCTAGATATCAATGTGCAGACAACCAACGGTAAAGTCACTATGACCAATATTGAAGCATTACGCAATATTGCTGTACGTTCAGGAAATGGTAGTCTAATTATGCGTAACCTTGTAGGGGATATCAAAGCTCAGACGGTTAATGGAAATATGGACATTTCGTCTATTTTAGGTAATGTCGAAGCAGATACGAAGCAAGGCACATATAAAGCTAGCGATATTAGCGGCGCTGCCAAATTGTATACCCAAGTAGGTGATGTTTCATTAATCGGTGGACTTGGTGATATTGATGTCAACACAAGAAATGGTGATGTTATGGTGGATGAAGCCAATTTTGCAGTCAAAGCTGAATCGTTAAATGGAAATATAGAGATTCGTTCTGTCAGTATTGGCGGAGATTGGTCGGTATATAGCGCTGTTGGTGTCATTCATCTGTATTTACCACCTACAGGCGATTACAAAGTTTCCGGATCTAATAGTTATGGAACGATCAATACAGATTTACCGTTAAAAGTTGAAAAAAGAACAATCACAGGTGAATTTGGTACAGCAGATCATTCGATTCAGGTAGATGGTAATGGTGATTTGAATATTATGCGTAATAGTGATGTAATGATCAAAGATAATGACGATCAGACGATAGATCCATCCAATGCTGAAGAGACTGATTCTTCCACCAATTCGAAATCTTCTAGCAATATACCAAAAAGCAATACAACCAACACAGATGAAGCGGTCACAGAGTCCACCTCAGCCAACTAAAAGAGGTCGCGTTGACAATCCTCTTCATCTAACCGTACAATTAAAGCTGACGAATGTCTGCCTTGTCTGGTCACTTTCTTCTTTTATTAGTTCTTACCGGACATACAGTTTTTTTCGGAAAGTTCAATAAGGCGGTGAATAAGATGACGACAAGTGTTCAACACGCATTAGAACAACTCAAAGTCAGTGGCGTACGGATTACACCTCAACGTCATGCGATTTTAAGTTATTTATTAGAATCAATGGAACATCCAACAGCAGATGAAATTTATCGTTCGTTAGAACCTCAGTTTCCAAGTATGAGTGTAGCTACGGTATATAATAATTTGAAAATGTTTATTGAAGCAGGCATGGTGCACGAATTAACGTACGGTGATAATTCCAGTCGGTTCGATGCGAATATTACAGATCATTATCATGTCATTTGTCAGCAATGTGGCAAAATCGAAGATTTTAGTTATCCTTCTTTAGAAGCAGTAGAACAACAAGCAGCCAGGCATACAGGATTTCAGATTTCTGGGCATCGGATGGAGCTCTATGGAACTTGCGCACATTGCAGAGGCTTGAATCAACAGTAATTTCCAAAGCGCGAGAAACCGTATGGTTTTTCTCGCTTTTTTTATTAGATGTGCAACTAGCAGGGTAAAAGTAGAAAAGAACAGCATGAGTTTGAATCACGCAGCACAAGGAGGATACTTTGAATAGAAAAGAACGAGCACGTCTACGCAAATCAAACAAACGTCGTTGGTGGATACTAGGGTTTGCTGCTTTTTTAGTTGTAGGTTGGATGATATTTGAGATTTTCCCTAACCCTTTACATAAAGACCCAGATTGGAAAGGCCTAACCAAGCCTATTTTTATCAAAGGAGAGATCCTTCCTTATTCCGCAATAGGTACAGGAGATTCTTTACAGTTACCTCTGCCTGTTTTGCAAGAACAGATAGATCCCAAGATTCGCTATGAAGAAGCAACGCAATCAGTCATTTTAACAACAGATCGTAATCTAGTGCAATTACAAAGTGGAAGTAAAGATGCACAACTGAATATGAAATCAGTACAACTTCGATTTGCTCCTCAACAAGAAGGAGACATTTTGTACGTACCGCTAGCTCCACTCAAAGAAACGTATGGCATTAATGTATATGAAGATCCGACTACCGGTGCTGTGATTTTGTTAAAAGCAGGCGAAAAAGTTCAATACGCTCACACAGTTACAGGAGGATCAGACCAGACAGTAGCATTGCGAGCAGAAGCAGATATTCATTCTCGTATTTACAAAGACGTTCCTGATAACGCACGTTTACGTATTTGGGAGACTGGAGAAGGGTGGTATACCGTTCAGTTAGATAATGGGTATGTTGGTTATATGCAGAGCGATAACGTTGTTCTGGATGATTTAGAGACGGTATCAGTGCCACAGATGCCCGATAGTCGAGTCAATAGAGACTGGGCTGGTAAAAAAGTGAATCTAACATGGGAAGCAGTATATGAACGTCAACCTGATACTACAAAGATTGGCGAGTTACCAGGAGTTAATGTCGTCAGTCCGACATGGTTCGAAATTGTTGATAATACAGGAAATGTACGCAGTAAAGCCGATATGCATTATGTAAATTGGGCACACAACCGCAACAAAGAAGTATGGGGATTGATCACTAACAATTTTGATGCTGATATGACAACAAGAGCACTATCAACGTATGAGAATAGAAGTCGTGTTATATCACAACTATTAGAATATGCTAATCTGTACCAACTAGACGGGATCAATATTGATTTTGAAAGTGTCCATACCAAAGACGGTCCTAATGTAACTCAATTTGTACGCGAACTACGACCACTTGCTCTTCAAAAAGACCTGGTACTTTCAATGGATGTAACACCAAAGTCCAATAGTGAGCTATGGTCGAAATTTTTAGATCGTGAAGCATTGGCTCCTTCGTTAGATTATATGATGCTCATGGCGTACGATGAACACTGGGCAGCAAGCCCCAAATCTGGTTCAGTAGCTTCATTACCGTGGGTAGAAAAAGCAGTAAATCGTGTTCTGGAAGAAGATGAAGTGCCAGCTAACAAATTGATTCTGGGTGTTCCTTTATATGCGCGTGTATGGACAGAGAAGACTGAAGATGGCCAAACAAAAGTCTCATCCAAAGCATTAGGCATGAACGGCATTGCAGAATTAATCAAAGAAAAGAAATTATCACCGAAGTTAGACTCTAGCACAGGACAGAATTATGTAGAGTATCAACAAGACGGAGCACTCAAGCGAATTTGGATCGAGGATGAAGCGTCACTTCAAGCAAGAGTAGAACTTGCTCAAAAGCTTAATCTAGGTGGAGTCGCTTCATGGACACGTAGCTTAGGTGATGATCGCGCATGGAGTACATTATCCAAGATAGAGCAATAAATCATGGTGAATCAATAAGACTTCATCACCAATAAAGTAATCTTCTTTTATAAGGCTAGAGCATCTATAGAGTATTCATCTATAGGCGTTCTAGCCTTTTTTATAGAAATACTCACATTTCAAGCAGGAAAGGGATTCCAAATTGTAGAAATAAGTTCTATAGCGATAAAAACAATGAGTCAACTTTCAACCAAATGAAGGAGGACAACGTGGAATTAACTAATCTTTCTTTTCTACATGCACATTCCAATAACCATAAGATTATCGGGGCGGTTGCATCGAAAGGCCAAAACCAGCAATTCAATGGTTCACTTTTACATGATTTTGAAGTTCTTATTATTGTAGTATGCAGTTATCATGAGCAGGTAGAAGTTATCGAACATCGTATTGATGGATCAAATACACATGTACAAGTGATCTATGTCGATCAAGACATTCTAGAACAATGTATGATCACTGGAGATAACCGTATTATGATCGAACATTTCCTCAAAGGCGAATTGCTCTGGGATACCAATGAACAAGTAGATCATTTAAGAAAACAATTTATACACTTTTCCAGCCCTTTGCGTGAGCGTCGTATATTTTTAGAATTTACACAATTTCTAACACAATACGTAGAAGCCAAGCACCATATGAAACAGAATCAAGTCATGGATGCTTATAATAGTATTTTTCAAGCATTACAACACTGGGCAAGAATTGATCTATCTGAAAAAGGAATCTATCCTGAATCAGCAGTATGGGAACAAGTAAGGACATGCAAGCTAGACGTTTACAAATTATATGAACAACTAGCATTCAGTACAGAGACGATGGAGCAGCGAGTAGAGTTAGTATTACTAGCATGCGAATTTTCAGTCATGTCCAAAATGAGAGAATGTTCATCTATACTATTCCAAGTGCTTCGCAGCCGTAAGCAACCATGGAGCGTCAAAGAACTATTACAGCATCCTGACCTATCTCATGTAGGTAATATGCTACCTATGGTTATTCGCAAACTTGTATTTCGGTCATTGATCAATGAAGTCGTATCATGGAGACCAGAACAAGCAGGTGGAG
>NZ_CP117876.1:1010000-4682500 GCF_028736095.1 Paenibacillus sp. KACC 21273
ATCCTTGAAAACTGGATACCGAAAACGAAACATCGCGTTTTAGAAGGTTTCTTCTCTACAAACTGTGCAAACAGTGGTAGGCGAGAAATTGAAATACACCGTTTCTAATTGATTTAGAAACACTTAGGTTAAGCTACTAAGAGCACACGGTGGATGCCTAGGCGCTAGGAGCCGATGAAGGACGTGGCGAACAACGATAAGGCCTCGGGGAGCTGTAAGCAAGCTGTGATCCGGGGATGTCCGAATGGGGAAACCTAACTGGATTCATCTCCAGTTACTCACACCTGAATACATAGGGTGTGCAGAGGCAGACGAGGGGAACTGAAACATCTAAGTACCCTCAGGAACAGAAAACAAGAGTGATTCCGTCAGTAGCGGCGAGCGAACGCGGAACAGCCCAAACCAATGAGCTTGCTTGTTGGGGTTGTGGGACGTCTCTTTGGAGTTACAAAGGAGTATCGTAATTGAAGAGGTCTGGAAAGGCCCGCTAAAAAAGGTGAAAGCCCTGTAGATGAAATGATGCTCTCTCCGAGACGGATCCCGAGTAGTGCGGGGCACGTGAAACCCCGTATGAATCTGCCAGGACCATCTGGTAAGGCTAAATACTCCCTAGCGACCGATAGTGAAGCAGTACCGTGAGGGAAAGGTGAAAAGGACCCCGGAAGGGGAGTGAAATAGAACCTGAAACCGTGTGCTTACAAAAAGTCAGAGCCCTATTACTGGGTGATGGCGTGCCTTTTGTAGAATGAACCGGCGAGTTACGTTCCCGTGCAAGGTTAAGGTGAAAAGCCGGAGCCGCAGCGAAAGCGAGTCTGAATAGGGCGACTGAGTACGTGGACGTAGACCCGAAACCAGGTGATCTACCCCTGTCCAGGGTGAAGGTACGGTAACACGTACTGGAGGCCCGAACCCACGCACGTTGAAAAGTGCGGGGATGAGGTGGGGGTAGCGGAGAAATTCCAATCGAACCTGGAGATAGCTGGTTCTCCCCGAAATAGCTTTAGGGCTAGCCTCGGAAGATGAGTCGTGGAGGTAGAGCACTGATTGGATGCGGGGCCCGCAAGGGTTACCAAGTTCAGTCAAACTCCGAATGCCACAGACTTTATTCCGGGAGTCAGACAGTGAGTGCTAAGATCCATTGTCGAAAGGGAAACAGCCCAGACCATCAGCTAAGGTCCCCAAGTGTGTGTTAAGTGGGAAAGGATGTGAAGTTGCACAGACAACCAGGATGTTGGCTTAGAAGCAGCCACCATTGAAAGAGTGCGTAATAGCTCACTGGTCGAGTGACTTTGCGCCGAAAATGTAACGGGGCTAAACACACCACCGAAGCTATGGCTTGATACGTTGTATCAGGGGTAGGGGAGCGTTGAATGAAGATTGAAGGTGTACCGCAAGGAGCGCTGGACCTCATTCAAGTGAGAATGCCGGTATGAGTAACGAAAAGATCAGTGAGAATCTGATCCGCCGAAAACCCAAGGATTCCTGAGGAAGGCTCGTCCTCTCAGGGTAAGTCGGGACCTAAGGCGAGGCCGAAAGGCGTAGTCGACGGACAACAGGTTGAAATTCCTGTACCACCGAAAGCCGTTATGAGCAATGGGATGACGCAGGAGGATAGTGACGCGGACTGATGGATGTCCGTTCAAGCAGTGAGGCTGGTATGTAGGCAAATCCGCATACCCCAAGGCCAGGCTGTGATGAGGAGCGAAAATTATAGTAGCGAAGGTCATGATTTCACACTGCCAAGAAAAGTCTCTAGCCAGGAAGCAGGTGCCCGTACCGTAAACCGACACAGGTGGGTGAGAAGAGAATTCTAAGGCGCGCGGAAGAACTCTCGTTAAGGAACTCGGCAAAATGACCCCGTAACTTCGGGAGAAGGGGTGCCCCGGTAGTGTGAATAGCACGAGGGGGCCGCAGTGAAAAGGCCCAAGCGACTGTTTAGCAAAAACACAGGTCTGTG
This sequence comes from Paenibacillus sp. KACC 21273, assembly GCF_028736095.1. Taxonomy (NCBI): domain Bacteria; kingdom Bacillati; phylum Bacillota; class Bacilli; order Caryophanales; family Paenibacillaceae; genus Paenibacillus; species Paenibacillus sp. KACC 21273. Next base: position 1,011,958 of record NZ_CP117876.1, read on the forward strand.
CGAAGCCGCAAGGCGAAGTATACGGGCTGACGCCTGCCCGGTGCTGGAAGGTTAAGGGGAGTGGTTAGCGCAAGCGAAGCTATGAACCGAAGCCCCAGTAAACGGCGGCCGTAACTATAACGGTCCTAAGGTAGCGAAATTCCTTGTCAGGTAAATTCTGACCCGCACGAATGGCGTAACGATTTGGGCGCTGTCTCAACGAGAGATCCGGTGAAATTTTAATACCTGTGAAGATGCAGGTTACCCGCGACAAGACGGAAAGACCCCATGGAGCTTTACTGCAACTTGATATTGAACTGGGGTGCGATTTGTACAGGATAGGTGGGAGCCGTAGACATCGGAGCGCAAGCTTCGTTGAGGCGCCGTTGGGATACCACCCTGATCGCATTTGAGTTCTAACCTCGTACCGTGATCCGGTACAGGGACCGTGTCAGGTGGGCAGTTTGACTGGGGCGGTCGCCTCCTAAAGTGTAACGGAGGCGCCCTAAGGTTCCCTCAGAATGGTTGGAAATCATTCGAAGAGTGTAAAGGCATAAGGGAGCTTGACTGCGAGACAGACACGTCGAGCAGGGACGAAAGTCGGGCTTAGTGATCCGGTGGTACCGCATGGAAGGGCCATCGCTCAACGGATAAAAGCTACCCTGGGGATAACAGGCTTATCTCCCCCAAGAGTCCACATCGACGGGGAGGTTTGGCACCTCGATGTCGGCTCATCGCATCCTGGGGCTGAAGTAGGTCCCAAGGGTTGGGCTGTTCGCCCATTAAAGCGGTACGCGAGCTGGGTTCAGAACGTCGTGAGACAGTTCGGTCCCTATCTGTCGTGGGCGTAGGAAATTTGAGAGGAGCTGTCCTTAGTACGAGAGGACCGGGATGGACGCACCGCTGGTGTACCAGTTGTTCCGCCAGGAGCATCGCTGGGTAGCTACGTGCGGAAGGGATAAGCGCTGAAAGCATCTAAGCGTGAAGCCCCCCTCAAGATGAGATTTCCCAGTATGTAAGACCCCTTGTAGACGACGAGGTCAATAGGTTGGGGGTGGAAGTGCCGCAAGGCATGGAGCTGACCAATACTAATCGGTCGAGGGCTTATCCAATAAAGCTAACACGCGATGTTTTTCGTTTTCGGATTCAGTTTTCAGGGAGCAACACACCTGCCCGTTTGGTAATGATGGCGGAGGGGTTCCACACGTACCCATCCCGAACACGACCGTTAAGCCCTCCAGCGCCGATGGTACTTGGACCGCAGGGTCCTGGGAGAGTAGGACGTTGCCAAGCAAAGCAAGACGATTGACCGTTTCGAGGAGAGATCCGGCGAAGCGGTGACTATTCCCTGATAGCTCAGTTGGTAGAGCACTCGACTGTTAATCGAGTTGTCACAGGTTCGAGTCCTGTTCGGGGAGCCATATGGAGAGGTGTCCGAGTTGGCCGAAGGAGCACGATTGGAAATCGTGTAGGCGTCACAAGCGTCTCGAGGGTTCGAATCCCTCTCTCTCCGCCACAAGTAAGGCCCGTTGGTCAAGTGGTTAAGACACCTCCCTTTCACGGAGGTAACAGGGGTTCGAGTCCCCTACGGGTCATATCTTTTCTTTCATTACATTGTTAAGTTTAGTAACATTGCTTATAAAAATAACTTGACAATGCTAATCAAAAAATGATATAATATGTTTTGTGTCACAATGGAGGTTTAGCTCAGCTGGGAGAGCATCTGCCTTACAAGCAGAGGGTCGGCGGTTCGATCCCGTCAACCTCCACCATAGAATACTATAGTAAGAACAATGACGCGGGGTGGAGCAGTCCGGTAGCTCGTCGGGCTCATAACCCGAAGGTCACAGGTTCAAATCCTGTCCCCGCAATTAATCTGGAACCGTGGTGTAGGGGTTAACATGCCTGCCTGTCACGCAGGAGATCGCGGGTTCAAATCCCGTCGGTTCCGCCATTAATTGCTTTATAAAAGTATCAACTCACTACATTAATAGATGGTTATCATCGTGATTGAGTAGAAGAGTCGACACACAGCAATACATTAGACTACGGCTCGGTAGCTCAGTCGGTAGAGCAGAGGACTGAAAATCCTCGTGTCGGCGGTTCGATTCCGTCCCGAGCCACCATTTAGCTTAATGTATAACACTTGCCGGTGTAGCTCAGTTGGTAGAGCAACTGACTTGTAATCAGTAGGTCGGGGGTTCAAATCCTCTCGCCGGCACCATCTTTTTTTTATTTATTGTGGAGGCTTAGCGAAGTGGCCAAACGCAGCAGACTGTAAATCTGTTCTCTCCGAGTTCGGTGGTTCGAATCCATCAGCCTCCACCAGTTTTGAAGGGGCATAGTTTAAAGGTAGAACAACGGTCTCCAAAACCGTTAGTGTGGGTTCAATTCCTGCTGCCCCTGCCAATATAACATTAATGATTTATTTTATAGCATGGCGATCGTGGCGAAGGGGTTAACGCACCGGACTGTGACTCCGGCATTCGTGGGTTCAAGTCCCATCGGTCGCCCTTTTTATTGGGGATTAGCCAAGCGGTAAGGCAACGGACTTTGACTCCGTCATGCATAGGTTCAAATCCTATATCCCCAGCCATTATTTACTTTTACTTAAATGATATGTAAGCGGACGTGGCTCAGCGGTAGAGCATCGCCTTGCCAAGGCGAGGGTCGTGGGTTCGATTCCCATCGTCCGCTCCAAATTTTACAATATAATATGGCGCCATAGCCAAGTGGTAAGGCACAGCTCTGCAAAAGCTCTATCCCCAGTTCGAATCTGGGTGGCGCCTCCAGTTATTTTTTAAATTCTTGCGCCCTTAGCTCAGCTGGATAGAGCGTTTGACTACGAATCAAAAGGCCAGGAGTTCGAATCTCTTAGGGCGCGCCATTTTAGCTCTTATGTTTTAAATGGAAGTACCAAAAAAATAGCATTATTTTTACTTAGCCGGTGTGGCGGAATTGGCAGACGCGCGCGACTCAAAATCGTGAGGGAAACCGTGGGGGTTCGAGTCCCTTCACCGGCATACACATGAAAAGCACTAGATCAAATGATCTAGTGCTTTTTTTATTTGCTTTTTTAGAATCACACAGCATACTTGTTCAGTATGTAGTATGTAGTATGTAGTATGTAGTATGTAGTATGTAGTATGTAGTATGTAGTATGTAGTATGTAGTATGTAGTATGTAGTATGTAGTATGTAGTATGTAGTATGTAGTATGTAGTATGTAGTATGTAGTATGTAGTATGTAGTATGTAGTATGTACTTAAATTGAATATATATAAGTTAATCGGATAATTCACAAGGGCTCCCCGTCTAAGGTCTAGGATAAAAAACCACCTGTAGTCCATTTTGCAGAATACAATTCTACTTTACAATGTGTATATAAGGCAAAGACAACATTTGCTACAACCAGATAGGAAAGTAAAAAGGTACTTGCTTTACAATCTTAAAGTATTGTTATCTGGCTAAAGATCAACATCTAAGAAGTGTATACCGAAAATGATGAATACCAATAACGAGGTAAAGGAGGTGGAACATTTGCGCATAAATCGTAAAAGTATAGCTGCTTTTGCATTAATTTTCATCGGTGTGTTGATGGTTTTTGGCAAATTTTTACCCGAAGTACATAGTCTACTCAGTTATCTGATAGGACTATTATTCCCAGTCGCATTACTTGTACTTGGATATTATGCTTTACAAAGCGGACATCGATTTTTAGGAATTGCATTATCCGTTATAGGTGCGTGTATCCTATTTGCTAAATTGTCTTGGATTATCGGGCCTGCTATTGGAATCGCATTAATATGGTGGGGTTATTCATTACTAAAAAATCGTCATCATCAACAAGAACAGAATAGAATGTTCTAAACAGATCATATTCTTTATGTAAATCACTTCTTATTGTTGATGTACAGGCTGTGAATGGGTAACATTCTAATAAAGCGATTTATATTGTACGATATAAAGATAATAAGATGTTATTACGAAATATTGTAAGTTATTTTTGAAAAAAGTAGTAAAATATTAGTAATAGTTGATTTCATCTGTTATTCATACTTGTTCGATATGATGCAATACGATATAGATGAATATCAAAAAAGATCACTTGTGATCAAGCAAGGGAGGGAGCAATTATTCATGAACGTTTTTAAACGTGTACGTGATATTACGGTGGCTACTTTAAATGAAAGATTAGAACAGAGTCAAGATCCTGTGAGAATGATTGATCAATTTCTTTTAGATACACGACGTGCTATTACAGAAGCTGAACAATTGCAGCATCATGTGACTCAACATACACGTCAGTTAAAACAACATGTAGATCAGGCATCTGCGATGCGTCAAAAGCGCGAAGAACAAGCGATGTTAGCTCTACAGGCTGAAGAAGAAGATTTGGCTCGTATGGCTTTGCAAGAAAAAGTGATGTATGAAGAAAAAGAAAATCAGTATTCTGAATTGTTGGATCAAAATACAGAAGCTTTGCGAGAAGTACAGGCTCAATTAAATACATTAAAATCAGAGTACCAAGCAGTCTATAGCAAACGTGAGTATTATTATGCTCGTATGGAGACTCTTCGTTTGCAACAACAGATGAATCGTCGTTTTGGTAATGCGGTACAAAGCACACCACAAGCATTTGGACGATTAGAAGATCGCATTTCTGATTGGGAGATTGAAGCCAAAGCATTACGGGATTTGCGAAATGGTGATTCTTATTCTTCTGGTTCAGGCACAACGAATGGTGTGTCGTTAGATGAGGAATTGGAACGGTTAAGACGTAAGCTTGATGCAGATCGTAAGGAGGAGTAATATGCGTCCGAAGTTATATCGTTCAAATCATGATCGGATTTTGACGGGACTTAGTGGCGGTCTAGCTGAATATTTTCAGATTAATCCTACGTTGTTGCGGGTTCTGTTAATATTAAGTATTCCTTTTACCGGAACAACGACAGTGTTGATCTATATTATTGCAGCACTGATTGTACCTAAACAACCGCCAGTATATCGTCCTTTTGAACAAAGTCCTTTTCATGAAGAATATCAAGAAGATCGTTATGGTCCGCGTCAAAGTTATGGCGGATACTGGGGTACTTCACAAAATGCGTATGAACCTAATACGTATGATGCTCCACAAAAAAGCAATTCTCGTTATTTTGGGAAAAACCGCCCTCCACAACAAGCTCCAGATCAGACATCCAAATCAAATGGTGATCTTGATTCGATGATGGAAGGTATTGAAAATAAAGCTTTACGTAAAGAAGTAGAACAATTAAGAAAAAAAGTCGCTCAATATGAGAAGGGAGATTTATAATATGGGAGTTTTTAAAAGATTGAAAGATATGACTAAGGCATCGGTGAATGATTTACTAGATAAGGTAGAAGATCCAATTGTAATGTTAAATCAATATCTGCGTGATATGGAAGCAGAAATTCATCAAGCAGAGGTTACTGTAGCTAAACAAATGGCAAATGAACGTCGTATGAAACAACGTTTTGATGAAGCTGCACGTGTAGGTATGCAACGTGAAAGCCAAGCAACCGCTGCACTTAAAAATGGTCAAGAAGAAGTGGCTCGTAAATTGCTAGAAGAAAAGTTGTATTTTGATCAAAAATTCACTGAGTATTCTGAAATGCACAGCCAAGCTAAAGAGCAAGTGACAGATATGATGAACCAATTGCATGAAATGAAAGACGAGTTCTACAAAATGCGTAACAAACGTAATGAATTGGTTTCTCGTGCTCAAATGGCAAAAGCGAAAAAACAAATGGCTCAAGTAAGTTCTGTAAATTCAATTGATAAAGGCGGCGCTTCGCTTGGATTTAACCGCATGGAAGAGAAAATCATGCAAATGGAAGCAGAAGCAGATGTAATGCGTGCTCCTTACCGTTCTGGTTATGGATCAAGCCCGTATGTGAGTGCAGAAGATGCAGAAAAACAACTTAGAGTGGATGAGCAATTGAATTTGCTGAAAAGTAAATTAGCACCTAAAACGATTGAATCTAATCCATCTGAAGGTCCATCTCTTTCTAAAGAAGATACACAATATTAATTTGTTCTTTTGAGCAGACTAAGTGCTCATAGATGTTATATAGCTATTCATAGATGTAAATCATAGTTATTAAAATGACAATATGATATGCTAGAACAGGCGAAGCCATACAGCGTATGTGTCATCATGCGGGTATGGCTTTTCTATTATTAGCAGTAAAGGAGGTGCGGTTATGGGAAGAAAAAGAAAAATATTTGCAGTGTTATTAATTGCGATTGGCTTGCAGGTGCTTTTGGGTGTATCATTTGGCTTTTTTACGGTTGCCGCACTTCTTTTGTTGCTAATTGGAATTATGCGTTTACGTAGTGGAGCGATGAGACAAGGGTATATTTTCGGCGGAATAGGATTAGGGTTATTGTTGTTAGATCATTTGATGATTGTGGTCGGGGTTACTTTGATATCGCTAGGATGGTTTTATGTACATGCTAATAAAGTCCATCGGGGACAACCATATCGTTTGAAACAAGGATTTATCACAAATATGCGTTATGATCGTGAACCGTGGATGATGCAAAGTTCTAGTTCATGGCATGCTATCGGAGATATTGATTGTGATCTGTCGCTGGCTATGCCTGATGAATCGGAGACTGTTCTTTATTTTCAAGGAATATTAGGAGATCTGGACTTTTCGATACCAGAAGATTATGGTGTAGAAATTGAAGCTTATTTATTGTTTGGTCAGATTGGCTGTGAATCGAATGGATATCCTATAGCAGAACGGCAACAAGGAGTGCAGAATCGATTGCAATGGAAATCAGCTAATTATGCTACCAGTAAACAAAAAGTGAAGTTGGTTATTTCGTATATTGCAGGAGATTTAAATATTCGATTATCCTCGTAATCTGTTTATGCAAAAGTAGACTTTTACAGCAGTAGCAGTAGGCTATTTCTATCAAGCTAATGAATGGATAAAAGGTACTAAATTTTTAAAAAGTCAGAAAAGCAGGAGGACTTGATACGTGAAAAAAAGAAAACCTGCTGACTTGATTGTCCGCAGTATGAGTGAAGGGGTTTTACTGTCCTTCTTATTACTGGTTATTATTATTTATGTACTATATACCTCTGGTCATTTGAAAATAGATTTATCCTGGCCTTCTTTATTACAGACTGGTGCAGCGTTATTGGTACCGGTTATTGTTGTAGGTGCATTATATGGTTTATATCATGCGCTTAGGCTCAAAATGCGTCTGGATAAATTACGGGATACGTTATTGATGTGGGAAAAAGGCAATTGGTCGCAAGCGGCTCCTCAATGGGGAAATGATGAATGGTCACGACTGGGTGAGCAAATTGATCGCATCGGTAAAAAGTGGGAAGATCAGATTAGTAGTCTGCAACGTTTATCTACTAACAATGCACAATTGGCAGAACAGGCTAGAATTACAGCTATTATCGAAGAACGTCAGCGTTTAGCGCGAGAATTGCATGATGCAGTCTCTCAGCAGTTGTTTGCGATTTCGATGACAGCGACAGCGATAGGACGTACTTTTGATAGTAATCCAGCCCGTGCTAAGCGTCAGGTTGAATTAATAGAAGAAATGTCATCTGTTGCACAATCGGAAATGAGAGCGCTACTATTGCATCTTCGCCCTGTATATCTAGAAGGGAAGCGTCTGTCTCAGGGGTTACGGGAATTAATTCGCGAATTGCAAGCCAAAATCCCGATGGAAATTACTTTGGATATGGATGATGATCTGCGGTTGTTAAAAGGAGTAGAAAATCATATTTTCCGTATTGTACAGGAGTCTTTATCAAATACACTACGTCATGCCAAAGCCGAGCGGATGGAGATTCGGATCGTGCAAAAGGTAGATTCTGTACGGGTAACTTTGAAAGATGATGGAATCGGATTTGAATTAAACGAAACCAAACAAGCTTCTTACGGCTTATCTACAATGAAGGAACGAACAAATGAACTCGGAGGCACTATTCAATACATAACTGCTCCTGGAAAAGGAACACGTATAGAGATTGTGATTCCGATTGTGACTTTAAATACGGAAGAAAGCAGGTGGGGATAATACAATGGAAAACGATGAGCAATTGATCAAAGTATTATTAGTCGACGATCATGAGATGGTTCGTATTGGACTTGCGGCTGTACTAGACACAGAAGATGGTATTGAAGTGGTGGGTGAAGCAAGTAACGGAGAAGAAGGTATTCGTCTTGCGCAAGAATACAAACCGGATGTCATTCTAATGGATCTTGTGATGGAAGGTATGGACGGTATCGAAACAACAAGACGTGTATTGCAGATCAATTCTGATTGTAAAGTGATTGTACTGACAAGTTATTTGGATGATGAAAAAATGTATCCTGTGATCGAAGCAGGTGCTTTTAGTTATTTGCTTAAAACATCCCGTGCTAGTGAAATAGCAGATGCTATTCGAGCTGCTGCTAGAGGACAATCAGTGCTGGAATCACAAGTGGCTTCTAAAATGATGAGTCGCTTTCGTGAGCCACTTGAACGTGCACTTCATGAAGAATTAACAGATCGTGAAATGGATGTCCTTCGCTTACTAGCACAAGGTAAATCCAATCAAGATATTGCAGATGAATTAATTATCGGTATCAAAACGGTCAAATTCCATGTAACAAATTTGCTAGCCAAGTTAGGTGTAGAAGATCGTACACAGGCTGCAATTTATGCGTATAAAAACGGATTAGCCGAGTGATACACTATTTGCGTACAGATATCAAATTTATTTGCAAAAGATATAAGTACTTCTTATAGTGGTCAGATAGCGATAGATAGGGTAATTATGGTAGAATACGTTTACCACATTACAGATTTTACATAGAAAGTTGAGGAGCTATGACTGGAAAACAAAATCTTGAGACATTGCAGACACCAAGTGCGGTATTTTTCATTTTTGGAGCAACCGGGGATTTGGCAAGACGTAAATTGTTTCCTGCTATTTATAGTTTGTATCGTGAAGGTAAACTTGCAGAGGATTTTGCAGTCATTGGTGTAGCGCGTCGACCGCGTACCAATGAAGAATTTCGGGAAGATCTCCATCAGTCTATCATAGAGTTTTGTCGCTACAAGATCGGAGCCGAAGAAGATTGGACTCGATTTGCAGAACATTTTGAATATAAATCGTTAGATATTAACAATGTCGCCGGTTTCCAAGAGTTAAGAGAACAAACAGAAGTGATTGAGAATAAGTACGGTATCCCAGGCAACCGATTCTTTTTCTTAGCACTTGCACCTGAACTATTTGGCAGTGTATCGCTTAACCTTCGTGCAGGTGGCATGATGGATGGTACAGGCTGGAATCGTCTGGTGATTGAGAAGCCTTTCGGATATGATCTGGAATCTGCACGCAAACTTAATGCAGAGATCAATGAAGTGTTTGAAGAAGATGAAATTTATCGGATTGACCACTATTTAGGTAAAGAAATGGTGCAAAATATCGAAGTGATTCGATTTGCGAATGCTTTCTTTGAACCATTGTGGAACAATCAGCATATTTCAAATATTCAGATTACGCTTAGTGAAACGGTCGGAGTCGAAGAACGTGGTGGATATTATGATCATTCCGGTGCATTGCGTGATATGGGACAGAACCATATGTTGCAAATGTTAGCGATGATCGCGATGGAACCGCCAAGTCGTCTATTACCTGAAGATATTCATGATGAAAAGGTAAAAGTGCTTCGCTCTCTTCGGGCATATATGACACCAGAAGAAGTGGATCAAAATGTAGTACGTGGTCAATATACAGCAGGTGAATCTAAAGGTAAAACATTACCTGGATATCGTGAAGAAGACAAAGTAGATCCTGCTTCTAATACAGAAACGTATTTTGCAGCACGATTATTTGTAGATAATTTCCGCTGGTCAGGTGTACCTTTCTATATTCGTACTGGTAAACGTCTACCTGTGAAAACAACGGAGATTATTGTTGAATTCAAGCGGACACCAACAAATGTATATCTTGGACAGCGTCATAATCTAGAGCCGAATCTATTGGTTATTCGTGTCAATCCAATGGAAGGTATTTATATCAAAATCAATGCTAAAAAACCAGGTTCTGATTCTGAAATTCAACCACTTGCGATGGATTTCTGTCAAAGTTGTATGATCGGAATCAACTCGCCAGAAGCGTATGAAAGCTTGATCGAAGATGCAGCCCAAGGAGATTCGACATACTTTACCCGTTGGGATGAAGTATCTGCGGCTTGGAGCTTTATCGATCATATTGCGGATGCATGGGCACAGAACCCTACAGATGTAAAACCATATCCTGCTGGTTCTTGGGGACCCGATGCAACTCATCTATTGCTTCAGCAAGATGGATATCATTGGTGGCCTGTGAATGGTCAAGATGAAGATGATGTGATTTGGCAAATGGGAAGTAGCAATTAACGCTGATGTTTATCTAGTTTTGCTATATGTGTAAGTAAGTCGTTTCCTTTACTGCTATTCGGCAGTGAGGAAGCGGCTTTTTTGTTTTGAAGTATGTTAGAAAGAGAGACTTTGATAAAAGATAAAAGATAAAAGATAAAAGATAAAAGATAAAAGATAAAAGATAAACATCGGGGATATCCTTCGGGTACTTGGTCGTGCAACAGGAATTGACACGTTAAAAGAAGCAGTGTGTACTCAACTTGAAGAGATTGACGCAGAGATACGCAGGTTGGACGAACTCAAGACAAGTCTGATCCTTTTGTTGAGTAAAGAAGATGCGGAAATCGTGAGCTATGTAGAATCGTTCCGACGTAGCGACAAATAGGAAGCGTCCGCGATTTCTTCTCTTATTTTGTGTCGTAAATGTGTTATAATAGAGGGATGAACCAAGAGGAGAAGGGAACGTGGAAATGAGTAAAACGATAGATCAAGCTTTGCAAAATGAAGTCGACAAACGCAGAACGTTTGCCATTATATCTCACCCGGATGCCGGGAAAACAACATTAACAGAAAAATTATTGCTATTCGGGGGCGCTATCCGTGAAGCGGGTTCGGTTAAAGCTCGTAAAGCAAATAAACATGCGACCAGTGACTGGATGGCGATTGAGAAGCAACGGGGTATCTCGGTTACTTCTTCAGTGATGCAATTCGATTATAATGGACATCGTATTAATATACTGGATACACCGGGTCACCAAGATTTTAGTGAAGATACGTATCGTACGTTAACTGCGGCAGATGCAGCAGTGATGTTGATTGACGTTGCTAAAGGTGTAGAAGCACAGACGATCAAACTATTTAAAGTATGTGCTCAACGTGGTATTCCAATCTTTACTTTTATTAACAAATTAGACCGCGAAGGACAAAGTCCTTTTGAATTGATGGAAGAATTAGAGCAAGTACTAGGTATTCGTTCTGTACCTATGAACTGGCCGATCGGTATGGGACGCGAGCTGTCTGGTGTCTATGATCGGATGAAAACACGGGTTGAATTGTTTAATGGGAAAGACCATTCTACAATTGAAGTGCAAAAAGTAGAAGATTATCGCGATCCAATTATTAAAGAAATGGCTGGCGAGTTTTTGTATGATCAGCTTTGCCAAGATATTGAATTGTTGGATGTAGCAGGTGATCCTTTTGATTATGATAAAGTATTACGTGGTGAATTAACGCCTATCTTTTTCGGTAGTGCAGTTAATAACTTTGGTGTGCAGACATTCTTAGAAAATTTCTTGGAGCTTGCACCCAAACCAGAACCACGCCGTAGTACAGCAGGTATGATCGATCCAATGAACGATAAGTTCAGCGGATATGTATTTAAAATTCAAGCGAATATGAATCCAGCTCACCGTGACCGGATTGCCTTTTTACGTGTAGTATCCGGTAAGTTCGAACGTGGTATGAGTGTTCGTCATGTACGTGTAGGTAAAGAGATCAAACTAGCACAACCACAACAATTTTTGGCACAGGATCGTGATATTGTCCAAACGGCTTATCCTGGCGATATTGTAGGTTTGTTCGATCCAGGTATTTTCCGTATAGGAGATTCGTTAAGTCAGGGTTCTGATATTATTTTCGATGAATTGCCTACGTTCTCGCCTGAGATTTTTGCTAAAGTGACTGTAAAAAATGCACTCAAGCACAAACAGTACCAAAAAGGAATCGATCAGTTAACAGAAGAAGGTACGATTCAAGTATTTAATACTGTTAGCTTTGATGAAACGATTCTAGGTGTAGTAGGACAACTGCAATTTGAAGTATTTGAATATCGGATGAAAAATGAGTATGGTGTAGATGTACAATTGCAACGGATGCCTTTCCAATTTGCACGCTGGATTATTACAGATAAAGTAGATGCTTCCAAATTCCGTATCAACTCTACACTGGTTAAAGATAAAAAAGGCAATCATGTTGTCCTATTTGAAAATGAGTATGCGATGCGTACAGCAATCGACAAAAATCCAGATGCTCAGTTTTTGGAAATGGCTCCTTAATCAGAAATATAGCATATGCTTATGAAAAGCTTGGAGGTTACAATATGCCTAGAAAGCAGTATGCCATTATTGGTATCGGACGCTTTGGTTCTAGCATTGCCAAAACATTGAGTGAAATGGGCTTTGACGTATTGGCTATCGATTCAGATGAACACCGTATACAAGAAGTATCCAAAATCGTAACTCAAGCCGTAACAGCTGATTCTACCGATGAAGAAGCTTTGCGCTCATTGGGATTACGTAACTTTGATGTAGTCGTTGTTGCGATTGGAGAAGATATTCAATCCAGTATCTTAACAACACTGATTCTTAAAGAAATGGATATTCCAACGATTCTGGTGAAAGCACAAAATGAACTGCATGGTAAAGTATTAACTCGGATCGGTGCAGACAAAGTCATTTTCCCGGAACGTGATATGGGTGTGCGGGTAGCGCATCATTTGACATCACCGAATGTGCTGGATTATATCGAAATTTCAGAAGATTACAGCATAGTGGAAATGAAAGCGTCTGAGCCGATGATCGGTTCGAATCTAAAAGAACTCAATATTCGTGTCAGATATAGCTGTAATGTAATGGCGATCAAACGTGGCAACCAGATGAATATTGCGCCTTCACCGGATGAGCGTCTCAAACCGGATGATATTCTGGTTATTGTTGGTCAAAAAAATGATCTGCTCAAAATGGAATTAGGTCTGGAAGAATGACCGAAATTCTATCGACCCAGAATGCTAAAGTCAAGGAATGGGCGCAATTGCTTGAGAAAAAGCATCGGGATAAGCAGGGTAAATTTATTGTAGAAGGTATTCATTTAGTGAGCGAAGTTCTTCGCAGTGATTGGGATATCGATTGTATCGTCTATGATACAGAGAAAGGCATTCCTGCTGAGTTGCGCGAAGATATCGCTCATTATTCTGGTGGAGCTCAGTATATTGCGGTATCTGAAGCTATACTTGCCAAATGTACAGATACCAAAACGCCACAGCCTGTTTTTGCTATTGTATACAAACGTAATGCGCTCACAGATCGCTTGCTTGAGATAGAGCATAGTCTAGTGATGGTACTGGATAATGTACAAGATCCGGGAAATGTGGGCACGATTATTCGTAGTAGCGATGCGGCAGGGGCAACCGGTATTGTACTTGGTAAAGGTTGCGCTGATCTGTATAATCCCAAAACAATTCGTTCGACAATGGGTTCCTTGTTTCATTTGCCTGTGATTGAAAGTGATCTTAGTGAACTGTTACCTGTTGCGAAGCAAAAAGGGCATCTCGTGCTCAGTACATCGTTACAAGCCAGTCAATCTTGTTATGAATTTAATTTTACAGCAGGAGCTTGGATCGTGATCGGCAATGAAGGCAAAGGCATTTCAGCAGAAGTATCGCAGTTAGTAGATCAGCATATTTTGATTCCGATGCAAGGACAAGCAGAATCGCTAAATGCGGCGATGGCATCGACGATACTGTTATTTGAAGCGATGCGTCAGCGGATATCTTAATGATCTAATATAAAGATTAAATATAACAAAAAGGAACTTCATCTAAAAAGAGAAGTTCCTTTTTTGTCGTAGCTACCATATTAGTATGTCGTAAAGCATAATATAAACTTTATACAATAGCAGTCTTGCAAAAAACGAAAATATTTATACTTTTGCAGGTCTTTTCACCAAACTGATAAAGCACAGTACAGCGAGCACTTCGGCCACCAAAATAACCACACTCATCGGCACAGCAGTCAGCCCACTACCGAGTCCCACTAATGGAGAAGCCGCTCCACCTAATAGAAGTGGAAGCAGCCCTAACAGCGCAGAAGCGCTTCCTGCGGCGTTGCCCTGACTTTGCATAGCGAGTGAAGTCGATGTAGCTCCTACAGAGCCTACACAAGACACAACAAAGAATAACATCGCAGCAATAGGGAACAGTCCACCACCAGCCAGCGCAATAATCAATAACAATAAAGCAGCTGTAAAAGCGATCCCTAGACTGATTTTCAAAATAACCAATTCGCCATATTTACCAGATAGACGACCTGCTAATTGAGCGAAAATGACAATGCCTAATCCATTCATAGCAAAAAACAAACTAAATCCTTGTGCAGATACACCGAATATCTTCTGCACCACAAAAGGAGAACCTGCAATATAAGCAAACATTGCGGCGGTAATAAAAGCTTGTGATAAGGCGAAGCCGATAAAATGACGATCTTGAATCAATCGTCCAAATGTACGTAGTGTGGAGCTTAGTCCACCAGAAGCTTTGCGTTCATTGGGTAATGTCTCCGGTAAACCAAACAACACCATAAATAACATCACTGCCCCGATAACCGCTAAAACAATAAAAATACCTTGCCACGGTACAAATTTGAGCAATGCGCCCCCGATAATTGGAGCAGCGATTGGAGCTACACCGTTAATAAGCATCAGAAGCGAGAAAAACTTGGTGAGTTCATGTCCTGAGTACAGATCACGTACTACAGCACGCGAGATTACAATCCCAGCAGCTCCTGTCACGCCTTGTATAAAGCGTAGTACAATCAGTAGACCGATACTTTGTGTTAACGCACAACACAGCGATGCTACGGTATACAAGATCAATGAGATGATCAGCGGAGCACGTCTACCTTTTACATCGCTTAGTGGCCCAACAAGTAATTGTCCGAATGCTAGACCGAGCAGGCAAGCAGTTAGACTGAGTTGCGCCAGCGAAGCATTGGTATTCAAATGTTCGGCTAGCGTAGGCAAAGCAGGTAAGTACATATCAATCGATAATGGAGCAAACGCAGATAAAGAACCTAAAATCAAAGCAATCCATAACCGTTTGGAACGGGTTAAGGAAGATGCTGTTAAAGGTTGATTGGATGAAGCTTTGTTCATTAATGTTCTCATTCCTTTCTTCTATCACCGCATAGTATATGCGACTGTATTTACATTTTAGCTAATGGATGTTCAGACAAATAGATGGCTGTACATCCTTGCAATAGTATTTAGTGTAAACGAATAAAGTATAGTAGGAAAGCCTAATATTTCGGTATGCATTAATTCGTGCTATAATAAATC
Organism: Paenibacillus sp. KACC 21273; assembly: GCF_028736095.1. NCBI lineage: Bacteria > Bacillati > Bacillota > Bacilli > Caryophanales > Paenibacillaceae > Paenibacillus > Paenibacillus sp. KACC 21273. The sequence continues at coordinate 1,027,453 of NZ_CP117876.1, forward strand.
CCAAAAGATTGTAACATCCTGAAAGCCAATTACACCCGAGGAAGGAAGGTCAACTATCTTGTCCACTAAAGCCAAACAACCGAAACCTGAATGGATCAAAATCAAGATGACCAATGACAGTAACTATCAGGAAATTAAAAGTATGATGCGTTCCAAAACTCTTCATACCGTCTGCGAGGAAGCACGCTGTCCTAACATTTATGAGTGCTGGGCGAATCGTACAGCTACTTTTATGATTTTGGGAGATATTTGTACACGTGCTTGTCGTTTTTGTGCAGTCAATACGGGGATGCCTACGGAGCTTGATTTGCAAGAGCCAGAAAGGGTTGCGGAAGCGGCTGAAAATATGGGGCTTCAACATTGTGTAATTACAAGTGTAGCCCGTGATGATCTGAAAGATGGCGGAGCACATATTTTTGCGGAAACGATTCGTGCAGTTCGCAAGCGTTTACCACTTTGTAGTGTGGAAGTATTGATCCCTGACTTTATGGGAGATATTGATTCACTAAAAATTGTTATGGATGCTAAACCGGATATTCTAAATCATAATATTGAAACAGTGGAACGGATGTCTGATCGTGTTCGTGCAAGAGCTAAATATCCTCGTTCTATGGAATTGTTACGTAACTCCAAAACACTACAACCTTCGATTCCAACCAAATCTAGTATTATGCTAGGTGTAGGTGAGGAATGGGATGAAATTTTAAAAACAATGGATGACCTTCGTGCCATGGATTGCGATATTATGACGATTGGACAATATTTGCAGCCTTCACCAAAACATTTGGATGTGGCTAAATATTATACTCCTGATGAATTTGCAATTTTAAAAGAAGAAGGATTAAAGCGTGGATTCAGTCATGTTGAGTCTGGTCCGCTTGTCCGTAGTTCCTATCATGCGCATGAACAGGTTCAATCCGCATCGAAGTCGAAGGAAACCTCGACGGTCTAAATGCTGAAAGGCGGGAGAACCTTGATTCAAATCGGCGGTAAAACATACGAAATTATTAAAGAGCATCGTGATGGTTGGAATGCAGAAATATTCCGTGAACGATATAGTGAAGTATTGGATCGGTATGATTATATTCTAGGAGACTGGGGTTATAATCAATTGCGTCTCAAAGGATTTTATCGTGATGGACATCCCAAAGCAGGTAAAGATACTTCTTTATCCAGCTTGACTGAATATATTAATGAATACTGTAACTTTGGTTGTGCTTATTTTGTATTGCAAAAAACAAAAGAAGTTGCAGAGCCACCGAAGCCAGCTAATGGAGAAAAAGCAGAAAAGTCTGAGAAATCCGAGAAATCGTCTAGAGGACAAGGAAATCATTCCAAAAAAGACAAGCAGGATAAAGCAGCTTCCAAAGCTGTGCCTGCATCTGCTCCAGTCGTGCCTGCAACTCCGGTAGCACCTGTTGTTGAAACAGTAGAAGTACCTGTTACAGAAAAGCCTGTAGAGCCTTCTACAGAGCCTGTACAACCTCCATCTGTAGAAAGTCATACAGAAGTCGAGGCAGACGTAAAACCAAGCGAAGAAAGTTCCAAATCTTAATTTTCTCGTTCAACACAAAAAGCTTCCAACTCCACAATCACAGTGGCGTTTGGAAGCTTTTTTTAGATACAGCTAAAGTCATATGGTATTACCGTTCTTATTTATCCTAGAAATGATTGACGTACACGATTCCAAAATGGATAAGGACGATAACGTGCAAAGCTTACTTGCTTTTTGGAAACCTGACAACGAATAGAAATCAGATCATCAAATGACATATTTAAATGATCCATTGTCAATTGTAGCTTTTGTGGTTTGCGTGAATGAATATCACAATGATGATGCTTGGGTAACATTAACGAAGAACCGAGTGTACGATAAATTCGGTTGTTGATCGAAGCAATCTCAGCGATCTGAAGAGCTTCAATCGTTGGATGTACCATAGCGCCACCAAGTGCTTTGTTATACGCAGTACTCCCCGAAGGCGTAGATACACAGATACCATCACCACGGAACATTTCAAAAATCTCATCGTTGATATCGACTTGAGCGACAACTGTCGTTCCGTCTACCCCTTTGAGTGTAAATTCGTTAAGTACGGTATGATGAGTTGTTCCGCTCTTGGTCTGAATATCCAATTCAATTAATGGATATTTGACAATTTTGGGATGACGATCTGATGTTGATGACTCACCCGCCATAAAATTAACTAAATCAGCCAATTCATCTGCTTTCCAGTCAGCATAAAATCCTAAATGTCCGGTATGAATACCGACAAATGCTAAATCTGGGATATGATCGATAAATGTGTGAAACGCATGAAGCATAGTTCCGTCTCCACCAATAGATACGACGATCTCTGGTGATTCAGCATCTAGCTGAAATCCGCGTTCGGCAGCAAGCTTATGGAATTGCTCGCTCAGTTCGATAGATAATTGATCTCCACGATCAAGCACATAGTATCTCAAGTTTGGAAAGCTCCTTTGTCCTTTATCGTTAAATCCTTTGTAAATATACTCACCTTCGATGATAATCAATTCTTGAGCGGAACACAATGTTTAACTGTAAATCTATTTTAAAATAAATAGGGTTTAGTCATATGACTGATACATAACCGACATAATGTAGGCTTCTGTAAAGAGTTTGTAATCTAATTGTTAAAGAAAGCGTTTGCAAAAAGGGTTATATTCTGCAAAAAGGTATGATAAAATAAAGGTATAAATGGTCGTCGGAATTGTCAATGATTGTTAGTACACACTTAGAATGGAGTGATGAACATGACTACAAGCATTCTTGCCGGTATTCTCGTATGTCTATTCGTGTACGTCATTCGTGCTTCTTTTGTTCAATCTGGTGAAGAAGATCGAAGCATGTATTGACCTAGACCGCACTTGTATTTTACATTATATTTTTTTCATATATTATACATTGATTAAAGACGCTAAAGAAATCTTTGGCGTCTTTTTTATGATATAATTTGACACATGACGTATAGAAAGAAAGTTGGCGAGCGATAGTGAAATTTGATCAATCTTTGTATGTATTGCTAGGCGAAGCAGATGGAATCAAGCGCTTGGTCGAAGCTTTTTATCCTAAAGTACAGCGTGATCCTTTAATTGGTCCGCTTTTTCCTGAAGATATCAATCCTGTGATGGAGAAACAATATATGTTTCTTTCTCAATTTTTCGGAGGGCCGGCGCTTTTCTCTGAAGCTTATGGTCATCCGATGATGAGAGCGCGTCATATGGCGTTTCCGATTACCGATGAAAAAGCAGATGCCTGGTTAGCCTGTATGAATGAAGCTTTGAAGGAGCTAAATATTGAAGACGAATTACGTGTATTTGTGGTAGATCGTTTATCAGGACCGGCTCATCATTTTGTAAATACGCATTAATTTGATTTGGGGGAAGTGGGTTAGATGGAGGGGACAACAGAGTTAGAGCCGTTATATACGATAAAAATCACCTGTCCACAGTGTGATGAAGAATTCAAAACAAGTCGTGTTCGTCCAAGTATGAAAAGAGCTTCCAGACGTGATTCTGACTTTTGTGCTTATTATCAGCATGAAAATCCTGATTTTTATGTTGTACGGATGTGCCCGCATTGTGGATTTGCTTCTACTGAAAATTCACAAGCCACATTAACAGATCGTCAGCGTGAACTGTATATGGAGCAGATCGGCAGTCGATTGATCAAGCGTGATATGGGTGGACATCGTACTAGAGAGCAAGCGTTAGAATCTTACAAATTCGCATTAATGTGTGCACAAGCCATCGGGGATCGAGAACGCATTATAGCAAGCTTTCTTCAACATATTGCCTGGATTCATCGCTATGGTGGTGAAACAGAGCAAGAACTTCGCTTTTTACGCTATTGTCTGGATTCTTATATTAAAGTGTATCAGATTGAAAGTGTTAGTGGTGGGGATGCCAAGTTATTATATCTGATCGGTGAATTACACCGCCGACTGGGTGAATTTAACGAAGCAGTTAAATGGTTTTCACGTGTTATTCATGATAAACGGATTACAGACTCAGCGATGATTCGAGCTTCGCGTGAACAATGGGCTTTATTGCGAGAACAAATGTTATCCAAAAACATGGATTTGCCAGAGGAAATGAAAGAATCATAAATAACAAATAGCGGGCACTCTAATGATCTTTAGAGTTGTCCGCTATTATTACAATATCTATACATATACATTTGAATATTAGTGACGAAGGACTGTATCTGCTAACAAATAATCTGAATCGGTATCTAACAAAGTGATTCGATTACTGCAACAAGGGAACACCAGTAATTTTTTTTTGCCTTCATGGATCGAAATTAACTCTTTCGGTTTGAGTGGTAAAATTATATTTTCTGCCTGACAAAATGGACATTCATGAACATAAATATCATTCATAATAATGTCGTAAGGCCAGGTCTGATTAAAAGGAATCATAATTATTCGTTGCCGCCTTTTTCGTCTTCTTTTGCCAGTTCAGCAATTTTTTGAAGCAGGATATGCTTGGGCATATGCATCAGTTGTTCTAAAGGTACATTCAGCTTCTCCGCCAATTTGACTGCGGTATCTGCTGAGATCTGTAGTGGTTGCATAAAGCTTCCCTCCTATCTTGGAATATGATGATTTAGAGTATACTATACTTATACCCACTTGACGATGGTACAGTAAATCAAGCATTATATTTGTTATGATTTATACATAGATTTGAAATTGTAGCCAATAATCGGCATACTTGTAGCTACAAGCAAAATGATCAATCATTCCAACATATGTCTATTTACAGGCAGATACAGAAAGGTGTGCTATGATGAACCATCCTATTCAACCTACATGGAATTTAGAAACGATTTTTGCTGGAGGTTCCAGTTCAGAACAATTGCAGACTTTTTTGCAAACATTATCTCAAGATATTCAAGCATTATATCAGCAATTAGAGTCGATGACAGCACCTCAAAATGTTACAGAGACTGAACAATATGATGGATTGTTAGATCAACTACAAGCTACACGTATTCGTCTACGTGAAGCCTCTTCTTTTGTCGGTTGTCTAACAGCTCAAGATCAAACAGATAAAGAAGCAAATCGTCTTGGATCATCAATCTCTACGATGTCCGCTAATCTGCAAGGCGTATTTGTCCGTTTTCATAGCTTACTAGCTGCAACAGCAGATGATGTCTTCCAGCAATGGGTCAGTCGTCCTGAGATTGCACCGATTTCTTTTTATCTGACAGAGAATCGTTCACTAGCACGTGAGAAAATGGCTCCAGAACTGGAAGGATTGGCGTTAGATCTTGGTGTGGATGGTTATCATGGTTGGAGTAAATTATATGATACGATTGTAAGTCATATCCAGATTCCGTTTGAACAAGATGGCAAAACAGTGATGTTATCCGCAGGTCAAGCGGCTAATAAAATGAATGATACCAATCGTGAAGTACGCGAAGAGATGTTCCGCAAATGGGAAGAAGCATGGGGCAATGCCGAAGATTATTGCGCCGATACGCTTAATCATCTTGCCGGCTTCCGCTTGAAATTATATGAACGTCGTGGTTGGGAACAAGTGTTAAAAGAACCGCTAGCGATTAACCGGATGTCTGACCAAACGTTATCGGCAATGTGGAATGTAATTGTGCAAAATAAACCGGTGTTTGTCGATTATCTAAAACGCAAAGCGCAAATTCTTGGTGTCGATCAGTTAAGCTGGAATGATGTAGATGCACCAATCAGTACGGTAGATAGTCATGTCGATTATGATGATGCTGCCAAAATTATTGTTGATCAATTCCGCAAATTCAATCCTGAAATGGCTGATTTTGCAGAACATGCTTTTAATCAACGCTGGATCGAAGCTGAAGATCGTGCTGGCAAGCGTCCAGGCGGGTTCTGCACGTCTTTACCATTAAGTAAAGAAACACGTATCTTTATGACTTACAGTGGCACAGCATCCAATGTGTCGACGTTAGCGCATGAGCTAGGACATGGATATCATCAACATGTGATGAATGATCTGCCTGCATTTAGCCAGGGATATGCGATGAATGTTGCCGAGACAGCTTCTACATTTGCTGAAATGATCGTAGCTGATTCTCTAGTAAAACAAGCTCAAAATGAAGAGGAAAAATTGTCTTTGTTAGAAGATAAAATTCAACGTAGTATCGCATTCTTTATGAATATTCATTCACGTTTCTTATTTGAGACACGTTTTTACGAGCAACGTCGTAATGGTACAGTAAGTACAGATGAAATTAATCGCTTAATGGAAGAAGCACAACGTGAAGCCTATTGTGATACATTGTCTTCGTATCATCCACATTTCTGGGCATCCAAGCTTCATTTTTATATTACAGGGGTACCATTCTACAATTATCCGTATACATTTGGATATATGTTCAGTACAGGGATCTATGCACTAGCTCAGCAAGAAGGAGCAAGCTTTGCTGCGAAATATGATGCACTATTGCAAGACACAGGACGTATGAGCGTAGAAGAGTTAGCACAAAAACATTTAGGTGTAGATCTGACTCAACCGGACTTCTGGCAAAATGCGATGAATGTAAGTATTGCTGATGTCGAATTATTTATGAATATGACTGCTGAACAGGTCAACAAGTAATCTGCTAGACTAGCATAGATATAATCAATAATAAGCATAAAATAAATAAAAAAAGATATTCACGTTGTGTTCTTGATCGAAAAGAATGCAGTGAATATCTTTTTTTATTTAAATCATATCAACCTAGTAAAATCCAATTATTCCGTTAAATAGTGAATAAAATCGTAGGTAAATATAGGAATAATAATCGATTTTTGTCGAATAGTAGTAAAAAGTACCTAATTGTTAAAAATAGTATTGATCAGACTTTAAATTGGCACTATAATGAGTCAGAAGTCCTACATTAACAAGTGTTTTAGAGAGAGGAAGGGGAAAAAATGCCTAAGAACGATCTAGTTTCTCTAGCGAGACAACTCGACATCGTGTTCAAGGAGCTTGAAAATGAATTGACCAATTTGGATTCGGGTACTGTATTTATCCAGATCCGTAACAACACCGTTGGTAAATTCGGTATTAAACACAACCCAATCGCAGGAAGAAATGGGGAGTGGAACGGGCCAGAAGAAGGGTTAAGCAGTATTCAGATCAAATCGTTTCGACAAATGGCAATTGAATCGCTAAAATTCAAAAATCATTGGACGCATGGGGAAATCAGTTACGAATTTGCTATTCGTAAAGGAATGATTGCGGTCGATACTACGATTGAATCTAACTACAATATGGCTAACCACATGATTCGCTATCCAAGAGCTACATACAGCGAAGTACAATCAGAGTTGTCCTAATATCGACGAAGCAAGCTTACAGCAAGATATTCCGAGCTTTATTTAGATCATCATGTTTACTGCACTCATACCTTATATATGTTATAGAACTCTACAGAAGTACGACGTGAATCTGCACGTCACTATATATTCGATGAATCTTTATAAGAAGGAATAGCAATATAATAGCAACACGAAAAAAGATGACTCCGATAAGAGTCACCTAGGCGTGTAGATACTTATCTAGCGATAAGTAATCTGCACGTTTTTTCGTTATGTTGGTTATGATAGAGATTTGTAAAATTATTCATCTCATCGCAGTAGCTTACTTTTATTTCAGTTGAGTGTACTTTTCAATCACATCAATCTGAAGACTAAATTCAACAGGCTGTTCAGGAGCAACATCAATTAAGCCTGTGAAGTCTTGCGAATGTGTAGAATTGGCTGCATCTGGCAATGTAGTATAAGGCTCAATACATAGATACTGATCACTTTCGCCTTTGGTATACAGTACCCAATATTTGAAATAATCAGGATCAGCAGAATAACGAATACCATAACCATCATCACGGGTTAATTCTGCACTGACCGGTCGCTTATCACCGATTCGAAGTAAATTATCCCAGTTCCGATTTGCCATATTCATACCTGTATTTAATTCTTCCCATTCATCCAAAGGTGCTACTTCGCCCGTAGGAATCTGTTCGGCATCTTGCAACAACTGGTCGCTAACTGGAATCTTTAATGTCCAACGCTGTGGTTCACCATCTAATAAGAACCACGTATGTAGACCGAATCCAAATGGAGCAGATGTATCACCCAAATTGGTTATTTTCATACGTTGCATGAGTGAAGTACCTTGTAATTGTAATGTCATCTCTAAACGAAGTGGAATCGGATATTGACGCATCCAGTTCGGATCGTCTGCTGTTAATAATTCAGTTGTAATCGTGCAACCTTCATCATTCTCATCAATATCGGATACACGCCATGCCTGGGTACGGTGCAATCCATGAATATGATTGTCGTTGGCTGTATTTTGATCAAATTGATACGTTGTTCCACTATATTCGAAATGTCCACGACGGATTCGTCCAGGTGGCATCAGCATAGGCATGCCAAAGTGATACGGTTTTTGCAAATAAAAATCAAGATCACTTTCTTCCGGGCGGCGCAAAATCTCACGATTTTCTTGCAAGTCGCGAATGCCGATTACATTGTTACCGAGTCTTGGCAGCAATGTAACTTCTAACTGCTGACTTTTCAAAATATACGTGTCATAACCGTTCCATGTTCCTTTGGTTACTTTCATGGCGCTGCTCCCTCTTTCTGCATCGAAATATACATCCATGATAACAGATTTTGAGCGAAATTGGGATTTGACAATGTCACATTTGCCAATTATGATGAGATCTAAGAATACGATGACAGAGAGTAGTACGCAAAAAGAGCTTCTTCAGAAAGCTGATGGATGATGCGAATCAGCGGAGAACTTTTGCCGAATGGACTCTGGAGTGCTGTGCTGAACCAGACATCTGAGATAACATGAGGATGGGTCTGTAGTAGGTAGGTCGGTGGTTCGCCGTTATCTGAACACATTCAAGATTAAAATAATGCTTATAGAGTATATCCATATACGACTGTATTATTTTGATGAATAAGGGTGGCACCACGGTCACACGTCCCTTGCAGGATGTGGGCTTTTTTTGTTTTCTAAAATAAGGAGGAACAATACATGAAAACGGTATTATCAGGTATTCAACCAAGTGGTTTGTTAACTATTGGTAACTATATCGGTGCAATGAAAAACTTTGTTGCATTACAAGAAGATTATAATAGTTACTTTATGGTAGTAGATCTGCACGCGATTACAGTCGCTCAAGAACCAGCAGCATTACGCGAAGCTTCAGAATCAGTAGCAGCATTATACTTAGCAGCAGGGCTTGATCCGGTAAAAGCAAATATTTTCTTACAATCACATGTTCCTCAACACGCAGAACTGGGATGGATTATGACCACACTTGCAGCGATGGGCGAGTTGGAACGGATGACTCAGTTCAAAGATAAATCCGAAGGTAAAGATTCGGTAGGTGCAGGATTATTTGTATACCCGGCATTAATGGCGGCAGATATTTTGTTATACAATGCCGATCTGGTTCCTGTAGGTGACGATCAGAAACAACATTTGGAATTAACACGCGATCTAGCAGGAAGATTTAATCATCGTTTTGGAGACTATTTTACAGTGCCAGAACCGTTTATTCCAAAAGTAGGCGCACGTATTATGTCATTGGATGATGGTACGAAAAAAATGAGTAAAAGTAATCCGAATGTAGGTAGCTTTATCGCATTACTTGATCCACCTGATGTGATTCGCAAAAAGTTAAGTCGCGCTACTACAGATTCAGGACGAGAAGTGATGTATGATCCGCAAAACAAGCCGGAGATCAGTAATTTGATGAGTATTTACTCTCAATTTTCAGGGCTTAGTTTGGATGAAATAACAGCTAAATATGAAGGACAAATGTACGGTGGATTTAAAAAAGAATTAGCAGAGGTTGTCGTTGCAGGTCTAGAACCGTTGCAACAACGTTATCGCGATATTCGTGAATCTGGAGAAGTTCATCAAGTTCTCCGCCAGGGTGCTGAAAATGCACAAGCCGTAGCGGAGAAAACATTGATAGCTGTAAAAGAACGGATGGGCTTTTTACCTGCTCAACGTTAATTTACAATAAAGACAGCTATATGCTAGACAGTAGGTGTTCCTGCTTGACGTTGACGTTTGGCTTTGGTTACAAATCCCCAACCGATATTACCGATAGCCACGACACCTAGCAATATGGCTAACCATGCAGAATAAGAGATAGCGATTGCACAAAACATTAACAATACAATAGAAGAGACGGCAAACCACAGCGAAAGACCTTTACTCATGATGGATAGCCTCCTGAATGATATGGTCCGATCATGCGGACACATGCTTGAATAATAACTACTTTCTATTGTGCCTGAGCAGACTATAAGGGTCAAGTCTCATTCTGAAATGAAATTCAATATATTTGAATAGACAGATAAAGTAATACCTGTAAAAGCCTGTACTTTCGGTAGAAATATCGATGTACAGGCTTTTTTAAATTCTAATTGATTATTATTCTCAATTGTGTTGAAATAAGAAAGTGTTACCGCCTGAATAGAGATGATCGATAGGTATAGGAGGTTTTTACAGATACAACTATGAATAAAATGAAAAGTATACAAGTGAGTGGCTTGTTTCTTGTTGCACTGATTATTTTAGTGTTATCGATATTTATGGCTGTTTCTTATGGAGCCAAATCATTACCGATCGCGACTGTCTGGGATGCGGTATTTCATTACGATTCTACAGTGACTGCACATCAAATTGTATATGATATTCGATTACCACGCGTGTTGGGGGCTGTTTTTACAGGTATGGCATTTGCTGTTGCCGGTGCTTTGATGCAAGGGGTAACCCGTAATCCTATGGCAGACACAGGCATACTTGGTGTGAATGCTGGAGCGGCTTTTGTCGTAGCATTATGTTTTGCCTTTTTACCTCAATTAGCTTATTCGTATCTGATGTTGTTATCGTTTGTAGGCGCAGCACTCACTACCTTACTCATTGTAGTGTTAGCATCATTTACTCCAGGTGGTCTAAATTCTTTGAAATTAACGGTTGCCGGGGCTGTGATTGCAGCGATGTTACATTCATTAAGTACAGGGATTGCACTTTATTTTGGCTTAAGTCAAGATCTGGCTTTCTGGTATGCAGGTGGTGTATCAGGTGTGACATGGGAACATCTTCATTTATTGATCCCTATTGTGATCGTGATTATCATCTGGAGTATCACTATGGGGCGTTCGATTAGTTTTCTAGCTTTAGGTGATGAGACGGCTGTGAATCTAGGCATTCGTACAAAATCGGTAAAAGTATTGGCAATGATAGCAGCGGTAATATTAGCTGGTGCTTCTGTAGCAGTTGCAGGTTCAATCAGTTTTGTAGGATTGGTTATTCCTCATATCGCCAGACGCTGGATCGGTGTTGATTACCGGGTAGTCATTCCGTTCTCTGCATTGTTAGGCGCTATTTTATTAGTATGGGCTGACTTTGCTTCACGAATGGTTAGTCCACCGCAAGAATTTGCGATTGGTGCTATGGTCGCGCTAGTTGGGGTGCCATTCTTTCTTTATTTAGCACGTAAAGAAGGAAGGGGATTATAACGATGGATATTCAACAGTTGCAGGATCGCAAACAACGCCGGGCACTCTGGATGATGATCATTATGGTCGTTGTAGCTATGATGATCGTATTGATCAGTCTTAATACAGGCTCGATCCGATTATCGCCACTACGTGTGATGTGGACATGGTTAGGGCAAGGTTCTAAGATTGAAAATCTTATTATGTTTCAGTATCGACTACCTCGCATAGTAATTACTATTTTAGCAGGAATGGGTCTGGGGGTTGCCGGAGCTGTTCTACAAGGGGTATCTCGTAATTCACTTGCTGATCCGGGTATATTAGGAATTAATGCTGGAGCAGGATTTGGATTGATCATTTTTGTTTCCTTTTTTCGAACGATGGAAGGTTCTATCGCTTTGCTGATTCCTTTATTTACCTTTGGCGGTGGTGTATTGATTGCTTGTATCATCTTTATGTTATCGTATGACAGACAGCGAGGATTGCTTCCTATTCGTTTAATTCTTGTAGGGATCGCTGTGGCAGCAGGGATTAGTGCAATTACTTTGTTGCTGTCTTTGAAATTAGATCCAGATACATATGCTTTTGCAGCAACATGGTTAGCTGGAAGTGTATGGGGGCGAGATTGGATTCATGTATGGTCTTTACTTCCATGGATCATCATTTTGGTTCCCTGGGTATATCTACGTTCCAGAACGCTAGATATGTTTGTACTGGGAGATGAGATTACGACAAGTCTAGGTAACTCCACTACGAAAAGCCGATTGGTGTTGCTATTATTAGCTGTCGGATTAGCTTGTGCCAGTGTGTCTATGGTAGGTTCAATTGGATTTATCGGCTTAATTGCTCCACATATTGCAAGACAATTAGTAGGCGCTCGCCATCAATATATGATACCTGTAGCCGCGATGATCGGAATGATTATTATGCTAAGTGCTGATACGATCGGACGCTCCATTTTCCAACCGAATTTTGTACCGGCAGGCGTAGTTGTAGCATTAATTGGTGGACCTTATTTTATTTACATTTTATTTAAGAAAACAGTCTAATGAAAAAAAAGTACTACCTTAACCATTAATGACTGAATACACATCTTGGAGGAAATACCGTATGAATATCAAAAATAGTTTAGTAACCAGTGTCTTTATAGCCATTATGATCTTGTTATCAGCATGTGGACAACCAGCAGCTTCAACAACGTCTTCATCTGCTTCTGAATCTTCTTCCAGTATGGTCAAAGAAGAAAATGGGGTTATCATACATGATGCCAAAGCTAAAATTGCTTCTATGTCGATCCATATTACAAATAATTTGCTGGCATTAGGTATCCAACCGGCTGGTTCTGTTATCGGTGGCGATGTTAAAGACTTTTTACCACATGTAGCAGATCGTCTCAAAGGAACAACCAAATTAGGAGTTGTGACTGATCCTGATATGGAAGCATTGCTTGCTCTGCAACCAGATGTTATCTATATCGATAAAGAATACTCCGGTAAAGATATTGCTAAATTTGAGCAAATTGCACCTACGATTGTGATCGATATGGATCAAGGAACATGGCAAGATCAGCTTAAAGAAATATCAACACATGTAGGGCTTGAAAAAGAAGCCGATACATTTATTGCACAATACGATACCAAAGCAACACAAGTCAGCACATTGATTCATACCAAATTAGGAGCAGACGCTAAAGTAATGGCGATTCGAATGACACCTAAAGAATTACGTGTGATGAGTACAGCGCGTCCGCTAGGGCCGATTATGTTTGAAGATTTGAAGCTGAAGATGGCAAATGGATTAGATCAATTTTCAAAAGACGAGCCATATGAAGTCATTTCCAAAGAAGTGTTGCCTGATTTTGATGCAGATGCGATCTTCGTTATTATTAGCAAAGGAAATGATGCACAAACGAATTTTGACGAATTGGAAAAAAATCCGTTATGGCTTAACCTTAAAGCTGTTAAAAATAAACACGTATATGTATTGGATGGACAAAAGTGGCTTGATTATTCTTCTTTAGGACAACAAATGGCTTTGGAAGATGCAGAGCAATTATTTAGTAAATAAATTGAAGCTATAATGAATAAACAATAAACAAAGAACCTCTAATCAGAGTCTAGTCATATTCAGCATTACTGCTGTATATCTAGATAGATTAGAGGTTCTTTTGTATTTGTATCATTTAGTTATAGAAGTTAGCCTACATGTAGACCTAAGCGATCATTCATTTTGTCAGGGCTTAACCAACCTACATAAGAATCAATCGCATTGTAATTGTGATCCATCACCACTACACCTACGAAAGGATATTGACGACGATGGCGATAACGAACATCTGCCCAACGAACAATATAACCGGTAGATGTCTCTTCTACTTCTGAGACGGTGTACGATGAAAAATAAAGCAATGCACGAATATCGCGATGTTTGCGAGAAGCTTCAATCGCCGGATGATCCATAGATTCAATATAGTCTGCCCAGATTAACCGATCTGGACTGTACCATCCCATTCGATAACTGCCATCTTTTTTAGCATGAACAACATGCCAACGACGCAGTGAAATTGTTGGAATCAATACATAATGTCCATCAGGTTCAGGAGAACGACCGTTTTCGATATCCAATTCTTCTACTTTTTTCGTCAGAACAAAATGAGTTACAGTACGCCATACATAATAGAGTGCAATCACTACATAAAGGGTAATAAATAATGGAGCAGGTGCGACTAGACCTGTAATCCACAATAATAAAGCAAGAATATGAGTACTGAAGATAAACGGATCAAAAATGTTAATAATATTCCATGATATCCACTTATCGCTAAACGGTCTGACCGCTTGTGTCCCATACGTATTAAATAGATCGGTAAACACATGCACCATCACAGCAATAGCTGTCCATAACAGCACATGCCATATGCCGGCTGGATGAATCAACAGCGATGTACCTACACCAATCAACAATATCCATAACGCCATAAAAGGAAGAGAGTGTGACATTCCTCTGTGATTGCGTATATAGGTTGCGTTATCTTTAAATCTCAAAATCGTATCAAAATCCGGTGCTTGTGAACCTACAATCGTAGCTACCATTACAGCAATAGCCAATCTTGGATCAGAAGCGACCACAGGATCCACATAAGCAAGTCCAGCAAGTCCAAATCCCATAGCAAAATGGGTGGCAGTATCCATTGCAATTTCTCTCCTTTAGCGCTTGGCAGTAAAAGCGCGACATCTTCTGATGTAATAAAAAATGATTTTTGTGTAACAAAATATCTTACGATAAGCGCTTGGCAATAAAAGCGCGACATCTTCTGATGTAATAAAAAATGATTTTTGTGTAACAAAATATCTTACGATAAGCGCTTGGCAATAAAAGCGCGACATCTTCTGATGTGATAAAAAAGCTCTATACTTTATTGATATCGGCAACATTAGCAAATGGATTATAGCTATTTTACATGATATACGTAATAATTGCCTGTTCAGATTATGATAAACCAATTGCAAAAAGATGAATCTTTTAACCATGACACAGTCTGTCAATAAATTGTCATAAACGGCGATATGACAACGATGAATCCAAAAGACTTTTTATAATAGGTATGATAAAGTGAATAGTACCTATGGTGTATTCGGCAGGGCATGTGACCCTATTTTAAAGAAAGATTGTATGCTTTGCAAAAATGATGTTAAAGGTACTACAAGATATTGCGCTTATAGAGTTAAGCGCTAGGGAGGAACTTATCAGCGTGGATAAACAAATCAGTTATCAGGCTTCTTCGGATTCCACAACATCCTCTACCGAACCTTCGCCTTCAGATCAACCGGTGACTTGGAGAGATTTTGTGACGCTTGCCAAGCCAGGGATTTTGAGATCGAATCTGATTGCGACCTTCGGTGGATTTTGGCTCGCTTCTGGTTGGAATGTAGATTACATCCATTTGTTATGGACATTGCTAGGTACGATGTTGGTGATGGCCTCTTCATGTGTGTTTAACAATTATTTTGATCGTGAGCTGGATACCAAAATGATACGCACACAAGATCGTGTACTAGCAACACGTCGTATCTCACCTTATATTGTACTCTGGTATGCCATCATATTAGGTATACTCGGATTAGCGGTACTAACATTATTTTCAGGTCTGCTTGCAGCGGCATTTGGTGTGCTTGGGATGTTTGTCTATGTGATCATCTATACACTGTGGTTAAAACGCTCATCTACATGGAGTACGTCACTTGGCGGGATATCAGGAGCGATGCCACCGGTTATTGGATATGTAGCAGTTACCAATCATGTGGATCTAGGCGCGTGGTTATTATTTGCTATGTTATTCTTATGGCAACCACCACACTTTTGGGCACTCGGCATTCGCCGTGTAGAAGAATATCGAGCAGCAGGTTACCCTCTTTTGCCAGTCGTTAAAGGAATCCAACGCACAAAGTATCAAATGCTTCCGTATATTGCTTTGTTAATTCCTATTCCTATTTTGATGTATATGTACAACTATACAGGTATTATTTTTATGATCGTATCGCTGGTGTTGTCTGTATTGTGGTTCGGGATGGCAGTAGCCGGATTTAGAAAACAAGACAATGACAAGTGGGCGAAAACGGCGTTTATTTTTTCGATTAACTATCTGACGATTAGTTTTATTATGATGATTATCGATACGGTTCATAAAGGATAAGCTTCTACCTCTACAATGATAAAAAAAGAACACCACAGGAGAGACAACTCTATGTGGTGTTCTTTTAATATATGATGGGGTAAATAATATACTCTTCCAAGCCCGCTTTTTCTAATTGAGCAACAAGATATTCATCAGGGGTGCCTTCAACACCAGCATAACCACGTCTTGTGTACATATGAATAGCATCGGGAAACGTATCACGCAATACACCACGAATTTTTTTGCCAGCAGGATCATTGTCCATAAATAAGTACACTTCATCATGTCCGATTTGTTTGCGTAGCTTTTCTAATTTTAAGGCATTGAGTGTTCCAAATGTACATTCTATGTGTACTTCTTCTTTCAATAAGCGACGTAAGCGACTGCGATCATTTTTGCCTTCGACAATAATATGCATCGTATCACATCCTTCCAATTATTGTAATATATCAAAAGATAGCTTACGAAATAAAGTGATCTAGAGCGTTTGCTGACATATCATCTATACATCTTGTATAATGAACAAAGGTTATAGAGTAGGGTATGTATTATTACACAAATGCATTCATCATGAAAAATGAAAGTTGGAGGTTGAAGCTATGGATTGGCAAGTGTGGAGCGAGTTTTTTAAACAAAATTGGCTAATCATTCTGGTTGCCTTAATTATACTATTTCTAGTGATTAATCTGGTCAAAACGGTAATTAAATGGTTGATCGTGATTATTATTGCTGTTGCTTTGTTCATATATAGTGGGATTTCTATGGATCAAATTAAAGATACAGTTTCCGGTGTAACCGAGCAGACCCTTTCAGCCTTACAGCAAGAAGCAACAGAAGTGATGAAAAAAGAAGCCGCTGATGCCAAATTTGAAAAAAATCAAGATGGTACGTATACGATTCGCACCACCAATCTTGAAGTATTAGGAACACCAGGCAAAAACACAGTAAGTGTTACTTTCCGCGGGGTGTCTTTGGGTGAATGGGATGTGAAGGGAACGATGAAATCTTTTATAGAAGAAGCCAAATCGAACGCTGGCACATCAGGTAACCCTTCTTAAATAGCATGATCAAAATGTAGGGGGACCTGTATGACGATGAATGAATTGTCCACGTTTTTCGATAGCAGTCCAGTATCGGTTTTAATATATGTCATTATAGTATTCTCTATTATTCAAGGAATACGTCATGGTGCAGTACGTTCAGCAGGGCGATTGCTCTCATGGGCTGGACGTACATTGTTAACCGTGTTAGCACTTGTGTTAGCTGCTCCTTTTGCGTTGTGGGCTTCTCCTTATGTGCAGTCTTGGGCGCAAAGCGTATCTTCTGTGACACCGGAAGGTCAATTGGAATGGTGGCGTGAAATGTATTACTCAGCGATTTATTTAATCTCTGAATTTTCGTTGTTACGTTTTATTGTGTTATTTGTTTTGAGTTATGTAGTAGCCAGTATCGCTTTTTCATTGCTAGCCGTCTTGCTTTTACCGGAAAAATGGAGCCGCGGCTCTATGGGTGGAGAACCTAAGCGTTCTTCATGGCTGAATCGTTTAGCAGGTGGAGGTATAGGACTGCTTAACGGAGCAGTTCGATCTATTATGGTTATTTTGATTTTATTTATCGTGGTCAGTCTTTATCCAAGTACAACTGTAACTTCATACGTAGAAGGTTCTGCGTTGTATCGGCAAAGTGTATCCACTGTGATTAAGCCGTTAACCGGTTCTTTTGTAGCTGATACATTACCTGTGTTTACCAGTGCAGTGGAGAAAGAGCTAACTGGTATTTTTCAACGCAAATATGATGTCGTTGATCGTAGCATTCCGTCTGATATTGAAGATGCGGCAGCAGCGATTGTAGCCAAAGGAACAAGCACAGAAAGCAAAGCGCGTTTGTTATATGAATGGGTAGGTTCACGGGTGACTTATGATTATAGTAAAGTCGAAAATTATGAGCAACGTGGAATCTGGCATGAACAAAATCCTGAAGAAACATTTGCTACTCGTAAAGGGGTATGTATCGATTATGCTCGGTTGTATGCTGTAATGGCACGTTCTCAGGGAATTGATGTAAGAGTGGTTACAGGTCTTGGTTATAATGGACAAGGCGGTTATGGTCCTCATGCGTGGAATCAAGTGTATTTACCGGATTCAACACAATGGGTTCCTCTTGATCCAACATGGGCTTCCGCAGGCGATTGGTTTAATCCGCCCAAATTCGCAGAGACTCATATTGAGCAAAGTGTGTTGTAAAAGAGCGAAAATATTCAATAGCAGGTTGTCTATGGTATGATAAAAAAAGTTCAAATGTCGCCTCGTTTTATAGTTGATGTACAGAATGACAGGCATCATGTAGTGCCGTAAGAGAAAGGGAAATGTTACAACATGAATAAATCGGGTATGGATGATCCGTCAAAGCGCGAGTTGAAAAACCAACGTCAGTTTTCAATTCGACTGAATGTGTTTTTCTTTGCGACTTTTATCATTTTTAGTGTCTTAATTGTTCGTCTGGCGGTATTGCAGTTCGTAGAAGGTCCAACGTTGAAAGAAAAAGAAGCAAGTATTTCGAGTAAAAGTACGCCTATTCCACCGATCCGTGGCAATATTATGGATGCATCCGGTGAAAAAATTGCTTATTCTACGTCGTCACAGTCTTTATATTTTACTTTGGAAAAAAACTATTCTTTAGCAAAAAATAAAGACGAATTATATGGCATTGTGAGTAAGCTCAAAAAGGTATTCAATCAATACGGTAATAAAGATGAAACGATGACCGCAGATCAGATCATCGAAGCGATGGATATTACGTATCGCAAAAACTTCGGTTATACGCCGCGTCGGATCAAAAAAGATTTAACTAATGAAGAGATCGCTTATTTCCTTGAACATAAAGATCAATTCCCGGGAATTGAGATTGTAGAGGAAAGTGTTCGACATTATGATACCGATCGTGTCGCTGTGCAGACAGTAGGTTACTTGTCTTCTTTTGCCGGTGTTCGTAATACGATGGATCATTATAAAAACAAAGCGAGATTAGAAGATCCTCAAGAAAAATATCTCGATACCGAATTTGTCGGTGTAGATGGTATAGAATATGCGTATCAAGATGATCTACGTGGTAAAAATGGTCTCAAAACAACGCCTGTTAATGCGATGAATATTGCAAGTGGTCGTACTGAACTGACTGCCCCTGAAAAAGGCAATAACGTGTGGATGACCATTGATAAAAATGTACAAAAAACAACGCAACAAGCGATTACCGATCAATTGTCGTTCCTTCACTCTTATCGCAGTGGTTCCTCTTACGCGCCTAATGCCCAAACAGGATATGCAGTAGCGATGGAAGTGGATACCGGAAATATAGTCGCTATGGCAAGTATGCCTGATTATGATTCCAATGTATGGGAAAGTATGACGGACGACAAATATAAAGATATTCAGCATTATTATGCTAACGGAGCGATTCGTGAAGTGTATCGCGAAGGACATGCTTCTTCAATGGTGTTGATGGGTTCAGTTATTAAGCCGTTAAGCGTTCTGATAGGATTGAAAGAAGGATTATTCACACCTTATAGTGGTTATCAAGATATTGGATTTGCTCAGTTTGGTAAAGCAGGATACGAAACCAAAGTACGTAATTCTAGCAATCACGTCTACGGTTATTTGACTCCTTCTACTGCAATCGAACATTCATCGAATGCATTTATGGTCGATATGGTGGGTAAAAAGCTGTATACCACATACGGTGGCAAATCTATTAATGTATGGGATAAATATATGAAAGAATTTGGTCTGGGTGTTTCTACGAAAAGTGGACTTCCTTATGAAAGTGATGGCTCAGGCGAATATATGAATCTTAAAGCTGCTGGTAGTGCGCAAGCAGCAATGGCATATGCTTCATTTGGACAACAAGGGAAGTATACTACACTGCAATTAGCGCAATATGTAGCAACATTAGCGAATAAAGGCACACGTCTTAAACCTCAATTGGTAAGCAAAATTACCGATTCAGAAGGTAATATTGTACAGAAAACAAAAGCACAAGTGGTTAACCAAATCGATTTCCCGGATTCTTACTGGTCGACAATTAAGTCTGGAATGAAGAGTAAAGTATCTGGATTTGATGGTTTCCCTTATGACTATGCTCGTAAAACAGGTACATCGCAGCAATCAGTATATGGTCATTTAGTGGACAACGGTGTATTTATCGCTTATGCTCCACGAGATAATCCGAAGTTGGCAGTTGCTGTTGTAATTCCTGAAGGTGGATTTGGTGCACAAAGTGCAGCTCCAGTAGCTCGCAAAATCTTTGATGCCTATGATCAAGAATACGGATTAGATGGTATTCCGAAAAAAGTATCAGAAGCCAAAACAACCGATCAAGCAACAGATAGTAGTACTAATTAAATAGTAAATTAGCGTAATTGATCTAAATTGTAGAGTAGCGGGTTCCTTCTAAAGAGGAACTCGCTTTTTTGTTATCTTTTTGTAGTCTACATCTCGTTAACATATGTTAAAATGAAGAAAGAACAACATTATATGGAACGAAATACATAGGAGGTTCAACAACCCGAATGAAAAAGTGGAATGATCAAT
This sequence comes from Paenibacillus sp. KACC 21273, assembly GCF_028736095.1. Taxonomy (NCBI): domain Bacteria; kingdom Bacillati; phylum Bacillota; class Bacilli; order Caryophanales; family Paenibacillaceae; genus Paenibacillus; species Paenibacillus sp. KACC 21273. The sequence continues at coordinate 1,048,251 of NZ_CP117876.1, forward strand.
CATCAGAGGATCTTGAAGTCAGTCATCGTAAGCAGTTTTCGGTGCGTTTGAATATATTCTTTTTCTCTGTATTTGTTATTTTTAGTGTACTTATTGTACGTCTGGCTATTTTACAATTTGTAGAAGGCCCAACATTGAAAGAAAAAGAAGCATATGTTGCAAACGATATCACCCCAATTGTACCTACGCGTGGTAATATTTACGATGCGACAGGAACCAAAGTTGCTTATTCTCTTTCGATGCAATCATTATATTTTACACTAAGCAAAGATTATCGTTTGGCTAAAAACAAGCCAGAGTTGTACCAAATTATTGGTGATCTCAAGCGTGTATTTAATAAATACGGTGATCCTGATCGCAAAATGACAGCCGCAGAAATCGAAAAAGAGATGGATATTAAATATATTAAAAACTATGGCTTCACTCCACGCCGAATTAAAAAAGATTTGAGCAATAGTGAGATCGCTTATTTTCTGGAACACAAAGATCAATTTCAAGGGATAGAAGTAAGGGAAGAAAGTGTACGTGAATACAGTAAAGATCAATTAGCTGTACAGACCGTAGGTTATCTTAAAGCATTTTATGGTGTAAAAACTTCAATGAATAAATATAAAAATCGTGCTCGATTAACAGATGAAGGTTCTCGTTATATAGATACTGAATTAGTAGGTGTAGATGGTCTTGAGTATACGTATCAAGATGAACTTCGCGGAACCAATGGTGTGAAAAAAACACCAATCAATGCACTCAATCGTGTAAATGGACGTGCTACTTTAACACCACCAGTTAAAGGTAATAATCTATGGATGACCATTGATAAAAACCTACAATTAGTTGCTCAGCAGGCGATCACAGATCAACTTGCGTATTTACATTCATATAGTAGTGGGAATGCGTATGCACCTAATGCCCAAACAGGATATGCAGTAGCAATGGAAGTGGAAACAGGGAATGTTGTCGCTATAGCGAGTATGCCAGATTATGATTCAAATATCTGGGGAAATGCCCCTAGCCAAGACCAGATCAATGAAATTCTATCTCGCTCTGCCAACGGGACAATTCGAGAAGTATACCGTGGCAAAGGAGCTTCATCGATGGTCTTGATGGGTTCTGTTATCAAACCGTTAAGTGTATTAATTGGAATGGAAGAAGGACTATTTACACCTTATGCTGGTTACTCAGATCGTGGATATGCAGAGTTTGGTAAAGCAGGTCATGAGACTCGTGTACGTAATGCATTGGGAGAGGTTCTTAATTATTTAACACCTACCACTGCTATCCAAAAATCTTCTAATGCTTTTATGGTCGATATGGTTGGTAAGCGTATGTACAACAAACATGGTGCGAAATCAGTCAACGTTTGGGATAAATATATGAAAGAATTTGGACTAGGTGTGACTACGGGAAGTGGACTTCCTTATGAGAATGAAGGTCGTGGAGAGTATATGAATATTGAAGCTGCTGGTAGTACACAAGCAGCAATGGCGTATGCTTCTTTTGGACAGCAAGGACGTTATACAACATTGCAATTAGCGCAATATGCCACAACACTTGCGAATCGTGGTAAACGTCTCAAACCTCAATTTGTAAGTAAAATTACAGATGCCGAGGGTAATGTAGTCAAAAAAATTCAACCAGAAGTATTAAATACCGTAAACTTCCCGGATGAATACTGGAATACCGTTATTCAAGGGATGCGAAGTAAAGTTCCTGTATTTGAAAATTATCGTTATGATGTGGCTCGTAAAACAGGTACATCGCAGCAATCGATTTATGGCAAATTAGTCGATAACGGAGTATTTATTGCTTTTGCTCCTCGTAACAATCCGAAGTTGGCGATTGCGGTTATGATTCCAGAAGGTGGATTTGGTTCTCGAAGTGCAGCTCCAGTCGCTAAAAAAATCTTCGATGCGTATGATCAATACTATGGATTAGATGGAGTACCTAAAGGTAAAGCTGTTACAGAAGAAACGACAACAGAATAAACAGATTAATACATTTACAAAAGGTGGATATCTATGAATTTTAATAAAAGTCCTGCTCATGAAAATGAGCAGGACAAAAATCGGAAACAGTTTGCGATTCGGCTTAATATCTTTTTCTTTATAACGTTTATTGTATTTTCAATTATTGTGGTCAGATTAGCTATTATTCAATTTGTAGAAGGCCCTGAATTACGTAAAGTTGCTGAAGGAGATATTGTGAAAGAAGTTCCTCTTTTACCAACACGCGGAACCATTTATGATTCAAGTATGCAACCTATTGCGTACTCGGAACCAACACAATCATTATATTTAACATTAGACAAAGATTATAATCGATCAGATCGTACACAAGAAGCGAAGCAGTTAGCTAGAAAGCTACAAAAAATATTTGATCAATATGGTGATCCTAACACCAAAGCATTAACAACAGTTGATATTTTTAAAGCTATGGATACTACATATGCCAAAGCAAATGGATATACTCCAAGACGTATCAAAACAGGATTATCCAATAAAGAAATTGCTTATTTTCTAGAACGTAGAAATGAATTTAAAGGGATCGAAATTGTAGAAGAAAACATTAGGCACTATGATACAGATACAGTGGCTGTCCAGACTGTAGGGTATTTGCGACCATTTGTCTCCTCAATGAGTAGAAATAAATACAAAAATATTCAGCGTAATTCAAGTGAAGATCCTGCCATGAAATATTCGGCTATCGAAAATGTAGGTTTTGACGGATTGGAACTGTTATATCAAGATGAACTCAGAGGAAAAAGTGGTTATCGCAGAGTGCCAATCAATCCCAAAAATATGGCTTCTGGACCGACAGAGCTGATTCCACCTGTTAAAGGGTCTGATCTGGTATTAACAATCAATAAAGAGATACAAGTCGCTACTGAAAAAGCGATTACAGAGCATACAGCCAAAATACGTTATTCAGGCACACGCGGAGTTAGTGCTCCTAATGCTGTAACAGGATATGCAGTAGCCATGGAAATAGATACAGGTAAAGTGGTTACTATGGCAAGTATGCCTGATTATGATAGTAATATTTGGAGTAAAGATACACGTACTGAAAGTGAATGGAAAAATATAGAGCCTTACTATATGAATGGTGCTATTCGATCTGTCAATCGTCCAGGTGGTGGCGATCATCCTTCTTCGGTTGTTTTACTAGGGTCGACGATGAAGCCTTTATCTGTGTTAATTGGTTTAAATGAACAGTTATTCACACTTGGAGATCGTTATAATGATCATGGTATTACCACATTAGGAAAAGAAGGATATGGCACTAAAGTACGTAATGCAAGTAGCCGAGCTTATGGAACATTAAGTCCGATTGGTGCTATATCTCATTCATCCAATACATTTATGGTGGATATGGTTGGTAAACGACTATATCAGAAATATGAAGGTAAACCAGGTGTAGAAGTATGGGATAAATATATGGAGCAATTTGGATTAGGTGTATCTACTGAAAGTGGACTTGCCGCAGAATATATAGGATACAAAGAATATATACATGAGATGGAATCTGGTAGTGCTCAATCTGCGCTAGCCTATGCTTCTTTTGGACAGCAAGGGAAATATACTACTTTACAGTTAGCTCAATATACAGCGATGTTAGCGAATCGTGGAGAACGGTTGAAACCACAATTTGTGAATGAGATTCGAAATGCAGATGGGAAAGTAACAAAAAAATTCAAAAAAGAAGTGCTTAACAAAGTAGATTTGCCTTCTCAGTATTGGGATGCGGTTCAATCAGGAATGCAAAGTGAAGTGGATGCGTTCAAAGGATTTCCTTATGATTATCGTCGCAAAACAGGAACTTCGCAACAACGGATGGCTACAGGTAAAACGATTGAAAATGCGGTTTTTATCGCTTATGCGCCTGCACAAAATCCGAAGTTAGCAGTGGCAGTTGTTGTTCCTGAAGGTGGTTATGGTGCTCAGGGAGCAGCTCCTATTGCACGTCAGATTTTTGAAGCATATGATCAACAATATGGATTAGACGGTATTCCTAAAAAGAAACCGATTGTAGAGGCAAGTGGAGAAATAGATTCGCTAATTCGTTAAATAATAGGTCTTTATGATGAATCCAGCAAGGGGCAAAATAGCCTCTTGCTTTTTTTTGCGCTCTACTTTAAAATTTGCACAAGGGAAACATTATTTCCTAATATAAAAATATAGTCATATAAGAAAAATAATTGCTTCAATGTAAGATTTGGCGTTTAGATTATTGGTAGATAGTCATTGAGTATTTTGAAATGATAGGAGGATCATATATGTCAGTTCATCGTTCCAAATCATCATGGGCGCAAGCGTATTTAATTCATAAGCGCCATCGCAAATCAGGATTATCCTCTCCGTTATATCAACGCATTTTATACGGAATAAGTATCGCTGTAATTGTATTGATTCTCAGTGGATGTACCACGATTCAGGGAGCTGTTGATGATTCACCTTCTTTTGAAGAAGGAGGAAAATTACGAATTACAGCAACAACAGGGATGATTGCTGATGCGGCTCGTGAAGTAGGTGGAGAACATGTGACTGTAACAGGATTAATGGGTCCTGGTGTCGATCCTCATATGTACAAAGCTTCGCAAGGGGATATTCGTAAATTAGATGATGCTGATCTGGTGTTGTATAACGGATTACATTTAGAAGGTAGCATGACCAAGATTATGGAGAAAATGAGTAAATCTCGTCATGTGGTTGCTGTAGCTGAAAATATCGATCCTACACAGCTACGATACAGTGAAGATGGAGCAACCGAATATGATCCACATATCTGGTTCGATGTAAGCCTGTGGATGAATGTCACACAGACGATAGAAGCCGCACTGATTGAAGCTGATCCTGCACATGAAGCGGATTACCGTCAGAATGCCACTCAATACTTAGCAGCATTGAATACTTTGCATCAAGAAGTACAGACCAAAATAGCCAGTATTCCAGAATCTGGTCGAGTATTAATTACTGCTCATGATGCTTTCGGATATTACGGAGATGCTTACAATATCGAAGTAAAAGGATTACAAGGCATCAGTACAGCCGCAGAATACGGCTCTAAAGACGTAAGCGATCTACGTAATGAATTGGTAGAACGTGGGATCAAAGCGGTATTTGTAGAGTCTAGTGTGCCTTCTAGATCAATGGAAGCTATTATTGCAGGTGCTAGATCGATGGGGCATACCGTCCAAATTGGAGGAGAGTTATTCTCTGATGCGATGGGCGAGGCAGGTACAGAAGAAGGAACTTATATCGGAATGGTACGCCACAATACAGATACGATTGTAGAAGCGCTCAAATAATATAAATAATTAACACATTCAAACACTTTATTACACAAGGAGGTTTATGTATGACAAGTTCTGCTTTTACCAATATTCGTGTAACAGACAATGATTCTCAATCGTTACCTCTTCAGGTCTCAGGGCTTACAGTAGCTTATCATAAAAAGCCAGTTGTAGAGGACGTATCATTTTCGTTAGCACCGGGACGGCTTATTGGTCTGATTGGTCCCAATGGAGCCGGCAAATCGACATTACTAAAAGCATCATTAGGATTAGTTCCTTCAATCGCAGGTGATGTCAAAGTATACGGCAAAACATATCAACAAAACCGTAAAAAAATCGGCTATGTGCCACAACGTGAATCGGTAGATTGGGATTTTCCTACAAATGCTTTGGATGTTGTATTGATGGGCACATATGGACGATTAGGTTGGTTCCGTCGCCCTGGCAAAACTGAACGCGAAACAGCAATGGAATGTCTGCGCAAAGTAGGAATGGCAGATTATGCACAACGACAGATTAGCCAATTGTCTGGTGGACAACAACAACGTATTTTTTTAGCTAGAGCTTTAGCGCAACAAGCTCAATTGTATTTGATGGACGAGCCGTTTGCCGGAGTCGATGCTACAACAGAGAAAGCGATTATCTCATTGCTAGAACAACTCAAAGCAGAAGGTAAAACAGTTCTTGTTGTCCACCATGATCTATCGACAGTAGAATCCTATTTTGATGATGTATTGTTACTGAATCGTACTTTGATTGGTGCAGGTGCAGTGAAAGATATATTTAATGCTGACATGCTACAGCAGACATACGGTGGCAAAATGGCAGTGTTACAAGGTAAAGAAGGCATTGTGCTTGCAGGTAAGTAACTGCATATTCAATCAAGTGCTGAATAAAGAATAGCTGACTTTACCAATATGATGTAATTCATTTAACAAAATCAGATGGATAAAGAGAGTCTAACGATAAGCATCGGGGGTGAAGAGGACGTATGTTCAACACGATAGGAGCTTTGATACTTGATCCGAATGTACGCTGGATTATTGTAGGTTGTATCTTGTTAGGGTTAAGTAGTGGAGTGATTGGTTCCTTTATGGTTTTACGCAAACAAAGCTTGATTGGAGATGCGCTGGCTCATGCGGCATTACCCGGTATTTGTATTGCTTTTATGTTAAGTGGTGTGAAATCGACAGGTGGCTTTTTTATCGGTGCATTAGTTGCTGGTGTCATTGCTACATTCGGTATTCGCTGGATCACACAATATTCACGTATCAAGCAAGATGCAGCAATGGGCATTATTTTATCTTTCTTTTTCGGAGTAGGAGTGTTGTTACTAACTCATATTCAACATAGCGGAGATGGAGGGCAAAGCGGACTGGACAAGTACTTATTCGGACAAGCAGCATCCATGATGCAAAGTGATGTGTATGTTCTTGCAGGAATCAGTATATTGATGATTGTGATCTGCATTGCGTTATTTAGACTATTTAAATTGATCAGTTTCGATCCCGGATTTGCACGAGGAATGGGATTGCCGGTCGCTTTTTTGGAACAATTATTATTGCTTTTAACCGTTATTATCGTAGTCGCAGGGATTCAAGCGGTCGGTGTAGTCTTGATGTCTGCCTTATTAATTACACCTGCAATTGCTGCACGCTTTTGGACAGATCGTCTGCATATTATGGTCATACTATCAGGTATATTCGGAGCTCTTAGTGGTCTGATCGGAACGCTGTGGAGTGGCATGGTATCTCAATTGCCTACAGGTCCGGTGACTGTACTTGCTGCTACTGTATTTTTTGCGATCTCGGCATTAGGTGCTCCGCGTCGTGGATGGTTAGCCAAGCTCTGGTCACGTAAGCAGACCAAAGACCAATGGCATCGTCAAGGAGGAATCAGCCATGAGTAGTGATTTTTGGATCATATTAACAGCTTGTCTGATGTCAGCGGCGTGTGGACTGCTAGGTTGTTTTCTTATTTTGCGTAAAATGGCATTGATCGGTGATGCGATTAGTCACGCAGTATTGCCCGGCATTGCGATCGCTTTTCTACTCAGTGGAACACGAGATTCGTTAGCGATGATGATCGGTGCGACTGCTCTTGGATTGCTTGCTGTATTTCTGATTCAATGGTTGCAAAATTCAGGCATACAATCCGATGCGTCGATCGGTATTATTTTTACAGCGCTATTCGCGATCGGTGTTATTATTATCAGTCTGAATGCTCGCAATATTGATCTGGATCTCGATTGTGTATTGTTCGGCGAAATTGCTTATGTACAATGGGATACATGGACAGCCAACGGGATAGATATGGGACCACGTTCGGTCTGGATGTTAGGGTCAGCGTTGTTGATTATTTTATTGTTACTTGCTTTATTCTATAAACAATTCAAAATTTCAGCATTTGATCCTGCGATGGCTGTGGCTTGTGGGATTCCAGTGATGTTATTCCATTATTTATTAATGGGGATGGTATCGATGACTTCTGTGGCTTCTTTTGAAAGTGTAGGAGCGATACTGGTTGTCGGTATGTTGATTATTCCTGCTTCTACCGCTTATTTGCTTACAGATCGTCTGGGCAGAATGTTGATGTATAGCGTACTTACAGGAGTCGTTAGCTCTATTATTGGTTATTATACAGCATATGTGCTGAATGCTTCGATTGCAGGAAGTATTGTTACGGTAGCAGGTATATTGTTCGGATTTGCGTTTGTATTTTCTCCTAAGCATGGCATATTGCTTCGCCGCTTACGTCAACGACGTTCTAACGGAGCAGCTATCGCTGAATAAGAATTGTATAAGAACAATGTAGAACTATGCTTTCCAATAATTTTATGTATATAGAAAGTGAAGCAATATAATAGGTCTACACCTGAATGTAAACCATTTGCAAAACATCCTGTAATATTGCAGGGTGTTTTGATTATTTTTCACATGTAATTTACAAAAGCTTTTGTGACCGCTGTAATATCTATGTTAAAATGAGCCTGATATACCCTATGATAACTGACTGACTCCAGTAGATGGCATACACATCATCATAGAAATAGGAACAAAGAAAGGGACGGTACGACAAGATGACAACACGTAAATATAAGTTATTAGCTTTAGATATGGATGGAACATTATTAAATGATAATCACGAGATTACACTCGAAACGATTAAATGGATTAATAAAGCGATGGATGAAGGTATCCATGTGTGTCTATCTACAGGACGCGCAGCGCATAGTGCTATGCCGTATGCCGAGCAATTAGGCTTAGATACTCCAATGGTAACAGTAAACGGTAGTGAGGTCTGGAAAGCACCTCATGAGCTACACCGACGTACACTGGTCGATCCTGATTTGATTCGCCAAATGTATGAACTGGCTATTGAAAAAGATGTATGGTTCTGGGCTTATACCGTAAATGGACTGCACAATCGAGATAACTGGTTAGAACCAGGGACAGATCTTACAAGTATTGAATGGCTCAAATTCGGCTATAATACGGAAAACGATGAACTTCGTTACCAGATTCTGATGGCGTTACAAGATATGGGCGGACTTGAGATTTCCAACTCTTCTCCACATAACCTGGAGATCAATCCACTAGGTATTAACAAAGCAGCAGGTATTAACGAAGTATGCCAATTGCTGAATATTGATATGTCAGAAGTGGTTGCTGTAGGGGATAGCTTGAACGATCTAGCGGTTATTCAAGCGGTAGGTCTAGGCGTAGCGATGGGTAATGCACAAGAACCTGTAAAAGAATCAGCCGATCTAGTCGTAGGTTCTAATAATGATGATGGTATTGTCGAAGTCATTCGCGATTATATCCTTGTCTAAAAAAATTGTGCAACGCTTTACGCTTTCTTCGAGTATATATGTATAGAAAGATTACTGGGAGGAGTGAACCCTACCGATGGAAATTCTCGGTTGGAGCTTAGTCATTATTTTATTTATCGTCGGTATTGCAGGTGCTATCTATCCTGTATTGCCGGGCGCGTTAGCTATTTATTTTGGATTTTTCGTATACGGATGGTTTTTCTCATTCGCTGAATACAATGTATGGTTCTGGATTATTCAGACATTGATTGTGATTGTGCTATTTGTCGCCGATTACGTCGTCGGTGCGTACGGAACCAAAAAGTTCGGCGGAACCAAGCTCACCGTTATTTTATCGACGATCGGTTTGATTGTAGGGCCATTTGTGATTCCTGCTTTTGGTCTGATTTTAGGGCCATTGATCGGTGCGATTCTGGGTGAGTTGATTTCAGGGAAAGATTTTCAACAATCGCTCAAAGCTGCCTGGGGAACGATGCTTGGATTGTTTACGAGTATGATTGTGAAAATTATTTTGCAATTGGCGATGATTGCGATCTTTTTCCTTTGGATTTTTGTATTTTAAAAAATAACCCGCATTGCTTAGATGACTATAGGTTGTCTATAATAGAGGTTGTTGAAAAAGCCCAAGACCGGAAGGCATTTCAGCCTTCCGGTTTTTTGGTATGGTTGAGATCGGGCGTGAGAAAAGGGGAACCGTTTTGTCTAAAACAGAGTCATTTGTTAGAGGAACCGTCATTTTAGCTGCTGCTGCTTTAATTGCACGTGTGCTAGGTTTGGTACAACGTGTACCGTTAGAGCATATGTTAGGCGTAACAGGGAATGCATCGTTTACTGTAGCAAACAATTTGTATTTAATGTTATTAGCTGTAGCAACAGCAGGTATTCCAAGTACACTGAGTAAAATGGTATCTGAACGTTATGCACTAGGTAGACCTGCAGAAGCACAACGCATTTACTTTGCAGCGTTGTTATTTGCAGGTGTGATTGGTGTAATTATGACCGTAGGTTTGTATATTTTTGCACCATTTTTTGCGGTGTATAGCTCTAAAGTGCCTGAAGCGATTTTAGCTATTCGAGCTATCGCTCCATCATTATTATTGTTTCCGATGATTGCGATGATGCGCGGTTATTTTCAGGGACGTAACTTGATGATTGCGGGTGGTATCTCTCAAATTGTTGAGCAGATCGCACGTGTATTTACAGCTATTTTGTTAGCTTATATTATTTTGCAGTTAGGATATGGTGGTGTAGAAGCTTCTGCCGGTGCTTCTTTTGGTAGTGTGCTTGGTAGTATAGGTGCATTTGCAGTAATGATCTATTATGCTGTCAAAATGCGTAAACAAGATAAATTAGAAGGTATAGATGCTAAATCAGACAAAGATCATGCAGTCATTCCATTAACGCAAATTTATGGTGATATTTTTAAATTATCGATTCCTATCGTACTATCTTCATTAACGATTCCAGCCGTTTATTTTATCGATAGTATATTGGTCAAACCTTTATTGATTGGGCAATTAGGAGATGCGATGGCTACAAATGTGCTGGCGATTTTGGGAGCTAGAGCGCAAAGTGTAGCAGGTATTCCACCGATCTTAGCTATCGCACTCAGTCAATCGCTTATTCCTATTATTTCAGCAGCATTTGCTAGTCGCAAAATGGAACATTTGAAAAATCAAATTACATTAGCATTACGAATTTCTGTACTTACAGGTGTTCCAATTGTTTTGATTTTCAGTACCGCAGCATATTCAGTCAATGGATTATTATTTAGTACGCAAGAAGGTGCAGGTATTATTGCTGCTTTGACACTGGGTACGATTTTTCAGATTACGATGATGACGACCAATTCTATGTTAATCGGGATCAACAAAGCGAATTTATCGATGGTACATGTCATGATCGGTATTGTGGTCAAATTAGTTGCTAGTTTTGCGTTAGCTCCGTTTATTGGAATCTACGGTATTATTGCAGGAACAGCTTTATGTTTTATCACCATTACATGGATGAATATTCGTTCATTGCGCCAAATCGTAACTTTCTCTGTATTAGGCAACCGTTGGGTCGGATTTATTGTGACTGTGGTGGTATTAGGTGGAATTGGTCTACTGCTGAACCAGGTCGGCATTCTATTAACGGCTTATATGAATGAACGGGTTGCATTTTTTATCGGTTGTTGTATGGTAGGAATAGCGATATTATTGGTATATCCTGTTATGCTTGTTCTGCTAAGAGTCGTTCGAGCGAATGAACTGGATTCTTATCCAAAAGTATTGCGTAAAGTTTTCCGTCCATTGATGCGTCTACAAAAGAATTAGGAGGAATAGCATAATGCAATTGATTAATAGTAAAGAAGATTTCACTACCGTTACTCACTCTTCGCAATTAACTGTCGCTGTGTTCAAAGCAGATTGGTGTGGAGATTGCCGATATATTGATCCATTTATGCCTGAAGTAGAAAGTCAGTATGCAGATCGTCTAACGCTTGTAGAGGTAGATGTAGAAGCAACAGGCGATGTGAGTCAAGAACAGAACATCTTGGGTATCCCTAGCTTTGTAGCTTATGCGAACGGCAAAGAATTAGTACGTTTCGTCAACAAAGCGCGCAAATCTCGCGAAGAAATCGAGCAGTTTTTGGATCGCGCTGTTGCTGTCTATGAGACATTAGCTACATCAACAGCGGAATAAAAAGAATGTATAAATAAATGCTTACTAACCACCTTTTTTATAAAGGGTGGTTTTTTTACTATGTGAAATATCATTTGTTTGTCGACACGGTTCTGCCATAATACAAGGATTGATCATTTTTTGTCACAATCCAGTGGTTCCGTCTATTTTGCAATCAGGTATACTAAAGTAGAACATAAACATTGTGTAACTATCATATAAAATAGCGGGTGATTCTCTAAATGGCAAGAAAGTTCAGAATAACAACTACACATCTAAAATGGTTGAGCTTTGTCACCTGTGTTGTTATGTTTTTAGCAACCATGGGAGGACTTGTAGTAACCAAATCAGGTTCAGGACTCGGTTGCGGAAATGAATGGCCGTTATGTCATGGCCAATTTGTACCTGCGTATACGATTTCTTCATTGATTGAGTATTCGCATCGAGCTATTAGTGCTCTGGCAGGCTTAACAGCATTATTTTCTTTTATCGGATTTATCTTTTTTAATAAGCATCGTGAGCTTAAAGTATATGCATCGTTAACATTGCTATTTGTTTTGGTACAAGCCGTTATGGGTGCATTAGCAGTTGTATTTTCACAATCTGCTCCAATCATGGCACTACATTTCGGATTTGCAATGATCGCTTTTGCTAGTTCGTCGATGATGGCGCTTGGTGCAAGGCGGATGGATCAGCAAAAAGGTGATTTGCCAATTCCAGATGAACCACCGGTGAGTAAAGGAATGCGTAATCTAACATGGTTCGCAACTATCTACACATACATGGTGGTATATACAGGAGCCTTTGTCACACATACCGATTCTAGAGGTGGGTGTTCTGGCGTATTACTATGTAATGGTTCTATCTTACCTGAATTATCCGGTGGGGTAGCGGTAGCATTTTTCCATCGCGTAGCCGCTTATAGTCTGTTAATCGTTATTGCAGTGCTAGCACATTATGCCTACCGTCGTCATCCGTATAATCCAGGTATTCGTAAGCTTGGAGTGACTGCGATCGTATTTATCATCATGCAGATTCTAAGTGGTATGTTGAATATTGTAACAATGAAAATACCAGAGTGGTATTTCTTCTCCAGTATGTTGCATACGTTGTTGATTCAGATTTTGTTCGGTGTGTTATGTTATATGAGTGTGCGTGTATGGCAATTAAGTCGTGGTACACGTGGCAAATTAGGGCAAAATGTATAACCGTATGATCTATTTAGACAGCAATAAAAAGTGAATATACATCCAATAGATTACGTCAGATGAACAATTGATGAAAAATTTCTAATTTCCTTAGGAAATATTCATTTTTGCTTTGACAAAGAGTGTGAAGTTCACTATACTGAGAAAAGATTTTCATTTTCATTCGAATTTTTCATATTTTCTTATCGAGAGTGGTGGAGGGACTGGCCCGATGAAACCCGGCAACCGATTTTGGAATAGCTATTACGTAGTTTTCCAAAATGTCATGGTGCTAATTCCTTCAAAATGGCGTGTGCAATTGGTACATGGCGATTTTGGCAGATGAGAAGGAAGTATCTCTAATAATAGAGAACCCTTTTCTGCGAAAGGGTTCTTTTTTTGTATAAAGAAGAGAGAAGTGAATACCGACATATATGATAGCGAGAATATATCCGACTTATTCGATGGTTTATATATGATTAATGTAATATGAATGCAGGAATGAAGAAGTACAAGGAAGGAGCACCTATCTGTGATTGAATTAAAAAGTATTACTAAAACGTATGGTAAAGGGAAAAATCTAAGCCCTGCGTTAAGCGGTATAGATTTGAAAATAGACAAAGGCGAGATTTTCGGCGTTATCGGTCACTCCGGTGCAGGTAAAAGTACATTGATTCGATGTATTAATTTACTAGAACGTCCAACCTCTGGTGAAGTCTGGATCGATGGTGTGGAAATGACCAAGCTGAACAAAGCGCGCTTACAAGCAAGACGACGCAAAATAGGTATGATTTTTCAACACTTCAATCTATTATCTTCAGCGACAGTATATGAGAATATCGCTTTTCCTTTGCGCTTAGTCAAAACACCGGAACGCAACATCAAAGAAAAAGTGAAAGAATTGCTCGCTCTAGTTGGACTGGAACAACATGCCAATAAATATCCTGCTCAATTATCAGGTGGACAAAAGCAGCGTGTCGGTATTGCTCGGTCACTAGCTAGCGACCCTGATGTATTGCTTTGTGATGAAGCGACATCTGCTCTTGATCCTCAGACTACAAATTCGATTTTAAAATTGCTGGTCGATATCAATGAGCGCTTTAATTTAACAATCATCTTAATCACTCATGAAATGCATGTCATTCAGAGCATTTGTGATAAAGTAGCTGTTATTCATCGGGGCGGTATTGTAGAACAAGGGCCTGTAACAAATGTCTTTTTGAAGCCACAGCATGAAGTGACACGTGATTTTATTTTAAATGAGTCTAATAATGCTGAATTACTAATTACTTCGTGGACAGCACCAAATGTTCCTAATTCATTGACTGTCAAAGTGTCTTTCTTGGGAGATAAAACGTATGAATCGATCCTTTCGCAAACGGTACGTCAAACTGGAGTCGATTTTGCTATTTTGCAAGGAACGATTTCAACGTTAAAAAATGTACCTTATGGACAGTTGATTGTTCGCTTTGAAGGAACAGAAGGAGACATTAAGCGTACACTCGATGGATTGACCGCTGAAGGTCTCGATGTGGAGGTGATCAACTGATGGGTGAATTGGATTTCTCACAAATTGATTGGAATGAATTTGGTACAGCGACCTTAGATACACTCAAAATGGTAGGCGCTTCTGGATTATTTACATTAATTCTAGGATTGCCATTAGGCATTTTGTTATTTATTACAGGGCGTTCTACTGTAGCATGGGTGCGTTATTTCTATGCAGTCATCGCGTTTATCGTTAATATTTTGCGTTCGGTTCCATTTATTATACTGATTGTGGCGATCTTACCATTAACGCAAATTCTAGTAGGAACAACGATTGGTGTACTTGGAACGATCCCACCATTAGTTATTGCTGCCGCACCGTTTTTTGCTAGATTGGTCGAAACTGCACTTCGTGAAGTCGATCGTGGTGTGATTGAAGCAGCGAATGCGATGGGAGCTTCGTTGTGGCAGATTATAACGCGCGTACTTGTACGTGAAGCAATGCCAGGGCTATTAGCAGGGTTAACCGTTACTGTTGTTGCGCTAGTCTCTAATACAGCGATGGCAGGGATGATTGGTGCAGGAGGACTTGGAACACTTGCAATCAACTATGGTTATTATCGCTATGATACAGCGATTATGCTAGTGGCTGTAGTCATTATGGTTATTATTGTTCAAATTCTACAAATGCTTGGTGATCGTCTAGTGGTTCATTTTTCTAGAAGATAATCGGTAATACAAAAGAGATTGAACACAGAGTAGTTATTCTGCTGAATATTTATATGATAATAGATAATCACGAATATTCAGCATTTGTATCATATACGTATACCAATCCAAAACCAATAAAGGGGTAAAGAAGATGAAAAAATGGACTTTGATTTTGCTAAGTATTATGTTGGTTGCTATCGTATCTGCTTGCGGTAACAAAGCAGCAGACAACACAGCAGCAACAGGAACAACAGAAGGCGGAGCAGAAACCGTAACGTTGAAAGTAGGCGCAACAGCTGTACCTCACGCTGAAATCTTAAAACATATTCAACCTGCACTTGCTAAAGAAGGCGTAAATTTACAAGTTGTCGAATTTACAGATTATATTCAACCTAACGTTCAATTGAACGGCAAACAGTTAGATGCAAACTACTTCCAAACATTGCCTTACCTTGAAGAGCAAAACAAATCTCGTGGTATGACTTTAAAAGCTGTACAACCTGTACACATCGAGCCTTTCGGTGCATATTCTACAAAATATAAATCAATCGATGAGTTACCAGACGGTGCAAATATTGCGATTCCAAACGAAGTATCTAACGGAGCACGCGCTTTGATTTTGCTTGCTAACAATGGATTGATTGAATTGAAAGACAAAACAAATATTACTTCTTCTGTAAAAGATATTACAGCTAATCCTAAAAACTTTAAATTTACACCGATGGATGCAGCTTTTATCACTAGACAATTGGGTCAAGTAGATATGGGTATGATCAACATGAACTATGTATTAGAAGCTAAAATCGATCCTAAATCGGCATTGTTGACTGAAACAAGTAGCGCACCATATGCTAACTATTTAGTTACTCGTGAAGACAACCAAAATGATGCAGCTATCGAAAAATTGAAAAAAGCTTTAACATCTGATGATGTTAAAAAATTCATTGAAGATACGTACAATGGTGCTGTAATCCCAGCATTTTAATTAAAATATACAAATAAAAATAAGGTTATAGCTAAAGTTATGATTTGTGATCAAATACAAATGATAACGGGCTATAACCTTATTTTTTTATCTAGTATTTCGCTGATCGATGGATCGATCGTTACATCCTAATCATTTACAACACTTGCTTGTACTTTTAATTTTCCTGTAGATCCATCGGTAGTTACCGCAAAGATATTCCACAGCCCCCACGAAGCTTGTCTATATACATCATATAAAGGTAAATTCCATTGTTGTTGCTGACCAGGTGCTAAGCTAGATTTCATAAGATTTCTGGTATCATCAGGAAAGTTAATTTCGTAATCGATTGTTTGCTTGCCTGTATTTTTTAAGATCAATTTTATATCTACATGATTTTGATATGTAAAAGGAATATTAGCTTGACCTCCAGAGAGTATAAATGTCTGTTGTGGTAACCCTTTAACTTTTGAAGTAAAACGGGTCTGTTGATAGGTTACTAGGTTGTCTATCTGTGTGTGCGTTAGAGTAGAACGATTCACAGAATGGTGTAACACATGATGGCTAGTTGCGGTATCTGCAAATACAGAACTAGAAGTAGCTAACGATATAGATAAAACTAAAGGTACATATAATAACTTTTTGAGGCTTTTCATTATTAAAGTTTCCTTTCTGTTTAGCTAGACCATGTAATGATTATAACGTGTTATGTAAGCTCCTTTTTTGATATACACCGATGTTATTTGGCTTTATGATGCCATTAAAATAGGAGGATAAATGATCAAACATTATATAAAATATGCAAACTATTTACTGATGAACCAATGGAGTAAAATTCGCCTGAGTTACATCTACAAGATCCTGTGGAGCGAGTTCTACTTGCATCCCAATTTTGCCTGCGCTGACAATCATCGTTTCTAAGATCATAGCTTCTTCATCAATAAAAGTAGGATACAATTTCTTCATTCCGATAGGAGAACAGCCCCCTCGAATATAACCTGTCCATTTCTGCAATTCATTCACAGGTAGCATATCCAATTTTTTTTCACCTGCTGCTTTAGCTGCTTTTTTTAGATCTAATTCTGCTCCTACTGGAATCACAAAAATAAACAAGTTATGTTTGTTTTGCGTGACCAATGTTTTAAATACCATTTCAGGTGGTTTATTAATTTTGGCGGCAACTGCATTACCATGAATTTTGCCGTCTTTATTATCGTATTCAATAATCTCGTATGCAATATTTTCTTTGTCTAAAATACGCATTGCATTTGTTTTGCTAGTACTCATTGAATGTACCTCCTTATCCAAAAAAAGCGTAATACATCTATTATAAACTATCTTTTCGTCATTCGTAGTCCTATATACGGTGTTGTTTGGTGATCCTTTTGACATCTATAGGTTAAGGTCTGTACACTAGATAAGAATAAGTATCATCCAAAAGCTACAATACAAACGTATTATATGATAGAAGCGCAATATAGTAGAAGATATGCGATAGCATTGTCTAGAGGAGGAACTTTTTTGGATCGGAAAATTGCCCTGATTACAGGCAGTGCCAAAGGATTAGGAAAAATGACGGCGCTTACGCTAGCGAGTCAAGGCTGTGATATTGCTTTAAATTATATGAATAGTCATGAAGAGGCTGTGCATCTACAATCTCGCATTGAAAATATGGGCGTACGCTGTATTGCTGTACAAGCAGATATCTCTATCGAAGAAGACATAGACCAGCTTGTAGACGAAGTAGAACAACAATTAGGCGGTATTGATATTCTTGTCAATAATGCAGGCCCTTTTATCCGGGAACGCCGTTTATTCGCTGATTATGAGCGGACAGAGATTATGTCGTTAATGCAAGGCAATCTTATTGGAGCGATGTTATTAGATCATCGTGTATTACCTCATATGCGTCAGCAGAAATGGGGACGGATTATTCATTTTGGGTTTGGACATGCTGCTGAATCCAGATCATGGCCTCAGCGTGCTGTCTATGCCGCCGCCAAAGTAGGATTAGTTTCTTTTACCAAAACGTTAGCTGTAGAAGAAGCTGAAAATGCGATTACGATTAATATGATCTGTCCCGGAGATATTCGTGGAGATAACAAAGAAAAGCGGATCGCCGATGTACTTCATCTAAGCGATGATGAAACACCAAGAGGTCGTCCTGGAAGTGGAGAAGATATTGCACGTGTGATCTCGTATCTATGCCATTCGGATTCTGATTTCATTACAGGCAATATTATGGATATTTCCGGTGGACTTGATCCGATTCGCCCTTATATCAAAGGGTAAACAGTTGTAATATTAGCCAAAAACAACCAAAAAAGCGTCCTGTTCCCCGAAGGAAACAAGACGCTTTTTGTTATGCCACGAAGGCAATCTATGATTACCTCTGTATAGAAAAGTCTGAATTAGAATACTTGGACAACCTCTTCCACACCTTCAACTTCTTCGAAAAGGGCGCGTTCGATACCCGCTTTAAGCGTGATTGTTGAACTTGGGCAACTACCACAAGCTCCCATCAACTTAAGCTTAACGATACCATCCTCAACGTCTACCAATTCAACGTCGCCGCCATCGCGTTGCAAGAATGGACGCAATTTGTCCAGAACTTCCAATACTTCATCGTACATTTCTACTTGTACACTTTCACTCATATTGTTCAACTCCTTTCGTAACTATATTATAGTATAAATACACCAAAATTTCAGCATTTACGCAATGATTTTTATACTCATTTCAAATTTCTTTATGAAAATGACAATATAAGCGTATATTTAGACACATTTTATAGTATGATGTTCAAGGTAACAACGATTGGAGGAATACAACCATGAGACCGATTATTGAGTTTTGCCAGAGCAATATGCATACAGGTACAGATCAGGTAATGAGGAAATTAGAAGCAGAACCTGACTATGATATTATAGAATACGGCTGTTTAGGTAACTGTGGCCAATGTTATGCCATGCCATATGCTCTAGTAAACGGAGAAATTGTCGCATCAGAAGATGCTGACACATTATATACATTAATTTTGGAAAAGATTAATGAAGCTGATGCTTGGGCTGATCTCGATTTAGATTGAGATCAGCTTTTTTCTATGCAATCAGCAACAACACCATGCTAAATATCACTATACAGTCGGGATGAAGTAAAAAGTCATCCTAGCCGAAATGATGTTTGGACATCCAGAGCACGCCACTTTTTAGAAGGCGAGGCACTTTACCGGTAACAGAACTTTTGCCACCGAATCCAAATCCTGTACCGAATCCGGATTTTTTACCTAGAGCACCCAGTGTACCTTTTAATTTCAATGGATGTACTTTTGGTTGTTCACCTTTCCAACCTGCGACGATTACATTAGCAATCTGTTCTGCTTGAGCTTCAGCTGCCTGTGCACTAGCTGCGAAAGGAAGAGAAGCACAATCTCCGCATACGAATACTTCAGGACGACCTGGAATCCGGTAAAATTCATCCAAAATTACACGTCCAGAGTTATCTTGGTTGACATTCAATTCATCGATCAATGGAACAGGACGAATACCTGCTGTCCAGACTGTTACATCCGCAGTAATACGCTCGGATTCACCGTTGTAGACACAAGTCCCTTCAACACGACTAATATTGATATGATTGCGAACTTCTACATTATGCTCGCGGAACCATTCTTCTACGTATTTAGATAGACGTGGAGGAGAGGAAGACAATAGACGCTCACCACGATCCAGAATACGCACATTTAGATCTTCACGACTTTCGCGAATCTCTGCTGCAATTTCTATTCCGCTTAATCCTCCACCTACGATATTCACAGTAGCTTGAGGTGGTAAATTATTAATTTTTAAGTACGTATCACGAGTAGCTGTGAACGATTGAATCGTACTGGTATATTCAGCAGCACCAGGGACACCGTGGAAATTATCGGTACAACCTAAAGCGATCACCATTTGATCATAAGTCAGCGGTTCGCCATCTTCAAATGAAATGACTTTATCTTCTAAATTAATCCCTGTTACATCACCATAACGAGTAGTGATTTTGGCATGTGTAGGGAATTTTACTCGTAATTCAAGATCAGAAGCAGTACCTGCTGCCAAAGCATAATATTCTGTTTTAAGCCCCTGGAAAGGCATACGGTCTACTAAAATAATTTGTGTGTCTGCTGGAATCTTGTGATCTAATAATTCGTGGGCTAGTGTAACTCCACCGTAACCTGCACCGAGTATAACTAAACTTTTCATGATATCTTCTCCTTCTGGTAGATAATAAATAGATGAGAATCGTACATGATCCCCGTAGTCATAATGATTTCAAAAATCATAAACATAGAGGCAAGTCATCCGGCGCAGAGAAGGCAAAGCGGTGAGCCGGGTGATGCCTTTTTTGCCCTAAAAGCCACATATTGCCAGCTTCAAGGCGTATAAACGGGCTTTACTTCTAAGATACAGCGATAGGATATATAGTAAGTATCCACTGTATGATTAAGTAAAGCCCGGGGTATGATGAAATGTTGAATAGACGTAAAGACTATTCGTATACTTGAATTTCGTTGTAGAAAGTATCACGTTCTACAGGAATACGTCCTGCACCTTTGATAAGCCAGATCAACTCTTTACGAGTTAGACCTTCTGGAGTCAAAGCACCTGCTGCATGACTGATACGTTCTTTGATAATGGTACCGTGAGCATCGGAAGCACCGAAAGTCAAAGCCATTTGTGTTAACTGAGTACCAATGTTGATGAAATATGCCTTGATATGATCGATATTGTCAAGCATCAGACGGCTGATCGCGATTGTTTTCAAATCTTCATAAGCCGAGTTACGACGCATAATACTTGCATTTTTACTTTTCGGTTGCATAGACAATGGAATAAAGACCAAGAATCCATTCGTTTCGTCTTGCAACTCACGAATTTGTACCATATGACGAATACGATCTTCATAGCTTTCTATCGAACCGTATAACATCGTTGTGTGTGTACGCATACCCATATTGTGAGCGGTGCGATGCACTTCTAGATAACGATCAACATTTGCTTTGTCGACACGCATTTTTTTGCGATATTCGTCAGATAGAATCTCTGCGCCACCACCGGTTAACGATTGCAAACCTGCTTCACGTAATTTGGTGAGGACTTGTTCAATATTCAATCCACTAATACGTGTGAAGAAATCAATTTCAGCCGCAGTGTATGCTTTCAGTACTACATCTGGAAAAGCTTCTTTGAGCGCTTGAAGAGAATCAACATAATATTGGAAAGGTACATTGTTGTTATGACCTCCAACAATATGGAATTCACGAACGCCAGGATGGTAATGTTGTTGAACATAATCAACCATTTCCTGACCACTTAGTGTATAAGAACCTTCTTCGCCTTCATCCTTACGGAAGTTACAAAATGCGCAATGAGCTTCACATACATTGGTAAAATATAGACTCATATTTTCGATAAAATAAACCTTTTTACCATTTTTACGTAAGTTTGCTTCATTTGCCATTTGTCCGATGGTTAGAATATCGTCACTCTCATATAGATATACCCCATCTTCAATAGATAAACGCTCACCAGTACGGACTTTGTGGAAAATTTCTGCCATACGAGTATCGGTTTGCGGTGTAATAATAGTAGACATGCTAGGTTCCTCCTGTTCTCCTTAAAACTTCTGTCTATCTTCTGTGATGTCCGAATCTTGTAAGACGCTCTTGTCATTGTCTTACACCAATAAGGAGTCAATGAATAATAGCAATTAAAAAAAGCACACCATATATGCTGTCAATCCTAACAATAAAAATGCCAAAATAACTTCATCTTTGAACGCATACTATATAATATACAACAAATTACATAACATAGTCACCTGATTTGAAGAATTAATGTGAAAAAAGTTACAACGGCACATAAGGTGTAACGATGTTTTGTTTTTGACAGAATTTCGACATTTCCTGTCATCCTTCACTTACCCATTATAAACCTCTCATGTAACGCGGGCAATACAATTACTTAAAAAATGAAAGATTATACGTAATGAATAAGCCTTGAGTGCAGTGGAACAGAAGAGTATAATGAAAAAGAAAAGGAGGGGATATCATTGATTACAATTAGTGACGCAGCAGCTTCGCGCATGAAAGGCATTATGGAAGATCAAGACATACCCGGTCTATTCGTACGCATCGGTGTGAACCCTGGCGGTTGCAGTGGATTCTCTTATGCCATGGGCTTTGATAGCGAAGAAACGGATAAAGATATATATATGACTATTCAAGATATGAAAGTCGTTGTGGATAAAGAAGATTTGAAATACTTGAACGGTTTGGAAGTGGATTTTGAAGAATCCGGTATGAGTGGTGGATTTACGATTCATAACCCCAATGCTGTAGCAACATGTGGTTGCGGATCAAGTTTCCGTACACGTGAAGAAGATGAAGTATTGGCTCAACCTTGTGAAGATTAAGTGAACACATGACATGAGTATAAGAAGACCTCGAAAGCGTACATTCACGTATTTCGGGGTCTTTTTTTTGTATACAAGATCAAGACATACCTGTAATTAGAATTGAAAATACAGCGAAATTGTACAAAGGAGGATACGATCATGGCGAAAATAGATTAACACGCATGGGCATTTATGGGAGGGGTGTATTTGGCAGCAGTAGGTATGTTTTTCTTGGCTTGGAAAGTGAGCGATCTTTTATTTTTTCAATAAAGGTTAGATTGAACGGGAAAAGGAATTTGAATAGAATATCGAAATAGATATAAAAAAGCGAACCCTAATCTTAATAGGCTTCGCTTTTTATATTTTAAATCTTAGATTTCCGTTTACGGTATTTCTGAACCATCAAGAAAATTCCACCTGCTATCATCACATAAATACTAACAAGCAATACGGTTCTGCCATAAGGATGTTCAGCGAGCATCATACTATTACCAATGATGGATAGAAACGTTCCAATAAGGGCAATACTTCCGTCTTTACTCCACATATGCAACAGCTCCCTGGTGAGTAGTTGATAGGTATTAAGATGACAGTTGATCTTCGATCGACTTGGTTAATGGAGACTCTACATCGCCGGTATGCTTGGTACTTACAGATTCGATCAAGACTAATCCACATTCTTCTTCCGCAAGCGGATTATGCATCGTTCCTTTAGGGACAATATAGAACTCCCCTTTTTGCAAAGTGATGTCTTCAGCATCTTGGAGACGAATCACAATGCTGCCATAGACCACTAAAAATAATTCATCTTCATGATCGTGTTGATGCCAGACCAGTTCACCTTTTACTTTAGCGACTTTGACATATTGATCGTTCACCTGTCCAATGATTCGTGGTGACCAGTGCTCTGTAATTTTGGCTAACTCTTCTGCAATATTGGTAGGATTCAGTACGTTTAACATCTTCAACACTCCATTCTGCAACTATGTATAAGATCAAATCTTATAAATATCGTATATTTTAACACGAATTCGATATTAATCTTTAACGTTTTGTAGTTTGAGAAAATCCCAGTTCATTAGCAATTTTAACTTGGCATGCAGTTCAGATTGATCGATCGGCATTTTATTGTCGATCCACCAATGAAGTACACCTAAGACCGCTCCTACGTAAGCCTCTACAGTAATCTCAATATCGATAGCACTCATATGTGTAGAATGAGCAGTTACATATTCTTTAATACCATTTCCCATATCACGGCGGATAATATTACGTAATGAATCTTTTTCTTCGGATAACAGTTGTGAAAATAAGTTTTTGTGTTTTGTTGTAACCGCAAGTAGTTCTTGAAAGATTTCTGTAGGCGTATGCTGGGCTAATTTGAATTCTTGTTCTGCAATCTGTTGTAGCGTATGCGAAAGTAATTGGAATTTGTCATCAAAATGAGTATAAAACGTAGTCCGGTGAACCATAGCTAGATCACAAATTTGTTTGACGGTTATCGTTTCAAAAGATTGTTTTTCGATCAACTCTAATAATGATTGCTGTAACAACTTATGTGTACGTTTTACTCTAAGATCTTCTTTCTTTTTATCCATACAAATTCTCCTATCTGTATTGTTATTCTACATATTTATGATTTTGATTCTTGCTGTGATTTATTATACATCATACTATTTAAACTACAAACATCAATTAAATATACATGTGTATAAAAAGAGGAGAGATAAATATGAGCAACTTAGATGTACGACATCAACTTACCAACGAGGAAGAACAATTATTACAACGTGCTACTGATTTATTTCCAGTGCTGAGAAAGTTCGGAAAGCAAATCGATGAAGATCGACACATCCCGGAAGAACTTATTGAACAACTTGCTGCGGCAGGATTATTTAAATTAGGAACGCTTAAAAAGTATGGTGGATATGAAGTAAGTATCCGGGCGTTAGTCGAAATTATTTCTGAGGTTGCTAAAGGGAATGGTTCAGTAGGTTGGGTAGTACAGATTATTAATGGCAATAATTTTAATGCAACATTGTCTTTAAGCCCTCAAGTGTTAGATTTGATTTTTGAAGAAGAAGAGGAAGTGCGATTCTGTTCTGTTTTACAAGGGCGTAAAGTTGATTTTCAAAAAGTAGATGGTGGGTATCTAGTGGAACAAGGTGTATGGGGATTTGCTTCCGGTTCTAAACATGCTACTCATGCTTTATTGAATCTAAGAGATAATCGGTCGGTGAAAGACAATGCGAGTATGTTATTAGCAGTGGTTCCGATGAGTGAAGTGACGATTATAGATGACTGGTATACGATGAGTCTGCGAGGTTCGTCTAGTAATAGCATACAAATTCATAATGTATTTATTCCTGATAAATATATCGTGGATCAAAGCGAAAATATGTATACAAATATGAATGTTCTATCCAATGAATCAGAACATATCAACCAATACAAACCGTATACTCTTATTATTTCGACATTAACTACAGGCATTAGCGCTATTCTTGGTTTGGCTAGAGGTGGTTTGGAGTATTTTGTTGAGACAGCCACTCGCAAAGGAATAACAATGACTACTCACAGCATACAAGCAGAAGTAGGGCATATTCAGTATAAAGTAGGGCTTGCAGCGATGAAGATTGAATCTGCTCACCTGCATATTAATCGTTCGATCGAAAGTCTTGAGTATCATATTCAGAAGAAACAGCCATTTACTGAAAAAGAATTTGCCCAAATTCAAACGGATATTGGTTATGCCGCTATGTTATGTACTGAAAGTGTCGATATGTTGATGGTCGAAAGTGGCGGTAGTGTCATCGCTGATTCTAATCCACTTTCTCAAATTTATCGCGATATTCGCGGTGGAGCGAATCATGCACTAACCACTGCATCGACTGGACTTGAATTGTATGGACGTATCTTATTAGGCTTACCCCCTCAAAATCTACTGACTCTTTCGTATCGACCGATCTTAACAGTCTAATTGAGAAAGGTGCAGATGCTATATGATGAACAAAATCACGATTATTTCAGGTAGCCCTAATAAGAAGTCTCGTGTGAACGGACTGGTCGATTATGCTGCAAAATTGTTGATAGATCACGGCTATGAAGTATCTATTATCCAAGTAGCTACGTTGCCAGCAGAAGATGTGATGTATGCTCATTTTGGCAGTAAGGCTATTTTAGAAGCTAATGCACAAGTTGCAGAAGCTACAGGAATCATTATAGTCAGTCCTGTATACAAAACAACATTAACTGGACTGGTCAAAGCTTATATTGATCTGTTACCGCAAAAAGGGTTGGAGCATAAAATAGTGGCTACGTATTTGGTAGGTGGAACGATATCCAATTTGTTATCGATCGATTATGGAGTTAAGCTGATCCTAGCTTCAATGGGGGCCCATTGTTTTGCCAAAAATGTATTTGCCGTAGATCATCAGATTGAACGAATAGAGGAGAATGAAGATCAGATTCATTTTGTACTGAGTGAAGAATTGAAGCAACGTACTGAACAATCTGTCAACGATATGATTAATTATAGAATGATGACCGTCTAGAATAACCAGAAACCTTAAAATCTTTTTAGTAACTATTCACAAGGAGTTCATATGCCTCTTTTACAATAGCTTCACAGCCAGCACATCACTACACGATGGCAGGCTACACACAAGGAGGCAATTGGAATGAAGAAATGGACACTTCTTTTAGGAACTACGATGGCAATCGCTATGTTATCTGGATGCAGTACAAATAGTGAGACTGCATTAACAGCACAGACAACGACCAGTACAGCAGACGCTTCTGCAACTGATTCTACTACACAAGGCACTACTACACCGGGTACAGACACAGAACAAGCAACTGCTGATCTAATGGGCAAAATCAAATCTATCGATGGAAATAGTATCACTTTATACAAATCAACAATAGATCCTTCTCAGATGGGAAAAGGTAGAAGCGGTGGTATGAGTGCACCACCAGAAGGTCAACCAGGTGATGGAGGTGCTTCTCCAGCAGATGGCGGACAAGTTCCTCCAGCTACGCCTGATGGAGAGTCTGCTCAAGTACCTGCTAATGCAGGTTCACAAGCTCCAGCGGCATCTGGAACATCGGATACCACCAATGATAGCGCAACAAGCTCAACATCTTCTAAGCAGAGCGGTATGGGTGGGAAAGATATGTTCTCGGATGAGACAGTCACTATTACTGTATCTGATAATACAGTGATCTCTGCAATGACGATGGAAAATAATGAAATGACGACAACGACCAAAGCACTTTCCGATCTCAAAGCAGATGATGTTATCAATGTCTGGTTAAACACTGATGATTCTTCGTTAGCAGACCAGATTCAAATAGTTAACGGCATGGGCGGTGGAATAAGAGGCGGTCAGATGAAAGATGATACTGCTAGTCCGACATCTTCAACAACAGATAACACAACTACAGCTAACTAATAATATAGCAAAAAAGAGTGAACAGGATTGTTCACTCTTTTTTTTGCTATATTCATATATCGTATTAGCCATCAATAACGATATGATAAATGATCATATTTTATGAAGAAGATTCTTCTGTCGCTACTGGAGCAGAAGCATCTGCTGGCGGAGTAGGCGGGGTACTGCCATCTACAGGTGGAGCTGGTGGTGTAGGAGGAGTACTTCCATCTGCTGGTACCGGTGGAGCTGGCGGAGTGCTTCCATCTTTAGGCGCAGGTGGCGTTGGTGGAGTGCCTCCATTTGCTGGTGGTTGTGGAGCTTCATGCACTTCGATTTTCGTTGCTTGTTTGCTTGTATCTGATGCAAGGATTACAGCAATATGATCACCAACGTTAAGGTCAGATAACGAAATAGTCGTTTCGACATGTCCTTTTTCTGGACTGTGTGAAGTTTTGATAATATCTGTGCCACTATACACATTGATCGTTACACTTGTACCTTCTGGCAACGGTCCTTGTGGTTTGCTATACGTATCTTTACTAACAGATGATTTTGTAGAAGATTTCGTATTTTTAGAACTGGATTTCGTATTTACTTTACGATCTGTTGCCGGTAGTGGTGGTTTTTCAGGCGCAGTGATCGTAATTTGATTGCCACTGATCGATTTAATTTGACCGATAACATCTGCTTTTTCACCTTTCAATCCCGGGCCACCATCTTTACCAGGTGCAGGTGGAGTAGGGCCACCTATTGGAGGAGCTGGTGGAGTTGTTCCATCCGGTAATGCAGGTGCATCTGCAAGCACCGTGCGTTGCTGTGATTGTACAGATGTTGATTTCGACTGATCTGAAGAAGATGCTGCAAATGCGGATGGAGCTGCTACAGCACCTGCAATAAGCGCTGCTGAGAAAGCTACGTTAGATAATACTTTAAGTGTCTTCATGAATATACCTCCTTTGATTTGAAGGACTGTTCAATAGGCACGTCCTTAAACGGAAGTATAGATAGGGATTATGAACTCAATGTGAACTAAAAATGAATAGAACATTAAAACCTTAGTTTTACCATAAAATTGTCTAAACAACAGTAAATGCAAGAAAAAGGCAGCAAACCGCTAGCTTCAACGGTTCACTGCCTTATTGTTTCAACAAGAGATGCTTTACAGTTTGTGGGAAAACAATTTTAAAAAATATTTTTCAAATCATAAATTAGATGATCATTTGCTTGTTATAGTTCATTTTGTTGCGGTTGATTTTGCAGTAGATTTGGTAGTTGTTGCTTTTGGAGTAGTGGTAGCAGGCATAATTTCAATTTTGGTCGCTTTGGTTGTACCTGAAGCTAGTGTTACGAAAATAATATCACCTGCTTTGAGACTGGATAGTGTTTTTTTGGTTTCTGTTGCTTTGGTGCTACCTGCGGCGCGAGTTACACTGACGATACTTGTCGTACTGCTTACAGTGACACTGGTTGTCGTTGTACTGAAAGATTGAGTCGGTGGAGTCGTTCCTGTTCCTGCGGTTGGAGCAGAGCCATTAGGCGGAGTAGCAGGCGCTGTACCACTAGGAGGCGCTTCGCCCGCTGCTGGAGCAGTCGTTCCTTCTTTACCAGCAGGAATATCTGGTTGCGTAGAAGATTTGTATAGTGTAATTTTGCTACCGCTAATCGATTTGATTTTACCAATCAATACATTGTTCATAGCTTTGGCATCTTTAGCCGCAGTTGTTGCCGACTTGGTCGTGGTAGCGGCCTGAGCTGTAGATAGAGTAGAGAGGGAACCTACTAATAAAGCTGCGGAAAGAGCGACACTGGAAAGTACTTTTAATGTTTTCATAAATTTATATTCCTCCTAAAGTTCGTAACACATTTATTGTGATATCTAGCCGAGGTGTTATACCTCTTCACGTAGTATAGATGCGTAATATGAACTTCAAATGAACATCATTTTAAAAACGCAAAAAAGCCAGTTACTCACTTCCTCTTCACAAAGAAAAAGCAGACAACTGGCTTTTACATATACGATCAAATATTAATCAATCTGTTTGAAACATAGTCGATTCACGAGAGTATAAGCTTTTGGTTCCAGATTGCAGATTCCGAACACGAACAGATTCATTCGTATATGCTTCTACATAACCACGTCCAATTTCACAATATACGCCAGCAGGATCTTCCTGCCATACTGTAATTAGACTGCCAGACAGTCCAGCGGTAAAAAAGTCCATATCTTCAGTAAGTGTGTGTTTTTTGTTCGATTTCATGGGGGTTCCCCTTCCTATATTTAAAACTGCCTATACCCGACAGATTACTTCCGGTAACGATTATACTCTAAGATGTACTCATAAGGCGATGGTTTTTTGTATAAAGACAGAAAAAAATCGGGAAGTGATAGATTCCCGATTTGTATTTGTTAAAATACCAAACGTATGATCGCAATAATAGCTAAATGCGCGGGATAAAAGGAACGCCATATCCAGCGTGGAGGTGAATACAGTTTTGTTTTTGGATACAATTGCAGATGAATAGCGATCAAAGCTGTTGCTAGAACGCTAAATATCTGAATATCTGAAAATCCTCCAAACAGTACAAACACAACAGTAAGCGCCAAATGAGCGAAAATTACCCAATAACCGGTCGTATAACGAAATACCAATACTAATAGAACGCCGTACATCCCATAATCCATATGTAGTTGATCTGCCAACCAGCCTACAGCAAGGATCAGAAGAAGTGAAACCGGAAAATATTTCAGTGATAGTTTATCAATTGCGATCATTAAAAGCAAGGAAATAAATAATGTACAGACTACATTTAAATTCGTAATATCAAAAGCATACATAAAAGGAAGTTGCGATAAAGCTGCAATAATCAGTAATCGAATCGTATATTTGCGTACATTGCGTGTACGTTGATAACCAAGTACAAGAAAATAACAATAAATAGGAAAAGCGATTCTACCAATAACACGCAAATACCGTTCATCTGGAAAGAAAGCATACCCCAAATGATCGGTTAGCATCGTAAGCATAGCTAACCATTGCACAGGCATACCTCCTTTTCGTTACTTCATCAGACTAAAATTAAATATCGTTTGTACGATTAGCGAAATAATAAGCAATCCAAATATAGAAAAGCCGATTCCTGCACCTTTACGACTTTCTTTAAAAAATTTGCGACTTAATGCAAACACAAGTCCTGCAATCGCTAACAATACAAGTACGATTATAATACGTAGAAAAATAAATACACCAACGCTCACTAGGGCACCTCCTGCAAATTTTAAATAATCTTATGTTTACTATACGACATATTGAGGGGTGTAATCCAAGTAAAAGATGAACATTTCGCAAAACCACAAAAAAATGCTCTTCTCTCCAGCGGATTCCTGATCCAGTGAAGAAAAGAGCATGTATAAAGTGAAACTACATTTTCATATTACTGCTGTGTCCTGGAGACAATTTCGCATCAGGATCAACATATACTTTAGCGTTGTTGATCGCCGTAGGCGCTTCACCAAAACCAACAGCGATCAATTTAAGCTTACCAGGGTAAGTAGTGATATCTCCAGCAGCAAAGATGCCTTCAACATTCGTTTCCATACGAGAATCAACAACGATCGAATTGCTATTGATCTCAATACCCCATTCAGCGATAGGACCAAGTGAAGAGATAAAGCCGAAGTTAACAATTACATCATCGACTTCGATTTCTTGTGTTTCTTTGGTTTTGACATGAGAAAGAGTAACACGCTCAATCGTATCTTCACCATGCAATTCTGTAATTTCTGTCGGTGTAATGATCTTGACGCCAGAAGCATTCAAGTTCTCTACACTATGTTCATGAGCACGGAATTTGTCGCGACGATGGATCAAGTATACTTCAGCAGCGATCGGTTCGATCATAAGCGCCCAGTCTACTGCAGAGTCGCCTCCACCACTGATCAATACTTTTTTACCTGCAAAACGGCTCAAATCACTTACAAAGTAATGCAGGTTTGTTTTTTCAAAATGGCTAGCATTCGGTAGATCTAGACGACGAGGTTCAAATGCGCCTACGCCTGCTGTGATAATAACAGCTTTACTTTCATGTGTGCCTTTATCAGTAGTCACGACAAAATGACGATCTGCTTTCTTTTCTACATTAAGTACTTTTTCTTCCAAACGAATATCAGAATCAAAATGATTCATTTGTTGTTGTAAGTTGTTGACTAGCTCTTGCGCTGTAATTTTCGGGAATCCTGCTACATCATAAATATATTTTTCAGGATAAAGGGCAGCTAATTGTCCGCCAAGTTGAGGCATACTTTCAATTAGTTTCACTGACGCTTGACGCATGCCGCCATAAAAAGCAGCAAACATCCCGGCAGGCCCTCCACCAATAATAATAATATCGCTTAGTTCGTTGTTTGTTGTAGATGACACTTCACAAGCACCTCCGTAAATTAGTTCGATCTTACCCAATTATATATCATAAAGAGAATGTTTTTAAAACGACAATTCTCAAAACAGCTCCTATCAATCTTATCGCAATTTGCAAAAGTAAACAAAAAATAAACAAACTCCATCTTTCTAATGCACAAAAATATATAAAAAGATAGATAAAAAATTAAATTTACTCTTGATATTTCAAAGAAAAATAGATATCATTTCAGTTGGGCTAATGATGTCATGTGACGAAAATAGAACATTTTTTTCAGAAAACGTAAATTTTTTTGAACATATTCGCTAGAAAGAGTACAATATAATGTGACATATCCTATTGCGCTTTTATGATGAATGTAATCATTTGTCTACTGTTGTGTATATTTTCACAATTTTGTGAAGGTATACGGAGCAATCATGGTTATATATGGGTATCAACTATTTTAACTGATTTTATCGTTTCAGTGCAAAGTCTATTGTTATCGATCATTGTAACGCTTTGACATAGGCGATGTACTTCAATGAAATACATTCTGAGTGAATCATTGGAAGGGGAAAATGAATATGAGTAGCATTCCTAAAATTGTTATTTTGGGCGCAGGTTATGCAGGTATTCTTGCTGCACAACGTTTGCAAAAAGAACTGAATTATAATGAGGCTGACGTAACTTTGGTTAACCGCCACGACTATCATTACTTTACAACACACTTGCATATGCCAGCAGCAGGTACAGACAAATTGGATAATGCGCGTGAGCAAATTTCCAAATTGGTTGATGAGTTCAAAATCGATGTAGTGAAATCGAATGTACAAGAAATCATCCCACAAGAGAAAAAAGTTATTTTGGAAGACGGAACTTTGTCTTATGATCACTTGATCATCTGTCTAGGTGGCGAACCAGAAACTTTCGGTATCCCGGGTATGCTTGAAAATGCGATGACGATTCGCAGTATCAACTCTGTACGCAAAATTCGTGATCACATTGAAGCACAATTTACAGCTTACAAAGTAGATAAAAAACCAGAGCGTTTGACTTTCGTAGTCGGTGGCGCAGGTTTCACAGGTATCGAGTTTGTTGGTGAATTGTCTGATCGTCTACAAGAATTGTGCAGAACTCATGGCATTAGCCGTTCTGAAGTTAAATTGTACAATGTAGAAGCAGCTCCAACAGCATTGCCAGGTTTCGATCCTGAATTGGTTGAGTATGCTATGAAAGTTCTACAAAACAAAGGCGTAACATTCAAAATTGGTGTTGCGATCAAAGAATGTCTAACTGACGGTGTTATCGTTGGTGAAAATTCTGAAAAAATCCATGCAAACACTGTTGTATGGACAGGTGGTATCCGTGGTAACCGTCTTGTTGAGCAAGCTGGATTCGAAGCAATGCGTGGACGCGTTAAAATTGATGAGTACTTGCGTGCACCAGGACACGAAAATGTATACATCATTGGCGATAGCTCATTGATGTTCAACGAAGAAGGTCGTCCTTACCCACCAACAGCGCAAATTTCGATGCAACAAGGTGTACTTTGTGCACAAAACATCGTAGCAGCTATTCGTGGACAACAACCTAAGAAATTTGTATTCAGCAACAAAGGTACTGTAGCATCCCTTGGTAAAGGCGAAGCAGTAGGTATCGTTGGTAAGCGCAAATTAAAAGGTTTTGTAGCTGCTCAATTGAAAAAAGTAATCGATGTTCGTTACCTATTCATTATTGGTGGCGTATCGCTTGTTATGAAAAAAGGAAAATTCTTATAAGATGCGTCATTGTAGCGTTCAGGTACGTGGACTTCTTACGCGTGAAGAGCTGGATCGTTATAACGGATTGATCGAAGTCGGTGGATTTTTGGAAGAGCAGGGTCGTTATGATCTTGCGTATCCGATCCAAAAAGAAATTGATATTTTGATCTTACCAGCGATAGAACGTTTGAAAGACAAAAGTCGTGCACGAGATCGTGATGATCAGGAATATCTAGCATCACTAGAACGTGCTCAGGATTTGTCCGAAGAAGTCTAATTTGAAATGCTCATGCAAAAGCCAGGTCCCTTTTAAGGAACCTGGCTTTTTGTGTTTTACTATACGATTAGTTGTTATGATTCGTTGTAGCGGAAGGAGTAGAAGCATCTTCTTCGATTTTGAATTGACCGATTTCTTTTAACAAATGATCGGCACTTTCAGATAAGTGTTTGGAA
The DNA here is from genome assembly GCF_028736095.1 of Paenibacillus sp. KACC 21273. NCBI lineage: Bacteria > Bacillati > Bacillota > Bacilli > Caryophanales > Paenibacillaceae > Paenibacillus > Paenibacillus sp. KACC 21273. The sequence goes on from NZ_CP117876.1 coordinate 1,081,875, forward strand.
GAAGTAGAGATACTCGCAATCGATTGAGTCTGTTCGATAGTAGAAGAAGCGGCTTCTTCAGTAGCAGCAGCACTTTGTTCAGATACAGCGGCAAGCCCTGTAATGACATCAGATACTTGGTTAGCGCTTGATTTTAGAGAAGTCACTCCATCAGATACATGAGCGATCTGTGAAATAATACCGTCTACGGAAGAGCGAATTTGTTCAAAAGAATCTTTGGTCTCGTCTACAGATTGTTGCTGTTGAACAGTTGTATCACGGAACGAAGATAATTCAAGCGAACTTTGTTTGCCTGCTTCATTCAACTGAATAAGCAACGCATCAATATCAGAAGCAGAATGAGAAGCTTGTTCAGCTAGCTTACGAACTTCACTAGCAACAACAGCGAATCCTGCTCCATGTTCGCCGGCACGTGCAGCTTCAATAGCGGCATTAAGAGATAGTAGATTGGTTTGATTACTGATTTCGCGAATAACGTTTGTGATCTGAGCAATTTCATCTAGTTTTTTCAACAAAATAGCGTTGGAAGCTTCTACCCGTTGCGTAGACTCTTGTCCTGCTTGAGCTAGCGATGTTTGTTGAGAGATCGCTTGTGTACCCCGCTGCATAGCATCATTGACTTCACTGATCATATGAGAAGCTTGATTAGCACTAGCCGCTACTTTTTCAAGTGATCCTGTCATATCCATAACCATTTCAGCACCGGATTGGATCGATTCCGCTTGATCGCCTGCACCACGAGCAATTTCTTCGATAACTGTAGAAATCTGTCCTGCGATATCTCCTGAATTGGTAGCATTACGATACATTTCAGTAGAAGCTTGATTGACACCTAATGCAGAGTGAGAAACGGTTTGAATCAAGTTACGCAAAGCGGTGGACATCGTATTAAAAGCAATGCCTAGTTGAGCAATTTCATCTTTCCCTTTAATAGCAACCACAACTGTCAGATCACCTTCAGCCAACTGTTGAGCACTTTTCTTAAGCAAGATGATTGGTTTGACGATACGAACCGCTACCCAGAAAGCTAACAAAGCGAATAATAAAGTAAGAGCAATAATAACAATAATGTATTGATTGCGTAATTGTGTGTATTCAGTAAAAGCTGCTTTTTTAGAAGTAGAAGAAGCAACAATCCAATTGATACCTGGAATTTTTTCATAATAGAGTAATTGTGGATCACCTTTATAAGTGTATTCCATACTACCTGAATTTTGGCTAAGCAGTGTATTTGCTACATTGGTATAATCGGCTTGATCTTTAAGTGGTTTGTTAACAAAAGAAGCATCTGGATGAGACATTACATTTCCATTAGGATCGATCAAAAATGTAAAACCGTTATTTGTTTTGAGAGTATCGATATAGCTAGTAATCGTAGATAATAAAATATCTTCTGCTATAACACCGGCAAAGTTACCTTGAGGGTCTTTTAGAGGAGCACCAATAAAGATGGCTTTATATGTTTTGGTACCAGCATCTTCGTAAGGAGCACTGACAAATAGTTTGTTAGCTTTTTTAGTTTCTTCATACCAAGGTCTTGTACGAGGATCATACCCTGGTGGAGCTTTCCAATCGCCACCATCTAAAAAAGTAGCGTCTTCTAAAGCATAATACATATCAAAAATACTTTTTGCATTACTTTCATCTTTAAAAACTTGTAGATGTTTTAATGTAATTTGATCTAGCGGAACTGTACTGTTGATTAGAGAAGCTAGTGTTTCTACCACTTTACTATTCGTGTTAACCCAACCGTTGATTTGTGTAACGCCTTGAGTCACTGTTTTTTTGACATCGGCATCGACCGATTGAGTAGCTTGTTTTTTAATAATGTACAGAGCAGACCATCCAACAGGAACAGCAATAAGAATAGCAGTAGCTATAACAAGCAAAATCAATTTTACTTTTAACGTCATGAGTACCCCTCTTTTCTATACGTATATAAAAATAACGAACAAGTATGAATGCGGTTTAATTGCTTGTTACTTATATCGTCATATCAACTTTAATTAATTACCTTTTCCGACAAAATTTTTCTTTATATTTACCTTTTTTGTCACAAAAATAATTCTTTAGTCCTAAAAATAAATGATTCATTCACGAAATAAATAAAATTAGAAATGAATTATGAAGATTCTATAAAAAAATATATAACAAAAAAGCTATGTTCTTTTATTAAGAGCATAGCTTTTTTAGATGTGAAATTATTGATTATGATTTGTAGTAGCAGGAGGTAGAGCAGAAGAAGAGTCTTCGATTTTGAACTGACCGATTTCTTGTAATAAATGGTTGGCACTTTCGGATAATTGTTTGGACGATGTTGAAATACTAGCGATTGCTTGAGTTTGCTCTACAGTTGAAGAAGCCGCTTGCTCTGTAGAAGCCGCGCTTTGCTCCGATACCGCCGCCAATCCAGTAATGACATCAGATACTTGATTAGCATTAGATTTGAGTGTTGTTATTCCTTCAGACACATGACCGATACGTGAAATAATATCATCTACCGATTGGCGAATATGTTCAAAAGAGTCTTTGGTTTCATTAACAGACTGTTGCTGTTGCACAGTCGTATCACGGAATGAAGATAATTCGAGAGAACTTTGCTTGCCTGCTTCATTTAATTGAATCAGTAGTGCATCAATATCAGAAGCAGAATGAGAAGCTTGCTCGGCTAGCTTACGAACTTCACTGGCGACAACAGCGAATCCTGCTCCATGTTCACCAGCACGTGCGGCTTCGATCGCAGCATTAAGCGACAATAGATTGGTCTGGCTACTGATTTCACGAATAACGTTTGTGATCTGAGCAATTTCATCTAATTTCTGAATCAAAATGGCATTGGAATCTTCTACACGACGAGTGGAGGCTTGCCCGGCTTGCGAAAGGGCTGTCTGTTGAATAATAGCTTCTGTACCCCGATTCATAGCTTCATTCACCTGAGTGATCATATGAGCAGCTTGATCTGCACTGCTAGATACTTTGTCTAAAGAGTCTGTCATTGTCATAACCATTTCAGCACCGGATTGGATCGATTCGGCTTGTTCTACAGCACCACGAGCAATCTCTTCAATAACCGTAGAAATCTGTCCTGCAATATCTCCTGAATTAGAAGCATTATGATACATCTCAGAAGAAGCGGTATTTACTCCATGCGCTGATTGTGACACCGTCTGAATCAAGTGACGAAGAGCAGCAGACATGGTATTAAAAGCAGTTGCCAGTTGAGCGACTTCATCTTTGCCTTTGACGGGAACATGAACAGTAAGATCACCTTCTGCTAATTGCTGCGCACTTTTTTTCAAAAAGACGATAGGTTTGACGATACGAACGGCTACCAAGAAAGCAAAAACAACAAATAGTAACGTTAGGATAATGATAGCAATCGTATATTGATTGCGTAATTGGGTATATTCTGCAAAAGCCAATTGCTTGGAAGTAGAGGAAGCGACAATCCAATTTGTACCTGGAATTTTACTGTAATAGAGTAGTTGTGGATCACCTTTATAAGTATATTCGGTACTGCCTGAATTTTGACTCAGTAGCGTATCTGCAATCGCACTATAATCGGCTTGATCTTTGAGAGGTTTATTAATAAAATCTGCATTGGGGTGAGACATGACATTACCATGTTGATCTAATAAAAAGGTAAAGCCACCTTTGATTTTGATATTGTTAATATAATCGGTAATAGTTGATAATAAAATATCTTCAGATAGTACACCTGCAAAATTGCCCTGACTATTTTTGAGCGGTACTGCAATTGAGACTGCATAACCATCTGTAGTCGCATCTAGATAAGGATCGCTAATAGATAACCCATTCACTTCTTTTGTTTTTTGATACCACGGACGTTGTCTAGCATCATAACCCGCATCAGGAACCCATTCAGTTCCATCCACAAATTTTCCATTTTCCAGTCCAACATAAATATCGGATATGCTTTTAGCATTAGAAGCATCTTGAAATACTTTTAGATGATTGACTGTAATTTGATCCAGTGGAACGGTGGCATTGATAACAGAGCCGAGGGTTTCGATTACTTTACTGTTGGTATTAATCCAACCATCGACTTGTGTGACTGCTTGAGACACTGTATTTTGAAGTGTTGTATTGACTGACTTTGTCGCTTGATTTTTGATAATATACAGTGCTGACCATCCAATAGGGACAGCAATAAGAATAGCAGTCGCCATTACTAACAGAATCAATTTGACTTTCAACGTCATAAGTACCCCTCTTTTCTATATGATTATCAAAATCTGTTTATGCGACTTTGATCCCTTAATTGTTGATTATATCGTCAATAGTTCTGTATTTCTGTATATTTTTCGACAAAAATTATATGTAAATAAGAATTTTTTTAATTTTAGATAAGTCTTAAGGACTAATTAACAATCATCACTTCTATAATGAATTCTCCCCAAATATAAACAAATAAAAAACCTCTGCATAACGTAGTGTCTAAGACACCGCAGAGGTTTTGAGTGGATATGCTATTTACAATTTGTATCTCTATAGAAGATCAAAAGTATTAAAGTTTGAGCATTTCTTCGAATTTAGCGGTGTCTAGCATACTGCCGACGTAAAATGAACCAAATTCTCCAAAACGAGCACTTGCTTCATCGAAGCGCATTTCGTATACTAATTTTTTAAATTGAAGTGCATCGTCTGCAAATAACGTTACGCCCCATTCCCAATCATCCAGTCCAACAGAGCCGGTAATGATTTGTTTGACTTTACCTGCATAACTGCGTCCAATCAATCCATGACTACGAATCATTTCACGACGCTCATCCATCGGAAGCATGTACCAGTTATCCCCTAGATTACGGGTTTTGTTCATCGGATAGAAACAGATATAACGAGAATCTGGTAAAGCTGGTTTTAGACGGGCAAGAATATGTGGATTTTCCATTGGATCGCCTTCCACATGACTAGCCATATAACTACTAAGTTCTACAATACTCACATATGAGTATGATTTTTTCGTAAAACTAGCGAATGTTGTTTTGTTAAATTCATTTTCGATCGCATTCAAATCTTCTAACGTTTCACGTAAGTGCATCATCATAAAATCAGCTTTTTGTCCAACAACTGTATAAAGAACCGTACTACCACTACCGTCATTGCTAACAGCTTGCCAATCATGAATAAGAGCGTTCAATTCGTCGATCGCGCCAGCACGTTCTTCATCATCTGCTGCTTTCCAGGCATGCCAATCAATTGTACGAAAATCGTGTAGTGCATACCAGCCTTCAAGCGTAGCTACTGCTTCATTCATAAAATCACTCCTATATATTAGTGGAAACTATTGTTATTCATAAGTATACTTACACATCTTGATCTATTGTAACCGAAGGAGTCTACACAGAGCAATTGACTTCACAGTCTGTTCATGGTTGCTTCATCATAATGGTGTAGAAGAATAGAACAATCTATAAAATATATTCATTTCTAGCGTAATGGCGCAAAAGGATGATTGTCGTGGAGATCGAAGGTGTTTATGTTCCAAATTCACCTTTCTTTTCAGCATTGAAATTTCAAGATTTGTGTTAGAATAGAATTCCGCATGCACAGGAGCAAAAAGAGAGGGGGCGGATCATGCGCATTAAGAATCTACTTCATTTTACTGAAAATCACCGATATTGCGTGTACCGCGAATTTGGTATAGGTGCGCTGGATGAACGGATGCTTAGTCTAGTTTATCAACCGTTAACAGGGGCTTTTGCGATTAGTGTATATCGATTATTGTGTGAGCATGTCGAAGCACAGCAAGTAGGTTATTCCCCAATTGAACAACAGCGTCGTTTATTTTTAACGTTAGGGCTTGAACCGGGAGAACATGGACGTAAATTTTTGGTCGAGCAGACTTCGTTATTAGAAGCTGTTGGCTTATTGCAGACCAATCGCGTATATTTCCCTGATCAAGATGATTATATATATGAATATGAATTACAACAGCCGCTATCACCAAGTGAGTTTTTCCGAACACAACATTTAACATTGTTGCTACGAGACAAAATGGGTAAGTTTGCGGTGTTATCTTTGCGTGAGCGTTTTTTAGCCAAAGAACCCGATGGTTGGGTAGACAATACCGTTCAAAAAGAAAATATTTCACAACCGTTTTATGATATTTTCGAATTGAATACCCATGTGATCGATTATGAATTAGAGCAAGCGTTGACAGAAGTAAGTGCGCAACAGCGTAGCAGTCAGCCGAAGCTAAGTGAAGATGATCTGATTAATTATGCAGATATTATTCGTTATTTCCCGCGTGGATCACGTAACCGTATATATGTAGAAAAGTTGCGATTTTTACCAGAGCAGATGAATGTACTGAGCTATATCGCTTATAAATATCGTCTGGATATTCAAGATATTTGCCGGATGCTAGATGAAGATGGCGTATTTGATGCTAAAGGCGAACTGGCGGAAGAAGAAATTCAACGTCGTGCCAATCTGCAATTCCGTCAAGGGAAAAAGCGTCAGGAAGAACGACAGATTCATGAAGCCAAAGTGATCTCGCTTCGAGAAGAGAAAAAAGAAGAATCTCAAGATTTACCTGTAGAATATGCAGTTGAAATGGAGTATTATCTGGAAGTACCGCGTCAATTTACAAGCAAATGCGATATTCATCAATATAATACAATTCTACGCAATGAACCCTATACGCGCGTTCTGGAAATGTTTTATCCGGGTAGCGTGCCTAACAGTGTGAATGATATATTCGAACATGTCGATATTAATTATAAATTGTCTGAAGAAGTGGTTAATGTATTGATACATTACTTGTTAGCGATCAAAATGTCTCAACCGGGTGAGCGCTTGAGTAGTAAATTTGTCGATTGGGTAGTGACCAATATGCTGAATCAACAAGTGGATACGTATGAAAAAGCAGTTCGTTATGTCAGAGAGCAGAACAAGCTCGATCTCAAAATTAGCGATCAAGCGAAGCTACAAGCCAAAGGTGGAGCAACTGGCGGTAACAAACGTACCAATACACGAACGTATAACCGATCAGCTAATGCCAAGCCGGAGATTCCGATTGTCAAAAGCGCACGTGAAGGTAGTAGTATCGTATCTGATGAAGAAATTGCAGAAGCGATGCGATTAGCCGAACAAATGCAATCCGGACAAGATCGTGTCCAAAAGACCAATAGTTGAGTTAACGCAAAAGGAAGGGGCAAACTGCCATGGAATCCCTCGGTGATCTGTTACGGCAGATGAAAAGTCCGCGCTTTCGGGAAGAGTCACAAAAGATTGCCGGGCGTCTACTCAGTGATCCGCTTGTGCTGGAATTAAGAGCACAGCATCCAGAGCTTACCGATCAGGAACTCATGACGAACCTTAGTAAGCTATATCAATATGTAGGCGATCGTGGTCATTGTGATAACTGCCCGGGATTGGATAACTGTCCCAATGATTTTCAAGGGCATTACACGAAACTCAGTGTAGAACCTTCTGAAAGTGGAGCCAAGTTATACGACCGCAAAACACCTTGTCATAAACAATTAACAAGACAACATGAGCAACAGGTCAAACAGCGTATTCATAGCTTTTATATTGATGAACGCGCATTGAATGAAGGGTATAATCCCAAAGAAATTGTAGCGAAAGATTCGAATCGTGTCCCCGCTGTTGTACAGATTTTTCAATATATTAGTGACACCAAGCAAAATGGACTATCTCCGCAAGGGTTATATTTAGAAGGCGGATTTGGAACAGGCAAAACATTTTTGGCGTCTTATCTACTGCATGAATTAGCCAAAGTTGGTCATACCGGCGTTATTGTCTATATGCCTGACTTCGTAGAAGACCTCAAATCTATGTTTCAAGATAACAATCGAATGAAAGAAACGATGGATATTATGAAGCATACCGATCTGTTAATCTTCGATGATATCGGTGCTGAAAATTTAAGTTCATGGGTACGAGATCATGTGCTAGGTTCGATTCTCAATTATCGGATGAATCGCAAACCGACATTTTATACTTCTAATTATTCGTTGGCTGATTTGCAAAAGCATTTGAGTTTTACGAATAAAGATGGCGAAGAATTTTATAAAGGTGAACGTTTGATGAATCGAATCAGTCCTTTTGTAAAAGTCATTCGGGTTGAAGGAGAAAATAAAAGAGGCGGTATGAGCAATAGCTAGTATGCTTATCTCGTTATTTATGATACAATACTTACTAATTGATAGATAAGTATGAATAAATCGTAACATCTGTTTCGGAAACTCCAATGTTGTGTTATAATAAAGGAGTCAGGAATGACAAGACTTGTTTAATGTTTAAATAATATTAATTCAAAATAAAAGTTACTCAAGGAGGATATTTCACATGGCTATCGTTAATGTATCTGATCAATCTTTCACAAACGAAGTTGAAGGACAAGGAACAGTATTGGTGGATTTCTGGGCACCGTGGTGTGGACCTTGTAAAATGCTTGCTCCAATCTTGGACGAGTTATCTACAGAAGTAGGCGACAGTGTTAAAATCGCTAAAGTAAACGTAGATGAAAACCCTGAAACAGCTTCACGTTTTGGTGTTATGAGTATTCCTACAATGATCTTCTTCAAAGACGGTCAACCTGTAGATAAAGTAGTAGGTTTGAACTCTAAAGATGCTCTTAAATCTATTCTTGCAAAACATCAATAATTTGTAATACGTAAATCCTGCCGATTTACTCATCATGAGTCTTTATCATAAGTATTATGAATTACCAATAGACATAAGTGAGTGTATACGACTAGCTTATGTAAAACCTCCGGTCATGCACCGGGGGTTTTTTAATTGTATAATTAGGGTACAAAGTATTTGGCGTTAAAAGTACTATATCGTTAGAAAGGAGAGATTTATGGACTCTCATATGGATCTTATTCAAGAACAAGAACAAGCGATGAACAATATTCGCAACAAACTCGCCTTGTTACCGGATTTATCTGGTTGTTATTTAATGAAAAATCGTGAAGGTACGATTATTTATGTAGGTAAAGCGAAAGTGCTCAAAAACCGGGTTCGCTCTTATTTTACAGGGAGTCACGATGGTAAAACGCAACGTCTGGTTGCAGATATTCGTGATTTTGAATATATTGTGACTGCAAGTAATATGGAAGCTCTTATTCTGGAATGTAATCTGATCAAAACGCATCAGCCTAAATATAATGTATTGCTCAAAGATGATAAAACTTTTCCATATATCAAAATCACCAATGAGCCACATCCACGTCTGGAAGTGACGCGACGTATTCTTAAAGATAAAGCCAAGTACTTTGGCCCTTATCCGAATGCTTTTGCTGCTCAACAAACCAAAAAATTGTTGGATCGTATGTATCCATTGCGTAAATGTAAAGTCATGCCTAAAGAAGTCTGCTTGTATTATCATATGGGGCAATGTCTTGCACCTTGTGAATTTGAAGTGCCTCAACAATCATATGATGAAATTAAGCAAGAAATCAGCAAGTTTTTGAGTGGCGGTCATGAAGAGATCAAAAAAGACTTACAACGCAAAATGGAAGAAGCCGCAGAAGATCTGTATTTTGAACGTGCCAAAGAATTACGGGATCAAATTATCAATATCGATGCCTTGATGGAAAAACAAAAAATCACGATGGCAGATGCGAAAGATCGTGATGTATTTGGATTTGCAGTGGATAAAGGCTGGATGTGTGTACAGATTCTATATATGCGTCAGGGGAAAATGATTGAACGTCATGCTTCGGTGTTTCCTTTTTACGGAGAGCCTTATAACGACTTTATGTCTTATGTGACGCAGTATTATAGTGAAAATCCAGCGATGCCTCAGGAAATTATGTTGCCTGTCGAAGAAATGATTGCAGATGAACCGACCGACGTTAACGATCAAGCTATCGAACATGCCGAAGAAGCAGGGTTGGATAGTAGCGATCGTGAACAAGTCGATGCAGAAGTGGTGAGCGATCGTGTAGCAGAAGAAGGAACAGCTTATGCAGTGCAGACAACAGAGCAGTCTATCCAGCAAGCAGAAGCCGCTAATGCGTCTGTAGTAGAAGGTGCTAACGAGCCAAGTGGACAAGCGGAGAATAACGAACAAGCTGATCCTTCAAGCAGTGCAGCCGCGCTACAGCAATGGTTAGGCGTAAAAGTTCTTATTCCTCGTCGTGGATTGAAAAAGCAAATGACAACGATGGCGCAGGATAATGCTAGAGTATCATTGGATGAGAAATTCCGTCTGATTGAACGTGATGAAGAACGTACTTCCAAAGCAGCAGGTAATCTAGGACAAGCGATTGGACTAGAAAGTCTTGAACGAATTGAAGCTTTTGATAACTCTAATATTCAAGGAACCAATCCTGTATCAGCGATGGTTGTATTTATTGATGGTAAGCCAGCTCGTAAAGAGTATCGTAAATACAAAGTCCGTACGGTCGAAGGTTCAGATGATTATGGTACTATGCGCGAAGTGATTCGTCGTCGATATGAACGTGTAGTTAAAGAAAATCTACCGATGCCTGATCTGATTGTAGTCGATGGTGGTAAAGGACAGATTTCTGCGGCAACCGATGTATTGGAAAATGAATTAGGTTTATTTATCCCTGTCTGTGGACTAGTCAAAGATTCCAAGCACCGTACTTCTCAATTGATGGTCGGTGATCCAGCAGAACCGGTAAACTTAGCGCGTGATAGTCAGGAATTTTATCTGTTGCAACGGATTCAGGATGAAGTCCATCGCTTTGCAATTACGTTCCACCGGGAACAACGTGGTAAATCGATGATTACATCGCAATTGGATAGCATTCCAGGGATCGGAGATAAACGTCGTAAGTTACTACTCAAACATTTTGGTTCACTCAAAAAAATTAGAGAAGCCAGTGTAGATGATTTCCGTCAGTTAGGTATTGGGGATAAATTAGCGAAGCAGATCCTAGAAGCTCTCAAAGAAGAATAAATGCACAAATACAATCAATATGACGTAAAGCGCATCAATCCTTTTTATTAGCCAACGATTCGATCAATCTAATACCTTATGTTGATAGTCTGTAAATTATAATCTAAAAGAGACACAAAAAAAGAGTAGCCGTAATGGCTACTCTTTTGGTTTATTCTCATGTTCAGACGGTGGAACTGGACTTGTATATTGTTGAAATTGTTGCGGATGATCTGGATACTGTTGTTGTCCTTGTGCTGGATCATAATAAGCTTGCGGGATCGGTGCAGGAGGTACATAAGGTGGATATGCATTTTCGACCCCTTTGTTTTTGGTAAAAGTATAGATCACTACAGCTACAATCGCTGGCAAAGCAATATAGAATACACCAAGTAAAATATTCACTATTCCACCCATACTGATGAGACTGAGTGACATTAAAATACTATCGAAAATAACATGTGCGAATACAGCCGCGATAAAGCCGTAACGTAAAAAGATAAAGCTGAATAACAAACCGATAAATAACAATTCAATTGGACGAGAATATACAGGATAGATCGGATATAACGTATGTCCAAGCGCCCAGATCATTGTAGTAATAAAACAAGCTACAAAAGTATTACGTACTATTTTTTTCAGCATCGCAATACCGAATAGACGATAGACCGCTTCTTCGCCAATCCCTGCCATCCATGCTAATAATGGGAATAGTGCTGGATAGATCATATTATAAGGCGAGCTGGTATCATCTGTAGCAGAGTACACACCAAGTGCATTTTCCAAAATTAAATAAATAATCGATTGTACTCCTAGCAAAATGAGAGCATACAAGTAACCTACAGCAACACTATGCAATACATATTTGCCATAACCGATTTCTTTTGAACGTGGCCAGATATTGATTCCGCGTTCTCTCCATAATCCATCTCCACCGACAAAGGAGAAGTACAGTAAAATCGCCATCAATACATTTAAAATCAATTGAAGACCAATAATGACATAAGAAACAATTTTGTTCGATTCACCAAGTGTAATATCGACCAGAATAGGCCACATATTGAGCACACTGAATACTGAAATAGCGCAATAGATAATACTGAGCACAATACCTCGTTTGAATGAAGTATGTCTACGTTTTAGTGAACCGAATACGATAGCGAGTACACCAAGTACAAGCGTAAACAGTCCATAACCGAGTGCGGTTAACCAACCAGCTAATGTTGTCTGTTCTTTGACATAAGCTGTGTACGTATCCGGTGGAGTCAGTACCGGCTGGAAGGAACGAATCTGTCCATACTCATACGTAAACTTGAGTTGTAACTGACTATCGCCTAATTTTCCGTCTTTGGTAGTGTATAGCAAGTCTTGTTGATTCCCTTTGGTCTGTAGATTTAATTGTCCTACATCAAATCCCATGGCTTTTAAAATAGGTTGTGCTTGTTCTTGCTTTTCAGCCAGTGTAACTGATTCGTCTTTTTCAGTTGTAGCTGTAGGATCAAGACTAAATGGCTGTGATGCTCCTGTCTTGTTATCATACATAGAAAAAGCAACCACTTTACCGGTATTCATATGTACATCAATATCGAGTGCATCCCCGGTACCTACATCTGGATAATGAACACGAAACACATCATAAGGAGCTACTTTTTCTAACTTTTGCATATACGTCTGTGTTAATTTCTCTTTGGCTACATAACCGCTTAATTCAGCATTCGTATGATACGTTACTGAAGGAGCAGACAGATCCGGTAATACCAAAGTATCATTGGCAAAAGCTTTGGCACTGTCGATTGCTTTTTCCTGACTAATCACATTTACTTGTTGAACTTCTAATGTGTCTGAAGCTGTAGAAGGAAATACTTGTAAAAGTAAAAATAATACCAATCCGACAGCAGCAAGCACACCAAGAATTTTGTAATTCGGTTTGAGCTGGACGGGTTGTCCGGTGGGGTTCATGAACATCCTCCTTCAATTTTAAAAATACCTATTTAGTAGAGGGATAGATATTTTGTGATACAAAAATCTTTTTTACTTAAGCTGTGGCATATGCATACTACTGAATGTTAGTGTAACGCAATCTTTTTTTGATTGCAAAACGCTATAGCAGTCTCTGCTCAGAGGAACTATAATCAGAAGCAGTTAGACCATTTGAATACGTATTATTTCAAGAATAGAGAGGTTGAATCGATTTTGAAAAATGGTTTTGAAATAAAAGTGTGGACTCCACCTCGTATTCTTGCTATCGGTTATGCAGTCTGTATTTTAATAGGAACGTTATTATTGATGTTACCTGTTGCTCATCGAAGTGGAGAAGGGTTAAGCTTTTTGAATGCTTTTTTTACAGCCACTTCCGCTACTTGTGTAACAGGGCTAGTGGTTGTAGATACAGGAACGTTTTTCTCAACTTTTGGTCAGGTCGTGATTATGTGTCTGATTCAGATCGGTGGACTTGGCTTTATGACAGTGGCTACATTATTTGCACTCGTTTTTCGAAGACGTATTTCTTTACGAGAACGTCTGGTTTTGCAAGAAGCGATGAATCAAGGCGATATGGAAGGGATCGTTCGCTTAATCAAAAAAGTGATTTATTATTCATTTGCGATTGAATTGATTGCTGCTTGCTTATTTACGCTACGTTTAATGGCAGATTTCCCGTTAGGACAAGCGATGTATTATGGTGTGTTTCATGCGGTATCTTTATTCAATAATGCCGGATTTGATTTGTTCGGTCATTATAGTAGCTTTACCCGCTATGTATCTGATCCAGCAATTAATCTGATATCGATGGCTTTGATCATATTAGGCGGGTTAGGGTTTGTTGTATTGTCTGATTTGATAGAATATCGCAAAAAACGTAAACTGTCTCTTCATTCCAAAGCCGTATTATGGATGACTTCGATTTTGCTTGTTGGAGGTTTTTTACTCGTTTTTGCATTTGAATTTACGAATATGAGAACGATTGGTAGCTTGAGCTGGGACGGTAAGTTCTGGGGATCGTTATTTCAATCGGTTACCACCAGAACAGCAGGAGCTAACACATTGGATTTAACACAGTTAAGACAAGCGACTTTATTGTTAACGATTATTCTTATGTTTATTGGAGGTTCACCGGGTTCGACAGCAGGTGGAGTAAAAACTACAACCATTTTGCTCATTATTGGAGCTGTTATTAGTATGGTAAAAGGAAAAGAAGATGTGGTTCTATTTTATTTTCGGATTAACAAAGATCGGATTTATAAAGCGTTAACGATTACGGTCTTTTCTTTATCGTTAGTTATTGTAGCGACAATGATTCTGACAATGACAGAAGCGACTGGATTTATAAATGTGTTATTTGAAGCCACTTCTGCATTCGGAACAGTTGGATTGTCACTTGGACTCACACCTAATCTAAGTACACCCGGTAAATTAGTAATTTGTTTGTTGATGTTTGCCGGACGAGTAGGCATGATTACACTGGTCTATGCACTTGCTCCAAAACAAGGCAAAGAACTGTATCGTTATCCTGAAGGTAAAATCATGATCGGTTAAAATCAGTAGGTTTATTCATCTAATCGTATCGAATCATTCATCGTTTCAAATTGTTCTTTGGTATCAATAATCCATTGTCTGGCTGCTGAACCTAGATCAGAACTTTCACTATACAGAAGACATGTTGTACGGCGGGTCTGTTCCAGTTCAGGAATATGAAGAGAAACCAGTTCATTGCCTGACAATAACTGTTCGCCTACATAAGATTTGGGTAATAACGCAGCAGCCATACAGATCGGTAACAGACGAACAATCGCTTCAAATGAATCGATCTCCATTCGCAAATCGGGCATGACGGTATAACGATGAAATACATCATCAATTAATTTACGATACCATGTGCCTTTTGAGAAAATAATCATAGCCAAACCTTGCAAGTCTTGCATCGTAATATCTTTTTTATCTGCTAGTAGATGATTGCCTGGTACTACCAATTCAAGATGATCGTCAAATAAAGGCACACAAATCAGACCGGATTCATGGATAGCTGAAGCGACTATACCTACATCTACTTTTTTATCACGTACCGCATTGACGATTTCGTGCGTTTTGCCGGTGATCAATTTGAGCTCTGCATAAGGGTGTTTACGTGTAAAGCTACTCACCAATGGAGGCAATGTCGTCTGTAAGGTCGTCAGACTGGCTCCAAAGGTCACTGTCGTCTGATCCTCAGACTTATAGCGATTAAGGCTTTGCAGGAACTTGAGGTTCTGCTGGCGTTGTTCTAAAGCGAATGTATACGTAAGTCGTCCAATCGACGTTAATTCCAGTCGTTTACCATTACGATTAAAAAGGGAGACACCTAGATTTTCTTCTAATTTAGAGATTTTACGAGACAGCGCAGGCTGAGATAAATTTAATAATTTAGAAGCTTGATTGAGACTGGATTGTTCTACAACGACCGCAAATATATCAATATCTTCAAGCATCTGGAATTTATCCTTTCCTCTTATGCGTTTTAGTTATAACAATTAATAATTATATTGCAATTCCATTATAAGTCAAAGTAGAGTAACATAAAAAGTGACACAACTTGTTCACAGGATTTGAGCATTGTGAACAGATTGTAAAGCTACGGAAGATGGGGACTTCCTACGCGGAGATTGACGAAGGTCCGAACATCTCTCGTTAATCCACGTCCGGGACAGCATTAACTAATGACTGTCACTATGAAAACGCTCTTATTATGAAAGGGGAACGTCATTCATGAAAGGGTTTTACGCCAGAAGGTTACACTCATTATTAGGGGTCATTCCGCTCGGAGCTTTTTTTATTGAGCATATGATTACCAACTTTTCTGCATACGAAGGCGGAAAAGAATCCTTCGATAAAAGTGTGGCATTTTTGAATAACCTGCCACTTGTGCTGGTTTTGGAAAGTTTATTCATCTTTTTACCACTGATTTATCATGGAGTCTACGGTCTGTATATCGCTTATCAAGCGAAGCCAAACAATGCTAATTACGGTTATGAACGTAACTGGCGCTATACACTTCAACGGATTACCGGTGTAATCACGTTCGTGTATATTGTATGGCATGTATTTGAGACTCGTTTCCAGGTTGCTCTTGGTAATGTAACTCATGAGCAATTAGGCGGAGTTATGTACAATATCGTGACCAATCCAGTAACCTTCGTACTTTACACTATTGGTGTATTGGCAGCTTCGTTCCACTTTGCAAATGGTCTATGGTCTTTCCTAGTAAGCTGGGGAATTACAGTAGGTCCAAGAGCACAACGTGTATCTTCATACGTATGTATGACACTTTTTGTGATTGTATCTATTATGTTTATTTTGTCTCTTGTCGCTTTCCGCAATATGGAATTCGAAGACCCAACGGTTGCATTGCAAGCGATTCGTCATTTCGTAGCATAAACATGAAGTCATATTAGTGCACAGCACAATAGATATACCGTAATACCTTATATTTGCTTCACTCAGCTCATAGTCGAACAGATGTAACGTGATGAACGGTGGCAGGTGAACCGTTCTGCTGTTCGTTGAAGATAGAAGAGCTATAAGGATCAGTAGGCTAAGGGGAGGGTAAATCGTTATGGCAACATCCAATATTATTGTCGTGGGCGGCGGGCTAGCGGGCTTGATGTCTACAGTCAAAGCAGCAGAAGCAGGCGTTCATGTACATTTATTTTCATTGGTACCGGTCAAACGTTCACATTCCGTATGTGCGCAAGGCGGGATCAATGGAGCTGTAAATACAAAAGGTGAAGGAGATTCACCATGGGTGCATTTTGATGATACTGTGTATGGCGGTGACTTTTTAGCGAATCAGCCACCAGTTAAAGCAATGTGCGAAGCAGCACCTGGTATTATTCACTTGATGGACCGTATGGGCGTTATGTTTAACCGTACACCAGAAGGATTGCTTGATTTCCGTCGTTTTGGTGGAACAAAGTTTCACCGTACCGCTTATGCAGGAGCAACAACAGGTCAACAATTGTTGTATGCACTGGATGAGCAAGTACGTCGCTGGGAAACAGCGGGCCTTGTAACTAAGCATGAAAACTGGGAATTTCTTTCTGCTGTATTGGATGATGAAGGTGCATGTCGTGGAATTTGTGCACAGGATCTTCGCAATATGGAAGTGGTTACGTTCGCCGCAGATGCTGTAATTTTGGCAACAGGTGGCCCTGGTATTATTTTCGGTAAAACAACCAACTCGGTGATCAATACAGGAACAGCAGCAAGTGCTGTATATCAACAAGGTGTACATTATGCGAACGGAGAATTTATTCAAATTCACCCGACAGCGATTCCAGGCGACGACAAGTTGCGTCTGATGTCTGAATCTGCACGTGGTGAAGGTGGACGTATCTGGACGTATAAAGATGGTAAACCTTGGTATTTCCTTGAAGAAAAATATCCATCTTATGGTAATCTCGTTCCCCGCGATATTGCAACACGCGAAATTTTCCAAGTGTGTGTAGATGAAAAATTAGGGATCAATGGTGAAAACATGGTCTACTTGGATCTATCACATAAAGATCCAAAAGAACTGGATGTTAAATTAGGTGGTATTATCGAAATCTATGAAAAATTCATGGGTGATGATCCACGTAAGATTCCGATGAAAATTTTCCCTGCGGTTCATTATTCAATGGGCGGTATGTGGGTAGATTATAATCAGATGACTAATATTCCTGGTCTGTTCGCTGCTGGTGAATGTGAGTACCAATATCATGGAGCAAATCGTCTGGGTGCTAACTCATTAGTATCAGCGATCTATGGTGGTATGGTTGCAGGTCCAAAAGCAGTTGAATATATTAAAGGATTGAAAAAATCTGCTGCGGATATGCCGACAACGATGTACGATCAAATTCGCAAACAGCAGGAAGATAAATACACGAATCTAATGAATATGCAAGGCAATGAAAATGCGTATGTTTTGCATAAAGAATTAGGTGAGTGGATGACTGACAACATGACGGTAGTTCGTTATAACGATAAGTTGCAAGCAACGATCAATAAGATCAAAGAGCTAAAACAACGTTATACGAAAATCAATATGAATGATTCGTCCAGTTGGAATAATCCTAGCGTAGCCTTTACGCGTCAATTGTGGAATATGCTTGAATTGTCTGAAGCGATGACACTTGGAGCATTAATGCGTGATGAGAGTCGTGGAGCTCACTATAAGCCTGAATTCCCAACACGTAATGATGAAGATTTCCTCAAAACGACCAAAGCAACTTGGACACCAGATGGTCCACAGATTTCATATGAAGATGTGGATGTATCTCTGATTCCACCGCGTATACGTGATTATTCCAAAGATTAAGACACATGACACCTATCTCAGTGAAGTGATTAATTTAAGGGGGCATTAGAAATGGCGGAAACCTCAACACAGAGTAACCCAGCTAATGTAACGGCCAAAAAAAACGTCAAGTTTATTATTACCCGTCAGGATAAGCCGGATAGCCCATCATATACAGAAGAATTTGAATTACCTTATCGTCCAGGGATGAATGTGATCAGTGCGCTGATGGAGATTCAACGTAACCCTGTCGACAACACAGGTAAAGCAACAGCACCTGTCTGCTGGGAATCCAACTGTTTGGAAGAAGTATGTGGAGCTTGCTCCATGGTAATCAATGGCAAGCCACGTCAAGCGTGTTCCGCACTGGTTGATAAATTAGAACAACCGGTTCATATTGCGCCAATGAAAACTTTTCCAGTAGTACGCGATCTTGTTATTGATCGTAGCCGTATGTTCGGTGCACTGAAAAAAGTAAAAGCATGGATTCCGATTGATGGTACGTATGATCTGGGCGCAGGTCCGCGTATGCCAGAGAAAAAACGTCAATGGGCTTATGAATTGTCGAAATGTATGACTTGTGGTGTATGTCTAGAAGCTTGCCCGAATGTGAATGACAAAACAGATTTTATCGGCCCTGCGGCGTTGTCTCAGGTTCGTCTGTTCAATGCTCATCCAACCGGTGAGATGAATAAAGAAGATCGTCTAGATGCATTGATGGAGCCGGGTGGTATCGAGGGATGCGGTAACTCGCAGAACTGTGTACGCTCTTGTCCAAAAGGTATTCCATTGACAACTTCGATTGCAGAAATGAACAAAGAAACATCCAAGCATATGTTCAAACGGTGGTTGGGTGTATAATGGTATAGTCGTATATACGATCATACCGGGTTGATAGTAAGCCATTGATCAGGCGGGTTCCGTGTAAAAGCGGAAACCCGCCTTTTATCTTGAACCGGTGGTAGATAGGAGTGATGTGCATGATCAGTGAAAGACCGATAAGTTATGATCAATTAGTAGAAGAATTCAAAGCATTAGGCATTACAGAAGGGATGAATATTCTAGTACATTCTTCGCTCAAAAGTCTAGGAGGATGGATTCCAGGAAGTGCTGAAACCGTTATCCTGGCTTTGGAAGCAGTATTAGGGGAGTCAGGCACATTGATTATGCCTACTCAAACATCGCAATTAACTGACCCGAAAGGATGGATGTATCCACCTGCTGAACAACGTTGGTGGAATCTGATACGTGAAAGTATGCCTCCATATGATCCTGATTTTACAGTGACGACAGGTATGGGTGTTATCGCTGAAACGTTCCGTAAACAAAAAGGAGTCTACCGTAGCGCCCATCCTCAAGTATCGTTTGCCGCATGGGGTAAGCATGCAGAAGAATGGATGAGCGATCATGATCTGGATTTTGGATTAGGCAGTCATTCTCCTTTACAAGATTTATATCATGCGAATGGATATGTCATGATGCTTGGAACGACATATCATACCAATACATCGATTCATCTGGCAGAATATATTGCTGAATGGAACGGCAAAAAAGAGATTACTATGAAAGCTCCTATGATGACGGATGACGGGAAACAGTGGGTAAAGTTCAAAGATTTGAATTTTGATTCCGATGATTTTGATGAAATTGGAGCCGATTTTGAACAGGATTGTCCCCATTTATTTACACAGGGATATATAGCCAAAGCCAAAACACTTTTGATTCAGCAACGTGGACTGGTGGATTATGCGGCAGGTTGGTTGGAAACCCATCGTTAAGGATAAATAATTAGAAGTAGTATTTTATAGGAATAAGTAGACATCGTTTATATAGAGAGGGGAATAGTTATGATTTGGAGAGAGCATGAAGATGCTTTTATTATGATTCGTCAGCATGACCACGCAAAATTGTCAGGGGAATTTGCCCGTCATTTGAATCCTCAGTATATTGAACAAAAAGAGCGCTGGGATGAGGTGCTAATCGGCTGTGAGCAACATGATCGTGGCTGGATTCCTTTAGATGAGATTCCACTATGGGACGATGCGAAGCAAATTCCATTTTCATTTATGCATTTTCCAGAACCGGCGAAATTAGTCTTTTACAGATATGGAATTAAAGAATTGGAAAATATGACGCCTTATGGTGGAATGTTAGCCAGTCTGCATTATGCGGCGTTAGTGAGTCATTATGGGGAAGAAGATCCGTTTTGTATCGCTTTTGTCAAAGAAGAAAAAGAACGACAAGAACGTATCAAAGAGCAAGTCAAACCTAATGAACAAGCGCTCGCATTTCATCGTTCTGTATTGGAATTATGTGATGATCTATCACTATATGTATGCTTAAATGATCCTGGCGTGAGCAAAGAAAATGAACAGGATTGGTGGAAAGAAGGATTTGAAGTAGGGAAAAAATTCGCTTTTACAAACGATCAAGCAATTATGCCCAAATGGGTAGACGAGCATCGTGTGAGTCTGTCTCCATTCCCGTTTGAAGCTCCATTTACACTGGAATTGGTCTATCGCAAAGTGAATAAAAAAGATATTCAACAATCCGGTCTGGCTCAAGCATTTGCCGACACTGAAAAACAAACATGGAACATCGAATTTGTCCCATCAGAATCGTAATAGATGGGGAGGGGTATCTCTTAATGGTTGTGATCATTCTTATACGCCCATTAAGAGATACGTATTTACATAAGCGTTTTGAGTAAAAACGCGATCAGGTTCAATAAAAGTAAGATTTTTGCAAAGCAAAATATCTATTCACTAAGCATTTTGAGTAAAAATGTGACCGAGTTCAACGAAAAAATGGAATAATAACGAAAGTGTAAAATGAGTAGGTCACTATCGTAAATTTGACGATAGCTGTTGGATTCGGCACAATAAGCATAATATGTTCAACCGCCTGCGGGCAGCCGAATCCAAAGGAGGAATTTTAGCCTGAATCCCTATGACTCTTTACACACACTTTATAATCCGATAAGAATTCCTTTCTATTTTAAACATAGATATGATATTACCCGTAGACAATTTTTGAAGCGAAGTACAGTCGTAGTCGCTTCTCTAGGATTGGGAACAGCAGGATATACGTGGCTAGGAGAGCCGAATTGGTTAGACAAAGTCTATATCGATTTACCGCTTCCTCAGTTACCACCCAGTCTAAACGGGATGAAATTAATTCAATTTAGCGATGTCCATCTAGGTATGGGCAAAGAAGCATCCGATCTGGAAAAGTTAGCCGATATTATTATGGCAGAAAAACCAGATATGATTTGTTTTACAGGAGATATGGTAGACGATGATCCAACACCTTTACGTGCAGGAGTAGGCGCACTTCAGAAAATGTCTGCTCCGTTAGGCAAATTTGCTGTATTGGGGAATCATGATTATTTGCAAGATGTTCTGTCTGTGTCTACTATGATAGAACAAGGCGGATTCAAAATGTTAACAAACGAAAATGTACAGATCAAGCAACCGGATGGAACACTTGCGATTATTGGTCTGGATGATCAGTTACTCGGCAAGCCTAACGTAAATAAAGCGACAGCAGATATTGGTAAAGACGCTTGTCGTATTTTATTGATGCATGAACCTGATTATGCGGATAAGATTCCGATTAATTTTGGTTTTCATTTGCAATTGTCAGGTCACAGTCATGGCGGGCAGATTCGATTGCCCTGGTTCGGCGCAGTGATTACCCCTCGTGGCTCGCGTAAATATATTATGGGCTGGTATCAAGCAGGACCACAGCGTCAGCTTCCACTCTATGTTAATCGTGGTATCGGAACGTCTCAAGTGCCGATCCGCTTTCTCTGTCGACCAGAGTTGACGATATTTACACTGAGACGAGCAGAGGGTTAATAGCAGTAAGAAGAAGTTGTATTTGTGAAGCCAAATGCTGGATGAAAGATATTTTGCGGGGCAAAAATCATGTTTGATGAGGTTAGAAGAAATCGCATTTATAAAGCCAAATGCGGAAGGAAAGATATTTTGCGAAGCAAAAATCATGGTTGATGGAATTAGAAGAAGTCGCATTTATGAAGCCAAATGCGGAAGGAAAGATATTTTGCGGGGCAAAAATCATGTTTGATGAGGTTAGAAGAAGTCGCATTTATAAAGCCAAATGCTGGGGGGAAAAGAAATGGAACGTATTGCTTTGGTGTCTGATATTCATGGAAATTATCCGGCTTGGCAGGCGGTATTAGCAGATATAGATCAAAAAGGAATTACACGTATTTTTTGTCTGGGCGATCTGGTTGGTAAAGGGCCGGATGCGGTCAAAATTACCGATGAAGTCGCTTTGCGTTGTGAAGTCATTATTCGTGGAAATTGGGAAGAACTTGTTGCCCGCATGAATGAAAATGATGAATTGTTTGGCTGGCAAGCCCGGCAATTGGGAGCAGAGCGGGTCAAATTTCTGGATGAATTACCATTTCGCCATGAATTTTTATTAAGTGGACGATTGGTCTCGTTAGTCCATGCATCGCCTGAAAATGTTTTTCATCGTGTACAGCCTTGGGATGATCTAGAGCGCCGCATGGGAATGTTTGCACCGATTGTTAATCCAGATACACAAGAATCGCTTATTCCAGATATCGTTGGCTACGGAGATATCCATAATGCATATATGCAACATCTGGAAGGTCGATTATTATTTAATACAGGAAGTGTAGGGAATCCATTAGATATGCCAGCCGCATCGTATGCGATTTTGGAGGGGGATTATTTGTCTGAAGTGATTTCTCCTTATTCATTACAATTGGTTCGTGTTCCTTACGATATTGAGCAGGCGGTACAGGATGCCCGAGATGCAGATATTCCTGCACTGGATTACTATATTAAAGAATTGCGCACCGGTGTGTATCGTGCCATGCAGCAAGACTAACCCGAGGAGGAATGGCGATGTTGAGTAAACAGGATTTGAAAAAGGGCTTTCCTGATCTGTATACAGACCGACTCAAATTACGCCGTCTAACTGCGCAGGATGTGGAGATCTGGTGGGAGTGTGCCAGTGATCCGCAGGTGATGAAATATTTGTACGGAGCCAAAGAAAGCAAAGAGTATCAGTCTTTACAGCCAGACCGTCTAGGTCGAAGAGTGGAAGAAGCTTTTCGTAGCCTGAGTTCAATGCATTTTGCGATTACTTCCAAAGAAGAGGGCACATTATATGGCGTTTGTTCTTTTCAACGGTGGGACGAACGTGCAGCACGTGCAGAGATAGGGTTTGCGCTGTGCCGTAGCCATTGGGGAAGAGGATATGCAGCCGAAGCGTCCAGTAGGATGGTTGAATTTGGCTTTGAAGAGATGGGCTTATCTCATATAGTAGGTCGTTGTCATGCAGACAATGCTCTGTCTCAACGGGTACTTGAGAAAAATGGCATGCGTCCGCAACAACCTTCTTCCAATGCAGGGATTCAGAGCTACTGGGAAGAGATGGGGATCATGATTTATTCTATCGCGCATACCGAATACTTGTTGCGCAAAGAACGTGCAGCTTCACATAGTCATAGTCAAGGCAGAAGTGGAGGCGCTTCTTCTTCATGAATGGACAACAGTGGTTCACCCGTCCGCTTGGTATATGGAGCAGTTCACTGATCGCTACGATTTTGTGGGGAAGTGCACTGCCTTTTATCAAGTTAAGCTATGCTCATCTGGGGATAGAGAGTCATGATATTTTTGCGCAATGGTTATTTGCAGGGTATCGCTTTACATTAGCGGGATTGTTATTAATGGTATTAGCGAAAATATTAAATCCCAAAGGGCAACCTATTCCTCATATTCCTGCTAAACGATTAATTCATTTATCGCTGTTCCAGACATTGCTACAATACATTTTTGTATATGCGGCACTGGGGATGGGATCAGGGATGACGATGTCGATTATTGCAGGATCTGTGTCCCTTTTTCAAATGTTATCGATTCGTTGGATCGACAATACGGAACGATTATCGTTGCGGAAATGGTTAGGATTACTGCTTGGGTTTACAGGAATTGCAGTGATGGGGTTTGGTCAAAGTGGAGGCAATGTCCATTTTGGCTTTGGACTGGGTGAACTGCTGATGTTGTTGTCTGCACTTACTGGAGGATGGGGTAATGTGTTGGCAAGGCGTGAAGCAGGAATTGAGCCGATCCTAAGTCTAACTGGTCGTCAGATGTTCTGGGGCGGTCTAGGCTTGATTGTTATCGGTTCTTTAACCGGGCATCCGTTTCCTTTCCAATGGGATCTAGCGGCTGTATGGATGCTTCTGTATCTGGTTGTACTGTCTGCTGGAGCATTCGCACTATGGAACACAGTGATGAAATACAATAAAGTAGGCAAAGTATCGATGTATCTATTTTTGACACCATTATTTGGCGTTGTATTGTCTGCTCTGTGGTTAGATGAAAAGTTATCGATCTGGGCAGCACTTGCGTTACTTCTGGTCGCAAGTGGGATTATACTGGTCAATCGGGAACGGATTGTACATAAAGGGTAAAATTTTGTTATACAACTGCAACAGTGTTGCAACTCAATCCCAATAGAAAACAGGTATGATGTTCTCAAGACCCCCTTTTTGAATATATGATGGACCTGCGTGAGTGCAGGTCTCTTTTTTTGCGCCTATATACCTTTATACGTTAGCAAATACAAAAACTCTAACCTTTGTGCCTGTAAACCACTTCAATAACGAAGAGCTAGACAGTCAAAGGTTAGAGCCATATGGTATATCTATTCGTATATTCACCGAGAGCATTCAATCGCAATACAGTACATCTTCTCTAAATGGCAGTACAAGCACCTATCACTACAAATGATTTACA
This sequence comes from Paenibacillus sp. KACC 21273, assembly GCF_028736095.1. Taxonomy (NCBI): domain Bacteria; kingdom Bacillati; phylum Bacillota; class Bacilli; order Caryophanales; family Paenibacillaceae; genus Paenibacillus; species Paenibacillus sp. KACC 21273. The sequence continues at coordinate 1,106,887 of NZ_CP117876.1, forward strand.
GGGCAACAGCTTGACGTTGTTTTTGCTTATAGTAGACCCATTCTGTAAAGCCGATATCACGTAACTTTTGAGCGACTTTATCGAAATCATCGCCAACTCGTTGTGGAATATGAGAATCGGAACCAAATGAAATGTCTACACCGAAATGATGAGCACGTTCAAGAATTTCATCTACAGGATGCCATAGTCCACAGACTTTAATCTTACCCGAAGTATTCACTTCAATCGCTACGCCACACTCCGCAATAACTTGTAATGTACGGTCTATCGCTTGTGGAGCCTCAATTTGAGTGAAATCAGGATAATTACTTTTGATAGCATCAATATGTCCGAGAATCTGGAACATCCCGCTACGAGCAGATTCAGCGATCATGCGGAAGTATTCTTCTTTGGTAGCAATCTGGTCTGCTGTATTCATGCCTTTCCAGCGTGAACGATCAAAAATACTATAACCGCTACTGTAATGAACAGAACCGATAATATAATCAAAAGGATATTGAGATAACGTTTCATGATACAACTTGGCATGATCCGGGAAATAATCTGATTCGATACCAAGCAAAACATCGATTTTGCCTTCGTATTCTTTTTTGAGCTCTAATACTTCGTGTACATAATGTTGAAGCTCGCTTTTACCCATGGCTATCTTGGGAAAAGCTTGATCGAGGTCACTGCTGAAAAAGGGAGTATGATCTGAAATGCCGATCACTTGAATATCAGCAGCAATCGCAGCTTCTATATAATCGCGGATATCACCATCCGCATGTCCACAACGATAATGATGGGTATGAAGATCGAATTTCATAACAATCGCTCCTTAAGCGCCTGGTTAGTTCAGCGCAACTTCTTATAGTTAAATCAAACATAATAGATGCACAGCCAAATTACGTGACAATAAGTGCTTGGCAAGATAAGTATTAGTTCTTTATCAACTTTTTAGCCATTATTCAGTGCTAATAAATTGATCAGCAGGCATACCTTTGAGATCGTCTAAAAATTGACGCATAGCCGAATTCAGATACCTGCCTGATTTATAAATCAGACCTACAGGATGACTTACCTCAAATTCAGGCATAGGAATCATCACCAGTGTACCGTGGCGTAATTCACTTGTGATTGATTGTCTCGAAATAATCGCTACCCCCAGATCAATCTCGACCATTCGTTTGACTTCTTCACTACTGGACAATTCCATTACAATCTGAGGTTCAATATGATGTTCTTTGAATACTTCATCTACAAATCGACGACCTACCGTATCCGGAGATAACATAATAAGAGGCAGATGTTGCAAATCTTGAATGTTGGCTTTTTTGGTACGAGCTAAAGGATGCTGTGGAGAAACGACTAACTCAAACATATCATAATATAAAATAGAGGTATTTAAATTCGGATTGCGTTCAATCAGATAACTGATTCCGACATCGACCAGCCCATTTTCTACACTATGATAGACCTGTGAAGATGACATCGAATGAATCATCGTTTGAATCAGTGGAAATTGATCTTGGAAATAAGAAAGTACTCTCGGTAAAATCTGAATCGCTATAGAAGTCGGCGTACCCAGCGTAATGCGTCCTTGAGGCGTCTCATCCAGATCAGATAACCGTTGCTTTAATTGCTCAACAATCGCTAACATCTGCTCAGCATGCTCTAAAAAAACAACACCCTGATCGGTTAACGTAACGGGTTGGTTACGATCCACCAGTACCGTTTTAAATTCATCTTCCAGACTTTTAATCTGAGCAGAGACTGCAGGCTGAGTTAGATTTAGTAGTTCTCCTGCTTTACGGAAGCTCATTGTCCGCGAAATGGTCAATAAGGTTTCCAATTGACTGATATTCATGAGTTCCTCCTTATGTATGCCAAATTGTTAAATACTTGCATAGAAGATAAAGTATTCAACAATCGATACCTATCTAAATTATAGGGGATTACACAAAAAGCATCAATGCAGGAAGAAATCTTTAAAATCTATTAACATAAAATGTACATAATTCAGTGCTTGCGACCGATAATAAGTAAAGACAGTTAAAAAGACCTAAGATTTAGAAAAAAGAGCAACAAATTTACCAGTAAATGTCGATTTTTAAGATTATCAACAGTAGATTTGCAAAAAAAATTAAAAAATGGAAGATACATCAATGATTCTAGATGATTTGAACTAGGTTATAAGGTATAATATCCATAATATCATAGGTCAAAAGTTGTATTTAAATATGAACCCAATTGTAAAGGGGAGTAAACGAATTATGAAAGCGGAAGTAATCAATCCATTTTTGGAAGCTGCGCGACTCGTTATTGGACAAGTAGTACAAGTGGCTCCTTCCACAGGAAGCCTGGGCATTAAAGATATCGAGCTAGTTGACGGTTATATCTGGATTCAGATCGGAATGACCGGACAAATGAGCGGAGATATTATGTTTGGTATTGAAGAAGCAGTAGCGTTGCGTATGGTTTCAGCAATGATGGGTGGCTTTGTGATTACAGAGATGGACGAAATGAGTCAAAGTGCTATCTCAGAATTAGGCAATATGATTAGTGGTAATGCAAGTACCATTTTATCCAACCAGGGCGTTACAGTAGACATTACACCTCCAAAGGTAATGAAGACTAGTGCCATGACTGGATTTGTGTCCGCCAAAGCATTAACAATTCCTTTGTTAATGGATGGAATCGGAGAACTCGATATTCAAGTAATGATCTCTTAATCGGCAAAACCATCTGTATACTTCCAAAGAGTACGATAAAACCTCTTCTACCTGAGCGTAAAGGTAAAAGAGGTTTTGTTGTATATTCATAGAGGATGAGCATAACCAAGCATAAAGTTAAGAGGTCAATTTCTTACCTTCACCACTTAATATTTTCAGAATATCATTCTCATAGCCTAATACATAATCAAGCTTATACGAGCTATATACTGTTCCTGAATCTTTGCGTTCTTCGGCTGTAATCTCAACGGTTACTTTAACTTGATCTCCATCTTTGCTAGCAATAATCGAATCAATCGAGACTTCGCCTGTCTGAATATAGCCTTGACGGAAATCGGCATAAGACAGATTGCTTTGCCAGCGACTCCCCAGCAAAGAGTATGCGGTAACATAATCTTGCATACTTAGACTTTCATAAAAGTAGCTGACGATATACTGAGCATCATCTTGTACAGAAGGTGCATCGGATACCGTATCGGTAGCTGGCTTGGAGGTTTTAGGTAAATCTTTACCCGGATTCTTTGACCATTTCTGTACCGTTTCTTGAATCTCGGATACAGGAATACTGAAGCCAATCGTATTCGCTTCGCTTGCCATCGCTGAATTAATACCTAACACTTCGCCAGTGTCGGCATGAATGAGTGGCCCACCGCTATTCCCTGGAGCAATAGGTGCGCTGATCTGATAAAGATTGGTATAGACATAAGGATCTATCGTAAAATCACGCCCCACGCCACTAATAATGCCAGTGGTGATCGTATTTTGTAAGCCAAGCGGGCTACCGAGAGCTAATACATTATCACCTACATCGGCATTACTATTTTGCGCTAATGCTAAAGGTTCTGTATCAGCTAGCTCTGGAACTCTAACTACAGCAATATCCATATCTGTACCTATACCGATCACTTTGCCATCTAGCGTACGGGCATCGGCTGTTTTCACTTTGACGTTCAGTGCTCCTGCGACAACATGGGCATTGGTAATAATATCGCCTTGTTTGTTATAAAGAAACCCTGATCCAAGAGATCCATCATCTAACTCAATCATCACTACTTTTTTCTGAGTATTAAAAATAACATCTTTTAAAGCTGGATTCCCTTTGGAAGTTTGTGTAGCTTTGGTTGTAACCGTTGCGACTAAAGGTTTATTTGGTAATTGAGCAGGAACGGTACGATTGATATACATAAAGGAACCTATACCTGCTGCAACAATGACTACGCTGGCAATACTGCTTACTATCCATGCTTTATTCATATAGGCTCCTCCTTAATCCAGATACCATGTAATATTATCAATCTGTATCGTCACTTCTTCATACCAATCATATTCATACGCACTGTAAGATCCTGTAGCTCCGATCGCCAGATCATAAGGTTCGACAGATGCGGAAGAAGAAAATAGATAATTACCAGCGGCATCATAACCGGAATAATAAACAGTGATCGAATAAATAGGCTTGGTAGCTACATTTTTGACTTCACCGTAAATTTCGATATCACCATATTCATTAAGCTGTACATCAAGATTCGATAATTCAACACCGGCTGTTCGGTTTTTTAAATCTTCTTCTTCGGCTTGTTGAATAGCTCGTTCGATGCGCTGTTTTTCAGCAAGTTCGAAGGCTTCTTTTTCAGAAGTGATCCGTTTTTGTAGCGATAGTAATTTTTCATCTTTGCTAGAGTACTGTAGCCCGGATTTGACAGCTTCTGTAGCCTGGCTAAAATCATTTTGTTGGAGAAGCTTTTCGGCATTTTTCATACTGATCGTTATAATCTTATTAATAATCAATTGATGAACTTCTTTAGCTTCCTGATTATTTAGTCGATCTACTTCATCAAGCTTATAAGCGAGTGCATCAATCGTATCCAATTGGTCTAGTTCTTTTTTCACTTGAAGAACAGCCAGCAGATCTTGATTGCGATTGGCTAACGTTTTTTCTTGATCAAATATCGGTTCCTTGCGAGCATCTAAAGCTTTTTGCAGGGTGGTCAATGATTGTTCCGCAGGTTCTAGCTGATTTAACTTGAGCTTGGAAGAAACGGTTGTTAATTTGGTATGGATACGATTCGCGGTCTCAATCATACGTTGATCTGTATTTAATACTGTATAGGTCGGGCGTAAAGTAGTGGCTTGGGTAAGCTTGGTCAGAGCAGGTTCATACTGTCCTTTAAGAGCAAGCGTACTTGCTTCTTGATGTAACTGGGTGACTTGTTGATTGATATCTTGTTGATGCTGATACCACCAAAATAAAGTACCTGCTATACCAAGTAATAATACTGTTGGTATGATCCATGTTAGATGACGTAAAGGAGAAGCAGGGGGTTGAGGTGGTGCTCCTGAAGATGAAGTCGATGATGCAGATGCTACAGAATGAATATGTTCTGTATCACTAGACTGCGAATCAGCATGAACTGAAGACGAATCTGAACGAAGTTGATCGAGAATATCTACAGGAGGCTGTTCGTTAGGGATTTCCTGTGTATCAGGTGACGGTTCTGTCGGTGTCTGAAGTTTAGCTCCACATTGACTGCAAAAAACAGCATTATCCGGCTGATTTGCCCCACAATGGTTACAATACATCATAATCCTCCTTATCAAGCGCTTGGCAGTAAAAGCGCGACTTCTTCTAGTAGAATGAAAAATGATTTTTACGAAGTAAAATATCTTACATCAAGCGCTTGGCAGTAAAAGCGCGACTTCTTCTAGTAGAATGAAAAATGATTTTTACGAAGTAAAATATCTTACATCAAGCGCTTGGCAGTAAAAGCGCGATTTCTTCTAGTAGAATGAATAATGATTTTTGCAAAGCAAAATATCTTACATCAAGCGCTTGGCAGTAAAAGCGCGACTTCTTCTAGTAAAATGAATAATGATTTTTGCAAAGCAAAATATCTTACATCAAGCGTTTGGCAACATAAACGCGACTTCTTCTAGTAGAATGAAAAATGATTTTTGCAAAGCAAAATATCTTACATCAAGCGTTTGGCAGTAAAAGCGCGACTTCTTCTTAGAAGCGCTTGGCAATATAAACGCCATAATGAATTCTGAGTTAAAAGTAACCAAATAACTGAATAAAATATAACATGTTTTCTTGCTTTTGAGGAAATAATTTCCTATAAGAAAAGCGTGAACAAAAGAGTTTATTTGGCAGTTCAGACCTATCAAAGTATAATGAAAAAGAATTTTATAGATACGTGTGCTGGCAATAGATACAGGAGGACGCCAATGGCAAATCAAGCGAAAGATTCAATCCCTGTACTGATCTACCGTTATCAAGGGCCGAAAAGAAATATAGGTTTTACATTATCGCCTTTTCTTATCGAAGACGATCAACAAGACATTTCATTACAAGAAATGTTGTTTATATATAATGAGGATTTTGATTATATCCGTCCACTGTTGGATAAGCATTTTCCGTTAACCAATCCATATACGATGGAGACGATGAATGGATTAGATCCTTGTTGGGATAATCCGATCGGTAAAGAAATATGGGTGGCTGTATTAGAAGAACTGGATCAACAGCAAGTAGAAGATCCAGAATTGGCAGTATTCTGGCAACAATTCAAAACATGGATCAGTACACATGTACAGAATGCTGACGGTATAGAAGTGACAGGCAATCTGTAAATGTATAGGCAAATATATCAATTCATATGTTGTAGATAAAGTAGAATTCATTTCTGGGTAGGTACAAAAGGGAGGAATGCAGTATGATTACTGCGATACTATGGTAAAACTGACGAATAAAGTCGTTCTGATCACAGGAGCTTCTAGCGGACTTGGAGCAGGAGTAGCATCCTTATTAGTAGAAAAAGGAGCAATTCCAATTTTGACTGCACGTTCTGAAGATAAACTAGCTACATTATCCAGACAGTTAAAAGGCGAGCATCAAGTGATTCGTATGGATGTACAACAAGATGAAGATGTGAAGCGTGTAGTAGATCAAGTGATCCAGCAATACGGTAAAATTGATATTTTGCTAAATAACGCTGGTTACGGACAATTCAAAACGATCACCGAAATGCCTATCGAAGATTATAAAATGATGATGGACGTCAATTATCTAGGGATTGTCCGTTGTACACAGGCTGTTCTTCCACATATGTTGACCGCTGGAACAGGGCAGATCGTTAATATCGCTTCACTCGCAGGTAAATTTCCAACTGCCAAATCGACATCATATACAGCAACCAAGCATGCAGTACTTGGATTCACCAATGCATTACGACAAGAGTTAAGAGAAACGAATATCAAAATTTCTTCGATCAATCCGGGGCCAATCGCGACCGCCTTTTTTGATCGTGCTGATCCTTCAGGAGATTATGTTAAAAATGTAAGTCAATTTATGATGACTCCTGATAAAGTGGCACGTGATATTGTTAAGGTGATGGAAAAACGAAAAGAAGAACTGGATTTGCCACGTATTGCGATTCCAGGTATGCGTCTGTACGGACTTTTTCCACGATTTATTGATCGGTTAACCTATCGTTTATTTGATCGAAAATAAAGAGATATTACGCTTTATACAATGATCCAGCCGGTTCGAATTGAACCGGTTTTTGGTGCGGTATGATTATATTTGGTGTAGTCTCTGTTTTCGCATATAATAGTAGAGTGTTGTACTCTGTCTGTTTACTCATGTATTAGAATATAAACAAGTGTTGAATAGTTTGTACTTATAAAATGATTCAAGGGCTTGAAAGGATGAAATGTATGGAATCAAAAGTGAATTTTCTCGGACTAGGCATCAATGAATGGTTAAATGATGTACTAGAACGTTATGGGATTACGGAGCCTTCTCCGGTGCAAGCAGAGGCTATTCCTCATTTGCTCGAAGGAAAAGACGCTATCGCTCAATCGCAAACAGGTAGCGGTAAAACGCTAGCGTATTTATTGCCTGTATTGCAACAAGTCGATCCAGAGCGCAAGCAATTACAAGCGATGATCTTAGCACCTACACAGGAGCTAGCGATGCAGATCGTACGTGAAAGTGAGCGTTATGGCGCAGAACGTGGCATTATGACACTGGGTCTGATCGGTGGAGCAGCGATGAAGCGTCAGATTGAAAAGTTAAAACGTCATCCACAGATTGTAGTCGGAACTCCTGGACGGATTAGTGAATTGATCAATCTGCGTAAGCTCAAAATGCACCTTGTGAATACACTGATTGTCGATGAAGTGGATCAAGTGATCGGACTTGGTGGTGGCAGTGATGTGAAGAAGATTATTCGTAGCACACGCAAAGATCGTCAACTGGTCTTTTTATCCGCTACAGTGAATGAAGAGATTTTGACACTGGCGAATCGTGAAATGAACGACTTGTTAGAGATTGGGATCGAACCGGATACCCGCACATCGTCAGGGATTGAACATGTGTATTTTGTAGCCGAAGAAAGGGATAAATTAGAAATTCTACGTCGTGTATTACGCCATTATAACTCTCCACGTTCACTCGTATTCGTCAACGATACGAATGATATTGCAGAAGTGGAAGCGAAGCTGAACCATCTGGGTCTATCTGCGCGTGTATTGTATGGTGATGCAAATAAAGTAACACGTAGTACCGTATTGTCTCAATTTAGAGAAGGCAAAATCAAAGTGCTTGTCGCTTCCGATGTAGCTGCACGTGGACTGGATATTGAAGGATTGAATCTGGTGGTAAGTCTTGATCCAGCCTTTGATACCGATCATTATGTACATCGCAGTGGACGTACAGGACGTATGGGCAAAAAAGGCGTAGCTGCTTCGATTATTACCGAACGTGAACGATTTATTATGCGTAAATTTGCCGATGCTTTGCATATTGATTTGCAAGAACATGTGTTAAAAGGTGGAGCAGTCCTGACACTGGAGCAACAACAAGAACGTGAAGAATCATATCGTGCTTCACGTGCAGAAGCGGCGGCCGCTCGTTCTTCTCGCCCTGCATCTACACCATCTGTCAAAAAAGAAAAAGGATCATCAGAAACACGCTCAACGGTCAAATCTGATGTGAATACAGAATCTTCTGCAAAAAGTAATCCAGATTCAACTCGTCCGACAGAACGTGAGTTCAAGCCAAGAACAGCGTCACCTGCGGCTAAAGTGAATCCGAAAACAGATAAAAAGAAACGCAAACCAAAAGTAGATACCAAAAGTAAAGGTGCACCGAAATGGTTAAAAGAAAAACGGGCTGCATCTCAAGACGAAAAGTGAGGTAACAATAATGGAACAGGTAGCTATACTTAACGTGGATCACCTCAGTGGTGGATACAGTCGTGGTAAGCCTGTCCTGCATGATATCAGCTTTGAAGTCGGTCGCGGTGAGATGATTGGACTGATTGGTCTGAATGGTGCAGGAAAAAGCACAACCATGAAGCATATTTTGGGATTAATGACTCCGCAACAAGGGGAGATTCGGATTCAAGGATCTACACTGGCACAAGAAACTGAGCAATATCGGGCTTCACTTGCTTTTGTACCGGAATCTCCGCAATTGTATGAAGAAATGACAGTGCGGGAACATCTGGAATTTACCGCACGTGCTTACAATGTGAGTCAAGCAGATTATGAACAACGTTCTGCTCATTTGATCAAGCTATTCAATATGGGGGACAAAGAAGATAGCCTGTCGATGCACTTATCCAAAGGGATGAAGCAGAAAGTGATGATCATGAGTGCTTTTGTAGCCGCTCCTCCATTGTATGTAATCGATGAGCCATTTCTAGGGCTTGATCCGCTCGGTATTCGGTCGTTGCTTGATTTTATGGTACAGACCAAAGAAAGTGGATCATCGATATTGCTAAGTTCACACATTTTGTCGACGATCGAAAATTATTGTGATCGATTTATTGTGTTGCACAAAGGAAAAGTTATTATTCAAGGGACATTGGAGCAGATTCGTGAGCAGACGGGTCAGCAGAACGTACCACTCGAACAGATTTTCTATGATCTGGTTCAGGATGGACTGTAATGATGAATGATCTGCTCAAGTTACGTCAGCAGAGGCAACAAGCTTTTTGGGGAGAAGTGCTTCCTTATCTACGCTATGTGATGCAAAGCGGACTCGCAATCGTCACTTTTTTTCTGCTCATTGTATTTGCAGCATGGTATACGACCTTTTTGCAAAATGTACCTCAAGGTCTGCCTGTACACTGGATATTACTGATTTTATTCACACCGCTATCGATCTATGGCAGTGTGCGTACGTATATGCGAACAGCCGATATTGTATTTATGTTGCCACTTGAAGTGCGTATGCGTGAATACTTTGCTCCGGCATGGCGTAGCAGTGTGATTGGGAAAACGATCTGGTTGTTGATTCTAGCACTGGTTGCTTTTCCATTTTACGTACGTGCAGATATAAATGCCAAGTCGTTAAGTCTACTTGTGATTGTACTGATTATTGCCAAATTACTCGGTAGTTACGGAAGCTGGCAAGAATTGCGGATGAATACAGCCGCTGCTCGTGTCGGTTATCGTCTATTGCGCTATGTATTGATTATTGGGTTACTAGCGGCATTCCTTTGGTTGCCACTGATGACTGCTCTTATTGCAGTCGTTGTAATTGCTCTTGTCTATATGGTGCTGTTGCGTATTCCCGGTAAAGCTTCTGTGCCGTGGGAACGATTGATTGCGACAGAAAGAAACCATGCCGCAGGCGTAATGCGTATGCTCGGTTGGTTTGTCGATGTACCGAATGGCGAACGCAAAGTCAGTCATCGCCGCTGGTTATCTTTTGTCGGCAATCGTGTACCCTGGATACCTGCCAAAGCATTTCGTTTTCTCGTTTCCAAAACATTGGTTCGTGGAGAGTTATTACCGATCTTGATTCGATTTGTAGTGATTGGTATTGTATTTGTATTGATTACTCGTGAGTCGTGGTTCGGCATTGTGGTATATCTGCTATTTATTTTACTAGCAGGGATGCAAATGACCAGTTTGCGTAAGCAACATACCGATACACTCTGGTTATCAATCTATCCGATTCCTCCTGAATCGCAACGTCTGGAAACGGTCAAATTAATCACACAGACACAGATATGGATAACATTGCTACTGTGGTTACCTCTTGCAAGCGCAGGGGACCCGGTGCGAATGATTCTTACATTTATCGCAGGCTTAGTAGCGGTCTGGTTATATCGCCGTTCATTGAATCGCAAATGGCTTAAAGATATCGAAGCGGAAGCGGAATTTGATTAAAGTTCAAATCTTGACACTATAAGTGCGACTTTTGCTATTACATTTTTCTATTACAAGGAAAAAGTGATGTTTGCCAAGTGAAATAGCTGGCGTTGAACTTTCTTCAAGCATATTTGATATGATGTTATATTATTTGCAGTCCAAATGGCTTGAGATCGCTTATATCTGCTGTAGGATGATATCCTATCTGTATGTATGGAATGTATGATCTGAATATATGATTTTGTAATCAACCTGTTGATCGATCTGCCACTCTTGATGTGGTTGATTATGATCGACAGGTTTTTTTCATATTTAACACCAAGTTGATTATCCATAATTGTAAATTCCAGAAAAAAACAGTATATTCAATAAAGCCTATAATGTATTGAACGGGTAAAATTGCTTATTACAGGTGGTGCGCTATGATCCCCAAAATTAACGAAATGGATATCGATAATTTACAAACATTAGTCGAAAAAATAAGTGAAGTCATGGAGACACCTGTAACGATAGAAGATGCAGAACACCGCCTGCTAGCCTACAGTTCGCATGATCCGAATAGCGATCCTGCGCGCATCGCTACCATTGTCGGACGCAAAGTGCCTGAAGATGTAGTGCGTGCACTGTATGAATCAGGAGCGATGCAACAATTGCTAGAGACATGGGAACCTGTGCATGTAGAGGGCATGAGCCAAGTGGGGTTAAATAACCGAATGGCGATTGCGATTCGGCATTACGATGAAGTGCTCGGCTATATCTGGTTGCTTGAAAATAAAGGTTCTTTCACCAATGAGCAAATCCAGCAGTTAAAATACAGTGCTACTCTAGCTGCATCCAAAATGATCCAGATGCAAAAGCGCAAACAAAGTATCGATTTTTTTAACCGTTTATTAAAAGGTCGATTTACTTCGGAACAAGATGCGCTAGCACAAGCTCGTGAAGTAGGTATACAAATGCCTGCTTATTCGTACATTCTAATGATTGAACAAGACGGCAATCATGATAACAACGATTGGTTAGACAAAGCCATGCAAGCCGCTACCGAGTATGCTGTACGAATTGTGCTTCATTTGCGAGAACCCCATCGGTTGATTCTATTATGCAGTACTGCCAAAACAGCCTCTTCAGTCGCACCTGTCGAACACACGATTGTTCCACTGGTGAATCGACTTTCTACGTTACTACCTTCATCTCCTATTGAATATGGAGCAGGGAGTGTAGTGTCCTCTGTGTTAGCGATCAGTCGTAGCTATACCGAAGCGCAATATCTATTGATGTTACATCACCGATTGCCTGAAACGACTTCTATTTTATATTATCCACAAGCAGGATTTTACCGGTATCTTTATGCGATGAAGCAAGAAGCTGTACAATTCCCGGCGTATACGTCTCCGCTGGACAAGCTTGCGGCGTACGATCAAGAGCATCATAGTCATTTACTGCATACGTTAGCTGTATTTCTCGATCATAACAGCGATGCCAAATTAGCTGCCGGGCAACTGCATGTGCATACCAACACACTGAATTATCGGCTCAAACGAATAGCCGAAGTCGGACAGATCGATCTGAACAATATGGCGCAAAAAGTAACATTGTATCTGGAAATTAAGCTTTTACTATTAGAAGAATCAGAATAAGGGTATATATGTAGTATAAAGCTTCTCTTTGATGTGAAATTTATTGATGAAATATTCTATTTATAAACCTTTATGAGTTAATGAGTTAGATTATATGACATATTTAGATAACCTTTTGTATTTTTACACAAATAAAAACCTTCAAATTTGGGGAATTAGACGATTACATGACATTTTATCTATCCTATAATGATGACGTAGAGCAAGAACGTACCTTAAAGGAGGAACTGGCATGAGAATTGGAGTCCCGACAGAAATTAAAAATAACGAAAATCGGGTAGCGATTACACCAGCAGGTGTGGCTACATTAAGCGGAGCAGGGCATGAGGTCTATATCCAATCTGGCGCTGGTGCAGGTAGTGGATTCACAGATAGTGTCTACGAACAAGCAGGAGCGCAGATTCTGGTCGAAGCGGCTCAAGTGTGGAGTACCGCAGAGATGGTGTTGAAAGTAAAAGAACCATTGCCATCCGAATATGTGTATTTTCGTGAAGGCTTAATTCTATTCACTTATCTCCATCTCGCCGCAGAACCGAAGCTGGCTGCTGCTCTCATCGAGCATAAAGTCATCGGGATCGCTTACGAGACAGTAGAAGTGAACCGGACGTTACCATTATTGACTCCAATGAGCGAAGTCGCTGGACGTATGGCAAGTCAGATTGGTGCACAGTTCCTTGAAAGCCCTCATGGTGGTAAAGGTATCTTGCTCAGTGGTGTACCGGGTGTGAAAAAAGGAAAAGTAACTATTATCGGTGGTGGTGTAGTCGGAACAAATGCTGCCAAAACCGCAGTCGGATTGGGAGCAGATGTAACGATTATGGATTTGAATCCAGATCGGTTGCGTCAGTTAGAAGATATCTTTGGCTCATCGATCCAGACGTTAATCTCCAATCCTTACAATATTGCAGAAGCTGTAGCCGCTTCGGATCTAGTGATCGGAGCTGTACTGATTCCTGGGGCCAAAGCACCTAAATTAGTCACCGAAGCGATGGTACAATCGATGTCACCGAACTCTGTTATTGTCGATGTAGCGATCGATCAGGGCGGAATCGTCGAGACGATTGACCGGATTACAACGCATAACGAACCGACTTATGTGAAGCATGGTGTTGTCCATTACGCTGTGGCGAATATGCCGGGTGCGGTGCCAAGAACATCGACGATGGCATTGACGAATGCGACATTGCCTTATGTAGCACAGATTGCAAATCAAGGGTTGAGAGTAGCACTTGAAAGTAATCCTGCTTTGAAATTAGGAGTGAACACAGCGGCAGGTCGAATGACGTATGCGGCGGTGGCGAGAGATTTGGGATATACACATGTGGATGTGAATGAAGCGTTGGTCGAGACTTTTGCGGCGTTGAATTAAGAAAGAAGTAAATAGAAGAAAGAGTTATCATCATTATGCGATGGTAGCTCTTTTTTTGTGATTAGGTATAGATATCTAACTTATATAAAGTAATCAATAACATACAATATAAACTTTTAAAACTATCATGCCAAAACAAGGCTTACATAATGGTGTAAAAATAATTCTACTTCTAAAGATAGAACAATTTTTTATTTAGGATATTTTATATTATGCGACTTTCGCATAAATCATTAGGTTAGCTCACTCTGTAGTATATGATGATTATAATGTATTCAGTCAATCACATTGAAGTGATATCATCAACTACAGAAAGGATACAAAATCATGAGCAGTCTGTTAGAAAGTATCTACTACGGCAACTTGCGTCCAGATGAGAAAGCAGTATCTCAGAATGATGAATATACACAAATCAGCGAACAAATATCAGCTAAAATGACAGAGTGGAAAGTGAAGCTTTCTCCTGAAGAATGGTTAGAACTGGAAGCCATATGGGACTTGTATTACCAGTTGAACAGTATGGATCGTGCAGGTTCATTTACATATGGATTTCGATTAGGTGGGGAATTAATGATAGAGGTATTGAAGGGAGAACAGTAATCATTTACAGTAAAAGATAATTTGTCGGGCACATAATCAACCCATTCATGATGCTATCGTAGATACAGAAATGAGGAAAAGAGATGTCTTTAGATTTTGACCCATCTACCTATAATGTCTGTCATAAAGGAGATTGTATTTCTTTGCTTGCAAAAGAATTTGCTCTGCTACAATTTCTCTATACATATCGTAATCAGTCCTTTCATCGAGAGCAATTATTAGATCAGGTATGGAAGATGGAATATCCTACAGATCGAACAGTCGATGATCATATTTATCGATTACGTAAAAAGTTAAAAGTATGGCAGGATGTGCAGATTCATACCATTCATGGTTATGGATATAGTTTAACAATTCAAGAACAACGGCTTTTACCAAATTTTCCTCTAGCAGATCAAGAAATTCAAGAACATATGACAAGCTTACTTAAAAGATACCATCTATTAGGTAAAGGGAAATCATTAATGACTTTAGCTGCTCAACAGCAAGTATTAGGTTTTGAAATAGAACCTTTCTATCATATGTATTTAAAGTTTATTTTGTATGATTTGGATTGGTTTATAGAAGATCAATCATTTTCTATCAATGACAAAGTATACTGGTTATTGTTGCTACATAGTACTCTACAGCAAGATATTACTCCAACATTAGAACTTTGGGAAAAAGTATTAGATGCACATATTTTGTCTGCTGACCAACAATTAGAAATGAAAATTTTGAATATTGTTGATTTGTATATTGAGACAGAGCAATGGGAACGTGCTTGGAAACAACTAGAAGAAACTTATTGCATTGTAAAAGATCAGAAAATGGAAAGTTTTGAATTAGCAGTACAGCTTGTAAAGGTATTATTATCTATAGTAGATGTAAATACCTCTGATCTTTATATAGAAACTGAAATGAATCTCTTAAATCATATGTTGAATCATAAGCCATATCTTCGTGAAGTAGGACGTTATGAATGTATTAAAGGAATCTGGATGTTATTAAGACAATCTGATCAATTTTATGAAGGTACTATAGCTATAGATCAAGGTTTGGAGATTCTATATGTATCTAATCATCTTGAGCTATATATTGGAAGTCTACGACAGATTAGTCATCTATTAAGCAAGCATTTACCTGAACATTCGGTTACGCAAAAATATAATCGTGCATATGAACAAGCTTGTATTCGGTATAGCCATTCTTCCCATGCCTATAAGATTAAACAGATGATTTTTCAAGCTTTGGGAGCCGTCTGATATTCTTCTGACAATTCCTCTATAGGATAAGAAGTATCTTATTCATTAGAGGGGTGTTATCTATATTGAGTGTAGTATCTCAATCTTCTACTTCATTGCTACATCATCGTATTTTCCGAAAAATGTTAATGGCGTATTCTTCTTCATCTTTAGGGGATTGGTTTGATGTTATTGCAATTCAGATTATGGTTGCTTATTATTGGCAGGTCACTCCTTTGCAATTAGCATGGATTCCAGTTGTTATGGCATTACCTGGTATTTTCTTTGGTTCATGGGCAGGAGTATGGGCAGATCGTTATTCCCAAGTCAAACTTATGCTTATTAGCGATATATCGATTTTAGTATTAACGAGTCTACTTTTATTAATCTCCAATTATTATGTCTTACTTCTCTTATTGGGAATACGCTCATTGCTAGCTGTTGTTCAAATTCCAGCGCAACAGTCTCTAACTCGAAGAATAGTAAAAGAAGAACAATTGTTACAGGCTTCTTCATGGAATGGAATAGTGAAGCAATCTTCCAAATTAGTAGGTCCATTGATTGGTGGTATGATACTAAGTATGACTTCATTTAGTGTGTGTATTGTAGTTAATATGGTGATGCGGTTAGGATCATTTTTATTATTATTATCAATCTTAAAAACGAATATTTCTTTAAAAACTGTAGCAGACGCTACTTCTAACAAACCTAATTCGGATAGCAAATTAAATGAAAATACATGGCAAGCATTAGTAGAAGGTTGGTTTTTTGTAAAGAAGCAAAGCTTACTGTTAGCTACTTTATTATTTGGTTTTTGCGGAATGCTTATAATTCAAATGGTTGATTTTCAATTCGCATCTTTATTTCGTGTGATTGCTCCTGATCGTCCTTATTTATTAGGATGGATGATTACAGCAGCAGGATTAGGTGCTTTAATTACAATGAGTTATAAACGTAAACAAAAATATATCTATTACGGTAAGAATTTAGGCGGAGCGTATATTATTATTGGTGCAGGTATATTAGGTATGGGATTGGTTACTTCGGGAGATATTGTTACTCTTATCGTTATTTTTTGTGGACTATTACTAGGGGTAGGAAACGGATTATTTATACCTATTTATACTTATATTTTGCAAAAAGAAACATCTTCTACTATGACTGGACGAGTATTTGGAATTGAAAATATGTTATCTAGTATTACGATGGTCATTGCACCTTTACTAGGAGGTTTATGGATTCAGTATACCGATCCTTCAAGTGTATTTAGCATATTAGGTATTATAGTTAGTTTGTTAGGAATAAGTGGTTGGTTTTTTTCTGAAAAAATATGGAGGCAAGAAATAGATTAAATCACTCAAGCACTCGTTAACATAACGGGTGCTTTTTTGTTGTTTTACAGACCACTATATGTAAAATTTAAAATAAAGTTTGACAGTAATCGTTTTCAATCATTATATTAATCAAACAGTCGTTTAAAACGATTGTTTGAATTTGGTAAAATCAAGGATACGGTAGAGTTAGCCGATACGGGAGGAATTATGAAATCTATTTTTGCAGCATTTATGAAGTTGCCTACGACCAAAGTAGGGATTGCGACAGCGATTTTATTTCAGCTTATTTTTACCATTGTGTGGATGACCGGTTATCAAGGCATTACAGAACGGTTAGATCACTTGAATGTAGCTGTTGTTAATGAAGATAAAGTATACGGAGAACAGTTGATTACCAGTCTGCAATCTTCGTTACCTGTAGGTGTTCGCACAGGGATGACGTTAGCTCAAGCTCAGCAACAATTGCAAGAACGTGATATACAGATGATTATTGAGATTCCAGCAGATTTTGCAACGACTGTACAGTCTCAGAATCCTGCACAATTGCATTATTTTATCAATGAATCCAATCCAATTATGATCAAAAATATGATGACTTCGATTGCAGATAAAGTTACTGCTAATGTTAATAAAGTCGCTGTGGAAAGTGGACTAAAAGGTGTATTTGCAGGACAACTTCCAGAACAACAAGCACAGACGGCGGCGACAATGATGTCTCAGCGGGTGGTGTCTGATATTCAATCGGTCAATCCCGTACAAGGGATGAACAATCAGATGGTGCCGATGATGATGATTCTGGCTTCCTATGTCGGTGCGATGATTATGGGACAGAACTTCCAGATTTCGTCCAAAGCACTGGCAAGTCGGTTCGGACGCTGGTCACGTATGTCTGTTCGTTTGTTAGTGACAGCAGGTGCATCGATTGTCGTATCTCTGGTAGGGACTTCACTGGTGGCATTATTCGGAGGACAGTTAGGGCATGGATTTATGGCATTGTGGGGCTTTCAAGCATTATTCTTGTTAACTTTTATGTTAGTTGCACAGATGTTTTTATTTGTATTCGATATGGCAGGAATGCTATTTAATATTTTGATTTTGTCTGTACAATTGGTTTCGTCAGGAGCGATGATGCCACGTGAATTGCTACCAGACTTTTACCAGTGGATTGGGTCGGCGTTTCCAGCGACTTATGCTGTACAAGGGTTAATGAATCTATTGTTCGGCGGTACAGGTGTAGGCAAAGATTGCCTAGCACTGGTATGTATTATGATTGTTGCTCTTATTATTATTGGAATTGCCACTGCACTACGCAAAGACAAACTGCCTGTCTCTCCACTGGTAGCGATAGCCGAGTCTTGATGATATGATAAAGACAGTATGGCTGGAAAAGATTACTATTCCGCATCATGGAGATACGGATGATTTCTAGCGATAGCAATCAAAGGCAGGGAAGTGAACGTGGTGGATAAAAATGAAGACCATGTTAAAATGCGTATTTTGCAAGCAACCAAAAAACTAGCAGCCACAAAAGGGTTTGAAGCAACCTCAGTACGAGAAATCTGCAAAGAAGCGAATGCGAATATTTCGTTAGTTTCGTATTATTATGGTGGCAAAGAGCCATTATTTGAAGCGATGTTAAAAGAATTTATTCCAATTCCTCTATTTGCAGAACATATCCGTCGTGAAGAAGTCGATCCGATTCAGGGAATGAAGCGGTTGATTGAAGAGATGTATCATTTTTGCAAATGTGATCCAGAGATTTCAGACATTATACATCAAGAATTCACCCTGCATTCTCAGCGAATCGATATTATTCAAAAGTACACTCTTCCGGTATGGCAATTACTTCGTCATTATTTGGAAAATGGTCTACAGCAAGGCACTTTTTATTTTCGGTCGTTGAATCATACTTCTTTGCAAGTGATGGGCAGTATTTTATTTAGCAGTAATGATGTCAAGTCATTAACTGTCGTCACATTGCTAGATATTCAGCGTTCTGTAGAGAATGATCAGTTAGAAGAATTGACGCAGTATATTTTACGTGGTCTCGGTTGTACCAATGAACAGATCGCTATATCGTAGATCATCAAGACGCTATATGCAGATGTTATTTACAGGTATAGTGGTAACTAAGCCAGAACTTTGTTTATCTTCCGCTAAGAAGATAAGTGAAATTTCTGGCTTTTTTTGTTATGAACTAATGTTACATAAAATAACATTAATAATATGTAAATATTACATAGAAGATAAAATAAAAAGGTGAATAGTATATACCTAACATGTTGGAAATAGAGAATGTATATTATAAAATATCAGTAAATAATTATAAAAACTTTTAAAATGAATAAAAATAGTATTGATAACCTAAATTTTCACAGTATAATGAATGTTAATCAGTTAATAACATTTAAATATTATATTATTTGGAATTAGAAGATATAAATTCTAATTGAATAATATAATGGATATCGTTATACTGATGTAAGAAATAGGCAACATAGTTAATTTAATGTGTTACTAAAGTTTACATTATTAAAGGGGGATTATGATGAGAAGCAAGTGGAGTGGATTAATGATCGCAGCATTGATTACAGGATTACTGGCAGGGTGTGGAAATGGAGCTACGTCTTCTTCTGGCGCAAGTGGAGGTTCTACAGCAAGTACAGGTGGTAAAGTGATTAAAATTGCTACCCAATCTCCATTATCCGGTGGTAGTTCTATTCAAGGTGAAGCGATTAAGCTAGGTGCACAGATGTCGATGGAAGATCACAAAGAAGAGTTTACCAAATTAGGATATTCACTCGAATTGGTTCCTTATGACGATCAAGGTGATCCCAAAAAAGGTGTAGCCAATGCTGAATTGATCGGTGCTGATCAACAAGTATTAGGCGTGATCGGGCATCTGAACTCCGGCGTATCTATTCCTTCCTCTGTTGTCTACGAAAAATACAACATCCCGATGATCTCCCCTGCAAGTACAGCTACAGAATTAACCGATCGCAAACTCAAAGTAGTTAATCGTGTCGTTGCACGTGATGATTTTCAAGGTCCAGCAGCGGCTGAATATGCTATAAAAACAGCAGGAGCCAAAAATATTTTTATTATACAAGACAAAACAGCTTACGGTCAGGGATTGGCGGAAGCTTTTCGTGATGCCGCTCAAGCCCAAGGAGCTACGATTTCTGGCTATGAAGGAATCACTGTTGGTGAAAAAGATTTCAATGGTGTACTGAATATTGCAGCTACGCAAAAGCCTGATTTTATTTTCTTCGGTGGATTGTATGCTGAAGCAGGTCTATTGATTAAGCAAGCTCGTGATAAAGGAATTACAGCTCCGATTATGGGAGGAGATGCGCTTGATTCTTCCGGTCTGGTCGATATTGCTGGCGCTGATGTAAAAGGAGCATTGTACAGTTCGGTAGCTGGAGATATTAGCAAATTACCGGACGGACAAGAATGGACAGCCCGTTACAAAGAAGCATTTGGTAAAAATCCAGAAGGTTATTCTGTCTATGCGTATGATTCGATGAGTGTCATGTTAGAAGCGATCAAAACAGCGATGGGTTCAGGTACAGAAGCACCAGCTCGTGATGCGGTACGTGATGCTGTGCGTGCGACCAAAGATTTTGAAGGTGTAGCGACTAAAGTAAGCTTTGATGATATCGGAGACAATGCGTATGCGAAAGTATTTATTTACAAATTCGCTGATGCTACGTATCCAGGATCACTTGAAGCAGAGATTGCTCAACCTGCGAAATAAACAATCCTTTTCCAAATAAAAGCCAAAAGGTATGTGCTGTGATATACACATCTTTTGGCTTTTGTTTTAGAGTACTTTTGCAAAATCATCATGTAGCAGAATGACGAATGAGCGTATGAAGGGAGTAACTGAATGTTCTCAAGTATTTTGCAAACTTTACCTCAGGTATTGATCGATGGTCTGGCGCTAGGTGCAATCTATGCTGTAGTAGCACTGGGTTATACGATGGTATACGGTATTCTGGAATTGATTAACTTTGCGCATGGTGAGATTTTTATGACCGGTGCTTTTGTAGGGACTGCGGTGCTGTTTGGTTTTCAGGGGGCAGGTTGGTTGACCGGTATGCCCGCATGGTTGTCGTATTTGCTGATTATTTTGATCGCAATGCTGGTTACAGGCGCACTCGGAGTCGGGATTGAAAGGGTAGCTTATCGACCGTTACGCAAAGCGCCCAAGTTGATTCTATTAATCTCTGCTTTTGGAGTCTCGTTTGTTTTGCAAGATGTGATTCGATTTATCGCGGAGCTCAAAACAGGTAATTATATTATTAGCACACCGCAATTATTTGATCAGCGTTATCAATTGCCTCTTTCTTCGATCTCTAGCTGGTTTACCGATGCTTCAGTCAAAGCGAATACATTGTTTATTTTTGTAATCGCCATTTTGTTAATGATTGGACTCGATATTTTTGTGAATCGAACCAAATGGGGCGGTGCGATGCGTGCAGTTGCGCAAGATCGGGAGACCGCATCGTTAATGTCTATCAATGTAAATAAAGTGATTGTGCTAACCTTTTTTATCGGTTCAGCATTAGGTGGATCGACAGGGGTTTTATTTGCTCAACAGTATGGAACGATTGATCCGTATATCGGATTTATTTTGGGACTCAAAGCATTTACGGCTGCTGTTCTAGGAGGAATTGGTAATATTCGTGGTGCGATGTTCGGCGGAATCGTACTGGGTGTGCTTGAAATGTTTGCTTCATCGAATCTGGGCATTTTGACAGGTGGTAATTTTGGAGCAGAGTACAAAGATGTATTTGCTTTTATGATTCTGATTATTGTATTGATCTTCAAACCGGAGGGCATATTCGGCAAAGCAATCAAAGAGAAAGTGTAGGTGAAACCGATGGGGAAATTACAAACGATGTTGCAAGCGAATAAACTTGCACAAGGATTACTATTAGCTGCATTTATACTGGTAACCGCAGGTGCTGTATATTTGATCGACCGTTCGGTCACTGCCTTTCTATTGATGCTGGCTTCGCTGTTGCTGTTGTACTATACGTCATTTAGCAATGGGATGAAATGGAGTATTGCCGTATTTTTACTGGTAATTGTGATTCCATTCGCCACTTCAGGCGGTACATCACGCGAATCGTATATGGAAGTAGCGACCCAATGCGGTATATATGTAGCGATGGCGCTCGGGCTGAATATTGTCGTTGGATTTGCAGGATTGTTAGATATGGGGTTTATTGCTTTTTTCGCTGTAGGCGCCTATACATACGGCATTTTTGCGACAGGGCAAGCGAATAATTTTATTTCAGGAGAACTCTTTCCGTTATCCGGTGAAAGCTTCTGGATTTTTATTCTAATTGGAGGTTTTATTGCAGGGATCTTCGGGATATTGCTCGGTCTGCCTGTACTGCGTGTCAAAGGCGATTATCTGGCGATTGTGACACTGGGATTCGGGGAGATCATTCGTATTATTTTTAATAATTTAGAAAAGCCCGTCAATATTACGAATGGTGCGATGGGGTTATCTTCGATCCAGCCACCGAATTTATTTGGCTTTCAATTTACATTTCCACATCAATTTTATTTTATCGTGATCGGGATACTATTAATTGTTATCTTCGCAGTAAGGCGGTTAGAACATTCACGTCTAGGGCGTTCGTGGAAAGCAGTACGTGAAAATGAAATTGCTGCACAGTCGATGGGGATTCCTTTGATTCGTACCAAATTGATGGCTTTTGCAATCGGAGCTTCTTTTTCAGGAATGATGGGTGTTGTGTTTGCAGCCAAGCAGACATTTATCGATCCGACCAGCTTTACATTGATCGAGTCGATCACGATTCTGGTAATGGTTGTGTTAGGTGGAATGGGCAGTGTACCGGGTGTGATCTTAGGAGCAAGTCTGGTCACGATTCTGAATTTACAGGTGTTGACCGAGTTCACAAGCTGGCTTAATCAATTGTCTCAGCAAGGAATTTTTGAAGTACCTAATGCGTTATCTCCTTCTAAAATGCAACGATTTATTTTCGGTATGATCTTAATTTTAGTCGCTATTTTCCGTCCGAATGGATTAATTGCTGCTCGAAATCGCAGACTTCCTGAGGAAGCAGTCAAAGATCCATCTCCACCTGTATCCAAGTCAGAAGTACAACCAGACTAAAAGTTAATACACAGCATAATTAGATCCGTTGAGTGAATAACAGTGAATGAGGAAGGAGCATAAGTATGAGTGACTACCCCGATCATAGTGTGCTAAAAGTGACCAATTTGATCAAACGTTTTGGCGGATTAACGGCTGTGAATGGAGTGAACTTTGATTTTCCGAAAGGACAAATCTCAGCAGTCATCGGGCCGAATGGAGCGGGCAAAACGACTTTTTTTAATATGATTACAGGGATATATGTACCGGATAAAGGCAATATTGAACTGGATGGAAAATCGATTGTTAATATTAAGCCTGATCGGATCACCAGTCGTGGTATCGCCCGTACTTTTCAAAATATTCGCTTGTTCGGCAGTATGACCGTACTTGAAAATGTGCAGGTCGGTATGCATATTCATCTCAAAACAGGTATTATCGGCACACTGTTAAATCTACCTCGTGTTCGTCATGAAGAACATGATTCCCAGCGTGAAGCGTACCGATTACTTGAATATGTCGGTCTGGCAGAATGGTATAACGAAGAAGCAAGCAGCCTATCCTATGGCGCACAGCGGCGATTAGAAATTGCCCGCGCACTTGCCGCCAAGCCTAAAGTATTGCTGTTAGATGAACCTGCCGCAGGGATGAATCCACGCGAAACGTCTGAATTAACAGGGCTGATCCGTCGTATCCAGCAAGAGTTGGATATTTCGATTATTTTGATTGAACATGATATGAAATTAGTGATGGAATTATCTCATCATATTCTTGTACTGGATCATGGAGAGAAGATCGCTGAAGGTGGCCCTGAAGATATTCGTTCCAATCCCAAAGTGATCGAAGCGTATCTCGGTAAAAGTGCAGTCGAGGAGGAGATACAGATATGAGTCTGGTCGAACTAAAAAATGTACAAGCTTTTTACGGTGGTATTGAAGCGTTAAAAGGTATCAATCTGGAAGTGAATGCAGGCGAGATTGTGACATTGATCGGTTCCAACGGTGCAGGCAAATCGACTACACTCAAGTCGATCTGTGGACAGGTGCAGACCAAAGGCGAGATCTATTTTGATGGCAAAAAGATTACATCGCTTGAACCGCATGTGATTGCGCAAAGTGGTATTGCACATGTGCCGGAAGGGCGTCGTATTTTCCCGCGTTTAACAGTAAAAGAAAATCTGGAAATGGGCGCGTTCTCGGTCAAAAGTAAAAAGCTAATCAAAGAGCGAATAGAGAAATCATTTGTATATTTTCCACGGCTCAAAGAGCGTTATCATCAGACCGGTGGCACGATGAGTGGTGGCGAACAGCAAATGCTTGCGATTGCTAGAGGACTGATGATGAATCCCAAAATTCTACTGTTGGATGAGCCTTCGATGGGTCTTGCTCCGGTATTGGTCGATCAGATTTTTGAGATTATTCAGGAGTTGAATGATGCAGGAATGACCATCTTACTGGTCGAGCAAAATGCGTATCAAGCATTACAGATCGCACATCGGGGATATGTCATTCAGACAGGAGAAATTATTTTGCAGGATGATGCCAAAGTACTTTTAACAAACAATCAGGTGCGGGAAGCTTATTTGGCATAGATAGTTTACTTTTTTTGTTTTGAATTAGATTGTGATGGTTGTTTATGAGAAATTAAAAAGCTTCTGTATCGCTATAAAGAGAATAATTCTCTCAATAGTGGACAGAAGCTTTTTTAATTATAACAGTTCATTTAAATAAATTAGCCTTTTTTCACATCTTGAACCGCTTGGTAGATCAAGTTGAACAGGTCTTCCAAATATTCTTCAGCGATACAAGAGAAAGCAACGCGAAGATCATGTGCGCCAAGAGCGATTGTGCCTACTTCGTATTCACGTAGTAAGCGTAGACGAACATCTTCCGCAGATACGTCTTTTAATTTGAGGCACATAAAGTATCCCGAGTTGAATGGATAGTATTCCCATGCATCTTGATATTTATCAGTGTCGAGCAATTCTTTAACTTTGTTTGCTCTGCCTTTCATGATTTGGAACTTTTCTTCTTTTTGCGCTTCGAAATTAGAATCTTGTAACGCTTTTAGAATAAATGTCTGTGATGGGTGTGGCCCACTGGAAATGGTTGCACGAATAATACCCAGTGTTTTTTGTTCTAAAGCTACAATAGATTCTGTATCTTGCGCGCCATATGTGATAAAGCCGACACGGAAGCCCCATACATATTCTTCTTTGGTAGCACCATCGACTTTGATCGGTAGAATACGTGGGTGCAAGTCAAGCAATGAGCCGAACAATGATTCATGCAACGAATCTTCAAAAAATAATCCGAAGTAAGCATCATCGGTAACTACGACTACATTGATTCCTGCTTCCGCCGCTTCGTTAATTGCAGCTACGATTTTTTTGCCATCCGCTACACTTGGAGTATAACCTGTCGGGTTGTTAGGGAAATTGAGAACAACAATCGCTTTACCTTTTTCTTTTTGCGCTAACAGAGCATCTCTTAATCCATCGCTGTTAAATGTCATTTCTGCTGTAAATAATGGATAAGTGATGATCTCCGCTCCGCGACGAACCGCAAAAGTAAGCTCATAGTTTTCCCAGTTTTTATCTGGATATATAACAGCATCGCCTACGTCTGCGAACAGATCCGCTACAATGCTTAGACCATGTGTCAATGCATTGGTAACGATAGGGTTACTGAATTTTTTATCTTGTAATGAAGGATTGTCTTTGATCATTTTCTCACGCCATACACTGCGAAGTTCTGGTTTGCCCGCAGGTGGAGCATAAGGGTACAAATCTTTAGGAGCAAAAGCAGACAACGAATCTTGTAGCACCTTCAAATGCATCGGTCCACCATTTTCAGTTGCAATTCCGATCGTTGCATTATATTTTTTAGCCTGGCTTGATGCTTCTGCCGATTGACTTAATATACCTTCTTTTGGGAAATAAATCTCTTTGCCAAGAGTCGATAACATCTCATAAATATGAGGACTATCTGTTTTCAGTTTCTCGTTCAATTGTCCAGCCAGTGGGTTCATCGTTTTCATCCTTCCAGGTCTGTTAAATAATGAATCAGCCGCACCTGATGATAATGGAACAGTAGAAGTTCGCCTGATTTCTGCTGCCCTAGTATATCATTTTTCGCGTTGAAGTGTCACCGTTCAGGAAGTGAAATTTGACGGGTAAGTTGTGACTATGATGTGAATCTTATAACATATAGCCCAATAGCCCTTAACTTTGATGATGTGGACAGTATTTTTTCATCATTTCGATTGTAGTTAGATCATCGTCAAGACCACGTTCTTGGAGACCATCAATAATATGTTGACGCTGATCGCCTTTGACATTTTGACCGAATTTGAACTTGGCTGTCCATTCCTGCGGGACAATTTTGATCAAAGCGACTCCTTTTAATTGCGGGATATAACGTGGATCATTCGCATCAATCGTATCATAACCGCCTTCAGGTTGAAGCTTATGCATAAATATCGAAAAAGCATCTGCTTTCTCTTCCAGATCGGTGATCAACTCTGCATGTCCACGTACCGTTACACTTTTAAAAAAGGCTGTCGCAGGGCAAGCCAGTTCAGCATCGGTAAAGTAAGAAGGAATCAGCGCATACTCTTTGGCGACCGAAAATGTAACACGAGTATCCTGTTTGAGCAATTTCATTTTCTCTCCTGCACGACTACCATGAATATAAAAAACACCGTTACCATAAGCAAAGTTGAGTGGAATCACCCTCGGAAATCCATCTTCATGACTCATCCCTAGAAATCCAAAACTCATTTCTTGTAAAAATGTTTCCAGTTCTTGCTCTTCTTCGATCGTAAATTCTTTGCGTCTCATATGTATCTCTCCTTTTGTGTATTGACCATCTATGCATTTCAGCATATGCTACAATTGGATTAGTCAAAAGAGCCAATTTGCATGAAAACAAGTAGTCCAATAAAGGAGAATACGATGGATATTACGATTGCGTACCAGCGTGCTATTCAGAAGTATCAACATAAATATGTAGCGTTATACCATGCACTGCGAGAAGGTATTCTAAATGGATCGCTAGCCAGTGGAACACGTCTACCTTCTACTCGTGATCTAGCTACGATGTATGGATTATCACGTGGAAGTG
The DNA here is from genome assembly GCF_028736095.1 of Paenibacillus sp. KACC 21273. NCBI lineage: Bacteria > Bacillati > Bacillota > Bacilli > Caryophanales > Paenibacillaceae > Paenibacillus > Paenibacillus sp. KACC 21273. The sequence goes on from NZ_CP117876.1 coordinate 1,134,187, forward strand.
TATCGGAAGCGTATGACATGCTACTGGCTGAAGGATATATTCAATCTGCTGTAGGTAAAGGAACTTTTGTGATCGAACAATCTCTTTTATCGAATACAGATAACGATATTCCGATCCAAGCAGATCATATATCGAATACGACAGCACCTTTGCCTCCTTTATCGCTATGGGGACAACGGATTGTGCAGATTGAACAGGAAATTATAGATACTCGCACATATACACCAGATTCTACTTATGACGAACATCATCTAGTGAAGTCTTTACATCAACAAATGGACTCTACAGATGCACCACCTGACATCATTTCTTTTCAATCGGGCGAAATTATATTAGAAGGCAGTTCACAGATTTCGTGGAAAAGCGCATTGTCTGCCGCAGGTAAAGATGTGCAAAAGTCAGCACTCGATACCAATAAGGCGACAGTTCAAGGTGATCTCTGGTTGCGTGAAGCAATCTGTCATCATGTAGGGCGAACACGAGGAATTACAGCTACTCCAGAACAAGTGGTATTGTGTAGCGGTTCTATGGAAGTGATAGCTTTGCTGTGTCAATTGTTAATCAATGAACAAGATACCGTCATTTTGGAAAATCCATGCTATTCCGGTATACGGCGTGCGATTACGGCATGTGGAGGGAAGATCGAACCTGCTCCACTAGATCAGCATGGCATTATTCCAGAAGATTGGCATGCTCAATTGTTAGTTGTCACACCGGGTCGTCAATTTCCGACTGGATCCATATTACCACTGGCTCGTCGTCAACATATTTTACAATGGGCAAGGTCTCGTGGAGCATGGATCATCGAAGATGATTATGATAGTGAATTTCGCTGGTCGGGTCGTCCAATCGAACCGCTCAAAGCTTTAGATGATACGAATTGTGTGATCTATGTCGGCTCCTTTTCTAGAAGTATGTTCAGCAGTCTGCGTCTTGGTTATGCGATCTTGCCGACCGCACTGGCGCAAGCACTTACCGCTGCCAAGCGCATCTATGATCCATTGCCACCTGCTAGATTAGAGCAAAGAGCGTTAGCACGATTTATGATTCGTGGTGATTATGTACGACATTTGCGCCGTATGAATCGGTTATATCGCTCACGTTATGATGTTTTTCAACAAGCAATTCATGAGTACAATCTGGATGAACTATTTCACTGGCAACAAACCGATTGCGGATTGCATGCTTATGCCACATGGAAACACCAACCTGCTATGTATAGTCAGTGGATGCAATCTGCTTATCGTCATGGTGTAGTCTGGCGTGATGCTGCTACATATCAGATTGTGCCTACTGTACCGTCTGCTTGTTTTATTTTCGCGTATCTGCCTGAATCTCATATTATTGAAGGCGTTCGCCGTCTGCGAGAATCATGGGATCGTATGCAATACAATGATTGACGGTTACAGACTTTTTGGTCAATATAAAGAAAAGCTATCTTATCTGTTGTTAGGATTGAATAGAGCTATAGATAAAATAAAATCAAGGAGGGTTGAGTGATGCTGAATTTGTCACCTTCTTCATTTATACTGAAACCAGCTTTTGCTAAAATCTTTTGTGAACCAGAATGGCGTTGGCCCAAACGTGAAAAACCGATGCCCAATTATGATTTATTCTATGTGTGGAGCGGTGAAGGAGAATTAATTCTAAACGGTGAGCCTTATCCGATCAGTCAAGGCAGTTGTTTTTTGTTCTATCCGGGGGATGAGACAACAGCGACACACAATCCGCAAAAACCACTGGTGCTTACTTATATTCATTTTGATATCGCTGAACCGGCGCAAATGATTCCTGTACGTTATCGCAAATTAGAAGAGCGAATTGATTTTGAATATATGTTGGTACGGTATGTACGATTATTTCTCGAACAAGCTTTTGCCGCAGAAGAAGAAGCCAAGCTGATTTTGAAGCAGTTAATGATTCATTTATTACGTGAAGATCAGCGTGAACCGGTAGAGCGCAAAGTCAGTAATCAGCTAAGCGAAGTTGTGCAGGAAATTGCGAATTATATTCGTCAACATCCTAGTCTGGCTCATCGGGTAGAAGATTTGGCTTCACGTGCCGGATTGTCACCACGCTATTTTTCGATCAAATTTAAAGAGTTAATCGGTGTATCGGTGCAATCGTATATTATCAAAATGCGGATCGAACGAGCAGAACATTTGCTAGTCTATACAGGCATGAATGTAACTGAAGTAGCAGATGCACTGGGATATCGAGATATTTTCTTTTTCAGTCGTCAATTTAAGCAATATACAGGTAAAAGCCCGTCTGAGATTAGATAAATAGGACATAGGGTCAATCATACATTTCTGTAAACTTTGCATTTTACATTATGCTTGATTTAAGATAGGGATACCCGTGATTCTCGATTGTTTCACAATAATTGTCAACGGGTAATACTTGTCATGTTAACGTAATGTAAATGGAAGGAGGTCTACAGAAAATGCGTTTTAGACAGCGGATTCGTAACAGAGGCGGTTCATCTACAGCAGGTAAAAACATTTTTCGTAATCGGCTGCGTCGATTCAAAATGTCCACTACTCTTACTGAATCGTGGTTTTGATCACAAGGTGTATACTTAGGTCGTTCTTTTAACTTATACAAGGCTTGTTGAATGTGTATTCAGCAATCTACTATATATAGCATATCTCAACCTTTACCGGTTGATCAGATGATAGAAAGACAGCCCTGCTTGAAAGTATTCTTTCAAATAGGGCTGTCTTTCTATTCTTATCTCTACATCCATTATAGAAGTATATGATTAAGATTGAACCGTTTCTGGAGCAACACGACGATAAGGGCGAGTAGCTTGCAAATCGACCAGTGTACCCAGACGTTCTCCCATTTTAACTTTACTACCAATGTGTAATTGTTCATTGGCTATAAATGTTCCTTGTTGCACCAGTAGAACTACTGTAGAACCAAATTCGAAATAAGCCAGTTCATCACCTTTTTGCCATGATGTACGTTCAGGATCAGCGTATTGAATACTGCTTACATTGAGCGCACCTACTTTGACGACAGCCACTTCGCCACAATCATGAGACATGTAGGTAATTAATCGTTCATTACGACTGAGTACAGAACGCATAAAGGTCATACCTTTATCATTGACAGGATATACTTTGCCTGGGATATGTTCAGACTCGGTCTGTCTACCTGTGACAGGTGAATGAATACGATGATAATCAGTAGGGCTTAAATAGAGCACAAACATATATCCATCTTTGTACGTCTCCATACGTGGAGAATAATTAAGTAGTTCTTCCAGTAAGTAGTCTTGACCTTTTACTTGTGGAATGACATTGTTCTGAAGTGGCCCCATTGCTGTAATCACAGCATCGACCGGACTCACAAGCGACATTGGATCAGCATCAATCGGACGCATTCCAGGACGAAGTCGACGTGTGAAAAATTCATTAAGGCTATTATAATCTTGTATGTTTTTTTCTGCTTCTTCCGCTGGAATATGATATGCCTGGATAAATTTCGGGATAAATGTCCGGCTGGCCCGTGATTTAGCGAAGCTTCCTGTAAGCCGTGAAACCCACTTGCGTGAAGATAACTCGGTCATCAGGCGAAACACTGTGTTGGCCATAATAAAGTTGAACCCCTTTCTACATTCGGGAAAACAAATATGATGTAGTGCTTGAATAGACAAGCACGACCATAATTCTATTAAAAAATGCTTTTTACTCGCTAAAATACTGGACGATAACGCTCGTTGGTTCGCTACGTTATATTGCCATATATAACACATGAAATCAATGGTTTGAATCAAATGTGACAGGATCGTATCTAAAATCAGCCTACGAATTGTCACCTAACAGTGATAAAATAGAGAGATCACAATTGATAATCGTACCATTTGATATATACAGAAGGATATGCTAAATCATACAGAAGTAAGTACGTGAATGGAGGAATAATAATGACTACATTTGGATTAATCAGACATGGTAGTACCATTTGGAATAAAGAAGGCAGAGCACAAGGGAGTTCAGATATTCCACTAGATGAAGGTGGTTGGGAGCAAGCGTATCAATTAGGCAAACGAATCCAAACCGAATCGTGGGATCGCATTTATGCAAGTGATCTGATTCGTGCACAACAGACAGCGCAAGCGATAGCAGAAGGTGGAGATTTGCAAATTAGTTCTGATCCTCGTCTACGTGAATTGGATGGAGGTCTGATTGAGGGAACGACTCAAGCTGACCGTATCGAACGCTGGGGAGAAGACTGGAAAAATCAAGATCTTGGATTGGAAACGCCTGAGTCTGGAGCAGCACGTGGAGTAAGTTGTCTGGAAGAATTAGTGAGTCTTTATCCAAATGAGCGCATTTTGATTGTTAGTCATGGCGTGTTACTTAATCATGTGTTAAATCAGATTTTAGCAGATGAACCGAAATGGCATGGACTGGAAAATATGTCGATGACTGTTGTACACTGTAATGAAGATCATGTGTGGAGTTGTGAATTATACAACTGTACTCAACATTTATTACCGTCTGAAGCAGAAGCTTTGGAATAAAGAGGGTACAGATCGTTTGTAATCAAAGGAGATTAGAATCATGCAATTAAAGTGGCTAGAATGGGCGAAACAGATTCAAGCGATCAGTCAAGCAGGGCTAGAATACTCTAAAGATATGTATGATATTGAACGTTTCCAACAGTTACGAGAACTTAGTGTAGAGATTATGCATCAGTATACCGATGTAGAAGTGGAAAAAGTGCAAGCGCTTTTTGCCAATGAGACAGGGTATGCAACGCCCAAAGTCGATATTCGCGCTGTTGTTTTTCAAAACGATAAAATCTTGATGGTACGTGAAAAGCAAGACGGTGCGTGGGCATTACCGGGTGGATGGGGAGATATAGGATTATCGCCCAAGCAGATTGCAGTTAAAGAAACGAAAGAAGAATCTGGCTTCGATGTAGAAGCGGTTCGTCTGCTTGGTGTCGCGGATAAAAATTTCCATAACCATCCACCGTCTCCCTGGCATGTATATAAGTTTTTTATTTTGTGCCGGATAGTTGGCGGAGAAGCAACCGTAGGTGATGAGACATCCGAAGTCGGCTTTTTTGCTGCCCATGAATTACCGCCTTTATCAGTAGAACGTAATACTCAAGAGCAAATATTGAAAATGTTTGATAGTAACAGCAGTCCGCATAAAACGGTATTTTGCGATTAATAATAAGTAACTGTATTGGTCATTGTAAAAATAAAGAAAACCAGAACATGTCTAGTTATGATAACAATCATCGGATCATGATTGTAAGAGATGATTATTGTAACCAGACGATCAATACCGGCATCACTATAAAGGAAGCCAGTGTTGTCCAAAGAATACAACGGGAAACAAGCTGGGGAGCCGCATTGAATTGTCCTGCAAGAATAACAGCATTGACTGCGGTTGGCATCGATGTAAGAATCAACAATACACTAAACAATATGCCTTCCACATGCAACAATGTTAACAATACCCATGACAGCAACGGAGCGCCTACGAGACGAATACTCATGCCTGCCCAGAATGCTCTGTTGCTAGATGATATTGTGTGTTCAGCAGGGGTCGTAGAGCTTGTAGTGCCCATCGTAATCATTTGTGTGCCTAGAACAACAAGCGCTACTGGTGAATAAGCCGCCGCTAACATTGCAAATCCAGAATCAAGTGCAGTTGGCAATGAAAGATCAGTTACTCGTAATAGGATAGCGATCACCGTCGCATAGATGGCAGGTAGTCGAAAAATAGCCATACCTGCTTGCTTTACCGAAAATTGAGAACGAGCTGCAAAAAACACGCCGACAGTATTTACAATAATCATTTGCCCGATTACATAGACCGAAGCTTTATCTAATCCCAATTGTCCAAAAGCTAGTAATACCAACGGTAGCCCATAATTCACACAGTTCGTAAATGTAGAGATAAGTGTTAGACCGGCTTGTTCTTCTTTATTCAATCGTAAAATACGACTCAACCCGACCGCAATCGCCCATAATAACACAAGACTTAATAATGAAAAGCTAATAGTAGTGCCTATATCTTGTAGCGAAATATCAGCATGCAATAAAGTATTAAATACAATCGCTGGTGTTAATACATACAGAGACATCGTAGCAATCGGCTTACTATCGAGATTGCGGAATCGCTTGAGCAGAATACCACCAATCACAGGTAGCGAGATCGGCAAAAAAACTTGATATAACGTATGTAACAGATTCATGATCAAATGGTATTCATCCTTTCTAGTGCGATGTTACCAATTTACGTCTGAATGTACTCTTCGTCAAATATCTATATCCTATTCATTTATAGTCTGTACCTATCAATGATTATTCGTTTATTGGAAAGAGTGATCTGATTGGAAATATATGATATATCAGAGCACACAAAAGCCACTTCGTTATGCTGCTAATTACAGCGTCCATGAAGTGGCTTTTGTATGTTCCCAATCATTCTTCGTCAACTAAGCGAAGATTTATTTATTTAGATTGTATATGAGACCGAACTTAAAACATTGTATTTTTGTTAGCTGATTTCTCAGGAACGGCTTGTATAGTGTCCCAGTGTTCTACAATTTTACCATCAGCTACTCTGAAAATATCGACTACTGCAGAACCACGATCATTTTTATCCATACGACTCCAGCTATGCAGAACGACTATATCACCTTCTGCAATGACACGAATAATTTTGTTGCTGCTATTTTTGTTAGATTGTAAAAATGAAGCGAATTGATTCAAAGGCTCTCTACCTGTAGGCACGGTAGGATTATGTTGAATATAATCTTCAGCAATATATTTGTTAATCACAGATACATCGTGTTTGTTAAAAAGATCATCGTAGAATGTTCGCACCATTTTGGCATTTGCTTGAACTTCACTCGGGCTTAGAGGAGTGACTTCGACAGGTGTACCTTTAGCAGGGAACATCGTATTTGTATTTGCTGATTTGGCAGGAACCGGTTGGAAAACATCCCAGTGCTCTACGATTTTGTTGTTTTTGATACGGAAAATATCGACTACAGAGCTTCCACGATCTTTCGCACCTGTGGTCACATAATTATGCACAACCACTAGATCATTTTGAGCGATAATGCGTTTTACTTCAGATTTATAATTTGGATTCTGCTTCAGGTAAGATCCAAAAAATTTCACAAAAGCTTGACGACCATCTGCAGCTAACGGATTGTGTTGCTTATAATTTGAGACGATATACAAGCTAGCTTTGTTCAATTCATGATCATTGAAAATATCTTTGTACATGTTGAGTACCAACTTTTTGTTTTTAGCCAATTGCGCTTCTGTAGACTTCGCTGTTGTCGTGCTAGTTGGTGTCGCACTGGTAGAAGATATTTTGACAGGAGAAGAGGTGCATGTATTATCTTTTGATCCTGCAAGTGGACTCGCCTGAACACCTGTAACTGCAAGCGCAGATGCTAATGTAAAACTGATTGCCAATGTACTTGTTTTCTTCATCATGAATAACACTCCTTTGTATAAAATGATCTTGTATCCTGTATGGATGGAATGATTGTAACTTACATAGTTACATGTATGCAAGTTTTACTTTGAAACGGTTACATACTTGCAGTAACAACAAAAAAAGCTTGTAATGACAACAAAAAAAGCCACTTCATGTCAGGTAGACGATGAAGTGGCTCTTCGTATATAATGCTTCTATTCATTTATATTGCGTGGTGTGAATGTAATCGGGTATTCTTTTACTCCAAATACGAAAGCGCTTTGAATCGGTTGCAATGTCGTATCAGGAACCAGTTGAATATGTTCCATATGATTTAACAATGTCTGTAATACGACTCTACCTTCTAAGCGAGCAAGAGGAGCGCCGAGACAGAAGTGAATTCCGAATCCAAATCCCATATGTTGATTGGGCTTACGGTTAGGAACAAATGTATCTGCATCTGCAAATTTCTGTTCATCTCGGTTAGCTGAACCGACCCATGAGATGACTTGATCTCCTGCTTGAATCGTCTGCCCGCCTAGCTCAACTGTTTCTTTGGCTACCCGTCCAATAGCGACAATTGGTGGATAATAACGCAACGTTTCTTCGACAGCAGTCTGGATCATTTCTGGATGCTCACGTAATTGCTCTTGCAATTGAGGTTGTTCCGCCAGAATCCGAACACCATTCGTTATCAGATTAGTCGTCGTCTCATTACCTGCTGCTAGCAACAGAATACAAAAGCCGACGATTTCTTTATCTGTTAATTTCTGCCCATCAATTTCTGCTGCTAACAGTAATGAGATCAGGTCATCTTCCGGTTGTACACGACGTTGCTCCATAATAGCAGTGAAGTAATTAGATAATTCTTCATGATTTTTAGCTTTTTCCGCCATTAATTCTTGGAAAGCTTCATCGCTATCATCTCTAGCGCCTTTGACCTGTACATCTGACCATTCTTTAAATTTATCACGATCTGATGTAGGGACACCGATTAATTCAGCAATCACGATAACCGGAAGCGGTGTAGCGAGATCATGAACCATACGGATCTGTCCTTTGGCTAAATGAGAAGAAAGCAGATCATCGGCAATTTCTTGAATACGTGGAGCCAACGCTTCTATCGCACGCGGAGTAAACGCTTGATTCACTAGATCACGTAATTGTTTGTGTTTGGGTGGATCGGTTGTCAACATACTCTCATTGGCACGATTACGCTGAGAAGAGAATAATTTTGGATTTTTAAGCACATATTGAACATCTTCATAACGGAAAACGTCCCAACATTTGCGATTTTCATCATACCGAACAGGGGTCTGTTCGCGCATTTCATCATAAACGGTAAAAGGAGATAGCTGACTTTCAATCGCTGCCAGTTCTCGAATAGGAATGTAGTTTGCATACTTCTTGGTAGCTTGATTCATGATATTCCTCCACCTTTATATATTTATTTACATATAAAACTATTTCTTTATTATAAACGTACTTGTGCCAAGATACAAATTTTGTAATTTTTCATGACTGGTACATACAGTTGAAAGGTGGGCTACATATGAATGTTTTATGGAAAAAGATCGAACAAAGTTCGCTACAGACATGGCCTGCACTACAGAGTCAACTGATTAATGGATGGAATATACGTCTTTCTGACGGCTATAGTAAACGTTCCAATTCTGTCAGCCCGTTAGATTATGTAGAAACAAAAATGACGCTGGAAGAGCAGATCGCTTATTGTGAAGCACAATATCATCAGGCGCAATTACCGGTTGTTTTTAAAATGACTTCTTTTGTAGAGCCGACGATACTCGATCAACTTCTACATGCACGAAATTATCAGATCCAAGACGAGACAAGCGTACAGTTGAAGTCACTGAATATGATCGATCAAGAGTATGCTAACTACAAAAGTAATCAACAACAAAGGTTATCGGAAGTAACATATATCATTGAAGAACAGTGGAGTGAAGCGTGGATTAGACAAGCGAGCACACTTGGACAATGGCCTGACAATGTAGGTCAATCTATTGCCAAATTGATGAAGGTGAACCCATCATTACCCAAAGCGTATATCACGCTTTACCAAGCAGGAACACCTGTAGCTTGTGCTATTGGGATTATAGATAGTGATTATATGGGCATTTACGATGTGATCACAGGGGCTGCTTATCGACGTCTTGGTTTTGCTAGAACAATGTTATACCATCTGATGAAATGGGCAAAAGACAAAGGAGCAAGTTATACGTATCTACATGTAGGTGAACATAATGAGGTGGCTATTCAGCTCTATCGTCATCTGGGTTTTGAAGAAATATATCGCTATTGGTATCGTGTATTGCTAGAGAAATAACAAAGAGCGCCTATGATCGGGCGCTCTTTGTTGTATTTACTATTGAATGATTTAATGAGTCGATTTGGGTAAAACAGATGGAGTATCTTTGTAATATACTCTAGTCTCATACGGACGTAATGGTAAAGAATGAAGTTGATGATGTTCGTGATCATCATAGTTAGACAAGACCAGTTCCCATCCTTCATCACTAATACGTTCAGATAATTCAAATGTTGGTTCATCATCAAAGAAATTCATAATAACCATTAACTCAGTGCCTTCATAACTACGTATAAACGAATACACTTGATGATGCAAAGCACAGAGCAACCGATAATCTCCATAGATTACAACCGGATATTTTTTGCGTAAAGCGATTAGACTTTTATAATAGTAAAAAATCGAGTCAGGGTCATTAAGCGCTTGTTCTACATTGATATCCGTATAGTTTGAATTGACTTGAATCCATGGATTGCCATCTGTAAAGCCAGCATGAGTCGTGTTATCCCATTGCATTGGAGTACGAGCGTTATCCCGACTACGTCTAGCTAAATTTTTCAGAATCTCTTCTTCGGTTTTGCCTTCTTTTAACGAAATATTGTAGTAATTAATCGTCTCTACATCACGGTAATCTTCAATATGCTGGAAGCTCGCATTGGTCATTCCAATCTCTTCACCTTGATAAATATATGGAGTTCCTTGTAGTAAATGGATCAGTGTTGCTAACATTTTAGCAGATTGTTTGCGGTATTCGCCTGTATTGCCAAAGCGTGATAGATGTCTTGGTTGATCATGGTTAGAGAAGTAATTCGCATTCCAGCCTTTGCCATGTAGAACGGTCTGCCAGTGACTCATAATCTTTTTGATATCTAACAAGTTCCAGCTTCGACCTACCCATTTGGAACTTCCTGTACCGACACAATCCAGATGCATATGTTCAAATTGGAACACCATATCCAGTTCATGACGTTCATTTCCCACATATTCGAGTGCTTGTTCAGGGCCAAGACCGGATGTTTCACCCACTGTCATCAGATCACGTGTTGCAAATACTTGCTGATTGAGGTCTTTCAGTAAGGTATGGACTTTTTCCAGATTGGAGAAAAATTGAAAAGCTTGTACAACCGGTAGATTTTGTGGATTATCCGCATCCGGTAGACCAACAGCTTTGACAATATGAGCGATCGCATCCAGACGGAATCCATCGACACCTTTATCCATCCACCAGCGAATCATATCGTGTAATTCATTGACCACTTCTTTGTTTTCCCAGTTCAGGTCAGGTTGTTGACGGGCATAGAGATGCATATAATATTCTTCTGTTTCTTGATCATATTCCCAGACCGAACCGCTAAAATACGACTCCCAGTTATTCGGATAGCCGCCATTTTTTCCTTTACGCCAGATATAATAATCCCGCTTCGGATTATCCAGTGAAGAACGTGATTCGACAAACCAATCATGCTTATCCGATGTATGATTGAGCACCATATCGAGCACAACTTTGATTCCCCGTTCATGAGCTTCACGCATAAATTCGTCGAAATCCTGCATCGTTCCGAAGTCTTTCATAATCGCTTGAAAATCACTGATATCATAACCGTTATCAAAATTGGGAGATTCATAAATAGGGCACAGCCAGATCGCCCCGATCCCGAGTTCTTGCAGATAATCTAATTTGGAAATAATGCCTTGAAAATCACCGATGCCATCACCGTTAGAATCTTTAAAACTTCTTGGATAAATCTGATAGATTGCATTTTCTTTCCACCATTTGCGTATCATCGTTGGTTCCTCCATCTGCAAGCTGAGTATATGTTTATAGTAAATAATGAATAAAGAGTTGCACTTTCTTGTGTAATTGATTTGCAAATAAGAAGATAGAGCACTTTGCAAAATCGCTTGGTGTTTGAGCAGAACATAATAGCTTACTATTCTAAGTACTACGATGTACGCGATATCTCTACTTTACTTTTATCCAATTTAGTCACAGACGAAAACGAAATAAGCGATTATCACTGAATCAATACGATGAAAGTGTATTTATTGTGATCATTTCAATGATCTGCTACACTGCTAACAAATACATAATTTATCTAAAGGAGCTTATGATCATGAACAATCATACCGTTGTTATTCGTGAAGCCCATCAACAAGATATCACACCATTAGTAGGGTTAATGGAACAATTAGGCTACCCGACTACAGAAGAAGTGTTCAAAATAAGAATCGATGCGTTAGAGCAACATGAAGATTATCAAATATTTGTAGCTGAAATAGAAGAGCAAGTGGTCGGTATGGTTGGCTTGATTCGTGAACTGCGCTTTGAACGAGATGGAGTACATGTCCGCATCGGCTCATTAGTTGTCGATGAACAATATCGTGGTGCAGGGATAGGTCATTCTTTGATGCAAGCAGCGGAAGGCTGGGCAGGTAGTGTGGGCGCTCAAGCGATCGCTTTAAATAGTGGTAATCGATATGAGCGTGAAGGTGCACATGAATTTTATCGCAAATTAGGATTTGCAGGACTTTCTACTGGATTTGTAAAAAAGTTATAAACAAAGAAAATTGCACAAGTAGGATGAAAAGGTGTCTGTATCAGAATAACCATATCTATTTATAGAGAGGATGTTCATGATGGCTAAAGTATTCGATTCTATGTCTCCCGAGCATATCGCATTTATACAAGCACAGAAGATGTTTTTTGTAGGTAGTGCGGCAGCAGAAGGTCATGTCAATATTTCGCCAAAAGGCTACGATTCATTTCGCATTCTATCCCCTAATCAGGTCGCTTATCTTGATCTGACAGGTAGTGGTAATGAGACCAGTGCTCATTTGCAAGAAAGTAATCGGATGACTTATATGTTTATCGCTTTGGAAGGTAAGCCACTGATTTTGCGATTGTATGGAGATGGACAGATTATTTTACCGGATGATCCAGCATGGGAGCAGTACGCGCATGTATTTGATCTTTATCCAGGATACCGGCAGATCATTGTCTCGAATATTCACCGGGTACAGACGTCTTGCGGATATGGTATTCCTTTCTATGAGTATGAAGGGGAACGAGATACGCTGATTGATTGGGCAGAGAATAAAGGCGAAGAGAAGTTAGAACAATATCGTAAGCAGAAGAACTCGACAACTATAGACGGTATACTTACACCGATAGGTCAAAAGTTGGCTGATATTCAGTAAGTTGTTGTATTTCATCTATATTATTGATAGCATGCAAATGATGGATTATACACGCAGATAAAGAGGGATGAGCATGAAGTTGGTCAATACGATCAAAAATAATTTTAGATTATCAGATTTTATAACGTGGTATGTGATTATGGCGATTTTGTTAGTTGTGTTAGATGTGAAAAATAATCCTGATGGTGTTACATTTTTGAGTGTATTGATTACACTGGTGATGGCGTTGATTCCAGCTGCTATTTTCAGCTTCTTTTTCCGCTTAATTACGGGTTGGATTGTCAAACTCAACGAATAGCAGGGTAATAAATAGAAGTACAGCTTAGATAAGCAAAGGAGTTATTTAGTTATGAAGAATCATGCGATTGCTAGACGAGTGCGTGAATTAGAGCAATATGCCCCGATGCATACAGCACAACCTGATTTGGCTGATTTCTGGCAACAGACATTACAACAATTTGCAGATAAGCCGTTAAACGCTCAACAGACGGAGCAAGTAACACCGATGAAATCGATCCAGTCGTATCAAGTGATCTATGAAGGATTTGACGATACGCCGCTTCATGGTATCTATGTACGACCTGCCGATCAAGCAGGACAAGCGATTCCATGTATCGTTATGTTTCATGGATATACGATGAACAAAGGGTATCCTGAAGATTATGCTCACTGGACAGCGATGGGATATGCGGTATTCGCTATTGATATTCGTGGACAGGGCGGAGATACAGGTAATCATTTGAATGCTGATTTTGGGATGAGTAGCGGTTGGTTGACTCAAGGATTGCTGGATAAAGATAACTTTTATTATCGTGCAATCACGATGGATGCGCTCAAAGCGATACAATGGGTAGCCGAGCAATCTGATGTAGATCGCAGTAAAATTGCAGTCTATGGCGGTAGTCAAGGTGGCGGACTAGCGTTAATTACATCTGCTCTAAGCGATATTCCAGCAATTACTGTCGCTAATATTCCGAATATGAGCCATATGGATTTCGGCATATTAAATTCAGAAAGTTCTCTTCGTGAAGCCGCTCAATTTGTAAGCCGTTATCCTCAACATTTGGATCAAGTGCTAGAGACGTTGAGTTATTTTGACATGATTAATCTAGCAGATCGTATCCATACACCTATATTGATCTCGTGCGGTCTTAAAGACACTGTCTGTATGCCTGAAACGGTCTATGCAGTATACAATCGGATTCATGCAGAAAAAGAAATGTGTTTGTATCCATTTGATGGACATTTTGTGAGTCCATATCATCAACGCAAAACGATGGAATTTGTTCAAAAACATTTCGGATAAATCATCAAAAAGTTTAAAGAAAAGTCTGTTTCTGAGTCTATAAGAAACAGGCTTTTTTTGTTCTGAAAAAGTAAATATATCAATCGAAGGTCAAAAAAGGTCAAAAACGATAAAAGAGGTTGAAAACAAGAATTTTAATAAAGAAAAAGGCTGTAAATCGGTCTAAATAGGCTTATTTTGCCTATAATCTATTTTGCTTACTACAGGTGTTATCACTATAATAAAGACATAAGGTCAAACAAAGTCAAACTTATCAAAAGCAGTTAAAAAATCATTTAAGGAGGAGATTGGATATGTTTGATTTAGTTCCTTTTGGTAAACGTCGTGAGGATGCTTTGAGTCAATGGATGAAGTCGTTTCAAGATATGTTTGAAGATGATTTGCTAACTCCGTTCAAAGGATCGACCTTATCCTTCCGTACGGATATTCGGGAAAATGACAAAGCGTATCTTGTTGAAGCCGAATTGCCTGGTTTACAAAAAGAAAATATCGACATTGATTATGCCGCTCCTTATTTGACGATCAAAGCTGTGCAACAACAAGAGCAACAAGAAGAAAATGCTGAGCAACGTATGGTGCGCAAAGAGCGTCGTTATGGAGAATATGTTAGAAGATTTTATGTGCAGGATATTGAAGAAGATCAGATTCAAGCGACTCTGAAAGATGGAATACTGTTACTAACTATTCCGAAAAAACAGCGTGTTGAAGGTCGGCGCATTCAGATTGAAGATGGCAGTTCCTCTTCGGCTCGACTTGAAGACGGACAGCAAAAGTCTTCTGAATAAAAGTCGCATCATTCACAGGTTAGCTGTAAAATAATCTTATATCCAGAGGTGCATTGTAGATTAAACAGCTATGATGCACCTTTTTTTGAGTAAAAAGAAGCCATTCCGCTTATTTTCCTGTAAAGTACGTTAATAAATAGAAAGATGAAAGCTACAGGAAAGGGGGAGAACCGATGCTCAAAGATTATTATAAGATTCTAGGCGTTGATCGCCAGGCTTCACCCAAAGAAGTGAAGAAAGCATATCAACAATTGGCTAAAAAGTGGCACCCTGATGTGAATAAAGCTACGGAAGCGGAAAGTAAATTTAAAGAAATCGCTGAAGCCTACGAAACATTAAGTCATACCAACAAAAAAGAAACGTATGATCAGCAGTTACATTACCAAGAAAATCCTCCTCGTCATACAAGAGCGAACACCGCGTATTCAACGCGTGATCATAAAGCAAGTCGAGCTTACAATTTTGAAAATTTTGATAATGCAGGTTTTCCTGATGAAGATTTATTCGATATGTTTTTTAATAGCCGTACCGCTGGCGCTGGTCGAGGGATGGAGAATATGACTCAAACGTTACGGGCTAATCTGGATATTACACTGGAGCAAGCCTATCGGGGAGATCGAATTTCGGTACGAGTCAGTGGCAAATCGATTCAACTCAAATTGCCTGCCCGCATCAAAAATAATAGCACATTAAAAATTCGTGGAAATGGTAGCAATGGACTTGATCCAAATGAAGAGTTATTAATTAGCTTCCATATTGTTAACCACTCGATGTATACGATTGAAGAAAGTAATCTGATCGCGGTAGGTCAAATTGCACCGTGGCAAGCGGTTTTTGGTGGCGATATGCCTGTCCGTTTACCTGATCAATCTACGGTTCGTCTCAAAATTCCTGCCGGTACACAGACCGGTCAAACGTTACGCCTTTCCGGTAAAGGATTAAGCAAAGACAAGCAACATTATGGAGATGTACTGATTCGTATCGAAATGATTATTCCGGAGATCAACGATATCGATGAAAATGAACGCAAATTGTATCGTCAATTAGCAGAATTTAACCCGTTCCAACCACAAATCAAAACCAAATAAGGAGGAGTTCACAATGGATTATAATAAGCTGACTCAAAAGCTTCAAGAAGCGGTCGCTTCTTCACAATCCATTGCTTCAACGATGGGACATCAAGAAATTGATACCGCTCATCTGTTAAAAGCATTACTAGAACAATCGGAAGGATTATTACCCCGGTTGTTGCAAAAAATGAATATTTCATTGTCGGAAGTCACACGCTTGAACAATGAACATTTACGTCGTAAACCGACCATTAGCGGCTCATCTGGAGCCGTACGTCGTTATGCTTCACCTGCATTATTATCTGTATTGGATCAAGCTCAGCAAGAAGCGACTACTATGCAAGATGAGTTCGTAGCCGTAGAACATGCTGTACTTGCTATGGTGTCCGGTCATGATCGCGAGAATCAAGAACTACGCAATATGTTACAACAACAAGGATTAAAGCGTGATCCGTTATTAACTGCTTTAGCCGAGATACGAGGTCATCAACGAGTGACGAGCCGGGAGCCGGAAGCAACCTATGAAGTATTGCAGAAGTACGGTCGTGATCTTGTTGCAGAAGTACGCAGTGGTAAAGTCGATCCTGTGATTGGACGGGACGCTGAGATTCGTAGAGTTATTCGTATTTTATCTCGCAAAACCAAAAACAATCCGGTACTGATTGGTGAACCTGGTGTCGGTAAAACAGCGATTGTTGAAGGGCTAGCACACCGGATCGTACGCAGAGATGTACCGGAAGGGCTTAAAGATAAAACGATTTTTTCACTGGATATGAGTGCACTGGTTGCCGGTGCTAAATATCGGGGTGAATTTGAAGAACGTCTTCAAGCAGTGCTCAAAGAAATTCGAGAAAGCGATGGACGGATTATTTTATTTATTGATGAATTGCATACGATTGTAGGAGCAGGCAAAACAGAAGGTTCAATGGATGCAGGGAATATGCTCAAACCGATGTTAGCGCGCGGAGAACTTCATTGTATCGGTGCAACAACACTGGATGAATATCGCAATTATATTGAAAAAGACCCTGCATTGGAGCGCCGTTTCCAACAGGTGCTAGTGCATGAGCCTAATGTAGAAGATACCATTTCTATTTTGCGCGGCTTAAAAGAACGGTTTGAAGTGCATCATGGTGTCAAAATTCATGATAGTGCTATTGTAGCGGCAGGTGTGCTATCTGATCGGTATATTTCAGATCGCTTTTTACCGGACAAAGCAATCGATTTGATCGATGAAGCTTGTGCTATGATTCGTACCGAGATTGACTCTATGCCAAGTGAAATGGATGAAGTCACCCGCCGAATTATGCAGATTGAGATTGAAGAAGCTGCTCTGAAAAAAGAAACTGACGATGCTAGCCAGCGTCGATTAGAACAGTTACAACGTGAACTAGCTGACCTCAAAGAAAAACAACTAGAAATGACAGCACGCTGGGAAAAAGAAAAATCAGCGATTCAAATTGTGCGTGATCTCAAAAAAAATCTAGAACAAGCACGCAACGATCTGTTAGAAGCACAGGAAGAATATGATTTGAACAAATCGGCTGAACTCAGTTACGGTATTATTCCAGATCTAGAACGTCAGTTAAAACAAGCGGAAGAAGAAGCGTATCAAGATCAAGATAATCGTCTCTTGCGTGAAGCTGTTACCGAAGAAGAAATATCAGATATCGTATCTCGCTGGACAGGTATTCCGGTAAGTCGTCTGGTTGAAGGGGAACGGGACAAATTATTGCGATTAGAGGAAAGTCTGCATAAGCGTGTAGTCGGTCAAGATGAAGCTGTACAATTGGTTGCTGATGCTGTGATTCGTTCACGTGCAGGTATCAAAGACCCGAATCGTCCAATAGGTTCATTCTTATTCCTTGGACCTACCGGAGTAGGGAAAACAGAACTTGCCAAATCGATTGCTGCTTCTTTATTCGATCGTGAAGACGGTATGATTCGGATCGATATGTCAGAATATATGGAAAAACACAGCGTTTCTCGATTAGTCGGAGCGCCACCTGGATATGTCGGTTACGAAGAAGGCGGACAATTAACCGAAGCTATACGTCGTCAACCTTACTCTGTATTGCTATTGGATGAAGTCGAAAAAGCACATCCCGATGTGTTCCATATTCTTTTACAATTGCTAGATGAAGGACGGTTAACAGATTCGCAAGGCAGAGTCGTTGATTTTAAAAATACAATTGTAATTATGACTTCAAATATAGGCTCTGCTCATCTTGTGAGTGGATTGGGCGCAGATGGAGAATGGAGCGAGACGGTACGTGACAATGTTATGCGTGAATTGAGTAATCATTTCCGCCCTGAATTTCTCAATCGTGTCGATGATATTGTCTTATTCAAACCACTAAGCTTAACAGAGATTGGACAGATTGTTCGCAAATTGGTAGAGCATTTACAAGATCGTCTGAAAGATCGTCAGATTACGTTACAATTGACTGACGAAGCTGTCCAACTGATTGCTGAACAAGGATTCGACCCGGCTTATGGTGCAAGACCGCTCAAACGATTTATTCAGCGCGCATTAGAAACCAAAGTTGCTCGCGCAATGATTGCTGGCGAAGCTTCAGAAGGATCGACAGTTATCGTAAATGTGGTAGATCAAGAATTGCATGTTGTGATTCAGTCATCGCCATCAGCAGACCGCCCGGCAGAAGAATCTCCTGAGGCTATTTCGATCGGCTGATCGTAAATGGCTGTACAAGTTGTAAAAGATACGCTATTTTGGCGAACTAAATCTAGAATATATTACAAAAAGTCTGCATGCTCGTAATGAGCGGATGCAGACTTTTTGCATTTGATTAGGAAGAGGTCAGTACAGGAGATTCTAAAAATAATTCTTGCGCTGTTTTGATCAGTAGTTGTACCGCAAGTGATGCTTGAGATACAGAAGGAATAGCGATTCCGATCTGACTTGTGATGCGCGGGGTGACTTCTCGTACATCCAGATGATGGGGATGCATCGATAAGGCTAGATTAGAAACGATACCAATTCCAAGTCCCTGACGAACCATATTGATCAATGCACTTACATTATGGGTCGTAAAAGTGATTTTGAGATGGCTTTTTTCTTGATCAAAAGCTTCAATAATCGCGGTCTCATGACCACCTTTGCACAAAATCATATCTTCTCCATGAAGATGCTGAACAGTAATATGAGCTTGCTGTTGCAATGGATGGTTATCCGGTAACAGAAGTACCATATCATTTTCACATAATGGAATAACATCCAAGTCGGGTGCTGGCAACAGAACAATACCGACTTCAATCTTGCGAGTATAGACCCATTCTTTGACATCATTAGCAGAGCCTTCGTGTAGATCGAAAATCAGGTTAGGATAGTTTTGTTTGATTTTTTGAATAATAGGTGGCAAAAAATAAGCAGATGCTGAAGGAAAAGCGCCTACACAGATCGTGCCTACATCTAACCCTTTCACAGCAGCTACCTGTTGTTGTACTTTTTCCATACTGTGTAAAATGGTACGGAATTGTACTAATACTTGCTCACCGATTTCAGTCAGTAATACTCCTTTTTTGCGATCCCGTAACAGTAACAAAGTGTCTAATTCATTCTCAATACTGGCAATCGCATGACTAACAGCAGGCTGGGTCATATGTAGCTCATGTGCAGCTTGGGTAAAACTTAATGTCTCGGCAACCCGCACAAATGTCATAATCTGAGTGATGGTCATAACAATATCGTTATCTCCTTTATGCAAAATATTCATTTTCTTTATGAGTGATAAAAGTATAACCTAAAGAAGCACAAATTTAAAACAGTGTACTGTAATAGATGAAAGGATGAACAACATGAAGACTTTATCACCCAAAATGACATTATGGCTGGTTATTTTTCTTGTAACGATCTGGGGCATTAACTGGCCTTTAACCAAATTAGTATTACCTGATGTACCGCCACTTTTATTTTCAGGTCTGCGAACATTAATTGGTGGACTTATTTTGTTAGGATTTGCTATGAAGCATGTCGAACGATTGCAATGGAAACGAAATCGAAAGATATACGCTATACTCGCCGTTTTAAATATTATCGGTTACTATGGATTGCAGACAATTGGAATCGGTTATTTACCAGCAGGGTTATTCTCAACGATTGTATTTCTACAACCTATTTTGTTAGGGCTGTTCTCATGGTTATGGTTAGGCGAAAAGATGAACACTTTAAAAGTAATTGGATTAATACTAGGTTTTGTAGGTGTGGCTGTGATTAGTTCAGGCGGTCTTGAAGGCAATTTATCGTTAACCGGTATCGGATTCGCGTTAGCCTCTTCCTTATGCTGGGCGCTAGGTACAATATATATGAAGAAAAATAATCAACAATTGGATTCGTTATGGACAGTTACGATGCAGTTATTAATCGGTGGCGTAGTATTAATGATTGCTGGATCGTCTACCGAAAGTTGGAGTGATATTCAGTGGACTCCTTCATTTATTGAAGTATTATTGTTTATCTCGTTGTTTGTTATCGCAGGTGGATGGATGGTTTATTTCAAATTAATCGACAGTGGAGAAGTCAGCACCGTAGGAACGTATACATTTATGATTCCGGTGTTATCTAATATTTTTAGTATCTGGATTCTTCATGAGTCGATCACATTATCATTATTGATCGGTCTAGTTATGATTGCTTGTAGTATCGCTCTCGTCAATTGGAAAAAAGCGATGAAAGCTCCATTGGTTGTCCCTGTTCCTTTAAATAAAAAGTAACTTCGGTTACAGCTAAATAAATACATCATCATTATTAAAAGACTATTTCGATTCTAGGAATAGTCTTTTTTTGCTTTCAAATAATCATAAAAGTGAATGTGGAACCATCTATTCTGAGTTATATTGCGAAATTTTGAACAAAATCTAGGTCAAGCTGACTATGAAGTAAGTACCTTTCTAAGCTGACCGATAGACCTTATTTATATTACATATAATGGTAAACATGTCGAACGTTAATGAGGTTTGTACTATTTTTCATATGAAAATACCTAATTTTGGTTATTCATATTAGAAAAAACTACAATGCTAAATAGTAAGTTGCTATTTTTTCCTTTTATTAGGAAAGCAGCTCTATTTACCTCTGCTTCAAATTCGGACAAAATAAAAACATGTTTTTCAAAACTTATTAATGAGTCATATTTACAGTTTGATCTTTACAGCATGATTTTTACAAATTGATTAAAACAAATAGGAGACAACAAATGATAGGACTTATTTATATTCCATTTCTTGTTCTATTACTGGTCTGTATTATCACAGATTGTCGTAAGCGAATTATTCCAGATGTGATTACTTTACCAGGTACTCTATATTTTTTAATTATCCATCTTGTTGTTAACGATATCACGATCTGGCAAAGTCTTCTTGGTGTCATAGGTTTGGGCGGGATAGCACTTTTACTTGCTATCGTAAGCAAAGGAAAATTGGGTGGAGGGGATATTAAACTTTTTGCAATGGTTGGTGCTTGCTTGGGATGGTCTGGAGGGATATGGGCATTCCTTTTTACATTTCCATTGGCAGCTCTGGCGGCGATTCCTTTACTGCTTTTACGCAAAGTAGCGCCACAAACATTTCGTGTTCCTAATGAATTACCTTTAGCACCATTTATAGCTGTAAGTTGTTTTTTACTAATTGCATTACTACAAAAGGTGGCAGAGACGTATGTTTGAATCTAAAAAGCGTGCATTTGTATTTATGTTGATCGCAATCACTTTAGGCGCTATTGCAGTTATTTTGTTTTCTAGTTATATGAAAGAGACCAAAGCCAGTCTAGGTGAATTTGTAACCGTACAAGTAGCAGCGCAAGATATTCCAGCAGGTAGCGTAATCAAGTCTGAATTGTTAAAGACTCAAGAAATTCCGCGTAAATATATGATGGATTCGTTGATTACCTCTTCACAGCAATTGGAAAATAAAATATCGGTTGTTCCTATTACAGAAGGTTCTGTACTAACAACCTCGGTCTTGCGTAACAATACGTTTGTCAAAGGAGATTATCGTCAAGTGATGTTGCGTGCTCCATTGGCTGTTTTTGATGAACAGATTGATGCGTATGACAAAGTGGATATCGTCTATTCTTATGATGCAAAATCGACTAAAGAAAAAGAAGCAAATGGAGATAGTCGGATTACTAAAGTATTACTGAAAGATGTAACCGTAAATAGTGTTCAAAAAACAGGGAATGAAATTACAGCGATTGGTGTATTGGTCAGCCTCAATGATTCTAAATCTGTGGTATGGGCGCTTAATTATGGTAAAGAAGTACGCTTATTAAAAAGTGGAAGCAGTAAAGATGTAGGTACAGATAATAGTAATACATCAAGTAACGTATCTTCGACAGCAAGCTCACCTACAGCGAACAAAGAAGATACTCAAGCTTCATCAAAAGATAAAAAAACAGCAGAAAAAGCAGTAGAGCAATCAACATCGACTAAAGAAAAAGCGACCAATAAAGCATCAACCGATCGAATTCAAAAAGATGCTATATCTAAAGAATCGTCTCAAAAATCGAAAGAAACTTCTAATACATCTTCAACAGATAAGTAATCGAAGAACGGTTCAAACTTACTATAATCAGCAAGGAGGCAATCCATTTGTCGACAGTTAAAATATCTATCGTATCTAGCAATGAGCGCCTCACTCAACAGTTAATACAAAGTATTCATTTTTATAATATGCAACCAGGCGAAGTGATTGAAAAACCACGTGAAGCTTATATGCAAATTCATCCAAAAGAACCACGTGTTATTTTGTTAGCAGAATCGGAAGAATCAACTGATTTGACACCGATTATCCAGCAGTTAAAAAAAGTAAATGGCTCAGCACCGGTTATTTTTCTAAGTCGTACTGGAGATTTTACACAAATTCGAGAAATGTATCGTGCAGGCGTGACTGATGTACTGCGAATACCTGATGAATTGGATCATCTAGAGAATGTGCTTGAAAAAGCGATACGACTTGCACAACGAGGAACAGATCAACGTTCTATTCATGCACCTGATGCAAATGGTGGTAAAGTGATAGCTTTGTATAGCGGCAAAGGCGGTGCAGGAACAACCACAGTCAGTGTGAATCTGGCGCAGACAATAGCATTGCAAACAGATGCTAAAGTGCTGTTAATTGATCTTAATTTGCAATTTGGTGGGATACAACATTATCTGGATATTCAATTTGAACGTAATCTGGGTGATCTCAAATCAGTATTGAAAGAAATTACGTATAGTCAGCTTAGTAATGTACTGTATCCACTACAATCATCTGGCTTGAATTTGCTATTGTCACCAGCACATCCGCAAGAAGCTGAAAATTTTACCGGCGAAGATATCGAAATGTTGTTCAATACTTGTCGTCAGCATTTTGATTACATCATTTTGGATTTACCTCGCGAATTAAATGAAGTCTCTATTAGTGCAATTAGTCAAACCGACGAATTAGTCTATGTGTTGAATTTGGATCGTGCTTCTATTTTGAGTTTGAAAAGTGTGATCGATATTTTGGATCGTTATCACCTGATGGATATGAATCGTATTTCTCTTGTGATTAACAAACATAGTAAACGATCCGATGTGACAACCAGTGATCTAGAAAAGATTGTTAATATTCCAACGATTGGTTCGATTTCAGAAGATCTTAAAGGTCAGTTACAGACGAGTGCGAATTTGGGGCAACCTCTATTGCTTGAACGCAAAGAAAAGTTAAAAGGGGTCAAAGGATTAATCAAAGAATTTATCAACCTTCAATCTGCTTTAAGTGTTAAAGAAGGAGGCGAGTCTCATGTCGATCTTTCAAAAGTTAAGCAGCAGGCTTGATGATTCGCAAGCCGAAGAGCAGAAGCCTTTAGATTATACTGATTATTTATTTAATCATTACAAAAATCGTCTGCTGAAAGAAACCAATTTGGATCAATTAATCAAACTGCCTAATTTTCAAAAACGACGAGCGATTGAAAAATTGATTACAGATATGATGGAGCAAGAAAAAGTTATTATTACACAGATGGATAAAAACAAATTACTCGACATGATTTTGGATGATTCTGTTGGTTTTGGTCCATTAGAACCTTTATTACAAGACGACGATATTACAGAAATTATGGTTAATGCGCCAGATGAAATTTATATCGAACGGAAAGGTCAGATCACTTTATCCGATATTTCTTTTAAAAATGATGATCATATCCGCAATATTATTGATCGTATTGTTGCTCCTATTGGACGTCGTATTGATGAAAGCTCACCGCTAGTTGATGGACGTTTAGAAGACGGTAGCCGTGTTAATGCAGCGATTCCTCCTATTGCTTTACATGGGCCTGTGATTACGATTCGTAAATTCAAAAAAGATCCATACACAATGAATAATTTAATTGGATTCCAATCCTTATCTAGTAAAATGTCTACTTTTCTAGAAGCATTAGTAGGAGCAAAAATGAATATTATTATCTCTGGTGGTACAGGTAGTGGTAAAACAACATTACTTAATGTGGTCTCAGCAGCAATTCCAATCGGTGAACGTGTGATTACGATTGAGGATATGGCAGAGTTAAGGTTAAATCGTAAAAATGTTGTTTCATTGGAAGCACGTCCAGCTAATATGGAAGGCGCTGGCGAGATTACAATCAGACAGTTGGTTAAAAATGCGCTTCGTATGCGTCCTGATCGTATTATTGTCGGGGAGGTACGTGGCGGGGAAGCTATGGATATGCTTCAAGCGATGAATACCGGTCATGAAGGATCTTTGACCACGATTCATGCAAATAGTCCGCAAGATGCAATGTCTCGATTAGAAGCTATGATTTTGATGAATAACTCATCTATGACAGCTGAAGTGGTAAGACCTTTTATCTCAGCAGCTATTCAATTAGTAGTACAGACATTACGATTATCCGATGGTACACGCAAAGTGGTGTCTATTGCAGAAGCTATCAGTGAAAATGGCAATATTCGATTGAATGATATTTTTCGTTTTCAGCGGATAGGAACAGAAGCAAATGGACGTATAAAAGGTAGCTTTGTGACTACAGGCTATATTCCGCAATGTGCAGATAAGCTCAAAACATTCGGCTATGATCTAGGAGAATCATTTTTCACTCCGATGGAGGAGGAGATCATCCATGTCGGTTGAACATTGGTTTTTAATTATCCTTTTTATAACAGTCGTTGCGATTACGATAACAATTATGGAAATAACGGCTGTACGAAAAAAAGAAAAAGTGCTTCACAAGCGACTGGCTGATTTGCATACGGAAGAGATTAAAACCAATAAAGGAACATACCGCAGACTTGCAGGTAAGTTCAATCGTTCTGATTATGGACGAGAATGGGATAATCGCCTGGCAGGAGCAGACTTGAATATTTCAGGATTTAATTATGTATTAATTCAATGCGCATTGTTATTTATAGCGACTTACCTACTTAACGTATTGGTCGGGTTACAATTTCCGATGGATATTATCGTCGCTTATTTTCTAATCACGATTGGTTCTTCGCAGTGGCTCAAATCTAGACGACGCAAGTTTGCTGCACAGATCAATGGTCAATTACCTGAAGTATGCCGAATGATGGGAAGTTCTATTCGTGCAGGTATGAGCATACAACAAGCGATAGACATGGTAGCCAAAGAATTGAAAGCACCTGCGGGCCCTCTTTTTCAAGGAATGGCTCGTGAAATGCAATTAGGTAACAATCTGGATACTGTACTTGAAAATATGAACGAGAAGTTTAGTAGTCGCGATATTCAATTAATGACTCAGACGATTACGATCCAGCGTCAAGCCGGTGGTAATCTTGCCAAAGCTCTAGATCAATTAGCTAAGACCTTAGAAGAACGAGAACGTATGAACAAAGAATTAAGCAATCAAACAGCAGAATCGAGATATATTGCATTAACACTTGGTTTAATGCCTGTATTTCTTATTATTGCTTTTAATATTGTATTTAAAGGATTTATTACGCCTTTGTTCACGATTCCAGGTTTGATTCTATTGGTTGTTGTCGCTATTTTGATGGTGTTCGGATTTATTATGATTCGTAAAGTCACCAATATAAAGGCGTGAATAAATAATGTTATGGACGAATACTCTATTATATACAGCACTAATTTCGTGGGGTGCTGCTGTATTCTTTTACTGGCGGTATCAGCTAAAACGACTCAGTCTCAAAAAAAGAATGGGTATGGTGAATGAAGATAAGAAAAAGAAACGTACTCTAAGTGAACGATTTAAAAAGCGAATATTTGATTGGTCAGAAAAATTAATTCCTTTAGGTTTGCGGTTCAAATTGTTTACAAATCCGACTACGATTCAACGGCAAATTGAACTTGCTGGACATCCAGGTGGATTACGATTGGATTCCTTTTATGGATTTCGCTTTTTATGTGTATTTGCAGGAATGTTATTCGGGACATTGCTAGTATGGATGGGATTCGGTAATGGCGTTGTATTCATTTTATTTATACTTGCTGGATTAGCATTTCCTTCGCTCTGGTTACGAAGTGCGGCCAAAGAAAGACAAGAGCGCTTAGGTTTGGATTTGCCTGATTTTATGGATGCGATGAGCGTTACTTTACAAGCCGGTGTACCGATGGATCCTGCTATGAAACAAATTATTATGAAAATGGATGGACCTTTACAAGAAGAGTTATCTCGCTTTCAACAAGAATTAGATATCGGAGTTCCGCGCGAAGATGCATATATCCGATTGATGAATCGCAATCAAAGTAAAGAATTAGAAACGTTAGTATCTTCACTGGTACAAGGCAGCAAATTAGGCGTTCCCATTTCTCAGACATTTAATCTGCTATCCACAGATATGCGTGAAACTCGAATCGGTATGATGAAAGAGCGTGCTGCCAAAGCAGGACCTAAAGTCACTTTGATTACCAGCTTTCTTATTTTACCTGCAGTATTGCTATGTGTTGTCGGATTGTTAGTACTTAACTTCATCTATAATCCTGAAGGTATTGGCGTCTCATGGGATGCTTTGCAATAACAAAAGGGATATTGCATCAAACCATTTGATTTTATTGAGAGGGGGTGAATAACGATGATGAACAAATTAGGTTCTTACTTATATGCCAAAGCAACAACGATTGGACAATATACCAAAAATGAAAAAGGTGCTCAAGCAATCGAGTATGTAGGTGTAGCTGCTGTTGTCGTTGTACTGATCATTGCACTAATGAGCTTGTTTGGTAAAGAGGGTGGCGGAATTGCGGAAGCACTGGTGGATAAAATTAAAGATGCAATCGATAAAATCAAAATTGGTGGATAACCAAAGTACTTATACTGGTGACATGCCGTCTACGGGCGGCTGGCGTCAGTATCTTCATAATCAGCGGGGTGCGCAAGCTATTGAATTTGTAGGTGTGTTGCCTTTATTTATTTTAATGGTACTTATTGTTTTTCAATTTGCTTCTGCTGCGATTACAGCAGTAACAGTCAAACAAGCAGTAATGGAAGGCGCACGTGTGGCAATGGTAGAAGATCAAGGAAATGCTGGATATCAGACAGCAATTCGTAATTTTGCAGGTAAATACGATATCAAGGAAATGAGCAAGCAAGAATATTCATCAGGTGGCGATACATATGTCACCGTCAAAGTGACATTGGAATCACCGCTTGTATCTGGAGCTTTGTTCAATACATCGGGATTATCTATTCCGATCTCATCTTCAGCGACGGTACGCAAAGAAGAAGATCCGGCAAAAGAATAATTATACAGTTATTCTCAAAAACGTACGGAAAGGAAGTGTTCAATATCCGACGCGTTATGTATAAAATAGGTGGAGCACTGCTTGCAGTGCTTTTTGTTCTCACATTAGCTTCACCTGTGTTCGCTACAGCGGATACTGATCAAGAGTCTCCTTTTAAAGTCCATCTGAGTGATGTTGAAGTGAAAGATCAGAATGCTGTTCCACCTGACACTACAACCGATACAGCTATTCCGCCTGGCGATAGCGCGCATCCAGATGGTAATCACCAGGGGCAGACTCAGACACCTGATCCTAACGGACAGCCAAAGCCTGAGATTCCTACAAATGGAACTTCTGAAAAAAATCACAATGGTGGCGCTGAGACAGGCGAATTTGCTCCTCTTCCACCTATTAATCTTGGAACAGATACTTTAAAGCCATATGATTTTAATAATATGAATAGTCAAAATCAAAAAGGAAATCAAACAGCGCCCAATAATATTGAATCCAATTCTATAGAGAAGCCAGTTGAGGTCGATAGTAATGCACCAGATAATCGACCGTGGTATGAGAAGCTATGGGATAAAGCAAAAGATATTGCTGCTAACCCCATTGAAAGCTTACAGAACTTTGGGAAAGGTGCAGCAGCAGGAGCTATTGGAGCAGCTGTTGTTATCGGAGCAGCCGTTGTCATTTTTGCAGTTGTGTTGAGCGCTCCTATTTCCGTACCTGTTCTTATTGTAGCTGGAGTAGTTGGTATTGTAGCTGGTGGTATATATGGATTAATGGCTGGCGATGATTTTGAATTTATTAAAGGAATTGGGTATGGTGCTTTAGGAGCTATATCTGTAATTGGTATAGCACAATCTGGAATAGTTGGTGCAGTCCGAGGTGGCTGGACTTTTTTCAGAAGCCAAGGTACAAAATTGTTTTTGAAAGAAGTAGGAAAAAAATCTTTAGGATATGTAAAAGGTTTGGGTAGAGGTCTATGGGATGCAGGTAGAGGATTAGTAACTTCACCTATTCAGACTTTAAAGTCTGCCGTGACGAGTAAGACATTTACAACTTCTATTTTCATTAATATGGGAACAGGACTATTCAATAAAATAGCTTTTGAAGGAAAATTACCGAATCTACAAGAAATGGGTATAATGGCTTTAGAAAGTGTAGCAGGTGCATTAGTGTTTGAAAAAGTATCAGATATATTCAAAAAGCCAGCAGTATCTAACTTTGGTAAATCAGTTTCTGGATTTTTTGGAAGTATAGTAGAATCTCTTTCAATGACTAAAATTAAATCTTTAATCGATCCAGACGAGAACAAAAGTTTAGCAGAGCAAGGTCAATCAAGTATTATTAAATCGATGATTTTGACTCCAATATTTGGACGAGTACTTAAAAATATAAGAACTAAAAATGGTATTACGACAACGACTTCAGATTTGGAAGAAAGAGGAATTGAAGTGAGTCAGAGTAACGTCGGTAATAAATCAATCACACATCGTCAATTAGATATGATTTGGAATAATCGTGCCAATCAAAACACAGTTAATCGTTGGCAAAATAATCATAATTCTTCTTTAACTCAAGCTCAATACGATCGTTTATTACAACAAGAAAAAGCTTTACAAAATATAAAAAATTCATTAGATCTTAATCAGAAAATAGCAGAAGGAGCCATGGACAAAGGTACAGAATGGTCATCAGATAAAAAGAAATAATAAAATATATTAGAAATTTAAGAGAGGAGAATAGAGCATGATTAATTTATTGAGAGAAAATTTTGATGATCGAAAGCAAAAGAAATATTTAAATATTAGTGTTTTAATTATGATGTTATCTCTTTTTACAGTAAGTTATCTCAATAGACACTTAGGAGTATTGAGTTATTTTTGGGGAGTCATTATTGCAGGTGCATCTTTCATACCTGGAATTTTAGTTATTATAGCAATTTATATACTTGCAGATGAACCAGAGCGTAAACAATATCGAATCCGTTTATATTTAGGAGTAATTGTATTTAGTATTATCGGATATTTGAGATATGGAACATAAATTACTAAATGGATGTGAATAGTCATGAGAAAGAAGGGATATTATATCCTATTACTGACTGCTACGATCACGTTAGCAGGATGTAACAACAATTCAGCAGAGCCAACCACTCCACCTAAGACTACTGCAACCGATACAACAGCAGAAAATACAGCGACAACCACAGAGCAAACGACGACAAGTGATCCATTAGCCGCGCCTGTTCCTGTGAACGTTGAAGTGCAAGATGACAAAGCATCTACAGATATGACAGCAATCCAAGCCAAAGATATCAGTAATAGTCCGGCTCAACAGCAAATCAAAAAGCTTATCGAATCTGGCGCGGTGTCATTAGATGATAGTGGGAATTTTAATCCGAAAGAGCCTATTACTCGCTCTCAATTTATTCATTGGATGTACGGATATGATAATAAAGAAATCAAACTCAAAAATAATCCTACCCCTAGCTTTGATGATGTTGCGCAAGACAACCCTGACTATCCATTGATTGAAGGGCTCCAAATTTCAGGTGTTATTACTGGATTTCCAGATGGAACGATGAAATTAGATAAATCATTAACTCGCGAAGAATTAAGTCTGCTTTGGGGATGGTATCAAAGTGATGGCGATGTAGTAGATTCTGCTGTTTCTCCAGAAATTCATTTACAAGCATTAAAAAAATATAGTGATTACAAAAAAATAGGCAATATTTTTATAGATGCAGTATATCGTTATGGTTCTGATGATGATAGTGAATATGCTCATGTATTTGGCAAAAGTAATAAGCTACAACCTCAACAGGCGGTTACTCGGGAACAAGCTGCACAATGGATTGTTGACTATACCAAAATCGAAGACCGCGAAGAAGAAGATACAGATGATGTAGAAGCCAATTTAGAGACATCAGCTTCTAATACGGTAACAGTGACTGATATTTCACAACATATGGCTCAAAACGATATTGTGAATTTGCTGTCTTCAGGAGCTACTTCTGTAGATCCTGATGGAAAGTTTAATCCAAATGATTCTATTACAAGACGTGACTTTATTGAATGGATATATCGCTATCATCCGACAGAAGAATCTACATCAACCGATTTTACTCCGTTTGTAGATGTAGCGGAAAATGATCCTGATTATGCATTGATTCAAAAATTACAGCAAACCAATCAAATTGTAGGATTTGAAGATCATTCGTTAAAATTAGACCAACCTTTGACTCGTGAACAATTGTGTTTGTTATGGACAGCTTATACCAATATAAGTGCTCTGCAAGATCCGATTGTAAGTCCATCTGTAACACAAACTAATTTGTCTAATTATATAGATGGTAAAGAAGTTGGAAAAGACTATACAAATAAAGAATTTTATCAGCAATCTGTATTGCCGTTTTTGATTGGAGATCGTGAATATCGTCAAGTATTTGGCTATGTGCCTCATATTCAACCGCAAGCTGAGGTATCACGAGCAGAAGCCGCACAGTGGATTGTAAAATTCACTGATAAAGATGATTGAGATTACGATATCACATGGAGGGATCAACCATGCAATATACCTGTCAATCTTGCCGGGATATCTCGGAACGCAAATTATTACGTAAAGAAATGGTATGTGCTAGATGTGGCGGTGAGATTGTAGCGGATCCGCAACAGATGGCAAAAGTGAATAAACAAATCATGTTAGTGCTTGTCGTAATGGCGATTATTGCTATTTGTGTTATTGTATACGGCTAATTATTGGTTTGGTTAAACTAAAAATGGAGATGAATACACATGAACCGATGGATGAAGAATATACAGCAGAAACTTCATAATGAACAGGGCGGAATGTCGATTTTGACAGTATCGACGCTTGCCTTTGTTATCATCGGTAGTGTGTTTTTATTTTATTATTTTACCGTTTTTATTGAAAAGCGACAGGCGCAAAATGTAGCTGATGCCACGTCGCTTACTGCTGTACAAGAAGTGAAAAAACAGTATGAACTGGCAATGCAAGAAAAAGCAGAGCAAACCATACAGGACTATTTAGAAAAGCTGGATGAACAATCTTCTGAAAGTGGAAGTAGTGGTTCTTCTTCAAGTTCACCGAATCATTCAAATTCTTCTGGTGGTGGTCACTATGAAGGTAATGCAGGTGGACATACGAATGGATCAGGTTCGACGGGTTCTAAGAGCGACAGTGGTTCTGGTTCAGGTGGTGATCAAGAATCAGATCGTGAAGAACAAATTAAAGAAGATATAGATACCAAAAAGTTAGAAGATATCTTGATTGATAATGAATTTGATGCTACAACAGATTGGATGCTAGTGGTAAAAGAACCTTATTTTGAAGAAGAATTTACAGCAACCCAAAATGGTGATTTATTGTATGATCGGATGCGACAGTATGCCAATCAGATCGGTGCTGCTGCCCGGCAAGCAATAGATAGCAACGGTGGAGATACAAGTGAGGGTAGTCTTACGTTTCCTGTTGAAGGAGAACCCAAATTCAAACTTGCAGCTGCACGTACACTCAAATTAGAAAAACTAGGGATCGAAGAAGATATTTTTGCTGCTTCTGCCGCAGGTATAGGCTCTAAAGATGTACCGATTGATGTGAGCACGAAGCCAGAATTTACGATAAACTGGTAAGATGAGATTGAATATCTAGAGTGAAAGGAGAATTTCATTGTTATCACCTAAAGTTCAGCAATATTTCAAAGAACAAAACGTATGGTATGAAGAAGCTTCGACTGAATATGCAGGTGCACTGGAAACGTTGCAGATTCCACTGGATTCAGACTTTGCGCAGTTTTATCTACATGCAGAGACAGGGCCTACTTTTTACAGTCGACATCAGGAGCTTTACCATATTTGCTGGTTTGTATTGTATTCGAATTATGATCTAAGTATACATAGTGCTCGCGAGACATTGAAATTGCCTGAACAATATCTTCCACTGGATGCTTTTGTCGGTGAAGGTGGATACTTTTACAATCGGCAGACAGATCAAGTGTTGGAGTTGAGTCTCGGTCAACGATTACAAGACTTTTGGGCAGGGCAATTACAACCGCAATGGGAGAGTTTTAACTCTTTTTTAGAATGGTTTTTTGAATTGGATCATTCTTCTCATACTTCATCTTAAATAAGTCGCTAAGATCATCATGATCTGGCGGCTTTTTTTAAGCTTTCCTTTACCTTCTTTTAAGCTGAATTTATAACAATTACGTTATAGTAAAAAGGATTTTGGGAAAAGCGGGAGGGAACGAAATATGCTGCAAGTCCAGCAAGTAAGCAAATGGTTCGATCAGCGTCGAAGTGTAGACGGGATCGATTTTGAAATGAAGCGGGGCGAAATTGTTGGCTTTCTAGGTCCCAATGGAGCTGGCAAAACCACAACGATGCGTATGATTACAGGCTATCTCACCCCATCTTCTGGACAGATATGGGTAGATGGCTTACCGATGCACGAACAATCCAGACAAGCACGTAGCAAAATAGGGTATTTACCGGAGACCCCGCCACTTTATCCAGATATGACGGTACGCTCTTATTTACGCTTTGTAGCGGATCTACGCGATGTTTCGGTACGAGAGCAGAAATTAAGAATTAGCGAAATGATCGATCGGCTTGGACTACAAGGAAGAGAGCGACAGGTGATCCGTTCTTTATCTAAAGGATACAAGCAACGTCTCGGTCTAGCTGGCGCGATTATTCATCAACCGGAATTGCTTATTTTGGATGAACCAACATCCGGGCTTGATCCGAATCAGATTATGGAAATTAGACAATTGATTCGAGAATTAGGTGAACAACATACTGTACTATTGAGCACCCATATTTTGCCTGAAGTCAGTATGCTGTGCAATCGGATGTTAATTATTCATGAAGGCAAATTAGTACTGGATCGCGATGCTGATCATATTGGTGATTCGTTACAACAGAATTTCCAGGTGCAATTGGAAGTGAAATCGAAGCCAGTGATCGTACGATCTGTACTGGAACATGCTGATTTTGCACATACCGAATTTCAGTATTCTCATACGAATGAACAACAAGAGCAATTGATTACGATTAAATTAACAGGAATCGATGAGGAAGACTTTAGAGAATCGTTATCTCTTTTATTAGCAGAAGCGCGGATTCCTGTATTGGAAATGCGTAAAGAAGGTCAGAGTCTGGAAGAGCTATTCGCCAAATTAACGACCGATTCTCCATCTGACCTTAATGTAAATTCAACTTCTGTGGATGATCTAGATACTCCTTTACCGAAGGAGGACACAACCAAGTGAGACGCATGTGGGCAATATGTTCTAAAGAATTACAGTTGTATTTTTTGAATCCAACAACATATTTTGCGATAGCGGTCTATGTATTGCTATCTAGCTATATGTTTTATGTTAGTTTTGTCGGTTACCAGCCAAGTATACTGGATTACCGCTTGATTTTGGGCAATACGATTTTTATGTTATTGATTATTATTCCGTTATTAACGATGCGTTTGATATCCGAAGAATTTAGACAGGGAACCGATGAATTGTTACTGACTTCCCCTGTAACCGTCACTGAGATTGTAATCGGTAAATACTTAGCTTCTCTTGGATTATTACTGGTATTGATTGCTTGCAATCTGGTGTATCCGATCACGATGTCTTTTTTCGGTACGATGAATATACCGATGTTGTTGTTATCTTTGTTAGCGGTATTTTTACTAGGCGCTGCCATGATGGCGATCGGATTATTTGCTTCCAGTCTGTCTCAACACCAGATGGTATCAGCTGTGATCGCTTTTGTATTATTGCTAGGATTATGGATTATAGATTCCTTTACGATGAATTCAGATATCGCTCAGAAATGGCTAGAGCCTTTTTCTATATCCAGCCGCATTGATAATCTAGTCAAAGGTGTATTGCATGGACCGGATATTCTGTTCTATCTCACCTTATCGTTATTGTTCCTTGTACTGAGTATACAAGTCGTGGAACGGAAAAGGTGGAGGTGAGCACAATGAAAAAATGGATACAAGGCACAAATGCAGTCATATTTTCGGTAGCCGTTATTGGTATTTTTATTATTTTGACGTTATTTCTTAATTCGATCGGAACATTTCAAGTTGATCTAACCAAAAACAAACAATATACATTATCCGATCAGACGATCACCACACTACAAGGATTGGATCAGAATGTTGAAGCTCTTGTTTTTCTAAATTCACAGGATGCAGAAGTATATACCCGCGAAGTGACTGATTTATTAGCAGAATACCATAAAGTAAACAGCAAGCTAGAAGTGAAAACTTATGATCTGTTGACCAATCCGACACTTGCGAAGCAATATGGCGTTACCGAAAGTGCAGTAGTATTGAAAAAAGGAGATACTACCAAAATTGTTCCTGTCTACGATATGTTCGCTGATGGTGCAGGAGCTAGTGATATGAGTGCAGAAAGCGCGGAAGCCAGTGCATCTTATCAATTTAGCGGTGAAGAAAAGTTAACGTCAGGTCTGTTATCGCTATCTTCATCTACCACACACAAAGCGTATTTGCTTAACGGACATAATGAATTTGCAACGACAGATATGAGTACACTGATGAGTCATTTAAAAGAAGAGCATATTACTGTGAGTGATCTGTCACTATTGCAAGAAGGTTCAATTCCAAAAGATGCTAATCTGCTAATGATTATTGGACCGCAAAATGATTTGAGCGATGGAGAAACCAAGCTGATTAAGCAGTATTTGAACAATGGTGGTAAGTTATTTTTATCGCTTGGCTTTAATGAAAAAATGAGCAGTAGCTGGAAAAACTTAGACTCTTTGATGAGTATGTATGGTGTCAAAGATACACATGCTGTAGCGGTAGAACCCAAAGACACTTCATTATACGATCCACTTACGATTATTCCAGACTACGGGCAACATGAGATTACAGCCAAATTAGCGGCAAATAAATTGTATACGATGATGTCACTGTCGATAGGATTGCAGTTAGAAGCAGTGAAAGGATGGACAACTACGCCATTACTGACTTCTTCAAGTAACAGTTATGGAGAAACGAATCTATCTGGATTACTAGAATCCAAAACAGAGCGTGATACCAAAGACCTTGCAGGGCCATTCGATCTTGGTTTTGCTGTAGCAGATGCTAAAGGTGAACCGAAAGCTGTGATTTTGGGCGGGTCTACATTTATGATGGATCAGGAAATTGTACAACAAGCGAATTTGGATTTTGCATTGAATAGTATCAATGATCTACTGGGAAATTCGAATAAAATTACGATTCGACCGCAAGTGCAAGAGCAATACCAGACTGCTAATTTATCGTTATCTCAAGCGAAAATCATTTTTATTGGAACGGTTATTGTATTTCCTTTGTTATTTGTCATTGTAGGAATTGTACTATGGTGGAGACGACGTAGAGGATAGAAAGGAGTCGTGCAGATCGTGCAACTTCGTAAATGGATGCCAACGATCATCATGGTGGCGATTTTGCTATTAGGTGGAGCCTATGCCTATTCACAGAACTTTTTTCAACAAGATCAGACTGCTCCTGTGGAAGCGAAATGGATTACATTTACACCTGCTAACGTGCAACAAATCGAAATGAAATCTTTATCAGATGATGCAAAAGCCACTACAACCCCATCATCGATCACTTTAGAAAATAAACAAAATCAATGGCAGATGCGTACACCTGCAAGCTATCCGACCAATGCGTATGCAATTACAGATTGGTTGACTACACTACAAGCAGCAACAGTACATGCTATTGTCGAAAATCAACCGACCGATGTTGCCAAATATGGGATAGATACCAAGCAACCTACGATTGTACTTACATCAACAGATGGCAAGCAGGATAGGCTCTATATTGGTAGCAAATTACCAACAGATGGGTATTACTATGCACGTTTAAATGAAGGAGCTATTATTCAATTATCTCAGCAGACAGTTACGGACTTATCAGCGACTGTATTTAGTTTCGTGGATACGACTCCATTCGGTTGGGATGATCAATATATGACAGCTTTGAGCTGGGCAGGTCAAGATCAGGATAATCAGTGGACTTTAAAACATCAAGCCAATCTGGAAGATCCAAGTCAAGATCGCTGGACATTTAATGGTCATTCGATTAGTAGTGAACAAGCTTCTAATTTGACCGATAGTATCAAAAATATTCCAACCGATCAATTGCCACAACCGGCTTCTCAGCTATCTTCCAAGTCGCCTGTATTCACTCTTGAGGTTACTCGCAAAGAAGGGAAGCGAACAGTGACCGAGACTTATCAAGGATTCCAGTCTCCCGATAACTCTGCTTATATTGAGGTGGTCGATCCTGCTCATCAATGGGCATATCGGTTGCCGTCAGAATCGATCAAGCAAGTGATTCAAGCCGCGCAAGCGATAACTTCGTCATCTGATCACCAATAAGTTCAAAGCGGTATGTCATAGATACACATTATCGAACTGTGGATAACTAACATCTTTTATAGAGTCGATCCTATACTCTGTAAAAGATGTTTTTATTTTTGCCAAAAAGCAGTAATGTTACATAAAATGATTGACTGTAGGTAAAATTGATAATAATATCTAACTATAAATTAATCAAAACATAATCAAAAAGTGATAAATGAATCAAAATATAACAATGATATGGATAGTGAAGTTAACTTTTATGATGTGTATTGATTAGAGGAGGAACAGAAATGACAGAAGCACGAGCAGTAGAAAAGTTGAAAAATTATATCAATGGAGAATGGGTAGAAAGCAAAACAACAGTCTACGAAGATGTATATAATCCAGCGACCAAAGAAATTATCGCCAGAGTCCCTCTTTCTACCAAAGAAGATATTGATTATGCCGTTGAAGTCGCACATCAAGCTTTTCAATCCTGGCAAAAAGTAGCTGTTCCTCGTCGTGCTCGAATTCTGTTCAATTTCCAACAATTACTGTCTACTCATAAAGAAGAATTAGCTCGTCTTATCACTATTGAAAATGGGAAAAATCTAACAGAAGCACTTGGAGAAGTGGGGCGTGGGATAGAAAATGTAGAGTTTGCCGCAGGTGCACCTACATTGATGATGGGAGATTCTCTCGCTTCGATCGCAACAGATGTAGAAGCTGTTAATTATCGCTATCCTATCGGTGTAGTCGGTGGCATTGCTCCATTTAACTTTCCTATGATGGTGCCTTGTTGGATGTTCCCGATGGCTATTGCACTGGGAAATACTTTTATTCTCAAACCTTCTGAACGCACACCGCTATTAACGAAACGTCTGGTGGAATTATTTACAGAAGCAGGTCTACCCAAAGGAGTATTCAATATCGTATACGGAGCACATGATGTCGTAAATGGTGTATTGGATCATCCGTCTGTGCAAGCTATTTCATTTGTCGGTTCAAAGCCTGTCGGAGAATATGTATTTAAGCGTGGAAGCAATAACCTCAAACGTGTACAAGCATTAACCGGAGCCAAAAATCATACGATTGTATTAAACGATGCTGATCTTGAAGATACGGTAACGAATGTAATTGCATCTGCTTTTGGTTCGGCAGGTGAGCGTTGTATGGCTTGTGCCGTAGTTGCTGTTGAAGAAGGCATTGCTGACGCATTTATACAACGGTTAAAAGAAAGAGCAGGCGAGATCACCATCGGTAACGGTCTTGATGATGGAGTGTTTTTGGGGCCGGTTATTCGGGAAGAAAATCAGCAGCGTACGATAGGCTATATTGAAAAAGGAATCAGTGAAGGCGCTACATTAGTCTGCGATGGTCGTGAACAGATTTCGAATGAAGGCTATTTTATCGGGCCGACTATTTTTGAAAATGTAACGACAGATATGACGATCTGGAAAGATGAAATCTTTGCTCCGGTATTATCGATTATTCGAGTGAAACATTTGAAAGAAGCGGTTGAAACAGCTAATCGGTCTGAATTTGCAAATGGAGCGTGTATTTTTACATCCAATGCGTCAGCGATTCGTTATTTCCGTGAACATATAGATGCAGGCATGTTAGGTGTGAATCTGGGTGTACCTGCTCCGATGGCATTTTTCCCTTTTTCCGGTTGGAAATCTTCATTTTTTGGTACATTGCATGCTAACGGCAAAGACAGCGTAGACTTTTACACGCACAAAAAAGTAGTCACTGCTCGTTATGTGACACCGACGTTTGAATAAGGGAGATGGCACATGATGAGTACATTATTGCGTAAGCCTCAACAACAACATATTCGTCCGGGTGTCACCCTTTTGCATGAAGTCAACGCAGATCATTCACCACTGCATTATGTAGGATTCAAAATGATCGACTTGGAACCCGGTGCACTATACGATGAAGTATTAGGTCGAACAGAATGTTGTATTGTAGCAGTGACCGGTACAATCACTGTTAGTGATCATGAACAGACTTTTGCAGGAGTAGGGACACGAACAAGTGTGTTTGAGAAAAAGCCTACAGATAGCGTATATATCTCGAATGATCGTTCTTTTGTAGTGACCGCAGAGACGATAGCTAGAGTAGCATTATGTTATTCACCTTCATCTGTACAACGTCCAACTCGTCTTATTCCAGCTAGTGAAAATAGCGTAGAACATCGCGGTAAATATAATAATCAACGGCTTGTGCATAATATTTTGCCAGATTCTGATCAGACTGTGAATAGTCTATTAGTGGTTGAAGTGATCACAGAAAGTGCCAACTGGTCAAGTTATCCACCACATAAGCATGATGTAGATATGTTGCCTGCTGAATCTTTATTAGAAGAAACGTATTATCATGAAATCGATCCGGCACAAGGATTTGTTTTTCAACGGGTATACACAGATGATCGCTCGATCGATGAGACGATGGCGGTAGAACATCGAAATGTCGTTATCGTTCCTGCTGGATATCATCCTGTAGGTGTACCTGATGGATACACGTCTTATTATCTGAATGTTATGGCAGGGCCCAAGCGCATCTGGAAATTCCACAACGATCCTGATCACGAATGGATATTGCAACGTTAAGCAGATTATCAAATCGAAAATTGTGAAGGAAACGGAGTGGAAGTACAGATGAAATTCGAATTAAAAAGTGACCGTGTATTCGATATGATTGCGATCGGAAGAGCATGTATTGATCTGAATGCTACTGAATATAATCGTCCTATGGAAGAAACGATGACCTTTACCAAATATGTAGGCGGATCGCCTGTTAATATCGCGATTGGCAGTTCCAAATTAGGGCTCAAAACAGGGTTTATCGGTAAGCTTGCAGATGACCAACATGGGCGCTTTATTTCAAGTTATATTCAGAATCTAGGTATTGATATTACAGGAGTCGTAATTGATCAGGCAGGTCACAAAACAGGGCTTGCTTTTACCGAGATCAAAAGCCCTGAAGAATGCAGTATTCTGATGTACCGCGAAAATGTAGCAGATCTCTATCTGGAGCCAGATGAAGTAAGCGAAGATTATATTAAACAAGCAAGGGTTCTACTGGTATCAGGCACTGCCTTATCTCAAAGCCCCTCACGAGAAGCTATTCTCAAAGCAGTCAGCCTCGCTCGCAAGCATCAGGTGAAAGTGATTTTTGAATTGGATTATCGTCCATATACATGGACATCCAAAGAACAAACCTCGATCTACTATACACTGGTTGCAGAACAAGCAGATATTGTCATCGGCACACGAGATGAATTTGATATTTTGGAAAATCGTATAGGAGAAAATGAGCAGACAATCGCTTATTTATTTCAGCATACCCCTCAATTGATTGTGATCAAGCATGGAATCGAAGGATCATATGCGTATACAAAGTCAGGCGATGTTTTTCAAAGCAAAGCATATATGACTAAAGTGTTAAAAACATTTGGTGCTGGCGATTCGTATGCTTCTGCTTTTTTGTATGCTTTATTTGCAGGCAAAGATATTGCTACAGCGCTCAAATATGGTAGTGCTTCTGCTTCGATCGTGGTTAGCAAGCATAGTTCTTCTGAAGCGATGCCTACAGTAAGTCAGATTGAACAATTGATTGCAGCAGATGAGACAGAGGCATAATACAGATCGAGGTGAAATAATGCAAACGATTCGGCTTACAACAGCACAAGCATTAATTCGTTTTTTGAATGCGCAATATATCCATATAGACGGGAACGAATTTCCTTTTGTAGAAGGGATATTTACCATTTTTGGACATGGCAATGTACTTGGGATCGGTCAAGCATTAGAACAAGAATCCGGTCATCTCAAAGTGATACAAGGTAAAAATGAACAGGGGATGGCTCATGCAGCGATTGCCTATAGTAAGCAAATGCTACGCCAAAAAATATATGCAGTCACTACCTCTGTAGGACCAGGAGCCGCCAATCTAGCAGCAGCGGCAGGAACAGCACTTGCCAATCAGATTCCGGTACTTTTTTTACCGGGAGATACATTTGCTACCCGCCAGCCTGATCCGGTGCTTCAACAAATCGAGCAAGAATACAGTGCCGCAGTCACAACCAATGATGCTTTAAAACCGTTATCACGCTATTGGGATCGTATTACTCGCCCGGAACAATTGATGTCTAGTTTACTGCGAGCTTTTGAAGTGATGACCGATCCTGCCAAAGCAGGGCCTGTGACGATCTGTATTGCGCAAGATGTAGAAGGCGAAGCTTATGATTATGATGAGACCTTTTTTGCTCGTCGTGTACATTATGTAGATCGCAAATTGCCAACTGCACGTGAATTAACAGGAGCAGTAGCATTGATCAAAGCAAGTCGCCATCCGGTTATTCTTGTCGGTGGTGGAGCTAAATATTCACAAGCAGGCGATATATTAAAAAGATTATCTGAAAAGCATCATATTCCATTATTAGAGACACAAGCAGGTAAAGCGACTGTTGAATATACATTTGCGAACAACCTAGGTGGGGTAGGAGTTACCGGTACATTGGCGGCTAACAAAATAGCTCGGCAAGCTGATCTGATTATTGGTATCGGTACACGCTATACGGACTTTGCAACCTCTTCCAAAACGGCGTTTAATTTTGAACATGGTCAATTTTTAAATATTAATGTTAGTCGTTCTCAAGCGTACAAATTAGATGCTTTTCAAGTAGTGGCGGATGCAAAAGTAACATTGGAACAACTGGCTCCGCTGTTGGAAGGGTATACCAGTGAATTTGGCAATCAGATACAGGGGCTCAAAGTAGAGTGGGATCAAGAGCGAGAACGATTAAGTCAGATTACATTTAACCGTACAGACTTTACGCCAGAAGTGGATAATCAATTTGATCAAGCGGCACTTAATGAATATGCAGACGCACTTCAGACCGAATTGCCACAGACTACGGCTTTGATCGCTATGAATGAATCTATACCGGCAGATAGTATTATTGTTGGTTCAGCAGGATCGTTGCCAGGTGATCTGCAACGGATTTGGAATCCGAGCATTACCAATACGTATCATCTGGAATATGGATATTCTTGTATGGGTTATGAAGTATCCGGTGCGCTTGGTGTTAAGTTAGCCGCTCCTGATCAAGAAGTATATTCGATTGTGGGTGATGGAAGTTTTTTAATGTTACATTCCGAGTTGGTTACTGCTATTCAATATCATCATAAGATCAATATTATTCTTTTTGATAATGCAGGCTTTGGTTGTATTAACAATCTACAGATGGAGAACGGTGGAGGCAGTTATTTGTGCGAATTCCGTACGCCAGACAACCGTATATTAAATATTGATTATGCCAAAATAGCCGAAGCCTATGGAGCCAAATCGTACAAAGTGAACAATATCAAGCAATTGCAAGATGCTCTGGCAGATGCACAGCAACAGGCATCTTCTACATTGATTGAGATCAAAGTATTACCGAAAACGATGACTCATGGATATGAGAGCTGGTGGAATGTAGGAGTAGCCGAAGTATCTGATCACGAAAGTATTCAGCGTGTTTTTGCGGCGCAACAAGAAAAGTTAAAAACTGCTAAACAGTATTAATATTTTTCTTTAACTATCTTTTAATGATCTACGGATAGCAGGCTAGATTTGAAGTTAAATCGCACCAAGATATGCTCTTCTAAATGCAAAATGATAATAAGGAGAGATGAAGTTGAGAACGGTATCTATGAAACAGATGTTACTCCAAGCGCAAGCAGGTGGATATGCAGTAGGGCAATATAATATTAACGGTGTGCAATGGGTACAAGCTATTCTCAGAGCTGCTCAAGCAGAGCAAGCACCTGTTATTTTGGCGGCTTCTGATCGACTGGTGTCATTTCTTGGAGGATATGCTTTAATAGCAGCTATTGTCGATAAGTCGATACAAGAATTATCGATTACTGTACCGGTTGCTTTGCATTTAGATCACGGAATGAGTGTAGAACACTGCAAGCAAGCTATTGATAATGGATTCAGCTCAGTGATGATTGATGGTTCACATTATCCTATTGAACAGAATATAGCGATGACGCTAGAAGTCG
Organism: Paenibacillus sp. KACC 21273; assembly: GCF_028736095.1. Lineage (NCBI taxonomy): Bacteria > Bacillati > Bacillota > Bacilli > Caryophanales > Paenibacillaceae > Paenibacillus > Paenibacillus sp. KACC 21273. The sequence goes on from NZ_CP117876.1 coordinate 1,177,504, forward strand.
TAAAGTATGCTAGCTCTTTTGGTGTATCGGTTGAAGCAGAAGTTGGCACTGTTGGTGGGATGGAAGATGGATTGATCGGAGGTATCCAATACGCAGATCCGCTTGAATGTGATCGGCTGGTCAAAGAAACAGGAGTAGATGCACTAGCCGCTGCTCTCGGTTCTGTGCATGGTCCTTATCAAGGAGAACCTGTACTTGGATTTGCTGAAATGAAACATATTGCCGACCTCACAGGTGTACCGTTAGTGTTACATGGAGGTTCAGGTATTCCAGCGCATCAGATTCGGCAAGCAATCGAATTAGGGCATGCCAAAATTAACGTTAATACTGAATGTATTCAGGCATGGGCATCAGCTGTACGTACAGTGCTGAACCAGAATCCTCAACTTTACGATCCTAGTCACATTCTTACACCGGGTACAGAAGCTGTCCAACAAGTAGTTCAAAATAAAATGCAAGAGTTTGGTACCAGTGGTCAGGCGATGCACATGGTATAGCAGAGACTTATAAATGATCCAATCAGCAGAATAAACAATATATCATACCAAAAGACAATTCTTTCTCTAATCATAACTTAGAAAAAGAATTGTCTTTTTGGATCGTTTATTTACAAATATATAATTCAATCTGATGTTCCCGACAGAACGAATGATATTCATCAGGTAAGGTGCCAGAAGTAATTAGCACATCGACCTCTTGCAAAGGAGCATACGTAAGCTGAGTAGACTTGCCGAATTTGGAGGCATCCGCAAGTAAATAGACGGACTGTGCTTTTTCAGCTATTCGCTTTTTTATTTCATATTCCAAAATATCTGAATTCGTCAAACCATGTGCAATAGATACTCCAGTTGCCGCCATAAAAGCTTTACTAATATTGTACTTATCTAAAATATGTAGATCATCAATACTGACAAACGATTTGGTTTTGCGTTTGTAGCGATTACCGATCGTAATCAATGTAATATTTTCAAAAGCAACAGCCGCATTGATCACATCTAGACTATTGGTCAAAATGGTTAACTGTTGAGAGGACGAAAGAAATTCAACAATATTACGTGTAGTTGTACCGGAGTCGATAAAAATCAAATCTTGATCTTGTACCAATGCCGCTGCTTGTTTGCCGATTTTTACTTTTTCGGGATGATTGGTATGATCACGATTTTCAAAAGGGATCAAAGCAGGAGTGACTGACGTAACACCGCCGTATACTTTTTGAATCGTTCCCTTTTCTAAAATCTGATTTACATCACGACGTACTGTATTTTTAGAAACGTTAAAATATTCACAAAGTTCATCTAAAGAGACGGTCCCTACTGAATGGATATAATCTTCCAGATGTTGTAGACGTTTTTCTTTCATGAAAGTAAACTCCTGTCTCATTAAAAATGGTACTCAGAATATAACATATGACCAAAAGTTAATCAATAGTTTATCTTTAAATAATAATTTGAGAGTAAATAGCACTAAAAAAGCAAGTTCTCTAGTAATTATACCTGAAGAACTTGCTTATCTATTGTATATTAACGGTAAGATTTGAGCAGTCCTTTGATAAAAATATGCTGTAATTCCATTTCAGGATTCAGCACCAGTATATCAGCACGTTTGCCAATATCTAGACTACCTGTCTGTTCATACAAGCCTAATTCACGAGCAGGATTACCACTTGCGGCGGCAGAAGCTTGCATAATCGATAGTCCTGCTTGCTGGATCAAAAAGCGGAAACCTTCGATCATTGTTAAGCGACTACCCGCTAGTGTTCCACTATCATCCGGTAATGTCGCTATTCCATTGATCACATTTACAGGCTGATCGCCAAGCATATACTGACCATCTCCAAGTCCAGCCGCAGACATCGCATCGGTAATCAGAATAAGATTATGAGCTTGCTTTAACTGTGCTAGCAAAGCAACTGCCGCAGGATGAACATGAATGCCATCGGCTATCACTTCAGCATGAATAGCAGGAGTACTTAGTACAGCACCAGCGACTCCTGGTTTGCGATGATGCAGTGGAGTCATCGCATTAAATGTATGAACTGCGTGATTAAGCCCCATTTCTACAGCAGCCATAACCTCTTCATAAGAAGCATCTGTATGTCCGGCAGCGGCTGTAATTCCATGCTCACGTAACCATGAGATTAATTCCAAAGCACCTTCCCGCTCAGGAGCGAGAGTGAGTTGCTTGATCAGCCCGGGATAACGTGCTTCCCATTGTTCTAACCATTCGATATTCGGTAATACGATATGTTCTGGATTTTGAGCACCCGGCCACTTCGGACTGATAAATGGGCCTTCCAGATGAACACCTTCGACTTGAGCACCTGGCATTTGTCCATGATGCATATAATTGTAGACCTGTTCTAATACATGATCGATATCCGCATGAGGTGCTGTCATCGTCGTAGCTAGAATAGCGGTTGTTCCTTGACTGGCATGAAAAGTAGTAATCGTGTCCAATACTTGTGGATCAGCATCCATAAAGTCTGCACCCATTCCACCATGCACATGAATATCAATAAAGCCAGGAATCACCAGTCCGCCTTGAGCATCATACGTAGTCTGATGTTGCCATATAGGAGCATTGGCTGTTGAACCTACATACGTAATCATTTGATCTTGTACTTGCACGGTTCCATTTTCAATAATATGAGTAGGTGTTACCACACGTCCATGAATAATTTGAAATGAATGAGTGGTATCTGTTGAGATCGACATTACTGAAACAACCTCCCGGCTTCAGCATCTAGCAACACTGTAACATTAGAATGCAATTGTAACAGTGAAGCAGGGCATTGGGTTGTAATCGGACCTGTAACTGCGCGATGGATAATTTCGGCTTTGTCTGCACCGCGTACGAGCAATAGTATTTGACGAGCTTTCATAATACTACCGACACCCATCGTAATCGCTTGTGCAGGAACTTCGTCGATCGAATCAAAATAACGAGAATTAGCTTCTCGTGTCTGTTCCAATAAAGTCACGACATGGGTAGCAGGATTTAAGCTATCATCGGGTTCATTGAATCCAATATGACCATTATGTCCAATACCTAGCACCTGTAGATCAATGACGGCTTCAGACAACATTTCATCATACAGACGACATTCAGCATCCAGATCAGTCGCTTGTCCATCCGGTACATGTGTATTTTCAAGATTAATATCAATATGGTTAAATAAATGCTCATTCATAAATGTACGATAAGAAGCAGGATGATCGGTAGGCAGACCTGCATATTCATCCAGATTGTAGCTTTTTACTTTGGCAAAACTAACTAATCCTTGCTTATGAATCTGAATCAATTCACGATACAATCCTACAGGTGTGCCTCCTGTAGCAAGCCCTAATACTGCACGAGGAGAAGTCTGTACCAGACTAGCGACAATATGAGCAGCTACTTTGTGAAAATCTTCTTCATGAGTCACTTTGATTACATTAGCCATTATTAAAAACCTCCCGAGTCTTTACGATAGCGTTGCACATTTTTATAAGATAGTTCCAACTTAGCAACAGAATCATTAAATTGAGCGCTGATCATACCGGTAAACAAAATATCAATAATATGAAGCTGAGCGATTCGTGAAGCCATATCCCCGCGGCGTACTCCTTGTTCAAGAGACGAAGAGAATAATGCAATATCCGCCATCGAAGCTAATTTATTGTTGCTGTATTGAGTAAGTGATAATACAGTGGCTCCATTATCTTTGGCACAAGAAAGAGCATCAATCGTTTCTTTCGTTTCCCCGGAATAAGAGATCGCTAGAGCTACATCTTCTGAAGAAAGGGTAGAAGCAGAAGTGATCTGCATATGAGAATCAGAGAACGATGTGCTGTTTTTACCGATCCGAATTAATTTCTGATAAAAGTCTTGTGCTACGATCGACGAAGTTGCAATACCGTACAGATCTATACGACGCGCACGGGTAAGATAACCGATAGCTTGTTCAAGCTTAGGTAGATCCAGAAGACGGGTTGTATCATTAATCGATGTAATATGATTGGTTTCTATCGCTTTGACAATCTCTGCTAGCGGATTACCTGCAATAATATCTTGATAGGAACTTGGAATCGATTGTTGTGCTAATTCACTAGCCAATTTCATTTTAAAATCAGGAAATCCTTCGAAATGGAACGTTTTGCAAAACCGAGTAACTGTAGCAGGACTAATGCCACATTGAGTAGCTAGTTGTGTAATCCCCATACGGATCACAGTAGAAGGTTGTTGTAAAATATAATGAGCCAGTCGGCGCTCTTGAGGAGATAAACTTTCGATGCGTTGCTCCAACATATGCAAAATAGGAGACAAGTTTAATCCTCCTTAATGAAAATTATTTTTATTTTATAATTATATATAGAGAAAATTATTTTCTTTCACCATTATCTTAAAGCACCCCAAACAAGATTGCAACCTATAAATATTCTTTTTGGAGCAACGTTATTCACAGTGTAGATCGTACTTCATAAAGGGCATGATTTAGCACGCTTATATATGTAATACATAAGATTGAGATTCTTGTAAAAAATGATGACGGGTGACTGATTCTCCAAAATAGGAGCGGTAAGCATTGATTGTTCCGTCATGCGTGACAATATAGATTCTAGGTTGGTCTTGTTGGCGACACCATGTGATAAACTGATCTGCAACTTTGCTAAATTCTTGCTCACTGATTGTATTTATTCCGTTTGTCCATATGTGCTGTGAGGATTCCGCAATACGAACCGAAGGATAATCTGATCTTATTTGGTGCAAAGACAGTATTTGATCACAACTATAAGCCTGATCTGGTGCTAATAAAGGAAACATTCGCGGACCGACAAATGGATGAGCGATCAGCATACAAGATATATTTTGTGACCAGATCAGAGAAGTTTGAATCGTGCGTCGAGTAGGGCTTATAACTATCATATCATCGGTGTGTAAAGGGAATGTGTATGCTAATTGCTGTGCTTGTTGTTTTCCTTTTTCAGTTAAAGAGGGATGGTGTATATGTAGGCTTTCTGGTGGAGATAAGGTATGTTCGCCCTGACCATGACGTATAAAAATAATTTTCATCGTATTCTCCTTTGGTATGAACAATCATACATAGAATGGATTATTATAATATGTTAACAAAAAAAGTCTATACCCTTATATAAAAGGATATAGACTCTTTCGATATACTTTATTTTATAATCATGATTGTAGCGGATTATAGCCATTTAAGCTGTCTGTTTACGACTACGATATTCAGGTAAAATCAATCTCCATACCATCCAGATCAGTACGATCATTTGTGGGATAAAGGTCTCCCATGTCGGATACATACCAATCCAACTGATCGAAGGCAATCCAGCAACTGTATGAGCAGGGAATTTACCTGCCACTTGCAACGCATGAATACTTTCGCCAAGAAAACGGAAAACGAGATAATAGATCAATACGGTGGCCGTTAAAAAGAATGGACGAATCGGCAACTTCACACTGAACTTGATAATCAGTACAGCAATGACGATTAGAATCACTAACGCAATCGCTATGCCTAAGATCAATTGTGAAAGGGCTATCGCTGGAGCCATTCCAATATAGAAAATAGCAGTTTCTGCACCTTCACGCAAAATAGCGAGTCCAGAAACGATAGCTAACGACCACAGACTACCACGTTCCAAAGCGCCACTGACCTGATTTTCAATATACGTATTCCAGTTTTTTAAATTAGCTTTCTGATGTAACCAGTGCCCTACACTAAGCATCATCACGACAGCGACCAGACCGGTAATACCTTCAATCATTTCGCGAGTACTTCCGCTACTAGACACTTGAGAGAAAGCATACACGAAGATCGCTGCCATCACGCCACTAAGCACCAGTCCAGAAATAGCACCAGACCAGATATAGTTGCCGGCAGTACGACTACCACTACGTTTGGCATAAGCGAGCAAAGCAGCTAAAACCAGAATCGCTTCCAGACCTTCACGTAGCAAAATGATAGCCGCATCCCATGCGGTATAAGATGTTTTGGAAGTTAAAGGTGTTAATTCATCAAGCATCGTCACAATCACTGTATTCGCTTGTGACCATAGGGGAGGATTAGATACCAGATATCCTTGAACTTCAGCCATTTCATTTTCAATAGCTGTATACGTAGAAGCAGAAGAAATCTGTACTTCTCCTTCAACCAACGGCCACATTGAGATAAATTGAGTCATAAGATCAGAGGCTTGGGTCTGATCTTGATTGGTTACAGCAGTCTGTACTTGTTGTAGTAAAGTGACAGCATCACTCAAACGAACCGTACCACTTGCAGGAGCAGTATCCGCAATATCGCCTGCTGCATATTCGTTCAGTAAAGTAATCAATGCTTGAGTGTCTGCTTTGGCTTGTTCTTCACGCGGAGGGTCTGCTTGAAGTGCAACACGAATCATACTCATCTTAACCTCAAGCTGACTATACACTGTGAAATTATCGGCACGAATCGCATTCTCTACATCAGGCCACGAATTAACGATTTGTTTGTAACTGTCTTGAGCAGCTTGCCAATTGTGCTGATCGATATGCTCAATCGTTGTATCCGCTAAAGGCAAAATGACTTTAACTGCTGTGAGTCCCTGCTGAGAAGGCCCGGTACTGCTACTTGTTGCACTGCTTTTGGCTTGACCAGCTTCGGCAAATGTATTGACTGCACGTGCTAATGTCCCTAGAGCAGAGGTAGCTGCTTTGGGATCAGTAGACGATTTGCCAAGAGCTGTTTGAGCATCGGTCAAAGCTGTGTTTACTTCATTGGCTTCAGTTGGAGCCGCCGATGTATCGATAGCTTTCCATGCTGTAGCAAATGTATCTAATTCCTGTTGTGCATCTGTCCACTTTTGTTGTCCGGTATCTACAAGAGCGCTACCTACCAGTGGCAACAGTTGATCTACTTCCGCAGAATCATTAGAAGCAGCTTGTACAGTAGATAGGGATACACCCCAAGCAGAAGCAGATAAGACTATCAATAGACTCAAGCAAAGCATAAACCTGATCAACAGGGCACTTTTACGCATAGCCTAGAACCCTCTTTTCCATATCAAAATAAATAACGATCATACTGATTAGATTGTATTTCAAAAATCGCTATTGTAAAAAAAATATCTCTATAACCTGTCTAAATGAGCAATTACTCAAGCCGTCACACCAGTTGGTCGCCGATATAACCGCCTTGTTGTACACCCGGGAAACAAGCGAAAACAGCACTTCCGATATGCTGAATATATTCATTCAACGCATCGATCTGTGCTAACCGTTGTTGCATCGGAATAAATTGTTTTTCGATACTGCGTTGATAGCTAATAAAAAACAATCCAGCATCCAATTGTCCGGTAACTTTATCCATCCCACTTGAATATGAATAAGGACGACGCAAAATCTGCATAGTACCATCTCCACGAGCGACACGCATATGGGCATTCATTGGAATCACCGGCTTACCTGAAGTGTCTTTAGCTTCCATATCTCCGCGATCAAATTCATTATGTGAACCGAGTGGAGCACCACTGACCCGTTCTCGTCCAAATGTATTTTCCTGATCTCCCAGACTGGAACGGTCCCATACTTCAATACGCATCCGAATCCGGCGCACGACCATATAACTACCGTTGGTCATCCAGCCTGCACCATCTTGTGGTTGCACCCAGACGACTTCGTTCATCACTGAGTTGTCTTTGACACTTGGATTAGCGGTGCCATCTTTGAATCCCATCAGATTTCGTGGAGTCGCCTGATTGGGATCAGCTGCACTACTGCGCTGGAATCCTTCTTGGCTCCAACGTAACACCGCCGAACCGCGGGCAATTCGAATTAAATTACGCATCGCGTGAAAAGCGACTTGCATATCATCAGCACAGATTTGTACAGCTAGATCTCCACCACACCATTCGGATTGTAGATTGTCTCCGTTAAAAGCAGGCAGGTCTTTAAAGTTCGCTGGTCTTTTGCCAGATAGTCCAAATCGATGGTCAAATAAAGCAGGGCCAGCACCAAATGTAATCGTAAGGTTGGAAGAAGAAAGCCCTGCCGCTTCACCAGTATCCGCAGGGGGAAGATTCGGATTTTCATTTTGCCCTTCTAACAATTCGCCAGCCATAAGTGAAGCACTTGCCTTAGTCCAAGCTTGAAATAGTCGGCGTAAGCCTGCGGCATCATTTAAAGTCACATCAAATGAAGCAAAGCACATAAAGTTCTGACTAGGCGTAACAATACCCGCTTGATGTGTACCATAAAAAGAATGTTGATCCCCGCCATGTGTAATGCCAGTTGTTACATTTTCAGCACTACCCGGTGTATCGGACGCAGGTTGTTTGGTGAGACCGGTAGCTTTCATAATACCTAGTGCGCCTGAACTTCCCAAAAGAAGCCCAACACCAGAAGCGCCTGCTAACCGCAACATATCACGACGGCTAACAGGCTTTTTGAATACTCCAGTTTGAGGTTCGTTACTTACTTCTGTAGAAGAAGTTGAATCCACTTCAGATGGAACTGAAGTGGATTTTGGTTGATCTTCGGATGAATTCTTTTTGCTCATTATGATTACACCCCTAAAATAGTACCCATCTGCGACAAAGGTTCAGCCAGTGCATCAAGGTTTTGACTTAATGTACGAATATCTTCTTTAGTCAGTTTGTCATAGGTTACATAACCGCCGTCTTTGGTAGCAAAAGGAGCCAATTCTTTATTTAACGCTTCAAACCGTTCACCGATTTGTTTTTCCAGATCAGCATCTTTTTCAGCCAAACGTGGTTTAAGAATGTCGTAAATTTTTTCTGCACCTTCTACGTTAGCGACAAAATCATACAAGTCCGTATGAGAGTAGCGTTCTTCTTCACCTGTAATTTTGGAAGAAGAGACTTCATTCAGCAGTTCTACGGCTCCAACCACAAGCATACTAGCATCAATGTCAACCGTTTCCACTTTAGCGCGTAACAATTGCGCATCTTGTAGAAGACGATCAGCATATTCGCTCATGCCGTCTGTTGTTTTCTTTTCCCAAAGTGCTTGTTCGATCTTATGGAATCCACGCCAGTCTTTATCATCAACATCGCCTGCACGTGCATCAATATCAGGATCAAGATTTCCCAAAGCTTCTGCAATCGGTTCGATCCGTTCATAATGCATACGAGCTGGAGCATAAAGTGCTTGAGCTTCTTTCAACTTGCCGGCTTTGACTGCTGCTGTAAATTTCTCTGTTTCGGTTACAAATGAATCAATCTCACCGATCGCATATGTACGATACTGTTCGGTCTCATTTTTGAAATCAGCTGTAGAAGCTGTAGTCGATTCGGTAGATGGTGTAGCAGTTGTTGACTCTGTGGTAGTTGCTTCTGTTGTTGCTGGAGCTGCTGTTGTATTAGTAGGCGCTTGATTACCACAAGCGGTAAACAGTACAGAAGATAAAAGAATTGTTGCTGGTAATGTTACACGTGCTTTCATAAAATGACACTCCTTAATAATGATAATCGTTCTCAATTATTAATCTATCATAATGGTGAACGATAAGAGCGTCAATCTTTATTTTTATGTAAATGGATACAGGGGGGATTGAAAATAAATTATATATATTCTGCTATAATAATTATAATTAAGTAATAATTGGATGGAGGAGAATATTTTGTCTATAGAAAAGTTGTCTTTTAAAAATGTAAGGTCTTTAAAAAATGTAGAGATCAACCTAAATGATATTGTTTGCATGATTGGAGAAAATGGGGTTGGAAAATCGAATGTAATTAGAGGAATAAAATATTTCTATGATAGTTTGACTGAAATGAATTTTGACCCATTAATTTTTGATAAAAATAATCCATACAATGATTATATAGAAATAAGTATTGTATATAATGTAGATCGCCTTCTTAAAATTACAAATAGAAATCTTGAGAATCAAGTACTTTTTGGAGTAACTTCATTTTTTGAAAAAATTTCTAATTCGATGGAAAAATTTGTTGATAAAGATAACAATCTAGTCGTTACACTTAAACAATATAAAAATAATAAACAATATTGGAATATACCTTATGATTTAAGAGTATTTTTAAAAAATAATTTTCCAATATACTTCATACAAGCACGTAATATTGAGTTGAAGGATTGGAATAATTTATGGGAAATAATCGGTGATATGAGTAAGTTTAAAGCAGATGATACAATAAATTTTGAAAACGAAATTTTGATTACTTTACAAAAAATTTATGGAGATAAATTTGTTAGAGATTTTAAAGATTTAAAAAATATTTTTTTTGAGAATGAGATTAACTTTCAAGACTTTAATCCCAAACAGCAATTTTCGCATATTTATCAATTACAGATGGGAGGAAAATTATTTAAATATAAAGAAAAAAGTTTAAGTTACTTTTCTGATGGAATGAGTTCATACAATTATTTGAAAATACTAATGACTATAATAGGAAAAATGGCAAAAGCCAAGCTAAAAGAGCCTTGTATTATTATTGATGAGCCTGAGATAGGCTTACATCCAAATTATATAGATGATCTTGTGGATTGTTTTATAGAAAACTCTAAAGCAGTTAGAATAATTATTTCCAGTCATTCTTCAAGAATAGTAAAAAATATTCTTAGCAAGTCTAATAACACTATGTATCACATAAGTCTGAAAAAGAAATATACAATAATCAAAAAAATGAATGAATTTGTAGATAAGAGAGAAAGAAATATAATCTCAGAAAAAGAAGCTAGCTTTTATTTTTCGAAAGGTATTTTATTTGTTGAAGGAGCTACAGAATTAGAATTATTTAAAAATCCTTACCTCATAGATTTATTCCCTATACTAAAAAAATTTGAAATATATTCTTATGACTCTGATAATGTGAAATTAAAATTAACAAATCCTTCCGAGAAAAATACTAGTATTCCATATTTGTTGTTATTAGATATGGATAAAATAATGAGTTTTAATACAGGAGAACAAATGTTTTACGTTAGAGGCGATAATTATAATCCTTTATTGAATAATAAAATAAAAGAGAAAGAAAATTTTCTTTATGGAAAAAAAAGATTTGAAAGCTTAAATTTAAGAAAAAGAATAAAAGGTATTAGTACAAAAGTTAAATTTAATCCAAATATCCAATGGGGATATATTAAAGATGATTATTATCAATTATTAATTTCATTAATTCAAAAGTTTTGTTTGAATTATAATGTATTCCCTGTCACTACTACTATTGAAGGAAGTATAGTCACTTTAGAAAATAGCATGTTATTTCAAGATTGGATCTTATCTCAGACTAGTAGAGATGATCTTAACAAGGTTTATAATTCTGATAATGCTCTATATATTACACAAATGTCTAGAATTTTAGTTAGTGGAAAGTATGATACTTTAAATTTTCCTGATAATGATAAAATTCAGAGGAATAATTTTTCGGAAGATGTAAAAGAAGTATATTCTATAATAGAAAATAATAAGAAGAAGAAGACTGATGGATGGGTTACTGATTATTTAGAGTATTTTTTTGAAAATATAATCAATAATAAAAAGTCAGAAATTGATAAAATTAGTATTTTTAAGTTTTATTTCAAAGAACTCAGTGTTATAATAAATAAGCTTGAACAATTGTTAAATAAGTAATAAAGAATGAGTAGTAAATGCTGATTTAGAAATAAATCGCTCCTTGATGTATTTAAGCATATTTGTTCTGAAAAAATAAATATGTTATTAAAAAGCCAAGGATGAAAAGATACAATTTGCTGCGAAGTTGTCGTCATCCTGTATATGACGATGACTCTTTTCCTGTTAACGCGCCAAGTCGAAATTTTGAGAAGGTACTCATTCTTTATTACTTAATTGTTTAGGAGAGGTTTAACATATTAATATACAATAAAGATTTTTTATATCAAAACATATACAAACTATCAAATACAGAGATTGAAATGATAATTTCCGAAAAAAATAGTAAGTATCATTTAGTAACAATTCCTAAAACAAAAGGAATAAGAATATTAAATTGTATAGAACCTAATAGTAAATTATATGATCTTCAAAAAAATATTTTGAATAATTTTTTAGAATCTATACCTTTAGTTGATAACGTGTTTGGTTTTATTAAAGATGTCTCTTATAAAGACTTTTTAATACCACATAAAAGTAATAATCAAAAAAAATACTATGTTCGAGTTGATATAAAATCTTTTTTTGACTCTATTAATTCAAATTTAATAAAAAATGCTCTTATTTACCATTTCAGATTAAAAAAAGATAATGAGAATGAAGAAGAGTTAAGAAAAATAACTGAAATATTTACTTTAAATGATTGTTTACCTCAAGGCGCAGTGACCTCGCCTGCAATTTCAAATATTGTTTTTAGACCGTTAGATATTAAAATAAGAAATTATTGTAGAAAACTTGATTTTACATATACTCGTTATGCAGATGATTTACTTTTTTCATCGTATAATATTAAGATATTCAAACCATTTTTTGTGAAAATGATAACAAAAATTTTAAAAGAATATGGATTTTTTCTTAATTTTAAAAAACTTAAAAAAACTTCAAAGGAAATTTCTTTAAATGGTTTTGTTGTTGGTGAAAATATTAGATTATCAAGAAAAAGAAAAAATGATATTGCAGCGATTTTATTTTCATATGAAGATGGAAAAAAGCCGAATTCATTAAGAGAATGCATAGGGAGATTTAATGAAATTGAACTTTATTATCGTAATAAACCTTTCTTGGTTAAGAGTGATATAATTAATTATTTGAATGGTTACCGTTCTTTTATTCTGAGTTGGTTAATAAAAGAATATGATAGTGATATTTATTTGAAGAATAAAAGACTTATAGAGAGGATAGAAAAAATAGTGCAACAAATAGAAAAGTTAAATTGAAATTAGCAAAAAGAGTGATGTTTTTTAGCATCACTCTTTTTTATATTTAATAATAATTTACCGTTCTTTGTCTAGTATTCGTGTTTCGTGTTTAATAAAGAACATACTTAGTTTTGCTAATCAAACCTTATCAAGCATTGAACATACCCGAGGAGGAAATAATTATGACGATTAAAGCAGTTATTTTTGATTTAGATGGAGTTATCGTATCGACGGATCAGTATCATTTTGAAGCTTGGAGTAAAATTAGTGAAGAAGAAGGTATCCCTTTTAACGAAACGATCAATCATCAGTTGCGCGGAGTGAGTCGGATGGAGAGTCTGGATATTATTTTGCAACGTGCGACCAAAACGTATACAGACAAAGAAAAATTAGCATTAGCAGAGAAAAAGAATGAGTATTATCGCCAATCGTTACACCATTTAAGCCCGAGCGATCTATTACCAGGGGTTGAACATACATTGAAAGAATTGAAAAAAAATAAAATCAAAATTGCTATCGGTTCTTCTAGCAAAAATACGCCAACGATTTTGAAGCAGATAGGTCTGGATAAAGAATTTGATGCGATTGCAGACGGTAATGATATTACGCGCAGTAAGCCTGATCCTGAAGTGTTTTTATTAGCGGCAACTCGTTTAGATATTGCTCCAGAAGAATGTCTGGTCGTAGAAGATGCATTAGCAGGTGTAGAAGCAGCGATAGCTGGCAAAATGAATGTAGCAGCTGTAGGAGAGTCTTTGCGTAGTTCTGATGCAGACTACTATTTGGAAACGGTCGATGAATTACTTGAATTAGTATTATAACTTGAACACCCTTCAAAACATGCTATGATGAATATATCTTAAATTCATTCTGGGATAAAGATAATGAATAGATAAAAATATTCGGATAGTGGGCTATGGGGGGAATCAGCAATGGATTACACGTCAACATTTGATCGTATAATTGCGCGTATAGGAACCAGTTCAGAAAAGTGGGATGCGCTTCGTAAACATTTTGGGACAGACGATGTTATTCCTTTATGGGTAGCAGATATGGACTTTGCGGCGCCATTACCTGTACAAGAAGCTATTCAGCAACGGATGGAACATGGTGTGCTTGGTTATACAGTTCGTACCAATCAGTATCATCAGTCGATCGTGAATTGGATGGAACATAGGCATCAATGGAGTATAGATCAGGACTGGATCGTATTTACACCAGGAGTGGTATCTGCGCTGAATTTTGCTGTAGAGACTTATACAGAACCCGGGGATAAAGTGATTATTCAGACACCGGTGTATCCTCCTTTTTATAGTGTCGTCAAAGGACATGGACGAGAATTGGTCGAAAATCCGTTGATCCAAGATCCTAACGGAGATTATCTTATGGATTTCGAACATTTAGAAGGTGTGCTAGACGAACAGGTAAAAATGTTGATTTTGTGCAATCCGCATAATCCTATCGGACGGGTATGGAAACGCAACGAATTAGAGCAATTAGAACGTCTCTGTGCGAAATGGAATATTATTGTAGTATCTGATGAAATTCATGGTGATCTTGTGCATGAACCTCATTCTCATATTCCGTATGCCAGCTTGTCTGAATCTGCTAGAAACCGGAGTATTATTTGTACTGCGCCAAGCAAAACATTTAATATTGCAGGCTTGAACACATCTAACATTATTATCCCGAATGAACAATTACGGAACGCATTTGCATTGAAAATCAATCAATTTGGGATCGGGCAAATTAATGTGTTTGGAGCGGTCGCTACAGAAGCAGCATATACACATGGTCAAGAGTGGTTACAGCAATGTATGGAGTACACGTATCGCAATATGGAATATGTACAACAGTATATAGCGGAGCATTTACCAGAATTATCGGTGCGATTGCCAGAAGCAACTTATTTACTATGGATCGATTGTAGTCAGCTTCATATGGAACAATTGGAGTTGGTTTCTTTTTTACTGGATCAAGCCAAGATTGCACTGAATGATGGCAATGCGTTTGGTACGACAGGTCAAGGATATATGCGTATGAATGTAGCATGTTCACGTTCTTTATTAGAAGAAGCGATGGGACGATTGCATAACGCTATAAAAGTATGGAGAACAACACAACCAGTAACAGCTACGGTGGAATAGACTACACCTTATAAGTAACAACTGTTCAAGCTTCTTACGATATCTTCAAATTATTAAAAACAGACTGCTTCTACAATACCGACTATAGGTATCTAGAAAGCAGTCTGTTTGATTTGGATCATTATTGATATACAGAGCTACTATTTTGTATATCACGGCTATGCCAATTTTAGATTTGGTTCAAGTATTCTACAATCGTAAGCAAGCCTTTATCAAAGTTCTCCAAGTTGAAATGTTCATTAGGAGCATGCAGGTTCTCGTCAGGTAAGCCGAAGCCCATCAATACTACAGTAGGAGCAATTAGACGGGAAAATGCTTCAACGATTGGAATCGAACCACCATCTTTAGTGAATAATGCACGTGTACCATAGACTGTTTTGAATGCGTCAGCCGCTTTTTGCAACAATTCGGCAGAAGGATCGATATTGAAAGCACGAGCTTTTTCACCTGGTTTAATATCAATCGTTGCGCCTGTTGGTACATTTGCTTCTAGATGCTTAATAATTTGATCCAACACATAAGCAGGATCTTGATTAGCGACTAGACGGCAAGTGATTTTGGCACTGGCTTCTTTTGGAATAACTGTTTTGCTTCCTTCACCTTGAAAACCACCATACAATCCATTGATCTCAAGTGTTGGACGAGCGCCGACACGTTCTACAAAAGAATAACCTTCTTCACCATGTAGAGATTCTAGCGCTAATGATTGTTGCAATTTCTTCTCATCGAAAGCTTGTTTTACAAATTCATTGCGCATTTCATCAGACAATGGCAATACACCTTCATAGAATCCATCAACCAATACACGACCTTGTTTATCATGCAAAGAGTTCAGTATTTCTACGATAGAGTGAAGTGCATTTGGAACTCCACCACCGAAGCTACCGGAGTGTAGATCCGTATTAGCTGTATGAATCGTAAATTCAAGCGAGCATAATCCGCGCAATCCTGTGCAGATCGCAGGTTTTCCTTTTTCGATCAAAGCTGTATCTGAGATCAATACAGCATCCGCAGATAACATGTCTTTGTTGCTTTCCAAAAATGCAGGCAGATTCGCACTAGAAATTTCTTCTTCGCCTTCGATACAGAACTTCACGTTAACCGGAAGTGTACCTTCTTGCTTTAGAATCGCTTCTACTGCTTTGATATGCAAAAAGATTTGACCTTTATCATCGGTTGCGCCACGAGCGAACAATTTGTCACCACGAATCGTAGGTTCAAACGGAGGCGTCTCCCATAAGTGTAATGGATCGACTGGTTGTACATCATAATGTCCATAGACCAATACCGTTGGCTTACCCGGTGCATGCAAATAATCCGCTGTCACGATTGGATGGCCGGCAGTTGGATGAATCTCTACATGTTCGAGACCCGCTTTTTTCAACGTTTCTGCTAACCATTCAGCCGCACGTAGCATATCTGGCTTATGTTCTGAGATAGCAGAAATACTAGGAATAGATAACCATTCTTTTAACTCATTTAAATGGTGTTCACGGTGTTCTTGAAAATATGTAGCATAACTCATAATTGTATATCCTCCTTAGGAAATAGAGATCATTGCTTGAATCCGATAGGATCATATCCAGTCATCAAAAAGCGTATGTTTCTATTTTACTACGTTTTGCTCCAATTGCGAAAAGTTTAACTATAAAATAAAGCAGAACGGTTCCAAAAGCGTACTTTGGAATCGTTCTGCTCTATACAATCATCATGTATTCAACTATTGATATACTTAAAAAAGAAAGATAAAGAAAAGCATAAAAGAGAGATAATTATAAACACAAACAACAAAAATAGATCTATTCGTTATTGTGTTTCTTTTATCACTATATTTATTTTGTAATCGTGCTTACTTTAAAAGCTCCATCTGTCAATTTACCTGTATTGGCAAAATCGACACCCGGTGTATTGGTCTCTGGATTGATAATCGCTACTGCAATATCATACGTACCTGCGGCAAGACTGCTAGCCACAGGAATCGAATCAGTTACTGTATATGATCCTGTTTTCCATGTGGTTAGATTAGCTGTTGTAGTTTTTTTGGCAACAACGGTATCTCCTTTACGCAATTGAATTTCCAACGGCCATGCAAAAGGGAAATGCTGTACGCCTTTATTTTCGACTTTGACTGTTACCGCTACAGAAGTGCCTGTAAGTGTAGTCGGATGGGATACTTCTTTGATCACAAAATGATAACCCATTCGTTTTTTCAACGTATCGATATTGGCTTGTAGTGTTCCTCCAACAGCAAGAGAAGCAGGGGAGTTAGGGCCGAGCCAGCTTGGTTTACTAAGTTCCGTCTGACGCAACGTTTCAGTAAATCCAGCACCTGTAGTGAGTGCTGCATTCATACCCGAAGCACCACCATAGAACTCACCACCCGAAATGCGTGTTTCCCAGAAATCTTTGTGAGCAGGTTGCTGTTGACCAATATCATCCCAGTAGCCATTTTGCGTTCCTGTGTACCAGCCCCAATCGGCATCGAAGCTTGGTTTGTCTCCGAATACATCGTTAAACATACCCATGACAAGCCCTTTATTATTGGTTTTGGCAAGAGCAATACTGCGTCGAATCATTAATTGCATTTTATCTTCTTTGCCTGCAAAAGCATCAATATAATGTTGTACATATTGATTAGAGATCGCATTAACAGGGAATGTTCCGGTATAGTTCGTTTCTCCATTAGGTCCAACATAAGGCCATGTATGGAATTCACCCCAATGTCCAAGCGATCCAATCTGTACAAAAGCGACCGGACGATCATTCGTATTATAACGATTAGCAATGGCTTCGATCGCTAGCTTATGGCGAGCAATCAAATAAGTGGAACTATAATTAGGAGAAAATCCTGTATTGTTACCAGCGCCCATGCCTCCAGTAGCATCACTATAAGCTACTCCAGCAGATTCACCTTGAGCAACAATATCATTGACTAACCAATCTGGAATATCGCGATGGGCACTTCCAGAAGGGCTATCGAGAATAAGGCGGAATACGACTTTAACTCCTTTACTTTTCCAGTATGCAAAATTGTTAGTCGCTTCGATCGCGGCGAAATCATAATTACCTTTGGTGGGTTCTAATTCTTTCCATGTGACTCCTGCATATACCAATCGGTGTTGCTGCGGGTAAGAAGTCGATTTGGCAGAAGGAGACCAACCTTTAAAAGGATTATTAAGAGGGCTATCTAATTCTGTAGGCGTGACCACTGTTGTAGTACCTGTTGATGGTGTATCTGTAGCAATCGTATAAGAAGGTAATATCAGTGAAGCGGCAGGGAGACGGTTAGTTGCTGAATTGTTATCAATATAACCAATTTTTATCGTATTGCTGACCGCTAACTGCAAGGTAGACAATGGAATAGAAGTCTCAATAGTGGAAGAATTACGTACAAATTGAGAAGCAGGTAAAGTGCTGATTGCATTCCAACTCCAACTTGTGCCATCTCCGGTGTAACGATATAACGTATTATTTTCGAGCATCCATTCAATACCGGTGACACCCCAGCCAGAAGCTTGGTAACCTGTAGCTGTATTATTGTCTGTATTGAGCCAGAAGCTTCCTGTAGCCGTGCTCAGACCAGCACCTTGAACAAGAGCGTACAAGTTGGTACTGTTCTGTGTTACTTTGAGACTTTGAGCAGTACCTGTATTAGTTGTTAAAGTGTTAATACTACTCCAATCGGCTGCATTACCATCTACTCCAATCGTTGCTGCCTGACTTTGTTGAATCATGGTTGAAGGGGCAAACAGTGTACATAACATCACTAACACGATCCACATTAAAGTAAGACGCTTCGTACTCCATTTTAATAATTGCATCGTCATCCTCCTTCGTATTTATACGGTTTATTCGTGACTGAAGATCTGTTTCCTCCCTGTTCAACCACCTCCTTTACGTATTAAATAGTTGATCGACCCATGACTTTTAGAAAATAAGCAATAAAATTATTTTTTTGCCGCAAATATTGAAAATGGATAGAATCAAAAAAAGTATTATGTAAGATCACATAAGCATTATAAGTCAATTATTTTCCATAAACAAGTTAATTTAACTTCAAATTTGTATATTTTTGAGAAAATAAAAGAAATTAAACTTAAAATTGCGGCAAAATATAACATGAAAAAGCATAAAATAGATTGACAAGAGTCAATGTCTACTTTACTATCAAGTCATACTTAGTATTGAGTTAGCTTATTTAACATTGCTTATATTTTAATTTGCCGCAAAATTAAATGATGGAGTGTGGGAAAATGGAGAAAATAAGGCTAGCATTTATTGGAGTAGGCGATATGGGGTCGCATCATTGTATCGGATTCGATCGATTAGATGATTGCGAAGTATCGTACATATGTGATACCCATGAAGCCAATGTAGAACGAACGTTAAAAGAATTAACGAATAGTCAACCTGTTATTTATCAAGATTATCGGGAATTATTGAACAAGGACGATCTGGATGCAGTCGTGATCAGTATTCCTAACTATTTGCACCGTGAAGTAGCTGTTGCTTTTTTAGAAGCAGGCAAACATGTTTTTTTGGAAAAGCCAGTTGCTCATACATTAGCAGACTGTGATGCTATTATTGCGGCGGCAGCTCAACATAATAAAGTATTACAGATCGGGCTGGTCTATCGTTATTCGAATCTGTATCGCCGTATGGCAAAAGAATTAGCGAACGAACGTCTGGGTGATGTGAAATTAATGTGGTGCAAAGAGTTTCGTGATCCTTTTCCACCGACCGATTGGTTTTATGATCAGTCCAAATCGGGTGGAGCGATTGTAGAGAAAGATTGCCATCATTTTGATATCTTCAACTGGATGATCGATTCTCCACCTGTACGTGTATTTGCTTCAGGTGGGCAGCATGTACTGAAACAAGGACAGGAAAATATGATTTATAATTCATATAGTCATTATCCGGTCAAAAGTATAGAACAGACTTCGATCGTAGATCACGCTTTTATCACGATTGATTATGAAAATGGCAGTAAAGCGAATCTAGGATTGTGTATGTATCTGCAACCTAGAAATTTACTGGATGAAGGATTAGAGATCGGACTCATTGGTGAAAATGGTGTGCAAATGGTAGCCAAAAACGACCGTACGATCGATATTGCAGGTGGAGCCGATTATACACGTGAACATTTGGATATGGATGTAACTTCAGATTCGATTATGGGCGGACATACCGGTGGACAGACCCAACGGATCGATTTTTTGAAATGTATTATAGAAGGAACTGAGCCATTTGCCAATGCGGAGATCGGTCGTAATGCTTTGTTAGTCGCGCTGGCAGCCGAGAAATCAATCGTAGAAGAGCGGTATGTGTATTTAGCCGAACTATAAAAAGAAAGGGGGGCTCAAATGAAAGGTCTCAGAAAGTATGATACCCTGTTATTTTTTCTTTTTATTGCTCCATGGATCATCGGCTTTATTACATTTTTCTTGATTCCTTTTGGAACATCTGTTTTTTATGCTTTCACCGATGCTCGTTTACCGGGAGCCGTCACGTATCAATTTGTAGGTCTGGATAATTTTGTCGAGATGACGAATGATTCTATTTTTCTCAAAAGTTTGTTTAATACATTATATTTTGTTGTGTTTGGCGTTCCTGTTGTGACGATTGGTATGTTGTTGTTAGCATTATTGCTGAATATGAATATCAAAGGCATAGCGCTATTCCGTACCTTTTACTATTTGCCGACATTGGTACCGATTGTCGCGACCGTGATTATCTGGCGGTTGGTATTTAACTCCGAATTTGGGATATTGAATGCTGCGCTTGGGAGTATCGGTATTTCCAAAATCGATTGGCTTGGCGGCGAGCATACGATAAAACCAGTTATTATTTTGCTACAAGTATGGATTTCGGGTAGTGGTGTTCTCATCTTTCTGGCTGCTCTCAAAAATGTACCTCGTCATCTGTATGAAGCGGTAGAAATTGATGGAGCAGGTAAAGTACGCAGTTTCTTTTCGATTACTCTTCCGATGATTAGCCCTTCGATTTTATTTGTTGTGATTATTCAGACCATGTACAACTTTCAGCTATTTACCGAATCCTTATTATTATCCCGGGGTGGACCCAATTATGCTTCGTATACGTTTGTATATAGCATTTACAAATCAACCTTTACCGACCTCAAGTTTAGTATGGCGATGTCCCAGTCTATCTTTTTGTTTATTCTGATTGCTGTCGTGACATGGATATTGATGAAAATTTCGAATCGTGTTGTGTATTACGAAGGGGATAAGTAGGGAGGGGAAATAATGAGAAGTACGAGAACGATATCAACCCGTTATGTCGCAGGTGTGATTGTGAAATATGTATTGTTATGTACCGCATTGTTACTATTTATAGGGCCTTTAATCTGGCTACTTTCTACCATGATGAAAACAAAAGCTGAAACGTATAAAATGCCGCCAACTCTTTTACCAGAATCGATTACATTTGAATCGTTTGAGCGATTGTTTGCTGTTCAGCCTTTAATGTTGCAATGGATAGAAAATTCATTAATCGTATCGATCTTGGTCGTGATTGGTGCTGTGATTTCTAGTTCACTGGTTGCCTATGGGTTTGCGCGCTTCAAAACAAACTACGCTTCACGTTTATTTCCATTAGTGTTAATGACATTGATGATCCCTCCTTCAATTATGATGATTCCTTCGTACGTATTATTTACTAAGCTCGGGTGGATTGATACCTGGCTACCGCTTATTGTTCCTTCATGGTTAGGAGGAGCCTATTATATTTTTTTGTTCCGCCAATTTTTCTTAACGATTCCGCAAGAACTGGATGAAGCTACTTATCTCGATGGAGGTAATCGCTGGACGGTTTATTTTCGCGTAATTATGCCTTTGTCCAAGCCGATTATTATCACGACGATTATTTTTGCTTTTGTTAATTCGTGGCTCGATTTTTTAGGTCCTTTTTTGTATATCAAAGACAGTCAGTTATTCACATTGAGTGTAGGCTTGCAATTGTTGATCGGACAGACCAGCCAGGATTTTCCCGCTCTGGCGGCAGGTGCTTTTATCAGTATTATTCCGATAGCGATTCTGTATTTTTTCGCGCAACGTTATATTGTCGAAGGGGTTGTACTGACAGGTTCCAAAGGATAAGGTCGATCATCTAATTAAAGGGGCGCTTATTATGAAAATCAACAGTAAATGGATGTACTGTAGTGTGATCATGTTGGTGATGATGAGTATGATACTGGCAGGGTGTGGACGTGGCACTTCCAATTCGAATTCAGCTTCTGGAACCAAAGAAGGTTCAGCAGACAGTCCGGTTGAGATTACGTATGCGCAGTGGGGAACCGCAGAAGAATTACAGCGTACACAGGAATTGTTGGATACTTTTATGAAAGCCAATCCCGATATCAAAGTAACATTAGAAGGTAAAGATTGGAGCAGTTATTGGGATGGGCTAACCGCGAATGCCGCAGGCGGTAAATTACCTGATGTGATGAAAACAAGTTATGCATATATTGAGAAGTATGCACAGCTTGGTATTTTTAAAGAATTAGATCCGCTATTAACCAGTCAATCTTTTGATCTGAATAATATTGATCCCGGTATCTTAGCGCTTCATCAATATGAGGGCAAACAAGTCTCTTTGCCGATCGATGCCAATGTGATTGTCTGGTATTACAACAAAGCATTGTTCAATGATCCCAAAACCAATCCCAAAGGAGCCAAACCGCCTGTATTAGAACCTACATGGGACGAGATTACACAAATTGCTACCCAGATGACGATCGATAAAAATGGGAAAACAGCAGATGAAACAGGATTCGATAGTAATCAGATAGCCCAGTGGGGGATGTCGATCTCACCCGGTTCAAGTATTGATTGGTTTCTAGAACCTGAATTGTGGTCCAATGGAGCTAAATTAATCAATGATGACGGCACATTAGCGCTGAACACACCTGAAGCGAAGCAAGTGTTAGATACATTTATCGATCTAACCAAAACTAAAAAAATCAATACCACTCCTGCTCAAATTGAAGGATTGGGCGGACAGGTTAACCTAGCGATTACCACAGGCAAAGTAGCTATGAATCCTGGTGGAAGCTGGAATGTAACCAATTATCAGGAAGCGAAGACCGATTACGGTATTACGTATTTGCCTAAATTCAAAGAAAATAAAACCGTTGTTCAGCCCGCAGGTGTAGCCGTTAGCGCTATGACCGAACATGAAGAAGCGGCGTACCGTTTGGCCGCATGGTTAGCAGGGCCGGATGGACAAACAGCGCTGGCACAGCAAGGGTATTCGATTCCGTCAAATAAAGCCGCTGCCGATGCTTATTTAGCCAAAGCAGGTTCAGGTAATCAGATTTTTATTGATGCTCAACAATTTGGAATTGTGTCTCCTTTTACCGCGAAGAAAACGGATTTGGTCTGGACATATGGTGAACAAGCACTTAAGCTTCCGTTAGCAGGTGAAGGAGATGTACAAGCCGCACTAGATCAGTTAGCATCGCAAATGAATTAAAGATATGACGTTCAGAAGCAGAACAATAGTGAGATTATCGCGCTTGTTCTGCTTATTTACATAAAGATGGTATGATTGACAGAAGCAAATGAGCACTATAAAATTAATTTTGCCGCAAAATTTGCGTATGAAATAAGTATACAGATATTGAATCGTTACGATCACATGATCAATCCAAAGAATCACTTGCAGAGAAAGGACAAACTTATGGCTAAACTAAAAGATATTGCTGAACGTGTAGGTGTGTCGATCTCTACCGTTTCACGAGTAATGAAAAATGATGCCAACCGTTCGGTAAGTGAAGAGACACGTAAAAAAATATGGGATACCGCCGCAGAACTGGGATATAACAAAACTCGTTCATCCACTACCAAAAAAGACGAGCAGACTACAGCTTACCGTATCGGTTGTGTTGTAGCGAAGCCGCAAAATAAATATAATAATCCGTATTTCTCTGTGATTTTAGAAGGTATCGAAAAAGAGTTGAGTCGTCGGGGAATGCGGTTAGAATTTGTATTCAGTATCGAAAATCCTACAGATACCGAGCAATTAAAGCATCTTGTGCATGAACATCAGATCAATGGGATGCTGGTAGTAGAACGTATTGAGCAAGAAGCTTATCAATGGATCAAAGAACATGTTCAAGTGGTCGTAGGTGTTGATCTCAGCGACGCTTCGATACCTGTTGTTCATTATGATCGGACTGCTGCTGTGCAAGAAGTGGTGTCTTCACTGATCGAACAAGGACATCGACGGATTGCTTATCTAGGTGGCTCTGAATCGGATGATCATTTTCGCAGTGAAAAGCGTTTTCTAGGGTATCAACGTGCGATGCTACAAGCCGATCTTCCTATTGATGATCAATGGGTGATTGATGTGAAGTGGGATGTATCACTTAGTTACGAACTCACCAAGCAAGCTTTTGCACAGAATAAAGAATTACCAACAGCTATTTTTGCCGCTAGTGATATGATGGCGATTGCCGCGATGAGAGCAGCGAATGAACAAGGGTTGAAAATTCCGGAGGATATCGCTTTTTTTGGAGTCGATGATATTGAAGTTTCTGCCTTTACATCACCACCGCTATCTACCGTGCATGTGCCAAAGTTAGAAATGGGTATATTTGCAGTGAAGTTGTTACTGGATTATTTAGAACATCATTATGCGATTCCTGTGAAAATAACGATTCCCCATCAGATTATTGTTAGACAGTCCTCGGGCACTCTTTTATCTGAAAAAGTAGATGCGCAGGCATGATAGTTCTTTTGCAGTCATGTTGAATAAGATATCGATCAAATGAATGCTCTTTGCTTCTGTAGCAAAGGGTATTTTTTATATATGTCATCATTCTATAAAAGCATACTCTGAAAGAAATCATAGAAGTATGTCTTGAACATCCTATTTTATGGGTAATATGCGATAGGTCATATACATAATTGAAGTGGAAAAGAACAGTATTAGATGAATATTTAAATTGTTATAAGCCATAAAAATTAGCTGTTGACAAATAAGTTTCCCTGATGCAAAATATGGTCTAAGTATTATGTTGCTATTGATATAATTATTATCACTATACAGACACATAGAATGTATTGGTATTCTAGATAAAATAAGCCATTGGATAGGCTTACTGTAGAGAAAGGATGAGACACGAAGAATGGATTCCAACACAGAATTAAATACAAATATAGATGTCAAAAAATCAAACTGGTTACACTCCAGTTCAAGTATCAGTATGGAAGAAGTGAACAATACCGTTAAGATTCCTGAAAATGCTGGATTCTGGCGTAAATTTTTCGCTTTTTCCGGTCCGGGAGCATTGGTTGCTGTTGGATATATGGACCCGGGGAACTGGGCAACTTCGATAGCAGGAGGAGCACGATTCGGATACACCTTGTTATCAGTTGTACTGATTTCTAACTTGATCGCTATGTTATTACAAAGTCTATCTGCCAAACTAGGAATTGTGACAGGGCGAGATTTGGCTCAGGCGACTCGTGATACAACGAACAAAAGAACAGCCGTTTTTCTCTGGATACTGACTGAACTTGCGATTATTGCTACTGATCTAGCAGAAGTAATCGGATCAGCGATTGCACTGAATTTGTTATTCGGGATACCGTTACTATGGGGTATTGTGATTACCACTTTTGATGTATTACTTCTATTGTTATTACAGAAAAAAGGATTTCGGATTATTGAATCTATTATTATCGTATTGATGGCGACGATTTTTTGTATCTTTGTATTTGAAGTGATTATCTCCAAGCCAGAAGTATCAGCTTTGTTAGGCGGATATGTACCGAAGTTTGAGATTGTGACCAATCCAGCGATGTTATTTGTAGCATTAGGGATTTTGGGAGCGACAGTAATGCCGCATAATCTATATCTACATTCATCGATCGTACAGACACGTCAATACAAGCGCACAGAAGAAGGTCGCAAAGAAGCAGTAAAATTTGCGAATATTGATTCTATTCTTTCATTATCTGTCGCTTTTCTAATCAACTCGGCGATTTTAATCTTAGGAGCTTCTGCTTTTTTTGGTACAGGGTTAAATGTTAGCGGGATTGAAGATGCTTATGCTTTGCTAAGTCCGACATTAGGCGTAGGAATTGCCAGTACATTATTTGCAGTAGCTTTGCTGGCTTCAGGACAGAATTCGACAATTACAGGTACACTAGCAGGACAGATTGTCATGGAAGGATTTATCAATTTACGTATTTCACCTGTGTTACGCCGTATTATCACTCGATTATTAGCTGTTATTCCTGCTTTTATCGTGACATGGATTGCAGGAGCAAAAGGAACAGGAGAGTTATTATTGTGGAGTCAGGTGGTACTGAGTCTACAATTACCATTTGCAATTATTCCACTGGTTCGGTTTACCAGTGATCGTGCCAAAATGGGCTCATTTGTCAATCCAGCATGGGTCAAAATTTTGGCATGGATCGCTACTGTGGTGATCGTAGCTTTAAATGTATTTTTAATTATTTATATTTTTGCAACCGGCGGTGGCTTTTAATACCCAATCAATATCAATATAGGATGTTTAATCCATCGATCTCAAAAAGCTTTTATCCACTTACAAGGGTAAAAGCTTTTTTGTCATACTTTGTTCAAATAATAGGCTAAAAAGGTGGGAAAAATGGAATATTTTTTTATAAAATACTAATCGTTTTGTGCAGTTTGTACGTATATATAAGTAGAACAAAATTCAATAATATATGTCATACATTTACCAATATTGATAAATAAATATTACTTTTACGATTTGTTTGATAAGCTGTGGTTAAAATATGTATACCGCAGTCTATATATCACTCAATTGCAATCAAGCGAAAGAATATAGCATTATTGTACATCTATCAATATCCTTCATCATTTACTTCTACTAATGAATTCACTCCTTTTATAAAAGTTACTATTGAGTAATAAGTACTATGTCTTCCTACTGTTTTATGGTTCTATAGGCATACTATTCCTACTCTCATACCTATGTATAGGAATATAAAAATGTCGAAAAAGAACGAATGAGAGGAAAGTGCTATAAATATTATGCAAAATTTACCGATAAACTATATAACAGGCACAAAGTCGCATGAAAAACGCAAACATTACCTAAAATCTAAGGGGGATTCAACCTATGAATTATACTAAATTATCTAACGTAAAAATTATGGAAAAAGCAAAAGCAACTTCTGGTGGATGGTTCCGATTCGTAGAAAGTAGCGAAATTAAAAACAATGCAAATGAAATGGAACAATGGGCAGCTATTTACCACGTTGCTAATGATAAATATATCGTAACTAATGATTTTCTAAATGTAGGATTGAATGACCATGCTAACCAAGTCAACGTTGTGGGTTATGGCGATAATTTAGATAGCATTATGTTCGTTATCTGGGAACACCAAAAAGAAGCAGGCAAATCTTTCACTATTTTAGATGAAATTCGTCAAATCAAAAATGAAGAGATCGAAAAAGCTAGCCAAAAATTGTGGGACTGGAACGAAAAAGCAGCAGACAGCACTTACTTCAAACACGAAATGTTCAACCCGTGGGAAGAAAGTTATTGAGCAATGAATGACCGAATCAAAAACAAGCTCTTCTGAACACCTTATGCTATAGAGGTGCAATCAGAAGAGTTTTTTGTGTTTGGATCGTTTATAATATACATATAGACAGACTGACGGAGGATACATACATTATGGAATTACCAGAAATCACTCATTTTGAACATGGTATTATTCAGGTGAAAATAGCGATGTCTTATCCACTACGCTGGGTCAACAGTTATATTATTGTTGGCGATCATACATGGAGTGTAATTGATCCAGGGCCTCGTAGTGCAGAAAATGAAGCTGCATGGCACACCGTACTGAATACGTTGGAATTACATGTAGATCAATTGGAATCCATTATTTTGACGCATCATCATCCTGATCATTATGGATTAGCTGGTTGGTTACAAGCACAAAGTCATGCACCTGTGTATATGTCGGCACGTTCACTGGCTGAAGCTCGATTAGCATGGGGAGAAGGTAATACCGCAGCTCAAGATTTGATTACGTTTTATAAGATTCATGGTATGCCTTCAGAGATTACCAATGAACTTCCTGAACATTTGCAAAGCTTTGTCACGCAGGTATTACCACAACCAGAAGTATCTATAATTACACCAGAGCAACCATTTCTGATTGCGGGATATCCATGGTTACCGATCCAGACATCGGGTCATGCAGCAGGGCATATATCTTTTTATCAAGCCGATTGGAAAGCGATCATCTGTGGTGATGCAGTCTTACCTCAGATATCACCTAATATTAGTCTGATTCCGAATAGTGATCCTGAACCATTAAAGTCTTATGTAGAAGGATTACGTGTGCTTGGTCAATATGACGTAGAGTGGGCATATCCGGGGCATCGTCGTCCTTTTAACGGATTTAGAGAACGTACTGTCAAATTATTAGATCATCATGAACAACGATTGGATGCGATGACAGAACGAATCCGTACTCAACCTGCTAACGGATACGATGTATGTATGTCTATATTCAATAGCAAGCTTACGCTACATCAACTAAGATTTGCGATGTCCGAGACGTTGGCGCATCTGGAAGAACTTATTCGCCGCGGGATTGCACATAAATATCAACAAGATGGCATTTGGATCTATGCAGTCTGATTAGCACAAATAGGTTACAGTAATAATTAAAGAATACCAATATAAAGAAGCAGGATATAGAGGGTAGCAACCACCTCTATATCCTGCTTCTTTTCATTATCATTTGAAAAAGACTATGATAATACTGAAATATTTACATATTAATAAAAAGTGATACTATCATTCATTCAGATCACCGGTTAATTTGGCAATTGCCCGGCGAGCGATCTGTAATGTGTCTTCTGTAGTGGCTTTATTTTTGGCAGATTGCACTTGTTCTAATTGTCGTTCTGCTTGATGAATCGTATGTTGTAGACTGCGAAGCAATACATCACGTTCATTTTCATCCAATAACGCTTTGAGCTTATCAGTCACATTAGGTTCATGAGGCATCTGGTTATATTCGGAAGCTGACATTTTACGAATATCCAAATAGCTATTTTTGTATTCGATAACGGTTTCGGTATTACGAGCATTTCGCTCTGTTTCAACAACAACCATTTTATTCGCATAATCAGGATAAACATTCACAATTTTTTGTCTAATATGCAATAATCCACATATTTTACGAAAAGGAATTTTGTGTACTCGACTGACTTCTTGTGACATCATATCAACCTCCGCAACCTATCGTCATTAGTTTTAACTCTGTTTAAGTCCATTTTCATCCAATATTAAGCTAATTCTTTTACAATACATAATAATCAACACCCCGAAATGCGAAAGGGGCTTATCATATGTTTAGCACAAATGGAACTTTATTGGATATCGCAGTCGAAGGATTGCGATTCCTTGCTTATTTATTATTGCTGATTGGTGCAGTTATCGGAATATTTAGTAATATGTCTATGATACAAGAAAAGTACCGTTCTGTCTGGTACCGTGGTCGTAATATCCTAGTCTTTATGGGACTTAGTGTTGGTATTGTTCAAGGGATCACCAGTATGATTAATATTATTGTTCATCAAGGATGGTCGGCTGCTATTATTCCATTTACCACAGCTTCAGGACGTTTGGCTAATGGCTGTGCATTAATTGCTTTCTATATCACACTAGCATATGTTATTCCTGCTATCTGGGTATGGAAAAGACATCATCAACCGTCACCTCGTTTTATTTCAGTCTTATTGTACCCTGTATTAGAGTTGTTATTGCTGTCTGGATTATTGACCCGTAATGATTCTGGCATTTTATCGATTCACTTGTTTTATGTATTTACAGGATTATGCTTAATCTGGTTATTCGTACTACAGTTTATGTCTGGTGAAAGTAGAAGACGACGTGAACGCAAGCACTGGTGGGTCAGCCCTGATATCAAAGTAGGTCACCAATCTTCTTCCAATGTTCAACCCGAATCAAAAGAAGAACCATCTTCTTTATTTCATCCCAAAGGATTTTAAAAAAATTAATCTACTATTACCTGTTGGATAACGATCATATATGTGCTAATCAAAAACTCTGATCCCTGTATAAAGTATCTATACAGAGTCAGAGTTTTTTTGTTGGGATTGATTTGAGCAGACTAGACAGATGGTTCGCTTTCATCATCTTCAGGTAATGGGGTATTGCTTGTATCTGCTGTAGGGTCTTGTTCTTTATATTTGCCATGAGCAATACGACTACTTGCTGCCGCTGCAATCGCACCTACAATATCGTCAAAAAACGTATGAATGGGCCCGATACTTTTATCATTTAATCGTCCCAACACACCGGGTTTTAATTTATCGACATATCCATAATTGGTAAAGCCGATACTTCCATATACATTCACAATCGCAAATGCCAAAATTTCATCGACACCATACAATCCTTCATCGTTTTCGATCATTTCTTGTAATGGAG
This sequence comes from Paenibacillus sp. KACC 21273, assembly GCF_028736095.1. Taxonomy (NCBI): domain Bacteria; kingdom Bacillati; phylum Bacillota; class Bacilli; order Caryophanales; family Paenibacillaceae; genus Paenibacillus; species Paenibacillus sp. KACC 21273. Next base: position 1,207,986 of record NZ_CP117876.1, read on the forward strand.
AGATCAATTTACCTTCTTCTGCCAGAATATCTAATTGAATACCGGTCAGAACAGCATTTTGCACTTCACGCTTTAATAGTACTTTTTCGACACTTTCTACACACTCTTCTATCGTAAGCGAAGGATAGTAACTTTTTTGAAGAAACATTACAATGTCTGCTATTTCCAAAATCGTAACCCCACGTTTGAGCAACCATTCTCTTGTCGCTTGTTCTACATTTAGACTGCTTAGATTATAAGGAACTTTGCTTGGTTGGGATTCCATAGATAGCCACCTCTTTCATAAATAACGTTATACAGTATTAACCGATTTTTTATGAAAAACTCACATATCCGCTGTAGCATCATAATCAATCGTCAGATAAGGATGCTTTTACAAGTTAGGTTTGTTAGAATAAGAAGGTGAATATGACGCAGGAGGCAACCATTTATGAGAACAGACGGACGACAACCGAATGAATTACGCCCGTTAACAATAACACCGAACGTGAACAAATATGCAGAAGGTTCTGTCTATATTGAAGTAGGCGATACCAAAGTATTATGTACTGCTTCTGTAGAAGAACGTGTACCGCACTTTATGAAAGGTCAGGGTAAAGGCTGGGTAACAGCAGAGTATTCGATGCTACCTCGTGCTACACATACCCGTAACCAGCGTGAAGCAGCAAAAGGTAAATTGGGCGGACGTACGATGGAAATTCAACGTCTGATTGGACGTGCACTTCGTTCAGTTATTGACCTACAAGCATTAGGAGAACGTACGATTACAGTCGACTGTGACGTAATTCAAGCGGACGGTGGCACACGTACGACATCGATCACCGGTTCTTTTGTTGCGTTAGCAATCGCTATGAACAAATTATCGACTCAAAATAAACTGACTAAATTCCCTATTACAGATTATTTAGCTTCTGTCAGTGTGGGTGTAGTCGGAGATCGTGCTTTACTTGATTTGAACTATGAAGAAGATTCCAAAGCCAAAGTAGATATGAACGTGGTAATGACAGGCGCAGGACAATTTGTAGAACTTCAAGGCACAGGGGAAGAACGTCCATTTTCTCGTGAAGAGCTAGATCAATTGCTAGTACTGGGTAGCGAAGGTATTGAGAAAATGATTGCGATGCAAAAAGAAATTCTTGGCCCGATCGCTTTGAAAATTGGTTCCGGTCAAGCAGGTACACAAGTATGAATCTGATGAGTAGCTCTATTGTCGTTGTTGCTACTCAGAATAAAGGGAAAGTTAGAGAGTTTGCTCATGCCCTAGCTCCTTTCGGCAAAGAAGTGCGCAGCATGTTTGATTATCCTGATCTGCCTGAAGTGGTAGAAGATGGAGCCACATTTGCTGAAAATGCACTCAAAAAAGCCAAAACTGTTGGAGATGCTTTAGGTGTTCCTGTACTTGCTGACGATTCAGGTCTATGTGTGGATCGTTTAGATGGAGAACCTGGAGTGTATTCGGCAAGATATGCAGGCGAATCGGCTACAGATGCTGATAACAATGCCAAATTGCTAGATGCACTTGAACGTTTACAAATGGGTGAAGATACCGATCAGACATTGCTCAGTACAGCACAGTTTGTATGTTGTCTGGTATTGTATGATCCTGCTACAGGCTTAGCAGTAACAACAGAAGGATCAGTAGATGGTTGGATTACATCTCAACCTTCTGGCAACGCTGGCTTTGGGTATGATCCATTATTTTATTTGCCGACTCACGACAAAACGATGGCAGATATTACGATCGAAGAAAAACAAGCGATTAGTCATCGTGGAGAAGCGTTACGTAAATTAGTCGATCAATTGAATCTTAATTCTTAAAGTAGAAGCAGCTTAACCTGAACAATAGAGGTTAAGCTGTTTTTATGTCAATAAGCATTCTTTTTTTGATTATCGAGAGATTTCTATTGTAAAATATAACAAATAGAATTGAAGGAGGGTTTAATAATGGAAGTGAAATTATCGGTTGATTATGATCAGAATGAAAATGGGGTCAAGCTAAAAGATTTGATCACAGAACTCGTTGCTGATGTAGAAGCTTGCAAAGCCATTACCAGCTTGATTATAGGGGATTGGGGCGCAGCTTATGAAGATACGATGGATGATGCTATTCCAGCTCTGATTGAAGCAAGCCCGATATTGCCGAATTTAAAAAGCCTTTATATTGGCGAGATGTCTTCAGAAGAATGTGAAGTTTCGTGGATCAATCAAACCAATCTAGGGCCTGTACTTGCTGCTTATCCACAGATCGAATCGTTTACGATTCAAGGAAGTACAGACTTATCGTTAGAACCTTTACACCATGATAAATTACATACATTAACTATTATTTGCGGAGGATTGCCCAAATCCGTTTTGAATGAGATTTATAACGCGCATTTACCTGAATTAACAACACTTACTTTATATCTAGGAGTAGAAGATTATGGATTTGATGGTTCTATAGAAGATATTTTGCCATTTTTGAATCAGAATCCTTTTCCTAAATTAAAATATCTAGGTCTAACTGATAGTGAAATTCAAGATGAAATCGCTATCGCAGCGGCAAATGCGCCTGTACTTGAGCAACTAGATACACTCGACTTATCGAATGGAACACTATCTGACAAAGGTGCAGAAGCACTTATCAATAGTGATGCGGTCAAAAAGCTTAAACATTTGAATTTAAATTATCATTATATGTCTGACAAGATGATCAAGCGCTGGAAAGATACAGGCTTGTCTGTTGATACAGGTGACCAACAAGAAGTAGATGAAGATGGCGAGTACGAATGGCGTTATCCTGCACTTACGGAGTAATGAATTTGATATGAATAGATCTACATCGACTTCTTATCAGCAATGGCTGGCTTCTGCATCTGCTTGTATTTTGTTTGGTAATCCTAATAACAAGCGGACAGCAGGCTGGCAACAAGCAAGAGAACAATATGATCTGTCTTCTGCATTGGTCGTTCCTTATATTCGTCTGTTGCATAGTATTCGTGCAGGAGAATCGCTAGATGATCTGTTACAAGCTGTATTTCAAAGGCAGACTCATCATCAGCATCCTATTCGTGTGAGTGAACCCAAAATCGGTATTGATGGATATTCAACATCCTCTGGTGTAGAGTCATCTTCGTTATCTCAATCTTCATTATTATTGCGTCTGGATGCACCTGGTGATCATTTTGCGGTTGAACGTGAATTGATTGCATTAGGGGCAGTAGATGCAGAAGGCGATATAGATGATGCGTTGGTGCCGTTAAATGCTTATACAGTAGGCGCTTCAATCTCAGCAACAGCAGCACGTCGATTGCAACCTCAACATGGACGTATCTGGTATCCTGCTCAGTGGTTTCGCGGGTATTGCCGATTGTTATCGTGGCTTCAGCGTGAAGTATCATTGTTATTACCACACGCAAAATGGATGAATGATCCTGCTGATATTGCTATCATGTTCGATAAAAGGCGCTGTCATCAGTGGCTACATACAGCAGGTGTAGCTGTACCTCCACTTGTACCTGATCTGCTAGGGAAGCATACTGGTTATGAACAACTTCGGCAAAGTATGAAGCAACACCGAATTCATCGCGTATTTATCAAATTATTTTGTGGATCTGCGGCTTCGGGTGTGATCGCTTATCAATACAATCCCCGTACCGGTGCAGAGATTGCGACCACTACAATCGGAATAGATAACAGTGGCAACGAGTCTTATTATTATAACTCTGGCAAATTACGTCGTTATACAGACTCTAAGACTATAGCGCAGATTATCGATTGGGTAGGGCAAGAAGGTATGCATGCCGAACGATGGATCAGCAAAGCCAGCTGGCAAAATAAAGCTTATGATGTACGCCAGTTGGTGTGCCGACATGAAGCAGGGCATGGGGTTATGCGATTAAGTCATACTCCGATTACAAATTTACATTTGCGTAATGATCGGTTGGTAGTGTCTCAATCTCATTTGTCAGCAGACCAAATACATGCTATTGAACAGACAGCGATGGCTGGGCTACGTACGTTTCCTTATTCATTTTGTACAGGAATTGATGTGCTCGTTCCGAGTCACGGTGGACAGCCTTATATTATAGATATGAACCCATTTGGTGATTTGCTGTATGATGTAGAGCATCGCGGGTTAGGCACTTATGCATGGGAGTTACAACAATGGTTAGAGCATGAGTGACAATGAAAGGATTATCGTTATGCTTAATATGAATGAAATTGTCGGTACACATGACATTTTGATGATTACACTGGATACGTTGCGATATGATGTAGCCAAGTTAGAAGAAGAGAACTGTACTCATTTATGTGCAACAGGAGGATGGGAGAAGCGTCATAGTCCGGGCAGTTTTACGTATGCTGCGCATCATGCTTTTTTCGGTGGATTTCTACCGACGCCTGCTAATACGGATAAAGCTTCACATATTCGATTATTTCATGGAAAACACAGCGGATTTCGCACTCATCCGTACACCTGGCTATTTGATGCGCCTGATATCGTATCTGGATTGGCGCAAGAAGAATACCGTACGATCTGTATCGGTGGTGTAATCTTTTTTACGAAAAAGAATAAACTGGCAAAAGTGTTACCTGCTTATTTCCAGGAGAGTTATTGGCGAATGACATTTGGCGTGACCAATCCACGCTCTACCGAACATCAAGTGAATCACGCGTTGCAATTGTTAGACGGAGCTGATCTAGAGCAACGTTTATTTTTATTTCTCAATGTATCTGCTATTCATGGACCGAATCATTATTTTATTCCTAATCATATTCGTAAAGACTCGATAGAGACTCAGCGAGCGGCTTTGCGTTATGTTGATAGAGAAGTAGGACGATTATTTGAGGCTTTTCGCAAGCGGAAGCGCCCCACCTTATGTCTGGTATTTTCCGATCATGGAACCGCTTATGGGGAAGATGGATACGAAGGTCACCGGTTAGCACATGAAGTAGTCTGGAATGTGCCTTATCGTGAATTTATATTATAGAAAATGTATATGATATAAGCTGTGCATTGTATAAAAAGTATAAAATCATGTAAATAAAACAAAACATGAAGCTGTTCAAGTTAAGCGGTTATTGATAAAAAAGGAGTGTTGTAGTATGAATTCGGAATCATTACAGTTACCGCTCCATGCGATTCCACCATCAGAATGGACACCTCAGTTGCAGGAATGGGAACAACAGATGAAGAGTGCTCCTTATCGTTCATATCTTTACTCTTATCCACATAAGACAGCGTATCGTGAACTCAGTCCACCGTATTCGTTGCAACAATTATGGGAGCAAGAGCAACTGGAAAGTTATTTTCTTTATATGCATATTCCATTTTGCGGAGCCCGCTGTGGATTTTGTAATTTATTTACGTTGCCAGATAAGCGGGTTGATGTACATCAGCAGTATGTGGATGCGCTGGAGCGTCAAGCCAAGCAATGGGCACCACTTGTAGCCAGACGACCTTTTTCACGATTTGCGATTGGTGGAGGGACGCCTACTTTATTACAGCCAGATCAATTGAATCGATTGTTTGATATCGCCGAACATCTTATGGGGCTTGATCCTACACATGCTTCGATTTCTGTAGAAACATCGCCAGATACGGTAACACCTGAACGGTTGGATATTTTGAAGCGTCGCGGAACTGACCGAGTGAGTATGGGGATTCAGAGCTTTGTCGAATCGGAAAGTAAAGCAATCTATCGTCCGCAAAAACCAGAGTTAGTACGCGAAGCGTTGCGGATGTTAGTGGATTATGATTTTCCTTTACTGAATGTAGATCTGATCTATGGATTGCCTGAACAGACGGTAGAGACATGGTTATATTCGGTAGACCAAGCATTATCGTATAATCCAGGTGAAATATTTATTTATCCATTATATATTCGAGAAAATACCATATTGAAGCCAGGGCATACCGGATTAGAGCAAGATATTCGTCTAGAGCTGTATCATGCTGCTCGTACCCGTCTAGAAGCTGCTGGATATACACAGTACTCGATGCGACGTTTTGCTAAGCCGTTATCTTCCTCTAAGCAACTGTTGCCGTATAGCTGTCAGGAAGAAGGGATGGCTGGACTTGGATGTGGAGCACGTTCCTATACTAGAGAGGTGCATTATGCTTCTCATTATGGAGTGAGCGCCGCTACAACACGTAGTATTATCGAAGACTATGTAGCCGCTGAACGTCATGATCAGGCGAATTATGGATTTGTGCTGAATCAAGAAGAACGCCAGCGACGTTTTATTCTCAAAGCTATTTTACATCGCGAAGGATTAACGATAGCTGATTATGTAGAACGGTTTGGTCAATCACCACTTACTCATTTTCCAGAATTACAGAATTTGATCTGGACAGGGATGGCTGAACTTGTAGAAGACGAGCAACAATCTCAAGTGCTACAACTAACCACCGAAGGGTTAGCTTATTCAGATGGTATTGGAGATTGGTTTATTTCAGACGATGTGTATGCATTGATGGAAGGATATGTAGGCTCATGAGTATGCAGGCAACTATTTATTATCGGGGCAAATTATCTTCGTGCAATTATAGTTGTCCCTATTGTCCGTTTAGCAAAACAGTCGATAGCAAAGAGACATTGATGCAAGATCGTGAACAATTGTCACGCTTTATGGAGTGGGTACGTGAACAACAGCATTATGGTCATCAGCTTTCTATCTTTTTCAATCCTTATGGGGAAGCTCTTGTACATTCATGGTACCGGGAAGCGATGATTGAATTGTCTCATATGAGTCATGTGAACAAAGTGGCTGTGCAGACCAATCTGTCTGTGAAATTAGATTGGACAGCTCAACTGAATCCAACCAAAGTATCGTTTTGGGCAACGTATCATCCAGAACAAGTACGTGAAGATCGATTTGTTGCTCAAGCGATGATATTGTATCAACAAGGCATAATATTTAGTGCAGGTACAGTCGGATTACGGGAAGCTTTTCCAGCGATTCATCGTTTGCGTGCTCGATTGCCTGAAGATGTCTATGTCTGGGTCAATGCATTCAAAGATCGTCCGCATTATTATAGCGAAGCAGAAGTAAAAGAATTGAGCGAGATCGATCCTTATTTTAGATACAATCTGCAAGATTATGATAGTCTCGGACAAGCTTGTCAGGCAGGGGAGCATGTTTTTTATGTGCAAGGCTCAGGGATTGTAAAGCGTTGTTATCAAGATAAGCGTGTGATTGGACATCTTTATCGTCATTCTTTGGAAAAGTTATCGCAAGATCGTCCGTGTCAAATGAAAACATGTGGTTGTTATATTGGTTATATTCATATGAAAGATCAGCCGTTTGACTCTATGTATGGATCACATTTGTTGGAACGTGTACCTCAATCGTATCGTACATTATCTACAGCTATGCAACGATAAACAAAACCGGAATGGAATATATCCATCACCGGTTTTGTTTTTTTATCGATTCTATTGGTAAAAGAGTATAAGTTTATGAAGAAGAAACGCTGGTTTGTTGAGGTACTTGTTGTTGATTTAACATGTACTCCATATTGAATAACTGTTTTTCGACTTTTTCCCAGACGTTTAATTTATAACTATCAATCATAATGCAACCGTTATGCATGTTGTTTACATACACATGAGTACGTGCTTTGAGTACGCAGTGTGCATTGCTACTACTACCTACATTTTGAGCAACGATTCGATCCATAGCTTCCAGTTGAGAACCACGACATACGGAATGTTCATCTAAAAAAGCGATACTGCCCGCAGAATACAATTCACTTTGGATCACACCTGCTTGTGTAACTACGATATCGCCATTTGATTTGATAATAGCATTCTGACATTGAGCCATTTCGATACTGACTTTGGTCTCTTGCATACTGGCTACATTGGAATGAAGCTGTTCTAACAATAATCTCATTCGTCCCAAAGTCTGTTCGCAGAAAATATCTGCTACTTGAGCGGATTGAATGATCTGTCGAAGTAATAGCAATAACTGTTCATTTTGTTCGGTCTGCACTTGTTGGATACTTGCAAATACTTGTAATAGATCACGTGCGAGATCAGGAATAATCTTAAATTTGCTTTCTAACAACAACATAATAACCTGTCCATACCGTACCGTTTGTTTGCGTGCACGTATTTCATTAGTCAGCAATTGAGCAGCAATCTCTAAGCGCTCCATCTCTTGCTTGAGTTGCTTGGAGACCATATACATTCGATTGAACATCACTCCGAAATACCCTGAATACAACTGACCACTAATCACATTTCCTTTAACTAGAATACTTCCTGTCGCTGTGATTGTAGAATTATACACATTTCCATGAACATAGACATTGCCAAGCGATTCAATAATCATATGATCGGTGACATGACCATGAATAATCACATCACCTGAAAAGACGATATTACCTGTACTAAGATCTACATTGCCTTCCACGATAAAAGCATTAGAAATATCGAATTGATGTACTTTTTTGCCCGTTAAGCGTGGTCTGCCCGGAGTAAGAGCAATAATTTCACCTTTGTCATTCATTTCCGTTGATTCTTTAGCGACCACTATAATATCTTGAGCAGGTGTAGGAGGAAGCATATCTCCATATACGTTATAGCCTGGAATTCCGTCGACCAATGCATGTTTGACAGCAATCACATCACCTTCATGAACAGAAGGGATACGGCGATGACTGCGATAATCGATCACACCACCAATTTCATGGAAGATCGTTTCAACTTGTTCAGGAAAAAATAACTCTAATCTTGCATCGATGCCTGGTGTTGACGCTTTGCCACGAGCTACCACCACAGGTTGGTGAGTAGGATGTTCCAATTCTTCCATAATAGCAGCGGTATCCACATGTTTGCGAATCCCTAGCTTCTCAAGTGTATTGATAATATGATTGAATTGCACCACATCAATTACAACATCTTTGTTCGGTGCAACTTTAATAAAAGCACGATCAGAAGCAGGCAAATCTTGCAGTTCCCATGTATATTTTTCACGCGAATATAGAATGAATGAAGCTTCCATTTGATCGCGAGACACTTTAATTTCAAATAACGGTGGGTATTTAATATCCCATGTAATAATATCGTCTTCGGTAACTTCTGTTGCTCCATTTAAAGGAATCCCGTTGATCAATAATGTTAAGGGGGAGACTGCACAAATAGTGGCCGGCTTTTTACCTTCATCTGGTGAAGTGACGATAATCTGATGATTCTCCACCTGAATCCATCCATTACCATGAAAAGAATCCGATGCACCAGACTTACGATCTACAGAAGCAGACGATGAATCCAAGTTCATTCGGTTAATAAGTAAGCCCAGTTCCTTTTCGGAGATGGGTGTAGCCATAGGGAATACCTCCATTTCAATTGCTGATAGATACTATAGGAAAATGGAACCGACATGAGTATGTTTGAAAAAATAAGTGGGAGCGTTTGCAAGTAGGAAAAGTATGTATGCGTGGGAGATTCGATATAGGTATATTAATCCACTTTTTTCCAATTGAAACTTATAATTGAATATAAAGTACCACGTATTTCATAAAAAAAACAGGTAATTCTAAGTATATAATAATTTTTTTTGAAATTAAATACATAATAGAGTATAATCAATAATGTTGTATTACATACATAACCTATTTGTCTCAGTAGCTCAGCTGGATAGAGCAACGCCCTTCTAAGGCGTCGGTCGGGGGTTCGAATCCCTCCTGGGACGTATTTTATTAATTACAAACGGATTGATACAATTGAGTTTAGAAGAAATTAGGGATTTGTTCAGGGCGTTGGTCACTGATGCAGAATCCCTTTTTTTATATTTAAAATTAGTAAGGAGTATAAAATGGATAAACAAAAACTTCAAAATGAATTACATAATGAACTTTTAAAAGCAGCAAAAATCGCTAGTAGCATTGGATATAATCCTCATATTTTTAATCAAATGTTAGCAAATGAAGGAGGATACGCAGTTGCAAAAAAACTAATACACAAAGTTTCTTCAGGATTTGAAAAACTATGGGAAATTAATCGATTAGATTTATCCGCTGAAGCAGTGATGTTAAATCCTAAATTTAAAGACTTATTTACTCAAGAAGAAATAGATACAGCAAAAATGAGATTAAAAGAATTTGGTTACGAGATAGAAGAAATTATCTTACCTATTTTACAGCCAAGTGGTCGTAAAAGAGAATATGATAATTATCAAGATGAAATTAAAGCAAAGGTTATTTACGAGCATCTTGCTAATGGTTTAACACATAGAGAATTAGATGAGAAAGTACTTGGCTTAGATAAAGATAAAAGTAAAGGGTTACAGTCGATGAATATTCTTCATTATTTAGGAATGAAGGCTGATTACAAAGGCATTTTTGAAGGTAAGGAATTAAATGAAGTCTTAAATATTTTAAAAAAGCAAGATGAATCTTTTACAGAAGCAGTTCGATTACTAATATTATTAACTGATGAAGAATTAATAAACAATATTAATTCAGATCTAAAAGCTGAGTTAGAAGAAGAAGGTCATAGGATTGAAGGACAAGTAAAATATTATTATGGTAAACGTTATGAGAGAGATTCTAAAAATAGATTACTAGCAGTTAAAAAGCATGGTTTAAGCTGTTATACTTGTGGATTCAATTTTGAAGCAGTATATGGAGAACGTGGTAAGGATTTTATTGAAGTACATCATATTAAACCATTAAGTACATTAGAAGAAGCAACTGAAGTGAACCCTGAGACAGATTTAGTTCCTCTTTGTGCCAATTGTCATCGAATGATACATAGGAGAAAAGAGGAGATACTAAGCCCTGACGAACTCAAAGTATTAATAGAAAAATTCAAGAATGTAACTTGATTCAATCCCTCCTGAGACGTAAAAAAAGAAGTCTTCTCATTATACCAATGGGGAGACTTCTTTCTATATTCAATAACCATAAATAAAAACAGTAAGCATACAATCACTTAACGATAGATTTCACTTATGTGTTACTAACTAGATAAGTCACATTACATACATTCCCACTACCACCAATCACCTGAACCATATAAGCAGGTGAACTACTTTGTGCAGAAAATCCGTCTGAACCCACGTATGGATCATCAAAGTACAACGTAATTTCTCCTTGAGGTAACTTGTAATAAATTGTTCCTTCTACCCCTGTTGCGAATCCATCAGAATCTGCTTCAAAATTAACAGGCTTAGCATTGTTTGTTACATTGGTCGGAGAAACCACCCATTCTCCATGAGCTAAATTCGTTTTACTTTCCAAAACCAATTCGCTGTCAGTTACATTAATTACAGAAATGTGTACTTCGCGTTGAGACATACGAAAATCACTCCTCTAATATAAAGTGGTCTTGCAGAACTATAATAATTTAATTTACTAAATTAATCAATATATTTATTTTAAAACATTTTTGGTATAAAAAGTAAAATGTAAATATGAATGTAAAGCTTTGAATAGTCTCATTGCGGGTTCTCAATTCCGATTGTATAATCTATGGATAGACGAATATATACAAATAAAAGATCGTAGATCGTTATAGAATAGAGGAGGATCACCTTGAAATCGTGGATGAGTCATATTTATAAAATACCTGCTATTTTACAAGGAATATTGAATACTACACTTGTTTTAGTAGGTTTTACACTAACGTTTTTTCTTCTTAAAGAAACATGGTATATTTTTAGCTTTATGTTTATTGATTCAGATGTGGGTAAAACAGATTATGAATTTACAGAACAGCTTTTAGTATTCTTTTTGTATTTCGAATTTATTGCACTGATTATCCAGTATTTTAAAAGTGGATTTCATTTCCCGTTACGCTACTTTATTTATATTGGGATTACTGCGATTATTCGTCTGATCATTATCGACTACACCAACGCATCCAATACATTATTGTGGTCGATCTCGATTGCTGTATTACTAGGTGCACTGGTACTCGCCAACATGAAAGTTGTACGAAGAGACGAGCATTAAAGACTTATTCATCTAACCCTAATTTTGGAGGAATCTGTATGAGTGAACAAGTGAAAGTATCGCAGCGTACCGCATTGATTTTAGAGCGTCTACGTCGTGATGGAATAACGCAAGAGCAATTGATCGATGCTTTGGAACGCCAGGATATCGCTCCATTAGAGCAGATCACATCATCACAGACTGATTTTCAAGAATGGTTTACTTATGCAATAGAGCATAATGAACCTCTGGTACAAGCAGTAAAAGAAGGATACCGAATCACATTTAATACGATTCAAGGACTGAAAATGTGGTTGGATTATCGCTTTTTGCTTGAAGAAGAAGATGATTATACAGAAGGCGAAGGTCGCTTGGATGAGATTACATTGACTGCTGACCAAATTGAGCAATTAAAAGAGGCTATCGCTGTAAATTGGGTAGTGTTGGAACAAGAAGATGGTACAGTATCTCTTGCGCTACGAGGATTTTTACCTGTTTCATAAATACATGTACAATAAAAAGACTTCTATACTCACACTTAGATGATATATCGGTGGAGATCGAAGTCTTTTTATTTTGTTTGGTTTACGGCTTTTTGAAGCTAGCTTTTTTGATGTTAACTTTTTGATTTCAACTTATAGCCATGTGATTCTAATAAGTGATCATTTCAATCTATCTTATGCTTCATTTGAACATAGCATTTCATTACGATATGGTATACATAGACTCAAATCAAAAAGAAAAACAATAGGAGACCAATGATGCAAAATATAGAAACACAGCGATTACGATTGAGACATTTTATCGAAGCAGATGCGCAAGGACTTTTAGAATATTTAAGACAGCCGCGGGTAAATTGTTTTCTCGATGATAAAATCAATACATTACAAGAAGCTCAATTAAAAATTCAAAAAAGAAGCAAAGATGATTCGTATATCGCTGTCTGTCTCAAAGACACAAATGAGTTGATCGGAGAATTATTTGCGTTAAAAGAAGAACCGGATACGTATTGTGTCGGTTGGAACTTCAATGCTCGGTTTGAAGGCAAAGGGTATGCCAGTGAAAGTGTGCAGGCGTTGTTTCAATACCTATTTACACAGATGCAAGCGAGAAGATTATATGCTTATGTTGAAGATGATAATTACAGATCACAGAAATTATGTGAACGATTCAAAATGCGTCAAGAAGGTTGTTTTGTAGAATTTGTATCTATGACCACGTATGAAGACGGCACTCCTAAATATGAGAATACTTTTCAATATGCATTGCTCAAAAAAGAGTGGTTACAACATCAGTCTATGTAGTCACCACTTATTGTATGTTCAAAAATCGCATATGCAAAAGGTAGCTCATCTCATACACTGCATGTTTATCTATTTATACCTATATGTTTGGCAGAAGCCCGGTATTCTCGAGGACTGACCTGAGATAAATGCTTAAACATTTTACCAAAATGCGAAAAGTTGCCGAAGCCTACTATATTTGCGATATCGATAACTTTAAGCTCAGATTCTCGTAACAATCGTTGTGCTTCCTGTATACGAACTGTATTCAAATATTCAGTGATACTGAATCCTGTTGTTTTTTTGAAAATACGACTAAGGTATGACGGGCTTAAATGAAATTGATCTGCTAGTAAAGGTAAAGAGAGCTCTTGCTGATAATGAGACTTGATATAGCGAGCGACTTCAGACATATGTTGATGAGCTTCAGTTCCGATAGGGGCAGGGAGCTGAGGCTGTTCGCGATGCAGACGGGCACAAGTAATTAGTAATTCAGTTACAATACACTGCATACATAATTCATACCCTGTTGCTTGCACAGTTAACTCACGCAATAGTTGTTGTACAAGAGGATTCAGATGAGATTGTTCTCGTGTAGATAAATGAAAAACAGGTTGCTTGGACTGGAATAAAGATAATATCCATGTACGATGTCCGGCAAAATGTTGTTCAGCAAAATGATCATTAAAGTACATCACAATCCGTTCATGTTCAGGCAGTTCAGCAGGAAGTGTACGATGCAATTCATTTTTGGCGATAAATACAAGATCTCCTTGTTGTACACGATAGATCTGATCTCGTATAAAATAATGCCGCTCACCTGATAACAAAATGTACACTTCATAATGAGGATGAAAATGCTCATGAGTCATTGTAAAATAATCGCTTCGTCCTGCATATTCTACAGTGAGCGCATTCGGTGTCTGCGTATCAGTCAAGCTTGACCCTGTCTTATATCCATGATTCATATCTAGCTTCCTCCCGCTCGATAAAATCCATAAGTTTTTATGTGCCATGTTTATTTACCTAGTCTATCCATATATCTGTAAGCGTTATCTTTAAATGAGTATATCACAACAAAATAAGCGGTATATATGAAATAAAACAAGATTTGCGGAGAAATATAATGCTTTATTTGCTACTCTGTTTATAACCAGTGATAAAGTAATGAGAGGGGAAAATAGCATGACATTGAAAAAATATGTATTAGTAGGTACAGGTGGACGGGCTGAATTTTTTTATGGAGCTATAGCAAATACATATCGAGATACGTCGGAATTAGTGGGACTATGTGATATCAATCTCACTCGCGCCCGTCATGCTAATCAATTACTACAAAATAAATACAATTACCATGCTGTAGATCTATATACCGCAGATCAATTTGAACAGATGATTCATGACAAACGTCCAGATGTTGTGATCGTTACAAGTGTCGACCGTACCCATCATCGTTATATTATCAAAGCACTGGAATTGGGATGCGATGTAATTACCGAAAAACCTATGACAGTAGATGAACATAAGTGTCAGGATATTATTGATGCTGTTGAACGCACCGGTCAGAAAGTAAGAGTGACATTCAATTATCGTTATGCTCCTCATCATACCAAAGCACGTGAATTAATCGCAGACGGTACGATTGGTGATATCACTTCTGTTCATTTTGAATGGTTGCTCAATACAGAACATGGAGCAGACTATTTCCGTCGCTGGCATCGAGACAAGCGCAATAGCGGTGGATTATTAGTGCACAAATCGACCCATCATTTTGATCTGGTTAACTTCTGGATCGGTTCACAGCCGGATACGGTATTTGCGATGGGAGACTTATTGTTTTATGGTCGTGAAAATGCAGAAGAACGAGGCGAAACGAATTTTTATGCACGTTCTACAGGAAGCGAAGTCGCTAAAAATGATCCGTTCGCTTTACCACTAGATACCAATCCTAATCTAAAAGCGATGTATCTGGATGCCGAACATGAAGACGGTTATATTCGCGATCAGAGTGTGTTTGGAGATGGAATTAATATTGAAGATACAATGAGTGTTGTGGTGCGTTACAAAAATAAAGCGATGCTAACCTATTCGTTAAATGCGTATATGCCCTGGGAAGGATACCGTATTGCTTTTAACGGAACCAAAGGACGTATCGAAATGGAAGTCGTCGAAAAATCTTATGTCAATGCAGGCGGAGAAAAAGCAGACGAAGGTGCTCTCAAACGCAAAACGATCAAAGTGTTCCCGATGTTCGCTGAAGCCTATGAAGTGCAAGTGGAAGAAAAAGAAGGCGGTCATGGTGGAGGCGATCCTGTGCTTCTAAACGATCTATTCGGCGAACCTGTCGAAGATCCTTTTCACCGCGCAGCCGATCATGTGGATGGAGCACGCTCGATCCTAACAGGAATCGCGGCTAACCAATCGATCCGTACCGGCTTACCTGTCAAAATCGATGGATTGGTTCATTTTAATCAATCCAAGTGATATGCAAACATTATCAATTTAGAGATCAAACACAATAGATAAGAAAAAGCCCTTCTCTCTTCAATAAGATGGGTTTTTTTCTATGTCTATTCATCCTCCTCATAGTGATTACAATCACTACCTTGAATATAGGCACATGTTACGATTCATTTGAGAATAATTCTCAATAAACAGAATGATAGCCAAGCATGATCAATAAGGAAGGATTGAACTATAATGAGTGAACTGATCAACAACCGGGAACATCGGAGCCCCTTAGAGGATACACGTCAACAGATGCTGAAAGAAATTATTAAAGAACTGCATCAAGGTAAAAGTACTGAAGAAGTGAAAGCCCGATTTACAGAAGCAGTAGGTGATATTACGGTCGAAGAAATTTCTAGCTTGGAACAATCATTAATGGAAGATGAAGGCATTCCTGTGGAAGAAGTGCAACGGTTATGCAGTGTACATGCAGCGATTTTCAAAGGATCGATTCAAGATATTCATCGTGTTCACAGACCAGAAGAACAACCCGGACATCCTGTTTATCTATTAAAAAAAGAAAATGCAGAATTAGAACGGTTATTGCATTTCTCTATCAGTCTGCATCTAGATCAATTTCGCAAATCAGATGCCGAGCATAACCGTCTTAAATTACTGGAAGATTTGAGCTTATTGTATGATGTAGATAAGCATTATAGCCGTAAAGAAAATTTAATTTTTCCATTTTTAGAAAAGTACGGTATTTTCGGGCCGACCAAAGTAATGTGGGGTGTCGATGATGCGATTCGTGGAGCGATTAAAGAAGCCAAACAGTTGTTAACGACTTATCAAGGCAATGCTGATGAAGTGATTGCTTGTATAGAGCAAGTCAGCCGCGAAGTTAGCGAAATGATTTTTAAAGAAGAACATATTTTATTACCGATGGCGTTGGACAAATTAACAGAAGATGAGTGGGTATCGATCGCTCGTGAAAGTGATCAGATTGGATTTTGCTTAATAGAATCGGATTTGCAATGGAATCCTGATCGCCAGCCATTACCTCTAGCTTCTACAGAAGAACATTCAGGTTATATTCATTTACCAACAGGTATACTTTCGGTACAACAGCTTGAACTGATGATGAATCATTTACCTGTAGATCTTACATTTATAGACGAAAATGATGTGGTTCGTTATTTCTCTCATGGCAAAGAACGGATCTTTGCACGAACCAAAGCAGTGATCGGCCGCACGGTGCAAAATTGTCATCCTCCGCAAAGTGTACATGTAGTTGAAGAACTTTTACGAGATTTCAAAGCAGGGATTAAAGATATCGAAGATTTCTGGATTCCTTTAAAAGATCAATTTATCTATATCCGTTATTTTGCTATTCGTGATGAAGTAGGCACCTATATGGGAACATTAGAATTCACCCAAAATATCAAACCTATTCAAGCGCTAGAAGGAGAAAAACGCATTTTATCCTGATCATATATGTATGAAGGATATAATAAAAAAGAACAGTACTCCGATAAAAACACAAAAAAAGAAGTATTCTATAATGAAATAGAATACTTCTTTTTGGTACGTCCCAGGAGGGATTCGAACCCCCGACCGACGCCTTAGAAGGGCGTTGCTCTATCCAGCTGAGCTACTGAGACAAATAAAATATGCGTTTGAAGCGCAACAAAAATATTATAGCATAACATAAATAGGTAAGACAACACTTTTTTTAGATTGTAAAATAACGTAATGCAACGAGGGAAGAACGATTACATACTTTTTGAAGCAGGGACAAGCTATGTTATAATCATAAAATCGTAACGCTTATATTGATATTTTCTTAATATTAAATATACAGTTAGCATTGAAATGTAGGAGGTGCTATTATAACGGACTCAACGAATTCACATACAGAATCATCTGGAAATGTTATTTTGTTTCCCAAAACGTTAGATTTTTATCAGATTGAATTAACGAATATGTTAGAAACCGAACGTTATGGCGAAGCGATGTCTTTGCTTGATTTTTTACTGCATTGTCAGGGACAAAGCGACCAGCAAATCGAAGAGTGGGAATCGCTATTAGGTTGGTTACGGATGAGCTTTCCAGAAGCAGCGATCCAAAATAGTTCTTTGGATCAACAAGAAGAGGAAGAGAACCATCCAGATAGTGATACAATGATGCGAGATCGTATCAAAGGGAAACAATCAGCAGATCATTCGTATGAATCCCAACTACTGGAGACAGCCATGCAACAGCCTGTCACCGAGCGCACGTTGTTAGCACTTGAACAGCTATCTTATTTGGATCAGCCGAAGATTGATGACGAGTTGATTGAATGGTTGCAGACAGGTAAGCAACATCCTTTGATTCAATTCCGTATTTTGCAAACGTTGCGTAGACGTGGGCATTTGGGTAATGTAAGCTTTGAACGTGATCATGAATGGATTGAAGTCGAAGTGGAAAATGTTCCGTTAGAACCTGCTGAGTTTCCTTTACCGGTTATTCAGATTTTGGAGCGTGTCGCTGATAAGACGGAAAGCGATGCACCGAACTTATTTTACTTTGCTCAAGAATTATGGTCACAGTTTATGATGGGCATATACGGTACATCTAATTATCAGTTGATCGCAAGAGGCGACGATGCTGAACTTGATATTTGGGCAGCGGCTCTTCATCAGACCGTTTCTGAGACATTAGAAGGTAGCAAGGAAGAAGAAAGTATCCGTTTACTATACGGGGTAACAGATAATATTCGCTTCCGCTATGAACAAGCTTATCGCGCTATGCACCAATTTGTGTCAGGACAATTGCCACGTTCTTGATCTAAGAACAGAGAGTCCAGACCATCAAAGGAATCACGCTTGAAAAACCATCGATAGTTGTATATACTATAATGGTTATTCTGTACGTGAAATTAACATTTATACAATGTGAAATATTTTTTGGAGGGGAATACTTGAAATGACAGCAAAATGGGAAAAAACAGAAAAGAACCTTGGGGTTCTTGAGGTAGAAGTAGGTGCAGAGCGTGTAAGCGCGGCACTTGATAAAGCATTCACTACAGTAGTTAAAAAAACCAGCATCCCTGGTTTCCGCAAAGGTAAAGTGCCTCGGTCTATTTTTGAAGCACGCTTTGGCGTAGAAAGTCTTTATAACGATGCAATCGATATCTTGCTTCCAGAAGCTTACTCTGAAGCTGTTGACGAAGCAGATATTTTCCCTGTGGATCGTCCTGAAATCGAAATCGAGCAATTCGCAAAAGGCGAAACTTTCAAATTTAAAGCTAAAGTTACTGTAAAACCTGAAGTTAAATTGGGCGAATACAAAGGACTAGAAGTACCAGTTGCTAAAGCTGAAGTTAGCGAAGAAGACGTGAACGAAGAATTGACACGTTTGCAACAACGTCATGCTGAATTGTCTGTACTTGAAGAAGGCGCTGCTGAAAATGGAGACGTTGTTGTTATCGACTTCGACGGTTCTGTAGATGGCGTTCAATTCGAAGGTGGACAAGCAGAGCGTTATTCTCTTGAATTGGGTTCTAACTCCTTTATTCCAGGATTTGAAGAGCAAGTAGTTGGTATGGCTACTGGCGACTTCAAAGACGTAAGTGTAACTTTCCCAGACAGCTACCATGCGGTAGAACTTGCTGGTAAAGATGCAGTATTCAAAGTAAAAGTTCACGAAATCAAACGCAAAAATCTTCCTGAATTGGACGATGAGTTTGCTAAAGACGTAAGTGAATTTGATACACTTGATGAGTTCAAAGCAGATTTGAAATCTCAAATCGCTACTCGTAAAGAAAACGAAGTAAAAGCAGCAAAAGAATCAGCAGCAGTAGAAAAAGCAGCTGAAAATGCTGAAGTAGAAATTCCAGAAGCGATGATCAGCTCCGAAACAGAAAACATGGTTCGTGATTTTGACAACCGTCTTCGTCAACAAGGTATGAACCTTGAAATGTACACAGGATTCTCTGGTCAAACAACAGATGATCTTAAAGAGCAAATGAAAGAAGAAGCTTCCAAACGCGTTCGTAACAACCTAGTGTTGGAACAAATCGCTAAAGAAGAAAATATCGAAGTTTCTGAAGAAGAAGTAACTGCGGAATTGGAAAAAATGGCTGGACAATTCCAACGTGATGCTGAAGAAGTTCGTAACATTCTTGCTGCGAATGGTTCTCTTGCAAGTCTTTCTGACGAAATCAAATTGCGCAAAACAATCGAAATCTTGGTAGACAACAGCAAAGAAGTTGAGCCTGTAGCTGCTGAGAAAGCTGAGTAATTTTTAACTTTATATGAACGTTGCAAATATTTGCAACCTTTTCAGATAAGGCACGTATACATTTGCGTGCCTTATTTTTACCTATTTATAGATAAAATGATTAGCACTGAAAAAATGACATGAGACCTTGTACATGTTAAAATGGTTCTGTGTCATTATTTCTATGCATTTTTATATGCCCTATATTTTATGACAAAGAAAAGAGGTTGGTCTTATGAGTCTAGTACCTATGGTTGTCGAACAAACCAGTAGAGGTGAACGATCTTACGATATTTATTCAAGATTGCTCAAAGACCGTATCGTGTTTCTGAGCACGGCGATTGATGATGATGTAGCCAATCTCATTATTGCACAACTATTGTTTTTAGCTGCGGAAGATCCAGAGAAAGACATTCATCTATACATCAACTCTCCTGGTGGTTCTGTCACAGCAGGGATGGGTATATACGATACAATGCAATTCATTAAGCCAGATGTATCTACGATCTGTATCGGTATGGCTGCAAGTATGGGTTCACTGTTGTTAACAGCAGGTGCACCAGGTAAACGTTATGCATTGCCGAACAGTGAAGTGATGATTCATCAACCGCTTGGTGGTATTAGCGGACAAGCATCAGATATGAAAATCCATGCTGAATGGATTATCAAAACACGTCAAAAATTGAACCAAATTTATGTAGAACGTACGGGGCAATCTTTAGACAAGATTGAAAAAGATACCGATCGCGATTATTTCTTAGAAGCTGAGGAAGCGAAAGCTTACGGAATTATAGATCAAATTCTCACTCGTCCGATCACAAGCTAAAGAGGGGTGCTTACATGTTTAAATTTAATGATGAAAAAGGACAGCTTAAATGTTCTTTTTGCGGAAAATCTCAAGATCAGGTCCGTAAGCTTGTAGCAGGTCCTGGTGTTTATATATGTGACGAATGTATCGAACTTTGCACAGAGATCGTAGAAGAGGAATTGGGACATGAAGAAGAGTTAGATCTTAAAGATATCCCAAAACCACAAGAAATCCGTGCGATTTTGGATCAATACGTTATTGGACAAGATCAAGCGAAAAAATCATTGTCTGTAGCTGTATATAATCACTACAAACGTGTAAATTCACAAAGTAAAATTGAAGATGTAGAATTGCAAAAAAGTAACATTATGCTTGTAGGACCAACAGGTTCTGGTAAAACGTTACTTGCGCAAACAATGGCTCGTATTTTGAACGTACCATTTGCGATTGCAGATGCAACTTCATTAACAGAAGCTGGTTATGTAGGGGAAGATGTTGAAAATATCTTGCTCAAACTAATCCAAGCTGCTGATTATGATGTAGAAAAAGCAGAACGCGGTATTATTTATATCGATGAAATTGATAAAGTAGCTCGTAAATCTGAAAATCCTTCAATCACTCGTGATGTATCCGGTGAAGGTGTTCAGCAAGCATTGCTGAAAATCCTTGAAGGTACGGTTGCTTCTGTTCCACCACAAGGCGGACGTAAGCATCCTCATCAAGAATTTATTCAAATCGATACCACTAACATCTTGTTTATCGTAGGTGGTGCTTTTGACGGTCTTGAGCAATATATCAAACGCCGGATCGGTAAAAAAGTAATCGGTTTTAACTCTAACAATGAAGGTCAAAAAGAATTGAAAGCAGGCGAATACCTAAGTATGGTATTGCCAGAAGATTTGCTTAAATTCGGTTTGATTCCTGAATTTGTAGGACGTCTACCAGTTATTTCTGCTCTAGAACCACTAGATGAAGAAACATTGGTACGCATTTTGTCTGAACCTAAAAATGCATTGGTAAAACAATATTCCAAAATGTTGGAAATGGACAATGTAGAATTAGTATTTGAACAAGGTGCACTTGAAGCGATTTCCCGTGAAGCGATCAAACGTAACACTGGTGCTCGTGGACTTCGTGCCATCATCGAAAGCATTATGCTTGATGTGATGTATGAAGTACCGTCTCGTGATGATGTAACCAAATGTGTGATTACTCAGCAAGTTGTTGAGGATAAAGTGGTTCCTGAGTTACAGACAGGCAAAGATAAAAAGCAAGAAGAAAGTGCATAATAACTTAACGATCAATGGTTGAGTATGCGTTTCTTCTATGATGTTCATAGATAACGCGCCGGCCTTTTTCCTTTGCAGGATGAAGGCTGGTTTGCGATTAAGCCCACATGTAAGGGAGCAAAAAAAATGTTTTTGAGAGAAAACACAAGACCGGTCAAAGTCGGAGATTTGACAATTGGCGGCAGTAATGAAGTTCTGATTCAAAGTATGTGTACCACCAAAACAGCAGATGTAGAAGCAACTGTAGCTGAAATACTACGTCTGGAAGAAGCAGGTTGTCAGTTGGTTCGTGTAACAGTCAACAACGAAGAAGCAGCAGCGGCAATCAAAGAAATCAAAAAACGCATTCATATCCCTCTTGTAGCGGATATTCATTTCAATCATAAATTAGCTTTACTTGCGATTGAAAATGGAATCGACAAAGTACGTATTAATCCGGGTAATATCGGTAGACGTGATAAAGTCGAAGCTGTTGTACGTGCATGTAAAGAAAAAAATATTCCAATTCGTATCGGTGTTAATGCCGGTTCATTGGAAAATCATTTGCTTGAGAAATATGGTTACCCAACACCAGAAGCAATGGTAGAAAGTGCATTATTCCATATCGGTATTTTGGAAGAATTGGATTTCCATGATATTATCGTTTCCCTTAAAGCATCTGATGTGCCTATGGCGATCGAAGCTTATAGTCAAGCAGCGAAAGTGATTCCTTATCCGCTTCATTTAGGAATTACAGAAGCAGGAACATTGAATGCAGGAACGATCAAAAGTTCTGCGGGTATTGGTGCACTTTTAGCACTAGGTATCGGTTCTACTGTTCGTATCTCATTGAGTGCCGATCCTGTAGAAGAAGTAAAAGTAGCTCGTGAACTACTCAAAACATTCGGCTTGATTACGAATGCAGCAACATTGGTATCTTGTCCGACTTGCGGACGTTTGGATATTGATCTGTTTTCAATAGCCAATGAAGTTGAAGAGTATATTTCCAAATTGAAAGTGCCGATCAAAGTATCTGTACTAGGTTGTGCGGTAAATGGACCAGGTGAAGCGAAAGAAGCCGATATCGGTATCGCTGGTGCTCGTGGAGAAGGACTTCTTTTCCGCTATGGTAAAATGATCCGCAAAGTACCCGAAGCAGATATGGTTGTAGAATTGAAAAAAGAAATCGATGCGATTGTTGTAGCGTTTGAAGCGACAGGGAAAATTCCGGGTCGTGAAGAGCGTCATGCACCTGCAACGAAGTAAATGTATAGACTAATGTAATAAAGCATACGTAAAGATACTGGTGGAGGAAGTTGCCTCAATCAGTATCTTTTTTTACATGAATTTCTGCAAAATCAGATCGGTTGGAGGATCATTGGTTTTTCAATGTGATATTTGGTAAACTAGGAATGATATAGGCAGTATGATACGCACAAGCATAGGAGGATGAAAGCGATGGGACCAAATAAAAATAAGGGGCGTCGTTTTCCTTTACTGCCTTTGAGAGGACTACTTGTCTATCCAAGTATGGTATTACATCTGGATGTAGGACGAGATAAATCTGTAAAGGCATTAGAAAAAGCGATGGTTGACGATAATTTAATTCTTCTTTGTTCGCAATCGGAAGTCAGCATCGAAGAGCCGAGCCAGGATGAGATTTTTAGAATCGGAACGGTAGCTAAAGTCAGACAAATGTTGAAGCTGCCTAATGGAACGATTCGTGTACTGGTAGAAGGTTTGGAACGTGCAGAGATTATTCAATATATTGATAATGAAGAATACTATGAAGTGCAAGCAAAGGAACTACCGGAAGAAGAAACCAATGATCCGGAAGTCAGTGCATTGATGCGGACCGTATTGACTCAATTTGAACATTATATTAATTTGTCCAAAAAGGTAACGCCAGAGACATTAGCAGCGGTATCTGATATTGAAGAACCCGGTCGATTGGCAGATGTGATTACCAGTCATTTGTTGATCAAAATCAAAGACAAACAAGATATTTTGGAAACGGTTGATGTTCGTGCGCGTCTGGAACGTTTGTTAGATATTTTGAATAATGAACGTGAAGTATTAGAATTGGAACGCAAAATCAATCAACGTGTCAAAAAGCAAATGGAAAAAACGCAACGTGAATATTATTTGCGTGAACAAATGAAAGCGATCCAAAAAGAACTAGGTGAAAAAGAAGGTCGAGCTGGCGAAGTCGAAGAGTTACGTCAACAATTATCCGAAATTTCGGTACCTGAAAAAGTACAAGAAAAGATTGAAAAAGAAATCGATCGTCTGGAGAAAATGCCTGCCAGTTCTGCTGAAGGTAGTGTTATTCGTAACTATGTCGACTGGTTAATCAGCTTACCTTGGTCGAAATCGACAGATGATGATCTGGATCTTCATCATGCAGAAGCGATTTTGAACGAAGATCATTATGGACTTGATAAGCCCAAAGAACGGGTGCTTGAATATTTAGCAGTACAGAAATTAGTGAAAAAGCTAAAAGGACCTATTCTTTGTCTTGTAGGGCCTCCGGGTGTTGGTAAAACGTCATTAGCACGTTCGATTGCCAAGTCTTTAGGACGCGAATTTGTTCGTATCTCACTTGGTGGTGTGCGTGACGAAGCTGAGATTCGTGGTCATCGTCGTACGTATGTAGGAGCGATGCCGGGACGTATTATTCAAGGAATGAAAACAGCAGGTTCGACCAATCCTGTCTTCCTGATGGATGAGATCGACAAAATGGCTTCTGATTTCCGTGGAGATCCTTCAGCGGCATTGTTGGAAGTGCTTGATCCCGAGCAAAACAATACGTTTAGTGACCATTTTGTTGAAGTGCCATTTGATCTATCCAACGTTATGTTTGTGACAACAGCAAATAGTGTGCAAAGTATTCCTCGTCCGTTATTGGATCGGATGGAGATGCTTTCTATTCCTGGATATACTGAACTTGAGAAAATGCAGATCGCTAAGCAGTATCTATTGCCTAAGCAGACCGAAGAACATGGTCTAACTCCTGAGCAATTAGAAATTGGCGAAGATGCACTGTTACGTATGATTCGTGAGTATACACGTGAATCGGGTGTACGTAATCTAGAACAACAAGTCGCTGCACTTTGTCGTAAAGCAGCCAAAGCAATCGTCTCTGATAATTTAGAAAAAGTCTCTATTAAACCGGATCAAATCAAAGATTATCTAGGTGTACCTAAATTCCGTTATGGTCTGATTGAAAAAGAAGATCAAGTCGGTAGTGTCACTGGACTTGCTTGGACAGAAGTAGGCGGAGAAACGCTAACGATTGAAGTCACCGTTGTACCGGGTAGTGGTAAATTAATGCTAACAGGTAAATTAGGCGATGTGATGAAAGAATCAGCGCAAGCTGCATTCAGTTACACACGTTCCAAAGCTAAAGACCTGCATATTGCAGACGATTTCCATGAGAAAAATGATATCCATATTCATATTCCAGAAGGCGCTATCCCTAAAGACGGTCCTTCTGCCGGTATTACGATTGCAACTGCACTAATCTCGGCTCTAACCGGTCGCCCTGTATCTAAAGAAGTCGCCATGACAGGTGAAATCACACTGCGTGGACGTGTACTCCCTATCGGTGGTCTCAAAGAAAAAACATTAGCTGCTCACCGTGCAGGCTACAAAAAAATCCTACTTCCGATGGATAACGAACGCGACTTACGTGATATCCCGGAAAGCGTAAGAAACGATCTTACCTTTGTGCCTGTATCTCATATGGATCAGGTGCTAGAAGAAGCTCTTATCGCTCCCAAAGAAACACCTGAAACGATCCAGCCTTTAATCTAAACCACTCAATTTAATAACAAACTACCAACGGAATCGTTCTATAAGCAGTAAAATAGAGCGATTCCGTTTATTTGATGTGCTATACTATTACTAATCCGTTGTAAGGGATAGCATACCTTTTTTAGCACGTAGCGAAATAAATAGAATTATTTGATAGAAGCGAAGCGCTCGCCTTTAAGGTCGAATATCTACTGCGATTAGCAGTATTTCAAGATATTCGACCTTAACAGCGATCGACAAAATAATCTATTTATGGAGCGATTGAAGCTAATAGGTCAGCGATTCACTTTCAACTTCTAACTAAAGGGGAACTTGTAATTATGAAAGTAAATAGCGCGGAATTTATTATTAGCGCGGTGCGTCCGAACCAATACCCGGAAGATGGGTTGCCAGAGATTGCTCTAGCAGGACGATCTAATGTAGGTAAATCTTCTATGACTAACCGTTTGATTAGCCGTAAAAACCTGGCACGTACCAGTGCAACACCGGGTAAAACACAACATCTAAACTACTATATGATCAATGAATCGATGTATTTCGTCGATTTTCCTGGATATGGGTATGCCAAAGTTTCCAAAAGTCAGCGTGAAGCATGGGGTAAAATGATTGAAAAATATTTACTCGAACGCGAAACATTACGTATGGTTGTACTGGTAATCGATCTTCGCCATCCACCTTCCAAAGACGATGTAATTATGTATGAGTGGCTTAAATACTATGAACGGGATGTATGTATCGTTGCTACCAAAGCCGATAAGATTCCACGTAGTAAATGGGACAAGCATATCAAAATCGTTAAACATGGTTTGAGCTTTGTACCGGAAGATGATTTTGTACTGTTTTCATCTGAAACAGGATTGGGTAAAGATGAACTATGGTCCGTCATCGAACGTTATGCTTTTGCACTTTCTGAGTCAGAAGATGATGAAGAAGTAGCGCAAGTGGAGACAGAGAACGAAGATCATTCGTTAGAAATGGAAGAGTCCAAACCCCCTCAAAGTAATCAATAAAGTCACGAACAGGTCAGCAAAACGAAGAAGTTTGTATAGAAAAGTGAGTATTCAGGCCGTTCTTTAGAACTTTACGGGGATTGTTCCGTTTTTTTCTGGAATATGGTGAAAATAGTTCATCTTGATCACAAGCAAGGCGTTTCGCAGATGATGTATAATGAATATATTGGAATGTTAAAAGAATTGAGGAGATTTTTATGGCTCAGCGGTTAGCCACAGAATATATTAAAGCCAGTTTACAGTTGTCGAAAGCTCAAATGTCCCAGTTTGTCCATTATGCCGAAGATCCTCAGATCCACCATCGGGTAAAAATACTTGATAACGGAAATCAGGAAATTGTTCTCGGAGTGAAAAACGGAGAAGAAGTGCATTTACCTTTTGACCTCAGAGAAGGAAGCTATGTCTGTGAGTTATCTTTCCGCTTGGTAAATCCGCAGTTAACCAACATCATTCGCAAACTATTTGTTGCTTTCAAAGGCAACGGAATAGTCAATCGAATCTATGATGGATTTATTATGAGATACCATTATCAACAAGGCTCTGTTCGTCAGATTGTGGAATGTATAGGCGAACAAGAGAAAATGATCTACCAACACAAACATACAGCAATAGATATGAAAAGCCAGTGGCAATCCGTATCTGTTGAGACTGATATTGAATTGGTACGAAGTATTGTAGACCGTCTGTTAGACCAACGTTTAGCTTCACAAGGTCCGTATGAGCAGATTGATCAAGAGCTACGTATTCAATCCCAAAGATTGTTCGGTATGGAAGCTTAACTACGAATCATAGTGTCTGTTTTCCTTTTGAGGAAAGCAGGCTTTTTTATTATAAAAATATTATATTTATACATAAAAATGCATGCTAAATCAGATAAAATAAACAATCTTTAAATATTTAATAAATATTGCAAAAAGGCTTGCAATTCATGTCGATAGATGTTATTTTTAATCTCGTTGAAAATAATATTAGGAACCAGGATTCACTCAGGACATAGTAATGTTGCGAGAGATAAGACCCTCGGGAAGTGAATGACGTAGGTCCTAGCGGATGAAATTTTTCAAACATTTTATTCCTAGGAAGGGGGAACCGGAAGATGGAATACTCAACTTTCGGAAGACACGTTGCTGTTGATACTTGGGGTGTAGATTTTGATATGCTGAATAATGCTGAGGTTTTGCAAGCTCATATGGTTGATGCAGCTGAAGCATGCGGAGCAACAGTAATGTCTGTTCAAGCCAAACAATTCGAACCACAAGGTGCTACAGTACTTGTTTTGTTGTCGGAGAGTCACCTCTCGATTCACACATATCCTGAGAGAGGATTCGCGGCTATTGACTGCTATACCTGCGGAGAGACCGTAGATCCACAGTTAGCTATTGACTACCTGGTATCCGTTCTGAAACCTGAAAAAACGTATGCCAAAAAATTAGTTCGCGGTTTGGGAGAACTTCAAGTGGAAACACCTGAAATCAAATCGGTTGAGCTTATCAATCAATAATATAAACTTTGCTTTGTAGAAGCAAAAGATTAAAATGAAATAAGATCTAAACAATAGCCATGGGGGTTACCTATGGCTATTTCTTTTTAAGTCCATCATTTGACGATATGAAATCATTTGATTATGGTAGGGATAAAGAAATTGTGTCTATATTCCGATGATGATTTCATAAACATTTCATAAAAACGACGAAATTCGTAATTTAGCTGTGATATAATTAACGTATTGTTAATGAACGTATAGAGATATGACTTTTAGATTAGGCAGGTGAACTTGCAATGCACATCGTTGTTGTCGGATTGAATTACCGCACAGCACCCGTTGAAGTGAGAGAACGGTTTGCTATTGCGGACGAAGATTTACCGCAGGCGCTCCGGCAGCTCAGAGAAACTAAGAGTGTGTTGGAAGGGACTATTGTAGCGACTTGCAACCGTACGGAGATTTACGTGGTATTAGATCGTCTGCATATGTGTGGACATTTTATTCGTACCTTTATGGAGCAGTGGTTCGGTATTCCCCGTCAGGAATTTACACAGCATTTATATATATATGAAGATGAACAAGCGATTAGTCATCTTTTTCGTGTAGCTTGTGGATTGGATTCGATGGTGCTGGGTGAGACTCAGATTCTGGGTCAAGTAAAGCGTTCATTCCAATGGGCGCAAGAAAATAAAGCAACAGGTACATGGTTTAATATGTTGTTTAAGCAAGCTGTGACACTGGGCAAACGTGCACATTCAGAAACAATGATCGGTGAAAGTGCAGTTTCGATCAGTTATGCAGCTGTAGAGTTGGGCAAGCGCATTTTCGGTGCTTTTCATAATAAAGTGATTATGATTCTAGGTGCTGGTAAAATGAGCGAGCTTACTGTGAAGCATCTATATGCGAACGGTGCGGCTGAAGTGATTGTAGCGAATCGTACACTTGGACGTGCTCAAGAATTGGCGCATAAGTTCAACGGTACACCGTGTACTATTGAACAAGCGATGGATCGTTTACATCAAGTAGATATTCTGATCAGTTCTACAGGAGCACAAGGATATGTACTAAATGCAGATACACTTGCTCAAAGTATGAAATTGCGTAAGTCTCGTCCTTTGTTTATGATTGATATAGCGGTTCCACGTGATATCGATCCAGCAATTGGCGATATTAGCAATGTGTTTTTATATGATATCGATGATCTAGAAGGTATTGTAGAAAGCAATATGGAAATGCGCCGAGCAGAATCGATTAAGATTGAGCGTATGATTCGCCAAGAAGTAGAATCGTTCAATCAATGGCTCAAAACATTAGGTGTACGTCCAGCAATTCGTGCTCTACAAGAACGTGGAGCAGATATTCATGCAGAGACACTGGAAAGTTTATTTAATAAATTACCAGAGTTAGATGAACGACAACGTAAAGTGATCAGTCGTCTAACCAAAAGTATCGTAAATCAAATGAATCATGAACCGATTCATCGGATTAAAGAAATGGCTGCCGAGAAAGATGGGGCTGAAGCACTTGATTTGTTCACTCGAATATTTGCTTTAGAAGATCAGCTTGAACATTCAGCAGATCAAGTCAATCAAAGCGAAGTTTCTGAAGCACAGTCGCCTGTGCAAGCTAATAAATTGGGATTAGAAGGTAGTTTTGGGTCTTTTGCTCCCGCAACCCTATAGGCAGGTGATTCGCTTTGACGCTTTTTAACCTGTTATACGATATTATTATTTATTTATACGCCCTGAGCCTTCTGTTTTATTTCTCGGATTGCATTCGTCGCAATCCGAGGGCGAAGCGGTTAGGCACAGGGTTTCTTATTTTGGTATTTGTTATTCAGATCGTCAGTATTACGATTCGAACGATAGAGGAAAAAACATTACCGTTATTTTCAACGTATGATTTTTTCTTTGTACTGACTTTTATTTTAATATTAATTTCCTTTTTTATTGAAAAGGTATTGAAGACTGATTATGCCGTATTGCTGTTAAATGTAATCGGCTTTTGTGCTATGGTGCAAAATCGACTTCATTCACCAGGTGAAGGTGTACTCCCTACAGGTTGGGATACCGTTCATGGATTATTAATTTTACATGTAATATTTGCTAATATTAGTTTTGCTGCGTATACCGTAGCTGCTGTGTTTGCTTCGATGTATCTCTTTTTACATCGCAAATTAAAACAAAAAAAATGGGATAATACAGTACGCCGTCTACCTAGCTTAGAAAGTATGGAGAAGTACACTTACACAGCGATGTTAATCGGTACACCGGTATTGATCGTTTCGTTGATTGTCGCTTTGATGTCGATTGTTGCAGAAGGAAGATATATTCTTTTGCTGGATTCCAAAGTGGTGTTTACGTTGTTAGCATTATGTGTGTATGTTGCTTTTTTTGCTACTAAAAAAATGCGTAACTATTCAGCCAATACGATGGCACTATGGGCAATCTTAGGATATATTTTGTTTATTTTAAATTTTGTTTCTAATTCATGGTCTGCTTTTCATCAATGGGTGGGTGTATGAGTGATTCTATTCATTATCTGCCTATTATGCTGGATTGTAGAGATCAAGATTGTCTGATTGTAGGTGGCGGTAAAGTGGCTGAACGTAAAAGTATCTCTTTGCTACAAGCAGGAGCATTACTCACGATAATCAGCCCTACTGTAACACCGAAATTGCAACAATTAGTAGATCAACAGCAGATACGCTGGCATGATCGCGAATATCAGAGTGGTGATATCGCTAATCGTGTTCTTTCCGATGAGAAACTTAGTGAATTTGGTTACAGACCTTATTTTTTGGTACATGCGGCTACATCAGTACCTGAAGTTAATAATCAAGTTGCTAATGAAGCACGTTCTTACCGCATTCCGGTAAATGTTGCTCATCAGCGGGAACAGAGTACTTTTATTAATCCAAATGTGATTCGTCGTGGACGGTTAACGATAGCGGTAGCGACTTCTGGAGCTGGACCTTTAGCAGGTCGTCATATTGCGAAAGAAATCAATCAACATTTTGGAAATGAATATGAGATGTATATTGATTTTTTGTATCATTTACGGGAAACGATTGCTACACAAGTTAACGATGAATCATTACGCAAATCATTGCTACATCAAGCGATGTCGCTTTCTATTTTAGAAGATATTCGGCAGGGTGTATTTGAACCCTGGAGTGAGCAACAAATACAACACTGGATCAACCAATCAATAGAGCAATTAGACTATTGAATACAATGGGATCAGGAGATGAATATATGCGTACGATCGTAGTAGGAAGTAGACAAAGTGCTCTAGCGTTAACACAAACAGGGCATGTGATTGATGCGTTAACCGCGATTAGTGAAGAGCAAGGTCTAGAAGTACATTTTGAAATTAAAAAGATCATTACCAAAGGCGACCGGATTCTAGATGTTACTTTGTCCAAAGTCGGCGGGAAAGGTCTATTTGTTAAAGAAATTGAACAAGCACTGCTTGATGGTGAGATTGATATGGCTGTGCATAGTATGAAAGATATGCCGTCTGAATTACAAGAAGGTCTTATCAATGGTGCAATACCACCAAGAGTCGATCCTAGAGATTGCTTGATTACACGTACAGGTTGTTCGTTAGAAGAGCTTCCGCAAGGGGCTAAGCTTGGTACAAGTAGTCTTAGACGTGCAAGTCAGCTTAAATTATATCGTCCTGATCTACAAATTGAATCGATTCGCGGCAATATTGATTCTCGTTTGCGTA
Organism: Paenibacillus sp. KACC 21273; assembly: GCF_028736095.1. Lineage (NCBI taxonomy): Bacteria > Bacillati > Bacillota > Bacilli > Caryophanales > Paenibacillaceae > Paenibacillus > Paenibacillus sp. KACC 21273. Next base: position 1,240,026 of record NZ_CP117876.1, read on the forward strand.
AGCTTGAAACCGAAGGCTTTGATGCGATTATGCTAGCGGCGGCAGGATTAGAGCGGATGGGTTGGTCGGATCGAATCACTTCCTTTTTACCGACAGACATCTGTCTGCCTGCTGTAGGACAAGGAGCACTTGGAATCGAATGTCGTGCAGATGATATCGAAATGTTGCAATTGTTGTCTTTGTATAATGACGATCTAACCGCAGTCACAGTCACAGCAGAACGTACATTTTTGGCTGAGTTAAATGGTGGCTGTCAGGTGCCTATCGGTGCATATGCGGTTCGTCTTCAAAGTTCGGATGTGCCGGAAGAGCAAAGTATTATACAATTAACAGGAATGGTTGCTACACCGGATGGCAGTATTATGCTGAAAGAAACGATGCAGGGTACAGATCCTGTAGCACTTGGTATTGCTGTAGCGGCACAACTGAAAAGTCAGGGAGCAGATCGGATACTGGCAGAAGTAAGGGGATGAGTGTATGACCGGTAAAGTGTATTTGGTGGGGGCAGGTCCTGGAGCGTTAAAGTTAATTACGCTTCGAGGCTGGGAATGCATAGGGCTTGCAGATGCGGTAGTCTATGATCGTCTAGCAAGTCCACGGTTGCTCAAGCAAGCCAAGCCAGGAGCAGAAAAAATTTATGTAGGCAAATTGCCTGATCGACATACGATGAAGCAAGAAGAGATTAACCAGTTGCTGGTTGATCTGGCGTTACAAGGGAAAACGGTTGTCCGTCTAAAAGGTGGCGATCCGACGATTTTTGGTAGAGTAGCGGAAGAAGCTGAATTGCTACGCCAACATCAGATTCCTTATGAAATTGTACCGGGGATTAGCTCTTCGATTGCTGTGCCTGCATATGCAGGTATTCCGGTTACTCATCGTGACTTTGCTTCATCTTTATCTATTATTACAGGGCATGAGAGCCCAGATAAATTGGATCAAAGTATTCACTGGGATAAAGTGACTAACGCTACAGGAACACTTGTCTTTATGATGGGTGTTGCTAAGATCGGTTATATTAGTGAGCAATTGATAAAGCATGGACGACCGACATCTACACCGGTTGCTTTGATTCGTTGGGGAACGCGAGCTGAACAAGAGACACTGGTCGGTACACTTGAAGATATCGCTGCTAAAGTAGAAGCTGCTAACTTCAGACCGCCTGCTGTGATTGTAGTCGGTGAAGTGGTGAATCAACGTGAGCATTTGAAATGGGTAGAAGATTTGCCTCTATTCGGTAAGCGTATTTTGGTAACTCGTGCACGTAGTCAGGCAAGTGAATTGGTTAATCGTATCGATGAGCTAGGCGGAGAACCGTATGAGTATCCAGTGATTGAGACAAGGCTGTCTGTAGATGAAGAAAGCACTCAAAATATCGCCAATGCTTTATCAAATTTGCCTAAATATGATTGGGTATTCTTCACCAGTGTTAATGGAGTAGAGTACTTCTTTGAACATTTGAAGCTACATGCTCAAGATATTCGAGCATTGTATCGTGCCAAAATAGTAGCTGTCGGTCCTGCTACATTAGAAGCTCTACGATTGCATGGGATTGCTGCTATGCCCTTGCCTGAGAAATTCCAAGCAGAAGGCTTGTTAGACAGCTTAGAAGGTCAACTACAAGCCGGACAGCATGTTTTACTACCCCGTGGTGATCTAGCACGCTCATGGTTACCGGATACACTTCGAACAATGAATATAGAAGTGACCGAGATCGATACGTATGAGACAGTTATGGTCGGAGAAGATGATATTGAGTTACGTAAGTTATTAGAGGAAGAAGCGATTCATGCTGTTACATTTACCAGTTCTTCGACAGTAACTAATCTTTTAGCAGCTTTGAAAAAGATGGGCATTGAAGATCCTGTACAAGCATTGCAACATTCGATGATTGCTTGTATTGGACCGCAGACTGCTTTAACAGCCGAGCAAGCAGGCCTTAAAGTAGGATTATTGGCTGAACAAGCAACGATTGAAGGATTACTAGATGTGCTTTGTCGTTGGAATGCTGATGTATTGATAGATGTTTAAGTTATAAATTGATGATCGACATCAGATATGCCGACCTTGCAAGTGCTGGTCGGTTTTATTTATCTAGGGTAGTAAGAATATGTTATTTACGATGTATACATTCAAGGAGGAATATCATTATGAGTCAACCTTTTTCACGTCACCGTCGTCTTCGCAAAACGCCTGCTATTCGTAGCATGGTAAGAGAAACGATTTTGCACAAAAGCGATTTTATTCAACCGGTATTTGTAACATACGGTACAAATGTAAAAGAAGAAATTTCGTCGATGCCTGGCGTATACAATTTCTCATTAGATACCATGCAAGCAGAAATTCAAGAAATTGCTGAATTGGGCATTCCAGCAGTCTTATTATTTGCCGTTCCTGAAGTGAAAGACAGTGTAGGTACAGGTGCTTATGCTCAAGATGGTCTGGTACAACAAGCGACTCGTTGGATTAAAGCTAATTATCCGAATCTGCTAGTGGTTGCAGATACGTGTCTATGTGAATTTACCGATCATGGACATTGCGGTGTTGTGCATGCACATGAATGTGATGGTCATATTGAAGCTGAAGTCGATAACGATGAATCGTTAGCATTGTTAGTCAAAACAGCAGTCTCTCAAGCAGAAGCAGGAGCAGATATTATTGCTCCTTCTAATATGATGGATGGATTTGTATATGCGATTCGTGAAGGCTTAGATGCAGCAGGATACAAAGATATTCCGATTATGTCGTATGCTGTTAAATATGCTTCAGCATTTTATGGCCCATTCCGTGAGGCTGCTCAATCTGCACCTCAATTTGGTGATCGTAAGTCTTATCAAATGGACCCTGCTAACGTGCGTGAAGCATTACGGGAAGCAGAAAGTGATGTAGCCGAAGGAGCAGACATGTTGATGGTCAAACCTTCTCTTGCTTATATGGATGTATTGCGTGCTGTACGTGAAAACTTTGATCTACCATTAGTGGCTTATAACGTAAGCGGTGAGTACGCTATGGTCAAAGCTGCGGCACAAAATGGCTGGATTAATGAACGTGGGATTGTAACTGAAATGATGCTTGGCTTCAAACGTGCAGGAGCAGACATGATTATTACGTATTTCTCCAAAGATGTTGTACGTTGGTTGCGTGAAGAAAAATAATTTAATCTCAAATAAATAAATTGATTGATGGAGGTATTTGCTCATGGAATCTACTCATTCTGTTCGTCGTGATGAGCGTTCACGAGAAGCTTTTGAAGAAGCAAAACAATATATTCCTGGAGGCGTGAACAGCCCTGTTCGTGCTTTCAAAACGGTAGGCTTAACACCAATCTATGCTGAACGTGGTGAAGGTTCAAGATTGTATGATATCGATGGTAATGTATTTATCGATTATATCGGCTCTTGGGGACCACTCATTATGGGACATGCGCATCCTGATGTGGTGCGCGCTCTACAAGAAACAGCAATCAAAGGAACAAGCTTTGGTGCACCTACTGAACTGGAAACAAAAATGGCGAAGCTTGTCGTAGAACGTGTTCCATCAATGGATATTGTACGCATGGTCAATTCAGGCACAGAAGCGACCATGAGTGTGATTCGTCTTGCTCGTGGATATACAAAGCGCAATAAAATTTTGAAATTTGAAGGTTCATATCATGGACATTCCGATAGTCTGCTGATCAAAGCAGGTTCAGGTGTTGCTACTCTTGGTTTACCTGATAGCCCGGGTGTTCCTGAATCAGTAGCAACCAATACGATTACAGTCCCTTATAATGATCTGGAATCTCTAAAGTTAGCGTTTGAACGTTTTGGCGAAGAGATTGCTTGTATTATTGTAGAGCCTGTTGCTGGAAATATGGGAGTGGTTCCACCACAACCGGGATTTTTACAGGGATTACGTGATATTACGACTCAATATGGTAGTTTGCTTATTTTCGATGAAGTGATGACAGGTTTCCGTGTTGATTTGAATTGTGCACAAGGACGTTATGGTGTTACACCTGATTTGACATGTCTGGGTAAAGTCATCGGTGGTGGATTGCCTGTAGGTGCTTATGGTGGTAAACGTGAGATTATGGAGCAAGTAGCGCCAACAGGTCCTATTTATCAAGCAGGAACATTGAGTGGTAATCCACTGGCTATGGCAGCAGGATACACCACACTTAGTCTTTTAACTCCAGCAGTTTATGAGCGCTTGGAGACAATTTCTGCTCGTTTGCAAGCAGGATTTGAAAAGAATGCGGCTGAGTTTGGGATTCCATTGACTGTCAATCGTGTCGGATCGATGGTGTGTCCATTCTTCACAGCAGGACCGGTAACAGACTATGATTCTGCCAAAGCTAGTGATATGGATATGTTTAAGCGTTACTTTGGAGCCATGTTAGATCGCGGAATCAGTGTAGCTCCGTCTCCATTTGAAGGTATGTTTGTATCGGGTGTTCATAGTGATGAAGATATTGAACAGACGCTTGCAGCTCATTATGAAGTGATGAAGTCTTTGCAATCATGATGAATGTATCCGATCCTAAGCCATCTTCTATTCTGGCTCAGTGTTCTATAAGAGATGGAGAATGGTTACAAATCACGCCAGATCATGATCTTCTACAGGCAGAAGGCAATGCCAGACACAAAGCGGTGATGCAGTGGTTAGAACAAGTATCGGTTCCGGTGAAATTAATCGGTCGAATGCATTCCAAAGGTGAAGTGAAAATAGACGGAGAGCATATTCGGCTTCGTCTGTTTCCACCGATGGATTATGGATTTGATCCTCGTCCACATGATCGCGCGAAAGTGCTCTATGAAGATGATTATGTTCTGGTGATGCATAAGCCAGCAGGTATGAATGTTCATCCTTCGGAAGCATCTGATCCAACGATTACATTAGCCAATGTAGTGGCCGATCATTATCAACAAACAAATCAGCAATGTGCTGTTCGTCATGTGCATCGTCTGGATGAAGATACAACAGGCCCTGTTTTATATGCCAAAAATGAATTTGCTTTATCTAAATTAGATGAGCAAATGCGTTCTAAAACGATTGATCGTAAATATATAGCTATTGTACAGGGCAAAGTAAGTGATCAATTAAATATCATAGATCAACCGATCGGTAAAGATCGCCATCACAAACAGCGTCGACGGGTTTCTCCGACAGGGCAAGAAGCGATTACTCATATTGAGAAATTATACAGTTCAGCCAGAGCGAGTCTTGTGCGATTAACACTAGAAACAGGGCGCACTCATCAAATTCGTGTGCATATGAGTGATGCCGGTCATACGCTTATCGGGGATGTTCTTTATGGAGGTAGTCAAGAATTTTATCGTCAGGCGCTTCATGGAGAACAATTAACATTTGAACATCCTTTTACAGAGGAAATAATGACTGTTAATGATCCTTTACCAGAGGATATGATCGAATTATTGGATCAATCAGGCATACCTCGCCTTTAAGTCAGCTCTATGACAGGTTTTTTATTGACTTTGATAGGAGCAACGGGTATGATTTGGAGTAAATATTGATTTATTTATGATCTCAATAACCTTGAACGGGAATAGTAGATTATATCGTCCTCAAGAGAGTAGAACTGTTGCGCTGAAAGGTTCTATAGGATCCGGTAGATCGAAGTCGCCTGGGAGTTGTTTATTTGAATTTCAGTAAACCTATTAGATGGATACTGAATGTAGAATAAACCGGTAGCAGCCGTTATCTGCCTCGGAGTGTCGTTCATAGGCTTTTTTATGCATGGACGAAACAAAGGTGGTACCGCGAGAGCTAAGTCCTTTCGTCCTTTGAGACGAAGGGCTTTTTTTATTGAGAATTTTAGCAAAATGACTACGAATATGGGGGTATTTACTATGGCAGATACGCATGAGAATCAAGCAACAACTTCAATGCCGACAACTTATGATCCTAAAGCGGCAGAACGTAAATGGTATGACTATTGGATGGAAAATGATTTTTTCAAAGCAGGGCAACGTCCTGATGCGAAGCCATATACAATCGTTATTCCACCTCCTAACGTAACAGGTATGCTTCATATTGGACATGCACTTGATTTTACATTGCAAGATATTATGACTCGTACCAAACGGATGCAAGGTTTTGATGCGCTTTGGCTTCCAGGAGCAGATCATGCAGGGATTGCAACACAGACCAAAGTAGAGCAGAATCTGCGTGCAGAAGGTATCACTCGTCATGACTTGGGACGTGAGAAGTTTGTAGAAAAAGTATGGGAATGGAAAGACAAATACGCAGCTAACATTCATGAGCAATGGGCGAAAATGGGCTTTTCTCTTGATTATTCACGCGAGCGTTTTACATTGGATGAAGGTTTATCCAAAGCGGTTCGTGAAGTATTTGTAAAGCTATACAACAAAGGTCTCATTTATCGTGGTAAATACATTATTAACTGGGACCCTGAAGCACGTACAGCTTTATCAGATATCGAAGTAGAATACAAAGAAGTGAACGGACATCTGTATCATTTACAATACCCGCTTCAAGATGGTAGCGGACATATTGTGGTAGCAACGACTCGCCCGGAGACAATGCTTGGTGATACAGCGGTAGCCGTTCATCCCAAAGACGAACGTTACAAAGATATGATTGGTAAAATGCTAGTATTGCCAATTACCGGACGTGAAATTCCGATTATTGCTGATGATTATGTTGACCGTGAATTCGGTAGTGGCGCTGTAAAAATCACTCCTGCTCATGATCCGAATGACTTTGAAATGGGACATCGTCATGATCTGCCTCAGATCGTAGTAATGGATGAGACAGGCACGATGAATGAAAATGCAGCGCAATACGAAGGATTAGATCGTAGTGAATGTCGCAAACAGATCGTTAAAGATCTAGAAGCAGCAGGCGTTTTGATCAAAATCGAAGATCATGTACACCAAGTAGGACACAGCGAACGTACAGGCGCAGTAGTTGAACCGTATTTGTCTACACAATGGTTTGTAAAAATGAAACCACTTGCTGATGTTGCGATTAAAGCGCAAAAAGAAGGCGAAGGCGTTAACTTTGTACCGGATCGTTTTGAAAAAACGTATTTGAACTGGATCGAAAATGTACGTGACTGGTGTATCTCCCGTCAATTATGGTGGGGACACCGTATTCCAGCATGGCATTGTGAAGAAACAGGCGAAATTATTGTAGCAACAGAAGATCCAAGTCATTTACCTGAACATGCAGGTAAAACATTACGTCAAGATGAAGACGTATTGGATACATGGTTCAGTTCTGCATTATGGCCGTTCTCTACACTTGGCTGGCCGGATGAAACAGAAGATTTGAAACGTTATTATCCTACTGATTTACTTGTAACTGGATACGATATTATCTATTTCTGGGTATCTCGTATGATCTTTACAGCACTTGAATTTACAGATCAAATTCCATTTAAAGATGTATTGATGCATGGTTTGGTACGTGCTGCTGATGGACAGAAAATGTCCAAGTCGCTAGGTAACGGTATTGATCCACTTGAAGTGATCGAGCAATATGGTACAGATGCGATGCGTTATATGTTGTCTACAAGTAGTACCCCTGGACAAGATTTGCGTTTCCGTCTGGAGCGTGTAGAACAAGCACGTAACTTTGCAAATAAAATCTGGAATGCTTCCCGTTTTGTTTTGATGAATATGGAAGGCTTCCGTTATGAAGATATCGACTTGAGTGGTGATCTTAGTACAGCAGATCGCTGGATACTACATCGTATGAACGAAACAGCACGTGATATTACACGTCTAATCGATTCATATGAATTTGGTGAAACAGGTCGCCTATTGTATAACTTTATCTGGGATGATCTATGTGATTGGTATATCGAGATTGCTAAATTGTCACTATACGGTGAAGATGCAGTAGCGAAGAAAACAACGCAATCGGTATTAGCTTATGTATTGGATCGTACATTGCGCATGATTCATCCATTTATGCCATTTATTTCAGAAGATATCTGGCAACATTTGCCGCATGAAGGCAATACAATTACACTTGCAGCTTGGCCTGAATTTGATCCAGCTTTAGAAAACAAAGCAGCGCAAGAAGAAATGAATTTGTTGATCGACTTGATTCGTGCTGTTCGTAATATTCGTGCAGAAGTGAATGTACCGATGAGCAAAAAAATCGAGTTGATGGTCAAAGCCAAAGACCAAAAAACATTGGATATTATTCAATCCAACGAAGAATATATTCGTCGCTTCAGCAACACTTCTGAGTATCAATCTGGATTGGATCTAGCAGCACCGGATAAAGCGATGACAGCGATTATTACCGGCGCAGAGTTGTATTTACCACTTGCGGGTCTGCTTGATATCGGTCAGGAAATCGCTCGTCTGGAAAAAGAAGTAGCGACTTTAACTTCTGAAGTTGAACGTGTTGATAAAAAGTTAGCTAATCAAGGCTTCGTAGCTAAAGCACCTGCTAAAGTGATTGAAGAAGAACGTGCTAAACAAGCCGATTATTCGGAAAAACGTGAAAAAGTTCTTGCCCGAATCGCAGAATTGAAAGGGTAAGGTGAACAGGATGGAACATGGAACATCAGAGGGGCATCAAGCCCCTTTTCACACTTATGAGCAAGCTGTTGAATGGATAAATAGTCTGATTCCCTTTGGGATTCGTCCGGGGTTATCTCGTATTGAAGGTCTGATGGAGTTATTGAATAACCCGCATCGTAAGCTTAAATTTGTACATGTTGCAGGCACGAATGGCAAAGGAAGCACCTGTGCTTTTTTAACAAGTGTTTTGGTACAGTGCGGTTATGATGTCGGTACATTTACATCGCCTTATATCACCAAATTCACTAATCGTTTTCAATATAACGGTATAGATATTCCAGAAGAGACATTGTGTCGCCTAGCTAATCGTCTATATCCTTTAGTGGAGCAAATGGCAACAACAGATTTAGGATCACCAACGATGTTTGAAGTATCAACAGCACTCGCCATTTTGTACTTTGCTGAAGAATGTTATCCTGATGTGGTGATCTGGGAAACAGGCCTTGGTGGACGAATGGATGTAACTAATATTGTTCATCCAATATTGTCAGTCATTACAAATGTAGGCTATGATCACACTGATATTCTAGGAGATACATTAGAGCAGATTGCTAGTGAAAAAGCCGGCATTATTAAGCCGGGCGTACCTGTAGTGAGCAGTGTAGATCAACCGGAAGTGATCGAAGTACTTCGTGCTAAAGCAGCAGCTTGCAAATCAACGCTTTATTTAGCAGATGAACAATACACAGCAGAACGTCTATCTGGCGATGAAGCGGAGCAAACGTTCCGTTACAAAGGTCTTTTTCGTGAAATCGATATTACGATCTCTATGCAAGGGGAACATCAATGTACCAATGCAGGTGTAGCGATGATGGCGTTAGAAGTACTGCGTCAATATTCAGCTTTTGTATTGGATGATGAGCTGTTGCTGAAGGGATTTAGACATACTTTTTGGGCAGGACGCTTAGAGAAAATGCCTGGCGAACCAACGATTGTACTGGATGGAGCACATAATCCTGAAGGAGCAGCAACGCTTGTCAAAAGTATACCGCAGACTTATCATTACAAGAAGCTTCATATGCTTGTCGGCATGTTAGAAAACAAGCATCATGAGCCTGTATTTAGACATCTATTATCAATTGCAGATACAATTATTTTGACAGAACCCGATTTTCGACGCAAAATGGATGCAGATCAATTGGCACAATTAGTGCTCAGATTACAACAAGAAATGAACAGAACAGAAGTAAATGTTATAGTGGAGCGTGACTGGCGGCAAGGTATTCAGTTGCTTCAATCACGAACAGAACGGGAAGATCTAGGGGTCGTAACCGGAACACTGTATTTAATTTCGGATGTAAGAGCGACTCTTTTGCATCAAACCGATTCTGAAAAGGGCTGGTGAGTCAGATGAATAAGACAGAACATGTACATTTTATCGGGATTGGTGGGTACGGTATGAGTGCCATCGCCCGTGTTATGCTTGAAATGGGATACAAAGTAACAGGTTCCGATATGGCAATGAGCGCGTTAGCAGCGAAATTGCAACAAAAAGGAGCAGTCATTCATATAGGTCATGCGACAGAACAAGTTCATGGTGCTGATCTGGTAGTCTATTCTACTGCACTATCTGATGATAATGCGGAATGGGTAGAAGCGAAGCGTCTTGATATTCCAGTGATTCATCGTTCTGAAATGTTAGCAAGATTGCTTAATGAACGTAAAGGTGTAGCTGTAGCAGGTGCTCATGGCAAAACAACCACTTCTTCGATGATTGCACTGGTGATGGAAGAATGTGATACCGATCCAACGTATATTATCGGTGGAGAAATCGTTAATCTGGGTACCAATGCCAAAGCAGGTAAAGGCGACTATGTAGTTGCAGAAGCCGATGAAAGTGACGGTACTTTTTTACAATACCATCCTGCTATCGCTGTAGTAACCAATATCGAAGCCGATCATCTTGAAAATTATGATGGTGACTTTGCTAATCTCAAAGCAGCCTACGTGCAATTTTTAAGTCAATTACAAGCGGGTGGTAAAGCTATCGTTTGTGGTGATGATGAAAATATTCGCGAAATTATACCGAATATCGAAGGCACAACGATCACTTATGGTGTAGAAGCACAAAATGATTATACAGCGACAGATATTCAACCCGGTGATCGTAAAATTTCCTTTACTATGCAATATCAAGGAGCAGATTTGGGTCGGATTGAATTATCTGTGCCAGGACTGCATAATGTATATAATGCGATGGCAACTGTAATTTCATGTTTGGAAGCAGGAATTTCATTTACAGCGATTGCAGCAGCGATCGTTCAATTCCATGGCGCCAAGCGTCGTTTTCAGGTGGTCGGTGATGCTAGAGACATTTTGATCGTCGATGATTATGCTCATCATCCTACTGAAATCGAAGCGACGATTGTGGCAGCTCAAGCAACAGGCAAACGTGTGATTGCTGTTTTCCAACCGCAACGTTATTCACGCACCTTCTTTTTGTTAGATGCTTTTAGTCGTGCTTTTACAGGAGCTGACGAAGTGATTATTGCTGATATCTATTCACCAGCAGGAGAAAAGCAGATTGAAGGTATTAACTCTGCACGTCTGGTTGAACTGATTAAGCAAAATAGTAATGCGGGTGCGCGTTATATCGCACAAAAAGAAGATATTATTGCAGACTTATCTACTCGTATTCAACCCGGCGATCTTGTTATCACTATGGGTGCAGGCGATATATGGAAAGTCGCAGAAGCACTTGCTGCTGATTTGCAAGCAACGGAGAAAATAGAGTAATGTGATAAAAAAGGCTGTCTCCGGACAGTCTTTTTAACTGGAATAATAACAAAATGTTTGCGAAATGAAGGCGATAAGTTACAAAAAATTGTTACTTTCATTTTTGTTTGTATTGATGTGGGAATAAACGTATAATGATGAAGTGTCAAATTAAAGGCAGGAGAAATAAGAATGAAAAAGAATGCAGGTATGCTTATTTTATTTTTATTGCTAGGCTGGTTTATTGGCACATGGGTAGCCACTTTACTTGAACCTGTAGCGATGGTATCTTTTCTCACGCGATCGACAACGATTGATTGGGAGCCTAGCGCTAATTTAGACATGATTCGTTATCATCTCGAGATTCATTTCAAAGTGAGTCTACTTAGTTTGATCGGTATTGTTGCTAGTATTTGGGCATATCGCAAACTGTAAAGAACCAATCTGACTTTTAACACAAAGGAGAGGACCTTTCGATGAACAGAGAATCAACACGCCGTCTCATTTTGGCGTCCGCTTCTCCAAGGAGAAAGGAATTAATGACCTCTTTACAACTGGAATTTGAAGTGTTACCCAGTGATACAGACGAATCGGTGCCTGAAGACTGGTCACCAGAGCAAGTCGTCAAAGAGCTTGCACTGCGCAAAGCTACTGCTGTTCAACATCATTATACAACCGAGGTAGCAGATAGCATTATTATAGGCAGCGATACAATCGTTGTTTTGGATAAACGTATATTTGGTAAGCCTCGTGATCATGATGAAGCTGTAGCGATGTTAGATGCTTTGCAAGGAAGAAGTCATTATGTCTACACAAGTGTAGCTTGTATTGATACTTCTACTGGTGTAACTCGTGTGGAATACCGGCGAACTCTTGTACATATGAAGCCGCTCACCCCTTCCAAAATTCAATCATACGTACTTAGCGGTGAACCTGCTGACAAAGCTGGAGCTTATGCTATTCAAGGTCTAGGTTCGACGTTGATCGATAAAATAGAAGGCTGTTATTTTACAGTCGTCGGATTGCCTGTATCACTTTTGAGCGATATGTTGGAACAATTTGGTGTGCAGATTATTTGAATCTGTCGTGGAGAAGAGGAACATATTAATGGAGGCGCCACAGTACCTTTTACGTGATGTTCCACTGGAAGAAAGACCCCGGGAACGGATGATGAATTACGGTGCAGAGGCGCTTAGTCATGCAGAATTACTAGCGATTTTACTGCGCACAGGCACAAAAGATGAATCGGTGATGCATTTAGCAAACCGAATTATGCGTCAAGTAGGCAGTATCCGGCAACTGGTTGATCTCAGTATTGAAGAATTAACAGAGATCAAAGGAATCGGAACAGCCAAAGCAATCCAGATCAAAGCGGGGATCGAGTTAGGTAGACGTATTACCCGTACTGGTAAAGAAGAAGTCAAAGCTATTCGCAGTCCGCGTGATGCGGCTGATTTATTGATTGAACAATTACGATATCTTCAAAAAGAACATTTTGTATGTCTGTTTCTAAACACGAAGAATCATATTATTTCCCAGGAAACATTGTCGATGGGTAGTTTAAATGCGTCTATTGTTCATCCACGTGAAGTTTTTCGAGCAGCGATCAAATGTAGTAGTGCATCTGTTATTTTTGCACATAATCATCCTAGCGGTGATCCTACACCAAGCCCGGAAGATGTAGCACTAACCAAACGGCTTGTAGATGCAGGCAAAATTATTGGAATTGAAGTACTGGATCACCTTGTGATTGGTGATATGAAATTCGTAAGTTTGAAGGAACAGGGCTTAATGTAATATAATAGTCGAGATTTAGGAAGAAAGGGAGTTAATAGTTATGTTGGGTGGCTTTTCAAAAGATTTAGGAATTGATTTAGGAACAGCAAACACGTTGGTATATGTAAGAGGTAAAGGTATTGTTGTCAGAGAACCGTCGGTTGTGGCGATTCGTACAGATACGAATACAATCGAAGCAGTAGGAGAATCTGCAAAAAAAATGATCGGTCGTACACCTGGAAATATCCGTGCAATTCGTCCGATGAAAGATGGCGTTATTGCTGATTTTGATACAACAGCTACGATGATTAAATATTTTATACGTCAAGCGCAAAAACAACGTTCGATGTTCCCGCAACATCCAAACGTAATGGTTTGTGTACCATCGGGTATTACAGCAGTAGAACAACGTGCTGTTGAAGATGCAACCAAACAAGCTGGTGCGCGTGAAGCTTATACGATTGAAGAGCCTTTTGCAGCAGCAATCGGTGCTGATCTTCCAGTATGGGAACCAACAGGTAGTATGGTTGTTGATATCGGTGGCGGTACAACAGAAGTAGCTGTTATTTCTCTTGGTGGTATCGTAACAAGTCGTTCTGTACGTGTAGCAGGCGATGAAATGGATGAGTCGATTATCCAGTACATCAAACGTCAATACAACTTAATGATTGGTGAACGTACATCGGAACAATTGAAAATGGAAGTGGGTTCTGCAACTCCATTTGAAAAAGTCGAAACGATGGAAATTCGTGGTCGTGACCTTGTAAGTGGTCTACCAAAAACATTAACAATCACTTCAGACGAGATTGCTGAAGCATTGTCAGATACAGTAGCTGCTATTGTAGAAGCTGTAAAAGTAACTTTGGAGAAATGTCCTCCAGAACTTGCAGCAGATATCATGGATCGCGGTATCGTATTAACAGGTGGTGGAGCATTACTTCGCAATCTGGATAAATTACTTGCTGGTGAAACAGGTATGCCTGTAATCGTTGCTGAAAATCCTTTAGATTGTGTAGCAATTGGTACAGGAAAAGCATTGGAGAATATCCACCTGTTCAAATCACGTAGTAGTTCGTCACTTCGTTCAAAACGCTAATTTTCGGCCAGGTATGGTCAACCCCTGCTAGGGAAAGAAAAACCGTTAATTAAGAGGGTGTTGAAACTGTTTAAGCTGCTGGGTAACAAGAAACTGTTTATCCTGCTTGTAGGACTCATTTTATTTATCGCTTTAATGGGATTTACGTTGACGAATCGTACATCTTTGTCCTGGCCTGAGAAGTTCGTCCGTGATACTGTTGGTTTTGTTCAAGGTGTGTTTTACAAGCCCGCTTCTTACATGGCGGGCTTGTTTGAAGATATCGGCAACTTGAACAACCTTTACGAGGAAAACCAAGAGTTGAAGTTAACAGCGGCGCAGTATTTACTGCAACAAGCTAGTTATAACAAATTAGTACAGGACAATAAGCGTTATAAAGAAGATCTTAAATTTACACAACAGCAACTTGCTCAAAACCAATTTGATCTTCGTATTGCAAATGTAACGAGTGTCGATACAGATGCAGATACAGGAACGATTGTGATTGATCTGGGGCAAAATGATGGGGTACGTAAAGATATGCCTGTTATTTCCACAGAAGGTATGGTTGGAATTATTAGTGAGACAAGTCCGTTCCATTCAACAGTGAAGCTGTTAACGACACTTGATCCACTGGATTCTAATTCCAAAGCGATTGCTGCAACTGTAGTAGGTAAAGAAAATGAATCTTTCGGCATGATAGAAAGCTATGATAAAGCAACAGGTATGCTCACAATGACACAAATTAAAGAAAATGATCCGCTCAAAAAAGGCGATGAGATCGTTTCATCTGGTAGTGGTGGATTATTTCCAAGTGGCATGATTATTGGTAAAGTCGTTAGTCGTCAAGTTGGTGATTTTGGATTGACCAATACAGCTACAATTCAACCAGCGGCAGACTTTAAAGACTGGAAAGAAGTATTTGTAGTGTACACCAAGGAGACTCAGGAATAATGGTACGTCGTATCGTATTGCTGTTGTTGTTATTTCTAGTATTTGTCTGTGAATCAACCATTGTGCCATGGCTGATTCCAGATGTATTGCATACTAGATTGATTCCACATTTAGCGTATATTTTAATTTTGTTTGTAACAGTTTATTATCATCGTCATACAGCGCTTGTGCTAGGATTGGTGTTTGGATTATTGCATGATGTTGTATTTTACGGTGATATGATTGGTGCTTATTCGTTCTCTATGGGATTGTCTGCTTATGTATTAGGGCTGCTGTTCCAATCTCCTCGAGCACCATATCCACTAATGATGACAGTGGTATTAATCGGTAGTTTGTTACTGGATAATATGCTGTATGGACTTTATTTGGTATTTGGTTTAACTAGAGAACCTTACAGTTGGGCGTTAGGACATTATATGTTCCCGAATTTGCTGCTTCATTTTATATTTGCTTTGCTGGTGTTTGTACCTGTTCGTCGTCAACTGGAGAAAGTAGCCAAGTTGCGTAAACGGGCTGCCGAAGATGAGTAAACGTATAATATTCCCACATGCAGAGACATTCAGTTCCTGCTTAATTTGCGGATGAAGCAGGAAAATCCCGCGACTAGCACGAACTGATAGTAAGGTGGGGGTGACAGGTGAATGGCTGTAAAATCATCAAGATATGTAACCATCAAAGGAATTAAAGATGGATTGATTTTTCAATTTGATGATCAATGTGAATTTAATGACCTTGTAACAGAGCTGACGTATAAGCTAGAACATAGTCATCAAAATATTTTAACAGGCCCGCTAGTTCATATTGATATGAAATTAGGAAAACGGGAAATTACAGATGAACAAAAAGATACATTGTTAGATATACTTAGTCAAAAAGGAAATCTGATTGTTCGTTCATTTGATTCTCCGCATGAGGAACCTGTAGTAGCACCTTTGCCAGAAAAACATATGGTCAAAACGATCAGTGGTATGATTCGTTCCGGTCAGGTACTTGAGCATGAAGGAACCGTTCTATTTCTAGGCGATGTTAATGCAGGAGGTACGATTATTAGTACAGGTGATATCTATATTTTGGGAGCACTTCGCGGAATGGCTCATGCAGGTATAGATGGTAATGAACAGGCTGTAATCGCTGCTTCTTTTTTCTCACCTACACAGATTCGGATCGCGGATATGATTAGTCGCCCGCCAGATGAAGGTGAAAGTCGAGAATCTCATATGGAATTTGCTTATTTGCAGGACGGAATTATGAAGATTGATAAAATGGCTAATATTGCTCGACTTGGTCGGGATTTCAATGTGTTCAAAGGGGTGTAGTACATGGGAGAGGCTATTGTCGTCACTTCAGGCAAAGGCGGAGTTGGAAAGACAACCACTACTGCTAATATAGGTACCGCGCTCGCGCTTCTTGGTAAGAAAGTCTGTCTAGTCGATACAGATATCGGTTTACGTAATCTGGATGTTGTAATGGGGCTGGAAAACCGGATTATTTATGATCTTTGTGATGTAGCGGATGGTCGTTGCCGTTTAAATCAAGCATTAGTCAAAGATAAACGGTTTGATGAGTTATACATGCTTCCAGCTGCGCAAACAAAAGATAAAAATTCTGTATCACCAGAACAAGTCAAAGAGATCATTTTAGAGCTCAAAAAAGACTTTGACTATGTAGTGATTGATTGCCCGGCAGGTATAGAGCAAGGATTCAAAAATGCGATTGCAGGTGCAGATCAGGCGATCGTTATGACAACGCCCGAAAATGCTTCTGTTCGAGATGCAGATCGAGTGATCGGATTACTTGAAAATTCACATATTACAGCACCCAAATTGATTGTAAACCGTATTCGCCAAAGTATGGTCAAATCAGGAGATATGCTGGATATTGATGAAGTATTACAAGTGCTGAATATTGATCTTTTAGGTGTTGTACCGGATGATGAAATGGTAATCAAAGCTGCCAACTCAGGGGAACCTACAGTAATGAATCCTGAATCCAAAGCAGCGATTGCTTATCGTAATATTGCTCGTCGTATTTTAGGTGACACAGTTCCTTTGATGCCACTGGATCAAAAGAAAAGTGCATTCACTCGCTTTAAGAAGTTTTTTGGAATGGGTTGATCGATTTTGCTTAACAAGCTAAAAAAGCTAGACTTGGGTATTATTACTTTACTCGTTGTTTTTATGGTGTTTAGCACGTTGATCGTGCGCAGTGCAATTGCTCCTGATCCCAAATTTCAGGGCTATGATACGCGGACGATCATTTTCTATGTCATCGGGTTTATCGTTTTATTTGCAGTCAGCATATTTGATTATCGCATCTTATTACGCAAACACTGGTATTTATATGGCTTAGGTTTACTTTCGCTGTTGTTATTGTATCCGTTTGGTTCAGAGATTAATGGTGCCAAAAGCTGGTATGCTTTTCCAGGAGGGTTACAATTTCAACCTGCCGAAATGGTCAAAATCGTGCTTATCTTAACGATGGCTCATATGTTAAGTAAAAGAGACGGAGATCCTCTTCGATTTCGTTCTGATCTGATACCAACGGCTTTTATTGCATTGGTACCTTTTCTGATTGTATTGATTCAACCCGATTTGGGAAATGCAATTATCTATCTTATTATACTGGTAGGTATGTTGTGGATCGGTAACACCAAATATACCCATGTATTGATTGGATTAACGACAATTGTAGGTGGACTCATATTGGTTGTAGTGATGTTTACTACCTTTAATACACAGATTCATGATTACTTAGAAAGCCATAGTAAGTTGCACTGGTATCAACGTATCAATACATTTATAGATCCAGCCCAGGCTTCAGATGATGATAAGCATCAATCTAGTTATGCATTGATTGCTGTAGGATCAGGCGGTTTGCTAGGCGACGGTTATATGAATGGACAATTAAAAAATAATAAATTTGTACCTTATCCGTATTCAGATTCTATCTTTGTTGTTATTGGTGAAGAATTTGGGTTTATCGGCGCATCGATATTATTACTTTTGTATTTCTTACTCATCTATAGGATGATTTTGATTGCATTGCAGTGTTATGATCGGCGAGGTTCATATATTATTATCGGAATTGTCAGCATGTTCGTATTTCAGATTTTTGAAAATGTGGGTATGATGATTGGTCTGATGCCTATTACAGGAATCACGTTACCATTTATTAGCTACGGCGGTACTTCATTGCTTTTGAATATGTTTAGTATCGGGCTTGTCCTTAGTATTAAGATTTATCAAGAAAAATACGAATTAGAATAGCCGGTACCGGAAGGTGCCGGTTTTTTGTTAACACTATAGTGATGATGAAACTTTTTACTTACAGATAACGTCTAGACATCAAGGGAACGTATAAGGTTCGTTAGATAAATAGTAGCCTTGATGAGAGATAGAGGTGGAACATATAGTGAAGCAAATGATTGTAAACTGTGGTGTCAAAGATACACGTATGGTACTGCTTGATAATAGTAAATTAGTTGAATTTGCTTCAGAACAATCATCAGGTAGCGGAATTGCTGGAAGTTTTTATAAAGGAAAAGTGATGAATGTTCTACCGGGGATGCAAGCTGCATTTGTAGATATCGGTCAGAAGAAAAATGCTTTTCTATATATTGATGATGTTTTGCATGCTCATTTAGATAAACAACCGAAAGTCAAACCAAGTATTGCTGATCTATTAAAACCCGGTCAAGAAATACTAGTACAGGTGACCAAAGAACCTTATGCGAACAAAGGGGCACGTATCACCACTCATTATTCATTGCCAGGGCGATGGATTGTCTATATGCCGGAAGCTGACTATATTGCTGTATCCAAAAAGATCAGTACTGATGGAGAGCGGGCACGATTACGTCAATTGGGTTCACATCTGAAGCAAGGTGAAGAAGGGCTTATATTACGTACTGTAGCTGAAGGAGAAAATGACGAAGCCATTACAAATGATCTGAATACACTAAGACAACACTGGCAACATATTCGTGAATCCTTTGTTCAGAAATCGGCTCCAGCAGAATTACATCGTGATCTAGGGATGGTGGAACGATTAATTCGTGATGTATTTAATCCATTACAAGATCAATTGATTATTGATAACCAAGAGCGAGCTACTTCTGCTATTCAATTTCTGCAAACCTTACTTCCTGCTGGAGTACAACCACCGGTATCTATTTATACGGAAAAAGAACCTTTATTCCATGCAATGAATATCCACGAACAATTGCATCGTGATTTTCAACGTAAAGTATGGTTGCAAAGTGGCGGTTATATTGTATGGGATCAGACAGAAGCTTTTACGGTGATTGATGTAAATACAGGCAAATTCACAGGCGGAATCACACTGGAAGATACAGTAACGCAGACTAATCTTCAAGCAGCTTCAGAAATTGCACGATTGCTTCGGCTACGGGATACAGGTGGAATCATTATTGTGGATTTTATAGATATGGATAATGAAGCTAATCGCCGATCAGTAGTAGAAGCTTTAGAGCAGATTTTACAAAGAGACCGAACCAAAACTCATATTGTTGGATGGACACGATTAGGACTTTTAGAATTAACTCGTAAAAAAGTTCGCGAAGAAACAGGTGGCTTTTCATATGAGACCTGTACAGTGTGTCAGGGAACCGGTAAAATAGCATCATGGATAAAAGATTGATTTCTTAAAATGGCTGTGATAGAATAGTCAAGTATGTGTCTGGTTCATAAGCTTTTCACATGCTGTAACCGCTCCGATGGGGTCACAAGCTTATACGTTGTATAACGTATGACACCTGCATTAGGCGAGTCTGAGACATGAGGAGGTGCAATTCAAATGTACGCAATTATCGAAACAGGTGGTAAACAATACAAAGTTCAAGAGGGCGACGTATTGTTCATTGAAAAGTTGGACGCTAATGATGGCGACAGCGTAACTTTCGACCGTGTTCTAGCAGTATCTAAAGAAGATGGTTTGGTAACTGGTTTACCGTTGGTAGAAGGTGCTTCTGTAACAGCGACTGTCGAGAAACACGGCAAAGGAGCTAAGGTTGTAGTTTACAAATACAAACCTAAGAAGAACTATCACGTGAAACAAGGTCATCGTCAACCATATACAAAAGTAACTATCGGAAAAATCCAGGCATAAGAAGGTGCGGTAATTGATTATCGTGCGAATCGAACGTAGACCAGATGGTATGATTGATGGTTTTTCATCCCGAGGACATGCCCGTTATGCCGATCCTGGTGAAGATATTGTCTGTGCTGCTGTTTCCGCTATAACAATCGGAACAGTGAACTCAGTTGAAGCTTTAACAGGAGTAGTCATGAAATCAAGAATGAAAGACGGGTTTCTAAGTGCGCGTTTACCGAAGCTTTCGGAAAATGCAAATGTGGAACAGATTCAACTGTTACTTGAATCTATGCAGGTTATTCTTATTGGAATTGAAGATGAATATGATAAGTATATAAAAATAAAGCAAGTCACAATCTCGTAAGAAGGAGGTAGACCACATGTTAAAAATTAATTTGCAGTTATTCGCATCGAAAAAAGGTGTAGGTTCCACAAAAAACGGACGTGATTCTCACTCCAAACGTTTGGGAGCAAAACGTGCTGATGGACAATTCGTAACTGGTGGTAATATTTTGTTCCGTCAACGCGGTACAAAAATTCACCCAGGAACTAATGTAGGCATCGGTAAAGACGATACACTATTTGCAAAAGTGGACGGCGTTGTTAAATTCGAACGTTGGGGCCGCGACCGTAAAAAAGTGAGCGTCTACCCGGTTGACGTTGCACCAGTAGCAGCAGCAATCGAAAATTAATCATAAACCTGATAGGTTAGATTAGATAAGCCTCCGGTACTTGATGTGCCGGGGGCTTATTATATTTGCATATAAGTTGGACGTTAACGTAATTTTTAGTATAATAATGTCATAAAATTCTGCGCTATATGTTATACTTGTTCTTGGTTAAAAAGCCATTGAAAGAATGGAGAGAAACCATGAAGCAATCCAATCAAGTACCCACGCTTTTACTTATTTCTATTATCATCCCATTAATTATTGCTTATTGGACGCAATCTTGGATTGCTTACATCGTACTCGGCATCTGGATTGTTGCAGCCTATGCAAAAGGTGTACAATATACATGTCGTTTTTATGAAAAGCGTGAGCAAGTGCAACTTGGAGAATACCATAACGGACAATCCAAAATGGCTGTGAAAAAGAAACAGTATCAAGCAGAACATCAAAAACAACGTGCAGTCATTGACCAAGCTCATACAAAATTAGATGAAGTCTATGCAGTAGCAGTTGATGCTTTAAGCCATCATCGGCATGACTGGATGAATGAACTCCAATTATTGTACGGTTATGTTCAATTGGGCAAACGTGATAAGCAAGTCGAATGTGTTGAAAGAATTAAAGAGCAAATGCTAGCAGAGAGTCGCGTTTCCAAACTGGGTATTCATTCCCTTGTTTTTTATTTACAATCTTTTAAAGCGGTGAATCGTTCGATTCAATTAGAAGTTGAATTAAATGACGGAATCACGCTTGCAGATCGATTGGGAACGGAACAGAGTGAGGAATTGACCCGAGTCATCAAAGAGACGGTCTCTGCATATGAGCAATTTGGTGGATCGTCCTGGGGTGAGTGCCCCACACTATTTCTGATGGTGAGCGAATATGAAGGAGCAGTTCATTTTATATTTGAGCCAGAAGAAGAGTATCCTAATCCTGATGGAGTATGGGAAGCTATTGATTTGATTGTTCAAGACACTCAGATCACAGCAACTCGAACGGAAGAAGATCCTGCCTCCATTTCTCTGCAAGTGTTAGTGGATTCTAAAAATTAGAGGTGTAATCATGTTTGTAGATAAAGCGAAGATTTATGTAAAAGGCGGTGACGGTGGAGATGGTATTATCTCTTTCCGTCGTGAAAAATATGTACCTAATGGCGGCCCGGCAGGTGGCGACGGTGGACGTGGTGGAGATGTCATTTTTCGTGTAGATGAAGGTTTGCGAACATTGATGGATTTCCGTTACCAACGTCATTTCAAAGGCGAACGTGGCGTTAAAGGTCGTAACAAAAGTCAGCATGGTGCGAATGCAGAACATACGATTGTTCGTATTCCTCCAGGTACAGTGATTTTGAATGATGATACAGGCGAAGTGATTGCAGATTTGACTCGTCACGGTCAAGAGATCGTTATTGCTAAAGGTGGACGTGGCGGACGCGGTAACGTTCGTTTTGCTACAGCAGCGAATACAGCTCCTCAAATCGCTGAAAATGGTGAAGAAGGACAAGAACGTTATATCGTACTTGAACTTAAAGTAATGGCTGATGTAGGGTTAGTTGGCTTTCCAAGTGTAGGTAAATCTACACTGTTATCTGTAGTATCTGCTGCTCAGCCCAAAATTGGCGCATACCATTTTACAACAATCACTCCGAACTTGGGTGTAGTTGATGTAGGAGATGGACGCAGTTTTGTGATGGCTGATCTACCTGGATTGATTGAAGGTGCACATGAAGGCATAGGGCTTGGACATGAATTTTTACGTCATGTTGAACGTACCCGTGTAATTATTCATGTGGTAGATATGTCCGGTTCAGAAGGACGCGATCCATTTGAGGACTGGCAGAAAATCAACGAAGAATTAAAACTATATAATGCAGAACTTGAAAATCGTCTACAAATTATTGCAGCTAATAAAATGGACGATCCACAAGCTCAAGAAAACTTAGAAGAATTCTCTAAAAAAGTACGTGAAGTTCGTTCAGATATTGAAATTCTTCCTATTTCTGCGTTGACTCGTAATGGTATTCAAGAAATGCTTTACAAAACAGTCGATATGCTTGATAAATTACCAGATGCAGTAGCGGTAGAAGAAGTAGAACAAATTGCTGAACGTAAAGTGTACACGTTAGAAAAGAAAGAAGACGATGGCTTTATTATTCGTCGCGAGAACGATACTTTTGTTGTGGAAAGTGCCAAAATTGAGAACATGATGAAACGGATGCAATTGAACTCTCATGATGCTATTCTCAAATTAGGACGTACACTTCGTCATATGGGTGTAGATAGCGAACTTCGTCAACGTGGTGCGAAAGATGGCACATTAGTACGTATCGGTGAGCTTGAATTTGAATTTGTTGAAGGTAGTAGTTACTTCTAAGCGCAATCTATATCACTATCAAAAACCGGACATGAATCATCATGTTCGGTTTTTTTGTTATGATTTTAGAAGAAAGCTAATCGTTTTGCTCTATAAAATAGGTAAGGAAATAATATTAAAAAAGTTGTGTGAATAACCTTTCTTCGTAATATAGTTGCCTAACACGAATGGTTACTTTATAATGTCCACTATACGAATACATGAGTCTTTGAGGAGAGGACGTTGTGAAAGAACGCTATTATTTAGTTCGAGAAGATATTTTACCAGAAGCAGTGATCAAAACGATGCGTGTGAAAGAACTGCTTGCTGCTGGAGAGACTCGGACGATTAACGAAGCAGTCGAAAAAGTTGGTTTAAGCCGGAGTGCTTTTTATAAATACAAAGATGGGATTCATCCGCTTAACCGTTTGGAAAAAGATCAGATTATTACGATCTCATTTGATTTAGAGCATCGTTCCGGTATTTTGTCTCATGTACTGGGTCTGATGGCAGAGTACGGTGGAAATGTATTAACGATTCATCAAAGTATTCCTCTTCAAGGTCGAGCGAATGTGGTACTCTCTGTAGAGATTTCTCGCTTAACAGAAGATTTGGAAACGATGGTAGAAGCAATGGAAAATGTTCCGGGTGTCAAACAAATTCGGATTACCGGTCAAGGATAATCTTATCAGTGAATCTACTTTAATCTAGAAGCAATATAGGATAAGCTACAATAAAATAAATATCCTATAATAAAAGCTTGCTAATGAACAGTTCCAGGAGGGAAACAACATATGAAACCAGTAAAAGTAGGATTGCTTGGACTCGGTACAGTAGGTACAGGAGTTGTACGTATCGTAGAAGGAAATCAAGAAGATCTAAGCAGTCAGGTAGGATCGCCTATTCTGATTGGTAAAGTAGCTGTAAAAAATATAGACAAGCTACGCAATATCGAAATTGATCCGTCCAAACTTACAGAAGATCCATGGGAAGTTATTCGTGATCCTGAGATTGATGTCATTGTAGAAGTGATGGGTGGCATTGAACAGACCAAAGAATATATATTAGAAGCTTTAAATCTTGGCAAACATATCGTAACAGCTAATAAAGATTTAATGGCACTACATGGCTCAGAGATTTTAGCCAAAGCTCAAGAAAAGCAATGCGATGTTTTCTATGAAGCTAGTGTGGCAGGTGGTATACCTATTATTCGTACATTGATCGAAGGATTCTCTTCTGATCGTATTATCAAAATCATGGGTATCGTTAATGGAACAACCAACTATATTTTAACCAAGATGAGTCAAGAAGGAGCTTCCTATGAAGATGTGCTTAAAGAAGCTCAAGAATTAGGGTATGCAGAATCTGATCCTACAGGTGATGTAGAAGGATTGGACGCTGCACGCAAAATGGCTATTCTCGGTACACTCGGATTCCGTACAAATGTAGATTTGAGTGACGTAAGTGTCAGAGGTATCTCTTCGGTAACCAAAGACGATATTACGTATGCCAAAAATTTGGGTTATGAAATGAAGCTAATCGGTATTGCCGATCGCCAAGATGAACATATTACAATCAGTGTGCAACCAACAATGATTAAGCAGTCTCATCCGATCGCTTCTGTAAATGGTGTATTTAATGCTGTAGTAGTACATGGTGAATCTGTAGGGGAAACGATGTTCTATGGAGCAGGCGCAGGAGAATTACCAACAGCCACATCCATCGTAGCTGATCTCATTGCTGTAATCAAAAATCTTAAATTAGGTGTAAATGGACTCAAAGCGATTGTGCCTTATAAGACGAAGAAACTACAAAGCGATGAACAAATCTTTTATAAAAACTTCATTCTGCTGCATGTAGATGATAAAGCAGGGGTACTCGCTCGAATTACACAGATTTTTGCAGAATACGATGTAAGTTTAGCTTCTGTTGTTCAACAACCTAATGAACATAATCCAGATGCAGAGATTATTATCATCACTCACAAAGCAAGCAAAGCCAATATGGACAAAGTACTTAAACATTTTGAACAGTTGGATGTTATTCAACGAATCAAAAGTGTATATCGTGTAGAAGATATTTAATTGACTACCGATTCGTGGAATACATTTGAAGTAAGGAGTCATAGATTATGATAGAGCAAGACACTAAACAAGAACATTGGCAGAACCATACAGTACGTGTAGCTGTTCCAGCAAGTACTGCTAACTTAGGGCCGGGATTTGATACATTAGGAATGGCAGTTAATCTATATTCTTGGATCGAGATGAAAGTGTCTACTGAGACCAAAATTACTTTACTAGGTGATGAGCTTTATGGTATTCCGACAGACAAAAGCAATCTGATCTACAAAATGGCACAATTGGTTTTTCAAAAAGCACAAGTAACTATCCCGGACTTAGAAATCACAATGTACTCTGATATTCCACTTACGCGTGGCTTAGGAAGTAGTGCATCAGCCTTTGTTGGTGGACTATGTGCGGCTAACGCTTTAATCGGTTTTCCTTTAACAGACAAAGATATTCTGAATATATCAACTTCTATCGAAAAGCATCCTGATAATGTAGCGGCTTCCTTATATGGAGGGATAGTCGTAGCGACATGGGATGGGCAAGAAGCTAACTGTATTCAGATTACTCCACCAGAAGATTTGGAGACATTAGTTGTTATTCCAGAATTTCAACTATCCACTTCCAAAGCTCGTGAAGTATTACCGACTGGGTTATCTGTAGCAGATGCGATATTTAATATTAGTCGTAGCTCCTTATTAGTAGCTGCATTATCATTAGGCAAACTAGACATGATCAAAACAGGGATGCAAGATCGACTGCATCAACCGTATCGTGCGTCGCTTGTACCTGGTATGCAGCAGATACTGGAGCAAGCTACAGAGCAAGGAGCATTAGGTATAGCGCTTAGTGGAGCAGGCCCTACAATGATCGCTTTTGTAGATCGTCATTCAGTGCAAAAAGAACAACTGGAGCAATATCTGGTAGATACAATGAAAGATCAAGGAATCAATGCACAGGCAATGTGGCTCAAGCCTGTAACTGAAGGTGTAATATACTATGATGATATAGAATCTCATTCATTCATGGATGTAATTAAAGGAGAAGTACGTTTATGATTCGTATAGCTGCTTTACCCTCTGGATCTGTTTCACATGAAGCACTTTTGCATCTACTAGGAGATCAGGAAATCGAGATCTTTCATCATAAGCTTATCGCAGATGTATTTCTTTCAACTGCTGAAGGGAAAACCGACTACAGCGTTATTCCGATTGAAAATACAATCGAAGGTTCTGTAAGTCTTCATATGGATTGGCTTGTGCATGAAGTGGATATTCCAATGCAAGCAGAATGGGTGTATCCATCTATTCAGAATTTGATTGGTAATCGTGCTGAATTCAGCAATGAGAAAAATGAACTTGATTATAGTGGAGTGCAGAAAGTATTATCACACCCTGTAGCAATGGCACAGTGTCTTCATTTTATTCGAAAAGAAATGCCTCATGCAGAACTAGAGCATGTAGGAAGTACAGCAGAAGCAGTAGAGATGGTTAGCAAAAATGCAGGTAAAGGTTGGACTGCTATCGGCACTTCGTTAGGAGCACTTCGATATAATCTTGATATACTAGCCGATCGAGTGACAGACCATGATAACAACTACACACGATTTGTTTTGATCGGACAACAACCTGTTCATATTGAGCGAGCAGCAGATCATACCAAAACAAGTATATTAGTCACCCTATCTGAAGATTTTGCAGGAGCACTCCATCAGGTACTAGCTACGTTCTCCTGGAGAAAGTTAAATCTATCACGCATCGAATCTCGTCCAACCAAGAAGAAGTTAGGAAGCTACTATTTCTATTTGGATGTACTAGCGCCTCAAGATTCAATTTTATTAACAGCAGCGATAGAGGAAATTATAGCTCTAGGTTGTCAGGTGAGAGTACTAGGTTCGTATCCTTGCTTTGAATACAACCTCGTATCCAAGTAGTATAGTTAATCTAAATGAATAGCATACCTTAGGGTATAGATATACCTTTAAGGTATGCTATTTTAGCTTTTAAAAATAATTCCAAAATAATGCTTGCTAAATAAATTCAACCATGATATATTATAAAAGTTGTCACGAACGAACGACAACACAAGCAACACATCATACAAAAACAACTTGAAAAAACACTTCAAAAAAAGTGCTTGCCAAGTGGTTGAAAACATGATATGATATAAAAGTTGTCACCGAGAAACACTGACAACGAAAAACGAAATGTTTGATCTTTGAAAACTGAACAACGAGTGAGTAAACAAAGGTCTTAGCCGACCTTTACAAAATAGAGAACTTCGGTTCTCGCCAGTTTCAATTGAGCAAGTCAAACACTTTATGGAGAGTTTGATCCTGGCTCAGGACGAACGCTGGCGGCGTGCCTAATACATGCAAGTCGAGCGGAGAATGAAGGAAGCTTGCTTCTTTTATTCTTAGCGGCGGACGGGTGAGTAACACGTAGGCAACCTGCCCTCAAGCTTGGGACAACTATCGGAAACGGTAGCTAATACCGAATACATGATTTGTTCGCCTGAACGAATCTGGAAAGACGGAGCAATCTGTCACTTGAGGATGGGCCTGCGGCGCATTAGCTAGTTGGTGAGGTAACGGCTCACCAAGGCGACGATGCGTAGCCGACCTGAGAGGGTGATCGGCCACACTGGGACTGAGACACGGCCCAGACTCCTACGGGAGGCAGCAGTAGGGAATCTTCCGCAATGGACGCAAGTCTGACGGAGCAACGCCGCGTGAGTGATGAAGGTTTTCGGATCGTAAAGCTCTGTTGCCAGGGAAGAACGTCCGGGTTAGTAACTGAACCCGGAGTGACGGTACCTGAGAAGAAAGCCCCGGCTAACTACGTGCCAGCAGCCGCGGTAATACGTAGGGGGCAAGCGTTGTCCGGAATTATTGGGCGTAAAGCGCGCGCAGGCGGCTTTTTAAGTCCGGTGTCACAGCCCAAGGCTCAACCTTGGGTCGCACTGGAAACTGGAGAGCTTGAGTACAGAAGAGGAAAGTGGAATTCCACGTGTAGCGGTGAAATGCGTAGAGATGTGGAGGAACACCAGTGGCGAAGGCGACTTTCTGGGCTGTAACTGACGCTGAGGCGCGAAAGCGTGGGGAGCAAACAGGATTAGATACCCTGGTAGTCCACGCCGTAAACGATGAATGCTAGGTGTTAGGGGTTTCGATACCCTTGGTGCCGAAGTTAACACATTAAGCATTCCGCCTGGGGAGTACGGTCGCAAGACTGAAACTCAAAGGAATTGACGGGGACCCGCACAAGCAGTGGAGTATGTGGTTTAATTCGAAGCAACGCGAAGAACCTTACCAAGTCTTGACATCCCTTTGACCGGACTAGAGATAGTCTTTTCCTTCGGGACAAAGGAGACAGGTGGTGCATGGTTGTCGTCAGCTCGTGTCGTGAGATGTTGGGTTAAGTCCCGCAACGAGCGCAACCCTTATGCTTAGTTGCCAGCACATCATGGTGGGCACTCTAAGCAGACTGCCGGTGACAAACCGGAGGAAGGTGGGGATGACGTCAAATCATCATGCCCCTTATGACTTGGGCTACACACGTACTACAATGGCCGGTACAACGGGAAGCAATATCGCAAGATGGAGCCAATCCTTAAAAGCCGGTCTCAGTTCGGATTGCAGGCTGCAACTCGCCTGCATGAAGTCGGAATTGCTAGTAATCGCGGATCAGCATGCCGCGGTGAATACGTTCCCGGGTCTTGTACACACCGCCCGTCACACCACGAGAGTTTGCAACACCCGAAGTCGGTGGGGTAACCGCAAGGAGCCAGCCGCCGAAGGTGGGGTAGATGATTGGGGTGAAGTCGTAACAAGGTAGCCGTATCGGAAGGTGCGGCTGGATCACCTCCTTTCTATGGAGAATCGTTTCCTGTAACGGAAACATTCGAACGTCTTTCTTTCGGGAAAGACAAACGCAGAACACTCCGGTGGATCTGTGGTCATCCAAGTGGTGACACACTCACTCGTTGTTCAGTTTTGAAAGAGTAAACCTCTTTCAGACTGTTGATCCTTGAAAACTGGATACCGAAAACGAAACATCGCGTTTTAGAAGGTTTCTTCTCTACAAACTGTGCAAACAGTGGTAGGCGAGAAATTGAAATACACCGTTTCTATTTATAGAAACACTTAGGTTAAGCTACTAAGAGCACACGGTGGATGCCTAGGCGCTAGGAGCCGATGAAGGACGTGGCGAACAACGATAAGGCCTCGGGGAGCTGTAAGCAAGCTGTGATCCGGGGATGTCCGAATGGGGAAACCTAACTGGATTCATCTCCAGTTACTCACACCTGAATACATAGGGTGTGCAGAGGCAGACGAGGGGAACTGAAACATCTAAGTACCCTCAGGAACAGAAAACAAGAGTGATTCCGTCAGTAGCGGCGAGCGAACGCGGAACAGCCCAAACCAATGAGCTTGCTTGTTGGGGTTGTGGGACGTCTCTTTGGAGTTACAAAGGAGTATCGTAGTTGAAGAGGTCTGGAAAGGCCCGCTAAAAAAGGTGAAAGCCCTGTAGATGAAATGATGCTCTCTCCGAGACGGATCCCGAGTAGTGCGGGGCACGTGAAACCCCGTATGAATCTGCCAGGACCATCTGGTAAGGCTAAATACTCCCTAGCGACCGATAGTGAAGCAGTACCGTGAGGGAAAGGTGAAAAGGACCCCGGAAGGGGAGTGAAATAGAACCTGAAACCGTGTGCTTACAAAAAGTCAGAGCCCTATTACTGGGTGATGGCGTGCCTTTTGTAGAATGAACCGGCGAGTTACGTTCCCGTGCAAGGTTAAGGTGAAAAGCCGGAGCCGCAGCGAAAGCGAGTCTGAATAGGGCGACTGAGTACGTGGACGTAGACCCGAAACCAGGTGATCTACCCCTGTCCAGGGTGAAGGTACGGTAACACGTACTGGAGGCCCGAACCCACGCACGTTGAAAAGTGCGGGGATGAGGTGGGGGTAGCGGAGAAATTCCAATCGAACCTGGAGATAGCTGGTTCTCCCCGAAATAGCTTTAGGGCTAGCCTCGGAAGGTGAGTCGTGGAGGTAGAGCACTGATTGGATGCGGGGCCCGCAAGGGTTACCAAGTTCAGTCAAACTCCGAATGCCACAGACTTTATTCCGGGAGTCAGACAGTGAGTGCTAAGATCCATTGTCGAAAGGGAAACAGCCCAGACCATCAGCTAAGGTCCCCAAGTGTGTGTTAAGTGGGAAAGGATGTGAAGTTGCACAGACAACCAGGATGTTGGCTTAGAAGCAGCCACCATTGAAAGAGTGCGTAATAGCTCACTGGTCGAGTGACTTTGCGCCGAAAATGTAACGGGGCTAAACACACCACCGAAGCTATGGCTTGATACGTTGTATCAGGGGTAGGGGAGCGTTGAATGAAGATTGAAGGTGTACCGCAAGGAGCGCTGGACCTCATTCAAGTGAGAATGCCGGTATGAGTAACGAAAAGATCAGTGAGAATCTGATCCGCCGAAAACCCAAGGATTCCTGAGGAAGGCTCGTCCTCTCAGGGTAAGTCGGGACCTAAGGCGAGGCCGAAAGGCGTAGTCGACGGACAACAGGTTGAAATTCCTGTACCACCGAAAGCCGTTATGAGCAATGGGATGACGCAGGAGGATAGTGACGCGGACTGATGGATGTCCGTTCAAGCAGTGAGGCTGGTATGTAGGCAAATCCGCATACCGCAAGGCCAGGCTGTGATGAGGAGCGAAAATTGTAGTAGCGAAGGTCATGATTTCACACTGCCAAGAAAAGTCTCTAGCCAGGAAGCAGGTGCCCGTACCGTAAACCGACACAGGTGGGTGAGAAGAGAATTCTAAGGCGCGCGGAAGAACTCTCGTTAAGGAACTCGGCAAAATGACCCCGTAACTTCGGGAGAAGGGGTGCCCCGGTAGTGTGAATAGCACGAGGGGGCCGCAGTGAAAAGGCCCAAGCGACTGTTTAGCAAAAACACAGGTCTGTGCGAAGCCGCAAGGCGAAGTATACGGGCTGACGCCTGCCCGGTGCTGGAAGGTTAAGGGGAGTGGTTAGCGCAAGCGAAGCTATGAACCGAAGCCCCAGTAAACGGCGGCCGTAACTATAACGGTCCTAAGGTAGCGAAATTCCTTGTCAGGTAAATTCTGACCCGCACGAATGGCGTAACGATTTGGGCGCTGTCTCAACGAGAGATCCGGTGAAATTTTAATACCTGTGAAGATGCAGGTTACCCGCGACAAGACGGAAAGACCCCATGGAGCTTTACTGCAACTTGATATTGAACTGGGGTGCGATTTGTACAGGATAGGTGGGAGCCGTAGACATCGGAGCGCAAGCTTCGGTTGAGGCGCCGTTGGGATACCACCCTGATCGCATTTGAGTTCTAACCTCGTACCGTGATCCGGTACAGGGACCGTGTCAGGTGGGCAGTTTGACTGGGGCGGTCGCCTCCTAAAGTGTAACGGAGGCGCCCTAAGGTTCCCTCAGAATGGTTGGAAATCATTCGAAGAGTGTAAAGGCATAAGGGAGCTTGACTGCGAGACAGACACGTCGAGCAGGGACGAAAGTCGGGCTTAGTGATCCGGTGGTACCGCATGGAAGGGCCATCGCTCAACGGATAAAAGCTACCCTGGGGATAACAGGCTTATCTCCCCCAAGAGTCCACATCGACGGGGAGGTTTGGCACCTCGATGTCGGCTCATCGCATCCTGGGGCTGAAGTAGGTCCCAAGGGTTGGGCTGTTCGCCCATTAAAGCGGTACGCGAGCTGGGTTCAGAACGTCGTGAGACAGTTCGGTCCCTATCTGTCGTGGGCGTAGGAAATTTGAGAGGAGCTGTCCTTAGTACGAGAGGACCGGGATGGACGCACCGCTGGTGTACCAGTTGTTCCGCCAGGAGCATCGCTGGGTAGCTACGTGCGGAAGGGATAAGCGCTGAAAGCATCTAAGCGTGAAGCCCCCCTCAAGATGAGATTTCCCAGTATGTAAGACCCCTTGTAGACGACGAGGTCAATAGGTTGGGGGTGGAAGTGCCGCAAGGCATGGAGCTGACCAATACTAATCGGTCGAGGGCTTATCCAAATAAGCTAACACGCGATGTTTTTCGTTTTCGGATTCAGTTTTCAGGGAGCAACACACCTGCCTGTTTGGTAATGATGGCGGAGGGGTTCCACACGTACCCATCCCGAACACGACCGTTAAGCCCTCCAGCGCCGATGGTACTTGGACCGCAGGGTCCTGGGAGAGTAGGACGTTGCCAAGCGAAGCAAGACGATTGACCGTTTCGAGGAGAGATCCGGCGAAGCGGTGACTATTCCCTGATAGCTCAGTTGGTAGAGCACTCGACTGTTAATCGAGTTGTCACAGGTTCGAGTCCTGTTCGGGGAGCCATATGGAGAGGTGTCCGAGTTGGCCGAAGGAGCACGATTGGAAATCGTGTAGGCGTCACAAGCGTCTCGAGGGTTCGAATCCCTCTCTCTCCGCCAGAGGCCGTTTTATTACAGCCACTAGCCTAGAATATTAGTTGTAAATGGACTTGTTCTAAAAGTAATAAGATGTTAGTATGTAAAGTATCGGTTTTATTGTGGCCCGTTGGTCAAGTGGTTAAGACACCTCCCTTTCACGGAGGTAACAGGGGTTCGAGTCCCCTACGGGTCATATTACTTCTTTGGAGATTTAGCTCAGCTGGGAGAGCATCTGCCTTACAAGCAGAGGGTCGGCGGTTCGATCCCGTCAATCTCCACCATAGAATTTTATAGTAAGTGTTAATGACGCGGGGTGGAGCAGTCCGGTAGCTCGTCGGGCTCATAACCCGAAGGTCACAGGTTCAAATCCTGTCCCCGCAATTAATCTGGAACCGTGGTGTAGGGGTTAACATGCCTGCCTGTCACGCAGGAGATCGCGGGTTCAAATCCCGTCGGTTCCGCCATTTTCTTTTAAAGAAATTGGTTCGATCATAGACTTTGTAATTCATATTATACTGCGGACGTGGCTCAGCGGTAGAGCATCGCCTTGCCAAGGCGAGGGTCGTGGGTTCGATTCCCATCGTCCGCTCCAATATTTTCTAAATTTTATATGCGCCCTTAGCTCAGCTGGATAGAGCGTTTGACTACGAATCAAAAGGCCAGGAGTTCGAATCTCTTAGGGCGCGCCATTTTTATCTTGATTGGCCGGTGTGGCGGAATTGGCAGACGCGCGCGACTCAAAATCGTGAGGGAAACCGTGGGGGTTCGAGTCCCTTCACCGGCATATTATTTATCGGGACGTAGCTCAGCTTGGTAGAGCACCTGGTTTGGGTCCAGGGGGTCGCATGTTCAAATCGTGTCGTCCCGATACTAAAAAACCATTGATCGTAATGATCAATGGTTTTTTTATGTTCATTTATATTTGTTTTAATTTACTTATGATAAATAGTTATAAGAATAATATAAAGCTTGCTATAGCATCTACTGTATCGACTTACATCTACTGTATCGACTTACATCTACTGATATAGATGAATTATACGTACATATTTATAGTTATGATTTTAATAAGAATAACTTAACCTAGCTTTGAAATGGAATAGATTTTATTGAAATGAAATTTTGTTATTTTATTAACTCAAGTGGATTTATATTTGCTATAATGAAATGAAAGAGATACATATGTTCGCCTATTTAGCTTTACTTGAATATATGATTAAGATGATGAGTAGTAGTAAGCCCTATAATAAATTACTCTCTATCATCAGTAAGAACTCATTTTATTTATTTGGAAAACAGAATATATGTATTCATTATGATTACTATTTTATTTATAAAAAGAGTATTAATATTTATGTAATAGAACAAGGGAGAGATCGATTTGCGTGTAATGGGAATTGACCCCGGAATTGCGATTGTTGGTTTTGGGTTTATAGATAAAAATGGAAGCAAGTTGACTCCAGTTCAATATGGTTGTATTCAGACAGAAGCTCATACACCTGATGAAGATAGATTATTGCATGTATATGAAGGTACTGTACAATTAATTGAGAAGTATCAACCAGATACGGTTGCTTTTGAAAAACTATTTTTTAACCGTAACGTAACTAATGCGATGTCTGTGAGTCAGGCGCGTGGTGTGATGATCTTAGCAGCTAAACAAAAGGGTTTGCCTATTGCAGAATATACACCAATGCAAGTAAAACAAGCTGTTGTAGGGTATGGTAAAGCTGAAAAAAGGCAAGTTCAAGAAATGATTCGAATGTTTTTGAATTTGCAAAAAATTCCGAAACCTGATGATGTCGCTGATGCATTAGCTGTGGCTGTATGTCATGCTCATTCTTATGTGCTAAATTCGAAGATAAATGAGGTATTGAAAAAATGATTGATTTTTTGCGCGGGCCGATAGTGCATTTAGAAAATGAATATGTGGTTGTAGATATGCAAGGAATCGGGTATCGCGTATTTTGCCCTAACCCTTATGCATGGATGAAAGAGACCGGTGAAGTCACCATTTATATTCATCATCATGTACGTGAAGATGCAATTCAATTATTTGGATTCCCTACACGTGATGAACAGAAATTATTTCGCAAATTGATTGAAGTATCTGGTATTGGTCCACGTGTAGCTCTTGGTATTCTAAGTGGTGGTAGCCCTGAAGGGGTTGTTACTGCTATTTATCAAGAAAATATTACGTTTTTGACCAAATTGCCTGGGATCGGTAAAAAGACTGCACAACGTATGATTCTGGATTTGAAAGATAAATTGGGTGGTATTGGTGATTCTATTATTGCTACAGGATTATTTGCTCCACCAACGACTAGCACTACTTCTGGAGAAGTATGGCCTGAAGTACGTGATGGATTGAAAGCTCTGGGGTATACGGATACCGAATTGGATCGAATCTGGCAAACGTTGAAACACGAAGTATTCCCTGACGATACAGCCGATGATGTTATGAAGAGAGCATTAAAAATGTTGTATACTGGCTAATCTCATTACTATGCTAAAATACATCGGAATAATAGAAATTCGATCTATTTTGGTATATTTGGAACAAAGCTAATGAAGGTGAAAGCTTATTTCTATTTTGCATATATGATGAATAGTATAGTAATTGAGATCAATGGATACTATTTTAAAAAACGGCAATCTATGAACTTATCTTGTGCTAAATATTTATATTAGAATAGCTATGGTATATTTAAAGATAGTGGTAATGAAATTTTAAAAAGACAGGTAGAACAGATGAAGGGGAGCGAATAAAGATGACGGATGACCGCATCATATCTGCTAACTTGATGATGGAAGACCAAGCGGTGGAACTGAGTCTACGTCCCCGTTACCTTTCAGAATATATCGGGCAAACTCGGATTAAAGAAAATATGAAAATTTATATTGAAGCTGCTAAGTTGAGAGGCGAGGCGTTGGATCATGTTCTTTTATATGGCCCCCCAGGGTTAGGTAAAACTACACTTGCTAACATTATTGCTAATGAGCTTGGTGTCAACTTAAGAACAACTTCAGGGCCTGCTATTGAGCGTCCTGGTGATCTGGCGGCTTTGCTGACTAATCTGCAAGATGGGGATGTATTGTTTATTGATGAGATTCATCGATTACATCGGTCTGTAGAAGAAGTCTTGTATCCGGCTATGGAAGATTCGGCGCTTGATATTATGATTGGTAAAGGACCTAGTGCTCGTTCAGTACGTTTGGACTTGCCGCCATTTACATTGATTGGTGCAACAACACGTGCAGGTTTGTTATCTGCTCCTTTGCGTGATCGATTTGGAGTTGTGAGTCGGCTGGAATTATACACAGTCGATGAACTTTCCTTTATTGTAAGCCGAGGATCAGAGATACTTGGTATTGATATTGTAGGCGATGCAGCAGACGAGATTGCACTTCGTGGTAGAGGAACACCTCGTATTGCTAACCGTCTACTCAAACGTGTACGGGATTATGCACAGGTACGTGGTGATGGGATTATCACACCTGAGATTGCAGACGAAGCATTGGATATGTTACAAGTCGATCCGCGAGGATTGGATCAGATTGATCATAAAGTACTGCAAGCGATGATTCATAATTTCCGCGGTGGTCCTGTAGGGTTGGATACTATCGCTGCCACTATCGGTGAAGAAGGTCAAACGATTGAAGATGTATATGAACCCTATCTGCTTCAGTTAGGATTCCTACAACGTACTCCACGAGGACGTATTGTTACGCCTATGGCTTATGATTATTTGGGGATACCTATGCCCGATCATTTGAATGGAAAAGCATAAAATTGAATGAATAGAAAAGGCTGGTTATTTGTAGAGAGCAAGATGCTATAAATAGTCAGTCTTTTTTTGCGCTCAAAGAAGTTGCTTACTGTTCAGCTATCCGTATAATTTTGGAGTGTTGAGTGTTGAGTGTTGAGTGTTGAGTGTTGAGTGTTGAGTGTTGAGTGTTGAGTGTTGAGTGTTGAGTGTTGAGTGTTGAGTGTTGAGTGTTGAGTGTTGAGTGTTGAGTGTTGAGTGTTGAGTGTTGAGTGTTGAGTGTTGAGTGTTGAGTGTTGAGTGTTGAGTGTTGAGTGTTGAGTGTTGAGTGTTGAGTGTTGAGTGTTGAGTGTTGAGTGTTGAGTGTTGTAAGTTAAATAGAGCAATTTTAAATATGTATTGTAGTAATATAGATATAATTTACAACAAGTATAGACGGAGAAAGACAGGACTAGGAAATAGAGGATTTGAATATTAAAACATTTTGAATAAAAGGACTTGAGTATGACCAGTCGCAAGGATTTTGAGAGAATTTCGGTGCAAACCAAGTCATTTGGACTACTTATGCGTATAATGGATAAGAGTGTCGATGTATAAGTATGGACTCAAGAAAGGAACAAGTGAATGAATGTGACTACAAATGTAAATACAACGTTGAAAAAATGGAAGCAAACATTATGGCTTTTGCCTGTAGTGATACTTTTAGCAGGAACATTGCCTCAATCTTCTTATGCAGCAACACCATCTGTTGATAATGAAAAAGTGCGTGTAGGGCTATTTTTAGATGTGGGAAATACATATTCTTCAATAGTCCCTGTAGTTAATGTGAAATCAGCAGGGAGTCTTAGTGTAGGTCAATCGAATAATGGAGTAGTTGATTCTTGGTTATCTATTGGCAATCAAGCCAGCTTTGGTATTGATGGCTATCGGGTGAAAGTATTGGAAACGGCTGATTTCGCTACAGCGGCGGCAGGGATCAAACTATTACAATCGACAAGTGATAAATCCATCGTATTCTCAGCTTCCAAAAATGGTGGCACCGTATATCAATTGTATACAGGGATGTATTCTTCTAAAGCAGCGGCTACGACTGGAGCTTCTCGTGTAGCTTCTACAGTAAGGTCTATTTTGAATGGTCAGACACCTGTGGTAAAAGGTGGTTTCCATTTGTCTGCTGGAAGTTATGCAACTGAAGCACAAGCGAATGCTGGACTTGCTGCTGTCAGTGCAGCTGGATTGGATGGATTTGTCGCTATCACTAAAAGTGGCGGAGCTCTCGCTTACAATGTATGGGTAGGGGAAGAAGCAGATGCGGCTTCTTTGGCAAGTATCAAATCAGTTGCAGCAACAGCATTACCTGATATTACACTCACTACTGTAAATAGTACACAAGCGGCGCTTATTAAACGTACAAATGTGACTTCAAGTATTACTAGCCCTTCACCGATTGATCATTATATGGTTAGTGGAACAGATGTCAAAATGATGTTACAAGGAAACGATTCAGGAACTCAAGTGACTGAACGTTCTGCTCGAACATATCGTGGTGATTTTGAAATAAGTAATTATAACGGTCAACTGGCATGGATTAATGTTTTGCCTATGGAAGAGTATCTATATTCAGTAGTCGGTGGCGAAGTGTCTGCTTCATGGCCAGCAGAAGCTTTGAAAGCTCAAGCAGTAGCTGCACGTAGTTATGCTAGATTTCAAGAGCAAGGTTCTAAATTTAAAATAGCAGATGTGGTAGATACTACACTGAGTCAAGCGTATAACGGTGTGAGTGCAGAAGATAAACGAATTATTGCGGCTGTTGATGCTACAGCAGGTGAAATCGTCACAAAAAATAATAAAGTGATTGAGGCGATATTTTCTGCCAATAGTGGCGGGGCTTCAGCTGATCCTTCTGAAGTATGGAACGGCGGTGGAGATGTATTTGTGAGTGTGGTATCAAAAGAAGATGCGGCTTCACAAGCGGCGCTTAAAAATTGGTATCATGTATTATTAGATAACGGAAAGTCTGGTTATGTACGTGAAGATAATGTAAAATTATCAGGCAAGAAAACATCGGCTGGACTAGACTATATGACAGTTACTGCTAAAAATACAAATGTGCGTCCTTTACCAGTGGTACAAAGTAATGTATCTATGGTAGGTCAAATGAATCCAGGTGATCAAGCTGTTGTGTTAGAATTATTACCTGAGTCCAATAGCTATCAGTGGATACGTGGCCCTTTTACTTCGGCGCAAATACTGGCAACGTTAAAAGGTAAAACAACCGCAAGCTTACCATCTACCATCACTTCTATTCAGGTTTCTCAGCGTGGCCCTTCTGGACGTGTTACTGAAATCAAAGTAAATGGTGCTGTTGTGAAAGTGAAGTATCCTGATGTGTTCCGTTCTGCACTCAATAGTCTACCAAGTACATTATTTGATGTGGTAAATACAGCAAATTATGTAGTTGTAGGTTCAAATAATGATCAAAATGAAATGCCAGCTGCCGGAACTGTTATTTTAGGAGCTTCAGGACAGGGAACAGGTTCAAGCTCAACGGTGATTTTAAATGGTGATGGTGTAGCTAGAGTGACTGAAGCAGGTGGATTTTTATTTACAGGTAACGGGAATGGTCATGGATTAGGTATGTCCCAATGGGGCGCTAAAGGTATGGCTGACAAAGGATCAAATTATAAACAAATCTTGCAACATTATTATAACAATGTGCAAATTACGAAGGGGTAAGTAGAACCATGAAAGTAGATGTATATGATTTTGAATTACCAGAGCATTTGATTGCTCAAGTTCCATTGCAAGATCGAACAGCTTCACGCTTGCTTACTTTAAACAAACAAACAGGTGAAGTCAGACATCAGCATTTTGGTGAAATT
The DNA here is from genome assembly GCF_028736095.1 of Paenibacillus sp. KACC 21273. Lineage (NCBI taxonomy): Bacteria > Bacillati > Bacillota > Bacilli > Caryophanales > Paenibacillaceae > Paenibacillus > Paenibacillus sp. KACC 21273. The sequence goes on from NZ_CP117876.1 coordinate 1,279,413, forward strand.
TTAGATTATTTACATGAAGGCGATACATTGATTTTGAATGATACACGTGTAATTCCAGCTCGTCTATTTGGGATCAAACGGGATACAGGTGCTAAAGCAGAAGTATTGTTATTAACTCAACTGGAAGGTGATCGTTGGGAAGCACTAGTAAAACCAGGTAAAAAGCTGAAAAAAGGCGCTGTAATTGATTTTGGCGGTGAGCTGGAAGCCGTGATTGAAGAAGAATCGGATATGGGGATGCGTGTATTGTCTTTCCGATATGAAGGTATTTTTCAAGAAATTCTAGATCGTCTAGGAGAAATGCCACTTCCTCCATATATTAAAGAAAAGCTGGATGATCGTGAACGTTATCAGACGGTATATGCAAAACATGAAGGTTCCGCAGCTGCACCAACAGCCGGGCTTCATTTTACAAAAGAATTGTTAGATCAAATTGCAGCCAAAGGTGTACAGGTAGGCTTTGTGACTTTGCATGTTGGATTAGGTACATTCCGTCCTATGTCTGTCGAAACGGTTGAAGAACATGTGATGCATGAAGAGTTTTACTCATTGTCTGCTGAGACTGCTCAATTGTTAAATGAAACGAAAGCGCGCGGTGGCCGTATTATTGCTGTAGGGACAACTTCTGCACGTACATTGGAAACCGTAGCTCGTGAAGCAAAAGGGCAATTGATCGAAGCTTCTAGTGGTTGGACGCAGATTTTTATTTATCCAGGGCATGAATTTGGTCTGGTTGATGCAATGGTTACGAATTTCCATTTGCCTAAATCTACCCTGGTCATGTTGGTCAGTGCATTAGCTGGACGAGAGCATATTATGGATGCTTATCAGCAGGCAGTAGCTGAGAAGTATCGCTTTTTCAGCTTCGGCGATGCGATGTTTATTTATTAGAAAATGATTGTATTTCATAGGGATGCTCCCGTATAATTAACTGTTGATGAACGTTGTTGTAAGCTATATCTATAGTGACGTTAACAGGATAAGCTAACTTAGTGATAAGACTGACTATCCTATTTTATAAGCAGAAGGATGAGAACCAATACTATGGCTGGACCTATTACGTACGAACATATCAAAACTTGTAAGCAATCAGGAGCACGTCTTGGACGTGTTCATACTCCGCATGGAGTTATTGAAACACCTGCTTTTATGCCTGTAGGTACACAAGCAACAGTCAAAACGATGAGTCCAGAAGAATTAAAACAGATGGATGCGCATATTATTTTGAGTAATACGTATCATTTGTTTCTTCGTCCAGGGCATGATTTGATTCGTGATGCTGGTGGGTTACACAAATTTATGAACTGGGATCGCCCAATTTTGACAGACAGCGGTGGATTCCAAGTATTTAGTCTGAGCGATATGCGTAAAATTAGTGAAGAAGGCGTTCATTTTAAATCGCATTTGAATGGAGATAAGTTGTTCTTATCCCCTGAAATTGCAATGGACATTCAAAATTCATTAGGTTCGGATATTATGATGGCATTTGATGAATGTCCTCCATATCCTGCTGAATATGAATATGTGAAAAAGTCACTTGAACGTACGACTCGCTGGGCAGAACGTTGCCTTGAAAGTCATGGTCGTCCACATGATCAAGGGCTGTTTGCAATCGTTCAAGGTGGGATGCATGAAGATCTACGTAAACAAAGTGCACTTGATTTGACTTCGATGGATTTCCCGGGGTATGCTATTGGTGGACTGAGTGTAGGTGAGCCTAAAGACTTGATGTATCAAGCTTTGGATTTCACTGTACCGTTTCTTCCGCACAATAAGCCACGTTATCTTATGGGTGTCGGTTCGCCTGATGCTTTGATCGAAGGATCGATTCGTGGAGTAGATATGTTCGATTGTGTGTTGCCTACAAGGATTGCACGCAATGGTACAACCATGACTAGTGAAGGACGCGTAGTGGTACGTAATGCAAAATATGCACGTGATTTTGGACCACTTGATCCGAACTGTGATTGTTATACGTGTCGGAATTATTCCCGTGCCTATCTGCGTCACCTCATCAAAGCAGACGAGACATTTGGTCTACGATTGACCACTTATCACAATCTGCATTTCTTATTGAATCTGATGAAAAATGTACGTCAAGCGATTATGGATGATCGTCTTCTGGACTTTAAAGAAGAGTTCTTCACGCAATATGGACTACATGATAATGATAAAGGGTTCTAAAAAAACGGTATGTACATGACATCCATCGAAAACGATATGATATTGTTTTTCGATTAATGGTTGATAAGAAAAAGGGGGAAATAACATGTTTGAAACAGCAGCAGCTGCAGGTGGAACAGGCGGTATCTGGGGAGCAATCCTTCCATTTGTATTTATGTTCGTTATTTTTTACTTCTTACTGATTCGTCCGCAACAAAAGAAACAAAAGCAACGTAAAATGATGTTAAATACATTGTCTAAAGGTGATAAAATAGTAACGATCGGTGGATTGCACGGTACGATTGCTGAAATCACAGACGATATCGTTGTTTTGCGCGTAAACGATGTTACTAAATTAACATTCGATCGTGCTTCAATCAGTCATGCAACAGGCGAAAAAGCACCTGTTTTGACTAAATAATTACGTGTATTGATCCTTAATAATAATGTTTACATCGAAGCGGGCCTGATTAACAGGTCCGTTTTTTGCTTGAAGATGATATATTGAAGTAGATAGGATAAACATAAAGTATGAATAAGGAGGTGCAATATGCAACCGACAGCGTTGATGAGTTCATGGCAGCCTGTGGCAGCGATTGTGATCTTTTTGATCATATATGCAGTGTGGATGACGGATCGGATCAGTAGAGCGTTAGTTGCGTTAGCAGGAGCTCTGATTTTTCTTGTGATTGGTATTGTGCATTGGCAAGATGCTTATATGATGCATATCCAGTGGAATACGATCTTTCTCTGGATCGGTATGATGCTCATTGCGGCTGTGATGAATCGAAGTGGCTTGATACCGTATGCAGCGATCTATAGTCTGAAATGGACGAAAGGCGGACCTGTACGGGTTATGCTTTTGCTGACCTGTTTGACTGCTATTGGTTCAGCACTGTTAGATAGTGTCACGATGGTATTATTGATCGTACCGGTCACATTTGTGATTACTCGTAAATTAGAGCTGAATCCTGTTCCTTTTTTGATTGCTGAGATTTTGGTGAGTAATCTGGGTGGTGCTGCGACATTGATTGGGCATCCGGTGAATATTTGGATCGGATCGGCTAATCCTCAGTTGACTTTTAATTTATTTCTGACAGTACTTGGACCTATTGTACTTATATTATTAGTTGTGAATGTAGGTCTGTTATTGCTGTTTTATCGCAAATCATTCCGTCAACACTCACTCAAGGCTCCACTGCAACATTTGGAGGAAGAAGCGCGTTCTTATATTCAGAACCCTCGTCGCGCAATAGCGATATTGATTATATTTATAGTGACGTTGCTTGCGTTTGTAAGTCAGAACTGGATAGGCATTGAGACTCCTGTGATTGCTTTAAGCGGCGCTGTATTGATGCTGTTAGTTAGTACTCGATCCCAGTGGCGTACTGGCGAAATCTGGCGTGAGATCGAATGGGAAACCGTTTTGTTTTTTATCGGGCTATTTATATTGGTAGGCGGTCTAGTCGATACAGGATGGATTAGTCTGGGAGCTACACAATTATTAGAATTAACGAATGGCAATCTGGGATTTGCGGCGATGATTATATTGTGGATAACAGGTCTGGTATCTGCGGCGATTGATAATATTCCATGGGTTGCGACGATGATTCCTTTAATTCAAGAAGCAGGAGTGCAAATGAATGCAGATGCGCCTGCTGTGCTTAACCCTCTCTGGTGGGCTTTATCCCTAGGTGCTTGTATTGGTGGAAATGGGACATTAATCGGTGCTTCTTCCAATCTATTAGTCGCTGCTATAGCTCATCGTGAAAAACATCATTTTAGTTATATGGAATTTTTGAAAGTAGGATTACCATTAACACTTATTTCTTTGGCAATAGCTTCTGCTTATCTTTATTTTATTATCTTGTGAATGTAGCAGGAGATTCCAATTCAATGCAGAATTACTTAATGTTGAGCATGGACAAATAAAAAAATAGACAGGGTAATCAAGTGTGGGAAGGAAAGGTGCTCCAATGGCGATGGAAGAATTGACCAATGCCGAGCTTACTGAAGTAATTGAGACATTATGCGAAAGTAAAGCAGAAGAATTTCGTCTGCTTGGCTACGAAAATGTGACTTCAGATGAGATATGGGATTGCCTCGGCCACAAATATGATAAGCAGGGGATGCCCAAACTTCATGAGTTGGTTAGTGACATTTTGTCGATGAGGGTAAATCAGTTTATGAATTATGTAACAATGTCATCTTATAAAAGCGCACCAGATACTTGGAACCAGGCACCGTTGGATCAATCATAAACTGTTGAATAACAGCATGAACCAATGATAAGCTGGAGTCGGTACTTTATCGACATCAGCTTGTTTATTTTGCAGACCAGTGGTAAATTGACTGTAATTTGTGCCATCGCTATAATAGGAATATTGAGAATGAAAGGGGAACCACATACGGGATGAAAAGAATCATCAGCTTCGTAGTCGTTATGCTCGTCGTTGCTGGCGTTATTGGCGCAACGACACCGTTATTTAAGGATGTTCGTTTAGGACTGGATCTTAAGGGCGGTTTCGAGATTTTGTATCAGGCTACGCCAACCACGCAGGGGGAACAAGTCACCAGGGAATCATTATTGCAAACAGCAAAAAGTTTGGAACAACGTGCAAATGCTTTGGGAACCAGTGAACCAGAAATTACAACAGAGGGTACAGATCGTATTCGTCTGAAAATTGCTGGAGTTACGGACGAAGCAACCGTTCGCCAAACGATGAAAGAACCAGCGGAATTAACATTCCGTAGCGCAGATGGCTGTACAACAGATTCTTCTGCGAAAAAAGATGAAGCAACAAGCAAATCTACAAGTAGCACTAAAAAATCTGATGCTACGAGTAAATCGACTTCCAAAGACAGCAATGAAGTATCGACTCAATCGGCAGGAGCAACACAAGAAATTAATGTTGATCCAACGACTGGAGAAGCTACAACTGCCCCTGGAGATACATACAATGGCGCAGCAGAGCAGGATCCAGCAGCACAAGATCCGCTTAAAGTATATTGTAAAGTAGAATTGACAGGTAATGATTTCACAGAAAATGGAGCATCTATTTCGTACACTCAACTGAATGAGCCACAAATTGCGATTAAGTTGAAAGATGCAAGCAAATTTGCTGAGATCACTAAACGTTTGACAGGTCAAAACTTAGCTATTTTCCTAAATGATCAATTGCTTTCTGCTCCTAGAGTACAAGGTGAACTTTCAGACGGAACAGCTGTTATTACAGGTACGTATACACAAGAAGAAGCACAACAATTGAAAGACCAGATCAACTTGGGTGCTTTGCCACTTAAATTGACAGAAGTGTATTCACAAAGTGTTGGCGCAACATTGGGTCAACAATCGTTGAAAGATACATTGCTTGCAGGGGTTATTGGTTCGATCTTGATCCTGTTATTTATGGCTCTCGTCTATCGTGTGCCTGGTCTTATTGCAGGTTTCTGTATTATTGTTCATACATGGCTATTGGTTATGATCTTTATTGCAGGCGACTTTACATTAACCTTGCCAGGTATTGCAGCATTTATTCTCGGGGTTGGTATGGGTGTAGATGCGAATATTATCACCTACGAACGGATCAAAGATGAACTTCGTAGTGGTAAGAGCTTATTGTCTGCATTCAAAGCAGGTGGACGTAATTCATTCGGAACAATTATGGATGCGAATATCACAACGATTATTGCTGGTGCTGTAATGTTCGCATTAGGTACAGGGGCAGTAAAAGGTTTTGCATTAGTATTGATTCTTAATATCATAGTAAGTATCTTGACGAATGTGTTCTTCTCTCGCTTCTTGCTATCTTTGCTTCTCAAAGGAAAGATTATTACCAAAGCGAAGTCGTTCGGTGTAAAGGAGAGTGAACGCAGTGCGCTTTAAGTGGAATTATGATTTTATCAAAATCAGTAAGTATTTCTATACGTTCTCGATCATTTTGATCGTACTTGGTATTTTGAGTCTAGCGATCTTCAAATTAAATTATGGCGTTGATTTCCGTTCAGGTTCTAATGTGGATGTCACATTAACAAAACCAATCACAGAAGCTCAAGCCAAACCAGTTATTGAAGCTTTAAAATTGAGTGATGATCCTAGTATTACAATCGGTGATGGACGAATGAATGTCCGTTTCGAAAAAGTATTAAGTGATACTCAAGAAAATCAGTTCAAACAAGCATTTACCAAACAATTGGATAGTGGAGCTTCTTTTGAAGTCAACACTGTAGATCCAGCGATTGCACAAGAATTAGAGCGTAATGCTCTATGGGCAGTATTAGCTGCAAGTTTGGGTATTATTATCTACATTACGATTCGTTTTGAATGGCGCTTTGCTGTCGCTGCGGTTGTAGCAATGCTTCATGATGCATTTATCGTAATCGCGATTTTCTCTATTTTCCGTTTGGAAGTCGATCTTACCTTTATTACAGCGATCCTGACTATTATCGGTTACTCGCTGAATGATACTGTCGTTATCTTTGACCGTATCAGGGAAAATCTACGCTTCTCTAAACAGAAGAAAACTGGTGATGTTAAAACCATCGTCAACAACAGTATTTCTCAAACCATGACTCGTTCACTAAATACAGTATTAACTGTATTTATCGCTTGCGTATGTTTGTTCATATTCGGCAGTGAGTCGATTCGTATGTTCTCATTAGCAATGATTCTTGGTCTTGTATTTGGTGCTTACTCTTCTGTCTTTATTGCTAGCCCATTGTGGTTATTGCTTAAAAACAGACAAAAACCAAAAGCGAAAACTCCGTCTAAAACGACGGCGTAACATTGCAAGTCCAACATGTTGAAGCCGCGTCCTGTTACAGACGCGGCTTTATGTTGTTTTAGGAGGGGAAATCGTGAAAAACCAAGATATCCATCAAGGAGAAAAGGTGTTTTGGACATCGGTTGTTACGGGACTCGGATTGGCGATTGTCAAAGGAGTTACCGGTTATATTGCTAACAATAAAGCATTGATGGGAGATGCATTATATACAGCTTCTACAGCGGCAAGTAGTCTTGTCGAACGTTTATCCAATCCCAATGGGAATGCAAAACAGCACACACGCCAACATAACAAATTAGCGCAAAATCAACCTCCTGCCAAAACAGGTGCTCCATTTGCTAACTTGATGATAACTGTGCTTTTGTTGTTAGGTGGATTAGAAATTGGCATTTCAGCTATACGAGATATGATGTCTATAGAGACTCCTGATCCTAAGCCGTATGCGATTATTCCTGTATTTTTATCTATTGCTATCAATGAAGCTGTATTCCGTTATCGTTATCGTTATGCGAAAAAGCAAAAAAATGCTCGTCTGGCAGATGATGTGGATAATCACCGTTATTCGTTGTACTCTTCTATTCTGGTGCTTGCCGGGATGTTAAGTACAATTGCAGCTTTGGAATTGAATATCGATCAACTGTATTATATCGAACCGATTTCAGCTATTCTGGTGGCTGGTATTGTATGGCGTCAAGGATATCGAATTGCGAAGCATTCTATTTATGGATCACTGGTACAAGAATTAGATCAACAAGATGCTGTAGATTTTATGGATACCGTACAACGTGTACAGGGTGTTATCACTGTAGAAGAATTAAAAGCACAAGAAGTAGGAGACAGTGTCAAAATCGATCTTAAAATCAGTGTGAATCCACAAATTACGGTTCGAGAAGCGGCAGAAATTTCAGAGTATGCCAAAAATTTATTGTTAAGTCGTTTTGCTCATGTCAGTAGTGTACAGGTACAGGTAGTGCCTTATAACGGTGGATATCCGTATAAATCGAATTATGAACTGACACAAAGCAGAGATACATCTGGAAACGGTATGCTTCAATAAGGAGGAACCATATGATTCATTCACAATATCATTGGAATATTCGTCGTCCTGATCAGACGATTTCACAGTCTCTAGCGAACAAGTTGGGCATATCTTCATTAATGTCTACTCTTTTAACCAGTAGAGGCTATACAGAGGAACAACAAGCACTACATTTTCTTCATGGAAGTCGTGATGATATTCATGATCCGTATTTGCTAGCAGGGATGACAGAAGCGGTCGCACGAATACGTCAAGCTTTAGAACAAAAGGAAAAAATATGGATCTATGGGGATTATGATGCAGATGGTGTATCCAGTACGACCCTTATGATCTATTTGTTGCGTCATTTACAGGCTGACTTTGATACTTATATTCCTCATCGTTCCAAAGAAGGATATGGACTGCATCAACATGCGATCGATCAAGCTCATGCACAAGGCGTAACCTTAATTATTACGGTGGATACAGGTATTAGTGCAGTAGAACAAATTGCTCATGCAGCCCAATATGGTATAAATGTTATTGTTACCGATCATCACGAACCACCTGCTGTGTTGCCACAAGCGTATGCGTTAGTGAATCCGAAGCTACCTTATTGCCCATATCCTTTTAAAGGGTTAGCAGGTGTTGGGGTTGCTTTTAAGCTGGCTCACGCTTTATTAGGTTCTATGCCTGAGCAATGGTTAGAAATCGTCGCTATCGGTACGGTAGCCGATCTGATGCCACTTGAAGGTGAGAACCGCATGATGGTACGTGCAGGTGTAGAAAAAATGAAAAACAGTTCATTTGTAGGGATTACCGCTTTGATGAATGTAGCTGGTATTGAACATGAACAAGTATCGGCTACACATATTGCATTTGCAATGGCTCCACGTATCAATGCAAGTGGACGAATGGAACATGCGATGCGTGCTGTAGAATTGTTGACTACAACAGATGCAGAGCAAGCTGATTATATTTCTCATGAGCTGGATCAATTAAACAAATCTCGTCAGGAGCTTGTAAATACGATCACTCAAGAAGCACATCAGATGGTTGCAAAAGGGTATGAGGGACAGACCAAAGAGATTCCAGATGTGATTGTAGTCGCAGGAGAAGGTTGGAATCCAGGTGTAGTTGGGATTGTGGCTTCTAAATTGTTAGATCGTTATTATCGTCCTACGATTGTATTGGGAATTGATCCCGTAACAGGGCTGTGTAAAGGTTCTGCTCGTTCGATTGACGGATACGATATTTATCAAGCGCTACTGAACTGTGCCGATTTAATGGATCATTTTGGAGGACATCCAGCGGCGGCAGGAATGACACTTCATCGTGATCAATTGGATGCTTTTCGTCACGCTTTGAATGAGCGAGCAGCTACCATCTTAACGGAAAAAGAGTTGGTTCCACAGACGCAAGCGGATTGTGAATGTGAGTTAAGCGAGTTATCTTTATCTGCGATTGAAGAATTAGATCAGTTGGCTCCATTTGGGATGTCTAATCCATTACCTCGGATTGTGTTGCGCGGTGTTAAAGTGATTCAAGCCAAAACGATTGGTAAAACAGGTACACATCTGCGATTAGTTGTCGAGCAAGGGGATACGATGATAGAAGGTGTTGCTTTTGGTAAAGGAGAACTTGCGGGTTTACTTGCCGAAGGAGATCATATCGATCTGCTCGCCGAAACGAGTATCAATGAGTGGCGGGGGAATCGCAAACCTCAATTGATGATTCAGGATATCGCTGTATCGGGCTTGCAAATCTGGGATCGTCGTGATTGCAAAGCGATCGATAGTGAATTGACCAAAGTTCGTCAACAATTTGGACGTTATATGGCGATGGAACAAGGACAATGGGCGATATTAAGTGAAGAAGATGAAGATTTATTAAAAAGCCAATTGTGTGATGTATCCCTTTGGGGTTATGATAGAAAGGCTGGCATTATCGCTGGCAATACTATTTCTATGCAATATGGTGCAGAAGCTGTACGCACGTTATGTGTATTGTCTTTACCAGCGCATACAGGGCAATTGGATATGATTTTTGCCCAGTTCACTTCTCTTGAAAATATCATTCTTCTCCATGATAAGCGGCAACAGCAGGAACTTCTGCAAAAACCTGATCGAGATCAATTTAAATTGATCTATGGATGGCTTGTCAAAAGCAATCAGCAATTTGTTCATGAAGATGAGCTTATTCCTTACCTGAGTCAAAAAACATCCAGTTCAATAAGAATGGTACAGCTTATGCTGGAAGTATTCGAGGAACTGGAATTTATTATCCGAGAGCAAGGAAAGGTTACGGTTAATACTTCTCCTTCCAAACGTCCTCTGGATAGTTCGAAGCGGTATCAGGAACTTAGCGAGCTGGCTGAAATGGAATATATGTTATGTGAAAGTGATCTGCCGCAGTTAACATCATGGATGATTTCCCGCATGCAAGGCGCGTCATAACAAAAAAAAGTATAGGGTTATACAGGTTTTTATTTTGAGGAGGAGATTTTTTTGGATTTTAAAGAGTATATTCGCGTGATTCCTGATTTCCCGCAAGAAGGAATCAGTTTTAAAGATATCACCACTTTGATGCAAAATGGACCTGTCTACCAACAGTCTATCAATGAATTGAAAAAAATGGTTGAGCATTTGCAAATTGATGTAATTGCTGGTCCAGAAGCACGCGGTTTTGTAGTAGGTGCGCCACTTGCTTATGCATTAGGTGTAGCTTTTGTACCTATTCGTAAAGCTGGCAAACTTCCTTACAAAACGATTCAAGCTGATTATGCACTTGAATATGGTCAAGATAGCCTGGCAATGCATGCTGATGCGATCACAGAAGGACAAAATGTTCTGATTGCTGATGATCTACTTGCTACAGGTGGAACTATTGCTACATCTATCAATTTGATTCGTCAATTGGGTGGTAATGTAGTTGGTACAGCATTTATGATCGAGTTGCAAGATTTAAATGGTCGTGAAAAATTACCAGACGTTGATGTGTTCACATTGACACAATATCCGTTCTAAAACAGAGCATTTCCCGGGAAATAAAAAGAATCATATATAAAAAGTGTTGTAATATCGCCCGATTGCCAATAACTATTGTTGGTAAATCGGGTTTTTTGGCGTTTTTTGAGCTAAATTGGTCAAAAATGAGTTTTTTTATGAAACCTATTGAATAGAAGCCCGTATAACATTGTAGAAGCATACTGTATGTACAGTTATTTCTGTATCAAATAGTCATGCTATTTTAAAGATAAAGGAGGGGGAAGTATGGCTAACATTCGTGAGACGGACTTACCCGGTATTGGCAGGAAATTTTCAGTAGAAACAGAAGAAAGTGAGAAAATTTCGATTATTGTCCATGAAGATGGGAAACGAGAGATTTTTCACAATCCACCAGACAGCCCGGAAGAGTATGAGTTGGTCGTTACACTTGGAGATGTAGAAGCTCGTCAAATTGCTAGTATTATTGGTGGAATGAGTTATCGACCTAGTGGACTGGAACAAGCTGAATTATCGTTATCTCAATTGAGTATCGAATGGTACAAATTGAAAAGAAATATGGATTGTCTGGGGAAAACGATTGGCGACTTAGCGATTCGGGAAAATACAGGCACTGTCGTTATTGCAAGTATTGAATCCAGTCGTAAGCAGAAGATTAGTCCAGGGCCAGAATATGTACTGCAAGAAGGATATACACTTGTAGTAGCTGGTGAGCGTAGTGGTATTCAGATTCTTAAGCAATTGCTTGAGAGGGGGTCTGGATAATATGGACTATATTGTTTTTGAGATTGGGATTGCTGTTCTGTTAGTAGCGCTAGCAGGATTACTTGCATCCAAATTGAAGTTCTCGGTAGTTCCTTTTTATATTTTAGCAGGAATGGCTGTAGGACCTCATGCACCGGTATTCGGCATTTTGGATTTTCGATTTATTCAAAGTGCGGAATTGATTGAATTTATGGGAAAGATCGGCGTTATTTTCCTGCTGTTCTATCTGGGACTCGAATTCTCGGTAGGTCGGTTGGTCAAAGCCGGTAAATCAATAGCGATTGGCGGAACGATTTATATTGGAATTAACTTTACACTTGGATTGCTATTCGGTTTTGCTACTGGATTCGGCATCAAAGAAACATTGGTGATTGCAGGGATTACAACGATCTCTTCTAGCGCGATTGTAGCGAAAGTGTTAGTTGATCTCAAACGGACTGCTAATCCAGAAACAGAAATGATACTCGGCATTATTATGTTTGAAGATGTATTTTTAGCAGTGTATCTATCTGTACTCTCCGGTCTATTGTTAAGTGGAGCAACTTCTATTGGTGGTATTCTTCTATCTGCTGCTCTAGCACTTGGATATATGTTACTTATTCTAGTCGTCGGACGCAAAGCTGTACCGTTATTGAATAAGCTACTCAATATCCCGTCGAATGAAATTTTTATGTGTACTGTATTTGCTGCATTATTTTTAATTGCTGGATTTTCCGAGACGATTCATGTCGCAGAAGCAATCGGTGCTTTGTTAGTAGGGCTTGTTCTTGCCGAAACTTCGCATATGCATCGGATCGAAAAAATTATTTTACCTTTCCGTGATTTCTTTGGCGCATTGTTCTTCTTTAGCTTTGGATTAACGATTGATCCATTGTCATTAGGTGGAAATGCTGTCTGGTTAGCGATCGGCGCTGTAATCTTGACGATGATTGGTAACTACTCGGCAGGAATGTTAGCAGGCAAAACAGCTAACTTGTCACCTAAATCTTCATCCAATGTAGGGCTAACGATTATGTCACGTGGTGAGTTTTCAATTATTGTAGCGAATCTGGGTGCTGCTGGAGGACTGGCTGCGATTTTACAACCGTTTGCTGCAATCTATGTATTAATTTTAGCAATTTTGGGGCCATTGATGACCAAAGAATCGAAATGGATTCACAATGGAATAGCTCGTATTTTCAGACTCAAAAAATAAGCAAATTATTTTCCTATAACACGTCGAGCGAACAGATGTGAGCGTTATTCAGCAACCATATATTGAGTATGGTATATGACTCGTATTATAAGAAAATGACTTGCTTGGGATGGTCATCATGACCTTGATATCTCGAACAGAAAATACAACGCTATTTCTAAAAAGAAACAAGGCATAGCATTCAATAAAAAAGACTACCTTTGTACAATTACTTTGTACGCTAAAGGTAGTCTTTTTATTTTAAAGTAGTGAAGATGAATCAAATGAATATATTAATCTATCAATCTGGATTTTTGGCTGGCAAAGATGGATCGTCTTTATCATTCGATAATCCGGTTACATGTAGCAAACGGAAAAACAAACTCAGTACAATACCTACAATCGTAGCAAGTGCCATACCTTTTAACTCTACAGAGCCAAATTTCAAAGTCGCTCCGCTTAGACCTGTGATCAGTACCATAGTAGTAAGTAGCATGTTTTGCGCTTTGGAATAATCGACTTTTTGCTCGACTAGAATACGTAGACCAGATGCAGCAATAACTCCAAATAGCAGTAGAGAAACACCACCCATAACTGGTTGAGGAATAGCAGAGATTGCTCCTGTAAATGTACCTGAGAATGATAATACGATAGCAAATAACGCTGCACCTGCAATCACATAAATAGAGTACACTTTCGTCAACGCCATAACACCGATATTTTCACCATAAGTAGTATTCGGTGTAGAACCGACAAACCCGGATAAGATCGTAGAAATACCATTACCTAATAAGGAACGATGTAGCCCTGGATCTTTGGATAAATTTTTGCCGACAATATTACTGGTGACTAGCAAGTGACCTACATGTTCTACAATAACAACTAATGCCACTGGAATAATAGTCAAAATAACAGACCAGTTAAATGAAGGTGTCACAACCTGTGGTAATTGGATAAAGCTTGCTTCATGAATTTTGGTGGTATCGACTAATCCCATCGGAAAAGCGAGTCCATAACCAACAGCAATACCAATTAGAATATGTATGATTTTGGGAAATCCGCGAAACGTTACTGCACCTAGCAGGGTAACTCCCAGTGTAATCAGCGATAACGTAATGACTTTCATATCAGGAGCCCATGTACTTGCATCTGCACCTGAAGGAGCTATAAATCCAGCCATTTGTGCAGCCACCGGAATCAGTTCAAGTCCGATTAGAGCAACAATAGCGCCCATCGCTGCTGGTGGGAATACAATATCTAACCAGCGTGTACCGGCATATTTTACAATAAGAGCGACCAGTGCAAAGATAACTCCTGTTATAATAAAAGCACCTAAAGCTAGAGAATATCCATTCTCATCAAATCCGTATTTGGTCAAAACAAGTGTAACTGGAGCGATAAAAGCAAAACTAGAACCGAGATAAGCCGGAATTTTGCCCCGACAGATCCAAATGTAAAGCAGGGTTCCTATACCATTCATCAATAAAATCATACCTGGATCAACATGGAATAGATTAGGAACAAGAACAGTACTTCCGAACATAGCAAAAAGATGCTGTAAGCTTAACAGCAATCCCTGAAATAAAGGCAGTTTCTCATTCACTTGAATTTCACGCTGCACGCTATTCACTCCTCTGTATCAAATGGCACTACTTCAATCATGAAACAACTGTCTGACTCATAACCAGAAGGCATATCTTTAATAGCTTAATGAGTTTGGATGTTTTTTTCAATAACGTTTTTCAGAAAAGCTTGATAATCTTCATAAACCATTCATCCAGAATGGTTGACGCGGATACGTGCAAGAGGCATAATTATAGGAAATCCCCTTTTCGGAACCTGATGCCACACAGATATGGGCAGGTTCCATTTTGATATGTATTTTTGACAACTACTGAAAATTTTAAAAAAGATGTGAAAACAGGTGACATTCTTTGTTTTTTTATAAGGAACTCACAATGTTTATTTATAAATAGAAAGGATACGACAACGATTCTATGGGCATAGAGCGATTACTTGAAAAGGCGTCCGCCTACATTAAAGAAAAGGATCTTCACCGCATACGGGAAGCCTATGAGTTTGCTGATCAAGCCCATCACGGCCAGGTGCGGAAGTCAGGAGAACCTTATATTTTGCATCCTTTGGCGGTTGCAGATATTGTTGTTGGCATGGAAATGGATACGATCTCCATTATCGCCGCACTTCTGCATGATGTTGTTGAAGATACCACCGTATCCCTTGATGAAATTCGTACCCGGTTTGGCGATAATTGTGCCATGCTGGTTGATGGTCTAACCAAGCTAGAACGAATTAAATTCCGCTCCAAAGAAGAACAACAAAATGAGAATTACCGTAAAATGTTTATCGCAATGGCGCAAGATATCCGCGTAATTGTAATCAAGCTAGCTGACCGTCTGCATAATATGCGTACGCTCAAATACCAATCCGAAGAAAGCCAACGTCGGATTGCGTACGAAACGCTTGAAATTTTCTGTCCTGTTGCTCATCGTCTGGGTATTTCGGCGATTAAATGGGAAATGGAAGATATTGCACTTCGTTACTTGAATCCACAACAATACTATCGTATTGCTAATTTGATGCACAAAAAGCGTGCTGAACGTGAACAATATATTGATAATGTTATCGGTCGTATTAATGAAAAGCTATCAGAGATGGGTGTAGAAGCTGACCTTTCCGGTAGACCGAAACATATCTATAGTGTGTATCAAAAAATGACGATCAAAAATAAACAGTTTAATGAAATCTATGATCTGCTGGCGATCCGTATTATCGTAGATAATATTAAAGATTGTTATGCAACACTCGGTATTATTCATACTTTGTGGAAGCCGATGCCAGGTCGATTTAAAGACTATATCGCGATGCCTAAAACAAATATGTATCAGTCTTTGCATACTACGGTTGTAGGCCCAAATGGTGAACCTACAGAAGTACAGATTCGTACATGGGATATGCACCGCACCGCTGAATTTGGTATTGCGGCTCACTGGGCATACAAAGAAGGCACAACAGGTACGATCGAAAATAAAGTTCCTTTTTTCAAAGAAATTCTCGAATTACAGCATGAAGCGAAAGATGCTTCTGAATTTGTAGAATCCCTTAAAATGGACTTTTTCTCTGATCTAGTGTTTGTATTTACACCAAAAGGCGAGGTTATTGAATTACCAATCGGTTCAGTACCGCTAGATTTTGCTTACCGTATTCATACCGAAGTGGGGAATCGAACGATTGGTGCTAAAGTCAACGGTCGTATTGTACCGCTCGATCACCGCTTAAAAACAGGCGATATTATTGAAATTTTGACTTCCAAACATTCATATGGCCCAAGTCAAGATTGGCTCAAAATTGCACAGTCTTCTCATGCGCGTAGCAAAATTAAGCAATGGTTCAAAAAAGAAAAACGTGAAGAGAATGTAGAAAAAGGTCGCGATGCATTAGAACGTGAAATTAAGCGCCTAAATCTGGAGCCTTCTGTCTGGTTAACCGATGATAAGTTAGTCGAAGTCGGTAAAAAGTTTGCCTTTCATGATAGCGAAGATATGTTATCTGCTATAGGATTTGGTGGCATTACAGCAGCTCAAGTCTGTACACGTTTAACTGAAAAATTGCGTAAAGAACAAGAAGAATCTGCAATTATTGAACTGAGTGAACAGGTTAAAGAAGTCAAAACAGCACCGGAAGAAAAACGTCCACGTCCAACCAATGGTGTGAGCGTCAAAGGTATTGATAATCTATTAGTTCGTTTTGCTCGATGTTGTAATCCAGTTCCAGGTGATGATATTGTCGGTTATGTTACACGCGGACGGGGTGTCTCGATTCACCGTAGCGATTGTACCAATGTGCCTGATGTCAGTGATAACAGTGAAGCAGCACGTATTATCGAAGTCGGCTGGGAAAATGCAGTCGAATCGAACTACAGTGTTGATATTGAAATTACCGGTCATGATCGCCGTGGATTGCTAAATGAAGTGTTGCAGACAGTAGCTGAAAATAAAACCAATATTTCGGCTGTGTCTGGACGTTCAGACAAAAACAAAATGGCAATGATTCATATGACGATTCTGATTCGTAATACCGATCATTTGCAATCGGTTGTTGATAAAATCAAACGAATCCAAGATGTATATACCGTTCACCGGATTATGCAGTAAAACCAACACATGATGATACAAATTGAAAAGAAGCTAATCTCCTTTACTGGAATGTTTAGCTTCTTTTCTACATAGAAAGGCAGGATTTGAATTTATGAGAGTAGTCGTTCAACGTTGCAAACATGCTTCTGTCACTGTAAATGAAGAAATTGTCGGGCAGATTGGCAAAGGATTGATGGTGTTAGTCGGTGTTACTCATACGGATACCATCGAAGATGCGAAGTATCTTGCAGGGAAAGTAGCAGGCATTCGTATTTTTGAAGATGAGCAAGGTAAAATGAATCTAGGTCTACAGGATATCGGTGGTGAAGTATTATCGGTATCCCAGTTTACGCTATATGGAGATTGCCGCAAAGGAAAGCGCCCGGGGTTCAGTGATGCTGCACGTCCTGAAGTCGCTACGCCTATCTATGAAGCGTTTAACGAGGCTTTACGCAGTCTAGGCGTAGGTGTAGAAACAGGAATATTTGGCGCAGATATGGATGTATCTTTGACCAATTGGGGACCGGTAACATTGATTATTGATAGCCCTGTTGCTAAAAATTAATACGTTGACATGTAGATGATCGTGATCAAAAATACAATACTAACAAGATCAAAAGGGCAATCTTTGGGACAAAAGATTGTCCTTTTTGTTATTTATTTATCAATTCAAGAGCTGATTGTGGTAGAAGAACAGGAGAACAGGGTAATAAGAAAGCGAGAACAATTACAGTACTACACTGTATTGATTAACTAGATAGCAACACGAAAGGAGAACAATTCCCATGAGTAAAGTAGCATTCTTATTAGCAGACCAATTTGAAGATTCCGAAATGCAGGTACCTTATGACGAGCTAAAAAAAGCAGGTCATGATGCAGATATCATCGGTCTCCAAAAAGGAGAAACGGTGAAAGGTAAAAACGGTAAAGAGGAATACACGATCGAAAAAGCAATCAGTGAAGTTAATGCTGCGGATTATGATGCAGTTGTAATCCCTGGTGGTTCTTCACCGGAAGGTTTGCGTTTAGATCAAGACATTTTGAAATTTGTTACTGAAGTTAATACAGCGAAAAAACCAATCGCAGCGATTTGCCATGGTCCACAAATTCTGGCAAGTGCTAATTTGCTTAAAGGACGTACGATCACTTCATTCCCTCCGCTAAAAGACGACATGGTCAATGCAGGAGCAACGTTTGAAGATGGCGAAGCGATTGTAGATGGTAATTTTATCACTTCTCGTACGCCAAAAGACGAGCCTGCGTTTGTACGTGAAATACTAAAAGCATTGTAAGTGTAACGCACCACGAAAAGATTTCTTTTTCTTAAATAGTATGTCTGTAATACGTATTTAAAATACAGCAAGGAGGTAATGACAATGACTAAACATATTCAAGCTTATTTTCAAACAGAAGATCAAGCAGAGGGTGCTAGAACAGCTCTGCAAACGTTCAATGTAAAACAACTTGAGGTGGGACGATTGCCACACCAAATTAGTCAAAGTGGTAAAGTATTAGTACCACTCGTTCCGATTGCTACAAATACAGGCGGTGCTGTAGGTACAGCAGGAGCTCCATCTGGAGCAGGTCCAGGTGGTATTGTTGCTCCAACGGCTATCATTGAAAATCGTGAAGATCGTCTAGAGAGTGAAGATTCTCCTCGTAGCGATAGTGACAATGATGCAGCATACAGTGCAAGCAATGCTACAGAAAAAGACTATGATGATCTTAAATATGTATTATCTGCTTCTGTGATGGAAGCCGATGTAGAGCACGTGGTACAAGCATTACGTACAAATAATGCATTTGTAGAAGTGTTAGATTAATTGTTATTTTAGTAACAAATAGATGAAATAATCGGTGTTACAGGTGGAGTTTATCCATTTGTAACACCTTTTTTATTGATTTTTATGATAAAAGTTTACCTATTGTAATGAAACTGTAATATAGGAAACATCTTCTCTTAACAATCACCATCTATAATGTACCTATGACCCCCTTTTTAACATACTATGTTGGCCTACAGCCCGTTGCTGTAGGTTATTTTTTTGTCTATAGCGATATACTGTACTTGCACAGTATATTTTTATTAAGTGAAAGTGTTGACTTTAGTGCAGTGGTTCATTACAATCGTTAAATATAACATGATTGTGACTATGAGCTTTGCAAATGTCATAGTAGATGAAAGTTGGAACGATTGAATATAAGATTATGTTGATTAAAGTAATCTTTAAATATACGAATTTGTAGACGGGAAAAGTAACTTAGACCGATACAGTATCGATGATCGATAAAGAGAGGAATTCCGTGGCTGGAAGAATTCCCTGTATCCCTTTGTGAAAAGACCTCCCCGAGAACATGATGTGAAAGATAGAAAAGTGAGATAGGAGCTGTAAATTGATATTTGCAGTATAACTAATCCTTTTGGAATCCAAGTAACCTCATGCGTAGTCAGCGGGCGTTAACCGCTAATGAAGCGAGTGCAATGGTTGTACTCTAGATCAGACAGTTATCGTTTGAGATAGAAGATTGTATTCGAAATGTGGGTGGTACCACGGGTGAATGGAATAATCCAATCCCTCGTCCCTGTTTATAATAAACAGAGGCGTGGGATTTTTTTGTGTCATTTATGAACAGGATAAAGAATCACTTGAATCAAGGAGGAATCAGTCATGGCTTTTCAAAAACCAACAGGTACGCAAGATTTTTTACCAGGTAAAGTAGAAAAATGGCAGTATATCGAACAACAAGCACGCGATCTATGTAGACGATATAACTATCGTGAGATCCGTACTCCATTATTCGAATCTACAGAATTGTTCCAACGCGGTGTAGGGGAAACAACCGATGTGGTACAAAAAGAAATGTATACGTTTGAAGATAAAGGTGGCAGAAGTATGACGCTACGTCCTGAAGGGACAGCTGGTGTTGTACGTGCTTATGCTGAAAATAAATTGTATGGCGAGCCTGATGTCAGCAAATTATATTATATGGGCCCTATGTTCCGTTATGAGCGTCCACAAGCAGGGCGTTATCGTCAATTTCACCAGTTCGGTATCGAAGCTTTTGGCTCTGTTGATCCAGCGATTGATGCAGAAGTGATTGCTTTGGGATTAGAATTTTTTAGAGAATTAGGATTAAAAGGAGTTACGGTTGAAGTGAACTCTGTAGGTACAGCAGAGACACGTGCCAACTATAACGAGACATTACTTGGATTTTTGCGCCCGATGCGCGACACATTGTGTAAAGATTGTCAGACTCGGATGGAACGTAACCCGATGCGTGTATTAGATTGCAAAATCGATCATGACAAATTTGTAGATGCACCTTCGATTTTAGATAGTCTGGATGAAGAAAGTACTGTTTATTTTGCCAAAGTCAAAGAGTATTTGGAGATTATGGATGTAGAGTATACGATCAACCCTCGTCTTGTACGTGGCTTGGATTACTACGCACACACTGCTTTTGAATACAAAGCGCAAGGAATCGGTGCTATTGATACGGTTGGTGGCGGTGGACGTTATACCAAATTAGTATCAGAAGTCGGCGGACCGGATCAACCGGGTATTGGCTTTGGTATCGGAATGGAACGTCTGCAATTGTTACTGGAAGATCAAGAAGTAGAAGTTCCAGGTGTTCAACCACTTGATGTATATTTGCTTGCCTTAGGGGAAGCGGCAGAAGTTGAAGTGGTCAAACAATTATTCAAATTACGTAAACTAGGTTTCTCTGCAGAACGCGATTATCTAGGACGTAAAATGAAAGCTCAAATGAAATCAGCTGATCGCTTCAAAGCCCGCTATACAGCGATTTTGGGTGATGATGAATTGTTACGTGGTGAAATTGCATTGAAACGTATGGATACTGGTGAACAGCAAACTGTCAAAATGGACGAGTTAGCAGATCACTTGAAATAAATAGCTATATCTGATTAAGCAACCCTGTATCACTGCAATAGCGAAAAACGATCAACTCAATTTAAAGGAGAATGAATAACTTATGTTAAGGACTCATAACTGTGGACAATTAACAACTGCCAACATTGGCGAAACGATTACGTTGAACGGCTGGGTACAGACTCGTCGTGACTTAGGTGGCGTACTATTTATCGATCTACGTGACCGTACAGGGATTGTACAAGTTGTATTCAACCCTGCATACTCTGGCGATGCTTTACAAGTCGCAGATCGTGTTCGTAGCGAATATGTATTAGCCGTTAAAGGTGAAGTGGTACTACGTGATGATGAGACAATTAACAAAAACTTGCCTACAGGTGAAATCGAAGTACGTATTACCGAAATTGAAGTATTGAATGCAGCCAAAACGCCTCCATTCTTTATCGAAGATGGTATTGAAGTCGACGAATCAGTTCGTTTGAAATATCGTTACTTGGACTTGCGTCGCCCTGAAATGCAAAAAACGTTGATGTTGCGTTCCAAAGCAGCTAAAGTTTTCCGCGACTTCTTGGATGGCGAAGGTTTTATTGATGTAGAAACACCAATTTTGACAAAGAGTTCACCAGAAGGTGCACGTGATTATCTTGTACCAAGTCGTGTTCATGCAGGCGAATTTTTCGCATTGCCACAATCACCACAGATCTTTAAGCAATTGTTAATGGTGAGTGGACTTGAACGTTACTACCAGATCGCTCGTTGTTTCCGTGATGAAGATTTGCGTTCAGACCGTCAGCCTGAATTTACACAGGTCGATATCGAGACTTCGTTCTTAACTCAAGACAACTTGCTTGATATGATGGAACAATTAATGGTGAAATTATTTAAAGAAACCGTGAATGTAGATATTCCTACACCATTCCAACGCATTACACATGCAGATGCAATGGACAAATACGGTTCAGATAAACCAGATCTTCGCTTTGGCTTAGAATTGGTGAATGTAAGTGATATTGTAGCAGCTAGTGGTGTTAAAGTATTTGCTTCTGTAATTGAAAAAGGTGGAGAAGTGAAATGCTTAAATGCTAAAGGCTGTGGCACATGGACTCGTAAAGAAATCGATAGCTTAGAGCCGTATGCAGCACGTTATGGCGCTAAAGGTCTAGCTTGGATTCAAGTCAAAGAAGGCGAGCTTAAAGGACCTATCGTTAAGTTCTTCAATGAGCAAGAATTAGAGCAAATCAAAACAGCTGTAGGCGCAGAAGATGGCGACTTATTGTTATTCTCAGCTGACACCAAAAAAGTAGTTGCAGATGTATTGGGCGCTTTACGTCTGAAAATTGGACGCGATCTAGGTCTAATCGATGACAAAGCATTCAAATTTGTATGGGTTGTAGACTTCCCATTACTTGGTTACGATGAAGATGCAAAACGTTATGTAGCAGAACACCATCCGTTCACACGTCCTCGTGAAGAAGATGTCCATTTATTCGATACCGATCCAGGTCAAATTCGTGCTCAAGCTTACGATATCGTATTAAATGGTTACGAAGTAGGCGGCGGTTCGATGCGTATCTACAAACGTGATGTACAAGAAAAGATGTTCGCAGCGTTGGGTCTTCCAGAAGAAGAATCTCGTGATAAATTCGGTTACTTGATGGATGCATTCGAATACGGAACGCCTCCACACGGCGGTATTGCTTTCGGATTTGACCGTTTAGTGATGTTGCTTGCAGGACGTACGAACTTGCGTGAAACGATCGCATTCCCGAAAACAGCCAATGCTACTGACTTATTGATGGATGCACCGTCTCAAGTTGACGTTTCTCAATTACAACAATTGCATATCAAGCTTGCTAAAAAACCAGGCGACGATAAAAAACAAGAAAACAACTAAACTCTTTTATAACAAATGATGATTATAGTTGCAGTTTCTCATTTATAAAGAAAGGAGTGAACATCGATGTTAAATCAATTCTCACGTACAGAACTTGCTTTTGGTTCAGAAGGTATGGAAGTGATGAAAAACAGTACCGTTGCCGTTCTTGGGATCGGTGGAGTCGGTTCAATCGCTGTCGAAGCTCTAGCACGTACAGGGGTTGGACGCATTATTTTGATCGATAAAGATACAGTCGATATTACTAATATCAATCGTCAAATTCATGCGCTAACGACTACTGTTGGACAAAAGAAAGCTGATCTTATGGTTGATCGTGTGAAATTGATCAATCCAGAATGTGAAGCAATAGCACTGAACATGTTTTATACCGAAGAAACGTATGAAGAATTATTTAAATACGATCTTGATTATGTCATTGATGCGTCTGATACGATTATTTACAAAATCCATTTGATTAAACAATGCTTGGAACGCAATATTCCAGTGATTTCGAGTATGGGTGCTGCTAATAAGATGGACCCTAGTCAATTTCAGGTCGCAGATATTTCACAAACTAAAATGGACCCGATTGCACGCATTGTCCGTACCAAATTGCGTCAAGAAGGAATCAAAAAAGGCGTGAAAGTAGTCTTTTCTACCGAAAAACCGATGAAACCACGTCAAGATATTACCGATAAAATTGTACCTGAAAATGCACCGGAGATTCGCAAAGCCAAACAACCACCAGCAAGTAACGCTTTCGTTCCTCCTGTAGCAGGACTAATTATGGTCAGTGTCACCGTTCGTGAACTGCTCGAAAAAAACGGTATCGAACTTTAATACGCATTTCTAAATGAATTTTCCCAATAAAGAGCATGTTATCTTTTAAAAGATACATGCTCTTTTCTTATAGTTCTTTTTAAGAATGATCGGCATTAGCAAATTGATAACTGATATAAAAAGTAATATTTTAAATTCTTGCATCTGAAAGAAAGAGAGTGAGGAGAATAACATGCAAAGAGTAGATGTAGTCTATGCTCTTATTTATGATAAAGATCAAGATCAACTATTGATGGTGAATAATAAAGGATCGGGTTGGTCACTTCCTGGCGGTGCTGTAGAAATCGGTGAAACATTAGAACAAGCTGTTGTCCGAGAAGTGCAAGAGGAGACAGGACTAACGATTATAGTTGAACATGTGTTAGCAATAAATGAAGCTTTCTTTCAGGAAAAAGACCAGCACGCTTTATTTATAACCTTTAAAGCAAATATTTTATACGGAGCATGTGAAATTAAACATCCAGAAGAAATATCAGAACTGAAATGGGTCGATTTGTAAACAGCCAATACACTCATGCCTTATCATTCAAATGGAATCAAAAAACTACTTCAGTCATACTGTACATATACATTTCAGTCTTAATTTTCTAAAGTATTTGTTCAATCATAAGTATTAAAACTGTTTATTTAATAATCCTTTATTGAAGCAATCTAACTCTTTTTTAAAAGAATCCAAGTACCAACATAGCGTAAGAAATGGCATTGTTCTGAAAGTCGCCTTTGAAGTGGAATCCCGACTGCTATGCAGTCTAATCAAGGGATTTCATTTCAAAGGCGACGGCAAGAACAAAGCCTTTTCTGAAGCGGATGATGCCCAATACTCCCCATACTCAACCACCATATTTCAATGATGTCCTTCAAAAAAGAACTAGTTTTTTCAAAATGCTTGTGGTATATTAAAAATCCTTTGTTAATGGCAAAACTATAAACATAAGCGCAGACTGACCTGAAAATAGTACACATGACACCATATTCGCTTTGCAAAAAGTGATCATGAGAAGTGTACCTTTTACTGTTACGTCTGCGTTTTGTTTTTTTGCGTGCTTAACAAAGAGATCATAAGTAGATTTCTTAGGAGGTAACTGAAATTGGAGGACAACTTTCAAAGTGCCTATCAAGAAGAGCAAGACAAGTTGCAACAAACAGTTGTTGAGATTGATGAACAACTAGAGCGTTTAAGCCAGATTCCTGTCTATACGGGGCATGATTTTACCGAACAGATTTTGGAATCCGGTCGTGAACAGCAACGTCAATCTCTTTCGAAAAGCGCACAAGCACCATATTTTGGTCGTCTGGATTTTG
This sequence comes from Paenibacillus sp. KACC 21273, assembly GCF_028736095.1. Lineage (NCBI taxonomy): Bacteria > Bacillati > Bacillota > Bacilli > Caryophanales > Paenibacillaceae > Paenibacillus > Paenibacillus sp. KACC 21273. Next base: position 1,304,387 of record NZ_CP117876.1, read on the forward strand.
CAGAAGGAGAAGAAGGAACACGCCAACCTCTGTATATTGGTAAGATCGGTGTTGGCAAGTCTGAGGTAGAGGATCAGCCGTTAGTAATTGATTGGCGAGCACCTGTAGCAAGTTTGTTTTACTCATTTACAGGCGGAGAAGAAGCAGCAGTCTATGAAGCACCAGAAGGATTGATTCAAGGATTGGTCTATCTTAAGCGTAATATTGTTATTCATCAACGCATGTTAGAACGTCTAGCAGATACGTATGATCGTGAAAGTACAGAGCCCGCAGTCACCGATGAATTTCTAGTGTACCGTCTGGGCGAAAACAAAGATAACAAACTACGCGATATTGTATCTACGATTCAAGCCGAGCAAGATCGGATTATCCGCGCTGCCAAAAATACAGCACTGGTCATTCAAGGCGTCGCAGGTAGTGGAAAAACAACGGTTGCTTTGCACCGATTAGCTTTTTTACTGTATCAATATCAAGAGCAAGTATCTGCCGATAAAATGATTATTTTTGCACCCAACCATATGTTTTTAGATTACATTTCGGAAGTGTTGCCAGAACTGGGTGTAGGCGATATTCAGCAGAGTACATTTAGTGATTGGGCACAACAGATTCTGGAAAGTGATATTCGTCTGGTACCTCAATCAGAGACGTATGAATACTGGTTTGAAAATACAGATCGTCCGGCTGTTACAGATCACACCCCTTCACGTTACAAAGGATCACTTGCTTTTATGCAGTTGATTCGTGAGTATGTGAACGTATTGGAACAGACGGCTGTACCTGAGCTTGATTTCAATCCGTGGGATGAGGCTGTTTTGTCACAGCAAGAGATACTGGAATGGTTCAATAACGAATACAAACACTATCCATTAGCGAAGCGCAAAGAACGGGTGATGGCACGTGTTCATCGCTGGATAGAAATGCAGCTTAAAGTAGCACCTTCAGAAGCAATTCGCAAAGAACGCAAGAAAAAAGCAGCTCAACGAGAAAAAGCATACTTAAATAAATGGCCTAAATACGAGCCATTATCATTATATAAACAGTTATTTAAAGCGATCAAAAGTGGTAACCATGCTGAAGCACTTCAATCGATCTGGGAACAGATCCCGGCAGAGGTGCTAAAACAGGTATCTGCTGAATTAAAAAAAGATCGTATTCGTGAAGATGATCTGCCTGCTCTAGTCTATATCCATACGTTACTTCATGAGATGGAAGCAGAACATCGATTTGACCATGTGGTTATGGATGAAGCACAAGACTTTTCTCCTTTTCATGTCGCTTTGCTTGATCTTTATGTACGTGGTAGTTCATTTACGATATTAGGTGATCTATCGCAAGGGATTCATGCTTATCGCGGAGTACATCAATGGGAAGAGATCAGTGATTTATTTACTCCAGAACAGACTGATTATTTCCCGCTGACTCGAAGTTATCGTTCGACGATGGAAATTATCGAATTTGCAAATATCATTTTGGAAAAAGGTGTACAAAATGGAATTACAGCTGTACCTGTATTCCGTAGTGGTGATCCTGTGCGGATGATTCCTTGTTCAACAGATACACGTCTGGAGACAATCCGCTCGAACTGGCAACAATTGCAGACCAAAGATTACCGGACTACAGCCATTTTGACACGAACATTACATGAAGCTATTGAATTACATCAACAACTAACCGAGCAAGGGATAGAGATTCATTTAATTGATGGAGGTAAAGCCGCTTATCAAGGTGGGCATTCGATTTTACCTGTATATTTATCCAAAGGGTTAGAATTTGATGCTGTTATTGTGAGTGATGTGGATACCGACCATTATCGTAATGATGCATGGGATGCCAAGTTATTATATGTAGGTTGTACGCGTGCATTGCATGAATTATGGATTATGCACGGACAGCAGATCCCTGAGTATATTACGAGCGATACAGAATAAAAAGAATACAGAAAAAGAGAGTTCTCTGTACAGTTGATCTGTAGAAGAACTCTCTTTTCTGCTTTTTGTGCAAAATAATGTTAAAATAAAGAGAAGGGCTTTAGTATGATTTAAGATTTGATAACTAAAATCGATGTATCTTCAAGTGCTTTAAGTGAATGGTATTCATCCGGTTCCATCACTAACACTTCATTAGCAGATAGTGTGATTTCTTGATCGGACACAGTAAATACAACCTTTCCACTTTTGACAATAATGAATACTTGTTTAGGACTTTTATGAGTAGGAATTTCTTGCGCTGCACTTAATTGCAGATGAACGATTTGACGGGCTTCGGTATTGTAGATCGAAGTTATTTTTTTGTCTTGTTGAGGTATGACTGTATCTAATGAAATAGTTTGCATAATATAGGTCTCCTTTGGGTTAATAAAATAAAGCAATAATATGATCGATGTGGATCTGCTTTTAATATATACCGGAATGATCATGATATAGGTGATTACAGTCACTATAAATGTGACAGTACAAATGATGGATTATAGATAGGATGTGAACGTATGGACTTATTTTCGTATGATGATCGTGGTCAGGATGCTGAATCGAATAGTATGGGTGTACTTGCTGACCGGATGCGTCCACAGTCACTCGATGAATATATAGGGCAAGAACAGATTGTAGGTCAAGGTAAATTGTTGCGTCGTGCGATTGAAGCCGATCAAGTATCGTCTATTTTGCTGTATGGGCCACCGGGTTGTGGTAAGACCACATTAGCTCATATTATTTCCAAGCATACGCAAGCTGAATTTGTACGATTGAATGCCGTTGAAGCGACAGTTAAAGAAGTTCGTGAAGTGATCGAGCGTGCACAGACGAATAAGTCGCTATATGGAACGAAAACGATTCTTTTTTTAGATGAGGTACATCGTTTTAACAGTTCTCGTCAGGATGCTCTATTACCAGCAGTAGAAAAAGGAACGATTATTTTTATTGGGGCAACTACCGAAAATCCTTTTCACTATGTGAATGGCGCATTGATGAGCCGATCGACTTTGTTTCAATTAGAACCACTGAATCAAGAACATTCCATGATTGCGATGAAACGTGCTCTTGGTGATGCTGAACGTGGACTTGGATTTATGCAATTACAGGTGGATGAAGAAGCACTACAACATATTGCTTCGATGGCAAATGGAGATATTCGGCGTGCTCTTAATGCATTAGAACTTGCCGCTGTGACTACTCCTCCAGACGCAGAAGGCAATATTCATGTCACTTTGGAGGTGGCAGAAGAATCGATTCGTCGTCCGATTGTCCGAGCAGATGAATCGACTCAATATGATGTGTTGTCTGCTTTTCACAAAAGTATACGGGGTTCCAGTGATGCCGCTTTATTCTGGTTCTTGTATGCAGTCGAAAAGTTAGGGATGGACCCGATGACATTTCTACGACGCTTAATCGCCGCTAGTAGTGAAGATATCGGTCTGGCTAATCCACAAGCGATGATTCAGTCGTTAGGGGCGCTAGATGCATATCGTACGAACGGTTGGCCTGAAGCGAAGCTAAATATTGCGCAAGCAATTTTGTTTGCTGTAGAAAGTCCGAAGTCTAATGCAGTCTATACAGCGATCTCCAGCGCTATGTCAGCGATAGATGAGATCAAGTCTGCTGAAGTTCCACTGCATTTACGGGATACTCATTACAAAGGGGCTGCACAGTTAGGGCATGAAGGATACAAGTATCCTCATAACTTCCCGAATCATTTTGTCAAACAAGAGTATTTGCCAAAAGGTATTTCTCGTAAAGTATTTTATCAAGCGACAGAGCAAGGCAATGAATCGAAAATTAAGTTGAATCAAGAGCGTCGTAGAGGATTGTAATATGCCAATCTTTACAAACCAATAGTCATACGTTATATTAAAATCAACTAAATCGGCGATGGAGTTCGCCATTGACTGCTGGTTTCAGCTAATGACTCCTACTTGTGCAATCACAGGATTACTGTGTGTTGTTCGAGTAGGAGTTATTTTTATGTACAGGAAAGGGGATTATAAATATGTATTATGTCTGGGTAGCTCTATTTGGCGTATTAGGAGCATTATGTCGTTATCTAACAGGAGTATGGATTGTCAGCCCTGGCTTTCCGCTAGCCACATTGATCATTAATATTGTTGGATGTTTTCTATTAGCTATCGTGATGAAGTACTTAGCGGAACTTCCTTATATCTCCAAAACGATTATTACAGCGTTGGGTACAGGATTTGTAGGTTCATTTACTACCTTTTCAACATTCAGTCTGGAAAGTATCCAACTGATCGAAAAACACTGGTATGGCACAGCAGCCCTTTATATTGGAGCCAGTCTTATAGGTGGATTGTTATCTTCAAGCTTCGGATTCTATGTTAGTGAACAGTGGCTGAACAAAAGGAGGAACCGTCATGCTCATTAATATGTTGTTGGTATCTGTAGGAGCTGTATTTGGCGTTCTGGCTCGCTTATTGTTATCCAATTGGATGAAAACGAAGTGGCCGATGCAATTTCCTTTAGCGACATTATGTATTAATGTTAGCGGTTCTTTTTTGCTAGGATTATTATTCGCTTCAGGGTTGAATAGTCACTTTCAATTGTTAATTGGAACTGGTTTTATGGGTAGTTATACTACTTTCTCAACATTCAAATTAGAAAATATTGAATTACATCTCAAGCAAAAGTATCGTCTGTTTTGGAGTTATATTGGTGCTTCATATATACTAGGTATCGGCTGTGCAGGGCTTGGATTATGGGTTGGAAATACGTATTTCTAATCATCTCGAAAATCTAAAATACCCAATCAAAAAAGAGTTACCGATGACAATCATCAGTAACTCTTTTTTGTAATACTTATTTATGATCATGTCTATCAAATATTGTTACTCTTGAACCTGTACTATTACATAAAATACTACCAGTATCTTGAGCCGATACTATACAGAGCAATTATACTACTGCTTCGTAAGCTACTTTTTCCACGACATCAATCGTACCGCCACCAAGACAAAGTTCGCCATCATAGAAAACAACAGCTTGTCCTGGAGTGATAGCTTTTTGTGGCTCATCGAACTGTACATGGACATTACCTTCTGCTTGCCATGTTAATGTAACTCCTTGATCCGGTTGACGATAACGGAATTTGGCTACACAATGCAGTGTAGTACCCGGTGCATGCTCTGAACCATCAATCCAGTTCATTACAGATGCGACAAGACCGGTAGAGTATAGACTTGGATGTTGATCACCTTGTACAACATACAGAATATTTTGTTCCAAATCTTTGTCAGCGACAAACCATGGATTACCATTTCCTGAACCGCCAATACCCAATCCTTGACGTTGTCCAAGCGTATAATACATCAATCCATCATGATCACCTTTTACTTCACCTGTTGCAATATCGACCATTTTGCCAGATTTGGCAGGCAAATATCCACTTAAAAATTCGCGGAAATTACGTTCACCGATAAAGCATACGCCTGTGCTATCTTTTTTCTTCGCTGTATATAGACCTGCTTCTTCTGCAATACGACGTACTTCAGGTTTTGGTAAATGACCGATTGGGAACATCGTTTTGGATAATTGCTTTTGATTCAATGCATTTAAGAAATACGTTTGATCTTTGCCATTATCGATACCACGTAGCAATTGGAAAACGCCGTCTTTTTCAACGACACGTGCATAATGACCTGTAGCTACATAATCAGCACCTAGATCCATCGCTTTATTCAAAAATTCACCAAACTTGATCTCACGGTTACACATCACGTCTGGATTCGGTGTACGTCCACGTTTGTATTCGTCTAAGAAATAAGTGAATACTTTATCGAAATATTCTTTTTCAAAATTGACGGTATAGTAAGGAATCCCGATCTGTTCACAGACCCGGCGTACATCTTCTGAATCTTCTTCTGCTGTGCAATGACCGAACTCATCGGTATCATCCCAGTTTTTCATAAAAATTCCGATTACATCATAACCTTGTTGTTTGAGTAGCAACGCCGTTACTGAGGAATCGACTCCGCCGGACATACCGACAACGACACGAGTGTCTGCTTTTGCTTTTTCCATTTGTACTCACCACTTTATATAAGATGAGATGATTCTATTATTTGCGAAATGATTAATAGGAAGTGCACAATAATAAGAGTTCATCTGTAAAAGGTATATCTAACCGACAGCAATAATTCATTGTACCATTTTCTTGTAACATAACGTTGTAAAAGGCACGAATAATTTCCCATAAAGCCTGTATATATGTTACGATAGGTAACAAGAATGATCGGAATACAGTGAATTATCGGAATTTTACGATACGTGCAACTATTAATAATAATTGAGGTTGTTCAATAAATCAACGATTTATCATTGTTTTTGCCAAATTTAAGTGAGGTGCCCTATATGAAGATATCAACTAAAGGACGTTACGGTCTAACGATTATGATGGAATTGTCTTCCCGTTTTGGTGAAGGCCCGACATCACTCAAAAGTATCGCTGAAAAAAATCAACTTTCTGAACATTATTTGGAGCAATTGATCGCTCCACTTCGTAATGCCGGATTAGTAAAAAGTATCCGTGGTGCGTATGGCGGTTATATTTTGTCTCGTGAACCGGAAACGATCACAGCAGGTGAAGTGATCCGTGTACTTGAAGGTCCAATCTCAGTGGTTGATTTTACCGATGAAGATGTAGCAGCGAAGCGTCATTTATGGATGCAGATTCGTGACGCAATCGCACAAGTGATTGATTCAACGACGCTCAAAGACTTGATCACGTATCGTGAGCAAGGTCAAGAAGACAATTATATGTTTTATATCTAAATTCGATGTAGACCACAAGACGGAGGGGAACCCGCAGGTATATTGCTGCTCCCTTCCGTTTTTTGTTGTCTTTGTACGTATATTTTATTTTCTTATACAGAAAGGTGAATACATGATGAAAGCTATTTATTTAGATCATGCGGCTTCTACCCCGATTCATCCAAAAGTCGCTGAACAGATGTTAAAAGTAATGACAGATACCCACGGTAATGCTTCAAGTGTGCATGCTTTTGGTCGCTCTGCGAAAAAAGTAGTCAGTGGAGCAAGAGATCAAATGGCTAAACGGTTAGGATGCCGCCCTGATGAGCTTGTTTTTACAGCAGGAGGAACTGAAAGTGATAATTTGGCTTTATTCGGTATTGCTGAATCATTACGTCATAAAGGCAATCATATTATCACTTCACAAATTGAACATCATGCGGTACTTCATGCGTGTGAAGCTCTGGAAAGTCGTGGATATGAAGTGACTTATCTGCCTGTCGATCAACATGGATTGGTTCATATTGAAGACGTAGAAGCGGCGATCCGTCCAGAAACGATATTGATTAGTATTATGTTTGGCAACAATGAAGTCGGTACGATTCAGCCGATTGCAGCAATAGGACAGCTGGCACGTTCTAAAGACATTATTTTTCATACCGATGCTGTGCAAGCATTAGGTGCTATTGATTTGAACTGTCATGAATTGCCTGTTGATTTGATTAGCTTTTCCTCTCACAAAATCAATGGTCCTCAAGGGATCGGTGCTCTTTATATTCGTCATGGTGTCAAAGTAGAACCTGTTCTTTATGGAGGACTGCAAGAACGCAAACGTCGTGCAGGTACTGAGAATTTAGCGGGTATTGCCGGTTTTGGTCAAGCGGTAGAACTAGCAGTAGAAGGATTACCAGAGCGTATAGAGCATCTTCATTCGCTGCGTACGTATATGCTGGAATGTCTGGAACATGAAGTAGGATCAGAAGGGTATGCAGTCAATACGCCTATCGATCAATCATTGCCTCATATTCTGAATATTAGCTTTCCCGGTGTGAAAAGTGAAACGATGTTAATGAATTTGGATATGGAACATATTGCAGCTGCAAGTGGGTCTGCATGCACTTCAGGTTCGTTAGAATTGTCACATGTTCTTCAAGCAATGAAAATTCCTGAAAATCTATTGAATTCCGCGATTCGCTTTAGCTTTGGGATGGGTAATACTAGGGAAGAAATAGCATATGTAACACAAAAAATTGCAACTATTTTAAAGCGCATACGTAGTAGAAATTAGGGCTCCCCTGTGTGGTGAATAATAAGGGAGGGAAGATGATCATATGACGCCAACAGCCGGGCAAGAAAGAAATGATTTTCTTCCTGCGCAATCTATGCGATGAGGAGGTCCTGAGCGTTATGAAGATGCAGGGAATGATTGGACTTGCTGTATTTGATATTGAAGATGGCAAGCAACTTGGTAAAATTCACGATTTTATATTAAGCGAAGACTGGTCTGTTCAAGGTTTTGAACTGGAAGGTAAAAGCTTTTTCTCATTACAAGTGCGTACCATACTGTGGGAAGATATTGTGTCCTATGGAGAAGACGCTATTATGATCCGTAATCAACAGGCAGTCCGCCAGATCGCGGCTGACGATATTAAACATACATTTTTGATCGGTCAAAACAAAATTAAAGATATGCCACTTCTGACCAGTGATGGAGCGATGTTAGGGTATGTCTCTGATGTTTATTTTGACCACGAGTTGGGTAAAAGCATTACCGGGATTGAAATCAGTGATGGCTTTATCTCGGATATGATAGGTGGAAGAAAGTGGCTTCCGGTAAGCGGACAAGTTGCTTTTGGTGAAAGCGCGATTATGGTGCCGATCGAAAGTAATGAACGACTAGAGGAATGTCATTAAACTTGGAGACGGATAGGGTGAGCGCTGAATGAAATGTCCAAATTGTAATTCAAAAGATATTGGTAAAATTGGTTCCCATCAATTTTATTGCTGGGGTTGTTTTATCGAGCTAACAGTAAATGGTGGCAAAATGTCTGTATATCAAGTCGAAGAAGACGGCACACTAAGTTCATTAGATGATTTGTTTGTCGAAGAACCAGTAGCTATGTATACACAAGCTTGAGCCTTTTTATAAACATGAACGATGTATAGAGTGGCGAATATCGGCTGTTTTGACAGCGCGGTACAATTCTTATCTTATACATACTACGTGTATCAGCGCTATTTTAAAAACCCCGTCTTGTATTGCACATCTGTAGAGGTGGCGATAGAAGTCGGGGCTTTTAAGCATGACCGATGCGATTGACAGACGTATGGGCGCTAGATATACTGATATAGTTGTTAAAGAACCGTGAAATTTCGGAATATGGACGATCCATGACCCGAAATAAAGGAGATCCAGGCATACATCTTTTGTTACACAGGTAATTGAAGTGATGACCGAACCCTACATAGGTATTATTGGACGTATTAAGCGGTTGTTTGTCACTTGATTCACAAAACCTATACACAATAAAAGAGCGGTTGCAGGGACTAATGTTAGATACACACCAGAACACCGCCCCTGATTTTGCGCAGGGCGCTTTTTTTTTACCGACTTGTCAGTAGATACAGGTTGGATAGATCACACTGGATCAACAAGAAATAGATGTTTAACTATTCTGAGGAGGCTCATTACTTATGAAAGCAAGTGAAATTCGTTCCAAATGGCTCGCTTTTTTTGAAAGCAAAGGACACAATGTAGAGCCAAGTGCTCCACTGGTACCTCATAATGACCCATCTCTATTATGGATTAATGCGGGTATGGCTCCACTGAAAGCGTATTTTGATGGACGCGAAAAACCTGAAAATCCACGTATCACTAATTCACAAAAATGTATTCGTACCAACGATATTGAAAACGTAGGTAAAACACGTCGTCACCATACCTTTTTTGAAATGTTAGGAAACTTCTCAATCGGTGATTATTTCAAAGAAGAAGCGATCACTTGGGCGTGGGAATTTTTGACAGGAAAAGAATGGATCGGATTTGATCCAGAACGTTTATCAGTTACAGTCTATCCAGAAGATGAAGAAGCTTTCAAATTGTGGAACGAGAAAATCGGTCTACCGGCTGAACGTATTATTCGTCTGGAAGAAAACTTCTGGGATATCGGCGAAGGCCCTTGTGGACCTTGTAGTGAGATTTTCTATGATCGTGGAGATGCTTATGGTGCTCTTGATCCAAATGATCCAGAAATGTATCCAGGTGGAGAAAACGAACGTTTCTTAGAAGTATGGAACCTGGTATTCTCTCAATTTAATCATAACAAAGATGGTAGCTACACACCGCTACCGAACAAAAATATAGATACAGGTGCAGGTTTAGAACGTTTTGCTTCGATTTTGCAAGAAGTGGATTCTAACTTTGACACTGACTTGTTCCAACCGATTATTCAACAAGCTGCTCAAATTGCAGGCGTAACTTACAAACAAAACGAAGAAACCGATGTAGCATTGAAAGTTATTGCTGACCATATTCGTACTGTTGCTTTTGCAGCGGCTGACGGTGTATTGCCTTCCAATGAAGGACGTGGTTATGTTATTCGTCGTTTGCTACGTCGTGCTGTACGTTACGGTAAAGTGATCGGTCTGGATAAACCGTTCTTATTCAGCTTAACAGGTATTGTAGGCGAGATTATGGGTGTCTACTATCCAGAAGTAGTATCCAAACGTGAATTTATCGAGAAAATTATTCGTACAGAAGAAGAGCGTTTCCATGAGACTTTATCCGATGGTTTGAATATTTTGGCTGATCTGAGTACACAAGCGAAGCAAAATGGACAAACAGCAATCAGTGGTGCAGAAGCGTTCAAATTATATGATACGTATGGTTTCCCGTTTGACTTAACAGAAGATTATGCAGCAGAAAATGGACTAACTGTAGACCGTGAAGGCTTTGATGCAGCCATGCAAGAGCAACGTGATCGCGCTCGTGCTGCTCGTCAAGATAGCGGCAGTATGAAAGTTCAAGGCGGTGTATTGTCTGATTTTGAAGGCAAAAGTGAATTTATCGGTTATGAGCAATTAACAGTACAAGCTACTGTAGTCGCTTTGATTCAAGAAGAAGCATCGGTAGATCGTGTAGGCGAAGGGCAACAATGTCAGGTGATTCTGGATGTAACTCCTTTCTATGCAGAAAGTGGCGGTCAGATCAGTGACGTAGGTCGTTTGAGCAATGATACGGTTGAGGCTTCTGTCGAAGGATTGTTCAAAGCTCCACGCGGACAATTTGTGCATATCGTTACTGTAAGTTCGGGTGAACTGCATATCGGTGATGTCGTAACAGCAGAAGTAGATGCACCAAACCGTAACGATATTATCAAAAACCATACAGCGACTCACTTATTGCATCAAGCGCTTAAAGATGTATTAGGTACACATGTTAATCAAGCCGGTTCACTGGTTGAAGCAGAACGTTTGCGTTTTGACTTTTCTCACTTCGGTAGTATTACACCGGAAGAACTTGCAGATATCGAGCGTCGTGTGAATCAGGAGATCTGGAAAGGTCTAGATGTAGAGATTGAGTACAAAGGAATCGACGAAGCGAAAGCAATGGGCGCTATGGCACTATTTGGTGAAAAATATGGCGATATTGTACGTGTAGTCCAAATCGGTGATTACAGTATTGAATTATGTGGTGGTTGTCATGTTGATAACACAGCACGTATCGGATTGTTCAAATTGGTATCTGAAAGTGGTATTGGTTCGGGTGTACGCCGTATCGAAGCCGTTACTGGACGGCTAGCATACATGTTCTTAGATAGCCAATTGGATATTTTGAAGCAAGCTGCGGTACAATTGAAATCAAACGTACATGATGTTCCTAAACGTATTGAATCGCTTAACCAACAACTACGCGATCTAGGTCGTGAGAATGAATCACTGCAAAGCAAATTAAGCTTGATTGAAGCAGGTCAATTAACAGATCAAGTCGAAACTGTAGGTTCTACTCAACTGTTAGCTGTCTCTGTTAATGTTCCAAGTATGGATGCTTTGCGTGGTCTAGCAGATGAATTAAAAGGCAAGTTGCCTGAAGCAGTGCTTGTTCTAGGTGCAGCTCAAGACGACAAAGTAAACTTTGTTGTTGTTGTTCCGAAGTCTGGTATTGAACGCGGACTACATGCAGGTAAATTGGTGAAAGAAGTCGCTGCTATCTGTGGTGGCGGTGGTGGTGGTCGTCCTGATATGGCGCAAGCTGGTGGTAAAGATGCTTCCAAATTAACAGAAGCTCTTGCAGCAGCGAAGCAACATGTCGCTTCGATTTAATGATATTAGGAACAGATAATGGGTATAAAAAGATAAGGAATAGCGTGTTAGATTCAAAAAGGTGAAACAATTTTGTAACTTTTTGAATTGTTTTAACGTAAATATTCCTTGTATATCCCTTGTTGTGTTATGATGAAAAAGAATCAGCATGAATAGCAAGGGATTCCATTTTGAGGAAGTGTACAAGTATACACTTTTTCCAAAAAGCGAGGTGTCAGCGAGTGGACTCCATGGATAAAACAGTTAAATTTAATGTGAAGGGTGACGAGCACGAAACCTCTTCTCAGGAAATACTTCTCACTGTATACGATGCACTGGTTGAGAAGGAATACAACCCGATCAATCAAATGGTTGGATATTTAATCTCAGGGGACCCCGCTTACATTCCCCGGCATAAAAATGCTAGAAGTTTGATCGGCAAAAAAGAGCGGGATGAATTAATAGAAGAACTGGTCCGATCCTACCTGGCCAGTCATCGGTAGAGACGGAGCGTAAAGAAATGAGAATATTAGGGTTAGATTATGGGGATCGAAAAATTGGCGTTGCAATCAGCGACGCTTTTGGCTGGACCGCTCAAGGGGTAGAAGTCATTGATCGCAAGCGTACCAAGGATGTGGATGCGCGTATCGTCGAGCTTATACGTGAGCTTGAAGTGACAGAGATCGTGGTTGGATTACCTAAGAATATGAACGGAAGCGTCGGTCCCCGTGGTCAACTAAGTATGGAATTCGCTGAAAGTCTCAAAGAATCTGTGCAGCTACCTGTTCACCTATGGGATGAAAGGCTTACCACTGTCTCAGCTGAGCGTACGCTTATTGAAGCAGATGTAAGTCGCAAGAAACGCAAGCAAGTGGTTGATAAAATGGCTGCAAGCTTGATTTTACAAAATTACTTGGATGCCAAAAGTAAAAGGTGAGGGTGGTAAATATGGCTAAAGATCAAAATTTGCTTGAGGAAGAACCAGAAATTATTTATATTCCTGATGATGAAGGTAATGAGGAAGAGTTTGAAGTCATCATGAAATTCGAGGTTGATGGTTCGGACGCCAAATATATGATGGTCGTGCCTATGGAATCCACAGAGGACGATACCGACGAAGTATATGCGTTTCGATATGAAGAAGAAGGCGAAGATCTCAAACTTTTCATTATCGAAAATGAAGAGGAATGGCAGATCGTTGAAGAAACATTCAATACTTTAGTTGCTGAATTGGATGGTGAATAAACCTATGACTGATCTTTCTGCGAGTAACGTCAAGTTTACGTCAAGATTGCTGGAAGCTTATGGTCTGTTGATTGAACTAACGGATGAACAGAACGAAGTGACTGTTTATCGTATTGTCAGTGAATTTCAGATAGACACAGGGACTTATGCAGTCTTGCAAAAAGATAATGGTATTCCTGAAGACGAAGTCGAGATTTTAAAAATTATCGATGCTGCGGATGGACAACCTGAACTTGTGACTATTGATGATGATGATGAATGGGAAGATGTAGCCGAGCTATATGACGAACTGACATTACCGTTTGAAGATTAATCACGGATGCAGTACAATATGCACAATTATCTTCCAAAAAGAGCGGGATCTTTCCGCTCTTTTTGGCTGTAAAAGGAGCTGTTATATTCATTGCGCAGACGAGGTAGGACAGGGATATGGATTATATTGATTGTTCTGATTGTGATTGCAGCCGGTATTGGCTATGGGTGGAATGCTATGCAACCTACAGCAGCATCGGATCAAGTAGTACCGTATACGTTAAAGCAAGGTACAAGCACAGCTACAGTAGCTGATGAATTAGCTCAAAATGGATTAATCAAAAATGCGTTCGCTTTTAAAGTGTATTTGAAAATGAAAAGCGAAGGCAGTGAATTCAAAGCAGGTGATTATGAATTCACTCCAGGTTTAACGTATGATCAGATTATTTCAAAGTTAGATAATGCAGAAGTTGTTGTGCCCAAAACGATGAAATTTACGATTCCTGAAGGGTATACAGTAACTCAGATTGCCGATAAATTAAGTGAGGCTGGGTATATAGATCGCGATGCTTTTATGAAATTAGTAGATGATCCTTCTTCTTTAAAACTCGCTCAAGAACTTAAAGTGCCAACAGGTGATGGTATTCTGCATCCACTGGAAGGTTATTTGTTCCCGGCAACGTATGATCTACCGATTGAAAGTACAGAATCCGATATTATTGCTAATATGTTGTTAGCGACTCGCACCAAGCTACGCTCAATTGATAATCTGGATGCTCAACTAAAAGAACGTAATCTCACGGTTCACCAGCTGTTGACAGAAGCTTCTCTAGTGGAGCGTGAAGTCGTAGTTCCAGCAGAAAGAGCGCAAGTCGCAGGTGTCATCGATAATCGTCTCAAGCAAAAGATGAAGCTTCAAATTGATGCAACTGTGCAATATGCCCTAGGCAAGCAAAAAGATCGACTGTTATACTCAGATCTTAAAATAGATAGTCCTTACAACACGTACTTACATGAAGGTTTACCACCGGGGCCAATCGCTAATCCAGGTCTGGATGCGATCAAAGCAGCACTGGCACCTGAAGCTTCAGAATATCTGTATTATGTTACGAAAAAAGACGGTACAGGCGGTCATTTATTTGCCAAAACGTATCAAGAACATCTCAAAAATATAGAAACAAGCAAGAGTACAGCCAAATAAGGCTGTGTGGGAGGCGGCTTCAAGATGAATAAAAAACCTGAACTGTTAGTTACAGCATCTTCACTCGAAGAATTGTATCGTTTAGCAGAAGCGGGAGCCGATGCTTTTTTGATCGGTGAAGAACGTTATGGTATGCGGCTGTCTGGGGAGTTCAAAGTAGAAGATATTGCACAAGCAGTAGATTATGCGCATGAACATGGCAAGCGTATTTATGTAGCGGTTAATAATTTAATGACAAATGACTTATTAGAAGGTTTACCGGATTATATGAAGCAGATGGCAAAGTTACAAGTCGACGGGATCGAATTTGGTGATCCGGCGATAGTAGGTCTAGCTCGTGAGTATGCGCCTGAGATCGCTTTGCACTGGAATGCAGAGATGACTTCTACCAATGCGACTACAGCGAACTACTGGGGTCGTAAAGGCGCTACACGTGCTGTGCTAGCACGTGAGCTCAATATGGATGAGATTACAGGCATGATCGATACATTAGAAGTAGAAGCTCAAGTACAGGTACATGGGATGACTAATATTTATCATTCCAAAAGACGTCTAGTTGGTAGTTATATGCAACATCAAGGTCGACCGGTTGATGGTGATGATTTGGGTCTGCAACGTGGACTGTTTTTGATCGAAGCTGAGCGTCGTGATGAGAAATTTCCTATCTATGAAGATAACAATGGAACCCATATTATGAGTTCAGAAGATGTCTGTATTCTGGAAGATTTGCATTTGTTAATGGAAGCTGGCGTTCAAAGTTTTAAAATCGAAGGTATTCTCAAATCTATCGCGTATAACGAAACAGCGGTCCGGATGTTCCGTCAAGCGATTGATCAGTATGCTCAAGATCCAGAACAGTATGAATTTGATGAATCATGGATGGATGAGATTCGCCGTATGCAAGATCCTGAACGTGAATTGTCATTTGGATTCTTTTATAAAGAACAAGTATTTTGATAAAGGTAAGAATGGAATGATTGAAAAAGGGGGGCTTTCCATGTCAACAACGGAAAAACCAAAGTATTATGGTAAACGTCATCGTCTTGCCAAACCTGAATTACTAGCACCGGCTGGTAATTTGGAAAAACTGAAATTTGCTATTCATTATGGGGCAGATGCAGTCTATATTGGTGGACAAAAATACGGTCTTCGTTCGAATGCAGATAACTTCAGCTTTGAAGAAATGCGCGAAGGAGTAGAATTTGCTAATCGCTATGGTGCTAAAGTATTTGTAGCTACCAATATCTATGCTCATGATGAAGATATAGCAGGTCTGGAAGAATATTTATGTAAATTAGAAGAAGTCGGTATCTCTGCGGTGATTGTAGCCGATCCTGCGATTATTGAGACCGCTCTTCGTTGTGCACCGGGTCTGGAAGTGCATTTGAGTACACAGCAATCCACATTGAACTGGCAAGCGGTGAAATTCTGGAAAGAAGAAGGATTGCCACGAGTGGTATTAGGACGGGAAACAAGCTTTGCGGAGATCGCGGAGATCAAAAAAAATGTTGATGTTGAAATCGAAGCGTTTATTCATGGAGCAATGTGTTCTTCTTTCTCTGGACGTTGTGTATTATCGAACCATTTTACAGATCGTGATTCTAATCGCGGGGGATGCTGTCAGTCTTGTCGTTGGAAATATGATCTTTTTGAAGATGCTCGTTCAGAACAAGAATGGGTATCCGAAGAAGATGCAGCAGACCAACAGATGTTGCAACAGTTTAGTCTGGGCGTGAATCAAAAGCCTTTATACGAAGAACAAGATTCTGCGTTCTCGATGGGTTCTAAAGATTTGTGTATGTTAGAACATATTCCTAGTCTGATTGAAGTCGGCGTAGATAGCTTCAAAATTGAAGGTCGTATGAAATCTATTCACTATGTAGCGACTGTGGTTAATGCGTATCGTCAAGCGATCGACTCTTATATGGCTGATCCCGAGAACTATGTATTAAAGCCAGAATGGCTTGAAGATATTAACAAAGCAGCTAACCGTCCGCTAAATACAGGATTTTTCTATGATACACCTGATCATGAAGATCATATTTACGAAGCAGAAGAAAAAGCAGTTCCTTATGATTTTGCAGGATTAGTATTGGATTATGATGAAGCTACAGGGATCGCTACTGTGCAACAACGTAATCATTTCAAACCAGGACAGCAAATTGAATTTTTTGGACCGAATCAAATGTTCTTCAAACAAACAGTCGGTCAATTATGGGATGAAGCAGGCAATGAATTAGATGCTGCCCGTCACCCTTTACAAAAAGTGAAAATGAAAGTAGATCATCCTGTTCGTTATTTTGATATGATGCGCAAAAATAACACTAAACAAGCCAAACAAGCTGTAAAAGCAACAGTAACCGTCTAATCATAGTTCATGATTCTGTATCATAAGCTAGATAGTTTACAATTATATTATGTAATAAGGTCTATTATACGTCATAGTATAATAGACCTTATTTTTTTGCGAAAAGGGGTTCAAATTTCCTGTTTTATAACCGATAATGGAATCAAGAGCATTTTCGATGCTTATTTTTTGTTTCGTTTATTAAGGTGAAACAGGGATAAACCAGTCGAATTACATAAAAAAACCTGTATGCACACGAAATCTAAAACGGCGGTGAAGATTATGGGGTTATTGCAGAAAAAAGGCAAAACAAAAAGCAAAATAACACTTCCAGACACCAAGAAGCTTGAAAAAGAGCAAAAAAAGCAACTCAAACGTGAACGTACAGGTTTATCGAAAAAGGCGAAAGAAACAGCTCAGAAAAAATGGTTTACACAACAAAAGAAAACGCATACAACTAATTCTTCTTTTCCCTCTCCTACCGTCAAAACGGCGCGTACATTTCCGAAGTGGGCGCAAATTCCCAAAAGACTAACCTTTTCTACAAACAAAGACAATCCATCCAATGATCCATCTGTACCTGCTCAGCGCTGGCGTGGCTTACATCCAGCTAAATCGGTAGGGATTAAATTATTCCTTATCTTTTTTATCGCCATTATGTTGCTTGTTGTATCATTAGGCACATTCTCGTATTTAACTGCCAAAAGTATTATTAAAGAAAATGCAGCAGTTGGTAATGAACAAACGATTATTCAAACAGGTGAAAAATTAGATGTCATTTTGGGACAATTGGTTAATTCATCGACTCAAATCTTTTTTGATCCTAATATGCAAGAAGAGTTAATCAACTTATCCAAACCCGGTATAGATGATTTTGATAAATTCCAAGCTGTTAATGCGATTACAAGTAATCTACAAAATCAATTAAATTCATTAGATGCGATTGATTCGATCTATATCGTACCTATGAACAAAAATGTAAATGTAGTTGGAGCTGGTGTACAAATTCCAGCAGCCGAGGATGTGCGTAATACAGCATGGTACAAAGAATTAGAAAGTGGCAATGGTGTAATGCAATGGGTTCCTACTATGGAGATGCAAGGCACTGTCAAAAACTTTTTATTTGCACGAGCTGTACGTACGACTAATTCTTCCGATTCGTTTGTATTCGTGATTAGTGCTAACAGTAAGTTGATTGAAGATCAGATTGCTAATGTAAATATGGGTACAGGTGGTCGTGTTGATCTTATTGGCGGTGCTACGAATACAGTGATTGCATCGACGAATAGTGCAGACATTTCCAAGCCATCCAACTATAGCTTTTTACCTCAATTGACAGAGAAAAGCGGTCGAGTTGAAAATAGTGATGGTCAATCGCCTATTCTGATCGCTTACAGTACACTTCAAAATTCAGATTGGAAATTGGTAGGAACTGTACCGATTAATGAACTGGTATCTAGCGCCAAACCTATTTTGAATATGACATTAATTTTTGCAGTCATTGACGCTGTATTCGCTGTATTGATCGGTATCTTTATTATTCGTATTATTGCGAAGCCATTACAAAATCTACAACAATTGATGCGCAAAGGTGCACAAGGTAAATTGAATGTGCGTACGACTCATAAGTCTGAAGATGAGATTGGACAATTGGGTGCCGCTTTTAATGAAATGATGGAAAATATTACGAACCTTGTAAAACAGACCAATCAATCTGCTCAAGAAGTACTGGGTACTGCAACAATATTGAGTAATGCGTCTAAGCAGACCGCTACATCAGCGAAAGAAATAGCAGTAGCGACAGAAGAAATTGCAAATGGTGCAGGTAGCCTTGCCTTAGAAGCAGAACGGGGTACAGAACTTGCTGATGGCATTATGGGTCAAATGAATAAAGTGATCAGTGCTAACAATGAAATGGGTGCTTCTGCGCATGATGTAGAACAAGCAAGTGAGACAGGTGTACAGCATATGGAGAAATTGCTAACCCGTACACAAACGACAGAAGATATGATTCGTTCGTTAGGTGCTCGTATTGACTCATTGCAACAAAGTACTTCATCTGTACAACAAGTGCTTGATGTCATGCAGAATATTACGAAACAAACCAATATTTTATCACTCAATGCAACGATTGAAGCCGCTCGTGCTGGAGCCGCTGGTAAAGGATTTATGGTGGTTGCTGATGAAGTACGCAAACTAGCAGAACAATCGCGCGAATCTATTCTTATGGTTGGTAAAATCACAACTAATATTCAGCAAGAAATGGAAGAAACGATTAAAGTTCTGAATAACGCGTATCCGTTATTCAAGCAACAAACTGAAGCAGTTAAAGATACAACAACTATTTTCGAATCAGTACAAGGTCAGATGTCTGCTTTTGTAACGAAGTTAAACTCTGTAACAGCTTCGATTAATGATCTGAGTCAAGTACAGAATACGATGTCTGAAGCGATGAGTAATGTGAGTGCAGTAGCAGAACAGTCTTCTGCCACTTCACAAGAAGTAGCTTCACTGAGCAATGAACAACACAATGTTAGTGGTCAGCTTGTTCAACTATCCGGTCAATTGGAAAATGTATCGCTTGATCTGAAAGAAACTATTTCTCGCTTTACAGTAGATGAAGAAGAGACTCATTCTTCTGAGGTATCTTCAGATTCTCCAGACGATGTTGTTGAAGAACAGACTGCACAAGCCGAAGAATCTGATTCGTCTACACCTGTTGATATCGACCAATCACAAACAGCGGAAAATGATACACTATTAGATAACGAGTCAGACAAAAGAACGTAATATAGATACACTCGCTTATATGAGTACAGATTGTATCTATCACGTCATTATTTTAGCTACAGCTATGTATAAGAAAAGCCGAAAGACCTTTGTTTATAAAGGTTTTTCGGCTTTTTGCTATCTATACCATATCATTATCACCATTTACACTTACCAAGTCTGCTGAATGAATAGCTATTGTACAGGCGGAGGAGGAACATCTTCGGTAATCGGTTCAAATTCTTCTTTTGGAAGTCGAATCCAGCGTTGTAGATATCCTTGTAACCACAATTCTTTTAACAAAATAATTAAAATAGGTGATAATACCAATCCAACCACACCAAAAATTGATAATGAAATAATCATTGCAGACAACATCAAGTAAGCAGAGGAAATGCCAATCGAATTACCTGTGATTTTGGGTTCAAGCAATTGACGGGTTAACATCACCACGACCAGTAAAACGATCAATCCGATAGCAAGCCCTGTCTCACCAACTACAAAAAGATACACAATCCATGGAATAAAAATGACTGGAATACCGAGTAATGGCAAAATATCAAATGCTGCACTGAGTAACGAGATTGAGAAAGCATTATTCACTCCTAAAATCAGCAATCCTATGTACACCAATACAAAAGTGATCATCACCATTATCAATTGTGCTTTCAGATAAGCTCCAATCGCATAGAAAACATGTTCTTTCAAAAAGAAATAAGCTTTTTTCAGCGTATTCGGTGTGCGTTCGGTAGCGACACGTCGCCAAAGATTAATTTCAGCACTCAAAAAGAAAGCTAAAATAATACCTACAGCAAAGTTAGCAATAAAGGTAGAAAATGAACTGAGCCAGCCCAATACATAATTAAAAGCTGCTTTGCCCCAGATCGCTAAATTCCCTGTAAAGATAGCAAAATATTCATTGATTCGCTGTGTAACATTATCTGGTAATGTATTTAACTCTTGATGCATTAGTGTAGTCAGTCTTGTAAAATGACCTTGCACAATTCTAGCGTATTCAGGTAAGTTATCAGCAATCTGAGCAGATTGAGAAATAAAGATTAATCCTGCTCCAAATAAAGCGCCGAGTAGAAATAATACAAAGGTGAGAACTGCTATTGCTGAACAGACCATTTTGGGCAATCCACGACGATTTAAAAACATAGCAAAAGGTTCGATTAAAGCAAAAATAATAAAAGATAAAAAGATAGGCGCTGCAATATGATAAAGCTTGCTAGCAAGCAATAACACTAGATATACCGTCAAAATGACAATCCCGATATCAAAAGCAGTACGCCAATATTTTTTGTATAAAGGAAGCATAAGCAGACTAAATCTCCTTTTCTAACAGAGTATACAAGCATTTTATAAGTGGACTTCATTTACGTCAACAGAAAAAGGAACTGCCCCTGAGGACAGTTCCTTTTGAGTGGTGCATCATTTTCTATCGAATAATAGAAAGGAGAGAAGACTATATTTTCATAACTCCGCCCATACTTGCATTCGTTACAAGTTTGGAATAACGAGCTAGATATCCTGTTTTTACTTTAGGTTCAAATTCAACCCAACCTTTACGACGTTCAGCAAATTCTTCTTCACTGATATGAAGTTCGATTTTGCGTTCGTTCAGATCCAGTTCAATAATATCTCCGTCATTAACGAAAGCGATAGGGCCGCCTTCAGCTGCTTCTGGAGAAATATGACCGATACTGATACCACGAGAAGCTCCTGAGAAGCGTCCATCGGTGATTAGACCGACTTTGGCACCAAGACCCATACCTACGATTTGGGAAGTAGGAGCAAGCATCTCCGGCATACCAGGGCCACCTTTAGGTCCTTCATAACGGATAACAACGACATGACCTTCTTTAACATGACCGTTAGCAATACCGTATAGAGCATCATCTTGTGAATCGAAGCAGATAGCAGGGCCTTTATGGTATCCGCCAACAGAAGGATCAACTGCTCCAACTTTGATAATTGCACCTTGAGGAGCCAGATTACCGAACAATACAGCTAGACCGCCACGCTCAGAGTGAGGATTATCAATTTTGTGGATAACTTCTGTATTTTGAATCTCTTGACCTTCTACATTTTCACGAATTGTTTTACCTGTAACTGTAATACAATCTGGATGTAGAGCGCCTGGTTTTTTAAGCAATTCATTCAATACAGCACTTACGCCACCTGCCAAATGCACATCTTCGATATGCCAGTCAGAAGCTGGAGCTAATTTTGCTAAGTGAGGTACGCGGTTAGCGACTTCATTGATACGTTCGATCGGATAATCGATACCTGCTTCTTGAGCAAGTGCCAATGTATGAAGAACTGTATTTGTAGAACCACCCATCGCCATATCCAAAGCAAAAGCATTATCCAAAGCTTCTTTTGTTACGATATCACGAGGTTTAAGGTCTAATTTGATCAATTCCATTAATTGTGTAGCTGATTTACGAACAAAATCACGACGATCTTCAGAGACTGCAAGGATAGTTCCGTTACCTGGCAAAGCAATACCCATTGCTTCTGCTAGACAGTTCATGGAGTTCGCTGTGAACATTCCTGAACAAGATCCACAAGTTGGACAACCAAATTGTTCTAATTCAAGTAGACTTGCATCATCAATCTTACCAGCTTGATAAGCACCTACACCTTCAAATACAGATGTTAGGGAAATCGAGCGACCATTTTTGTCTTTACCAGCTTTCATCGGTCCACCGCTAACAAACATCGTAGGGATGTTTACGCGAAGAGCACCCATCATCATACCTGGTGTGATTTTGTCACAGTTTGGAATACAAACCATGCCATCAAACCAGTGAGCTGCAACAACAGTTTCAAGTGAATCAGCAATAATTTCACGACTTGGTAATGAATAACGCATACCAATGTGTCCCATTGCGATACCATCATCTACGCCGATGGTGTTAAATTCAAACGGAACGCCGCCTGCTTCACGGATCGCTTCTTTAACGATTTTACCGAACTCTTGCAAATGTACATGACCGGGTACGATATCAATATAAGAGTTACATACCGCGATAAACGGTTTACCAAAATCTTCTTCTTTAACGCCAGCGGCACGAAGTAAGCTACGATGTGGTGCACGATCGAACCCTTTTTTGATCATATCGGAACGCATTTTTTTGCCCTTGTTGACTACCATGGTGTCGATTTCCCCCCAAATATATAATAGTAAGCTTTTAAGCTTTAGCGCGTTGTAACGCCAAAGGTAAAAGCTAAAAAAGTCTTGCATAATGTAGTATACAGATACGAATTACGCGGAAGTTTTCTATAGAGTCTATCATATGTGTTAGCTTTTTTCTAGCGAATATATATTAAATCTGTAGTAAAACAAAATAAAATGCAAAAGAAATGCGAAAAAAAAGCAGACATTCCACCATTAATGGAAAAGTCTGCTTTTTATGGTATTAACGACTGCCGCCTTTTTTACCTATTTCTCTATAAAAGTCTTTGTCGTGAGATTCGGAAGTAGCTTCGCCACCTTTTTTACCAATTTCTTGATAAAATTCTTTGTCATGAGACTCAGAAGTAGCTTCTCCGCCTTTTTTGCCGATCTGTTGATAAAATTGTTTGTTATGTTTTTTGGAGGTTGCCTGGCCACCCATACGACCTGCTTCTTCACGGCTCATTTTGCCGTTGTTGTTATTCTGTGCCATCACCAAATCACTCCTTATTCATATAAGTGTAAGCATGGAACGCCATGTATACTTATCCGTTACTTACCCGTCTCATTTATAGTGAAACGAAAAATTAGGAATGAGTTGGAAAAAAATATAAGATTAAGCTAGAAAATCATCCTTATTTTCCCTGTTATAGACCGTTATTATTTTTGAAATAAAGTATGTCTTTGAACATAATGAATCATAGAGTAGAACGGTTGAGGAATAGAAGGTTCCACCAATCGTGAAGTCCAGTATTTGACCTGCGGTTGAGCTAATACTACAGCCACCAGTACAGCAAAGATCAAAAGGATTATGATTTCTACAGGTGTATTCAGATGATGTAAGATTCCTGTCGTTTCGATAGCTCTGACTAAAAGACCATGTAACAAAAACACATATAATGTTCGTCTACCTAACTCAGTTATATAATGAGCATACAGAGGCACAATAGCTAGAAAACCAATCGAAGCGATACATTGAAGAATGTACATACACATCCGATAGAAAAGTCCATCACCTGCATTTACACCTAATTGCACAAAAGTCTGATTTCCATAAAACCATCCGATCGAAAGCGGAAGATTCATATAAAACACTACACTTAATAAAGCAAAAGAAAAAATGGCTATCCAGTGTCGGTAACTATAGAAGAAACTCATCATTTTATCTACATTCATATGATAGCCTACAATAAAGAAAGGAAAATAAATCAAAGTTCGTGATAAAGCAAGCCACACACCGTCTACAGGAAGTAATCCTACACCTAATCCAAGTGCTAGAGAGATGATAAGTTGTTGCTTGAATGTAAAAGTACGTAGCGAAATGAGCAACAAACGCCATACGATATGACCTGCCAAAAACCATAGCAACAAATAAGGAGCAAAAAAAGAATGAGTAATATGCGGAACACGAAAAATAGTATAATCGAGTAGAGAATAGATACTTTGAAATAATACATATTGAAGAGCAATATGACGTAATACTTTGCTACCTGCGGGTCCCTGTAGATTGAAGCGAGCAAAATAACCGGTTACCAATACAAACAAAGGCATATGAAATGAGAAAATCCATAAAAAGATAGTATGTGCCCAGACAGACTGCTGAATAAGTGGCTCTAATAAATTGCCTGCCACTACACATACAATTAACAAAAATCGTATATTTAAAAAATACGTTTCTCCTATAGTACTCAATGTAGAGGTATGGTTTCTTATTGACGAATTCATCTGTTATTCCTCCTAAATATATATGATCTATCCAGTCGCCATAGTGATCTTACATAGAGTGTTTTCAGTGGTATTTATAAGTTACTTTAAAAATAAAACAAAAAACTTTTTAATATTGTGATTTAATTCACAATTGAAAACGGTATCTATCGTTAAAATTGTGTATATATGATGAAGCTATGTCATTGACAACAAAGAAAGCGGTTGCGACAATGGTAAATATGACCAGCTACATATTACGCATGATATTTGATGCACTCAGGAGGCTTAACAATGAACAATCAGCATACTTACCCGGAAGTGGTCACTTTCGGTGAGTCTATGGGGTTGATGACTGCGGATGACTCTCGTGGTCTGGAGTACGCTGCCAATCTACACAAATCATTTGGCGGTGCTGAAAGTAATCTAGCGATTGGTATTGCTCGCTTAGGGCATACAGTCGGTTGGTTCGGTCGTCTTGGCGCTGATCCGTTAGGGCGTATGATCCAAAAAGCAATTCGTGGTGAAGGCGTAGATGTGTCTCGCTCAATGCTAGCAGAAGGAGAACAGACAGGGTTGATGTTACGAGAAAATGTATCCGGTCATGCTTCGGTTCATTATTATCGCAAACATTCAGCAGCAAGTCGGATGACTCCAGATGATCTGGACGCAGAGTATATCAGTCAAGCTAAAATATTACATGTTACAGGAATCACAGCAGCTATTAGTGAATCCGGTCTGGCAACTGTAGAGAAAGCGATAGAGATTGCTAGACATGCAGGTGTCAAAGTCTGTTTTGATCCCAATTTGCGTCTCAAATTATGGAGTATTGAACAAGCGCGTCCTGTATTATTGCGTTTAGCCGAACAATGTGATTATTTTTTACCAGGTTTGGATGAACTGAGTTTATTGTATGAAACTGAAGATGAGGCACAGATTTTTGAACGTCTGAATGCATTATCAGCAGTCTGTATTGTCAAAGGCGGACCTAATTTGACCTATGTGTTGGATCAAGGGCAGAAGTTAGAAGTGCCGTATTTCAAAGCAGAACGTGTATTAGATACTGTAGGAGCAGGAGATGGATTCTGCGCTGGATTTATCGTTGGATTGTTACGCGGGTATGAAGTGACTGAAGCTGTACGTCTGGGTAATCTAAATGGGTCTATGGTGATTCAAGCTGTAGGCGATTGGGAAGCATTACCGACTCATGAGCAGGTAGAAGCGAAGCTGAACAATAAAGTTCATATCGAACGCTAAACTTACAAACTAAAGGAGCATATACCGATGAAAAAATTACAACTAATTCAAAAAATAGTCGATAACGGCGTTGTAGCTGTGCTACGCGGAGATTCAGCAGATCAAGTGTTTACCATGGCAGAACAAGCGATTGCTGGTGGAATCAAAATTATTGAGATTACAATGACAGTGCCTGGTGCATTAAAAGCCATCGAAAAATTAAGTCGCATGTATAGCTGGAAAGCAGATGCGTCAGAAAACTTTGCGATTATCGGAGCAGGAACAGTACTGGAACCACAGACAGCACGCGCTGCAATTATGGCAGGAGCAGAATTTGTTGTTGGGCCTTCATTGAATCCTGAAACGGTCAAAATTTGCAACTTATATCGTGTACCTGTATTACCAGGGGTAACTACCCTTGAAGGCATCCAACATGCGCTTGAACTTGGTGTTGATATCGTAAAATTATTCCCGGGCAATCTGTATGATCCATCTATTATCCAAACGTTAAAAGGACCGATGCCTCAAGCGAATATTATGCCTACCGGTGGTGTATCCTTAGCTAATCTAGGAGAATGGGTCAAAGCAGGAGCTGTGGCTGTAGGGATCGGTTCAGATCTAACGACCGAAGCACTCAAAACAGGGGATTACAGTCTGGTACGCCAAAAAGCAGAACAATATATGGAAGCTTTCTATCAGGCTAAGCAGCAATAAAGGTTTAGTCTTCATAAAAAATGCAGACGTGTGCATAAATGATAGACTATTTAAAAATAAACAATGATTCCCTAACATGATATAATCACATAAGAAGCAGCCTGTTGTCCTGCGAAGGAAACGGGCTGTTGCTTTATATAGCGCTAGGATGAATGTGGAAGGGGACTCACAGATTTATGTTTAGAAAGAATCGTAATCAATTTGGAAGTTATGGTAGTACACGTAAGCGCAGTCGAGCTGGAAAGATCGGTAAAATTCTACTCGTTATTCTTATTGTGCTTATTCTTGCAGCAGGAGCGGCGGCATGGTATGTATTTACCCCGTATACGCCAACAAGTCAGGCTGAGCAAGCTTTAGTCTCTGGAACTGACAAGATTGCAGTGCAAGATACAGAAGAATGGATATCATTTAGCAATGCCAAACCTAAAGGAAATAGCATTATTTTTTATCCGGGTGCAAGAGTCAAGCCAGAAGCGTATAGCGTGTTCGCTCATGATCTAGCTAAAAGTGGGCATACGGTATACATTATGAAATTGCCGTTTAATTTTGCTTTTTTCAAAACCGATGCAGCGCAAGCTGTGATTGATCGCCATCCTGATGAGAAATTTGTTATTGGTGGTCATTCATTGGGTGGCGTTTTTGCAGCTCGTTATGCAGCAGCGCATCTGGATCATATAGCCGGTGTATTTTTCCTAGCTTCTTATCCAGAGCAAAAAGGAAATCTGCAAAAAACAGATATTCCTGTACTATCAATTACTGCTTCTAACGATGGATTACTCAAAAAAGATACGTATGAAGCGGCACGTGCTTTTTTACCGCAACAAACGGTTTATTATAGTATTGAAGGTGGTAATCATGCTCAATTTGGTAGCTATGGAGAGCAAAAAGATGATCTTCCTGCTCAAATTGATGCAGACGAGCAACGTAAGCAGACGGTAAACACTATTCTTGGCTGGATGAAAGAAATTCCGACCATTTCAAAATCTGCTACCAAAAAGTAAGGATTTCGATAAAACGTTCTAGATGCCTGTAGCTAAAGGGGTAAATGCCAATGGTACGTTTGCAAATTGGAACACAACAAGTGGATTGCGATGCTCTTTTATTTGATAAAGATGGCACATTGCTTGATTTTATGCAGTTATGGGGATCATGGGCTGAACGTGTGTTGACCCAGATCGAGAATCATTTGCAAGCAAGTGGTCATACTTTTACAGGAGATCGAGAGCATGTATTTGGTACTCGCTATAATCAGGAAGGTCATCTGATCGATTATGACCGTTGTGGCCCGCTCGCGATGGCTTCTGTCGAAGAATCTACAGCGATACTAGCATGGCAGTTATATGCTACAGGTACACCATGGGATCAAGCGATAGCTCAGATTCGTCGATTCAGTGATATCGCTATAGAACATATTGAAAAGGAACGTCCGGTGCAACCATTGCCCGGACTGCTTCCATTTCTAGAACAATGTCGCGCAGTACAGCTTCCACTTGCAGTGATTACCGCAGATTGGACTTCTGAAGCGGTAAAGCATCTTCGTTGGAGTGGGTTGGAAAGTTATTTTGAACATATTATCGGCAGTGATCAAGTACAACAAAGCAAACCAGCACCTGATCTGGTCTATACAGCATGTGAACGTTTGGGTATTTCACCGACTCAGACAGTAATGATCGGCGATAGTAATGCAGATATGCAGATGGGGCAGAATGCGGGTGTGCCTTGTTGTATTGGTATCAGTTCCTCTGAACAATCAGCGTATACAGAACTGCCAGATGCTCATACCATTATTACGCATTATGATCAGCTTAGTATAATCAAGTAATAAATCATGACAACAAATAGATAAAAGGAAATAGAGAGGAGCATACAATAATGGATAACATAGAACAATTAACAGAATGGATACAGCAATCCAAAAAGATTGTCTTTTTCGGTGGAGCAGGTACATCGACAGAAAGTGGTATCCCTGATTTTCGCTCGGCACAAGGATTATATAGTGAAAATGGCAAAAGAGGATATTCGCCTGAAGAAATGTTAAGCCGTTCTTTTTTCGAAAAAGAAACAGAGTTATTTTTTGAATTTTATCGCAGTAAATTAATCCATCCACAAGCTAAGCCTAATCCGGTACATCATGTATTAGCTTTGTTAGAAAAGCAAGGCAAATTATTATCTATTATTACGCAAAATATAGACGGTCTGCACCAGATGGCAGGTAATCAAAAAGTGTTGGAATTGCATGGTTCTATTCATCGTAATTACTGCACAACGTGTAAGCGACAATATACATTAGAAGACGTTTTGGCTCAATCAGGAGTGCCACGTTGTCCTATTGATCAAGGTGTGATCAGACCGGATGTTGTATTATACGGAGAATCATTGGATCAAGCTGTATTAGAGCAGACAGTGGCGGTATTATCTCAAGCGGATTTATTGTTGATTGGGGGAACTTCGCTAACTGTGTATCCAGCAGCAGGATTGGTTTCTTATTTCCGCGGTCAACATACAGTATTACTGAATGCTTCACCGACAGGTCATGATCGTCATGCTGATTTGTTGATTACCGATCCAATGGGCAGTGTGATGGAGCAAGTACAACAGCGCCTCTAATATAAGTTTAGCGAAATGAATTTATTTGCATAATGGTAACGCTTACGCTATGATTTGGAAGATGTGAATATATCTATTTTTGCTTGAAGAAGGGTAGGGGTTATTGTGGTCTATATAGCTTCAGAAAAGCGTTATGAAGAGATGAAATACAATCGTAGCGGTCGTTCGGGATTAAAATTACCAGCGATTTCGTTAGGATTGTGGCATAATTTTGGCGGAATTAACGTCTATGAGAACAGTCGTGAAATGATCACACGTTCTTTTGATATAGGAATTACGCATTTTGATCTAGCGAATAACTACGGCCCTCCTGCTGGTTCGGCAGAAGAAACATTTGGACAAGTATTGAAGCAAGACCTTGCGGCTTATCGAGATGAGATGATTATTTCGACCAAAGCCGGTTATTATATGTGGCCAGGCCCTTATGGAGAATGGGGTTCTCGCAAAAACTTATTATCCAGTCTAGATCAAAGTCTTAAACGGATGAAACTAGATTACGTTGATATTTTCTACTCTCATCGTTTTGATCCAGAGACTCCTTTAGAAGAAACGATGATGGCATTAGATTATGCTGTACGTTCGGGTAAAGCTTTGTATGCAGGAATCTCTAGTTATTCCGCAGAACAGACACGAGAAGCGGCTTCTATTTTAAAACAATTAGGTACACCATTGACTATTCATCAGCCTAATTATTCTATGGTTAATCGTTGGATCGAAGATGGTTTGCAAGATGTGCTGGAAGAAACAGGTACAGGAAGTATTGCGTTCTGTCCGCTAGCACAAGGCTTGTTAACGAGCAAATATCTGAACGGTGTACCTGAAGATTCACGAGCAGCCGGTTCGTCTGTCTTTTTAAGTGAAGATTCGATTACACCGGAAAGTATTCGCAAAGCACAAGCTCTTAACGAAGTAGCTTCAGAGCGTGGACAAAGTCTAGCTCAATTAGCATTAGCATGGGCATTACGTGGAGGCAAATTAACTTCTGCTCTTATCGGTGCAAGTCGTGTTTCTCAGATTGAAGAAAATGTAGCTGCACTAAACAATCTTGATTTTACTCAAGCTGAATTGGATCGTATTGATTCGATTTTGCAAGCAGACGAAAATAAGTAATGTATAGTAGGAATTTGAATAATATAATTATTTTTCATTTTTAAGTTAAAAAGGCTTTAGAACGTGGTTACGTTCCAAAGCCTTTTTGCTGTACAGTCTTTACCCCTTTGTGTAGAACCATGATAGCTAATACAATCAGTATAATTCCCAACCAAGCAGGAGCAGCATGACCGAGTAAAATATACAATTGACCTCCAATAAGTGGACCGATCATTCTAGCCAAAGCTTGGATCGATTGACTTCCTCCTTGAATTCTCCCTTGTTCACTTGCATCGACAGATTTGGAAAGCATTCCGTTAAATGCAGGTCCGAAGATAGAATCACCACAGCCAAATACAAACAGCCCTGCGATAAAAAGAGGATAATACGTGAATCCAATTGATAATGCAATCAGTCCATAACCAATAATTTCGGCGATCATACCAAATGTAACGATTTGTTGATCAGTGTATTTTTTCAACAGTTGGGGCATAATCAGACCTTGAGAAATAATATCTTGAATACCAAGTATGGAAAACATCAGTCCGATCAATACCGGTTTCCATTGAAATGTATCTATCGTCAATTGAGAGAAGATCGCTTGCAAAGATCCATTTGGAATCCAGAGTAAAAAAGCAGATATCAATAATCGACTCAAGTATTTCGTCGAAAGCAGACTAGCAAGTTGAGAAAAAGGATTTAACTTTTGTAGCGTGATCTCTGGTTGTCGATGTTGCTGTGCAAGACTTTCTGGCATAAAAAAGAATCCATACAACATATTTAACAACGTGATAATAGCTCCAAAGTATAAAGGGAATGCATAATCAAATTTAGCGAGTAATCCGCCTAATGTAGGGCCAATAATAGTCGCTACACCTACAATCGCACCTAACCATCCAAAATATTTGGTTCGTTGTTGTGAAGGTATAATGTCTGCAAAGTAAGCAAAGATCGTACTGATACTTCCCCCTGTGATTCCTTCAATTATACGCCCTACAAACAGTACCCATAACGCACCACCAATACCAAAAATCAAATATCCGATAGCTGAACCGAAAAGACATAATAACAGAATAGGACGACGACCGTATTTATCACTTAACGCTCCAAGTACAGGTGCAGCTAGAAACACACAAAGAGCATATACAGACATCAATAGTGTCACCATAATCGCTTGTTCTGCTGAAGAATGGACATACGGTTGAACTAAAAAAGGCACGACAGGCGTTATAATACTGAATCCAAGTCCGCACAGAAATACAGAAATCAGTCCAAAGCGTAAAGCATGTTTATTTACAGATGGTTCGATAGGTTGTGCATGATGAGATGTAGCCAATAGTCATCTCTCCTTATGATTTCATATTGATTCCTAGGAAACAAATTTATAATATTATTATTTTGTTTCCTTGTCAACAAAAATAAAAATAGAAAAAAGACAACTTGCTCTTTATAAAAGAGTCGTTGTCTCGGATAGATCCTATATTTTGATACTGTATCTGTTTATTCAGACTTTGGACTATGATCTAGCTTTTTAATTTCATCATCTAAATGGTCACTGTATCGTTGTATAAATTGAAGCATATGATCAAATTGTTCATCGGTGACTTGTTCAAATACGACTTGATCTCGTTCTTCAAATTCTTGATGTAATTGATCATGGGCTTGTTTGATTTGACTTCCTTGCGCTGTAAGTTTGAAATAAATTTCTTTTTTATTATCTGGTTTCTGATAGCTTTCGATCAGTTGTTTGTCGATCAGCTTTTTAGTGATTTTACTGATGGCTCCTCTGGTCATATATATAGACTCTGCCATCTTAGTGACATTTGCATCGGCATGGTTACCAATATATTCGATACAGTGTACTTCAGAAGGCTTATAATCATGAAGAGTACTTTCCATTTTAAGCTTATTTAGCCAGACCAGTTTACTAAATAAGTCTCGAAAATCAGTCAGTACTTGTTCTTTTTTATTCATATCTCATGGTCTCCTCCCGGTTATGATAGTCTCTGTATACCTATGATCACTATCACGAGCCTATCTACGTCTATCTACGTTATTGATGTTTGTATTGATGAACAGAAGCTCGATATCCAGTAGGCGAAACTTGGTAAAATCGTTTGAACTGTTTGGAAAAATAAAGAGCATCTGTCAAACCTACCGATGCCGCAATCTGTTGGGTAGATAACTCTGGACGTTCTCGCAATAATTGGCGAGCTTTATCGATTCGTAATTTGAGCAGATAGGTTACAGGTGTCATGCCTGTTTCTTTTTTGAAAATGCGAGACATATACGCCCGATTATAACCGAGACTATTGCACATATCTTCAATCGATACAGGATGAGCATATTGACTGGACATATAATGAATCATTTGCTTAACGATACGACGGGTCATCGATTGCGTGCCAGGAAGTACAGACTGTTGCATCATCAAGTCACTGACCTCTGCTAAAATAAGATGAAGATATCCCAGTGCAGCCAGATCAGAGCTTTCTTTTTGACTGGCGAATGATACAAGCAATTGTTCCAAATAAGCACCGATTCGTTCTTGATCACCAGAACGAGCAATCGGAGCATGTAAAGTGAATCCTACCTGTTCTACTAAAGGAGTCGCATGTTGTCCGGCAAAAGCAAGCCAGCGATAATGCCACGGTTGCTCTTGATCTGAAATATAACTAACCAGTTGACCGGGATGAATCAAAAATAGATCGCCTTTAGAAAGATGATACGTGCGTTCTTCAGTAATAAATTGTCCATGACCGCTTTCGATATAGTGAAGCAAATAATAATCATATATTTTGGGACCCAGTCGATGATCAGGAGCAGTCTGACTTTCGCCAGCAAACAATACATACAAAGCTCCTTGATCATGAAAAATAGGATTAGGTGAAACTTGATACGTTTTGGCAGTTGCCATTACAAAGCACTCCTTTTGACTATTCTACAGCTGAAGTCACATTTGTCCATATAGATCACACATCTATTCATTACATCTTATGATATTCATATAGTATACTTAGTTCAAGCCAAAGATTCAAAAACATATTATTTAAAGCAAATAAAGGCGAAAAGAGTATCTTTTATTTGATATCACTGCACAAAATGTATATTTATTCAGTATAATCATAATTAGTCATTAAAGACATAAGGTCACATCGATACTGCTCATTATGATCTACATATAGATCAGTATCAGCTTTTCTCAAATCAATGTATTGTGCAAATCTGTTGTTTATATGCTCTTCACAAAAGAGCGTTACACTAGACATCAGCGGATATACTACTATTAGGAGGCGAATGAAATGGCAATATTAGTAACAGGTGGAGCAGGTTATATCGGATCGCATACGGTAGCAGATTTATTAGAGCGTGGAGAAGAAGTAGTGGTAATTGATAATTTATTAACAGGGCACCGTGAAGCACTGTTAGGTGGTACATTGTATGAAGGTGATCTACGTGATAAAGAATTGCTAGCACGTATTTTTGCGGAAAATGAAATTACAGCAGTCATTCACTTTGCAGCCAGCTCATTGGTAGGCGAAAGTATGCAGAATCCTTTCAAATATTATGATAACAATGTCTACGGAGCCATGTGTCTACTGGATGCTATGCAACAAGCAGGTGTGAAAAAAATCGTATTTTCTTCAACAGCAGCAACGTATGGTGAACCGGAAAAAGTACCTATTGAAGAAAGCGATCGTACAGAACCGGCTAACGTGTACGGCGAAACCAAGTTAATGATGGAACGCATGATGAATTGGTTCGATAAAGTACATGGTATTCGTTATGTAGCATTGCGTTACTTCAATGCCGCAGGTGCACATATCAGTGGCAAAATTGGAGAAGATCATCGTCCAGAATCTCATTTGGTTCCTTTGGTACTACAGACAGCGCTAGGTCAACGTGAATTTATCTCGGTATTCGGTGAAGATTATCCAACAGAAGATGGCACATGTGTACGTGATTATATCCATGTAAGTGATCTAGCAGATGCTCATATCAAATCGGTAGAGTATTTGAACAATGATGGTGCAAGCAATGTATTCAATCTAGGTAATGGTCAGGGATTCTCTGTTAAACAAGTGATTGAGACAGCAGTCAAAGTGACTGGACGCGATATTCCTGTGAAATTTGAAGCACGTCGTAGTGGTGATCCAGCAGTATTAGTAGCTTCTTCAGAAAAAGCACGCTCTGTACTAGGTTGGAAGCCTTCTTATCATCAATTAGAAGATATTATCAGTGGTGCATGGCAATGGCACGAATCTCATCCACAAGGATATGGTGATCATGAGTAATCCAGTAGAACGTACAACAGAACAAAACAGTGCATTACTTGCGATAGATGAACTGATTAAGTTCGCATTTGATAAAGGATTGATTAAAGGTGCAGATATCGATTACGGACGGAATCTATTGTTAAAACAATTCCATTTCGATGAGCCTTATAATCCGGATGTACCTGCTATTCATATGGTAGCTCAAGGACAAGCAGCAGCAGAACCTCAAGTTATGTTAGATACGTTGATCGATTATGCGTATAGTATCGGGTTACTAGCTGAAAATACAGATACGTACCGTGATCTGATGGACGCAGAAATTATGGGACTATTGATGGCACGTCCATCTGAAGTAACAGGTGATTTTTTCGATACATTAGATCGTGAAGGCATTGAATCCGCAACAAGTGAATTTTATCAATTATCGATCAATTCTAATTATATTCGGATGGATCGTGTCTCTAAAAATGTATATTGGAAACAACCAACTTCCTATGGTGAAATGGAAATGACGATCAATCTATCTAAGCCTGAGAAAACGTCAGCCGAAATTGCTTTGGCGAAATTAATGCCTCCACCATCGTATCCAAAATGTCAGTTGTGTCGCGAAAATGTAGGTTATGCTGGACGTATCAATCATCCAGCCAGACAAAATTTACGCGTGATTCCGCTACAATTGAATGGAGAATCATGGTTGTTCCAGTATTCACCTTATGTATATTACAACGAACATTGTATCGTACTGCATCATGATCATGTACCGATGAAATTAACAAAAGATACATTCCGTCGTTTGCTCGATTTTGTCGATGAATTCCCGCATTATTTCCTCGGCTCTAATGCAGATTTGCCGATCGTAGGCGGTTCGATTCTAACACATGATCATTTTCAGGGTGGACGACATACATTCCCGATCGAACAAGCAACAGTAGAAGAAGTGTATGGTCATACTGTTCATGATGATATTACTTTAGAATTGGTCAACTGGCCGATGTCTGTAGTGCGTCTACGTGCGAACAATTCTTCTTTATTGTTGAATTCAGCTAATGATATCTATGAAGCGTGGAAACAATACAGTGACGCTGAAGTGGATATTCTGGCATCAACGATCCAAAATGGGGAACCGGTTCGTCACAATACAGTCACTCCGATTGTTCGTCGTCGTGATGGACAATATGAGATTGATCTTGTACTGCGTAATAACCGCACCAATGAACAATATCCAGATGGTATTTTCCATCCTCATCCTGAGATGCACCATTTGAAACGGGAAAATATCGGATTGATTGAAGTGATGGGTTTAGCGATTTTACCAGGTCGATTGAAAGAAGAATTGGATCAGATTGCTTCTATTTTGACAGGAGATATCGCCCTATTGGAAATGATCAGACAACAACCTGACCATCCATTAGCCATACACTTGTTATGGATTGAACATCTGGTAGAAGCATACGGTACAGAGCTGGATCACGATCAAGCAACATTAACGATTCAAGATGAAGTCGGTACGAAGTTTGCTGAGATTTTAGAGCATGCAGGTGTATACAAACGCAATGATGAAGGACGCAAAGCGTTCCGTCGTTTTATTACTCGTATGAATTATGTGTTAAAAAGTTAAATTATATGCTAGTCAATCTACTATCTCTGGGTAATGATAAGAGGTAGTAGATTTTTTTATGGTTTCGATAAATATAATTGTATCAAATTGATGTTAAAAGCAGTTTGATCGGAAAACTTTGTTTTTATGTGTATAAGGTATATAATTGTAAAGGGCTGAGGAACGGTAACTTACTTATAACTTATTACAACAGTGATCCTACAGTTTAGGTGTTAGATGTATTTTTATATGTGTAGAGAAGGATAACTTTATCTACTAATCGTTATATCCCAAGGAGGCATTTTGAATGAATTCATTTGAATTTTATAATCCAACCCGTCTTATTTTTGGTAAAGGTCAACTGGAAAAGTTGAAAAGAGAAGTAGGTAACTACGGTAAAAACGTATTGCTTGTATATGGTGGCGGTAGTATCAAACGTGCAGGTCTATATGACAAAGTGATCGGTTATTTGAACGAAGCAGGAGCTAATGTAACTGAACTTGCTGGCGTAGAACCGAATCCACGTTTGAGCACAGTACACAAAGGTGTAGACTTGTGCAAATCTAACAATATTGATCTAATTCTTGCTGTTGGTGGCGGTAGCGTACTTGACTGTGCCAAAGCAATTGCTGTAGGTGCAAAATATGATGGCGACATGTGGGATTTTGCACAACGCAAAGCAGCTCCTACAGATGCATTGCCACTAGGTACCGTATTAACAATGGCAGCAACAGGTTCAGAAATGAACAGCGGTTCTGTAATTACAAATACAGAAACACAAGAAAAATTAGGTTGGGGTAGTGCGTATTCATTCCCAGCATTCTCTATTCTTGATCCAGAAAACACATATTCTTTGCCAAAAGATCAAACAGTCTATGGTATCGTAGATATGATGTCTCATGTACTGGAACACTATTTCCATGCTGAAAAAAATACAGATATTCAAGATGGATTCTGTGAATCGATTCTACGTGGAGTTATTGATGCTGGCCCTAAATTGATCAATGATCTACAAAACTTTGAATTACGTTCAACTGTAATGTACGCAGGTACAATGGCGTTGAATGGTGTAGTGAATATGGGTTACAACGGAGACTGGGCTACTCATAATATTGAGCATGCTGTATCGGCTGTCTATGATATCCCTCATGGTGGTGGACTAGCGATCTTGTTCCCGAACTGGATGCAACACAACTTGCAAGTGAATCCTGCTCGTTTTGCTAAATTAGCAGTGAATGTATTCAATGTAGATCCAACAGGTAAAAGCGATGAAGAAGTAGCAAATGAAGGTATCCAAGCATTGCGCGACTTCTGGACTTCAATCGATGCACCTAGCCGTCTAGCAGATTATGAAATCGATGATAGCCAAATCGATGTAATGGTAGACAAAGCTATGAAATTTGGCGCTTTTGGTAACTTTAACAAGCTAGAAGCAGAAGATGTGCGTAAAATCTATAGCATGTCTCTATAATTTCTCCGTTTATTAATACAATCATACATGTTCGAGCTGTTTATTCCTGTCAGTCATGATAAGGAATAAACAGCTTTTTTTGTCTATATCGCAAAAAATTGAAACTTTCCTTACCAACAATACGTAAATATAGGTATAACGCCAAAAAATGGTGGAAAAGGGCTGAATATCGCCTTTTTCCGTCAGATCAAAGAAAGGAGCGAACAGAAATGGAAACGCTATTTTGGATTTGCTTGATCACCGGTGCTTTGTATGCATTATTCAGTCTGTTATTCGGTGACTTGCTTGGTGATGTGTTAGGCGGTATAGATCTGCCTGGATTTGATCTTTTTAAGCCTGTTATTTTAGCGGCGGCTGTTACGTTGTTCGGTGGAGCAGGAATCATGTTAATACGTTACAGTTCGTTCGCTCCTTTCGCTGTTATACTGCTTGCACTTTTGATTGCTGTTGTCGGAGGAATGTTTGTATTTTTTGTCTATGTCAAACCGATGGAACATAGTGAAGTATCGACAAGTTATTCGATTCAAGAAATGATTGGTCGTATAGGAGAAGTGACTATCCCGATTCCTCAAGTGGGATACGGTGAGGTCATGATTAAGCTTACAGGTGGCAACACGTTACATATTGCATACAGTTTCGATCGTTGTGCTATTGCCGCCGGTATGCGGGTAGTGATCGTAGAAGAAAAAGAAGGAACATTAGGTATATCGCTTTTAGAAGATTCATTATAAGGAATATGAGTGTGAGAGCAGTATAATAGCTTTTTGGCAAGCAAGCCTATATCAAACCAAAAGGGGCGAGGATTATGGCATTTTTGAACGAAATGATTGTTGTACCTGCGATTGTGATTGTAGTATTGATCGTACTTGGTATTACATTCTGGGCGAGGTACAAAACAGTAAGTACAGATGAAGCAATGGTGGTTACCGGTTCTTTTCTCGGAAGCCGTAATATCTCAGATGATGGAGCAGGGCGCAAAATTAAGATTGTACGCGGTGGTGGTGCATTTATTTTACCTGTGTTCCAAAAGTCTGAATTTCTATCGTTGTTATCGCACAAACTGGATGTAACAACGCCTGAAGTCTATACCGAGCAAGGCGTTCCTGTACTTGCCGATGGAGTAGCTATTATCAAAATCGGTAGTTCTGTAGAAGATGTGGCTACAGCGGCAGAACAATTTATGGGTAAGCCCATTCAAGCGTTACAAGCCGAAGCCCAAGAAGTATTGGAAGGACATCTGCGTTCGATTATGGGTTCGATGACCGTAGAAGAAGTGTATCGGAATCGTGATCGATTTGCACAAGAAGTACAAAGTGTCGCTGCTCGTGATCTAAAAAAGATGGGTCTACAAATCGTCTCATTTACAATTAAAGATATACGCGATAAGCATGGATATCTGGAGTCGCTTGGTAAACCTCGAATCGCCGCAGTGAAAAGAGATGCAGAAATCGCTGAAGCCGAAGCTGTTCGAGATTCTAGAGTACAGAAAGCACTGGCAGAAGAAGCCGGGCAAAAAGCAGAGTTGCTTAGAGATACCAATATAGCTGAAGCTTCCAAAGAAAAAGAATTAAAAGTAGCTTCATTTAAAAAAGATCAAGATACTGCAAGAGCCGAAGCCGATCAGGCCTATCATATTCAAGAAGCCAAAGCCAAACAGATTATGATGGAAGAGCAAATGAAGATCGAGTTGGTTCGTAAAGAGCGTGAAATAGATCTACAAGAACGAGAAATTACAGTACGTGAGAAATACTATGATGCAGAAGTGAAGAAAAAAGCCGAAGCAGATCGCTTCTCGGTGGAACAAGCAGCCGAAGCGGAAAAAGCTCGCAAAATGCGTCAAGCCGAAGCTCATCAATATTCAATCGAGACCGAAGCCAAAGCATCTGCAGAGCAACAACGTCTAGCTGGACAAGCGGAAGCTGATGCCGAACGGGCTAAAGGTACAGCTGAAGCCGAAGTCATTCGTTTACGTGGTCTTGCTGAAGCCGAAGCGAAGCAGAAATTAGCAGAAGCATTCGAAAATTACGGACAAGCCGCTATACTTGATCTGGTTGCCAAAATGCTCCCTGAATTAGCAGGTAAAATTGCAGAACCAATCGGTGCGATTGATAAATTAACAGTTGTTGATACAGGTAAAGGAGAAGGCGGCGGAGCAACAAGAGTCAGTAACTATGTGACAGAACTGATGGCGACCGCTCCAGAAATGTTGAAAAGTGTGTCGGGACTCGATATAGAAGAATTAATTAAAGGATTTGCAGGTGGCAAATCTCAACAAGCTCAACCTAGTACTTCTAATACTACGGCTGGCGTAAATGTAAATAACCATACGCAACAGACAGCCCGTCCTGAAGCTATATTAGCACTTCCAATCCAAAGCTC
Organism: Paenibacillus sp. KACC 21273; assembly: GCF_028736095.1. Lineage (NCBI taxonomy): Bacteria > Bacillati > Bacillota > Bacilli > Caryophanales > Paenibacillaceae > Paenibacillus > Paenibacillus sp. KACC 21273. Next base: position 1,344,515 of record NZ_CP117876.1, read on the forward strand.
ACACGATCAAGATCGTGCAACAACATCCACAGGAATTGGAATTTCCAGTGAACAAGAATGATAATGGAAGATTTATATGTAACAATCATGCTATAAAGCAAACTTGCTTTCAATGATGCAGAGACGACAAATCCTTATTCATCAAGGATTTGTCGTCTTCTTTGTATACATAACTAACGAGTAGATTGTATTGACTAGATGGTGAATTTTTGGTAACTTTACGGGATGAAGGTGATCGTAAAAGGGGTGCAAATGTGAGCAGCCTACTTGTGGCTAAAGTGCTGAATAATAACGTTATTATTGCTGATCATCCTCAGTATGAAGAAGTTGTGGTGATCGGTAAAGGAATCGGTTTTAACCGTAAAGCGCGTGATGTGATTCCTTTGGATGTTGTCGAGAAGATGTTTATTTTAACCAATGAGCAAGAACAGGAACAATACAAGCAACTCGCAGTTCAGATCGATGAGCGTATTATCGAAGTCATTAACGAAATTATTTATTATATTAATTCTGAAAGTAAGACTCCACTTAATGAACATATTCATATTGCTTTAACCGATCATATTGCATTTGCAATTAAGCGTGCTGAGCAAGGGATGACGATTCAGAATCCTTTTCTATATGAGACGCGAGAAATGTATCCGTTAGAATATAAATTAGCTGCTCATGCGTTAGAAATAATTCATGACAAGCTAGGTGTAGCTTTAGAAGAAGATGAGATTGGTTTTGTAGCACTGCATATTTATAGTGCACTAACCGATCAACATATCACAGCGATCAAAGCCGATTCTCGTTTGATTGCCGATATGGTCAAAGTTATCGAAGATAGTCTCAAAATTTCGATTACAGGAGATACGCTGGATTATTCGCGGTTGCTTACTCATTTGCGATTCGCTATCGAACGTATCCGTAGAGGTGAGAAAGTAGCCGCTACTCATCGCTTAGAAGAAATGCTCAAAATGGAATATCCCGAAGTGTATTCGTTATCATGGAAATTAACAAAGATGATGGAAAAACGATTACGCCGACCAGTCTATAAAGCAGAAGTAAGCTACCTGACCATGCATTTACAACGGTTTGTCGAGAAGCGTGAAGAAGAAGAGGAAAGTACGCAAGAATAGATTCAAAATTCATTTAACCTTTTTTATTGAAAAGGCTTGCAGATTTAAAAAGTGGGTGCTATAATTCAGAACGTAATCAACAAATGAATAGCGGATTTTTTAACGTGTTACTGATTCGATCAGGCATGAGTTAACAAAGTATTTGATGTAAGGCTGTAAGCACACAGGGGTAGTCTATCCTTATGTACCGAGATCCTTATCCTATCAGATGCGTTGTTCACTCGTGCCTTTTTTTGTGGCTTTCCGCTTTAATTTGTTGAAGCAACAATATACTATTTATACTATTCGAGGGGAAGTGGCGGTATTGTTTAGACGTCTGTTTGGCGTTTTGCAAAAAGTAGGTAGAGCATTGATGCTTCCAGTGGCAATCTTGCCAGCAGCAGGTTTGTTGCTTGGTTTTGGTAACATGCTAGTTAACCCTGACTTTTTGCAGTATATTCCTGCATTAAATGCACACTGGGTTCAAATTACTGCAACAGTAATGATGAACTCCGGACAAATTGTTTTTGATAACTTATCTCTACTCTTTGCCGTCGGGGTAGCCGTCGGTCTTGCAGGAGGAGAAGGGGTAGCCGGGCTCGCAGCCATTATCGGTTATCTGATCATGAACGTAACAATGGGTACAGTTATGGGCGTTACAGCTGATATGGTCGGTAAAGGCGACTTCTCAGTAGCTTCTGTACTTGGTATTCCTACCTTACAAACAGGCGTATTCGGCGGTATTATCGTCGGTATTCTAGCCGCAACGATGTACAAACGTTTCTTCCGTATTGAATTGCCTTCATATCTTGGATTCTTTGCAGGTAAACGTTTTGTACCAATTATGACTGCTATTACTTCGTTGATTTTGGGTCTGGTAATGGTTCTTGTATGGCCTCCAATTCAATCATTCTTGAACACTGTTTCTCACAGTATGGTTGAATCGAACCCAACATTAACTGCATTTATTTTCGGTGTGATTGAACGTTCATTGATTCCTTTCGGTCTACATCACATTTTCTACTCACCATTCTGGTATGAATTTGGTGAATATGTAAATAAAGCAGGACAATATGTACGTGGTGACCAAAAAATCTTTATGGCGCAACTTCGTGATGGTGTTCCATTTACAGCAGGTACATTTATGACTGGTAAATTCCCGTTCATGATGTTCGGTCTTCCAGCTGCTGCACTTGCGATCTACCATGAATCCAAACCACAACACAAAAAATACGTTGCAGGTATTATGGGTTCCGCAGCATTGACTTCGTTCTTAACAGGTATTACTGAACCGCTTGAATTCTCATTCTTGTTCGTAGCACCAGTATTGTTCGGTATTCATGCAATCTTCGCTGGTCTTTCTTTCATGACTATGCAAATTCTAGGCGTTAAAATTGGTATGACCTTCTCAGGTGGTCTGATTGACTTTATCCTGTTCGGCGTTATTCCTAACCGTACTGCATGGTGGGATGTTATTATCGTCGGTCTAGTACTAGCAGTTATCTACTACTTCGGATTCCGCTTTGCAATCCGCAAATTCAACTTGAAAACACCAGGTCGTGAAGATACGCCGGCAGGTGATGATAGTGAAGTAGGTAGTGGTGGTAATAGCAAAGACGAATTGCCACATAATATTCTTGAAGCATTTGGTGGACAAGAAAATATTTCAAGTCTAGATGCTTGTATTACTCGTCTACGTATTCAAGTTAAAGAACCTAAAAATGTAAATAAAGATCGTTTGAAATCTTTAGGCGCTTCCGGTGTCCTAGAAGTGGGTAATAATGTGCAGGCGATTTTCGGAACACGTTCTGATACGATCAAATCACAAATGCAAGATATTATTGCAGGACGTACTCCACGCCCAACACCAGTTACAGTAGACTCTGTTCCAGCAGAAGGAACAGCAGAGAATCAAGTAAACATTTTGGCAGAAGAAGTAATCGTAGCTCCTGCTGATGGTGAATTGATGGATATTAGTGAAGTACCAGATCCTGTATTTTCACAAAAAATGACAGGTGATGGATTCGCTGTATTACCAACAAACGGAACGATCTGTTCACCGGTTAATGGTAAAGTATTTAACGTATTCCCTAGTAAACATGCGATCGGTATTATGTCTGAAGCCGGTAAAGAAATTCTTGTGCATGTAGGCGTAAATACAGTTAAATTGAAAGGTCAAGGTTTCACTGTATTGGTTGCAGAAGGCGATGATGTTATGGCTGGACAACCAATCCTTGAAGTGGATCTGGAGTATGTAAAAGCTAATGCACCATCGATCATCACTCCGATCATTTTCTCTAACTTACCAGAAGGTGCTACAGTAACATTGCACAAAACAGGTAATGTGAAAACAGGAGAAGGCAATATCGTTACAATCAAGTAATGTTATTCATTTCGACTTTTGCAATGAATCTCAAAAGAATATAAAATAACAAACTATACGTACTTGTAAGTTAGAGTGCGATAAGGGTCAACACGATGTTTGCTACAGCAATAATCTATCCTTATTGTCTTTAACTTACAAAATGCTTATAGTTTTGTTATTAAGCTGCATTGTAAGCAAGACTTAGAAAATGATTTATTTTTTCTAAAAACACCATGAATTTGCAGGATATTGCTGAATAATGTTAGCGATTGCTGAAAAAAGTCGAAAATAATTGTTTTGAGACGTGCATCATGCTTTATAATGCTGTACAATATAAGGGATGATCTAGTTATTAGTTAGTTATGATTTATTTTTACTATCCTACTATGATGAAGAAAGCGAGTGAATTTTATAATGGAAAAAACATTCAAAATCGTTGACGAAGATGGTATCCACGCACGCCCAGCAACAGCATTGGTAACAGCTGCTAACAAATTTGCTTCTACAGAATCTTTTGCAGAAGCTAAAGGTAAAAAAGTAACTTTGAAATCAATCCTTGGAGTATTGTCTCTAGGTCTTGAGCAAGGTGACGTTATCGTTCTTTCTACACAAGGTGCAGAAGAAGATGCAGCATTGAAAGCTTTGACTGACGTTATGGTGAATGAAGGGCTAGGCGAAATCAATGGCTAATATTTTGGGAATCGCGGCGTCTTCGGGCATCGCCATTGCCAAAGCATTCCGTCTAGAACATCCTGAATACGAGATTACCAAACGCTCGATTAGCGATACAGATGCGGAATTGGCTAAACTTGAGTCAGCGCTGGAAATTTCCAAAACTGAACTTGAGGCGATCAAAGAACGTACGTTACAAGAAATGGGCGCTAAAAAAGCAGAGATTTTCGAATCACATTTGTTGATTCTGAACGATCCTGAATTGATTAGCCCTGTAAAAGATAAAATTTCTATGGAAATGGTTAATGCTGAGTTCGCACTAAATGAAGTTGCTGCTCAATTCGTAACCATGTTTGAAAATATGAAGAGCACTTATCTTCAAGAACGCGCTGCGGATATGAGAGATGTAAGCAAGCGTATCTTGAATCACTTGATGGGTGTAAACTTCCAAAGTCCTGCTGAGATTCGTGAAGAAGTGGTTATTATTGCAGAAGATTTGACTCCTTCGGATACAGCTCAATTGGATCGTAATTTTGTTAAAGGCTTCACTACAAATATTGGCGGACGTACTTCTCACTCCGCAATTATGGCTCGCTCGTTGGAAATTCCAGCAGTAGTCGGTACAAAAGAAGTGATGGAAGTTATTCAAAATGGGGATATCGTTATCGTTGATGGTCTTGAAGGTAATGTTATCGTTAACCCTGATGAAGCAACTCTTGCTGAGTACCGTGCCAAAGGCGCAGCGTATGAAGCTCAAGTTACTGAATGGCGCAAATTGCGTGATGAAGTAACAGTTTCCAAAGATGGTGTACATGTTGAATTGGCTGCTAATATTGGTACGCCAAACGATGTGGCTGGTGTATTGGATAATGGCGGCGAAGGCGTAGGTCTATACCGTACAGAATTCTTATACATGGGTCGCGATGAATTGCCTTCTGAAGATGTGCAATTCAATGCGTACAAAACGGTTTTGGAAAAAATGGCGGGTAAACCGGTTGTTGTTCGTACATTAGATATTGGTGGCGACAAAGAACTACCTTACCTTGTTCTTCCAAAAGAAATGAATCCATTCCTTGGATTCCGTGCAATTCGTCTTTGCCTAGATCGTCAAGACATTTTCCGTACTCAACTACGTGCATTGCTTAGAGCAAGTGTATATGGTGACCTACGTATTATGTTCCCGATGATCGCAACATTGATGGAATTCCGCGAAGCAAAAGCAGTATTGTTAGAAGAAAAAGAAAAACTGGTTGCTGAAGGTGTTGCTGTTTCTGAGAACATCCAACTTGGCATCATGGTTGAAATTCCTTCTACAGCAGTACTTGCTGACCAATTTGCTAAAGAAGTGGACTTCTTCAGTATCGGTACAAACGATTTGATCCAATACACAATGGCAGCAGATCGTATGAATGAACGGGTATCTTACCTGTATCAACCATACAATCCTTCTATCTTGCGTTTGGTTAAAATGGTTATCGATGCAGCTCACAAAGAAGGTAAATGGACAGGCATGTGTGGTGAAATGGCTGGCGACGCTACAGCAATTCCATTGCTACTGGGTCTAGGTCTGGATGAGTTCAGTATGAGCGCAAGCTCTATTCTTCCAGCACGTAGCCAATTAGCTAAATTGTCTAAAGCAGATATGCAAGAATTAGCTGCTAAAGCTTTGGATATGCAAACAGCTGAACAAGTGGTTGAACTGGTACAAGCAATCCACGCTTAATATTTTCTTCCGTTACGTGCTTGATATCATAAGCACTAATAAGTTTTCCCAACATTTACTTTTAGCTGGTTTCTCTTTATAGAGAAATCAGCTTTTTTTATGACTATAGAATAAATTTTATTGCTGTAAAATAATGTATAGTTCTTTTAGAATAAATAAAATGCAATAGATGGATCGAAAAAAGACTCTGCTATAATCAGCAAAGTCTTTTTTTGATATTGTAGATTTGAGCTATGATCGTATTCATAAATAGAATTGAAAGTGATCAACTAGCAATATCTATAAGTGATTCATACAATCATAAAATAAAATCTGAATTGAATTTAGTTACAAGCACAGTTCAATACTGGTTTACGAGCTGCTGTCGTTTCATCCAAACGTCTGACTGCTGTTCCATAAGGAGCATTCAGTAGCAATTCTGGATTGTCTTTCGCTTCGCCAGCGATCTGAATCATCGTATCGATAAAAGCATCCAGTGTTTCTTTACTTTCGGTTTCGGTAGGTTCGATCATAATACATTCTTCTACATTTAGCGGGAAGTAGACAGTAGGTGGATGGTACCCGAAATCGAGTAATCGTTTGGCAACATCCAGTGTACGAATACCGTACTGTTTAAGCCCTTTACCAGACATCACGAATTCATGCTTACATACGCTTGTATAAGGCATTTCATAATGATCTTTAAGACGGTGCATCATATAGTTCGCATTCAGCACAGCACATTCAGATACTCTACGTAGACCTTCTGGGCCATAGCTACGAATATACGTATACGCACGTACTAGAATCCCAAAGTTACCATAGTATGCTTTGACACGACCGATCGAATCAGGCGAACCGCTACGAAGAGTAAATGTACCATCTTCTAATTTTTCGACTACAGGTTCAGGTAAGAAAGGAAGCAATCTGCTTTTCACCCCTACAGGACCTGCACCAGGACCTCCACCACCATGCGGTGTACTCATTGTTTTGTGTAAATTCAAATGAACCACATCGAAGCCCATATCACCTGGACGAGTAATTCCCATAATCGCATTGGAGTTGGCACCATCATAATATAGTAATCCACCAGCTTCGTGGACGATTTGAGCCACTTCACTGATTTGCTTTTCAAAAAGACCGAGTGTATTCGGGTTCGTCAACATGAGAGCAGCAGTATCCGATCCAACAGCAGCACGAAGTGCATCAAGATCGACCAAACCTTCTGGAGTAGAAGGAATCGTAATCGTCTGGAATCCGGCCACTGTTGCGCTCGCAGGATTCGTACCATGCGAAGAATCAGGCACGATCACTTTGGTACGATGCTCGCCACGTTTTTCATGATACGCACGAATCATCATCAGACCTGTCCATTCTCCATGAGCACCAGCAGCAGGTTGTAGAGTCACAGCATCCATACCTGTTAAAGCAGCAAGGTCTTTTTGCAATGTATGCATCAGTTCAAGTGCACCTTGAATACTTTGTTCTGGTTGATACGGATGAATTTTGGCAAATCCAGCATATCGCGCTACATCTTCATTGACTTTAGGATTGTATTTCATCGTACAAGAACCCAGTGGATAGAATCCGTTATCGACGCCAAAGTTACGACGGGACAATTCGGTATAATGACGAATTACATCGACTTCATATACTTCAGGTAAAGCAGGTTCTTCTTGACGAAGCATTTCCTGCGGAATCAATTGAGATACGTCGACCCGAGGAACATCACAATCTGGTAAAGAATAACCGATTCGACCCGGTTGACTCAATTCAAAAATCAAAGCTTTTTCAGTAACAACAGCGCCTTGTACAGAAGTAACGGTCTCATGGACTACAGTTTCGTTTGTCATAGGATTGCCTCCAGTTCAGTTGCCAATAGATCTATCTCTGCTTTGGTACGTTTCTCTGTGACTGCGAATAAGATATGACCGGACAATTCAGGGTAAGACAAGCTTAGATCATAACCACCAATCATGCCTTTGGCTAACAATTGAGTATTGATATCAGCGACCGAAGTGCCTTCTGGTAAGGCAAGCACGAACTCATTGAAAAAAGGAGATTGGAACGCTAATGTTACATTAGGAATCGCAGATAGTGTTTGCGCAGCATAATGTGCTTTTTGCAAATTCAGATCAGCGACATCCACCATACCTTGTCTACCCATCACAGATAGATACACCGATGCACATAGCGCAAGCAATGCTTGATTAGAACAAATATTCGAAGTCGCTTTGTCACGACGGATATGTTGCTCACGAGTCTGCAATGTTAATACAAAACCACGTTTACCATCGATATCTTTGGTCTGTCCAACAATACGTCCTGGCATACGGCGCATTAACGGTTGAGCAACAGCGAAGAATCCACAAGTAGGGCCACCTAATGACATCGAGATTCCGAGTGGCTGTGCATCACCAACAACGATATCAGCTCCAAGCTTACCAGGAGATTCAAGTAGTCCAAGTGAAATTGGATTCGTACTTACTACTAGCAAAGCACCTTTGGCATGCGCTAGATCAGCCGCTGCTTGAATCGCTTCAATACCGCCAAAAAAGTTAGGGGATTGAACAAGCACTACAGCTGTCTGTTCATCGATCGCTTCAGCAAGAACTTGAATATCGGTAACTCCATCTCCATAAGGAACTTCCACTACATCCAGATTCAAGCCACGAGCATAACTGCGTACAACACCGCGGGACTCGGGATGAATCGTCGAAAGAGCAATAATCTTTTTGCGTCCTGTAGCAGATGCTGCAAGAGAAGCCGCTTCAGCGAGAGCAGTTGCACCATCATACATACTGGCATTGGCAACAGCCATTCCTGTTAATTCACAAATATAAGATTGAAATTCAAAAATCGCTTGTAGTTCACCCTGACTGATCTCTGGTTGATATGGAGTATAAGCTGTATAAAATTCAGAGCGAGAAATCACATGATTGATCACAGAAGGCAAATGATGATCATATAAGCCTGCACCAAGAAAACTGGTATACCGATCTGTATCTGCATTTTGACCCGCAAGACTGGACATATGACGAGTAAGGGTATACTCATCTAGCATTTCAGACATCGGCATTGTACCTTGATAACGAAGGGATGCCGGAATATCTGTAAATAAATCCTCTATCGAAGAAGCGCCCACCACCTCTAACATTTCAGCTTCATTCTGTGGGGTCATGGGAATATAACGATGCGATTTCATAAAGGTAGACTCCTTTGGGGCAACATATCAGTCGCCTTGTGATTTTATTTAGTGACAGCAGATGCTCGTTTGTAGAAAGGAGCTTTGATCACTTCAGCTTTGAGCATTTTACCGCGAATCTCAAGTTCTATCGGTGTTCCTAGAGCAGCACTATCAGCTTCAATTAAAGCAAGTCCAAGGTTACGCTTGAGTGTAGGAGATTGAGTTCCTGTAGTCACTTCGCCGATTTGTCGGCCATCCCGATATACTGGATAGTGAGGACGAGGAATACCACGATCAATCATTTCGACACCAACCAATTTACGAGCTAATCCTTTTTCTTTTTGCGACACTAGAGCATCTTTACCTGTAAAGTTTTCTTTGTCTAATTTGACAAAGTAACCAAGTCCAGCTTCCAGTGGAGAAATATCTGCGGACAGTTCTTGACCATACAGTGGCAGGCGAGCTTCAAAGCGAAGTGTATCACGCGCGCCAAGTCCACAAGGGATCAAGCCAAGTGGTTCTCCAACTTGTAGCAGTTGTTCCCAGATCACCGGAGCATCTGTAGCAGATACATACAATTCATATCCATCTTCACCGGTGTAACCTGTACGAGAAATTAGCGCATGAACACCAAAGATTTCAGCTTTGTCGATAAAAGAAAATCCTGCTAGTTCAGCATAACGATCGCTTTGCGTAGCCGCTTGCAAAATAGCAACCGCTTTAGGACCTTGCAGAGCAATTAATGCTGTTTGTTCTGAAATATTTTCAAGTGTGACATGAGCAGGTAAAGACTGCTTCATCCAATCGATATCTTTATCAATATTCGAAGCATTGATCACAAGCATGTAATGTTCTTCGCCTAGACGGTATACAAGTAGATCATCGACTACACCGCCTGTTGGGTAGCACATCAGTGTGTATTGAGCTTGTCCATCTTGCAAACGAGAAGCATCGTTAGTTAATAATTGCTGTAGATAAGCAAGTGAACCTTCACCTGAAATGATCACTTCACCCATATGAGAAACATCGAATAACCCTGCTTGTTCACGTACAGCTTCATGTTCTTTTTGAATTCCTGTAAATTGAACAGGCAATTCCCAACCGCCAAAGTCGATACAACGTGGTGAACCGGATTGAGCATAAAGAGGGAAAATAGGCGTACGTTTCAATTCTGTTGTCATCATCGTCACCTCATCAAATTAGTATTGTGGCGAAAAAGTAAGATTTTCAATATGTTGCGAAATAGACAAAAGGTCACAACACCTTAAAAGCTCAACAAAAAAAGACAGAGAGAAAAGGAAATAAGCAGGTCGTATACCTGAACTATTTCTTTTTCTCCCTGTCCTTGATACCTGAGAGTTACCTTGCACTTCTAAATACGTCAGAAGCAACAAGTTTCCCCTTGGGTGATTGGGCGTAATCATTCGGATATCGTCGGTGACCGAATAATGCCAATTCTCTCCAGAGCTGCGTCCGGTACAGGTCCCTTTTACCTGAGAGATTCACCATTACTGGCTTACTCCTTCGGCGCTGTCATGATTCTGAACAGTCTCTCCCTGTACTTTCATTCGCTACATATGATGTTATGTATTTCCGAACATTAAGTATTGAAACAGCAATGAATGTATGTATATTATATTAATACTTGATTCAAAAAGCAATGTCAAGAGTATTGACAGTATAATCTGCCTTGCTATACGCTTGTGTGCATGAAGACATTACAACCATGAACCGGAGGAATGAACAATGAGTGAGATTAAAGATCAATTGCTGTACAGTGCAGAACATGAATGGGTAGAACGCATTAGTGATGATACTGTTCGTATCGGGATTACTGATTTTGCTCAACATCAGCTAGGAGATATCGTGTTTGTTGAATTGCCACAATCAGGTGCAGAAGTTGCTTCTGAAGCTGTGATTGGTACGATTGAATCGGTTAAAACCGTATCTGATCTTTTTAGCCCGGTTACAGGAACAATTACTAATTTCAATCCTGAATTAGAAACAGAACCTGAACTGGTGAACTCTGATCCTTACGGACGTGGCTGGATGGTAGAAGTGAAAGTTAGTGGTAATCTGGATGAAGCTTTATCCAGTCTATTAAGTGCAGAAGCATATGCTGAACATGCACAAGACTAAGTTCTAAAAAAAGTGAATACATACAAAATAAGTAGAAATCATCTAGTTATTTGTATTGTAACAAGCTTAAGACTGAAAGCCTAGCAGGCGATCAGTCTTTTTTTGGTATATATGGATGTTTTGTAATTTTAGGTTGGAGGAATCTGCATAATACGATAGAATGATTAAATAAAGCAGAAATAGAATTTTTTTACATAGATTCAATAGTACCATCTTGTACGAAATGTGCACTGCACTTCTATATAGGGATGACTACATCTGGAGGGGAGATTGTTGTCAAAATATCTATATCGTTTATTTTTGATTATGGTGATATTGGGCTCACTGCCTGTACTGGTTATCGGAATATTTTCGTATACATTAGCAGCCGGTGATGTGGAACAAAAAGTACAGGATGGGAATGCACAGTTATTAAATGAGACTCAATTACGTGTAGATCAGGTGCTCAAAACGTTGCAGTTATCGGCAGTACAATATGTTAATTCTCCATTAGTGACTGAAACAATGAAACAGCCGTTACAGTCAGGAGACTTTGAAAAGATACGAAATTTAACAACAGGCTTTAATAATTTGCAAACGATTACATCACTGGATCAAATACGGTTAATTAACTTTGAACACAATTGGGTGGTATCGGGAACATCATTTAGCCAGGTGTCTGATGCAGACGATCAAGCTGTGCTTCGCTCTTATCGACACAATCGAAATAGCATGTTCTGGGTAACAGATACTTCTATCGCTAATAACGGATATACGTCAAATATAGATATGATGACTGAAAATGAATTAACCTCGATCTCTTCCGAAAAGAAAACCAAAGTAGTCAGTATGGTGTTCAAAATTCCATTATTGCCTTCAACCGGTGAACCACGTGGACTGTTAGTTTTAGATATTGCTAATGATGAGATTGATAACTGGGTCACCAGCAGTACTCGTCTTGGACAAATCTATGTATTTGATCAATATCAACAAGAATTTCTAGATAGTGGTCAGAATACGCAATATCCAGGCTTGCAGAATGAAGTGTTTAAACATGTGGAACAAGGGGAACGACAAGGATTTTTTAATTGGAAAAGTGAAGGCAAAGAAGTAGGTGTAACTTATTCTTCGTCCACATTAAATGGATGGGTGTATGTATCTGTGGTATCAATAGGACAGATTACGTCCCAGACACGAAAAATAGCGATTTTGACAATTAGTGTCTGTGTAGCGATGTTGTTATTAACGGCTTTATTAGCTTTTCTTAGCAGTCGGCGTATGTATTCCCCTGTCTCCAAATTAATGCAGTTGTTGGGAGCAGGAGATTCAGCAGATTATCAGGCAGGACTGAACGCAGAGCAACCGTCTACAACGATCAGGCAGCTACGGTTTCCATTTGGAAAAAGCAATTCACTCACTGGATATGACAAAAAGTCTGTGAAGCGAAGAGATGAATTTGCGTATATTGGTGAACAAGTAGAGCGGATGCGCTTAACAGGAAAAGAGCTTGAAGAGCAGATTCGAGAGCAAATCCCGCAGTTACGTGAATTATCGGTTATCAAGCTGATTAGCGGACAGATTCCAGCTAATGAATTTGAACGTCGTCGCCAAATCTATGGATTCCCTAAACCTGTGCATTCTATGGCGGTATTGGTATTACAGATTGATACAGTGCAAGGAACACGTTATGAAGAGACGGATCGTGAACTGCTTCTATTTGCTATTAATAATATGGTGTCTGAATTGATTTCGGCAGAGCATCGATTTAGCCCTGTATTGATAGAACAATCTCAAGTCAGTATTCTGGTAGAACCTCTAGATAATGAAGATGCGACCTTATGGTATCATGCTCAAGCAGAACGGGTGCGTACACAGGTTCAAGACTATTTGTCGTTATCGGTAAGTATCGGGATTAGTCGTCCTTTTGAACATTATCAAGGTGCTCCTGATGCGTATGGAGAAGGATTAGAAGCGCTCAAGCAACGAATGAGTCTGGGGAACAAATTAATTATCCATTTTGAAGATATCGATCATAGTACTTCTATGGAAGTGGCTGTGTATACTCAGCTCAAGCAGTTAGAAGATCGGGTGATTCAATCGCTCCAAAATGGAGATTACGAGCAGACACCTCTTTATTTTGATGAGTATATTACTCATGTGATGGAAAAAGAAATTCATTTTCGCGATTATCCGGTGTTGTTGACTCAATTAGCGGCTCGTGTCTATGAGATTGTGCAACAAAAAGGTGGAACTGTAAATAGTGTATTAGGCAAAAAAGCATCGCTTCATAAATTGCTAGAATTGCAGATGGTAGAAGAAATCAGGCAGTGGTTTACACACTCATTATTTGAGCCGTTACAGCAGTTTTTGCAAAGTCAGGCAGAGTCACAATATATGAATATCGCCGATCAGATGATCCAGATGATTCATCAGCGGTATGAGCAAGATTTGTCATTAGAAATGTGTGCAGAACAGCTTAATTTCCATCCCGTGTATCTGAGTCGTGTATTCAAAAAAGAAACAGGGATTAAGTTCAGTGATTATGTAGCTGAATATCGAATGAATCAGGCGAAGAAGTGGTTAGAAACGACAGACTGGCGAATTGCCGATATTGCAGAAAAATTAAGCTATAGTAACACGACCGCATTTATTCGTACTTTCCGCAAAATCGTCGGCACTACACCTGGTAAATATCGAGAAGAACATCGCAGTCGGAAGTTAATATAAGAATATTATAGTTGAATCTAGCATATATAGAGGTTGAAAAAAGGTTATTCTTTCTCGAAAAAAAGAAGCTAAAACCCTGATACAGCAAGGATTAGCTTCTTTTTTTACATATAAAGCTAAAATTGGATGATAGCCTGTTATCCTTCTGGAAGCGACAATAAGTCTATACAAATGTTAACGCTTTCAAGGAGGGTGAAGGATGGAAGCCAAATCAGTCAAATCATCTACACGTATACGTACAAAAGAAAGCCAAGCGAATATGTCATGGAGGGAATTTTACAAAAATCGTTGGTTATACATTATGTTGTTACCCGGGATTATTTATTTTGTCATATTCAAGTATGTACCGATGTACGGCATTGTAATGGCATTTCAAGATTATGTTCCGTACCGTGGAATATGGGAAAGTAACTGGGTAGGATTCAAGCACTTTGAACGCTTTTTCAGTGAACCGCAGTTTTGGATGTTATTTCGTAATACATTGATTCTGGCGTTATACAATATTATTTTCTTTTTCCCTTTACCTATTATTGTATCGTTGATGTTAAATGAAGTCGTGACAGAACGATTTAAACGTTTTGTGCAAACATTAATCTATGTACCGCATTTTGTCTCATGGGTTGTTGTTGTCGGTGTATTTTATATGATCTTTACGACAGAAGGCGGAATTTTAAACGAATTGATCTTTGCGATAACCGGTCAAAAAATAGCGTTTTTACTTGAGCCGGGTTGGTTCCGTACGATGATTATTTCGCAATCGATCTGGAAAGAAGTCGGTTGGGGAACGATTATTTTTCTAGCGGCGTTGTCAGGTGTAGATACTCAATTGTATGAAGCTGCGCGAATGGATGGAGCAAGCCGTTGGAGACAGTTGTGGCATATTACTTTGCCTGCTATCCGCAGTACGATCATCATTTTACTTATTTTGCGTCTGGGTACTTTTTTGGATACCGGATTCGAACAAATTTTCTTAATGTTGACTTCCACAAATCGGGATGTGGGTGAAGTCTTTGATACGTATGTGTATGTAAAAGGAATGACGCAAGCGCAGTATAGCTATAGTGCTGCTGTTGGATTGTTCAAATCAGTGATTGGCTTGCTGTTAGTGGTCGGAGCGAATCAGTTAGCGAAAAAATGTGGAGAAGAAGGTATCTATTGATTTATCTATTTTTTGTAGAAAGAAATCAAATAGTATAAAAAATCTTTTGCAAACGATGTTATGCATTCTAAAGTTACCTATCGTCCGAAAGGAGACAACATCATGAAACAAGATCGTACATTAGGGAATCGGCTATTTGATTATACCAATCATACCTTGTTGTTATTGTTAGGGATTGTAACGGTATTGCCTTTTATCTATATCACTGCTGTATCATTTACCAGTCCAGCAGAAGTCGCTAAAGGGGGATTTATTCTTTTTCCGAAAGAATTTTCGCTTGCTGCGTATCGGTATATTTTCTCTACATCTACACTATTGAATAGCTTATGGGTATCAATCTATATTACAGTGCTCGGCACATTTATTAATTTACTGCTGACCACCTTGATGGCGTATCCGTTATCACGTCCTTATTTGCGAGGCAGAAAGTACATTATGCTCGGTGTATTGTTCACGATGTTATTTAGTGGCGGTATGATTCCGACGTACTTTGTTGTCAATTCTCTTCATTTGACCGATACGTTATGGTCGCTAATGATTCCAGGCGCGATCAGTGCTTTTAACTTGATCGTACTCAAAAACTTTTTCCAACAAATCCCTGATGGACTGGAAGATGCCGCCAAAATCGACGGATGTAACGACGTCTCAATCCTTTTCCGTATCGTGTTACCGTTATCGCTACCAGCCATGGCAACATTCGCATTGTTCTACTCGGTAGCTCACTGGAATAGCTTCTTCAGCGCTATTCTGTATATTAACGATAGCGACAAATGGCCTGTACAAGTGTGGCTACGCGAAATTGTTATTCTAGCTCAAAGCCGAATCGGAGACACCAGCATCGAAGAAGCCGATATCCAACCACTTACGATTCGAATGGCAGTTATCGTATTCTCAACATTGCCTATCTTAATGGTCTACCCATTCCTACAAAAACATTTCGCCAAAGGCGCACTTCTAGGCTCAGTCAAAGGCTAAATTGCATCCATAACCATGATTACTTAATAACGTAATTTAAAATAACTTAAATAAGTAAAATGAACCAAATCCTTATTCTCACCATTTAATTCAATAACCAAACATCACACCCATACATGTCCATCACTAACCATTACACTAACTACCTACAACAATTGTCGCACCCAAAAAAATCATTACCAAACCCAATAAAACCTACATTACATGCTAAAAAACCATCTCAACTCGCACTACAATAATTATTAAATCCTTAAATCCTTAAATCCTTAAATCCTTAAATCCTTAAATATTTAAAACTTTAAAACTCAAGTCCCTAATCCCTAATTTTCAAAAACTCAAAAACTCAAATCCCTTAAAACGATCTTAAAAATCTTTACATCTTTTCTGCCACTACCCACCCAATTGTGCTAGGCGGAGGGGGAGATGGATTCTGAAAGTCGCCTTTAAGACTGGGATATCGACCGCCAGCGGTCAAATCAAGATATCCCTGTCTTACCAGCGACTGCAAGAACCATCTCCCCCGCAGCCCTCCACAACCCCCCTCAACGAAAGGAGATAATTATTTATGAAAAAACAAACAGCAGTTTTAATGTGCCTTGTATTAGCAACATCTACTGTACTGAGTGCATGTGGAAGCAAAGGATCTCAGGGAGCATCGGTCGATGATACGATCACGATGGCGATTTCTCAAGTAGGCGATATTCCATCCGCAGGCAACCCGATTCAAACGCAAATTGAAAAATACACGGGCAAAAAATTAGACGTTCAATGGATACCGAACTCGGCATATGATGACAAGATCAATGTCATGATCGCTTCAGGAGATATGCCTGATATTTTAAAAGTGAATTACACACCTGCTGTCACTAACGCGATGCGTAACGATGTATTCTGGGAAGTCGGCCCGTATCTCAAAGATTATCCTAACTTAGCGGCACAAGCAGATGTATTTTACGATAATGTTAAAGTCGATGGCAAAATCTATGGGGTACCTCGCTTTTCCGATATTGCACGTGCGACATTGCTCTACCGCTCGGATTGGTTTAAAAAGCTCAAGCTAGATGTACCGAAAAGCACAGAAGACTGGTACAACGATGTGAAAGCGTTAACATTAAATGATCCTGATGGAAATGGGAAAAAAGATACGTATGGCATGATGTTGTTCAAAAAATATAACGAAGGCGAGTATGCATTTACAACACGTCTAGCTGTCAGTCTAGGAGCACCGAATAAGTGGAAAGTGGAAGATGATGGTTCGTTTACTCCAGAATTCATGACTGCTGAATATAAAGGTGTAATGGATCTACTCAAGCGTCTATATGATGAGCAATTGATCAATCAAGATTTTGCAGTATTTGATTCAACTGAAGCAGATAAGAAATTCGATTCCGGTCTAACCGGTATGAAGATCGCTGTGGCACAGACTGCCAAAAGTCAGCTTGAACGTTTGCAAGAAAATGTACCTGATGCCGAAGTCGATCTTGCCAAATTAGAAGGGCCGGACGGTTATCGTGTACCTGCTCAATCCGGTAATGCAGGTATTCTGGTATTTCCCAAAGTCTCTGTGCCTACAGAAGAAGACCTCAAAGCGCTGTTGTCTTTTTTGGATAAATTAATGGACCCTGAAATGTCTACACTGTTATTGCGTGGAGTCGATGGAAAGCATTATAAAAAGTTAGAGGATGGACGGGTAGAAATGACCGATTTTGCTGCTTTTCAACGTGAAGTAAAGCCTTATCGTGATAATCTGCCACTGGTAGAAGGATATAATGTGCCTGCGCAAAAAGATACCAAAATTGGCGAAAAAGGAGTAGCAATGGCAAAAGAAATTACGCAGTATGCTATTCCGAATCCAGCATTGACGTTGTATTCACCAACATATGAAGAGCGCGGTGGGGATCTCGATCAATTGATTAACGATGCACAAACCAAATATATTATGGGCAAAATTGACGAAAACGGCTGGCAACAACAAGTGGAACTATGGAAAACATCCGGCGGCGACAAAGTGATGCAAGAATACGCAAGCTCCTACAAAGAACAGCAACAACAAAAGCAAAGCAAATAACCATGTTCATACCATAATGACCGGGAGGAAATAATAATGAAATTTGTGGTTAAACAAACTGCTTGTTGGACACTTACTGCTGTATTGGCTTTGGGATTAACAGGTTGTGGGAACAGCGATTCAGGAGCGGCAACAGCGGATTCTTCAACCGTACGTATTTCACTCATGCAAGTCGGCGATATTCCCAAAACTGGAAATGATGTAGAGACAGGACTGGAAAAGCATATCGGCAAAGATTTGGATA
Source organism: Paenibacillus sp. KACC 21273 (assembly GCF_028736095.1). NCBI lineage: Bacteria > Bacillati > Bacillota > Bacilli > Caryophanales > Paenibacillaceae > Paenibacillus > Paenibacillus sp. KACC 21273. The sequence goes on from NZ_CP117876.1 coordinate 1,362,832, forward strand.
TTCAATGGATTCCCAGCTCTGCGTTTAACGATAAAGTCAATGTCATGATCGCTTCAGGCAATTTGCCTCATATTATGCGTCTGAATTATATTCCAACAACAGTGGGTGCGATTCGTTCAGATCAATTTTGGGAGATTGGCCCTTATCTTAAAGACTATCCGAATCTAGCGGCTCAAGATCCTGAGTATTACAGCAATATCACGGTCGATGGTAAATTGTACGGCGTTCCGAATTTCCGCGATATAGGGCGGGCTGCTATCGTATACCGCAAAGACTGGTTTGATACATTGAAATTAGGGGTGCCCAAAAGTATAGATGATTGGTACAACGCCGCCAAAGCGATAGCCACTAAAGATCCTGACGGTAATGGCAAAAACGATACGTATGCTTTTCCATTATTCAAAACATATACTGAAGGTTCTCAAGCTCCTCTGACTCGTATTGCAGTCAGTCTGGGTGGCGTTAATCGCTGGGGAGTAGATGACAATGGCAAATTCACGCCTGAATTTATCACACCGCAATATACAGAAGTGTTACAAATGATGCATCGTCTTTATGCTGAAAAATTAATCAATGCTGACTTCCCTTCACTGGATTCTACAGAAGCCGATAAAATGATGGCCTCCGGTAGAATCGGTATGAAACTAAATGGCGTAGCAACCAACGGAAAAAGTACACAACAATTATTAACAGCGGCTGTACCGGATGGAGTGGTTGATATTTCTCCATTTGTCGGACCAGAAGGGATTCGTATTGCAGGTGAACCGGGTAACTTTGGTTTTCTAGCTTTCCCCAAAGCGACCGTCCAAGACGAAGCACAACTGAAAGAATTATTAGGTACACTCGATAAACTGATGGACGAGCCTACAAGTACATTGCAATTGCGCGGGATCGAAGGCAAGCATTACAAAAAAACAGCAGACGGCAAAACAGAATTTATCGATTTCGATGGATATCAACGAGATGTGAAGCCTTATCGTGATAATTTGCTAAATATTGAAGGTTATCATGTACCTGAATTGGTCGATACCGAACTTGGAACCAAAGGAGTAAAATTATCAAAAGATGATCGCAAATATGCTATCTCCAATCCTGCGTACAATCTCGTATCGGATATCTATACAGAGCGCGGACAAGAGCTAGATCAGATGATTAGTGATGCACAGACCAAATACATTATGGGTGAGTTAGATGATGCTGGCTGGCAACAAGCGATTACAAACTGGCGTACTGCCGGTGGTGATCAGTTGATTAAAGAGTACGAAGAAGCGTATGCCAAATTAAAGCAGTAAATCATTTGTTGCATAAACAAATAAATGATCAGCGATAACGAAATGTTTATCAAAACGATTCTATAATGCTAGGTAACAAAAAATGCTAGATACCAAAAAACTGTAATTTACTTCTTGTGCTATTCTGCTCAGACAGAGTAGGCAATGAGTTGTAGTTACAGTTTTTTGGTATGTCATCTGCATGATTTGAATCTATTACTAATCAGCAGATGCGTAGAAATAGATGGACTGGTTTATTAACAAGAAAAGAATCACTTACAGGAGGAACATCATGAATACAAAACGTGTATTGATTACAGGTGCCAATTCCGGCATGGGACTTGCTTCTACTATAGAATTAGCCAAGCGTGGCTATGAAGTTATTATGGGCTGTCGCAATGAAGAACGTGGACAGAAAGCATTACAAGAAGCACGTGAAAAAAGCGGTTCTGACCAGATTACACTGATGAAATGTGATCTAGGGTCACTGCAACATATTCGTGAATTTGCAGAACAATTTAATCAGAAATATGATCGGTTGGATGTTTTACTTAACAATGCAGGTGTGGTGAATTTGAAGCGTCAAGAAACAGAAGATGGATTTGAAATGAGTATCGGGGTCAATCATCTCGGTCATTTTTTGCTGACTCATTTGCTGTTAGATGCACTCAAAGCTTCCCCACAAGGACGAATCGTTGTTGTCAGTTCAGGTGCGTATAAGATTGGTAAAATTCATTGGGATGATCCTCATTTACACAACGGATATACAGTCATCAAGTCATACGCTCAATCCAAAATCGCGAATATCTTTTTTACACGTGTTATGGCGGAAAAGTTAAAAGATACTCAGGTAACGATCAATTGTCTGCATCCTGGAGCAGTAGCGACTAATATTGGAGTAGATCGGGATACCGGATTTGGTAAGCGCATTTTGGCTGGAGTAGCGTATCTTCCTTTTTTCCAGACACCCGAGCAAGGCGCAGAAACGGCTATTTTCCTTGTAGATGATTCTTCTGTAGCTCAACATTCAGGAATGTATTATTATCGCCAAAAGATCCATAAGCTCAAGCCCAAAGCACTGGATGATGCAGAAGCGCTTCGTTTCTGGGAATGGAGTCAAGAGCAGGTGGGCTTACAAGAGCAATAAGAAAGTAATTTCGGTCAAAGACAGTATCAGGTCTAATCGTTGTAATCTGTTATGCGATCTGTCTTACATGATCTATCATCTACTGGTACAATAGAATCATCTGATATTTGTTATAATCAGAACAAAAAAAGAAAGGATGATGATACCGAATGAGTAACGAATATCCGCCGAATCCTAATGACGTTCAGCAGAATCCGTATCAAGCTCCACCTCAACAGCAATATGGAGGAATGCCACCATACCCGCCGTATATGCAACCACCTTTGCAAGGATTAGGCGGCTGGTTAGCTTGTTTTCAAGTGTATATGTATTATGTACTTATTGCTTTTATGTTTACTATTCCTAGTTACATATTTTTAATCTGGATGTATAAGAATCCAGGGCAGTTTGATGCGGTAGTACCTGGTATGACTAATAGTGTATTTTCTGTTTATGGCAACAACTTTATGTTGGTGATGATTATGGGGATCGTCTTATCTATTATTTCGTTTCTGTGGATGATTACTAATCTAGTGTTCTTTTACAAACGTAAAAAATTCTTGCCACGTGTTATGATTGCATACTGCTTATTCCAAATCGCTGTAAGCGTTGTGACATTGTTGTTGATTCCAAAGGTAGGTATATCACCAACAATTAGTAGCATTTTTGGTATTGCTACGCTGGTTGCTTGGATTTTCTACTTTATGCGTTCTGTACGTGTCAAAAATACATTTGTTCGTTAATCCGTCACGTAATCTTTCGTCAATCACGCTGATCTTTACATTTGTTTTTATACAAGGAGGCAGATTAAATGAGTGATCAACATTTACCTTACACGATAGAAATAGCTAGACAAGAAGATTTACCTGCTATTGTCGATATCTACAATTCTTCTATTCCTGCAAGGTTGGCTACTGCGGATACAGAACCTGTAACAGTAGAAAGCCGACAAGCGTGGTTCGATGAGCATGTTCCTGATCGTCGTCCATTGTGGGTGCTGTGGCAAGATGGACAGATTGCAGGTTGGGCAAGTCTACAGACTTTTTATGGACGACCTGCTTATAACGGTACGGTAGAGCTAAGTGTATATGTACACAACGATTATCAAGGAAAAGGTATCGGTAGCAAATTAGTCTCTTATGCGATTGAGCAAGCTCCAGCAATGCATATACATACGCTGCTTGGTTTTGTTTTTGCTCATAATGATCCAAGTCTGAATTTGTTGCGTAAATTTGGATTTGAAGATTGGGGACATTTGCCGCGTGTTGCTATTTTGGACGATGTAGAACGTCATTTGGCGATTGTAGGCAAACGTATAGAAGCCAAGTAACAGAGGTTAAAACATTAACTGTATAGATGCAACCTAACACCTGATAATGCGTCTAATGATTATCAGGTGTTTTGGTCTATTTCGGCAAACAACAACTGATTGCTAGCATGATATGATCCGCTCGGTAGGTTGCTCAAAGATACAGTTGACGGTAATATGTATGAGGAACCATATCAGTTATATAGAGATAATACGTATTCGGGGCAGATGCCCAAAGGAAATAGCTTGTGGAAAGGAAGCCGATCAATGATCATACTGAAATCACCTCAAGAAATAGAAGAAATGAAAACGGCTAGTCAGATCGTAGCAGATTGTCATCGTGAAATTGCCAAGCTGATTCAACCGGGAATTACAACGATGGAAATCAATGAATTTGTCAAAAAGCATATTACTAAATTAGGTGGTAAACAATTCACCAATGGATATAATGGGTTTGAATATGAGACTTGTGCATCGGTTAATGATGTAATCGCTCATGGTTTTCCAAATCGTACGCCTTTACAAGAAGGCGATATTGCCAAAATCGATATCGTTGCTGAATATAATGGTTGGCTAGGCGATTCTGCATGGTGTTATGCAGTCGGTAACATTTCGCCAGAAGCTGAAAAGCTAATGCGTATTACCAAAGAATGTCTTTATATCGGAATAGAACATGCTATCGTAGGCAATCGTCTAGGAGATGCGATGGCTCCGCTACAACATCATGCCGAAAGCAATGGATTCCATGTGGTACGTGATCTATTGGGTCATGGCATCGGACGTGATCTTCATGAAGAACCTAACTTTACCCATACAGGCAAACCGGGCAAAGGTACACGTTTAAAAGAAGGTATGGTATTTACGATTGAACCGATGATTAATGAAAGCACGTATCGGATGACGATTGATGCTGATGGCTGGACAGCACGCACAGCCGATGGAGGATGGTCTGCTCAGTATGAACATACTATAGCGATTACAGCAGATGGCCCGATTATTTTGACAGCTCAATAATAGTTTGCTGCGATAAAGTGGTTGAACATATCGATGTAGTAGCAGTTTTAACAAGTGCATTGTTGAGACTGCTATCATGGTATTATCATAGGTAGCAGAGATAAGGTTTAGGAATTGTTATCCTTTTTTGTATTCAAAAGCAAGTTATTGAGGTAAATAATAAACACACGATATGCAATACAACCTCCGCTTTTCCAACTATACAATCGCTAATCGGATAAATAATAATAGTCGGTATGATATTCATTAAATATTTGTGCCAACGATTGCACGTTTTGAATATTACAAAAACCCCCATGACATAGGACTAAAGTTCCATCAAACCTTCAACAATTCGACAAAATTTCCGATACTATTATTATAAGCATTTGTAAATAAATACTAGACTTGTTAGTAAAGCTTGATGGTATGAAGTGAAGATGAGCATTGATGCTCATTGTTAACCTAAAATATGGTGGTGAATATAATGTTAGATAAAATGAATCATTCCTTAATTCGAAACTTAGACGTAGCGGCTGACTACTTTTACGATATAGATGATCTTGGACTGCACTATACGCCTCAGCAAAGTATATTCAAACTTTGGGCACCTGATGCAATTCAAATGGATCTAATGTTATATACAGATATGGGTGTGTATGATGAAGATGGTCTTGTACATGATCATACAACAGGTGAAGCTCATAAAATGAAAGCAGAAGAAGGCGGCGTATGGCAATGTGTGCAATACGGCGATCTTGCAGGTCAATATTATATGTACCGTGCTACATTTGCTGACGGTTCTGTACAATACGCTGTTGATCCTTATGCTCGTGCAGTGTCTCCGAACGGGCAACGTACGGCTATTGTAGATCTACAGACAACCAATCCTGAAGGATGGGAAAATGATATCAAACCTCGTATGTCCAGTGTTACTGATGCGGTGATCTACGAATTGCATGTGCGTGATTTCTCGATTGATGAATCTTCGCGTATGAAGCATAAAGGTCAATATCTTGCTTTTACTGAAAAAGGTCTGCAAGATGAACATGGCAATTCTATCGGTATCGATCATCTTAAAGAACTGGGTGTGACTCACGTTCATTTATTGCCGATTGCTGATTTTCATACAGTCAATGAATTAAAAGTACAAGATCCTGAGTCTACTCAAATCAAATACAATTGGGGTTATGATCCACAGCATTACAATGTGCCTGAGGGTGCTTATGCGACCGATCCTACAGATCCAACATCACGTATTCGTGAATTTAAGCGTCTGATCCAAGCATTGCATGCCCAAGGTCTGCGTGTAGTCATGGATGTGGTATATAACCATACGTATTCTGTAGATGATGGACCTTTTGATCGTTTGGTGCCGGGATATTTCTATCGCACTGATGAAAAAGGTCAGTTAACCAATGGTTCGGGTGTTGGTAACGAGATTGCAACAGAGCGTCCAATGGTACGCAAATATATCAAAGACTCACTACGTTACTGGGCGAATGAGTATCATTTGGATGGATTCCGCTTTGACTTGATGGGCTTGATCGATACAGATACAGTTACTCAATTGACACAAGAGCTACGTCGTGATGTAGACCCTTGTATATTGATCTACGGAGAGCCGTGGACAGGTGGTTGGTCACTTCTTCCACAACAGACATTGAAAGGCTCTCAACGTGGTAAAGGATTTGCTGTATTCAATGATAATTTCCGTGAAGCGATCAAAGGTGATAGCGATGGGGATACACAGGGATTTGCTACAGGATCATTTGGCGTAGAAGGCGATGTTGTCAAAGGCATTTATGGGGCTATCGGAGACTTTACCGATCATCCTAGTGAAACGGTCAACTATGTGACTGCTCATGATAATTTGAATCTATGGGACAAGCTTGTACGCACTTACGGGCAGGATGATGCACTTTCATTCCTGCATATGGATAACGGTCAATTAGCCGATGGAAGCAGTGTAGAAGAAGCGGTACAAGCGGCAGAGCCTTACAAATATATCGATCCTGAACATGTATTATCGAATGATTGGGTTCGTCGTTCTTTATTAGCTAATGGTATTGTGTTAACCAGTCAGGGGATTCCATTTATCCATGCTGGTGATGAAATGTTACGTACCAAATTTGGCGATCATAACAGTTATCGCAGCCCTGATGTGATCAATGGATTACGCTGGGGAAATAAACATCGTTTCCGTCCGGTGTTTGATTACTATCAAGGTCTAATTCAGTTAAGGCGTTCTCATCCTGCTTTTCGTATGGATCAACGAGAAGATGTCGAAAAACATTTAAAAGTATTGCGTAGTGATAAGCAAGTGGTTGCATTTCAACTGGGAGAATATGCGCATGGTGATAAATGGAACCGAATTATAGTCATTTATAACGCTAGTACTCATGATCAGACCGTGTCTTTGCCAGCGTCGGTCAGTCCATGGCAAATCGTTGTTAATGAGAACCAAGCCGGTATTCATCCATTAGCAAGTGTAGTCGGTCAAGAAGTGATCGTTCCTCAGTTGTCTATGATGGTATTGTACGATGAAGAAGATCAATATATTCCAGTAGCAGCTAGCTTGGAGTGGGATTATACGCCAAGTATTATGGAGCCAGGTGAAAAGTTACAACTCAAAGTAACTCCACGCGATCAACGTGGACGTATTTTTGAAGCAGAAGCTGTAGTGTTCCGTTCTTCCAATGAGCAAAATATTATCGTTCGTGAAAATGGACAGATTATTGCTCTACACGAAGGAGACAGTACAATCTGTGCTTCTTGTGGCAGTGTGAAAAGTACGCTTTTGTTACATGTAGAAACTTTGGTGCCACATATGATTCATTTACATGGAGAACATCAGGTGTATGGTGGCAAACGCATTCCGTTAAAAGCGGAAGTGCTAGATCAATACAGTCGTCCTATTGCTCGCCCGAAAGTATACTGGGATTCCAGCGACAAACGAATTATTCGTGTTAACAAAGATGGATTGGTGCGTGGCATTCGTCCGGGTACAGCGAAGATTACAGCTTCTTGTGGCAAAGCGACTGCACAGTGGTTAGTAGAAGTGTTGCCTTATATTCCTCGCAGTATTGAAGTAGAATACGAACGTCCGAATCAAGATTACAAAGGTTGGAATCTGTGGGTATGGGGGCCGATTTTAGGTCACAGACAGGTGGATTTTGAACGGATCGAAGAAGGCAGAGCGGTTGCCAAAATTATTGTAGCCCCTGAGGAGACCAGTGTAGGCTTTATTATCCGTCTGAAAGACTGGCAAGCCAAAGATGTCGATACCGATCGTTATATTTTCGTAAATACCAATCAAGACGCGATCAAAGTATTAATTAAAAGCGGCGATCCGCAATTTGAAATAGAACCTGTTATATAATGACTCCAAATAGCTACTTCTTTATAAACAAAGAGTGGCTATTTGTTGTTATTTTTGATAATAAATAGGGTTTCTACAGAGTAATTATGGAAATGAGAGACCGTTCCTGATAAAATCATAACCAACTAAACATTTGACAATATAGATCTGGTGTCAAATGAACAAGATGGTTGCAAAGTCAAATATGTATAAAGAGGTTAAGAATGTGGAATAGCCAGCACCTAAATTAGATAGAAGGAGGAACTCGTTAATGGCGATTAATGGAATAGCGGACGCGTTCATGGCAAATATACGATGAGCGAAAACCGGAATCGACTCGGAGTCATTGATATTGGTTCAAACTCAATCCGTCTGATCATTTATGAAGCAGGTGCAGATGGAACCTGTCGTATGATACACAAAGCCAAAGAAACGGTTCGACTCGGTGTACGCAGGGATGAGAATGGCAGCATGATTGAGGAAGATATCCGAACGGTTATTCCTATCCTCCAGAAGTTTAAGCATATTTGTGCAACCAATCATACAGGTCAGATTCGCGCTGTAGCTACAGCCGCAGTCAGACAATCAACCAATACCAAAGATATTATTGCATGTTGGGAAAGCCATACAGATATCAAAGTTCAGATATTATCAGGTGAAGAAGAAGCTTATTTTGGATTTTTGGGTGTGATGCGCTCAATGCCAGCTTATGTCACAGAAGGATTTATTGTTGATATTGGTGGCGGCAGTACAGAGATTTCATATTTCAAAAATAATCAATTAATACAAAGTACATCATTGCCTTGCGGGGCAGTGAATATGACGATGCAAAATGGTGGAACAGACCATTGGAGCGAACAATCGACAGCGCAGTTGGAACAGAAAATCAATCAGCAATTAGCAGATTATCCCTGGACAGCGATGCATCCTGATTTGCCTTTAATCGGTCTGGGTGGAGGGATTCGTGCTCTGGCAAGAATGGAACGAGAACGCAAACGTCAATCCAAGCCAGCTAGTGATCCTTATCGCATTGATCCCGATACTATTTTCTTTTATGCAGAAGCGCTAGCAACGCTTAGTCTGGAAGAACGTGTTAATCAATTTGATCTTGGTAAAGACCGTGCAGACATTATTGTAGCAGGTACACTTATTTTGCGTACGCTGTTAAAGCATATGAAATGTTCGGCATTGCTCGCTAGTTGGCGGGGGCTCAGTGACGGTCTTTCGCACCATTTTTTTACAGCTGAATCTGCTTCTTCACGTCCTCGTTCATAAATACAAAAAAGCTGTTAGTACACATCTAACGATGAAGTGCTAACAGCTTTTTTTGCGTTGTATACGTGTTATCTGCAAAGGTATGCTCAGTCTGTCTCTTTTCTGTATTCTCAGAAAATGTAAACGGTCACAAATGAGCATGAAATAATTAAAATGACATTATCGTTTGAAAAATCTTTAATTTGGGGTAATAATAGAAGGGGTTTATTTGGGAAAAGATGTACATAAGCAGAAAAAGGAGGAAAATGAATGTATTCCATTTTTGGTTTGAGCCATGAAACCACACTATTGGTATGGGCTCTTGTTGCTATTGTTATTTTGATTGTCATGATTGCGAAGTACAAATGGAATCCATTTGTCGTTCTGCTCATGGCATCCTTGTTTTTGGGATTGATTATCGGGATGGAGCCACTAGACGTGGTCAAATCGGTACAAAGTGGTCTAGGTGGGACACTGGGTTCGATAGCGATCGTTATTGGTCTGGGTACCATGCTTGGTAAAATGATGGCTGAATCGGGTGGTGCGGAACAGATTGCCACGACGATGGTCAATCGATTTGGGGAGAAAAATATTCCCTGGGCGATGCTGATTGTAGGGATTATTGTAGGGATGCCGGTCTTTTTTGAAGTCGGTATTATTTTGCTGATTCCTATTTTATTTACCGTCATTCGCAAAACGAATATTTCGCTATTGCGTGTCGGGATTCCGATGCTGGCAGGTCTATCGACTGTACATGGACTGTTGCCTCCGCATCCTGCACCTATGATTGCTATTGATGCTTTTGGAGCTAGTATTGGGAAAACGATTATTTATGCGTTGATTGTAGGGATTCCTACAGCGATAGTAGCTGGGCCGTTATTCGGTTCATTTATTGGGAAACGAATCATCGTGCATCCGCCTGAAGGATTGGCAGAGCAATTTACAACGAATAATAAATTAGATCGTCCAGACAAACCGTTGCCGGGATTCGGTATTACGATGTTGACGATTTTGATGCCCGTTATTCTGATGTTAGCAGGATCTATCGCTGAAATTGCTGATCCGCAAAGCACTCATGGTATAAGTGTATTTTTGCGATTTGTTGGTAATGAGATTGTAGCGATGTTTATTGCGACCGTGTTTGCCTTTTTCTCTCTTGGATTTGCACAGGGCTTCACCAAAGAACAAGTATCCAAATTTGCAGGAGATTGTCTGGCGCCAACAGCTTCGATTATTTTGATTATCGGTGGTGGTGGAGCATTCAAACAGGTATTGATTGATAGTGGTGTCGGTGATGCGATCGCCGCAGTGGCTACATCAGCCCATGTAAATGTAATTGTATTTGCTTATCTGGTTGCTGCATTGATTCGTGTCTCGACAGGATCAGCTACAGTAGCGATGACAACCGCAGCAGGTATTGTTGCGCCTGTACTGGCTTTGACACCGGGAGCAAATATTGAGCTGGTTGTACTGGCAACAGGTGCAGGTTCATTGATCCTTTCTCATGTGAATGATGCAGGTTTCTGGATGGTCAAAGAATTCTTTAATATGACCGTTCCACAGACACTGAAATCATGGACAGTGATGGAGACCTTATTGTCTCTAGTGGCGTTTGGTTTAATTTTGCTACTGAATGTAGTAGTCTAAATAAGAAAAGAAGTTCTGGAAATTAGAGCGAAAGTAGGTTAGATCATGAGCACGGCAAAATATATGATCGGTGTAGACATCGGAACAACCAGTACCAAAGCTGTATTATTTGAAGAAGATGGCAAAATTGTAGCACAAGGTGGAGCAGAATATCCTTTGCATACACCTGTGCCTTCCATTGCTGAACAAGATCCAGATCAATTGTTCCGTGCAGTGATTGATTCTGTAAGACAAACGATGGACAAAAGCAGTGTAGCACCGGAAGATATTTTATTTGTATCTTTCAGCTCAGCGATGCACAGTATGTTAGTCGTGGATAAAGAAGGCAAGCCGATTACACAGTGTATGACATGGGCGGATAATCGGAGTGCAGCGTATTCTCGTCAATTGCAAAAAGAGAAAAAAGGGCATGAGATTTATATGCGCACAGGGACACCGATTCACCCGATGTCTCCATTGACCAAAATTATGTGGATTACACATGATCGCAAAGAAATTGCCAATGCAGCGTACAAATACATTTCGATTAAAGAATATATTTTCCTAAAATTGTTCGGGGAGTATGTTGCTGACCATTCGATGGCTTCTGCGACAGGCTTGATGAATTTGAAGGAACTCGATTGGGATCAAGAAGCGCTAGAAACAGCAGGCATTACGCGTGATCACCTATCTACATTAGTACCTACAACACATGTGATGCATGGCTTACATGCGACATATGCCACTGAAATGGGTCTGATCGAAAGCACTCCATTTGTACTCGGAGCAAGTGATGGAGTACTTTCGAATCTAGGTGTAAATGCGATAGAACCGGGTGTTGTAGCAGTAACGATCGGAACCAGTGGAGCGATTCGTACAGTAACAGATAAGCCGGTAACCGATCCTAAAGGACGCTTTTTCTGTTATGCACTTACTGAAGATAAATGGGTTGTCGGTGGGCCTGTAAACAATGGTGGTATTATTTTCCGCTGGATTCGTGATGAATTCGCCGCTTCTGAAGTAGAAACAGCGAAGCGTCTTGGACTTAGTGCGTATGATGTACTGACTCGTATCGCTGAAAAAGTACATCCTGGCGCAGACGGACTACTATTCCATCCGTATCTATCAGGGGAACGCGCTCCGTTATGGAATCCAGATGCAAGAGGTTCATTCTTTGGACTTGCATTGCATCATAAAAAAGAACATATGATTCGCGCGGCACTGGAAGGCGTTTTGTTCAATTTGTATACAGTGATGTTAGCAGTAGAAGAGCAAATCGGTGTACCGAAAAAAATCCATGCGACAGGCGGATTTGCACGTTCTGAATTGTGGCGTCAGATGATGGCTGATATTTTCGATCAGACAGTAGTCGTTCCTGAAAGTATCGAAAGTTCTTGTCTGGGTGCGGCAGTACTTGGATTGTATGCTCTTAAACGGATCGATTCTTTAGATGAAGTGTCCAAAATGATCGGTACAACGTATGAGCACAAACCATACAAAGAACATGTTGCCATTTACCGCGAGCTATTACCGATCTATATTCGCATATCTCGTAAATTTGAAGAAGATTATGAAGATATCGCTGATTTCCAGCAAAAAATGTTGGATAAATACACACCTATCGACAAAAAAGATAGCGATGATCTGTAATCATTGATAATAGTAGAAATAATGAATAAGCAAACAACATAGATATTTACTGAAAAAAGATTACTGTGTATATTAGCAGTAATCTTTTTTTCGTTTACAATAGGTTACTTCCGGTTAAGTATATCGGGTTAATGAGTTATCGCTTTACCACAGAATCGTTAAAAAGGTATAGTAATTAGAATCGAACACATAGACAGGGGAGGATCGTATGAAAAATATTATTATCTTAGGGAGTAGCGGAGGCAATTTATATAGTCTTGGTGGCAAAAATCCAGAAGGGCTATTGCAAGAATTACTGATACAATTAGAGGCAGCAGAGCTTCATTGTGCAGGTATCCAATTTATTGCTGCGCAAACATCTATGGATCATATCAAAGAATCCACCCCTGCTTCTTTATACATATGGAACGAAGAAGAACAACGTCCGGTGATTAGTGTGGAAGGCACGTTAGAAGAAATCAATCAAGCGGCTGTAGCCCAAGATGAGCGATTAGCTGCGATGATTGCTAGTGGTGAAGTCGATGGTGTGATTTTGATGAGTGCAAGCCCTGGTGGAGCGAACCGATTAGCGATTGAAGCGGCGGCAACTGCTCAATTGCCCGTTACAGGTACAGGTGGAACATCGATGGCGGCAGCGGCAACCAAAGGACTGAAAGTGATCTCTACGTCCGGCACCACAGGAACAACGAACCGTACGCGTGCAGTTTCTTTTGTTACTTCTTTGAGCAAGTATTGGGGTCTGTCGTACCGTCCGGTGATCGGCAAAGCTTCCAGCGGGCAAGGGATACAGCAAGGTACAGGATTTTCACGTATTAATATTCGAGGGATTATGCTGGCATCACTACCGGGATTTATAGCGATGGCGTTGATTCTAGCGGCAAGTCAGATTCCTGGATTGACTGCTTTGAGTAAAGTGTTTGATATTATGATTGCGGCATTGCCTGTTATTATTGCAGTGGTTGCCGCTAAGCAAGTGGCTGAATTAGATGAAGTATCGATTGTAGCTGGGATTGTAGCCGGGGTATTGTCTGTGAATGGTGGTATTATTGGCGGATTGATTGGCGGGATCGGAGCTGGATTGTTAGCCAATTATTTATTTCGTAAATGTGTCGAATGGCGATTTCCTGCCACAACCGTTAATATAGTAGCAGGTGGAGTATCGGGTCTTGTAGCAGGATTGGTGGTGTACTTTTTTATCGCACCTCTTGCCGCTCAAGCTGGTGAAGGGATACGATATTTATTAGAAACACTGGTAGCCGCCAATAGTGCACTTGCTGGTCTAATTGCTGGATTGTTAATCTGGCCTGCTATTTTGGGTGGAGTCTACCATGCTGCCATTTTGCCAATCGTATTGTTAGAAATGGAACGAAGCGGTAACAGCTTTTTGGGAGCTGTCGATATGACAGGCTTGGTGATGGTGTCTGCCGGAATTACACTTGCCAATATTATTGCTCCACAAGATAAAGGCGCAGCCGCTGTAGCCGCACCCGGATTTCTAATTAATATTGGCTTTGGCACATTTGTAGAAGCGGCTTATCCGTTTATGTTTGCAAGTAAATGGGTATTTGGAGGAGCGATTGTATCTGCTGGGTTAGGTGGATTGTTAGTTGGTGTACTAAATGTACGTGGGATTGCGTATGTTCCAGCATTTGCCGCTCCATTCTCATCGAATCATATCGCAGGTTTTGCTATCGCTATGCTAGGAAGTCTTACCTGTTCGTTTGTAATTACGTTGATCATTAATCTTATTTTTAAAAACCGCAAAAAGAAAGAGGCTATTGTATGATTGAATTAGTATTGATGAATCAGGAGCAATATGAAGCTTTTCGCGATCAATCGGCAGCGGATTATGCTGCTGAAAAAGTATTGGCAGGTACATGGGATGCTGCCGATGCACAGCGATTAGCCCAAGAAAGTTTTGCCAAATATTTGCCTCAGGGAAAAGATACACCGGGAGCTTATATTTATCATATTGTTGAGGTAGCGAGTGAGCAGATTGTCGGATATATCTGGTTACATATCAGTGATGCTCCAGCAGGGAAGCAAGCCTTTTTATACGATATTTTGATCTATGAGGCACATCAAGGCAAAGGATATGGTCAAGCAACGATGCAAGCACTTGATCAGGTGGCAAAACAAGAAGGAGCAGTCAAAATAGGACTGCATGTATTCGGTCATAATCTTAAAGCGCTCCATGTATACGAAAAAGCAGGCTATCAGATTACAGACTATCAAATGTCCAAAACATTAACTCTATAAATAAATACAACATTATTTATACATTTAAAAAAGCTAAAAATCACAGAATTTTATTAAAAAGACCTTTTTCTAATCTGCTTGATTGTGCAGAAGAAAAAGGTCTTTTTGATCATTAGATTCATTTATTCGATGATAAGTATTGATTGGATCGGCGGAATTACATCCGATAAATCAATACTTCATAAGGACGCAAATATTGCAGATCATCAATATGATGTTCTTCTTCCAGATGAGGAGGATGAGCGTTATGAGGATAATTGCCGAGAATTTTGACCATCGAAGTAGGAAAGACTCTATACTCCTGTGTCCAATCAATCTCGGCTTCTATATCAGCAAAATTCAATAAAATTAACCATCGTTGTCCTTGCCATTCTCGTATAAAAGCAAACACTTCTGGATGATCTTTTAATAACATCGTAAACGAACCATGAGACATAATCGGGAACTGCTTACGCATTGCAATCAGATGACGGTAATACGAAAGTACAGAGCCGCGCTGTTCTTCTTGTTCAGTCACACTCAAGTGGGTTAGATTCTCTTTAGCTGGAAAAGGAATCCAGGGTGTTGTAGTAGCAGATGGGCTAAAGCCAAAGTTCTCACGATTTCCATCCCACGGCATAGGTGAACGTGAACCATCACGACTGCGCTTATGAATACCAGATAACACTTCTTGCGAAGACTTACCTTCTTGTATCGCTTCGTTATAATAATGAATTGTTCCTTGATCACGGTAATCTTCAATTCGATCGTAAGTAGTATTACGCAGTCCCAATTCTTCACCTTGATACACCAGTGGTACACCGGGAATAAGATGGAGAAATGTGCCTACTAATTTGGCGGCTGTCATATTATGTTCATTATGCCCGATCACATCAGGAATCATACGTGGATGATCATGGGTACTCAAGTACACACCATATTCTCCACGTGCAAAAACATGTTCATACCATTTGGATACTGATTCTTTTAACTGTAATACTGACCAATCGGCTGAATCCCACGGATCATGAGGATCTTTACCAATACGCATCATATCCATTGCCAGTACCATATTCAATTCTTTACGTTCAGGCAACGTATATTCCAACACTTGTTCCATCGTTAATGAAGGCGCTTCTCCTATCGTCAAAATATGTGGATAATGAGCAAACGTTTCTCGATGTAACTCTTGCAAAAACTCATGAATGCGAGGGCCATTTTTATAAAGTTTTTGTCCGATTGGATGTGGATCTTCTTCTGAAGCATCAGGAAGATCAGGATGCTTGGAGATCATATTAATCGCATCCAGACGAAAACCATCAATCCCTTTATCTAACCACCAGCGTATCATTTTGTAGACTTCCTGCCGTAATGGTGGATGTTCCCAGTTCAGATCAGGTTGTTTGCGGTCAAATAGATGTAGGTAATACTCGTCAGTCTGCTCATCATACGTCCAAGCCGATTCACTTTGAAAAGAACGCCAGTTGTTCGGTTCAGTGCCATCGCTTTTGGCAGGTCGCCATATATAGTAATCCCGATAAGGATTGTCTTTCGCACTCTTGGATTGTTGAAACCATGGATGTTCGTCTGAAGTATGATTAATGACTAGATCCATAATTAGCTTCATATCTATATCATGTAACTGATCAAGTAGAGATTCGAATTGTTCCATCGTGCCATATTTGGGATCAATCTGATAATAATCTCTGATATCATAGCCATTATCAATCATCGGCGAATCGTAAATAGGGCCGAGCCAGATCGTATCAATGCCCAGTTGATGAAGATAAGGAATCCGCGAAGCAATCCCATTGAGATCTCCCCAACCATCGTTGTTGCTATCCATAAAACTAGGCGGATAAATCTGATAAATAACAGATTCTCTAGCTTTTTTGTTTTCCATGATGATCCTCCTATGCATGTTAACCAAGCTATTAATTTCAATTATTTAACATAATTAGCCTTTAATACATGGTTAAACATCGGAGTACATGTTCAAACAATAGCTACACTATCTTAATCATCCGATAAAATTCATGTCCATTCACAGTGATCTGACCATCTTCGGTATAGCCTAACCGCTCATATAATTTTCTCGCTTTAGGATTTTCTTTATCAACAATCAACATTACTTTGTGATGCCCTAATTGCTGTGCTTGCTGTTCAAAAGCATGAATTAATACTGTTCCAATTCCTTGTCCTTGATAAGCCGCATCGACAGCAAGTGAGTCGAGATAATATTCGTCTTCCCGAGCTTCAGGAATAATAGCTGATGGATCTTGTCCACGTTGTCGAACACGTTCGATAAGGGGCGCATCGAGAGAAGCAATCTGACTGCCATGATAAGCAAGCACAAAGCCAATCACTTGATCTTCACGTTCTTCTACGAATATATTTTCATAACTGATTCGATTGCCGGTTTGCTCAAACAATGGACGAAGAGCAATTAGAGATTGTTCTTTGTTATTTGTCCCTGTAAAAGCATGGGCAATATCACCAATAGCGGTATACATTAATTCTAAAACAACAGGTGCATCTGTAGGTGTAGCGGGTCTTATCATAATATCCTCCTGATTTGAAACATGATTTGTACGTCTTGTTCTATACCAAATAGGTTATAAGCTGATAACTCGTTCTGTATTATACATAGCCGTATATCTGTTCTACTATTATAAATGTAAGGGAATTGAATATGAGATTTCAAGCGCTTGATGATACATATTCATCGTAAGGATTTTATTCAAAAAGAACCGTTAAGCCATGTGCAATACATTGTGGCTGGTCACTGGAGGTGTCATTTTGAGTATGTCATCCACATCTCCTGCTGTGCGTGTAAGTGGAGCGACTGAGCCGGAGATCATGAAGACGTTAGCGGTAAGTGCTGTAATATGGCAATTGATGTTAAATGTTATGTTACTTCATTACCATAGTACAGCCCAAAAGATAGAAATTGGCATATTATACGATCTGGTTAAATTTTCAGCACCTATGTTTATTTTTGCGATTGCGTTTGATCTGGCGAAGTTAAGAGACCCCCATTATTCTCATTATGTATGGCACAAAACGAAAGAGATTATAGGGCCTTATCTTGCCTGGACAGCGGTCTATATGATTGCTTTTAATGCAGGTCATTATTCAACGATCTGGAGTGTTGTTAAAGGTATTTTACTTGGCGGTGCCGCACCACAGCTCTGGTATACGATTATGATGTTTCAGATTCATCTGTTGTTGCCACTGCTTACAGGATTGGTATTCTTTTTACTGAAAAATAAAAAGAATACGATTGGGGTAATGATCATTACCATAATCATCTATGCAGGGTTGATTGCATGGTACTCTATTTATGCGTTCCATAATCAAGAACATCCCGGCTGGGTTCAGTGGGATCGATTGTTGTTTATGTTTGGCATTTATGCAGTACTCGGTGTGATTGCTTCTACGTACAATCAGCAATGGCGTGCATTAGTAGAACGTATTCGCTGGTGGGCATTACCTATCGGTGCATTACTATTTATACTGGTCAATCATGAATTATTTTCATTCGGACTGGATACGCTAAATTTACTAGATGCCAGTTATTTGAAATGGTCGATGGTGCTATTCAATATTACATTGATTATTATCGTGTATGGATTCACTGTATCGTTAATCAACACAGGCTCCAAATCGTTACAGCACTTTAAATTTATCGCTAAATATGCATTTCGTGCGTATCTCGCCAGTTATTTTGCGCTCCAACTTACAGTGGCTTTGATAGGAAATTATTTTAGTGAGATTCCTTTAGGTCTGAATCTGTTGATAACTTTTGGAATAACTGCTTTTTTCTCCTTTGCTATCGTGTATATCGTAGAATGGATTTGCAAAAAAATAATGGCTTTATTTCGCAAATCATCCCTACCGACATCACAGCAGACGACTACTCAAGACAATGTGGTAGGATCAGAAGCATTGGCAAAAAATTCAATCGTAAATTCACGAAATACGAGTGCAGCACGAGACAAATAATGATCTCCACGCCATGAGATACCAATCGTGCGCTGACAGACAGGTGTATGGATAGGAATAAGCGAAATATCCGGTCCTGTCGATCCTTCCCACGAGACAGCCGGAATAAAAGCAACACCTTGTCCAGCTCGAATCAGTCCGCGCACTGTAGCAGGATCGTCACTTTCAAAAATATGCTTAGGCTTAAAGCCAGCCATATGACAATAATCATCGGTCGTCTCACGCAGGCTATGTCCATGACGAAGCCCGATAAAATGTTCGTGAGCGGCTTCAGACAGAGCAATACTAGGGCGATCTGCTAGAGCATGACCTTTGGGTACAGCTAGAAATATCTGTTCTGTTACCAGTGGAATACTTTGCATATGTTCATAATTCAGCGGCAATGAAGAGATGCATAGATCGAATTCAGGTTTGACATTTTCTTCGTAATGCTGAAGCAATTGAAAATGAATATCAGGATATTGTTCACGAAAAGCTGTGATTAGATTCGGTACGATATGTGAGCCAACAGGAAAAGCAAGCTTAATATAGCCTACAGTACCTGTCGCCAGATCATGAACTTCGCGGGTAGCGTCTTCCAGCGATTGTAGCGCCTTTTCCACATGTTTGAGAAATGTTTTTCCATATTCGTTGAGTGTAATATAACGTCCGGTACGGTCAAATAAAGAAACACCGAGTTCGGTTTCGAGCATTTTAATCGATTTACTCAGTGCAGGTTGAGCGATATGAAGTTCTTCCGCAGCATGGGTCATATGTTGAAGTTTTGCCACTTTGCAAAAATATTTTAAGTGAAGCAGTTCCATTCAGAACACCATCCAATCTCAGTTAATCAAACATCAAGGAGGAGTATCATGTCAACCCACATCAGCAAGTTGAAAACTGGAACACCGCGTATTTGGACGACCCGTCGTGATGAAAAAAAACGTCGTATGGAAAAAGTTCGCTCGATGTTAAACGGTGTGATTTTGCCTACAGATCATATTGTAGATGCACTGGAAGTACTATTGGTTAGCGGTGATCGAGTAGCCTTAGAAGGTAACAATCAGAAGCAAGCTAGCTTCTTATCTCAAGCATTATCCAATGTGAATCCGCAAGTAGTGAACAATCTGCATATGATTATGTCCAGTGTATCTCGTCCCGAACATTTAGATATTTTCGAGAAAAATATTGCGAGCAAACTCGATTTTTCTTATGCAGGGTCTCAAAGTCTGCGGATTGCACAAATGGTGGAAGATCAGACACTAAGTATCGGTTCGATTCATACGTATCTAGAATTGTATGGTCGAATGTTTGTTGATCTGACTCCTAATATTGCACTGGTTGCCGCAGACAAAGCGGATCGTCAAGGAAATCTCTATACAGGAGCCAATACCGAGGAAACGCCAACGATTATTGAAGCCGCTGCTTTCCGTGATGGGATTGTAATTGTACAGGTCAATGAAATTGTAGACGAATTACCACGTGTCGATGTGCCAGCTTCATGGATTGATGTGATTGTCGAAGCCGATCAACCGTATCAATTGGAAGCTTTATTTACTCGTGATCCTCGTCATATCAAAGAAACGCATATTTTAATGGGGATGATGGCGATTCGCGGGATCTATGAACGTCATCAAGTGCAATCGCTGAATCATGGGATTGGGTTCAATACAGCCGCTATTGAACTATTGTTGCCTACGTATGGTGAATCGCTTGGATTACGGGGTAAGATTTGCAAAAATTGGGTGCTTAATCCGCATCCTACATTGATTCCAGCTATCGAAAGTGGTTGGGTGGAAAGTGTGCATTGCTTTGGTGGCGAAGTAGGAATGGAAAAATATACAGCTGCTCGCCCGGATGTCTTTTTCACCGGACATGATGGTACGATTCGATCCAATCGAGCTATGGGACAAGTAGCCGGACAGTATGCCGCAGATATGTTTATTGGAGCCAGTCTACAAATCGATCCAGATGGTAATTCATCGACCGTCACTTCGGGTCGGTTAAGCGGTTTTGGTGGTGCACCGAATATGGGTAGTGATGCTCGTGGTCGCCGTCATGATACAGAAGCTTGGCTGAATATGATTACAGACAAAGAACCAATTGTACGCGGACGCAAATTAGTTGTGCAAATGGTCGAAACGTTCCAATCAGGAGATCAACCGACATTTGTCGATTCTTTAGATGCGATTCAAGTCGGTCATGATGCAGGTCTACCGCTCGCTCCAGTGATGATCTATGGAGATGATGTGACCCATGTCGTTACAGAAGAAGGAATCGCTTATTTATATAAAGCGCAAAATATCGAAGAACGTCGTACAGCTTTGGCGGCAATCGCAGGAGTCACACCTTTGGGACAACGTCATGATACCGATCTGAATGAGAAGTTACGTCAGGATGGATTGATCGCTTTTCCAGAAGATTTGGACATCCGCCGTACGGATGCGAAGCGTTCATTGTTAGCTGCTAAAAGTATAGAAGAACTTGTAGACTGGTCAGATGGACTATATGAACCACCATCCAAATTCCGGAGCTGGTAATATGAGTACTCTTAATATTTTCCCATCTGTATCTATACCAAGTCAGCGAAAAGCAGAAGCCGATTATTATGCAAGGTGGTTAGGTGAACTTGCTGTCACTGCTCTGAAAGACGAAGCTTCATTGACACCTAAGCCCGGGCTTGTCGATCTACATCATAATGGTTCACATCAAGATATGAATATAGAGTTAATGTATAATTCAGCAGAATCATTGCGCTCTACATTTATCCAGATAGCTCAATCATCTTACGGTAATAGCGCTAATCAATCATTACGTGAACAACTGGCTTGGATCGGGCGTCATGGTGAACAACATATGTTAGAAGTGACCAAAGGTGTGAATACCCATCGGGGCGCTATCTGGGCGTTGGGATTGTTAACAGGTGCGACTTCACTATGGATCGCTGAATCGTATCATCCATCAGCAGATGTATCATCATTAGATACTATATCTGCTACACAAATCGCTGATATAGCAGCAACTATCGCTCGCTATACCGATCGTTATGCACCTAATAGTGGTTCGCATGGAACTCATGTGAAGCGTCAATACGGAGCAGGTGGAGCAAAAGACGAAGCAGAGCGTGGATTTCCGCATGTGATTGATATCGGTCTGCCAGCGTTGCAACAAGCTCGCCATCATGGGATCGCTGAATGTTCTGCCCGTTTAGATAGTTTACTTTCGATTATCGCTGTGTTGCCAGACACCTGCATTTTATATCGTGGAGGGCAGCAGGCACTTGTGCAGACACAGGAGCATGCGTCAGCGATTTTGGCGCAAGGTGGAACATCTACTAATAAAGGCTGGCAAGCGCTATTAGCATTCGACCAGTGGATGGTGAAGCATCATTTTTCACCCGGTGGTAGTGCTGATCTGCTTGCAGCTACTTTATATATTGATTCTATACTTACAGGTATTACACATATGTCGTATACCGAATCCTTTTCAAAAACGACAGGAGGTCGTATGTAATGCAAATTATTCATCTGCAATATCCAGCTCAGCAATCGTTGACCCAGCGCGCTCATATTGGTGTAGCAGGTTCAGGAGATTTGGAACTATTGATCGAACCTTCAACAGACAATCAAGCTTATATTCAGATCAGTACAAGTGCTAATGGATTTGAAGAGATCTGGCGTGCAGTATTTGATCGTTTTTTCAAACTTTATTCTTATGCGGTTAAGATCGAGATCAATGATTTTGGCGCTACACCAGGTGTTGTTAATTTGCGGTTAACTCAAGCCATGGAGGTGCTTCGTGATGAACAATAATACTCAACCGATAGAGATCGCTAATGCAAGCTTTATCGAATTATCTGGACGGGAACGGGCGCAAGCTGTATTGGATCAAGGAAGCTTTCGTGAATTGATCGGTCCTTTTGATCGAATCACTTCACCTCATTTACCGTTACAAGGAATAGTGGCACAAAGTGATGATGGTGTCATTGTAGGTAGAGGAACGATTGATGGAGAACCTGCGGTAGCTATTGCTTTAGAAGGTGCTTTTCAAGGTGGAGGCATAGGGGAAGTCTGTGGAGCCAAAATCTCAGGTGCATTAGAGCAAGTACTGCTTGACCATCAAAAAGGGATCAAAACACGTCCGGTATTATTGCTGGAAACAGGTGGAGTACGACTACAAGAAGGAAATTATGGTCTGCTCGCTATTGCCGAGATTGGCGCAGCTATTATGGCACTTCGTCCATACACCCCGGTCGTTAGCGTTATCTCTGGTATGATTGGCTGTTATGGTGGGATGTCGATCTGTGCGGCAGGATTATCCAGTCATTTGATTATGACCCGTCAAGGTCGCTTACAACTGAATGGTTCAGAAGTCATTGAGCAAGAAGCAGGGATTCAAGAAATGGATGCTTCTGATCGTTCCCGAATCTGGTCGATGGTAGGCGGTGAACAACGGGTAGGTGCTGGATTCGCTGATGCACTTGTAAATGATGATGTACAAGAAATCAATCAAGCGATTCATGAGGTATTCCGTCAAGGGATAAAAGAAGTGACTCGTACAGCTCAAGTGGAGCGTTACCTGGAATTACTAGCAGCAGTAGATGCCGATACATTAATTGTACCATCGTCTATTCGTGAATCATGGAAATCCGGTGTCGTAGATCAAGAGACTCTTCAACAACAGCAAGCGAGAGCAGAGCAAGTTCAAGTCAATAGTAGTGAAGCACCCATCACTAGAGGACGGACATGGTTCGAAGCGTTGTCTGGTCGATCCGCATCAGACCAACAAGGCATTGCTTCTGTATTGTGTGCCGATACCTCGTTAGAAGGTCAATCGGTACGTTATATCTCGGTTGTTCCAAATCCTAATGCGCGCTTTGTCCGAGCTCGCCAAGGAGAGATTGGACTAGAAGAAGGCTGGAATATTGCCCGTTATATTCGTGAAGCTATTGAAGCAGACCAAGACGGAGAAAAGCGTGCTATTGTAGCGATAGTTGATGTGCCCAGTCAAGCCTATGGGTACCGCGAAGAAGTGTTAGGTATTCATTTATCATGCGGATCAGCGGTAGATGCTTATGCTAGTGCACGTCTTGCCGGTCATCCTGTGATCGCTCTCATTGTAGGAAATGCGATCTCTGGAGCATTTCTAGCACATGGCATGCAAGCGAATCGATTACTTGCGTTAGATGATGAAAAAGTAACTGTACAAGTTATGTCCAAACAGTCTGCGGCACGTATTACCCGTCGCTCTATCGATCAACTAAATGAAGCAGCAACCAAAGTGCCAGGTGCAGCATATGATATTCGTTCCTTTGCCAAATTGGGGGCGCTAGATCAATTGATCGAAGGTATCGAAGCCGATCAACCACAATCAGAAGATATCGAACGTATCCATCAGTATCTGATGACAGCGATCACAGATGCACGTCAAGGTTCTCGCGATCTCAGTAACCGTCTAACTAGTGCAACAGCGGCTACAGGTAGAGCTTCTTCGATCAAAGTAAGACAGTTGCTTGCAGAACAATGGGATTAATTACAGCACCTCATGATCTGCTCCAATTGCATCCGCACTGGACAGAAGCAGAAGAGTTACAGGATGTACCGTCATGGGTGCATGTGTCTTTACAGCAGACACCGTGGGTGGTCGTGCGGCGTGCTCCTGCATTAGAAGGACAGATTGCTGTTGGTGTGCGTGGTCAAGAGCGACATTTACGACAAGCATTAAATATTCCTGCATCGCTAATTGTACAAAAAGTAACACCAGAGCAATTGATAGCATTACAGTTCGATTCGAATCTACAGACTGCATCTGCCAACGATCGTTGGGACAGTATGCCAGCGTTGCAAGCATTAAAGCAACTGTATTCACACTGGAACAACAACCAGATGATCTGGGGACCGACAGGCAGTGCTGGATTTGAATTGGCTACAGGGCATCCTACATTAACGATGACTAGCGATCTGGATATTTTACTACGCTGTTCTCAAGCTCTTGATCGAGTTAAAGCAGAGCAATTATGGCAACAGACGCTTGATCTGCCTGTGCGTGTCGATGTGCAAATCGAGACACCTTATGGAGCAGTCGCTCTTAGTGAATGGGCAAAGCCTGCTACTGACCGTGTGTTGATGCGTACACTACAAGGGCCTGTACTGGTGAAAGATCCGTGGAATCCACGTCTAGCATAGACATGATAAGAGAAAGGAGCGATGCCAGATGAGTGTAGTGATGCTTTTTCCAGGGCAAGGTTCACAGCGTCCCGGAATGTTGCATGAATTACCTGATCATTCTGTTATCAAGCAGACACTGACAGAAGCAGAAGAAATACTGCAATTATCGATCCAACAACTGGATAGTGAAGAAGCATTACAGACAACAGATCATGTACAGATGTCTCTATGTATTGCAGGAGTAGCGGTGTCTAGAGCTTTGGCAGCAGAAGGTGTTTTTCCTGATCTTGTTGCGGGTCATAGTGCAGGTGCTTTTGCTGCGGCAGTGGTTGCCGGCTCACTTTCATTTCAAGATGCTTTGCATTTAACCCGTTTACGTGGACAATTGATGATGCAAGCTTATCCACAAGGATATGGAATGGGCGTTATTACAGGAATGACTGCGCGTCAGGTAGAACAGATTCGCTTGGGTATTCATTCAGATGAACATCCCGTATACATCGCTAATCTAAATGCACCAACACAGATTACAGTAGCTGGACAATGGGAAGCGATCGATCAGTTATTAACGACTTGCAAAAGTAATGGTGCGCATACTGCCAAACGACTCAATGTCAGTGTGCCTTCCCATTGTCCTTTGTTATCTTCGGTCTCTGATCAATTAGCTACAGCGTTGAGCAAGATGGAAGTATCTCGACCTAAAATTCCTTATGCAGGCAATTATAAAGGACGAGCTGTGCGTACAGAAGACGGTATTATCGAAGATTTGTCATTAAATATTGCACACCCTGTACGCTGGCATGAAGTAACGACTTTATTTTACGAACTGGGTGCTCGCTTATTTCTTGAAATGCCTCCGGGTCAAGTGCTCAGTGGTCTGGCTTCTGCTGCTTTTCCAGAAGCACGTGTCGAATCACTGTCTTCCAGTCGTCTGGATAATGCTGTTATTTTAGCGAAGCGAGAGCAGAATACATTGTAGTTGGATATGATCATGTAGATATATACGTGTAATTTTGGTAAACATACGCGCTCTTATCTTCAAAAAGAGGGCGTATGTTTATATACATAGAAGAAGTGTACTATACTAAAGATAGTCATTATGTATAAATGACCATTTGATCGATTGTTGTTGCAGCGTATTAGAGAGGATGAGACAAAGATGGAAACGACACAAATTCATACACAATACGGAGAAATACAAGGTATACGTGAACATGGAGCAGTGATCTGGAAAGGGGTTCCTTTTGCAGAACCACCTGTGGGAGAACTGCGTTTTCAAGCTCCAAGACCGCCGCAACCATGGCAAGGTGTCAAAGAAGCATTGCATTTTGGTCCGATTGCTCCTCAGCCAGTATACGAGGGAGCGAGTATGTTTGGTTCTGGAAGTGAACCTCCTGTACAATCAGAAGATTGTCTGTATTTGAATATATGGGCTTCTGATAAATCCACTCAAAAACGACCGGTGATGGTCTGGATTCATGGTGGTTCTTTTGTAACTGGTGCAGGCAGTATTCCTTTATATGACGGAACATCGCTTGCAGTCAATGGAGATATGATTGTGATTACGATTAACTATAGATTAGGGCCGTTTGGATTTTTGAATTTGTCATCATATGGTGATGATTATCATGCTAATGTAGGCTTGCTGGATCAGATTGCAGCTTTAGAATGGGTCAAGAATAATATTGAAGCTTTTGGTGGCGATCCTGAACGAGTAACGGTGTTCGGTGAATCAGCAGGAGCGATGAGTATTGCGTCTTTATTAGCGATGCCAGCAGCTAAAGGGTTATTCCAAAGCGCTATTATGCAAAGTGGAGCTTCCCAAGCGATGCCAGCTGAAGTTAGCAGACAAATTGCAGACGGATTTGTACAAGCACTTGGTGTAGGCGAACAAGATTTATCCAAATTGTATACCGCTTCGACAGAAGAGATATTACAAGCAGGTAATCGTGTTAGCCAAACGCTGGATAATGATACATGGGCGTTGTTGTTCCAACCAACGATTCATCCACATACATTACCGGTTGAACCTGTACAAGCGATCAAAGATGGCTCTGCCAAACATATTCCTTTGATTATCGGTACTAACTTGGAAGAAGGTACATTATTTTTCAATCAACCGACTCAGTTAATGAGTGAAAGTCAAATTGTGAATATTGTCCAAGCGTTGCTCGGAGAAGATACTCATGGATTAGCGAAGCAATATCCGTTAACAGTAAGAGGTCATGCGGATCTGATGACTGATTTGTTCTTCTGGCGTTCGGCTTTACAATATGCAGAAGCACAGGTTGGACATGCTCCTGTATGGATGTATCGCTTTGATTGGTGTCAACCCGGTCATCCGTTGTTAGGAACAGCTACACATGGTGCTGAAATTGCATTTGCATTTAACAATCTACCTCTATTTGCACATCTTGGATTAGAAATAGATGAAGATACGTATAATCTAGCAGAGCAAATGCAGACCGCCTGGATTAATTTTGCACATAACAGTATGCCAGTTACAAGCAATTTACCATGGTCTGATTATGATCTTAAAGAGCGTTCCACAATGCTCTTTAATCGCGAACTGAATGTGGTACACGATCCAGAAAGTGCAAAACGTCAACAATTAATTTCGTATTCTTAAGCTGTTGCAGATGTAATAAATGATCTTAATAGGTAAATAAATAATGAGAGATGAACCGTTTATTAGGCGGTTCATCTTTTTTGATATGAGATGCAACAGCATAATTCGCAAATAAGAGATTTCCTTCAAAAAGAGATCATCCACACTATAAATCTATTTTTGCATAAAGGCGAAGGTCATTTTACCTAGAATTGAGGATTAAGAGCTATACAATATTTCAGTAATTTGTCGATATAATAGAGTAAATATCAGAAAAAGGTATACATAATTTTAGAAAAACATCTGTGTATCATTTACCTTCTATCTATAGTTACTGATCTGGCTTCTATTTACTCGTATATACGCTATTTTGATTTTTGGCATGTAAATATAAAAAACGATGAAATGGGGAAAAATATTTGATTATACATATTACTGAACTCAAGCAAGGACAGCGGTTAAGCAGTGATACCTTTAATAGCTCGGGTGTCCCATTACTCAAAAAAGGAGTAGATATCAAAGAAGAAGATATCACTCTATTACTACGTCATAAAGTAGAATATGTGGATATTGAAGCAAAAGAAGAAATCAAACCAGTCGCTAATATGATAGCGATTACAGGTTTATCACCTGTGTTGAAAGAGAAAATCAATCGTTCGATTGATGCATATCAGTCGATCTTTTTGGAAGCTCTTACGAAAGGCAAGTTCAATGCTGATGTGGTTGACGAATTGTTGCAACCGTTACTGCTAGATCTGGATGCACAAAAAGATGTAGTCGCTCTTTTATTGCATTTGGAAAAAGAAGACGATCATCTGTATAGTCACTCGCTCAAAGTAGGATTGTTGAGTTACTATATTGCAGAATGGCTTGATTATTCCAAACATGATTGTTATCGAATCAGCAAAGCCGGGTATTTGCACGATATCGGCAAAAGCCGTTTGCCTTCTATTTTGCGTAGTCGTCCTGAAGAATTAAATGCTTCAGAGCTGAAAGAATACAAAAACCATACAACATACGGTTACGATATTATTATGGAATCGATGAATGATAAAGTGACAGCATCTGTTGCTCTACAGCATCATGAACGTGGAGATGGTTCAGGGTATCCGAATCGTCTGTACAAAAGAGGAATTCATCCGTTTACCCAGATCGTTTCAGTAGCAGATGTATTTGTAAATATGACTGCCGCCAAAAATGAACAAAACAAACAGGGGTTTGTGGCTGTACTGCAAAGTATTTATGAATTAGGATTTTCCAAATTAAATGAAAAACCTGTTCAAGCATTGATTCATCATCTTGCACCTAACTTGATAGGCAAAAAAGTACAATTAACCAATGGAGAACATGGCACGATTATTCTAAATAATCCGCTTGATATTTTTAGACCATTGGTACAGATTGACGACCAATTTGTAGATTTGACTAAAGTAAGAGAATTGCATATCGAAGAAATTTTTGTGTAATAGCATAATACAATATTGATTACTGAAGGGACTTGTTAATGCAAGTTCCTTTTTGTGTTGTTTACCGTTATCCGTTCATATTGGATATCATTCCGTTAATGAATAGACAGAGATGGTTAATAGGTTGATACATCCTGATACGGATACATGGTTATTTTGTCGATCAAGGATAGGAATGGAGGCAGTCTAACGCTATGCAACATGAACTTCATGCTCACTCTAATCTATCGATTACGAATCAAATACAAGATCATGGACAAGATATGTTGATCTCTGTACCGAAGGAATTTAGCTTTACCGAAAATTACAGTCATTTATCAACGGCTACCAATGAAAGTTTATATACTTTAAGAGACGGTATGATTTACAAAGCGATTGCTGTCGATCAAGAGGCGGCGATTGTAGAGATTAGCAATTATAATGAACACCATATGTTAATTCGATTTGTAGACGAACATCAGTCGATCTCATCTGCATTACGTATAGGTGTTGCTCAATATGTATACGATTGGTTCGATCTAGGCACAGATTTAGCTCCTTTTTATAAAATGGCGGCTCAAGATCCTTTGCTAGAACAAGCAGTTGTTTCCTTTTATGGATTGCGAAATATGGGCATTCCTGATCTATATGAAGCGATCTGCTGGGGGATTCTAGGGCAACAGATCAATTTAGGATTTGCTTATACTTTAAAAAGACGCTTGGTAGAACAATTTGGACAAGCGCTGACGTATGAAGGGGAGACGTACTGGCTTTTTCCAACAGCCGAAACGATCGCTAGCCTTACTGTAGATGAATTGTCTGCCGCAGGTATGACTACAGTCAAAAAGTGTGAATATCTGATCGATACTGCAAAGTTAATCGTAGATGGCACATTGTCCAAAGAACAATTATTACAAGTTACAGATGTCAAACAAGCTGAAAAATTACTGGTGAAAATTCGCGGTATCGGCCCCTGGACTGCTCATTATGTATTGATGCGCTGTCTACGCATGCCGTCCGCTTTTCCTATTGATGATGTAGGTCTACACAATTCGATTAAGCATGTATTGAAAATGGATGCCAAACCGACAAAAGCCCATATTTTAGAACTTTCCGCAGGTTGGACGTTATGGGAGTCCTATGCAACATTTTACTTGTGGCGGTTTTTATATTGAAAGTGTATAAGGTGTTCGTAGGGACGCTACGGGCGGTGGATGGTTCCTATCGTCGCTGGTAAGATCGGATATCTTGAATGACCGTCTAGCGGTCGATATCCGAATCTTAAAGGCGACTTACGGAACAATCCTCCGCCCTTCGCTAGCAGCATTTGGAGGTGAACACAAGATATACACTGAAATATAATGGGGGATTGGTAGTGGGGAAGATTGTGGTAGTTTTAAGTTGCTATATCGAGTTTTTAGAAAAAAGGCTATTGAGTGATAATTGTAAGTAATCTACCAGTGATGAGAGTTCCTTGAAATGTTGACTGCTAGAGGAAATGTAATAAAAGGGATTATACTTTAATAGTGATGGTAAAAAAGATCGTAGTGTAGGAGTGATCTTCTTGCGATTGAAAATGTTATCATATAGTATTTAAGCAAGAATACGCATACATTTTGTACACTCTAAATAGGATGGGGGATAACGAAATATGGGAAGTAGACGTGGAGTCATCGCTGAAGATTTATATCGCTTTAACTGGGTCAAAAATCCAGTCATTTCTCCGTTAGATGGTACGATTGTATATGAGGTGCAGAAAGTTAACGCCAAGCAAGACGGGTATGATTCGCATTTGCGCCGTATGAATGCAGACGGTAGTGAAGATATCCAATGGACTGCTGGACAAAGTGATCGTTCGCCTGCATGGTCACCGGATGGCAAACAGCTTGCTTTTTTACGTAAAAGTGGGACAGAGCAGCATCCGCAAGTCTGGATTATGTCTGCTTATGGTGGAGAAGCGCATCAAGCAACAGATATAGCAGATGGAGTCAGTTCTTTTATATGGTCGCCAGATAATCAATCTTTATTAATTGCAGCAACAAATAAATCATCACAACCTCATCAAGCCATCTCTAATCAATCCGAACAATTAACATCGACAAATTCAGATCATGCTGAGGATCAATCAGTTCCTTTATCAAAAAAGGCTATCGAAATCAATCGCATCATTTACAAATCAGATAGTGGTGGATTGTGGGATGGAGGTCGAACGCATTTATATGTACATAAGATAGCAGACCAGTCTGGAACATGGATTACGTCAGGTGATTATGATATTGACGATTTTGCATGGTCACCGGATGGCAAACAAATCGCTTATATTGCTCATATTCCATCAGCAGATGAAAGTGATCCTGATTTTTCGCTTAAAAATGATCTGTTTACGATCAATGCAGAAGGTCATGAGCGCCATCAGTGGACACAACATCAATATGTGATTTCGAGTGTGAATTGGTCACCGGATGGACAATTTATCGCTATGGTAGCAGACGATCAGTCTTATTATAATGCTACGTTAAATCGATTGTATCAATTGTCATTAGCTACAGGAACGATCACTGGATTATGTGATCATGATGATATTATGTTGTTAAATTCTGTAGTCGGGGATACAGGACTCAGTTCAACGTATAAGCCGATCTATCAAGCGAATGGTCAAGCGATAGATGTGTTATGCACTACATTTGGAGCTTGTCATTTGCTATCGATAGCAACCGATGGATCAGGAGTGCAGACGATATTAGGTGGTCAGCGTAATATTCATTATTTTGCCCGCACAGCAGAGCAACATCTGATCTTTATAGCGGCTGATCCACTACAACCGGGTGAATTGTTTGGCTGGAATGTAGAGACGGAAGTAGAGACACGTCTGACTCATCATAATGATGATTTGCTACAACAACTGATTTTGAGTAAGCCTGAAGAAATGAGTGTTACCTCTGTAGATGGTAAAAGTCTGCAAGCTTGGATTATGCGTCCGGCAGGTGATCAAGCAGATCATACCAAAGTACCGACCATTCTAGAAATTCATGGCGGGCCGCATGCGATGTACGGGTATACGTTTATGCTTGAATTTCAATTGTTAGTATCACAAGGGTATGCTGTCATTTTCGGTAATCCGCGGGGTAGTCATGGATATGGACAATTATTTGTGAATGCGTGCCGTCATGATTATGGTGGTGGAGATTATCAAGATTTAATGG
Source organism: Paenibacillus sp. KACC 21273 (assembly GCF_028736095.1). NCBI lineage: Bacteria > Bacillati > Bacillota > Bacilli > Caryophanales > Paenibacillaceae > Paenibacillus > Paenibacillus sp. KACC 21273. Next base: position 1,395,067 of record NZ_CP117876.1, read on the forward strand.
AAATCACAGATTATGCGCTAGAACATTACGACTGGATCGATAAAGATCGCTTAGGTGTAACTGGCGGTAGCTATGGTGGATTTATGACCAACTGGATAGTAGGGCATACTGATCGTTTCAAAGCAGCAGTGACTCAGCGTTCGATCAGTAACTGGATTTCAATGTATGGAGTAAGTGATATTGGTTTTCACTTTGTAGAAGATCAGATTGCCGGTAATCCGTGGGATCAATTGAATACATTGTGGGATCATTCGCCATTAGCTTATGTGGCTAACGTCAAAACACCTATTTTGATTTTGCACGGGGAAAAAGATTTGCGTTGTCCGATTGAACAAGGAGAACAGTGGTTTATAGCGCTAAAACGGTTAGGTGCTGTGACCAAGTTTGTACGTTTCCCGGATGCCAATCATGAGTTATCTCGTAGCGGTCATCCACAATTACGTATACAACGACTCAATCATATTGTAGGTTGGTTCAATGAGTATTTATAAATGTACCTATAAGATTCAAACCGATGATCCAAAAGTCAGATTGAAGGAGCTGAAGGCATATCGAGTATACCGATCAAGAATTACACATTCGCCCGATAACTGAAGTTGATATCCCAATACTATGGGAATTGATATACAAAGAAGAATCTCCAGAATGGAAAAAGTGGGATGCTCCTTATTATGATCATGTTCATGTTCCGTATGAGCAATACTGGCAAGATCGACTGCGTATTATAGACAGTCCAAGCTTTTGGATTATTGAAGTGAATCAGCATATCATCGGGATCGTCAGTTATTACTGGGAGCATGAACCTTCACTGTGGTTAGAGGTAGGAATTATTATTTATGAGCCTGCTTATTGGAGCGGAGGATATGGTACTAGAGCGCTGACATTGTGGATCGATCATTTATTTACAGCAATGCCACTGGTACGAGTAGGTTTCACCACATGGTCAGGCAATGAACGGATGATTGCAGTCGGTTACAAATTAGGCATGACGATGGAAGCGCGTCTGCGTAAATGTAGATTGTATAACGGTGTCTACTATGATTCGATTCGTATGGGTATTTTACGTGAAGAATGGAATCAGCAGATGCAAAACGGGATCTAAATGATAAATAATCACGATTTATAAATATATCGCGGTATATTACAGCAAAAACAGAGTCTATTCCTACATTGCGATAGGGATAGACTCTGTTTGTTTATACTCGTTATCAATTGGAGAATGTGATTGAGCTATTTGATAGATTAATTAGATTCAGAAACTATTCTTTTACAATTCCAAGTGAACGTTATTTTTATTTATCCAAACTATCATCGGATGGAGAAGGGGATGGTGATGGTTCAGGTATTGGATCGATAGTAGGTGTTTTGATTTTACTCATATATTCGAGAGCATTATAGATCATCACTGCTGCTTCTGCGCGAGTAACATCGCCTTTCGGATCGAAATTACCTTTGCTATCTAATGTGTTAATATCGAGTGCTAATGAACGTTGAATTGCTCCCTGATAAGAAGGATTGATTTTGCTATCGTCTTTGATATCAACCGGCTTAATATTAATCATAGGTAGATTGCCCGCTTTTTCCATCGCTTGCATCACAAATGTTGTGAATTGCTCTTTGGTCATTTTAGACGCAGGATTCACATTTTCAGGAATATCTACACCGTTAAGCTTGGCAATAATAAAAGCATCAGAGTACCACACATTGTCTTTTACATTATCATAAGAGTCTTTTGCTTCTGGAGCTTTGATGAAGTTAAAGTTAGCCAGACTCAATTGGAAGCTTTTTACGATCATTTGCACGCCTTGTGCTGAATTGATGGTTTGATTAGGTTTGAATTGATCATCGGTAACACCGTTAATAAATCCACGATCTTTTAACGATTCAATTTTTTCATGTCCAGGTACTTTACTGATATCTGAAAAATCTCCACTTGCTGCAAAAGTTGGAGCACTCAACGATAATGTTAATACAGAAGCCGCTACTACAGTCATCCATTTTTGTTTATTTTTCATGATCCATCACCTCAATAAATTATTAGCCTGATTTGGCTTGCTTATCGTTACAGACGCAAGCTATTCCAAATAAGTTGCAAATGGATAGTTAAAAATTAATAGTTTAAATTTAGGAATATATTTTATTGGTTTTATATGTAACTAAAGTCATATTGTCGATTATAGGACTTTAGAATTTGTTTTCTACAGCATCCGACAAACGTGATCCTGGTTAACATAACCCTTTTGAACTTGGATCAGGGTCTATAGAATCAATTACCAAAAATATACTAAAATATGTGTTATTTATGTTTTCATTCGCAAAAAGCAGGGGTATATACACATTACAAGATACAAAACAAAAACAAACAAATTCGATGAACGAAAGGAAGCGTGAAGCAAATGAATATGAGTATCCACCACATGACACCATACAACCACAACCATTTCAGACAGCAATCTAACGCAACCGTTCAAAAAGCTGTAGACAAAGAAACACCTAAAAGCTTTCAAGATATTTTGAACGCACAATTGAGCTCTACACGAATCCCTGTTAAAACTCGTGCTTAATCCAAATAGTATAAAATAATATATACATATTAAGCATGTTTCTTTATGAATACATGCTTACCGTTATGCATACCATAGAACACCTGCAAAAGTAACCCGGTGAATATAATCACCAATGGTTACTTTTTTTGTTTGCTTTTCTTTATATCATCATGATATCGCTTTCATTAGTGAAAAAAGGTATGATAGAAAAGAAGAATAGATGTCTCAACAAATGACACATAAGCACAAGTTCGAGGAGGATATCATAATGGCTTTGATTCAATGTGATTTTTATTCAGAAGTACTAGGGCTTTCATCCACGATGAATGTCATTTTACCACAGGAAACTCATTCTCAGATCGGGATGGAAGGCAAAGTAACCGGTGGTAAGCATCCTACATTGTATTTGTTACATGGTCTTTCAGATGATCATTCGATCTGGTTACGACGGACATCGATTGAGCGTTATGCAGCAGAGTATGGTATTGCTGTTGTTATGCCTGCGGCGCATCGTAGCTTTTATACAGATATGAAGCAAGGTGGCGACTATTTTAAATTTGTCAGTGAAGAATTGCCACAGCTCGCAGAATCGTTTTTCCCGCTATCTAATCGTCGTGAGGATCGCTTTGTAGCAGGTCTATCTATGGGCGGATATGGAGCGCTCAAGCTAGGCTTACGCTTACCTGATCGTTACGCAGCGGCAGCAAGTCTTTCCGGTGCGACAGATGCGTCAGCTTTGTTCGAGCGTGGCGATGTAGCATACACTCAAGAACTAGAACGTATTTTTGGAACAGTAGAAGAGTTACGTGGTTCTGATAATGATTTATTCTATTTAGCTGAGCAATTAGCTTCAGATAAAAGTAAGCAAGCTCCACAATTGTATCAATGTTGTGGCACAGAAGATTTTTTGTATGATCATAATATTCGTTTTCGCGATCATGTGAATGGGCTTGGGTTGCAATTAACGTATGAGGAAGAGCCTGGAGAACATGAATGGGGATATTGGGATACCAAAATTCAGCGTGTTCTTGAATGGTTGCCTTTGCGCAAATCTATCTAGTGGCTATAACACTGTAACACCGCTGACAAACTCTACAACAAACAAAACCACCTGTCTTGTGCACGAAGCAAGGCAGGTGGTTTTGCTGTGTAGTGATTAGTTTTGATAAGATAAGTATACATATCTGATCGACTATATTATGAAGAAGCTTCGGCTTCCTGCATGACAATACGTTGCGTGGGATAAGCTAATTTTACTTTTTCTTCTTCTAAAATATCCAGAATCATCAAATTAAGATATTGACGGTATTCTAGATTTTCGCCCCAGGCTGCTGTTTTGGTAAAACATTGTACCAGAATCCCCAGACTACTTTCGTTAAATTCATTAAATTTGACCATTGCTGAATCATCTACAACATTCTCATCCTTTTCTAACTGAGATTGAATACGAGATACCACTCGTGATAATGCATCACGATTAGAATCTAGCGCAACCCGTAGTGGGAAAGAAATTTTGCGCTTCCCCATCTGACTACCATTTGTAATCGGCTGAGCTGCTAGTTTGGAATTCGGAACAATCACCAGTGCATCGGTAAATGTACGGATTTTGGAACTACGGAATGTAATATCTTCTACGATTCCTTCGATATCCGGTGTAGAGATCCAATCCCCTTTCGAAAAAGGTCTTTCCAAAATAATAATAATCCCTGCAATCACATTACTTAATGTCTCTTGAGCAGCGAGAGCGACAGCCAGACTACCCAGTCCCATACCGGCGACTACACCGTTAATACTGAATCCCCATTCTCCACCTACAATTGTTATAACAAGTACTACCACGATCACACGCAATACTTTAGATAAAAAAGGAATAATCATACTGGTTGCATCTAATCCAAATCGCTTACTCATACCTTCTAGCATAATAGAAGAGGAGGCAGACACGTTATAAATTCCCCAACCTAATAGAATAATACCGATACTACGATAAATACGATCTATACCGATAATAAAAGTCCATTGTTCATGCATAAAGTATCGTAACGCCAAATACGTCCCGATCAATGTGAAAAAAGCTTGTAAAGGTCGTTCAAATGCTTGTAACCAGCGCAGCATCGCTAAATGACCATCAAATCGTCGTAAAACAAAAGTGAACAAATAGCGGGTAAATAATTTGCGAAAAGCCAGAAAAATAAACAGGATAACGATTGATACAAGCAAATCGATCCAGCGGATATTGTAATACCACGCAACAATATTATCCCAAAACGAATATAAGTACATATCCACCATCCCTTGCTACATCTTCTATGTTGTTACGTATTATTAACCGATTTTCCAGTGTACGATAGAATGATTTCCAAAATCATAAAAAAAGCCTGCTCCAAAGGAACAGGCTTCTGATTGAATATTATATTCAAGTTAAGTATGCTTTGTGTTAACCGCGTGATCTTCTAGAAGAACGCATGATAGCACTCACGATAGCAATCACGATGACTGCACCGATAATCGCTTGAATAATAAAGAATCCACCGATTTCAGGACCCCAAGTACCAAGCAACATGTTACCTAACCAACCACCGATGAAACCAGCGATGATGTTACCAATAATACCACCTGGAACGTCACGTCCTACGATCATACCTGCGATCCAACCAATAATACCACCTACGATTAATGCCCATAACCAACCCATTGTTGTCGCCTCCTAATAATTGAATGTCTTTTTTAAGATAGTTGAATAACTACACTAAATCACTTTTCATAACATTTGTGTTACAACAAGCACTTAGAAGATTTATTCAGCAATCTCTTCTCGTCTATTTATTAACCATTGTTTAGCAATCGAAACCATATGTTCAAAATTTAATAAATAAATAACTAAAAATAATAGGTGTAATTCGCTAAATATGAAGAATAAATTATGTAAAAAAAGGCTGGAAACCAGCCTTTTTTGCTTTAGTCTGTGATGTTACCAGCCATTTTGAGACGCTTCGCAATTTCTTTGAAATCTTCTTGAGAAATTCCTGGAGCGAACTCTTCATCCAATGGAGGATACTCAGGAACAGGCACACCTTGAGGGAATCCATGAATCACTTCAAGCGGCAAACCGTCTTCTGGATGAGTACCTTTCCAGATCTGATCGATAGCTTTGAAGTCCTCTGTGCTATGTGTATACAGACGAGTATGAACGCCTTTTTCCTCGTATTTACGTGCTTCATTAAACGATTTGTTGCTTAATGAAGGAACAGGTACAAGTTTGGTTACATTGACGCCTGTTGCAACTTCAAGTGCTTTAGCATAAGCAACAACGTGTACACCGCCACGTACTAGAAGGAAACCAACAACTTCGCGTGCAGCTGGATGGTCAGTTGTTTCATAGACTTTCATTTTATGTGTTCTTGCGCCACACTCTAAGAAGAAGTTATGCAACAAATCTTCTACAAGATTACCGCTGTTAAATACATTATCACCTGTCCAAGGACGACCCATAGAATCACGAGGCATTGCACCTTGTGCGCCTGCTAAATGATGATAGCTTAGACGAACATCTTTAAGCGGATCAAGTGGTGTAGAATCAGGTTCGCCTGGCAAGCTAGAACCTGCCAAAATTTTGTTAATCCCATGGGCAACTAACTCAACGTGACCCAATTCTTCTGCTGTAATACTGGTTACCAGGTCATAAAAAGGCTTTAACTTGGATTTATTGCGGAAGTTAAACGATTGGAATAGATAGTTGTTCAAAGTCGACATTTCACCGAATTTACCACCTAGTAATTCTTGTACAGCCGCAGCTGCATTAGGATCTGGTTTTTTGACATCCGGGATTTCAATCATGATTTGGTCAAGACGTGTGAACATTATCTTACCTCCAGTATTATTGTATTTGTAGCCTTCTGCAAAAATGTTCAGCAATGGGTGTGCACCCAAATTGTTGAAATAAAAGGCCCTCTTAATCCATACCCTATATTGCCGAAAACAAACGCCTTATATGAAGGAAATTCTAACCGACCATCGGTAAATAACAACTTGCTAAAAATATAAAGGAAGTAGACAAAGCTGTTAACAACTGGAAAGCGAGAAGCAACAATGATCTTAAGCGTTCTTGAAATAAATTTTTAAAAAATGTATAAAAAATGTATAATATGTGAAATGAGATGCTTTGAGCTGTTCAACTAGATTCTGATAGAGATGTGGGATGATAAAAGCCGTGGATAATGACAAACAGCGTTTGAGTATAGAAACAGCAAGGTTGTATTACCTTTCTGATTATAGTCAACAAGAAATAGCGACTAAGCTAGGTGTATCTAGACCAACTGTATCTAGATTGTTACAGTATGCGAAAGAAAAAGGTTATGTGCGGATAGATATTGTAGATCCTCTAGAAGATTTGGATGCACTCGGAGAACAATTGAAAAAACGCTATGGATTAGATACAGTACATGTCTGTTATTCACCGATCAATGAATATAAAGAAATCCAAAAGCATATTAGCAAACGTGCCGCAGATTATTTATTTGATACTGTCAAAGATACCGATATTATTGGAGTCACATGGGGAACAACGATGCATGCAGTAGCAGAACATCTGGAACAAAAACAAGTACGTGGAGTGGAAGTCGTACAGCTCAAAGGCGGAGTCAGTCACTCGCACGTAAACACGTATGCCGCAGAAACAGTCAATCTGTTTGCAGAAGCTTATCATACGATTGCTCGTTATTTGCCATTACCTGTGATTTTCGATAGTATCGAGCTCAAAAAAATGGTGGATGAAGATCGTCATATTCAGCGTATTATTGAATTAGGTAGACAAGCGAATATCGCTGTATTTACAGTAGGTACAGTGAAAGAAGATGCGCTTTTGTTCAGGCTGGGTTACTTCAATGAAGAAGAACAACGGTTGTTACAACAGACCGGTGCTGGTGATATTTGTTCTCGCTTTTTTGATAAAGAAGGTAATATCTGTAGTCCTGCGATTAATGATCGTACAGTAGGCATAGATCTGGTCGATTTGCGCAAAAAAGAAAAATCAATACTGGTCGCTGGAGGTCAGCGCAAAATTGAAGCAATCGAAGCTGCGCTAATCGGCAAGTATGCTAACATTTTGGTAACAGATCAATTTACAGCCCAAGCATTATTAACATAAACAAGAAAAAATATACTTATCTTATGTCAACAGCCTTTTACTGCTTTGTAAAAGGCTGTTTTTGTTTGTTTTGTGCGATATTGAAATAAAAATATAATCATCAACTTGTATTGACAATAGTTTTATTTTGAAATAAAATTAGTTCGAATTCGAACTAAGAGAGAAGGAGACATATTGAGTTCAAAAGATAGAGAGCAACAAGAACAGTACGCACAAGCAGCTTTGAATAGTCCTACACCCTTAATCAAAAAAACATATATAACGATTAAGCGTCAGATTGAGCAGTCTTTACGCTCACTAGATATGACTTCACAGCAAAGTCAGGCTTTATATGAAATAGCGACCCAACCCGGTATTACCAATCATGAGCTAGAACATCAATTACTGATAGAGAAATCCAGTGTGACCAGTCTGGTAAATGGTATTGAAAAAAGAGGCTGGATCGTACGCTGTTCTCATCCGAATGATGCTCGCATGAAGCAAATAATGCTCACTCCGGCAGGTCAGCAAAAGCATATTCAAGCTCAACAAGCCGTAAATGAAGTGAAAAGTCGTTCTGCTCATACATTTACCGATCAAGAGTTAACCCAGCTTAAAAAGTTGCTACAAAAATTAGTAGATGTGTATCAATAACAATCAAAATAAGCAGTAACGGTATGAGTAGAGAGGATGACAGCATAAGTGTCTACAAAACAAGAACGAGTCTATCCTAATGGTGATAAATTAATGCGTGTACTCGCATTTACATTAGTATTCTCGGTAATGAACGCTTCGATGTTCAATGTCGTAATGCCTACTATCAGTAAAGAATTTAATATTGGAGCCGCAGATGTAACATGGTTATTGACCGGTTATATGATTGTGTATGCTGTAGGTTCGGTCGTATATGGTAAGCTTGCGGATAAATATCGGTTAAAAGATTTGTTAACGTTCGGTCTGATCTTTTTTGCATTAGGATCTGTAGTTGGATTATTTGCTAGTGAATTTTGGATGATGGTGGTCGGACGTGTACTGCAAGCCGCCGGAGCCGCTGTAATTCCAGCAACAGCAATGATTGTACCTGTACGTTATTTTTCTCCTGAAAAAAGGGGTAGAGCACTGGGTACAACAGCGATTGGTCTATCTCTCGGAACAGCGATAGCACCGATTGTTGCCGGACTGATCACAAGCTTTGGAAGCTGGCGCTTTTTATTCTTATTATCTCTGTTCCCTTTGATTGCTTTGCCATTTTTCCGTAAATATCTTGATGATTATCGGGGCGAAGCGCAAAAGATCGATTTTATCGGTGGACTGTTATTAAGTGGAACTGTAGCGATGTTGTTATTATCTATTTCTCAAGGAAATTGGTTGTTTGCTGTCATTGGAGTCATTTTGTTGATCTTATTTATTATTCGGATACGTACAGCAGCAGAGCCTTTTATCCAGCCCAAGTTGTTTAGCAACAAACAATATTCATTCGGGTTGTTGATTGCTTTTCTAGCGACAGGTCTCAGCTTTGGCTTACCGTATGTAACACCGCAATTTCTAAGTGCTTTAAATGGATTATCTCCAGCATTGATCGGATTAATTATGTTCCCGGCGGCGATTTGTTCAGCTTTGTTAGGTCGTCAAGGTGGAAAGTTAGCCGATCGTAGAGGAAATCCATTACTTGTGTATATTGCGACAACATTAATTTTTATTTGTTTTGTCTCATTATCAATCGTGGTCGGAATATCTCCATATATCGTCTTATTTATTCTAATTTTCGGTAATGTAGGGCAGACCTTTATGCAGATAGCTATGTCTAATACGATCTCACGTACATTAACTAAAGATCAAGTCGGTGTAGGGATGGGATTGTTCTCACTGTTAAACTTTATAGCAGGAGCCACAGCAACCAGTATTATTGGTAAAATGATCGAAGCTAATCATGGATCGGTTCATTTGAATCCGCTGGCAATATATGCAGACGGATATGTATTTAGCAATATTTTCTCTATACAAGCATTGTTAGCGATTGTGATTATTGTTTTATATTATGTACAATCTCGTATAATTACTCGTCCTGCCATTTCAAAATAACCAATCAACCCCCGTCAGCTTGGAAAGCGAACGGGGTTTTTGGTATAGATTTATTTGCAATAAAGCTGTTGTTCATACGCTAGTGATACTATCGCTCTTATAGCCGAATAATGCGCCGATAATGCATCGAACTGATTCGTTCATTCCACTCCAATTGATCTTGATAAGGATTACGGTAATAAGTCGCTACAGGTAAATAACCTAATAAAATACCAACACCTCCACAGATGCCACTACCACCGTCACTTCCTTTGTCGATCACCTGATTGTCTGACGTAATCGTTAGTTCTGCTTCATAAGGATCGCCAAGAAAATAAATACCGAATCCGTTTGGTTGTTCCAAGTCGTAAGGAAGTGCAGAGTCTGTATCAGAAGGATCATCTTCCGCTGGATTTAGATTGCCGTAATGTCTGACATTCATCGTATAGTCAAAGCTGTCTCCCCATGGAAATAAGGTTCGAGCTCCACCGCCATATACATATTCCCATTCATCTTCGGTAAAAATAGTAAATGGATGTTCTAGAGAAAGCTTTTGCCATTCATGAACATCTTCTGTTTCTTCAAATAGATAAATACGGATTTGTTGCCCGTCTCGTACGAAGCGATAATCTTGATACATTTCATGACTGCTATAATTTGAAAGAGAGAAGGTAGCGCGAGCGTCTATAATCTCTTTATTTTCGATAGGATCAAGTTCTTCAAGTGTGTATTCCTGCCAACCTACAGAATGAGTACGGCGTTCTACTAATAACGATGGAATATGTACTGTTCGCACAGGAGACATTTGTTTGGCTATCATCGGTATAGCTTCGTCTATAGTTAGCTCGATTTCTTCTAATCCACTTTCCAAGTCCTCTAATGTAGATGGATCCCATGACACATAAGGATCATTCCAACCGAGTGTAACTTCATCACCAGGTACAAAAACAAACTCAGATTGTTGATATGAAAAAATACCTGTTTCGATCTGTTGTCCATATCTGTTAAAGGATTGCATGTTTTTCAAAGCAAACCCTTCAGGAAGACGGTTTACTAATTCTTGCAACCATTGAAGCCGTTGCTCATTACTGAGCTTATTCCATGTATAACGTGTCCATTGAGTCATGATCTAATCTTCCTTTCAGAAGTGAAGTGGTAAAGTCATAAAGGAAATCATCCATCAAAAAAGCTACATACAATACCGTATTATAACGAAAAAATAGCACGAATCCTACTTTCCTGTTACACTGATATGCGGCTAGCGGACAGAGTAATGCAATCTGCAAAAGAATGTTTACAAGATCATCAAATTGTGTCTGAACATAATTTCAAAAATCATTTTACATATGTTCATGTTGGTGTTATGATGTGGATATTGAAGCGATTTACTACTATGTTTCCTATCTAATTTACTCAAAGGAGCTTAAAAATATGAACTTAGCAAAATTGATCGACCATACGTTATTGAAAGCGGATGCTACACAAGCAGAAGTGACTAAATTGACAGAAGAAGCTAGAAAATATGAGTTCGCATCTGTATGTGTTAACCCAACATGGGTAGCGTACTGTGCAGAACAATTAAAAGGTAGCCCTGTCAAAGTATGTACGGTAATCGGATTCCCTCTAGGAGCAACAACTCCAGAAGTGAAAGCTTTTGAAGCAAGCAATGCTATTGCAAACGGTGCTACTGAAGTTGATATGGTTATCAATATCGGCGCATTGAAAGATGGTAATAACGAGCTAGTGCAACGTGATATCCAAGCTGTAGTAGATGCTGCTAAAGGTAAAGCTTTAGTCAAAGTCATTATCGAAACATGCTTACTAACAGACGAAGAAAAAGTTCGTGCTTCTGAATTGTCTGTAAAAGCTGGAGCTGATTTTGTAAAAACATCAACTGGTTTCTCTACAGGTGGAGCAACACCGGCAGACGTAGCTTTGATGCGCAAAACAGTAGGACCTGATGTTGGCGTAAAAGCATCTGGTGGCGTACGTAATCTTCAAGACTTAAACAACATGGTTGAAGCAGGTGCAACACGCATCGGTGCAAGCTCTGGTGTCAAAATCGTTGAAGGCGAAGAAGGAACTTCTTCTTACTAGCATTTGGCAGTAAAAATGCGACATCTTCTAGTAGGATAAAAAGTGATTTTTGCAAAGCAAAATATCTTACCTACAGCATTTGGCAGTAAAAATGCGACATCTATCTTAACAATCTAATTATCTTATCCGTCAGAGGAGAGACCTATCATGAAAGATCAATTGATTCAAGCAGCAATCGAAGCACGTAAAAATGCCTATGTACCTTATTCTAAGTTTCAAGTAGGTGCTGCTCTGCTTGCAGATGGCAAAGTCTACGGGGGATGTAATGTAGAAAATGCTTCTTATGGTCTTACCAATTGTGCAGAACGTACCGCTATTTTCAAAGCTGCATCTGAAGGTCAGCGTAAAATCGAAGCGATTGCGATCGTAGCGGATACAGAAGGTCCGGTCTCTCCTTGTGGTGCTTGTCGTCAAGTTATTGCTGAATTCAGTGATGAGAATACGAAAGTATACCTGACTAACCTTAAAGGTGATGTTACCGAGTGGACGATATCTCAAATGTTACCAGGATTTTTCCAGGCACATGATATGGACCATAGCCAGCCTGCTGAATAATCCAAAAAAAGAATATATCCGCAAGGATTTGTTCTTTTTTACGAATAATGTAAGCGCTTAATGTATAATTTCTGATTATTTCAATTTGTTTCAAAAGATTTTAAGTAAGTGATTATGAAGCAGAGTGCAGAATGGGAGCTAATTATTTATGAGTTATATTATCGCAATTTTGGGGATTCTTTTGGTGTTTGCATTAGCTTACTTGGGAAGTAACAATAGAAAAAATATTCGTTATCGTCCATTGTTTGTTATGATCGTGTTGCAAGCCATTTTAGCATTTCTACTTCTGAATACAGTAGTAGGAACATGGATTATCGGAGGATTTGCAACTGTCTTTAAACACTTATTAGCCTATGCTGGTGAAGGTATTAGTTTTGTATTTGGTGGATTTGTCTTTGCAGAAGGTTCTACACCATTCTTCTTAAGTGTTCTTATGCCTATCGTATTTATTTCAGCATTGATCGGTATTCTGCAATACTTCAAAATTCTACCGTTTATTATTAAATACATTGGTCTTGTGCTTAGTAAAGTCAACGGTATGGGTAGATTGGAATCATACAATGCGGTTGCATCTGCAATCTTAGGTCAATCTGAAGTATTTATCTCTGTTAAAAAACAAATCGGTGCGCTTCCTAAACACCGTCTGTATACACTTTGTGCATCAGCCATGTCTACGGTATCGATGTCTATCGTAGGTGCGTATATGCAAATGCTTAAACCTGAATATGTTGTAACTGCATTAGTGCTTAACTTATTCGGTGGCTTTATTATCGCTTCTATTATCAATCCTTATGTTGTTACCAAAGAAGAAGATATTTTAGAAGTACAAGAAGAAGAGAAGCAATCCTTCTTCGAAATGTTGGGCGAATATATTTTAGATGGATTCAAAGTTGCTATTATCGTAGCAGCCATGTTGATTGGTTTCGTAGCATTGATCGGTATGATCAACGGTCTATTCGGCTTAATCTTCGGTATTACGTTCCAACAAATCTTGGGTTATATCTTCTCACCATTTGCATTCATGATGGGTGTTCCGTGGAGTGAAGCTGTAACAGCAGGTAGTATTATGGCAACGAAATTGGTATCGAACGAGTTCGTAGCGATGCTAGATCTAGTTAAACACACAGAACTTAGCTCACGTACACTAGGTATCGTATCTGTATTCTTAGTATCTTTCGCTAACTTCTCTTCTATCGGTATTATTGCTGGTGCTGTAAAAGGTCTACACGAGAAACAAGGTAATGTTGTAGCTCGCTTTGGACTGAAACTGTTATATGGTGCTACACTGGTAAGTGTGCTTTCTGCTACAATTACAGGGTTGTTCTTAAAATAAGTAAGATGTCTCCACATTTGTTACCATCAATACAGTTTGGTTTATAATTAGAGGAGCAATGTTACATCTTCATATCATGAACCGACTTTTCAAAAAGTAGATATAGGTATAACATAGAGCATTTGGTACACTATTTTTGCATAAGCATGATAGCAGCCAAATGCTCTACTGCGCATTTTGGATATGGGAATGTATACGAGCAACGAGCACAATAGAATATGGACAACATTGAAAGGGGTAATACAAATGAGCGAATTTAAACGTATTCATCTAGTAGTTATGGATTCAGTAGGAATCGGAGAAGCACCGGATGCGGCTGAATTTGGAGATGTTGATGTCGATACATTCGGACACATTGCACGCGAAAATGGCGGTCTGAACATGCCACATATGGCAAGTCTAGGATTATCGAATATCAGCGAGATTCAAGGCGTACCTGTAGCTGATCAACCGCTTGCTTATTACACTAAAATGCAAGAAGCATCTCTCGGTAAAGATACAATGACAGGACACTGGGAGATCATGGGATTATATATTGATACACCTTTCCGTGTATTCCCGGACGGATTCCCGGATGAATTGATTGGACGCATCGAAGAAAAAACAGGACGTAAAGTGATTGGTAACAAACCTGCAAGTGGAACAGAAATCATGGATGAACTAGGCGAAGAACATGTGAAAACAGGCGCACTAATCATCTATACTTCTGCAGATTCCGTATTGCAAATTGCAGCACATGAAGATGTTGTTCCTTTGAAAGAATTATATGAAATCTGTGAATTCTGTCGTGAAATTACACTTGAAGATCCGTACATGTTGGGACGTATTATCGCTCGTCCATTTATCGGCGAAGTAGGTAACTTCCAACGTACATCCAATCGTCATGACTATGCACTCAAACCGTTCAAACCGACGACAATGAACGCTTTGCAAGATGCAGGTCTAGATGTAATTGCTATCGGTAAAATTGCTGATATCTACGACGGTGAAGGCGTAACAGAATCGATTCGTACCAAGTCTAATATGGACGGTATGGATCAACTGGTGAATGTGCTAGCGAAGCCTTTCCATGGACTAAGCTTCTTGAATCTGGTTGACTTTGATGCGCTATTCGGACACCGCCGCGATCCAAAAGGATACGCTGATGCATTGGAAGAATACGATGCTCGCTTACCAGAAGTATTTGCAGGTATGGAAGAAGATGATCTATTGATCATTACAGCTGATCACGGTAACGATCCAACCTACACAGGAACAGATCATACTCGTGAATATGTACCATTACTTGTATATTCCAAACGTTTTGCTAATGGTGGTAAAGAATTGCCACTACGCACAACATTCTCAGACATCGCTGCTACAGTAGCCGAAAACTTCGGTGTAACAAGCCCTGAGTACGGAACAAGCTTCCTGTCTGACCTTAAGTAATAAACACATTGATTTAAGTTGGTCAAACAACAATAGAATTCCTAAAGACGAAGCTCACATCTATTGAGGTATTACAAGAAGTATCAAACCATACCCCAATCCTAAACCAATGTCTAAAATCAATATCAATGTTTATCATTTAATCCTTGCTCTACCCGGTCAAGCGAATCCCAGCGCTGACCACCAATCTTTTTGTTTTATCATATTGTTGCATCCGCACAGAGCGAAGGCTAATGGATTGGAGTGTAGTCTCTCCTCGTAAGTATAGATATCGACTGCATCAGCAGTCTTTCAAGATATCTATGCTTACCAGAGAGCGGAACCCAATCCATTAGCCGTAGCGGATCAACCTAAGCAACCACTATTAAACACACACTTTGGAGGTTTTTATAAAATGAGCGTTCATATTGAAGCCAAAGCTGGCGAAATCGCTGAAACAATTCTTTTACCAGGTGATCCACTTCGTGCTAAATACATCGCAGACACGTATCTTGAAGATGTAGTCTGCTACAATCAAGTGCGCGGTATGCTTGGATTTACAGGAACATACAAAGGTAACCGTATCTCTGTACAAGGTACAGGTATGGGCTTGCCATCGATCAGCATCTATGTCAATGAACTGATCAGCGAATACGGCGTCAAAAACTTGATCCGTGTAGGTACATGTGGCGGAATGCAAGAAAATGTACGTGTTCGTGACGTCATTTTGGCACAAGCATGTTGTACCGATTCCAGCATGAACCGTCATATTTTCGGCGGATACGATTTCTCACCTGTAGCTAGTTTCCCTTTACTCAAAGCTGCGTATGATCGTGGTGTAGAAAAAGGATTGAACTTGCATGTAGGTAACGTGTTCAGTTCAGATTCATTCTACCGCGACGACAAAACAGTAACAGGACTATTAATGCAATATGGCGTACTAGGCGTTGAAATGGAAACAAGCGCATTGTACACATTAGCAGCGAAGTTCGGTGTGAATGCTTTGACGATTCTGACAGTAAGTGATCATTTGCTAACAGGCGAAGAAACTACATCTGAAGAAAGACAATCTACATTTAACGAAATGATGGAAGTTGCACTAGATGCAGCAATCTCTTTTCAAAAATAAAACGTACAAGGAGCTAGAATAATTATGAGAATGGTAGACCTTATTGAAAAAAAACGTGATGGTAAAGAACTAACAACAGAAGAAATTAACTTTATTATTAATGGCTATACACACGACGAAATTCCAGATTACCAAATGAGTGCATTTGCAATGGCTGTCTTTTTCAAAGATATGACTGAACGCGAACGTGCAGACCTGACAATGGCTATGGTGAACTCCGGTGATACGATCGATCTATCGGCTATCGAAGGAATCAAAGTCGACAAGCACTCCACAGGCGGCGTAGGCGATACAACAACATTGGTATTGGCTCCTCTTGTAGCTGCATTGGATATTCCAGTAGCTAAAATGTCCGGTCGTGGTCTAGGTCACACTGGTGGTACAGTCGATAAATTGGAAGCAGTAGAAGGTTTCCACGTAGAAATCACGAACGAAGAATTTATCAAATTAGTGAACGAAAACAAAATCGCAGTTATTGGACAAAGCGGTAACTTAACACCTGCGGACAAAAAGTTATACGGTTTGCGTGATGTAACAGCAACGGTTAACTCAATTCCGTTGATCGCAAGTTCAATCATGAGTAAAAAAATCGCTGCTGGATCAGACGCTATCGTATTGGATGTTAAAACAGGCGCTGGTGCATTTATGAAAACAGCAGAAGATGCTAAAGAATTAGCTCATGCTATGGTAAGTATCGGTAACAACGTAGGACGCAAAACAATGGCAGTTATTTCAGATATGAGCCAACCACTAGGTCTAGCTATCGGTAACTCTCTTGAAGTGAAAGAAGCTATCGATACACTAAAAGGTGAAGGCCCTGCGGATCTAGAAGAATTGTGCATGGCACTTGGAAGTCAAATGGTATATCTTGCAGGTAAAGCAAGTTCACTTGACGAAGCAAGAGAAAAATTGAAAGAAGTTATCGCTAACGGTAAAGCGTTAGAGAAATTTAAATTATTCCTTGCAAGCCAGGGTGGAGATGCATCTGTTGTCGATCAACCAGAACGTTTGCCACAAGCTAAATTCTTGATCGAAGTTCCCGCGAAAGAAGACGGATTTGTCGCTGAACTGGTAGCGGATGAGATCGGTACAGCAGCAATGTTGTTAGGTGCTGGACGCGCAACGAAAGAATCCGAGATCGATCTTGCTGTAGGTCTAATGTTAAACAAAAAAGTAGGCGACGCTGTTAAAGTGGGCGACTCTCTAGTAACCATCCACGCTAATCGTGAAAATGTAGACGATGTATTGAAAAAACTATACGAAAGTATTCGTATCGCAGATCATGCAGACGCTCCAACATTGGTATACGGAACAGTTACGGAATAATAGATATATCCTTTATATAATGTAAAATGATAAAAACCCGACTAATGAACAGATTGTTCAATAAAGTCGGGTTTTTTCTATTTGCATATAGCTACCAACGTAGCACATGTGATTATAATGTCGAATAAAGCAGACTTCGGAACTATTCACACAACAGTCAAAACTGCTCGATATAAAGTATATAGAAAAAAGAATAATCGATTTTTATATGCTCTTTATAGATATCAGATTAGAAAAAGTAACAGAATAATAAAGATGATAAAGATCTGTCTGTATCCAAGAAAAAATGAGAGGGAGTAGAGTGGCACATTGAACTTACACCAATGCCTACAGAAAATAGAACAACAACGTCAAGAGATGCATCAATTAGCTGAAATGTACGGATTTTCAGATGATCGTGTTTTGGATAAATCTCAACAATTAGACGTAACTCTAAATGAATATAATCAATATGCTATCCTCTATCAAAGAACACATATGAATATGTTCTAACTCTACATCAATAGTCCAATAGCCAGAATAGCCACTCCGCCTACGGCAATAGCGCCAAAAGCTATATAGCCAAACCAGCGTATCGGAGCAGGCATATCCGAAATATTTTCGATATTCCCGGTACGGGAACCCCTAGAATCGTATGATTGTATTCGGTAACACTGTTAAAAGAAGAATCTGTGTTCATTTCTATCGTTGATCTTGATTCAGCAGATGAATGATGAGGTTGAGTCATTAGTATTCACTCCATTCGTATCTATCGAATATGTAAGCTGTGTATCTTATCCTAAGTCAGTCTACTAATCTAAGAGCTTTTTCGAAATAACTTCGCTACCAACCAACGTACTGCGATCACAAAAGCGACCAATACAATAATAGACAAAATAAGCCCGTATATACCTATACCCTGTAACATCATATACCCTCCTTTAGATTAAATAATATACTAAAAATGAAATATATTTCAATTTCACGGTATTTCTACTATTTTACAATAAAATAAGTTGATTTAATTGTAAAATAGCATAAGATAAAAGAAACGATCCTTTGATGATCTTTATTTCTACTTCTAAATCTACCTATCTAACCCTACCTGAGAACGTTTACAACTTGATAAGCAAAAGAAAGTGGGTGTCCTATGGAAAATGTAGTGACCGTTATTTTTACAGATGAATGTAAAGCATATCGAGCATTATCTACACTTCGACATAGTCGAATTACAGAAGGATATGCGGTACTGGAAGCTGCTATTGTAGCACGTGAGAAAGGCAAAGTCGTATTTTGGGATGGATTCGGTACACAGGGAGCACTTGCAGGCGAATGGACAACAGGTGGTTTGTTAGGTTCGATGATTGGTATTTTTGCAGGGCCATTGGGTGTTTTATTAGAACGTAGTATTGATTCGATTATCAGTATGCCATTTACTCACGAAGTCGCAGAACAAGAAATGGGACTGATTCAATCTACACTATTTTCATTAGATGAAGGACAAATGGCTTTGATCAGTATTGTGCAAGAGAATAATGTAAGCGTATTCAACTATGTGTTAAGTCAATTAGGTTCTCAATTCATATGTCGCCATGATGTGATTGATGTCGAAGCAGAGATTGATCAAGCGTATGAAGTAGAACGTGAATTGCAACGTGAAGCCAGACAACGAATGAATAACCAGCGTCAGGCTTATTTTAAAAACGGGGCAGAAGATGTACGAGATCGGATACGTCATCAATTTGATCAGTTAAAGCAAAACTTTTGATGATCTTAATATTTCGATGCAATCATACAATAAAAGCATCTTGCTAATAGAACTGAACCCGTAATATGTTCGTTCTTGGATCATAGCAAGATGCTTTTTGATGGGTACTTTTTAAAAGTGAGTTGAAAGTTATTCATCTATTTTGACCATTTGTACATCGGGAATCGATTGAAGGATTGGAACAATATCTTTACTCTGAATAGTAGAATCCAGTTGAACCGAAGATTGTAACAGCAAATACGAAGTATCTGAGACATCATGATGATATACAGAGGGTTCTACTTCAGAATGTAGACTAACCACACGTACCTGATGCTGATCCAGAACGTCTAGAATCGATGATATCGCCCCCTCATGATTAATTATCCGCACAGTTAGTCGATGAGGCACACGAGTCGCTGCAAAGGGCTTACGATGGCGATGCATAGCGAATTGAACAGCTACTATTAAAAGTGTAACGCCGATCCCTACTGTATACATACCTGCTCCTATTGCCATTCCTACTCCGGCTGTTGCCCATATGCCCGCCGCTGTCGTTAATCCTTTGACTTTTTGCTTATTCATAAAAATAGTGCCTGCTCCCAAAAATCCGACTCCGCTAACGATCTGTGAAGCTACCCGGGAGGGGTCAAGTGATACATTATTCCAGTTCCCCATATCTGTAAAACCGTATTTGGAAATAATCATCATCAATGAAGAGCCAACCGCCACAATAAAATGAGTACGAATCCCTGCTTCTTTTTGCCGGCTACTTCGTTCATATCCTATAATAGCTCCGCCTAATCCAGCGATTAATACTCTTAAAATATGTTCTAACGTGATCCATATCATCTGGATAAAATCCTCCTTGCTGAGATCATTATTCTAAAAAGTATATACCCTAATTTTGAATACATATATTGCTTTAAAAGAGAGAAATACTGTTCAAATCAACGTATAAAGGGTAAGAAATATGACAGAATTAGATCGCTTTTAATAAAACCAAGTATTTTTATCGGAAAAAGAGTTGACGTGCGATGAAAGACAGTGTACTATACAATTTGCAGTACGTTATTAATAAGTAGTGAATCACCAACCATAAGCGTGCTCACCAACATCTGAGAGGGGTCTTTTTAAATGAAAAAATGGGGTTCTTTTACACTGTTTATGATACTGACCATGCTTGTTCTTGCAGCATGTGGTAACAGTTCTAATACAGCAACGACAGGCAATACAGATACAACTGGAGCGGCTACAACAGACAACACAGCTTCTTCTGGCAAAGCGGCAACATTAGAGTCTGTCAAAGCAAGCGGTAAATTGCGTATTGGTACAGAAGGAACATATGCACCATTTACGTTCCATGATGCTAATGGTAAATTAACTGGTTTTGATGTAGATATCGCAACAGAAGTAAGTAAACGTCTTGGCGTAGAACCTGTATTTACAGAAGCAGCTTGGGATAGCTTGCTTGGTGGTTTGGAATCCAAACGTTTTGATACTGTATTTAATGAAGTAGGTATTACTGAAGAACGTCAAAAAACATTTTTATTCTCTGATCCATACATCGCGTCCAAAGCAGTATTGATTGTACGTGATGATAATACAGATATTAAATCGTTTGCTGATTTAAAAGGTAAAAAATCGGCTCAATCTTTAACAAGTAACCTGGCACAAATCGCTAAAGACAATGGAGCAGAAATCGTTTCTGTAGATGGATTTACACAAGCTGTAGGTTTGTTAACGTCCAATCGTGCTCAAGCTACGATTAACGACAATTTGTCTTATCTTGACTTAAAAAAACAACAACCAGATGCACCGATCAAAGTTGTAGCTGAAGAAGCAAATGCTTCTCAAAGTGGAGCTATTTTCAACAAAGGCGGAGAAGATTTGGTTCAAGCTGTAAATAAAGCGTTAAAAGATATGGTAGATGACGGAACTTATTTGAAAATCTCTGAGAAATATTTCGGAGAAGATGTATCTAAATAATACGTTTAGTTTGATTTTGTATATATGCGACGATAACGATATCTTGACGAATAAATACTCGTCAAGATATTTGTTCGTTGTAAGCCTTTCTAAGATATCTACTTAGTATATACATGATGTACCACTCCAAATTGTTGAAAATAAAGGATGTTAGAATATGGACGATCGTCAAATAGAGATACTTGTGAATTCTTTTTGGCCTATGCTTGAAGCAGGGATACGATTCACGATTCCATTAGCTATTTTTTCATTTATTATTGGTTTGATTTTGGCTGTATTAACAGCATTAGCTCGATTATCCGGTGTGAAAATTTTAGACTTTATTGCACGTTTCTATATTTGGATTATACGTGGAACACCTTTAATTGTGCAGTTAGCGATTATCTTTTACGGACTACCTACGATTGGGATTGAGTTAGATCCTTTTCCAGCAGCATTGATAGGTTTCTCTTTAAGTGTAGGGGCGTATGGTTCTGAGATTGTACGTGCGGCTATTCAATCGATTCATAAAGGTCAATGGGAAGCGGCTTATTCTCTGGGGATGACGCGTGGACAAGCATTACGCCGAATTATTCTTCCTCAAGCAGCACGTGTATCCTTACCACCATTATCAAATTCATTTATTAGCTTGGTGAAAGATACGTCTCTAGCAGGAACTGTTACTTATGTAGAATTATTTCGTAAGTCTGAAGAAATCGTAGCAACTACGTACGAATATTTATTAGTATATTCCGAAGCAGCAGTCATATATCTTGTATTCACTTCAATTTTATCATTTTTCCAAAATAAATTAGAAAAAAGATTAGGTCGCTCGTCAGCGGACTAACTATCATACAGAGTAGTCATTGAAGAAGTAAAGGAGAGATTAGCCGATGATGATCGAGATTCGTAATTTGCACAAGTCATTCGGTGCATTGGAAGTACTTAAAGGAATCGATGTAAGCTTGGATAAAGGAAAAGTACTGGTAATAATCGGGCCTTCTGGTTCAGGCAAAACCACTTTGCTACGTTGTATGAATCTACTGGAGACTCCAGATCAAGGAACCATCAAATTAAGTGATCGCTCCTTGAATTTTCAAAAAGGTCGTAAAGTGTCTAGCAAAGAAGTGACTGAACTTCGTAAACGGACAGGGATGGTTTTTCAATCCTATAATCTGTTTCCTCACAAAACGGTGATCGAGAATGTAATGGAAGCCCAAATTACAGTACAGAAAAAAAGCAAAGAAGAAGCACGCCAATCCAGTCAAGAATTACTTGCCAAAGTTGGCTTAGGCGATCGTGGCAATTCATATCCCCATCAATTATCCGGTGGACAACAGCAACGTGTAGGAATTGCACGTGCAATGGCTGTAGAGCCTGATGTACTCCTTTTTGATGAACCTACTTCTGCACTTGATCCTGAATTGGTTAGTGAAGTGCTGAAAGTTATCAAACAATTAGCAATCGAAGGTAGAACG
The DNA here is from genome assembly GCF_028736095.1 of Paenibacillus sp. KACC 21273. Taxonomy (NCBI): domain Bacteria; kingdom Bacillati; phylum Bacillota; class Bacilli; order Caryophanales; family Paenibacillaceae; genus Paenibacillus; species Paenibacillus sp. KACC 21273. The sequence continues at coordinate 1,417,818 of NZ_CP117876.1, forward strand.
ATGGTTATTGTAACGCATGAAATGAAATTTGCCGCAGATGTTGCTGACCATGTGCTTCTGATGGACGGCGGATATATTATAGAACAAGGACATCCCAAAGATGTACTGAACAATCCACAAAGCGATCGTGCTAAGCAGTTCCTTAATCGTCTGACTGGCGAAGATATCTAATCCATTAGATTATAAATGACCTGTTCAGGGTATAAAATAGCATAAAGGTAACTGGCTTTAGAGAGAAGAAAATCGTACAGACGAATATGTATGGTTTTCTTTTTTTCTATCGTTAGAGACACTAAAGGGGATGAAGCAATGAGAGCATTAGTACATACATATACAAAGATAGCTTTAACTACGATAATAATTGCTACTTTGATAGGGCTATTTGTGCCGGCAACGATACATGCGGCTACGGATAAAGAATCTCTGCAACTTTCTGGTCGTGCTTCTTATTACGGACAAGTGGAAAATGGAAAACCTAATGGAACAGGTACGATTCGCTGGGGTGATTCCAAATCTTATGCCGGACAATGGGTCGATGGAATCCGGCAAGGTACCGGAAAATATGTAAACAAATATACGTTAAAAGGACGGACATTTGTCGTTACTTATAAAGGGGAATGGAACAAAGACCAACGGAACGGTCTGGGCGAAGTCAGACAAATTATTAAAAGTAAAGCCGGTCAAACGGAAGCGAATTTGATCCAACAAGGTCAATTTGTAAATGATGTTTTTCAAAATGGCTATACGGTAACTCAAGCGTTAGCAGATCCTGCTTTTAGCTTCAATTACAAAGATAAAGACACCTGGTTACAGATTTATGGAGATAACCAGAATATAGCGGAATACTGGGCAACCGGTAAGTTGATTCAAATTCAGTATCGCAAAGGAAAAATAGATAAAGAATACTCTATTTTCCCGGAAAACGATGCTGCCAAAAAGGTAGAGAATCAAGCGAATCTGAAATACTTTAAAAAGATCCAACCTCAAGTGGCTACGTATCTCAAAACATTCCAAACATTATCAACAAAAGTACCAATCACTTCCAAATAATTAGAAATATCGTTTATTATAAAAATGTAGTTCAATCTGTTGATTATCTGACAGGGTTGAACTACATTTTTTGGCGTTTTTGTACGTTATAATTATTAAATTTAAAAATAAATATCTAGATTTTTTTGTCGAAATACTCTGGATATTCGACCTATATTTAGAACGTAAAATAAAATTAGTTCTATATATGGTAGATAAACGATAACTATTTTCTAGAAAAAGCTGTTTTTTAGCTCTGAAAATGTAGAATCTTTAGCGCAAGAGGTAGATAATTTGAGCGGATTACTATAAGATAGCTGTGGAACACTTAACTTCATATTTCAGGAGGAATGTAACGATGACTAAAGTCAGAGTAGCAGTTATAGGTTGTGGAAGTATCGCGGAACGTCGACATATTCCAGAGTATGCAGAACATCCGAATGTAGAATTGGTAGCGTTCGCTGATCCAATTATAGAACGTACTGAAGGTTATGCGAAACGTTTCGATGCCAAAGCATATAGTGATTATAAAGAATTATTAGCAGCTGGTGGGTTCGATGCTGTAAGCGTGTGCACCCCGAATATTTTCCATGCTGAAATGTCGATAGCGGCTGCGAATGCTGGCGCGCACGTATTGGTTGAGAAGCCTATGGCTGTGTCTGAAGAAGAAGCACAAGCTATGATTGATGCAGCGAAAAAGAACAATGTTTACTTGATGGTAGGTCATAATCAACGCCTTATGCCACCACATGTAAAAGCGAAAGAAGTATTGCAAACAGGGAAATTGGGACGCGTCCTCACATTCCGTACTGCTTTTAGTCATGGAGGTCCAGAATTCTGGAGTATCGATGGTAAAGAAAGCTGGTTCTTCCGCAAAAATGAAGCAATCATGGGTGCGATGGGTGATCTAGGCGTACATAAGTCAGATATGATTCGCTGGTTGCTAGATGATGAAGTGGTAGATGTGAGTGCATTTATCGGCACATTGGATAAAAAAGATACCGATGTGGATGATAATGCAATCTGCTTGCTTCGTATGAAGAGCGGTGCGATCGGTACACTGGTAGCGAGCTGGACAGCTTATCGTGGAGAAGATAATGGTACTTACTTGTGGTGCGAGAACGGTATTATGAAAATTGGTACTGATCCTGATGATCAAGTTATTGTAGAGCTTCGTGATGGTACTGTTGAGAAATATCGTGTTGGAGCCATCTCCACAAATGAGAAGCAAGAAGTAAGTGGTGTGGTAGACGCATTTATCGAATCTATCGTTACCAATACACCACCATCCATTTCAGGTGAAGAAGGCAAAAAATCATTATCAGTGATTTTGTCTGCTTTCCAATCTCAAGCGGATAACAAAACGATTTCTTTAGATAATAAGTAAAAAGTTGTACCAGAATGACTATAGTGGAATGACAACAAAAAGCTGTTACCCTATGTTAAAAGGTAACAGCTTTTTGCTGTGGTGGTAGAGAACGGTAATACCTAGATATATTCGTAGCTAGATTAGCAGACTACATTAGGTTTTATCGTATACAGTATAAGATTGAGCCAATGGTTGACCAAGTGGAGAAGGGATAGTTTCTGGTGATTTCGTATGTTTGGTAGTAGCGATCTGCTCGCTTTCTTCTTCTGTCCATTCTCCTGAAAGTACAGCTTTCATTTTCTTCGTATCTAACATGCCTTCCCATTTAGCCACCACAAAAGCAGCTACACAATTACCCATAAGATTGGTAAATACACGCATCGTATCCATAAATCGATCTGCACCAAGCAATAACGCTACAACCGCTACAGGGAAAGCATTCAGCGCTGCTGCTGTAGCAGATAACGCTAGAAATGCTGAACCCGGTACACCTGCCATTCCTTTTGAACTAAGCATCAATACAGCTAAGATCGTAATCTCTTGTCCTAACGATAGGTCGATCCCTACAGCTTGAGCAAGGAACACGGTAGCTAATGATAGGTAGATCGAAGCGCCATCAAGATTGAACGAATAACCTGTCGGTACGACTAATCCGACTACGGCTTTATCGCAACCTGCTTTGTTCAGCTTTTCCATCATACGCGGCATCACTACTTCGGATGAAGCTGTACCGATTGCAAGCATAATTTCTGAACGAGTGTATTTGATAAATTGTAATAGATTCATTCCTGTTATCCACCATGCAGCAAGTCCCAGACATACCAGGAATAAGATTGCCGATAGATAGCAGGCGATAATAAGCATTCCGTAAGAAGCTAAAGTAGCTGCGCCATAAGCACCTACAGTATAAGCAATTGCTCCGAACGCTCCCAACGGTGCTAATTTCATAATATAACCGACTACTTTGAAAATAAGTTCCATAATCTGATCGACTAGAGTTAATACATTATCTTTTAATTTACTTTCACTTGCTGCCAGCGCTGTGCCGAATAGACAAGCCAGTAGTAGAACTTGTAGCAGTGCATTTTGAGCAAAAGCATCGACAGCACTGGTCGGAATAATATTAAGAATAAAATCAACAGTATGTGGAAGTTCTGCACCGCCTGTTTTGGCTGCCACTGCATTAGGGTCAAGTGTACTGGCATTGATATTCATTCCATCTCCTGGACGCAACACACGAGCGGCTACCAGACCGAGCATTAATGCAACGGTTGTAGCAAGCTCGAACCATAGAATTGCTTTGAGACCGATCCGACCGACTGCTTTGAGATCACCTGCTTTGGCAATACCGGCTACCACAACGAAGAAGATTAAAGGTGCAATTAACATTTTGATTAGTTTGATAAATCCAGTTCCAAGCGGTTGTAACTGCTCTCCGAAGTTGGGAAAGGCTATTCCTACACCAATACCGATCACAACAGCTACAATAATTTGAAAAAACAACGATTTAAAAAAATTCATAATAAACCTCCTTGATATTCAAATGCTTGGCTACGATACGTGATCATTGCATAAAAAAGTAATCATATGATAGGGGTTGTTGTTATCAATCTGCAATTATCTTATGTAGCATTTTATAACATTTGAATAAAGAGGTTACTATAGATTTTATCCTTTTTTGTATATTTCACAATTCAGAACGACAAATTTTGAGTTTTAAACAAAAATAAGCGAATAATATGTGATAATAAGTAACATATTATTCGCTTATTCAACTATTTATTCTATTTGGAGAAATATGGTATACTCATAAAGAACAATATTATTTATATTCAGGAGAGTGAATGATTTTATGGCACGTACACAGACTCAAAAAGCTATTCGTAAAGCTAAACGCAGTGGCAGTTGGATTCCAGAGTATAGTCGCAAAGCCAACGAAGATTATGCGGCAATCTCACAACATACTCGTATAACTTCTACCAAACAAGAACGATTACAAAAAGTAAAACACAAGAAGCATATCACACACGATGATGCTTCTTTTTTATGCCTTTTAGTCGAATCGTCTGATCGCAGGTACGCATAACCCGATAATCACCAGTAACATCCCAATCCCCGAAAATAAACTAATCGTTATTATGCCTCCAATCTGATCTGCTAACCAACCAATCAATAGAAATCCAATCGGTAAAAAAGCGAACGAACCGAACATATCCAGACTAGCTACGCGACCAAAGCTTTCTACAGGGACTAACTCTTGCAGACTGGTCTCCCAGACTAGAGCAAACATCATCAAACCGAATCCTTCCAGAGCCATAATCATCACCATACCCGGTGGCCATGTAATCACAGATAATAAAAATAAAGCGATTCCGCTTAACAATGCTCCACCATAACCAATCCAACCGCGTTTGCGCCAGTGCTTTCGACTACCAAATAAGACTGCTCCGATAATAGCGCCCACTCCAGCAGATGTCATAGCCAGTCCATAGACAACAGGATCTAACTGATGATGAATTTTGAAAAGCCATGGAATCAGAACGCTTGTAATACCGACATAACAGATATTCAGTAATGAGAAAATAACAATTGTAATCCACAACCAGGGTTGTTTTTTCAGAATTACAAACCCGGCGGTAAACTCTTGCCAGACTGATGTTTTGGTAGTTACAGATAGAGAATTAGTAGGGTCTGCATTGGCAACAGTCTGTTGATTTGCCTGTTGTTGCTGACGTGCGGATATAAAGTGCTTACTAAGTAATGTAAAGCAAAGTAATGAGAACAAATATGTAAGGGAATCGAGTGCGAATCCACTTCCCGGAGAAGCTACTGTAACAAGGATTCCTCCCAAAGTCGGGCCTAATAAACGTACAAATTGAATACTGACTTGAGTAAGAGCATTCGCCGCATTTCGAATATCAGGTGTAAATATTTCAGCACGCAACGCAGAATACGCAGGTTGGAATATTCCTTCCATCAATCCATATAGAGCAAGTCCTACATACAATACAGGTAAAGACAGATGATCTGTAAAAATCAATATTGCTCCACTCAGCATCAAAACAAACCGGACGCTATTGGTCAGTAAAATCAAGCGTACACGATCAGTATGATCTACAATCCAACCGGATATCGGTAAAATAATGACGATCGGCAACATATAGATCGTCATCGCAAGCCCCATAATAGTAGAAGAACCGGTTAAACTGTAGACTAGAATCGGCAAAATAATCATAGTAACCGAACTACCTAACATGGCTATCAACTGACCTAACCAGAGATATGTAAATGCTTTAGACTGACGTACAGGTGAAAGAAAGCGTCTTAATGCAGAGTCTTGATGTTCTTGCTCCAGTTGCATTATACATGTCTCCTTTGTGCAAATCGTTATCTTTGTATTTAAGTTTATTAATCTTCTATATACAATACTATACAAAAAAGACAATTCTCTCAAAAGAATTGTCTTTGCCACAATAAAGCTAATCTATCTCTTTTTATGTATATTAACTCCTGATGATCTGTCAATAATTAAGAAATTTGAGTCTGTTCTACCGCATCACGTTGATGTTGGCGATGCAAGTAACGATCAAATACAAATGGTCCAAACGGAAGAACAGAAGCGATTAATCCCAATACAGCTTGTTTGAATGATATTTTACGCAAAATCAAAGTCAATCCAATCGCTGCTACATAAGCTACAAATAATACCCCGTGAATCATTCCTACATAAGTTACTGCAAGAGGCATATCCGCAAAATATTTAAGAGGCATCGCAATCAGCACTAGCGCAAGATAAGATACCGCTTCCACGTTACCAATCACACGTAACATACTTAGAGCATTTTTGATCATAATAAGTACAATCTCCTTTATTACAATTTTAATAATTCAAATATAACGTAAATACTCTGCTAAAAGTACAATTAAAAGTTACAAAATATCGAAAGTGCCTATTTATAAGAAACTATATACGTAGTTTATGTTTATGATAACTTAGCTGACAAACGATTATAGACAAAAATCGTTATTTCTTTAATTGTAGCACTTATTCAACAGCTGATATTGGATAAAAATACATAGGTTTTAGTAGTTGAACCGAATTATTTGGACAATGGTCAATAGTTTGTTTGGGAATTATACCAATTAGTGCTCTTCGATTTTGGTAGATTTAACGTATGTTTAAAAAGTAAACATTGTTAACATGAAAAACATCAAATATAACAATTTATAGATGAGGTGAGTATATTGAGAAAGATAACAGGCGGAATTTTGATTACAATGTTAATTATGTTGACAGCTTGTTCTAGTTCAGCTCCAAATACAACACAAACCACAACCTCTTCAACAACAACTGGTCAATCTACAGCATCAAATGTGATTAGAGTAGCAGTACAATCTGATGGCAAAACGCTTGATCCTCATACCGCTACAGATGCAGGTTCAATGCATTATATCGAAAATATGTATAGTACATTAATGCAATACAATGGCAAATACGGTGAAATTGAACCGGGACTTGCTGAATCGTATACGATTTCGGATGATCTACTTACTTACACATTTAATCTACATCAAGGAGTGAAGTTTCATGGTTCTGGTAAAGAAATGACTTCAGCCGATGTGAAATATTCCATAGAACGAATTATTGATAAAGGAGTACGAGCGAATCAATTTACCGCTGTCAAAAGTATAGATGCAACAGATCCATATACAGTTGTATTTTATTTAAAACAGCCGATGGCTCCTTTTCTTACTTACCTAGCGAACCCGATGAATGGCATTGTAGATAGCGATATTGTAAAAGCAAACAACAATAGTCTGGATAATGTGGATGCAGGAACAGGGCCTTTCGAATTGGTTAAATGGGAAAAAGATCAACAGTTAACATTGAAAAAAAATCCTGATTATTATGAAAAAGGGTTACCTTATTTGGACGAGGTGGATTTCAAGCCTATTGCAGATGCAACTGCTCGTACAACCGCTCTTCGTAATAATGAGATTGATCTGATTTTGGAGACGACAGAAAAAGAAAATAAAGTATTAGAAAATGTAGAAGGAATAACTTTGAAGTCAGAACCGGGTACTTTCTGGGAATATATTGGTCTGAATGTTAAAGATCCTGCACTACGTGATGTTCGTGTTCGGCAAGCGATTGCCAATGCGGTAGATCGCAATCAGATCAATCAACTGGTGAAGTTGGGTAAAGCGACTGTGCTTGATGGTGGAAATATTCCTCCAAATCATTGGGCATACCCTGATATTCATCCATATGCTCAGCGGAATGTAGAAAAAGCCAAACAATTATTACAAGCCGCAGGAAGTCCAGCTATTTCGCTTACACTTAAAGTTGGTTCTGAATATGATTATCAGGTACAAGCCGCGCAAGTGATTAAGCAACAATTAGCTGAAGTAGGGATTACAGTCAAAGTGGAATCTCAAGAATCTAGCGTCTTTTTTGATGCTTTAGGTAAAGGGGATTTCCAGATGGCAGTAGTCGGCTGGCAAGGATTTGTTGATCCAGACGAATATACGTATAACCTATTCCATACAGGTGAAGCGTATAACCAACAAGGTTACTCTAATCCAGAAGTAGATGCTTTACTTGAAAAAGGCCGCACGACTGCGGATGAAGCAGCACGTAAAGACATTTACAAGCAAATTGAGACTACAGTAGCCGATGAAGCTCCGATGGTATTCTTGTATATGAATGAACGTGCAGCCGCTTATCGTAATAATGTTACAGGCTTTATCGTAGAACCAACAGTAACTTCTATTTTCTTAAAACAAACCAAAGTCCAGTAAAACGCAATATAGAACACAATGATGTATTTATCCAAAGATGTGCGTATATCGTGTGAACTGTAAATATTAGAAATGAACAAAGGAACTGACAGGCTTGTCCTTATCAGTTCCTGTTTGGTTAAAGGAGGGATAAGATGTTGAAGTATATTGTCCGGCGGATTCTGGTTTCTATCCCTGTGTTATTCGGAATTTCTATCGTTACTTTTTTGATGATTCGGTTAGTGCCCGGAGATACGGTTACTGCTCTATTGGGAACACGTTATAGTGAAGAACAAGCAGTACAACTGAAAGCTTATTATGGGCTTGATAAGCCTCTTTATGTACAATATCTGATCTGGATTGGCAATGTACTGCGTGGTGATCTAGGACGTTCTTCATTTAGCGGAGATTCGGTAATGCAATCGATTATTGAACGGTTACCCGTCACCCTGGAATTAACATTGATCAGTGTATTGATTGCCAGTCTTATAGGAATTCCACTGGGTATATGGGCAGCTTATCGTCATAATCGACTACCGGATTATATGGCAACTGTTGTAGGGCTATTAGGAATTTCAATTCCGGGATTTTGGTTAGGAACGATCTTTATTTTATTATTTGCATTGAAGTTAGGTTGGGCTCCTTCCAGCGGGTATATCTCATTTTGGGAAAATCCACTCGAAAACTTACATCATATGTGGATGCCAGGTATTGCGCTTGGTGCAGCGGTGTCTGCTGTAGTTATGCGGATGACACGTTCAACTATGCTTGAAGTATTGAGTGAAGATTATATGAAAATGGCTCGTGCCAAAGGAATGTCACCTTTGCGAATCTTAATAAGACATGCACTCAAAAATGCGATGATTCCGATCATTACAGTACTCGGTATCCAGATTGGTTATTTGATCGGTGGCTCTGTCGTTATTGAGCAAATCTTTTCGTTACCCGGAATTGGGCGATTAGCACTTCAAGCGATTACGAATCGAGATTACGCATTGATGCAAGGAACGATATTATTTGTAGGTTTTTGTTTTGTAGTCATTAATCTGATTGTTGATATTCTGTATTCGATCTTAAATCCCAAAATTCGTTATTAGGAGGAGCTCTGAATGAAAGAGATTTGGTATCGTTTTAGCAAAAACAAACTCGCCATGATGGGCCTCCTATGTATTAGTTTTTTTGTACTGATCGCATGTGGTGCAGGCTGGATAGCTCCATTCGATCCGTATGCACTGGGAAGCGAAATGTTAGGCAAGCCTAGTATTCATCACTGGCTAGGTACAGATCAGTTAGGACGAGATATTCTTTCTCGCATTATTTATGGAGCAAGGATATCATTGCGAGTAGGTGTTATTGCTGTAGGGGTTGCTTTACTTATCGGAGCAACGATGGGAATTCTTGCAGGTTATTTTGGCAAATGGGTCGATGCTATTATTTCACGTATTACTGATGTTCTATTTTCGATTCCTGATATTTTGTTAGCTTTATCCATTATGGCGATTCTAGGCGCAAGTATAACAAACCTGATGATCGCTATCGGCATTGTCTATACACCGATATTTGCACGTATTGCTCGTAGCGCTGTATTGTCGATCAAAAGCTCTCTTTATATCGAAGCCGCTCGTTCAATCGGTGTAGGACATATTCGAATTATGCTCAAACATGTATTGCCTAATATTATGGCTCCACTTATTGTACAGATTACTTTATCTTTTGCATTCGCTATTCTAGCAGAAGCAGCACTTAGCTTTCTAGGACTGGGTGCAGAGCCAGATATCCCATCATGGGGAACGATGCTGAATGAAGGCAAAGACTGGATGGAATCTGCTTGGTGGATTGCTGTATTCCCGGGTCTGGCGATTACGATAGCTGTATTAAGCTTTAATATTTTGGGGGATGGTCTACGAGATGTTCTTGATCCCAAATCCAATAAACATTAAATCATCTTAGAAGAAAGGAGTGGTGTGTGATGCCTATCTTTTATCCGACAGATCGACCTTTAGCTGATTTTAAATGTAATACTTTTGCTATTATTGCCCGTTGTCCCCAAACGAAGCGGTTTGGCGCGGCGGCGGCTTCTAAATTTCCAGGTGTCGGCGCATTTTCTCCTTGTGTTGATCCTGAATATGGTGTGGTAGCTACGCAAGGGTGGATGAATCCGGCACTTGGGCCTCGTGGTATTGAATTGCTACGACAAGGGCTTACCGCTAATAAAGTGTTAGATGATCTACTCATGGAAGATCCAGGCCGGGATTTGAGACAGGTTGCTGTGATGGATCGGTTTGGTCATTGTGCTGCTTTTACAGGTAGTGAGAATGATGATGTCAAAGGGCACTTGATCGGTGATCAATTTTGTCTATCTGGCAATCTGCTTGCAAATGAAGATGTTTTGCCTGCTATGAAGCAAGCTTTTGAACAAAATACAGATATTGAACTAGCAGAGCGTCTACTTGCTGCTCTCAAAGCAGGTTCAGATGCTGGTGGAGATCGTCGTGGCAAGCAAGCATCTGTGCTCAAAGTAGCGGCTACGCCTGGTTTCCCTTATGTCGATTTTCGTGTAGATGATCATCCTGAACCTATTCTTGAATTAGAAAGAATTTATTACAGCAATCGGTCAGTACTAATTGAACAATACTACGACTGGGTGGACACCGTTATGAAAGGCATTCCACTCGAAAAGAAAGGTTGAGTCGATGAGTTATTTTCTAGAACATGATCCTTCTTTTACTACACCATCTCTTTTGAACACATCCTCGATCCTGATTACCAATGCAACTTTGTTAACGATGGAGGGAACAACGATAAATGAAGGTTGGATTCATATCGTAGATGATAAAATTGCAGGTTTAGGCGATACAACTGAATGGGAATGGTACAAACAACAAGTGAGCAATTTATCCAATACTCGAATTATTGATGCACACCATCGCTTAGTCTCGCCCGGGTTGATCGATCCTCATACTCATATCGGTATAGATGAACAAGGTATCGGGTGGGAAGGTGCAGATTACAATGAAACATCTGAAGCGGTGACTCCTCATCTACGCGCCTTAGATGGAATCAATCCTTATGATGATGGGTTTGTCGATGCCGCTAGAACAGGGGTGACTACCGTTCAAGTGTTACCGGGTAGTGCTAATGTGATTGGAGGGTTAATGTGTTGTCTCAAAGTACTTCCAGGCTCAACCGTAGAGCAGATGTTAGTACTACATCCGTCCGGTCTTAAAATGGCATTAGGCGAAAACCCTAAAAAATATCATGGCGTAGCGAGTGGACGAGCCCCATTGACTCGTATGGGGATAGCTGGTATTATTCGTGAACAATTAGTACAGGCTCAACATTACTTAGCAGAGCGGCAATCGATAGAGACAGAACAATCGATACCAACATCACCACGTAATTTACGTATGGAAGCTTTAGCGCTTGCATTAGAAAAGAAAATCCCTGTTCGCTTTCATGCACATCGTGCCGATGATATCGCTACAGCACTGCGATTAGGAGATGAATTTGGATTAGATCTTACGATTGAACATACAACAGATGGGATCAAAATTGCCAAAGAATTAGCAGCATCTGGTCGCTATTGCAGTATAGGGCCTACGTTATCTGCACGTAGTAAAGTAGAATTGCGTAACCTTTCGTGGGAAACGTATCCTGCTTTGTACCAAGCCGGAGTGCCAATATCGATCACAACTGATCATCCTGTATTACCTATTCAATATTTGCCAACGTCAGCCAAAATGGCTATTCAAGCAGGATTACCACTAGATGCGGCATGGGAAGCGTTGACGATTCAAGCTGCTCGTCATTTGCATCTAGCAGATTCTACAGGTTCATTACAAGTAGGCAAAGATGCAGATATCGTGATGTGGAATACACATCCATTAACGGATTCCGGCGAAGTGGCATTCACAATTGCAGGTGGACAGATTACATTTGAACAGTCTGGATCACCCGCATAGATACACAACAATTACTTGTAATCTATAGCACAAAATGAACTTAAAGGAGGCGTAACCGATGGAGCATCCACCGATTCATTCTCTGATGCGCTTCATGAAGACGATTATGTCTCCTGTTCATGAAGAACAGATGCTTCAACTGATTTTGCAGACAGCGATAGATAGTATTCCAGCCGCAGGAGCAGGATTTTTATTTTTGCATGATCCGTTAATTAATAAGTTGATTATTCAAGCTACAGTCGGCTATCTTCCGGCAGTGATGACGATGACTCGATTGTCTTCAGGTGAAGGGATATCAGGCAAAGTTTTTGCAGAACGTATGCCTATTCGAATCAACAATCTTTCTGAGCTACAAAGCGCTATGGATAATATGAGCGCTTTTAATTACAAATATTATGTAGAATCATCTACTCAAGGGGAAACTCCTTGCTGTTGCATTTCAGTACCTTTATTATCTGATAATCGTTGTATAGGAGTAATAACGCTTGATAATTTTACTGATTCACAAGCTTTGACCGAACATGATCTTCAAACGTTACAAATCTATTGTGATCTGGCAACGATAGCGATTGAACATCATCGTTTATTTCGACAGGTGCAAGAGCAGAATCATGAATTATTTTTGACTCACGATGCTTTACGTCAAGAACATGAACGTTTGCAAATTACAATGGATTTTCATAATCAGATTAACAACTTAGCGGCCAAAGGATATGGAACGCCTGAAATTTTGTCTGCTTTATATCGCAATGTCAAAATGCCTATCGCTGTATTTGATCTATTACTCACACCGATTGATTATTTACCTGCTGAAGTGACACCTCATTTACCCGATCAATTTCTGCAACATCCTGCGATGCAGTGGGTACAACGTAGCAAAAAGTGGCAACGAATTGTACTGGAAGAAGATAATTCTCAATCTATTATTGTTACTCCGATTGTTGGCACTGATCGGTTGCTCGGTTATTTGTGTGCATGGACAGGAAGTCAAGAAGTTATGAGTACCAATAAAATGATTTTTGAATACAGCGCTACTGTGCTTGCGCTAGATTGGGTGAAAAAAGAAGCTATTCAACAATCTCAGATGCGTGCCAAAGATGTTTTTTTCGAAAGTATTCTATCTGGTGAAATGAATATGTCTTTACAAGAACAAGCGCGTGTACTTGGATTTGAACAGGAAGATCATTATGCAGTGATGTTAATGCAATCTCTGTCAGTGACTGCGAGACATTCGTTTGAATCTATTATGAGTCAGCTACATATCCATTATCTATTGGTTGAACGGCATCATCATACGATTATTATTGTTAATATTGCAGGACATCTAAATAAAGAAGAACGTCAATCCCAATTTCAATTATTGTTACGAGAGCTTCGCCGAGATCGTCAATTGTCATCAGGTATCGGTAGAATGTATCAAGGGTTAGATAAAGTGAGCCGGTCTTACAAAGATGCAGAACAATGTATGCAGTTATTGCTCAAAGAAGGCAATCAACAGCGATTGATTTATTTTGGCGATCTAGGTGTGATTCGCTTTTTTATGCAACAATCGCGTGAAGAGTTAGAAGAGTATTTGAATGATGTATTAGAACCAATTATTCAATATGATCAGCAAAAAAAAGCCAATCTAATGATCACGTTAGTCTCATTTGTAAAATATGACCGTAATCTTAAAAATACTACTCAATCGTTAAATATTCATCATAATACGCTGTATTATCGTCTTGGACGGATTCAAGAATTATTAGGTTATTCTTTTGATCATGGAGATGAGTGGTTTAACGTACGAATGGCATGTCAGATTTACTTATATTTGTATGAAGAATAACCGCAATACAGAAAAAAATATAAAATAAACACGAAACTTTATCATACCAGAGATAAAGTTTTTTTGATTTGTTAACGCAGTGTAAAATTTTCGGAAAAAGCTAATACATAATACGACAAAATTCGATAATATTATTAGGTCTTATTAACTAATATTTTTATATAAGAATATACCGGAGGCAGATACACCATGACAGTCAGAACACGATTAATCACCACCATCAGTTTATTGATTTTTACTATTTTAGGGAGCGGGATATTATCTTATGTCACCATCTCTAATACGATTGAACAAAGTGCTCTATTGCAATCGAAAATGGAAATGCAAAAAAATATGAAACAAATCGATTTTAGATTAGCAGGACTTTCAAATGATGAACGTGGTTACTTACTTACAGGTGAACAAGAATACGTACCTGAGATGCAGAAAAAGATCACTGAAATTAATAATATATTACAGTTGTTACAACAATCATCCGCAGGCGCACCTTACAAAACGTCTTTGCAAAACATCAGTACCACTTTTGCTAAAGTCGTAGATTTAAATGCTAATGTTGTCAAATTACAAAGTGAAAATCCTACCGCTGCAAGTCAATATCATTTCGGCGAAGAACGTACACTACGCAAAACAGCATTAACACCAGTAGTCAATGATGTGATTACCAAACTGGATCAAGAAGTAGCTCAATTACAAGCGCAAAACGAAGCACAAGCACATATCAGTAAAGTCGTTATTGTCGTTGTCATTATCGTTTCGTCTGTAATAGGCATTATTCTAGGTATTCTTTTATTACGTGCTATTCTCAAACCGTTGCATCTATTAAATCGTCAAATGTTAGAGATTGCTCAAGGTGAAGCAGACTTGACTCAAACGATTGATTTGAAGCAAAAAGATGAATTTGGTACATTGGCTTCTAGTTTTAATCTTTTTGTAGCTACATTACATTCGATTGTTAGCCAGATCGGGGTATCATCTGATATGGTTGCAGCTTCAGCAGAAGAGTTCTCAGCCAGTGCAGAGCAATCCAAGTCTACCTCTCAACAGGTTGCTGAATCGATGCAAGTGATTGCAGATCAGACAGGTGGACAAGCCAAACAACTAGGGTATCAATCTACATCGTTACAAAATTCATTCCACAAATTGTCTGAAATTTCAGATAATACAGCTCAGATGGTGAACTTCTCTCAATTGATGAAACAGCAGTCTGAAAAAGGAACAGAGTCTATAGAACGTGTAGGCGAGCAAATGACGTCTATCCAAAGTTCAGTGTCTCGTGCAGATCAAAGTGTTAGCGTACTGGCAGGACATGCCACTAAGATAGATACAGTTACTACCCTAATCAATGAAATTTCTTCTCAAACGAACTTGCTTGCTTTAAATGCTTCTATAGAAGCAGCTCGTTCTGGAGAACATGGACGTGGATTCGCAGTCGTTGCAGAAGAAGTTAGAAAATTAGCAGAACAATCAGCTAATGCAGGTAAACAGATCAAAGAACTGGTTAGTCATATTCAGTTAGAAACTCAATCTACGATGTCTGCTATTCAAACTGTTCAAACAGATGTGGCAACAGGTAATCAAATGACCAAAGCAACAGTACAGCAATTCCATGATATTTTACGTGCTGTTGAAGAAATTTCTACCAAAACTGAAAGTATTGCTTCCAATGCTTCACATGTTAACGATTCGTTTGCAAACTCTGCCGATTCTATGCAAACGATGACTAAAGGCACGCAAGAAATATCAGATAGCACACAGGAAATTGCAGCGGCAACCGAACAGCAATTAGCTTCTAGTGAAGAAGTTTTACATTCTGCTGTCGCTTTAACAAGCCTTGCCGAAGATTTACAAGCATTAGTAAGTCGCTTCAAAATATAATCAATCTCTCACAACCTGATGATCATTTATTCTGTGCATAAACCAACAAAATAGATGACCGTCAGGTTGTTTTTGATTACAATGAGCAGTAGATCCATGTCTACAACAATCGTTCAAGGAGGTTATATTATGCTAAAAGAACGTATTGATTATTTGTGCAAAAAAAAGGATATTACTCGTAAAGACTTGGTAGAAGGATTAGTCACTCAAGCTCATTTTGCCAATATTTTAGCAGAAC
The DNA here is from genome assembly GCF_028736095.1 of Paenibacillus sp. KACC 21273. Taxonomy (NCBI): domain Bacteria; kingdom Bacillati; phylum Bacillota; class Bacilli; order Caryophanales; family Paenibacillaceae; genus Paenibacillus; species Paenibacillus sp. KACC 21273. Next base: position 1,433,900 of record NZ_CP117876.1, read on the forward strand.
GTTATCCACTACCAGAAGATTTGGCAGAGCAGATTGCTGAACGTCTGGGTGTGAGTAAGGTGTATTTGGAACGTACAGCAGCTGATGATCTGGAGACATTACAACGTGCTGAACAGATTTTTGAACGATTATCGATGCAAGCTTCTAGTATTCCTGAGCAAGAAGTAAATGATCTGCCTGATCGTGATAATACTTTAACGATAGAATTAACAACGGCTTTGATGAAAGCGACCTATTTTCAACAATTGAATGATCATGATGCGTACGACTATTTGCATCAATCGTATTTGAATTTTTATCTGGATAAATTTGGACGACCTGACGATATTCTGTTGCCTATTCCATTACTCAAAGCGTTGTTATTTTATAAAATTCAACATTTCCGCTCCAAGCATCAATATTACGATGTTCTGCATCAAGTAGAACGTTGGATTGCATTGCTTCAGACCGGTAGTGAAACATGGCTTACAGCACAACATATTCGGATGGAAGCATATGTACATACCAAGCAGTTTGAAGAAGCCAAAAAAACCTTTGAACAAATTATGAAGCAAGTGTATGAACAGCGATGGTTTCACCGATTATCTGGTCTCTATATCATCTATAGTGGTTACTGCTTTTCGATGAAATTTATACAAGAATCGCTAACTGCCCTCTCTATGGCAGAAGCTCATCTCGTCTATGCAGAACATCAAAGTGATATGTTAAGTATGATTATGAATAATCGGATTATGATGTTAACCATGACAGAGCAACTAGAACAGGCAGAAGCAGAGATTCTACGATTTGAAACGATTGTGGATCATCAGTCTGAAGAAACAAAGCAAAATATGTTGCCTGTGTTACTTATTTATCGTTGTGAGATAGCACTTGCGACCAAAGGTTGGGCATCCGTAATAAATCATATCGAACAATTGAATACGCTCACTCTTCATCAGGATCAGCAGATGGCTGTTACATTTTATGAAAGTCAGATAGCTTTGTCTCAAGGACAGTCGGAACTGTTTATTGAAAAAGCTTTGGTGTGTTTGCCTTACTTTGAATCAATCCATCAATCTACCCGACTCAGTATATTATATGAAGCTTTAGCAGTTGTATCAGAAGATCAGCGACGATACAAAGAAGCTGCTCAGTATTATCGAAAATTAGTCTATTTGTTACGTACTTATTAATATTATTGGCTCATATATCTATATCATTTAGATAAAAATATTGATTAATTTACAAATATCTAAGTGTGAAAAAGAATTCAAGCAAAGATTTGTACGTATTGTTTGCGAATATTTACTGAAACGAACCCTATTTTGATAGAAAAGATAGATTAAGCAGACGATTTGTCTGCTTTTTTTGTATGTGCCTGTATCTATTGTTGTGTGCCAAAAGCATTTATATAATAAAAGCAGAACCACAATATACCTGAACAGAAGGAGCATACACTTATGGGATTTTTTAAACGAAATAAAAAAGAGCAAGATCATATGGAGCAAGCAGATCAAGCTATGAACAAAGGATTAAGCGGATTATTTATGAAAAGTATAGTTCCTAAAGAACAGCGAGATCAGATAAATGCTAGCCTAGAGATGGCACGCCAAGCCCAATCCTCTGCAAGTGGACAAATTCCGATCACTGCTACCGCACAGGTTATCTCTGTAAAAGATACAGGCAAGTTAGTAAATTTTGATCCTATTATTATTCTGGTCTTAGATGTGACTGAGAACAATGGAACCCGATATCAGAAAACATTAGAAACAATGGTATCTAAAATGCATATTCCACGTCCGGGTGATCATATAGGATTAGGCATTCATCCATCTTCACCTGCTAATTTTATTTATATGGGAATCATATCTTCTTCATAATTAACACCCAAACAAACAACCATTTGAACAAATAAGGAGCCATAATAATGAAAAAAATTCTGCTAACAATAGGTATACTATGTATATTGCTTGTATGGGGACTACCGATGTACTTGAATATAACAGGGGGCGATGTGCTAGAAGTCATAGATCAACCGTGGTATCATCCTTTGCTTTATATTGGAATTGCGCTTATTTTTATACCCACGATTCTTTCTACAGTATTCAGTCTCAAAACTGTCAAATCTGGCAAGTCCGCAGTGGGTCTTATTGAGTCTATTCAACAAACAGGTACTTATATCAATGAGCAACCGCAGATTCAGTGTAAAGTGATTGTGACCTGTCAGGGTGAAGATTCATATCCTGCTGAATTGCGAGCTGTAGTGCCGCTTACATCGTTGGCTCAATTTCAACCAGGTGCACTGATTCCATTACTCGTTTCTCCTAAAGATCCATCTAAAGTAGGAATCGATTGGAAAGGGCAGGTCTCGCAAGCAGAAGCACAGCAATTATTAAATGAGCAAATGATCAAACAAGGCGTATCACCAGAAATGATGAATATCGCTACACAGGGTCAACAAGCGTACGCTAAAATAATCGATGTTGTACCTTTAGAAGATATCGACGCACATAAAATAAGTCTTCAACTTACACTTAGTATGACTCAACCATCAGGAGAGACATTAACTGTAAATGTGCAAAAAGAAATTTTTAAAAGCAGTTTAGCTCAAGTTCAACAAGGACAGATTATTCGTGTTGTCTATTTGCCTGAAGATCCATCCCAATTAGTACTATCACTACAATCGGAGTCTGCTGATCTACAACATATATTTGGAGCTACGCGATGAGGGATAGAAGAGATGTAGATCATTTTGATCCTTATACTATAGTTATACACAAAAAGCACATCCTATATGAGATAGGCATGTGCTTTTTGGTATGACAAGCTTATTCTGAATAAATATTAGGAACTTTTACATCGGGTTCTACATCAGCTTCATAATCAACATGATCGGTCTCAAAACCAAACAATTGGAAAAATTCACGACGATATCCTTCCAGATCAGTCAATTCATAAATATTTTCTGATGTTAAGTTATCCCAGATTTCAGCAACTTCTGCTTGCACGTCTTCGCGCAACTCCCAGTCATCAATACGAATCCGATTTTTCTCATCGACAGGAGCAGGGCCTTCTGTATACAAGCGATCTGCAAATAGACGATACATTTGCTCGATACAACCTTCATGAATACCTTTTTCTTTCATGACTTTGTACAATGCTGAGATATAAAGAGGAACAACAGGAATCGCCGAACTGGATTGAGTCACTAATCCTTTACTTACAGAGACAAAAGCACGTCCGCCTGTAGCACTCAATTGATCATTCATTTGTTGAGCAGTACGTTCTAGATCATCTTTCGCTTGACCGATCGAACCTTGACGATAGATCGCTTGTGTAATTTCAGAACCGATATAAGAGTAAGCCACTGTGGTTACATCTTCAGTTAATACACCTGCTTCGTGTAATTGATCCATCCACAATTTCCAATCTTCACCGCCCATAACTTTGACGGTATCTTGTACTTCTTGTTCAGAAGCAGGTTCGATCGTGATTGGAGTCACTTCGCCATTATGGAAGTTAACCGTTTTGTTCGTATATTCAGCACCGATAGGTTTAAGAACAGAACTGAATGTTTCACCTGTTGCTGGGTCTGTGCGACGTGGAGCCGCTACACTATAGATGACAGTATCGACTTGACCGAATTCTTTGCGAATCGCTTCAATCGTTTTGGCTTTGATTTCATTGGTAAAAGCATCGCCAATCACACTGCAAGATTTGAGACCTGCTTTTTGAGCTTCTTGTTCAAAAGCTGCTGAGTTATACCAACCAGCAGAAGCAGTACGTCCTTTGACAGAACCACCATCACGATAAACACCAATCGTATTAGCACCTGCACCGAATGCTGCTACAATGCGAGAAGCCAATCCGTATCCAGTAGAAGCACCGATCACAAGTACATTGCGTGGTCCGCTAATTTTAGGTTGAGATTGTACATATTCAATTTGTTCTTGAACTTGACGTGCACAGCCGACAGGGTGAGCTGTCGTGCAAATAAAACCACGTGTTCTAGGTTTAATAATCATAGAGAGGATTCCTCGCTTTCACTTTTTACATCATCTTTCGTATTGTAGCATTTTTTGCGAATGAGTACACCGTATCACCAAGTAAAGCTTCGATTAAGAATAGATAGAAGCGTTATTGGAAAGTAAAAATAGTACGAAAATAGTAGGAAAGAGCTGTTTAAAATTTAGATAGGTTGGTTAATAAATAATATCGAAGAATAATTGCACAAAATATAATAAAATATTTTTAAATAGTATTGCAATATTCTTTAATTAATGTTATTATTAATTCATAAGGTTACTAAGAGAAAATTAGTTACCAAAAAACAGCTAACATCCCAAAGGAGAAATTAATCATGAATACCAAATTTCAAAAAGTTTTATTGTCAACTACTTTAGCACTAGGTCTTGGAGCAGTAGCAGTTGTAGCACCAATCGGAGCTAACCAAGTATCTGCAGCTTCTAACGATCAAAGCAACCACGAGAAAAACAAAGACAAAGCAGAACAACGTGCTAACAACCAAGCTTATGTAGATTCTGTAAGTGCACAAATCAACTCTATGTTCGGAACTGCTAACGAAACAACTGAACCTACTACACCAACAGACAACACAACTACTGAGCCTACAAAAACAACTGAGCCAGTAACAAACAACAAAATCACTGTAGTTCTTCCACAAGGTGCTAGCCTTACTGAAATCGCTGCTCAATATGGTGTAACTGTAGACGAATTGGTTGCTGCCAACAACCTTCTACCTGCTGGATACCAATTGACTATTCCTCAAAAATAAGAATTTAGACATTCTCGATCAACTGCCATCTGATCGGCCTAAATATTATCTACCCTTAAGTATCTGCCAAATGCTTATGGAGTAGTTTATATATAAAAAAGCTAACGTTCCCCCGAGCGTTGGCTTTTTTTGTTTGGGTTGGCAGAAAGATAATACATATCATTGTTATAAAGTTCATTGTGTCATTAGATCTGGTCGCTTTTAATAATTAAAGAAAGCGAGGAGAGATTATGATTTATATACATAAAAGTAGAGGAAGAATCCAGATTCAAATGGATGTTTATTATATGGGTACAGACGATATCGTGATATTGATCAGTGGAGGAGATCGTCCTCATGTAGGCACCATTACCGCAGGCACTCCGAGCCAACCACTACAAACGATCCAATTTCAGCAACATCAAGAATTTTATTTTACAGAAGAAATCGCTATTCACTTACGTAAACAATGGCGTGGGAATTTTGTGATCTGTGGAGGAGTTCATATTGATCAGATCAGTGGGGAAGAGATTAATCAAGTGATCGAAATGGTAGTAGAGATGGGAAATGAATTAATACTTCATTTGCAGGAGAGTCAATCTATAGAATCATATTCAAAGCCAGAGGATTCACTATTTAACTAATTTGCGCAGATCACTAAAGAGTAGATGTATATAGAAAAGAACGAGATCATAAGTCAACGAATACTCTATCTATCGTTAACACTATTCTCTCGTTCTTTTGCAAATGACATAATCTATTGATTATTTACTTAAAGAAGAAGTTGTTAAAGGCACAAATAGTTTAGAATCATTATCAGCATCTTTAATGTCAACATAAATAGCTTTGGTATTAGCAATATCTACGTCAGCACTAACCATGCCATTGTCAGGATTAACAGATAACGTTTTGAGTGTTGTATTATCCTGATTCGTAATCACAATTTTTTGGTTACCGCTAAGTGCTGCTAGTTCTAGATGTAGTTTGGAATATTTATTGTCAGTCATAATCTGAAAGCTTTTACTCTGGTTATTTTCGCCTGTATATAGGAAAACGTCTTTGTAATCTTTATCTTTGTACACAGTATTACTTGGATCTTTGGTATGCCAGTCTGAGGAACCTAATACTTTGGTGCCTAATGTACTTAAAGATTGTGAGCTTGTTTCTACAGGAGTTGTAGGCGATCCTGTGTTACCTGAACCTCCGATAATAACAGAAGAAGAAGCACTGTCATACGTAATAGAAGTTCCCATTAGAGTGCCGACTGCACGTACAGGTAAGTAAGTTGTACCGTTATAAGTAATAGGGAGAACAGCTTTGCCATTCGCATCTTTAGCAGTAACTGTAGTACCATTCATTTTCAGAGAAATTGTACTGTTCAAATAAGCTTTGATAGGTTCTAATCCTGTCGCCGCCAGAGCACCTGTCCCTATTCCAAATGTCAATGTAGCTGCCAGAATCCCCAAACCAACCTTTTTGTTCATTAAATATCCCTCCTGAGTAATAAAGTAGCAATCACTATTATAAATAAACGATTAACAACCGATTGTCAAGTTTTTAAAGGCCACTTTATAGGTATGATTGGATAGATATGATAGGACTACTTGGATATAAAAAAACAGTACAAAGTCAATAAACTTTGTACTGTCTGCTATAGTTAATGCTATATATTAGGAATGATCAGTAGGATTTTTTTCTTTCAATCCTTGACCAAGTCCTTTCATAAATCGCATACCGAATCGGATCGCTCGATTGATATCAGGATCTTTCAAAGCTTTCATCAGCGAAAATACACCTATTTTTGTATTATCGTCTTTGCCTGCTTCTTCTAATCCTTTGGTAACACTGTTCATTAACTGGGTAGTCTGCGCAGGATCAACCGCAGTTAACGCACCCGCTGCCGCCATTCCATTGTTAATTAGATTAGTGATTTCTTTACGTGATACTTGCCCGAGCGCAATCTCTGCAATATGTGCTTTTGCTTTGAGCATAGATTCAGCCGCTTCCAAAATCCCACTATCATTCAACTCCCGCAAAATCGACATCGAACGTGCTAGAGCCGCATTAGATTCAGCTAATTCCTTTTTCAATTCATCAATCGTCTGTTGCTGCTGTTCCTCTTCCGTCAGCACCCGCTTCCGAATCGTAGTAATCGGAGTCGCCATATATTCATTCTCCTTTCTCCCACTCAAAACATATAAATTCACCATCAAACATCCAAACCACAAACACCAAGCCCAACAATAAAACAAAGAACAAATAAAATGAAAAGCAAATAAAAGTAAAACCCAATCCTTATAAAGCCAAGCCCTATAAAACCAACTACTTTATTCAACTCACTAAAAGGATTAAACTCTTTAAAGGTTCTATGCCTTACCCTGCTCCACAACCCCAAGTTGCACCAGCGAAGGGAGTGAGATTGTTCTGAAAGAGCGAAGCGCTCGCCTTTGTAATAGAATCCCTACCGCCCAGCGGTAAATCAAGGGATTCTGTTACAACAGCGACGACAAGAACAATTCACTCACGAAGCGCCATCAACCCTCCCACCTACATATCCACTAAAGAAACATAATCATCACGATTCCATTTGCGCTGCACCTCAACACCATTTTGCGGATGGCGTTTTTTGTTACGAGGATTAGAGGAAGGTAAAGGATTAATCCCTTTAACATTTAAGACCATCATACGTACTTTAGCTTGCTTGTAAGCAGGTGTATGTGTACGTACATCAACAGCAGAACCGGTTAACAGATTGACCGCTGTTTCGTGACTAGTAGAGTGCATCGGTACATAGATTTCATTACCACGTACCCGATCAGTGACGACTGCTCTTAATTTAATCGCTCCATATGGAGACTCCAGACGAACGAGCGTACCATCTTCAACGCCGCGTTCTAAGGCAAGCTCAGGAGAGACTTCAACAAACACTTCTGGCAATTTACGATTAATTCCGTTAGATTTGTTCGTCATATTGCCTTCATGGAAATGTTCAAGTAAACGTCCATTATTGAGCACTAGATCAAATTCAGCCGGAAACTCTGCCGCAGGAACATATTGTACGAGAGAAAAACGAGCTTTTTTATCCGGGAAATGGAAACCATCGGTGTAAAGCAAAGGTGTACTTTCGCCTGTGCTTGAACCCCATAAGAAGCTTCCCCAACCTTCCAATACATCGTAATTACAACCAGAGAAGAAAGGAGTCAGACTTGCCATTTCATCAAAAATTTGAGAAGGATGAGTATAACCCCAATCGAATCCTAAACGTTTGGCAAGTTGGGTTGTAATCCACCAGTCTGGCTTGGAATCGCCCAAAGGCTCAAGCACTTGATATAGACGTTGTACACGACGCTCCGTATTTGAGAACGTACCGTCTTTTTCAAGTGATGGAGCAGCAGGTAACACAACATCTGCGAATTGAGCCGTTTTGGACAAAAATACATCTTGAACAACAAAAAATTCAAGTTGAGCTAGCATTTCATGTACATGATTCACATTGGAATCGACCCATGCCATATCTTCTCCTACAAGATACATCGCTTTAAGTTCTCCGCGCGCAATATCATCAACCATAGCAATATTATCTTTACCAGGAGCAGAAGAGATCGATACGCCATAAGCTTTTTCAAATTTAGCACGTGCTTCATCATTAGAGACATGTTGGTAACCTGGCAACCACGGTGGCAAAGTTCCCATATCACAAGCACCCTGTACGTTGTTATGACCACGAAGTGGATATGCTCCTGCACCTGGACGCATATAGTTACCTGTTGCTAATAGCAAGTTAGAGATGGCTGCCGATGTATGCGATCCAGCGATATTTTGCGTAACGCCCATACCCCAACAAATAACAGTACCGTCTGCATCACGAATCATTTCAGCAATTCGAATTAATTCAGCTTGAGCTATTCCGGTCACTTCTTCTGCATAAGCCAGTGTATAAGGTTCCGATGCTTTGAGATATTCATCAAATTGGTTAACATGTTGCTGGATAAAGTCTGCTGCATGCCAGCCTTGTTCAACCATGTAGTTCATAATCGCTGTAATCCAGACAAAGTCTGTTCCTTGTTGTGGACGAATAAATAGATCTGCACGTTCAGCCATTTCATGTTTACGTAGATCAGCGACAACTAATTGTTGACCATGCAATTTGTGCGCACGTTTGATACGAGTTGCCAGTACAGGATGACCTTCAGCCGGTGAACAGCCGATTAGAATAACCAGACCAGCAGCGGCGATATCTTTGATCGTACCTGCATCTCCACCGATACCTACAGTAGACATCAGACCATCGGAAGCAGGAGATTGGCAATAACGAGAACAGTTATCGACATTGTTCGTTTCAAATACTTGACGCGCCAATTTCTGAATTACATAGTTTTCTTCATTTGTAATTTTGGAAGAAGAAATAAATCCTAATTTGTCACTACCATGTTCTTTGCGAATTGCTGACATTTTTTCAGCTACAAGATCCAGTGCTTCATCCCATGTCGCTTCTACAAATTCACCATTACGACGGATCAATGGAGTGGTCAAACGTTGATCACTGTTAACGAAGTCCCAACCAAATTTACCTTTAACACAAGTAGAAATAGCATTTACCGGTGCATCATGAGAAGGCTGTACTTTAAGAATCTCACGACCTTTGGTCCATACTTCAAATGAACAACCAACTCCGCAGAAAGTACAGACAGTTTTGGTTTTGCGAGTACGGGTATCACGCATTGCTGCTTCGATTTCAGAAATAGCAAAAATACCGCTGTATCCTGGTTCTACATCTTTGATCAAATCGATCATTGGATTCAGCATTTCTTCGCCAATCCCGGACATAAATCCAGCTTCGCCAAGCATTGATTTCTCCATCAAAGCATTACATGGACAGATCGTGACACATTGCCCACAACTTACACAAGAAGATTCGTTGATAGAAACGCCTTCATCCCACATCACATATGGACGTTCGGCTTCCCAGTTGATCGACAACGTCTCATTGACTTGTAAATTCTGGCACACTTCTACGCATTGACCACAAGCGATACATTGATTGGGATCATAGCGATAAAATGGGTGAGACATATCCACTTCGGTTGTAGGGACTTTAGGTTGGAAAGGGTATTTTTGATGTTCAATACCCATCGCTTCTACCGTATTATGGAGTTTGCAATTGCCGTTATTATTGTCGCAAACGGTACAGTACAACATATGATTTTCAAGTAAACGATCCATACCTTCTGTTTGTGCCGCTTTGGCAGAGACAGAGTTGGTCTGTACATTCATGCCTTCTGTAATGATAGTCGAACAGGCGCGTGCTAATTTGCCATCGATCTCAACGATACACGTATCACACGTCTGAATAGGATCGACTTCAGGAACATAACAGATTTGTGGATGCTCAATTTGAGCAAGATTGATCACATTCAGTACACTTAATCCAGAACCGGCTTCATACGATTCGCCATTGATTGTAATTTTGATAGGTTGTTCGCTCATGCAGATACCCCTTTATTTAACAGTTGTATTTCTAGATGTAAGCATTTAGCAATATAAATGCGACTTCTTCTAGTGAAATCAAAAATGATTGTGGTGCAACCCCGTATCTTACTTCTGGGGTTTTACAAAATATCGCACAGCATTAGCGCATAATATAATGGATAACGGATAATTGTAGTATAATATTTATACTTTTATTTCTTTTATATGTATTATTATCTATTAGATACATATAAAGGGTATAGGAAAAAGAGCATAAAAAAACTCCACCTTAAAATCACTACCTCTTTTCAGGTAGCACTTTTAAAGTGGAGTAATCGTTTAGCAATGACATACTAACTGACCAATCCCATTATATTATGACGAAAATGTGAATACTCTAAATTATACTCTTCTTTTGTGAAATTTCAAGACACAATTAACACGGTATGCTAGCTTGGAATAGTTGAAATCTACAAAATGAGGTGTATGATCAAAACATCAGAGCAAGGAGGATTATTGATGAAAAAAGAAACAACTTTCAATGAAATCGTACGTAAAGTGCGTAAAGATACATTTGGCAAAGGCCCTGAACGGATTCATACGACCTTTGTTGATAATATGGCGATTACCAAAATGTGGGGTAATTTTACACCTACCGAAAAATTTATTGCTCTTACTCCTGAAGGCAAAGAAATGGTACACCGTGCACGTACACAGATGGTTCAAGGTCTATATGATCAGCATGTTCCAGATGGGATGGAAGAATTATGCGGTTCTAAACTACAGCATTTGTTTACCGATATTAAGGTGGAAGATGATTTTGCCATCTCTGTATTCGTTTTTGAAAAAAATATTGAGCAAGGATGAGGCAGATGGATCAAGAATTGCAACAAGACCGTACGATTGTGCGTTATCGGCGCGGACAAGTCACCACGACCACAGATCAGGTTGTTCGTGAACAACCGATTACAGTCAAAGTAAACGGCGAAGAATTTGTTACGTTGGTCTGTACGCCTGAATATATTGAAGATATGACGGTAGGATTTTTAGCTTCTGAAGGAGTCATTAAACAATATGACGATATTCAAGAACTGTGGGTACAGCCAGAAGAAGGGTTTGTGCATGTACGTACAGATCGCTGGAAACCTCAGCACCGTCAATTGTTTACGAAGCGTTATATCACTTCATGTTGCGGAACAAGCCGGCAAGGATTTGTTTTTTTTAACGATGCTCGTACAGCCAAAGTAATGGATACAGTAAATGTTACGTTATCGTTTGAAGATTGTTTTCGGCTGATGGATGAAGTGCAACACAGTGGAGAATTATTTCAGCATACCGGTGGTGTGCATACCGCTGCTTTGTGTGATCCTGATGGGATTATTGTAGCAAGAAGCGATATTGGTCGTCATAATGCTTTGGACAAAATTTATGGCTGGTGCTTAAAGCAGAATCTAAGTCTAGAAGGTAAAATTATTGTATTTAGCGGAAGGATGTCTTCCGAGATTTTGACGAAAGTATCTAAGATTGGCTGTGAAGTGATTTTGTCCAAATCTGCTCCTACAGGGCTAGCGTTAGAGTTAGCCGATCATTTGGGTATAACCACAGTTGGATTTATTCGCGGAGATTCTTGCAATGTATATACACATTCACAAAGAATTTTGGAATGTCAGGACATAGCACCGGATTCTATGATACTCTAGTAGGAAACCGAAAAATAAATATACAGTTCGAAGTCGTTGCAACACGGTATAAGTGAGGAATGGAGAGGTGTCTATGACTTCAAAAGATCAGCATAATCGTATATTAAGAGACTTACGCATCTCTGTCACAGACCGCTGTAACTTCCGTTGTCGATATTGTATGCCAGAAGAAATTTTTGGTAAGGATTATTCTTTTTTACCTAAAGAAAGCGTACTGACAGAGGAAGAGATCGGTAGAATTGCTAAAATATTTGTATCACTAGGTGCCAAAAAATTACGAATTACCGGCGGAGAACCTTTACTGCGTAAAGACTTGCCTAATATTATAGAGCGTCTATCTCGATTGGATGCAGAAGATATCTCGTTAACGACCAATGGCAGTCTGTTATCTCGTATGGCTGTAAGTCTGCGACAAGCGGGGCTTCATCGTGTCACTGTGAGTCTGGACAGTCTGGAAGACGATATGTTTTTACAGATGAATGGCGGACGAAGTCGTGTTCAGCCTGTGCTTGATGGGATTGATGCGGCGGCAGAAGCGGGACTTCAAGTCAAAGTGAATATGGTCGTACAAAAAGGATTCAATGAAAATGCTGTTGTCCCGATGGTCGATTATTTCCGGCAAAAAGGTCATATTCTGCGAATGGTTGAATATATGGACGTAGGCAATAGCAATGGCTGGAATCGTCAGCATGTAGTCAGCAAGCAAGAATTACTGGATCGGATCGGAGAGCATTTCCCACTTCAACCGATCGCGCCAAATTATGATGGAGAAGTTGCTACACGGTATCAATTTGCAGATGGTATCGGAGAAGTAGGCTTTATTTCTTCAGTAACAGAAGCATTCTGCTCTTCCTGCACACGAGCACGATTGTCAGCAGAAGGTAAATTATATACCTGTCTATTTGCTACAAAAGGTCATGATTTAAGAGAGTGGCTGCGTTCAGATCGTAGTGATGAACAGATTGCCGATTATATACAAGCGGTATGGACCAATCGTAAAGATCAATATTCGTTAGAACGAGGATTAGCTTCTGACAAAAATGATCCGAATGGTCATAAAGTAGAAATGTCGCATATTGGAGGATAGAAGGGGCAACCCTTCTATTTTTTTATTTCAAAATGTAGCAGAATTGTATATTGCAAAATTTTAGTTGTCACAGTATTGACAAATTTCTAAGGCGAGATTAATCTTAATGAGCAGTAGCAATATGTGTTTGAAGCAGACTCATGTGATGTTTTTGCTTTAAACCTGAATCGATCGTTGATTGATATCCTTATAGGAGTCTGTAAGGGCATTAACCAGCATTAATTATTCTCTAGCCCTCTTGATGCTTAGCCATATATAAGAGGAATATTAGGGCATTGTTAATGGTGGTTTTTTGGCGTTTTTGAACTGATGATACCAACGATGAGTAACAACCACGATGAACATGGAGGGTTTACAATGTCTTTTTACACCCCGCAAGAAATTATGAATATCACCGCTGAAAATGGTCTCAAAAAATCAAAATTACCGTTCTGGACAGTACTTATTTTAGGGTTTCTTGGAGGCGCTTTTATTTCGCTTGGATTTTTGGCAGATATACGTGTGATCGGGACAGCGCCCAAAGAATTAGGTTCGATCGCTGGATTTTTTGGAGCAGCGGTGTTTCCTGTCGGTCTTATGTTAACGATTCTTGCAGGGGCAGAGCTATTAACAGGGAATATGATGGTTATGGCGATGTCATGGTTTGCCAAAAAAATTACGTTATCTCAAGTAGTGGTAAATTGGGTACTGGTATTGCTGTCTAATTTTATCGGTGCTATTGCTGTTGCTTACTTTTTTGGACATGTGGTTGGATTAACAGAAGGCGATTTTTTAGCAAAAACACTCGCTATTGCTCATGCCAAAGTGGGTGAAGGTTTTGGTGAAGCTTTTGTATCAGCGATTGGTTGTAACTGGTTGGTCTGTTTGGCAGTGTGGCTCGCTTATGGTAGCAAAGATTCAGTCGGTAAATTTGTAGGGATCTGGTTCCCCATTATGGCGTTCGTTGCTATCGGATTTCAGCACGTTATTGCTAATATGTTTGTGATTCCAGCCGCTATTTTTGCAGGTTCGGATATTACATGGACACAATATGTAGAAAATTTTGTGCCTGTCTTTTTGGGGAATCTAGTAGGAGGAGCTATCTTTGTCGCGTTGGCATATTTCGGAGCGTATCGATATACAACAGAAGCTAGTATGTCTCCTGAAGCAGTCAGCGATACGAACAACTATCATGAGCAAGGATTGAGCGGATCGACTGTTCATATCAAACATTAATATTGTATGTTATACATCAAAAAAAGAAGCACAACCGCGTCTATACGGTTATGCTTCTTTTTTGATGTGAATAGATTACCTGATAGCATAGTATACGATCTGTTACTGATTAAGCAGATGTTTTCTCATTATGCGTAGTAGAATCAGTTGGTGAAGGTTGAATGATAGGTTCAACATTGTTTGATGGCTCAGTATTAGCCGATTCATCAGCACTCATATCAATTTGAAAACGATTCAGTTCATGTTGCATTTCTTCACGAATCTGACGAAGCATTTTCACTTTTTCACTTGATTCCAAGAACGAACGTTGTTGTTCAACAGTCGAAGCAGTAATCTCTTCACTACCTGCAGCAGATTGTTCAGTGATTGCACTGATATTTTCTATCGCTTGATGCACTTGATTACTCATATCTTGAGACACTTTCATATCTGTAGCGAGTTTACTTACATGCTCAGCAATCTGTCCTACTTTTTGGCTGATCGCAGCGAATGAAGCATCAGTAGAACTGGTAGCTTGTTCTTGCTCCTGGAACAGATCAATACTTTGAGCGACAGAAGATTTTACTTTGTTCATAGCAATAGTAATACTATCCACAGCAGCGAAGATTTGTTGTACAGCTGTGACAGATTGAGAAGCTAACTTTTTCACTTCATCTGCAACTACAGCAAATCCTTTACCTGCTTCACCTGCACGAGCCGCTTCAATCGAAGCATTAAGGGAAAGCAAGTTTGTTTGCGAAGCAATTTCAGAGACTAACTTGGTCATATCTGTAATTTGTTCTGCATTTTTTTCGAGTTCAGTGACTGTTTTCTCCACTTCAGCCATCGCAGAACGATTGTTAGCAACGAGTTGCAATTGTTGCTTCATCACTAGACTGCCTTGTTGAATCGCTTGGATCGCTTCTTCGCTGTATGCTGCTGATTCAGTAGTAGTCTCTAGATTAGATGAAAATTTCTGTTGCATATCATCGACAACCATAACAGTTGTGCTAAGGTCTTCCGCAATCTTCTGACTACCGATAGCTAGCTCTTCAGTAGAAGTAGCAACTTGATTCACAATTTCTTGCATCACATCGTTACTACGGTCAATATCTTGAGCCATATTGTCTACACGAACTCCTGCTTGATCAATTGAAGTCACGATACTACGCAAGTTATCAATCATAATATGGAAAGAACGATTCAGATCATCGAGCTCGTCTTTACCTTTAGTCTCTGCTAATTTGATTGTAAGATCACCATCTGCAATTCGTTGTGCTGCAATATTCATTTGTTGAGTACGGCGTGCGAATTTGCGAGCAGTCCATGTATTAAATACACCGACAGCAATTAATAAGAAGATCGCACCGACCAAAGCAATTTGCCAAGTTAGATCGATACTGTTGGTCAAATCTTTCGTGTATTCGTTATAACGTGCTTGCGTAATTTCATTCAAAATATAAATATCATTTTGAACACCTTCAATACGAATACTTTGACGCTTCGCTTCTGCACTATCATTATTTGTTAATGCTTGTTGAGAAGCGTCACTTAATTCTTTGAATTTCGTTACGATTGCGGACAGACGCTTTTGCTCTTCTGGTGTCTGTAACATGCCATTTGATAATGTATCAATAGTAGCTTGTGTTTGATTCAACTGTGTATTTACAATCGATTTGTTACTAGCTGACATCGTAAAGGAGAAGTTAGCCAAAGCTTGCCCAGTCTGTACCATATTGCCGTCTAGCTGTTTAACATTTAGCATCGCTGGTACAAGATTATTATTTTGTGAATTGATATTGAGTAATTGGAAAATGATATATGCGACAAGAATTAAGGAAGCAATTAGCGAAATCATCGCATTTAATACTAATTTACCTTGTATTTTCATAAGTTCCTCCACGTAGTTACTTGAAATTAAGGAGCTATAATGTACTCATTAATTAAGAAGTCAAATCGATTTTGATTTCGCCTGAAATTAATTTTTTCTTCAAGTCTTCTAATTGTTTTTGTTGTTCTGCGGTTAATTGAATAACATGAATATCAGTTAAGCCTACACCATCATCGGTTAGACCAAATACCATATCTTTATCTTTAAAGGTGTGATTGTTTTTGGCAAACGATTGTAATGCGCTATAAAGAGCAACATCGACATTTTTGATCATCGAAGTCAGTACTGCTTTTTCAGCGACAAAAAATTGATCACTATCTACACCAATTGCGTATTTACCTTGAGTCTGGGCTTCTTGTAACGCACCGACTCCAGTCAAGCCAGCAACTGTATAAATGACATCGACATTGTCGTTTTCAATCATATCTTTAGCTGCTTTGGAACCCACAGCTGGATTACCAAAATCACCTGTATAATTCGTAATAAAAGAAACATTAGGATCGATAGAGCGCGCTCCTTGTTCAAATCCAGATTGGAATTTGTGTAATAACGGGGATTCAACACCACCGATAAATCCAATACGGTTCGATGTACTTGCCATAGCAGCTACAGCACCTGCCAAAAAACTACCTTCTTCTTCTTTAAAAGTAATCGATGCCACGTTAGGCAATTCTGATGTTTCGTCCACGATAATAAATTGTTTGTTGGGATTAGCTTTAGCCGCTTTTTCTAAGCTGTCTTTCATGATGTAACCAAGTCCGATAATAACATCGTTATCTTCTTTCGTTAATTGGTTAAAAGCTTCATCATACGTTTTGGTCTGAGAAATTTCTTTATAATCAAATATAATACTTTCTTCATTTCGCGCTTTGATCAACCCACGAAAAGCCGCATCACTATAAGATTGGTCACCTAACCCAATATCTGATAGCACGATACCTACTTTAGTTTTGGTAGTCGCTGTTGCTGCTTCTGTGGTCGCTTGCTGAGAAGAGCAAGCACTTAATAAAAGCATGATTGCGATCAAAGCTGTAAATCCAGACAGAAATGTTTTTTTTCTCATAATACTTCTCCTATTCCTCTCTAATCCCAAAATAAATAACTTCCTTTCTTATATCGGTTAATCGTAGAACTTCGTTTATAAAATTTTATTGTGGAATCTATAATTATTTCAAATTTAAATTAATATTTAGCTAGAAAATATGTTTTTTGAAATTAATGCTTGGATGCGACACTGTGACAGGGTATGATAGACAATAAAAATACGAATTCGTTATTACTGGAGGAGAAGCATGAAGTATATCAGTACTAGAGGACAAGTAGAGCCAAAAGGATTTATTGATACTGTTTTGATGGGACTTGCCGATGATGGCGGTCTTATGGTACCCGAGCATATTCCGGTGATTGCTCCTGAGACGTTAAATGAATGGAAAAGTCTAAGTTATGTAGATTTATTCCTTACTATATTTTCTTATTATACGAATGATGAGATTCCAGCAGACGATTTGAGAGATTTAGCGACTCGTAGTTATGCGAATTTCCGTCATCCTGAAGTTACACCGATTACTAAGATTGATGATTCTCTGTATATTATGGAGTTGTTCCACGGACCTACATTTGCTTTTAAAGATGTTGCATTGCAATTTATGGGTGAATTTTATTCCTATGTATCCAAAAAGCAAAACGAAATTATTCATATTTTGGGAGCTACTTCTGGAGATACCGGTGCGGCTGCAATTCAAGGGGTACGTGGTAAAGAAGGAATTAAAATCTGTATTTTGCATCCACATGAGAAAGTTAGTCGTGTACAAGAATTACAAATGACAACAGTAGATGATCAAAATGTACTGAACTTATCAGTAAAAGGTAATTTTGATGATTGTCAAAAAATCATTAAAGAGCTATTCGGTGATCTTGCATTTAAAAAAGAATATCATCTACGTGCGATCAACTCGATTAACTTTTTGCGGATTCTAGCACAGACCGTTTATTACTTCTATGCTTACTTGCATATCGATCAAGGACAGCATCAATTGAAAAAAATCAACTTTAGCGTACCATCTGGTAATTTTGGTAATATCTTTTCAGGATTTTTGGCTCAAAAAATGGGCTTACCGATCAACAAGTTGATTATTGCGACGAATGAAAATAATATTTTAGAGCGTTTTGTACAGACAGGTGAGTACAAGCCTGGTGATTTTAGAAGTACGTACAGCCCTTCTATGGATATTCAAGTGGCTAGTAATTTTGAGCGTTATCTGTATTACTTTGTAGGGGAAGATGCAGCTAAAGTATCTGAATATATGAATGTATTAAAAAGCGAAGGACAAATCGTAATGACAGGCGATGATCTTGCCAAAGTACAAAGTGACTTTGCAGCTTATGGCGCATCGAATCAGGAATGTCTGGATATGATTTTGAAATACAAAGGCGATCATGATTATCTACTTGATCCTCATACCGCTTGTGGCATTACAGCTTATGAGAAATATCAAGGTGATGATGAGATCTGTATTACATTAGCTACTGCTCATCCAGCTAAATTTGATGAAGCGATTATCTTGTGTGAGATTGAGCAAGAGTTCCCTGAAGAAATCAAAGAACTATTCGCCAAACCTCAATATCAAGAAGTAGTGGAGCATGATACAGCAGAGATAGTACGTCAATTAGAATCTTTTTATGCGTTAGATTAACAAATCATATATAGCATTCAACCACATCCTTTTACCCTCTATATCTTTATGATGATGTAAAACATTGTTATAGATTTAGAGGTAAAGGATGTTTTTATTATAGGTATAGGAGCGGACAGATTGACGGTCATTCTTTCGTTCGTTAAAATAAAAGACATCATACATCTTGATTATATGTAATAAAAATAAACAAGCTCAAACTAACGAATATATGATGCTAAACACTGGAAGTAGGTGTCTTTATGAAATTTTCAAAAGCAACGAATTATGCACTGCATACGATGGTATATCTTGTTCAAAATGAAGTAAACAAATCGTTAGGTGTTCAACAAATCGCTGAAACGTTTTCAGTGTCGCCCACATATCTGTCCAAAATTTTGACCAAATTGGTTAAAGCCGGATTGATCGAATCAGCATCAGGTGCAAATGGAGGTTACCGACTCAAGCGCAAGGGTGAAGACATTTCATTTCTGGAAGTTATTCATGCAATTGAAGGGGTGAACTCTTTATTCACCGGTTGCTTAAATAACAATGCTCAGTGTGCGATTCAGCAGGTTATGATTGAAGCAGAAGGTCAGATGGAAGAGTATCTCAAAAACAAAAAGTTGATTGATGTCTCGATCAAATCTGAAATTATGGCATCTCATTCTTCATAGTTTATACATTGTAGATCGCAGAGAATGAGTCTGCGATCTTTTGTTTGCGTTAAGCCTATATTAAAATGGGTACTAAAAAGAAGCTGTATCAGTTACAGATTCTTTGTAAGCATATATGATAAAATCAAATGTTTTAGTATGGAAAGGATGACATAGCAATGCTGCAACAGAATCTAATCGAATGGCAACAACAATGGAAGCAATTACTGCACCAGTTGGAGCAGAAAGGAGCATCCACAGCATTACTGTGGGAAGAACCAGCTACTGATCAAGAGATCACTGATATGGAACAAGAGTTAGAAGTGACTTTGCCAGAAGAATTAAGAAGTCTGTTACAAGACGGTGGTAAAAAAGTCACTGTGTACTGGCAGATTACGTATCCACAGACAGCAGCTTTTGATCTATCAGGAGATATGGGCTGGAATATCGAAAGTATCATGTTTTCAGACTTTGGAGACGATGAGCAAATTGATCAAAAGCGTTATTTATGTTTTTATCATGCCGGTAACGGAGATGAACTGCTGTTAGATTTGTATAGTAATCCTCAGCGTCCAATGGTATTTCATTGGGGACATGAGACAGGTGAATTTCGTATTTTAGCAGTATCGCTAACAGACTTTTTAAATAAAGTCACAGAGTTGAGTGGAATCGGTGCAGAGGAATGGCAATACACTCCTTTTATCGATAACTGTGGTCTCAATCTCTATAGTCAACAATCGAAGAAGTGGAAGCAATGGATTCATGATTATCTTTATTTTACATTCGAAGAAGCAAAGCAAAATCTTCATCAATTGATTCGTTATACCGAATTGAATGGAGTAGACGATACTATAATTCAAGCCTTCTCCGCGTACCGTCCAGATGATGTATTACAAGCATGGCTTGAACGGCTTCATACCGAACATAATCAGTCTATCAAAGATGGGTTACTGGAATATACAGGCTTAATCAACCGTCATCATGCGGCAGATTGGGTGCGTGAGTTATGGAATTTACCGGAAGAACAACGTATTAATTCGTATATTCTAGCGTACCTGACAGCAATCTGTTTACCAGAAGATGAAGGACTAGAGCGGATATGGAAAAAGATCGAAGAGAAAGAAAAGGAAAAAGGACGCAAACTCAATGGATATGAAGCTAACACAGGGCTGAAGAATTTTCACAGTCGTAAAGTGATTCGTTGGATCAAAGATCGAGTGAATTTTCCATATGATGGTTGGGATGATCTATTTGCAGCTTCTCGTCCTCATAGTGAAGATTATAAAGAATGGCTACAAAGCAAAAATGTACATCAACAAATCGCTATTTCTGCTCTGGGCAAACAAACAGAATTGAAGCAAACTTTTGACACAGTTGAACAAATAGAAAGTGTGCGTGTATTATTAGAACAAGTGATGAGCAAAGCAGTGATCAAAAAAGAAAAACGAATTATCGCAGAAGCTTTGTATGTATTGGATCACTATAAGCTTGAATAATTAGATAAAGAATGATGTACAGTGGAGGCTAACTACGTGGTTTTGGTTATATTATCGTGTCTTATTTTTGTGATCACATTAACATTTGTGATCTGGCAACCACGAAATCTATCGATTGGTTGGTCTGCTTGTGGAGGAGCAATACTTGCGCTTCTTCTAGGTGTAGTCAGCTTTCATGATGTCTGGGATGTGACCATGATCGTCTGGAATGCTACGCTAGCATTTGTAGGTATTATTTTAATTTCGCTTATTTTGGATCGGGTAGGATTATTTGAATGGGCAGCACTGCATGTCGCTCATATCTCCCGTGGTAACGGTGTACGGATGTTTATCTATGTAGGTATTCTAGGAGCGATTGTATCCGGATTATTTGCAAATGATGGAGCAGCCTTAATCTTAACACCTATTGTACTGGCGATGGTACGTGCTTTGAATCTGGATGAGCGTAAAGTGTTTCCTTTTATTATTGCAGGCGGGTTTATAGCAGATACAACGTCTTTGCCATTAGTGGTGAGTAATCTTGTAAATATTGTGTCTGCTGATTATTTTGGCATTACCTTTATGCAATATGCAGGGCATATGATAGTGCCTAATCTATTCGCCTTGATTGCAAGTATCGGTGTATTGTACCTTTATTTCCGCAAAAGTATTCCTCGTACGTTTGAAACTACTCATCTAAAACCACCTATGGATGCAATTAAAGATGTACGGATGTTTCGATTATCATGGATTGTATTAATCGTATTGTTAATCGGATATTTTGTGAGTGAATTTTTGAAAATTCCAGTCTCTATTGTTGCTGGCGTAATAGTCATTATCTTCTTAATCCTGGCACGCAAAAGCCCTATTGTGCCTGTCAAAGAAGTACTCAAAAATGCTCCGTGGTCGATCGTATTTTTCTCTATCGGTATGTATGTTGTAGTGTACGGGCTACGTAATGCAGGCTTAACAGATCTGTTAGCTATACTTATTCAAAAGATTGCTGATCATGGAATGTTAGCAGCTACTATGGGAATGGGCTTTATTGCAGCGATCATATCATCAGTCATGAATAATTTACCGACAGTATTGATTAATGCGTTAGCTGTCAAAGCGACGGTAACCTCAGAGCCGATTCGCGAAGCGCTAGTATATGCAAATGTAATCGGGTCGGATCTAGGGCCTAAGATTACACCAATTGGTTCGTTGGCTACGTTATTATGGTTACATGTATTAGCTACCAAAGGAATCAAAATCTCATGGGGAACGTACTTTAAAATCGGAATTATTTTGACTATTCCAACGTTATTTATTACATTGCTTGGATTATACTTGTGGTTACTGGTTGTATAATTCAAATATAAATATCTTGATCTCAAAGCAGTACTGTTTCTCAACAAGAAGCAGTGCTGTTTAATTTATTTTTTAGATTGTAAACGTTTACAAAATAAGGGTTGAATGTAGTGGCGTATATTATAATGGAAGCATATAATAGTCAATGTAGAACAACTATGACGTTTTTAACAAAAGGCAAACAGTCGGAGGAATGAATTGTGAGAATAGAAAAAGACTTTTTGGGTACGAAACAAGTGCCAGATGAAGCTTATTACGGTATTCAGACGATGCGTGCGGTAGAGAATTTTCCGATTACCGGACAACGTCTACACCCTGAATTGATTCGTGCTATGGCGATCGTCAAAAAAGGAGCGGCGATTGCAAACATGGAATTGTCGCGTCTATATGGCCCTAAAGGGGAAGCGATGGTACAAGCAGCTGAAGAGATCATTGCCGGACAATGGCAAGATCAATTTATTGTTGATCCGATTCAAGGTGGAGCAGGTACATCGATTAATATGAATACCAATGAAGTTATCGCTAATCGTGCATTGGAAATTATGGGCAAAGACAAAGGAAGTTATGTGGATATTAGCCCGAATAATCACGTGAATATGGCACAATCGACCAATGATGCTTTTCCAACAGCAATTCATATCGCAACATTATCGATGATCGAAAAATTGCTTGTAGCGATGCGTGAATTACAACAATCTTTTCAGGTCAAAGCAGACGAATTTGATACAGTGATCAAAATGGGACGTACTCATTTGCAAGATGCGGTACCGATCCGCTTAGGACAAGAATTTCAATCATATGCTCGTGTATTAGGACGGGATATTCGCCGCGTGGAAGCAACCAAAGAAAACTTACTGCATATCAATATGGGAGCAACAGCGGTTGGTACAGGGCTTAATGCTGATCCGCGTTATATTGTACGTGTAGCTGAAATACTGGCTGATATTAGTGGATTTCCTGTAGTGGCATCTGATCATCTGGTAGATGCTACTCAAAATACCGATGCGTATACGGAAGTATCGGCTGCTCTCAAAATCTGTATGATGAATATGTCCAAAGTGGCTAATGATATTCGCTTGATGGCATCTGGGCCATACGCAGGTCTGGGCGAATTGGTACTGCCAGCGCGCCAACCGGGTTCTTCTATTATGCCGGGTAAAGTCAATCCGGTAATGTGTGAAGTAGTGAATCAGATTGCATTTCAAGTGATTGGTAATGATCACACCATCTGTCTTGCATCAGAAGCAGGTCAACTGGAACTGAATGTAATGGAGCCGGTATTGGTCTATAATTTATTGCAATCTTTAGAAATTATGAAGCAAGGATTTACTGTTTTCCGTCTGCATTGTGTCGATGGTATTCAAGCGAATGTGGATCGTTGTCGTGAATATGTAGAGCGTAGTGTAGGGATGATTACAGCGCTGAATCCTCATCTAGGATATGAAGTGGTATCACGGATTGCACGTGAAGCGATTCAGACCGGTAAGCCTGTACGTGAACTGTGCTTACTTTATAACGTACTGACAGAAGAAGAACTGAATATTATTCTTGATCCTTATCAAATGACAGAACCGGGTATTGCAGGCGAGCAATTGTTGCATAAAGAATAATAGAGCCCTTTTTCGCATCAGAACAAGATATTTTGTTAGTATTAGATGTATTTAATATTGTACATTGCCTCTAATCAAAGTCAGTTGGCATAAACCTATATTATAAAAAACAAATAAGCGATGCTTTTTCCTTATCAATAGAAGGATAGCATCGCTTATTTTATGTGGACGACTTTGTAAATGGTTGCGCAATATGAGCAGGAATCAGCAAGCCAAGTGTACTCATTTCTTGCAAAATACAACTTACATGATAATTATAAATAATCTGCTGAGAAGATAGATCCAGTGGCAATTGAGCCATCAGATGACTATGGTGTTGCTCTGGAAGATCCCAGTGATGATGTGTAGGCAATTCATCGGTCAATAGACGAATCATCCGCATATGAGAATACGTATTATGATACACATCAATTTCTTGTTCTAGATGTGCTAGCATTTTTTGTTTATTCTTTTTGAGATGGAATTCAGAAGCATATGTCTCATACGCTTTTTCCAGATTAGCCATATCTTTTTTGAGCGGGCTAATATGAATATTTCCACCTTCCCGCAGTAATTCATGAGCAAGCTTGGTTAAATGTTTACGTAATACACTGCGCATTTGCTCCATCAATCGTTCATGATCCGGTGGGAAAACAAGATAATTGACGATTACAGCTACGCCAATACCAATCAACGTATCTGCTACCCGGTGCATACCGTACAAAAAAGGGCTCTCTCCGGGACGTAAATTCAACATAATCGCTAGAAAGACAATACTTGCAATCGATATCGATTTGTTCCAGTGAAGCAAGTTACAAATATAAATTACAATCACAATTCCTATCGCTGAAAAGAGGGCGCTATGTGGATCAATCCAGGCGAAAATAAAACCAATAGCTGCACCTACCAATGTACCCATCATTCGGTTTTTGCCGACAGTATACGAATTGGTGACCGAGTTTTCCATCGCAATGATAGTTGCAATCACAGCATAGAAAGGATACTCTAATTGCAGAAGTTGTGAGATAATAATGCAAATAAAAACAGCTAGTGCTGTTTTGAGGTTACGCATACCTACTAAAAATTTCATAAGATTTCTGTGATTCCTTTCTACATCGTCAAACGTTTTCTATCGTACATTCATAAGGAGGTTAGATAACCGTATACGCTGATATGCTTTAATACCCGTAAATCGGGGTTATTAAAAATCTATAGTTCACTAACTGAGTGGAGGAATATAATGATTACCAAAAAGAAAATAGTACAGTTCTCTTTGATCTGTACAGCATGTGCAGGACTACTGGTGAGTGGAAGTTCATTATCGTTATCAGCAGCTACGACACAGGTCGTAAGCGCCGCAAGTAGCAAAGCAGACCAGAGCACCGATGTTACATCCAAATTACAATTGCTAGGACAACCTTTCTCGACACCTGCTTACGCGCGCAATGTGTGGGATATGCAAGTCTTTGATGGCAAAATTTATCTAGGTCATGGCAACAGTAGTAATGCACAGCCTTCACCTAATGCAGGGCCGATTCCTATTGTCTATTATAACCCCCAGACCAGTCAATTTGTAACGCAAAAAGTCACATATACCGATCCCAAAACAGGCAAAAAAAGTACAGAAGATGCAACAAATGAAGAACAGATCGATACGTTCAAAATTCTAAAAGGCAAACTGTATATTCCAGGTAACGATTCCAAAAGCGAAGAATGGAACTTTGGTAACTTTTACACTTTAGATGGAGATCAATGGACCAAGTATCGCAATTTACCGGATGGTATCCATGTATATGATATGGCTTATTATCATGGCAAATTACTTGCAGCGATCGGTACAGATAGTGCACCAAAAGTATTGATTTCAGAAGATAATGGCGCCAACTGGAAAGAGTTAGCCCAGATCAAAGGAATTGGCACAAGAGCCTACAAATTTTTTGAATTTAAAGGAACATTGTATACAGCCGCTATCCTAATGCCAAATAATAATATTTGGAAAGATCAGACTCATCTTCTGGCAATCGATAAAAACTTTAACGTGACTCAACAACAAGTATCCGGTGCTAATTTGTTACCTGGTATGACGTATGTACAGACAGCAGGCAAAACGCCGTATATGAAAATGGGCAAAACGGTAGTCTTTAAAAAGCAACTGGCTTATATTGTAGGGGATGTATATAACGATGCTCAATTAGCTCCAAAAGCGCTAATCGTCACCAAAAATATAACCGATCCTGCACGTACAGTGACTTTCGCAGATGCAGGAGCATTGCCTACAGATATTATTACACGTCCTAACAAAACATATGTACTGACCTACACCAAGCAAGCTGACGGTTCTTATATCAATAGAGTATATATGACCAAGAACCTCAAAAAATGGACTCAAATCTTACAATTCAAACAAGATACGTATGCCAAATCATTTGAAGAATTGAATGGTGATTTCTATTTCGGTCTTGGCACAGATACCAAGCCTGTCTCTGAATCAGCAGGCAAGATTTTGAAAGTAAAAGCTTCTGATCTGAAAGGGAAGTAATCATTATACACCTAAATAATCGATAACAACCTGAAAACGACCGATGTGAGTATCTAACTTGCATCGGTTTTATGATGTTCATAACGTTTTATTATTTCGCACCATTTAATTTTTAGAATAGTATTTGCAAGCATATGTATAATGTGTTATATTAGTTGAGTACTCAATAGTTGATGGGTCAATTAATAAGAAGTAATTCAATTGAGAACATGCTATCTGATAGCATTTCTATATAAATGGTTGGTCTTGGACAAGGAGGGACGCTGTGCTTCATTCATCGTCTGAAGATATTTTTAACCAGTTGCAAGGGCTACATCGTCAGATCAGTTGTGTTTTTGAACGATGTGCTGGCATAAGTGCGTCACGCCTACAATTGTTACATCAGCTTTATCAAGTGGAAGAGATCAGTCAGACTTCTTTGCAAAAAACACTTGGTATCGATAGTGCAGCTGTCACTCGACATTTGAAGCAATTGGAAATATCGGGAATGGTGACACGTCGCATGAGTCCTGAAGACAATCGTTTTACACTGGTACAGCTAACCGCAGAAGGTCGGCAAAAAATTCTAGCATACACCAAAGAAAAAGAACAATTTCTTAAAGAGATGCTTCAGAATTTTGAAGAGCAAGAACAAGAGCAATTATTGAATATGTTGCGTCGTCTCAATCAAAATATGAGCGAGATGTAAATAAAAAATATAATTATAACTTACATTTAAAGGAGTTTTCCCATGAATACTGTAAACCAAATTACAAAAACAAATGATTTTAACAAAATTGCTTTAGAGCGTCGTTCAATTAAAAAATACGATCCAACTGTAAAAATTAGCCGCGAAGAAATGACTGAAATTTTGGCAGAAGCTACACGTGCACCATCTTCGATCAACTTGCAACCTTGGCGTTTTCTAGTGATCGAAAGTGACGAAGCTAAAGCTACATTGTTGCCACTTGCGATGTTTAATCAACGTCAAGTAGAGACAGCTTCTGCGGTTATTGCTATTTTCGGTGATCTTCGTCATGAAGAAAATGCAGATGAAATCTTCAATGCTGCTGTAGAAGCGGGTCATATGCCTGCTGATGTAAGAGATCAACAACTTCCATTTGCTAAAGCATATTATGAAAATATTTCGGATGCTGCACGTAAAGATATCGCATTGATTGATAGCGGCCTTGTAGCAATGCAATTGATGTTGGTTGCTCGTGCTCATGGTTATGATACAAATGCTATCGGTGGATATGACAAAACCAAAATTGCTGAAGCATTTGGTATGGAAAAAGATCGTTATGTACCGGTAATGCTGTTGTCGATGGGTAAAGCAGACAGCGAAGGTCACGGTTCAGGTCGCCTTCCTGTAGAAAAAGTAGCAGAGTGGAAATAATCGTCTACAACGTAGAGATGAATACTAAATAAGCTAAACGAAAAAAACCTCCTCAGCACGTATCCAGTGCAAGGAGGTTTTTTGCTATATTTTGAATCCAAAGTAGCTTGATTAAGATAAACTAGCTTGATTAAGATAACGTTAGTTTTTTATTTTTACAGCTAACATACCTAGATATTCTTTGATCGCTGTAGCCGTAGAAGACATTGCGCTTGCTGACGGGTAAAATTTGCTGAAATACATTGATGAAGGCTGACTTACCCAATAATCGGTTGGAAAAGGTTGTACCGTTAATCCTACACGCTTGAACTGCATCACAGAGCGTGGCAGATGGAACCCAGAGGTGACCAGTATCGGATGCGACAATCCTTTTTCTTTTAAAATAACAGCCGTATTGTTAGCATTCTGAGCGGTATTAAGTGAACGATTTTCGACCATAAGTTTACTTTCTTCTACACCCATTCCTAAAAGCTGGCGCTTCGCAATATCAGCTTCATTACCGCTATCTGAGAATACCTGACCACCTGAAAATAAAATCGGTAACCCTGTAATCCGGTGTAGACGTGCAGCTGTAATCAGACGGTTGCCTGCTGATCCATACATATTACCAGTACCATCGATATCAGGTGTACCTTTGGAAGCTCCAGCACCCAGTACAACGATCACATCTCCTTGAAGTTCAGCAATAGTAGGTTGTGGATATTGACGTTCTAGACTGCCAATGAGCAAATTACTAACAACGCTAATCGAAGATATGTATAACAATACAGTAATAGCGAGTAACACCATCGCTACATTAAACTGGCTTCTCCATAACCAGACTACAATACCGAATAATAATACTAGAAAAAGTCCGGGAGGAAGCACAAAACTATACAAAAACTTAATAATATAAATCAAAAATGATCAACCGCCTTCTTTATTGCGCACCAGAGACACAATCCATTAGAATCTACTTAGATAATTAAATGTATTGTAACATGGTTGTATCGATCATAAAACCAACCACCCAAATAAAGACAGCTTAGATATACACAGATCCCAATGATCGGTGATATCAAGCTGTCTTTATAGTGCAGTTAACTATTTGGTTTGTTTTGGATATCAGCAGAAGGTTGCTCTAACTCTGGCCACTGAATATGTTGCTTGGTATGACTGAGCTTTTCATAAAATAACAATGATCCTTTGCGGAAAAAACAAGACATTAGATGCATCAAAAAACTAATATCGATTACAAATAAAAGTAGACTACATAACGCACGCCAAAAAGTATGAATATCTGGCAACACAATCGTATCACTAAGAATATTATTGAGTCCAAGAAATACCCAGTACAGCAGACCATATCGAATCGTCAAAGCTAGCAAAGACACTCTGGAATGATCAGGATGGGTGCTACTTACATAGATACGGACGATCCATTTTCCTACCGTAATTCCATGTGTCCAATAAGGAATAAGAATATAGTAAATACCACTAGATATCCAAAAAGGAACAGGAACATCATTAAGTGTCAGCAAGATCATCAATGTATACCAGATAAATAGATCAATCATAAAAGCAACAGCACGGCGAGTATACGATACACGCTTACTGGAGCGATCAATATGCAGGTCTAGATGTTCAATACGGGGTAGACGCTTCGCAATCCATTCTGCAATCATAAATCCAAGCATACCGCCTAGCGTATTACATAGTAAATCATCCACATCGAATATCCGATAAGCATGATCATAAATACCATAGATTCCGGTCAATTGAGTCGTCTCGAAAAAAAGCGATAATAAAAACGATAAGATCAATCCATTAACCCAGCGCACTCTAAAGTAATAACGCAAAAACATTCCAAACGGTATAGTCAGCAAAATATTAAAGATCACTTGTAAAAAAGCTCGTTCGACAAACATATGCCAGTAAGTAGAAGGATGCGCAAACGAAACCGATGTTTCTTTCAAAAAGTCATATACAAATTGCAATGGTAACAATTGTAGATCACCATTAGCCAATGCCGGATTATGACGTGAAGAAGGTAAAGGCAAAATCACCAGAAAAAAAGCATTCATCAGATACAGTAACAACAAATACAGCGTAATCGCACGTACTTTGTGAATATAACCATATTTGCGATACTGTACAATCAGAAATGGCAATGTAAATAAGGCAGCTACAAACGGAAACGCGATAAAAGCATAGGCAATCGGAAACAGATAAGATTGATACATTGGTATGACACCTGCCAGCAAAAAGATTGTATTTTTAGTCTAATGTATCTTTACATCGTGTTCAATTCTACTTAATGAGCAGATTTGCGGAACTTAAAGATAGACCATACAATCAGGAAAGCCAGGAAGATCAAGCAAGCTCCAATACTGATTCGATTATTAGCATCAAATATAAACAACACTGCAATAATCATCAGGCACAGCGTAGTAATCCCTGTAATATAAGGATAACCCCAGATACGGAATGTAGGTTGAGTCGGATAAGAACGTCTTAATTTTAATTGAGACAGACAGATACTAATCCATACTAACAACACGACAAAGCCTGGTACTGCAAGCAAAATGCCGAATACTTGATCCTGTGCTACATAAGCCAGCATAGATCCACCTAAAAGCACAACAGCACACAAAATCAGACTGTTGATAGGGACTCCTTTTGCAGATGTTTTGGCAAGTGCTTTGGGTGCTTCATTATTCGTAGCCAGTGAATGTAACATCCGCGTTGCTCCATAGATTCCAGAGTTGGCAGCAGACAATACAGCTGTAATCAGAATAAAGTTCATAATATGAGCCGCACCTTGTAGCCCTGTAGAAGATAATACTTGTACAAATGGACTGGTCTGGTCACTAAGCTGGTTCCACGGAATTAATCCGCAGATGACTAGAATCGGTAAGGTATAAAATAAAACAACACGCAAAATAAAGCTTTTTACTACTTTAGGTAAAATTTTATCTGCATTTTCTGTTTCGGTTAATGTCAGTCCGATCAGTTCAGAGCCACCATAAGAGAACATGACGACGAGCAAAGCAGATATAATAGCTGTCCACCCGTTAGGGAAAAATCCGCCATGAGCTGTAAAATTGCTCAAGTAAGGTGTAGGATCACTAGGAATAATACCAAATAACAACAAACCACCTAGTACGATAAAAATAATAATCATTCCTATTTTGATCCCTGCAAGCCAGAATTCGACTTCGCCTAGATTACCAACACTCATCGTATTAATTAACAAAATAAAAACAGCACTTGCTAGACTGAGTATCCAGAGTGGTACATCAGGCATCCAGTACTGAAGAAAGCTACCCGCAGCAATAACTTCTATCACACAGACCGATAACCACATAAAGCAGTACAACCAGCCCACAATAAAAGATAATCGTTCGCCAAACGCTTGGCGGATAAAGTCTTTCATATTCATATTAGGATAAACGGTAGCCATTTCAGCAATAGCACCCATTACTACTAATAGTAATATACCTGCGAAAATGTAGGTGAAAATAACCCCAGGTCCTGCTAATCCTATCGTTTCGCTACTTCCTTTAAAAATCCCTGTTCCGATCACGCCACCCATAGCCATAAATGTAATATGACGTGGACGTAATTTTTTCTGCAATGAAGCTTCTTCTTTGACGTTCAACGTTCCAATCCTCCTTCATAAATACACACACTCTATATATATCGTTCGTTCAGACTATCTATATTACACCAGAATGTGAGCATGAGAAATGAATTTAAATATGTAGTGCCATATCCTTATATTGTGTGAATTAATGATAGCGCTTACAATATAAAAGATTAAATAATAAGGGGGAATATTAATGTTAAATAAGAATGTTTATATAGTATCTGTATTAGTGTTTGTTTTGCTTCTATTAACGGTTTTACCTGTTCAAGCGCAAGCTGCATCGACCACATTTATTAATCCAGTGGCACCTTACTCATCGGCTGATCCTTTTGTTATGAAGCATACCGATGGTTATTATTATTTTGTGCATACGTCGCAGAATTGGGACAAAATAGATATTACTCGTTCTTCTTCATTAAGCGGAATCGGAAATGGAGAGCGCAAAACAGTATTTACCAGGTCAACAGCGAACTGTACAGGCGCTAATTGCTATTCTAGCAATATTTGGGCACCGGAATTAAATTATATTGATGGCGCATGGTATCTATATTTTTCAGCAGGAAGTAGTGAAACAGGTACACCGAATCAACGGATGTGGGTGATTAAAAATACCAGTGCGAATCCGTTACAAGGCACATGGTCGGCACCGATTAAATTGAAAGATAGCAATGATTGGTGGTCGATCGACCATACGGTGACTAACATCAATGGACAATTATATATCGCATGGTCACAGATCGCTCCGAATCAACCACAACAGATCGCTATTGCCAAAATGAGTAGCCCTACAGCGATTCAAGGCAAAGCGACTATTATTTCTAGTCCTACGTATGCATGGGAGACTTCCGGTGGAACAGTGAATGAAGCTCCTGCTTTTATTACGCATGGCTCCAAAGTCAATCTAATCTTTTCAGCCAGTGGATGTTGGACAGATGATTACAAGTTAGGTCTACTCAGTGCTAATCTTACTGCTGATCTAACCGTTGCTAGCAACTGGACGAAAAGTGCTAATCCTGTTTTTCAGAAAACAAATACTGTTTTTGGACCCGGTCATAATAGCTTTGTCAAATCTCCAGACGGCAAAGAAGATTGGATCGTCTACCATGCCAATGATGGTTCAGGTCAAGGATGTGCAGAACAACGAACGACTCGTATTCAGAAAATAAGTTGGAATGGAGATACTCCTGTGTTGGGATCACCGGTAAGTTCTGCTACAGCAGTTACTCGTCCTTCTGGTGAAGGTACAGGCGATATTTTGTACCGTATTAAAAATAAAAACAGCAGTAAAGTATTGGCTGTATTCAATGCTTCTACCGC
Organism: Paenibacillus sp. KACC 21273; assembly: GCF_028736095.1. NCBI lineage: Bacteria > Bacillati > Bacillota > Bacilli > Caryophanales > Paenibacillaceae > Paenibacillus > Paenibacillus sp. KACC 21273. The sequence goes on from NZ_CP117876.1 coordinate 1,466,601, forward strand.
AGAAGGCGCTAATATTCTGCAATGGACATACAATGGTACAGGAGATCAACGATGGGCGCTTGATCCTGTATCTGGTGGATTTTTTAACTTACGAGCCAGTCATAGTGGGCGGTTAGCTGGAGTAAGCGGAGCAAGCACAGCAGATGGAGCAGATGTTGCACAATTTGCTTCAACAGGAGCGACCAGTCAACAATGGAGCTTTACCCCGACACAGAATCAATATTTTGAAATTAAAAATCGTAATAGTGGCAAATTACTAGATGTGACCAATGGAAGTTTGGATGATGGTGGCGATGTCAAACAATGGAGCGATCTGAATAATACGATACAACAGTGGATTTTTGAACGAGTGAATTAAACGTTTGGTCATATAAACACGACAAACTATAACAAAAAGAAGAAGCAGAAAAAATCTGCTTCTTCTTTTTTTACTTCTTCAGTACACTTGCAAGCACGTCATCAATCATTTGACCGTTCGCAATAGCACCTGTATATAACCAGCTAGAATCAGCGCTAAAGTCGTACACATGCCCTTTTTTAACAGCAGGGATGTTTTGCCATACTGCAGGACTAGTGATTTCTTCTTTAGACTTTTCGGTACTATTAATCAAAAATAAATAATCAGCATCCAGATCTGTTAACTTTTCTAATGAAATAGCTTGCCAGTTCGCTTCTCCTGATTTGGAAATTTCCTCTACCACCGCAGGAGCAGTTAAGCCTAGATCGTTATAAAGTACATCTCCACTGGATAAATTACGACTGACTACATAGATACTTTTGCCAGTTACCCATAGAGCCGCAGCAGACTCGCTACCGATTTGCTGTTGCAATTGTTCTTTGGCGGATTTGGCTTTGGTCTCATAATCAGCTAATACTTTTTTAGCTTGATCGCTTTTACCAAGTACATCGCCAATCGTTAGTAACTCTTGACGCCAATCGTTGTTTTGCGCTTTGCCGACTACATACGTAGGAGCAATCTGATTGTATTGCGCATATTTATCGCCAGCTACCATTTCTGCGCTATCCATTAAGATCAGATCAGGATTGGTATTCAGTACAGCTTCATAAGGAAGTGTAGAATCAATCGGTGGAACGTTAGCTAACTGCTTTTGCAAATAACCTTGTGTATTGCCTTCACCAATTGCCCATTGAGCAACAGGTTTAACGCCTAGAGCTACAAGAGGATCTTCAAGGTAAGAAGCCAGTATACGTTGCGGATTAGCAGGTACAGTGACTTTGTTACCGATTGCATCTGTTAATGTCCGTTCTGTAGCAGTTGATTCTGTAGTGGCTGTGTTTTCAGTACTTGTTGCTGGTGCTGTTGTAGATGTACTTGAAGAACAAGCACTTAATAGTAACACCAGACTTAATAAAATAGCTGTTGCAGAGTAAGCAGTCTTTCGATTCATTTGTGTATTCCCTCCACCAAGTTGTTGACAATGATTATCATCCTCACCGCTAGTATATCTTTAAAAGCACATCATCACAATGAAAAGTAGAGAGAACTTGTATATTTTCTTGAAATAGAGGGAGAGCACCTTTATCGAATCGGAAAATAGCCTGTCTTTTTCACCAATTGCTGACCTTGCTCGGATAAAATCCAGTTTATAAAAGGTTGAATATTGGGATTGACCGAAGATGTTGTATCTTTTTTACGAGACGAAGCAGTAATCGCATAAAAAGGAGTAATAATCGGATACTTTTTATCCCGAATTGATGCTACATCTGGATACACACCATCTATAGCGAGTAGACGGATATCATCATTAGCATTCATTTGTGTTGCAAAATAGTGAAACGAATAACCAATTGCATTTTTGTAATTACGATAATCTGCGGTCTGTTCGATAATACCGCCCATTCCTGAAGCCACATCATCGACAATCGGAGTCATCGGTTGCTGATCACCCATCCAGCGTCGTAACATTGCTTGACTTCCGCTATCTTCAGGACGTTGAAATGCTCGGATGGGATCGTCATTGCCACCTACTTGCTTCCAGTTGGTAATTTCACCGGTATAAATCTGCTTGATCTGTGTAGAAGTCAGACTATGTACAGGATTATTTTTATGTACAAAAAATACAAAAGCTTCTCGCCCAATCGGTTGCATATTCAATTGTAATCCTTTAGCTTGAGCTGATTTCTGCTGTTCTTTGGATGGAGCAGCAGCGAAGATCATATCTACATTGTGATTGATTAAGCGTTGGTATGCTTTGCCTGTCCCTGTAATCCGAACAATACTTTTGGCATCATCAGGCTCATAATCTTGAGCAGGATACACAGCTTTGACAAATGCAGAGTAGAGTGGATATAGAGCAGTTGCACCATCAAGCACCGGTAATTGATCCTGAGCAGACAATGTATAGGTAGGAGGGTTGTCCAGTGTTGATACTTTGCTATGATCTGCAAACGGACGATAATCATCTACATTTACATCTTGTTCACTCACAATCAGATGTTGATCATAAGCACGATTCACATGATATCCAATAGCAATCAAAACAAACAATCCCAGACAAAGCTTGACCCCTATTGGAAAAAAGCGATGGCGAGCAATCGGCTGAATATTGCTAAGAATAACTGCGATAATCATAAGACCTGCAATTACTATAATAAAAGGGATATAAAACTTTTGCATATTGCTAAATAGTGCAACTCCCACTAATCCTACAACAGCTAGAAATAGTATAGCTAGAATAGCTCCAAAGCTTGCAAAAAAATGATCAACTCTGTCTCTTTTCAACAAAAATCCTCCTCCACAATCCTATTCACCACTCTGTGTGCATCCTATTGTCAGCTTGGCAGTTATTGTACTGAAGAGTTTGCAAGCACATCTGTAAAATCATTTATCTGCAAAATAATCGGGCAATGATCGCTACCCATAATCTGATGATCTATTGAAGAATCAGCAAGATAAGGAGCTAGACGTGCAGAAGCTAGAAAATAATCAATCCGCCATCCGATATTACGCTCACGTACTTTGGACATATACGACCACCAACTATATACATCAGTAGTATCTGGGTAGAAATAACGGAATGTATCGATAAAGCCAGTGTTCAGCAATTCAGTCATTTTACCGCGTTCTTCAGTCGTAAAGCCTGAATTGCCATGATTAGACTTGGCATTTTTGACATCGATATCAAGATGAGCCACATTGAGATCCCCGCAAATAATAACCGGCTTGACCTGATCCAATTGCTGAACATATTGGCGAAAGCGATCTTCCCATTCTAAACGATAAGGGAGGCGTGTTAGATCACGTTTGGCATTAGGGGTATAAACATTCACAAGATAGAAATGTTGAAATTCTAACGTGATCATCCGACCTTCTTCTTCAAAATTCTCTTCTAGCCCGTAATGAACAGAAAGAGGTGCGATTTTGGTAAAAATAGCTGTCCCAGAGTATCCTTTTTTAACAGCATAATTCCAGTATTGTTGATACCGATCGCCATGATCCAGTTCAATCTGACCGGCTTGCAATTTGGATTCTTGGATACAAAAAATATCAGCATCCATCTGATCAAAATACTCATTAAATCCTTTTTTTACGGCGGCACGCAGTCCATTTACATTCCAAGATATTAATTTCATAAGTTACTTATTCTCCTTTGTCAGACTTTTCATAGTGTACCATAACCAGTTATGATAAGAATCTAGCGCTTGAACTCATAAGCGCATTCTACAATATTTTACATTCATCAACACCAAAGGAGCTTATTGTGAAAGTATGTTTGCTTATCCATGGGTTCACAGGAGGAGAACATGAAGTCTCTCCGTTAGCTGAATATTTAGAAGCGCAAGGATATACTGTCAAAATGTTTACCTTACAAGGGCATGGTGGCAGTAAAGCGGATCTTAGAAATGCCACTCGTCTTGATTGGATCGATAGCGCTGAGGTTCAATTAAAGCAATTGCTAACTACATATTCTAAAATACACCTGATCGGCTTTTCAACAGGAGCATTAATTGCGGCTCATTTAGTGGTGAAATATCCGAATCATATTTGCTCGTTGACAATGTTATCGACGCCTGTGTTTCCATTAAATCCGCAGCAGATTATTCGAACACTGTATCAATGGCCGATGGTAAAAGCTTATATTCGTAATTTGTTTGTTGTACCTTCTAAAGCAACACGCGAATTTTATCGGATCGTTCACGAATCATTTACAATCTATCCTCATATCAAAATCCCTGCACTTATTGTACAGGGAGATCAAGATCATCTTGTTAAAATGAAAAGTGCTTCTTATCTAGCAGAACATGTAGGCACACCGGATACCAGAGTGATTATTGTACCTAATAGTGGACATTTAGTCTGTTATGCAGAGCGTAAAAGCGATTTTTTTGCAGCTGTTCAAGTCTGGATCGATACTCACCATCTTACGTCTCCACAGTCATAATATGTTGCTGAATATTGGAGGCAAGACCTCCTACTTGTACCTGCTTAATAGCACCGTCATCATGCAGTTGTATAGTAACAAGTAATTGTGAAGGCACGTTCATCGTATATCCTTGTTCAAATACAAATGGTGAAGTACTTGTTGCCGGAATCAAGTTATATTGATGCAAATAACACATTAATGCCCCTGTCGATGTTCCTGTAGCACTCTCTTCGGGAATATCGTATAGTGGAGCAAAATTACGACATTGTGCGATAGCATCACTATGCGTATCCCGTGTGAATAGATGATATCCGACAACATTATACGTTTGAGAAATACGCTTAATACGGTCAAAATTGGGAGTTATACGTTGTAATGTATGTAATGAACGGATAGGGACAATAATATCACGTAATCCTGTCGATACGATCTGTACAGGTGCTTCTGCATGCAATTCGTCTACAGCGATTCCTAACGAATCTGCTATCTCTTGCCGATTGATTTCGATATCAAATTGAGGCGGTGTCTGTGTCAAAAAGACATGGTGATCATCTTCAATATGAACATCCAGTATGCCTGCTAGCGTTTCTATGCGATAATGACCTGCAACGATATGATTTTGCGTTACCATTAAGTAAAAGCTAGCAATCGTAGCATGTCCGCACAAATCGACTTCATGATTAGGTGTAAAATAACGAATCCGATAATCAGCGACAGTAGAAGGTAGAAGAAAAGCAGTCTCAGAAAATCCTAATTGCTTGGCAATATATTGCATTTGTACAGTCGATAAATGACTTGCTTCTAACACCACACCTGCCGGGTTACCGCCTTGATTTTGATACGAAAAAGCATCTAATGTATACACTTGAATGTCCATTTGTAATCTCCTTTCTTAACTATACGAAAGTATATCATGATCAAAAAGTGATTCAAGGAGCAAATTTGACTGTAATAAGGTAATAGCAGAAGTTCACAATAACGCATTTTATATTGTTTACAGTCATCTTTTTGGCAACTAAATTGCTATTCACAGAAATATATGCTAGAATCCTACCGATGCTTTAATACAGCTTAGTCCCACTCCTTTAGTGCGTTACATTCTCCGTTTGGAGCGTGTATATTCGATTCAGGCGGATCAACGTCTCTCGGATGGACAGCCCGGCATATAGGACCGGTCAGAAAATCAAAGTGGAGGTTATCTCAAAAGATGAAAAAATTACCCGCTCTTCTTATATCTTGTGCATGTTTGTTCGGTACAGCTACGGTGGCTACGCCAGCCCATGCATTAATGCTGACACAAGGTATGCAAAATGAACATGTAAGTCAGGTACAGGAGCAACTGGCTTCACGCGGATATTTTCATGTTGGCGTTACCGGTTATTACGGTCAAATTACCAGCAAAGCCGTTAAAAATTTCCAAAGAGACCATGGTCTAATTGCAGATGGAGTCGCTGGCCCTGCTACATTAGCCAAGCTCAATCCATCGGGCAAAGTGAGCAATCATTCACTCAATATGCTAGCTAAAATTATTTATGCTGAAGCTCGTGGTGAATCATTCCGCGGACAAGTAGCCGTAGGCGCAGTCGTGCTAAATCGTGTACAATCCAATCAATTCCCTAATTCGATCTCTGCTGTCATTCTACAACCAGGGCAATTTACAGCTGTTCAAGATGGACAGTATGGCATGAAGCCGAATCAGATGGCTTATGATGCAGCAAGACAAGCATTAAATGGGGTTGATCCGACTAACGGTTCACTGTACTATTACAATCCTAAGATTGCGACATCCAGCTGGAGTATTGCACGTCCTAAAGTGATTTCTTTAGGTCAACATACATTTACGAACTAATCCAATATACATGAATACTATGATCATATAGCCGTTTTGCTTATTCTGTCAGTACAGGAAAGCAAAACGGCTTTTTGTTTACACCAAAGAAGTCGATCCAGATAATACTATTTTATTGGCTATATCTATGATTTCCTTACCCAATTGACTGATCATTTGGCACACTTTGGGTAATAGATACCATAAGCTTGTATGATATTGATAAGGAGGGCTGACATGAATCAAATTGCGGTACAACCTTATTACAAAGTAGAGCGCAAAATCGATGGACAAGAACAACAGCATTGGATCGATGAACGGATGCTTATTTTATATCATGATCGAGTAACGACCCACCGAAGAGAATTTGCTATTTTGGATGTATTTGATATGTCGTATCGCACATTTAGCGATGGCGAAGGGTTCTTTTATTTGCATACACGCAAGGGCGTATTTTCATATATGATTCGTGATGATCCTTCTTTGTTTATTCAAGCATTCAAAGAATCTTCTTCGTCTTCCAAACTGTATTTTAAGTGACATAGCAAAGTGTCTCCAGGCGAATATAGTAGACAGTTCAGATATGCATTTTGATAGTCAAGCCCTAATAATAGTTAGGGCTATTTTTATTTTGTGAAAAACTTTGAGATAATAATAAGATTATGAATAGAAAGAGAGATGAGTAGTATGGATTGGTTACAACCAGAAGTAGCATCAGAGTGGCGACAAGAAGGCAAAACATATGCACATGCTATTAATGAATTTGTACGTATAGGTATAGCAAGCGATTGGCAACAAGCCCAAGCAGAACCGGAGGAAGACAATCGTCCTGTGTTAGCACCAGATATTATGCAAATGATTATAGCAGCGAATCAAGCTGATGATATAGAGCGTCTACATGAACAGGTGCCTCCAGCATCTTCACCTTTGACCCCACAATTTGAAGAATCTTTACAACCGGTATGCCCGGTAGGATATATTCAAGATTATGTTGTAGTCGAAGCAGGCAATACGCGTGAACATCGCCGATTGTATTTAGCCAATACAGAGCAACTGATCGAAATTAAAAATGTATTGCGTATCGGCATGTCTCCAGACCAGCAGTATATAGCCAAAGTCACGACAGCAGGGATTAGTGTTGTACATAACCCCGATCTTGCTTTACATGGAGATCATACCGCTTATTTTAGTTGGGAACATATTCAGCAGACACTTAAAAAGAAATTAGCACGCTGGGAATCGCTAGCTGATTGTATATCCCCTGTAGATATTTTGATCGATATTATTCCGTTTGCATCAGGAACCAAAGTATTGTTGATCAGTGCATATGGTATTTATATGATTGAAGGCGAACAAGTACACCTGTTATATCCTGAAATCGAAGAGATAGAGTCGTACGGAGAGGACTATACGACGATATCGGTTGATATGGCGCATGGAGCGGTCTCTTCAGACAGTCGCTGGATTGCTTACGGTAGCCAGATGAGTGAACATTACTTGTTAGATACGTATACGCAGAAAATACACAAATTTGAGCCAGCTTCCAGTTATCCGCATTACAGTCTATTTACGCAGGATAATCAAAGTGTATGGTACAATGCTTGTCATTTTTACAATGGAGCAACGATCAAAGTAGATCTTAATGATATTCAAAAAGATGTGCTCGACGAAGAAGATGAATTACCACTTATGGATCAAGAAATGCGTGTCTATGCAGGGGCTTCATTACAATCAGGTAATATTGTAGGCGATGCTTATGGATATCTGCGCTTGATCGATCATGATGGACAAGAAATATGGCGTTATTTTGTAGGCAGTACGATAGTAGGTATTGTTGTATCACCTGATGAAAAGTGGCTGGTCGTAGGCACACATGGTGGAATGGCACACTGGATTGATTTACAAAGTGGCTCTAGAGATGAGTATACGATCGGAACAGCCCCGATTCGTGAACAGAGCCGCTGGATTCTCTGGAAAGATCAACAACCGTTACGCTGGTAATCAAAGTGAACATGTACAGTATAGAGAAAGGAGTCTATTCATGAGCAATTGGATTGCAGGCGAATTAGAGGTGAATCAAGAACGAGCAATATATCCAGCACTGACGTTAGCACAAGTATTACAATCTCAATGGTATAACGATTATTTTACAGAAATTCGAGATATGAATAATGGTTATGTATGGTACTCTTTTCAAGACGTGCCGATTAGTTCTCATGTATTCTCAGTGTCTTTGTTATTCCAAAATTCAGTATTTCGCATGACGATGATGAGCATTTCTGATCCAAAGTATGGTCAATCCTGGGACGATTGGACAGAAGCGAAAGAGTTGCAACGCAAGCAAGAACATGATGCTTTGCTCCGCCAAGAACTAGAACGTAAACCAGATGTTCGGCGCTCCAAGCCCTATCCTTATATCGAATATAAAGTAGCCTATGGCAGCATTAGTTCATCGTATGATCCTCGTTCTGCTAGTTCTTCGATAAGTATTACCTACACGTAACAGAATCCTATATGTATACAACGCAAAAAACTCTCATAAGAGTAAGAGAGCAGGGGGAAGTGCTGGGTTATAGTGCCAGTGCTTCTTCTGTAATGCGTTTGATATCAATCGGAGATAATGATTCTTCGTTAACCATATCCGGCAAAATCTCATTGAGAAAATAATCAACACAATGTAATTCAATATGCTTGATTTTGACGAGTGCATTGCGATACATGACGATAAATTCTTTTTCGGTATTTCCACGTTGCAATTCTGCAAAAGCTTCATAGACCTGATCCATTTTGTCCGCCACTTCCAAAATCAAACCTTCGACCGATTCGTCTTTACCTTCACGTAATTGCTGACGGAATATCGCTTTGAAATCTTCAGGAATATGTTCCTCGATAAAATGCTGTACCATACCTTCTTCCACCTGTTGGATCAATTTACGCAGTTCCATCGAAGAGTGCTTGACCGGTGTTTTGATATCTCCAATAAAAATTTCACCATAATCATGACTACTGGTAATCTCGTATAACTTTTTCCAATCGACAGTAACACCATGTTTTTCTTCGATATCAGCCAGCGTTTTGGCATATTGTACTACTTTCCACGAATGAGCAGATACACTGTGTTCTTCAAATTTAAATTTACCCGGGCAACGAATAATACGTTCTAATTCATTGAGTGATCGAAAATACGCATGAATTCCCATAACATAAGCCATCCTTTAGCTACATCAAAGTAGTAGATTTTGTTGAACACTTACATAGTCATAACAAAAAAATGTAAATATTCAGCAAGAGTATTGATAAGCTAAATTATAGACTTCATATGTTAGTAGGGTATTAACGCTGTATAAAATAATGTTTCTTTTACTTCTCTTTATATACAGAAATAAGCACGATAGCAGTATCTTCGCCGATATTTTTCACCCGATGCGGTACAGAAGCGTTCCAACTAAATGAATCGCCTTCATGTAGCTCGAATTGATCTTCGCCTTGCTCTGCATAAATCGTTCCTTTAACGACCAGATGCACTTCTTCTCCTTGATGCGCTATCGGCACTTCTCCTGTAGACGTTCCTGGAGGCACTTCGACTAACATCATTTGCATATTCGAGGTATGACCCAAATGAGAGACTTTGAGTTGGTCAGGGCCGCTTGAAGTTAATTCTCGTTCTTCTTTACGAACGACAGTCATCCGTTCTTCTTGCTGTAATAACAGATAGCTTAAAGGCACTTGTAGCGTCTGCGCAATATGTTCCAATGTATTGATCGAAGGGGATGTTTTGTTGGTTTCTACCTGGCTCATAAATCCTTGAGACAATCCTGTTTCTTTGCATATTTCAGCAATCGTTATATTTTTACGCTTACGAATCGAACGAATCATAGCCCCTATATTCATACCAATTCCTCACATTTCTTCACAGTATATTACGCATTATTGTAACAACAAGTAATAAACCGTAGCAACTAAAAACGAAATATTTTTATTAGTTATAGAAATATTTTATTTATAATAATAATATTTTTGTTGACAGTTATGTTTATATTGCTTTATAGTTACAAAATAAAAGTTACAGTATAAAAGTAACTATTAGAAAATAAAAAGGAGCTGTTAATGATGAAAATTAACGTCGTTACAACAATTATGAGAGTCGTACTAGGAATTTTGTTCCTAGCACATGGGATTAGCAAAGTACAAATGGGATTTGGCAATGTAGCTGGATTTTTTGAAAGTCTAGGCATTCCAGGATTTATGGCTTATGTTGTAGGTACGATCGAAGTTGTAGGTGGTATTATGTTGATTATTGGTCTATTGACACGTTATATCTCTATCGTATTTATTGTTATTTTGTTGGGTGCTATTTTTACAGCGAAGTTATCCGCAGGTCTGATGGGCAATGGTCAAATGGCAGGATACGAATTAGATATCACTTATATCGTAATTGCTCTTTACTTGGCTGTAGCGAATACAAGAAGCTGGTCTGTTGATGGATTATTATTTAAAAAATCAGCAACTAATCGTTAATCGATCTCCAGCATTATTATAGTCTGTATCTTCTAACCTCTATGTTTATACATCTGTATAGGCATAGAGGTTTTATCATGTGTTTTAGCTGATATCTACCTGCATGACATTCGAAAAAAAGGATATAGATTCTTTTTGAAATAAAAAAGAAACCATTTGCCTTCTCCAACGTATTATTCAAAAAGTTGCATTTCTTATATGTAAAAAGAATCAGATCCATATAACGTAAGTTCAAATGATATTTTATTTGCTTCAGACTATAGCATAATATATTCATTTTTTTGTACTTGGATAACACGATTTGGATAATATGTCTGTTCATATTGACAGATTGACAACAAGGAAATATGTAGTATATTTATGAGTTTATAGGAGTAGCAAATACAATATAGTGTGCGTGATAGAAGAAAATTATTTTTCTTCATCTGATTTTTTGAAAACATTTAGAAAAGAGAGAGGGTTGTGCGGTAATGACGTATAGTCATTTGTTTGAAATGAGTACATTTTTAGAAGCATTCGCAACACCTGTAGGCTGGGGATTTATTCTATCCCTTGTGATTATCGAAGGTCTGCTATCTGCGGATAACGCATTGGTATTAGCAGCTATCGTTAACAAACTACCTGCTCACCAGCGTAAAAAAGCGCTATTGTATGGTTTGTGGGGAGCTTACATTTTCCGTATTATCGCTATTGGAGTCGGTATTTATCTTGTGCAGATCGCATGGGTTAAATATATCGGTGCAGCGTATCTTCTCTGGATCGCATTCAAACACTTTTGGGATAAATTCAAAAGTAAAGACGGCGATGATGAAAGTGAAGAAGAAGGCGGTCTACAGAAATTACTTGCTAAGACCGGTATGAGTCTTTTTGTTCGTACGATTATTACTGTAGAGATGATGGATATCGCATTCTCTATCGATTCAATTCTAGCAGCGTTTGCTGTATCTCCTAACCCGTGGATTCTAATTGCGGGTGGATTATTGGGTATCTTGATGATGCGTCTAGTCGCTGGATTTATTCTGAAGTTGATGGATAAAATTCCTGAACTTGAGAATGCAGCATTTGTACTTATCGCGATTATCGGACTTAAAATGATTCTAGACACAGCAGGCATTTATCATATGGGACATGCTACATTCTTTGTTCTGTTGGTTGTAGTATTCGCCATTACATTTGTAATCAACCGTATCAAAGTAAGCAAAGCAAAAGCATAATAAGCAAGCTCCTTTGTCTTGATAGCAAAGGAGCTTTTTTTATTATCTGGATAATAAACCGTTTACATTTAGAAATGAACATGATATTGTACGGATACGGATTGTGACTGATGATGCAGGCAAAACCTAAGTATATGTACCGCCCATACGTATGGGGGGATACATGTATTTAGGTTTTTTTTCGTTCTCAGGCAACTGATTCGATCAGCAATTAGAAAAGGGGATTTACGATGAAAAAAGCAAACTGGCTCAAAGTAGGAATAGTAGGTCTACTATGTGTATGGACATTAACTGCTTGTAATCAAGCAACACCTCAAGCAAGCACCAATCAGCAGACCACATCAGAGACAAAGACTACAGTAACTACACCTGCTGCAAATAAAGCCACTAAAGCTCGAACAGTGATCACTACAGATGGTGAAGTGGATGATATGAACTCGGTTATTCGCTTTTTATTATATGCCAATGAAATGGATCTTGAAGGTATCGTATTGACCAGTTCTGTGTATCATTATGCAGGAGATAAGCAAGCAGGAATTAAGCCTTTTCGCTGGACAGGTACACAATGGGTATTTGATATGATAGATGCTTATGAAGAGATTTATCCTAACTTGAGCAAACAAGCACAAGGTTATCCTACGCCTGACTATATTCGCAGTGTCACCAAGATTGGTAATATTTCAGATAAAGGCGAAATGAAAAAAGTAACCGAAGGTTCTGAATTTCTTGAACAGTTATTTTTAGATGATGATGAACGTGATCTATATGTACAGACATGGGGTGGAACGAATACAACAGCAAGAGCACTTCAATCGATTGAAGAGAAATACAAAGATACGGCTGAATGGGCAGATATTCAGAAAAAAGTAAGCGATAAATTAGTGCTCTATATCATTCTTGATCAAGATGATAGCTATACCGATTATATTGCCAAAAACTGGCCCAATATTCGTATTATCAATGACCAATCGAATTTCTGGCATTTCGCTTATGCATGGAAAATGCATACCGATAAAGTAAATGACAAATTGCAAGGATCATGGAATGTGGAAAATATTCAGAAGGATCATGGCAAATTGCTTGATATGTATGCACTGATGGGCGATGGCAAAATGATCGACGGAGAACTTGCAGAAGAACAACGTGGTAGTGCAGATTATTTAGCTAACAATCCACAGTACAAAAAGTATGATTTTATATCAGAAGGTGATTCACCTTCATTCTTTTATCTAATCGATAATGGTCTACGCAGTATGGAAGACCCTAGCTATGGTGGATGGGGCGGTCGCTTTGGACAAGTCAGTGATACATTGTACCGTAATACGGTTCTTGATTATGATATCTATACCAAGCAATATGAAGCTGAATATTCATTAATTCGTTGGTTTGATGATATTCAAAATGATTTTGCAGCTCGTGCAGACTGGGCGGTAGCGGATCAATATGCAGATGCGAATCATAATCCTACATTAACGATTAAAGAAGGGTTAGATCTTACGGCTATGCCGGGTCAACATATGACTTTGCATGCTGAAGGAACAGACCCTGACGGTGATCAATTGACCTACAAGTGGTGGAGATATTTTGAAGCCGATACGTATCAAGACTTTACAGGAACACCTGAAAAAGTAGAACCGACTATGGCGGGCGATCTACAGCTTGGTCTACATCAAAAGGTAGCTAAAGGTGAACAAGTAGATACGATTGCTTTGACAGGTAAAAATACGAATACAGTAGGTTTCACTGTTCCTACAGATGCTCAAGCAGGCGATACGATTCATATGATTGCTGAAGTACAAGATCATGGCAAACATCAACTTAAACACTATCAACGTGTGATCATTACCGTTCAATAACTTGATTTGATAAGAGTCACCTAGCCCACGTTTATCGTGGGCTTATTTTGTGCGATAATATACCTTTGAAATAGAAACAAATCAATAACTGCTTGCTTGTGACTGTTGGATGATCAAACACTAAAGGAGATTGGATATGAACGGTGAAGTTCATCAACAATTATTGATTACAGCATTAGGGAATGCTTATCTAATACGGGGTATAGATGCTTCTCATCCCGAGCTGATCTATCAAGAAAGTATGCATGTTCAATTTAAATATCAGGAGCACAGCTTGTCATGGATCAAATGGTTAGATTATTTACGAGAATCAGGATATCAGCGCTTAATGCTAGTCAGTAGTCAGGCACCCTCTTCATCTTGGCAAAGTAGTGGATTAGTAGGCGGAGGTAAGCCGATAGGTGTAAGAACGATCGGAACTGCGCTTGATATCGTATGGAGACCGAACTGGCAGGTGCATCGTCTACCTTCTAAAGTCACTTGGGACGTATCGTATACAGCAGAACCTTATGAAGCCATCAGGCAAGAACAACATGCATTTAAGCCGCTGAGCGAATATAAAGCTCATTTACACCATGTATTGCAACAAATCTCTATCTTTGCAGAGCAGATTGATCAGACATTCTGGCAACAGCAATTTTTTAATCCTGCGATAGAAATATTGCAAGGGTCTCAGACTGCTCCTAAGCTTGCTTTTGAATTGCCAGAAGTATATGCCGAAGAAGCATATCGTCTACTGAATGCTGTATACAAAGCATGGGTATTTGGAGGAATGGGATCTTGGAATGACGATCCAGCGAATAGCGCGCATAGTCATCAGTTAGAACAACAATATCGTGACCTTTCAGAACAGTTATATACAGCACTACTCCAATGCGCTCAAGCTGCTGTCAATTCTGTTGTGTTATAGGTGTATACTTTATTTCATGTATATCTCACCAACATAGTTTATTACATCAAGGGAGGCATATGATATTGAACTGGCAAGACATAATAAAACGTCAAGATATAGAACAGCTTCGTCAAGCAGTACAGACGTTAGATGTGAATCAAAAAGATGAGCGTGGTCGAACTCCGCTGATGTTATTGATTACCAATCGTTCGTCTTTGGAAGCGATTCAGCTTTTGTTAGAAAAGCAACCTGATTTGGAAATAGAAGATAAACTAGGACATACCGCTCTAAAAAAAGCGATTAAATTCAAACAAACGGCTGTCATAATTGCTCTGATTCAAGCAGGAGCACGATTAGATTCAGAGCAAGGTATTTTAGCGACACCATGGAATTTTGCACGTCAACATCATCCCGGTATTGCAGATATGTTGCTAGATACAGTGGGCTCAGTACGCTCTATTTTGCTAGCACAAGAAGAACAACAGCTTGATACTATTTTGTATGAAGAAGATATGGCGATAGCATGTAGAAAAATAGAACAACTCGATTCTTCGGTTATATTGCATGCGGTAGTTCATCAATATAATTGGGATGATGGTCCAGAACCGATGTTGACAGTTGCTAGGCATCCGTTATGTCTGTCTATTACCAAGTTAGATATGTACGAATTACTAGAAGCAGACTACTGGCTTGCAAAAGATGAGCAGGAATTAGCTGAACATGAAGAATATCCGCGCTGGAAAGAACTGGCTCTATTATTAGATCATGAATGCAAAGGAGAACATCATGGATAAAAAAGCGAAAAAGATTTTGGTAAACACATACTGGTCAGCACAAGGATGGAAATCAGCACCTACGTCTTTTGCAGGTGAAGAATTTGACTATGCTAAAAGTAAAGGCATGATGTTTGATCCGCTCTCTATCACTCATGATGCTATTATTCAAGACATCTATCGCTTGCATCAAGAAGTGATTACCAAAGAACAGGTAGTGCAAGCTTTTTTACATAGTCTTTCGACACGTCAAACTCATTTGCGTAGTATATTATCTAGCTGGGCATTAACCGTTCATCTACCGCTACATACTTATGAAGAAAGACGTGCTGTACATGCAAATACGAGCAGTTGTGGAGATTGTAACTTTAACCGATTGATGTCCGATGATCAGTATACTAATGTTGATATCAATGTATTGAATTTTGAACGGATCAAGTGGGGTGGTATCCGTCTGAATCATTTACTATATTGCTGGCTAGATTTGAAATTATTTGTAGAACACTATCATTCAGCAATCACAGTCACACCGGAAGATGTACATATTCTAAAGCAGATGATCCAGGCTATAGAAGAATGTAATGAAGATGAAGGCGCACGCAAATTAGAAAAGCGCTGGAAAGATCTTTTTCCAGCTAATAAACATGAACGTGATGTGATAATGGAAATATGGGGATATGCTGGCTTGCTGGTTCCTTTGGATACACCACGCAAATTACGCGGAGGTTCTGGTGACTTCAATGCAGTAGCCATGTGGCAAGGTGAAGATCGGTACTCATCGTCTGCATTAACATATTATTTTGGTGAATATTTATAAGAAATAGATAGTGATAATATAAGCAATAATCTCTACACAACGAGGAGGAATCTCTAGATGAGAGACAATCCACAACAACTGCATAAGCAAAAAGTGATAGCAGAAGTAGAACAGCGCTCACTAACTTCGGTGATGAATAATACGAAATGGAACAGTTTAACAGAAGCTATTTATTGTGAGCTTGCGTTTGCACCTGCATTTCAGAGTAAATATATACTGGAAGCTGAACCTTATCCGTTAGAGTTTGAACAAGATGTATTTTATTTAGGAGATTGGGAAAGCTTGAGTACCGCTTGGTACAATGTCGAATGGGTAAGAGTGAAGCCTCGCTTACTTGAACATACAGGAAAGTACACACCACCGAATACGTTAACTATTGAAGCGGAATGGGTCAATTTATTGCAAAGGCTACGTATTCCATATGTGAAAAAAGAGCAAGATTACTGGATATATGGCTATGCAACAGCAACAGAGTATGAACAACTTGAATACTAAGCTGAGGTGATGATCGGTGTATAGCACAATTCGAGAAGGTGTTATTGAAGTAGAAAAAGAATTAA
Source organism: Paenibacillus sp. KACC 21273 (assembly GCF_028736095.1). NCBI lineage: Bacteria > Bacillati > Bacillota > Bacilli > Caryophanales > Paenibacillaceae > Paenibacillus > Paenibacillus sp. KACC 21273. The sequence continues at coordinate 1,483,444 of NZ_CP117876.1, forward strand.
CCGCCGCAGATTTAAAACAACTTCAACGTATGCCTGAACTGCGAATCATTCAATATAATCATTCGTTAGTGGCAGATACGTATACCGGGTTAAATGATCTAATATTTGCCGATCGCTCTGATATTACATTGCGAGTATATGGATTTTATGATGAGGTATGCGATCTTGAATTTCTTGAACAAATACCAGCTTTACGTAATTTATCGATTGATTGTACAGGGGAAATGGCTCATATTGAGTCGATAACAACACTTCAACAATTGAAGCAACTCCATATAAATATATACCAGCTAGATCAATTTCATTTTTTAAAAGAAATCCCTGAAGATTTGGAACAGTTAACACTAGGCAAAACATCTTCTCGTAAGCCCGATCTACAAGTGTTAGAACGCTTTACCCATCTAACCGAATTAGTTATCAATGGTCATCACAAAAATATTGAAGTGATCGGGCAATTAACCACATTAGAACGATTAGGATTACATTCTATTTCAGTGCCACAATTAGATTTTGTAACTAATCTCTATCGGTTGTTGTCTCTTAGCATCATATGGGGTGGCACAAGAAATCTGAAAGCATTGCAGAAGATGAACGGTATACAATATTTGCGTTTGTCCCAAATTAAAGGGTTAGATGATATTCAACCGATCTCTGCTATGTATGGATTACAATATTTATATCTAGAAGGGTTACCTCATATTACTGAACTCCCTACATTCACAGAGTTGAACAAATTAAGAAAAATCGAATTAGTCAGTATGAAAAAGTTGAAAAATCTGGAGACACTTGAATATGCTCCGGCACTGGTTGAATGGGTTCATCGCGAAGCATGGGAAATGGAAGTATCATCCTATAAACCACTTATGCGTAATTCATCGTTACAAAGAGCATATGCCCATTTGAAAAATCCTAAAAAAATGGCTGCATTTGATCAATTGTTACATCAATACGGTAAAAAAAATACATTCCAAGAATATACCAACCAAAACGAAAGTTGGTGGTCTGATTTCCCGTATGCATCTGAATAGTCTGGATCACATGATAAATAGTAAAGAAATAGTAAGATGTACCGAGTAAATAAGCCAAGTGTATCCTAATCTTATTCTTGTACCGCTTGCATGAATTCTAGTATTTTGCGGGTGGTATTCACATTGCGAATCGTCATTAACGGATATAATTTGGAGCTTACCAATTTGTTCATCTGACTTCGGGCAGCGTCTTCACGACGGACTGCGAATAAAATAGCGCCCGGTATGTATATCAATGTGCCTACACCAGCTTGGAGAGGAAGCTTCTCTACAATAGACTCATCATCGATCTCGTCCCAGAGAAAAAAGACATCACTTTTCATCTGATCATCATTACTCCACCATTCAGGTAGGTGCTCTATGACGATTTGTATTTGCAGGATATCTCGAATCATGACTTTAATCTGTAGACCAAAATCTGTCGCTATCGCTTGTTGCAAAAGCTCTGACAATTCATGATGAGTCAGCGTAGCGTGGGAGAATATAATATTGCCAGAGTTGATATAAGTAGTCACATGGTTCATTCCTGCGTTTTCAAATGTGACTTTGAGTGCTTTCATATTGATTTTGTTATTCCCACCGACATTAATGCCCCGTAGCAATGCAATATAGATCATCAAGTCTGCTCCTTTTTATTCAAATAGTTATCGCATATAGATATAGTCTACATCGTTATTGCAAGGTTACAAGAGAACAGCCGCAATCGTTAGATATAAAGATTTTTCTATGTATCAAGCTATCAAGACTATCTATCAAGACCATGTACCGAGAACGATAGTATCGAAAAAAAAACCTGTGCTTCTTTAGATCAAAGAAAGTACAGGCTTATGCTCGAAGCTACTATATATTAAGTAATTATAGAGAAGAGGATTGCGGAACCGCTACAGAAGCTAGAATAGGTATAGATGCTACCTCTTGATCACTGTCGGCTAGTGATTGCCAAATAACTTAACTTTTAGATGAACGAAGTTTTTCTGCTTTTTGTATAAATGACTTCTGCTTGGCAGCACTACCACATAAACGATATAACACTTGATCACGCTGGTAATCTTCTATCGTTTGAAGCTGTTGATCCCATGCTAGAATGATCTCAGGACGCTCTATATATGCTGTCCAAGCTTTAATTGGTTTAGCAGATTGACCGCTTGCTACTAAAATAGACATAAGCACAGGTACAAGTGATACATCCATTCCATGTGTCTCTACCAACGCTTCCGCATAATGATCTTGTGCAGATTGATGTTCTGTATCGACCATTTGCATATATTGGATCAATAAAGGGAAGTAGTTAGTACTATACAATCCCAGACCTAATATAGCATATGTTCCAGGCATAACTGACTTCTCACCGGGTTCTACATCGCTATACCATGCAAATTCCTGCATAGCCAGTTCTCCATACTCTGCAATTAACGGATGTAGTGCTGGATACTGCAACGCATTAGCAAAAAAACGATGTAAAGGAGATTTAGCTAATCCTTTTACAGGCAACAAACTTTTGGATTTACTGCTATATTTTAATTGATATTCATGCGGGAACCCTGTACGCAACAGATCACAAATATAAGTTAATGCTTCCCGATAATTGGATTTCTCTTCTGTAGTCAACTTGATCTGGATCGTCTGTAAAATATCATTGGCTTTACCATGAAAAAGATCGGTTTTTCGTTCACTTTCGATCGTTCCACTACCTTGAAGAAGATAAATCTCTGCTTGGTCTGAATGTAACTGAACTGCATATTCTAGATACGTTTGGCGTTGATCTGCATCACTTTTACCTATACGTAGTGCCGTATAAATCAATAACTCCAATTCTTTTGCATCGATAGCAGGAAGCATATCTGCTGATTTGAGATGTAATGTCGTATTATATTCACTTTCCATATCGAAATAACGCGGTAAAAAGATTTCATTCGCCCAGTGAAGTAATGCCAGTCTAGAAGTGGATTGCCAATCACTATATAATTCTCGGAAAGTAATTAATTTTGTATCTGTATGCTCAAATAGCGATGAAACATTCTGTACATCAAGCGTCACTACATCTTGATTTAACATCAGATTAGCGAAAAAGAATAAATCTTCTTTTTGAGGCAATATCGGTAGATCAGACTTGATTTTACGATCTATAAAATCATTCAGAGCTTGTTGAAGCGATTGTAATTTGTCTGGATTGATCCATTGTTCAGTATGTACATACAGCGGTTCGCCTTGTTCATTTTCAAATGCAAACGAGACTGTAAAACGATAATCAAAAAAGTGACTACCATATTCATCGGACATAAATAAAGTATGCAGACGTTGTTGGAGTGCAGGTGCATATTCTTCTTGTAAAAGTGTAGGAGAAAGATCATCAATAAAAACTTCACTTTCCCATGTATAGGCTGAGTCACTCCATGAAAAAGGTTCTTCCACTTCGATAAAAAATGACCCTTGCTTATAACTGGATTTGCCTTTGCGGTAACCGACTTTGAAATAATCGCGCAGTCCTGCTTGTAATGGGCTGTATCTTGGAAATTCCTCAATACGCTTTTTTTCAGCTAGATATAATGGTTCAAGCTGTGACCATGTTTCTGATAACAAAAGTTCAATATGTGGATGCAAAGTAAAACCTCCTTGATCGGTCGCTAGTGATTATTGCCTATTATATCATCTTGTACTCACAGTCAAAAATATCGAACTGACTGTCTATGTATGTATATGATCTTGATTATAATTTAATTGAACACTCTAATGTCTATCATAAATAAACAAAGAAAAAGGTCTCTATACGAGCTAGAGACCTTTTTTTGTATGAGTATTACAATCACGATTGGATCGATTTGGGTTCAAATACAAGATCACTTGTATCTGCTTCATCTCGAATAGCACCAACAATTTTTTCTAAAATGTCTTCCATCGTCACTAGACCAACCGTTTGACCGGATGCATCAATCGCAATTGCCATATGCACACGGCTTTGTTGCATTTTAATCAATACATCTTTAACAGAAGAAGTGGATGGGAAATGAGGCATCGTATGAATAAAATCAGCTACTTTGTAATCACGACCTGCGGCTACTGCTGTTAATAATTCTTTGGTATTGATAAATCCGATAAAATGATCCGGGTTATCCAAGTCTATAACAGGGTAGCGAGTATATTCATATTCGTCCAATATCTCGATAATCCCGGCAAGAGGCATTTCTTTAGCAAGTGTAGCAATTTGAGACTTGGGAATCATAATTTCTTCTAATGTGCGCTCATCAAAAGTGAATATATTTTGTAAATAACTTAATTCGGTTTTGTTAATCTCGCCACTTTCGTAACTTTGATCTACAATCCAGCGTAATTCTTCTTCAGAATAGACCGAGTCATGACCTGCCGGCTTGATTCCGAAGATACGCAGTAGAAGGGTAGCCGAAGTATTTAGAATATAAATAAACGGATACATGACTTTACCGAACCAGTACAGTGGAGGAGCTAACAATAACGTCATTTTTTCAGCAAATTGAATCGCCAACGTTTTGGGTGCTAATTCACCGATAACCACATGTAAGAAAGTAATAATAGCTAAAGCAATCGCATATGACAGAACAGTCGATAGCGCCGCAGGAACTTGTAATTGATCAAATAACGGGTGCAGTATTTTTTCTACTGTCGGCTCACCGAGAGCACCTAATACTAGCGCTGTAATCGTTATACCTAACTGACACGCCGATAAATAATAATCAAGATCATGAGCTACTTTTTTAGCGAGTACTGCTTTTTTGTTACCATCTTCAATCAACTGATCGATTCGAGACATCCTGACTTTCAATATAGCAAATTCTGCTCCTACAAAAAAAGCAGTTAAGCCGATAAATACAGCTACTAAAAATAAATTTAAACCAATTGTTCCGTCCAATGATTTCCCTCAGAAAGAGGGATTCACCTCCGTATAATTATAATTTGGCGAACCATACATATAAAATAGGTAAAGATTATGCTCGATAAAGTCGTACTTGTTTGATCTGTAAATGATCTTTCTCCGTTACCGTCCATACATAATCATCTTGTTCTAATACTTCACCGACTTGCACATCGGTTCCTTTGTAATGTTGAATCCAACCACCGATCGTATCAATCTCTTCATCATTTTCAAAAGTCATACCGAACTGCTTCTCAAGTTCATCTAATAAAGTACGTCCATTGATTAAATACGTAGTATCGTCGATAGGTTGAATATCAGCCACTTCATCAGCATCAAATTCATCTCGAATCTCACCAACTAGCTCTTCCAACACATCTTCCATTGTAATTACACCTGAAGTACCGCCATATTCATCAATCACAAGCGCCATATGCACACGTTCTTTTTGCATGCGAATCATAGCATCTTGAATAGGGGTTGCTTCTTGTACCGAAGGAAGAGTGCGCACAAATTGTTGTAATTGATGTTCTCGACCAGCAACAATATGAGGCAACATTTTTTTGACATTGACTACACCAAGAATCAAGTCTTTATCACCCGCTTGAGTAACCGGATAGCGAGTATAATAATTTTCATCCAGCGTAGCAATAATCTGTTGTTCGGTCATATTCAGATCAAGAGTCACCAGTGCCGTACGTGGCACCATAATATCGCGTGTTACTCGTTCGTCAAAGGAAAACACATTTTCCATATAATCCAGCTTGGTCTGATTGATCTCGCCACCCTGAAAACTTTGAGTCATAATAATCTTCAATTCACTTTCAGAATAAATGTCTTCATGACCTGCTGGCTTTACACCAAAAGAGCGTAGCAACACGCGTGAAGTACCGTTCAAAGCCCAGATAAACGGGTTCATAATTTTACCGAACCAGTATAAATAAGGAGCAAGCATTAACGTCAATTTTTCCGAAAATTGAATCGCCAACGTTTTGGGAGCCATTTCTCCGATAACGACGTGCAAAAAGGTGACTAAAGCAAAAGCAATCGCATACGAAGCTATCGAAGCTGTAGCTGCTGAAACATTCAATAGATCAAATACAGGATACATTAATCGTTCTACAGCAGGTTTACCGATAGCTCCAAGTCCAAGTGCTGTTACTGTAATTCCTAACTGACATGCAGAAAGGTAATAGTCTAGATCGCTTGCTACTTTTTTAGCCAAATGAGCTTTTTTGTTACCTTCTGCAATCAATTGATCGATCCGGGACATCCGAATCTTTACAACAGCAAATTCAGAAGCAACAAAAAACGCAGTTAACACAATTAAAACAGCAAGTATGAGTAAATTAATGATCGTAATAATGTCCAATTATTTCCCTTGAAAAAGGGATTCACCTCCAGAAGTGTAAAAAGCCTTGTTCATTTTTTGTGTGATACATCCGTATAGAAAAGGTAGCCTACAAAGAACTTTGATTACAGTATGATATGTTGTTAATTGAGCAACTTGATCCATTTGCAATATCGCCTTCCCAATTGGACTACCCCCTCTCTTATAGTATTTCTATGATTATATCATGTTCTTACCCCAAGCATACAGTAGTAGGTGATGGTTCTTAGTTTGTCCACATTTCTAGAAATAATTACAAAAAGACCTCTTTTCGTAAAAAGAGGTCTTTCACTACATTATATATAGAAGGTATATACACCTATATTAAGCAATCCAAAAAAGAAAGATATACACGTATCTATTAAGATTGGTTAGGAGAAACCATGATTTTGACTTGATTTTTTTCTTTTAACAATGCTTCAAATCCTTGTTCTACAATATCATTCAAAGCAATACGTTTGGTGACTAATTTCTCGGATGAGAAGTATCCTTGACTCATAAGGCTAATAACCGCAGGGAATACATCACGATATCCAATAATGCCTGTAATATTACGTTCTTGCATAACGATCTGATTAGGATGAATAGGTGCTTCTTTTTCAAAAATACTAACGATCATAATCTGTCCGCTAAGCTTGGTAGATTGAATCGCTTGAGTTAAGACTACTGGCACACCTGTTACTTCATAAGCGACATCTGCACCGCCATTAGTAAGACGATGAATCTCTTTAACTACATCGACTTCAGCGGGATTAAGTCCGATAGCACCTAATGATTCAGCAGTGCTTCGACGTTCTTCTGATAATTCAACAGCATAGATTTCTGCTGCTCCTGATGCTTTGAGCGCTTCAATCACAAGTAGACCGATTGGACCTGCACCGAATACCACAGCACGATCGCCGACTTTTAATTGACTTTGACGGACAGCATACAAAGCCACCGCAGAAGGTTCAACAAGTGCACCTTGCTCATATGACACGCTATCTGGAATTTTGTGCACCATATGTTCATCAGCAGCTACATACTCAGAGAAGCCACCGCCACCACCGGCAAGCCCTAAAAATCCCATATGTTCACAAAGGTTATATTTACCTTGCTTACAAGCTGTACATTTTCCACATGCAAAAATAGGCTCTACCACTACGCGGTCGCCAGCTTGAACTTTGGTAACACCTTCGCCAACTTCAACTACCTGTCCGGAAAATTCATGACCCATCACTACAGGCGCTTGTTCATTTGTTAACGGATGATTTGTACCTTGCGAAATAAAGATAGGTCCTGCCGCATATTCATGTAGATCGCTACCGCAGATACCGCACCATTCTATTTTAATTTTTACTTTACCTGCTGTTACTTGTGGTTCTTCGATTGTTTCTACTCTTAAATCTTTAACACCATGCCATCTTAATGCTTGCATTCCTGTCATCTCCCTAGTCTAAAATGTATCATTTCAAAGTTAAGTATAAAATAATTTAGGAAACGTTTCCGAAAAATATGATGTCACATTATTGACATAAAGTCAAATGATTTTACTAAAAAAAGTGATCATCATCATTGAAAAAATATGATCTTTTTACATTGACATGTCATCGCTATCAAACATATAGAAACAATAATAGTAAAAATGATGAATCCAGATGGTCTCCCAAAGCCTGATCAAGCTTGTATAGCATCGCTCATGATATAATGGATGTAAATCATGAAATATTTCATAGTATTATGGAAACGATTCCGATTAGGAAGGACTATTAATATATGCGTTCAAAAAAAGTAACGATTGAAGATGTAGCCAAGCAAGCAGGGGTAGGTATTGCTACCGTATCTCGAGCTTTGAATAATAGTACAGGAATTAGCCAGGCCACCAGAGCACGAATACTACAAATTATTGATGAAATGGGCTTTACACCAAATACATCTGCTCAAAGTCTCAAAATCCGTCAGACCCGTCAGATTGCTCTTGCTGTTCCTGATATTCGTAACGCTATTATTCCTGATATTGCTTGGGCAGTAGAGCAAGCCGCCAAGCAACATGGATATCGAGTTGTACAGATTAATACACTGGGTAATGCAAGATTAGAGTTGGAAACGTTACGTGAAATCAAAAAACTTCATGTAGATGGATTAGTGATGATGCCACTTGCTTATCCCAAGTCACTTGAAAGTATGATCAATCAAGCTGGCATCCCTATCTCGGTTATAAATTATAGTAAAACGCTAAGCCCTGATCTCAAAGCTGATATTGTCGGTCTTGCCAGACAAGAAGGTAAGCTGGTTATGGAACATCTTATTCAGATTGGACGTACCCGTATTGCTTATGCTGGTGCACCGAAAGATAAAATTGAAGAGCGTTATCTAGCATATGAACAATCGGTTAGACAGGTAGACGCTTCACTGGTATATTTTGGGGAAGATTTTACATTTGAGACCGGACGACAAGCGGCTAATTACTTCTACCATTTGAAGCATATGCCTGATGCAATCTATGCGGTGAACGATATGGTCGCGATTGGAATTGTGAATCGTTTCAAAGAGTTAGGGGTTCGTGTGCCGCAAGATATCGCTGTAGTAGGGATTGATAACAATTTGTGGACAACGATCACAACGCCGCAAATTAGTTCGGTATCCATCATGGGGAATGAAGTAGGCAGATTAGCAGCAGAATTACTACTCAAACGCATTCAGTCACCGAATGTATCGGCGTATGAACGGGTAGAATTTGAGCCTAGATTAATCGTACGAGAATCCAGTGTAGCCACTCATCAGTATTCGCATATCGATATACAAGACGACAAATAATTGCTTTTTATTTAGTTACTTGACGAAACTTTATATTTTAAATATACTAACTTACATAAAGTAAATAAAATGAGTTTTGAAGATCATTGGATCAAAACTATTTTATTTCACTGAATGTCATGTTATTTATACGGATTATTGATTATGATGAATAGGCAAGTTGATAACAAAGCAGATTACGATTCTAAATTTGATGGAGGTTACACTTATGAAAATTCTAGTTACTGGAGCTACAGGTCAATTGGGTTCACTTGTTGTTGAGCAATTATTACAATCGGTTCCTGCTAGTGATATCGTGGCAAGTGTACGTGATCCGAAAAAAGCAGAGCATTTGAGCGCCAAAGGTGTAGAAGTTAGAGAAGGTGATTTTGCCCGTCCTGAAACGTTAGCTTCCGCTTTTGCAGGTGTTGATAAATTGCTTATGATCTCTACATCTCCGGGAAATCGTGTTGCTGAACATCAAGCTGCTATCGATGCCGCCAAAGCCGCAGGCGTTAGCTTTATCGCTTATACCAGTGCACCGAATGCACAGGAAAGTACATTCTTTTTAACCGAAGATCATCGTCAAACCGAAGATGCTTTGGTCGCTTCAGGAATCACATATGCTATTCTACGTAACAACTGGTATTTGGAAAATGAAATGGGTACGATTCAAGCTGCATTACAAGGTGCTCCTTGGTTAACATCTGCTGGAAATGGTAAAGTAGGCTGGGCGATTCGTCGTGATTATGCAGAAGCAGCAGCAAATGTGTTAACTCATGAAGGTCATAATAATAAAGTCTATGAATTATCAGGTCCATTATTAACACAAGAAGAACTAGCAGCCATTTTGGCGGAAGTGAGTGGAAAAGATATTCCTGTTCAACAAGTAGATGATGCTACGTATGAACAAGTCATGAAAGAAGCAGGCGTACCTGCTGATGCGCTTCCTTTTGTAGTGGGTATCCAAACAGCGATCCGCGAAGGTTCACTCGCTGTAGAAAGTCAAGATTTCGAAAAAGTATTAGGTCATCCGAATACACCACTTCAAGAAGGATTCCGCGAGATTTTAAATCAAGGATAATATAACCACCATATAGATACACCTATAAGTCTGCTTGTACAGTGAACGATGCTGTAGAGGTAGGCTTATTTTTTTATAGCATATGATACAATACACAAAAAAGTAAGTTGAGCTTCAAATCAATTAGTCATAACAGTAAGCTTATACGAATGATCGTGAGGGAAGTTAGAATGTCAGTTGAAAATCAGTGGATTGTACAATGGAAATCGACTCAATCGTTAACACATCAATGGATGTCTGTAGGAGCATTCCATTCTTTTATATATCCAGCATTGATTCTTATTATAGATGGACAAGCGATCTGGAAAATAAACGGTGAACGTATTCAAGTATCATTTGGTCAATTGATTGCAGTAGAAGCATATTCGCTAATTGAAGTGTTAGAAGGTGGTCAACTTGATCTATCCGGTTGGTACATTGAATTTAATACATATGTGCTGACCGAAAATACGTCAACATGGAGCCCTCATCTATGGTCTATTCCAGCAGAAGGAACCTATCAGAAAGTGCAATTAACAGGTGGGGTTGTTGCGAATATCAGTCAACATTTGAGTAAAGAAAGTTCAGATCTACAATATGAATTATCGGTAAAATATCCATCTGTCATCTATGAATTGCTCAACTATATATATCAAGCTCAACATCATATAACTGATGATCAGCAAACGCTAACGCAAGGTATTATCCGTTCTGCTGAATATATGCATATTCATTATGATCAAGTGATCACCCGTAAGCAGTTAGCAGAAATTGCCGGAGTAAGCCCCTGGTATTACTCGCGTAAATTTAGTGAGCGATATGGCAAGCCACCGCTTGATTATCTGGCTTCGTTCCGTATGTATCGTGCGCAAGAACAATTGATCTTTACCCAGACCAATTCGCAAGACATTGCCAAACAGTCTGGTTTTGAAGATACGCATTATTTTAGCCGGCGATTCAAGCAGGTTGTCGGTGTATCGCCAAGTCTGTATGCAGGAAGTCTATCGTCTCGCAAAATAGTATGCCTTTCTGCAACGTGCGCCGATATGATGATCAATCTCGGTATTATCCCTTATGCAGTGATAGTGACACCGCTTCTATTAGCACCTCATCAATTGCAACAATTTGAAGCACATGGTGTAAAGATCGTAGAGATGGCACAGTATGAACAAGATATTGGGCAGATTCAGCAACTAAATCCAGAATTGCTGATCGGTAATGTCTGGTCTGAAGAAGTGAGACAACAGTTACGTGCGATAGCCCCTTTTATTACGAACTTGAGTATTGATGTGCTAACGTTACTGCAACAATTGTCTTCTATATTTCACAAGCAAGCAGAAGCAGAGCAGATTCAAGTCCATTTAGAACAAGAGATCGATATCGCCAGACAAAAGCTTCAACCGATCATTGATGCGCAAGCGACGATTATGGTTTTGCGAATAGAGCCTTACGGTTATCGTTATCTAGGTGTAGATGCTGTTGGTGTAGCAAAGTTACTATATAGTCAATTGGAATTGAGTGCACCCGAAGTATTACAAGAAGGCAAATCATGGTTCAATCCTTGTACATTAGAGCTGTTATTGTCAGCCAATCCTGATTATCTCTTTATAGAGAAAAGGATGATAGAGCAGTTCAGTACCGATGAGAGTATGCAAAAATTGCTAGAAAGTGATGTATGGCAACAGTTAAAGGCTGTTCAACAACATCAAGTGTTCGATATGGATACACGTCTCTGGGTAGAAGGACGCGGTATCACAGGATATAAGATGATATTAAATGAAATTGTGACTAATCTGACAGGTGAGTTGTAAAAGAGTGCACAATAATTCAAATCAATACGCACGATTCCCCATGTAAGGAAGAGTTGTTGTCTGATACTATATGATAATAATAATCATTATCATATAAGGAGAGATACAGATATGTCGCGTCGGTTGTTAAGTTGGGGAATGATAGTCATGATATGCAGCTTGTTGTTATCCGCTTGTGCTAGCGGTTCGAATACAGAAGCTAATACAGCAGCAGCTACTGAGCAAGATACAGGTACCAAAGTAGTCAAAGATTATTTCGGGGAAGTTACGATTCCACAGCACCCCAAAAATGTACTGGTGCTTAGTTCGATCTATGCAGAGTATTTGATTGAGATGGGTGTTCCGCCACAGATGGTTATTTTTGTACCTGAGGTAGAGCCGGATTATCGTGCACCTTATTTTGAGAAGAATGGCGTGCAAATGATTCAAGCAGAGCAATATCAATACAACTATGAGCAATTATTATCATTATCTCCTGATCTAATTGTAGGCATTGGTGTTGGTATGGAGCCGGGTACGTACGAAGAATTATCCAAAATTGCACCAACTGTAGCGATTAATGCAGATAGTGAAATGAAAACAGCGATGCCTGATCTGGCAGCTATTTTCGATAAAACAGAAGTGTCTCAACAGGTATTAGCCACATTCGATGCTAAAGCCAAACAAGCTAGAGAACAAATTCAACAAGCGATTGGTGATAAAACGGTATTGATCTTGCGTGTTGAATCCGAACGTTATCGTGTAATGGGGCCCAAAGCTGCGAACAGTAGTGCATTCTTTTATCAAACGCTAGGTCTACATAGCCCTGAAGCGATCAAAGACTCGACCGATTGGTTTTCTCCAATATCACTCGAAGCTTTACCTGATATGAATCCTGATTATATTTTTGTCGAAGATCGGATTTTGAAAGATCACGATAATACCGAATCGATGAAAAGGTTAAAAGAAAACAAAGTATGGGCAAGTCTAACTGCTGTCAAAAACGATCATGTTTTCCCATTGAAAACAAGTGATTTTGTCCATGGAGTAGGCCCTGTTGGTTCAGTATTGTTAATGAATAATGTTGTCGAAAAGTTGGTGAAATAAGATGAATACTCAACCGCTCGATATTTACGATATTACGATTATTGGTGGCGGCCCGGCGGGAATGTATGCTGCTTTTTACAGTGGTATGCGGGCGATGCGTACTAAGATTATTGAAGCTAAGCATGAACTCGGTGGATTTATGCGTACGTATCCTGAAAAGTTGGTCTGGGATGTAGGCGGAATTGAGCCTACCCGTTGTGAGCAGATTATACAATCTTTGGAGAAACAAGCGCAAACATTTGAACCTACAATTGTCTTTGGTCAGGAAATTGCTCATCTGGAACGTCTTGAAGATGGTGTGTTAATGCTGACATCTAGAACCGGTGAACGTCATTATACACGCACGATTGTATTATGTATCGGTAGAGGAATGACTCAGATCCAGAAGCTAGATATTCAAGGCGCGAATCAGTATGAGCTTACTAATCTACACTATACAGTAACCGATCTTTCTCGCTTTGCCGGTAAACGGGTATTGATTTCTGGTGGTGGAGACTCGGCAGTAGATTGGGCAAATGAATTGGCTGGATTAGCGAAGGAGGTGACTGTTGTTCATCGACGGGATGAATTTGGAGGGCATGAACACCCTGTTGCTCAGATGAAATCTTTTGCCAATGTACACACCCCTTATCGCATTGCTCATCTACATGGTGCACAAGATAAGATCGAATATGTTGAAATTGCACATATGCATACGGACGAACTACAACACATTGAAGTAGATGAAGTTATCGTCAATCATGGATACGATCGTAATTTCGGTAATCTGATGGAATGGGGCCTAGAACGGGAAGATTACGGAGTATCTGTAGACGCACGTATGCGTACAAATATTCAAGGCGTATTTGGTGCAGGAGATTGTATCACATATGGAAGCAAAGTCAGACTGATCGCTGGAGCATTTAATGATGCTGTACTTGCGGTCAATGCAGCCAAATTGTATCTAGAACCGGATGCTTCTCATATGGCAGGCGTGTCTTCTCATAATGCGCGTTTTTATGAGAAAAATAAAAGTATTCATTCATAAGTTAGCGTAGCAAGTATAGCATGATGATTGATTAAGAAATGATTATACCCAATAACGATACATCCAAAATATCATACAAGTAATGATTGAAATAAGCATAAATTATTATAATTAAATAAGAACTACTGCAAGTAAAACAAAATAAAAAGAGTCCCTTTGTATAAACTACAGAGGGACTCTTTTTTTGAGTACTACACAGAACAAAATATGATTGGATTTAATAGTATAAGCTTCACTTGGAATAATTATTGTGTAATTGTACTACGTTTAGGACTGTAAAAATTTTATGATTTCAAAAAGCCTTTAGTCATCTCGTACATTTGCTTGGTGTATTTATCGATATCATTGCGTGACATTCGTAGGCGATCTACCGAAGAACCGTAACCAATTTCTTGTTTACCTGCCGCTAATCCTTCAAATATACCATCTGCAAAAGCATCTAACGGCTCGCCTTGAGTATGTTGTCCGGCTCCACCTAAATCTGTATTTACAGCAGGAGGTGCAATTTCGATCACTTCAATCGATGTATCTTCTAACTGGTATCGAAGACTCATCGTAAATGAATGGAGTGCTGCTTTGGTTGCTGAATAGATAGGAGCAATCACAAATGGTGTAAAAGCTAATCCCGAAGTAACATTAACAATAGCAGCATTTTGTTGAGTCACAAAATAAGGAGCAAACAACATCGAAAGGTGAATAGGTGCTTCAATATTGATCGTGATTTCTTTGCTAAAATCACTCCAATGGTTCTTAGCATCTGCTGTTAATACATTTAAGCGTTGCTGAATACCTGCGTTATTAACGAGCACATTTACTTCTGGATAGTGAGTTGTGACCCAATCCAATAGTTCAATCCGTTCGGCTTCATTTTCTACATCGCATACACGTGTGATCAATGCTGGATATTGTTGCTGTGCTTGTTGCAGAACTTCTTCACGTCGTCCACAGATAATCACTTTATTGCCTGCTTTCAAAAAACGTTCTGCAAAAGCAAGTCCAATTCCCGCACTTCCACCGGTGATCAATATCGTATTCCCTGTAAGCTGCATAATGATTCTCCTTTAGTTCATTGATTTGGTTAAGATTAGAGATCGAATAAATAGATAGAAAAGTGTCTTATATCTTATTTGTACAAAAAAGAGCATGTTGAACTGGTAAAAGGGCTGATATACTAAATAAAGAAATACATAACAAGGAGAATATATGCATAACATCAATCATTTACAGCTACAAAGTACACAACGATACGATGAGTTTGATCCTCAGCAAGAGGGAAATAAAAATGTGACTTTTATTGATTTTGTCATCGATGGCCAATCTCTTTATATCATGCTAAAACAATATGATAGAATTCCCGCATTAGGATAGGGAGGTGAAGAGTATCAAAAGCAAATCTTAGATTATTTGTTATTAGAACAGATGCATCCTGATCTATATTATAGATATCCACTATTGGTCTGTCCTTGGTGCGGGGATGAAGAATGCGGATTTATCTCCGTTTTGATAGAAAAAGAAGCAGATTTAATCGTATGGAGAGATTTTAAGCTAGAGCCAGATAATAAAACTATACCTATCGGCCCTTTTTATTTTGAGTGGGAACAGTATAACAAGTTAATAAGTAAGAGTAGATAGAAAAACAATAAAAGAGGTGTAAGATGAATGTTCTAAAGGTTGCTGTTCTGCTTATCATATTACTTTTGTTATGTTCCTGTAGTGTAGATGCTCAATCAGTAGTGAAAATCGAGGGTCGGAATCAAAGTGCTACTATTCCAGGATTAGACTATACGATTGCTAATTATTTTCACGATTTTAATGATATACATAAATGGAGTAATGTTGCGACAAATGATTTTATTAAGCAAGCGTATTCGTTATGTTCGGGAGATACGAGCGATAGCAAAACAATCGAAGAAATGAAGAATAGTTACTTTGAAATTAATCAGAACAAGTTAGATTTGGCGGAATGCAATATCGATAAAATAGATCAAATCGATAAGGGTCTTGTCAATATACGTGTTACAAGAACATGGGAAAATGGAGATACAGATCAAGTAAGCTATGAAATTATTAAAGTAAATGATAAATGGTTGATTGATCAGCGCTTTTAATCATTCATTTATTGGTTATATTATAATGGCTTGAAGGAGAAAAAAATATGTCCAACTCTATACTATATTAGACAGGGAAAATCTAAGTTGTATACTTGATCAAAAGTACATTATACGTTGCACTGTTATTTTCTTTTGATTTAGATCAAGCCGAATATATTCTCAACAATATTAAATATTATTATATATATTGTTAAGGAGGTGAACAAATGGGAATGAATAGAAAGAGTAAAAGAAAAATTACTTGCTTAAATCGCGTTTTCTATTGGTATGTAAAGCCAGATTGGGAGGATGCAGGTAAGGTTAATGTACATATTATTTCAGAAGATAAAAAGTTTATCGTTGTATATGAAGTAGGTCAGACTAAAATACAAAAAACAAAACCTTTTATTGTTATACAAGGATTAGAATTTGCAGGAATTGCGCAGAGTCGTACTGGTTATCAGAGAGTGCTTACACCGGTTTGGAAAGATGATATCATTACACCTTCTTTTATTGAAAAAATAATTAAATGGAGCGTTTCTCCAAAAGAAAATTTAATATTTGTAAACTATCTAGGTGAAATTGTAATATAAAAGGTTGACTAATCCCACAAGGGGATATGAATAACATTTTCTAAATCAGATTAACTAAAAGACTACATCATAAAATTGGAGAATACTAATGAAAAAATTAAAACCATTATGGTATTTTTTATTATTACTGTTGCCCACTGTTATTTGGACTATGCTCTTAATTAAATGGTTTCCATATACAGGTCTGGGAAGAATTTTAACTGTTCCTGCAACTTTTATTGTGAATATTATAATAGTTGTCGCTTCCATGTTCATCGTGCACAAAAAAATATGGAAGAATATCGTTAAAATTATAATAGTGGTATGTGTTACGAGTTGTATAACAATAGCTTTTTATCCACAAGAGTCTGGTCCTCATGTCACTACTCAAGTTAAAAATACAATAAGATCGATAACTCATATAGAAGAAATAACTAGAAATGATTTGGCGAATGACGATAGTAATGATGATTCAAAATATGTAGTTGCTTTATACAAATATAGAAATGAAATACCTTTAGATGGAACGTATTACATTTATGATCGTGATTATGAATATTTGAATAAATATAGTATTCACAGCTTAGAAGAAATCCCTTCTAAGTTAATGGGCTATCACAAAGTAGTATGGTGGTATTTAACACATTTTATCTCATAATTAAATGATATGAACATTATGTGCGAATCAATAACAGTAATCTATCCGCAGATACGGTGGCACAACTGATTATAGAAACATTTGAATTGTAACAAAGTGATATAAGTGCTATAGATATCATTAATTTTCCAACATAAAATCAATATCTGGAAAAAGGAGGAGATATCATGGATCGCGTGATAGTGATCGGTTGTTCAGGTTCGGGAAAGTCGACTCTTTCACAAAAGTTACATAAAATATTACAATTACCTATTATTCATCTAGACCGTTATTACTGGCAAGCGAACTGGCAAGCAACCGAGCAGGAAGCATGGGATCAGAAAGTCACAGAATTTGCGCTGACAGATCGGTGGATTATAGATGGAAATTACTCTAGAACATTAGATATACGGATTGAGCGAGCCGATGTTATTGTCTTTTTGGATATGCCTAGATGGTTATGTATGTATCGAATTGTGAAGCGAAGAATACAGTATCATGGCAGAACAAGACCTGATCTTAATAAAGATTGCCCCGAAAAGCTTGATATCGGTTTTTTGAAATGGGTATGGAATTATAGGAAAAGAAATCGAGTTAAAACACTAGAAAAATTGGAGCAAGTCAAAGAACATCAAAACGTTGTGATTATACGAAATAAGAAGCAATTAGAAGAGTTGGTAGAGCAATTATCAAGTTATTAAAAACGAAGGTAAATTGAAAAAAATGCTAGACGATAACTTGTCAATAAATTCAAATTACTGCTATACTTTTCATATACTATTGAATTGGGGGTCATACCGTGGCAATGTTGGTAGCAGTGCTAGATTGCTCGTTCACTACAAAGGCCTTACGCAAAGCCTAAACGGGGCGCATATCTTTGTGTAGGGCGCGATAAATGTAATGATATCGCCCGGTTTTTAACGTATGTGGGTATACGTAGGCTTTGCACCTTATGAATGATTTAATAAATATAAGGGGCTGAAAGCAATGCAAACACCATTTATTCAGAATGATCAATTAAATTTTATTAAAAAACAGGCAGACTTTCTGTTGAAAACGATGCGTAGCGTTGGCGATCGCAAAGTGTTAGAAACGGTTAGAGAAACTGCTGTTATGAACGTTATACAAGCTTTTGAACATTTAACTCCAGAACAAAAAAGTCTGTTAGAACAGTTGTCTACTTATGAAGCAACTCATGATCTGGAAAATTATCTGGATGAACTGGATGCTTATGTGATTCCATTTCCAGAAGTATCATTAAAGCAGATTCAGAAGCTATTTCCCAAAGCCAAAAAGCTGAAAACACCTAATCTAGAAATGATCGATTATACACATACTACGTATTTAAGATGGACAGATATTGCTACAAATCGTCTGTATATCGTATATCCGTATCAAGATCAGATGGTGGGGATTGAAGGCCAGATGACTTCGATGAACAAAAAAGGATTTTGTATGTTTTGTAATCGACATCGTGAGTTGGGATTTTTTAATGTGAAAATCAAAGCAAGTGGATCACCAGATAATATTGCTTCTGTAGGTCAGTATATTTGCATAGATCACGAAGAGTGTAATCATAATATTGCTGATACTACGGCATTGGAGAAGTTTATTGCTTCAGTGGGGAAATAATACAAAAGGGTCGCTCTATGAGCGATCTTTTTTTCGTGATGTGCTGTGAATCTCAGTCAGAAATAAATAACCTTTATTTCTTTATTTTTTATATCCATTTATTTCTAAATATGATATATTTCAAATGGAATAAATTAACTAAATAGGTTAATTATATTCAAATAAAACAAGGAGGATGATCAGCAATATAGAAGAAAATAGATGCACAGTAAGCCAATAATAATAACGAGAGGAAGATATGATGAAAAATTCTAATCATTTCTTAAAAAATCTTTTAGTTATTCCTTTAACATTAAGTCTCGCATCTGTAGGGGCTTTGGCAGGTCAATCGTCTACTGCTTTTGCAGAAACGCCTTCTAGTAGTGCCCAAGCAGCACCGATCATTATACCAGAACCACCACAACCAGGAGATCCGGTACCTGATCTGGATTATTATATTATTTATACATTCGTGGCTAGTTCTACACCACGTATTTTAGATAATATCAATGCGGAAGGAATCACAGATGTACAATTCACTATTTTTCCTTTCGAAGGTCAAAACAAAGAAGTTGTTATTTTTAGTCTAGAAGCTCAGACAGACAAAGGATGGGAACCTGTATTTGTAACACCATTCCAACCCTATTCCAAAACCCAGAAAAAACATTTGAAATTACCTAAAAACGATTATAAAAATTTTCGCATTATTGTGAATAGCACAAATAACCATTTTTCAGTTATGGGATATAAGCAGTGGACGAGCTGATTAGAAGGTCAATCAGGAAGTATCGGCTTGCTATCATCAATAGAGAAGGAAAGATAGCGATATAGTTATACGATGTATATGTTGCATACAAAAGAATTGATCTTCAATGATCAGTTCTTTTTTGTACTTATCTTGTAGAATGAATATCAAGCTATATATGATTGTATTACAGTTTATTATGATTTTATTGCATCCAAAAAATTTAGAAAATGAAAGAAAGGATAGGTTATGACGATTATAAGTATTGAAGGCGCAAGTGCCGTAGGGAAAACGGCAACTTCGATTGCACTTGCTAGGGAAAACCAAGCGTTTCACATTCCCGAAGTTGCGGCTTGGTGGGAAAAGCCAGAACGAGCATATCCTGAATGGTTTTTTGAGCGACAATTGGATCGATGGAATATTGCGCTGGAGAAGGAATTACATACACAAGTTATTATTGATATCGATCTATTTCAACCATTCTGGTATAACTGGTCTTTTGATTTTACTTTATTTGATGGGCAAAGTTTGGCATTTGTCGAACGTTTCTATCGTCCTTTGATAGAGCAACAGAAGTTAGGGTTTCCAGATACCTATTTTGTTCTTTATACCGATGAAGCTAATCTCAGACAACGCAAAGCAGGTGATTCTACTCGGTTAAGAAGAGGGTTTGAATTAAATGTACAATTTATTGAACCGCACAAACGATATTTTAAAGCATTGAATGACTTTTGTCCGGGGCTGGTACATTTTATCGAATCGGTTGATATTGAGAGTAATATAGAAAAGATTAGAAATGAATTGCCATATTGTACTCGTAAACATAGATACTCTATAGAACTTTTTGATTTTATGATCAACTGGCTAAGTACACATCAGGCAAATGAAGGAGAACAATATGAAAAAGATATGTACAGATTTTAATAACCCTAATCCTAATAGAATAAGAATCCCTGCTTTTGATATGAACTATTTTGAACTTATCGATGGAGAAAAAATCATTTTATATGCTGAGGATATTCAGGTAGAAGCGAAAATTATGTATGATCAAGAGCAATCTTCGTGGTGCGGTGAATTAACTAGTGAGTATATGGATGTTTCAAAAGATATTGAAGAAGCCAGAGACGATGGATTCGAAAATGGGAAAGCATTTGGAATATGGACTGAAAGAGATAATTTGATGAGGAAAATGATAGAATTAAAATTAGATCCTCAAATAATCGAAAAAATAACCGGAGTACCTCAAGAAAAATTCTAAACTTTGATTATATACAACATTATTCTCCTATAAGAGATTGGACAGAAAGCAAAGTTCTGTATCTTTTATAGGAGATAACCTGTACATGAAGAAGGCTAAACATCAGGTCAATACAATTATAATATCCATTTTATGTGTGCAGAGAATTTTATAAATAAAATACTTATATTGTTGTCTGTACAAGTCTGATATCAGGTAGTTGTTGGTCAGTACGGGCTACATGACCGATACGGGAAGCAAGTTTGCGAATAGGACCCATACTAGCGATTCGTACAAGGGTCTGCATTGTGCCGACTCCAAGTTTGGTTTTAGGATAAAATAGATCGGGAGCTCCAGGCGGCAAATGCTGTGCTTTATCTACAATAGGGCGCATCCATTGTTCATACTTGTTTAGACAAATAGCTATTCCGTCTGCTTCATTGGATTCAGGTTGTGATAGGAATGCCGCAAGAACATATCCGCCGATCAATGCGAGCGATGATCCGCCACCACCGATAGGAGTCACACACCAAGCCGCATCACCGGTAACACATACTCTGCCTTCTGACCATGTGGACATCATAATTTGCGTAAGGTAATCAAAGTAAACATCTTTTGATGTAGCAAATCCATCAATCACACGCTGATCTTCCCAGCCAGCTCCTGCAAAAATAGTACGCAATTCTGTACGAGCCTGTTCTGAAGGAATAGATGCAAGATTACGATCGCGATCTTTAAATGCGAGCATCGCACGTATCGTTCCTTGATTATCAGGACGAAGTGAAATTTGGCGACTACCTGTAGCTGTATACCAACGCCACCATCGATCATCTCCAGTTTGTCGCTCAATCGTACCATATGCGATATTCAGACCCAGTTCACGTCTGGATACACGATCTCCAAACACTTTATCCCGTGTTCTAGAGCGCACACCTTCTGCGATAATAAGCAAATCGTATATTTCAGTTTTGCCAGAATGCAGGTCGATCTCAACATGTTCTTTGTGATTTACAATGTTTTCGATCCAGTCACCATAACGAACCTGAACTTGCTCTGGTAACGTATCTAAAATAATACGTGCCAAGTCTCCACGCAGAATTTCCAGTTCAGCCGTCAGTCCATCCGAATCCTCTACCGGAAATGCACCGACGATTTGTCCTTTTTCATTTACAAATGCAGTTCCTTCTTCTGTTGTCGTCTGGTTGCGAACTTGATCTTCCAAGCCCATCATTTGAAGAACTTCACGCGCAATGCCACGCACATCGACATTTTGTCCACCATCACGAAAAGCACTTGCACGTTCGATAACCGTAACTTCCCAACCTGCTTTGCTCAACCAGAATGCCGTACTAAGCCCGGCAATACTTGCACCTGAAATCAGCGCTTTTTGAACCGTCATGATGTTGCTCCTCTCGACGTGTAGATACGCCATTATGAATACGTTAGCATAATTAAAGTCAATCATAAAAAAACCACAACTCACCCTTAGTGAAAAGTGGAGAGATGCAGTTAGATGTTCCTTACCCGCTGTGATTAGAAATTGAAACTGTGGGGCAGATATTTCGGTTGTTTTATTGTCAAATGATTAGCAAATATTCTTGAATTTATCGAAGTATACCGTTCTCTTATCAATTAAACAAATGGTTGTATAATGTACTAAAGTATCGATATACATCAAAAATACTGAATTAAAGATAGGAGTAAATCTATTTATGGATCAACAGATTGTGACTTGCTGTAGTGTAGGTGTATATGAGCATGCGCTTAAAAGAGGCAATCAATATATCGTAAAAAACGAGCATGACGATAAGTATAGAATATCTGGTAACCATGGCAGATTAGTTTGGATATCTAAAGCCCACTTTATTGATGGGAATATCACATTACCGTATTTGAAAGAATGGAAGTCAGAAGATGATCCAATAGACTATGATTTGCTGGAGGTTGATCTTATTTTTTCAGATGGAAGTAAGCGATGGTGTCTAATCACAACTCCTTCTAAACTGATACATTATTTTGAAAAGCAAGCGGATCTTTCAGGTTTTAATATTAGGCATTTACTTATATTGAAAGAAATAAATCATGAAGTTATTGAACAAACGTTACGATATTTAGAAGCTCAAGATCGATTAACAGAAGCCAGTATAGCTTTAGGATAATAGTATACATAAGGAGATACGTTTAGAAATGCAAGTCAAGTATGAATCTTAATTTTGCGGTTTTGGGATACAAGCAGTGGAGTAACTAAATAGCTCTTAGCTTGGTATCTATACTCAACTACATCGATAACAACAATAATAGAAAAGTAAATATATAAAGGATTGGTCGTGGTATAGGATCAATCCTTTTTTGCTATTTCACGAGACTTTTTGTGGTTTTAATGACTTATTCAATACTAGGCTCCTAAGAAATGGATACAAAACAAAGCGAAAGTCTGTCTTTTATACAGAGTATTGAACAATTTCTTTCCAAAGGAGCTAACAATGTTAACAAGACGCAAACTTATTCTCACTACAACACTGCTATATACGCTCTTCATTCTTTATTTTATGTTTTTTGCTTTTGGTAGAGGTGATTCTGAAGTTGACAGTTACACGTTTATCTTTGTACCCGATAATTTTTTAAAATTGCCCAATCCGTTAGAATTTTTACACCCAACGATAATGGATATTGTGAGTCTAGGAAATACGGCGGCTTTTATTCCTTTTGGCATTTTAATTCCACTGTTGTATCCTATGAAATTTATTCGATTCATTATCTTGTTTATGTTGTCTATCCTTGTGCTTGAAACTATACAGGCTTTAACCTTACGTGGAAGCTTTGACATAGGTGATGTGTTGAAAAATTCATCCGGCGCAGTGATCGGGTTCGTAGCTTATACCGTTGGCATTCGTGTGAAAGGTACTTGGCGAAGTGCTATCTCTATGGGAATTTGTATTATTTTACTATTATTCGTCTCATGGGGAATCGGTGCTGGAATCGATAAAGCTGTTGCTAAAAATCCGGGATCGTTTGTTGCTTTAAACGAGTGGGAAAATAGCAGTGGAGTCACATCGAAAAAATCTGCATTGCTTCCTTTCAAAATAGAGGGTCAAAAAATCACTCCTCAATTTAATGTATATGATGCAAACAATAAGAAATCCGAAACGTATACTTACAAGTTTGGTGGCAAAGATTTTTATTTTTATTTAAATTATGGAATTCCAGACCAAAAAGATTTGAAAGGAAGTGTAAGTGTTTTTGTGGACGGGCGACAAATCTTTTTATCCAATTTCGAAAAAGATGATCCATTGCGTACGCCACAAGTATTTGATTGGTATTTCGAACAAGCCGACGAAATTACTATTACGATAGAAGGAAATGAAAAGGTGTGGGATGTGGGATATCGAGAGATGAAGCATTTCTGGGAATAAAAGAGAGAACAGCAAAAAAGCGAATTCAGGTCTTAATCACGACTTCGATTCGCTTTTTTGTTAACTATCTTAGAATGCTATAGTTTTTCGCCAGTCGCAATCGTATGCTACTCATAACTAATCCAGTCACTCCAGCTACCACTGTACAACTTCAAATTCGTATATCTAGCTCCTTTCAAAGCCAAAATATTCGGATAAGTAGAGACTCAAAAACCTAAAGACTGTCAGTAAAAAATAGATATCGGATTTATCAAATGGGTATGGAATTATCAAAAAAGAATAAAGTAAGAATATTAGAAAATTGAAACAAGTAAGAACATAAAGAAGTTGTGATTATTCGAAACAAAGAAACAACTCTATACATTTATGAGTTGATTAGTCAAAGTGTAAAACGAATAAGCTTTAGCTAAATAAGGAGCCTATATTCAATACAAAGTGAGTTTTTAAAGAAAAGTGAATTGACCTCTAACCATATTATGTAGCGAAAATCTGATATTTAATTAATATATAATATAGAAAATACTACATATAACCAAAAGAACCGTCCAAGCAAATAGGACAGTTCTTTTGGTTATATTAAAGTGCACCTGCATCTTTTGCTGTATAAAAAGAGGGATAGATCGGGCGATAGTGTAGTTCTTTTCTAATTCGGGTAGTGTCCATAATCATATCCCATGGATCAAACTCCTGTTGCGATGCTTCTTTAGGAATTACGGTATTATAAAGTTCAAGCAACTCCGCAACAGAAATAGGTGCATCATCAGCAACATTATAAATTCGTCCATCTATACCTGATAAGGTTGCAGCTAGCATTAAGCCTTGAGCGACATCTACATGATGACCCATATGCATTCGTTTGGCTGGATGCCAATCACGCAAAAAGGGAATGATTTCTTCGATATGTGGATCGTTATCACCATACACGAAAGGCAGCCTTACAATACGAAGTCCTAATCCTTGTTCATGATGAAGGGTGAGTAGTTCTTTTTCAGCCTCTATTTTGGATACTGGATAAGCAGCTGTAGCTCGTAACTCATCGTCTTCACGGTTAGGTCGCGTGTGCCCATGACCATATACATTACTGGTGCTAGCAAATACAAATCGGGGGACGCCGATTTGAAGTACCGTCTGAGCTAATGCTAGACTACCATCCAAGTTAGTGATTTTGGTTGTATGTTCATCCACCCCACGGAATTGGGCGGCTAAATGAATAACAACATCTGTACCTCGAAGAGCATCTTTATAAGATTCAGGGTATAAAAGATCACCTTCTACGATTTCTGCTCCTTGCTGTTGCAACTTTTTAACTTTAGTCGCATCCCGAACCAGTATTTTGACATCATGACCTTGCTGTAAAATACGTGGAATCAATCGACTGCCTACTTTACCGGTAGAGCCTGTTACAAACATCTTCATTTCTCAAACCTCCTCTGGTTTTCTTGCTACATCCCTATTATCATTGAAGAGCAGTATAGTTTCCTTCCTGTGTTTATCGTATGATAAAGAGTGTCAGCATAAGGAGGTAGGATCGATGCAAAAGATGTCTTCAGATATGTCATTAGGCGAATTTCTACGCTCACGTCGGGAAAGGCTTACTCCAGAAGAAGCAGGAATCGTATCTTACGGAAGACGACGAACTCCCGGTCTTCGGAGAGAAGAAGTCGCACAAATTGCTCATATCGGTGTATCCTGGTATAGCTCTTTGGAACAAGGAAGAGATGTACAGCCATCAGAAGATGTGCTTAACCATATCGCTAGAGCACTGCAATTGACTGAGAGCGAGTGTCGCCATCTTCATTTGCTGGCCAAGCCTATTCCATTTGAAAAGACAGAAGAAGAGCAGATAGAGATAGGTCTGGTACGAATGATTCAATCCCTTGAACCGAATCCAGCAGTTATCCTTGGAAGAAGTTGGGATATATTATTGTGGAACAAAGCCGCGGAGTTGGTTTTTGAATTACCTTCATATACCAATCCTCGAAACGAGAAGATAAATTGGATCAAGCATTTGCTAATAGATAGTAAGTTAAAGTTGAATACAACCGATTGGGATGAAAAAATGCAAGTTCTGATTGCACGATTTCGCGCAGATTATGGCTATTTTCCTAATGATTATAAGTTCAAAGAGCTGATTGAAGAATTGATGCGAAAGAACTTATTATTTCGTGAAACATGGCCTAAACATGATGTAGAGGTGATGACCAATTGTCATAAAGAATGGTATACACCAGTAATCGGACACATGGATTTTGAACATGTTACATTACAACCACCAAATCATCCAGATTGGAAAATTATGATCTACACAGCTTCAGCAGATACAGCTATACGTTTGCAACAGATGATGAGTGCGCAGCAATATGGATAAGCTAATTGGAGTCGACATTTTCCTTATGATGACCCTAATATAATGCCTAATATCAAACAGACCTTTACAGATCACATAAGATCATAAAGGTCTGTTTTATTCATTGTCGTCTATCTTTTTACTCTTTCCCAATTGCTATCGGATTCTCTTCATAACTAATCCAGTCGCTCCAACTTCCACTATACAACTTCACATTTTTATACCCAGCTTCGTTCAGCGCCAACACATTCGGACAAGCTGACACCCCAGAACCACAATATACAATAATCTCAGCATTCTTATCCAGCTCAGCAAAATGCTTTTCCAACTGCTCTACATTGTCATACCGATCTTGCTCATCATGATGGGTATCTAACCAGAAATAATTCACCGAACCTGGAATATGTCCGGCTTTGGGATCGATAGGTTCTTGTAATCCCAAGTAGCGTTTATGTTCACGAGAATCGATCAGTATCGGTACAGACGTTTTATTTTCAGCATACGCAGAATCAGTAGTATTAAATGAACGATAAGCTTGAGACACCTGACGAACGTCTTCTACGTTGGCTAGCATATTAGGCTGTACATTTGCGACAAAAGTTGTTGGAATCACAACAGGCTGATCGCTAGTCACAGGGAAGTTCGCATTTTTCCAAGTGGTAAATCCTTCGTTCAATATATACACTTGCTCATGTCCTACATAATGAAGCATCCACCACAATCTAGCAGCATTCATTCCTTTGTTATCGTCATAGACTACGACACGACTATTTGAATTAATTCCAGCTTTGCCAAGAGTGAGTGCCAGTTGATCTACATCAGGTAACGGATGGCGACCACCATGTGCTGTAACAGGAGCCGACAAATCTGTTTCCAAATCAAGATAGACGGCACCCGGAATATGTTCTGCCTGATAAGCGATAGCCCCAGCAGGTTTGTCATTGAGCCAGAACCGACAATCTACAATAACCATATCCGGTTCATATAAGCGAGCAAGTAGCCATTTCATTGATACTATATTTTGCATAATATGTAGCTCCTTCTATACTGTAATGTCTTTTTGTATAGTGTACATGATATTTCAACAGGTATCTATTTAGAATAAGTAAAGACGTTTAACAAACTTCATATAAATAGCAGATATAGCGTTAACAAAAGTACCGTAAGATGTGGAAAGTACATAGATACGCAATGTTGAGGAGGATTTACATTATTATGAAATTATCCAAGTTCAAAATGCTAGGGCTATCCCTGACGTTATCTGTATTTGCAGGTACAGTCGGTGGACATTATTCGCATGCGGCAGAAGCCAAAGATGCTTTGACTCCTGTTAAGCCAGCATGGGGTTATTTTGTGGAAAATTATAAAAAAAATACGAAAGACCATCTGTCTGTGTCGTCGAATCCTGTGATCGGGGTATTATCTGGATTTGAAAAGTTATGGACACCGGGTACGACATGGGATTCTGGGACAGCAGTGAATCATAAAATTTTAGACCAGAATATTCAAATGGTTATAGATATCGCCAAAAAGCGTACAGCCAGTCAAGCTCAAGCGGCTTATTTGGATGATCGCCGTAACCAGAGTTACAGTGTCATGGACGGTCTGGGTTCACTGACAGATGTGTATCGCAAAGATGCAGGAGCAACGACAACGATTACAGACGTTCCGGCAGATGCAACAACGAAGAAGTATGATGATGAAGGGAATAATGCAGGTGATCCTAACTCCAGTCTGGGAAGTGTTGTCAGTCTGGTGAACAAGTTACGTGGGGATTATTCATCGAGTAATCCAGCCAAAAGCTTTTTCAATTACAAACGTCCTTTCCGTTGGGATTCGCCAGCACTGGTTATTCCAACATTAGTTCCACAGATTAAGTCTGATCCTACATCTGATGGTGGATTCCCAAGTGGTCATACGAATGCGGCATATTTAAGTGCTTTTGCAATGGCTTATGCTGTTCCAGAACGTTATCAGGAGTTATTAACACGTGCTTCTGAACTTGGAAATAATCGAATAGTTGCAGGCATGCATTCTCCATTTGATGTGATGGGTGGACGTGTGATGGCGACCGCTCTATCTGCGGCGATTTTGAATGATCCAGCGAACAAAGAATTGAAAAAGCAAGCATACCAACAAGCTCAAAAAATATTAATGACGCAAACAGGAACAGCGCCAGATCGCTTTAGCGATTACCAAGCAAATAAAAAAATGTATACCGAACGCTTAACATACCATTTCCCGCAAATATCTGCTAAAGACCAACCTGTAGCTGTACCTAAAGGGGCAGAAGTATTGTTAGAAACCCGTCAGCCATACTTGAACGACCAACAGCGTCGTGCTGTGTTGGCAACAACAGGAATTCCTTCCGGTTATCCCGTATTGGATGATGCCGAAGGGTGGGGACGTTTGAATTTATTTGCCGCAGCCGATGGATATGGTGCATTTATGAGTAATGTTACAGTGACGATGGATGCTTACAAAGGTGGATTCAATCAGGAAGATCACTGGCGTAATGTTATCGCCGGCAAAGGCGGTCTGATTAAAAAGGGAACAGGAACGCTTTATCTAGAAGGTAAAAACACATTTAGCGGAAATACAACGGTGATGCAAGGTACACTCGAAGGAACCACAGCGACAGCCTTTGGACGTGGAAATGTCACAAACCAGGGCGGTACACTTGCAGAGCAGACTGCTGGCATGTGGATGATTGATGGTGATTTCAAACAAAATGCTAAAGGTACATTGGAACTGAATATCGGGAGCAAAGCAGACCTTTTGAAAATCAAAGGAAAAGCTAGTTATAACGGTAAGTTACAATTAAACTTTACTAATAACTATGTGCCAGCAAGTGGTATGAAAATTGTGATCAGCAAGAAATCTGTGCAACATGGACAATTCTCTTCCATCACAACGACAGGATTACCTAAAGGTTATAGTGTCAAAGCGATCTATACTAATACTAGTGTGAAATTAAAAGTGAGCAAAAAATAATTGAGTATTGCGTAGTGATTGATATCGCTAAAGCCATCTTATAGATGGCTTTTTTGTCTTTTTTGTCTTATATAGCAAGCCATCGTTATATAGTGTATTTAAAATCCTGCGTTAATTCGTTGTCTAATAGTTCAATGTCTTCCCCTTGTTGCTGGCGGATATGAATATTTTCTGTGCCCCAAGCACACATCATTTCTATAATAGTATTGGCAGTTCTGCCGTATTCGGTTAAAGAATATTCGACTTTGGGAGGCATTTGCTGATAGACATAACGACTGACTAGCCCATCTTGTTCAAGCTCACGTAATTGTTGAATGAGTACTTTTTGCGAAATACCTTGAATATTTCGTTGTAATTCACTGGTACGCATCTTATCAGATAACATTAATAAACAGATGATCAAAGCTTTCCATTTCCCACCGATTATTTCAAGGGTAGCTTCTATACCTAAATGATATTGCTTCATTCTATATCCCTCCGTTTAAGCTATTTTGCTATCCAGATTGAGCTGGGATCACCGTTGATCACAAGCTTGATTCTTTATTGTTACACCATATCGAAGGTAAAGTCTATACACACTTTAAAGTAAGTACATGACTTTATTGTGTGTATTTTCTTTTCCGTCAAGCTATATCATAATGGCAATATTCTCCCATAACGAAAGGAAATCAGATCTGATGAAAACTTTGATTATATTAGCACATCCTAATCTTGCAACGTCCAAAGTCAATAAACGCTGGCACCAGGAGTTACTTCAGTACCCGGATCAAGTCACTATTCATGAGTTATATCAAGTGTATCCTGATTGGAATATTAATGTGGCTCAAGAACAACAATTACTGGAAGCCCATGACCATATTATTTTACAATTTCCATTTTACTGGTATAGTTATCCACCGTTACTCAAAAAGTGGTTAGATGATGTATTTTTATATGGATGGGCTTATGGATCGTCTGGTAATAAGCTGAACGGGAAAAAGATAGGATTAGCGATAGCGATTGGAAACAAGCAGGAAAATTATCGTCCAGAAGGTTCGGTCACGTTTACAGTAGAACAGTTACTCAGCCCATTTCAAGCAAGTATGCAACATATAGGAGCTATAGCGTTGCCACACTTCGCTATGTTTGGCGCATCTTTTCAAGCAACAGAACAACAAATTGATCAAAGTGCAAAAGACTATATCCACTATATTATAGAGCATCAGAGTGAACCTGCTCGCAAATAATATAGTGGATAAAAGATAGCTTTATGCCAGTAGAGATGGTTTATCGTAAGAAATATAATAGATCTGATCTACATTACACCGGAAATAAGCTTAATGAAAAGCGAGTTCACTATACGATATATTTCCTTTTTTAATTCCTCTTAGTAATTCTTTTAGTACTCTTTTTCTCTATTGCTTGTACTTATCCATCTCTCTTTTAGAAAAAGGCTTGAGCCAGTAGCGTTCCAGTATAACGTTTGTATTTCGGTTCAAGTCTTTTTTTGTTACACTCAGGGTAACGATAAATTAGAGGAGAACATCATCATGAATATCAACGACATGCTTGCGCAGTATTCGTTATGGATTTATGCGGGAATAGCGATAATTGCGCTATTGATCATTATACTTGTAATCAAAAGTATATCGCGCCGAAGAGCCAGAATACGCCGACAACAGCTTGATCCTTACCGTATTACGATGCAGGATATCGATCAGATGGAAGGATCAGAATTTGAACGCTATTTATACCACTTTTTTACCGAATTAGGATATGAAGATACATACAAAACGCAGGGGAGTGGAGACTTCGGAGCAGATCTGGTATTTACCGATCGAGAAGGAATACGCAACGTACTGCAAGCCAAATGCTATGCTGAACATAACAAAATCGGACTGAGTGCTGTACAAGAAATTTATTCGTCGATGCGTTATTATGAAGCTGACAAATGTATCGTACTCACATCATCTTATTTTACCAAAGCTTGTGAGACACTTGCCGGAGTCAATGCTGTAAAGTTACTGGATCGCAACGATCTTATTCAATTGATCGAAGATTTTAAGTCCAACGATCATGAAGAAGCGATGGACATCATTGAAAGTGAACCT
This sequence comes from Paenibacillus sp. KACC 21273, assembly GCF_028736095.1. Classification (NCBI taxonomy): domain Bacteria; kingdom Bacillati; phylum Bacillota; class Bacilli; order Caryophanales; family Paenibacillaceae; genus Paenibacillus; species Paenibacillus sp. KACC 21273. The sequence goes on from NZ_CP117876.1 coordinate 1,515,246, forward strand.
GTTATTCTTTCTTCCCCCTGGCAACAACAAACAAATCGAAGATCAACTTATCGTACACGTAAAAGTAGATAAAAAGGCTATCTTCCCTAATCCGGAAGTAGCCTTTTTTTATAGATTGTTTTATTTCTCTCGCTCTACCATTTCTTCTTCTGTCGCCATCAGATCAGGAGGTACTAACGCTTCAGTTTTGTCTTTACCGAATCGAATAAATACCCATACCCCGAGTAAAATCAATACACCAGCACCTAATTGAATACCTGTTAACGATTCGCCCAGTAACCAGAAAGCAAGCAGTGAAGCAAAAACAGGTTCACCCAATACCGCCATAGATACAGCACCAGCATTCATATATTTCAACAGCCAGTTAAACAAATAATGTCCAAATAGAGTAGGCACAATAGCGAGTAACCAGAATACGCCCCAATCTTTAGCAGCATAACCGGTAAACGGAATATCATTGAACAGATTGTAAAGTGCCATTACACTACCTGCAATAAAGAATACCCAGAAATTATAAATTAAAGCTTCCATATGAGAACGAATATGTTTGCTGATCAGCATATGTATAGCTACTGCAATCGTACCAAGAAACGATAAAATATCGCCTTGTAATGCTGTTCCTGAAAGGGCAAAATCTCCCCAACCGATCGCTACCGATCCGATAACAGCCATACCCATACCGATAATCATAAATCGATTTGTGTGGGTACGGAATAGAAAATAGGAGCCAATAACGACCATAATCGGTTCCAGTGTCAAAATCACAGTGGAGCTAGCTACAGTAGTTAAGCGTAGCGAACCCATCCAGAGCAGGAAATGCAGAGCAAGCATCAAGCCTGAAATTCCTAACATCAACCATGTTTTGGGCTGAATCCGAAATAGTTCTTTGCGATAACGAATTGCAAGCGGTAATAATAGTAAATTGGTGAAATATAATCGGTACATACCGATCACCGATACTTCTGCATCTGACCAGCGAATAAAAATAGAAGAAAACGAAATAGCCAGAATACCAATCACATAAAGAATTTCTAAAGGAATAGCAGGACTCTTAGAGGGTGCATGTGGATTCATAGGTGTGCTCCTAAATATAAGTATAATATTGTTTTATTTTTGAAGAATTATGCCTTTATGATTATACTCTATCCCTTACAAGCTGGAAACGATTACTCGAAAATCTTCCTATTGACATAATAAAAATCTTTAGTACTAGTAAAAAAGAACCATTTATTTCTATTTTTTAAGAAAAATAGGTCTAAAGATAAAATTCTTAACATCTTGATTTTTAGTTTTTATTTATAAAAAATGCTTTTATATCAATGATTATATGTTATTTTGTTAATAAAGTATTAAAAATAGAAGTAGTACTTTTATACTAAAGTAAAAACATTTTTAATCCTTTTTAGACAAAATAAGGTATCCGCACTAAACGGAGGGTACTTTCATGCATGGACATATAACCATTTTTACGGATCATATCCGAAATATTGACTACGAAAATGTTATTTATTTTTACGAAACATCGTTTTGTGATCAACCGGATGAACTGGAAATGTATGAGACTGCACGTTGTTGCATTATCGCGTATACAGATCCTGAACGAACTGTACAAACGGCTAATCAGATCAGACTGTATTTTCCACAAATGGCACTATTGTTAATTACTGATGTTGCTCAGCCTGTTAGTGATCAACATCTCGTGCGCATTACAGGAGTAGGTCGATTGCGATTATTGTACTGGAAAGATAATCATAGCGAAGAAATGCTCTCTGAAATTCAAAGTTTATTGTACCCCGAATATCCAGCTAAAAGCCCGCATATTGCTTTTATTTTGTCGGTGTACAACGAAGAAGAGCGGTTTATTCATGTGAAAAAATTTGCAGAACGGTTGCAAACGTTTATTCGCAGTCATCTGGTAGAAGGTTCTATCTATGTCATAGACGATGGAAGCTTGGATAGAACGCAGCATCTTTTAGAATCGTTAGAACATTCAACAAGTATGGTGATCAATCGAATTAATCGTAATGCTAGCCCGCTTTTCAAAGCCCAGCAATTAGAGCGTAATACACGCAAAGCAGGCACATACTTGGAAGGAATGCGTACGATAGAAGCTGATTATTATGTATTTGTCGATGCAGATGATTCCTTTTTTATCGAGGATATTGCCAAAATGATCAATGTGGTCAGGCAAGGATATTACGATGTAGTGATTGGCACCAAAGACATGACTGCCGAAAATCGGTCACTGGTACGTTCAATAGTCAGCTTTTGCAAACGACAGATTTGTAGGCCATTTTTGCCAACAGGTGTGATTGATTCGCAGACCGGTCTCAAAATTATGAGTTCTGTAGCCGTAAAGCGAATGTTTCCTCATCTAAAACAAGAGCTTGGACTGGCAGTTGATTTGGAAATGATGTTTATCGCCAAACGATTGCAATTACGTGTGTTACAGATTCCTGTCAAATGTATTGACCGCGAAGGTTCGCATATTGAAGTGTGGAAAGATTCAGCTCGCTTTTTGCGATCTTTAATCGATATCTGGCGACTGGATCGGCGGGTGCGTTAAAATGATCAGTCGGGTACGTGCTATCTTTTTTCCTTTTTTTAATGTGTTGCTAAATGGGTTTAATTTTTTCTTTCATATTGCGGCTAGTTGGTATTTAACAGGGGCTGCGTATGGACAAGCAAATGCGTTACTGGCTTTGTTCGCTTTATTGTCAGTCCTGGGCTTATCGGTTCAACTGTTAACAGCCAAAGTGGTCTCAAAAGAAGATCGAACATTAGCGCTCAAGCAATTGCCTTTAGGTGCATTGTTGATCAAAACACCCATAATATTGAGTCTGGCTTCATGTATTATCCTATTGATGCTTTTACCTGTATTACGTTCGATGCTTGGCGTTGATGCTAGTTCATTACTACTCCTTTACATACTTGTTTTCCTGCATACGATTGTGAGTATGACCCGTGGTGATATGCAAGGCAAAGAACGTATGTTAGCGCTCAACATTAATTATTATATCGAAGTACTTGGTAAATTGACGGTCTTTTTTATACTGGCAGCTTCAGGATTTACATTAAAAGCTGTATTGATTGGCAGTTGCGCAGGAATGTTATTGTCATTGATACATGGATGGATATTCAGTATTCGTCAACATACAGTATCTTCTACAACTGTACAGACCCATCAGTTATCAGGTATTTGGAAGTCACTTGGTCAGGATTTTACAGATAGTCTGATTACCAATCTGTTTGTATTGTTTTTTATTTCTATCGACATGATTGTAGTACAGCATTATTTCCCTGTACAAAGCAGTGGGTATGCTATTGCACTGAAATATAGTCAACTTGTCTATTATGTCTCGTATAGTCTGATCGCAGCTTTTATCCCCAAGTTGGGAGCTAACGGTGACAATAAAAAAGGATTACGTCAATTGATCGGTATTTACAGTGGATTGATGTTTTGCGCGGCGATCTGTGTCTATATCGGAACTACATTTATTTTTCCGATGTCGATTCCATTACTATTTGGTACCGCTTATCAATCCGCAGAACAATATTTAATATTAGGCGGTTGGGTATACTGGTTATTTTCGATTGTGCTCTTTTTCGTACATGTTCACGTACTGATGGGACGGCGTACATTTATGTGGGGAATGCTTGCTGGAGCTATATTGTTGTTGATTTCATTTGGCTCATGGCATACAAGCCCGCAAAGCTTTTTGTATGCTGAACTTTGCTTATATAGCGTGTTAGCTATTTACTTTATTATCGATGCGTGGAGGTATTTATATCCACGTCAGACGATCCAATCCAATTCTGTTCAGCCGCATGACCCTACTATTTTGAATTGAAGGAGCAAGATTATGGATTCTATCAATGTAAAAAAAGATCAAATCACTATTCTACTATTATCATGGCGTGATATTCGTTCTCCCAAAAGTGGAGGCGCGGAAATTTTTACTCATGAAATGTTAAAACGTTCCCAGCAAAATCGCTATCGTTTTATCCATTTTGCTCCTCAATTTGCAGGATTACCGGCTGAAGAAGAGATCGATGGAGTGACCTATATTCGTCAAGGTAATATCTATAGTGTGATCGGTCATGCGATTCGGTATTATCGTCAGCATCGTAACGAAATTGATTATGTGGTTAATCAATCCAATACACATCAATTCTTCACTTCATTCTGGGTAGAACCAGCCAAACGCATCTTTTTTATCCATCAATTAACTCGTGAGATTTGGTATGAAAATGCTAGCTTTCCACTGAATCATATCGGTCATGCATTAGAGCCATGGATGCTGAAGTTAGCGCAAAAAGATCAGACGATCACTGTATCACCATCGACTCGTTATGATTTGTTGCAACTGGGATTTGATGCCAAGCGTGTTCATTTATTGCCGGAAGGAATTGAATTTGAGCACTGGCAGCCAGAGCAATTTTTACCGAAAGAAGAGCAACCTACTTTTATGTATGTCGGTCGATTTGTTAAATACAAAGGAATTGATCTGGTATTTCAAGCTTTTGGCGAATTGAAAAAGAAATTCCCGCAGGCTAAATTATGGATTGCTGGTCGCACAAATGAAGAGTATGTACAGTGTGCATTGTTGCCGATTATGAATCAATATGGATTAACGTATGGCAAAGAAAATGATCCAGAAGTAGATGTGATTTTTCATGGATTTGTTTCTGAAGAACGCAAGCTTGAATTGATGAGCCGGGCGCAAGCATTGGTATTTCCATCCTTGCGTGAAGGATGGGGATTGACGGTAACCGAAGCGGCGGCTGTAGGCACACCAAGTATTGTTAGTAATTCTCCAGGGCTTGTCGATGCGACTGATTTTGGCAAAGCAGGCTATCTCTGCTTTCATGGTGATGTAAAAGGATTATCCGAGCAAATGGAACGTGCCGCAATGGGTGGAGAAGATTATGCAGGTATGCGTAAGCGTGCATATGAATATGCGCTTAAATTCCATTTTAATCATACCGGAGCAGCATTCGATACATTTGTTGATCATCTGGTAAAGGAGGCACAAGAGCATGGACAAAGTCGTCATCCTCTTCTCCACGTACAATAATGAACAAACGGTAGTGGATTGTCTACGTAGCTGTATGAATCAGCATGATTATCAATCTCTTCATATCGTTGTTGCAGACGATGGTTCTAGCGATCATACAGTTCAGACGATTCAGCAGTTGTCCGAAGAGAGTATTGTTCCGATCACCGTATTGGCATTGCCTCATGGAGAACGTGGGGTAGCGCGAGTTACAGCGATTGAGGAAGCACAGCGATTGAATGCAAAGTATATATTTGTGATTGATTCTGATATGATTTTGGCGAATCAGCTAGTTAGTCAGTGTACTTCATTTTTGAATGAACATCCTGAAGTGGGGGCACTGGTTATACCGGAAGAAGCCTATTCAACAGCAACTAACTTCTTCTCTAAAGTGAAAGTGTTTGAGCGTAACGTAATTAATAATGCAGGAGAGAAACTAGGTAAGCGTTCGATAGAAGCAGCAAGATTCTGGCGTATAGATGCTTATGAATCAACAGGTGGATTTAATGCCGATCAAATCGCATTTGAAGAAATTCAACCGACATTACGTTATGTAGAAGAAGGCGGAGAGATTCGACGTGCTACTTTTACGCGTATTTACCATGATGAAAAGCAAGTATATCTGAATGATGTGTTACGTAAAAAAGCGTATTATTTCTCCGTAATGGATCGTACTCTTTCTACAGAAGAAGGAGGATTACGCAAAGCGTTAGAGCGATGGTACTTTTTCCGTCCGGTATTGTACTCACGTGATAATCTGATTTGTTATCTAAGGCATCCGTTGTTAACAGTCGGAATGGTATGGATGTATATCTGCCTTAGTGTGCTCGGGGTAACTGCACTTTTGCAAAGCAGTTCCCGTTCTGCCCAATCGTTACCTATTAATGAAAATAAATAAATCGCAATAAAGTATCTCCAAATGTTAACTGGCGGATATTGCAAATCGATGATTGATAATTTTCAAGTTCGTGACGAGGAATATACAACGAATGTGAATCTAACTGAATACCGTCATAGCTGGGATGAAGCAGAGATTGTCCAACTGCATACAGGTGAGCGAACGAGTGATGATGAGCAATAACCAGATGATCATGATTGAGCAATACATACGGTTGATCGGTGACCTTCATCATATCGATAATAAATGCCGATAAATGATTGGCGAACTGTTGCTCAGCATGGTGAGCCAATTGATTTCGTTCGGCTTGTTGTAATGCTTCATAAAATATCTGCTTCAACGAGTCAGTGAGTTCTAACGGTTTGGTAAGAAATTTGAAAATTCCCACTTGATTAATCGCAGCTAGCATCGATTGTGTATGTAAATGACCGGATAAAATAATGCGGACGACATGAGGATAATCTGCTTTCATCATTGTTAAAAAAGCAAGCCCATCGATACCTGGCATTAGCAAATCAGATACAACAACATCGATGTGGTGTTGCTCAATAATCCGTAAAGCTTCTTTGGGATTATTAGCCATATGAATGTGAAAATTTTCCTCTTCTAACCAGCGTTCAAGAATCGTTAATACCATCTTATTATCATCAACAAACAGAATACTTTGGGTTTTCATAAGCTCTGGATAACTCCAATCATAGGTTCAGAAATGAGGAACTACATGTATAATATCAATATTTTGGCATTTTTAAAAGATACGAGTGTAGCTTGCGAACTGCGCTTATTTTGCGAACGATTCAGTTCAGCCGAGCATGCACTATGGGAAAAAGGAATGCGTTTATTTCACCAATATCAAGGAAATCAGCATGCCAATCTGACATTAACTGTATCTCATGGACTCAAACATATGGATGAAACTTACGACATTTATATCGTGAATCTTCGCGAGTATACGGAAGAAGAATTAGACCTTCTGTATATCGCGAAGCATTGCGAACTGTTGCTCCTTAGCTACGGAGAACCCGAAGATGCTGTGCGATTTGCAGCACTGCAACGCCGAACACCGCACTTATGGTGTGCACGATTGCCATTGGTTACATTTGAACTGGAATGTCTTATGCAAGCGATACTGTATCGTTTGGAGCAACGCAAAGGAGAGAAATCGTCATGAAAGGTTGGGCTTTTATTAGACCCATATGGCAACGGCTGATTTTGTATGCAGTTGTTATGGGCATTTCAGCGGTGTTGCTATTTGCAATCCAATGGTTTGCTGTTCGTGAATATCAGACACAGATTACCGAGATTAGTGAAACACGTCTGCAAGATATTGTGCAAGCTACTTCTACCAATATCAATAGCCAGTATCAGACGTGGCAAGTAGAACTTAATGAATTGGCAGCGACGATTGGCAAAAATATATTGGATAATGCCAAACGATCTTATACCAATGGAATAACACGCAATCCAGGTGAATTCTATGTGCTGAACAATCAATATGAACTGATCGGCGGACATGATAACCCGGTAATGCAAGCCGCTGTCAAACAGATCCAAACGTTACAAAATGGCTGTGGGATTACAGGATTTACGACAGAAAATAATCAACCTGTACAATATATGATTTGTCGGATCAAAGGTACAAGCCAAAATGGATTTGCAGTGCGTACGATTGATACCGCTATGTTAACCCAACGCATTATAGCTGATCCTACCCATTATGAGACATTAATCTATAATGAAGAATTCAAAGTAGTAGGATCACGGACATCAACAGATATCGGTAGAGTCGATATTACAACAGTTACTAAGAAATTACTAGACGGTAACACAGGAATAGTCGAAGACAATCATCTCAAATACGGCATTGGATTCAGTCGTATTGATGATGATCATGCGCTGTATATCGCTGTTCATGAAATGGATAACGATACTGTCAAAAATGTGAATCAGTTCCGAAATCGGATGTTGTTAATCTATATACCGATTTTGTTTATAGCGGCTATTGTAATGGTCTTTTATCGTAGACGGGTGATCAAAGACAATACCATCAATACTCAAGTACGGGATCAACGTCGTGAAGAAGATTTAAAACAGCAACAAGATACGTACTATTTGCCGATGTTGCAATCAATGGAAGAACAGTTACAACAACTACAGAATCGAACAACACGCTTAACAGGTGGAGATGACCTGAAGTTGCTTGGTTTTTATAATAATTTAGCAGACAATTTAGAAGCTTCTGCCAGTCGAGGAGATTCTGCATCACGCGCTGAACTTGAATTTTTCCGCGAGCTGAATCAGAATTTCACACAAGGACGATTGAAGCAGGAGTCTTATATTGCTGAACTGGCTCTATCTGTACAAGAATTGCGTGAAGAATTAGAGCAGAAGATGCATGGTGCAGCAGGTATTCATTTTGCCGATATGAATGAAGTGATTACAGAGTCATTGAAATGGGCGAATCGTGCGCTGGATATGAAAGGGATTGAAGTGATCGTGAAGCAGGAGCCTGTATCTCCGATCGCTGCTCAATCTGCTATGTTGTATCGCACAATTCAAGGATTAGTCGAAAATGCAGTAACAGCGATGGCACATCATTATGAAGCACCAGCAGATATGAATGAACAAGGTGCATTTGCACCCAGATCCAAGCGAGCGAACAAAACACTTAAAATCAGTTCACGTATGGAAGAAGAAGAGATTGTAATTACGATAGAAGATACAGGTGGAGGCATTGATGATAAGATGCGCTGGAATTATTTTCAGTCGGATTATTCTCAAAACAACAATGCAGATACGATCAGTCTGTATCATATGGATGCTTTTCTCAAAACGATTGGCGGACGACTCAAATTGCGTAATACTGATCGCGGATTACAAGCGATTATTCAATTACGACGTTAATTACGATGTAGTCTGAAGTGATGATATTAAGTATTCTCTAGCTAACACGCTCAACAAGTAGATAAGACATAGGAGTAGAAAGGAGGCTGTCGTATGAAAAAATGGATCGAAATGTATCGCTATGATCTGGTAGCTGTCATGATTATGCTGGCAGCCATCCTGTTGTTTTTACTCCCTATTTATAGCCCTGGACAAATTGTTTTTAGCGATATCGCTTTTGGAGCAACTTCTCATCGCTATTTAGAAGAAATTGCAGGGGTATGGAATGAGCGCTGGTCGACGTCTACTTTATTTAATGCACCACGTATTTTGTATATTCTGCCTTTCTATTTATTATCATTAGCATTCGGAGAAAGTGGCCCTGTGTTGCTCAAATCATTTATTACAGGGTTATTATTTATTTCTGCTTTTTCGATGTATGCTTTTGCTAAGCGGTTAGTTAGTGTGTATTACTCGCCTAGTTTTACCAAAACACGTATTTTTGCGATAGTGATCGGAGCCTTATTTTATGCGCTGAATCCATGGGTTGTTTTTCGTATTCAGCATATTTATTTATTATGCGGGTACAGTCTGTTTCCGTTAGTGTTGCGATTTTTCTTTAGTAGCTTTGATCCGAAGTTTCAGAAGCAACAGATTCATCATTATCATCTACATAAATTATATCAGCGGAATTGGATCGATCTTTTTATGTTGGCAGCGGTATTTACTATTAGCGCAGCCGCGATTCACTATTTCTTTTTTGGCATGATCTATTTAGCATTTTTTACAGCTCTTTTATTAATCAAATTAACATGGACGTATAGACAAAATGGTTGGGCTTTTTTAAAACCTTTATATATTAATTTTGCTCATAAATGGCTCATTTTTGGCTGTTTTTTCGGCTTATTAAGTTTTTACTGGTTGTCTTTGTATATGGGAAGTATCCTTATGGATGCACAGGCGTCCCAGCACAATATCAATGTGGTTGATACGTTATCGTTATTTAGCCGTAACAGTACACTGAAAAATGTCGCTTATTTGCTAAGTTACTGGTGGCCTATGTTTCCATTATCCAGTCTACCGAGCGTATTTTATATCGGTGGTGGGGTGTTATTACTGCTTATCGGGTATGCGATGGTCACTCGTTCACACAAAAATCCAATTATTTTGATTTTCACTTTATTAACATTATTCTTTTTGATTGCTGCTACTGGAACTACTTTTCCTTCGATTGCTGGATTTTTTGTGATTTTGGTAACCAAGACACCTGTGATCGGTTCTGTTTTTCGTGATCCAAATAAATTTATTGGGTTGATAGCTTTGAATTTTGGAGTGCTGTTGACGTTTGGGATTATACAGTTACTTGAATGGTTCGGAAGTTCCAGAATACAGCGAATAATCAAACATACTGCTTTTGTAGCGGTGATTGCGTGTCTGATTATTTATGTAACACCTTTACGTACGCAATTTGTAGCAGGGTACTATAAGCCCGTGACAGTGCCTAAAGAATATACCGAAATGGCAAATAAATTAACAGATCCTGATCGTTATGATAGCAAAGCGTTATATTTCCCGATAGCAGATAATATGATTCAGAGTTTTAACGGCGTAGCTACACCTTACTGGAATAAAGGCGAGACATCGATGCAAAAAGCGACCGGTGATTTTCAAGTCTATTCTTCGCCTAAAAACACGATTTTTCACCATGAAGGTAACGATCCAAGTATTACGTATTATATGAATTTTTTAGAGTATATGTTGGACAACGGGTTGAGCTCAAAAATGGGTTCATTGTTCTCTACGTTTGGCATTAATCAACTTGTCTATCATAACGAATATGAAGGACAGGAAAAGCGGCAACAATTTCAATTATCGATGCTAGAAGATCAGGCGGGATTGAAGCGAACGTATCAAAATTCGATCTTTTCAATCTTTCAATTGGATCAGGCGCCTGATTATATGAATATTTTACCTGCCAAAGTGGTCACACCATACGGATATAGCCGCTTGGAAAGTTATAGCCATCAACCTGGTTTTAATTTCAATCAATTCGGTGTGTTGTTCAGCACGCTGAATCCGAAGCTGAATACGATCCAGACTGTGCGTAAAGGCGATTATGTTGAAGCTTCTTCGTATAATGATTTATTTTTATCGCAATTGCCAGAAGCAGATTATTTACGTCCATTTGATGCGATCGAAGATGGAAATGCGTTTTTAAAATGGTCTAAAACATTTGCTTCTACCAACGATTGGCTCTGGTATCTCTCTTCACAAAATATTAAAAATTTCTCATTCGATATGGAGATGGATGCAGGAATTGCAGTCACTTTTGCCAGTGAAAAATTAGACGTACAGCCTTATCAGATGAGCAAGCTTGAAGGACGAACTGTTGTCGATTTTGATTCATTATTACGAACTGAAAAGTTCTTTACACCTGATAATCCGCAAATGTTCAGTGTACAGGCGAACCCTCTGGAGGGATTGAATGATGTTCCTACGTTGCATGGAGAAATTATTAAAGGCGATGCCAACAATATCTGGCAAGTTGCCAAATCAGGCATGATCGAAGCCAAAGAAAATAATCCGTATCAATTCAATATTACTGCTTCAGGTAGAGGTACCAATAAAATGCATGTCAAAATGAGATTTTATGATGAGCATATGGATGAACTTGGAGTGAGTTATGTTGTGGCTCCTTCAGAAGAAAATAACTTCAACGGGGTAAATTTCTACGGGGAATATGTATCCCCACCAGGCAGTAAATGGATGCGAATTGATCTGTTAACCCAGCAACGTCCTGAACAAAAAAATTACTGGTGGATTCATGATATTCAGTTGTTAGATCTGGGGAAATATCGTAAGCCGAATACATTTACAATGCATAAAAAAATGGAGCAAGAGCAGACATCCCATGTGTATGCGAGAGTATTTATGAACAAGCAAGGTGGAGAACTGGTATTTGGATTGCCTGACAAACAGGTGAAGATCACTACTCAACACGAAGGAAGCAATCAGTTTGAATGGATTGATCTGGGAGAACATCATTTTCCCGCAGGAGATTCAGCGATTACAGTCAATAATGTAAAAGGATTTAATGCGATCAACTTACTCGCGATTGTACCTACCGATCAAGCAGAGAAGTTATCATTTCCGGTAGAGCAAGCAGTGAAGCGAGGCAAATTATTTTTTACATTAGAAGCTGAAAATGATTTCTCCGGACAAGGGAATATGCAGACAGAACGTGCTTTTCCTTTGTTAAGTATGGGACGAGGAATCAGTTATCAACAAGGAACATTGCAGAAAAAAGTAGATATTCTCAAAACAGCCAACTATTCTGCCTCGATTTTGGCAAATATTCCTTCTGGATATCAAGGTAACTTAACGATGAAATGGATCAATCAAAAAACAGGCGAAGTCATTTCCCGCCAGATAACAAGTGATCAAGCGTATACCCGATCGACAGAAAATACTACGACCAAAAATACAGTTATCGAGACATTGCCTGATCAAGATGGATTCGCCAAGCAAAAATTAAGTATTCCAGGATTACTGCGTAATTACGGGCGGATAGAGTTCAAGGATTTATTGCTAACGAAAGGCACATATCAATTGAAATTGGTATTGGATAGTCAGGTGCCTTCTCTAACGACCGATCAAGATATTCATTTGATGAAAGCGAATGAAGTGAATGTACTGCCAAGTGAAGAGACGAGCGAAAGCTTGCTTCAAAACAGTTCAGCCGAATGTATGACAGATATTCAGCCCAGTCATACACGCAAAGTAATATCTTCTCAAGGCATGTCGATCGAATATGCACCTAGTTATTCTTGTGATTGGAATATCTATGCTTCTCAAAAAATGAAAGCTAGTCCGTTAGAAGAATATTCAGTCACTCTGGATGCGATCTCACAACATGTCAAACAGCGTCATATGAAATTAGTATTTTTGAATGCTGATTCTCAGATATTGCAGACTTCTTATATTAATGAAGTAGAAGAAGAGGATAAAACGAAGTGGAACCATTACGATCAAATTATAAAAGCGCCAGCCGGAACCGCGATGATGCAGTTCCAAATGCTAGCGCATGCAGATCAGAAAGTAAAAGGTTCTTTTCAAATTAAAAATTACTCTATTATTCCGTATAAAGCGATGATCATGGTCGATCAATTCATGTTATTTGAAGGTCAAGATATCGATCAGTTTTTTACAGTTCCTTCACATAAAGCTACAATCAAAGCCAATCGTGAAAATTCGATGGAACGAAGTTTTATACTCAGCAATCCGAATCATGAGCAAGTGCTGATTCGTGAAACAGAATCGCCGAATCCGCTCTGGGAATTCCGCCTGAATGGAGAAACTCAGCGAGCAAGATTGGCTGTGAATGGCGTGACCACTGGTTTTATGACCGAAGACAGTGGAAGTGGCACTGTTGTTATTATTCTAGCTTCTGCTTATCGTATAGGCTGGATACTGTTCGGTATAGGGATATTAGCTGGTATCGCTTGTATTCTTCCTTATAAACGCTGGAAAAAGCGAAGGCGAATGTAAAACAATCCAATGATGAGCTGATATTACATCACATATTTATATCCTGTACCCCAGACTGTACGAATATGCTGAGGATTTTTGGGATCGCGCTCTATCTTTTTACGCAAGCTGGAAATATGTACATCGATGGTACGATCCAGATAAGCGCGATCTCCTCCTTTAATACGATCCATCAGTTCATTGCGAGTAAAGACTTTGCCAGGGTAATTATACAGTTCTTTCATAATCGCAAATTCGATATGAGTGACTTCAACTTCTTGTTCTTCGACAAACAGACTATGACGATAATCATTCACAGAAATTCGTCCTTTTTTGTCTTTAGATACATTGACTTTGGGCTCGGTAATAATAGTCGGGCCACTACGACGTAGTAATGCTTTGATGCGAGCATCCAATTCTTTGAGACTAAATGGTTTACACAAAAAGTCATCAGCACCGTTATCCAGTGCCTTGATCCGCTCATTCAGCATCGTATTGGCAGATATCATCAATACAGGTACGGTAGATTGTTTGCGGATCTGACTGACTAATTCACTTCCATCCATATCAGGAAGCATAAGATCGGTTACGATAATATCCGGTTTGAAATGAAACAGTTTTTGAATAGCGTCTTTGGAATCATGAATCATTTCGGTAAGGTAACCTTCTTCTTGAAGAAAAAATGCAATCATATCTGCCAGACTTTTCTCATCTTCAATAAGAAGAACTTTGATAGACATCGCTGTCACTCTCCTGTATGAAAAATAATAGGCTTGTTGAATATCTCCCTTTACTATTCTATAACATGCTTAATACAACGATATTTAAGCGAAATATATAGAAAGATCAAGAATAGAATTTCAAGTAAACATAGCAATTTCAGCTTTAAAACAATGAAAGTAATCCAAATGTTAAAAAAATGCGAATCAATTAGCATGAAATTTTATACGGAAAAGAGAACTTTCTTAAAATATACATGAGAAAATGGAATAGGACTATAGTATCATTCGACTCCCTATATTTATTTTCGGCAGAAACAGCTAAAATGAACAGTTTTTTTAAGTTCTTACTACATTTTTCGGAAGAGGGTTTCATATATGCGCATGATATTGTTGTCCGGTGGGTCAGGTAAACGTTTATGGCCTTTATCGAACGTTAATCGTCCCAAACAATTTCTTCCTGTTCTTCGTCATCAAGGTCAGCCTGAAAGTATGCTACAGCGAATCTGGAGACAATTGCAAGATGCAGGTTTGTCAGAGCAAGCTTATTTTTCAGCTAGCGGGTATCAAGCTGATCTGATTCGTGGGCAAATTGGTATCGATGCTACGATTATTGAAGAACCTGCGCAAAGAGACACGTTTCCGGCAATCGCTTTAGCAGCTTCATATTTATATCATCATGCTGGTGCTACACGTGATGAAATGATAGGAGTCATGCCGGTAGACGGTTATGCCGGTGACGAGTTTTTTGAGCATTTGCGTAAGCTTCCATCTATATTGGAGAAGTCTGGTGATGAGATGGTCTTAATGGGTGCTTCTCCAACGGAGCCTTCAGACAAATACGGATATATTGTACCATTGATGTCTGAACTGGTGGATAAGGAATATTTTGGGGTTTGCTCCTTTTTAGAAAAACCAGATATAATCACTGCCCAATCGTTAATACATAAAGGGGCATTGTGGAATTGCGGTGTATTTGCATTCCGCTTAGGATTTTTGCTAGACCATATTGAAAATCAAGGTTGGAACTCTAACTATAATGAATTGTTAAAGCACTATTTAGCATTACCCAAAACAAGTTTTGATCTAGCGGTTGTAGAAAAAACAAAGCATATATCTGTATTACCGTTTCATGGAGAATGGAGAGATTTGGGAACATGGGATTCATTAATTCGTGAAATGGATTTTGATGTGACCGGTTCAGGATATATCTCTCCTTTATCTCAAGATACTCGTATTATTAACGAACTAGATATACCGGTAAGTGTATGGAATGTTCCTAATGTGATTGTAGTGGCAGGGCCTGACGGTATTTTAGTGACCAATCGTGAAGATGCTACAGGCATTAAAGAGATGGTGGGACAGATAGAAATTGCTCCGCGGTTTGAAGAACGTTTCTGGGGCAAACAAACGATTATTTCTCATCGGCAAGATGAAGGCGGGCTGGAGACAGTGACCAAACGAGTCGTGATTACATCAGGTCGCTTTATCAGTTATCATGAACATAAATTACGTAAAGAAGTATGGACGATTATATCAGGTATAGGATATATCTGCCTTGATGGAGTTATCACGATGATCTCTCCAGGTGATGTTATCGTTGTAGAACCGGGGATGAAGCATTGTATCGGTGCTTCTGAAGGTGAACTGGAATTTATTGAGTCACAGATAGGCAAAGCTGTATCGGAGACTGACATTATAAGATACGAATATCCTGGAGTGACTCCAGATGGTTTGTTATCAGAAGGTCTTTCGGGTTAACCTGCTGTCCGTGGTAGAAAGGACCGTTAGTCATGAAATACAGAATACTTCTTTGGTTCCGATCTCCTTTGATAGGAACAATCATCTTAACGATCTTTGGCATAGCAGGCAATTATTTTAAATTGGACTTATCTTTAAATTTACGGTTTGCACTGGGCAGCGCAGCACTTCTGATTATTTTCCGGTTATATGGATTACGATTTGCTGTGCCTGCTTTACTCGCTATAAATATACCTTTTGGATTTGGCGGGTCTTATCTTTTTATGACCGGCTTGTTTGGTTTGGAGATTTTATTTTTGCATTTGTACTTCAAGCGATTTAGCAGAGGAGTTTTATTCAAAGCAGATCTGATCTTTTGGTTATGTATAGGTCTACCTCTGATATATGGTATGTATGAATATCGTCTTCATCCTATTGATATTCAAATGATCGCATTGATTCTTCTTGAGCAAAGTTTTAATAGCATTATTAATTTATTGATTGCTTCGATTTTGTTAGAAAGTATTATGAGTCGTGTAGCGATAGGTAATCAGCCGATCTATTCGATTTCGCTGGGACGTATTATTTTTAAATATTTAATTGCCTTCGTTATCTTTACAGCGTTGTTATTATTAGTGGTTATCAGTCATCAACAATTTTATGATATTCAAGGGTTGTATTCTTCATATATGGAACGTTCTTCACAAGTGTATAAGCAAGATATACAGATTAGTTTGTCAGATA
The DNA here is from genome assembly GCF_028736095.1 of Paenibacillus sp. KACC 21273. Taxonomy (NCBI): domain Bacteria; kingdom Bacillati; phylum Bacillota; class Bacilli; order Caryophanales; family Paenibacillaceae; genus Paenibacillus; species Paenibacillus sp. KACC 21273. Next base: position 1,531,814 of record NZ_CP117876.1, read on the forward strand.
TGCGCAAAACCAAACCGTTAATGAACATATATAAAAAGAACTTTTATATCGATTCAGTTGTCGTAAGCCCGTTAGGTACATCTATGTATAGCACGCTCAATAGCGAGACGACACAACAACTTGTAGAGTCTAGAAATGATGAATCTTTGATTATTTCTACTACCAAAGATGGAGCTACTATTTTTCATCATTTCCCTATAAATCGGTTAACCCTGATCGAGCGATGGCAGGAGTCGTACTTTGTTATGGATATTCCACTAGATCATAATTATCGATTAATTTTAAAATTGACAGCGGCGTTTTATTTAGAACGTATTTATATATTTTATATTCAAAGTATTACAACGATTTTGATTGTTATCGGGATAGCGATTTTGTTGGCAGATCCGATTAGCCGTAAAATTACTAAGTCTTTACTGGAGTTAGCCAAAGCGTCTAACAATATTCCTGATAAATTGAGTAAAAATAAGCCGATAGATTGGCCGGATAGTAATATTGTTGAATTTCATGCATTAATTGATAATTTCAAATTAGTATCACTGGTATTAGAAGAGCAGTTTTTGCAAATTCAACATGATAAAGAAAATTTAGAAATTCGTGTAGTTGAACGTACATTTGATCTGGCAGAAAGTGAAGCTCAAAAAAGTGCTATTCTCAAATACGCTATCGATGGCATCATTTCAACAGATCATCAGAAAAAAATAACAGAGTTTAATCCTGCCGCTGAAAAGATGTTTGGCTATACACGTGAACAAGTGATGGGTAGACCATTATCGGAATTGTTGCTACTAGATACGATTCCAGCAGGAGACAACAACTGCCCGGTCACAGCTATTCATGCAGACCGTACAGCTTTTCAAGTGGGATTAACACGCAGTGAGATTCTAGCCGAAGAATCTTCGTTCCAGACATTTTTTGTACATGACTTGACGCAACAAGAAAGAGCGCAAGCCGAGCGTTATGAACATGAACGTCAATTGGAAGTGCTGACAGACCGATTACGAGAAGAACAAGGCGCAGCAGAAAAGCAAAAAAGTATTACCGGCAATTTACTGGAATCGGTACAAGAAGGCATTGTAATGTGTGACTCTCAAGGGATTATTTCATTTATTAATCCGACGATGTTATCGCTATTTTCAATCAAAGATTATACCGGTTATCCTATTCAGCAATTGTTACGTGATATAGAAAGTCAACTGGTTACCGAAACGTCTTTATGGATCGAAAAGTTAGAGCGATTTCTGCAAGGAGAACACACATGGAATCAAGGCGAGATGGTATTGTTACAAAATGAAAAGATTCTATCGCTCTATGTCACTCCAGTAACAGATACAGTACAACAGATTGAACATGGTGTGATTCTTGTTTTTCGAGATCGCACTGAAGAAGAGCATATGAAGCAGATGCAAAATGAATTGATGAGCGTGGTCTCTCATGAATTGCGCACACCATTATCTGCAATGATGGGTTATATCGAAATGTTAATGATCTATGAAGACATGTCGATTGAAAAAAGGCATGCTTTTATAGAAACGATTCATCAAGAAGGACAGCGGTTGTCTCATTTAATAGATGATTTTCTAGATATTCAGCGAATCGAAGCCGATTATGCCGAGTATCATATGACCTATATTCCGCTATATGAAATGTTGCAAGGTATTTGTGATCAATGGAATCCAGAATCAAGAGACCGTATCATGCTTCATCACGAAGGATTGCATGAAGTATTTATTAACGGCGATCAGCAACGCTTGATTCAAGTTTTTCGAAATTTGATTAGTAATGCTCTTAAATACTCTTCAGATGATTCGATGGTTCATATTGTTATCAACGAATTACAGGATCATATTTCGGTGTCGATCAAAGATTCAGGGATCGGGATTCCACCGGAAGATCATGGTCGCATATTCCAAAAATTTTTCCGGGCAAGTTCTGCTTCCAAGCACAATATCAGAGGAACAGGGCTTGGATTATATATTACAGAGCGGATTGTCAAAGATCATCAGGGTGAATTGAATTTTGTATCTAGACCCAATAAAGGTTCTACCTTTTCTGTGATTCTACCCAAACCGAAAAAGAACGATTCTATTCAGCACACTGAATAATATGCAATCATCTGATTCACTGCTCTGTCTGCTAGGGTACTTACAATAGGAAACGAGATAACGTTATCATAGAGCTACAACGTTTATCTTTAAAAGACAAATTCTGAAATATGGAGGCTTATCCCCATGGCAGAAACAAAATTAACCGGTAAAGTAGCAGCAGTAACAGGTGGCGGATCAGGAATAGGTAAAGCATCAGCGATACGATTTGCAGCAGAAGGTGCTGTTGTATATATGTTAGATCGTACCCCTGAAAATGCAGAAAAAACCAAAGCTGAAATTGAACAAGCTGGCGGTAAAGCATATGTAATCGAATGCGATATTTCCAAGCCAGAAATGATTGAAAGTGCAATGAAACAAGTAGCGTCTGAAGCAGGTCAATTGGATATTGTATTTGCTAATGCAGGAATCAACGGTAGCAAAGCTCCTATTGAAACTTTGGAAATAGATGATTGGAATCAAACGGTGGAGATCAATTTGCGCGGTACATTTGCAACTGTAAAATATGCTATCCCTCATTTGAAAGAAAATGGTGGTAGTATTATTATTACAAGTTCTATCAATGGTAATCGTGTGTTCTCTAATGTAGGATTCTCTGCATATGCCTCTACCAAAGCAGCGCAAGTTGCTTTTATGAAAATGGCGGCATTGGAACTGGCTCGTTACAAAATTCGAGTCAATGCTATCTGTCCGGGAGCGATCGATACTGAAATCGATGATAATACGTATCCAAGTGATGATCTAAAAGAAGTAGAGATTCCTATGGAATTCCCTGAAGGTGATCATCCGCTTAAAGGTGAACCAGGCAAAATCGAAGAAGTAGCTAACCTTGTGCTATTTTTAGCATCTAGTGAAGCTTCTCATGTAACAGGTACAGAGATATTTGTAGATGGCGCTGAATCGTTATTAAGAGGATAGTTGTATCTACAAGTATATAAGATAAAATGTTCTATAGATTCACTAGCCAAATCCTTTTTCGAGCATATCGGGAAAGGATTTTGTTATGTCTACCACTTATTAGTTCTTTTTCAAATCAATCAATTGACAGTGTCAGGTGTGCTGAATTAAGCTAAAGATATTGAACGTATTCACGTTAATAAGATCAGGTCAATCACGTAAATAAATAACTGCACATGAAGATAGAGGGAGAGTCTGTGGATGTATGTGATCCACCACCGAAGGAGCAAGCTAACCATTTGGCGATGGTTAATTAATCTCTCAGGTACCCGAACCGCTATTGGATGCAACTCTGGAGAGAGCATATGAGCCACCCAAGGAGTACCACCGACAGTTGTGTTCGGTCTAAACTCTCAGGTAACGAGGACAGAGGAATAGGCCACGCGCAGGCTATTCACTGTCTTTTTTTGTGCGCGCATATTTTGGTGATAAGGGAGAAGAAAAATGATGCGATTTAAAAATGTATTTAATATTATTGGACCTGCAATGGTAGGACCGTCTAGTTCACATACAGCAGGAGCAGCACGTCTGGGTAGAGCAGCGCGACACTTTTTGGGCAAATGTCCTGAGCATGTACAGATTATTTTGTATGGTTCTTTTGCAGAGACGTATTGGGGACATGGAACAGACCTTGCTCTAGTAGGTGGTTTGCTTGATTATGATACCGATGATGATCGCTTACCGGATGCAGCTGAAGAAGCGGATCGTCAAGGCATTACGATTTCTTTTGATAAAGGAACAGGCAATTATCCTCATCCTAACTTTGTGCGTATTATTGTACAGCATGGAGAAGAACGTGCCGAAGTCGCAGGTGCTTCGATTGGTGGAGGTAATATTGAGATTCATGAGTTAAATGGATTCGATGTGCGCGGGTCGGGTCAATATCCGATGTTAGCAGTTGAGCATATGGATAGTAAAGGAGTACTTGCTGATATTACACGTACACTGAGCGATGCTGAACTGAATATCGGATTTATGGATGTTGATCGCAAAGCACGTAGCGGAGAAGCGATGACTGTGATAGAACTTGATACTGTACCTGACCAGTCTGTGCTTAACCAGATTTTGCAATTGCCTTATGTTACCCGGGCAGCTGTGATTGATTTGAAGTAAACGAAGTTCAAAGGAGAGTGTGATATGCAATTTCGCACATTAAAAGATATTGTTCGGTTATGTGAAGAACGTTCACTAACGATAGCGGAACTGATGATTGAAGAGCAAGTGAAAGAAACAGGAGTAAGCGAGCAAGACGTTATTCAACAAATGACCGATTATTATCAGGTGATGAAAGAAGCGGTCGAGCGCGGAATCACAGAAGATACCGTTTCACGAAGTGGACTTACTGGTGGAGATGCACGTCGTGTACATGACTATATGTTAAGCGGAGATACATCGTCAGGCAGTGATGCGACGCGTGCGATGGCTTATGCATTAGCCGTATCAGAAGTGAATGCTTCAATGGGACGGATTATCGCTACGCCTACCGCAGGCTCATGTGGTATTATTCCGGGAGTATTTGTCAGTTCGCAAGAGCGTTTTGGTTGGGATGATACACAGATGGTACAAGGATTGTTCGCAGCCGGTGCTATCGGTTATGTGATTGCTAACAACTCTTCGATCTCAGGCGCAGAAGGTGGATGTCAGGCAGAAGTCGGTTCAGCAATAGGTATGGCCGCTGGAGCAGTGGTTGAGATGCGTGGTGGTACACCGGAACAAGCGATGCATGCTGTAGGGCTGGCTCTAAAAAATACACTTGGATTAATCTGTGATCCGGTAGCAGGGTTAGTCGAGATTCCTTGTATTGTTCGTAATGGATTAGGTGCAGTAAATGCGTTAGCAGCGGCAGATATGGGGCTGGCTGGAGTACGTAGTGCTATTCCTTCAGATGAAGTGGTTGATGTCATGTTACAAGTCGGACGTTCGATGCCAAGTGAACATCGCGAAACAGCTCGGGGCGGACTCGCTCAAACGCCAACAGGACGTAAAATTACGGAAGAATTAAGACGCCGTAGACAAGAGAATAAGAATTAACTAACAAAATATCCATTTATATGCATAATACCGAAAAGCCGTTTATAATAAAGCGGCTTTTTTCGATTTTTCTTCAAACCTTTCCTTAATATTCCGATAAATTGTTGTATAATTCGATATATACGCAAATAAATTAGTAGTATAGTTATTCAACTTTTACCCTACTTCAAAGAGTACATACTAGTATGTATGGGTCTAAAGTATTGTATTTATTTTGAAATAAAGGTTCATACGATGTGTTTGGAGGTGAATACAACGTTATAGCTTGTTCGTTATGTCAACAAGCTTTAAATAATCTTATGATATTCAAAGTGGGGTCAACACACATGAGGCAGTATGTAGCTTGCTTGCTGATGATATTACTATTATGTACGAATGCGACAAGCGTTTCAGCCACTAGCACAGAAGCATTTACCGATATCAAACAATCGTATGCTTTTGATGCAATTACGTCATTATCCGCGCAAGGAGTCATTACAGGTTATGAAGATGGAAGCTTTCAACCGCAACGCTCGATTTCTAGACAGGAATGGGCGAGTGTTTTTGTTAAAAGCTTGAATTGGACATCCGAACCAGGAACAGTATTACCTTTTACAGATGTATCTCCGTGGGCTGTTCCTTATGTCAGTGCATTGTATCAACATCAGATTACGAATGGGATCAATGCAACCACATTTGGTGTAAAGCAATCGATTACCCGTCAAGACATAGCGGTCTGGTATGCTCGTTATCTAGGATTAACCGATACCTTGCAAAAAGAAGGCATAGCTACATTTGCCGATCAAGCAGATATTTCAGATTATGCCAAGTCCAGCGTATGGCTGATGGAGCAATTAGGTTTGATGCAAGGAAATGAGCAACATCTGTTTGCACCAAAACAGCCTGTTCAACGTCAAGCAGCTATACTGGTCGCTTATCGGGTACTACAATCTGGAGATGAGTTACATCAGCGTGCAAAGCAATTGTTAGCGCAAGGGACTAAGCCTGTATCTAAGCCAGCTAGTGAGGCAGAGCCAGACCTTCAACCTGTACTGACGATAGGCGGTAAATCACCTTCTACAACCATAGATAAAGTAGAAACAACACCTGAAATTACAGGAAAACGGGCAAATGCCAAAGACAAAGACCGTAATCAAAATAATCCTAGACCCGATCCTGAAGTACCTGTTGTTCCACCAGTAACTCCACCTCCAGTTGAGCCTATATTTGTATTTGATCGTGTGAGTATAGACGCTCCTGTATTGTGGAATGATCCAGCAACATATAATGATTATCAACTATCATTTTATTTCTGGTATCAAGGTCAGAAGATTGCTTGGTCTGAGAAAATATTATCCGATCTTACGTATCAATTTGAAGATAAATTAAATATATTTGATACCCGTGGCAAAATTATTCATCCTGAACATATTCCCGCAACAGGTGGATTGATTCCGGTCACACTTCATCTTGTATCACCACAAGCGAAGCTTGATCTTCATGTCACGACGATGGTGATGGTCACTATCAAATCACCACCACCAGTAACTCCACCTGTAGAACAGCCGGAAGCGGAGCCAGATCGTGTCATTCGCTCTGTTTATATGGATACGTATACGTTAGATCAATCGGTATCGCTCAAATTGGATTCATGGCGTATTCGTTATGTGCTTCAAGATGTGTACGGTTATCCGATCGCGCCTGAATATTTACCAGCCGACCTGCATATTCGATTTGAAAATGATACAGGGATTATTGATGAACAGGGACGTATTATCAATGTGCATAATATTCCGCCTGTAGGTAGCACAATTCCGGTTCGAATCAGTGTAACCTCACCTTCGACCAGCGTATATCTAAATAAAGAATTTGAGTTGAAAGTCGTAGCAGGTGAACGTAGAAAGCAATATTTTGCTGTATCTGTGATGTTAGAAGGAGGATCAGGTTCTTCGACGACACTAGCTGAAATGCAACAGATGCGTAGTATGCTGGCACAGATTGATCCGCATTTACACATTACATGGGCAATCGATAACAATTTTGTTTTCCAAGAAAGCAACCGTCCGCAATTACAACAAGTATTACAGTATGTGGATCTGTATGGAGATGAAGTAGGTATTTTGTCAGGCTATCCGAACAATCACTATACATTAGCACAATGGGGCAATGAGATGAATGAGTGGTTGTATATGTATCGCTATAATGCTATGAATGCGTTACATGAATCAGGTACAGTAGGGCAACCTTCAGTATTTACCAGTATTCCGGTAGCATATCGTCCTACTTCATTGTCTAGCTTTGCCGTCAATCCAGAGCAGGTGACATGGCTCAAAGATCATTTTGAGATCACTTCGTATATGGGCTGGGCAGCGACGCAGTATAATGTGAATCAATTATTTGGAGAAGGTTCGCCATTAATGCCTTACTGGTCGAATCAATATAATCCATTAGTTCCAGCGCAAGGAGATGTAGACAATAGCGGAGCTGTATTTATGAATCCTGTCACGATCGATCCGATTGGTTCAAGGTATGTAGAAAAGTCCTCCCGTTGGACGATTCATCCGGGTGATCCGTATGTGAAAGATTCGAATGCTGAGCCTCAACTATATACCGCACAGCAATATGTCGATAATCCGTATCAAATGATGAACACAGTTAACTATTTATCTATAGTGATTGATACGAACTGGGTGTTACGTCATGATAATTTGTTCAATGGATGGAAAGACTTTGTCGATCATTTTCCAGCAGGACGTGATGTGAGTATTGTAGGGATTAATGAGCTTGGTCAAACGTATCGCACCCAATCAGGAGCTACTAATCATCAAGCCCAATTTACACTGATGTTCAGAGGTTCCGGATATACGACAGCTTTAGATGGCAATAATTCACCAGCCGATACTCGTTATTTATGGACTGAAAATGCGTACCAACGTCTTATTTTGCGTAAACAAGATGGAGATCAAGCATGGTCAGTGATCGATTTTACCGATTATACGAAAACGCCTGTTCCGCAGACACCGTATGCTTTTGATAGTCATACAGAAGTGAGTTATGTGACCGGACGTAATTACAAAATTGCGCCCAACGCACCGCTAACGTCGGCTGAAATTCAACGGATTCAAGAGCGATTGCAACAGATTCATTTTACCGAAGAAGTGGATTATCAATAGAACATCATACCCAAGGCATTCCTGGAAAGTTAGGGATGCCTTTTTGGTATATTATGATAGAAGGAATACATAATAGAGATAGCGCAAAATAGAAGATATTGCATCAGATATCGAACAAAGGAGTAGAGAATAGTGGACATTCAAGCGATGATATCAAATAACTCTTATGGTATAGCAGACATTATTCATTTATTTCAAGAAGAACTAGCGCATAATTTGGTAGGCATTTATATTCATGGTTCTTTAGCGATGGGTGGTTTTCATCCGCATCACAGTGATATCGATTTGCTAGTTATTGTGCAAAAGAAAGTCAATCGTTCGGCAAAGCTCCATATCGCTAACAGACTTTTGAAATTAGAAGAACATCTGATATCTAGTAGTGGATTTGAGATGAGTATATTATTGGAAAACGATGTGAAGCAGTTTGTATATCCTACTCCATTTGAATTCCATTATTCTGCATATCACCGGGAAAAGTATCGAACAGATAAACAATATGTCTGTGAAGGAGCAGAAGATCCTGATCTAGCAGCTCATATATTTGTAACGTATGATCGAGGTGTAACCCTATATGGCAAAGAGATCAAAGAAGTATTTGTACCTATTGATCCACAGTGGTATATTCGCTCGATTTTAGCGGATATTGAACATGTAGCAGACGATATTGTTGCATCACCTGTATATTTCACACTCAATCTGTGCCGGATCTTATTTTTCCTCAGCGAAAATGTAATTTCTTCCAAACAAGAAGGCGGAGAGTGGGGATTAACACATGTTCCTGCTACATATTCCAAGCTTATTCAGACTTGCCTTGATCAATATCAAGGAGTTAGTGATTCTACTGCGTTAGAGATTATACAATTACAAGAATTTGCCCGCTATATGAAAGGTGAAATTCAAAAGCAAGTGAATAATTCAAACGAAAAGATAGACGATCTTAAATCTTTTTTATAAAGGAGATAATAGATATGCCTGTACCTCATAGCGATCATGAACAGATGATACACCAAATCATTATAGAATGGATCACTGCTGATTGCTGGATGATGGAGATTTTGCGAAATGTACGGGATTTAGGATTGCCAGATAGTTGGGTATGTGCTGGATTTGTGCGTTCGAAAATCTGGGATCAACTTCATCAGATAGAATCGCGTACACCATTAGCAGATATTGATGTGGTCTATTATGATGCTAGTGATCTAGATGAAAAAACAGAAAAAGTATGGGAACAACAGCTATCTCGGATGCAACCACAATTACCATGGTCAGTGAAAAATGAAGCACGTATGCATATTGCTAATCGGATTGCTCCTTATGATTCTACCGTTGATGCAATATCATGTTTTCCAGAAACAGCTACAGCATTAGGGATTAGATTAGACGAACAGGATCAATTGATTCTGGTTGCTCCATGTGGACTAACAGATGTTTTTGAAATGAAGATCCGTGTCAATCCACGCTTTCTTCAGAGTCGAGGAGATATTCATATTTATCAGCAACGTGTTCAACAGAAAAATTGGCAACAGATCTGGAATCGTTTAATGATTATCGATTCCCCAACGCTGTAGCTTATAAATTGATAGGCTCCATAAGTACCTATAGAAAAAATCAATTAGAAAAGTGGTATAATCAATGTTAGATTATAATATAATAATCTGATGAACATAGTCGGAATAAAGAGGTGACAGAATTGAGTGACATTTATCGTTTGGCAACATTGGAAGATGCAGAGCGTGTACTTCATATCACATATGAAGCCTATGTAACTATTCGTGAATTAGGATTAACATGGCCAGCAGCTCATGCTGATCTAGCATTGATTCAAGATAATATTACGCATAATAAATGTTATGTGTTAGAACAAGATGGATTGATTGTAGCGACTGTAACTTTGGCTGATCCTGAACGGGTCAAAGAATTAACAGCTGAGACAGGATTACCGTTTATTATGTGGTTTGCGGTTGATCCGAATGTACAAGGAACCGGCGCAGGTAGCAAATTGTTAAACTGGGTCGAACAACATATTATCCGTGATGAAGTAGGAGCACCTGCGGTGACACTCGGTACAGCGGAAAAACACCCATGGTTATTGCCGATGTATGAGCGTAGAGGATATGAAAGTATACGAGCTAGAGATGCAGGCAAAGGAGAAGGACCGATGCATTTAATGCGTAAAGTGGTTCATCCCGAGCGTTTTGAAGTTTATTTGCAAGAACGTAAGCAAGCAGAACAAATTCAACAAACTTCTTCTCAAGGTAATTAACATATGAAATTTGTCGTATTCAGTCTTATTGCGAACCTTCCTCATGCGCTAACAGGTGAGACCTTAACAGCACAACAGAAATTCCAAAATATATTAAAACAAGCAGAGTTAACAGAGCGTCTAGGTTATGATGCTTATGGTGTAGGTGAGCGACATGGAGAACCTTTTTTGTCTTCTTCACCTGCTATTGTACTGACTGCAATCGCAGCACGCACATCACGTATCCGTCTGTTGACGACTGTAACGGTATTAAGTGTGCTTGATCCGGTAAGAGTAGCAGAAGATTATGCTACTCTTGATCATTTATCTAATGGACGCTTAGAATTGATTATTGGTAAAGGGAACGATCCGCGCCATTATGGATTATTCGGAATCACTGAAGAAGAACAATGGGATTCATTAGCAGAAAGATATGAATTGTTACGACAATTATGGAGTCAAGAAAAGGTGAATTGGCAGGGGAAATATCGTCCGGCATTGAATGAGTTTACAAGTCAACCGCGTCCACTTCAATCGCCGATTCCAATCTGGCATGGAAGTGCCTCAAGTACACGTTCTACAGAATTGGCAGCCAAGTATGGAGAACCGATTTTCTCATCCAATTCTTTTCATCGACAGGACAAATACAAAGCATTAATTGATCATTATCGGGAACGGTTAGCTTATTATGGTCATGATCCATCTCAAGCTATTGTTGGAGCAGGAGCAGGAAGCCTGTATCTAGCGAATACGAGTGAAGAAGCTATTCGCCGTTATCGTCCATATTATGATCATTTTCAGTCTACAGATGCTGCGAAGCACAATCAATCGCCTTTTGTAGATTTAGAAGATAATATTGCAAATGGCCCGGCTCTTATCGGAAGCCCTGATCAAGTCATTGAGAAAATTCTTGATTATTACCAAGCATTTGGACATCAGGCATTAAGTATCAGCGTAGATGGATTAACCGAAACAGAACAGTTAGAACAGCTCGAACGGTTTGCAACAGAAGTTGCACCTGTGTTAAAAAAAGAAATTCCCAGTACGATATGGGAAAAAGAAGTGCAAAAAGAGCAGCTCATTTAAGAGTTGCTCTTTTTGTGTATATTCTATTATATGAAGATGGTTAGATTATTTTTTATTCTGTTGCTTAACTTATACTTCATCCAGTACAAGCGGACGAAGATTAGCTTCGATCTGTGCACGTTTGCCTTCAAGGAAAGGAGGCAGAGAAAGGGTTTCACCTAACGAATCCATCGATTCATCAATATCGAATCCTGGTGTGTCTGTGGATAATTCGAATAAGATACCATTCGGTTCACGGAAATAAAGAGCACGGAAGTAGTGACGATCTACTTTACCTGAATTAGGAATACCTAATTTGGATAATTTGTCTGACCATAGATCATATTCGGACTCATCTGGTACACGGAACGCTACATGATGGACACCACCGCGACCTAGACGTGCATGTGGAAGATCAGGACGTGTCTCGATATGGACTTCTGCGCCTGCGCCACCTTGTCCAGTAGAATAGACTTCAATATCTGCAAAATCGCCTGCAAGCGAAGGATATGAGCCTGTATGACGGAATCCCATCACTTCAGTCAAAATCATAATAGTCGAAGCAGGTTGAGCTAGTGTTAGTGTAGTTGGTCCAAGTCCAAGAATCCCGTATTCTACAGGTACTTCAGATTGATCCCAAGCTGTTCCAGCCGCGATACCTTGTTCGCCGTTGTCGGCTACAAGAATAAGGCGTGTACCTTCAAAGTCTTGAAAAGCCAATGTATCTCGTCCAGCACGTTGTTTGATTTCTTCATGAGTCACATTCAATTGGTCAAATCGATCAGACCAGTATTGCAAAGCTTCTGTTGTCGCTACTCGTAAAGATGTTGCTGAAATACTAGATACCCCTTGATAGCTAGGTCCGATACCTGGTAAATCAAAGAAAGTCAATTCGGTACCAGGAGAAGCAACAGCATCACCGTAAAATAGATGATACGAAGTAGTATCGTCTTGATTAACTCCTTTTTTCACTAAACGCATACCCATAACTTTAGTATAAAAATCGTAATTTTTTTCCGCTTTACCTGTCATAATCGAAACGTGATGAATACCTAATAATTCCATAATGAATATCCTCCTCAAAGTCAAACGATCTATTTATAAAATGTGCTTACATTTGAAATCTTAATATTAAGATAATTATAACATGAAGAAAATTAATTACAAGTCTTTTCCATGAAAAAAATATAGTAACTATGTAAAAAAGAAAAAAACTACAAAAGAAAACTAAAAAAGAACCTTTAGATCAGAGAATCATCTCATTGATCTAAAGGTTCTGCTTATATAGATGAATAGATAAAAAATATAGATAAGGAATATTGAATTAGTGATTCGTTAATCCACCAGATTCAGCGCGTGTTACTACGTTGGTACGATAGTCGTCTTGGCTTAGTCCAATCTTAGGCATAACTTCATTCAGATCCGGGAATTTCGCTAAAATGGTTTTGTTGTCTGTACGCAAATCCATTTTGCTATAATCGTAGAATCCTGCACTGCTAACACTAGAGATAAATTGATTACCTTCTACTGCAACATCGCCTAATTTGGGAACAACAATATTCGGTGTGTTGACCATTACATTGTTATTCATTTTTGTACCATTCGGATATTCAGGATGCCAGTTTGGATCAAGAATACTGCTCCATAATGGATGATCATAACCATACATCTTTTGCAATTTGGCTCCATATTCTTTCCATACGCCGCTTGTTGGATTCATTTCACGAAGTTGATCGGCATAGATACTATTCACACCATGAGAATTACTGTCGCCCCGTTGATCGACTTGGATCATATTGGAATCGACCACTAGATTGTTGTTAGCGATATTGTCATGTCCATTGAGCAAAATGCCTTTGGTTGAACCTTGCACAATATTATAACGATAATTATCGCCACTATCTGCACCATCTGAATAAAATCCATTAGAACGTTTGTTATGATGAACAAAATTGTATTGCAGTACATTACCATAAGAAGCCCAATCTTGAGCAGTATAGAATGCACCTGTATCGCCTTCGATCAAGGACGTATTATGCACTTCATTGTACTCGAATGTCAAATTGTTACTGTACACATAACGAACAGCATCTTTAGGCACATCATGCAGTAAATTATGATCGAATTTGACCCCGACCGAATTACGTACCAGAATTGCTTCCAGATGAGTCAGATCCCCTACATTGTGAATATGATTGTTGGTGACACGACTATTGGCAGCTTCTAACGTTTTGCGATCTCCTGCATCATTAATACTGATACCGAATCCACCTGTTTCATAAATATCATTACTTTGGAAAAGGTTATTCGTCCCATCTACATCGAGAATACCACCATTTCCTAGATTACGAAGCGTATTACCTGCAATCGTAATATGGTCGGTATTTTTAAGTTCAATCCCGTTACCCATACCACCTTCAACCGTGAATCCTAGCATTTTTAGATTAGAAGCTCCATCGACAGAAATCACTGGATTTTCTTGGTCAGCTACAATAATGTTTTGGCTTTTCAGATTGCCTTTAGGATAGTAATAAATTTGACCATCTTTGAAGTCAAGTGACCATTCACCAGGAACATCGATTTCATCCAGATAATTAATCAATTTCCATTCTTCTGTACCGGAACCGATCCGATAAGGAGCTTTGATTTTGGATGAATAAGAGCTAGGCGTAAGGTACGTACTTGCAGTTGCTGATTGATATACATCTTTGTTGACGGATGAAGGTACTTTCACTGAATCGGTACTGTGTTCAGTTACGGTTGCATCATTACCTGTATGTTCAGTAACTTCAGAAGGTAACGATAGATTATGATCCGCATCAGTCGCTTCTGTCGTTAATTGAGAATCTTCAGTGAGTTGTTCTTTCAAGCGGACAGACCCAGATTCACCCTGTGCATTAAACAATTTGTATGATTGTGGGGTAGAGTCTGTATCATGTAATGCATCGTCTGCTGCTGGCTCGCTTGTTGCAGAAGCAGAAGGAGCAATACTGGATGCCGCCTGAGAATCTTCACCGTATGTGTTGGCTGTGGCAGAGGTAGCAGAAGCATAGTCTGTTACTGCCGCACTCCATTTGGAACCCATACCGCCATCAGGAATATCTTTAAGTGTGATGACATTGTGTTTGGTATCGATCGATTGTACGGAACTGGTCAAAGGGCTCCAGACCGTTCTCCAAAAGCCTTTAAGATAAAGAGCATGTCCTTGAGATAAAGACTTCTGCCAGCGTGCTGCACGATTGCTTCCGTCCAGATCTAACGTATCTGTTGTGTCTCCATTTTCAGGAATACCACCATCACCATAATAAAAAGATTTGGCATCTGCTGAACCATTCGCTGTTGTCCAACCTTTGCGATGTCCATCTACAGATTCGGTCACATTAGGCCATTGAGAAATAGGTTGACGAATACCGTTAGAGATCAGATCAATAATACCCCATTTTTCGGTAAACGAAGTGCCACCTTCAAAATGCTTAATATGCTTCAGTCCCAGTGACTTCACATCTAACTGATAAAGGGCATTGGCATCTACATCAGGATGAACACGTGCTTTGGCTGCGGCACTGAGCGGTTTCCAATCGGAAGCATCAATACGAATCCCGTTGGTTAATGTCACCTGTTCACCTGAATACGTACGGTAAATAATAGGTTTATCCGGTGTACCTGAATCTTCAGCTGTAAATTGCAAGTTGGAAAATTCATATTCTCCACCTTTGACCCATACCGTTACTCCATAATCGGGTAGGTCGCCTTTTAGACTGCGGATAGCATCACGTGCTCTTTCCAGGGTGGCGTATGGTTTCTCTTTAGTGCCATTCCCATCCGTATCGCTTCCGGCTGTATCAACGTACAGATTCCAACCAGTTTTTGTCACAGCACCGCTATCAAGATTGATAACTTCTTGACTTCCTACTTTGTCAGCCGATGCGTATGGAACCGCCATCGCACTACTCAAAGCAAGCATAGCTGTGAGCGATATGATTTTCTGGAACTTCTTCATAAATATAAATTCCCTCCATTTCAAAATCCATTGATGTTGTTGGGATGATGGTTTATCCCTGCTGTGATGGGTATTTTGATTTAATTAGTTAATCACCTCCTAAAATACATATAAATTGGTAAAATCAGCGGATGCTTTTATATAATAAAATACAGATGCAAATATAGCAAAGCATAATTTCATACTTTTTTAATAAAATTTCAATTTGTTCATAAATTAGTTTCTTTTTTGTAACCATTTGAGCATACCGATAGATTGCTTGTCAAGTGCAGGTAGTATAATGTCTGAAAATAAAAAGGGGACTGATCAATTGCCTTAGAGCACAACTGATCAGTCAGTAATATGAACCATATTCTTAGTTAAGAAGTAGATTGATGGTCAGAAAGACCGTCTGAATCTGCACGATTAAAGGCTTTAGTACGGTATTCATCTTTGTACAATCCAATCGTTGGGAAAACAGTATTCAAGTCAGGAAACTTCTCTAATATTTTGGCATTTTTGGTGCGCAAATCAAGGGTAGCTAGATTATAAAATCCTGCATCTGAGGTACTACTTAGTGTCGTATTACCTACTGCTGCTACATCACCGTTTTTCGGCAATTTGATTTGTCCACCAGCACCTACAATCACATTATGATTAAGCTTACTGCCATTGGGATATTGAGGATTCCATTTATCATTTAATACACTGCTCCATAGATTGCCTTTTAAGCCGTATTTTTTAGCAAGTTGTTCACCGTATTTTTTCCAGGTGCCTGTCAATGGTTGAAGCTCTCGCAGACGATTGGCATTATCGCTACCTAATCCATAATTTAACTGATTAGAACGATCGTTAATTTCAAGAGATTGTACATTAATTAATAAATTGTTCATCGCTAGATTATGATGTCCATTTTCGAATAAAAAGGCGCGTGATGTATCTTGAATAATATTGTATTCATACGTATTACCACTGCTACCCCCATCCGCATAAAAACCATTTGAGCGTTTATTATGATGAATAAAGTTATAACGTAATACATTTCCATACGAAGACCAGTCTTGAGCGGTATAGAAAGCACCGGTATCGCCTTCGATCAGTGATGTATTATGCACTTCATTGTATTCAAGCAACAGCTTATTGCTAAATACATAGCGAACTGCATCTTTGGGAACATCATGCAGTAAATTATGATCGACCCGTACACCGACTGAATCACGAATAATAATCGCTTCCAGATGGATCAGCTTGCCGATATGATGAATATGATTATTGGTAATTCGCGTATTGGCAGACGATAATGTAGCTCGATCTCCTGCACTATTCAGACTAATCCCAAAACTTGCCGTATCATAAATATTGTTACTACGGAACATATTATGATGACCATCTACATCTAATATTCCACCATTTACATTGCGAATATTGTTGCCTGCAATCGTAATATGATGACTTCTTTTCATTTCAAAGCCATTACCCATATTATTCTGTAATGTGAACCCTTTAAATTGTACATAAGAGGTACCATCCATAGTAACGATAGGTGTATCTTGATCACCGATTACTGTCTGCAATTTATGAATATCCGAAGGAGGATAGTAATAGATTTTGCCATCTTTAAAATCCAAAGCCCATTCTCCAGGTGTATCGATTTCTTCTAGCAGATTAAGGGCTCGGAATTCTTCAGAACCATCACCAACACGATAAGTAGAAGGTGTACTGCTGTTGTCATTTTGCTCATTGGTTGTTCTTGATAGAGCAGAAGGAGCAACCATCGCACTGAATTTAGAACCCATTCCACCTTGTGGTGTATCGAGAAGTTTAATCGTTTTTTGAGCTGGATCGATTTGACTGATCTGAATACTGGCTGGACTCCAAAGGGTACGCCAGAAACCTTGTAAATAGATAGCATGACCGTTTTGGATCGCATTCTGCCAGCGCTTAGAACGATTGGTTCCATCTTCATCTAAAATATTAGTGCTTGAAGAACCCGGTTTTTGATAATAAAAAGATTGAGCATTATAGACACTTTGAGCGATTGCCCAGCCTGCTCGTTGTCCACCGGCTACTTCTGTTGTATTCGGCCAACGGGAAATAGGTTGCATTTGATTGTTGGCAAATAAATTCAAAATGCCCCATTGTTCTGTAAATGAAGTGCCGCCTGCAAAGCCATTGATATGCTTCATTCCTAATTTGCGTACATCCAATTCTACTAGCTGCTTGGGATCAATCTTGGGATGAACTCTAGCTTGAGCTTCCTGACTGAGTGGTTGCCAATCCGTTACTGGCTTGCCTGTAGAAAGCGTAACTTGTTCTCCTGTATAAGTACGATATGTAATTGGAGAAGCGGCTGTACCTGAATCTTTTTTATCCAGTTGAAAGCTAGAATCCATAAGATAATTCCCTTGCTTCACCCAGACCGTTATGCCTCCTTGAGGAAGTTTACCTTTGTAGGCACGAATCGTTTTCTGAGCTTGTTGCAATGTAGCATAAGGCTTGGTTTTACTACCATTTCCAGTCTGATCATTACCTGTTTTGGCGATATAGATATTCACTCCAGACTCCTTTACAGCTCCACTACTTAACGGATATGCTTCTTTTTTAGTATGAAGACTGTAGTATAATACTCCTGCCAATAAAGCGAATAATACCAATCCCAAAAGGATGATCCGCGAACTTGATGCTTTCAAGCGAACACCTCCTTGTAAATATAATTTGATATAGAATGAGTTGGCATTAGTATAGGTAGAATCACTAACAACTGTCAAATATCGTGTATCTGTTATGCGAATGTAGTAAGATTACCATAGCATATCCCAGATAAGCTGTTTTTATTAAGATATCAACCTACTTTATCAGAAAGGTGGATTATATTATGAAAGACGAAGAAAAAGTCTATAATACAGCAGTTGAGGTCACATTAGAAGTAATCGGTGGCAAATGGAAACCTGTGATTTTATTTCATCTGACGTTTGGTAAAAAACGAACTAGTGAACTGAAAAAGTTAATCCCAACGATTACTCAAAAAATGTTGACCCAGCAGTTACGTGAACTGGAAGAAGCAGGGACAGTATTGCGAACGTCTTACAATGTAGTGCCTCCCAAAGTAGAGTATGAATTAACCGAGTATGGAACAACTCTCACCGAGTTACTTCATATGATGTGTAAATGGGGAGAAGTTCATCTATATAGACAGTATGGTGATCAAGCTCGTATTGTAGAGTCTCCTTCTCAAGTGATATAAATCGTCAAAAGCCGAAACCTTATCACTAAGGTCGGCTTTTGATAGACGATACATATAGAGGAAAAGTATCCATTTCTACATATATGGTGTAATTTATTTATAATGTTGTCTTGAAGAAAGGAATACACGATTATTTCGATAAGTTGTACACGATAAGATCAGGCAATAATATTACGTTTGCGAAAATCTTCAAAAATAGCGATAAACATCTTTTCTGTATCTACATATTCATGAAATCCGAATCGACGTGCTTTGCTTCCGTCAGCAAAAAAGTCATAATCCCACGAAAATACAAAATCACCAAACGCCCACGAAGATACATCTGCATACGTATAAGCAGTTAATCCATATTTGGTAACGATATCGTTCCACAAAGCTTCTTTGTCTTTCATCATCGTATCCAGACTCATGGATAAAGGGGGAGCTGTCTCCATCTCAAAATACGTAGCGATGGTAGGCCACAGCTCTTCCCAGCGGAACAAATCACCATTGTTAATATTAAAAGCCTGATTCGCACAAGCAGGAGTAGTCGCTGCCCAGACTGTAGCTTTGGCGAGTAATCCGGCATCTGTCATTTCGAGAATACTGTGATAGGCTCCACGTTTACCCGGGAATCGCAAAGGCAATTGAAGTTCTTTGGAAATAGTGGCATAGATCGCAATTACCATCGCTAGATTCATAGGATTACCTACAGCAAATCCACACACGACAGAAGGACGGAGCGCAGACCATGTCCAGCTTTTCCCTTGCTGTTGTTGCATAAGATAGTTCTGCTGAGCCATATTAAATTCAGGTGGCATCGGACGTGCATCAGATTCACGTGCAGGTGTTTTGAATGCGCCTAGATGAGCACCGTAGACTTTGTAACCTTGCATCAGACTTACATGTTGAAGCGTAGGGGAAATAGTCTCTACACTTTCTACGATATGGATTAGCATATTCAGATTAGGTTCTACCAATTCTGCCCAAGTAGGACGATCTTGATATGCCGCATAAAAAATATGAGTGATCGTAGGAAACGATTGTAAGGCTTGATCTATTTGATCACGTTGAAAAAGGTCTACCGATACATAAGTAACACGATCTGTAGATACACCGCCACGACGGGATAACCCGATAATCTCCCAATCCGGTAATGTCGATAAATGATCAATCAGATTACTACCAATCACTCCATTTGCCCCTACAACTAACGCTACTTTACGAGAAGAATGGGTTACTCTATTCATCTATTGCACTCCTTTAATCATAATAAGTTACATGATTAGCTTGCAGGATAATGCAACCGTTGAGAAGTACGCACTTTGAAGTGCGATAGGTACTTCAAAGTACTCTAGTGATCTTTTGTCTATAGAAGAAGATAGAATCATTACCGTTGAAATTACATACAAAAGCACACAGTAGAGGCAGTGATTATGCCTGCGCTGTGTGCTTTGGATAAAGTATTGGATAAGGTCAAAACAGTACCAGAGTTAGACTGTTTCTTCCCAAAGTTTAGCTTGATATTCTTTTACTTGTTGTTCAGATGGTTCAGGATATACGTTGCGGAAAGGATGGTGCTTCGCATCGATCACTTCTACCATTTTATCGATCATGTCTTGCGGATCGAATTGTTGAGCTAGCATTTTTTCGCCTTTTGCCAGATCAGAACGTTTGGTAAAGTTTGTTTTCTCGTCATACCATTTTTCTTTTTGCTCAAACATATTATCGTTAAATCCTGTTTTGTATGGACCAGGATTAATCGTAGCGACTTGAATGCCGAATTCTTTCAGTTCTTCTTTAAGCGCTTGTGCCATAGCTTCTACAGCATGTTTGGAAGCACAGTATGCACCCAGATAAGGAGTTACGCTAAGTCCAGCGATAGAGCTGACAAAGATAATTTTACCTTTCTTTTTAGCGACAAATTGGCGTGCGACAATCTGTACCATTTCTAGCGAATTAAATACATTGGTATCAAAAATTTGGCGGATATTATCTACTGGAATCTCAGCCAATGGGCCACCTTCACCAATCCCTGCATTTGCTACATATACATCAAAATCATATTTTTCCAATTGAATACGGTCAAGTGGTTTATTGACATCTAATTTGATGACTTCAATATCGAGTCCTTGCGCTTTCGCTTCTTCTCGAAGTTCAGTCACTTGTGGAATAATTTCAACAGAAGCAATAACTTTATGTCCTTTTTTGGCAAGTCCTAGAGCAGCACCTTTACCAAGTCCGCTACCTGCACCTGTAATAAAAATTGTTTTTTTACCTAGCATAATGAATTCCTCCTGTTATAAGTCTGTATCGTCTTCGTGTCGTTCGGATTCATATTGCTTTTACCCGTTCAGTCTGATAACTAATCAATCAGGCAATAGAGAGGAGGGAAGAACAAGAGGTATTGGAGACAGCAAAAAGCCGGACTACATAAGAGCCCGGCTGATGATCTGAAAAGTTAAAACAACTTAGTGATTGGTGAATCCGCCTGTCTCAGCACGAGTTACGACACGAATACGATACATATCTTGTTGCAATCCGATTTGAGGGAAAATGCTATTCAAGTTCGGAAATTTATCAAGAATTTGTCTGTTGTTTGTACGTAAGTCCATTTGACTGTAATTGAAGAAGTTAGCATCAGTTACTTTAGGAATAATATTATTTTTTTCAATCGTAATATTGCCTAGTTTAGGTTTGATCACACTATTTACTTGAACCAGTGCATTATCGACTAATTTAGAACCGTTAGAGTATTCTGGATGCCAGTTAGCATTGAGCATATCGGTCCATAAGTTATCGGTATAGCCATAACGTGTTTTGAGTTCATTTGCAAAGCTTGCCCAAGCACCAGACGCAGGATTTTTGGAACGCAATCCATCAGCAAAGCTACTACCTACACCATAGCTTTTGGTCATAATCGCATTAGCCACTACATCGGTTGTAAGCACATCGCTACGGTTCTCAATCTGTACTTTGGAAGAAGCAACAACCACATTGTTACGACCGATATTGTGATGTCCGTTAAATTGGAATGCACGATCAGAACCTTGAATAATATTGTTATAGAAGTTATCGCCTGCATCGCCACCATCGACATAAAATCCGTTAGCACGTACATTGTTATGAATAAAGTTATAACGAAGATCGTTACCATATGAAGTCCAGTCTTGTGCAGTATAGAAAGCACCTGTATCACTTTCTACTAATGCGGTATTATGAATTTCATTAAACTCAAACGTTAGGTTTGTACTGCTTACATAACGGATACCGTCTTTGGGAACATCATGGATTAGATTATGATCTATCCATACATTGTTAGAATCCCGTACGATAATACCAGCAAGATGCGCGAGTAGACCGGTATGATGAATATGGTTATTGGTAACACGTGTATTGGATTTGGTAAATGTAGTTGTTCGGTCACCAGCATAACCTAAGCTAATTCCAAATTCACCTGTATCATAAATATCATTACTTTTGATTAGATTGTAACTACCATAGTAATCAACAATCCCGCCACCACTTACATTCAAAATCGTATTACCAGCTATTGTAATATGATTTGTTTTTTGCATTTCGATACCGTTGCTCATACTATCTTCTAATTGGAAGCCTAGTAATTGAAGATAAGAAGTAGCATACATTTTGATGATCGGTGTTGCATTATCAGCAATCTCTACATCTTTTGTTTTGATATCGCCATCTGGATAGTAGTATACTTTACCATCTTTGAAATCAAGCGCCCATTCACCGGGAACATCAATTTCATCTAGATAGTTAACTGCACGCCATTCTTCGGTTCCATCTCCTGTGCGGTACACTGGATTAGAGTTCGCAATATCTTTACTCCATTTGGAACCCATACCACCTGAAGGTGTGTCCAGTAAAGAGATACTTCCTTCTCCATTATCAATACTTTGTACTTTGCTTGTTACCGGGCTCCATACCGTTCTCCAGAAACCTTGAAGATAAAGAGGATGTCCTGCATTGACTGAAGATGCCCAACGTTCAGAACGATTGGTTCCGTCTGCATTTAATTCATCATCAGTTTGTCCATCTGTAGGAATACCATTTTCACCGTAATAAAAAGATTTAGCGTCAGCAGAACCGTTAGCAGTTGTCCAGCCTGCACGTTTGGAACCAGCCATTTCACCCGGGTTCGGCCATTGTGAGATCGGTTGACGTTCATGATCGACAATCAGATCAATAATGCCCCATTTATCGGAAAAAGAATTGCCACCAGGGAAGCTGTTAATATTCGTAAGCCCCATAGCTTTCACATCAAGCTCAACTAATTTGCTTGCACTTACTTTTGGATTTACTCTTGATTGTGCGTCACTGCTTAATGGTTTCCAGAGAGTAGGATCAACAGATGTACCGTTAGAAATAATAACTTTCTCTCCCGGATACGTACGATAGACGATCGATTTACCAGGTGCTCCAGAATCGGAAGCATTCAGATCGAGTGTAGAAGTGAATTTGTATGTGCCGCCCTTGACCCATACTGTAATTCCTCCAACGGGTAAAACTCCTTTTTTGGCACGAATAGCATTTCTAGCTTCAAGTATCGTTTTGAATGGAGCATCTTTAGTACCTGATCCTGAAGCAGCTACTGAACCATCTACGTAGATATTAAGACCTGTATTGGTAGTGGCTCCACTACTCAAGGTCACAACATTTCCATTGACTGTGCGATCTGCAAAAGCGAAATCTGGTGACAACAAAGTACTAACAAGTAGTGTAGTTATCACCATTAACATCGCTAACGGCGTCTTTCTAAACATTATAAAACATCCTTTCATATTGAAATATGGTTTACCTATAGGTCAGGTCTATTGGAAGTGGATATTTGCTTTTATAATTATCGAATTAGGTTCACTAGTTACTTTGTCGGATACTTTTGCCCATTTTGTAATGGTTATAGATAAATTTGGTTAATTTAAGTTAAAAATCGACTTTTTCTGATAAAAAGAGGGATAATTAAGATGGTTAGTTACCAATTATCCCCAGAAATCAATTTATTTTATGAATCGCAAGTAGCAGGAGAGAGCAGATAAGACCTACTATATTCATAAAAAGTTCACAATAATATGAAAATTCCTATTCATTTTAATGATTACTCATTCCACCTGAAGCTGATCTAGAAATTACTTGCACTCTGTACTCATCTTGAGATAATCCGATCTGTGGGAAAATCGTATTTAAATCGGTGAATTTGCTAAGAATACTTGCATTATTGGTACGATAATCCATCGTGTTAGCATTATAAAATTGAGCATCAGCAATAGTATTTAGAATCACATTATTAGCGACTGTAAAAGATCCTTTTTTGGGTGTAGTCACTGCACCTGTCTGCACAAACACATTATCTGAGATCGAAGAACCGTTTGGATATTCAGGATGCCAGTCAGGGTTAAGAATATCTGCCCATAGATTGGTGGTATAACCATACGTCGCTTTTAGGTCTTTGCCGTATTGTAGCCATGCACCAGAAGTTGGATTTTTGCTGATCAAATTCTGAGCATAAGCACCTGTAGCCGTATAGCCACGTGTAATGCCACGATCATCAATCTGTCCTGCTGCTCTTGAAGCAATAATCAGATTGTTTTGTGCCAGATTATCGTGTCCACCGCCCATAATAAAAGCAATCTGAGATTGTTGAATAATATTTTTGCTCACCACATCACCGCTATCTCCATCATCAAAATAAAATCCATGGGAGCGTTTGTTATGATGAATAAAGTTATAGCGAAGAACATTTCCATAAGAAGTCCAGTCCTGTGGTGTATAAAAAGCACCTGAATCGCTTTCTACTAAAGACGTATTGTGGATTTCATTATACTCAAACAATAAGTTGTTATCTGAAGTATACTTAACTGCCGCCTTCGGTGTATCATGGATCAAGTTATGATCAATCTTAGTACCAACTGATTCACGGATAACGATACCTTCCAGACTAACCAACGTTCCGATATTGAAAATATGGTTATTTGTGATTCTGGAATTACCTGATACCAGATTAGTACGGTCGCCAGAGTATCCCATCGAGATTCCTGCGGCTCCAATTTCATAGACATCATTACTTTGAATCAGATTGTTATTGCCATAGTAATCGACAATCCCTGTACCTGTGACATAACAGATTGTATTTCCAGCAATCTTCATATGATGAGAACGCTGCATTTCGATTCCGTTGCCCATACCGCCTTCAACTGTAAATCCAAGCCATTGAATATAAGAAGCATCACTCATTTTGATAATCGATGCTTTGTTATCAGATAAAGTAATGATTTGTTTGGTAATATCACCTGTAGGATAGTAATAAATTTTGCCATCTTTAAAATCTAGTGCCCATTCACCAGGAACATCGATTTCATCTAAATAGTTAATTGCTTTCCATTCTTCTTTGCCTGTACCGACTCGATAACTAACACTTGTATCTGGAATAAAAGGATCATCAGTTAATCCGTACACACTGGAAGTTACATTGAACATCGGAGTACTTGGAGTAGACACGACAGGTGCATATACATTTGCTTGTACAGAAGAAGACATTAGATTAGGACGATAGACATCCATACTTACAGTTGAACTTTTTAACGTATTGGGTACGACTGTTTTGCTAAATTTATCGCCCATACCGCCACTTGGAATATCGTATAGAGAAATAATATTATCATCTGGATAAATAGCGCCTACTTTACTAGTGACAGGGCTCCAAGCTGTTCTCCAAAATCCTTTAAGATATAGGTCATGCCCTTTAGCCATTGAAGCTTTCCAGCGTTGAATACGATTAGTACCATCTGCGTTAACCTCATCATCTGAGATTCCATTTTCTGGTGTACCGCCTTCACCGTAATAAAAAGATTTGGAATCTGCGGAACCGTTCATAGTCACCCAACCTGCACGATTTGCTGCAATACTTTGATCTTCGTTAGGCCATTGAGAGATCGGTTGTCTAATACCATCCACGATCAGATCAACAATACCCCATTGCTCTGTAAATGTTGTGCCGCCTGAAAAACCAACAATATTCTGTATATTGAGCGAAGCTACATCGAGCTCGCGTAGTTTACTTGGTTGAACCGCAGGATTCACACGTGCTGCTGCATCTGCGCTTAGCGGTTGCCATGATGTTGGATCAATTCCTTTGCCTGTCGTTAACGTGACCGTTTCTCCAGGATAGGTGCGATAAATGACTGGCTTGTCAGGTGTGCCGGAATCTTGAGCATTGAGATCGAACGTTGTGGCTAAATTGTACGTTCCACCTTTCACCCAAACGGTAACACCGCCAGCAGGTAAATTGCCTTTATATGCACGTATTGTTGATCTAGCTTTGAACAGTGTTTTGAAAGGTGCTAATTTGGTGCCTGTACCTGTAACATCATTTCCAGTTGGATCGACATATACGTTCACGTTAGTTGCAACTGTATTTCCGCTACTAAGCATAGGAGTGGTTGCAGCATAACTGGTTTGCCCTGTTGGTAGAAGAGTAATGATAAGACTGAGAGATAATATCCATGCTACCCATTTCGTAGTTGTTGTCATTATATTTTCCTCCTAAATATCCTTGATGCTATTGTTATCAATAGGTGATAAACAAATAGATGTACTCTAACATGGCTAACGGTAGCTGTTTTATTATGATCGAGTAGGGTTATTAGGTCATTTATAGTTTGGAATGAATTCTTGATCAATCATTTCGTTATACACGTATTAGAAAGAAGATCAAGAAAAGTAAAATGTAATGAAGTGAAAATCACTTGAACAAATAGAATGAATAGTAGAATAAGGAATGGAAAGAAGTAGAAGAAATATAGAAGAGTAAAATGAAAGTGTTAGTGTTTCTTTAGCCACCCTCAGTATAGTATATGTCTCAACAACTGATAACCGCCTTAATGTCTCATTCTTAAAGGTATCAAATGCGATATAAAATCAAAGTATATTAGTATGTCCTTCCTATTCAGTCAGCAAGCATTAGCCCCGATGACTATAGCTCCTATATAAGAAAATAGCCAAAAGTTTCAGATCAGTGTCTGAAGCTTTTGGCTATTTAGATTGAAATGATATTGTTTGAACGTGAATAAGATATATCAATTAAGAAGAGGTAGAAGTAGTATTTTCTTTTTGCAGTCCTATTTGAGGATAAATTTGATTGATATTTGGAAAGATCGCAAGAATAGTTGGGTTTTCTGTATAGACGCCAGTTGTCGTATTAGGATTCAGCTTAGCCGATTGTATACTGCTAATTCTTGGATTATTTTGAATAATGACTGCTCCTTTTTTTGGAATAACGAGAGCGCCTGACTGAACAACTGCATTATCTTTGAAATGTGTACCGTTCGGATATTCGGGATGCCACTTGGAATTCAGTATATTTTGCCATAGATTGCTGTCATATCCATACGTATCTGCTAGAACTCGTCCATACGTTTTCCAGGGTTCTGCTCCAGGATTTTTAGCCATTAATTGTTCAGCATAAGAGCTATCTGCTGTATATTTACGAGCGATTCCGCGATCATCAATCTGAATACCGGATGTGGCATTGACAATCAGATTTCCGGTTGCCCGGTTATGATGACCTCCACCAAAAAGAAAAGCTTTGGATACGCCGGAGACTATATTGTTAGTAAAAGTATCTCCGCTATCTCCATCATCAGCATAAAAGCCATTGGCACGTGGACTGTCATGTACATAGTTATATCGCAATACATTACCATAGGAAGTCCAATCTTGAGCGGTATAGAAAGCACCTGCATCACCATCTTCCAGTGAAATATGATGCAGTTCATTATATTCAAATAACAGATCATTATTATACACATATCGAATGCCATGCTTGGGCACATCATGAATCAGATTGTGACTGATCGTCATACCTATCGACTGTGTAATAATTAATCCTTCTAAAGCAATCAGGGTGCCGGTATTATGAATATGGTTGTTCGTAATCACAGACTGTGCTGGAGTCAAAGTATCACGATTACCTGCATAACCGATACTCATCCCAAAACTTCCTGTTTCATAAATAGTATTATTTTGCATGACATTGTGATGACCG
The DNA here is from genome assembly GCF_028736095.1 of Paenibacillus sp. KACC 21273. Taxonomy (NCBI): domain Bacteria; kingdom Bacillati; phylum Bacillota; class Bacilli; order Caryophanales; family Paenibacillaceae; genus Paenibacillus; species Paenibacillus sp. KACC 21273. The sequence continues at coordinate 1,559,632 of NZ_CP117876.1, forward strand.
TAATAATCAAGAACACCACCGCCACCTATATTTCGAATGGTGTTGCTGTCCAGTGAAATATGATGTGAGCTCTGCATTTCGATCCCATTATTCAATCCACCTTCAATCGTCAGACCGATAAAGTTAAGGTAAGAAGCATTCGTTAATTTGATAATAGGGCCGGTACGATCAGCAATAATAATATTTTGCTTGTTAATATCTCTGTCAGGATAATAGTAGATCTTCTGATCTTTAAAATCCAAAGCCCATTCGCCAGGCATATCAATCTCATCTAACAGATTCAGTGCTTGCCATTCTTCTGTACCTGTACCGACTCGATACACTTGATACGTAACAGAAGTGACAGTTAGAGGAGAGACGGGAACACTTGGCTGGGTATAGACATCTTGAGTTACATAGACATCTTTTGTCACATACGTATCATCATGAATCGTTACCGGAGATTGATCAGGCACAGTAAATGGAACAACTGTCGCAGAGGGAGATGGATTAGTAGAAGGGACTACTGGAACTTCTTTGCTCCATTTCGAACCGATTCCGCCTTCTGGAATATCGACCAACCGAACGATATGACGTATTGTATCAATACTTTCGACTTTGCTAGTTACCGGGTCAAAATCGGTACGCCAGAATCCTTTGAGATACAAATCATGACCGTGTTCGATAGAACGTTGCCAGCGTGCAGTCCGATCAGTCTGATCGGCATTCACTTCGTCGGTTGTAATGCCATCTTTCGGTTGTCCGCCTTCGCCATAATAAAATGACTGCGGATCAGCAGAACCATTCATTGTGACCCAACCTGCACGATTTTTGCTTATTTTTTGCTGAGGATTCGGCCATTGAGAGATCGGTTCGCGTACCCCATCTACAATCAGATCGACAATACCCCATTCTTTGGTAAATGTTGTTCCTCCGGGAAAGCCAGACGTATTTTTAAGCCCTAACGATTGGACATCTAATTCTACTAATTGATCAGCATAGACAGCAGGATGAACACGAGCTGCTGCTTCCGCATTAAGTGGTTTCCAGAGAGTAGGATCAATCGTTTTGGCAGTGGTAATCACCGCTTGTTCATTGGGATAATTACGATACGTGATCGGTCGTTCAGCAGTACCTGAATCTAATTCATTCAGTTCTAATGTAGAAGACAGTTCATATTCGCCTTCACGTAACCAGATTGTTGTACCACCAGCGGGTCTTTCACTATACGTATCCCGTAACACAGAGCGAACTTTGGGAAGAGTGCGATAAGGAGCTTGTACAGTTCCTGAACCCAAATAGTCGCTTCCTTTAGGAGAAACGTATACATTTTGAGTAACTGTAGGTACATCAGATAGAGTGGATACGCTGTTAGATGCAGAAGTAGAAGAAGCTTCTTCTGCAATTACAGGTGAAGAGTAGACAAACGAACCTAGAGGCATCAAAAATACAGTCAACAACATCAGATGTCTAGACCATTTTTGGTACAGCACAGTCTTTGCAGTCATGAGTTCTCTCCTTTTATCTGTCTAGTTTGTTCATCATTATAAAGGGTATTGAACTGAATTACATGTGCCGATAGAGTTAAACAGTTGGTAGATACAGTCTTATTTTTAATGAATACAAATGACGAGTTATGTAGATTAAACCAAGAAAAAGTCGGCATATGGATGGCATATTTAGTTAGAAAATCATAGAGACATAGAAGATGAGATGATAAAAAAACCGATTACTTTTCTCTTATAAAGAGATCTAATAATCGGTTTGAGACGTATATTATTAAGTAAAAAGATAGGAATAGAAAGAATGACTACATCTAATCTAGCAGATTAAGCACGATCCAACATAGTTTGATACGTAGAAGCATCCATATTTTTAACAAGCTTAATCAGTAATTCTTTGGCGGCATCGTAATCATCGGTATGAATAATAGAAGATGAGGTATGGATATACCGTCCACAAATACCGATAATACTAGAAGGCACACCTGTTCCACTGACATGCACTTGTCCCGCATCTGTTCCACCCGCAGAAATAAAATACTGTACTGGAATCTGATGAGTACTTGCTGTATCTTGAATATATTCAATCATTCCGCGATGCGTAAACATGGTCGGATCATAAATGCGTAATAACGCACCTTTGCCTAAATGACCAAAAGCATTACGATCTCCTGTCATATCATTAGCAGCACTACAATCCAGTCCGAAGAACAGATCCGGCTGAATCAACTGAGCCGCTGTACGTGCACCACGAAGCCCTAGTTCTTCTTGTACTGTCGCTCCTGAATACAATGTACCGCCAAGCTTTTCACCATGAACCGCTTGCAACAATTCGATAGCAAGACCGACTCCATAGCGATTATCCCAAGCTTTTGCCATGATTTTTTTGGGATTAGCCATGGGTGTAAATTCACAGATCGGTACAATTTGTAGTCCGGGACGCAATCCCATTTGTTCAGCTTCTGCACGATCGTCTGCACCGATATCAATATACATCGATTTGATATCCACCGGTTTGTTGCGTTGTTCAGGACTTAGTAAATGAGTAGGAGTAGAACCGACCACTCCAACAATAGGGCCGTTATCGGTAATAATATGCAGACGTTGAGCAAGTACCACCTGACTGAACCATCCACCTAAAGGTTGAAAACGAATCAGCCCTTGCTCGGTGATTCCTGTTGTCATAAATCCAACTTCATCAAAGTGACCTGCGACCATCATTTTCGGTCCATTTTCATTACCACGAATAACACCAAATAAACTACCTAATCGATCTTGTACAAATTCATCGGTATAAGGTTCCATTTTCTCTTTAACCCAATGCCGAAGTTCTCTTTCAAAACCCGATACTGCGGGGAATTCGGTTAATTGTTTGAACATCTGAAGCGTCTGTTGATCCATTGACGTAGGTCACTCCTTAACAGTGTTATTCTTTGTTATAGTATGAACTTCATGTCGAAAAATGTCCAATTATTTGCCTTGACTTCAAATTGTAATCAGCCATTAAAGTGACTCTGACTTATCGTTCATGTACAATATAATTATATACGCATTTTTCACAAAGTTAGAGTCATTACATCATAATATAACAATATGAACCAGAAGCAGGAGGTTTTATATATATGTCGGCACGCAAAGAATCGATGCAAGTTATTGCAGCTGTAAGATCCAATCTAGAATCATGTATATTAGGCAAATCATTTGAAATAGAGCTGTTACTTACCGCTTTGCTTGCTGGAGGACATGTTCTGATTGAGGATGTTCCAGGAACAGGTAAAACGCAAATGATCAAAGCACTCGCTAAATCAATGAGTGGACAATATCGCCGTATTCAGTGTAATCCAGATATTTTACCAAGTGATATCACAGGCGTTTCTATTTTCCATCCCCGGGATGAGCAGTTTTATTTCCGTCCAGGTCCGGTGATGACGAATATTTTGCTTGCCGATGAAATTAATCGGGCAACGACCAAAACACAATCTGCTTTATTAGAAGTTATGGAAGAGCGCAGTGTAACAGTCGATGGAGAGACACATCCATTGCCACATCCATTTATGTTATGTGCAACACAGAATCCGATTGATTTTGAAGGAACATATATGTTGCCTGAAGCTCAATTGGATCGCTTTATGATGAAGATTACACTGGGTTATCCTGATGAGCAGACAGAGCGTAATTTACTTCGTCATGGTGCTGCTGGACAACCTGTGGATCGCTTAGAACCGGTAACAGATATGCAACATATCGCTGATATTCAGCAGGAGATTCGCAATGTTCATTTAGATGAATCGGTTAGCGACTATCTGGTCAGTGTTATCCGTCATACACGTGAACACGCCTCGGTGTTGCTTGGTGCAAGTCCACGGGCAACGTTGTCCTTTATGATGGCTGTCAAAGCCTATGCTTTTATACAGAATCGTGATTATGTACTGCCTGATGATGTCAAAAAGTTAGCACCTTATGTGATTCCACACCGTATTCTTCCACGTCCAGAAGCTCGTATGGAGCGTATGAGTTCTGAACGAATTGTAGCGCAGATTTTGGAGCAAATTCATGCTCCTGTATCTATGGGACAATAAGTATGAGAGCCTTATTTTCATACTTGCGTCTGAATTTGCAGTGGAAACGCCAACCATCCAAATTATGGTTGGTGTTTATGGTATGGATTGGATGTTTGTTTTATGTGCTTTTTCAAGGTGGCAAAACATCAGTCATGTTATTTGTTATGGTTTCTTTATTATCGCTATATTTAATTGGTGGTGGCTTTCGAGGAGTCGGACGCGCACATGGTCAGCGTCATTTGTCGACAGCAGGAGATCAGGGAGAAATGATTCTTGCTGGTGATCAGGTACAGGTGCGTCTGGATGTGACGATTCCGGGATTTTTACCATTACCATATGTTATTATTCGCGAAACGCTCAAGCGTCATAATGGAGAATCATGGTCTTTTGAAGAAAGTCTGATTCCGAGTATGCGAGGCAAAGGAGAGTTGTTATTTCAGACTCCTCCGCTAGAGCGAGGACGTTATCGCTTTTATGGTACCGAATGTATCAGTGAAGATATTTTTGGATTGATTGAAAATAAAGGGCAGTTCACAGCGCCCGGTGAATTTCTGGTATTGCCACGTATCGCTTTTATCCCGAACTGGCAAATGGGATCACGTTATTCCAGACTGGGCGGACAACAGACTTCGCAATTAATGTCACGACCGGAAACGAACCAGATCAACGGGGTACGCGATTATGTATATGGAGATCGAATTTCGCGTATTCACTGGTCAGCGACTGCACGTACAGGCAACTGGAAATCGAAAGAATTTGAACATGAATCGTTACCCAAAACCGTTTTAGTGCTTGATGCAATAGCCGATCATTATGAATCGGATGCTGCTTTTGAATTAGCAGTATCGACAACAGCATCTATGCTTGATTATGGGGTGCGGGAACGAATGGGAATGGGGTTATTTACGACCGGACAGAACAAAGGTGTATTTTTGCCATCAGATCATATAGGAGAACGTCAGCGAATGCGTCTGCATCTAGTAGATGTAGTCGCAGATGGCAAAGGTCGCTTGCTTGATCAACTGGAAGATCATGCGCGTATGTTTCCAGCAGGAACTTTATTTATTCTGATTACGCCGTTGATGAATGAGAAAGTGTGGGAGATTTTTCAATTTGCTCGTATTCGTCAGATGACACCACTTCAATTTTTAATTCATCCTTCTATAGAAAAAAATAAAGAAGCAGTGATTAACTGGTCACAGTCTGCTCATGCACGCGGTGTATCCTGTTATCCTATTTCTTCATTAGAGCAATTGCCAGCTGCGTTGGGAGGTGGAGCGATTTGAAAAAATGGTGGAATGGTATAAGTCGCTCTTGGTACTATTCATTATCTTTAGTATGGGTTTTTATTATTGCACTACAATGGATTAATTATGCAGATGGAGTCTGGTATCAAGAAACGACTCCATTGGTATTGGCAACAATGGCAGTTGTAGCGATTATTGATATTTTAATCCCGCTCAAAATCATATATCGACTGATTATCAAATTATTTGCCGTATTAGGTACAGTCTATTATGTGCTTGATCATTACGGTTTTTATAGCTGGCAAGAAGGTTCGTTAACAGACAATGTAGAGACATTTGTAGATACTGTTTCCCCGTATCTGTGGTTTATATTATCTGCATGGGTATTGATCGAAGTCTCTGCACGAATCGGGTCATCACGCCGAGCAATTATTATGTTTGTCGGTACGAATATTGCGGCTTTATCTATTTTAGATTCTTTTACCACGTCCATGATGTGGGAAGAAGTAGCATGGGTTGTATTTGCAGGGATGGGCTGGCTGGTTAGTAATCATTTTCGTTATTTTCAGCAGCGATTCCCCAAAGGATGGAAACATCTACGTCGATATCCGCTCAAAATTATTTTTAATATTGCCGTAATTTTCTCGATTATTTTACTGGTAGGGGTCAATGTACCGGAAGTCCAACCTACGCTCAAAGATCCGTATACGGCATGGAAAAATTGGCGCGGAGAAGCAGTGATTACCGTCAACGGTTCTAACCCGTTAAATGGACAAGGAGCTTCTTCAGGATACAGTCGCGAAGATTCCAATCTGGGTGGCGGATTTAATTTTGACTATACGCCGGTAATGACAGTCAGCACTACCAGCCGTAGTTATTGGCGCGGAGAAACGCGTACCGTCTATTCAGGAGAAGGTTGGATTGATCGCTCTAGCAATGGTTGGAGTGAATTACAGTCGGTAGAAGCGGGTAGTGAGCTTCCGCTGGATGAATCTTCAGATGTTGAAAAGAAAACCGTTAAGCAACAGGTGAAAATGTTGTCTGAAGATAATGTAACCTATCCTGTACTATTCGGTGCTTATACGATAGGCAGAGTTACCGATGTAGATGGCGGTTCAGATACATCACAATTGGACTGGCGTAGTAACCCCGGTGAAATTCACTGGAGCCCTACCCGTCAGAATCGTAAATTTCCAGAATCGTATTCACTCGTTTCCAGAGTGCCGATTATACCTGTCAAAGAACTGGAAAAGAAAACATTCAATCAATTGTATGCAGACAAATCGCTAGATCAGTATCTTCAAGTGCCTTCTGAATTGCCAGATCGTGTACGCAATCTAGCCAAAGAAGTAACAGCTTCTGGAGATACACCTTATGAAAAAGTAGAGTTATTGCAACAGTATTTGCAAAATAACTTTGCTTATACTAACAATCCTGATTTATCAAAGAAAAAAAGTCGTGATTTTGTAGATAGCTTTTTATTTGAAGTCAAAGAAGGATATTGTGATTATTATTCTACAGCGATGGTCATGATGGCACGCTCATTAGATATTCCTGCACGCTGGGTTAAAGGGTATGCTCCCGGACAAGCTTCCGGTTATGTTACTAGCGACTATTTCCCGGATGGAGCTACAGAATACACAGTCACTAATGCAGATGCACATTCATGGGCAGAAATTTATTTTGCCGATTATGGATGGGTACCGATCGAAGCAACACCAGGATTCGATATGCCGATGGTGACAGAAACAGTACAGACTCCATCCGATGATACTCCAACACCTGAACCAGAAGAAGAAGAACAAACACCAGAAGAAGAGGAAACAGCTACTCCTGTGCAAGATAACGAGCCTGCTGTACCTACTTCTGTCATCTGGATTGCTAGCAGTGTAATACTTGCGTGGGCAGCGGTAATGATTATTCGTTATCGTCGTGAACTAAGCTTTATGATTATGCGTATGCGTCAAGGCGAAGCTTTGACACCACAGCAAAAAATTATGGCTGAATCCAAACGCTGGTTAGCATGGATGAAACGTCATGGCATGGATCGCCGTTCATATGAAACATTGCGTGAATCGGTAAGCAGGTGGGAAGAGGTACGCCCTGATCTGGCGGCACAATTAACACCTTTACTTGAATTGTTTGAAAAAGCGAAATACAGTCCAGATCAGATTACAGAGGAAGAGTGGACCTCTATGCAACATCATCTGCAAAACTTGCGAAAAAGATGGCGCAAAAGGGATACAAAGTAGTATAATGGTGGATGGCTGAATGATTGTTCAAAACGTTGGACAAACTATTGATAGATCCTACAAAAAAACGCCGCTGATGCGGCGTTTCTTTTTGTCAGATAGGTTACACTTATGATATAGTTTGTCGTATGAAACCGAGGTGAATAAAGCTTGTTTGAGATGCTCGTACCCAAGTTGCGCGTGAATACTGTATTTGATATTGATCTAGAAGCAATGTATGCCAAAGGTTATCGTGGAATCATTACAGATTTAGACAACACACTCGTTGGTGCCAAAGCGCCAAATGCGACACCGGAATTGATTGAATGGTTTGCTAAAGTAAAAAAATACGGCTTCGAGCTGATTATCGTCTCGAATAACAATATGAGCAGGGTATCCTTATTTGCTACACCACTGGATATCAAATTTGTGCATGCGGCACGCAAGCCGTCCAATGCACCATTTCGCAAAGCAATGACGCTGATGAAATGGAGCGAAGAACAGACTATTGTTATCGGTGACCAATTGTTAACAGATGTATATGGTGGCAACAGACTCGGTTTATTTACGATTCTAGTATTGCCTATCGCTGCTGCTGATGAAGGTTGGAGAACCAAAGTTAACCGTAAGGTCGAACGGTTTGCCAGAAAACGACTGCGTAGAAAAGGACTATGGTCCGAGGAGGAAAACAATAAATGACAGAACAAAGCGGTCTTACCGCTGGTGCGAAATGTAGTGGATGCGGTATTACACTACAGATGGACGCGCCTGAATTACCAGGATACTTACCAGCACAAGCACTAGAAAGAACACCTCTAGTCTGCCAGCGCTGTTTCCGTATCCGCAATTATAATGAATCGTCGACAGTAACGGTAGATCAGAGCGAATTCTTGCGATTGCTCAGTGAAGTGGGCACAAAAGATGCACTGGTAATCCATATTGTCGACTTGTTCGATTTTCAGGGTAGCGTTATTTCAGGATTGCAACGTTTTGTAGGCAATAATCCTGTGATTTTAGCTGTGAACAAAATTGATTTGTTGCCGAAAGTCACCAATTGGAACAAATTGCGTAACTGGGTACAAAAAGAAGCGAAAGAAATCGGACTCAAAACCGAAGAAATCATTCTTTGTAGTGCCAAGCAAAATACAGGATTTGAGCGTATTCTTGAAGTTGTAGGTGAGATGCGTGGAAATCGTGATGTGTATGTAGTTGGAGCGACCAATGTAGGGAAATCTACACTGATCAACCGTCTAATTTCGGATTATAGTGATCTGGAAGAAGAACTAACTACTTCTCGTTATCCGGGTACAACGTTAGATACTGTGAATATTCCTTTAGATGATGGACATTTTATTATTGATACACCGGGGATTGTGTATGAATCTCGTTATACGGAACTCGTAACCAAGCAGGATTTGGCTGCGATTATGCCAGACAAACCGCTTAAACCGATGGTATACCAATTAAATGAAGGTCAGACACTCTTTTTCGGAGCGATGGCACGATTTGATTACCTTGAAGGTGGTCGTCAATCATTTACTTGCTTCATTAATAATAATCTCAAAATTCATCGTACCAAATTGGAACGTGCAGATGACTTATTTGCAGATCATGCAGGAGTAATGCTTGCACCTCCGACCAAAGAACATTTAGCAGACTTGCCAGAATGGACACGTCATGAATTCCGTGTTCCTCGCGGCTCACAATACGATCTATTTATTTCAGGCTTGGGTTGGATCAAAGTGAACGGCAGTACAGGCGCATTAGCTGCTATTCATTTACCTAAAGGTGTCAAAGTAATGATGCGTCCATCATTGATTTAATGTAAGCCTATCTTAATTCACAGGAGGAACTATACAATGACAGACCGGAAAAAAAATTCATCTCATCATACGCTTTTGTTAGGTGTTATGGGAGATCCTATCGGGCATTCCAAATCACCAGCTATGCATAATATTGCGTTGGAAGCATCAGGGATTCCGGGGATGTATGTTCCTTTACATGTGAAGCCAGAGCATCTGGCTGAAGCTGTAGCAGGTACCAAAGCGCTAGGCTTTAGCGGATTCAATGTCACCATTCCTCATAAAGTAGAAATGATGAAATTGATGGATGAACTGGATGAATCAGCGATATGCTGTGGCGCTGTTAATACAGTGGTTATCAAAGATGGCAAATTAAAAGGATATAACACCGATGGTATCGGTTATGTCCGATCTCTAAAAGAAGAATTAAATAGTGAGTTATCGGGTAAACATATTACGATTCTAGGTGCAGGTGGTGCTGCGCGTGGAGTAGTATATGCTTTGTTGCGAGAAGAACCAGCAAGTGTAACGATTATTAATCGTACAGTAGATAAAGCTGAACAACTAGCTCAAGAGTTCAGTCATGACACTTTACAAGTACAAAGTGGTAGCTACGATACACTCGATAAAGTTCTTCCGCAGACCGATATACTTATTAATACAACCTCGATCGGTATGTCACCGAATAGTGATGAGACACCACTAGAACAGCGTCAAATTCCAGAAGGAATTGTCGTTAGCGATCTGATCTATAATCCGTTAGAAACGCGTTTGTTGCGTGAAGCTAAAAGTCGTGGTTGTACGGTAATTGGTGGATTAGGTATGTTTGTTTATCAAGGAGCTTATGCTTATGAGTATTGGACAGGGGAACCTGCGCCTATATCTGTGATGCGTAGTGCTTTACTAGAAGCGATGAATCATCAAAAAGAATAGGTATTGAAGGAGAAATATATGTTAACAGGAAAACAAAAACGCTTTTTGCGTTCACAAGCTCATCATTTAGATGCGATTTTTCAAATCGGTAAAGGCGGTATGAATGACGGGATTGTTCGTCATGTACTGGATGCGATTGAAACGCGCGAATTGATGAAAATTTCAGTATTAAACAACTGTCTGGAAGAACCAAAAGATTTGGCAGAAGAATTAGCAAAAAGCACTAAATCCGAGTTGGTTCAAGTGATTGGACGTACAATCATTTTGTACAAAGAATCCAAAGACCACAAACAAATTGAATTACCAAAAGCGTAATTGATCTTATTTTTATTATAAAATCGTATTCGGTGGTGTATTCATGAAAGTCGGTATTATGGGTGGAACATTCGATCCTGTGCATATCGGTCATATGTTAGCAGCAGAAGCAGCGCTTCAAGGTTGTACGTTAGATGAAGTCTGGTTTATGCCGTCACATATTCCGCCGCATAAGCACGAAGCGGGAGCTGGAGGAGACGAACGTCTTCAGATGGTGGAGCTTGCAGTAGGAACGAATCCTGCTTTTCGTACATTGGATATAGAGCTTGTCCGCGGAGGCGTATCCTACACAATTGATACGATTCGTGAATTACGAGCAAGGTATACAGAGCATGAATTCTTTTTTATTATCGGTGCAGATATGGTGAATTTTTTAACACAATGGCATGGGATTGAAGAACTGGCACAGGTGCTTACATTTATCGGTGTAGGTCGTCCGGGTTCGGTCATTCGTAAAGAAGATTTACCGGATTATTTGCAGGAAAAAGTAGTGCTGGTGAATATGCCACAAGTTGATATTTCATCTACAGATATCCGTGAACGTCTAGCAGCAGGAAAATCTGTTCGTTATATGGTACATGATCTAGTGAATGAATATATACAAAGGAGCGGTATCTATGAACCTGACACGCGATGAGTTGAAGGCATCTGTATCCGCTCAAATGCCACAAAAACGCTGGAAGCATACCGAAGGTGTAATGCAATCAGCAATTGTACTTGCTAAGCGATATGGCGCTGATCCGGTCAAAGCAGAGATTGCTGCGATTTTGCATGATGTAGCGAAATATTGGAGCACTGAACGTCAAGAACAAGTATTACGCGAACAAGCGTTAAATGATGAACTATTATTGTATGACAAGCCGTTATGGCATGCTGAAGTGGGAGCATATACGGCACAGACAGAATACGGTGTGGACGATGAAGAAATATTGAATGCGATTCGTTATCATACCTCTGGACGTGTCGGTATGACTGTGTTGGAGAAAGTAATTTGTTTGGCTGATTATATAGAACCTGGACGTGATTTTCCAGGAGTAGATCATATTCGCAGTCTAGCTGAGCATAGTCTTGAAGCTGGATTGGTAGCTGGATTTGATTCGACGATTCATTTATTGCTGGCTAGACGACAAGTTATTTTTCCGTTAACGGTTTTATCTCGCAACGATTTGGTCAAACAGCTAGAACTCGAGGGGGAACTTTAATGAAATTGAATCCTGAACAATTATTGCAACTTGCTGTAGAAGCAGCTGAAAGTAAAAAAGCAAGCAATCTGGTAGCACTAGATTTACGTGGTGTATCCATGATCGCTGATTATTTTGTAATCTGTCATGGTAACTCGGATACACAAGTACAAGCGATTGCAAGTGAAATCCGTAAAGTAATGCATGATGCCAAAGCAGAGATTCGTGGTATGGAAGGCGTGAATGCAGCTCGTTGGGTACTGATGGATCTTGGCGATGTCGTCGTGCATATTTTCCATCGTGATGAGCGTGAATACTATAATATCGAGCGTCTGTGGTCAGATGCTAAAGTGATGGAGAACGTATGAGTTTTGAATCCGGTACAGTATTAACGCTTGAATTGGTGCGTGAAGTATCGCCGTATGGTTTTTTTCTATCCGATGGAGAAAACGATGTATTGCTTCATTACAGTGAAATCACCAAAAAAATCAAAATAGGCGATCATATCGAAGTCTTTATTTTCCATGATACCGAAGACCGTCTAGCAGCAACGATGAAAAAGCCATTTTTGACACTAGGTGGAATGGCAAAGCTAACTGTAGCTGATCTACATCCACGTCTAGGAGCTTTTCTTGAAATGGGACTAGGTCGTCAGTTGTTATTACCTCTGAGCGAAATGCCTGAACTCAAAGAACTTCGTCCGCAAGTAGGCGATGAAGTCTATGTGATGATGGAGCATGATCGTCAAGGTCGTCTACGTGCCAAATTAGCAGGTGAACTTGAATTTATGGAGCATACTTTTCACGCTCCTGAATCATGGGTGAATCTGTGGTTAGATGCACAAGTCTATCGTCCGTTACAAATGGGAACATTTGTGATTGTAGAAGGTGGCGTACTTGGATTTGGAGCATTGGGTATGATTCATCAGAGCGAGCGCAGTCGTATGCTTCGTCTCGGTGAAAAAGTCAATGTACGTGTAACACAAGTTCGTGAAGATGGACGTGTAAATCTATCGATGATTCCTCGTAAAGAAGTGGGCCGCGATCAAGATGCAGAGCGCTTACTTGCTTTCTTACAAGAACGTCCTGATGGAGCTATGCCGTATTCAGATACCACTACACCTGATATTATCAAACAACGATTTGGCATTAGTAAGTCTGCGTTCAAGCGTGCACTTGGTAAATTGATGCGCGAAGGTATTGTAGAGCAGAAAGAAAACTGGACGATGCTAGTTAAGCCAGCAGATTCTTCTGAACCATCTTCATCTGAAGAAGAAAAGCAATCTTAAGGACTAGCCGTTAGTAGTATGAATTGATCATTCTGTAATCGATATTGCAGATGTACGGAAGGACGGTTAGCGTATTGTCGTACCGGAAATTTGCTTATGTATATGATGAATTAATGGCAGATATGCCTTACCCGGATTGGCTACGCTTTGTGCGTGAAGTCTGGGATAAATATGGTATGCCTCGTACAGTGGCAGAACTTGGATGTGGAACCGGTAGTATTACGATTCCGCTTGTGAATGCAGGTTTCCAAGTGACAGGAATAGATCTATCATCAGATATGTTATCTGTAGCGAAAGACAAGCTAGAATCGACTCCACAAGGACATCGCCTTTTTCAAAACGGTAGTGTGAACTGGGTGTGTCAAAATATGACGCACTGGATGTTGCCTGAACCGGTCGATAGCGTAATTTCGTTTTGCGATTGTTTGAACTATTTAACAGAACCCGAGTATATCGTTGATACGTTTCAATCAACATACAAAGGGCTCAAATCAGGCGGTACATTTGTTTTTGATGTCCATCATCCGCGGACATTACGCCGTTATGATGAAGAGCAACCATTTATGTTAGATGAGCGTTCTGTTTCGTATTTATGGACATGTGAATATGATCAAGTTCGTACCGAGATTGAGCATCATTTGACGATTTTCGCCCGTACAGGTGAAGAACGTCATGCGCTGTATGAACGTTTTGAAGAAACTCATGTTCAACGTTCTTATGATCCAGAATGGTTGAAAACAGAATTAATCAAAGCCGGTTTTCGAGATGTGCATTGTTATGCTGATTTTGAATGGGTAGAAGCTGGTGAAGATGCTGCTAGATTATTCTTTGTAGCGATTAAATAATATGATATGATTTAATAGAAGCTCCCAGTATAGGGAGCTTTTTTTGATATAATAATCTATACTGCTTTGCAAATTCACAGATGAGGATTTTGAGATGCTGACTATTATTCAATCGCTTCTGAACAACCTTACATTTCTAACAACTACACTCTTTTTTGGTAATTTAATATTAAAATGGCTGAGTAAACGAATCAATATCCAGTCATTGTATGTCAAATTGCTATCCGGTGTTATTGCGGGAATAATTGGAATTTTATTGACTAAATACTTCTCTTTTCGTTTGTCACCTATGATAGTATTGGATCTTCGTCAGGTGGCTATTATATTGTCGTTTTACTTTGGTGGAGCATTAAGTAGTTTGATCACGGCTGTCATTATTGGAGTGTATCGCTTATTTTTAATAGACCCTATCAATTTTAGTTCATTTATCGGATTTTTTAATGCGATCTTTACGTTTGTGATTACAGGATTATTTATGAGAAAAGGCAAAGAGCTGGCGTTATCTTACTGGCTACGCATGATGATCGGGATTTTGTGTGTATATGCTTTATCTGTAATTTCTGTACTAGGGGAACACTCCTTTTTTCCGATTATAGTCTTTGCAGCGTTTTATATTCCCGGGGTATTGTTTGTTTATTATTTACTTCGTTATATGAAACGTACCGATGATGCATTGTTATTAATGCGTGAAGCAGCCAATCTTGATTTTTTGACAGGGCTTCATAATCCACGTGCATTTGAAAAAATGTTTGAACAAAAAACGATAAATTTGGTGCATTATCCACAACCTTTTGGTTTGCTCCTTTTAGATATTGATCATTTTAAAGATGTTAATGATACGTATGGACATTTAAATGGAGATACGGTATTGATTCAAATAGCTCAATTGTTAAAAGAGGCTATGCGTTCTAATGATCACTGTGCTCGTAAAGGCGGAGAAGAATTTGCTGCGATTTTAAATGACTGTGGAATCGAAAAAACGTTAAAAATAGCAGAATCGATTCGTAAAAAGATCGAAGCTCACGATTTTCAATTAGACGATGGACAAATGATTCATATTACGATATCGATCGGTGTGAGTTGTTATCCGCAGGATCAGCCTGAAAACATGTTTGAACAAGCAGATCAAGCATTGTATATAGCCAAGTCGGCTGGACGGAATCAGGTACAATTAGCTAAGCCACTATCATAAACAAAGCTTGATCTGAAATGCATTTCATACTTTATCATAAAAGCATCATTAGCTTGAAGGAGGAGTACAAATGCATCACGAACAGAAAAAAGCGTTCCCGACTGATTTTCTATGGGGATCAGCTTCGGCGGCATATCAAGTAGAAGGTGCTTGGGACGAAGATGGTAAAGGACCTTCGATGTGGGATTCATTTACCAAAATCCCGGGCAAAACATTCAAAGGTACCAATGGAGATGTAGCTGTAGATCATTATCATCGTTACAAAGAAGATATTGCTCTAATGGCGCAACAAGGTCTTAAAGCATACCGGTTTTCGATTAGCTGGCCACGTATTTATCCACAGGGTAAAGGTGAAGTCAATGAAGCAGGCTTGATCTTTTATGATCAATTAATTGACGAATTGTTGGCTAATCAGATCGAACCGGTATTAACGTTATACCACTGGGATGCTCCACAAGCACTCGCAGATGAATACGGAGCTTGGGAATCTAGAGAAATGATCGAAGATTTCAATCAATACTGTATTACATTGTATAAACGGTATGGAGATCGAGTAAAGTACTGGGTATCTCTTAATGAGCAAAATTACAATTCTAACCATGCGTTTATTACAGCGATGCATCCGCCGGGTGTCCATGATCGCAAACGTTTTTATGAAGCCAATCATATTGCTTTTCTAGCTAATGCCAAAGCGATTGAATCTTTCCGTCACTATGTACCGAACGGTAAAATTGGCCCTAGCTTTGCTTATTCTCCTTCTTATCCGGCTAGTAGTCAGCCTCGTGATATGCTGGCGTATGAGAATGCAGAAGAATTTCAAAATAACTGGTGGCTGGATACGTATTGTCTGGGTCATTATCCACAGGTAGCACTTCGTTATCTGGAAGAGCACGGTCTGGCTCCAACATTTGAAGAAGGCGATATCGAATTATTAACCAAAGGGATTCCTGATTTTGTCGGTGTTAATTATTATCAGACGATTACGTATGAATTTAATCCGATTGATGGTGTCGCTGAAGGCAAAATGAATACTACCGGACAAAAAGGAAGTAATGAAGATACGGGAAGACCGGGGCTATACAAAACAACGCCTAATACTCATTTAGAAACGTCAAACTGGGACTGGGCGATCGATCCAATCGGCTTGCGAATTGGATTACGTCGTATTACGAGCCGTTATGGACTGCCTGTCTTTATTACCGAAAATGGATTAGGTGAATTTGATAAGCTAGAAGCTGATGGAAGTATCCAAGATGATTATCGCATCGATTATTTGCGTTCTCATTTGGAACAATGTCGTGAAGCGATTGCTGACGGTGTAGATCTAATTGGTTATTGTAGTTGGTCATTTACCGATTTGTTAAGCTGGTTAAATGGCTATCAGAAACGTTATGGGTTCGTCTATATCAATCGTGACGAAGATAGCGAAAAAGATATGCGCCGTATTCCGAAGAAAAGCTATTACTGGTATCAGCAAGTAATTGAAAGTAACGGAGAACAGTTATAATTTAATAATAATATGTATAACAACCGCCTTGTCTTGGATAGAATGTTCAAGAAAACAGGCGGTTGTTTATCGTTGATCTTATTTTTGAGCTATGATAGAAGTAATTGTGTAAGATTTATGATGACAAGAAAGGAGTCACTTATGGTCAACATTAAGCAAATTGCCAAACAAGCAGGAGTTTCGGTGTCTACTGTATCTAGAGTACTCAATAATCATCCTTATGTTAGAGCAGATAAACGAGAACGGGTACAACAGGTGATCGAGCAAAATAGCTACACCCCTAATTCACAAGCTATTAATCTGATTCGTGGCAAAACCAAAACGGTTGGTTTGATTTTACCATTTAGTCATCATCCGTATTATCACGCCATTATTGCAGGTGTGATGGAAGAAGCTTATCAATATGGTTATCACGTATTGCTATGTCAGACTTCGTATAATCCAGATCAAGAACGAGAATATCTACATATGCTCAGTACAAGACAGGTAGATGGAGTTATTGCATGTTCACGCGTATTACCATGGGCAGAATTACAATCATACAGTGATTCAGGGCCGATCGTTGTCTGCGAATATACAGAAGAATCCAATCTATCGGCTGTATATACCGATCATTATGGAGCTTTTTGTAGCGGAATTCAGTATTTATTAGATCGTGGGTATACTCGTATCGGTTATTGTATTGGTCGCAAAACAAGTGCAAGCAGTCAGGAGCGATTTCGTGCATACCAAAATACACTCCATGCCGCAGGGCTTGAAGTGTATCAGGAGTGGATTTTTCCAGATTGTATCCATATGAGTGATGGTGAACAGATTGCCAAGCGGATTGCGACTATGGAGTCACCTCCGTCTGCGTTAATTGTAACAGGGGATGAAGCCGCCGCAGGTGTTATGTTAGGCGCACGTCAATATGGATTGCGTATTCCTGAGCAGTTAGCAATTATAGGGTATGATAACCAACCGATCTCTGCCGGATTACAACTCACTACGATCGATCAGAATTTACAAGAAATCGGCAGACAAGCGTTTTCTTTATTTTATGAACGTAGTCTTGATACTACTATCATGCCCGTCAAGCGACAGATTCCTTATACATTAATCGAACGCCATAGTGTGTGAAGTGAACGATTATTGGATAAAAGGAGTTAACTTGATTTTTTGATTACATCGACACGACCGGAGAAGAAGGTTGCACCGCCACCCATATCAGCCAAGCGATCTGACGTGAGTGCATTAACTAGATGGGTAGCTTGCTGATTGTCAGTGTCTGCCCATAGCCCCTGGCTGACGACAACGCCTGGCAATACATGTTCACCTACAGTAGCAAGCAGTTCACAAGACCCTCGTTCATTCCATACGGTTACCCAGTCGCCATCTTCAATACCAGCATTTTGTGCATCGATTGTATTCATAAACAGCTTCGGTGTTTTTTCAAGACCGATATGTTTGGCATTATTGGAAAAGGTTGAATTCAAAAAGTTATGATTCGGTCCCGGTACAAAAATATAAGGATGCGTTCCTTGTTCTCGAAGTGGTGTATAGGTTGGTAATGGCGGTAATCCATCACGCTCCATATCGGCTGAATATAGTTCAATTTTGCCACTTGGTGTAGGCAGACGATCCGGGAAAATATATTGTCGATCTGCTTTGACATATTGATGCTGAACTAATGAATCATACGTAATATTTTTCAGTGCCGGATTAGCAGGATGATCCAGCGCTTGCCGAATTAACTGTTCATCACTATCTTGTAATGCTTGATCTTCATAGCCCATTGCCTTAGCAAGCAAACGAAATACTTCGGTATTGGATTTGCTTTCACCATATGGAGCAACAACTGGTTGTTGAATCTGCATATAATGATGCCAGTACGAAGCATAGAAATCGGTATTTTCAAAAGCAGATGTTGCTGGCAAAACGATATCTGCATATTTAGCTGTTTCAGTTAAAAAGAGATCGTGCACAACAGTAAACAAATCGTCTCGTGCTAATCCTTGTCTGACAAGCGTAGCTTCTGGAGTCACAACTGCTGGATTAGAATTGTACACATATAGCGATTGCACAGGTTCAGACTCCTCTAATAATACCCGTCCCAATTGATTCATATTAAAAGAACGAGTGTTGCGATTAGCCAATAAGTCTGGACGTTGTAACGCATTTTCATTAAATGTTAGCTGGAACGTATTAGACTTAATAGCACCGCCACCGCGTACTAACCATTGTCCTGTGATAGCAGGTAGGCAAGCAATCGTACGTACATTCATACCGCCGTTATCATGATGTTGTAGACCATTTCCGATACGAATCAGAGCAGGGCTAGCATTGCCATACATACGAGCTAATTGATATAGATCATCGACAGGTACGCCTGTAATTGTGGATACAGTGGCAGGGTCGTATTGCTTTACATGCTCACGCAATTGTTCGTGCCCTACTGTATATTGCTTCATAAAATCCTCATTCACTTTATCTTCAGCAAATAAAATATGCATCATCCCTAAAGCGAGTGCGCTATCTGTTCCTGGCAAAATCGGAATAAACCAATCTGCAGATCGTCCAGTTTGATTTTTATGCACATCGATCACAATAACTTTAGCGCCTTTTTTGCGAGCTTGCTGCGCTAAAGTCACTTGATGCATATTAGTGCTAACTGCATTAATACCCCAGAAAATAAATAACTGTGTATCTACCGTATCTTCAGGATCGGTACCAATACTGCCACCCATTGTATATTTATAACCTGCTGAACCAGCGGCTGTGCAAATGGTACGCTCTAAAAGACTCGCCCCCATCCGGTGGAAAAAGCGGCGATCCATCCCTTCTGCGGATAGATTGCCCATATTGCCATAGAAGCTATACGGGAGAATACTTTCAGGGCCAGAAGTGGATATTAATGTTTTCCATTTGGAAGTAATTGTAGTAATCGCTTCTTCCCATGAAATAGGTTCAAAAAGACCTTCTCCTTTTGCTCCAATCCGCTTGAGTGGAGTAGTTAGACGCTTGGTATCATAGATACGTTCTGTCATATTACGAACTTTGTTACAGATGTTCCCTTTGGTAACAGGATGATTAGGATCTCCAGCAATTTTGATGATTTTACCTTTTTCTTTATGAACAAGCAGTCCGCACTGATCAGGACAATCGAGCGAGCAGACTGAAGGAAATACTCCATCTTGTTGATCAACATAACTAGACATACATCATGCTCCTTTCGTAATACCCATACCTTAATAATGGCAGAAATAGACTTTGAATACGTTATAAACTATCATAAATCAAATTTTAGATTTAATGTTGACTTTTTTACTAGGTTTAATTAGAATAAAGAAAATTATTTCGAATTCGACAAATTTAGATGTTTTATACCTTATCGTGTCTGATATCGATTTGCAAGTTTTTTTCGACAACTACATACATTAGATTTTCTATCCAGAGAGGTGGAGGGACTGGCCCTACGAAACCTCGGCAAAAACGTGCCAATTCCAGCAAGCTTGAATCGCTTGGGAGATAGGAAAGCAGGATGAATTATTGCATTATTTTATTCGTATGATTTGAATATTATAATGAATAGATAGCGAACCTCTTTCCTTGATGTGGGAAAGAGGTTTTTTGTATATTGTCGTTGACTCAGTTGATTATATTGTCAAATAATGACGTTATTAGTAGCAAACCAAGAACTCACTATATCAAGTCACTTTCTTACTTTAAAGCTTCACTTAAATAACACTGCACCTAAGTGTACCAAAGGAGATTGAATAATGAAAATATTAATTACCGCCCCTTATCATGAGCAAGGTCGTCAACAACTAGCAGATACGTTTGGAGAAGTCATTTACCGTTGCTGGAAAGATCATGGGCAAGCTTATCAAGAAGAGGAATTAATCTCTTTATTACAAGCAACCGGAGCAAACGCCATTATTGCAGAATTAGATCAAATTACTGAAAAGGTAATTAAAGCTGTACCTCAATTGCAATTTATCGGTGTCTGTCGAGGAACTCCTTCTAATGTAGATGTACCTGTGGCTACAGATCGTCGTATTCCTGTTTTCTATACGCCAGCACGTAATGCACAAGCTGTAGCTGAAATGGTAGTTGGTAGTCTAATTACCTTTTTACGCAGTATTATTTCATCCAGTCAATGGCTAGAAGCAGGAGAATGGCAAAGTGGTAGCTTAACTGCTTATCTCAAGTTTAAAGGTAATGAACTGGCTGGCAAAACAGTCGGTATGGTTGGTTTTGGAGCTGTAGCCCAGCGTACAGCAGGCATACTACGTAGCTTCCCTTGTGATATTCGTTATTACGATCCCTATGTAACCAGCCCTGACCCGCGTGATCAAAAAGTATCGTTAGCCGAGTTATTTGCTACAAGCGATATTGTATCGATTCATTTACCTGTAACCGAAGATACCAAAGGATTAATAGGTACAGAATTATTGCAATCAATGAAAAAAGACGCCATTTTTGTGAATACTGCCCGTTCTGTAGTGGTAGATCATCATGCACTGGTTGAACAATTACAACAAAATCAGATTCGTGGAGCGATTATCGATGTGTTTGATCAAGAACCGCCACTTCCTAAAGATTATGAACTGATTTCATTGCCAAATGTTTTAGCAATTCCACATTTAGCAGGTGCCACTTATGAAGTTGAAGATCATCATGTAGAAATTATGAATACAGCACTCATAGAGTGGTTTGAGTATCATAATACCGCAGTGAAAGTACTTTATAATAAAGCGATTTTGGAGGATATTAACGATGACACAACAAGCCTATCTAGTCTTTGATATCGGTACCGGTAATGCTCGCGTAGCTGTTGTCGATATCAATGGTAACGTATTGTCGATTGAGCGAGCTGATATTTTGTATCACAATGACAATCAGTATCCGGATGCACGCCATTTTATACCGGAAGTACTGTGGGAACAGATTGCAGGGCTTGCTAAAGTAGCACTATCTAACGTTCCTGATATTCAGATTATCGCTGTCACTTCAACGAGTCAGCGTCAAGGTATCGTACTGATTGATGAAGCAGGTGAATCTTATCTAGGATTACCGAATATTGATAATCGGGGACGAGAGTGGGAAGAACACTATAGCGACCAAACTTCTATTTATCCGATCACAGGCAGAACACCGTCTGCTTTATTTTCAGCAATGAAATTAGTCGGATTACGGGAGCGTCATTCTCAGCAGTATCAACGATTGAATCGTTTTACCAGTATTAGCGATTGGGTAACGTATGCGCTTAGTGGTGTGTTAAGTTACGAGCCGTCTCAAGCATGTGAGACTCTTCTCTATAATGTAGAGCATAGTGATTGGTCTACAGAAATGTGTCACACCTTTGGCATTGCACCAATAGTGTTGCCTTCATTAATACCTTCAGGTAGCGTGCTAGGGACATTAACATCGGGTACAGCAGCAGAATTGAACTTGCCTGTAGATACACCTGTTATCGTAGGTGGCGGGGATACGCAGTTGGCTATCCATAGTACAAGTGCAGGAGCAGAAGATATTGTTATTGTATCCGGTACAACTACACCTATCGCTAAGATTACAGATACATTTACAACAGATAAATCAGCAAAAGCATGGATTAATGCGTATACAACACCACATCAATTTTTGATCGAAACGAATCCAGGTATCACCGGTCTGAACTATCAGAAATTGCAATCTATTTTCTATCCCAATGAAGGATACGCCATGATGGAGCAAGAGATGAATGAACTGGAAGAAAGTCAATGTGTAGCAGCATTAGGTTCTTATTTATCTTCTGCCAAAAATGCGCGGGTACGTGGCGGATTTCTATTCGATGCTCCGCTGTCAGATCAATTAAGCCGGGCTCATTTTGTCAGATCAGCATTACACGAGATTGCTTTTTCTATCAAAGTGAATTTCGATCAATTGGCACAGGTGGTCTTGCTGGATCGTCCGTATATTTGGGCATGTGGAGGAGGACTACAGAGCCGTACACTTATTCAAAGTATTGCTGATCTATTAGGTAAAGAAATCCGTATCCGCACAGGATTTGAACATGCTTCGATTGTAGGAGCAGCTTATATCTGTAATGAAGCTTTGGATATACAGTCTACTCAGACAGAACAGATCACTACATTTCAACCACAATCTTCTGAGGCATTGCAAAAAGATTACCAACAATGGCATAAGGCGCAGCTCTTTTTTGCACAATTACAATTAGCGGAGTCTGCGACAACGACTTCTTCATCTGAAAGTAGTATTTGAGAACAGTAGCTTACCAGTAAAGTTGAAAAAGGAGTGGATGTCATGAACGTATTAGATCGTATAGGGATTCCCAAAACATTAGTATGGGGATATCTCGGAGTATTGATTTTTATGATGGGAGATGGATTAGAAGCAGGTTGGTTAAGCCCTTATCTGGTAGAACGAGGGCTTAGCGTGCAGGATGCCAGTCTTTTATTTACGGTATATGGTATTACACTAGCAATTGCATCATGGTTTTCTGGCGTATTTTTAGAAGCATTTGGAGCCAAAAAATCAATGTTCATTGGATTTATCGCTTATGTAATCGGTACATCTGCTTTTATCGCTTTTGGTATAACCGATCTAAATTATCCTATTATGTTATTAACGTATGCGGTTAAAGGATTTGGGTATCCATTGTTTGCTTATTCTTTTTTAACATGGGTAACTTATCGTAGTCCTGAGCACAAATTAAGTACAGCAATTGGCTGGTTCTGGGTAGCCTACTCAGGCGGGATGTTTGTATTAGGTGCATATTATTCCAGTTATGCGATCAAAAATCTAGGATATATGCAGACGTTATGGAGTGCTGTTGTGCTTGCTGGAATCGGTGCTATTTTTGCTTTGTTGATCAATCGTGACCGTTTACCCAAAAAAGCAGGCAACGCTCGTGAAACGTTACGCGAATTGGGTAAAGGATTAACGATTGTCAAAACCCATCCCAAAGTTGGATTAAGCGGTATTGTACGGGTTATTAATAGTGTAGGTTCTTACGGATTCCCTGTATTTTTACCATTACATATGGCACAATACGGAATCGCAACAGGTACATGGTTGAACATCTGGGGAACGATCTTTTTAGGAAATATCGTATTTAATCTATTATTCGGTATTATTGGTGATAAATTTGGTTGGAGACAGACCGTCATGTGGTTCGGTGGAGTAGGTTGTGGTATTTTCACATTATTATTGTTCTATGTCCCTGAATGGACAAACGGTAACTTGTGGATCACCACGATTGTTGGATTTATCTGGGGTGGATTGTTAGCGGGATATGTTCCTATTGCAGCACTTGCTCCATCCGTAGCAGGAGGCAACAAAGGCCCTGCGATGTCTATCGTCAATCTAGGTGCTGGTTTATCCGCTTTTATTGCTCCTGCTATCGCATTTGCTTTTATCGGTGTGATCGGTGCAGAAGGAGTGGTATGGGTATTCGCAATTCTTTACTTTATCAGTGCGATTATTACCAAGTTTATTACAACTCCAGAAGAAGATGCTGCTAAAGTAGCCGGTAAACGTAAAGTACAAGAGAATATTGCGTAATCATTGACTTTCCAGGGCGAATTTTTTAAAATAGAGCTATTGTTATATTTTATAATACAATGCTCAGTGAAAAGGAATAGTAATATTAGTAAGCATGTAATGATAGAGAGTCGACGGGTGGTGCAAGTCGATATGATGCTGATATGAACTCGCCTTGGAGATATGTGGCAAGAATATTGGAATACGCTGTTATTTTTATCAGTACATAGTCAGCGTAGTTATCCTATTTCTGAACGACATCGGCTTCCTACCGTTATCAGGCAACTAAGTGAGTGGATAGCAAAGTATGCTTGTTCACTAACTAGGGTGGTACCGCGAGACACAACCTCTCGTCCCTAGCGATATTATGCGCTATGGATGAGAGGTTTTTTTGTCGCATATGAGCAGTAAGCTATGAATGAAATACAGGTATACGACAGACACACACGATCGTTAAGATCGAAGGAGGACACATTGATGACAGATTCAAAAACAACTCAACCTGGTTATCATCCACAGCAGATTGAACCGAAGTGGCAAGGATATTGGGATCAACACAAAACATTCAAAACACAAGAAGAACCAGGTAAACCGAAATTTTATGCACTGGATATGTTCCCTTATCCATCTGGAGCAGGTCTGCATGTAGGGCATCCTGAAGGATATACAGCTACAGATATCGTGTCTCGCTACAAGCGTATGCGTGGTTTTAATGTACTTCATCCAATGGGATGGGATGCGTTTGGTCTACCAGCAGAACAATATGCAATGGATACAGGCGAACACCCACGTGATATTACATTCAAAAATATCGATAATTTCCGCCGTCAAATTAAATCATTAGGATTTTCTTATGATTGGGATCGTGAGATCAGCACAACTGACCCACAGTATTACAAATGGACACAATGGATCTTTATCCAATTGTATAACAAAGGGCTTGCTTATGTAGATGAAGTCGCTGTGAACTGGTGTGAAGCATTAGGAACAGTACTTGCGAATGAAGAAGTTATTGATGGCAAAAGTGAACGCGGAGGACATCCAGTTGTCCGCAAACCAATGCGTCAATGGGTACTACGTATTACAGAATACGCAGAGCGTCTTTTGGATGATTTGGAAGAATTGGATTGGACCGAAAGTATCAAAGATATGCAGCGTAACTGGATCGGCAAATCTGTCGGTGCAGAAGTGCACTTTGATATTGAAGGAACCGATAAAAATCTAACCGTATTTACAACGCGTGCAGATACTTTATTTGGTGCAACATATTGCGTATTGGCTCCTGAACACGAGTTAGTCGATGTGATTACAACACCTGAGCAAAAAGAGGCTGTCAAAGCGTATCAAGATCAAGCAACACATAAGAGTGATCTAGAACGTACAGATTTAGCAAAAGACAAAACAGGCGTATTTACAGGTGCTTATGCAATTAATCCAGCAAGTGGCGAGAAATTACCAATCTGGATCGCTGATTATGTACTTGCAGGTTACGGTACAGGCGCTATTATGGCGGTTCCTGCACATGATGCTCGTGACTGGGAATTTGCTAAAAAATTCGATTTGGAAATTAAAGAAGTAGTAGCTGGAGGCAGTGTACAAGAAGAAGTGTATACAGGCGAAGGCGAACATGTGAATTCTGATTTCTTAAATGGATTAAATACAACAGATGCGATTGCCAAAATGATTGCATGGCTTGAGGAAAATGGTAAGGGACAAGGTAAAGTTACGTATCGTCTACGCGACTGGTTGTTTAGCCGTCAACGGTACTGGGGAGAGCCTATTCCTATTTTGCATTTAGAAGATGGTACGATGAAGACTGTTCCTGAATCGGAATTACCTTTATTGCTTCCTGATATCGATCAGATCAAACCTTCGGGCACAGGAGAATCACCACTGGCTAATATTACTGACTGGGTAGAAACGATCGATCCAGAAACAGGGATGAAAGCACGTCGTGAAACGAACACGATGCCACAGTGGGCAGGTAGTTGCTGGTATTACTTGCGTTATATCGATCCACATAATGATGATGCTTTGTGTTCACCAGAGAAGCAAAAAGAATGGTTGCCTGTCGATCTATATATCGGTGGAGTAGAACATGCTGTACTTCACTTATTGTATGCTCGTTTCTGGCATAAAGTGTTATACGATATCGGTGTAGTCGATACCAAAGAACCTTTCCACAAGCTTGTCAATCAAGGGATGATTCTAGGTAATAACAATGAGAAAATGAGTAAATCTCGTGGTAATGTTATCAATCCAGATGATATCGTTAGTGAATATGGTGCAGATACATTACGTCTATATGAAATGTTTATGGGACCACTAGAAGCAACGAAGCCTTGGAATGAAAATGGTGTAGAAGGCATGTATCGCTTCTTATCTCGTGTATGGCGTCTATTTATTACAGATGAAGGACAATTGAATGCCAAAATCACAGACGGTGAAGGCGATGAAGCATTCAAACGTACAGCTCACAAAACGATCAAAAAAGTAACAGAAGACTTAGACGGACTTCGTTTCAATACAGCGATTAGTCAGTTGATGATCTTTGTGAATGATGCTTACAAAACAGACGTATTGCCACGTGATCTAATGGAGAAATTCGTACAATTGTTATCTCCTCTTGCTCCACATATTGCAGAAGAACTATGGGCTCGTCTGGGTCACGATGGAAGTATTACGTATGTAGAATGGCCTACATTTGATGAGCAATGGACAACTGAATCTGAAGTGGAAATTGTTATTCAAGTGAATGGTAAAATTGTACAACGTAACAAAATTGCTAAAGATCT
Source organism: Paenibacillus sp. KACC 21273 (assembly GCF_028736095.1). Classification (NCBI taxonomy): domain Bacteria; kingdom Bacillati; phylum Bacillota; class Bacilli; order Caryophanales; family Paenibacillaceae; genus Paenibacillus; species Paenibacillus sp. KACC 21273. Next base: position 1,586,537 of record NZ_CP117876.1, read on the forward strand.
GGATGCCAAAGCGATGGAAGAATCTGCACTATCCTTAGAAGCAGTTCAACAAGTGATCGAAGGCAAAACAGTTCGTAAAGTAATTGCTGTACCGGGCAAATTAGTTAATATTGTTGCTAACTAATCACTGACCGATTGATATAGCTAATATATGTATTGTTTGATCTGAACGTACAAAAGTAACATCGTTTAACCTCCTATGCGATGGGAGTCTATTACCGGGATTCCGGTAATGTACTGGAATCCCGACGGCAGAGGTGTCATTATGAGACGGGATATCATGTGGACAGCGGTAGTCTCCGCGGTGCTTGGAGCAGGATTGATTGTGTTTGGAACTTTACAATCCAGCGAGCAAGAAACCAAATGGACAGCTTTACATGAACAAGCACAAGCTTCACTTGTAGAAGATCAGGCAGTAACGACAACATCAAGTTCGACTTTGGCTGAATCTACATCCAAAGCAACAACAGATCAGACAGATCGCTCCAAAGGTGAAACGTCATCGGCAACAGATTCTTCCAAAGAGAAGGTAGCCGAGGTAGCCAAAGATACGGTCGTTACTGAAACGGCTTCTACAAGTCAGCAACCATCGATCAAGACTCCGATCGCAACATCAGAGTCTACAAGTTCAATATCATCGAATACCGAGACTGTTGCTACAAATCCAGCACCATCAGCCCGCACACAGGATGGCAAGATTAGTATCAACCATGCGAGTCTGTCTGAACTAACTGAATTGCCGGGTATTGGAGAAAAGAAAGCACAAGCGATTATTGATTATCGCAATACGCATGGCGCTTTTCGCAGTGTGAATGAACTGGATAATGTAAAAGGAATCGGTAGCAAAATGTTAGCCAAGATGTTGCCTTATGTACAGCTTTAGGGGATGTAAGGGGGAGTAAGAGTGGTACGTAAAGATTGGGATACGTATTTTATGGATATTGCTCATATGGTCTCGACACGTTCACGATGTCCACGTCGCCATGTTGGTTCAGTACTGGTACAAGGGAAAAAATTACTCGGTACCGCTTATAATGGAGCACCGATGGGTGTACCGGATTGTTCTGAAGATGGTTGTATGATCTCAGAAGAAGTAGAACTGGTCAAAGTAGATGGTGTGGAAACAATGGTCAAAAAGCAACGTTGTATCCGTACGATTCATGCTGAACAGAATTTACTCCTTTTTACCGATCGGGCTGACCGCGAAGGTTCGGTCGTATATGTTACTGATGAGCCTTGTTGGACATGTGCAAATATGTTAGCCAATAGTGGTATTGTTGAGATCGTGTATTATCGTCCTTATCCTAAAGATACGCGCAAAGTTACAGCTATGATGAAGCAAAAAGGTATTATTTTCCGTCAGTTGGATCATTACAATCCACCACCTGACACCACAGTAATCAGCTAATCTCATACGATTCATCTGCCCTCATCGCAAAGTAGGGAACGATATATGGAAGAACCATTATCTTGTAAGTACACAACATCTGTAGAAGATGGATGTGGCTTAGTAAGGTAATGGTTCTTTTTTTGCGTAGAGGGCAAGATGGATATAAACCATAGAATAGCCATTCTCAAAAATAGAATGCCTGTTGATAACATCATAATCATATAGAACGATTGATTTCTTTTTTGAAAAACAAATAAGAACGGAGAGAGAAGTATTGCAAACACGTCCACTGGTTGCTTTATGCGTGGTATGGGTTGGAGGAAGCATGATCGCTTGTCTAACAAGCGAATATATCTGGTGGGTATTGAGCGGACTAAGTTTGATTTTATTTTCAGCGTATCTGATAATTCCGCAGATTCAACGTTCTATACTTATACTTGGCTCTGTAATATTGATTGCATCAATCTACTGGCACTGGAATGAAGTACGTAATACTAGTGATATTCCAGCTACACTTCAACTTCAAGAGTCGCAGATGATCGATCAGCCGGTGCAAGGTAAAGGGATAATTGCCAGTCCGATCAAAGTCGATGGGGATTTGGTTACTTTTTTTATGAATATATATCAATTCCAAGAAGATCAGTCACTTACTACACCAGAAAAGGTAAGAATTCAACTGAAATTAGCAACTGAAGCAGAATTACAGACAGCAGCTTCATGGCAACGTGGAGACCATATAAAGATTCAAGGGATATGGAAAGTGCCTGGAGAAGCTCGTAATTTTAATACATTTGATTATCGTGATTATCTACGTACTCAATATGTACACTGGATTATTAGCGCCAAAGGAGCAACATCGCTAGCACAGACAACTGTACCTTTATCTCAAATAACGATGTGGAAATGGGAATTACTACGTTATAACGATCAAGTTCGAGCTAATTTGGGAGCGCGAATTGATATGCTATTTGATGATCATGATCGTGGATATATGAAAGGGTTATTGATAGGCGATTCCGGTGATCTTGATCCTGAGACATTTGCTTCTTTTTCCAGACAAGGATTAACTCATATTCTTGCTATATCCGGTCTACATGTAGCGATTTATACAGCGATTTTGTTGTGGTTATTGCGTCAGATGAAGATTACCAAAGAACGGGCTTGCTTAATTGTCATAGTGTTACTGCCTATTTATGTGTTATTAACAGGTGCTTCTCCTTCAGCGGTTCGTGCAGGAATAATGGGAATAATCGGTCTATATGCGCTTAGTCGGGGAATACTCAAAGATGGATTACATATATTATGTGCTGCTTGTATAGGAATGTTGTTATATGAACCTTATTATTTACTGAATGTTAGTTTTCAATTATCTTTTATCGTCACTGCTGGATTGGTTATTTTTGTGCCGTTAGTTCAACCGTTACTTCAGAAGTTACCACCCAAATGGGCAGGAGCGTTAGCAGTAACATGGGTAGCTCAGATAATTTCGTTTCCTTTAACGATTTATTATTTTAATCAGTTTTCGATTTTATCATCGGTTGCTAATTTTATTCTTGTTCCAATTGTAAGTTTGATTGTATTGCCTGCTGGGTCGCTTGTACTTGCTCTTAGTTATCTGTGGTTGCCAGTAGCGAATAGCTTAGGCAATGTGATCTCATGGATTAATACATGGACATTTCATCTGGTAGATTGGATCGATATCGTACCCGGAATGTTAACAATCTGGTATTCACCATCTATCCTATGGATCTTGTTATATTATGTAATGCTGTATACAGGTTTGCGTTGTCTACAACATATAATGCAGTGGCAATTTCGCGAACAATCTGTGCATCTTTCTTTGACAAATGGTGATACCACTAATCAGCAAGAGACTTACACTCAGCCGTTAGATCAACGTCTTTTTGTAGCAAATCATTTTAATAATTATAGTAGTCATCATACGCAATCTTTTTTCTCGCTTATCCATAAAATACAATCTAGCTGGCATGCTATTGCTTATATATCTCCATGGATGAAGCGTAGGTATATAGCTTGTTGTGCAAGTGGCTTAGTCATGATGGGTTTACTTGTGTATGGATATACTCAACCTGTCACTTCAGGAGCAGGAACAGTCCAGTATTTAGATGTCGGACAAGGAGATAGCATTTTGATTACTACGCCACAAGGAAAACAGATACTAGTAGATGGTGGCGGAACGATGACATTTGAACGTCTTGGACAAGAATGGAGAAAACGAAAAAATCCATACGAGATCGGCAACAAGTTACTTGTGCCATTATTGAAAAAGCGAGGGATACATCATTTAGATGCTGTACTTTTAACTCATGGGGATCATGATCATGCAGGAGGGTTACCAGCTGTTATCGAACAAATTCCTGTACATCATTTTATTTTTAATGGTACGTTGCCAGATGGAGATAGTCTCAATCCTTTAATGAAGACTATACTGGATCAACAGATTCCTTTGATTACACCTACACCGGGTAGTGAATTACAGATAGATGATCAGACAACGTTAACCTTTTTAGCTCCAGAAACGCCGAATCAAAGGAATGTAATCTCTACCTATACCAAAGGATTACCACGCGAAGAAAATCAAAATCATTATTCTATCGTTTTTTTACTTACGATGAATGAACGTCATTTTTTGTTTACAGGAGATGCAGATCAAGCAGAAGAACAAGGGATTTTATATCAGCTTCAACAATCTTCTACTTTTAAAAATAATTCTGTTTTTACAGCATCATTAGCAGAGTGTAATTTTCCTATCGATGTACTCAAAATTGGTCATCATGGTAGCAAAACATCTTCTTCCAGTGAATGGCTACAGTACTGGCAACCTGCTGTATCTGTTATTTCTGTAGGAGCTACCAATACATATGGTCATCCTACAGAAGAAGTATTAGAGCGAATAGAACAGGTAGATTCAGAAGTCGCTCGAACCGATCTTCAAGGAGAAATACAGATTCAAGTACATCCAGATGGAGAAATGTTACAGCGGGTCATGTATCCTTTACCATAATACTTGTATTGTAGATAAGCTAATGTATACACTTGTATTTGTATTCATCTCCGCTGTCGGGATGACGAATACAAGTGTTTCTGTTATTCTAAATACAGTCTTGAACCGTTTACATCTTTGCATTCGATTCGGATGAATCCTACATAGGGTAAGTCTTTATAACAACAGAGTTCACATCTTCCAGCAATGCAAGATAAAGCGCGTAGACCACTAATTATTCAAATGAATCAAAACATTAAAATTAATTTGAAAATAACTGCAACTATTAGGCAATAGATTGCGTCTGAATAGTTGTAAGGAGAGGGGGATCCTCCGTGGTGGAGCAGGGACTCATCAAGGCCGCCCAAGCGGGAGACCGGGATGCTCTAATCACCCTATTAAGAGAGATAGAACATCATGTCTACAAAACGGCATATTACATTTTAAATAATGAACAAGATGCTCTAGACGCGGCTCAGGAAGCTTTGATCCGTATTTATATCAAAATCGGTTCCTATGAAGAAAAAGCACAATTCAAAACATGGGTACAACGAATCGTAACAAATGTATGTATTGATAAATTTAGACGTAGCAAGCCTACGGTCTCGATTGATGAGCATGAGATGGTTTTTGAAGGTCGCGATAATGTAGAACACGATGTTATGCGTGCTTATACATCAGAAGATGTACGTGAAGCGATCAATCAATTACCGGAGCATCACCGAACCGTTATTGTACTCCGTTATATTCAAGATTTATCCTATAACGAAATAGCAGATTGTCTTGATTTGCCATTGAATACTGTGAAATCGTATTTGTTTCGTGCCCGTCAACAATTACAGAGTCTGCTTGCAGATTATGAGAAAGGAGGAGTGACTGGATGAAACGTGAAGTAGCGGAAGAATGGATGAACCGCTATTTGGACGGTGATCTAAGCGAGGAAGATGCTGATATCCTGTTCCGCCATATCGATAATAATCCTGATGATGCGGATACATTTCGAATAATGAGCGCTTTATCTTTACAGCTTGAAAAATTACCTGATGTCAAACCCAAATTTAGTCTAGTCGATTCTATATTACCTACTTTAGATGATATCGATGCCGAACGTCGTGCTGAGATTGCTTCTGATATTGGCATTATGGAACCCCAACATGAGAAACAAGATGAATTTACAGAACGTCGTAGACAGCGCAGTTCATGGCGAGATCGCTTGCCAGTACGAACGATTGGTGGACTGGTTGCTGCTGGTGTTATTCTTGGAGTTTCGATTGCAACTTATGAACCCAAAACACTTTCAGATGCAGGACAAGCACCGTCTGCGATAAGTATGGAGCAACAGACCAAAGATCAAGAAACAGGCGCAGCGAAATCGAAAGCTGAACAAGATGCTACCTTACAAGCACCTGCAACCAATACGCCTGAATCAACAACTTCACCTGAAACGAACACACAACCACAGTCTGAAGAATCACAAAAAGTAACACCTGACAGTGGAAGTGGAACATTAGATCAACAACCAACAACGCCGGATAAATCGACTCCTGATACAGGTACAGGCACTAGCCAGGAAAGCACTCCTTCTTCAGGCAACAAGGGAGGCAATCCGCCAGCAAGTTCCCAGACTGCACCAGAATCAAGTCCGCCGAGTTCAGGCAATGGTACAAGCAACAATGAAGATCAGTTGATGAGAGAGCAACAAATCGCACCAGAAACAGATAGTAGTGGTACGAGCGAATCATCTCCTGCAACAGGGACAGATGAAGGAACAGCAGATAGCAGTTCTTCCAATAGTTCTAAATCGGCCACAGACAGCACTACCCCAAGTACTGCAAATAACGATGAATCATCATCTCCAGTAGCACCAAAAGCAAGTACAGATGATAGTTCATCCAAAGATAGTTCAGCATCTAAAGACAATGCTTCTAGCACTACGCCTGAGGCATCCAATAATGATGCTAAACCTAAAACGTATAGTCTAGCACCGGAAGCTGATTCTAAAGCCAAAGATGATAGCAAAGTTCGTTCATTTAGTACGAATACGATACAGCAAGAACAAGAGTGGGTATCTCCGAGTTCATCATTTGCAGTGGTGTTAACCACATCGAATACGTTGCGACTCGATAGCTTATCCAAAAACAATATTAATGGTCGTACAGTCGTGGCTACAGCTACGATTGATGGTACGTGGTTAAATGGTCAATGGACCAAAGATGGCAAAACATTTAATTATCAAGTAGCTAAAGAAGGCAAAACCAAATGGTATAAACTTTCTACAGCCGGACTTCAGTAATATCGATGTACGTGATAACAAGTGTAAACAAAGAACTTTCCGAGTATTTTGGAAAGTTCTTTGTCGTATGTTCCTTTTTCCGTTAAAATAAAAAGGACGAACTTGGGGGGACGGAGTATGGACTTAAAAACAGCAAGTAAAGATATCAAAAATAATCAGCCAGCCGCTATTTATGTATGCTATGGCAATGAAAAATATCGTATTCGTGAATTTATTGATTTTGCGACAGCTCAACTGATTGAACCTGAACATAAAGACTTTGCTTTGGCTCAGTACGATCTTGCAGAGACACCGCTGGAAACGGTAATTGAAGAAGCTGAAGAGATTCCTTTTATGGTGCCGCGCAAATTAATGATTGTGAAAGATTCTTCTGTGCTGACAGCAGGCAAAGATACCAAAATCGAACATCGTATCGATTCGTTACTTAAATATATGGAACATCCTGCTGATTACAGTATTATTATTTTCTGGGTACAGGGTGAAAAGTTAGATGAGCGTAAAAAAATAGTCAAAGCGCTCAAATCATCATCAGCTTGCCTTTTACCGTTCCAACCAATGGGTGCAGACGAATTGTTACAATGGCTGATCCGTCATGCTAAAAAGTTAGAATGCGAATGTTCTACAACCGCCGCAGAGGCACTTGTACAGTCTGCAGGGACAGGATTGGGTATTTTAGCGGCAGAGATGGATAAGCTGTGTCTACACGCAGGCAAAGGCGGTACAATCACAGTCGAAGATGTACATCACCTTGTTGCACGCAGTACAGAGCAAAATGTATTTGCATTAGTCGAGCAGATTGCTGCTGTTCGCTTAGAGCAAGCTTTGACTATTTTCTATGATTTGCTAAAACAACGTGAAGAGCCGATTAAAATTGCTGCTCTGATTGCTCGTCAATTCCGAATTATGTTGCAAGTTAAAGAATTAGCAGGTCAGAATTATTCGCAACAGCAGATGGCTTCTCAATTAAGTCTGCATCCGTATGTAGTGAAGTTAGCCGGTGAACAAGCTCGCAAATTCGATAGTCAGAAATTACGCTCGATTTTGGCACATCTAGCCAGACTGGATTATCAGATGAAAACAGGAGCTATCGATAAAGTATTGGGGCTGGAAATGTTTTTGTTACGTTTGGGAGCTTGAGATGCGTGGCATAAGCAATGTATAAAAATAATATATACCAAAATAAATAAAAAAGGCTTACCCGCAATCTATTATCTGTGGGTAAGCCTTTTTTTGTGACTTCAAAGCAACAAAATAAACCCCTGTTCGGAATGGCCGAAGCAGGGGTTTATCATATGCAGATGATGAATACATTCAATCATCTGTTGCACGAAATTTAGCCTTGGCTAGAAATCGCGTTTAGTTTTTTAGCCAAACGGGATTTTTTGCGAGCAGCCGCATTTTTGTGGACAAGACCTTTAGTAGCAGCTTTATCAAGCTTCTTGGAAGCAGCGATTACAGCAGCTTTTGCAGCTTCTACATCAGTATTCACAAGTGCAGTATCAGCAGCTTTAACTGTTGTACGAAGAGCAGACTTCTGAGAAGCGTTCAACGCACGACGTTTTTCACTAGTTTTTACACGTTTCACCGCGGATTTAATGTTAGGCAATTACATTCACCTCCTGTAGAGCATATACGTATTCTTCACAACTTTAAATATTCTATCATGTACCCTAGGCAAATGCAATACCATTATTGACTATAAGCAATGATATTTCAGATGTGGGATTGCTGTAAAATCGCTCAACTGCTATAATAAACGGATTAATGGGATTGTTGATTTTTTTCAATAATCAGCAGTATATTTCAGGCTTGTGTTGGGGGTAAGGCATGACTGATATGTCAGTAAGACAACAAAAAATTCGTAATTTTTCAATCATTGCGCATATAGACCACGGTAAATCCACTTTGGCTGACCGTATTTTGGAATATACAGGCGCGCTCACTTCGCGTGAGATGCAAGCACAAGTACTCGATCAAATGGACTTGGAACGTGAACGTGGAATCACGATCAAATTACAAGCCGTTCGTCTTGTGTACAAAGCAGATGATGGTGTGGAATATCTGCTGAATCTGATTGATACACCGGGACACGTCGACTTTACGTATGAAGTATCTCGTAGTCTAGCAGCCTGTGAAGGCGCTTTGCTTGTCGTTGATGCGGCGCAAGGTATCGAAGCTCAGACGTTAGCTAACGTTTATTTGGCGTTAGATAACAATCTAGAAATTTTGCCAGTCATCAACAAAATCGATCTTCCAAGTGCTGATCCTGAACGGGTGAAGCAAGAAGTCGAAGATGTTATTGGACTGGATGCAAGCGACGCTGTACTGGCTTCTGCCAAAGCAGGAATCGGTATTAAGGAAATCTTGGAGCAAGTGGTACAAAAAGTACCTGCACCTACAGGCGATCCGAATAAGCCGCTTAAAGCATTGATTTTTGATTCTCATTATGATCCGTATAAAGGCGTTATTGTCTATATTCGTGTTATTGATGGCAAAATCAAATCCGGTTCCAAAATTAAAATGATGGCAACAGGTAAAGAATTTGAAGTTATTGAAGTAGGGGCATTTATGCCACGGATGGCGATTGTCGATGAATTGAACGTAGGGGATGTAGGATTTATTGTAGCGGGCATCAAAACCGTTGGCGATACCAGTGTCGGTGATACGGTCACTGATGCTAAGAATCCAACACCAGAACCTTTACCAGGTTATCGTAAAATCAATCCAATGGTATATTGCGGACTGTATCCTATCGAATCTTCCGATTATATCGATCTCCGTGAAGCTTTAGAAAAATTGCAATTGAATGATGCCTCGCTCAGCTTTGAGCCTGAATCTTCAAGTGCACTTGGCTTTGGTTTCCGTTGCGGATTCTTAGGACTGCTTCATATGGATGTTATTCAAGAGCGTATTGAGCGTGAGTTCAATATTCCTTTGATTACAACCGCTCCAAGTGTTATTTACAAAGTAACATTGACTAACGGCGACGTCATGACGATCGACAACCCTTCGAACTATCCAGAAGTGGGCAAGATCGAATATGTAGAAGAGCCTTATGTCAAAGCATCTATTATCGTACCGAACGATTATGTAGGTACAGTTATGGAATTGTGTCAGAATAAGCGTGGCGAATTTATCAACATGGAATATCTGGATACCACTCGTGTAACGATTACGTATCAAGTGCCATTGTCTGAGATCGTTTATGACTTCTTTGACCAATTGAAATCCAGTACCAAAGGGTATGCTTCATTTGATTATGAAGTGTCTGGATACCGCAAATCGAATCTGGCGAAAATGGATATTTTGCTTAACGGCGAACAAGTCGATGCACTATCCTTTATCGTTCACCGCGAACGTGCATATCATCGCGGACGGATTATTTGTGAAAAATTACGTGAATTGATTCCGCGTCAAATGTTTGAGATTCCTATCCAAGCATCTGTCGGAACCAAAGTTGTTGCCCGCGAAACGGTTAAAGCGATGCGTAAAAACGTATTGGCTAAATGTTATGGCGGTGACATTTCTCGTAAACGTAAATTGCTAGACAAGCAAAAAGAAGGTAAAAAACGGATGAAACAAGTCGGTAATGTCGAAGTGCCTCAAGAAGCATTTATGGCAGTACTAAAAATCGATGATTAAAGCGCTTGGCACCATAAGCGCGACTTCTTCTAGTCCAATCCAACAATGATTTTTGCAGAGCAAAATATCTTACGTTTAGCGCTTGGCACCATAAGCGCGACTTCTTCTAGTCCAATCCAATAATGATTTTTGCAAAGCAAAATATCTTACGATTAGCGCTTGGCACCATAAGCACTCCTTCTAATCTTGTACTACGATAATCGCAATACTAGGATCATTCGGGGAGAGCCGCAAGGCTTTCCCTTTTGTCCTAGCACTTAGCAGTATAAGTGCGATCAAGTTCAATCCAAAGTGATTTTTGTAAAACAAAATATCTTTCTATCAGCACATGCCAGTATAAGTGCTTGTCACTATGAAACGCATTAGCAACACTACTATCCACAAACGGGGAGGAAAAAGAGTCATGAATAGCAATGTACACAGCGACGCGCCCCGTGCGATCTATATGCACATTCCTTTTTGCACCAATAAGTGCTTTTACTGCGACTTTAATTCTTATGTTCTCAAAGATCAGCCAGTAATGGATTATTTACGGGCATTGGAACGTGAGATGGAATATACAGTACAACAGACTCCACCTGGGGTTATTGATACGATTTTTGTTGGTGGAGGTACACCAACTGTTCTCAAAAACGACGAAATGGAATACTTTTTACAAAGTATTCGCAAACATTTTCCAAATTGGTCTGAAAATATCGAATTTACAATGGAAGCGAATCCGGGTACAACCGATCTGGAAAAAATGGCAATTATGAAAGCTGGCGGAGTCAATCGTGTAAGTTTTGGCGTACAAGCATTTCAAAATGAGCTATTAACAGGGATTGGGCGTATTCATAATATTGATGACGTATATCGTAGTCTGGAAAATGCACGTAAAGTAGGTTTAAATAACTTATCGATTGATTTGATGTTTGGCTTACCGAATCAGACTTTAGATATGCTGTCATACAGTATTGATCGTGCGTTAGAGTTAGATTTGCCTCATTATTCGATTTATAGCTTGAAAGTTGAAGAAAATACACTATTCCATACAATGTTCCAAAAAAATCAACTTCCGTTACCAGATGAAGATGATGAATTGAATATGTACCTTCTTCTGATGGAACGCATGAAAAAAGCAGGTTACGAGCAGTACGAGATCAGTAATTTTGCCAAACCGGGCTATAGCAGTCGTCATAATACCACTTACTGGCATAATGAAGATTATTATGGGCTTGGCGCAGGAGCGCACGGGTATGTTGGCGGGAAGCGTCATATGAATATCAAAGGTGTAAATCCTTACAACGAAGCCGCAATGAAAGGCTTACCGCGATTAGAACAGTTTGAAGTAGATCGCGAAGAAGCAATGGAAGACTTTATGATGGTAGGCTTGCGCTTGTTAGATGGAGTATCCAAAGAACGCTTTGTACGTCAATTTGATGGAGCACAGTTAGATGATATTTTCCGTCCGCAAATCGAAAAATTATTACGGTTAGCTTTAATTGAACCGACAACAGCAGGTTATAAATTAAGCGAAAAAGGGCTATTATTCGGTAACGATGTTTTTGGAGAATTTGTAGGCAGTCTGGTACACGAAGCAGAAACTGCTCAATAATATAACGATATAGTAAAAACCTGAAGAGTACTTCTTCAGGTTTTTTATTTGTATTTTACATAAAAATCGATAATAAACAGCTAAATAAAAACGAAATTATGCAATTACATGAATAATTAATGCGAATTTGGTTAAATGGTAACTAATATATCGTGCAATCTAAAGCGTATAACATAAAAGTGATCTATATATAAACAAGCATCAACAGAAAATACCGATAGATCAGCTCATTAATATAGAGAATATGAATGTAAAGCTAAAATTTTTATCGTAAATCAAAAAAACTATAATCAAAAGCAATGTCATTATCCGATAAAAATAATATAAATTTCTTCTGAAAATCTATTGAAATATCATTTATCTTAATGTATATTTATACGTATTCACTTATAAGATTCAATATTGAAGTATATGAGGACAGTTTACAATTCCAATGATCTATTAAATAAAAAGCGATTTTTAAATAAACATTTCAAATTAAAAATACAAACATAAATGGTATACGGATTAGATCAAATGATTAAATAGTCTCAATAGATCCGCATCACCTTATGAGGAGGAAAGCAAAATGCCTGCCGTAGTGACTTGTAGAGCAGCAGTACTGGAAGATGTCGAACCACTGTATCAAATGATTGCAGGTTATGCCGAGCAAGGGATTATGCTTCCCCGTTCTCGTGAGGCGTTGCAACGTCAATTGAAACATTTTGTTGTCGCTGAGATTGATAACGAGTTGGTCGGTTGTGGATCACTTTGTCAATTAGGCAAAGACCTTGTTGAAATCCGTTCTTTGGGCATTTCAGATGGTCATAAAGGGCAGGGCATAGGTTCTAAGTTAGTAGATACACTACTAGAACATGCTGCTGCTAGAAAACTTCCTAAAGTCATGGCTTTGACGTATGAAGTTTCTTTTTTCAAAAAGAATGGATTTGAAGTTGTCGATACTAGCATTTTTCCTGAAAAAGTATGGACAGATTGCGTTCACTGCCCCAAACAACATTGTTGTGATGAAATCGCTGTTTTGAAAGTTATTGCTGTATAAATCAAAAAGTATAGCCATATAATCAAATATATATTAAAAAACAGCCAAACTAACTTGACAATAATCGAGTCAGTTTGGTATTTTTGTATTAGTCGTTAGCACTCATGTTGATTGAGTGCTAACGATAAGCAAAAGTGTTACATCAAATTCAAGATCAAACTGGATATGATTAGAAGGAGGGAACTACATGTTAACCGAGCGTCAAAAGATGATTCTAAATGCGATCGTGGATGATTATATTCGTTCGGCAGAGCCTGTCGGGTCCCGCAGTATATCCAAACGTGGCGATGTGCAATACAGCCCGGCTACGATTCGGAATGAAATGGCGGATCTAGAAGAGTTAGGTTTTCTAGAACAGCCGCATACTTCAGCTGGACGTATTCCTTCTCATAAAGGATATCGTTATTATGTGGATCATCTGACTCCTTTTCAACCGATCGGCGCTTCAGATGTAAAAGAACTCAAACAATTTTTTACAGAGAAATTAACAGCCGCAGAGCAGGTTATACAGCATGCTGCTATGGTTTTGTCGCATATGACAAACTATACTTCGATTCTATTAGGGCCTGAAGTGTTTAATACATCATTACGTCATTTTCAGTTAATCTCACTGGATGACCAGACAGCGCTAGCGATTATAGTGACGAATACCGGACAAGTAGAAAACCGTAAAATTCGTATTCCAGAAGGTGTCGCTGTTTCTGAATTGGAACAAGTAGTCAATTTACTCAATAGCAAATTGATCGGCGTTCCTCTGTATAAATTAAAATCACGTATCTTTTCAGAAATTGGAGAAGAGATGCAGCGCCATATGAATCATTATGAAGAAGTGATGAGTACACTCAATGCTGCTTTTGATCAGGATCAAGAACAGAAGATTTTTTTGAGCGGTGCTACCAACATGCTGATTCAACCGGAATTTAAAGATATGGATAAAGTGAAAAGTATTCTCGATCTACTCGAAGAAACTCCAACACTATCCAAAATAATTACCGAAGCTTCGGCACCAAATGGTATTCAAGTACGTATAGGTACAGAGAATAGACATGAGGCTTTTGAAAATTGTAGTCTAATTACAGCCACTTATGAAGTGAACGGCGAATCGTTAGGAACGATTGGTATATTGGGACCTACACGAATGGAATATGCTAAAGTAATCGGTATTCTAAATGTTTTGTCTCGTGATATGACTAAAATTTTGAATCATTGGTATCGCTAGTAGATACTATTTCAATATAAATATAACAATCTGTTATTAACATATTTTAAGGAGGTGAACAATCTTGAATAAAGAGCAATCCTTTCAAGAAAATAATCAATCGGAGCAAGAAATCCCGGTTAATCATACAGAAACTGAAGCTGTAGAGAGCGAAGTACCTGCTCCTGAAGCAACAGAAGGTTCTACAACAGCTGATACTGGATCTGATGAAATGGTATCCAAAGCTGAATTAGAACGTGTACAGGCACAACTAGAAGAGCAGACACAACGTGTTCTACGTGCTCAAGCGGATTTTGATAATTTCCGTCGTCGTACACAAAAGGAAAAAGAAAACTTGGCGAAATATGCTTCCGAGCAATTGATTACCGAGTTGATTCCGGTTGTTGATAACTTTGGACGCGCTATGGCGACTAAGCCGGAAAGCCCTGAACTAGAATCATTTAACAAAGGTATTGATATGATCTTCCGTCAGTTGGACGAAGTGCTTAAAGGAGCAGGCTTGACACAAATGGACGCTGTAGGGCAACCATTCAACCCTGAACTTCACCAGGCTGTGATGCAAGTCGAGTCTGATGAGCATGAAGAAGGTATCGTTGTTGAAGAATTGCAAAAAGGTTATGTACTGAAAGATAAAGTACTTCGCCCGGCAATGGTTAAAGTAAGTAGCTAATACAACTTTTTCTTTAAGATGTATTATTGCTGAATGTATGATTACAACAACTTTTAAAAATATATTAAATAGATGCTAGGAGGAAGTTTTACGATGAGTAAAGTAATTGGTATTGACTTAGGTACAACAAATTCATGTGTAGCAGTAATGGAAGGCGGCGAAGCTGTCGTTATCCCAAATCCAGAGGGTGCACGTACAACTCCTTCTGTTGTAGGTTTCAAAAAAGACGGTGAGCGTATTGTTGGTGAAACAGCAAAACGTCAATCGATCACTAACCCTGACCGTACAATTAGCTCAATCAAACGTCATATGGGTACAGATCACAAAGAATCTATCGATGATAAGAGCTACAGCCCACAAGAAATTTCAGCTATGATTTTGCAAAAATTAAAATCAGATGCAGAAGCTTACTTGGGTCAAACGGTAACTCAAGCAGTTATCACTGTTCCTGCTTACTTCAACGATAGTCAACGTCAAGCAACAAAAGATGCTGGTAAAATTGCAGGTCTTGAAGTACTACGTATTGTCAACGAACCTACAGCAGCAGCGCTTGCATACGGTTTGGAAAAATCAGAAGATCAAACGATCCTTGTATATGACCTTGGTGGTGGTACGTTTGACGTATCAATCCTTGAACTAGGCGACGGATTCTTTGAAGTAAAAGCAACCAGTGGTGACAATCACCTTGGTGGTGATGACTTTGACCAAGTGGTTATCGATTATTTGGTAAGTGAATTCAAAAAAGATCAAGGCTTGGACTTGAGTAAAGATAAAGCAGCAGTACAACGTCTTAAAGATGCAGCTGAAAAAGCGAAAAAAGAATTGTCCGGTGTATTAACAACGACGATTTCTCTTCCGTTTATCACTGTTGTAGATGGCGTACCTCAGCATTTGGAAGTAAACTTAACTCGTGCTAAATTCGAAGAATTGGCTGCTCCATTGGTTGAGCGTACACTTGGACCTACTCGTCAAGCGATCAAAGACTCTGGTCTAAGCGCTAGCGAAATCGACAAAATTGTATTGGTTGGTGGATCTACACGTATTCCAGCAGTACAAGAAGCAATCAAAAAATTAACAGGTAAAGACCCTCACAAAGGTGTTAACCCTGATGAAGTTGTAGCATTGGGTGCTGCTGTACAAGCAGGTGTCTTGACTGGTGATGTTAAAGACGTTGTCTTGCTTGACGTAACTCCATTGTCTCTTGGTATTGAAACAGCAGGTGGCGTATTTACTAAAATGATCGAGCGTAATACAACGATCCCTACAAGTAAATCACAAGTATATTCCACATATGCTGATAACCAAACAAGCGTAGAAATCCATGTACTTCAAGGTGAACGCGAAATGGCAGCAGGTAACAAAACATTAGGCCGTTTCATGTTGGGTGATATTCCTGTTGCTCCTCGTGGCGTACCACAAATCGAAGTTACTTTTGATATCGATGCGAACGGTATTGTTAATGTATCTGCTACAGATAAAGGTACAGGTAAGAGCCAAAAAATCACAATTACATCTTCTAGCGGCTTGAGCGATGAAGAAGTGGAACGTATGATGAAAGATGCTGAGCTTCATGCTGACGAAGATCGTCAACGTAAAGAATTGGTTGAAGTTAAAAACAGTGGTGACCAATTGATCTACTCTGTTGAAAAAACAATCAAAGATCTTGGCGAAAAAGCAGATGCAGCTGAAGTAGAAAAAGCAAATGCAGCTAAAGAAACATTGAAAACGGCTTTGGAAGGCGACGATGTAGAAGCAATCAAATCTGCTACAGAAGCGCTAAGTGAAGTGGCTCAAGCTCTTGCTGTTAAATTGTATGAGCAAGCTGCACAAGAAGGTCAAGCAGCAGAAGGTGCTGAAGGCACAACAACTCAAAAAGATAACGTTGTTGACGCTGAGTACGAAGTGGTTGACGAAGACGAGAAAAAAGATAAATAATTAGCACCACATAAATAACATTTATGAAGTGGGAAGGTCAAAGCCGGGGCATCCCGTGCTTTGACTTTCGTTTGTTTATAAGGATACACTTGGATATTGTGTAGCTAATGTGCGACAGATTATCAAGTGTATACAGATTTGGCGAAATAAGATATCTATATTACAAGGAGTCGAGGTGGAACGATGGCAGATAAGCGCGATTATTATGAAGTGCTGGGTGTAGGCAAAAGTGCTTCCGATAATGAAATTAAAAAAGCATATCGTGGACTAGCCCGTAAATATCATCCAGACGTAAACAAAGAAGCAGATGCAGAAACGAAATTTAAAGAAGTAAAAGAAGCATATGACGTATTAAGCGATTCTTCTAAACGTTCTCAATATGATCAATTTGGTCATATCGATCCTAACCAGGGCATGGGCGGAGGCGGATTCTCTTCAGGTGGAGGAGGATTTGGCGATATCTTCGATATGTTCTTTGGTGGAGGAGGCAGACAGCGTGATCCTAATGCTCCACAACGTGGTAATGACCTTCAATATACGATGACGATTGAATTTAAAGAAGCGGTATTCGGTAAAGAAACCGATATTACGATTAACCGTACTGAAAATTGTGATACATGTAACGGAACAGGTGCCAAAAAAGGGACTCAACCTAAAACATGTTCTGTTTGTCATGGTAGCGGTCAAGAAGAAGTTGTACAAAATACACCATTCGGTCGTATGGTTAACCGTCGCAGTTGTTCTAACTGTGGTGGATCAGGTACGATTATTGAAGAAAAATGCGGTACTTGTGGCGGTACAGGTCGTGTACAAAAACAACGCAAAATCAATGTTCGTATTCCAGCCGGTGTAGATGACGGCGCACAAATGCGAGTTAACGGTGAAGGCGAAGGTGGTTCACGTGGAGGTCCTCCAGGTGATCTATATATCGTATTCCGCGTTAAACCGCATGATTTCTTCGAGCGTGAAGATGATGATATCTATTGTGAGATTCCAATCACATTTGCTCAAGCAGCTTTGGGTGATGAGATTGAAGTCCCTACATTGAATGAAAAAGTGAAAATTAAAGTACCTGCTGGTACGCAAACAGGAACGTATTTCCGTCTTAAAGGAAAAGGTGTTCCTCGTCTACGTGGCGTAGGTCAAGGGGATCAACATATCAAAGTGGTTGTTGTAACTCCAAGTAATCTAAGTGATGAGCAAAAAGATTTGCTTCGTCAATTTGGAGCACTAAACGGTGAGCACACTCATGAAAATGAGCAATCTTTTTTTGATCGTGTAAAACGTGCTTTCCGCGGTGATTAAATCATAGAATCTCTGAGTAGAAAGCCCGGTTCTTTATGAGCCGGGCTTTTCATTCGGTTGTTAATGATGTATGAAAGAGAATTTTGAATTTGGGCGTACAGATGTAGTACAATAAATCGTACGTATGTTTTACTATTAGGGGGAAATTAATAATGTTATGGCATGAGTTAACTATACATACAACAGAGCAAGCGGTAGAAATGATTTCTAACTTTCTGCATGAAGCTGGAGCTGGTGGTGTAGCGATTGAAGAATCAGGTACATTGAACAAACCGCGCGATACTTCATATGGACAATGGTACGAACTTCCGCTTAATGATATTCCTGAAGGATTAGCAGTGGTACAAGGTTATTTTGCAGAAGAAACTGATATGAATATTCTGATGGAAGAAGTACGTGCACGTATAGCACAACTTCATGAATTCGATATTGAAGTCGGTACAGCAGAGATGTCGTTCAAAACGGTTGACGAAGAAGATTGGGCGAATGCGTGGAAACAATATTTCAAACCGATTCGTGTCTCTGAGCGTCTAACGATCAAGCCGACATGGGAAGATTATACACCTGAGAGCGATATCGAAAAGATTATTGAATTAGATCCGGGAATGGCGTTTGGTACAGGGACACATCCTACAACATCTCTTTGCTTACGTACACTCGAAACGGTGATTAAAGGTGGAGAAGAAGTCATTGATGTAGGTACAGGATCGGGTATCTTGGCGATTGGAGCGATTAAATTAGGAGCTAAAAGCGTGCTTGCGCTTGACCTTGATCCGGTAGCTGTATCCAGTGCCAAAGAAAACACGCATTTGAATGGATTGGAACAAGAGATCACTGTCTTTGAAAGTGATCTGTTATCTGTGCTCAAAGCAGATGCAACAACCAAGCTGAATGTAACGTTACCAGTGCAAGTGGTAGTTGCTAATATTTTAGCAGAAATTATTTTGTTATTTATTGAAGATGTATATGAAGCACTAACACCGGATGGTGTATATATCGCATCAGGCATTTATAAAAATAAAGAAGATGTTGTTCGTGAAGCTCTAGAAGCTGCCGGATTTATTATCGAAGGCGCACATCGGGATGAAGATTGGATTGCCTTTGTTGCGAGAAAGAGGTAAGGAATGGATTTTTTGAATGAATTGTTATTTGTAAGATTAAATGAATTACCTTTTTATGTTTTAGCAATAGTTATTGGATTTACAGTACATGAATTTTCGCATGCTTATTTTGCAAATAAACTAGGTGATCCTACAGCTCGTTTGCTTGGACGCGTGAGTTTGAATCCAGCAGTTCATATGGATATATTTGGACTTATTTTATTGCTAATTGCAGGTTTTGGTTGGGCAAAGCCTGTGCCAGTGACTCGTGAGAACTTTAAAAATCCAAGATTAATGGGAATCATAGTTTCTGCTGTAGGTCCTATTAGTAATTTAGTTTTAGCACTTTTCACTATTATTATTTATTATGCTTTAAATTATTTTGGTATTATTGGTTCTTTTGCGAATAATAGAATTGATGCTGCTATTGGTACTTTTGTATATTATATGGTAACTATGAACTGTTTCTTATTCGTATTTAATTTAATTCCTTTACCACCTTTGGATGGTTATAGAATTTTGAGTGATTGGTTACCGAGACGTGCTAGTGCTAAATTGCAACAAGTAGAGCAATGGGCAATGTTATTATTTTTATTACTTGTATTTATACAGCCATTGCGTGAGGTTACGATTCAACCTTTGTACAATCTTGCAGGTTATTTAGCTACTAGTTTTTATACTTTTGCTAAAATCATTTTTGGTGGATAAATGCAGTACAGATCGAACTAAAAATTAACTGAATCTAAGGGACAGAAGCAGGTGAACGATACATTACACCTAGCCCTGTCCCTTTAAAAGTTGTATGATATTAACTTGAGTTAGCACGTTATCAAATGCACATAGAAAGTGGATGAAGTATGCAGCGATATTTTGTACCCGCAGACCAGTTTGACGAGCAAGAAGTGCGTATTACTGGTGAAGATGCGCGTCATATTAGTCGAGTGATGCGATCCCGTATAGGCGATCAAGTGATTGCTTGTAACGGTCAATCTTTAGATGTATTGGTTGAAATTACAGAACTTGCCGAAGGCGTAGTGACTGCGTCGATCGTAGAACGATTAGAGCAACATGGAGAACCGGTCGTATTTGTGACAGTTGCTCAAAGTCTGCCCAAAGCCGATAAAATGGAAAGTGTTATTCAGAAATGTACAGAAATCGGTGCATCTTCTTTTCTGCCGTTTTTATCTGAACGTACTGTTGTCCAATATGATGAGCGTAAAGAAGTGAAACGGATTCAACGCTGGAGCAAAATAGCTAAAGAAGCCGCAGAACAAAGTCATCGGAGTCGTGTACCGCAGGTCGATTCACCTGTATCGTGGAAGCAATTATTGAAGCAGTTTGCAGATTATGATTTGATCTGTTTTTGTTATGAAAAAGAAAATGGGCATCAGCTTCGAGATGTTGTTCAACCTTTTGCTGAATCGTTACTGCTAACCAAAGAAACGACTGCAGCCAAAGCGATACGTGTGATGATTGTCGTAGGACCTGAAGGTGGATTTAGTGAACAAGAAGTAGAAGCGGCAGAGGCGAGCGGCGCTATCGTTACAGGGCTAGGACGACGTATCTTGCGTACCGAGACAGCGGCAATGACAGCATTGGCATGTATTATGTATGAAACTGGCGAAATGAACGCTAACAAAGGGTAACGATTATAAATGATTAGCAGGAAAACAAAAAAGGAGTGGAACACTATTGGCAAGCGTGATATTGCAGCCCAAACGTAAAAAAAGATTAGAACAAGCTCATCCATGGGTTTTTCAAAATGAGATTGCTTCGGTTGAAGGAGATCCTATTCCCGGGCAATTGGTTAGTGTACTGACTCATCAGAAGCGTTTTTTAGCTACAGGATATTATAATCCTGCTTCGCAGATCACTGTACGGGTTGTATCGTACCAACCTTTAGAAGAAATGGATACTGCTTTTTTTGTAGAGCGATTTACACGTTGTCTTAAACATCGTAATCGTTTTTTGCCTACTGAAAATGCGTATCGTTTGGTCTATGGAGAAGCTGATTTTCTACCGGGATTGATTGTTGATCGGTTTGGCGAAGTATTGGTTGTACAATTATTGACGTTAGGCATGGATGCTTGTCGTCAACATATTATTGATGCATTGGTACAAGTGATGCAGCCGCTTGGTATTTATGAGCGTAGCGATGTGTCTGTACGTAAATTAGAAGGATTAGAAGAAGTAACAGGTGTGTTGTACGGAGAATGTCCTCGTCATGTGACCGTTACCGAAAATGGTCTATTGATCGAAGTCGATATTGTCGAAGGTCAGAAAACAGGATATTTTTTTGATCAGCGTGAAAATCGTGCTTCGATTGCTCCTTTGATGCTTGGCTGGGGTGATCGTAGCGGAATCGAATTGGCTGAAGTAGAAATAGATGGACATGTAACGCATAAGCCTGTGAATCGCAATGGTAAAATTGTAGATTTCCCTTACTGGGATGGAGCAAATGTGCTAGAGTGCTTTTCACATACCGGAAGCTTTACGCTACATGCGTGTCATTATGGAGCTAAAAAAGTAACTTGTCTTGATATTTCTGCACATGCGATCGAAAGTGCAAAAGAAAATGTACGCTTAAATGGATTTGAAGATCGTGTTGAATTTGTAGTGGATGATGCTTTTGATTATTTGCGCCGTAATGCCAAAGGCTTAGATGAGCGTCAATTACGTAGTAGTGCAGAGAGCAAACAAGATACATCCAAACCGATGACTGCTGCGGGTGGACGTTCTTGGGATGTAGTTATTTTGGATCCACCTGCTTTTGCCAAAACGAAAAGTGCTGTAGCAGGTGCTGTTCGTGGATACAAAGATATCAATTTACACGGCATGAAATTAGTCAATGAAGGTGGATATCTAGTGACAGCTAGTTGTTCTTATCATATGCGTCCTGATCTATTTTTGGAAACGATTCAAGATGCAGCTAAAGATGCTGGCAAAGTATTACGTCTAATTGAATGGCGTGCAGCAGGTAAAGATCACCCGCAAATTTTGGGCGTGGACGAAGGACATTATTTGAAATTCGCTATCTTTGAAGTACGTAGTAAAATGTTTTAAATCGTAATTTTAATAGAGTGTTTATAAAATTGCTAGATGACTTGAATAATCTATTCGTGATTCTGGAATGTTAAAGCTACCTCTTACATGTTAGCTGTTGATCTAGGGTCTCTGTAGTACAATAAACAGTAGACTGTATATGCTTTGAAATATATAATTAATCATTTATTTTAAGTACAACATCCATATTCACAAAGATCATGTATAAATATAAAATCGATCATGAAAGAGGGATTGCATTGTCAGAGCAAAAAAGTGAAATTGAAGCGGTGATCACGCCACTCGGTTATCTGTATGGACGTGATGCGATCTATGTGGATAAGCTTTACTATGGGCTGGGTCGCAGAAGGGTGACGTTAGCAGGTGAGTTTAATGGTGCGCTAGCAAGTAAAAGCGAGTCAGACGATTTTGTCATGTACACGCTTCGCTTTGAAGGGGTGTTCTACTTTAATATGGTAGAACTCGATTTGTATAGTGATCAGCTACCGCCAGGGCAATCGGACATTAAGTCGAACTGGTTGGAATATCGTCAGTCTCCACTTTTGGAACGAGCGCAGCAGAAGCAAGAGCTAAAGGAACTGCGTCATTTTATACTGTTTACGTATGATGATGTGTTTGAAATTGCCTGTCAGCGTTATGAGTTAGAACTACATCCGAACAAGAGCAACGCCGAATAGTCATTGTCAGATGGCTATTCTTTTTTTATAATAAAATAGAACACATATTCGCTACTTATCGGGTTAGCAGTTTCCAAGTGCGGCGTTCTACAAAAAGGAGTTTTCGCGACGTCAACATCGATTGCACCGCTCTAATAGAACAATTTTTATGCATCGTGAAGACTATAATATAATAAATAAGGGTGAACTCATATGCCATTGCATTTTTTATTAGGTCGCTCTGGAAGTGGCAAAACGACCACCATCACTAAGCGAATCATTGATAATATTACACAACAACCTGATGGATCGCCTATCTTGCTACTGGTTCCTGAACAGGGTTCTTTTCAAGCCCAATATGCACTTGTTCGTTCTCATCAATCCAAAGGAAATGTACGTGTACAAACGTATGGTTTTCGCCGTCTAGCTAATTGGGTGCTACAAGATGTTGGAGGAAGTGCCAAAACACCGATTGGTGAAGAAGGTAAAAAAATGCTTCTTTATCGACTCATTCAGCGACACCAATCGCAATTGCGGATGTTCGGCACATCTAGCGATCAATTTGGTTTTATCGGCAAATTAAGCGAATTATATAATGAATTTAAGCGTCATACAATTACGTTAGAGCAATTAACTGAATATAGTGAACGATTATCAACATCAGCTCGTTCTCCTTTATTAATTGATAAATTGCATGATTTACAACGTATTTATCAAGACTTTGAACAGGATTTGCAAGGATTATATGTCGATGGAGAAAATACACTAACTGATCTTGCTTTAGCGATTCCAGAATCACAGGTGCTTCATAATATTGATATTTGGATCGATGGATTTCATAGCTTTACCCCACAAGAATATGATGTGATTGCAGCATTATTGCAAAAAGCCAATTCAGTGACGATTGCTTTAACATTAGATCGTCCTTATGATGGTGAACCTCCTCATGAATTGGAGCTTTTTCACCAGACAGCTACTACCTATATCAAATTAAAGCAGTATGCTAACGCTATTGATGAGTCTTTTACGATAGATGTTGAGAATCTTTCAGAGAACCCTGTGGATATCCCAGTTCGGTTTCAATCTAGTCCGCAGTTAGCTCACTTAGAAAATGCGTATCGTTCTTCTCATCGCTGGCAACAAGCACCTTATATTAAGCAAGCTGGTGAACGTCAGGATATTTATACGTATGCTGCACCTGATCGTCGTTCAGAAGTAGAAAGTGCTATTCGGGAAATGATCCGGCTTGCTCGTGAAGAAGGTGCACGCTGGCAAGAGATGGGTGTATTTGTCCGTCAGTTGTCTGATTACGAACATATTATTGCACCGTTACTGCAAGATTATGAGATTCCTTATTTTCTAGATCAGAAGCGTAGTATATTGCAACATCCATTAGCAGAGTTTATACGTTCAGCGTTGGATATTGTGCAATATTTCTGGCGATATGAAGATGTGTTCCGTTGTATCAAAACCGGGTTGTTGCTTCCAGATGATGGACGTGTAACAACAGAAGATATAGACCGTCTGGAAAATGTAGTACTGGCTTCTGGGATTCATGGATCACGCTGGACAGATGGACACCCGTGGAAAGGCATCCCTAGTCTTTCACTAGAAGCTGGTGATGATGTCAAAGAGATCAGTGAACGTGAATTAGTAGAAGGACAGCGTATGCAACAAGCCCGTCAGCTTGTAATCGATCCGTTGTACCGTTTTGAAAAAAGAATCAAAAAAGCGAAGCACGCCAAAGAAATGTGTATCGCTCTTTATCAGTTATTAGAAGATTGCAATATTGCATTGCATTTGGAAAAAATGAGTACACATGCTACGGCACAAGGTAATCCTTTACGTGCTCGTGAACATATTCAGATTTATGGCGAAATTATTGATTTGTTGGATCAAATGGTTGATATTATGGCAGAAGATCAGATCGATCTGGGAACTTTTGCAGGCTTACTGGAAACAGGACTCAGCGGTATTCGATTAGGGATTGTACCACCAGCGATCGATCAGGTGTTAATCGGTTCTATGGATCGTACCCGCCCTATGGATATTAAATATGGATTTGTATTAGGTATGAATGAAGGCATCGTGCCTTCCCTTTTTCCAGACAGTGGTATTCTAAGTGAACCGGAACGAACCAATATGTTAGAAGGCGGATTAGAATTATCTCCGGGTAGTAAACGATTGTTGTTAAATGAGCAATTTTTGATTTATCATGCGCTAACAGTGGCAAGTTCTAAGTTATGGCTTAGTTATGCGTTAACAGATGATGAAGATAAAGGACTTTTGCCTTCTGAAGTGATTACGAATGTGCATAAGTTATTTCCTTTTTTACAACATCAATCGGTGGTCTCTCCATTATCGGCTCAGTCTGACCATATAGCATCTTTGCAATATGTAAGCACTGCTACAACAACGTTACCGCATTTGATAGCCCAGCTACGAGAGTGGAGTCGCGGAACAACGATTGCAAACACATGGTGGCATGTATTGAATTGGTACACCACACATGAAGCATGGAGACCACAGGTCAGTATGTTAGTACAGTCTTTATTTTATAAAAATACAGGTGATTTGTTAGATAGTGATACCAGTCGACATTTATACGGACAGACGTTACGTACCAGTGTATCTGGAATGGAACAATTTGTATCTTGTCCTTTTGCTCACTTTGCTTCGCGTGGCTTGAGATTGCGAGAGCGTCAAGAATATCGCCTGAAAGCACCGGATATCGGTCAATTGTTTCATGCTTCATTAACCGATCTTGCTACGATGCTCAAAGAGCAAGGACGCGCATGGGGGCAATTGACTCGTGAAGAATGTGTAGAGATTGCGTATGAAGCCGTCGATAAGCATATTCCACGTCTGCAAGGACAGATTCTTTCCAGTTCCAAGCGCTACAATTATATTTCACGTAAATTGCGTGAGATTGTAAGTCGTGCTTCTGTGATGTTAGGAGAGCAAGCACGTCGTGGAGATTTTGAGCCGCTCTATTTAGAACTTGCATTTGGACCTAATGGAGAATGGCCACCCCTTCGTTTTACACTAGAAAATGGATGTACGATGGAAATTGTAGGACGAATTGATCGGGTAGATGTAGCGGAAGGTGATAATACTTTATTGCTACGGATTATCGATTACAAGTCTAGCCAGACTGATCTCAAATTGCATGAAGTGTATTACGGACTCGCTTTGCAGATGCTGACGTATCTAGATGTGCTATTAACTCATGCAGAAGAACAATTAGGTCAATCAGCACAGCCTGCCGGCGCACTGTATTTCCATGTGCATAATCCTATGCTACAAGCAGGTAATGGACTGAGTATGGAACAATCGGAGCAAGAAATGCTGAAGCGTTTCAAAATGAAAGGATTATTGCTAGCTGATCGTGATGTAATTGGCAAAATGGACAATGAACTGGATAAAGGATATTCTGCTATTTTACCTGTAGCAGTCAAAGCAGATGGAGGATTCTATAGCAGTTCTGCGGTTGCAACAGTGGATCAATGGCAAGAATTACTGCGTAATGTACGTCAGACGGCACAGGAAATCGGCACCCAAATCACAGATGGAACTACACAGATTACTCCTTATCGTATAGAACAGGAAAAAGCATGTGATTACTGTGATTACAAATCAGTCTGTCAATTTGATGAATCTTTAAAAGAAAACCAATATAAATCACTGCAAAAACCGGGCAAAAATGAAACATGGGAATTGTTGCAAAACCGCCATGACTACCAGAAAGGAGACTCACCTTCATGATCGATAACGATAACAATGAATATATGGATGATCTATTGGCAGACAATGATCAAGTATTGTCCCATAGACAGGAGATACCGAAGCCAGAACATAGTACGTGGACAGATGATCAATGGAAAGCAATCTCTTTAGATGGTGGCAATATGCTAGTAGCAGCAGCGGCAGGTTCTGGTAAAACAGCAGTTCTGGTTGAACGTATTATTCGTCAAGTGACTGATCCTATTCAGCCAATGGATGTAGATCGGATGTTAGTAGCTACATTTACCAAAGCAGCGGCTACCGAGATGAGACAACGGATACGGGCTGCTCTCGATAAAGAAGTATTGCGTCGTCCAGAAGATGATCATTTGCGTCAACAATTGGCTTTGTTAAGCCAAGCATCGATTACGACATTGCATTCTTTTTGCTTAGAAATTATTCAGCGTTATTATTCGATGATTCCGCTTGATCCTGGTTTTCGTATTGCTACTGCGAACGAATGTGATATTTTGCGTGAAGAATTGTTGGAAGAATTATTTGAAGAGAAATATACCGAGGAAGAAGAGCGGGATAATAAGCAATTTTATCGCTTAATGAATTGGTTCGGCGGTGAGCGTAGCGATGATGCTGCTTTAGTTTTGGTGGAGCGTCTTTATCATTTTGCGCGTAGTCATCCATGGCCTGAATACTGGTTAGAACGTACAGCAGCAGAATTTAATGTGACAGATGGTTCTTCGTTGCAGAATACGTCATGGGTTCAGAATATTATGACAGATATCGCTTTGACGTTACAGGGCATTGAAGCTGTACTGCATCAGGCGATAGATACAGCATTATTGCCGGGCGGCCCTTTAGCTTACGCAGATAGTTTGCGAGACGATTTAGAAGTGATTCATCATTTGCAGTCTGCGATGAGTATTCAGCCATGGGAACAGTTATATACCGTTTTCCAAAGTGCTGCTTTTGGTAAATTAAAAGCGGTACGCAAAGACGGAATCGATCCGCAATTACAAGAAACAGTAAAACAATTGCGTGAAAATGCGAAAAAATCGTTAGCTGAGATCAAAAGTCTATTTTTTGGCAGAACACCGGATGAATTTGCACAAGAACTACGTGAAACTTTTCCACTAATGAAAGAATTAACAGAACTTGTGATTCGTTTTAGTCAAAAATATCAACAGGAAAAACAGCGTAAAGGCTGGGTAGATTTTGCGGATCTAGAACATTATGCTCTTCATATATTGCGTCATCCCGATTCTACACCTGAACATGTGATTCCTTCGCAAGTGGCTCTGGAATATCGGGAACGATTTGATCAGGTTATGCTGGATGAATATCAAGATACCAATTCTGTACAGGAAGAGTTAGTACAGCTTATTTCACGGGATACGGTCGGTAATCGCTTTATGGTTGGTGATGTGAAGCAAAGTATTTATCGCTTTCGCTTGGCAGAACCAGGTCTGTTCTTAGATAAATATGAAAAGTATCAAGATGATTGGCAAGGAGAAGGACGACGGATCGATCTATCTCGTAATTTCCGTAGTCGTCATCAAGTGGTCGATGCTGTTAATATGATTTTTAGACAGATTATGAATAAAACAGTTGCCGAAATTGAATATGATGAACGAGCAGAATTAGTAGCAGGTGCAACTTATCCACCTGGCGATGAATCTGCATATTCACCGGAATGCTGGATTATTGATCGTGCAGGCAGTGGGGCAAGTTCTGATTACAATAATGCAGAGGATAGCAGTGATATCGATGGATATATAAATGAAGCTTCCGAAATGGAATCTGCTCGCTTAGAAGCACAAGCGATTGCTGTAAGAGTACGCGAGATGGTAGAGCCAGACGGCAAGCCATTACTTATTTACGATAAGTCAGTCGATGGATTACGTCCGGCAGAATATCGAGATATGGTGATTTTGCTACGCTCTACAGCAGCATGGGCACCACTGATACTAGAAGAACTACAACGTGAAGGTATACCTGCTTATAGTGAACTGAATCAAGGATTTTTTGAAGCGGTTGAAGTAAAAATTATATTATCATTATTAGCTGTCATTGATAATCCGCAACAAGATATTCCACTGGCTTCTGTTCTACGTTCACCGATTGTTGGTTTAAATGAAGATCAACTGGCAACGATTCGGTTATTTGGCAAAGACACTTCGTATTATCAAGCGATGATGTTAGCAGCTGAACATATGCGAGAACAACCAGAGGAATGGAGTTACAAATTACTTCATTTTCTTCAACAACTTGATCAATGGCGATTAGCAGCACGTGAAGGTGAATTAGGCGATCTAATCTGGCGTATTTACCGTGATACTGGTTATCTAGACTGGTTAGCTGGATTGCCGGGAGGGTTACAACGTCAACATCATTTACGAATCTTATATGATCGTGCTCGTAAATTTGAAGTATCTACTTCTTCGCGAGGATTGTTTCGCTTTATGCGCTTTATTCGTCGTTTGCAAGATACAGATGGTGATCTAGGGGCTACAGCTTCTGTCGATGGACAAGAAAATGCGATTCGGATTATGACGATTCATAAAAGTAAAGGTTTAGAGTTTCCAGTCGTGTTTCTAGCAGGTATGTCCAAAATGTTCAATATGCAAGATTTGAATACTTCTTTTTTGATGCATAAAGAATTAGGATTTGGGCCTAAATTTGTCGATGAAGATACACGTGTCAGCTATCCAACATTGCCGAACTTAGCGATTCGTCGTCGTACTGCAACTGAATTGTTAGCAGAGGAAATGCGTGTATTGTATGTTGCTTTGACTCGTCCGCGGGATAAGCTGATTATGATTGGAACGGTCAAAGATATCGACAAAAAAATCTCAGCATGGAGTCAGGTTCAGAACTCCGATTATATGCAATTGCCTGATTATGTACTAGCCAAAAGTCGTACCTATCTTGATTGGGTAGGGCCAGCATTAATGCGTCATCGTGCGGCTTCTATATTCCGTGAGCGCAATGAAATTGCTGCAGGGCCTTACTCTGCCTGCTTAGCAGATGATCCTACTCCATGGAGTATTACGATTCTAGATAGTCGTCAATTACAATCCAAAACAGAAGATACCGAGCAATCTATTACTGCTTTGCGTGAGCATGATCCCAAGTGGATAGCTTTGCAACAAATAGCAGATGGTGAGCAGGTACAACCTGTAACAGTTGTTGAAA
Source organism: Paenibacillus sp. KACC 21273 (assembly GCF_028736095.1). NCBI lineage: Bacteria > Bacillati > Bacillota > Bacilli > Caryophanales > Paenibacillaceae > Paenibacillus > Paenibacillus sp. KACC 21273. Next base: position 1,616,380 of record NZ_CP117876.1, read on the forward strand.
ATGATCAAGCAATTGAAGATAGTCATGCGCAGGGACAAGCTGATGATGTGGAACAAAGACTGAGCTGGCAATATCCTTATGAATTGTCTACTCATATTGCTGCCAAAACAACAATCAGTGAAATCAAGCGACAATTAGTGTCAGAAGAATCTCCATCGGTTGATGGAATACATGAATCTCTGGATCAACGTGTTACTATTGGACGGTATACAGATCAACCACATGATCCATCGTCCATAGAGACAACAGAAACGTCAGGTGCTAATCCATTTTTGATGAGTACTATTTTACAGCGCGCAGGTATTCTTCTGGAAAATCAAGCAGAGTATCAGACACAATCAGTAGAGCAAATATCTCCTGCTGTAGAATCTGATCTTTCTTCTGATTATTCAGCTACCGCATCGACTGATATGAGCGAGTCAGTAGCTGGAAGCACACTTCAATTGCAACGTCCTAAATTTATGGAACAGCGTGGATTGAGCGGAGCAGAGCGAGGAACAGCGTATCATACAGTGATGCAACGAGTTCCTTTAGATCAAGGGCATATCGATCTTACAATCGTAGAACAGACCAAAGCTGATCTAGTTCAGCGGCAAATTTTGCGTCAGGATCAAGCTGATAGTGTACATGCAGACGAGATTGTTGCTTTTTTTGCTACACCTTTAGGTCAACAAATGTTACAAGCTACCGAGATTAGACGAGAACTGGCATTTAGTTATGGTATTCCAATCAATGATGCAGGTGACAAGATTTTATCGCAAGGGATTGTAGATTGTATTTTCCGTATAAATGATCAATGGATTATTGTTGATTACAAAACCGATCGTATATTGGATAGCCACGGAGGCGTAGAAGCGCTCAAAGAGCGTTATCGTATTCAACTTCAATTGTATGCTCAAGCTATTCAAGATTCATTGAATTGGAAAGTAGATCAATTATGGCTTTATTTCTTTGATCGTAACGAAGCGGTAGAGATTTAAATCATAAGGTGGTTTGTTACCAGAAGGTCTAGTCTTCAATAAAGCTAGAACTTTCTGGTCGCAAACCTCCTTTTATCTGTATTTATTTAAAATAAATGATCATGTAAAAAGGAGAAAGCTATGCGTATTTTACATACAGCAGACTGGCATTTTGGTCGTACGTTAGAAGGCAGAAGTCGCCTTGAAGAACAAATCGCTTTTGTCGATGAATTGGTTCAGATTGCAGATGATCAACAAGCAGATCTGATTCTGATGGCAGGCGACGTATATGATTCTGTTAATCCACCTGCTGCGGCAGAACAATTATTTTATGAAGCTGCTGCAAGATTGACCGCGAACGGTCGTCCGCTTGCAGTGATTGCAGGGAATCATGATCAACCTGATCGAATAGCTTCAGCCACTCCTTTAGTCAAAGGAAGAGGGATTTATTTACTGGGGACGCCCGCTGCAAGTGCTTTAACAATTCCTGTCCCTAGAACATCAGAGACAGCGATTATAGCCGCATTGCCATACCCATCTGAAGCTAGACTGAACGAACTATTAACAGTCGAAAATGATGAAGATCTGATTCGTCGTGCATATAGTGAACGGGTAGGCATGTTGATGAGACAGTTAGCGACTGATTTCCGATCGGACACCGTTAACCTAGCTATAAGTCATATCTATGCACTAGGCGGCGTAGAATCAGATTCAGAGCGCCCTATTCAAGTAGGAGGCGCTTATACAGTAGATCCGTCTGCGCTCTACACAGGCGCTCAATATACAGCATTAGGTCATCTACACCGCGCTCAAGCTGTCAAAGGAGAAGGGATTATCCGCTATAGTGGTTCTCCGCTGGCGTATAGTTTTTCTGAAGCAGGGCAAGCCAAATCTGTTACCATGCTAGATGTAGCTCCTGGAGGGGTTCCACAGATCGAAGAAATCTTTTTAACTTGTGGTCGTCCTCTCGTGCGCTGGAAAGCCAAAGGCGGTCTGACTGAAGTTCATCAATGGTTAGAAGAAGGTAGAGATCGTAATGCTTTTATCGATTTAGAAATTTCACTATTAGAAGCATTATCAATGTCGGATATTCAATCGATTCGCAAAGCCTACAGTGGGATTGTCAATATTCGACCTGTATATCCTGAGACAGAAGCACAGCAATCTTTTGCTGAACGGGCTCAATTGCCTGTGCATGAATTGTTCCGTAAATTTTATGAACGTCAGACAGGTGGAGCAACACCTGAAGATCGATTAGTAGAGTTGTTTTTGGAATTGATCGATGAAGAAGAAATCGGAGAGGAACAGCCATCATGAAGCCAATCACACTCAAATTATCCGGTTTACAAAGTTATCGTGAGCAACAAGAAATCGATTTTGAAGCACTATGTGAAACAGGGTTATTCGGTATTTTTGGACCTACAGGTAGTGGGAAATCGACAGTATTAGATGCGATTACACTTGCGTTATACGGGAAAGTAGAACGAGCTTACAACGGTACGCAGGGCATAATGAATCATTCTGAGGATTCATTATTTGTGTCTTTTTCATTTGAATTACTATCTGCTGAAGGCGCACAGCGATATCGAGTAGAGCGACGATTCAAACGTACAGGAGATCACACTGTTAGTAACGCCATGAGCCGATTTATCGAAATGCGTGAAGATGGTGACGTCGTAGTTGCAGACAAATTAGCAGACGTTACGCGTTGTGTAGAAGATTATATCGGGCTTAAAATGGATGATTTTACACGTGCCGTTGTCCTACCGCAAGGTAAATTTGCTGAATTTTTATCACTCAAAGGCAGTGATCGCAGACAGATGTTACAGCGTCTTTTTCATCTGGAACGGTATGGCGATCGCTTAATGCAAAAGCTTAGTCAACGTGTCAAAGAAACAGACAACGTACTGGGCAAATTGTACGCTGAACAGACAGGGCTAGGCGAAGCATCAGCCGAAGCGCTACAGACAGCTATAGAACGGTTAGAGACGGCTATTCAAGAAGCAGAACAACGTCGTCAAGAACTGGCAGATATGACTGCTCGCACAGAACAATGGGGCAAGATTAGAGAATATCAGCAAGAACAAGCACGATTACAACAACGATTAGATCAATTACAACAACATGAAGCAGATATTGTTAGTAAAGAAAAGCAGATCGAACAAGCAATATCTGCTCAGAATTTATTACCGTTATTAGATACATGGCGTACCCATGAGACCAAAGCTATCCAAGAACAACAACGTGTAACTGTTCTGCAACAACAATTAGAGCAAGCCGATCGAGCTGTCTTGGTAGCTGCCGAGCATGAACAGCAGGCGAAGCAACAATTAACAGAGCAAGAGCCTTCACTGTTAAAGCGGATAGAGCAACTTCAGCAAGCTTTACAATTGCAAAAAGAATGTGCTGCTTTAGAACAAGATCAACAGCAGATTCAGAATCAATTGGAAGCTACACAAAAACAACTGGAAGAAGCATCCCATCAAGTACAGCGTGAACAGATGTTGTTAGACAAAGCAAGACAACGTCAAGAAGAGTTAAATAAACAGCTAAAAGCTTGTGAAGTACGCAGTCAGGATCGACGTGAGTTGCAAGAAGCTCAACAACAGTTGTCTGCTCTAGATACAGCAAGAACTCGTCTACAAGAACAACAGACAGAATATGATGGATATCATCAGTCGGCACAACAAGCCAATCAAGCATGGCAACAGATCACCGAGCAAGAAGCACAGCGATCGGTGCAGGAACAGCAATTACAGCAACAGATTTTTGCGTTATATCAAGATCATCAGCAATTAGCAAATGATCTACAAATAACAGAGCAATCGGTTGAACAACTGGAAGAACAACATGCACAACAAGCTAAAGAAGAAGAATCGAATCGATTAGCGATGATGTTAGCGGCAGAACTGCAAGAAGGAGAACCTTGCTCTGTCTGTGGGTCTATTCATCATCCACAACCTGCTCATATCAGCAATCATCTTTCCGCTTTAGCAGACGAATCAGTTTCTACCACACAAGGATCTGAGAATATCGATCAACAGACTCAGACTTTAAAACAAATAAAGCAACATCTTCAAATGCAACAGCAACAGGTACGTGGTCGTCAAATCGAGTTAGATAGCAATATGCAAGAATGGGATTGGCAGTTAGATAATGAAGAGTCGGTATCTGTTCCAAACGATCAAGCCTCTGTTTTGTCTGAAATAGAGCTACAAGCACAATTTGCTAATTTGCAAGCTCAAAATCAGCATTTAGAGCAACAAACAAGAGCACTACAACAACAATTACGTCAATGGCGACAAGATGAACGAGAATGGTCAGGTCGTCGATTAACTGCTCAATCTGAGCAACAATCATCTGGACGACTGGTGGAGCAGTCCCATACTCGTTTACAAGCCGCTACACAGTCGTTAGAGCAACTGTTACAACAGTGGCAACAGAAGTTACCGCATTTGACAGAACAATCAGCACGTGAGCGATTTGCCGCTCTAGCGCAGATGGATGAACAAGCTGAGAAGATTCGTGAAGGATTAGAAAAAAGTGTTCCGTATATCGAAGAGCGAGAGCAAGCTATCAAAAATGGTTATGACCATATCAACACACTGGACAAACAGCGTATTCAAGATCAGACCCGTCAAGAAGGGAATCAACAGCTTTTACAAGAAAAGAAAAATCGCCTGACCGAGTGGATAGGAGATCAATCAGCTCAGCATTTATTAACAGACACGCAACAGCAACAGCAACAATTACGCCAGCAAGCAGAGCAGACGACAGACTTGTGGCGCACAGCATTACAACATCAACAGACAGCTACACATCAAGTAGAATTGGCTGTGCAATCGCTACAATCATTACAGGAACAAGTTAATCAACATGCTGAAAAGTGGCAACAAGCATTGCAAGCTTCTCCGTTTGATAATGAACAAAGTGTCAGCCAATCGCGAATGACCGAAGAGCAGATTCAAGCGGATCGACAGCAGATTCAATCTCATCGGGAACAACAGCATGAACTTTCTGTACATTTGCGCGAAGTACAGCATAAATTAAATGGACAAAGTGTGAGCGAAGAAGAATGGGCACAGATCCAGCAACAATATACAGCAGCTCGTCAAGCCGATGAGTCCGCCTTAGAGCAACGTGCCAAAGCAACTCGTGATCGTGAAGACCTTGAACAACGTCATGTACGCTGGCGTGAGTTAGAAAATCAACGAGTTACCTTAGCACAAGAAGCCAAGCATTTATCCAAATTACAAGCTAGTATGCGTGGTAATGCGTTTGTCGAATACATTGCAGAAGAACAATTAATGCAGGTTAGTCTAGCCGCTTCAGAGCGATTGCGCTTTTTGACCAAGCAACGGTATTCTTTAGAAGTGGATTCTGGTGGAGGATTTGTGATCTGTGATAATGGTAATGGGGGAATTCGTCGCCCGGTGTCTTCATTGTCAGGTGGAGAAACATTTTTAACTTCGTTATCATTAGCATTAGCTTTATCGGCTCAGATTCAATTACGTGGACAGTATCCTCTTCAGTTCTTTTTCTTAGATGAAGGATTTGGTACACTTGATCCCGAACTTTTGGATACAGTAGTGACTTCACTGGAAAAACTTCATAATGATCAACTTTCTGTTGGGATCATCAGTCATGTTCCTGAATTACGAATGAGATTGCCTCGTAAATTAGTTATTGTACCTGCGGAACAAGCAGGTAGCGGTTCTAAAGTGATGTTAGAACGTATGTAAAGTATTTAGATAGTCATACACGTACGTGGAAGCAAGATACACCAAAAAGGTTAGCGAAGGGAGTCTTATTATGATCGTCAAAGAAGATTGTTTATTTTGCAAAATAGTAGCAGGAACGATTCCATCTAAAAAAGTATATGAGGATGAGCAGATATTAGCATTTCACGATATTACACCTGCTGCTCCTGTGCATGTATTGCTTATTCCCAAAAAGCATATCGATTCGATGAATGAAGTGACTCAAGAAGATTTACCGGTTATCGGTCATATCCATGGAGTAGCCATAGAGTTAGCAAAAGAGCTAGGTGTAAATACAAGTGGATATCGTCTAATCAACAACTGTGGCCCGGATAGCGGACAAGCAGTGCAACATCTGCATTATCATTTGTTAGGTGGAGCGAATCTAGGTGCTTTAACAGGCATTTCCAACTCTCACGCATAAGCAAAAATAGCGTGTAAAAGAATAATAAAAAAAGATGTTCCAATACTGTATAAAACGGGTATATAATAGAACATTAAAAAATTGCAGGCAAAACTAGCCAATCATATTGACACTTCATTCAACTTTCACCTATAATGAAAGTTGATAAACCGTGTTATTGTTCTTGGACGGTCTGGTCGGAGGGAGGGAAAACTAGTGTCTGAAACGAAAGTTCGCAAAAACGAAACAATTGATGCAGCACTTCGTCGCTTCAAACGCTCCATCGCTAAAGATGGCGTTCTGGCTGAGGTGAAAAAACGCAAACATTATGAAAAGCCGAGCGTTAAGCGTAAGAAAAAATCTGAGGCTGCTCGTAAAAGAAAGTTTTAGGAGGATTTACCCGTCATGAATCTTAGCGAACGATTAAACGAAGATATGAAGCAAGCAATGAGAGACAAGGCGAAATTCAAATTGTCTACCATACGCATGGTTCGTTCAACGATTAAAAATCTCGAAATAGATTTGAAAAGAGACTTGGACGACAATGAAGTGCTTGATATTCTTAGTCGTGAGATCAAACAGCGCAAAGATGCCCTCCAAGAATTTGAAAAAGCAGGTCGTGATGACCTGACAAGCAACCTTAAAGCGGAGATTGAGATTATTTCCGAGTACCTTCCCACACAGCTGTCTGAAGAAGAAATTAAAGTTCTTGTAAAGCAGACCATCCAGGAAACCGGTGCTTCTTCAAAAGCCGATATGGGAAAACTGATGAGCGCCCTGATGCCTAAAGTAAAAGGTCGCGCAGACGGAAAAGTTGTGAATCAAACGGTTCAACAATTTCTGCAATAAACATATGTGAAAGCACCTCATTTTTTATAAGATGAGGTGCTTTTTTCTATACTTTTTTTTGGAGAAAGGAATATAATTGAAACGTAACCATTATAAATGCGTATTACGTATAGACTACCTTTTACTATGCTTATATGTATATTGTTTAATATTATGCTGTGATATTAAACAAACACATCTGAACGGAAAGGGGCTAAGATCGTATGAATCAATCGCTTGACCAGATGGTTCGTATCAAGCGTCGATTGACTCTGTTATTGTTGGGCTCACTTATGGCGATGTTGGTTGTAGCAGGAATTTATCCGCAAAATACGCAAGCCGCATCTGCACCAGCCACCAGTAATAATGATGGTTCAGTTTACGTGATTCCAATTGATCGTCAAATTGAAAGCGGATTACAAAAGTTTTTGGCACGAGGATTTGAGGAAGCGAAGCAAGCGAAAGCATCTTGGATCGTGTTGGAAATGAATACGCCTGGTGGAGAACTGCAAGCCGCGGGTGATATTGGAGCGATGGTACGTAATAGTGATGTTCCTGTAGCTGTTTTTGTACAAGACAAAGCCGCATCAGCAGGTAGTTATATTGCATTGAATGCAGATAAGATTTTTATGCAACCTGGAAGTACCATTGGTGCAGCCGCTATCGTTGATGGTCAAGGCAACCCGATTGATAATCCCAAGCAGGTCGCTTATTGGAAAAGTGAAATGAGAGCTGCTGCTCAGCTTCATAATCGGAATGCAGATATCGCAGATGGGATGACAGATGTGAATATGGTAGTCCCAATGCCAGAGATTAACAAGACCAAAGAAAAAGGTCAGATTATTTCTCTTTCCAGTAATGAAGCGTTGAAAGTAGGATTTGCAGACGATATTCTGGCTTCTACCAATGCTGTTGTAGCTGAGTTGGGACATTCACCAGCAGACATCGTCCAAATACAACCAAGCGCAGGCGAAAATATCGCACGTGTGCTAACTAACCCGATCGTAACAACACTGTTATTGTTTATCGGGATCGCTGGAATCGCAATAGAGATTATTATACCGGGATTCGGTATACCGGGTATTGTTGGAATTGTCGCATTTGCATTGTACTTCTTCGGTAGTTATGCCGCTGGATTTTCAGGTTCAACGACATGGTTACTTTTTTTAGGAGGACTTATTTTACTGGTGCTTGAGTTGTTTATTCCAAGCTTTGGGATATTGGGTATTTTGGGTTCAGCCAGTCTGATAACAGGTGTAGTGAAAGCCGCATATGATACAAGCGATGCTTTATTATCTCTAGGTATCGCATTTGTTTCGGCTGCTGTAGTCGTAACACTGATTGCTATTCTGCTCAAAGAACGAGGCGTTTGGAATCGATTTATTCTCAAAGAACAATTGTCTTCAGAGCAAAGCTTTATGTCTCGCTTAACCAGAGAACAATTTTTGGGCAAAGAAGGAACCAGTGTAACACCTCTTCGTCCATCAGGTACGGTTATGATTGAAGGCGAACGAATTGACGTAGTGACACAGGGTAATTTTATTGCAAATGATCGTCCGATTCGAGTGAAACAAGTCGATGGCAGTCGTATTATTGTGGAAGAAATTGTAGAAGAACCTTCTTCTCTAGATGCTCATCTGATCAAAGAATAATGGATACCGGTAGAATGAATAACGTTGGATAAAGTCAGGTATGGATGACTACCTCTGTAAATTATTCATACCTTGATAACGTACAAATGATATTGCTTCGTCTTCATTATGGATTCATATTCACATATGTAGACAAAAGGGGTCATGTTCGTTTACATATTTAGCAGTACATTTTCAAATGAATCCGATCGAACAGGCAATAAGTAAGCAGGTTGAACTATAAAAATTGGAGTGTGATGTGAATAATGAGTACAAGCGTATTGAGTATACTCTTTATCGTTGTGGTCGCTATTATTATTTTAAGTGTATTTTTCAGTTTCTTCCCGGTTATGCTCTGGATCTCAGCAGTAGCTTCCGGTGTACGTGTAAGTATTATTACGCTTGTAGCGATGCGTCTACGTCGTGTAACCCCTTCACGTATTGTGAATCCACAGATCAAAGCGCACAAAGCTGGTCTTGGACTTGATATGAACCAATTGGAAAGTCATTATCTTGCAGGTGGTAATGTAGACCGTGTTGTAAATGCACTGATTGCGGCGCAACGTGCAGAGATTCCATTGGAATTTGAACGTGCAGCAGCGATTGACCTTGCAGGTCGTGATGTATTACAAGCTGTACAAATGAGTGTTAACCCTAAAGTAATTGAAACGCCTGTCGTTGCTGCTATGGCACGTAACGGTATCGAAGTTAAAGTTAAAGCTCGTGTAACCGTACGTGCGAATATCGACCGCTTGGTCGGTGGTGCAGGTGAAGAGACGATCATTGCTCGTGTAGGTGAAGGTATTGTTACTACCGTAGGTTCTAGTGATTCTCACAAACAAGTACTAGAGAATCCAGATATGATCTCTCGTACGGTATTGCAAAAAGGTCTGGATGCAGGAACCGCTTTTGAAATTCTATCGATCGATATCGCAGATGTCGATGTAGGTAAAAATATCGGTGCTATGCTACAGACGGAACAAGCAGAAGCAGACAAACGTATCGCTCAAGCCAAAGCAGAAGAAAGACGCGCGATGGCTGTCGCTCAAGAACAAGAGATGAAAGCGCGCGTTGTTGAGATGAGAGCACGTGTAGTTCAATCCGAATCCGATGTACCACTCGCTATGGCAGAAGCTCTTCGTCAAGGTCAACTTGGAGTTATGGATTATATGAATTTCAAAAATATCGAAGCAGACACTCAAATGAGAGGTTCAATCGGTAAATCAGAAGATTCTGGCAGTAGCCCGGATAATAAGTCAAATAAATAAAGGTGTGCGATAATTGATGTTTGAATTCCTTATGGGTAATTTATATTTTGTCGCCATTATTGCGTTTGCTATCTTTTCTTTTGTCAGAACGCGTTCAGCTAAAAAGAAGTCAGGCGGGCAACCTTCAGGTATGCCAACGTTTGGCGGAAATGGTGATACCAAAAGAAAATGGTTCAATGAACCTGAGCGCACCTCGGCTGAACTGGAATCATTAGATGATGTACAGCGTCGATATCATGAAGCAGGGCAACGCTATGATGAGTTAGATACATCAGAGAATGCACCCGGCTATGAAGATTCAGCGACTAGATCAACGTTATCTTCATCAGAGCCTTATATACCGCAAAAAGTCATTTCCAATCAAAGTGAAGTAGAAAAACGTCTTGATGAAATGCACAGAGATATTCAAGCCCGTTCGATGCATTTGAATACAGGCAGTAGAGTAAGAATCGAAGAGTTAGATTCAGAGACTACTTCTAAAAATGCTATCGGCTCTGAGGAGCTTCGCAAAGGCGTGATTTGGGCAGAAATTCTAGGCGAGCCTCGTGCCAAACGTCCTTTTAATCATCGCAAATATGCAGTAGACAAAAAATAGTTAGCTATTAGCCGATCTCTATAGTGGAGATCGGTTTCTTTTTAATCTGTAGTGATTTTGTTTCTATTTTGATTGATGTATGGTAATGATAGATAATGTGCAAAAAATTTTGCATGACAAACCATACAATGGTAAAGTTGAGGGTAAAGAGATTGTACTCAAGTTTTGTAGTATACGTGCACAAAAGCAGTTTTATATTATTTTATAAATGAGGAGATTGAGGCTATTTGTTAGAGCAAACGCAAAGCACCAGAATTCCCCTGCTAAATGCAGAAGAAGGATTGTCCCTGTTCGGACCACAGGACAGCTTCTTAAAATTAATTGAACGCGATACGGATGCCAAAATTGGTAGCCGTGAAGCAGAGATTTCGATTCATGGTCCTGCACAAGCAGTAGAGCAAATGACTCAGCTTTTTGAAGTATTATTAGAACTGGTTCGTAAAGGATATGTACTTACAGAGCGTGATATTTTGTATGCAATAGAACTTGCCAAAGAGCTCAGAGCAGACCAACTGCTTGACTTATATAAAGGTGAAATTACCCAGACGTATCGTGGTAAACCGATTCGTGTCAAAACGATCGGTCAGAAGCACTATGTATCTACGATCAAAAAATTAGATATTGTTTTTGGGATTGGCCCCGCAGGTACAGGTAAAACGTATTTAGCAGTTGTACTCGCTGTGGCTGCGCTCAAAGAGGGCAAAGTCAAACGAATTATTTTGACTCGTCCAGCTGTTGAAGCAGGCGAAAGCTTAGGTTTTTTACCAGGCGATTTGCAGGAGAAAGTCGATCCATATTTGCGTCCGTTATATGATGCTCTTTACGACGTTATGGGGCCAGAACAGACCGCCAAAGCATTAGAGCGTGGCTTGATTGAAATCGCTCCGCTTGCTTATATGCGTGGACGTACACTGGATGATGCTTTTATTATTCTAGATGAAGCGCAAAATAGTACAGCAGAACAAATGAAAATGTTTTTAACTCGTTTAGGATTTGGTTCCAAAATGGTTATTACAGGCGACGTGACCCAGATCGATTTACCACGTGGTAAAAAGTCAGGGTTAGTAGAAGCTCGAATGATTTTGGATGGAATCAAAGAAATTGGATTTGTGATTTTTCAACAACAAGATGTAGTTCGTCATTCATTAGTACAAAAAATTATTGTCGCTTATGATAAAGCTTCAGAAAATCTGGAGTAGTCGGCGGTCAGCGGAGAAAACAGAAACCGCACATTTTGAATATTCAGAAGTGAGAGGGCTGTATGTATGACTTCCAAAAAACCGTCTACACGTAATTTACTTGATTCTATGATAGCGGGTTGGAAAAATAGCCGGATGACACGTTACGCTATGTTTGTACTGCTATTTGTGGTGCTTTACGTTAGTCTGGCGCCTAACCTGCTTCCACAGCGTTTTGATATTCAGGTCGGAACGGTTAGCGATAGTGATATTATCGCTCCGATGCAGATTCCGAATAACAAATCTACGCTCCAAGCGCAAGAAGCTGCTGCTGAACAAGTAGAATCCGTATACGCGATTGTATCTATGCGTAGAGAAACGGTTATTTCGCAAATGTTAGATCGAATTGAGTCTCTGAATCAAGATGATCAGATTACCAATGCAGATAAAGCACAGATTTATAGCGAAGAAATTCCGCAACGTGCGCAAAACTCTATCGCTAACTTTATTCGCAATAACCGTGAAGCAGGAAAATATTCAGACAAAATGCTAGATGAAATGCAAAAAACGATCGGTGAGCAAACGTACAGTATTCCTGAAGAAACGTTTCTCAAAATTCCGCGTTTATCTACAGATGAAATACAAGATATGCGTCAAGTGGCAACATCGATTATGTCTCGGTTAATGAGCGATCAGATTACAGATGCACAGTCTGCACGTGCCAAAGTAGCTGAATTGGTTAGTACAAGCTCACTGAATAGCCGTACAGCTCGTGAGGTGGTACAGGAGCTTGTTCGAGCTACGTTAACCGCTAATAAGTTCTACGATGAAGAAGCGACCCGAGCGGCGAAAGTAGAAGCTCGTGAGAACACACCAACAGTTTATATTCAGCAAGGTGAAGTACTTGTCCCAAAAGGTGAGAAAATCACGCAGGAAATGTATACCTTATTGGATGAAAATGATCTGCTCAAAAACGATGTAAATTATTGGCCTCAACTGGGATTAGTGCTATTTGCCTTTTTGATCACTTTAGGGCTGTACATGTATCTGCGTCAGTCTATTCATCAAGGTAGAAGTTATAACAATTCGCAATTGTTGATGTTGATTGTTATTTTCGTTATCGGTGTGATCTGTCTCCATCTGGTGCGTATTTTGCAGATTGGTAATTCACCGTACTTTGGCTTCCTTGTACCAGCAGCGATTGTTGTGATGCTGATTACATTGTTGCTTGATGTTCAGCTTGCTTATATTTCATCGATTATTATGAGTATTTTGGCGAGTATTATTTTGAATATGAGTCAACATGAATTATTTGATTATCAGTTTGGCTTTTTTACACTGGTTGTTTCGTTTACAGCAATTCAATGTATTCATCGCGCCAGCCAGCGCTCGACTATTCTCAAAGCTGGAATTATGAGTTGCTTTTTTGGGGCGATTGCAGTGTTAACTTTAGTACTGCTCAATGATGGAGAATGGACACGTATGTCGATGATGTACGCTGTTGGTTTTGCTTGTATTGGGGGACTAATTACGACTGTACTGGTACTTGGATTAATGCCATTTTTTGAGACGACATTTGGAATTTTGTCTGCTCTCAAATTGGTAGAATTATCGAACCCTAACCATCCATTATTGCGTAAATTATTAATTGAGACACCGGGAACTTATCACCATAGCGTAATGGTAGGTAATCTGTCTGAAGCCGCCGCTGAAGCGATTGGTGCAGATGGATTGTTATGTCGGGTAGGCTCGTATTATCATGATATTGGAAAGACCAAGCGTCCTGGGTATTTTATCGAAAATCAGAACAATATTGGCAATCCGCATGATAGTATAGATCCTAAGCTAAGTAAATCAATTATTATTGCGCATGCTCGTGATGGCGTAGAAATGCAAAAAGAATATAAATTGCCCAAACCGATTCGTGATATTGCAGAACAGCATCATGGAACAACGTTTTTGCATTACTTTTATCACAAAGCTTTGAAGCTAGCGGAAGAGCAAGAGATCGAACCTGATTTCACCGAAAATGATTTCCGTTATCCAGGGCCCAAAGCGCAGACAAAAGAAGCTGCTGTGGTGGGTATTGCAGATAGTGTAGAAGCCGCTGTACGTTCACTTAGCAAGCCTACAGTAGAGCAAGTCGAGACGATGATTGAGAAAATTATCAAAGGTCGTGTCGATGATAATCAATTCAATGAATGTGATCTAACGATGAAAGAACTAGATGTGGTTGCCAGAACGCTTAAAGAAGCAGTTATGGGTATATTCCACTCTCGTATTGAATATCCGGAAGACATCAAGAAGCCGGATCAGAAGGAGAATAAAGCATGAGTTTACAGCTTGCATGGGAAAATGAACAAAATAAATATGAGATTACAGATGAGCTAATCACTACACTTGAACTGATTCTGCAAAAAGCAGGAGAACAAGAACAAGTGAATGATGGTGAAGTCGCTCTTACTTTTGTGGATGATGAAGCTATTCATGAGCTGAACAAAGAGTATCGTGGTATCGATCGTCCAACAGATGTGTTATCTTTTGCCATGCATGAATCGCTTGATGATGAATTAGATATTGTCTATGATCCTGCATTGACTGGACAAGACACACCACTTCCAGGCGATATGCTAGGCGATATTATTATTTCAGTTCCACGTGCGATTGCTCAGAGCGAAGATTACGGGCATTCGGTGGAACGAGAACTTGGTTTTTTATTTGTCCATGGATTTCTGCATTTATTAGGTTATGATCATCAAGATGATGAAACCGAAGCAGAAATGATGGGTAAACAAGAAGCGGTATTACAACAAGCGGGATTGACACGCTGATGAAAAAAAGAACGTGGAGAGCCGTATTTTTTTCTGCGGCAGAAGGAATTGCAGACACTTTTCGGACAGAACGTAATTTTCGTATTCATGTATTGATTACATGTATTATCATTATCGCCGGAATCATCTGTCATGTATCTGCTGTAGATTGGATGCTGCTAACGCTAGCGATAGGTATGGTGCTCGGAGCGGAATTGATGAATACCGGTGTTGAAGCTGCTGTAGACCTAAGCTCTCCTGATTGGCATCCTTTTGCCAAAAAAGCAAAAGACGCCGCCGCAGGAGCCGTTCTTATTTCATCTATTGTTGCCATTGTTATTGGTATCATCGTGTTTGCAGAACCGATTGTATCGTGGTTTATAAAGTGAACGATTATACAAAGCACTAAAATCCCCTCTAATGACTTGAATGGGAGAGTCAGGAGGGGATTTTATCGTTTTTTACACAAAGAATAATAGAATGCGGTATAGATTAGTGGGCGTAACCGTCTAAATCGTGTAATATATAAGAATAGGCAGTGTATGGAACCGATCAATACGATACATGTTCAGGGGGATTACAATGGAATCGTCACAATTATTACAAGAAGCTATTCTTGCTCGCGCTAAAGCATATGTACCTTACTCTAACTTTGCTGTCGGTGCGGCATTGCTTGATCGTAATGGACAAGTGCATCACGGTTGTAATATTGAAAATGCAGGGTATACTCCTTGTAATTGTGCAGAACGTACAGCGATGTTCAGCGCGATTGCTCAAGGACAACAACCTGGTTCTTTTCAAATGATGGCTGTAGTTGGAGATACCGATGAACCGATTGCTCCTTGTGGTGTGTGCCGTCAGGTGATGGTAGAATTGTGTCATCCTGATATGCCGATATTGCTTGGAAATATGAAGGGCGATACGCGGATGACCACTATTTCCGAGTTGTTGCCACATGCGTTTGGACCGTGGAATTTAAAATAAATAAGCGGAATCGTTGAGAACTTTATATACACAGACTTGTATGATCAACAGCATGACAAATATGAACAGGAGTTATACAGAATGGTAACTCTTGGAACGGAGAATGATATGTCGAAAAAGAATTTTAAATCAGGTTTTGTTGCGATTGTCGGCAGACCAAATGTAGGGAAATCCACGTTAATGAATCAGGTTATTGGACAAAAGATAGCGATTATGTCTGACAAACCACAGACTACACGTAATAAGATTCATGGCGTATTTACAAGAGACGATAAGCAAATCGTATTTTTGGATACACCAGGGGTGCATAAGCGTCAGTCTAAATTAGGTGACTTTATGAACCAGACGGCGTTGAACACATTAAGTGAAGTCGAAGCTGTTCTTTTTCTAGTGGATGCAGCAGAAGGATTAGGTGGCGGAGATCGCTTTATTATTGAGCATCTCAAAAAAGTAAAAACACCTGTTTTTCTAGTAATCAACAAAATTGATCAGGTCGTTCCAGAGCAGTTGTTGCCGATTATAGACCAATATCGCAAACTGCATGAATTTGCTGAAATTATTCCGATCTCTGCTAAGTTAGGCAATAACGTAGACACATTGATGGAGCAAATTGGTAAGTATTTACCAGAAGGACCACAATACTATCCAGACGATCAAATCACAGATCATCCAGAGCAATTTGTATGTGCTGAATTGATTCGTGAGAAAATTCTAAATCAAACACGCGAAGAAATTCCTCACTCTATCGCTGTAACGATTGAAGCGATGAGTGTAGAACCTAACGGTGTAGTAAATATTTCAGCAGTGATCTTTGTCGAACGTGATTCTCAAAAAGGAATCGTTATCGGTAAACAGGGAGCATTATTGAAAGAAGTTGGTAGACAAGCACGTATGGATATTCAGAATTTGCTCGGTTCGAAGATTTTCTTAGAACTATGGGTAAAAGTGAAAAAAGATTGGCGTAATCAAGATAGCGTATTGAAAGATCTTGGTTTCCATCGTAATGCTTAATAAGCAAGTAAATATGTTTAATAAATAAAGATAACAGTAATTCAGATTAACGATAGCAGAGCATAGAAATTAATGCTCTGCTTCTTTTAAATTTGGAGTGGAATATATTCATAATCAGATAGGGAGATGAGACATGCTATACAGGGTGGAAGGGATTATCATCCGCAGCATGGATTATGGCGAAGGGAATAAAATTGTTACTTTGTGTACAGAGACACATGGCAAGATTGGTATTTTTGTACGGGGAGCCAAAAAGCCCAAAAGCCGTCATGGTGCAATGATACAACCGTTTACGTATGGTGAATATTCCTTTATTCGCAATGGAACAGGTCTAGGTACTCTGAATCAAGGTGAGATTATCGAATCCAATCATAAGTTACGTGAAGATGTATTTTTAGCAGCTTATGCGGCATATGGATGTGAGATGGTCGACAAAGCACTGCAAGAAAATGAAACAGGACGTTTTTGGTTTGATCAGCTCAAAGCATTTCTTTCTTTTCTAGGGGAAGGTCGAGATCCTGTTGTACTAACGACTCTTTTTGAAATGAAAATTCTGCAAGCGACTGGGTATGCACCTCAAGTGGATGCTTGTATTTTTTCAGGCGAAACAGAAGGTAAGTTTTTTCTAAGTCCGGGCTTGGGCGGTATACTGTCAGAGCGTGAACGTCGTCAAGATCCAGCTGCGTTTGCTATCTCGCCAGGAACACTCAAATTACTGCGTTTATTTTCAAGATTAGATATTCGTCGTCTAGGCAATATTGATGTCAAAGATTCAACCAAAGCAGAATTGAAAAAGATTATGGATGCTTTTATGGAAGTCCAATTAGGGCTCAAATTAAAATCTCGCCGCTTTCTGGATCAATTGGATAAGTATGAAACTTCACTTCAAAACCATGTTGACGAATAGGGTAAAGTCAGATATGATCTAGGTTATAACTTGTGTCTTATCGACACGCATGATGCGTTGACCGGATTAGTAAGCAGATGATAATCGTCTTTAGATAGCGAGTCAGGGATGGTGTGAGCCTGATGACGAGCATGTGCCCAATGGCATCCGCGAGCATATGAGCTGAATAGAAAAGTGGATGACATGCAAATGTCTTCAAATAGGGTGGAACCGCGGGAATACAACTCTCGTCCCTATGTCTGTACATCAGGCGTAGGAACGGGAGTTTTTTGCGTGCGATGCAGATTATACATATTCAGCGGAACGATTAATTAACTATGAAGATAAAGGAGTAATGTCAATGAATTTCCAGCAAATGATTTTGACACTGCAAAATTTCTGGGCAGCCCAGAACTGTATTATTGTACAGCCTTATGATACTGAAAAAGGTGCAGGAACAATGAATCCGATGACATTCCTACGTTCAATCGGACCTGAGCCGTGGAATGTAGCGTATGTAGAACCTTCCCGTCGTCCTTCAGATGGTCGGTACGGTGAGAATCCTAACCGTTTATACCAGCATCATCAATTCCAAGTGATTATCAAGCCTTCACCGGATAATATTCAAGAATTGTATCTGGATAGTCTCAAAGAATTAGGCATCAATCCGTTAGACCATGATATCCGTTTTGTAGAAGATAACTGGGAAAATCCATCACTAGGCTGTGCAGGTCTAGGTTGGGAAGTATGGCTAGATGGTATGGAAATTACTCAATTTACGTACTTCCAACAAGTTGGTGGTATTGAAACAAATCCAGTTGCTGTCGAAATCACTTATGGTATGGAACGTCTGGCTTCGTATATTCAAGATAAAGAAAATGTATTTGATCTTGAATGGGTAAATGGCATTACGTATGGTGATGTATTCCATCAACCTGAAGTAGAACATTCTACGTATACGTTTGAAGTTTCAGATGTAGCGATGTTGCTTAATCTGTTCAGTACGTATGAGCAAGAAGCGAAGCGTGCGATGGATCAGAATTTGGTATTCCCTGCTTATGATTATGTATTGAAATGTTCACATACATTCAACTTATTAGATGCTCGCGGAGCGATCAGTGTAACTGAACGTACTGGATATCTGACTCGTGTTCGTAACCTGGCACGTCAAGTCGCAGCGACGTATCTAGAAGAGCGTGAGAAGTTAGGCTTCCCGATGTTGAAGAAAGGAGATGCATAATCATGGCAAAAGACATATTGCTTGAGATTGGACTAGAAGAAGTACCGGCACGCTTTTTACGTGCAGCGATGAATCAGTTGTTGGATAAAACAGTAAAATGGTTGGACGATTCCAGATTGACTCATGGAGAAGCCAAAGCATTTGCAACACCGCGTCGCCTTGCTGTCTGGATCAAAGATGTCGCTGAAAAGCAAGAAGATATCAACGAAGAAGTGAAAGGCCCTTCTCGCAAAATTGCTCAAGATGAGACAGGCGCTTGGAGTAAAGCAGCACTTGGATTTGCACGTAGTCAAGGCGTAGATCCCGAAACATTCACATTCCGTGAATTAAGTGGTGTTGAATATATTTATGCTCAAAAAAGCAGTATCGGTATCAGCACAGAAAGTATTGTAGCTGAAGCGTTACGCAATATCATTACAACGATGACTTTCCCTAAAAATATGCGTTGGGGTACTCATGATTTCAAATTTGTACGTCCGATTAAATGGATCGTTGCACTATGGGGACATGATATCATTGACTTTGAAATTACAGGTGTACACACAGGACGCATCACACGTGGTCACCGTTTCTTAGGTAGCGAGACTGAAATTGCTGAGCCGACGTTATACTTGGAAGCTCTTCGCCAGCAACATGTTATTGCTGATATCGAAGAACGTGAAGCGATGATCAGTGCACAGATCGCTCATTTAGCCAGTGAAAAAAATTGGCATATCGATGTCAAAGAAGATTTGCTAGAAGAAGTTCTTTTCCTTGTAGAAACACCAACTGTATTGTACGGATCATTTGATCCTGCATTTTTGAATATTCCGCAAGAGGTATTGATTACTTCGATGCGTGAACACCAACGTTATTTCCCTGTGCTGGATGAAGCAGGTCAATTGTTGCCTTATTTTGTGACTGTACGTAGTGGTGATAATCGCTCTCTAGACATTATCGCTAAAGGAAATGAAAAAGTACTACGTGCTCGTCTATCTGATGCTAAATTCTTTTATGAAGAAGATCAGAAGTTACAGATCGATACAGCACTTGCCAAGTTAGAAAATATTGTGTTCCATGAAGAGATCGGAACAGTAGGCGATAAAGTACGTCGCATTCGTCAAATTGCAGATCAATTAGCGCTACAACTTCATGTGACGCCTGAGCAAGCAACAGCTGTTAGCCGGGCAGCAGATATTTGTAAATTCGATCTGGTTACTCAAATGGTCTATGAATTCCCTGAATTGCAAGGGGTTATGGGTGAAGATTATGCACGCAAAGCTGGGGAAAGTGAAGAAGTATCGCGCGCGATCTTTGAACATTATCAACCACGTTTTGCAGGCGAAGCTTCTCCAGCATCATTAACCGGAGCACTTGTCAGTATTGCCGATAAGCTAGATACGATTGTAGGTTGTTTCTCGATCGGTATTATTCCTACCGGTTCACAAGATCCATATGCACTTCGTCGTCAAGCAGCAGGAATCGTGCAAATCTTACTTGAGCACCAATTATCACTAACTTTAGAGCAATTATTTGATATTGCGTTAAATATTCATCAAAATTTAAGGAATATGAAACGTTCTTGCGATATAATACGTATAGAACTATATGACTTCTTCGGACTTCGTGTAAAAAAACTGTTGTCTGAAGATCTTCGTTATGATGTGGTTGATGCAGTGATCGCATCAGGATTTAATCATATTGGTTCTGTTGTTGCTCGTGGTCATGATTTAATGAAAGTAGTTCAACATACGCCAGACTTCAAGTTGACGATCGAGTCTTTTGGACGTGTATCTAATCTTGCAGCTAAATCTTCTGGTGTTGCTGTACAACCTGCATTGTTTGTAGAGCCAGCAGAACGTGAATTATACGCTTCATGGCAAGCTGCAACAACAGAGTATCGTACACTGCTAACAGCGAATCGTACAGCAGAAGCATTAGCGTTATTATCTTCTTTACGTCCAGCAATCACTGCCTTTTTTGATCAGGTGATGGTTATGGCTGAAGATGAAGCAGTACGAGAAAATCGTCTTGCTTTATTAGCAGCAGTAGATCAAGATATTCGTAGTTATGCAGACTTCTCGAAGCTGGTTAAATAAAAGAAAGACAACGTGCACTCTGGATATAACTTTAAATGAACGACTAAATACAGCTATACGGAACGACGGCATTTATGTCTTGTCGTTCCGTATTTTCTACTTTTATAAACGAACGTATGCTCCACATGAAGTCCCAATGAGAGGGGGGATGGACATTGGAAAGTAACAAGCCATTCCACCCGCGTACGATAGTGGTGGATGGAGATGCTTGTCCTGTCAAAGCAGAAATTGCTGAGACTGCACGAATGTTTCATACACCTGTATTGATGGTGTCTTCCTTTGATCATAAGATATATGCCGAAGAAGGCGTATCTGTGGTGCAAGTGGATCGTAGTGATCAGAGTGCTGATCTCTATATTGTGAATCATGTACGTCCAGGAGATATTGTGATTACGCAAGATTATGGTTTGGCGACGATTGCACTTGCCAAGCAATGTCGTATCCTTTCTTTTCGCGGAATGGAATTTGATAAAGACAATATAGAATTTCTGTTAGCACGTCGTCATGCACAAGCCAAAGCACGTCGTAGTGGTAAGTATGGTAAGGGTCCTAAGCCTTTAACAACAGAAGATAAGAAAAATTTTCAGATGCAATTAACAAAACTTTTAACAAATTTGCAGGAGATCGACTCCTAGTTATCGAATATTATGTATCGTGTGAAAAGAGATGAAGGTGGTAGCAATGAGCACCGGACATAATGGTGGTATTCCTGACGAGGTTATTGAAGCTGTACTTCAGCACAATGACATTGTTGATACGGTAGGCAAATATGTTCATTTGACCAAACAGGGGAAATATATGAAAGGCCTCTGTCCATTTCATTCCGAAAAGACGCCTTCGTTTACAGTGACACCTGATCGACAGATCTTTTATTGTTATGGTTGTGGCGCAGGTGGCAATGCGATCAAGTTCAGAATGGAAATTGACGGGCTTTCATTTCCAGAAGCTGTGAAGTTGATGGCAGAAGAGTCACATATTCCTTTCCAGGATGGTAAAGGCGGTGGCGTGGCTCCTCGTGATCAAGAACTTGAGCGTTTATTACAAGCTCATGAATGGACAGCGAAGTTGTTTCATTACCTTTTGAAAAATACGGAACATGGCAAACCAGCAATGGAATATTTACGTGCCCGTGGATTCGGGGATAAGCTGATTGATCAATTTCAAATTGGCTATGCGCCTGATCGTTGGGATACGCTAGTTCAATTTTTTGAAAAGCGCTCTTTTGATCTCAAAGAAATGGAAAAAGGCGGGTTGCTTTCTTCCAAACAAGATGGCTCTGGATATGTAGATCGGTTTCGCGGGCGAGTCATGTTTCCAATTATGAACCGCAGTGGCAGGATTATTGCATTTGCAGGTAGAATCTTGGGAGAAGGGCAACCCAAGTATCTCAATTCACCGGAGAGTCGTTTATTTAACAAAAGTCGAACTCTCTATAATCTCAATCTTGCCAAGTCAGCTATTCGCAAGCAAGGGCAACTGGTATTGATGGAAGGTTTCGGTGATGTGATTGCATCATGGGATGCGGGGGTACAACATAGTGTAGCGACAATGGGCACAGCGCTTACTGAAAATCATGCTTCGTTGATGAGAACACTCACAGAAGAAGTAGTGATTTGCTATGACGGTGATAATGCCGGGCAAGCAGCAGCACTCAAAAGTATTCCTATTTTGGAAGAAGCAGGCATGCGCGTCAAGATCGCTTTATTGCAAAATGGGCTTGATCCAGATGAGTATATCAAAACATATGGGGCGGAACGTTTTGCAAGCCAAGTGATTGATGGAGCGGTGTCGACAACCAAATTCAGGCTTATTTATGTAAAACGAAATTACAACTTGTTAGAAGAAGATGGCAAAGCGTCCTATGCTCAAGAAGCATTAAAAGTGATTGCTCAGCTTTCTTCACCGACAGAGCGAGAAGTATACCTTAGAGAGTTATCTACCGAGGTAGGCGTATCGCTTGAAAGTCTTAAGCAAGATTGTAACTTAATGCGCCAAACCCTGAATAGGACTCGTCCGCAAGGACAAAATGGAAATCGTAGTTCTACAGGCAGTAACTCAAGAAAAGCTCAGGGCACGCCTACTCTGTTACCGGCTTATCATGCGGCAGAGCGTCGTCTGATTGCGATGATGCTACAAGATGCTGAAGCAGCAACTTATGTATCAGAACATTTGGGAGATGCTTTTAATATTGCTGATCATGCTGCGATTGCTTCCTATATTTATGCTTATTATGCACAAGGTAAGCCACCCGATGTAAGCCGATTTATTTCGTCGCTTCAGGATGATCGGTTAGAAAAAACAGCGACTTCAATCCTGATGATGGATACACCTCATGGTGACAGTACGCAGGTTTTGCAAGACTGTATTCAACAGATCAAAAAGTTTCCACAACAGAAACAATTAGAGCAAAAAAGAGAAGAAATGCTACGCGTTGAAAAATCAGGTGATTTTTTACGCGCTGCACAAATTGCAAGTGAGATTATCGCCCTAGAAAGACAGTAATTGTCTTGTACGGATAGTTCTAGGGAGGAGGGAGTCGAAAGATGGCGAACGATCAGCATACTGAATTAGAAACTGAATTAACATTAGACCAGGTAAAAGAACAACTAATAGAGGTCGGCAAAAAAAGATCCTCTCTGAATTACAAAGATATTATGGAAAGACTGGCTCCATTTGACCAGGATTCCGAGCAAATTGATGAGTTTTACGAACAATTAGGTGATATGGGCATCGAGGTTGTCAATGAAGGCGACGAAGAAATTACGATGCGTTCGAATACAGATCGTGAAAATTCTGATAGCGAATTTAATTTCGACGATGATCTTGCTCTTCCACCAGGAATCAAGATTAATGATCCTGTTCGTATGTATTTGAAAGAAATCGGTCGTGTTCCTCTATTATCAGCAGATAATGAAGTGGAATTGGCTAAACGTATTGAAGATGGCGATGAAGAAGCAAAACGTAGATTGGCTGAAGCTAACTTACGTCTCGTAGTAAGTATCGCTAAGCGTTATGTAGGACGTGGAATGCTGTTTCTTGATTTGATCCAAGAAGGAAATATGGGTCTGATCAAAGCAGTTGAAAAGTTCGATCATACCAAAGGATACAAATTCAGTACGTATGCAACATGGTGGATTCGTCAAGCGATTACACGCGCGATTGCCGATCAGGCAAGAACGATTCGTATTCCTGTGCATATGGTAGAAACGATCAACAAATTAATCCGGGTATCCCGTCAATTGCTACAAGAATTAGGACGCGAACCTACACCGGAAGAAATCGCTGCTGAAATGGAACTAAGTGTCGAAAAAGTTCGTGAGATTATGAAAATTGCTCAAGAACCTGTTTCTTTAGAGACGCCTATCGGTGAAGAAGATGATTCTCACTTGGGAGACTTTATTGAAGACCAAGATGCTTTGGCTCCAGCAGATGCTGCTGCTTATGAATTGTTAAAAGAACAGTTGGAAGATGTATTGGATACTTTAACAGAGCGTGAAGAAAATGTTCTTCGTCTACGTTTTGGTCTAGACGATGGACGTACAAGAACGCTTGAAGAAGTAGGTAAAGTATTTGGTGTTACGCGTGAACGGATTCGTCAGATTGAAGCAAAAGCACTTCGTAAGCTTCGTCATCCAAGCCGTAGCAAACGTCTGAAAGACTTCTTAGAATAGAATGATAGTAAGAGACCTTCTGCTTATAGCGGTAAGGTCTCTTTTTTTATATAATAGTGTCATTCTTTTTTATAGTAGCACGCTTTCTTTTTTACATATGTATGATGTATGGGGTTTACTTTTGGCTTCAATTAAGCGATATATAACTATAGAAGAACAGAACACGCTATAATAAAAAATATAGCTGTATACAAGTATCCAATAAACGGTTTCAATCGGCTGGCAGAGCGTGGATCAAGCAATTGCCTAGTGATGAATAGGGAGTGGGAAAGTCGTGGATCGGGGGAAACGGGAAGTTATTTTAGATGAAATTGAATACTGGCGTGAAAATCGCTTACTTCCAGGGCATTATTGCGATTTTTTAATGAATTTGTATGATGTGGATCAAGAACGTGGTGACAAAAAAGTACTATCGATGAACTCGTTAAAACAAGGAAATATTCGGACATGGATTTTTACATTTATTGTAGTCTGTTTTATTTGTTTAACTATTCTGTATTTTGCTACGTTTCCATTTTTAGTGCAGTTGGTATGTATCCCTTTATTTACTGCTTTATGTTATACTGGCGGAATTCGTTTACGCACACGCAATTCACTGGCATCAGCCTTTTTACTAGCGATAGGTAGTCTGTTGATGCTAGGGTTAGGCATCTTTTTAATTCGTGAGCATGGTATGGATGAACGTGTATTTATAACGCTGTTAGTTTTGGGTTGTGCGCTCATTTGGTGTATACTCGGTTATATTATTTCGAGCCCTGTGTTATTGTATATAGGGTTTGGTGCTTTTGTATTACTGTATGCAGGTTTCTTTGCTCAGGTTAAACCTGTAGCTTCATGGTTAATGTTACAAGGGCTGTGGTTACCTATTAGTTTGTTATTAATGTGGTTTTGCTGGCTTGTGCATCATCGTGGTAAAAAATTGGCGGCTGTTTATTTTACAACCAGTCTGGCTGTCTGGTTTATGCCTGAAATTGATGAAGTGTTTCTGCGTGGACAGATGCCAGAAGCTTTTGCATTATTTTGTATGGTCAAAGTAGCTTTAATATGTATTATTTTATTTGTACTTCGAAAAAAATGGATAGCGTGGGTGGCTGCATGAAATTATCAACACGATTAACAAAAATTGCAGAGCAAATTCCGACAGGAAGCCGGTTGGCGGATATTGGTTCCGATCATGCCCTTTTGCCGGTTTTTGCTATGCGTAAAGGAATGATTACAGAAGCAATCGCAGGGGAAGTCAATGTAGGTCCTCGCGATGCGGCTCAGCGTCAGGTTAATGAAGCAGGGCTGAAAGAAAAGATCAATGTAAGATTAGGCAATGGACTTGCTGTGATCCAGCCAGGTGAAGTAGATGTAGTGACTATTGCCGGTATGGGTGGCGTATTGATCGTCTCTATTTTATCTGAAGGACTGGATAAGTTAGAAGGAGTACAGCGCCTTATTCTTCAACCTAATGTTGGCGAAGAAAATGTACGTCGCTGGTTGTTAGAACATAATTGGTATTTGAGTCATGAGCAAATTTTAGAAGAAGACGGACGTATTTATGAGATTTTGACAGCAGATCGTTTACCTGATGCATTAGAACTGAATCAACAATTGTATAAAGGCATAACGTTAACTTCTCTTAGTGAGACCAATCAGGCACATGGTTATGATGTGGATCGAGATAGTTTGTTGCGTTTTGGACCGTATTTGATCCAAGAAGGGTCTTCGATTTTTCAATATAAATGGTCTCAAGAAATCCATAAGCTTGAAAAAGTAGCTGCTTCCACAGGTAAATCTGAAAATGAAGAAGCACAAGCTAAATCGGCTGTGTTTCGGCAACAGCTACAAACGGTGAAGGAGGTTCTATTATGCTTGCAAAAGGACAAACTGTAATTCAATATATGGAGCAATTTGCACCTAAAAGTATTGCTGTTCCTGATGATCGTATCGGTCTGCAATTAGGAACACTTCAAAAAGATATTCGCAATATTCTGGTTGCTCTTGATGTGACTGATGAAGTCGTGGATGAAGCGATTGCGCTTGATGTAGATTTGATTATTGCGCATCATGCCATCATTTTCCGTGCGCTCAAAAGTATTAATACCAGTACACCGATGGGCAAATTATATGAAAAGCTTATCAAACATGATATTGCTGTTTATATTAGTCATACCAATCTGGATATTGCAGAAGGCGGAGTCAATGATTGGATGGCTGATGCTCTAGGGCTTCGTCATACAGTTCCTATCGAACAGACGTCTACTGATTCATTATTCAAATTAGTGACATTTGTACCAGCTTCTCATGTAGAAGGGGTACGGAATGCGATAACTGCTGCGGGTGGTGGTCATATTGGGGATTACAGCCATTGCACGTTCACTTCAGAAGGGACAGGTACTTTTCAACCAGAAGAAGGCAGTGAGCCTTACATAGGCACTACAGGTAAATTAGAATCTGTCTCTGAAGTCCGATTAGAAACAGTTGTTCCTTCCAGTCTACGTAATAAAATTGTTCAAGCACTGATTAAGTCTCATCCGTATGACGAAGTAGCATATGATCTATATCCTTTGGCAGATAGCGGTAAAGTCTATGGATTAGGTCGTGTCGGTAAATTAGATGCTCCAGTGAGTCTTGCTCAATTCGTAGATACAGTCAAACAAGGATTAGATGTACCGATTGTACGTGTCACAGGTGATCTTAACCGCACGATCAAAAAAGCAGCTGTGCTTGGAGGGTCAGGTAGTCGCTATGTCAATCAAGCGTTGTTCAAAGGCGCAGATGTGATTGTTACTGGAGATATTGATTATCATACCGCTCAGGATGCGTTAATGGCTGGCATAGCGATTATTGATCCGGGTCATAATACAGAGAAGATTATGAAGTCAGGACTGGCTGACGTTATACGTAAGCGTTTGGAAGCAGACAAGTACGATACACAAGTACATGCGTCTACCATCAACACCGAACCTTTTCAGTTTGTATAAAAGGTAATCGGGTACAAAAGCTATATCAATCTTTGTATGTAAAGATTTGAGACCGTATCCCTTTATGTTAATTATCTTGTGCTTTACAACATGTACTGTACAAAATACATCGAAATAGCTAGAGAATACAATCAAATCTGCATTTTTGTAATGAGAACTTTTAAAAAGTGTAATGTATGCTTTACACTCTTATAGAATAATTATATAATGTGAAGTGTTGCGTTCGCGGAAAGCTAAACAGACAATCGCCGGTGACTTATCGTCACGGGAGGAAAGTCCGGGCTCCACAGGGCAGGGTGCTGGATAACATCCAGTCAGCGCGAGTTGAAGGATAGTGCCACAGAAATGGACCGCCGATGGCTGATTTCTTCGGAAATTATGCACAGGTAAGGATGGAACCGGGGTGTAAGAGACCCCGAGGAACGCTGGTGACTTCGTTCCTGGTAAACCCCATCTGGAGCAAGACCTAAAGAGATACAGCTTTTCTTCGGAAAAGCAGCCTTTGCCCGAGGTGTATCGAGGTTGGTCGCTGGAGCCAAACAGTAATGTTTGGCCTAGATAGATGATTGTCGCCTAAAGTGGGAGGGTAGTTCCCGTCTGAACCACAAAAGGCACAGAACCCGGCTTACGAGAAGCTTTCCCCACTAACGCTACTTTTTTTGTATGTCTGACAGAATACCATTCATAAGCATTTATCATAATCCGATATAGAGAGATAGACACTCTGTACCGGTTGTATATCCGCTGGAAGAAGGCGGTGTGTCTTTCCATATTTGGAGAGCACGCCGCTTTTTGATGCGATCAAATGTTGCTTACTTGTAACAAACTTGCTTCTTTGTAAAAATCGAAGTAATGTATATGATAATAAACCATTCATGGATGGGAATATTAATGAGATTCCGTTTCACAAGCTAACGTTTTTAATATTTAAAAAGTGGTTAAAATGAAGTTAAGAAGATTTTGTACACATCAGAGATACCATAAGTATTATTTTTGTGGTAGGATTGTAATTAAAAATCAGGGTAATGTTGTCTTTCTCAAGACACATCCCAGTCTCTAAGGAACCAATTTTAAGGGGGAGCTACAGACATGTTAGCAGCGAATGTCCAAAAGTTAAGTGAAAGCACTAGGGAAAAATTGAAACCAGCAATTGAGAAGATGGAAGAGTTCTTAAACGAATACTCTTTACAAGCATTGACAGCTGAAAATGGTGTCGATAGTGTTGCTTTCTACAAAGGATTTTTGTCCGATTTACGTCATTTGCTTGTGTTTTCCGAAGTTTCTTACGAAAAATTAGGTGTAGTGATCCGTCGTGCGAATTTCGATATGGATTTTGCAGAAAAAGCACTTTATAATGCGTATCACCATTGTATCAATAGCTTTTTTTATCCCAAAAATGAGTGCTACTCTGAAGATGGACGTTATGCTTATACAGGTCAGGAAGCGATTCGTTTCCGTCAGACTCCTGTCAAACCGGTTAGAGACATTATTTTAGAAATCACAAAAATTTACGAAGAATTACGCGATGATCTAGCTTACTACGAAAGTGATTATTTAACTCAACGTCGTATGAACCAACGTCACGCTTAATTTTTGTTAGATACGAAATACTAAAAAAAGATGTCCTTGAAGGGCATCTTTTTATTTGTGTACATATATAATATAACGATAAATGATATAAAATATTACATATAAAGGGTGGAAATGATGAAGCAAAGTAAAACGTCATTTTATATCTTAACAATGGAATTAAAAAACATAATTGTAGAACTTGATAAAAATCTAATGAGACTTTAATTTTAAAAAATTAATAAAGCTGTTATTCACAAAAATAGCTTTTTGGACGAAAAGTATTATAGAGACTAATTTAGAGATAGGTTCTGACCATAATCACCAAGACAAAAGGAGATTGTTCCTATTTTGATAGGAAGAGGCAGTTATGAGTATTGTTTCTTATAGAATAGGCATCCTTTTACAACTATAATCAATAGTATAGATAGCATATAGATAACGGCGATGGAATACATTATATAGATGGGAGTCACGAGCAGAATGCAAATTGATGCAAAAGTGGCAAAACAGTTAATAGAACTAAAATATTTGAATACTTCTGGTGTAGGTAGTGCAGACCAATTGACAGCCAATACCGATGATAGTAGCAAATTATTTGATATGATGTTGCAACAAAATATAGGAACAACGGCTGAAACAAAAGGTTCTAATATAAATCCAGTGAGTCTTGCCAGTGTGTTGCCTTCTGCTGCAAGTGTCGGAGATGTAGATTCAAGTTCTGTTACAGGCAATACGTATGCAACAAGTGGTGCAGGACAAAGTGACCCGTGGTATCAATTTGATCAACTGGCTCCTGTCGATCCTAGTACATCTACAACAACGGCTAAAGTGAATACACCACTTCCATCTACAGGCACAGCAGGTATTGGAGGAGCAGATCCTTCTTCTGCTATTGCAGCAACAGGTACAGGTGCGAGTAAACCAACAGCTTATAACGATTTAATTAGTGCAGCTAGTAGCAAATACGGTATCTCTGAATCATTGATCAAAGCTGTTATTGATACCGAATCTTCTTTTAATCCAAATGCAGGTTCTTCCGCAGGAGCAAAAGGATTAATGCAATTAATGGATGGAACAGCTGCTGGTCTGGGAGTAAGCAACTCTTTTGATCCGGCGCAAAATATAGATGGCGGTACCAAATATTTGTCTTATCAGATCAAGCGTTATGATGGTAATGTGAAAACAGCCCTTGCCGCGTACAATGCAGGCCCAGGTCGATTACAACGTTTGGGTATCTCAAATGACGAAGAATTAATGGCGAAATTAAGCCAATTGCCAAAAGAAACACAGCGCTATATTGGTAAGATTGAAAATGCTCAAGCCAAATACGAATTATAATCATAATTAACGTTCATAGTACCTAAGTACATGGTATAATAGTACACGAACGTTTTAGCGATATAGAGATTTGATCATCATATATGAGTACGATATATCAATATGAGATAGATCAAAAAGCGGAGCGTAGGTTCCGTTTTTTGATCTTTTTTTGATAGAACGATAGTTGGATAGCTACACATTAAGCCAATAGTATAGGAACGGGAGGAACAAATGATGAAATATTTTGATTATGCCGCTACGACTCCTCCTTATCCTGAAGTGATACGATCGATGGCTGAGATTATGGAAAAGCATTTTGGCAATCCATCTTCTTTGCATCAATATGGAGAAGAAGCAGACCGATTGGTTCGACATGCCAAAGAAGTCACCGCTCAACTACTTGGAGTCAAACCAAACGAGATCATTTGGACATCAGGCGCTACAGAAAGTAATAACTTTGCTCTGAAAGGAGCAGCTATGCGTGGTGGACGTACACGGGGACATATTATTACTACGAGTATTGAGCATCCTTCTGTGTATGAGTGTTGTCGTCAATTGGAGCAGATAGGCTTTGAAATTAGTTATATCGATCCTGCACCTGACGGCATTGTATTATTGGAAGACATTCAGAATGCTTTACGAGCAGATACGATTATAGTCAGTATGATGCATGTGAATAATGAGACAGGCGCTGTTCAACCTGTGCAACAAGTATCAGAATGGCTGAAAAAAGTACAACCTCGTACACTGATGCATGTCGATGGTGTACAAGGATTCGGCAAATTGCCTGTAGAATTAGCAAAATGGAATATCGATCTATATAGCTTATCTGCTCACAAAATAAGAGGCCCTAAAGGAACCGGATTATTATATATCAAACAAGGCACTGAACTTTTTCCATTACTTGCAGGTGGTGGACAAGAAAATGGCTATCGCTCGGGTACAGAAAATGTAGCCGGTATCGTAGGCATGACCAAAGCGCTACGTCTAGCAGCAACAGAACAATATGCACTAGCAGAACGATTAACTGCTTTTAGCCAATTGTTAAAAACAGAAATTCAAGCGATAGATGGATTAGTGTTAACGAATCCTGCTATCGCATCACCGCATATTATTCATTTCTATTATCCCGGTATGAAATCGGAAGTAATATTGCATAGTCTAGAACAGCAAGGTTGTATCGTATCTACACAGTCTGCTTGTTCTTCCCGTAAAGCTGAACCAAGTCGTGTATTAGTAGCGATGGGGATCACGCGAGAACATGCTGCAAGTGGAATACGGATCAGCTTGGGCGATCAACATACAAAGCAAGATATTGAACATTTAATCACAGCACTTCGTCAGACTGTTACACAGCTTCGCCCATTGGAGAGGAGAACCCGTTAAGTATGCAAAATATAGATCGTTTGATTTTAAGATTAGGTGAAATTACACTCAAAGGTAAAAATAGATCCAGATTTGAAAAAACAATTTCAGAACATGTACGTGCGGTTTTACGTCCTTACCCTAAAGCACATGTTCGTCGTGAATACGGTAGAATGTATGTGGAAACAGGTGGAGAATCGGTAGAAGCATTAATTCAAGTGTTAAAAAATGTATTTGGCATTATGGATATTATTCCAGTCAAGCAGACATTGCCTCAATTGGATGACATTATTGCAGCTGCTATTGAATTAATCGGAGAGCAACATATTGACCAACTTACTACATTCAAAGTATCTGTGAAGCGAGTCTGGAAAGAGTTCCCTCATTCATCGCAAGAAATGAATCATTTGGTAGGTTCACCTGTATTACGTGCATATCCATTACTCAAAGTCGATGTAAGACAACCACAGATTGAATTACGAGTAGAGATTCGAGATGGAGCGGCTTATATTTATAGTGAATTGATTCCAGCAGTAGGTGGATTCCCGCGCGGAAGTAATGGTAAAGCGATGTTGCTTCTTTCTGGAGGGATAGATAGCCCTGTTGCAGGATGGCAATCGATGCGCCGCGGACTTGAAGTAGAATGTATTCATTTTCATAGTTACCCGTTTACCAGTGAACGTGCTAAAGAAAAAGTCGTCGATCTTACGCGTGTATTAGCAGGATATGCAGGAGTCGTCAAATTGCATGTAGTACCTTTTACAGAGATACAGACCGCTTTTACGACTACAGGACAAGATAATTTAATGATTACATTGATGCGCCGGGCGATGTTACGGATTGCGACTAAGATCGCTGAACAGCAAAAAGGATTAGCTTTGATCACCGGGGAAAGCTTGGGACAGGTAGCCAGTCAGACATTATCCAGTATGAACGCTATCGAACGTGCTACAGAGTTACCGATTTTGCGTCCGTTAGTCATGACAGGTAAAGATGAGATTATTCAAATTGCCAAAGAAATCGGCACATATGATTTATCGATTTTGCCTTATGAAGATTGCTGTACACTATTTATCCCGAAATCACCGACAACCAATCCCAATTTGAGAATTATTGAAAAAGTAGAATCGTTTTTGGAACTGGAGCCGATGATTGAACGTGCTGTAGAGCAGACAGAAGTGTTAACGATCGAAGCAGGAAGCCCTTTACAGCTTGCTTCTACTGCTATAAATGGAGATTGGTTTTAAAGAAGATTAGATTACCTTTTATATCTTCATGATGCCAAAATGAAAACCGATATAAATAGGGACAGATCGATGAAGGAGGAAGCTGGAATGACCAATCGTAATCAAGGGTTAATCGGACTGTTTATTGTATGTGCAGGTTTGATTATCCTACTTGGCAAATTGGGCGTATTCAGTTTTATTGGTCATATTTTCTGGCCACTGGCGATTCTTTTGCCAGGTATTATATTACAATTACTGTATTTTAGCCGTAGTGCACCTGCTATTGTATTGATTCCGGCTGGAATACTTACAGTATATGGAGCCTTATTCTTCCTTTGCAATACTTGGGGATGGTGGCTTATGGGACATCTATGGCCTGTGCTTATTTTGGGAGTCTCTATAGGAATGTATGAGTATTATGTATGTGCAGCCTCACCAGTATCACGCAACGTTGGTTTTGCTTCAATTGCACTTACTTGGTTATCAGTAATTCTGCTTATTTTTAGTTTATTAGGAAATTTTGCTTTTTATTTTATTGCGCTACTGTTGATCTTATCTGGATTATGGATACTAGCTAGCCGGAGTAATTCAAAAACAGGTTGGTAATAAAATGCGAATTTGCTTGATTTATAGCAACAATGACGTATAATTATAATAAGCAAGATTATGGATGCCGATTTTTTGAACACTGTGTTAACAAATAGTAGAGCGTCGGCTTAGTTGACCGACGCTCCTTTTATGGAGAGGATTTGGAGAAATTTATGCAATCAAGAGAACAAATTCGCAATATCGCAATCATTGCCCACGTTGACCATGGTAAAACAACGCTAGTGGACAAATTGTTGCAACAGTCAGGTATTTTCCGGGATCACGAGACTTTACAGGAGCGTGCGATGGATTCCAATGATCTGGAGCGTGAACGCGGTATTACGATTCTTGCAAAAAATACAGCTATTACGTATAAAGACTATTTAATCAATATCGTGGATACACCGGGTCACGCCGACTTTGGTGGTGAAGTAGAACGTATCATGAAAATGGTAGACGGAGTACTTCTTATTGTTGATGCTTATGAAGGTTGTATGCCTCAGACTAAATTTGTATTGCGTAAAGCATTGGAGCAAAATTTGACTCCTACTGTTGTCGTAAACAAAATTGACCGTCCTGCTGCTCGTCCTACAGAAGTTATTGATGAAGTATTAGATCTATTTATTGAGCTTGGCGCAAGTGACGAGCAATTGGAATTCCCGGTTGTTTACGCTTCTGCTTTGAATGGTACGTCTAGTCTTGATCCAGAAAAACAAGACGAAACGATGCAAGCTATGTACGAAACAATTATCGAACATATCCCTTCACCAAAAGAGAAAATCGATGAGCCATTGCAATTCTTGGTTACATTGATGGACTATAACGAATATTTGGGTCGTATTGCGGTAGGTCGTGTTAACCGTGGTGTTATCCGTCAAGGTCAATCAGTAACAGTTATTAACCGTGAAGGCCAAAAGAAAACAGCTCGTATTGAGAAGTTGTTTGGTTTCCAAGGTCTAAAACGTATTGAGATCGAAGAAGCTGGTGCTGGTGATATTATTGCTATCGCTGGTATTAAAGACATCAACATCGGTGAAACGATTGCTGATCCACAAAACCCAGAAGCATTGCCGGTTCTTAAAATTGATGAGCCTACATTGCAAATGACTTTCCTTGTAAATAACAGTCCATTTGCTGGACGCGAAGGAAAATGGGTAACTTCCCGTCGTCTTCGTGACCGTTTGTTCAAAGAATTAGAAACAGACGTAAGTCTACGTGTAGACGAAACAGATAGCCCTGATGCTTATATCGTATCTGGTCGTGGTGAACTTCACCTTGGTATCTTGATCGAAAACATGCGTCGTGAAGGTTACGAACTGCAAGTATCCAAACCAGAAGTTATCGTACGCGAAATCGATGGTAAACGTATGGAGCCTATCGAGCATCTACTAATTGATTTGCCTGAAGAAAGCATGGGCGCAGTTATGGAGAGCTTGGGTTCACGTAAAGCTGAAATGGTAAATATGATTAACAATGGTAGTGGTCAAGTTCGTTTAGAATTCTTGATTCCTGCTCGTGGTTTGATCGGATACGGAACATACTTCTTAACATTGACTAAAGGTTACGGAATTATGAACCATTCATTCGATAGCTATGGTCCAGTTGCTGCTGGTCAAGTAGGCGGACGTCATGAAGGCGTATTGGTTTCAAGTGAAAGTGGTTCTTCAACTTTGTACGGTATCTTGTCTGTTGAAGATCGCGGTACTTTGTTCCTTGAGCCAGGTGCTGAAATTTACGAAGGTATGATCGTTGGTGAGCATACTCGTGATAACGATATCGTTGTTAACATTTGTAAAGAAAAACAATTAACTAACGTTCGTTCTGCAACAAAAGACGATACAGTTAAAATGAAAACTCCTCGTAGCTTCTCTTTAGAGCAAGCTTTGGAATATTTGAACGAAGATGAGTATTGTGAAATCACTCCAAAATCAATTCGTATGCGTAAAAAGATTTTGAATAAGAGTGAGCGCGAACGTGCGGAAAAACAACGTAAATCTGCAATGCAATCGTAATATCATATATTGTTGGATAGACCACTGCGCTTAAGTACCTGTTTCAACAGGTTAAATACTGTTTGGATATCCGGTCAATCTCGTATTGACCGGATGACAACAGTACATGCCACTACATACTAAGATGCATAAGCTGAACGTATGATAAGGCAACATAATTGAAGACTATAACTTCATTATCTAAAATGATGGAACAGGTGTTGAGAGCAATGAGTACGACAACAGGTGGGCTTCCGCCGCGTGCAGGAACCAAATCCAAAACACAAAAATCCGGTACTCCTAATCCCAAAAAAAAGCAAAAGAAAAAGGCCAGTGGCTTTAAACGATTTATGCAGATTTTGCTGATCGTTATTCTTTTGGCAATTGTAGGGGTTATGGCTTATGCAGGATATTTATTTTATCAGGTTCAAGGTATGTTTAATGGTGTAGGTCCAAAAGATAGTGGCGGTACTGTTATTAGTCAACCTGTCGCTCCTGAAAAATCAGCAAAAGTAAAACCGATTACGATGGCACTTTTGGGAACTGATTATCGTCAAGAAACAGGAACACGATTAACAGACGTTGTTATGGTAGCTACACTGAATCCAGATACCAAATCAGCCACGATTGTTTCTTTGCCGCGTGATACGTACCTACAACTCGAAGGTTATATTCCCAATAAACTGAACTCTTATTATCCGAAGTTTTATGCGAAAGATAAAAAAGATGGTACAGATCTAGCGATGAGTGAAATGAAAACATTGCTTGGTAAATATTTGGGTGTAGATGTAGAGTATACAACTGTGTTGAACTTCCAGGGTTTCCGGGATGTTGTCGATTCAGTAGGTGGTATTGATATCAATGTAGATATGAAAATGTGTTATGTAGATAAAGCAGATGGTACAAATATTAATTTGTCTACCGGTCAACAACATCTAAATGGTGCAAACTCTCTAGATTATGTACGTTACCGTAAATCAAATTGTAGTCCTCGTACACAAGGATCAGATGACTTTAGCCGTAACCAACGCCAAAATCAAGTATTGAATGCTGTTGTAGACAAAATTCAATCGTTTAGCGGTGTGACTAAATTGGGCTCTATTATCGAATCTGTAGATAAAAATATGGAAACCGATATTGAAGGCGAACAATTTAAAAACTTACTGACAACCTATTGGGATATTCCGAAACAGAATATCAAATACATGCCAGTAACAGGTGATTGGAAAAGTCCTTATGTCTACATTAATGAAACAGAGTTAGCGAATGCTAAAAAAGCACTACAAGATGAATTAGCAGGTACAGCTACGCATACGGATCAATTTGATCAGCCAGCAAGTACAAGCAAACCGAGTCAATAATATTCATTTTGTAATAAATAAAGTGAACTATAATGTAGAAATAAATGATAGAGTTTTCGCTCAGGCGAAGGCTCTTTTTTTTGCATATAGACAGCGAATAAGGGTCAGCAGATTATAGATTTGAAATGAATTTGACCTATGCTATAATGAAGAAACACCAGTATATTCATGCCAGTGATTGGAGGTCTCGATGATGCAGGAATCCATGTTGCTTGATCGTATGCTATATGTTGAACGTATGTGCCGGAGAGGCTCTATACTGTTATGTACCCTGGTGTCTGATAGAGTATGTCTATACGTGTATGATCTTATAAAAAAACCGGATGCTATGTAGCGTCTGGTTTTTGTGTATTAAGAGGAGGGTGAGGCTTGGCTGATCAAGAAGGGATAAGCATAGTTATCCATAAAGTAAATGGCATCAGAGATCATAAGACTTTCTACTCAAGGGGGAACTCTCGATGAAAAAGATTTTTGTACTGGATACCAATGTGCTTCTTCATGATCCAAATGCCATTTTTGCTTTCGAAGAAAATGATGTTATTATACCCGCAGTCGTACTCGAAGAAATTGATTCTAAAAAGCGAAATGCAGATGAAATTGGACGGAATGCCCGCAGTATCTCACGTTCTCTTGATTCATTAAGAGAATCGGGATATTTACATGACGGAGTCCACTTAGAAAATGGTGGTACGTTACGTGTAGAATTAAATCATCGTAGCTTTGCTAAAGTACAAGATATGTTTGGAGAAATTTCGAACGATAATCGCATTTTGGCAGTAGCATTGAACTATGAATTAGAAGAACAGGAAAAAGAAGCAAGTCAACTGTCTCGCTCGCAAGTCGTGCTGGTGAGTAAAGACGTATTGGTTAGAGTCAAAGCAGATGTATTGGGTGTTAATACAGAAGATTATCTTTCTGATCGAGCGGCTGATCCTAATGAAATGTATACAGGATATAGTACCTTAACAGTACATCCTGCAGTAATTGATGAATTTTATAGTAACCGCTATTTACCTATCCAATCTCTAAATATCAAACATTCTTTTTATGCCAATGAGTTTGTGATCTTAAAAGATGAATTGGGTAGTGCCAAATCTGCATTGCTTAAAGTAAATGCAGATGCCACCAAATTGGAACCTTTATTTTTGAGCAATGATCCAATCTGGGGAATCGCTGCTCGTAATGCACAGCAAAGAATGGCACTAGAATTGTTACTAAATGATGATATTCCGTTAGTCACAATTACAGGTAAAGCAGGAACAGGTAAAACGTTACTGGCTTTAGCGGCTGCATTGTCCAAAGTAGAAGATGAACAAAAATATAAAAAGCTACTCATTGCAAGACCTGTTGTGCCTATGGGTAAAGATATTGGTTATTTACCTGGAGAGAAAGATGAAAAATTGCGTCCATGGATGCAACCAATTTACGATAATTTAGAGTTTTTATTTGATACCAAAAAAGCAGGCGATATCGATAAAATTTTGATGGGACTGGGTAGTATTCAGGTTGAAGCATTAACGTATATTCGTGGACGTTCTATTCCGGGTCAATTTATTATTATTGATGAAGCTCAGAATCTATCCCGTCATGAAGTCAAAACGATTGTATCGCGTGTAGGTGAAGGCAGTAAAATTGTGCTGGTCGGCGATCCCGATCAAATAGATCATCCTTATCTCGATTCAATCAGCAATGGATTAACGCATGTCGTAGAGCATTTCAAACAAGAAGGAATCAGTGGTCATATTACGCTGGAAAAAGGAGAACGTTCCAAACTGGCTCAACTGGCTGCTGATTTGTTGTAACGTCATTATTATTTTATAACAAAGACTCTACTGTGCATTAGTAGCACAGTAGAGTCTTTGTTTATTATCTATTACTATACTCGTAAATATATGGCTTAATGATCTGAAGGATTCACTAGAGTAAATTCAGTACCATTTTGCTGATGTAAAATATTCTTTTCAGCGAATTGATCAAATAAACTAGCAGTAAAGTTAAAATCCAGATGATCGATAGACTGTAATACATACTGAGCACCATCATAACTTTGGATAAAATGATTAAAAAAAGCGATATCTACAAAGTCTGTATTCGAGATATTGGCTTCGATCATTGTTCCTTGCTCACTTTCGAATAAGCAATGTTCACCGTGCCAATGCCATGTCCATTGCATACCCGAATAAAACACAAATTCCTCGGTTGGCTCTACATCATAAATAAGATCAAACAACCATTCGAAATTAGTAGATGTAAGTGGCTTCGATAACAAAGATTTTTGATGATCGGGAATCACTTGTTGCATAGAAGCACATAATTCTCTAGCCATGTCGGTATAGAGTTGGAATAGCTTTAAAATATCAGCTTCGTTAATCATATACAAAATCCTTTCACATCTAGCCTATCCAGTACATACATGTTAGCCGATTAATTCAATGATAGCTCTAGCTGAATTTTCATGAGTTGTGGTTCTGTAGTTACAGCAGTAGCTTTTAAATAAGCTATAATTTGTTGTGGATAAAAACCAAGATCAAATTCGTTTTCAAGCATCCGGCAGGTAGTATCAGGCAATTGCAGACCATTAAAAACAAGCTTGTCTACATAAAATTGGATTGCATTTTGAGGCTGATTCACGATTTCGTAATGACCTGTAATATCCAAATCTAAATTGCCTTCTTTGCCATGGATACTCAATTGATTTTGTGCAAATTTGAATTGAAATGATTCTGGTAACTGTCCTTGTACATGTAAAAATTGATTCAGTTGTTGCTCATCAATCGAGATGGTGTAATGTGTTCCACTAATCTGGATCGCTCCGGGCTGTGATTTCAAGTAATCCGGGAACTGTTGCATCGATATAGCAATAGCTCTGAAATATTTTTTGACTTCATACAGTCCAATATTTTTCCAATACTCGTTCATTTCATTCATTAATTGACGAGCAATCTCAGGATTAGAACTTGTAGCAAGACTTTGATGAATCGATTGTTGCAAATTAGCTACACGTATACGCTGATTAGATAAATTACTGCTAATCTCTCCTAATTCTGTTGCTGTAGCATATAACTCATTTTTTTGTTGTGTAAGTTGTGTATACTGCTCTTGATAATCACTTAATAGCAACTGGTCATGATCAATAATCATTCGATAGTAATCGTAAAAAGCGATCATTCCCGATAGACTACCTGTAGATAAAAAAAGAGCCCAAAAATCATCTCTTTCTCCTGTATAATAAGAAACAAGCACAGAATCTGCTTGATGTCTTGCTTGTGACAATAGCTTTTCTTGATGAGTCAAACTTTTTTCTAATTGAGTATATTTCGTTTGAGCTACATGTTGCTGATCTGTAATCCGTTTGATTTCTTGATCTAATTCATTCACAGATAGACTATTTTCTAATAACTGTCGTGTTGCTTCGTCTAATTGTGGTGGTGCTTCTAATGCTTGTGCTTGCGCCGAAGAGAGCAAACACTGCGAAGTTAGAGCTAAAGTCAAACAGAAGCAGACGATTTTAACCGAATATAAGTATTTCATAGATCGCCCCTCCTTAGCGCTTGGATATCTAAGCGCAATTTTTTACAATATTATTCCGAGTAATGCATAATCTATCATTATTATAGCATCGTACGTATTACTGTTGAATATGAGTCTAATTATACCTATTTTAAAATGCATGGAGGTTACAAAATTGATTATTGATATTTTTGGAGCAGGAGCTATAGGATTACTTTTTTATAGCAAATTAATAAGTAATGATTCTTCAGCTATTATTCATTTGTGGACACGTACCGCAGAACAAGCATCTATTATGAATCAACAAGGTATAACGATCCAAACATCTACTATAGATCATCATAGTGAACCACAATTATGGATTCCGTCTGCTACACAGAATGCTTATGCAATCGATGAATTAAATAATTACTCTCATATACCCAAAGCGGATTATATATTAGTCACGGTTAAGCAGAAAGATATAACAGCAGATTTAGTTGGTAAAATTCAGCAACGAGTAGGGCAACATACTCGTATAATCTGCCTACAAAATGGAGTACGAACCGATAGTTTATGGCCTTCACCATGGCAGGTTTATGCAGCAATTACCACAGAAGGTGCTAAAAGAATGTCTATAAACGAAGTCCATCATACCGGTATAGGAAAAACGGTTATAGGTAGTCTAAGTAATCTTTCTAGTGCTAGAGTAGGTAATAAGACCAAATCAATAGATAAAGAAGAGCAACTATTAATACAACCTTTGCTAAACGAACTACAACAAGCAGGATTTGATATTTGGTTGTCGAATAATATCGATAAAGATATATATCGGAAGCTTATTATAAATGCTGTAATCAATCCATTAACAGCGATTTGGCGGATAATGAATGGTGAATTACTTGTTTCTGAACAGAGACTATTTGTAATGCAGCAATTGTATAATGAAGTTATTGAAGTATATCAAGCCGCAGGAATAGAGAGTTCTTCTTTATGGTGGGAAGAGATTTTAGAAGTATGTCGTGCTACATCTACCAATACATCATCTATGCTTGCAGATGTATTACAAGGTAAAACAACAGAAATAGAGTGGATTAATGGTAGTATTATTAAAATGGGCCAAGATTACGGTATAGCTACACCAGCAAATTACTGGGTATACCATTTAGTTGAGGCTATGAATAGACAGGAGGATAATTGATGGGGGTATTTTTGGGATTATTATTGAACGGGTTTATCTTTTTAAGTCTAGTTCCATTTATTCCATTTGTATTAACATATGTGATCAATAGGCTAAAAGGGAAAGAAAAGAAACCAGCGATAGGTATGGCTATGGATGTAACCACTCC
The DNA here is from genome assembly GCF_028736095.1 of Paenibacillus sp. KACC 21273. NCBI lineage: Bacteria > Bacillati > Bacillota > Bacilli > Caryophanales > Paenibacillaceae > Paenibacillus > Paenibacillus sp. KACC 21273. The sequence continues at coordinate 1,657,912 of NZ_CP117876.1, forward strand.
TTTTTTATATATTTCTGTAGCCGCTTTGTTCAATAATACATTCAATACCAAAACAGGATTCTATATTTTCTTATTGATTTTATTGTTAGGGATTGGTCTAATTGGTGGTGCACAAAACCGATTAAAAGGAAAAGTGGACTACAAACGACTATTTCGTGCCGTTTGGCGTGTTTCTTTTTTATTGTTGAGTATAGGTTACATTGCTTTATTGATTACTGGTATTCTGCAATACATAACACAATAATTTTGTCGAAAAATGGAATATATTTGCTTGATGTTAGGTATTCGACCGTGACGTGAAGCATAATATACGCTTAAATGTGACAGTTTTATATAAAATAACGAAAAAAAGATGATTTTTTAAATATAAGTTATAGATTTTTTTGACCACTGGTTGTATAATTTAAAAGCATATACCACATTTTTTAGGGGGAAACTGCTAGATGAAGAGAAAAAGTTGGTTAGTACTTATGGCGCTTGTCATGGCGTTCGGAACTTTGCTTGCAGCTTGCGGCAGCGGTTCTAGCAACACAGGAACAAGTGGAGAATCAGGAGATGGCACTACAGCAGCAGCTCAAGACTTACACATTAACATGAGCGCTGAGCCTCCAACGTTTGATCCAGCTCAGGCAAAAGATAGTCAAACAAACACTGCCTTGAGACTAATGTATGAAGGTCTTACACGTCCAGGTACAGATGGTAATCCTGTTCCAGGCGTTGCTGAAAAATGGGATGTTTCTGAAGACGGATTGAAATATACTTTCCATCTTCGTGATAATGCACAATGGAGTAACGGCGAACCTGTAACAGCTAAAGATTTCGCTTATGCTTGGGAACGCGTTCTAAGCCCAAAAACAACTCCAGCATCTGAGTACGCTTACCAACTTTATTACATCAAAAATGGACAAGAATTCAACGAAGGAAAAGTTAAAGATTTCGCTGATGTTGGTGTTAAAGTCGTAGATGACAAAACACTAGAAGTGACTTTGGCTAATCCAACTTCTTACTGGTTGGGATTGACTTCTTTCTACACGTACTACCCTGTTAATCAAAAGAATGTAGAAGCTAACCCACAATGGGCTTCTAAAGCGGATACAATGATTACTAACGGTGCATTCAACTTAACAACTTGGACAACAGGTCAAGAATTGGCTTGGACAAAAAATGCTAAGTATTGGGATGCTTCTAGTATTAAATTAAATACAATCACTTCTTCATTGGTTAACTCTGGAGCTACTGAGTTCTCAAGTTACCAAAGTGGACAATTGGATTATGCTGGAGCACCTACTGGTGAAATTCCAACAGACCAAATTCCAGCTGCAAAACAACAATACCCAGATCAATTCCAAGCTAAAGGTATTGCAAGTACGTACTACTACTTGTTTAACGTTAAAGAAAAACCATTTAACAACTTGAAAATCCGTCAAGCATTCTCTATGGCGATCAACCGTCAAGCGATTGTAGACAATGTAACATTGGGTGGACAAATTCCAGCTTATGGTTATGTACCACCAGGAATCAAAGGTAACAACGAAGAATTCCGTACAGAGTACAAAGATAGCTACTTCACAGAAGATGCTGCTAAAGCTAAACAATTGCTAGCTGAAGGTATGAAAGAAGAAGGTTATACTACTCTTCCTGAAATTACTTTGATTTACAACTCTAGTGAAGCTCACCAAAAAATTGCTTTGGCAATTGCTGATATGTGGAAAAACAATCTTGGTGTAAGTGTTAAAACACAAAACCAAGAGTGGAGCGTGTTCTTGGATAATCGTCAAAGTGGTAACTACCAAATCGCACGTGCAGGTTGGACAGCGGATTATAACGATCCTATGACTTTCTTGGATATGTGGATGACTGGTAATGGCAACAATGATGCAAAATACAGCAATCCTGAATATGACAAATTGTTGAAAGATGCGCAAGCAACTCAAGATAATGCTAAACGTATGGATGATATGTCTAAAGCAGAAAAAATTCTAGTGCAAGATGATATGGCTATGATGCCAATCTATTACTACACTAGCGTTTCATTGGTTAAACCAAATCTTAAAGGTATATTTGTAGACTTTAGTGGTGCAATTGACTTTACTCGTGCTTATTTCCAATAATTAAGTAAGATTTCGGTTTAATGATTGCAGCGGGATATGTATGTGTGGATTCTCCATCCATATATATCCCGTTTTTGCGTGTTTATCATTTTTCCATATATTGCTATTCTAAACATGATAATTTCAAGTTCTACTTGTTATCTATTAGATGAAGTTTTAAAATGAAAAAGTTGTTGAATAATGACGAGCTGTTTTTAAACATATTCAATAAACTAGAAAATGTGATAAAGGAGGTTCTTGGGGAAATGGTTCGTTATATCGCCAGTAAATTTTTGTATATGCTGTTATCATTGTTCATTTTGGCATCAGCTACATTTTTCCTGATGAAAGCTATACCTGGTAATCCGTTTATGTCAGAAAAAAATGTACAGCCTCAAATCAAAGAACGTCTAATGGAGCAGTATGGATTAAATAAACCAATTGCTGAACAGTATTTACAGTACCTAGGAAATTTAGTTAAAGGTGATTTGGGGATTTCGATGAAATACCAAAATCAGGAGGTTACACAACGTATCGCTGATACATTCTCACCTTCATTACAAATCGGTATTTTCGCTATTATTATTTCGATTGTAGCGGGTATTGTATTGGGATTAATCGCTGCACTTTACCATCGCAAATTAATTGATAATATAGCTATGATTATTGCTGTATTAGGTATCGCTGTTCCGAGTTTTGTATTGGCAACATTGATCCAGTATATTTTTGCGTTAAAACTAGGTTGGTTTGATGTTATGGGCTTTAATGAACCAAGTGACTTTGTACTTCCAGTTATAGCACTTGCTGTTCAACCGATTGCATTTATAGCACGATTAACTCGTTCAAGTATGCTAGAAGTATTGAATGCAGATTATATCAAAACAGCTAAAGCAAAAGGTCTAAATGGTTTTACTATTATGACTAGACACGTTGTACGTAATGGTATTCTTCCAGTAGTTACGTATGTAGGTCCTATGACTGCAAATATCGTAACGGGTTCTGTTGTTATCGAGCAAATCTTCGGTATCGGCGGTATTGGTAGAGTATTCGTAGATAGTATTACTAACCGTGATTATACAATGATTATGGGCGTAACTATTTTCTATGGTGTGTTGTTGATGCTTGCTCGTTTTGTTACAGATATTTTATATGTGCTGGTAGATCCGCGGATCAAATTATCAGGTCGGAAGGGGAGCTAAACGTTGTCAGCTAGCGGAAACAAAAACAATCAAAATGCGACTACAGATGTGGTCGGCGAACCAATCGCACTGCAACAGGAAAGTATCTCTTTATGGCAGGATGCTTGGATTCGTTTAAAAGGCAATAAAGTAGCTATGTTTAGCTTGGGTACTTTGATTCTTATTATTATCGCTTCGATCGTTGGACCAATGATCTCTGCTTTTAACTATTACTCTAATGATTTGATGAATACCAATAAGCCACCTTCTGGAGTTCACTGGTTTGGTACAGATAACCTTGGACGTGATATGTGGGTTCGTACCTGGATGGGTGCACGAATCTCTCTTATCGTAGGTTTGGCAGCAGCAGCAATTGACTTAATTATCGGTATTATTTATGGTGGAATCATGGGTTACTTCGGTGGCCGTGTAGATAACATTATGAACAAATTTTCCGAAATTCTTTATTCTATTCCTTACTTGCTAGTTGTTATTCTATTGTTGGTTGTATTTGAGCCAGGTTTGGGAACAATTATCGTTGCTTTGACTGTAACAGGTTGGATTACGATGTCCTGGATTGTTCGTGGTGAAATTATGCAACTGAAAAGTAGAGACTTCGTATTAGCAGCTCGTTCTATGGGTGCAGGTGCTGGACGTCAATTGTTCAAACATCTTTTGCCTAATGCTTTGGGTCCTATTATTGTTACTGTAACTCTTTCTGTACCAAGTGCTATCTTCTCTGAAGCATTTTTGAGTTTCTTGGGTCTAGGTGTACAGGCTCCTGTCGCTTCATTGGGTTCTATGATCAATGATGCATTAACAGGATGGAATTTGTATCCTTGGCGTATGTGGTTCCCGGCTGCTCTAATCTGTTTGACAATGCTTGCATTTAACTTGCTAGGCGACGGTCTTAGAGACGCTTTGGATCCAAAATTGAGAAAATAAAATCTATAGGAGGTGGAACAAGTGGAGAAAATCTTAACAGTAAAGAATTTAAGCGTATCCTTTCAAACGCGTGCTGGTGAATTTGATGCGGTAAAAGATGTCAATTTTGAAATTGGCAAAGGCGAAACGCTAGGTATTGTTGGGGAATCCGGTAGTGGTAAGAGTGTAACAGCTCAAACAATTATGCGTCTGATTCCTTCTCCGCCTTCTAAGATCAAAAGTGGAGAGATTGAATTCCTAGGTCAAAGTCTACTTGCTAAAACGGATAAACAAATGGAAGCAATTCGTGGTAAAGATATCGGCATGATTTTCCAAGATCCGATGACTTCCTTGAATCCAACAATCAAAGTAGGTAAACAAATTACAGAAGTATTGCGTAAACATCAAAATATGTCTTCTGCTCAAGCTAAAGAAAGTGCGCTTGAAATGTTACGACTGGTTGGTATCAAAAATTCTGATGTTCGTTTTAATCAATATCCTCACCAATTCTCTGGTGGTATGCGCCAACGTGCGATGATTGCAATCGCTCTAGCTTGTCGTCCATCATTGCTAATTGCGGATGAGCCTACAACAGCACTAGACGTAACGATTCAAGCTCAGATCCTTGATCTGATGAAAGATATGCAACAAAAATTGGGTACTTCAATCATTTTGATTACCCATGACCTTGGTGTAGTAGCAGGTATGTGTGATCGCGTGGTTGTTATGAAAGAAGGCGATGTTGTTGAAACAGGAACAACTGCTGAAATTTTCAAAAACCCTCAACATCCATATACACAACGTTTGCTTAATGCATTGCCACGTTTGGATGAGCCTAAAAAACCAAAATTAGCATCTGCTAAACTTAATCTAGACCCACGTAAACCGTTGGTTGAAGTAAAAGGATTGAAACAGCATTTTAATCTAGGTAAAGGTAATATCCTTAAAGCGGTTAATGACATTAGCTTCAACATCTACGAAGGTGAGACACTTGGGGTTGTAGGAGAATCTGGTTGTGGTAAATCAACAACAGGTCGTACGATTCTTCGTTTATACGAACCTACCGGTGGAAGTGTGAAGTTTAACGGAACAGACATTTATGATCTGTCTCCACGCAAAATGAAAAACATGCGTAAAGATATGCAAATGATCTTCCAAGATCCGTATGCTTCTTTGAACCCTCGTTTTAATATTATGGACATTATCGGTGAGTCTCTAGATATTCATGGTCTGGTGAATAGCCGTGCTGAACGTAAAAAACGTGTAGAAGAATTGCTGGATATGGTAGGCTTGAACCCAAGTCATGCTCTTCGTTATCCGCATGAATTCTCCGGTGGTCAAAGACAACGTATCGGGATTGCGCGTGCACTTGCTGTAGATCCTAAATTTATTATCTGTGATGAGCCATTGTCTGCTTTGGACGTATCGATTCAAGCACAGATTGTTAAATTGCTAGAAGAACTACAACAACGTCTTGGATTGACTTATTTGTTTATTGCGCATGATTTATCCATGGTAAAACATATCAGTGACCGTGTAGCGGTTATGTATATGGGTAAAATTGTAGAATTAGCTGAAAGTGAAGAACTGTATGCTAATCCTCTACATCCTTACACCAAAACTTTGCTATCTGCGATTCCTATTCCTGATCCAGAAGTGGAAGCAAATAAACGTAGAATCTTATTGCCTGAAGAACATCTTGCGGCTTCTCAAGAAGCAGCAGCAACTTTGGCAGCTAAAGATCCGTTTAATTTAGAAAATTCTCAGTTGATCGAAGTATCTGAAGGTCACTGGGTATCTCAACCTTCTGCTTAATTTATACTTTCAAATCAAAAACCGCCATTTGCTGGCGGTTTTTTGGTTGTTACTAAAAATATTCAAATATTTTAAGAATAGCTTTTGACTAAACAGTACTAACTTCGTTACAATCAAATAAGATTTAATAAGTTACGATTAGTAACAATCAAAAGCAATAGCGATGAGGAGGACTTCACCCCATGAATGTGATTCCGGAGAGCCTACCCGCGAATCAGCCGCTCGCTGAGCGGTACATCAATGATTTTGCATCGGTAAGCAGTTTGTATAATATGAATGTCTCTGATCCACAAACATGGATCAAACGTGCAGAATGGCTGGATCAGAGTAAAGACTCCCGAATCGACCGTGGAGCTTTAGTTGACTGCTTAACCATATATAACGGTAAGTACAATAATCATGAAGCTGTACAGCAATCTTTAACAACACTACGAACAGATGAAGCACTTGTGATGGTAGGTGGACAACAAAGCGGACTATTTACAGGCCCATTGTTAGTCATTTACAAAGTGATTACATTGTTAGCATCTGCGCGTGAAGCATCGCAGCGCCTACAACGTCCAATCGTACCTGTATTCTGGATAGCAGGTGAAGATCATGACTGGGATGAAGTGAATCATACGTATCTACCTGATCAAGATGGAGCGGCTGTCAAAATTCGCTTAGATCATGAACGTGGTGGACATTCACCGGTGAGTCGTACATTTATTCATGAACAGAATACCGAACATATTTTGAATCAATTTGAAAGTCTGTTACCGGATACTGAAAATAAAAATCAATGGACACAGACATTGCGAAATATTATGGAGCATGCTACAGATTTGAGTAGTGCATTTGCTGAACAATTGGGTCTTTTATTTGGCCGTTTTGGATTGGTACTCATCGATTCAGATGATGCTGCTATTCGTCGCTTAGAAATTCCAGTATTTCGTCAATTGATAGAACATAATGATAAATTGACTCAAGCATATATGTCTGCTGCTGAGCAAGTAAGACAGTATGGATATGAAGAACAAGCAACAGTAGATGAAGAAAGTGCTAATTTGTTCTATATCCATAGTGATGAAGTATATACCAACGAACGTTTGTTATTGTTCAAACGCAATGGGATGTTTACAGATCGTAAAGGATTAGTTGTTTTTACTAAACAAGAGTTGTTACAGTTGTTAGAACAATATCCAGAACGGTTTAGCAACAATGTATTAACACGTCCTTTGATGCAGGATTCATTGTTCCCTGTACTTAGTACCATTTTGGGAACAGGCGAGATTGCATATTGGGCGTTAACAAAACAAGCATTTCCTGTCTTGAATCTACAAATGCCTCCGATTGTTCCTAGAATGTTATTTACAATGGTGGAAGAAAAAGTTAAAATTTTGATGCAACAGTATCAATTAACATTTGATGATGTCAGACAACGCTTTGATGATATTCGTCAGACCTGGTTAAGTGAGCAAGAAGATTATCATTTAGAAAAAAGATTCACTACATTCCGCGAGCAATTTCAACAATTGTATGCGCCTTTTGTAGACTCTTTGCATGAGATCGATCCTTCATTACCGCATCTCGGAGAAACGACTCAGCATAAGATTGATTTGCAAATTGATTATTTGTACCGCAAAAGTCAAAATGCGATAGCACGTCAACATCAGACAGGATTACAACGTTTGGATCGAATCGCGTATGCGTTGTATCCGTTTGGCAAGCCGCAAGAACGTACGATCAACAGCTATTACTATCTTGGACGTTACGGAGAGCGCTGGATCGATCAATTGTTAACCCTTGAGCCTGATTTTAACGGTTCGCATCGTCTTGTTTATTTATAAAAATAGGTTATCTATTCCAACTAACAAAGGAGAACTGTACAATGACATCATCTATTCAAGCAAGTATTGTTGCCGATATGGCACTTGCTCCTGAGGGACATCTTAAAATTGATTGGGCATCTTCTCATATGCCGGTATTAAATCGTATTCGAGCAGAATTTGAAAGAGATTTGCCTTTCAAAGGTTTGAATGTAACGATCTGTTTGCACTTGGAGGCTAAAACTGCTTATTTGGCTAAAGTTATCCAAGCCGGTGGAGCTAATGTCACTATTACAGGTAGCAATCCCTTGTCTACACAAGATGATGTATGTGCAGCTTTGGTAGAAGACGGTATTACTGTATTTGCAAAATATAATCCAGGTGTTGAAGAATATAAAAGCTTAAACTTAAAAGCGTTAGAAGCGAAGCCTGATCTGATTATTGATGATGGTGGCGATCTGATTACATTTTTGTATGGAGAACGTCCTGATCTATTATCAACAATTCGTGGTGGAGCAGAAGAAACCACAACTGGAATCATCCGCTTAAAAGCTTTACAAAAAGAAGGAACTTTGAAAATTCCGATGGTTGCTGTAAATGATGCGTATTGTAAGCATTTATTTGATAACCGTTATGGAACAGGACAATCCGCTTTTGATGGTATTATTCGTACAACCAACTTAATTATCGCAGGTAAAACAGTTGTAGTAGTAGGTTATGGCTGGTGTGGTAAAGGTATAGCGATGCGTGCTAAAGGTTTGGGTGCTAATGTTATCGTAACCGAGGTTGATCCAATCAAGGCGGTAGAAGCACATATGGACGGCTTTGGTGTGATGCCGATGAATGAAGCCGCCAAGCATGGTGACTTCTTTATTACAGTAACAGGAAATAAAAGTGTTATTGCAGGCGAGCACTATGACGTGATGAAAGATGGCGCTGTGATTGCAAATGCTGGACATTTTGACGTTGAAGCGAATAAGCCTGATCTAGCAGCTCGTTCTCAATCGATTCGTACAGTTCGCAAAAATATTGAAGAATACAAATTGACTGATGGACGCCGTATTTATCTTCTTGCAGAAGGTCGTCTGGTTAACTTGGGAGCAGCAGATGGTCATCCTGTTGAAATTATGGATATGACTTTTGCTTTACAAGCCGTAGGTCTTCGTTATGTAAGCGAACACTATGAGCAGTTGGAAGCAGGAGTAATCAGTGTCCCTTATGAACTGGATGAACAAGTGGCACGATTTAAACTAGAAAGTCTAGGTATTCATATTGATACATTGACTGAAGAACAAAAATTATATTTAGATAGCTGGTCGTAATCTGCAAGCAATCTCAATATATTTAAAAAATAAAATAAAAGTTACTCATGCATAACAAAAAGAACTGATTTTTCCGATAAAGAGAAATCAGTTCTTTTTTATGCCTATTTTTGCAAATGAATTGGCTGATTTACATAAAATAAAATTTTTCAGTATTTTTCTAAAAAAAAATGATATTAAAAAAGGATTTTGATTTTCTGCGTCGAATCTATTATGCTTATGGTAGTGGTGGATAGTGGGACAAAGTGGGAGACTATGGTTAAGAGGAGTGAAACGTCAATGTTTATGGGAGAATTTCAACATAGCATTGATGAAAAAGGTCGGATTATTATTCCCTCCAAATTTCGTGAAAAACTCGGAACTTCGTTTGTAGTCACCCGCGGATTGGATCATTGTCTATTCGTCTATCCTATGGAGGAGTGGTCCCTCCTTGAGCAAAAGCTCAAATCTCTACCGCTGATGAAAGCGGATGCCCGTGCATTTAGTCGTTTTTTCTTCTCCGGTGCAACCGAAGTGGAATGGGATAAGCAGGGCAGAGTCAATCTGCCGGGAAATTTACGGCAGTATGCCAAACTCGAAAAAGAGTGTGTTATTATTGGCGTTTCGAATCGGGTAGAGATTTGGAGTAAAGAAACATGGTCAGAGTATTATGATACTTCTGAACAATCTTTTAATGAAATTGCAGAAAAGCTGGTTGATTTTGATTTCGACCTGTAATCGTCCGGGAGGTTTACATCTTGTTTCATCACATCACAGTATTAAAAGAAGAAGCGACAAAAGCACTTCAGGTTAAGCCTGATGGTATTTACGTTGACTGCACACTCGGGGGAGCTGGTCATAGTTCAGTTATTGCTGCTGAACTTGGAGCAGGCGGAAGACTAATAGCTTTTGATCAAGATGATACGGCACTTGCCAATGCGAAAATAGTACTTGCACCTTATGAAGATCGAGTAACGTTGATCAAAAGCAATTTCCGTCAATTGGAAGAGTCGCTATTGGCAGCAGGAGTACCGGTCAAAGATGGAGTTCCGCAAGTAGATGGCATTTTGTTCGATCTTGGCGTTTCTTCACCTCAATTCGACGACGGTGACAGAGGATTCAGCTATAACCATGATGCAACTTTGGATATGAGAATGGATCAATCTGCCGAACTCACAGCCAAAACTATAGTGAATACCTGGCCGGAAGAAGAAATCGCCCGCATTTTATATCGATATGGTGAAGAAAAATTTTCAAGACGGATTGCTAAAGTCATTGTTGCCAAGCGAAGTATCCAGCCGATCGAAACAACGGGGGAACTGGCTGAACTTGTCAAAGAAGGCATTCCAGCAGCAGCAAGAAGAACAGGGGGACATCCTGCGAAACGGAGTTTTCAAGCACTTCGTATTGCTGTAAATGATGAATTAGGTGCTTTTGAAGAAGCTCTTCATCAAGCAGTACGTTGTCTAACGCCTGGGGGAAGAGCAGCGGTTATCACGTTTCATTCTTTAGAAGACCGTATTTGCAAACAAATTTTTGCAGAATACGTGGAAAAAAACGTCTCACCACCTGGTTTTCCAGTCTATGTTAGTACTGGTGGAGAACTGAAATTGATTAATCGCAAACCAATCCTTCCTTCGGAAGAAGAATTGGAAGAGAATTCGCGTGCAAGATCGGCTAAATTGCGTGTTGCCGAAAAGGTGGAAAAACAAACGAAAACTTAATTTAGAGGAGACGGATCAATGGCTTATACGCGCGGCAATCTAGCTGTCAAAGAACAATCGGCTGAAAAAGCTGCTCGACGATATCGTGAGACTACAAAGGTAGTCCTACGTCGTAGCGCACTTCCAACGAAAGAAAAGCTGCTTTATTTGATGACTATCATTTTTTGTGCGACAGTAGCAAGTGTAATTGTTTTTCAATATGCACATATCTATGAAGTGAATAAAAATATTCAAAGTATGGATAGTGAAACGGCAAGTATTAAAAAGCAAACGACACAAAACGAAATTCGCAAATATTCGTTACAAGATCAAATTGTTGAACGTGCCACTGCTCTAGGTTACATAGAGCCTACGGATACGGCTCCGATCCAAGTATCTCGGGTAAAGGGAACAGAAGCAACAACCTCGACGACGGATGAGACACAAGGCAAGTAAAACGGGGGAAACAACAGTGAATAAGAGAATAAAACTTCGTACTTTATTTATAGGGGGATGTATTACCCTCTTTTTTGCTGTACTGATTATTAAAGTATTCTGGCTACAAGTGGTTCAAACAGGTAACTGGACTGACAAAGCTATTAAACAATGGACAGCTAACAGTGATATTTCAGCTAAGCGTGGTACGATTACAGACCGTAATGGTAATGATCTAGCAATGGATGCTCCGGCTTATAATGTTGCTCTTAATCCTAAAATCATCGCTGAGTATGGGATTAAAAGTGATGTTGTAAGCCAGCTTCACGCTATTTTAGGCACCGATGAAACAGAAATTGAAAAGCAAGCCACTTCTGTATTGACCAGTGGAGATAATATCGGTCAACTTCGTACTTGGCGTGAGCTCAATTCAGGTGGTCGTCTAATCGATCAAGAAAAAGCTGATCAAATCAATGCTTTTATCAAACAACTAAAAGAAAAAACTGGTCAAAAATGGGATGTTGGTGTGTATTTAAGCGCTGATTCCAAACGCTTTTATCCTAAAAACGAATTAGCGGCTCATGTTATTGGTTATACGAACAAAGATGGCAATGCTGTTGCGGGAATTGAAGCATATTATGATGAAAAGCTTAAAGGGACAGATGGTCATATTCAATATCTTCGTGATAAACAAGGAGATAAATTACCAGATTCCAAAGATGTCTATACTCCTGCTAAAGATGGAGATAATCTGACGTTAACGATTGATGAGACAATTCAGTATTATATTGAACAAGCTATGAAAGATGCTTATGAACAATTGAAACCTGAAAGTATTACAGTGATTGCAGCAGATCCTAATACGATGGAAATTCTAGGTATGGCAAATATGCCAACTTTTAATCCTAATAAGTTTAATGAAGTTACCGATCCTAAAGATTTCCGTAATCTGGCTGTCAAAGCGATCTATGAACCAGGTTCTACATTTAAGATTGTTACTCTTTCTGGAGCAGTACAAGAAAATTTATTCAATCCTAATGCTACTTATCAATCAGGTTCTATTCAAGTAGGAGGTACAACACTGCATGACTTGAATCATAGTGGATGGGGAACGATTAGTTACTTAGAAGGTCTGAAGCGTTCAAGTAATGTAGCTTTTGTTAACCTTGGTTATAAGATGCTTGGTGCAGAACGTTTGCGTAAATATATTGATTCGTTTGGATTTGGTGAACAGACAGGCATCGAATTGCCTGGTGAAGCTAAAGGTGCTATTACTTTCCATCCTAATATTCCGACAGAAGTAGCAACTGCTGCTTACGGACATGGATTAGTACAGGTGACACCGATTCAACAGTTAGCCGCTATTTCTGCGGTAGCCAATGGTGGGAAATTATTAACACCACATCTAGTCAAATCGATCACTGATCCCAATACAGGAGTCACTGAAAATACACAGACTAAAGTCGTTCGTCAAGTCGTTGACCCGTTAACTTCTGAGAAAGTACGTGGTTATCTGGAACAGGTCGTTTCGGATCAGGAAATTGGAACAGGTCGTCATGCTTATATTGATGGTTATCGTGTTGCAGGTAAAACAGGTACTGCTATTAAAGTTATCAATGGTAAGTATGATTATACGAAGCAAGTGGTATCTTTTGTAGGATTTGCACCTGCTAATGATCCTAAGATCGCTATGATCGTAGTGATTGACCAACCGTCAGATTCGAAGCTAGGCGGAGGTACAGCAGCAGCTCCGGTATTTAAAAAAATCGTGAGTCAAGTGTTGCCTTATATGGGTATTTCTAAAGTCTTTGACGATGGTGAAAAAAAACCTAAAGCAGAAGTGGATTCTAAAAAACTAATGGCTTCCTATACTGCTCCTACACTAACAGGTAAAATGCTTGCAGATGCGAAGAAAAAATTGCTTGCAGATGGTATTTCCTATACAACAGTAGGATCAGGTACAAAAGTCGTCAAACAGTATCCAGCTAGTGGAGCAGCTATGACAGGCGGACAAACCATTTATTTGATGACAGAAGATCCAACCAAAATGAGTATTCCTGATCTAAAAGGTGAATCGTTGCGGGATGCTCTGCAAATCTTATCGTTGATGAAAGTAGAAGTAACAGCGACAGGCGAAGGATATGTATCTGAACAGGTAGAGTCTTCTAGTAGTGGTAGACGATCTGTAACACTTACACTTAAATCTGCTCGAGCAACAGTCACAGGAGTCGATGATACAGAAGAAGATCCAGCGACTTCAGTTGAAGCCACCACACCAAAAGATGGAGCAACAGACAGTACAGAATCTACATCTTCTGAAGGGTCTTCAACAGACAAAGATACTTCTACAAATCCAAATGCTACAGAATCAAAAGATACAACATCTTCCGATACCAAAACAGATTCTGGCACTACCACTGAAAGCAGTACGGATAGTAAGGGTAAATCGGAAAGCAGTACAGAGCAAAGCCCTACAAGTAGTCTTAAAATTCCAGAGCCTACCGGGGCGCCAACGAATTAATGTAATCTACGATCACCCGGCATCATCAGCAAAGATAGAGTGCAATTGACTCTATCTTTTGTCTGCTATTTGTCGGGTATCGTTATTAATATTTAGAAAAGAGGTAAAACTATGCTTTTGTCAGAAGCAGCACATCTGCTGATCACATCTCAAGTGCTAGGTGATGTTCACACAAAAATATCCGGTATGGAGATTGATTCTCGCAAAGTGAAGTCAGGTGATCTGTTTATCTGTCTGCCTGGTTTTACAGTAGATGGACATGATTATGCCGCTCAAGCGATTCAAAAAGGTGCTACTGCTTTAGTAGTAGAACGTCAACTTGAATTAGATATTCCACAATTGATCGTTAGTAGTTGTCGTCACGCGATGGCTGTATTATCTGATCATTTTTTTGAATATCCAAGTAGAACGTTAAATATGATCGGAATTACAGGAACAAATGGTAAAACCACAACTTCTTATCTGATTGAGCGTATTATGAATGATGCGCATATCAATACAGGGTTGATTGGAACTATTGAAATGCGTTATAACGGTACAGCAACATCTATGCCTCGTACAACACCAGAAGCGTTAGAATTACAACGTTTGTTACACGAAATGGTGCAAGCAGATGTGAAAAGTTGTGTGATGGAAGTATCCTCTCATGCTCTAGAGCAAGGAAGAGTAAAAGGAACAGATTACCGTACAGCTATTTTTACAAATATAAGTCAAGACCATCTCGATTATCATGAGACGATGGAAGAGTACATTGCAGCCAAAGGGCTGTTTTTTGCACGTTTGGGGAACCGTTATGAAATAGATCCTGCAAAGCGTAAATATGCTGTTTTGAACAACGACGATCCTGCTGCTGAATATTTCCGTAAAATTACAGCTGCAGATGTGATTACATATGGAGTCGATCATCCTGCCGATGTACATGCTTCACAGATTAGAATTACATCTCAAGGCACGACTTTCCAAGTGGATACGTTTAAAGGCAATACAGAAATCACACTTCAAATGGTCGGCAAATTCAATGTTTATAATGCTTTAGCAGCGATCACAGCTGCTCTCATTGAGAATATTCCGTTAGAACACATAAAGTCTAGCCTTGAACAGATTGCCGGTGTAGATGGGCGTGTAGAGTCTGTAGATGGCGGTCAACCTTTTGCAGTGATTGTGGATTACGCTCATACACCGGATGGATTGGAAAATGTATTGCGTACGATCAAGGAATTTGCAGAAGGTAATATCATTACTGTTTTTGGATGCGGTGGTGATCGTGATCGGAGCAAACGACCTTTGATGGGACAGATTGCTGCTAAATATAGTGATTATGTATTGATCACTTCAGACAATCCGCGTACAGAAGAGCCAGCTACTATTTTGGAAGATATTCAAAAAGGACTAGAAGAGCAACAGATTGCTACAGACAAATACGAATCTATTATTGATCGCAGACAAGCGATTGAAAAAGCGGTTGAAATGGCTAAGCCAGGAGATGTAGTATTGATTGCGGGCAAAGGTCATGAGACATATCAGATTATCGGTCAACAAACATTAGATTTTGATGATCGTTTGGTAGCCAAAGAAGCGATAAGGGGTCTTTACAAGTGATAAATACAACACTCGGTCAAATAGCCGATATATGTGGTGGACAGCTTCAAGGTTCAGCAGATGTTCGTTTAAAAGGCGTTAGTATTAACTCCCGTCAATTGGTTGAAGGCGGATTATTTATTCCTATCGTTGGTGAAAAGTTCGATGGACATAAATTTGTGACATCAGCGTTAACTGAAGGAGCGGTAGCTTCATTATGGCAACATGATCATGGAACACCACCGTCTGGAAATATAGTCATTGTTCAAGATACTCTACAAGCACTACAACAACTAGCTGAAGCGTATGTTCAACAAACAGGTGTAAAAGTAGTCGGTATTACAGGTTCGAATGGTAAAACGACAACAAAAGATATCGTTTATGCTTTGCTAGCAGAAGCTTATCAAGTGCACAAAACAGAAGGTAATTTCAATAATCATATAGGACTGCCTTTGACCATATTAGCAATGCCTGAACAGACTGAAATCTTGATTTTAGAAATGGGTATGAGTGGACGCGGTGAGATTGAACTGCTATCAAATATCGCTCATCCGGAGACAACAATTATTACCAATATTGGTGAATCTCATCTTCAGCAATTGGGAAGTCGGGAAGAAATCGCACGTGCCAAATTAGAGATTGTCAGTGGATTACGTTCAGAAGGCTTACTTGTCTATTTAGGTGATGAACCTTTATTAAAACAAATTTTGGCGGAACCCGCATTTGAGCAAAAAGAGATGCGTAAAATAACATTTGGGCTGGATCATACGAACAATGTGTATCCAACAGGGGTAATGTTTCAAGGCAAACATACTGTTTTCACAACAAATAGTGAAGCAGACGAAGCATGGACATTGCCTTTACTAGGTATGCATAATGTGACCAATGCTTTAGCAGCAATAACAGTAGCTCAACATTATGGGGTCACAGCAGAACATATCCGTCAAGGCTTATCCAAGCTACAACTTACAGGAATGAGAATTGAGATCATTCAAGGTCGTAATGGAATCACTTTGTTAAATGATGCTTATAATGCAAGTCCTACTTCAATGAAAGCCGCTATAGACGTATTAGGTAATCTCAAAGGATATCATCGTAAAATTGCAGTACTCGGTGATATGTTAGAGTTGGGCGAAGAGGAAGCGATATATCATCAAGAAGTAGGAAAATATATCGATGGACAAGCAGATCTGTTATTCACGTATGGTGTGCTTGGACAACAGATAGCTAATGGAGCTGCTAAAGTATTAGATGCTTCTCAGATTCATTCTTATCTTTCCAAACAAGAACTGATTAACGATCTATTGCAAATGGCTCAGGAGAAAGATGCTATCTTATTTAAAGCATCGCGCGGGATGAAGTTAGAAGAAGTCGTACAGGCGCTGATGCCTGATTCAACAAGTAACGCAGAGGCGCTGGAGGAGTAAAACGACATGGATTTTCGAATATTATTTTTAACAGCAGCAGTTTCATTTGTATTGGCAGTGATTGCTGCACCGCTTTTAATTCCGGTATTGCGCCGTATGAAGTTTGGACAGCAAGTACGTGATGATGGCCCACAGAGTCATTTGAAAAAAGCAGGTACGCCGACTATGGGCGGTATTATCATTATGATTGCTTTTACATTAGCGTATGTAAAATTTTCTGTAGTAGATACTAACTTCTGGGTGTTATTGGTGGCTACACTTGGATTCGGGTTAGTAGGGTTTTTGGATGACTTTATTAAAATTGGTTTAAAACGTTCACTTGGACTAACAGCAAAACAAAAGTTGTTTGGACAGTTGTTATTTTCTGCAATTGTCTGTTATATTTTGCTCAAAAGCGGACATAGCACAGCACTAGGTATTCCTGCTACATCGTTTTCATTTGATTGGGGTCCTTGGTTTTATTATCCATTTATTGTGATTATGTTGCTGGCGATCAGTAATGCGGTTAACTTTACCGATGGATTAGACGGATTATTGTCGGGGGTAAGTGCGATAGCTTTTGCAGCATATGCAGTAGTAGCGGTTCAAGCGACTTCACCTGCGGCAGCGGTATGTGCAGCAGCTATGATCGGTGCTGTGATCGGATTTTTAATATTTAATATGCATCCAGCTAAAGTATTTATGGGTGACATGGGTTCTTTAGGTATCGGCGGAGCGATTGGTGGCATAGCGATTGTAACCAAAAGCGAATTGCTCTTTTTAATTATTGGTGCTGTTTTTGTTATTGAATTGCTGTCTGTTGTAATACAGGTTGTATCTTACAAAACAAGAAACGGGAAACGAGTCTTTAAGATGGCACCGATTCATCATCATTTTGAATTGTCAGGTTGGTCTGAATGGCGTGTAGTAACTACATTCTGGGCAGTTAGTCTAGTATTAGCAGTGATCGGAATTTATTTGAGCAAGGGGTTGTAATACATGAATGATCCTGAAACATATCGTGGACAACAAGTGATCGTAATCGGATTAGCACGAAGTGGCGTAGAAGCAGCCAAAGCTTTGCATCGTCTGGGAGCCATCGTAACGGTTAACGATTTGAAGCCAAGAGAACAATCACCAGAAGCAGCAGAGTTAGAAGCTTTGGATATTCAAGTGATTTGTGGAGGGCATCCTGAAGGTTTGATTCATAAAGGGATCGCTCTTATGGTCAAAAATCCAGGTATTCCTTATACAGCTCCTCCAATCAAACAAGCACTCGATCTAGGAATAGAAGTAATCACAGAAGTTGAATTAGCTTATCGTATCTCTGATGTGCCTATGATTGGGATTACAGGATCTAACGGTAAAACGACGACAACAACTTGGGTAGGCAAAATGTTGGAAGCTAATCATCTTCATCCTATTGTAGGTGGTAATATAGGGATTCCATTATGTGAAGCTGTTAGTGACGCTCAGCCAGAGAATTGGATTGTAGCCGAATTAAGTAGCTTTCAATTAAAAGGCACACGTGATTTTAATCCGAAAATCGCTTGTCTGTTAAATGTAGCAGAGACACATCTGGATTATCATGGTTCGATGGATGATTATGTTTCTTCCAAACGTAAAATTTTTGAAAATCAAGGCAAAGATGACACAGCAATCATTAATTGGGATGACAGTTATTGTCGTAGCCTTGTGCCTTATATTCAAGCGGGTACTTTAATTCCATTTTCGATCACAGAGAATTTGGGCAATTATATAACAGCAGCCAAGCCATCCGCTTCAGCTACGCATTCACCATTATCAGCAGGATTATATGTATCTCCTGCCTATATTCCAGAAATGGAAGATGAATTACCGCGTACAATGATGTATTGTGATCAAGATGGAGAAGTGGCTATTTTACCTGTACATGAATTGGGTATACCTGGTCGTTACAATGTCGCCAATGCGTTAGCAGCTTGTGCAATTGCTATTACAGCTGGATGTCGTCCTCAAGATCTGGCTGATGTCTTACGTGATTTCCGAGGTGTAGAACATCGCTTAGAATATGTAAAAGAACATGATCAAGTGCAGTATTACAACAATTCCAAAGCAACCAATGCCAAAGCAACGATGACAGCATTATCCGCTTTTCAAGATAAAGGCATTGTACTGATTGCTGGTGGCCTGGATCGTGGTTCTGATTATATGGATTTGTTACCTGTATTTCAGCAACAGGTTAAAGCGTTAGTCGTTTTGGGACAAACCCGTCACAAATTAGCTAAAGTGGCAGAACTTGCTGGAATTACAAAAGTGCAAATTATCGAAGAATCAGAGCAACCAGAACTAGCTATCAAGCAAGCAGTAGAGCAAGCAGCAATGTTTGCTGAACCGGATAATATTGTATTATTATCTCCTGCATGTGCAAGCTGGGATATGTTCTCCTCTTATGAAGAACGTGGTCGTGCTTTTAAAGAAGCTGTACACCAGCTATAAGGTTCAACTGAGATAAGTAGCATAAAACGTACATCTACTTTACAATAGATCATTCAGCTACTTAACGAATAAATAACAATGATGAAATTTGAATTAAGGAGGTGATTTATCATGCGGGTCGTATTGACCGGCGGAGGTACAGGTGGTCATATCTATCCAGCACTTGCGATTGCTCAGCAGTGTGAGACCGAAGGATTAGATGCTGAATTTTTATATATTGGTGGCAAAAGAGGATTGGAAAACAAAATTGTTCCTGAAGAAAAAATCCCTTTTGAATCTATTGATATTACCGGTTTTAGACGCAAGTTATTTTCTTTAGAAAATTTCAAAACGATAAATCGCTTCATTCAGGGTGTGAAAACTTCAAAACAGTTACTGAAAGAATTTAAGCCTGATGTAGTCATAGGAACAGGTGGCTATGTATGTGGCCCTGTAGTATATGCTGCTGCTAAGCTTAAAATACCAACTATTGTACATGAGCAAAATGCGATTCCTGGATTAACGAATCAATTTTTGAGTGGATATGCAAGTACAGTAGCTGTAAGTTTTCAAGATTCAGTGAATCGTTTTCCGCGTTCAAAGCATGTGATGTTTACAGGCAACCCGCGGGCGACTATGGTACAAAATGCAAATCGTGAACGTGGACTTGCTTCCTTAGGTCTACCTGCTGCTGCACAGATTGTATTAGTTGTAGGAGGTAGCCGGGGCGCTAGAGCACTTGTAGAAGCAATGGTTCAAATTGCTCCTTTGCTCAAACAAAACAATCCAGCGGTACATTATGTATTTGTAACAGGCGAAATTTATTACGAAGAAATTCGCGAACGTATTCGAGATGCTGTAGGATCATTTCCTTATTATCTTCATGTACTTCCGTATATTCCTAATATGCCCGAAGTTCTAGCAGCTACTTCGTTGTTAGTCGGTCGTGCAGGGGCTTCTTCGTTGGCTGAGGTCACTTCATTAGGTACGCCATCTATATTAATACCGTCACCTAATGTTACAAATAATCATCAAGAAGCTAATGCTTGGGCTTTACAAAAAGCAGGCGCAGCAGAAGTATTATTAGAGCGTGAGTTGACAGGGGAATCATTGTTAGCTCGAATAGATAAAGTAATGAGTGATGAAGAGGTTAGACAGAACATGTCCAAAGCAGCAACAAGCTTGGGTACACCTCAATCTGCATTTTTGATTGTTGAAGAAATGAAGCGTTTGTCAGGTGTTCTGTCCCGCTAGAAGGGGGAAGTTAACAAAATGCAGCAGTGGATGAATCTTTTATCCCAGCATGCTGTCGGTCAAGTTCTTATCAATGAACCGTTAGCAAAATATACAACATGGAGAATTGGCGGACCTGCTGATGTACTGGTGATACCCAGCAATCAAGATGAGCTAAGTACACTTATGACTATTTTGCATGAGCATGATATTCAGTGGACACAGCTAGGACGAGGTTCTAATCTGTTAGTCGCAGATAAAGGAATTCGCGGAGTGGTTATCAAATTAGGCGAAGGTTTTGATTACGCTAGATTTGAAGAAGATCGGATTATTGCAGGTGGTGCACACTCTGTCGTCAAACTTTGTGTTTTAGCTGCTAAAAAAGGATTGTCTGGTCTTGAATTTGCTGGCGGTATTCCGGGGTCTGTAGGTGGCGCTGTCTATATGAACGCAGGAGCTCATGGATCAGATACATCTAAGATTTTGCAGTCTGCTCGAATAGTTCTTCATGATGGACAAATCGTGACCTATAGCGTAGAAGATATGCAATATGCTTACCGTCATTCGATTTTGCAAGAACAACCTGGAATCGTCGTTGAAGCTTCGTTTCAAATGAAAACAGGCGATCGCGATACCATTATGGCTGAAATGAATAAACATAAAGATCGTAGACGGATTACACAACCTTTACAGCAACCTTCAGCAGGAAGTGTTTTCCGCAATCCACCTGGAGATCATTCTGCTCGCTTAATCGAATCAGCAGGACTCAAAGGGTACCGAATTGGTGGAGCCGAAATATCGACTCAACATGCTAACTTTATTGTAAATGTGGGACAAAGTACCGCAGCTGATGTATTAGAGTTAATATCACATGTGCAACAAGAAGTATCTAAACAGTTTGGCGTACAACTTCAACCTGAAGTATATCTGATGGGTGAAAAGTAAAAGTGAACCGTATCAAACCGTAGCCAAAGCACATTTAGGTATTCAGCATTCTGCATGATATAATGACAAAGACTTTATTTCAGACAAGTGGATGACTGAATTCAGTTGGTACAAAAGACTATATTGAATAAAACCTAAAAAAGATTTGTGGAGATCGCTATGGTAAAGCAAAAATTAACTGTTATTCCAAATAACAAACCGGCTGGCAATCGGAGACCTTCCTTTAATCCAAAAATAACTCGTAAAACGCGACTGATTATTTTATTGTCGCTTATCCTTTTAGTCGTAATCGGAATTGTATTTTGGTTTTCGCCTATTGGTAAAATATCTCAGATCACGTTTAAAGGAAATACGTTTACAGCCAAAACCGATTTGTTAAATGTAAGTGGATTGGCGAAAGGAAATGCTTTTTTTGGTACATCGGCTACAACGATCGAAAAGCGATTATTAACGATCAGTTCGATCCAAGATGCAGAAGTAATCAAGCATTTTCCAGGTCAAATTGATGTGACGATCAAAGAATATCCTGTAGTTGCTTATGAACTGCAAGATTCAGGAGAACTCACAGCTATTTTACAAAGTGGAGCTTTGGTAAGAGCAGATACACGAGGAGTGGCTGTTGAAAAACCTGTGCTTACAGGATGGTCTGATTTTGAAGCTCAGAAAGTGCAATTATGCAAAGTATTAGGGACTATTCCTAATGAATTGTCTTCTGATATTTCTGAAATTAGCCCTTCACCAACACCTTCGTTTCCAGACCGGATCAAAATCTATACACGTTCTCGCTTTGAAGTGATCACAAGTGTGTCACTTTTGGCAGACAAAGTAGAGTATCTAAATCAGGTTATCGAGACTCAACCGCCAGGTGTCATTACAATGCTTGAAGCAGATGCCTATACGCCTTTCAACCCGGAAGACGTAGCAGATCAGGAAGTTGCACCGTAAGATTTAGCCTTTTGTAATCGATAAATGCGAACGTTTTGTAAAATCATATAGATACAATACTTTCTGCAATGACCGAAAGATGCTAGAATGAAAGTTGTAGATATTAAAGTTTTGTAAACTTTTAAAAATTTACGGTGAAAATAGCCTACCTGATCGTTTTTTCTTCAACCTTTTTATAATGCAAACCAGTGTTCAAAAAGTTTGGAGAAAAAAGAGGGAAAGCATATGTAATGTTGAATATTAATGTAGAGAGCAATTTTGGGAAACAATTTATTTCGGAAATTCAATTTCCAACACATAATGGTGTGATTCTAAAATATTCGAATACACCGTTTTTATTACAGGATAGCGGGAGGTGCCTAGGGCTTGAGCAACAATGACATCATTGTTAGTTTGGACATCGGTACATCCAAAGTTCGTGCTATTATCGGGGAAATCAACAATGGAACCTTTAATATTATTGGAGTTGGATCTGCCGACTCGGAAGGAATTCGCAAAGGTGCGATCGTAGATATTGATCAAACTGTGCAATCCATCCGTAGTGCTGTTGATCATGCTGAGCGTATGGTCGGCATTCAGATATCTGAAGTTATCGTTGGTATTTCAGGCAATCATATCGGACTTCAAACGAGCCACGGAGTAGTTGCCGTATCCAATGAAGATCGTGAGATTGGTGAAGAAGATATCGAACGTGTTTTGAAAGCGGCAGAAGTAATCGCTCTGCCACCTGAACGGGAAATTATTGACGTTGTTGCTAAACAGTACGTGGTAGATGGGTTGGAAGGAATTCAAGACCCGCGCGGAATGATTGGTGTTCGTCTAGAAGTAGAAGCTACTATTATTACAGGTGCTAAAACTTCGATCCATAATCTTCTTCGTTGTGTAGAAAAAGCAGATTTGCGTATCAAAGATCTTGTATTGATTTCATTAGGTGCAGGTCAATTGGCTTTGTCCAAAGATGAAAAATCGATGGGATCGATTCTAGTTGATATTGGTGCAGGTTCATCTACTATTGCAATCTTTGAAGAAGGTTCGCTTAAAGCGACATCAACTTTACCGATTGGTGGAGAATTTGTAACGAACGATATCGCTTATGGATTACGCACATTAACAGAGCATGCTGAAAAAGTAAAACTGAAATATGGTTGTGCTTTGATAGATGATGCTGCATCTGATGTAGTATTCAAAGTTATGCGTATTGGCAGTAACGTAGACAAAGAATTTACACAGCAAGATTTAGCAGCCATTATTGAGCCTCGTGTGCAAGAAATTTTTCAACTGATTCGTCAAGAAGTCACAAGACTCGGTTATCAAGAGCTTGCTGGTGGTTATATACTGACAGGAGGTACAGTTTCAATGCCGGGCGTTTTGGAAGTAGCTCGCGAAGAACTGGCAGCTTCTGTAAGAATAGCAGTTCCTGATTATATTGGTGTACGTGATCCTGCTTATACAAGCGGGGTAGGCATTTTGTACAATGTCATCCGCAATATCCGTGGTGGTGGAAGCACGGCTGGAGCTAACAAAAAAGCACCAGCACGTAACAAAACAACCTCGACCCCGGAAAGCAGTGCCAAGCCGGGCTTGATTGAACGGTTAAAAAATATGTTCAGTGAGTTTATATAAGCTAGAGTTCAATATTATATTGAAACAAGCTATTCATGGACAACGAGGGGGAGATGGGAAAGTATGTTAGAATTTGATTTCGAAATGGAAAGCCTAGCCCAGATCAAAGTCATCGGTGTAGGTGGCGGCGGAAGTAATGCTGTTAACCGTATGATTGAGAATGGTGTTCAAGGCGTGGAATTTATAACAGTTAATACTGATGCTCAAGCATTGCACTTAGCTAAATCTGAACACAAATTGCAAATCGGTGATAAACTGACACGTGGTTTGGGTGCAGGAGCTAATCCAGATGTAGGTAAAAAAGCAGCTGAAGAATCTCGTGATTTGATCATGAGCACTCTTAAAGGTGCAGATATGGTTTTCGTTACTGCGGGTATGGGTGGCGGAACAGGAACAGGTGCAGCACCAGTTATTGCTGAAATCGCTAGAGAATGTGGCGCATTAACAGTAGGTGTGGTAACACGTCCATTTACATTTGAAGGACGTAAGCGTTTTTCACAAGCAGAACTAGGTATCGAAGGATTGAAAGAAAAAGTCGATACATTGATCGTTATTCCTAATGATCGCTTGCTTGAAATTGTAGATAAAAAGACACCGATGTTAGAAGCTTTCCGTGAAGCAGATAATGTGTTGCGTCAAGCGGTACAAGGTATCTCTGATCTAATTGCTGTACCGGGACTAATCAACCTTGACTTTGCCGATGTAAAAACGATCATGACTGAACGTGGTTCAGCTTTGATGGGTATTGGTGAAGCTACAGGAGAAAATCGTGCAGCAGAAGCAGCACGTAAAGCGATTATGAGTCCATTGCTTGAAACTTCGATCGAAGGTGCACGTGGTGTGATTATGAATATCACTGGCGGTAACAACCTTTCCTTGTATGAAGTCAATGAAGCAGCAGAGATCGTTATTTCAGCTTCTGATCCAGAAGTAAATATGATCTTCGGTGCGATTATTGATGAAGACCTCAAAGAAGAGATCAAAGTTACTGTTATCGCAACAGGATTTGAACACAAACCAGCACAACCATTGCCACCGGTACGTCGTCCGTCTCAGCCTGTCGATGAATCTACACCTGCTGCACCAACGAATGCAGAAGACAAAGCTCCGACATCACGTCCGTACAACAATACAAATACTACACAACCTAGTGGAGATCAGTTGGATATTCCAACATTCCTACGCAATCGTTCTCGTCATAAAAACGATTAGGTGCTAGCAATATAATGATTATGCGAAGGGCTTGTTTTCTACGGAAAACAGGTCTTTTTCATTTGAGTATATATTGAGTTGGATCTACAGCTATTCTCTGTGACGGAACAAGTTGAAAAGATGAGTTACAGGTTGAATAGTTGTATGATTGAAGTAAGATACAGTTATATTCAATATAGTTAAAATATTTTGTTTACTATGAGGTGTATACATGGAGAAGTTTGTAAGCCGTACGATAGATAGCGGACCTGAATTATTTGAGTTAGATACTTCTGCTTATAGTCAAGGAATCACAGCAGGATTTACCGGACGTAAAGGTGGAGTTAGTCAAGCGCCTTATGATTCTTTTAATTTAGCGTATCATGTAGAAGATCAACCGGAAGATGTATTGCAAAATCGCAAACTATTATGCGATGAATTAAAGTTTGATTATACTCACTGGGTATCTGGTGAACAGGTACATAGTAATCATATAGAGATCGTTACAGCAGAACATGCAGGCAAAGGTTGGCTTGATCGAGAAAGTGCTTTTCAAAATACCGACGGATTAATCACCAATGTACCAGGTATCTTATTAACTTCATTTTATGCAGATTGTGTACCTCTATACTTTATAGACCCTGTAAAACAGGTCGTAGGGCTTGCTCATGCAGGTTGGAAAGGCACTGTCGCTAATATTGCAGGTGAAATGATCGAAGCGATGAGAACGCAATATGGAAGTGTTATATCTGATATCCATACTGCGATAGGTCCTTCTATCGGTGGCGAAAGCTATGAAGTCGATGATAAAGTGATGGATGCCGTAAACGTTTGGAAAAGCAAGTTAATGGGTAATGGTGAACAACATCTTTATGCCCGTCCGGGTGATAATGGTAAAACTTGGCTAGACCTCAAACAATTAAATCGACAATTCATGATTTTTGCAGGAATACCTGCTGACCATATCGAAATGAGTAATTGGTGTACTTACCGTAACCACGATCTTTTTTTCTCGTATCGAGCTGACGGAGGAACAACCGGCAGAATGGCGAGTTGGATAGGTATAGAAACGGAGTGAAATACAGTTGGGATTACAAGAACGAATAGAGCAAGTCGAACAACGAATTCATCAAGTCTGTGAACGAAGCGGACGCAAGCGTGAAGACATTCAGCTTGTAGCTGTAACCAAATATGTTTCTGTTGCCAAAACGGCGGAGGTACTAGATGCAGGGCTATTACATCTAGGAGAAAATCGCTGGCAAAACGCTGAAGATAAATGGAATCAATTACACGAACGTGGAGTGTGGCATTTTATCGGTCACTTACAAACCAATAAAGTAAAAGATGTAATTGGCAAATTTGAATATATTCATTCCTTAGATCGCTTATCACTAGCAAAAGAAATACAAAAAAAAGCAAGTTCTATGGATATTCGTGTTAAAGTATTAGTACAAGTTAATATCTCTGGTGAAGAATCCAAATATGGATTGCCACCTGAGCAAGTGAATTCGTTTTTTGAAAGTATTGCTTCGTTCTCAAATCTAGAAGTAGTAGGTTTGATGACGATGGCTCCAGAAGTAGATGATGCAGAAATGACACGTCCTGTTTTTAGAGGACTTCGTGAATTAAAAGATGATATCAATAAGCGTGGATTAACTAAAAATCCACTAACACATTTATCTATGGGCATGTCGGGTGATTTTGAGATTGCTATAGAAGAAGGCGCTACACTAGTGCGACTGGGTTCCATATTAGTAGGGAAAGAGGAGGATTAACGATGGGAGTAATGAATCGCTTTATGAACTTCTTAGGGCTTCAAGAAGAAGAGGAAATTGTTGAGCGCGAACAGATTATGGATGATGATGAAGAACCTCGTGAAACCTCTGGCACAGAATTACGTAAGAACAATAGAGCCAGCAATGTAGTTAGTATTCATTCTCAGAAAAATGTAAAAGTTATTTTGAATGAGCCGCGCAGTTATGATGAGGCTCAAGATATTGCAGACCATTTGCGATCTCACCGATCGGTTATCGTCAATTTACAGCGTGTTCGTATCGATCAAGCGACACGTATTATTGATTTTATGAGCGGTACCGTCTATGCACTTGGAGGCAGTATTTCAAAAATCGGGGGCAACATTTTTCTGTGTACACCGGATACCGTCGAAATTGAGGGCACGATCGCTGAAATTTTAGGCGAAGATTACGAATATAACAAGATGAGGTGACGCAATTTTGGTTACGGTTTTTGCAGTCCTAAACGCTCTTTTTCAAATTTACACGTATATGATTATTATCTATATTTTGCTGTCCTGGTTGCCTAGCGCACGTGAAAGTTCTTTCGGACAAATTTTGGCACGATTAGTAGAACCTTATCTTGCTCCTTTCCGTCGTTTTATTCCGCCAATTATGGGTGCAATTGATATTTCTCCAATCGTTGCATTATTTGTATTACGTCTCGCTTTTAGCGGTTTGATCTTTTTAATACAAAGTATTGTCTATTAATTAAAAAATCTATTACACTTGCTCTAAATATGAAAGGTATGAACAACATCATGCAAAGCAATATTTATCATCATTTTCATCCAGATGAGCGAGAGTTTGTGGAACGGGCTGCGGAGTGGATCGATAACGCAGCCCGTTATCATGAGCTAAAGCTGACCGATTTTTTAGATCCACGTCAAGCTTATATTCTGAATATTCTCGCTGCTCGTAATCTAGATGTGCATATTCGTTTGGATGGAGGATCAGAACATTCAGAACGTAAACGTGCCGTCATCGGACCGGATTATATGGATTTGGATAACGAAGATATGCAGTTATCAGTATTATCGATCACGCTAGAAGGGCGTAAATTCGCTGATTTGGAACATGGCGATTATATGGGTTCTATTTTGGGACTGGGGATCAAGCGAGGTAAAATTGGAGATATCCACGCGTTGGCGGATGGTTGTCATACGGTGGTATCGTCTGAGATTGCTTCTTATTTGCATCTAAATTTAACACAAGTTCATCGCTTGCATGTAATGACAGAGATTTTACCGATTACTGAATTACAGGTCGCTACTCCAGAATTGCAATCGATGGAGCTAACTGTAGCTTCTTTACGCTTAGATGGGATAGCAAGTGATGTATACCGACTAAGCCGTAGTAAAATCCTGGTGCCAATCAAAGCGGGACGTTGCCGGGTGAATTGGAAAGTAGAAGAAAATCCTTCTCATGCTTTGCAACAAGGCGATATGATTTCTATTCAAGGGCTTGGTCGCTTTAAAGTATTAGAAATGGATGGAATTACAAAAAAAGGAAGATATCGAGTCAAAGTAGGTAAATTTGTTTGATAAAGAATAGAATAGGCTTCTATTTAAATCGTGAATATACAGCAAATTTATTTATTTTTTAACGTCTTTGGCAGGGATATATCCTTATGCGTCGAAATGAAGTATCATAGCAATAACGAGGCAATTCAACGGCCTAAACATTACAGGAGGTGTCCAACATGCCATTAACCCCGCTGGATATACATAATAAGGAATTCTCGCGTCGTTTGCGTGGTTATGACGAAGACGAAGTGAATGAATTTCTAGATCAAGTGATCAAAGATTATGAAGGGGCGATTCGTGAAAACAAAGAACTGCAAAGTCAGTTAATGTCTATTCAAGAACGTCTGGATCATTTTGCAAATCTGGAAGATACGTTGAGCAAAACGATTATTGTTGCTCAAGAAGCGGCAGATGAAGTTCGTAACAATGCGAAAAAAGAAGCTCAATTGATTATTAAAGAATCCGAGAAAAATGCGGATCGTATTATCAATGAGTCTTTATCCAAATCTCGCAAAGTGTCGATGGAAGTAGAAGAACTCAAAAAACAAGCTTCTATTTACCGCACACGTTTCCGTACATTGGTAGAAGCTCAATTAGAGCTACTTAGCCAAGATGGATGGGATGCTTTGGAAAATCAAACGCGTGAACTTCAACGCACAAGCAATGAACGTGATCGTGAAAGAGATCGTCTAGAAGATCGCGACCGTGACCGCGATAGAGACAGAGATCGTGATAGAGACCGCGATAACGAAGAACAACATAGTTCAGGTGATTTGTACTAAGATTACAGGTTCTAAGTTGACATTTATAGTCTAAAGCGCTATAAATATTCTATAACTTTATTTCAATTAATTCGTGTAGACGAATATAAATATGAACATCAACATTCATTGATAGGGTCAGTAAATTATACATTGTGTTCACAGAGAGTTGGCGGTTGGTGCAAGCCAATGAACATCGTATAATTGAATATCCCCCTGGAGAAGCGAGGCTGAACGAGCATAAAGTAAGCCAAGCCGGAGTGCCAACCGTTACAGAGGCACCGCATCATTTGTGCGGATCTAAGGTGTCACTTCACCTGAATACAGACAAAAACAGTAGAAATACTGAATTATAGTTTGTATAGATGTATAAAGGTCGAAGTGAAACAAGGGTGGTAACGCGAGCAACCTCGTCCCTTTTATGGGATGGGGTTTTTTGATGTTTTCATACGGGATAGTTAGAGTGCATTCGATATTAATAGATGGGGAAGGATGACAAAATCATGCAAAGAGTCGATGTCAAAGAAAAAGCACGTACACGTGATTTACGGATTTTAAATAAATGGAATGAGGAAAATACATTTCAACGTTCGATTCAGAATCGGGAAGGTAAGCCTAACTTCGTTTTTTATGAAGGTCCACCAACAGCGAATGGTAAGCCACATATCGGTCACGTTTTGGGACGTGTCATCAAAGATTTTGTAGGTCGTTATCAGACGATGAAAGGCTACCGTGTTGTTCGTAAAGCAGGATGGGATACACATGGTCTTCCTGTTGAACTAGGTGTTCAGAAAAAATTAGGAATCTCTCACAAACATGAAATCGAAGAGTACGGTGTAGAGAAATTTATTCAAGAATGTAAAGCAAGTGTATTTGAATATGAGCAACAATGGCGTGATCTTACATCTGGGATTGGATATTGGACTGATCTAGATCATCCATATGTAACGCTTGAAAATAACTATATCGAAAGTGTGTGGAACAATCTTGCGACGATTCATGATAAAGGTCTATTGTATCGTGGACACCGTGTAAGTCCATATTGCCCTGATTGTCAGACAACACTGAGTTCGCATGAAGTTGCTCAAGGATACAAAGATGTCAAAGATTTGAGCGCAACAGCGAAGTTCAAATTAGATGACAGCGGAGAGTATGTTCTTGCTTGGACAACAACACCTTGGACATTGCCTTCTCACGTAGCTTTAGCAGTTAATCCAGATATGGATTATGTACGTGTAAGTCAAGATGGAAGTGTATATATCGTTGCTAAAAATCTGGTAGACGATGTGATGAAAGATGGTAAAGGCGAATACGAAGTACTGAGCACATTAAAAGGTGCAGAATTAGTAGGCAAAACGTATGCTCCGCCATTTAACTATTTTACAGCAGAAAAAGCGAACATCATTCTAGGAGCAGACTTTGTTACCGATGCAAGTGGTACAGGTATTGTTCATATGGCGCCAGCACATGGTGAAGATGATTACCGTGTATGTCGTGAAAATGGTATTAGCTTTGTGAATATGGTAGATCTAGAAGGTAAATTTGTAGCTGAAGTGACTGATTTTGCAGGTCGTTTTGTAAAAGATTGCGATATCGATATCGTGCGTTTGTTGTCTGAAAAAGATCGTTTGTTCAGCAAAGAAAGATATGAGCATACGTATCCATTCTGCTGGCGTTGTGATACACCACTATTATACTATGCAATGGATAGCTGGTTTATCCAGACGACAGCCGTTAAAGAACAATTGATCGCTAACAATAAAGAAGTAGATTGGTATCCAGGTCATATCCGTGATGGACGTTTTGGTAAATTTTTGGAAGACTTGGTCGACTGGAATATCAGTCGTGATCGTTATTGGGGTACACCGCTTAACGTATGGGTATGTGCAGAAACAGGTGAACAGTTTGCACCGCACAGTATTGCAGAACTTCGCGCGCGCGCGATTGGTGATGTGCCTGAAAATATCGAACTACACAAACCGTATGTAGATGATATCAAAGTACGTAGTTCATGTGGTCAATATGAGATGTTCCGTACACCGGAAGTGATCGATGTATGGTTTGATAGTGGATCAATGCCATTTGCGCAACAGCATTATCCTTTTGAAAATCAAGATACATTCCAGGAGCAGTTCCCGGCAGATATGATCTGTGAAGGTATCGATCAGACGCGTGGTTGGTTCTACAGTCTACTTGCGGTATCTACATTAATCACAGGCAAAGCTCCTTACAAAGCAGTTATGGCGACAGGTCATGTATTGGATGAACAAGGACAGAAAATGTCCAAGTCTAAAGGAAATGTAATCGATCCGTGGGAAGTCATTGATGAATACGGAACAGATGCTTTCCGCTGGGCATTGCTATCTGATAGTGCGCCATGGAACAGTAAACGTTTCTCCAAAGGTATCGTAGGTGAAGCGAAATCCAAAATGGTGGATACACTTGTAAATACACATGCATTTATGACATTGTATGCAACGATTGATGGATTCGATCCAGCAGAACATCCTTTCCAACCGTCAGAGCATAAGTTGGATCGTTGGATTCTGTCTCGTCTGAACAGTTTGATCAAGCAAGTTGAAAAAGGGCTTGCTGTAAATGATTTCTTAAATGCTTCTAAAGCGATCGAAGCTTTTGTAGATGAATTGAGTAACTGGTATATCCGTCGCTCACGTGACCGTTTCTGGGGTAGTGGTCTAACAGAAGACAAATTAGATGCTTACCGTACTTTAACGGAAGTCCTATTAACGACAGCTAAATTGATTGCACCATTTACACCAATGTTAGCGGAAGATATCTATCTTAACCTCAGCAGTGGCGAAAGTGTGCATATGGATGATTATCCTGTTGCTAATGAAGACTTGATCGATCTTGAGCTAGAACGCGATATGGAAACAGCTCGTCGCATTGTCGAACTAGCACGTAATGTACGTAATGAGACAGGGCTCAAAACACGTCAACCTTTATCTGAATTGATCGTTTCGCTGGACAAAGATTTTGATTTGACCAGCTATGAATCAATCATCAAAGACGAGATCAACGTGAAAGGTATTCATACCGAAACCGATGATTCTGGATTTGTAGACTTTACGTTGAAATTAAACCTTAAAGTAGCCGGTAAAAAATACGGTAAAAATGTAGGTTTCTTGCAAAACTTTTTCAAAGGCATGTCTGTAGAAGAAACACGTAAAGTGGTTGAAGATGGATTCTTGCATATTCTTTCACCAGAAGGCGAAGAGCTACAAGTGACGAATGAAGAATTATTAGTAGAGAAAAAAGCGAAGTCTGGATTTGCTTCTGCTTCAGGGTATGGTCTAACAGTGGCACTCAATACAGATGTAACACCTGAACTTGAGCAAGAAGGATGGGTACGTGAAATTGTACGTGCGGTTCAAGACTATCGTAAAAAATTAGATCTACCTATCGAAAAATACGTGAATTTAACGTTGTCTGTGAACGATGATCTTCGTCAAGCAATCCAAACATTTGATCATGTATTACGTGAAAATGTATTGGTTAACGATGTAGCATTTGCTACTGAAGAAGGCATGGAACAAGTTGAATTGATGGGACAAAATGTAGGTATCCGTATTTCGTAATATTTTTGATTTTAATAAAATGATATTTAAATAAAAAAATAGAACAGTTATCTTTAAAGTTCAGATTAATCATGAAACTTTTATTGATAACTGTTCTATTTATAATTATACATATAAGATAATTGTGTTTTTTAATATAAATTTAAATAGATTTAGTAATTATCAAATAAACTTTATTTGATAATTTAATGCCTACTTTGTCTGCATACTTATACAAAAGTATTGACAATACAACTAACAAAGGAATAGAGAAAATGCCACTGATTATTACCGAAACACTATATGAA
The DNA here is from genome assembly GCF_028736095.1 of Paenibacillus sp. KACC 21273. Classification (NCBI taxonomy): domain Bacteria; kingdom Bacillati; phylum Bacillota; class Bacilli; order Caryophanales; family Paenibacillaceae; genus Paenibacillus; species Paenibacillus sp. KACC 21273. Next base: position 1,691,031 of record NZ_CP117876.1, read on the forward strand.
AAATATTGTATAAGATTAACAAATGACCAGCTGGTAAATGAGCCAATTACAACAACGTGTATTAAGTATAAAGAAAATGATATTTTCCCTAAGGAATACAAAATTTTATGTGAGAAAAATGACTGTAATTTATTAGAAATTAATATAGATAAGACTATTAAAAAAGCTCCTATCATATGGTAGAAAACAATAGTATTATAATCATCAGTTTTGATATAACTATAAATTGAATTATCTACAGGAGCTCCTATAGGATAAGACCCCATATAAAAACCAAAAAGAATAAAAATTAATTTCAAAAAATAATTTTCAAAAAATTTTTTATTAAACAAATGAATTGAATATTTTAAATCAGCTAACATTATTCCTAAAATAAAACCTAAATAAATAGTATCATGAAAAAGAAAGATTAGTATAATATAAAAAAGATATCTTCTTTTTATATTTCCGAAAAGAGCAATGAATGAGAATATCAAAAATGAACCATATAACTCATAGCTCATAGTCCATAAAACTGTATTATAGGAAGAATCATGAGAAAAGAATACATCTAATAATGCATTTTTGATAGCCTGTATAAAGGTAGGTTCGAAATTCCAAAAACCTCCTAGCCACCATTCTGAAAGTGTTAATGCAGCAGCTTCCTTATTGTAAAATAATGAGAATTTCATCATCAAAAAAATTAGTATAATTGATATAAAAACTGGAAAAACTAATCTGAAATATCTTTTTATAGCACTTTTCACAACAAATTCTTTATCTCTTTGTAATGAAAAATTTGTAACTAAGTACGTATCCACTTAGTACAAAGAATACACAAACTGCAAAATTCCCATTATAAAATAAATTAAAAGGACTTTTAGAAATCCATAATTCTAAGCTTTTTTGAGTATGTACACTATCTATTGATCCATTATAGAGCGAAGGGTAAAAAGCTACCACAAAATGACTAATTACAACTATAAGTGCTGCTAATCCTCTAAGTCCATCTAGATATTTTAACTTTTGCATATTATCTCCTTTAAATTAATATTAATTGCAAGTAGTATATATTATAATGCATTAAAATGATATTTTTTGTGTTTCGATTAGACTGCGAATTCTGTATTATGATACAATAAGTAAATGTTTATTTTAAAGAATGTTAGAGATAATATAAATACTATTTAATAAATTATCTTAAAGTAATGATTTAATCTATAGGGTGGAGGATTATTGTGATATATTATGTGATTGCAATTATAGCGATTATTGTAGATCAGTTAACCAAATACTGGATCGCTACTGGAATGGAACGAGGAGATCAGATTTCAGTGATCGGCAATTTCTTTTTGATTACTTCCCACCGTAATCAAGGCGCTGCTTTTGGTATTTTGCAAAATCAACGTTGGTTTTTTGTCGTGATTACGTTAATAGTCGTTGTTGCGATTATATGGTATATCCAAAAAGTGAAATCACAACCGGATAAATTATTGCCTGTTGCTTTATCACTTGTTTTGGGTGGAGCGATTGGTAACTTTATTGATCGTGCACGTATGGGTGAAGTAGTGGACTTTTTACAATTTAACTTTGGCAGTTATACGTTTCCGATTTTCAATGTAGCTGATTCTTGTATTGTAGTCGGGGTTGCATTGATTATCATAGACGCACTGTTGGATATGAGCCGTCAGAAGAAACAAACTGCCGGTCATGAAGAGGAGAATGTTTAGTGAGTAAGCAAGACAAATCAGAGATGAATGAAGTTCAAGATAAAGACTGGGTAGAGCAAGAATTACCTGATCTAGAACATGTGGAAGAAACAGGCGAAGATGAGACAGAGATCGGTGCTGTTCAAGTGATGGAATGGACGATTGATGCAGAAGATGCTAAAACACGTATCGATAAATACATTACAGACTTATTGCCAGAAGGTTTCTCACGTTCTCAAGTACAACAGTGGATAACCGATGGCTTAGTCACAGTAGATGGCAAAGTAATCAAAGCTAATCATAAATTGATAGAAAATGAACAGGTTGTTGTTCAACTTCCTAGTCTATCTACTGTAGAAATCGAAGCACAAGATATTCCGCTTGAGATCGTCTATGAAGATTCAGATGTAATCGTAATTAATAAGCCTCGTGGTATGGTTGTTCACCCAGCAGTCGGTCATTCTTCCGATACGTTGGTTAATGCTTTGATGTATCATTGCAAAGACTTATCCGGTATTAATGGCGAAGTGCGTCCCGGTATTGTACACCGTATTGATAAAGACACAACTGGATTATTGATGGCTGCCAAAAATGATAAAGCGCATGCTTCATTATCGGAACAGCTCAAAAATCATACCGTTACCCGTAAATATATTGCACTGGTTCATGGTAATATAGAACATGATCAAGGCACTATTGATGCACCGATTGGTCGCTCTAGCCAAAATCGTAAAATGTTTACCGTTACCGAGAAGAATAGTAAGCATGCTGTTACTCATTTTGTAGTGACAGAGCGTTTTGGTGATTTTTCATTAGTAGAGCTTCGTCTTGAGACAGGACGTACTCACCAAATACGTGTGCATATGAAATTTATCGATCATCCGTTAGTCGCTGATCCAATGTATGGACGTGTAAGAGCAAAAGCTTCTACACTAGATGGACAAGCTCTGCATGCGGCTGTACTTGGTTTTGTTCATCCAACTACAGGGGAATATTTAGAATTTCAAGCACCTATCCCTGATGATCTGGAACAAATATTGTTATCATTGCGTAATCGTTAATAAGTATTTTCATTTTAGAAGTCAGTCTGATATTCAGATTGGCTTCTTTTTTATATCTATGCATATGTAAAAGAGCAAAAATGTTTAAGGTTAAAGTTAATCACTATGAATAATTTATGAATAAAAAATGATAATAATGATATATTTACTTATAATTGTGGATATTTATTCGTATATATTGTATAATTATGATTATTGAAACAAAGTATGACTATTCTTTTACAACTATATAATCATTTCTTCATCATCCCACGGTAAGTTGTGCGGTTGACAGGTAGTGTTGTTTCTGTCATAATTCATTTCAGATGAATAAGCACCTTTAATTCAGTCCCGTGAGACTGGCAAGGTAACGTGAACGATGTTCACTGTAGGACACCCTCTGTGTGGAGTGGTGCATACTACAGTGCGTCTGAGTATGACTGTCATGACGTGTGTCTATGACTACAGACTCCTTGCCGTTTTAGGGCAGGGAGTCTTTTTTATACCCTGACCGAAGAACGTGCAATAGAGTCAAGCAAGAGTATGAACCAGACACGCGTTATGATGTTGACCACGGGGCCCAGGGTGTACACAACCTGAGGAGGCTAACGATAATGAGCACAGAGACTCGCATTATCATGGATGAAACAGCAATCCGACGCGCACTTACACGTATTGCACATGAGATTTTGGAGAAAAATAAAGGGATTGAAGATTGTATTCTGATTGGGATTCGTACAAGAGGTATTTACCTGGCACAACGGATCGCAGAACGTATTCAAGAAATTGAAGGTAAACCTGTTCCTTGTGGTGAGCTGGATATTACAGGATATCGTGATGATCAAGACAATGGACGTCCTACAGATATGAATAGCAGTACGATGCTAACACCTGCTAATCTAACGATTCGTAACAAAAAAATTATTTTGTTCGATGATGTACTGTACACAGGTAGAACGATTAGAGCCGCTATGGATGCACTAATGGATTGCGGACGACCTGAAATGATTCAATTAGCAGTCCTTGCAGATCGCGGACATCGTGAACTTCCTATTCGCCCGGATTATATCGGCAAAAACGTACCAACTTCCAAGCTGGAAGAAATCGAAGTACGACTAAGCGAAATCGATGGTAGCGATCAAGTCAATATTATGCAACATCGTGAGGTGACTGCATGATTATGACAACTACTACATTGAAACAACGCAGTCTACTGGGTCTCAAAGGTATGAGTCAACCGGAGTTAGTTTCAATACTCGATCGAGCAGCTTACTGGGATGCACATACAGAGAAGCAAGTATCTGTTTTGCAATCACGCTTTGTAGCGAATATGTTTTTTGAAAATAGTACACGTACACGTTTTTCTTTCGAAATGGCTGAAAAGCGCTTGGGTGCAGAAGTGTTGAACTTCACCTCCGCAGTATCAAGCGTAGAAAAAGGCGAATCCATTTACGATACCGTTCGAACACTTGAAAGTATGGGAATTGATGCAGGCATCATTCGCTTGAAGCCTTCAGGAGTATTGCAAGAATTAGCAGAAAAAGTGAATGTACCCCTAATCAATGCGGGTGATGGCAACAATGAACATCCAACCCAAGGATTGCTTGATTTGTACACGATGCGTCAAGAGTTTGGAGAGTTAAAAGGTCTGCATGTAGCGATTGTAGGTGACATTTTGCATAGTCGTGTAGCACGCTCGAATCTCTGGGCTTTACAGACAATGGGTGCCAAAGTAAGCTTCTGTGCACCAAGCAATATGCGCGCTGATGATATCGGAGAAGTTTCTTATATCAGTATGGAAGAAGCGTTACAAGCAGATGTAGTGATGATGTTAAGAGTGCAACTTGAACGCCATGCTGTAGGCATGCTCAAGTCAGCAGAAGAATATCGCCTACAATATGGATTGACCGAAGAAAGAGCTGCCCGGATGAAACAGCATGCAATTATTATGCACCCGGCTCCAGTCAATCGTAATGTTGAGATCGATGATGCACTGGTGGAAAGTCCTAAATCAAAAATTTTCCCACAAATGCAAAATGGTGTACCGATTCGGATGGCTGTTATTGAAAGAGCCCTACGTAACTAAGCACTACGATAATCAACAATACAATTTCGGAGGTTAACAATGACACTTTTTATCAAAAACGCAAACGTATTGAACGGACAAAATGAACTGGAAATCAAACATATATGGGTAGAAGGTAGTCAGATTGAACACATTTTTGCAGGAGATCAAAATACAGCAGAATTGCTTCAACAATATGGAGCAGGACAAGAAGTAACAGAGATTGATGCAACTGGCAAGTTAGTTACTCCAGGATTAATCGATATGCATGTGCATTTACGAGAACCTGGTTTTGAACATAAAGAAACGATTGCTACTGGGACAGCTTCAGCAGCAAAAGGTGGATTCACAACTATCGCTTGTATGCCAAATACACGACCGGTTACAGACAATGCCGATGTAGTGAAATTGGTACTGGACAAAGCAGCAGAAGCAGGGAGCGTCAAAGTACTGCCTTATGCAGCCATCACAGTCAACGAGTTAGGACGCGAATTAACCAATTTTGCAGCACTCAAAGCAGCTGGGGCTATCGGATTCACAGATGACGGTGTAGGCGTACAAAATGCACAAATGATGAAAAATGCAATGGCGCTCGCAGCATCGATGGATATGCCGGTTATTGCACACTGTGAAGATGATTCACTGGTGGTAGGAGCGGCTGTAAGTGAAGGGGAATTTGCTCGCAAACATGGCCTGAAAGGGATTCCTAATGAATCGGAAGCGATCCATGTAGGACGCGACATTTTACTAGCAGAAGCAACAGGAGTTCATTATCATGTGTGTCATGTGAGTACAGAGCAATCGATTCGCTTGATTCGCTTAGCCAAATCGATCGGTATCAAAGTAACTGCTGAGGTATGCCCGCATCATTTGATCTTATCCGATGAAGATATTCCGGGTATGGATGCGAATTGGAAAATGAATCCACCTCTACGCACACCACGTGATGTAGAAGCTTGTATTGAAGCACTAGAAGATGGAACGATCGATATCATTGTGACTGATCATGCCCCTCATAGTGAAGAAGAAAAAGCAAAAGGAATGGAATTAGCGCCATTTGGAATCGTTGGATTCGAAACCGCATTTCCATTGTTATATACCAAATTTGTTCAAACAGGACGCTGGACATTACAAATGCTTGTAGATCGGATGACATCTGATCCAGCTAAAGTATTCCGTTTGGCAACAGGGCGCTTAGAACAAGGAGCTCCAGCAGATATCACATTAATCGATCTGGAAACAGAGCAAACGGTCGATCCAACTACATTTGCAACAAAAGGAAAAAATACCCCATTTACCAACTGGACATTACAAGGTTGGCCACAGACAACGATCGTAGACGGTCAAGTCGTGTGGTCGCAGGAAGCTACGGCTTCCAAAGCATAAATATACTAAAAAATGATAAAAATATTCATTTGAATATAACTAACTTTTAAGATAGATAGAGGAGTGAAACGGGATGCAGGCAAAATTGTTATTAGAAGACGGAACATTATTTACAGGCCGTAGTTTCGGAGCAGAAGGCGAAACCACTGGAGAAGTTGTATTCAATACCGGAATCACCGGTTACCAGGAGGTACTATCTGATCCTTCATACTGCGGGCAGATCGTAACAATGACTTATCCGCTGATCGGCAATTATGGTATTAACCGTGATGACTTTGAATCGGTTCGTCCGTATATTAATGGATTCGTTGTTCGTCGACATGAGCCTGTACCTAGTAACTGGCGTGCTCAATATACGATTGATGAGTTGCTACGTGAACATGGCATTATCGGAATCAGCGATATCGATACACGCATGTTAACACGTCGTATTCGTCATCAAGGAACAATGAGAGGCATTTTGACAAGCGGATCATTATCAACCGAAGAATTGATGGAGCGTCTAAACAGTAGCGTATCGGCTACCAACCAAGTAAGTCATACATCAACTTCTCATATTTATACAAGTCCGGGTCCAAAAGAACGTATCGTGCTTATTGATTACGGCGCAAAAACAGGGATTGTACGTGAGTTGTCTCAACGTGGTTGCGATGTGGTTGTTGTCCCTCAAGATACAACAGCAGAACAGATTCGCCGCTTACATCCAGATGGTATTCAATTATCTAACGGTCCAGGAGATCCGAAAGATGTACCAGCTGCTGTCAAAGTAATTGAAGAATTGCTTGGAGAATATCCAATCTTCGGTATTTGTCTAGGACACCAGTTGTTCGCTTTGGCTTGCGGAGCAGATACAGACAAATTGAAATTCGGACATCGTGGTGGTAATCATCCTGTCAAAGATTTGCAAACAGGTCGTTGTTATATCACTTCACAAAATCATGGATATACAGTAAAAGAAGCTTCAATCGAAGGAACAGAACTGGAAGTAACTCATATCAACAACAATGACAAAACGATTGAAGGCTTGAAGCATAAGAAATATCCAGCATTTTCTGTACAATATCATCCAGAAGCAGCACCAGGGCCTTTTGATAACGGCTATCTATTCGATCAATTTTTAACAATGATTCGTGAATATAAAGAACAACACCCTCAAAAAACGCGTCAAGCCGAAATGATGGCTGCTGTGAAAGGAGCTAACTGATATGCCTAGAAATAATGAACTCAAAAAAATACTCGTTATTGGTTCCGGACCTATTGTTATCGGTCAAGCTGCTGAATTTGACTATGCAGGTACACAAGCTTGTCAGGCACTCAAAGAAGAAGGGGTAGAAGTTGTACTCATCAACAGTAACCCTGCAACAATCATGACTGATACGAATATGGCAGATAAAGTCTACATCGAGCCTATTACACTTGAATTCGTCACTCAAATTATTCGTCAAGAACGTCCTGATGGTCTACTACCTACATTGGGTGGACAAACAGGCTTGAATATGGCTGTAGAATTGGCACGTGCAGGAGTACTAGAAAGCGAAAACGTGAAGTTGCTAGGAACGCAATTAGAATCGATCGAAAAAGCGGAAGATCGTGACTTATTCCGCGACTTGATGCGTGAATTGGATCAACCTGTTCCTGATAGTGTGATCGTAACTACACTTGAAGAATCGTTAGTATTTGCAAATGAGATTGGCTATCCAATTATTGTTCGTCCTGCGTATACATTAGGAGGTACAGGTGGTGGTATCTGTATCAATGAAGAAGAATTACGCGAAACAGTACAAGCAGGTATTCGTTATAGCCCGATCGGACAATGTCTGGTAGAGAAAAGTATCGCAGGTATGAAAGAAGTCGAGTACGAAGTCATGCGTGATGCAAACGATAACTGTATCGTAGTCTGCAACATGGAGAACTTTGATCCAGTAGGTGTGCATACCGGCGATAGTATCGTAGTTGCACCTAGCCAGACGCTTTCTGATCGTGAATATCAAATGCTACGCTCTGCATCGCTTAAAATTATTCGTGCGCTGAATATTGAAGGTGGATGTAACGTACAGTTCGCCCTTGATCCACAAAGCTATCAATACTATGTGATCGAAGTAAATCCGCGTGTAAGTCGTTCATCTGCACTTGCTTCCAAAGCAACAGGATATCCAATTGCGAAAATGGCAGCGAAGATTGCAATGGGTTATACATTGGATGAAATCGTCAACCCTGTTACAGGACAAACATATGCTTGCTTTGAACCTACACTAGATTATATCGTTGCTAAAATTCCGCGCTGGCCGTTTGATAAATTTATCAGTGCTAACCGTAAATTAGGTACACAGATGAAAGCAACAGGCGAAGTAATGGCGATTGGACGTACATTTGAAGAAGCGATTCACAAAGCAGTACGTTCGCTTGAAATCGGTGTTCATCGTATTCATCTAAAAGATGCAGAACATATCGAAGATAGTGTATTAGATGAACGGTTAATAAAAGCAGATGATGAGCGTCTATTCTTGGTCGCAGAAGCATTCCGTCGTGGCTACAGCTTGGAACAGATTCAACAACTCACTAATATTGACTGGTGGTTCTTAGATAAAATTGAACGTATTGTCGCGTATGAATCTGTACTTTCATCAGAAGATACACTAAGCGATGATACATTATATATGGCGAAACGTCTTGGATTTACAGATCGCTCGATTGCAGAGTTACGCAATATCAATCATCCAGAAGATCCATTTAATAACGAACATAGCATTCGTGCATATCGTAAAGAAAATAATATGATGCCTGTATTCAAAATGGTAGATACTTGTGCCGCAGAATTTGAAGCTACTACACCATATTATTACTCTACATTCGAGACAGAAAATGAAGTAATCGAAAGCCCTAAAGAAAAAATCGTAGTGCTAGGTTCGGGTCCGATCCGTATCGGTCAAGGGATAGAGTTCGATTATTCCACTGTACATGCGGTATGGGCTATTCAAGAGTCCGGTTATGAAGCAGTTATTATTAATAACAACCCTGAGACAGTTTCAACGGATTTTAATACGTCAGATCGACTGTACTTTGAACCGTTGTTCTTTGAAGATGTTATGAATGTTATCGAACAGGAGAATCCGATCGGAGTTATCGTACAGTTCGGTGGACAAACAGCGATTAACCTTGCAGCTCCATTAAGCAAAGCAGGCGTTAAGATTCTAGGAACAAGCTTGGCAAGTATTGATGAAGCAGAAGACCGCAAAAAGTTCGAAGCTTTATTGTCTCGCCTTAATATTGCACAGCCTGAAGGTAGCACAGTGCTATCAATAGATGAAGCGGTAGAAACAGCGCAAAAATTAGGTTATCCGGTACTGGTTCGTCCTTCTTATGTACTAGGTGGACGTGCAATGGAAATTGTATACTCTGATGAAGAATTATTGCTCTATATGGCAGAAGCAGTCAAAGTAAATCCGGAGCATCCGGTTCTGATTGACCGTTATATGCTAGGTAAAGAAGTGGAAGTGGATGCGATCTGTGATGGCGAAACAGTCGTTGTACCAGGAATTATGGAACATATCGAACGCGCAGGAGTTCACTCCGGTGACTCTATCGCAGTGTATCCTCCACAACATCTTTCAGAAGAATTGAAGCAAAAAGTGGTCGATATCACGATCCGTACAGCTAAAGAGCTTAAAACTGTCGGCTTGGTAAATATCCAATTCGTTATTTTCCAAAATGAAGTCTACGTGATTGAAGTGAATCCACGTTCTTCACGCACAGTGCCATTCTTGAGTAAAGTAACCGATATTCCAATGGCGAAGATTGCTACACAAGCGATTCTAGGCATTAAACTTAAAGATTTGGGATATAGCGAAGGATTGTGGAAAGAAAGCGAATATATCTCGGTCAAAGTTCCAGTATTCTCTTTTGCCAAATTACGTCGTGTAGAACCTACGCTTGGACCTGAAATGAAATCAACAGGTGAAGTTATGGGACGCGATCTACTGTATGCCAAAGCTCTATACAAAGGTCTAATCGGAGCAGGTATGAAAATCCCGGCAACCGGAGCATTGATTGCAACTGTAGCAGACAAAGACAAGCCAGAAGCGGTTCGCTTGCTTAAAGGATTTTACCGTCTAGGATACAAAATTATTGCAACAAGCGGTACAGCAAAAGCATTAGAAGAAGCAGGAATCAAAGTAACCGTGATTCATAAATTGACAGAAGGTGTGCCGAACATTCTGGATCTGATCCGCAGTGGACAAGCCAACTTTGTAGTCAATACCTTCACGAAAGGGAAAACGCCTGCTCGTGACGGATTCCGTATCCGCCGTGAAGCTGTTGAAAATGGTGTGGTATGTATGACATCACTGGATACGGTTGAAGCATTGCTCACAATGTTAGATACAATTAACTTCTCTTCTTATGCTATGCCGTCTTTGACTAATACAGTCACTGCAAATCCGAAAAAAGACGTTGTTAACGATATCGTAGTCGGTCAATTGGAAGATCAGGAAACGATTCTGAGCTGAAAATAAGCGACTACATCACACAAAACTAAAGTACGGCGGACCATTCTAGTGTCCGCCGTCATTTGTGTGCATATAATCGGTCTATACGACTTGTATATCTATATTCGTATCAACCACAAATACGATATCTTCAAGGAGGTACAACAGTTGACACATTCGATCTCCCCATCCATAGCTAAGCGCTTGATTGTAGCGCTAGATTATCCTAATGTAGAAGAAGCACGAGTATTTATTGAACATCTTCAAGACATTCCATGTACGCTCAAAGTAGGCATGCAATTATTTTACAGTGCAGGACCTGATTTTATTCGTGAGTTAAAGTCAAAAGGATATTCAGTTTTTTTAGATTTGAAAATGCATGATATTCCGAATACTGTTAAAGGTGGAGCTAATAGCATCACCAGACTTGGCGTAGATATTTTTAATGTCCATGCATCAGGTGGAGTACAGATGATGAAAGCGGCAGTAGAAGGTATGGAGTCTGCCCTAATAGCAGATACTGACTTAGAACGCCCTTTATTAATTGCTGTTACACAGTTAACCAGTACGTCACAACAAGTGATGAATCAAGAAATTGGTATTCAAGGAACAGTGGAAGAGGCTGTAGTTCATTACGCACGCTTAGCACAGCAAAGTGGTCTGGGTGGAGTAGTATGCTCTCCATTAGAAGTAGCGATGATTCAACAAGCATGCGGAGCGTCATTTGCTACGATTACTCCGGGTGTACGTCCGGCTGGTAGTGATATAGGGGATCAGACGCGTATATTAACGCCAGGACAAGCGATAGCCGGGGGAAGTGACTATTTAGTCGTCGGTCGTCCGATTACCGGTGCAAATGATCCTAGAGAAGCGACACAACAGATTATAGAGGAGATGAGTTTACATGTTAACCATTGAAGAGATTCCAGCTCATATTGCATCTGCATTACTACAGATTGAAGCGGTAGCATTAAGCCCGCAAGAACCTTTTACCTGGACATCGGGTATCAAATCACCGATTTATTGTGATAACCGTCTTACAATGTCCTATCCATACATACGCGATCAGATAGCAGATGCGTTTGCTATGATTATTCGTGAGCAATATCCGGATACAGAAGTGATCGCAGGAACAGCTACAGCAGGTATTCCGCATGCAGCTTGGGTCGCGCAAAAGTTAGATTTGCCAATGGCTTATATTCGTGACAAAGCCAAAGGACATGGTAAACATAATCAGATCGAGGGATTGATTCAATCAGGGCAAAAAGTGATTGTGATCGAAGATCTAATCTCGACAGGAGGTAGCTCGATTAAAGCGGCAGAGGCTGTGCGTGAAGCAGGAGCCGATCCATTAGCAGTACTGGCGATCTTTAGTTATCAACTAGATAAAGCTACAGATGCTTTTGCAGAAGCTAATCTTCCATTACAGACTCTTTCTAACTATACAGCCTTGATCGACAAAGCAGTAGAATTGGGCAAAATTCCAGCAGAAGATTTAGAACTATTACGCTCATGGCGTGAAGATCCATCTGCTTTTGGTAAATAAGTAGATCTAGATTACGATACTACATCGCCATAGTTGTAAAATAAAATCCATATATTTTGATATTATATAGAAGAGGGTATACTGCCTACAGTGTACCCTTACCTTTTAATAAACATACATATTTTGTAAAATATAAACACGATCATGATAAAGTGAAGCATCTGCTTATACAAGATATGCAGAAAATTAACTTGACGTGAAATAGTGAAATACGGTATATTAATTGAGTCGCTGTTTATATTACATTCCAATTGAAATCGTTCTTTTGGAGATGCGGGCCTATAGCTCAGTTGGTTAGAGCTACCGGCTCATAACCGGTTGGTCGGGGGTTCGAGTCCCTCTGGGCCCATTAGAAAAAGACCCTTACATCTGTAAGGGTCTTTTTTTATAAGTAGTGATATTATCTTTTTCTGCGGCGCATAAATAACATGACTAATAGTACAACAATAACGACAATTAGAATAAATTTCATAGCATATTACCTCCAAGCTTTAACCCTGATTAAGTAGTTCAAAAGAATCAGAAGTATTTTTATTGATGAGAAGAATCTTTCGTCGAAGAGTCTTTTTTAGAATCTTTACTGAAGTCCTCTTTAACTTTATCTACCGATTCGCTCACTGCTTCTTCTAGCAGATTTTCTGCGGAATGATTTTTATTAGAGTCTGGATCTGGTATAGGATCTACACCCGCTCCACGTTCTTCATGGTTTTTGTACTCATCCGGTTTACTCATTATGAAGTCATCCTTTCGTCTATCTAGCTATTTTCGACATAATAGATATCAATCATATTGTAAATCAATATAAAGGCTATGTTATCGAAATAAACCAATGTGACGTCAGATGAATCACAAATATAAACTTTTACTGATTTGATATGTGTATCCAAACATATTCTACAATCATAAAAAAAGTACAAAAATTCACAATACATTATTTAAAATTTAATATATAATACATTTAAGTATAATTTGGGTATATAGAACTATATCTAATATTTTCTTAATGAAAGACGGTGGAGTTCATAATGAATACTTCTTCAATCAGTAATATATTATATCAAAATGTGGGCGATGCAGCAGACCACATTATTAAAATAATAGGTGGACTTATCCACATTAATACTATTTTTATCGCTAGCAATGATGGTCTCAATAATGTGATTATGCGAGCTTACAATCGTGATGAACATCTTGTAGAAGAGGGAAGTATACTTCCTTTAGAATTAAGTTATTGCAGTCTGGTGATCAATAATGAGAAAACAAAAAGTAATATGCCTTTGATTATCGAGAATACTAATGAAAATGAATTAACACGCCATATGGATGTAACACGTTCTATAGGTGGTGGTTCTTTTATAGGATTACCGGTACGTTTGCGTGATGGTAGTATTTATGGAACGATTTGTGCACTGGATCGCAATACGTACAAGTTCAGTGAAGCTGATATTCAAACGTTAGAAACAATGACGATCTTTTTAGCTTATGTAGTAGAGCTAGAGAAGATGGTAACCGATCTTCAGCAAAAAGAAATTGAATTAGAACAAGCCCGTCTAAAAGCGGAAAAGTCAGCACAAGTGAATAGGAACCTTTTAGCTATTATGGGACACGAAATTCGCACACCGATGACCAATATTGTAGGTGTAGCCGATCTGATGATGGATTCAGAGATAGATCCCCAGCAACAAGTCTATATGGATATTATTGAATCTAGTAATCAGTCGATGTTGACTTTGGTAGAAGATATTTTGAGTTTTAGTCATATGGAAGAAGGCGCAACGAAGATTGATCAAGAACCATTTGATCTCATGCATACGATTCATGAAGTGGTGACTTCACTCGGCACACCTTTGGATGACAATCCAATTGCGTTGAAGATGAACACTAATCCCAGTGAACTTCCGTTGATTTATGGAGATGCATTGCGGTTGAGACAAATATTGATCAATACGCTTAATGCATTGCGTTTCAATTCTGTAGGACAATTAACATTATCAGCGTCAACAGCAATAAGCGATTCTGATAACAATGTATCATTGGATATTACTGTTCATAATTCTCATATGACTGTAGATATCACAACATTAGAACAGTTATTTGATTCATTAAAAGAAGCTAACGATATGTCATGGTATCAGCAATACGGTAGTATCGGTTTGAATTTGGCAATCAGTCGAAAATTAATCCATTTGATGAATGGAGAATTTGAAATGAATAGTGGAGAACAAGGAACGATTATTCGTTTTAATTTATTGTTGCCGCAGTATATTTCTTTTGAAAATGTAGATATTATATCTTAGAAAATCAACGTTTTGGTTAACTGAAAATAAAATCGAATCCAAAGTGTTGACAGTTAGATATCTAGCATGGTATGATCTTAAATGTTGGCGAAACAATCACAATAAGTGATAAAGTCAACAGGCATGAAGATGAATTTATTCATCTCAACATGTGCCGGGGTGGCGGAACTGGCAGACGCACAGGACTTAAAATCCTGCGGTAGGTGACTACCGTACCGGTTCGATTCCGGTCCTCGGCATACTTATATTTTTGATATAAGTGTAACGTAATACAATCAGTACATAAAGACAAGCAGCACATGTATAACCCTCAACATCAATGTGGGTTAATGTGCCGGGGTGGCGGAACTGGCAGACGCACAGGACTTAAAATCCTGCGGTAGGTGACTACCGTACCGGTTCGATTCCGGTTCTCGGCATTATGAGATGTACAGATAACAAAAAGAGCGCTTCAACCGTTGTATAGCGGTTGGGGCGCTCTTTTTATTTTGTGAAATTAACGTGGAATGTTTCTTTGGATAGTGTGCTGGTTTTGGATATAGATGTAAAAGGCTTCTGATCAAGCGTAAGACACTATTTAATAAGTTAAGCATAAAGATTCATCATATAATCTAATAACGATTTTGAAGCCATACAGGAGCTTATAATCCTACATATATGATATGGAAGTCTCTATACTGTTGAAGTGTGAAATATATTGAATTGATCTTTTAGCAAAAGCAAAGACCATCTGTTATCAACAGATGGTTTTTTTAGTTTGTAAATAATTTTAATGAATTGAAAAATAAGTATATATTTTTATTTTCAAATTATGTAATATATGTATAATAAACAAAATTAAATTTTAAATAAAAGTATAATTATATTATAAAAAAGATAAGGAGGTGATGAGCGGAATTGTAAAAGGTTCAGCAAAAAGCTTGATAAAAAGTGCAATCTACAGGATAGGAGTAGACAGAAAACACTGAACCTTACAAGGGAGGTAATATAATGGTGAAACTAAATTATACATGGTTGTTAGTTCTAGTGATGTTCAGTTTGGTGTTTGGTGGTGTAGGAATGTCTTTGGGATCGCAAGCAGAAGCAGCGGATGTTAATCTGGCTCGTGGCAAAAATGTAGTTGTGTCTTCTACAGAAGCCAGTGGTAATATCGCAGCCAATGCAGTAGACGGTAATTTATCAACAAGATGGGCATCTACAAATAGCGATACACAATATTACATTGTAGATCTCGGAACAGCTCAATCGGTATCCAGTGTTATTTTGCGTTGGGAAGCTGCTTATGCGAAGCAATTTCAGATTCAGACATCTACCGATAATGTAAATTGGACGACAGTGTATTCGAACTATAGCAACACTGGAGGAACCAATACGATTACGTTTCCATCGACTACCGCTAGATATGTAAAAATGTATGCGTTTCAACGGGCGACTACCTATGGTTATTCGTTATACGAATTTGAAATATACGGCAGTGGTACACAAGCGGCTACAGGAGTACTTGATTATATTAAAAGCATCAGTGGCAAACAAACTGTAATTGGCATGCACAATCGTGAACCGAATGCTACACCTGCTGTACAGACAGAGAAAGTCAAAAGTATTACAGGTAAATATCCAGGATTATGGAGTGGTGATTTATTATTTTCAGCCAATGATGTCAACAATCGTTGGAATATGATCTATGAGGCTAAAAAGCAGTGGGATAACGGAGCGATTGTCCAGGTGATGATGCACGTTACTCCACCTACACAAGCGGATGCAGGCAATTGGGAAGGCGGAGTAGTCAGTCATTTAAGCGATGCTCAGTGGAAAGACTTAACGACTAACGGTGGTACATTAAATAAAGCGTGGAAAGCTCGCTTAGATAATTATGCACAATATTTTCAGTATTTAGAAGACAATAAAGTCACTGTATTATTCCGTCCATTCCATGAAATGAATCAAGGGGTATTCTGGTGGGCAGGTCGTCCGGGTAGTGCCGGTACTGCTGAATTGTATCGTTTGACTCATGATTATCTTGTAAATACCAAAGGGTTAAGTAATCTGGTATGGGTATGGGATATGCAAGATTTGGATCTGAATTGGAATGTATACAATCCAGGGAATGCTTATTGGGATATCTTTGCTTTAGACGTATACAATCCCGATGGATTCACTACGCAGAAATACAATACAGCTTTGAGCGTAGCCAATGGTAAGCCGATAGCGATTGGTGAATGTGATGTATTACCTACACCTAGTCAGTTAGCGGCTCAACCGAAATGGGCATTTGCTATGAGCTGGGCAGAGCTAACATTTGAAAAGAATACCAATGCTCAGATCCAGACTGTCTATAATGCTTCTAATGTAATTACACGTGATGAGTTACCGAAGTTAAAGTAATAGTAAAGCAAAGGAAAGATTAGAGTTATATTATAAGTATTTTATTATATGTAGCAAGTCATATTAGATAGCTTGTAAAATAATCGATCCAAACAGTATGCTAAGAGAAATCTCTTGGTTGCTGTTTGGATTTTTTTGATACATATAGAGAATAGGATTAGAGTTGAAATTTGTTGAATAAAGCTTTATTGTTAAGTCAAGTGAATCCACTATAGATAGACGATAGAACAAAGGGGGATGATTAGCTCCATGAAAAAAATTACGCTCCAAGTGATTGCAGATGAATTGAAAGTCTCCAAAGCACTTGTCTCCAAAGCGTTATCCAATGATCCTGCTGTAAATGAAGGTACACGAGAAAAAATATGGCAAACAGCTGAAGAAATGGGTTACCGTATTAAGCCTGTTCGCAAAAAAGCTTCCGATACTCAAACAGGTAATATCGTTGTTCTGATGCCGAGAGCATATCTAGATGATATTGAATACTGGGGTAAAGTCATGCAAGGAGTAGAAGCTGAATTAACCAATCATCAATTTAGTATGATTTTATCGACAATAGATATTAGTTTATTCCCAAAAGAAGGATTGCCGTCTAGCATTTATGATCGCAAAGCAGATGGAGCGATAGTGATGGGACATTTACCGGATAATTATATCGAAATGCTACGCTCGATCGATTTCCCATTTGTTATGTTAGATGCTAACTTACTTGATCCTTCGATTGATCATATTCTGGCCAATAACTTTCTTGGTGCTTATCAAGCGACCAATTATTTGTTTGCACAAGGTCATCGGAAAATAGGATTTGTTGGTGATCCAGATGCTTCGTGGAGCTTTCGTGAACGTAGTCGGGGATTTCGTGAAGCGATTCGTGATTTTAATGAGAAAAACGATGAAGAAATTCAAGCTACATTTATTGCTGGTATCGGTGTAAGTGGGACAGGGATGTATATTACAGGCGAATTTGCAGATACATTGAAAACGCAAACAACTTCAGAGCAAGCATTAACCGGACTATTTTGTGGTAATGATGTAGTTGCTCTGGAAACACTCAGTCTATTATCGAAATGGGATATTCATTGTCCGGATGATGTATCGATTATCGGGTTTGACGATTTGACGTTAACAGAATTGATGAACCCCAAATTAACGACTATTCGTGTTCCTAAAAATGATATTGGCATGCGCGCAGTACAGATGTTAATGCGCCGAATCGAACATCCTGAGGTTACACCCGAGCACATATTGATGTCTACCCAATTGATTGAGAGGGCATCGATTACAGCACCCAAGCAGTGATATAGAAGAAAGTCATAGTGATAAACGACGAAAAGCGATGTTATACAACGATATGGAATACAAATAGTTTATAAAAGGCACTTAGCAAGTATTACTTATGCGCTAAGTGTCTTTTTGTTATGTGTTTATCTAAAGTCTATTTCAAAAATATTATTATGTTGAATTAAATATAATTATATTGTTGAAATAAAAGTTTAATTATGTTAATGTTTGAATGTAAGCGATATCAATATTAGGGGGCTTTAAAGTGAAAAAGATATATTTGTCTGTATTGCTCGTTTGTATATTTTCGGTATTGTTAACAGCCTGTGGTGGAAGTCAGAGCACATCAGCAGACAAAAATGAAATTAGTGGCACGATCACTTTTTTAACAAATCGGACAGATATGGTTGGCGAAAAATATGATGATTATGCCAAACGCTTCAATGAAAAATATCCAGATGCTCATGTTGAATTTGAAGCAGTTACAGATCTAGACAAAACGACCAAAATTCGTGTCGGTTCTGGCGAATTTCCTGATGTGGTATTGATTCCAACGATTCCTAACTCAGACCTCCCCAAATATTTCACCCCATTAGATGATCTCGGATTGAATGATCGTATTTATTTTAAAGATTACAAATCGTTTGAAAACAAAGTGTATGGCATTTCAGTAGGTGCGACTACAACAGGTATTTTATACAACAAAAAAGCTTTTGCCGATGCAGGTATTACTGCGGTTCCCCAAACGCTTGATGAGTTCTATGCAGCAGCAGACAAGCTCAAAGCCGCAGGTAAAGTTGCGTTAGCTTCTAATTTTAAAGATCAGTGGACATTGTATCCGTGGTCTTCTGAGATTCCAACTGTAATTGCAGGTGATGCTAATCTCAACAACAAACGACTTGAAAGTGATGCTCCTTACCAATTGGATAACCCTTACGGTCAATCGATGAGCATTATTCGCAATATGTATGAAAAAGGTTATTTAGAGCCAGATATTAACTCTACCAATTGGGAACAATCCAAAAAAGATATCGCTAGTGGTAAATTTGCGATGTATGTGATCGGTAACTGGGCGATTCCACAAGTGATTGAAAGTGGCACTGATTCCAGCAATATCGGATACTTTCCATTTCCTTACGATAATTCTGGTAAATACAATGTTACATTAGCACCGGACTGGGCGTATGGTGTGAACAAAAATAGTGAGCATCCTGCAACAGCCAAAGCTTTTGTAAAATGGATGCTAGAAGATTCAGGGTTCGATGATTTTGCTGGATTTATCCCTGTATTGAAAGACAAAAAGCCAGCTGTAGAACAACTGACAGAATTTAATAGCTTCAAACCCAAGTATCTAGAAGCAGTATCTGATGATCCTAAAGTCACTGCTATCGTCAATAAAGCACAAATTACCAAAGAAGCCTTTGTACAAGAATTTGTACTGGCTCCTGATCCCCAAACGATTATGGATAAATATAATGCCGCATGGGCAAATGCCAAAAAATCGTTAGGTCATTAACAATAGGACATAGACGTCTATTTGTGCTCACACTAGAACAGATGAAGAAAATCCGCAAAGCAGGTCATTTTATTAGAGCGAACTTGCTTTGCTGAATGAAGCTGTTACAGAAAGGGAATGAAGTGGAACGATGAGTCATATTTCATATCCATTACAACGAAAATTGATATTGATTTCGTTTTTGTTAATACCTTTAGCATTATTAGCTATTTTTACGTATTATCCAGCGATGCGATTAGTGTACTTGAGCTTTACCAGTTGGGATGGAATCAGCCCGGTCAAAGAGTGGCTTGGACTGGGTAACTATATTGAAATTTTCACCAATCCTGATTTGTTTGGTGTATTTCTTCATCAGATTCCTTATGTATTGATCGGGATTATTCAAAATATCGTAGCGATTGTATTTGCTGTGATTTTGAATTCCAAATTGCGAGGACGTAATTTTTTTAGAGTCATGTTATTTCTTCCTTTTATTATGAATGCTGTTGCAGTGGCTTTTATGTTTCAGTATGTATTTGATACGACCAATGGATCGTTAAATGGATTGCTAGGGCTTGTTGGATTAGAGTCATGGCAACAAAGTTGGTTAGGGAATGCTTCGCTAGTCAACTATGCACTGGCATCTATCGGATTTTGGCGCTTTATGGGCTACAATATGGTCATTTATCTGGGAGCACTTCAATCGATTCCTGGAGATATGTATGAAGCCGCCAGAATAGATGGAGCCAGCCGATTTCAAATGTTATGGTCGCTTACGATTCCTAATCTGACACCTATTATCTCATTAAATATGTTCCTTACGCTTAGTGGTGCTTTGGCGGTATTTGATTTACCGTTTGTTTTAACTAAAGGTGGACCTGCTGGAGCAAGTGAAACATTTTTGTTCAAAACGATTGAGACAGCGTTCCAATTTAACAATTACGGTCTAGCGTCAGCGATGAGTGTAGTTCTGCTTCTATTTACAGCCATTATTTTGGTGGTACAAAATCTAGTCATTAATCGGAAAGGAGATTAACTGCTTATGAATCGAAAGTTTGATATCGTGCATATACTCAAATATGTCATTTTGATCGTAGGAACATGTACCGTTTTATTTCCACTGTATGTGGTATTTGTGAATGCATTCAAAAAAGAAGATGAAGGCAGTAATCCCTTTTCGTTACCTGCTAGTTTTTTGAATTTTGAAAACTTTGCAAATGTTATCGATCGGGCAGATATTATGCATGCTTTTTTGAATACATTTCTAATTATTATTATCGCATTGCTTGGCAATATTATACTCGGTACGATGGTGGCTTATGCTGTAGGTCGAATTCAATTTAGAGGCAAAAGGTTAGTGATTGGTGCGTTTCTGATCGCGACTATTATTCCGACGATTACGACTCAAGTGGTGACATTTTCGATTATTCAAGCGATGGGTATTTATAATACGCTTTACGCACCAATTTTATTATTTGTAGGAGCCGATGTCATTCAGATTTATATCTATTTGCAATTTATCAAAAATATTCCGTATGAATTGGACGAAAGTGCCATGATGGATGGAGCCAGTCTGTTACGGATTTATCGCAGTATTATTTTACCGTTACTTGGGCCGGCAACAGCGACTTTGATTATTTTGAAAACGATCAATATTTACAATGAGTTATATATTCCATTTCTGTATATGCCCAAGCAAGATTTGGTTGTGGTCTCTACAGCGATTATGCGGTTTGCAGGAAATAATCAAGCACAATGGACGAATATTTGTGCGGCGATTCTGATTATTATGATTCCGACGATTTTGTTATATTTGTTTTTGCAAAAGTATATTTTCTCAGGTGTTACGAGTGGAGCAGTGAAAGGATAAGCATCTAACAAAGGAGGGAACGATTCTATTGGCAAGTATGTATACATCTGATCGTGAATATTCGTTAAGCCAGATGACATGGGAACTGAAAGGATTCTGGCCGTGGGTTCCGGTCAAAGGCACAAGTATGGAAATTGGGAATGAATTGTTAGGAGTTACAGAATGGATGCCAGCGACTGTACCAGGAGGTGTTCATTATGATCTATACCGGGCAGGATGGATAGAAAATCCGTATCAAGATATGAATAGTCTGCAATGTGAATGGGTGGAGAATCGCTGGTGGGTGTATCGGACTTGTTTTGAATGGAAAGATATTTATCCTCAGACAGATACAGTAGCTACCGAATTAATCTGTCAGGGATTAGATTATGAAGCACTCATTTATTGGAATGGACAATACCTCGGTGAACATATCGGAATGTACGAACCTGCGGTATTCGATATTACAGAGCAACTGCAACAAAGTGAACGTGTTGAACTGTTGATTGTACTCAAGCATCCACCGGATGAAATGGGACAAATCGGCAAAACGTCAGCAACATTTACGCAGAAAAGTCGATTCAACTACAAGTGGGACTTTTCCACACGTCTGATTAATATTGGCATTTGGGATGATATCGTGCTCAAATCCTATCAACATTGTTCTTTGCAGGATATTCAAGTAAAGACTGATCTAAACGAACAACATCAAGGAGTTATTCAGATCGGTGGAGAGATCCAGCCACATGGGAAAAGTAAAGGTAAAAAGTCTACGCTAGTACAAGTGGCTATTTTTGATCCGGCAGGAAATGCTGTTGTTCAATTAGAACAATCATTTATAAAGAATGAGTCTACATTTACTATGCAAAGTCTAATAGATTCTCCGCAATTATGGTATCCCAACGGATATGGAGATCAGCCACTATATAAGGTAAAGATTACATTGCTTCAGCACAATACCATATGTGATGTGTATACATGTCGTGTAGGAATACGGCAATTGGAATATGTATCTAATGAAGGAAGTCCAACTGATGCGTTGCCTTATACTGTCAAAATCAACGGACGTAAAATCTATATCCGTGGAGCAAATATCACTCCGCTCGATCATTTATATGGAAATGTAACCGCTCATCGTTATGAATGGCTGATTCATCTTGCCAAAGAAGCAAATATGAATATGCTGCGTATATGGGGTGGCGGTATTATCGAAAAAAGTATTTTATACGAGCTATGTGATATGCACGGTATTATGATCTGGCAAGAATTTATTCAATCAAGTTCAGGGATCGATAATACACCTTCACAACGTCCTGAATTTTTGGATTTATTACAACGCAATGCAATCTCAGCGCTCAAGCGTCGTCGTAATCATACTAGCCTTACGATCTGGAGCGGTGGCAATGAATTAATGAGTGCACCTAATATTCCTTCCACGTATGATGATCATAATCTAGCATTGCTTCAGCAACTGGTACAGCAGTATGATCCACAGCGAATGTTTTTGCCAACATCTGCTTCAGGGCCTGTACAATATATCACCCATGAAAAAGGGGTCAGCCATGATGTACACGGTCACTGGAAATACGAAGGTAATCCTCAGCATTATGTGTTGTACGGTGAAGCAGATCATTTATTTCATAGTGAGTTCGGTGTAGACGGGCTAAGTCATGTTCGCAGTCTACATAAATTTCTAAGTCAACCTTACCGACAACCAACTTCGATGGAAAATAGTCTGGTCTGGCGACATCATGGAGAATGGTGGGATACGTATAGCCGTGACATCGAGTTATTCGGTTCGCTCGATACTTTGGAATCATTTGTAGATTGTAGTCAATGGATTCAAGCCGAAGGGTTACGCTTTATTTTGGATTCTAATCGAAGCCGTCAATTTAACAATAGTGGCAGTCTGGTCTGGCAATTGAATGAACCGTGGCCGAATGTCACCTGTACCAATCTAGTTGATTATTATAATGAAGCAAAAATGGCTTATTATTGGGTGAAAGAAGCTTATGCTCCTTTTCGAGCAAGTATCGATTATCGCAGTCTGCATTATGTTGTTGGTGAGACGGTGGAGTTTCCGTTACGTGTTGTCTGTCACGATCAAGACCAACCTTTTCAAGTGAATATGCAATTGCTGAATAGCAAAGGTGAGATACTGCAAGAACGTCATATTGTTGGAACAACTAATTCAGATCAAGTCGCAACTCCTGCTTTGTTCCGCTTTACGATTCCACAGACTGAAGATCAGTTATTTTATATTCGCTTGCAGTCTAGATGTGGAGAAAAGTCTATTGCAGATAATATGTATACTTTTTCAACAAGACAACAGTCGATCTATGCCCCTGCACTTCAAAAAGGTAATTCTCATTTACATGTAGAAGTCAATCAAGAGTGGGGTACTTTGTTATCTGATAGTATCGCTCATACGTTATGGAACAGAAAATATAAAGTAACCAATCAAGGAGAAAGTATAGCTTTGCATATCTATCCGTATGAATCCAGTGATCGTTATTGGATAACTGCAAGCGAAGCTTATTTTACTCTTTTCCCAGGTGAATCCAAACAAATTACAGTGACCTGTTGTCGTCAAGAAGCAGAATTATTTCCAGCAGAGTTATTATTGGTAGATCATATGGATCATTTGCTAACAGACGAAGAGATGCTACCTGAGATTGTATTTACCTCTTTTCAACAACATGCAAGTATCAACGAACGACAACCCGAATGGAATAGTTAGCTGTAGATATAACAGTTGCATTTGAATATAAAAGGACTCATTCTTGCATCAAGAGTGAGTCCTTTTAGTTTGATTTTTATTTAAAATGAAACGTTTCCAAAAAAGTATTGAAACGTTTCCAGTTTGGTGCTATTATGAATTCCATAAGCAAGGTCGGAGGTGTTAAATGACAAGTATAAAAGATGTAGCTATGCTAGCCGGCGTTGCTGTAGGAACGGTTTCTAGAGTCATTAACAACTCTGGAGCTGTCAAACCGATCACACGTCGAAAAGTAGAAGAAGCTATACAAGAGCTTAATTATTTTCCGAATGAAGTCGCTCGTAATTTTAAAATGCAAAAATCCAAAATGGTTGCCTTATTGCTTCCTAGTATTTGGAATCCTTTCTTTTCCGAATTAGCTTATTATATTGAAGATGAATTGGATCAAGAAGGATTTAAGTTAATGTTATGCAATAGTGGAGGTAAGCCGGAAAAGGAACTGTACTATCTGGATATGCTACGACAAAACAAAGTCGCTGGTATTGTAGGGATAACGTATAACGATATTGAAAGTAGTGTCAGTAATGATATTCCGATTGTAAGTATTGATCGACACTTTAATAAGAAAATTACTTGTGTCACTTCAGACAATTATGAAGGAGGGCGCTTAGCTTTGAGAGAACTTGTCAAAGCAGGAGCTCAAAAGCCAGCTTTTATGGGGAGCATCACTTCTGTATTTAGCGAAACGATGAATCGAAGAAAAGGATTTATTGATGAAGCAGAAGCCTTAGGAGTCGATTATATCATTTACGAAAAGTCAGACCCTATTATAGACGATCAAGCGTATTTTGATGAGTTCTTTGGTACATATCCAGATATTGATGGTGTGTTTGCGATTACAGATATGTTAGCAGCAAATTATATTGATCGAGCGACTAAACAGGGCATTTCGGTTCCAAAAGATGTGAAAGTGATCGGATACGATGGGATTCAAGATAGCCCTTATTTTCATCCTATATTATCTACGATCAGACAGCCCGTAGAAGAAATGGCGCGCATGAGTATAAGGCTGCTATATAGCAAAATGGAAGGTATTTCTTTGGATCAGCAAGTGTACCGTATTCCAGTGATGTTCAAACAAGGTGAAACGACGTGATCTTTTTTTAGATCAAAAAAACTTCAGTACATACTACATCATAAAGAGTATTTGCTGGTTTTTTATTAAAAGTTGGAAACGTTTCAAAAACGATACTCCAAGTAAAACCACACATAAATATTTTATTTATATCAAATTGGAAACGTTTCAAAATGATTGTGATGAAAGGGAGAATGAAAGTGGATTCGATAACAAGTCAGGTTAATCAACCGACCAAGACCAAAGCCAAAAGATGGAGTCGTTTCAAACGGGACTATGAATTGTATTTGTTTTTACTACCGATCATCATTATTTATCTTCTATTTAAGTACTATCCTATGTATGGCGTACAGATCGCTTTTAAAGATTTCTCACCCAGTCGGGGAATCTGGGGAAGCGAATGGGTAGGATTTCAACACTTTATGGATTTTTTTAACTCTTATAATTTCTGGACAGTTATTATGAATACGCTCTCACTTAGCTTGATGTCTTTGTTATTTGGATTTCCTGCTCCTATTATTATTGCGATTATGTTGAATCAGATGCTAGGGAAAACGTACAAAAAATTTGTGCAGACTGTGATTTATGCACCGCATTTTATATCTACAGTTGTACTGATCGGTATGCTTAACGTTTTTTTATCTCCGAATAGCGGAATGGTGAATCATGTTATTACTTTGTTTGGAGGAGAACCGATTCTATTTATGGCGGATGAAGGATGGTTCCGTCCACTGTATATATTATCAGGGATCTGGCAAGAAACAGGGTTCGCAACTATCATTTATCTGGCTGCGCTGGCTGGGGTTAATCCTGAACTTCATGAAGCAGCAACAATGGATGGCGCAAGCAAATGGAAACGGGTATTGTACGTCGATATTCCAAGTATTTTGCCGACGATTGTGATCTTATTGATTCTGGCACTCGGTAATATCATGAGCATAGGTTTTGAAAAAGCTTTTCTGATGCAAAGTGATCTGAATTATGCTACCTCCAATATTATTCCGACTTATGTATATGAAATGGGGATTCAGAAAGCACAATATAGCTTTTCGACAGCAGTAGGCTTGTTTAACTCACTCATCAATATTGTTCTGATTGTTACAGTGAATCGAATTGCTAAAAAAATGACAGAAACCAGTCTCTGGTAGGGAGGAGTTTACTTTGAATTCATTGCTGAAGCGTAAAAGTCGAGGAGATATGTGGTTTGACATTATTAATTATGCGCTACTGACCTTTATTATGTTGCTTGTATTATATCCATTGTATTTTGTACTGGTTGCTTCATTTAGTGATCCGAATTATATCTACTCGGGTGAGATTTGGTTATTTCCTAAAGGATTTACTTTAGACGGGTATGCAAGAATTTTTAATGATTCTTCGATATGGATTGGATACGCTAATTCGATTTTGTATGCCACTTTAGGAACACTGATCGGAGTTGCGGTTACAGTATTTGCAGCCTATCCTTTAGCTCGTAAAAATCTGGCTGGCAAGTCTTTGATTATGTGGTTTTTGCTAATCACTATGTTTTTTAGTGGAGGATTAATTCCTACCTATTTGTTAATTAAAGATTTACATCTGTTGAATACCATGTGGGCGCTTATTCTGCCCGGGGCAGGTGGCGTATTTAACGTTATTATCGTCAGAACCTTTTTTCAATCATCCATTCCAGATGAAATGTGGGAAGCAGCTTCTATAGATGGTTGTTCCAATACTCGATTTTTCTGGAGTATCGTTCTTCCTTTATCTAAATCTATTTTAGCGGTTATGGTGCTCTATCATGTAGTCGGCTTTTGGAATGGATTTTTCGATGCTTTGATTTATTTGAGTGATGACAACAAATACCCGTTGCAATTAGTACTTCGTAATATTCTAATTCAGAATCAGGTCAACTCAGGCATGATGATAGATGTCGAATCCTACGCAGCGAAAATGCGGGTAACAGAATTGATTAAATACGGCGTGATTATGGTATCAAGTCTACCCTTACTGATGTTATATCCATTCTTACAGAAGTACTTTGTCAAAGGTGTCATGATCGGATCCATCAAAGGATAAGTTAACCATAGTTAAAAGAAGCTATCATCTCAGATTTTTCTATTATAAAAAATTTGTACGAGATTGTAGCTTTTGGAAAGTATAAGGAGGTTAGATATCGTGCAATCTGTATTCAAAAGTTCCGCCATTTGGATAGTAAGTGCAGCGTTAGTGTTCAGTGGATGTTCAAACCATAATAGTTCCAACAATCAAGGTAGTGATCCCAGTCAAAAAGTAGCTTTTCATCAAACAGGTCTTCCTATTGTAGATGAACCAGTAACGTTAAGAATGGTATCTCCAAAGTCTGCTTTAGCTCCAGAATTTTCAGAAATGGAAATCTTCAAAAGTCTGGAAAAAAAGACGCATGTCAAAATCAATTGGGAGAATATTCCGGATACCGATTATACAGAAAAGAAAAATTTGCTGATTGCTAGTGGAGATTTACCGGACGCTTTTTATGCAGCAGGATTTACTGATTACGAGTTAATCAATTACGGAAAAGATGGCACGATTATTCCGCTGGAAGATTTAATTGAACAATATGCGCCTAATTTGAAAGCATTACTGAAACGTCGCCCTGATATCAAGTTAGCGATTACAGCAGCAGATGGACATATCTATGGATTACCATCCTGGGAAGAAAATAATCTGGAAATTAATCCTTTCTTTCATGTGATTAATAAATCATGGCTGGATCAATTAGGGCTTCCTGTTCCGCAAACGCTAGATGAATACACAGCAGCTTTACTTGCTTTCAAAACACAAGATCCTAATCGAAACGGCAAGCCTGATGAAATCCCATTAAGCTTTATGCATATGCAATGGTGTATGGATATTGCAGGTCTTTTTGGAGCATTTGGGCTTCCCGATAATCTAGAACACCGAGTAGTTCGTAATGGGCAAGTGATCTTTACAGCTGCTCAACCTCAATATAAAGAAGCATTAACATATTTTCATGAGAAATGGTATAAGCAAGGTCTGATTGATCCAGAATCGTTTACTCAAGATGCCGCACAGTATTTATCTAAAGGTAAAACGATAGATGAGACGCTTGGATCTTATATCTGGTGGGAAGCTGAAGAAGTGGTTGGAACAGAACGTGCCAAAGATTACGTTCTTCTTTCTCCGCTAAAAGGTCCGCATGGAGATCAATTGATTGGACGTGCTAACGGTGGGGGGCCGGGGCGTGGAGCTTTCGCTATTACTAGTGTTAATAGTAATCCTGAAGTGACTATGCGCTGGGTTGATCAACAATATGAACCGTATATGGCTGCACAAATTCACTGGGGGCCGTTAGGGATCATATTTAAAAAAGATAGCACTGGGAAATTGGTTAATCTTCCACTTCCCCAAGGAGCCTCTGCAGGAGAGTATCGTCAAAAGGTAACACCGGGATCAGGTGGACCGGGTGTTATCACTGCTGACGATTTTGGAAAAGTTGTAGATATGGAGCCACGTGCTCAGAATCGTACTAAAGATTTAGCAAAATACTATGTTCCTTATATGGAAAAAGAGAAATACCCGAATATCTTTTTTGCAGCCGAAGAATTGGATAAGATCAACAGAATTGAGCCTGAATTGATGAGATACGTCAACACCAAAAGAGGACGATTTATTGTAGATGGTGTGACGGATGAAGAATGGAATGACTATTTGAAAACACTGGAAAAAATGGGTCTGAGTGAATTGATGGCAATCTATCAGACTGGACTCGATCGTTATAATGCCAATCTTACAAAATAAATAGAGAATAGGTGGAGAACAACTGTGCTTGATGTTATTGCTATTGGAGAATTATTAGTCGATTTTACCCCGGCTGGACGTACAGCTGACAATAATCAACTTTTTGAGTGTCATCCTGGAGGTGCGCCAGCTAATGTAGTGACTGCATTGTCCCGTCTAGGAGCAAGTACTGCATTAATCAGTAAAGTAGGAGGTGATCCATTTGGTTCGTTACTACATCAACGATTGTTAAATGGTGGGGTAGATGTATCCGAAGTATCTTTTACAGACGAAGCGAGTACAACGCTTGCTTTTGTTCATTTGGATGATGAAGGCGATCGCTCATTTAGCTTTTTTCGTAAGCCAGGGGCCGATACTTTTTTGACAGCAGCGGATATTTCATTGGAGCGGATTCAACATTGTAAAGTGCTGCATTTTGGTTCGGTATCGTTGACTCATGAACCTGCACGTAGTGCGACTCAGACTGCCGTTATGCAAGCCAAAGAATCAGGGGTACTTCTTTCATTTGATCCAAATCTACGGATGTCTTTATGGGAAAGTGAACAAGAAGCCAAGCAACAAATATTATGGGGAATAAATCATACGAATATTTTGAAAGTATCAGAAGAAGAACTGTATTTTATATGCAACACCAATGATATTGAAAAAGGTTCTTTAGAGCTACAACACCAATTTGGTATTCCATTGATCGTAGTGACTTTAGCCGAAAAAGGTTGTTATTACCGCTTATCTCATCTGGATGGATATGTAAAGGGTTTCCGAGTTGACACTATCGACACTACAGGTGCTGGTGATGCTTTTCTAGGTTGCTTGTTATATCACATTCTGAAGAGCGACAGTGCTTTAGAACATATGACAACACAACAAATGATAAGTATGCTTACTTTTGCAAACGCTGGAGGAGCATTAGTGACTAAACGAAAAGGGGCTCTTGAAGCGATGCCAACCCTAGATGAGATTGAGCAATTTATAAAGTTAAATCAACAGCATAAAAATGATGTATTCAGACCCGGTTTTCATTTTGCACCTGTTGCTAACTGGGCGAACGACCCGAATGGATTAGTGTATTACGAAGGGATGTATCATCTTTTTTATCAATATCATCCGTACAGTACTAAATGGGGACCGATGCACTGGGGACATGCTGTTAGTGAAGACCTTATCCAGTGGCAACATATGCCAATAGCTTTATTTCCGGATGAACATGGAGCGATTTTTTCGGGTTGCTGTGTTGTAGATTGGAATAACAGTAGCGGATTATTTGCAGACTCTCATGGGTTAATCGCTATATTCACTCATGCGGACACTCATCCAGATACCGACCAACCCCGTCAACGTCAGAGTCTAGCTTACAGTAGTGATCAAGGGCATACGTGGCACAAATACACTGAAAATCCTGTTATCACCGAAAAAGATTTGATCGATTTCAGAGATCCTAAAGTGTTCTGGCATTCGCAAAGTGCTCACTGGATTATGGTGATTGTGGCAGGCGATCATGCAAGATTTTATAAATCCCGCAATTTATTAGAATGGTCGTTCACCGGAACATTTGGCGAAGGTCAAGGTTCACATGATGGCGTATGGGAATGTCCTGATCTATTTGAATTACCTGTAGATGACAGCGGGTATTCCAAGTGGGTGCTTATTATAAGTATAGGAGATCATCCTGAATGTCCTGAAGGATCGCGAACACAATATTTTGTTGGAGATTTTGACGGTCATACATTCAGAAATGATCATCCTCAAGATCATATTATGTGGTTGGATTATGGTAGAGATAACTATGCAGGCGTGACTTGGTCAGATATTCCTGAACATGATGGACGCCGTGTGATTATCGGCTGGATGAGTAATTGGAAATATGCTAACGACACACCTACAGATTTATGGCGGGGTGCTATGACTCTACCACGTGTCTTATCTCTAACTTCTAACAACGGGTATACAACATTAACTCAAATGCCTGTAGAAGAAGTACAACAGTTACGTGAACAATCTCGACGTTGGGAAAATATCTTGATTACACCTACAACTTCTTTTGTACAGTCTACTCATCACGATCTATTCGAAATAGATGTAGAAATAGATATGCGCTCGCAAAACGAAGTTCATATTATTTTCAAATCTTCACAACAAAGTGAAGTGATTGTTGGTTACGATCCTGTACAACAGTGGTTATTTATTGACCGCTCCCGTTCAGGGATAACAGATTTTCACCCTTTATTTGCTGCTAAACATGGCGCTCATCTAACGATAGAAAACGGACAACTACATCTGCGTATTTGGGTAGATCGCAATTCGATAGAAGTGTATGCCAATCAAGGTATTGTTGCACTCACTGATCAGATTTTTCCTGATGCTCCACTTGAATCTATCGAGATCAGTCCGAAATCAGGTCAAACGACACTAACGTCTCTTCAATTGCATACACTGAAATCTGTGGACATACAAGATGCTAGTGCATGGGGGGCAGATATATGAGTCACCTGGCAGAAGAGTTTGGATTGATGATGTATTGGAACTTTGAGGAAGGTCAAGGATCAAGTACTGTAGAGAATATATCTCAAGTTCAAGATCCTATACATTATGTATTTCGTTCATCAGAGTTGCAACCACATGATCCACAGTGGAGAAAAGGCGTTGTCGGAAGTGGGCTGCTATTTGATGGATATTCAACGTATATTGCTCATACATTGGATAAGAAAAGTATAGGTAGTGAAGCGACTTCTTTCTCTGCATTGACGATAGAAGTATGGGTAGCACCACGCTCCTATGATTGGGGGAACGAAGGCAAGCTAACAGCTATTATTAATCAGCATCATATCGAGCGAAAACAAGGCTATTTGCTAGGGATGTCCCGACATGGATCATGGTCTTTTCAAGTGGGGCTGGATACAGGACAGTGGAAAGAAGTCTGGGCACCTGCTGGATATGAACTTCCCAAAAATACATGGTCTTGTATCCATGCTGTATTTAAAGGAGATCATGGAGAACTCAAATTGTATTTGAACGGTAGAGAAATAGCTTGTACTGACGTACCTACAGGCTCTCGACTTATTCAAGCGGAAGATACAGAGCTAATTATTGGTAAAAACAATCATAGCAGTGTGCTTGCTGACGTATTTCATCTTCAAATGTTCAGTGGCATTCTCGATGAACTCAAAATATACAATCAAGCACTGGACACAGAGCAGATTGCTTCTTCTTATCAGCATGTATTAAATAGTATGCCTGAAGGTACACATCCACAGTTGGCGTATGACGAGATCAAGCTAGATCGCACACCATTATTACAAGATCGACATCGACCACAATATCATGCCAGTCCACCTGCTCACTGGATGAATGAACCACATGCACCGATTTATTTTGAGGGGCAATATCATTTATTTTATCAACATAATCCTTTGGGACCGTTCTTTTATCATATTCATTGGGGACATTGGGTGAGTAACGATCTTGTACACTGGCGTGATCTTCCTGTAGCGCTAGCTCCTGAAAATGATCATCTTTCCCCTGATGGCATCTGGTCTGGAAGCGCCACTTATGATGTGAATGGGCTACCTGTTTTGTTCTTCACAGCAGCCAATGACAGTCTTTCTCCCAATCAAAGTGTAGCGCTGGCAGAAAGCACTTATTTGCAAAATCATGATCTTGATCTTATGCAATGGACTAAACATCCAGATTCTCTGATGGTACAACCCGATGGAATAGGTGCATTTGGAGATTTTCGAGATCCTTTTGTATGGAAAGAAGATGATCGATGGTTAGCTTTAGTAGGTTCAGGTATTGAAGATGTAGGTGGAGTGGCACTTGCATTCTCTTCAGAAAATATGCTGGATTGGACGTATAAAGGTATCTTTTATCAAGCTGACCTTCAGAAATATCCTTATCTTGGGCCAATCTGGGAGTTGCCAGTTTTTCTTCCGCTAGGAATCGATCAGCATGGTCAGCATAAGCATATTTTGTTAGTTAGCCCTGTAGGAGAAGGTGCAGATGTTGAAGTGTTCTATTGGATTGGACAGCTGGATGAGCAACAATTATTATTCATACCGGATC
Source organism: Paenibacillus sp. KACC 21273 (assembly GCF_028736095.1). Lineage (NCBI taxonomy): Bacteria > Bacillati > Bacillota > Bacilli > Caryophanales > Paenibacillaceae > Paenibacillus > Paenibacillus sp. KACC 21273. The sequence continues at coordinate 1,724,237 of NZ_CP117876.1, forward strand.
AAGAAGAACCTCAATTAATCGATGTAGGAGATTTTCATTTTACAGGTCCGAGTGGAATGGTTGATCCCAAAACAGATCGAAAAATTATTTTCACCATTGCGCAAGGCGATCGCACTTCTGAACTAGAATATCAGGCAGGTTGGGCTCACAATGCAGGGTTACCACTAAGTATATATTTGAGAGAAGATGGACGTTTAGGAATAGAGCCTATTCAAGAGCTTCAATCACTGCGTAGAAAAAGACATTTATCGTTCCAAGAAAAGTCGTTACGAGAAGCTAATGATCTTCTCAAGCATGTTCAAGGTGATCGACTTGAGATTCAGGTCGAACTCCAATCCAGTACGGCTCAGAAAATAGGGATTAAAGTTCGGTGTACACCGGATCGTGCAGAAGAAACATTGCTATATTACGATAAAAATGATGCTCAGTTGTCGGTCGATCGTACCAAATCAACACTGAATCCTAAAGAGGTCTGTACAGGTATTCAAGGTGGAACATTAGACATTAATGATGATCCGTTGAAGCTTCATATCTATCTGGATGGTTCTATGATCGAAGCATATGCCAATGGGTTGAAAAGCTTAACGACCCGAGTATATCCTAGCCGGCCAGACGCTTTGGAACTGGAACTTTGGAGTGATGGAGAGTTAGAAGTGATATCGATAGAAGTATGGGAGATGCAATCGATTTGGTAAAAGTGCTTTATACGATGAAGGAGGCTATTTAATGAACAATATCAAGAGTAAACAATCTTGGATTTCCAAATTGAGTATTCCGATTATCATTCTTCAATGTATCACTCCTCAAATATCAGCGGCAGCAGCACCTAAATCTACGATAAGCAACATTTCGATTTCGCAGAAAAATATCGAATCATCCGTAACAGACGCAGTTTATCAAAATCCTCCATTATCTGCGACACAAGCAGTTTATGAGATTACCAATCCAGGTTTTGAGACAGGAGATCTTACAGGCTGGACGGTTGTCGAAGGGAATGCATTCGGCCCGAACAGTGTATCCAACGAAACAACATGGTGGGCTGAAAAAATTCCATATAATCAAGAAGGATCTTATCATCTAAATGGTTGGAAATATGATGAATCGGCTACAGGTACACTTCATTCAAGTACTTTCGAGCTTGGTGGAACAGGTTGGATTACATTTAGATTAGGCGGAGGTAAGCATAATAATGAATCCTATGTGAACATTATTGATGCGGCTACAGGCAATTCTATTGCTAAATATGGTAATCATGCTTTTAATGAATCTGGATTCCCTAATCCCAATCAAGGATTAAGACTTGCAAATATGGAGCAGTATAAAGCAGATTTGTCTAAGTATATAGGGAAAAAGCTATATATTGAGATTGTCGACCATGCAACCTCCGATTGGGGACTACTCTTTGCAGATGATTTCAAAACGCTGTATACAAGCATTCCCCAACAAGGCATAGTAGCAGAAAATATGACTCCAGTTGCCAGTATTCCCGGTGAAATTAAAAATCGTAGCTTTGAGACAGGGAATGTTGAAGGTTGGACAGTAGATGGCACTCCTTTTCAAGTGACCGATGAATCTCAAACGGGCAAAGAAGGACAATATTATGCCAAGTCTTCTTTGGAAGGAATAGGTTCATTAACTTCCAGTACGTTCAAACTTCAAGGAACAGGCATCATAAACTTTACTATTCTTGATATCGTCCATCCAGAGGATGCATATGTTGCATTATATGATGCACAAACAGATATGCTACTGAAAAAGACAGACACTGTCAGTGTCAATCAGAAGATCTCATGGCAACTCAAACAATATTACAATAAACAACTGTACCTGAAAATTATCGATCAATCCGATCAAGCCAGTATTGCTGTTGATGCTTTTCAAGCCAACAATATAGGTACTATTTTTGATATGGATTTTGATGAAGGTACAGGAAAAAAAGCATTAGAGAAAGTCACAAATATTGAACATGATGTGAATTATGTATTTAACAATGCTAGATATATGGATTCTAAAGATCCCAGATGGACTTCACATGGAGTAAAAGGTGGAGCATTACTATTTGATGGATATTCGAATGATATTCAGATCGAAGCCAAAGACACTGTTGCTGTCAATGATGCACTTACGATCGAAGCTTGGGTGGCTCCACGTAGCTATGAATGGGGAGATGGTAATAAGCTATCGACTATTATAAATCAGTCTAACCCGGATCAAGCAGAAGGTTTTGCACTGGGAATGTATCGACACGGCACATGGTCAATGCAGTTAGGAATCGGTGGTCAGTGGATTCAAGTATGGGTTAAAGATCACCCGCTTGAAAAATACAAATGGAATTATATCACGGGCACTTTTGATAAAACAGAAGGTGTGATTAAGTTGTATTTGAATGGTCAGCAAGTAGCCTCTCAGGCAACACCTGTTGATGTTCCTATTACTCCTTCTTCTGCAGATTTAATCATTGGGAAAAACAACAATCCAGTAGAACTAGCAGGCCTATTTTCATTTAATATGTTTAGCGGGCTGATAGATGAATTGAAGTTATACAACAAAGCCCTTACTTCTCAAGAAATTCTAGCTGAATATGAAAGTGTAAAAGCTCTGCATGAAGGCAATATTCCAGCTATTCCAAATGGTGATATTGATGAAGATCCTGCTGTGTTTGATGGAGATCAGCATCGTCCACAATATCATGCAATGCCACCACAAAATTGGATGAATGAAGCACATGCACCGATTTACTTTAACGGAAAATATCATTTGTTTTATCAACACAATCCGCAAGGACCTTTCTGGCATCAAATTCATTGGGGTCATTGGGTCAGTGATGATATGGTGCATTGGGAAAATGTAAGACCTGCACTTGCGCCAGAAGCAGGCAGTCTAGATCCTGATGGGACATGGTCAGGAAGCGCAGCGTATGATCGTGAAGGTAATCCGGTCTTATTTTATACAGCCGGAAATGATTCATTATCTCCTAATCAGCGTACAGCTTTAGCCAAACCTGCAAATCTGGCTGATCCTAATTTGGAGAAATGGGTGAAGCATCCTACACCGGTGACCGAACAGAATAGTAAAGGGATTCCGAATGAATTCCGCGATCCTTTTGTATGGTATGACCAAGAAACCGATAAGTGGTATCAATTAGTAACGTCCGTTATCCAAGATTTTAGTAGTGGTACAGCGTTGGTCTATGTATCCGATGATATGTATAATTGGGAGTACAAAGGGCCTTTATATGTAAGTGATCGAACCCTGTATCCTGAACTGGGTACAGTATGGGAATTACCTGTATTACTACCAATAGGTAAAAATAGTGCAGGCAAAGAAAAATATATTTTTATGATTAATCCACATGAAAAACCAGAACATGTTGCTCCAGCAAATGATGTGCAACGAGATGTTGAAGTCTTTTACTGGATCGGCACATGGGACCGAGAACATTTCAAATTTATACCGGATCAAGAAGCACCTTCTAAGCTGGATGTAGGTGACGGCTATTTAACCGCTGAAAGTGGTATGGTCACACCAGACGGTAGAACAGTGATTTATTCGATGGTGCAAAATGTAAGAACACCGCAAGCCGAATATCAAGCGGGTTGGGCTCATAATTTAGCATTACCGATTTCGCTGAGTTTGGATAGTAAGGATCAATTACAGATTAAGCCGATAGAAGAATTACAGAGTCTACGAGGAGCAAAAGTGGTTGATTTTAAAAATAAAAATCTACAAGCCGCTAATCAAGCGATTCAATCGGTCAAAGGCGATATGTTAGAAATCGTCATGGAAATCGATCCTAAAGAATCTCAGAAGTTTGGAATTAAAGTTAGACGTTCGGATAAAGGCGAAGAGGAAACCTTAATTTATTATGATAAAACCAATGGAACCTTTAATGTTGATCGTAACAAAAGTAGTGTAGATCCTGATGTACGTGTCGATGGGATTCAGGGTGGATATGTAGCCCTTGATGGAGAAAATCTGAAGTTGCATATTTTCCTAGATCGTTCGGTTGTTGAAGCTTTTGCTAACGATAAGAAAAAGCTGACTACTCGTGTCTATGTCGGTAGATATGATTCGCTTGGATTACAAGTCTGGGCAGATCAAGATATTCAGGTGAAGTCGATGGAAGTATGGAATATGAATGCATTGACTGGTGAATCTGCTGCCCCTGTAGATGTACCCGCTGATTGGGATAATACGAAATACACCAATATTAAAGACTTGCCTAATCACGATTTTGCTACTGGTGATCTTACAGGATGGATTACCGAGGGGAATGCTTTCCAAAATGTCCATGTTACCAATCAAAAGTTTTTCTGGGATACGATTTATTTCAATCCTTCACACAAAATTCCGGGTGGATACCATTTATGGGGATTCAATGAACAAGCTGGAGGAGATAGCTTAACAGGCAAGTTGCAATCACAACCGTTTATCCTTGGTGGAAATGGGAATATTAATTTCTTACTCAGTGGAGGTCGTGATATTGATAAGTTATATGTAGCACTGGTGCGAGCATCGGATGGCAAAGAGTTATTCAAAGAAACAGCCACCAATTATGAAGAGTATCAAAGAAAGGTTTGGGATGCATCTGCTTATATAGGACAAGAACTCTATATTAAAGTAGTGGATCAATCTACAGGAGGATTCGGACATATTAATGTCGATGACTTTAATGTACCTGTTCGCCAATAGAAAGATACAAAGTAGATACACTATTCGTTCATGATAATAGATCTTCTAGATTCTTGCCTTTAGAGTCTGGAATACGCTATAATACAGACGCATAGCAACATTTACTTTCTATTATAAATGTTGCTCATAGGTGAACGGTGAGATCCTTAGCATTCAAGTAGGTATACGTGTTTATCATAAGTACACCTATCGTATAAAGGACTGACTCATGAATAATGGGTTGGTCCTTTTTTTGTCAGACTACAAATCATTGAATAAGAAAGGATGTTGTATATGTTCGGTAATGATTGGGATGAAGTGCTCAAAGATGAAATGGAGAAACCTTATTTTCAACAGCTAATGACATGGTTAGATCAAGAGTATGAAGAAGCTGTAGTCTATCCGCCACGTGATTTACTTTTTCAAGCGTTCCGATTAACACCATATGCTGAGGTGAAAGCTGTAATTTTGGGACAAGATCCTTATCATGGAGCAGGGCAAGCAGAAGGATTAAGCTTTTCGGTCATGCCAGGGGTACGAGTACCGCCATCGTTACGTAATATCTACATAGAGTTAAAAGAAGATCTAAATATACCGACACCGAATCATGGTTCGCTTGTACAATGGGGCAAAGAAGGTGTTCTTTTGCTCAATACCGCATTAACAGTCAGAGAATCCAAGCCTGCTTCACATCGAGGTAAAGGATGGGAGCAATTCACCGATGCAGTGATTCATGCGTTGAATGATCGCTCAGAACCAATGGTGTTTTTGTTGTGGGGCAATCATGCCGCTGAAAAAGAATTTTTTATCGATCAAGAGCGTCATTTGATTATTCGGTCAGCTCATCCCAGCCCATTTGCAGCTCGCAAAGGATTTTTTGGAAGCAAACCTTTTTCACGTACCAATGAATTTTTAGAGCAACATGGAGAACGTCCAATCGACTGGCATATTCCAAATATCACATAAAGATTCATATTTCAAGGGAGGTGAAAAGATGAAGCATTGGGAAGGTAAAAAAGTAATGGTTACTCGTGACGATGAATATACTTCTAGATTATATGGTACGATCCAGTACTGGGACGAAAGCAAAAATCGATTGATTTTACAACCAGGAGCGATCAATGTGCTATTAAATGATATTTTGTATATCAAAGAATTAGAACAGTTACCTCAAGAATTAGAATCTTCTGCCGCAGAACTGAATCATATCGGGTATGTTATGAAATTACCGGTGCAATTCGATAATGCTATTCTTTTCGGCTCCCAGGTTATGATCTGGCAAGGCGATCGATTGGTTGAATTACAGGCTAAGATTATAAAGCATGATCATCAACAAGTATTTTTAGGGAATGGTCGTATTTTGCGCAAATCAGATTATCGATTTATTGTTCGCTCTCTACGTGGATGCTGAACAGTTTACTAGTGAAAATACACCTTGATTTTCCAGAAAAAGAAGAGAATTTACAGGACTATAGCCTTATTTTGGATCAATTGTCTTCAAAAATATAGTATTCCAACCGATATTAATACAGGAATGGACAGAGAAGATCACAAATACGTTATACAAGGAGAGAAATTAATGACACATACTGCCAAAATGGCAAAATGGATGCTTGCACTTGTTATCGTAGCGAGTACACTATTTCCAGCAGGAGTTTTCGCAGCAGACAGCAGTGCGGTATCACTCAAATTTTCAGACGACAATGCTTTAACTCTATCTCTAGATGATGATGCTACTGACTTAACAGTATCCACAGTAGACGGTTCAGGCAATACAGAAGATGTATCTGATGATGCAAAATGGACTTCTTCCGCATCTACAGTAGCTACTGTCAAAGCAGGAACAATTACCCCCGTCGGCACAGGTACAACAACAATCACTGCTAAATATGGCGATCTATCTGCTACTAAAAAAGTAACAGTGACTTCACCTTATACAGCATTAAAAATTTCACCAGAAGTAGCAGCAAATGTAACGATCGGACAGCCTTATACATTCAAAGCAACAGCTACCAAAACAGACGGTAGTTCAGAAGATGTAACTTCTTCAGTAACATGGTCTACATACAGTGCAGCAGTAGCCACTGTATCTCTGGGTACGGTAAAAGGAATCAAACAAGGTACAACAACAATTACAGCTAGATATGCAGGACTTGCAGATACACAAACGATTTATGTACGTTCTTCTTTCCAGGGTCTAATGTTAACACCTGAAGAAGATCAAGTAATGTTTATCGGTGATACTCCAAAACAAATTAAAGCAGAAGTAGCAGATGCCACTCGCGTTCCTACAGATGTGACGAATGATGTGAAATGGACTTCATCTAATGCAATCAACGTAACAGCAGACAACGGTTTGCTAACTCCATGGGTAGAAGGTACTTCTACAATCAAAGCAGAATATGAAGATTATACAAAGAGCTTCAAAGTGACTGTCTACAAAACAATGAAAAAAGTAGAAGCTAGTGTAGATTCAATTGATTTGGTTACAGGAGATAGTGCTACACTTCCTAAAGTAACAGGAACAGCAGTAGATGGAACAACTGTAGATTTGTCTAAGCTTGTAGAATGGAGTGCAGGTGATGGAAGTATTGCTTCAGTCACAAGTACAAAAGTAGAAGCTGAAAGCGAAGGTAACGTTAATTTAGTGGGTACAATTGGTGATCTTAAAGTGACTGTACCGGTATCGGTTCAGACCAAACTACTTGTATTGACACCAGACGTAACAACATTAAGTATTGTGGTTGGTGAGACTGCAAGCTTGCCTAAAGTAGAAGCAATGACAGTAGAAGGTTCTACCGTTGATGTAAGCAATGATATCGATTGGACGTCTTCTTCTGAAAGCTTATTGTTAACAGGTTCCAAAGCAAAAGCTTTATTAAACGGTAAAGCAACGCTTAAAGGAACATACCTTAACAAAACAGTTAAAGTTGCTGTAACGATGGAACCAAAAATTAAATCAATCACTGTTACACCAGATGTGGTTGAGTTGAATATCAAAAAGAGCAAAACTATTAAAGCAGTAGGAATCTATGCTGCAACAGGTAAATCGGTAACATTGTCTACTAAAATGAATTGGGTTTCTTCGAATCCTTCTGTAGCGACTGTTAAAGGATCAAGTGTTAAAGCACTGAATCTAGGAACAACAACGTTAACAGGTTCGTATCAAGGATTAACATTGACAGTTAAAGTGAATGTAACTGCGAAGTTGAAAAAATTAACGTTCTCTGAAAAAGCGTTGAAATTGACTGTAGGCGATGCTAAATCTGTTCAAATCGTAGCTGAATACGATACAGGTACCAAAGTCGATGTTACCAAAGAAGCATCATGGACAAGTACTAAAGCAAATATCGCTACAGTAACTGAAGGTAAAATCACAGCACTTGCTAAAGGTACAACTACTATTAAAGTAGAATATGGCGATAAAAAGCTATCAACTACAGTAAATGTAAAAGAAGTTGTACCAGCCAAACAATAATCATATCGGTTTACTGGATGTGATCGATATAACTTTAAGACTCTACCTAATAAGGTAGAGTCTTTTTGTATAACAAGGATATTCGGGTGGAGAAGGAAAGATATAATGGTGGGCTTGCCAAAAGGCATTACTTCATTTAAAATAAGAACAAAAGTTCGCATATAGTTATAACTACATATTATGAGATACTGTTAGGAGAGATACAGCATGTTAGAAGATAACGAACGCAAATTGTTACGTATTTTATATAACTTCTTTTCACTATATCGTCGTATGCCAGAATGGAGAGAGTTATCGTTTAAGACAGGCAAAACCACCAACGAACTCAGTCAAATCTTATTGTCTTTGGAAAATAAACAATACATATACTGGGATAGCAAACTTGAAGTGAACAGTATCGTCATGATTCAGGGCTGGGAGCGCAAAGAAAAGACAGTACTGCCTCTTCCAGAGTCTTATTGGACACAATATTGAAGTACATATACAACAGACGTGGCGGAGTCTATACCCTGCCTAACAGGAAGTATGAATCACTACTAGAGAGAGCATAGTCGTATGCAAGCAATTGATTGACAACACTATAAATTCTTGATATTATATGGAAGTTGTCATACTTATTTTGACCTGTTAGCTCAGCGGGAGAGCACTATCTTGACAGGGTAGGGGTCAGTGGTTCGATCCCACTACAGGTCATACATGGTTTTATACAAAGTTTTAGATAGTGTTCTAGTTGGAACATGAATCTACATAAAAAGCCACTTTCTATTTAGGACACAATCTTAAATTAGAAGGTGGTTTTTTGTATGATTATGAAATTTGCAATTCAAGAGTTTAAAGATGACAGAGAGTATCGTAATTTATCAGTGAAGACAATTGAATCCTATATGTTAACATTGAATGAATTTCAAAGATTTTGTGCTGAACATGAAATTATAAATATTAATGATATAAGACAATCTACAGTGAAATCTTATCTTCTCTACTGCCAAAAAGAACGCAATAATAATCCAACTACACGTAACAGTAAACTTCATACAATCAAAATATTCATGAATTATTTACAAGAGATTGAACTGTTTGAAGCGAAGAATAATCCTATAAAGGGATTACGGTTTGTAAAAGAAGATATACAAATACAGACATTTACAGACTATCAAGTAAAACAGATGTTAAATTATTATCGTAGAAAAAAGGAAAGAAGATACTCCTTCCATGCTTATAGAAATTATACAATGATTGTATTTTTATTAGGTACTGGTGCAAGACTAGGAGAAATGAGAAATTTAACTTGGCATAATACAGATTTGCTTCAAGGTCATATTGTCTTGTATGGTAAAAAGCGTGAACAATCATCTATCCCTTTAACTGAAAAATTGATAAAAGAGTTAATGGAATACAAGATATTTTGCGAACAGTATTTTGGGAAATTATCAGATCATGTATTTGTAAGTGAGGATAAAAATGAACCTTTAGCAGTTGATTCTATAAAAGGAATCTTTAAGCGTTTGAAAAATGATATGGGATGGACAGATGTAAGAGTAAGCGCCCATACATTCCGTCATTATTTTGCTAAACAATACCTCATGTCGAATGGAGATTTATTTTCATTGCAAAAGATGCTTAGACATTCTCAAATTTCTATGACACAGCGTTATGTTAATCTATTTGCAAATGATCTAAAGAAACTTAATAACGAGTTCAATCCACTCAATAATATTGATGTATGAATTAACATTAAGACAGGAAATAATACTCCTGTCTTTTTATTATAGTAATTAATAAGTATGGAGTAATATAAAGTGTCTAGGACTTTATACAATCTTATGTATTAGTTTCTTTTATAATATAAATCATATTATTGAAATGTCTTAGAATTGATGATAGGGGCTTAGAGATATAACGAAATTATAAAATGAATACAGAAAACGTTCAAAATAGAAAAAACTAGCGAAAGCAAAACTATCAAAAATAACAGACAATACCTTATAAAAAGGACATAAAAAAATGAAAATTTGAATATTCATTATATGGTAGAGTTCAAAAATGAAAAAATGAAATTTTAGGAAAAGCAAAATAGTAAAAATGATAATTATCAAATAAAACCTAACATTTTTATCAAAAACATAACTACACTACAAAGGAGAAAAAATTTATCTACAAAAAGTTTGAAAATTAACAAAAAATTAAAAATTCCTACAAAGTAATTAAAATATGTATCTAATATAACCACATTTTATGTATTTTATTTAAAGGTAGTAAAAGGTTTGCATATAGTGTAAAACGAAAAAAATTAAAAACATGGACAAAGCAAAACTATCAAAAACGTCAAATAATACCCTATAAAAATGATACAAAAAAACGAAAATTTGAATTTTTATTATATGGTAGAGATCGGAATATGAAAAATGAAGATTTCTAATAAAATGTTATAAAAGCCAAACTATTAAAAACATCAAATAATACCTTGAAAAAATGATATAAAAAAACGAGAATTTGAATATTCATTATATGGAAGAAATTAAAAATCAAATTTTGTCGATAAAGCAAAACTATAAATTTACAATAAAGTTAGATAAAACCTAACATTTTAATCAAAAAGATAAGTATACTACAAAGGAAGAACCACTCATTGATGTCATATCTTAAATGATGTGTCATGAATGAAGGGTTTTTTGCCATTCCCTTCAAACTTTATAATTATTTATAGTTTATTCTCTCCTAGAATAAATTGTATAGGTATGTCTACCGTATATGACACACTATTCTATTTCTATCTTTGACTAATAATCAATAGTTGAGGATAGAAATTTTTATTTAATTTATTAAGTCTATCAATGAAACTTCTAAGAAAGGATGTGTAAGAATGGATCAATCGCAAGAACAATCTTCGCAAGAACAACCCCTTATGACATTTAGTGATGAACAACAATTAATTATTGATGGATTACTAAATGATGCTAAAACACAATGGGAAGCCGATATTCTAAATCCAATTATGGCTGAACGAGATGCTTTAAAGCCACTAATAAAATCAGAAGCAGAGAATCAACTCGAACATCGTGAACAAGAATTATTTCAAAAAGAAATTAGTTTTGAATTAAAACAATCAGGATTATATGATTTTGCTGAATTTTTTAATGTTAAGGATTCAGAACAGTTACAAGAAAAAATCATAAAACTGAATACGATTCTTAATGAACGTCAAATCAAAAATTCTTATGTTCCAGAAAATCACAAGTCACAAAGTCAGTATGAGCAAGCCCAATCTAAAGGCAATGTACAAGATATGATTAGTGCAAAGTTAAGTAAAGTATTTGGCAAGTAAATACATAATAAAACAAAAATAATAATTAAAAGGATGATTATATTATGACAACTTTTTCAAGTGCAGATTTCACTTCTGCTCAATCCGTATCATTAGTTCAAGAAATGACATTAGTGGGTATTCAAGACGCTCCCTTGCTGTCCTTGTTAACTGCAAAAGGGAATGTATTTAGAGCAGAAGGTCGTATTCAGACGTGGGTAGAACGAGCGTTAGATGCTTCAAATGCGAGTGTGCCAGAAGGTCTTGACCCTATTACGAATACAGTTAAATCAGGTCGGAGAGAATTATCTAATCCCCTTGAAATTTTCTTGAAAAGTTCTAAAGTTTCAGGTACGGCTCAAGCAATTGCAAATGGAACTTTAACACAAGAAATTCAAGCAAGACTTATTGAAATTAAAGTTGCTATGGAAAAAGCAATGATCACTGGTACTCGTGCAGATGGTTCTACAGGAGACTTTGTACGCCATATGCAAGGCTTAGAGAATTGGGCAACTACAGCAAATACAGTAACGGCTACATCTGTATCAGAAAATGCTATTAAATCTGCTGTACGTAAGTTATTTGATAATGGTACAAACACTGGTGATATTGTAGCAGTAATGAATGCAGATATGAAAGAATTGGTTGATAGCATTTATGCAGATAAATTCTCATATCAACATAATGTAGATGTTGGTTTTGGTGCAAATACATTCGGATTAAAAGTAGATGCGATTCAAACCAACTATGGAACGCTTTATATTTTGCTTGAACGTAACGCATCTGCAAATACGATTACTGTAGCAAATACAGATTACTTACATATTGATTATCTTCGTGCTCCACACTTTGAACCATTGGCTAAAACAGGCGATGCTGAAGGTGGCTTTGTTGTAGCAGAAGCAACTTTACGTGTAGATTCTCCATTAGCAGTATCTAAACTTGTTATTGGTACAGCAAGTAAATAATAAATAATTAGAGTAGGGGATTTGCTTCCTCTACTCTTTTTAATTAATAAATTAAGTATAGGGAGAAAGTGAAATGAATGAGGAAAACATTAGAATGGAATGGAAACTTAAACGGATTAAAAAAGCAATAAAACAAAAAGAAATAGCAAAACAATTAAACGTGAGTGCGGCACTTATTAGTTATTACGAAAATAATAAATCGAGTATGTGTAATCATCTTATTGACCAGTATCAAAATATTATTAATATGGATCAAGGTAAATCTAATATATAAAGGACGGTGCAAGAATGAAGGGATTCAAACTAACTCCACATTAGGGGTTATTGTAAAATGCATAACATTATACATAAAACAATAATCTAAATTAAATGGGAGTAATACAAAATAGGGAGCAATACAATGTAAGAGTTAGATGAGATCAGTTCATCTAACATATGAAGCAATCAATTAAAAAAGCATTTCCGCAATGGGTTAATGATACAAGTGAACGAGGAAAATATGATTTATGTATGTCTGATGATTTAGACAGTTTGTTGTCATGCTATATGTTGAATAGATTTTTTAGATATAAAGTTAAATATTTTTACAATTTTGAGCAAATGTATAGATCTAATTTTTCTACCCAAAAGGAAATAATCTATGTAGATATAGCCATCGAAGGAGAAGGGATGACTTGGGATAATCATGTTGTATCTATTCAAAAAGATGATAAAGTTAATCCAAATTCAGCCAATTTAAATGCTATTAATCATATTCATTGTGCTAATTATTATACTAAGTACTGTGGCTCAACTTTATTACAAATTATGAGTTATTATAATATTTCTTTACCAAAAGATAGAGAAAGATTACTTGTATTACTAGCAATTGATAGTAGTTATCTTGGTCATTATGATATGCGATATAAACAAGTACATAATCAATATTTTATAAATTTAGGATTTGAACATCTTATCCAATTTTTAGATAGTGTGACTAAACAAGACTTTAATAAAGTTAATAGTAAATATAGTTTAAAGAGTAAAATCAATCTAAATACTAATGGAAAACTAGAAACTAATATTAAATTAGAAATGTTAAGTGAATTATTTGGTTTTAAATTGTCTTTACCAGAAATATCATTTATAGAAAAAGAGCAATTCACTAGAGGAGCATACTATATTGATTCTAGTGTTACTTATAAGCCTAATGTGTTTAGTTTTGCTTTAACAGCAAAAGATCGTTTTCAGTATACCAAAAAATAATTAGATAGATTTATCAATCAACATATATATGGGATATATCTATAAGGGAGGTGATCGAATGGAAGATACATTTTTTTATGTATATGATCGTAAACTTGCAAAGCATTTAAGATATGATCATGGGATTGAATTTGTCTGCACAGGGTTACACACTAAGACTAAAGATCAATTTTGGATGTTTAAAAAGAATGAAAACTTATATCGAATTCTAGTTGAATTCAAAAAAAATTAAACAGCAAAAGGAATGGTAATAATGGAGGGTACAAAAAAATCAATGAAGCCAATTAGGGTTGTAGACAGTATTATGGGTTCGGGTAAAAGTACGGCTGCTATTCAAATGATGAATCAAAACGATGACAAGCGATATATATACATCACCCCGTTTCTAAATGAGATTGATCGTATTAAACGTGAATGTTCTTCCAAAATTTTTTATTCACCAGAGAACTATGATAAAGATGGGAATTTCAGATATAAAATGGATTCCTTTATCACATTACTATCTGAAGGTAAGAATATTGCTTCAACTCATGCTTTATTTAAAGAAATTAGTATAGAAGTCATTGAATTGATTAAATCAGGGGGATATATTTTAATTTTAGATGAAGTGATGGATGTAGTAAGTGATTTTCCAGTTAAAGAAAGAGATCAGAAAATGTTTATGGATAATCAATTCTGGTATAAAGATGAACATGATTTTATGCAATGGAATATAGATAACACTGATGCCAATGAATATGATGGTAGATTTAATGATTTGAAACAAATGTCCTTAAATAAAAGTTTAAAACAATATTCTAATAATACGATGATATGGTCATTTCCTTATCAAATATTTCAAGCATTTGATGAGTGCTATGTTTTAACTTATTTATTTGATGGTCAAATTCAAAAGTATTATTTTGATCTTCATCACATTCCTTATGAAAAATATACAGTTGAATTTACAGGCTTTGGTGATTACTTTCGACAATTTATTAAAGGGAATAATCACGAGAAAGAAATAATGATCAGACATAATTTGAAGCAGAAAATTCATATCTATGAAGGCAATTTAAATAATATTGGTGAGAATGATAAAAATAGACTTACAGATTTAAGTAAGTCATGGTACAACAATAAGAAGAAAAAAGAGTTACATAAACTATTAAAAAATAATATGAACAACTATTTTAAGAATATAGTCAAGGCTTCGGCTTCAGATAGAATATGGACAACGTTTAAAGATTTTCAAGATGATATAGGTGAAAAAAGAAGATATGGTGCAAGTTTTTTATCATGTAATATTCGTGCTACTAATGAATATAGAGATCGTAAACATGTAGCCTATTTAATTAACAGATATATGCGTCCAGTGATTACAAATTATTTTAGTCAATATGATGTTAAAGTGGATCAAAATTTGTGGGCTGTAAGCGAGTTAATCCAATTCATTTGGCGTTCTGCTATTCGTGAAGATAATGACATACATGTCTATATACCTTCTAAACGTATGAGAATGTTATTCATACAATGGTTAAATGGAGAAGATATTATGGTGGACACTAATATCCCAGTAGGCTTATCTGATGACTCTGAGTAAATTATGAACACAACTTGTGTCTAACTGACATCAAAAATGTAAGGAAAAAGCAGATAAATATGCCTCCTATTCTTAGAGTAATATAGTATCAATTGAAGTATTAATAAGAATAAATCATAACAAGAGCCTGAACGGCTCAGGGGTTAAAAATGGGTATTTATTTTTAACCGATTGGCGAGAGTTCGGTCTTAATCTTAGATTCTAATATGTAAATCATCCTATTCCACATTAAAATAGTGATATAAGGATTGCGTCTCATTTATCGGGAAAAGCGCCCTGCTAAATGTTCCGTGCTTAACTTTTTCCTTTTAGTCAAAAGTACGCTCATTATTTATCTATTGAATAAGAAACTATAAGGTGAAGAGGATTGGATAGAATGATAATTAAGGGGATAGTTACAATGAATAAAATAGTTAAAATGGCTAGTCAAGAAATACTTAAAAGTACTATCATTATTCCACTCTACATTACAGGTGGATATTTAATATCTCACATTATTGTTGGAATAATTTAAGAAGGGAATGGATGAAATTGACAATTGAAGAGATGTTAAAACGGTTACCGATGAAGAAGGCTATGTATATCAAATTTAAATTCAATCTATGGTTCGGTAGAGAAAAAAATATGACAGCAGAGCAATTTCTGAAACAAGTAGATTTAAAAAGTTTTGCTACATACGATAGATGGGAACGTACAGAAGAGTTCAAACATATCACAAGTATTGTACTTGGTGCTAAACAAGCAGAGGATTTAATTATGATTTATGATTTGTGTAAAAAAAAAGTAGAAAATGCAAAAAATCCAGAACCTAAAGATATAGAAATGTTATTAAAATTACAACGTGAAATTAATTTACATCGAAAAGAAGCAGAAAAGTTTTTTACATCGAGTGAGGATAAAGAAGAATACGATGAATTAGACTTATAAAATAGAAATAGTCGCAGGGATGCTTTCCCATACGACTATATACATCATACATAATTATTAGGAGACAGTCAATTTATGGCTGTCTTTTTCTATCTAAAGGAAGGGAATTAAATATGGTTGTAAAATCAGACACTAGAAAATCAAACTTTGATTTAGTTATGCAAGACTTTAAATTATTTGCTAAAAACTTTCTCAAAATTATAGATAATCAAGGAGATACTATTCCATTTGTTTTAAATAAAGAACAAACAGAGTTTATAGATACTATGGAAAAATTTAATATAATTTTAAAGGCTAGGCAGATTGGATTTAGCACGCTAAGTTTAGGTTTATGTCTTTGGAATGCTATCAATAAACCAAATACACAATACATGATTGTTTCTTTATCCTCTGAAAGTTCCTCTACTCTATTTAGTCGCTTAAAATTCATGAACGATAATCTTCCTAGAAAAAAATATCCAAATAAATTTCCTACCACAACTAGAGATAATAGAAATGAATTGGTGTTATCTAATGGTGCTCGTATTCTAATTGCTACAGCACAAGGTAATAACAAAGAAATAGGTAGAGGAAGTACGTTATCTTATGTTTTATTATCAGAATTTGCTTTTTATACTGGAGATCAAAAGAAGATTTTAACTTCCATAGAACAATCCTTAGCCAAAAACGCAGATAGTAAAATTGTTATTGAAACTTCAGCCAATGGAACAAATAATCACTATTTTGATTTGTTTATGAAAAGTTGGAAAGGTAATACTAAATGGAAACCCTTTTTCTATAACTGGATGGCAGATGCATATAAAGAGCAATTTAGATATGAACATGATATAGCGGAGCAATGGTATATTGCCAGAATAAAATCGAGATTAAGTGTTAAAGATTTAGGAGAGGAAGAAAAGAAACTATATGATCTAGGTGCTAATTTAAGAATGCTAATGTGGCGAATATGGAAGTTGACTAGTATGGATTTAGCCGATTTTCAACAAGAATATCCTAGTTTTCCAGAAGAAGCATTCCGTAGTTCAGGAAATACCGTATTTAAACAATCTATTATATTAGAGCGTATAGAAAATTTGATTCCTGAATTAATTAAAGAAGAATTGAAATTAGATTTACCTGATACTTTACAAAAATTTATTGGCAAAGGCTTACACGTATTTCACTTACCTAAACATAGCATAAAGTACTATGGAGGTTGTGATACAGCCAGTGGATCGGGTGCAGATAATAGTACAATTTCAATCATAGATAATGAAGGGATACAAGTATGTACATTTGCTAACAACAAAGTTAGTGTGTACGAATTTGCTGAGATTATTAATAGTCTAGGAAGATACTATAATTATGCATTTCTAGCCATTGAACGAAATTCTTATGGATTACCTGTTATAGAACGATTAAGACAAGACTATGAATATATGAATTTATATAAACATAAAACGTTTGGGAATAATGGGCAAAAGAAATTGATATTAGGATGGCTAACTACGGACAAATCTAAAGCAATTATGATTAGTGACTATAAAGAGCAATTTGAACGTAAATTAATGTTGATTCATTGTAGAGATACCTTACAAGAAATGATGATGTTTATAGATTATGGTGGGAAAATGGGGAACCGAAAAGGTGCAAATAATCATGATGATTTAGTGATTGCATCAGCACTTTCTATTCAAGCCATGAAAGCGAATAAGTGGTACGTATAAATTACATATAGAAGGAGTTTTAACATGAAACATATTAATAATCCATTATCATATACAACAGATGGAATATATTTATCTTATGATAGTAAAGACGGTTTAATACAAGGATTTATAAATGATTTTGGCTACGGAAATGAGTGGTTTGTAGAATACTGTAGTGATATTCATCAACAAACACGTATTACGGATATCCTTGATACTAAAGAATATCTATCTGGACAACATGCTATCAATACTCGTCCTAATGAAATGTTTAACGGTAAAGTGTTTGTGCCAAGAAAGATTGTACTTCAATATGCTAAGCGATTACTTGAGTTCTCAACAGCATATTTAGTAGGAAATAAAATAACATTGACAGGACATGAAGAAGTCGTATCTGCTATTAAAGAAGTATACAAAAATGGTTATGACAAAATTGACTTTGATAATGTATCTAATGTGAATAGATATGGAAATAGTTATGAGTATGTTTATATTAAAGATGGGAAGATTACATCTAAAATATTTGATCCTGCTGATAGTTATCCTGTATTTAATAGTGAGAATGAATACATTGCTTTTGTAGAGTTCTATACAGTACATAATGTGAGTTTCTATAATATCTATTATCCCGAACGTGTAGAAAAACATTCTAACGCAGGAGGAAGTTTATTAAAAACAGGAACATACAGTAATTTAAGTGGATTGCCGACAATATATAAAAATGATAATCCATTAGATAGCAACTTTGGTCGTAGTGATCTTATTGACTATAAAAGCATTTTAGATTCAATGGAAGATTTATTATCAAAGAGCACTGATGCTTTTTATAAACATATTGTAGGTATACCTATTGTTAAAGGTCAACAATTGACGAATGCAGGATTACCTACCGAAATTGTTGGCGGTGGTCTTGTTTTAGATAGTGATGCAGATTTTAAATTTGAAAATAATGAGTTTAATCATGATGCGTTTGAAACCTTATATAAACATCTTATGATGAGTTTACTAGATATCTCAAGTACTCCTGGTGTTGTTCTAGGTAAGACAGATATTAGTAACTTGAGTGAAGTTAGCATTAAACTTTTATTCAGTCTAAGTAATTTAAAAGCGATGATCAGTGAGAAGTTTATTAAGGAAAGCATTAAAGACAGACTATATAAGATTAGAACATTGTTAGAGTACAAAGGAATCAAATTTACAGATGAACAATTTAATACAATTGATATTGTATTCCAATATGCTATGCCACAAAGTGAAAAAGATGTGATTGATAATTTATCTAAATTGAAAGAGATGGGAGCCATTAGCATCGAAAGTATATTAAGTCAATCTCCGTATACAAATGATATAGTGGCTGAGATGGCAAGATTAAGTAAAGAGAATAATAAAGATACAGAAGATGCATATAACTAATGTAATAAAAACAATACATGAAAAATTCATAATAGTAAAATGATAGTTATGTATAAAACAAAGTAAACAGTGCAATATAACTTAAAAGTGTAATATCGACTCACGCTTACTGTCTTAGGGGACTATAACAGACACTTAATGTCGTTATAGTTCTTATATCAAATTGATCAGTAGATTATAATAATCAAAAGTTAGAAGTTAAATTTTATGAATAACTATGATATTAGTGAGAGAATATAATATTTATCATCTTATATGTAATTATATTCATATTTAATGGGTCTAATTTACCTGATAAGGATCGTTATAGGGTAAATAGGACACCATCTAGTATAGATAGTGGTCTATTTTGACGTTAAATTGATGAATAATAGAGTTGAATAAGGATCATTTGTACTATTATACATATAAAATCTTTTGATAGTTAAATATAATATTATTAATATAGGTATGATTACCCTAAAAATTTAAAATGATTCCACAGCATACTCATTTTCACACTGAAGAAAAAAATATAAAAATTGGAAAATTAAAGTAAGGTATCATATTGTATGGTATTTATGAACTAATAATTTAGGAGGGATTATATGTTATTAAATTCTGAAGAGCCTATTGAGAATATTGAACAGATTGAAATTTTAATCAAAGAAATATTTGGGATTGAAGGTTTTTCTCTTGAAAGAATTTTAAAACAAATAAATTATGAAGAAATTTTATTGAGACAAGATAATTACTATATTGATGGAACTACTAAAGAATCATACGAAGTTATCTTGTTAGAGGCTATTTTGAATGAATTAAAGATTTTAAGCGAAACTATAGAAACAGAAATAAAAAAATTACACATTTCTACTAATATATATGAGCGATTAGTAACTTATTCTAAGATTAATGATAATGATAATAAGATAATAAATAGAATAAGCACATTTAAGCCTACTAATTTATTTGAATATAGTAAGAAATTGAATAAAATAGAAAATTTAGAAATAGATATTTCTGAGCGATTAAATTTTAAAAAACAAAAGCACTCCTAAATGGGGTGCTTCTTACATATCCTCTAAATTTTTCATTCGTTCATGTTCTAATTCAACCATTTTAACAAATTGACTAGGTGTAATATTAAGCGCTTTGGATATATCAAATATCTTAGTTAAGGAAGGTTCATTCAATCCACGTTCTAACATAGATATGTAACTACGATCTACATTACATGCAAATGCTAAATCTTCTTGATTCATATTATTCTTGATTCTAAGTGTTTTAATAATCTTTCCAGTTAATGATTTTAAGAGAATAGTTTCATCAGGCAAGAAAAAAACTCCTTTTTAACTATTATCATTTTGATTCATATAACCGATACAGATAATATAGTCCACAAAATGGATATTAATGTATATTTATATTGGTTTTGTGAATACATATGACAATAGGAGGAGTTAATATTGAAACGAAATAGAAATTTGAAAATAATTATATTAGGTGTATTAGTTGTGAATTTATTTGGACTTCTACTTGGTTGCCAGTCTTCCACAAAAGAACATGTGGCTCAAGCAAGTTCTAGTCAAATTCAACAGCAGAGTAATTATTATCCTACAGAGGAAGAATTAAAATCTATAAGTGGTATTGAGCAAGCAGAGATATTAACAAAAATAATAAATAATTTAGAAATTATTAATAAAAAAGGAACAAATATATCACAAGACTCTAAATATTTAAAAGATAAGTACATTACCTTATTAGGAGAACACTTTGCTATTAATGAATTAATTACTAATGATTTAATTAAAGCAGATATTAATACACGTAAAGCAAGAATAACTAAATTTGGAGAAATGACTGCTAAAAAAACAACTAAAGATTATGTAGATTCTTATGTTCCAGAGTTAGAAATAACAGATAAGAATGCTAAAGTTGATGATAGTTATATTTATGTTACTGGTGCTGTAAAGAATAATACTAAATATCCAGTATATTATGTCAAAGTAAAGGTTGAATATTTAGACGTATCTAATAATGTGATTGATTCTGATTGGACATATGTTAATTCAGGAGATGGATTACAGCCTAATGCTCAAAAATATTTTGATATGATGACTAGAAAAAATGGAGATACTAAAAATTATCGACTATCAGTAATAGATTTTCAAAATTAATACGTAAATTGTAAGTCACTCTTTATTGAGTGGCTTTTTTATATATCAAATTATAAAAGGGAGAACAAAGTTTATGTTTAAAGTACCACTTAAACAACGAATTATTTATAGTCTTATTATCTTTTCTATGTTTGCTGATATCTTGTATATCTTTCATGGATGTTATCAATTAATCAAAAATTAAAGGAGGAATACTTATGGTTATGACTAACCTTGAACGTATAAAAATAGAAATCGGCATGTCTATTCCAGACGATCAATATTCTATTTATTTAGAGGAAGAAGGACTAAGACCTACAGATACATATGATTCACAATCTGAAGTGTTCAAACGCAAGTTATTAATGACTACATTATCTATTCTTAATTCAATAGCCAATAATCCATCTTACATGAAGAATTATAAAGAGGATGATATTACTATTTCTATGTTTGCTGAGAATTTACAAAATCGCATTGAACAAATAGAACGTAAAATTAGAATGCTTCCTATTGTAGATCAACAAAAGTCTTCTAATGTGTTCTTTTTATTTAATCAATAATATACGAAAGAAGGAAATCATTTGGATGTCCATATGTTTGGAGATATCAACACTACTGACTTTAAATTTGTATTATCCCAGTTGGGCAAATTAATTACCGTAAATGGAATAGAAAGAAAGGCTCTTATTACAAATACACAATTGGAACAGAACTATGATGATAAAAGATTGACTACACTGGATTCATTTCAACGTGGCGATATTATTGTATACAACTCTCATAAATATATTGTCATATCAGAAGAAAATGATAAGCGTTATAACAAATATAAAGGTATTATACGTAAACTACCATTTACAATTACCTTTAATAAAAATTGTGATTATACCTATATAGATGCTTATATTGAGACTATCACATTTGGAATAGACGTAGGTGAATTTTTAACATTACCTTCTGGTTCTATCCATGTACATATGAAAGATGATGTTCATTCTCAGAAAATCGCTTTAAATGATAGATTTATAGTAAATAAAAAGCCATTCATAGTAACAGGTATAGATACATATGAGCGTGTAGGAATATGTAAAATTACAGCCAAAGTTGATCAAATATCCTCTAGTGATGATTTATTTAACAATGTGGCTAATGGTTTAGATTGTAAAGTTACAATTACATCGCCACTAAATAATGCGTTATTGGTGATAGGAGATACTTCGTTTGTCCAGTACAAGGCTCCATCTAGTGCCAAAATTATATTCAGTTCAGATAACTCTAGTGTGGCTACTATAAATTCGTCTGGTTTGATTACAGCCCTATCAGCAGGGACAGCAAAAATTAAAGCGCAGATCATTAATAATGAGATGTTCCAAGATTCCATTACAATTCATGTGAAAATACCAGATAAATTTACGATTGAAGTATCTGCTGATAAAACTTCGTTAGAGTATAACGAATCTTCTACAATCAAAAGTACTGTATATAATAATGGTATTCCTGTAAAAGATGCAGATGTAACTTATCAAGTCGTTTATGCAAATATGACAACAGAAGTATCTACAGATGTTGCTCAACTTGGCAATATCACTAATCAAATGGCTACTTTACTTAATGTAAATAAAGGAATCCCAGAAGATGTATATATCAAGGTTACGCTTAATTCTAATTCTACTATTTATGGATATGTACCTATGCATCTCAATTACTATGTACCTAATAATTATGGAGTTATGATTTATACAGGTCATGATCCAGCCCATGAGTTGGTTTATAACGATACAATGTTCTTAGGAAAATTTGTTTATAACAATGGTAAACAGGAAGACAATCGTAAAGTTAATTGGTCACTCGTAGCAAATGATAAAGTAACTGATATTCCATTATCTATTGCTTCTATTATAGAAGAAGATTCTTTCAATCAAATTTATGTGAAGAATACAAACATTACAGGATCAGATGTAACATTTTATATAAAAGCCGTACTTCAAGAAGATAACAGTGTAATAGATTATTATGAAGTT
This sequence comes from Paenibacillus sp. KACC 21273, assembly GCF_028736095.1. Lineage (NCBI taxonomy): Bacteria > Bacillati > Bacillota > Bacilli > Caryophanales > Paenibacillaceae > Paenibacillus > Paenibacillus sp. KACC 21273. Next base: position 1,747,672 of record NZ_CP117876.1, read on the forward strand.
GTGGCTCATTCAGAAATGATAAAGAAATCAATTTCTATTTCTGGTAATACTACGATCACTAGTGCAAAAACAGATACTTGGAATGTTACAGTATCTCCTAAACAAGAAGATGTTACATGGTCGTTATTTGCAGATGATAAGACATCTACTACCAATAAAGCAACGATTACTAGTCAAACAGGAACAAGTGTAACACTTAAAGCCGCTACTGTGAGTTCAAGTATTCCACAAGGTTATTTCCAATTGAAAGCCACATTAAAATCTGATTCTACTATATATACATTCTACCGTATCCAATTAAAATCATTATTTTAAGACACTATCTTATAATTTGTATAACACTATTTACTTTTAAAATAAGCCACTATATAATAATGAAAGTGATTTTAAATAGTTAGTGGTTTATTTTATATAGATTCATGTATATCAAGGTTTCTTTATAGAAATACTAAATATACTATCTTGACAGGGTAGGGGTCAGTGGTTCGATCCCACTACAGGTCATAACCGAAAGTCCTTGTCTCTCAAGGGCTTTTTTATTTTACGTTTTATAGATATTTTGTAACTAAACAAAGCCGGGGACAAATTGGAGACGAAATATTTTATTATATTCTCTATTTATCAAAAACCTTGATATTTAAGGCTTTTTTTGTTACTTTAAAACTTCGATAGATACTAGATAAATAGCTAGCTGACTTCGAATATTAAAAATACTTAATTTCATATTTAATATGATTTATTCAATAAAGGAGCGACATCATATGATTCAGCGTTATCGTATTACCAGAGAAATGCAACAACCAGAAGGTCAAGTGGATCCGATTACATTAGAAGAGTGTCAGGCTTATTTTTCGTTGCAGCCGGACTTTATCTATACCCCTGTGTTTACCGTTAAAGGAGAAGCTACGATGTCGATCGAAGGAGATTTCTTCTTGTGGGATATTGGAACAGCTTCAATTCCGTTTCGTCATTATGAAGGTGATCTATACGTATCAGGTACCAATGAAGCTGTTATCCCAAAAATGATAGAAGTGGCTAGTGCATTACGAGCAGATATTGCAGAAGGATAAGGCTGCCTGTATAAAGTTCCAAATGATTTTGGAACTTTTTTTATTTTTCTAAAATTCTTCAAACAACATATTGATACTATTTGATAACGATTACAAACTATATATACCTCTAATTAGTTTCTAAGTATTTCCAATATATTTGTAAAAGTGTGTTTTAAACGACTGTAATCGGGGTCATATTAAATAAGCGTATCATTCAAGAGCGTATTAATTGATTTGGAGGAATTATGATGAACTTAGAATCTATGGTAACAGCACCTGTAATGGAAACAGAAGATACAGAAAATAGCTTTGTGGCTCAAGTACATGCTATTTTGAAAAATCGTCAAAATTCCGATTTAGCAGTAAGAGGCAAAATTAGCGAATTGGTTAGCCGATATACAGCAACAACCAACTAAACTGCATACATTTATCTAACAACAACTATAAATCATACTATATATAAAAACAGGCTGAACATTAGTGTTCGTCTGTTTTTTGATGTGTAGATTGATAAAGCATACATAGAGGCTCCTCTTACATATGTATCTGGAAAGTAAAAAAGAGACAATGAAATACGCTTGATGAAGGTGTAATAAAACAGTAAAAATCCCTGTACATCTACAAATATTCCAACAAAATACCAGATAGGTTTACTATAAGCACAGAAAAAAATGGTTTAATTTTTGACTTATGGTAAATATTTTTGATAATAACTGTGCTTCTTTTGATTTGAATTGTAATTAAAAGGTTAAATCCTTGTATAGATTAGATTTATTTGTATACGATGGTAGCTTAGTACATTTATTTTAAAGGTATCCACCTTGTCGAATAAACGATTTACTAGCCCAATCAATTCAACAAGAAAAGGGGTAGAATCTTATGCGTCAACAGCACCGATATGTCAATATGGATGTGCAGTACAATGACCAGATTCTTGATGTTAGTATTGTTTTTTATATGTATGGTAAGTTATCCAAATCGTATATTCGTTTTCGTTACAAAAAAGTAGATATCTTTGAATTGTATGATAGTAAAGAAGAAAATTACCAACAAGCTGTAAAAACAATCTGTGAATTGATTGATACGATCGGAGTCGAAACCTATAGAAAATTCGATCGTAGTATGGGCGAATTGAAACGCATCTACAGTAGACGAATTATTGTAGATAATAAAGTATATGCTAATTTTTATGAAAGTGAATTAAGTGTAGGCGAACGATTTATGTATAGCCGCGAAATCATGATGAACGATGGTAACCAATTAGAAGACCATTTGCTAATTGAAGACCGTGAAGATGTAGAATCCAAACAGCAAGTTTTGCGTAATTTGCGTCGCAAAGTTAAAAATTATTTTGAGGAAGTCGAAGTTCTACCGCATCCTCAATATTTAAATACAAAATATAGCTTGGTGTATCAGGACATTACCGATTGGATGGAACAGAATATTCCTACTTATTATATTCAGCGTTTTATGAATGCACTGGAAGCCGTATAATAGCTATTCCAACAGCACCCCTAAGCGGGTGCTTTTTATATGTATTTTTACGATAAGCATTATGATTAGACATTGGATACATAGTCACAAATGTTAAATAACTAAATATCTTTTACTTCTATACGATAGCGCTCGACTTCACTTCCATGCTATGTTATTATAGTGGTTCTGATAACGTGGTAACGAACTAAAGCGTTCGGTAAATTGTAAGAGGAGCGATCATATGAAACAGAGAAAAATAGCAGGATGGGTATTACTTTTTAGTGTTGTTTTATTGGTATTGGCAGGATGTTCTAGTGGTACTAACAAGGACGACAATAAGTTAGTAATCGGCATCGATGACAAATTTGCACCTATGGGATTTCGTGATGAACAAAATAATATTGTTGGTTTTGATATTGATTATGCCAAAGCGGCAGCCGCTAAAATGGGTAAACAAGTTGAGTTTCAGCCGATAGACTGGTCTGCCAAAGAATCTGAATTAAATAGTGGACGGATTGATCTGATCTGGAACGGATATACGATTACAGATGAGCGCAAGCAAAAGGTACTATTTACCAAACCTTATCTAGCGAATAGTCAGGTGGTGGCAGTGCTTGCTAACTCACCGATTAATACGTTTAATGATCTAGCTGGCAAAACTGTAGGACTACAATCACTATCTTCCGCTTCAGATGCGTTGGAAGCGAACCCGATCAAAGCACAACTTAAAGAAGTAAGCGAGTTTCCTGATAATGTACTGGCATTGAGCGATTTGAAAAATGGTCGTCTGGATGCTGTCGTTATTGATGAAGTAGTTGCTCGTTATTATATGTCTAAAGAGCCGAATACTTTTAAATTACTGGATGAATCGTTGTCTCCTGAAGAATACGGTATCGGTGTAAAACAAGGTAATGAAGAATTGCTTAACAGCTTGCAAAAAGCGCTGGATGAATTGAATAGCGATGGTACCGCAGCCAAAATTTCAACAACATGGTTTGGCGAAGATAAAGTTTTGAAATAACACCAGTAAAGATGATGTATAACTGTTTGATAAAATAGTGCACCACATATAAAAAATCATCAGAAAACCGGTTGAGCGATACAACCCGGTTTTCTTTTGTAAAGAGCAAGACTTGAATTCAAAATGTTGAGATGTAGGAGTCGAATATCATGAGTGTAGATTACTTATTACAAATTATAGGCCCGATGCTAGAGGGTGCTAAAAATACGATTATTCTATTTTTGATTGCAATCGTACTTTCGATCCCATTAGGATTTGGAATTACATTGTTAGCTAATAGCAGTATCAAATTATTATCTTGGATAGCCCATACGTTTATCTATATTACTCGTGGAACACCGCTATTGTTGCAATTACTCTTTTTCTGCTTTGGATTACCGATGTTGCCGATTATAGGTGACTATTTGGTATTTGATCGTTTTGTAGCAGCAGGGCTTGCTTTTGTATTGAATTATGCGGCTTATTTTGCAGAGATTTTTAGAGGTGGATTATTGTCGATTGATAAAGGACAACATGAAGCTGCACAGGTGCTTGGACTTAGCAAATGGCAAACGATGACCAAAGTCATTATCCCGCAAATGATTCGGGTAGCATTACCTGCACTGGCAAATGAGTCAATCACGCTGGTAAAAGATACTGCATTATTGTATGCCGTAGCTGTACCGGAATTACTTCACTTTGCACAAACAGCTGTCAATCGTGATTTTACAATTACCCCGTTTGTCTTGGCTGGTATTATTTATCTATTAATGACATTAGTATTGACGTTGCTGTTCAAAGGATTGGAACGTCGATTTAAATTTGAATAAAAGGAATGTCTATCTATGACTATGATTGAAGTACAACAACTCAAAAAAAGTTTTGGCGACCTAGAAGTGTTAAAAGGTGTTAATTTTACAGTTGAACCTGGAGAAGTAGTGGCTATTATCGGACCTTCTGGCTCTGGCAAAAGTACTATGTTACGCAGTCTTATTCATCTGGAAGAAGTCAACAGCGGCAGCATTTTATTTCAAGGTCAAGCATTAGTAGAGAACGGCAAGTATACTAATGCAAGTCAGATCAAAAAAATAACGTCACGTATGGGAATGGTTTTTCAGCACTTTAATTTATTTCCGCATTTGACGGTGCAACAGAATTTGGAATTGGCTCCCAAAGCGGTCAAAAAAGAAAGTATAGCTGATATTCGCAAACGCAGTGAAGTCATTTTGAATAAAGTCGGATTGCTTGATAAAGCCAATGTGTTACCAGCTAATCTGTCCGGCGGGCAGAAGCAACGGGTAGCGATTGCGAGAGCATTGATGCTTAATCCTGATATTTTATTATTTGATGAACCGACTTCAGCGCTTGATCCAGAATTAACAGGTGAAGTATTACGAGTGATGCAACAACTAGCGCAAGAAAAAATCACGATGGTTGTTGTCACACATGAGATGAATTTTGCTAGAGATGTAGCGGATCGGGTGATCTTTATGGATAAAGGCGAGATTGCTGAATCCGGTACTCCGCAACAGATTTTTGAGAATCCTCAATTAGACCGTACCAAAGCTTTTCTTAGTCGTGTAGAAAAATAAAAATCAGTCTATACTTAGAGTATAAATACTTGTAAGTAAGTCTGATACCAGCATGCGATAATGCTATGTATTCAGAATACTTCTGATGGAGGAATAGAATGAATACACAATCCAAAGTAGCTATTATTACAGGAGCTGGAAGCGGTCTTGGTCAAGCAACCGCTCTGAAGTTAAGTGATAACGGAGTGAGTGTAGTTGTTGTCGATATCTCTGAAACTGCTGGTCAAGAAACCGTATCTATGATCGAAGCCAAAGGTGGAACAGCCCTGTTTATCGCTGCTGATGTCAGTCAAGCACCACAGGTAGAGCAGTTTGTTGAGCAAACGGTAGCTACATTTGGGCGTATAGATATGTTTTTCAATAATGCAGGCATTTCAGGCCCGGGGCTAAAGTTAGCAGATCATACGATTGAGCAATTCGATCAGATTATTAATATTAATTTGCGTGGAGCTTTTTATGGAATGAAATACGTAATTCCTGAAATGCTCAAAACAGGCGGCGGTTCGATCGTCAATACAGCTTCTACTGCAGGTGTAGTAGGCGTACAGACAGTAGGTCCTTATGCCGCTAGCAAACATGGTATCATCGGCTTAACACGTACAGCAGCGATTGAATACGGCAAAGATCATATTCGTGTTAATGCGATTGCACCCGGTACGATTGAGACACCGATGGTCGCTGAATTTGGTAGACAAAATCCAGAGACGATGAAAGCAACAGTAGACAGTATTCCTTCTGGACGTTTAGGTAGACCAGAGGAAATTGCGAATCTGGTAGCTTTCCTATTAGGTGATGAAGCTCCTTATATTAATGGGGCAGTATATTCTATCGATGGTGCTGTAACCGCGCAATAAGATAGAATAGGTTATCGCACTAGAATTTGGTACAATACGTATGCAAGAACCCTTGAATAACCATTTCAAGGGTTTTTCTTATTTTGAAAGTATAGGAGCTGAAGACATGACTACACTAACATATACACGTCTTATTAATCGAACACTTGAAATTTTGGCAGAGAATAGCAGTCAAGAAGCGTATACCTATATAACTGAACATGCTCATGAAGTGAAAGGTAACGATGCACAAGTGTATAATTTTCGTTATTCGTTAGCGGCGGCGTCAGGCATGAATACAGAAGCATTGCAATTATTACAAGAAGCTATTTTGGAAAAAGGGTATTGGTATTCTTCAACGTATTTGCTGGAAGAAGAAGATTTGAAGTCTTTGCGTGATCAAGGTGAATTTCAGAAATTAGTAGAACTATGCGCAGAACGAGAAACACTAGCACGTGAAGAGTCTACACCTGAATTGAAAATTTTGTATCCACATGATCAAGAAGATCATACGATAAAGCAGACCATTATTGCGCTACATGGTGATCAGGAAAATATGGAGATTGCAGAACCGTACTGGATCAGTCTACTTGATCATCATTACCGGTTAGCTTTACCTCAATCTTCACAAATTCTTTTTACAGATGCATATGAATGGGAAGATGTAGAGCAAGGGGTAGAAGAGTTGAAATGGCATCTTAGTGATATTATGACAGAAGATGCGCAAAGCCCTGCTACACCGTCACTCAAGCCGATTGTAGGAGGATTTTCCGCAGGTGCAAGAGTAGCATTATATACAGCGATTCAAGAGCCTACAGCGTTCAGTGGCTTGATTCTATTAGCACCATGGTTGCCAGAAGCATCAGAATGGGAGCAAGGTCTAGCAGGGTTACAAGAAGCTGGAGTGAAGCTTTCGATTATGTGCGGAGAATGGGATGACGATTGTCTACCGGGCACAATGGAACTGATCGAAGCACTTCAAGAAGCTCATGTAGATTACCAGTATATTGAACTGCCTGAACTGGATCATGATTATCCTGAATCATTTGCTCAGTTATTGCACGAATCAGTCACTTATATTCAATCGACAGAACAAGAAAACGAAGATGAACTGAATCCTACAGAATCTACAGACAACAACGAGTAATCTAAAAGCATATCTCAAGTTTATTTTAAAAATGAATTCAAAAAAGTTATAATCATAGAACGATTTTATTACAAAGACAACAAGTTGCCGTCTTGAAAGAAGAGTGAATACATTGAAAATTGGAGTTTTTGACTCGGGGATTGGTGGATTAACTGTTTTACATGAAGTGCTCAAAGTATTGCCAGCAGAAGACTATCTATTTTACGCAGATACTCAACATGTGCCTTACGGTGAAAAGCCCAAAGACGAGGTGCGTCAGTATATTTTTGATGCGGTAGATTATCTGGCAGCCCAACATATCAAAGCATTGGTAATCGCTTGTAATACAGCAACCAGTATAGCGGTGAATGATCTACGTCAGCGTTATGATTTTCCTATTCTTGGGATTGAACCGGCAGTTAAGCCTGCTGTGCAGAACAGTATGATCAAGCACAAAAAAGTACTGGTTTTAGCAACAACATTAACATTACGAGAAGAAAAATTTCAAAATTTGGTACGTTCGATAGATACAGCTGATATTGTGGAAAGTTTGGCTTTGCCAGGTCTTGTACAACTAGCAGAAAAAAGACAGTTTGCAGAGGTAGAGGTACAGTCTTATTTACAACAAGCGCTAGCAGGATTGGATCTCAATCAATATGGTACTATCGTATTAGGATGTACGCATTTTCCTTATTTTAGAGAACATTTGCATCATTTCTTTCCTGAAGAAGTCGATATTATTGATGGTGGAGAAGGAACTGCACGTAATCTGTACCGTATTTTGCAACAACGTTCTCAGATCGGTGAAGGAACAGGTCAGATCAGCTATGTAGAATCAGGTCAGATTATCCATGATCCTGAGCGACTCAATAACTATGATCAATTGCTGTTGAGATTGTCAGCTTCTTCGATATTATGATGATTGTAAAACCTGATTGAACTAACACAAAAGATATCAAGTCAAGCGCAGACTTCTATGGGAAGCTGCGCTTTTTGTGATAGATATAAGAGGAGAGTATGGAGTTGAAAGATGGATATTATAGAAATAAACATTATCACCATAACGATAAATGTAACTGGCGCAGCTATGATTACGAAACTTGCGTAGGAGAAGTAGAAGCAACATTAGGCGTTGTAGAATGACGAAGAGAACGGGTAGTTGTAATCGAGATGAATTTACGTCTTGTAGCAGTAGGTCTGACGACAGATTGAGTTATAGCAGTAGAAGATTCAGTAGTCTGGTGAGCTGTAGCATCTATAATCGGAGATGCAGTATATCCAGTCAGACGAGGATGAAGCGGTTGAACAGGCTTAATCGTAGGCTTGAGCTTGGACTTCGCAGGTTGCCACGCAAGAATCTGATCTTCGCGAAATGTACGCGGACTACCTGTACGTAGACAGTCAGCATAGACTAGACCTTTGCGAATATGCTTAATCTCGATACGTCGCTGTGTCAGTTGATTAGAACGATCCATATATACAATTTCCACAATTTCACCTACATATTTAGATAACATAGCATGTACTCCTATCCGAACATTTGTTCTTATTTATATTCTTATTATATACGAACATACGTTTCTTTTTCAAGTGTTATTTGTTGTTTTCAAAATAAGTACCAATTACATATGGATCGTACCATACAGCCTATACATTTCAGCTTATGCTTATATTGGGTAAATGAATTAATGAAGATTGATTTTAGGTATAGCCATTTAAGGAGGACTTATGAAAACAGATATTCCACAACTATTATCGCAAATGACACTTGAAGAAAAAGCTAGTCTTTGTTCAGGTCTTGATTTTTGGAACACACAACCTATCGAACGTCTAAATATTCCATCTGTAATGATGACAGATGGCCCGCATGGATTACGTAAGCAAGCTAAAGAAGCGGATCACTTGGGGTTGAACGATAGTGTACCGGCTACCTGTTTCCCGTCAGCCGCAGGAATGGCTTCTTCTTGGAACCGCGATCTTATTCGTCAAGTAGGGGAAGCACTCGGTCAAGAATCGCAAGCAGAGAATGTCGCTGTTTTGCTTGGACCAGGGACTAATATCAAACGCTCTCCGTTATGCGGACGTAACTTTGAATACTTTTCAGAAGATCCGTATCTTTCTGCTGAATTAGCAGCTCATCATATTCAAGGCGTACAAAGTCAAGGTGTAGGTACATCACTTAAACATTTTGCCGCTAATAATCAAGAAGAACGTCGTATGAGTGTAGATGCTATTGTGGATGAACGTACATTACGTGAAATTTATCTAGCTAGCTTTGAAGGAGCTGTTAAGCAATCTCAACCCTGGAGTGTGATGTGTTCATATAACAAATTAAATGGAATATATACTGGTGAAAATGAATTTCTATTAACCAAAGTATTACGTGAAGAATGGGGATTTGAAGGATTTGTAGTGTCAGATTGGGGCGCTGTTAATGAACGTGTAGACGGTCTGCGAGCAGGTCTAGAACTTGAAATGCCTGCAAACAATGGTATCGGTGATGCCAAAATCGTCAAAGCTGTACAAGAAGGACAATTGGACGGAAAAGTTGTCGATCGAGCAGTAACACGAATTTTAGAATTTATTTTCAAAGCAGTAGAACAGCGTCAACAAGATAGTTCATATGAGGCAGAAGAGCACCATGCACTAGCCCGTAAAATAGGTCAAGAAAGTATGGTTTTACTTAAAAATGAAGATCAACTATTACCGCTTGCTAAAAAAGGAAATATTGCGGTGATCGGTGAGTTTGCTCAAAATCCACGTTATCAAGGTGGCGGTAGTTCCCATGTGAATCCTACACAACTGGATAAAGCATTGGATGAAATGACCAAGCTTGTTGGGGATCAAGGTCATGTATCGTATGCAGCTGGCTATGATCTGGATAGCGATGATATCAAAGAAGAATTAGTTCAAGAAGCTGTACAATTAGCAGAAAAAGCTGAAGTTGTAGTGTTATTTACAGGGCTCCCTGATCGTTATGAATCAGAAGGATATGATCGTACGCATCTTCATATCCCACAAAATCATCAGCATTTAATCGAAGAAATTGCCAAAGTGCAGCCTAATTTGATTGTTGTACTTAGCAATGGTTCACCTGTGGTAATGCCATGGATAGGACATGCCAAAGCAGTACTAGAAGGGTACTTGGGCGGACAAGCATTTGGTGGTGCAGTTGCCGATTTACTATTTGGTGAAGTGAGTCCAAGCGGAAAATTAGCTGAGACTTTCCCTATGCAGTTAAGCGACAATCCATCCTTTTTGAACTTTCCAGGTGAACAAGATCGGGTAGAGTATCGTGAAGGTATTTTTGTCGGCTATCGTTATTATGACACCAAGCAGATCCAACCTCTATTCCCGTTCGGTTACGGGTTAAGCTACACTACATTTGCATACAGTGATCTCAAAGTCGATCGTGAGCAATACAGCGATCAAGATCAAGTAAAAGTAAGTGTGAAGATTACCAATACAGGTCAAGTAGCAGGCAAAGAAATTGTACAATTATATGTAAAAGATAGTGAAAGTATAGTGATACGTCCGGAGAAAGAACTCAAAGGATTTGCTAAAGTGCATCTACAAGCAGGAGAAAGTCAGACCGTAGACTTTACACTCGATAAGCGTGCATTTGCTTATTACAATGTAGATTTAGCAGACTGGCATGTGGAATCAGGAACATTTGAGATTCTGATCGGTTCTTCTTCTCGTGATATTCATGTCCAACAATCGATCAACGTTCAATCCAGTGTAGAACTTCCGCTGACGATTGATCGCAACACCACGATGGGCGATATTACGACTCATCCCAAAACAGAGCAACTGGCGAAAGAATTGCTGGATCGTTCAGGTATGGGACAATTGTTCGACGCTAGTGATGATATGATGTCAGCGATGGTTAAAGGAATGCCGTTACGGGCGCTGGTCAATTTCGGACAGGGAAAATATACAGAAGAAATGCTTGCCCAAGATATCGAAAAGTTAAATCAAGCATTTGTACCACATCAATAATTATCAGATCAAACAGCTCTTTTTCATATAGAAAAGGGCTGTTTTTTTGTATGTTTTAGAACGAAGATTATAGGATTTAAATATAAATTATGTATCCAATGCTAATAACAGCCGTCTTTATCTTCTATTTATATGATACAATTGTAAAGAGTACACAATGGGAAGATCGAAGGAGCAAAATAAAATGGCGATAGAAGTGATACGCGTACAAACTCAACAACAGTTAGAAGAATGCTTGAATATTCGGAGACAAGTATTTGTTGTAGAGCAGAAAGTTCCTGAAAGCAGAGAAGTAGATGAGTATGATCAATTGCCCAATGATGGCGTAGCTTATCATTTTCTGTTACAAAAAGATGGCGAGAATATTGCCGCAGGTCGTATGATTCGTTATGAAAACGGAGCAGCTAAAATGCAACGTATTGCTGTATTACCTGGTTATCGTAGAGGTGGGTATGGCAAATCTATTCTTTTGGGTATGGAAAATTATGCGCGCCAAAATGGATTTGAAAAAGCTTTACTTGATTCTCAATGTCAAGCCGAAGGATTTTACAATAAAATGGGATATATCACAATTTCCGAAGAGCCTTTTGAAGATGCAGGTATTGCTCATGTTAGTATGAAAAAGCAACTTGTGGTTACCATCTAAATTATTATGATCGTTATCAATCGTTGTTAACATAGCAAAACCGCGCCAATTGTATCTGGCACGGTTTTTTTGTTGTATTTCAAAAGGGAATTAACCCAATGTATAAAATTGATGTTGCTCCAAAAAGGTCATCTCTTTGGTTTTGCCGATAAAATCTTCTTTGTCATCATTATAATGCATCAACAAAATAGTCGAACGTACTTGCTCGGGTAAAGATAACAATTCATCCAGTGTCGCATGTACGATACCCGGAGGATGTAACTGGCAATCATGCAGAATCGTCTGAACCCCACGCTCATAGACTAAATGTTCCAATAGATGAGGCTGGAATTTCATATCTCCACTATAAAAAATAGTCTCATTTACTAAAAACGAATAGCTATTTTTTCCATCAATATGAGGTGTCTGAATTAATTCGATATCCAATCCTTCGGTTAACGTGATCGGTTGTTCAGCCACAATCGGTCTTACATCAAATACATCTTCAATCCGCTCTATTCCTTCTTGCGTCATACCACCTGATAATGTGTGTTCCCACAAAGGACGTACTAATGTACTAGCAATATATAGAACCGGTTTACGATTATAGATAAATTTCATCTGAAATCCTAATTCTTCAAGACCACCTACATGATCTCCATGAATATGAGTAATCAGAATCGCATCAATTTCATTAACAGTTTTGCCTAACTGGTGTAACGCAAGCGGAGCTGTAATACCGCAATCCACCATTAGCGTATAGTCACCTACATGAATCAATGCATTATTATTATGATAATTTTTGGCAAAAGCATTACCTGTTCCTAGCATCTGTAGTTCAATAGACACAGTATTCCTCCTGTCTGTATGGTGCATGTAATAAAGAGATGTCTATCCAATCATCAGACATTCTTCCTTCTCAATGTACCATGAATATAAGCCAGAAGGGAAATGCAGGAATTGGATTCTGGCATAAATGCAGATAAAGATACAACCACACGTAATTGGTTTAATGATAGTTGAAACAGCAATCGTGCGAGAATCGTACTTGTCAAAAGGTTACAATTTTTTTACCGCAACTGAACGGGACTATTGGAGTATATATCTATAAGAAGATCAGCATAGAGATACAATGCTTTTATAATACAGAAAGAATTGGAGTCGATAAGCTTTTTCTAAATATAAAAGGAGGGGTTTTTACGTGATATGGAAAAGAGTTGCAGTCTGTGCATTAGCCTTTTTCTTAATGAGCAGTTCGGTGCTATTTGCAGATGCTGTAAGTCAAAAGATTAAAGTATGGATTAATGGAAGTGAGGTCAGTGATGGAGCTTACATGATCGATGGCAAAACCTATGTGCCTTTGCGTGAAATTCAAGGTCTTGTCGATTATGATAATGATGCCAAAACCGTCAAACTTACCAAACCCAACGTACATATCTTTTTATTCAAAAATGATACGGCGTTTGGCAACGTCAGTAAAGGAAAGCTCAAATTCAATGTATTTAGTCAGGTAGACAATCTACAAACAGATATTGTAGGCGTCAAAGTGGCTATTATTGATCCTTCAGGCAATCAAAAAGATATCCAAAGTCAGGATATCACGCAACAAAAAGATAACTTCTGGTTCCGCACATACGATTTCACGTATGATTTTAATACCGCAGGGAAATATACGGTTGGATTTTATATGAAAAAGTCTAAAGCTAGCGATTATGTGCTTGTCTCACAAAAAGTAATTACAGCGCTAAATCAATAATAATGAACACACAGTAGCGATGATCTATAGAAGGTGTGGCTCTCAATTGACCTGTCTAGGGGAAAGTGGTAAGATACACAAGTATTATTTCATGAATGCAAGGTATTACACCTATTTATGAACCTAAATGACATTCAATTTTATACCGAAAGTAGGTTATCCTAATGAGCGATAAACACGTACATGATGAAAATTGTAATCATGATCACGACCATGACCACGAAGCGGAAGAATATGTATTAACATTGACTGACGATGAAGGTAATGATGTAGAAATGGTTCTTGTTGAAACATTTGATGTTGGCGAGAAACTATATGCACTTCTATTAGAGCGTGGTAACCCTGAAGCAGATGGTTATATCATGCGTCTTGAAGAAGAAGAAGACGGATTCGAATTGCAAAATATCGAAGACGAAAAAGAATGGGCAGCTGTAGAGAAAGCATACGGCGAGCTTATCGAAGAATCTGAATAAGATTCAATATCGTTATAAATAAAGCCGGAATGGATATTGTATATTTCTATACAGTATTCACTCCGGCTTTTTTTGTATTCTATCTGGTCTCTTTCAATAGAAAAGAGTACGAATTTAGAAAATAGCGTCTGTTTCTACGATTACTTTTACATGATGTACAGTACGATCTTCAGGTCCTTTGACCGGCAATCCTACTTCAACATGATCGGTAATATAATCAATATTTTCTTGCGAAATTACTTCACCCGGTAACAAAATAGGAATACCTGGCGGATACACATAAATAAATTCAGCGATAATACGTCCTGCGGATTCTTTAAAAGGAACCACTTCTGTATCACCGTAAAAAGCATCACGCGGAATCAGTGACAATTGCGGAATCTCTGGAATTTTGACAACCAGTTCATGAATTTCTTTAGAACCGTCCGTGCTGTAATATTGAGATGCCATATCGGTCAAAGAGCGCACCAGAATATCGACACTATCCTGCGTATCACCTGGAGTTACCAGACACAAAATATTATACATATCACTGAGTTCAATCTCTAGATTGTAATGCTCACGTAACCAGTTCTCTGCATCATATCCCGTAATACCTAAATGACGAATATGAATAGTCAGCTTAGTCGGATCATAGTTAAACGTTGCTTCACCGCCAAGTAATTCTTTACCAAAGCAGTATAATCCCGGAATATCATTGATCTTTTGACGAGTTTCTTGCGCCAATTGAATCGTACGCTCTGCCATATCATGTCCGTTAAGCGCTAGATTGCGGCGTGACGTATCTAAAGACGCTAATAGGATGTATGAAGTAGAGGTTGTCGTCAGCATGCTAATAATGGTCTGTACGCGGTGAGGATTCACATGTCCATTTTTAACATTTAGATTTAACACCGAACTTTGTGTCATCGAGCCACCTAGCTTATGTACACTGGTAGCTGCCATATCTGCTCCAGCTTCCATCGCAGAGATCGGCAAGTCTTTATGGAAATGAATCAATACACCATGCGCTTCATCAACCAATACAGGTACACCACGACTATGAGAAAGATCAACGATTTCTTTTAGATCAGCGCAGACTCCGAAATAAGTTGGGTTAATCACAAGCACTGCTTTGGCATCAGGATGACGATCTAGAGCACGACGTACAGAAGAAGTCGTAATTCCATGATCAATCCCCAAATTTTCATCACGTGCTGGAGAAACGAATACTGGCTTCGCTCCTGCAAAAATAATAGCAGACATAATCGATTTGTGTACATTACGTGGAACGATAATTTTGTCACCCGGCGAACAAACTGACAAAATCATTGTCATAATAGCGCCACTTGTTCCCTGTACTGAAAAATACGTATAATCAGCACCAAAAGCATCAGCAGCTAATTTTTGTGCTTGCTCGATAACACCCATAGGTTGGTGCAAATCATCAAGTGGTGCAATATTGATCAGATCTATAGAAAGGGTATTATCACCCACAAACTCTCGGAATTCCTGATCACTGCCGATTCCTTTTTTGTGCCCTGGAATATGGAATTGGACGGGATTGCTTGCCGCGTGCTCTCGTAGAGCGGTGAAAAGCGGCGTTTGCTTATGATCCATTGAAGCTGTCACAACCTTTCTGAGGTAAAGTAATTATTCTGAGGCTAAAATGCTTATCCAACATTTTGCCAAACAAAATGAGTATAGCAAAACGTGGGGGGAATGCAATAGTTATTATGATAAGATAAAATGCATATAAGATAAATGGGTATACATTCAAGGGTAGACTTGAAGGGAGTCATCGTTATTAATGGTATCAATTTCAAATGCTGACACAGATCATCAGAATCAAGCCAAAAATCGTCAACGCAATATTTTTGTATTTGTATGCCTGTGGTTACTTATTTTTTTAGTTGAATTTGTTAAAGGTGGATTATTAGTTACTTTGTTACCTGTATATATGGGGCATGTACTTGGATTGCCTGCTTTTGCTATCGGTATTGCTTTTGCTTTGCAGTATGTAGGTGATAATGCACTTCGAGGTCCTGCGGGTTGGTTAGCAGAACGATTAGGATTTCGGATGATTATGTCGATTGGTATGATCCTTGTCTTAGGTGCAGTATTTATTATGGCAACAGAAAAAAGTACAGGCTGGTTAATATTTGCTTGTGGTGTGATGGGGGTTGGCAGTGCTCCATTATGGCCTTGTGTAATGTCCAAGATCACCGATCTGTCACATGCAGATGGAAAATACGGAACATCTATGAGTATTATCGAGATTGCTTCTCTTGGAGGAGCGGGGCTTGGACCAGTTACAGTCAATTGGATTAGTGATACATCGTACCAATCTACATTATGGATGATGTTGATTTTTATGACTGTTGTACTAGCTATCGCATTATGCTTACCCGGTCGTAAAGAATCAGCTTCTATAGCAACAGGGAGTCACCATGAAACCGAGCAACACAACGATGCTACTACTGGATCACTTCATGCAAATCAATTATCTGTACCTCATGTATCGGTGACACGTATGACTGGTAAACAACGGGTACAGCAATATATAGCGTTGATTCGTTCACTACATATTCATCCGCTATTGTATCCAGCCCTTTTTTTGCAATCTTTTGCTTTAGGTATTTTGACGCCTATTATTACTTTATACGTAATCAGTCAGTTAGGATTAACCCCCGCTTATTTTAATGGATTGTTAATTGCTGGTGGTGGTGTTACTGCTTTGGGTCTAATTCCAGCAGGTCGTCTGATCGATCGGTGGGGCAGTCGATTTTTTTTGCATATCGGATTTTTATTAGCAGGGACAGCGTTAATAGGGATTGCTTCTACAACGATACTGGCTTGGATATGGATATTTGTAATAGGTATTGGTCTTAGTTACGCGATGATTTTACCAGCATGGAACTCGTTACTGGCTAATCTTGTACCTGCACAAGAGCGCGGTATGATCTGGGGATTATTTTTGACATTACAAGGATCAGGGCTTGTTATTGGCCCTTTGGTATCGGGAAAGTTATGGGATATCATCAGCCCTCAAGCGCCGTTTTTTGTTAGTGCCAGCTCTATGTTTATTTTATTCGGGATTCACTGGATTATGATACGTCATACCCGAAAATTATCTTCCTCAAATAGTTAATGAACAATATATGAAAAAAACAGATGCAAAAAACCTTATCTGCATAACAGTAGATAAGGTTTTTTTATTTTCACAATAGTATATTAAAATGCCATACGGTACAACGGAAGCAATTGTTCAAAAGTCTGTTCTACTTTTTCGATAAAAGCTTTGCCATCTTGAAGTAAAGGATCATCTTTTTCGATCCGTAATCCACATACGATTTCGGATTTTTTGACATTTTGTAATCGTTCAGCAGTATCTAGCCAGTATTGATCATCCAATTCTCCCTGAATATTAGCTTGTGGCGACATATGATCAGTAGACCAGTAAAATTCATCTGGAATCATTTGTTTTACCTTTTTCCAATCTTTCTGAAGCGCTTTTCCAAAATCAAGTTTACGTGGACTTTCATAAATAATAGCAAACACAATAAAGACATGACTACCAAACATACCTACTTCAAAATGAGGCAATGCTTTATAACCACGTTTATTCGATGCCCATGCTACCCATGTATCTTTAGGTGGATTGACCGTACGACGAGCATGCTTGGCAACATGCACATACATCTCTTCACCACATAATGTAGCTAGATAAGGCTGTATCTGTTCACCAATTGTTGTTAATTTAGGTCGAATCGTGCTAATCAATGCATCCATACGTGGTTCTAATCCATCAATCGTGAATACATCAAAGTCTTTAGAATCAAAACCGTTAAATTCAATATTATTCATCTTTGTCATGCCTCTCTTTCCAAATCAATCCATATCAATGTAGAGATAATCAGCGTTTATTATAGCATAGGAGCAGGCAATTATTTCATGAAGATTACATGTGACTGTATGCTTTAGTGCTTAGACAACCTTGTAAAGGGGTAAAATTATATTAAGTATATATTGTACTAAAGATGCAACAGATAACTATACTCTTCATAGGTACCATTTCAGAAACAGTATTCGTTATTTATACTTTTTTTTGTATATTTTATCAATTAACTACAGAACAGCTAAACAGATATATAGACCCACATACAGATAAACCAATGTTAAAAAGGAGGTACTACTATGAACAAAAGTTATGAAGTAGAGTATTGTAACTTGGAATTGCGTTTTGAACGTCGTGATATTCAGAATTTGATTCGTGATTTGATCAAAGAAGGGTATTCATTGTATTGGAGAGAAACAGAGGATTCATTTATCGTCTCGATCCGTACAGATGATCATATGACCAAATTACGTTTTCAACAAACGCAAGAAGGATACAAATTGATCGGAGATTATCGTATCCATGATTCACGTTTGTCGGAATGGATGGAAAAACTAATCGGTGATACGCGTGGTCATGCTATTGTCAAACGATTTAAAGATCAACAAATTTTAGTTGAGAATATTCTGTTTGGCGAAGTGATTCGAATGGTCGAAATTTCTGGTTTTGAACAACGTGTTTTGTATCAAAAAGAATCAACGTTAACGCATGAAGCGTTACACACACTTTTTTTATCAACGGAAGGTGAAGAGAGATTGGAAAATATAGAGACCCAAATTGACGAGTCCCTTGATCGATTGAATGAAGCTATCAAAACAGGCGATACTGAAAAAATTGATGAATGTAAAAAAGTGTTGGAAAATCTTCGTTTTGAACTGATTCGTTTGGAAAAGTAAACTTTAAAACGTGATCTCCAAAATAATTTGTTGAAATAGCCAAAATATTCACAATTCTTTCAACAATTCTATGAATTTTGGTCAGATCACGTTTTGAGACTTTCCTTATGACATTAAAACCTGTAAAATGATGAATTGAACCAACTTATTTTATGCAAAATCATGAATACAAAATATTGAAGCAAAGGATGGAGAACCAGAAATGTCTAAACAACAAATTGGTGTTATCGGTCTTGCCGTTATGGGTAAGAACTTAGCTTTAAATATTGAAAGCAGAGGCTTCACAGTATCTGTATTCAATCGTTCTCCGCAAAAAACGAACGATTTGCTTGAAGAAGCAAAAGGTAAAAATTTAACAGGAACATTTTCTATTGAAGAGTTCGTGAATTCTTTAGAAGTTCCACGCAAAATTCTAATTATGGTTCAAGCAGGATCTGCAACCGATTCTACAATTGAACAATTGATTCCTTTCTTAACTGAAGGCGACATCATTATTGATGGTGGTAATGCTTACTTCCCTGATACGCAGCGTCGTAGCAAAGACTTGGAAGCTCAAGGATTCCGCTTTATCGGTACAGGTGTATCCGGTGGTGAAGAAGGCGCACTTAAAGGACCTGCTATTATGCCAGGTGGACAAGAAAGTGCTTATAAATTAGTAGAACCTATTCTTACAGCGATTTCGGCTAAAGTCGATGGCGACCCTTGCTGTACATATATCGGACCAGACGGTGCTGGACACTATGTAAAAATGGTGCATAACGGTATCGAATATGGCGATATGCAGTTGATTGGTGAAGCATATAACTTGCTTACATCTGTTCTAGGAACATCTGCTGAAGAATTGCAATCGATTTTCAGCGAGTGGAACAAAGGCGAGTTGGATAGTTACTTGATCGAGATCACAGCAGATATCTTCTCTAAATATGATGAAGAAACAGGCAAACCGATGGTTGATGTGATTCTTGATTCTGCTGGTCAAAAAGGTACAGGTAAATGGACAAGTCAAAGTTCACTTGATCTAGGTGTTCCTTTGTCTATGATCACTGAATCTGTATTTGCACGTTTCTTGTCTGCAATGAAAGAAGAACGTGTAGCAGCTAGCAAAATTTTAAACGGACCTAAAACAGATGCTTTTGCAGGCGATAAAGCTGAATTTATCGAAGCAGTACGCAGAGCATTGTTCGCTTCCAAAATCGTATCTTACGCTCAAGGCTTCGCACAAATGCGTGCAGCTTCTGACGAATACGGTTGGGATTTGAAATATGGTAACATCGCTATGATCTTCCGCGGTGGCTGTATTATCCGTTCACGTTTCTTGCAAAACATCAAAGATGCGTATGACAAAGATTCTGGCTTGAAAAACCTATTGCTTGATGATTACTTCAAAGGTGTAGTTGAAGAATATCAAGATGCATGGCGTGAAGTAGTATCGATCGCTGTGAAATATGGTATTCCTGTTCCTGGATTCTCCAGCGCATTGGCTTATTTTGATAGCTATCGTACAGAAAGATTGCCAGCGAACTTGTTACAAGCTCAACGCGATTATTTCGGTGCGCATACTTTCAAACGTTTGGACAAAGAAGGTACTTTCCATCACGAATGGATGCAAGAATAGTCTGCTGACTATCATATTAAATATATCAAAGCGCACTGGTACTCCTATAAATATAGGAAAAGCCAGTGCGCTTTTTTCATCAAAACGAATGATTGTCTTATGTTTTATCTCTATGCTATGATGGGTGGAATAGCATAGTTGTTGAAAGAGGTGTAGATATAGTGCATCAATCAGAAGATAGTGTACATTCCAATATTATACTGGTTGGAATGATGGGCACAGGTAAAACAACCGTAGGCACATTACTAGCTGATTTATTACAATATCCATTAGTTGATATTGATGCAGTGATTGCAGAATCAGAAGGTATGAGTGTACAGGATATTTTCGCTTCCAAAGGAGAATTGTATTTTCGTGAGCTTGAAAGCCAAACGCTTGCTAGCGTATTAGAGCAAAAAGGGCAGATTGTTTCTACAGGTGGTGGTTCAGTACTGCGTGCTGAAAATTGTGATCTGATGATCGCGAAAGGGCTTGTAGTCTGTCTGACTGCGGATATTGATCATATTGTACAGCGAGTAGGCGGAGATGATAACCGTCCGTTACTTGCAGGAGATACGTATGAACGGGTAAGTAGTATTATGGAGCAACGTAAACATGCTTATCAATTTGCACATGTTACGGTAGATACATCGCTTTTGAATCCTGATGAAGTGGCTTCACATGTTTTAACACGTTACCGCGTTCAAGCTTTTTAATGTTTAGGTGCGAAAGTAAAAGACTTGTTACATGAAGTCAACAAGTCTTTTGAGTAAAATCTAGCTATATATTATTGATTTTCAACCCAATCAATCATACCGCCAGACATATTAAGGCAATGGTCGTAACCTAACTGTTGTAAGTATTCGCGAGCACGTTCACTACGGTATCCACTACGACAAATCAAAACAGTCGGTAACGTTTTATCGATTTCATTCAGACGATCAGGAATTTGACCCAAAGGAATATGTTTGGCACCGTCGATCATACCCTGGTTCACTTCTTCATCTTCACGTACATCAATCAATTGCAATTTTTCTCCTGCCGCTATGCGTTCGCGCAGTTCATCCGTGTCGATCTGAGTAGGATTAGACATATATGTTATACCCTCATTTCTGAATGTGTTTTAACTTCTTTATCATACCGAAGCGTGTTCTTGACTGTCAATTGAAGTCAGCCGATAACTGCAAAGAAATACCAAACATATAAGCAATTGTATCACTATATAAATATTATTATTTTATTTAAAGGAGATTGAACTCATGGATGTTATTGTTACCCCTACCCCTGAACTCAAAGGAGAAATCGGAGCGTTATCTTCTAAAAATTATACGACTCGCTATTTGTTAGTCGCTGCTCTAGCAGAAGGAACAAGTACGATTCATTTTCCAGCACATAGTGAAGATAGTGATGCTATGCGTCGTTGTATTCGAGATTTAGGCGCTGTGTTGGAAGAAGATGATGAGAAAATAGTGATAACAGGTTTTGGTAGTAAACCTGTAGATGTAAAAGAGCTTAATGTAGGAAATGCTGGCGCTGTACTACGCTTTTTGATGGCCATTGCTGCATTGTGCCCTGAAGTGACGTTTGTGAATACATATCCTGATTCACTGGGTAAACGTCCACATGATGATCTGATTACATCATTAGGTCAATTAGGTGTAGAAGTAGAGCATCAGAACGGAAGATTACCGATTACGATTCGTGGAGGTCAGCCGCGTGGTGGCAAGATTACTGTATCCGGTAGCGTAAGTTCACAGTATTTGAGTGCGCTGTTATTTTTGACTCCTTTATTAGAAGAAGATAGTGAAATTACAGTCCTACATGATCTCAAATCCAAAGTAGTCGTAGGTCAGACACTTGAAGTATTAGCTCAAGCAGGTATTACAATTGAAGCTAGTGAAGACCTCATGACATATAAAGTACCTGGTCGTCAAAAATATGTAGCTCAATCTTATACTGTACAAGGAGATTACCCTGGATCCGCGGCTGTACTTGCAGCAGCGGCTGTGACAAAGTCTGATGTTATTATTCACCGTCTACCTGTAGAAAGTAAGCAAGGGGAAAAAGCAGTAGTTGATGTATTGCAAATGATGCAAGTTCCGTTAACGCATGAAAATGATATTGTCCATGTTAAAGGAACAGGTCAACTCCAAGCGGTCGAATTTGATGGAGATGCTGCTACAGATGCTGTCCTTGCGATGGTAGCCGCGGCTGTATTTGCAGAAGGAACATCACGCTTCTATAATGTAGAAAATTTACGTTATAAAGAATGTGACCGGATTACTGATTATTTGACAGAGCTTCGCAAAGCAGGAGCAAATGTAGAAGAACGTCAAGCAGAGATCATCGTACATGGTCGTCCTGAAGGAGTAGAAGGCGGTGTAACGATCGATGCTCATTACGATCATCGTGTCATTATGGCGCTGTCTATTGTTGGCTTACGTGCGAAGCAACCGATTGTTATTCGTGATGCTCATCATGTAGCGAAGTCATATCCACAGTACTTTGATCATATTCAGGCGCTTGGGGCTAATATAGAATGGGTACAAGGTTAATATAAGCATTCATATATAGCTGAATAGACTCATCCACTTTTCATGATCAAATACACATCAAGGAGGAAGATCAAGATGGCTTTTACCAATCCTTCACGAGAAGAAATCAAAACGATTTTGGAAAACGTAGGCAATATTGCAGTAGTAGGACTTTCTGACAAAATGGATCGTACATCGTATATGGTATCCGCAGCGATGCAAAATCGGGGATATCGTATTATTCCTGTTAATCCACAAGCAGCAGGTCAGAAGATTCTAGGCGAAACGTGTTATGCCAGTCTTAAAGATGTTCCTGAACCGATTGATATGGTCAATGTATTCCGTCGTAGTGAATATTGCGCAGATATTGCTAGAGAAGCAGTAGATGTGGGTGCCAAAACGATCTGGTTGCAATTAGGTGTAGTCAATAATGAAGCAGCACAGATCGCAGAAGAACAGGGTATTGATATGATTATGGATCGTTGTATTAAAGTAGAAGAAGCGATTGTGCGCCCTGTAAGAGTATAAATGTAGAATAATATACCTGATCCTATCCTGTACAGTATAGGCAATTCATAAAAATATAGAAAAGTCTGTAGGATATCTGATCAGGCTTTTCTATATTTTTTTTTCATTTCATTGTGTTTTGCCGAATAGGTATAGAATAGATTCTAAAATAGGTGTATGTTATATATGAAAATGAGGAAATAATGACATTCTTATCATATAGAGCCGCTTTGACAAAACATGGCCTACAGCGTACCATCAGGTATAGGAAGGGGGAGGGCGCGTTGAATTGGCTAGGTTCCCTGCAACAGTTCGGAAGAGCTATTATGCTTCCTACCATGGTACTTCCGGCAGCGGCTATTTTGCTCAGTGTAGGAGGGCTTCCATGGGGAGCATGGGGCTTACCTGTCGTCTCTGAGGTAGCTACAATAGCAGGTCAAAGTATTTTTCATTATTTACCGTTTATTTTTGCGATAGGTGTTGCGTTAGGGCTTGCTAATCAAGCAGGCACCGCAGGGCTTGCTGCTTTTGCCGGAATGGCATTATATGATCAGGTGACCAAGCATTTTAGCAGTGATTTGATACAGCCTTCCACATTGATTGGAATTATGATGGGTATCATTGCCGGGGCAGTGTACAGGCGATTCAAAAATGTACGTCTTCCCGAAGCGATCCAGTTTTTTGGCGGATCGCGTTTTGTTTTGCTGTTTATGGGGTTATTCTCTTCTGTGTTTGCTTACGTCATGTTGTGGTTCGCTCCCATATTACAGCACCTATTAAATGGGCTGACATGGGGATTATCGACGATGGGCGGGTTTGGACTCTTTTTATATGGAGCCTTATATCGCATTTTGTCTGCTTTTGGACTGCATCATTTATTGAATAATATTGTATGGTTCCAGATCGGTTCGTATGAAAGCCATGGAGATATCGTACAAGGCGATTTACCACGCTTTTTTAGTGGCGATCCGACAGCCGGTATTTATATGGCAGGATTATATCCGGTGATGATGTTCGCTTTGCCAGCAACGGCATTAGCGATTATCCAAGAAGCACGTGAAGACTTGAAGCCCAAAGTACGTAAAACATTTATGCGTGCTGCTCTAGTGTGCTTTTTAACAGGCGTATCCGAGCAGATTGAGTTTGCCTTTTTATTTGCTTCTCCATGGTTATTCGGTATTCATATCGTATTATCTGGACTCGCAATGTGGATTACGTATGCGTTAGATATTCATCATGGCTTTTCGTATTCAGCAGGAGCGATCGACTATGTGCTGAATTATCATTTATCAAGCAATGCATGGATGTTAATTCCGATTGGAATAGCTTATGGACTAGCGTATTACTTTATTTTCCGATTTGCGATTCGGCGCTTCCGAATTCCGACACCAGGTCGTGAAGAAGCTTCTACATTAGGCGATTGGGTAGGAAATATTCCGTATCAGACACCGCTTATTTTACAAGCATTAGGTGGCAAAGAAAATATTGTACGCGTAGAAGCTTGTATTACAAGATTGAGATTAACGGTCGTTAATGATCGTGCTATAGATAGCCGTGCGTTAAAGTCACTGGGTTCAGCAGGATTGATCAAGTTAGGTGGCGGTAATGTACAGATTGTATTTGGAACATATTCGGAATTGATTCGTGAAGAAATTCGGAAGTTGATGGATCGCGATCTGACACATGTTCAATTTTGTGCACCTGTACAGGGTAAAATGATTGCCCTATCTGAAGTGCCTGATCAGATTTTTGCAGGTAAGTTAGTCGGTGAAGGAGTAGCCTTTTTGCCTGAAAGTGGTGAACTGGTCTCGCCTGTAGCTGGAACGATTATGCATCTGTATCCTACGATGCATGCGATCGGTATCGGTACATCAGAAGGTGTCGAAATATTGCTTCATATCGGTATTGATACCTCTCAGCAAAAAGGCTGCTTTGAAGCGGTTGTAGCTGCTGGCGATGTAGTCGAAGCCGGGCAATTATTGATTAAGTTTGATTTGGAAACATTGCAAAAAAACGCACCGTCACTTGCAACTCCGATGGTTATTACTAACCCTGATCGTGTCCGATCATGGAGTTATGCTCCATTTAAAAATGTAAAAAAAGGACAAGGGGCTGTAATGTCGGTAGTATTGCATGATAAGAGCGGTGGGGGGGACTAAACATGATCAAAGGAATCGCAGCTGCTGGTGGAGTAGCCATAGGAAAAGCTTTTGTGTTGCCAACATGGGAATGGGATGTACCGGATCAGTGTCTTGATCCGACAGACCTTGCGCAAGAATTTGAGCGCTTATATGAAGGCATTCGTACATCCAAAACTGAGATTGAGCTGATGAAAAATGAATTCGAGGAAATCGCAGGTCCTGAAGAATCAAGTATTTTTGATGCTCATTTAGCTATTTTGGAAGATCCTGAATTTATGAATGAGATTCGCGGTATTATCGAACGCCAATACAAAGCGGCAGAAGTGGCTGTACAAGAAGCGATTAACCACTTTGTAACGATGTTTGATCTACTGGATGATGAATATATGAAAGAACGGGCTGCTGATATTAAAGATGTCGGTAACCGTCTACTTAAACATTTACTTGGTGCACCTGAGGTGACTTTGCCTACAGATACACAACCTTACATTCTGGTCGCCAAAGAGTTATCGCCTTCGCAATTGGTTCATTTGAATCCACATAATGTACTGGGAATTGCTACTATTCTAGGCGGAAAAACATCGCATTCTGCGATTATGGCACGAGCGATCGGGATTCCGCTTGTCTCTGGATTAGAAAGTCAATTAGACCCACCGATTCAGACAGGTGAAATGATTATTGTCGATGGCGATAATGGTAAAATTATTGTTCATCCTGATCAACAAACGATCGAGCATTATAAGCTGATTAGAACCGCTCAGGATCGCCGTAAGCGTCAGTTAGAGATGTTGTCTACTGTTGACTCTATTACCAAAGACGGTATCCCTATGCGTCTCTCAGCGAATATTAGTTCGATTAAAGAATTGGATATCGCTTTGAAAAATGGAGCCAAAGGTGTAGGCTTGTTCCGTACAGAATTTATGTATATGGATCGTAATTCTTTTCCAAGTGAGCGAGAGCAGTTTGAAGTGTATCGCTTAGTGGCAGAGAAAGCTAAAGGACAGGCAGTGGTTATTCGTACACTTGATATTGGTGGAGATAAAGAACTGGATTATTTCCCTTTACCTGAAGAAGAAAATCCTTTTCTCGGTTATCGAGCGATTCGTATCTGTCTGGAACATACAGAAATGTTCAAAACACAGCTTCTTGCGATATTACGTGCAAGTGCTTATGGAGCAGTCAAAATCATGTATCCGATGATCTCTTCTGTAGAAGAGGTACAACAAGCTAATGTTATTTTGCATGAAGCTATGGATGAATTGGATCAACGAGGATTACCTTACAATCGTGAGATTCAAGTCGGTATTATGATCGAAATTCCAGCAGCCGTCGCGATAGCAGATTTACTTGCTGAAGAATGTGACTTTTTCAGTATCGGTACCAATGATCTTGTGCAATATGTACTGGCTGTTGACCGTATGAATGAACATATTGCTCATATGTATAATCCTTATCATCCGGCTGTGTTGCGTATGTTACGCAGTACGATTCAAGCGGCTCATGCAGAAGGTATTCCTGTGAGTGTATGCGGAGAAATGGCTGGCGATGAGCGTTCTATTCCATTTTGGTTACAGATGGGTGTCGATCATCTAAGTATGTCACCACAATCATTGTTGCGAGTTAAACAGAGTATATTGAATACCGATTCCAAGCAAGCGAGCAGTCAAGCATTATCGTGGATGAAATTAAAAACATCGCAGGCGATTGAAGAAGGTATTCAACAATATATGAATACACTAACAGATTCCGATGCTTCTTTTGTTTCATCTACTTCATAACATGATTTACTTTATTCCATAGTGTATAACCAAAAAAGACATACCTTTTAATGGTATGTCTTTTTTGGTTATATTTAGACTGTTATGTCTATCAAAATATTGCTGTACTTATGCTGTTAAATAGTGACCAACACCAATACAATAGTTACACTTTTTCAGCTAACGCATCACAAAAGGCTTTGCCATATGGAGGAAGATCCGGTGGACGACGAGCTGAAATAATATGTCCATCAACCACAACAGCTTCATCTTTCCAGATAGCACCTGCATTTTGCATATCATCACGAATACCTGGTGTAGAAGTAACAGTAACGCCTTCTAAAATGCCGGCTGAGATCAATACCCATCCTGCATGACAGATTTGACCGATAGGTTTGCGAGCTTCATGCATTTCTCGCACCAGTTCTAATACTTTAGGATAGCGACGTAATTTATCAGGTGCCCAACCTCCAGGAACCAAAATACCATCATAATCAGCACTATCTAATTCGTCAAAGCTATATTCTGCTTCAGCAGGTACTCCATATTTACCAATATACTTTTTACCGCGATCCGCACCAGCAAGATGAACTTCAGCACCTTCTTCACGTACTCGGTACACAGGAACCCATAGTTCCAAGTCTTCAAATTCCTCATCTACTAAAGCAATGACTTTTTTACCTGCCAATCTCATATCATCATTCCTTTCAGAGTTATATTCTATGATAGCGATCGATATGAACCGATCAATCCCATTATTGAGGTTCATTGTATCAAAATAAACGATAAGGATCAAAATCCATCATCATGAAAAAAAGACTCAGAAGAATGAAAAGAAAACATTATGAAAATTACATTCATCTAAATTCGGCTGAAAAAACGGTAACAATGACAAAAAAATGGATTTTTACACTGTTATTTGTTAAGATACTTATGATAGTTATTCATGAAAACGTTCTTACATTAATTAATAGCAAAAGGGGATGTGTGCATAATGGCAAGTGTAACTCAGATGACTACAACCGATCAGTTACAAGAAGCTTTGAATCATACAACACAAAAACCACTGCTTGTATTTAAACATAGTACTCGTTGTCCGATTAGCGCTGGCGCTTATAGTGAATTTAAATCGTATTTGGAAAGCAATCCAAGTGAAGATGTCGATTATGGATTGGTCTATGTAGTGGAAAATCGCGATGTATCGAATGCAGTAGCAGAACATTTGCAAGTCAAACATGAATCACCACAAGTGATTTTAGTTAAAAATGGTGAGCCTGTCTGGAACACTTCACACTCGAAGATTACAGTAAGTTCGCTACGTGAAGCGTTATCTTAACATCATAACAATGATTGCAAGTCATACTATTTTAGCGTATCATGAATCTAAATGAAAAACGAAGCAAATTCTTGAAAACATGAAGAAAATTTATTGGTAATGGAGAGAAGGACCGTGACAGTAACCATTTATGATGTAGCACGCGAAGCTGGAGTATCTATGGCTACAGTATCTCGTGTAGTGAATAATAATCCGAACGTAAAACCACAAACACGCAAAAAAGTTTATGAAGCAATAGAACGTCTAGGATATCGTCCTAACGCAGTCGCACGTGGATTGGCAAGTAAGAAAACGACCACTGTAGGCGTTGTTATTCCTGATATTTCAAATTCTATTTTTGCAGAAATTGCCCGCGGTATCGAAGATATTGCGAATATGTATCATTACAATATTATCCTTTGTAATGCAGATAAGAAAAAAGAAAAAGAAATTCGTGTGGTAAACACATTGTTAGAAAAGCAAGTAGATGGTCTGTTATTTATGGGCGGAACAGTAACAGAAGATCATTTACAAGCATTCCAATCTTCAGCTGTACCGATCGTATTATGTGCAACCCGTGATGAAAATGGATTAATTCCATCAGTAGATATCGATCATGAAGCAGCAGCTTTTGATGCTGTAAACACATTGATTCGTCATGGACACCGCGAGATTGCAATGATCAGTGGTACATTACAAGATCCTGCAAATGGATATTCCCGTTTTCAAGGATACAAAAAAGCTTTAGAAGCTGCCAATATTGAATACAAAGAAGACTGGGTACGTATCGGTAACTATCGTTATGAATCTGGCGTAGAAGCTATGAAATATTTTATCGGTCTCAAAAAACGTCCAACTGCTATTTTTGCAGCAACCGATGAAATGGCTATTGGTGCGATTCACAGTATTCAAGACGAAGGTTTGAAAGTACCGGACGACTTCTCTATTATTTCTGTAGATAATATTCGTCTTGCTTCTATGGTTCGTCCACAGCTTACAACAGTAGCGCAACCGATGTATGATCTGGGTGCTGTAGCTATGCGTCTATTAACGAAATTGATGAAAAAAGAAAACGTTGAAAATACACGTGTTATTTTGCCACACGAAACGATTCTACGTCTTTCTGTAAATCAATTGAACTAATAGGTTAATACCATCAATAACTATGAATATAGATAAAAAGCATCTTCTCCTGCAAAGGAAAGATGTTTTTTTTGTTGTGCTTTATAGGTATAGTAGGCGAGCGTTACGATTGAATTCAAATCAATGTTTATCACTTTTTATCTATAAACAAACAGAAAAAAACAGCGAATACCGATTGAATATAATCGGTATTCGCTGTTTAGTATATCAGTATTTTTACTTACCTTTATATTGTATTGGCGATGATGGTGGGGATGAACCACTCTCATTGACCGCTACTACATAAAACCAACCATCAATTTTGCGACTGGAATTATATTGGAACTTTGTATCTGGTGTAGATCCGGCTAGATTGTAAGGACCCCCACTGGTTTTGCTAAAGTATACTTTGTAATTACTTGCAGGCTGAGATGGAGCGCCCCACGAGATCACGACTGCACTTTTACCTGCACCTTTAGCGCTAAGTGAAGATGGAGCAGAAGGAGCTACTTTTGCTTTAGCAGGAGTAGCTTCTTCAGTAGTCGTAGCAGGGTCAGTAGCGTTGCCTTCAGTTGGTGATGTACCATCTGTTGAAGGTTCTTCAGTCGTTCCATCTGGTAATAAAGTACCTTCATCTGGCTCGTCTACAGGCACAGGAGCAGCACTGTAATCAACAGTATTACTTGGACTAGATTCATGTCCACCTACATCAACAGCAGTAACATAGAAAGAGAAATTGCCATTAGCAGAGACAAATGAATTGAATTGACTACTGCCTAATTGTGCTGATTTCTGATATTGATACGAACCATCGCCGGCTGAACGATATAGACGATAACCGACTACATCACCAGAACCACCAGAGTTAAAGGTAATACGAGCATCACTACCGCTAGTAGATAAGCGTACATTGCTAGGCGGATTAGGTGAGCCACCATCATCTTGCCTTGGATCAATACGTGTTGGAGCATCTGCGCCTGCATCTTCAGGTAGATAACGCCATAGTGCGTATTTAGGCCCTGACATATTAGCTAATGCATGTTGCAGATCTTTGATCAATTCAGAGATCGGCATTTCACGTTTAACTACAGTACGTTGATTCACCATATCATCTGGTGTGCCATCTTGTGGAATATAATTTACACCATTGTACGTAATGTATTTCGCATAAGCCACACCATCATCAAAGTCTTTAGGTACATATTTAGCATTGAAAATATCAGTGACAAGGTTACCAGATTGCCGTGTAGCAGACGTTGGTAATTTACCGCTGAATCCAGAGACCGTTTGCGTTACAATTCCGTCTGGTTTGGTAAATGCGTCTGTTTTAAACAATTCAGGATCACTATCAGTCACTTTGTTCATAATTGTTGCCCATAAAGTACGAGCACGTTTTTTTCCATCTTCGGATAAGGTGTTCACCGGTTCACGATAACCTGCCCATACCCCAAGCGTTACATCTGGCGTAAAGCCCATAAACCATACATCGGCATAGTTCTGAGTGGAACCCGTTTTACCGACGATTGGTATTTTGCCGTATTTATTAAATAACGTCTGCATCGTTCTACCTGTACCACGTGAATCTGTAATAACAGTACGAAGCATATCTGTCATTAGATAAGCTGTTTGTTTGGAAAAGACTCGTTGTGGATCAGCTTTGTGTTTGTAGACAATTTTGTTATAAGGATCAACAATTTTGTCGATCATATAAGCATCATTGAATATCCCTTGATTCGGAATAGATCCATACGCATTGGTTAATTCTTCGACAGTTACTCCATATTTAAGACCGCCGAGCACTCCGGTTTGTGCAGAGTAATCGGTATCCTGAATCGTTGTAATGCCTAATTTTTTAGCAAATGTCCATGCTTTATCAATACCTACTTTTTGATTAAATAGTTTGAGAGCAGGGACATTTAACGATTCATCAAGAGCAGTACGAGCAGTCACTAGACCTTGATAACGTCCATTTGCATTCGCAGGGATGTGATATCCTTTGCCCCCGTCTTTCAAAATAATCGGAGCATCATCTACAATACTTGCCGGTTGCACCAGCCCTGCATCGAGCGCAGGCAGATAAGCAGCGATTGGCTTCATCGTAGAACCAGGCTGACGTGTCATCTGGGTAGCATAATTCATTTGTTCTTCTTGGAAGCTACGACCTTCAATCATACCAAGAATAGCGCCAGTTTTGTGATTGATCATCATAGCGGCTGTTTGTTCTTTACCTTTAGTATTGCTATCAGGCGAGAAGTTGCTACTGTCTTCTGCTACTTCATGCATCGTGTTATAGACCGTTTTGTTAATCGTCGTATATACACGATAACCACCAGTTAACAATTTTTGACGAGCATCTTCAAACAATTGATTGCGTTCTTCTGAAGATAAAGTAGACATATCCAAATCTGGATTTTCCATTTTTACAATCGTTTGTGCGCCTTGTCGTTCAATCTCCATCATAAGATAAGGATATTGAGAATACGCTTTGGCAGTTGGTTTAGCCAGTGCACTTTTGAGATCGAAATTAATCGCTTCATTGTATTCACTCGCTGTAATCTTACCTAACTCTTTCATACGTTCAAGAACCAGTTGTTGCCTACCGACAGCACGTTTAAATCCTTTTTCATTGAATTTACCGTTGCTATCAAAAGCAGAATAAGCTGTTGGTAATTGAGGTAGCCCTGCAATATAAGCGGCTTCAGCAATATTAATTTTACTCAAATCATTTAGAGCAAAAATCCCTTTGGCTGCTGCTTTGATTCCAAAAATATTGTATCCGCTTGAACCTTTACCAAAAGGCATTTTGTTCAAGTAGGCAGTCAAAATTTCGTTTTTGGTCATAAAGCGTTCGATACGAAGAGAAAGCAACATTTCTTTAATTTTGCGATCATCTGTTTTGTCCAAGTTCAAAAATACCCGTCTCGACAATTGCTGTGTAAGCGTACTCCCTCCGGTTTGGACGGATTCATTCAGTACCCGCTGTTTGACAGCGCGCAGCGTACCATTCATATCTACACCTTTATGTTCATAAAAATGATTATCTTCTATGGAAATAATGGCGTCGATGACAGGTTGAGGAATCTGTTCATAAGTCACCAATCGACGATCTTCTTCTGTACGAAGTTGTCCAATCGGGGAACCGTCATTAAAATAAGCAAAGCCGGTCACTGCATTTTCATTGATCTTTTTGACTATTTCTTCACGCGAACGCACAGGTTCGTCTTTTACAATCGAAGAAACGTAGCCCATCAAAATACCTCCACCGAACAGGCAAATAGCAAAACCAGCAATAACTACCCATTTGAACACAGTGAGTAATTTGCGGAATCCAGAGTGCTTGCTAGCGGACTTATTTGTTGGACGCTTGTCCTTCTTTTCAGCCATGTAACTTCCCCCTTTTACCAGCCACTATTATAGCATAAAAATTACGCTATAATCAGTTTCTTCTGAACGATAAAAGTAGGATGGGCACAAAGTCGGATGTGAACAAGCATTGACTTGTTTGCAAAAGGTATGTTATAAAAGTGATACGTTGAAGCAATCTACAATTACATAACACAAAGACGAAGAAAGACACCCAGTAGAAGTGAAGATTACCGTTCTCAGAGAACCGATGGTTGGTGCAAATCGGCAAGCGGACTTCCTTTGAATTACAGGTCTGGAGTCGTTTGATATTAATGAATGTATCTATAATATCAAGCCGGGATGAAGATTCCGTTATATATAATGAAGTGAGAAGCTGACTATATCTTATGATGTTATAAGTATGAGATCAGTCTTCTAATTAGGGTGGTAACGCGAGGCCTGCTCGTCCCTTTATGGGGATGGGTAGGTCTTTTTTGGTGCTCATTTTCAAGCAGGCACTCTAACGGAAGTCATCCGTATAATGATGTGATAGGGAGCGAATAGATAATGAAATGGGAAGAACTAACACCAGCACAACAAGCAGAAGTAGAAAAACAATTAAGTGTAATCGAGCGAGGAACAGCAGAGATTATTCCTGAAGATGCACTGCGTCAAAAAGTGATCAAATCAGTAGCAACAGGTAAACCATTAACGGTCAAATTAGGTCTTGATCCATCTGCACCAGATATTCATATTGGACATACTGTTGTTTTGCAGAAGTTACGTCAATTTCAAGAATTAGGGCATCATGTTCAATTGATTATTGGTGACTTTACCGGAAGAATTGGTGATCCAACAGGTAAATCAGAGACACGTAAGCAATTAACCGAAGAACAAGTTAAGCATAATGCAGAGACGTACAAAGAGCAGATCACAAAGATTCTTGATCCTAGCAAAATGAAAGTATACTTTAACTCCGAATGGCTAAGCCCGATGAATTTTGCAGATGTAGTCAATCTAGCTGCCAAAGTTACAGTAGCACGCATGTTAGAACGGGATGATTTTACAAAGCGCTACCAGGGTGGTCAGCCTATCAGTATTCACGAATTTTTCTACCCGTTGATGCAAGGGATGGATTCTGTAGCACTTGAAAGTGATATCGAAATTGGTGGTACAGACCAGAAGTTTAACTTATTGATGGGACGTACACTGCAAAAAGAATACGGTAAAGCAACTCAAGTAGCGATCACTTTACCGATTATTGAAGGATTAGATGGCGTTCAGAAAATGAGTAAAAGTCTGGGTAACTACATCGGGATCAACGAAGAGCCGAACGAAATTTTTGGTAAATCTATGAGTGTACCTGATGAATTGATGCTCAAGTACTACGAGTTAACAACAGATATTTCAAATGAAGATCTGGCTAAGCTCAAAGCAGGACTTGCAGATGGTTCTATCCATCCACGTGATGCCAAAATGAATCTAGCTCAAAATTATGTGCGTATGTTCCATAATGAAGAAGCAGGAGTGGCTGCGAAAAATCATTTTGTGACTGTATTCCAACAGCGTGCATTACCTGATGATATTCAAGAGGTAGTCATTGATGAAAGTCTTTTGGAAAATGGACAAATCGGTCTTATTAAATTGGTAATGACCTTGGGATTTGCAACATCTACCAGTGAAGCTAGACGTAGTATTCAACAAGGTGCTCTCAAAATTAACGAGCAAAAACATGACGATGTGAATGCAAGTATCGAACTGTCTGATGGAGATATCGTACAAGTAGGTAAACGTAAATTTGCCAAAATCAAAAAAGCTTAATCCAGATTCAATCCAAATTCAATCCAAATGCATTTCAACCTTTGGTATTACTTCGGTAATGCTAAAGGTTTTTTTGTATTCATTACAGGTAACGGGATAAACAGTCACAAAATAGTCAGTTGTTTATCCAATATCTCAAAGTGAAACTATTAATTTTATGTATCAATTTGTCGATATAAGTAGAATGTGGATTTTATTATAGATAAAGAGAGGATAGGTAATTACATTGCGTAGATTCAAGTTTAAAAGTATCCAGGCTCGCACATTATTAACATTACTTCCGATTGTTATTATCGCTCTTGTAGGGATTAGTGTGTTATCGTACCAATTTGCAAAGGAGAAGCTTAATACAGAAATCAATACCAATGCTAATAACACATTAATAGGACTGAATGAGAGCTTAAACAGTCAATTAAAACAAAATTCAATGATTGTATCATCACTTGCAGCAGCTACAGGAGAATTGGGAAATAATCTAGATATTGCTGATTATTTTAAACTGACAGAACGCTGGCAAATGTTAAGTCCATTTACGTACGGGGTAGGTATTTTCTTCGCAGAAAATCAGTATGAACAAGGTGTTAAATATCGGTCTGCTTATGCAATCCGAGATGGAGACAAAATTACAACAACAACAGAATATGATGATCCCGCTTATGATTATTTAACACAACCTTATTACACTGCAACTCTTAATAACTTTGATAAAATCTATTATACAGAACCATTTACCGATTCGGTTAGTAAAATCAAAATGATTACAGCAGGCAAAACGATTCGTAATAATGATGGTCAAGTGCTCGGTGTCGCTTTGGCAGATATCAGTATGAATAATATTCGAGATTATGTAAACAATCTTAAAATAGGTACAGCCGGTCGTGCTATATTGGTCAGCGGTAAAGGCGAAGTACTAGCAAGTGGTAGACCTGAGATTGTAGCGGATATGCCTTTGAAAGATGAAAAAATAGAAGGCATGGATACAGTAGCTAACCTGATTAACAAAAATCAAACAGGTCGTACAGTAGTGAATATTCAGGGAGAATTAAATACTGTTTTCTATATGACTGTGCAAGAAACAGGTTGGAAAATTGCTGTAGTTTTACCTGACTCTGAAATTCAACAGCCTACTCAAGAATTGCTACATATTCTAATTATTGTAGGCGCAATCGGTATCATCATTATTAGTGCCGCGATTTTGTGGAATAATATAGGGATGATTCGAGAAACGCGTAAAGTAGTCGAAGTCAGCCGTAAAATGGCTGTAGGCGATTATTCTGCACGATTGTCTAATCAAAGAGCAGATGAATTTGGTCAGATGGCTAATGAGTTTAACAAAGTGCTAGAGTCTACCAGTGGCATTATGAATCATCTGAATCAACAATCGACTATGATTCAAAATGCAGCTACAGAGATCGCTCAAGATTCAACGATGGCCGCCACAGATGCAGGTCATAATGTCAAAGAGTTGCAACAAATGGAAAGTGGTGCCGAATTACAATTAAAAGCTGCTGATGAAAGTACAGTAGCGATGGAAGAAATGGCGATTGGTGTACAACGGATCGCAGAATCGGTACAAGAAGTATCAGAAGCTACAGTTATTATTGAGCAAAAAGCAGAGCAGGGTAACCAGCATCTGAACAAAGCAGTTCAGCAAATTGATAGAGCTAAAGAAGTCATGGATGAAGCAGGACGTATGGCGGCTTCACTAAATGAACGTTCTCAACAGATCAGTAGCATTATAGATATGATTCAATCGATTAACAAACAGACGACATTGCTTGCTCTGAATGCTTCTATTGAAGCAGCACGAGCAGGAGAAGCAGGTCGTGGATTCGCTGTAGTCGCGTCTGAGATCAGTAATCTAGCAAATAACGTTGGAGATTCAGCTAGATTGATTACTGAACAGATTGTGTCTATGCAAGCAGAAACGTCTGCTGTAGTAAATGGGATGAAAGATGGTTCAACACAGGTTACCGACGGTATCATCATGTTGGAAGATACGAAGCAGATGTTTGCTTCTATTAGTGGAGATATTGAAAGTGTAGCTGGTGAGATTCAAGAAGTATCATCTGCATCTGAACAAATGTCAGCTGGCGCAGAAGAAGTGACAGCATCTTTGAATAACCTGGCGGATATTGCTAAATCATCAGCAGTGCGTGCAGCAAGTGCAACAGAACGTTCTACACAACAGTCACAATCTTTACAGCAGTTACAAGCTTCCGCACAATCTTTAGATGCTGTATCAGATGCTTTGAATGAACTTATTTCTAAATTCCGTACTTGATAGCATGATCCCTTTATGATGATGCAATAGATTCAAATGGATAGGATAGACCAAAAAACCGTCTGCAATATGCTGGCGGTTTTTTGGTATTGTCTCGATAACCAAATAAAAAAAGCTGTCAGAGAATTCTCTGACAGCTTTGAATTTAAATCTTAACGGTTGTAGAACTCAACGATTTGTTTTTCGTCGATTTCTTGAGACAATTCAGAACGCTCTGGCAAACGGATATATTTACCTTCAACAGCGTTTTCGTTGTACTCGATGTAAGCAGGCAAGTGTGAACGGTTTTCGATAGCTTCTTTAACAGAAGACAAGCTACGGCTTCTTTCACGAAGACCAATAACATCACCTGGTTTTACGGAGTAAGAAGCGATATCTACTTTTTTACCGTTAACAGTGATATGACCGTGGGATACCAATTGACGTGCTCCAGCGCGGCTGTTAGCAAAACCAATACGGTAAGCCAAGTTATCCAAGCGGCTTTCTAGCAAGAACATGAAGTTTTCACCAGCAATACCTTGAATTTTTTGTGCTTTCGAGAACAAAGTACGGAATTGTTTTTCGCCCAAACCATACATGTGACGCAATTTTTGTTTTTCTTGTAATTGCATACCATAGTTACTCATTTTACGACGTTGGTTCGCTCCGTGTTGACCTGGAGGGAAAGGACGTTTCAAATCTTTACCATTGCCGCTTAGGGAAATACCAAGACGACGACTTAATTTAAATTTAGGACCAGTGTAACGTGACATTTATAATAAGCTCCTTCGTAATTAAAGTTTTATTTTGAATATAAACATTCCGGGGCTTTGGGTCTGTGATTCATGTTGCCGCGTTTTGTTTGTCGTAGGCTCGGATAGGAAGCGTACTACTAGCAAAAATGTTCAGCCGCAGTCTTGCTAGCAACAAAAAGCGTGAGGGTGAAACAACGTTACCCCAAATTAAAGTCTATCCAGTCTTCATCAATAATAAATTATATAGGAAATAGGGATCTGTCGTCAATAGGTTTTTAAATATTGTTTGTGTAAAATTTATTACGGGTTATTTCTGTATTAAATATTGTGTGCAAACCATAGCATAAAATTGTAGAATGAGTGTATTAATGTTAAGAAATTTAGTCACTTATTAGTATTCGTGAAAGGAGGCATTTTATATGTCAGACAATCAATGGAATTATCCGGTGCAAGCCTGGCGTACCGAAGAAGGACATGCCTCCTATCCGGTTGTATCAACTGCTGACGAAACGTTCTGGCTGCAAAATCTGGATATTAATCCTGAAGATTTTCCGCATATTGAACCACTGTTGCAAGAAAGTCTGGAAGATTGGCAACAACAAAATCATTCTCAAATGCGGATAGGTAATGCACATTGGTTTTTAATAAATCATATGCATAAATATATAGGCGGAGATCAGACAAGTGATCATTTGATACCAAAGATAGATATAGCAACCTTAACTCCTCATACGAATCAGGAGCATGTGATTGAATACGAAGAAGGACTTTATCGATATACGATGGTTCCTATTTATACTCGCCGTCATCATCAACAATTTGCGATGATGGGATGTGCTCAAATCCATCGTGACTCCGATGTATTATCGACAGAAGAAATTAAATTGCTTGTGTTGCATTATAAAAGTCTATTTTATCGTCGCTTCGAATATACATTTGTAGCGGATATGTTACATTCCAAAACACTAGCAGAGCGTGAAGCCCAGCGTCGTTCTGTCTTGTTTCAAGTGATTCAACGTATGCACGACAAATTCGATATCGATGCTTTGATTAATGAGCTTTTTGCTATCGTAGATCAGATGTATCCACAGGTGGAATTTGAACTGCTAGTATCACAAGATAATAAAAGTAACAATGCTAGAGTAAAGCCTTTATCGTTGCAAAATCCAAAAGAAGATATGTGTGTACGTGCTTTTACAGCAGGGCAACCACTTATGGAAATACACGCCAAAGCTCAAGGGTCTGATCGAATGGAAGTAGCGATTCCTTTGATTGGCAAGCAAGCGATCTATGGTGTATTTCATCTATTGTCTGAGTCTCCTTTAGAGGAAGAAGATATAGAGCTCATGAGAATTATGGCAGAAGCGGCTGGACGTACATTTGAAAATGCTAAATTATATGAACAATCACAATTGCTCAACGAAGATCTGCGTCTCATCAATGAGATTACAAGAAGGCTCAACCAAAGTCTGCAATTGAACGAGATTTTTGATATTGCAGGTAAAGAATTGCTTGATGTATTCAAAGCAGAGACCGTCGCAGTACTCCATCTGAATCCAGAGACAGAGCAATTTGAAGTGGTCACCGGTAATGTTCCAAGTATGGAAGGCAAGTCAGTAGGGAAAGATCATGGATATACCGGATTACTGTATCGAACCAAAGAGCCTGTGATCTTATCTGATTATTGCCAAAATCCTAGTCTGGAATCGTTATTTATGAATGCTTCAGGTTCTTGTTCGATGATCGCTTCTCCGTTAATGAGTGGTGGAGAAGTCAATGGATCGATCTTTTTAGGTCATCGTACCAGTCATTATTTTTCATATGGTAATTTTAAGCTATTACAAGTCATTACAACGCACATTGGACTAGCAGTAGCCAATGCAACCCTACATGATGAAGTAAGACGTATGGCAAGCCGTGACGCGCTCACAGGGTTATATCTACGTCGCTATCTAGACGAAAAGATTCACAGCTATCAAAGCAAAGAAGATAGCGGAACGTTATTGATGGTCGATATAGATAAATTCAAACAGGTGAACGATACGTATGGTCATCAGATCGGCGATGAGATTTTGAAGCAAGTCAGTAAAATGATTCAATCTTCTATTCGTGAAGACGATATTGCAGCCCGATGGGGCGGAGAAGAACTGGCGGTCTATTTCCCTCAGATTGATGCAGAAAAAACAGAAGTGATCGCTGAACGGATTCGTGAAAAAATCGAACAGGAAACAGATCCAACAGTGACCGTTTCTTGCGGAATTGCAGCATGGGATCGCAAAGACAAAAAAGTAAGTGTAGAGTCTTTATTTTATCGTGCAGATATGGCGCTATATCAGGCTAAAAAAAGTGGACGTAATCAAGTCTGTATCGATGAAAGTCCAAGAGAATAATATAAGGAGTAGTTCTATAGGATCATTATCGATAAGCGATATAGATGCTAGAGCTACTTTTTTTATTTTATAACGACAGGTAAAGACAAGAAACTTAACATCGTGATACAATGTTTTTTGAATAATTAACCGTTGTTCAAAAAATATTTAAAAAACTATTTACGAGGGGAAGATATGTGATGCAAGATCCTAGAGTAAAAGTATTAGCCAAAAATTTGGTTGAATATTCAATCGATGTACAACCAGGGGAAAATGTTTTGGTCGAAATGATCGGTAATGAACGTGATCTATTAAATGCAGTGATTCATGCGATTGGCGAACGAGGCGGTAATGTGTTTGTTCAATTGACTGATCGTAAAGTACAACGTGCTATGTTGATGAATGCGACAGAATCAAGCATGAAAACATGGGCTGCACTTGATCTAGAACGCATGAAGCAGATGCAAGGTTATATTGGTATTCGTGCAGGCGAGAATATCAATGATCTATCCGATGTTCCTGATGACAAACAAAAGTTGTACAACAGTATTTATCAACATGCTGTTCATAGCGAGCAACGTGTTAAACATACCAAATGGGTAGTACTTCGTTATCCAAATGCAAGCATGGCACAATTGGCAGGAATGAGCACAGAAGCATTTGAAGATTTCTATTTTGACGTATGTAATCTAGATTACGCTAAAATGGACAAAGCTCAAGATGCGTTAGAGCAATTAATGATCCGTACAGACAAAGTTCGCTTAGTCGGTAAAAATACAGATTTGCAATTCTCTATCAAAGATATCGGTGCTAAAAAATGTTCCGGTCAACGCAATATTCCAGATGGTGAAGTATTTAGCGCGCCGGTTCGTGATTCGGTTAATGGCGTTATCAGCTACAACACACCAACGGTATATAACGGTACTACTTTTGAAGGCATCACTTTCCGTTTTGAAAATGGTAAAATTGTTGAAGCAACAAGTAATGATACTGAGAAATTAAACAGCATTTTGGATTCAGATGATGGTGCTCGTCATATCGGAGAATTTGCAATTGGATTCCATCCTCATATTTTGCATCCGATGAACGATATTTTATTTGATGAAAAAATTGCAGGTAGTTTCCACTTCACACCAGGACAAGCATATGAAGAAACAGATAACGGTAATCGTTCTTCGATTCACTGGGATCTAGTATTTATTCAACGTCCAGAATACGGTGGCGGTGAGATTTACTTTGATGATGTATTGATTCGCAAAGACGGAATCTTTGTGTTGCCAGAACTAGAAGCGCTTAATCCAGAGAACTTGAAATAATCTTTTAATAAATACTATAAAAGATTGAAAATGGTAAAAGAGGTTATATATTGTTGAGAGCATCTTATACGCTATTCACAATCGTAACCTCTTTTTATCGCTCTCATACGCTGTAAGAAATGGGTTGCATAAGAAAGCGTATTCAATTATGATGTAAATGGAAAACCTGAATTGTTGAAAATTTTAGTCGGAGTAGGAGGGTTCTCAAATGGCAACAAGTAATACGAATAATGCCGCAGTAGTTGAAATCGCACAGACAGCAGGTCAGTTCACTTCTTCTATTGTTTTACAACACGAATCTAAATTTATTGATGTTAAAAGTATTTTGGGGCTATTTACAACACTTGTGAAAAATCAAGATTATGAGCTCCATGTACATGGACCAGACGAAGAAGAGGCTAAAAAAGCAGTAGTTGCTGCTTTTGAAAAGCACGGACTTGCCGTAAAACTTGCAGAAGGTCAATGATTAACGAAATGCTGCTGATTCCTTGTGAATCGCAGCATTTTTTGTATGGATCAATCCTAATTCTATTTTTCAATAAATAGTTAAAATATAATGTAAATTCCTTTAATTTCGTTAGGGGTTCTTGTATTAGCCTCCAATTTCGTCTAATATTAATAGTAGTAGTGACTGACGATTCTCGAACATGGGGGGGAAGAGCATGACTTCATCTGATTTACAAGAGCAGTTGAATATAAAAGCATTGAATCTTCTACAAGAAGATGCAAATAAAATTGAAAAATTAATTGAAATACAGATGGAGAATTTGGATACTCGTTACTGTCCTCTGTACGAGGAAGTTCTGGATACTCAAGTATACGGCTTTTCCAAAGAAGTAGATTTTGCTATACGTGCTGGATTTGTTTCTGAGCCTGTAGGCAAACAGCTGATCAGCAACCTGGAGCGTAATTTGTCTGTGTTGTATGAAGCCATGAATAATAAACAACAGTCTGCTGAGTAGCAGACTTTCGTTACATAGAAACGCCTGTACCTTCAGAAGAGGGCACAGGCGTTTTTGGTTTGTTTTAATTTAGACAAGATAGAAAGAGACACCTAGAATAATATAAGTGACTAATAACAATAGACCTTCATACCAGTTGGTCGAACCATCTTGAATAATAGATTTGGCGATAAATACAGATACCATAATCGCGACAAGTTCTAGAGTCGTAAATACAATATCCATCGTATTGCCTAAGAAAAAGCTCACAAAAATCAGTACTGGCGCTACAAAGAGAGCAATCTGTAGACTACTACCGACAGCAATCTCAACCGATGCACCAATTTTGTTTTTCATCGCTAACATAATCGCAGCACTATGTTCAGCAGCATTACCAATAATCGCTACTACAAATGCACCGACAAATAATTCACTGAATCCAAAGTCTGTTGTAAATGTCTCAAGCGTACCTACAAGCCATTCACTGACAAAAGCAGTCATGACAGTAGCAATCACCAAAAACAAAATAGATTTATTTTTAGACCATTTGGGTTCTTCATGATCTTCAGGTGCTTTGGGATCTTTCACATCTTCAAGATACTTTTTGTGTGTAATCATCGAGAAGATCAACCAGGCAACATACGCAGCGATCAATAGTCCGGCTACAATCAGACTAAGTGTATCGACTTCGGTAGGAGTGATCGAATGAGTATTCAAAAATAAAGCAGGAACAAATAGTGCGATGACAGCTACAATCATCAATGAACCGTTCATATTAGCAAGCGCTACATTAAAGTTCTGAATCTTATGCTTTACACCACCTGCAAAAATACTAAGACCAAGTACCAGTAATAGATTACCGATAATCGAGCCGGTTAAGCTGGCTTTGACCATATCGTATAATCCTTCACGTAGCAACATGATAGCGATAATTAACTCTGCGGCATTACCAAAGGTAGCGTT
Organism: Paenibacillus sp. KACC 21273; assembly: GCF_028736095.1. Lineage (NCBI taxonomy): Bacteria > Bacillati > Bacillota > Bacilli > Caryophanales > Paenibacillaceae > Paenibacillus > Paenibacillus sp. KACC 21273. The sequence goes on from NZ_CP117876.1 coordinate 1,791,123, forward strand.
AAGAAATCCACCTAAACGTTGTCCCGCATAATGAGCTACACTTTCTGTAGCCCGTCCTAGAAATCCAGCGACTAATACAACAGCTATAGCCGAGACTACAAATTGTAGAATAGGATTCAAATGTGCATAATGAGCAATAGCACTAAACACAAAAAAGATAGCCAATAAAATCGTAGATAAATGTTTCTTCATTCTGCACCCCTTTTTCTATATATTTTATGTAAATTCTTTAACATTATAACCAAAACAGTAGTGTATTTAAACCAATTGCGTGAGATAAAGTTTAGATTTTGGCAAAATGCTGATACAATAGAGGAGAAAAGTCAGCTTGATATAGAAGTTCTTTTATAAAGATAATGGCTTAAGCTTTAGAGGAGGATGGGACATGACCGAATCATTACAATTGGAAATGGGTATTATCAAAATTGCCGATGACGTCGTAGCAAAAGTAGCGGGCATGGCCGCTTTAGAAACGCCAGGTATTGCTGCTATGTCTGGAGGATTATCCGATGGATTTGCCAAACGTCTAAGTGGTAAAAATGTACAAAAAGGAGTTACGGTAGAAGTCGGACAATTGGAAGCTGCAATTGATCTACGTATTATCGTGCTGTATGAAACTCCAATTCATGAAGTATGCCGCATGCTTCAACAAAATGTACGCGAAGCTGTAGAAAATCTAACCGGGCTTAAAGTGGTTGAAGTCAACGTAAAAGTAGAAGGCGTTGCTTTTAAAGACGATATTTTGTAGACATTTTGATCATAAACATACAAAAAGACGACAGAAGTAATCTCTGTCGTCTTTTTTATACTATCGTTTTATTATTTCATTCGCATCGAGATCGATTGACGATTACCGATACGTGAATTGGTTGTTTGTGATTTCTCACTAGCTACACGATTGGTTTCACGAGAAATACTTAACATGATTCCCATACTGGTCATCATCATAATCAATGATGTACCACCATAACTAATAAATGGTAGTGTAACCCCTGTAATTGGAATCGTATTCGTAACACCGCCGATATTAATAAACGCTTGAATCGCAATCAAGCTCATAATACCAACACCGACCAGTGTCCCAAAGATATCAGGGCAACGTAATGCGATAAACAAACCTCGCCAGATAAAATACCCGTACAGTAGTAGAAATAAGCTTGTTCCTATAAATCCGAATTCCTCACCGATTACTGCAAAAATAAAGTCATTGTAAGGGTTAGGAAGGTAATGAAGCTTCTGAATACTTTGTCCAAAACCTGAACCTGTAAATCCACCAACTCCAATAGCAGTTAACGATTGAACAAGGTTGTAAGAACTTCCTTTTTCATCAGCCATCGGATCAAGGAAAGCTTCAATCCGACCTGCTTTGTAGCTACTTTCTGTACCAGTGTTATCATCATGATTAAAAAGAGCACCTATACCTAATACAAGTGACGCTCCAAGAACGAGTAAAAGCACAGAAGCCATAATGTGTTTTACACTAGCGCCACCTGCAAAAATAATTAGACCCGCTGTTGCGACCAAAATCATACAAGAACCCAAGTCATTTTGTAAAAAGATCAAGCCAGCGATTAAGCCGACCACGACCATGACCGGAATATAGCCGCTACGTAAATCTCTTAATTTATCTCCTTTTTTGGAGATCAAAGCTGCTAGATACAAAATAACAGCTAATTTAGCAAATTCAGAAGGCTGAAGTGAAAATCCAAAAATATTCAACCAGCTTCGAGCACCATTGAGCTCTTTACCTACCATTAGAACGATAACCAGTAAGGCTAAAGTAATTAGAAAAAAGGGCGCAAACCATTTTTTATATTTACTATAGTGAGCTTTCATAGCGAAAAACATACCTACAAGACCGATAACCGCATATAAAATATGCTTTTTCGTAAAATACAAGGAGTCAAAGTTATAGTTTTTGTTCGTCCATGCAATGCTTGAACTTGCACTAAAGACCATAATAATACCAAAACAGACTAAAATGACGGTCATGATTAACAATTGAAAATCAGGAGCACCTTTTTTAGTGATTTTCTGTGCAGGTTGCTGTATATTACGCACATTAGAACTGGAAGAAGGATTCGCGTTCCGATAGCGATTAGCTGTTGTCTGGTTGTTTAGTGTTCGTGGCGAAGTATGTCTGATTTTATTCATAACGTGTCTCCAAGGATAGAACGGATATGTACAGATCAGAAGTATTCAAGGCAGTTAACCAACTGCTAATTTTCATGCACAAATCCTCCTTTTGTAATAAAAAAATGTATCTATTTTTTGTTTCATATCAAATTATGGTTAAGTTCACTTTTCATGATAGTACGTTTTGTAGGTAGGTGCAAGCTTTACCCGTCAGTTTGAACATAGATATTACCATGAATATACTATAATGAAACAGAATCTAGTCATATAAACTATTATTTAACCACCTGAGCAGTATTGAAACGTATAATTATGTGTATAATGAAATAATGAGAATAGCATTGAAAGGATGAAGAGCAGATGGGGAATTACAATTGGGAAGCTTTATTTCCAGATATGGTAGAATGGCGCAGGCATCTTCATCGTCATCCTGAATTATCTTATCAAGAACATCATACAATGAAGTTTATTGCTGATCTATTAATGTCTTTTGGAATTGAGACAACGTCCGGTGTCGGCGATACAGGAGTCATTGGTGTTATCAAAGGAGATTTACCCGGCAAAACAGTTGCGTTACGTGCTGATATTGATGCTTTACCTATTCAAGATGAAAAAGAATGTGAATATGCTTCACAGGTAGATGGTGTTATGCATGCTTGTGGACATGATGGTCATACCGCAGGCTTATTAGCAGTCGCTCGTTATTTTAGTGAACACCGAGCAACGTTAAAAGGTGAAATTCGTCTTATTTTTCAACCGGGTGAAGAAGTATGCCCGGGTGGCGCTCTGAAAATGATTGCCGCAGGTGCTCTTGAAGGTGTAGATGTTATCTATGGTGTGCATTTATGGTCGCCTTTGCCTGTCGGAATATTAGCTAGTGCCGCAGGTCCGATTATGGCTTCTGTTGATGACTTTGTGATTGATATTACAGGAAAAGGTGGTCATGGGGGGATTCCTCATGTGACTGTCGATAGTGTACTTACCGGATCGCAATTGGTAGTGCAATTACAATCTATCGTGAGTCGTAATGTGAATCCTTTGCAACCTGCTGTGTTAACGATCGGAACTATCAATAGTGGAACAGCCAAAAATGTAATTGCTGAAACTTGCCGAATAACGGGAACAGTACGTACATTTGATGAAGAAACTAGAGCAGTTATCCGTAAACGGTTTGACGAAGTGACCCGTCATGTATGTGCGATGAACGGAGCAGAAGTAGAGATTGATTATATGATGGGTTATCCACCACTGGTGAATCATGCGAGCGAAACAGAACGCTTTTTCGAAGTGGCTACCGAAGTCTTTGGAGCAGATCATGTTGAAGTGACTCCACCGATGATGCCAGCAGAAGATTTTGCTTATTATGTACAAGAAGTGCCAGGATGTTTTATTTTTGTTGGAGTTGGCAATGAAGATAAAGGGATTACGTATCCGCATCATCATCCAAGATTCGATATGGATGAAGCAGGAATGTTAAATGCCGCCAAAATATTAACAGCACTCGCTGAAAATTATTTGCAACAATCTGCGGTAGAAACGTAATCTATTTTGCAAGACTGAGTTGTAGTGTTATTTATAATGATGTGAAAAGTATTCAATAAACTATACTTTGTAAAAAAATTAGGCAACCAAAAAGATTCAGAACGGGCGAACAATACACCCCATTCTGAATCTTTTTTGCTACCAGCTGTTCCTATTCATCCATCATGTTATCACGATCACTCAAGTATCTGTAGAATTAATAATATTCAGATCGATTTTGAGTTGTGCTCCTGAAGCGAATTCAAGCTGTAAGCCTGACTTGCCAACTGCTCGTGATGTTAAAAAACTTCGTGTTAGCGTATACGTATCTCCATTAACTGTATAATCTTTGCCTTCGGTCAGACTACTCAACACATTTCCTTCTGTTCCGATATAACGAATCGTGGATAACGTATCTCCATTCAGATAGACATCCCATGTTACTTGATTCGCAGGATCATTTTGTTTGGACGGATTCAGATCATATGTTGCTGAAGTGATCGAGGTTGTCGGTTGTTGCGGATTTTCAGTACTGTTGTTATTGTATACCTGAATTTCAGTGAGTGTAGGCGTTCCAGTTGCACCAGGTTTGACGCTATCAATTAGCAAGCGAAGCTGACTACTTGTAATATCACCAAAATCTTTTAACGAGACATTGGTTCCCAAACCGTTGGTCTGCTTTTGAAAAGTAGTCCATGTATCTGTAGCTTCATCATATTGTTGCAATTCATATTCAAGAATACGTGGATCGGTTCCGCTATCGACATATTCGTCTAAATAGACTTCATCAAAAGCAATAGGTTTACCAAAATTGATAGTAATCTCGATTGGATAGGTGACTTCATCCGGGCTTGCCCAGCGTGTCGTTGTTTTGCCATCTACCAGATTAGTAGCTTCTAAGCCTTTATTTGGATGAGTATAATTAGCTGTAATCTGCTGATGAAGCGCTAGATTTTCACGTGGTGCAGGTTGCTCATTTTCGATAGGATTGGTATCCACAGGTGATTCAACTTTGGTTCCTATTGGACTTTCTTGAATTCCGATATCAATATTGTCGCCATAGTATAGATGATTGTTAAAGAAATCGGCTTGTCCTGCATGTACATTATAGCGACCAGTATCAATTAATGGTGAAGTTGGTTTGACTTTGAAATTAGCGGCTGAATCAACAATGTTAGCAACGCCATTACCACGTTTGTAATCCGCAGGATCAGCTACAAATTGCGGATCTGCTAGTACAGCATGCGCATCGGCTGGTTGTTGTGCAGACTGTACGCCACCAGCTTCATAGTACGCATTGTTCGAGAAGACAGCTTTGTTCAATGCTCCTTCTTTGCGGTACCATTTAGTAGGCGTAGTTGTTGATGTGTTATAAAATACATTATTTAAGAAATAAACGGTATCTTTAAATACTTCATCGTGGAACCAATCCATTTTGGAAGCATCATAGACAAATACATTATTCAGGAAATACGTAGGTGAATAGTTGGTAGATAGCATATTTTTAACAATAACTCCGTTATCATTTACACTTAAATTGTAGCGTGCAATCGAATTAGAGCTATTCCCCATATAAGCCATCCAACCTGCTGCATTATCATGAGAATAATTATATTGATAGGTTACATTAAAATTGGTGAATTCCAAATCCCACGGGGTACCATCATATTCTCCATACGGCCCGCCGTAGACTTCGTTATATTGCATAACCGTATCTGCCCCTGCCCATAAGTACAACCCACAAGAAACGGCATTATAGCGTTGCAAATAGCCATTCACTTCATTGTATTCGACAGTCATATCTTTGGTATTCGCTAGCTGAATCGCGCCTTGACCAATATCTTCCGCATAGTTATGACCGATATACACATCACGACTATATAAATCTCTGTTTTTCACCCATAGCTGTTCCCAACCTTCATGAAATTTACCTGTTTCATCATATTCACCAGAACTAGCATCGCGATCATAAAACCAGTTAAAAGCAAATTCAATCGCATGTAATTCTGTTTGATAGAAACGGTTATTTTCGATACGCACATCTTGGAAATAATAAGCACCTTCATCGTAAGATTTATAACTTTTTTCTCCAAATACTTGAAAAACGATGCCACCATAATGAATCTTTTGCCAGTCTGTAGGCCCATCAATATTGTGAATATAATTATCACTGATTCGGAAGTAATCCATAATTTTATCGTTTCCTTCTAGTAAATCAGCATTAATGGAAATAGATATACCATCTCGAACGACTGACTTGGTTTTGGCAGAGACATTAATATCGGTATTGAAATCATCATCGTTGGATAATTCAAGATTATGAATTTCCCAGTATTGCTGATTGCGTAGAACGACAGCACCGGTCAAACCGACTTTATTTTTATCTTTGACAAAATCTCCATTTATATATTGAAGAGGGTTATCTACTTTGCCGTTGGTAGCAATATAAGGTTTGCCCAGTGTTTCATCACCATAACGATCGATCACAATCGGTTTACCGGCTGTTCCTGATCCTTTGGGCCAGAGTTGCTGATTCTGCCAGCTCTCACCAGATTTAAGCAAAATACGATCTCCTGGCTGAAATGTAGTATTGTTTGCTTTTTGTAACGTTTGCCATGCAGTATCGATAGATTTACCGTCATTGGTATCTTTTCCATTGGTTGCATCAAGATAATAATCGGTTCCGCCGTATGGATTAGGAGCATTGCCGCTAAGTGCATTTTTAGGTGAGTCTACAGCAGTATTAGCATTCGCAGAATAAGTAGGGAATAGAGTAAATAATAACGTAAACAATACCAAGCCAATACAAGCTTTTTTAATGTTAGGCATTATAGACCTCCAATTGAATTTACTTTTCCAAACTACAGAATAAGTCAACATAGAATGCTACAGCATCATGAATGAAGAAGTGGCTAATACGGTACTGATTTTGGGTTGATCTACTGTAACCGGAAGGGATTGTTGAACGTGTTTTAAATACGTATTCAGTCGATCTTCTAGCAATGTTTGTGTAATCTGCGCTTGATACTGTTTGAAAGCTTCTTCTTTATTGATAGCAGTGTGTTCTAATTGATACAAATCAAAACCTTGCTTTGTCTCGATAAATATTGGTTTTGAAGCATCATCAGTATTTCTGAGCTTCATAATTAGTTCATTTTGATACGAATTTTGCGAGGTATTGCTATCAGGTGTAATAGTCTCTGCTATTTTTTGAGGTAGTTTGTATTTGTTTTGAATCATAGTAAGACTCATATTTTGTTGTAGATCTTGTGTGATTTGTTGTAAAGTAGTTGCTTTCTGTTGCTGAGTAGAAGGGATATGAAGCTTGGTCATTTCGTACGTAGTCGCATTAACCGTCCAATCTGCTTGATGAGCATTAAAGTAGGCATAAGCGTCTTTGTTATCAATATAAAGAGGGTCATTTGGAGATTGGCTTAATTTCTTTTTCAGTTCTGTTCGGAGAGAGGTTAGTAAGTGAGAATAATACGATTGTGGTGTAAAAGAAGTTAATCCATATACAATTTCACCACGCGATATCGCCTCGGTACGACTTTTGTTTTCGGTATTCATTGCTTGAATAATATCTGCATAATCGATATGTTCGATCAAATGCTGCTGTTTGCCAACAATTAATAATGTTTTGTCTTTTACAATTTGAGCTAACGCTTGTTGCTGTAACTGATCCATAGGTGTTGTTCCGTCAACTTTTTTGTACCAATCTTCTTTGCTAAGTGGACGTTGGTATTTGGTTTGAAATTCATTTTGTATTTTAGGACGTAATTGTTGCATATAAAAGGTTAATTCTTGTTGACTGATAGCATGTTCATCGACTGTGGCAACTTTATCATTGGAGTTAAACATATACAGCATAACAGTTAGAAGTGTACCCCCTACGATAAATAAACCTGTGATTAATAACAAAAACGATTTGGTGTTTACTGCTTTTTTGCTCATCATTTATCCCTCCTTTAGTGTTACAAAATGAATGTATGAATAAGTTTATTATACGTTTGCCATTTAGATTAGAATTTATCTTTATTGCTATGTATTTTAGATTTATTGCTTTAAAATAAATAATATGACTAAATATTGTGAACATTGGGTTCATAGGATGTAAAGAATTGTTTATAAAGGTGGATGATTTTAGAATGAAGAGGTGATAATGATGAATAGTGGAGGACATTTGTCTACGATCGATGTTCATTCGTATGTCAATGCGGAGTTAATTTATATTAACAAATCGGATACGGATGGAGAAAATTGGGTCACGATGAAGCATTCACACCATTTTGTTGAATTTTTTTATGTGACGAGTGGAAGAGGCGAATTTCTAGTAGAGGATAAGAGATTTGCAATCAAAAAAAATGATGTAATCGTTATTAATCCCAATGTTGAACATACGGAAATTTCAGATACGCATCAGTTGCTTGAATATATTGTTATTGGAATTCATGGCATTTCACTGGTAAATGAAGAAAATCCTTTTTCTTATCTTAAAATAGATGATGTGAACAACAGTATTTTATTTTATGTGCATCAACTTTTTGAAGAATACAATGCCAGACAGTATGCTTATGAAGAAATAGGCAGACATCTGATCCGTATTTTGCTTTATCTTATTTTGCGTAAAAAGTCTGTATCATTGCATGTAGAACCTTCCCAAAAAGTAAATCGTGAGATCGCTCTTGTACGCAATTTTATCGATATTCATTTCAAAAAAGATATTACGCTAGATGTATTAGCCAGTGAAGCACATATTAATAAATACTATCTATCTCATGCTTTTAAAAAAACATACGATATATCGCCACTTAAATATTTGTCTACGGTTAGAATCAATACAGCTAAATTTTTGCTAGAATCTACGAATTATTCGATTTTGGATATCTCCGAAATTGTAGGATTTAAATCGCAATCGTATTTTTCCCAACTATTTAAAAAAGAAATAGGTCTATCTCCGATGGATTATCGCAAAGAATGTTCACCTTTGTTGTAAGGTATTTAGCCGAAAAATCGTTGTTTTATCGCTAAATATAGTGAACTTTATGTATTAAAGATACCATTTTTGGAAAAGCACTTCTAATCTGTTCTCGGCTTATGCTATGATAATAAAGACAACTAAGTTAGAGGGTTGTCCACTTTATATACAGAAACGAGATGAATTTCATGAGCGTAACCGAGATTAGGACGGTCGATATGGCCGAAGTCTTGACAAGCGCCTATGAATTAGGCGATATGATCAACAATTCTATCGAAGTCGCGAATTACCTATATTGGGAAGAGCGTATGCTGGCTCACCCGGAAGTTATAAGCTTGATGCACAAGCTTAACAGCAAAAAAGAATTATTTGAAGAAACACAACGGTTTGGACATTTTCATCCCAACTTCCATGAAGCCAAAGAACAGGTAGAAGCTGTTCAACGAGAAATGGAACAAATAGAAGCAGTATGGCGCTTTAAAGATGCTGAGGAAAAATTGGATCAAATGTTATACGAAATGTCAGAGTTGATAGCACATTCGGTCTCTGAAAGTATTAAAGTTCCAAGCAATAACCCTTTACCGAAAGGAGGCGGATGTGGTAGTGGAGGATCATGTGGATGCAGTTGAGAACGAGCAACAAGAAAATGTAACACAGCAACCAGAAGAACAAGAATTAGCACTGCCTTCACGTATGGGCTACATTATCTGGGTTAATGATGTTAAAGCAGCACGCAATCTTGAAAAATATGGCTGTGTTCATTATATTTCACGTCGCATGCATTATGTAGTTATGTATTTGTACACTGAAAAAGCAGAAGAAACACTCAAAAATATCCGTCGTCTTTCTTACGTGCGCAAAGTTGAACGATCTTATCGAAATGAGATCAAAACGGAATATACCAAAGCGGTACCTGATCAGACTCAATTTTACGGTATTTAATCAAGTATTTTGAAATGAGCAGTTCTGACTACCATTTATCAGCGACCTTTAATGGTCGCTTTTTTATATTTTATTGTAGGAAACGGTTTCATTTAACAGCGTTTAAAGGTATGTACTAAGTATTATTTATGATAATTTTGAAGATTTATCATTTATGGGTTAAAGAAACGTTACTCCCTGTCGATATAATATTTAGTGGGACTACAGAACTGTAAGGTTGCAAAGACAAATATTGAATTTAAATCAATTTACTTTAAAAATTAAAGAAATTTAGTGAAATGAGTTAAAAAATGGTAGCTTTTTCGTCTTGTGTAGGGCGAACGATGTATATATCTTAATAGGTATAAATACTTAGACGGAAAGACCCATACAGAATGGGGAGTGAATAGTTAATGAGAGATAAAGTAATGGAACGTTGGAGCACGTATGAACCTTTTCACGTAGAACTTGGCGAGAAAAAAGTTGCAGATATCGTAATTACGAATCATGCTATTAGTCGTTATAACGACCGTATCGCTAAGGCTCAGACTAAACCTGAAGAAATTGCTTCATTTATGTGGGAAACGCTTAAACAAAATCGTATTGTGTCGTATTATCGTAAAGAAGAAGATGTATATTTAATTGATGAAGACCTTGTTGTTGTTGCTGAATTTGCTGATCTACCAGGTGAATACGATCTTACAGGTAACCCACTGCACAAAATGATTATCGTTACATTTTTGGGTAAAATGTCGGAAACGATTGAGCTTCGCGATCTTAAATCTTACTATTCATGGTTAAGACACTCTCGTCGGATGACTTTGATCAAAAACAGTCGTAAACGCAAATAAGCTTTGTATATCGAAAGCAGATGTGCCTAATAGAAAAGAAGACATAGCGTTGTATTAGGAGTTTGCGTAAACATGCAATATTCATAAAACGACTCACATATCTAATCATAATACTTTTGAAAAGAAGCGGCTGTTAAAGCGAGCTTCTTTTTTGTATGCTGATTTGAAAATGGTACAATATATACATAGCAAGGAGGGGGAACGGTAGTGGCATTTAATTTTCATCAATTACACATTTTTTATACAGTTGCTGAGCGTGGCAGTTTCTCAGCGGCGGCGCAAGCTCTTCATATGACGCAACCGGCAGTCACAATGCAAGTGCAGTCTTTAGAAGATCATTTTGGCACCAAATTGTTCAATCGGACGACCAAGCGCATTGAGTTGTCTGAAGCAGGTCATGCGTTAATGCCGTTCGCTTCGCAAGGGATTCATCTGATGCGGGAAACCGATGCAGTCATGTCCAGATTTACCGATAGTCTAGCGGGGCGATTAGTGTTAGGTGCAAGTAATACGATTGGTGAGTACGTATTACCTCGTCTGCTCGGTCCACTGGGTCAGCAATATCCGCATATGAAAGTCATGCTTAAAGTGATGAATACCACTCAAATCTTAGATGAAATTAGTCGTAATCAGCTAGATTTTGGATTGATCGAAGCGCCTGTTGAACATCCCGATATGACGATTAAGCCTGTGATGCAAGATGAACTCAAACTCATTGTACCCGGCAACCATCCTCTGGCTGATCAAGAGATTGTGCAATTAACAGATGTGTTGAAGTATCCATTTGTGTTACGTGAAAAAGGCTCCGGAACTCGCCAAGTGATGGAAGAAGAGCTAATTAGACATCAAGTCGATCTTTCTCAAATTCAGACAGTGATGGAATTAGGGAGTACAGGAGCAGTAAAATCTGCTGTAGAAGCTAGACTCGGCATTACGATTTTATCACCATCATCGGTTAAGCATGAAGTCACTTTAGGATTACTGAAAGTATTAACTATTGAAAATGTTTCGTTTCAACGGCAATTTTATTCGATTCATCTTAAATCTACATTATTGACTATTCCGGCAGTCACTTTTTTACAATTTGTACAAGAGTATGAGTGGGTGTGAATATAGAAGTGTAATAGATAGGTAGAAGCAATAACATAGGAGTGATTAGATAATGGATAATTCTCAAGAAGAACGTTATGCAGATTTGCATACTCATAGTCAGGCATCAGACGGTATGAATACACCAACGCAAAATATAAAGTTAGCAGTAGAAGCAGGTCTGGGTGCAATTGCTGTAACCGATCATGATACGGTGGCTGGTGTAGCCGAAGCGATAGAAGCAGGCAAGCAATATGATATTGAAGTGATTGCTGGTGTAGAAATTAGCACTAGAGAAGATAATAAAGATATTCATATTCTCGGTTATTACCTTAATACAGAAGATCCTCAATTACTAGAACGTCTGCAAGGACTACGCGAAGTTCGAGACAATCGTAACGTACAAATTTTGCAAAAGTTACGTGATCTGGGCGTAGAGATTACGATGGATGAAGTCATTCAACAATTAGGCAGAGAATTAATGCCTGATGAAAGTATCGGTCGTCCGCATATGGCTGATGTGTTGGTAGCGAAAGGATATGCTGTTGATCTAAAAGATGCTTTTAACAAGTATCTAGCAGAAGGAGCGGCTGCATATGTCTCTCCACCACGTATTACAGCTTCTGATGCAGCGGTATGGATTCGTGAAGCCAATGGAGTTCCTGTAATGGCACATCCGGGTATTTATGGTGATGATGCATTAGTAGAGCGTATTCTAGATAACAGTTCTATAGCAGGCTTAGAAGTGTATCATTCCGATCATTCTGCTGAAGATGAGCAACGATATCTGGAAATAGCCCAACGCCGAGATCTAATAGTTACCGGTGGCTCTGATTATCATGGAGAGCGTCAAGGAAAAGTATTTCATGGCCCATTAGGTGGCAAAAATGTACCGATGTCTACCTTAACTCAATTGCGCCAATTACAGACAGCTATCGAGACAGGGATTACAGCAGAATAATCATTATGCATTAATCACAGTGGAATAATAGCAAAAACATTAGATATAGTTGTAAGAAAAACGGCTGGATGATCACCTGTAATAGGTGTAGTCCAGCCGTTCTTTGTTTGATTTCAACATAGGAGCCTATTTAAAGCATACTTTATTGAAGCATACCTATCCTATAGTCAGACGAGCATTACGATTTGATCGTGCTTTCCAAGCTTTTAACTACCTCTTCTTCAGGAGTGATAAACAGCGTAGTCTGTTGTTCGTAAATCACAAATCCCGGCTTGGCTCCACTTGGCTTACGTACATGACGAATAAGAGTGTAATCTACAGGCACACTACTAGACTCTTTAGCCTGACTAAAATAAGCGGCAAGCTGAGCAGCTTCTGCTAATGTAGCTTCGCCAAATTGTTGATTACGGATAACTACATGAGAACCCGGAATATCTTTGGTGTGTAACCAAGTATCATTCGAGTGAGCTAATTTGTTCGTAATATAATCATTTTGCAAATTATTTTTCCCTACATACATTTCGATACCTTCACTGGAAGTGTAGACATGAAGAGTAGGGCGATTGTCTTTGCGTTTCTTTTTGGCACGTTTATTACGATTACGTACATACCCTTGTTCAGCTAATTCTTCACGAATCTCATCAATATCTTGCAGTGAAGCACTACCTAGCTGTTGGAGTAACGAATCCAAATATTGAATTTCAGCATGTGTTTTGATTAATTGTTGATCAATTACAGCAAGACTGTTTTTATATTTGTTATAACGTTTGAAATAGCGCTGTGCATTATCAGACGGTGTTAATTGTGGATCAAGAGTAATCGTGATTGGACGCTGTTCTTCATCATAGAAGTTAATCAATTCGATCTGCTTGTCACCACGTTTTAGTTCATGGAGAGAAGCAAATAATAGTTCTCCTTGAATACGGAACTTTTCAGCGCCTTCAGCTTCTTTAATATCTTTTTGCAAATTATCCAATTTTTTAATATTTTTGCTACGTTCATTTTGGAGAAAACGCAACAGATCGCTTGTTTTTTGCTTAACCGTATCGCGTTCAGCTTTGTCACCATAATAAGCTTCGATACATTGGCTAATCGAATCATAGTGCTTTTCTTCTTCTTGAATCAATGTTAAAGGAACTGCTGAAAATACAATTTTGCCTTGTGCATTGAGACCGCTCACCGGAGCAAATTCCCCTTTGGATACTTGCTCCATTAAGCTGGAAAATGCTTGCCAGATATACGGTACATCTGGATAAGTGTTTTCATTTTCTCCATTAGCGCTAATATCAGCTTGTTGAGCACGATAGACAATTTCTTCGGCAATCAATGGGCTTAGACCGCTAAATGTATTCAATAGAAAACGAGCAGGAGGATCGATATTTTCACGATGCTTCTCCATGAATTGTTGTTCACTGGTTTCTAAAGGATTTAATTTGTGCTGATCTGGTGGTTCTACATAGCTAAATCCAGGCATAATCACACGATAGCTACTGATTGCCGGTGTAATATGATGAATTCCGTCCAGTATCGTATTGGTTGCAGGATCGATCACAATCATATTACTATGACGACCCATAATTTCAATAATCAATCGTTTGAAAGAAACATCGCCTAATTCATCCCGCTGACGTACATTGAAATGAATTACACGTTCCATACCTACCTGTTCAATCGATTCAATAATAGCACCTTCACAATGCTTGCGAAGCAACATACAGAACATAGGTGCTTCTTGTGGATTCATAAAGGATTGCTCGGTAAATTGAACACGTGGATAGGTAGGATTAACGCTTAAAATTAATTTGCGATTCCCGCGCTGTGCACGAATCTGAAAAACAATATCATTACCTGTCGGTTGGTGAATTTTATTAATACGTGCGCCTTGCAGAGATTGAAGCTCATGAACAATCGCACGGGTAACAATGCCATCTAATGCCATATCGAGTATTCTCCTATTCTTACTATCATAATCATCTTCTATCATGCCACAAAGCCATAGCAATTTATAGTGCCATCATGTATGCTTACCCAATAGAACGTGTTTTTCGGAGGAGAGAATCAATATGGAATTTACAAAAATGAATGGTCTGGGCAATGATTTTATCATCGTCTATGGAGAGCCATCCTTACCAGCAAATGTAGCAGAATTAGCGATTAAGCATTGCAATCGTTACTTTGGTATTGGTGCAGATGGATTGGTTTATATTTTGCCGTCTGCGAATGCAGATTTTATGATGAGAATTATTAATTCAGATGGATCAGAAGCAGAACAATGTGGGAATGCGATTCGTTGTGTTGCCAAATATGTGTATGATCGTGGCTTGACGCCTCATACTGAAATCACGATAGAAACGATGGGTGCAGGAGTTCAATCGGTTACTGTGCAAGCTGAAGACGGGATAGCCCATACAGTTCGTGTCGATATGGGAGAGCCTATTTTGGATAGTACGTTAATTCCTGTAGCAATCGAAGGCAATCCAGTAATCAATCAAGAGATAGAAGTGGAAGATCAGATTTTCCATTTTACAGCGGTATCTATGGGTAATCCTCACTGCGTTATTTATGTAGAAGATGCTGTGAATATCGATCTGAATAAATGGGGACCACTACTTGAAAATCATCCATTATTCCCGCGTAAAGTCAATGTAGAATTTACAACGGTGCAAAGTCGTGATCGAATGGACATGCGTGTATGGGAACGAGGAGCAGGGCCGACACTTGCGTGTGGAACAGGAGCTTGTGCGACATTGGTTTCTTCTGTACTGAATGGATATTCTGATCGTACTGGGTATGTCTCGCTTAAAGGTGGAGACTTATATATTGAATGGGATGAGTCCAGTAACAAAGTATATATGACCGGCCCTGCGGCTACTGTATACACTGGAGAAACAACCGAATAATATGCTTGTTACGCGTCTGGTTATATAATTTAACTATACCACCGTTCAGACGTCTTATAGATCGTTTTTATATGATACATTAGAACGTAAATGACATACAGTGGGGTGGACTATACAATGAAGCCAGATTTGCGTTCCAAATGGACAGATCATGTAATTATAGGCGATGGAGCAATGGGAACCTATTTGTACCAATTAGGATTTCCTGTAGGTATTTCTTATGAAGAATTGAATTTGATTCGTCCACATATTATAGAAGATGTACATCGTCAATATGTAGCTGCTGGTGCTCAAATGATCGAAACGAATACATTTTCTGCTAATTATGACCGATTATCTAAATATGGGCTTGAGCATAAAGTAGATGAAATTAATCGCGCAGGTGTACGGATCGCCCGGGCAGCAGCTGGTGATCAAGCTTATGTTGTCGGTTCAGTAGGTGCGATTCGCAATGGTAAACGAACCAATATTCCGCGGTCTGAATTACGTCAGCATTTTAGACAACAAGTATCGTCTTTGTTAGAAGAAGGCGTAGACGGAATTTTGTTAGAAACGTTTTTTGAAGTAGAAGAGCTAGCAATTGCTTTACGGCAAGTACGCAAACTGACTGATATTCCAGTGATGTGTCAATTAACGGTAGAAGATGCGATTCGGACGCTGGATGGGTTTGCTTTGCCAGATGCGTTTGCTTTACTGACTGATGCGGGTGCAGATATGGTAGGGCTGAACTGTCGTGTAGGCCCTAACGGAACACTTCATGCACTGGAAGCAGTTCAAGGTAAAGTATCTTTGCCATTATCAGTCTATCCTGATGCAGGAGTAGCGGATTATGTAGATGGTGAGTATCGCTATGGAGCAAGTCCGGCTTATTTTGGTCAGCGTAGTATTCGATTTGCCGAATTAGGAGCACGAGTGATCGGCGGATGCTGTGGAACAACACCTGAACATATCGCCGCTATTGCCAGAGCGTTAGAAGGATATGTACCGGAGAAGTTAGACTTTTCCAATGTCCAGACACCGACTCCTCAAATTAGTGTAACGATAGAGAACGCTATTATGGATGAAAGCGATCGTAATGGAGAAGATGTACCACCGACACTGGTAGATCTGGTGCGTGAACGTCCAACAGTGATTGTAGAACTTGATCCACCTCGTGATCTTGATATTACACGCTTTCTCAAAGGGGCAGCCGCACTTAAAGAAGCTGGAGTAGATGCGCTAACTCTAGCAGATAATTCGCTTGCGGTGACTCGTATGAGTAATATGGCGCTCGGACATATTGTGCAACGTGAAGCAGGGATTCGTCCGTTGATTCATATCGCTTGTCGTGATCGTAATATGATTGGTAGTCAATCTCATATGATGGGATTCGATGCTCTCGGTATTGATCATGTACTGGCTGTGACCGGCGATCCGTCTAAATTTGGTGATTTGCCTGGAGCAAGTTCTGTCTACGATATGACTTCATTTGATATGATCAAAATGATTAAGCAATTGAATGAAGGTATCGCATTCTCAGGCAAACCGCTCAAACAACGTGCCAAATTTGTAGTAGGCGCCGCCTTTAACCCGAATGTCAAACATCTGGATAAAGCAGTTGTTCGTCTGGAAAAGAAAATTGCGGCTGGTGCTGATTATATTATGACTCAACCTGTCTATAATGTGCAGTTGATCGCTGATATTCGGGAAGCAACCAAACATTTAGATATTCCTATTTTTATAGGCATTATGCCTCTCGCTAGTGGACGTAATGCAGAATATCTTCATAATGAAGTACCTGGTATTCAATTATCCGATGAAGTACGCGGACGGATGGCAGGATTGGAAGGCGAAGAAGGCAGAGCCACAGGCGTAATCATTGCCAAAGAATTGCTGGATGTCGCTATGGAACATTTTAACGGAATTTATATTATGACTCCGTTTATGTTTTATGATATGAGTGTACAGCTAACTGAATATATATGGGCAAAAGCAAAGCGCCGTCCAAACCCCTTGTTTCACAATAGATAATCAATTACAATAGGATAACGGATGTGATGCCGATGTCATTCAGTATGACCGGATACGGTCAGTCCGCCGTGCAATTTGGCGGCTACAAAGTCCAGATTGAAGTCAAATCCGTCAACCATCGTTATTGCGAAATTATGATGCGTTTACCACGTGAATGGGGTCAAATGGAGGACAGTCTCAAAAGGCTGATTCAAGATGCGATCAAGCGTGGACGGATAGATGTATTTATGAACAAAGAGCAAGATACAGGGCAAGTTCCGTCTTTGAAGCTCAACCATGCTAACGTTCAGTCTTACTTACAAGCCGGTCAAGAGCTTACAGAGCGTTATGGTGTGAATGGAAATTTGGATATCAATCAATTGCTTGCATTACCAGGAGTCATGACTACCGAGCAACCTTCGGAATTGGCAGATGAAGAAGAACAAGCACAGTGGCAACAGATTCTTGGACAAGGACTACAAGAAGCACTTCAAAATTTACTGCAAATGCGTGCACGAGAAGGGATTCATTTAGCTAACGATTTGCGGGAGCGGCTGAATCTGCTAGAGCAGTATTATCGCAGTATGTGTGAATTGGCGCCTACTGTAGTAGAAGAACATCGCATACGTCTAAAACAGCGATTATCTGAACTTCAGGATGGAAGTTATCATTGGGACGATTCCAGAATTAGCATGGAGATAGCTGTATTTGCAGATCGTTCTAATATTGACGAAGAATTGACGCGTTTGAACAGTCATTTTCAGCAGTGCAAATTATTGCTAGAAAGTAATGATGCAATCGGGCGTAGGCTTGATTTTTTGATTCAAGAAATGAATAGAGAAGTGAATACGATTGGTTCCAAAGCGAATCATCTGGCTCTCGTGAATCATGTCGTCGAGATGAAAGCGGAACTGGAAAAGATCCGTGAACAAGCCGCAAATTTGGAATGAATGCAAGTCAGCGACCTCATTTCGGCGTAAATGAGTCAAATGTATAGGGGGAAAAACCTGAAGATGGCCATCAAACTTATCAATATTGGCTTCGGAAATATTGTATCCGCGAATCGGATTATTTCTATAGTAAGCCCTGAGTCTGCACCAATCAAAAGAATTATTCAGGAAGCACGCGATCGTCATATGCTCATTGATGCCACATATGGTCGTCGTACCCGTGCTGTTATCATTACAGATAGCGATCATGTGATTCTTTCCGCAGTGCAACCGGAAACTGTAGCACATCGCTTATCGACTAAAGATGATGATCACGACGAATAAACAAAAAGAGGCTGTTGATCAATCCACTATGCACCGGACGACGCAACAGCCTAAAATGGAGTGTACCATGTCTAAAGGATTATTATTTGTGTTATCCGGCCCTTCCGGTGTCGGTAAAGGAACGGTATGCAGTGCTCTTCGGACGCGTATGCCTGAATTGATCTATTCTGTATCTGCAACCACACGCCAGCCTCGTGCAGGTGAAGTGGATGGAGTGAACTATTTTTTCAAAAGCCATGAGCAATTTCAAGAAATGATCTTAAACGATCGTTTGTTAGAACATGCAGAATATGTAGGCAACTTTTATGGAACACCACGTGATTTTGTAGAAGATACGCTGAATGCGGGTAACGATATTTTCCTTGAAATCGAAGTGCAAGGTGCTTTGAAAGTCATGGAGAAGTTTCCAGAAGGCGTATTTATATTTTTGACTCCACCTTCGTTTGAAGAATTGGAACAACGTCTGCATGGACGTGGAACCGAAACCGTAGATACGATTATGAATCGAATGACGGTAGCTGCTGACGAGTTGGAATTAATGAAGCATTATGATTACTCTGTAGTCAATGATGAAATTGATCTAGCGTGTATGCGAATCCAGAGTATTATTGTCGCAGAACATTGTAAGATTACAAAATAAGTCCTGTGAAATAAATTTCGCAGAACACGAAGAGGTGTGTGTATCTAATGTTATATCCTTCTATTGATGAAATGATGACTAAAGTCGACAGTAAGTACTCGCTTGTTGTTGCAGCTTCCCGTCGTGCTAGACAACTACGTGAAGGTAGTGTTAGTGAATTGAAAGATGCTCATGCGAGCAAATATGTAGGGATTGCATTAGAAGAAATCTATAACGATATTCTTCGTATCGAACGCAGAACTGAAACAGAGTATGACGACGAAAAATAAGTAACAGGCTACGGTAAAGGGGCCCGCTATAGAAGCTTAATTAAATACGGACCCCTGCGCCACTTGCTAACAACCGAAAGGTTGTTATTTTTTTTGAAAATATACTAAAACGATGGAATAGATTCCCCTTTTACGATAAAAAGCGGTATAATAAAGGGATGAATAATTGCAAAAATTAAACGAAAGCGGGGAAATAGAGATGCTGCAAGGTAAAAAGATTGTGCTGGGGATTACTGGCGGAATCGCTGCTTACAAAGCGGCAGCGTTGTGTAGCGGATTGGTAAAACAAGGGGCAGATGTGCATGTCATTATGACACGTTCTGCTTCCAAATTTATTACCGAACTTACATTACAGACGCTCTCTCGTAACCCGGTTCATATAGATACATTTGACGAACGTGATCCAGAAGTAGTCACCCATATTAACCTGGCTGATCTAGCTGATCTGGTATTAATTGCTCCAGCCACTGCCAATACAATTGCTAAAATGGCACATGGATTAGCAGATGATATGTTGTCTTCCACATTGCTTGCCACAACAGCTCCAATTATGGTCGCACCGGCAATGAATGTGCATATGTATCAGCATCCAGCAGTTGTACAAAATATGAATACACTGGTTAGTCGTGGTGTGTTGATGATTGAGCCAGGAAGTGGCATGTTGGCTTGTGGTTATGTCGGCAAAGGGCGTTTGGAAGAACCGGAGACGATTATTAAAGTAGTACAAGATTTTTTTCAAGCTCAAGCACACCGCAATCAGTTACGTCAGGTGTTAGCAGGTAAAAAAGTGACCGTTACCGCAGGTGCAACAGTAGAACGAATCGATCCTGTTCGTTTTATTACCAATGATTCCTCTGGCAAAATGGGAATTGCGATTGCCAAAGCTGCTCGCGATATGGGGGCATCGGTACGATTGATTGCAGGAACAGTACAAGTACCTTTACCTGAAGGTATAGAAACGGTGCGTGTTCAATCTGCTCAAGACATGTATGAAGCAGTATTAGGCGAATGGAATCATACTGATATTATGATTCAAACAGCAGCGGTAGCCGATTATCGCCCGCGAAATGTGTACGAGACCAAAATGAAGAAAAAAGACGAAGGGCTTACACTAGAATTGGAAAAAACAGTCGATATTCTGGAAAGTCTAGGTCAACGTAAACAGGGGCAATTTTTGATTGGCTTTGCCGCAGAAACGAATGATGTCGCTGAACATGCTATGGGCAAATTAAAACGTAAAAACTGTGATCTATTAGTCGCTAATGATGTCACCGCAGTTGGAGCTGGATTTGGCACAGATACGAATCTTGTTCAGATTTATGATGCACAGGGATTAGTAGTGGATCTGCCGTTAATGAGTAAAGATGAAGTTGCCATACAATTGCTAAGTATTGTAGCCAAACGGTTGAATGGAGTGTCTACCTTATGACTCTTATTGCTCAGGTGATTGTTGATGTACCTAGCCGGGGCACAGATCGTCCATTTGATTATATCGTGCCAGAATCGATGCGAGGATGGTTAGAAGTAGGAAGTCGTGTAGGTGTTCCTTTTGGCCCGCGTACATTGCAAGGATTCGTGATTGGATTAAGTGGAACATCTGAGACACCAGCAAATAAGCTCAAATCATTACAAGAATTACTGGATCTTGTACCTCCATTGTCCGAAGAATTGGTTGAATTGTCTGAATGGATGAGTGCCAAATATGCGTGTCACCGGATTACTGCACTTCAATCTATGTTACCTGCGGCTTTGAAAGGAAAAGCAGAACGGTATATTCGAGTCGCTGAACGTGAATCTTGGGTGGGAGAAGATTCTCTTTTTGATGCTACAGAGTCATTATTAACCGACGAAGAAGAACAGATTGTCTCTCATATTCAAAAGCAACAAGAAGTGCGGATGGAATTGTTAAGTCGTCGGTTTGGCGAACAAGCGCATATTATTAAATCGTTGTTGCAACGTGGCATTTTATTAGAAAGCCGTAGTATACGCGATAAAGTGCAAAAGAAAACAGTCCGAACTGTTTCTTTGCATTTGCCAGAAGATGAGATTCGTACTATTATCGAAGAATTTCCAGCCAAAGCCAAGCGTCAGCAAGAAGTACTGACTTATATTGCAGATACCGGTGGCGATGTACCACTCAAAGAAATCATGACAGTGCTTGGCGTCACAGCCAGCACAGTGAAAGCTCTAGCGGACAAAGGATATATCGCTATTATAGATATGGAAGTGTATCGTGATCCTTATCAAGATCGCAACTTTACACCGAGTACACCATTTAC
Source organism: Paenibacillus sp. KACC 21273 (assembly GCF_028736095.1). Taxonomy (NCBI): domain Bacteria; kingdom Bacillati; phylum Bacillota; class Bacilli; order Caryophanales; family Paenibacillaceae; genus Paenibacillus; species Paenibacillus sp. KACC 21273. The sequence goes on from NZ_CP117876.1 coordinate 1,812,931, forward strand.
GCTCACAGATGAACAACAGCAAGTATATAACTCGATTATCAGCCGTATTAATAAACGTGAACAAGGCGAGTATTTAATTCATGGGATTACAGGTAGTGGGAAAACAGAAGTGTATTTGCAATGTATTCAGCGTGTGATCGAACAAGATCGACAAGCGATTATGCTTGTACCTGAAATTGCACTGACTCCGCAGATGGTTGAGCGGTTTAAAGGTCGTTTTGGTGATCGTGTAGCTGTGATGCATAGCCGATTGTCTAGTGGTGAACGTTATGATGAATGGCGCAAAATTCGTGAAGGTAAATCTCAAGTCGCGATTGGTGCGCGTTCAGCGATCTTTGCTCCTTTTTCCAATCTAGGCTTAATTATTATGGATGAAGAGCATGAGACGTCATATAAGCAAGAAGAAAGTCCCAAGTATCATGCGCGTGATGTAGCGATTCATCGTGCTCATCAGCATAATGCTGTTGTCATTCTAGGTTCAGCTACCCCTTCACTGGAAAGTTATTATGCAGCTCGATCGCAAGCGAATGATGAATTTATGCCAACATTATTGGAAATTCATGGACGGGCACTTGGAAGCGAACTTCCAGCCGTAGAGATTATTGATATGCGTGAAGAGTTAAAAGAAGGCAATCGCTCGATGTTCAGTCGACCTCTTCATCAAGCAATTGAAGATCGGCTAGAGAAAAAGCAACAGATTGTTTTACTGCTTAATCGGCGTGGACATTCTACATTTGTGATGTGTCGTACGTGCGGTTATGTCGCAGAATGTCCAAATTGTGATATCTCGCTCACCTATCATCAGCGTTCTAATAGTCTACGTTGTCACTATTGTGGTCATGCTGAACCTGCTCCGCAAATATGTCCGGAATGTGGTAGTGAACATATTCGTTATTTTGGCACAGGAACACAGCGTGTCGAAGAAGAATTGGCGAAATTATTTCCCGGTATTCGAGTAGTGCGAATGGATGTTGATACAACCACGCAAAAAGGATCACATGAGAAATTATTAAATCAATTTCGCGATAAAAAAGCAGATTTACTGTTAGGTACACAAATGGTAGCCAAAGGATTGGATTTTCCAGATGTTACGTTAGTAGGTGTCATTGCAGCCGATTCAGCGCTACATTTACCTGATTTCCGCGCAGCTGAGAAAACGTTCCAACTACTGACTCAGGTAGCAGGACGAGCAGGTCGTCATCATTTACCGGGTGAAGTGATTGTACAGACGTATAATCCAGAGCATTATTCAGTAATTCATGCGAGCCGTCACGATTACGGGTCTTTTGTGCGTGAAGAATTGAAGCATCGTCAGACACTGGGGTATCCACCCTATTGTCGCTTAGCCTTGATTACTTTTTCACATGAAAAATTAGCCTTATTAGTACGTATCGCTGAAAATTATACACAGATGATTAAAGATCAAGCTTCTAAATTAGGTTGGTTAGGTAGTCTAGAACGATTTTCAAATGAAGCATTGGATGTATTAGGTCCTGTCGCTTCTCCAATACCACGCTTAAAAAATAGATACCGATTCCAATGTATGATAAAATGGCGTGGAGATATGGACGTTGCCAAGCTTGCTGAGCATGTGGCAGAACAATTGCAAGATAGTGTACGTGATAAAGAGTTATTAATCAGTATTGATGTAGATCCACAAGTATTAATGTAACAGGATCGAATGTACATGTAGAGAGATAATATAAAGGACGGGATAAAGAATGGCTATACGTATTATTGTAACGGAACCGGATGAAGTGCTTCACAAAAAAGCAAAAGAAGTGACCAAAATTACACCGAATGTACAGAAGTTGTTAACCGATATGGCAGACACAATGTACGATGCAGACGGGGTAGGTCTTGCTGCGCCACAAGTCGGTATTTTGAAACGTTTGATCGTAGTAGATGTAGGCGATGATAATGGATTAATCGAACTTATTAATCCTGAAATTATAGAAAGTAACGGCGAGCAACTAGGTTCAGAAGGTTGTCTTAGTATTCCCGGTCTTAACGGTCAAGTTCGTCGTGCTTTGGAAGTAACGGTCAAAGGATTAGATCGCAATGGTGAAGAAGTGACAATTACAGGTCGTGATCTATTAGCACGTGCTTTTCAGCATGAGATCGATCACTTGAACGGTGTACTATTTACCGATATTGCAGAACGTGTCTATGACCGTAAGCTAGACGAGGAAGGGGAATAAGTCTATCGTGAACATTGCATTTATGGGAACGCCCGATTTTGCTGTGCATAGCTTAAATGTTCTGATTGAAGAAGGCATGAATGTAGTCTGTGTCGTGACTCAACCGGATCGTCCTCAAGGTCGTAAAAAAGTATTAACACCTACTCCTGTCAAAGCAGCAGCGGTAGAACATGGTATTCCAGTACTTCAACCGCAACGGATGAGAAATCCTGAATCTATCGCTGAACTTGCAGCGTATAAGCCAGATTTGATCGTTACGGCGGCTTTTGGTCAGATTTTACCGAAAGCTGTATTGGATCTACCACGCTTAGGTTGTGTAAATATTCATGGATCATTGTTGCCCAAATATCGCGGAGGTGCACCTATTCAGCGTTGTATTATCAATGGTGAAACGGTAACAGGCATTACGCTTATGTATATGGCAGAGGGTCTAGATACAGGAGATATGATCTCGAAGATCGAAGTGCCGATTACAGATGAAGATACATCCGGTACTTTATTTGCCAAAATGAGTGAAGCAGGAGCAACGATTCTGCGTCGAGAATTGCCACGACTGCTAGAAGGTAAAGTAGAAGCAGAACCGCAAAATGATGACGAATCCACCTATGCTCCGAATTTGACTCGTGAAGATGAACAATTGGATTGGTCGAAAACCAGTCGTGAATTATACAATCAAGTTCGTGGTCTTGTGCCGTTCTCCGGTGGATTTACATTATGGAATGGCGAAGTATTCAAAGTATGGAAAATAAGCAAGCCTACGACGGATGCTACATTAAAAGGGGCAGCACTAGAAGCTGTACCGGGTACAGTTCTGGAATTATTGCCAGAAGGTATTGTTGTTCGTACAGGCGATAGCACAGTTACATTGACAGAGATTCAACCTGCGGGCAAAAAAGCACTACAAGCGTCTGACTTTGTACGCGGCACGTCAATGACTAAAGGTACGGTGCTCGGGTGAATAATCAAAATAATAGTCATAACAACAAATCCAAACGTCAACCGAATGCAGATAGCCCGTTAGCGAATAACACTAAGACCAAGTCTGATCCGAAAAGCAAATCGGTTCGTCCAACTACTGCTCGTGAAGTGGCTTTGGAAGTATTAACAGCAGTGGAAGAAGAGGGTTCTTATAGTAATCTTGTATTGAATCAAATGCTCAATCGTATTCGTCTAGAACGTGCAGATATTGGACTGGCTACAGAGTTAGTCTATGGTACCATTTCACGTCTGAATACCATTGATTATTTTCTTGGGCAATTTGTGGCGAAAGGTTTAAATAAGCTTCAACCGTGGGTACGTAATTTGTTACGGTTTAGCTTTTATCAAATCTATTATCTTGATCGTATTCCTGCTCATGCGGCGGTAAACGAAGCGGTTAATATCGCGAAACGTCGTGGACATCAAGGCATATCAGGTATGGTAAATGGCGTATTGCGTAATGTAATTCGTCGCCGGGAAGAATTAGTGATTCCTCAAGATTTGCCACCTGCGAAAAGAATAGCATTGCAACACTCATTCCCTGAATGGATGGTAGCACGCTGGATCAAGCAATATGATGAAGCAACCGCTGAACAAATCTGTATTTCGAATAACGAAGCACCATCGGTAAGTATTCGTGTGAATACGCATCGCACTTCTCGTACAGCAATGTTGGAATTGCTGCAAAATGAAGGATATGATGTAGAAATTTCTCCATTATCTCCAGATGGTATTCTGGTGCATGGTGGCGGGAATATGGCATTAACATCATGGTATCAAGACGGATTAATTTCAGTACAAGATGAAAGTTCTATGCTCGTTGCTGAAGCAGTGCAAGCGGAATCTGGTATGAATGTATTGGATTGTTGCGCCGCTCCAGGAGGCAAAAGTGTACATCTAGCTGAAAAAATGAATAATAGTGGTCATATTGTCGCTAACGATATTCATGAACATAAGCGTCAGTTAGTGGATGATCAAGCAGAACGATTGCAACTATCTATTATTGAGACAACCGTTGGGGATGCGTTAACATTAACAGAACGTTATCCTGCCGAGTCTTTTGACCGAATCTTATTAGATGCTCCATGTTCAGGTCTAGGGGTTATTCGCCGTAAACCTGATCTTAAATGGAATAAAAGTATGGCAGATATCAAAGAAATCGTACAATTACAACAACAACTGTTGCAGAATATTTCTACATTACTTAAGCCAAATGGCATTATGGTGTACAGTACATGTACGATTGAACGTAGTGAGAATGAAGCGATTGTAGAATCTTTTTTACAGCAAAATAAACAGTTTGAATTAGTTCCTTTTGCACCTGTAAATACGAATCATGCTCAAACAGGGATTCAAATTTTACCGCAAGATTTCCATTCGGATGGATTCTATATTGCTGCACTACGTAAAATCAGTATGTAATCTAGTTTATTCTGATCTTCTAAATAGACACGATAAAAGTGGCTTGTTACTTATGGAGAGTATAGTTATCCTGAGTAAAGCCACTTTTGCTGTGTTTAGAAATAAATGCTAATCTATAATCAACCGATATAAAAAATATAGTAACAAATAGTAACGATATCTTAATGAACAGACCCTTTAGGGTTTGATTGTTTTATGCTAGAATAGTAAGGATGAAATTCAATGTTGACCGTCATATGATCCATTGTATCAAAAAAATGAAAAGAATTTGAGAATAGGTGTGATAATTGTAATGAAACCTTTTATATATGATTATGCTTTGGAAGATCTACAGAACTGGGCAAAGGAAAATAATGAGCCTGCTTTCCGCGCAGGACAAATTTTTGACTGGCTGTATGTGAAGCGTGTGACTTCGTTTGAGGAAATGACTAACCTTTCCAAGGAACTTCGCGCTAAACTAAACGACCAGTTTTCTTTTGTTATGTTAGATGAGATTACTAAAATGCAGTCTAAAGATGGTACGGTTAAATTTTTGTTTGGTCTGCATGATGCTCATGCGATCGAGACTGTTATTATGCGTCACAACTACGGAAATAGTATCTGTGTAACCACACAGGTAGGTTGCCGTATCGGTTGTACATTCTGTGCATCTACATTGGGCGGATTGAAACGTAATCTTACAGCAGGTGAGATTGTGGCTCAGGTTGTTCAAGCACAGAAGATTTTGGATGAAACGAATGAGCGTGTAAGCAGTATTGTAATCATGGGTTCCGGTGAACCGTTTGAAAATTATGAAGCAACAATGACTTTTTTACGGATTATGATTCATGAAAAAGGATTGAATATCGGGCAACGTCATATCACTGTTTCTACAAGTGGAATCGTGCCGAATATTTATAAATTTGCAGATGAAGATACACAGATTAACCTAGCGATTTCTATTCATGCACCGAACGATAAGTTGCGTTCTAAATTGATGCCGGTTAACCGTCGTTTTCCTTTTGATGATGTGATGGAATCTCTTCGTTATTATTTGAACAAAACCGGTCGCCGGATTACGTTTGAATATGCGTTGATTGGTGGCGTTAATGATCAGCCTGAACATGCAGAAGAATTAGCAGATGTTCTCAAAACTATGATGTGTCATGTCAATTTGATTCCTGTTAACTATGTTCCAGAACGTGATTATGTGCGTACCCCGCGCAAAGATATTTTTGAATTCCAGCGTATTTTATCTGACAAAGGTGTGAATGTAACGATTCGTCGTGAGCAAGGACACGATATCGCTGCTGCTTGTGGACAGCTACGAGCGAAACACATGGAGTCGACTGCGAGGTGATCACATTTGATTAGAACAGCGCAACATAGTGATAGGGGACACGTTCGACAAGTGAATGAAGATTCAGTATGGATCGGTTCTATTCAACAGGAATATACACTAGGTATAGTCGCAGATGGAATGGGTGGACATCGTGCAGGCGATACAGCAAGTCAACTGGCTGTGCAGACCATTATCGGTGATCTGCAAGGGCTAGAAGCTGGCTTATCGCTAGAAGCTTGTCGTGCTGCTTTACATGATGCGATTTTACATGCGAATAATGTTGTTTTTCATACTGCTCAAATGGACGACAGTTACCACAATATGGGGACGACTGTTGTAGCTGTATTGCTACGCGGTGATAGCGGCATTATCGGTCATATCGGTGATAGCCGCGCTTATTTGGTAGGCGAAGAAGAATTACGTCTATTAACGCAAGATCATACACTGGTTAATGAATTGCTCAAAAATCATCAGATTACTCAAGAAGAAGCAGCTGTGCATCCTCGTCGCAATGTGTTAACACGTGCACTGGGTACAGATGCAGAAGTCGTTGTAGAAATAGACGATATTCAGCTTAAAATCGGTGAAGTGCTTTTGCTATGTAGTGATGGATTAACGAATATGATTGGTAATCAACAGATCGAAACGGTTGCTCTGGCAGGTATTGCACTTGAAGAACGTGCGAAGCATCTAGTAGCTCTAGCACTTGAAGCTGGTGGCGAAGATAATATTACTGTTGCCCTATTCGAAATGGATGACTCTACGGCAGAGTTGAGCACGAAGGGGTGGGAACAATGATCGGACATACGCTAGGCGGCCGTTATGAAGTCATCGAGGAAATCGGTGGCGGCGGTATGGCGCTTGTATACAATGCGCGTGATGTGCTGCTTAATCGTCATGTTGCCATCAAAGTTTTGCGCCAGCAATTTGTATATGATGAAGAATTTATTCGCCGTTTTCGTCGGGAAGCTCAATCAGCGGCATCCTTATCACATCCTAATGTGGTTAGCATCTATGATGTTGGACAAGAAGGCGATATTCACTATATCGTGATGGAATATGTACAAGGTTACAATTTGAATGAAGTGATCAAAGAACGTGCTCCTTTGCCTGTGGATGAAGCGATCCGAATTGCTTCTCAGATTTGCGATGCACTTGATCATGCACATCATAATCAGATTATTCACCGTGATATCAAGCCACATAATATTTTGATCGGTCGTAATGGACGGGTGAAAGTAACTGATTTTGGTATTGCTCGTGCGGTGACTTCTACCACGATTACACAGACAGGTTCTGTTGTCGGTTCAGTGCATTATTTTTCACCTGAACATGCTAAAGGTGTAGCTACCGGTGAAAAGTCTGATCTGTATTCGCTCGGGATTGTGTTGTATCAAATGCTGACTGGGCGACTTCCTTTTCTCGGTGAAAGCCCGATTAGTGTAGCGCTTAAGCATTTACAAGATGAATTCGAAGAACCGCGGTTAATCAATCCGTTGATTCCGCAAAGTGTAGAAAATATCATTTTGAAGTCGATGCGTAAAAGCCCTTCAGAACGATACAATTCTGCTCATGAAATGTTACAAGATCTAGATACGTGTCTGTTACCAGAACGTCGTAGTGAAACGAAAGTGTATTTCCCAACAATAGATGATGAAGAGCAGACACGCGTCATATCAGCGATTCGTCCGACTTCGATTCCTGTAGGAGATGATGATCGTAAGTCAGATCGTGAAATGTCACGATCTTCTGCTCCTGCGAAGCAACAGCGCAAATGGGTAAAACCAACCATCTGGATATCGGCGGTTGTGATTCTATTGGTATTGATGGGTCTTGCAACAATGTATGTACGTTCTACTCTCGATGTAGCCGAGGTGGCTGTACCCAATATAGTTAACCAAACGCAAGCTAGCGCTGAAAGTATGCTAGAGGCGCAAGGATTAGTTAGAGGTCAAGTAACAAGTGAATACAAAGAAGGACAGCCTGCTGGTATCGTTATCGCCCAGAGTAAAGACGCGGGAACGATGGTCAAACAAGGAGCTTCTATTGATATTACAGTCACCGCTGAAAAAGAATTATCCAAAATGCCTGATCTAAATGCCAAAACGTATGAAGATGCACGTAAATTGTTGCTAGCAGAAGGATTTAAAGAAGATCAGATTACACGTGTCGATGAAAATAATGATAGTGTCGATAGTGGAACTGTATTTGATCAGACACCTGGTGCAAATGCAGATGTTGATCCTGCAACAACAACAGTCACTGTAACTGTAAGTAAAGGAACAGCGACGGCTTCTGTACCTGATCTCACAGGGATGAGTCAGTCTGATGCTCAATCCAAATTATCTTCAAATGGATTTACTGTAGGAGATGTAGGACAAGAGACAAGTTATACCGTAGCTAGCGGTAAAGTAACTCGTCAAAATCCTGCTTCTGGTAATTCATTAAGTAAAGGAAGTAAAGTATCGTTCTGGGTGAGTTCTGGATATCCACCAGAAGCATTTGACTTTACGTATTCTGTATCTATTCCACCAGCAACAGCAGGCAAATCTAGTAAAATCAATATCAAATACACTGATGCTACTGGTGAAAATAAAGATTGGGGAACCAAAACAATCAGTTCACGTCAATCTCTAAAAGTGAATATGGTGTTAGGACCTAATCGTGATGGTGCAGTATCGATCTATCGTGATGGCGAATTTATTGATACGTATGCGATTGGATACAATGAAGCGAAGCAAGGCAGTGTACAGGAGACCGTTATCGAACCAGACGCTCCTGTTGAAGTTCCACCGGTCGATAACAGTGGAAATACGGGCACAGGAACAGGAACTGATGATCCTGCTGTAGATCCACCAACAGACGGTCAAGGAACTACCCCAACAGATCCAGCTACAGATGGAACTACTCCGACAGATCCGACAACAGAAGAAGGATCAACAGATGGTGGAACGACCAGTACACCGTAATGTATTGATCATTCATAAAAGATTACCAATTAATGAACAAAAAAAGAAATAAGCTTTATCCATGAGGGGACGGAATCACATGCTACAAGGCTTAATCGTCAAAGCTTTAAGCGGCTATTATTATGTGCAACAACAAGTCGATGATATAGCCTCGGGCGGGGATCACCGGAAAACAGTTCAGTGTCGTGGACGCGGTATTCTTAAGAAAAAAGGAATTGCGCCATTAGTTGGCGATCAAGTACTGTATTCGTTAACAGAAAATGGAGAAGGCACAGTAGAAGAAATATTGCCTAGAAAAACAGAGTTGATTCGTCCACCTGTAGCTAATATTGAGCAAGCTGTGCTCCTTTTTTCGGTCAAAGAACCTGATTTGAGTCTGCATTTATTAGATAAATTTCTTGTTCATGTAGAAGATGCGAATCTAGAACCTTTGATTTGTTTTAGCAAAATGGATCTAATCGATCCAGAAGATACGCAAACGTTGACTGAAGTAGAGCAAGCACGTCAACTATATGAACAAATTGGTTATAAAGTAATTTTGACCAGTGCTGAAGATGGCTCTGGTACCGCAGCAATTCGTGCCGAATTATCAAATCGACTGAGTATGTTTGCAGGACAATCCGGTGTGGGTAAATCTTCTTTACTGAATGCTATTATTCCGGGAAGTACAATCAATACAAGCGAGATTAGTATGCGTCTAGGACGTGGACGGCATACGACACGCCATGTCGAGCTCATTGAGCTTGATGGTGGCGGTTATGTAGCAGATACTCCGGGATTCAGTCAAATGAACTTTACACAGCTCGGTGTGGACTTAGAAGACCTGGGATCATGTTTCCGTGAGTTCAATGAATACTCGGACGGTTGTAAGTTCCGTGGATGTACTCATTTGCATGAACCGGGCTGTAAAGTAACCGAAGCTTTGGCTAACGGTGAAATTGCAGAAAGTCGCTATAAGCACTATCAATTATTTTATCAAGAAATGAAAGATGAAAAACGGAGGTATTGAACTATGAATTCTATCAAAATCGCGCCTTCGATCTTGTCAGCTGACTTTGCCAAATTAGGTGCCGAAATCGCAGAAATCGAACGCAGTGGAGCAGACTGGTTACATGTTGATGTTATGGATGGACACTTTGTACCTAACATTACATTTGGTGCTCCTGTATTACAGGCTGTTGCTCCACATACAGGATTATTTGTAGATGTGCATCTTATGATCGAAAATCCAGAGAATTATATCGCTGATTTTGTAAAAGCAGGCGCACATATGATTACGGTGCATGCAGAAGCATGTGTACATTTACATCGTGTCATTCATTTAATCAAAGAACATGGTGTAAAAGCAGGGGTAGCTTTGAATCCTGCAACTCCAGTCTCTGCGATTGCAGAAGTATTGGATGATTTGGATATGGTGCTTGTTATGACAGTGAACCCGGGATTCGGAGGACAAGCGTTTATCCCGCGTATGGTGGATAAAGTAAAACAACTACGTGATTGGGCTAATGCAAAAGGTCATACTGCTTTTCATATCGAAGTGGATGGAGGCATCTCAGCAACAACTGCCAAATTAGTAGTTGATGCAGGTGCAGACGTATTGGTAGCAGGAAGTGCGATATTCGGAGCTCCTGATCGTGCCAAAGCGATTCAAAGTATTCGAGATAGCTTGAATTAAATCATCCGCATTTATCATTAAGATCGCTATTGATCTGATACTAAAAAAACCAGTAATCCGTATCGTATAGATATGAATTACTGGTTTTTTGTATCTATAAAGTTAATCTTGTATTGTGATAGTAAAAAGACAAAGAAAACCGAGACATCAAAAAAACACCCCTATCGCTAGAGATGCTTTTCATCATTACATATAATACTTAATGTATTAGCCGTAAATTATACGCGAGTCACTTTACCGGATTTCAAAGCACGGGTGCTGACATATACGCGTTTTGGTTTACCGTCTACCAAGATGCGAACTTTTTGAACGTTCACGCCCCAAGTACGACGATTGCGGTTATTAGCGTGAGAAACAGTATTACCACTACCAGGTTTTTTACCTGTTACATAACATTTGCGAGCCATAGTTACACCTCCTATTTCCAAAAAAACTGCATGAAAACAACACTTCTACCATATTAGCATAACGATTTGGCTATAGTCAACAGTGTCAAATACTTTATTTATTTCTATGGTAGGTTATAGTACAATGTAAAATAGTTCGACGTGTATCTTTTTGTCGGATATTAAAGGGAATGAACTTGATGATTTCAGAAGGCTTGAGAAGAAATCGTCTATTCTTTATACCTTCTCGCCTATTTTTGGTACTTGGTACAAGGACAAGGTTCTAATTTATAGGTATGGTGGTAATGGATAGAGTAGCATCTGTAGAGGCTAGTCTGTTATAGTCCATATGAAATACAAATATTGCTTTTCGACAAACTTAACTACAAATAAAAATGAATATCCTGACCGAAATATGAACCGGCAGGATGTATAGGTATGATGAGGAAGGGGAATTTTCATTGAGTAAGCGTTTTTTAAATGGGACTGATTTCACCGCTATGGTGCTTGCTGGAGCAGAGCGATTGCAACAACATGCAGAACACGTCAATTCCCTCAATGTGTTTCCGGTACCTGATGGAGACACAGGAACGAATATGAATTTGACTATGACTGCGGGTGTAACTGAATTAAAACGTAATCATTCAGCAGTAATAGGCTCCACTGCAACTGTATTATCGAAAGGGTTATTAATGGGCGCACGCGGTAATTCTGGCGTTATATTATCACAATTATTCCGCGGATTTAGTCGTTCTGTAGCTTCTTATGAAGAATTAAATGCTAATCAATTTGCCGCAGCACTTCAAAGCGGAGTGGAATCTGCGTACAAAGCGGTAGTCAAGCCAGTAGAAGGAACAATCTTAACTGTTGCCAAAGAAGCAGCCAAGCATGCGTTATATTATTCACGTCGCACGACTGATATTACCGAGTTGATGGGCGAAGTACTTAAACGTGCTCAAGAAACATTAGCACAGACGCAAGAAATGTTACCAATCCTAAAGCAAGTAGGCGTTGTCGATTCAGGTGGACAAGGATTAGTCTATATCTATGAAGGATTCTACAATTATTTGCAAAACGGTTATGAAGTTAATCAAGATCAAGCAGATATCTATGCAAATATCGGAGAAAGTGTGCCTATACATGGTTCGAGTGTCGCTTTAGATAAAGCAAAAGGATTAGCGACGACTACAGATGCACATCTATCCACTCACGATCATTCTGCTCAATCACGCATCGAAACTGAAGATATCGAGTTTTTGTACGATATGGAGTTTTTTATCAATCGTCAGATTGGTGATATCAAAAATGCTCCTTTTCATGAAGAAGCATTCCGTCAGGAACTTTCAATCAATGGAGATTCGATTATTGTGATTGCAGATGATGAAGTAGTCAAAGTACATGTGCATTCCAAAGCGCCTGGTGAAGTATTGAATCTAGCATTACGTTATGGTGAAATTACACAGATTCATATTTTGAATATGCGTGAGCAACATCGTGATCTATTGTCAGCAGGGTTAGATATTGCTCCGTCTCCAGATGTATTTGCGGAAATGCCAACCCAACCTTTAACTGCACAAGAAACAGCGACACCGCCTGCGGAAGAAGTAGCACCTTATGGATTTATAGCGGTATCGTCAGGTGATGGTATTTCTGATATTTTCAAAAGTCTAGGTGTAGATGTTATCTTATCCGGTGGACAGACGATGAATCCAAGTACAGAAGACTTTGTAAAAGCGGTCGAAAGTATGTCCGCAGATCATATCTTTATTTTACCGAACAACTCTAATATTGTACTGGCGGCTCAACAAGCCAAAGACTTATTAGAAGAAACGCATCAGATCACGGTTATTCCAAGTAAAAGTATTCCACAAGGTATAGCGGCTGCGTTTGCTTTTCAAGAAGATGAAGAGGTCAGTGTGAATCAGAGCAATATGAATGAAGCTTTGCAACATGTGAAGTCTGGTCAGGTAACCAATGCTGTACGTGATACAGTGATTGAAGATATGAATATCAAAGAAGGACAATATATCGGAATTTATAATTCCAAAATTGTAGCTGCTAGTGATCTGATGCTTACGACCTGTCAGCAACTATTGTCCAAAATGATTGAAGAAGGACAAGAAGTAGTTACTGTATTGGTTGGTAACGATGCAGATGATCAAGACACGACTGCTCTGATGAGCTGGCTTGAAGAGACCTATCCTGATGCAGAGATTGAGATGCATGAAGGTGGTCAACCGGTATACCATTATTTATTCTCGGTGGAATCTTGAGAATAGGAACGATAGGAGGGAGAAACGATGGCACATACGATAATCGTCACTGATAGTACAGCAGATATTCCAGCTGCTCTAGCAGAACAGTATGGTATACGGATTATCCCGTTAAGTTTGTTTTTCGGTGAAGAAACGTTTGAAGATGGTGTAGATATTCAGGCAAATGAATTTTACCGTCGTCTGGTGTCTGTATCTGTATTGCCGACTACATCACAACCGGCTCCTGCCAAATTTGCAGAAGCGTACCAATCTATTCATGAGCAATATCCTGATGCTTCGATCGTATCTATCCATTTATCATCAGGACTTAGCGGGACGTATCAGTCAGCATTAATCGGCAAATCGATGATCGATCAAGATGATCATATTACGATACTGGATTCCAAGTCGGCTTCGTACGGGTTTGGAATGGCTGTGGTACAAGCAGCTAGACTGGCTCAGCAAGGAAAAACAGTCAATGAGATTATAGACGGTGTAGAACATATTTTGAAAAGTCGTTCATTGTACTTTATCGTAGATGATCTGGAAAATCTGCGTAAAGGTGGACGGATTGGACGAGCATCAGCAGTTCTCGGAACATTACTGAATGTAAAGCCTATCTTATCGATTGATGAACAAGGTCAAATCTATGCTGTTGAAAAAGTAAGAGGTCAGAAAAAAGCAATGGCACGTATCGTAGAAATGATGCGTCAAGAATTAAAAGTAGATAAAATCAATCTAGCTTTGGGACATACAGCTGATCCACAGTCTACCGAGCCACTGTTAGCGTTGTTCAAAGAACATTATGAGATTGGTGAGCTGGTGCTACCAGACATCGGATCTGTAGTGGGAAGCCATACAGGAGCGCGTACACTTGGAATCTTCGCGTGGCCGGATCAGCCATAAACGAGGGATGAACATGAATATCAGTCTAGAACAGATTACAGTTCGGCAAGTGAACGGCGTGAGTGCTCTCAAAGAAGGAGAGCTTCACGCCTTTGGCGTCTATACGATACTTGATTTACTGGAGTATTTTCCTTTTCGATATGAAGATTACCGTCTGCGGTCACTGATAGAAGTGAAAGATGGAGAAAAAATTACGGTACAAGCCAAAATTGTAGGTCTACCTGTATTACAACGATATGGCAAAAAGTCACGTCTAACCTGTAAAATGATGGTCGATGATTGGATGGTAACAGCCACATGGTTTAACCGTCATTATCTAAAAGAACAATTAACATCAGGTCGTGAAATTATACTCACTGGAAAATGGGATCAACGTCGTTCACAAATGACTGTACTTGATTCCGAATTTCCCGATAAAGGTACACAGCGTAGCGGTAGTCTTCAACCGGTCTATTCGGTAGGAGGCAATATTACACAAGGCTGGATGCGCAAAACGATAGGCAAAGCTTTGGATCAATATGGCGAAATGATTCCTGAGATTTTGCCACAAGAGATTATGCAACGTTATAAGCTTGTATCACGCAAACAAGCGATTCGTCATTTGCATCAACCGGGTGATACCGATGAAGGTAAGCAAGCACGTCGCCGGATGGTCTATGAAGAGTTATTTCTATTTCAATTAAAATTACAAGCGTATCGCAATATTAACCGTAAGCGAAATGGTGGGATTGTGCATACGACAGATAACGCAACGATTCGGGAATTTGTTCGTAGCTTGCCTTTTGAATTAACCGATGCACAGAAACAGGTTGAATTGGAAATTCTGAAAGATATGCGTGCACCTTATAGTATGAATCGTCTGCTTCAAGGCGATGTAGGTTCAGGTAAAACCGTCATTGCCGCCATCGCTTTATTTGCAACCGTACGTTCTGGTCATCAAGGCGCATTGATGGTTCCGACCGAGATCCTTGCAGAACAGCATATGCGTTCGCTCCAGCGTATGTTTGAGCCATTTGGGATAACTGTAGGGATGTTAACCAGTAGTGTCACTGGACGCAAGCGGAAGGATCTGCTGGCTTCACTGCAAATGGGGATGATCGATATTTTGGTCGGTACTCATGCTTTGATTCAAGATGAAGTGTATTTTCGCAGTTTAGGGGTGGTTGTCACCGATGAGCAGCATCGCTTTGGTGTGAATCAGCGAAGTATTTTAAGACGTAAAGGTTTTGATCCTGATGTACTAACGATGACAGCTACACCTATTCCGCGGACACTGGCAATTACTGCTTTCGGAGATATGGATGTGTCGACGATTGCCGAACGTCCTAAAGGGCGCAAGCCGATCAATACGTACTGGGTAAAACATAATATGATGGATCGTGTCAAAGGATTTATCGCTCGTGAAATTGATCAAGGACGACAAGCTTATCTAATCTGTCCACTGATTGAAGAATCCGATAAATTGGATGTGCAGAATGCGATTGATCTATATATACAGATGGATCAAGATTTTCCGAATTACAAAGTAGGACTGTTACACGGACGTATGAGTGCAGCAGAAAAAGAAGAAACGATGCGTCATTTCTACAGTAATGATATTCAATTGTTAGTGTCTACAACAGTTGTAGAAGTAGGTGTCGATGTTCCGAATGCGACACTGATGATCATTATGGATGCAGATCGTTTTGGATTATCACAACTTCATCAGCTACGTGGACGTGTCGGTCGGGGAGAACATGCTTCGTTCTGTATATTGATAGCCGATCCCAAATCGGAAACAGGGCAAGAACGAATGCGTGCCATGACTGAGACTGAAGACGGATTTGAAGTTTCCCGGCGCGATCTAGAAATTCGAGGACCTGGTGAGTTTTTCGGTACTAAGCAAAGTGGACTGCCAGAGTTCAAAGTAGCGGATATGATGAGCGATTACGAAGTGTTAGAGATTGCTCGTGTAGATGCTGTAAAATTAGTGAGTAATGAATTTTTCTGGACTTCACCAGAATATGCTACTTTACGGGATTATCTTGAAAAACAGCAAGTTTTTCAAGGTGAGTTAATGGATTAAATCTAGATCATAGCAAAACATCACAAACAAAAGGAGAGTACGATTATCGTGCTCTCCTTTTGAGTATACGTTATAACATACATATGAAAAAAGTGGATAAACAAGCGCTTTGGTAGCAAATGATTTTTTTACACATGTATATCTAATTATAGATTGACTTCCCATAGTCCAGCGCTTTAATATAGATTCAATATACATTTTCCCTATCACTTATATTCTTACATAGCACTGTTAATGATCCTCTGTGCTTGATTTTCAGCCTCTACCCTATATTGTTCATATTGAGATTGTGTAATTTGACCAGCAGCTCGTTGTTGCTGCCAGATGATACTTATGTTAGTGATCAACACATCAGCAATTTTTGTTTGTTCCATACCTTGATGCTCAGCGATTTGAGCAATCGTATCTCCATCCTGCAAATGTTGCTTCAGTTCATGATTTGTCATTCCAAGTAGACTGGCTATTTCATCGAATAAGTTGCCTATACTCCATAATGAATGAGTAGATAGCAGACTATTTGGAGCCGATGAAGTGATCGAAACCGATGGTTTATATTGTTCTTGAATAAGCTGTTGCATATCACGCTTTGGAGTCTGATTATCGGATAACGGAGTAGCAATAGTACGTTCCAGTCGACTAGGAATGATTTTGCTAATCGTTGATGCATGAGCTTGTGGACTAATGATTGCTGTTCCACTGATAGCTAGCGCCATTGCTATCGAACTGGTCGCTACGATTTTTTTCATATCCATTCAGGCTCTCCACCTTTCTCAATTGATGCTTTACGTTGAGGATACCCACTTAGCATAATCGATGTAGATGAGAATACTCTTAAAAGTAAATTAAAATACGCTAAGAATATTTCACCGAATGTGAAGTATAAAAAAATTCCTTTTTTTATACTCTTACTTTCATTAAGTAAAGTTGCAACGCATTCAAACGGCATTGTAGTTTGAATGATGCAGTTCAGTTTACTGAACATATACAGCTTAAGACTAGAGATGAGAGGGGTTACACGTCAATGAATTTGAAGCAGAAATGGATTTTACCTCTAAGTATGGTAATGATGATGTTGACAGCAGTAGGGTGTAGCAGTAATGCAAATGAAGGTGCTTCTTCAGGAGACACAGGTAGCACAGATAGCAAATCGTACAAAATCGGTATCTCACAAATTGTAGAGCATCCGTCTTTGGATGAGACACGTGAAGGTTTTCTAGCAGCTTTAAAAGATGCAGGGATTGTAGAAGGTCAAAATTTAACAGTTGATTATAAAAATGCACAAGGTGATTCTACCAATAACTTATCTATTGCACAGACATTATCGCAAAGTGACAATGATCTGGTATTGGCGATTGCTACTCCTTCAGCGCAAGCAGTAGTAAGTCAGGTGAAAGATACACCGGTTTTATTTGCAGCAGTTACTGATCCATTAAGCGCCAAAATCGTAAGTGATCTACAAAAGCCAGGTGGAAATGTATCTGGAGCATCGGATACCAACCCAGAAGCGATCACAGAATTAGCTGACTTTATCGGTACAGAATTTCCTGATATCAAAACGATTGGTCTGGTCATCAATGAAGGTGAACCGAATGCGGTTATTATGGCACAGCGTGCAGAAGAAGCTTTCAAAAAACATGGTATTACATTAATCAAAGCAGCAGTAACAAATACTTCTGAAGTTCAACAAGCAGCACAATCGTTAGTCGGTCGTGCAGATGCTTTTTATATTACGCTGGATAATTCGGTCGTAAGTGCTGTTGATACAATTATTCAATTAGCGAATGAGAACAAAATGCCTTTCTTTTCAAGTGATCGGGATACTGTAGAAAAAGGCGCTTTTGCTACAGTAGGCTTTAAATATTATGATCATGGTTATCAAGTAGGGCAAATGGCTGTCGATGTATTGAAAAATGGCAAAAATGTAGGTGACTTACCTGTAGCGATGCAAGAAAAATTAGATTTGATCTTAAATCTCAAAGCCGCAGAAGCTCAGGGAATCAAAGTGACCGATGAAATGAAAGCCAAAGTAAAAGATCCAGAGAATAATTTGATTCAATAAAAAGATAAAACAGTGATTTTAGATGCTAACACAATAAAATAAAGCTATAAGATCATATCGTATGACCCTATTGCACCAGTCGTTAAAAGCAAATAAGATCATGCAAAATGGGATGAGCTTCTTTGGAGTTCATCCTATTTTGGTACATGATGTTGGATAAGATAAGCGTAACCAACAGCGATTAGCAATAGGCAGCATGAAGAAGAAAGGGGCGAGCTTATTTTATGGACTTATTTATGAAAATAGGCGAGGGATCGTTACAACTAGGGTTGTTGTATGCGTTGCTCGCATTAGGAGTATATATTACATTTCGCATTTTGGATTTTCCTGATTTGACCGTAGATGGAAGTTTTACAACAGGTAGTGCAATTACAGCCGTTATGATTGTGCATGGATATTCCCCATGGCTTGCCTGTTTGGGTGCTTTTGCAGGAGGGCTGGCAGCAGGAGCATGTACAGGCTTACTGCATACGAAAGGCAAAATTAATGGATTGTTATCCGGGATTTTGATGATGATTGCATTGTATTCGATCAACTTGCGGATTTTGGGAAGTCCTAACGTATCTATTTTTGGCAATGCCATGGTATTTGATCATATTTCTCCGATTGCACTAATGTTGATAATTGTGATCGTATGCAAATTGTTATTAGATGCTTTTTTGCGTACCGATATGGGATTAGCATTGCGAGCGACTGGCGACAATAAGCAGATGATTCGTAGTCTGGGAGCGAATACTGACACTACTACTATTATTGGTGTGAGTCTGTCCAATGGTCTGGTCGCTTTATCAGGCGCTTTTGTTGCTCAGACGTCTACCTTTGCAGATGCAACTTCAGGAATCGGGATGATTGTGATCGGACTTGCTTCTGTTATTATAGGTGAAGCGATATTTGGTGCCAAAACAGTATTCAGAGCTACTTTAGCTGTTATTTTAGGTTCGATTGTGTACCGGATTGTGGTTACAGCCGCTCTACGAATTGAATGGTTTGAAGCATCTGATCTCAAATTAATCACTGCGGTTATCGTTATTATTGCGCTTGTATTCCCGGCTATTCGCAGTAAAGTGAAGCAAAAAGGATTAGCTAAAAAGCGTTCTGCAGAATTACTAAGCAATATACAGACCACTCCTTATTCCAAACCAACCGGAGGTGAACAGTAATGCTACATATCGAAAATGTATCTAAATTGTTCAACCCTGGTACAGTCGATGAAAAAATTGCTTTAATAGGAATTCAGCTTCATTTGAACCCTGGTGATTTTGTAACGGTCATTGGTAGTAATGGTGCTGGCAAATCAACTCTGATGAATATTATTTCCGGGGTAATAAAACCAGATACAGGTCTGGTGAAGATCGAAGGGCAATCTGTAGGGCATTTAGCAGAATATCAGCGTAGTCGCTGGATCGGACGTGTCTTTCAAGATCCTATGGCTGGAACCGCTCCTCATATGTCGATTGAAGAAAATCTAGCAATGGCTTATCGTCGTGGCAAAAATCGTGGCTTTGCTTTTGGAGTGACTTCTGCAAGACGGAATCTATTCAAGCAGGAATTATCACGTCTGGGGATTGGACTGGAAAATCGATTACGCGCCAAAGTAGGAATGTTATCCGGTGGAGAACGTCAGGCGCTCAGTCTATTGATGGCGACATTTACCCGTCCACAGATTCTGCTACTTGATGAACATACAGCAGCGCTTGATCCTGCACGTGCAGATTTGATTACTTCACTCACCAAAGAAATTGTGCGTGATATGAATCTAACCACATTGATGGTTACTCATAATATGGAGCAAGCTATCCGTCTTGGTAATCGTCTGATTATGATGGATAAAGGTAAAATTATTTTGGATATTGATGAAGAACGCAAAAAGGATCTTACGATCGAACGACTAATGTCTGAATTCGAACAGATTAGCGGAACTAAAATGGCAGATGATCGTGTTGTGCTTGGTTAACTGTACTCTCTAATATATTTCAATCTAAACCCAATGATTCTGTGATTAGCAGAGTGATTGGGTTTATTTTGAAAGGTGTCACAATCCATAGTCAAAAAATAGTGTACACTAGAAAAGATGTAGTAAATGAACATATGATCTAGCTTATACTTTGTGAAATTGATATTGGAGGAACAGATGCTTACCCATAACGTGACTGTGATTATTTTATTACAACTGTTTGAACGAGCAGCTTTGCTGTTGATCTGTTTATATTTTTTGACCCGTCTATCTCATTTTAGACAGATTTTCCAGAAAGATATTTTATTTAAAAAAGATTTGCTGATTATTTCGATTATTTTTAGCGGTTTTGCTGTATTTGGAACCTATACCGGTATTAACGTCGAAGGATCATTGGTCAATGTACGTATTATAGCTGTGATGGCAGGTGGTATCCTTTTTGGTTGGCCTGTAGGTATAGTGACGGGTGTAGTGTCAGGGCTTCATCGCTATTTGATTGATATTGATGGAGTGACTTCGTTACCCTGCCTCATTACCAGTATTATTGCAGGCATTGTCTCAGGTTATATTCACAAAAAAATAAAACGCAATCGACGCTGGATTATCGGAATTATCGCAGGTATGTTTTGCGAAGCGTTAACCATGTTTTTGATTCTAGTGATGGCAGAACCTGCTCAATTGGGTAGAGAAATTGTATCGATTATTGCTTTGCCGATGATCCTCGGTCAGGTGAGTGTAGGGTTAATTGTGTTATTTGTACAAGGAGTCGAAGGGGAAAAAGAAAATATAGCAGCAAGGCAAGCCAAATTAGCCCTTGATATTGCGAACAAAACGCTTCCTTATTTCCGATCGATAAACAGTGAATCTTTACGCAAAATATGCGGTATTATCAAAGAAGATATTCAAGCAGATGCGGTAGCTATAACCGATACAAAGCTGATCTTAGCTTATGTAGGGCTTGGTGAAGATCATTATAATATTGGACATGAAATTATAACCGATGCGACCAAGCAGACGATTCGCAGTGGCGAGATTATGATCAGCAACAACGATGCAGAAGGTAAAGTGCCTAATATCCAATCGTTAATTATTATTCCTTTAACTGAAAAAGGAGTCGTCACCGGTGCGCTCAAAATCTATTATCGTAAAGCGCATAAAATCACGTATTCTTTACAAACTTTAGCTGTCGGTCTGTCACAGATTATTTCAACATTGATGGAAGTATCCCGAATTGAACAGATGAAAGAAATGGCAAATAAAGCAGAAATTAAAGCGTTACAGACCAGTATTAATCCTCATTTTCTGTTTAATGCGCTGAATGCGATTGCTTCCTCTATTCGTATTGATCCGAATTATGCACGCGAGATGATTATTAACCTTTCCGGTTATCTTCGTCATAGTCTGGAATGGAGTGACCAATTAATCGATATTAACAAAGAACTGGGTCAAGTGGTCAATTATGTAGAGATCGAAAAAGCACGATTCGGTAATAAATTGACTGTAATCTATGACGTGGATGAAGAAGTAGAAGTGAAAATTCCTAGTCTTATTATTCAGCCATTAGTTGAAAATGCGATAGTTCATGGTATTTTGAAAGGGAAGGGTTCCGGTACAGTGACCTTATCTGTAAAAGATCACGGTGATCAAGTGCTGATTAGTGTTGAAGATACAGGAGCAGGTATCGATCCAGAAATTATTCAAAATGTCTATAATGGTAAAATGCCTGAAAATCGAATCGGATTGTCTAATGTGCATCAACGGGTTAAATTAATTTATGGTGAAGGATTACAGATCCAGCGTCTGGAACGAGGCACACGTATTCAGTTTAAAGTGAAAAAGGAGCTATCATGAAAGCAATCGTAGTGGAAGATGAATTTCTGGCAAGACAAGAATTAGAATATTATATTCGCACGTATAGTCAGATCGAGATTGTAGGTAGTTTTGACGATGGAATGGATGTATTGAAATATGTACAGGATCATGAAGTCGATGCTATTTTTTTAGATATTAATATCCCTTCGTTAGACGGGGTGTTTTTGGCACATACGATTAGCAAATTTTCACGTAAGCCGTATATTATTTTTATTACAGCATACAAAGAACATGCGGCAGAAGCTTTTGAAATTGAAGCTTTTGATTATATTTTGAAGCCGTATAGTGAATCACGTATGACTTCGATGCTACGCAAGTTGGAAAGTACGTATGAACGTGATCATGGTGCACAGCCGATATTCTCACAGCCGATCGACAAAGAACCAGCCGATCACTCTTCAGAAGATTATGATGCGCATAAAGCAGAACCATTGTTGGGACAATCAACAACAGCAAGTACCACTCATGTGCCGCATCATTCTCATGTGCTTCAAGGCAAAATCAGCTTATGGAAAAATGATAAAATTCAGGTGATCCCTGTAGATGATGTCTATTATGCATCTGCTAGTGAGAAAGTAACCAATGTATTTACCAAGCGAGCCGAATATACAGTGACATCCAGCATTTCAGAATTTCAAAATACGTTGCCAGACGAATATTTTTTCCGTTGTCATCGTTCATATATCGTTAATATTACCAAAATCCGTGAAATTGTACCGTGGTTTAATAACACTTATTTACTGCGTTTACATGATCTGGATTATGAAGTTCCTGTGAGCCGAAGTAAGGTCAAAGAGTTCAGGCAGATCATGAGTATCTAAAGGCATTTCATTCCGTATATACTGCATTTCATTCCTTTTTTGGAATGTGACATTAAAGGTAGGGTTATAATTTGGTCATAGGAAACAGAGAATTCTCCGAACCATATAACACTACAATTTGCGGTCCTTACGGAAAGGAACATCAATCATGAAAAACGTATCCAATCAAGCAGGCACAACTAACTTACAATCTACCAAACCTCCAGTCAATCGTTGGTTGATTGCACTCGGTACAATTATTGTACAAATGGGTCTGGGGACGATTTATACATGGAGTCTTTTTAACCAGCCTCTTGTTGATAAATTCGGTTGGGGTCTAAGTTCAGTAGCGATTACATTTTCGATTACCAGTTTTGCATTAGCATTTTCCACTTTATTTGCTGGGAAATTACAAGAAAAATGGGGTATCCGTCGTCTGATCGGTATAGCAGGTATTGTACTTGGTCTAGGCTTAATGCTTAGTTCGCAAGTTTCCTCTTTACCTTTACTGTATATGTTAGCAGGGGTGATCGTCGGATTTGCTGATGGTACAGCATATATCACTTCACTTTCTAATTTGATCAAATGGTTCCCGGAACGTAAAGGATTGATCTCGGGGATATCTGTCGGCGCATATGGAACAGGAAGTCTTATTTTCAAATACATTAATGGCGCATTTATCGGTTCTGTCGGTGTATCGGCAACGTTCTTGTACTGGGGCATTATCGTATTGTTAATGATTGTGATCGGTTCTCGTCTGATTCGTGAAGCAAATGTATATGGTGCAACTGCTCCACAAGCTAAAGGTGCAGAACAACGTGTAGGGGATAGTCAGCCATCCGCAATCAAACCAACAACAGTTGTTGCTCATGATTACACAGTAAAAGAAATGCTCAAAACAAAACAAGTATACTTACTATTTATTATGTTCTTCACAGCTTGTATGAGTGGGTTATACTTAATCGGCATTGTCAAAGATATCGGTGTACAATTAGCAGGCTTGGATCTAGCTACAGCCGCAAATGCCGTTGCTATGATCGCTATCTTCAACACAGCAGGACGTATTATTTTGGGAGCTTTGTCTGATAAAGTAGGACGTATGAAAGTCATCTGCGGTACATTTATCGTAACAGCCGCTGCGGTTGCAGTCCTTAGCTTTATCCCGCTAACCTATAGTATTTTCTTTGCCGCAGTAGCCGCAATTGCTTTCTGCTTCGGTGGTAATATTACTGTATTCCCTGCAATTGTTAGTGATTTCTTTGGACTCAAAAACCACAGTAAAAACTATGGTATCGTATATCAAGGTTTCGGTATTGGTGCTTTGGCAGGTTCGTTTATCGCCGCTTGGATGGGTGGATTCAAACCTACATTTATCGTTATCGGTATGTTGTGTATCGTGTCCTTCTTGATTGCACTATGGATCAAACCTCCAGTAGCTGGTGCAAGCGAAGAAAAACAAACAGCAGACGAGAAAAAATGGACTGCCAAACCTCATACAGCACGTAGTTAATTATTCTAAAAGCGAATACGTGCAAAGTTCATTCATAATCTAACTATATTATAAAAATCAACAGCTTCTCTTATACACTAAGGGAAGCTGTTTCTATATTACTTTTTCTTACATTTTTTAGCAAAATGATTCGTTTGTAGGTGGATATCGTTATACTTTAAGTAAGACTAACTCTATCCCATTATGTAAAGGAGGAGGTATTCGTATGAAAGATATTCGTTTATGTACCAAACCTAATCTACTTTTTCTTCATATATTGGAAGCGTTATCAAATTTACCGTATATAGCTAAGCTAGACATCAAACAAGATACCACTGAGTATGCGACAGCAGAATATTTTACATTTGTGATGGAAGACCAGTCGACACTTGTTCATTTAATTAACGATCAATCTACCAGTATTCCATATTTGTTGATTTCAGGACCTGCTTGCCAACAATTAGCTTATGATTTATATCAAAGTGGACTTGTATATTCAAGTAAAGATATTGTATATCGCTGTCTGCATGATCAACATGTCGATCAGAAAATTGATGCGATTTGTCGTCTTGGTATTGCTTCTTACGGAGAACCGTCTGCTGAAGTATTGCACATTTTTGAATTATATCTTCGTGATCCGGATGTACGTGTACGTCAATCGGCTGTATTTGCTACCAGCTTTATCGGATGGCAAGAGTTCGAGAAGATGTTAGTCTATACGGCTAGTCATGATCCTGATTCGCGAGTTGCTGAAATTGCTGAAAGTGCTATTCAGATTATGCGTGATAGTGATTGGTTATCTGAACGTGCGTAACCGATGTAAGATGAAGCTTGATTTGGGTATGCTGGAGTAACGTTGATAACGTTTATAAATTGGGAGATACTATAAATAAATGTTGATATTAGTCAGCAAAACAGCAAATATTCTGGGATTATGCAAAAAAACCAGAGTATTTGCTGAAATAAGTGAAATTTGTCAGAGAAATTGCTCACATTTGTTAAGTTTCATGCTAAAATGTCTGTGTAGACAGCCATATCTATGACTGTTATCCATATTCTTCACCGGCAGGGCGCATACATGGGGGAACCGCTATGCTGTGGGAAGGTGCGAAGGGGTGTAGAATGAATAAAATAATAGTCAATCCGGCCCTTGCCCGAAACCATACACTTGCGAATACATATCAGATTCGCAGGACATTATCGGTTAGTGAACTATCTATCGTCTATGTAGCAAGGCATATCGAGCAGGGTACACTTCATGTGGTAAAAGAATTTTTTCCAAGTGCAGTGGTACAACGTAAAAGAGATCGTCGAAATATTGATTGTCATGAACCAGGGCTGGGTTCTAAATATAGAGAAATGCTAGAAACGTTTCGATCTGAAGCTGAGATTCTAAGTCAGATTGATCATCAAGGGATTGTGCGTTATGTGCAGTATTTTGAAGAAAATGGTACGGCTTATTTAGTGACAGAGTATTGCAAAGGTATGACATTGGATCAATTTATTGAAGAACATCCTACAGAAATCACTAACGACTTTTTGTTAGAACGGCTTGGTCTGGTTATTCGTGCTCTAGAATACATACACAGTCTCGGTTATATTCATCGTGATATTCGTCCAAGTAATATTTTGATTGGGGAAGATGGACAGACCAAGTTGCTTGATTTTGGTTCGGCTGTACGTTATCAAGAAAAGACGCATACGATCCTTACGACAGCAGGATACTCACCGATTGAATTTTATTCGGGTCGTTCGGTGCAAGGTCCAGTATCTGATATTTATAGTTTAGCGGCTACGATGTATTTTTGCTGTCAGGGCAAAGCACCTATCGATGTGCCGAAGCGTTTGTTCCATGATACGTTAGAACCTCTGCGTGATATGACCAAAGTCTCTCCTATTTTAACAAGAGTGATTCATTGGGGACTCGCTGTATCCGCAGACAAACGTTGTGCTTCTCTCAAATGGTTCAAAGTCGCAATGCGTGCTGAACGTCTATGGGAGCGCAAATTCATTTTAATGAATGGTAAAAAGAAACTGGCTAATCACCAGAAGCCTACCGTCAAAAAATAATTATTTTTAAAGCCTGCATATCAATATAGTGTAGGCTTTTTTGTACTATCTATGCAGATTCAGTAAGAAATAGCTATAAACATAATAATCACTTTTTTATCATAAAATTAATGGAGGAAAAAAGTACATGCTTAACATTACACAGAAATTTATAAATGAATTAAAGTCCAAACAAGATATTAATTATGAGAAATTTCAAGGATACATAGGTACAATTATTCGTTACGGAAATCAAGAAGATGCAAAAGCATTATATAATGTTTTTATACAAGATCCTTTACATTATGATAAGCAACAATTACTAGAACCTATTATGAGATTAGGTGATAGCAATCTAGCCCAAGCATTATACGAATTTTCTATTGTAGATAATGATCTGACAGAAGAAGTGCCTTATGAAGTATTACATGCTTTGGGCTATATGGGAGTAACGGAAGCTATACCTGTATTAATAAAGTATGCGCTAAAGTGGACTACATGCAAGCTAGCTTGTCTTGGATTAGTTCATTTATCTGTTGAGAAATATCAGCAAGAATTAAAAGATAGATTAGAACAATTGATTAATCAACCTCTATTTGATGAATTTTTACCTATACTTAGTTTCCGTTTATATGACGATACTTTTGCAGAGCGTTTGTATGAATGGGGAGATCAATATGCTTCGATTGATAGTAATGCAGGATTGATTTTAGGAATTGCTTTATATGGACAGAAACAGAAAGAAAAAATAAAGAATATTATTTGGAGCTCTAACTGGCAAGCTCATGATATGGGTACAGGCACAGGAATATGGACATATCAAGCAATGGGATATGTTAGTTTGACATTTGAAGAATTGATTAGCGATATGAAGCAATTTTTGGTGGAAATTGAATCCGATCGTGAATTAGAATATCGGTTAGATGTTCTATACTTTCTACTAACTTGCAAATTAAATTATTTCTTCAAAAATATTAAATTTACGAATTCTAATCATGAGAAGATAGAATCTTTATATACATTGTTCTATTCAAGTAGTAATGAGGACATAGACGATTCGATATTCAAATCTATCAAGAAACGATTTAATCGGGATGAACAATTCAGTATTATTGAAAGTTACGAACGTTTAAAATTGCAAATGGAAATGTATATTCACTTTGAAGTAGAACGCGAACATTTTCTCTTTTAACACAGAATATACATTCCAAGAAAATCTTTACACAAGCAAGCTGTTTAGCATTGCTGTTCCTGTGGTATAATTAATTTAGCTTTAGAATCTATTAACGAAAGGATCAGGATACCATGGGTCCCCGAAGGATACTTCCCCAAAGGACGGTTTGGAAACGTTATGATCTCTCTTATACTTAGCTCTTCCGTAGAGAACAAGTCACTATAGACCAACTCGAACGGAAGAGGGAATCATGTATGCGAAGGACAAAGTCCTCCAAGTTTGCCTCACGTAAGAGTCGGTCGATATCGATCAAACTTACGAGAAATAGAGGGAGCTTGTATGAGGAGAAAACAAATGGATAAAACAGTATTAAGGCAGATTGCCATAATACTGCTTGGAACTTTGATTTTAGCGTTTGCTTATTATCACATTAATGTTCAGAATCAATTATCAGAAGGCGGATTTGTAGGATTAGCCTTATTAGGAAAATATGCATTTGGATGGTCACCAGCTTGGACAGCTTTACTGCTGGATATACCAGTGATATTACTTGCATGGTGGTTGAAAGGCCGCCGATTTATGTTATTTACACTGATTGGAGCACTATCGTTTTCACTATTTTACTCATTATTTGAGCAATTATCGTTGTTTGTGGTGGACCTGCACGGTAACCTGCTAGCAGCCGCTGTATTATCTGGGTTGTTAACCGGTCTAGGAGCAGGAATCGTTCTACGATATGGTGGGGCGACCGGAGGCGATGATGTGTTGTCCAAATTGATCAGTGATTGGAGCGGTTGGAAAATCGGTAATGTATTTTTTGCAAGTGATGCGATTGTATTGTTAATCTGTCTGTTCTATTTACCGCTCAAAGAAACCATATATACCGTTTTGGCGGTATGGATTGCAGGTAAAGTGATCACATGGACGATGACAACAACATGGCAAGTACGTCACTTATTGCCGATCAAACGTACATCCACATTAGCTGTATCTGTAAGTAAAGTAGCTGTCAAACCAATAACATCTACTCCGCAATCACTACAAATCAATCATAAAAGTATCAAAGTATAAAATAAAAGCCGTCAGGTAGATCATTAAGATCAACCGAACGGCTTTTTTTGTTATATTGTTTTGGTGCTAGCTCTTTTTTCAACAAGATAATAACTAAGAATCGATCCCAAAATGCCAACTACAGCTACAGCACCACCGATCAGCGGTACATAAGGCAATCCAAGATGTGTAATCACCACACCACCGAGAAAAGCACCACCTGCATTTCCCAAATTCAGTGCAGAGTGACTGGAAGTCGCTGCAAGTCTTGGTGCTTCATGAGCCAGATTCATAATGCGAATCTGGATACCGGGCATAATCCCGAATGCGGCTGCACCCCAGAGAAAAACAAATACTAACGTTAAAATCTGATTGTGAAGTACGCTTGATAGAATAACCAATAAGATCACAAGAATAGTAAACGTCGCAATCAGAGAAGGCATTAGCTTCCAATCTGCTAACCTACCGCCTATAATATTACCTAACGTTACACCTACACCGAACATCACCAGAATCCATGTTACACTATGTTCTTGAAATCCGCTCACATCTGTGAGTAAAGGGGTAATGTATGTAAAGACAGTAAACATACTACCACAGCCAAAAGCACCGGTGAATAAAATAAGCAGCACTTGTGGATTGATTAGACTACGGAATTCTTTGGCAAGACTCGAAGGTCCAGACTGCTCAATCTTCGGAATTAAGAAAAAGATACCGATTAGTGAGATCATACCCATAATCGTAATCGCACCGAATGAAGAACGCCAGCCCAAATATTGTCCGATAAATGTTCCAAAAGGAACACCGATAATGTTGGCGATCGTAAGCCCGGCAAGAACCATAGAGACGGCACTAGCTCTTTTCTCCGGTCGTACCAGTCTAGCCGCTATAAGTGAGCTTGCTCCCAAAAAAGTACCATGTGCTAGAGCAGTCACTAGTCTTGAAGCCATTAATAATCCATAGTTAGGAGCAATGACAGCCAGAGCATTACCCAGTATAAAAATAATCATTAACAAACACAGTAATTGCTTCTGCGGAATACGATGGGTTAATACGGTTAATACAGGTGCTCCTACAGCTACGCCAAGTGCATAACTTGTAATCAATTGCCCTGCTTGTGGAATCGTGACATGAAGGTCGTTAGCTACATTAGGTAGCAGTCCCATAATGACGAATTCAGTCATACCAATAGCAAAAGCACCAGCAGTCAGGCAGAACAGAGCTGCTGGAAAGCGGTCATTTTGAGGTGAAACTTGTTCTTTTGTTACAGATGGTTGCATACATGATCTCCTATTTTCTGAAATGAACTATTTTTCTCTAAAATGCTTGTACAATTTTCTGTATGTACATAGTAACATTTAAAATTCAAAGTGAGTATACACTTACTCAAAATTCATACTAAAGGAGCTTGGCGATGTTAACATCCAAACAAGAAGTACAATTAAGTAAATATATGAGTCTGATTTTGCGTCATACGCCTGAAGAATATGGAATCCTCTTAGATGCTCGTGATGGTTCGTGTACATTGGAAGAGTTAGTCCATGTGTTACGTGAGCAAAAAGGATGGAGCGAGATTACAGAAGGTGATATTCGTCAGGTAGTCGCACAATCTGACAAGCAACGCTTTGAAATCAATGAAGATCGTATCAAAGCTAGATATGGTCATAGTCATACTCAGGTGCAAGATGAACAAGGTACACCGCCTGAAATCTTATATCATGGTACACATGAAAAAGCATTACCACTCATATTAGAGCAAGGGCTTCTGTGTATGAATCGCCAGTATGTGCATTTATCAGCGAGTACACATTTTGCCGAACTAGCAGGTAAGCGTAGAGGCAAATTAGTCCTTTTACAAGTCGATACTGTGCGCGCGATAGAAGCAGGGGTGACTTTTTATTTTGCAGGGCATGAAGTCTGGTTGTCCGATCATATTCCTGCTCATTGTTTAACTCAGGTATAAATATACAGATACAATAGATATAGTCAGCATATGAACAAAGATATAACTCTTATCAATCATGGGTACAACACATATGCATATGACACGCAAATCAAAGGGGAGCGATAATGAGTCGCTCCCTTGTTGGTTGTTTTTTTACTTTTAGCAAATACAACAGATCCATTATACAGATAAGTACTTAATTAGGAGTCTGACAAGTCTGACAGCTATCAATAACTTATCAATGTACTTTCAATAGATAAGAGTATGGTCAAAGTACCTAGCATATCAGAGTAAGATTGACGAACATCAATGATTTAAGCTTGAAGATCAAAAGTTTCTGCTAACAAACGATATGATTTCAAGCGAGCTTCAGTATTGTGAATAGCGGAGACCACAAGTAATTCATCTGTTTGATAGTCTTTAGCAAACTGTAGCATTTTTTCTTTGACCTGATCAGGTGTACCGACAACACGGAAGCGGCGTGTATCTTGAATATGTGCTTTTTCTGAATCGGTATAAGGGTATTGTGCTGCTGTTTTGGCAGATGGTAAATAAGGCATTGGATTGTTCTGACGTAGCATTAAGAAATACAGATCATTGCTACGCATATGGTATTCTGCTTCTTCCTCTGTGTCTGCACAAGAAACAGTAATCGCTGCAAGTGATTTTGGAGTGTTAGACATCAGTGAAGGTTTGAAGTTGTCTTTATAATGAGCAACTGCATCTTCACCACCGGCTGTCCCGAAAAATTGAGCAAATGCATACGAAGCGCCTGTCATTGCGGCCAGATCAGCAGTTCCACCACTCGAACCGAGTAACCACAACTCAGGAGCTGTCTCGATACTAGGTTCAGCTATCAATCCGGGGAACCGGTGATCCGCAGGTAGAGCATCATTCATATAAGCAATGAGATCAACAATTTGTTGTGGATAGCGATCAGATGCATGCATCGATGGAAGTTTACCTTCTTGAAGTGCGCGCGTAGCCAGTGGCATACCACCAGGTGCACGACCAACACCGAGATCGATACGGTTAGGATAAAGTGCTTCTAATAGACGGAAATTTTCTGCTACTTTGTAAGCACTATAGTGAGGTAGCATAATACCACCTGAACCGACACGAATTCGTGACGTCAGGGCGGCTACATGAGCGATTAATACTTCAGGGCTGGAATGAGCCAGACTTGGAGAAGCATGATGTTCTGACATCCAGAATCTGGAGAAGCCTAATCGATCTGCTTCTTGCGCTAATTTTAATGTATTGGCCAAAGCATCTTTGGCATCTTCGCCTTCGTTAATATGGGATTGATCCAGTACGCCTAATTTCAACATATATAGTCACCTCTGTTTGGGATAAAATGTGATCATCGTAACTTTTCGATACTATGTTACTTTAATAGTGTAACCTAAATCATTCATCTTGTCCCATTACACACAAAAAATCCACAAAAGGAGGGGAATCCTTCTGTGGATATTGAATGCTATTTATTTAGAAATTAATCTACTCTAAATTAGCGTGATTGGTAAACATAGCTGCTGAATCTCCGCCACGATGTTCCATTAAGCGAAGCATCAATCCATCGAAAAATAATAATACAGTCTGTTCGAACAATGAACCCATCGGTTGAACAGTCTCATATTGATTATGATCGGCTGGATCTTTAGGAGAACCCGGCAATTTGACAGTTAGAGCAGACTTCTGACCGATTGTTGATTCAGGAAAAATGGTAACCGCAGCAATAGTCACTTCCGCTTTTTGCGCTTTTTCAGCCATTAGGACAAGACCTTGTGTTTCTCCAGAACCGGAAGCGATGATTAACAAATCACCTTTTCCAGCACGCGGAGTAACCGTCTCACCGACAACATAAGCATCAAGACCCAATTGCATCAAGCGCATAGCGAATGCTTTTGCCATTAGACCGGAACGTCCAGCACCAGCTACAAAGATTTGACGTGCTGTCAAAATCTGTTGTACCAATGCTTCTGCTTCGACTTCAGGAATTGCTGCAAGTGTACGTTCTAATTCTTGAATAATACGATCAAAATGTGTAGAGATTCCTGCTTGGTTACTCATCAAATTAACCTTTAGTGATCAAGTCGCGAATTTGAGAAGCTACGCCAGCTTTATCGTCTTGACCAGTAATTCCGCCACCAACGATGATTAGATCAGGGTTAGCTTTGATTGCTTCTGGCAATGTTTCTAATTTGATACCGCCAGCGATTGCTGTTTTAGAGTTTTTAACTACACTTTTGATAGTCGCCAAATCTTCAAACGGATTTTGACCTGCTGCTTGACCGTCATAACCTGTGTGTACACAGATATAGTCTACGCCTAGCTCGTCCAATTCTTTAGCACGAGTTGCGATATCTTTGACGTTGATCATATCTACCAATACTTTGCTACCTTGTTTTTTAGCTTCGTCTACGCAACCTTTGATAGTTAGGTCATTACTTGCACCTAGAACAGTTACGATATCTGCACCAGCTTCAGAAGCTTTCATCACTTCATAACCACCAGCATCCATGATTTTAAGGTCAGCAAGTACTTTCAAGTTAGGGAAAGCATCTTTCATTGCTTTTACAGCATGAAGACCTTCGTTAATTACGATTGGTGTACCAATTTCTACGATATCGATAAAAGGTTCTACTTCTTTTACAAGTGCAATCCCATCAGGGATGTTAACCAAGTCTAATGCTAATTGAAGTTCCATAATATATAATTCCTCCTAGTTGTATGTTTCGTTCGGTATAATGACTCGTTCGATGATTATTATCATGCTACATAGCGTAGACAGCTATCATCGACGTATTGCTAGTATAAAGTAAAAGGTGCTCTTTATGTAAGTACGCACTTTTTATTTACATAGTGTCTAAAAGTATACTGTGAACCTTTTTTCAGTTATAATAAAGGTAACATAAAACGGTAAATCCGTATAAAAAACAATCCTTTAGCATAATGTTATTAGCCGAATTGGAGGAATCTCAATCATGCGTGAACGTATATTTAATTGTGAAAAAGAATTAACTTTATCTGTGATCGGTGGTAAATGGAAAATGTTGATTTTGTGGCATCTGGGTAAAAGCGGAACAAAACGGTTCGGTGAACTTAAAGCATTGATCCCCGGCATTACGCAACGGATGTTAGTCAGTCAATTACGTGAACTGGAAGAAGATCTTATTGTGCATCGTGAAGTCTATCCAGTCGTTCCACCCAAAGTGGAATATTCATTAACTGAAATGGGCGAAACTTTAATGCCTATTCTGGATGCGATGTATAACTGGGGCAAACACTATATGGATGTGGCTGAGATCAAGCCTGTCGAGATCAAGCCAGCTTCTTGGAATTAAATTTATATCAAAAACATTTGGGCGAGCATGAATTCGTAGATAATGACGATGAATGCTCGCTTTTTTGACGTATAGTCATTGTTTTTTCTAATCAGAAACCTAAAGATTCAAGTACAATTTGAACACATACAGAATAAATAGTATGTAATTGGGGTATACATAGTAAAGACCGAATCTTTTTTGCCTATAGGAGGACACTAAAATGAATATCGCAATTATTGGAGCTAATGGACAGATTGGTAAAATCTTAACTACTCAATTAGCAGCAAATCAACATAAAGTCAGTGCCGTTATCCGCAAACCGGAACAAGCGGAAGCATTAGAAAAAGTAGGTGCTCAAGCTGTACTTGCAGACTTGGAAGGATCAGTAGAAGATCTAACCAAAGTGCTTCAAGGAGCAGATGCAGTTGTTTTTGCAGCAGGTTCTGGTGGTAGCACAGGTGCAGACAAAACATTATTGATTGATCTAGATGGAGCAGTCAAAAGTATGGAAGCTGCTGAGAAAGCAGGCATTTCACGCTTTGTGCTAGTGAGCGCATTGTATGCAGAAGATCGTACGCAATGGCCAGACGATATGAAAACTTATTATGTCGCTAAACATTATGCGGATAAAATGCTAGAAGCCAGTTCACTTGATTATACAATTATCCGTCCGGGTGGATTGTTGAACGATAGTGGTACAGGTAAAGTGAAATTGGTTGAACATTTAGGAGAAAAAGGCAGTATCCCACGCGAAGATGTCGCTTCAGTGATCGCATCCATTTTAGATCAATCCAGTACGTATCGTCGTTCTTTCGACCTTGTGTCTGGCGATGATGCTATTGAAGAAGCGATTCAGTCTGTATAAACATTGATTGAATATGGAATAAGTATTGAAGCTATTTTATAAATGAATGAAAAAGAGGCACAGACGATGTATTAGTCTGTGCCTCTTTTGTATATTCTTCACATTTATAGTATTTTTGTCGATAAGAATAGTGATAAAAACTTATCAACTACATACATTACATAGTAGCAAGGAGTACGAAGAATGAATGGATTTTTAGCAAACTACGGATGGATTATTATATTTTGGATTGTAGCAAGTATATTTTTTTTACCAGGTTTGATTATTATTTTCACAGGGATAATCAAGTTATATAAACAATCTAAATTTGTTTACATACACAAAATTAAAGTAATTATTGATGTTCAAAATAATAATCTTATAGAGGAAGTTGAAGAACTGTTAGAACACTCTAATCATATATTAAAAAATAAAAGTGGAATTACTCAAAAAGATGCTTTATTAATAGATAGTATATTAAAAGAAACACTCGATCAGTTAAAAGATATTGAAATTGAGATTAAGTTACCTTGGACATCATTCTTTTGGGATTCATTAGAACTGATAGAAGAATTAAAAAAATATTTGCAGAAACATAAAACGATTCAAGAACAAATTAATTTAGATCGTGTCAAAATAAATGAATTACTAGAAGCAGAGCAGTATACACAAGATTATTATACTCATTGGGAAGATTCCTTTAAGATACTAGAACAACATATTTACCATTTTACCACTGAAATAGGATCAAGTTTATCCAAGTGGTCTAGGCAACAAAAAGAAATTCAAGAGTTACTCAGCAAAAGTAAGCAATGGCAGTATTCAGATACTATTCAATCATTTCAACTTTTAAAAAAAGTAGAGCAAAAAGTGAATATATTGCAAAAACAGTATGAACAACTAAAAATATATTATCAATATGCTATTGAGTTTGAAGACAAAATAAAAGCAGTACGCCTTGAAATTCATAATTCTCTAGAGAAGCATAGCTTATTAACTGTTGAGATTGATCCCTATCAATGGATAAATAAAAGCAGTAACACTTTAGAAGCCTTTCATTCTTCTATTCGTCAGGCTGATCTATTGCAAGCCCAATCCTTGTGGAATCAATTAGAAGACTCTATTGAGAAATCAATTGTTATTATTGAGAATAGAATAGCTCTGCAAGAAAACGTTCGAGAACAGCATAGAAGAGCACATGAACGGTTGCAAGTATTAAAGAGTATTGAATTAGAATTATCTGTAACATGGGTTTCAGCGCGTCAAGATTGGAAATCTTCAGTCTGGAATCATACATTTAAAAATTTTGAGAAAGCATGTAAAGCCTTACAAACGATTGAATCAGATTTAGAGCATATTCAACAGTATCTTCATGAAGATATTCAAAAATATATAGAATCTGAAAAACACCTTATACCATTAGATTCTAAATTAATCTATATCGAACAGGAATTACATGCTAGTCAGGAGCAATTGCAATTGTGGCAACAATTACAACAACAGCTTCCTGAAAAAGTAAAGCAAGCTGAGTATAAATTAAAATATAGTTATGCTAAAGCTGAACAAGAAGCGATCAAGTGGAATATGAACACAATGTTAGATGAGGAGTATCAATCTATACAGAAACAACACGATAAAGTGCATGCTCTTTTCTCAGAATCCCCCCAAAATTTAAATCTATTGCAACAGCAATGTACAGCCTATATTGAATCTATTGAACAATGGGTTAGTACAATCAATACCTTAATAGATTACCGTGATGATGCTGTGCCCCTTAGGTTAAGATTAGAAAATGATTTTAAGCTTCACTATCGAACAGTAAAATGGTATCTACCCATGGGAGCAAGTGAACGTTATAAAAATTCTTTTAAAAAATTTATAAAAGATTATGAAGATTTAACAATGAATGGTCAGTACGAATCTGCATTTGCATCATTACAAAATATAAAAGGTATTATTGCAGAACTACAACTAGCTTATGATCAAATAACAGCGCAACAACAAGCACTAAAAAAAGCAAAAACAGAAGAACGTTATCGTACACGTCAATTACAAAATCAAAAGAATAACAATAAAGTAGTCAACCATTATCATACTCATACTTCTAAAGGGATTACTTTATTCGGGTCTATTTCTTCTTCATCCAAATCCAAATCCAATATTGCATACAGAGATGATGACACTTGGGAAGATGACGATGATGAATAATATCTATATCGCTATATGTAATAAAATTTCCATAAATAAAGATATTAATGAAAAAACGATTGAACATTGTGTTCAATCGTTTTTTTATCATTAGATCATTATTTGGGATGATCTTTATCCCATTCTTCTGCTTTGGCAGTCGCAATCGCGATTGCTCGACCTTCTTCATAACCTTCATCTAGCAAAGCATTCGCGATTTCAATCGCTTTATGACGTACACGAGTATCTAAATTTTTCATAGATGGGGGATAATCTCCGTTAGTCCACGGCATTATAAACACTCCTTATCAGTAAAATAGAATAAAAGACAATGATCACTAATTATTCAACCATCTAAAAGGATGAATAAGAAGGATTCCATGTAGTTCATTTACCCGTCTATGCTTAGACGAAACGGTAGCCGGGCATAATAAAAAGCTCTCACCTTAGCGGTAAGAGCCTTTATGGATGAATCTAGTATTATTATGCTTCTTGGAACATTGCTTTGTACTCGCTGTATCCTTCAGCTTCTAGATCTTCTTTAGGAACAAAGCGTAGAGCAGCCGAGTTAATGCAATAACGCAATCCATTTGGACCCGGGCCATCATCGAACAAGTGACCTAGATGAGAGTCTGCTTCACGACTACGTACTTCAGTACGAACCATAAAGTGGCTCAAATCCATATTTTCTTTCACTTGATAATCTCGAATTGGACGGGTAAAGCTTGGCCATCCGCAACCGGAATCATATTTGTCGAGTGAGCTGAATAATGGCTCGCCAGAAACGATATCGACATAGATACCTTCACCATGATGATCCCAGAACTCATTTTTGAAAGCAGGTTCTGTACCATTTTTTTGAGTAACATGGTATTGGATTTCGGATAGTTTGTTTTTTAGATCACTTTTATCAAGTTTGGTAGACCAGTGTTCGTTGATAAAAGCGTCCCGACCAGAACCTTTACGATAGCGTTTGTAATGTCCTGTATTTTTTTTGTGATAATCTTGATGATATTCTTCTGCTTCGTAAAAAGTCTGAGCAGGCTCGATCGGTGTTACGATTGGTTTGTCAAAGCGTCCGCTAGCAGCTACTTCTTGTTTGGAGATTTCTGCTAACTCGCGTTGCTCATCTGTATGATAATAGATCGTTGTGCGGTAAGAAGAACCACGATCGTAGAACTGTCCACCTGCATCAGTAGGATCTATTTGTTGCCAGTATAATTCTAGCAATTTAGTATAAGGAAAGATTTCTGGATCATATACGATTTGTACAGCTTCTGCATGGCCTGTTGTTTCGGTACATACTTCTTTGTACGTCGGATTCTCTGTATGTCCACCTGTATATCCGGAGCGAATACTGATGATGCCTGGTAGTTCTTCAAAAGGGGATACCATGCACCAGAAACATCCGCCTGCAAAAGTAGCCTTTTCATATTGTGAGTTGCTCATTTATCGTTCACTCCATTTCTTTGAATAAATAATTAAAATTTAAAGAATACATAATATATCTTACACTATATAAAACCCAAAAAAACAGTGTATTCAAACATTAGATACGTATAAACTGTTCATTTGGATGACATCTATTTGTAAATAAAGGGACAAAAACCGCTGACATGTTGGCATGTGAGCGGTCTATAATCATATTTTGGTCTTTATAAGATATCCGGTTGGCCGATCAGATGGATCCATCTTATTTTTGTGGAATAGTCAATTGGTATCCAGCAGGTAAAAGATTGTTAGCAGCAATCAATTCATCTACAGTTACACCGTATTGAGCAGCGATTTCAGTCAAGCTAGCACCTTGTGGAACAATAACAGTTGTTGCATTTTTAGTTGGTGTTACTGCTGGAGTTGTTGGTTCAGTTGGTGTTTCTTTAGCTGTTCCAAACATAGCTTCTACTTGTTGAGATACTGCTGTTTGGTAAGCTAGGTTATCTGCACGTTGTTCTGCTTTGTCTTTTGCTTTTTGGTGATTACTTGTATCAGCAGCAGCCGATACTTGGCTTGCTCCCATAGGTGCAACAAGAGCAACAGCTCCCAAGCTAGTAGCTAAAGCAGTAGACAATAAGACTTTTTTAAATGTTGTGTTCATGATATTTTCTCCTCTGTAATTACATAATTTTTTATAACTTACTTTCATTTAGTAACTTTATGATATAAATATACCACCATGATTCGACAATTGCAATAGATGATGTATATTTTTTTGATGTTATTTTTAAAATATTTGTTCTGTCATGTTGTATACTCTTATTATAAGCTTTGCTATTAAATTCACATGAGTTATAGCTTAAAACCATATGAAATTTCAAAATAAATACAAAAAAAGATAAAATTTAAAAATCACTTTTATCTTTTTGATATTGCTTCTATAGTAGAAGTAGTGCTGAGATAGATACATATACTTGTGATCGAAGGAGATTAGATGATGACAGAACACGAGAATAAACATATAAAACGCAAACGGATCGCTTTGATCGGAATAGGGGATATTGCTCGTAAAGTGTATTTGCCATTGCTGATCAATCGTGTAGATATAGAAGTCGTAGGAATTATCAGTCATTCAGAGCAGACTGTGCGCCAGACGATGGATACATTTCGACTGACAAAAGGAAGTACTGACATTGAAGATATTCAAAAGTGGGAACTGGATGCGGTATTTGTACATAGCCCAACTTCGACGCATTATGATATTGTAATGAAATGTCTGCAATATGGATTGCCTGTATATGTGGATAAACCGTTATCTTATAATATAGAAGAAGCACGCCAGATGACCTCAACAGCAGAGCAAAAAGATTTGTTGCTTGCGGTTGGATTTAATCGTCGTTTTGCTCCATTATATATGAATGCTTATGCCTGGCTAGCTGAAGCAGGCGGGTTTGAATTGTGCGAAGTGGTCAAACATCGTACCCGTTTACAAAGTGTACCTGCTAAAGAAACGGTATATGATGATCTGATCCACATGTTGGATTTATTAATGTGGTTGGGTAATGACACGTATACGGTTATGGCTCATCAGCTTCGTCAGCAAGGAAATGGCAACGGTCCGATGCTTCATGCTTCTGGCATGTTGTCGTTAGGTAATGGACGATACGGAAGCTATACGATGGCTCGCAGTGCAGGGATTGATATGGAAAGATTGATTTTGCATGGTGGCGGACGTTCTGCCGAAGTGATGAATATGGATAGTGCTTATTTATATGAAAAAGATATGTTACCACAGCAGCAACAGTTTGGTAGCTGGGAGACGATATGGGAACGGCGTGGATTTATGGGAGTGGTTGATCATTTTCTAGATCGGTTATCAACGCCTGAACAATGCAGTATACGCGCAGATCTGGTATTGGAATCACATATTTTAGCAGATCGATTAACGTGTGATTTATAAACAAAAGAAATAGTTCACCTCGAAAGGATGCAATATGATGGATGATTATGATTACGACAACCTAACAAGCAAAGAGCAACAGAAATTAAGAGAAGAGCAGATTGTACAAAGCTATCGTCAGGATGAAGATATGATGATTCTGGTATTTGCTCAGTGGTGTGTAAATCGTGGATTTGATGCTAAAGAATTGTACCAGACCGCTTATCCAGATCAGGTAGATAATCCACGTCTACAACAAGGCATTAATTTGACAGTGCCCAAAGAAGAAGCAGGCGATATTCCTGATGACACATTATTCGGTGTATTGTCGATGTATGGAAATGAAGATCTTGCTCTGGTTATTAGCGAAGCGATAGATACAAGAGCAGCTACAGAGCGTCGATTGGCTTCACAAGAAGGCGAAGAAGAGTAAAATAACCATGTATACAAAGCTTTTGTTATTTCCTGAAAATTAAAGGAAATGACAGAAGCTTTTATTTATTTTTGCAAATTTGAAAATTTTAACTTGGCATATTACACTGAATATGATTTAATAATAACTATTACGATTTGAAAAAAATGTAGAAAATTGTAGAATGATATATAATAGTGTCATATAGGGGTTATACTAGTATATAATTGGAGGAGAAATAACATGATGAAAGCAACTGGTATTGTAAGAAAAGTAGACGAATTAGGACGGGTCGTTATTCCAATCGAATTGCGCCGTGTAATGAATATTGATGTAAAAGATGGTTTAGAGATTTTTGTCGATAGCGATCGTATTATTTTGAAAAAATATGAGCCTTCTTGCATTTTCACAGGCGATTCAGAAGACCTTATCTATTTTAAAGGTAAAATGATTAGCCGTAGTGCTATTGAAGAATTGATGGAAGCTTACCGTACGCAACGTTAAGATTCACTATTCACTGTAACACAGTCATAATAAATGATAAAAACCTGAGGCGATACACCAGCATAACGTTGGTTCGCCTCAGGTTTCTTTTTGATAGTTAGGATGAGATAGTGTAAGTCACTTGCATAATAGAATGTTCATTCGCTTGAACTTGCTGAGGTTCAGCAGGTTGAATCAGCTGAATATGTTCGATACCATCGGGAACAATAACAGGTGTGATGACAGAGAGATTAGAAGATTGGATCATAGCGATATCAAATTCAATCAACAATTGCCCTGCTTGAATAGAATCACCTGATTTTACATGTAAAGTAAATGCTTGTCCTTTTAAAGACACTGTATCCAATCCAATATGAATCAATAATTGTACACCACTAGCATGTTCAACAATAATAGCATGTTTACTTTTATCCATCACATGCGCCACCGTTCCATCGAAAGGCGCGTATAATTTACCTTCGTTTGGTTCAATCGCTATACCTTCACCCATATGCTTACCGGCAAAAGCAGGATCAGGCACCAGTTCTAACGGAACCAGTGTTCCACTAATCGGAGCTATAATATTCAATACAGCGGTATCAGTCGGAACGTCACTAACTGCATGAGAACTAGCAGAAGCAGAAGTTGTATTATTGATAGCAGATGAGCTTGATTCAATAGAAGAAGTGGATGGTTCTGCATAATCAATAGAATCAGCAACAACGGAATCTGTTGCATTGATCACTACTTTATCTTTGTATCCGAACAACCATGTGAGTGTAAATGCGATCGCGATCGCTACTACGTTACATAAGATATACAGTGGAAGTTGACTGTTCAAGTAAAGCAAAGTTCCTGGAATAACAGTAATCGCCATTCCTGATCCTGCTAAATGGAACAAAGAAGCCATAAAACCACCAATACCGCCACCGATTAATCCCATAATAAATGGCTTCATATAACGTAAGTTGACTCCAAAAATAGCCGGCTCAGTAATCCCTAGAAAAGCAGATAAAGAAGAAGGAAGTGCCAATGCTTTGAGCTTATTGTCTTTGGTTTTGAGACCTACCGCTAGACATGCGCCACCTTGAGCAGCCATTGCACAGGTGATAATAGCATTAAATGGATTGACACCTGTTCGTTCTAACAATTGAATTTCTAAAAAGTTGAAAATATGATGAACACCAGTTACCACAATAATTTGATGCAAAGAACCGATCAATAGCCCTGCAATTCCATAAGGCATATCCAATACATAAATGGTCGCATTCAATACAACAGATTCCAGTGAGTGGAAAATAGGGCCAATTGCAAATAGTCCAAGCGTAATCATAATCAATAATGTTAAAAATGGTGTT
This sequence comes from Paenibacillus sp. KACC 21273, assembly GCF_028736095.1. Taxonomy (NCBI): domain Bacteria; kingdom Bacillati; phylum Bacillota; class Bacilli; order Caryophanales; family Paenibacillaceae; genus Paenibacillus; species Paenibacillus sp. KACC 21273. The sequence goes on from NZ_CP117876.1 coordinate 1,855,487, forward strand.
AAAATCAGATCAATCGCTTCAGGAATCCGCTTACGTAATGCTTTTTCTAACTTTGCTCCAATCAGACCAATAACAAATGCTGGCAATACAGAACCCTGATAACCGACAACAGGAATAAAGCCGAACAATGTTAACGGATGCGCAGATCCATCGGCAACAGAATAAGCATTAGGGAGCGCAGGATTGACTAACATCAGACCAAGTACAATCCCTAATACTGGACTTCCACCAAACACACGGAAAGCAGACCATGCTACAAGTGCTGGTAAAAAAGCAAAGGCTGTATCGGTTAACACTTGCGTAAATAATAGAAAATTAGCTGAAATATGATCAGGTGTCATGCCGAAAAGAGCTAGAATTTGAGGTTGTGTTAACAATCCTCGTAATCCCATAAATAAACCTGTGGCTACAAGAACAGGAATAATAGGAACAAATACATCACCAAATGTACGAATCGAGCGTTGAAAAAAGTTCCCTGCATTTTTACTCTGACTTTTGATATCGTCTTTGGAAGTGCTTTCTACGCCTAAGTTTTCAACTTCTTCAAAAATACGATTCACTGTACCGGTACCAAATATAATCTGGTACTGACCTGAATTGAAAAAAGCACCTTTTACTTTATCTATGTTTTCGGTACGTTCTTGATCGATAAGCTCTTTGTTATGTACCATAATCCGCAAGCGAGTAGCACAATGAGCAAATGAGGCGATATTGTCTTTACCTCCTACAGCTTCGATTACCTGTTGAGCAATTTTTTGATTTTCAGACATGATTATTGTTCCTCCTTAGCTAACAAATCCCATTGTGTAACATCAAAGCATGCGCTTCCATCTTCTGTAAATAATGATATTCCTGTGCTATCAGGTTGAGGGAAGATACGAGCTGTTAATACTTTACGACCATCATTAGCGAAAATTTCAATCGAAGAAGTATCTACAAATAGATGCAGTGTTACTGTGCCTTCATCTAGAGATAAGCTACAACTTCGTGTTGTTCCATATTCAAGCGCTAGAGGTTGACCGGATAATGAGCGATCTAGAGTTAATTTCTCTAGTTCCGGTTGATAATACAGAACGGTTTTTTCATTGTTGCCTACGCATAACTCTATGCCTATTCGGGTAGCTTGAATATCACTGATCTGAACAAGCATTTCATAATGTGCGCCTTGTATAGAAGATAGCAGATGGTGTTGATTATCCACTGTATGATTAACATGATAACGTTGTCCACGTAGCTGAGTAAGCTCTTGAACAGGACGTTGTCGTAGTTCCCCGTGTTCGATCGTTAATTCACGTGGCAATGTGAGACAGTGCGCCCATCCTTGATGATCTGTAGGATAATCAATCTCTGGCATACCTAGCCAACCAACTAACAATCTACGTCCATCCGGTGCAAGTGTCGTCTGTGGAGCATAGAAATCGAATCCATGATCTAACTCGCAAAAGTCTCCATGATCAAATTCACATGTGTTGAGATCCAAAGGAGTACCAATCATATAACCGGACTGATAAATATTTTGAAATGAATCTGCAAACGGTTCTATTCCTTGCGGTGAAAATAACAATATTCCTTGTTGGTTGAGTTCAAAGTAATCCGGGCACTCCCACATATAACCGAATGAAGGTAGGGATGTCTGTAATTCTCCTTGAAATGTCCATGTCTGTAGATCAGGCGAACGATACATAACCGTACACCCGGTATGATTGATTCGTTGAGCGCCAATGACACAGTAGTAATATTCTCCATCTTGCCAGACTTTCGGATCACGAAAATGATCACTATATCCATCGGGTACATGCTCGATCACAGGGGGTAGCTTTGAGATATGACCCTGTGTGTTCATTACAGCCATACATTGAAATGGATAACGCTTCCAATCCTTGTTACGCGTATTACCTGTATACATCAGATATAACAGATTGTCTTTTTCTATAGCGCTTCCAGAATAAGCTCCATGAGAATCATATATAGTATCAGGAGCAATCCCGATCCCTTGATTACGCCAATGAACCAGATCAGTAGAAGAAGTGTGATACCAGTATTTGATACCATGTTGTGTTCCTAATGGAAACCATTGATAGAAAAGATGATATTCTCCGTTAAAAAAGCAAAATCCATTCGGATCATTCAGTAGTCCAGCTTCAGGTTGAATATGAAAAGTCTGACGCCACGGGCTTTGATCGGCTAATACCTTCAGTGCTTCCCATTCTCCAACATCAGCTTGATCTAAGGTGCGATATAACTGTGTTCGACTCATTTTCATAAATTATTCTCCATCGCTATTGATATATTCTTTTTACGGAACCGGTTCCAATTTGAATTAAAAAAATACACCGGAACCGGTTCCAATGTATTATAAGTCGGTATTTAACGATTGTCAACGCTTTCTCGGACAATAAGTTCGCAAGTTGAAATCGTTGTTTTTTGAACAGAATCTCCATGAATCATCTGAATAAGGTTGGTAGCGGCTAACTGCCCGGCTTCTTTGTAGTGAAATTTGACTGTTGTCAAAGCAGGATGCATAATCTCTGTAATATCATAGTCACCGAACCCTGTAATCGATAAAGTAGTCGGAATATCAATCTGTCTGGAGAGGGCTGCTTTGAATACACCGATCGCTATATTATCAGTAGCAGCGACAACAATAGAAGGGTTCCATTGATCTAGCAGATCATTAGCAGCGATGACTGCTTGATCCATTCGAAAGCCTGATTCATAGTAACGGATATCATAATCAGTTGTGTGTTCAAAAGCTTGCTGGAATCCTAGTTTACGCTGGATACCTACTGCATCATCTTGTTCAGTCACCCCTAGATAAGCGATCTGGCGATGCCCTTTGGATAATACATATTTGCCTAACATATAACCAGCCTGACGATCATCATGAATAACACTATGTAACAGCGCGTCATCTTGACCAATAAGTACAACAGGGATATTGCATTTCGCAATAGCCTGGCGATGTTCATCTGTAATTTTGGTTGCCATAAACAGCAATCCCGAAATCTTTTGACGGGAAAATTCATAGATCGCTTCGATCTCACGAGCTGTTTCTTGATTAGCATTAGCAAGTAACATCTGGTACTGTTCTTGGCGCAAAGTATCATCAATACCTATTAACATTTGAGATACAGCAAAGGAATCTAGTCGCGGTACAATAATCCCGATAATACTTGTTTTTTTGGCTTTCAAGCTGCGAGCAAATGTATTAGGGACATAGTTATATTGTTTAATAATGCGTTCGATTTTTTCTCTTGTTTCGTCACTCACCGAGCCGCCATTCAGATAACGTGATACTGTACTTTTGGCAACACCGGCAGCTTGAGCAATATCGATAATCGTTTTCATAGCTGTAAGCTCCTTATAAAGATCCAAAATATTGAGATAGCTCATAAACAAATGATAGAACAAGCGCTGAACTGATTTATCAAGCAATGAAATGCTCTATCAAGTGATGAAATAATCTATAATGTGTATTCTGTTTATTATACATGAAAAAAGAGAGGTTCTTTAGATCAAAGAATCTCTCTACCTATAGATGATTCATACGTAAAATATTGGCGTAGTTGCTACCTATTTAAGTGATATGTTCACGCTTTGAGATCCGAAATTCTTTGGGTGACATGCCAAATCGAGAACGGAATACCCGGTGAAAATACGTATAATTTGCAAACCCAGAAGATTCAGCAACTTCTTCCAGTGGCATTGGACTAAATACAATTCGCTCTTGTGCCATATTCAGCCGAACATCAAGGGCATATTGCATAATCGTTGTATCAAAAGCTTCTTTGAACAAATGAACAGCCCGCGAAACACTAATTCCTACATACATCGCTACATCATCTAATTTGAACGCAGTAGACGCATTTTCTTCAATATAATTTTTGATTTGATACGCTAAATAGGTTTTTGGACCACTGCTAGGCTGTTCGGATAAATAACGATCGATCGATAAGCACAGAATTTTCATATAATAAGACAAAATCTCAGGATAAGGATCATCGATCCGTCTTTTTTCCATCGAAATCTGACGTAATAAATCAACGATATTATCACTAAGCGGAATTTTTATTTTAGCAGGTCGCTCTGTACGCTTCCACCATTTGTCTGCCCATTCACCACCGAAAAAGATATGATAGTCGCCGCTTTCTACCATAGGTAAGCCTGCCGCATTAGGCGTATAATCAATTTTTAGCTCATACGGTTCATCAGGTGCATACAGATGTAGATCACCTACTTCGACGTCATCCATACCTCCTTTGTAACGGAGCAAACAGTTTCCTTCGGTTTGAAAACGGAATAAGTAACTTTTGACACCTTCGGGCTCATTCATATAAAAAGGTTTTCGATGAAACGAATAACCTGCGGTGTAAACTTTACAAATTTCTCCACTTAATTCCATTAAAAATCCTCTTTTCAGCAACAAATTTAAAATTTGACCAAATAGTTCATGTTTTAATCATATTATTCATTTTAATTGAAACCAAATAGTAATACTATTGTAACGAGCTTATAAAACATCAAGATTACATCATCAACAAAAAAGGACAATGGTATGTATAAGTCCATCATACATAAAGGGTTTATCATAGCATTGCTAGATTGTCGTTATGCAGGGCAATCCTAGATATACTTATCACCAGAGGAAAAGCTTTTCTGCACCTAGAAAAACAGATGCCCAAAGGAGGATCACCTGTGGAACGAATGAAAGCTGGCTTAATCGGATGCGGTAACATCAGTGAGATCTATTTAGAAAATTTACAATCAAGTCCAGTTGTTGAAGTGGTAGCATGCGCAGATATGGTGATTGAGAAGGCTCAAGCAAGAGCTTCACAATTTAACATTGCAAACGCATTCACTCCGGAGGAATTATTTCAACAGGAAGATATTGAATTAATTATCAACCTGACGATTCCTGCGGCACATGCTTCAGTCAATCTGGCGGCACTAGCAGCAGGCAAACATGTCTATGCTGAAAAGCCATTTGCAGTATCGCTAGAAGATGGTCAACGTACACTGTTACGAGCCAAAGAAGTAGGTCGCCGCGTAGGCAGTGCACCGGATACATTTCTCGGCTCAGGCATAGAAACAGCGCGCAAAGCGATCGACGATGGATTGATCGGTCGACCGATTGCAGCTTCTGCTTTTATGATGAGTGGTGGGCCTGAATCATGGCATCCTGATCCTGAATTTTTCTATGCGCCAGGTGGAGGACCAATGTTCGATATGGGGCCTTACTATTTGACAGCATTAACAAGCTTGTTAGGATCGATGACTAGAATTAGCTCATCAGCCGGTATACAGATTCCTGATCGTCATGTTCATAGTGGTCCCAAAGAAGGTACGCCATTACGTGTACAGACACCTACACATCTGGCAGGAACGATCGATTTCGAAAACAGTGCAATCGTTACCATGATCACCAGTTTTGATATTAAAGGAGGCTCTCAACTGCCTCGGATGGAAATCTACGGTACAGAAGGTACATTAGATATTCCAGATCCTAACTTTTTTGATGGTGATGTTCGCTTAAGACGTGCAGGTTCAGAAGAGTTTGAGATTGTGCCTCCTGTATTTGAAGGAACTCGTAATGAACGTGGTAAAGGTCTGAACGAAATGGTAACAGCGATTCGCAACAATCAGCCTCACCGCGCAAGTGGTGAACTAGCATACCATGTACTTGAAGCGATGCATGCATTCCAACGCTCTTCATTAGAAGGCAAGCATGTGATTATCAAAAGTCGTGCAGGGTACAGACAAGGTAACAGCTATTAAATATCATCATCCTATACAACTATCATAAATTGTGGGAGTGAATGGAGCAATGGTTAAAGTTGGACTGCAATTATACACAGTACGAGACGATTTAGAAAAAGATTTTGAAGGTACAATTGCTAAAGTTGCATCGCTCGGATATCAAGGTGTTGAATTTGCCGGATTTTACGGACGTACTGCTAGTCAAATTAACGAATTACTCAAAAAACACAACCTTGAAGTTGTGGGTTCTCATACCCAATATACAGAATTATTACAAGATGCACAGTCTTTAATCGATTATAACAAAGAAATTGGCAATCGTTATATTATTGTACCATTCTTGTCTGAAGAGCACCGTAGTAACTGGCCAGAAGTTTTTGCTAATCTACGTAAGCTTGGAGAACTGTGCAATCAAAACGATGTAGTGTTGTTATATCACAACCATGAATTTGAATTTACTGAAAAATTAGGGGAACATACTGTATTTGATGCGATGTATACTGAAGTGCCTGCATCACTATTGCAAGTTGAATTAGATAGTTGCTGGGTACAGTATGGTGGATATGATCCTATTGAATATATTCAAAAATACGCTGGACGCTTACCGATTGTTCACTGGAAAGATTTCAAACGCACCGATAAAGGTGCACAGACGGTTGAACTTGGTGAAGGTGAAGTGCCTGTTGCAGCGATAGCCGATGCTACTGAAAAAGCAGGAGCAGAGTGGTTAGTCGTAGAGCAAGATTCATGCCTACAACCGCCTTTGCAAAGTATCGAGCGAAGCATCAACTGGGTGAAATCGTACGGTGCTAAAGGTGGAAAAGTAAGCGTGTAATCTAACTCTTACTGTTCAATCCTAATAATTGTACTAAAATGGATATAAATCGCAATTTAGGTGAACTTTATGACATGTTTCGACGTATTATTTAATAATAGAGCATTTACACTATTCTCAACTGTCTGATAGGACAAATACAGAACTCACCGTTCGCTCTATTGATTAGATTCAAGTGATAAGTTCACCAGATTGCATTCATAAAATTAACGAATGAAGCTGGAGGATGGACAAATGAAATTAGGCGTATTTATGGTATTGCTCAACAATATGAGCTTTGAAGAAGCATTGGATTATGTAGCTGAAAAAGGCGTTAAAATGGTAGAACTTGGTTCTGGCGGTAATCCAGGTAATGTTCACTGTAAGCCTGACGAATTACTTGCGGATGAAGGTAAGCTTAGAGCATTCAAGCAAGCGATCGATTCTCGTGGTTTAACGATTAGTGCATTAAGCTGTCATGGTAACCCTTTGCATCCGCAAAAAGCGATTGCCAAAGAATCCCATGAAGACTTTATCAAATCCGTTCAACTGGCACAAAAGTTAGATGTAGCGGTTGTAAATACATTCTCCGGTTGTCCGGGTGATAGTGATGATGCGAAATACCCGAACTGGCCTGTAGCACCGTGGCCGAATGATTTCCAGGATCTTATGAAATGGCAATGGGAAGAAAAAGTCATTCCATACTGGACAGAGAATGGTAAATTCGCTGCTGATCATAATGTAAAAGTTGGTTTGGAACTGCATGGTGGTTTCTCTGTGCATACTCCAGGTACACTATTACGCTTGCGTGAAGCTGCTGGTGAAGTGATCGGAGCGAACCTTGATCCGAGTCATATGTGGTGGCAAGGGATTGATCCGGTACAAGCGATTAAAATTTTAGGAAAAAATAATGCAATTCATCACTTTCATGCTAAAGATACGCTGGTAGATACCGATAATGTTAATATGCACGGCGTAACAGATATGCAAGACTACACCAAAATGCAAGATCGTGCATGGCAGTTCCGTACAGTAGGCTTTGGTCATGATAACAAAACATGGGCTGATATTATTAGCACGTTACGTCTAGTTGGATACGATTATGTTGTAAGTATAGAGCACGAAGATGGTCTAATGTCAGTAAATGAAGGTTTCACAAAAGCTGTCCATAACTTGAAGCAGGTTTTGATTGAGGAAGAACTTGGTGAGATGTGGTGGGTCTAATATAGAGGAGGAAGTTTTTTATGATTAATGTAACGGTCTGGAATGAGTTTGTACATGAGAAAATCCGTGATGATGTCAAAGCAGTATATCCTGATGGGATTCATACTGTTCTGGCGGATGGGCTATCGAAGGAAGGCTTTGCCTGCCGTACAGCTACACTCGATCAGCCGGAACATGGTTTGACAGAGTCTGTGTTGAATTCTACCGATGTGATGTTATGGTGGGGACATACAGCTCACGAATTAGTAGATGATGATATTGCAGAAGCGGTAGCAAGAAGAGTCAATGAAGGTATGGGATTAATCGTTCTTCATTCAGGGCATTTCTCCAAACCATTTAAACAATTAATGGGAACCAGTTGTGATCTAAAATGGCGTGTAGCCGATGAGCAAGAAATTCTATGGTGTGTAAATCCTACGCATCCTATCGCTCAAGGTGTTAACCCTTCAATCACATTGGATAAAGAAGAAATGTATGGTGAATTTTTCGATATTCCTGCTCCTGATGAATTGGTATACTTGAGCAACTTTGAAGGCGGAGAAGTATTCCGTAGCGGTTGTACGTATCGTCGTGGACATGGTAAAGTCTTTTACTTCCGTCCAGGTCATGAGACGTATCCAACGTATTACAATCAGGATATTATGCACATTATCTCTAACGCTGTACGCTGGGCGTATCCTGCAATAAATACACGTCCTGAATTCGGTCGCACAGAACCTACACGTGCACTTGGTAGTAAAGTAATGGCGTAACAGCTATACCAAACAAACTGAGTTCCAGACAGTATTAATCATAAAAAATAAATCTTTCAAAAGTACGCGTGTATGGTTAATAGCCTACAGGCGTACTTTTTTTGGGATTTTATCCAGCAAGATCGCTATTATACACTGATGAAAGCACTCTACCATGTAGATTAGTGATAGAAAGGAGTGCATGGATGTCTAAAGCACAGAGAGAATCACAGATTGGCAATGTTCCATTATCGCCAACACGAATTAGCGAATGTTTGGAGCGAGTAGCCGGACATCGGTTAGAAGGATTTTTAGGTGGTTATGGTAAATTTCCGGGTGGATTGATGATGGTAGGGGAAGCACCGGGAGCAAATGAGATTGAAAAAGGGATTCCTTTTTGTGGACAAGCAGGTAAAGTGTTAGACGGTTATTTTGATGCTTTGAATATTACAAGAAATGATCTATATATTACAAGTACTGTACGTAGTCGTCCATATAAAGACAAAATGATTCAAGGTAAACATACAGCCGAACGATCAAGCCGATCGAATCGTACGCCGACTTCGTATGAAGTATTTGCGTTTGCACCTATTTTGGATACTGAGATTGAAACGGTACAACCGCAAATTATTATTACGCTTGGCAATATTGCTTTGCAACGATTACTAGGCAAAGGATACCAAGTCTCTCAAGTTCATGGACAAGCACGGCGCAGTCATATTCAACAAGTCGATGCCGATCATATGGATCAGGGATATCATTGGTCAGAACAGGAATACTGGATTTTTCCTATGTATCATCCTGCGGCAGTATTGTATAATAGATCATTGACAACTATTATCGCAGAAGATCTGGTCATTTTGCGAGAATTGATCGATTTAACGCTACAATCATAATATAATGTTGAAAGATTGAGCATTAATCTGTAATTATGTAATGTTTTCGTTCTCTTTTCAGGTAAAATATGCTAAAATATATGTACTAACTAATCGTAAGTTAACATCGTAATATGATGAAATACGAGCTTATGACTATCCGATCCCGTGTTTCGGAACAATTGAAGAGGTGAGAGAACATGGAGCAACACCAGTTGGGATTATGTCCCCGTTTTGAGACCGCGTTTTCATTTTTAGGAAAAAGATGGAATGGTCTAATTATTCAATCATTAATGAGTGGTCCTAAACGTTTTAAAGATATTTCTAATCTGATTCCGATGATGAGCGACAAAATGCTATCTGAACGAATGAAAGATCTAGAAAGCAGTGGAATTCTGATTCGTCAGGTATATCCAGAGACTCCTGTTCGAATCGAATATGAGTTAACAGACAAAGGTCGTGCACTTAAGCCGGTTATGGAGCAGATTCAGAACTGGGCAGAGCATTGGGTAGAATAGTACGCTATGAATGAATCAAAAAAAGCTTTCCGCTATGAGTAACACACGGAAAGCTTTTTTGGTATCTTTAGTTGTCTAAACAGGTAAGTGTATAGAAGATACTGAATATTCATTAGATTCTGCATATTTCTTTAGGGCATAATTCACAGTGACATACTTCTTGTAAAGCTTCAAGGTCATGGATAATGATCATACCGTGCTCATATTCGATACTTTCTTTTTTACGTAGATCGCTAAGCATCCGGTTTACACTTTCACGAGTAGCACCAATCATATTCGATAAGTCGGTATGCGTGATTTTTTTGTTAATCAAAATAGAACCTTGATCATTGTAATCTTCACCATACGTATTGCTTAAACGAATCAATGTAGAGCAGAGTGCACCTGGTTTACCATATAACATCAAGTCGCGCACTTTAGTCTGAGTCAGACGGTGATGCGTTCCCATCCATTTCATAAAGTCGATTGCAAAGTCGCAATACTGACAGATCATTAATTCTAATTCTTTATGTTCGATCACAGCAACTTCTGTATCTTCTATTGCTTCTGCTGTAAATCCAAGGCGTGTACCAGAGAATGGGTCAGCTTGACCGATCATATCTCCTGCTTGATACATATATAGAATCAATTCTTTACCTTCATCGGTTGATTTCGTTAATTTAACGCGTCCACTTTTAAGGAAATATAATTTATCGGATAAATCGCCTTCCCAGAATAAATGAGATCCTGCTGCGATACTACGTTCTGTAGAATGGTTAAGTAATCGTTCCTGATTAATTTCCGAAAAGCATGCTGTATTATGACGTGGTTGAGTTTCTTCTAAAGACTTGTTCATTATTATTCGCCCCTTTATTTCAATTATACGTGAAATTAATCATAATGCATAACATTTTAGGAAAAAAATTGGAAATTAAATGATTAGTTAAATTCTACATTATATAGTAACAATGATGACTTACAAATGAAGAAAAGCTTCTTCATACTTTGTGATTAATTTCACTATTATCATACATCTTTTTATATTAAAATGCAAAAGGAAAAAATGAAATAGAATAAATTTAAAAAATAAAAATTGATTGTGAAAAATATCACATTATGATTTATGTCTCTATGCTATGATCAGTGCGTAGACAAAAGCAATACACATTCTGAGGAGGATGAGAGAAATGGCTGTAAAAAATGATGCTAGTCGCAACGTGGAATTGAGTGCACAGGAAGAAATTCAAAAATTAATTGATAAAGCTAACAAAGCGCACGCTGCATTTATGAATATGAATCAAGAACAAATTGATAACATCGTACAAGCAATGGCGTTAGCTGGTCTGGATCAACATATGTATCTTGCTAAACTGGCTGTTGAAGAAACAGGTAGAGGTGTATATGAAGATAAAATTATCAAAAACATGTTTGCTACTGAATATATATACCACAGCATCAAAAATGATAAAACAGTCGGTGTTATTGAAGACAATGATTATGAAAGCTTCCAAAAAATCGCTGAACCTGTCGGAATCATTATGGGGATTACACCTGTAACAAATCCAACATCAACAACGATGTTCAAATCATTAATTTCAATTAAAACACGTAACCCTATCATTTTCGGCTTCCATCCATCTGCACAGAATTGTAGTAAAGAAGCAGCTCGCATTTTGCTTGAAGCAGCTGTAAAACATGGTGCACCTGCAGATTGTATCCAGTGGATTGATGCTCCTTCAATGGACAAAACAAATGCTTTGATGAACCATCCTGATGTAGCTATGATCTTAGCTACTGGTGGTGGCGCAATGGTTAAAGCAGCATATAGCTGTGGTAAACCTGCACTTGGCGTAGGTCCTGGTAACGTTCCTGCTTTTATCGAGAAAAGTGCTGATCTACAACAAGCTGTTAATGACTTAATTCTTTCCAAATCGTTTGATAATGGTATGATCTGTGCTTCTGAACAGGCTGTAGTTATTGAAGAACCTGTCTATGAAAAAGTAAAAAAATTAATGATCGATAACGGTTGCTACTTTGTAACAAAAGAAGAAGCAGGCAAATTAACAAACGGTGCAATGAATACAGATAAATGTGCAGTGAATCCTTCTATTGTAGGACAATCTGCTGTAAAAATTGCTGAACTTTGTGGAATTACTGTTCCAGCAGACACCAAAATATTGGTTGCTGAACTAGAAGGTGTCGGTACGAAATTCCCATTATCTGCTGAAAAATTAAGCCCTGTGTTGGCTTGCTATAGAGTTAAAAATGCGGATCAAGGGATTGAACGTGCTGCACAAATCGTAGAATTTGGCGGTATGGGTCACTCTTCAGCTATCCATTCTAATAATGATGAAGTTATTCAAAAATTCGCTAACCGTCTACAAACTGGACGTATTATCGTGAACTCTCCTTCTACACACGGAGCTATCGGTGACCTTTACAATACTAACTTACCATCTCTAACACTAGGCTGTGGATCTTATGGTCGTAACTCTACTTCTTCTAATGTAAGTGCAGTGAATCTGATTAATGTGAAAAGGGTGGCTCGTCGTACTGTGAATATGCAATGGTTCAAAATACCTTCTAAAGTTTATTTTGAAAAAGGTGCAACTCAATACCTTGCTAAAATGCCTGATATTAGCCGTGTTGTGATCGTAACAGATGCGATGATGGTACAACTTGGTTATGTAGAAAAAGTACAACATTACTTGCGTCAACGTCAGACTCCAGTAGTTGTTGAAGTGTTCTCTGATGTAGAGCCAGATCCATCTACAGCTACAGTTGAGCGTGGTCGTCAAATGATGGAACGTTTCCAACCTGACTGCATTATCGCTCTTGGTGGTGGATCACCTATGGATGCTGCTAAAGGCATGTGGATGTTCTACGAATACCCTGATACTGAATTTGATAACTTAAAACAAAAATTCATGGATATCCGCAAACGGATTTACAAATACCCACATTTGGGACAAAAAGCACAATTCGTAGCTATTCCTACAACTTCGGGTACAGGTTCTGAAGTAACATCGTTCGCGGTTATTACAGATAAAGAAAAAGGCAACACTAAATATCCTTTGGCTGATTATGAGTTAACACCAGACGTAGCGATTATCGATCCTGAATTTGTATACTCTTTACCTCGCGTAGCTGTAGCTGATACAGGTATGGACGTATTGACTCATGCAATTGAAGCTTATGTATCTGTAATGGCAAGTGACTTTACCGATGGACTAGCGATCAAAGCGATTCAACTGGTATTCCAATATCTAGAACAGTCTGCTCTAACAGGCGACAAACTGGCTCGTGAAAAAATGCATAATGCTTCTACGATTGCAGGTATGGCATTTGCGAATGCATTCTTAGGTATTAACCATAGCTTGGCACACAAATGGGGTGGACAATACCATACAGCACATGGTCGTACCAATGCGATCTTGTTGCCACACGTTATCCGCTACAATGCGAAAAAACCAACTAAATTCGCATCGTTCCCTAAATATTCTCACTTTATCGCTCACGAACGTTATGCTGAAATTGCACGCATCCTAGGATTGCCAGCACGTACAACTGAAGAGGGCGTAAACAGCTTGATCAATGCTATTCGTGACTTGAACCGTAAATTAGGTATTCCAGAAACATTTGAAGCTTTAGGCTTTGATGCAAAAGACTTTGAATCTCGTGTCGATTACCTTGCTGACCGTGCATTTGAAGATCAATGTACAACAGCGAATCCTAAATTACCTTTAGTGACTGAACTAGCTGATGTATACCGCAACGCATTCTACGGTAGATTTGAATAAGTATACTTTTGAAATAGTAATCATGTAGATTGAAAAAAGGATCACTCCACAAATGCTTTTATAGCAGAGTCGTTGGAGATGATCCTTTTTTTCTTCTTATTTAAATGGTATCTCTAAAAATAGACTCTCAAGATACGCTGTTGAAAATAGAAAATAAAGCAAATATGGAAATTCACCTCATACAAAAGAACGATCTCCTAGTTTGCGATATGAGCAGAACTAATGAGAGTCGTTCTTTTATTCGTAGAGAGGAGTGATGCAATGTCCAACATTATTCTATAGTGTGTAGATAGAATAATACAGAAATAGTGTGATATATTTCGTTGTTAGAAGTCGTATATTCCGGTATTATGCTACAGTTATTTGTTGCAAAATCTTATGTATATTTTTGTATTAGTAGATTGATATTACTGTGTTTACGGCATAATCAGTTGCTCGCTTATGCTGTAAAAGGGTTTCTGAATATCTGTAATAGTTATTTTCAAAAGCTGTTATAGATACAGAATGTGATAAAAATCATAATAAAAATGCGATTTTGTGATAAATGTCACATACTATGCTTATGAATTACATCATAATAAAGACATAGCCGGAGGGAGAAAATAACAGCTTCCGGTATCGTACAGGCGAGACAAGCATTAGCTTAAATGCTTTTGTGATTTTATTCACAATAATGGAGGGATTATCAATGTCAGTTATCGAAAGAAATGTACAGGATAATTTAAAAAAAGATGCATGGCGCAATTTCAAATCAGGTAAATGGGCAAAACATGTAGATACTCGTGATTTTATTGAGCAAAACATTAGCGCATATCAAGGAAACGAAACATTCCTAGCTGGCCCTACTTCAAATACAAAAGACTTGTGGGATATTATTTCTAAACTATCTAAAGAAGAGATCGAACGTGGCGGAGTATGGGATGTAGATGCTGCAACACCTTCTACTATCACTTCACATGGTCCTGGATACTTGGACAAAGACAAAGAACAAATCGTCGGTGTTCAAACAGATGCTCCTTTCCGTCGTTCGCTTCAACCGTTCGGTGGTATCAAAATGATGATCGATGCTTGTAAAGCGTATGGCTTTGAAGTACCAGAACAAATCATTGATATCTTCACTAATATTCGTAAAACGCATAACCAGGGTGTATTCGATGCTTATACGTCCGATATGAGAGCAGCACGTAAAGCAGGTATCATTACAGGCTTGCCAGATGCTTACGGTCGTGGACGTATTATCGGTGACTATCGCCGCGTAGCATTGTACGGTGTAGACTTCTTGATCAACGAAAGAAAACAAGATTTGAATGACATGGAAGTTGACGTAATTGATGAAGAAGTTATTCGTCTTCGTGAAGAAGTATCTGAACAAATTCGTGCTCTAGGCGAATTGAAAAAAATGGCTGAAATGCATGGCTTCGATATTTCCAAACCTGCACAAACAGCTAAAGAAGCGTTCCAATGGGTATACTTCGGTTACCTTGCAGCAATCAAAGAACAAAATGGTGCAGCGATGTCTCTAGGACGTGTATCTTCTTTCCTTGATATTTATATCGAACGTGATGTAAAAGAAGGCACATTAACAGAACAACAAGCTCAAGAATTGGTAGACCATTTTGTAATGAAATTGCGTATCGTTAAATTCTTGCGTACTCCAGACTACAACGAATTGTTCAGTGGTGACCCTACTTGGGTTACAGAATCTATCGGTGGTATGGCTGTAGACGGCAAAACATTAGTAACTAAAAACAGCTTCCGTTTCTTGCATACATTATACAACTTGGGACCTGCACCAGAACCTAACTTGACTGTATTGTGGTCAGAACAATTGCCAGAAGCTTTCAAAAAATTCTGTGCTAAAGTTTCAATCGAAACAAGTTCTATCCAATACGAAAACGATGATCTTATGCGTCCGATCTATGGCGATGATTACGGTATTGCTTGCTGTGTATCCGCTATGCGTATCGGTAAACAAATGCAGTTCTTCGGTGCTCGTGCTAACCTTGCCAAAGCATTATTGTATGCAATCAATGGTGGACGTGACGAGAAATCAGGCGTTCAAGTAGGACCTGAATATCCTGCAATCACTTCTGAAGTGCTTGAATATGACGAAGTCATGAAACGCTTCAAAGCAATGATGGAATGGTTAGGCAAATTGTACATGAACACATTGAACGTTATCCATTACATGCATGACAAATATAGCTACGAACGTATCGAAATGGCATTACATGATCGTGATATCTTACGTACAATGGCTTGTGGTATTGCTGGTCTATCTGTAGCAGCTGACTCATTGAGCGCTATCAAATATGCAAAAGTAACACCTATCCGTGACGAACGTGGTATTGCTGTAGACTTCAAAATTGAAGGCGAATATCCTTGCTACGGTAATAACGATGATAAAGTCGATCAAATTGCTGTTGAATTGGTAGAAACATTTATGGGTATGATTCGCAAAAACAAAGCATACCGTGGTGCAACACCAACACAATCAGTACTAACAATCACTTCTAACGTAGTGTACGGTAAAAAAACAGGTACAACACCAGATGGACGTAAAGCTGGCGAACCATTCGCACCAGGTGCTAACCCTATGCACGGAAGAGATACAAAAGGTGCACTTGCATCTCTAAGTTCCGTTGCTAAATTACCATACGAAGATAGCTTGGATGGTATTTCTAACACATTCTCTATCGTACCAAAAGCATTAGGTAAAGAAGAAGAAATCCGTAAATCAAACCTTGTATCTATGCTAGACGGATACTTTGGTAGCAATGCTCATCACTTGAACGTGAACGTGTTTGCTCGTGAACAACTACTAGACGCTATGGAACACCCAGAAAACTACCCACAATTAACAATCCGTGTATCTGGATATGCTGTTAACTTTGTGAAATTGACTCGTGAACAACAAATGGATGTCATCAACCGCACATTCCACGGATCAATGTAATACAAACTTTTAAAAATAATAAAGCAATAAAACTAACCAAAGTAATCAAAGCTTTTAACTGCTAACCAACAATGAATGATATAAGTTATATCTGAAAATGTAACTCTATCTGCTGAGTGAAGGCTATAGAATTATTTTGGAGAAGCGAAGCGTTCGCCTTTAAGATTCGGATATCGACTGCGAAAGCAGTTCATTCCAGATATCCGATCTTAACAGCGATCGTAAAAATAATCTATCGACGTAACGGAGCATGCTAGAGCGATACATTTTCACATAACTTATATACATCAACTCAGACGAAAGGGGTGATTGATCATGGTAAAAGGCCGTGTTCACTCGCTAGAAACGTTCGGTACCGTCGATGGCCCGGGCATACGATTTGTACTATTTATGCAGGGTTGTCTGATGAAATGCCAATACTGTCATAACCCTGATACATGGAACTTGGACGGAGGTAAAGTGATGGAGCTAGAAGAAGTGCTAGCTGAAATCGAACCTTACTTGAGTTACTACCGTTCTTCTGGTGGAGGATTGACTGTATCCGGCGGCGAACCAACGTTACAAGCTCCTTTTGTTAGAGAATTGTTCAAAGCAGTCAAAGAACGTTGGAATCTCAGTACAACACTCGACAGTAATGGATTCAACGAACCTGGTAAAATCCATGAACTGCTTGAAGTCACAGATCTAGTCATGCTAGATATTAAGCATATTAACAATGAAAAGCACAAAAAATTGACTGGTGTATCGAATGAACGCACTCTACACACTGCACAATGGCTGTCTGACAATGGACGCAAAATGTGGATACGCCATGTATTTGTACCGGGAATTAATGATGCTGAAGAAGATTTGATCGCTTTAGGCGAATTTATCGGTACATTAAAAGGAGTAGAGAAGTTCGAAATTTTACCTTATCATCAGATGGGCATCTACAAATGGGAAGCGCTGGGACGCATCTATCCGCTGGATGGGGTTCCTTCGCCAACCGAAGCTGAAGTAGATCGTGCTTATCGTCTGATCGAACAAGGTCGTCGTCAAGTCTCTTGTGTCTAATCCTCCTCTTTATGAAAATAGATAGAATAACAACCATAGTCAGTAAAAAGGGTATACGAACGTGAAACCAGAAGTCCTTTCCAGAGTAATCAGGGAAAGGGCTTTTTGGTATGTCTTTTTGGTGTGTATAGGTATGTTATATATTTCGCTAGCTATACAGTGTCCTTACTTAAAAAAATTCCCCAAAACCCAAACTTTATCCGCTTGTTGACTTACATATAGTTATCTATACTTAAATAAGGATCTAGCTAGTCATTTCATGCTCGGATAAAGACATCTTTTCAAAATAGGCTCAAGCTTAAGGGGGATACATATGAACACTATTCAATTATCAGACCTGACCTTAGACCAGAAAATCGGACAATTGTTTGTATGTGGATTTCATACAAATGTACCGAATGAACATATTACTGAATTGATAGAGAAATATCATGTAGGTGGAGTGATTTATTTTCGCCGTAATATAGGAAAAGCTCGTCAGATTACAGACCTTTCAGCAGGATTGCAGCAGATTGCTCACAGGCAAGGATTACCTCCATTATTGATAGCAATCGATCAAGAAGGAGGAATGGTGAGCCGAATTGACCAAGACGAGATGAGCCTGATTCCAGGCAATATGACATTAGGAGCTGTAAATGATGTAAGGCTGACCTCTGCGGCTTCAGCGATAAGTGCACGCGAACTACGCACACTTGGAATCAATGTTAATTTTGCTCCATGTGTAGATGTGAATAATAACCCGCGTAATCCGGTTATTGGTGTACGTTCCTATTCAGAGAAACCAGAAGTGGTAGCGATTCATGGAGCGGCTGCCATTCAAGCGATTCAACAAGAAAAGGTAGCCGCTACAGCCAAACATTTTCCCGGGCATGGAGATACAGAAGTTGATTCGCATTACGGCTTGGCTTCGGTGCCTCATGACAAAGCTCGTTTGGAACAGATAGAATTACTTCCTTTTCGGGCAGCTATACAAGCAGGGGTAGATATGATTATGTCTGCACATGTGATTTTTCCAGCGTTTGAACCAGAGTCGATTCCAGCAACTTTATCACGTAAAGTATTGACTGATCTGCTTCGGACTGAAATGGGTTTTGACGGATTAATCGTAACCGATTGTCTGGAAATGCATGCGATTGCGAAGCATTTTCCGATTCCACAGGCAACAGTGATGGCGGCGCAAGCAGGAGCCGATCTTTTACTGGTTAGTCATACACTAGAGCATCAGATCGCTGCGATTGAAGCAATCAAAGAAGCTGTTCAACAAGGTCATCTATCTGAAGCACAAATTGATGCTTCGGTCGAACGTATACTTGCGCTCAAAGCCAAACATCAAATGAATGCAGAACCTTACCCGATAGAAGAGTGGACAGAGCGGTTAGAGCCGTCAACGATCGAACCGATTTTACGTGATATTGCAGAACGAAGTATTACACTTGTCAAAGATGAAGGGCAATTGCCTTTACAAGAAAACGATCAGGTATTAGTGATCTGGCCACAGGTAACACGTCTAACAGAAGTCGATGAACCAACAGGGCATGATATCAGCTTTGCTCAAGCGCTTCGTAGTTATGGCATTAATGCTACGCAGATTATTATCGATTCTAGACCAGAACCGGAAGAGATCCAGCAGGTGTTAGA
Source organism: Paenibacillus sp. KACC 21273 (assembly GCF_028736095.1). Classification (NCBI taxonomy): domain Bacteria; kingdom Bacillati; phylum Bacillota; class Bacilli; order Caryophanales; family Paenibacillaceae; genus Paenibacillus; species Paenibacillus sp. KACC 21273. Next base: position 1,874,832 of record NZ_CP117876.1, read on the forward strand.
GCAAGCTATTCATTATCCTAAAGTGATTTTTGCTGCGTATACATCATCAGGACTGTTACCTCTTGGACAGGCAAAACTAGCTCGTCAGTTATCTTTGCTACCAGATACAGCATTGATCGTAGCTTCTGTACGTAATCCTTATGATATAAATGATCTACCTGAGATCAAGACGTATATATGTAGTTATGAAAATCGAAAGTATGCTGTAGAAGCATTAGCCGCTGTAATCGCAGGAGTGAAGCCAGCACTTGGCAAGCTACCCGTTAGCTTAAACGACCAATATCGGATTCAATTATAGAACGTGATATCGTTTATTTTGTGCCTAGGATATGGTTCTATCTATAGCTGATAGGTAATATCTATCGTCAAAATAGGTTATTGGATTTATTTGTGGTAAAGTATAACTAATGACGTTTTCTGAGCACATCATGTAGTCAAAAACAGTCTATTCATCGCTGATGGATAAGGCTGTTTTTTATGTGATTTTTCGTTGTGATAGATGTGGCTGAAGTGTGAACAGATACGCATGTTGTAAGGTTTCTTCAACAACAGAGAAACTTTTTAACGTTTGGTGCGTCTTATTAATGTGCCAATTCGGGGGAAAGACCAATGTTTTTAGATGTACAAGACAGTAAATTGCTATGAGAAGGAGCCTAATAATGAAATTCAAGAAGACGTTACTAATTGCATTACTCGCTGTAGCTCAGACTGTTGCGACTGTTCCAGGAGCACAAGTTCACGCTGCTGAAGGCGATGTGGATAGCAGTATCGTACAAGATGTATACAATGATACTCAAGGTGCTGTAGGAGACGATACTACAGTAACTGATCCTAATGCAGTTACAGATCCTAACGCAGTGACTGATCCGACGACAGATCCTGCTGGTACAGTACCCACTGTTCCGACAACACCACCTACTACAGTTACACCTCCAGTAACTACACCGACAACACCTACTGTGGTGACTGATGTGTATTCTGCTGGACCTAACAAAGTGATTTTTATGATGAACTCTAACCAGATTTATCAAGATGGTAAATTATACTTTTCAGATCAACCTATGGCTGTGAAAAGTGGAGTATCTTACGTATCGGTTCGCGCACTTGTGACCCGTGTCGGTCTGAAGCTTACATATGATGCTAAGACCAAAGAAACCATTATGCAAAAAGATGGTAAAGAATTACGCTTCAAAACAGACAGTAAGTACTACACTGTAAATGGTGTGAGCACTTTGATGAAAGGCCCAGCTTTTCAACAAAAAAATGTATTTATGGTTCCTTTGACTTCGATCACTCAAGCATTAAATATTCCTTATACTGTACAAGGTAAATTAGTGGTATTAGATCTAGTTGTCAAACCAACAGCTTCCTTTACTGTTTCACCTACTGCTATTTATGCAGGTCAAACATTGGTAACATACAAAACAAAATCTACCACTTCTGATGGCAGTCCTATCGCTAATGAAACATGGACAGGACGCGAAGACATTTTTGCAGAAGCAGGTCCTCATGTGATCACGTATTCTGTAATGGATTCATCCGGTCAATGGAGTGATCCGTACACGGTTACGATCAACGTACTTCCTCCTAACCAACCGCCAGTAGCGATGTTTAATACGAACCAAGAAACATATCGCATGGGTGAATTGGTAACTTATACGGATATGAGTACAGATGATGAAAATGCAATTAACCCAGATTTAACAAAATGGGATAATAAGCAATTAGCATTCTTTACACCAGGTCCACAGACGATTACATTAACAGTAACCGATAAACATGGTGCAACAGGCACATATAGCAAAACGATCAATGTAACAGATCAAACATTGTATACAGCAGAAGATTTCTATCCGCTATTTACACCAACTGGAGATTCTTTCGACTTTAACGGTTCATTGATTCCAACATGGGCAACAGTAACAAATGCTCAAGTCACTGATGATCCAAGTCGTCTGATTCGTAGTAACAGCCCTGAACGTGTTTTAACTAAAGGTATCGTATATCAAGAATCTGCTACAGGTGCAACACGCTTTATGGTGCATCATTTGAATGAAACAGGTAGTAGCAAAAAAATGTACGTGGTAGCAACGAACCCGAACGCTACACCAGCTACACTTAACATTCAAGCTGTTGGTTTTGGAGGACCTAATCCTTATGCTACAGCAGTGGGTAAAGTTTCTGTAAAACGTTACTTTGAATCTATGCAAAGTGGAGCAGATGCTCAATCTGTTGTTCTACAACCAGGACAAAGCCAAGTTATCTTTAATCAACTAAGTGCTAACGCAATGAAGAACGATACCGTTATTTCATTATTCGGCGATCTAGTAAGTGATTCTAACGTACAATACACAGTGATGATGATTGATGAAAATCAAGATCCTATCGCTGCACTTGCTACAGAACCTAAATTGGACCGCGATGGTATTCATAACCGTGGTACGTATGACAATGCTGTACGTAATATTCATGTAGCTGACTTGATCGGTAACACAACAGTTCGTATGCCTATCGGAGACAACAATAGTGATCCTAACTTAATGGGTACAGATCCATTGTCAATGACTGAAGCTTCTAACGCAGGTAACTTCGGTGTGTTATACAAAATCAAGTTAGATATGGTTGCACCTAATACAATGATTTCCTTTAATGCTCGTGGTGGTCGTTACTCTGGTTACATGTATGTAAATGGAGCAATCACAGCAATCAAAAATAGCGGTGCAGCAACAACAGCGAATGATAATGTTGTGCTTTATCGTACAGGAACATTAGATACAGAAGCAGTAGAATTGTGGTTTACAGCAGCGCCTGGTAGTAACTTGCCAGTCAACTTGTTATTCACACAATTGCCAGCTAAAAAACAATAATCGTTTTATCAAAAAGCCCGGATCAGTTTTACTGATTCGGGCTTTTTTGCTTGTTTTGATATAATCATTAACTTTTACTAGAATCAATTGACGATTGTGTTCAAATAAGGCATGATGGAGAAATGTGTAATGATGTTCCGATAAGCTTTAATTAGTAACGTAATCGCCATAAACTTTTGACGAATAATTACGCATCGCACACCGTTATGTTGTATAATAGTTATTATTACGAATAATACAATAATTCATGTAAACGATAAAAGATAGATTAGGACAGGAGGAATAACTCATGCTGTCGACAGAACAAATCATCGATACGATGTCAGCACAAGGGTTGCGAATTACAGATCAACGTCGCACATTAGCACGTTTATTTGCAGAAGCTCCCGGTTATCTGACCGCTAAAGATGTATATGACTATATGGGTAAAAAGTACAGTGGGCTTAGCTTTGATACGGTCTACCGCAATTTGCGTGTGATGCAGGAGCTAGGTGTGTTAGAACAGATCGTTTTTGAAGATGGTGTCAAATTTAAAAGTCATTGTAGTCAAGACCATCATCACCATCATATGATCTGCTTACAATGTGAAAAAACGTATCCGATTGCTTTTTGCCCGATGGATATGACAGATATGCCTGAACAATTTGAAGTGGTCAAACACAAATTTGAAGTGTTCGGATATTGTAAAGATTGTCGTCAAGAAATGGGTGCTGGAGATGGCAAAGAAGGTCCCACTCTACATCTCAAACCATCTAAATTGATGTCTCATGAATATGATAATCATGAGCCTGCAGGTAAAAGCCAGTGAAGCGCAAATTGAGTCGTCGTGCGGTTCAGGCGCCGATCCATGTGTATCGCAAATTCATTTCACCACTCAAACCACCAACATGTCGCTTTTATCCGACTTGTTCTCAGTATGCTTTAGAAGCGATTGATATTCATGGTGTCGTCAAAGGTGTAGGATTAGCTGCCAGACGGATAGGGAAATGTCATCCTTTTCATCCAGGAGGATTTGACCCTGTACCGCCTGCCAAATCGAAGGATACATCTTCTTCAGTCACTAATCAGGAACAGCAAAATGCTTGACAGGTGATTTGGAAGTTCGGTATATTCATAACATCAAATATTATTTCCTGTGAATGGATAAGTAGATGAAAAATGCACCAGTACAGAGAGCCGGAGTAGCTGGGAACCGGTATGGTTAGCGTCATCGAATATGGTCCGGGAGGAACTGTAGTCAAGCATATGTCACGTATACATATGTAAGGCTTCAGCGTGAACCAGCGTTAATGGGCAGTCTGCGAAAGACTGAAAGAGTCTACTTCTGTAAAGGAGTAGAGAATTTGGGTGGTAACGCGTGAGTCTATGCTCTCGTCCCATATAGGGGCGGGGGCTTTTTTGCGTCCAGATATGGAAATGAGAACATAGCAATTTCAACATATTTAAGGAGGAATTATAATGTCAGCCAAACCTACTTTTTATTTGACAACACCAATCTATTACCCGAGCGACAAATTGCATATCGGTCATGCATATACAACTGTAGCCGGTGATGCGATGGCTCGTTACAAACGCCTAAGAGGATATGATGTTCGTTATCTTACAGGAACAGATGAGCATGGACAAAAGATCGAACGTAAAGCGTTAGAAAAAGGACAGACTCCACAACAATTTATTGATGGTGTAGTAGAAGGAATCAAAAAATTGTGGGATCAATTAGATATTTCGTATGACGATTTTATCCGTACCACTGAAGAGCGCCATAAAGTTGTAGTTCAAGAAATTTTTGATCGTTTGCTCAAACAAGGTGATATTTATAAAGGTGAATACGAAGGCTGGTATAGTATTCCAGATGAGACCTATTATACAGAGACGCAAATTGTCGATATTGAGCGTAATGCAGATGGCGAGATTATTGGAGGGAAAAGTCCGGATAGTGGACATCCTGTAGAATTAGTTAAAGAAGAATCTTATTTCTTCCGTATGAGCAAATATGCAGATCGTCTATTAAAATACTATCAAGATAACCCTGAATTTATTCAACCTGAATCTCGTAAAAATGAAATGATTAATAACTTTATCAAGCCGGGACTTGAAGATTTGGCAGTTTCCCGTACTACGTTTGAGTGGGGCGTACAAGTTAAAGGAGATCCTAAGCATATTGTGTATGTATGGATCGATGCACTTTCTAACTACATTACAGCATTAGGCTATGGAACAGATAATCCAGAATTATTCAACAAATTCTGGCCAGCAGATATTCACCTGGTAGGTAAAGAAATCGTTCGTTTCCATACAATCTATTGGCCGATTATGTTGATGGCGCTAGATCTACCATTACCTAAAAAAGTATTTGGACATGGTTGGTTATTAATGAAAGACGGTAAAATGTCCAAGTCCAAAGGAAATGTGGTTGATCCGGTAACTCTAATCAATCGTTATGGTCTAGATTCTCTGCGTTATTATTTGCTACGTGAAGTACCTTTTGGTTCTGATGGTACATTTACACCGGAGAGCTTTGTCGATCGTGTCAATTCAGATTTGGCGAATGATCTAGGTAACTTGCTTAATCGTTCGGTAGCTATGGTCGATAAGTATTGTAGTGGTACTATTCCTGCTTATCCGGGTCGTCTACTTGAAGTGGATGGAACATTAGAAGATATCGCTGCACAAACGATCGAGAAAGTAGAAAATGCGTTTGAAAATCTTGAATTTTCTGTAGCTCTAACAGCGATCAGTCAGTTGATTAGTCGGACTAATAAATATATTGATGAGACGCAACCATGGGTACTTGCCAAAGACGAAGCTAATCAACCGCAATTGGATTCGGTGATGTATCATCTTGTAGAGACATTGCGTATCGTTTCTGTATTATTGCAACCATTCTTAACACGTGCACCTAAAAAAATCTGGGCACAACTTGGCATTACAGAAGGCGAACTTACCGCTTGGGAAAGTATTCGTACGTATGGTCAGATTCCAGCAGGTACGACTGTTGTTAAAGGTGAACCTATTTTCCCTCGTCTAGATAGCAAAGAAGAAGTAGCTTATATCGTAGAAGCGATGGGTGGCGTATTAACAGCAGCAACTGAAAATACACCATCAACTACACCAGCTTCTGTACCTGTAGAAGTAGAAGAGTCACAAGCGCCTGAGATCAGTATTGACGACTTTGCCAAAGTTGAACTGCGCGTAGCTCAAGTGATCTCTGCTGAACCAGTTAAAAAGGCAGACAAACTGCTTAAATTACAACTGGATCTAGGTACAGAGCAACGTCAGGTTGTATCTGGTATTGCGAAGTTCTACACACCGGAAGAATTAGTAGGACGCAAAGTCATCTGCGTCACTAATCTTAAGCCTGTGAAATTACGCGGAGAAGAATCTAAAGGTATGATTTTAGCGGCTTCTCATGGCGATCAATTGACACTAGCTACGGTTCCAGACGGTATGCCGAACGGTGCTATTGTTAAGTAAAAGTATTTTCAAAAGATAAGTAAAGACCTTCCGTGGAACAGCATATATGGTGTACACATGGAAGGTTCTTTCTATCGTTTGAATCGCGTGCAAAACTTGCCAACTCATGCGAATTAAATGTATGATTATTGAATCAATATTTGCCAAATGAATACAGTACGTAGTGAAAAAGGGGGAGCAAGATGCCAACGCCCAGTATGGAGGATTATTTAGAGCGCATTTATAAATTAATCGATCAAAAGGGATATGCGCGTGTCTCGGATATTGCAGAAGGGTTAGAAGTACATCCTTCGTCCGTTACAAAGATGATCCAAAAATTAGATAAAGATGAATATTTGATTTATGAGAAGTACCGGGGATTAGTGCTGACAAGCAAAGGGAAAAAGATGGGCAAACGCCTTGTAGAGCGCCATCAATTACTCGAAGATTTCCTGAATGTTATCGGTGTTAACCCGGATTATATATACAAAGATGTAGAAGGTATAGAGCATCACCTGAGTTGGAATTCGATCACTCAAATTGAAACATTGCTAGAATATTTCCGTCGTGATCCGTCACGTGTGGAAGCGCTACAGAATCTACAAAAAGAGCTGATTAGCGACTCGTAAGGCAGGCATCTGTCGATCACTTGGCAGATGTCTTTTATTTTGTTCGCAACTTTGGTAACTGTCAGTCGTCTAATGTTATAAGCACCAAGCAACGATTTACTGGAGGTTTGAATTTATGAAAATGGTTCGTTTTATCGCTGTATTTTTAGTCATGTTGATGATTGTCCCTTCGATCAGTAGTACACTTCACGCCGCAGATTCGGATATTAAGATCATGCTAGATGGAGAACAGATACAAGGGGATGCTGCTCCTTACATAACCAGCAAGAGCAATGTAACGATGGTTCCTTTACGCTTAGTGAGCGAAAATTTAAAAGCCAAAATCGCCTGGAAACAATCGACAAGTACTGTTACGATTACTAGCGATAAGCAAGTGCTGGTACTGACTTCTGGTCAGAATACGGCTACGATCAATAACAAATCGGTTAGCTTAGATGCTTCGGTTGAAATGAAAAACGGTCGTGTGATGGTTCCGCTACGTTTTATCGGGGAAGGTCTGGGTCTTGATGTTAATTGGGATCAAGCCAACCAAACGGTAAATCTAGCAACAAGTAGCTATCAAGGTACAGGTAGTAAAAATAACAGTAGCAAGCCTTCTACACCACCTACTACCAATACAGGAACAACAGATAATAGTAATAGTGGAAAAGCTCCAACGAGCACCGTAGCCAAAGATGGGCTTCGTGGTGCATGGATCTCTACTGTCTACAATCTAGACTGGCCGGCTACATCCGGTGCAACCAAGCAAAAGCAAGAATTTTCAAAATTATTAGATGATCTACAAGGTATGGGGATTAATGCAGTATTCGTACAGGTTCGTCCTGCTGGAGATGCATTGTACAAATCTTCACTGATGCCATGGTCAAAATATCTAACCGGAACACAGGGCAAAGATCCTGGATATGATCCATTAGAGTATATGGTTGCTGAAGCTCATAAGCGTGGTATGGAATTCCATGCATGGTTTAACCCGTTCCGCGCAACAACCGATGCGAATACAAGCAAATTGGCAAGCAACAATGTAGTACTCAAACATCCTGACTGGGTGATTAAGTTCGATAATAAATATTATTTGAACCCGGGAATTCCAGCTGCTCGTCAATCGGTTATTGATACAGTGATGGAAGTTGTGAATAACTATGATATTGATGGTGTACATTTGGATGACTATTTCTATCCATATTCAGAAACAGCTTCGAACAAATTCGGCGATGATAGCACCTATGCTAGTTACAACAGTGGTAAGTTCAAAACTAAAGCGGATTGGCGTCGTGGCAATATCAACAGTTTTGTCCAACAACTAAATACATCGATTCACAATTCCAAACCTGCTGTGAAGTTCGGAATCAGCCCGTTCGGTGTATGGCGTAACAAATCTTCAGATATTACAGGTTCAGATACCAAAGCAGGCGTAACAGCTTACGATACAACGTATGCAGATACCCGCACATGGATCAAAAATGGTTGGATCGACTATATTGCTCCACAAGTATACTGGAGCATGACACTTCCTGTAGCTCGTTATGATAAAGTAGTAGACTGGTGGGCAAATGAAACCAAAAATACAGGTGTCGATCTGTATATCGGTCAGGCACTTTACAAAATCAGTACACCAGAAATCGGCTGGAGCAGTTCTAATGAAATCATTAACCAGCTCAAATACAATGAGAAATACAGCAATATCAAAGGTAGCATTTTCTTCAGTGCTAAAGATTTGAAAAAGAATCCGCAAGGCGTATTAGCAAAATTACGTTCATACTGGGGATTGTAAGATAATATAAGATTACAAAAAAGGGATTTTATCAGCCAGATACTGAGGCGATAGAATCCCTTTTTTTGATTAAAAAAGTAACATCGATAAATATAGAACATTAAAATCTGAGAACATAATAACTAGATAGCAAAAAAAGCATGATCTGTTCCTCGGTAAGAAGGAAAAGTCATGCTTTTTTTATAGATATAAATAGCTTTATGATAATAATTGCTATACTGAACGGATCTGGAATCTATTCATTAATCTAGTGAAATTTAGGAGCTTCATCATCATCTTTTCCTTTATTGCCTTGAATCACTTGAAAAGGATAACTCTTTTTCGGTTTGGATGAATGACTGCTAGATGGTCTAGCAGAAGTTGTTTTGTAGCTATTTTTCTGTGATCCATTCATTTTAGCCATGGTGCGTGCAGAAGGTTTGACTTTGGGGCCATTGTAACTTCGACCAGACATACCAGAAGTAGAACGCAGAACCAAAAACAATACAACAATTAAGATGATCGGTACAATAAGATTCGCCCAATTATATGTTGCAGGAGAAGCCACCATTTGGAATATTTCAAGAAACAGCCCGACCGCACCCAGTAACATAGCTACTCCAAAAACAATCAGTTGAACAGGTGATTTTCTCATTTTTATCATCCTTTCACAGGGTCAGGCGAAGAAGTGGTAACAGCAGAATGAACATGCTGTTGTTCAAGAGCAGCATCTAATTCACGCATGCGGTTGAATGAAGCAATAGAGACTTCAATTTGATCCAGTGTCGGTTCTTTTGTTGTTAACAACTGTAACCACAATCCGGGATATCCCAAATAGCGCAATACAGGTACTTCACGCAAGCTATTTGTAAATTTCAAAAATTCAAACGACACACCAATGACGACAGGCAACAAAACGATACGTTGGATAATACGCTCAGTTAGACTATCCCAACTGAATAGCGCATAGATAATCACTCCGATAATAACGGTTAATATAATAAAACTGCTTCCGCAGCGATAATGCAGACGACTATACTTTTGCACATTTTCCGGTGTTAATTCTTCGCCATGTTCATAAGCTGTAATGACTTTGTGTTCAGCACCATGATATTGAAACAGTCGCTTAATCATAGGTGTCTGTGAGATCGCCCAGAGGTAGATCAACAGCAGAACAATTTTGATAACTCCTTCAAGCAACGTATGCAGTGCATGATTGTCAAAAGCTTTTCCAAATAATAAACTTTCGACAAACACAGGAACCAGTGTAAAAACAAGCTTACCTACGATTAAAGAAAGAATACCGACTACTGCCACACCAAGCATCATACTAAGACTCATTTTCGATTCTTCTTTTTGCTTCTGCTCCGCGTATTCTTCAGGGCTCATCTGATCTTCGGAATAAGCATCAGCAGCATAATTCAGATGTTTGGAGCCTTTGGCACTTGAATCAATCAAACTTATAATTCCTCGCAACAATGGAATGCGGCGTAATGTTTTGACCCATGACTTATCCTGTCTAGGTACTTCTAAAAAGGTGATCTCACCATCTTTACGTCTTACAGCGGTCACATTCACATTTTTTCCACCGAACATAACGCCTTCTATTACTGCTTGGCCGCCATAGCTCGGAGGAGCAGATTGTTTTGACAAGTACAGTCACCCTTCCGTAGTTCGACATTATCGTGACTCACGAAATGCCTGATCAAGCTTATCTGTTCATTGATCATAGATAGAAATAAGCTTATCCTTTAATTGTAGCGGATTTAGCTGATTTTTACCAGAATACACTATGAGAAAGCCTAGAGAGAACAGATAAGATATTGTACTGCCTATTCTCAAAATTGCAATTCGTATGGTAAAATAATTTTTGGCTATTTCTCAGTTTACATTTGTCCAAAATGATCACAATACGACGATACAAAGAACCAAGCGAAAGTAAGATATTTTGCTTTGCAAAGATTATTTTTGATTTCACTAGCAGACGTCGTATTTTATTCTAAAACGCTGAAGGGGAGAGATGTAATTGAGTACACAACGTTTAAATAAGTTACGTCAAGCAATGCAAGAGCAACAATTAGAGGCATTGTTAATTACAAGTAGTGTGAATCGCAGATATTTGACAGGGTTTACAGGTTCTGCGGGTTATGTGTTAGTGACTGCACAGGAAGCTTACTTATTGACTGATTTCCGTTATATGACTCAAGCGCCAGAACAAGCCACAGCTTTTTCAGTTGTCGAACATTCGGCAAATGTAGTCGATACGATGAAAGAATTGTTGTCCAAAGGCAATATCAGTAAGCTTGGATTTGAACAAGATTTGGTGCCTTATAGCAGATATGCAATGTACAGCAAACATTTAGCACCAGTGGAGCTGGTTCCTGTATCCGGCATCATGGAAGAGATTCGTAATTTCAAAGACGCTGAAGAAATTGCTATTATCGAAAAAGCGACTGATATCGCAGATCGCACATTTAGCCATATCCTGAACTACATCAAACCAGGTGTAACAGAGCAAGAAATCGAACTTGAAATGGAATCCTTTATGCGCCGTCAAGGAGCAACAGGGACTTCATTTGAGACGATTGTCGCTTCAGGTGAACGTTCTGCTTTGCCTCATGGCGTAGCAAGCGAAAAAGTAATCGGTGAAAATGAATTTGTTACTTTAGACTTTGGTGCAATTTATCAAGGCTATGTATCTGATCTAACCCGTACTGTATTTGTAGGTACACCAACTGAAAAGCATCTTGAAATTTACAATATCGTACTAGAAGCACAACTGAATACGCTTAAACACTTAAAACCAGGTATGAGCGGTAGAGATGCAGATGCACTGGCACGTGATGTTATTGCTTCTCATGGTTACGGTGAAGCATTTGGACATAGTACAGGTCATGGTATCGGTATGGAAGTGCATGAAGAGCCTCGCTTGTCTAAAATGAGCGATACGGTATTATCTCCAGGTATGGTGGTAACCGTAGAACCGGGCATTTATATTCCAGGGTTTGGCGGCGTGCGTATTGAAGATGATGTATTAATCACAGAAGATGGTATTCGAGTATTAACTCATTCCACCAAAGAACTTACGATTTTACCGGTATAACGAAAAGATTGTTCTGTCATGCAGGATGATGACTATCTTTTGCCGAATAAAATACCTGTATATGATGATATAGTATCCGATTGTTATGGGGTATAGTACAATATATAGGCTTCATAGAATTATGCAAGAGACCAGCTTTACCACATCTGAGGAGGCGTTATTTTGATTTCAGTAAATGATTTTAAAACAGGTTTGACCGTAGAAGTAGAAGGTAATATTTATTCCGTTTTGGAATTCCAACACGTAAAACCAGGTAAAGGCGCAGCATTCGTGCGTTCTAAATTGAGAAACTTGCGTAACGGTAACGTAGTAGAACGTACTTTCCGTGCAGGTGAAACGATTGCTCGTGCTCAAATCGAAAACCGTGGAGTTCAATACTTGTATGCAAGTGGTGACGAGCATGCATTTATGGATAACGAAACTTATGATCAATTCGAATTGAACTCCAAGCAATTGGAATGGGAATTGAAATTCTTGAAAGAAAACATGACTGTTAACATCGTTAGCTATCAAGGTGAAATTCTTGGAATTAACTTGCCAACAAGCGTAGAGTTGGCTGTTACAGAAACAGAGCCAGGAATCAAAGGTAACACTGCAACAGGCGCAACTAAAAATGCAAAATTAGAAACTGGACACACTGTTCAAGTTCCTATGTTTATCAACGAAGGTGACGTTCTAATCATCGATACTCGTGAAGGTAAATACGTTTCTCGCGCGTAGTACTTACTATATGTACCATCAAAAGAATGAGTGGCTTTATTGCCTGCTCATTCTTTTTTTTAGAATAAAATACAATAAGGAGTATAGAAGATGGATAATCTTGAAGTTGTGTTTGATATACATATTTCTTATATAAACCCGTTAGAAATCAATGGAAATTAAATAGAAAAGGATTTAACATAGAGTAAACATTCTAGTATAGCTTTTTTAATTTACGGGTAGTACTTAACGCGTTCTCGTATTATACTGTTAAAGACTAAGCATGTTCATGCATTATTATGTATGAAACGCCTAAATACGCTGTTCAATCCGGGTAAAATATTGTAGAGATAATATACCCGTATCAAGTAGGGAGTGAAGAGGTCTTGGCTTTGTATGTCATGAAATTCGGCGGTAGTTCCGTCGGGGATACCGAGCGCATGCAACGTGTAGCAAAGCGCATTATTGAGAAGCAAGATGAAGGACACGACTGTGTAGTCGTTGTTTCGGCAATGGGAGATACTACAGATGATTTGATTGATCAGGCACGTCTGCTCAATCCGAATCCACCTGCTCGTGAAATGGATATGTTGATGACGACAGGTGAACAGATCTCGATGGCGATGTTATCGATGGCGATTCAGCATCTAGGTAGAGAAGCCGTATCTTTCACCGGTTGGCAAGCAGGTTTTGAGACAGAAGCGGAACATGGCAAGGCACGCATACGTAATATTCAGCCTGAACGTGTACTTAAAGCGATCGGAGCAGGTAAAATTGTGATCGTAGCGGGATTTCAGGGAATCACAGCAGAAGGCGAGATTACAACATTTGGACGCGGAGGATCAGATACAACAGCAGTTGCACTTGCAGCAGCTATTAATGCCGATACTTGTGAAATTTACACCGATGTTGATGGTATTTATTCCACTGATCCACGTATTGTGAAATGTGCTCGCAAACTGCAAGAGATATCTTATGACGAAATGCTAGAACTGGCGAATTTAGGGGCAGCGGTACTTCATCCGCGTGCTGTAGAATACGCCAAGCATAACAATGTACGCCTCGTTGTGCGCTCTAGCTTTAACTATAATGAAGGAACCGTTGTGAAGGAGGAGACAACTATGGAACAGGGAGCAGTCGTTAACGGCATTGCTTATGACAAAAATGTAGCACGTCTTACAATCCGTGGCGTTGCTGATCTACCGGGAGTACTTGCGAAAATGTTTGGAGAACTCGCAACTGCCAAAATAGACGTTGACCTTATCGTACAGAGCGGTGTGTTAGATGGCAAAGCAGACTTTTCCTATACAGTAAGTCTAGCAGATCGTGAACGTGCACTTGCAGTTATGGAAAGCTTGCGTAGCGAACTTCCTTTCAGTGAAGTCACTTCTGAAATTGATCTAGTCAAAGTATCCATCGTGGGTGCAGGTATGGTCAGTCACCCGGGTGTAGCTGCGCAAATGTTTGCTGCCATCTCTGCACAGGGAGTTAGTATTAAGATGGTAAGTACATCTGAGATCAAAGTATCCTGCGTAATCGAAGCAAGTCGCTTGCAAGATGTCGTGGCTGCACTTCATACAGCATATGGTCTGGATACCGAAGAACAAGCATTTGTAGGCGGCCCTCAAGACCGTCGTTAAATGAATTGTATTGTGATACAACTGCATAATAAAGCATAACATTTATAAAATTTGAAAGAGTTTATTCCGATGCAAGGCTAACCTGGATGCAGTACTGTTTATAAGGGAGGAAGCTGTATGAATCATTATTCCGTTCCAATTATAGCGAGCCAAGACCTTGATAAGAGTGAAGCTTTCTATAGACGATTAGGATTTGATGTACTCCATGATTATGGTCATTACCGTATTCTGTCTGATAGACGCGGTTGGCATCTGCATTTGAATTATGTACCAGATTGGCCCAAAACGGTCGAAGACAATCCTTTCGGTTTATATTTGTATGTGGAAAATGTAGATGAGATAGCTGCACAGGTAAGTGATTTGATTATCGAAAAAAGAACACCTTGCTTAAAACCTTGGGGAGTATACGAATTTGCAGTGAGTGATCCTAGTGGTCTGCTTGTCCGCATCGGTCGAATAATTCCGCAAGATGAAGAGTAGAGCATTGGTTAATCTTTCAATCGCAAAATTGAAAATCAATAAGGAGTTGTTTGCCAGATAATTGGTAGATGGATTCTTTATTAAAAAGGCGTGAACAAAGATGTTCACGCCTTTTTAATGAATGTGCTATAATACATAGCGTTATGTGTAACTTTCCGTGTACAACGGGCAATGAAGCTAAAGGAGTGAAAAATAGATGTTTAACTTAAATGAAATTAAAGAATTGATTCAATTGGTAGACGAGACATCTGTACAAGAAGTAGAAATCGAAAATGAAGGATCACGTTTAGTGATTCGTAAGCCAAGCAAAGCTGAGACGGTCTATGTACAGCAAGCGGCAAGTGCATCAGTAGCTACACCTCAAGCGGTGCAAGCGCCTGTAACAGCACCAACATCTGCTACCCCAGCGGCAGCACCGACTACTCCGGAAGTAGACCCTTCTTTACATACCATTGTATCGCCTATGGTTGGAACGTTCTATCGTTCTTCTTCACCAGAAGCGGCTCCTTTTGTAAGCACGGGTGATCAAGTCAACGATAAATCGACTGTATGTATTATCGAAGCGATGAAGCTGATGAATGAGCTTGAAGCAGAGACTAAAGGAACAATTGTAGAGATTTTGGCAGAAAACGGACAGCTTGTTGAATACGGACAGCCATTATTCTTAGTAAAACCGGAATAAGCAAGACATTGCTTTTGCCAAATCCCGGAGGAGGAAACGTAAAATGAAATTTCATAAAATACTGATAGCGAATCGTGGAGAAATTGCGGTTCGTATTATCCGTGCTTGTCGCGAATTAGGCATAGCTACTGTAGCTGTCTATTCTGAAGCAGATCGCGAATCATTGCACGTACGGTTGGCTGATGAAGCATACTGCATCGGGCCGACTTTATCCAAAGATAGCTATCTAAACTTAACCAACTTAATGAGTGTTGCAACATTGACTGAATGTGATGCTGTTCACCCGGGTTATGGTTTCTTAGCTGAAAATGCAGATTTCGCAGAGATCTGTGAATCTTGCAATATTACGTTTATTGGACCATCACCAGATGCGATTACACGTATGGGTGATAAGTCTGAAGCGAAGCGTACGATGATTGCCGCAGGCGTACCGGTTATTCCGGGTTCTGACGGAATCGTAGAAGATATGGACGAAGCGATCGTGATCGCGCGTGAGATTGGTTACCCTGTCATTATCAAAGCTACCGCAGGTGGTGGAGGTAAAGGGATTCGCCTTGCTGAAGACGAAGAATCATTGATCAAACAAATCACAGCTGCTCAACAAGAAGCGCAAAAAGCGTTTGGTAATGGTGGCGTTTATTTAGAAAAATATTTAACGTCGATGAAGCATGTGGAAGTGCAGATTATTGCAGACAAACATGGTAATGCGGTTCATTTAGGTGAACGCGATTGCTCGGTACAACGTCGTCGTCAAAAATTGGTTGAAGAAGCACCTTGTCCTGTATTATCTCCTGAATTGCGCGAAGAAATGGGAGCAGCGGCTGTACGTGCTGCTGTTGCTGTTAATTATTCAGGTGCAGGTACACTTGAGTTCTTGCTTGGAGAAGATGGACAATTTTACTTTATGGAAATGAATACTCGTATTCAAGTTGAACATCCAGTTACTGAAATGGTAACGGGAATAGATTTGATTCAGGAAATGATTTCTGTAGCAGAAGGCAATCCTCTTTCATTCCGTCAAGATGAAGTAGTGATCAACGGATGGTCTATGGAATGTCGTATCAATGCCGAAGATCCTGAACGTAACTTTATGCCAAGTCCAGGTAAGATTGATTTCTACTTACCACCAGGTGGTCCGGGTGTACGTGTAGATAGTGGCGCATATCCAGGATATACGATCAGTCCTTACTATGATTCCATGATCGCGAAGTTGATTGTCTGGGCTCCAACTCGTGAGCAAGCTATTGCCAAAATGAAACGTGCTTTAGATGAATTTGCGATTGAAGGTATTTATACTACGATTCCTTTCCACATGCGTCTATTGAATCATGAGACATTTGTACGTGGCGATTTTGACATCAAGTTCCTTGAGGAAAACGAAGTCTAAGCTTGTTTGTCAATGAATCATTCACATGTTATATTTAGTTTACTTAGCAGGAGGTGTATAGATAAATATGAGTACGTTACCGACTGAATTTGAGCGGACAGATATAGGTGAGATTCAGATTGCTCCCGAGGTCATTGAAGTGATCGCAGGTCTAGCGACAATTGAAGTAAAAGGTGTAGCAGGCATGAGTGGCGGCTTTGCCGGTGGTATTGCTGAATTGCTCGGTCGCAAAAATCTTTCCCGTGGTGTAAAAGTAGAAGTAGGACAACGTGAAGCAGCTGTAGATGTCTCTGTGATTGTTCATTATGGACATCGTCTACCTGAAGTGGCAGCTGAGATTCAGCGTAATGTCAAACGTTCTATTGAAACGATGACTGGTCTAACTGTAGTTGAAGTAAATGTACAGATTCATGATGTGCATTTAGAGACGACAGAGAAGAGCAGAAGCGAAGAAGTAGAATTTTCACAGCGGGTCAAATAAGCACGAAAAGCAATCATAAACCCCCGACGTAACAGTCAGGGGTTTACTATGTTTACTATAATGTAAAGGGGCTGCACACTCTTGGCTAAAATTATAGACAGACTGCTTTTATTTATTTACAGTCTGAGCATTGGAATCTTGTCTGTGCTTGCAATCCTTTTACTAAGTGGCAAAGTGCCTGTAGAATTGAATGATCGTAACGAACAAAATCTGTATATTACGATTGTGATTGTAGCTGTAATCTTATTTTTGCTAAGTATCCGCTTTTTCTATCTATCTGTGCGTTCAGAGCGTGGACATCATCATTCGGTGCATCAACGTACAGAATTTGGGGATATTCAGATTTCACTGGAAACGGTAGAAAATATGTGCCTCAAAGTAGCCGAACGTTCGCGTGGTGTACGTGATGTCAAAACGCGTGTGCGGGTGATCGAATCAGGTCTTGAAATTATGATTAGAGCGATCGTAGACGGAGAAAGTTCTATTCCAGAACTGACGGAAAATATGCAAAAATCGGTTCATGATCAAGTCGAAGAAATTACAGGTATTCCGGTATCCTCGGTATCGGTGTTTATAGCGAATATCGTTCAATCTCCTGCATTCAAAAGCAGAGTGGAGTAGAAGGGAGTTCTCCTTATGATATGGAAAGCAATCTGGGAAACTCACGGAGGACGGATAACAGGTGTAGCCGCAGGTCTTTTGTTCGGAGTATTATATGTGGTAGTTGGTTTTTGGGATATGTTGTTCTTTGCACTGTTAGTGTTCATAGGCTATAGCGTCGGCAAGCATAAAGATATGCGATTAGGCTCTGTCATTCCCTGGGAACGGGTGAATGCGTGGATATCGGATCGCTGGCGCCCGTTTAAATGAACCTGTCATACCTCATTCCCGGACTACGTATTGGATCATAAATTATACAGCCGGGCATGATGTACGACAGGTTTTTTGGTATGCTAGAAGATATGAACTTGAAAGATCGATAGATGCGAATAGGTTGTCGTGAGTACAATAAATGAATTGAAAATAATAAGGTACACAGGATAGTATGCTGAATGTAGATATAGCTGCTTATCCATACCGGGAGGAACCCAAGAATGAAAAGAAGATTAGCACGTGAGATCGTTGTACAAAGTCTGTACCAAATGGAAATGAACGATGTAAAAGCAGAAGAAGCGATCGAAATGTTGCTGGAAGAAGCAGCACAAGAAAACGAATCTGAAGTTGAAATTCGTGATGAAGCTAAATTAAAAGCATATGTACTTGATATCGTAAACGGTACATTTACGAACAAAGAAGCGATCGATCACCTATTGGAAGAGTATTTGAAAGGCTGGCAGATCAGCCGTCTATCTCGTGTAGACAGCCAGATTTTGCGTCAAGCCGTCTATGAAATGGTATTCCATAACGATGTACCTGCCAAAGTCGCTGTCAATGAAGCGATCGAATTGTCCAAGCATTTTGGTACAGAAGAATCCGGTAAATTCGTTAACGGTGTACTGGGTAAAATGATTCAAGATCTGGATAAATTAAAAGAAGCACGTACAGAAGCAGAATAATCAATTTTTTAGAGTAAACGATCATCAGACATCAACGATAAACGTCAAGCAGTTGAACGATAAAACTTAATTTTCCGAACAGGTAAAGGAGCGATTATCATGACAGCAACAATTATCAATGGTAAACAAATAGCAGAAGACATTCGTGAAGGTATCCGTCAAGAAATGGAACAATTGAAAACAACAGGTTTCCAACCAGGGCTCGCTGTTGTACTGGTAGGGGAAGACCCTGCTTCACAAGTATATGTGCGCCATAAAGAAAAAGCTTGTCATGATCTTGGCTATTACTCTGAAGTGCACCGTCTACCATCTACAACTTCGCAAGAAGAATTGTTAGCGATGGTCGATCGATTGAATAAGCAAGAAAATATTAACGGCATTTTAGTACAGCTTCCATTGCCAGAGCAGATTGAAGAAAAAGCAATTATCAATGCGATTTCTCCAGAAAAAGATGTCGATGGTTTTCACCCGATCAGCGTAGGAAATCTGGTTATTGGTGACGATAGCCTATTGCCTTGTACACCTGCGGGCGTCATTGAATTAATCAAGCGTGCAGGTGTTGAGATTTCGGGTAAACATGCTGTAGTCATTGGACGCAGTAATATTGTAGGTAAACCAGTATCTCTACTATTACAACGTGAAAATGCAACAGTAACGATGTGTCACTCCCGCACAAGCAATATGAAAGAATTAGCCAAACAAGCAGATATTCTGGTGGTAGCGATCGGAAAAGCTAACTTTGTCGATGCTAGTTATATTAAGCCCGGTGCTGTCGTTATCGATGTAGGGGTAAATCGTCTGGACAACGGTAAGCTTGCAGGCGATGTTGATTTTGAAAGTGCGAAGCAAGTATCCGGTCCAATTACTCCTGTACCCGGCGGTGTAGGCCCAATGACGATTACGATGTTAATGCAGAACACTCTGGTCGCTGCGAAACGTGCTCACGGCTTGAAGTAAGGAAGGCGGCTGATGGTATGCAGCAGCAAAAAGTCTATTCAATCAAAGAAATAAACAAATATATTCGGATGAAAATGGAATCCGATCCATTGTTGTCTGAGGTATGGTTACGCGGTGAAATTTCGAATTTCACCCATCATTCCAGTGGACATATGTATTTTACGTTAAAAGATGAAAGCAGTCGTATCAAAACGATTATGTTTGCTTCTCACAATCAGCGTCTTCCTTTTATACCTAAAGAAGGCGCTAGAGTGATGGCAAAAGGAAATATCTCTGTATTTGAGCGGGACGGACAGTATCAATTTTATGTGACGCAAATGCAACCGGATGGCATAGGAAGTCTATATCTTGCCTATGAACAGCTCAAGCAGAAGTTAGAACATGAAGGGCTTTTTGATTCTACACGTAAGCGTCCATTACCTCTGTATCCCAAAGTGATCGGTGTGATTACTTCCGGTACAGGAGCAGCAGTGCGAGATATTTTAACAACGATTCGTAGACGATATCCGATCGTTAAGATTGAAGTCTACCCTGTACTGGTGCAAGGAAAAGGGGCAGGAGCTTCTGTCGTCAAAGCGATCCAAAATTTCAATCGTATGCAAGAAGCAGATGTATTGATTGTCGGTCGTGGTGGTGGATCACTGGAAGAATTATGGGCGTTTAATGAAGAAATCGTGGCACGTGCTATCGCTTCTTCAACGATTCCTATTATTTCTGCGGTCGGTCATGAGACTGACTTTACGATTGCTGACTTTGTAGCCGATCTTCGTGCTGCAACGCCTACAGCGGCGGCAGAGCTAGCTGTACCAAATATCAATGAACTACGCGCTCAAGTAGAACAACGGCGTAGACAACTCAAGCAAGGGCTGTTACGTCTATCTCAGCGTCAACGTGAACGACTAGAACGTTTACGTCGTGCACCTGTGTTGTTACATCCGCAACGTCATTTGGTTCAACATATGACGAGATTAGATATGTTAGAAAGACGGTTAAGTAGCAGTCTACAGCGTCGTGCTCATATTCAGCGTGATCGTCTGGGACGATTCAACCAGCGCTTAGCTCGTCATAATCCGCAAGAACAATTGATTTATGCTCGTCGTCGTACAGACGTAGCACGTCAACAACTGGAACTTCGTATGAGCAGTATTTTACGGCAAAAGCAACAAAAGTTAGGCTTCGGTATGAAGCAATTGGATGCGCTTAGTCCGCTTAAAGTGATGGCTAGAGGGTACAGTCTGGTGTATGACGAACAAGAACAATTGGTCAAATCTGTACAGCAGGTGCAACAAGGCGATGCTATTATCGTCAATGTAGAAGATGGACAATTGAATTGTCAGGTGACAGAGATCAAGGAGGCGGCAACCGATGGCAAAAGCTGAAAAAGAAAAAGAGTTAAACTTCGAAGAAGCAATGGACCGTCTGGAAGAAATCGTCTCCGAACTGGAAAATGGAGATGTTCCATTGGAAAAAGCAATCGACCTTTTTCAACAAGGAATGAAATTGTCTCAAGTCTGCGGTTCGAAATTAGAGCAAGTAGAACGCAAAATCGAAATGATCGTAGAGGAAGATGGCGAACTGCGCAAAAAGCCGTTTGATGCATCAGAAAGCGGTGGCAGTATTGACTAATCGTCCGGATCTACAAACATATATGCAAGAGATTGCTACTTATGTGGGCGATCAACTGAAATTTGTTTTACCGATTGAGTGGAGTGTACCGGTCAATCTACAAGAATCGATGCAATATTCGTTAATGGCAGGTGGCAAAAGGCTGCGTCCATTATTCGTGATTGCCGCCGCTGAAGCTTTGGGCGGAACCCGTCAAGCAGCTCTTCCTGTAGCTTGTGCTGTAGAAATGGTGCATACGTATTCACTTGTTCATGATGATCTACCAGCAATGGATAATGACGATTATCGTCGTGGTAAATTGACGAATCATAAAGTATACGGAGAAGCGATGGCGATTTTAGCGGGTGATGCGCTGTTAACGCAAGCGTTTTACACCGTAACCGAAGCAGCCAAAGCCGGTGTGCCTGCCGAAGCGGTATTAGCGATTATTAGCGATATGTCTGAATATGCAGGACCGCGCGGGATGGTAGGCGGTCAGGTGGCTGATATGGAAGGCGAGCAAGGGATGACCGAAATTGCTCAACTGGAATATATTCATTTGCACAAAACAGCCGATCTATTTATGTTCTCTTTGACTGCTGGTGCACGTACAGCGGGTGCAACTGAAGAACAGCTAGATGCCTTGCGACGCTTCGGTTCTGACCTCGGTCTAGCGTTTCAAATTCAGGATGATATTCTGGATGTGATTGGAGACGAGGCATTACTGGGTAAAAAGACACAAAGCGATATTAAAGCTCAAAAAGTGACGTATCCTTACTTTATCGGACTCGAAGCTTCTCAAGCTGAGGTAGAACGCTTAACGGAAAGTGCGAAGCAAGCATTAGCAGAAGCTAATCTAGCAGATTCACAACGACTAGCCGAAATTGCAGATTATTTGATGAAAAGAGATCATTAATCGCAAGGTATGATCATTTTTGTTCGTCTATACGTATATAGGATAGACATTCATTATTCAGATACATCCATTTAGGCATTTTCGAAAAAAATGGAATGTTGTGATATAGTGAATAATAATATAAAAGATAGATGAAAAGTTAGGCAAGGTAAACATTATAATTTTAAAACCAATTGGATGTAGATAAGCATTCAACAAGGAAAGCGGGGAAATGGTGTGCTGCTTCCACAGATTCATCAACCAAGTGATCTTAAAGATCTAACAACAGAGCAATTAGCCGATTTAGCAGGTGAGATTCGTCAATTTCTGATCGAAAAATTGTCAGCAACTGGTGGGCACCTTGCTTCTAATCTGGGTGTAGTGGAGCTCACCCTGGCACTTCATTATTTGTACGATAGTCCAAAAGACAAAATGATTTTTGATGTTGGACATCAAGCGTATGTGCACAAAGTATTGACAGGACGGATGGATCGTTTTGATACATTGCGTAAATATAAAGGATTGTGCGGATTTGTCAAACGGAATGAAAGTGAACATGACGTATGGGAAGCCGGACATAGCAGTACTTCTTTATCTGCGGCTATGGGTATGGCACTTGCACGTGATTTCAAAAAAGAAGATAACAAAGTTATCGCGATTATCGGTGATGGTGCGTTAACAGGCGGTATGGCATTTGAAGCATTGAACCATATCGGTCATGAGCAACGTAAATTGACAGTTATTTTGAATGATAACGAAATGTCGATTGCTCCAAACGTAGGCGCAATGCACAAATATCTAGGCAAAATTCGCTCGGATAAAAATTATTTGCGTGCTAAAGATGAAATGGAATCATTGATCAAAAAGATTCCAGCAATCGGTGATAAAATTGCCAAAACGGCTGAAAAGCTTAAAGATACGCTGAAATATGCTATGGTATCGGGTGTACTATTTGAAGAATTAGGATTCACTTATCTAGGACCTGTCGATGGTCATGATATTCCTAAATTGTTGGAAACGTTGCAACAAGCGGATAATGTAGAAGGCCCGGTAATGATCCATGTAGTAACGATCAAAGGTAAAGGATACCTACCAGCAGAAGCCGATTCTTACAAATGGCATGGAATTACGCCATACAAAATTGAATCCGGTCAAGTACTCAAAGCAGCAGGCGGTCATCCAATGTATACTGAAGTATTCGGTCAGACATTGATCGAACTTGCAGAGCAAGATGAGCGTATTGTAGCAGTGACACCGGCAATGCCGGGTGGTTCAGGATTGTTTCCATTTGCAGCGCGTTTCCCTGATCGTATGATTGATGTAGGGATCGCAGAGCAACATGCAGCTACGATGTGTGCGGCACTTGCAATGGAAGGCATGAAACCTGTCTATGCGGTATATTCTACATTTATGCAACGTGCGTATGATCAGATTGTGCATGATATTTGCCGTCACAATGCAAATGTAATGTTTGCAATTGATCGTGCTGGCTTTGTCGGTGCAGATGGAGAGACTCACCAAGGAGTATATGATATCGCATTTATGCGTCATATCCCGAATATGGTCATTATGATGCCGAAGGATGAAAATGAACTTCGTCATATGATGAAAACAGCTCTTGATTACAATGAAGGCCCTATCGCTTACCGTTATCCAAGGATTAACGGCTTAGGTGTTCCTTTGGATCAAGTGTTAACAGCTATTCCTATCGGACAATGGGAAACAGTACGTGAAGGGGAAGGTTACGCGATTCTAGGTTCTGGGCCGATGGTTCAGCTTGGATTGGAAGTAGCCGATGAACTGAAACGTGATGGCATGAACGTATCTGTAGTGAATGCGCGCTTTATGAAGCCGTTAGATGAGCAATTATTGCTTGATCTAGCTGCAAAAGGTACACGTATGCTTGTTGTCGAAGAAGCTTCCCAAGCAGGTAGTATGGGTAGCGCTGTGCTTGAGTTTTATGCTTCAAAAGGATTACACGATGTTGCTGTAGGCATCATGGGTGTACCGGATGAATTTATCGAACATGGCAGTATCAAAGACCAACAACGTGAAGCAGGATTAACTACTGAAAATATCGCTACTGCTCTCAAAGCGCTTGCGCCAGGCGAAGCGATTACATTTCACAAAAACTCAGTCTAATCTTTTTATAAATACACCATAAGATCAACAGAAGCGAAGCGGAGAGTATTTTGTCCGCTTCGTTTCATGTTGTTATCTCATTTTGCAAGCTAGGAGATATCCAATCATGGCAAGTGATAAAGAACGAATTGACGTCTTACTCGTCGAACAAGGCTACTACGAGAGTCGTGAGAAAGCCAAAGCAGCCATCATGGCTGGATTAGTCTATGCAGGCACAGAACGTCTGGAGAAGCCCGGTATGAAGATCGCTCGGGATACAGATCTTAATGTCAAAGGTTCTGTTCATCCATATGTAAGTCGTGGCGGATTGAAGCTAGAGAAAGCACTTAAACATTTTGAAATTCCGATGACAGGACGCACCATGCTTGATATTGGTTCTTCAACAGGAGGATTTACCGACTGTGCATTACAACATGGAGCCGAATATGTATATGCGATTGATGTTGGTTACAACCAGCTTGATTGGTCACTTCGGAACCATCCACAAGTACAGGTAATGGAGCGGACGAACTTCCGTTATATGACACCGGATCAACTGAAAGGGCCACGTCCTAATTTTGCAAGTATCGATGTATCCTTTATCTCGTTACGATTGATGTTACCACCGCTCAAAGATTTGCTAGATCGTCCTGCTGATATTGCAGCACTGATTAAGCCTCAATTTGAAGCCGGTCGTGACAAAGTGGGCAAAACAGGCGTTGTACGTGATCCGAAGATTCATGAAGAAGTATTGCTACATGTGCTTACTTTTGCCAGAGAAATCGGATACGTATTGAAAGGTGTTACTTTTTCACCGATTACCGGGGGAGAAGGGAATATTGAATTTCTAGCTCACTGGTATCTGCCTTCCGGTGAAGGAGACGATACTGCCGAGCAACTAGATGTTATTGATATTCCTGCACTTGCTTCGCAGACTGCACTTGAAGCGGCTCATACGTTTCGCGGGGGTTCTGCTAAAAAGTAAAAATAATAAAGATCGATTGATATGGATTCAAACACAACAAAGACCTGATGTTCGGTGTATGTTACTGAGCTCAGGTTTTTTTGTTCGTATGTATTGATTCAACTGGAAGAAAAAACTAATTCCAAAAGACTATTGATTTACGAACAGGTATTCCTATATAATGAGAACGAACGTTCCGACTATAGCGCTTAGCACTATTAGTGTAGCCTATATGCTTCACAGCGAATCGACTCAATTGAGATCGCTGAAGCTTGGACCTTCTCGTTCTGGATGTTACAATAGGATAATCTGTTCGGCTAATGATCAATGATCCTCATATCTACAGTATTTTCCATTCACAAAAAGGAATATACGTATATGTTCACGAATAAAGATGTGAGCATGTTCTGTGTATGGTGCATAAATACACACAGATAGAGATAGCGGAAGGTTAAGACTATAGAGAGCACATCACAAACGGAGGTCTTTATGAAGGGACAACGACATATCAAAATACGGGAGATTATCACCCATCAAGATATCGAAACTCAAGACGATCTAGTCGAAGCATTGCGTAATGCAGGCTTTCAAGTAACACAAGCAACCGTATCACGGGATATTAAAGAACTATTGCTAATCAAAATTCCAACGGATGACGGAAGGTATAAATATTCATTACCAACGGATCAACGTTATAACCCGGTGCAGAAGTTAAAGCGTGCATTGGTGGACAATTTCTTGCAAGTAGATTTTACAACTAATCTGGTGGTTATGAAGTTCTTACCAGGTACAGCGAATTCAATCGCAGCGCTTATCGATAATATGGAATGGCCTCAGATTATGGGAACTATTTCAGGAGACGATACGCTACTGATTATTTGCCGTCAACCGGAAGACAGCCAACAGGTGATTGATCAAATTATGAGCTTTATCTCGTAATCATCAATCTCGTTGTAATGGATACGTTAATGTTCGGCTCGGCACACAAGCGGTCAGCCTAACAGCATGAGCTTGATCCATCTCGGTCTAAAAGCGTTGCTCTATAGTCTTTTATACGAAGAGGAGTGAGGCTCATGCTAGTTATGCTGAGCATTAAAAACCTGGCTGTTGTTGAAGAAATCGACGTTTATTTTCATAAAGGATTCCATGTACTGAGCGGTGAGACAGGTGCAGGTAAATCAATTATTATTGATGCATTAGGTCTGATTGCAGGTAGTCGAGGTTCAGCGGAATTGGTACGTTACGGAAATGATAAAGCTGAGATGGAAGCGTTATTCGAGCTACGTGGAGATCACCCGGTATGGGATACGATGTCACGGCTTGGCATTCAGGGAACCGCAGAAGAACATCTAGTCATTCGCCGTGAAGTGACAGCGAGTGGTAAGAGTACTGCGCGTATTAATGGACAGTTAGTGAATCTGACGATGTTGCGTGAGATCGGTGAGCAACTGGTCAATATTCATGGACAGCATGAGCACCAATCTTTGATGAAGCCAGAACGTCATCTGAGCTTGCTAGATACATTCGGATTTGCAGATATCAATCCAGTGAAAATTCAATATCAACAACAATATGCAGACTATGCCAAAGTAGAACGTGAATTACGTGATCTACAAGAAACCAGTCAGAAAACATATCAAATGCTAGACCTATACCGTTTCCAGCTTGAAGAGATTTCTTCAGCAGGGCTAGAGATCGGTGAAGATGAATTATTACAAGAAGAACGTCTACGTCTATCTCATAGTGAGAAAATGATGGAAGCCATCGTAGGTGGATATCATTCGATCAATGGAGACGGCGGTATGGGTTCTGTAACGGTCGCTATTTCACAGCTAGAAGATGTAGCTCGTTACGATTCCAAAGCATTAGACCCAATTCTAGAGCAGTTACAATCGGCTTTTTATCAGTTGGAAGATGCTGCTTATCAATTGCGTAGTTATCGTGAAAATATCGAATTTAATCCAGGTCGTCTGGAAGAAGTAGAGACTCGTCTGAATCAGATCTCTGGTCTGCGTCGTAAGTATGGAGACAATGTAGAAGAAATTCTGACCTACTATGAGAAAATTCAACATGAGACAGATCTGCTTGAAAATAAAGACGAACGTCTGGCTGAAATGACAGAACGTCGGGATCGCTTACGGGATAAATTGCTTCAGACCGGTGAGAAACTAAGTAAGATTCGCCGTAAAGCAGCAGATGAACTGGCTAATCAAGTCGAAGCAGAGCTTAAACATTTGCAAATGGAACGTACTTCACTACGTGTCAATATGGATTATATTGATGATCCTAATGGAGCAGAGTGGAATGGACGAACAATTCGCGTTACCCGTCAAGGGATCGATAATGCAGAATTCCTGATCTCTCCTAACCCGGGTGAGCCTTTACGTCCACTAGGTAAAATTGCTTCCGGTGGTGAGTTGTCACGTATTATGCTTGCACTGAAAAGTATCTTTGCTCGTCATGATCAAGTCCCTGTACTGGTATTCGATGAAGTGGATACAGGGGTTAGCGGTCGGGCAGCTCAGTCGATCGCAGAGAAATTGTTCAAATTATCTGCTGATTGTCAGGTATTCTCGATTACTCACTTACCGCAAGTAGCTTGTATGGCAGATCATCAATACCTGATCGAAAAGCATATTATTGGAGATCGTACAGCGACTCGTGTAACTTCGCTTCATGAAGATGGACGTGTCGGTGAACTTGCTCGTATGCTAGGTGGAGTAGAGATTACCGAGAAAACGAATCATCATGCTCATGAAATGTTGAAGCTTGCTGAAGCGCGTAAAGATAGCTCTACGTATGCAGTACACTAAGCAAATGCATAAGTGATGCTCAAGTCAAAAGGAAGAGCTTAAAGCTCTTCCTTTTGTGTTATACATATAGATAAGGTCTGTTCATCAACCAAGTTAGCAAATATGGAAAAATAATCCGCTTTTTTACATTCGACAGCAGGAATACCCTTGTTGATGTCGAAAACTATACTAAAGAGTCCAAAACAGTCAAATTTCTGTAAAGACTTTTGATCACTGTGATTAAAGTTCAAATATAGTCTTCAATCATTCCCAAACAGTCTAATGATGCAAGTCCAACGAACCGCTATATCATAGTTAAAGAAAACTCATAAGGAGGAATTATACCGTGTCAGATATCAAAGTATTATTAGCGGACGATAATCGTGAATTTACCAATATGCTTGCTGAATATATTTCCAATCAAGAAGATATGGAAGTAGCAGGTATCGCATTTAATGGGGAAGAAGTATTGCAGATGATCGATCAATTACCAGATCTTCCAGATGTGTTGATCCTGGATATCATTATGCCACACCTCGATGGATTGGGTGTGTTGGAACGCTTGCGGGATATGAATCTATCTCCAGCACCGAAGATTATTATGCTGACTGCATTTGGTCAAGAAAATATTACACAACGTGCAGTACAACTGGGTGCGTCTTACTACATCCTCAAGCCTTTCGATATGGAAGTACTGGTAAGTCGTGTGCGCCAATTGGTAGGATCTCCCATTACCAATAGCGGTGGCAATATGCAACCAGGTAATAGCAGCAATAGCATGGGTAACAAAGTCAATAACGGTCTACCGCCTGTAACAAGAGGCAAAAATCTGGATGCGAACATTACAGCAATCATCCACGAGATCGGCGTTCCTGCACATATCAAAGGCTACCAATACTTACGTGAAGCGATCACGATGGTCTACAACAATATCGAGATTCTAGGATCGATCACCAAGACCTTATATCCTGCAATCGCAGACAAGTTCAAAACAACCCCTTCCCGCGTAGAACGTGCCATCCGCCACGCCATCGAAGTGGCTTGGACAAGAGGGAATATTGATAGTATCAGTCATTTGTTCGGCTATACGATTAATATTAGTAAAAGTAAACCGACTAACAGTGAGTTTATTGCGATGGTAGCAGATAAGCTTAGAATTGAGCATAAGGTTCCGAATTAAATAGTTCTAATACACTAATGAAGTAAATTAAAAATAGCACTTATTTCTAAGATACTATTTCTTAGAAATAAGTGCTATTTTAGTATTCAAACTAGTACTATATTGAACGATGATATCATATATGATATCATTATTTTAAAGGAGGAGTTGTTATTTATGGCATCTGTTGAAAAAATAATAGATAAGATGAGAAATCAACCAAGAGGTGTATCATATAGCGAAGCAGCAAAAGTTTTAATCTATTATAGATATGAATTAAAACGTAAAAGAGGTTCTCACAGAATATATGGAGATTCTAATGGAAATGTATTTGTTTTAAAAGAAGAAGATCCCTTAAAGATTTCATACATAAAAGAAATGCTAGATCGATTATTATAAATGTATAGATATTAAATAGAAGGAGTGAAAAGGAATGAGTAAAGATATAGAGTATTATATGAATCTTCCTTATACTATAGAAATTACTAAAAGAAATGATGGGGATGGTATCTATTACTTTGCTAGAATTGAAGAACTTTCTGGTTGTCACACTGATGCACCTACCATTGCAGAAGCAATTGCTGAATTAGAAGAAATACAACGTGATTATTTAGAAGTTAAATTGGAGTCTGGTGCAGAAATCATAGAGCCCAACGAGGATTTGCCATCTGGACAAATACCTTTACGTATGCCTAAAACTATGCACAAGCAATTACTAAATGCCGCTAAAAAAGAAGGCGTATCGGCTAATCAATTTGCTGTTGTTCATTTAGCTCAAGCATTAGGATTGCCCAAAAATCTTGGTGGAGAAAAGTTGAAATTATAGTAGTAAAGCAAAGTAAAGACCAATGCTAATAATAGTATTGGTCTTTTTTGTTTATATAAATTTTTATAAAATGAAGTCACGAAATAATCGTAATTATAGGATACCTATCTAATTTTTTTATGTAGTTGATAATAATTATATTCTTTATCATCGATCTTAATAATGTTTTGAAAAATAAAACCACTTTTTTTGATTACTTTATTAGAAGAAATATTATCTAATAAAGCAAGAGAACTAATTATCTCAACATTGGTATTTTCAAATAGATAGTTAATCATTCCTTTTACAGCTTGTGTAGTGTAACCTTTGCCACGATAGTCTTTTGAGATAGCGTATATAATCTCTCGATTGGGCAGCGGTAATTCTTCTTTTATTCCTGAGCAACACCAACCTATAAATTCTTGTGTTTCTTTTAAAATTATTCCTAAGCGAAGGCAGAGAACACCGATGTCTGAACCTTGCGAGACAGCATGAAGAAATTGTTTATTTTCAGGAATTTCATAATTGGTCAACCAATCTTTTCTTTGTTGTTTCGATACATTCCAATCAGGCAGATATTTATATATTTCAGGTTGTGAAGTAAGTGAATGAAAATCATCTAAATCGTTCACTATAAATTCTCTTAGAATTATATCCTCGCAATCAATTGTAAAAATATTTTCTTGTAAAGTGAAAGGTGTATCATTCTCCATAATAGCTCCTTATTAACTAGATTATTTCTCTTCTATAAATTCCAAAAGTTCAGAAATATTTGTAATCTCCATTGCCGTTGCAATCTTTTCAAGATTAGCAATATTCAGCTCTTGATAATTATTATTACATAGCATTGAAATTTTAGATTGAGGAACACTGGATAAGTGCGATAATTCCAATTGAGTCATGCCTTTTTCTTTTAATAACCTTTTTAAGAGTATCTTTAATTTCATTTAAGTTCTCCATAATTCATAAACGAATTATTCTTCATCTGCAAAATCTAATAGTTCAGAGATATCTGTAATATCCATCGCATTTGCAATCTTAGAAAGCATAAGTAAGTTAACCTCTTGACGATCATCTCTGCAAAGCTTAGATATTCTGGATTGAGAAACGCCAGAGAGAGCTTCAAGTTGTTTTTGAGTTAAATTGTACTTTTTCAAAAGTGATTTAAGATTTATTTTGATTATTTTCATTTATTTAGTGGTATTCCTCCTGCAATTCTAACAGTTATACAAGTTAAAGAATATTTGATATGAAGAAAATTATAATTATTTTATAAATATAAATATAAATAATAAGTTCTTAAAGAAAAAGACCAAAATTTATTGGTCTTTTTTCTCTTCGTTCACAGGAATATATTCTATAATATCTTCAATACCGAATGTATGATTCACTCCATTTTTAGTAGCAATTTCATTAATTGCATTAAGTATACTTATTAGCGTCTCTAATTTGATTGTACGAGTATCACCACTTGCTAAGTCTAAAATAGTAGCAGAACGTACTTTAGATTCTACAGATAATTTATTGCGTGTAGCTCCAATGATTTTTAAAGTTTCATTTAGTTTAAATTGAATTTGTTCCACTGTAATAACAACCGCCCTTTAATCTCCTTTGTTTTCATCAACAAATTGAAGCAATTCAGAGATATCCCTAATATTCATAGCCGTAGCCAATTTAGCTAGCATAATCAAGTTAATTTCTTGTCTCGCATTTCGATACAATTCAGAAATAGCAGCCTGACGAACACCGGATAATTCAGATAGTTGCATTTGAGTAAGATTTCTTTTCTTCATAGCCTCTTTTAAAAGTATTTTTACTTTCAATTTAATTCCTCCAAAGTATTGACTTTATACGCTCAAGCGTCTAATATGAAGATATAAATAAACGCTTGAACGTATAATAAAGGGAGTGACATAATGAACTTTGTTAAAGGGACTTATTTAAAACGCATAAGAATATTATTAGTAATTAAAAATTGTCATTTTAGAAAATACGAACAAAAATTAAGTGTTAATTTTATAGGTGTAATATGACCCAACTACTACATAGAAAAGCCCAAATCAAAGAAGCTTTCAATCAGTTCATATCCACACGTATGGATCAAGTGAGTGAGGATGCTATTTCGCCTTCGTCTGAGTATCAAGCCCTCACTACCGAATGCACAGAACTATTTGCTACTATCTATGATCAGCTTCCGTCAGATATCCAAATTCTGTTCACCCAATACGAAGAAGTGGTGACGCTTATTCAAGGATTAGCAGAATCGACGATGTATGAGCAGGGGATCAAAGATGGCTTGCAATTAAGTCAGGTGCTTTACAGTTATTGAATTTGCATATCCTCTAAAATAAACATGTCCTACATATGTATATCAGCCAAATCATAACGTACAATTGCATATTTTTCAATTGTGTCTAACCTCATTATAAGCTTTTACTACTTTTTGTACTCTATTAACCAACAATCCCGATATTCACCTTCATGCCATTCATGCTCGGGCAATAATTTTACTTTTTGGAATCCACATTTTTCATAACAATGGAGTGCTCTGGTATTCCATGTCTGAGGGTCCATTGCGATGCGGTGGGCTTGTTTTTGCTGAGTAAGGAAGGTGATCATTGTCTGGATGAGTAGAGTACCAATACCCCGATTCCAATAGTCTGGTTCGCCGATAAATTGATCCATCCCATAGATCACTTCATTAGAGTCATGATATCCGTATGTATCTCTGCTCTCTTGATCTAATAGGTAGTGTTGAATATAACCTATCGGTACACCATCATATTCAATGATACACTGAACATCTTCATTATCTGGATCGTAAAAGATTTCAGTGACTTTGTCCACATCTAGAGGTTCATCTCGACCTTGATAATATTGCAAAACTGTAGGATCGGACATCCATTTTGCAAGGTTATTTTTATCTTCTATAGAAAGAGAACGAATAGACAAATGACATTTCGAAATAAGCATCGTATTCTCCTTATGAATAATAGTATCCTTTATTTATCATATTTTTTATACCATATATTAGAAATAATTTCTATTATTCACAGGAGAATATACGTATACTACACTTAAAATAGTGTTTATAAAGTACAGTGAAATGTGGAGAGTTATATGATGTCATCAGTCGTCTGAATTATCGTTACGACCATTCTTTCCGATAACTAAGCGGGGTGCAATTGACTCTGGCTTTGAATAAATTGATAAAATGAGATACATTGTCTACGCCGACTTCATTGGCGATTTCTTGGACGCTTTTGTCGGAATATT
The DNA here is from genome assembly GCF_028736095.1 of Paenibacillus sp. KACC 21273. Lineage (NCBI taxonomy): Bacteria > Bacillati > Bacillota > Bacilli > Caryophanales > Paenibacillaceae > Paenibacillus > Paenibacillus sp. KACC 21273. The sequence continues at coordinate 1,908,133 of NZ_CP117876.1, forward strand.
GTAGCATGCCTTTGGCAGCATTGATCCGAATATGGATCAGGTATTCGATCGGAGGGAGTCCGATATATTGTTTGAAATCTTTGGTCAGTTGAAATTTGTTCATCCCGTATTGTTTGGCGAGCTGGTCGAGTGTGATCGCTTGCGTGTAGTTATGTTCGAGATAAGTTTGCATATTCAGAATTTTGGAAGGGATGCTGTATGTATTGTCTTTGGCATAGATCGTCGTTAAGATGACCTCGGTTAACAATTGTGTGAGGAGTTGAGCATTCAGAAGCTCTGTTTTCTGTGTACGTGTGTATTGTAGATTGAGTAATTGTTGAGCAAGCTCCAGAATAAGCGAAGACGATTGTGAATGATATACTGGCATCTGATTATTGTCGTATTGATCATAGTAGCCCGCTATTGTGGCTCCATACATATGTATCGATAACGTTTCCCATGGTTGTTCGGACTTCGCTTCATAGCGGTATTCTTCTTTGCAATCGATCCAGAAGAAATCACCTGCTTGTAATAGAAAAGACTGTCCTCGATAATACAGACAACCACTACCGGACAATGTATATAAGAACAGATAGGACGCAATTTTGGCATGCTTAATAGAAGAAGATGAATCGATATAATGATACCCGATTTCTTGAATATACAGATAAGTGGATTGAGCGACAGGAGAAGGGGTGAGAATAAAGCGGATAGGCTTTTGAGAGAAATGATGCAAATCGTTTTCGCTGGATATCATTATGAATGTACCTCCTGCGTTAAAAAATAGATAGCTAATTGAATATTAATATTACATATTGTAAGCGTTCTCTTAAAAGTTGGCAATTATTTTTCATAGGGTGGCTAGAAATAGATGTACCAAAGTAGAGAAATTAAATAATAACCCTCTAGCTTCTGCTTATGATAACAAGCGTAAGTCAGAGGGTTATCTATCTGTATGTTATACGTTTTTAAAATGAGTTGTAGATATTATCGTTAAGAAGCAAAATAGTGTACAGATATTTTTTGGTGAGATGTTTGTTGGATATTGAATCCTGCTATCACAAAACGGAATTGAACAGCACCACGACCACCATCTGCATTAGGGTCTGGAGCCAGACTGATATCACTATTATAAGAATAATCGTATACGTTTACATTAACAGGAACCCATTTTTTCTTAACTACATCATAGCCTTCATAGGATAAAACGATACGTTCATCCGAACGAAGGGTAAGATCAGCTGTTGCTGATACCAGATCTTTATAAGAAGGGAATGTACTCGATTTGACAACAGAGTTTCCTTTTTGAAGCACAAGGTCGAAATTAAGATCAATATTCTGACTATCGATCGAAGAAGGAGTAGTTTCTTGAGTTGCTGTAGAAGTAGCCGCATAAGCAGATGAATGGAAAGGAACTACGAGCGCTAGTGCTGTCACTGTTGCAAGACCCAATGTAACCCATGTTTTTTTCATTATTTATTTCTCCTTTGAATACTAATTTGAACAGCATATGCCTAGTACATAAAATCCCTTTTTCACGTTTCACTCTCTAACTGAATTTACTTTATCCATACATACAGGATAATATAGAAAAAGAATGTTCCAACAATGAATAAAAAAAGACAAAAGGAGAACACAAACATGATTGAATTTGGATATATTCATCATATGAGTTTGGCAGTACGTGATATTAATAGATCTCGTGTCTTTTATTCTGACGTACTCCAATTGAAAGAAATTGAGCGTCCGCCATTTGATTCTGTAGGAATATGGTATGCAATAGGTGAGCAACAGTTGCATTTGATACAGCAACCGCAAGGAGAAACATTACGTGAGGGGAATATTGATTCAACAGATGGACATCTAGCTATCTGGGTAAGGAGTTATCGTCAGACATTGGAGTGGTTAGATCAACAAAATGTATTCTATGAAGCACGTCCCCATAGTTTGGCCGGCTTTGCACAGATTTATATTCTTGATCCTGATCATAATATTATAGAGTTGGATGCTCCCTATGAAGAGTAGACAAACAAAAGAACTATATGCATTTAAATGAAAGTGCAATCTATCGTTTCGTCATAAACCTCCTTTGATGTTACGGATACCCTATATTCAGGAAGTTATTTGGCTTATGTAATAGGATTTAACTTCATATTAACATAGTTTCCTTAATAAGTTAGTTTTATCTGAAAAAAAATATGAATTACTCGAAAAAATATTTTTTTGCACATAAAAAGACCACCCGAAGGTGGTCTTTCTAACCCGATGGCGCTAATTGAAATCTTTGATCCGCATCCCGCGCCTCCGAAGTTCGTGTGGTTTAGACAAGAACCTCGGATTGGGTAAAGGACGCGTTCAACATGTTAATCTGAATGTTGACGCACCTCCTTTCTGTATGGACTAATATTACCATAGGTTTACATAAACAGCTAGTGTTTTTGACAAATATTTATAAAATAAGTGGATAGACCTAATGCTGTTATTTCCTCATTCCAAAGTCTTGATTCATTACTCATACTTGTAAAAAAAGTGCTGATTTATGATTCATTTCATGTATAATGCAAACGAGAATAATATTGAAGGAGGTTGTTATGCGGTTTGTAGAAAAAGACTGGACGACTTCTGTTATTCAGCATAAAAGAAGGCATACCGGTTGGATCATAGCCGTTGTTCTACTAATAGTAGTAACTGCACTGGCTGGCGTATTGTGGATAAGCAATCAGAAGCTTTATACAACGATATACCAGAGTGAGCAGAGCAATCAGGCGCTAACCAAGAAGCTTGAGAGGTATCAACAAGAGTTAACAACTGTCCAAAAGAATGTGCGGACGATAGAAGAAGATACTGCTATTCATGATATGACCCATCAGATCGAAGATTATGTGGCGACAGATGATTTTGTAGTCAATAAAATTTACTTTTACAAAGATCCATCTCATCAATTAGAGTATCTATATATTGATATTTACAATCAACCGAAGATGGAACCCTATTATAGCGCGCAGGGGGTATATGATTTACCGGATCAGCAGGTACAAGCCAAATGTGAGCAGATGATTGACGATGTCCAACAATTATATGCAGAAGGTGAACATTTACCGACGTGGAATAAAAAGACGGTTGTATATATGACGATCAATAATTATGAGATCGGTAATAATATCAACGGCAAATTTCAATTAACTGTCAAATAAAATGATCCAAATCTACATTTCTTAGATTTAACGATTTCAAAAAACGAATAATTGATATATAATGATCAAAAGTTTAATCGTATTAATTATGTATGTTGAATCAAGTTCTAGTCTTGCCTTAATGTTAACATTAGTGTTATAAATTATTAACATTAGTGTTATAATCTAAGGAAGCTCAAAAATGATTGGGTACAGGAAACTTCTATGAATCATAATGAATTAAAGTTAGAAATAGAATTAATTCCCGAATCGACAATGCACTTGAATCTTCGTAATCGATTAACTTCTTATCAGTGGCGACAATTCAGCCAGGATATTCAAAAGCGTGATCAGTATACCTGTTGTATCTGTCATCGTGTCAAAGGGGATACGATCGATAAGCTACACTGTCATGAGATATGGACATTTGATACAGACGCACAAGTTCAGTACCTGAACGGGTTTCAGTCGTTATGTTTCCAATGTCATATGATCAAGCATATTGGCTTTGCTACGATGAATGATTGGGTAGAAAAATATCAATTAATAGAGCATTTTTGTACTGTAAATGAGGTCTCCCGTAAGCAATATGCTCAGCATTTTCATGATGCTGTCCAATTGTGGATTGCCCGTAACCAGATAACTTGGCATGTCGATCTGGGCGATTATATAAGTTAAGCAATGGTACATAATCATCGCGAATAGGGGGGATAGGCTAGAAAGTAGGGTCCGATGCTTGCTGACTTATTTGTAACAAAAATGTAATAATCCGTTTTACCGGGAATAAAACGGCATATATGTACTAGCGAATTCAATATCATGGGATTTTAGTTAATTTCGTGCTTTGATAAAAACGATGATTTATAGTACATTAGCTTTGAAGAAAGAGGAGGTTTCTAATGTACTCAAGCAGACCAAGCGATGCTTTGCACATCATGACATACACCTTGAACAGTGGTATAAAAGGTACTGTACCTTTATCGAACCAGCAGATCGAGGAATGGCTTGAAAGTTATAGAAGCAATACGCGTTATGTGACTAATATAGGTAAAGAATTTTTTGGGTTGAATCCCGAATTAGTTGCTGATTTTAAAGTACAAAATCAATTCTCTGATCATCAACGTGTGATTGTTCCGATTCAGCCGGAAGAACAACATCCTGCTGAGGACTTGAGCACTGCTTATAAAGCGAATGAGATTTTGATCAAAGTGGATTGCAAATGTGGAACAGCTTATACTACAGATTCACCATTTATGCGTACCAAATGGTATTGCACAAAGTGTAAAGAGATTGTGTTCCTTGATCCGAAAAAAGGAAAAGTGGAAACATCACGTGGTGAAGCTTTCTATATGACAAATAAATATTTTGTAGAACGTGCTCCTATCGAATAGAATAAGAATTCTGTAATTGCAACGTGAAAAATGACTGTTTGTCTAGACAAGTTTGTACTTGATAAATAGGTTAACGACTAGCTAGTATGTTTGATTAAAGACACGATAGGGTCGATAAGATAAAAACATACTAGGATAGCCGTATGTGCTGAAAAATACATAGTGTAATAACCAAAACAGTCTGGTAAAGATCGGGCTGTTTTTTGATATGTTGCTTTGGACAGTGGGATGATCAGATGTGCAGGATATGATATACTATGCTGCATATGTTTGGAGGGATAAGCTGAATGAGTTCTATCTATAGTAGTCGAAAATTTCCGTACGTTCGCTGGATCATATGGACGGTACTGGCGTTAGCATGGATGGCTTTTATTTTTTACAAATCCAATCAACCGTATATTGAGCAGGATTTGAAGCCGTTTTTGGCAGACTTGATTCCAGAGTCCACGTTGTCTACATTTACACCTACGATTGAATTTTCGTATGATGGTTATCTGGTAAGTGGCACATCGCCTTATGATTTTTTTGAATTTTTTATTCGTAAAATAGCGCATGTGGTTGAATTTGCAATTCTGGCGTTTTTGTTATGTCGTGTGTTTTCTCCACTGACACGCCGAGAGTATGCGCCGATTGTCTGGGCAGGTATTGTATCTTATCTATATGCGTTGTCGGATGAATGGCATCAGACATTTGTATCAGGAAGAACAGGGCATTTTACAGATACATTAGTCGATGGAATTGGGATCGTATTGATTATGTTATTTTATATTTTGATCCGCAGACGCAAGCATAAAAAGAGCAGGCTTCGGTTTCGCTAGACATCTATACCAATAGCATGCAACACAAAAAGTCGCTTTGATAAAAAAGCGACTTTTTATTTGCCAAAAATGAGTATTCTATATTTAAAAATGCAGAATGATATCATGAATAGTTCATCATCGTATGCGATGTATGTTATTTACTGATATTGATATAACGACCTACTAATTCACTAATTTTAGCTCTAACGATTAGATCCGAATTGCTACGATTATTTAGGATTAAATAGACATGTTTGATAAAATCATTTTTTTCCTCATCGGTCAAAGTAGTAATATGTTGTTCCAACTCAATATTTACACTCATCATTATTCCTCCAATTCGGTATATATTTTTATATAGCATAACCTATAATGCTCAAATATCCAGTCATTTATAATTATTTCATTATATGAAAAATTCATAATAGATATACATTTATCGTTGAAAGCGTTATCTTCAAAACAATCAACAACTATTCTAGCTACGAGGTGAATATTATGAATATTTCTACCAAGTCCTCTGCTTTACTCTGGGGGATAGATGATCTGGAAAAGCGAGTACAACATACATTAAGCAACTCTAACTATGCAGCATGGTGGACAGATTTACAGCATCTAGCGAATGAAGCATTGATTCTTCCTATTCCTGTACTGTCGTTTGAAGCTTTTCGTGAATTTGCTGATCATGGAGGACGGGAGCAGTATCAACAGCTTTATTTTGAGAAAAGAGGGCGTATCGGAGCGTTGGCGATCATAAGCCTACACACAACCGATGAGAGTACATCGTACATAGAAGCATTAGAAGAAACATTATGGGATATCTGCAATGAGTATACATGGTGCTTACCTGCACATTTGCCACAGTCCAACCAACACGCACAACGACCGGTATGGGAAGAGATTGATTTGTTTGCAGCAGAGACAGCCGGTATGTTAGCGGAGCTAAGTACGTTATTTCGGGGGCGGTTAGATGATCGCATTATAGAACGGATCGAGTCCGAAGTACAGCGACGGATATTCAAGCCATTGAGCGAACCTAATCCATTATTTAGCTGGGAGACCGCAGATCATAATTGGTCGGCTGTCTGTGGATCAGGATGCGGAATTGCCGCTTTATTATTACTGAAGCAAGATGATCTTAGACGGGTTCAGATTCTGGAACGGATGATTCAGGCAATGAGTCACTTTTTATCAGGGTATGGTGAGGATGGAGGATGTGCAGAAGGGTTAGGGTATTGGGTCTATGGATTCGGTTATTATACTTATTTTGCAGATATGTTGATACGTGTAGAACCACAGTATGAACATCTATTGCGTTCTACTAAGATTGCACAGATGGCGGCTTTTCCAGAACATCTTCATTTGTCAGACGGAATATTTGTTAATTTCTCGGATAGTGATGAACAAGAGATATTGCCCCCTGGATTATTATCGCAATTAGGCAAATGGACAGGGCATGAGTATTCGTTACCTTTTCAGATCAATCTATTGATAGATGATCCTTGTCGCCGATGGGCGCATTTGATTCGTAATTTGTTATGGTCAGATGAAAGTTACTTTGCGTCTTATGATTCTGTGGAGGTCGATGGACAGGAAGGTGGGGTCTATTTACCTGATCTGAATTGGATGATCTGCAAAAGTAATCTTTCCAAGTCTGATATGACGATAGCGCTGGCAACCAAAGGCGGACATAATGATGAACCTCATAATCATAATGATCTGGGTTCGTTCATTGTTCATGGTGGTGGAGAAAATATATTATCTGATCTTGGAGCAGGGCTGTATACACAGGCTTATTTTGCACCTGACAGAGAACAGATTTTGAATATTTCGTCAGCAGGGCATTCGGTTCCGCAGATAGATGGTCAGGAGCAACAAAGTGGACGTGAAGCAGAATCTCATGTGTTAAAGCAGCGTATATGGAGAGAGGGGCAGACAGATCGTGCGATATGGAAGCTAGATATCACCAAAGCCTATGCACATCCGACTTTACAACAGTATACTCGTGATCTGTATTGGTCTGTCTCACAAGATCAAGCAGAAGCCACGTTGCAATTGATCGATCGATTTACATTTAATCGTCAACCGCAGGTAGAGAAAAATAGATTCAGTGCACAGGAAAGTAGTACTCATTCACTAGATCAAGTCACTCCGCCAATTGTTGAACGATTTATGAGCACTATAGAGCCGATTATAGAAGCTGATACTGTACGCTGGATTGGCAACAAAGCAGAAGTCTGTCTAAAGCTTGCACAAGCTCAAGAAAAGGTCACAGTGGAAGTGATCCAACATGTCGATCATCATGGTGCGGCAATCGTATTGTATCGAACATCGATTCAGCATGTTGCTTCTATAGAACAGGGAATACAAGAACAATCTATACAGCAAAAGAGTATTACAGCAAATAGCCCTTCGTTAGAAGACATCTCACATTCAGAACATACAATCACTGTAGTAATCGATCTATCATTTGTAATTACATCTATTCCATCTTTAGCATGATAACCAGAGTCAAGATTGTCGCTTAATCAGTCAAATCTGTGAATCTTATCGGATCAAGCAAGGTGCTACACTGAACTCATGAAGAAATAGACGTAATCATGAACTATCAAAAGACCGAAAGAAGGGGTTATTTTGAAACAGTGGAATAGATGGAATCCATCTTCTTATGGGTGGGCAGATGAGGCACGTGAATATGAACAATTATTGCATCAAAGTCAGCCTTTACCTGCATCAGATTGGACACATGAACGCAAAGTGAAGATGCTCAGTCAAATGGTAGATTATTATGCGACTCATCAGCAAGCAGATGGAGCGATTATCGATCCTTATTCGCAAGCCGAACGTTATTATTCGACACCTTCATATGCTCTTGCGGCGGCGGTATTAGTAAGTAGCGGACGAGAAGACTTAATCGACTCTGCGGCGTCTGCGTTAACTCATAGTATTGAGTTGTTAGTATCCGAGCGAACACCGGATCAACATCCTGATTTTTTTATTGTGATGATTATGGGGGCTTATCGTATTCTTAAAGAAAAAATGCCAGCGCAAGCCGAACGATGGCGACAAGCATTAGCAACGATTGAACCGGAGCAGACTTATTTATTTACGATGAGCAAAATGAAAAATCCGAATCGTATGATCAACTGGAATGCGATTATGTTGTCTGGAGAAGTGATACGGCAAGCCGAAGGTATAGCTTCTAAGGATACAACATGGATAGACGACTATTTGCAAAAGTACCATCTGCCTCGCTTCACGTCACTTGGCTGGTATGAAGATGGGCCGCTAGATCGACCCAATAGCCCGTTTGCTTACGATATTGCGACTCGTTATCATCTGGGTGTGATGATGTTATCGGGATATGCTGGTACAACAGCAACCGCTTTGCAAAGTCAGTTACAGCATGGAGCGATCAGTTCATTATTGACATTATCACCACTTGGAGAATTACCTCCGCGAGGGCGCAGTGCACAGCATCAATGGAATGAAGCGGCAGCAGCATTTGTATTTACGATGCAAGCCCAGCAAGCGTATGCAGATGGAGCATTACAATGGGCTGGAGCATTTCGGCGTGCAGCCGATAAGACATGGGCAGCGATAGAAAAGTGGCAAACTTCTGAAGGATATGTGCAGATCGTCCGTAATCATTTTCCGGCAGAGCAACGACATGGATATGAAGTGTATAGCAATCATACGACGTATAATCTATGGACAGCGGCTGCACTGGCCTATACGCTCTGGTATGAACAACCACAAGAGATTACATCTTATCCTATTCCGGCAGAGTTAGGAAGTCGTACTCTTCAAGCAGATGGTTGGTTTGAGACGGTCTTTAGTTCAGTACCAGATCAGCAGATAGTTATTCATACTGCACTGAATGATCCGTATATGATTCCAGGTATAGCACGTATTCAGCGTGCCGGATTACATGCGAATCTAGCTACTTCTTCTCCCGGACATAGAGATCAAGGATTTACAGAGTTTAACGCAGGTAATATTTTCCCGCTTATTCATATGCCTGCGTGGCAGACAGCAGATAACGTATGGCATCATCTAGCAGAAGGAATACCGACTGCGATTCCTTTTGATCGCGATGCAGGAGTTGATCCGTCTGATGGTGGAGGTTCTTATCGTATTGAGCAATCTTCGACCACCGCAGATCATAATCATCTGGTCATACGATGGCAGGGGCCATTACAAGGCATTAATCATGTAGTTGCGACCTATGAACAGTCTCCGGGACATATCGTGGTAACGTATGAAGTTGTTGCTAATGATGAAGCAGAGCATGATCAATCTACAGAACAGATCAAGCAGATCGGGTCGTGGATTCCTTTATTTCTATCTGACGGACAAGCATCATCTACGATCAAGACAGAACGAATCGATCGTCAATCATTAATAGCTCGTGCAGAACAATCGATAAATGAACGGGATACAGCAGATAAGGTGGGGGCATCATCAGCAACGATGACAGAGCAAGAACAGGTAGAAGTGATTACAGTGACTTATCGTGATCAGTATATACGAATCGTACCACGTACCCCGCAAGCGACGATTACGTTTCCTAACGAAGCGAATGAGGTAGCCAGTCGTAACGGATTATTACGAGGAGCAAGAATTGAAGCCACAGGTTCACGTATTTCTTTTGACATCTTTTTATAATCAGATAGGATTGAGCATAAAATATAGTCTAGCTGAGGATGCTTATACAAAAAGTAGTCTGGATATAATAACCAGACTGCTTTTTTTGTTGTCTATTTTATTATCTATAGTTGTGAAGACACTTAATGTAATCTTCTGCTGATAAACAACTAATACATCCCACTAATAGCTCATAACAGAAAAATAATTTCTCATAGAATCGTAAAAGGTAAAAATTGTTTGTAAACAGGTCAGTTCTGTGTCTTAAATGAACAACTGTTCCACGATACACTTAGAACATAAGATATCAACTGAATACCTGCTACAGTCCGCGGCTGTGGCACTATTCTACAAGGAGGTACCAATCGTGGAACGTTCTGCATCGCAATCTACAGCTTCATCTTCGTCCAAGCGCTGGCTTTCAACAACAGCCAAAGAAACGATTGCTGGTTATCTATTTGCTGCTCCAATGTTGATCGGACTTACCGTTTTTATTTTGATTCCGATGGTCTCGCTCTTTTTTATCAGTCTAACTAAATGGAACTTTATTCAAGGGTTTCGCGGAGTTGAGATGATCGGACTTGATAATTTCCGTCATTTGTTTCAAGATAAATCGTTTTTTGTATCGATGCTGAACAATATCAAATTACTATTAGCTGTACCATTCACACTTTTATTCTCATTGGTTATAGCGATTGTAGTGGATGAGAAAGTGTATTTCAAAAGCTTTTTCAAAATCATTTACTTTATGCCGTATATCTCAAGTGTGGTTGCCGTAGCGATTGTATTTCAGATTTTATTTCATCCTTCTCAAGGGCCTGTAAATGGATTTCTAATGTCTCTAGGTGTTACCAATCCACCAAAATGGTTAGCAGATCCTACGTATGCGCTACCTTCGATTATGATGATTACAGTCTGGACATCAATAGGCTTCAATATGGTCGTCTATCTAGCAGGGCTACAGTCGATTCCCAAAGACTTGTACGAAGCAGCCGATATTGATGGAGCTTCATCATGGCGTAAGTTCCGTTCGATTACTGTACCGATGTTATCACCAACTACATTTTTCTTATTGATTACAGGTATCATTTATTCATTTAAAACGTTCGATCTGATCGCTGTACTGACACAAGGTGGCCCTGCCAAATCTACGAATGTTATGGTCTATGAAATTTATGATCAAGCTTTTGTAAATTTGAAAATGGGATATGCCGCCGCAGAATCGGTCTTTCTGTTCGCTGTGATTTTACTGATTACGGTTGTTCAATTCTGGGGTCAGAAAAAGTGGGTTAACTACTAAATTATTATGATGCTATAAGGAGGTGTAGCTGTTGGAACATCCGATTTCAGCTCCACATGTATCTTCATCTCAACGTCCGACAAAAGATAAACTGTCTTTGACGAAAATTATTGTAACCGTTATCATGCTGGTGATAGGCGTTATCTTTTTACTACCTTTTATCTGGATGTTGTCAGCATCGTTCAAGCCAGAAGCTGATGTATTCAAATATCCGGTGCAATGGATTCCGCATAACTGGAATGTAGTCGAAAATTATCGTGCTGTCTGGTTCGGTGATCCGCCATTTATGCTGTATTACTGGAACTCGATCAAAGTATCGGTGATGACGATTCTAATCTCAGTGATTACTTCAGCAATGGCAGCGTATGCGTTCTCCAAAATCTATTTTCGCGGTCGGGATACATTATTTATTATCGTTTTACTGACTTTTATGATTCCAGGGCAAGCTGTACTGGTTCCTCAATTTATTATGTATCGCAGTCTAGGGCTTTTTGATACCCATATCGGATTGGTATTGCTCGAATCGTTCAGCGCACTAGGCACATTTATGTTGCGCCAAGCATTTATGTCGATTCATAGTGAATTTATTGAATCCGCTAAGATTGATGGAGCAGGGCATCTACGGATTTTTGCTCAAATAGCATTACCGTTAGTGCAACCATTTATCGCTACATATGCGATTCTGCGCTTTATCTGGACATGGAACGATTATCAAGCACCGCTGATCTTTCTACGTTCGCCAGAACTATTTACGGTTCAACTAGGAATTAACCGTTTTGCCGATGCGACCGGCGAATACTATTCGCTGATTATGGCAGGTACATGCTCGGCTATTTTACCGCTAGTGATCGTCTTTTTACTGGCTCAAAAACATGTGATTGGTGGCATTGCACTCGGTGGTGTCAAAGGATAAACGTAATTTATTTTCATCTACAATGCATACATTCTAAGGGGGATTATCATGAAATTGAATCTACGATGGAAATCAATGATTATTATAAGTTGCTGTCTACTATTGGTACTCGCAGGATGTGGCCCGGCTAAAGATGCAGCGACCACCGCAGATGGCAAAACGAAAATTACATTTTACACATGGTATACCAAAGATCAATTCCATTGGGATGATGTCTATGCAGCATGGCAAAAAAAGAATCCAGATATCGAAGTGCAATATGTGGGCTTGTCTGAAAAAAGTGATACCGATGAATATATCAAAAAGTTAGACCTTGCCGCAGGTTCAGGTGATCCGATCGATGTTGTGATGGTCAACAATGCCAATACGTATGCTCAACGTGTCGATATGGGACTATTTGCACCGCTAGACGATCTGATTGATTTTAAATATGAAGATGAATATCTAGCAGACTTCGCTGTCGATGGTAAACGTTATGCACTACCAGGTAAGCGTGCGATTACGTATGTATTGTTAAATAAAGACCGTCTGGATAAAGCAGGCTTAAAAGTACCTACTGATTGGACATGGGATGAATTTCGAGAATATGCCAAAAAATTAACAGCACCGGATCATAGCTACTATGGTGTATACTTCCATACATGGGCATCTCAGACGCTACTAGAACTATTAAATCAACCGGAGAACAATAGCTATCTCAAAGCAGATGGAACATCCAATATGGACGATCCGAACTTTAGGGCATCGTTTGAACTTCGTTATAATGCAGAACATGAAGACAAATCCGCTGTTCCTTATAGCGATGCTATTTCTCAAAAATTAAACTATCGTGATCAATTTCTAGGTGGATCGGCAAGTATGCTAGTCATGGGAAGCTGGATGAACTCTAATATCGCAGGTAGCAAAGAATCTGCACCAGACTTCAAAGTAGCTGTCGCACCTTATCCCAAAAATAGCGCAGATACCAAAGAAATCTATTCTAGCAATGACTACGATTACTACGGAATTGGCGCAGGTTCAGACAAACAAGACGCTTCGATGAAATTTATCCGCTGGATGACTACAGAAGGTATTCAAGCGCAAGGCACAGATATTTCTTCCTGGCAAAAAGCAGATGTAAGCAAAGCATTGGAGAGTATTATCAACAATGGTACCCATCCAGAAAATGTCGATCTAGACTCACTCATCTATACTTTCAAAGTCAGCAAAGGCATCAATAAAGCTCCTGCTGTCCCATATTTGAGTGAAATCGAACAAGAAGTCAACGCCGAGTTCGAAAAATATATCCTACAAAAACAAGACATCGACACCACCATCACCAACGCCAAAGCCATCGTCCAACAAATCATAGACGCCAATAAAAGCTAATCTATAGCATCTATACAAAAAATATAAAATAAAACAAAAATCATAAACCAAACGAAAAAAATGAAATGAAATGAATTTCTCTAAAATAAAAACAAACCTATATACTAACTAAACCAACTAAAAATAAAATCACACCATTCATCTAAAACATTCTTATAAAATAGCCAAAACTCTATACTAAAGAACTCTATACTAAAGCTACAAAACCCATAACAAAGAAATCCCAATCACCACAAAACCAAAAATTCTTATAACATAAACAAACTAATTTCTTTCAGCCCTAAAACGGCTACCTCAAATTAAGAAAGCTTTACATCAAGAAATTGCGTGGGAGCTAAGGAGCGTCGGAGCGGAGGTAAAGGAAATTGTCCTGAAAAAGCGAAGCGGTCGCCTTTGAATAAAAATACCGACCGCTCAGGTCAATCAAGGTATTTTTGTTCAACAGCGATGACAAGGACAATTCCTTTACCGAAGCGGACAACCTCCTTCACGCTCCCACCCACCATTTTTGATGTAAACTTTTAATCCACAATGAAAGGTCATATGAGCATGAAGGCATGGAGGAGAATCTGGCACACTTCACTAAGGGGCAAGCTAATTGCCTCCGTAGCCTGTTGCTTACTGTTAACGATCGGCGCAGGCACAATGTTATCTAGCTGGCTAACCAAAGACATGATGAAAGAAACCGTTTTGCAAAATGCAGGCAATTCATTGGATGCAGCGAATCTGTACTTAACCGATCAGATCAATCGGCTGATCTATATTTCCAATTACCTGTACTTGGATCAAGAACTCAATCTAGCACTTAAATATCGGCGTAGCGGAATCTATGTAGGACAGACCGAAGCATCTGATGTCACCAAAAAGCTAGACAATCTTTCTTATGCAGGCGAACAAGTCTATATTTCCGTCTGGACAGGAAATGGTAAAATGGTATATAGCAATTTCCAGTCAGATCAATACCAGCTTGATAAGCTCGATATCCATCAACTGACCAATAGCGGTTCATTTGTAACAGGGGGGAAGCTGAACTTTTTACTTCATCCATCATATCTGCAATCGAAAGAAGAACCACCAACGTATATGCTTTCGGTAGCTCGCAGTTTACGCTTATTATCAGGTAAAGTATATGGTTATGTGATCGTAAGTATGAATGAAGAACAACTCAAAGCCGTCCTCAATAAGTACAATTCTACGATTCAGATGATGATCGTTGGAGCAGATAACAAGATTATTTCTCATCCGAATAACGCATGGATCGGTAGCGATTTTACACAACTATATCAACAACGAGAAGGTATCCTTGAACTGGAAAGAGACATGTCTGTCGCTGGATGGAGATTGGAAGGATTAGTTCCTTATGGCGTTGCCGCTGAAAAGATTAATCGTATCTATCAAGTGACTAATTTTGTACAGATGGCAGTGTTGATCGTTTTTCTGATTTTGCTGGTATTAGGGATTGCACGTTTGACCCGTCCGATCGTCAAATTAACAGGAGTTGTTCGCAAAATTGATAACGATAATCTCAGTATTCGTTCCGGTATTCGTGGAGAAGATGAAGCAGGTGTACTCGGTCAATCGCTAGATGCGATGTTAGATCGAGTTGAAGAGATGATTATCCAGATAGAATGCGAACAAAGCGAACGTCGCAAAGCAGAACTAGAAATGCTCCAAGCACAGATCAATCCTCATTTTCTTTTTAATATTCTAGGTGCGATTCGGATGGATCTATTGTTAAAAGGTTCTGAAGAAGCGGCAGTGTTACTAGGCTCACTATCTTCATTACTACGCATGACAGTGAATCGGGGCAATGAGTGTATTCCACTACAAGAAGAAATAGAAACGGTACAACATTATATTCGTCTGGTAGATTTTCAGCGCGAAGTTAAAGTACATGTAGAAATGGAATTAGCTACAGATACGGTCGGTATCTATGTTCCTCGATTTATTGTTCAACCGCTGGTTGAGAACGCTTACCATCATGGATTGTCGAAGTACGGCGGTATTTTGTGGATACAATCTTGGTTGAAAGATAATGTGCTATGGATCAGTATTCGTGATAGTGGCGAAGGGATGAACGAAGAACGTTTGCAAGCGGTACAACAAGTGATAGATCAGATTCAGAAACCAAACATAGAATACGCTCAACATCCTTTATCATTATCAGCATCTACACATACGGATTTATCCAAAACAGATGTAGCAACAGCAGATACAGACGACATGAGTGAAAAGACATCATCCGATCATAGCTCAGCAGAATACAAGTCAAGTTCACCTTCTGTGCCTGCCATCTCAGGAATTGGTTTGACGAATGTAATCCGTCGTTTGCAAATGATCTATGGTTCTACTGTACAAGTACACATCGAAAGTCATCCCGGCGAAGGAACAGAGATCAAGATCGGATTGCCGCATAAGCAATAGATTGGAGCCCTAGCCATAGAACATAATTTAGCTTGAGATATCAAAGGAGGTTGATGATGATGTATAGCGTCATACTGGTCGATGATAGCATGCCCGTACTTCATTATTTGTCTCGTGCTGTCCCGTGGGAGCAACTCGGCTTTCAATTAGCAGGTTCTTTTAGCGATCCAGAGGAAGCGCTTACTTATGGGCAGGAACACAATCCAGATGTATTGATTACCGATATTGGAATGCCTAAGATCGATGGGATTCAATTAATTTCCACGCTCAAGCAGACACATCTATCACTAATGTCAGTCATTATTTCCTGTCATGGAGAATTTGCTTATGCACAACAAGCGGTGAAGCTAGGCGTACAAGATTATTTGCTCAAAGAAAATCTAACCGCAGATCAATTGGTACCTATTCTTGAACAGATACGCCAGCGACTGGATCAAGCTCAATCGCATTCCAGTGAACATCAACGACTACAAGAAGATCATTTGCGACATCGGTTATTAATTAAGCGCAAATTCACCAGTGAATTGTTGTCAGGTAGTATTCAAGATGAAGAATATGGGATTCAGCGATTGACTCATTTTGGATTAGACACACGTGGTAAATTGATTCTACCTGTCTATTACACTGTCACAGCCAATGAAGAGCGCAAACAGCGATTTCATGATCTTGATTTGCTTTCATTTACTGTAGAAAATATCGTCGAAGAAATAGTAGAACATTCAGGAACCGCTGTGCATTTGAGCAAAAGCCCTGGTGAAGGCTTTATTTGGTTTGCTTTGCCGATTCGCTCTAGTGCTGAACAAGAAAAAATACTGCATGAAGTGATGTACCAATTGATCTATAGTGTGCAGAAATTTGCCAAAGCAGAGATTGTTACCGTATGTGGTTCCAAAACAATGCATTTGCAAGAAGCGATAAACGATACTATTCAATTGCAAGCAGAAGCTGATCGTTATTTTTACTTACCACCGTCTACACTATGCGATTCTAGCTATCGACTAGATTTTCAAAAAGAAAGTGATTTATTTGCCAATTATGGAACTGCGGCAGAATCATTGTCACTTGCGCTTTTGCCTGATGGTGAGATTAATCTTTGGATTAGCAATTGGATTAAACGTCTCAAGCAAGAACGTTATCATCCAGAAACAGTCAAAACATTTATGCTCAAATTAGCAATCGACTGGCAATTAAAGCAACAACAATTGCATGAGCGACCGTTTGCTTTTTCTGTAGAAGAATTACATCGTGAAATGGGGCATATTCGTCATATCCATGAACTTACCGAATGGATGAATATTCGCTTTGGAGCGCTGGCTGTATTATCAAGAGATTGGACATTACAAGCCAATTGTCGCTCTGAAATTATTCATGCTCGTAATTATGTCGAACAACATATGAATCGTCTGGTCAAATTAGAAGAGGTGGCAGAACATTTACATTTGAATGCCAGTTATTTTAGTCGATTGTTCAAAAAAGAAACCGGTGAAACCTTTATCGAATATGCGACCCGTGTCAAAATGCAGCGTGCTAAAGAATGGATTACCGCAGGAAATGGTACAGTTGATGAAGTATCCCAGATGTTAGGTTATCAGTATAAAAGCTATTTTCTCAAGCTATACAAATTGTATACAGGCCATACGCCTGTAAAAAGCAAAGGAGATACGATATGAATACTACAGCACCGACCGTCTGGCAGACAGAAGCATGGAATTGGGTCGTTCAACAAACATCCACTACAGCCACAGTGATTCAAGATCAATTTCCTCATGTGGCTGAACAAGGTGAATATGATCGTCGTGAAGCAGAGTGGTGGACAGCAGGATTTTGGCCGGGATTGTTATGGTTGGTGCATTCTACACCTGCACGCCCGAATTCAGCTACAGATTCCTCTACGCAAGAACAAGCTATTAACAACCGTATCGATGTCTCTGCATGGGCGGAAAGTTGTGAAGTTCAATTAGAGCAGTGTCTCTATGATCCAGAAAAAGTCGATCATGATCTAGGATTCACATGGCTTCTTAGCGGAGTAGCACATTACCGATTATCCGGTAATCTAGAATCTCGTCGTCGTGGATTGTTAGCAGCGAATCTATTAGCCGCCAGATATAATGTGCGTGGTCGTTATATTCGTGCATGGAATTTTGGTTCTACTTTTATGGATACACGCGGGGTTGCTATTATTGATAGTATGATGAATCTACCGCTACTGTACTGGGCATCCAAAGAAACAGGAGATCCACGTTATCAAGCACTTGCAAGAGAGCATGCCGATACGATAGCAAAAGAATTTGTACGGGAAGACCATTCGATCTGTCATGCAGTTGAATTTGATCCATTTACCGGAGAAAAGGTAAAAGAACATGGCGGACAAGGATTCGCTCCCGGTTCCGCATGGGCTAGAGGAACAGCATGGGCACTTCATGGATTTGCTTTGTCTTATGCCTACACAGGAGAACAGCGTTATCTGGAGATTGCCAAGCAGACAGCTCAATTTTTCCTGACCGAATTAGGCGAAGACATTGTGCCTTTTTGGGATTTTCGCGCACCGGATGAGCATCGGATAGCCTGGGATTCGTCAGCCGCAGCGATAGCAGCCAGTGGATTGTTAGAACTGGCTCGCCATGTACCCGAGCAAGAGCAGTCTTTTTATCAACGTGCAGGTGAATTGTTAGTGCAAGGATTATATGAACAATTTTCGTCGCGAGAAACAGGGGGCGAAGGATTGATCTCCAAAGGAACGGTTCATTATCCAGAGCAGAAGTATCTAAATGTCTCGATTATTTATGGAGATTACTTTTTTGCAGAAGCATTAGTGAAACTGCAAGGTAAGCAAGGATTGTTCACACCGGAAGCTTATTGAAGAAAATGCTTGATCTATCTATAACGTAAATAGATTGACGATTATTATCATTTGTGGAACTATAAAAGGGTACTGATGTACCTGATAAGTATTAATCTATTATTAGTATTGAACCGGGCGCATACTGTTGCCCGGTTTGTTGATGTTACAGATACAGTATATACAATAGCGGTCATCGTAAAATATGATAAGGTGTGGATATAACCTTTTAGGTAGAATCCAATAATGATCAAGCAACATACACAATAATGAATAATAATGTATGACAGAGGAGAATAACGATGACTGAAGAAGAGCGAATTTCTTTAGAACAACAACTGAATGAGTTGTTAACACGATCAGAATGGACAGCAGGTGATGCTCCTTTAATTGAGCAATTACTTCATACGTTACAGACCGTGTCTGCCGAAAATAAACGTCTGCGTACAGCATTGCTTAAAGTGAATGCTCAACAGCCCAAAATGTCTAGTCGTTTACGTGATGCATTGTACGAATAATTTTTCTGAAAAAATCACGAGTAAACACATCATTGTGATACGAATACATTGCATAGAATAGTTAACTATCGGATATAAGACTATTACTTTACAGCTATCCCGATCAATAACAAGCCAGCTTCTCTACCCACTGTATTTCATAATCAGTTGGATAAGAGAACTGGCTTGATATGGTTTATACAACTCATACAGGTAGAACAGTGTGGCAAAAAAGCATGGTTGACAGGCATATTGTTAACCAGTAAACTATTATTATTAACCGGTTAATAATATAAAAAGGAGTGCAGTTATGAATTCAATGCATGAGAAAGCATTTCAAGCGGTAGAGCAGCTATTGCTGAAACGTGAAGATAATATACAGCGACAACAGCAACTGGCTGAACAAATGGCAGCAGAGATGGAGGCGCCCACTCGCAAATGGACGATTACGCAGTTACATCTATTGTCTATTTTGCACATCCAGGGAGAGGTAAACAATATGCATCTGGCTGAGCAATTACGCATTTCACGACCAGCTGTTACAAAAGCGACCGCTATACTTCTGAAGCATGAGCTAATTCGAGAAGTGCGCAGCCCCCATAACCTGAAAGAAGTCTATTATACACTTACACCAACAGGCGAGCAGCTCGCCACCATTCATGAACGACTTCATGATCGTCTACTGGAACAATATGAGCAGTTGTTTAGTCAGTTTGATGAGGCAGAACTGTCTACAATTATTCGCTTTTTGCATACGTGGACAGAGTATATATAATGACTTTGATATTTGATATCAATATGGCTTAGTAGCTGAATCTGCCTGAATGTACAAAAACGCACGCATCTAATGAAATATAGATAAATCACTTTTATACAAACTGGAGGATTACACAATGATTAGACAATTAAACAAATCCGAAGCAATGATATTTTTAAACGGAATGTACCGCGATATTGTTATCAGTATGGATGATACCTGTATTGATCAGTATTTTGTACCAGAATACGTACAGGTTACCGATGGTGTACGTAGTGATCTAGCGGAATTTAAGCATCATATTCGTATGCTGCGACAAGAGTTACAATCTGTACAAATTTCGCCATTTACCCATTATGTATATGACGAACCGTTACAAACAGCCACTTTACGTTATACAGTCGATGTGGAAAAGAAAAACGGCAAGCGTGGACAGGTGGAGCTAATTGCTATTTTTGAGCTGCAAGGAGAGAAGATACTGCGTTGCTATGAGTTGTCCTGTCCGTTAGATCAAAAAGCTGAATTTAAGGAAATTGCCAGCTTGAGCTAACGCTGTAGAAGTTCCATAATCTCCATATTCACTACAACATGCTCACTGTCCAATCGCAGTCCTAAATTGTAGCTGTCTGGTATCAATAATTTATGACCGATTACGAGTAAATGATTAAACTGAATCAAGTGAGTCAGTTAAGAACTATTGCCTCTGCTTATACCTAATGATTCGCCTTACAGCATTGATTGGGATCGTGTTCTTTATCTGGTTGTTGGTAGGATTATTGATCTACTTCGCTTGTGGACGTAATTATAGTATAATCTCTCTCAACGAAAATCCTCTGAATTGTGGTCTATTCCACAGTTTAGAGGATTTTTTATATATAATTATTCATTCTATGCCGACCCCACATTATGATATGCTAAAATAGTTCAATCAAGAATTGATTATAGCTCTTCAACCATAGGATGCGGCGGCATTCTTTTTTTTCATTTATATATGATCGACCACATACAGATGAGCAACTGTTGCCGATATCGTAGCATAAGAGCAGCCTGTTTCCTCATGAAATAAGGAAGCAGGCTGCTCCTATAAGTGGGTCAAAATCGCCTCATTTGTAAATCATAATGTATTATGTTCTTGACGGTAGTGTTCATGAATCAGCTCTCCTTTGGATACCTAAAATGAATAACCATATACAAAGTTGCTGAATAGTCTCGATACTTTGCAGCCGTTCAATCATTTCCTGCATCTGTGATCATTGAACATCATGAACAGGCTGTGCAGTACGGTAATGAGCGCAGCAGCATAAGAACTGAGCAGACTTGTAGCTATAGATATGTTAAAATAGACGGGCAACATAGAGGTTGCACCAAAAGGATAGATGAGCCGAGCATAGTTGAGCTGAGAAAGGAATTGAGCTGAGATGAGTGAAAAGTTACAGGCAGGTGGTCTTCATTTAGATCGGATTATATTTATAGGCAGAACGTACAACGAGTATATGTCGATGTTTGATCTAACCGAAGAGCAGTTGCAAGGACGGCGAATATTGGATTGTCCAGCAGGTGCATGCTCGTTTACAGCTGAAGCTTCCAAACATGGGTTGGATGTGATAGCTACAGATATCGCGTATACATTTGATACTGATGCTCTGCACGCTAAAGGAAAACAAGATATTGCCCATATGTTAGAACATATGCAGACAGCACACCACGAATATGACTGGACGATGATGGGAACGATAGAGCAATTAGGAAATACACGACTATTTGCACTGGAAACGTTCTGTAAGGATCGAGCACAGTATGATCAACGTTATATTCCGGCTACTTTGCCACAGTTACCATTACCGGATAAGTCTGTAGATTTGACGTTGTCTGCTCATTTTTTGTTTATGTATGCAGATCGGTTAGATTTGTCGTTTCATATTCAATGTTTGCGTGAGATGATGCGTGTAACTACCCAAGAAATACGCATTTTTCCGTTAGTTAATCTGCAAGGAGAACGTGTTTCTTTTATAGAAGAAGCGATCTTTACAGCAAGTGCAGGAGAATGGATAAGCGAAGAAAAGCCGACGCCTTATATTTTTCAAAAAGGTGCAGAATCAATGCTTATTTTAAAACGAAAATTGTAAAAACTCATTTTAACGCAATAGTACTGTATATAGATATAGAAAAGAGAGTGACTGTTAACGATGACGATTAATTGTGATATTGCAATACTAGGTGGAGGAACAGGTGGCTATGTGGCTGCGATTCGTGCGGCTCAATTGGGGAAAGAAGTAGTGATTATTGAACAGGATAAATTAGGCGGAACTTGTCTACATCGCGGCTGTATTCCAAGCAAAAGCTTACTGCGTAGTGCAGAGGTATTTGCACTTATGCAAGAAAGCGAAGACTATGGAATCGCAGCAGACAATATCACATTACAATTTGCCAAAGTACAAGCCCGTAAGCAAGGTATTGTCGATCAATTGCATCAAGGTGTACAGTATTTGATGCGTAAAAATAAAATCAAAGTTGTTCAAGGTAAAGGACGTGTAATCGGGCCTTCTATCTTTTCTCCGCAAAGTGGAGCAGTTGCTGTCGAGTACGAAGATGGCGAAATGGAAACCGTCGTCTCCAAAAATCTAATTATCGCTACAGGGTCTCGTCCTCGTGTTCTTCCAGGTCTTGAAGCAGATGGTCAACTTATTCTAAATAGTGATCATGCGCTTCAATTGGAATCATTGCCTGAATCGATGTTAATTATCGGTGGCGGTGTGATCGGAATGGAATGGGCTTCGATGTTAAGTGATTTTGGTGTGAAGATTACTGTGGTTGAAGCGGCTTCTCAAATTCTACCTGCTGAAGATCAAGAAGTAGCTCGCGAATTGCGCAAATTGCTCGAAAAACGTGGAGTAACTATTTATACAGAAGCGACTTTGCTTACAGATACATATGCACCTGCATCGGATCAACAGCAACTATCGATTACGATCCGTCATCAAGAACAAGAGCATGTGTTAACCGTATCCAAAGTAATGGTATCGATCGGTCGTCAAGCCAATGCCGAAAGTATCGGACTTGCTAATACCGATGTACAGATCGTGAACGGATTTATCAAAGTCAATAACAAAATGCAGACTACAGAATCACATATTTATGCAATTGGCGATGTGATTGGAGGGCTTCAATTAGCACATGCAGCCAGTCATGAAGGTATCGCAGCAGTTAATCATATTTGCGGAGAAGAGGTTCACTACAATCCGCTTCAAGTTTCCCGTTGCGTCTATACACGTCCGGAAGTGGCAAGCACAGGTATTACAGAACAAGAAGCAACAGCGCAAGGAATAGATGTCAAAGTAGGCAAGTTTCCTTTCAAAGCGATCGGTAAAGCTCTGGTCTATGGAGAAAGTGACGGTTTTGTGAAAGTGATCGCCGATCGCAAGACAGATGATCTGCTTGGCGTTCAGATTATAGGACCACAAGCGACCGACTTGATTAGCGAAGCGGCACTGGCGCAATTCCTTGATGCCACGCCATGGGAAGTTGCTCAGACGGTTCATGCTCATCCGACACTTGCCGAAATTTTGGGTGAAGCAATGTTAGCTGTAGATGGTAAATCTATCGGAATGTAATCTCAATTCTACTCTTTTTGACACTAAATATAACGATTTATAAGCGAAGATGGAGAAATCCGTCTTTTCTTTTTGCCCGTGATGTGATTATAATAGGTTTAGGCTCAAGTCTTAGTACCAGGTTTTAAGACAAGCATTAACCTGTACTTGAAGTCGAACAACCCGATTGTTGAATAATCTGTTCCAGTAGCTTAAAATAACTGATCAAAGGTTGTTGTAGTGACGGACACGTATTGTACAATCTTCTATTTTAATCAAAAAGACAAGCTAGCTTCGCTATAAAGCTTATCTAATTTTAAGGAGGTACCTGCTATGAAAGCGGAAGGTACTATTGACCAACAAACTAGACATGAACAAATAGGATTGACCGATGCTCAAGCAATCGAGATGTACAAATATATGCTTTTGGCACGTAAATTCGACGAACGTTGTCATTTATTACAACGTGCAGGTAAAATCAATTTCCACGTATCCGGTGTAGGACATGAAGCGGCACAAGTGGGTGCTGCATTTGCTCTGGATCGGGAAGAAGATTATTTTTTACCGTATTATCGTGATTATGGATTCGTTCTATCTGTCGGTATGACAGCGCGTGAATTGATGTTGTCTGCGTTTGCCAAAGCAGAAGATCCGAATAGTGGTGGACGACAAATGCCAGGTCACTTTGGTAGCAAGCGCCTACGCATTGTGACAGGTTCCAGCCCGGTAACGACTCAAGTTCCTCATGCAGTCGGTGTTGCACTTGCAGCCAAAATGAAAAAGAAAAAGTTAGTTTCTTTTGTTACATTTGGTGAAGGATCAAGCAACCAAGGTGATTTCCACGAAGGCTGTAACTTTGCTGGCGTACATAAATTGCCAGTTATTATGATGTGTCAAAATAACCAGTACGCCATCTCTGTACCTGCACATAAGCAGATCAGTGGTAAAATTAGCGATCGTGCATTAGGTTATGGATTCCCGGGTGTACAAGTAGATGGTAATGATGTGCTTGAAGTATATCGTGTTACCAAAGAAGCTCGCGAACGTGCTATCAATGGTGAAGGCCCTACTTTGATTGAAGCGATGTTATATCGTCTGTCTCCACACTCTACATCAGATAATGATCTGGCTTATCGTACTCAAGAAGAAGTCGATGAGAACTGGAAAAAAGATAGCTTGCCTCGTTATAAAAAATACCTGATGGATTGCGGTATTTGGACAGAAGAGCAAGATGCAGAATTAAGCAAAGAATACGTTCAAATCATGAAAGAAGCTACGGAATATGCGGACAATGCCCCTTATCCGCGTGCTGAAGATACATTGCTGCATGTGTTTGCAGGCGATGAGGAGGGTAATCAGTAATGGCTATGATGGAATATATCGATGCAATTCGTCTGGCAATGAAAGAAGAAATGGCGCTGGACGATAATGTATTTGTTTTGGGAGAAGATGTAGGACTTAAAGGTGGCGTATTTACAACCACCAAAGGATTGCAGGAACAATTTGGAGAAGATCGTGTAATGGATACACCGCTTGCAGAATCTGCTATCGCAGGTGTAGCCATCGGAGCAGCGATGTACGGGATGAAGCCTATCGCAGAAATGCAATATTCTGATTTTATGTTACCAGCAACGAATCAGATTATTAGTGAAGCTGCCAAAATTCGTTACCGTTCCAACAACGATTGGAGTTGCCCATTAGTAGTACGTGCTCCTATCGGGGGTGGCGTATTCGGAGGTCTTTACCATTCTCAGTGTATGGAATCAGTATTTTTTGGTACAGCAGGATTGAAGATTGTAGCACCTTATTCGGCTTATGATGCTAAAGGTCTATTGAAAGCTGCTGTTCGTGACCCTGATCCAGTACTCTTTTTTGAAAATAAAAAATGTTACAAACTAATCAAAGGTGATGTACCTGATGATGATTATGTTGTGCCGATCGGTGAAGCGAATCTGCTACGTTCAGGCGATGATATTACAGTGATCAGTTATAGCTTACCGTTACACTTTATTATGCAAGCGGCAGAAGAATTAGAACAAGAAGACGGCATTACCAGTCATGTTCTGGATCTGCGTACGATTCAACCGTTAGATCGTCAAGCGATTATTGATGCTGCTCGTCATACTGGTAAAGTATTGATTGTGCATGAAGATAATCTAACAGGCGGTGTGGGCGGAGAAGTTGCGGCTATTATCGCAGAAGAATGTTTATTCGAACTAGATGCGCCTATTCGTCGTCTTGCTGGACCGGATACACCACCAATGCCTATCAATCCACCGCAAGAGAAATTCTTTATGTTGAACAAAGATAAAGTAAAAACAGCTATGCGTGATCTAGCTTTATTTTAAAATGAACGAATGACTTTAACGCTGATGTGTTGATGCCATCAGCGTAACTATACAAATTGTGAGAAGATGTTTGCATAGCAAAATATCTAATCCTTTAGGAGTGAAATGATATGTCTGCAAAAGGAAATCCGACAGATGTGGTAATGCCACAACTTGCGGAATCTCTTGTATCTGCAACGATTGCCAAATGGCTCAAACAACCAGGCGAATCTGTAGATCAATATGAACCGATCTGTGAAGTGATTACCGATAAAGTCAACGCTGAGATTCCTTCTGTATTAGAAGGTATTATGGGCGATATTATTGCATTAGAAGGTCAGGAAGTAGCTGTCGGTGAAGTGATCTGTCAGATTCATACCGAGCAAGCACCATCTGCGACTACAGAAGATATTTCTCCAGCTTCACCTGAAATTACAGTGCATGATGATCTACCTGCGGAGACGTTAGCAACGCCAGCTACTTCTCAATCCGCATCATCTGTAGCATCTACACCATCTGCACGTCCGACAACAGCTCAAAGTTCTAATAATGGATCAATGAGTGGACGATACTCACCTGCTGTCCAGTCTCTTGCAGCAGAACATAATGTGAATCTATCCGGTATTCAAGGTACAGGAGCAGGTGGACGTGTTACTCGTCGTGATGTGCTCAAAGCATTGGATAACGGCACAGCTCATACACCAACAGCTACACCTGTTTCGAATAATAGCAATGCAGCACAGCAAGCACCTTCAACAGCTAGCAATACAACAGCACCAACAGCGGCAAATATGCCGACGTCTTCTACTGAATATGAAGTACGTCACTCCGGTATTCATTTATCAGAGACACCAGCTATTCCTAAAATCGTCATGGAAGAAGATCAAGCGAATCAATTGGGTCAAAGCGAGCATTTGATCAATGTTACGCCTCTTCGTAATGCGATTGCACGTAATATGCGTCAAAGTGTATCCGAGATTCCACACGCATGGACCATGATTGAAGTCGATGTAACGAATCTAGTCATGTTACGCAACAAAGTAAAAGATGAATTTAAACGTAAAGAAGGCATCAATTTAACCTATCTATCGTTCTTGCTCAAAGCGGTAGTCAATGCGATTAAAGATTATCCAATTATGAACTCTGTCTGGGCAGTTGATAAAATTATCGTCAAACGCGATATCAATATTGCGCTTGCTGTAGGTACAGAAGATTCAGTGATGACGCCTGTTATTCACAAAGCAGATCAAAAAAATATTGCTGGTCTTGCCCATGAAGTTGAAGATTTGGCACGCCGTACACGTGATGGTAAGCTCAAATTGGATGATATGCAGGGTGGTACATTTACAGTGAATAATACGGGTTCATTTGGTTCGATTTTATCGTATCCGATTATTAACTATCCACAAGCAGCGATTTTGACATTTGAGTCGATTGTCAAAAAACCTGTTGTTATTAACGATATGATTGCTGTTCGTTCAATGGCGAATCTATGTCTATCCTTAGATCATCGTATTCTAGATGGTGTTATCTGTGGACGTTTCTTACAACGTGTTAAAGACAACTTAGAAAGCTATAATACCGATACAAAGTTGTATTAAGAACCTCAATACGGTAAATTAAGATAAAGGTACACTACAATAGAATAGTCATCAGGGAAGGGACGTGTCTGCATATGAGTAAATTCATTCAAGTCTCCTATACGCCCTCGATGGATTACGCGCAAGCGTGGGAGAAGCAGAAGGAGATTGTTCGCGGGATTGATGCCGGTGAGCAAGAGGAACACCTTCTGCTTCTTCAGCATCCACCGACGTATACTATCGGTTCTCAGCGTCATCCAGAACATTTGTTATGGAATGAACAAGAGCTGGCAGAGCGAGGCATTACACTGTTTCAGATTGATCGAGGCGGTGATATTACATACCATGGCCCAGGACAGTTGGTCGGTTACCCGATTCTGCTACTGGATGCCGCCAAAGGCATCGATCCTCATCGATATTTGAGAACACTGGAACAAGTTATTATTGATTATTTAGCAGAGCAGGGTATTGAAGCTGGACGCAAAGAAGAATACACCGGCGTATGGATCGGTGATCTCAAAATCGCTGCGATAGGCATTAAATTTAATAAATGTCGTCATCGTAAAGGGTTTATTACCAGTCATGGATTTGCGTTTAATATTTCTTCGGGGATTCAAAATGAAGGGTTTAGCGGTATAGTTCCATGTGGCATCGAGCAATATGGAGTGACTTCGCTGGAGGATATTACCGGCCGTACATTTACAGTTGAGCAAGTGGCACAGGAGATTTTGCCACATTTTATGCGCCATTTTGAGTATGCACAGCCGGACGAACCATTATCCTTATAAGAACGGTTGAATGACCATCAGTAGAGTAGAACCGACCATTGCAATCAACATGATATAAATAAAGACTTTGAACCATTTTTTCTTTTCCATAAGTGTACTCCTTTATGTCTGTAAAATAGGGATTGGTACATGTACCAATCCATCTCATCATACCGATTATAAGGCTATTTTGCAAAAGGAAGTACGCGAATATGTGTATATTTACGTAAACTCAAAGGGGCGAATATTGTGATATCTGAATCTCGTTTAATAGAAGAATTTAAAGAGCTTGTCCAAATTGATAGTGAAACCAAACAAGAACGTGCGATAGCAGATCATTTGACTGAAAAGCTAATCGCTCTTGGATTCACGGTGATTGAAGATGAATCTGCTGCTAAGACGGGGCATGCGGCAGGGAATTTGATTGCCACATTGCCTGCTAATACAGACAAAGCAATTCCTAAATTATTTTTCACTTCTCATATGGATACAGTCAAGCCGGGTATTGGTATCGTACCGGTTATCGATGAAGCTGGTTATATTACAAGCTCTACCGATACGATTCTAGGTGCAGATGACAAAGCAGGCATCGCTGCTCTTTTTGAAATGATTCGTGTATTAAAAGAACAACAAATCGAGCATGGACAGATTCAATTGATTATTACTGCGGGTGAAGAATCAGGTCTGATGGGTGCACGTTCAATGGATTCATCTTTGGTCGATGCTGACTTTGGCTATGCGCTTGATTCCAATGGAACAGTAGGTACGATCGCTGTGGCTGCACCTACTCAAGCTCGCATCGTTATGGAGATTTTTGGCAAGTCTGCTCATGCAGGGGTGAATCCTGAAGATGGCATTAGTGCAATTCAAGTGGCTGGCAAAGCAATCTCACGGATGAAATTAGGACGGATCGATCATGAGACGACTGCGAATATTGGTAAATTTGAAGGCGGTGAAGCAACTAACGTAATCTGTGATTATGCACGCTTGGAAGCAGAAGCACGCAGTCTTGTACATGAAAAAGTAGAAGCGCAATTAGCGGCTATGAAGCAATCTTTAGAGAGCACATGTGCCGATTTTGGAGCGACCGGTAAATTTCAAAGTGTTATCGTCTATCCAGGGTTCAAATTTACAGAAGACGATGCAGTAGTACAACTGGCGCAACGTGCAGCGAGCAAGCTAGGCGTACCTAACGATATTTTTCATACAGGTGGCGGTAGTGACGCGAATATTTTCAATAGCTTTGGGATTCCGACAGCGAATCTAGCGGTAGGCTACGAATTTATTCATACAACAGATGAGCGTATTCACAAAGACGAATTGATTCGTGCAGCCCATCTAGTAACAGAAATTGTACGTGAAACTGCTCAATTAACAGAGTGGAAATAAAACAACCAACGTATTGAACGATAAACGATAAGTGGAGGAATTGAGATGACAGCGAACAAAGCATTAGACGAAATCACACTGTCCACCGAATCTATCTTTGAAGGGAAAGTAATTTCTTTACAAGTGGATACTGTACAACTTCCCAATGGCAATACCAGTAAGCGCGAGATTGTTCGTCATCCGGGAGCAGTAGCTGTATTGGCGATTCACAATGATCGTATTTTAGTCGTAGAGCAATATCGTCAAGCATTAGGTCGGACAGAAGTGGAAATTCCTGCTGGTAAATTGGAAAAAGGGGAACAACCGGAAGAAGCGATCAAGCGTGAACTGGCAGAAGAAACAGGCTATCGTTGTGATCAAGTGACCTTGCTGAACTCCTTTTATACATCACCAGGATTTGCAGATGAGATCATTCATTTATACCTTGCTGAAAATCTAGAAGCAGGTGAGCTCAATCCAGATGACGATGAATTTCTGGAAGTGACAGAGATTACACTGGAAGAAGCATATGAACAGATTCGTGATGGACGTATTAGCGATGCGAAGACGATTATGGCGGTACAAGCTTGGCATCTAATCAAAGTGACAGGCAAACCAAGTCTGTGAGTGAATTGCAGTCTGTCTACGCTGATCTTCATATTCATATCGGTAGAAGTGAAGATGGACAACCGGTGAAGATCAGTGGTAGCCGTAATCTGACTTTTGCTAATATCGCCAAAGAATCTTCACAACGCAAAGGAATCGGATTAACTGGAATTATCGATTGTCATTCTCCCGGTGTACAGCAAGATATCCGCAACTATATCGCTAGCGGTGAAATGGTCGAAGTGCCCGGTGGAGGTATTCGTTATCAAGATACAACCATCCTACTAGGTTCAGAGATTGAGATACGTGAACATGGTTATCATGAAGCCCATGTACTGGTCTATTTTCGTGATCTAGCGACGATCACTGACTTTAGTCAATGGATGAGCAAGCATATGAAAAATGTCCAGCTAAGTTCACAGCGTCTGCATGTATCGTTTCACGAATTACAGAAGCAAGTGAAACAACGTAACGGTATTTTTATGCCTGCGCATATGTTTACTCCGCATAAAGGAATCTATGGAAGTACGGTAGCACGTATGAGTGAAGTGTTAGATTTGAATCAAATAGATGGTGGAGAACTGGGGTTAAGTGCTGACACTACGATGTCGAGTTATATTAGTGAACTTGATCGCTATCCGCTACTGACTAATTCAGATGCGCATTCACTTGGCAAAATTGGACGGGAATACAATATTTTTGCGATGCGTGAAGCAAGTTTTGATGAATGGGTATCGGTACTACGTGGAGAAGAAGGACGTCATATTGTTGCGAATTATGGACTAGATCCTAGACTTGGCAAATACCATCGTACGTACTGTATGAACTGTAATAGCATTATTGATGATGCTTCACCTGCGATTGAGCGTTGCCCTTATTGTGGTAGTACCAAATTAACAGTAGGTGTGATGGATCGGATTCTTCAGATTGCAGATCGAGAACAATCGGTTGTTGATTCTAAGCGTCCTCCATATCATTATCAGGTGCCCCTTTCATTTATTCCGGGCTTAGGACCTGCGAAGATGAATCGATTGCTGGCTGAATTTGGGACAGAGATGAATATATTGCATCAGACTTCGGCTCAACAACTCACCGATATTGTAGGTGCTGAAATAGCTTTGTCGATTGTTCAAGCGCGCAGTGGCGAACTGCTGTTAAGCTCTGGTGGTGGCGGAACATATGGCAAAGTCATGAAGAAGTAACATCATAGCATATTCACCTTAGAAACTCAGGGATTTGCTTTGAATTGCAAGCAGACACACCTGTTCTAAAAAGTTTGACTTTGTCAAAGAATTCCCCCTATAATAATAGAAGTGAGCATTTACACGATGCAGTGATTTCCACAGGGGGAGGTATAGAATGGAAGCACGGATCGATAAAATTAAACAACAATTGCAATCCAAAGGTTATAAATTAACGCCCCAGCGGGAAGCCACCGTTCGAGTGCTTCTTGAGAATGAAGAAGATCATCTAAGTGCAGAGGATGTCTTCATGTTAGTGAAGCAAAAAGCTCCCGAAATCGGTCTTGCCACTGTGTACCGTACCCTTGAACTTCTGAGTGAACTGCATGTCGTGGAAAAAATCAACTTCGGTGACGGTGTAGCGCGATATGATTTGCGTACCGACACCAGCAAGCACCATCATCATCATCTTATATGTGTGCAATGCGGAAGTATGGATGAGATCCGCGAAGATTGGCTAGGACCACTCGAAGAACGACTGGATAAAGAATTCGATTTTACGGTTCTGGACCATAGACTCGACTTTTACGGAATTTGCTACCGTTGCAAAGACAAAAACGATAGCAATCAAGACGAACAACCTGACAACTAAAATGGATACCAGAGACTCTCGCCCGATATTTGGCTGTTCGGGAGGGAGTCTTTTTGCCGTAACCATTCCTATGAAGGGACCTGATTTCCGATGAATGAATATTTGCAGACGTTTATCCGCTATTTAACCGAAGAAAAAGCACTATCTCGAAATACTTTAGAATCGTACCAACGTGATTTAAATCAATTTCTAGAATTTGCAAAACAGCGTGATTTACAAACGCCGGATCAAATTCGTAAAACACATATCGCTCTTTTTTTAGGAGAAATGAGACAAATGGGAAGAGCATCGTCCACGATTACGCGGATGACTGTTTCAATTCGTTCATTTTGTCATCATCTTGTAAGAGAAGGGATTATTCAGCAAGATCCTTCAGTACATATGGAAGCGCCCAAAGCAGAAAAGCGTCTACCGAATGTGATGACGATCGAACAAGTAGGACATTTAATCGATGCTCCTGACCGTCAATCACCGCAAGGCAGACGTGATCGTGCCATGTTAGAAATGTTGTATGCTACAGGTATACGCGTTTCTGAATTAATATCGGTCAATGTCGATGATGTGCGTCTGGATTTGAAGTTTTTGCGCTGTGCGAATAATGCAGGCAAAGAACGGATTATTCCGATCACAGGTGTCACAGCGAAGCGTGTAGGTGAATATATAGAACAGGGTCGCCAGCAACTCATTCGTAATCATCCTGAAGAACTGGCACTCTTTGTGAATCAGCTTGGCACAAGACTTACACGACAAGGCTTTTGGAAAATTATCAAAAAGTATGCTCGTGAAGCTGGAATAGAAGCAGATATTACACCTCATACGTTGCGTCATTCTTTTGCGACTCATCTGTTGGAGAGCGGAGCCGACTTGCGTTCAGTACAAGAAATGTTAGGACATGCTGATATTTCGACGACTCAGATTTACACACAGGTATCCAAAAAGAATATGAAAGATGTGTATGAAGCTCACCATCCACGTGCCAATGTAACCTGATTCACCACAGAATAGGGAGGCATTGATCATGACACAATCAGACACACGGTTTAAACGTATTAGCGTTATTGTAATGGATAGTGTAGGTATCGGTGAATTACCTGATGCATCGAAATTCGGTGATAAAGGTGCACATACATTAGGTCACATTTTGGAACAAGTTCCAGATATTAAGATCCCTCATTTGCAACAATTGGGACTCGCAAATATTACGTCTTTGGCGCCACTAGAACCGGTAGAACAACCACAAGCGTATTATGGCAAAATGGCACAAACGTCGATCGGCAAAGATACGATGACCGGTCATTGGGAAATGATGGGCTTACAGATTAGTTCTCCATTTAATACGTATCCGCATGGGTTCCCTCAGGATCTCATCACTGAACTCGAAAAGCTTACCGGTAGACGTGTAATCGGTAACAAATCGGGTGCAGGGTTAGATATGATCGAACAATATGGCGAAGAACAGATGAAAAGTGGAGCATGGATCATTTATACTTCTGCCGACAGTGTGATGCAGATAGCGGCTCATGAAGATATTATTCCACTAAATAAATTGTATGAAGCTTGCAAAATCGCACGTCAACTGACCATGTCGCCTGAACATTCTGTCGGACGTATTATTGCCCGTCCTTATCGCGGGGAACCTGGACAATTTGTGCGTACCGCCAATCGTCGTGATTTTGCGGTAAATCCACCAGAACCTACTGTATTGAATACATTGCAGAACTTTGGCTATGATGTTATTTCAGTCGGCAAAATCAACGATATTTTCTCAGGTCACGGCATCACAGCAACCCATCCGACCAAAGGAAATGAAAATGGGATTCAAGTGACAACCAACTTGTTGCGACAGGACTTTAACGGATTGTTATTTACCAATCTGATTGATTTTGATTCGTTATACGGACATCGTCGTGATCCGCAAGGGTACGCTAGAGCATTAGAACAATTCGATCAAGCTTTGCCTGATATGTTATCTGCTATAGGTGAACAAGATTTGCTGATTATTACCGCAGATCATGGTAATGATCCGGTGCACAAAGGAACCGATCATACACGTGAGTATGTACCTTTGTTAGTCTATAGTCCATCTCTTCAACCGGGTACGGATCTAGGCATTCGGGCTACGTATAGTGATATTGGTGCCACGATTGCAGATAATTTTAGAACAGGTGGTCCATTGCATGGAGAAAGCTTTTTAGATAAATTAAAATAACATGCAGACGACTATGTATATAGTGGCTTGCAGTCATTTTATAAATGAATAGATATTCAAGGAGGATATAGTAATGACAACTATTACACAAGCAACGATTCAAGAAGCAGCTGCTTATATTCGTAGTCAAAGTGATATCAAACCAGAAATCGGATTGATTTTGGGTTCAGGATTAGGTATTTTAGCAGATTTGATCGAAGATAGCGTAGCGATTGATTATCATCATATTCCACATTTCCCTATATCGACAGTAGAAGGTCATGAAGGCGAATTGTTACTAGGTACGATTCAAGGTCGCCCTGTAGTGATGATGAAAGGTCGCTTCCATATGTATGAAGGATACGGCCCGGAAGTAACAGCATTCCCTGTACGTGTTATGAAGGAATTGGGAATCTCTACATTGCTGGTTACCAATGCAGCGGGTGGCGTGAATACTTCTTACGAGCCAGGAGATCTGATGGTACTTAGCGATCATTTGAATATGACAGGTCGTAACCCATTGATCGGACCGAACGATTCTGCACTAGGTGTACGTTTCCCTGACATGTCTGAAGCGTATAGCCGTCGTCTACGTGCTGTATTTAAAGAAACAGCAGCACAACAAGGATTGAAAGTTCAAGAAGGTGTCTATGCTGGATTGCTTGGTCCAACGTACGAAACGCCTGCTGAGATCGTGATGTTGCGTACATTAGGTGCAGATGCTGTAGGAATGTCTACCGTGTCAGAAACGATTGTAGCGCGTCATGCAGGGATCGAAGTATTAGGTATTTCTTGTATTACGAATATGGCAGCAGGTATTTTGGATCAACCGTTATCTCATGATGAAGTAATGGAGACGGCTGATCGTGTACGTGATCAGTTCTTGAAATTGGTATTGGCGATTATTCCTCAAATGTAATGGTTTTGGGGTGGTTTTGAAGATGACTGGGGTGGGTGGAGACCGCTACAGGAAAAAATGATTCTTACCGTCGCTGGTGAAATGGAATCCCTTGATTAGACTGCGATACAGTCGGGATTCCACTTCAAAGGCGACTTACAGAATGATTTTTTCCTTTCGCTCTGCTGAGGAAGACCGTAGTCATGAAACAAAAGCCAGATTTATGGTGGGGTTGGCAGGTAGTGAATAAGTAAGTTAAGTGCTTGAAAGAAGGATAATGTGAAAAAGGCTTCTGAATCCTATGGTATAGGATTGGAAGCTTTTTTTCGTTATTTGATGATATGAAAAGGATGTAGTATTCGAGAGAATTTAAGTTAGATGGGAAAAATACTGATGATTGTTGGTCATGATTCCTTTCGTTTTTGGAAGTAGGCTGATTTCAAAATGGGGTTTGAAATTGTTTGGATTTAAGAATAGCTTATCTATTACATGTAGTTAAGCTTCTTTATAGATTTTACGTATAAGAATGGGGGATATTACTTGTTTATGTGTTTGGTGATGTGAATTTATAGATGTTAGATAGATTTTTTTATTTTAAATATTTTGTTTTAGTTATTTGTAGGTTGGTGATGATTGGAGGTTGGAAATAATCGTACATATATATTGGGATTAAAAAAACTCGCTAGATCATTGTTGATCTAGCGAGTTTTTTGATGGTTTATCGTTTTATCGTCATAGTGCAAATAAGTTTGGAGAAGAAAGTAATGCTTGTTTTACTTAGGATTCGCCTGCATCAGGGTCGGGGGCTACAGTGGGTTGTTCTGTAGGTGCTGGCTCTGGTGTAGGTGTTGGAGAAGGGTTAGCATCTTCTGTTATGATTTCTGCTGCTGGTGATGGAGTGGTAGTGTCTGGACTGGTCAGTGTTAAAGTGTCTCCTTTGTCATTCATAGTGATTGCGATTCCTGTTACTTGGCTGATCAATGAAATAGGTACATAGACAGTTCCATCGAGATTAATAGGTGCACCTTGTAGTGTAGTCGATACGCCGTTAATTTCAGCGGCTGTTTGATTGAGTGTAAATGTGGCTGTACCGGAAGCGCTGGATGTTGCTGTAATCTTCTGGTTAGCTTGATCCCAGAAAAAAGCGAATCCGTACGGTGTGAGTAATGGTTTATATGAAATATAAGTGACTTTGTTTTGGACAAAAGCAGGGATTTCTTTTTTCACATTTACGCCATCTAAAGTGACATTTAAAGATCGGCGTAATGGATTAGCTGGTGGCTGTGTTGGTGTTGTCGGTGAAGCAGGTGTAGTTGGATTCTTTTTCAACCAGAGTGAATATCCTTCTTGAGCAATCCATAGTCCGACTTTTTTATTTCGTCGCCATTCTTCGTTGAAAGCAGATAAGGGCAGATTGGTCTCGCCTGTTTTGATTCCGATCTCCGGTGTAAACGCAGGTCTGCCAAAGATAGTGATAAACCAATCGGTATATCCGCCACCAGAAGGGTTGTTGTTCGGACGCACCTGACGATATCCGGTAAAGCTTGTGAAGATGTTCGCCAACCTTTGATCACGACTGAGATTTTGCGGAAGGGTATGAAAGTTCCAATACAGAATACGTCCTGCAGAATGATACGAAACAGCGATCTCAGGATCGATTTCGTATGTAAATGATGTGGTCGCTTGATTTTCAGCAGTCTGAACAGCAGATGTTCCTTTATGGTTTTTCCAGAATGGATATGGAATATTATCTTCTATCGTGCGCCAATAAGCATCATACTGGCGATTCGGGTCGATACCTTGAGCATTAGCTTTCCAGCGTTTAAAGTTGGTGCTTCCGCCATTCATTTGTACTAACGCTTGCCGAACTGAAGCTGGAAAAGCACCGGTTCCTTGCTGTTGTAGTGTTACTCCATCTGGATTGACCATCGGGACGAACCAGATCGTTGTCCGGTCTAAAATCTGACGTGTATTATATCCTTCAAATGGACGATTGGCAGTATACGCTATCGCATATTGCTCTAACATATACATATTGATTGTAGTCGTCATCCATTCGCGCGCATGATGGGAACCATTGATAAATACAGTAGCTTGCCCGTGACCCAGTCCTACTGCCCAGATATCACGACCATACTTGGTTTTACCTATTGATTTGTACTGGATCAGATCAGGATACTTTTGAGCTAACGATTGAATATGACGGGTCATCGCTGCATATGTATAAGTGACAGACGGGTTAACCACCGTATGATTTGCCGCTTCTGCTACATTCTGCAATAGTAGAGTCGGTACAAATAGTATAAATGTAAGCATAAAGTATCCAATCTTTTTCAATGCCATCCTCCTCGGTAAATAAATGATAAAATATAGAGATTGTAATCATTTACAACCCTGATGTAATGCGATATTACGGTGTCTCTATACAGCATAGTAGCATCTTATTTGAAGTATCGTAAATGCTTATTTTTTCCATATGTAAGTACATTAATAAGCAAATCAACTCTTTGTAAAGTCACATAAAACACAAATGTTCAGCAAAATAGTCCATTCTGCTATAATATGCACAATGGTTATACTGACTATACACTTCAAGTGAATGAACGGAGGACAACAGATGTATTTACATGGAACAAGTCAAATAAATGATCAAGGTCATCTTGTGATCGGTGGTTGTGATACCGTTCAGTTAAAAGAACAATATGGTACCCCTTTATATATTATGGATGAACATTTAATTCGTAGTCGTTGTCAGGAATATATGCAAGCTTTTGAAGCATCAGGATTAACTTTTCAAGTAGCTTACGCTAGCAAAGCTTTTTGTACGATGGCGATGTGCCGGATTGTAGAAGAAGAAGGATTGTCGATGGATGTGGTATCTGAAGGTGAATTATACACAGCGATGCAAGCTGGATTCCCTGTAGAACGGATACATTTTCATGGTAATAACAAAACACCTGATGAATTAGAGATGGCTCTAGATGCAGGAATTGGTTGCTTTGTGGTCGATAACTTTGTCGAACTGCAAGTATTAAATGCGATAGCCGCTTCCAAAAATCTGATCCCTAATATTTTGTTACGTGTAACGCCAGGGGTAGAAGCACATACCCATGAATATATTTCAACCGGTCAAGAAGATTCCAAATTCGGATTCGATGTAGGCAATGGAACAGCTTATCAAGCAGTCAAAGAAGCTCATCAATTGCAAAATGTCAAATTGCTTGGTATTCATTCTCATATCGGTTCACAGATTTTTGAAGTGGATGGTTTTCAAGTAGCTGTGGAGCGTGTTGCGGCTTTTGCGCTTGAAATACAGCAACAAGAAGGCATTTCATTTACGGTGATTAATCTGGGTGGAGGATTCGGTATTCGGTATACAGCCGAAGATACGCCATTACAAGTAGCTGATTATGTAGAAGCGATCACGACAGCAGTGAAAGAACACTTTGCCAAATTAGAAGGAACATTACCGCAAATTTGGGTAGAACCCGGTCGCAGTATTGTAGGCGATGCCGGAACGACATTATACACAGTAGGCTCGAACAAAGATATTCCCAATGTACGTAAATATGTATCAGTCGATGGCGGTATGACAGATAATCCGCGTCTCGCTCTATATGAAGCGAAATACGAAGCAGTGATTGCCAATCGAGCAACAGATGAAGAGACAGAATTGGTATCCGTAGCTGGTAAATGCTGCGAAAGTGGCGATATGCTGATCTGGGATATTGAGCTGGCTTCTCCGGTAGCTGGCGATCTATTAGCTATAGCGTGTACAGGTGCATACAATTATTCAATGGCAAGCAATTACAATCGAATTCGTCGACCGGCAGTGGTATTAGTCAAAGACGGCAAAAGTGATGTGATTGTAGAGCGGGAAACACTTGCAGATATTACAGGCAATGACGTTATTCCTGCGCGCCTAACCAAAGCTACGATTACCGCTTCATAAATAAATAGAATCACTATAGCAACGATAGTATATAAAAAAATGCTGTCATTATCTCTATATGAACTAGAATTTTGAGTGTATTTCTCACCATATAAAACGATAAACAAGTGAACATGCCTTTGCGCAGAATTCATTTTCATAGTAAACTAAATAGGATGCTGTCCTACAGAACTAATTCTTGCTTAATCGTACTAGAGTGAAGTAGAGGCAAGCATCCTAATTTCTGTTTTTAATTGAGAGGAGATTTATTATATTATGTCTAAACAAGCGAACATCAAACTTGCAAACGGCGGCGAAGTAGTAATCGACCTGTTTGAACAAGATGCACCGAATACGGTTGCTAACTTTGAAAAATTAGCAAACGAAGGTTTCTACAATGGATTAACATTCCACCGTGTTATCCCTGGTTTTGTAGCACAAGGCGGATGCCCTAACGGTACAGGTACTGGTGGCCCAGGTTACACAATCAACTGCGAAATCAACCCGAACAAACACGAGCGCGGTTCTTTGGCTATGGCTCATGCAGGACGCAACACAGGCGGAAGCCAGTTCTACATCTGCTACCAACCACAACCACACTTGGATGGACAACATACAGTGTTCGGTAAAGTAGTAAAAGGTTTGGAATATGTTGATGCTCTTAAAGGTAGCGACAAAATGGAAACTGTTGCAGTTGTAGAAGCGTAAGCTTTTTTTCAACAGCAATAAGGGTCTGCATTTATAATGCAGGCTCTTTTTTTACTAAAAATCTGCTAAAGGAGTGTAAACCAATGTCAGGAACATTATTCACCCATGGCAAATTTGCATTTAGCTCTCATCTTCCCGCAGAAGCAGATGCAGTTTACATAGAAAATGGAATCATCTCTGCAATCGGTACGACGCAAGAATTATCGCTACAATTATCAGGCAAAGATTATCGTCAAGTGGACTGGGATGGTGCTTATGTATTGCCCGGCTTAGTCGATTCGCATATGCATTTATCTATGCATGGAATGAAATTATCTATGCTCGATTTCTCAGACGTGACCTCCAAAGAAGATATGATTCAGTTGATCCGTCAGCGTGCAGAAGTAACACCTGTAGGGGAATGGATTGTTGGATTGAACTGGAATGAAAATAATTTTGATCCACCGATTCCGCCACTACGAACAGAGTTAGATGAGATTACGACGAACCATCCTATTTATCTGACCCGTACATGTTTTCATGCTTTTTTAGGTAATAGTGTAGCCTTTGCCAAAGCAGGAGTAACCTCATCTTCACCTGATCCTGAAGCGGGTTCGTTTGGAAGGGATGAAGCTGGAGAGTTGAACGGATGGATTTATGAAGAAGCTTCAGCGGCTTTTACCGCAGTACAGCCAGAACCAGATTATACTACCAAAAAAGAAGCGATTCGGCGCGCTTGTCAGGATGCACTTCGATTAGGATTGACCGCATCCCATACCGAAGATTTACGGTTTTTGGGAAGTATAGAGACTATGTTACAGATTTATCGTGAATTGCATGCAGAAGGATTACAATTCCGCACCCATCAATTGATTTTTTATACTCATTTACAAGAAGCCCAAGCATTGGGATTACGGGCAGGCGATGGAGATGAATGGTTACGTATTGGTGCAGCCAAATTGTTCTCTGACGGAGCGATTGGAGGGCGTACAGCGCTATTACAACAACCGTATAGTGATGCACCTCATACACGCGGAATGGCGATTCATACGACAGCACAGTTAAATGAAATTACATCCTATGCCCGTTCGCTAGGCTATCCGATTGCTGTACATGCCATTGGTGATGGTGCGGCGGATCTTACATTATTGACGATGGAAGCTCATCCGTTGCAAGGCATTTCACACTTGCCCGATCGATTTATCCATGCGCAGGTATTGGATCAACAATTGCTTGAGCGAATGACGCACTTACCACTTATTGCAGATATCCAACCTCGATTTGTTGCCAGTGATTTCCCCTGGGTGATGGAGCGTGTAGGTGCAGAACGTACCGATTATTTGTACGCCTGGAAAAAGTTAATAGATGCAGGTGTGATCTGTGCAGGTGGAAGCGATGCACCTATTGAACCGCTTGATCCAATGCTCGGTATCCATGCCGCAGTTACCCGTCGCAGACCTTATGTTACAGAGCCAGCCGAAGGATATTTACCACAGGAGCGACTTAGTATTGCTGAAGCTATTCATTTGTTTACAGTAGGCAGTGCACAAGCAGCAGGCGAAGAACAAGAACGTGGTAGTATTCACGTTGGCAAAGCGGCTGATTTTACAGTAATTGATCGAGATATTACTACCGATTCCGAATCTCTGTTGCAGACGGCTGTTCGTATGACAGTGGTGAATGGACAGATTGCTTATCAAGCATAAACGTTTAGGAGATATCCACTAAATAGACAGATACAGATATTTCACAACCCTAATAGCCTTTCTTTTACAACTGTAGAAGAGGGTTATTAGGGTTGTTTTGCGTTCTATTTATGTATAGATTATATGATCATGTAAAAAATCTAAAAACTGTTGTTGCATCTTACCGAGTGGGATAATCTTTTTGAGAATCTGAAAGCGCCACGATTGTCCGTTGCTTTGAAATGACCATGTTGAAGCCAGCGAAATTCCTTGATTATAATGATGCTCTTGTAGATCAGCAATCGGTAATTCAACGGTATGGATCACTTTGGAAGAGAAGAAGTTAAGAAATAAAACGATAAGTTTCTTATCATTAAGTAGCAATACAGCTTTACTGGAATGTGCTGAAAAGTGTTGAGGTGTAGCATAACAGATCTGCATATTCATTTCTTGATAAGGTGTAGTCAATTTGCGGATTAGTCTTTTGTTGATTAAAAACATAATAATCACCTTTCGATTAGTATAATGGTAAGGATATTAGACGGAAAACAATCTATCATTTTAAAAAATAAAACGCGAATTTATTATACAACAATAGAGGTAGCAGAGTCATGAAAGCACTTGTAGATAAAATAAATAATGATGATATCACAGCATGTAGCCTATAGAAAAAGTTAGGTTTCTTGATTTTTGCGTGTGTGGATGATATGATTTCAGCATCACAGTGAAATAGTGATAATAACTTCATAATTTATCCTTCGGGGCGGGGCGAAATTCCCCACCGGCGGTGTTGAGATCAAGATAATATGTGATCTCTAAGTCCGTGACCCGGCTATGTGTGTAATAACCATAGACGGTGGATCTGGTGAGAATCCGGAGCCGACAGTATAGTCTGGATGGGAGAGGGATACAGAGGTCGCTTGCACAGCGATTTCTGAATTAAGGTGCACTTATTTGAGTGTATAGTTTACTATTTTGATGAAGCAAGATACCTGAGCATCATTAGGTTTCTTTGGCATCTAAATAGGTTCTATACGTAGCACATATGTAAAAATTGGATCAGTGGATTAAACTGAAACCAGCAGTAGGTATACAGTCTTTGCGCTGTAGATATACAGACATATGCGCACTCTATAAGAGGTACATTAGATTCTTACTCCTATACATTATTATGTTAAGCCCTGTAAACATTCGGATACTCTTCCGGTTTACAGGGCTTTTTGCTTGTCATTGTATCGGTATACAATTTATAATTTAGTTATTAAATTATGAATAGTAACTAAATATGATGATACTACGATCAAACTCGTAACAGCACTTTGATTAAGCACAAAGGATGCAGTTATGAATTTTTTATGGTGTCAAAGGAGCCCTGAATAATGAACGTAATCAATGATGAATTTTACATGACCCTAGCACTG
Organism: Paenibacillus sp. KACC 21273; assembly: GCF_028736095.1. NCBI lineage: Bacteria > Bacillati > Bacillota > Bacilli > Caryophanales > Paenibacillaceae > Paenibacillus > Paenibacillus sp. KACC 21273. The sequence goes on from NZ_CP117876.1 coordinate 1,951,102, forward strand.
GACTTGGCAGAAAAAGCTCAAGGGCAGACAGATATTAATCCTGTGGTCGGTTGTGTGGTTGTGAAAGACGGCAGAATCGTAGGAATGGGTGCACATTTACAGCGAGGAACCGGACATGCTGAAGTACATGCACTTAATATGGCAGGAGATCAAGCAGAAGGCGCTACAGCGTATGTGACGTTAGAACCATGCAGTCATTATGGCAAAACGCCACCTTGTAGTGATCGTCTGATCAAAGAAAAAGTAAAACGAGTCGTTGTTGCTGCTGTAGACCCGAATCCACAGGTAGCAGGTTCTGGGATCGAACGACTGCGTAATCATGGAATCGAAGTGGTGACCGGTGTATTGGCGAAGCGCTCGGCACGACTTAACGAAACGTTTAACAAATATATTACAACAGGGCTCCCTTTTGTGACGCTCAAAACAGCCAGTACGTTAGATGGTCGTCTAGCGTCTCGTACCGGTGATAGCAAATGGATCTCTAATAGCGATGCTCGTGCGATCGTTCATACGATGCGTCATCGTCATCAAGGTATTATGGTGGGAATCGGCACAGTATTAGCCGATGATCCTGAGCTGACTACACGTACAGAAGTGACTGGCGTTCAGCCTACTCGTATTGTGATTGACTCACAACTACGTATTCCAGATACCGCCAAGTTATTAAATACAGACGTAGCGCCTACGATTATTGTCACTACTTATCAAGCGGATCGGGATCGTATCCATGAACTGCAAGAACGTGGCATCACCGTTATCATCTGTGGTAGCGGGCCGTATGTAGATCTTCCTTTTGCAATGAAAAAGCTTGGCGAACTTGAGATCTCTTCGATTTTGTTAGAAGGTGGCGGCACATTAAATGGTTCGATGCTTGAAGCAGGACTGATCGATCGAGTCACTTTATTTTTTGCTCCTAAGATTATTGGGGGTACGTTATCAACATTCGCTTTTGATGGATTTGAAAAAATGAATCAAGCTGTAACACTAGATGAGATCGAAATAGAGACGTTAGATGACAATATTTATATCAGTGGATTACCACGTTATCATCATCTCTAATATTCAAATAGCAGACCATCTTGGTAGAAAGGAGGATGTCTATGTTTACCGGACTGATCGAAGAAATAGGTACACTCCGACAAAATGGACGGCGCGGTGAAACGATGGTACTTGGTATTCAAGCATCACGTATTATGGACGGACTTCAGATTGGAGATAGTGTCTCATGCAACGGGGTATGCTTAACGGTTACCACGATAGCAGATTCTCTATTTACTGTAGATGTCATGCCAGAAACGTATCGTTCTTCTAGCCTTAAACAGTTAAAAACAGGTAGCCCTATTAATCTAGAGCGAGCAATGATAGCGAATGGACGCTTCGGAGGGCATATCGTACAAGGTCATGTGGATGGCACAGCACATATTGAACAGATACAAAGCAACCAGAATGCTGTTATTTTCCAGATTGCTCCGACCGATCATGATCTATTTCGTTATATTATTCCGAAAGGATCTATCACTGTCGATGGCATCAGCTTGACGGTTGTATCGGTAACAACGACTTCATTCACAATCTCTATCATTCCACATACACTCAAAGAAACCGTACTTGCTTATCGAAAAGCAGGTGATATGGTCAATATTGAATGCGATGTGCTTGGTAAGTATGTAGAACATTTACTACAATACCAATCGAATACAGCAAATGATGCCACCAGTCAGAAAAAGCCATCAATCACAAGCCAATTTTTGCAAGAAAATGGATATATGTAAGCGCTTGGCACCATAAGCGCGACAAGATTCAATAAAAAATGATTTTTGCAAAGCAAAATATCTTACAATAAGCGCTTGGTACTATAAGCGCGACAAGATTCAATAAAAAATGATTTTTGCAAAGCAAAATATCTTACAATAAGCGCTTGGTAGTAAAAGCGCGACAAGGTTCAAGAGGGAGGTTATATCGATGAATCACAAATCTACAAACTTAGATGCGATAGAAGCAGCAGTAGCTGATCTTAAACAGGGCAAAGTGATTATCGTAGTCGATGATGAAGATCGGGAAAATGAAGGCGACTTTATCGCTTTGGCAGATCGTGCTACCCCTGAAGTGATCAACTTTATGGTGACAGAAGGTCGAGGCTTGGTATGTGCTCCGATCACAAGTGAACGTGCTGCCGAGTTAGAACTGATTCCGATGGTAGCGCAAAATACTGATTATCATGGCACAGCTTTTACGGTATCCGTCGATCATATTAGCACTTCTACAGGTATCTCTGCACAAGAGCGATCTATGACAGTGATAGGTCTGACTGATCCAGAAGCCACTCCAGCCCATTTTCGCCGTCCGGGTCATATGTTTCCATTGATTGCAAGTGAAGGCGGTGTACGGCAACGTCCCGGGCATACAGAAGCGGCGATTGATTTGGCACGCTTATGTGATGCTCCACCTGCTGGTGTGATCTGTGAAATTATGAATACAGACGGTACGATGGCGCGTTTGCCCGAGCTCGAAGCAATCGCTAAGCAACACCATCTTCAATTGATCAGCATTCAAGCTTTAATAGCTTATTTGGAGAAGACATCTCCAACCGTGAATACCCACTCAAACTAATCTACCGAAAAGAGGATGAACACTATGGCTAATATTTTTGAAGGACATTTAATCGCACAGGATCTTAAATTTGGTATCGTTGTTGGACGTTTTAATGAGTTTATTACCACCAAATTGTTAGGTGGAGCACTTGATGCGCTCAAGCGTCATGGTACTGCTGAAAATGATATTGATGTGGCATGGGTTCCAGGTGCTTTTGAGATTCCTTTAGTTGCGCAAAAAATGGCTGAAAGCGGAAAGTATGATGCAGTGATCACATTAGGTACAGTGATTCGCGGATCTACAACTCATTATGATTATGTATGTAATGAAGTAGCTAAAGGTGTATCTGCGATTAATTTGAAAACAGGCGTACCTGTTATTTTCGGTATTGTAACGACTGAAAGTATTGAACAAGCGATTGAACGCGCAGGAACCAAAGCAGGTAATAAAGGTTGGGATTCAGCTAACGCAGCGATCGAAATGGCGAATTTAACTAAAATGATGAAATAATAGATCAATCTTTGAGTAATAAGCATGTACGCTTGAATGTAGTTTGATATGGTATATGTTTTAGTTCATTTGGTAATCATTCATCTTCTACAATAAAAGATTGTTTTGATGTTATTGATATCGTGTTTACTGCAAATGTATATATTATATCTACAATATTTATCGTATGATAATAAAATAATAAGCGAAAAAAAGGGCAGAAACAGGGATTGCCCTTTTTTTGCTGAATATATACTGTGAAAAGTGCGCGATTAAGATACAATAAGAGATGAGAATCTATTGATTAAGAGGAGTGGTCCAGTGACGACTGTACTGTACAAACTGGAAACGTTTGAAGGGCCGCTCGATTTGTTGCTTCATTTAATTGATGAATCTGAAATTAATATCCAGGATATTCCGATCAGCAAAATTACAGATCAATATCTGGAATATCTTCATAGCATGAAAGAATTGGAACTTGAAGTGACCAGTGAATTTCTAGTGATGGCAGCGACATTATTGTCGATCAAAAGCAAATTGCTATTGCCACGTCCGCCTGTGATGGAGATGGATGATTTTGATTATTATGAGGAAGACGATCTGGACCCGCGTGCAGAGTTAGTACGCAAGCTGGTGGAATACCGCAAGTACAAAGGAATTGCTGTGCATTTGCGAGAAATGGAAACCGAGCGTAGCCTGATTTTTACAAAAGAACCGGAAGACTTGACCCCTTTTATGCCGAAAGACGATGTGAATCCAGTGGAAGGTCTGCATACGATAGATTTGATGGAGGCTTTTCGCAAAGCTCTTCGTAAAGTCGTACGCCGTACACAGGTGACCCGGATTCAGCGTGATGAGATTTCGGTGAAGGATCGGATACGTGAAGTGTCTACCCGGTTTCAAGGGTTAGGAAAAGGAGAAAGCTTGTTGTTTTCCAAACTGCTACACCAGGAAATGTATCGTCATGAGATCGTGGTGACTTTTTTGGCTGTGCTGGAATTAATGAAAATGAAGCAAATTTCCTGCTACCAAAGCCGGCTTTTTGACGATATAGTGATGGAGTGGAGAGGTGAAATAAGTAACAATGAAGTCCCAGAAATTGAAGTCGATTATTGAAGGTATGTTATTTCTGGCTGGAGAAGAAGGATTGAATGCGAAGCAGATTTCAGAAGTAACCGATCAACCGGTACAAACGGTACAGATCGCTATCGAAGAACTGCAAGCTGATCTGAAAAAAGCAAGACGGGGGATTCAGGTGGTTAATATCGCAGGTGGCTATCAGTTATCTACGATACGTGCACATGCTGAATATTATGAACGATTGGCATACTCACCTTCCCGTTCTTCTTTATCTCAAGCCGCGCTTGAAACATTATCGATTGTAGCGTATCGCCAGCCGATTACACGAATTGAGATTGAAGAGATTCGTGGTGTCAAATCCGAGCGTGCAATTTACACATTAGTCAATAAAGATTTGATTCAAGAAACAGGACGAGCAGAAGCAATAGGACGCCCTATTTTATACGGTACGACCAAATCATTTTTAGATTATTTCGGACTTGGCAATATTCGTGAACTTCCTGATGCATCTGCTTTTGAAAATGCAGAAGATCTCGAAGGGGAAACACAGCTATTGTTCGAACGTTTGGAAGAACAGGTTCATAGTGAAGATATAGAAGCGTTAGAAGAATTGGGTGAAGAGCTAACAGAAATAGCAGAAGATATTGTATCTGATCAGGTATCAGGTGCAGAAGAACGTTCTACTTCTGATCAGACTATCTCTACACCATCGGACTCTTCCAAAAATACACCACTAGATTAACCTGAGCTATCCAGTACACAAGTAATCTGAATAGAATCTTAGATAAGATGATATAGTCCAAAAAAAGCCAAAATGATTGGGAATTGATCCGACAATCATTTTGGCTTTTTGCGTATCTTTTTACTGGTAATTATATAGTTATTTTCGATAAGTATTACTTTTTCAACAGCAAGTAAAGAAAATACGGTGCTCCGATCAAAGCGACTACGATTCCCGCAGGCATTCCATCAGGATCAGCAAGGTTACGACCGATTGTATCTGCAAGCAACAATAACCAACCACCGATCAAAATCGATACAGGTACAAATAGTTGATGTCGTGGGCCTACTAATGCTCTCGCGATATGAGGAGCCATAAGCCCGATAAAAGCAATACCGCCTGTAACAGATACCGCAGAAGCGGCAAGAGCGACAGCAGCTAACATAAGCAAAATGCGATCTTTTTGAATCGGTACACCTGCACCAATCGCTGTTCCTTCATTGAGTGCTAATAGATTCAGTGAACGGGATTTGTACAATACAAATGGAATCAGCACAATCAACCACGGTAGCAGTGCGATCACAAATGGCCAATCCGTTCCCCACACATTGCCAGCTAACCATCTTGAAATAAAATCGACTTTTACTCGATCTACCGAAGAGATCAACACAATCATACAACCGGATAATGCTAATGAAAATCCGACTCCTGTGATAATGAATTTCATCGGTTGCATACCTTCAGTACGACTATAGGAAAAGAGGTAAATTAATATAGCGGTAATCAGTGCCCCTGCAAAAGCAACGACAGGCAATATGTAGACAAACGTTCCAACTTCAAGTGGAGCAAATAAGAAAAATACAGTTACACCCAGACCTGCACCTGCATTAATACCGACAATTCCAGGATCAGCTAATTCATTGCGAGTAACACCTTGCAACACAGAACCCGCCAAAGCAAGCGCCATTCCTGCTAGCAATGTCACTAACATACGTGGCAATCGAATCGAGAACAGTACAAAGTCATCTACAAATGTACCGTTCCCCAGCAATGTAGGAATCAGTCGGTCAAACGATACAGAAGAAGCACCAACACTGAGTGCAATCACCATTGTAATTAAAATAATAATGGTCAATATACCAAGAATCATTTTTTGCTGACGGGCAGGTTGTAGTTGCTTCATCATAATGAGCGCACTCCTTTCCGCACAATCAGTAGAAAGAAAGGCAGTCCAATAATAGCGATAATAGCTGCAATCGGTGTCTCAAAAGGAGCATTGATCATGCGTGCTAACGTATCTGCAAATACCATAAAGGTAGCGCCAGCAATCGCAGATAGTGGCAAAATCGTACGATAATCAGTACCTGCAATCATACGTACAAGATGAGGAATCATCAGCCCGATAAATGCCAGATTTCCAACCAATGCTACTGATGCTCCTGCAAGTAATGTAATTAGTACAAATAAAATCATTTTGATTTGATGTGTTTGCAGACCCAATCCTACAGCAGTGCTTTCATTTAAGCTAAGAATGGTTAATTGACGTGAACAGAGAATAGCGATCACAATACAGATTACGATAACAGGGGTAATACTCTGAATCTGTCCCCATGTAGTACCGATCAATCCGCCAGATGTCCACATCGTTACATTTTTAGAAATTTTAAATTGTAGACTGATTCCTTCAGCGACAGCCGATAACAAAGCCGAAACAGCTGCTCCTGCCAGTACCATACGTAATGGCGACATATTCCGTTTACGCAGTGCGGTCAATCCAAAAACAAGTAACATGCCTAAAGCAGCCCCGATAAAACAAGCGATCATAATACCGAAGTAACCAACGCTTGGTAGAAAAACGAGAGCGACAGCCAGTGCAGCATTTGCACCAGAACTTAATCCGAGTAAACCGGGATCGGCTAAAGGATTACGCGTAAGACCTTGCATAATAGCCCCGGCCACAGCCAGCGCAGCTCCTACCAGCACGCCGCCAATCTCACGCGGCAGACGCAATTCACGAATAATCGAAATATCGCCACCTGTGATTTGCGGATAAAATATCGCATTCCAGATATCAGATAATGAAATATTTTTAGCACCGACCATAATAGCGATTACAAATACAACAACAAACAGCAACAACATCAATATTAACTTGATCAGAAAAGCTTGAAAATGTTTGGTAGTCATAGCATTTTTCATTATACGGATCGTTTCCTTCTCTGTATTTAGAAAAGAAGGAACGCTAGGCGCTCCTTCTTTTCATTTGTCATTTACATTTAAGATTTACCTAGCAACGATTTGGTAATAAAGTCAAGCTGATAATCAAGTGATGCTGCATCATTAAAGTAGAATCCACGTGCATCCACTTCAAATACACGGTTGTTTTTAACAGCCGGAATATTTTTGTACGTATCTGTATTCTGGAACGAAGCATCTACGCTAGGGTCTTTACTATAGAAAACATAATCTCCTAGATATTCAGGCAATACTTCAAGCGATAGATCATAATATCCTTTTTTCGAAGTCATTTCTTTTACTTTTTCAGGCATTTTCAGACCCATCGCTTGATAAATAATTTCTGTACCCCGTCCCCAAGCGCTACCGAACACATACAGTTGCTTAGAATCGCCTTCCATAACAGTTACAGTAGCATCATCACCGATTTTAGCTTTGATTTCAGCACCTGCTTTTTGTGCACGTTCTTTAAAGTCAGCAATCCATGCAGCGCCTTTGTCTGCTTGATTTACCGCTTTAGCGATTTCTTCAATCTGTGTTAGATAATCGACTTTGTTATAAGTATAAGTAACAACTGGAGCAAGTTTTTTTAATTTTTCTATGTTTTTAGTATCGCTTGCCGCAATAATTAGATCTGGTTTGAGTTCGATTATTTTTTCTAAATTATCATCAGATACTTCAGCGACATCTTTTAATTGCTCTGCAAAGTTAGGATCAGCTTTGGTCCATGAATCTACACCAACCAGAGGAACACCAAGAGCAATTAAGTTACCTGCATAACCTGCTAGAGCGATTACACGTTGTGGATTAGCAGGAACTTCTACAGGGCCTGTCTCGGATTGATAAGTGATAGTACCGGTAGTAGCTGGAGCAGAAGTGCCTGTTTCTGTAGAGCTTGCTTTATCGGTAGTAGCCGTATTACCAGACTGATTACCACATGCGCTTAATACCAACACAATCACCATCATTAATGGTAACAACATTTTTTTCATACGTAAATTCCCCTTTAATATAGAATGAAATTGATAATCATTATCATACAACGACTCTCAAACTTTAAAACGATGTGATTTTTTTGTCAATATTTATTTTAAAAATGTAACCAAAATCATGCAAAAAGAGGGTAAGTTTGAAAGCAAAATAGATACCAAAATATTCAAGTGATACGTCAGTCTTAAAAACAGTAAAACCGTGTAATCGATTGCAAATTGTCGTATTCAGTCATGTAATCTAGTAACATAGACGTTAGAGCGTAGTAGTCGATTTGCTTCTTAAATGCAGTCGTAGTAAGGTGTACTCATAACCTAATATTGGAAGGATGAATTTGTCTTATGACTAATTTGCAAGCGCTACAATTTCGTCAATCGTTAAAGCAATGGACTTTCAAAGCTGTCGATGAATCAGAATGGTTACCGGCTACTGTGCCAGGAACAGTGCATACTGACTTATTAGATAATGGTAAAATTTCGAATCCTTTTTATGGTACGAATGAAAAAGACGTACAATGGATTGATAAAAAAGATTGGGAGTACATAACAACGATTGATGTAGAAGCACCTGTGCTCAATCATTCGCATATTGAACTTGTATTTGCTGGTCTAGATACCTATGCAGATGTATATGTTAATGAACAGCATGTACTATCAGCAGATAATATGTTCCGCACATGGCGTGCAGATGTAAAGCCCTATGTAAAATTAGGCGCTAACGATATTCGTATTCATTTCCGCTCTCCTATTATGGAAGACTTACCTAAGCTAAAAGCATTAGGTTACGGATTACCTGCGAGCAATGATCAATCTGAAGTTGGTGAGCTAGGAGATCAAAGAGTGAGTGTATTTGCTCGTAAAGCTCCTTATCATTATGGCTGGGATTGGGGTCCACGTTTTGTAACTAGCGGTATCTGGCGTGAAGCTGAATTAGTCGCATGGTCAGACGTACGTATCGAAAATGTATATATTCGTCAAAATCAAGTGCATGTAGAATCTGCTGATCTTACAGCTGTTGTCCAAATTTATTCGGAACAAGAACGTCAGGTGAACTTGCGTGTATATGCAGATGGACAGAATTGGGAACAGACAGTGACATTAGCGGAAGGTACAGATGCTGTACAGATTCCACTTTTACTGGATAATCCTAAATTATGGTGGTCAAGAGGTCTAGGAGACGCTCATCTGTATACGTTTACAGTAGAGGTGTTAGAGCAGAATCAGACACTTGCTGTGAAATCAGAACGGACAGGTATTCGCTCCATCCGTCTGGTGACTGAACCTCATCCAGATTATCCGGGCACTTCGTTTTATTTTGAACTGAATGGTGTACCTGTTTTTGCTAAAGGGGCGAACCATATTCCGAATGATAGCTTCTCACCACGAGTGACATTAGAGCGTTATCGTCATGAGATTGTAACCGCTGTAGAATCCAATATGAATATGCTTCGTGTATGGGGTGGCGGTATTTATGAAAATGATGAATTTTATGACCTCTGTGACGAATACGGTATTCTGGTATGGCAAGATTTTATGTTTGCTTGCAGTATGTATCCAGGTGATGAAGAGTTTTTAGATAGTGTTCAAGCAGAAGCCGAAGATAATATTCGTCGACTACGTAATCATCCAAGTATTGTACTCTGGTGTGGTAATAATGAGATCGATTCTGCGTGGTCTCAATATGTAGAAGATGGTGGTTGGGGTTGGAAAAAAGACTACAATACAGAACAGCGTGCACAGATCTGGGCTGATTATGAGTCATTATTCCATGAGTTATTACCAGAAGTAGTGCGAGTAGAGCATCCGGGTATCTCATACTGGCCGTCATCGCCAATCGTTGCAGTGACAAATAATGAAAAACAACATACACACGGCATAACAGATTCTGGAGATATCCACTATTGGGGTGTATGGCATAACAGTGAGCCATTTGAACGCTACAATACGTATATCGGTCGATTTATGAGTGAGTATGGGTTCCAATCGTTTCCAGAATACAAATCGGTTCGTACGTATGCTGAAGAATCCGATTTGGAATTAGAATCTGAAGTCATGCTTCGTCATCAGAAAAATGGAGCAGGCAATCGATTGATCAAAGAATACATGGATAAATATTTACCAGCACCAAAAGATTTTCCTTCGTTTCTCTATATGAGTCAGGTTCTACAAGCTGAAGCGATGAAAACTGCCATCGAAGCTCATCGTCGCCGTAAACCATATTGTATGGGAACATTATACTGGCAAATGAATGATTGCTGGCCTGTCGCATCATGGTCGAGTATGGATTACTATGGTCGCTGGAAAGCGGTCCAATATTATGCCAAACGTAGCTTTGAAGATATTTTACTATCGATTGATAATTCAGTCTCAGGTACAGTTAATATTCATCTTGTCTCTGATCTGATTGCACCCAAATCATTAACAGTTCGTGTCAAAGTACTTGGAATAGACGGTACATTGTACAAAGAAATGCCGCAATCTCTTACCCTTGCAGGCGGAGAAGCGATTCAATTACTATCTTTGACGACAGAACAGTTACTTGGAGACGTGAATCCAGCAGAAGCGATTCTGGTAGCAGAATTAGAGCACGAAAATCAACTACTTCATACAGAGATTGCTTATTTTGTATCTGCAACCGAGTTACCTTTGCAACAACCGAATATTCAAGTCGTAGAAACAGAAGTCGATGGCGTTATTGCTTATGAATTGACCACAGATGTGTTGGCGCGTCAGATATGGTTAAATACAGCAAGCGAAGGCATCTTTAGCGACAACTTCTTTGATCTAATTCCTGGAGTAACCAAAACAGTTCAATTCAAGCAATTACAGACACTAGAAGATGTGCACCATGCTAATGAAATGCAGTCTGAATCCAATATTGTACAACCATCGGTATCTCATTCACCACAATTTGTACCTGCGAAGCCAGAAGATTTGCAAGTTCAATCGATGGCAGATTTTATCCATATTTCGTAAGATTTGATCTAGATTGATGAAATAGTCAGTTGTGCTTCTCTATATATTCTTTCAAAATCACATGAAACTCCCTAAAATCACAATAAACTTGGGGAGTGTCTTGTGATTTTGTGCATAGATGAGTATCATTAGTGTGAGGTGAATTAACTATTATGGAACGATTGCAAAAAATATTAGCACAAGCAGGTATAGCTTCCCGACGTAAATGTGAAGAGTTAATTGTAGCAGGTAAAGTAACTCTGAATGGTGAAGTTGTCACTGAGCTTGGAACCAAAGCAGATCCAACAGTGGACGAGATTATTGTTAATGGACGATCGATTGCTGCGGAGAAAAAAGTATATATTATGTTCAACAAACCTAAAGGGGTTATTACAAGTGCTTCTGATCCAGAAGGACGTAAAATTGTAGGCGATTATCTTAAAGGTGTTCGTGAACGTGTATATCCTGTAGGACGACTGGATTACGATTCAGAAGGTCTTTTAATTTTGACGAATGATGGAGAACTGGCTAATCGCTTAACTCATCCAAGACATCACGTACCCAAAACATATCATGTAACGGTAGAAGGCGTACCACACGGTACAGCACTAGAGAAATTCCGCCAAGGGATTCAATTGGAAGATGGAATGACTCAACCTGCTGAAGCGGATTATTATGATATTGATACAGAGAAGAAGCAAGCAACGATACGTGTAACGATTCATGAAGGTAGAAACCGTCAGATTCGTCGTATGTTCGAAGCTTTGTCTCATAAAGTGATTCGGTTGAAACGGATTTCTTTTGGCGAATTACTCGTAGGTAATTTGAAGCGTGGTCTATATCGCCACCTGACCAAAGAAGAAATTGATAAGCTAAAAAGCAGCGGTAAAGCATAACATAGAGATCATTTATATCCATTGATGACAGCTAGGAGGCTTTAGTGAATGAGTGACCAGATGAATCGCATTTTAGTAGTGGATGACGAAGAACGTATTCGCCGTTTACTACGCATGTATTTAGAAAAAGAAGGCTATGAGATTGATGAAGCTGAAGACGGAGAAGCTGCGCTACGCAAAGCAGTAGCAGAAGATTACGGCTTAATTATGCTTGATCTAATGTTGCCGGGAATCGATGGTATCGAAGTATGTAGTCGTCTACGTCAAGTCAAATCAACACCCGTATTGATGCTTACCGCTAAAGGGGAAGAAGTCAATCGTGTGCAAGGATTTGAAGTGGGCGCAGATGATTATGTCGTTAAGCCATTCAGTCCGCGTGAAGTGATCTATCGGGTCAAAGCGATTATGCGTCGCTCTTCAGCAACAGCGTACCTTTCTCAAGAAAACAACTCAAGCAACAATATCGTATTTCCAAACCTGATTATTGAGCATGATGCACATCGTGTAACCGCAAGTGGACACGAGATTAGCTTAACGCCGAAAGAATACGAATTGCTTCATTTTCTAGCGGTATCGCCGGATAAAGTATTCTCACGTGAAGAATTGCTCAAAGATGTCTGGAATTATGAGTTTTTTGGTGATTTGCGTACAGTAGATACCCATGTAAAACGGTTGCGTGAAAAGCTAAATAAAGTATCACCTGAATCAGCCGCAATGATCACTACGGTATGGGGCGTTGGTTACAAGTTAGAGGTTCCAAAATAAGTGGACTTCTGGAGAACGCTTGTCGGTAAGTTGTGGCTGACGATTAGCGCATTAGTGGCTTGTGTACTGTTAACACTCGGTTTATTTTTGCTACCTTATATCGATAGTACATTTACCAATTCCGGTTCGATCAAACGGTTATTTACCTATGTCTCCATCGTAGGATTCTCGATGACTACTTTTTTTGCTCTTTTTTTATTGACCAAAATTACACAACCGATGCAGCAATTAATTCAAGCCGCAGACGGGATTCGCAAAGGAAAATACAATACGCGTGTCTCTTTGCAAACCAGTGATGAGATTGGTCAATTAGCGAGCGCTTTTAATCATATGGCAGAAGAATTGGAAAAAAATATTCAGAATTTACAACTGGAAAAAGAACAAATGGCAAGCATACTCCGCAGTATGGGAGATGCTGTGATTACATTCGACAAATCCGGGAATATGATTCTGCATAATCCACCAGGCGAAATGATTATGGATACATGGCACAAAGCAGGCTGGGAACGTCAAGAACAAGATGGAATCACAGCCGATACCAAAGTGCCAGAACCACTATATCCGATGTTCCAGAGCGTTATTCGAGAACGTCAGGATCAAAGTTCTAATATTCATGTCAAACAGCAAGTCTGGTCTGTTAATATGGCTCCTTTATACTCGGGTAACGATGTACGCGGAACCGTATCGGTACTGCGTAACGTGACAGATGAGGTCAAAGCAGAGAAGATGCGTCGTGACTTTGTAGCTAATGTATCTCATGAGATTCGTACACCTTTGCAGATGATTCAAGGGTATAGTGAAGCATTGCTTGATGGGATGGCTACGTCCAAAGAAGAAAGCGACGAATTGGTACAGGTCATCTATGATGAATCATTACGTATGGGTAGATTGGTGCAAGATTTATTAGATCTTGCACGCATGGAAGCCGGTCATATCGATATGAATTTTGATGAGATCGATCTGAATGAATTAATGGATCGAGTCTATCGTAAATTTACTGTTCGAGCCAAAGAAAGAGAACTCAAACTTAACTTTGTACGTGACGAGTTCTTGCATTTGTATGCCGATGTCGATCGGTTAGAGCAAATATTCACCAACTTGCTTGATAATGCTTTTCGCCATACTTCTGCCGGTGGAACAATTACCGTAACGGCTCATATGGAAAAAGAGCATGTGCGGGTGGTATTCCAGGATACAGGAGCAGGTATACCGATGGACGATCTTCCTTTTATTTTTGAACGCTTTTACAAAGCAGACAAAGCTCGTGTACGCGGCGAAGCTGGTGGTACAGGTCTAGGTCTTGCGATTGTACGTAATATCGTAGAAGCTCATCATGGAAGTATTACAGCAGATAGTATTATCGGCAAAGGCACTGAATTTACGTTATTGCTCCCGATTCAGCATTCTGAAGAAGTGTCGTCAAATGCAATAGGAACATATAACAAATAAAAAAAGGCTAGCAAATATGCTAGTCTTTTTTCTTTGGCAAAAATATCGAATTTCTGAATATAAAAAACAGTATTCTAAGTTTTGTCTCCTATAAAGCCGCTTTTGTAACTGATAAAGTATGTATTGTAAACGAAAATGTAATCGCTTACTTTTTTGGTGGTTTTAAAAACTATATGTTAAAAGGAGCTTGATGCTATGAGAAGTAGAAAGTGGAGTTCAGTTTTAGTAGTGACAACTGTACTAGTGAGTATATGGGGAGGATCAGGATCAGCTAAAGCAGCTAGCCCGCAGATTGTAGTAGACCTTGCTAGCAATACTGGCAGTATAAAGTACGGAGCATCTGGTTTTTTATATGGGTTAGGAAGCGATGGAGTTCCTTCATCTACTATGTTAGCACCTCTAAATCCTCAAGCGATTGCGCAAAAAGCTCCTGATGGCGCACAACATCCGAATGGTGATGCTTTAAAAGTAGCACCGGAATTTATTAAAGCCGGCGGCAAAGAAATTCAAATTTATATGCAGGATATTTATGAAAATTGGCCTTATGAGAACTTGGGATTACAAGATTATTTGAAAAAGATTGACGTAATGGTACCCAAAGTAGTAGCAGATCCTAATCATTCCAAATTCGTCTATGTCCCTTTCAATGAGCCTGATGGCATCTGGTATCAAGGCATAAATAATTACAATAATGCGAGTGGACAAGAAGCAAGAAATAAATTTTTTGCAGATTGGAAAACAGTCTATAATCATATTCGCTCATTGGACTCTCAAGCCAAAATAGCTGGGCCAAACTTGGCTGCTTATCATGCTCAATTCTATGATGATTTCTTTACTTATGCCAAAAATAATAATGTTTTACCGGATGTCACCACATGGCATGAGCTGGGCAATGATTTCTTTACAGACTGGTATAACCATTATAATCATTATCGTAATGTTGAAAAAAAATTAGGAATTTCAGCTAGACCGATTGCAATTAACGAGTATGCACGTATTTCTGGCGATCTTGGAGTACCTGGTAATTTAATACAATGGATGACTCGTTTAGAAAATAGCAAAGTAGATGGAATGCTAGCTTATTGGACGGCTGCCGGAACATTAAATGATCTAGTGACCGAGAACAACAAACCTACAGGTGGTTGGTGGTTGTACAAATGGTATGGTCAATTAACAGGTCATACGGTTACAGTTACTCCACCAACAACCAATGGATCATTACAAGCATTAGCAGCTCTTGATCCTGATAAAAAACAAGCTAGAATTCTATTTGGTGGTTCTGTTAATCCTTCAGATGTATACTCAACAGATGTTGTGATTAAAGGTTTGGATACTGCATCATACATGAGCAAAAATGTGCATGTATCTATTATAGGCGTAGATAATTCAGGTACTAATCCTGCAAATGATCCTTATAGTGTGCAAGAGCAAAATTATCCAGTTACTAATGGTCAGATTACAGTACCTATTCATAATTTAAAAGCACTTTCTGCTTATCAAATTATTGTAAGTCCTAATACAAATAGCCAAACCATTAATAACAGTTCAAATCGTTATGAAGCCGAATATGCAAAATTAAATGGAACAGCTAAAGTGACTTATGGTTCAAATACAGGATACTCTGGCACTTATTTTGTAGAAGGTTATGGAAATACAAATAATGCGTCAACAGAGTTTATAGTGAGTGCACCTACAAATGGTTATTATAATTTGAATCTGCGCTATAGTGCTGGCCCATTTAGCAATGCACCTACTACCCGTCAATTAAAATTAGTTCTCAATGGAAGTGATTTAACAACTGTTAATCTGGATTCTACAGCTAATTGGAATACATGGAATACAAAAACAACTTCTGTATTTTTAAATGCAGGTATTAATCGTATCAGTTACAATGCTTTCACAACGGATGAATCTGATGCAGTGAACTTGGATTATTTAGAGATTAGCCCTAATACAACAGCGATCAATTCATATGAAGCTGAAAGTAATAGCAATGTGTTAGGAGGGACTGCAATTGTAACAGATGATGCAGCAGCATCTGGTGGAAAATATGTTGGTTATATCGGCAATGGAGCGAGTAACACTTTACAATTTAACGATATTACTGCACCAAAAGCAGGGAAGTACCGAATGGTTGTCACATTTGCAAATGCAGAAGTAAAAGGGGAACATTCGTACAATAATAACGTTGTCGAGCGTGTAGCTACTATTACAGTTAATGGAGATCAAGCGCAAAGTCCTAATTTCTTTAATACACGTCAGTGGAATAATTATAAGACTATGGTATTTGATGTGAATTTGAAAGCAGGTACAAATACGATTAAATTTACTAACGCTTCAGCCTATGCGCCAAACATCGATCGTATTCAAATCGCAATGCCGATTATTAATAATACTGGCAATTCAATAGCAAATAACGATTCAGTTATAGCTGATGTTTATTCTTCGAATCAAAGCTAAACGGCATTGCAGAGAAAACTGTCTGATACAAGGCAGTTTTCTCTCTGTTTTCTTTCGAAAATCGCAATGCCTAATCCTTACATACCTAAGAAAATAAGAGTGACAAGATATTAACTAAATTTTAAATATATTCATTATAATAAATACATCCGAGAATGAGGTGGGATGATTGATGTCTATAAAGCATAAAAGTGTACGTTTAAAAATTTTATTAGCAATGCTAGTTACCACGATTTGTCCACTAATTTTAACTTCGCTTATTATTTTATATCAAATCTCTCAAAATGATCGAGAAGACCAAAAGATTGCTCAAAATCGAATCCAACAAGATTTGAGAATCCAATTAGAGCAGTATCTAGATCAGCTACAAGAAAGCTCCTATTTAATCTATTCTCAATATGAACTTGTGAGCAGTCTACATACCATTAGCAAGTCTAATTCACGACAAGAATTGGATTATGAAACAAGATTACAAATCAAACAATTTTATTTGAATATATATAACAATTCTAATATCGAACATATTTTAGGAATGTATGTAATTGATTTTAAAGGCAGACATTACAATGGATTTTTTCCTAATTATTATTTGCAATTAGCATCTTCTTATAATCAATCGCTAATTAACCATTTGCATGCCCCTTACAAAACTCCAACACTCGTATTTGATTATAGCAGTCCTTATAATCAGCCTATTATTCATTATTTATATCCTATTAAATGGATGGGTGATCCATTCGCTGTGTTAACTATTGATATGCAAGTACAACCATTCACAACGATGGTAGAACGATACAATACCTTTTATAAAGGTAAAATTATTATTTCAGATCATGATCAAAACATTATTTATCATTCTGATCATAGTCAGATCGGTACAACATATCATTATGCGGATAGTGATAAACAGAGCAAAATGATCCAAACCCCACTCGGTTCAAATGGTCTTATTTTGCATTATGAATTTCAAACCAATCCGCAATTAATCTTTTTTCGACATTTAGCATTTGCAATTATCATAGGTTCGCTTGTTATTATGATTTTGTTATCTATTTTGCTGAGTTATAGTATCACTCGTCCTATTATTGAACTTCGAAAAAAAATGAATGAAATCGAAAAAGGTAATTACAATGCTAGAGTGCAGATTTTAGCTTATGATGAAATCGGATTTTTGAGTAAACATTTTAATCGTATGATCGACAAAATCCAAAATCATATGAACTATGAATTGAAATTACAATTGATCAATCAGCAGTCACAAATTAAAGCATTACAAGCTCAGATATCGCCCCATTTTTTGTTTAATACCTTACAACTAATTTCCAATATTGCTGCTGTAAATCAAGTTCCAGAGATGCGTATAATCTGTCAATCGCTTAGCAATATGTATAGATACAATATCAATATCAATGAAGAATGGGTTCAAGTCAAAAGTGAAATTTCTCATATTCGTAATTACTTATTAATTATCAACAAGCGATTGCCAGAAGGCATAGGAATTCGTATTCATGTAAGTTCTGAAATAAACTCGGTATGGATTCCCAAACTTATTTTGCAACCTGTTATTGAAAATGCAGTCGAACATGGATTAATTCCACAGCAGAATAGTAGGAAACTAATGCGTCTTACCGCTTCTATAGACTATATTCACTCTGAAATTATTATTCGATTATTAGATAACGGAATAGGCATATCTGAAGAAAATCTTCACCAATTGTCATCTGTGTTAGAGCAGTATCATACCGCTTCACAACAAACATTAGATTCTATCGGATTAATTAATATTCAGACACGTATTAAGTTCATTTGTGGAACCCAATATGGCATACAAGTATATAGTAAGGCAGGTACTGGAACAATGATTGTGTTCCGTCTGCCATTAAAGGAGTTTAACCCCAGATGAAAGTTCTTATTGTAGATGATGAAATGACTATACACAATCAATTAAAACAATGTATCCATTGGGAGCACTATGGTTGGTCTATTGTGGGTCATGCGTATAACGGAGAAGAAGCATGTCAAATGGTAGAACAGTATCAACCTGATGTAATCTTAACTGATATTCGAATGCCTCATATGGATGGCTTAGAATTTTTGGCATGGTTAAAAAATTCCTCTTATACTGCCAAAGCGATTGCTTTAAGCGGATATAACGATTTTGATTATTCACGTCCTGCCTTTTTATTAAATGTAGTCGATTACTTACTCAAACCTTTAAATGAAGCTGAATTGCTAATCTTACTAAGTAAATTAGAAGAGCAAATAAAACAGGAATCCAAACAACAACATGAATCTCGTAATCAGAATGCTCGATTATATCAAGGTATCCAATTAATGCAAGATGAATGGTTAAGTCATCTTCTAAGTACAGCACAACGAGAAGAAAATGAATTGATTGTTGAAGCAGATCAACTTAAATTTCCATTACCAGAGTATCCGTATTATATCGTTACTATCAAATTATTTGATTTAACCTCTAATATGAATAGTCGTTACAAAGGAGATTTGTCTATTTTTTATTTTGCTGCTCGAAATATTATTAAAGAAAACGTTGCAACGTATTACGCAGACACAGAAGTGTTTAGAAACTTGAATGAATTGAATGAATTTTTATTTTTTGTACGTGCAGATATATCGGAACATTTGTTTACACATTGGCTTAAAAGAATTCATACTGCGTTAACTGCTTATTTGCATATTACGATCAAAATTGGTGTGAGTGCCAAAAAGCAGCGTATTACAGCTATAAAGAAAGCATATACTGAATCGATTCATGCTATCGATCATTTGACACTATCCCACACAGATACTATTTCTTTTTTTGGTAAAGATGAAGCTGAAGTTCAACATCACAAATCTGTTAGTGAAGAAATATGGAAAGAGCTAAATACATTGTTGAAAATTACAATTGAAACCGCATCAGAACGTAGTGGGCAACAATTTATAGATCAGCTCAATCACGTATTTGAAAAGGAAGCAATCGACAAGATGAGTAGTCGAGAAATCAAGATAGGTATTGTTCAGTTACTTAACCGGGTCGAAGCAAGCACTGATCATGCTCAAATTATGCTGTTATTAGTAGAAGCCAAATTCTATTTAGTAGAACTAAATATTGAAAAAGTAAAATATATCTTTCAACAAATAATAGAGCTACATGTACAACAAGTTTCCGGGAATTTACGCACCAAATCAGGTAGTCAGTTAATCAAAACAATCAAAGTATACAGCCAAGAAAATTATAATACTGTCACTCTAGAAAATATTTCACAACGATTTTTTATTAATAAAAATTATTTTTGTACGTTATTTAAAAACGAAACAGGTGAAGGATTTTTAGAGTTTTTGACAAAAATCAGGATAGAAAAAGCTAAAACATTATTGGTAAGCACAGATTTAAAAACATATGAAATTGCTGAAAAAGTAGGATATAGCGATGCACGTTATTTTAGTCAGGTTTTTAAAAAAATAGTAGGTACTCAACCAAGTCTATTTAAGCAACATCATAAAATCGAAAATAATGAGTCTTAATAATGTTGAATAAATTAAACATTTATCTGAATTTATTCACATATAAAGGATTATTGATATCGCTTACAATAAATTCAGAAACTACTTCATTCATGAAATATAAAGGGGAGAAGACCATGAGACAACAACCAATGAGATACAAAAAGATGAGCAAGTTAGCGATTGTAGCTATGGCAGCAATTGTTATGATGACAGGCTGTAGTGGCAGTGCTTCTAACGCTACAACATCTAATGAAGGTTCCACTGATCAAGCAGTAACTCTAAATTTTTGGGCTGCACTTGATCCTAGTACGACAGAAGGTAAAACGATAGAACAACAGATCAAAAAGTTCGATCAAGAACATACAGATATCAATATCAATCTACAAGTGATTACGTATGATGTATTGCATGACAAATTAGTAGCTGCTATAACAGCCGGTGATTCTCCTGATCTTAGTTGGGGGCTAGGCGAATGGGTAGGCGAGTTTAATCAAATGAATGCGCTTGCTGATTTGACACCTTATATGAATGAATGGAAAGACAAAGATATTTTTTATCCAAATGTAATGAAGGCGTTAACAATTGATGAAAAAGTAAAAGCTTTGCCTAACTATTTAGGTATAAGAGCATTGCTATATCATGAAAATATTTTAAAACAAGCTGGTTATGATGCACCACCAAAAACGTGGGATGAGTTACTTCAAATGGGACCTGTTATCAAAGCAAAAACGAACAAATACGCTTTTGGATTTGCTGGTACAGGAGTTCGTGCTTCACAAGAGTTGATGACATATTTAGCGCAAAAAGGTCTATCTATAGCAGAAAAACAAGCAGATGGAAAATATAAAAATACGTGGCAAGATAATCCGCAAGCATTACAAAAAGTAGCAGAAGTATTCCAATTTTATAAAGATATGAATGCGCAACAGGTAGTAGATCCTAATGCCAAAACATGGGGTTGGGAAGAAGAAGATCAGAACTTTGTACTGGCTCAATACGCAATGGTTGTAAATGGAGCTTGGATTGAAGGACGTACATCCGAAAATCCAGAAGGAATGAGTGATGTCAAAATTGCTGCTCCACCGTATAGCGACCAACCAGCTACGTTTATGGAGGTAGCGCCATTATTTGTCTATAACACCGAACATACCAAACAAGCTTGGGAATTTGCTTCATTTTTAATGAGCAAAGAATATCAACAAGCTGTCAACCCATCCAAATCTGCTCGAACCGATGTAGAAAGTGATAAATGGGGCAAAGAGTTTATGAAGTTGACATCGCAAGGCGTTTCGTTTCCGCCAGTATCTTTAAGTGGGATCAGTCAATCAATGGAAGACTCTATTGCTCGCTTGCTGCTCAAAAACGATTCACCTGAACAAATAGCTACTTGGTTGTCACAAGCTATTAATGAGAATTTGCAAAAAACCAATCAATTGAGTGGCAGTTAATTTCGTTTAACTTGAACGAGCTAAAGCCTAAATAGATATTGTTCAAACCACATTATCTATTTAGGTTATCTTGAAAAAAGTGGTGAATATGATGTTGACATTGAGAGAAAAACGAATACGATTAGTTGCTTATTATTTTGTCTTACCTGCTTTTGCTTTTTTTTTACTTTTAAATGCGTACCCTTTAATTACAGTAGTGTGGGATAGTTTTCAATTCAAAAATATGCTCAATGCAACTCAAACGGGTTTTGCTCATTTAGCCAATTATCGAGAAGTATTATCAAATGAATATTTTTTGACTGCATTGCGAAATACAATTATCTGGACGTTATTGTCTGTAACTGGAGAATATATACTTGGTTTAAGTTCAGCTATTGCTTTGAATCAACCTATACGTGGGAGAACATTATTTCGTGGAATCATTATTATACCGTGGGTAGTGCCGATCGTTATCGCAGGGATGACATGGACATGGATGCTTGCACCTGATTATGGCGTAATTAACTATTGGTTGATCCAATTAGGCGTCATTGATCAACCGTACTATTGGTTAGGAGAAATGAATACTGCTTTATTCACTATCGTTTTTGTAAACATATGGAGAAGCTTTCCTTTCTTTACAATCAGCTTATTAGCTGGATTACAAACTGTATCCAAAGAAGTGATGGAAGCAGCAGCTATTGATGGTGCAGGCATCCGCGTGCGCTTTTTTTATATCGTATTACCACAATTAAAAACGATATCGTTAACCCTTATTTTTGTACATTTAATTTGGACAGCTATCAACTTCGACTTTATATGGATTATGACACAAGGTGGCCCATTGTATTCTTCAGAGACGTTGCCGATTCAGATTTATCGCTATGCGATGGAAGATTATAACTTTGGAAATGCTTCGGCATTATCTTCTATGATGCTTGGAGTAATGATGACAGCATTTATTATGTATTATGTGATCAATAGTCGTAAATCTAAAAACTAGACTATAGGTAAGGAGTAGATAGATATGCTTATAAGCAAACGGAAACAATGGATAGTACAAAGTATTACTTATATTGTACTCATCGGATTTTCTTTCTATTGTTTGTTTCCATTCTTATGGATGGTAGTGACTTCATTAAAACCTGATAATGAGATTCGTACATTAACACCCAGTTTTTTGATTCAGCATCCTACAATAGAACACTTTATTAATGTATTAACAAGTTCTAGCTTTTTAACCTTTTTCAAAAATAGTGTGTATGTTTCTTTAGTGGTAACAGCAGCTTCGTTGATCATTTCTATTTTTGCAGGATATGCGTTAAGTCGATTTGTTCGCTTTCGTGGTGTGAAGTTGTTTGGGGTAGCGATGTTACTCTCACAGATGATTCCAGGAGTGTTATTATTAATTCCTTTATACCTCACCATGAAAGAACTGCATTTAATTAATACGTATAGTTCGCTTATATTGGCGTACACAACATTTACAGTGCCATTATGTACATTTATGATGAAAGGTTTTTTTGACTCGATTCCAATTGATATGGAAGAGTCTGCCGAAATCGATGGTTGCACACGAGTAGGTACTATTTTTCGGATTTTGTTACCTGTGTCATTACCCAGTCTAGTCTCTACAAGTATGTTCGGGTTTTTGAATTCATGGAATGAATTTATGTTCGGATTCGTATTTATTAATGATGAACAGCACCGTACACTAACACCGGGAATATACTTATTTAAAGGATTGTATCAGACCGATTGGGGTAGCATGATGGCTTCTTCTGTATTGAGCGTACTTCCTGTAGTTATTATGTTTTTATTTCTACAGCGTTTCCTTGTAGAAGGTATGACAGCAGGTGCAGTAAAAGGTTAGCTATAACGCAATGACAAAAATAATGAACTAGGAGCCTACTTTATGTTTTTACAACCAACTCAATGGTTAGAAATTGAAGAAAATGGTATTCATATATTAATTGAAATTACTGAAGACCAAGATGTACGACTATTGTATATTGGGACACATGCTTATCCAGAAGCCAAGCAATGGTCTGAAAAAAAGAGAGCAAAATTCAGAATGGTAGAAATACAAGCAAGTGGTGAAAATCACGATGATCATCATGGTTCTAAGCACACCGGTACATTACCTGCTAAAAGACTTCGTTTACAGCAGATAGAAGATATGTCTACAGACAAAGGTCGAAAACTTGTATTTCAGATGATAGATGTAAAAACAGATTTAGAAGTAGAAGTTCATATTCAATTTTATAATCAAATTCCAGTAATTCGTTGTTGGACTACTATTACGAATAAAGGAAATCAATCGGTTGGATTAGAATATGTTTCATCGTTTGCGTATACAGGGTTATTGCCCGGCGGGAAGCAACCGAGAGATCAGCGTTATCAATTATCGATTCCACATAATACGTGGTATGGTGAAGTACAATGGCAACACTATACTCTAGCACAGCTTGGATTACATCATGTCAATGAATTTTCGATGAAACGATTGAGTTATCAATCGACAGGAACATGGTCAAGTTCTCAGTATCTACCTTTAGCTTATATCGAAAATAAAGAAACTGGATCAGGTCTAGCATGGCAAATTGAGCACAACGGGTCTTGGCACTGGGAAATAAGTGATATGGTAGACATGTTGTATATTCAGGCGAGCGGACCGACAGAACAAGAACATCAATGGTGGAAAAATCTACAACCAGGTATGAGTTTTACTTCTGTTCCTGTTAGTGTTGCCTTATCAGCAAAAGGTATAGACCAAGCATTAGCCATTTTGACAGATTATCGTCGTGTTATCCGTAGACCTAATAAAGATAATCAACAATTGCCTGTCATTTTTAACGATTATATGAATTGTCTGTTTGGAGAACCGACTACAGAAGCATTGCTTCCTTTAATTGATGCCGCAGCTGAAATAGGATGTGAATATTATTGTATTGATTGTGGTTGGTATTCAGACGGTTATTGGTGGGATGGAGTAGGGGAATGGTTGCCTTCTCAAGCTCGCTTTCCTAATGGAATTGAAGAAGTATTAGCATATATTCGTCAAAAAGG
This sequence comes from Paenibacillus sp. KACC 21273, assembly GCF_028736095.1. Lineage (NCBI taxonomy): Bacteria > Bacillati > Bacillota > Bacilli > Caryophanales > Paenibacillaceae > Paenibacillus > Paenibacillus sp. KACC 21273. The sequence goes on from NZ_CP117876.1 coordinate 1,975,739, forward strand.
TATGGTGCCAGGATTATGGTTAGAACTTGAAGTGATGGGAGTTGCTTGCGAGTTAGCGGATCAAGTGCCAGCCGAATGGTTTTTCACACGTCATGGACATCGTGTCATTGATCATGCTCGTTATCAGCTTGATTTCCGCCATCCAGAAGTGATTGAGCATGCCAATCGTGTGATTAACCGCTTAGTGAACGAATACAAAGTAGGTTATATCAAAATGGATTATAATATCAATGCAGGTGTAGGCACCGAGTGGCAAGCAGATAGTTTTGGAGATGGATTGTTACAACATAATCAAGCCTATCTTAAATGGCTTGATCAGATCTGGTTACAATATCCTGATCTTGTGATTGAAAACTGTGGTAGTGGTGGATTGAGAATGGATTACGCTTTGCTCAGTAGACATAGTATTCAATCAACAAGTGATCAAACGGATTATCGCAAAAATGCTGTGATTGCAGCTGCATCAGCTTCAGCTGTGACACCAGAGCAAGCTGCTGTCTGGTCTTATCCATTGTGTGATGGACATAGCGAAGAAGTGATTATGAATATGGTTAATACGTTATTATTGCGTATTCATCAAAGTGGACATATAGCAGAAATTCAAGCAGATCATATAGCATTTATTCGTGAAGCTATAACGTATTACAAAACGATTCGTCAACAGTTAGCACAAGGGCAACCATTTTGGCCATTAGGCTTACCTAATTTTGGAGATGATTGGCTTGCCTTTGCCATGAATTGTGATAAGGTCATTTATTTGGCAGTATGGCGTATGACAGGAGAACCAGTACAATCTATACCTTTATCTGATTGGACTAACAAACAACTGCATATAAAACAAGCTTATCCTGCTGTACAAGACAGTACATTTGATTGGAATCCGATTACTGGACTACTCAGTATAGAATTACCTTCAGCATATTCGGCACGTCTTTATGAAATACATGGTATATAGAACGGGTTCATAATTTATTCTGAAAAGCAAAACAAAAAGCCAACTGTCGTTAGGTATGATGTCCTAAAACAGTTGGCTTTTTGCTGATTTTATGAAGTAAGATATGAGTCACTACTATAATAGAAGTGTTTTATACCAGTACCACTTCTTGTGCTTTGTTCAAGTTAGGCAATTCGACAAGAGCGGATAGAACATCTTTGTTAACATCTTTATCAACTGTCAAGATCATAATCGCTTCGCCGCCTTCTTGCTTACGTCCTACTTGCATTGAAGCAATATTGACATCTTTTTGTCCAAGCAATGAACCTACATTACCGATAATACCCGGCTTATCTGTATGAGAGATCAAGATTTGGTGACCGCTTGGCAATACATCGACAGAGTAATCATTGATACGCACGATACGCTCGCCGTAACCTGCTAACAATGTTCCTGCTACACGAGGTTCTTCACCGTTTTGTCCTTTAAGACTCACAGTGATCAAGTTCGTAAAGCCTTTTGTCGATGGAGCGCTTGTAATAATCACATTAAGATCACGTACTTTGGCAAGGTGCATCGAGTTTACAATATTCGCTTCATCACCCATATGACGGGCAAGAATCCCTTTTAGAATATAACGTGTTAATGGTTGTGTATCGACTTCAGATAGATCGCCTGCATAATCAATACGAATTTCTTGAATCGCTTGCGTTGCCATTTGAGCAGCAAAGCTACCTAGTTTCTCACCGAGGGAGAAGTAAGGTTGTAATTTGTTCATCACGCTTGCAGCTACTGGAGGCATATTAACCGCATTTTTGAACGGCTCATCACGTAAAATGTGTAATACTTGTTCGGATACATCAATCGCTACATTTTCCTGTGCTTCAATCGTAGATGCACCTAGATGTGGAGTAACGATAATTTGCGGATGACTCAAAAATGGATGATCAGCTTGAGGAGGTTCGCTTTCGAATACGTCAAAAGCAGCACCTGCAACAATACCATCATTCACAGCAGTGATTAGAGCCGTCTCGTCGATTACACCACCGCGTGCACAGTTAATAATACGCATGCCTTTTTTCATGACCTGGAATTGTGCTGTAGAGATCATATGTTTTGTTTCTGGTGTTAACGGTGTATGTACCGTCATAAAATCAGCATTACGTATAATTTCATCGACACTCGCTAAAGTAACGCCCATTTTATCGGCACGTTCTTGTGTTAAGAAAGGATCATATCCTAGAATCTCCATACCGAATGCTTTGGCACGCTTCGCTACTTCACTACCGATGCGGCCCATACCCAGTACGCCTAATGTTTTGTTACGTAATTCAACCCCGAGGAAAGATTTACGATCCCAAGTACCGCCAATCGTTTTGGCATAAGCTTGAGGGATATGACGAGCAAGAGCCATCATCATCGCAAAAGTATGTTCACAGGTAGTAATGGTGTTACCGTCTGGTGCATTAATCACAATGATACCGCGTTCTGTTGCAGCATTTAGATCAATATTGTCTACGCCTACGCCCGCACGTCCAACGACTTTGAGCTTGGTGGCAGCTTCCATGATTTTTTTGGTTACTGTCGTCTGGCTACGTACAAGTAGAGCATCGTAGTCACCGATAATACCGACTAATTCATCTTCGCTAAGTCCAGTCTGCTTATCCACAATAATATCTTGAGCGTCTACCAATTGTTGAATTCCTAGATCACTGATCGGGTCTGATACCAATACCTTAAACATTATTTCTTTCCTCCTCCAAAATGGTCAGTCTCTGTAAAATAATAAGTTATCATCTATATAAACATTCGTATCTGCTGTCAGCGCTAAAACAGCGATACAATGTTAATATCGTACCTAATTGAATTTGAAAGTTCAATGGGTGAACGCACTACCGCATGAAAGTAAAAATCATACAAAAAAAGCACTCATCCGCACACTACTACTGTAGCAAAGGGACGAGAGCTGTCGTGGTACCACCCTAATTCGCTGTTCTCTCACAAGAATCAGCCTTATGGTCAATGTTTTGACCGGATCGCTAACGGGATCAACCGACTGTACCTACTTGATTTCAATACAGTGACTCAGGATCGCTCAAAGACAACATTTGGCTTACCGGTTTGCACCAACCACCGGCTCTCTGAAAACCATCATGCTACTTTTTTCCTTCATAGACGTTAGAATCATTTAATTTTTCATAATGTAACATGGGTTACATATCATGTCAATACAGCAAAGAGAGAAAGTAATCAGAAAATTTCAAAATGAATTTTACACGAAACGATAATTGTATTCTAACGTAAAGATGTGAGAACAGCCAATCTTGAATAATTAGGAGCAGAGATAGAAGCTTGTATTCAATAAAGTGATATAATAGACCGATACACTATTTTATGCAGCCAAAGGATTGTGATTATGAAAAAAAGCAAGTTCCGTTCATTCAAAATTAAACGCGTACAACCTGAACAATTAACCGATAAATTATTATTGATTAATTTGTATTTAACTCAAGGCTTGACCTTGCTTGTTGGACTGATATGGATTTGGTTACAAGGACGCAACCCTTTAACATTATTACAATTGCCAACAGAACTTACTTTTATCGCATGGGGATTAGGACTTGCAGCGCTGATGCTCGTCGTAGATCTATTTATTTCCAAAGTTGTTCCTGAAAATAGTATGGACGATGGCGGAATTAATGAAATGATCTTCAAAAATCGCCCGTTATGGCATATTATTATTATTACACTACTGGTAGGGGTCTGCGAAGAAATATTGTTCCGTGGAGCTATTCAATATGCAGTTGGGCCTTATTGGACCAGCATTATATTTGCAGCTATTCATTTCCGTTACCTACGACATTGGATTCCTACAGCATGGGTATTCGTCAGTAGCTACGCACTTGGGTATATATATATTGAATCCGGAACATTGTGGGCACCTATATTATGTCACTTTGCGATTGACCTGATATCCGGTCTAATTATTTCATTGCGGAGGGAAAAATGAGCGAGCGCCTAAGCAGGTTAGAACGTTATAGTAATACAGCAACACGAGAAAGCAGACAATCGAGTAGAGTAGCCAGATATAGTTCTGGAGAAGAAGGGCTTCTAACAGGAAGTCGTATTCGCTTACCTGCGGGTCGTAAAAAGAATGCTACCAACACTGTTCGTGGAGCTATTAACGAACAAGGAGTGTTGACGCGTTCTAGAACAGGTGAAGTTAGTGAAACAGACGAAGAAGAGAACGAAAAAGATAAAGATTACGTACCTAGAAGTACGATTTATCCATCTCGCAAAATTAAAATTGCCAAGTTTTTTTACGGGTATCTTATTTTCTTATTTGTTGCATTGACGATTATGTTGTTATGGTGGGGGATTAAGCTGTCTGGATTTATGCCGAATTGGTACTGGCTTCAGAATTTAGCGGGTCGTTCAGGTCTATAATAACTAGCTTGGTTATCATTATGAACATGAAAAAAGCAAGGGAACCAGTTATTCAACGGTGCCCTTGCTTTTTATCGTTGTTTAAAGTGAATTAACGCATTTTAGGTTCAATCGCATTTGGATCAACAAAGGTGTAACCTTTGGCTTCAAGCTTGGTCAAAAGTTCATCCAAAGCTTCTACCGTCCAAGGCAATTCATGCATCAAAATAATACTGCCGGAGTGCAATTGATCCATAACGTTCGAAATAACAGCGTCCGGATCTTTTTGATTGACCCAGTCAAGTGAACCTACAGACCAGTTCATATACAGCATATCATGCTTTTTCGCTAATGCATGTACTGTATCGTTGGTAGCACCATTTGGAGCACGTAAAAAGCGCGGTGCTTCATTAATCGTATCTTCAATCAGCTTTTGAGTATCTTCAATTTGCTGAGTTACTTTAGCTTTGGATTCATGTTTAAGTACGATATGATCTTGTGTATGATTACCGATAATACCACCACGATCATGAATTAGCTTCAGCAGTTCAGGATGAGTTTTGATCCGATAGCCATTTACGAAGAAGATCGCTTTGGCATGATGTTTGTCCAATGTATCCATCATACTATTGATCATTTTTTTCTCTTTCGGACCGTCATCAAAAGTCAAAAGAACTACTTTTTTAGGAGTTTCTTTAGATTCTTCGTTAGGTACGATATCATAATTTTTGTTCATATGATATGTATACTCAGCAGGAACGGTAGCTTCAGTATCTTTAGCAGTTGTGCTTTCAGAAGACTGCTCAGGTGTAGTCGCTTCAGTAGAAGTTGTACCCTCGGTTGCTGGTGTGGTAGCTGTTTCGCTACTTTCTGGCGTTGTTGCAGGTGTGTTACTGGTACTTTGTTCGGTAGTGGCGGCAGGTGTCTCTGTAGTGGATGCTGGAGCTTGATTGCTACAAGCAGACAACATAATTACAGATAACAACAACCAACTTGCTGTTTTTTTTAACATACATTCACGCTCTTTTCTGTCTGAATTGTTAGAAAATAAAATCAATCAAAAGCACGGTGGAGCAAAATTCCGCATATGTAAATTAAATCCTTAAAGCATACGTAAGGTCAACCATAAATATGTAACGATAAGTTACAATATAGCCATAAATAGCAGTCGACCTTAAATGCACAAACTATCTTTTAAACCAAAAGGGGAAGAAATGAAACAAATTCCGAAAAAAAGATTGACAATACGTATTATTCTTATTCAGGCGTTTTAGTGCGTGCATTTAAGGATAATAAATGGTAACATACCTAATATAGCATTGCTATATCTATCATCGATATAAATAGGCAGTGACATAACCTGTATTCTACGATGGTTATGACCTATGTTTTCCAAGGGGGATCCTATTATGAAAATAGAACGACTAAGCTCAGACAAAATACGGATTTTCCTTACGTTTGATGATCTTACTGAGCGTGGAATTCAAAAAGAAGACATGTGGCAGGAAATTCCAAAAGTCCATGATCTTTTTACCGAAATGATGGATCAAGCTTATAGCGAGCTTGGATTTGATGCTACCGGTCCTCTTGCAGTCGAAGTATTTGCACTTCCTGCGCAAGGAATGGTTGTTATCGTGACGCGTGGCAAGTATGACCAACACTTGGGCACGATCAATGAAGAAGATATGGCTGACGAAATATATGAAATGGAAGTTACGCTAGAAGAAACTGATTTTATTGCGTATTCTTTCAAAGATTTTGAAGTTCTTATCGAAGCAGCTCATACTCTCTCCAAAAATGTCACTGAAGCCGGACGGCTGTACCATTATAAAGATAAATGGATTTTGACTATGGATCCTGCGGATGTTGATTTGACCAAACACGCCGCTTTGATCGCGGTATTAGCTGAATTTGGCGATACCACATCGTTAACGGAAGCAGTATTAGAAGAATACGGAAAAGTTGTTATGGCTGAAAATGCAATTGCGACAATCTGTGAACATTTTGATCGTAACGACTAAGTCCAATATAAAGGCACCTCAGGTATATCCTTCATCTTCATAGCGTGAACCGACCGGAAGGAGTTCCTAATATTATGATTTGGCACAACGTCGGACTGGGTTTACGCAAGAATGGAGGGAGAATATCGAGTGTCTTTATTTTCGATCATGATGGCAGCAATAGCTCCGGGTATTGCTCTGTTGATCTATTTTTACCTCAAGGACAGATATGAACCAGAACCACTCCATTTGGTTATCAAATTCTTTTTCTTAGGCGTGGCGATTGTATTCCCGCTTATGATTATACAACGGGCTATGGTGCTTGGATTAGGCGATAGTCCTTATGTGTTTTCCTTTCTGACTTCAGCAGGTGTAGAAGAATTTGCCAAATGGTTTATTATCTATCATATTTTGTACAATCATACAGAGTTTGACGAGCCTTATGATGGAATACTGTATACAGTAGCGCTATCACTAGGATTTGCAACTTTGGAAAATGTGTTATACGCCTTATATAACTCGATGTCAGTCATGTCGTTATTGTTACGGGGATTGCTTCCTGTTTCAGGACATGCGCTCTTTGGAGTGATCATGGGTGATTATATTGGTAAAGCCAAATTTACTACCACCAAACGCAAACGTAATATATTCCTTGCTTTAGGATTAATTCTTCCTATTTTCTGGCATGGATTATATGATCTGATTTTGCATATGATGAGTCAATATTGGTTATGGTACATTATCCCGTTGATGATCGTTCTCTGGTATGGAGGAATGAGTAAGATCACCCGAGCGAGCAACCGTTCACCTTTCCGCTTTATCAAACGTGAGGAAGAAGTTAATTTGTAATATTGTCATCAAAAGCAATCCACGAATCTGTAGCTATAGTACAGAAAAGTGTGATTGCTTTTTTTTGTCTAAAATAGCAATTTATGAAGTATCATTTATACAACAAGATGGTATAATTCGTATAACTATATGATCATAAAGAATTAAGGCAGAAATATAGAAAAAGTATAGAAATGGTTAGATATTGTTCAAGGGGGAAGAAAGGATGTCAGTGAAGTCAGGTGACATGATTTATTTTCAATTTCAAGCGGTAGAAGGAGATCAGACAGAGATATATCAATCGATTGTAGGACGAGCGGATAACGATTCATTATATATCGGCCCATTAAGTCATAAAAAATCTTCTTCTGGCAAAAAGTTAACGTTGGGCGAAGAGTTGTATGCTTATTATTTAATCGACAACGAAATCAAACATTATTTCAGTACTATTGTAACAGGCTTCGATTCCACCTCTTCCTTGAGTCGTATTCGCAAACCTCTTCAAGAAGAAATTTCAGTCGTTCAAAGACGGCAATATCTACGAGTCAAAGCACAAATAGAAGTAGCAGTCAAAAAAGAAGATCATCGATTTGTAGCTATCACTGATAATGTAAGCGCTGGCGGTTTATCATTTACAACAGATGTAATGAACAAAGTGCAAAAAAATGATGTTTTAGAATGCTGGTTATTGATCCATATGAAAAATGGAAAGATCGATCATATTCCATTAACAGCGAAAGTAATGAATGTGCTTGACTCCACATCACTTACACCAAGATATTTATTAGAATATACAGTGATATCGGAAACCGATCGGCAAAAAATGATCCGCTATTGTTTTGAACGCCAATTCGATTTTAGAGTGTTGTAAATGACTCGGGGTTTTTGCATGTTATATAGGACTGTGGTATAATTTGCTTGTCGCAGGCAATGCCTGCTTTTTTAGCGAGTTGTAGTATGAAGGTTGAGGGGGATTCCCGATTGGTACGCCAAGCATTAGAATATAGCGGGAAAATGAACATTGCGATTGACGGTCCTGCTGGGGCTGGTAAAAGTACAATAGCCCGATTAGTGGCTAAACGTCTCGGTTACGTATATGTGGACACCGGTGCAATGTACAGAGCAGTAACATGGCATATGCTACAGCGAAATATCGATCCAGAAAATACTGTAGAAGTGCTTCAAGAGGCGAAGAATCTGGTGATTGAATTGATACCGGATGAACATGGACAAAAAGTTCTAGCTAATGAAGTAGACGTTACAGCAGATATTCGTAGTCTTGCCGTAAACCGGATTGTGTCACGATATGCGCAAATCGAGGGGCTGAGAGTGAAGCTTGCAACTTTACAGCGGCAAATGGCTTTGCGCAAAGGCGTTGTAATGGATGGACGCGATATCGGTACTCATGTGCTTCCGGATGCAGAAGTAAAAGTATTTATGACTGCTACTGTCCAAGAGCGAGCAAGACGAAGATTTGCAGAAATGGATGGTTCGGAAAGTATTACATTAGAGCAACTTGAACGTGAAATTGCAGCGCGCGATCAATTGGATGAACAGCGTGAATTTTCTCCGCTCGTTTGTGCAGAAGACGCAACAGTGCTGGATACGACTTCGATGTCTATCGAAGAAGTTGTTGAGAGTATTATTGCAATGGCACAGAGTGTGCAGTCAGGGAGAGTCTGATTCATGGTATACACCATTTGTAGTACGATTCTACGCATTTTGTATATGTTTTTATTTAGGCTAAAAGCTGTAGGCAAAGAGCATGTTCCCGAGCAAGGTGGAGTATTACTTTGTTCTAATCATATTAGTAATTTGGATCCACCTACTGTAGGCATTATGCTGAATCGTAAAGTTCGCTTTATGGCTAAGGAAGAGTTATTCAAAGTTCCTGTTTTGGGACCTTTGATTAGACAACTTGGTGCTTATCCTGTCAAACGTGGCGGTGTAAGTAAAGAATCGATCAAAACATCTCTTCTGATTTTACGTGAAGGCGGTGTATTGGGGATTTTTCCTGAAGGTAGTCGTAATGCAGGGGATGCTGCTGCCAAAAATGGTGCTGCAAGCTTTGCACTACGAACAGATGCGGCTGTCGTGCCTGTAGCGATTGTAGGTCATTACAAGCTATTTGGCAAAACAAAAGTAGTCTATGGGCCACCTATTAATCTTGATGATTATCGAGGTAAAGGGGCAATAGGTACTGTAGATGAAGCGACAGACAAAATCATGCTAGCTATACGCCAATTAATTCAAGAAAATCAATAATGTTTAATGATGTTTTGAACTCTGCATTTTGCGGGTTTAAATAAATGGGGTTTGAATTGAGGAGGGTATTGACATGTCGGAAGAAAATAATAACCAAGAAACTACCGAAGTTACAAACCAGGAGGCGCTTGATCAGTTCGTCTCACTGAACAAAGGTGACACTGTCACAGGAACGATCGTCAAAATTGAAGATAACCAAGCTTATGTAAGCATCGGATATAAATATGACGGTATCATTCCGATCCGTGAACTTTCTTCACTACAAGTAGACAATGCTGCTGCAGCTGTTGAAGTAGGACAAGAAGTAGAATGTAAAGTTGTAAGTATCGACGATGAGAAAGAGAAATTGGTTCTTTCCAAACGTGCGATTGACAGCGAAAATGCTTGGGAAGTTCTTGAAAAGAATTTCGAATCAGGCGAAGTATTTGAAGTGACTGTATCAGACGTGGTTAAAGGTGGCGTAGTTGCTGATGTTGGCGTACGCGGTTTTATCCCGGCTTCTATGGTAGAACGTCATTTCGTAGAAGATTTCAGCGATTACAAAGGACGCACTTTGCGCGTTAAAGTAAAAGAATTGGATCGCGAAAACAACAAAGTCATTCTTTCACAAAAAGATGTTTTGGAAGCTGAATACGAAGCTAACAAACACACAGTGATGGAAAGTCTTAAAGAAGGACAAGAATTGACAGGTACAGTACAACGCTTGACTCAATTCGGTGCTTTTGTAGACGTTGGCGGCGTAGACGGTTTGGTTCACGTATCTGAGATTGCTTGGAATCACGTAGACAAACCATCTGATGTATTGTCTGAAGGCGACGAAGTTAAAGTAAAAGTACTTCGTGTTGACCCTGAAAAAGGTAAAATCAGCTTGAGTATCAAAGCTGCTCAACCAGGACCTTGGGATTCAGCTTCTGACAAATTCAACATCGGTGATATCGTTACTGGTGAAGTAAAACGTCTTGTGAACTTCGGTGCTTTCGTTGAGATCGCTCCAGGAGTAGAAGGTTTGGTTCATATTTCCCAGATCTCTCACAAACACATTGGTACTCCACAAGAAGTTCTTGAAGAAGGACAAACGGTTTCTGTTAAAGTACTTGATGTGAACACAGAAGAAAAACGTGTTAGCTTGAGTATCAAAGAAACAGAAGAAGCTCCTGCGCAATCTGCTAAACCAGAACGCAGCAACAACCGTGGCGACAGAGCTCCTAAACAAGAAGAATTAAACAACCCTAACGTATCTTTAAGCAACCAAGGATTGAGCATCACTCTTGGCGAACGTTTCGGTGACAAACTAAGCAAATTCAAGTGATTACGAGCGAGTGATTTTCTCGCTCGGTAAACGTCAATGTTCTAATGACGTTTACTCTTTAATCATAAGCGAGTGATTTTCTCGCAAAATAATCTAAATCATAGTACGGGCTTTTTATGGACGGTCCATTGATAGTAAAGCGACCGCCTTTCTAGTAAAAGTCACTCAATCAATCGGCGAATCCGCAATGGATTCGTCGATTATTGCTTTTAAAGGAATAAATGAATCCGTTGTAAAGTTCATCATAATGTTAGCCAAGTGCAATGTTTTTTGCTATGATGAAAAGCGGAAAGAATGAACAGGAGGAATGGATCGTATGGCAAGACCTGTAGTTGCAATCGTAGGCCGCCCGAATGTGGGAAAATCCACAGTATTTAACCGCATGATCGGTGATCGGCTAGCAATTGTCGAAGATAAACCTGGTATTACGCGTGACCGTATCTATGGAACATCTGAATGGAATGGTAAAGCATTCAGTGTTATTGATACCGGAGGTATCGAATTAGATGGGGAAGATATGATGCTGAAGTCGATTCGTATGCAAGCTGAACTTGCAATCGAAGAAGCGGATGTTATCGTATTTATGTGTGATGTCAAAAGCGGATTGACTCAATCTGATGAAGAAGTAGCTGGAATACTATATCGTTCAGGCAAGCCGATTGTTGTTGCGATTAACAAAGTAGATAACATGGGTCGTATGAATGATATTTATGAATTTTATAATTTAGGATTTGGCGATCCGATTGGAATCTCAGGAAGTCATGGTAGTGGTATGGGTGATTTGCTAGATGCGGTTGTCAAAGAATTACCTGAAACGGTTGAAGATGAGTATGGCGACGATGTTATTCGTGTAGCTCTAATCGGTCGTCCAAACGTAGGTAAATCTTCATTGGTGAATGCAATTTTGGGAGAAGAACGTGTTATTGTAAGTAATGTAGCAGGTACGACTCGTGATGCGATTGATACACCTTTTGAACGTGATGGACAACGTTACGTATTGATCGATACAGCAGGTATGCGTAAGCGTGGTAAAGTCTATGAGAATACAGAAAAATACAGTGTAATGCGTGCGATGAAAGCGATTGAACGTGCAGATGTTGTATTAACTGTAATCAATGGTGAAGAAGGTATTATCGACCAGGACAAACACGTAGCTGGATATGCACATGATGCAGGTAAAGCAGCTATATTTGTAGTCAATAAATGGGATGTTGTTGAAAAAGATGACAAAACGATGCGTCAATTCGAATCGAATATTCGCGATCATTTCTTATTTATGAGTTATGCTCCTGTTGTATTTTTGTCTGCATTGACCAAACAACGTGTTCACAAATTGTTACCGGTTGTACAACAAGTTGCTGAACAACATGCATTGCGTATTCCTACTCATTTATTAAATGATGTAGTATCTGATGCAATTGCTATTAATCCTCCACCTACAGATAAAGGAAAACGGATGCGTATTAACTATGTAACTCAAGTTGCAGTTAAGCCACCAACCGTTATCGTATTTGTAAATGAACCTGAAATGATGCACTTTTCGTACGAACGTTATTTGGAAAATAAAATTCGAGCGGCATTTGACTTTATCGGTACGCCGATTCGAATATTTACACGTCGAAAATCAGCATCAGATAATTAAGGAGAGAAGCATGTGATTTTATCAGTCGTGGCTATTATTATTAGTTATCTGATTGGTTCGATCAGCTTTAGTGTACTTATTGCTAAATGGCTGAAAGGAATCGATATCCGTGATCACGGAAGCGGCAACGCCGGAGCAACCAATACATTGCGCGTACTAGGCAAAGGACCTGCTATATTTGTACTTTTGTTAGATGCGCTCAAAGGTGTGGCAGCTATATGGCTTGGCGTTTGGTTCAGTATCGGGTTATCAGGACATACCATGTACTGGGTTCCTGCTTTGTGCGGAATAGCTGCTATTTTAGGGCATAACTGGCCGATTTATTTCCGTTTTCGCGGAGGTAAAGGAATTGCGACAACAATTGGCGTGTTGGCAACATTATGTATTGTGCCCACATTAATTGCAGGTGTATTTGCGATTGCATCGATTGTTATTACTCGTTATGTATCTTTAGGATCGTTAATTTTTGTAACGTTAACACCTATTGTTTTACTGATTCAGGGTTACTCTGCACCGATCATTACAGTGAGTATTATCATTTGGTTGCTTGCAGTATGGCGGCATCAGACGAATATTGTCAAAATATTCAAAGGCACTGAAAATAAAATCGGATCCAAAGCGGACAAGGGAGGAAACAAAGTTGTCTGAAAAAGTGACCGTTCTAGTAGCTGGTAGTTGGGGAACTGCGCTTGCTTCTGTTCTTGCAGACAATGGTCTACAAGTGACAATATGGGCACGCAGTGAAGAGCAAGTTGCCGAGATTAATCAACAGCACACCAATACAAAGTATTTGCCAGATGCAGTTCTGTCCACTCAAATTACAGCAACTTCTGATCTTGCTGCTGCTATGGATGGAACAAAAGCAGTTGTGATTGTGGCACCTTCCAAAGCGATGCGTCAAGTATGTAGCGATCTTAAACCATATTACCATGCTGATATGCTCTGTATTCATGCTACCAAAGGATTCGAAACGAAGACACTCAAACGTATGTCTACTGTCATCAGCGAAGAACTGGACTGTCTAGAGTCAGATGTAGTGGTCTTGTCTGGTCCTAGTCATGCGGAAGAAGTGGTTAAGCGTCTACCGACTACGGTAGTTGTCGCTTCTCACAATGCCAAAGCGGCAGCAGCGGCACAATCTTTATTTATGAATGAAGAATATTTCCGGGTGTATACGAATCTGGATCTGGTCGGAGTAGAGCTTGCCGGTGCACTTAAAAATATTATTGCATTGGGAGCCGGTATGGTAGATGGTCTTGGATTTGGTGATAATGCCAAAGCGGCTTTACTTACCCGCGGACTGGCTGAAATGGTACGTGTTGGTAGTGAAATGGGTGCTAATCCGTTGACCTTTTCTGGACTTGCAGGTATTGGCGACTTAATGGTAACTGCAAGCAGTCAACACAGTCGTAACTGGAGAGCTGGCTATATGTTAGGTCAAGGCAAATCACTGGATGAAGTGATGGCTTCGATGAATATGGTAGTTGAAGGTGTACGCACTACAGAAGCAGCACGTGATATTTCGCTAAAATACAATGTACAAATGCCGATCGCAGAGCAGTTGTATCATGTGTTATTTGAGCAAAGTGATCCTCGTACAGCCGTCGAGACACTTATGGGACGCAATCCCAAAAATGAAATGGAAGTCATGAAGCTAGAAACATGGCAACAATGGCATTCCTAATAAAGAAATAGGCAGGAACGATGGGGTATCAATAATCCTTTCGTTCTTTTTGCACAGGAAGGAGTAGGAAATCATGGTGGAAACGCAGCAGCAGGTACAGCAGAAAAAAGAGCTGATACCATCTCTGGAGCAGCTTGTTCGTCTGCTTCAACCGTTGGAGGAGCAATCTCCCTGGTTGCTTGGTGGAAGCTGTGGTCTTTTACTACATGGTGTGAAGTTAGATAAAGCTCCACGCGATATAGATCTTTATACAGATGAGATTCGAATAGAACATATTCATGGACAGTTAGCTAGTAAGTTGCCTGTGTTAGATTATCCGGTACTTGACGAGACAAGAACATATCGCTCGACACTTAGTCATTATCAGTTAGATGCGTACACTGTCGAATTAGTCGGGGGATTTGAAGTACGGGCGAGAGAATCGTATTATCGTGTACATGTAGAGCCTGTTCTTTATCCTGCTGCTCCTGTATATACGCTAGAGGCTGGAAATGTTCATTTGATGCCATTAGCACATGAATTGATTTTTAATCTATTACGTGATCGACCAGATCGCTATGAGCCGATTAGTGAACGAATACGTGAGAACTCTCAGGATCATGCATTACTTATCGAGCAGATGATACAACATAATGGATTTCATCCTCAATTTAGACAACGTATCCTTCGATTAGCTGGAATAGAACGGTAAAAGGAGAAAACAATGTCCAGAACAGACAAAGCTCAAGTCACCTTTTTGCCATCCGGTAAATCTATTCAGGTCAATACAGGAACAACAGTGCTGACAGCGGCACGCAAAGCAGGAGTTCATATTGCAGTGCGTTGTGACGGCAAAGCTGCTTGTTTGATGTGCAAAGTGAATACCCCTTATCCTTATGATGATGAAGGTCATTTGTGTATTTCAGCCGCAGAGCCAGCCGAATCACGTAAATTAGGAAGTTCCATAGGACAAGGTGTACGATTATCCTGTCAGGCTAGAGTACTTGGTGATTTGACAGTGGAAGTGCCCGAAGATCGACTAAAAGCCGCAATTCGCAAACAAATGGAGCAACAAAACGAAGATCTGAGTGATTGGTAGACAAAAAAGCGCAAAATGCTTGAAATTAAAGGGTGAGTATATTACTATAGGTTTGTTCCGCCTTCTGCGCTCTATAGGCAGCAGGTGATATTTTCGAAAATTCCGCGGTGTTTACTTATATTTCGTGCAAACGAAAAACCAAGCAGCAAGTGGAGCAATCGATATAAATACTTTGGGAGGTGAAATATATGAACAAATCCGAATTGATCGCGCAAGTATCAGAAACGACTGATTTGCCGAAAAAAGACGTAACTAAAGCAGTGGATGCTGTTTTTGAAGCTATCGCTGGTGCACTACAAAGTGGTGATAAAGTACAATTGGTTGGATTTGGTAACTTCGAAGTTCGTGAGCGTTCTGCACGTAAAGGACGTAACCCACAAACAGGTGAAGAGATCGATATCGCAGCTAGCAAAATCCCGGCTTTTAAACCTGGTAAAGCATTGAAAGATGGAATTAAATAAGTTATTACATATTCCATGTGCAGGAAAGACCGTGACGATCATGTTCACGGTCTTTTCCATATCTGATCTACGTTAAATACGAAAAGGGGATAACATTTATGGAATCACCGGACAACCATTATACAAATAGTGACTATATTGTGATCAAGGCGAAAGACAACGGAGTACAGGTAATCGGTCTAACTCGCGGACGCGATACTCGTTTTCATCATACAGAGAAGTTGGATAAAGGCGAAATCATGGTCGTTCAATTTACAGAGAATACATCAGCGATTAAAGTACGTGGCAAAGCAGAAGTGATGACCAAGCATGGCTCTATGAATACAGAAGATTGATATATGTTATGGTTGATCGCAAATAAACAATCTACCTAAATACTGGCTTCCTCATGTTTAATAGTTGATTAAGGTTGAGGAAACCAGTATTTTTCTATGCCATCGATTGACTTACAAATCTTCACTAGCCCTGTCTTGTCAAAAAAACATATGGTATAATGAACTGAAATGGCTTAAAAGTTATGTTTTAGGCTATACTATGTTTGTGAAAATAAAGACTTGCACTATAAAGGCGTCGGAGGCTGAGATGAAACCATACCGTTTGTTGGAAACATCCCGAAAATACACAGAATACGATATGATTCAAAAGCATACAGGAGTTCCCGAGTTTCCAGACACTCGTGTACATTTACTTCATGCCTTTTTGAATATGACAGATCATGATGAAAGTGTCTCACATCGTGGAGAATTATTCCCACTTGTAGCAGGTATTGTGCAGATGGCAATGGATACTCATGATATGATCGATACACTGGCTGTCCATCAGGAAGAAGAAGCGATGCGTTCTCGACAGTTGAATGTATTAGCAGGAGACTTTTTCAGTAGCCGCTTTTACGAGTTGTTAGCCAAAGCTGGCGAGATTGAGATGATTTCTTTGCTTAGCGCGGCAATCTGCGAAACGAACCGTCTTAAAATGAATTTATATCATGATGTTCAAAGTAAACACTTTACTGCTGAGCAATATGTGCAGTCGCTTACACAGCTTAAAATGGAGCTGTTTATTTTGTTTACACCGTATATTTCTACAGAAGTATCTTCATTGTGGCAAGCGTTGTTAACTGATTTTAGCCGCGCTGAGATTCTGGCTAACGAATTAACACGTCTACATGGAGAACAAGGTCCATTTGGCAGCTTTGCTTTGTATCAGGTACTTGAGCATGTACAAGCACAGACTAAAGAGCATCTAGTGAGTGATCACGTAACAGTACAACAATGGAATGAATGGGATCAGACTTATCAGATCACTGCACATCTTCGTTCAGAGCTAAGCAGTGTATTAGCGGATATCTCACAACGTCTAGAACAAGCAGGTCATGCGGAGTTGCAGACTGAAGTATTACAGTTAACGGAATCTTATCAAGCATTAGTGTTGAATCAAGAGCAATAATGTTAGTGCGAAAGCAGAATATTGCCAGAGTACCTATTTTAAAATGAGGTGATTGTATCGTGACCAAACCAGAAGCTGTCAAACCGAAAGAGCAATTCGTACAATCCGTTTTTGAGTCGATTGCTCCAAAATACGATATGATGAACGATTTGCTTAGTTTCCGTCGCCACAAAGCATGGCGCAAATTTACAATGAAAAAAATGAATGTACAACCAGGCAGTTCAGCACTGGATGTATGTTGTGGAACATGTGATTGGACACTCAGTATTGCTGAAGCTAGCGGTACCGGTCAAATCAAAGGGCTGGATTTCAGTCCAAATATGTTACAAGTCGGTCAGAACAAAATCAATCGTGATGGCTGGAGAGATAATATTACACTTACTCAAGGGAATGCAATGGATCTTCCATACGAAGATAATTCTTTTGATTATGTAACGATAGGATTCGGACTACGTAATGTGCCAGATCTGGTACAAGTGTTAAAAGAAATGCAGCGTGTGGTAAAGCCTGGCGGTATGGTTGTTTGTTTAGAACTATCCAAACCAACATGGCAACCGTTTAAAGGGCTGTATTATTTTTATTTCCAAAACTTATTGCCACTTATGGGCAAACTTGTAGCCAAACATTACGAGCAATACAAATGGCTGCCTGATTCACTCAAGCTGTTCCCGGGACGTGCAGAACTGGCGCAAATATTCCGAGATGTTGGGCTAGATAATGTTCAGGCGTACCCCTTAACAGGCGGTATTGCGGCACTTCATATTGGGATCAAGGAGAAGTAGAATGTTTAAGAAATTTAAAGTGTTTTTAGAAATGATTAAAATAGAGCATACGCTGTTTGCGTTGCCTTTTGCTTTTATGGGAACCATTTTAGGATCGTATGTAATCAATGGTCACTTGCCTTCATGGACACAGATTGGTTGGATTTTGCTAGCGATGATTGGTGCGCGTACAGCTGCAATGAGTCTTAACCGTCTAATTGATCAGGTGTTTGATGGTAAAAATCCACGTACAATGATGCGTGCGATTCCAGCTGGTCTTTTGCGTTCAAGCGAAGTTGTACTATTTACACTAATTTCGTTAGTTATCTTTTTCTGGGCAGTAACACAATTAGATCCGTTAGCATTAAAATTATTACCGATTGCTATCTTTATGCTTGTGATCTATTCCTATACCAAACGTTTTACTTGGCTGTGTCATGTCGTGCTTGGTATGACGCTAGGTCTAGCACCACTTGGTGGTTGGATAGCGGTAACCGGTCAATTTAGCTGGACAGCGATTGTATTTTATATTGCGATTACGTTTTGGACAGCAGGTTTTGATGTGATTTATGCTTGTGCGGATGAAGAATTTGACCGTGAAGAAGGATTATATTCGATCCCAAGTCGCTTCGGAATTGCTAAAGCACTTAAAATTGCACAAGGATTTCATGTGATTACAGCAATCGGTCTAATTGCGATTGGCGTTATGGCTGGACTGGGCTGGTGGTATTTTATCGGTGCTGTGATCGCACTGGCTATTTTGTTCTATCAGCATTATATTTTGACACCAAAAGATTTAAGCCGTCTACAAACATCCTTTTTCACCTTAAATAGTACACTTAGTCTGATCGTATTTGTATTTACATTGATCGATCTGGTGGTGAAACAGTGGTGGTAAATTCTACAGAACATACAGCGAAACAACGCTATATTGTAGGAATTACAGGAGCTAGTGGTTCTATATACGGTATTCGATTAACCGAGGTGTTGTTATCCCTCGGTTATACTGTTCATTTAGTGATCTCGAATGCGGGTTGGCGCGTACTTAAAGAAGAGATGGACTGGGAAGCGTCTAGCAGAGAAGAAATGTTAGAGCAATATTTTGGTAAATGGTCAGAACAATTGGTATATCACTCCTTTTCTGATATCGGAGCAACGATTGCTAGCGGTTCTTTTCGGGTTAAAGCGATGATCATTGTTCCTTGTTCGATGGGGACTCTTGCTAATATTGCAGGTGGGATGTCAGCGAACTTAATGACACGAGCAGCAGATGTTGTGCTTAAAGAGGAGCGTAAATTGGTTATAGTACCAAGAGAGACTCCACTTCAAGCGATACATTTAGAAAATATGTTAAAACTAGCACGTATGGGCGTGAGTATTGTTCCGGCTATGCCTGCTTTTTATTATCGTCCCAAAACATTGGATGATACGGTCGACTTCATGGTTGGCAAGGTGCTCGATATTCTGGACATCGAACATCAATTATTTGAACGATGGGGGAATGGTCGTGAAAAGTTTTGAACAACCTTTCAAAATTGGTAAAATAGAATATACAAACGATTGGCCGGTGTATCATCATTTTGATCCGTCGGCTCTATCCTTGCCCGCAGAGATTCATAGCGATCTTCCTGCTAACTTGAATCGGGGTTTGTTAGAAGAAACATTGTATCTTACACCGGTGTCTTCATTTGCTTATGGTACGCGCTCGTCTGATTTCTGGTTATTGCCTGATCTATCTGTGAGTGCTAAAAATGCAGTCGGATCGATTCTTCTGTTTTCCAGAAAGCCAATTGCAGAACTGGGAAATGGAACGATCGCGCTGACTAATACGTCAGCTACTTCTATCAATCTTCTCAAAATTATTCTGAATAAGCGTTATCACCTTACGCCAGAATACATTTCGATGGACCCGAGCTTGGATGAAATGATGGAACAAGCGGATGCAGCTTTATTGATCGGTGATCATGCGATTGCCGCCGCGCAAAAAGATACAGGTTATATCGTGACTGATCTAGGACAAGAATGGAAGTCATGGACAGGGCTAAGTATGACATTTGCTGTATGGGCTGTTAACAAACAATTTGCAGCTACATATCCTGAATTTGTAACCGAAACAGCACAGCAATTGGTAAAAAGTAAACAGCGTTC
Organism: Paenibacillus sp. KACC 21273; assembly: GCF_028736095.1. NCBI lineage: Bacteria > Bacillati > Bacillota > Bacilli > Caryophanales > Paenibacillaceae > Paenibacillus > Paenibacillus sp. KACC 21273. Next base: position 1,995,718 of record NZ_CP117876.1, read on the forward strand.
TATCGCCGATCTGAATCCAGTGATTCAAGAAGCTCAGCAAAAAATGGGTGGCGATCATGCGTATTGGAAACACTATTTTCAGCAATTATGGTATGATTTTGGAGAAGCAGAGCAAAAAGGTTTAGCATTGTATTTTCAATATGCATATGAGCTTGGATTGCTAGATCATGAAGTACACATGGAATTATGGACTGACAATACACTAACACGGGTGAACGAATGAAACTACTGGATATTTTCGGGACACTAAAAAAAGACATGAATGTGATAGAACGACAGCTTAGTCATAGTATAGACAGTGAACATCCTCTATTAAATGAAACATCACTTCATTTGCTCAAAGCGGGAGGCAAACGGCTTCGTCCCGCTTTTGTGTTGCTTGGAGGCAAGTATGGTACGTACGATCTGGATCGTCTAAGCAATGTAGCCGTTGCTTTGGAATTGATTCATATGGCTTCACTTGTACATGATGATGTAATTGATGATGCAGACACACGTCGCGGTCAACCGACCGTCAAATCCAAATGGGATAACCGGATTGCCATGTACACAGGCGATTATATTTATGCCAAAGCATTGATGATTGTAGCACGTTTGGAAAATCCGCAAATTCATCAAGTATTATCGAAAGCGATGGTACAGATGTCTATTGGTGAGATGGAACAGATTAGAGACTTTTTCAATACAGGACAAAGTATTCGTCGTTATTTACTACGGATTCGTCGCAAAACAGCGCTATTGATCGCAATTAGTTGTCAATTGGGTGGAATTGCTGCTAATGCGCCCAAAGAAATCACGCGTGAATTATACCGATACGGTTATAACGTCGGTATGGCTTTTCAGATTCGTGATGATGTGCTGGATCTCTGCGGCACTGAGAAACAACTAGGTAAGCCACCTGGTAGCGATCTGCGCCAAGGGAATATTACGATTCCTGTTTTGTATGCACTTCAAGATGAATCACGTAGAGAGCCGTTACTGGCAGAGATTACAAGAATCCATAATGCTAATGGCGAGACAGATGTCACTACAGCAGTACGCATGGTACGTGAAAGTCAGGGAATACAAGAAGCTGAATTATTAGCGGATCGTTATATTCAAAAAGCGATGCATGCGCTTAGTCAGTTGCCAGCAGGTAGAACGCAAAAGCACTTGCAAGAGATTGCTAAATTTGTAGCTAATCGTTCACATTAATCTACAACAATGTTCGACAATTTTATGTTTTATTGCAGAATATAGAAGATTGTGCAAAATAAAATGCTTGGCTATACGTAAAATATTTACTAATTGCTAATAGAGTGGGATCATACGGTCGATATATACATTACAAAGCATATTGAATAGCGGTTCAAATCACTATTTTGTCCAAATATTCGATATGTCCAGTAATGTATACCGTTCAGGTTTGAGTACAATCAGAAAATGTCGAAAATTGCTATGAAACGCTTCCTTTCTGTAAACAGTGGTTTCTGTTAGAATACACAGGTGGGCATCATTACCAACTATGCCCAGTAGCAGATCACATTGTAGATAATGGGAGAGTGAACCAATGGAACGCACATTTTTGATGATTAAACCTGATGGTGTGCAGCGGGGGTTAATAGGACGCATTGTCAGTCGTTTGGAGGACAAAGGCTTTAAGCTGGTAGGTGGCAAGTTCGTAACCGCAACAGAGGAACAGGCAAAGCGTCATTATGCAGAGCACGAAGGCAAAGCATTCTATGATGGTTTGATCAGCTTTATTACTTCAGGTCCGGTGTTCGCTATGGTCTGGGAAGGTGATGATATTATCACAATCTCTCGCATGGTTATCGGCAAAACAAAAGTAACTGAAGCACAACCTGGAACGATTCGTGGTGACTTTGCTAATCATACTCCACTCAATCTGATTCACGGTTCCGATTCAGTTGAAAGTGCTGAACGGGAGATTGCTAATTTTTTTGACGAGAACGAATTAAGCGTTTACGACAAAAATATTTCAGCATGGATCTAAACATACCCTCGCATGGACTGCACTTATAATGATGATCAAGGAAGTGATCCCATGCTTATTAATGATACTATTCATTCAGACCCGGACTATGTAGGTTTTATAAAAAAAGTAAAAGATAATACTGGAATCGATTTGTCTCAATACAAAGAAGCTCAAATGAAGCGTCGTCTGACAACATTACGTACCAAAAATGGATTTTCTACATTTAGCGCGTTTTTCGATGCAATGTTGAAAGACAAAACGTTATTTTATGAATTTTTGGATCGTATGACGATCAACGTATCTGAATTTTGGCGTAACCCGAACCGTTGGGAAGTATTGCGTGATTCGATTTTACCGCAATTGCAAAAAAACAACGGTAAAAACTTAAAAGTATGGAGCGCAGCTTGTTCTACAGGTGAAGAGCCATATACATTGTCGATGATCCTGTCTGACAAAAATCTTTTATCCAGTACTACTTTACATGCTACGGATATTGATGACGGTGCATTGGAAAAAGCTAAAAAAGGAATGTATTTGGAACGTTCATTAAAAGATGTTCCTGCTGATGTTGCCAAACGCCATTTTACAGCAGATGGTCACATGTTCCATATTAGTGACTCGCTGAAAAAAGCGGTAAATTTCCGTAAAGGTAACCTACTGACCGATACGTTTGAAACAGGATACGATCTAATCGTATGTCGCAATGTGATGATTTATTTTACAGAAGAAGCCAAAAACATGCTGTATCATAAATTCGCAAACAGTCTGCGTCCTGGTGGAGTATTATTTGTAGGCAGTACGGAGCAGATTTTTTCTCCGGCACAATATGGGTTCGAGACATCGGAAACATTCTTTTATTACAAAAAAGGCTGATTTTCGCTTGATCTGTAATAAAAAGTGCACATGACTGAGGCTAGAAATACGCGATACTTATTCATGTATAGACTCATTTTCTAGATCTAATCTAAAGAGAATCTATGCAATCCATTTAAATAAAAACACGCTGCTGGTATCGTCTCTGACGAAAAGGTGGCGTGTTTTTTATGATAAATAGCTAGTAACAATAGATTACATCAATGTTTTACCCTTTCTTGTCAAACCAATAGATGCTGTACTATAATAAGCAAAGATAATTACGGATTTTAGCAATGCACAGTTTAACAGTTTAAAGGGGGAACGCAACAATGAGTTTACGTTATTTAACAGCAGGGGAGACACATGGTCCCCAATTGACTGCGATTATTGAAGGATTACCAAGCCAGCTAGAGCTGGATTTTGAAGCATTGAATTTCCAATTGGCACGTCGTCAGAAAGGGTATGGACGAGGTCGCCGCATGCAAATTGAAAAAGATACAGCCGATATCGTAGGCGGTGTACGTCATGGATATACAACAGGAGCACCTGTAGCCTTGGTTGTAGCTAATAATGACTGGAAGCACTGGACTAAAATTATGAATATTGAGCCGATGGAAGGTACAGACGAAGAAAAACGTCGTGTACATCGTCCACGTCCAGGTCATGCTGATCTGAATGGCGGTCTTAAATATAATCACAAAGATTTGCGTAACGTATTAGAGCGTTCTAGTGCACGTGAGACAGCGATTCGTGTCGCTTGTGGAGCTGTAGCACGTCAGTTCTTGGAAGCGTTCGGGATTAAAGTGGCTGGACAAGTGATTCGTATCGGTGAAATTGTAGCACCACCTCACAATCTTCCACTGGATGAGTTGATTGCTCAAACGGAAGAATCTTCTGTACGTGTGGTTGATAAAGAAACCGAGCAAAAAATGGAAGCTTATATTGAACAAATCAAAAAAGAAGGCGACTCGATCGGTGGAGTGGTTGAATGCATTATTGAAGGCGTTCCTGTCGGTCTGGGAAGTTTTGTTCAATATGACCGTAAGCTCGATGCACGTATCGCTCAAGCCGTTATGTCGATCAATGCTTTTAAAGGTGTAGAGATCGGTATTGGTTTTGAAGCAGGAGAACTTCGTGGTTCACAAGTACATGATGAGATTTTATATAACGAAGAGCGTGGATATCATCGTGCTAGCAACCGTCTGGGTGGATTTGAAGGTGGAATGACGAATGGTATGCCAATCGTTGTCCGCGGAGTAATGAAGCCTATTCCAACATTGTACAAACCGCTACAAAGTGTAGATATCGATACCAAAGAAGCTTTTACTGCTCAAGTGGAACGTTCTGATGCTTGTGCTGTACCTGCCGCTAGCGTTGTGCTTGAAAGTGTTGTTGCCTGGGAAGTAGCCAAGGCTTTCCTTGAGAAATTTGGCGGCGACTCGATGGATGAGATTCGTAACAATCTTAAAAATTACCTTGCTCAAGTGGAGCAATACTAATGTCTGCGGTGAGAACCGTTGATGTCCAACTTGGCGAACGTTCCTATCCAATCTATATTGGAGAAGATTTGTTGCAACAGGCAGGAACTTATTTAGACAATCATCACATTTCTAAGCAAAGCCCGGTATTGATCGTTACCGATGAACATGTGGCTGATCCTTATCTGAATATTGTGGAGCAGTCATTGACTGCTTCTGGATTTACAGTCGTGACCGCGATTGTAGGTGCAGGGGAACAGTCCAAATCGATGTCTGTATTTGAAGAAGTCATGACCAAAGCGATTCAAGGTGGTCTGGATCGCAAATCGACTGTCATCGCTTTGGGTGGCGGTGTAGTAGGTGATCTGGCTGGGTTTGTCGCTGGCTCCTATATGCGCGGTATCCGGTTTATTCAGATGCCGACTAGCGTACTTGCACATGATAGCAGTGTAGGTGGAAAAGTAGCGATTAATCATCGTCTGGCTAAAAATATGATCGGTGTTTTCCATCAACCAGAGTTCGTATTATATGATCTGACAACACTTCAAACATTACCCAAACGTGAAATTAATGCTGGACTTGCAGAGATGGTGAAGCATGGTTTAATCTGGGATAAAGAATTTGCTTATTGGTGTCTGGAACATGCTGAAGAGTTGAAATCTGTAGACATGACAGCGATGGGTTATGGACTGGAAAAAGGATGTTCGATCAAAGCAATCGTCGTTTCACGTGATGAACGCGAAAATGATCTACGAGCAATTCTTAATCTAGGACACACTATAGGACATGCTATTGAAGCGGTAGCAGGATATGGTGAGATTATTCATGGAGAAGCGATCTCTATTGGTATAGTCGGTTCTGCGCTGATAGGGGAACAATTAGGTGGAGAACCCGGTCTGGTGGATACGACACGTCGGATGTTAACAGCACTTGGACTGCCTACTGTATTGCCTGAACGTCTGGATACTGATCGGATTATGGAAGCGATGATGCATGATAAAAAGTTTCAAGAAGGATCAATGACATTTATCGTTCCCAAATCGATTGGTGTTGTAGAGATCAATCACAATGTTGATTATGATCTGGTACGCCGTGTAGTCGAGCAATTAAAGGAAGAGGTGTAAACGATGTACAATCGAGGAATTCGTGGGGCTACTACAGTAATCAATAATGACAAACAGGAAATATTGGATGAAACCGTAGTATTGCTGAAGGAGATTGTAGGCCGTAATCAATTTGAACCTGAAGATATCAGCTGTATCTGGATTACGATGACACCTGATCTGGATGCTATTTTTCCAGCATTAGCGATTCGTGAAATGGAAGGTTGGAATATGGTTCCTTTAATGTGTGCGGTGGAAGCAGCAGTACAGAACAGCTTACCTAAATGTATCCGACTGATGATTCAAGTAAATACGACAAAATCACAACAAGAAATCAAACATGTTTATTTAAACGAAGCCAAGCGATTACGTCCAGATTTAGTCATTTCAGAATAGGGATAGGATGTAAGGGTTGCGTTAGACGTTTCTTTTGCTGTATAGTAGTCGTTAAGATAAATAGTAAGAGCCGTGTAATGAGCTGAGATGCAAGTAGAGGTAGAGAAGAGTATAGATGAGAATGAAACGTAAGCCTTGTCGGCGGGCAGAGCGGATTGATCCATAAGTGTGAAGACACTGTATGTTATTCAATTCGGATCGTGTGCCAGCAGGAAGACAATAGCGAAGACGTTTCAAGCAGTATAACGTGGTACAGCTAGAAATAGACAATAGAAGTATCTGTATAGCACAATCGTAAGCATCACCTAAAATGATGATTATCAGAATTATGGATATAACGAGAGGTACAAGAGTGTATCACTGTTATCATAAATGGGTAATCATATCAAAGTGGTGCTAACTAGATAGCTGACAGATGATGAATATCAGTATGCAGATGTATAATATCTGTTTACTTATTTCTTTGTACTATTTGTAGTGGGAATACTTCGATTCTGCCGGAATCCCAAGTAATCGATTCTGACATTTGTACATTTTGTACGTCTATTGCAGCCTTCATGCGTCGACACGCGTGAAGGCTTTTTTAGTACCCAAAATACAAATCTGAGGAGCGAATACTATGATTCAGCCCAATATTGAACAAGTGATTGCAACATCGAAAGAATATAATTTGATTCCTATTGTCAACCGTTTGCTAGGCGATATGGAGACCCCGATTCGGATTTTTCAACGTTATGCTGATCATAAACGTGCCTTTCTACTGGAAAGTGTAGAAGGCGGTAGTAAATGGGCACGTTATTCGTTTATCGGTAGTGATCCATTTCTTCTGATCTCTGGCAAAAAGGGCAGAATCAAACTTGAAATCAACGGTCAGGAAGCCGAATTAGCAGGCAAGCCTATTGAACAACTCAAAACATTATTGCAACGTTATCGTAGCCCTAAAGTAGATGGATTGCCTCCATTTACAGGCGGAGCGATAGGATTTTTCGGCTATGATCTACAACAGTATTATGAAAAATTACCTGCTCATCGGATAGATGATATGCAGATGGATGATATTCAATTTATGTTCTGTGATCAGATTGTAGTATTTGACCATGTAAAACAACATATTTTGTTAGTTGGTAATGTGCATGTACCGGATAACGCTACAGAACAACAAATTCGTGAAGCTTATACCAAAGCGAGCCGTAAGCTAGAAGCGACAGAAGATTTATTAAAAACGCAACCTTCTATTAGTACGATGGGACGTAGCCCGGTATCGGAAGATGTAGAGATGGGCGAAATTCAATCCAATATGACCAAAGAAGAATATTTGGATGGTGTAGATCGGGCAAAAGAATATATTCGTGCTGGGGATATTTTTCAAGTGGTTTTATCTCAACGGTTTCATATTGAGACAGAAGTATCGCCGCTTGAAGTATATCGTGTATTACGCACAATGAATCCATCACCGTATATGTATTATTTGAAAATGGATGATGAGATCATTGTAGGTACATCGCCAGAAGCACTTGTAAAAGTAGCAGGAGATCGCTTAGAGACACGTCCTATCGCCGGAACGCGTCCTCGTGGTCAGACAGAAGCCGAAGACCAAGCATTAGCTGAAGAATTGCTTCAAGACGAGAAAGAACGTGCAGAACATCTAATGTTAGTCGATCTCGGTCGTAACGATCTAGGACGAGTATCTGAATTCGGAAGTGTCAAAACAGATACATTTATGGAAATCGAACGGTATTCCCATGTGATGCATATTGTATCTGGTGTATCAGGTACATTGCACAAAGATAAAGACTTTTTCGATGCGTTCTTATCCTGTCTGCCTGCTGGAACCGTATCTGGTGCACCGAAATTAAGAGCGATGGAAATTATTGCTGAAATCGAAAATGAAGCACGCGGTGCTTATGCAGGAGCAATCGGTTATCTAGGATTCTCCGGTAATATGGATGCTTGTATTACGATTCGAACGATTATTTTCAAAAACGGTAAAGCTTATGTACAAGCAGGAGCAGGTATCGTCTGGGATTCGGTTCCAGAAAAAGAATACGAAGAAACAGTGAACAAAGCCAAAGGAATGCTCAAATCGATTCGTGTTGCTGAAGCGATGTTTTTACCAAAAGAGCAAGAAAACGAGTCTGAAATCAATCAAGATTATATGTACGGATATGATCGTTAAACATCCTTGTAAATAAATAGATAAAGATAAAAGAGGTAAAGGAGAGACAGAGATGGTTGGAAATGAACTGATGCAACAAGCAATTGCTACCATTATTGAAGGCAAGCACTTAACACGCGAACAGTCGAGTCAAGTGATGAATGTGATTATGAGCGGTATTGCTACTCCTTCCCAAATCGGAGGCTTATTAACAGCTCTTCGAATCAAAGGAGAAACAGTAGAAGAAATTACCGGCTTAGCAGAAGCGATGCGTACTAATGGAGGTAGTGTTCCTGTATTGTCAGACGGATTGTTAGATACATGCGGAACAGGTGGTTCGGGGATTCATAAATTTAATATTTCAACGGTATCTGCGATTATTGCTTCTTCTATCGGTGTACGTGTTGCCAAGCATGGTAATCGATCTGCTTCAGGCAAAGCAGGAAGTGCAGATGTATTAGAAGCTCTCGGTGTGAATATTACGCTAAATCCTGATCAAGCGGCTGCATGTTTGGAAGATATCGGTATTTGCTTTATGTTTGCGCAAGTGTTTCATCCATCTATGAAGTATGCCGCTGCTACACGTCGTGAGTTAGGGGTACGTACGGTCTTTAATATGTTAGGGCCTTTAACCAATCCAGCCGGAGCTGACCGTCAGTTGATTGGGTTGTACGATATTAGTAAGATTGAGACAGTAGCCCATACACTTCATTTACTAGGATTGAAGCGTGCACTGGTTGTAGCTAGTCTGGATGGACTTGATGAAATTAGTATATCTGCCCCTACAAGAGTAGCAGAGCTAAAAGATGGTCAAGTACACACCTATGAGATTAGCCCGGCAGATTTTGGTCTACCTACACATCCAATAGAACATACATTAGGCGGAGACGCTATGGAAAATGCTGATATTATTCGCAGTGTACTGCGCGGAGAAGAAAGTGCTTATCGTGATGTCGTAGTCGCAAATAGTGCAGCCTGTATCTACCTTTCAGGTCAGGCCGATTCACTTGCGCAAGGAGCCGTTATAGCAGCTCAAGCTATCGATTCAGGAGCTGCTGCTCATAAGTTACAACAATTAATAGACACAACGGAGGGATTAAGCCATGTATCTTGATCGTATTGTAGTAACCAAACAACAGGAAGTTGAACAATTGAAAAAGTCATTTTCGGTAGAACAAGCCAAAGAGCAGATTAAAACTTTACCTGCAACAAAAGGTTTTCGAAAAGCATTAATCCAACATCCTCATCATTCGATGGGATTGATTGCAGAAGTGAAAAAAGCTTCGCCATCAAAAGGATTGATTCGTCCGGACTTTGATCCTGTTGAAATTGCTAAAGCGTATGAAGATGCAGGTGCAGATTGTATCTCTGTATTAACAGATGTCGATTATTTCCAGGGGAATAAAGAATACTTAACCGCTGTTCACCATGCAGTACATCTTCCGTTACTGCGTAAAGACTTTATTATTGATGAGGTGCAGATTTATGAAGCACGTTTAATCGGTGCAGATGCTATTTTGTTAATTGCAGCTATTTTGACACCTGAACAATTACAATCGTTTTTTGATCTGGCATTATCTATTGGGCTGGATGTATTGATTGAAGTACATGATCGCGAAGAATTAGCGACCGTATTACAAATTAAAGGAGCTGCTGAACATGGATTAATTGGTGTAAACAATCGCAATCTCAAAACATTTGAGACATCACTTGCGACTACAGTTGAACTGATTAATCTAGTACCCGCCAATGTTCCTTTGATTAGTGAAAGTGGAATTTCTGGAGTGGATGATATGATTTATTTATCAGGTGCAGGAGCTAAAGGCGTATTGGTTGGAGAGTACTTTATGCGTAAAGACGATATTCGTAATGCTGTAACAACGCTTATGGAACCTACCAAAACTGCCAACTTTAATGATTCCAAAAGCACACATGAATAAAGCTCAACAATCATCCACTCAGCAAAGTAACAGCGAAAAAAAATACGTAAAAATTTGTGGACTTCAAAGCGTTGAAGTGCTAAAATCTATGATACAATTACCGATTGATTACATCGGTTTCGTTTTTGCTACAAGCAAGCGTCAAGTGAATCGTGATCAAGCAGCTATGCTGATCAAAACGTTGCATCAATGGCAAAACGATACGGTTCCTCAAAGTGTCGGTGTGTTTGTAAATCCGACATTGGATGAATTAAAAGATATCGTTGAGGTAGCGCCACTTGATGTGATCCAGCTTCATGGTCAAGAGTCTCCTGAACTGTGTAGACAGATTCAAGAGCAATTGCAGAAGCAGGTATTCAAAGTGATTTCACTGACAAATACAGCACAACAACAATCTGTAGAACAACAACTGTTACCTTATCAAGGCGTTGTCGATGCCTTTTTATTAGATACGTATGATCCTCTATATGGAGGAGGTTCAGGTAAAACGTTTGCCTGGGACCAAATAGAACCTTATCATCAGTGGACAGTTACACACGATATTCCATTGCTTGTCGCTGGAGGATTAACGCCAGACAATGTATCATCTCTGCTCCATCATCATTCGCTTGAAGGCGTCGATGTATCAAGTGGAGTAGAAACGGACGGAATCAAAGACATCACGAAAATAACAACATTTGTAGAAAGGGTGAAGGCATAATGACTACATTACCAGATGCAAAAGGACGTTTCGGCGATTTTGGAGGAAGATATGTGCCTGAGACTCTGATGAATGCACTTATTGAATTGGAACAATCTTATTATCAATATGCAGAAGATGAAGAATTTCAGACAGAACTTAAATATTTGCTCAAAGAATATTCTGGACGGGAAACACCATTATATTATGCACAACGGTTGAGCGAAGAATTAGGCGGCCCTAAAATCTATCTAAAACGTGAAGATTTGAATCATACAGGGGCTCATAAAATCAATAACGCACTTGCTCAAGGGTTACTCGCTAAGCGCACAGGGAAAAAGAAAGTGATTGCTGAAACGGGTGCAGGTCAACATGGTGTAGCTACAGCTACTGTAGCGGCATTGTTCGGGCTTGAATGTAAAGTATTTATGGGCGAAGAAGATATTCGTCGTCAGCAGTTAAATGTATTTCGGATGAAATTGCTAGGGGCAGAAGTTGTTCCTGTTACTTCGGGCACAATGACCCTTAAAGATGCTGGAAATGAAGCATTACGCTACTGGGTAAGTAATGTAGAAGATACATTTTATATCCTAGGTTCAGCAGTAGGGCCTCATCCATATCCAATGATGGTACGTAATTTCCAACGCATTATTGGAGACGAGACACGCCGCCAAATTTTAGACATCGAAAATCGTTTACCAGATACAGTTGTTGCTTGTATCGGAGGCGGTAGTAATGCAATCGGTATGTTTTACCCGTTTATAGAAGATACAGATGTTAACCTGATCGGTGTCGAAGCCGCTGGACGTGGTATTGATACACCTCTACATGCAGCAACGATGAGTCTGGGAACGAAAGGTGTTTTTCAAGGATCGATGAGTTATCTATTGCAAGATGAATACGGACAGGTTCAACCTGCACATTCGATCTCAGCCGGTCTCGATTATCCGGGAGTAGGCCCTGAACACTCTTATCTAAAAGACATTAAGCGTGTACAATATGTGCCTGTAACCGATGCGGAAGCTTTGGATGCTTTGAAATTGCTTTGCCGTACCGAAGGTATTATTCCTGCTTTAGAATCTTCGCATGCGATTGCACATGTGGTCAAAATCGCTAAAGATATGAGCAGTGATCAACTTCTAGTGATCTGCCTTTCCGGTCGTGGCGACAAAGATGTAGAATCCATTATGCAGTATGAGGAGGGCGTACAATGAGCATGACCGATCAAAGTCAGAATCGTATGGACGCTACGTTTTCCCGCCTGAAAGAAGAAGGCAAAACAGCTTTAATTCCATTTCTTACTGTAGGTGATCCTGATCCACAGACCACTATTGATATTATTGTAGAAATGGAAGCGGCTGGAGCCGATATTTTGGAGTTAGGTGTACCTTATTCCGATCCACTAGCAGATGGGCCTGTAATTCAGCGTGCTTCTCAGCGTGCGCTTACTCATCAGGTGACGATTCATACTTGTCTAGAAGTAGCAGATGGAGCACGTCAGCGTGGAGTAGAAATGCCATTTATTTTGTTTACGTATTATAATCCGATATTGCAATTTGGATTGGATACTTTTTTTGAAACGATGCAAGCTCATGGGATCAGCGGGATGATTATTCCTGATCTACCTGTTGAAGAGTCTGGTGAAATGAGAGAACGTGCCAAAGCAGCAGGTGTGAGCTTGATTCCTCTTGTAGCTCCTACATCCAATGACCGAATCGCAGCGATTCTAGATGGCGCTCAAGGATTCGTATATTGCGTATCTTCACTGGGAGTAACCGGAGAACGAGCTTCGTTTCATAATAATGTAGAGCAATTTATCCGCGATGTGAAAAGCAATACCGATCTTCCAGTAGCCGTTGGATTTGGGATTTCGAGTAGCGAACAAGTAAGAGAATTTTCTAAATTCTGTGATGGCGTGGTAGTAGGTAGTGCGATTGTACGTCAGATCGAATCACAAATTCCTCTTTTAACCAATCCTGAACGCAAAATCGAAGGATTATTGCAAATTCGCAAATTTGTGGCAGAATTAAAAGAATAAAAAATTACTATATTAATAAAGATGGAGCCCTATCATAGCGGCTCCAACTTTTACATGAAGGAGTTAAAAAGAATGAAGCCTAAATCTCGTATCGTTAACATTCCTGTATACCAACCAGGTAAACCTTTAGAAGAAGTTAAACGTGAACTCGGTCTAAGTGAAGTAATCAAATTAGCATCTAACGAAAATCCTTACGGTTCTGCTCCATCAGTACAAGAAGCGATTGCTAAAGAATTAACTCAGCTACATATTTATCCTGATGGTGGAGCTGTAGAACTAACGGCTCAGTTAGGTGCACATTTGGGCGTTGAACCGAATCAGATTATTTTTGGTTGTGGATCAGATGAAATTATTGCTTTGATTACACGTGCTTTTTTAGAGCCGGGTGATGAGACTATTATGGCAGATCAGACATTTTCGGTATATAAAAGCAATGCCGATATCGAAGGCGCACTTGTGCATGAAGTGCCTTTAAAAGACGGTGTACACGATCTGGAAGGTATGATGGCGCAAGTCAATGGACGTACTAAAATTATCTGGGTGTGTAATCCCAATAATCCAACAGGTACAATTGTATCGCATGAAGAATTAATCGGCTTTTTGGAACAGGTTCCGAGTAGTGTAATGGTTGTTCTAGATGAAGCTTACTATGAATATGTAACAGATGCGGCTTACCCGCAAAGTCTTAAATTACTAGAAAAATATACGAATGTCGTCATTTTGCGTACATTCTCCAAAATTTATGGTCTGGCTGCGCTTCGTATTGGTTATGGTGTAGGTCATGCTGATGTGATCAAATTGATCAACCAAGTACGTGAACCGTTCAATACGTCTCGAATTGGTCAAGCTGCGGCACGTCAAGCATTAGCAGATCAACATTTTGTTCAAGAATGTCATGATAAAAACAAAGAAGGCATTCAATATTTAACAGCAGAATTTGATCGTCTGGGACTTCATTATTTCCCGTCACAGACTAACTTCATTATGGTAGATGTGAAGCATCAAGCATTAGAAATATTCCAATCGATGCTACGTCGCGGCGTTATTGTTCGTGCAGGGCATCAGAAATACTCAACGTACATTCGTGTTACTGTCGGAACAGCACGTGAAAATGAAATCTTTATTCGTGCATTAGAAGAATCTATGCAAGAACAATCAACAACAGTGTAACTTCGTAAGCGCAAGTATAACAATATCAGGATCTATGCCCGCTTTTGTAACGATAAGCAGATATAGTCCTGATATTGATCATACTTGATATCAGATAAAGAATGAGTGGGATATGTGATGACAACTAAAATTGCAATTTTCGGTGTAGGGCTGATTGGTGGCTCGCTTGCACTATGTTTTAAAGGCAAGCCTGATCTATATGTAACGGGCTACACGCACCTCCCGGAATTAATACATACGTATCAAGAACGGGAAGTTGTTGACCATGCTACACTTTCGATCGAAGAGGCGGCACTGGATGCCGACTTTATTTTTTTATGTGTGCCTGTGAGTCTGATCGGTACTTATTTGGATAAATTAAGCCATTTGCCTCTAAAACAGGGTTGCGTTATTACAGACGTAGGTAGTACCAAAGCATCTGTTATTGCTCATGCTGCACAATTGAATCTAGATTCCGTTTATTTTATAGGTGGCCATCCTATGGCGGGTTCAGAACGAGCAGGAGTAGGAGCGGCTTCAGCGCTTTTATTTGAAAATGCATACTATGTACTGACTCCTCCTGAAAACGTACCACAGGACGTTTTAGACCGATTAGGGAATCTGATAGAGCAGACAACAAGAGCACAGATTGTAAAAGTAGAACCTGTAATGCATGATGAGATTGTGGGAGCCATTAGTCATTTACCGCATGTGATTGCTGTAGCACTGGTCAATCAGATTCGTCAGTACAATCAAGAAAATCCATTGTATCGTATGTTAGCCGCAGGTGGATTTCGTGATATCACACGTATCGCTTCAAGTGATCCGATCGTCTGGCGCGATATTTTGCTCAATAATCGGCAGATCATCTTGTCTTTGCTAGAAGATTGGAATCGTGGGGTAGCTGAATTTATCGAGCTATTACGTCAACAAGATTCTCGTGGCATTGAAGAACAATTTGAAAAAGCTGGTGCTTTTCGTGATCAATTGCCTGAACGCCGCAAAGGCATGATTGCTTCGTTATATGATCTCTATTTGGAAGTTCCTGATCATCCAGGGATTATAGGCAAAATCACGACAGAAATTGGTAATCAAGGTATCAATATTAGCAATGTTCAGATCGTAGAGAGCCGAGAAGATGTACCGGGCGTTATGCGGTTATCATTTAGACAAGAACACGATATGGAAAAAGCGAAAATTATGCTTCAAGATCAACAATATAGTGTGTTTGTATAGGTAGTAAGAGCAAGCATTTGTTCAGCGAGTGAGCGCAACATCTAAAGTAAAACATTAAGGAAACCAGTCTACATCTTACAGTAAACTGGCTTCCAAATATGGATTTTTAAATTATTTTTAGGAAATTATGAAAATATTAGCTAAGAGTGTTGACAGAATGAAAGCGTATACAGTATAATGAAAGTACAGTATGGTTTCTCTCCACTCCTATCCAATACTAGCTCCCCCTTCTTAGGTGGGAACAAACCGCTAACTTATGTTAGCGGTTTCTTTTTGTCTTTTGATATCGTAAGACTGTAGTAAAATGGATATTTAATACTTTGTTATACCTCAAATACATACACTATAAGAAACGATCTTTGAACAAGATTGTATATAGACGATAAGATTGAATATAATAGTCAGGGAATGTTTAATGTAGAATGATCTAATCTATCTTACAATTCCTATGGACTACAGTTATCAGATTATATATGAATAGTTATCGTAACAGGAGGCAAAGATGAGAGCAGTCACGATCAGACAACCATGGGCAACATTGATTGCTATCGGAGAAAAAAGATTTGAAACTCGCAGTTGGGCAACCAAACATCGCGGAGAAATAGCGATTCATGCTGGCAAAGCCATAGATAAAAAAGCTTGTGAAGATCCGGCTATAAAAATCATATTGACCAAGCATGGATATATGACGCCAGGCGATCTTCCGACAGGAGCTATTATCGCCACAGGAATGTTAATCGATTGCTGGCAGTCTTTTACACAGGAAGATCAGGTAATCCTAGAATCGGCAGGAAGAATGCGATCGATTACAGATTTTGAAGAACAAGTAGGGGATTATATGGAAGGCCGGTACGCGTGGGAATTGGATCAAATGAAAAGATTGCAAAATCCTGTACCTGCTAAAGGATATTTGAGTCTTTGGCATTGGGATCAAAATACAGATGACAACTAATCCTTGCTAAATAACTTCATAAAATATCTATCGCCAACCGATAATGATTTATAGTCAAAAGGAGACCTACATAAAGAAGCATAGATATAGCAAAATCAAGGGAGTGTATCACCTTTACAATATCCTCTTTTCCCATCTTGCAATCGAGCTTCAAAAAGAATAATGAATTTTTAAATTTTTTTTCTAAAATCAGCAACCTTTTTTGTTTGTACTCCGTCTGATAATTAGATAGGATACAAAAGGACATTTTTCTGAGACTTATTTTATTAAATAAAGCTCTCTCAATCGTACCAACTAACGATAATTCATCGCTTATTATATTGCAGTTTAGTTACATTCGTAGTTTTATCATTTCAAATCCATTTTAAACTAGAGAAGTTGTTGTAAAGTTGTGGGAAATTCGTTTTCTACCGCAACTTTTGCCGTCCGTTTCGGTATTACTTAATATACAAGGAACGGAAAGATGCGGCGGCAGCAACGAGGAGGGTCGCATTAGAATGACAGATGATTCCCTGTTGATTCAGGAAATTAAAAACGGTGACGTGGAGTTATATTCAGAGCTGATGCGTCGTTATCAGCGCAAAATTTTGGCATTTGTATATCATATGCTTAAAAACTCCAATCTCGAGATGATGGCAGAAGATTTATGTTCAGAGACGTTCTACAAGGCTTACAAAAGCCTTCATTCCTTCCGGGAAGTAGATGCTTCGTTCTCGACATGGTTATATACAATTGCACGCAATACCGTACTTAGTGAACTGCGCAAACAAAAAAATGGCAGTGTACCACTCGAAGAAAGTGGTTTTGTTCCTTTAGCACCGAACAGCATGGTGCCAGAACAAGCTGCATTGCGTAACGAACGTGTACAGATGGTACGTGAAGCAATTGATCTTTTACCTGAAAAGCAAAGATCTGCATTGATCCTCCGCGAATATGACCAGATGGATTATCAGGAAATCGCTGAAATTCTTTCTCAGAGTGTAAGCTCCGTCAAGTCTCTTTTGTTCCGGGCAAGAGCGAGTGTAAAAGTTCGGTTAGAACCGTACTTCTATGATTCGGTCTATGATGAGCCTATTGAAGGGATGAAAAGAAAATGAATTGCAGAGAGGCCGAAGAGTTATTCGGGATATATCATGATCTTCCGAAAAATGATTCGCGCCGCCAGGCACTTGACCGTCATATAGAACAGTGTCCGGCTTGTGCGGCGGAATTTCAAATATGGCAGGAAAGTTATGATTTAATTCAGGCTCAGGTGGAAGAAGACAAAGCTTCTGAGCTGATAATGACTGCTGAGGCCGAAAAAGTAAACCTTACAGTTATGGATCGTATTTACGCTGAATCTCCATGGGTATTACAGACTGATCGTAAGCATGGACCTATATTGCGTTTGTTCCGCCGTCGTTTATCGGCCTGGATTCTCTGCTTGTTTGCTATATTTGTATGTAGTTCATTATATCTAACACTCGATTTCTCAGGAACATTCGATCGGGATGCAGCACAAGAACGTGTATCAGGGATTGTACCTACAGCGATTGCTACAAGCGATAATGCAACAGTAGCGAATTCTTCGTTACATTTTGTAGGCTCTGAGCGCGGTCTGATCGATCCTTTGGTTATTCCTATGAGTCCAAGTCATCCTCAATACTGGATGATTTTATCAGTGGTAGGTATGATGCTAGCGTTACTTTCATTACGATGGCTTGCCAAAGCACGTCATTAATATTTCAAATGTATCAAAGCAGTTCACAACCTTAACCATGAACGGAACATGGTGGATGTGAATTGCTTTTTTGTTTGGAATAGGTGCAAATTGTGTTAGTATAGATTATCAATTTGTATCACTTTTATATTCAATACAAATAGAAAGTAGGATATATATCGATGCGTATAGGATTAATCAGACATGGACTAACCGATTGGAATGCTTTGGGACGTATTCAAGGACATAGCGATATTCCATTAAATGATGAAGGCAGAAGTCAAGCGAGACGATTAGCAGAACGTCTGGCTACAGAAAGTGAAGCTATATCATGGGATTTTATTGTGGCTAGTGAATTATCCCGCGCACAAGAAACCGCTCAAATAATAGCAGATCGGTTACATATTCCACTTTTGGAACCAGATCAACGTTTAAAAGAACGTGCTTTTGGACAAGTTGAAGGATTAACATGGCAAGAGCGCGAAGAAAAGTGGGGCGCAGATTGGGAGACATTAGAACTAGGTCAAGAAAAAATAGAAGATATTCAAGCACGAGGTATGGAATTTTTGAATCAGACGATAGAGCAATATCCTGAGCAAAATATTTTGGTGGTTAGTCATGGTGGATTTCTGTCTCAACTGTTTACTCTCCTGTTAAAAGAGGCTCATACCGAGCGAATTGGTAATCTGTCGTTGACGATTTTGGAGCGCACCGAACAGGAATGGACTACGATTTTGTACAACAATATCCAGCATTTAGAATAACCCTTCTTTTGACGGGTTATTTTTTATTTTATTTTTTTGTATAATAAGTGATGCGCTTACAAATAAATTGGTTAAATGCCATTAAGGGGTTAATCACATGTTATTGCCTTATCATAATCAACTACCGAATATCGATCCCAGTGTTTTTGTTGCAGAAGGTGCCAAATTAATTGGTAATGTGACTGCTGGCAAAGATAGCAGTATCTGGTTCAATGCTGTACTGCGTGGCGATCTAGCTCCAGTCATCATTGGGGAACGCTGCAATATTCAAGATTTAGTTGTAGGACATGTACATGAGAAACATCCGTTATGGATCGAAGATGATGTCTCTGTCGGACACTCCGCTATCGTACATGGTTGCCGAATAGGTAAAGGTTCTCTTATTGGAATGGGAGCTATTATTCTGAACGGCGCTGATATTGGAGAGTATGCATTGATTGGTGCAGGTTCACTTGTCACTGAGAACACAATAATACCACCTTATACTCTTTCTTTAGGTTCACCGGCACGTGTTATACGAGAGCTAACCGAACAAGATTTAGAGCGGATGGCACGTACAACACAGAGCTATGTGGACAAAGGAGCAGAGTTCAGGAATCCATGAAATAGCATTATGGAGGTGCGCCCTATGTACAAGATGAAAGTAACCTATGAAGTTATGCTGGGACTAGCGGCTGAAATGGTATGGGATCAAGTACTACGTGAGCATCGTATGAATGAATTACACCTATTGATTGATCAAGCACTTGCAGAAAGAGACGAAGATGCTTTTCAACGTTTAACGAATGAATTGCGTACGCTAGCTTCTGCGGTTGTAGTGTTAGAGCCTGTCGTCGAAATCGTTGAACGCAAATCATTATCGTTTTAATTCCAAAAGTGTATGATGCTCAATATCTGTTTGTAAGCGTAACAAGCAGAACTATCAGAAGTCGTATGGATGCCGTTGTCGGACGTTTAGGAAGAAACGGAATTTGATTATAAAAGGCAATGTATACTAGCCGGCGGAGTCTGCCTATATCAGGCAGGCTTTTTTGTGCGTATTCATAAATGATAAAAATTTCATAGCACTTGCGTGTAATTAGACATCCTATTAAAATGATATAGATTCGTGGCTAACCAAGAATACAGCAGAGTGGTAATAGATAAAGGGGAATGTTTATGTCGATTTCATTATTGTGGAGTAAAGCGCTGTTAACCGATCGTAGAGTGTTATGGTTACTGCTTATCTGTAATGCGATAGGAACAGTGTATGGATACATATGGTATGGATTACAGTTGGAATACACATTAGAGATCAAGCCAACCTGGATGATTATCTTTGTACCTGATAGTCCAACTGCAAGTTTATTTTTTACAGTAGCATTAGCTTTTATTTTATATCCGCCCAAGCAAAACTGGCTGATTGTTATTCGTAAATTATTTGAAGCACTGGCTGTTGTCACTTCTGTTAAATACGGGGTCTGGGCAGTCGTTATGATCTTCTGGGGCGTAGCATTAGGTGATCCATTATACTGGCAAGATTGGATGTTAACCGCTTCTCATTTGACTATGGCAATAGAATCGCTGTTATTTGTCCGTTTTTTTGTTTTTGGTTGGAAATATCTTGTGATCGCTCTGGCATGGACATTACTCAACGATTATATGGATTATTCACAACATATCTATCCATGGCTGACTCCACTTTTAGTCGAACGTCTAGATCAAGTCCGTAATTTCACAGTAGTGCTAACTTTTGTATCTGCATTAGCTGGAGCATTAGCATTACGACAAGCCCGTAAAATACGGTCGTTTGATTAATAAATTTTTTCATATCTGTAGAAGTTGAAAAAACCTGCAAATGTAAGAACACGTTACAAAGATTCACTAAAATAGTACATTTAACAAAAGAAACACAAACCTTAAAAAGGATTGTGTTTCTTTTTATCTATGAAAAGAAAAATATAGCACTTCACAACATAGCGTAGCGTAAGTAAAATCATTGTTCTGGAGAGCGAATCGCTCGCTGTTGTAAACGAATACCGACTGCCAAGCAGTTAATCAAAGTGTTCGTTTACAACAGCGACGATAATAACAGCGATGTTGCTGGAGTGGATGATGCAAAAGTGAATATTTCGATTACTTCAATTATACCAACTCAGCTGTCTTCACGAAATCCTTCGCCATGTACATCATTGACTTCATTAATAATCATAAAAGCACGTGGATCAACAGAGCGTACAATCATTTGTACACGACGAATCTCTTGTCTGGATACAACGCAATACGCAATTTCTTTGGCATGCTTGGAGTAGGCACCGATTGCAGGAATTAAAGTTACCCCTCGATCCAGTTCTTTCATAATAATTTCAGCAATTTCACCAGCATGATCGCTAATAATTGTAAATGCTTTTCCAGAATACGCACCATCTTGAATAAAATCTATTAATTTCGAAGCAATATAGACAGTCACTAATGTGTATAATACCAATTCTTTGCTAATAAAAAATAACGAAGAGCCTATAATCACAATATCAATCACAAGCATAATCTGTCCCATACTCCAGCCGAACTTCAAATGAAGAATACGTGCAATAATATCCGAACCACCTGTAGTCCCACCAAAGCGGAAAACAATTCCCAGCCCTGTACCTAACGTTACGCCAGCATACAAAGCAGCTAAAATATAATCATTTTTGGTCTGAAATGTACCAATCCAGCCTATTTTGATCATTCGTTCAAATAACCATAAGAAAAAGGTAAGCGAAGCGATTCCGACTCCGGTATAAATCATTTGACGTTTACCTAGCAATTTGAGCCCAATTAAAAATAAAGGAATATTGAGAATTAATGTAGATAAGGAGGGCGATATACCAAACGCATAATTCAAAAGCACTGTAATTCCTGTAACTCCACCTTCCATCAAGGTGTTGGGAATAATAAAATACAACAAACCAAATGCATACACGCTGGCTCCGAATATGATCGGAATAATCAATCTGAGCTGATTCCAATATTTGTGCTTCGACATCGCCGATACCTCCGTAAAATAAACTAACCTTTAATAGTATACATTTTTTTATGCATAATTGCATAAAAGTTATAAAAATAAGCAACTGAATAAATATTGAAAATATTGATTTGTGTTCAAAATCGCTTTAGGATAACATTGTAGTAACAATGAATACCGTTTATTTGTTGGGTATAAAAGGTACATAAGATTGAAAATGTGCAATGGAGGCTATAATTAATGACAGAGAAATCTTTAGCAGAAATGCAACGTGAAGTTGATGCGTATATCTCGCAATTTAAAGAAGGCTATTTTTCACCACTTGCAATGTTAGCACGCATGTCTGAAGAAGTAGGTGAATTGGCTCGTGAAGTCAATCATTCATTTGGCGAAAAACCTAAAAAAAATGATGAAGATGACAATTCGATTGAACTGGAACTTGGTGATATTTTATTTATTACGATGTGTTTTGCCAATTCACTGGGGATTGATCTGACACAAGCACACAATCAAGTGATGCATAAATTTAATACACGCGATAAGGATCGCTGGACACGTATAGAAGAAAATAATACGGAAGAAAAATAAATGCAAGAAATCTATTTCCAAGTAAAAGGAGTCTATAATGACAACATTGATTAAAGTAATTGTCGCCGGAGCAGGCGGTCGTATGGGTAAAGAGGTTGTAAAATTAGTACTAGGTGACAAACAGTTAGAATTAGCCGCAGCGATCGGGCGTTCTGATGCCGGGAAAGATGCAGGTCAGTTGGTTGGCATGCCGACAGCTAATATAGAAGTAGTGGCTGATCTGAAGCAAGCATTAGCAGATTATCCAGCAGATGTACTGGTGGATTTCACAACACCTGAATTTGCTTATGAACATGCGTTGTTAGCGATTGAAGCAGGGGTTCGTCCGGTTATGGGTACTACAGGATATAAACCGGAGCAAATACAAGAATTAGATCAGAAATGCCAGACAGCCGGTCTAGGCGGACTGATTGCTCCGAACTTCTCGATTGGAGCTATTTTGATGATGCGTTTTGCAACGCAAGCGGCGAAGCATTTTCCAAATGTAGAGATTATTGAATATCATGGAGATCAGAAATTAGATGCTCCTTCCGGTACAGCTGTCAAAACAGCAGAAATGATCTCAGAAGTTCGTCAACCGATCAAACAAGGTAACCCTAATGAAAAAGAGAATATACAAGGCGCTCGGGGCGGAGAATATGATGGATTCCGTATTCACAGTGTCCGTTTGCCAGGCGTATTTGCTCAACAAGAAGTGATTTTTGGCGGTGCTGGAGAATCACTCAAAATCCGTAATGATTCGTATGAGCGTTCTAGCTATATGCCAGGCGTGAAGCTAGGTATTCAGAAAGTAATGGAATATAGCGGTATGGTGTATGGATTTGAGCGTTTTATCGATTAATTTGAATAATACAGAAGTATAGGGGAGATTTCGATGTTTAATATCGCTTTTATTGCCCATGACCGCAAAAAAGATGAGATGGTCAACTTTGTGATTGCATATGAAAATGTTTTTGACGGGCATCAATTATATTCTACCGGTACTACAGGTATGCGTATTATGGAACATACGAATTTGAAAATCCATCGTTATCTATCAGGCCCATTAGGTGGAGATCAGCAGATCGGTGCGATGGTCGCGCAAAATGATATGGATTTGATTATTTTTTTACGTGATCCATTGATGGCACAGCCTCATGAACCGGATATTAGTGCATTGCTTCGCATCTGTGATGTACAAGGGATTCCTGTTGCTACCAATATTGCAACAGCTGAGATTCTGGTCAAAGCGTTAGATCGTGGCGATTTTGCATGGCGTGAGTTAGTTCATAAATACAAGCCGGAGACACTGTAATGAGTGTTTCTGTCGATATTCTTGTATTTGGTGCTCATGCAGATGATGCAGAGATTGGAATGGCTGGTACGATTGCCAAGCATGCCGCCGCAGGTCTAAAAGTAGGTATTTGTGATTTGACTGAAGCAGAGATGTCTTCTAACGGGAATGTAGAATTGCGTAAGCAAGAAGCAGAAGCCGCTGGCAAAGTATTGGGATTAGCCTATCGTAGTAATTTAGGATTGCCTGATCGCCGGTTAGCACGTTCTACAGAGCAACTGGATGCGATTACTGCGGAGATTCGTAAGTTGTCGCCTAAGATTGTATTTGCTCCTTATTGGATTGATCGTCATCCAGATCATATGATCTGTAGTCAGCTTGTAGAAGAAGCAGTATTCAATGCGAAGCTACGCCGTTATATGCCAGAACTACCTCCAGTCACCGTACAACAGACGTATTATTATTTTATTAATGATCCTGCACCTACAGATCTACTTGTAGATGTCACCGATGTATATGAACAGAAAGAGCAAGCATTGCTTTGTTATCGTTCCCAATTTGGCGGCTTAGCAGATGTAGATATGGTAGAGACGCCACTTACCCAAGGATACGTAGAGCGTGTTCGATATCGGGATAGTCTGGCAGGTCAACGCAGTCAGATTCAATATGCAGAAGGGTTTGTAACTAAGACTCCTTTTGTGGTTGATCTTTTTCGTTAAAATCTCTTTTTTTGCTAACACAATTATAAAGAGTATGTATATAATATAAAGTAATGAACTTACCTGATATAAAACGTAGAGCTTACATCATGATTAATGAGGTAAGTGAAAGGAGACAGCCCTTATGGACACGATGCTCAAAATCGGCATCACATGTTATCCGTCGCTTGGCGGCTCTGGCGTCGTGGCAACAGAATTAGGCAAATTACTTGCTGAAAAAGGGCATCAAGTGCATTTTATTTCGCACAGTGTTCCTTTTCGATTAGGAACATTTCATAAAAATATTTTTTATCATGAAGTAGAAGTTAATGATTATTATGTGTTTAAATATCCACCGTATGATCTGACGTTGGCTAATAAAATGGCTCAAGTGGCTAAAATGCAGCAGTTGGATGTATTACATGTGCATTATGCTGTACCTCATGCCGTGTGTGCTTTTTTAGCGAAGCAAATGGTAGGCGATCATTTGAAAGTCGTAACCACTTTACATGGTACAGATATTACAGTGCTTGCGCAGGATGAATCGTTAAAAGACTTGATTCGGTTAGCGATCAATGAAAGTGATGCTGTAACAGCGGTATCCAAAGATTTGATTCGTGAGACACATGAATTGTTAGATATTACACGTAATATTGATCTAACTTACAATTTTGTAGATAAACGAATGTACTATCCACGCGATACAACAGAACTGCACAAAGATTATGCGTTCGGTGATGATCGTGTGCTAATGCATGTCTCTAACTTTCGCCCGGTCAAACGTGTTAGCGATGTGGTAGAGATTTTTGCCAAAGTCAATGAGAAGATTCCTTCAAGGTTGCTACTGGTTGGCGAAGGCCCTGATCTGCCCAAAATTCAATTTCAGATTCAAGAACTAGGCTTGACCGAGCGCGTTATGTTTCTAGGGAAACAAGATGATATCCCGCAAGTGATTTCACTAGCTGATATTTTGTTGCTTCCTTCTGAAAAAGAAAGCTTCGGTCTGGTAGCACTGGAAGCAATGGCATGTGGTGTTCCAACCGTGGGATCACAAGCAGGTGGTATTCCGGAATTAATTATTCATGGCGAGACTGGATTTCTTGCGCCAATCGGTGATACAGACAAGATGGCAGAACATGCTATCGAATTATTAACCAACCATCAATTGATGCAGACGATGATCAAAAATTGTCTGGATCGTTCACAAAGTGAGTTCAGCAATGAACGTATGATGGCTGAATATGAAAAAATTTATTACCGGGTACTTGGACGTGAATTGTCTCAGCCTTCTCCGGTATGTGGTTGAGGGGATTATACCATGCAATGGAATTGGGTAGATCCGCAGACGGCGGAGCGGGGGCAATCTCTGCTCCGCCGTTTGACTGATCAGGGATATGAAGGATATTTTGTAGGTGGATGTGTACGTGATGAATTATTAGGACGACCGGTCAATGATATGGATATTGCAACCAATGCAACACCAGAACAGGTGATTTCTTTATTTGAACGTACGATTCCTACAGGACTAGAACATGGCACGATTACCGTTTTGATTGACAATGAGCCTTTTGAAGTCACTACATACCGTACTGAAACTGAATATGTTGATCATCGCCGTCCAGAACAAGTACAATTTGTGCGAGAATTGAGTGAAGATTTACGTCGTCGTGATTTTACGATGAACGCTATTGCACGTGGAATTGATGGAGAATATACCGATCCTTTTCATGGGATTGATGATTTGAATAAAGGAATTATTCGCTGTGTAGGTATCGCTGATGAACGTTTTGAAGAAGATGCGTTGCGCATGGTAAGAGGGATTCGATTTGCGTCTGTATTTCATTTTGAAATAGAACAGCACACCTGGGAAGCTCTTCTACATCATCAAGCATTAATCCATCATATCGCTACTGAACGTATTCGTGTCGAAATGGAAAAAATGATTGCTGGGCCTTATCCTTATCAGGGTATTGAACTACTATTAAGCAGTGGATTGATTCCACATATGAAAGTGTCTGTACCTTGTGAGGCATTAGATCAGGATCTGCTTCGTTCATTAGAACAATTACCTGCATCACCATCTATTTTGCGCTGGGCTTTAATTGCACTAGGACTTGGCATGAATGAACAGCAGATCAAAATTGTTTTCAAATCCTGGACATTTCCGAATATCATAACCGATCAAGTCTCCAAAATAATACGGATGAATGAGCGTTTATATAATGCGATATTACAACATGAAGCTGTACCTTTAGCTACTATAGAACATAAAGAGTCTATAGATACAGATGCAAATAGACATCACTCGTATGTGCTATTTGTAAGTTGTGTATTAGATTATGGCAAAGAGATTGCACAATACTGGCATACTCTTTTTCCTGTATTGCCACACGCATATCAACAACGTTTAGCGATCATAGGCAATCAAGCAGATAGATGGTTAGAACAGTTAACGGTATATAGTCTGGCTGATTTACCTGTCAAAGGGCAAGACGTTCTTCAACATTTAGAGATTGCCGCTGGCAAATGGCTAGGTGAACTATTGCATGAAATTTTACTTCTAGTCGCTACAGGACAATTGGACAATAACAAAGAGGTTATATTGCATTATGCGGATCAAGCCTCAGCAAGGAAGGGATTACGATGAATGATGAACATCTGCTTCAACTGCTGAATGAACATCCAGGACAATATATTTCAGGCGAAGAAATCAGTCGTCGAATGTCTGTTAGTCGTACAGCGATTTGGAAAGGTATTAATCGTTTGAAAGAAAAAGGCTATGAATTTGAATCAACGTCTCGCAAAGGATATCGAATCACACGTCGACCGGATCGATTCGATGTGACAGCTTTGCAACTAGCTTTGAGTCAAAAAGGATTATGGGGTCAGCCGTTACATTTGTTTGAATCGGTGGCTTCTACACAAGATGAAGCACGTACGCTTGCAGAACAACAGACTGCTGAAGGAACGTTAGTAATTGCTGAAGAACAGACAGCAGGTCGTGGCAGACAAGGCAGACTTTTCTACTCACCATCCGGTAGAGGCATCTGGATGAGTCTAGTGATGCGTCCAGTACAACCTTTACAGTATATGTCTCAATTGACATTACTGGCTGCTGTAGCGGTATGTAGAGCGTTACGTAACACTACACAATTAGATATCGGGATCAAATGGCCAAATGATCTATTAATAGATGGACGCAAAGTATGCGGGATTCTGATCGAATCGGCTGCAGAAGATGGACGTGTACGTTATGCGATTGCAGGCATCGGTATAGATGCGAATCTAACAGCAGAAGATTTGCCAGAGCATTTGCAATCGATCGCGACTTCATTGCGTATCGAATCCGGTCAAGTGATAGATCGTACAGTTGTGTTAGCAGAAGTCATCTCTGAATTAGAGTCATTGTATCAATTGTATACAGACGAAGGCTTTACACCGATTGCTGCGCTATGGGAAAGTATGGCGATTTCGATCGGCAAATCGATTCAAGTACACAATGCTCAAGGTTCTTTTCAAGGGATCGCTCAAGGTTTAGGAATGAACGGTGAACTTTTACTACGTCTTGCTGATGATCGGGTTATTCCTATTTATTCAGGAGATATTGAATTTTAATCTAGAAATAATTGTTAGATAAAATAGTGAATTTAACCATTTGTTCTGGTATACTATATCGGAAGACGGTATCGGCAAGACCGAACCGTACTTTCTGATGTTAACTTGATGTTACCAGCGCTTGGCAGTATAAGCGCGACCAAGTTCAATGAGAAAATGATTTTGCAAAGCAAAATATCTTTCCATCAGCGCTTGGCAGTATAAGCTTTTAACGCAAGCCACTCTAAGGATTAGCTCAATAACCGGGGTTATCTGTCTGTTGAATAGATCACTGTCATTCAGCAGAAATAAACCTACAATTTTTGAGTCGCTAATTAGAGTACTAACTGAATAGGTATCCCATCCAGGATACATATGTGAAGCGAGGTGTTGGCTTACATTCAATTCTGCTCTGAGCCGTTTTATAGGACCGAGACAGAAGAGATGATCGCAAAGTGACTCTTTTTTGGACTCAGGACCTTTTTAGTGAACGACTAGACTAAAAGGTTTTTTATTTTGTCCGAAAGACTATACCCAACTTAAAAGGAGCTTGATGTCACCATGGCAGCCAAAATGCCGCTTAATATTTTGAAAATGAAAAAAATGAAACAGGAAGGTCATCCAATTACGATGATTACAGCCTACGATTATCCAACCGCTCAGCTTGCTGAAGAAGCAGGCGTAGATATGTTGCTCATTGGAGATTCGTTAGGTAATGTCGTGCTTGGATATGATTCGACGATTCCTGTCACTATAGATGATATTGTATACCATTCGCGTGCAGTTGCTCGCGGTGCGGGATCAACGTTTATTGTAGCTGATCTGCCTTTTATGACGTATCACGGAAGTATCGATGAGACACTGAAAAGTGTGCGTCGATTAATGCAAGAAGGTCATGCGCATGCGATTAAGCTTGAAGGTGGCGCAGAGATTGCAGATACGGTCAAAGCTATTGTGCAAGCAGGGGTACCTGTGATTGCGCATATCGGTCTAACTCCACAGTCTGTACACCAAATTGGTGGATACCGGATTCAAGGGAAAGACGAAAAAGATGCACAACGTTTATTGGATGATGCACTTGCATTAGAAGCGGCAGGCGCATTCGGAATTGTATTGGAATTGGTTACCGAAGAAGCAGCTACCACAATTAGCCAACAATTATCGATTCCAACGATCGGTATTGGAGCAGGGCGTGGCTGTGATGGTCAAGTGCTTGTTTTTCATGATGCGGTGAAATACACATCGTCTTATCGTGAAAAACGGTTTGTCAAAACGTATGCAGATGTAGGGAATACGATTCGTGCTGCTTTGCAAGAGTACGTTAATGAAGTAAGAAGCGGTGCATTTCCAGCTGAACAGCATGTATTCAGTGGAGATCAAGAAGCTTTGGGATCGTTATATGGAGCCAAACGGAAGGTGGAGACTCAATCGTGAAAGTTGTACGTAGCATCACCGAAATGAGAGCAGAAGTCAAACAATTACGCGAACAGCGTTCTACTATAGATCATGAAGCAACAGTTGGACTTGTTCCCACGATGGGATTTTTGCATGATGGACATGCAAGCCTTATGCAAAAAGCAACTGAAATGAGCGATATTGTAGCAATCAGTATTTTTGTTAATCCGATTCAATTTGGACCGAATGAAGATTTCGAACGTTATCCTCGCGATGAAAAACGTGATCTAGCCTTAGCTGAAAAAAATGGAGTCGATTTGGTATTTATGCCTGGTGTAGAAGATATGTATCCTACACCGATCAAAACGCATGTTACTGTAGCAGATCTTACCGATACCCTATGTGGTGCTTCACGTCCCGGTCATTTTGATGGTGTATCTACAGTAGTGACCAAACTTTTTAATATTGTGAAACCAGATTATGCCTTCTTCGGTACCAAAGATGCACAGCAAGTCGCTGTGCTTCGTCAAATGGTGACTGATTTGAATATGGATATTGAAATTGTTCCTTGCCCTATTGTACGTGAACAAGATGGTCTAGCGCTTAGTTCTCGTAACGTGTACCTATCTCGTGAAGAACGGGAGCAAGCATTAGTACTTTCACGTTCTTTGCATCTGGTACAGCAACAAATGCGTGAGCAAGAAGGGATGACAGCAGGTCAAGTACGAGCATTTCTACGTACCTCAATCGGTCAGTCCGATATTGCTGAAATCGATTATGCAGACATTTTAAGTTTTCCACGATTAGAATCATTAGCAGAAGATACCGTTTTAGCTACATTGGATCATGAAGTGATTATTGCACTAGCTGTGAAATTTGGACGTACGCGTCTGATCGATAATGTTATTTTGGAAACGAAAGGTGTTGCCTTACATGTATAGAACGATGATGAAATCCAAGATTCACCGCGCTACTGTAACTGAAGCTAATCTGAATTATGTAGGTAGTATTACGATAGATGAAGATTTGATGGATGCAGCAGATTTGCTTGAAAATGAAAAAGTACAAATCGTTAATAACAACAACGGTGCTCGCTTAGAAACGTATGTTATCGTTGGTGAACGTGGCAGTGGTGTAGTGTGCTTGAACGGAGCAGCAGCACGCCTAGTACAGCCGGGAGACACTGTGATTATTATCTCGTATGCGATGATGAGTTCTGAAGAATTAGCGACTCACCGCCCAACGGTTGTATTTGTAGATGAAACGAATAAACCTGTTATGGAAGCTCATAAAGAAGTACACGCAACCATCATGTGAGAATGAGGTTTGAATAAAAGTGGGTTGGTAGGTACCTCGCTTCGGGAATGGAATTGTTCTTGTCGTCGCTGGTTTACTAGAATCCCTTGAATATACCGCATAGCGGTAGGGATTATAGTAAAAAGGCGATCGCTTCGCTCTTTCAGAACAATTTCCATTCCCTTCGCTAGAGGAGGTATCTACTACGCTATCCAAAGATTTTATTCAAGTTGGCTTGCCAGGACATTCTTGGCAGGAGAACATTTTATACATTGAAGGATGAAGGATTGTATTAGTGAGAGGATCTAGTGGGTAAGTGACTAGGTTCTTTTGTTTGGAAGTTATAGAAATGAATGCTGTAGATAATGCAAAAAGAAGAAGTATCCTTGTGAGGATACTTCTTCTTTTTTTATATGATACCTATTAATTAGCAGTGGTGTAGTTAGATGAAGCGGCTATAATATCTGCTTTTGCCCAGTGGGTGGATGGCACGTCAGTCCATTGGGTTGTTGATGGTTGAGTTTTATCTAATTTGAGAATTCGGTTAAGAGTGGTTACAGCTTCAGCACGAGTGAGTGGTTGGTTGGGTTTAAACGTTGTTGGCGTTAAACCTTGCATAAATCCAGCTTGAGTTACTCGTTTAATATCAGAAACAGCCCAGTTGTTTTGAATATCTGTCGCATTTGATGTTCCTGTACCGCTTAGTTTTTGCCAGCGGCTAATGATCGTTGCCATCTCAGCACGTGTAATCGCTTTATTTGGCTTAAATGTACCATCAGGCAGTCCACTCATTAAGCCATTGGTTTGAACATCTTGAATCGCTTTGTATGCCCACAGAGAACTTGGAACATCTGAGTAATGCGTTGTAGTTGCATCAGATGTAGAGTGTGTACTTAATCGAGATAGCATAGAAGCCATTTCAGCACGCGTCACTTTTTGATTTGGACGGAATGTTTGATCGCTATATCCTTGAATATACGCTTGATACACATTCTGGCTAACTGTTGATGGGTTAGCTGGTACTGGAGTTGTTGCTTCCAATTTTGGAGAGGGTATATCCAAAATCGTAAATGTGCTAAACGCAGTCACTGTAAATTTCAAACCTGTCTGACCGTTAGCTTCATTAACTACAGTCGGTTGAATTAACTCATGCTCTCCATTGCTATGTTCTACAAAAATGCGAAGTTGTTGTAACCATGCTGTTTTAGCAATCGCATTTTGAGGAATAGCGTTAGCATCTACAGGCATAACCAGATCTACTGACTGATTCTGCAAATTCGTTTCAATATTCATCGGTGTACCAACGACTGTGATATTTCCATCTTTGGATACATTTTTAACAAGTGATTGTTGTTGTGCACGTAACTTCACAGCATTTTGATCGGTAGAAGAAGTTAAAGGAAAGACTTGAAATTGCAAATCGTTTTTCAACGATTGTAATGATGCTGTTGGAATAGCCAATTGAACATGTTCTGTATTAAAGTCCAAGTTCATATTAGCTTGATTTAGACTGTTTATAGCTGTTTGTGGCATCGTCATTTTCAATGAATTAGCAGTGTTTGGAATAGTAATAGTTGCTGTTTTTTGATTGTTTGCTTGTAATTTATTAATTTCTGTTTGTAATTTGTCTGTAGAAAATAAAATACTGGATTGCGGCTGTCCATTTGCTGAAGATATTTGTGTTGTGCTACTTATATTATTAGCAGATAGTACAGTTGATTTACCAGTATTGGTTGCTACATTAGAATGACCATTTGTATTCGATGAATTGTTATTTTTATCATCAGATTCTTTGACGTTCACTGTTGCAGTTGCTTTAAAATTGCCATCTACAGTCGTTGCTGTAATGATTGTAGTTCCTTTAGCGATAGGTGTAACCACTCCATTTTTCACCAGTGCGACTTTCTCATTGCTACTCATCCAAGTGATATCCGCTTGAGTTGCGTTAACAGGAGCAACTGTTGCTTGAAGAGTTATAGGTTGATCTTTTTTATTGATTGTAAGTGTAGAAGTATTAAGTGTAATACCCGTAGCATCTACAGTTTGCTTAGGATCTGTAAAGTCTAGTTTTTGAATAACTTGTTCTCCAGTTACACTGCGCTGAATACTACTTCCATAAGCAGTACCATCAGGTAAGAAAACAATGGTGTTATTATTATCATTTCTTCCCATATCTACTAAATCATTAATATCAAGAGGTAAGTTTTTTAATAATGAAGATTTTGCTTGAAATACATTTCTATTATCTGCATTAATATATAAATTTCCAGCAGGACTTATATCAATATCATTTGTGCGACTAGGGTAATCAATTACTAATGTCGGAGTAGTAGCAGTAGAACCATCCATTTTCAAAATTTGACTCGTCTTATTTTTAGTTACAGACATATACAACTGATTTTGATGGTCAAAAGCTAACCCATCTATAAAAACTGCTCCTGTATCTGTAAAATGATAATAAGGTTGACTTAATGTTAAGAGCTCTTCTTGAGTTAATGGGGTTGAGCGATTTAAATATTGAGCATCTAATTTAAAAATATAATGATAAGCATTCATTGAGAAAAATAAATTTCCTTGTTGATCTACAGCCACAGCATTTGCCAGAGGCGTTGCAGCAAGCAACGATCTTTTGTAACCAGTACTGGTTTTAATAACCTCATAAAATCCTTTTTGAAAATCTGCAATATATAAGTGATCTTTCCAAGCAGTCATAGTTGCTATCTTGCGAATATCTAATCCTTCTATAATTAAAGGAAGAGGTTTGACAGTTACTCTTCTTGTTACTTCTAGCGCTGAGATATTTGCAGGATTGGTCACATTATAATGAACCGTGTACTCGCTTGGAATAGACGTATTTATAGAAGATATAGCTTTACTATCTAAAGTATAAGTGACTTTTACATCCAGTTTAGAATAGGTAGCATCTTGTACTGTTACTCCTTCTTCAATATAAGTATCTCCAGCAAAAAGAACAGGATTATAATTTCCTTTTAAGACAATTAAAGGTGCGGAGCGAGGAAAAATTGCTTTTATTTTACCATTTTCACTATAATAACCTCGACCATCAGGTAAAAAAACGATGCCGTCTGAATTAATATTCATTGTATTAATTTCGAGATATGATTTGAAAGATGTATCAGCTACTGGTAAGTTTTTTAATTCATTGGCAGAAATTTTGAAAAATCCACGGTCTGAAAAATCTGGTTTATATAAATTAGCTTTAAAGAATAGATTATCATTTTCGTCGAATGTCATCACTTGTAAATCTTCAAGGTCTTCTTGTGTGACTCTTTCCAACAATTGATCATTTGAATTCCATCTATACAGAGTAGTGTCAAAAAAATCAAGCGGAACAGCAATGTAAAGCTGATCTTGAGAATTGAATGCAATATTAGAAATATTTTTTATAGGATCATTACCGTCAGATGCTTTGTCACTAAGGTCTAAATAAAGTGAACTATATTTCTTAAATTGTTCTGGAGTTAACGCAGCATCCTGTAAATATTGAGCATCTATCTTGTTGATGATTGACTTGTTTTCTAAAGTATAAAATAGGTCGCCAGCTTGATTGAAAGCAACAGTAACAACATTATCGGCATAGTATCCACCGTACACGATAGAAGTAACTGTTCCAGAGCTTAATTCGACTTTTGATATTCCTGAACTGCCTTGTGCAACATAGACAGAACTATTATGATATGCCATACCTAAAGCACCACGGATATTTAGCTGATCAAGATCTTTCTGTTTTTCAGTAGCAACAACATCAATAGTACGTTGTTGAGGATAAGAACGTTTTCCGGCTGGATTCTCTGCAATATATGTGATTACGTATATTCCAGGTATATTAGTATCAATTTGATTTACTGGAACAGAATTTAATGTATATGTAATATCTATTTTTAACTCATTTTCACTATATACACTGTCTGCTACACTCCAACCTTCTTCAATAAAAGGTTCTCCTTGTTTTAATGTCATATTATAGTCTCCATAAAGAAATAAATTTAAGAAACTTAAATCCTGACTTTCTTTACTTGCTACCAAATTACTTGTTCCTTCCTCACTTGCAAAAAGCGTAGCAGGCGCTGACCCCATTAATGTCACCACCAAAACCAAAAACATCATCATAAACTTTCTCATTTTACTTAA
The DNA here is from genome assembly GCF_028736095.1 of Paenibacillus sp. KACC 21273. Classification (NCBI taxonomy): domain Bacteria; kingdom Bacillati; phylum Bacillota; class Bacilli; order Caryophanales; family Paenibacillaceae; genus Paenibacillus; species Paenibacillus sp. KACC 21273. The sequence continues at coordinate 2,030,119 of NZ_CP117876.1, forward strand.
ATTCCCTCCATTTATAATTATATTGAAATCCTTTACTAATATAACAGATGCTACTCAATATGGGTAAATTAAAATTTACACAATTTAAAGCTGTATGATATTTTATGTAACTCTATATCTATTCCTCATTTCCTGCTACTTTCTAAATAGTTATTCAACATTATGCTTATCTACCTACAACAGAGGAGAGGAGAAAATCGTTCTGAAAGAGCGAAGCGCTCGCCTTTGTAAACGAATCCTGATTGCGAAGCAGTCATTCAAAGGATTCATTTGCAACAAGCGACGACAAGAACGATTTTCTCCACGCAGCGCCTCCCATAAAAAAGCTGAAATTTGAATAACTCCCCACCCTTTGATTTTCAAAACGGTCTTCTTCTGGTATGCTGATAGGTGAACATTTCGACATCAGGTTGAGACGACAGCAAGGAGAGGATTTAGACATCCATGAAATTTGCCGTACTGGATTTTGAGACCACAGGTACTCAGTCCACCGATGATATTATTCAAGTTGGGCTTGCCATTATAGATCATGATTTAAGTATTTCTACTGTATATTCTTCTATGGTGAAGCCGGGAGTGCCGATTCCTCCTTTTATAGAAGGTTTAACAGGAATTAAAAATGAAGATGTAGAGAACGCTCCAGAGTTAGACGATGTTATTTTGGAGATGATTCCTCTATTAGAAGATGCTGTGCTTGTCGGGCACAATGTCGGTTTTGATTTAGGATTTTTGCAACGCGCTTTGGATCAGACTGGATATTTGGCATTTACAGGTCGAGTGCTGGATACGATGGATCTGTTACGTATCTTTTTCCCGAATCTATCGAGCTACCAGTTAAGCATGGTAAGTAAAGACTTGGGATTCGTTCATGATCGTCCTCATCAAGCAGATAGTGATGCGTTAGCGACTGCTCATGTATTTCTAAAGTGCTTGGAAGAGTTAAATGATCTACCATTAATTACAGTCCAGCGTTTATCTGAATTATTTGATAATCAGGATAGTGATCTCGGTTGGTATTTTGATGGCGTGCGGATGGAGAAAGAAGCACAGCCGATTCAAGATTTGGACGAACATCGCTTTTTCCGTCAATTGGCGTTAAAAGTAGGCGATTGGAATGAAATTTTGCCGGCTCATGAAGAGCGAGGTAATATGCCACTTGCAGATGTTTCATTTGATGAATTTTTAGAGCAAGTGAAACAAAACTTACGTAATCTGCTTCCTAACTATGAAGAACGGGAACCGCAGAATCGTATGTTTGAAGAAGTGATCAAAGCGATGACCGATGATAAGCATCTATTGATCGAAGCAGGAACAGGAACAGGCAAATCGCTAGGGTACTTATTACCTTCGATTTATCATAGTGTCAAAGAAAACGATCGTGTCATGGTAAGTACGCATACGATTAACTTGCAAGAACAGTTGCGAGAACGCGATATTCCATTATTGACTCAAGTTGTTCCATTTGCATTTCGTGCTGCCGTATTCAAAGGACGCCAGCATTATTTGTGTCTGCGCAAATTTGAGCATAAAATAAATACAAAAGAATTTCAAAGCCCTAAAGAAGATGTATTGATTGCAGCTCAAATGATTGTCTGGTTAAATGCGACAGAAACTGGCGATGATGAAGAACTCAATATGGGTAATCGTGGTGCTGACTTCTGGGAAACGGTAGCCAGTGATACCGATTCTTGTCTGGGTCGTGCATGTCCATGGTTCCGCAAATGTTTTTACCATCGTGCGAAGCATGAAGCAGGTACAGCAGATGTAGTCATTACCAATCACTCGAAATTATTTACCGATGTCAAAGCAGGGCATCAATTGTTACCTGCTTATGATCGCTTGGTTATTGATGAAGCACATCATCTAGAAGATGTTGCAGGTAAGCACTTGGGTATGCATATGAAATATTTCACATTGGTTCATCCACTGTTAAGATTGTTCAAAGACAGCAAAAATGGTCAGTTAGCGATTTTGCGTCAACAATTAGGTTCTTCTGGCAATGAACGTGGTATGGATTGGGCGATAGCGATTGATAATCTATATCCTGAAATTGTAGATGTCAAAGAAAACTGGGATAAATTAAGTGAGTTACTATTTGCTTTGTTACCTCAGCGTAGTGATGCCGCTCCTGGTGAAGCCGGGCAGTTCACGCTTCGACTTTTACCGGAAAAGCAACCGACCGAATGGAATGTGATTACAGAGCTTGAGAATCAGATTCATATCGGCCTTAGTCAGTTGATTCGTAAAGGCGAGCAAGTGATGAATCAGATCAAAGACAGCGATGAGCAGTTAGGCACAGATAGTCTGGTAACAGATGTGTCGGGTCTATTCAAAGACTTAACAGTGGTACGAGATGATCTGCGTCAATTTGTGAAGCTGGAAAGTACAGATACAGTCTACTGGTATGAAGCTAATGGGAATTACCGTAGCAAGTCTTTACAGATGTATGCTGTACCGGTTGATGTGAGCAAGCAATTGAAAGAGTACTTTTTTGATAAAAAGAAAAGTATTATTTTGACATCAGCTACTTTATCAATAGAAAAGAAATTTCAATATATGATTGAACAGTTAGGGCTTGTAGAAGCGGAAAAAGAAGGTCGATTGATGACTGAACAGTTATCTTCACCTTTCAATTATCGTGAGCAATCGCTGTTGTTAATTCCGCGCGATTTTCCAAGTGTCAAAGGCAGTGTTGGTGATGCGTTCTTTGTAGATACGTTAGCGAACTCATTAGCGGAGACTGCCAAAGCGACCAATGGACGAATGATGGTGTTATTTACCTCTTATCGGATGCTCAAGCAGGTGTATGAGCCATTGAAAGAGAAGTTATCACATAGCGATATTGCAGTATTTGGACAAGGGGTCGATGGAGGAAGTCGTACCAAGCTCACTCGAAGATTCCAAGAGCGTTCCGCTTCGGTGTTACTGGGTACAAGTAGCTTCTGGGAAGGGGTCGATATTCCAGGCGAAGCGTTAACCTGTCTGGCGATCGTACGTTTACCTTTTCAACCGCCTAATCATCCACTGCTTGAAGCCAAAAGTGAACGGCTGAAAAAAGAAAAGAAAAATCCATTTATGAAATTATCTGTACCGCAAGCAGTTATCCGTTTCAAACAAGGTTTTGGTAGATTAGTACGGACATCTAGTGATCGGGGAATCGTTATTGTCTATGACACTCGTGTGATCGAGTCCTATTATGGCAAGCATTTTCTATATTCATTGCCCGGTCCCAAAATGGAACATATGCCGACAGAGCAGATGGTACCCCGTATTACAGAATGGCTTAGCCAGGCCGAACCTGAAAAGGAAACTGTAAATCAAGAGGGGGAGCAAGCATGAAATCCGACAAAATATCAGAAGCAGTCGTGCGAAGACTACCTGTATACCTTAGATATCTGAACGAACTTCACACACGTGAAGTTCCTACAGTGTCTTCGCAAGAACTGGGACAAAAATTAGACTTGAATCCAGCACAAATTCGCAAAGATTTAGCTTATTTTGGAGATTTTGGACGTAAAGGGATCGGTTATGATGTATCGTATTTGATTGAGAAAATACGTCATATTTTAAAATTAGATCAACAAATCAATGTGGCACTTGTAGGCGCTGGTAATCTAGGGCATGCCCTTTCTAACTATAATATGTATCTAAAAGAAACAATGAAAATCGTAGCTGTGTTTGATTCCAACGATTCGAAAGTAGGCTCTTTAATCAATACATTAGTCGTACAGCCTATTGATGAACTTGGAATTACAGTCAAAGCGAGAAGTATTCGTATCGGAATTGTTACAGTGCCTAATGTTGAAGCACAGCGTGTAGCAGATCAGTTAATTGAAGCAGGGGTCGAGGCTATTTTGAACTTTGCACCGATTATTTTGAAAGCTCCACCGCATATTCGTGTGCATACTGCTGATTTTACAACGGATTTATTAAGCCTTGCCTATTATCTGGAAGATGGAAAGGAACATGAAACTAATGAATAACACCTCGAACAAATGGGTCATCAAAAACGGTATGTTTGCTGTAATGAGCGAAGAGAAATCAATGCTTTTTGGACATATGGTGATTGAAGATGGATGGATTACGTATCTTGGAGAAGAAGAACCTGTGATCGAAGAAGACACAACCGTAGTGGATGGCAATCATTTGTTCTTTATTCCGGGTCTAGTCAACAGTCATGGTCATGCAGCGATGTCGTTGTTACGTGGATATGGAGATGATCTTGCTCTACAAGTATGGTTACAAGAAAAAATGTGGCCGATGGAAGCGAAATTTACAAGTGACGATGTGTACTGGGGAACTGCTCTGTCTGTATTAGAAATGTTAAAAGGCGGTACAACTACATTCCTCGATATGTATGATCGCTCAGAACGTGTAGCCGAAGTGGTAGAACAATCGGGTATGCGTGCAGTATTGATGCGTGGTGTAATCGGCTTGTGTTCAGAAGAAGAACAAAAGCAAAAGCTAAAACAATCAATCGACTTTGCACGTGATTGGCATGGTCAAGCGAATGGACGTATTACAACGATGATGTCTCCACATGCACCGTATACTTGTCCACCTGCATACATCGAACAATTTGTACAAGCAGCTCATGATTTGGATTTGCCGCTGCATACACATATGTCTGAGACACTAGCAGAAGTTCAATTAAACGTTACAGATTATGGATTACGTCCTGTAGCTCATTTGGAGAAATTAGGATTTTTCACTCGTCCAGCATTGTTAGCGCATGCTGTTCATTTGAATGATGAAGAGATCGAAGTGCTTGCTGAGAATAAAGTAGCGATTTCTCATAACCCGGGTAGTAACCTCAAATTAGCAAGTGGTGTAGCACGTGTACCTGATCTGTTGCGTGCAGGCGTTGTTGTGTCTTTGGGAACAGATGGCCCGGCAAGTAATAACAATCTGGATATGTTTGAAGAAATGCGTTTGGCTGCTCTTATTCATAAAGGAGTATCCGGCGATCCAACAGCTGTGCCTGCATTAGAAGCATTGAAAATGGGTACTGAATACGGTGCAAGATCTGTATTTTTGAATGATGTAGGTACATTCGCTGTAGGAATGAAAGCTGATATTACAGCACTTAATGTAGATCAACCGCATTTCTTACCACGTACTGATTTTATTTCACATACAATCTATTCTGCATCTGCTAAAGATGTATTGCATGTCTGGGTAGACGGTAAGCAATTGATCAAAGACGGTATATCATTAACATTGGATGAAGAAAAAATTCGTCATGAAGCCCAAAGTGCTTTTGAAGGTTTGCTTAAACGCTAACTGGAAGTCGACAGGAAAGGATGGCGTGTTTTGCGAAATTTGGGAAGTGGCAAGTGGATTGCAATCATTATCGTTGTAGTAGGATTGCTGATTTTAGGTGTAAATCAATTTTATGTGCATGTAATGGCAAAGCCATGGAGTAAAGAACAACTGGCTATTAACAGCGCACAGGAAAAAGCGGATATTGTATCTGTGACGCGTACGTTCAATTCCGTCTGGACAGATAGTTCAACGTATTGGGTTGTAGAAGGTAAAAATACAGCACAAGAAGATCTAATGGTCTGGGTCAAATTTAATATAGACGGTTCGGTAGCAGAAGGAGCTAATGCAGTGCATGTTGAGAAAACAGCAGGTACAGTATCCTATCAAGCCGCCACCGATCTTTTGCAAAAAGATTTGCCTGGAGCAGAAGCTGTACGAATTGTACCTGGCTCATATAATGGAAAATATGCATGGCAAGTTTTTGCCAAACTGAATGAACGTTATTATTATCTTTTCTACAATTTCCGTGATGGAACCAAATTAGGTGGACCTATGGAATTGCCTGCAACTTTAAAAGGAACAGGGCAAGAATAACATCATCAAGCTCAAACCATATAAAAAAGCATGATCTAAGGAATTCATATACTGAATCCAAAGATCATGCTTTTTTGTTAATTAAGCATAGATTATAAACGGAATTGCAGTACCGTATTTTGTAATTTCTCAGCCATAGAATGAAGTGTAGCGGTATGAGCTGTACTTTCTTCCAAGAAAGCTAATTGTTCTTCTGTAGCTGCACTTACGCTTTCAGTGTTAGAAGCAACATGATCGGTCAAGCTTGAGATATTTTCCATAGATTTGACAATCTTCTGTGAATGTTCCGATAAATGATGGATAGAATCAGTCACTTCTTTAATTTCAGAAGTGGTATGATCGGTTAGAGATTTAATGGTATTAAACAAATTACCTACAGAATGAGCCGCAGCAATACCTTGACTTACTTCTTTAACCATGTTTTCCACCGATTTGGTAGCACCTTTTGTTTCACTTTGAATAGCATTGACAAGTGCTCTCACCCGATCTACGGATTCATTGGTTTCGTTAGAAAGTTTACGGATTTCGGAAGTAACTACAGCAAATCCACGTCCGTGTTCACCTGCACGTGCAGCTTCAATTGCTGCATTGAGAGAAAGAAGACCCGTCTGAGCTGCAATCGAAGAAATTGCATTATTGATTTCTTCAATTTCTCCAGAGCGTTTGTTTAACGAAGAAATAATCACTTCCAATTTACTCATACGTTGATGAATTTGATCCATTTGGTTCATAACATGTACTATTTCTTGATTACCGAGTAGCGCTTGACTTTGTGCTTGTTGCGCAACGCTCATCGCTTGCTGGCTACTTTGATCAATCTGCTGAATATCCTTATTAACATCATAGACAGTTTGTAATCCACCTTCTACAATTTTAACTTGATCCTGTGTACTGCTAGATAGATCAGACATAATGTCTGCAACGTGTTCAGCAGCTTTACCTGTTTCAGACGTACCACTAGCAACATCTTTAGAAATTGTAATAACCTGTGAAGCATTATCATTAATTTCATGAACAAGATGACGCAAGTTATTTTTCATACTATTAAAGGAAATAGCTAACTCCCCTAATTCATCTTTTTGCTTAACATTTACATCTTCAATATTGAGATCCCCTGTAGAAATAGATTTGGCTGCTTTACTTAATTTTTGTAATGGTTTGGAGATAAGACGTGAAATAAAGATGCCAATAATAATCGCTAATGCGAAGTTAATGATGCTGATTGCGATAGCTAGCTGGCGAACATGTGCTATTTTTTGTGTATTTTCATCTTTGGCAGCCGTCATCAAAGCATCTTGTTGATCCGAAAATTGTTGAGCAAACTTAACAATAATACTTCCTACAGGAATAACACTGGTAATCACATCAAGATAAGATTGATCCACTTGAGCAGGAGGCAGGTTGAACAGTTCTTGGGCGTGGGTTTTGTAATACTCGTTCATTTTCAGCATATAATCTAATTGAGCGGTATCTTCTTTGGAGACGACTAAGCTTTTCATCTCATTCAAAAGTTTGGTCGTCTGATCATTCGTACTTAATAATTGAGAACCATAGTACGAATCGCGACTCAGCATATAGGTCTGCATATATCCATTTTGAGTAGTAGCATAAAATTTTAAATTATCTGCTTGTGATTTTAGAGTGACATAACGATCCAAAATTGTACTCATCGATTGCTGAATTTGTTGAAGAGACATAATATAGATCACTCCCGCACAGCCAGCAATAAGAGCAATGGCAAGAAATCCAGCTAAAAGCTTATGCAGGATAGATAGACGCATCGCAGACCACTCCTTCATATATACTTATTTCCATTTCGCTATATACTTTTCTTCATTAGCTGGGGTAATCAGTTCATAAGGAATGCTGATTTCTTTAGGAACTTGTTTACCATTAGCAGCTTCTATTGCTGTTTGAAGACCTTGACTACCTTGAGCTGATGCATTTTGAAAAACGGTAACTTTTAATTTATTAGCTTTCATAAAATTCAAAGCATCCATCGTACCATCTACACCTGCAAATACAATATTTTGATCTTTTCCATCCATTTGAGTTGCAAGAATAGCCCCAATAATCATTTCATCATTATTGGCAACAACCGCATCAATTTGTTGACCGGATGCTAACCATTTGGCCATTAGTGCCATACTTTTAGCGCGATCATAATTCGCTGTTTCTTCAAAAACAATTTTCATATTAGGATATTTAGCGATAACGTCTTTATTTCCCTGGGTGCGGTTAACCTGTGCATCACTACCCATATCGCCATCCATAATAGCAATATTACCTTTTCCGCCCAAAAGTTTGGCGACTTCATTCATTTGAAGCTTACCAGCGGTTAATGAATCTGAACCTACATAAGAAGTGAGAGTATCTAATTCTTTGAAAGTACGATTGACGGCTACAATCGGGATATTCGCTTGATTGGCTAGATCAACAATCGTTTTTGAAATCGAGGGGTCCATCGGTAGAAAAGCAATAGCTCTGACATCTTGCGCAATAAATTCTTTGATTTGTTGAAGTTGAGTAGAAGCATCATTTTTGGCATCAGCATAAATCACATTCACATCAGGATGTTTTTTGGCATAACTTTCCATGCCGGCTGCTACATAACTGATAAAACGGTCATTCATATCTGGGATAGATACTCCAATAGTGACTTTTCCTGTTGTAGTTGTGTTAGTCGTAGTTGTGGGTGTTGCTTCAGTAGTAGTGGAAGTAGATGCAGTAGAAGTTGAGGAATTAGGACTTACAGATGAAGTTGCAGAACAACCTGCCATAAACATAAAAAGAGCTACTGCCAACAAAATAGGGGGATACTTAAACCATAGGCGCATTATCTAACCTCCATACTAGTCATTTTCAAAATAATATAACGTTTACATTTTGTGCATTATCTAAAATAAAGACAAAATGTGACAAGATTATAAAGGCATTATCGACAAAGGGTAGGGGTTTTGTTAGAGCCGATTTAAATTATACTAAGAAAGGAATAGATAAATGAAAATACCGCTACTCTGGTATCTAAAAGTAGCGGTATTAGAAATCAAAAAACACGTATGATATACTATATATAGATGAATAATTGTAAACACACCAAAAAACCTATCTATTTACTGTTACCGATAGGCGCTAAAATACCGAAGTAAAATATATGTTGTTATGTACACCGTGTTTACTACATTAAAGGAGGACGTATATGAAACTCCGTGTCATGCCTATTTTTATAACAGTCATCGTATCTGCCACTGTATTATTTGGTGGATGGTTTACGTATCGTCAGTTGACTCTCTACAGTCCACTTACGAAAATTGTACAGAACTATCCTGGGGTAAATGCCTCTCATATTAGTATTAACCCAAAAGAAGTCATGTTGAAACTCGATCTTGCTCCTTCTGCAGATTTAGGTGGTTTGGTACAGACTTTGAATAAGCAAGGAACCGATATCTGGGGTACACGTACACTCCAATTAGAAGTAACAGATCACTCGAATACAGAACTCGACAAAGTATGGGAAAATGCAATGTTCTCTGTTTCTCAAGCAATGGCTACACAAAAATATACTGAAATTCCGGAAACTGTTGAAAGTATCATGCAACAAAATAAAAATATTCAAGTTAAAGCAGAAATGGATGAACGTAACGTATACGTATCTTTGAGCAATGGGAAGGGAAGCAAATTCCTGATCTTGCCACGTAATTCTCAAGTCACAGGAGGAAGCGCCTAATGCCAAAATGGACAAAAGAGATTGTTGTTGGATTTGTGCCGGTCTTGTTAATTTTTCTTATTTTTGTAGGATATAATATTTTACCATTGTTGTTGATTGCTGCTCTAGTAGGTGGAACATTCTTGGTGATGCAAATGCGTGGTGGCTTAGCTGTTGGTGCTGCGCAAGAACGTAAACGTAAAAAAAATGGCCCGCTTAAATTAACATTTGAACAAATTGGTGGTCAGGATAATGCGAAGCGTGAATTACGTGAAGCTCTTGATTTTCTAGTACGTCATGATGAAATGAACAAATTCGGAATTCGTCCGTTAAAAGGAATACTGCTTACAGGTCCTCCGGGGACAGGTAAAACATTGATGGCAAAAGCTGCTGCTCATTATACTGATTCTGTATTTGTCAGTGCATCTGGTAGTGAATTTGTAGAAATGTATGTTGGTGTTGGTGCAGGACGTATTCGTGATTTGTTCAAAGATGCTCGTACACGTGCTGCCAAAGAAAATAAGCAAAGCGCGATTATTTTTATCGATGAAATAGATGTTATTGGTGGTAAACGTGAAGGTGGACAACAACGAGAGTATGATCAGACGCTGAATCAGTTGTTGACTGAAATGGATGGAATTTATAGCAATGAAGCACCACGTATTTTGATTATTGCTGCTACTAACCGTAAAGAAATGCTGGATAGTGCATTATTACGTCCAGGTCGTTTTGATCGTCATATTCAAGTGGATCTACCTGATAAAAAAGGTCGTAAACACATTTTGGAACTTCATGCAGCGAACAAACCGCTTGCAAAAGAAACCGATCTAGATAAATTAGCAGAAGAAGCGTATGGTTTCTCTGGTGCTCAATTGGAAAGTGTAATGAATGAAGGCGCTATTTATGCGATGCGTCAAAATGCAGATCATATTTTACAAAGTCATTTATCGATGGCGATTGATAAAGTTATGATGGGTGAAAAAACAGATCGTGAATCCAGTATTGAAGAAAAACGTCGTGTAGCGATTCATGAACTAGGACATGCGATTATGGCAGAAGTAGTTCGTCCGGGTAGTGTAGGGCAAGTCGCACTTAGTCCACGTGGACAAGCACTAGGTTATGTACGTCACAACCCTGCACAAGAGCAATACTTGTATACGAAGCCATTTTTGGAAGAGCAAATTATGATTGCTCTCGGCGGAGCTGCTGCTGAAGAAATGTATTATGAAGGACGCAGTACAGGTTCTAGAGGCGATTTCGATCAAGCGCTCAATATTGTTCAGACAATGATGGAATCCGGTCTTACCAAGCTTGGCATCGTCAGTATGAATATGGTTCCTAAAGAACAAATTATGAAAGAAAATAATGCAATTTTAGAAGATTTAACCAGACGTACCAAAGAAATTCTAGATAGTCGTCGCCTTATTTTTGACACATCTTTAGACATTTTGTTAAAAGAAGAAGTGTTATCCGGCGAACAATTTCGACAACAGTTCAATAAAAGTTCAAATGTACCAGCATAATTTAAAATGCTGGTACTTTTTTTTTACTTTTTGCCTGCGCTACGCTATTATTAGATGTTGGAGAGTATATCAAAGCCTGACATTATGTTTTGATTTTTTCAGCTTCAATACGCAAGTACACAAGATTGATTTTGAAGTATCTATGTATTTTGTATAAAGACAAGCTAGAGAAGACACAACAACAAATAGAAGGCTTCAAAGGATATAGGCTGAGCATATATAGTCTGTACACTTTATGAATATTGGAAGGGTGGAAAGAAACCATGAATTTTAAAAAAGTCGGCGTTATCGGCGGCGGTACAATGGGACAAGGTATTTCTGAAATGCTTGCTAAAAAAGGCATCGAGGTATTACTTGTTGAGAAAACACAGGACAAGCTGAACCATGCTTGGGATATGATTGAGACAAGTCTAGACAAGCAAATGGAAAAATGGGCATTAACTCAAGCAGAGAAAAAATTGATTTTGTCCAAAATCACTAAAGTGACTCATTTTGCAGACCTGGGTACATGTGAACTTGTTATTGAAACAATCAGTGAAGATCCAGAAGCGAAAAAAGAAGTATTTGCTCAATTGGACCAAGTATGTCCAAGCAGCGTTATTCTAGCAAGTAACACATCTACACTGAGCTTAACAGAACTTGCAAGTTCAACGATGTACCCAGAACGTGTTATTGGAATGCACTTTATTTATCCAGTATCCAAAATTGATCTTGTAGAAATCATTCGTGGTCTTCGTACATCCGATCAAACGTTTGAAGTGACAAAAAACTTTATTGAGCAAACAGTAAACAAACGCGGAATCATGGTTTACGAATCTCCTGGATTTGTAACAAGCCGTATTATTTGTTTATTGATCAATGAAGCATTGCATGTACTTGAAGAAGGGGTAGCTTCTGCTGAAGATATCGATGATTCGATGCGCATTGGTTACCAATTCCAATATGGCCCGCTTGAAATGGCTGACCGTTTCGGACTAGATTCAGTAAATGCAGCACTTGAGCGTATGTTCCGCGAATACGGAGAGTTGAAATATCGTCCAGCGATCATTTTGAAAAAAATGGTTCGTGCAGGTAGTCTTGGCGTGAAAACAGGCGAAGGATTCTTCAAGTATGACAAGGATGGTGACCGGATATGAAAGTACTCGTAATTAATGCAGGTAGTTCTTCTCTAAAATACCAGTTGTACAACATGACAGACGAAAGTGTTCTAGCCAAAGGACGCGTAGAACGAATCGGAATGGATTCTTCTATCCTTGTTCATGAGCCTACAGGCGGCGAAGAATACAATACTGTAAGCGAAATTCTAGATCATACAATTGCGATTCGTCGTGTACTCGAAAGCTTAACAGATGCAAAACATGGTGTTATGCAATCTGTAGACGAAATTGATGCTGTAGGTCACCGCGTAGTACAAGGGGCAGAATCATTTAAAGAATCTGTGCTTGTAGACAAAGATGTAAAAAAAGAAATTCGTCGCTTATTCGATCTTGCTCCTCTTCATAACCCTGCTCATATTATGGGGATTGAAGCGGTTGAGCTGAATATGCCTGATGTACCACAGGTTGTTGTATTTGATACAGCATTCCACCAAACGATGCCTGAAAAAGCATATTTGTATGCTATTCCTAAAGTACTTTACAAAAAACACAAAGTACGTCGTTATGGATTCCACGGCACGTCTCATTATTATGTAAGTCTTGCAGCGGCTGAATACCTTAAACGTCCGTTAAAAGAGCTTAAAGTAATCACTTGCCATATCGGTAACGGTGGTAGCTTAACAGCTGTTAAAGACGGTATCTCTGTAGATACATCAATGGGAATGACACCGCTTGAAGGTCTAATCATGGGTACACGTAGTGGTGACCTTGATCCAGCGATCGTACCTTATGTAATGAACAAAGAAGAACTCAGTATCGGTGAAGTTAACTTTATGTTGAACAAACATAGTGGACTTATGGCGATTTCTGGTTCCAGCAGTGATATGCGTGAAATTACAGATGCTATGGCAGAAGGCGATGCTAATTCAACACTTGCTTTTGAAATGTTTGAATATCGTTTACGTAAATACATCGGTTCGTATGTAGCTGCTATGGACGGCGTAGATGTTATCGTCTTTACCGCAGGTATCGGTGAAAACTCTGCAATCGTTCGTGAAAAAGTATGCGAAAACTTAACATATCTTGGTGTGAAATTGGATCCAGAATTGAACAAAATCCGTTCTGGTGATCCACGTCGTATTTCTACACCGGATTCCAAAGTAGAAGTACTGGTTGTTCCTACAAATGAAGAGCTTGTTATTGCACGCGATACGTACAAGTTGATTCAAAAGTAAGCAACATATTAGATTATAAACAAGCAGATGTTTATTGTATAATGATTTAAAATAGGTAAATGGATGTTATTCAAATGATTTGAATAATGATAATATAAAAGCTTCTCAGTAGAAATCAAAGCAAAGTCGTTTTTTGCTTTGATTTCTTGCTGAAAATCGCTTGTAGTCATTACCTATTTCATTGATGTTGCTCAATAAGCAAAAGGGAGAGTATATAAATGTCTACCAAAACCGTTATAAAAAAAGTAAATGAGCATGTTGAACAGACTGTCACGATTGGCGCATGGATCAACAATAAGCGCTCTAGCGGTAAAATTCAGTTTTTACAATTACGTGATGGTACAGGATATATTCAAGGCGTTGTTGTAAAAAGCGAAGTGTCTGAAGAATTGTGGAACGATGCGAAAAGCTTAACACAAGAAAGCTCTTTGTATGTAACAGGTATTATTCGTGAAGAACCACGCAGTAAATCTGGATATGAGATGACTGTTACAGGTATCGAAATTATTCATTTAACTGAAAACTATCCGATTACACCAAAAGAACATGGTACAGATTTCTTAATGGATCATCGTCATCTATGGTTACGTTCGAATAGACAGCGTGCGGTTATGGTGATTCGTGCTGAAATTATTCGTGCGGTACAAGAATTTTTCAACACCAACGGATTTACCAAAGTCGATCCACCAATCTTGACACCGTCTGCGGCAGAAGATTCTACAGAATTGTTCCATATCAAATACTTTGATGAAGATGCGTATCTAACACAAAGTGGACAGTTGTATATGGAAGCAGCAGCTATGGCACTGGGTAAAGTATATTCATTTGGCCCTACATTCCGTGCTGAAAAATCCAAAACACGTCGTCATTTGATCGAATTCTGGATGATCGAGCCTGAAATGGCATTTACCGATCATGAAGAAAGTCTACGTGTGCAAGAACAATTTGTATCATATGTCGTACAATCTGTTCTTAAAAACTGTCGTACAGAGTTGGAAACATTGGAGCGCGATATTTCTAAATTGGAAAATATTCAAGCACCATTCCCACGTATCTCTTATGACGAAGCGATTGAGTTCTTAAAAGGTAAAGATTTCGATATTCCTTGGGGTAATGACTTTGGTGCGCCACACGAAACAGCGATTGCTGAAGCGTATGACAAGCCTGTATTTATCACCAACTATCCTAAAGATATCAAAGCATTCTATATGAAACCTGATCCTGAACGTCCTGAAGTAGTATTGTGTGCAGATATGATCGCACCTGAAGGATATGGAGAGATCATTGGTGGATCACAACGTATCGACGATCCAGAACTAATGAAACAGCGTTTTGAAGAGCATAACCTGACAGAAGAAGCTTATAAATGGTATTTGGATCTACGCACATACGGAAGTGTACCGCATTCTGGCTTCGGTCTAGGTCTGGAACGTACAGTGGCATGGATTTGTGGATTGGATCATGTCCGCGAAACGATTGCCTTCCCACGTATGTTATACCGTCTATACCCTTAGTCTCTACGTAGGATGATGTCTAATCGTAGAGCAATAGAAAGGGTGAATCACATGGGCGGAGAACAATGGAAGTCCTGGTCTAAAGGTGCTGCCTTTGCTTTGGGTTTGCAGACAGCGAATTTGCCGTATGCATTGCTCAAATATTATCAGGCATTAGATCTGGATGATGCGGAAGCAATGTTGCTCATTCAAATTCTATCTTTTCGACAAGTTGAAAATAATGAATTCCCGACACTTGAAGAACTACAGTGGCGAACAGGAGCAGATGCTTCATTGATCGCTACTCGTATCCAGAAGTTAATGAAGTCAGGATTTATTTTGATTGAGGATGAAGAAGACCCGTTAACAGGCATTCGCTATGAGCGTTATGATCTAAGCGGATTGTATGAGAAACTGGGGACTGTACTGGCGACAGAGCAGCAAGATCGTATCGATTCTTCAGACGTATTACCAGAACCGGTTAAACCAATGTCCAAAGCCGATAAGCAAGCAGAAAACGAACGGAACCTTTTTATCATTTTTGAAAAAGAATTCGCTCGTCCGTTATCTCCGATGGAATGTGAAACCATCTCAAGTTGGATTGATCAGGATCGGTATGCAGAAGAATTGATTCTAATGGCGCTCAAAGAAGCTGTATTTGCTGGTAAGCTTCATTTCAGATACATTGATCGTATTTTACTAGAATGGAATCGGAATCGTGTACGCACCGTAGAAGACGCTCGTGCACATACCCAAAAATTCCGTCAACGGTAAGTGAAAATTATCTATATAGATAGAGTCAGAGCCAAAGAAGGCTATTTCCCGATATGTATTCGAGGAGATAGCCTTCTTTTTATCATATGTACAAATATATTAGGTCTAACTATGATCCGATAAGAAGTTTTCTCCTCAGATTGTAGTCCTGTATTAAAATATACTTACGCAATCACTATCAAAATATAACGTACATACGAAATTATACAGCATCATATTTTTAAAATAATAAGATACACGATACAGAAAAAGATAGTATAGTCACGATTAAAAATAATGAAAATAACATCAAAACATACGGGAAAATAATATTTAAAAAATATTTTTAAATTTTTTTTCGCTATAAAATCATCATTTTTTGTACATTTTTGCAGGTGATATCAAGAAAGATAATTAATTTATATTATAGATTTAATATTCATATAAAAGTATAATTATACATTATCCTATATTTGGGAAAAAGGAGTTTGACTAAATGTGAGAGTAGCATAAATTATAGTTAGCTACTTAGGTGTGAGGTATATATGACATGAGGAGTAATATCATAATGTGATACTTAAAAATGAATAATAGATGAGAAATGTTAACATATAAACAAATAAGTATAGGCTATCAAAGGAATGTATGTAGGTTAACAAATAAAAAAGAAGGATTTTTGGAAGGAATAAAAAGATGAATCTAAGAAAATAACCTTATTTAAAGCAACTATATGAAACTATTTTTATATAATTATGAACTTTCATGTCACTTTATGTAACACAAATACGAAAATGTGTACATATTATGGACAAAAGAGAAGGAAATCAGAAATGTAAACGGAATGTGAAAAAATATACAGTAAATATTAAATTGGAAAAAAGTTTATTAAAAATGTAAGCGCTAAACTAATTAGGTATGTTTCTATTCTTTGTGCACATTTAATTTTGCAAAATATAATAAAATCAATTTCAGTAGGGTTGCAATTTATTTGAAATAGGAGTAAAGTTACTTTTGCCCTGATAAACAAGTACTGAATACTTACAAATACATGACTACTACCTCATAATTATTCATAACAAGCTAAAGTAGTTAGAGTATAGAGTGATCTAAAATCAAGATAAACACGTAACACAGAGTAATACAAAATAAAACATTCAATTAGGAGAGATACAAAATGATGAACAGCAAAATTCAAAAAGTATTATTGTCTACAGTAGTAGCAGCAAGTTTGGGAGCAGTATCTGTAGTAGCACCTTTGGGAGCACACCAAGTATCTGCTGCAAGCAACGATTCTAACCATGAGAAAAACAAAGATAAAGCAGAAAAACGTGCTGACAACGCTGCTTACCAAGCTGCTGTATCTGCACAAGTAAATGCAATGTTCGGTTCTTCTAACGAAACAACAACTGCTCCAGAACAAGAAAAAACAGATGCCGCTAAGACACCTGCTACTGAAACTCAAGCTAAAACAAACGTAACTGTAGTTGTTCCACAAGGTGCTAGCCTTACTGAAATCGCTGCTCAATATGGTGTAACTGTAGATGAGTTGATTGCTGCTAACAATCTTCTTCCAGCTGGATACCAATTGACTATTCCGCAAAAATAAGATTTATCCATCTGATCGGCCAAGAGCATAGGATAGAAAAATACCAATAAAGATATACATGAAGCCATCTACTGCCATAGATGGTTTCTATTATGGTATTTCTTATACGAAATGCAACATATTTAAGTCAAGGAATGCAGATAACTCAGTTGATCTGTTTGCTTGTTATTAATTTATAATCAGTATACGGGTATTTGTAATGAAGGGCAACAACTATTTGTGTTTTACATACAAAAAAAGCTGACATTAACTATAATGTCAGCTTTTTTGTACGTTTTTTTCAAATATTTCCAAAATGATAACGCTTCATTTGTGAAAAAATACGATTCTGATCCGTATCTAAGTGCCAAACCCGAACGGAACAGAATCAATATACAACTGATATTCGTGAAATCACTGAGCAATACCATTAGTTCGCTTATAGATCTTGTTATCATTTCGGCGATTATCTAAAATAGCCAGAGACCTGTATTATTTTCTCAGTAGTAAATCACGATAAATATACTCGAAAATAAATTCAAATGCTTCAAGATGGCGTTTTGCTTCAAACGCATTTTTACCCCATGCATATATACCATGTCCACGTAGAAGGATACCTGGAATAGATTGATTCAATACACCCGGTACTAACTCTGCAATTTTAGGAATTTCAGCGTAGTTAGGTAATACAGGAATCGTAATTGCCGCATTTTCTTCCCAAATATTGAACGCTTTGATTAATTCAAGTCCTTGTATTGGTACAGCGCCTTGTTCACCGAAGTATTCGCTCACTAGATTGTTAAATACAGTATGCACATGGAATACAGCCCCGCAACCTGTTTCACGATAAATTTCGCAATGAATCAATGTCTCGGCACTTGGCTTCAATCCTGTAGTCTCGCAAGGACGTCCATCTTGATCGACGAATAAGAAGTCGGATGGTGTACTTACCGATTTATCTTTTCCGCTAGCTGTGATCGCGAAATGGAAGTTCTCAGGCGTATAATCGCCTACACGTAGCGATAAGTTACCACTTGTACCTGGAAACCAATGTCTTGCGGCAAATTGCTCTTTGATGCCACTAAGCTCTTGTAATGTTGCTTGCTTATGCTCTAAAGGGATATTAACAAAACTCATGAATGTATCGCTCCTATTCTTTGTCCGAAATCTGAAATAATATCATGAAACGTATGGAAAGGTACATGATCTACACCTAATTCTACACATTTATCTGTTAATACAGAGCGGGAGTAGACTAGATCTGCAATCTTAGCTCCTTCAAAATCGGTTAGGCTGTCACCAATCAGTATACGCTCGTATTGATCCGGTGAAAATTGACGCATGACTGTTGTTTTGCACATTCCGCAATCATTTTGACAATGTTCATCACAAGGATGTGTCCATACGATCTGAATATACTCGCCACTAAAGTCAGAACCATTACAGAAAATATGATCTTCTGCAATATCAAAAGGTGCTAATAATGGTTTTAAGAAAAAGTCGATTCCACCGCTAGTCACATAAAAAGGAACTTGATGACGATGAACCAAAGCTAGAAAATCGCTAAATCCTTCACGAATCCCCGCTGTGCTCATCACATAATCAACAATTTCTTGCTTTTGTGAAGAAGGAAGTAGTGCAAACATTTTGCCTACACCATCACGAATCGAGCGCTGTCCTCCTACGACTTCATTCATAATTTTCTCATAACCAGGAGGGGAGAAGTGCTTCATAATAGCGACAATATTATCTGAATTCGTAATCGTTCCATCAAAATCACAAAAAATAATCGGTTGTTTACTTACACTCATCGTTCTCCACCCCAAAGTTCTAAAGCTTGTCTAAGTTCGTGATGTCCTTGAGCGGCATAATCAGCCAGTGAAGTACCTGCTAGTGCAGCATCAATAGCTTGTTGGAACGCTTTACCGCCAGCACTAGCACCTTCTGGATGACCATGAATACCGCCACCTGCATTAATGATCACTTCATTACCAAAATCTTTTAAAATCAACGGTACAAGCCCTGGATGAATCCCGGCTGATGGTACAGGGAAGCTATGTCGGAAAGGCAGTTCTGGAGAAACCAGTTGCTCGCGAATAGCCATATTTTCTTCTTTAGGCATTACAACAGAGCCATAAGGAGAAGGGAATAGTACCAGATCAGCACCCGCAATACGCATCAATTGACCGAGCAATACCGAAGCAGAGATTCCATAATAAGGCGAAGGATAATACGCTCCTGCAAGCGATGGATGCGCCATGATTGGGATATTAATTTCAGGATCACGTGCCAGTTCATGAAGAACATCATATCCATAAGCTAATACATTAAGTAAAAGTGCATTAGCGCCGGAATCAATCGCTTTTTTGGCTTGTTCTTTTAGATGAAAAGTATGACCGGTTAAGTTCGCAGCATAAAGTACTTTTTTACCGGTTTGAGCTTGTACATCATCCGCAGCTTTACGGCAAGCCGCTACCCGCTTTTCAATCGGTGTTAAATCATTTTCGAACAAAATCTCATCATCTTTAATCAGATCGACGCCACCTAACGCTTGTGCGGTAAATTGACGTGTTAATTCATCCAGATCATGACCGATAACCGATTTGAAAATACTCATCAATAATGGACGTTCAGGAATACCCAGAATACGGCGTACACCTTCAATACCAAATTTAGGACCTGTAAAAGCTTTTAAAAAAGTATCTGAAAATTGTAAATTAGTTAACTTGATCTGACCATCCATCGAAATTTTACCAAACACTGTAATAAGTAGAGCAGGGATATCCGAGCTAAAATTAGCATCAGGATAAGCGATCTGAATATCAGCATACCGCTCACCTTGTTCGGATTCATGCACATCTACTGAAATAACTTCACCCAGATGCTTTTTCATCGATTGTTGCTTGGCAGCAGGTAATTCTGTCCAGCTACCGACAGTCATTCCGATTGCAATCGAAGATGCTTTTTTATGAAAATCAGCTTTGCTATCGTAACAACGATAAGAAGCGATACAGTAACTCATGAATTGTCCTCCTTGAGTGCAGCGCCCATCTCGCGGGAACGTTCTGCACAGCGTTCTACAGCACGCATAATCGTTTCTTGCATATGAGCCTCTTCAAATACTTTGATAGCGGCTGCGGTTGATCCATTAGGTGAAGTGACTTTGGCACGTAGAGCAGCAGGTTCTTCTCCAGTCTGTTGTACCATATGAGAAGCGCCGATCACTGTCTGAACAGTCAGCTCACGTGCTTGTTCCGCTGATAATCCGCCTTCGACTCCTGCACGAATCATTGATTCCATCACATAATAAATGTATGCAGGTCCACTTCCAGAAATACCAGTCAATGTTTCCATTTGCGATTCTTCAATCTCAGTTACAGTACCGACCGCTTCAAATAAATGATGAACCAATTGACGTTGTTTTAGAGTGACTTCTTCGGAAAAGACAAGACCTGTCGCTCCAAGTCCAATACTGCTAGACGTATTAGGCATTGTACGTGCTACAGGTTGCTTGCGACCAAGTAGATGCTGAATCGTTGCGACTTCCAAGCCTGCAATCACAGATACAACAAGTTGATCTTCTGTTAATGTGGAGCCTAATTGACGAAGCGCATTAGCCGCATCGACAGGCTTCATCGCAAGTACAATAACTTTGGATTGTTGTAAAGCAGCAGCACGCGCCGATTCTTCTCCAGCTACAGATACGCCATAACGTTGAACTAAATAATTCAAACGATTTTGATTACCACGATTCAGCATCGTCACTTGATCTGGAACCACTACGGCACGATTCACTAGACCTCGTAAAATAGCTTCTGCCATAGACCCTGATCCATAAAAACAAACAGGTTCTGTTATTAACGTTTGCATCGATTGAGGGTGACTCATCGTTATATCCATCCTTTCAAGCGCTTGGCAATATAAGCGCGCTATCTTCTAGTCAAATCAAACATGATTTTTGCAAAGCAAAATATCTTACGTCATGTGCTTGGCAATTTCATATTTATATTATTGACGAATTTGACCGTTTCCGTAAATACGATATTTGGTGGAGGTAAGAGCAGGCAATCCCATAGGACCACGAGCGTGTAACTTTTGTGTGCTAATACCAATCTCTGCGCCAAATCCAAATTCAAATCCATCGGTGAAACGAGTAGAAGCGTTATGATATACAGCTGCCGCATCGACTTCTTGCATAAATCGTTTTGCATTTTCTTCATCAGCCGTCACGATACATTCTGAATGTTTTGTGCTATAAGTCGCGATATGTTCCAGAGCTTCATCAAGGTTGGCTACGATTTTGATATTGAGAATATAGTCGCTATACTCGGTGGCGTAATCTTGTTCTGTTGCTTCATGAACCCATGAAATGCGTTCACGTGTAAGTGCACATCCACGAATCTCTACTTTATCCTGACGTAGCGCTTCTGCAAGTGTTATAAGAGCAGTCTGATCGTAATCGGCATGCACCAACAGGGTTTCCATCGAATTACAGACTGAAGGACGCTGTACTTTAGCATTGATAGCGATATCTTGCGCCATTTGATGATCTGCTGTCGCATCGATAAAAGTATGACAAATCCCCGCGCCAGTCTCAATAACAGGAACTGTAGAATTTTGCACAACATTTTGGATTAGCGAATGACCACCACGCGGAATAATCACATCTATAATACCGTTAAGCTTCATCATTTCATTGACAGAAGCACGATCAGCATCTTCGATCAGTTGTAAAGCATCACGTGGAATAGCGGATTGTTCTAAGGCTTGATGAAGAATCTCTACTATTTTGCGATTGGATGAAAGTGCGGCTGAACCACCGCGCAACACGACTGCATTTCCTGTTTTGAGCGATAATCCTGCAGCATCCACAGTCACATTAGGACGAGCTTCATAAATAATGCCAATCACACCAATAGGAACGCGAAGCTTTTCGATAATTAATCCATTTGGACGTTCAAGTGTTTCTAATAGCTCACCAATAGGATCATCCAGATCAGCGATTTGGCGTAAAGCAGAAGCAATGCCTTCAATACGTACGCTATCCAGACGCAAGCGGTCTAACATAGATTCAGAAGTTCCTTGTGCACGTCCATGTTCCAAATCTTCTATATTTGCTGTAATAATCTCATCGGTATGAGAAATTAATGCTTTTGCCATCATCAGCAATGCTTCGTTTTTGTCTTGAGTCGATAGTGCTCCGAGTCTAGTCGAAGCTTGTTTGGCAAGAGTGGACTTGTCTAATACTTCACTCATAATAAAAAACCTCCTCTATCATAATCAGTCATAATCAGTTCACGTACAAATCAATCATTATAAAGAAACCCATTCATCTCGATGGACAGCTTCTAATCGGTGGATATCTTCAATACCTAATCGTGTAGATATTTCAGAGCTTGGAAGACCACAGATTAATTGTAATTGATCATGGTCATAATTGACGATACCTCGACCAAGTACTTCACGTTGAAGATTAACAACTTCAATCACATCACCGGCATGGAATTGTCCTTCGACTTGCTTGATCCCGACAGGCAATAGGCTACGATTCTCACGACTCAATGCATAGGCTGCTCCATCATCGACAATTAGCGTACCAAGCGGAGTTGATAAAAATCCAAGCCATTGTTTTTTGATCGAAAGAGCAGACACATGAGTAGCAAAATAAGTCCCTTTCCCATGATGATCAATCGCAGCTTTGAGATCGCCGACTTCGCGTACACGACCGACAAAGACAGGCACACCGCCACGAGTAGCGATTTTGGCAGCATCAAGCTTGGAGCGCATTCCGCCTGTACCTACCGCCGAACCTGAACCTCCAGCAACTGCATAGATCTCATCAGTAATCTCATCGATTCGATCGTATCGTGTAGCTGTAGGATCATGACGTGGATCTGCGCTATACAATCCTTCCATATCTGTCAAAATAACTAATTGCGAAGCACGAGCTAAATTTGCCACAAGTGCAGATAAGGTATCATTATCGCCGAATTTTAATTCATCGACAGACACTGTATCATTTTCGTTAAAGATAGGGATAACACCTTGTTTGAGCAATTCTTCGATCGTCATCGTCGCATTGCCTGTACGCTTACGATTATTAAAATCACTGCGTGTTAACAAAATCTGTCCACTGACAATCCCATGACGGGCAAAAGCTTGTTGATAATCACGCATTAATAGCGCTTGACCGACCGATGCGGCGGCTTGCTTTTCGTGTAATAATTTGGGGCGTGAATGATACCCAATTTCTCTAAAACCTGCGGCTACTGCTCCAGAAGTGACTAACAGCACAGAGTAACCTGCATGTTGTAATGATGCGATCTCATCTGCAAAAAAATCAACAGCTTGATGATCGAGTCCTCCTTGTGATCCGGTTAGCGAGCTGCTCCCAATCTTGACAACAATACGCTGATTTGACAATCGTTTCACTCCTTTATAACTGCCTGACTTACTATGATATTTCTTGAAAATATAGACAAAAAAGACTTTCATCCTCTACATCATTATACGATGCAAAGGACGAAAGTCTGAGCTTCCGCGGTACCACCTTTATTGATAGACTCTATCATTCTATCCGGCTTACTTGTCCAAGATAACGGTAGGTATCCGTTCAGCGTTATAGGCGCTAAAAGCTCGGGGGTAGGTTTCGGTAAGAGCTGGTGGCGAATCCTTTCAGCCTCTGGGATTCACTCTCTATACACACCGCGGGCTTACGTACTGTTCCCGTCATCACGATTGATTCATATCAATAACGTGCATCAAAGTCACGTTAACTGTTGCAAACTAGAATAGCATGATCAAGCGCTTTTGCCAAGCACCGCATCACACACTTGAATCTTATTTGAATAAGTCTAGCTTCCCAATTCGGCGAACTGCTTCTTGCAATCGTTCTTCTGAAGTGAGTAGACCGATACGCACATATCCTTCACCTTTGGTGCCGAAGCCAACTCCTGGAGCTACAGCAACATGTGCTTTTTCCAGTAATAAGGTTGCAAATTCTTCTGAACCCATTCCGTTAGGCGTAGGTAGCCATGCAAAGAACGAGCCTTTAGGCGCTTTTGCTTCCCAACCGATTTTTTCCAATTCCGCAAAAAAAGCATTCCGGCGGGATTCATAGGTAGCGACTAGATCAGTTACACATTGTTGAGAATCGGTCAAAGCTTTGGCTGCCGCCGCTTGAATACCTCCAAATAAACTCACATACACATGATCTTGCATCAAGTTGATCAGGCGAATAATCTCTTTATTTCCTAAAGCAAAAGCAACCCGCCAACCTGCCATATTGTATGTTTTGGACAACGTATAAAACTCGACACCGACTTCTTTGGCACCGGGAATCTGTAAAAAGCTAACCGGTTGTTCGTCGTCAAATCCAATTGCCCCATAAGCAAAATCGCTGGCAACTACAATATTATGTTTGGCTGCAAATTGTACTGTTTCTTCATAGAAAGAGTAAGGAGCTGTAGCAGATGTCGGATTATTCGGATAATTAAGAAACATCAGCTTGGCTTTTTCTAATACTTCAGGTGCAATAGCACTGTAATCTGGCAAATATTTATTTTCTTCTGTTAAAGGCATAAATGACATCTCTGCACCGGATAAAGCGACACCAGACCAATAATCAGGATATCCCGGATCAGGAACAAGGCAGATATCTCCTTGTTCGAGCATAATCTGACTTATTTCAATTAGCCCTGTTTTGCCACCAAATAAAATAGCCACTTCGGTCTCAGGATCAAGATCGACATTATAATCTTCCTTATAACGTTGCGCGGCCGCTTCTTTCAAAAAAGAATAACCTGAAAAAGGAGAGTATTTGTGATATTGGGGATTGCCTGCGGCTTCACGTAATTCTTCAACAATATGCGCAGGTGTAGGTTGATCAGGGTTGCCTTGTCCCAAATTAATAACATCGTGTCCTGCGGCAACCTGACGATTCACATTTTGTACAAGCTTCGCAAAAAACTGTTCTGGCAATTGGTTCATCACACTAGCAGGTGTAATAGATATACTTGGCACGTTATTTGTTGTTGAGTTAGGGTTTGAATGGGTGTTCATCATTATCACTCCGTATCCGGTAAATTCATGTTATGATTGCTACAATTTTAAAAGAACTCAAGTCTTCCTAATCTATCATGATTTTTCCGATCAGTATAGAGGAGATTTAAAGGAATAGAAAGTAGTTTCTATTCTTAGCTAATGGTATATAGAGGATATCAAAAACAATAAACTCATGATACATTAAAAGTAGAACAGATTTGTACTATTATTTAAGCTTGGATAAAGGGGAATGATCACTAATGACAAATACACGCCAATTACATATTGCTTTAATTCAAATGGATATTGAACTTGCCAATCCTACAGTGAATCAACAACGTGCTGAAGAGTGGATTGCTCAAGCGATGACAGCAGAGAAGAAGCCGGATGTTGTTGTACTGCCTGAAATGTGGAATACAGGGTATGCTCTGGATCGCTTGGCAGGATTAGCTGAACCTGAAAATGGGAAGCTGACTACATGGATGAGCGATATGGCTAAGCGGTATAAGATTGTGCTGGTAGGAGGTTCCATATCAGAACAACGTGAAAGTGGATTTTATAATACATTGTATGTGTATGACGCGGATGGTGAGCGTAGTGCCAAATACGACAAAATTCATTTGTTCAAATTAATGAATGAAGAGAAGTTTATGCAACCAGGCGAGCAGACTGCTTTATTTCCATTACATGATGTAACTGCTGCGGCTTCGATCTGTTACGATCTTCGTTTTCCTGAGTTAGCGCGTAGTCTTGCTCTGGCAGGTGCACAAATCTGGTTCGTTCCTGCGGAGTGGCCTCATCCACGTATGCATCACTGGCGTACATTATTAACAGCACGTGCGATCGAAAATCAAATGTATGTAGTGGCTTGTAATCGTGTAGGACGTGATGAAAATAGTGAGTTCTTCGGTCATTCAATGATTATCGATCCGTGGGGCGAAGTATTAGCAGAAGGTGACGAAGCAGAAGGTATTATTAGTGCCACAATCGATCTTGATCTAGCAGATGAAGTACGTGGACGTATTCCTGTTTTTGCCGATCGTCGTCCTGAATTGTATATTCATAAGCAAAAGTAAAACAATACAATAGTAAAAAGATTGATTTTACACAAGCAGAAATAATACAGCACATATGGTGTGTTATTATTTCTGCTTTTTGTATACTGTTATTCTGTAAGAGTAGATGAAATTGAAAAACAACTGCCCTGTACCAAAAAAAGAAACTCATCAAATTTATTCATAAAACTTACTAAAAGTTAGTTAGTTCGGTGTTCAGCAACATTCTTCTGCAAAGGTCTTTTGTTATTGCGTAAACTGTTTATAATAAAGATATACAACAGTGACACATCACCACGAAATAGGTATACGTAATTAGTTTAACTTAAAGATATTTTAAATAAGAGCATTCAAACATGATGTAATACTAAAAAAATGAAACATAAAGGAGATCATTATTATGACACTTCGTACAGCAGGTATTCACCACATCACTTCTTTTGTAACCGATCCACAACGCAATGTTGACTTTTATGCAGGTGTACTTGGACTACACATGGTCAAAAAAACAATCAATTTTGATGCACCAGATGTTTATCATTTATACTTTGGAGATGCTGGTGGTAGCCCGGGAACAATCGTTACTTTTTTCCCACAACCAGGTGCACGTAAAGGTGTTGTTGGAGCAGGGCAATTGGGAATTACCGTATTTGCTGTTCCCACAGGATCACTTGATTTCTGGAAAGAACGGTTAACACGTTTAGGTATTCGTTTTGAACCGGTACATCGTTTTGGCGAACAATTGTTACGATTTGAAGATCATGATGGTCTACGAATTGAATTGGTTGAACGTGAAGGTGGCGCAGCAAGTACATGGGAATGGGACGGTATCACATCTGCACAAGCGATAAAAGGATTTGGTGGCGGTGTATTGTTTAGTGCAGCCCCTGCAAAAACATTGCATACCGTAGAACATGTCCTTGGACTTACCAAAATTGCAGAAGAAGACGGATATGTTCGTTTTCAAGCAGATGGAGAGATCGGAAATATTATTGATGTGAATTCTCGTGAATTACCAAGAGGTATTGCTGGTGCAGGGACAGTGCATCATATCGCATGGCGTGCGGCTGACTTTGCAGAGCATGAACTATGGCGTGAACAAGTACAAGCGAGTGGCTTCCAACCTACACCTGTTATTGATCGTCAATATTTCAATGCTGTGTACTTCCGTGAAGAAGGTGGCATCTTGTTCGAGATTGCTACAGATCCTCCAGGATTTGCAAATGATGAACCAGCAGATCAATTGGGACAAAAATTAATGTTACCTGAATGGTATGAACCACAACGTGAATTGATTGAACAAAATCTATTGCCGATCGAAGTTCGTAAAATAGCTCCTCAATCGTAATAACAACTTCAATAAGTTAATTTACTTTGCACCATCATTTTATAATATGAGAAAAAATTGCGCGTATATTATCAAGCACGTATAGAGGAGGAATAGAGATGACACTGACATTAAAACATATTTTCAAGCAAGGTACAGATGCGTCACAACCTGTTTTGTTATTGTTACATGGTACAGGAGGAACAGAAAACGATTTGATTCCGTTAGCAGAACGTCTTGCGCCGGAAGCTTCGATTTTGGGTGTACGTGGAGCTGTGTTGGAAAACGGAATGCCACGCTTTTTCCGTCGCTTGGCTGAAGGGGTATTCGATGAACCCGATTTGATTGCTCGTACTCATGAGCTTAATACATTTTTGGATGAAGCAGCGGTAGAATACGGATTTGATCGTCGCAATATTGTAGCCGTTGGATACTCAAATGGTGCGAATATTGCAGCAAGCTTACTTTTCCATGATAATCAATCGTTAAAAGGCGCTGTTCTGCATCATGCGATGGTTCCACTTCGCAGTATAGCGTTACCTGATCTAGCTGGCGTTCCTATCTTTATGGGTTCAGGAACTAACGATCCGATTATTCCTCGCGCTGAGACAGAAGAATTGGCGAAATATTTTATCGATGCAAATGCAGAAGTGCATTTACACTGGGAAAATTACGGTCACCAGTTAACAGCAACGGAAGTGGAAGCAGCAGTACAATGGTATAATCAACAGTTCACATCGTAAAAAGAAATGTAGTAACTATGCGTTCATATAAATAGCTATGATTATAGATTTTTTTATGAAAATATTGTTTGTACCCAAATAAAAACCGCAATCTATCGTTATCAATCCAAATAAAAAACGCTATTGCTTTTAGTGCAGCAATAGCGTTTTTATTTCATTATTCTACTTATCATGATATCTATCTAATTGTTAGAGATGATCCAAAGAAGAATTAAGATTTAGTATCAGGTACGATGCAAGATCCATCAGCACATACATCGCCTTCGGTACTGTTAATCATTTGTAAAGGATGATCTTCTGCCCATACATCTTGCAATGTATTTAGAAATACTTCTGTCGGTTGTGCGCCAGAGATACCGTATTTGTTATTCACAACAAAGAAAGGAACACCGGTAACGCCTAATTGATTCGCTTGTTGTTCATCTTGGCGAACTTCTTTACCGAATTGCTCACTGTTCAAAAATGCTTCTGTTTCTGCACGATCCAAGCCTACACGTTCAGCAATATCTAACAATGTAGCATGATCGCCGATATGCAATGAATCTGTAAAGTAAGCGCGGAATAAAGCTTCATTCATTTCAGCTTCTTTACCATGAACAGTAGCAAATTTAAGTAAACGATGCGCATCAAAGCTATTTGTTAATACCATCGTATCAAATTGGAAATCCAAACCTTCGTTTTTGGCTTGTTGCCATAAATTAGCGCTATTTTGTTTGACTTGTTCTAAGGTTAAGCCAAATTTGTTCATCAACATTTCATACATATTCATTGGAATATCTTTAGCTGCATTCGGATCTAATTCAAAGCTACGGAAACTCACTTCAACTTCATCCCGATTAGTAAACTGTTCCAAAGCTTTATTTAGACGAGCTTTGCCGATATAACAAAAAGGACATTGATAATCTGACCACACTTCAATTTTCATACGGATAATCCTCCACTACAATAAATTTATAATGATATTCAAAAATAGAATTGCAAAAGGTGTAACCATTATAGTTGCATTAGAAATAGTATAACCTGAATTGAATGTTATTAATAGTATTTTTATTACTTTTTGTAATTAAACCTCTTCTAATTGATTCTGTTCGCCCCAATCACACATCATATCTAAGATTGGAATTAACGATTGCCCGCGTTCTGATAAACGGTATTCTACTTTTGGCGGCACTTGAGGGTATTCTGTACGGATAATCAATTGATCTTGTTCTAGTTCTTTTAATGTAGCACTTAACGTTTTGAAAGAAATCGTGCCGATTGAACGCTTGAGTTCATTGTAACGCATTACTTTATTTTCTCCTGCTAACCAATACATAATAATCATTTTATATTTTCCGCCTACCAGTGAAAGCGTATAGCCAAATCCCGTATCTTTCAGGTTAACACCTGTCAGACTGTAGTCACCAATATGCATTGCTAATTCTCCTTTCAGGCATTCCATACTTTCTTTGAGGTTAGTACCTAACTTTAAAGTGCGTACTTTTTTATGATAAGTATCCGTCTTACAATAGGTTTAGCAAGTCCAACCAAGCTAAATATAATGGAGGTTTATCATATGAAAACATTAGTAATTGTAACGCATCCTAATATGCAAGATTCCGTCATCAATAAACGCTGGATTCAAGAACTGGAAAAGTATCCTGATCAATTCACGATTCATGAACTTTACAAAGTCTATCCTGATGAAAACATAAATGTAGAGCAAGAACAAGCACTTGTTGAAGCACATGATCATATCGTTTTTCAGTTTCCGTTGTACTGGTTTAATTGCCCACCACTGTTGAAAAAATGGCTTGATGAAGTATTAACGTATGGCTGGGCGTATGGTTCAACAGGTAAACACTTTACCGATCGCAAAGTTGCTATCGCCGTGACTGTAGGCGTTAGTGAAGCAGATTACCAACCTGACGGAAAATACCGCTATACGTTAGAACAAATATTACTACCTTTTGAAATGACATTTGATTATATTCATGCTTCGTATCAAGGTTTCACCGCTTTTTATAGTGCAGAGCATGAATCGACACCAGTACGGATTGAAGAAAATATCTCTGAATATATTCATTTTCTACAACATATTTAAAAAGAATACATTTCTTAATGAACTAACACCTATCATATACAGCACGTCTGGCAATTAGCATATATATAGAAACAAAATAAAATTATAAGGGAATGTATAGACTGCATTTCCTTATTTTATTGTTCTGGATGTACTACATTAATCATTGTTTCTTTAAATGTATTTACAAATGCTTCAGCCGCTTTGGATAAATATCTTCCTTTGCGACGTGCTATCACAAGTGTACGACTTGGAATCGGTTCTGCTAAAGGAAGATAGATGGGTAAAAACTCGCCACGTCTGGCGCGCGCTATATAATGAGGAACAAAAGTAACACCCATTCCTGTAGCGACCAAAGATTGGATCGTCTCGATATTATTACTTTCAAATACAACCTGCGGTTCAAAACCTGCTTCTTTACACACATCGAATACAATTTTGCGGAATCCTTGTCCTTTTTTGAGCACGATAAAAGGTTCATGTTCTAATTCTTTCAATTCTACAGGTCGATGATCACCATTCGCAAATCGCTGGGCTAACGGATGATTAGGTGGTACAGCCAGATCGATCAATTCATCACCTACTGGTTCATACGTGAGTGACGGTTCGGTAAGAGGAAGAGCCAGTAGACTAAGGTCTGTTTTACCGCTAGCGGTTAACTTTTCTAAATTGAGCGATGTATCTTCGATTAAGATCACTTCAATCTGCGGATAAGCAGCACGAAAAGCAGGGAGTACATGAGGAAGAAGATGGGAACCGGTAATCTGCATACTACCGACTACTACACGTCCACTTTGTAATTGTGAAATATCTGCCATTTCTTGACGCAACTGTTCTACAGCATCAATAATCTTTTGGGCTTGTTCTACAAAATTAGTACCTGCATGTGTTAATTCAACTGTACTGGTATTACGCTGAAAAAGGAGCACACCTAATTCTTTTTCTAATTTGGATAATTGCTGACTAAGTGAAGGTTGAGCGATATGTAGTTTCTCTGCTGCGCGCGAAAAGTTACGTTCAGCAGCAATCTGTAGTGCATATTGCAGTTGTCTAAGTTCCATATGACGTTGCTCCTTCGTACACGTATTATTTTTATACATCTATTTTAATCAAAATCCACTTATAAGTATAGCCTATAACTTCTATAGTTATTATATCTTGGAACAATATAGCACGTAATGTTATATTAGATTCAATATAAAGCGGTGCTTCATTCTCAGGTCCAAGATTTCATTGCAGCCATCACCATTTGCTGCAAGAGAATGTTCGCTGACTTAGTCCGAATCTTATGATGGGGTGAAAATAATGAGTAAAAAAACATTGTACGAGAAAATTTGGGATAATCACGTTATTTTTCAACAAGAAAATCAACCAAGTATTTTGTATATCGATCTACATCTAGTGCATGAAGTAACGTCTCCGCAAGCTTTTGAAGGATTGCGCTTGAGCAATCGCAAAGTGCGTCGTCCTGAATTAACATTTGCAACGATGGATCATAATGTACCGACAACAGATCGTTTCAACATTAAAGATCCAATCTCCAAGCAACAAATTGATACACTAAGTCAGAACTGTGCGGACTTTGGCGTGAAATTGTTCGATCTGGATACGATTGATCAAGGGGTTGTCCACGTTATGGGTCCAGAATTAGGATTGACTCATCCGGGCAAAACGATTGTATGTGGAGATAGCCATACATCGACTCATGGTGCTTTTGGTGCTCTTGCTTTCGGAATCGGAACAAGTGAAGTAGAACACGTAATGGCAACACAATGTTTGCAACAATCCAAGTCCAAAACGATGGAAATTCGTTTTAATGGGTCACGCAAACCGGGTGTAACAGCTAAAGATATGATTTTGGGCGTTATTGCTAAATACGGTACCGATTTTGCAACAGGTTATGTATTGGAGTATACAGGTGAAGCGATTCGTGATTTGACGATGGAAGAGCGTATGACTGTATGTAATATGTCTATTGAAGGTGGCGCAAGAGCAGGATTAATCGCACCAGACGCAACAACTGTAGAATATCTTCGTGGTCGCCAATATGTGCCTCAAGGTGCAGCATTTGAAGAAGCTGTAGCACGCTGGGAACAGTTAACAACAGATGAAGGTGCAGAGTATGACACTGTACTTGAATTTGATGTCGATGCTTTGATTCCACAGGTAACATGGGGAACAAGCCCGGGTATGGGTACTGATATCACTTCTTCTGTACCGAACCCTGCTGATTTCACCACTGAAAATGAACGTAGAGCTGCTGAAAAAGCACTTGAATATATGGATTTGGCTCCAGGTACACCAATGGCTGAAATTCCAGTCGATTATGTATTTATCGGTTCGTGTACAAATGGACGGATTGAAGATTTGCGCGCAGCGGCGGCTGTAGCTAAAGGATATACTGTGTCAGACCGTTTGACAGCGATTGTTGTTCCAGGTTCTGGACGCGTGAAGATTCAAGCGGAAAAAGAAGGTTTGGATGTAGTATTTAAAGAAGCAGGTTTTGAATGGCGTGAAGCAGGATGCAGTATGTGTCTGGCGATGAACCCTGACGTATTGCAGCCGGGACAACGTTGTGCTTCGACATCGAACCGTAACTTTGAAGGTCGTCAAGGACGTGGTGGACGTACGCATCTTGTGTCTCCAGCAATGGCAGCAGCGGCGGCGATTACAGGGCACTTTACCGATGTACGTGACTGGAATTTCAAATCAGAAGTATTGAACTAGGAGAGGGGTAATTATCCATGGAAGAATTTAAACAATTAAATGGGATCGTAGCTCCTGTAGACCGCGTGAATGTAGATACAGATGCTATTATTCCGAAGCAGTTTTTGAAAAGAATTGAACGTACTGGTTTTGGACAATTTCTATTTTACGAATGGCGCTGGGATGAAGCAGGGAATGTGAATCAAGAATTTGAAATGAATAAACCTCGCTATGAAGGTGCTTCTGTACTTGTTTCTCGTGCCAACTTTGGTTGCGGCTCTTCTCGTGAACATGCGCCATGGGCGATTATGGATTATGGTTTCCGTTGCGTTATCGCACCATCATTTGCTGATATTTTCTACAACAACTGTTTTAAAAACGGTATTTTGCCAATCAAATTATCAGAAGAGCAAGTACAGGATATTTTCCAACGTACTGCCGATCATGAAGGATATCGCTTAAAAGTCGATTTGGAGAACAAACAATTGTCTGATGATTATGGTCTGACGATAGATTTTGATCTTGATGAGCATCGTCGTCAATTTTTGCTTCAAGGTCTGGATGATATCGGCTTGACGTTACAACATGAAGCTGATATTACAGCGTACGAAAAAAACAAAGCTCAACATTTATTCGTATAATTCTTAAAAAAATGCATAACCCTGTCGATAGTACTTATGACAGCAGGTTGTGCATTTTTATTTTGCCAAATCTGCTTTGGATTTTAAGGTTACATTGACGTAACATTTTTAAATTTAAGGAAAGCTCGCGCTCATTCTGTTAAGATTGTAAAAGACTCGCAACTTTTGATAAAGTTAAGCGTCTAATAAATCGTCTGGTTGTATGTGAAAACCGGTAGGAGCCGTACAAGAAGTTCGGTAATAAAAAACGGGAATGGTAGGGGTGAAGAATGAAGAAATTTGCTTTTTTGTTATTTTTGTTTGCGTTTATGTGGTCCTTTCCCCACATCAGTGATGCTGCCACGAACACACGTGTTGTACTAGATGGACAGCAACTTAGTATTCCGGAAGATGTGCAGAATATTGATGGTTCGGTGATGGTACCGATTCGTGTGATTTCTCAGGAATTGGGTTATCAAGTAACCTGGGATCAAGATGCTGGTAAGGTTGCGATTGATGGTGAAGGTAAATCAATCACATTGAATATTGGCAAAAAATCGGCTTTTGTCGACAACCAAACGTACACGCTGAATACAGCACCTGTAGTTCAAAATGGAACAACATTGGTACCGATTCGTCTGGTCAGTGAACAGATGGGGATCAAAGTAAACTGGAATAACAGCGACAAAATTGTCACGTTGGCAACAACAGGCACGAGCACCGGCGGAGGAACGACTTCGGAATCAGGATCAAACGCCGAGAACGGTCTTGCACTGGTGAACGGTATTAGCTTCAGTGAAAGCCGCTTATTGGTTACACTGGACAAAAACGTAGCACCGAAAGTATCCAAAATGGATTCACCGAATCGGATTGTGATTGATCTGCCTAACTCTGATTTTGGTGGAGGATTTGGTCAATCAGCAAGTGCCGGACAAATTCAAACGCTTGCTGTAGAGAACAATGATAAAGTTTCTCAAATTCGTTACTCACAGTACAGCACAGATCCTTCTTCTGTTCGGATCGTTATTGATCTGAACAACAAGCAGAATTACGAAGTCTTTAACGAAGGCAATGGATTGTTGATCGTTGATCTAACACCAGATAACGGCACGACACCTAAGCCTACTGTTCCAACAACGACAGAAGGAACAACGCAAGGCGGATCTTCTGTAGGAAATGATGGCAAAAAAGTTGTCGTTATTGATGCAGGACATGGATATCAAGATCCAGGAGCGATCGGTTCTGTAAGTAGTGAGAAAGCATTGAATCTTGCAGTCGCTTTGAAAGTAGAAGCTATTTTAAAACAAGATCCAAATATTGATGTAGTTCTTACACGTTCAGATGATACATTCCTTGAATTGAAACAACGTGTCAAAGTAGCTGAAAAGCTGAATGCAGACCTATTTGTCTCGATTCACGCGAACAGCAGTAGTTCTTCTGCGGCTTCCGGTACAGAAACATATTACCAACGCAGCAATAGCAAAAAGCTAGCACAGACGATTCACAAGTATTTAGTAGCTGCAACAGGCTTTAAAGATCGTGGTGTACAATATGGTAATTTCCATGTAATCCGCGAAACGACAATGCCAGCAGTATTGTTAGAAGTTGGATTTATCAGTAATAAATCCGAAGAAGCTAAAATGAATGATGCTTCCAGACAACAAGCGGTTGCTGATGGTGTCGTTAAAGGAATCAAAGAATATTTAGGTGTATCCTAAAACAAAATACAGAATTGCCAAAAGATCAGTCCTATAGGATATATTCCATAGATGACTGATCTTTTGTTTTTGGAAAAAAATAAATCAGAGATAACTTTTAACGATTTGTTGACGTAAGTAAAAAATTACTGAAAATTCATGTAAACGATGCGTGCAATTCGTCACAGAACATGTTAAGATACGAATTGTATTGTCATTGAAGATTGGGTACGAGATCTAATGCTAGACGCAGCAATCCCTATCATGCAGGTACAGTGAGACGATACCGTCTGAGTCGCGGAAAATGCCGTGGACAGGCGGTTTTTTGCAGGAGGAATACTAATGAATGCCACTACAGTGAGACATATTTTAGATACCATCGCTGGCATGTTCCCAGATGCGCACTGCGAACTTAATCATAACAATGCGTTTGAACTGACGATTGCTGTACTGCTCTCGGCACAATGCACAGATGCGACAGTCAACAAGGTGACGGCAGATTTATTTCAGAAATATCACACACCACAGGATTATATCTCTGTACCACTCGAAGAATTGGAACAAGATATACGGCGTATTGGATTGTATCGCAACAAAGCGAAGCATATTCAAAATTTATGCCAGATCCTGATTGAAAAATATGGTGGAGAAGTGCCTGGTGAACATGACCTGCTTGTACAGCTTCCAGGAGTTGGACGTAAGACAGCGAATGTGGTCGTATCCAATGCATTTGATGTGCCGGCTTTTGCAGTAGATACTCATGTTGAACGTGTATCCAAAAGGCTAGGACTCGCAAACTGGAAAGACAATGTAACCGAAGTGGAAAACAAGCTGAACAAGCGTGTACCCCGGGATGAATGGACGATTAGTCATCATCGTTTTATTTTTTTCGGACGGTATCATTGCAAAGCTCAAAATCCTGCTTGTCAGGTATGTCCACTATTGGACATTTGTCGTGAAGGCAAAAAAAGAATGAAAACTTCTCTAGTGATCAAAGAGAAAAAGGTCAAACCTAAAATCTCAAAGTCAGTAGAGAAAAACAACACTACAACATAAAAAGAGGTCGAACGTTATGAAATGCATTTCCGTATACACTGATAATTTTGAACAATTTTCTGATATCTTTGAGCAAGTGGTAGCAGAAGAATTGGCTGAAAACGAAGAAAAAGAAGTTGACGGTATTACTGTTAACTATTCTGGCGATGTACCTGATTACTATATCGAGCGTATGGCACAAAAACGCGATGTTGTTGTGATGAAAGACAAAGGTAAAGGAATTACTATTTTGCAACATGGTAAATTGTTCGAAATTCTAGTTCCTGTTGCTGAAAAAGAAGCTAGCGTTATCTAATTCAGTAATACTATAACAGTGCTCAAATAAGGCTTTTTATGAAAGTATCTATACGATCTTCCGATCGGTTATTATAGATGCTATTCGTAAAAAGCCTTTTTTATGATTAAAATACAAGAAGTGGAAAAGTCTGTCGTAGCATATAAGATCGGCTACCTTGTAATCCAATAGTTACAGCAGGTGTATCACAATGGTACAATATCAGCAAAGTAAATTTGAGCAGAGATCATGCATGATGGAGGGCATACTGATGCAAGCGATTACACCAACAACGAAAGATTCGTTCGATCATATACTAGAACAATTAAAATCAACACTGGAACAACAAGGAAATACGGCTGCTGCGAACAAAGCACAAGATTTAATCCAGAAGCATCGTTCCGAAGAATTGGTGCTTGCTTTTTGTGGGCACTTTTCTGCGGGTAAATCTAGCCTGATGAACTGGTTATGTGGTAAACAGGTATTACCGACCAGTCCTATTCCTACAACAGCAAATATTGCCGCGATTCGTGATGGAGAACCGCGTGCTATTGTACATTTAAATAATCAAGAGCCATCATTTGAAATAGGGTTAGATGAATTAGATGAATATTGCAAAAACGGCGGTGAGTACGAATCTGTCGATCTATGGGACGATATTAAGCTTCTAGGCGCTCATGGTGTGTTACTAGATACACCGGGTGTAGATTCGACAGATGCGGCGCACGAAGCGGCTACGTACTCTGCTCTGCATCGTGCTGATGTTGTATTTTATGTGATGGATTACAATCATGTTCAATCGGAAACCAATCTTTCTTTTGCCAAAACACTATCTGAACGAGGCAAACCTTTATATTTGATCGTTAATCAAATTGATAAGCATGATGATCTAGAGTTGCCTTTTGCTGACTACCAGCGCGGTGTAGCTCAGTCTTTTGCAGGACGTGGCATTGAGCCAGCAGGTATTCTGTATGTCTCCAGACAGGAGCCTCTGCACCGTCATGGTAAGCTAGAACGACTGCGGACAGTGATTGGTGAATTGCTTGTAGAGCGTGAACCGTTACGAATGTATAGCCTATCACAAGCGATATGGGAATTAGCAGAAGAACATACCAAATGGTTGCAAGCGCAAATGAACCATGAACAAGAGCAGTCTGATACTGAAGATGAACAGCATGATGATATGACTGTAGAACAACTCAATACTCAATTAGAACAATTTGAACAACAGATCGTTACAGCGCAAAATAAAATTGAAGATTATCGCAAATCATGGAGCTGGGAAATCGGACGTCTGGTCGATCAAGCGAATATTACGCCTGCACCTGTACGCGATCTCGCTCAACTGTATCTAGAAAGTGAACGACCTGGATTTAAAAAAGGATTTTTCGCTTCAAAAGACAAAACAGCGCAAGAGCGTGCGCAACGCAAGTCTACTTTTTTGAACGCTTATCGTGAGCAAGTTGCTGCTAATCTAGATGTTCATGTACGTGGTTTATTGCGTGGATGGAGTCAGGAGCAACAGCTATGGACAGAAGAACAAGAAACGTTGTTAACTTCTTCTTTGCCCCAGATCACAGAACGTGATATTGAAGCAGGTGCAGGCTCAGATGTAGCGATATCAGGTGAATATGTACTGAACTATACGCGTGCCTTACGTGAAAAAACAGTAGCTATTTATCGTCGTGCTGCACTGGATGCAATAGAGCGTTTATTTGAGCAATTACAACCCAAAGTAGAAGCCGAACAGCATACATTACAACAAGAACGTGATCAATTATCTGAACGCTATCAATCTTTGATGCATCAACAGCAGTTAGAACAGCAAAAAGAACAAAGCGATCAAGCAGTACGCAAATTATTGCCTGCACGTGAACAACTTCAAGCACAGTGGCTACCTGCTATTCAAGAAGAATATATAGAAGCTCAATCTGTAGATCAGATCAATACACCACAGACAGTACAGAAAGAAGCAACAGCAGAACAATCGCCAGATGCTTCTATACTCAATAAAAGTGCAAGCAATAATCCAGATGATGCAGCACTACAAGCAAAAGGGAATACAGTATCTTCTCACCGCAAAGAGCGTCTGTTACAAACGGCTGTGCAATTACGTCAAGCGTCCGATATGATTGAACATATTAAAGGATTAAGTCTACCGGCTACCGAATTGCGTCGCCGTGCACATGTTATGGAAAATGGTAAATTCACGCTCGCTTTATTCGGTGCTTTTAGCGCAGGCAAGTCGTCTTTTGCAAATGCTTTGCTAGGAGAAGCGGTTCTTCCTGTTTCCCCGCATCCGATGACAGCTGCTATTACACAGATTATGGCACCTGAAGGTGAGTATAGTCATGGTACAGCACAAGTATTTATGAAAAGCAGAACCGAAATGCAAGAAGATATTAGCGGTGCTTTTCGCTTATTAGGATTGCCTGAGATGACGTTAGAGCAAGATTGGGGTAAACAGATATCTTCGTTATCTCCTGCCCGTATTCATCCATCTGCGCGCGCTCATTATAATTTTGTGATCGCAGCAGCGGCAGGCTGGCAAGAAGCAGAACCTTTGCTTGGACAGGAACTGAAAATAGGGCTGGATCAATTTAGAGGATTTGTATCCGAAGAAACCAAATCTTGTTTTGTCCGCCGTATTGATCTGTATTATCATTGTGAATTGACAGCTCAAGGGATGGTACTGGTAGATACACCGGGAGCCGATTCTGTTAATGCTCGTCATACCGGAGTTACTTTTGAATACATGAAATCAGCAGATGCACTCGTATTTGTTACGTATTATAATCATGCGTTTACTCATGGAGATCGTCAGTTGTTAGAACAATTAGGACGGGTTAAAGGCAGTCTTGCTTTAGACAATATGTTCTTTGTAGTTAATGCTTCTGATCTTGCTTCGTCAGAAGAAGAAAAGAATCAAGTAGTAGAACGTATAGTGCATGAGTTAAATACAACCGGAATTCGTAAGCCTAATATCTATGCGTTGTCTAGTCGTAGAGCGATTCAAGGAAATGATGAAGGATTCCGACAATTCCAACAGCATTTTACAAGCTTTGCCGATGAGACATTAGCAGGGCTGGCTATTCAAGCCGCTTATGACGAAGTGGAGCGGGTGCGCAAAACGGTACTCACATGGGAAGATGCGGCGAAGCGTGGAGAAGCTTATCGTGTAGAACGGATGCAACAATTGGTGCAAGAACGAGCCGCCGCACATGCCGCCGCTATGCGTATGTTCCAGACTGAACCTGATCGACGAATTCAAGAAGAAAGTGGCGAATTGTTATTCCATGTTCGTCAACGGGTACGCTTGAAGGCGCTAGATTGGATGCCTGAAATCTTTAATCCATCTCTGCTTAATAGTGAATCACCTGATCTCAAAGCAGATTTTGCCGCTTGTGGACGAGAGCTATTACGCCGTTTATCAACAGAATTAGAACAAGAAGTGCTAGCAACAACGTTACGTATGGAAAAAGCTTCTGAACGAGTGGTAAGTGAACGATTAGAAGTGTATGGACGTGAAGCAGAAGCGGCAGCCGCAGGTTTGACGTTGTCTAAGCCAGAATTAACGAAATGGCAGACACCCGAATTAGCACAAATGAAAATAGCAGATGTACTGGATTGGAAGTCACTCTGGTCGTTGTTCCGTAATCCTCGCTATTTCTTCGAGCAAGGTGGACGTGAGAAATTCCGCGAAGAAGTATCTGCGCGATTGGATCAGCTGATTGCGACGATGTTGGATGAGCAACGTGAACGGTTGTCACAATATTATATTGTCGGTCTAAATGAAAGATTACAAGAAGCAGCTGACGATATGCAGCGTCAAATTGCAGAATGGGTCGAAGGAACAGAAGCATCGTTACAAACAGACGTTAGCGCAGACCGTTGGTCAGCATTAGCGAGTGATCTGTATGAATTAAGTCATCATGTATCCGCAGAAGATCAAGCAAGAATCAAGCAAGCCTATAATTTGTAAAGTTAGACTATAAAGTCATATCAGAACTAAATAATAAATAAAAAGAGCGCACTGTCAAAAGACATGCGTTCTTTTTTTAACTATATATTATTTCCTTATTATTATGTTTGTGAAAATAAACACAGAATGAAATGCCTAAAATGATAACGCTTTTACCAAATAATTGCATAAACAAGTTTACAAAAATTGACTTCTGTTACGAAATGGTCGTGAACCGTAGTATTTTGTATTATTTCATTAAAATTAACGGTTTATGTCTAAATTATGGCATAAATTTAAGGACATTGACGATAAACGAACATGTATCCGCTTTGCGGGCTTTTGAGGACGGTGGTAAGCTTCATTATGCTAATAATCGACAATAGAATCAAAGGGGGAGACACATGGACGTTCTCAAGCAATTGCATGATTACTATCGCAGTAAAAGGAGTTATTTGTACCTTTCTATTTTATGTCTTGCAACCGCTACCGCGCTCGGACTGGTATATCCAAATTTACTCAGAATTTTGATTGATGATGTGATTAAGCTGAGGCGATTTGATCAGGTTCCGATGCTAGCACTAGCTATTTTTGGTGTCGCTATTTTGAAAGGAATTATGCAATTTTTACATGGTTTTTTTGGAGGACGTCTTGGTAATTATATTGCATATCGACTTCGCAACGCTTGCTACGAAAAACTACAATTTTTATCCTTCCGTTATTATGATACGGCGAAGACAGGCGATTTAATGTCACGTCTGACAGGTGATCTGGAAGCAATCCGTAACTTTATCGGTTTTGGATTTGCTCAGTTATTGAATGTGTTTATGATGGTTATTTTTGGTTCGATCGTCATGTTTTCAATGAACTGGCAACTGACACTGGTTACACTGATATCGATCCCTTTTCTTGTCTTTGTCGCTCTCAAATTTGAATCTCGTATTCACCCTGCTTTTCAAGAAATGAGACTTGCTCTGGGTTCTTTAACAACAGCGGTTCAAGAAAATATTACAGGTGTACGAACTGTCAAATCTTTTGCTCGTGAGCCTCATGAAGTAGATAAATTTGCTGTTCGTAATGAACGCTATCGTACCAATCAGATTCATGCAGCAACTCTATGGAGTCGTTACTTTCCGGTGATGGAATTACTGGCTTCGGTCTGTATAGTGATTTTGCTTGGATTTGGTGGAACATTAGTGATTAACGGTTCGCTTACACTCGGAGAATTGGTCGCTTTCTTTACACTGATCTGGTATATTATCGGGCCCATGTGGGGACTGGGATTTCATATCAATAACTACACACAATCCAAAGCTTCTACCGAACGAATCTTAGAAATATTGTATCAGCGCGTAGATGTCAAAGATAAAGATACAACCAGTCATATGAACATCCATGAAGTGA
Organism: Paenibacillus sp. KACC 21273; assembly: GCF_028736095.1. Classification (NCBI taxonomy): domain Bacteria; kingdom Bacillati; phylum Bacillota; class Bacilli; order Caryophanales; family Paenibacillaceae; genus Paenibacillus; species Paenibacillus sp. KACC 21273. Next base: position 2,072,318 of record NZ_CP117876.1, read on the forward strand.
AAGGTCATGTTACATTTGAACATATGACATTTACTTATGGTAATCAATTGCCTGCTGTTATAGATATTAATTTGGATGCGCCTCCAGGCTCGGTTATTGGCTTATTAGGTGGAACAGGTTCAGGTAAATCAACGATTATTCAGTTACTGATGCGCGCATACAATGTGAGTGAAGGAAGTATCAAATTAGACGGAGTAGATATCCGAGATATTCGAATTGAAGATTTGCGTTCTCAGATTGCTTCGGTATTTCAAGAGACATTCCTATTCTCATCTACGCTTAAAAATAATATCGCTTATGGCATGAACGAAGTAACAATGGAGGATATTATTCGTGTATCCAAGCTTGCCAAAGCACACGATTTTATTATGGAGCTTCCTCAAGGATACGATACGCTTGTAGGAGAACGAGGTATGGGATTATCCGGTGGACAAAAACAGCGGATTGCTATCGCTCGTGCATTACTTAAAAATCCCAAAATTCTTATTCTTGATGATGCAACCAGCGCAGTAGATATGGAGACAGAGCACGAGATCCAATCCGGATTTCAGGAAGTAATGAAAGGCAGAACTACCTTTATTATTGCTCACCGTATTTCTTCTTTACGACATGCCGATGAGATTCTGGTGCTAGAAGAAGGACGGGTAGTACAACGTGGTAAGCATGAACAATTAATCGATGTACCTGGCGCATATCAAGATATTTATCGTGTTCAGTATGCAGATCATATCGAACGGCTTCAAGCAGCAGACGATCTGTATCTCTCTCATGATAAGCATCAAAGAGATGTCCCTAGTGATACACATAGTGAGCAGGTGAGAACATATGAGTAATATTTCAGCCAAAGAATCGTTGAAAGAACAACAAAAGCAATCGTCTTCATCTATAACACGTGTTGAAGATCGATTTGTCTATCAAGATGATGAACTGATTGATAAAGCATTTAACTGGTCACAATTTGCTCGATTATTTGGTTATATTATGCCTTATGCCAAGCAACTATTACCTTTTATTATCTTAATGATGGTGCTAGGTACAGTCACCAAATTAGCTGTTCCTTACATCACAGGGGTAGCGATTGACAAAGCTATTCAACCGGCTACAGGCGCTCCTAGTCTAACCTTACTCTATGGTCTTACCGCATTAGCATTGGGATTATACCTGATTCAATGGGCAGCCAATGCCTACCGGATCAAATATACAAATATTATTGGACAGCGCGTGATCTATGATCTTCGTTCCGATCTGTTCAGTCATATTCAGCGCTTATCGTTTTCCTTTTTTGATAAACGTCCTGCGGGTTCTGTGTTGGTAAGGGTTACGAATGATGTGAACTCTTTGCAAGATTTATTTACCAATGGTGCAGTTAACGTCATGATCGACTGTGTACAATTGCTCGGTATCGTCGTTATTTTGATGTTGATCAATTGGAAATTAGGACTGGCAGTTATGCTAACCGTACCGTTAATGTTCTTCGTATCTACCAAGTTACGCAAAATTATTCGTTTATCATGGCAAGAAGTACGGATGAAAAACTCACGTATCAATTCGCATTTGAACGAATCGATTCAAGGTATTCGTGTTACACAAGCGTATACACAGGAAAAAGAAAATATGAAATACTTTGATAATATGAACGCTTCTAGTAAAAAATCGTGGGACAAAGCATCTGCGCTTAACCAATCGTTCGGGCCGTTGATAGAAATTACTGGTGGACTGGGATCGATGATTTTGTTCTGGTATGGAGCGACTTTGATAGCGAGCGGCGAGATTATGATCGGTACACTGGTTGCTTTTGCCAGCTATGTAGGGAACTTCTGGGATCCGATTAACCGTCTGGGCAACATGTACAATCAATTGCTTGTAGCGATGGCATCGTCTGAACGTATTTTTGAATTTATGGATGAACAGCCTTCAGTCGCTGATAAGCCCGGTGCACAACCGATACCACGTATCAACGGAGATATTGTTTTTGACAAAGTCACTTTTGAATATGTAGCTAATCGTCCTGCACTACGCGAGATTGATCTACATGTTACCGCAGGACAATCTATTGCACTTGTCGGACATACGGGTTCAGGTAAATCGACGATTATTAATCTGATTAGTCGATTCTATGATATTAAAAGCGGTACGATTAAGATCGATGGATATGATATCCGCGATGTGACGCTAGAAAGTCTACGTGGACAGATCAGTATTGTGCTTCAAGACACGTTTATTTTCTCAGGCACGATTAGAGATAATATTCGATTTGGACGACTGGATGCAACCGATGAAGAAGTGGAAAATGCAGCCAGAGCAGTACATGCTCATGCGTATATCGAGAAGCTTCCTAAAGGATATGATACAGAAGTCGAAGAACGTGGAAATGTGCTCTCTATGGGACAACGTCAACTGTTATCATTTGCCCGCGCCTTACTTGCTGATCCAAGAATTTTGATTTTGGATGAAGCGACAGCCAGCATTGATACCGAGACAGAACTACGTATTCAGGAAGCGCTAAAAGTACTGCTTCAAGGACGAACTTCTTTTATCGTAGCTCACCGTCTATCTACGATCCGTCATGCTGATCATATTGTTGTTTTGGATCACGGTCAGATCAAAGAAGAAGGAACACATGCAGAATTGATTCAAAAACAAGGAATTTATAATGGATTAATCGAAGCGCAATTCCGCTTTTTGTGACAATATTCGACTTAAATAAGCTTTGAAAACACGAATTATACGAGAATTGTCAAAAAATTTAGGTAAAGTGACTTGCAATCTTGCTCATTAGGTAAGAGAATAGAAAGTGTCATCACATTGTAAAGTTTAAAAGGAAATTCGTCGGAAATTTTACAATGTGCTAGCAATTGTTGAATGGTAACAGATTCAATACGCAAAATGACGTAAGCAGTACCATGTAGGTTGCAGTGCAAAACATGTGTATAAGGGAGTGCTGTCTATCATGTGGGGGGCCCCAAATTCTCGTCAAGCGAAACGGATGTTGATGCTTGGGAGTGGAGAACTTGGCAAGGAAGTAGTGATCGAAGCTCAGCGGCTCGGTATTGAATGTATTGCTGTTGACCGCTATCCGGATGCACCTGCGATGCAGGTTGCTCATCGTTCTCATGTGATTGATATGCTCGATGGCGACAAGCTAAGAGAAGTCATTATCAGTGAACAACCGGATTACATTGTACCTGAGATTGAAGCGATTGCGACAGATGTTCTGGTAGAACTAGAGCAAGAAGGCTACAATGTAGTGCCTACCGCAGTTGCAGCCCAATTAACGATGGATCGTGAGGGGATACGCCGTCTGGCATCCGAGACACTTGGATTGCCTACTGCTGCGTACCGATTCGCTGATAATTTGGAGCAACTGAAAGAGGCTGTTGCAGTACTTGGAACACCCTGCGTAGTAAAGCCGCTTATGAGCTCGTCTGGCAAAGGGCAGAGCGTATGTCGTACACCTGAAGATGCTTCGGCATGTTGGGATGCGGCGCTTGAAGGAGCAAGAGGCAAATCAGTTCGTGTTATTGTAGAAGCTTTTGTTCATTTTGAAAGTGAGATTACACTGCTTACGGTGCGTTGTGCCTCTGGAACGTTGTTTTGTCCGCCAATCGGTCATATTCAACGCGATGGAGACTATGTGGAGTCGTGGCAACCGCACCCAATGACTGCATCACAGCTAGAAGAAGCGCAACGTATTGCTGCAACCATTACAGAACGTCTGGGTGGATACGGATTGTTCGGTGTCGAACTCTTTTTAACCCCGGATGGTGTTGTATTTAGCGAAGTGTCGCCAAGACCGCATGATACAGGAATGGTTACAATGATTACTCAAGATTTATCAGAGTTTGCTCTGCATGTGCGAGCGATTCTTGGTTTTGAGATTCCGAGTATTCACTTGTTAACCCCTGGTGCATCAGCGACACTCAAAGCAACACAAGCTTCCAAAGATTTTGTCGTTGGCGGAATAGATGAAGCATTGAAGTTACCTCGTACGCAAGTACGTGTATTCGGTAAGCCGGAGACCAAGCCGGGTCGCCGAATGGCTGTAGCTCTCAGTGCGGATGAAAGTGTGGAAATCGCGCGGAAGCGAGCCGTGCAAGCGGCAGCTCTGCTAAAAGAGGAGTATGTACATGTCGACTAGTGTATTAATGCCTGTTGCAGAAGTCCGTAAATTCGAAAGTAAAGATGTTCAAGCTCTAACTGCTTTAATGCGTGAACTTCGTTATCCGATGACGGAAAGTGTACTGCGCGACCGGATGGAAGCGCTGGAAGGCAAACCGCAATTTTTGACTCTTGTTGCAGAACGTGAAGGACAGGTCGTCGGTATGATCGCTATGTACCGTGAGACTTCATATGAGACAGGACAACAGACTTCACAAATTACAGGTCTAATCATTTCTGCGAATTATCGTGGTCAAGGTATTGGACGTGAATTGATTGCTCAAGCTGAAAAGCAAGCAAATGAAGCTGGAGATCACTCTGTCTATGTAACAGGAATGAACCGTGACGAACGTCTATCCTCATGCTCTTTTTATCAACATATGGGCTATGAGAAGATTGGATGCCGGTACATTAAAAAAATGTAATTCCGCTATACACAGCCACACCTTTCGAAAAGGCATCAGAGCTATCTCTGGTGCCTTTTTGCTTTGCAATTTGGAGCAAAGTTGGAAATGAAATACCATTAGATGGTAAAATACATGGTGATTCTGAATCTAAAGGAGGAACACCATTGAACAATAAACGTACCTTATTCAAGCGTATCACCTCAACTGCTGCCGCAGCAGTCCTTGTAGCCGTAACGATAGCAGCTCCTGCCCAAGCTGCTACGTACCATGTGAAATCAACTTCTAAACCTTTATATGCCAGTCAGAGCGCTACAGCCGATACCTCTGCATTTGCAGACCAAGTCGTAGAAGTAGTGAATCAGGAACGTGCCAAAGTAGGTCTCAAAGCGTTATCTGTAGACAGCAAGCTCCAAACGATGGCACAGGATAAAGCAATCGATATGTTCAAAAATAATTATTTTGATCACACATCACCAACGTACGGAACCCCTTTTGAAATGATGAAAACCTACGGCATCAGTTATCGTGCCGCTGGGGAGAATATCGCCAAAGGGCAGACTTCTCCTGCTCAAGTTATGAAGTCATGGATGAACAGTTCCGGTCACAAAGCCAACATTCTCAGTTCCAATTTTACTGCTATAGGCGTAGGATATCAGAATGGAGTATGGGTACAGGACTTTATAGGAAAATAAAATCAGACAAAAGTAAAATTAAAGAAAAGTATAGTGATTTTTGAGTGATAAGATTTAAAAAGAAATACCCAAATACCTGTTTCCTTTCTTTTTAAGAAGGAAGCAGGTATTTTTATATACTTATAAGAAGTATAATCGTTACATATCGATAGCGATTAGGGTAAAGAAGAGTACATTATCGTCATGTAGCAACACATAGAGGAGACAACAAGCGATGAAAACGATCAAATATTGTACAAAAAATGAAAAATTAGGTACAAAGCAAGTATATAAAGCACTTAAAAAAGAGTTCCCTGATATCAAACAAAAACAAAAAAGTTGCTTGAGTGAATGTAAATCTTGTCGTAAACAACCGATCGCTTTAGTAGGTAAAAAAACGCTTATATGCGAAGAAACGCCTGAACTATTGTATGCCAAATTGGTCGAAATGATTCATGCTTCGGATGATAAAAAAGGGAAAAAAGAAAAAAAGAAAGCAAAACAATAATATTAAAATGTAAATAAGTAGATATGAAGAAGGTGGTAGATCAATCTCAACCATCTTCTTTTTGCTATATTTATTATTAAAATCGATACGATAGTTTCTAACTGTTTGGAAGTTGCGTACGTACTGTATATAATAGATAGATAACCTATCTTAATAATGAACCGCGAGTCATCATACCAAGTGGCAGATGTTGTTCATATTTTCAGCACAGGAGGACAAATTATGAAATCATCCAAATCGTCAGTGCGTATCTGGCGAATCACAGGTATCTCATCTATTGTAGCCACGATTGTATTGATTGGCGGCTTTATTTATGCGATTTCTGATGTATTACATCCTGTAGGTAGCACGTATACAGGCACAGCATCTACAGATCCTGCCACAAGTGAAACAGCGACATCCACCGCTAATGCAGACGGTTCTTTTCGGGTGACAGTGTTGGGCGATTCGCTTGCTAAAGGTACAGGAGACGATGATGGTAGCGGATTTGCTCGTCGTACTGTAGATTTACTGCAAAAAGACGGCAAAGATGCTAAATTAGTCGCTAATCTAGGCATTAACGGACAAAAAACAGCAGCGGTTTTATCTTCACTAGAACAACCGGGTGTACAACATGTTTTGCAACAATCGAATATGATTTTTGTATCGATCGGTGCTAATGATTTATTTAACGCCGGTGAAGCACTAGGTAATAATCAGCAACAAGCACCAACCCAACAACAACTACTAGCTAATCTTCCCAAAGCAAGTAAAACACTACAACAAATATTAGAGCGGATCGCTAAAATTAATCCAGATGCTCATATTTTGTACCTCGGACTGTATAATCCATTTTCTGATTTACCTGAACTGCGTGTACCCGGTAATGAAGCGGTTACCACATGGAATACGACAGCAATGAATATTATTAATAGTCAATCTAATATGTCGCTGATTCCTACCTTTGATCTATTTCAGCAAAATATAAATAAATATTTATCTTCTGATCATTTCCATCCTAATGGTACAGGTTATGAACAAATTGCAGAACGTGTCGTCCAAAGTATCGAATAATGATTGATAGCGTATATGGAAATGAGAGAGGAGCTAGACCATGATTGATTCGAAGTCTACAGTTACCCATTCGCAGTCTACATCATCTCAAGAAGAGATTGTATTATCTGTGCAACATGTGAAAAAGAAAATCGGCAAAAAGTGGATTATCAAAGACGTCACTTTCGAAGTCAAAGCAGGTGAAATTTTTGGCTTTTTAGGACCCAATGGTGCAGGTAAAACAACGACTATTCGAATGTTGGTCAATTTAATTCGTCCGACTGAAGGAACGATAAATATTTGTGGCTACGATGTCACCAAGCAACCGGAAAAAGCATTAGCTTATGTCGGTTCAATCGTTGAAAATCCTGAAATGTATCCCTATCTGACAGGCTGGGAAAACCTGGAGCATTTTGCACGTATGCAACCAGGAGTTGATGAGAAACGGATTCAAGAAGTGACTGAAATCGTTCGTCTGGATGAGCGTATTCACGATAAAGTAAGCAAGTACTCACTAGGGATGCGTCAACGGCTCGGCATTGCTCAAGCGTTGTTAGGTCGCCCTAGATTGCTTATTTTGGATGAACCAACCAATGGACTTGACCCTAAAGGGATTCGAGATATGCGTATTTTTATTCGCGAATTAGCAGCGCAAGGTATGGCTGTATTTGTATCCAGCCATTTATTAAGTGAGATCCAACTGCTTTGTGATCGGGTAGCGATTGTAGGGCGGGGAAGTGTGATTGCTGTAGGTGGAGTAACTGAACTGGTAGAAGATACACAGCATCTGGTGATTTGGGAACTAGAGCCTCAGATGCAAGGAGAACAGATTCTACAATCTATTCCTTCTATTCAAGTACTTGATCTAGAAAGTTCTAATATCGATAACGATACAGCCGCTTCGCTTCGAATGAACTCCATTATCACAGCGACACCGGAAGAAGATATCTCAACAACGATAGCGACTCTTGTACAAGCAGGGGTTCAGATTCATAATGTACGCAAACTTAGCCCGACGCTGGAACAACTATTTCTGGGCGTGACAGAAGGTGAATTTATTGAATAGTATATGGCCATTGGTACAGAATGAGACAATCAAAATCATTAAGAAAAAAAGATTTTATGTCGTGCTATTGGTTTTATTGGTACTGGTACCGATGTTTACTTATGCACAGATGCGTCAAGCTCAGGAGAATCGCACAAAGTTTGGTGAAGACTGGCGTGTAGAATTACAGCAAGCGATCACCGATAATCAGAATTCTTTAGGTAGTGATCGTGTACCCGAAGAATGGAAAAAGTATCGTCGTGTGTTTGTACAACAGATGCAATATTATTTAGAAAATGATGTGAATCCAAATGAACCGGGCGGAGTTACATTTACGCGTGAGTTTTTGGACAATTCCAGTAGTTTATTTATTCCACTGCTGATTATGACCATCGCTTCTGACCTTGTATCTGCTGAACGAACAGGCGGAACAATTAAAATGTTGCTGACAAGGCCGATTCGCAGGTGGAAAGTATTATTGAGTAAATTGATTACGCTGACGATGTTTGTCTCGCTGATTGTCGTTTGTACCTTTATTATTTCCTATGTGATCTCAGGTGCAGCATTTGGCTATAGTGGATTTAATATCCCTGTATTTACCGGATTCCAGCCAAGCGATACCGGAACCGATATGAGTACAGTACATGCTGTAGCACAATGGCAATTTATTTTGATGCAAATGGGACTGATCTGGTTTGTCGGTTTGACAGTTGGGTTACTTGCCTTTATGGTATCTGTGTTGGTGCGTAGTACCGCAGCCAGTATTGTGATTATGATGGCTTCGTTGATCGCAGGAACGATATTGACCAATATGGCGGCTTCTTGGAGCACAGCTAAGTATTTATTTATGGTCAATCTGGGATTAACGAATTACCTGTCAGGTAGCCCGGCACCCATAGAAGGAATGACTTTGCCATTCTCACTAGGAGTATTAGCTGTATGGGCATTCATATCTGTTATTATATCGTTTGCTGTTTTTACAAAAAGAGATGTACTCAATTAAAAAGTATGTTTTTTATGCCTGCTAATCTTATTTAGGATCAGCAGGCAAGTTTATTTACAAAAGATCATCCATGCTAATATAATGGGAAATCGTAGAATAATGCTAGAAGTATCTTTACGAAATGAAAAGATTAGATTACACTTAAAAGATAAATGGAAACATGTGTTTGCATTATAGAAATAACTTGAGCGATAATTACATTTTATGTAAATCAAAATGGTCGACAAAATAAAAGCGTATGATATGATAGTTCGGGGTCAAGCGCGATTATTGATTTACCTATGGTATAATTTTCGACTAAGATTTATAATGCTAATCGAAGGTCTAACAGAACAAAGCAATATTTAGATTAAAGAGGGGGACCATGAATGGTCGAAAAGATCGATTCACTCACAAATTCATCCCGTGGTAATGTTAATCCGCCAGTTTCCGGGTATGATGCTGACGACATTCAGGTGCTTGAAGGGCTGGTTGCCGTACGGAAACGTCCGGGGATGTATATCGGTAGTACAAGTTCATCTGGGCTTCATCATCTCGTATGGGAGATTGTGGACAACGCAGTTGACGAGCATTTGGCAAAACATTGTTCAAAAATTGAGATTTCACTGAACAAAGATGGTTCAGTTACAGTTTTTGATAACGGACGCGGTATTCCGACAGGAATGCATAAAAGTGGAGTACCTACACCACAGGTTGTATTTACCATTTTGCATGCCGGAGGTAAATTCGGCGGTGGAGGATACAAAAAGTCCGGAGGTCTACATGGAGTTGGTGCTTCTGTAACCAACGCTTTATCCGAGTGGCTGGAAGTAGAAATTTATCGTGATGGTGGTATTCATCGTCAACGTTTTGAATATTGGGTTGATAAAAAAGGCAAAGAACATGTAGGTGAACCTGTAAGTGGTCTAGAAGTGATTGGCAAAACCAAAATTACAGGAACAAAAGTTACATTCAAACCAGATATTCGTGTGTTCCAACAAGGGATAGCATTGAATTATGATACGCTTGCTGAACGTCTGCAAGAGATCGCTTTTCTAAATTCAGGACTAGAAATTTTGCTAAAAGACGACCGTAATGATAAAGAAGATCGTTTTTATTATGAAGGTGGAGCTAGTCAATTCGTAGAATTTCTGAATGAAGGTAAAGACGTATTGCATGATGTTATTCATTTCAATATTGAACGTGAAGATATCGAAGTCGAAGTAGCGATGCAGTACAATGCAGGGTATACCGAGACGCTTGCTTCATTTGTTAATTCGATCCCTACACGGGGCGGCGGTACACATGAGACAGGATTCAGAACAGCATACACTCGCGTATTAAATGATTATGCTCGCAAAACAGCGCTTATCAAAGAAAAAGATAAAAACCTCGAAGGTGGAGATTTACGTGAAGGCATGATGGCGGTAATCAGCGTCAAAATGTCAGATGTAGAATTTGTGGGTCAGACCAAAGACCAATTGGGTAGTTCTTCCGCGCGTGGAGCAGTAGATGCTGTCGTCGCTGAAAATATGCAACGTTTTCTTGAGGAAAACCCACAAGTCGGCCAAAAACTGATTAAAAAAGCGGTTCAAGCTTCTCGTGCACGCGAAGCGGCTCGTAAAGCACGTGACGATATGCGTACAGGACGCAAACGTAGTGAAAGTTCGAATCTGAACGGTAAGCTAAGCCCTGCGCAATCCAAAGATTTTTCTAAAAATGAACTATTTATCGTCGAAGGAGATTCGGCAGGTGGTTCTGCGAAGCAAGGACGAGATTCCAAAATTCAAGCGATCTTACCACTCAAAGGTAAACCGATGAATCCGGAGAAATCCAAACTTGCTGATGTAATGAAAAATGAAGAGTATCGGGCGATTATTTCTGCTATTGGAGCAGGAGTAGGAACAGAATTTGCGATAGAAGATAGCAACTACTCCAAAATCATTATTATGACCGATGCGGATACCGATGGTGCTCATATTCAAGTCTTATTACTGACGTTCTTCTACCGTTATATGAAGCAATTGATCGATAATGGTAAAGTCTATATTGCTCAACCTCCGTTGTACAAAATTTCTCAACGTGCAGGTAAAAAATCGCAAGAACGTTATGTATGGACAGACGAAGAATTGAACCAATCGATGAAAGAGTTTGGCAAAAACGTCGATTTGCAACGCTATAAAGGATTAGGAGAAATGAATCCCGAGCAATTATGGGAGACAACGATGAATCCTGAAAGTCGTACGTTATTGCAGGTGCAGATCGAAGATGCTGCCAAAGCAGAGCGTCGTGTATCTACACTGATGGGTGACAAAGTCGATCCTCGTAAACGTTGGATTGTAGAAAATGTAGACTTTACAGAATATGTAGAGTAATACACTAGATAATATGTAAATTGAATTGTAGTAATGATGAAACTAAATGAGCCGCTGCGTTAGTGCAGATGGAAGTGAGCATCATACCGTACTTGGTTGGAATGGTATTCACTTCCCTCTGTACTCTGCGGCGGCTTCAAAATTATCCGGCGATAAGCTCGGAAGGTAAGGTGAACGGATGGCTATTGAAAATAACGATAAATTTTTGCCAGCATTTCTAGAAGAAATCGTTGGAGACCGTTTTGGTCGCTACTCTAAATATATTATTCAAGACCGCGCAATTCCTGATGTTCGTGATGGATTAAAGCCGGTACAACGCCGTATTTTGTACGCGATGTACGACTCGGGCAATACTCCTGAAAAAGGATACCGCAAATCTGCCAAAACGGTCGGCGATGTGATGGGTAATTATCACCCTCATGGTGATTCATCGATCTATGATGGTATGGTACGGATGGCACAACCATGGAAAATGAGTCATACGCTTGTCGATGGACATGGTAACTGGGGATCTCCTGATGATGATCCAGCAGCAGCGATGCGTTATACAGAAGCACGTCTATCTTCGATAGCGATGGAAATTTTGCGTGATATTGATCGCAACACCGTACAATTTAAAGATAATTTTGATAATACGACGCAAGAGCCGGTCGTTCTACCTTCTCGTTATCCTAACTTGTTAGTGAACGGAGTAAGTGGAATTTCGTCTGGTTTTGCTACTGAAATTCCTCCGCACAGTCTACGCGAAGTGATTGAAGGCTGTATTGCGTTAATGGAAAATCCAGAAATGGAACTGCCTGAATTGATGAATTATATCAAAGGCCCTGATTTTCCAACAGGTGGTACAATTATGGGCGGAGACGGCATACGAGATGCGTACTCTACAGGAAAAGGACGTATTTACGTACGTTCCAAAACCGAAATCGAAACATTACGTGGCGGCAAACAACAGATCGTTATTACCGAGATTCCTTATCAAGTTGTCAAAGTTCGCCTTGTCACCGCGATGGAAAATATACGGCTTGAGAAAAAAGTAGAAGGTATCGCTGAAGTTCGTGATGAAAGTGGACGCGATGGACTACGAATCGTTATTGAACTGAAAAAAGAAGCAGATGCACAAGGAATTCTTGCTTATTTGCTTAAAAAAACCGATCTACAAGTTACTTATAACTTCAATATGGTAGCGATTGTAAATAAAGCTCCTCAGCAAATGGGACTTAAAAGTATTCTGGAAGCTTATATTGCTCATCAACGTGAAGTGGTGACACGTCGTACACAACATGATCTTGATAAAGTTGAAGATCGTGCACATGTATTGGAAGGTCTGGCTAAAGCACTAAATGTATTGGATGAAGTCATTGCAGCAATCAAAGCGTCTAAAAACCGTCAGGATGCACAAAATAATTTGCAATGGATGTTTGGTCTTACTGAACGCCAAGCAGATGCTATTTTGACGCTTCAATTGTATCGCATAACCAATCTAGAAATTAATCAGGTTGAAAAAGAACTGAATGATATCCAGAAAAAAATTACGAATTTCCGTGCGATTCTTGGTAGCGATAAAAAGCTAGTTGGATTGATCAAAAAAGAATTAATGGAAATTTATGATAAGCATGGTATTAATCGTCGTTCGATTATTCAAGATGAAGTTGAAGAATTAAAAGTTAATCTTGAAGTGATGATTAATTCCGAAGATGTACTGGTTAGCCTTTCTAACGATGGTTATATTAAGCGTACCAGTATGATGTCTTTCAATCGTTCCGGTGGAGAACGCAATGGATCAGGTGCTAAGGAAGATGATTATATTCGTGATGTGATAAATGTAAATACACTCGATAGTCTGCTTGTATTTACACAGCGAGGACAATATTTCTTATTGCCTGTTCATCAGATTCCTGATTTTAAATGGAAAGAAACAGGAAAAGCGATTGTAAATATTATTCCGATGACTCGCGAAGATCGCATCGTAACGATGATTCCTGTTCGTAATTTTGAAGAAGAACAAGCAGATTTGATCTTTGTCACCAAGCGAGGTCAAGTGAAGCGTACAGAAATTAAAGAGTATGCAACTAAGCGTTCAGGAGCAGTCGCTGCTTGTAAGCTAGGGGATGGGGATGAAGTGATCTCAGTCACCCGGGCAGGACAAGCAAGAGACTTGATGCTAATTACCAAAGACGGTATGAGTATCCGTTTCCGCGCCGAAGAAGTCAATCCAATGGGTCGTGTAGCAGCAGGTGTACGTGGGATTCAACTGGTTGGAGACGATGAAGTTGCTGTAGTCTTATGGGTAGATGGAGAAGAAGGACAATTGATGGTCATTACCGATCTCGGTTATGCCAAACGTACTTCATTGTTACAATATCAGACGCAAAGTCGTGGTGGTAAAGGATTATCCACTTTTGAGTTCAAAGAAGGTAAACGTTCCAAACCTAACGGCAATCGCATTATCGGTGCTTTTGTCTGCGAAGAACATCGTTCATTCCTAGCTATTTTACCTCCTAATCGCATGATCGGATTCAATAGCAAAGCCGCACTACAAACCGATGAACGTAGACATATTGGTAAACAGATTGTCGAAATGGACAAAGCAGATAGTATTACCGGAATTGTAGAAGATTTATCTTCTAACAGCTCTACCTGATTTTTTTAAGTGAAAATAAAATAATGCTATAAAATAAACTTCTCTTGCTATCTACAGACAGCAAGAGAAGTTTTTGTACATATTTATCGCCTAACAACAATTTGACGTATATTAAATAGTAAAGAAAAAACGATACAGTTATAATATTATATTTTGAAGTAGTGGAACCTCAAAGTATCTTCATGCACGAAGCGGAGAGAATAAATGATTCTGAAAGAGCGAAGCGCTCGCCTTTAAGAAGGGATATTTACTGCTATAATAGTGATTCAAAATATCCCTTCTTAACAGCGACGGAAAGAATAGCTATTCTCGAAGCGCATGTACACCAAAACACCAGTACAAATCTCTAAATTTAAATCTCTGCTGAATTAATATTCCAATATAAATGAAAAAAAGCTTTTCCGCTCCTTGATTACAAGGCAATGGAAAAGCTTTTTTGTATCCTATTTATACAATACTGAGATTAATTTCGCACATTATCTCAATTTTGTTCTACTTACTTCAACTTCGTTTGCTCCAATTCAAGCTCTAACCGTTGCTTCAATTGCTCATAAATATCACTCGACCATTCAATCCATGGCTTAGTCTGCGGAGGAAGTGAGATCATAGAGATCATTCGACCACCGACAGGATGAGGAACAGCAGTCAGTACTGACCACAATGCTAATTGTTCACCACGACGGTTTACTTCAGCACCATACTTTTGATCCCCGAATAACGGATAACCTGCATGAGACATTTGAATCCGAATCTGGTGAGAACGTCCGGTATGCAAATGAATCAAGACTAGCGCCAGATTTAAATCTTCATTTTGAGCCAGTACTTCATAGTCCAGTACAGCTTCTTTACCACCCGTAGTTCCTGCTGGTACTACTGCACCTGTGTTAGTACGCGCATTTTTCAGAAGCACGTCTTTAAGTGTTGCTTTGGATACAGTAGGAATACCACGTACAACCGCTACATAACGTTTCACCATCGTACGACTACGCACAGATTCGGACAAACGAGAAGCCGCTTTGGATGTTTTGGCAAATACCATCGCTCCGCCTACCGGACGATCCAGACGGTGGATCAATCCCAAATAGACATTGCCTGCTTTGTTATAACGCTCTTTCAGATCTTCTTTGATCAACGTCAGCATATCTGGATCGCCTGTTGGATCTTCTTGAGAAGGAATATTTACTGGCTTTACAACGCCGATAATATGATTGTCTTCATAAAGAACAGGAATCGGTTCTCTGCCTTTAGTATTTGAATGTTGTTCCATTTGTTATTCCTCAGCTTTCCCAGCGTCCAAGAATACCACAAGGTAAATTCAGACCTGAGTTCGTGATAGGTAGACCAATTTCTCCAGAAGAAAGGGTACCACCGTAACGTTGTTGCATTGTCATATTCAAAATATTAGACAATACGGTAGGAGCGATTCCTGTTGTATACGAATTGATCAGCATAAATAACGGATTGTCAGACATAATCGACAAGCAAGATTCCAGGAACGGATACAGACTGGATTCCAATTTCCACATTTCGCCACCAGGGCCACGTCCATAGGAAGGAGGGTCCATAATGATTGCATCATATTTGTTACCACGACGTTGCTCACGTTGTACAAATTTAAATACATCATCTGTAATAAAACGTACCGGGCGATCGCCAATACCGGACAATTGATGATTTTCTTTTGCCCATTGCACCATGCCTTTAGCAGCATCTACGTGGACGACATCAGCGCCTGCATAAGAAGCAGCAGTCGTCGCTCCACCAGTATAAGCGAATAAGTTCAACACAGTGATAGGACGACCTGCATTTTTGATTTTGTCCATCATCCAGCTCCAGTTCGCTGCTTGTTCAGGGAATAGACCGGTATGTTTGAAATTTGTTGGTTTGATATGAAAATTCAGATCGCCATAGCGAATATTCCAGCGTTCTGGAATTTTGCGTTTCCATTCCCATTCGCCACCACCTGAAGCGCTACGGTGATAATGCCCGTGGACTTGATTCCAACGCGGGTCTCGATCTGCGGATTGAAGAGGCCAGATGATCTGCGGGTCTGGACGACGTAATAAGATTTCGCCCCAACGCTCCAGACGCTCACCTGCGCCCGTATCAATTAATTCATAATCTTTCCATTGATCAGCAATATACATGTAATAATCCATCCTTATATTTTATTTCTCGATAGATATTGTCTAGGTACAATCATCTATATACAGAGTAGCCTATAAAGCCATCTTTATCAGTTTACCGCATTTCATTGTATAACAATAGATGAAAGGAAGATATATTTGATTTCTACTCTCAAAAAAACAAAAAGCACGGTATAAATCTTTTATATCATATTAGATTAGCTAAAATATAAGTTCAATGAAGCAAATATTTTGCTGTTACATAAACTTTATTACACATTATCTATTAGTCAGAAGAATAAGAACATCTAGATAACAGACGAAAATATCCGTAAAACAAAAATAAATTACAAATTTAAAATTCGTTGTTGACAATGAGAATCATTATCAAGTATGATCAATCCATGGAAAACACATATGCGGGAGGATTACAATGTCTAAAATATTAGTGGTGTTCGCCAGCATGACTGGGAATACAGAAGAAATTGCAGATTTGATTGCTGAAGGAATACAATCCACAGGTGGAGAGGTTGAACTCAAGCAAGCAATGGACTGTGATGCGGATACTCTTTTGGAATACGACGCAGTACTCCTTGGCGCTTATACTTGGGGAGATGGCGAATTGCCAGATGAATTCCTCGACTTTTACGAAGATATGGATCAATTAGATCTTGCCGGTAAAAAAGCCGCTGTATTCGGAAGTGGAGACACGTGTTACGAACAATTTGCAGCCGCTGTCGATATTCTCTCGAATAAGTTGCAAGAGCGTGGTGCAGATATCGTAGTAGAAGGGCTGAAGATCGAATTAAATCCTTCATCCGACGAGAAGGAAACTTGTCGTGAATTCGGTAAAAAATTTGCAAGTGTAGCAGTAAGTGTAGGGTAATTCCTACTAACTTGCTCACTATCTGACACAAAAGTAGATGTAATAAAAGACTTCGTATGATTGGAAAGCAGGTGTTAAGCATATATGAATTATTCTACCGATCAGGCTTCACCTGTTTTGCAGGACTACAAGCTGGAAGAATGGCTACGCATGACATATCGTAATCAAGATCAGTCTCTACCTACACGCAAAGCATCACGTAACCAGACTTCGCCTATTCATTGGAAGCAACGGGTACAATTTGCGATAGGACATGCGATTAATCGTTATTACAGTATGTCACCAGAGCTAAGAGGGATTAGTGATATTGGTCAATTGGTTGATTTCCGTTGGCCCAAGCGTATCTCTTACTTTGATCATGAACAACAGTACTGGCAAGTCAAAGATCTGGTAACGAATAATATTCGTAAGTTGCTTGCAACGAATGAATATGCACCTTACCCGATGATGTTGTATGAACAGCATCAGACTTTGGTTCCAGAACTGCAAACAGACTTGTCGGTTATTTTTCAAGTAGTATGGCAAGTGTCTGAACCAACAGCGCAACCGGATGATTCATCCGGACACAAGAGCCTGATCGTTCAGAAGTTTATCGTTGATGATGATCCTTATACAGCAGAAGCTTTTATTCATCTATCTTCTGTGTTTTGCCAGTCTGCTTTTGGTAGATTACCTGAACGAATCGATATTTTTTCGATTATGGAAGGGACAGTACAGCGACATTATCCTTCACCGGAAAAAGTGTCTGCCTCACTGGATTATCTTCATTTATTACAACATGTTGTACCAGGCGGAACTCAAGTCTGTGAACATTGCAGACAGAACGCTGGTGTGACATCCCTAGCTCCTTCGTGGAGCCTCATGTAGGTGGACCAAGAAACGGGTCAAAATCCCCCCATCTTTTTGACCCGTATTCTTTTCACAATATAAGCAAGACCAACGAACATACGGCTTTCCTGTTACAGGGAATAGAGACCATTTATCCTTCCGTTCCAGTCACATGATACGGTTAAGATAGATGAACCTCTAAGAAAAAGCGTTTATCCAGGCATGGACCGGACCTCCGTGCTTGGTATAAACGCTTTTTCTGTGTTTGCTATTAGATTTAAATTTCAGGCATCGGTGGAGAGTACAGATAATAATCTTGAATATCTTGATGTTGGAACCCGCATGATTCATACAGATAAAGTGCACGATCATTATCAGACACTACATTAAGCCACACACTATGACCTGCTTGACTTTCAGTAAGAGCGACCTGACGTAATGCACTTCGCCCGATACCATGTCCACGTAGCGCTGGATCGATCACAAATCCGTAGATCCAACTATGTTCTCCTTCATAATCCACTTCTATTTTCCCAACCGCTATTCCTGCATGCTCAATAACGATCAATTTACGCGTTTTGGAACGATTGGGATTGGCGAGTGTCGCTAGTGTAGAAGCTTCACTAATAGCAAAAGCATCTGCATCCAATCGTAACCACAAAGGAATATCGTTATCATTAAAGGGACGCAATACCGCCGTTTCCGGTTCATCTACAATAAGATGATTGTGTTCGTTATCCAGTTTGAGCGTGTACTCAATACTGTGTAGAACGACAGGTCTGGTATGCACCCATGCTTGACCGGAGACCGAATCACGAGGCACATTGAGAAGTACTTGCTTGGCGTCTACCAATTGCCCGCGACTCACCGCGTGTTCCCACAATTTTGTAAACACACCTCGTCTACGATAAAGAGGATGAGTCATTCCACATACTTCAATATTTTGTCCCATACGATAAATGCCTAGAAAGCCAATCAATAATTTACCTTCATAATGGAAAAAGTCTTCTACACTTCCGGGAGCGCGATTTTTAAGCATATCCCAGTTTAATTTGAGCATAATAGAATCTTCTTTTTCACAAAGAGCCTGCAATTCCAATATATCTGATAACTGCTGAAGTTTGAGCATAGCTGTACCTCTTTTTTCTGTATTTAATAAAAAGATGATCGATAGACATTATCGATGGCTATGCCGATAAGATCATAAAGTTGATCTTGCACATGTAACCAATGCCTATTATTTTGGTCAGTCTACGTATAATTATATAAGGAATATACTAGATAAAGCTATCTAAGTTTTACAAAATAAAAAAGCATTCGTAGTCACCGGTCAGGTAGAACCACGAATGCGTCCAGTTAATAATAATAGAATAAATGAAATTAGAATCGTAATGATCGTTAAGCTCCATGCTAGTGGCATATTGTTAGCATCGACAGCAAAGTAAATCGCTGTCGGGAGGGTCTGCGTTTTACCCGGGATATTACCAGCAACCATAAGAGTAGCTCCAAATTCTCCGAGCGCTCTGGCAAAAGCCAGCACAAATCCTGTAACCAGAGAGCGCCATGCCAGTGGCAAAATCATATGCCAGAGTAATTGCAATTCGGTAGCCCCTTGAGAGCGGGCGGATTCGAGTACATCTTTATCAACCAGAGCGAATCCAGTTTTGAGTGTCTGATAAGCCAGTGGAAATGAAACTACAGTAGCAGCAATAATTGCTCCTGTTACGCTAAATACAATCGGTTGGTGTGTAAGCCATTCTGCTAATTGTCCAATCCAACTGCGTCTACCTAATATCGTTAATAATAGTAGACCGACAACAGAAGGAGGCAAGACGAGTGGTAACATAAATACAGTCTCTACTATAGACTTGCCGGGAAAAGAGTAACGATTCATTGCCATTGCAATTACAATACTCAGTAAAAAAGCAAGTGTTCCGGCGATACTAGCAATTTGTAAAGAAAGCAGGATCGGCGAACCGATTATATCCCATGACCAGACAAAAGAACTCATGAGCCTGAAGAAGCCTTCACAAATCCATGTTTGACAAAGATCGCTTGCGCTTCATCTGTCTGCAAATAATCGTAAAAGTCAGCGACTTCTTGAGGATGAGTAGTTGCAGAGACGATTCCAGCAGGATATAGAATCGGATCATGACTATCTGCTTTTGTGGTAAAAGCAACTTTTACGCCATCTGAATCCATCGCATCTGTTTTGTATACAAATCCTGCTTCAGCATTCCCTGTTTCTACATAAGAAAGAACTTGCTTCACATCTTTGGTAAGCACAAGTTTGGATTGCAATGAATCCCAAAGATTTGCAGATTCTAAAGTCTGCTTCGCATACATACCCGCCGGAACAGATTCAGGTGTACCGATAGCTATTTTTTTGATGTTTTCATTAGTGAGGTCTTTTGGTGAAGTTAAAGAGAAAGAGCTATCTTTGGGTACTACAAGTACAAGCTGATTAGCTAATAGATCTTTTTCGTGAGCTGTATCAATCAGCTTAGCACTTAGTAAAGCATCCATTTGTTTGCTACCTGCTGAAAAGAAAAGATCTGCGGGAGCACCTTGCTCAATTTGTTTCTGTAATGTACCTGAAGCGGCAAAATTAAAAGTAAGACTCACATTAGGATGTTGTTGCTGATATAACGTTTGGATTTCTTGCAGACTATCGGTTAAGCTTGCCGCCGCTGAAATCGTTAATTGCACAGGCGCATCTTGAGTAGCTGTAGCACTATTTTCATTGGAAGTTGTTGTAGGAGTAGTAGAGTTATCTGTACTGGATGTCGTTGTGGTGGATGAGCAAGCACTGAGCATCAAGAGCACACATACAAGCATAGCAGTCATACTTAGGCGTGATGTAAGCGAAGCAGAACGAAGTGAACGTAAAGAAACTAGAGATTTCAACAAATATTCCTCCTTAAAGTTATAATACAACTATGTATTACACTCATTGTTATATATTAGATCATACTAAATCATTCTAATTATATCTAGTTATAATTAAATATAATGATTCATAAGCGATTCACTTATAGATTAAATTGAAAACACTTCTGATCCACGTTAAGATAAACGTATATTGTTAGGGAGGAACCACCTATGAATGAGCAGGTGTCATACACAACTGAAGAAATCGCCAAATTATTAAAAGTCTCCAAATTAACGGTTTATGATTTGATCAAAAAAGGCGATCTGCCTGCCTATCGTGTCGGCAAACAAATGCGAGTCGATCATTATGATCTAGAAGCTTACAAACAAAAAGCCAAAAACGGCATGATTCGTGAAAATCGAGAAAATGCGGGACAGCTTAATATGACAGCTACTCCACTAGATAGCATGTTGCAGACTTCTTCATCGTCTGATTCAACAGACGTTTCTCCACTTCAACCGGGAGTCGGTAATATTCCACATATGGATTATGAAGATCATACATCTGATGCGGAAGCAACAGTTACACCTGAATTTGTACATGCAGCTTATGCCCGTCCAGAAGAGATTTTGCGGAATACAGGAACGATGAATCCTATAACACAGGAACCTATCACCCCACCAACCAGTGGAAGAACGATTGTGATTACAGGGCAGGATACCAGTCTGGATATTCTGGCACGTTATATGGAAAAAGAAGATAGTCGCTATCGTCCTCTTCGTTCTTTTGCAGGGAGTATGGATAGTCTGGTATCTATGTATATGGGCAATTCCGATATTGTTAGCACTCATTTATTTGATGGAGAGACAGGCGATTATAATTTGCCGTATATTCGTAAAATTCTAGTTTCTCATCCTTGTACAGTGATTAATTTAGCATCGAGAAGAGCAGGATTGTATGTAGCTAAAGGCAATCCAAAAGGGATTCGTTCATGGCAAGACTTAGCTCAAGCTGGACTAACAATGGTAAACCGGGAACGCGGAGCAGGGGCACGTGTATTACTGGATGAGCAACTACGATTGAACGATATTCGTACATCACAGTTACAAGGATATGCACAGGAAGAATCTTCTCATATAGCAGTCGCTGGCAAAGTAGCTAGCGGTCAAGCCGATGTAGGGGTGGGAAGCGAGAAAGCTGCTGCTTTAGTAGGCGTAGAGTTTATTCCATTAACGGTTGAGCGTTATGATCTGGTGATACTCAATAAAACTGAAAATGCAGAATGGATAGCTACATTAAGAAGAATACTATCATCGGATGAATTTAAGCGTGAACTACAAGCAATTGGTGGATATGATCTATCTCGTACAGGGGAAATATTGTACGCCAGTGAATATTAATATATCGAATAAGGAGGACATAATAATGAAAGATAAAGTAAAAGGATTGGTATTAGGGATAGCGATTGGGTCATTGTTAACAGGAACAGGTGTAGCAATGGCAGCAAATACGACCAGTATTCAGGTAGCTTTTAAAAATGTAGGTCTATATATCGATCAAGTCAAAAAGTCGGACGCCAATGTCATTATTTATAAAGGAACAACGTATGTACCAGCTAGAACGATGAGTACAGCTATGAGCAAAGATATTCGTTTGTCCAACAATAATTTGTATATTGGAAGTAATCAGACGAATAGTGCAGGGTCATCGTCCTCTTCTAATTCGGCAAATACGCCAACTCCAACGATACCAACTCCAAGTGCGCCTACCGTACCGGCTACACCATCTTCATCATCCAGTACATCTACTACCAATACATCTGGAGTAAATGAAGCCCAAGCGATTCAATTGGTGAAAGACAAATATAAGTTGAATGGTTCTTCTTATCTGGTGGCAGATGTAGATCATGAAGAAGACAATATGTATGTTGTCCATGTCTATGAAAATGTAGTCGATGATGCAGCGACAGGCGAAGGTCATACCGCTACTTATGGATGGTATTATGTAGATAAAAAAACAGGTGCGATTACATCAATGTTCTAAACAAACGATAACGATGATATGAAATACTCAAAAAGCTGGAACTCGTTAGTGTACACACGAGTTCCAGCTTTTGTTATTTATCATGCCAGCATACTACAAGTCAACTAACACAATACAAGTAACAGATTGCAATTAAGAAGTGATCGGAATCCAGATTTGCGGAGCCACGTTAGGGCCGCCGTATACTTCTAGTTCTGGCAGATACGCATGTTCATAAGCATTAGAAGGAAACCATTCGGAGATGATCTGTTTCCAGACTTTTTGCATACTAGCTGGCATCGGGCCTTCTACTTCAAATACACTCCATTTGGAAGCAGGAATGTGTAAGCTTGATAATCCTTCAGGAATCTCCCCATCGTAAGCTGTAGCAATCCAATACTCCATTTGATTAGATTGTAGTTCAGTCTGATCTACACAGACTCCTAGTAATCCTTTTAGAGCACCATTGTTCAATTCAAATAAACGATCTTCTACACCTTCATGATACGCTTTATCCCACATTTTAGGGATGTCGCGCAGATTTTCACCATTTTCATAAGAGAATGTTT
Source organism: Paenibacillus sp. KACC 21273 (assembly GCF_028736095.1). Classification (NCBI taxonomy): domain Bacteria; kingdom Bacillati; phylum Bacillota; class Bacilli; order Caryophanales; family Paenibacillaceae; genus Paenibacillus; species Paenibacillus sp. KACC 21273. The sequence goes on from NZ_CP117876.1 coordinate 2,095,440, forward strand.
GCTTGATGCCGACTAATGAAAATGCAGGATGTTCGATTATTTTATAATTCATCGGTTCTGCTCCTTTAATATTGACTTGAATCGTTAAGCGATTGAAAGACTTGAGTGAACTACTGTGTTTGCGTGCTTCACTAGGTGCAATCCCATGTTGTCTGCGGAAAGCTTTGGAAAAAGATTCCGGTGTATCGTATCCATATTTATGCGCAAGCTCGATAATTTTGTGCTCACTATGTAGAAGTTCATGTGCAGCCAATGTTAATCGTCTACGTCTCAAATATTCTGCCACGGTGGTATCCGTTAACAACGAAAAGTTACGTTGAAAATAAAAAGGAGACAGATGCGCTTTAGCAGCAATTTGTTCGATCGTTATTGGCTCTAACAAATGTTCTTCCATATAATGAATAGCTGTCTGTAAAGAGGTTATCCAGTTCATTGTTATTGTTCACTCCTTGCTGTTTATTATAAAGGAAAGCAATCGCTCTATCCGGTCATTTTGTGCGCAGTTTTGTCTGTCTTATAGAGAACAGATTATGAATATAATAGGTGTGGCTATAGTTGTTTTGACAATGATAATGATTATCATTTATAATGGTGTAAGATACAGATTTTGAAGGAGGCTTGGCTATGTTTGCTATTATGCGTAGTATCACAGTAACAGAAGGTAACGCCAATCAAGTGGTAGAGCGTTTTAACCAACCTGGTATTTTGGAAGAACAGCCTGGTTTTGTAGATTTGACGATTTTGGTTAAGCAGACTCGTAAAGGGGAAGAAGAAGTTGTGCTTTTATTCCGCTGGGAGTCTGAAGAAGCATGGAAGAACTGGGAGAAAAGTGATGCTCATATTCAAGGGCACCGCCAAAAAGCAGGTCAACCCAAACCTGACTATATCATTAACTCTACAAACGGGAAATATGATATTAAAGCGATCAAAAAAGGTAAAGAATAACACTCAATAACTATGATCATAGAATAAAATGATACACAAAAAGGATGAGCTACCTATAAGTAGTCCATCCTTTTTTTAATAAAAAGATTAGCATATCGTATATAGAAATAAATATTTACATCAAGTATTGCTTGTGTCTGCTTGTTAAGAACGAATAATATTGTGGATATGAGGCTGTTGCAACCAAGTTTTTAAAGGAGTGATTTGAAGATCAGGGATAAGCACACGATCTTGTACATCATAATAATTTAAAGAATCGATATTGTCTCCAATCCAACGATAAAATCCTGCGATACCTGCCGCTTGCTGGGCACCCATAACTGGAGTAAGAGAAGCTTCAAAATCATCGTAATTTAGAGAACGAAAAGTGATTAGTTGTTCCAACACTTCTGTAAAACAATTGCCTAATTCCGTACCTGTCAATGCTTCTGGTCCAGCTGCTAGAATCGTTTGTCCTGCTAATTCAGGATGACTTAACGCATAATAGTGATATTGTGCCGCATCTTCTGAGCTAATCCAAGGAATCGGTTTATCTGCTGGTACAGGGTAGAACAGCATTCCGTTGTTAATTAACCCCGGAATCAGAAAGTTCTCCATATAAAGAGTCGGCTTTACCACAATAGTCGGAATCCCACTTTGTTGTACATACTGGATCATCTCGCGTTTGACTTCTAATGTGATAGCATCAGTCGGTTGTTCTGGCAAAAAACCGTTAGAGTTAACAACAATTAATTTTACATTTGCTTGTTGAGCAGCTTGGACCGCATTAGTTATATGTTGTTTGACCATTTTTGTGTCATATTCAATCGGCATATTCAAAAATACTTTATCGACATTACTGTTCACTTCATGTAAAGTCTCCAATATAGACAGATCTCCTACAAATGCTTCAATTCCTTGTTCTTGTAAAGAGGCTACATTCTGCTCCTGACGTGTAATAGTACGAACGGTAACTCCTTTGGAAGTTAACAATCGGGCTACTGCTCCACCTTGTACTCCTGATGCTCCATATACTAAAATAGTTTCCATATGATAAACGACTCCTTGTTTGTAAGTTCATTTGTTCGATATCGAACAAATGTTATATTCATCATAATCAAGTTACATACTTTATGTAAGTACGCACATTTTAGATATCAGGTATCCTTTAGGATACTTTTGGAGGTGAATCTATGGAAATCAAGCTAATGGAAAATTGTACAGATTGTCCTGTTGAATTTGCTGTCAATGCAATCGGTGGCAAATGGAAAATTTTGATTTTATATCAGTTATTGAAAAACGAGAGAATACGATTTAATGAACTACAAAAATCGCTTAATACGGTGACTCATCGCACACTAACCCGTCAATTACGTGAGCTTGAAGCGGATGGATTAGTCGAGCGGATCGCTTATGCTGAGATGCCTCCACGTGTCGAATATTTTCTAACAGACAAAGGAAATAGTCTTACTCCTATTTTATTGCAACTACAAGAATGGGGTTTGCAACATAGATAAGCTTTTTCATATAACATCTGTCCACAGACAAAGTCGCTATTATTGCGGCTTTTTTTGTTGTTTTCCTATCTAAATGTTCTTATTTGAGGCTGAACCGATCGGCATTTATACGGGGATATAGAAAATAACGCAATAGCCCGTTCGAGTCTTTTTCTTACTTTTCACCAACTTGTCAGAAAGATATGATTCTTCTTGGAACGATTAAGGACAAAAATGTGACTGCGATTGTATTGGGTCAAAATTAGAATACAATAAATTTTAAATATCTATGGATATAGTAACTTGATCTATTCTGCAAGATGAAAGGGGACAACGATAAAGATGGAGATCGATACGGTGTTATGGAGCAGGCTTGTGACAGGGCTGACACTTGGATTTCACGTTATTTTTGCAACGTTGGGTGTCGGTATTCCATTAATGATCGCTATAGCGGAGTTGATCGGTATTCGCAAAAAAGATCATCACTACATACTTATGGCAAAAAGATGGTCAAGAGGATTTGTGATTTCTGTTGCAGTCGGTGTAGTAACAGGTACAGCAATCTCTCTACAACTGGCTCTCGTGTGGCCTAATTTTATGAAATTAGCTGGAAATGTGATTGCACTGCCTTTGTTTATGGAGGTATTTGCGTTCTTTTTTGAAGCGATCTTTTTAGGCATTTATTTATATACATGGGATCGATTCAAAAATCCGTACTTACACTGGTTATTAACGATTCCGATTGTGGCTGGAGCTGGAATGTCGGCTGTATTTATTACAACAGTCAATGGATTTATGAATACACCTGGAGGATTTCTAATGGAGGCAGGGCAATTTGTAGCTGTAAATCCTGTACAAGCGATGCTCAATACAGCGACATTTTCTAAAGTATTCCATGTACTGAGTTCAGCTTATCTCACAGGTGCGGCATTATTAGCCGGAATTGCTGCTTTTGCTATGTTGAGAAAAGGTGTATCTGCTTATCACAAAAAAGGCTTAAATCTGATGATGGCAGTGGTGTTGTTATTCAGTCTATTCAATACATTAGCTGGAGACGTGTCGGCTAAATTTCTGGCAGAACATCAACCGGAGAAACTTGCTGCGGCAGAATGGCATTTTGAAACTGAACGTGGAGCAGACTTGATTCTGTTGGGATGGTTGAATGCAGAGCATGAAGTAATAGGCGCACTTCACTTGCCGAAAGTACTTAGTTTTCTAGCATTCGGTGACTTTAATGCAGAAGTTACAGGACTGAATGAATTCCCTTTGGATGAACGTCCACCACTACTTGTCCATTATTTATTTGATGCGATGGCGGGAATTGGATTTACATTGCTTGCTGTCTCCAGTCTATATTTTCTATTGCTGTTCTTGAAGAAACGCAAGGAGCTTAATCTCAACAAATGGATGCTTCGTATGGTGGCACTATCTGCACCGCTTGCTTTTTTAGCTGTTGAAATGGGTTGGTTCTATGCAGAACTAGGAAGACAGCCGTGGATTATTCGAGGGTATATGCGTGTAGAAGAAGCGGCAACATCTTCGCCAAGTGTCCGCATTTTGTTTTTTGTTTTCTTACTTCTTTATATTGTACTTGGCACAATATGTGTTCTGGTATTACGACGACTATTCAATAACAATCCTGCTGAAGTAGAGATTGAGAAGTGGCTCAAAGACCATCCTGACAAGGGGACTGAGAAAGGTGGGCACTCATGATCAGTTATGAATTGATTGGTATCTCGGTACTCTGGCTATTTTTATATGGCTATTTAATAGTAGCTTCAATCGATTTTGGCGCAGGATTTTTTGCTTTCTATGCACGTTTAACGAAGCAAGATCATTTAATTAATCGATTGATCTCTCGATATTTGTCACCGGTCTGGGAGATCACCAATGTGTTTTTTGTCTTTTTCTATATTGGGATTGTCGGATTTTTCCCGGATACTGCGTATTATTATGGATCTGCTTTACTGGTTCCCGGAAGTATTGCTATTATTCTGCTTGCGATCCGGGGGTCATTTTATGCTTTTGAAAATTATGGTTCCAAAAATAATATTGTATTTCTATTTTTGTATGGAGCAACAGGATTGCTGATTCCAGCTTCGTTATCTGTAGCCCTCACGCTGGCTGAAGGAGGATTTATTCTCAAGCAAGGAGATATCGTGTCTCTAGATTATTGGGAACTGTTCACCAATCCATTGTCATGGAGTATTGTCGGGCTGGCGATTGTTTCTGTTTTATTTATTAGTGGCTCCTTTTTAACTTTTTATGCTTCACGTGCAGAAGATGAATCTGCTTTAAAGTTGATGCGAGGGTATGCTTTATTTTGGAGTACACCTACTATTGTGATGGCATTAACCGCTTTTATTTATCTAGGTCAGCACAATGCACGACATTTTCAAAATATGATGGATTTATGGTGGTTGCTTGCTCTCTCGATAGCTTTCTTTATGATCGCTATGTGGCTGTTATATAACGGACGTCGCTACGGCTTAGCATTTAGTTGTATTATGCTACAGTTTTTCTGTGCTTTTTTTGCTTATGGTATCGGGCAATATCCATATATTCTCGATCCTTATATCACTATCCAGACCAGCGGAACTTCACCAGCGATGGGCTTTGCATTAGTAGTTGTATTTATAGGCGGACTCTGTCTGTTAATTCCTTCGCTTATTCTAGTATTCAAGCTATTTTTGTTTGATGCAGATTATGTGAAAGGGAAAAAATAAAGCATGTTGCAACTTAATAGTGGCATAGCAGGATGTTCCGACTATGCCTTGATTGATAAAGGAGGACAGTGCTATGAGCAGAACATCCAGTCTTATCAGTGAACAAATGTCTTTACAGCGAAAAAATAGAGTTCTCCTAATGATCATTTCATTGATCTTAGGCATTACGATAATTACTCAAGCGGTATTATTAGCTGAAGTCGTGCAACGGATCTTTGTTGAAAAAGCATCTTTCTCATCAGTCACAATATTACTAGGATTATTGCTGACTGTGATGGCATTACGGACATTATTGTTTTATAGCAATGGCAAAGTAGGGCTACATATGGCTGCTCATGCCAAAACGAATATGCGAGCGGCTGTTATACAACGCTTAACTCGCACGTCTATGCCGGGCATGTTAGTCGGACAGACTGGTGGAAAAGTCAGTGTAGCTCTCGATGCGGTAGATGAAGCAGACAGTTATTTTAGCCAATATATGCCTCGAATGATAGAAGCGGCTATTATTCCGATTTTAATTGTGCCATTTACATTTTCGCTCCATGTAAATACAGGCTTAATTATGATCTGTACTGCTCCATTTATTCCTTTATTTATGGTTTTGGTAGGGTTAAAAACAAAGCATAAGTCAGAAGAAAAGTATGAACAGCTAGCTGCATTTTCCGGTACATTTCTAGATTCTCTTCAAGGGCTAGTGTCGTTAAAAATATTCGGACGTGCTCATCATCAGCAACAACAGATTGAACGGAGTAGTCTAGGGTATCGTGATGCAACGATGAGTATTTTGAAAATTGCCTTTACCAATACATTTATGCTGGAATCTATTGTAATGCTAAGTATTGGTATTGTTGCTTTAGAACTCGCTATTCAATTACTTGTTTTCAAATCGATGACTTTCCATAGTGCGTTTCTTATTTTGTTGTTGATCCCTGAATTTTATAGTCTATTAAAAAATACAGGAACTGCTTTTCATAGTGGTCGCACAAGTATGGGAGCTGTTCGTAAAGTAGAGCAGTTGCTAGCGGAATCCCGTATATCAGACTCAACAGACCACACAACAGAAGAATCAGCAAGCACTATCAACAAACCAATAACAGAAGCAAGCAATTTATCAACTACAGCAACAGATTCTACACCGTTATTGATTGAGTTAGAGCAGGTTGGTTTTCAATATGCGCCTGATTCTTTTGAACTGGCGACAGGGCGAATTAAGATTACAGCAGGACAACATATTGCTATCGTGGGCAAAAGTGGATCTGGAAAAACAACACTACTTCATCTAATTGCTGGCTTGCTCAAGCCTACAACAGGTTCGATAGTGATCAACGGAAATATATTATCGCCATCTAATGAGTCTGCATGGTTCCAACATATTAGCTATATTACACAGCATCCTTATATATTTGCAGGGACATTTGCTGAAAATATTTCTATAGGAGCAGGTAGAGAGGTGACACGCCAGCAGATCGAACAAGCTGCCGCAGAAGCTGGACTTACCCCGCTGATCGCTCAACTTCATCAGGGCTTAGATACGGTGATTGGAGAAGGCGGTAGAGGACTGTCAGGTGGGGAAAAACAAAGACTTGCTCTGACACGTGCTTTTCTCAAGCGACCGGATATTATTTTATTTGATGAGCCTACGGTAGGATTAGATCTGCACACCGAGCAAATCTTGCAACGTTCTATTGCTACATTATCGCAAACAGCAACGATGATTACAGTAGCGCATCGATTATACACGATTCAAGATGCTGATCAGATCCTGTATATGGACAATGGGGTAGTAGTTGATTCAGGTCGTCATCATGAACTACTAGCTCGTCTATCTCCATATGCAGATATGGTAAATGTGCAACAAAAAGGAGTGGTAGTATGAATGATCTCGCTATAATGTCCAAAGCGATGTTCCAAGAGCGCAAAGATATCATTTTTTCGATAGTGGGAGGATTTATTGCTGGCATCGCAGGAGTAGCTCTATTCTCAGCAAGTGGATATATGATCTCACAGACTGTATTTGCGCCACCACTATATACGTTGATTATTCTTACTTCTATGGTCAAGCTACTAGGTCTGCTTCGAGCAGCAAGTCGGTATGGTGAGCGTCTATATTCACACCGGGCAACATTTTCAATGTTAAGCCGATTACGGGTCACATTCTTCGCCAAGCTTATTCCGATTACACCCGGTATATTGAACAAACGACGCAGTGGCGATCTGCTGGCACGTATTGTAGGTGATGTAGAAAGTCTACAACATTACTTTTTGCGTGTAGCTTATCCGCCTATTATTGCTATGACGGTTTTTTTGGCGACTATGTTATTTACTTCTGCTTTTTCAATCTGGATTGCTTGTGTATTAGTCGTTGGGATGTTATTAACAGCACTGGTGGTGCCGTATATCGTACTGATCGGACAGCGTAAAATCAATGGACGTGTTCGCGAGCAACGAGCATTGCTTTCTACAGAAGTAACTGAGGTACTATACGGCTTTCGAGATTTGAAAATTTACGGACAATTAGCAGAACGAGAGAAGCAACTGCAACAAGTGGCTACAATTTTAACCAAAGAACAACAACAAGCCGCCGACAATCTACTACGTGGACAATCTATGCATACCTTTGTCTCCTTTTTTATTTCATGGAGTGTGCTGGCGTTGGGAGCATGGTTGATTATAGAGGGTACGCTTCAAGGTGTGTTTTTAGCTATGCTGATTATGGCTTCGATGACTGTTTTTGAAGAAGTGGCAGCGATGGCTACTTTACCCGCGTACAAGCAAGATAGTGAACATGCAGCTACACGACTAGATGAAACAGTAGGGCATACAGCTATACAACCTGCATTATCATCAAAAAAATTATCTAACGATCAAGCTATTTCTATTGATATAGATCAGGTGACTTTTCAATATGAAGATGAATGGAGACCGGCGTTACAAGAATTGTCATTACATCTTGGTGCAGGTTCCAAAACAGCAATTGTAGGAGCAAGTGGATCAGGTAAGTCCACGATAATCGATCTGTTACTCAAGCTTCGTACACCTACAGCAGGAACTATACGATTAAATGATATATCTGTACAAGAACTGGATGAACAAAGTATCTGGCAGAACACGAATGTGGTATTACAGCAAGGGCACTTTTTTAGAGGGACTGTTCGTGACAATCTGCTATTAAGCGACGAACGATACTCGGACGAACAATTAATACAGGTACTGCATCAGATGCAACTTCCTCATCTTCTGTTAACCGATATGATCTATGAAAAAGGAGAAAATCTTTCAGACGGCGAAAAGCAACGACTGGCTCTGGCGCGCGCATTGTTGCGCAAAGGACGATTATGGCTTCTCGATGAACCCACATCATCGCTAGATTATGTAACTGAACAACGTGTTTTACAGCAACTTTTGGCGAGAGCTGCTGAAGATACTCTTCTGCTGATAGGGCATCGCCTGACTGGATTAGAAAAGATGGATCAGATTATAGTGATGGATCAAGGCAAGATGGTAGAGATCGGTTCGTATTCGGAACTTATGGAGAAACAGGGCTATTTCTATGAAATGAAACAAATCGAGTGGCAAATGATCGGAGAAGCGGCTATATAAAAAAACGTCCTTTTCTCAAGGGATATGTACAAAAGTTATGATTTCTTGAGAAAAGGATATCAATAAGTGGTTAGTATATCATTCAGCCAATAATTCGCTGAGCAACTTTTGCTCATGTTCAAATAGATTATCATACTTAGTGGTTCGCACCTCTTGTAACCATTTCACTACAGCAGGATCGTCACTCGCTACACGATGGAGAAACGATATGCCATACATCAACTCGCTGATAAGATGTTGTCGACCCGCACGAGGTCTAGAAACGATAGATTTAACTCGCTTGAGCACTAGCTTGACTTGAGAAGGAGTGCCATGCTCGGCAATAGCTTTCATCGCATTCCATTTGACAGAAGACGATAAATCTTTGGCTAAATGATGTTCAAAAATAGATAGATAATGATTGCCATCGAATGTAGACAACATATCAATACATAATGCACGAATATCGACTTTGTTGGAACGCAAATGAGGAACTAGGTAAGGAGCAGCCATCTGTAGGTTTACCTTTTGAATAGCCAAAAGGATATGAAATAAATCAAGATAGTTTTTGGATATCGATAATAGTTCAATCAGGCGTTCACCTACAACTTCACGATCACAACGACCTAAGATTTCGATAGCATGATGACGTACTGAAGATTTTTTGGCATAAGACAAAGATAAGAAAGGTGTAGCATCTGGAATAAAGGGCACATAGGTAAAAGTATACAAAAGAACCATTTGTTCACGAGGAGGAGCAGCGCGGAAATACAATAACATTTTGTCTACAGCTCGTGTACCTTGAGTATGACATGCAAGATAACTCCATATAAAAAAGAGATGTTCGCGATCATTCACATCAGTAGTCTGTGTCCATACCTTGTCTACGATATCTATCCAATACTCTTCTTTCAATTGCTTGGCTTCTTTGCGAGCTTTCCAGCCTACACTATCGCCTGAACTTCTTACGGCTTGACCTTGTTCGTCGGTTTTGATACTCATCCGATAGATCAAGTCTTGTATGTAATTTATAGGTTCCATCGAATCGCCTCCTGTATGTTGAATGATTGCTATCCAACTTTTAAAAAAAGTAGAGTGGCACAATATGAGAAACTGTATATGAAACGATCTGATGGATTAGACCTCGATATAAGCTAATAGCCATACATTATGCTCTAACAAGTGTCTATATTATACGCTAAAAGGCTATTCTGTAGTGGTCTATCTTATTGTTCATTGTATTACATTCAAGTTAAGCGTAAAATAAATCTAATGAGCAAATATTTGTAAGCGCTTATTTATTGGAATGTGCTACTCAAAAAACCAAAGAGGTGTTCAAGATGCCAGCTCCAGAAATGATGCACGCGATAAGAGTTCATGCTTATGGTAATAGTGAAAAAATGCACTATGAGAACGTATTAATGCCGAAGATTGAAGCAGATGAAGTATTAATCAAAGTCTCGGCAACAGCCTTTAACCCTTTAGATCACTTGATTCGTATGGGAGTGGTGCAAGAAACGTTCCCTCATAAATTACCTTATATTCCGAATGTAGAAGTATCCGGTACGATTACGGAAATAGGCAAAAACGTGAAAAATGTAAAAGTAGGTGAACCTGTTTTTGCATTGTTGAATATTTTGTCTAATGGAGCCGCCGCCGAATATGTCGCGACCAAAGCGGAATATGTAGCGACAGCACCGAAGAAGATCAAACTTCCAGAAGTAGCAGCTCTTCCAGTGGGTGCCTTAACCGCATGGCAAGCGCTATTCGATCACGGTCAATTGGAAAGTGGACAACGTGTGTTAATCGCAGGAGCCGCAGGTGGAGTAGGTACATTAGCGGTACAATTAGCTAAATGGAAAGGCGCCTATGTGATCGGTACTGCATCCGAAGCCAGTTTCCCGATGCTCAAAGAAATCGGCATAGATGAGCTTATCGACTATAATCAAGAAATGGTCGAAGATCGTATTGAGGACAAGCTTGATCTTATTTTTAATCTATCGCCGGAAGGTACAAATGAAGTAAGCAACTGGCTTCATTTACTACGTGAAGGTGGAACATTCGTCTCGATCACAAGCCCGGCAGATGAAGCCGTCGCTAAAGAGCTCAAAGTCAATGTAGTCAATATGAGCGTACAGCAAAGCGGAACACAATTGGCTCAGATTGCTGCACTTGCCGATGAAGGTGTGCTCAAACCTGTGATTGCTGAAAAAGTAAAACTCAAAGACCTCCCCGAACTGCATCACCGCGCAGAAGTAGGAACGGTTCGTAGTAAAGTGTTAATTACAGTAGCAGAATAAAAGACTGCTAAATAATAAATAGTAACTAAAACGGTTCAAAGAGCACTACATGATCACGTTCTTTGAGCCGTTCTTGTATAATAAGTAATGATTTATTGGATAGGTGGAGCTTCCATAGGATTAATGCCACTATTTGCCCATGCTAATGGCTGATTTTGATTTAAATGATTCAAACGTTTCATATCACTCTCAGGAATTTCAAAATCAAATAATTCTAAATTTTCTCGGATACGATCAGGTTTACTACTTCTACTTAATACAGCATAACCACGTTGTAAAGCCCATCGTAATAATATTTTCGCTTCAGAGACATGAAATCTGTCTGCAATTTGTTTTGTGATTAATTGACAGTCTCTTTTTATATGATCAAGATCGTTTTCTTGTTTTTTATCAGCTCTCCATGTTGAAAGTGGAGCAAGTGAACTATATGCAATAGGCGCAATAGCATTTTTGTTCATGTAATTGGTCAATTCAACATGAGTACATAGAGGGTGAAATTCAATTTGATTGACTTCAGGGATTGTCAGCCCGGCATCAGTTATTTCTTTTAGTGTTGAAATATTATAATTGGATACCCCAATATGTTTTGCCAAGCCTAGTTTATTCAATTCTTCTAATGCTGCCCATTGTTCTAATCGTAGTGCGGATAATGGTGCATGTATCAGATAAAGGTCTACATAATCAAGTTGTAGTTGCACTAATTGATTTTTTAAAGTATCTATAGTTTGTTGATGATTTTTTGACATTATTTTTGGCACTTTAGATAGGGGATAAAGTTTTGTAGTAATGAAAAGCTGTTCTCTGGATATTCCCGCTGCTTTTATTCCTTTACCTGTACCTTCTTCATTACGATAGATTTCCGAAGAATCAACATGTCTAAAACCAGCGAGTATGGCTTCTTTCACACTAAATTCTGCTTGTTCTTTAGATAATTGATAGGTACCAAAACCAACAATAGGCATGCCGATTCGATTACGTGCTGTATTAGATAAAATCATTTTAAAAGACCCCTTTACAATATGAAAATGTATATTTAAGGCGACACATGGCTAGTATCTGAATTAAAATTGCTTATTATGTTTAAATTCTCGCTTTTTGTTGAATTCATTTTTTTCTATAATAGCTTGTTGAAGGTCAATATTATAATAGCCGCACATATCTAAAATACGGATTACTACATCTGCTAATTCTGAAGGTACACCTTCAAGTTTACCTTGTTCAGTATAGTAATTTTTATTAATTTCTCTTCCTTTTCTAACTTCTTCAAGAGCTTCCGATAACTCAGAATGACACAAAGCAATCATTGTTCCAAACTCTCTTTTTTCTTCCCACCATCCATGTTCGATAGCATTCTGATGAACTTCTGCTTGGATTTCTTTAATTGTTTTCAAGATATTCAGTCCTTTGGTATCTAGACCTAGATGTGATCTAGTTATTTTATTAGATTTAAAATGATTATATTTGATTTTAAAATAGTTTGAACTAATGTTCAAATTTGATGAATTTATGTTCAGTTAATGGCATATAAACGATTGTATTTAGATAGAGCCTTTTTATAAATTTAGTTTTTTGTAAGCAAGAGGGGTAGTATTCATTTTTTTACGAAAAAGATCAATAAAATAACTGGTACTATTAAATCCGACTTGATAAGCAACTTCTGTAATCGTAGATTCGTCTTGTTGTAACAAAACTAAACTTTTTTGAATCCGATAATCAATTACATAATGCAAAGGAGTAGTTTTCAAAATGCGCTTAAAATAACGACAACACTCTGAACGGCTTAACTGTCCTGCTTTGGCGATATCATCCAGAATAATTTTTTCATTGTAATGCAAATGTATCCAATTTAACATTTGTTTCATCCGGTAACTTTTTATAAATTTGAGCTGATCGTATTCCAAAGATATACCGTGTACAAGTATAGTTTTCCAAATAGAGGTAATATATTCACTGATTTCAATTTCAAAAAAAGTTTGTTTTTGCTTGATCGATTCATTAATTTCTCGAATAGATTTTATTATTGTAGCTCCCCATGTTTCTGTGGCTTTTATTTCCAGGTGAGGGAAATTGGTGGCTTGAATATAAGGACTCACATAGTTCATATATAGTTCTTTTGCCAATATAAAATGAGGAGCAATATTTAGACAAATATACATACATTCAGACTGTTCTACCTCTTCAGCCGTATGCAAACAGCCACTATTAATAAATAATCCATTTCCTTGCTTAACTACAATCTGTTCTTCATTAATTTGAAAAAGAGCTTCCCCTTTTTGGACGACAACAAACTGAATTTCTTCGTGCCAATGAAGAGGAATATATCCATGTATATCTTGATTGATTTGGTTTTCGTAACATGCAAAAGGTAAAAGAACAGTACGATGCTCGGTAAGTTCTTTTAAGTTTTGATCAATACCAAAACTTTTGTGTAACACAGAAATATCACCTCAATATACTTATATTTTTTAGTCTAATATAGGTATTATCATCTAATAGTTTACTTTATGATAATACTATCATTATACTTTAAGGTGGAATAATCAAGATGAAAAAGCAATCAAAAAGAGCAGGAATACTATTAGTTACAATAGCAGCTATATTTTGGGGAGTAGGAGGAACGGTTGCCAAGTTTCTTTTTGAATATTCAAGTATTGATGTTAATTGGCTTGTAACTGTGCGTATGATTGTTGCAGGTATTTTACTATTAGGTATTCAATGTGTTGTTAAAGATCGTTCACAAATATGGAAGATATGGACACAGAAAAAAACAGCTATGCAAATGCTTATTTTTAGTATTGTAGGGATGCTAGCTGTGCAGTATACATATATGGCTTCTATTCAACATGGTAACGCTGCTGTAGCCACCTTATTACAATATCTATCACCAGTTATGATTATTGTTTATTTGATTATACGCAAACAAATGACCTTATCTTCCAAAGACATCATTACTGTTATGCTTGCGATCATAGGTTGTTTTCTATTGCTGACTAACGGTTCGATCTCTCAATTATCTGTACCTGTTATTGCTATCGTATGGGGAGTATTATCTGGAGCAGCACTAGCATTCTATACATTGTACGCTGTACCTTTACTCAAGCAATACGATTCTCTTGTTATTGTCGGTTGGGCAATGCTTATAGGAGGGTTAGCATTTAGCTTTATTCATCCACCTTGGCAATTTGATTTTCAGAGCCTAACTCTTGAAATGTATATGTATCTTATCTTTGTTATTATTTTTGGTACTATGATTGCATTCTGGTTTTATATTGAGAGCTTGGAAAGCCTTTTGCCAAAAGAAACAAGTTTACTTGGTAGCTTAGAACCTTTATCCGCTGTTCTTACAACTGTATTTTGGTTAAAAGAACCGTTTGGCATGTTTCAATGGGTAGGAACATTATGTATTATTGGACTTTTATTTATGATGACAATAAGCAAAAAAACGACTACACCTCACGTATAGATGAAACGATAAAAAAATAACTATACAACATGCGATCAGTATACTGTAAAGAGAGTAGAGGATATGATGGATATCGATAACTGGCAACCGCTTACTATAGAAGAAGTCAGCTTATTATTGCAAGATATACCGATTATGTGGGGGATTGCAGGGGGATGGGCTTTGGATCTACATATAGGCAGGCAAACCCGAGAACATAAAGATATCGATATTATCGTATTTCGCAAAGATCAGTATAAAGTATATCAATATTTGAGCAAAGATTGGATATTGTACAAAGCATATAAAGGCACATTAGAGCTTTGGGAAGGAGAACAGTTAGAGCAAGTGAATGATATATGGGTGAAAAAAGATGAGCATTCTGCATGGGCATTTCAATTGATGTTTGTAGAGCAAGTGGATGAAGATTGGATATATCGCAGACATCCGGTGATTCGTCGAAAAGCTAATGACATTTTTTTAACGACTACAGATCATATTCGCTATCTTCGACCTGAGATTCAGCTTCTATATAAAGGAGGCAGTTCTGTCATTCGTGAAAAGGATGATCTAGATTGGCAGATGATGTTGCCACATTTAACAGTAGAGGAAAAAGAATGGATAGTATCGGGGTTGAAAGGACAATTTCCAGAAGGACATCGGTGGTTGAAAATATAAAATTGAAAATGATATGAGTAATGTAAATCGAACTCTTTGAAATAAGTAAAAAACAACGAATACAGAATAGGTATACCAATAATAGAAAGTTACAACATGAACTTCCCTACACATATTGTATACGCAGGTGGAATAGGAGAAGAGGATCAAGGCAATACTTTGTCAGCTAAGACTCAGCATAAGGGTTGAGTATATTCTGGTGGAATCATCTTATTAGATAGTAAGTTATTGTACACTTGCTACCAGTCAATTTAATCTGAACTTGCAAGCAAACTAGCATCCTTTTCCTAGATAATGTAAAGACTTATATATTGACGTTTGATCCCTTCTGTTCTTAGGGTAAACTAATGATGTACAACATATCATAAATGACGTAAAAAGTACGTAAATGAAAGGTTCTGAGCCCATGCAACCGACAATTGAAAGTATTTATAAACGATATAGTCCTGCACTTCGACCTGTAGAGCAGGAAAACTCCATAGGGTACTGGTTTATCTTTCGCGGAAACCAATTACTTGTTCATGAAACAGGCGACCTATTGGCTGTTCCAGTTGGAGATCGTCTGGACAAGTATGGATTAACATCTAGCCGCACACTTTATCTCGGTTCGATCGAAGGGGCTTCCTGTTATACAGCTGAAGTCGCAGAAGACAGTATCGTACCGGAAGGTATGGTTTTTCTACCTCTCTTTGCCCTGTATGATCGAATTGATGAAGATTTGTTCCATGTTGCCGGACGTGGTCTGCAAATGCTCTCATGGGATGCAACAAACCAGTTCTGCGGACGCTGTGGCAATCCGCTGAATCATGCAGATCATGAGCGTAGCAAAGTTTGTCCAAATTGCGGATTGTCCCATTATCCTCGTCTATCACCTGCTGTGATTACGATTATTTTAAAAGGCGATCAGATCTTGCTCGCTCGTGCAGGTCATTTTCCAAATAACATGTATGGTCTGATTGCAGGCTTTGTAGAACCTGGTGAGACACTAGAAGACTGTGTACAACGGGAAACGATGGAAGAGATCGGCATCAAAATCAAAAATATTCGCTATTATGATAGTCAACCGTGGCCATTCCCACATTCACTTATGATCGGATTTATCGCTGAATATGATAGCGGCGAGATTCAAGTAGATGGTGAAGAGATTGCCGAAGCGAAGTGGTTCCATGCAAACGAACTTCCTAATATTCCACCGCGAGTCAGTATTGCACGTAAGATGATTGACTGGTATGTAGAAGAATATAAAAGCTAGATAAAATGTGAAAGTAGCAGCTCTCCGATATCTATACGAACCGAATAGTCTGCTGCTTTTATATTTTCATTTTTGCTTACTATAGCTATATTTATGCCAAAGAAAACGATGGATACATTTTATCTAATATTTATCATGATTTCTCTATTAAATGTTAGAGGAAAAAGAATGTGTAGTATCTGGGTTGTAAGGACATTTTCCAGAAGAACATCGGTAGTTGAAAAATTTAAGATGAGATGAGTAATATAAATAGAGCTTTTTAAAATAAGCAAAGAAACAACCAGTATAGATCAGGTATATCAATAATAGGAGGTTACATAATGAATTTCCCGACACATATTGTATCTGCAGGTGGAATAGTAGAAGATGGTCAGGGTAATATTTTGTTAGTTAAGACACAACACGATGGTTGGGTATACCCTGGTGGAATCACCGAAGTTGGAGAGAATTTGATCGACGGAGTAATACGTGAGATCAAAGAAGAAAGTGGAATCGATGCAACCGTAGTTCAGCTTATAAGCATTATTTCAAATACGGGAATACCTAAATGGCATGATGGCATAACAGATGTACCAACAAAAGTAATGTTTGATTTTGTATGTAAATGTGAAGGAGGAACATTAACAACTTCTGACGAGACCAGTGATTGTAAATGGATTCCAAAAGAATCGGTTCTCGATTGGATAACATTACCGTCTATTCGTTTTCGTTATCAAGCGTATTTAGACTTTAGCGGGTCAGTAAATTATATATCTTATGTTACAGGCGAAGAATCAGAATTAGATGTGAATTTGCAAAGAAACGTGTGATACGTATACATATCATACAATTGATACGTTTTAGCCTATTACCGTATGTTGTCCTAGCCAGTATACTGATGATATTACATATTAGTGTACTGGAGGACATCTACATATGAAGCCAATCTGGGTCGTTCCGCATGAAAAACATTTACAATATCATCATGATAAAGCTCTTCTCATTGATGATCATTATGCTGTCGTAGGCAGTGGACATACAGCCGATTCTCATATTCATCTGGTACAGGTCGAACCTACAGATCATGCGGATATTTATAGAGCCGTACATAGTCATCAATATATTAAAGTGGCTTGTGGTGAAGATTCTATAGAACAATTGGAAAAGGTAGTCCGTCATCTACAAACGATCTCTGCCTATACTTTGCTAACAGAATGGTATAATATGGAAGAATATAATTTTAATATTCTAATTAAATAGATGATAAGTAGAACAATAACCAAAGACTTTGATAACAGTTACATAATCGTTAGCATACATCAAATAGAGCATAGAAAGGAGAATAGTACATGTTCAGAAGTAAACAGTCTAAATTCTTATTAGTGGTTGGCATCATATTTGTATTATGGATAGTGGCAGCCTTTATAGTACGATATATAAGTACAGGTGCTTGAGAACTAAGCTTAGTTCAATCATACAGGTAGTGGTAAAAGAAAGTCTTTTGATAATAAAAGCTAAAGGCTTTCTACTTACAGAAATCATATAAACAATTTTAAAAAATAATACTTTACCGATCGTTCTCAATATGATAAAGTTCTAAATAAGAAGTTGCTAACTAACCATATAACAACCACCTTCCTACAAAAATAACATCTTCCAACAGCAAGCTTTATTTTTTTATCTTTATTAGAATGATCGTTCTCGAAATGTTTTAACACTAATTATGAGCTGAATAGGAGTTATAACTATGAAAAAAACAGTATTGATTACAGGTGTATCTGGCGGGATTGGGAAAGAATTAGCTAATCTATTTGCTAAAGACGGATATAATCTGGTGTTGGTCGCACGTAATGAAGCGAAATTGCAAGAAATGGCGAAAGATTATGAACAAAAACATGGTACACATTCTATCGTTATTCCCAAAGATGTATCGGTTACAGGTGTACCGGAAGCTATTTTTCTAGAGTTAAAAGAAAAAAGAATTGTGGTAGATTATCTTGTGAATAATGCTGGATTTGGCTTATACGGGAAATTTTTAGAAACAGATTGGGAACAAGAAACCAATATGATCGATATCAATATCAAAGCGCTAACGATTATGACCAAATTATTTGTACCGGATATGGTGAAGCGAGGACAGGGCGGCGTGATGAATGTAGCTTCATTAGTAGGCTTTTTCCCTGGACCGATGATGTCTGTCTATTATGCAAGCAAAGCGTATGTATTATCGTTCACAGAAGCACTTGAAAATGAATTAAGTGGAACAGGTGTAACCGTGACTGCACTTTGCCCGGGAGTCACAGCTACAGGATTTGTAGATCGTTCAGGTATGGGCGCATCTAAAATGATACAAAATGGTTCTATTATGAAGTCAGACGAAGTTGCCCAAATGGGATATCGCGGATTTTTGCGAGGAGATACTATTATTATACCGGGAGCACGTAACCGCTTTTTAGCATTTAGCCCACGATTATTACCACGCAAATGGATCACTCGTATTGTAAGATCGATGCAAGATCGAGCCGGTCACTAAGCAGTTCATAGACACCCGTGAAGCTGTGAAATAATACTTTACCGATCGTTCTATAAATGATATGCTTGTAGCGAACAAGAGAATAAGGATAGCTTATAACCAAATTAGAACGATCGTTCTTGAAAGCGAAAATAGAACTAAAGGGAGCAACTAAAATGAAATATACCGTTATTACAGGAGCTAGCTCAGGAATAGGTTATGAAAGTGCATTGGCATTTGCTGCTAAAGGAAAAAATTTGATTATTGTAGCAAGAAGAGTAGACAAGTTAGAAGAACTTCAAGCCAAAATTAAAGAATTACATCCAGAATTAGATGTAGTGGTTGTTACAAGTGATCTTTCTGTTACCGAGCAAGCTTATGAGCTATACAATAGCTTGAAAAATTATCAAATCGAAACATGGATCAATAATGCAGGGCTTGGAGAAGGTGCAATGGTTGTCGATCAAAATCTAACAAAAGTCGAAACGATGTTACGAGTGAATATAGAATCTTTAACGATTCTGTCTACCCTTTATGTTAGAGATTATGCAAATGTTGAAGGTACTCAATTAATTAACGTATCATCAGCACTTGGATATATTATTGCTATAGGAACTGTAGCATACTCTGCTTCTAAATATTATGTAAGTGCATTTACGGAAGGGCTTGCTAAAGAGTTAGAACTCAAAGGCGCTCATCTCAAAGCTAAAGTATTAGCACCTGCTATTACAGAAACAGATTTTATCAAAGTATCTAATGATGTGGAAGACTATCAATACGAGAACAATATTCCTAAATACCACACAGCCCAACAAATGGCAGGATTCATGGTTAATCTGTATGAAAGCAATAAGACTGTAGGTATTGTGGATTCAGAGTATAACTTTAAATTAACAGCACCTATCTATCCTACGATCTCATAATTTTGTTAATGATCGTTAGATAATAAATGATGCGTACTAGAGCTCTATTATAAATACTATTGCAAATGACGTACAACTTGAGAATTGTACGTCATTTTTCTTCTATACATGAACCGTTATTGATGTATTTATTATGATAAAAAGGATGCTGATCCAGATATGAAGCGCACTATGAAAGCCGCTCAGATCACGAAATATTCTAAACAAATAAAAGCACAAGTGAACACTATTGAAATTCCAGATATTGCAGATCATGAAGTGCTGGTCAAAGTCAAAGCCGCCGCTGTGAATCCACTGGAAATGTTAATCATGACAGGCAGTGTCAAATTCATTCAAGACTATAATTTTCCGCTCACGATCGGCAATGAACTGGCAGGTGTGATTGAAAACGTAGGCAAAAATGTACATGGATTTCAGGTAGGCGATGATATTTATACACGTTTACCTTTGAACAAAATAGGTGCCTTTGCAGAGTATGTCGCTGTAGACGCGGGTGCTATTGCACATATGCCCAAAAATTTGTCTTATGCAGAAGCATCTGCGGTAGCATTGACCGGACTTACGGCTTATCAAGGACTACATGAAGAACTAGAAGCAAAGTCGGGACAGTCTGTTTTTATTCCAGGTGGATCAGGTAGTTTTGGTCAAATCGCTGTTCCTATCGCCAAAAACATGGGATTGCAAGTCATCGTAAGCGGTAACGCACAGACACGCGAACGTACACTACAAATTGGTGCAGATCGATATTTGGATTATACGAAAGAAAACTATGTAGATGTTTTATCCCAGATTGATTATGTGATCGATACGTTGGGAGCAGAAGAATTTGATAATGAACTACAAATTATGAAGCCCGGAGGACGATTACTTTCTCTTCGTACAGGACCTAATAAACGTTTTGCAGAGGATCAAGGCTTCCCATGGTGGAAACAAAAACTTTTTGGTGCTGTTGGTGCCAAATTCGATAAAAAAGCGAAGCAAAAAGATATAGAATATCGCTTTATTTTTGTTCGCTCAGACGGTACACAATTGAAAAAAATTACGGGAATCGTTGAAAAAAATGATATCGTGCCACTTCTTCATTCTCAATCATTTACGCTAAACGATATCAATAAAGCATTAGAACTTGTAGCCAATGGTCGACCAAAAGGTAAAGTTATTATACAATTCTGATACGTTCAGTTTTGTAGACTCTGGAAGCTGAATATTTAGAGAGTAAAGGAGGCTACACATTGAATCGTATTAGAATTGAATTGATAACAGAAGCAACCAAAGATTGTTTGCAATTACCTAATGAGACATTTTATTTGTTTGGTGAATTAGTTGTGACAAAGCCTAATGATACATGGGAATATCAAGAGAAATACTTTGATGAGATCAAAGAAAAAATATTTCCAGAAGAGAACTATTCATTTGCCAAAATCGATCAGGATGGTTTTGCTATAGCTGCATTTGATCATGATATCTGTGTTGGACTGGCTGTATTTGAGATCGAATGGAATAAATATTGTTACCTTAGTGATCTGAAAGTAAATCAAAAATATCGTAGAAGTGGTATTTCTAAAGACATGCTTGATTTGGCAATGACTATATCCAAAGCAAAGAATTGTAAAGGTTTGAGTACTATTGCCCAATCTTATAATCTCGCTGCTAACAAATTCTATTTAAAATATGGGTTTGAAATCGGCGGTTTGAATAATAAAAGCTATCATTTTACATCTGAACGAGGCAATTCTGATATTTATTACTATTTGGATTTTGAATAAGTCATAAGTTTGCTGATCGTTCACTTCCCTATATAATAAATAAGCGAGGTGAAGACAATGGCAAGGCATAAAGAATTTGAAATTAATGAAGTATTAGATAAAGCGATGTATCTATTCTGGACGCAAGGATATGACAAAACATCGATGCAACAATTGGTTGATACGATGGGGATTCATCGAAGAAGTATCTATGATACGTTTGGAGACAAACACGCTCTGTTTATTCAAGCACTACAACGGTACAAATCTCTTCAAGCAGAACGATTACAATTGTTAATAGAAAAACAAGCACCTGTTAAAGAGCTGATGCGACGATTTCTAACCACTATGGTGGATAACAAAGATTTTCCTAAAGGATGTATGATGGTAAACTCCGGTGTGGAGTTAGGTATACTTGATCCTGAAGTATCTACATTTGTAGAAAATGGCTATACACAAACAGAACAATACTTGCGTGAGCTACTTCTGATCGGTCAAAATAACGGTGAAATTCAAGCGGATGTTGATACCGAATTTCTTGCTCACTATTTTATGAATGCATGGTTAGGTTTGCGTGCTATGGTCAAAACAACAGCAGACCAGCAAAAATTAAACGGTATTATTGATACAACATTACGTATTCTGGATTAATACAATATCATAATGGGGTATTCAACCAACCATAACAGCCTAACAAGTCGCTATCGCAAGAGAGTGATCATATGTCAGGCTTTTTTGTTTGAGCAAATAAAGATACTTCCACTACCGATTTTGATCTATTTCGCAATCAAGTATACAATCTGAATATACGATGTATCTTAACATTGCAGACAAGTGATGATCTGACAGGATATGAGAATCTATTGTATATTATAATGCATACTGAAAAAGTATATTTTCGAGCAGATAGCTTTTTTGTATCATTAATGGGTTGTTATATTACAGCTTATTTACTTGTAAAAGTGTGGCGTACGTTACGTAAACGGTTAAGTTATCAATAAGTTATACATAACAACAATCTTGAGGTGAACGAATGGATTTTTTTATACAAATGTTAGTAGGTGCAGGCGTAGTATTTGTTATTTTTGCTTTTATGACGATTACAACCAATCGTAAAAATAAACGTGGTAGACGTAAATAGGTAGCATGATGTATCGCACTCAAAAAAGACTTTCTTTAGAAATAGAGGAAGTCTTTTTTGCATGATTAGCGCCTAAAGGTTGACTTTTCAAATGACTTTGATTAATAATAACTATATGTTAATAACAAAAAGTGAATATCAATAATTAAATTAAACGTACTTATATCTTATATGGAGGTTATATCTATGCCGGATTCGTCAATCAACGATGCTAATCCCATTCTTAATCATAACGGACTTACCGAACAACAATTTCTGGAACAATACGATGCTGGTATATATGAACGACCTTCAGCTACAGTCGATATGCTGATTTTTACTGTGATGAATCAAGAGCAAGATAACTATCGTAAATTACCAGAAAAGTCATTGCAGTTATTGATGATTCAACGTGGTGAACATCCGTATAAAGGACAGTGGGCACTACCAGGGGGGTTCGTCTCAATCGATGAAAGTCTGGATGAAGCAGCCGCGCGCGAATTGCGAAGTGAAACGAACCTAGAACATATCTATATGGAGCAATTATATACATGGGGTGAAGTGGATCGAGATCCTCGTACAAGGGTCATTAGTTGTTCGTACATGGCATTAGTAGATTCTAGCACCCAACAAGTACAAGCAGGGGAAGATGCGGATGATGCTAGATGGTTTAAGCTAGATTATCATATTATGCAGGAAAAGAAAGTTCGCTTACCTGATGGATGTGAGATCGAGCGAGATATTCGGATTCATTTACACCATGGAGATTATCAGTTATCTGGATTGGTTCGGGTTACTCATGTCTATCGCGGAACAATTAATGATGTACGTTGGGAAGTGATTGAGAGTGAAGGAATTGCTTTTGATCATGCTAAAATGATTGCATATGGTGTAGAACGCCTACGTAGTAAAATTGAGTATACCGATATTGCGTTTAATTTGATGCCACCGTTATTTACATTATCTGCACTGCAACAAGTGTATGAAATTATTTTGGATCGAGAACTATTAGCACCTGCCTTTCGTCGAAAAATCGCTTCACAAGTTATAGCAACGAATGAATATACGAAAGATGCAGGACATCGACCGTCCCAACTATTTCGTTTTCGTCCCGCCTGGGAAGAGGTTGTCAAATAGTTTTTGGATCAAGAAAAGAGGAATCACACAATGAGTAGATCTGAATCGCCATCAGAATCATTTTTATTTTTTTATCGGGATGCTTCTCCATTTTCACAGTGGTATCCAGCATCTTTTATATTAGAAGGACAGCAATTTACATCGGCAGAGCAGTATATGATGTATGGCAAAGCTCAATTGTTTGGCGATCGTGAAATTGCTAGACGAGTAATAGAAGCGCCACATCCTCGTCAGCAAAAAGCATTAGGACGGCAAGTGCAACGATTCGATAACGATCTCTGGAATCAAGAAGCCAAAAATATCGTGTATCGCGGGAATCATGCCAAGTTTACCCAGAATCCAGAATTATTATTGGTTCTATTAGCTACAGCCGGTCATACGCTGGTAGAGGCTAGCCCTACAGACCGAATCTGGGGAATCGGGCTTGCTGAAGATGATCCTCGTATTCATCAACGCACTACATGGCGGGGAACGAATTGGTTAGGCGAAGTATTAACACAATTACGAGAAGATTTATTATCGCAAGTATAACTAGAAAAAGAGAAGTAAGGAGTTGCCAATCATGACATCACGAGAAATCCGCTCCAAATGGGCGCAGGAAACATTAGATATTTTAGAACGAGGTCATTACAAAGTACTATCAGGTAAACAGGTCGATATCAAATCAGAAGTTGAATATACTATTAACAATTCTGTTCTGTATACACCTGAAAAATTACCAACAGTTAAAGAAAAAGCAGTCGCAAAGATCAACACTCTTTTACAACATACAAATGACATCAAAAGTCCATATACAGCAGAGTCATTACAACCGGAAGAGTCGTCATTGTCGGATGATGAGCGCTGTGCGTTAAAGATTATTGTAAACCCATATTCAACGCTCAAAGCAGTCGAACAACTCACCATGAGACAACGACGTGATAAAGTTGCTTGTCTCAATTTTGCTTCTGCACGTAATCCAGGTGGTGGATTTCTAGGAGGAAGTCAGGCGCAAGAAGAAAGTCTGGCTCGTTCATCTTCCCTTTATCTTAGTCAGATTCAGATGACTGAAATGTATAACTATAATCGTCAGCAAAAAAGTTGTCTGTACTCTGATTATATGATCTACTCGCCACAGGTAACGGTCTTTCGGGAAGACGGTGGTTCGCTGAGAGCACAGACCTATCAAGTATCTATCATTACCGCACCGGCTGTAAATGCAGGGGTAGTTAGAGAACGAGAACCTGAACATGTAGACCAGATCGGCACAGTTATGTTAGAGCGGATTCGATACATTTTAGCAGTAGCGGCAGAGCAGGGCAATGAATATCTGGTATTAGGAGCTTTCGGATGCGGTGTATTCCGTAATGATCCATATGAAGTGGCAACGTGGTTCCGTCAGGTACTACTACAAGAGAAGTATGCTTTATTGTTCAAACAGATTATTTTCGCAGTCTATGATCGTTCCAAAGATCAGCAAGTGATTCAAGCTTTTGAAAAAATATTTAAAGCATGAACATAATAAAATCGCATAAAGTTAACTTATTTCTTATATAAAAGCGTACTGGAATAGATTATTCATAAGGTACGCTTTTTGCTATGGAAAAATAACTTATAACCTAAACTAACCAATTTAGATAACTATCCGATATAATCCATATAGTACCAAAAAAGTATAAAATAATATTTCAGACGCGAAGGGGTATACTCATGAAAAAAATGAACAAAGCATGTTCAGGATTAATTGCATTATCTTTGCTAGCAGGATTAACGGTAGCCGTTACACCAACAGTACAAGCACAATCCAGTCAAGCTGGAAGTTATGTAGCTACCAAATCCAAAACAGTATATTACAAAAACTGTAGTGCTGTTCGCAAAGCAGGAAAAGCTCCTTTATACAAAGGACAACCGGGATATAGCAAAAAATTAGATCGTGATAAAGATGGAATCGCTTGCGAATAGTTTATTCCTTTTCCATATAAAAAATAAAAAGGAACCTTTGTCCTCTTCGCAGAGAGTCAAGGTTCCTTTTTTCATTGTATACATAGATATTGAATGATTATAAAAAACTCGATAATACCTGCTGTTTATTTATCTTGGCAATTGTAAAGCAAACGTACTGCCTGACGAAGAACTCTGACGCAATCGCAATTCGCCACCTTGAGCGCGGGCTAACAATTGACTGTAAGTAAGCCCTAATCCTAAGCCACGTACACTGCGCTTTTTGCGATCTCCCCGATAAAAGCGTTCGAAAATATGAGACTGATCTTCAGGGGCTACGCCTGTACCATTATCGGTCACTTCTACATGAATATATTGCTGTTCTGCATACATCCGAATACGGAATTGAATCGGTATACTTTTATCCACAGCCTGTAATCCATTATTAAGCAGATTCACAAAGATTTGCTGAATTCGTAAAGAGTCGCCCATCGTATAAAGTGGTTCTTCAGGCAGATCGAGAACCATATCGACTGGATACGATTCATGTGTTAATTTCCATTGATAAGCAATCTCGGAGATAAGCAGTTGCAAGTGTAATCGATCACTCTGAATCTCTACACTACCAGAAGTAAAAGCATTATAATCCAGCAAGTCTGCAATCATACGCTCCATACGCGCTGATTCTTTGAGCGCAATATCAAGAAATTCTTTGGCTTCATCTTGAGTGACCACTTCTTCTCGTACAGCCATCACCAGACCTTTGATCGAGGTAACAGGTGTTTTTAGCTCATGGGTGACACCGGCTAAAGATAGAGCGCGCCATTCTTCTAACTGCTTCAATCGCTGTGCCATTTCTTCGAAAGACTGCACCAGCTCTGTAATTTCTTGTTCTTTCGTATCTATCTGCAAATTCACATCGTAGTTACCTGCACGAATCTGTTTGGCTGCATTGGCTACTAATTGGATCGGTCGGGATAATTTGCGAGATAACCAGTAGATCGTTAACCAGCCTGAGATAATAAGCGTACTTAACAGAACCACTACTAACACAATTTCATTAGGACTATAGGTCAGAGACTTTTTGGATTGAAGTAACGTTACCTGTCCAATCTTGACTCCTTGATCATTATAAATAGGAGTGTTCACAGCCATATACCGATTATCTGTCGGTTCAGCAAGATCAGGCGTTAACTTTTTACTTAATTTATCTTGCGGAAGATTAGGCATAGAGAATAAGAACTGACCTTTTTCATTCGCAATCATAATACACATATATTCATCCAAATTAAAAAATTTCAGCCGATTATCAATAATCTTATCCAGCTTATTTGGAATAACTATCGTTCCATTAGCAGATGTGACCCGATCAGCAACTTCTTGTCCGAGTAAACCTGCTGTTTTTAGACGGCTATCCATCGCTGTATCTCGAACCCAATAGACCGCAGCCGTAGCAATAATCAACAATCCGATACATAAAATAATAAAATAACGAATCGTCCAATACGATAAAATAGATGTTTGTTTTGATTTTTTTATTCGCTTAGCCAAAATTGATACCCCATTCCGCGCAATGTTCGAAGTTCACCTGTTTGCGATGACCAGTGAGAAAGTGACTGACGCAATCGTTTGACAGATAGATCGACTGCTCGATCACTTCCGTCGTAATCCATTCCCCAGACCTGTTCGATCAAGTGATCACGAGTAAAGGTACGGTTCGGATGCTCTGATAAAAAAAGTAACAACGATAGATCGCGTGGACTAAGTGCCACTTCAGCACCATTCAAATACACACGTTTGGCTGCCATATCAATCACCAGATTTCCGAAGTTACGTTTGCTGATGCCATCATTCCAGTGTGGGCGACGGCGTAGTACAGCATTTACTCTAGCTACTACTTCTTCAGGCATAAAAGGCTTGGTCATATAATCATCGGCTCCACCATCAAGTCCGGTGAGTCGGTCTTGAATATCATCGCGTGCAGTCAGCATAATCACCGGACAAGCACTTTTACTACGAATCATTTTGAGCAATTCCCAGCCATCCATTCCTGGCAACATAATATCGAGTATCACCAGTGCAGGGGAAGAGGAATTGAATAGCTCTAATGCTTGATGACCATCGGCAGCGCGCAACGTTTCAAACCCTGCTTTTTTTAAATAAGCAGATAGAACGCGAGCAATACCTTCTTCATCTTCTACGATAAGTATTAAGTTCATATTTCAAAGGCTCCTTATATCTACGTTTAGCATGGACTATATTTTAATAAGTACATTATCTGTTGTCTACTTATTGTACCTACCGTTCTTTAACTATCAAGTGGTTTTATAATAATCTTTATTTTTTTCTACTTCTTGTACATTTGGACATCTTCTCGACACATTCGCCGTTTAAGATAAGGATATTAAGAAGTATTTATAAAAGGAGATCAAAATCATGAATAAAAAAACAAGAAATATCCTCATTATCGTTGCTATTGTAGTAGTGATCGTGGCGATTGGTGGCTATCAATTTATGAAGAGTTATATGGGGAACAAAGTAGCTATTGAGCAAGTCATCCCAGCGACAAACACTTCTACTGAAGCTAGCGGAACAGCAGCATCTGGCGCAAGTGTAGCAGGAGACCAACTGAATGGCGATTGGAAAATCAATACCGATTCTTCTAAAGTATACTTCTCTGTAACGACTTCACAGGAAACAGTAAACTTTGTAGATAACAAAGTAACGGGCAACTGGACAGTGAATGTAGACGATCCTACCAAAATGGTAGCTGAAGGACAAATCGATATGAACGCGATTGATTCAGGAACAGCTCAACGTGATGAACATGTAAAAGAAGCTGATTTCTTCGATGTTGCCAAGTTCCCACAAGCGACTTTCAAAGCTACTTCTTTTGAAGGCTTGCCAACAACATGGACAGAAGGCGCTACTAACGATTTTACAATGAAAGGCACATTAACTGTTAAAGGTATTGATAAAGATGTAACGGTTGCAGGTAAAGCCGTATATCAAGGTGGACAAATTCTACTATCCGGTACAACGACAGTAACGTTTGAAGATTTTGGTATGAAAAATCCTCACTCGGTAGTATTGAGTACACAAAATGATATTGGTGTTCAACTGGAATTAACATTAGACAAATAAGTCAATCACGTCCAAAGCATTCCGTTCTTTACGAACGGGGTGCTTTTTTTGCTATCTTGCTGGATAGGTATTGTCTATTTTAAAATGTTGTTATCTTGCTTTTACATTCCAAACAGCGTACAAATACATATTCAACAGATATACTACAGGTAGAGGTGAAGAGCGATGAATAATACTGCAACGCATATAACAGATAGTCCACATATCACTACCGAACAATGGCAAGCGATTGTCAATAATGATTCTTCATATGATGGTCAGTTTTGGTATGCAGTACGGACGACAGGCATATTTTGCCGTCCTTCTTGTAAATCGAAAGCACCTCGACCACAGAATGTAACTATTTTTGCAGATCCCGATCAAGCACTGCATGCTCAGTATCGTCCTTGCAAACGATGCAAGCCTACAGGAGAACGATTGCCTGATCAGGAGTGGATCGCTGTCATTACACAATATATCGATCAGCATTATACAGAGCCATTAACATTACATGGATTAGCAGAGATAGGTCATGGTAGCCCGTATCATTTACATCGTACATTCAAAAAAGTAATGAATATTACGCCGGTAGAGTATATTCAGCGTTGTCGTATCGATCAAGCTTGTCAGGAACTGATTACTACCAATCAT
The DNA here is from genome assembly GCF_028736095.1 of Paenibacillus sp. KACC 21273. Taxonomy (NCBI): domain Bacteria; kingdom Bacillati; phylum Bacillota; class Bacilli; order Caryophanales; family Paenibacillaceae; genus Paenibacillus; species Paenibacillus sp. KACC 21273. The sequence goes on from NZ_CP117876.1 coordinate 2,124,947, forward strand.
AGTATGACTGCAATCGGATTGAATATAGGCATACCGAACACTTCATACTTTGTCACTTTATTCAAAAAGAAAATCGGCATCACGCCCGCACAATATCGCAAACAGCATCATGCTGACCAATTAGTAAAAGGAGAGTAGAGTTTATGACAACAACAGACAACAGAAATAAAGATCTAGCTCAGCCCAATATCTACTGGACACAGATCAATCATCATCTATGGCAATTCTATATTGCAGCCTCAAGCAATGGACTATGTTATGTAGGCTCGCAAGGTCAACCTTTTGCAGAAATGGAGACATGGATACACACTAGACGGACTGGAAGTGTTCTAGTCGAAGATAAGCAGAAGCTAGAACCGTATGCCGAGCAATTGATTCAATATCTACAGGGAGAGCGTCAACAATTCACGATTGCTCATGATTTTCAAGGGACTCCTTTTCAATTACAAGTATGGCAAGCCTTGTTGCAGATTCCTTATGGACAGACATGGTCATACTCGGATATCGCTCAGCATATCGGACGACCTGCGGCAGTACGTGCAGTTGGAGCAGCGATCGGAGCGAATCCTTTTCTAATAACGATTCCTTGTCACCGGGTTATTGGCAAAGGCGGAGCATTAACAGGATATCGCGGAGGATTAGATATGAAAACAACGTTATTGGATTTGGAAAAAGAACTGCTTCCAGCAGGGAAAACAATATAGTTATACGTCTAAGCTATCTTTTTGTACTATCAAATAAGTTGGAGTTTTAAATGATCGTTTTGATAGACTATCCACCATTATCAAGGAGGTATTATTATTCGCGAGCAAATACTAGCTAAAGTAGATCATGATTATCAGAAATTTGCATCAAGCTTGCTACCCACAATTACAAACATATTAGGAGTACGTATACCACAACTGCGGATCATGGCTCAGCGCATTGCCAAAGCCGATTGGCGTACGTATTTACAAGAAGCAGAGCAGGAATATTTCGAAGAAGTGATGCTTCAAGGAATGGTCATCGGGTATGCAGAGATGGATATTGATGAACGATTACAATATATCACTTCATTTGTCCCCAAAATTGATAATTGGTCTGTATGTGATCGATTCTGTGGTGGGCTAAAATGTACAACATTCCATCAGCAACAAGTATGGAATTTCATTACACCTTATCTTTCTTCGAAGCATGAATATGAAGTTCGCTTCGCAGTTGTGATGTTACTGACGTATTATGTAGATGATGTCTATATTCAAGAAGTATTAGAACGCTTGGATCGGATTGAGCATAACGGATATTATGTCAAAATGGCTGTCGCATGGGCGATCTCGATCTGTTATATTCATTTGCCTGAACCGACCATGTATTATTTGCAACATAATCAGTTAGATGTATTTACGTACAATAAAGCGTTGCAGAAAATAACCGAATCATATCGAATAGATTCCGATACCAAAACAAAGATACGCCTGATGAAACGCAAATCAGCACAGTCATCAATACAGATACACAAGTAATAAATATCATACGATCAAAAAGGGCTACAGGTAAAAATGTAGTCTTTTTGTACGTTTTATAACAGATAAATTTACGAAATTGTTTTTTGTTTTTATCAATCGTAACAAAAATGTGATCTGAAAGTAGCTATTGAAGGATGAATTGTATTGCGCATATTAGATATAATAATGACGAGAGATGTCGAAAGTACATAAGATAAGGGAGAGGGAAACATTATTATGTCACGTTATCAAAAATGGATGTTAGTTACGATTTTAATTGGATTGTTGATTCCGCAATTCGCTACACAAACTGTGGTAGCCAGTGCACACACAAGCAAAAATGCTACAAAGAGTCAAAGTACTACACGTTCTGAGAAAGCAGAAAAAGTTATTTATCTAACATTTGATGATGGCCCAACAGCGCATACAATGCAATTGCTAGATATATTGGACAAATACGATGCTAAAGCAACATTCTTTATGTTAGGACCGCATATGGAACAGTATCAGACAGCAACCAAGCGTATTGTAAAAGAAGGCAATGGACTGGGATTGCATGGAGTTACTCATGTTGTCAAAAAATTCTATAATTCACCATTCAGTGCTTATAAAGAAATGCGTGATGCAAACGAAAGTCTGTATGAAGTAGCTGGTGTTCGTACCAGTCTTGTGCGTACGCCTTATGGTAGTAAGCCTTATATGAAACAAGGTTATCGTGATGTGATGCTGAATCAAGGTGGCTTCCATCTATGGGATTGGAATGTAGATTCATTGGATTGGAAATACAAAAAAGATCATCAACGTGTCTACAAAAATATTATGAGTCAGGTCAATTCTGTAGAAAAACGTGGTACAGCTCCTGTTGTATTGATGCATGATCAACCTGCTACACTTAAAGTATTGCCATTAGTATTAGAAACGTTGAAAAAAGATGGTTATACGTTCAAAGTACTAAGCAAACAAAACCATCCGGTCAATTTCTGGAATGACGAACGTTAATTATAGCTAATGTACACAAATACCCTGCCCTTTCTCACAGACAAGTACTGTGATAGAAAGAGCAGGGTATTTTTTTGGCTGTGATCGATTATATTTCTTCATGATGATCGATACTGACTATACAATGATATCAATCTATAAAGCTTTTATTTGTTGTTGATACAGTGCAAGATTATCTGCATCATAACAGACAAAAACGATCTGTTGTAATGTAGTGTCTGGATGTTGCTCTATATACTCTTTTACTGTCTGCAAAGCGATTGTAGCTGCTTCTTTTTTTGGGAAATGATAAATCCCTGTACTGATATTAGGAAAAGCAATCGATGTAAGCTGATGCTCATCTGCTAGCTGAAGAGAGTGAACATAACAATGAGCCAGTAACTGGCGTTCATTGTTAGATCCTCCATTCCATACCGGGCCTACCGTATGAATAACATGCTTGGCTGGCAAGCGTCCGGCTGTGGTGATTACAGCTTCTCCTGTCGGGCAGCCGCCTTGACGATTACGAATCTGCTGACATTCTTCTAGAATAGCAGACCCACCTGCGCGATGAATAGCTCCATCAACACCACCACCTCCAAGAAGACTAGAGTTAGCAGCATTCACAATAGCATCAACGTGTTGGACTGTAATATCTCCTTGAAGTAGTCCAATCTGCGTCTGTCCAATCTGAATATTATCCATATCTTCTCCTCCTAGCAATGATGGATCAGATCTATTTCACATATTCAGATTTACTCCCATGTATCTGTATATCATTAACGCATCGGTGAGAAATCTTGAATATCTTCCATCATCTGATCGATCTGTGATAATGTATCTTCGCTCAAACTAATATTTACCGCTTCTACATTTTCTTGAATCTGATGAGGCTTGGAAGCACCGATAATTGCTGAACTGACACCAGGTTGACGAAGAACCCAGGCAAGTGCTAATTGCGATAATTTGATATCCATACTTTGAGCCAATTGATCTAATTTGCCGACTACTTCCAGTACATCATCTCGTAGATAGCTATTGATAACATGGTTGACTGAATCATCGGCTGCGCGTGTTCCAGCGGCTGGTGCTTGACCTGGTTTGTATTTACCTGTCAAAATACCTTGAGCAAGAGGGGAGAAGACAACTTGTCCCAATCCATGTTGCTCGGATACACCTAGAACTTCATCTTCAATATAACGCTCAAATAGATTATAAATCGGTTGGTTAGCCGCAAGTGGGCGTAAGCGTAGACGATCTGCAATATGAGCCGCATCACTGATCTGCGCGGCTGTCCATTCACTTACAGCACTATACAAAATTTTGCCTTGTGATGTAAGATCATCTAGTGCACGTAATGTTTCTTCTGTTGGTGTCTCTGTATCGAATCGATGGCAGAAATAAACGTCGATATAATCTGTACCGAGACGCTTGAGACTGGCTTCGCATTGTTCCATAATATGCTTACGTGACAATCCGCGGTCATTCGGCCCATCGCCCATCGGGAAAAATACCTTGGTGCTCAATACATAACTAGAACGTTCATAGGAACGAAGAGCCGCTCCAATCGCTTTTTCACCTTCACCACGGTTGTAAGCGTTTGCGGTATCAAAAAAATTAATCCCTGATTCAAAAGCAGTGCGTACGCAATCATCGGCTGCTTGCTGTTCTGCCGCTGTGCCATATGTTAACCAGCTTCCAAGGCTGATCTCACTAACTTTTAGTCCTGTACGACCCAAATTACGATATTTCATTATAAACGCTCCTCTGTTATGTAGATTCATCAATCATCGTCAGCTACCGTAATAACTCACTTCTTTTATCATTAACGAAAAAAAATGATTCGTCAACCTTATATCACATTAGAAAGCAGGGATATATATGTCACCCCGATCACTTTTGCAACAAGGACTAGCTATTATTGCTGATTGTCAGAAGCAGACAGGAGATATCTGGGATGCTCATTATGGAACAGCCAGTATAGCAGCATCGTTTCTAGCGAAATCTTCTTCGATCACTACTGAAGGCGCGCAAGCGATAATCAATCAAGCAGAACAGATGGTTAGAGAACATATACAGGAATCTAGCGAGGCTTTATTGGTAGAGTCTGTACCTGTCACTTATGCTGAAGCGTTATCTATCATTCTACCTGCATTAGATGCCAATATCGATCAACTGCATTGGGTCGGGCATAATGTGATCTATACTGCTGTCTCATTACTTGCTATTCGAGAACTGGAAGCATGGGGAAGTCTAGAACATATCACACGTATTCAGCAATTAATTCAAGCTTTTGATCGTACCATTGCTGGACGTTCATGGATTGGATACAAAGCATCTGAAGTGAAAAGATTAGAGATTACTGTCACCGATTCATTTCCAAGTATCGAATCTCCTGCGCAGTTGTCAGCGTTTATTTTGCAAGAATTAGCAGAGACAGACCCTATCTATATCGCCGAAGCTCATCATGATCTGATCGGTCATACGTTAACCTTTTCTCATGCGCTAAATATATTGCATGATCTAGGACAATCTTCATTATTTAGACGTGGATTATATCCTTTATTACAAATGTGCAAAGTGTTGCGAGCTAGTCGTCATTGGGATGGACACACAACAGATACACATAGTCTGTATTCACCTGTAGATCGTTTGCCACTTCAACAGGCTATTCCTGTACCTTTTTGCTATACAGATATTGAATTCTGGCAACAAGATCTAGCGAAAGCCGATTGGGATTATGGACATCATTTCAAATTTGTCTGGAGTTATAACGATCATATTCAGCGTGCATCACAATGGAGTCAGGCGACAGCTATACCTTTTCATTGCTTAATTCATGGAATACAGGAGGAGAACAGATGATTACATTGATGATAGCAGATGATGAAGCGATGACTCGTAGAGGGCTTGAAATGTTAGATTGGCATGATCATGGATTTCAATTGATTGGCATAGCTGCAAATGGAATCGAAGCCAGACAATTAAGTCTCACACAAAAACCTGATCTATTGCTTACCGATATTCGTATGCCAGGCATGGATGGGTTAGCACTGATGGACAGTCTGAATCAGCAACAATGTGCACCTAAAGTGATCTTTATTACCGCTTATCATCAACTGGATTATGCGCTCAAAGCGATTCAGTTGGGAGCATTAGGATTTGTATTGAAGCCGACTGATCCAGATGAGATTATCGCTGCTTGTCTCAAAGCCAAAGCAATGATTATAGAAGAACGCCAGCGACAGAGTACAGAAGAAGAGTTACGTGACCAGTTGGAAGAATATGCACTGACTTTACAAGGCAAGCATACCGCTCATCCTGATCAGCCTTCGCTACATCCTGTGATTCAGCAGATGCTACAAACAATGGAAAAGCAATATATGAAAGATATTACTATCGAACAAATGGCAGACAAAAATCATTTTAATGCAGACTATTTAAGTCGATTATTTAAAAAAGAAACAGGCGATAATTTCTTGAATACGCTTACAAGGATTCGCATGCAAAAAGCTGTTCAATTGCTGGGTAATTCTCATCTGGAAATTTACAAAATTGCCGAGCAAGTCGGGATTCGTGATGCTCGCTATTTTGGACAAGTATTCAAAAAAAGATATGGATTAACACCGAATGAATTTCGCAAAAAAGGAGATCATCCTCATGCTTGAAGTGATGTTATATCGACTGATTCAAGCGGCTCGTGATCTTAATATTCGGAATAAATTATTTATCGCTTTTATCGTACTGAATCTGATTCCGTTAGCAGTGATAAGTGTCTGGACGTACCAGAAATCTAGCTCGCTTATTCAAGAACAGACCAATATTTATACGATGGATATGCTAAGTGAAGTCAGTAAAAATATAGAACTGCATATGCATGATATTGAGCGATTGTATTATTCGATTTTTACCAATCAAGAAATTCGCAAATCGCTCAAAGCAGTCAATCGACAACAATGGACAGATCTGCAATACGTCTCTGCGGATAAGCAGATACGTAATATTTTGTATGGATTAATCAGCGATCGAGAAGACGTAGAAGGGGTTAGTCTGTATGCGCTCAACGGCACGTCTTTTCAGACCAGTATGTATGCCAAAAAGTTAGACTTGCGTGATCAGAACTGGCAAGTGCTTCAACGTAATCGTGGTGATTTGTCATGGTTCAATCCTTCGGGGCAACAATCAGTAGTCGCCGCTGTAAGTACTATTTATGATGTGGATAGCCTGCAAAAGATAGGCTATTTTTTGTTGACTTATCATGAGGAAGCTCTCTATAAAGTGTACAGTCAGATTAAGCTCAATGAACAGGGTGAGCTATTTATTATTGATAGTCATGGACAGATTATCTCAAGCCGGCACAAAGAACTGATTCACCATACCCCATCAGAATCGTATTTACAAAAGATTATTACCAGTGGTGATACAGGTGATTTTGCAGATGATATTGATGATAAACAGCAGATAGTATCGTATCAACGTATTCAGAATACAGATTGGAAAATTGTAAGTATTATTCCGACGGCTCGCTATTCGGAACAATCGATTATGCTGCAACAATGGATGATTATTTTGTTTGTCGTCGTTGCTTTGATCACTCTTATTTTGGGCTATTATTTGTCAGTCAGTATTTCCAGACCGATTCGTCAATTATCTTCGATTATGAAAAATACCGAACGTGAAAATTGGTCGATTAGCTTTAATTATCCGTCACGAGATGAGATAGGTATTCTTAGTCTGAACTTTAATCGTATGATCGCCCGTATTCATTATTTGATCAATCAAGTGTATGAAGAGGAACGTCTACGTCAGCAATCTCAACTCAAATTTCTAATGTTCCAGATCAATCCGCACTTTTTATTCAATACGCTTGAAACGATGAATTGGATGGCACGAATCGAAGGGGTACCGGAAGTAGGTAAATTGTCCAAAGCGTTAGGCGATCTAATGCGAGAAGGAATCAAAGGCAAAGATTTTATTACACTGAGTGAAGAATTAGAAAGCGTCAAAAAATACATTTATATTCAAAAAGTAAGATATGTCGATAAATTTGATATGAAATATGATATTGATCCAGCGGTACTGTCTGTTATTGTACCGCGGTTTATTTTGCAACCGATTATTGAAAATGCAATTGTACATGGATTAGAGATGCAGATGGATAATGGACATATTCGTATTCATGCGTATGAAAGTGAAGATACGCTGGTGTTAGCGATAGCCGATGATGGATTGGGAATGAGCACCGCTCAACTGGAAACGTTACGTCATTATCTGGAAAATCCTTCGGATTCTACATTATCAGGTATAGGACTACTGAATGTGCATCAACGAATACAACTGCATTATGGAGAAGAATATGGTCTGAAGATTAACAGTATAGAAGAGCAAGGAACAACGATCATTTTGCGTATTCCTAATAGACTTTTAATGGAAAAAAGGTCGGAATTTTCAAGCTAAATGTCAGAAATACCACATGGTCGATATGCCGATCACCTTATATGATGAAAGCGTATTCTATACCGAAAGCATGAGAGGATGAAAAGAGTCATGACAAAGGGGTATTGGAAAAAAAGTATCGGTGTACTCACAGGTGTTCTTTTATTAAGCAGTGTACTTGCAGGATGCGGGAATAGTTCAGAATCCTCTACAGCATCAGGTTCTACAGGAGGAACAAGTGAAACGGTTATCTATGACTGGCAAAATGCAGACAGTTATGTGTATAAGATGTCGGAACAACTAGCTAAAGAATACAATGAACGTAAAGATGCGACAACAACGATGAAAGTACAGCATATCCCGGGAACTGATCGGTATTATCCGAAGCTTAATGCAGAGCTTGCGGCGAATGCAGGCCCGGATGTATTTGTAAGTCATGCTGCTGGTAAGTTAAAAACGTATGCAGATTCGGGCAGAATTATGGATTTGACTGAAATTTTAAATGCTGATCCTGAATGGAAAAAAAGCTTTACTTCAGGGGCATTCAATCTACTGACATTTGATAATAAAGTGTATGCGATCCCGACAGCATTTGCGACAGTACCTCTTTTTTATAACAAAGAAATTTTTGCAAAATATAATCTGACTCCACCAACTACTTACGAAGAACTCAAAAATGTTATTAAAGTACTTAAAGATAATGGTGTTACACCATTTGCATTTGGAGCCAAAGAATCATGGACAAGCGCTCTATTTAGCGAAATGGTAGCGAATCGAATAGGTGGAGACGAGCCATTTAACAAATTGATGGAAGGAACAGGCACATGGATGGACCCTTCGTATATTCAGACAGGAAATGTAATGAATGAATTACGAGATATGGGTGCTTTCCCTTCCGGATTCTTAGGATTGGATAATACTGCAATTACGAATATGTTCAAAAATGGTGAAGCGGCTATGTTCGTGATGGGAAGCTGGGCAGTAGGTTCAGTAGAAGCAGCAGATTCCAAAGTTCAAGGCAAAATAGGAATCGCCAAATTCCCTACATTTGAAGGCGGTAAAGGTGATCTAAATACATGGTTAGGGCAACCTAGTTACAATCTAGTCATTCGTGCGAATACCAAAAATAAAGATGCGGCTCTTGAATATATCAAAGCTTGGACAAGTAATGATGTCCAGACCAAATTGGCAGAAGAAAATGGAGATATTCCAGCAGTCAATGTGAAGCTGGATAAAGACAAAGTGCCTGCTGTTGCACAAGATTTGCAAAAAGAAATGTCTGATATGAAAGGCATGTTTATTTTCTACGATGTAGGTCTGGGCGCGAAGATCGGCGATGAATACAATACAACGATTCAAGCGATATTAGCAGGACAAGCACCGGAAGAAGCTTTTCAAAGTCTAGAACAATTCACTCAAGATAACAAAGAATAAAAAAACAGCAAAGTATTCATTACAAAAAAATACAGTAAGAAATCATAATTCTCTGGCATCTGAATCATGTGGAGCCTTAGTGATAGTGATTTCTTACTGCTTATTCCTCAGCTAGATGATCTGCAAAGTAAATATTAGACACCATTGTAGTTCTGGAAAGGCGGAAGATGATGGAACGAATGTTACGAAATAAGTCAGCGATTATTGTATTTTTGTTGCCTGCATTGCTACTGTATACAGCGATCGTGTTTATTCCGATTGTGGCTTCGATTTACTTTAGCTTTTTCAAATGGGATGTTATTAGTCCGATGAAATTTATCGGTCTGGATAATTACACACGTATGTTTACCAGAGATTCGGTCTTTTTTACCAGTATCAAAAATATGATGATTTTATTGTTTGTCAGTCTGGTTATTCAGCAAGGACTCGGGTTTTTGCTTGCTATTTTGATTACAGGTTCGATCAAAGGTAAAGAATGGTTTAAAAATATTTTCTTTTTTCCAGCGGTTATCTCTAGTGTGGCTGTAGGGATGATGTGGAGCTTTATCTATAATCCTGAAATTGGCATGCTCAATAAATTGTTAGAAGTGCTGGGGATGTCCTCACTGGCTAACGATTGGTTATCTCAACCGGATACAGCAATGTGGGCGGTATCTTTTGTCGTAGGCTGGCAATACCTCGGGTATACGATGATTCTGTATATTGCTGCTATTCAGAATATCCCTGCGCATATTTTTGAATCGGCTCGGATCGATGGTGCGGTAGGTTGGAAAGTTGTCTGGCATATGACGATTCCACTGGTACAACCGATTATGAAAGTAACAACGATTCTGATAACAATTGGTTCACTCAAGTTCTTTGACCTCGTATTTGTCATGACAGGTGGAGGGCCTGCCAATCAGACACAGGTACTCGCTTCTTATCTGTATGGTAGATCGTTCCGTCAATTTGAATACGGGTATGGAGACGCCTTGTCAGTGATCTTGTTGTTAATGTGTCTGGCGGCAACAGTACTGATCAATATGATTTTCCGCAAATCAAGTATTGAATATTAAATCGGATAGCGATGGGGGTGAACAGGAAGGATGAAATCTTCGCCTTATGTAGAGACAACCAAACAGCAAAGTAATGTAGATACACGACGTTTTTTTCCGCTAGGTAAAATCATGATTTATGCTGTGCTGTGTTTTGTAGCGATTTTCTATGTATATCCATTGTTATGGTTATTGCTTAATTCGCTCAAAGAAACACCTGAAATCTATACTAATCCATGGGGATTGCCCCAACACTGGATGTGGAGTAATTATTGGAATGCCTGGACAACAGGTAATACAGGCAGATATCTGCTGAACTCGGTCTGGATTTCTTCAGCTACTTTGGTCGCTGTACTGGTATTTAGCGCGATGTCGGCATATGCTTTAACTAAATTACGTTGGAAATTATCAAAAGCGACGTTTGTTTATTTTCTATTAGGAATGATGGTTCCGATTCATGCGACATTGATTCCACTGTTTGTATATTTTACCAAAGTCGGATTAGTGGATTCGCAGTTCGGTCTGATTCTGATTTATATTTCATTTGGATTGCCAGCGGCTGTACTGGTATTGTGCGGATTTTTTACAGGTATTCCTAAAGAAATGTTGGAAGCTGCTGTGATGGATGGCTGTACAGTCTATAGTATTTTTTGGCGGATCGTTATACCGATCTCGAAGCCTGCGCTGATGACAGTTACGATTTTGAGTTTTGTCGGGGTGTGGAACGAGTTGTTATTAGCACTTGTCTTTATTTCTGATCCTGACAAACTCACGCTTCCTGTTGGGCTGACCCGTTTTGCAGGGGAATATACAACCGATTATGCACCGATGTTCGCAGCGATTATGATCGCTACCATTCCAACAGTAGTTTTATTCGCTGTGTTCAATAAACAAGTATTAGCTGGAATGGCTGAAGGTGCGATCAAAGGTTGAGTTTTATTGACTTAATTGACTAGAAACACAAGTAGAAGTACAAAAAAGATCTGTACTGATCCTAATACAAGCTCTGTAATAGCAAACGCTCTACCATGTGTAGTACGAATCGAAATAAGACTAAACGTGAGCACAAGAATAAGTAATTATTCTTCATACATTTTTCAGCTAATCTTAAGCTAGTTTCCATAAAGAATTCATATACATTGGGTATAATATAAGTATAGAGTTCGTATTCTGGAACTGGAGTGATTACAATGAGTGAAGAATTTTTGGATGAATTACACAAAATTAGCCATGATGATGATTGGCGCTATAAATTATTAATGCAAGGTGTTAAGCAGACACTGGCGACTCGCAAAAGCGAAAGTGCGCTGAAACGATACATGAGACGTAAAAGCAAGCATATTACTGCAATCTGGAAATAAACGAAGATTGCTATCGATTGGGTAAGTTGCTATTTAATCGAAAAATCACTTTGATTTGAATGTCTCATGTATATGTGTAATGTCTACTTATTATGTCGAGATTTTATAATGATAAAGGTACATTATTATCTTCTAGACATGTTGTTCGGGATAATAGACGAGCGATCAGTTCTCTACGACTGGTCGTTTTTGTTTTGCTAAAAATAGATTTGAGATGATCTTGCACAGTATATGGCGAAATATGCAAAATATCAGCAATTTTGCGTGTTGATAATCCTTCGATCACTTGATCGACAATCTGCTGTTCACGTTCAGATAAATGATAAGCTTCCATCATCCACGGCAAAATATCAAGTGGAGAAGCCGATTGGATCGCTATCATCAATTGGACACCGGTGTTCTTGCCATACAGACCATACGCTGTAATATGTACATAATCATGTTGACGTACAGGTACACATACTTGAATAGGTGAGTTTTCTGTCGAAGGGTGCTCCCACTGGTGTGATGATTTTGCTGTATGAGTATAATCAGCTAATGCCATACTAGCTACAGCAAGAATAGGACGTGGAAGTACAGATTCGGTAATGCCTTCATGCTGACGTAATACGTCTAACCAGTGGCAAGTATCCGAATTGGATGACAACAATTCTAATTGTTCGGAGAACATCATAATGCCAGGCGAACGTAATTTGATCTCATTGACAAAAGGAATCGCTAGACTGAATTGACGCAAATGCCGGGCAATCAGAGGAGAAATTTCACTTAATACCCCACATTCTTGTTCGCTAAATAAAGACTGATCTTTTTTCCGAAAAAGGGTCAAATATCCCCAGCATTTACCTTTATACAATAACGCTGCCCGTAATTCATCTCCAAAGCCAGCAGGCTCCAAAATATCTCGATATCGCGAACTCTGTTCAGGTTGACCTTCTGTAATATGATGCAATGTCACTACAGGATGATCGGAATAAACCAGTTCATCGTAGTGATTGATATCTTCATGTCCGTATTCATAAGCTAACAATTGATGATGAATCGACTCGATATTGTGTTCGACTACTGCTCCAGTAGACAGTAAGCGATACGGATCAATATTTGTACAACAAGCACCTGCAAAAGGAATCATTGGTTTTAATTCTTCTAATAAAGAGTGGATATATGCATAAGAAGAATGAGAACGTTGCGCGAATTCTTCGAGCTTTTGCATGTAAGTCTGTGTATTCATAATGATCGCCTACCTTTGTTAGATTTCTGTCCTATCAAGTTCTATCTTTGCTCATGTGTGCGATACAAATCCCATCTTTCTGGGATAGTGATCTTACGATAATTCTATATACTTAATAATAGTTACCGATTATACCAGAAGGAGCATGACGATGACCAATTCCGATATATCCATAAGCTGTAACGATTCCACAGCAGAACAATACATAGAGCGTACTCATCACAAGATTCCAGATTATGAGTATCTATACAGGCTAACAGAAGATGGACTGCCAGTGCAATCAACGCATAAATCATATCCAAAATATAGAGATAAATAGTAGGGGTGTAACCGATGGAAAAAGAACAGATTGTTGTTGTAGGAGGATATGGAAGTGTAGGGCAGACTATTTGTCAGCGCTTGAGTGAACTATTTCCAGAACAAGTGTATGCTGCTGGAAGAAATATAGCCCGAGCAGAGCAATTTAGCCGTACCACCAAAGGAAAAGTAAAGCCATTACAATGGGATATTAAGCAACATCCGGCTAGTACTATAGATCATGATTATGCAGAATCACATGTCATTATCCAGTCTCATATTCAAGATCAATTTGAACAATTATATCAATGGTCAAACGTAAAATTAGTTATTATGTGTCTGGATCAGCATGATACGATATGGGTGCAATATTGCTTGAGTGCAGGTATTCATTATATTGATATTTCGGCTAAAGATTCTTTTCTATATCAGCTAGAACAACTGAATTCAGCTTCTTGGCAAGCGACAGCATTACTGAGTGTAGGGCTAGCACCTGGATTAACCAATTTACTAGCACAGCATGTCTGTACCTTATTGGATCATATCGATCAACTAGAATTGTCTGTTGTATTAGGATTAGGAGAACATCATGGTCAAGCAGCGATCAAATGGACAGTCGATCAGTTGAATACCTCTTTTCCGGTGAGAAAGCAAGGAGAATGGAGCGAAGTTCATAGTTTTACCGAAGGACGCAAGGTGTCATTGGGCACAGCATTACCTTATCAATATGTATATCGTTTTCCATTTTCAGATCAACAAGCATTAGCCAGAACAACAGAGATACCAACCATATCTACACGTCTTGGATTTGATTCAGTAGTGATAACTAGAATAATCGCTGGTCTGCAAAAAATAGGCTGTTTTCGTTTATTATCAATTCCTTGGATACGTAGAGCTATTGTGGCTATATTTAGCAATGTGCATATAGGGAGTGAGCAATATGGTATCCAAGCAGAAGCGAGTGGCTTATACGACAATCAATCAGTATCGGTCTCTGGTTGGTTAACAGGTTATCATCAGTCGATTGTTACTGCTGAAGTGACAGCGATTGTCGCAGAGATACTCTATACTTCGAATATGCCTTACGGTATTTATCATCTACAACAGCAAATAAGCTGGGAGCAAGTAATCACACGTCTGCAACAAGTGATTCATATCGAGTGGGGAATAGAACATGATCCAATCGATAGAGCTGAATCTTCAATATCAGTTTCAGCTCTAAAATGATTGATTATACATCACTGGATTTATCTATAAAAGGATCTACTAAAGAGTCTGCAAAAATTGACGCATGCGTTCTAATGCTTCATCCAATTGCACAGAAGATGTAGCATAAGAGCAACGTATAAATCCTTCGCCACCTTTACCAAATGCTGTACCCGGCACAGCCAATACACCCACTTCTTGTAACAATCGACCTGCAAACTGTTCTGAAGTTAAACCTGTATGAGCGATAGAAGGGAAAGCGAAAAAGGAACCGAGTGGTTCATGACATTGTAGCCCGATCTGGCGTAATCCTTGTACAAAAGATATACGGCGAGCATTATAAGAAGCCATCATTTCATCTTTTGCAGCCAGACCATGAGGTTTGAGCGATTCCAGCGCAGCAATCTGACCTAGAATCGGTGCACACATAACAGTATATTGATGGATTTTGAGCATAGCTTGAATTAATTCTTCAGGGCCACAAGCATATCCAATACGCCAACCGGTCATAGCAAAAGCTTTGGAAAAGCCACTGAGTAACAACGTGCGTTCTTTCATACCCGGTAGACTTGCAAAACTCATATGCTTTTGCCCGTATGTTAATTCAGCATATACTTCATCGGTAATCACGACTAGATTATGATCTTCGACAATCTTAGCAATCGGCAACCAATCTTCATACGTCATAATTCCACCTGTCGGGTTACTCGGATAGCTCAAAATCAATATTTTGGAACGTGGTGTGAGACTTGCAAGTAGTGAAGCAGGTGTTAATTTGAAATTGTGCTGAGCAAACGTCTCTACCTCAACAGCAACACCGCCACCTAGATTCGTAATCGGTGAATACGATACATAACAGGGAGCAGGGACAAGAATCTCATCACCTTCATTAATCAATACACGTAATGCTAGATCAAGTGCTTCACTGCTACCGATGGTCACCATCATTTCATGGACAGGATTGTAATTAACTTTGAAATTCGTATACAAGTAATCAGCAATACTTTCGCGTAACTCAGGTAAGCCAGCATTATGAGTGTACGTTGTTCTACCTTCTTCTAGCGCACGAACACAAGCTTCACGTACTAGACGAGGTGTAGGAAAGTCAGGTTCACCGATACCAAGTGAAATAATATCTGTACGCTCTGACGAATAATCGAAAAATTTGCGAATACCTGAAGGTTTCATTTGCTGTATAGAAGGGGTTAAAAATTGGCTAATAGTTGATGTTGTCATGATTGTTCCTCCTCAAAAGTCTTTGAATAGTGAATAACGATCTGTTCACGTATAAGATTCAGTAGAGGATGAGGGAAAAGAAAACAAAAAAGACCCGTCCCTAAAAAGGGACGAGTCTTTTACCCGTGTTACCACCCTAGTTCCACTTTGTGCGTACACAAAATGACACTCTGCTACGTATCTATCAATACGTGTTCCCGTTAACGCTGGACATGCGGCAGCACCTAGTTGGTTATTTCAGCCTGCTTCTCGGAGATGGCTTCAGCTAGCATCTGAACGTTGGTTTGCACCGTACCCAACTCTCTGTAGATCAGATTACAAGCGTACTCTTTCTCGTCATAGAATGTGTATATATTTCATCATTATTTATAAGTGAAATCATTACATGCAATAGATAAAAACGATTAGCGATTGATCGATCAAAATCGTAGGCTTAGTATAATCCCTCTTTTTTAGAATTGCAATACCTGAATTGGAAAATAAGAATGTTTACTACTCGAATAAGCTGTGATTTTGTTCAAGTTGATCATTAGATTTTTCAATAGTTTGTGCAGAAATAATCAAATAGATCTGTAGATTATTCAATTAATTCTAACGATTCTTCAATTTGTAAGCGTTATCTTTGTAATATGCTTGAGAAGCTCACAAACGAACTTTTTATTATTCTTATCATAAAAGGAGAGAACAGGATGAAGAAAAAAGCAAGATCGGTATGCAGTAGTATTGGAATTGCGATCTTAATGTTATCCCTTTTACTGCCATGTTTTCAAAGCCCTCTTTTGGCAGCAACCTCAACAGTAGCGTCAGTAGACGTTAACCGCACAGTCACTATTAACACCTCAAATGTAGTTCAGTCCGACTTTTTGGGAATCGGCGTTAATATTATTCCAACCAATCTGATGGCGCTGGGTGCTAAATATGGATATAACGACGCTTATTGGGCGATGGATACGCAACGTATTCATCAATTTCAACCTAAAGTAGCTCGTGTTTGGTTTCAATTGGATTGGATGGAACCAAGTAAAGGAACATATACATGGAACAGTGAAAAGATGCAGAAGTTTTATCAGTATATTGATGCCTTAAAAACGTCAGGAACTGAAGTGGAATTGAACTTTGGATGGAAAGTAGGTTCCAGTATTCAAAGCTGGTTTAACTTTCCCAATCTAAAAGATCCATATGTCAGCGCACCTACTGATCTACCGGCGTATGCTCGTTCTGCTTCAGCATTGTTGAACGAATTAATCAATAAGCGTGGATACGACAATATCAAATATATGACTTTTTATAACGAACCTAATGGAAGCTGGGATTTTGAAGGACCTACCGATCAGAAAGCGTATTTTGCTCAAATGTCTCGGGCAGTTAGTGAACAGTTAAAAGCAGATGGATTACGTGATCGGATTCAGTTATGGGGACCGGAAGAAACAGGAGCGCTTGATTGGACACAATACATGAAGCAAAATGCAGACGATGTATTTGATGCATATACTTTTCATGTCTATGGAGCCAGCTATAACGATCTGGGAGCACGAATCGCAGAACGCAAATCAGCAGTTGGTTCCAAGCCGATTGTGATGACTGAATTTGGATGGGGCGATGATAATGCGAGCAATTGGGATTCAGGCTTTGCCAATTCTGTCATTCGCGCTGCTAATGATGGTCTGCAAGGAGCACTAATGTGGCAACTTAACGGTGCATGGACTTCTGATCCTGATGGTGATACAAACGGCAGTTATACGATGTGGGATGGATTACCGTTAGGGCTAAAACCTAATAAAACCTATTATTCTGCCGGATTGTTAGCTAGATATGTACCTGAACACAGTCAGGTGCTTGCAGTAAATACAGGCGGAGCCAGCGATATTCGTGCAGCCGCTTTCAAAGCCAAAGATGGTAATTATACGATTGTATTGGAATCGAAAAGTGGACAAAGTAAAAATGTTACGTTCGATTTTGGAACAACAACGATCGGCAAAACGTTTTACAAAATGAATTATCAAGATGATGTACAGCGCGATGGTAATGCGTTATTGCCAGCAGTAGAAAATTCATTTACAGCGAACCAATCATTCACCGATTCTGCTATCAATAGCGAATATAACGTGTCTATTTATACAACAGCGAAGCCACAGGCACAGGTGAAGATGACACCGATCGAATCAACCGTAGCTTCAGGCAGTACATTAACATTGAATGCGACAGTGATTGACGCTAGTTATAGTCAGACAAGTGTAGCAGCAGATACGTATACGACAGACGATATATTACCTGTTACTGAAAATGACGTAAAAACGAAAGAGAAACAGGATATTGTCAATAATAATTCGACCACTACAGCAACCTCAGATACGTATGCTACTCCAGCCGAAGAATATACACTTGCTTCTGCATCGACAGATGTGACCTGGAGTGTAGTTGGATCAGGCAATGGCACAATCAGCAGTACGGGCGTATATTCTCCACCTGATGTAACGACCGAGAAATTGGTAGCTATCAAAGCGACAAGTGTAGCAGACCCGAATGGATATGGAATTGCTTTAATTAAAGTCATTCCGCAATCGATAGCAAGTCGGGTAGACGCACCAACACTGAGCTTAAAGTCCGGTGTGTATGATACATCTGAAGCAGTCACTGTAAAAACAGGCACAGCAGGAGCAGAGATTCGTTATACGTTAGATGGTAGTGTGCCTACCACTTCTTCAAGTCTTTATACCAAGCCTGTTATTTTACCTGAAGGTGGAACAAAAGTATTCAAAGCAAAAGCGTTTAAATCAGGATTAACTGCTTCAGGTGTTACTTCTGCTTTGTACAAAATATTGCAAAATAGCACAGGACCTGAAGGGTATCAATTCTGTATGTATGAAGGAGGTACATGTAGTTTTGACGGCACAGCCAGTGTAGCGTATGGAGCAGATGGATTGTTCAAATATGGCACATTTACGAATGGCGTAGCATGTACAGATGAAGCTTTTGGTGGTGATCCAACACCTAATCTACCGAAGCGTTGCTATTATACCAATGATGTACCCGAGCAGACACCTGTTGTAGCGATCTATAATACAGGCTTTGAAAAGCCAACAGTATCTACAACCAAAACAGGTCCGTTTACAAGTGGGTGGACATTCGATAGTCGATCTGGAGTACAGCGAAACGGCAGTGCTTTTGGCGCAACTACAGCACCGGAAGGACAACAAACCGCTTATCTCAAAACCGATGGTGGTGTATCCGGTAGTATTACGCAACAACTGAATTTTCCTCAAGGAGAATACAAGCTTAGCTTCAAAGCTGCTAAACGAACCAGTTTTGGAGGAACACAGACTTTTGATGTGTTTGTAGATCAGACCAAGATCGGATCATATGCTCCTACGTCTGGTAATTATACAACGTATACTACCAATGCTTTTACAGCCAATGGAAAACGTACAATACGATTTGTAGCGACAACCACAACAGGCGATAATACAGCATTTCTTGATCAAATCTCGATCCAGTTAGCTAGCGATACACCAATACCACCGTCAAATCCTGAAGCAGTAATAGCCAATACAAGCTTTGAGAACCCTTCGACAACCAATACCAAAGTAGGCCCGTTTACAAGCGATTGGGTATTCAGTACACGTTCAGGTATTCAGCGTAATGGTAGTGTATTTAATCCAGCCGCCAATGCTCCAGACGGAGTACAAACGGCTTATCTCAAAACAGATAGTGGAGTAGCAGGATCGATTAGTCAAAGTATTACATTTCCAGCAGGCACTTATGCATTAACATTTCAAGCTGCCAAACGAACCAGTGTAGGAGGAACGCAAACATTTGATGTATATGTAGATAACAAAGTGGTCGGTTCATATTCGCCAACATCAGGCACATATACATCATATACAACTAATAATTTTGTAGTTACTGCCGGAGAGCACACTATCAAATTCGTAGCTACTACATCGACTGGA
Organism: Paenibacillus sp. KACC 21273; assembly: GCF_028736095.1. Lineage (NCBI taxonomy): Bacteria > Bacillati > Bacillota > Bacilli > Caryophanales > Paenibacillaceae > Paenibacillus > Paenibacillus sp. KACC 21273. The sequence goes on from NZ_CP117876.1 coordinate 2,144,591, forward strand.
GACAATACTGCTTTTATCGATCAAGTCAAACTCATTCAAAAATAATACTTTTATAAAAAAAGTAAAAGATGAAAACGTAAAAACGTAATTGTAAATCATGAATAGGTATCTCATACACATCACTTTACCCAGACAAAATAACAATTGCCGATAAGACGACCGCTCTCTATCTGTCTTATCGGTTGTTGTTATCAAGAGGAGAATCACAATATGAATCTAAAGCAAGTCCGCAGTCTTGACGAACAAGATCGACAAAGCTTTGCTGCTACACATACACCATGGGATGCACCTGCTGCAAAAATCTCAGTACAACCTATAACAGCTTATTCAAATAATATGAATGACTTACTAGCTACGTATTCTGTCAATCCATCTTATATAAAAGCTCCACAACAATATTTAGATGGTAACTGGGAAATGGTGCAGGGAGGTGAAGCGGAACAAAGAATCCACCAATCGTGGGAATCGGTTATTTCCGTTCCTGTACCGGGCAGTATTCATCAAGGGTTAGTACAAGCAGGTATATTAGATGATCCTTCGTTTGGTGAACATGCCGCTCAAGCCAAACAGTATAGTCATCAGACATGGTGGTATCGCTGTACGTTTGATATCGAAGATATCGCTGTATTTGCTTCATCCCGATTGATCTTTGAAGGCGTGTCTCCATCATGTGATGTCTGGTTAAATGGTACTCGTCTGGGTGATCATCAAGGAGCATTTGGTGGGCCGATATATGATCTGAGTTCCCTGTTGCAGTCGACCAATACATTGATCGTTCAAGTTCATCCAGCACCACTCGGCAATGAATGGAATATATGGGAGTCGACAGTTGTATTTAATTGTAATTACGGATGGCACTATGTGAATTTACCAGCAGTCGGTATCTGGCGTTCTGTACGTATTGAAGCTATTCCGTTAGTCCAGATCCAACATCCTTTTGTTCAAGTAAACAGTACAGCTCAAGCCAAACAAGGAGAGATTGATCTTGCTTTTGCATTAGCAAGTCAGCAATCAGCATATAAAGGTGTGTTGTATGGTGAAATTGTTCCTGATAATTTTGCAGGACAATCGATCAAGTTCAAACAATCTATCCAACAGGATTCTTATCTATCTGAACCAGATCATATGTCTAATTATTACACTCGTAATGTACATCTACAATTGACGATTCCAGATGCACATCTCTGGTCACCGCTAGATATGGGTCAGCCATATTTATACCGATTACAACTAATATTTATTCCAGATAGTCCAGCTATATCAGAAGATTCTATGATCATGCATAATCGCATATTGATAGATCAAAAAGAGATTACATTTGGATTACGATATATCGAAATGAAACCTTTACCTTCCGGTCAGCAAGCCGATATGTACAACTGGACGTTAACCGTAAATGATCGTGCTGTCTTTATTAAAGGCAGTGGTTGGTGCACGTTAGATGCCTTGATGGATTTTTCAAGAGAACGATATGATCATTTTTTGAGTTTGACGGCTCAGCAACATACTAATTTTTTGCGTGCTTGGGGTGGGGGCATTCCAGAGACGGATGATTTTTATGATCTATGTGATCGCAAAGGGATTATGGTGATGCAGGAATGGCCGACATGTTGGGGAAGTCATGCGCGTCAACCGCAGGATGCTTTAGAAGAAACAGTACGCCTGAATACATTACGGTTGCGCAATCATGCTTCTCTTGTTATGTGGTGTGGTGGTAATGAGACCAGTACTGAACTGGATCATCCAGCTATCCAGATGATGGGACGTTACAGTATAGAACTTGATAATACTCGACCTTTTCACCGCACTGATCCATGGGGTGGAAGTACACATGATCATATTGTATGGAATGGATGGACACCAGCATATAGCTTTGATTATTACGCTAATTTGGGCGGTATTATGCTTAGTGAATTTGGATTAGCATCTGCACCTAACTTGGAATCGGTATTGCGTTATATGCCAGCAGAAGAACAGCAGCAATGGCCTCCACTACCGGACAAAAGTTTTTATCATCATCTTCCTGCTTTTGATACACGAGATGAGTTACGCATTTTATCAGAATTTGCAGATGCATTTATAATATGTGATCGACTGGAGCACTTTGTTATCGGAACACAGCTCGCTCAAGTCACTTCATTACGTCACAAAATGGAATCTGCTCGTTGTCATTTTCCAGATGAAATAGGTGTAGTGACTTATAAATTAAATGATGTGTATATCGGCGTATCGTGGGCGACGATTGATTGGTACGGGGTACCGAAAATGTCGCACTATTTTACACAGGATGCTTATCAACCGTTGTTAGCTTCTGTGTTATTTAACAAATTAAACAGTCCGCATGAAAATCAGTCGTTACCTGTCTATGTGTTAGACGATCAAGGCGTATTAGATCAGTCATGGTCGGTCGGGGTACGCATATATGATCAGCAATTACAAGTGATTCAGGCAGAAAATTGGCAACAAGAAGGCACAGTGCCATCAGTACATCTTATCGGTACTATCGAACTTCAACAGGCACCACTAGCAGAGTCTCCGTTATTGATCGTATCTGAGATTATGCAGGGTAATGAAGTCAAATGTCGCACGTTTTACTGGTTAAATTTTGCTGATCGTCAGGGAGTGCTATGGAACTTACCACAGACTTCGTTAACAGTAGGTCAGCCTCAAGCCTCTAAGGTGTCACTATTGGATTCCTCTGTTGATTTTCCCTATGAGATTGAAGTGAAAAATACAGGGACATTACCCGCAGTAGGCGTAGAATTGTATAACCAATCGGATGATGTAGAGCAGTCTATTTTGGTAGCAAGTGATAACTTTTTTTGGTTAGATGCCGGAGAAAGTCGCTGGATCGGCGTAACCGATCATCGTTCTTTGCACGTAAAAGCATGGAATAGTTATACAGGACAAGCTTATTCTCAGTCTCAATAATGAGAACTTTATTGCGTATGATCTACTACTAATCAGCAGATAACTTCAAAGGTGGAGATATAGATGAACCGATCTTCATGGATAGACAATAATCATATATCAACAGATCAATCAGCAGAGCCTAATATTGATCAGCAATCCTCGGTATCAATATTTGATACATTGCAGAATCCGCCAACGATGTATCGAGCGATTCCTTTCTGGTCATGGAATGATGATCTCGATCCGCAAGAAATTCGTCGACAAGTCGGTGAAATGAAAGCGGCTGGCTTAGGTGGATATATTATGCACGCTCGTGCAGGATTAGAAACACCCTACATGGGCGAACGTTGGATGGAATGTATTCAGGCTGGTATTGAAGAAGGGCAACGATTAGGAATGAATGTCTGGTGTTATGACGAAAATGGTTGGCCTAGCGGATTCGCCGATGGTGTAGTGCCACAGTTAGGGCTGGACTATCAGCAAAAATGGCTTAAATTAGAAGCACTATCTGAACAAGACGATCATAATATACAAGATGATACTACAATTGCATGGTACCGAATCGAAAATGAACAGTGGGTTGTGCTGGACGAACGCTACAAAGAAATTGCTCAATATCGAGCTTATTATGAAGTGAATCCATACTATATTGATACATTAGATGCTCAAGTCGTACAAGCTTTTATCGAATCTACGTATGAGAAATATCATCAACAATTTGCTACCCATTTTGGACAAGCGATTGCAGGTGTATTTACAGATGAACCTCAATATGGACGTTATCAGATTCCATGGTCTTTTACATTAGAACAGCAATTTCAACAGACATATGGATATTCGCTTCTTACCGAATTACCTCTTCTTTTTCAAGAAAGCAAAGGATATGAAACATTTCGCTATCAATTCTGGCAACTGGTTACCGCATTATTCAGTCAATCGTTTATGAAGCAAATAGGGGATTGGTGTGAAGAGCGACATATATGCTTGACCGGGCATGTGGTATGTGAAGATCATTTGACAGCTCAAGTCGGTTCTGTAGGCGACGCTATGGCTTCATACGAGTATATGCAGACTCCGGGAATCGACTGGTTAGGCAGAGGCATCGATCATCCATTAACACCCAAGCAAGTAAGTTCTGTTGCACATCAATTAGGTCAAAAATTCGTCTTATCTGAAACATTTGGCTGTAGTGGATGGAATGTATCTTTTGCAGATCTAAAATGGATTGCAGAATGGCAATATGTACATGGTGTTAATTTGATGTGTCAACATTTGGAAGGGTATAGCTTGCGCGGAATCCGTAAACGGGATTATCCACCTTCATTGTATTATCAGCAACCCTGGTGGGAAGAATATCATAAGTTTAATGATTATTTTGGGCGACTATCTATGCTACTGGCTGAAAGTCACAAGCATATGGATATTCTGTTGTTACATCCTATTCGTTCGTCATGGATTGCTTATAATGATCAGATCAATACCGAAGGTGAACGGATACATCAAGATTTTGTGCAAATTAGTCAATGGTTATGTGAACTTCAGCGTAGTCATGATTACGGTTCAGAATCGATTATAGCTCATCATGGGCGTATACAAGATCAGCAATTGTGGATAGGTGAAGCTTCGTATCAATTAGTCATTTTGCCTCCGATGATAACGATAGCGAGTAAGACAATAGACTTATTACTGTCATGGCTAGAACAAGGAGGACAGGCGATGGCTCTAGGTACATTACCTGTCTTGATTGATGGACAACCAGATCAACGTCTGCTTCAACTTGAACAACATGTAACTGTATTAAATATTGATCGAGAGTTGATATCATATGAACTGGATCAACGATTATCTGCGACGATCAAGCTTCATCAGCTCACACCTGTTGTACCTGCACAGCAAGAGTCAATATTTTTATCTGCGACAGATCATTCTCCGATTCTGACCCAGCGAAGTACATTGGAGCAATACGAATTATATTATCTCGTCAATACTGATCGTCACACCAGTTATATGACAGAGATTGAATTTCCTTGTCAGGGGCATCTAGAGCAGATCAATCTTCAGACAGGTAATATTCATACTCTATCTACAGCAATAAACGCTCCAAGTTATAGTCATACTATGAGTATCAAGCTTACATTTGCACCAGCTCAATCTTATCTATTCCGCATATTGCCAGCTCAACAAGCAACTGATCTGTTACCGATTGCTGAATCTTCGTTACATTCTCGTTCGGTTATAAGCGACCAGCATAGTGTAGAAATGAGTTCGAATTGGCAAGTGATGCGAAGTGATCTGAACAGTCTAACTTTAGATCGGTGTCGATTACAGATTGATAAAAATGAATGGAGTGAACCGCAACCGATTATTTTTTTGCAAGATCAATTAGTGAAAATAGGGCGAGCAGTTGATATTGGGTTGTCTTTTGAAGTACAGCTACAATATGAACCTCAAAATCATCAAGAAATGTATCTGGTGATAGAACAACCTCACTATTATCGTATGACTATCAATGGAACATCTGTAGATCTTCAGGATAGTGGATGGTGGCGAGATATTTCATTTCGCAAAATCAATATTCAAAATCATTTGCATCAAGGTGTGAATCAGATCGTTTTAGAACGTCATTTTCAAAATTCACAAACCACATTTGATGCGGTAGCACGAGCGCAAGCCTTTGAATCTGAAAGCAACAAGTTGAGTTATGAAGCAGAGATTGAAAGTATTTATATTTTGGGAGATTTTGATGTGCATAGTCTTACCCCGTATGAATACGAAACAGGCGACAATCATAGTCTGTATACTCAAGGGGAGTTTGTACTGCAAGAAGTGACTACTACAGCGCAGACAGGAGACTTAACTACACAAGGGCTTTTATTTTATGCAGGCAATGTAAAATTACAACAATCTATAACGTTACCAGAAGATATAGCGGATCGCAGAATCTATTTTCAGTGGGATCGTCCTGATGCGGTATTGTCCAAGCTATGGTTGAACGGGCAAGAAGTGCATACTTTTTTGTGGGCTCCTTATGAGGTGGAGATTACTTCTTATGTGCACAGCGGTGCAAATGAAGTGATCATCGAATTGTTTTCCAGTTGTCGTAATCTGTTAGGGCCGCATCATCATATTCGCGGGGAGTTAACGATGGTAGGGCCGGATAGCTTTAAAGATACACCGAGCTGGACAGATGGTGATATTGATACTGAACATATCTATACACCACGTTATTGTATGGTGACATTTGGCTTAACTAGCAACCCTGTTATTTCTATGTATTAAAAATATAAAGTTCAGACAATATCTCAAAAAAAGGTTGCAATCATACATCAGCGGTTGCATCCTTTTTTTGAGTTTGAGAGGAGTGTTATAGATATGAGTGAAATATACAATAAACATGAATCTATTCCGCAGATGTCTCGTTTGAAAGTCAGTCCGAATCAGCGGTTTGTTATACAGGAAGATGGTACGCCTTTTTTCTGGTTAGGGGATACTGCATGGGAATTATTTCACCGCTTGGATCGAGAACAAGCATTGATGTATTTAACGTGCCGGGCAGAGCAAGGTTTTAATGTTGTGCAGGCTGTTGCGCTAGCTGAGCTTGATGGTATCACAACAGGAAATGCTTATCATAGAATGCCTTTGCTGATGAATAAAGCAGGGGTATATGATCCTTGTCTGCCTGATACTACAGGAGATTATTCGTACTGGGATCATGTTGATTATATTGTAAATACAGCGGCTACACTTGGCATCTATATTGCTTTTTTGCCAACATGGGGCGATAAATATAATCAGTTATGGGGAAAAGGCCCTGAAATATTTACAGCAGATAACGCATATACATATGGACAATGGTTAGGAGAACGGTATCGGAATTGTAATAATATTGTCTGGGTACTCGGTGGTGATCGTTCGCTCGATCAACCTCATCATATACAGATTATCGATCGTCTAGCAGAAGGATTACAAGCAGGTGATGGTCATACTCATCTGATCACATTTCATCCGAAAGGTTCAGCTTCCTCATCTCAATATGTACATCCAAAATCGTGGCTAGACTTTCATATGATTCAATCCGGTCATACCGCAGGTGTACGTAATAATTATGTGATGATCCAGCATGATTATGAATTACAACCGATCAAACCTGTACTTGAAGCAGAACCCTGTTATGAAGATATTCCGATAGATTTTCAAGCTAGTAATGGATATTTTGACGAGGTAGATGTACGGCAGACTGCTTATTATGCTGTACTTGCTGGTTCACTGGGGTATACGTACGGGCATCATTCAGTATGGTGTATGAGTGATGGGATGTATGCTTCTACAGCATTGGATGAAATCGGTGATTTTATTATAATGTCGTGGCAACAAGCATTAACTCGTCCTGGTGCTGAGCAGATGAAGTGGTTGCGCCAACTGATGCAATCGGTTGATTTTGTAACAGGTGTACCTGATCAATCAGTAGTAACAGCTAACTTTGCAGGAGCTAACTATCAAGTGGCTAGTCGTGGCGTAGATTATATTCTAGTCTATTGCCCTCAAGGTCTGTATGTTAAAGTAAGATTAGGTATCCTGAATACAGATCAAGTCAGTCTGAACTGGTATTGTCCACGAAGCGGACAATTATATCCGATCGATATAGTGGCAAATGATGGAGTACATACACTAATCGCTCCATCCAGTGGACGAGGTCAGGATTGGGTGTTATATATTCATTCTGTACGTAAGGAGTGAGGTTGAATGTATAAAGTGATGATTGTAGAAGATGAGATGCTTGTACGCATCGGGTTGAAAAATTCAGTAGACTGGAGCAAGTTCAATATGCAGGTGATTGCTGATCTTCCAGACGGGCAAAGTGCCTGGGAACAGTATCATCAAGAGCGCCCTGATATTATTATTACCGATATTCGAATGCCTAAAATGGACGGCATGGAATTGATTGCTCATGTGCGTGCAGAAGATAAATCGACTCGTATTGTTGTCTTATCTTGTTTGGAAGAATTTGAACTTGCACGTAAAGCAATGTCTCTAGGCGTATCCGGTTATATCCTCAAACTAACGATGACTGAAGAAGAAATTCAAACGATATTACAGACCATTCGTAATGAACTAGATCATCAGCAACGTACCAGAGTAGTCGAAGATCGCACTTCATTATTGCCTTCTAATATTGAATTGATCAAAGAAAAGTATATTAAAGATTTTCTGTTATACGGTATCTATTCTGTCGAAGAATTTGAACGATTTGCTGTACAGAGTCAGATGCAGTTGTCACCTGTACGTCTGGTCGCTTGTATGATGGAAGTGGATCATTATTCCAAATTAAAGCAAAAATTTAAAGATGAACATGGTCATCTAATCAAAATGACATTACTTAATATGTTAAATGAAATTACGACTGCTTTTCAAAAAGGAGAAAGTCTTTATATTGATGAGACCCATTATCTTGTATTGCTGAGCTTTGAAGATATATTCTCCGAGCAACAGATCCGTCAGCAGACATTATTAATTTTACAACGGGTACAACATGTGATCGGAACGTATTTTAATAGTTCAGTTTCTTTTGGTATTAGCGAAATAGATAACGCTTACAAATCGCTTCCTCGCTTGTATGTAGAATCTTATGAACGATTACAGCATAAATTTCTTACCGGTACAGGATTGTATCATACAGGGCAGGAACATATAGATGTTGCGCCGATTCAAGCTCAATTAGAACAGATTCGTCTGTATCGTCCTTTACGCGAATTATTATCTCCGATGAAGCAAGAGCGATATAACGATTATATCCGTATACTGGATGAACATCTGTATGCAGATCGGCGATCGATTCAGCATTTGCTATTTCAATTAGTACAATGGATCAGTACCAGTCTATACGATTATCATCAAAATGAAAAAACGATTTTGTTTAATATTACAGATCAGCTAGAACAGTGTGATACATTGCCTGAAATGCTTGCCCAAATTCAATTATATCTGTCTGAAGTGGTAGAGCAATCACGCACAATGATGCATATGAGCAGTGAAATTACCAAAGCGATTCAATATATTAAGCAACATCACACCGAAAATATAAGTTTGCAACAAGTGGCTGCCCATGTGAATTTGAGTTTTGGTTATTTGAGTAATTTGTTCAAAAAAGAATTGCAAATTACGTTTATAGACTATCTGAATCGCTACCGGGTCGAACGGGCAAAAGAGTTATTAGTTGGCACTTCGCTCAAATCGTATGATATTGCAGCTCAAGTCGGATTTTCACCAGAATATACGTATTTTAGTAAAGTGTTCAAAAAAGTAACCGGACTGAATCCTAACGAATATCGCCGTCAATATTGGACACAAGGAGAAGGAACTTCTAATTTACATCATTCTTCACCATCTGAATCGCTGAAAGGCACGTTATGAAAAAGCTACGCTGGCGTAAAATACAAAAAATCAAAAAGATTGGTAAAGTGCAACATTTGGGTACGCAATTAATCGTCTTTTTTATGGCGATTAGTATTATCGTATTTTCGATTGCCTCGTATTCGCTGTATTCATTTATGTTGGGATTGATCAAAGAACAAAACGAAAAGTTGTTATTACAACAATTCCAGCAATTGGATCATAATATTCATAGCCTTGTAGGAGATGTAGATCGCTTATCCAAGCTTTTTCTGCTGGATGATCATGTGCAGAATTATATTCAAAATACGAATATGAACACAGAAATCGATATGATTGATTTGAAAAAGGCGATCTATGGACGGATCACTAATTTTATCAGCAACTATAACTATATTCATTCGATCTATATCATTTCAGATACACGGGGAGCGTTAGGAGGCAATACCACGCAGACACTGGTACATGGAGAGCAAGCATGGACAGATCGCTTTTTTCAATCCGATGGATATGAGAAAGCCAAGCAAGCTTTTCCTAATCTAATCATCGAAGGTGGAATCAAAGAATCTTATTATAATCCTTATAATGTGGGTCAATCCGATGGGAATCTGGTGAGCTTGATTCGTGGAGTTAGACCTATTTATGAACCACGTACCACTGCTACACTGGTATTCAATATTGATGAAACGTACTTGGCTTCTACGTATGCAGCTTCTCTTGATATGGCAGAAGGAGATATGTATATTGTTAATGAGCAAGGCGTGATTATTTCGGCTAATCGGGCTGAACAAGTAGGTACACAAAGTCCTTATAGTCCGCTGCAAAACAGTTATGCTAATTTTGGTAGTTATGATATTACGCGTGATCATGAGCCGCTACAAGTCGTTTATTACAAACTGCAAGATGCCAATTGGTATCTGGTACGTGAAGTGCCATTAACTTTATTTTCAGAACAGATTACTGCAGTACAACGGATTATGTTAATCGTATTCTCATTAAGTATTCTAGTTATTTTTTGCGCGACTTATTTTTGGTTACGTAAATTAATTCGTCCACTTCATTTATTGGCTCACAAAATGAAAAATGTCAGTCAAGGAGAATTAGGAGTAACATTTACAACGATTCCTAACAATGAATTTGGTATGGTGATGAGGCGATTTAACGAGATGTCGCTGAGTATTGTAGAATTGCTTCGTAGCAATAATGAGATTCAAGAGAAACGACGCGAATTAGAAATTGAAGCGTTACAATATCAGATCAATCCGCATTTTCTATACAATACACTCAATATGATTCGCTGGATGGCTTCCGCTGTAAAAGCAGATCACATCGTTAATAGTGTAGTAGCATTAGGCAATATTTTGCGTCCTGTATTTGCAAGTAAAGATACGATGTGTAGTCTACGTGATGAAATTAATTATTTGGAGAATTATATCAAAATTATCAATTATCGCTTTAACAATACGATTACATTTACATTTGATATTGAGCCTTCTTATTTGGACTATCGGATTCCACGCTTTATTTTGCAACCATTGATTGAGAATTCGACCAAATCAGGCAGACCGGATGATAACGTGATTGATATAGCGATAGAAGTCTATGAACAGGATAATGATCTGTGGATTTCAGTGATAGATTCTGGTCGTGGCTTCGATCCACAGATGCGTGAACAATTAAATAATCAGTTGCAGAGCGGAGACAGCTATACTTCGGAACAACAAGAATATAGCAGTGGTGTCGGATTATATAATGTGAATAAGCGCATACAGCTTTATTTTGGCAAAGAGTATGGTATTCAATTACCTCAAGTTCCTTATGGAGCAGAAGTTGCTATTCATTTACCTCGCTTATTAGAAAGTAAAGATCATATCTTATAAAAGAAAGGATATCCGAATCACTATGAGCCAGCTTACACGAACCGAATTAATAGAATTGGTTGAACGCATTATCAGCGCAGAAGGCAGTGAAGCAGAGATTGATGATTGGTTAACTATTGTACAGCAACATGTACCTCATCCTGAGATCAGCAATCTGATTTTCTGGAATGAAGAAGAGTGGACAGCGACTCAAATTGTAGACGAAGCGTTAGCATATCAGCCGATTATTTTACCACCGCCATCTTGAACCAATAGACTAAGATAAGGGATTATTCCGGTGTCCATTTTGTTGAGTAATGATCTGTAGTAGCTGTTCAGACATATAATTGGCACTGTATTGAAAGTCATTTTGGATCCAGGCAATAATAAGTCCCCATATAGCATAAGCTTGATAACTAGCATATAGGTCGATATTGATCCCTGCTTGATTCATTGTGCGAATCGCTTCTACATTGCGCATATCCTGAATACACAATTGTTGCAATTCATAACAAATACGTTGCTGAAATCCGGGCAAAGCGTTGGAATGTGTAATCAACTGGTAAAAGTTCCGATGAGTCGCCACATGATCGAAAATCTTAATAGCCGATGCTACCATTTCTTGAATAATTAATGTGCTGACATGACGATAAGGTTCTTCATACGAATCTTTGAGATCAACAATTACACGTTCAATAATATCGTCAAGCAAGTCTTCTTTGTACGTATAATGCTTGTAAAATGTACCACGATTCACGTCTGCTATCGTGACAATATCGGTGATGGTAATACTGCGAAATTCTTTTGTTTGTAACAATGATAACAACGCATCTGTTAACGCTTGTTTGGTTTTGCGTATTCGTCGATCTATCATAGTGACTCTCCTCTGGCATCATTTCGTCATTGAGCAATAATTAGTCTGTGATTAATCTGTAATTTTATCGAGTCTAAAAAAAGATAATCAACAATCAGTATGATAACTGTTTATTTTTCAACATAATGATTCTTTTTTGCTGATTGCATGTCTATGTTTTAGATTTTAAGATAATTATAACAGATGTTTGTTAACCAACAGATGTTGATTAATAACGATAGAAGCCATACATCGCAGGAGGAATCACGATGAGATTAGAAAACAAAGTTGCTGTTATTACAGGAGCCGCTTCAGGAATGGGTAAAGCGATTGCTTTACTGTTTGCACAGGAAGGCGCTAAAGTGGTCGTTTCTGATATTGCGCAAGCATCAGCACAATTGACTGTTGATGATATTTTGGCTCAAGGTGGTGAGGCTGTCGCTATCGCTACCAATGTCACGCAAGAAGAGCAAGTACAATTGCTTATTCAGACAGCGGTTGAACATTATGGCACACTAGATATTCTCGTAAATAATGCAGGCATTATGGATAACTTTGTACCGGCAGCAGATGTAACTGATGAATTATGGGAAAAAGTATTTGCAATTAATACAACAGGAACGATGCGAACAGTTCGTCAAGCATTGCCTATTTTTACAGAGAAACAAAGTGGGATTATTATCAATATCGCTTCAGCAGGTGGATTAAATGGATCAAGAGCAGGAGCGGCTTATACTGCTTCCAAGCATGCTGTCGTAGGATTAACCAAAAATATCGGGTTTCAATATGCTCCATTAGGCATACGTTGCAATGCAATTGCTCCGGGCGGTGTTGCTACTAATATTGGCACTACGATTAGTGAACCGAATCCATTTGGGATGGAACGGGCTATGATTGGCATGGGCTTAAATCCTAGAAATGGTCAGCCAGAAGATATTGCTAAAGTGGCTTTGTTTTTAGCTTCAGAAGATGCTAGCTTTGTAAATGGTACAGTGATTGTGGCTGATGCTGGTTGGACAGCTTATTAAGGTATACATGATTGAATAATATCTAACCGAATAATAAAGTAATCACAACGTGTAAAGCATTCTAGAGTAAATCTGGAATGCTTTTTTGTGTTGTATTTGTTCAACTTAATCTGTAAATGATTCAAGAATAGTGAAGAAGTATCTGTATATTATTCAATTCTATCTACAGATTGTTCATTCAGTCTGTACCGGTATACCTTTACTATTAAAAGCAAGCAAACGATCTTTATACAACTATTGAATCTATAGATTCTGCACTCAATAGTCATCTATCGAAGGGGGTTCCGCTATGGATATTACGTACAAAAAAGAAAAGGTCGTTCAGATCAAAAGGCGGAAATATAATGCCGATGGAATTCGTTTATTACTTATGACTATTCCTTTCCTTCTTTTTGTAATCGCTTTCAGTTATGTGCCACTGTTTGGTTGGGTGTATGCCTTTTTTGATTACAAGCCAGGTATACCACTCAGCCAGACAGCTTTTGTAGGATTAGAACATTTCCGCGAAATGTTGCATGACCGCGATATGGGAAGAGTCATGATCAATACATTAGCTTTGAGTGTATTATCTATTTTATTTGCCCCTTTGCCGCTAGTGTTAGCGATTATGGTGTCAGAAGTGCGTAATGGATTTTTTAAACGTCTTATTCAGACAACGACTACATTACCGAACTATATCAGCTGGATCATTGTATTCTCATTAGCTTTCAGTATGTTCAGTTCTGAAGGGGCGATTAATACAGCAATAGATCGACTGGGGTTAAGTGATACTCCGCTCAATGTATTGGGAAATGCAGATCATGTCTGGTTAGTACAGACGTTGTTATTAATCTGGAAAACGATTGGCTGGAATGCGATCATCTATCTTGCGGCGATTGTAGGAATTGATGGAGAACAATATGATGCCGCGCGGATTGATGGAGCCGGGCGATTACGAAGTATCTGGTACATTACGATTCCGAATATTATGCCAACGTTTATTGTCTTACTTTTGTTAGCGGTTAGTAATTTGCTTTCAGCAGGGTTTGAGCAATATCTGGTATTTAACAATATTATGGTTGCTGACAAAATTGAAGTACTTGACCTCTATGTGTATCGTCTGGGATTGGTCACTAATGACTATCCGTACTCCACTGCTGTAGGTATGTTTAAATCTGTAATTAGTATTGCGCTGTTATTTATGATCAACAGCCTCTCCAAACGAGTACGTGGCGAAAGTATTATTTAATCATTAAGAGCATAAGGAGGATAATCCATGATCAGAGCGGAAAATACCAAATCAATTCAATGGTCAGACTGGCTGTTTAATGCAATCAATTACACATTGCTGACAATCTTATTAATTGTGACGATCTATCCATTTTATTATATTTTTATTTATTCGATTAGCGATTCATTTCGTGCTCAGAGCGGTGTCTTTTTATGGCCTGCTGGCTTTTCGCTAGAAAGTTACAAAGCAACGATCAAGCTTCAAGGATTAGGCGATGCCGCAATCGTTTCTGTGTTGCGTACTGTATTAGGAACTGCGATTACGGTGGTATGTTGTTCTTTTTTTGCTTATTTGATCACCAAGCGAGAAATGCCTTTTCGCAAAATTATTTACCGATTTGTACTGATTACGATGTATTTTAATGCAGGCTTTATTCCATGGTACTTAACGATGAAAATGTACGGATTACAAAATAATTTCCTGTTATATATTTTGCCTACTGCATTAACAGGGTTTTATATTATTTTGATCAAAACATTTATTGAGCAGTTACCACCTGCGCTGGAGGAATCTGCTAAAATAGACGGTGCTGGTTATATCACTATTTTTACCAAAGTTATTTTTCCACTTTCTACGCCGATTATAGCGACTATAGCTGTATTTGCGGCTGTCGGACAATGGAACACATGGTTTGATAATTTTTTCTTAGTCGAAAATCCCAAATTACAAACATTACAATTGTTACTTTATAACTTTTTGAGCCAATCTAATAGTATTTCAAATATGAGTGCTGCTGATTTGACGATGTCTGCGGAAGCTAGAGTGATGACACCTCAATCGATTCAGATGACGATTACGATGTTAGTCACATTACCTATTGTGATTGTATATCCTATGTTGCAACGCTTTTTTGTCAAAGGTATTATGATGGGTGCAGTCAAAGGATAGACAAAAAAATCTTATCATTGCATAAACCAATGATAACTTGTAGCAATATAGAAGAATATGAGGAGGAAGCTTTATGAAAGATGAGAGAATCAAGCCGTTCAAGCGTACTATTAGTGTATTGTTAGCGCTAATTTTGATAACGCTTACAGCATGTTCAAATAATACAGCTAATACTAATGGTTCGGCTACACAAGCAGGCACAGTAGATGCGAATGGTATTGTCACTTTGCGTATTTTGGTAAACGAGACAGGAACCAAATGGAACACGTATCCAGATAATGAAATTGCCAAAGCGATTGAAAAAAAGATCGGCGTCAAAATCGAATATGTAGAAGCTGATTCTAATAAAATGAATGTATTGCTAGCAGGAGGAGATTTGCCAGATATCGTACGCTCCGATCCGACTCAATATGGAAAGCAATTAATAGATGGAAATCTGGTCATTCCGATGGATGATCTACTTGCCAAATATGGTAAAGACATTTCTAAAAATATCCCTACCGTTGTAGAATACAGTCAAAAGAATTGGAGTGAAGGGCAAAACAAATTGTACTTTTTACCTCCTCAAGTACAAGCAGATCCTAGCCCGGTCTACGCCAACCTTTCAATCGGCCCAACAATTCGCTGGGATTACTATAAAGAAATAGGAGCACCTGCTATTAACAGTACAACCGATATGCTAAATGTACTCAAACAAATTGTAGCCAAACACCCTACTACCGATGAAGGTAAAAAAGTATATGGAGTCTCGATGTGGCAAGATTGGGGATTGTGGCCGTATATTATTCCGTTTACATGGATTACTCAACAGACCGCAGCAGGCAATTCCGATTTGTTTGCGAAGCCTTTAGGTGGTAAGGAGCTAATTAATGTACTGACAGATGCCAATTCAAATTACTGGGTAGCTTTAGATTTTTATAACAAAGCTTATCGTGAAGGACTACTTGATCCAGATGCATTAACGATGAAAAATAATGATTATATGGCGAAAGCGACAGCAGGGCAATTTATATTAGGGCCAGCTACATGGGCAATGGGAGATTTTAATTCCAAATATGCTAAAGATGGCAAAGGATTTGTTGTATTACCTGTAGGCAAGCAAGCATGGTCAGGTGGCGTTCGTCCGATCGGTTGGGCAGACAAAAGCTATGCTATTTCAAAAAGTTCTAAATATCCAGAAAAAGCGATGGAATTTTTAAATTATATATATTCATATGAAGGTGCCAGAACGATGTATAGCGGTATTGAAGGAACTAATTGGACGATTGAAAAAGGTGTACCGCAATTAAGCAAAGAAGTTTCTCAGCTCAAAGTCACAGGAGGCGATGCTTGGGAACGTACAGGGATTGCGCTTGATCCTAATTTAATCGGATTAGGTGGAAATGTAATTGATCCTAAGACCAAGACACCACTTGATCTATTTGCTACAGAAGAAGCACTAGCGAACAATGCGACGGCATTAGAGAAAGACTTTAGTCAATATTATCATGCTTCTTATCCAGGCGAAGTGGTCGCTAATTTGGTCAAAGAAGGCAAATTGAACGATGAAAATACACCGCTCAAAAATTTGACACCAGAACAGACTATTATAGAAAATACGATTGTGTTGCCAGTGCTTACCGATGATCTACTCAAAAAAGAAACACAGCTCAAAGAAGTGGCTGCACGTACAGCAGCGACTATGATTCTGTCCAAAACGGATGAAGACTTTGCAGCCAATAAGCAAAAAGCGATCGAAACGTTCAAAAGTTCAGGAGCAGACGAATTGTCTACTTATATGAATACCGAATACGCCAAAGCTAGAGCAACAGCAGAGCAAGCTAAATAGAAAATGTATAATACGTTACAAAAAACCGCCAGTCTGTAAAAGCAGATTGGCGGTTTTTTGCTGTATATGATTTGGCTATATATAGCGTATAGTGGCGGCTATACGATACTTTTAACGTCGTGATGAACGTGTTTTGGAAGTGAATAATACTTTCTGTCCGGTGCTATTCAGGCTAGGTGCACCATGTACCACTGTAGATTGTGCTTTGGGAGTCGCTTGAAAAGCATCTTTGAACGAAGTAGAACAACCTGAGCATAGACGTCCTTGAGCAATGGGCTGCAAGCAACATTCACAAGGATAAGTCAAATTTTTGTAGCCGTTAGATAATTTGCCTTGTTTGATCAGATCGTGCAACTCTGCTAAAGGGACCTGGGTCGCTTCACTTAAAGCTTCTGTCGTCGCTTTAGGAAATCTCCACAAGTAATCCATGCAGTTTTTCAAAGCCAGATCTAATTGATTACTACAAGAAGAGCATAAGTTACGCATATTTTTTTGGAAAATAGAACCGCATTTCGCACAATAATCCACCATTAGAGTCAACACAATCACCCCTTACATCTGTTTTTTAGTCTTTAAGATATAGGTATATAATACTATATCGGTTATCAGATAACAATACAGTATACAAAAAACATGAAATTTGTCGAAAATAATAAAAAATCCTGAGTATGTAGGTATTAGGGCTTGAAGGGTAATAATAGCATAATTAACACATTTACAAAGTAAGTTCCTGTACTATATAAAGCAATCACAAAAATTTCAATCACTTTAGTACAAAAAAAACAACTCGCCTTCTTGATGGCAAGTTGTTGATAGATCAAATAAACAGTATATAAGACTCCAAATCGCAAGCGGTTAACAACGATAATGTTATTCTAACGCACTACAGATTTCGATAAAATGTCCATCAGGATCAGCGATATAAGCGACTGTCTGTCCCCATGGTTTGAACATAGGTTCTTTAACAATCTTTACCTGTTGCTGACGCAATTGTTCTATCGTTGCTACTACATCATCGACGACAAATCCAATTTCAAATGTACTGGAGGTTGCGATCTCTTCTGCAACTTCAAGTCCAATCTCTTGTCGCACAGATTCTCGTGTGTTAAACGACAACGTAGTCATGCCTGTATCAAATTCCACATAAGTATCCACTTGCATTTTGACCGGTAATTGTAGAATATCTCTGTAAAAATGCATTGTCTGCTCTACATCATGAATATACAAAATAATATACTTCATCGCTAATTTCATAGATTGATCCAACCCTTTCTTAGTCACTTCTATTGTCAGTTCATCATTATGATTCTGATCTAGTTTGATTATGAATGATCTTCCTGCAAAAAGATTGGAAAAAACGGTCATATCCTTGGGAATATTTGATAAATATCTATTTTGTAGAATCAGACTAAGCTTGGATAACGTCCTGTACAGATAATTGCCCTGGAGATAGACCATAATAACGCTGAAAATGATGAATAAAATGAGATTGGTCATAATAACCACCAGAGATGGCTAATTCCCCAAGACTATACTTCGGATAGCGATACATCATCTGCAAAACAGACTGAAAGCGAATAATATCTAATATTTCTTTGGGACGAATACCGAACTCTTGCTGGAAAATACGGCGTACAGTTCGTTCGCTGTAATGTACTTGTTGAGCAAGTGTCGCTAGATCTATCTGTCCATCATAGGCATACATTAATTGTAAGCTGTGCGCTAGTAACGGATGAGCAGGGCGAGGATGAATATCATATGTATATAGCGCTTGTTGTAAGTATTGCTCGATAATATTGATCCGCATTGTAGTATCTGTTGCATCTATCACTTGCTCCCAGAACGTGCTTGCAGAATGTCCCCACAATTCCTCTAATAACATTTGTCCCTTAAGATCAGCTATAGGATATCCAACAATCGCTTGTACAGACTGAATATACATTCGGATACCGAAAAAATTCATAGATTCTTTAGGATAAAAAACTTCATACGTAGACATCCATGAAGAGACAAAAGCCCCTTGAGTTACAGAGATAGCATCCAGATCAAAAATAATATCTATACATCCATCTGGAATAATACGATAAGCAGAAGTATGAGGCAGAGTAGTAGAAGATACTTGAAAAGTAGACGACCAGTAACAAGCTACTGTAGATTGCAATACCGGTTGTGGAGCATATTCCTGATAATGATAATAATCATTCTGTAAATGAGATTGTAGCTTAGGCGGCTGAAGAGGACGATATATCATGCCAGCACTCCTTTTCCAATACATAGCATTCGATGGATGTTTCTAATAACAGCAATATCACCAGATATCGATATTTACGTTTAGTGTAACATGCTTTGAAATGATCGTAATCTAATAATAATTAACAAATTGTTATTATCATATTGTAAATATCAAAATAGCGTGCTATATTGTTATTAACAAAAAGGAAATAACAAAGGAGAGAGTGATTATGTTTGGATTTCGCTTCGTCAAATTTCAACCCAGTGAATATGTGATGAAAGTAAGAAATGGCAAAATAGTAAAAGAAGGAGTCGGCTTATCTTTCCGCTATTATGCACCGACTACTTCTGTGATCGTAGTACCAGTATCGTCGATAGATGTTCCTTTTATATTTGAAGAAATAACGAATGATTATCAGACTGTAACCGTACAAGGGCAATTGACATACCGGATTGTGGATTACCGCAAAACCACTCAAATCTTAAATTACACGTATAATTTACGCAAAAATCAATATATTTCAGATGATCCGAACAAGCTGGCTCAACGGGTGATCAATATTGCCAAAGTATTAACTAAAAAACATCTGGAGCAAATGCCACTGCGAGAAGCAATTCAATCCAGTGAACGTTTAGCTCAAAGTATTACACGCGAAATTATGCAAAATGCCGAATTAGAAAAGTTAGGCATCGAATTGATGGGCTTCTCTGTTTTGGCGATTTTGCCTAATAAAGAAACGATGAGAGCGTTAGAAGCACAAGCACGTGAGCAGATTCTACGCAATGCGGATGATGCTCTATATGAGCGTCGTAATGCCTCGATTGAACAAGAACGACGGGTCAAAGAAAATGAATTGAATACCGAAATTGCAGTAGAAACCAAGAAAAAACAAATTCGGGAAACTCAATTAGATGCTGAGCGCTCGGTAAGTGTGAAAAAGAATGAGATCAAAGAAGAACAATTGCAATTCGATACAATGATGGAAGAAAAGAAACAGCAATTAACAGAACTATCGATTGCCAATTCCAAAGCACAAGCCGATGCCAAAGCCTACGAAATGTCTGCGGTAATGAAGTCGCTTGAAGGCGTTAATCCTGCATTGTTACAATCGATGGCAAATATGGGCATGAATCCTGATAAATTGATCGCGATTGCTTTCCAGGGATTAGCTGAAAATGCAGGTCGTATCGGACAATTGAATATCACACCAGATCTATTGCAAGGACTGTTATCAGAATCAAATAACCATCAACAACAGCAAGGAGGTCGGAATAGATGAATAGCCGGATCAGCGAAAATAAAATTGTACTCGTTAAGCGTAAAACACGATTAGAAGAATTAATTGTTCGTTACAATACGATCCAGCAAGCACAATTTTATATTGAGCGTCTGGGTGTTGATTTTACCGACTATATACAAGAAGATCAGAATTATCGTCATGCTGTAGAACAATCGATGCTTGTGTTACAAACGATCGGAAGAGTGCAACTGTTAGAGCGTGAACATGTACCGAATTTTATTTTTGGTGAAGATGATATTGTAGTGGTGCTCGGGCAAGATGGATTGGTTGCAAATACGATGAAGTATGTCACGCATCAACCGTTAATCGGTGTGAATCCTGATCCACTACGCTGGGATGGGATTTTGCTTCCTTTTCAAGTTCGTGATCTGATCCAGGTGGTACCTGATGTATTGAATCGTCGCCGCGCGATCCAAGAAGTGATGTTAGCCAAAGCAGAATTGAACGACGGACAGACGCTATACGGTGTAAATGATTTATTTATCGGGCGCAAAACACATGTCTCGGCTCGTTATCAATTGCAGTTAGCAGGGCATACCGAGCAACAATCTTCAAGTGGTATTATTGTATCGACAGGGATGGGTGCAACAGGTTGGTTCAAAAGTGTTCTTGCAGGAGCAAACGGTATTGTACACAGTGAAAGCTATCAGCAGATAACAGGTAGTATGCAGTATGAAGAGACTCATAGCTCTACTTATACTTCATTGGCATGGGATACACCACAGTTATATTTTACAGTGAGAGAACCATTTCCTAGCCGTACCACTTCTACCGAATGTGTTTTTGGACAGATTCATGAACAACAGCCATTGCGCATTGTATCGCAGATGCCTGAAAATGGTGTAATCTTTAGTGATGGCGTAGAAAGTGACTTTCTGGAATTCAATTCAGGCATGACAGCAACGATCAGTCTAGCCGAGAAGCGAGGGCATCTGGTGGTATGATGATTATTTTGTGTTATGATATCCGTATCTGTTGAAGATAATACAGTAAGGGGTATGGATTCATGAATCAAAATATACAGCAATTCAAAGCTGATTTCTTCAAAGCTTTAGCCCATCCGATGCGGATTCAGATTTTAGAAGCACTTTGTACAGGAGATAAGACAGTCAATGAATTGCAAACGATTGTCGGATCAGAAGGATCGGCTGTTTCTCAACAACTGTCGATATTACGTAGCAAAAATGTAGTGCAAGGAATCAAAGAAGGCACATCGGTAATCTATTCACTACGTGATCCGCTTATTCAAGAATTGTTAGCAGTAGCTAAGCGCATTTTTGATAATCATCTGGTAGACGCGATTTCTTTATTGGAAGGCATGCGCAATGAACCTGAAGCAAGCAGACATCTTGAGAAATAAAATAAGCGCACCTGTTTACGATAAATAGATCATTTCCAAACCACAATTGTCTATACACAATCAAAGTATCTCTTATAAATAAGGGATACTTTTTTTGATGTGCATAAAATATCATTGACACAATCTGCATGCAGGCGTACTATCTCTGTATATTCAAATAATCAGATATTTGAAATTAAATATTAAAATATGCAAAAAGAAGGTAGACAAATGAAGTGGACAGGAAGATTTGCTGGATATAACCGCAATAGTTTACGCAAAGATTTGATTTCAGGCATGATCGTAGGTATTATCGCTATTCCACTCGGGATGGCTTTTGCTATTGCTTCAGGAGTTAAGCCTGAATATGGAATTTATACAACCATCATTGCAGGTATAATTATTTCTTTATGTGGAGGTTCCAAATTCCAAATCGGTGGGCCGACAGGTGCATTTATTCCTATATTATTCGCTGTAGTGATGCAATATGGATATGAAAATTTATTGATTGCTGGTTTTATGGCAGGTGTCTTTTTGCTTATTATGGGATTGTGTCGATTAGGCAAATTGATTGCCTTTATCCCAAGACCGGTCACGATAGGATTTACCGCAGGTATTGCTGTCACTATTTTTGGCGGACAGATCGCCAATTTTTTAGGATTAAGTGGACTTGCCAAACATGAAGATTTTTTCTCGAATATGCGTGAAATCGTTATTCATCTAAACACATTTAATATATACAGCCTTATCACCGGATTGACCTGTTTTGTAGCTATGATAGTAACCGCACGCTTTTTCCCTAAAGTGCCAGGTTCATTGATCGGATTATTGATCTCGACAGGAGTGGCTGTGCTGTTTTTTCAAGGCAAAGTGGCTACTATCGAATCTTCATTTGGCGCGATCTCAGGAGCGCTTCCTCATTTTCATATTCCAGATTTAACATGGGATAAAATCACCTTTTTGATTCGCCCGGCATTAGTGATTGCAATGTTAGGCAGTATAGAGTCTTTGTTATCAGCTGTTGTTGCTGATGGGATGACTGGCACACGTCATAACAGTAATCGAGAATTGATCGGGCAAGGAATTGCGAATATGATAACCCCTTTATTTGGTGGTATTCCAGCTACAGGAGCGATCGCTCGGACAGCTACGAATATCAAAAATGGTGCTGTATCGCCTATCTCCGGTGTAGTGCATGGTATTGTGGTTTTACTTGTATTGGTGTTATTTGCTCCTTATGCATCCAATATTCCACTTGCTAGTATGGCTCCGATCTTAATGTTAGTAGCATGGCATATGAGTGAGCGTAAGCATTTTATGCATATTTTGAAAATCAAAACAAGTGATTCGCTCGTCTTGGCGATCACATTTATATTGACCGTATTTGCTGATCTGACGACTGCTGTGGAAGTCGGATTGTTATTAGCAGTTATATTGTTTGTCAAACGAATGAGTCAAGGATTAACGATAACCAAAGTACTCCCTGATCCAGAAGCTGTGAATCAGCAAGTACAAAGTCATATGGTTACTGAAAATCATGATTGCCCGCAGATTAGTATCTACACAATTGAAGGAGCACTCTTTTTCGGGAGTACCCATCTGATCGAACAAGCGATAGATGAAGCTATTGCGAATCAACCTCGGATCGTATTGCTTCGTATGGGTAGAGTCCCGATGATTGATACAACAGGAGATGCTAACCTGACAATATTAGTGCGTAAGGTACAATCGTACGGTGGCATAGTGATTGTCTCTGGTATCCAGCACCAACCGCTTGAATTGTTACACAAAACAGGCTTGTATACGATGATTGGAGCAGAGCATTTCTATGAGCGTACAGGTATTGCGATTAATAAAGCACTGGGGTATCTTGATCTAGAACGTTGTCGTGGTTGTCAACATTTTGCTTTTCACGAATGTCAGGCGTTATCTGCTGGAATTATCACTTCACCAGTAAGCTCACCGTTATTATTGAAAAAAGCATTAGGATCTACCGTTTAATTTTCAGAAAACAAGTGTAAAAAAAGACATACGCATCATATCCAATCTGTTGTTATGTAGAAAGGAAGGATACATATGTCTGCATCATCTAAATATACACATCAAGATTATCGATCTATACGAGGTATCGATCATATCGGTCTAACCGTTCCCGATATTGAAGAAGCGACTCGGTTTTTTAAGCAAGCATTTGGAGCTTCGATTTGTTATGATACGCTTACCCCTCAACAGCCTGCTCAAGAAGGCGCAGAGACTGAACAGAAGTTAGGATTGCCAAAAGGCGCTAAAGTGCGTCATATGCGACTGATTCAGATCGGTCAGGGTGCAAGTATCGAGATGTTCCAATTTGAAAATACAGAACAACGCTCTCCCACATTAGCAGTAGATTATGGTATCCAACATATAGCGTTATATGTAGATGATATGCCAGCAGCTATCCGTCATTTTGAATCGGCGGGTGGCATTTTGCTGTCTTCTCCTAATCCATTACCTAATGAAGAAAAGGGAGAAGGGCATTTATTTGTGTATGGACGTGCGCCGTGGGGAACATTGATAGAATTACTGTCTTATCCACATGGAATCGATTATCCGCAGACAAGCGAAAGTAACCGCTGGACACCGCCAGCAGTTACATAATTTGATGCTTATTTGATTTGTATAAGTTGGGTATCTCCAATATTATCAGCTTCTCGGGTAACGACTTGTAATTGCAGTGTTTTGGGTTGATCGAGTAAATTGCTGTAAAAGATATATTCATAACTGTTCGGATCATCGAAAGCCATTTTTCGATTTAACGCCCGTAACAGCACTGCTTGATCGCCTTCACCTGCAATAATGCCTGTCGCTTCTACCCATGATTTTTTGGTGTTATACGGTTCAAAGGGCTGATCTGATGTAAAGCGAACACGCATCTCTAAAGGAGACATTTCGACTCTGGTCAGAGCAACTTTGTGATCTCCTAATTCAATAATATGATTCGGATAGACGATTTCAGTCTCAGGTCGTTTGAATTGACCAGCTAGTGAAAAATGAATCAGCAAGGTAGGAGAATAATGCATATCTTCTGTGCTAGTATTGGTTACTGGATCGCTTAGTCTGCCATCATCTACAGAAGCAATTTGGAATTTGGCGGCAATTTCTTGCGGGAAAGGTTCTCTTGATTTCAAGCGAATAGTGGTCGTGCCACGAAATACATTTTCACTATCAGCATCATGAGTTCCGTTATTGCGTGAATGACCCAGAGGCTTACCTGTAGCGATACTGCTTAATTTGACACTGTTCATCCCGTATATTTCTTGTCCATTTAAGCTTTTGGCGGTATAGAGGAGAATCAATTGATTTTCATCAGCGGTCACAGCATTGACAGTAACGATATAGCCGTCTTTTTCAGCGCTCTCATTTACATATTGGATATAGTTGTGCTTGATAGCAGATATTAAGCTCTGGTTCTGGATAACATCACTTTGATACTGGTGAAAAGGTTCTAATTTGCCCCATGAATTAGCAGTGGTATACGTGCTTTGTGTAGGCATCGGAACGATCAATAGGATCAGCATGACTACCGAAGTAAAGCCCACAACGACTAATAAGCGAGCATCCAACCAGGGAAAACGTGATTGCATTCGTTTGGCTTCTAGTACATCTTCCTCATCTGTAAGAGTAGAGGTATGAGACATTTGAGATAGAGAAGGTTGTTCTGTATGTAGGTGATTGTTAGATGGTTGAGAAGAATCTTTTTTGGATGTGCTCATAGCTACCATTCCTCCTGATTCAGAATAATTGACGAAGTTGCTTAGTTATAAGACATAATTATAAAATGTACTGTCCTTATTTTTAAATTTCTGGTCTGCTAAGTGCTTATTGTATATATCGGTGGTAAAGCTACTTTTGTTACTTTTTTCTGCTAACCTCTAACTATAGATATTCTTTATTTTATCTTACTACGAATAGCCAATACAAGTAGACATCAAAAAGCCCGCCAGCTCTTTAAAGAAAAGCAATCCTTTTCATTTTAGAGTAATGTGGGCTTTTTGATCTATAGGTTGGAATATCTATTTTAGCGTAGTGCTGGTACAGTTTGTCCCGAGTTAAATTTTGAACTCATTCATTTCGCTGTGTAACTGTTCAGCCGTCTCTGCTAGCGAAGAAGAGGAAGCATTAATTTCTTCCATCGATGCTAACTGCTCTTGTGTAGCAGCAGATACATTTAACATACCGGCAGCCGATTCTTGAGCGATATGAGAAATCTGTCTGGAATACTCTACAATCTCAGTCGTGCTTGCAGACATCTGTTCTGCACCAGCAGATACTTCTTCAATATCGCTTGCTACTTGATTAACCGCTTGTAAAATATCCTGGAAAGCAGTCCCTGCAATCGCGACAGAAGCCATCCCTTTATCAAATTCACGATTGTTTAAATCAACCGCTTCAATCGCATTTAATGTATCTTTTTGAATAAAAGCGACCAGCTCAATAATTTGCTTTGCTGATTGGGAAGATTGTTCTGCTAATTTGCCGACTTCATCAGCAACGACTGCAAATCCTCGGCCTGCTTCGCCTGCACGAGCGGCTTCAATCGAAGCGTTCAGCGCTAATAGATTTGTTTGCGAAGAGATGCCAGTGATTACTTTGGTAATATTACCAATCTCTTGAGAGCGACTACCTAATTCTTTTACTACAGTACCTAGAGAATGTAGCGATTGTTGAATTGAATCCATTTGTGATACCGCTTGTTGAATGGCATGATTCCCATCCGAAGATTTGCTTGCCGCATCGACAGCAGAGTTAGATACTGTCTGTGCACGAACCGCAATTTGTTCTACACCGATCGCCATTTCTTGCATCGCTTGAGAAGACTTGTTGGCAATATCGACTTGTTTGGCTGTACCGACTGCATTTTCTTGTACCGTTTCTGCAATTTGTTCAGCCGCTTGTTTATTTTGTTCACTACTTGCTGTTAATTGTTCTGAAGAAGCCGCGACCAACTCCGAAGTAGAAGCGACCGATTCGATCACCTGACGCAAATTGTGCTTCATATCATTAAATGACACCGCTAATGAACCGATCTCATCTTTGTTTTTGATAATCAAATCAGATCCAGTCAGATCACCGGCAGCAATTTGTTCAGCTGCTTTTTGTAGCGATCTAGCAGGCTTGGAGATCGAACGAGCAATAAGGAAAGCAATAGCCAAAGCAACAATAATAGCGATTACACTTAACAAAATAATATTAAAACTTGCTGTCCGCGATGTACTTACCGACTCATCTGTAAGTTGAGTAGCTTGTTTGTTATCATAAGCTACCAATTCTGCAATAGTAGAATTAGCCGTATACCAGAAAGCATACGCATTACGGTGCAAAGCAATCGCTTTATTCAAATCATTATTCAGACCTGCATTAAGCACGTTAGGTGAAACTTTAATATACGCTTCATATTGTGTAGAGAAGCGTTGATACAGACGTTGTTCATCATCGCTTTCGATTAACTTTTCATAAGCAGTACGTTCTGTTTGAATTTTTTTCAGTAATGTCTCGTAATCTTGATTAAGCTTGGCAACTTCATCTTGATTATTTTCTACAATAATATTGAGCAATAGACGCTCTAGATCGGACACATCCCCGTTAAGTGTTCCTAATAAAGTAACACTTGGCATCCATTTCTTATTTACATCGACTGCTTGATTGCCCATACTTCGTGTACTTGTTAGAGCAAGTAAACTTACTATGACTAACAAAAGAATTACACTTAAAAAGCCAGTTAACAATTTGGTCTGTATACTCATTTTGACTTTACCAACACGCAAACGTTTCATAATATTGTCCCCCAATATGTAATGTGTAACGCATTCAACTTTATCTATATCGACAATTTCTTTTTATATATTAGACAATTTTGTAAATTTTAGTGCTTAAGATATAGTTCTTAAGGTTCTAAATGCAAATGCTTACATTTCAATTTAATAAATCACAGGTAGAAGCTGTAATTGTGAAGAATAGTCAAAAAAAGATATCGTCAGAGTCATTATTCATTTTTGGATCATCTTATTGAATAGTTATAAATGCTACCTGATGATTGCAGACAACAAAAAAGCAACCTGTAGCATATAGCTACAAGTTGCTTTTTGATGAGATCTATAGGTAATCCTTTATATATAGAATGAATGTGTTAAATAGGATTTAATTTTGACGAATCCATGCTAATGCCATTGTACCTTCACCGGCGTGAACACCAACAACCGGAATGAAGGGAGCAATTTCAATTTTGAGTAGCGGAGCAAATACACTGATTTCTTTCTCCATTTGAAATGCTTCTTCAATATTGTTAGCGTGCATAATACATACACTTTTGACCAGATCGATATCTTTTTTGAGAATATCCATCAGTTTGTGTTTGGCTTTTTTGAAAGTACGAATTTTGTCTTCTACAATAATTTTACCTTCTACAAAACGTAATAGGAGGTGGATACGTAGTAACTGACTGATCACCAATTGAGTACCGGATACCCGTCCACTACGATGCAATTGAGAAAGACTTGCTGGAATCAGATAAAAGTCCATATTTTCAATAATCATATCGATTTTGGCTTTGATCTCCAGAGCCGTATCGCCTTGTTGTTGCCATTTGACTCCTTGCATAACCATTTCACGTAAAGGAAAAGCGCCGACTTTGGAATCAATCCCGATCACAGAAGTTTCGGTGATCTCAGCCGCTTGTAGTGAAGTGTGATACGTACCACTTAATTCAGAAGAACAATGAATCACGATAATATCGTCATATTTATCTTTAATAGATTCGTATAATTCCATAAATTCGCCAATCGGTGGCTGTGAGCTACCTACACTTTCGTTTTGACGCATTTTCTCATAAAATTGTTCTGCTGTAATTTCAACATTTTCTTTGTACGCTTCATTGTTCACAATCAGACGTAAAGGTACAATATAAATATGATGTTCTGCTGCAAAATCAGTATCGATCATAGCTGTACTATCTGTCACCCAAGCAATTGATTTCATCCAAACCACTCTTTCTTTACACAGAGATAGAATATACTAAAAACGCTATATTCATTTTATTAAAATTTTAACATATAAAACTAATAACTTTATGATATAGTTATTATAACCATATACAATCATAAACACAAATTACAGACAATGAATCTTATCATACATGTTCAGCTCAAGGAGGAATACATAGTGGAAGACAAACTGGCTCAAGAATTAGAGACATGGGGTAAAGAGAAAGTGGCTTATAAGTTCCCCAGATGGGAGCAGATTCCCGACATTGATTTATATATGGATCAAGTGGTCGCTTTATTAGAAAAGCATTTTCACAAATTCCCCGGAGAGAGTGCAGGCAAGTTAATCTCACCCTCTATGATCAATAATTATGTCAAACAGGGCATTATTCCACCTACGATCAAAAAGCGCTATTCCCGTACGCATATTGCTTACTTGATGATGCTGTGCACCCTCAAACCTGTATTACCTTTAGCAGTCATACAAGGTATTATCGAATTTCAATTACAGACCAAAACATTTGCTGAAGTGTATGATCACTTTGTGACAGAACAAGAGCAAGCATCCAGTTATACGATGGAACAAGCCAAAGCCGAAAGCAGATTGCTTGGTCAGACGACTACGACAGAACAAGAAATGTTAAGTAATCTTTCGCTCAAAATGGCAGTACTGGCGAACTCCAGTAAAATTTTGGCGGAAAAGATTATAGAAATGGAGCGAGCAGAAGGAAAGCTCTCTACTTTAGATGATCATGGTAAAAAAACGAAAAAGATCAAAATGTAAATTCAAGTTATTATCTTTACACATGGTACACAATGATATACCAAAATACCCCTTATCCTTTATATGCGATCTTCTGATCATAAAAGGATAAGGGGTATTGTCTATTTGCTATACAGCTAGTAACACAAGTAAGCTAAAATATTACACTTTAAATGCGCTAACTTCATTATGAAGTTGTTCTGCTGTCTGTGCTAGAGAAGACGATGATGATGTAATCTCTTCCATAGAAGCTAATTGTTCTTGCGTAGCCGCAGATACACTTAGCATACCTTCAGAAGATTCTTGAGCGATATGATTGATCTGTTTGGAGTATTGAACAATTTCATTCGTGCTTGCTGATAATTGTTCTGCGCCTGCGGAGACTTCTTCAATATCACCAGCGACTTGATTGACAGCCTGTAAAATATCGCGGAACGCTTCACCTGCAATCGATACAGAAGCCAACCCTTTATCAAATTCAAGATTATTCAATTCTACCGCGTCAATGGCATCTGTTGTATCTTTCTGGATAAATGTAACCAGTTCAATAATTTGCTTCGCCGATTGAGAAGATTGTTCTGCTAATTTACCGACTTCATCAGCAACGACAGCGAATCCTCGACCTGCTTCACCTGCACGAGCCGCTTCAATTGAAGCATTTAGAGCAAGCAGATTGGTCTGTGTAGCAATACCTGTAATGACTTTAGTGATATTTCCAATTTCTTGCGAACGACTTCCTAATTCTTTCACGACAGAACCTAACGAGTGTAGCGAAGTCTGAATCGAATCCATTTGATTAACTGCTTGTTGGATCGCTTTGTTACCATTAGACGATTTGCTTGCTGCTTCGGTTGCTGAACTGGATACTGTCTGTGCACGAACAGCAATTTGTTCTACACCGATCGCCATTTCTTGCATCGCTTGAGCAGACTTGGTAGCAATATCAACTTGAGTAGCAGCGCCATTAGCACTTTCTTGTACCGTTTCAGCAATTTGTTCAGATGCTTGTTTGTTCTGCTCACTACTTGCTGTTAATTGCTCTGAAGAAGCGGCAACCAATTCAGAAGTAGCAGCTACAGATTCAAGCAAGCTACGAAGATTCGCTACCATTTGATTGAAAGCAACAGCCAGTAGACCGACTTCGTCTTTATTACGAATAATGATCGCTTCGCCTGTTAGATCACCAGCAGAGATACGTTCAGCCGCTTGTTGAATTTGTTTCACTGGACGGGAAATAGATCTAGCAATAAGGTAAGCAATTACGATACCAATAACAACAGCGATAATACTTAAAATAATAATGTTCGTGCTTGCAGAAGTTGCTGATTTTACAGATTGATCTGTCAAAATACCTGCTTGTTCATTATCATAAGCAATTAATTGAGCAATTGTGTCATTAGCAGTATACCAGGCATCATAAGAAGCACGATGTAATTCACGCGCTTTATCGATATCATTGCCTTTGGCTGCATCGACTAAAGTAGGAAATGTTGTTAAAAATTGATCATAATTGGTATTGAATTGCTCAAATAATTTGGATTCTTCATCCGATTGAATCAATGCTTTGTATTGTACACGTTCGGTTTCGATCCGTTTTAACAATTCATCTAATGTAGTATTGATTTTAGTAATTCGTTCAGGATCATTTTCGAGTACCATGTTTAGAACTAAACGCTGTACATCAGAGATATCGCCATTCATCATACCCATTGTGCTTACACTAGGCATCCATTTGCTATCAATTTGCTTGGCTTGCGATCCTAATGTATTCATACTGAATAGTGATAAAAGACTGACCAATACCAGTAATAGAATCACGCTAAAAAAGCCGACCAATAATTTAGTTTGAATATTAATACGCATAATTTCACTCCTCATTGTTGTTTAAACATATAACGTAATACCTATATCGACAAAATTCGCTATATATTTAGGTCTTACAGATTAAAAAAAATAAAATTGCTAATAAATAATTAAAAAACTAATAAATGTTTTAATAGTTATATATTTCAAGTTAAACAAATACATTTTATTTCAAAATATAATATTGTGTATACGTTGTTGTAAGAATTTATAATGCAAAATGATTATAAAATCATAAATAATGTAGGATAATATATATATTATTTATTGCAACCGTTTCCAAAAAAAGTTTAAAATAAATACAGCATATTATTCCAAAATAGATATATCTAAAGGAGATCCAATATGGGACATCATCTATGGGCACAATATCCACCCCGGGGCTGGAATAGTTGGGATTGTTATGGAGCCGCTGTACGAGAAGAAGAAATTATAGGCAATGCCGAGTATATGTCTACTCATCTCAAAGAGCATGGTTGGGAATATATTGTAGTGGATATTCAGTGGTATGAAGCAGGTGCTGTATCCTCAGCGTATCGCAAATTTGAGCCATTAGAAATGGATAACTATTCCCGATTAATTCCAGCAGTCAATCGTTTTCCTTCCAGTAAAGATGGTCAAGGATTCCGTCTGTTAGCTGATCGGGTACATCAATTAGGATTAAAGTTCGGTATACATATTATGCGTGGTATTCCAAGACAAGCGGTGCATCAGAATACAGCGATCAAGGGAACACATATCACCGCCAGACAGATTGCACATCCTAATTCTATCTGTCCATGGAATACAGATATGTACGGGGTAGATGCTTCGCAAGAAGGAGCACAACAATATTACAATTCATTATTTGAAATGTATGCAGAGTGGGGAGTCGATTTTGTCAAAGTCGATGATATTGCGGCTTCACGTCTGTATGATACTCATCTGGAAGAAATTGAACTAATTCGTCGCGCAATCGATCAGTGTGGTCGTCCGATGGTACTCAGTCTATCTCCAGGGCCAGCGCCGTTACAATACCAACAACAATTAAGAGACTATGCGAATATGTGGCGTGTTACCGATGACTTTTGGGATATCTGGTCATTATTATATGCGATGTTCGAACGTTGTGAGAAATGGTCACCGTATGTAGGCGAAGGTTCTTGGCCGGATTGTGATATGTTGCCACTCGGTCATATCGGTATTCGCTCTGTAGATGGAGGCGGAGCAGATCGTTGGACACGATTCACACCTGATGAACAGCGTACTATGATGACACTCTGGTCGATTTTCCGTTCGCCGTTAATGTTCGGAGGAGAATTACGGGATAACGATGAATGGACATTGTCATTGCTGAACAGTCCGCTGATTTTAGAAATGAATCATAAGAGCCGTCAAGCCTATCAACTTTCTCGTGATGAGCAAGATCGAATCATCTGGGTAGCGGAGGAAGATGAAACGCATAACCGCTATATCGCTTTGTTTAATGCAGGAGAAGAGCAGAATACGCTAACACTGGATCTATCTTTATTAGATATAACAGTACCAGTGAATCTGCATAATCTATGGCAGCCTACAGAACAATTAACCGTACAAGGACAATGGGAAATAGAACTTCCACCACACGGATGTGTCGTATATCGATTAGAGCCACTAGCTTAAAAAGAATACTTGTATCTCCAATAGAAAAACAGAATTAAAGCATATAGCAACTAAAGACGATCACTACCAACAGACCTAATAAAAGTAGGACTTTTCCAATTTAAGATGGAAAATGTCCTGTTTTTTTGGTTTAAATCCATTATATTGAAAAAAAGTATTTCCAATATGAGTCAAACGAAGTATGATATAGGTAAATATATACGCTACCTAAGACCTAAAAAAATTGAAATATTTCATTTTAAAGCAAAATTATCGCAGATTTCCAGAAGAACTGGACTCTAACTCGTACATCTTCTGCCTGCACTAAGGAGAACACAACTATGGCATATACGATTCCAGACACCATCCCGAGAAAAGCAACCGCAGGCGAACGCCTTTTATTTCAAACGCTCAAAGAACATCTTCCAGACGATTATATTGTCTACTACGAACCAGAGATCGGTGGCAGACGACCAGACTACGTCATTATCGGCCCGGATCTTGGACTATTGGTGTTAGAAGTGAAAGACTACACCGAAAATACCCTCTACGAACTCAATACTCATGAATGGCAGCTACATACCCAAAAAGGAACAGGATCGGTAGAAACGGTCAAAAATCCGCTACTCCAAGCAAGAGACTATGCTTTTCGAATTAATAATAAGCTCAAAAAAGATCAGAATCTTACACAACAAAGCGGTGTGTATGCAAATAATCTCAAGTTCCGCTATGGACATGGAGTTGTTTTTACCCGTCTCAAGCAGACCCATATCGTCAAGCATAGTCTACATCGGGTGATCGATCCTAGATATATGCTTACACGAGAAGAAATAGACCTCGAAGATGAGAATTGCACCGCAGATCATCTACTAGAGCGTATTACCAATATGTTCGATACCCCTTTTCATATGAATCAGATGTTGACCGACGAAGATATCAAAGCGATTCGGTATCATCTATTTCCCGAAGTACGGATTAGTGCAGAATATCGGGAGCCTGCTTATTATCAAGACCAACTCTTACTATCGCTTCATAATATTCAAGCGATGGACTTGCATCAGGAATCACTTGCCAGACAGTTGGGAGATAAGAATCGATTAATACGCGGTGTAGCAGGTAGTGGCAAGACTCTAATTCTAGCCGCTAGAGCGAAGATGCTAATCAAAGACCATCCACATTGGAAAATTCTTGTCCTCTGTTATGGCATTCCATTATCGAGAGTGATTCGCAGTCAGATTGATCGGATGCTCGAAGAACCGGAAGATTTGTTCGATTTTGCTAACAGTCAGACGAATTCATCGGCTACACCTTCTATAGAGAAGTCATCCAATCTACAGATTGCTACATTCCATGAATGGCTGTGGAGTACGATGCGTATCAAAGACGAACTGATCGAATCTTATCTGGAAAAGATCAATCGTGGCGAGACGATCTTACCGCAATACGATGCGATCCTGATCGACGAAGGACAAGACTTCGAACCGTCATGGCTAGAATTGCTAAGTAAGGTGCTTAACCCGGAAACCCAATCACTATTACTGGTCGAAGACAAAGCGCAAAATATCTACAAACGCAAAACCAGCCTGAGCCAGAACACCGGACTCGACTTCCGTGGACGCTCCAAAATTCTCAGTATCAACTACCGTAACACCGCTCAGATCGTCAACTTCGCATGGGACTTCTATCGTACCCATTTCAGCTTAGGGGAAAAGGTCAAAGAAGGCACAAGTATAGAAGGGGTAGAGATTATCCCACCGCAAAGTACCAAGCGCAAAGGGATAGAGCCACAGATCAAGCACTGCGCTTCTTTTGCAGAAGAAGCACAATGGGTCGCCCAGCAGATGAAGATATTACATGAGCAGAAAAAAGTACCTTACGCCGAAATGGCTGTCTTGTATCGTGTACAAAAGCGCTATTCGTACTCTTATATCGATGTATTACAAAAAGAACTATCCAAGCATGAGATTCCGTACAATTGGTTCACCGAAAATACAGCATCCAAACGCACATTCGAACGCCACCAAGAAGCCGTCAAGCTATCCACACTCGACAGCTCCAAAGGGCTAGATTTCAAAGCGGTGTTTATCGTCAATGTCGACAGTATGCCATTCAAGCTAGAAGAACATCCAGAGCGAGAAGTGTCGTTATTTTATATCGGAATGACTAGAGCGATGGACTGGTTATTTTTGAGTTATAGCAAGGTCGAGGGATTTGCAGGGTGGCTTGAAGAAAAATCAAGAAGTTCAGATTTAATATTTTCTAATAAGGAGATCAATTTATGAATTCGAATGCTCCAGGTCAATTACTAGGATTCGGAATACAATTCACGAGAGCACTTTTTCATCTTTTACAAAGTAGCCCTAATGAACAAGTAAGTGTTGAAGTTTTAGGCGATGTAGCAGTGAGAAAAGAAAACAACCATATAATTTCTGAAGAAGATAAATCTTCTATAAAAAGTAACCCATTAACTGATAGATCAACGGACTTTTGGAAAACTTTTTTTAATTGGGCTAAGGCAGTAGAAAATAAAGAATTAGATATAAAAAATACTAGATTTATTTTGTATTGCAATCAATCTGGTAGATTATCGATCATTAATGAATTTTGTTCAGCTAATGATCTTTTAAAAGCAACTTTAGCTATTGAAAAAGCAAAAAAAGAGCTGAAAGATATAAATGATCAACATGATATTTGGAAATATTATAATTATTTAGTTAATGAGAAAATATCATTATTAGCAGAAATAATAGAGCGTTTTGATCTTCAAATCGGAAAAGGAGCAGGATATGACGAAATAAAAATAGAACTACGAAAACAACATATACCAGAGACACAATTTGATTTTGCA
Source organism: Paenibacillus sp. KACC 21273 (assembly GCF_028736095.1). Classification (NCBI taxonomy): domain Bacteria; kingdom Bacillati; phylum Bacillota; class Bacilli; order Caryophanales; family Paenibacillaceae; genus Paenibacillus; species Paenibacillus sp. KACC 21273. The sequence goes on from NZ_CP117876.1 coordinate 2,180,605, forward strand.
ATAAATATTTTAGAGGGATGGGTAAGTAAAGAAATTAAAGAAAAAATTGCTTGTAAGATTCCTGCCGTTATTACATGGGAAGATTTTCACCATCAATTTTTAGTTTTATTCAATAGAGTACGTAGTAGAGAGCTTATTGATTACACAATCTCATATCAACTTGGAGAAGATATAGTTAAACAGCATGCTTTAGCTAAACCTAATTATTTACAACAACTTGAATCAATAGAAATCGAAGAGGATGAAATCATTGAAGCTATTTCAGATTATTTAAAAGCAGATGTTAATCGTGAAAAATGGATTGAAAGTGAAATTATTGATGAACATATAGCTAAAGAGTTTGAAGATAGTTTAAAGAAATTTTGGAGTAACCAAGCTAGAAAAATAAGCTTAACAGAAAAAGACTTAAATCATATAGAAAAAGGACAATTACTTTTGTTAGATTGTAAATTAAAACCACAAGTAATTAGAGAGATGCATCCACCATGTTCTACCATTCCAGGAACTTATCATGCTTTAGCTGATGATTTTTTTGTTGGTTGGCATCCTCATTGGAAAATGTTGTTTTCAAGGAAGGATAATTAAATATGAGCAGGTTAGTAGAAGAAGTGAAAATTTGGAATACTCCTATAATAGGAGCTTATTTGTTATGGAGGTTTACCCAAGGATATAGCAAGGGACATCAATTTGGAGATGCTCCAATAGCACTTTTACATTTTGTAGCTACTGCTATCTTAACTAGTAAAGAATTAACAGAATTTATTAGTAATAAAAGAAGTAATTTGCAATCGTATATACGAAGTTTTGAAGAAAATAAAAACTCTGATATTTTATTATCTTTACAAGAAAGAATTAAAGACAAAAAAGAATATACATTAGCAGCTATTGATATAGCAATTAGTGAGGGATTAATGGTTTGGGATGTAGAAACTGGTAAATTATATGCTCGCAATTTATCCGAGAAATCTGGACGAGGGAACAATATTAGAAAGCAGACTCAAAGGGAAGGTAAAAAAGCAGAGATACTAGGGGTTTGGTTCTCAGAACATGAAATCATAGATATCGAATCATATTTAAAGGTGGTTTTTTAATGAAGTTTCAATTATTGAAATTAATTATTTGGTCAAAATCTAATGAATATGCTCCTAGAATTGTAAATTTTAAGACTGGAAAAGTTAATGTTATAACAGGAGCCTCTAGAACAGGGAAATCTGCAATAATTCCGATTATTGATTATTGCTTAGCATCCAGTGATTGCTCTATCCCTATAGATACTATACGAGATCATACATCTTGGTATGGAGTAGTATTCCAAACAGAAGCAGACCAAATTTTAATTGCAAGAGAAGTTCCAACTGGAAATAAAGTTTCTAATAAATTTTATTTTACTAGAGAAAAACTAATCATAGTTCCTTTAGAAATAAAAGAGTCTAATGAAAATAGTGAAGGAATAAAACATATTTTAAATACTATTTCTTCTGTTCCTTATTTTCCATTAGGTGAGGAAGAAAAGGATTCTTATGGTTCTAGATTAAGTTTTAGAGATTTAATGGCTTTATGTTTTCAGACTCAGGATATTGTAGCTAACCAAAATATTTTATTTTATAAAATGCATGCTCATGAACATAGAGAAAGATTAAGAAATTGGTTTCCTTTTATCTTAGGAGCGGAAAATATTGAAATATTAAGGGCAAGACAAAAATTACAATTTGTTGAAAAAAGACTGAACTTATTACAGAGAGAATTTGAGAAAGTTAAAAACATTTCAATAGCTTGGAAGGCTAATATGCTTGGGCATATGAAAATAGCTTATGAATACGGGTTGTTAAATGAAGAAATTAGTATGGAATCTCCTCCAGAAGAATTATTAAAATTTGCTGATATTATTCTTGAAAATATTCCTGAGTATACACAAACAAAAGTGAATAATATAGATTCTGCTAATAAAGAATTATTAAATTTTGAAATTGAAGAAGAAAAAGTAAGCTTTGAAATAGGACAAGTAAAAAGGAGGTTATCTGAAATAAATCGTCTTGATAAAGGATTATATGATTACAAAAATTCTCAAAGAAAAAGAGCTGATAGGCTTCATATCTCTAAATGGCTAGATAGTATAACTTCTACGGTTCAACCATGCCCTGCTTGTGGAAGTGAAGAACATCCTAAGACTAAAAACGAAATGAAAAAAATAATAAATGCTTTTGAGAAATATGAAGAACAATCAAAAAAGAAAGTAGAAATATCTACTTCATTTATTAGAGAAGAGGAAAGATTAAAAATAGAATTGCAGAGATTTTTAGATCAGAAGAATGAATTACAAAAAAGATTTGATTTACTATTAGCTAGAGATAAGGAAGCACAAAAAGAATTTCATAAAAGTAAAAATATGTTTTTATTTCTTGGACATCTTAAAGCATCAAAAGAAACATTTGAAAAATTGATAGATGGTGGAGAAATTCATCAAGAAATAAAACTCTTAGAACAAGAATATAATAATTTAATAATGCTAGTAGATCAAAACCTTATTAAAAGAAAGTTAGATGTTGCAATTAATAAGATTTCTCAGAATATTGCTTTTTATTTAAAGACTTTGGATGTAGAAGAAAAATATAGAAGAATTGCCCCTAAATTTAGTATAAAAGATTTAAATATTTCTGTTTTAAGTAATGATGATAACTGGCATTTTCTAGCTGAAGTTGGTAGTGCTTCGAATTGGGTTTCTTTTCATATTGCTTTAATATGCGCCTTGCAGGAATACTTTTTAGAATTAAAAGAATCCTGTGTACCAAGTTTTGTAGTATTAGATCAACCAAGTCAAGTTTATTTTCCAAAACTAAAAAGAACTCAAGAAGAGTTAGACTTACAATATGATGATGAGGATGTAAAAGCAGTTAAAAGTATATTTAAAACTCTAGCAGAATCTGTAAAAAATAATAATGGAGATTGGCAATGTATTGTGTTAGATCATGCTGATAGTAGTATATATGGAGATATTGAAGAAGTTTATGAAGTTGAAGAATGGCGAGATGGTATTAAATTAATTCCACAAGAATGGTATATGGAAATTTAATTTTAATTAGACTTATGATTAAGAATTTGTTCATTAGGAGTAAATTAAAAACCAATGTTATTATTTGTAACATTGGTTTTTAATTTAAAAATCAGTTTAAAATTTTTTTTATAGTATTTAGTGCTTCGATAATCCTTTTTATAGCAATTATTAGAGTTATAAAAAAGATTATTAAATTAATTATTTTTTGCATGAATTTATTCCTCCTTTTTTTAATTTTTCTTACAAGAGGATTGTATAATATAGCCTACTAAAAAATATTACTGTTTCATGTACCTATGTTCTAAAAAAATGAGGTGTATCAACTGATTACAAATGAAAAATTAATAATCTTTGCCAAAGAATTAGGTTACAATATTTCGGAAACGCAAATAAAAAATTGGAGAAAAATAGGCTTAATACCTCCTTCTAAAAGAATTAGCAATGGAAAATCAGGTTCGAGTTATGTATATCCTGAAAGTGCGTTAAGTAATTTAAAACTTATTCTCTCTTCTTTAAATTATAAAAAAAATCAAAAAAAATTATTAATTGACGTTTGGTTTAAAAGTGGAGAGATAAAGAGTTCTATTATAATAAAAGTTATTGATTCAGAACTTGAATGGATTGACAAAAGAATCAGAAAGGTATCCCACATTATACCTGATGTAGAGAAAAAAATTAAAAACGTTTCGAAAAGTTCAATCCAAAAATTAAAAATCTTCTCAAATACTTCTTTAGATAATACTATTACAACAATGAATGTATTATTTAATGTAATGTCCCCTAATGGAAATCCCCATATTTGGAGCGATTTTAGAATGGAAGATTCGGAAGAGTCTTCTGCTAAAATAGCCAATAAAGCTACTGGTTTTAATAACTTATATACAGGTGAAGATTTATGGAGTGAGATTAAAAAAAATATTAGTATTGAAAAATTAAGAAAGAGTGTAAAAAAAGTAAAAGTTAATGAACTTAATAAAATTAAATTAGATGCAGAACTTTTAGTCGAATTTATCAAAAATTTAAAAGTAATATCCTTTTTTAGTTCAACACAATCTAGCTGGATAAATCTCATTGTTCCAAATAAAATAGAAGATTATATATTTAGGATTTCAATCTTAACTATCATTATTCATTTTTATAGAAGTCAAGAAGAGAAGAGTATACTAGAAGAATTTTTAAAACAAACAAGATTACAACAAAAATATCTAAATGTATTAGCAGATTATACAAATTATATGAAAACACATCCATACCTAAAAAGGAAAAAGCGTTGGAATATTAATAAATGTGATGAAAAAACTTTTACATCTTTACAAGAACATCAACAAAAATATATAAATAATCATTCAGAAGAAATACAAAAAATTTTGAATTTCAATACATTATAGAAACAAAGTATTGCATAAATTTCAATCTTTGCAACGATTTGTTTCCTCATATTCTATCTTTTACTAAATTGTTTTATACTCCTCTTATACATATCTCGAGAGGAGAAACCAACCATGTGGATTATCAGCCAAGATGAGCAAACGATCGTTAAATCTGTTGCCCTTACCCTAGAAACATCAACCGAAGGAACGGTTCTTTCCGCTTATGTCGGAGACGGCTCAGTCGAATCGGCTTTTACAGTAGGTACGTTTCAACAGAAAGAAAGGGCAGCCCAAGAACTATCTCGCTTCCGCCAATATTTGTCTACGATCAATATGGAGCCTTTTTATATTCAACCCGATCTTGAAGCCTAACATTACTGTTGTATTACGTGATATCGTGTTCAATGCTAAAGCCTATTCGACTATTATCGAGTAGGCTTTTTTACTTAAAGTAGTATCAATTTATGTTCATGATCTTGCTAATACGTCGTCGATATTATTCCATTCATAGACTCGTTCATTGAGAAGCACGCCACCTATTTGGATAGTCACAGTCTTAGATAATGTCGCACCATAATACTCATACCAGCCACATGTTTTGTTATCTTCTAGCACTTCAACAAATACTTTTTGCCAGCCCAATTGCTTAAATATCTTAAATAAAGATTGGAGTAGTTGCTTACCCATACCTTTACCTTGATAAGACTCCAGTATATAGATCGAAGTTAAGTCACCAGAATGAGGGACGGTGTTGTTTTCTCTTTTCCAACCATCTGCAAATCCGACAATCTGACCTTCGAAATTCTCTGCTACCATAACGAAGTGATCTTGTTGTGCTATGGCTTGCATCCATAGATCATTTCTCTGGGTATAGGATAGATTGTTAAGAAAGTCATCTGGAATAATGCCTTTATATGTTGTTTTCCAACTGTCTACATGAACTCTGGCAATATCTTCTGCATCTTGAAGTGTTGCTTTTCTAATGTGCATAGTATGTACACCTCCTCAAGATTATCACTTTATTTTATGTTCGATTATATTCTTCATGTATATATCATTATTGATTGATATATACTGGTTCTACTATCTATATTACATACCCATTTTGAAATAGGTTAGAAGGGAGTGGAGTTTATTTTGAAATCAACTATAGTATTCACTTTATTAGCAATGCTTATAGGTTGTAGTCCCAACATAGCACAGACTCCAAAAGGATTTCAGTATAATGATAGTACAGCAATGAGATTAAAAATGTAGTCAATGTAGATCAATTAGCGATCAAAGGTAAAGAGGATTATCGAGTATACAAAGTCCCTGTCGAAGGATGAGCATTGTATAGTCATAGCTGTTAGTTAGATTGAGGCATATCTGTAGATAGCCTTTGCAATACACATAGATATATAGAAATAAAGGTAGAAAGGAATACAACCTTGATGATTATGAAAGAGCAAATGATAGATTTGTTATTGGAAGCTTGTCCTTCGTATCAAGAGTCCTGGAAAGACTATATAAAGGATGAAGATATCGATGAAGAACGATTATATTATTTGGAACTCTCTGACTTTGTAAGACATCTTATTCGATTGTACCGAAGTGGTAAACATGATGAATTTCCAGCCATTTTTCATGTCATAGAGCAATTTGATATTGAGGGTGAGCATTATGTAAGAGAAGCAGCAACGATTGGGATTTTAGAATTACTTTTGCCAGATGAACATTTAAGCGGGAATGAGTTTATAAAGTATTTTGGGAAACATACGATGATCGGATGGAATTCTTTATTTCTATTTTGGAAAGGAGAAGGCAATATTGAGTAAATCCAAGATTAAGATTGTAGACGACTTATCTCTACGAGCCGAGATTGAACAGACGATAGAAAAGATCAGTCATGTACAATTAGCACAATGGGCGCTTAGTGTTGCCCGGCATGTAATGCCTTATCTTGAGCAAGAGTTAGCGAATGTTGAACAAGTAGAGCAAGCATTTAAAGTAAATGAGCTATGGCAAGTGGGACAAGCTACTGTACATCAAGTAAGGCAAGCTGGATTACAGACTCACAAAGTCGCTAGACAATGTCAGAATGAAATAGCCAAAACAGCGGCAAGAACTGCCGGACAAGCCGTAGCTGTAGGGCATATGAAAGAACACGCAATCGTCGCTAGTGATTATGCAATAAAAGTAATCGGTCTTGCATCAGGCAACAATATAACATCTATTACAGAAGAACGTATATGGCAATTAGAACAATTGCAGAGCAACGGAAAATAACATAAATAGTTATAGGAAAAATCGATCTATTCCGAACCAAAGAGGTGAACTATGAAAATACTCATTATGGCTTGCTGTATACTTGGATATTCATTATTTCTTGTAGGTTGTAATACTAGTGCAGATCATACGGATTCTTATGCAGCTATTATTAATTATAATGATCAACAATATATAGGCGGACAATCTGTAGATATGAAGCAGTATACAGATATTCAGGCAGTCGGTGAAATTGTACAACGCGTGGAAGCAGGGATGTACCCGCCAGAACATCTGATGTCTAATGCGGTAGATAAAGGCACTCCAGTCTTTCAGACGGCAGATCATCATTTGTTAATCAAGCAGTTGAATGGAGAGTATCAATTATTTCGTAAGACAGATGTAGAAGTAAAATCGTGACACTTTAGACGTGTTATTATATTTGGAACGTATGACAGCTACAATCTTTAAGCAGAATATTATAAGGATGTCTGGATTAAATGGAAGCAGGTCAGATTAAGCAATTATCATGACAAAAATAATCTAAAACAACAAAAATAAGCTAGAGCCACAGATACATTATCATCATGTTGGCTTTAGCTTATTTTTCGATTCCTATAATATAGGTCATGACTCCGCGACTCTCATCATACAGCGACAAGTGATCACCCGACGGACTCCATTGCATAGAAGTGTTGGCATCTTGAATTTTGGCAAAAACAGGTGTTGTTTTACCCGTATGTTGATCGAAAATATACAGCCCGTTCATCCCTTGCTGATTCACCTGATGGATAGAGAATGCAAGCATCCGACTATCTGGAGACCATACACTACGGCTGATTAAGCTTCCTTGACCTAATGTGCCTTCTACATGACCTTCTGTATCGATCATGATTAATTTGGCAGGCTCAGTTGTATTCCACACACGTTGTTCTATCGCGATTCGCTGTCCATCTGGAGATACCGTGAAGGCTCTAACATGATTAGCGATCGGGGTGATCGTAGGCTCAGATTGATTCGCATATTGTACTAGCCGATAGACATTGGTATCTGGACTCAAATAGTAAATAATTTTGCCGACTTTTTGTACCGAATCCAGACTGTCTTGTTGTTGCACCGGATCTGACAGAACTACATCGGAAGAGTGTCCGTTCAGAGCGATTAAGCGTATACCACCGCCTACTTTAGTAGTAATTAAGTGCTCTTTATCTGCCCAACTCACTGTACTGGTAATATCCAGTTGACCCATCGATGTTACTTTGCCTGTTGATACATTCCATATATATCCTAGAATCTGATAAGGATCACCGTCTACACCTTCTGTAAAAAACACATGCTGACCATCTTGAGACGTCAGCGCAAGATATTGAGGTGATGTGCGCCCGGGTGTTAAAGCATTTTCTTTACCATTTTCGAGATGATACATGTATAGTCGATCTTTTTTGTTGATAATCAGCTCTGTATCCGATAACCATGTCCGTCCATATACATTTTTTAATGGTGCTACTGAGGTCAACATCACTTCATCGGCTTGTTTTTGCATCGAAGTATCCAGAGGTAATACTGTCAGTTGTGGTTCTGATGAACTTAGTCCGCCTGTATTGGTCAACATACTGCACGCACTGAGCAATAGCATGCATCCTATGCCGATACTTAGCCGGTAGAGACGATAGAATCGGCAGAATAACATTATTTTGTTCACAAAAAAACATCTCCCTTATATGATCGATGTCTTTACTATAATCAGCAGACGTTTCGTAAATATATCGAATTGTATCCAAGTTGTAAATAATGTACCCGATAAGTAAGTTACACCGGAAGTTCCAAAACAAATTCGGTACCCGAATCATTCGATTGAGCAATATACAACTTGCCTTGTAGACGTTCTGCTAGACGGCGGGCAAGTGGAAGACCCAGACCTGTTCCGCTACCTGTACGTGCGCGATCACTGCTTAATGTAGCATAAGGTTCGAATACATTGTCCCATTGATCTTCTGGAATAATAGCACCGGAGTTGATAATACGAATGATCGTCTTGTGATCGTACAGTTCATTAGAAAGTGTAATCCATCCATGATCACTATGATTATATTTTACTGCGTTATCTAGCAAATTTAATAAAATATGCATCAGATGCTTGGGATCGGTCGTCAATGTTACAGCAACTGTCTGTACCTGTAGATCAATACCTGAAGTGGATGCTTTACCTTGTGTACGCTTGGCGACATCGCTTAACAGTTCATCTAATTGCACAGAAGTTACTTGTAATTCAAAGTCGTATTTCTCCAACAATGACAAACGAATCGAATCTTCGATCAATTCGATCAGTCGTTTGGTTTCTTTGGCAATACTTTCACTGGCTTCGTGTACCAGTGTAGGATCGTCCCCATACATATTCAGTAAGTCGGCATAGGCTTGAATCGATGTAATCGGTGTTTTGAGTTCATGACTGATATTGCCGATAAATGCTTTTTGCAATTGTTCTAGCGCTGTTAATTTGGTAATCGCTTGTTCCAGTTGTTGTTTTTCATTTTCCAGCTCGTTCACACTTTGAGCAATCATATGTCCCATCTGCACGATGTCGTCTCCCAATTGCCCTAATTCGTCTTTACGAGTAAAAAGAACAGTGCGAGGGAGAGGATAGTGTCCCTGAGATATCGAATGAGTCTCTTGAGTCAGCCGATGAATATCGGCAATCTGCCTGCGAATATATAACCAACCGACTACAAAGCTGATAATCAACACCGATACCCCTATTGTAAGAAGTAGTTGTACAATATCTTGATAAAATGCTTGTTGTTCTGCAATCGAAAGATGAAGCTGAACGACGCCAAGCAGACCATCTGATCCTTGAATAGGAGACAAGTAGATCACCGAAGAACCTGTGGTAATATAAGCGATCTGACCTTTCAAAGCATAAGCAAGAGCTTGCTTTACATTGACTTGAGGAGCAACAGGTAATGAATCGCCGGATAATTGCCCTGTAGCATCGTACAGAATAATACGCATATTACTGGATATTCCAAGTTGACCGGCAAGTTCGGTAGCGCGCAACTTCATAAACTGCTGAGGGTCTTTTTGATTACCGGCTAGATATTCCTGACGTATAGTAAGACCTATGATTTCGCTTTGTCGTTTGAGTGTAGTTTCGATCTGATTTTTCTGATTCGATTGAATGCCGATCAGCACTAGCGTACTTAATACACCTACAGTAAATAAAAGTAAGCCTGCTAAAAGTAGCGGAAACTTCCAGCGTAAGCTAAGTCCGCGTGACCAAAAGAACGGTGCTTTACGATCCGGTGAAGTATAGCTAGAGAGAGAACCTTTCACGATAGCGGTTCTGCTTTGTAGCCAACACCGTAGACAGTTTGGAGCAAAGCTTGATGAGGTTCTATTTTTTTACGTAATCGCTGAATATGAATATCGATCGTGCGCGTTTCTCCTAGATAATCCATTCCCCATACCAGTTCCAATAGTTCTTCACGTGTATACACTCGGTTAGGATGGTTAGCCAGTAGAGCCAATAAATCGAACTCTTTGGGTGTAAGTTCAATCGGTTGCTGGTCTACCAATACTTTACGGCTACTACTATACACTTCTACAGACCCTAAGGTGGCAGGTAGATCATTGACCGTAGGTGTACTTTCACGTTCCATCAGACGTGCCAAAGCTTTGATACGAGCGATTAATTCACGAATATCGAAAGGCTTGGACAGATAATCATCTGCGCCCATTTCTAGACCTAGTATTTTGTCGATAATATCAGACTTGGCAGTAAGCAAAAGAATACCGATACCTTTGCGATGATTCAGTTCACGACAGACTCCATATCCATCAAGCTTAGGCATCATCACATCAAGTACGATAACATCGGGCTGAAATATAGCTGTTTTGGCAAGAGCGTCTTCACCATCTATCGCTGTTTCTACTATAAAATGTTCTCGTTTCAAAGCATAAGCAATCGAGTTACGAATACTTTCTTCATCATCTGCGATTAGTATTTTTTTGGACATGAGTGTAACCCTCTCTTTATAAAAATCCTTCATTTTCATCTTGCACATCGTATACAACAGTGTTGCTAATGCAAACAGTATAACAGACATTGCTTCGCCCAGGCAGATCATCACTACAACAGACTTATAGGTGATTTAAGGTTTAATTTACTATGACATCCCACCAGTAACAGGTGAAATACCTGTGCCTGTAGAAAGTAAACAATATCGTAGTCTATTAACTATCCTGTTATGAAGAAATCTAGAAAAGATCGTATTCAAATATTTCTAGTAATGATGTGTAGATGCAACCGTCTGTATAGTTATACTATAATAGATCATATCGCTTATATCCGTTAGCCAAATAAGGAGTGTTAAAGATGGAATTAGAATTGTCTCAATTAGGATCATGTGAATTTTATCCACCGGCTGAAAATAGTACGATTCGTGATGCAGAGAAATGGATGAATACGACATTTCCCAAAGCGTTAAAACAATTATGGAAAAAAAGTGATGGATTATATACAGATGAAGGCGTATTGATCTATGGAGCAGAACAAATTGCAGAACGCAATCAGACATGGGAGACCGATCTGTATGCAGAAGGATACGTAGCTGTTGGTGACGATAGCGGCGGCAGAGTATTGATTATGCTAGCTGAAGCAGGAGCGAAAGACGTATGGATTGTGGATGGCGGAAGTATGAGCCCTGATGATGGAATGCATGTTACCGATCATTTTATCCAGTGGGTAAATCAAGGGTTAGAATTAGGGGAATCTGAAGAAGATGAATACATAGACGATGATGAAGATATAGATTAATACCATATGTCTAACATTATTATTGCTAAATTAATATAAAACCTCTTATATGTTAGTTAATATAACATTAAATAAATTAAAGATGTACTTTTTAGTCTTAATATGTTATATTAATGAACATTTAAATGACGCATTTTTAAATGAGTCTGATCATAAGAGGGGGGAATAATAATGAATAGTCATCTGAACGGTATTGATATATCTTCTCTGCCCAAAATAGATTTACATGTTCATCTGGATGGAAGCTTACGCCCGCAGACAGTACTTGATTTAGCTGAAAGTCATGGGGTTCAATTGCCGACGACAGATAAGCATGCATTACTCTCCCATATGCAGGTAAATGAAGATTGTAGTAGTCTGCAAGACTATTTAAGCAAATTTCATTTTACAACTCGCTTTTTACAAACGGCTATTGCGTTAGAACGGGTCGCTTTTGAAATTGTGGAAAAAGCAAACAGACATCATTGTAAATATATCGAAATTCGCTTTGCTCCTCAATTGCATCGTGAACGCGGACTTTATACAGAAGAAGTGATTCATTATGTGCTTGCAGGTCTGAAGCGCGGTGAACAACAGTTCGGGGTGCGAGCACGTGGTATCGCGATCTGCATGCGCCATCATGATCATCAACAAAATATGGAAGTGATCCATGCTGCTTCAAAATATATAGGTAAAGGTCTGGTCGCTGTCGATCTAGCCGGTGATGAAGCGTCATATCCACCCGAGTTGTTTCGTGAGATTTTTGCAGCTTCTCATCGCAGAGATATTCCAGTTACGATTCATGCCGGAGAAGCGGCAGGAGCTGCTAATATTCATGAAGCAGTCTCCAATCTAGGCGCTACTCGAATCGGTCATGGCGTACGATTGCAAGAAGCACCAGCGATTATGGATATGATGATTGCCCGTCAGATTCCGCTTGAAATGTGTCCGGTGAGCAATATTCAGACCAAAGCGGTATCCAACTGGGAAAGCTACCCGATTCGTGATTATTTTGAACGTGGATTGATGATAACAGTAAATACCGATAATCCTGGTGTATCTGGAACAAGTATGACCAAAGAATATCGTATTTTAGCAGAGCGCTTCGGGTTCACTACATCGGAATTAGGTCAAATCGCTATGAATGGAGCTCATGCTGCTTTTCTAGAAGAAAGTGAAAAAGCGAAGTTAAAGCGAGAATTGCGAGAAGAATTTGCCAGCTTAGGCATTTCAGTGTGAATTAAAGTAAACAATAGCGATGTAAAGACTTTCCTCAATCTGTGGAAAGTCTTTTTTGCGTGTTTTTGTTAAAAATACGCCTTATCATGCGCAAGTGTGCGTGTAATACTCAATCCAATAGAAAAGATGACGAGTATAATAGCTTCAGAAAGAAATAATTTCCATCTAACATAAAGGGGAAGAGTACTCATAACCTTATCAAATATCTGCAAATTAAAAACAGCTACTTATCTGCAAGAGCGAATCATCACAGAGCCTGTAGCTACAACGAATGAAGCCTTAGAACAATGGACAGAATATATTCAATTACCTGTTCAATATAGACAGGTCTTTATTCAAAAGTCAGTAGCTTTCGATCGGTACAAGAAGTAGCAGAAATGATGAAGATGATAGAGGTAAAACGTCCAAATATTTTATTAGTAGATATCAATTTAAGCAATATTAGTGAAGAGGACGGATTGATTGTAGCTGAATCGGTATCAAAAGTATATCCTGATTTGAATATTGTGATTTTGACAGGATTTGACCTTCCGGTCTACCGTTATGAAGCTAAAAAAGCAGGTGCACGTGGATTTATCAATAAAAATGTATCTCCTGATCAGTTGTTACATATCTTGCTTCATATTCATGCAGGTTGTACGTATTTTCCAGATGAAGAGGAAGAGATTGAGCAACTTACCGAGCAAGAGACCAAAATTTTGCAAATGTTAAGCGATGGGTACAAACGAGAAGAGGTCGCAGATAGCCTATTTATTAGCAAACGGACTGTATCCAATCATATTCAACATGTTTTTGATAAATTGCATGTTAGTTCAGCATTAGAAGCAGTAACCAAAGGAATCAAATTAGGTTATGTCAAAACGTATAAGCAGTCATAGTTGTGTACACTTAAAAATCTCGAAGTTCATCAAAAAGTTCGTACAAACTGTCTTTATCTACAAGCAATTTGCCTTGCTCACCTAATTGTTCTTGTAGTTCTGTTAATAGTTCGTCTAACACAGTATAGATTTCTTCGCGTTCAATCGTGTCAATAATGCCCCGACCCCGATCCATTTTGTTAAACGTTTCGGTATATTCAGTGACCATCTTTTCTAACATGTAATATACTGTATCTGCCTGAATCGATGCATCGATCATACGTATAGTAGTAAGCATTTTTTTATAAGATTGAGCAGCTTTCTTAGCATTTGCAGCCGAAATATGTTCACGTCCATCCCAATCGCGGAAAGGGTTGAGTAAATTTTCAGCTAGCCATTCTGGTTTGCGTGGTTGAGTGATCGACAGATCCAGCCCGAGAGTAGCAGCTTTTTTATACTTCGTTTTGACCGATTTGGCTACATTGGCTGGAATACTGCTCATCCATAACACCGATAACTTGGGTAACTGCTCAGGAGATGGGAACTCATCTGCTTCGAATCCGAATAGATCATCTGTGTTCAAAATTTGCAAATGAGGTAGTTTTGCTAGATTTTGTATATGATGTACAACACCTGGCTTGCCTGATACTCGCAGTTCGGTCAAATAAGGAAAGCGTTCCACTATAGTGTTGATATCTATCTCTTGTATACGAACTAGAGATAGTCCGGCTAAATGATCTAGACCATGAAACTGGAAAAATTGGTTCCAACATTGTAAATTAATAAATCGTCCATCAGACACACTATGAATATGAAGATCAGGAGAAGGTTCACTATTGAGCATAAAATGTATAAGATCATCATTAAGATAAATTGTAATAAGATGATCTGGTTCTAGCATCAAACGATTTAAATGGCTCTGCCTGAGATCAAGTTCAGTCACTATCGAAGATTTCCATTGTAATTCATGAATAAGAGGATTCTGATTGATATAGTGTGCCAATTCTAGGGTACCTTGTTCAGTCTCAATCGATATCAGGCAAGGAAGCTTATCCAATTCAGAGAAATCTTCTATCTTTTGCAAGATCAGATCGTTAATTCTTGTCGTATTTTGAGGTAGTGTCTGACCCCCTACGACTACTTCAATATCTGGAGAAGCCGATTTGAATAGGTTTCTTTTCGTTACATCAATACGTTCCCAGCGACGTTGGTTATGGATGCTATTGCCGATATGCCAACCTCCAGCGTAGCTTGTTACTTCTTGATCCACTAGAGGAGAAATATTTCCTACAAATGAGTATTCCGGAGGCACGTTGGCACTCACATATTTATGATCAAATTGATCATTCCAAAAATAAGAGTTGCACACTAACGGCTTCATCGTATGTAAAGTATCTTCATCAGGCAATGTATCTCCTGTCCAGTCTAATGCTAGAATAGCGGCTAGTGGAGGTTCTTTTGGAGATGATCCTTCTTTAAGATGAGTGACCTGACAGGCTACATATTGCTGTAGTTTTTGAGAAAAAACACAATAGATATCTCCAACTTGAGGTAGCATCATTTTTTCCTTTCGTGTATAAATATAGAATAGATTGTAATTAGTATAGCAAAAGCATGTAGGCAATACGAATCGTATCTTTATTAGAATATACAGTATAAATAGTATGACTTAATCAATTGAAAGTTGGAAAAACTATGCTACTTTTTCAATCCAAAAACAATGATAGACTTCAGACTGCTAATCACCCTTTAGAAATAATCACACCATTGGGAAATATTCGGTTGGTACTAGATGCTGGAGCAGGTAATCTGCTTGATGACACACATACATGCCAGCAACTGAAAAATGGTGGATACATCTATACATGGAAATATGAACACGTCCATATTGAAATGATCCTTTCCCATCCAATCATTCCGCTTCCAGTACATATGGTAGTCGATGGTAGTTGTGGTCTATTGATTAGAGTAATGAATGTAGGTAGCGAGTTGTCTTTGAAATGTACAGCGTATTGGTCAGAGCACCAATGGATCACAGGTGGAAGTAATACCGGTCAATATTTAGAAGCTTCCATATGGGAAGACGATTATTATTCTGTATGTATAGGAACTGAAGATAGCGAAGCTTTGTTAGATCGGATGAAAAATAAAAAGCTTATGCCTATTTCGATTGAAGATGAGGAAGGGTTAACTTTTAGTGATATGAATAAAATAGGGATCTATTTATCTTCTATAGAAAGTCATAGGATCTGTCAGTTCCATTTTTATATCTCTTGGAAAAGGTATACTGATCATGAAGATTTCGATACATGGTATGCTGTAGATCAGCAAGCAGAATTAATTTTAGAACATGAAGGATATTGCTAGCTGAAATTATGGATTATCTTTGGTTTACTATAAATAGATTATGAATTGATATAAATACGAAAATATAAGTAAAAGACCACTCTTTTTATGCAAAGATTGGTCTTTTTTATTTAGATTCTATGATCTGCTATAAATTTATCCTTTTTGAGTCCAAATAAGATCAAATCTTGGTCTTTTGCATTTGTACAGATCACTTGGCGTCGAACTCCTGCTTGAATACAGCCTAACTTCAATCTCATATACATAGAACCTTCGTGACCTTCTAATACATAATCATTAAATTTGTTTAATCTTTGTTCAAAAAAGCATATGTAATAAAAATGGTAATTTTAGCGAATTATTCGCTAATTTACACTGAGGTTCATTTGAATAAAGTATGCTTATCTTTATATCCGAAAAGGAGGATGAAGATGAGTATTATTGAAGATTTGTATTATGGGAAATTGAATCCAAGTGAGCAAATAATACCGAAAAGTTCGGAATATCACTATAACGTAGCTAAAATATCAGATATGCTAAATAAGCTTAAAGTAGATTTATCTGCAAAAAACTACGAAAAAGTAGAAGAAATCTTAGAATTACAGGGGATATTAACTTCCATTTCTTTAGCTTCTGCTTATCGCTATGGACATCAAATAGGAACTTTGATGATGGTTGATATTTTTGGAAAAGATAATCAGGCATAAAAGATGGATGATTACTACGAATAAATAGCTATCACTATTTTTAATTTCTTATATATTATGGAGGTTAAATCATGACAGAACGTATTCGCCCAAAAATAGTCTTTATTGATATTGATGGCACATTGGTAGATGATGATGGTAATATTCCTCTTTCTGCACAACAAGCTTGTCAGCAAGCACGTCAGAACGGACATTTACTTTATTTGTGTACAGGACGATCCAAAGCGGAGATTTACGATAGTATTTGGGAGATTGGGTTTGATGGACTAATTGGAGCAGGTGGAGGATATGTCGAGTTCGGAGAAGATGTTTTGTATCATAAAAAGGTAACCGCAGAAGATGTACGACATATGGTCGATTTTTTCAATCAGCATCAGATCGACTTTTACTTAGAATCCAATTCGGCGCTATATGCCAGTAGCAATCTTCAACCTCATTTAGAACGACGCATCTATGGAGATATTGAGAATGATCCAGTCGCACTGGCAAAAAAAGAATCTCAACCGCATCCTTTTATCACAGGATTAACGTATGGCGAAGCCGATCTATACAAAGACGATGTGAATAAAGTCTGTTTTCTAGAAAGTTCCACGATTCCTTTTGAACAGATTAAGCAAGAATTTGAAGGAAAGTTTCAAGTGATGCAATGTACTGTTCCTATATTTGGCGAAGGTAGTGGAGAGCTAGTCATCCCTGGAATACATAAAGCTTTGGCGATAGCAGACTTGCTCGAACATCTGGGTATGTCCCGAGAAGACACGATTGCGATTGGCGATGGCATGAATGACGCTGAGATGTTAGAGTATTGTGCGATCGGGATAGCAATGGGAAATGCGAAGCCAGCTCTGAAAAACATTGCAGACGATATTACAGCAACTTTAGCAGAAGATGGTCTATTTTTAAGCTTTCAGAAATACGGACTTATTGAATAAGATTGTCTATAAAAATAAAGTTATAAATCATATTAAAGAAGCAATAACAGTTAGATGTAAGCCTAACTTTATTGCTTTTTTATTTTATTTTGTAAATTTATTATTTTTGTCTTTTATCCGATATAGATAAAGAATACTTAATTTGGTTAAATTTGCACATTAAATAAATATTTGTTATACAGTAAAATAGAGTGATATTGAGCAATGAATAACGATAATGTTACACATACATTGGAGGGAAATCATGAACGAAATGAGTCAGCTTGAAATGGTGACGGACGAATTGGTGATACGTACTTTGCAAGACAATTTGGCTATTATACGCTTTGGTACGAATCGTAAAATTGCTTATGTGAATCCTATTTTTGCAGAAGTCGTTAAATATTCACCAAATCAAATGATTGGTATGCACCATAAAAATTTATGTTTTCCTGAATTTGCAAATAGTATCGAGTATGAAAAGTTCTGGGATAGTCTACTTTCTGGCGAAACCTTTCACGATAAAATAGAACGCAAAGATGCACACGGTAATGCAATCTGGCTAGAAGCCACTTATATGCCGGTATGGAACAAAAATAGAAATGAAGTCATTGGCGTGACCAAAGTGGCTACAGATATTACAGAGCGTCAAGGTGACCTCTCTTGTGTCGTAGATGATCTCCAAAAAACAGCACAAGCACTTAACATTCGTTCATCCGCAGGTATCGAGCAGAGTCAAGAACTACTCAATAGCATGAACAGAATTGTGGAATCATCGACGACAAATACAACAACACTGATTAATTTGCAAGAACAAGCATTAGAGATTCAAGGCATTGTACAGACGATTCGTAAAATAGCATCACAAACACATATGCTGGCTCTAAATGCAGCGATAGAAGCTACACATGCAGGTGAATTTGGACGAGGGTTTAATGTAGTGGCTAGAGAAGTACGTAAGCTATCTTCGATGGTACAAGATTCGATTATCGAAGTGAAAAAAAGCGTAGATTCGATGAGTCTAGAAGTGCAGAAAATTTCTAATGGCACAGACGATGTAAGGCAAAGTGTGCAACAAGGGGAAGAGCAAGTCAATACGGCAATGAAAGCTTTTACAGATATCGCTTACTCTGCTCAGATATTAGATATTCAGGCGCAGAAGGTAGCGAAGATTATATAAGAAGATTTATCGTAAAAAAGAGCTTTATATCCTATAAAGCTCTTTTTGCTGTTCTTTCATCAGTAATAGTGAGTTGTTTATGATGATGTGTATTAAAAAAGGAATTTTAGGGTTCTTGAGTTAGTTTTACTATTTGGTTATTCACCTCTATACTACTTAAACCTCCGTGATAACAAACAACAGATGCAATATCGAAATTCAAATATTTTCGTAACGAGCGACGAGCTGAATCTATATCCGGCGTAGTGGGTGTATGAATTCCTTGGAGTTGTCCATTTACACTGTACATCGAATCACCAGCAATTAACGTTTTACTTTGTTTTAAATAAAGGCTAATATGACCAGCCGTAAGCCCTGGCGTGTGAATAACATGAATGCCACCACAAAAAGGCAGTTCTTGACCATCTACTAAAATATCATTTACTTTATCCTTGGGAGGGTTCTGAAGATGACTATCTTTTAATAGTGGTAATTCTCCTTGAATATAAGGTTTATCTAGTTCATGTGCATACACTGTAATAGAGTGATTAGGATTTTGTAACATATCTGGAAGGTTACCGATATGATCTACATCTTGATGGGTCAAAATAATCACTTTGAGCTGATCCAATGATACAGCTGTTTGTTCTATAGCTAGGCGTAAATCTTCTATTTGTCCCGGGAATCCTGTATCGATCAAAATAGCCATTTCTTTATCCCATACAAGCACAGGATGAATCTTGTTTCCGTGAAAATCAAGTTCAAGCATGTCTACCCCTTTAGCAACTTCCATTATTTTACCCCTCCATAATTTAAAAGTATGTGTATATAAATATTGAAATTTTTATGATCAAGTAAAGTTTATTTATAGCAAAAGAAAGATGGATCCAGTAGTTCACTTTGTAAACGAATAAAGACGATCAAAAGATACGCAAGCGGATCAAAGGTTGATAATAATCATACATAATAAGAAGAATCGTCCACTGTTAAAACAATAACCATGAAGCTCAAAAGAATGATTTTAACTTTGAACACAATCGAAATGTTTTCAAGTATACGTTATTTGAGTTTGAAGGGAATAAGCTTTTTTCTTCTCTTCCGATTGCTCACATCTATTTAGGGTAAAATAATATCAAGTATATAATCTAAACTAGAAGTGGTGGTGTCCTATGTCAACGAGTAATACATCCAATAGATTAGCGCAAGAAAAATCTCCTTATTTGCTCCAACATGCTCATAATCCGGTGAATTGGTTTCCTTGGGGAGAAGAAGCTTTTAACAAAGCCAAAGCTGAAAACAAACCTATTTTCCTCAGTGTAGGATATTCTACTTGTCATTGGTGTCATGTAATGGAAAAAGAATCTTTTGAAAATGAGGAAGTAGCTGAACTTCTCAATGAATCTTATATTTCGATCAAAGTCGATCGTGAAGAGCGACCGGATATCGATAATTTATACATGGCGTACTGTCAGGCACTTACCGGGCAAGGGGGATGGCCTTTAACGGTATTGCTAACTCCTGATCAGAAGCCGTTTTATGCAGGTACTTATTTTCCAAAAGAGACTAAGTATGGTCGTATCGGTATGATGGATATGCTGTCTCAGATTCGTGATAAATGGACAGAAGATCGTGAAAATATTGTTAAATCTGGCGATGATATTGTAGAACGAATGAACCGTCAGCAGACGAAGATTACACAGTCCGGTCAATTTAGCGAAGAACTTGTACATCGTGGGTACAAAACATTTGAAAGTTCTTTTGACGAAGTCTATGGTGGGTTTGGAGGAGCACCTAAGTTTCCGACACCTCATCACTTAATGTTTCTAAGTGCTTATTCTCATGTGTATCAAGAACCTCAAGCATTGAATATGGTACGCAAAACGTTAGATCATATGTACAGTGGTGGGATTTATGATCATATTGGATTTGGATTTTCTCGCTACTCCACAGATGAGAAATGGTTAGTTCCTCATTTTGAGAAAATGTTATACGATAATTCATTGTTAGCGATCGCTTATCTGGATGGATATCGTCTAACAAGTGATACCAAATATGCACATATTGCAGAATCTATTTTTACTTATGTATTACGTGATATGACTTCACCTGAAGGTGCTTTTTACAGTGCTGAAGATGCTGACTCCGAAGGGGTTGAAGGAAAGTTTTATGTATTTACACGCGATGAGATTGAAGAAGTGTTAGGGTTAGAAGAAATGCATAAGTATTGTAATGTATACGATATTACACCAGAAGGCAATTTTGAAGGCAACAATATTCCTAACCTTATTCCTTTTTCGACAACAGAAATAGCGGAGCAACGTGATCTCAATGAACTGGCATTACGCACCGATCTAGAAGAAGCTCGCCAGAAATTATTTGATTACCGGGAGCAACGTGTTCATCCTTCCAAAGACGATAAAGTATTAACCGCTTGGAACGGTATGATGATTGCGGCTCTCGCTAGAGCCAGCCAAACGTTGCAAAAGCCTGAATATGCACAAGCAGCAGTCAAAGCGGCTGATTTTATTTGGGAACATATGCGCCGTGAAGATGGTCGTCTACTTGCACGTTATCGTGATGGAGAAGCTGCCTATAGTGCTTATGTAGATGATTACGCTTATCTGATCTGGGGCTTACAGGAGTTATATGAAGCGACAGGGATGGCGAAGTATCTGCAATATGCGATAACGCTCAAAGAGCAATTGATCACTCTATTTTGGGATGAACAGCAAGGTGGATTTTATTTTACAGGTCAAGATGGAGAGCAACTGATTACGCGTACAAAAGAAATCTATGATGGAGCAATGCCATCTGGTAATTCTGTGGCTGCATGGACGTTAGCCAAATTAGCTGCTGTGACCCAAGATATAGAATTACGTCAATATGCCGAACAAATTGTGACTACATTTACAGGGACTGCTGAGCAATATCCAACAGGTTATTCTATGTTACTGCTAGCAGGGCTACAATTATTACAAGGTAATCAAGAAATTGTGCTTGCAGGAAAAGTGGAAGATATCCATTTTCAAGAAATGATTGCTGAAGTGCAAAAAGCTTATTTACCATTTGCTTCTCTTATTATTCATGCTGATGGAACATCAGGTGAAGCGATTCGTGAGTTGCTGCCTCATTTGCAAGATAAAGGTATGCAGCAGAGTCAAGCGACTGCGTATATTTGTGAAGGCTTTGTATGTCATGAACCATTGACGACAGTCGAAGCGCTACGTGAAAATGTGCATCAATCAGCGCTAAGTCTATAAGCAGCGCTAAGTCTATAAGAAGCCAAAGCCTGATCTACTATTTTCTATACTACTAAAATAACAACAACATATTACTGCAATCTATTGTCAATAGTTCATATAAGCGTATTCTACATGTAGTTAAGTAGAGTGCGCTTATTTTTTATCTCTCTGATTCTCTAGTAATTTAAAATCGTATCGTATAAAATAACAAAGTTAGCAGTAATATACATAGATGAATAGGAGTTAGATGAAATGAATGGAGTAGCAACAACGACTTATGGATACGCAGGATTTTGGAAAAGAACAGCGGCTACATTGATTGATGGTTTTATTATAGGATTTGGGGTATCTATTTTGCTCGGTATTCCGTTTATCCTCGGATTTGTGAATGGAGTATGGTTGAAAGAAGAATATGAATATACTACGCAAGATATCACTTTTCTGATTATGTTTTATATTTTCTATGCCATTGTTGAATTGGCAGTACCATGGCTATATTATAGCTTGTTTGAGAAATCCAAATACCACGCCACACCGGGTAAAATGGCTGTAGGTATTATTGTAGTTGATCGTTATTTTCAACCGGTTCGCTTTGGTAGAGCAACAGGAAGGTATTGGGCTAAAAATTTGTCATACATGATTTTATGTATCGGTTATATGATGGCAGGTTGGACACAATACAAGCAAGCACTACATGATATGATCGCTAGCACGTATGTTGTAAATAAAAAAGATTGGGAACAATATATGTATATGCAACAACAGCAACAAGCAGCATCTTGGAATCAACCAGAGATGTCTCCTTATTTACAAAAAGACCAGCAAGAGTGGAAATAAGTTTTAAGAAGATTAATCTAGGAGTGGTTACTATACTGTATGCAGGGTTTTGGAAAAGGTTCGCAGCGATATTAATAGATGTCGTTATTTTAAGCATTTCATATTTAATCATCAGTTTTATATTGAGTATAGTTATTATCGGTATTGTCCATGTAACAGATGATTCACTGGGGAGCGAAGTATCTATAGGTTCGCTACTGCCTGTTATTTTTCAATTATTATCAGGATTAACAACGTGGTTGTATTTTGGTTGTTTTGAAAAGTCTAAATACCAAGCGACTCCAGGTAAAATGCTACTTGGCATCAAAGTTGTTAATCGTTCTATGCAACGTATAGGTTTTGGACGTGCAGTAGCGCGTTATTGGTTAAGATTATTATGTAATCTCACACTAGGGATAGGATATATTATTATCGGATTTACCAAGTATAAGCAAGGGATTCATGATATGATTGCAGATACGTATATTGTAAATAATCGAGCGCTTGATAATTATTTATATGAACAGCAATATCAGCCACAATCACAGACCGAATATCCTTTGAATTTGAATAAAAATATGTAATTATGAGCATCTTTATCATCATGAGTGTGTATATTAAGAGTCTATTTTGCTGCAAGCAAAGTAGGCTTTTTTTATTAAAATAAGTTCCAAATAATCTAATACAATCGCTTCCTCTACATAATTGTAATCGTTACCTATCACATAAATGGAAGAAAATGACGAAAATAAACATATAAACCTACTCTGAAGGAGAAGTATCATGAGTATATTGATTGTAGATGACTCCAGACTTAATCTTGTCTTTTTGCAAAATGTACTTGATGCAGCAGGATACAAGAATATACAGACCGCTTCTTCAGCTCAAGAAGCATTTGATATTCTAAGTATTCGAGATCAACTTTCTCCTCGTAAAGCAGCGGCAATCGATTTGATTTTACTTGATATTGTGATGCCAGGGATTGATGGTATTGAAGCTTGTCGCATTATTAAAAGTTGTACCGTTTATCAGGATTTGCCTATCATTTTTCTAACTGCAGATCGGATTCATTTCAAAGAAGCTTTTAATGCAGGCGGTATGGATTTTATCGAAAAAGGCGGGCCTGATTACGAACTGCTAGCACGAGTTCAATCTGCAATTCGACTCAAAAAAGAAATGGATTCGCGCAAAGTTCGAGAAGAAAAAGTACACAAAGAACTTCAATTGGCCAAACATTTACAACGTAGCGTGCTCAGTCCGCCGATCAATGAACCTGCTATTCGAGTGCATAGCAGCTACCTACAATCAACAGAAGTATCTGGCGATATGCTGTATTGGAAAATGTTCGATCCACAGCATTGTGGTGTACTGCTGATCGATGTGTCCGGTCATGGAATATCTGCTGCCCTGATCAGTATGTCGATTCGTTCACTGCTCGATGGTATTGTAGGTGTAGTCAAAGAACCTCATCTGGTATGCGAAGAATTGAACAAGAAGATGAGAGCATTGTTTGGTAAAAATCGTCGAGCTGCTTACTTTACAGCAATCTATTTATTTATCGACTTGGAACGAAAGCAAATCGAATATTTTAATGCAGGTCATCCGCCGGGATTGCTATTTCTCAAAGACCAGTATCCTACACAATTGACCGGAACCACCGTACCAATCGGTATTCAAAATGATATGAAATTGGATACTGCTATCGTGACGTACGATACTCCTGCAAGAATTGTTTTATATACAGATGGATTAGTCGAAAAACCCGGTGTCTCTATTCATGCTGGTATTGAAAAGCTAGAGCATTATGCTCAAAGTCTATATTATTTGGAAAATGAAGCGTTCGTTATAAAGTTAGAACGCTTAATTCAGCATCGTAAAGATGATGTGTGTATTATTTCGATCGAGTTACCATAAGCAAGGTATGGAGGAGGCACCCCTGATGGAGCGTAGTGTGATAGCTAGAGCCAAAACAGTGCAAGAAGCCGTAGAACAAGCACTTTCTTTACTCGATGCCACCAAGCAACAAGTGAGCATTGAAGTGATGGAGAGTGAAGCTAAAGGCATGCTAGGGCTCTATTCCAAACAAGCGGTAGTCAAAGTCACTTTGAAAACAGAAGAAATCACCGACCAGACGATAGAAGATACACAAGAATCGTTACCGATATTAGTAGCAGAAGCTGAAACGATCATTAATATGCAAGCGCTACATCTCGAACAGCCAGTAGCTTCTCCTGCTATGGAAGCAACAGAAGGAAAAATATGGGTAAAAGAAGGACAGATACATTTTCATTCACAAGGGCATCAACAACCGACTATTAGCACAACCGATAATGTATATCTCTGGATTAATGATGTGCCGATTATAGCAGGAGAGACTGTAAAGTTAGCAGCTACCGATATTGTACGATATGAAGTCGAAGATAAAATAGTAGAACCTGTCTGGAATATTCATATTGATGATAAAGCGATGAAGGTCAACTTGAATATCGAAGTAGGCTATGTCATTATAAGAAAAATTATTTCTGCGCAACCTACGTTACGATTGGTACTTAGAGCGGAAGAAGAGAAGCAGTATATACCGATCGAACCGATAGCAGTACGCAAGCAATTGGTTGAGCAAAAAGTAATTTACGGCTTGGATCATGATGAAGTTAAGCGGGCTTGTGCAACAACAGTCAATGGTACATTTCTAATTGGAGAAGGAAAACCACCTGTTGCCGGAACAAATGGACATTTTGAAATCAAAGTCGATACCAAAACTCGTAAAGTACAACCTAAAATGCGTGAAAATGGAACGATCGATTATCGTGAAATTAAAGAGTTTCCTTGTGTAGATGATGGGGATTTGATAGGGATTGTTCATCCCCCTATTTTAGGAATTAACGGATTAAATATTTTTGGAGAATCTATACCTGCTCCGCCTGTCACCGGTGTTATTTTGTTAACAGGGCAGGGTGTTCAAGTATCTCAAGATGGATTAGAAGTGACTGCTACACGTACAGGTATGCCAGAAGTGATTACACAAGGTCGCCATATTAAGCTCGCTATTATTCCTAAGTTGGACCATCGCGGAGATGTTACTTTACAAACAGGCAATATTCATTTTCAAGGCGATGTCGATATTAATGGAACTGTACAAGATACGATGAAAGTCGAAGCAGATGGAAATATTCAGATTAAAGGCAATGTGAATATGGCGGAGATCATAGCAACTCAGTCGTTACAAGTAACTGCTAATGTTATCGGAAGCGAAATCGCAGTCGGGCAGTTGTTTCTTTTTTACGGTCAAGCTGAACCGATTTTGCAAATGATTTTAGAACAGACCGAGTTTTTGACGACAGCGATAGAGCAGTTAAACCGCGCAGCAGCTTTTAAAATAACAGATATTGATCAACATGGGCTTGCTCCTCTGCTGGATGTGTTATTTCGTGGACGGTTTAAAGAGTTGCATCAACAATTACAATTATTTATTCGTACCACTGAAGAACACAAATCGTTAATCAATGAAGAATGGCAGAAATATATTAAAGAAATTAAAAATGGTTTTTTGAATGTGGCGATGAGTCATTTTAGAACAGCAAATGATTTGGAACGATTTGTAAAACGAACAGCTTACCTGTTAGATCGAGTCGTTTTGCCTCAATTGGATCATATTTTTGCACAATTTCATTATATTCAGAATAGTCAGATTCTTGCAGGTGGACCGGTACAAGTGAAAAAAGGATGTTATAACACACAATTACGTTGCTCTGGTGTGCTAGAAGTAACCGGATTTCTACGGGGTGGCGATTACTATGCTGCCAAAGGAATGCATATTCAAGAAGCAGGAACGATAGGTAGCAATTCCACCAAATTAACAGTCAAAGAAGATGCAGTTATTTATGTAGATAAGTTACTAGGCGGAACTATTCTACAGATCGGATCTAAAATGCATCATTTTAAAGAAGATACCTTGAATGTCAAAGCACGATTGAATCATGATCGCCAATTCGTATGGTAGGAGAGTGAATAGCATGTTTGCATATAAAATAATCATAGATGAAGTACAGGCCACAATACATTTTGAAGGTGATATTGATATAGATGCTGGAGATGTATTGGAAGATGAGATTGAGCCGGCTGTATCGCCGTATACGAATATTGTATTAAATTTAGAAAAAGTATTTTTTGTAGACTCTTCAGGGATCGGTCTTATTATTCGTTTGGTACAAGTGTTACAAGAGTTAGGACGTAATGTGTATATTGAACAGACTCAACCGGAGGTTATGGAAGTTTTTGAATTGCTTCAACTGGATGAGATTCTAGGCAAGGAAATTTTTAGATAATGAAAGAAAAGAACGGCTATACCATATTACTCAGCCTGGTAGGATTGGCTAGTATGGTATATATGGTCCGCGAGTGGCATTCAATTGTATTATTTACAATTGCGCCTATTTTGTTTCTTATCGTTTTACTCGATCTGTTTCCGGTCAGATTACTAAGCGGTGAGGAATATAGCGGAAGTCTGGTTGGATTTCTTATTCTTGCACTTGCTTTTGGATATAGCCCGGCTATTTTAGGGATCGTAATTAGCACGATTGTATCGTATGCCCGTAAAAAGAATTTTGATATTCGGCAAATGAATCTATTTCGAATATGCTCTGCTTTGGGCAAAAGTGTGATCAGTCTGTATTTGTCATATCAGGTCATGGAGTTTTTTGATCCATTTTCAACATATCTACGAGCAGGATTAGGTTCACTGGTATTTAGTCTGGTCTATATGTTGCTAGTAGCAGGCGCTTCGACTACGATTATCGGTACTCCTTTTCTCAATGATATGGTGCTTAAATTAAAAGAATTAATTGTACCTGTTTTATTATGTACAATTATTGTTCCGCACTTTTTGAGACATATCTCATTAGGAAATATAATGTATGAAACGGTCTACATTTTACTGTTTTTATTACTGATTATCTTTTTATCTCATGGTTTTATCCGTCAATTGCAGATTCGTATGAAGTCTTCTGAAGAATTTATTCGCTTGAGTGAATTAAGAATCTCACAGCGAAATGAAGGGCATGGCAAAAATACAGGTATTCTTTGTCAATACATGTTAGAACTACTTGCCTACCCGAAAAAAAGAAGAACAGACTTGATCAATTACACTACATTGCACGATATCGGTAAATCGTTATTGCCCATGGAAATTTTAACCAAACGTGGGGCGCTCTCTTTAACAGAAGAAAAAGAATACCAATCCCATACGACAGAAAGTTTTAATATTATTTTATCGATTAGTGGAGATAAAAAAGCAGCAGAATGGGTACTTCATCATCATGAACGTTATGATGGAAAAGGATTTCCGGCAGGGTTAAAAGGAAACGATATCCCTTATGAATCCCGAATTATCGCATTATGTAATCATCTAGAACATTTGCTTAATCGTTATGCTGAAGATGGGGAAGTGTTACGTCAATTACAACAACTTTCTGGTAAAGTATTAGATCCCAAATTAATTCAAGCGATCACGTTAGAAATGATTACTACAGTACGACAATTGATTATTACCAAGCCATTATTGCAAGAAACCGATTTGATCCATGTGGAACTCCAATCGATTGAAGAACATAAAGAAATGAGCGGATTTACAGGTGGTACGGTATTGCTTAAATACAGAGACAACGATAGTTTGCATGATATGGAAGATGCTAATCTCAAAGAACAATTAGCGATATTGGCTGAACATGCGCTTCGTGTGTCCGAGAATTTTTATGAAGTCATTCAAAGTAAAAATAAAACATTTGAAGCTCATTTTTATCCTGAAAATAGCTGGGTAGCCATCGTATTAACCGATATTACGCCTGCACTAGAATATCGTGAACAATTACATCAAAGTACTATGCGGTCGTATAAAGATGTGATCGAAACACTTTCAAAAAGTAAAATCGATATCTGCTTAGAACAACAAGAAATAGAGCAACACTTGGGATCACCTTTAGCTCAAATGGATATTATAACTAAAAGTGACGTATCTTCAGGTCGCTCTTTAGTGATGGAATATATCCCTGAAGAGTTAAAAATCAATCAACCGAAAAAATTAATGCATATTAAGCTGGCTGTATCAGAAGGTGTAACCAATCTGATCAAACACGCAGCCAATGGTAAATTGTCGGTTTATAGCAAGTGTAACGTACTGCAAATTTATATTACCGATCAAGGCTCTGGTATTCCGATTCATGAATTGCCTAAAATGATATTAATTTCTGGTTATAGTAGTAAGCGTTCATTAGGTAAAGGATTTGCTTTGATGTATACGTCAGCCGATCGAATTATGGTGCATACCAGTTCGAAAGGAACTTCAATTTTGTTAGAATTTGATATGCTTTTAGAAGAAGCAAGTTAATGATAGTAGAAAGTAGCTATCATTAACTTGCTTCTTATCAATTACGATAGTATATATTGCATAGACACAATAGAAGATTTAAAAATAAGAGTATCTACAATGCAGGGATAAAGAAATGAAAAGGGAATATTATAAAATGATAACGTGTGCATTTGAAAAGGAGGAATACTTATGAATAGATGGCAAGGAGATCAATTGCTACAACAATGGTATACAGAACTGATATCTAATCATCCAGACCGTTCTTCTTATTCGAATATCATCGAGCAACAAACCCAATTACGCAACATATTACCACAATTAATCGGTACATTTGCTACCCAGAATGATCATTCGATCACACTTCTGGAAACAGTAGATTGCGGGACTTATATTCGCAGACGGATAGAATGTTCAGCTTCACCTTATAGTTATTTTGCAGCGTATGTGTTAATTCCCAAACAGATTACAACTCCTGCTCCAGCAGTGATTGCTGTGCATGGTCATGGCTATGGAAGTCGCGAAATTGTAGGACTGTTACCTGAGGGCAAGCCAGATCTGGATATACCGGGTATTCATCAACATTATGCTATTCAGTTAGTGAATCGGGGATTGATTACTATTGCTCCTGATGTGATCGGATTTGGCGAAAGACGATTGGCAGAAGATATGGCTAATAATGCGGATATCGCTAATTCGTGTGATTCGCTTTCCAGTCGAATGCTGTTAATGGGCAAAACATTAGCTGGCTTTAGAGTACACGAAATGCTCAAAGTGATTGATATTGTTAGCGATATGCCAGAAGTAAATTCAGAGCGGATCGGGATTATGGGATTTTCAGGCGGAGCGTTGATCGCTTATCTTACAGCGGCATTAGATCAGCGTATACGTGCCACTGTTTTAA
Organism: Paenibacillus sp. KACC 21273; assembly: GCF_028736095.1. Classification (NCBI taxonomy): domain Bacteria; kingdom Bacillati; phylum Bacillota; class Bacilli; order Caryophanales; family Paenibacillaceae; genus Paenibacillus; species Paenibacillus sp. KACC 21273. Next base: position 2,210,608 of record NZ_CP117876.1, read on the forward strand.
CCGGCTTTTCTAATACATATCAGAATAGTATTCTTCATATTCATCATTGTATCTGTAACTATATTCCGGGTCAGGCATTATATGCAGACTTACCACAATGGATCGGTCTGATTGCGCCACGACCTTTATTTGTAGAAGCAGGGAGACATGATCGTATTTTCCCGATACAAGGTGTTCAGAAAGCTATAGCACAACTACAACAGATCTATCAACAACATGATGCTGAACAACAATTTGCAAGTGATATCTTTGAAGGTGCTCATGAGATCAGTGGAAGATATGCTTATGATTGGATACAAAAAAAGCTTGCGATCATAGACTGAACAGATAGTCTGTCTCGCAAGCTTTACAAAATAGAACTTATACAATGAATAGTGTAGTTATTAGTTATCGTGAATGATCGCTTGAATTTCTTCTTCGTCATCATTGATAACTAATTCTACTTGTTCTTTAAATACTCGTGCATTATACTCACTGAACATATAACGTAAAATCGCTTCGTTCAGATTACTTTCGACTAAATATTGGCTTCGTCCTTCTGTCCATACTTCTGCGGTATAACCAGTATCTTCTTCCCAGGAAAGTTGAACCGTTACATCAGTAGGTTTCAGTCCTTTGCGTTCAGCGATATTCAAGCATACTGCATTAGTAATTTCATCCATACTGAGTCGCATAGGCATTAACGTCTATTGTACGGGTCAGCAGATTTTTTACGTTGACGAATCATACGGTAAATTCCACGAGCCGCTATAAATAGAATATAAATGGCGAATAAGTTAATAACTAATCCTAACAAGTCTCCGAACATTCCCATATTACCGAACATTCCGCCGAATAACATACCGGCAAGACCACCAATCATTAATCCTTTGAAAAAGCTACCACCGCTAAAAAATCCACGATTTGCTGTTGAACCTGCTGTAGTATTTTTTGTACGGTTCGTGCTGTTCATCGTACTGCTATTACTATCTGTTGATTTTTTAGGTGTTGTTGTGTATGACTTTGGTGAAGATTTGAATCCGCCACCACGTCTTGCATCGGCATCATTAGCAAAGCCGCTAAATAGAGTGAAGAATAATGTGAATGCTACAAAAACCATCAGCATTTTTTTCATTGTGTTCATGATCCTCCTAGTAGTTGTCTTCAATGACAGTATAGTTAATATACGCATGACATCTGCTTCGGTTTCAAAATGTTTTAATATTGATTCTCTTGATTTTGAACCATTAGTCTCGTATTAACTGTTCATTGGTGTTGAGGTTGTGAGGAACTTTCAGTTGTAGAATTTTTGAGCATGTCGATAACCCATGTCGTCCATTCCAAATTTGCTTTAGCTGTTGATAAAGCTTTTTGACGTAAAATGTACAATCCAAAATCACGTGTACCAAATTGACGAACTTCTTCAGGCATTTTGTGAAGCGCTTGCTCAAAGTAATGAATACGTTCTTGGTAATAAATTGATCTTGTACCAAACAATGAGATAGCGTTTTCGCGATCAGTTGTCCATAAGCAGAAAGCTTTGAGAACTAATTCATCACGACTGACTGGTTCGCCTGCAGGAAGTTGCATCCATTCTTTCAGACGTTGTTCTCCTAGTGGAGTAATTGCGTAAATCTTTTTATCCGGTTTATCAGTTTGTTGAATCCATTCTGCGGATAACAAATGTTGCTCTTCCATACGTGACAACAGTGGATAAATTTGACTATGTTTTGCTTGCCAAAATGGTTGGATCTTGAGCATCAAGTCGTAACCTGACGAATTATTGCGTGCAAGCAAAGCGAGTAAACCATAAGATAGCGTGTTCATAGGGCATTCTCTCCTATCTTTTAAAACAGCCATTTGGCCGATTTAAGATAAAGTGTACACTACAACTGTATGCTTTCGCAAGGAAGCCAGAAGCGATTTGATATAAAGTTATTGAAATATAAAAAAGATAGACAAAGAATGTTCAAATTTAATAAAAGAGCGATATTTCCATCATTTCACAAAAATAAACAGCAAAAAGACGTGGAGCAATCGCATCCACGTCCACACTTATCTATAGTTGATTATGTCATTCTTTCAAGTTAATATGGTGTACTGATTATGAGTTAGAAGGAACTTCAACTTGATCATAACCATTCACAAGTAACTCCAATTGTCCTGTTGCTGGATCAATAATCATACCGTGTACAGGTACGCTAGCAGGGAGTAGAGGGTGGTTTTTGATAATATCTACACTGCGCATAACGCCTTCTTTTTCATTATCAAAACCTTGAAGCCATCTTTTAAGTTTAATCCCTGAATTTTCAAGCGTAGTTAGCACTTCGGGAGCAATTCCACGTTCATGAATTTTTTCGATCATATGATCCGAGTTCAGTGATGCCATACCACATCCATGATGACCAACTACGATCACTTCTTCTGCTTTTAATTCATAAATAGCGACAAGAATACTACGCATTACACTACCAAAAGGCTGTGAAATAATAGCACCTGCGTTTTTTAGAATTTTGGCGTCACCGTTACGAATATTCATTGCTTTAGGCAATAATTCAGTTAAACGGGTATCCATACAAGTCAAAATAACCAACTTTTTCTCAGGGAAAGGACTGGAAAGATAAGCTTCGTATTCTTTGCTAGTCACAAATTCCTGATTGTGTTGCATAATCGTTGTGATCGAGTTCATTGAGTATCCTCCTGGTCATCTTACAGATTAATAATATAAAATTAGGCTAATGCTTTGCGTCCGTCAAGAACGCGTATGCTTCGACTATAATACTGAGAAGCACTACTAAGTCTGAGCGAAGAACCCAAATCATCTGTCGATAAAGTAAGTTCATCATCATCAAAATAAGATTCGCCACTTTGATGCATAGTTAAAGACAATGCGTTACTTTCTACAACAGTATCTCTTTTACCTGGCTCGTCAATTAAACGAAGTGCCGGAATACCGCCTGTACATCCGCAATCTTCATTATCTACGAAAATACGAATGACCGCTTTTTTATCACCAATTTTGCGTGATAAATATTGTTCTGCTTGAGGGGTTACATTTACTTTTACCATCGATATTCACTCCTTAGAAGTTATCTATATTATGACATGAGCAAAAATGGTTAAATGTATTCTTATAGACAATCCATCAGTGCATATAGCACAATACAATCAAATATGTCTATAATATTTAATTGTGTACCATTGATTATACGACTAGAAGAACGTATCATCAAGAGGTGTATTTTTACAAAAATAACAATATTGCATGCCATAACCAAGTGTTGTGTATGTAAGCAGAGAGGTGAACCTTATTATGGAACAATATGTACAAGAGACATTAACACAATTTCGGCAATTGGTTCGCAAAATTAGCAGTTATGGTGAAGCGCTTGCACTAATGGGATGGGACTTGCGCACAGGAGCTCCACGTAAAGGAGCAGAGCTACGTGCCGATACGATTGGTGTACTAGCGACAGAACACTTCAAACTGTCTGTATCGAAAGAAATGGGCGGTTATATCGAAGTGCTGTCACGTCCAGATGTTTTTGAACAGTTAGAAGACAATGACAAGCGTATTGTACAAGATGTGCGCAAAGAGTATGAATTGAATGAAAAAATTCCACCTGAAAAAATTCAAAAATACTCCAGCTTAACGACTCATGCACAAACGGTATGGGAAGAAGCCAAACATAATGATGATTTTGAAGGCTTTGAGCCATTACTTAGTGAAATTGTAGCAATGAAACGTGATTTTATCGATTATTGGGGTGTCAAAGACACACGTTATGACACATTGCTAGATATGTATGAGCCTGATTTAACAGTAGCCAAATTAGATGTTGTATTTGATCGTTTAAAATCACGTCTTGTACCTTTACTTGAAAAAATCAAACAATCAGAGCATCAACCAGATAACGATTTCTTGAAGCAACAATATGATATCGGTCAACAAGAAAAGATCGGTCATTTATTGTTAAAAGAAATGGGCTTTGATTTTGACGCAGGACGTTTGGATGAAAGTGTACATCCTTTCGCTACAGGTCTAAACCCAGGGGATGTGCGTATCACAACGCATTATATGCCTGAAGATGTGATGAGTGCGATTTTCAGTTCTCTTCATGAAGGTGGACACGCATTATACGAACAAAATATTTCACATGATTTAGCAGGGACTCCACTTGCTACAGGAACATCGATGGGGATTCATGAATCTCAATCTCGTTTTTGGGAAAATGTAGTGGGACGTAGCCGTTCGTTCTGGGATCGTTATTATAGTGATCTACAAGCTTTATTCCCTGAACAGCTCAAAGAGGTATCGTTAGATACGTTCTATCGTGCTGCCAATCGCGTAGAAAATACATTGATCCGTATTGAAGCAGATGAGTTAACGTATAATTTACACATCATTATTCGTTATGAAATTGAAAAAATGTTATTTAACGAAGATCTAGACGTCAAAGATCTGCCTAAAGTATGGAATAGCAAATATCAAGAATATCTTGGTATTACGCCTCCAAACGATTCATTAGGAGTATTGCAAGATGTGCATTGGTCTGGTGGAGACTTCGGATACTTTGCTTCATACTCTTTAGGAAATATGTATGCTGCGCAAATGACACATACGATGCGTAAAGAATTACCTGATTTTGAACAATGGATAGCTGAAGGAAATCTGTTACCGATCAAAGAATGGTTAACAGATAAGATTTATAAATACGGCAAAAGCCGTACTCCTTCCGAGTTGATTCAGAATATTACCGGTGAAGAGTTGAACCCGGACTATCTTGCTGATTATTTGGAAGAAAAGTATAACGAGATTTACCGTCTACAATCTACGAATTCATAACACAAAAAGCTTTCATCTGTTGTCACTACGAAACAGGTGAAAGCTTTTATTTTGTTAAACAATTGTACGATATAGCACCAAATCGATATTGTCGAATACTTATAAATCAAGTAGGATAAAACCTATACTCCAAAAGAGTAATAAATATCATAAAATACAGATAGAGAAAAAGAAGTGGAGTAAGGAGAGACAGACGCATGGGTTTTCGCGTGATCAAAACAGCTATTGCAGCATTACTAGCAGTGGTTGTAGCTAGTACGCTAGGCGTTCCAAGTGCGATGTCAGCAGCTTTATTAGCTATACTGGGAGTCGATGTTACACGTAAACGAAGTCTTAAAACAATTGCAGCTCGATTTTTTGCTTCGTTGATTGGAATGATTTGTGCTTTTGTATTGTTTTCGTTATTTGGTTTTCATCACTGGGTATTTGCACTTTATATTTTGGTAGCTTTCCCATTGATTACACGAGCAGGTTTTAGTGCAGGAATCGTGACGAGTTCTGTAGTGGTTGTGCATATTTTTAACGGAGCAACTTTGACAGCTCATACGATGTTAGTAGAGATTGAATTGTTACTGATCGGTCTGGGTGCAGCAGCTATTGTCAATCTGGTCTATATGCCTAATCCGCATCAGCGTCTTGATGCGATTCGCAGTGAAGTCAATGAACTGTTATCTCAAATGTGTGAGCAGATTGCCAAAACGCTACGAAGTCCTTCTTTTGCCTGGGATGGTAAAGAAGTGATCGAAGCGTATGCCAAAGTAGAACAGGGACTAATAGAATCAAAGCGTGAACTGGAAAATCAGATGTTGTATACAGATGAATCATGGACAGTATATTTTTATATGCGAAAACAACATCTAGATTCGATTCAGAACATGATGCAACTGGTCGCTCAAGTGTATCGTAAAATGCCTCAAGCGGATGCAGCAGCAGAAATGTTTGAACAATTATCTAGAGATGTGAAGACGCCATATTATACAGGCAAGACGGAAAGTCTATTATTAGCACTGGAAGAAGATTTTAAAAATATGGATTTACCAGTAACTCGTGAAGAATTTGAAATGCGTTCCGCTATATTGCAATTATGCAGAGAATTGGGTCAATACCTAAAAATATCCAAACGTGATAAATTGCGTAACCCCTTGCTAGGTATGGATAATAAGGTAAAATAGAATATAAGTTTAATCATAGAAGCTATCTATATCGTCACACGTTATGATAGCTTTTATGCTAAATTCTTTTCACCATTTTGGAAAAAAGTTAAATTTTATTGACCTTTGGAAGATTATAAATATAAAATGATAACAATTAACAAGAAATGTTTACATTGCGTTAAAGTTTGAAGCGAGGAGGCAACCCAAATTTTGAACACAGAATCGGTATTGGAAATCAGAGACCTGACAGTAGCTTTTCGTATCAAAGATGAGTATTATCCTGCTGTCGATCAACTGAACTTAACGATCAACAAAAACGAAGTTTTGGCTATTGTAGGTGAATCGGGTTGTGGTAAAAGTGCCTTGGCACTTTCTCTGACACGACTTCATGATAGCAAAAATACGCACATCGAAGGTGAACTGCTTTTTAAAGGGCAGGATTTGAACAAATTGTCACCTGGACAAATGAACAAAATTCGTGGTTCCGAAATCGGTATGATTTTTCAGGACCCATTAACAGCATTGAATCCTTTGATGACCATCGGCAAACAAATCGAAGAAAATCTCGATTATCATACGTCGTTATCTCGAAAAGAAAAAACAAAGCGTGTTATCGAATTATTGGAAAATGTAAACATTGTTGATCCAACGAGGGTATATGCCCAATATCCACATGAGTTATCTGGTGGGATGAGACAGCGGATTATGATAGCGATCGCGATTGCATGTCGCCCTTCATTGATTATCGCTGACGAACCAACAACAGCTCTAGATGTAACGATTCAATCTCAAATTTTGGATTTATTGAAGCAACTGCAAGCCGAAAACGACGCTGGTATTGTTCTGATCACTCATGATCTTGGCGTTGTTGCTGAAATGGCAGATCGTGTTGTCGTCATGTATGCTGGCGAAATTGTAGAAATTGCTGATGTAAATGAGTTATTCAACAATCCCAAACATCCGTACACCCGCTCATTACTGGCTTCGATGCCGGGAGCAAATGTAGGGCAGGAGAGCTTACATGTAATTGATGGTCGTGTACCTTCATTACAGAATATTCCTCGTGGTTCCTGTCGCTTCTCAGAACGTATTCCATGGATTCCACAGACTGCTCATGCAGAACACCCTGAGCTGAATGAAGTGGCTCCAAATCATTGGGTACGTTGTACATGCTACCAGAATTTTCATTTTGAAGATGAAGTAGAAGATGGAAAGGAGATTGTGTTGAATGGCATTGCTGGAACTCAATAACTTAAAAGTACATTATCCGATTCGTGGTGGCTTTTTCCAGCGTGTTGTCAGTCATGTCAAAGCAGTAGATGGTCTATCGATTCAGATCGAAGCAGGTAAAACTTACGGGCTTGTCGGTGAATCCGGATGTGGCAAAACAACAACAGGACGCGCAATTATCGGACTTAATAAAATAACAGATGGAAATGTCACATTTGAAGGGCAAGATTTAACCAAAATTGCTCACAAAAATCAACATTCATTACGTCGTGATATTCAAATGATTTTCCAAGATCCGTATTCTTCGCTTAATGGTAGAAAACGCGTATTGGATATTATTGCAGAACCATTGCGTAATTTTGAGAATTTGACCAAAGAAGAAGAGCGTAGACGGGTGCAGGATTTACTTGAAAAAGTAGGGCTAAATCCAGAAGCGGCATTTAAATATCCACATGAATTTTCAGGTGGACAGCGTCAACGGATAGGGATTGCGAGAGCATTAACACTGAATCCGAAGCTGATTATTGCAGATGAACCTGTATCTGCGCTTGATGTATCGGTGCAAGCACAAGTGCTTAACTTTATGAAAGAAATTCAAAAAGAGTTTAACCTCACCTATTTATTTATCAGTCATGACTTAGGGATTGTGCGTCATATGTGTGATGAGATTGGCATTATGTATCGTGGTCGCTTAGTCGAGCAAGGGAATACAGAAGATATTTATGAGAATCCACAGCATATTTATACCAAGCGATTAATATCGGCTATTCCGAATATCGATCCTGCTCAGCGTCAAGCAAGCACACAAGCACGTCAACAGATTTTATCTTCATATCAACAAGATCTGAATAATCTATTAGACCCAGAGGGCAAGCCATTGGCATTGAAGTCGATCAGCTCGTCACATCAAGTCGCATTACCATAGGGGGGAAATTAAATTATGTGGAAATTTACGCTTCGCCGCATTCTGATCATGATTCCCCAATTGTTCGTACTGAGCGTGCTGATCTTCCTCTTAGCGAAAGCAATGCCGGGCGATGCTTTAACGGGTGCTATGCAAGCGAATCCGAATGTCAGTCCACAAGTATTAGCAGAACAACGGGAGAAATTAGGTCTAAATGATCCAGCATGGCAACAATATGGACGTTGGATAGGAAATTTAGTACAAGGGGATCTGGGAAAGTCATATGTACATAAAATAGGCGTTGCTGATTTGATTGGCAGTCGCTTGGCGAATACCTTTTACCTTGGTGTAGCAATTCTAGTATTAACGTATCTGATTTCGATCCCACTGGGGATTTTGAGTGGACGTTATCAGAATAGTTTGTTAGACAAAACGATTACAGGGTACACGTATCTCAGTTTTGCGACACCGTTATTTATTTTTGCATTGTTAATTCTATTCGTTTTTGGATTCCAATTAGGTTGGTTTCCAACAAGTGGTAGTGTAGATGTAGGTATAGAGCCAGGATCTGGTTCCTATTATGCGAATAAGTTTTATCACTTGATTTTACCTGCTATTGCAGGGGCACTAGTGAGTACTACAGCAACGATTCAATACCTTCGTAATGAAGTTATCGATACTAGACTTAAAGATTTTGTCAAAACAGCTCGTTCTAAAGGTGTTCCAGAATCCAAAGTGTATTCAAAACACATTTTGCGTAACTCTTTACTTCCTATTGCTGCATTTCTTGGTTATGACTTAACAGGAGTATTGGCTGGAAACTTATTTATTGAATCTATTTTTGGTTATCCAGGATTGGGGCAGCTATTTTTACAATCCATTACACAGCGTGATTATTCTGTAGTCACCATATTGGTTATGCTTTCCGGCTTACTTGCTCTTATCGGTACATTGTTGTCGGATATCATTTTGAGTTGGGTTGATCCACGCATTCGGATTGGCTAAGCTAATGCAAAACAATACATCTGACATGTACTATCAGAATAAGAACGGAGGAAGCCTGTAATGGGAATGAGAGCTCAAACATTTGCGCCTGAAGAAACGATTCAAAAATCGCCTTCAAGTTGGTCAATTTTAGGTAAAGAATTAATCAAAGATAAAATGGCTATGATTTCATTAATCTTTTTAGCTTTATTTTTGATTGTTATTTATGGTTCTGTATTTTTTATCGACCAAGAAGCTGTAACTAAAGTGGATCTGACTTCTATTAAAGCTCCACCTAGTGCAGATCACTGGTTAGGTACAGACCGCGCTGGTAGTGATATTTTTGGACAGGTCGTTATAGGAGCACGTAATTCAATTACGATTGCTTTTGCAATTACGATTTTTGCTGCTGTTATTGGTCTGAGTATTGGCTTAATTGCAGGTTTCTTTGGCGGAATCGTAGATAATATTATTATGCGTTTTATCGACTTTATTCTTGTACTTCCTTTTTTAATGTTAGTTATCGTATTTGTAACGATTGTACCTAAATATAATATATGGTCATTTATTTTCATTATGACCGCCTTTCTCTGGGTAGGTAAAGCTCGTCTAATTCGAGCCAAAGTCCTTGCTGAACGAGAATTGGATTATGTACAAGCTTCCAAAACATTAGGTACACCCAACTGGAAGATTATCGCTTTTGGTATACTTCCTAACCTGAGTTCAATCGTTATTGTAAATATGACATTGAATCTTGCTGGTAATATCGGGATTGAGACAGGTTTATCTTTTCTAGGATTTGGATTGCCACAGAGTACGCCGAGTCTGGGTACGATTGTAAGTAATGCAACAGATCCTGATATTTTGCAGAACTATTGGTGGATGTGGTTACCAGCATCGCTGCTGATTTTGGTACTTATTCTAGCGATTAACTTTGTCGGTCAAGCGCTCAAACGTGCGACAGATGCTAGACAGCGATTAGGATAATAAATTTACAGTACGATCATCAAAAAGGAGGAAGATTTATGTTGGGAAATACAAAGAAGAAAATCGTATCTATTCTGTTCATTGCATTTGTGTTGGTGCTATCTGCTTGTACAAGTGGAAAGTCAACACCAACGGCTCAAGAAACACCAGCAACAAGCGAAAGTGTAAAGGAATCAGGTAAGTTTCCAAAAGCAACAACGAACACTGCTGCTGCTATTGCAGGCGGAACAATGAATTACGGTTTGATTTCGGATACTCCATTTGAAGGTATTTTGAATCCTATTTTCTACAGTGGTAACCCGGATTTTGAAGTTATTCAATTCTTCTATCCTTCTTTATTTGCTACAGATGAGAACTTTGATGTGAAAGACGGTGGAGCTGCTAATATTAGCTTTTCCAACGATAACAAAACTGTAAATGTAAAAATTGACGACAAATTAAACTGGACTGATGGTAATCCTGTTACAGCAGAAGATTATGTTTTTGCTTTTGAAGTGATTGGTAACAAAGATTATGACGGCGTGCGTTATGATACAAGCTTTATGAATATTGTAGGTATGGAAGATTACCATGCTGGCAAAGCGAAAACAATCTCAGGTATCAAAGTCATAAACGATAAAGAAGTACAAATCGACTTTAAAGAAGCAGATCCTTCTGTAAAATCGGGTCTTTGGTCTTATCCTTTAGAGAAAAAAGTATTTGGAGATATTCCAGTAGCAGACATGTCTTCTTCTGATCCAGTACGTAAAAACCCTATCGGTTATGGTCCTTACAAAATCAAAGCGATGGTTACAGGTGAATCTGTACAATTTGAAGCGAACAAAGACTATTTCCACGGCGCACCTAAATTAGCTGGTGTAAATCTTAAAGTAGTTAACCCTAATGTAGTCATTGAATCTTTGAAAAAAGGTGATATTGATTTAGCTGCATTCCCTAACAGTCTATATGATGGTAAAAATGTACCAACTAACGTAGAGTTCTTGGGTAGACAAGAAATGTCTTATGATTATATTGGATTCAAACTAGGTAAATTCGATAAAGCTAAAGGTGAAAGTGTAATGAACCCGGATGCTAAAATGGCGAACAAAGAGTTACGTCAAGCAATGGGTTATGCATTGAATAATGAACAAGTAGGTACACAGTTGTATCACGGTCTGCGTACACCTGCAACTTCATTGATTATTCCTGCATTTGCACAATATCATGATGATAGCATTAAAGGATATAACTATGATCCTGAAAAAGCGAAACAATTGCTGGATCAAGCTGGTTATGTAGATAAAGATGGAGACGGATTGCGCGAAGATCCTAAAGGAAACAAATTAACGATTAACTATGCTGCAATGAGTGGAGATACCATCTCAGAAGCTCGTGCTCAATTCTATCTGCAAAACTGGAAAGATATTGGTCTAAACGTTCAATTACTAGATGGTCGTCTACAAGAGTTCAACTCTTTCTATGATCGTATTGAAAAAGATGATCCAGACATCGATGTATATGGCGCAGCATGGGGAACAGGTACAGACATTAACCCTGCTGGATTGTACGGTAGCAAAGCGTCATTCAACTATTCTCGCTTTGTAAGTGAAGAAAATGATAAATTGCTTGCAGAAGGTGTATCTCCTAAAGCATTTGATATGACATATCGTAAAGATATTTACAATCAATGGCAGCAGTTGATGATCGATCAAGCACCGGTTATTCCTACTTTGTATCGTTACGAAGTACAAGCTGTAAACAAACGTGTTAAAAATTATGACATTACGTATGGTGGAAGCTACGATTCACTAGCTGAAATCGAGTTGACTTCAGACAAACCAGAAGTACAACAATAAAAGATTCACTACAAGTACAACCAAAGAAGTGCAAACCGGTAACATTAGGTTTGCACTTCTTTTTTGATCCGTAGCACTTTTCAAGCTCTTTCGTTATAATAAAGAGACGAACAGGTATTTGCATTTCGAAAAAAGATTGCATATCGCAATAAGTATGAGTACGATAATATTTCGATAAAAACAAGCATGTTATATCTATGCTTAACGATATTCTGGAATGCTTTTTTGGAGGGGAAACATGACTACGTATACACCGATGATGATGCAATATCTCAAAATAAAAGAACAAGCACAAGATGCATTTTTATTTTTCCGATTGGGGGATTTTTACGAATTATTTTTCGATGATGCGATTCTAGCATCTAAAGAATTAGAGATCACGTTGACAGGCAAAGCTGCTGGTGTGCCCGAGCGGATTCCGATGTGTGGGGTACCTTATCATTCAGCAGAAAACTATATTCATCGCTTGATTGAAAAAGGATACAAAGTCGCTATCTGTGAACAGGTAGAAGATGCAGGCGCAAGCAAAGGAATTGTCAAACGTGAAATTATCCGCGTCGTTACACCGGGTACGATGATGGAAAGTAAAGGGTTAACCGACAAAGCGAATAACTACATGATCTGTTTGACAGAACGTGAAGGGAAAATGGCTTTAGCAGCTTGTGATCTGTCTACAGGTGAACTGCATGTGACATCTGCTTTATCTTCACAACAATGGTTACGTGATGAACTAGGATTGTATGAACCGTCTGAAATTATTGGACAAGTTGATCTGATTGATGAATCTTATCGTCAAGCGCTACAACTAGGACGCAAAGTACTCTATACACCTTGGGACAAAGCACGTGAGGAATTAGCACGTCGTCAATTTGGCGAAGCAGCGTGGGCAAGACTGGATGAAGAACGTCAGTTGTGTATTTCTATACTCATTGGCTATTTAAGTGAAACGCAAAAGCGTTCGCTTGGACAATTAACACATATCAGTGCTTATGAGCCTGAACATTATATGATTCTCGATCCATTTACACGTCGTAATCTAGAATTGATAGAGACGGTACGTGAGCGTTCTCGTAAAGGTTCTTTGCTATGGTTGCTTGATCGTACAGAGACGCCGATGGGTGGACGATTGCTTCGTCGCTGGATCGATAAGCCCTTATTATCTCGTAAATTAGTAGAAGAGCGTTTAGAAGCGGTAGAGAAGCTTCATCAAGGATTGATTTTGCGGGAAGATTTGCGATCTCAATTGAAAGGGATCTATGATCTAGAACGCTTGGTGGGACGGATTGCTTTTGGAACAGCAAATGGACGGGATATGTTAGCATTGCGTGACTCACTTGCTCAAATTCCAGAATTGCGTCGTCAATGTACAGATTCTTCTTCATCTACATTGCAACAAATTGCGCAGTTAATGGATGAATGTAGAGACTTAACCGATGCAATCAGTACAGCGATTGTAGATGATCCACCTGTATCGGTAAAAGACGGAGGATTAATCCGCGAAGGTTATCATGCTCATCTGGATGAATTACGTGAAGCTAGCGTCAATGGTAAGCGTTGGATTGCTGAACTTGAAGCAGCAGAGCGCTTAGCAACAGGTATCAAGTCGCTCAAAATCGGTTATAACAAAATTTTCGGCTATTATATAGAAGTAACTCGTTCTAACTTAAATGCTTTACCAGAAGGCAGATATGAGCGCAAGCAGACGTTAGCAAATGCAGAGCGTTATGTTACACCTGAACTGAAAGCCAAAGAAGCACTTATTTTGGAAGCTCAAGAAAAAATGGTCGATATTGAATATGAATTGTTTGCTGATCTGCGAACTCAAGTCGCCAATGAAATTCCGCGGCTTAAACAGTTAGCAGAAAAGGTAGCTGAAATCGACGTTTATCAGTCTTTTTCCGCGATTAGTGCAGAGCGTGCTTTTGTCAAACCTGTATTGACAGATCGTTATGATCTGATCGTCAAAGAAGGTCGTCATCCTGTAGTAGAAGCAGTAATGAATAATACATCGTTTATATCGAACAGTACAGAAATCACAGAAGCTAAAGCTAATATTTTACTGATTACAGGTCCAAATATGGCTGGTAAAAGTACGTATATGCGTCAAGTGGCTTTGGTATCTATTATGGCGCAAATTGGATGTTTTGTACCTGCAAGTCAAGCAGAAATTCCAATGATCGATCGCATTTTTACCCGTATTGGAGCCGCAGATGATCTGATCGGTGGACAAAGTACATTTATGGTAGAAATGGCAGATATTCAAGTAATGACCGAGCGTGCAACACCTCGAAGTCTTATCATTATTGATGAATTAGGTCGAGGGACATCAACCAGTGAAGGGATGTCTATAGCTCAAGCAGTGATCGAATATGTGCATCATGAGATCGGCTGTAAAGCATTGGTGTCTACCCATTTTCATGAATTAGCACATCTGGAAGAAACGTTAGAGCATCTACAAAACTTTTCAATGGCTGTAAAAGAAAGCGGAGATAAAGTTCATTTTCTACGCAAATTAGTTCCGGGTGCAGCTAGTACCAGTTATGGTATTTATTGTGCGCAACTGGCAGGCTTACCAGAAAGTATTATTGATCGCGCGAATGGTATACTTAGCCGGATGGAGCAGGCGAGTAGCACTGTTGTAGCAGATCAATCGGCTGTAGCGGTATCTGCTAGATCAGAAGAGCAACAACATAACGATACACAATCTCAACTGTTATCCAAAGAACAAACACAAACATCGTTTTCTGCTGAAAATAGCAATCATTCTTCTGTCCAGATTGCTGAAAAAGGTTCTATACTTTCTGTTGATCACAAGCAAGAGTCAGCCAATCAACCATCTGATGTAGAAATGAATACGCTGAATAAACAGTCTGTCTCACCAAGCAGACATTCTACCAATCCAGCTACATCCAAAGCTCAAGATGTTGTACAGTTGTCTATTTTTGGAGATGAAGAAGAAGTTACTCAGACGATAATCAAAGAAGATCCGGTAGCCAAACAAATCGTAGAATTGATTCAAAATACAGATATTATGAATATGACTCCTTTACAGGCTATGCAGTTGTTGAACGATCTCAAAGTGAAAGCAACGTATTCATAATAACGGTTGATGGTATAGATCGGTATAGATCGATACCACATTCATTTTTGCTAAATATTACGAAATGAAATGATGGAAGGAGGAATTATAAATGGGTCAAATTCGTGTGTTAGATGAACATATTGCTAATCAGATTGCCGCAGGGGAAGTTGTAGAACGTCCAGCTTCTGTTGTAAAAGAATTGGTTGAGAACGCCATAGATGCTAAGTCTAGTCGTATTGATGTTCATATTGGCGAAGGTGGACTTGAATATATTCGTGTACAAGATAATGGACAAGGGATCGCCGCAGATGATTGTGAGACTGCCTTTTATCGTCATGCCACAAGTAAATTAACCGATGATCGTGATCTATATCAAATTACAAGTCTGGGCTTTCGTGGTGAAGCTTTACCGAGTATTGCCGCTGTATCCAAAGTAGAATTGCTATCCAGTGCTACAGATGATGGTGCAGGAAGACGGTTAGTGATTGAAGGTGGCACACTCAAAGTCAATGAAGATGAAGCGGCGCCGCGTGGTACAGATTTTCGTGTGAATTCATTATTTTATAACACACCGGCACGATTGAAATATATGAAAACAGTGCAAACCGAACTTGGACATATCTCTGATGTTATGTACCGGATGTCGCTGGCTCATCCTGAAATTGCTTTTACGTTTCGGCACAATGGTAATCTGTTGCTTCAGACGCCGGGCACAGGGGATATGTTACAAGTGATTGCCGCAGTCTATGGTACTTCTGCTGCCAAAATGGTATTGCCATTAGAAGGTGAAAATCTGGATTATCAGATTGGTGGTTATATAGGACGACCTGAAATTGCCAAATCTAGTCGCAATGCGATGTCTATTGTAGTGAATGGTCGATATATTCGTAATTATGCAGTCAATCAAGCGATTTTACGTGCATATCATACATTATTGCCTATTAATCGGTATCCATTAGCTGTATTGCAATTAACGATGCATCCTTCTTTAGTAGATGTGAATGTACATCCATCCAAAATGGAAGTGCGCTTTAGTAAAGAAGCCGAATTAATGTTGTTTGTAGAAGAAGCGATTCGTCAGACATTGCGTAAAGAAATTTTGATTCCGCATGCAACCAAGCAGACAATTAAGCGTGGCAATAGTGAATCGATTATACAAGAGCAATTTAACTTTACTAAAGCACCTGTGGAATACTTGGAACCGCAACAAAATACTCATAATCCAAGCCATAGTTCAAGCGAATTGGGTGATCTGGATGCACCTTATATTCCGCCATTTACAGATGCAGATCTACCACCAGAATCTAAAATTCAGTCTCCTTCTGTTTCAAATGAAGAAGATATAACGTATAAGAAAAAGGAACAACCTATTGCACCACATGTACAGGAAGACAGAAAAGAGTTACCACCTGTTCAAGCTACACCATCTAATAAAGCCAGTTCGTCTGTTTTAGATCAGCCGTCTTATGCGTCGCCTGCTTATACGGCTCCGATCCAGACACAGCCTGCTGAGCAAATTCAAGAACACAGTCACACAGGGCAATATCAGAAGCCGAATGCAACAGCTTCCAAAAGTACCGCTAGTTCATCTACAAGACAAGCACCACAACGACCCAATTATAACAACAATAACAATCGTAATTTTAGTGCGGAATTGTTATATGGCACTGCTGAAGAACCAGAAATTCCGCAATTTCCAGATATGACTTTGATCGGTCAGCATCATGGTACGTATCTGGTTGCTCAAAATAACGAAGGATTATTTCTGATTGATCAGCATGCGGCTCATGAACGAATTAATTACGAATTTTATTATGAAAAATTTGGTCGTCCTGAAGAAGTATCGCAAGAACTGTTGTTGCCAATTACGCTTGAATTTACTTTAGCAGAAGCCAATAAGCTGAAAGACCGATTGCATTGGTTTGAGCGGGTAGGGGTGTATTTAGAGCATTTTGGTGGTCAGACGTTTCGAGTAACCGCTTATCCATACTGGCTTCCTAAAGGCGAAGAACAACAAGTTATAGAAGAGATGGCAGAATGGGTGCTTAGTGAACGAGCGATTGATCTAGCGAAGTTACGGGAGCAAGCTTCTACATTATGTTCTTGCAAAGCTTCGATCAAAGCCAATCAGAAGCTAACCGAGGCTGAAGCACAATCGTTACTGGATCGTCTGGCGACCTGTCGTCAGCCATATACATGTCCTCATGGACGTCCAATAGTGGTTTCTTTCTCTTCGTATGATCTGGAAAAAATGTTCAAACGTGTGATGTAATGCAGAGTTATGGTATTATGGCATACAATAACTAGAATGATTTGTATGATGCATATACTCATACTAAACAATCTGGAAGTGCATTCGAAAGTGAATGTAGATTTGTATTTTTAAATGCTGGAATGGAGAAAAACAGAATGATGATTACAACTGGCGATGATGCCGCAACTTATACAATCCAGCGTGCACAAAAGCTGGCGGCGGAATTTGCTGTTCCTTATATTAAGCGTGCAGGGCGCTCTATCCCCAAGCTAGCCTCTACCTATAATGAGACTGATTTTATCGTACTGGTCGAGCAAGAAGTGCGGATTATGCGTCCAGGTGAGCCTATTATGCAGTTTCACCCTAGCATGGCGTACGTTAGAGCCAAACGCTTGCTCAAAGGGGAAGCAGACCCGATGATCACTCACTCGCTGATAGAGCCTGGAGATCATGTGATCGATTGTACAGCAGGACTAGGATCAGATTCTCTTGTATTTTCACTTTATACAGGTGAGCAGGGAAAAGTAGTGGCGTTAGAAAGTTCGATGCCGCTTGCAGCTTTGCTGACTGAAGGACTTCGAAGTCATGTAACGGCTCTCGAAGCTGTTAATGAAGCGATGCGTAGAATCGAAGTGATTCAGCAAGATCATGTGACGTATTTAAGCAACCAACCCGATAAAAGTGTAGATGTGATTTATTTCGATCCGATGTTTCGTGAAGCGGTACATCAGTCGGCTGCGATCGCACCTTTACGAGGATTTTCCAATCATAATGCGTTAACAGAAGAAGCGGTTAAGCAAGCGATTCGAGTCGCTCGTAAGTCTGTTCTGCTCAAAGAAAAATGGGATAGTCCAGAATATGAACGGCTTGGATTTAAGCGAATACAGCGCAAAACATCAAAAATTGAATACGGAGTGATTTATCCATGACCCAAACGGTTAAAAAACCAAGGCTACTGGTCCTAATGGGTCCAACAGCTGTTGGTAAAACTGGAATCAGTATAGAAATTGCCAAAACATTTGGCTGCGAAATTATTTCAGGTGATTCCATGCAGGTCTACCGTGGTATGGATATTGGGACAGCCAAAATCAAACCGGAAGAAATGCAAGGAATTCCTCATCACTTGATCAATATTCATGATCCTCAAGAATCCTTTTCAGTGGCTGAATTTCAACAGCGTTGTCGCAAATTGATTCCAGAGATAACAGCTAGAGGGAATCTTCCTTTTATTGTAGGGGGAACCGGGTTGTATATCGAATCAGTATGTTTCGAATTTGAATTTAGCGAAAATGGAGCTGATGAAGCATTTCGTCAGGAACAGGCGGCGTATGCGGAGGAGCATGGCGCTCAAGCGCTCCATGACCGCCTAGCAGAGATTGATCCACCTTCTGCCAAACGATTGCATCCTAATGACCAAAGACGCGTAATTCGCGCTCTGGAAGTGTATCATATGACAGGAGTCAAACTTTCCGATCAATTATCGGGGCAAAATAAGCAATCTCCTTATGAGTTATGTTTTGTAGGTTTGACAATGGATAGGGAAATGCTATATAAACGTATTGAAGCCCGTATAGACCAGATGCTAGAAGAAGGGCTGGTTGAAGAGGTAAGAAACCTTTTGAATCAAGGGTATACCCCCGGAATGGTCGCAATGCAGGGGCTAGGATACAAAGAGATTGCTGCTCATCTTGCAGGTCATGTATCGCTTCAAGAAGCAGTGGTGCTGCTGAAAAGAGATACACGTCGTTTTGCAAAAAGACAGCTTTCCTGGTTCCGTCATATGAATAATATTCATTGGGTTGATGTTAGCGATGTGGACAGAAGCGACGAACATACCCGTGAAGTTCATAATATCATAGCAGGAACATTCCCTGCGGATATGGAATATACATCAACAACCTAAAAACATTGATTACACTGAGATTACATTCTTACATGAATTGAGCATTTTCAATGCTGAATTAATAATCACTTGGGGGTACGGCTAATGAATAAGTCTATTAATATTCAAGATACGTTTCTAAATCAATTGCGTAAGGAAAATATTCCAGTGACTGTTTATCTGGTCAACGGTTTTCAAATTCGTGGTACGATCAAAGCTTTTGATAACTTTACCATTATGGTGGATAGCGATGGACGTCAGCAAATGATCTACAAACATGCTGTATCTACATTTACACCATCACGTAACGTATCCCTAATGCAGGATAATCAAAGCGACAACTAACATTAAAATGAAACTTTTTATGCTTTAACATCGTCTAACTATAGGACAAAGAATCGGACAACCTGTTCTATAGGTTGTTCTTTTCTTTCTAGCGTTAGGCATCACAGAACGACGTCTATACTTCAAAATCATTTGCTGTATAAATGATGTAAATTGTTTTACTGAAAGGGAGTCAGAACGAAAAATGCCAAGACAGCAGCTATCCCGCAGTGACAAAAGTAAGCCGGAAACAAGAACAAGACCGGGACAGTCCAAGCCAACACCAAAAAAGAAAAAGAAAAAAATAACAGGTAAACGTGTATTTTGGACATTATTTATTGTCGCTGCTTTGGGCGTATTTTGTGCACTAGCCGGTTACATGTTTATTATGGTAAGTGGAGAAAAAATCTATCAACAAAACATTAATAAATTAGCGATTAACGGCCCTACACAAATCTTTGATCGCAACGGCACATTGATTCAAGAACGCTCTGTGAGGACAGGTGACCCTGTACAATACGATGAAATTCCGAAGTTGCTTGTCGATGCTTTTGTAGCAACAGAAGATCGTCGTTTTTTTGAACATCAGGGTGTAGATATTTGGTCAATCGGTCGTGCAGCTGTTCGTGACGTTGTAGCACGTTCTGCTGTAGAAGGCGGAAGTACGATTACACAGCAGTTAGCGAAAAACGTATTTTTGAATGATGACAAAACGTTTTTCCGTAAAGCAACAGAATTATCGATTGCTTTAGCGATAGAACGCAAAATGACCAAAGAAGAAATTATTACGACATATTTAAATCGTATTTTCTTTGGTAAAGGTGCTTACGGAATCAAAGAAGCATCAGAAACGTACTTTGGTGTAACAGACTTGAACAAATTAAAAGTATGGCAAATTGCTACACTTGCAGGTCTACCTAAAGCTCCATCACGTTACAATCCACAATCGAATCCTGATCTATCGAAAGAACGTCGTGGTGTTGTACTGCAATTGATGGCAGATCAAGGGTATATTACACAAGCAGAAGCTAAAGAAGCAGCCGCAGTGGATTATAAATACAATTCTTCTGCGAATGATAAAGATAAAAACTATGAAGCATTTATAGAGTACGCTATGCAAGAAGCAGAAGATGTAACAGGTTTAACATCGGATGATTTGAACCGTGGTGGATATAAAATTTACACTACCATGGATGCCAAAGCTCAACAGAACTTGGAGACTTCGTTTAAAAATAACGACCTCTTTGAAAAAAGTTCAGATGATGTACCTGTTCAAGGATCAATGGTTATCGTCAATAACGATACCGCAGGTATTGTAGCTTTACTCGGTGGACGTAACTACAACACAGGTAATTTCAGCCGTGTGACTAGCCGTAGACAGCCAGGTTCAGCATTCAAACCTATTATTTCATATGCACCTGCATTGGAATCAGGTAAATTCAATCCTAATTCATTATTAAGTAATGAGAAACAATGTTTTGGCAATTACTGTCCAACGAACTTGCATGGATATTCTTCTACAGTGACGATGGATGAAGCGATTCAAGATTCGATTAATATCCCAGCAGTATGGACACTGAATCAGATTGGTATTGATTCAGGGCTTGCTTTTGCCAAATCGGTAGGATTCTCGTTAACAGATCAAGATCGCAATTTAGCACTTGCGCTAGGTGGATTAAGCACAGGAACCAATACGTTAGAGATGGCACAAGCGTATCGTACATTTGCAGATGGAGGAACGTATACTCCTGCTTATGCTGTGAAAAGTATTGTCGATAGCGGTGGCGATGAAATTTACAAAAATAAAGCAGATACTTCGCAAGTCATGAGCAAACAAACAGCGAATGAAATGACTCAAATGTTGCAAGACGTTGTTAATGATGGTACAGGTAAACGTGCTCAAATTAACCGTCCGGTAGCAGGTAAAACAGGTACAACTCAGCATGGTATCGAAGGATTCAGAAGTAGTGCGAACCGTGATGCTTGGTTTGTCGGTTATACCAAAGAGTGGACAGCCGCTGTATGGATGGGATATGACAAGCCAGACCGTACCCATTTATTGAATGAAAGTAGTGGAATGGCAGCAGCGATGTTTGCAGCGGTTATGGGCCCTTCACTTGAAGGATATCCAGTACAGCAATTTGAAGCTCCTACACCAAGTGCTCCTGTTGAGCAACCGGTGGAAGAAGAACCGGAACCGGAAGTATCTGCTGTAAGCGGTATGGCTGCTTCTTATGATAAAGAAAATCAAGTGGTTGCTTTATCTTGGAAAGCTTTAGAAAATGCTAGCTCGTATACTGTTTATCGTAAAGGTAGCGGAGATGGTCAATTTACCGCGATATCTAGCGGATTAAGTGATACTTCTGCTCAAGATAGCAGTGCAGCTCCGGGACAAACGTATGAGTATTATGTAACAGCTACGATGAAAGATGGATCACAATCGGATGCGTCAGATACGGTTCAGATTACAGTCGATGAAGCAACAGAGACCCCTGCTGAACCAGAAGAAAATCCAGAAGGTGGTGTAGTGCCGCCAGAAGGTGAACCGACGACTCCACCAACAGGTGAAGAAGTACCGGGTACAGACAATGGTACAGGAACGGATCAAGGCACAGGCACAACACCAACAGATCCGAATACTGATCAAGGTACAGTTCCACCAGATGGAGGAACAACAACACCGGATGGTAGTACAGATGGTGGTCAAAATGGAACAACAACACCAGCCACTCCTGAAACCACAACACCGGGCACAACTACAGATCCAGCAGCAGGAACAACCGAGGGAACAACATCACCACCGACGACTGCACCACCGTCTACCCCTTAAATCGGTTATCAGAAAAGCCTCCAGTGATATAATTGGAGGCTTTTTTTGAGTGCGTGGCGCAAATATGCTATTCTGAAGTTACTTTGTTGGGAAAGGGATACTTCCATGAAACGTAAATTTGCGGATCGAGCGAACTGGCGGAGAGTGATTCAACGTAATTACTCTAGACGCTATGTAAACAATAGTTTATTTACAGGGTATGTCACTCTGTACCGTATGAATCGTTTACGTGAACCCTTATATAAAATATATGGAGGACGACGATTCTGTATTGCAGCAGCAGGTTATTCGTGGATGCAGTATTATCCAGAACATGCGAACTATGTAGTCACTGCAATGTTTGATGATAAGCGTGAAATTATCGAATGGTATATTGATATTTGCAAAACGCAAGGATTAACAGATCAAGGTGTACCCTGGTTTGATGATCTGTATTTAGATATTGTAGTAATGAAAGACGGTCAAGTGTTTTTGCTCGATGAAGATGAATTAGATGATGCGTTACGTAAGCAGATTATTACAGATCAAGATTATGAATTAGCTCAACAGACAGCTCAAAAGTTGCTAGTACAGATCGATGCTCATGCTTTTCCTTTGTTTACCTTATCGATCAAGCACCGGCAAAGTCTATTTGGGAAAGACAGTAATTCATGATTTGATATCAAAAAATGTGATAAGTATGTTAACATGACCATTATAAAGCTTAATATATCAATAAGAAGTAGGTAAGATTACAAGGAGCGGGATATACAAATGAAAAACGAAACTCATGGTGTAGAAATAGAGATTCAACCTAGAGCTATTTTAGTTAGTCTGGTTACTCAGAATGACAAGCGCGCAGGTGTGAATGCAGATGGATCGATGCAAGAATTAGTAAGCCTTGCCAAAACAGCAGGGGTAGAAGTATTAGAACAGGTAATCCAGAATAAAGAAAAACCTGATTTTAGATGGTTTATCGGTAAAGGGAAAGTAGAAGAAATTCGCATTTTGATGGATTCTTTAGATGCCAATAGTGTTATTTTTGACCAGGAATTATCAGGAGCTCAAGTACGTAACTTAGAAGCTGCTTTAGATGCCAAAATTATTGACCGTACACAGTTGATTCTGGATATCTTTGCTCAACGTGCTAAAACGCGTGAAGGGATTATTCAGGTCGAACTTGCGCAACATAGCTATCTATTACCACGATTATCTGGACAAGGAAGCAACTTATCTCGTCTAGGTGGGGGTATTGGTACAAGAGGTCCCGGTGAAAGCAAGCTAGAGACGGATCGCCGTCATATTCGTACGCGGATTACTGACTTGAAGCGCCAGCTTGAAGAAGTGACACGTCACCGTACATTGTACAGAGAGCGCCGCAAAAAGTCTGGAGCTGTACAAGTGGCTTTAGTCGGTTATACCAATGCAGGGAAATCGACATTGCTCAAGCAGTTAACCGATGCAGATGTGTATATTCAGGATCAGTTATTTGCTACGCTAGATCCAACATCGCGTAATTTGGATCTGCCTGGTGGTAAAACAGTCGTACTAACCGATACGGTAGGTTTTATTCAGAATCTACCTCATGATCTAATTGCAGCGTTCCGAGCAACACTTGAAGAAGTAAATGAAGCAGACTTAATTTTACACGTTGTCGATGCTTCTTCAGAGATGAGAGATGAGCATATGAAAGTAGTCGATGATCTTCTGCAAGAATTAGGTTCGGATACGAAGCAACATGTTGTTCTATATAACAAAACGGATATGTGTACACCGGAACAGTTAGAAATGTTACCCGATGATGAGACACATATGCGCATTAGTGCTTACAAAGAAAGTGATCTGGAACGCATTTTGAATGTTATTCAAGATCAATTAGCTGGAGGCATCAAAACGTATCGTATTCCGGCAGAACGTGGTGATCTTATTTCGCAACTCTATCAGTTTAGTAGTGTAATTGAACAAGAGTACGAAGAAAACGATGCATTAATCAAAGTCGAAATTAATGCTGTCGACTATGAAAAGTACGGTTATCGCTTACAAGAATATGAAATAAAGTGACAAAATTACGACAATTGTATAATAGACTTCCCTTCATCCTACCGTTACGTGTAAAATATGAAGCGCGAAAGTTTACATTTTAAATGTTTATATTGTGGATTTCGGACCTTAACGGTAGTCAATGCTATCGCTAATCAACAATTAGATATAAATTTGTGGAAGCCTGCCAGAGATTATTACGGCGGGCTATCACTATGGGGAGAGACAAGGTATGGCAGTTTTTGATACACAGATTCAACAATGGTCAGAACAAGCACAACAACTTATCGGACAAGCAGTACAAGCAGTCGATCAGATTGTAGATGCCAACCAATGGAAAGTTATAGAAGCTTTTCAAAAATATCGGGTTAGTGATTATCACTTTGCAGGTTCGACTGGCTATGCGTACAATGATAGAGGTAGGGAAGTTTTAGAAAGTGTATATGCTGAAGTATTTGGTAGCGAAGCAGCTCTAGTGAGACCTCATTTTGCTTCTGGAACGCATACGATTGCGACAGCAATGTTCGGTATTTTGCGTCCGGGCGATGAATTACTTTACATTACAGGTAGACCTTATGATACGTTACATAAAGTCATTGGCAAGCCGGGAGATGGAACAGGATCTTTAGCTGATTTTGGTATTACGTATCAAGAAGCAGCTTTGGATGAAGCAGGGCAAGTCAATTGGGCGACCGTCAAATCGCTTGTTCATAGTAAAACCAAAATGATCGGAATTCAGCGTTCGCGTGGATACGATTGGCGTGCTTCTTTTACTATAGAAGACATAGAAGCAATGGTTGTTCAGATTCGTGAAATCTGTCCGCAAGCTGTTATTTTTGTAGATAACTGTTATGGCGAATTTACAGAAACTCGTGAACCTACCGATGTTGGAGTCGACTTGATGGCAGGTTCTTTGATTAAAAATCCGGGTGGAGGCTTAGCGGAAACAGGTGGTTATATCTGTGGTAAGCAAAAGTACGTTGATCTGGCAGCTTACCGTCTAACAGCACCGGGTATCGGTGGCGAAGTAGGAGCAATGTTAGGTACAACCCGCAGTATATATCAAGGGCTATATATGGCTCCTACGATTGTAGGGCAAGCGGTCAAAGGAAGTATTTATGCGGCGGCTATGTTTGAATTGGCTGGATTCAATAGCAAACCAGCATGGCAGGAGAAACGTACCGATCTCATTCAAGCCGTTTCTTTCAAAGATGAACATCAACTGATTGCTTTTGTACAGGGTATTCAGCGTGCAGCCGCGGTAGACAGCCATGTAGTACCAGAACCGTGGGATATGCCAGGGTATGATCATCCAGTCATTATGGCGGCAGGTACATTTATTCAAGGTGGCAGTCTAGAATTATCCGCAGATGCTCCGATTCGTGCACCTTACATTGGATACATGCAAGGTGGACTGACCTTTTCTCATGTGAAGCTGGGTGTACTAATGGCGTTACAGACGATGCATGAGCGCGGCTTGCTATAACCTATTTCAATATCAATCAAATATAAAATAGTAAAGACTTCTTTAAGAAGTTTGTAAAATATCACTTATTTAAAGTGCTATTATCATGAGTATGTTAGTGTTTTATAAAATTATTGTAAGTTAAGTTAACATGTTATTGACGCTTTATATCAGGATATGTACAATAGGTAACAGAATAGTGAATAGATTAGTGGAAGGTTGATGAATATATGGGTGATGAAATTCGGAGAAATATGGCGCTGTTCCCTATAGGGATTGTTATGAAATTGACGGATTTGTCTGCAAGACAGATTCGCTATTATGAACAGCATAATTTGATCGTACCTGCACGCACGTCAGGTAATCAGCGTTTATTTTCTTTTAATGATGTAGAACGTTTACTTGAAATTAAAGCTTTGATTGAAAAAGGTGTGAATATCGCTGGTATCAAGCAAGTGATGAATCCGGTATCGAAAGAATCGGAAGAAGCTACTGTGATCACAGCAGATACAGAAGAACGTCGTAGGGAATTGTCAGATTCCCAACTTCATCGTATGCTTAAGCAGCAGCTTGTCACAGGCAAACGCCCGGGACAAGTATCGCTTATCCAAGGGGAATTATCCCGATTCTTTAACAAAAAATAAATAGCGTAAAGAGGAGAGGGTAGCGTGAGTTACAAAAGTTATACAAGAGAAGACATTTCGCGCATAGCGAAAGAGGAAAATGTACGATTTATCCGCCTGCAATTCACCGATTTGATGGGCACAATCAAAAACGTGGAAATTCCAGTAAGTCAATTGGAAAAAGCATTGGATAACAAAATGATGTTTGATGGTTCTTCAATCGAAGGTTATGTACGTATTGAAGAATCAGATATGTATCTGTATCCTGATCTAGACACTTGGGTTATTTTCCCTTGGGTAACAGAGAATCGTGTAGCACGTCTGATTTGTGATGTTTACATGCCAGATGGTACACCATTCGCAGGAGATCCGCGCGGTATTTTGAAGCGCAATCTAAAAGAAGCAGAAGCATTAGGATTTACAGCAATGAATGTAGGACCAGAGCCTGAATTCTTCTTGTTCCGTACTGATGCAAATGGTAACCCTACAGACGAATTGAATGATCAGGGTGGATATTTTGACTTAGCTCCTATGGATCTAGGTGAAAACTGTCGTCGTGAGATCGTAATTACACTTGAAGAAATGGGCTTTGAAGTTGAAGCGTCTCATCATGAAGTGGCTCCAGGGCAACATGAGATCGATTTCAAATACACCAATGCGCTTCAAGCAGCAGATCAAATTCAAACGTTCAAATTAGTAGTTAAAACGATCGCTCGTCAACATGGACTCCATGCTACATTTATGCCTAAGCCTTTATTTGGTATGAATGGATCAGGTATGCACTGTCACCAATCGTTGTTCCAGGGCGATGTAAATGCTTTTTATGAAGAAAGTGATGAGTTGGGTCTAAGCCAAACAGCACGTTATTATATGGCAGGTATTCTGAAGCATGCTCGTTCAATGGCTGCTATCACGAATCCTACTGTGAACTCTTACAAACGTCTTGTACCGGGTTATGAAGCACCTTGCTATGTAGCTTGGTCTGCAAGTAACCGTAGCCCGATGATCCGTATCCCGGCTTCTCGTGGTCTGAGTACACGTATCGAAGTTCGTAATCCAGATCCAACTGCTAACCCGTACCTTGTTTTAGCGGTAATGTTGAAAGCAGGTCTTGATGGTATCGAGCGTAAGTTGAACTTGCCAAAACCAGTAGATCGTAATATCTATGTGATGTCTGAAGACGAGCGTATTGACGAAGGTATTCCTAGTCTTCCAGGCGACTTGAAAGAAGCATTGCACGAATTATTGCGTGACGAGATCGTTGTCTCTGCACTTGGTGAACATGCTCTTGCTCATTTCTATGAGTTAAAAGAAATTGAGTGGGATATGTACCGTACTCAAGTGCACCAATGGGAACGTGACCAATACTTGACGATGTATTAAGATAGGTAAGCCCTTAGCGCTTAAAGCGTTAGGGGCTTTTTTGATTTTAAAATAATTTTTAGAAAATAGAATCTTATTCAAAGTATCTTGAGTTCAATTTTTTTGATTTAGGCCTTTTTATATGAGTAATCGATTTTTTCAGAATTACTCAAGTACATATACAAAATCAAACATACATATTAAACTATATCTACGTTATACATTAAAATGACAAATTTAATAATTTTGGAGTGCTATATATGTCGAAAATTAATCAAGCTATTAATTTTGTAATAGAGAAGGTTAGTATCCCTGCTATCGAACACGAAGAGTTAGATAAAAAATTCAAAGATAAAATAAAAAGTTCTAAATCAACTATTCAAAACATGAAGAAAATAGGAGATTTATATAAATATTTAAAAAGATTTGAATATATACCTACTTTAGGCACGGAAGAATCAGTTTTATATGAGCGATTTAGTGAATTAGGACTTGAAACATATGAAAGTATATATCCTAAATTCTGTATTTATTTTGAAAATTATTTGGAAGATACAACTGTTTTAAGTGATTTTGTAATTGGTAACAACTATACCTCATGGGATATTTCAATTTTCTCAAAAACGTACAATCATCAATCAGGAATTTATTTGATTGGAAAAAGTGGAAATTCAGAAGCCATTTTTATTAAAGCAACTTTATTTAATGGGAAATATTCAAATGAATGGATAATCGAAAATGAAAAATTAAAATATTACTTTTACGCTAAAAATGGAAAATTCAGTGATGAATATGTATATAATTCTGCTATTCTAAACTCAAAATCTAATAATATTCCAATTTATGTTTTTATAAAAAACGGTAAAATTCTAACTCTAAATGGCATATATAAATATAATAGTTTTGATTGTAATTTAGAAGATGGATCTAAGTGGTTTATTTTAGATAAAATTAATTCTTTAGAAATAGATAACCCGATAAATGAAATAGAATATATTAGAGAAACTCAACAAGGGGTAGAGTATTCTTTAAATACAAATGTTACTGAGCGTAAAGAAAGATTATTACATGCTCCCAAAAAACCAGAAATTATACAAGTGGTTACTAATGCCTTTAAAAGAAATTTTGATGTTATTATAGAAGTTTTAGAAAGAGCTAATGGTAATTGTGAGGCTTGCTTTAAACCGGCTCCTTTTATTAAAGCAAGAAATAATGAACCATATCTTGAGGTGCATCATCTTATTCCATTAGCAGAAGGTGGAGAAGATACAATAGATAATGCGGTTGCTATTTGTCCGAATTGTCATAGAGAAGCTCATTTTGGTGTTCCTTTTACAATTGTAACCGCGGCGCTAATTGTTCATGAAAGTAAAATTTTGATTGCTCGCAGAGGACCAGGAAGAAGCCAAGAAGGATTTTGGGAGTTTCCAGGTGGAAAATTGGAGCATAAAGAGACTTTAGAAGAATGTCTAGTAAGAGAAATTTTTGAAGAACTAAATATGAAAATCCAAGTTATTCAACATTATGATGATAGCATTTATAAGTATTCAGCAGGAACTATAAAACTAAAAGCTTATTGGTGTAAATGGATTAATGGAAATATTAATCTTATTGATCACAGCGAATATAAATGGATTAGTTTATCAGATTTATCAAAGTACAGCTTTGCACCAGCAGATATAAAAATCCAAAATTCTTTAAAACAGTTAGATTATTTATTTTAAAGTGTAGTTATAAAAGAGCGCTTAAGATAGATTCAAGCGCTTTTTTATAATTTCTAATAGACTACATATCTCCACATCTTATCCAATAAGTCGGTAATTTACACTCTTCCTACGTTTTTTGGAGTTTACTCAGAAATGGAAAACCAATAACCTTATAGTGTAAGTTATAACTTGATCTAATCGATACCAACGGTGGCCACCGTATTTTGAAAGCGTTCTATTTTGCAGAATTAGTTTCAAAATATGATGAGAAAAGGTGATGAGAATTGAAAAAGTTAGCGGTTTTATTAAGTGGGGCACTTTTACTGACTGTTTTTCCTATTACACCTGCACCCGCTACAGCAGCAGTGCCAGCGACATTTACAGTAGATCTAGCTAACCAATATCGACCGGTTACTCATGTAGCTTCTGGTTCATTGTATGGATTAGCCGAAGAAGGTAGACCCGCAGACAATCTAATCGCTCCGACCAAGCCGAAAATGTTTACACAAATGGCTCCAAATGGTGGTCAATTGCCTAATGGTGAAACAACGCCTATTGGCGATGCACTCAAAGTAGCACCGATCGCTGAACGGAATGGCGCACAAGTGACAATACGGATGCCAGATATTTATCCGAATTTCCCGTATCAATGGGTAAGTTGGGACGATTGGTATCAAAAAGTAGATAGTATTGTAGATGCAAGATTGAAGTCAGGTGCTACAAATATATATGGCTATGAATTGTGGAATGAACCCGATGGTACATGGAATACCGGAGCAGCAGGTTCATTTAACGAAGGTTGGAAAAAAACATATTTGCGAGTCAAAGCTAAAGATAAAAACACCAAAATCATAGGACCAAGTATTACTCATTATAACGAAAGCTGGCTGAGAAACTTTTTGACGTATGCAAGAGATAATAATGTATTACCCGATATTATATCGTGGCACGAACTAGGAGCGCCGGAAGGTGAATATTTAGATGGCCCTGCACCGCAGTACATTTCGAATCATATGAAAGCTTATCGTGCTTTGGAAACGGAGCTAGGGATCAAGCATGTACCGATCAGTATTAACGAATATGGAGTCGTATCGGAACAAGCAGTTCCAGGCAATATGACGCGGTATATCGCTCAATTTGAACGTTCTGATGTGGATACAGCGAATATTGCATTTTGGTTCCGTCCAGGTCGTCTAAGCAACCTTGTGACAGACAAAGGAGAAGCTAATGGGGCATGGTGGTTATACAAATGGTATGGTGACATGTCCGGTCAGATGGCGATGACTACACCTGCTAATCCAACGGCTTTGGATCTAGATGGTATTGCTAGTGTAAATAATGCCAAACAACAAGCAGATGTGATCGTAGGCGGAGGAAATGGCAATCGAAATATAGTGGTTAAAGGATTCGCTTCATTACCGTATTTCTCAGGTAATGCTCATGTCAAAGTAGAAAGCACCCCATGGTATGGAGTAGATACCGCAGTAAGTCAACCTACTAATGAATTTGAAGGTGATTTTACAATTGAAAATGGACAGATTTCTGTTCCACTTAGTCAGTTAAAAGAATCTTCTGCTTATCGATTGGTGATTACTCCGGGCAAGCAATCATCGATCAGTCGTTATGAAGCAGAAAATGCAGCTATTGTTTCAGCTAACATTTTTAACAACTCGAATGCTTCTAATCGGAAATATGTTGGTACGATAGACAATCAAGATAGTTCTGTTCAATTTACAGTAAATGCTCCTGTAGCTGGTAATTATAATCTGAAGATTGGATATGCGAATGGTACAAACGCTCAATCTACACAAGAATTAAGTGTCAATAATCAAGCGTCTACAACTATTCAATATCCGACAACAGATGGTTGGTTATCTCAAGGAAATAGCAATACGCTTCAGACTTCAGTTTCTTTAAAAGCAGGCAGTAATACTTTGAAATTCAGCAAAGGAAAAACAGGTTATGCAGAGCTTGATTATATCCAGTTACAACCTGTAGGTGATTTCAAAGTAAGAGTAGAAGCAGAAGATGCTAAAATTAATGATGCGACAGTATCTAGAAGTTCATTTGCTTCTAATCGTCAATTTGTAGGCAAAATAGATAATCCAGATAGTTCTGTATCGTTCTCAGTCTATGCTCCAGCAAGTAAAACGTATCATATGGAGATCGGTTATGGTAATGGAACAACAGGAAACTCGACTCACAATCTATCGGTAAACAATCAAGGATCTACTGTTATTACGTATCCAAAAACAGGAGGTTGGATTGCGAATTTACCAAATGTAGGTACACGCCAAATTATGACGGTTCCTGTAACATTGAAGCAGGGAGAAAATACAATCGTATTTAAAAAAGGTACTAGCTATGCAGAACTTGATTATATTGAAGTGAAATAATTTTATTACAACATACAAAAACCTTGTTCACCCTATTCGATAACAGAATAGGAGAGCAAGGTTTTTGGTGTGAATTCTTATTGTTGTGATTGTTTATCTATTCAGTAAGAAGATGCTTAGGTATAGGAATATCAGGATCTACAGTCACTGTATTGATATACGTATTTGTATACGTATCACGGAACTGGGTAGGTGTCATGCCAACGTAATTTTTAAATAACTTCATCATGTATTTCTCATCTCGAAAATGTAGTTCATAAGCAATTTCTTTGATCGAAGAATTAGTCGTGCATAATAATTCTTTGACCAGACTGAGCTTGAGTGTATTAATATAACGAATAGTGCTCATACCTAGATTTTTTTTGAATAAGCGGGTTAAATGATCGGCATTAAAGCAGAACGTATCTGCTACTTTCTGTACGGTAAGATCATGATAAATATTCACCCGAATCCATTCTAAAATTTGCATAAACTTCTGATTGTATTCTTTGTGCAATAGTTCATTATGAATAAGAGGTTGTAGATACTTATCTGTTAATTCGATCATAAGTTCAGTCACCAGATAATCGACAGCATATGTGCTGTAATACGAAGTATTAGATGTATCCAGAATCTGCTTCATCAGGATAATAGGCTTGTCGAGATAAGGTAATGAAAAGAAGTCAGGTAAGCATACATAAGGATTAATCTCATTTTTCTGTTCCGTAATCATAGTACCAAACAAATGATTAATAAATTCATCTCCTGATTCTGTCTTGGTAATATCTCGAGGAAAGAAATGTAACCAAAAAAAGCTAGCTCCTGCTGTGGAAGCTTGATAACCAAAATATTCGACATCTGGCTTAATCAATAACACGTCCCCGTGCTTAATTTCATACTGTGTTTCTCCAACTTGAAGATAGACAATTTCTTTTAAGCCAATAATAATTTCGTAATCTTTTTCAAGTTTCATTTTTTTGTGTTGCCAGCCTTCATCACTTACAAATTGTCCACATTTAAAATAGGCAAGAGGACGCTCGATATTTATTTTTGAAATCGGTTTGAGCAGCATATGTAATCACTCCTTATCGAAAAGTCAGTTTTGGATAGGAAAAGTCGGATTTGTTAACCTTAGTCATATTCATTACGAATAACCTGCACTTTGAAGGTAGTATAGCACAATTTTATATGAAAATAATTAATTTTTTAAATATCTCAATGAGTCGGAAATAGAAACCTTTCCTACGAAATCATAAGTTTATCTTCTTTTCGTAAGCGCTTACTATTAGATAAAGAAATCATCACTATTTGATTGAATCAGGAGGTTACATTATGGAGTCTACACCTCAATCTTCGCCAGAGCCTCAAACCACTCTTCTGAATGATAAAGTTCCTTTTCATCGCAGAATTAGTTATGCGCTCACAGATACAGGTGGCAATTTGTTGTACAGCATTATTGGTGCTTACTTGCTTTATTTTTATACCGATGTATTTGGCTTATCGGTTGGAGTAGCAGGTACTTTATTGTTGGTAACACGATTAGTGGATGCAGTAGATGCACCACTATGGGGGATTATTGTCGATCGTACCCGATCCAAGTATGGTCAAAGTCGTCCTTATTTTTTGTGGCTATGTTTTCCTTTTGCAGTATTTACAGTATTGACGTTTACCACTCCAAACTTGGATGGGACATGGAAAGTCGTTTATGCAGCGGTTACCTATATTTTAGCAGGGATAGCTTATACCGGAATTTCAACACCGATCACTTCGATCTTGCCAAATTTGAGTAGAAATACCGATGAGCGAGTAGTGTTGAACTCATTTCGGATGGTAGGTGGAAATGTTGGTAATTTTGCAGCAGTCACATTTACTTTGCCATTAGTCGCTTTTTTTGGAGCAGGTAATGATCAGAAAGGATTTTTTTGGACACTTTGTGTATTCGGGATAGTATCTATCATTATGTTTTTGATTGCTTTTGCTGATCTCAAAGAAATCAATACCGAAAAGATCAAAACTATTCCATTCAAATCAAGCTTTAAAGCGATGAAAGGTAACTGGCCCTGGATTATTTTAGTAATCGCTAATTTACTATTCTGGATCGCTTTAACGATTCGTACCTCTACATTAGTCTATTACTTTGAATACAATATCGGTCATAAAGAGTTAGTGCCATTGATTAACGGAATTTCAGTCATTCAAGTGATTGGTATGGTATTAATTCCGTTTATCGTGAAATTTTCTAACAAATATTCGACGATGATTTTTGGCTTTATATTAGCTGTTTTGGGACAAATCGTACTGTTTTTTGCAGGAGATCATATTAGCTTTTTGATTGTCGGATGGATTATTGCTTGTATTGGATCAGGTATTGCTTGCTCTATGCCTTTTGCAATGTTATCGGACACTGTCGATTATGGCGAATGGAAGTCAGGTCTACGTGGAAGTGGTATTTTAACAGCAATCGGTAGTGCTTTTTGTATTAAAGCAGGCTCAGGATTAGGAGGATTTATTCCTACACAATTTATGTCATCTTTCGGTTATGTGCCTAACGTTGCGCAAAGTACACAATCATTATCAGGTATTCAATTTGTGTTTATCTGGTTGCCTGCTATCGTATTTGCACTGGGAATTATCCCGATGTTATTTTATCGACGTTTTGAAAAAAATGAAGGTTATATTCGCAGACAGTTGTTAATTAAAGAACACCATGCTGAACCTCAAGTGAAATAAATATTCGGTTTATAGACGATCATAGAGTATCTACCATAGGAGGAGAGACATACGATGTCATTACATTTACAATCACTTACAATTACAGATCAATTCTGGTCTCATTATCGGGAGCTTGTCCGTACAGAAATGATTCCTTATCAATGGAATGTATTGAATGATAATGCTGATATTACGATCGAAAAAGAAAGAAATGATAACAGTATTCCGTCTGAAAAAAGTCATGCTATCGAAAACTTCAAGATTGCTGCTGGATTGAAGCAAGGTAATCACTATGGTTGGGTATTTCAGGACAGTGATGTATACAAATGGCTGGAAGCGGTGGCTTACTCATTATCTATTCATGCGGATACTGAATTACAAGAATTGGCTGACGGGGTGATTGATCTTATTTCTTTAGCGCAAGAAGAAGATGGTTATCTCAATACTTACTTCTCTATTGAAGAACCAGAGCGCAGATTCAAGAAGTTGGCTGAAAGTCATGAATTGTATTGTGCAGGTCATTTTATCGAAGCAGCAGTTGCTTATTATGAATCCACTCATAATGAAAAAGCGCTCCAGATTGCTTGCCGATTAGCGGATTGTATAGATGCTTCTTTTGGCAAAGGAGAACATCAGATTCAAGGATACGACGGTCATGAAGAAATAGAGCTGGCGTTGACCAAATTATATTCATTAACAAAAGAACAACGTTATCTGAATCTGAGTCGTTATTTTCTGTATGAGCGAGGAACCGATACTACCTTTTTCGCCAGACAACAGACAGAAGACACAGGAACCAAACCAGTTATAGCAGGCATGAGTCATCGTCCACTAGAGTATTATCAAGCCCATCAACCGATTTTGGAACAACAGACCGCAGAAGGGCATGCTGTTAGACTTGTCTATATGTGTGCAGCTATGGCAGATGTTGCTTTATTAGCAGGCGATACCGCAATGTTAGAAGCTTGTCGTCTCCTTTGGAAAAATATGATTACCAAACGTATGTATATCACCGGCGGTATAGGATCAACAGTAGACGGAGAAGCATTTACACTGGATTACGATTTGCCTAATGATACGATGTACTGTGAGACATGTGCTTCGATCGGATTGATTTTCTTTGCTTTTAATATGCTCAAAAATGAAGCACGTTCTGAATATGCCGATGTGTTAGAGCGAGCATTATATAATACAGCTATTGGCGGTATGGCACTGGATGGCAAACATTTTTTCTATGTGAATCCGTTAGAAGTACGTCCAGAGAACAGCCGTAAAGATCCGGGAAAAAGTCATGTGAAATTTACACGCCCCGAATGGTTCGGCTGTGCTTGCTGTCCACCGAATCTAGCAAGATTATTAACTTCACTTCATAAATATATATATATGGTTCAATCAGAGCAAAAAGCGATATATACGAATCTATTTATTACAAGCACAGCAACATTAGAGATAGATCATCACAAAGTACAGCTTGAACAAACAACGAATTTACCGTGGGAAGGTCATGTTTCGATTGTAACACAGACAGAACAACCAACTGCTTTTACATTGGCGCTCCGATTGCCTTATTGGGCAGATGCTTATTCATTGATAGTCAATGGGGAGCATATAGAAGCGGAAAACATTAACGGATTTCTACACATTGATCGTGTATGGCAGTCTAATGACAAGATCGAGTTTATTTTACCGATGGAGATCAAACAATATACAGCACATCCGTTAGTCAGAGCAGATATTGGCAAAGTGGCTATAGGACGTGGTCCATTTATTTATTGCGCTGAAGAAGTAGATAATGGAGAGCATTTGCATTTAATTCAGTTAAATAAAGATCAGACCTATCAATATACATTTGATCCACAGTTGCTAGGAGGCATAGGTACGATCGATGTAGAGGCACGTAAAAGAATCATTACTTCGCAGTGGGAAGATGTATTATATGCTTCTCAAGCAGCTACCACGTATGCTCCTACAACATTACGACTTATTCCTTATTATTGCTGGGCTAACCGACAATCCGGTGAAATGCGTGTATGGCATAACCAAGCATAATCAACACTGAAAAGGAGAGTGCCTGATGAAATCAAAAATGAGAATAGATCCTGAGAAATTTGCGTATACTGTCATTTCAAGTTATTCATCAGATAAAGATAATGCCGAAGCAGTGGCTAAAGACCATCTAGGTGTATTTTTAAATGCTTATTTTCTAGCTGAAAAGTTCAATACACTTGAAGCCCAATTGGCTGAAAAAGCAGAAAGTAAAGATTTCAAAGCATTACTTGCCAAACTAATGGATACAAAGCTATTTGGATAAATGTAGCTTACTATTAAAAATATAAGATATTTAGTGATTATTTGGAATTAAAAGGTATAAATTTCCTATTATTAGCTCATGATGAAGAAATCACATAATGAATAAGAGGAGTGAAGTTAGAAATCAAATAAAAAACTAAAAGTATATCAGCAAAAAGTACCGTATTCAGCTTGTATAAAAGGCATCTAATAAGTAGTAGAAGGTTAGATAAAGACGTTGCAATTTGGGTACTCAATATGTTCAGTCATTACAGTTAAAGAAGATAGCAATTATGAGTTGGATTGAATCTGCGGTAATACGTGCACAGGAAGAGAAAGCAGAGAACGCAAAAGCTTTTTCATATTCTTTAAAAATTCATGAGCATTTTTTAGAATATTGTGAAAATTTATGGATGAAATTTTCTACCATTTTAGAAGAGATCAAAAAACATTTTAAAGAAGATTGCAGTATTCAGAAAGATGAAAATCAACTGGTTATTACAATTGCACTCGTTGTCATTACTATAACTGTAGTTAACAAAAATGTACGTGAACATTATTATGGAGAAGCTGATCTCAAATACAAATGCTCTCATGATTCTGGAAAACCTAAACTTGCGGTAGAATTATTGTACTTGAATCCAACAGAGCATCCTGTATGGATGTACAAAGTTCTACAAGGCAAAGAAGAGATTGAAGTTGCTTTTAGTGAAGTAGAAGCCGAACATGTAATTAAAACTGCATTGTGGAGATATGTAGAATAATGAAATTGTTCTGAATCTAAATAAATTAAATTAAATTATTCTCGTATAAATAAGAAAAAAGACCGCTACTAGAAAGTAGCGGTCTTTTTCTATCTTCTATGAACTGTAACGTACAGTAGTGATTTAGTGCAAGTTACGGAACAATCCTACAACTTTACCCAAAATCGTAACATGTGTCAGACGAAGTGGCTGATACATTGGATTTTCTGGTTGTAGACGAATATGATCTTTTTCTTTGTAGAACGTTTTGACAGTTGCTTCGTCGTCTTCTGTCATGGCTACAACAATATCGCCATTATCAGCGGTCTGTTGTTGACGTACAATTACGTAGTCACCATTATAGATTCCTGCTTCAATCATACTGTCTCCAACTACAGAAAGCATAAATACTTGTCCTTCACCTGTAAAATTCTGTGGTAGAGGGAAGTAATCTTCAATATGTTCTGTAGCTGTAATCGGAACACCGGCGGTTACTTTTCCAATAATAGGAACACGAGATACCGTTTGAGCGAAAAGAATATTACTTTCAGACTCTTCTTGACCCAACAACTCGATGGCACGAGGTTTGGTCGGGTCGCGTCGAATCAGTCCTTTTTTCTCCAAACGATCCAGATGACCATGTACAGTAGAACTAGAAGCAAGACCTACAGCTTCACCAATTTCACGTACAGATGGCGGGTAACCTTTAAGTTTGACTTCATTTCGGATAAATTCCAAAATGGCCTGTTGGCGACTTGAAACTTTTGACATACCTTATCAACCCCAATGCTAGTAACGTTTGGCAAAATTATAACATAGAACTACCGTTCGTACAAACATAAGTTCTAAAATTTGTATATTTATTTTGTTATTCATTACTTTTTGTAGTCTATTCATCGTATAAGAGACAGAATCTATAGTCTAAAAGGTGCAATAAAAAACACGAACGAAGGTTCGTAAAAAACTATTGAGTAAAACATATGTTCGTGTTATAGTGAATTTAAGAAAACAAGAACAAATGTTTGGAGCGTGATGACAATGTTAAAATATACTACATATCGTAGCATCCACAATCAATCTGAAGATGGTGAACAACAGATTGATACATCTGGATCAGATATACATCATACATCAACAAGTTATTCGGAGAAACAATCACAGCAAGCAGCTATTCATGCCACACGAGCGGACAAAGATGTAGTAGTGGATGAGTGGACATATTTGCCGAATGTGCAAAAGATACGTAAACCAGCTCAACCTAAAGGCAAAAAAACATTACGTCAAAAAACGCTACATCTTATTCAAAGCACAGCCCAAAAAGTGAAGTGGAAATCCGGCGGACGTTTAATGGTATGTTTTGTGTTTGCAGGTGTATTATTATACGGTGGAGTAATTCATAACTTTGTAGTAGCAGACAAAGTAGAAGGTCCTGCACAAAAAGTTGTTGTTCATTCAGGGGATAGCTTA
The DNA here is from genome assembly GCF_028736095.1 of Paenibacillus sp. KACC 21273. Classification (NCBI taxonomy): domain Bacteria; kingdom Bacillati; phylum Bacillota; class Bacilli; order Caryophanales; family Paenibacillaceae; genus Paenibacillus; species Paenibacillus sp. KACC 21273. The sequence continues at coordinate 2,249,660 of NZ_CP117876.1, forward strand.
TGGAGTATCGCTAGTGAATACAAATCAGCCCAGACAGATACACGTGACTATATCGCTGAGATTCGTAGTGAGAATCAATTGACTACAAGTGAGATTCAAGCAGGCGATGTTCTCGTAATTCCTTACGATTGATTTACATGTTCTCTAAATATATTTATTGTATAAGCGATATTACTAGATAAGCATATATACTCATTAATAGGATGAAAGTTTGTTAAGATCTGTTGATCTTGACAAGCTTTTTTTTACATGTCAAAGTTAGTGATGGTCACAAGATGATTACTTACATGGAGGTTAGTTATGGATATCGATACACTCATTGCACGTATTAATGAATTAGCTCGTAAGAAAAAAAGTTCAGGTCTTACAGCCGAAGAAACTGTAGAACGTGACGAGTTACGTGCTATTTACTTAAATAATATTCGCAGTAATTTCCGTCAACAACTAGATACAATTGAATTTGTAGAAGATACAGAACAAGCGGATAATACCAAAAAATAGTCAGCACTAGAATCATGTAACAGCTTTAATAAATACAAAGAAGTGAACTAACTGAAGGGTGCTCTAGCTGTTATTACAGAGAGCATCCTATTTTGCTATGGAAATTTAGGGCTTGTTCTGGCATGATAAGATAGAACAAAGTCTTCTGCTTTTGTTGTAAGGCTTACATTATCTATTAGGGGGAAACAAAGTATGTCCCGTTCCTGGGAAAGGCAAGTTCGACGCAATTCAAAGCAAGTTAATGCTGCACGTAGAAAGCAAGGTCAATCTTCTATCGGTGGCAAAACCAGTATTTCCGAATATACAGCGTATAAAGGAAGAAACATTGTTTTTCCAGCTGCTCTAATTATATTGGGAATTATTTATGCAGTGATGGGTATTATGTATCCAACAGCTGATGGTTTTAGCGTGATCTTTATCGTTACTGTAGCTTTGTACATTTTACTTGGCGTAATGCTTTATTTCCGCAAACCGTACTTGAAAATTGGCAGAGATTCATTGATCACTACCAAATTTAATCGTGATCGTCTGATCTCTTCTTCTCAAGTAAAAAGTATTCGCCTTCAAAAAGGATATGTAGTGATTGAACATAGCTCTAAAGGTGGAAGCTGGGTATTCTCACGCACATTAAACCGTTATGATACAGATGCAATGAGCGAGCATTTACGCACATTTGCTGCACAACACAAAATTTCGATTCAAGAAAAAGCTTAAGCTTTTTGGAGATCGATCGTTATATATGCTATCTAATCTAAATATCTATTATCATAATTAAAGTCATTATGATCGTTGAGGAGGTACAGGCAGTGAGTATTGAAGCGGTTTTGTTTGATCTAGATGATACGTTATTATGGGATGAACGCAGTATAGAAGAAGCTTTTGCAGAGACATGTCTTGTGGCTGAGCGAGCGACAGGTGTTGATCCTATAGCTTTGGAAGAAGCAGTACGCCGAGAAGCGAGAGCACTGTATGAATCCTATGAGACTTTTCCTTTTACACAATGGATTGGAATTAATCCGTTTGAAGGCTTGTGGGCTCAATTTTCCGCAGGCGAACAACCTGAATTCCGTCAATTGCAGAAGATTGCACCGACATATCGCAAAGAATCATGGCGTAAAGGTCTAAGTGCAATGGGGATCGAAGATGAAGCTTTAGCACTCCAACTGTCTGATCGATTCGTACAAGAACGACGTAATCGTCCGCATATCTATGAAGAGACATTTCAGATTTTGGATGAATTACAAGGTAAGGTCAAGCTATTGTTGCTTACCAATGGTTGTCCGGCGTTACAACAAGAGAAGTTAGACGGTGTACCCAAGTTAGCTCCTTATTTTGATCAGATCGTTGTATCCGGTGCATTTGGTAAAGGTAAACCTAATGCAGAGATTTTTGCACATGCACTGGAATTATTGGATGTGAAGCCAGAGCAAACGTTGATGATCGGAGATAAACTGACTACAGATATCAAAGGTGCATTAGCAGCAGGAATCAAGTCGGTATGGGTGAACCGTAATGGTAAAGTCAACGATAGTGAGATTAAGCCAGACTACGAAATTACACGTTTAACCGATATTCATCAGATTACGGCTCAGTTGGTATCATAAACTATATTTTCACCAAATGAGTTCTTAGCCCTATAACTAAAAACATAACAAAAAATCCCTTGTCCGAGTAGATCGGTAAGGGATTTTGTTATTTCTATCATTAAGCTTTTTGGAAAGAGTTGTCTTCGAAAGGAACAGCGATCCAACCGTCTGTTTCTACAAACAAACGAACAGCTACAATTTTACGATTTTCAACCAGTGTAAAGAAGTGAGGTGTATTCTCAGGTACAGAGATAACATCACCTGGTTCTAATTCAACATCAAAGTATCCATGCTCAGGGCTTTTGATAATAAAAATACCATTACCTGATACAATCGCACGAATCTCATCTTCGGTATGGGTGTGAATTTCTTCAAATTTAGCTAATTTAGCTTCCAGATCAGGTGTAGATTCAGATAAAGTGATCACGTCCCATGTGCGGTAACCACGACGTGCTGAAAGGTCTTTGATTTCTGCTTCGTACGTATCTAAAACCGCTTGTTTTTGCTCATCTGTCAGTGTGAAGTTATCTTGCAATTCAGGAGCCAATTTGGAAGCATCCCATTTTTCATATACAACCTCATGTTTGTTCAAAAACTCCAGAACCTTGTCATCTCCAGCAATTCGTTCATTGGTATTTCTAATTCTGATTTCAGCCATCGGATTACCCTTCTTTCAATGTTTTTATGTTGTATTATAAAAGAAAAAGCGTTTTTTGTCGATACTTTCATTCAAACTTCATCTTATAGTTTAAATAAAAAATCTTCACTTTTATAATTACAAGTATAATACACTTATACATCACAAATAAGATTCTTTTCTAGTTAAAAGGTTTCTGTTAAACTAAAGCCTAACGTTTTGCGGGGAGGATCGAATAGATGAATAAGCCTGACCTACAAGAAAGACTTGAACAGCGTATTCTGATTTTGGATGGCGCTATGGGGACGATGATTCAACAAAGAGATTTAACGGCAGACGATTTTGGCAGTGATGATCTAGACGGTTGTAATGAAATACTGGTTCTAACACGTCCAGATGTTATTCAAGAAATTCATGAGCAATATTTAGCTGCTGGTGCAGATTTGATAGAAACGAATACATTTGGTGCTACCTCAGTAGTACTGGCTGAATACGATATTCAAGATCAAGCACGTGAATTAAATCTAGCAGCCGTTAAGCTTGCCCGAGCAGCTGTTGATAAATACAGTACAGCTGAACGTCCACGTTATGTTGTAGGTGCTATGGGACCTACAACCAAGACATTGTCTGTTACAGGCGGAGTCACTTTCGATGAACTGGTAGAGAGTTATCAGGAACAGGCAGTAGCTTTGATAGAAGGCGGCTCAGATGTACTTCTATTAGAAACCTCGCAAGATACACTGAACGTGAAAGCAGGTAGTATCGGTATCCGTAATGCGTTTAAGCAGACAGGAATAGAGCTGCCTTTGATGATATCCGGTACAATTGAGCCGATGGGTACAACGCTTGCCGGACAAAATATAGAGTCTTTTTATATTTCATTAGAACATTTGAACCCGATTTCAGTAGGCTTGAATTGCGCGACCGGACCAGAATTTATGCGTGATCATATTCGTTCATTGTCTGAAATGGCAGGAGCGGCTGTTAGTTGTTATCCCAATGCAGGCTTGCCTGATGAAAATGGGAATTATCATGAATCTCCAGAATCGTTAGGACGCAAAATGGCAGCTTTTGCTGAGCAAGGTTGGCTCAATATAGCAGGAGGCTGTTGCGGAACAACACCGGATCATATTCGTGTTATGGATGAATTATTATCTCAATATCCACCGCGCGCGATGATCGGTACACATCCACCTGCTTTGTCAGGGATAGAACCTGTTTATATTGAGCAAGACAATCGTCCTTATATGGTAGGAGAACGTACCAATGTTCTCGGTTCACGTAAATTTAAGCGATTGATTGTAGAAGGTAAATATGAAGAAGCATCTGAAATCGCTCGTGCTCAAGTAAAAAATGGTGCACAAGTCATCGATGTATGTGTACAAGATCCCGATCGTGATGAAACGTATGATATGGAGAAATTTTTAGATTTAGTCGTCAAAAAAGTTAAAGCTCCATTAATGATCGATACGACAGATGTAGCTGTTATTGATATCGCTCTTCGTTATTCGCAAGGGAAAGCAATTATTAACTCAATTAACCTTGAAGATGGGGAAGAAAAGTTTGAAGATGTGACCCCGCTTATCCATAAATACGGTGCAGCTGTAGTTGTAGGGACGATTGATGAACGAGGACAGGCGATAACAGCGCAAGATAAGTTAGAAGTCGCTAAGCGTTCGCAACAATTGTTAGTGAACAAATACGGACTCAAAACAGAAGATTTAATTTTTGATCCGCTTGTATTTCCTGTCGGTACAGGAGATGAACAGTATATTGGTTCTGCCAAAGAAACGATAGAAGGTATTCGCTTAATTAAGGAACAAGTTCCAGGTTGTCATACAATTTTGGGGATCAGTAATATATCGTTTGGTTTACCTGAAGCAGGACGTGAAGTATTGAACTCTGTATTTTTGTACGAATGCACCAAAGCAGGTCTGGATTACGCGATCGTCAATACCGAGAAATTAGAACGGTATGCGTCTATTCCTGAACATGAGCGTCATTTAGCAGAGGAATTACTTTATAATACCAATGATGCTACATTAGCTGAATTTGTAGCTGCTTTTCGTAATAAAAAAGTAGAAAAGAAAGTGCAAGATTCTAATCTTACGTTAGAAGAACGGCTTGCTTCTTATGTGGTAGAAGGAACCAAAGAAGGTTTACTGCCTGATTTGGAAAAAGCATTGCAAAAATACTCGTCACTCGAAGTCATCAATGGCCCGCTGATGGCAGGGATGGAAGAGGTAGGACGACTATTCAATAATAATGAGCTAATCGTAGCTGAAGTATTGCAAAGTGCCGAGGTTATGAAAGCATCTGTTGCTTATCTGGAACAATTTATGGAGAAAAATGAATCGTCTGTAAAAGGTAAGATTTTACTGGCAACTGTCAAAGGCGATGTACATGATATCGGTAAAAATCTCGTCGAAATCATTTTATCTAATAATGGTTATAAAATTATCAATCTAGGCATCAAAGTCCCACCTGAACGTATTATCGAAGCGTATCGCAATGAAAAAGCAGATGCGATAGGTCTATCCGGTCTTTTGGTTAAATCTGCTCAGCAAATGATTACAACTGCGCAAGATTTACGTAGTGCAGGAATCGCTATTCCTATTATGGTAGGTGGAGCAGCGTTAACACGCAAATTCACCAAGAACCGGATACGACCGGAATATGAAGGTTTAGTATTATACGCCAAAGACGCTATGGATGGTCTGGATATTGCCAACCGTCTTATGAATCCTGAAAAGAGAGCGATTATTGAAGCAGAAGTGGCGGCTGAAAATGAGATCGATACAGCGGTAGCGGTGGAAGTAGCACCATTACCTGTGTTAACTCGCGCAGTTAAATCGGATATTGATCCGAATATGCCGATCTATCTTCCACCTGATCTGGATCGCCATGTATTGCGTAATTATCCGCTTAGTCATATTTTACCGTATGTGAATATGCAGATGCTTCTTGGACATCATCTAGGACTCAAAGGATCGGTAGAGCAATTGTTAGCGAAGCAAGATTCGAAGGCAGTACAGCTCAAATCAGTCGTAGATGAAATATTGCAAAAAGCATTAACAGAGCATATTATTCAAGCGCATGGGATGTATCGCTTTTTCCCGGCTCAATCGAATGGGAACGATGTGATTGTATATGATCCAACAGATCATAGCCGAATTTTGCATACATTTACATTCCCGCGCCAACAAGTAGAGCCTTATCTCTGTCTAGCTGACTTTTTGAAGTCTGTAGAAAGTGGTATGATGGATTATGTAGGCTTTATGGTGGTTACTGCTGGTCAGGGAATTAGTGCACTGGCTTCAGAGTGGAAAGACAAAGGTGATTATCTGCGCTCCCATGTTCTTCAAGCAGTCGCATTAGAGACCGCAGAAGGACTTGCAGAACGTGTTCACCATATGATGCGTGATAGTTGGGGATTCTCTGATCCGGCGACGATGACGATGAAACAGCGCTTAGGAGCACGTTATCAAGGGATTCGAGTATCATTTGGTTATCCGGCTTGCCCTGATTTAGAAGATCAAGGCCCTTTGTTTGCTTTGTTAAAGCCTGAAGATATCGGTGTCGAATTAACCGAAGGATTTATGATGGAACCGGAAGCTTCAGTATCAGCTATGGTATTTAGTCATCCTCAAGCTCGTTATTTTAATGTAGATAAAGCATAACTATAGATTGTATTGCATTATGTATCATCATTGCAGAATCCTCCGATAAATCGGGGGATTTTTGTTACGGAACCTGGCGAATACAGAAAGAAGGTAGAGAGAGATGGAATTGTACTTTTTGGGAACCAATGCAGGCGTTCCTACACTTCAGCGTAATGTGACCTCTATTGGATTACGAATGTATGAAGAACGCCGCGCATTATGGTTATTTGATTGTGGAGAAGGTACACAGCATCAAGTGTTACGTTCTTTGCTCAAATTAAGTAAATTAGAAAAGATTTTTATTACTCATTTGCATGGAGATCATTTATTTGGTCTACCCGGGCTATTATCGAGTCGTGCTTATCAAGGAGGAGTCACACCGCTTACGGTATATGGTCCTGTCGGATTAGAACGGTATATTCGAACTTCTCTAGAACTCAGTCAATCACGTATTGAATATGAACTGAATATCGTTGAACACGAAGGTGGCGTCGTTTTTGAAGACGATATGTTTCGTGTAGAATCAGCGTTATTAGAACACCGTATCGATAGTTATGGATATCGTATTATTGAAAAAGATCGTCCCGGACAATTGAATTTTGAAGTACTGAAACATCATGGCATTAAGCCAGGCCCTCTATATGGAAAATTAAAAAATGGAGGCAGTATCAAATTAGAAGATGGACAAACATTACATTCTCATCAGGTGGTAGGCAAGCCGAAAAAAGGAAAAATCATTACGATTTTGGGAGATACAAGACCTTGTCCAAATGTAGGTGTATTAGCGCAAGATGCTGATGTTCTGGTGCATGAAGCTACGTTTTTGCAAGATATGGAAGAGACCGCTCACAATTATTATCACAGTACGACTTTACAAGCAGCTCATGCGGCTAAAGACGCGAATGTACATGAATTGATCTTGACTCATTTTAGTTCCCGTTATAAAGATCGTGAACAGCTTGAACCGTTGTTGCTTGAAGCCAAAAGTATATTTGAAAATACATTATTGGCAGAAGAACATGTGTTATTTCCGATCACTTCGAAGTCGGTTTAAAGCATTTTGGTTGCGGCGATATAAGGATACCGTTTGCCTTATGCCGCAACTTTTTTTACAATGAAGATTGTGAGTGATAGAAAGGGTGTCTATATGACAACAAATCGTAAAGGATTACTGATTGATCTGGACGGTACATTGTATCATGGCGATACCGTTATTGAAGGAGCCAGTGCTTGGATTCAAGAATTACAGTCCAAGCAGATTCCTTATTTATTTGTTACAAATAACTCTTCTCGTACACCGCAAGGAGTGGCAGATCATCTGACTCATTTAGGTATTCCTGCTACTGCTGAACAAGTATGCACTTCTGCAATGGCAGCTGCTTATTATATTGCACAGCAATCGCCTGCGTCGAGTGTATATGTCATCGGAGAAGAAGGATTGAAGCAAGCGGTAACAGAACACGGGTTACAATTAACAGAGGAACAGCCCGATTATGTCCTGCAAGGGATCGATCGTCAATTTACATATGAAAAGCTGACAAAGGCATTGCGCCTGATTGCAGGTGGGTCTACATTTGTTCTAACTAATCCCGACCTTCAGCTTCCTTCACATGATGGTTTGTTGCCAGGAGCAGGTACGATTGGTGCTTCTATTGTTGCTGCAACAGGGACAGAACCTGTTGTGATCGGCAAACCATCAGCCATTTTGATGGAATATGCATTAGAACGCTTAGGGTTACCTGCAAAGGATGCTATTGTAGTAGGCGATAATCTATTGACTGATATTGCTGCTGGGGCTGCTGCTGGTTGTGTGACAGTGCTGGTATTAAGCGGTATTACAACAACAGATAATATGTCTACACATGAAGCCAAAGCAGGGGTCAAAGCAGATATCATATGTCAAGATCTTGCCGAAGTAAGCTCGGCTCTTGGATTGTATTCATCATCCCATTAATTGATATAGAGAGAGGAAGAATTCTTATGCCAGAATTGCCAGAATTAGAAAATTATAAAGTGCAATTAAGCAATTACATTTTAAATGTGCCGATTACTCAAATTGAGGTAAAACGTGCCAAAGCTGTTAACTTGGAATCCGAGCAAGTAAATCGTCAAATCGTAGGCGAACGTATTGCTTTTATTGAGCGTCGCGGTAAATATTTAAATCTGCATACGAACAATGGACAACGTTTGCTGTTAAGCATTGCAGCAGGTGGTTCTTTATTTTATGGCAAAACCAAAGAAAATGCTGATCGTGTAGCAGATGTTGAAATTCAATTTGAAGATCATAACTCGCTTTACTTTACAGGTGCTCGTCAAGGAATGTTCTACGTCTATACTGCCAAAGAAGCAGGAGCGAAGTTGAACGAACTAGGATTGGAAGCTACAGATCGCAAATTAACAGAAGAACTATTTATCAAATTATACAAAGGTCGTCGTAGTTCGCTCAAAACAGCGCTAACGAACCAGAATCTAGTTGCAGGGATTGGAAGTTACTATGCAGATGAGATAGCTTTTACAGCAGGTCTATTGCCTTCTGCTAAAGTACAAGAATTGGATGAAGAAGCATTATCCCGCTTGTACTTTGCTATGCAAAATGTATTGGAAGAAGCTATTCAGACCGGTGGACATTTGGTAGGACAACCGCTAACAGTAACAGATTCATTAACAGGTGGATTCCATGCGCTGCGTCGTGTATATGAGCGTGAAGGTGAACCTTCTGTACGTTCTGCGAAAGATTTGATTGTCAAAACCGAAGTGTCTGGCAAAAAAGCGTATTATTGTCCAGCTACACAATTTGAAAAGTAATATCAATTCATATAAACCGAGGAGGCAATCTTTATGATCAATCTTTATTTGGATGATTATCGTCCTTGCCCCAAAGGTTTTGCTCTAGCTAGAGATGGTGAAGAATGTCTGATGATGCTGAGAGAAAGTGAAGTCAATATTCTTTCGCTTGATCATGAGATTGGTTTTGGGCAAATGGATGGCACCGATGTAGTCAAAGCAATGGTGCATGAAGGTCTATTTGCAAACGAGATTTATCTGCATACGTCAAGCATGTCTGGTCGCAAACGAATGTATGAACTGTTATATCAAGCAAAACCTGAACATGTCATTTTGCATGATGGTGCTATGCCTGCTGAGGTTCTGAACGATATTGCTAACCAGTCTTCCAAAGGGCAAGGGTGAGTGCAATGATTGAAGAACTAACAGAACAGCAAGCACTAGAGATGGCAACTACATCAGGACAAGCAATTGCGATATATGCGTACACACCACTTTGTGGTACTTGTAAAATGGGACGACGGATGCTAGAAATCACGTTGCCACTTTTACCAGAACATACGGTATATGCATTAAATGTTAATTTTGCACCTACATTTGTACAAGCTTACGAAATTAGCAGCATACCGTGTCTGATCGTATTTGAAGCGTGGAGAGAAAAAACTCCACGTTTTTTATACCGCATGGAATCTGTTCCGCGTATACTTGAACATATCCGTAGTGCAATTGCATAAATTATTGGAGGCTGAACATTAACTCATGAATGACCAAGAAAACAATACGCAAGAGCAACAAAGTGATTCTCGCTGGATCGGAACAGCGAATCATGGCTTTGCTCCTTATGCACAGGAAGAATTGAAAAGAGCATTTGGAGCTGTTAAAAGTTCTGTGCTTGTTCCTGCTGAAGTCCTTTTATTAACGTTACCTGTGGCTACAGAGCAAGTCGTACAACGCTTATTAGCAGAACCACCTATGTTCTTACGTCATATTCAACCGGTTCATTATGATCTGGTACTGGATCAAATTGATTCTGAACAACATCCATTTGATGCATTAGCCCATTTATTATTGAAACGTGATGAATTGAAAGATATCAAACTAGCAATGCATATTCGCAAAACAGCAGATGCTACACCCGAAGAAAATGCTTCTGAACTGCGTCATTTGCTGGAAGAACGTCTAATGGGCTTGCAGTCTGATTTTACAGTGCAGGATGCTGATAAAGTGGTATCTGTATTTTGGACAGCAGAGCGACTGTATGCAGGTATTTCAGTGCCAACTGATAACCTATCCGATTGGAATGGCGGAGCTGTACGTTTTCAACGAGAAGAAGGACAAATTTCACGTGCCAAATTCAAATTACTTGAAGCAGAACGTGTATTTGGAATCGACTTTACCGCTTTTCGTTCTGCCGTTGATGTAGGAGCAGCTCCTGGAGGTTGGACTTCGTTCTTACTGGATAAAGGACTACAAGTTACAGCAGTAGATCCAGCTAAAATGGACCCTTCTCTGCAAAATATTCCTAATCTTAAAGTAGTGAAAAAAAATGCAGCCGATGTCAAATTCAAACCGAATGAATTTGATCTACTGGTATGCGATATGAGTTGGAGCCCTAAATTAACAGCTAAACTTGTGATCGGTATGCTTGATGCTGTTGTTCCAGGTGGAACCGTTATTGTAACCGTCAAATTAATGAACAAAAAGCCATTGGCTTTAATTAAAGAAGTCATCAGTACATTTGAAGATGCTCGTATGCAAGTTCAACGTGCGAAGCAACTATTCCATAATCGCGATGAGATTACGCTTTATATGGTCAAATACTGATAATGTAATAGCTTAAAATGCTTGGCTAGACCCCAAACAAAGATCAATGTGGAGAAGGATGTGTACTTATGCAAAACGCAATTTATCGTTATTTACCGGATATGGAGCATTTTGTAGAACAGATTCGCGCGATTCCTGAAGCAGAAATTGACTTTAAACCAGCACCAGAAGCATGGAGTATTCATGAAATTGTTGTTCATTTGTTTGACGTAGAAATTATGCTTCAATATCGATTAAAATCAGTCTTAGCTGAAGAAAATCCTGTCATCAGAGCATTTGATCAAGATTTATGGGCACAAAATCTAAAGTATAGTTCGCTTAATATGGAACATCATCTGCAAGCATTGATCGCGATGCGTAGGGCTTTTGCACCTGTTCTAGAACAGATTCGTGATGAAGATTGGGAACGTACAGGTGAGCATACAGAAGATGGAACACTGACTGCACGTACGATTGCAGAGAAAATCTGTGTGTCTCATTTAGAATTGCATGTGAAACAAGTGCAACGTAACCGCGATGCTTATGCTGCTCAAAAATGATCATATTGAACTATGTAGGAAAATAGTCTTATAAAAACTCTTTACAAATCCCGGCTTTATCATTTATAATAAATTCAAATTGAAATGCAACGGACAGGGAAAGCATCCCGTCCACTGAAAAAATTAATCCTCAACAGGGTTATTTTCAGTGTGGCGGAAGCTTTCCCTTTTTTGTTGCATTTTTTGGTATAGAGACCACAAAGCTCAATAAAAAAACTGCGATCAAGGAGGTATATATATGATTCATTCATCCAAATTAACCTATGGAATGGTATTAGGAGATCGCTATCAGATTGAGCAAAAGTTAGGGAGTGGCGGTATGAGCCATGTCTATCTGGCTCATGATTTGAAATTACCCGGAAGATCATGGGCGATTAAAGAAAGCGTATCTGCTCCTTCACAATTTGTAAATGTTGCAGATGAAGCTCAGATGTTAATTACACTTAGTCATCCTTCTTTACCAAGAATCGTAGATTTTTTTGAGCCTGATGATGAAGGATTTACATACTTAGTTATGGATTACATTGAAGGTATTACACTGGATCAACAATTTAAAAAGTATCCGGAAATGATTACAGCATCGTTTATTATGCGCTGTGCAGATCAATTGTGCGAAGTATTAGAATATTTGCATGATCGAGAGCCACCTATCGTTTTTCGAGATATGAAGCCTTCCAATGTAATGGTTACACCTATGCAAGATATGAGATTAATTGATTTTGGAATTGCACGTAATTTTAAGCCCCAAGAAACAGAAGATACGGTCAAATTGGGCACAGTCGGCTTTGCAGCTCCAGAACAGTATGGCGGTGGGCAGACAGATAATCGTTCAGATCTATACGGGTTAGGAGCATTACTTCTTTATTTGTCTACAGGAGGTCATTATAGCGAATGGATGCCTGGTATGGAGAAATTTATCCGAAGTGATCTTCCGCGTGGCATGATTCCTGTATTACGCAAAATGTTACAACATCGTCCGGTAGATCGGTTTCAAAATGCTACTGAAGCTCGTGAAGCATTACGTAGAGCTGTTCAAGAAAATACATCACCTATAATATATCCCAATTCACTTTCCAGTTCTGTTCATGTACAGCAAGCTACAATAGTAGTAGCAGTGATTGGTACAGCATCAGGAACAGGCACGACACATACCGCTATAGCGATTGCACATTATCTGGCACGTCAAGGTGGTGGCGTAGCTTTAGCTGAAATGAATGGTATACCTGGAACATTTGCACGAATTCAATCGGTTGCAGGAGGAAGCACACACCATCTTGAACGTAAATTTCAAATCCAGCATGTAGATTACTGGCGAGAGTCAGCACGGGCTGAAGTGGTGAATCTGCTAGGTGGAAGTTATCGCTTTCTTGTACTTGATTTGGGATGTTACAAAGACAATGAGCGCCTAGAAGAGTTTTTGAGAGCAGATATTCCGATCGTTGTAGGTTCAGGAGCAGAATGGCGGTATCAAGATATTTTGAAATTTGCTGAACAATTGCAACGTCACCCTCAAAGTAAATGGCAGTATTGTTTGCCTTTAGCTACATTGGAAGTGACACAGCGGATAAGCAAAGAATTAGAGACTCAGCAAGTATATGCGTTACCGTGGCAACCTGATCCTTTTGATCAACATCCACAGATGGATACAGCGCTTCAAAGTGTTTTTAATAGTATTATTCCAGCACCTATCAAAAGAAAAAAGTTTCGTTTTAGTCTACGTTAAAAAGCGAAAATGAAGGAGATTATAACATTGTCTAAAATCAGACAACGCACCAAGCATTTAATTTATGCGGGTTTATGTGGAGCAGGAGTGATCGGTCTTTGCTTTGCAGGATATGTCATCTACTCTAGTATTCAATTCAAGCATAATCAGAATGAACTGAGAGCGCGATATGAACAGCAGATACGCACATTAGAAGAAGGTACAGAGCGTGTCACCGTATTTGTACCGGCACAAGAAGTAACCGCAGGCAAAGAGATCACTAAAAAAGACCTGGTCGGTATCTATTTACCAAAGCAATCTTTACCTGATCATTTATTACCAACTGTTAATGAGCTTGTAGGTAAAACAACCAAAATTAATTTGACCCGTAATATGCCGATTACCACTTCGATGATCTATGAAGAACAACCGACAACAGATGATATGCGTAATCGTGAGCTCAATACTATCTTAATGCCTACAGATATCAAAAAAGGAGATACCGTTGATATCAGAATTCAATTTCCAACCGGACAAGATTATATTGTATTAACCAAAAAGAAATTAAACAATCTAGATTATCCAACCATCTGGACTACGTTAAAAGAAGATGAAATGTTAGCATTGTCCAGTGCAACCGTTGATGCTTTACTACACAAAGCTTCACTGTATGCAGTTAGTTATGTAGAACCACAATTACAAAAAGAAGCTATACCGACATATCCTTCAAATGCAGAAGTACTTAATTTAATGAAAGCAGATCCTAATATTGTAGGAACAGCAGAGCGTTATCTGTTAGATAATGTGCGCAAGCAATTAGAATTAGATCTCAAAGCGTTATCTGATGAACAACGACTTAATATTGCTCAGTCTGCTCAATCCGCAGCCGAATCAGCTATATCTACACGACAATCATATAATCAATCAAGTGGTGTAAGTTCGAATACTAGCAATCCTAATAATGATAATAATACTTCTAACAACGAACAGTCATCAACAGATACAAGTAATTCTACTAATAGCGAAAGTACTATTTACAAAAACAACGCATCAGAAGCATTTACTTCTCAATAGAAAGAATCATATAAAATAAACCTTTTACACCAAGAAGGGATTGAGTTTTTTGAAAACCTGGATATTTACAGGATTATGCGATAAACGAGATTTGATGTTATCGCTTTGTGCTTTGATGACATCAGCCGGGCAAAAAGTATTGTTGATCGATGCCACATTAGAACATCGTTATCGCTATTACAGTAGCAATTCAGATTATATACAGACAATCACTGAATTTGCCGGATTTGATTTGGCAACAGGTTTTGAATCTTTGGAACAGATTAATCAGCAATTATCCTATACAGGTGAAGATTGTACTCATTACGATTATATTCTTTGTGATTTGGAACAGTTGTCTTTTTATAATCGAGAACAATGGACAGCGGCGCAAGAGCATGTCTGGGTGAGCGATTATGACCGCTTAACGATCGACAAAAGTATTGCTTGGTTTGAGCAATGGTATCAGCAGATGCAAGCTCAAGACAAAGCTAATTTTGTACCCTCATTTCAATTAACATTTATTCATACGATAGATTGCTCGCTCGAATCAGAGTATATTCGTAGCCATTTAGAGCATTTGCATATTGCATGGAATACAGAAGTGATTACGATTCCATGGACAGAATCAGATATGGCTTTAAAACTAGAAAATGAATATGCAGAAAAGTTACGTATTCGTCCATTATCTCGTTTGTTCAAAAAAGGATTGTGTGAACTAACAGGTCAGATTAGTGGCATGGAAAATAAAGAAATCAAAAGAGCGCTGAAACAAGCAGAAAGGAAAAGAGCATGAGTACAGTAATGTTTTGGAGCCCACAAGCAGGTCATGGCAGAACATCTTCACATACTGCATTAGTGACATTAACAGCAGCATTACAATATCGATTGCGGATATTGGTCTGCCATAATCAAGCTCAAGGTGAAAGTATAGAAAGTGGATTAATGGCACAAGGAACTATCGTATCGACTGCTTATCAAGAATCAGATATTGGCATTGATAGTGTGCGTAGATTGTTATCTTCACGTAAGCTTAACAAAAATAATATCTCGGATTATACAATCCCATTATTGAAAGATCGGTTAGATCTGCTACCAGGAACTATGGTTGCATCCCATTCTTCGTCTGTGGAAGAAGGTTCAGATTGGCAAGACATTTTAAATATTGCTAATGAGTATTATGATCTTGTGATAGTAGATGTAGGGTCAGGTATGGACAAAGTGGAATTATTAAAGCAAGCAGATAGCATAGTTGTGAATATGAGCCAGAATATTAATCATTTAGAATCCTTTTTTAATACTGCTAATCAGTGGGGGAATATCCATCAACAGCCATGGACAACAGTTCTAGGAGCTTATGACTCTGATTCCAAATGTGCGGTTGCTAATATTCGTCGCAAATTTGGCTTAAAGCAACCTCTATTTGCGATAGAAAATGATGCTCAATTTAGAGATGCATGGAATGCACAAACATTACTCTCATTTGTGCGTCGTAATCTTGGCGTAACGCAGCCGCGTAAATATACAGAGTTGTTTAAGCAGACGACGATGTTAACAGAACATATACTGACACAGTTAAATGAAGGGCATGATCATAAGCGGCTTGGAGAGGGGAAGCTGCATGCTATTTGAAAATGGGATCAATATGACTTTGATTATTATCGTGTTGCTGATTCTTGGTCTGTTATTATTTGCACGTCATCGTCGCGCAGCCCTTGCAGGTAACGATATTGCTATTAATCACAGTCAAGAGCATACATTGTCTGCATTGATTCAATACGTCAAAGATCAATTGCATGATATGAGCCATAGCCGTCTATCCGATTATGGTCTGAATGAAGAAGAGTACCGACGCAGAATAGCAAAACGTACTGAATTACGTCAAGCGTTAAAAGGATGTATATCTGGAGATGTGATGGATAAGCGTTATGTGAAAGACTTTATCGCAGGTCTATTGCACAAAGGATACGGGCTTAACGAAACTAATATTAATCAGATTATTCCGTTTGATCAAGAAGAGCGCCTAACTATAGGCGAACAGTTTGATATTTTGTTATATCGCTACATTAGCGAATATGGACGTGATGGATTATCGATATTGATCGATACATATGATCTTGCAGCGCCTAAGTTAATCGAGACGGATGGAGACAGTTTGTCTTATGCAATTACAGAGCATGATATACAGCAAATTTTCAGACAAGAATACCGATCCTTAACTTTTGAAGAAAAGCTAGATATCGTGACCCAAAAAGTCTATCAGCATTATAAAGGATTCTCTGTAATTGATGAAATTAGAGATCAACGGGTCGATGGCGTCAGCGGTGGGGTAAGTGGTGTACTTGAAGATTCCGGCCAATTAACACCACGTTATATGCCCAACCCTAAAGACCAAGTAACAGAACCACCTGCCAAAGGATGGGAAAGTGTATGGCTATTTTATAAAGGAAAATCGATTCATTTGTCGTTTCTCAGCTTTGGTTCTGTACGTGAATTAAAACGGGTCTGTCAAAATATTTACAAATACAATCATCCCGGACAATTGTCAGAAGCCAATGGTTATAAAGTGAATGAAATGAAAGATGGATCTCGGATCGTTGTGGTGCGTCCTCCTTTTGCCGAATCATGGGCATTTTTTGTCCGTAAGTTCGATGTGCAAAATGCTACGTTGGAACAACTGATTCGTGGAGATCAATCTGCAATGGTCATTGAAATGCTGGTTTACTTAATGAAAGGAGCACGTATTACTTCGATTACAGGTGCTCAAGGTTCCGGTAAAACAACATTGTTAATGGCACTGGTAAAACATATTTACGCTTCTTATACGTTAAGGGTACAAGAGATGGCATCAGAGCTTCATTTACGTGAAATCTATAGTCGTCGTAATATTTTGAGCTTTCGTGAAACAGAGAATGTATCAGGTCAACAAGGGCTTGATGTTCAAAAGAAAACCGATGGAACAGTTAATATTTTGGGAGAGGTTGCTACAGATGAAGTAGCTGCCTGGATGATTCAGATGGCACAGGTTGCCAGTTTGTTCACTATTTTCACCCATCATGCGAAAACGTTTCGCGATCTGATCTATTCTTTACGTAACTCACTACTCAAAACAGGTGTTTTTCAAAATGAAGTAATCGCCGAAGAGCAAGTGGTCAGTGTTATTAACTTTGATATTCATTTAAAAAGAGATGCTGAAGGTCAACGTTATATCGAACGGATCACCGAGTGTGTGCCGGTAGCAGATTTAAGCGAAGAAGAAGGTCACAATCAGCGTTATACGTTTATCGCACGTAATATTATTGAATATCATAATGGGGTCTATGTAGCTGTTCATCCAATGTCCACAAAAAATCAAATTGAAATGCAAGAGCAAATGACTACTCAAGATCGTGTTTTATTTGAGCGTTTTGTAAATACGTATTGGGGGCAAGCTGTATGAGTATCAAGCATTTGCTTATCGCTGTCTTGATTATATGTGCAGTCGGAATGGCAGTTGTGATATTACTTTATCGGATACAAAACAATCGTAGTCGACATCTGACAGCAATGATGCCTTCTGAAAAAAATCAGGATCTACGTAAAAAATGGCAAGCATGGCATTATCAAACGTTGCAACAATCCTATATGGTTGCGATGAAAATTCCGCTTCTAGGTCATTATGTTCTACGTATTCGTAAACGACTAACCAGTATTCATGCTTATGAAGAATGGGAATTACGTCGTCGTACAATGGCAGTAACGTGGATGATTATAGGCATATTAGGTGGATCAATAGTCATCCTAATTATTCGCAATCCTGATCCGTTATTCTTTATTATGCTTTGTATTGCAGCGGTCGTACTAAATAGCATGTTTATCGAAGCTTATGCAGGTCGATTAGAACGAAGATTGTTGCGTCAAATGGTTGATCTGTTAGCTGATGTTAGACATCATTATCATCGTCATGGCATGGTCGATGAATCGTTGTACGAAGCAGCGGAATATGCTGCTCCTGAAATTGCTCTACATGCTAATTTGATTGTAGAAGCATTAACCGACCAACATCCCGAAGAACGATTAGAGCAATATTACGAGACAGCGCCTAATCGCTTTCTCAAAGCTTTTGCGGGTATATCCGGTATGGTGATGGAATACGGAGATAAAGTAAGGCAAGACGGATCGATGTATCTTAGAGGACTCAGTAATCTGACCAAAGAGATCCATTTAGAAATTTTACGACGCGATAAGCTGGATTATCTGCTCAAAAGTCTAAATATTATCGTGCTTGTACCGATCTTTTTTACCAATCCGATTGAACAGTGGGCACGTAGTAACTTTCCAGCAATGGATGATTTTTATACCAGTAAATTAGGATTTATCGCACGAATTTTTATTTTTATCCTTATTCTGATCAGTTATCTGTTACTGCAAAAATTACAAACTTACGATGAAACGACTTATCGAGCAGGCAAAGATTATCGTTCCTGGGAGCAAGTGTTGTTGAAATGGAAATGGTTCAGCAAAATTGTTTTTCTAGCTTCAGCCGGAGAAAATCCACTTCATAAGTATCGTTTAGACAAATTACTGAATGATGTCAATGCTCGTATCACAGTGGAATGGTTGCAAGTACGCAGATTAGTACTTTGTATTTTATGCTTTGGCATTACATTGTCAGCAGGAATTATTCTGCATCAACAAGCTAAAGAAATGATTCTGTATGCACCTGTCAAAAACGATATGTTATTTGGTTCTATGTCTATAGATGAGCAAAAAAATGCAGAAGAATTAGCAACTTTGGATCGTCAAATTATGATGTCTGTTGGATTGTCCAGTAAAGCGACGTACGAACAGATCGCTACACAAGTGAACAATTCGGGAAAATTTCGAGATCAGGAGCAGATCAATACGACAACTGATCGAATTTTGCTCAAGCTCAAAGCATACGATACCGAGTATTTTCGCTGGTGGGAATTACTGATTGCTTTACTCACTGCTTTTATTGCTTATCAAGTGCCTGTATGGATGCTTTATTTCCAGAAAAAAGCACGCAGTATGGATATGAAGCATGAAGTGTACCAATTCCATACAGTGATCTCTATGCTAAGTGGAATGGATCGTATGTCTGTGGAAGTGATTTTAGAATGGATGAATCGATTTGCTGTGATCTTTAAATTGCCACTACAGAAATGTTTACTGCATTATGAGCATGGGCCTGAAGATGCGCTAGAGCAGTTGAAAGACGAAGTATCGTTTCCTGAATTCGGCAAGCTAGTAGACAAACTACATCTGGCAGTAGACAAAATTCCGATTCCGCAAGCATTTGATGATCTTGAAAGTGATATGTCCTATTACTTTGAACAACGTCGTCAAGAATACGAAAAAATGATCGAAACAAAAGCAACATGGGGCAAAATGATCGGTTTTACTCCGATGTATGCTCTGATATTCCTTTATCTAGTCTTACCACTGATAGGTATGAGCTTTAGTCAGATGGAAGTCTATTATGATCAGATTCAAAGAATATAGCTATGGATACACGTTAAAACTGATAAACTACAAAACAAATAACGGGGGATTTTACAATGAATAATGCTTCAACCGCTTTAAAAGTAGCCGCAGGAATATTTTTAACGATCGCTTTGATAACGATTGTAGTAATCTTATTTATTTCTGCTCAAGAAGCTACCAAAACGGCACAAAATAACTTTGCTGATATCCAAACTGAATTATCTCAAGCGTCTTATACAGTCTATGATGGTACAACTATCAGTGGTTCTCAAGTAACCAATGCTTTACGTAAATTTAGCGGTAAAGAACAATTTGGTGTTCAGGTAACAACGGGTAAAAACAAAGGTTCAAATGGTCAATGGTACGGTAATACTTTAAACACAAGTGGAGAATTAACTTCAGATTCTTATGGATCTGTAACAGCTAAAGCTAATGGTGATATGAATAATACGATGACAGAATCAAGCCCAGAGTATGTCAATCCGAGCGGTAAATTCAAAGCTGCGATTATTAAAGATCGTTCTAACGTTGTACGTGGTCTTGTCTTCACTCAGCAGTAAGGACTAATCGATGGATAATAGTACAAAAAGTATGCTGTGGCTCGCTGTTCAATTATTTTTGTTCGGAACAGCTTGCCTTGCGGCGCTTTATCTAAGTGGTGGTATTCAGAAAGTAAATCAATTATCAGAACCTGTGATGCAAGGACAAAAGCAAAGCGTTCAGCAGTATATAGGCATTTCAGAACCGTTGACGTATACAGGCGCACAGGTCAGACAATCGATTGCTCAGATTCAAGAGATCGGTGTAGATATGCAAATCGATCATGTGCTTTATCCTCATGCTGTAAAACCTGAACCATCTGCATTACTGAGAATAGAAGTCAATCGCAAGTATCAAGTGACTTACCAGACGAATCCACAAGGTGAAGTGGTTACTATTCTATTTAGCTAATCAATATAATGTAGTAGCCCATAGTGCTATACCACAGAACGATCAAGGAGAACGCTATGAATTCGATGTCCAAAGTATTTGCCGCTTTTCTTGCGGTAGCTTTATTATATGTATTTCCTACGATGCAAGCGGCAGAGCGACAAGACGATCTTTCTCAGATGATAGTTTATAATGCAGTTGTTCAATTTACAGATGCTGTACGCACCAAAGGATACGTAACACCTACTATGTATAATGATTTCACGCGTGAAATTAATACAACAGGCAATGAGTATACTATTCAAATCGAACATTTACACAAAACATATCATCCTGAATATACAGATCCAGCGAACGTAAATACTTTTCAAAATAAATTTACAACTGTGTATGAGGGATACTATGAGAATGCTATCATGCCTGTATTGTATCCAGATAACAGCACACCCAAAGACGATCAAAGCAGACAATATCGTTTACAAAATGGAGATTATTTTACAGTGAAAGTAGAAAGTACGAATCGAACAATGGCAGCGATATTGCGCGGAATGTTAGGGATCGAAGGAAATCAGAATCGTTCTGCTGTACTTGCACGTTATGGAGGCATGGTGCTGAATGAAGATTACTGATTTTGCTATTTTGTTTGTTATTATTTTCTTTCCGCTATTTTGGCTGAGTGGCTTACATACTGACGAACAGGCGCAAGCATCGAGTCTACAAATTTCGTATACTACAGCACTTCGTACAGCTGCTCAAGATGCAGGTCAGGTGATGAGTACGAATGAGCAGCAACAATATGAAGCGGGATACTCTTCAGAAAAGTTTTTTCGAGCAGATAAAGAGTTAGCATTACATACATTTTTGAATACATTGTATTTGAATTTTGGTATTCGTGGAGATGAGTCTGCACAGCAAAATCTACTGCACTATATCCCTGCAATCGTAGTGATTGATTATGATGGTTATTACATCTATGCGACTGAAGATTATACAGGAAGTGATGGATTGCCTAATGCTAGACATATCTGGCACCCGAAAAAGCCATATGCGTATTCTGATGCACAAGGCAATAGTATCCAATTTACGCTAGATCATTATGTGCATGTTGTCGAAGCCAGTACAGGAAAAATGTTAGATGGAGAAGCAGAGCAGTTAGCGGATCAGACGAATATAGCGCTTTTAGATCAGATCAATACATTTGAGCAAGTGAGACGTACAGCGATAGTGAGTTCAATTCAAAAAGATTTGGCTTACTATATCAATAAACACAATGAATATGCTTCTCGTTATGGGATTTCTTATACATTTACATTACCAACGATATCGCAAGAGGAATGGAACAATAGTATTAACGATATCGGTATTGTTTCTTTTTTGCAGGGGATTCCGACAGGAAGCGGTTATTATAACAATTATGCGCTTGGCGGAGGACGATTGGTGAAAAAGACTTCATGGTTAGGAACGACTGATCCTGATTCAGGTATCAAATATGCTTATCCTAATGGTTGTAAGTTACCTGCACCAGCTCAAGATTTATTCACCGATGCCAAAGAAGCTGCGAAATCAGGATACTTTCTACGTGATTGCCGTAATCCTTTAATTCATTAATGTTGTGTAAAATAGCTTTTTTAAATCAAAAGTCATACAAAAAAACCAATAACCTTATAAAAGGTTACTGGTTTTTGGTTTTGAACTACCGATCATCGTTTGGCTGTGCATCAAGCTTAATTTTAAAACGATAAAAATTTACCAAGTTTCATCAAGGTGTTGAGCGTAGTAAGAGATCCCTCTTTTGAAGTATTGAAGATGTTCATCAGAAGTCGTTTCCATTAGATTAGCCAAAACAATCTCCATAGCCTGTTTGTAATCTTTTGCATTATACAGAGCCATTGAATAAAAGATTTGAAGACCACGGTGTTCAGGAAACTCTGTTACACCTCGATGTAAAGTTTCAACCGCTTCTTGATAGTAACCTAAAGAACGGTAGGTACTGCCAAGACCAAGCAAACATCTTTGCAGATCTGCTCCTGTAAGACCTTGGTCAATTGCCTTTACATAATAAGGGATAGCTTCATTCGGATATCCGGAATTATCGTGAACCATTCCAGTCTGGTAATTTACCTCAGCGTGATCTGGATAGGTAGTGACCATTTCTAAAAGAAGAGAACGTGCTTCTTTCAGAATTTCTGGGTCTTGCTTAGCACGCCCTTCTTCACGCAATTCGTGGGCTTTTTCTAAGAGCAAATTCAATGTTGTTTCAGCTGTAGTATTTATTCTTTTATCATTCATTTTTAAAACTCCCTCAAATGTAGTATTGCAAATAGTAAAGTAACATTATAAAAACAATACTTTGAGAGAGTTAATTAATTTTGAAAGTGACTTTGTAAAAACATTTTCATGGCTTTTTAATTCCTCCTTAGAAATCAGGAATAAACCCTAAGGTTCTTTTTCATACTAGGCTTTTTATTAACTAAAGTCAAAATCAAATTCAAAGTATTCAGTCATTTATAATATTCTCAACAAGCTATGTCTTAAAACTAATACAATCTACTTCTTGAAGTAACAACCGACAGACAGTTAAATTAAATTTTTAGAAGTAAATAACAGATCTTTGATCTTTTCATAAAATGACAAAAATCTTCAACGATAATAAGATTAATTTAATTTTTTCAAAGCGTTCGTAAAAGTATGACTACAAGAACAAATTAGCTACGAGTTACTCTTTTTTGGATATGAAGCCCTGTGATTAGCTCTCTGCTGAAACAGTTTTTCGAGCTGATGGCTATCTCAAGCTTCGGATCAAAAGGCTTCGAGCCTGTGCGATGCTTGCTTTTTCGGTCGCTCCAGATCACTTAGAACGGTCAAGCGGCGGATATTTATTAATAGGCTAAGGAATTTTGTTGACAGCTAAATTCTCTTATGATAAATTTAGCGTGCTAAATATATTTTGGGTAGTGGAGGTTTAACAGTGAAGAATCAGATAGACTGCGACATTCGTCAATCTTTAGATAAAATTTCATCTAGAATGCGTCGAGATTATAACGAAAGTTTGAGAGAACTTAATCTCTATGTAGGTCAAGATAATTTGATTTTTCGCTTGTTATCAGGCGATGGAATTACTCAGAAGCAACTATGTGAACATTTAAAATGCGAGCCTCCTACAGTGACGAATATGGTTAAATCATTAGAGCAAAACGGATTTATACATCGTAAACGGGATGAACAAGATGCAAGAGTGATGCGAATCTATCTTACAGAGGAAGGACGAAAATTAGAGAAACCGATTGATTTTAGATGGAAACAGCAGCAAAATAAATTATTGCATTCGATTTCAGCGGAAGAACGCTTGTTTTTAAAAGAATTAATGATTCGAATGGAGAAAAATTTATTCTGATTTTTCTTCAAATTAATATTTAGCCCGCTAATTTTTTTGTTTTCATGGAGAAAATTTAGTAAGGAATCTAAATGACAGTTTTTAGTGTATGACTTAAAAAAAATATTTAGCCGACTAAATAAATATAGAGTTTTTTTGAATTCTTTCTTGCTACGAATTTTTAAGTTTTCTTTTATTTATGCCAGCGTTAAATAGTTGTTTCATTCTTGAATTTAAAAACAATCAATTTAGTAAAAAGTTCATCAAAATAAGATTTGAATATGCGGCAGAATACTTGAAGATATACGCATACTAAAAAAAGGATGGACAGGCCATATCGAAGATCATCTAGAAAGAAGTAAACTGCCATTCATGCGTGAATACTTAAACAAACAGGGTTTTGCAAAAAAATAAACCGTTATTAAGTTAATGAGGTTACTGGGAGAGAGAAAATTGAAGAAAATCTATAATACGCGTGCTATCTTGGCATCGCTGCTCATCGTCGGGTTTGTGGGCATGTTCAGCGAGACTGCTTTAAGCATTGCAATGGGACTAAAGGCCGTTAAACAGGAGCTGACCACATGAACTATTCAATACTTGATTACGTGCACATTTTTAAGGGAGAAACTCCGCAACAAGCACTGGAAAATACAAAAGAAACATTGGAATTAGCGGATTCTTTGAACTATAAACGCTACTGGTTTACAGAGCATCACAACGCAACGACCATATTTAGCATGGCACCCGATTTGTTAATGATGTTCGGAGGGACATTAACGAAAAATATGAATATCGGGGCAGGAGGAATTATGCTACCCAATTATAGCCCTTATAAAGTGGCGGAAAACTTTGCGTTATTAGAAGCAGCGTTTCCGGGTCGTGTAGATTTGGGCATGGGACGTGCATCTGGCACAGACCTTTTGGCAAAAATCGCGCTCCAAATGACCAGAGAGAAAATGATTGAGGTGGATACTGCTGATCAGATTCAAGAAATCATCTATCATTTAATGAAATCCTTCCCCGAAGGTCATCCATGGCAAGCGTTAAAAATCGCTGGAGCACCGTATCAGCTAAATATGTTTATGTTAGGCTCATCCGCAGGCGGCTTAAGCTTGGCGGCAAAATTCGGTATGAAATTCGCTTTTGCAGGCCAATTAAACCCAAGTCAAGACATACAATTATTAAACCTCTATAAAAAGCGCTTTGAAGCGCAAGGTCATAAAGAAAAGCCGTACAGCATTTTATCGAAATTCATTTTCGTAGCAGATACGGAGGAAGACGCAAAACTAGCGGCCTTACCTGCTGAAATTGTCTGGATAAAAATGTATATGGGCGCAAAAACAGAGGACCTGCAATTAGTGTCGGTGGAAGAAGCTGCCAACTATAAGTTTACTCCACATGAACTGGCCATCCGTGAACAAAATAAAGGGCGCTTTATTATTGGGAATCCTGAGCAAGTTAAGACACAAATTCAAGAACTTGAACGTACCGCACACATTGACGAGATTATGATAGCGGATTGGTATGCGGACCAGCGTACGCGACGAAAAGGGTATGCGTTATTCGCTGAATTGATGAAAGCATAATGGCTCTAAATATACAATACTCAACACCTAGAAGCATAGTTGGGAATCGTGTCAGAAGATAAAAGATATGAATGTTTTTAAGACGAAAACATCCTCTAAATAATTCTAGTTGGAAAGAAGGTTTATCTATGCATAATATAAAAAAAACAAAAGCAGACACAGGTACTTCGAAAACGAAAAACAAGCATATGATCCTTGGAGTGGTCCTCGGAAACAACTTCGGTGCGCATCCAGCCGCATGGCGGATGCCGCACGCGGATCTTGGGTCATACACTAATACCGATGCTATAGTGAAACAGGCACGGTCAGCCGAGCGAGGAGGAATGCATTTCCTCTTCCTGCCCGAACGTCTTTTCCTGCAAGGCGATCTTTCCACGGCACCGCCTCTGTTCAACATCGATCCAATCATTACCTTGTCGGCTGTGTCTCAGGCGACCGAAAAGATCGGACTGATGGGCACGGCGTCCACCTCCTTCACCGAGCCGTATCTGCTGGCCCGCCAATTCAAGGCTCTCGACGTGATCAGCGGCGGACGGGCCGGATGGAATGCTGTACCGAGCTACGAACCCGTTGCTTTCGCGAATTTTGGCAAGGTCCCGCCGCTTCGGGAGAATAAGTACGAGCGTCTCCACGAAGTGGTGCAGATCGTCCAGGCGCTGTGGGGAAGCTGGGGATACGAAGCGGGCCGGCCCGACCCGAACGGCATGTTCGCTGACTCGGCCCATATTCGTTCGATCGATCTCCAAGGCAAGCACGTCGGAGCACGCGGACCGCTTCCTATCCCGCCGTCCGAGCAGGGCCAGCCGGTCATTATGATGCCTGCCAGCAGCGGTTACGGCCTGCAAGCCGCCGGCATGTACGCCAACATCGTGATTGGAATGCCATCGACAATCCAAGAAAGTCGGGCTACCCGTCGGGCCGTGCAGGAAGCTGCCATACAGGCGGGCCGAGATCCCGAAGAAATCAAATTCGTTGTATTCGCCGGCTTCACAGTCGGCGAAACGAAGCGGCAAGCCCTCGATGCACGCCGCGCACTCGATGACAGAACGGATATCCGTGGACCATTGTCCCATCTGGGCGCTTATCTCGGCTTGCGTGAGGAACTTACTCTCCCTGAATCCCCCCTTACGGCTGCGCAGCTCGCTTCCGTTCGGGCGCATCCGCAGGACGCACGTTCCATTTTGGCAGTCAAGTTGGCTAAAGCAGGGTGGTCGCCGCGTGACATCCTTGCCCATGGGGTGTTCGAGACTACGCCTACCGTAGTTGGCACCGCCGAGGAGGCTGCCGATTACCTTCAGGAATGGTTTGAAGCCGGAGCCGCGGACGGATTCGTGACAAACTTCGACGACTTTCACACGGGGATCGACGAATTCGTTGATCGTGTCGTCCCCATCCTGCGTGAACGCGGCCTTTTTGCCGACGGATATGAGGGGGAAACCCTCCGTGACCACCTAAATCTGCACCGACAATATGGACTAGATCCCCGTATTGCAAATGAATCGACCGGAGAAACCCATTGATAGACCGAAAGATTGTTTCCGAAATAGCTATTACTGAGGAATACTAAAATTAAATTTGTAATCATAAATGTAGTCAACGTTAGATCGGTTACTTGAGAGGAAATGATCTAAAGCAAGGCTTTTACGTAACTTTAATATAAGAAACAATACAGCTTAGCGAAGCCATTTACGGAAAAAAGTATACTTTTCAAAAGTGATAAGGGTAGCGATGAATAGACGCTACCTTTTTTGTGTTCCAAAAAGCATACATTTATTCTACATATCAGAAAATGAATGTAAAAAAATGAAAATTTTCAGTTCTAGACAGCTTCTGCTTATGTTACAATACACTCTGTAGCAATTTTGTGATGATGTATATTTAAAAAAGAGATATTTAACATAGACAGGAGCATTATTTAGTATGAGTTTGTTATCAGTAGAAAATGTAACACATAATTTTGGAGACCGAACATTATTTCGGGATGTATCTTTTCGTCTGCTTGCTGGAGAGCATGTAGGCTTAGTCGGTGCAAATGGTGCTGGCAAATCAACATTGATGAATATTATGACAGGTAAACTGTTGAAAGATAGCGGTAAAGTCGAATGGGCTCCGCGTGTACGTTATGGTTATTTAGATCAGCATACCAAGTTAACAGAAGGAAAAACAGTACGTGATGTACTGAAAGATGCTTTTCTTCCGTTGCTAGAATTAGAGCAGGAGTTAAATGAAGTCACCAATCAGATGGCTGAAGCATCCCCGGAACAATTGGAAGTATTGTTAGAACGAATGGGTGATATTCAAGAGCAACTGGAAATAGGAGACTTTTATCTATTAGATACCAAAGTTGAAGATATGGCTTACGGTCTTGGACTCAATGTTATTGGACTTGATAAAGACGTAACAGCTTTGAGCGGGGGTCAGCGTACCAAAGTACTGCTTGCCAAGCTATTACTGGAAAAGCCTAATGTTTTGTTGCTGGATGAGCCTACCAACTATTTGGATGTAGAGCATATTCAATGGCTAACTCGTTATCTACAAGAATATCCACATGCTTTCGTATTGATCTCACATGATACAGATTTTATGAATCAAGTCGTGAATGTAATTTATCATTTGGAATTTGCCAAATTAAATCGTTATACAGCTGATTATAATAAGTTTTTAGAAATGGCTGATATTCAAAAGCATCAACATATCGAAGCCTTTGAAAAACAGCAAGATTTTATCAAAAAACAAGAAGAATTTATTCAAAAAAATAAAGCGCGTGCATCTACATCCGGTCGTGCAAAAAGTCGTGAAAAGCAATTAAATCGTATCGAACGTATCGACAAACCAGAAGAATTTGCTAAGCCAACATTTAATTTCAAAGAAGCTCGTGCAAGTAGTAAAACAGTCTTTGAAGGTAAAGACTTTGAGATTGGATATACACATGCTTTATTGCCTAAAATGACAATGAATATTGAACGTGGTGAAAAAATTGCGATTGTTGGTTGTAACGGTGTAGGTAAATCAACATTGCTCAAAACTATTCTAGGTAAACTTCAACCGGTTAGTGGTAAAACTTATCTTGGCGATTATTTGCATTCTGCTTATTTTGAGCAGGAAGTACGTCCAGACCAATTGACACCGATAGATGAAGTATGGAATGAATTTTCACATTTAAGTCAAAATGAAGTACGTGGTCATCTGGCACGTTGTGGTCTGAAAAATGAGCACATCACGCGCCCAATGCGTATGCTAAGTGGTGGAGAGCAAGCGAAAGTTCGTTTGTGCAAACTATTACTGCGTGAAAGCAACTGGGTATTATTCGATGAACCGACCAATCACTTGGATGTTCATGCTAAAAATGAATTAAAACGCGCTTTAAAAGCATATAAAGGTACAGTATTGCTCGTGTCTCACGAACCTGAATTTTATGAAGATTGGGTTACTAAAATTTGGGATGTTGAGCAGTGGTCTGAAGCTAAAGCGAAATAAAAGATTTTCCATCTTTTTAAGATGTCGTAGCTAGTTGTACTCATTTGTTTTTAGAATGAACTGTGAAAAATGACTTTATAAAGAGTCTGAGAATCATTTGCTTTATTGAATAGTCTTTGCTAAGATGAATAACAAATTGAATAGCTTGAATGCACTAGGGGGGCCGCTTGAGGCTGAGATGAAAGCAGATATTGCTTTCGGACCCTTTGTACCTGATCTGGATCATACCAGCGTAGGGAAGTGGTAGCAGAGTTTCGGAAATGTTAGATCATATTAACGATAAAGTCTTTTACTGTATAGAATAGTAATTATTTTGTACAGGAGCAGCTTATGGTGATCTAAAATATGGTTTCCGTTATTTTAAAATAATCTTGTTTGCTCTCAGACAAGGCTCATTATTTTCTAGGTCTATACTAGCCACTTCTTGAATAATAAGAAGTGGCTTTTTTGCGTTTGCTTATACACTTTTGAGGAAAGGAGGGTATATACCGATATGGAACTTCATGCAATCAGTACAGGTCAACAATCGATCTACCAGTTTGTAAAGGTAGCTTCACAGATACATCCGTGGACAACCGCTATTCATATTCGTGAAAAAAAGTGGTCTGATTCTCAGATTATTAATGCTGTCCAGCAGCTCATGCACACAGGAGTACCACTATCCAAAATAAGGATCAATAGTCGACCTCAATTAGCAGCGGATCTAAAAATAGGGGGTGTGCATTTAAGTGAACATATGTCTTATGTAAATGCAGATGATCCTCCTTCACTATGGAAAGTCGGGCGATCTGTTCACAGTATAGAGCAAGCATTACAAGCTCAAAGTGAAGGGATAGATTATCTTTTTTACGGTCATATTTATTCGACTAACTCTAAACCTGATCTGATTCCACAAGGATTGGATCAATTGGAAAAGCTTTGTCATGCGGTATCTATACCTGTTATTGCAATAGGTGGTATTCAGCCATCACACTGCCAAGATATTCATCAAGCAGGCGCTAGAGGGGTAGCTGTAATGTCTGGTGTTTTTGAAGCAGAACATCCTCAGCATGCCTGTCAGTTGTATAGCCAAAGTATGCAATATATGACTTCTACGCATCTACAATCATTAGGAAAGAAGTGAATCGGCTGATGGTTCATCTATCTAATCTCAAAACTAATCATTATGACGTAATCGTTGTAGGTGCTGGAGTGATCGGTGCTGCTATTGCTTATGAACTGGCGCAGCAAGGAGTCAAAGTAGCTTTGCTTGAAAAAAATCAACCAGCTTCTGGCGCATCAGGTGCAGCAGGAGGGATGTTAGCGGCTCATTCTGAACATTTTGCTCATCCAGAATTGTACCAATTGGCATTATACAGTCAATCGCTATATAGCAAGCTTGCGACTGATCTATTGGAGAAAACAGGGATTGATATTGGACTGCGAACAGAAGGATTTTTGCTACCACTGACCAAGCAAGAATTACATTTAAGACATAAAGACCCACTTCAAGCAGATCAAAGGTATGACAAGACATTTGATGAAAATTTATTTCCTTTACCAAATAAAAGTCATATTTCCGCTTCTACACATAACGATTCAAAAGTAGATCGCAAAGAGTGGTGGAGCCCATCATATCTAGCACAAGTTGAGCCACATATTTATGCTCCTTCTGGAATGATCTACAATCCAGATGAACCGCAATTAATTCCAGCTTTGTTTAATCAAGCGCTTGTTCAAGCAGCGATTCAGCATCATGTCGATTTTTATCCTGAGACAGAAGTATACCGTTTACTGCATTCGCAAGGTGAAAATTATATTACAGGTGTAATCACTAATCAAGGAGAAATCTACGCTGAACAAGTAGTGTTAACCACAGGCTTGAGTACACAACAATTGCTAGCAACAGAGCAGTATAGTTTACCTTTGGTACCGGTCAAAGGAGAACTCATTGAAGTCAGTACTTCTTCTCAATATCTTGGACATACGATTTATGGAGAAGGCATTTATATTATTCCCAAAAGTAATCATCGCATCTGGATTGGAGCTACCAGTAAACCAGAACGTACAGATACAACAGTAGATATTTCTGCGATTGCTCAGTTATTGTCGGGAGCAGAGCAATTTCTGCCTGCGATAGGATCAGCTACGTTTGAACGTTGTTGGTCAGGGATACGTCCTGGAACACCGGATGAATTACCTTATTTAGGAAGGATTCAACCGCTTGCTGGATTATGGACAGCTTCAGGGCATTATCGAAATGGGATGTTGTTAGCTGCTGGCACAGCCAAATGGATGGCAGAGGCATTAATAAATAATGACACAGCGCATATTCCTGATCGCTTTTCACCAGAACGAGCTTTGCAAAAATCGAAATCTTTATCATCGAAATCTCGATCTACAGCTAAAGGAGTGACTACATGGAATTAATTATCAATGGTCATCGGAAATATGTAGAACCTGAATACAACACAGTATCCAAATTGCTAGAATCATTATCTCTTGGTCACAAAACAGTGATTGTAGAACATAATCAACAAATTTTGCAAAAAGAAGAGCATCCACATATTACACTGGCAGACAAAGATATATTAGAGATTGTACATTTTGTAGGAGGTGGCTGATTTGTTAACGATAGGTACACATACATTTACATCGAGACTGTTACTAGGCACAGGGAAGTTTACAGATTTGCAGATTCAGAATCAGGCGGTAGAAGCATCGGGCACAGAAGTGCTAACATTTGCAGTAAGACGATTGAATTTGGATCAAGTGAATGAACCGAATTTTCTAGAAATGTTAGATCTCCAAAAATATAAACTATTGCCTAATACCGCAGGAGCCAAAACAGCCGAAGAAGCTATTCGGATAGCACGTCTGGCAAAAGCTTCTGGATTATGTGATATGATAAAAGTAGAAGTTATCGGAGATGATACGTTGCTTTTACCTGATCCTTTAGAGACGGTCAAAGCTTGCGAAGTCTTGCTAGCAGAAGGATTTATTGTTCTGCCGTATATCTCTGACGATTATATGTTAGCCAAACGCTTACAGCAACTTGGTGTACATGCGATTATGCCTGGAGCTTCCCCAATCGGTTCTGGTAAAGGAATACTTAATCCTTCGGCGTTGCAATGGATTATTGATCAAGCGACTGTGCCTGTGATTGTCGATGCCGGTATACGCTCACCGAAAGATGCTGCGTATGCGATGGAACTTGGAGCCGATGCGGTACTCCTTAATAGTGCTGTCTCTGGCGCAACGGATCCTGTCAAAATGGCAAAAGCTATGAAGCTAGGTGTGGAAGCAGGACGATTAGGAAGGGAAGCAGGCATGATTCCTGTACGTGAGTATGCTGTGGCGAGCAGTCCAGCAGAAGGGATGATCACGACTTGAACGTGAATAATACCAATAACCAGCAACAACCAGAACAACATAATCGGTACTCCAGACAAGTGCGATTTACTCCTTTAGGTCAAAAAGGTCAGCAACATTTGACAGAAGCTACTGTTCTTATCGTAGGAGCTGGAGCTTTGGGTTCTAGCTCCGCAGAGACACTCGTTCGTGCAGGAGTAGGCAAAGTAATTATTGCAGATCGCGATTATGTAGAATGGAGTAATTTGCAAAGACAACAACTGTTTACAGAACAAGATGCTCAAGATCGTATGCCCAAAGCTATCGCTGCTCAACGTCGTCTACAACAGATTAATTCTGACGTAACTATTGAAGCACATATGGCAGACGTAACGGCTGATGAAATGAATGATCTAGCCAAAGGGGTAGATCTGATCATGGATGCGACAGATAATTTTGAGACTCGATTAATGATTAATGATATTTCGCAAAAATATAATATTCCCTGGATATATGGTGGTTGTGTAGGAAGCTACGGCATTACATTTACGATTATCCCAGGAATCACGCCTTGTCTACAATGCTTAATGGAATCTGCACCACTTGGAGGAGATACTTGTGATACTTCAGGTATTATTCCTCCTGCTGTTCAGATGGTTGTAGCTCATCAGTGTACAGAAGCCATTAAGCTTCTTAGCGGTAATACAGATCAATTACGTGGTACATTGTTATCATTTGACTTATGGAATAATGAACAGGTCTCTATCAAAATGAATAGTGCACGCAAGCCAAATTGTCCTTCTTGTGGTAGCCAACCTACGTATCCCCATCTCACTCAAGCGGGTCAAAGTAAAACAGAAGTACTATGCGGTAGAGATACGGTACAGATTCGTCCAGCACAAAAAATGATAATAGATCTAGAGCAGACCGCTCAACGCTTAGCCAAGCTTGAAGAAAATCAAGTGAGTGTTACTCCTTTTTTGGTATCTATGATAATGCCAAATGAACAGCGTTTTGTTATTTTCCGTGATGGTCGTGTTATGGTGCATGGTACAAAAGATATAGCAGAAGCACGCACTTTATATCATCGTTATTTTGGTTGAAAAGGAGGGAATAGGATGACTAATATTGAGAATGAATCGACATGGCCGATCTGGGCAACAGAATCAGTAGAGATTGCACCACCTGATCCACAATGGATAGAGCAGGGCAAATTCTATACAAATGAATTAACGCAGTTACTATCTCCTGTGGATATACAACATATTGAACATTTTGGTAGTACAGCGATACCCAATCTTCCTGCCAAACCTATTATAGATATGATGGCAATTACAGATTCATTTGATCAATTACCAGTTATTATTCCTATATTGGAAAAAGAAGATTGGCATTACGTTCCGCCTGAATTAGATGGTAAACAGCATCGCCGATTTTTTGTCAAAGTGATCAATGATAAGCGTGCAGCTCATTTGCATATCGTATTGCAACAAGGTCAGCAATGGCAAAATCAACTTCTGTTTCGGGATCGATTGATCGCACATCCAGAATGGGCAGAGCAATACGGGCAATTGAAGCAACATTTAGCAATAGACAACAAAGATGATCGAGAAGCATACACTCAAGCCAAAACAGAATTTGTACAAAATATTCTAGATCATCATGACAAAATATAATTTTTAGGAATGAAAGAGTATAGAGTAAGAATTTATGTATAGTTGATCAACATAAGAGATCAGTATGTATTACTTCTTATTTTGTTCTTGTTGTTAGATACGCAAGATTCTACTTGCTTCATTAATTTTCATGACTAAGGCTCATTACACAAAAAATCCATCGAACCAGCAATGCTCTCTGGTCGATGGATTTTTGATTTTGTTGCTTTTTAGTGATGATTTATTTTTACATATGTAGCAAAATAAAAGGATCAAACAAATATAGCAAAGTAAATAAAAGTAGCAAAGTGCATAAAAGAGTTAAACAAATCGATTCAATTGTAGTTACTTATTCAATAGAGTAGAGAACTATACTGCAGAAACGATATAACAATTAATCTCTACTCTGAATAATTAACAATAGACCGCCTTCGATACTGACTGTACCTTCTTCGTTGATTAGATGATTACTAATACCACGGGATTGACCCATCCGTAGAGTAGCTTGCTCTAATGGATATTGAAATCCGGTAAGATTAATGCCGGTCACTTCAGATGTAATAGGCAATAAAGAAATATAAGGGAAACCACGATTTTCAATAACGGCTTGTGTACTGGTAAGGGAAATATAATTATTCATATCCATAATGCTGCAACTTACCTGATGTTGAACCGCCCGTACAAGAAGTTGTACATTGGCCAACGTATGATCAAATCGTGTACCCAGTGCCCCTAAAATTAAAATATCGCGAATATGACGTTCCATCGCTATTTCAAAAGCAGCTTCGGTATCAGACCAATCTTTTTCAACCGAATCATAGACAATCAATTGATCACTGTTAGCTTTGATATTTGCTAGATCATGTTCACGATCGGTCAGTGAATCGAAGTCTCCTACAGCCACATGGGGATGAATACCATGTTCAATTAAAAATAGTGCTCCACGATCAGCACCAATAATCAAATCGTCTTCTTGAATTTGTTGCAAAAAGTCAGGATGTAATTGACCACCCGAGAAAATAATAGCACGCTTCATCAACATGAATCAGCCCTCGTTTCATCTCATACTAGAGATCTATTGTATCGTTTATATGTGAATTTAGTATAAATAAAAAAAGATATATTGAAATTGTAGTTGCATAACTTTCTATCACACAGATACAATAGAAAAGACGAGCAATCAAACGAGTTATAGATTTTTTTGCTTATGAAAGCGCGAACATCAATATAAGCCGTTTGAAAGTTCGATTTCTACTGTAAGTACTTAAAGAACTACAAATTTTAGATTTCAGGTAAAAAGTATTTTAATGCAGCAGGAAGTTCTTTTTGCCAGAAGCCCCACAAATGTTTACCATCTTTTTCACTATATTGTACAGTTGCTCCACGTGCTTGCAAAAGATCACGAGTGTCGCGGTTTAATTGTACAAAATCGTAAATACCTGTATCGCTCTCAAAATCTGTTTCTTGCAGACCGACAATCATGTATACATTCAAATCTGTAAGATTTTGAGCTTGTGCGATAATATCCTGACTTTGTTGATAATAAGCACCGGATAGACTAATCACCTGCTGAAACAGTTCAGGATATAACAGGGACAGATGGATCGAAACGCTGCCGCCAAGTGAATCGCCAGCTAGAATTCGTTGATCTGGAGTGCGTCGCACAGGATATTTTTGCTCGATATATGGAATGATTTCTTCAGCAAAACAAGCGGTGTATTTTTCGAAGCGATCGCCAAATGGAGCATATTCTTGCGTTCTAATCTTCGTATTTACTTCTACACCTACGATAATAAAAGGCTCGATATTTTCATCTAAAATTAATTGGTTGGCATACGTAGCAATTCGACCAAAGTTGAAAAATTCTTCACCGTCCTGACAATACACTACAGGATAACTTAATACTTCATTATAGCCTGGCGGCAAGTAAATCCGTAATGTACGACTTTCACCAAGATGGCTGCTTTCGATTTGTTCTTTCAGTATTGTTCTTTTAAGATAACGGGAATCTGTCACAGCGATCACCTTTTTCGGGAATATTTTTTGCATTGCGTATCACAATGCGTTAAGATTGTTTCGTGCGGTCGTAAAGTCTTTGAATACAAAGATCATAAAACTGTTATACAAATATTAACCTGCTGTTATACATACAATAATACACATATCTACTAAATTTCAATGTATGTTTTGACGAATGGAGTAGAACAGGTGTATAATAATTCTATAACAGCGGGACATGATATTCAAATTTTTTATTGAGGTGAATAAAATGAGCAAGGTTCCTTATGAAGTTTATACGGAGGACGTGGAAGCTCTTTCCGTTCTTTCTCCTGAAGGCAAAATCGTCAACAAAGATTTACTACCTGATCTTAACGATGATCAATTGAAAGAAATTATGTATCGTATGGTCTTCACACGTAGTTGGGATGATCGTGCAGTTAACTTAGGTCGTCAAGGTCGTCTTGGTTTCTATGCACCAGTATCTGGTCAAGAAGCTACAATGGTTGGTAGCGAATTCGCTTTGCAAAAAGAAGATTTCGTATGCCCGGGTTACCGTGATATTCCTCAGTTGGTATGGCACGGATTGCCACTTTATCAAGCATTCTTGTACTCTCGTGGACATCAACACGGTGGACAAATTCCTGATGGCGTTAACGTTTTAATGCCGCAAATCATCATTGGTGCACAAATTTTGCATGCAATGGGTATTGCTATGGCTTACAAATTGAAAAAACAAAAACAAGTTGTTATTGCTTACACAGGTGATGGTGGTTCTTCTGAAGGTGACTTCTATGAAGGTCTTAACTATGCTGGTGTATACAAATTGCCTGTTATTTTCTTTGTACAAAATAACGGTTATGCAATTACAACTCCTTTCGCAAAACAAACAGCTGCATTGTCGATCGCTCATAAAGCGGTTGCAGCAGGTATCAAAGGCGTAAAAGTAGATGGTATGGACGTTCTTGCTGTTATCAAAGCGGTCCAAGATGCTGCTGAACGCGGACGTAATGGTGAAGGTGCTACATTGATCGAAGCTGTTACTTACCGTTTCCGTCCTCACTCCATGTCTGATGATACAAGTAAATATCGTACTAAAGATGAAGAAGGTATCTGGAGTGAAAAAGATCCTATCGCTCGTCTTGCTAAATACTTGGCTGAAAAAGGTCTCTGGACTGATGAAGATACAGAGCGCGTAAGAGAAGAAGCTAAAGCTAAAGTAAATGAAGAAATCAAAAAAGCAGAGAAAACAGAGAAAATGACTGTTTCTGGCTTGATTGATAGCATGTTTGAACAAACACCTCAACACTTGGAAGAGCAAAAAGCTGATTTCGAATAAGAGGTTTCTAAAAATAGAGCGTTAATCTAGATCCTTGATGCGTGAACATGAACAGTGAAATGTTTAAGGAGGAAATGAAGCAAATGGCACAAATGAATATGAAAGAAGCGATTCGTGATGCGCTTCGCGTTGAATTGAAAAATGATCCTAATGTGATCCTTTTCGGAGAAGACGTAGGTCATGTTGGTGGCGTATTCCGCGCAACAGAAGGTCTGCAAGCAGAATTTGGTGAAGATCGTGTATTTGATACACCTCTTGCTGAGTCAGCTATCGGTGGTTTGGCAGTAGGTTTGGGTATCCAAGGATTCCGTCCTGTTGCTGAAATCCAATTCGTAGGTTTTATTTTTGAAGCACTTGACCAAATGGTTGTTCAAGCAGCTCGTATGCGTTACCGTTCTGGTGGCAAATACAATTCTCCAATCGTTTTCCGTACACCTTTCGGTGGCGGTGTAAAAGCGGCAGAATTGCATACTGATTCTCTAGAAGGCTTGCTTACACAAACTCCAGGTATCAAAGTGGTTATCCCTTCTAACCCTTACGATGCTAAAGGACTTATGATCGCATCTATTCGTGATAACGATCCTGTATTCTTTATGGAGCATTTGAACTTGTACCATGCATTCCGTGCAGAAGTACCTGAAGAAGCTTATACAGTAGAATTGGGTAAAGCAAACGTAGTACGTGAAGGTTCTGATGTAACAATCATCGCTTACGGCATGATGGTTCACACAGCTACTAAAGCGGCTGATCAATTGGCTGAAGAAGGAATCAAAGCAGAAATTATTGACCTTCGTACAGTAAGCCCGATTGATATTGATACAATCGTAGCTTCTATCCAAAAAACAAATCGTGCAATCGTTGTTCAAGAAGCACAAAAAAGTGCTGGCGTAGCAGCAGAAGTTATTGCACAAATCAATGAAAAAGCAATCTTGCACTTGGAAGCTCCAGTACTGCGTGTAGCAGGACCGGATACTGTTTATCCATTTGCACAAATTGAAGATTCTTGGTTGCCATCACCTAAACGTGTTATTGATGCAGTCAAAAAAGTAGTTCAATTCTAAAATAGTTTTTATTGTCAAAAGGCGGGTACATGAGCATATTCATTCAGTTTGATGATCGTCCTTTGGATACTCGTTAAATCGAAGAATATAATTTTGCGGACGCCTTTTGGCTTTGAAATATGCACTAAATAGATTAGGTAAAGAGATATTGCTGAATGATAGGAGTGGAATCAATTGTTCAGCAATCTAAATAGGGAGGTTTTGCAAGTGGCAAAATTTATTTATAAATTTCCAGAGCTTGGTGAAGGTTTGCATGAAGGCGAAATCATCAAAATGCATATCAAACCAGGTGATAAAGTAACAGACGATAGCATCATTATGGAAGTACAAAATGATAAAGCAGTAGTTGAAGTACCTTGTCCAGTTGATGGAACAGTACTTGAAGTATTAACAAAAGACGGTCAAGTTTGTCATGTAGGCGAAACGGTAGCAATTATCGAAGCTGAAGGTGACATTCCAGATCAAGACGAAGAAGAAACAGCTC
Source organism: Paenibacillus sp. KACC 21273 (assembly GCF_028736095.1). Lineage (NCBI taxonomy): Bacteria > Bacillati > Bacillota > Bacilli > Caryophanales > Paenibacillaceae > Paenibacillus > Paenibacillus sp. KACC 21273. The sequence continues at coordinate 2,288,668 of NZ_CP117876.1, forward strand.
CAGAACAAAAAAGCGGTCAAGAACAAGAATCTGTTCAAGGCGGAGTAGATACAACTTCATCTCCTGCTGCTGACAGCCCTGCTGATGCAAAAGAAGGTAAAGAAACAAATGCTTCTACACCAGCAGCTCCTAACAAAGATGTTCTAGCTACTCCAAGCGTTCGTAAATTTGCTCGTGAGCAAGGTGTTGATCTAGCACAAGTTAGTGGCACTGGCAACAACGGTAAAATTACACGTGAAGATGTAGAATCTTTCAAACAAGGTGGAGGACAAGTTTCTTCCCAAACTTCAGAAGTAGCAGCAGAAGAAAAAACATCTTCTCCAGTAGCACCAGCGGCAGCTCCTACAGCTATCGCAACAGGTGGAGACGAAGAGCGCGTACCATTCAAAGGTATTCGTAAAGCGATCTCTAACGCTATGGTTAAATCTGCATACACAGCTCCACACGTAACGATTATGGATGAAGTAGACGTTACAGAATTGGTAGCTTTCCGTACGCGTATGAAACCACTTGCTGAGAAAAAAGGCATCAAAGTAACATACTTGCCATTCATCGTAAAAGCACTTGTTGCTGCTACTCGTGAATTCCCAGCATTGAACGCTTCTATTGACGAAGCTTCTAACGAAATTGTTTACAAAAAACATTATGATGTAGGTATTGCTACAGACACAGATAACGGTCTAATCGTTCCTGTTGTTAAAGATGCAGATCGTAAGAGCATCTTCATGATCGCAAGCACAATCAATGATTTGGCTGTACGTGGTCGCGAAGGTAAATTGTCTGCTAATGAAATGCGTGGAAGCACAATTTCTATCTCTAACATCGGTTCTGCTGGCGGTATGTTCTTTACTCCAATCATCAACTTCCCAGAAGTTGCTATCTTGGGAACTGGACGTATCAGCGAAAAAGCTGTTGTTAAAAATGGCGAAATCGTAGCAGCACCTGTAATGGCTCTATCCCTAAGCTTTGACCACCGTATTATCGATGGTGCAACAGCACAGAACTTTATGAACTTTATCAAATCACTTCTCGCTAATCCCGAGTTGCTGGTTATGGAGGTGTAATCAATGGTAGTAGGCGATGCTTCACTCGATATTGATACTTTAGTTATTGGTGCAGGACCTGGTGGATATGTAGCTGCAATTCGTGCGGCTCAATTGGGTCAAAAAGTTTTGATCGTAGATAAATCCGAACTAGGCGGCGTATGTTTGAACCGTGGTTGTATTCCTTCTAAAGCGCTAATCTCTGCAGCTCACCAATTCGAAGCTGCACAACATGGCGAAGCTTTCGGTATTACAGCTGAAAATGTAAAAGTGGATTTCTCCAAAACTCAAGAATTCAAATCAGGCGTTGTTAAAAAAATGACTTCTGGTGTAGCTGGATTGTTGAAAGGTAACAAAGTAGAAGTATTCCAAGGCGAATGCATGTTCATTAACCAAAATGAAGCACGTGTATTCAACGATCATGAATCTCCTCGTTACCGTTTCAAAAACTGTATTATTGCAACAGGTTCTCGTCCAATCGAACTTAAAGCATTCCCATTTGGTGGACGTATTCTTTCTTCTACAGAAGCATTGAATTTACCTGAAATTCCGAAAAGCATGGTTGTTATCGGCGGTGGTTACATCGGCGCTGAGCTTAGCCAAATGTATGCTAAATTCGGTACTAAAATTACAATCATCGAAGGTCTGGATACAGTATTGCCAGGATTCGATAAAGATATGACTAGCCTTGTTGCTAAAAACATGAAGAAATCCGGTATGGAAATCTTCACGAATGCGAAAGCGGAAAGCGCAGAGCAAACAGATAAAGATGTAACTGTTAAATTCAGCGTTGGTGGCGAATCTAAAGAAGTTACAGCAGAATACTTGCTAGTAACAGTTGGTCGTCGTCCTAACACTGATGGTGAGTTGGGTCTTGATCTAATCGAGATGGAATTGGACGATCGTGGTTTGATCAAAATTGATCACCAAGGACGCACAAACATTCCTCACATCTTCGCTATCGGTGATATCGTTGCTGGTCCTGCTCTAGCTCACAAAGCTTCTTACGAAGCTAAAGTAGTAGCTGAAGTTATTGCTGGTGAATCTTCTGTAATTGATTACAAATGTGTTCCGGCTGTTGTATTTACAGATCCAGAATGCTCTAGTGTTGGTTACACAGAGACAGAAGCAAAAGAAAAAGGTTACAAAGTATCTGCTGGTAAATTCCCTTATGCAGGTAACGGTCGCGCAACTTCTTTGAACAACACAGAAGGTTTCGTGAAAATCGTAGCAGACGAAGAAACAGGTCTTGTTCTTGGTTCTCAAATCGTAGGTTTGGAAGCTTCTAACATGATCGCTGAAATGGGTCTTGCTATCGAAATGGGCGCAACTCTTGAAGATTTGGCATTGACTATCCATGCGCATCCAACATTGGGTGAAATCGTAATGGAAGCGGCTGAATTGGTTATGGGTCACCCTATCCATGTTATCGCTCCACGCAAAAAATAATAAATAAACAGTTATGTTATATATCATCGTACTCTTATATACATTACTGTATATAGCATAAGTGGTTACTCAAAGCCGTCAGAATACATTTCTGACGGCTTTTTGCTGTTTTTTATGAATACATAAAATAAGAATCTTCCACAAAATAATTGACAATCATGCTATCACTAGGTGTATAATCTTTTAATAGTAATTATTACGATTAAAAGTGTGATGGGGGACAATATTATGGTAATCAATCAACAAGCGAAAATTCCAGTAACCGTACTTAGTGGTTATTTAGGTTCAGGCAAAACAACGGTTCTTAATCATGTACTTAATAATCGGGATGGATTAAAAGTAGCTGTGATCGTCAATGATATGAGTGAAGTGAATATTGATGCAGGTTTAATCAAATCAGGAAGTACATTATCTCGAACAGAAGAAAAGCTAGTAGAAATTTCGAATGGATGTATCTGTTGTACATTACGGGACGATCTTTTATTAGAAGTAAAGCAGTTAGCAGAAGAAGGTCGATTTGATTATATCCTGATAGAGTCGTCTGGGATTAGTGAACCTATTCCTGTTGCTCAGACATTTAGTTATGCAGATGACTCACTAGCATTTGATTTAACGACTATTACACGTCTGGATTGTCTAGTGACTGTTGTAGATAGTAATCGGTTCTGGCATGATTATGAGTCTGGTGAAACTCTTTTAGAGCGAGGAGAAGCGGTAGGGGAGGATGATACTCGGGATGTGGTCGATTTATTGATCGATCAGATTGAGACTTGTGATGTAGTTATTTTGAATAAATGCGATCTTATTGGTGAATCAGAATTAAATAAATTAGAAGCGGTTATTCATAAACTTCAACCGAGTGCACGTATCATCCGTACTACCAAAGGTCAAATTGATCCTAAAGAAATTTTAAATACTCATTTATTCGATATGGAGAAAGCTTCTACTTCCGCAGGATGGATGCAAGAGTTACAAAAAGATCATCATACTCCTGAAACTGAAGAATACGGTATTCATTCTTTTGTATATCGACGTAGACGTCCTTTTGCACCCCAGCGATTGTACGATTTTATGGAAGAATGGCCTGAATCGATTATACGAGCTAAAGGATTAGTCTGGTTAGCTACAGGCGAAGATGTAGCAGCTACATTAGGACAAGCAAGCACATCGATTCAATTTGGTCCTGCTGGTCATTGGGTAGCAGCATTACCTGAAGATGAACGAAAACAGATTTTAGCAGAAGAACCAGAATTATTGGAACAATGGGATCAGCAGTGGGGAGATCGTATGACAGAGGTCGTTTTTATAGGCATAGAATTGGATCAATTGAAAATGGAGTCTGAACTAGATCAGTGTCTGTTAACCGATCAGGAGATGGAGCTAGATTGGTCCACACTGAACAATCCGTTACCCTGGGTAACACCGGAAGAGGATCATGTGAATGAAGCTGTAACACATTTGTTTGGTTGATAATTGCAGGTGAATTCATATCCTATGTTGTACATTTCTTTTCAAAAAATCAAGCGTATTCAATGTAAATATACAACAATCTATGATATAATAGAAAAGGCTGTTGGACATCATATCTGTTCGGTAGTGAACAGATTGAGAAAAGATTTAACCTATCCTTTAATGAATATGGTGTTTTTCTGAAAATTGAAGTTGAACATTTTTCACAATTAGGGTACATTAGTATAGTTGAATATTTTTGTCTATTAATTAGTGAAGTGAGGTGAATTCACATGCGCGTTATCGTAACTATGGCATGCACAGAGACTGGCGACCGTAATTATACTACAACCAAGAACAAAAGAAATCATCCAGAACGTCTTGAGTTGAAAAAATATTGCCCACGTCTAAAAAAATACACGATCCATCGTGAAACTCGTTAATATCTATTAACGTCTAAACGTTCGCCCATCTGTTTTATACAGATGGGTGTTTGTGTTTTTAGAACCTTTTTTTAGAGTACTATCTAGCTTTTAACATGATATTGAAATGTATAAAACCGTACTTCGCTGTTCAGCGTTGTATTTTAATACATATATTTTAGGATTGAATATAATTATTATCTATTTTATCAATATCTAAGTTGTATGTTGATCTGATTTTTACTATCATAATAAGAAGCTAGATAGATACGGATATTTTTTATATCTTATATTGAACGTTTAGCGAAGTCTTATGATGAGGTGAATTATGAAAGTATATTTAGAGCTATTACAAGATATTTTGGATCATGGTGCAGAAAAATCAGATCGTACCGGAACAGGAACGACATCTGTTTTTGGTAGACAAATGCGTATTGATCTGCAAAAAGGTTTTCCTTTACTAACAACGAAGAGGTTACATACTCGTTCGATTATACATGAATTGTTATGGTTTCTTAGTGGGAGTACGAATATTAAATATTTGCAAGATAATGGCGTTACGATCTGGGATGAGTGGGCAGATGAAGAAGGAAATCTAGGACGTGTCTATGGAGCACAGTGGAGAACATGGCGCGGGCCCGGTGGAGAAGTGATTGACCAGATTACGTCAGTAATCGGAAGTATTAAAAACAATCCAGACTCACGTCGGCATATTGTAAATGCTTGGAATGCAGCAGAAGTAGATTCGATGGCTTTGCCACCTTGTCATTATGCTTTCCAATTTTATGTAGCTAACGGCAAATTGTCTTGCATGTTCCAAATGCGATCGGTAGATACTTTCTTAGGATTGCCATTTAATCTGGCTTCGTATGCACTTCTCACTCATATGGTTGCACAGCAGTGTGATCTTGAAGTGGGTGATCTGGTATGGACGGGTGGAGATGTTCATATCTATGCTAACCATATGGAGCAAGCCAAATTACAGTTAACCAGAGAACCATATCCGTTGCCTCAGCTTCGTCTGGCTCGCAAACCGGATTCGATTTTTGATTATCATTTTGATGATTTTGTTTTTGAAAATTACGAGTATCATCCAGGAATCAAAGCACCTATTTCGGTATAATAAAATAGCCTATTCTGTTGTTTTATAAAGAACTCTTAACATCTTTTCTGTAACAAGAAAAAGAATTAAGAGTTTTTTTGTATAGTAAAATAACTTTGAAAAGCGCTATATGTATTACTCTCAAGTCTGTGCATCCAGTAGATTAGAATTAAATTACTACATCAATAAAAAACGAAGTAGATCAGCAAAAAGAACGAAACAGCTCCACTAAAAGATAAGTAATGATTAAATTTATGAATGACTATCTATAAAATATTTTATATATTGCTTTTTGGCAAATGATTGAGTATGTAAGGTTATAAAAGGTTCGGGATTTGGATAATAATGTGATGCCAATGACAGGTTTTGATGATATGATACAGTATAAACCTGTCTTAACGTATATTTTGGACATATGGAGGTCGTAAGTGGAATGACGATTACTATGATATGGGCGCAAGCAAACAACGGAGTCATTGGCAAAAATAATGACTTACCCTGGCGGTTGCCCCGCGATATGGCTTATTTCAAACAACAGACTCAGCACAAAACAGTAATAATGGGACGCAAAACATGGGAATCATTTGGTGGTAAGCCGCTACCCAATCGTCGTAATATTATCCTGACACGAAGTCATGATTTTCAAGCTAATGATGCTGAAGTTGTATATTCAGTAGAGGAAGCGATCCAGCTTGCAGATCCAGAGCAGGAATTAATGGTTATCGGCGGGTCTACAATTTATAAGCAGTTTTTGGATCATGCAGATCGTTTGTTAGTTACAGACATCGATCATGATTTTGCAGGAGATACGTATTTCCCAGAAGTAGATTGGTCGAAATGGAAAGAAGTTTCTACTACTCAAGGTGTACGAGATGACAAAAACGATTATAATTATTATTTTAAAGAATATTTGCATATTTAATCATTTTATGAGATATTTATGCGAAAATAAAAATCAGTTATCTATGCAGTAAACTATAATCAGCACTAATATTCATTTGAGCATGTATTAAAAGTATATGCTTTATCACAACGTTCAATGATTACAGTGGAAAAGTACGCAACGCCAAGAAATAAGCTTGCAAGATGTTTCACCACGGTGTAATCTCTATGTAAAAAGTACAAACAATCATGCGCATAATCCATTTTGTATTTATTTGTGTGAATGATAATCTAGAAAATAAACTTATTACAAGCAAGTATTGTGTTTTACAAGTAGTAAGACGACACCTAGATTCACTAAATAAAGAGAAGGTAACAAGATTGGATATCATAAAAATATCTGTACAACAAGCTTAGCAGTGACAGAACGGATGGGGGAAATGTTAAAATGTCTACACCAACTGGATTCATGGAATACAAAAGACAAATTCCCGCGGATCGCAATCCGCTTGAACGCGTAAAAGATTGGCAAGAGTTCCACAAACATATGGCAGAAGATGAGCTCCGTACACAAGGCGCTAGATGTATGGATTGTGGCACACCTTACTGTCACACAGGAATGGATATGGCTGGTGGAACTTTTGGTTGTCCGGTTCATAACTTGATTCCTGAATGGAATAACTTGGTGTATCGTGGATTGTGGAGAGAAGCGCTAGAGCGTCTACACAAAACAAATAATTTTCCTGAATTTACAGGGCGTATCTGTCCAGCACCGTGCGAAGGTTCGTGTACGGTAGGTCTGATCGGACAACCGGTAACGATCAAAACCATTGAAGAAGCGATTATTGAAAAAGGTTTTGAAGAAGGTTGGGTTGTTCCACAACCACCTGAAAAACGTACAGGTCGTCGTGTAGCGGTTATCGGATCAGGTCCAGCCGGTCTGGCGTGTGCAGCACAATTAAATAAAGCAGGTCATTCTGTTACTGTCTATGAGCGGTCTGATCGTGTTGGTGGATTGCTAACATATGGTATTCCAACAATGAAATTAGACAAAGGTATTGTTCAGCGTCGTGTTGACCTTTTGATCGCAGAAGGTATCGAATTTATTACAGGTACAGAAATTGGAAAAGATATTCCTGCGCAACAATTGGTTGATGAATATGATGCTGTTATACTTTGTGGCGGTGCAACGAAACCGCGTGAATTCAATATTGAAGGCAGCGAGTTAAACGGTGTTGTCTATGCTATGGATTTCCTAAACGGTTCGATTAAAAGTTATCTGGATAGCAATCTTGAAGATGGTAATTATTTATCTGCTCAAGATAAAAATGTTATTGTGATCGGCGGCGGTGATACTGGTTCTGACTGTGTAGCTACTTCGGTTCGTCATGGTTGCAGTACAGTCACTCAATTCGGTACGCATGACAAAGCGCCTTTAGAACGTGATCCTATTAGTAACCCGTGGCCACAATTCCCTAATGTGTACACATTGGATTATGCACAAGAAGAAGCAAAAGCGATATTCGGTAGTGACCCACGTGAATTCTCAATCATGACGACTAAATTTGTTGGTGATGAAAATGGTAACTTGAAAGAGTTGCATACGATTCAAATTCAACGTATTGTCGATGAGACCGGTCGTAAAATCTACCAACCAATCCCAGGTACAGAAAAAGTATTCCCTGCGGAACTTGCACTAATTGCTATCGGATTTGATGGTCCTGAACAAACGTTGCCACAACAATTAGGTCTAGCAACAGATCGCTGGACGAATGTTAAAGCACGTTATGGTAAATACAATACCAATGTAGATAAAGTATTTGCTGCTGGTGATATGCGTCGTGGACAAAGTCTAGTCGTATGGGCGATTAATGAAGGACGCGAAGCTGCGCGTGAAGTGGATAAATATTTGATGGGTTCAACAGTGCTTGTATAACAGAGTCATAGATCAATGAAGCAGTAGAGTGCTCTCTATGTGATAGCCAACGCCATACCAAGAAATCATTTAATAAAAGCTATCGTTAGCTAAGAATAGTTCTAGCTGACGGTAGCTTTTATTATGTTGATCTGTCTTATCGATCATTATTATTTCAAGGTAGACATAAACATAGAAACACAAAACTTCAATCGAAATTTGAACGATGCTATGTTATAATAAATAGCAATAGCAAGTACGTGGGCAAGGGGGCTACACTCCAGGGTGTGGTCCCTTTTTGTCGCTAAGATACAATCCATTCCCGGAAAGGAATGAACGAAATGAAAATATTAATCGTAGCAGAAAAGCCTGATATGGGACGGAATATTGCTGCTGTGATGGAGCCTAAAGCACGCAATCACCGTACATATTTGGAAGGGGAACAATATATTATTACTTGGGCAATCGGTCATTTAATAGGACTCGCAGAACCCGATGCTTATGATCCCAAATATAAAAAATGGAACTTCGGCGATCTTCCTATTATTCCAGAGCAATTCAAAATTGTACCTAACCCTCGAACCAAAGATCAATTGAATACGATCGGAGAACTTGCTAAGCGCTGTGACCGCATTGTAAACGCCTGTGATGCCGGGCGGGAAGGTCAGCATATATTTGCGTTAATCCAGCGTCAATTGAAGCTTACACAGCCTGTCAAGCGCTTATGGATATCAGATCTTACACCTGAAAGTATTCGCAAAGGATTTGTTGAATTAAAAGACGGACAGGAATTTGAGAATTTAACCCGGGCAGCGAGAGCACGAAGTGAAGCGGATTGGTTAATCGGGATGAATGCGTCTCGCGCTTTTACGATTAAACATAATAATTTATTGTCTGTAGGACGTGTACAGACGCCCGTACTAGCTTTAATCTATGATCGTCAGAAAGAAATCGAAGCGTTTGATTCGCAAACGTTTTATGAAGTGAGAGCTACATTCAAGCAGGCAGACAAAAGTTATACAGGAGTGTGGCAAGGTGATCGGATTACCGATCAAGCTAAAGGACAAGCGATTGTTGATAAAGTAAAAGGCAAAGAAGGACGTATTACCAAATACGATATCAGGGAAAGTAAAGAGTACCCATACAAACTGTATGATCTTACCTTGCTACAACGGGATGCGAATGCCAAATTTGGTTACTCAGCCAAAAAAACGCTTGACACCGCGCAAGCTCTGTATGAAAAGCATAAAGTCATCAGCTATCCGCGTACCAACTCTAACTATGTTACCGAACAAAATATTGATGGCATGCATAAAGTGTTAGGAATGCTCAAAAACACGCCGTATGAACAACTGGCAGAAGGCGCAGAAGGCAAACGTGTCCATGTTAACAATAAAGCGGTCTGCAATCCTTCTAAAGTGGAAGATCACCATGCGATTTTACCTACGTTGAAAAAGCCGGGTACACTGAGCAAAGAAGAACAGCAATTGTATGATCTGATTGTGCGTCGTTTTCTAGCACAATTTTATCCACCTGCTGAATACAAGCATCATACTGTAATGACCACTGTAGAGCAGGAAACATTCAAAACAGCAGTCAAAGAATTATTGTTTTTAGGATGGAAAGCTACATTGCCTGATAAAGATAAATCCAAATCTTCCAGTAGATCTTCAACCAAAAGTGAAAATGGTAAAGAAGAAGAGCCAGAGGAAGAAGTACAAGAACCATTTGTTATTGATGATAAGCAACCTGTGCAATGTAGCAAAGCAGAAGTGAAAGAAAAAGCGACTCAACCGCCCAAGCATTATACAGAAGGTACTTTGCTCAAAGCGATGGAAAGTGCAGGCAAGCAGATCGAGAATGAAGAATTGCGTGATGCGATGAAAGAGTCGGGTCTGGGTACACCGGCTACACGAGCGGCAACAATAGAACGACTGAAGCAAGTCGGATATATTAATACTCAAGGTAAAAAGATGGAGTTAACGTTAAAAGGACGTGCTGCTATCGAATTGATTCGTGCGGCTGGAGTAGAACTTCTCACTTCGCCAGAAATGACAGGGCAATGGGAGCGCAGGCTTAATCAGATTTCACGTGGAGAAGCAGATTCTGATCGCTTTTTGGAAAGTGTAAAGAAATTCGCCGCCTCTGTGATCGAAAAAGTAAAAACACAATCACCTGCTATTGCCGGACGATTTGGCGATGAATCACGTTCAACGGGTAAAGGTAACCGTTCATCGAAATCTACACGTACTACTGCAAGTAAAGGAAGTGCAGGTACAACCAATCGTAGTAAAAGCAGTGCTACAAGCAAATCAACTGCTAAATCAGCATCCACTTCTTCTGCATCAACAGCCAAATCGGCTACAGCTACTGTATCGATGGGAGCGGCTGGAGAACATACAGCACTTGGTAAATGCCCGAATGCTAATTGTGGCGGGCAAATTATAGAGGGGCGCAAAGGATATGGTTGTTCACATTTCAAACAAGGATGTACTTTTGTGATCTGGAAAGAATTTGCTGGTAAAAAAATATCGGTCTCTATGCTCAAAACGTTATTGCAAAAAGGTGAGACTCAAGCTCTTGCTTTCAAAAAAGGAAATGAAACGCATAAAGGACGAATCAAACTGGTCGATCAGGAATCTGGCAAATTGATCTTAGAAGCTGTGAAATAAACGTAGTAGATGATAATAAATAATCATAAGTATGGCTAATCTATGTTATGCAATAAAAGGAAAATAAAGCTTTTAATGAAAAACAAAAAAACGGACCGGGAATTAACCCGATGTCCGTTTCTTTTGCTGTTGTGATAGACTTTCATGAATGACTTGAGGAACTTCAACCAATTGCGATATGGTGTAGAACGGAAGATTGTCGTCGTGTTGAAGTTGAACTACATCATATGCCCATTCATGGGATTGTTTCAGATAAATAGTATTGAGAGAAGCATGTAGAGCAGGTTGAACATCAGAACGTAAAGAGTTACCGATCATCCATGTGTCCTGACGTGGAAGTACATGAGAATTAATAATCTCTTCAAGCGCATGAATATTTTTGTGCTGACGGATAAAGATGCGAGAATCGAAATAAGATGTCAATTTCATCTGATCGATTTTGCGTTGCTGAATAACAGTCTCGCCGCCGGTATACAGATATAAAGTATGACCTGCTTGTTGAAGAATTTCTAGCGTTTCTACCATACCAGGATAAGGTTCTACTTCTTTCTCGTATACGCTATTGCCTAGTAGACGTAATTGATTTTCTTCTGCTTCATGTATTGGTCGTCCTACTAATTGACTGAAATGATGATACGTTTCAACTAATGATTTGGGAAAATGTTCACTAGCAAAACCTACTCTATGCACACCAGCTACATCAATTTCGATTTGTTTTTGACGAATAGCATCCATCGTTACTGCTGGATGATTGAACCATTCGGATAACAGACTGATAAATTCATCTAAAATGAGATTGAAATATTTGTTACAATGGATCAGCGTATCATCCATATCAAAGATAAGGTGCTGATGTCGGATGTCTTTCATGTGATTCACTCCTTAAATACGGATATACGATTCGAGGAACAGTTGAAGCTCAGAAGCACCGTCCTGTCGAATACTAAAACGTTCAATATCCCCTCTACCGAGGTGGATACGCAGCAAGCCTGCCACTCTAAGCATCATCAGATGATGCATAAGCGACTCTTGAGGTTGTAATAGATAGTGAGCCATATCTTGTAAAGAACGTGGTTCACCGCCAATGTAGCGCAGCATACGTAGGCGTTCTGGATCTGATAATGCTCGTGTCATACGTAAAAGAACATTTGGTGGATCTTCTTCATCTTGTTCAGGTACATCAACTGGATATTGAATCAATAACACGCCTTCGTAAAAGCAATACGTATTGATTGGGCGGTTATGTACCGTTGGGAATAAGATCACCGTATTTAACTCGGGAAAAGGATCTACCACTAAGCCGCCTGAAGCATATTCAATTAATGCACTAGGGTCCATTTTGTCCAGTAACCCTTTTTTCTCTTTGGCATCTTCTGTGATTAATTCAAGAATTTCATCTTCTATATGATGAAAGTAATGTTCATACCATAATTTTAATAGTGGAGCATAACTGGTCTGAATACGTCTAGTATCGAGTAAAGTCATAGTCGGTAGCAGTTCGTGAATCTCATTCCACATATCATCTTCAGAAGCATTTTCTAAATGATTTAAAAAATCACGAACAGAACCGTCAGCATGACGACAGCTTGCCCAGGCATATAATACATCAAAATCATCAAAAGGCCACGAAGATGCTTCTAATATAGCAGAACGCACTCCAGGGCTTAGTTGGTTGTCGATGTCTCTGATCCATTCTGAACCCAGATCGATATCACGAATCCATTTTTTGGTCACATAGACCATAAAACTTCCGAGTAAATCGTAGATCGGAGACACATCTATTTTCACGTCATAGCTCATGAAACCAGAACCCTCCCAAATAATATCTATTCAACAATAGATGAATCTTATTTCAGATTCAACATAGTGTAACAATATAACCTTTTTATACGTCTACAATCAAGTCAATATATCGGTTATTATCATGTTATTATGGCTTGTTTACTTGTATATTGTCCACTATAATGTTCGGATGGTATTTTGCAAAAGAGAAATTCTATGATTCATTTACATCTTGTTTCATTACATAATTGGAGGAACTATCGTGCTCAAAACATCGTCCCAGCATTCGCAATCGATTCATTCTGTATCCAAAGTTCATTTTGCTATTTTGATTATTGCTATTATCGTAGCTGGTATCAGTCAGGGGATGTTGTTACCTGTACTGGCTATTTTTCTGGAAAAAATGGGTGTATCTTCAACATTAAACGGCTTAAATGCTGCTGTATTGTATATCGGTTCATTCGGCATGACACTGGTCGCAGAACGACTATTAGGCGTTTTAGGATTTAAAAAGTTAATGCTTGGCGGTTTGTTGCTTGTGCTGATTACATTACCGTTATTTCCACTGTACCCAAGTATTATTTTTTGGTTCGTATTAAGATTATTAGTCGGTGTTGGAGACAGCGCTGTTCATTATTCTGCTCAATTATGGGTATTGATGATGACGCCTTCCGAACATCGCGGTCGTAATCTTTCAATCTATGGCATGTCGTATGGTATAGGTTTCAGTATCGGCCCGCTTGGAATCAAATTGCTTGATTGGGGAGTATATGCTCCGTTTCTATTACTCGCAGGATTATTCCTAATTGTCGTTATTCTGGTTATCTGGAAATTGCCACATGGAACACCGGAGAAAACCGCAACCGATGAACCTGCACAACGTCGATTTACAAAAAGTTATAGCTGGGCTTGGTATGCGCTTATTCCAGCTTTCTTGTACGGATATATGGAAGCTGCTATGAACAGTAATTTCCCTGTGTATGGATTGCGAGTTGGATTTTCAACAAGTGATATTGCGTTCTTACTTCCTTTTATCGGTATCGGGGGATTAATCCTTCAGCTTCCTTTGGGGATATTAAGTGATCGGTATGGACGTAAAAAGATGTTGATGATCTGCGGAGGATTGGGTGGATTACTATTTTTATTTGTTCCGATGGCAGAAACGAATATGATCGCAATCGCTGCTATTTTTGCTTTAGCCGGTGGATTGATCGGTTCTTTCTTTTCTTTAGGACTAGCGTATGCGGCTGATATGTTACCGAAAGTGTATTTGCCTGCTGCTAACGTATTAGCTTCTTTTCATTTTAATGCAGGTAGTATTATTGGGCCAGCGCTTGGAGGAAAAGGAATAGAGATGGGTTCACCAGCTAGTTTGTTTTGGGTTTTGGGTGGTTGTTATATGATTTTTGCTGCTACTGGTTTTATATTTAAAGAAAAATCGAAATAATCAGGTACAGTAGATGGCATTTCTTTGCTTTTTCCCCTAAACTAATAAGTAATGGTTCTATGTGCATACCAAAGTGCTACAGATCAATAGGAGAAGCGATAGAAATCATACACATTCCAGTAATCACCAGATAGAGAAGGGCGGCTCACGATAGATGTCGATGATCAAAATAGAGAATCTCACAAAAACGGTCGGTGAAAATAAAACCAAAGTATTGGATCGGATTAGCCTGGAAATTCAGCATGGTGAAATGATTGCTATTTTGGGGCCGAGCGGTAGCGGTAAAAGTACATTACTTAAATGTCTGGCGATGAAAGAATCATGGACAGACGGTAGCTTTCAAGTAGGCGATATCGATATTATGAAAGCAGGCTTTAGCGGTAAACGCAAAATCTCGCGTGAATGGGCTTATGTAGAACAAAGTCCTCAACTTCATCCTGAACGAACAGCTCTTAAAAATGTATTGATTGGACAAGCTGGACAGACACCGATCTGGCGCATGCTCACAGGTATGGTGCGTTCAGACGATTATATGGGAGCAATGGATGTACTAGAAAGTCTAGGATTGCTCGACAAAGCTCATCAAAAAGCAAGTACATTAAGCGGTGGCGAACGTCAACGTGTAGCGATAGCTCGTTCTCTTGCTCATGGTGTCAAAGTCGTTCTTGCAGATGAACCTATCACAGGGCTTGATCCCAAATCTGGAGAAGATGTGATCAAAACACTGCGTGCATTATGCAGTAGTGAGCGTGTCACTATTATTACAGTGATTCCTTTAGAATTAGCAGAAAAATATGCGACTCGTATTATTGGACTGCAAGAAGGACATATTGCTTTTGATATTAAAGGTCGGAGATTGACCAGTGCCGAACGTCGATTGTTATAACAGATTTAGTTAATGAAAAGAGTGATACTATTGAAATGGAATCTATGGGTACGCTTGGCGACAATAACAACGTTATTGATCCTGTTAAGCGGTTGTGAACTCATTTCAGATCCGAAAGGGCTTATGCAATTACCGCAGTTACCTTCGGATAAGCAGACATTAAGTAGTACGATACAAGCAGCTTTACCCCCTGGTGCCAAGCTTGCCAACCCCAAAAATGGTAATGCCAATGATTGGATTCAACAAGCGGATCTTGATGGAGATGGCAAAATGGAAGCTATTGCTTTCTACACGACTTCCGATGCTCGAATCAACGGTATGATTTTTGAACAATCCGGTTCAGATTGGATTAAAAAAAGAGATATTGAAGGGCAAGGATATGTGCTGGAAAGTGTAGAAATCAAAGATATTACTCATGATGGACATAAAGATCTGATTGTTGGATATTCAAATGCGATCAATACGACGAATAGTGGTGTAGATAGCATGCAGAAAAATCTGGTGATCTATAGTTATGACAAAGGTGAGTTGAATATTGTAGACAAAAAGCCTTACACTTATTATGAGATTTTGGATATGAACGGTGATGGTGTTGATGATCTGACAACGATGTACATGAGCCGTAATAGTTATTTAACAATCACGAATTTCCGTTATAAAGATGGGTTCCAAGAAGTCGATTCGATTGATCTGGATTCAACAATTACGTTAGGATTTTATAATGTAGTCGCTGGAAAAGTATCCAAAGATCAAAATGGAATCATTATGGATCAGTTACTAGGTTCATTCTCTGGATTTACTCATTTGATTGTTATGGACAATAATAAGCTTCGAGATGTATTCCCGATTAGCAAAGCCGCTACATTCAAAGACTCTTTGATCTATAGTGATGATGTAAATGGAGATGGCATATTGGAAATTGGAATGCTACAAATTCCATTAGGCTGGGAAAATATCGAAACAAGCGAAATCCCTTATTTTATATATTATTATCAGTGGGATGGAGATAACAAACTCAAATTAGTTAGTCAGCAATACCGAGATGATCAAGGACGGTTTGTGTTGAAATTTGCACCGGAATGGAACGATAAAATCACTCTCGATACGAAGTCTAACAAAGATCAAGATTTGCGCTTTATATTGAAAGATACAGGAGAAAAAGTAGCAGAAGTTCGCTTCTTTACTTCAGCTCAATGGAACAATCAGACAAATAAAGATTGGGAGCTTATTACAACCTCCAATGATCAATATATTGCACTCTGGCAAAACACAAAAAATAATCTGATATTGAATTGAGGAGGTCTATTTTTATGAGTAAAGTGTTAATTATGGAAGATGAAGAATCAATCCGCAGTTTTATTATTATTAACTTGAAGCGAAATGGATTTGAAGTGATAGAGACAGAGAACGGTGAGCAAGCATTGCATATGTTAGAAACTGTTCCTGATATTGATATTGCTTTGCTTGATGTCATGGTTCCGGGTATTGACGGTTTTGAAGTATGTCGTCGTATTCGTGAAAAAAATGAACGTATTGGTATTGTCTTTTTGACAGCCAAAGTACAAGAACAAGATAAAGTATATGCTTTATCAGTGGGTGCAGATGACCATATCAGCAAACCATTTAGCCCTACTGAATTGATTGCTCGTATTCAGTCTTTGTTACGTCGTGTCAATGTACAACGTGAATCGAATACCAAAGTATCCTTTGAATCCGGCCCATTTACACTGGATCTGATCTCCAAACAATTTAAGAAAAAAGGACAACAGATCGAATTGACACCAACCGAGTTCTCATTGGTTCAATTTTTCCTTGAAAAAGAAAATACACCGCTTAGTCGTGATCTACTGTTGGATCATGTATGGGGCAAAGAGTATATGGGTGATCCCAAAATTGTAGATGTAAATATTCGTCGTTTGCGTCAAAAAATCGAAAACAACCCGTCTGAACCTGAATTCCTACAAACGGTGTGGGGACATGGCTATAAATGGAGAGGCCGGGAGTCCTAATGATCAAAAAAGGCATTAGCCGCCAGATTGTTTTGCATTACTTTATTGTTGTATTTCTGGCGTTGCTCTTGGTAGAGTTAGTGTTTTTATTCTCTATGCGTACGTATTATTACGACAGTATTTACAATTATCTCAATAGTTCTACAGATGTACCGCAAAACTTTATCAGCGATCAGTCGAGCCCTGTGAAATATCAAGAGATTATTCAGCGTTATGAGTTAGGCGATACGGTTGAAGTTCAACTTTTGGATACTCAGGGAAATGTTTTGCAAAACTCGACCAATTTTAGAGTAGATAAGCCGATCCAGACCGGTGATATTCCACAAGCATTAGCAGGTTCTACCGGTCGCTGGATTGGTAAGCAAGCAGGTACTGGTGAAAATGTTATGGCAGTGACCAGACAAATTCAAGTGAACGGTGATAATTATCTGGTGCGTTATGTGACATCGCTAGAACGCGTAAATCAGAAGCTATTAACGATTACTATGGTTGCTGTAGGCGTGGGAGCTGCTGTCTTAATTATTGTGCTGGTAGTAAGTCTAGGATTAGCGAATTCTATTGTGCGACCACTTAACAATATTATTGGAGTCTCTACGCTAATGGCAAAAGGGGACTTTAACGCCCGCATCAAAGGTAATTATCCTCATGAAATTGGTGAGCTTGCTTCTACCTTGAATTATATGGCGGAAGAAATTATTCGTAGTAATCAGATTAAAGACGATTTTATTTCTTCAATCTCACATGAATTGCGAACACCTCTTACCGGTATTAAAGGTTGGAGTGAGACGTTAGTTTCGGGAGGATTCGATCCTGAAGAGACAAAGCTTGGTATGAGTATTATTTCTAAAGAAACCGATCGTCTGATTGGACTGGTTGAAGAAATGCTCGATTTCTCAAAATTACAACAAAATCAGATGAAAATGGTTATAGGTGAAGTGAATCTCAAAGAAGTATTGCAAGAAACGATGCTGAATGTCTGGGCCAAAGCAGAGCAGAAAAAAATTCAGCTCAAATTAGAACCGGGCGAACGCCCATTTATCGTACAAGCTGATGGAAACCGTCTAAAACAGGTCTTTCTAAATATTGTCGATAATGCGATCAAATTTTCACCGGAAGAATCTACTATCTTTATTATGCTAACAGAAGTTTCACCTGAACGAGTACGCATATCGATTCAAGATGCGGGTATAGGTATTAGCCAAGAACATTTAGAAAAAGTAAAAGATCGCTTTTTCCAAGTGAATCCGAACCGAGGCGGTACAGGACTTGGGCTTGCCATCACCCAGCAGATTGTACAATTGCATAATGGAGATATGTATATCGATAGTGAACTGGAAAAAGGTACAACCGTTATGATTGAGCTACCTTTAACAAAACAACAAGAAATTTTACAGCTTACGTAAACTGATCATGTAAGGAGGAACACCATTTGACATTACAACAACCTCAAGTTGGAGATTTGCAACTTCGTATTATCCAAGCAAATGAGCAACATGCCGAACAGGTAACCTCTTTGTTAGTCAATGCGGCAGAATGGATGGAATCTCAAGGAATTGAACAATGGAAAAAGGAAATGTTTACTCCTGAATTAATCCATAGTTATTTTGCGGAGCGTGAAGTATTCCTTCTTTATGTGGATGATCGACCAGCAGCGATGTTTACTCTGCAATCAGGAGATCCCGATTACTGGCAACACCTAGATGATGATCGTTATTTATATTTGCATCGATTGACGGTGCATCAAGATTTTCGGAGTCTTGGATTAGGTGCTATTTTGATTCAGTGGGCTACCAATTATGCATTAACATCTGGTAAAAAAGGGCTTCGGTTAGATTGTATGGCGCATTTGCCTACATTGAATCGTTTTTATCAGAGTCAAGATTTTCGCTATATGGGAACTCATGATGTAAAAGGTCGCTTGGCAAGTCTCTATGAGAAGCTTCCACCCACAGAAGATCATCAGATTCGGTTAGAATATTTTCTGGAAAAAGATTTTGAACAGTTGTTAGAATGGTCAGGAGATGCTAAATTCCTGCAACAGTGGAGTGGAATAGGCTGGGAATATCCACTAGATACTTCCGATCTGGAAGCTCATATAGAAGGTGCCAATCATCCTATGTTTTCAGATCAATTGATCTATATCGTAGTCGATCGAATAACCAATCACAAAGTTGGTCATGTGGCTTTAAGTAGAATTGATCGTACTAATCGATCTGCACGTATCTCCAAATTGTTAGTTGGTGATCCTGAAGCTAGAGGTAAAGGATATGGTCGCCAAATTCTTAACGAGTTATTACGAATCGGTTTTGATACGTTAGGAATGCACCGTATCACATTGGGTGTGTACGATTATAATGTATCTGCTATCAAGTTATATGAATCTTGTGGATTTAGCAAAGAGGGATTAATGCGAGATTCTTCATGGTTAGATGGACAATATTATAGTGTATATGAAATGAGTATTCTTGAAGATGAGTGGAGAGCATTATAATCGCGCTCTACATCATAAAATGATAAAAAAGCGATAGCCTGATGGCTACCGCTTTTTTTATTTATAATGACTATCATTCAATAAATGAATGAACAGTATTTGGTCGTAATTAAATTATAGTCCACCAGCACGTAGTCGGCTGGACTTCTCGTATACTTCTTGAAGTAAACGTGCAGGTTGTGTACGAACCACAGGTTTAGCATGAATGATTTCGTAAGGAGCGACTACTTTGATATCGTTAGCAGTACCTTTAATCACAGCGCCTTCTTTGATCACAGCACCTTCAGCAACAATAGCATATTCTACTTGAGCATGCTTGCCAACTACAGCACCAGGCATAATTACACTATGACGAACATGAGCAAACTTACCAATCTCAGCATTATTGAATACAACAGAACGTTGTACATCACCTTCTAAAATGGCTTGATCACTTACCATAGAACAATTCGGTACTTGACGCTCACGAGCAATAGTAGTCTCTACATTTAAGCTAGGGGAGAACATCGGCCAAGCTTCATTTTTTAACTCGAACTGTTGACCATCACTTAGAATATCCATATGAGCTTCCCATAAGCTATCAATCGTACCAACGTCTCTCCAGTAACCCTGGAATTCGTAAGCAACTACAATTTGATGCTCTGCAAGCATTTGCGGAATAATATCTTTACCGAAGTCATGATTAGAATCTGCTTTGGCAGCATCTTCAATCAGATGACGTCTTAGGTATTGCCAGTCGAACACATAAATACCCATAGAAGCCAGGTTACTTTCAGGTTGAGCAGGCTTTTCAGAGAATTTAGTAACATTCATTGAAGAGTCAGTACTCATAACACCAAAGCGACTAGCTTCTTCCCATGGTACTTCCATCACCGAAATAGTAGCTTTCGCTTGATGTTGTTCATGGTAAGCAATCATATCACTGTAATCCATATGATAGATATGATCACCAGAAAGAATCAAAACATTTTCAGGATTAAGCGCATCAAGATAAGCGATATTTTTCGTGATCGCATCGGCTGTTCCCATATATTCACCTGTTGCTTCTGAAGACAACAGAGAGATGTTCATTTGAAGATTGGATGTGGACCAAGCATCCCCTTGATCGATATGGTCATGAAGCGAAGCAGCTTCATATTGCGTCAGTACACCGATCGTATCAATGCCTGAATTCACGCAATTACTAAGAGGAAAATCGATAATTTTGAAGTCTCCGCCAAACGGTACAGCTGGTTTGGCCACAATTGATGTAAGTGGTGCGAGTCTGCGCCCTTCTCCTCCGGCCAGCAACATAGCAACACACTTTTGATTTTTCATTAACTTTTCCCTCCAACTATATAATGACAACGCTCATGATGATGTAATGATTTATAACCTTGAAAGATAATGGTTGAAACAAGTTATTGTAAAATATTTTCATTCTTAATCTTATGTTCCCCTTTCTGCATCAAATGTAGTCTTTTCAAGTGTGCAAAATAAGGGTAATAGTTGTAGTTAGTGACTTAAATTCTTTACCTATTCTAATCAGGGCAATAATAAATTAGAATAGATAAAGAACATATCAAATGATGATAAAATGATGTATACATTTATTAGTTAGCGGGGTGATGTTTTGAGTCAAAAACGGACAGTCTACGGAGAGCCAACTCCAGAAGAGCTTTATCTTTTTCATGAAGGCACCAATTTTCATACGTATCGTCATTTTGGATCTCATGTGACATCAGAAAATGGAGAGTCCGGTGTGCGTTTTAGTGTATGGGCACCTCATGCTGCACGTGTTGGCGTAGCAGGCGATTGGAACAACTGGGATGGAGAATATTATCAATTACATAAACTTCCAAACTCGGGAGTATGGACAGGATTTTTACCCAATATTCATGAAGGCACTTTATATAAATATCATATTACTTCATCTAATGGTGATTCGTTTCTCAAAGCTGATCCGTATGCTCATTATGCCGAAGTACGTCCAGCTACAGCCTCGGTAGTTGCTTCTTTATCTGGATATACATGGAACGATGCGGTGTGGAGACGCAAACGTCGTGCTCCTTATCGCAAACCACTGAATATTTATGAAATGCATTTTGGTACATGGAAACAAAAAGAAGATGGTAGCTTTTACACTTATCGTGAGCTAGCAGATTTGTTGATTCCTTATTTGGTAGATATGGGATATACGCATTTAGAATTGATGCCATTAACCGAGCATCCGTATGATCTATCATGGGGGTATCAAAGTACAGGATATTTTGCGCCAACAAGTCGTTATGGAACTCCACAAGAGCTAATGTACTTTGTAGATGCTTGTCATCAAGCGAATATTGGAGTGATTTTGGATTGGGTTCCCGGGCATTTCACCAAAGATGCGCATGGACTGCGGATGTTTGATGGTACACCATTATATGAGTATGCTGATCCAGATCGAGCTGAGAAAATCGGATGGGGTACATTATCGTTTGATTTTAGTAAGCCAGAAGTTCGTTCGTTTCTGATTTCAAGTGCACTATATTGGATGGAGATGTTCCACTTTGACGGTCTGCGTGTTGATGCGGTTACCAGCATGATTCGACTTGATTTCGGTAGAGAAACAGTTGGAGGTTGGAAGCCGAATGAACAAGGTGGAGCTGAAAACAAAGAAGCTATTTTATTTTTGCAACAGCTTAACAAAACGATTTTCCAATATTACCCGCATGCGTTAATGATGGCAGAAGAATCAAGTGCATGGCCGGGTGTGACGAAGCCTGCACATGAAAATGGACTTGGGTTTAATTATAAATGGAGCATGGGCTGGATGAATGATACGCTTGATTATATGGAATCTGATTTTGAGCAACGTCCAGAAAAGCATAATCTTTTAACATTCCCGATCACCTATGCTTTTGCTGAAAATGCTACATTACCACTGTCTCATGATGAAGTAGTACATGGTAAAAAATCGTTGTTAGATAAAATGCCAGGCGCTTATGAGCAAAAATTTGCAGGTCTGCGTCTATTGCTTGCGTATCAAATGACTCATCCGGGCAAAAAGCTGTTATTTATGGGTGGCGAATTTGGACAATTTATCGAATGGAAAGATCAAGATCAATTGGATTGGTTGTTGCTTGAGTACGATATGCATCAGAAAATGAAAAGTTATACACGCGAGCTGAATCATCTATACCTTCAATTACCTGCTCTATGGGAACAAGATCATGAGTGGCAAGGATACGAATGGTTGAATGCAGATGATGCTGCACGCAGTGTAATTACGTATATGCGTAAAGGAAAGAAAACAAACGATACACTGATTATAGCGATTAATTTCCAACCGATTCCGCAGGTGAATTATCGTGTAGGTGTACCCAAAGCAGGCACTTATGAAGAGATCTGGAATAGTGATGAACCTCGCTTTGGCGGAACAGGTGGACGAACAGAATCGTTGTTATTTTCGGAGAAAGTTCCATTCTATCAACAAGAACAAAGTATTGAAATGACCTTACCACCACTTAGTGTCATTATTTTAAAGCGTCGAACTTCAAATAGACGCAAATTATAGAAGGAGGACATAAACGATGAATATTTTATTTGCAGCAGCAGAAGCGAATCCTTTTATCAAAACAGGAGGGCTTGCTGATGTTATAGGAGCATTACCTCAAGCGCTACAAAAAGAAGGGGCAGACGTACGGATCGTGTTACCTTTTTATAAAAGTATTCCTGCACCGATTCGCGAAAAATCGGTTTTGTTGAAAGTCATTCAAGTGCAAGTGGGATGGCGTAGTCAATATTGCGGAATTATGCAATATATCGAAAATGGCGTTACAGTTTATTTGATAGATAATGAATATTATTTTGGTCGTGATGGTATCTATGGATATGGAGATGACGGAGAGCGCTTCGCATTCTTTAACCGCGCAGTGTTAGATATTTTACCACAAGTCGATTTCCAACCGGATATTATTCATGCTCATGACTGGCATACAGGAATGGTACCGATGTTGCTTAAAGCACAATATCGTTATAACCCATTCTACGCTAACGTACACAGCGTATTTACGATTCACAATCTATTATATCAAGGCATTTTCCCTTACTCTGTTCTAGGAGATTTGCTTGGTATGGATGATCGTTATTTCCAATCAGATGGTATTGAATATCATGGAAATGTAAGCTTTATGAAAGGTGGACTGGTGTTCGCTGATCAAGTGACTACAGTAAGCCCAACATATGCTGAAGAGATAAAAATGCCATACTATGGTTATGGATTGGAAGGATTGCTTGGTTCTCTGGGAGATCGATTGCATGGAATTGTAAATGGAATCGATACGAAAAGTTATAACCCGGCAACAGATACGTATTTAACCAGTAATTATCGTAGTGCAACTGCCAAACGTACAGCTAACAAACTAGCTTTGCAAGAAGAATTGGGATTGCCTATTGATGCCAAAATTCCTATGATTGCGATGGTTACTCGTCTGACTGAATCCAAAGGATTGGATTTAGTGACTCGTGTACTGGATGAATTTTTATATTATGATGATGTGCAATTTGTTATTTTGGGTACAGGTGAGCAAGAATACGAAGATTGGTTCCGCGAAGCAGTGGCTCGTCATTCAACTAAGCTTGCGGCGGAGATTAGATTTAGCGAAGGCGTAGCACGCCGTATCTATGCAGGTAGTGATATGTTCTTAATGCCTTCTAAGTTCGAGCCTTGTGGGATCAGTCAATTGTTAGCGATGCGTTATGGTAGTATTCCTATCGTACGCGAAACTGGCGGATTAAACGATACTGTACAGTCATTTAACGAATTTACAGGAGAAGGTACTGGGTTTACATTTGCTGCTTATAATGCTCATGATATGTTGTTCACAATTCGTCGTGCATTATCCATTTATCATCAACCAAAAGAATGGAAAAAAGTTGTGAAAAATGCGATAACCGGTGAATATAGCTGGCAGGTATCTGCGCAAGAATATTTGGAAGTGTATCGCCAAGCATCGGAATCGTAAATAATTGCAAAATTTTAAAGATACAAAGTGTAACATGTAAGATGTGACAAAAGGCTACCCAAACGATATAGAATAACGGGTAGCCTTTTGTTATTTTCAAGAGTATTAATATGCTAATCATTCATATCTATAGATCAATCGAGAGCTAGAACGTGTTTTTGCTTTGGATTAAGTTATAGATTATCTCAATCATGGGTAAGGAGTGAGGCAGTGATGTTAAGCCTAACAAGCGCAAAATGGGAACTTTTAGATGGGCCTTATGGTAACGGTGGACATATTCCGCTACAAATTCAGCAATTACAACAAGACTACGATCAAGAACAAGCAACAGCATTATATTATGAAGAGTTGTATCATCAAAATACGATCTATCCTTGTACATATGTAACAGTACCTTATTTAGTAGATCTGGCTTTACATACTTCAGAACATTATATTCTTACAGATATTTATATCGTATGTGGCATGTTTGAAGCATGGAATCAGCTCCCCCTTTCATCATATAACGAAGATGTTGCAGATGCCTGGCGTTCTTATTTTGCAGATTTTGATGAAAATGAAGTCAAAGATATCTATCAATCATATACAGATTCACTTATACAGCTTCAGCAACGTATGACAGAAGTGAGAATGCAGATCGATCAAGTAGAAGAAAGTGAAAAAATGTATATATTATCTGCAACAGCAGCTTTGCATGGATATCGGCAGTGGGCAAAATGTTTGTTAACGTACAGTGATGGTGAAGAATATATATTGGATTGTTCTCACTGTGATCAACCGATCTATATTTGGCCAGCTAACGATAGCAATATTACTGAATGGCGAGCATATAGTGAAGACCCGGTTATTCATACAGAGGCTACATTTGAAAAAGTAATACCTGATCTAGAATATGAGCACCAAATGGACCTGAATTGGTTATATACGTATATGGGTTCATTACAAATGTCATCTTGGTTAGCACAGCTTCCTTATTTAGGAGGAAGAGTGAAATGTCCTCACTGTTCTGACGATATATGTGTAAAGGAACAATTGTTACAACAGTTTTCCTAGCCCTATGTATTGTGATCGATTTCATTATAGTAGGCTACAGCATTGCTCAACATAAGGGAGCGTTAGAAAGATATGAGCGAAGTAACGATAAGCACAGAAGAATATGAAAGACTATTATCAAATGAAAAGCATTACCACAATATTATTAATTATTCTAATGACTTAATCAGTCGTCATCGTATAGACAAAGGATCGACATATATTTCTATGTCTAATGTAGCTTATGAAATGATGGGCTACCTGCCTGAAGAGTTAAAAGGTACCAGTGGATTTAGTTATATTCATCCTGATGATGTAGAACAAGTAATAGAGCATATCAATATGAGCTTGATTATTAGCCATTATGCTACAGCGGCATATCGTATTTTGCGTAAAGATGGCTCTTATTTCTGGGCGGAGTCTGTCTGCCGTTATGTCTATGATGAGTATGGCAAAGAAATTGAGGTATTAGCAGTCACCCGGGATATTACTGAACGTAAATTGATTGAAGAACAACTACAACAAAATGAATGGCAAATGCGTCTGATTACCAATCACACCTCGGACCTTATTTCACGTCATAAAGCATCAGACAATCTTGAGTATTTATATGCTTCACCGGCTTGTAAAACATTATTAGGTTATGAGCCTGAAGAAATGTTAGGCAAAGATGGGCTTAGCTATGTACATGAAGAAGACGTAGAGAAAGTACGAGACTACTTAATCTCTGTGCAACAGGTTCAAGTTGATCCAGAAGCGGTAATTTTTCGGTTCCGGCGCAAAGATGGAACGTATATGTGGTCTGAAACGACTTGTCGTTATACGTATACCGACCAAGGGGAATTTGAATATGTAGTAGCTGTGTCACGGGATATTACCGAACGACGCGAACAAGAGAAAAGGATGCGTGAAAGTGAAAGTCGCTATAAATCTTTATTTGAACATAATCCTATCGGTATTAACGCATTAAGTATGGATGGAACCTATCTGTCTATGAATAAAAGTATGGAAGAGCTTTTAGGTTATACAAATGAAGATTTGAGAAATAAACCTTTTGAACCTGTTGCTCATCCTGATGATCTCGCTAAAACCAACTATCATTTTGAGTTAGCCAAAAAAGGCGAGACACAGACATACGAAATACGTACTTTTCACAAAGATGGTCATATTATTGAAGTACATGTTACCAATGTACCGATTTATGTAGAAAATGAAGTCGTAGGTGTCTACGGGATTATTAACGATATTACAGAACGTAATCATTATCTAGCTAAAATCAAAAATCTAAGCAATCAACAAGAACTTATTCTGAATTCGGTATCTGAAGGGATATTTGGAGTCGATCTGGAAGGTAATACCACATTTATTAATCCGGCTGGATCAGCGATGTTAGGCTATGATGTGGATGCTATGATGAATGAGTATCACTTGAAGCAAATCGAGCAAAGTGAGCCAGATGGTAGCCCATCACTAGCAGGAGATACACCGATTCTACGTTCTCTTTCAGACGGTCAACCGCTTTATCGGGAAGAAGCAGTACTTTGGCGACAAGATAATTCAAGCTTCCTTGCGTCTTATCGTGTAACCCCTATTATAGATAATGGAGAGCGTGTAGGGGCTGTTATCGTATTTCAAGATCGTACTGAAGAAAATGAAGTTATACGAGCTCGTGAAGTTGCTGAACAAGCAGACCGCGCCAAATCGGAATTTTTAGCGATTATTAGCCATGAATTGCGTACGCCTATGAACGGGATGATCGGCATGATTGAGCTATTATTTGATACGTTAGAAACGCAAGAACAGCGTGAATATGCAGAGATTATTATGGATAGTAATAATGCATTACTTAAAATTCTAAATGAATTACTGGATTTTAGTAAAATCGAAGCTGGGCGTATGGAACTGGAATACAGTGAAGTAAGTATTCAGCATTTGTTAGATCAGGTGACCGATATTTTTGCGATGCCTGTACAAGAAAAGAAACTATTTATTAATACGCATATCGATCCTAGATTGCCTTCCTATCTGATAGGAGACGAAGATCGATTGCGACAAGTTCTTATTAATCTGGTCGGCAATGCAGTCAAATTCACGGATAACGGTGGAGTTCTTATTTCGGCTCACTTGAAGCCACAAAATAATGCTCAATCTATTGTTATCGAATTCTCCGTGCAAGATACAGGGCATGGTATACCAGAAGATCAACAAGCGAAGTTATTTCAACCGTTCTCCCAGATCGGTACAGCGACCAATCGCAGATATGGTGGAACAGGGCTTGGATTATCGATTTGCAAAAAGATTATTGAGTTAATGGGCGGTTCTATTCGGGTAGAAAGTAATAGCAATCGTGGAGCGACTTTTGCATTTACCCTCACACTGAATGCAGCCGATTATCCAGAAATTACAGCAGCAGAACAGTTGTTACCTGCTACACCATCTGTTCCTAGTTCATTATATGGCCCTTTGCGTATATTGGTAGCCGAAGATAATGCAACCAACCAAAAAGTACTGCTAACCATTTTAAGTAAACGAGGATATCAAGCAGATCTTGTAGAAAATGGTGCGGCCGCTGTGGAAGCGACCAATCGCAAGTCATATGATCTGGTCTTTATGGATGTGAATATGCCGATTATGGATGGTCTGGAAGCCACCCGTCGTATTCGTCAACAACATCGTCACAAGCCTACACCGATTATTGTGGCTGTTACTGCATTTGCTCGTAAAGAAGAACAGTTATTGTGTATGGAAAGTGGGATGCAAGATTTTGTATCTAAGCCACTGCGTATTACTGATATTGAAGCACAGTTAGAGAAGTGGTCAGAGTATATTCGCAATCATGCTAACGATAGAAAATAATAACATCAACACAAAGAAACTCTCTTAATGCTAGAGAGTTTTTTTTGACTATTTTATATGGAAAGTAAGCTTTTGGATCTTTACCATTCAAAGGTTTGTTCTCGAAAATCGGAAGCAGTACATCCTGTTTCTCTTTTGAAAAATTTACTAAAATGGGTTGGTTCCTTAAAGTTAAGGTGTTCTGCAATTTGGATAGTCATTCAATATCAAACGCTAGCTTGTGCTCATTTAAAGTTGAAATCAGGCGCACAGTCAATACTCACTGGTCTTTCGTCCAACATCCAGGAATTTTATCAAGACCGAATTCGTTTTAAAAGAAAGATGATAGATAGCATATTAAAAAGAACTCTCTTATTTATTAGGAGAGTTCTTTTTCTAGCTATGATACGTTACAGCGTACCACTTGCTGAATCCATATATGTTATTTTAATACAATAAATATTAAATATACTCTAGAGGTGGAAAACGGTGAAAAAAATTATTGTAATACCACAAGGTGAACAATATGCTAAGTATGTGGAAATAGGGTTGCTGATAGATCAATCATATGCGATTACATTAGGAGAAGAACATGTGCATCTGGTTAAAGTAAAGCCTACTACACAAGCAGATATTTATATTGCAGAGCAACCGTATAGTTTTATAACCATTGCTGTAGGTACATATGGAATTGAAGATTTACCTATCCTTCTTAAAAAACTGAAAAGCGTGTCAGGATATGCACTATTAACCAAGTATCATCATGTAGAAGATGATTATTTTAATCTAGCAGAATAATTATGAGTAGAAAGAAGGGAAGTCAATGAACATTCATTCTTCAAATCATCATAGTCATAAAATAAAATGGCTTCGAAATGCTATTGTGAGTGTAGCAGTCATTGGATTGTTAGGTAGTGTGTTTACAATAGGATCAAGACAAAGTGAGGCGACTATCCAAAGCACCTCTACATCCAATTATCATAATTCATATTTTGTAATCGGTACTCCTAAGCTAGTGATAGCAGTAGTTGCAGGTGCTAGTGTAGGAATGGGTATAGGTATGCCATTTACTACGAAATGGTATAGTAATGTGCTAAGTTCTATAAAATGAAATAATATGTAGCGATCTAAGTATTATTGTTTATAAATAAAACCGATATAAACCAATGCTGCTAAACAAACCAAACATCCAAGAACAGCTAAAATTCGATGAAACTTAGGATACTTTTGCGGATTGATCGTAGAAAATTCGATGACTTGTGTTAATGTAAGCACGAAGTAGGCAAAAGCTGCTAAAGCCAGTAACCCAATAGCTTGTGGATAAACTAATCTCAATAGCAAACAAATCACCGCTACAATAGGACAAGTGATAAAAATAATCTTAAATAGTCGCTTCATCGTCAATACTCCATTTCGTATTATTTAGAAGATGTGGAAGGTTTATTTAATACAAAAAAAGTAGCAACCATGATACATAACAAACCACCTAACCACCCTATAGTTGGAGCATAAGCAAATATATTTTTGCTGTACATTCCCAAAATAATTAAGCATACACCTGCTAAAATGAACCCAATTACTTTACGTTGTAGCAACATATATTCGTCCTCCTTACATCATCAAGTACCTACAATAATCTAATATTATCAAAAAAAGAGAATCATTACTAAAATATAACGTTATAGCTAGCATAAGAGATTTAATTTCATAGATTATGTAACATGAAAAAGGCGATTTTTGCTATCTGACTCGTTTTCTTATAGAATAGTCACGTAACAATGAACGCTATGTATCTTTTTTTGGTTACTCATGATAGTGAGACATGAAGGCAGTCAGCTATATTTACACAACAGAGAGGAATGTACGCATGAAAAAAGTAAAAACATTACGAACAGTGAGCATTATGCTCATGCTAGGAGCTTCGCTCACAGCTGTACATACAGCTTCTGCTGATCCATTGAAAGTGGACAATGCTTTTTTTGAAAAACAAAAGCAAGTGGTGATGGATCAGACTACGACTCATTCCAGTAATGATACAAGTGCATCTAAAGAAGTACAAAAGCTTGAAAATGCCGATTACTTGTATATGAGTGAAGATGGTCAGGTGTATAGTTCCAAGCGTGGCTATTTAGGAGCAGCTAAAAAAGATGATGATCTGGAAGCTTCACGTGTTGGCGATCAACCGAGTCCACCCATCAGTGGCAATGGGCCTGCGGTTAAAGATGTAAATGGAGGCACAACCGGAGCTTTTGAACGTAAGCAATTAGCATACTCTGGCTTTGATAGTATTACATCAGATATCACTCTTCCTAAAGTAAGTGGTCTAGGTGCAGGCGAACAGCCATGGGTGTATTATGGATTTGATTCTGATAATGCTTCTATTGAAGCAGGTTATGCGTATCAGACAGGTACTTTTAGATGGTTGCCGTATATTCGTTCCAATGGTTTTTATTATGCCGATTCTGCTTACCAGAAGTATGATGGTAACCGTATCAACAGCGTACAATTTTATCTAGCCAAAACAGCAACATCGGATACGTATTACAATGCATATATGGTCGTAGGTGGAACGCAAGTAACGATTGCTCCGACTAAATTTACCGATAGTGATGCTCAATCCACTTCAGTGAAGAAAGTTACTTCAATTGCTAAAAAAGCTTTTGATGGTACAAATATTGAAGGTCGCACGATGAATCAGCGTTATGATAATGTACAAGTGTCTTTATTTTATCAAGACCAAGCGTATCCATGGACACAGTATCCAGAGTCTAGCGATTTTAAAAACAACAAATGGTACGGAACGATCGATAATCCTATCTCGTATGTACATCGGGATTGGGATAGCACCTCGATTTATAAAGATACCAACTAATGTATTGTTACAATCTTCTATAAAACTAAAGGAAGCCGATATGTATAATCAGGCTTCCTTTTTGTATATTTTTGTACAAATAGAAGATGAGTGGATTACTACTATAGTTAGATCTGATCTATACCGTACCTAGATAAAGCTTTGGTAGATGCGTCGAATAGTCGCCATTGCAGATAATTATTTTCAAGTACAACAACACGCTTACCGAGTGAACGTAACTTGCTAAGTACATAATGTGTTTCACTACCATCAAATACAAGATGGATACGATAGGTCTGTGTATCTTCACTGAATTTCACTTGCTTCTCAAAGCATGAGAAAGCATGCAAAATACGACTGAGTTCTATATTGTATTGAGGCAGAATTTCGATTAAAGCTTGATGTTGATTCGCTGTTGCTTTCTGCTCCATATATTGCTGAATCTGATTGTATTGAGTGCTCTCGATAGCAGGCAGATCTTCAATTTGGGTAATCCGTATCAATCTTGTAGTCATCGCTACTTGAGAACGCAAATTGTACCAGATTAGATACCATTCACGCTTGACCATAGAAAATTCTAAACGCCAGGGAACCGCAGGTTGCATCCCTGTGACTTGTCCATGTTTGTTCTCATACTGGATAGATACACATTCTTGTTGACGGATACTTTTTCGTAAAGGCTGAATTAACGTATGATACATATGATGGTGATGACTACCTGCTTTTTCGACCAATGCAGGCTGAAAAAGAAGTTGTTGCTCTTCTGGTATACAATCTATGATTTTGGCAATCAGGTCAGCAGATAATGCTTCACCAGCAATAGGATGATCTAACATTGTTTTGAGCCATATCCGTTCTTGAGTGGTTAACGTATACGTTCCATGTTCTTCTAAGACTGATGTTAATTGATAACTAAAAATCTTCTCGAACAGATTCATAATAAGCTTGAATCTCCTTCCATTCATCGATCAACGACTGACGTAATTCTGCGGGAGCCAGTACTTCACAGCTCGAACCAAAGCTACGTAGCCATGGTCTAATCTCGATATATCCATTCACTTGGATCTCATATACAAACCATTCATCGTTCTCCTCTGTGATTTGTCCCCATTGTCCTTGCAATACGACACGCTCAAGAATAAAATCTGTTGGTAATGGATCTGCTTTGTAAAAGCGTGCTTGCACTGTAATCGTATCTCCCGTATCGACTAACCAGCTATATTGCGTTTTACGTTGTAACTTTGCCAGATACTTTGCAACATGTTCTTCAGATTGTTGCTCTTCTTCTACAATATCAATCATACCGCTCATACGGAATTTAACGATTTGTCCTTTGGGATTAACGCCAAGCAGATACCAACGACCGTATTGATGATCATAGACGACTTGTAGGGGCAACACGATATGCCGGTGCACAACCGTATTTTCATCGGTAAATAAAGGATTGGTCTGGCGCGCACTGTAATTATTTTTGACTTTAGTAGAAAAGTATTGAAACGATATTTGTCGCCGTGCACGAATCATCTGAAGCAATGTATATAGGTGTGCTTCATCCAGAATACGAGCATCATAATGATATTTATAATGAAACGGTTCAATTAATCGCTGATCCCATTGTTCAGCAGGTATCGTAGCTTGAAGTGCTTTTTTGAGATTATCACGTAGTAAATATCCTTGTACTGAAGGAATCTGTGTATTTGCCATAATATCTACAAATTCATACAATTCGATCAATTCCGCTTGAGTGAGACAATCGGTTAGATCATTATTGAGACGATAGTGATATGGACGAGTGCCAGGTTCACGACAAATCACACCGATCTCTTCTAAATATCGCAGATCCGAACGAATCGTCTTCTCATCCGGTGGAACAGTATCACTATCGATCAGTTGCTCATCACAATAGACTAATAGCTGGGTAGCAGTCATTGTTTGCTGTTTTAAAGCAGTCAAAATCATAGGCAAGCGCTGACTTTCTGATTCTTTGATCGATTTGGCTCGATATAGAAACAGTAGGGTGGGTTCAGCGGAATCAACATAGCTATAACGAAATAGATCGTTTAGATCTTGCTCTCCATTAACTTCGCGTAATTTACGAATCGTTTTATCAAAAGTATGTATAGAAATGCCCAATCTACCAGCAAATTGTTGTCGATTATACGCATTGCCTGTCAAAGCTAACATGCGTAGATATTGAATTTCTTTATCAAAACTTTCTTTAGCCATTTGTGTTCCTCCAAGCATTTATTTCTATATGTTAGTGTTGTACAGGTTCTCTATGAAATCAAGCCTTTTATTATTCTATACAAGTCGCCATACTTTTGCCCTGTTCGCTAGATCGATAACATGAGAAGATGAATTCATCAAAGAGAGAGCAACACAAGCATAACGCTTACGTTAGTTCATCGTATATCCGAGGCGTTCAAAAGGGTTACTTCGACTTCTAATCGACAGGTCGCTGGTTCGAGTCCAGCTTCCGCTGTATATAGCGGAATAGCTCAGAGGTAGAGCGGTACACGTACCTTTTCACCTTTTTCTTCGGATATACTTTTTAATAGTAGATGTATAGGAACATAGATAAGCACATAAATAGCCGAGGCGCTTGAAAGGGTTACTTCGCATTCATGGCGTACGGTTGCCGGTTCGAATCCGGATTCCGCTATATGGCGGAATATCTCAATGGTAGAGACGTATTTTACACCTTTTCAGCCTACTTCCTCGGTTACATATCATACTTTATAAGGAGGCGAACAGAATGAGCCAGGCAAAAGATATTTTTCAACAAGCAATACCACAAATGTTAAACCGAGCAGTCTATCCCGCATATGAGCGCAATCTGCAAGAGCGTTATCTCCAAACACTGTTAACAAATACGTTAGGAAATACGGTATATGCTAACAATCGTGAGCTATTAATCGAAGCTACAGTACTACATCAAGAAATGAGTGAACTTGATCCTGAATTTATGGCAAAAGCATTGGTATTTGCACGTAATCAAGGATATATGAGAATACAACCGCTTTATGGCTTAGCAATCTTGTCTAAAGTTAGTCCTCAACTGTTCGCCCGTATTTTTGCACAAGTTGTACGTATTCCTTCAGATCTAACTGAATTTTTGACTATTTTGGAAAGTATCGGTCGTGGACAGGGTGGACGTGCAGTGAAGCGTCAAGTTGCTTTATTTCTAAATCGCACTTCTGAATACTGGGCGTTAAAATATAACGGACGTGGACGTGGTTTCAATCTGAGCGATGCTATAGTGACTTCCCATCCTATCCCTATAGATGTTAAGCAACAAGCATTATTCCGCTATCTGCGAGGACATGAGACAAATCTTGCATTAATTCCGCAGATCGAAGCAATGGAAAAACTCAAAAAGGTAACCACTGATAAAGATCGTATCAAGCAGATTCAAAAAGGCAAGCTACCCTATGAAATTGTCACAAGTGTCATTACACCAACAACTAAAGTCTGGGCACATTTATTGTACCAGATGCCTGTATTTGCATTGTTACGTCATCTAAATACGCTACATCGTCATGATGTATTGGATCATCCCGAGCATTTGCAATATATACAGCAACGCTTAACAGATGTAGAAGCATTACGTAAAGCCAAGATTTTACCTTTTCAATTTGCCAAAGCCTACAATGAAGTAAAGCATCCTGAATTACGAGATACATTAAGCGAAGCAGTAGATTTATCGTTTGATAACTTACCTGATTTACCGGGAAGAACAGCTATCTTTTTAGATATTTCAGGTTCGATGAATGGTGAGTATTTACAGACAGGTGCTGTATTTGCTTATGCATTGTACAAAAAAACTAAAGGAAATTCTTTATTCTGGTTATTTAATACAACTGTACATGATGCCAAACCTTCACGTCGTGATAGTATTATGGGTCAAGCCAGACAGGTCAAAGCATATGGAGGAACCAATACAGGAGCTCCTGTTAAGCAGTTAACAGATATCAAAGAAAAAGTAGATCAGATTATTATGATTACAGATGAACAGCAAAACACGGGTAGTGCTTTTTATAGTGAATTGCAAAAGTATCGTCAAAAAATAAACCCTCACACAAAAGCATTTATTGTAGATATTGCTCCATATCAGACTGCTATGGTTCCACCTAAAGATCGTCAAACGTTTTATATTTACGGTTGGAGTGATACTATGCTTTCTTTTATCTCCCAAACGCTTAAAGGATTCCATCATATGCAACATGAAGTAGAACAGATCGATCTAGAAAAAGACCTGTAATACGCTATAACATAAGATTTGTTCCCCTTTTGTATTGTTACAATAGAAGAGGGGAATTTTCTGCGTTGTTTCATCAATTTACATTACAGGTTTACTTTAAAGGAACAACGTATTATAATAGCAAACGTTGAGAATAATTATCATTATCATAAAAATAAAAAAGATAATGATACGGATATGAAGGAGACAGGAACATGATACTTAAAAAGCTAACCAAAACGATTTTGACGGTGGGTGCATTAACAGCGATTCTAGCAGGGTGTGGAAATACAAGCACAGCTAATCAAGCGGCTACGAACAGTACGAATACCGCCAACGCGATTACAATTCAAGATACAGTCGGTACAACGACTTTGCCAGCACCTGCACAAAAAGTCGTTGCACTGGAATGGTCATTTGCAGACGATCTATTGGCACTTGGGATAACACCTGTAGGGATTGCTGATGATGATAAGCCAGAAGCGATGACCAAATTAGCAGGTAAAGCATTTGAATATATGCCTTTAGGTAAACGCGAGACCCCTGATTTGGAAAAGATTACTGAAGCTTCGCCTGATCTAATTATTGCAGATAGCGATCGCCATACCAAAATTAAAGATCAATTGGATCAGATCGCACCTACGATTGTATTGAATAGCCGTAAAGGTTCTTATGCTGAAAGTATTGATGATTTCAAAGTCATTGCCAAAGCTGTTGGTAAGGAAAAAGAAGCAGAAGCACGTGTCAAACAGCATGATCAAATAATGGCTGATCTCAAAAAACAAGTAGAAGCGATGGGAAGTAAAAAAGTATTAATCGGAGTTGCACGTAAAGACGGATTTGATGTACATACATCTGATTCTTATGCAGGTCAGGTCATGACAGAAATGGGCTTCCAAAATGCTATCTCTAATACTGACGAACCTTATGTAGAGCTAAGCTTAGAGACGCTTACTACGCTTGATCCAGATGTGATCTTTATAGCAACGGATGATTCTGAAGCGATCACGAATAAGTGGAAAGAAACACCAGTCTGGAAAAACTTGAAAGCTGCTAAAAACAACCAAGTCTTTATGGTAGATCGTGATATCTGGACTCGATTCCGTGGCATCACACCTGCTGAGAAAATTGGACAAAATGCACTGGACTTTATCAATGGTAAAGTGAAAAGCCAATAATTGAATTGATTGAGCTAATCACAGCAACAAAAGCTATACTTGACAGAACCCTGTTGAGTGTAGCTTTTTTGTATTATAATACTATTACAGTTAAAGATATTTTTAGACGGTACAATTTATATATATTGAGGAGGAAAAATAAGTGGGTTTTACTGGTAAAGTTCCTTTGTTTAGAGAAGGTCATATTGTAACTAATGATAACCAATATACGCTACCTTCTTTTCTAATTATAGGAGCACAAAAAGCAGGTACTACCTCTTTATATCATTATTTGATTCAGCATCCTCAGATTGAACCCGCTATCGTAAAAGAAGTTCATTATTTTGATGAACAATGGCGAAATGGAGTAGAATGGTATCAATCACATTTTCCTTATCTCAAATTTACAGAAAGTATAACTGGTGAAGCTACACCTTATTATTTATTTCATCCTCAAGCCCCTAAGCGTGTATATCATATGCTACCAGACGTCAAACTTATTATCTTATTACGTAATCCTATAGATCGTGCGTATTCTCATTATCAAATGATGGTAAGACGTGGAATAGAAAATTTATCTTTTGAAGAAGCAGTAGCATCAGAATTGGAACGAACTGAATTAATTTATTTACAAATGATGGCAGACTCTAATTATCATAATGGTGATCTAGCAAGCTACTCGTATGTACGCCGAGGACAATATATAGAACAAATTCGTCGTTGGTTAAAATGGTTTTCTATGGATCAGATGTGCTTTATAAATAGTGAAGAATTATTTACTAATCCTGAACAAACGTATCAAAAAGTCACCCGGTTTTTAGGACTTCCTGATGTTCAACTCGAACAGTATGAGCATTTACATGAAGGTGGTTATGATGATAAAGAGAATGAAGCTATTCGTCATACTCTTCAGCAACATTTTAAACCGTACAATGAAAGATTGTTTGAGTATTTAAATGTTTCTTATCCTTGGTAAAAAAGAGTATTCCGTATAATAACT
The DNA here is from genome assembly GCF_028736095.1 of Paenibacillus sp. KACC 21273. Classification (NCBI taxonomy): domain Bacteria; kingdom Bacillati; phylum Bacillota; class Bacilli; order Caryophanales; family Paenibacillaceae; genus Paenibacillus; species Paenibacillus sp. KACC 21273. The sequence goes on from NZ_CP117876.1 coordinate 2,326,317, forward strand.
TACGGAATACTCTTTCTTTATTTGGTATAGAAAAGATATTAGCCTTTCACAGCACCAGCTACAACACCTCTAACAATATACTTTTGCAATAGAACAAATACGATAATCGAAGGCATAACTGCCATGACCATAGCTGTCATCGCATATTGCCAATCCGAGGTATACTGCCCGACAAATGTATAAGCGGCAAGTGTTAATGTTTTGGTGGCAGGTGAACCATTTACCATCAATAATGGCAATAGAAAGTCATTCCAGATCCACATCACATCAATAATAATGATCGTTGTAGTTACCGATTGAAGCAGAGGGAAGATAACTAAGAAAAATAGTTTGAAGCCAGAAGCTCCATCAATGGTAGCACTCTCATCTACTTCCCGTGGGATCCCTTTCACAAATCCATGATAAATAAATACCGCTAGTGGTGCACCGAATCCCCAATACAAAATTCCTAATCCCCATGTGCTATCTGACAAATGAAGATTTTTAGCTAATTGCAATACCGTTAACATAATCGATTGAAATGGGATTAACATCGGTATAATACAGAGCAGATAGATCATATTGCTCCACTTGGACTGGGTACGAGATAATTTGTAAGCCGCAACGGATGAAAATAAAATAATCCCAATCAGACCAATCAAAGTAATAATCGTATTATTGATAAATAAACGCGGATAATTGATATATTTCCATACGTACGCATAGTTATCAAAATTAAACTGTTGGGGCATCGCAATCACATCACTCATCACTTCGGAAAAGCTTTTAAAAGAGTTAATAATCGCCAGAATAAGCGGATATAAAAACAAAAGCGACAGAATGATCATCACTATTTCTAGAATCAAGCGACCTGTTTTGGCAGATGTCATCAGGCTTCAACCTCCCTGCGTTTGAAGATACCGAGTTGAATAAATGTAATTACAAGTACCGCTATAAATAACACAAGTGCTTTGGCAGTTCCATAGCCGTATAAGTTGTTCTGGAACGTATCACGATAAATATCATAAGCGACACTATAGGTTGTTCCACCCGGTCCACCACCGGTAAGCGATAGAATCACATCGAACACTTTGATGGAGTTCGTAAGCGCCATAAAGACCGAGATCGTAATCGATGGAGCGAGTAGAGGTAAAGTAATACTGAAAAATTTGCGAAATGCGCCTGCACCATCCACAGTAGCAGCTTCTTTGAGATCTTCAGGTACAGCCTGCAATCCTGCGATATAGATCACCATATAAAATCCAACCGATTGCCAGATCGACACACCTAGAATCGAGATAAAAGCAAGCCCGGGTTCACCTAACCAGCTCATCGCAAATATCCCCCAGCCGGTAGTGGCTCCCAACGATTCAAATCCTTGCATAAAAATAAATTTCCAGATAAAGCCCACAATAACGAGGCTCAGAATATAAGGGACAAAAAATGCCGCCCGTAACCATGTAGTAGACCGTAACTTCATATCCAAAATCAATGCCAGTACAATCGCCAGCACATTGACCAGTACAATATACAGCACCATATATTTGATCGTGAACCATGCCGCGCTACTGAAATTCGCATCCCCTGTAAAAATTTGATGGAAATTATCCAGTCCTACAAATTTAGGATGCTTGGCGATTCCATTCCATTTGGTCAATGAATAACGTACAGTCATCACAAATGGAATATAAAAAGCAACCGCAATACAGATCAGCACAGGTAAAGTAAATATGCCAAATTGCAATCGATCAGACCATTTTCGCCCCATTTTCATTAGTTATACCTCTTTCCCGAAAATAATATCCGATATCATATTCTAGAATAAAGCGGTTACATAAAATGTATAGCTTTTTCTGATACTTGTATTATAGAATGGCGTTACGCTCTTCAAAATGGATTTAAGAAAACAGTTAAGGGGAAAAAAGTGAACAGCAAAAGAAATATCATTACAGGAGATGAACAACAAATGGGGAGAAAAGGGAATCGTCTGCCGGTCAAGAAACATCCCTATTTGGGTAGATATGTAGAGGTTACAAAGTTAAAAATAACAGCGATCTGGCATGTCTTATCCAGTCGCTTGTTGTATAAGCTAGTGATCTTATTCACATCTATTATTATTTTGGTGGTTACTTCTTTGACTGTGATCTCTTATCAGATGATTCGCAAAGAATCAGTTAAGCATAGTATTGAGAGTACAGCGAATAATCTACTGCTGGTCAATCGCAATTTACAAGATTATATGGATGGAATCGCTCAATATTCTTTGCCACAACTACAATATGATGATCTGATTCATGCGATTATGAATGAGAAGCAAGAGTATGCTTCACGTATGTATCTGGAAAATTATTTACGACGATTGTATTTTGGTCGCAGTGATCTGGATGGTATTTCTCTATATATTGTGCAAGAACAGAAGTATTATTCGGTCAGTCGTGAATCGTATAATATTGCTTCTCGTTCTGGATATGATGAAGATATTGCTAATCAACCGTGGTATAACACAGTGCTTCATCGAACCGATAATCAATACTTTCAATCCCTAGCTTTAACTCCAGCAGACAACAGTCATTTGGCTCAGTCTGATAGTTTTATGGCATATCATCGTGTATTACGCTCTATCGCTTCTCGTCAACCACAAGCGATTTTAACCTTCTATGTCAATCCTTCTGCGCGAGATACGATTTTGCAAGATACTTCGATAGATGCAGGTGAACATCTCATTTTTACCGATGCCAATCATATTCCTTTTTATGTAGACGATCCTCTTTTTTATCAATCTATGTTAGCAAGTGGACTGATCAAGCAATTGCAATACCAGACCAGTGATCCTTTAACATGGACGATAGATCAGCAGCGGTATATGGTCATGTACAATACATCGACTTCTAATCAATGGACATTAATGAAGCCTATTTTATATAGCCAGATTTATGAAGTGGCTAATACTACTCGTAATCTCAGTTACTTGATCGGTGCAGGATTTTTGCTACTTTCATTTGCACTGGTGACTGTATTAGCGAATGAAATCACTCGACCTTTGGGGCATTTGTCCAAGCAAATGAACCGATTTAGCAGTGGAGAATTTGAGATTGAAGCCACTGTAAAAGGGCAAGACGAGATTGCTCATCTCACCAAACATTTTAACGATATGGTGCGCAATACCAATGAATTAATCAATGAGCGTTATCGAATGAAATTAGTCGAGCAAAATGCGATTTTGAAAGCGCTTGAAGCAGAGCTTAATCCTCATTTTCTGTATAATGCGTTACAAGCAATTTCAACCAAAGCACTGCGTAGTGGCAGACTGGATATAGCGGATATGGTTGATAATCTAGCGCAGACGCTTCGTTATTGTATCGGTGGCAAAGACATTGTCATGGCAAGCGAAGAACTCAAACATATAGAACGTTATCTATCGTTGCAAAAAGCACGCTTCGGCAGTCGTTTACAGATGACAGTTCATTGGGATGATTCGTTACTTCAATTACCTATTCCCAAATTATCGATTCAATCTTTGGTCGAAAATTCAATTAAACATGCAGTTGAACAAGTATCCGAGCCGGTTATGATTACAATTACAGCGCATTTAACAGATCAAGATGTGCTGATTACTGTACGCGATAATGGACCCGGTATTCCGCCAGATCGGTTAGAGCAGGTATTGGCATCATTTGAGCAAACATTTATTGAACGTGAAGGGAGCCATATTGGACTCCAAAATCTGCATACCCGATTACAAATTTTATATGGTGAACAAGCCGGTTTACTGATTGCTAGTGATAATATAGGTACCGAATTAAGTATGCATATACCACAAGGGGGAAAGTAAGATGTATCACATTTTAATTCTGGATGATGAAGAACCGTTGCGTGAAGCGATTCGTATCTTGGGAGAATGGGACAATCTGAAGATTAGTGAGATCTATGAAGCAATCAATGGACAAGAGGGATTGTCTATTTTGCGCGAACATCATATTGATCTTATTATGGTCGATATGAAGATGCCAGGAATGAACGGTGTTGAATTTTTGAAAAAAGTGAAGCAGGAATATCCTGATATGCTGACCATTGTGATTAGTGGATATAACGATTTCGAATATACACATCAAGCGATTCGCTCGAACGTATTAGATTATTTGCTCAAACCTGTCAATCGACACGAATTAAATGATACATTACGCAAAGCGGTTCATCTATTACAAGAACGTCAGCAACAACATCAGCAGAAGATTCAACAACATCGTGCACTGCATGTGTCTTTGCCCAAATTAAAAGAAAATATCTATCAATCGTTGATCGACAAACGATTCAAAAAGCAAGGCAATGAAGATATGCTCGCTATGATTGGAGCAGAAGATGATACTTGTTATCATGGAGCTGTTGTTTTGCGTATTCTTAATATAGAGCAAGTGCGCCGTCAGCGCTTTTATGGAGATACCAGTCTGTTATACTTTGCTATCGCTAATGTGCTAAATGAATGTACAGAAGATGATATTCAATATTTTTGTTTTGCTAATCAGCGTTTAGAACGTGAAATGATTCTGATCTATCATGCAAGGCATCGTTATCCACAAGAACTTGGTTTTGCTGTACAACAACGGGTACGAAGCTTGATTCAGACTTTAGAGCATTTATTAGATCTCTATATTATAGCAGGATTAGGCATAGCTTCGAATGATATTCAACAACTAGCGACAGCGTATGAGCAAGGTAAACATATGATTGAGCAAATGAATATCTTGGAGCTGAATCGCTCAATGATTATCCCTTACGAACAGCGTAATGCTATCGCAGAATCTCATAGTCTCTGCTCACGCATGCCTCAGATACGTACTTTACTTGAAAATGGACATTTCCCGCAAATCCACCGTATAGCAGATGAGTTGATCGCGATGATTAAGCAATCTCCTTATTTGAGTATGCATATGGCTGAATACAGTCTGCATGATTTTGAAGGTCAACTGTATGAGATCACCAGAGAATTAGATCAGCGATTATTAGCAGATGAATCAGCGATTACGAATGCCAGAAAAGAACGAATACAGATTCATACTCTGGATATGATGAATATTGCGCAGTGGGAGCAACATGTACACGATATTATTACGTATTATGCAGAAATGGTACGGAAATCAGGAGGGAGTCGCCAATCTTTTCATATCAGTGATATTCGAGCCTATATCGATCAGCATTACTTTGAAGAAATCAAAATTTCGATGTTCACCGATAAATATTATCTCAGTCGTGAATACCTGATGAAGTTATTTAAGCAAGAGTATCAGATGGGGATTCATGAATATGTACAGCAACTGCGAATGGACAAAGCCAAAATATTACTGAATGAAGAAAGACTCAAAATACAGGAAATTTCAGAGATGCTAGGGTATAAAGATAAAAATTATTTTAGCAAAGCTTTTCGTAATTATTATCAATTATCGCCTTCTGAATATAGAGCGCAACGATCAGCAATATCAAATAAGTAAGCGTATTCATAAATTCACTTTTTTACCCTTAATAGATTACTTATCTACATTTTTATCTGAACCGAGTTTCACTAGAATAAGACTATACAGTATAGCAGGGGCATTGGTTGATCAATGCTTGGGGCTGACTAATTTGAAATATGGGGGCATATACATGTTCAAAAAGATGATGGTCTTACCCATTACGCTTGTGCTGAGCTTATCCATGTTAGCAGCTTGTGGTAACAGTACAGATACAACAGACAAGAGCGCTTCTTCAGGTGGAAGTACAGATGGTGCTGTAACAATCAATATGTTTACCGCTTCTCCAGAGTATACAGATGCATTCAATGCTTATATCGAAGAATACAAAAAAGTAAAACCGAATGTCACGATTAATCTTGAAATTATGCAGGCTGATTACAATACGATTCTCAAATCTCGGATCGCTGCTGGAAGTACACCGGATGTGTTCCAGACTACAGCAGGAGGAGATATTGATACGTATGCTGATTACAGCGCAGACTTGACCAATGAACCGCTAGCAGCAGCTATGACAGATGCTGTGCGCACGAATATGACTTCTACAGATGGTAAAGTATTAGGCTTGCCGGTTAAAGGGAATCTATTTGCACTGATTTATAATAAAGATTTATTTGCCAAAGCAGGCATTACCGAACCTCCTAAAACGATCGTTGAAATGGATGAAGCCATCAAAAAGCTAGAAGCTAAAGGAATCAAACCTTTTGCGAACGCTTACAAAGAGTGGTGGGTATGGAAACATATTTTCCAACATTATGTAGATGCAGCCGCACTTGATGCAGGTATGAGTTCCAAAGACTTGGTGAACAAATTTATTGCAGGTGAGACAACGATCAAAGAATATCCTGCACTATACAATAACTTCTTTGCTTTTATCGATACAACCGTACAATATGGTACAGACAAGCCTTTAGAACGTGATAGCAATGCTGAAGTGAGTGATTTTGCTTCTGGTAAAGCTGCAATGATGACAGGTAAAGGGGCTTGGGATGAAGAAGCGATTATCAAGATCAATCCTGATTTTAAAATGGGAATCATGGGTTACCCTGTGAGTGATAAAGCCGATCAATCGATGATTATTACTGGCGCAGATCAAGCATTACGTATTAACGCTGACTCGCCTGTGGCCAAAGAAACAATTGAGTTCTTCAACTGGTTGTACACATCAGATTACGGTAAAAACTGGTTCTCTCAAGTAGCAAAAGTCATTCCACCAATCAAAGACGCTCCACTTCCAGACTTGCAAATGCCTAAAGAAATGGAAGAAATCTTAAAAACCCAAAAATCTGGCGATCTATCTGTTAACTACTCATTAGATACATTCCACCAGAAATTCGGCGAGATCATGCAAGCCTATATCGGTAAAAGCAAAACTAAAGATCAAGCTGTCGAAGAAATTCAACAAGCATGGATTCAGTTAGGATCAGCTCAGTAATATAGATTGAAAAAAAGCATCTTCTTTCTCTGTTATTAATATGCAGAGGAGAAGATGCTTTTTGAGTTGAGAATAAGGGATGATTAATACGTGGTAGCAAAAAGATATTTTGTATATCTAATCAAGTCCCTTTGTAATACCTATTTATACTGCACGTATACGCTTAACACTTTGACGATACATCAAAATTAACAAGTATGAACCGACAAAAGCACCGGTAATGAGCCAAATCGGAATGCGTGGATCAAGTGTATACGCCCAACCACCGATAATGCCAGCAGGTGAAGTAAACAGTAGGATCAATACAGACAACATAGAGAAAATTTTAGCACGCTTTTCATCATCAATCGCATTTGCTACAGCCGTTTCTAGATAAGGCGAGCTGATCATCATACCAACAGCTGCTAGAATCGTACTGATTCCAATCCAGAGTAGACTGTGCACAGGGCCGAAGACAAGCATAATATTGGAAACAACAGATAATGCAAAACCAGCCATCATTGACCGATACACAGCACCTTCCGGTATACGCGGAGTCAATAACCATAAAGTCAGCAACATAATCAATGACGAAATAGCAGGGACGAGCGAGATAATGCCATCATCAATATGTAAATAATCTGCTAAATATAGAGAAAGATATGTCGTTTTCAGTGTCGTCTGAAAGTTAAACAAAATATATACACTAAAAATCAGTAACAATCCTTTACTTTGCAAAATATCATGAATTGCACCACTGTAGTCGACAAGGCTTTGCTTGAGTCCCAGTTCACGTGTTTCTTTCATTTTGCGATAACCCATCTCTGTCTCACGTGTAGTTAGATGGCGACCAATAAATTGAAATGTCATTAACACAAAAGCGATGACGTACATAATTCGCATTCCTGGAACTAATCCATATTCATATACCAACAGACCACCCAAAGGAGCAAACAACCCGCCAATTACACCGATAATCTGAAGTAATGTAAAAATGTATGTTCGATCTTGAGGTTTCGTATCTTCGACGAGCAAGCAATAAAAAGAAGTCGCAGGAACTCGCTGAAATCCATTAATAATTGCAGCGACAAGGAAAAACCAAAAGTTTTGCGATACCGCCCATACGAGGGTGGCTACACTCCAACTAAAAATATCGAAATAGAGCAGTGCTTTTTTGCGCCCCATACGATCTGTCAAATAACCGCTAATAAATGAAGAAAATACTTGAAATACTAGACTGATTGTCGTGATCCAACCAATATTGGTTTCACTGATGCCTAGCTGATACATATACAAGGTGGCATACGTAGCAAACATACTATAAGGAATCAGAAAAAAAGGTTCAAAGGCAAGACAGCCGCGGCTGTTGCCTTCCAAGCGTGAAAAAAAAGAACGAGCCATAGTGTGTTATATCCTCCGTTGTAAGTGAAATCGTAGAGCAGATAAGGATTTTTAGGTGATTCATTAAGTGCAAGATAAGAGTGATTTTGCTGACGAACAGATGAATGCTGCTCTCCTCATCAACGTGGTGGAAATGTGTAATTTGGGCGGCGTGCCGATTTCGTGCCGATCAGGATTTCAAAGGAACATACTGAACAAATTTGTAGAGTTCGTTTTCTTCGATCTTTTTTGTGATGGATAGATATGTATCAGCGGTTGTTTTGATTGTCCGATGACCAAGTCGCCTGGATACATACAGTAAACTGGCGCCAGATTCTAATAACATGACCGCATGCGTATGTCTAAAGCCATGCGTTCCTTTGTATTCTACGCCGACTTGTGTGCAATAACCTTGAAATGCTTCTCGCACGACCGCAGGCGTTAAATATTGGCCCCATGCATTTTGAAAGATCAAGTGGTCTTCATGGGGATAGGAAATGATCTGCTGCTGGATTTCTTTAAACTGTTTCAAATAGTCAAGTAAATCATCGTCCAGTTGAATGGTACGGTACGAAGCATAACTTTTTAGTGATGTAATCGTCAGATGATTGTGTTTATCTCTATTTGTTTGGCGTACTATCGTTAGTCTGTTGCCAGACAGATCGTCCCAACGTAAAGCAAGCGCTTCACTGATCCGCAAACCAGTACGGCTCAAAAATAACATCAGCGTATAATACAGCGGATAATCTTTAAATCGTCTTGGTGTATAGTATTTCATGAACTCTAGCAACTGATGAAGTTCGTGAAAGGTGAAATATTTGACTTTCACTTTGGAATCGATGCTGTCCTTGAACGGAACACGTACACGATCGGCAGGATTCTTTTCTAAAATTTCAAGATCGTGCATACAGAAATGAAAAATACTTTTTAATGAACTCAGATACTTCTCACATGATTTGAAAGCATATCCTTGATCGATACGATCTTGGATCCAGTCTTTGACATCTAATCGACGAATTTTGAATAGTTTCATGTTACCGAATCGAGGTAAGATATGCAATCTCAATGTCACCTCCAGTTGCTCGGCACTAGAAGCTTTTAATTCATTTTGTTTGTGACGAAACCATACCGTAGCCACCTCTTGAAATAAAAGATGACGCTGATTAAGAATATGTCCGTAGTATATACGTTCTTCTACTCGATGGGCTTCGATTTCTGCTTCTTTTTTGGAACGAAAGGTTCCAATACTACGTTCGTGCCCATCACGGGACACGCGTGCTTGCCATTTACCACTAGGAAGTTTGCGAAAGGTCGCCATAGGTCATCATCCTTTTACGATGTGATGATCGGGTGAACAAAGCTTGCCCGATGGCTCCCATAGTTTAAAATACATCTGAATATCTGCTTGTGATTAACTTACAATAAAACTTTATATAGGCTATAAAATCCTGTTTTGTCTGAAATTCGAGTAAATACTTACTCATTTAGCAAGCAAAAAGGGCTATGTCATACTACAATTTGATATTGGGAACTTTTTTCTTGATTTTAGCATGAGAACGAGTAATCCTCAATCTGTTTATAGGCCAATTCTTCCTTTAGACATATCATTGATCGTATTAATAATATGTTTGAAGATGTCGAGCAGCTTTTAATTAAAGAGTTGAATGATGCATACGTATATCGTGATTATTTCTATAATCTTGTCGCACAACCGAAGTTTTATCCACATCCCGAATCTGGCGGAGATATGAAGATTCAACTATATAGTTTTATAAAGAAAGACAAAAATCATATCTAATTAAAGATAGGGATATTGAACTGAAGAATAGTCTGGATCTACAAATAGATATGTTTGAAATAAGTGGTTGCGGATATTTTTTTTGGAATAATCAGTATTCCTTGAAATACCGTTGACCATCGGAAGTTTTGGTTGCACTGTAGGGGATTTCAATATAAACATAGAGAGGGAGGATAATTTTCTTATTCAATATAATCATTTTGTTTAAAATTGTTGTCTAGGTCAGAGAGTTCGATTTGAGATCTATCAGACATTGATCGTTGAAGGACTTGTCATCCTAGCATAGTGTGGTTATTATTGTAACAAGTAAAAATTACCTGGATCAATTTCTTTTCGTTATCTAAAATTGTCATATGTACCTCCAAAGATGTAATACAAAGGCTCTATCTTTAAATGGATAGAGCCTTTGTTCTGTCTGTGGGTATTAGTCATCCAACTGCTTATAAGTCTCTTCTAACTTTTCAAATTCTTTATCTAATTCTCGTCGTTTTAAATAGATATCCTCTAGATCACTTACATTAAGATGTTCACCGATTTTTCTGTTTTTATATAGCCGGTGTCTCCAATTATCATTATCGTTATGATCCTGATTAGAAGAAGCGATAAGATGCAGCTTCCCTAATGTATAATGATCGCCTGCTAGCTTCCACATATCCCAAATTTGGTTTTTCCCATATTCATCTTGATAATATTCAAAATACGTCAATCTTGATATTTGATTATGAAGGTTACGATACCTTTTTGCTTTTGACTTCTTCTTCATAACTACAACAAACTTTCTATCTAACATTACTCCATACAGAATACTTTTAGCTTTGCTCATTTTTAAATTTCTCCTCTCGGTAAGATATATCTAAAAGTAAGCGAAATTTAATATTATAGCACGGACAATTCAACATTAATTTTGTCCATACATTTTATTACTCGAATATATCATCAATTTCACTATCTAATTCCTTTTCAATGTGTTCTTAAATCAGAGGATTATTCTTTATAAAATTCAGGAGAATTTCATCACGTTGCACATATTGTTCACTAATTTCTTTAGAACCGAAATGGTCATAGTTTATTTTCTCACCTATTTCTTCTTTGTATTCTTCCATAAGCTGGACTAACTCAAGGGACTCCAGAGTCATATCCATAACAATAGATGCATAATCTTTTTCGAATGTTTTTTTTAACTGAATGAGGTAATTTAAATGTTGCTCATAAAATTCTCTTCTTGAGTAGATATACAAAGTATCCACCAACCTGCAAATATTTTCACGGATTTATAAAGATATGAATTGAAAGTTATTAACCAAAATAAACATATATCTATCCACATCATCTTTATTCATTTTGTCAATCATAGATTCCTTCATTGATATCAAGAAGTCACTTAAATCATTAAAGGTATTAGAATTGAATTCAGTTATAGTGTCAGAAATCATAAATTTGTAAGCAAAGCTCTTTTTATTAAGAAGATGAGCAATAATACCTTGAATAAAGACTGATTCTTCTGCTACAAAAAAGATAGTTATTTTCTTCTTTCAACTCATTTATATCAATACTAAATGATTTAAACAAATCTTTGATGCGGCGTTCAGCGGTTTTGTATGAGACAGTTGCCTTACCGTCAGATGAGTTATCCATACTTATATTTTCAATTGATTGAGCTAATGAATGCAAAGATTGTATTTTAGACATTTGAAACCTCCATAGTTTAATTATACTAAAATATGAATAATTTGTATTAAATCCTTATTTTTTGGATCTGAAATGTCTAATCTAGAGCGTGTACACAAACTTTAAAAACTATGCATGAGTTTCACTGCTGCAAAAGAAAATTTACAGGAGAACTGGGAAAGTAATGTATTGAAAAAATGGACAGACCAAGGTATTTTAAAGGGATACCCTTATGAGAACTTTTATCCGGATTGTCTTATTACACGAGCCGAATTCATCACCTTATTGTATGATGGCTTAGCTTTAAAGGACGCTACGACTTCAGAAGCTAAAAAGAAGGAATTTAAAATATAAAATTGCCGATTGGTATTATGCAAATGCAGCGAAAGCTATGATTGTCGGATATATTGAAGGTTATCCTGATCAAATGTTTCGACCTCATGCTTCGATCACAAGACAAGAAGCAGTTTAATAAACTCAAGTTACCATTTAGCAACGTCGAGATCATAACAGTAATAGGATGTGACGAATTGTAAAATGAAGTGCAACACCTCAAACTGAATACAAAAAAGATCATGGCTAGATTCGTATAGAACGAAGTCACCGCAACACTTTCTACAAGAAGAACCCATCATGACTTATACTCATTTTAGGATAATAGAACACAATAAACTAGAATTCTTACTCTGTCCATGAGCCGGTGTCTAGGCCATTAGTCGGGAGCTTAAATGCAATGAAGCGGCTTCGACCTACAAGGCTCAGAAAGATTAAAGATGAAGCGGAAAACACATTTTTATCAAATGATTAAGATCCGCAATCGAACCAATTTTTTGCTAGAAATCATGTTCGGTGTGCTGGCTAGTGAATATCCAAAATCAACCATTCTAACTACGACGGTCGACAGAGCAAAAGAATTTGCGTGTCATGAAGCACTTGAGCGCCTGCACGGTCTAGGCGTTTATTTCGCCGATCTCTACGCTTCCTGGTATCGTGCTCCTAGCGAGTATGCGAATGGTCTACTTCGAGAATTCTTCCCCAAAGGCCACGATTTTACCCAAGTGACCGATGTTGAACTTGAACAAGTACTTGCTTTGATCAACCACCGACCTCGCAAATATGTAAGCTGGAAATCCACACATGAATCATTTCAGAAAGAACTGTGGCACTTGAATTGACGTGGTATTATCTACTCAAGGTAGACAGTAAAAAAATACCTCATGCTACAATCAGAACAACTCTGAAGACTAAAGGGGATTTTTCATGGCCAAAAAAAGACAGACATTCAACCTATACAGCAACGAAACTTAGCGGGAAGAGGTTAGACTGAGAAGGGAAAAAAGCTGCAGTTATTCTAAGATGATGGAGAAGCTAGGCATCTTAAGCAAAACTCAGATTGGAAAGTGGAACGAGAAAAGTAAGAATAAGGAAGGATTTACCGATGAACACGGGCGATGTAACAAAACCAAATTTGAGAGAATGGAAGAGGGAAATGCCTATCTTAAAGCCCAAGTGGAATACTTAAAAAAGCGCAATCCAAATCTACACGGGGAGGGCAGTTGGATTTCCAAACTCGGTGCCAGTCCTTTCAAGAAATGAGCAGTAGTTATCCCATTTTTGGGTTTTGCAAACTTGCCGAGATTTTACGGTCCGACTATTATAAATGGAGAAATGGCCAGGCTACTCGTACGCAACGTGAGAACAGAGATGCCGACCTAAAAGCTCATTTGCTGAGTATTCACAGGCTGCGTCCGCATGTTGGAGTCCCTCGTATACAGAGATCGCTTTGCGCCGAGAAGGGCTAGTGGTAAATCACAAAAAGGTACGCTGTCTCATGCGTAAACTCTCGATTCGCTCATTGATTCGTTGTAAGCGTTCCTTTGCCAAAGACAAGCCTTCCGTGTGTTTTGCGAATGTGCTGAAACGTGTCTTTGCTGCTGGAGAACTGGGACAAAAGCTGATGACCGACGTAACGTATGTCCAGACTAGACACGAATTTGCTTATTTATCTGTCGTGATAGACCCATACAACAATGAAGTGAAAACTTGCATGTTGTTCAAACGAAACGATTTGAAACTCGCCACTACACGGTTGAACAGCTAGATCCACAGCCCCACAGCCGGGTTTGCTGTACTTGGACCAAGGATTTCAATACACGACGAAAAGCTACGCGCATCTTCTACAAGCGAAAGGGCTGACGGGCAGCCATTCCAGACGAGGGAATTGTCATATGTAGAGTGATTTTTTTCGCATTTGAAGACCGAGAAACTGTACTTGAAGAATCCGAAAACGTTCGAAGAAGCAAAAATGCAAATTGCTAATTATTTGACGTATTACAACGAGGAACATTTCCAAAGTAAACTAAACGGCCTCCCCGAAAGAACTTCGAGAAGAGGGCACTTTTTGAAACGTACTTTTTAGTTCTACCTGATGGGGTATGACCAACAATTTGTCTTTTTTATAAAATAAGGTATAGAAATAAATGGTTATTTGAACATCAGTGAATTGAATTAATATCTCAACAAATGAAATCATTAGATATAGGAGTAAATATTTAGAATTGTTGCTTTATTTATGCTTAATAAGTATAATTATGCAATAAAGTTGATACTATACCACAAGAAATGGAGATCCAATATTGAAAAAAATATTACCAACAAGTGTCCCTCTTATAGGATGCTACCCCCAACATTCATTTTATATGTCTATTATTTCTGAAAAAAAAGAATGTTTACCTTGGATTTTTTCTAATTATAGCAATATTTTTATAGACAATAATGGATTTTGTGATTTTTTTGTTAAAACTCCAGAATATGTTCTTTATCCCTGGTTTCAAGGATCTCAAAGAATTTGTCGAGATTTTCTACTAAGTAATAAAAATGATTTTATAGAATTTATTAGAGAAAATATTATAAGTGACTATTATATATGGTTGTATATAGATGAATTTTATCTTCCTTGTTCAAGCGAATTTGGGAAAAATCATTTTGTTCATTCTATTATGATTTCTGGATTTGATGATTTAAATAAAACATTTAAGATACATGGTTATTACAATAAATCAAAATATTCAGCTAAAAATATAGATTATAATGATCTAAAATTTTCCTTTTATAATGTTAATGCCGAAATAGACTTTAAATCATATATACATTTGATTAAATATAATGAAAATTATAATTTAGAGAACTTTGTTTACAACACTACATTGTTTAAACAACAACTGATTTGTCATTATAATTCAATTTTTTTACCTCTATTGAATCAAGAAGACGCTTATAATTCTAGTATTAGTGAAAATTTGACTACTGGGCTTAATGTGTATGATAAATTAATAGATTTTTTGAATTTAGGGTCACTTAATGTAGATATTACATATGATCATAGACCACTATATGTTTTATTGGAACACAAAAAATTTATGCTATTAAAATTGGAATACTTAAAAAGTCAAGCCTTTTTAATTTTTTCCGATGATATATTTAAAAAATATGAGTTGCTTAAAAATAGTATAGAAAAACAACTTGTTTTATATATAAAGTGTAGTTTAACAAAAAATGAAGAAATAATGGAGAGGATAATTAAAGCATTAAAAGTAATAAAAAATGATGAGAAAGATATTTTAGAGTTAATGCTCAAGGAACTAGATAATATTCAATAAGTTGTTTACAACCTAATAATTTAATAAAGTAAAATTATTAGGTTGTAAATATTTATCTAATATATTAATATTAATATTAACGTACTGTTGATGTAAAAATTGTAATTAATGGAATAAAATTTTAGGTTATTTTCATATTAAATTGAAAGGAGAGATTGAAGCCTGTGATTGATGAAATTAAGAATATAATTAAAGAAGAAAAACGCGTTATTACTGATAAAAATACTTTGTTAAAGCATAGTAATGATACTACTTCGTATCATTTTGGTGTATTACCTGATGTAGTAGTATATCCTAAAAATACGAATGAGATATCTGCTCTACTAAGATATGCAAGTAAGAATAAGATATCAATTACACCATTTGGACATGGTACAAGTACGGATGGACATGTGATTCCTGTTCAAAAAGGGATAAGTTTAAATATGACATTGATGAAGGAAATAGTAAGTATTAATTCGGATAATTTGACTGTCACAGTAGAAGCAGGAATAAGCAGAAAAGTTCTTAATGAAGAATTAAAAAGAATTAATCTTTTTTTTCCAGTCAATCCTGGAATGGATGCAACAATTGGAGGAATGGTTTCAACTAATGCGAGCGGGTCTAACGCTTTACTGTATGGTGCTATGAAACATAACGTTCTTGGCTTAACAGTTGTTTTACCGGATGGAATGATTATTAAAACTGGTGGACTTACAAAAAAGTCATCTTCAGGTTATAATTTGACAAGTTTATTTATAGGTGCTGAAGGTACTTTAGGTGTTGTTACAGAGGTTATATTGAGTGTGAAAAATATTATAAAAAATAAATTAGTCGCCAAACTTGCTTTTAAAGATATTGATACTGCATGTCAAACTTCAGTTGTTATAGGGCAATCTATTTCTGGGGTTTCTAAATTGGAATTACTTGATGAACAAGCAATGTCAATTATAAATTATGATAAAAAGACTACTTATCCTGTCTCACCGCATTTGTTTATTGAAGTTTTAAGTGAATCTAAGGATGTCTCATTTATTAAAAATCAGTTGATAGAAATTTTGAAAGAACATAAAAAAATAATTGAAGTTTCTTTTGAATACGATTTCAAAAAAATTGAAGAATTATGGAAACAACGAAATGAACTTGCTTTCTCTGTTCAATCTTTTTTCTTAGATAAAAAGTTAATGACAACTGATGTTTGTGTACCTATATCAAATTTAGCTATAGCAATAAAGCATGCCAGAGAACAAATGAAAAAACATGACTTTCAAGGTGTTATTGTCAGTCATGCTGGGGATGGGAATTTTCATGTTATTTTTCCTGTTAATATTTATGATGCAAATGATATAAAAAGAGCTCATACAATGAGTGAATTAATAACTGAATATGCACTATCAATAGGTGGAACAAGCAGTGGTGAGCATGGAATCGGTTTAGGAAAAAAAAAGCATTTACAAAGTGAGCATGGCAATTCATTAATTTTAATGAACAGAATAAAAGAAACAATAGATCCTAATAATATTATGAATCCACAAAAAATAATATGAGGTGGTAATGTAGTGAGAAGCTTAAGTCAAGCAGAAATGAGAATTGAGGATATTGATTATTTAGAGTTTTATGTAGGAAATGCAAAACAATCTGCTTTTTATTTAAGTAAACTGTTCGGATTTAACTTAGTTGCATATCGTGGTTTAGAAACAGGAGATCGTGAAGTGGTTTCTTATGTTTTAAAACAAGGAGATATTACGTTAGTTATTAGTAGCGCCTATGATGAAAAACATCCTATAGCAATGTTTGTAAAAAAACATGGAGACAATGTTGGAGATATAGCATTTAAAGTAGATGATCTCGATTCCTGCTACGAAGAATCTATTCAGCAGGGGGCTCAGAAAGTTAGTTCACCTCTAATAATTTCAGATAGTGATGGGGATATTAAATATGCTGCAATAAATGGTTTTGGAGATGTTATACATACATTAATTGAGAGAAGAAACTATAAGGGATGTTTTAAACCAGGATATAAAGTTATTGATAGCCCAGTATTCCCTATAAAAAATGTTTCTGGATTATATCGAATAGATCATTTGGCAATATGTGTAGAAAGTATGAATGAATGGACTAATTTTTATGAACGGATTTTTGGCTTTAAATTGCAACAAGAATTTAAAAAAGATGAAATTAGTTCAGGAAACTCTTCTTTAATGACAAAAATTTTAAAGAACGGAACTGAGCGCGTTAAAGTTACTTTTGTGGAACCGGCGGCAGGAAATAAAAAGTCTCAGATACAAGAATACATGGATTACAATAATGGACCAGGTGTACAACACATTGCTTTATCTACTGATAATATTATCCATTCTATCGATACTCTTACTCAGCAGGGGAATGAATTTCTTTATACACCAGATAGTTACTATGAATTATTATTGAATAGAGTAGGTAATATTGATGAATCTTTAGAAGAACTTCAACGTTTAAAAGTACTAGTAGATCGTGATGAAGAAGGATATCTATTACAAATATTTGGTCAACCAATACAGGATCGTCCAACTTTATTTTTTGAGGTCATCCAAAGAAAAGGTTCCAAAGGGTTTGGTAATGGTAATATAGCTGCCTTATTTGAAGCAGTGGAAAGAGAACAAGCAAAACGTGGTAATTTATAAATCATAGAAGTAAAGAAACTCAATAGATTATAGTTGAAATATGATATTTACCTAAAATGCATAAACTCTGATTCTTCTAATAAGCATGTTAATACATTAAAGTTCTCATTAGAAGAATCGCTATATAAACTATCTATTTTAATAATATATGAGTTCGTGTCTGAAAAATGACTATTGAATAAGTTTAAAAATAGATACGACATATACAGAAGTTTAAAAAAACTTGCTAATTTTTCGTAATGTGTGGTATACGACGAGAACGCATCAATTTATTAAAGAAACATTCGACCAACTGCGGTTCTGTGTATACATGTCCATCGTCTTTCCAAGGACCTAGGTAATTGACTTTGGGTGGAAGCACAAAAGAAGCTTTCTTAGATTGCAACCATTCCCGAACGCTTTGTCGCTAAGAATCTGACTTCCTTTGATCTCAACATCTTGTAGCAAATCCATAGTAGTTACAGAATCATGAATGTGTCCTCCGCTCTGTAGAAAAGCTAAAGGATTATTTAAACCATCAATCACCATGTGAATCTTGGTTGGTTTCCACCACCGATCAATCCAATATGTTAGTAGATTTCATGAACGATGGTGTTTTTAGCCCCTGCACTATGTTGATGAGCCCTGACCGACGTTGAGTAGATACTTAAATTTTCAAATTCAGGTTCGATGTAAAGTGCGTAAAAAGGAAACCCAAATCTAAGTATCCCGCTACGTACAAAATTGGCTATATAATGTTTCCCAAGAACTATAGCGTTCTTCTGGCAAATTGCGTCATGCTGAACTGCTACGGGTGATCCAGAAAATTACATTAAACGAGATGAGATTCTTAATTTGGGAGGGCGTCTTTATGATATGGATGAAATAAATGCTGAATCTGCTCCCATTGTTCATCACTAAGTTCATATCGTCTTTGATTTGTGCTAATCGCCTGATCATATTCTTTGATTGTAATTATAAATAGATTAGTTTTCAGATAATTCCCAATATAACAACTGAAATATGTAATATATAACATTTTTGGTTTACGGTTAAATTTAATTCCAATATCATCAACTTGTAGAAAATATTAACTCAAAAATTTCTAAACAGCAAAATCGAAACGTTTCGTTTTTTAAGTTAAACTCAATTATTTCAATGGAAAGATAACACAAGTTTTAACTGGAAAAAGAAAACTCAAATATTTTAAGATTCATGAAAAGCACCTAATAAAAAACAATTCAAAATAGGGGGAAGTTTAAATGAATGAGCAAATTATTTTTATTGATGGTAATTACGTAAAAAAAAGTGAAGCATTAATTTCTGTATATGATAGAGGATTATTATTTGGTGATGGTGTTTTCGAAGGAATTCGGGCTTATAATGGAAACGTTTTTCTACTAGAAGAACATATTAAGCGTTTATTTAATTCTGCTAAGTCTTTGATGATTGATATTCCGTATAATTTTGATGAATGTATTAATATCATTCTTCAGACGTTGTTAAAGAATAAATTACATACTGCATATATAAGAATTATTCTGTCTCGTGGTGTAGGTGATGGATATAATTTAAGTCCATTTTTATGTCCTAAACCAAGTTTTATGGTAATGGCAGAAAGTTTTGAGGCTTTTCCAAAGGAATACTATAAAAGTGGCATTGAGGCAGTAACAGTTCCGACTAGAAGAACAAAAAATGATTCTTTGTCTCCACAAATCAAATCTTTAAATTATTTAAATAATATCCAAGCTAAAACGGAAGCCTTAATAGCAGGAGCGCAAGACGGGATTATCCTTAATGATGAGGGATATGTTGTAGAAGCCACAACTCAAAATATTTTTATAGTCAAAGAAGATAGGTTACTCACGCCATATTGCTCTTTAGGGGCTTTAGAAGGTATTACAAGGAATTTTGTAATGAGACTTGCAAGTAATAAGGGAATTAAAGTAGAAGAGCATTTAATTACAAGACACGATTTATATATCGCCGATGAAGTCTTTATGACAGGAACGGCTGCTGAAATGATAGCAGTTGTTAAAATTGATGGACGAGTAATAGGACAGGGCGAACCCGGTTTGCTTACTGTAAAATTATATGAAAATTTTCTTGAGAATGTTGAGAAAGAAGGAGTGTTTTTTTTGTGATTCATTTATACGAAACGTTTCGAATAAATGCTGATTTATAAATTACTGAACATGGTTTTTTAAGGAGATGATGTATAATGGAGAACTTTAAATATCAGTATAATGTAGAGAACGATCCAGTCTTTAGAGAAAAAATTGAAATTGCTTATAACTGTCCTCTACCAGAATACTTATTAAAAAAGTCTTGGGAAGAAACCTTCTATAAAGCTGAAACTAATTCTCATTGTGAGATTCATATTACAACTTCAAAAACAACAACAACAACAATTGTATTTACTAATAATGGTGAATTGTTAGGTGAAATCAAGCTTGCTTTATTAGTAGATGAATTTCTAAACAAATGTCATTCGAGAAGCAAATTTGAAAGTGATACTTTAATATCTTCTGAAAAAGCCTCCATATCGGTAAAAGATTATTGGGAAAATTTAATGACTGATATCTTGATGACTGAAACAGTACAGCCAGAGTATAAGGATAAAAAGAGTCAATTCTCGAAAAGTAAGATAAATCAAATTATATACAAATCGGAAAAATGGAAAAAGGAAGTAGACAAAAAAGATTTCCATTATACAACTTATTTTTATCTAGCTTGGGGAATTTTTCTTGAACGATATAACCATAAAAATGAGGCAGTTTTCGGGGCTGTTTACCATGACTCTAATATAATTAACATGCAAGACATATTGCCACTAAGATTAAAAACATCTAAAGAAGATACAGTATATCAAGCTCTTTCTTTAGTAGAGAACTTGATAAAAGAAAATAAACATTATTCTTCCATTAGGCTAAATGAGTTATATACAGTCACTAACACTTCGGAGTTGTTATACGATACAGTTTTGTGTTTTAGACATGACAAAGAGATTGACTTAAGTACATTAGATTTTTCTTTACATTTACAATTATTAAAGCAAGTAATTTATGTGAATTCTGATCTTGAATTATGTATACGTTATAATTCTAATAATTACAATGAAAATTTAATTAATTGGATTTTGGAAGAAATTGATAATATAGTTACTAGCTTGCTGAAGGACTCTTCTTTAAGTATTGATTCAATAGGGTATTCAGAACCGATAGATTTAGTAAGTAGAAAAACTGAAATACTTAGTGATTCTGAAGATACCATAATTGATTTGTTTAAAGAACAAGTACATCGATTTTCTAATAAAATAGCAGTAGAGTGTGGAAATGAAAAACTTACCTATAGACAATTGGACATTAAGTCTGACATTATTGCCGATTATTTGAGAAATAACCAAAAAATTAGTACAGAATCATTAGTCGGTGTCTATATGGAAAGATCAGCTTATATGGTTGTAGCTATGTTAGGGATTATGAAAGCTGGTGGATCTTATGTTCCTATTGACATATCTTTTCCTTATGAAAGAATAAAAAAAATACTTAACAATTCTAAACTTAAAACTATTATTTGTACATCACAATGTATTTCTGCTTTAGATAAATTACAGTGGGAATGTAATTATTTTAATACATATATTTGTATTGACTCAGATGAAGTTAAAGTAGAAGAACAACCAACTACTCTTATGGATCAAAATTTGTGGGGATATATTGCTGAAGAAGCAACAAATAGGATAGCCGCTGGTGGCTGGTATAACAGTTATACTGGAGACGAGTTTTCAATTAAGGAAATGGAAGAATTTACGGAGAATATATCAACAAAGCTAGATCCATTCTTAACTTCAAAAACAAAAGTGTTGGAAATTGGTTGTGCTAGCGGATTGAGTATGTATCAGATTGCGCCTAAAGTGGGATCATATTTTGGAACAGATCTTTCGTCTTCTATAATAGAACAAAATAAACAATTTATCACTTCTGAAGGAATTGAAAATATAACACTGGACTGCCTACAAGCTCATGAGATCGATCAATTAAAAGAAAAAGATTTTGATATTATCATTTTAAATAGTGTAATACAGTATTTTCCGGGATTGAATTATTTAAAAGATGTTATTAAAAAAGCATTATCATTGTTATCTAAGGATGGAATAGTATTTATTGGCGATATTATGGATTTAGATCTGAAAGATGAATTAATTGCTTCGATGCTTACTTTTCAGGAAAATAATCCGGAACTAAAACACAAGATAAAAACTGATTTTTCCAATGAGTTATTTCTGTCGAAAAACTATTTCAATGATATTCAAATTGATATGCCAGAAATCGAAGAAATCGAGTTATCTCAAAAAATATATACGGTTGAGAATGAATTAACAAAATATAGATATGATGTGTTGATGAAGATTAATAAGAAAAAAAGTAATTACGTAAAAAGAAACAGATTCAAGAATCAATTAA
This sequence comes from Paenibacillus sp. KACC 21273, assembly GCF_028736095.1. NCBI lineage: Bacteria > Bacillati > Bacillota > Bacilli > Caryophanales > Paenibacillaceae > Paenibacillus > Paenibacillus sp. KACC 21273. The sequence continues at coordinate 2,348,809 of NZ_CP117876.1, forward strand.
CATTAAATTTAAAAAAATTAGATATCTTCATAAATGATGACGCTTTTTTGTTAAAACTATCTCCTAATAATCTTGCATATGTAATTTATACTTCTGGATCTACTGGGCAACCCAAAGGAGTTATGATAGAACATAAAAATCTTTATAACTTTGTTAAGGGCATGGATAATATGTTTAAATTATCACCTGAAGATGTATATCTGGCAATAACTAATCTATCATTTGATATTTCCATTTTAGAACTTATTTTACCTATAACATTTGGAAGTGGTGTTGTAATAGCAAATGATGAGGAGCAACTTGATTCTTCTGCTTTGTATAATTTGATCGTTAAGCATCATATAAATATGCTACAGAGTACTCCATCTCGTTTACAACTGTTAATGAGTGATCCTATTGGGAAAGCTAGTTTAAACCATATAAAAACCTTGTTAATAGGAGGAGAAGCTCTCCCCATTCAATTGTTTAGGACCGTTAAGGAATCAACCACAGCCAAAATTTACAATATGTATGGGCCTACAGAAACCACTGTCTGGACTTCAGTTAAATGTCTAGATGCATCTGATTCGAAAGTTACTTTAGGGCCACCTATTATACACACTCAGTTTTATGTAATGAATAATAAAGGTAAAATAATGCGTCCAGGTTATCCTGGTGAATTATTTATCGCTGGTCAAAGCTTAGGAAGAGGCTATCTTAATCAACCGGAATTAACAATTAAGAGTTTTACTGAAGAATATGCAAGTACTTTTGGAAGATTGTATAAAACAGGGGACTGGGTCAAACAAAATTCCAATGGTGATTTAGAATTCATAGGTCGCATTGATTTTCAAACGAAAATTAGAGGATATAGGGTGGAGCTTGGAGATATAGAGGACAAAATGTTAACTCATCCTGAAGTTAAAGAAGTAGTTGTTACAATACAATATAATGTAACTGGAGAGAATTATTTATGTGCTTATTATGTGGGAAGTATTAATAACCATGATGAACTGAGAGATTATTTAGAATTACACCTTCCAGACTACATGATTCCTTCTCAATTTATGATTATGGATAAGATACCACTTACTTCTAGTGGTAAAGTTAATCGGAAACTACTTTCTACTAATGGCAAGATTCTAGAAACAGAAACTAACTATGCTTCACCTACTAATAAAGTGGAAGAGAAGCTTTGCGAGATATGGTCAAAAATTTTAGGTAAAGAGCCAATTGGGATAAATGATGATTTCTTTTTACTAGGTGGAAACTCACTTAAAGCTGCTATGCTTGTTTCTCACATAAGACAAGATTTTAATAAGGAAATTAAGATTTCAAAGATCTTTCAGTTAAAAACAATAACAAATATAGCTTCATTAATAGATGTAAGTTCAATAAAAGTAGAAAAAATAAAAGCTGCGGTATCGAAGAAGTATTATCCAATTTCATCTGCACAAAAGCGTATTTATACGTTAGAAAATAGTCTAGATGTCAAACTTTCTTATAATATAACGGGTGCTTATTTTATTGAAGGGCAAATTGATAAGCATAGATTACAAAGAGCAGTTAATTTACTTGTACTAAGGCATGAGTCCTTAAGGACCTCTTTCAAATGGTATAAAGATGAGTTGGTCCAATCTATTTCTAAAGAAGCGAGATGTGTTATTGAATTTAGTTTGATAAATAAAGAGCAATTAGCTAAAGAAGTAAAAGCATTTGTTAAACCATTTAAACTTAATGCTTCTCCGTTAATGAGAGTTGCTGTTTTTGAGTTTGATAAAGATAGAAGCGTTATAGTAATTGATATTCATCATATTGTTGCTGATGGTTTATCACAAGAAATACTCTTACATGAATTATCCGAGATATATAAAGGATCTCAACTTCCTGAATTACAACTAACATATAAAGATTTCTCTGAATGGCAGCATGCAAATATTTTTGATAAACAGGAAAAATATTGGTTGGATAAATTGAAAGACATGCCTGTACTTGAGCTACCTATTGATTATTCAAGACCTTCGATTCAATCATTTGAAGGGGATAGAATAGTTTTAAATATTAACAAATCCCTTACAGAGAAACTAAATAATTTAGCTAAAGGTACTAATAGTACACTATTCATGGTTTTATTAGCAACTTATAATGTACTTTTAGCTAAATATACTGGACAAGAAGATATTATTGTTGGTTCTATAATTTCTGGAAGACAACTTACCAATACAGAATCTGTAATTGGAATGTTCGCAAATACATTAGCTCTCCGAAATAAGCCTAGAGGAGAATTAGCTTTCTCACATTTAGTAAATGAAATCAAAGTAACTACTCTAGAAGCTTTCGAAAATCAAGATTTCCAATTTGAGGAAATAATAGAGAAGCTAAATTTACAAAGGGACTTTAGTAGAAATCCTGTATTTGATACAAGCTTTGTGTTCCAAGATTCAGGTGATTTCCTTAATCTGGAGAACACATCAGTTACTCCTTATAAAATAATTCAACAAAACACGAAATTTGAACTTGCACTTGAAGCAGTTGTGGAAAACGATTCAGTTAATCTAAATTTCGATTATAATAGCAGATTATTTAACAAATCTACTATTGAATGTATGAAAAATCATTTTAGTAATATATTGAAGATTGTGACTCAAAATAAAGACATTAAATTAAATCAAATTGATATTCTAACCAGAGATGAGAAACAGGTATTGTTAAATGAATTTAACAATACCTACCAGCAATATTCGAAGAATAAGCTTATTCATCAATTGTTCGAAGAACAAGTTGAAAGAACTCCTACTAATGTAGCTGTAGTTTATAAGGGAGAATATTTAACATATACGGATTTAAATAATAAAGCAAATAGACTTGCTCACTATATTCGTAATCAAGGTTTAATTAATGATCATTTGGTAGGTATCGTATCGGATAGATCAATTCAAATGATAGTTGCTATGTTAGCAATTTTAAAAGCTGGAGGAGCATTTTTACCTATAGATCCTTCATATCCAGAAGAACGAATAAATTATTTATTAGAAGATAGCCGTTTAAATACTATAGTTATACAAGATCATTTGTTCAACAGAGTCGAGTTCGCGGGTAAGAAAATTATGCTTAATGATGATTATCTGACTACTTCACAAGAAAATTTAGAACCTATAGCAACATCAAATAGTCTGGCATACGTTATTTATACGTCAGGTTCTACTGGAAACCCTAAAGGTGTAATGATAGAACATCGATCTCTTGTAAATCTGTCAGAATGGCATAAGAGGTTCTATCAATTAACGGAAAGGGACCGATCAACGAAATATGCTTCATTTGGTTTCGATGCTTCAATTTGGGAGCTATTTCCTTATCTTATTTCTGGATCTTCTGTTTATATAATTCCAGAGAAAATACGTTTAGATGTCAATCTGCTAAATGATTTCTTTGAAGCGAATAAAATTACAATCACATGGCTTCCTCCGCAAGTATCTGAACAATTTATGGATTTGAGGAACAAGAGCTTAAGATTATTATTAACTGGGGGAGACAAAGTTCGTTCATACAGTACTAACGTATCTTATGAAGTATTTAATACTTATGGTCCCACAGAGAATACAGTTATTTGTACACAATATAAAATTACTAAAGACAATAGAAAAAACATACCAATTGGTAAGCCACTTGATAATATGCAAATCTATATACTAGATCAAGATAACAACTTAGTTCCCTTAGGTGTAAAAGGTGAATTGTGTATTTCTGGTATAGGGCTTAGTCGTGGTTATTTGTATCGTGAAGAACTTACAAATGAAAAATTTGTAGATAATCCATTTATACCTGGTGAAAAGATGTATAGAACTGGAGATCTGGCAAGGTGGCTACCTGATGGGAATATTGAGTATCTGGGAAGGTTTGATCATCAAGTAAAAATTCGAGGATTCCGAATAGAATTAGCTGAAATAGAAGTCCATTTAATTAGTCATCCTGATATTCAAAAGGCGGTTGTGATAGCAAAAAATAACGAGTTAGGAGATAAGTATTTATGTGCCTATTTAGTTGCAGATAAACAAATGAGTACTAGTTCACTTCGAGCTTATATTAATAAAAAGCTACCTGACTACATGATACCTGCTTACTTTTTATATCTTGATATATTGCCTTTAACGCCAAATGGCAAACTTGATTTGAAAGCTTTACCTGATCCTATTCAAGAATCTTCTTCCGTTGATGATTACAAAGCTCCTGAAAATGAGATACAAGAGAAGCTTGTTGAAATATGGACTAAAGTTTTAGGGGTACCTACTATTGGGGTTGATGATAACTTTTTTGAAAATGGAGGAGATTCGATTAAGGCTCTCCAAATTTCTGCTAATCTAATGAAATATCATTTAAGAATAGATACTGTTGATTTATTTAATTACCCCAGAATACGTGAACTAAGTAATTATGTTAAAAAATTTAAAAATCAAGTTAGTCAAGAAGTAATAACTGGTAAAATAGGCTTAACTCCTGCTCAGAATCATCTTTTTGAAAGCAATATAAAAACAATAAATCATTTTAATCAGTCTTATATGCTCTATAGAAAAGATGGGTTTGATTTTCAAGTTGTTCAGAATGTCTTCCAAAAAATTATTGAGCACCATGATGTATTAAGAGCCGTGTTTAAGTTGAGTGATCAAAGATACAGTTCAAAAATTAGAGAAATTCAAAATACGATTTTCTCTTTCGAAGTTATAGAGATGGACAAGTATGATACGGATGCTATTACGTCAAAAGCCCAAATGATACAAAGTAGTTTAGATATTACAAAAGGTCCTTTAATACGCTTAGCATTATTTCATACTGTCAAAGGTGACCACCTGTTAATTGTAATTCATCATCTGATAGTGGATGGCGTTTCATGGAGAATTATATTTGAGGATTTTTCTTCAGGTTATGTGCAAGGAATTAGTGGACAAAAAATAGATTTTCCTTCAAAAACAGATTCTATAAAGAACTGGACAAATTCTTTGTTCAAATATGCAACTAGTCCAGAGGTTATCAGTCAAATCCCATATTGGAATAAAATACTTTCTACTAGAACGACCTCTTTAAATATAAAGTGTACTCGCCTAATTTCGAAGGAAATAGGTAAGGAGAAGCCGTTCTTGTTACTTTCAAAAGAAAAAACTAATGAATTATTATACCAAGCTAATTATGCTTATAATACAGAAATCAATGATCTACTATTAGTAGCTCTAGGGCTTGCTGTAAAAAAAATAACAAAACATGAACTAGTCAAAATAGATTTAGAGGGGCATGGCCGTGAACAGTTAGATGAAAATATAAATATTAGCAGAACAATAGGCTGGTTTACTTCAATCTATCCTGTTTTGATTAATATGAATAATTTAAATCTGGCTGAGCAAATTAAGAGGACAAAAGAAATGTTAAGAATGATTCCTAATAAAGGAGTAGCATTTGGAATCTTGAAAATGAATAAAAATCTTGAAGAGGATGGAATAAAATCTGAGATTAGTTTCAATTATTTAGGACAGTTTGATCAAGATCTCTCCTCTCTTTTCCAAATTTCGTCAATTTCAAGAGGTCTTGAAATTGACGAAAAAGAAAATCATGCTCATGCAATTTCGATAGATGGACTTATTCAGGACGGACAATTATTTTTTGAGTGTAATTATGATGAACATAAAATTGGTCACACGATGGCACAGCAGCTTCTTGATAGCATGAAAATGTACCTAGAAGAAATTATTGAGCACTGCATTAACAAAGAAGTCAAGGAAATGACACCAAGTGATTTTAGTTCTAAGGATATAGAGATGGAGGATCTCAACAACATCCTTAATTTGTTCGAAGAATAATGTATTAGCATGTAAGCACAACTTTTGGAGGGAAAACTTAATGCAGTTCAAAAAAGATCAGATTAAAGATATTTACTTCTTGACACCAATGCAAGAAGGAATGTTATTTCACACTATTCAAGATCATAATGAGAATGTCTATCTGAATCAATTAATTTTTAGTATAGAAGGAAATTTAGATTCAAAAAGATTAGAGAATTCATTTAATGAATTACTAAAGCGTCATGACGCCTTACGAACAATATTTGTATATGAAAAAGTGAGTAGGCCCATCCAAATAGTGATAAATGAAGCTACGGTATCTATTTTAGAGAAGGATCTAAGCTTGTGTTCAGAAGAAGAACAAAAAATTTGTATTCAAGACTTTTTAGATAAGGACAGAATGCAAGGGTTCAATCTTTCAAATAACATTCCAATGCGAATTACTCTAATTAAACTGAAACATAGTGAGTACAAATTAATCTGGAGTCACCACCATCTTTTGATAGATGGTTGGTGTCTTGGATTATTAGTCAGTGAGCTACTTAAAACATACAAAAAAAAGCCATTGAATATTAAGAAAATTACACCATTTAGTGAATATATAAAATGGATTTCAAAACAGGAAGATTCACTTGCATCAGAATATTGGAATCGCTATTTAACTGGTTATGATGAGCAAGTACTCTTACCACAAGTATCGTCACCAGAAAGAGAAAACTTTGAAAGTAAATATCTGAAGTTTTTTGTAAACGAGAACATAAATTCTGCACTTAAAAAAATTGCAATCAAATTTCAAACTACCTTAAATATTATTTTTCAAGTAGCATGGGGAGTATTACTTCAACGATATAATGATACAAATGACGTAGTATACGGTGCAGTACGATCAGGTAGACAAGCAGAAATTCAAGGTGTTGATGAGATTATTGGTTTGCTAATTAATACAGTACCCGTCAGAATAATTACGAAAGAAAATCAAACTGTCGAACAATTGATCAAGTTAACACAGCAAGATAGTCATAACTCAAGATCGTTTGATTACTTTCCTTTATACAAAATTCAAGCAGATTCAGAATTAAAGCAAAATCTCATCAATCATATAATTGTATTTGAAAATTACCCTATAGGCAAAGCTACAAATAATTTTGGTATCAGCGACCTAGATTTTAATATTAGTGAATTCAATATTATTGAACAAACAAATTATAATTTGAGTCTTACGGTAATCCCATCGGTTCAAGATATTCAAATCTTATTTCAATTCAATGAGAATTCATACTCTGAAGAAACTATAAATCAAATTGGAGAAAAACTGTTATATATAATTGAACAAATATCAAAAAATCCTAGTATGCAGGTAAATGATATTGATTTATACACTGATGAGGAATATCTCAATATTATTGAGCAAAATTTAAGTAGAACAGTTTATGATCAAAAAGCTACAATTGTTGAATATTTTGAAAGGCAAGTGGAAGCTAAACCTGAAGGAATTGCATATATATGTGGAAATAAATCATTAACTTATTTTGAATGTAATCAAAAAGCAAATCAGATTGCAAATGAGTTGATTAATAGAGGTGTCCAATCAAATGATGTCGTGGGTTTGTTACTAGATCGATCTTTTGAGATGGTTATTGGTATGCTTGGTATCTTGAAAGCAGGAGCTGCTTATTTACCTCTCGATCCTAGCTACCCTCAAAAACGTATTGATTATATGCTGGAAGATAGCGAAAGTAAAATTTTGTTATCAAAATCAAAAATATGTAATAGTGATAGTTTTAAGTATAAGCAAGAAATTATACTACTAGACAATACAAATTCACATTATATAGCTCCTAATCCAGTTACTACTAATGATATTAAAAGTTTAGCTTATGTAATATATACCTCAGGTTCTACTGGAAAACCAAAAGGTGTCATGATTACTCATGAAAATGTTGTTAATTTCTTTCAGGGTATGAATACATTAATTGCTCCTAACAACAAAGATGCGTTATTAGCTGTTACGAGTATATCTTTTGATATTTCAGTGCTTGAATTATTATGGACCGTAGTAAATGGAATTCAGGTAACAATACAGACAGAAAATCAAAAAGTAAGTAATTATGATCAATATCTTCAATCAAAGAAATCTACCGAATTAGATTTTAGTTTATTTTTCTTTTCAAGCTATAAGAATAATGAATTGAATAATAAGTATGAATTTTTATTAGAAGCTGCTAAATATGCGGACACTAACAAATTTAACGCTGTATGGACTCCAGAACGACATTTTCATGATTTTGGTGGTTTATATTCTAATCCATCGATTACTTCAGCCGCGATATCTTCTATTACAAAGAATATTCACATCAGAGGAGGAAGTATTGTTTCTCCACTTCATGACAGTATTCGAATTGCTGAAGATTGGTCAATTATCGACAATATCTCAAATGGTCGAATTGGTCTAGCTTTTGCACCTGGATGGCACCCTAACGATTTCGTTTATGCCCCAAAGAATTATCAACAACGTAAAGAAATAATGTACGAGCAAATAAATGAAGTGAGAGAACTATGGGCAGGAGGAAGCATAGATAAGGAAAATGGTCTCGGGGAAACTGTTAGCATAAAAACATACCCTAGACCAATACAAAGGGATATACCTTGTTGGATTACAACGTCAGGTACGGAAGAAACGTTTAAAAAAGCAGGAGAAATAGGAGCTAATGTACTAACACATCTTTTAGGGCAAGACTTAAACTTGCTTGCTCAAAATATTGCTGTATATAGGAAAGCTTTAAGTGATAGCGGTTATGATCCTAATTCTAGAAAAGTTACAGTTATGCTTCATACTTATATTGGAGAAGATTTAAATGATGTTAAAGCTCTTATTAAAGAGCCGTTCTGTGAGTATTTACGATCTAATTTTAATTTATTAAAGAAATTGGAAGATGAAACAAGTACTCAAAATACAATGGAACAAATTATTGAAAAAGGCTTTGAGCGCTATTGGGATACTGCTGCTTTGTTAGGGACCGAAGAAACGTGTTTTGAAACGGTAAAAAGGCTATATCATATTGGTGCAGACGAGATTGCAAGTCTTGTTGATTTTGGATTAGATTTGGATCTAGTGATGAAAGGTTTGGAAAAATTGACAGCTTTAAAAGAAAAGTTCAAAAAATACGTGGAAGAAAATTCCAGGTTACATTTAAAAATTAATAAAATTACTATGATGCAAACTACTCCATCTAGATTAAAAGTTTTAGTGGAAGATAAACGTTCTCACATGTTTTTAAGTCAATTAAAAAAAATTATAGTAGGTGGAGAAGCATTTCCTCCTGATTTGATGAAGGCTTTGACTAAGACTACAAGTGCTAGAATATTCAATATGTATGGTCCTACAGAGACGACGATCTGGTCGAGTGTCAAAGAAATGACAATGGAAAGAGAAGTAACAGTAGGAAAACCCATCAATAATACTTCATTTTATATTTTTGATAAGAAAGGTCGCCTATTGCCGAAAGGAGTGCAAGGAGAACTTTATATTACTGGTACAGGAGTTGCTAAAGGATATTTTAATCGTCCTAATCTAACAAATGAGAAATTTATATATTATTCATTTAAGAATTCATATAAAGAACGCCTCTATCGTACTGGAGACATGGCCAGATATTTACCTAGTGGAGAAATTGAATTGCTCGGAAGAGAGGACGATCAAGTTAAAGTACGAGGATTTAGAATTGAATTAGGAGAGATTGAAAAATATGTATTGTCTTACTCATCGGTTAAAGATGCTGTAGTGCTTGGTAGGTTAGATGAATTCAATAATACATTAGTAGTATGCTATATTGTTTGGCAGGATGATGAACAAATTTCAGAATTGAAAGCTTATATTCAAGGATATTTGCCTGATTATATGATACCTAACTTATTTGTAAGTTTGAAATCAATGCCGCTAACTTCAAACGGTAAAATAGATCGAGTTGCACTAAGAGAAAATCAACTGTTGCCACCTGTTCAATTAAATGAGTATGATGCTCCAACAAATGCTTTAGAAGAAAAACTTATGGAAATATGGTTGAGAATACTTGGATTAGAACAAATAAGTATAAATGATGATTTTTTCGAAATCGGTGGTCATTCATTATTGGCGGTCAAACTTGAAGTAGAAATGAGCAAAATAGATATTACAAATATGGATTTAGCTGTTTTTCAATTTAAAACAATTAGAAAATTAGCTGAAGAAATTAAAAGACGAAATGTATAAAAATTAAGGAGTGCTAAACCAAAAATGAATAATTCAAAAAATATAGCATCTAATATTCAAAATTGGATAAAAGAACAAATTACTTATGATGGCAATATTTCTCTGGACCAAGATTTGTCTCATATTGGTCTTGATTCTTTCTCATTCGTTAAGCTAATTGTCATAATTGAAAACCACTATTCTATTGAAATAGATGATGACTCATTAATAATGGAGAATATATCGACTATAGAAAGTCTTGTTAGAATTATTGAAGAAAAAAATCACTAAAGGAGCTTTTTTATGCCTTACAAAAGTCTGGAATTAAGTGTGATTCCCTACAATGAGATGTGGATTGATTGTGTGAATAATAATTTAATGGGGATATTAATGGCTAATAACTCTTCTTATCAAGCATTACCTTGCTCGATAAATATGAACTATTCTCTAACTTTTCCTCAGGAGGCTTATTTTAATCCTGAAATGCCCCGAAGTTCAAAATTAGAGAAAGGAGTCTTCGTTCCAAACTTAACTTATGAAGTACCTAGTATGGATATGTGGCTTGCAAAAACAAATATCAATTTAACTTTAACAACGATTGACCCATTCGAAATGATTTATGATGAATTGCTAAAGGGGAATTATTTGTTTGTGGATTTAGATAGATTTTACTTTCCTGGTGGGGTTGATTATCAGAAAAATCACAATCTTCATCCGAGTTTTATTTATGGATTTGATTGTCTGACTGAAAATTATTTACTAATAGAAGATTGTGTGCAACCTGGAAAATTTGAACCTTATCAACTGCATAAAAAAGAATTGGAAATTTCATTTATAGCAGCTCAAACTTCAGAGAAATCTGAAGTTATCAGCTATACATTATTACCAGAAGCAAAAATGGATTATAGATTGGATCTTGATAAAGTCATATCTAATTTAAAAAATATGCTCTCCAACGATAAGTCTCCATTAAATCAAATGGAAACCAATGGTGTTAGTTTGTGGTCTATTAAAGGAATATCCTGTCTGAAATTATTTTCTAAATATATGGATATAATTTTCCCACAAATTAGGAAATGGGATCAAAAGCATTTAATTGCTTTAACTTTGCCAAGTCAAATGCAAAAACGTAATTTGAGGCTATTAACATTTCTTGAAGAAATGGGTGCGATAAACTCAATGTACAAAATTCTTCTTGAACAAGAATACATTAGCTTGAATGAGTCATGGGAAAAATATCGACATAAAATTTATAAATATATTGTTACAAGAAAAGAATTCCCTGAAATATCTGAAAGCAATAATTACTTTAAAAATGTTAAGAACGAATTATATGATATGGCAAATAATGAGGAAAGAGTGACAAAATTTCTATTAGATATCTTATCATAATTGGAAAGATATCTGTATAAATAATCCAAAGGAAGTGAAATGGTGCAAGTCATAAAAAAAATACCTTTAAAGGAATATTGGAGTTTACTTTCTCCATATTTCAAACCAATGAAGTGGAGATTTATGCTTTTGGGTATAATACTGCTTTGTTTTATCGGATTACAAGTATTGAATCCTTTCATATTACGTTTTTTTGTTGATAATGTGACATCAGGTCAAGTTACAAAATCGGTATATTTAGCAGCAATACTCTTTATGGTAGTTGCCTTACTTCAGCAAGGTTTAAATCTTCTGGTAATTTACCTGGGGGAAATTTTAGGGTGGAAAGCTACCAATGAACTTCGTTTGAAACTCGTCAAGCATTACTTAAGTCTAGATATGAAACATCACAAATCTTTTACTCCTGGAGAGATGATTGAACGTGCAGACACAGATATAAATACACTTCAGAATTTTTTTTCTCACTTTGTTGTTTCTTTAGTAGGAAATCTGTTTCTTATCGCATGTATTCTATCTATTCTATTTTGGCAGGATTGGAGAATTGGATTACTTTTAATAGGGTTTACAATTTTCGCTTTGCTAGTAATTGAAAAAGTTCGTGGTGTTGCAGTACCCTATTGGCAGCAAGTGAGAGAAGTTAATGGTAATTTTATGGGGTTTATTAGAGAAAGCGTGAACGGTATTGAAGATATCCGTTCCAATGGCGGTGTTCGTTTTACTATGAACCGTTTAATAAATATTTTTGAAAAATGGCTCCCCGCTTTGAAAAAGGCAAACCTCAGTAGTTACTATATGTGGATGGCTACTATTATTGTTTTTTCAATAGGAACGGCGATATCTTTTGGTATGGGTGCTTATCTTTACTCCCATGGTATTATCACCATAGGTACAGTTTTTATGATATTTCAATTTACGGAGCTACTGGTTAATCCAATTGAAAAAATAAAAGATCAAATAGAAGATTTACAGAAAGCAGATGCGAGTATTAAAAGGATTGATGAAATATTAAATTTAAAATCAGATTTAATTAAAACTGGTAAAAAAGAATTTCCAAGTGGTTCCGTATCTATAACCTATGAAAATGTTGCCTTTGGATATGGAGAAAATAAAATTGTTCTGGATAATTTAAATTTCCAACTTGAAAAAAATAAAATTTTAGGTCTTCTTGGTCGTACCGGAAGTGGGAAGACCACGCTTACTCGTCTTCTGTTAAGATTTTATGACTCGGATAACGGAATCATAAAGCTAGGGGAAACAAACATAGTGGATATTCCTCTATCCGAATTGAGAAAAAAAATTGGTGTTGTGACTCAAGAAGTTCAGTTATTTAAAACTTCTTTAAGAAATAACCTTACTTTGTTTGATTCGTCTATTTCTGACCAGGAAATTAAATCAATCATTGAAGAGATAGGAATTAAAGATTGGTATGACACTTTGGAAAATGGATTAGATACGGAACTATTAAATGAAAGTTCTGGTTTATCTGCAGGTCAAGCACAACTCATTGCGCTTGTAAGAATCTTTTTGAAAGATCCTAGTATAGTGATTCTTGACGAAGCTTCATCTAGATTAGATCCTGCAACTGAAAATATGATCCAAACTGCTGTTAAGAAACTTTTACAAAATCGAACTGCGATTATTATAGCGCACCATTTAGCAACTGTGAAGTTTGCTGACGAAATAATGATTCTCGAAGATGGGAAGATACTAGAGTATGACAAAAGAAATTTATTAGAAAAAGATAAATCTTCAGAATTTTATAAATTGTTGCGTATAGGGAATGAGGAACTGTTAGAATGAAAACTTATCAATTGATATGGAGACTAATTTGTTACCGTCCGTGGCTCTATCTACTAAATGGTTTGGTTTGGACATTGATACACATGTCACCGCTTATTATTGGTCTTATCACTCGAGAATTTTTCGATACCTTAACAAGGGAATCAGAGATAAATCTAAATATTTTGACTCTTATTATCTTAGTCATTATTACAGCATTGATTAGAGTTGTTTTTATTTATAGTGGTGCTCTAACAGACACTCTTCATCGATTTTTTATTAGTTCATTAATTCGACGCAATATTTTGGATTATTTGCTAAAAAAACAAGTCGGAAATGTAAATATAGGAGAGGTCATTGTTAACTTTAGGGAAGATGCGGATCAAGCTGAAACTTCAGTGAGTTGGACTCTTGATGTAGTAGGGAAGTTATTATTTGCTATTGTTTCGTTAATATTATTGTTATCAATAAATCCCAAAATAACCTTATTAGTATTCATTCCAATCATTTTTATAGTCATTATAGCTAATAAATCTAATAAAAGACTAATGATCTATCGAGAAAACAGTCTTAATGCTTCTGGTAAAGTTGCGAGTGCTATTGGTGAAATGTCAGAGCTGACACAGGCAATCCAGTGCGCCTCTGCTGAAGATAGAATTATTCGTAATCTTCAAAATTTAAATCAAGATCGTAGTAATAATGTGATTAAAGATAGAGTGTTCTCAGAAACCTTAAACTCGATTTTCAATAATACAGTCAGTATTGGAACAGGATTAGTTTTCCTCTTGTCAGCCAGTTCAATGGGTAACGGGACTTTTTCGGTTGGGGACTTAGCTTTATTTATCTACTATTTAAATTTCGTTACAGATTTCACTCAATTCTTTGGTCAATTTCTTGCTCATTATCGTCAAACATCAGTATCTTTCACAAGGGTAGGAAAACTGTTTGGCCCTGAGTCTCAACTTTTAGTAAAACATGTTGATCTTTTTTCAAAAGAAGAACCATCAAGTGGACAACACATAAATAAGAGTAATGCTCAGAAATTAAAAAATTTAAAGATTCAAAATCTTTCCTATTTTTTCGGCGATACTCAGCAAGGGATCAATAATATCAGTTTTGAGGTAGCAAGGGGAAGCTTTACAGTTATTACTGGCAGAATTGGTTCTGGAAAAACAACTCTGTTACGAACAATACTTGGTTTCTTGCCTAAACAAGATGGGAAAATTATGTGGAACAGTAAAGAGATCGAACAAGGTATCACTCTTGATCCTCCTAATGTTGCGTATACATCTCAAATTCCTCAACTATTTAGTCTCTCACTAAAAGATAACATATTGTTAGGTGAACCAGATGAAGGAGATAAATTAGAGAAAGCAATATATTCTGCAGTCTTAGATAAAGATCTGTCTAATTATGAGGATGGATTAGAAACTATGACAGGATCACAAGGAGCGCGACTTTCTGGAGGACAGAAACAAAGGACAACAATTGCTCGTATGTTTGCTCGTAAAGCAGATTTATATGTATTAGATGACATTTCAAGCGCTCTAGATGTAGAAACTGAGAAGTTATTATGGGAACGAATAAATAAAACTATTAACGGAACTTTCTTAATAACATCCCATCGTAAAGAATGTCTGTCTCGTGCAGATCAAATTATAGTACTTAAGGAAGGTAAGATTGACGCTATAGGTAAGTTACCTGATTTACTTAATAAAAGTGAAGAAATGAGAAATCTTTGGAGTGGTATAAAATGAACAACAAATTAGCTGAAATAAATAAGTATTTAAGTTCATCAAATAATACCAAAGTGCTTGTTATTGGAGATATTATTCTTGATGAGTATGTAACATGTAAAGCAAGTTACTCTAAAGCAGAGGAGATAAAGAAATGGAAAGTTGAGAATAATAAATTTTTCTTGGGAGGAGCCGCTAATGTGGCTAGCAATATTTCTTCATTAGGTGGAGAAGTGTTTCTACTAGGGGTAATAGGCAACGATTTTGAAGGTGACGTTATTTTAGAATTGCTACATCAAGTATGTAATACTTCTTTAATACTAAGAGATCAAGAAAGACGCACGACCATTAAAACAAGATATTATATCGATCAAAGTGAAACGATTCGAATTGATAGGGAAGATGAAATTCCTTTAAATGAATCGACCAAGAGTGGCTTAATAGAGCAATTGAAACAATTAGTCGTAGGAGTAGATTGTATTATTGTTTCAGATTATAACAAAGGTGTAATTGAAAACAAGGTTATTAATGAAGTTTTGTCGCTCGGTAAGAGATTAGATAAGAAAGTTATTGTTGACCCTAAGGGGAGAGCTGCTAATAAGTATGCTGGTGCTACTTGTATTACTCCTAATCTCATTGAATTTAATGATTTAACAGGAGAATCAATTACTGATTGGAAACAAGCTATTCCTATAGCAACCAATTTTTTGAAGAAATTTAATATTCAATATTTATTATTAACTAATAGTGATTTAGGTAGTGCTTTGTTTACAACTATGGGGTTTAGACATCTTCCAGCATTATGTAATGAAGTGAACTCCACAATTGGAGCAGGCGATTCTTTGATTGCAGGGCTGGCTATGGGGTTTTCTATAGGATTGAAAGATAATGATGCATTTTTGTTAGCAAACCTAACCTCAAGTGCAGCCGTATCGAAACCTTTCACAACTTCAATAACTGCAAATGACATTCTAAACCATATAGAACAGATAAAGGAGGCATTTTTAAGTGAGAGTTTTCTTAACGAATTACATTCAACAATGGCGTAAATATTCTAGAGAACCAAAAGATAGAATATTAGTCTTAACATCAAGAAGAAAAATGGATGAAGTAGATCAATACTTTTCTGAATTAAATAAAGTAATGATAGTTTTAAATATTTCTTCATTTAAAGTTATTGAACCATTATCCGCTCAAGTAAGAACTTTTTATTTGAATGAAAATATGGACATAAGATCATTAGATGATTTTATAAATAATTCAAATATTTTATCTAATCAAATAGATCAAGCTTTATTTCTTGAATATGAAGTTGAATTGTTCGGTTTTTTAATTGAATTAAGACCTAAAAGTGAACAGCGTATTTTAGAAATAGCAACAGAAGAACTGATAAAAATTGTACCAAACGATTTTTATTTAAGTGGATGGGCACATTTTAGAACAGATGATTATTATCTAAACTTCAGTAATATGAGAAAAAATAATATAAACCGAACCTCTACTAAAAAAGTTGCATTAACATTAGGTTGGCCAGGATATGGTGATTCAATAATGATGTTTCAATCAATCCAAAAGTTCATAAATAGGAGCCGCGATAATGGGTATACGGTGGATATTATTACTAATCATAGGGGACCATACAATGTTCTTAAGGAATTTCTGCGGGATTGTAGTATTTTAATTATGAATATTCATCCCACTCATTATTTATTTGAAATGGTGTTACAATCAGGACAGTACTTGGAAGTTTATCAAAACTCTGTATTATGGTTTGAGAACATTAAACCACAGCATGCTACAGAAATATGGACTAAATCTTTAAATATACATGAAAATCCAACATTCTCAAGTTCATTTGAAATGCCCTCAATACCTGAAAAAGTAGGAGAAACCCTTCAAAATCTTAAACATGACGGACGTGTATTAATAGGAATTCAATTTTATACTGGTGATGATAAAAGGTCCTGGTCATCTGACTTGTCTAAAAAATTTATAAAGCTTTGCTTGGAAAAAAAATATGCGGTAATCAATTTGGCTCCCAGCTCTTCTAGAGAAATTACCGATTTAACTTATGACGTGAGCCATATTAAAGTTACGGAGTTAGTACCATTAATTTCTCAATTAGATCTTGTCGTTGGTATAGATAGTTGTTGTGGCCACATTGCAGGAGTATTGGGAGTTCCTAATATTACATTGTGGGGGTTAAACTATCCTTTTTCCTCCAATCCACTGGGGACAGAAACTTGCCATGTAGGTTTTCGACCTGTACGTATGAACTATAGTATTGTACCTGTAAGTACACTCATTGACGAAATAGATCCAATTTTTGTATTTGAGAAGGTTGAAAATATCCTAGATGGAAAAATCAACTTAAAGCATACTCCAATCAGTACTCAGGAGTCTTTAGAAGGGGTAGGAATAGCATGGGTAGCAAAATGATCCAAACCATTTATTTGATTAATCGGACTTCTAATCCCGATTCGAATGAAATTCTTTACAACATTAAGCAAGAATTAAAGGATGAATTAAGCTTGTGGGGTTATGTAATCGGTTTTAATAGAAGTGATAAGCATAGTGATTTATTACTTCTTGAAGAAAAGGATATAGAGCTAAATGAGTGTTTTTCTTTCGAAATTGTAGTCGCTGATTATTCAATAATAACTGATAATAATGTCTATATTAGTGCAAATGATAATTGGAAAGAACCCTATTTAATTAAAGCAATTTTAATTTTAAGTTCTCCTAAAAATTTTAAATATCGTTCTTTTAAATATTGGTTTTCACCGATGTGTTATATGCAACTTGTTGAAAGTTCATTTGCTTCAATAGGACATTATCTCAATTCAATACTAGAATTTAATAAGGAAGAGGTTTTAAAGATTGATTAATTCTGATCGTGATAAAATTTGTAATCGTAAACAACTTGTAACGAACCTAGATGAAGAAAAAGCTAATGGGAAGACTATAGTTTTGGGTGGTGGATGTTTTGATGTATTTCATATTGGTTTTTTGAATTATTTAAAAGAAGCAAAAAAGTTAGGTGATGTGTTAGTAGTTGGTGTGAATACTGATCAGTCTGTCAAAAGAGCAAAAAAAAACCCCCCTCTATTTGATGAGGAACAAAGGCTTTATGTTGTTTCATCTCTAGAATGTGTAGATTACGTTTTCAAATTTGACGAAGATACTTTAGAAGCTTCCATTAGAGAGATTGTTCCACATATCTTTGTTAAAGGAGCTGATTATGTAGATAAACAAGTACTTGAGGAAACCGCTGTTAAATCGTTAGGAATAGGTTTGAAACTTGTCGGTGATAAAGCGAATTCTTCAGTAGAAGTAGTTAAAAAATTCAATCAACGTTTTTTAGAAAAATAGTTCCTTGTCAAAATATAAAATGAAAATTTTAGGAGAAGAAAATGCTATACACACAAAAGCTTAATAGTTATTTATATGATTTAATAAATCGTTATCCCGAATTAGAAGATTTAAAGACTGAGATTTTAGAGGTTTGCAGCTCGATAGTCGAAACATTCAAGAATGGAGGTAAACTTCTAATTTGTGGAAATGGAGGTAGTGCATCGGACTCCGAGCATATAGTATCTGAATTAATGAAATCTTTCAGGATAAAGCGTCCGATCAATAAGAAAAATAGTGAATTATTTTATCAGCATTATGGAGTAAATGGACAAAAATTAGCTAATATGTTGGAGGAAGGACTTCCTACAGTTTCGCTATCTAACTCAATGAGTCTGATTACAGCAATCTCTAACGATGTGAACCCTTCAATGATTTATGCACAGCAAGTTTACGGATACGGTAGCCAAGTAGATTCTCTTTTATTAATAAGTACCTCTGGCAATTCCGAAAATGTAATTCAGGCAGCTAAAGTTGGAACAGTTTTAGGATTAAATACGATCTCTTTAACTGGGAAAAATGGTGGTAATTTAATTAAATATTGTAAACACAATTTGATTATCCCTCAAGATGAAACATATATTATTCAAGAGTATCATGTAGCAGTGTATCATACAATTTGTGCAGTCGTAGAAGAATCAATTTTTGGACAGCGGGACTAGATCAATAGCAAAGGAGATTTACATGCAAAGAAAAGCAGTATTTATAGATCGTGATGGGACATTAGGTGGTACAGGAAGAGGGATGCATCCAGATGAGTTTATATTTTATCCAGGTGTACCATCAGCTATCAAGCAGTTAAATGATGCTAATTTACTTGTGTTTATAATTACAAATCAAGCTAGGATAAGCAGAAGACTTTTCAGTGAAATAGATCTCCAAAGAGGGATGGAGCGTCTGCAAAGAGAGCTAAATACTTATGGTGCATTTTTTGATGACTACTTTTATTGTCCTCATCATGAGAATGAAGGTTGTGATTGTAGAAAACCTAGACCAGGATTAATAAGAAAAGCAAGAGAAGAGTATCCTAATATAAATATAGAGGAATCTTATGTTATAGGAGATCTTGGAGAAGCAGATATCAAGTTAGGATGTACTAATTCTATGAAAACAATACTGGTTCTTACAGGATGTGGACTTAAATCGATGAATGAAAATCGCCATCTTTGGGCCGATTATAGTCCAAACCACATTGCAAATAATCTAGAGGAAGCCATTAAGATCATTCTGAAATATACAATTAAGGAGGAGTCTTAATGTCACGAAAAATCTTAGATATTGATATGTTACTTCAAAAAGTAGATGAAGAAAAATGTCAAGGGAAAAGAATAGCATTAGCAGGTGGATGTTTTGATTTATTTCATGTAGGACATTTAGAATATCTCAAAGGTGCAAAAACGTATGCAGATAAATTAATAGTAGGCCTTAATTCTGATAATTCAATAAAAGATATAAAAGGTAATTCTCCTTTATTTTCTTCAAATGATAGAGCTGAAGTACTTAGTGCGTTTAAGTGTGTCGATTATGTTTTTATCTTTGATGAAAAGACTCTTGATAAATCAATTGAATTGATTGCTCCTAATTATTTTATCAAAGGGATAGATTATATGGGTAAAGAAATTTTAGAAAGAAAGACAGTTGAAAAAATGAATGGGCAGGTCCTACTTGTAGGGGATAAAAAAAAATCATCTTCAAGTTATCTTGCTAGAGAAATTTTCTATGAATATATTAAAAATAGTGAAAGTTCAAAACTACATTTTAGAATTTAGTCCTAGTTAATATCAATCACATATGGAGATGAAAATGGATGTATTCCAAGGCAAATAAACAAAATACCATGAGTTATTATAAAATATGGGCTTGGCTGTTTGTAGGGTGGGTCTTTAGTGCAGCAGATAGAGCTATAACAGGTCCTATAGTTACGTGGATGATTAATCACAATGTAAGTTTTTTTAATGACGTATCCAATCCTCATGAATTGGGTGGGTTGATAGGGAGTCTATTCTTTGCTGGCTTCATGTTAACTCAATTTCCAGGAGGATACATAGGTGATAAATATGGCAATAGAAATACACTTATTTTAAGCTTAATATGGGCTGGGATCGCTACTTTATTTGGTGGTATCGTAATATCGTTATTTGCGTTTATTGCTTTTAGAGTCATTACTGGATTAGGAGAGGGTTTATACTATTCAAATGATCGAACCATTCTATCTCAAATTACCCCTCCAGAAAAACGAAGTTTGGGAATGGGAATAGTATTAATAGGTTTGCCTGTAGGTGTGACTATTGCCTACATAGCAGTAGCTCTCTTGTCAGAAGTGGGTAGCAACTATATGGGAATTGATAATGGTTGGAGGATACCATTTGTTATCTCTGGCGCGTTTACAGTAATCGTAGGTTTATGCATGAGGAGAGTATTTAAAAAGGAGAAGATAGAATCAATTAAGCTTATACCAATATTATTAGGAACTATGAAATTTTCAATACCATTTTTTATAATAATAATGAGCATTTACTTCTTTTCAACATCCATAAAATTGAATAATAATATAATAGCAGTATTTGAAATTATGATAGCAATACTATTATTAATATATGCTTTCAAAAATTTTAAAAATAAAATAGGCACTACTTTAAAAAATAAGAATCTTTTTCTACTATATTTAGGAGCTTTCCCATTATTATGGAATTTGTGGTTTTTTAATTTCTGGTCAGCAGATATTATTCAGAAAGCAAGTAATTCTTCTTTTTTAATTGCTGCATTAATCTATGCAATTTTTAACGCAGGCGCCGGAATTATTGGATTTCCTTTAGGAGGTTGGTTAGCGGACTATACTGCGAAAAAAGGGCTCGGAAGAAAGAGAATATACTTAATATTCGTTCCTTTACAAGCGCTGTCCACAATCATATTTGGTTTATACTTGATTTATGGTAACAATTCAATATGGATTATGGGAATCATGCTTTTCATATCAAACCTTTTTCTAAATATACCTCAACCAATTTCGCAGGCATTAATTAGTGAAATATCTGATCCCGAACATAGAGGATCCGCATTTGGAATGTGGAACTTTATTGGTCAAATGGCAGCAGTCCTTGCACCAGTAGTTTCTGGCTCAATTATCGATGCTGTAGGGTATTGGTACCCCGCAATTTTTTTATGTTCATTTTTTATGCTATTGAACTTTGTATGTGTTTTTTTTGTAAGAGAATAAATTACAAGTTGAGTATTAATCTTGCTTATTAACGATAATTAGAATAGAAACTTGTATCTTTTGCTTTCGTGGCTATAGCCCCTTCGGTAGAAAAGAGAGGCTCGATTATGCAACGATTTTTTTTTAGAATTCAATCGTAAAGAAGTCGTTTAGATTAATAATATGGATATATCTAGTATTAAATAAATTAATTATATTTAATCACTGGAAATGAAAATTGAGAGGATATAACAATAAATTATAATATAAACAAAAAAGGTCAATATAGAAAATTTGTTAATACTTATTTAAATATTTTTGAATTAAAATATTCTGTTTAATATAAGAAAATTTTGATATTATTATCGAAATCATGAAAAACAAGTTAAATATAATATTTTTACAATTTTACCTTTAGATTCAGATATTCATGTAACAGTTAACGAGACTGTTAAAAAAAATATTATCAATAAATAAATTATTGATAATATTTTCTGTAATGGAGATATTAGTGTCACGAATAAAGATGGAAAATCCAATTGTGTATCAATTTTACTAGGACCTCAGATTTAGTTGCGTTAAAAAAATATAGATCGTTTAATGCAATAGTTGAGATAATGGTTGATAGAGTTGAGAATAAAGAACAAGTTATTTTGAAAAGCATTTTTCAAATTATCTACCTATATTTATGAAAAAATATGTTTTAGTTGAAGAAATTAAATTATTTCAAAAGAAAATGCTTGAATTGAGTGAGCAATTCTCAGAAAAAATGAGCTATAAAATAAAGGAAAGTTTTCAATTGAAAACTTTCCTTTATTTTATATATTGAAAGGGATTAGGTTAAAATTTTATAGCCTTTTGGAATTCAGCTTTAATGATTTGATAAGGATCTCTTTCATTTAAATTAGCTCCTATTGAGAAGGAAACTTTCCTATCAAAGCTATAGGGTGCATACCATTGCCATATTACAATATTTTCTTTAATTAAAGCATCATGTAAATTAATAAACTCTTTGAAAATTGCTTTTGCATTTTCGTTTAGTATTTCATTAGCATCAAATTTTTTAATTAATCTTGCTATAAATCCACATAAAAGATCAGCAGCTTGTATTACAATATTATTTTTTGAATCTTCTTGAATTAAAGATTCAATATGCGGAAAATTGGTTAAAAAGATGCGTTCTTTTGTTCCCATTGCAATTGGATTACGTTCGTTGAAAAACAGTTCTACAAGTTCATTGAAAACATTCTCATAACCACGGAGATTATCGTGCACAATAGAGGTTGTTGCATTTACAAATGTGGAAAAAAGCTCAATGTTTTTTAGTAGTTCAACAAGCATAGGTTGTGGCAATGCTAAATAATTTTTTTGAGTTCCATCATGACTAATAATTTGAAATTCTTCTATCATTTCTTTGTAACAGTTAGTATCAAAACTTTTTAAAGCATTAGCTACAAAGGGAAGATCCTGCATTTCGAAGAATTCGATTAATTTGGTAGTGATTTCTTCTAATTTAGCTATAGATATAGTTGCTTGAGTAATTAGTTCAGAAAATAGATCAAGAACTGTATCTGCTTTCGAAATACAACTAGCCAGTGCTTTTTTTATTTCATGTGGATGTGTTAAATATGCATTGAGAGATGGATTATAATTGTAATCAAAAAATGTTTCTACAATTTTTGCTGCTACCATAAACTTTTTGTCTACAATAGAAAAGAAAGGAAGAGCTTGAAACTCATATACCATTTCATTAAAAAATTCATAGAATTTTTCATAAGTATCATTTACTTTGAAGAAATTTTTTGATTTCAATTCAGAAGCCTGACTATTTGAAAGAAAGTTATTTAAGTAATCTTCTATTTCTTGCTTACGATCAACTTTTACTAGCCAACCACCATAAATAAAAAATGGTTGATCTTTATTTAACCAATCTCTACCTGTATTACCACTCTCATCAATAAAATAAGATAAGTTCATGAAAATTTCTCCCTATTATATAATATTAGAGTTTCTGGTATTTTAATAATTGAATTATCTTTATATTATACCATTTAAGTAAATTTATTGATCTAGAAAAGCTTTTTGCTTATCACAATATCGATCAATTACTTTAAAAATAAAGAAGTTCAGTAAAGAGGATACTCCTAGATAGCGATGTCTTGAAATAGCTTTGATCTGTCTATGCTGTGGAGCTATCTTTTTATCACTCTCTGTGTGACTTTGCAATAATATGAGTTGAAGGAATGAACGGAATTTGGGGGTGGCTGATGCATATAAATTGTGAATCAATGGTGTCTGTTTAGTCATGATTTTAATGAAGAACAAGAATAAGATTATACGAACGTTATGAAGCACAAAAATCAAATATACATGAAATTTTGGGAGGTTTATGATGCTTGCTAAATAAGGAATTTTTCATTTTTATTATTTTATATACACTAAAACCGGAGTTCACGGAATAAATCACTTTTTCCTTATGAGTTAAGGATAGATTATACGTTTAATTGTTTCTTATGAAACGGCATGAATTGAAATCATGCAAAAATAAACTAATCTGAGTAGAAGTAAGAGAAATGAGGTAAATATGATCTGCTATTAGCATTAGTATGACTTATGAGCTGATAAGACAAGAGTATATAACGTTAATTGCTAAAGGTAGGATTGCTAGACTTCTTCGTTAGAGTCAGGTCTTTATTGTATCTTGTCTCGTAGAATGAATCTGACAGAGTATACAGACAAAATTCATGTGAAAGAATAATTTGAAAAAATACTTAATTCTAATGATTGTGCTATTTTTTGTTCGATTTTGTAAAAGAAGAAAGATTAAATATAAAATAATGTTACTTAAAATTAAAAATGAATAATTGACTATATATTTCAAGGGAATTATAATTTTAATATTAATTATGGTATTTTTTTAGGAGGTTAAATAGTAGTATGGAGGGGGATTAAGTGATCTATCACGATATTGCAGATCTTATTAAAATGTATATGGATCAGGAACAACTCAATATCCGTGCGCTCTCTAGAAAAATGGGAATCAATGCTGGACAGATTAGCAAAGCACTGACGGGAGAACTTGTTTCTTCTAATCTACTTGATGCTTTTACTAAGGTAGCAGGAAAGCCTGAAGGTTATTATTATTTGCAATTTATAAACGAAATATTCCTCTCTAAACCTCATTGGAAACGACTTAAGCCATTTATTGAAAGTTGTGCAAAAATAGATCGCCTTGATCTTATCAAAGTTTTGATGGAGCGATTGCTTGAGTTAAATGATGATTTAAAGCAAATTGATGCCATATTTGAATGTGCAGAAGAATTATATCATTCAGCCTACTCCGCTGCTTCTGCTGTTCTGTATTCTATAGTCATTCAGATCGAACGATACAATCAAAGTCAGCGATTTGCTATCAGTTTATTCCGATTGTTTCAAATTTACCGCTCTGATCCCAAACAAGCTTTGATGTCAGTCCTCCAATTCATGCCCTATCGTAGTTATCTACCAGAGTCCATTCTTTTAGAAGCATTAATTTCCACTGGTCATTATTTTTGGTTACATAACGATGCAGATACAGTGAATCAACTTGCTGAAGAACTAATGCAATTATCACACGCCTTATATGAGAATCATGTATGGAAAACTAATAACTTAGATCTTGTACAGCCATTAGTGTATTACTATGGACAATCTTATTTAATGAAAGCCATATATTACGAAATGATTGAAGATTATCAATCAGCAATGAACTGGCATATGGAATATGAAGACTTATCATGGTTCGAAGGCTTAGATGAAAAAGGAAAAATACAGGTTGATCGATATAGCCATTTTGCATATGTTAATAAACTTCAGATGTCAATCAAACTCGGATGGAAGGAATATATCCCTGAATATGTTGAGTTTTTGAAAAAGAATAGACAAGAAATTGTTCATGGACTAGAAAGCCTTTTAGCTTCAGCCAATACATATCATTATAACATCGATGAGGTTCTGAAAGAATTCTCTGAATATCTAACTATTGAAGTAGAGGACTTAGATATGGAGGAGTACAATCAAGCGATTAGTATCTCTCGCTTAGTAAAATATAACTTGGAATATGCAATTTATGCTTTTAGTAATAAAACTGGTAACCTAGGCATACAAAAGCTATTATCAAGTATGAAAGCTGCTATACAGATTGATGAAAAATCGAGTTTACTAAAAGCTATAAGCTTATTTGAAATGAATCGAGTATATGCAACTAAGGAACAAGTAACCATGTATAAAAATTTATGTAATCTATGTAGGAGGTCTATTGATGAAGATGATCAAAAAAATTACGTTGGTCGTTTTGGTGCTTAGCACAATTTTTATCGTAAATCATCAAGATACAATTACAACGTTGGGACACGGTTGGGGAATTTAACATCGACACAAACACATAGATCGTTATTTACTTACATGTTGAGTAATAATAGAAGTATGTAAGAATTAATGTTCATTCTCAAATGAATTGAAGTTCAATCATGATACAGACTGTCAGGATAATTTTGGCAGTCTTTTTGTTGCATATAAATTTAAAAAGATAGTATACATAATATGAAATTATAAGGATCATGTGTAATTATTATAAAAATCTCACTTCTGGATTTTTTCTAACAGTGACTATACTATTAATATAAGAATATCTATATAAGACTTTAATCCCGTTTTAGGATAGTCAATTGATTCAAAAGTGTTACTTTTTACTCAGTAATCTCTTGAAAAGGGAACGTTTGTTCGTTATAATCTATATATAAATCATATTAGTTTTTTAATCTACAACATCTGTATGAAATTTCGCTAAACATGGGAAGGAGTATGGAGCATGTATGAATTTATTGGGCCTTCTATCGAAAAACAAATTGAAAGTATAACCCAAGAAAATGATAAAAAATTTCAGAAAGAGTATAGTGAATTTGATGCGCTTCTGACAAGTATTAAATCACATTTGCCAGCTCATTTACGAGATGCTACTGAAAAATTAGAGACAATGTACATACAACGTGTAGATTGCATAGCTCCCGTGTATCGTAGAGGCTTTGAAGATGCCATCAAACTTTTTCATTTTTTTCAGAATGTAAGGGCTGATGAATATAATATCAATAAAAGCTAAAAACCGTTTCTAATTTTGAACGGTTTTTAACTTCTTTTCTCTGTAAGGCCAAATGAAGGGCGAATATGTACTGTTTCTATTTATTCTTTAATTGTCTAAATGCCTGGACGGTAGCAGTAGCTATAGTTTTTTCGTCATCGGTCCAATCAGCTGCAAAATCTAAAGTACGTTTATATTCTTCCGTGTTTCTATAGTTTGTTCGTCCCAATAAATAATCAGTAGTCACTTCTAAAAGGTCTGCAATTTTGACTAACATATCTGTATCAGGATCACGGAAATCACGTTCATAATGAGATAACATAGCTGGTGTTGCATCAATCTTTTTTGCCATGTAGATTTGAGTCCATCCATGTAGTTCTCTTTCCTCTTTTATTCGCGCTCCTAAAGTTCTCATCATCCACACTCCTAAGTTACCCAATCGTATATACAAAGATGAACTAATGATATCAATAATATACCTATTGTTGTAATTTCAATCCTAAATGTATTTTTTTTTATTGACATATACAAATAGTATACATATAATCAAAACAACAACTATACAAATAGTATAGAAAGTGTTGTGATTTAAATGCGTATTTTTGAGATGGTTAAAGAATTACGTCAAGAAAAGAAGTATACACAAGAATATATGGCAACAAGATTAGGCTATAGTACAGCCAATTACTCCCATAAAGAAACAGGAAGACGCAATATTTCTGCTGATGAACTCCAAAAAATTGCGGAGGCACTTGAAGTAGAGCCTGAAATTTTTTTTGACCAAAATAAATACTATAAGTATAGATGTGTCGGAATATGAGTTGTAAATTATCCAAACAATCCGCAAGCATTGAGTACATTTCCAAGGATGTACCGGATAGGCAAAAATGCTTGAAGTACTAAGAATCTTAAAAGATACTAAGTGGCTGATAATCTGTTACTCGTCTACTACAAAATCTAGTTAAGTGCCTATACACAGAGCTACCTGTAAAGGAGACTTACATGAGCAATTTAATGAAGATTGAGTTAGATCCTATTGAAATTAAGCAAATGTGCAGAAAACAAATCGCTGAAATGGTCAAAGAGGTCGACGCAGAATATATCTTTTGGGATGCCAAAGAGTTACAACGACGCACTTGTATGAGCTGGAACTTTATACAGGATACCTTTTTCCATGATAGACGCTTTATTAAACGAAAGATCGGAAACAAATGGTACTTTCCTGTAAAGGAAACTCGGAAGTTTCTTACAGAGTGGCTCATCGAACAAGAATAATATTCTTGTAACAACGTAATAAAACACTTAATTTTACAATCTGCAAAAACATGAGGGAGGTTATCCTGATGGGAGCTGCATTTGCAATTCAAGTGATGACTGGAAAAGAGTCTAATGTTAAACGATTAATGGAATGGGCATTCTCGAAAAATGAGAATGCCCAGAAGTGGATCAAAGAAATTCATACGTTTTCGCAAGAAACTCGTCGTATTTTGAAATCTGGGGAATTAGGTAAGCCAATTAAACGTGTGGCTATGCCAGGCTATATCTTTTTGGAGATGAACTATGCTGTAGACGGAGAAAATACTTCTGCCTACATTGCAGATGATGTGTGGCATCTTATTAAAAGTATCCCTGGTGTACTCAAGCAATTTACTCGAAGTGGCCAAATTATCAGCGCAGATGAGTTTCAGCAGATGTTTGAGCTTGATTTAACAGATCAGGTAGAAATATCTACAGTATTAGAGGAAGACACCATACAAGAAGAGGCGAAGAAATTAGCTGAGGCTGAAATAGAAGTCAAACTTGCTTTGCATCAAGCGAATACCGCAGATACACCACAAGAGCGTAAAGAAGCGGAGAAAATTCTTGATTATGCGATTCAGCAAGAGGAAACGATAGTGAATGGCGAAAAGGAAGATAATACGATAAGTACTGAGTTGGAATTGTTGAATGAGCAACATAAGTTAAATCCAACCATTAGCAGGGTTAAGAGCATTTTACGTAGCCATAAGGAGATTATTCGCTTACCAAGGATAATGTTACAACACATAGGGATTCAAGAGGAGGATAAGCCGCTTTCTCACGTAGTGATTGACCGGCTACGGCACTTTATTAAGACGCTAGGTATATCCTGATGGAAAAAGCACTTACAGGGCACATTGACTATTTCATTCATCCTCGCTATGGACCAATGAGTTCGAAGCATGATTTTGGTATCGCTCATTTTCAACTGGATAAAAAAGAACAAGAACCTGTTGTTATCAAAGGTTCGCTATTTGGCGTGGGTAAAAACGAGCGAATTACCATATATGGAACTTGGGAAACGCATGCTAAGCATGGGCAACAGTTTGCTGTGACGCACTGGGAACATCCATTGCCAACCACTACAGAGCAAGTTATTACTTTTCTCAGCTCTAAATTTGTGAAGGGCTGTGGGAAGAAACGTGCTGAATTGATCTTACAACAATTAGGAGAACAGGCGATTGAGCAGATCATGCACGAGGGAGCCGATTGTTTACTGAGAATCAGAGGCATTGGACAGAAAAATGCTACCAAGATTGCCGATAGTATCAAGCAAAACTATGAAATTCAGCAGGTGATGATGACATTATTACCCTATGGTATGACGGCAGAACTAATCAGTAAAGCTTATGTTACTTGGGGAGCAGAGTGTATAGATATAATTCGGCGCAATCCTTACCGGCTAACAGAACTACCCATGATCGGATTTTTGCAAGCTGATACGATTGCGATACAGATCGGGATGGATGTAGATTCACCCTACAGACTTAATGCAGCTTTGCACCACGTGCTGCATGAAATGTGTTATGGGAATGGACATTGTTATGTGCTAGAGCAGGAGCTTATTGATCGAACGGTGCAACTATTACGTACTGTGCATAAGCGCAAGATATACACAGAACTACAATGGATGGTAGCTCATGAACAGGTGATTGCGGAGGGGGATCGCGTGTATCCCAAGTCTCTATATATCTATGAGAGGAATCTATCTTATAAGGTGAGTTGCATGATGCAACGTCCGGCACAAGCTGTACCTGCACTGAATCACCTAATTTGGGAATATCAACGTGAGCATCGTATTGTGCTGGCAGAAAAGCAGCGGGAAGCTATTCAAGTATTGTTTATGCATCATCTGTTAATCATTACGGGAAATCCAGGTACAGGTAAAACAACAACAGTACAAGCCTTACTAGCCATTTACCAGCAAAAATACCCTGATACAAAGATAGCCTTATGTGCGCCAGCAGCTCGTGCTGCAAGACGATTGGGCGAAATCACTCAACATCATTCTGAAACGCTACATCTGTTGCTCAATCTCCGTCCAGGGCAACAACAAACGTACGGAGAATCTCTGCCGTTGCCGTTTGATTTAGTTATAGTGGACGAAACCTCGATGATGGATCTTCAGCTTGCGTATTATCTTTTTCAAGCAATTAGCCCCAAAACAAAAGTCGTTCTCATAGGGGATAGCGATCAATTGGCATCGGTTGGGCCAGGTAATGTCTTACGCGATCTCATTGCAGCGGGAGTTACACATATCCGCTTGGATGAGCTTTTTCGGCGTGCTCAACAAAGCCAAATCACGATGAATGCACACAGGCTTAACCATGGTGAGGATATTCAATGGAACACAAGTACAGGCGATTTTCACTTCATTGAGCAGTCTAATTCGGAAGGGATTCAGCGCCTGATCGTCCGAAGTGTGTTGCGATTCTTAGACAAAGGTTATCAGCTCGACGATGTTTGTGTCCTGAGTCCACAGAAAAAATCTGTAATTGGAACAGAGGAGTTAAATATTGCTTTACAAGCTGCTGTAAATCCACCATCAGTGGACAAGGTGGAGTTCAACGTACAAGGAACGGTCTATCGACAAGGGGACAAAATTTTAAGGCTACGTCGCAATGATTACAGTAAAAAAATATTAAATGGAGATAGCGGTACTGTGATAGGAGTTAAGCCTATAGTGGATGAAGAGGGCAAGGAAACCGATGAGATGGGGTTACTTTGCAATTTTTATAGTCAGGAAGTGCTTTTGTCTTATTATGAACTACGCGATTTTGATCTAGGATATGCAGCTACAATCCATAAAATGATAGGCTGTGAAGCGCCAATTGTAATCCTACCTGTAGCGATGGAACATCATCGAATGCTGATCCGAGAAAATATCTATACAGGTTTAACACGAGCAAAGCACATTGCTGTAATGATCGGATCGCGTCAAGCGCTACGCTATGCGATTGAGAATAATAACAAAGTCTCTCGTCATACAGGGCTACAGCAACGGATT
Source organism: Paenibacillus sp. KACC 21273 (assembly GCF_028736095.1). Taxonomy (NCBI): domain Bacteria; kingdom Bacillati; phylum Bacillota; class Bacilli; order Caryophanales; family Paenibacillaceae; genus Paenibacillus; species Paenibacillus sp. KACC 21273. Next base: position 2,379,780 of record NZ_CP117876.1, read on the forward strand.
GAACAACATGTACTTGAGATGTCTTCATCCGTGTTTTGTATAGAGAATAACTTTCTATATTCGAGAGGTGAAATTAAAGGTGGCGAATGAATTAGAGCAGCGACTGAACCAAGCGGAGCAACGGGCAAAATGCCGTAACGAAGTGAACCTAAGTGTAGTCAATCAAGAGGCTGTTAAAGCCGAGGAGCAAGGATTCACTATTATTCGGCAAAAACGCATTAATCGTACTCCTTTTTCACAGACAATCAATCCTAATATTCTTTATTTATGCCAACAACAGTATTTAACTCCTGCTGAACTAGCTTTTATTTTTACCCTCTCACCTTTACTCAAAATAGGTGTAAATGCCATTATCGATCCACAGACAGATCAATATTGCTCAGTTGTAGAGTTAGCTTCACTGTTGAAGCGCAGCCGTCAAAAGACAAGCGAAATGCTATCCAATCTCATACAAAAAGGAGTGATGTATGAGTTTGCAAATATTCATGAACTCCGCATCTACGGACGTCAAGTGACTAGGCGTCCGTTTTTTTTATCTCCAGAGATTATTTGTTGTGGCGACAAAAATAAGCTAGAAAGTGGCATTACGCAGCTTATGACTCATTATGATCTGTTAGAAAAGAAAGGGATTAAATTACCGATTAAAGCTATCGTAGAGCCTTATGCAACCTATGGGAGATTAGTAAACCGAAAGCAATTTTTGCAATTTCAACAGCAATTGCGTAAAAAAATGGGGAATAAATAGGCTATTTTTTTGCATAGGGGGTGTCACCAAAAGGTGACACCTGTGTCCCGTTTTGGTGACACCCTAAAATAGCTATAAATGCTTTCGTATCAAGGGTTGAGCGAATTTTGTGTATGGGTCTTACTTCTTACTCTATAAATATGCGAAGGAGGTAAAGTATGCAGCCATTTAAAAATATTCGTGTTCTGTTCCATTTTGGAGAAGAAGACGAATACGAAGTAGATCTTCAGTTAGTCTGGACGAAAGAACATGGATCGGAGGCAATACCAGACTACTCCATAGAAGCGTTAAGCGCAGCAGTTCAGTACTGGGTTGCGCAACATGTCAGTTATACATGGGAGGAAGTCCTATCAGACGAAGAAACATAGAAGCGAGCAACCGTAAAGAAGTGTAGGTCACTATGCTGCTATACATGAAGAGTAGGAAAAGACGATAGTAACAAACACATAAGCCAGCCAAGTAGCTATTTCGCGGGCAATGCCATATCACAGTTGCTTATACCAGTGTAGATGGTTGAGCAGTGTTAGATTGTTGATACTAAGGTGTATCCTTAAAAAAAGGAACATGTGATTTGGATGAGATGTTATAACGGATCTTTAAATCTATATGTTACTACTGTTAAAACTAGGGCTCAGGGAAGCGATGAAACCAGGATATGGCTCACAACCTGTTACGGTAGGAGATAGATCGGCACAGTGGCTTCCTGTTTGTCCTCAGCCCCATGTTTACATGATCTTATAGCTCAAAAAAGTGAAAAATACGAACAAAAGTTCTTGCTTACTATTGCCTTTGTTATTATAATGGAGTTAGCCCAAAAAGCGTCTATCATCAATTCGTGTTACATAAGCCCAGTTTGGGGCCTTTTTTATTTCCAAAAGACTATATGTACTAAATAAAAAGCGAAGCTAGTGGTTGTATGAACTCTCATACGACTGCTGGCTTTTTTGCATTCCAAAGGGCGTGGGCAGCATTGTCCATTAAAATAAAGCGCGAGGAGAAATCAATATGGCAATAGCACGTACAGGAGAATTAGCGACAGCTGGCAGTCAGGAAGAAGTAGTAGTGTACAAGGTATCAACAAAGACGAAAGTCAGTTTTCTTTCTGGAGCTATCGCTTCTGCGATCCAGAGCGAAAAAGTAACTGAACTACAAGTGGTTGGTGCCGGAGCACTCAATCAGGCGATGAAGTCTGTAGCCGTGGCACGGGGGATGACCGTGTCAAATGGTTATAGCTTGGTAGTCGTTCCGTCATTCTTTGATGTTGAGATCGATGGAGAACGAAAAACAGCCATCAAATTGCTTGTGCAGTCCATGTAAGAAGGGAGGATGAAAGTCAGTGATTTTACAAAATGTACTCCGTATAGTGGATCCAGAGCATGCTAGCCGTGTCAGCGTGTTAGCAACAGACTTTGCACGAATGTTGTCTATCACTGAGCGTGAGGCAGAGTTGATTGGTATTGGAGCAAAGTACCACGATATCGGAAAAATTTCGATTCCCTTATCCATTTTACAATCGCCAAAGCCGCTCACTGTAGTGCAACAGGAGATGATGCAGCGACATATAGAGTATGGGTTGTCTATTTTATCCGTGTATAACAGCGAAGAAATGGACGTAGCTAAAACAATTATTGCGACACATCACGAACGATGGGATGGAACGGGTTATCCGAATCAGCTCAAAGGCGAAGAAATTCCACTTGCTGGTCGGATTGTCGCACTGTGTGATGTATTCGATGCCTTGTCTTCGGAACGTCCATATAAATCAGCTTGGGCGCTAGGTCAGGTGCTGGATTATATTCGTTATGAACGAGGGAAAGCATTTGACCCTGAATTGACAGATACGTTTTTGAACATGATCTGTGAGAGTGCTTTGAAGGGTAAGGCGCTATGAACGGTGCTACACACTTGATTGGTAGTGTGACGGTTGCTGCATTATTGGAGATCCATTCTCCTGTATCATTGCTAATCGTTGCCGTAGCATCTTTACTTCCGGATATCGATCGCACAAACAGCCTAATGGGACGTTTTGTTCCCATCCTGCCAACAGCCTTGGAGCAGAGTTTTGGTAAACGTACGATTACGCATAGTCTAATTTTTGGATTAGGTATATGGCTACTTCTTGGCTTCCATGCAAGCTGGCAGTGGCCATTTTTGGTTGGCTACGGATCACATTTGTTGCTTGATCTTTTTACGGGGCGTATTGCTTTACTTTGGCCTATTCCTTTCAAGTTTGGTGTACCTTTGTTTGGTATCCCGCCAGTATTTGTCGAAAGTCTTAGTCTTGCAAGCTGGGGAGCATGGATGGTATTGGAGGGTTATCAATATTTTCAAATTCTGTTTTGAAATTTGGTTGAGAGGAAGAACGTTGAATGATTTTACAGAAATGTAAGAGAAGGATAATGTTATTGGTTTTGGTTATATCGCTGGTATCTGTTATGGGTGTGGTGTTACCGCAGCAAACTGTTCATGCTACTGGGGTCAACGGTGGCGGCTCAAGCATTAAAGATAAACTGACAGGTACTGATAAATTAGAAACCCAAGTCGATAATTCTACAAACAGTTTTTTAGACAAATTTCGTCATATCGCTATTTTTGGTGCTATTATTTTTGGTATTTGGCTGGGTATTTGTTTTTTTGGAGCTGGATTCAGTCCAGACACACTGCGTCAGACTAAAATTCAATCGCTAGCATTCTTAGCGTGTCTGGCATTCACGTTCTGGACGGAGCCTATTCTAGGATTTTTATTCGGTATTTTTGGCGTGGATATTGCCGAAACATTGAAGTAAGAGAAAGGAAGATCATATGTGGGGACATTTTCATCCAATTCCGTATCAGAGCAAAATCAAGGAAAAGTTTTTATCGGTGTTTGGTATCGGCCTTAGTTCTGGGCAACTGTTATGGTGGGGATCGGGGATTTATTTATCTATAAAAATGAGTTATCTGGTTCCTCCAATAGGGAATGACTGGCTGTATTCCCGTTTGCATTATGCTATTCCTTTCGTAATTTCCATGTATTTATGTTATTTTCGACAAACTTCAACCAATTTGCCAGTTTGGAAATACTATGTCATGATCATCCGCTTGCGAACCAAAAAGCGTTTATTCTTGTATCGTAAAGGAGGTTCTTGAATGATTTGGGCCATAGCTATCGTTATTTTTGTAATTGTTTTATGGTTTCGAAACAAGAAAAAAACGTCTTCTCGTAAACTAACCGTGCAACATATGATTGGTGGAGATCACCCTGTCGTAACATGGGATGGTATGAGTCAACAGGGCAATGTTTTTCGGCTGGTCTTAGAAGTAGCTCCGATTAATACAGATAATGCATCCATAGAAGAGCAAAAAGCGATTTGGTCTAATTTCTTTGGATTGATCAATACGCTATCCCTACCGTATAAAATGGTGATGCAATCGCAACTGTTTGAAATGCAGGATTACATTAGAGATTATGATACATCGGTAGCACAATTGTCTGATGATTATCCAGCGCTCAAAGAATCCGGACGAATGGTTAGTGCGTATATGGACGAAAGCTTAGAACATGAATCGATTCGCGATTACCGAGGTTATTTTATTCTCGAATATGACCCGGTACAAGCAGCTAAAGTGAATGGTGTGCAGATTGGTATTAGTAAAGTCGATGCTGCACTGGGTCAGCTTGGTTCTTCCCAAAATCGATTATCCAATGAAGAAAAGACTGAATTGGCTCTTCAAATGTTGGAAGAAGCAGCGGAGAATGTTTTTAGTTTTTGTGAGCAAATTGGGATGCGCTATTTGCGTCTCGATCGCGCTGGCGTTTGGAACTATACGTACCAGACGTTGAACCGTGAATTGTCTTCTCAAGCGAGAATGATCGATGCCATGATGAAAGATAGCTTTAAACGAACCAAAACTTCCATGTCCATGAAGGGTGACATGTCATCTGAGGAGGAAATCGCTTGAAGTGGAGATGGAAAAAGTCTTCATTGAATCAAGCTGAAGAACCATCTTTGGATGTGGGAAAAGCGAACGGCATTGATTTTGCCGCTCCTTCTTTGATGAAAGAAACGCTACCTGGTGACTTAACAGCGGAGCAGGTGAAGACAGATAGTTATGCAGTGGAAGTAGGCGGTACGATAACAGCCGTACGTTATTTTCGTAGTTTTTTTGTCGAAATCGCGTCTGGAAACACATGGGCTAAAATGCTCGATTCTTTAATTCAAACCAAGAACGGTCAAGGAGATGTCGATTTAATTCTTCATGTGTTTCCGTCAGCCAATGATACAGAACTCAATCAAATTGGTCGGAGAATAGCCGGTCTTCTGTCTGATTTGGCGGATGAAAAAGATGTTCGTAAAATTGATGCGATGCGAGACGAAATTGTTGATCTCAAGCAACGTCAAAAACGGATTCGACTCAATATTGAACGAAGTTTTCGTGTAAGTATCCAAGTGGTTGTCAGTACAACCGATTGGAAATCATTAATGAAACTCTGTCGATCTTTAATTCAACGGTTTTCTGGTAAGTCGTTGTACTTACGATCCGCAGATGCACAGCAGTTAGCAGCCTTACAAGCTGTTTTGCCTACAGCACCAGTCTATAACCATGCACAAGAGCATGTACTGTCACTAGAAAGTTCTAACCTGGCTGATTTATTCCCATTTAGTGGAGGAAGCCTGAATCATCGAACCGGCGTTATTATGGGGAAAGATCGAAAAGGGCGCCCGGTCTGGTTAGATAATTGGCATCCGGATCTTGTAAATTATCATATGTGTATTATTGCAAGGTCAGGTGGAGGAAAAACCTACTGCACCATGTTATTTGCCCATCGGTCAACGCATATTGGAAGACAAATTGGCGTGATTGATTGGAAAGGGGAGTATGCTGACTTTGCAAGGGCAAATGGTTGCCCCTATATTGAGCTTAGTGAACATAGTAAACATCGCTTGAATCCTTACGATGTGGATGTGACCGAGTTAGTAGACGGCACTCGTTTTGTAGATATTGAAGAGGCGGCGAATGCTGTACAAGCAGTCGTCTTTAAAATGATCTCCGTATATGATCGCAAGGTTTTAACGGGTGTCGTTAAAGTATTTATTGGAAAAGCAATCCGTGAACAGTATGCAGATGCAGGCATTACGTCTGATCCAACTAGTTTAGTTGAGGTGGATGCAAGAAATGATGGACAATTTCGTACACGACAAAGACGTAAACACATGCCGATCCTTTCTGGACTGCTTGATAAAATGGCACAAAACTCAAACGAAGATATTCGGAAGGCTGGGGAACTGCTAAGTCCTTTTACGCAAAAAGGAACGATGAAATCGTACGCCATCTTTGATGGACAGTCAACCGTTGAATTAAAGCGTGCACCATTTTTTGCATTTGGGATCAATCGATTAGATGCTGAAATTATGCGTCCAATTGGTCTATTTGTTACTGAAAACTGGCTCATGGAGCGTTGGTGTAAGAAGTTTCTGGATATCCGAAAAAATTTGATTATTGAGGAATGTCAAAATATCTTTTTGGACGAAGATTTTGGAGCAGTATGGTCTGAGCGTGCTTATCGCGAGGGACGTTCTACTAATACGGGGATTATATCGGTTACGCAAGGGTTGGAAGTGTTCACTCAATCTAAAGCAGGTATGGCAGCCATCAAAAATAGCCCGATTAAGATTATTGGGATTCAGGAAGCACTGGATATTGATGCTGTACGAGGAAAATTGGCACTGACCGAAGGCGAGGCGGATTTCCTTGTGTATCAAGCTGGAAAAGGCGATATGCTGATCAAAGTGGATAATCAGTCCGTCATTGCTCATGTGGATGCCTCTCCACTTGAGCATATGTTGTTCACCACTGATCCGAACGATCGTGCATATGCTGAGCGTAAACAGTATATTCGGGAATTGGAGAGTGGAAATTATGCGTAAGTGGCTTTGGTCATTAGGTGTTGTTTCGCTACTTTGCCTCACTGTTATACCAATATCTGTTCATGCTCAAGGAGCTGTCGCACAGCAAAAGGAGAAGGACAACACGTCGTCTGAATCGTCGGAGTCATCCAAAAGTAATGGTGTTATTGGAAAGCAAATGAATTCGTATTATTCCAATGAAGAGAACCAGCCAGGACTGCTTGAACGAAATGTTTCGGATGTATTAATCGGAACAGCTAACTTTTTAATTCAATCTTTCGGCATGAAAGATGTGACCTTGTTAGTTTTTAATAAGAATCCGAATCCTACCAGTGATGGTTTTCTACAAGGTGATGGTGTACAAGACCATTTGTATCTCGGTGTTTTCAACGAAGGCATGATGAGTGCAGTCGATGCGCTGTATTCAACGTTTGAGCATTTCATGCCGTACCCGGTCGTTATGATTGTCGTTGTACTGTCCCTGTTATCTCTCTGGAATAGCACACGAGCAGAAACACGTAGTCAATGGAAAGACTATATGGCAGCTTTTTTCATAGCTATATTATCAATTCGTTTTGGATACTATATTTGGCGATTTGTAGCCGATGTGGTGGAAACGTTCAACAATATCATCTGGAATGCACTTGTTGATCATGGTGTACAGATGGACAAATTTTTGAATATGATCTGGGGCAATGGTGCTGAAGGCTATGGAGAAATGATCAAATATCGTGGATTTGTTGTCGGTGTTTTGGTTCTACTTGCAGCGATAATGACGGCAATACTCAATTATCAATATACCATGCGAACCATCATGCTGATGATTCTTGTCTCTACCTTTGTGGTTTCGGCGGTGCTCACGATCTTCCCTAAATTTCGCCATAGTTTGCAAACCTGGTGGGATTTGTTTTGGTCTCATATGATTATGCCCTGTGCCCATGCTTTGGCGTTAGGGCTATTTTTCTTGCTCTTACGTTACAGTTCTGATGGTGTATCCAACTGGATCATCGTTGCTTACTTATTTGGATTCTCAGGTATCTATGCTCTTTTAAACAAGTTAATGGGCGGTCAAGAACAACAGCGTGGTGGACTTGGTTCCATGTTTGGTGTCGGAAGTATGATGGCACTCGGACGTATGTTTCGCTCCAAAGATGCTGGCAAGAAAATGAAGGGCGGAAAAGATACAGGACAAGGACAGCAAAATGGATCAGGTGGAGAAGGTAATCTGCCTGAATCCGAAGGCGGGTTTGCTGCAAGTAACGGTACAGGAGCACCGACAATGGCTGCTCCGACTTGGCAACGTAGAGCAGCGCAGAGTAGCGGAAAAGTCGCTGGGTTTGCCCTAAATTATGGAGCGAAAGCCGCAGGAACGGTGGCAGGTACGTCCATTGGACTGATGGCAGGGAATCCGCTAGTTGGCGCTGCCGTAGGTGCAAAAGTAGGAGGCTGGGCGGGGAAAGGAACGGAAATGTTGGCAAGAGGCGGGTTTCAAGTATCCAAAGCTGCTATGCAGGGCATCCAGCATTGGCAAGAACAACGTAAAGCGGCAGATATGGTATCTTCGATTCCACAAGTGGGAGAAGGTGGATTGACTTTGGACGAATCCGTACAGCCTTCTAGCGCAGATTCCGGGCATCATATGATACAGCCTATGCAGGCAAACATTCATCCGTTTCGTTCAGATCAGTCGCAATCAAGTTCTTCTTTAGGAGCGGTACCATCAGGAGCGACTCCATTTGTAACGATCCCAACGCTATCGAAAGAATCGGTCACTGCATCAGGGCACGTACCAGTTACACCGATTAGCAATAAACCGAAATCTGAAAGTGGGCATCATGCTTTACCTAGTGCATTACCACATTCGGGAACGGAGAACAAAGTGAGGGGCACGGCTTCGCCTCGCTTCTCTAAACCGGCGCCTGTAATTTTTTCGCTTGGACAATCGAAGGGTTATATACCTGTAGTAAAACAAGATTCGGGTATCGGTTCTGACTCTGTTGCAACGATCCCACCGTTCCTCAAGCAACGAGAACGACCGTCGGCACCTACTCCAAGTAATCGAGCTGATTCGGTAACGCAAGAACCTGTACGTCCGATTCCAACTACCACTAATAGAGCAGAGGTTGAGCAGCCTCCGACTCGTTCCGGATCTCGTCACTACAATTATGACTTGTAGCAGGAGGTAGTTTGATGGACATGGGAGAGTGGGGTAAACGCGCTGCCAAAATGGTGCTGCAACGCCTTTTAATGAAGGCATTAGGAGCGCTTTGGTCATCTACATGGCCGTATATACTGGGCATTGGTGCGATTCTAATCATTTGTATTGTGGCGTACTATGCCATTTTTGAATTGCCCAAAGAAGCGATTCTCGGTACAGCCACTGATCCGACACAAGCCTTCTTCTCTGGCACCAAAGAGGAACAATCGGATGTGTTGGAGGATTATCAAACCGTTGCGGCGCGATGGAATGAAGATTTGAATGATCATCAGCTCTCGCAAGTTGATCCCTATGAGTTGCCATGGGGATGGCTAGCTATTATGGATCGAACGCTGAACGATCCGCAGTTTATAAAAACTTATGATCCTGAGGCAGAAGTTATGGAACAAAAGAATTTTATTCCTAAGCCGGAAGAGATGTTTGAAGAAGTGCGACCGATTTTCACGTGGGAAACACGTGAGGAGAAAACGGTCGAGCAGATCTGTGTCGCAGTTGGTGGCGGCGTCAATGGAGCAACCCCAAAATCCTATGTAGTCAAAGAGCGAACAACGATAGTGAACAAGGAACTACTCATGAAAGCCAATACCATGCAGAACGAGTTTGTATATGCATATGAGCCAAGTATCAATACATCGAAAAAAACGAAAAGCTCAAAATGCGGAAAGTTAACGAAAACCGTATATTGGTTTGCTGTAACGAGTGTAGAGACAACGAAAAAAGATTGGGAGCCAATGCAGGAACTACTGGTTAAACGGAATGTTATTGAAAAAGATCAAAAATTTCTAATGGATTACTGGATGGAATATCTGGTTGCGGATGAAAGTGAGGGTGGATTTTTACCAGATGATTCGTGGTCACCTGTCGCAGGAGGAACGTTACTTTGGCCGGTTCCAGCATCACACCGAATCACTTCCAGTTTTGGAGTGAGGATTCATCCCATAACGGGAGTGAGAAAAATGCATAATGGGGTGGATATTGGCGCCCCACAAGGCACGACTGTACTGGCTTCAGCAGATGGAACTGTAGTGTATGCAGCAGCCATGGGAAACGCCGGAAATGCTGTCATCCTCCAGCATGAAAATGGAATGCAGACAAGGTATTATCATTTATTTCGCATTAATGTGAAAAGCGGACAGGAAGTCCAATCCGGTCAAACGATCGGTGAAGTGGGAACAACAGGAAGTTCCACTGGACCTCATTTACACTTTGAGGTTCGAACCAGTGGTAATCCCGTCGACCCGATGGACTTTTTCGGTTATACCGGTGATCCGCTCAAGTATCGTGCACTGCATATTGCTGCAATTCAACAATGGCTTCAAGCACGAAACTCAGCATTAGCAAATGTGAAGACATTGAAAATGATTGATGCAGCTGGCAAAGCTAAAAATGTAGATCCTCATTTGTTACTTGCCATCACAGGTGCAGAGCAATCATTTGTTCCTGCTAGTCATCCACAAGCCAGTCGAATTATCCGTAATCCATGGAACGTCTTTGGTTCGTGGAGTACAGGGAAAGGCTCAACATTGACGACAGGTGAATCTGCGCGTATTGCAGCCAATACGATTATTAAATTGTCCAAAGGTCGTCCAAGTCAGGTAAATCCAATTGAATGGCTTAGTAGCCGGGATAATCCGAGTGGCTACTACGCAGGCGACGGAGATAACTGGACTCGGAACGTAAGTGCTCTGTACGATCAGTTATCCAAAATGAAGTAAAGGAGCCAAACCATGAAAGGGTGTACGATCATTGTACTTTTGCTTTTCTTGTTGCTGCCTGCTCAGTCGTGGGCAGAAGCAACAACACCCTCATCAAGTAGTGTTCAGGAACGGATGGAACAATTTAATCCGGAACAAATGGGGGACAATTTGGAGCACAAGGGAGAAGAACTGCTTGATATGGCACAATCTGGTGGCAAGCTATACATTGCCATCGCCTTGATTGTATTTATGATCCTATTAACGGTAGGTCTATTTTTCAAAAAGGTGATGGCGATTGCATTTTTGACCTTGTTCCTTTCCGTTGTAGGCTATTGCATTATTCAGTACTGGCATCCATTGAGTGATTTCGTGATGTCAGTACTACAATGGGTATTCACACTAAAAGGAGAATCCTCATGAATCTACATTTGGTTTTTCATACTGCCATCGTGGGACGTTTAGCTACTTCCTTACAACACCGCGATTATACTATTGTGGGAACAGATGTGACACTGGAGCAATGTTACATTGCAGCAGAAGCAGGAAAACTACAAGCAGATGTTGCCATTTTGGATGCGGCGGCAGGAGCCGCGAATAAACGCGAAAGTACTGCACTTCTTCAAAAGATTCGTATGAGTATCCCACAAACGCGGCTGATTGTCATCTTGCCAGAGCCAGACTTGGACTGGCAAAAAGCACTTGGAATGTACGGGATTTATGATGTGTATGTGACGGAAAAGTTTGATATTGAAGATATAGTATCTTGGATTGTCACTCCAAAAACGATTGCCGATGTACCGAAGTTAGATATAACGACACCTTCGTCACAACACGATACTAGATTGATTCGGCAATCGTCATTTCAAGAAGAAGCACGAAATCGAATGTCTGCTCTTCCTTCTTGGCTACGACGTAAATCGAAGAGTAGCCCCTCTACTGAAATGGTAGATCAGGACCAGCAGATGTTGGATATCGAAGCAAAGGAAGATCCACTAGAGTCAGAAACTGGAGCTGTTGCTCCTGTGCCTATGATAGAACAAAGTTATCCGCTACCTGAAGAAGATGAACAAATACTGGAAGAAGTACCGATTGAACATGAAAGCAGAAAGGTAGCCGTATCTCAAGAGGATACAGTAGCACCTGTATTTGTAGCGCAGAAAGCACAGACGATGGTTATTGCTGTAGGCGCGATCGTTGGACGAAGTGGAACGACACATACAGCCATACAAGCAGCATTTGAAGCTTCCCGTACGCATAAAACAGCTCTTGTTGAAATCACTGACCTACAAAAACATTCTGATTTATGCTATTTGGCACCTACATCGGAAAAGAAAAACCCTATCCGTTTACAAAAAATTGATCTCTTTCCAGCATCCGATGAGCAAAAATTGATGGAAATTCTGACAAGTGGAAAATATGAGGTTATTGTGATGGATCTAGGTGTATTGATAGCGCTTGAGCATGGTGCTATCAACATGAAATCAACAGCGCACTGGTTGATGCGTAGTGAGATTCCAATCCTAGCTTTTCCAGCTTCGCCATGGGATATGGCTCGTTGGGTTCCATTATTAAGTGATGCTCAACTCTTGATGAAACGTGCACATAGCGTACTGAATTATGCTCATGACGAGGAAGCAACACTGTGCAAGACCTTATTAAAAGAAGATTGCGCTTCGGTCATCCAGAATGTTTTGTCGCATCCTTTCACCGAAAAAGGACAGTTACTACAAGATAAATTAACGTTAAAACCACGTAGGAAATTCTGGTTCTAAACCAATGATAAGGAGGGATTATCGATTGAACTGGTGGAAACCAAAAGAGCAATCAGAGAAAAGCAAGCTAGCGGAAGAATCACCTGAGCGCGCCAGAGTGATCTCGATTTCAAATTTTAATTTAAACGATATCAGTAGGGGTGTCATGGCAGTACTCCAATCGTTTGTCACGATGAAAACACTAGTAGTGGAAATGCCTTGTCTTAGCTTACCAAGACTCGCAACAACCATTTGGAAGGATAAAGAGTTGCGACAACTTTCATCCAGCCAGAGTATGGATCAATTGTTGCTCGATATGGATCGCGAACAGTTAAAACCGCTGACCGATTATATTTCTCGGCAAGACCAAACCGATTATATATTACTGAATCCGCATGTGCTGCTGGATCAGTCTCTAATGAAGCAGGTACAGCATGCAAAAACACTGATCGATCTGCCTGGCTGGATTGTAAATGAGGCACTGGACGAATATGATGTGATTTTACTAGTGACGCAAGGCAAGTTGGATATGACGACCACATTTTTTTCCTTGCAACAAGCGGATATCCATGTACTTATGATCGGAGATATTGGGGATTGGACGTATAATCGATTAACGATGGAACGGCTGACAGAGGATTATCAATTTCCTACGCAGCAGTTCTTTTTTTATACAACGAATCGTTCAATCGCACATACGCTCAAAGAGCCGTTAATTGTGTACCCTAAAATACTTTGGAACAAAATCAAGGACATGCCGCTATCTCGTCATACCGTACCGGCAGTACAAGCTTCGATATCAGATCAGTATCCTATCGGTTACATTCATCCGGTGGATTTCCTAGCTTCTTCTGGGCTGGAACCAGAGATTATACCGACACGTTCTACGCTGAAGCAAACGAAGGATTGGATCGCTGTCGCTGAACGAATTCGGCAGCAACTACAAGAACAACATTTGGACGATTTTGTTGCTTCTTTGATGGATGCAGATGCTCGGCAACGCGTTCGCTTTTATATTTCCGATTTGTTACGCATGTCTCCAGCAGGTAGTTTGCCGGGTACCCTAGAAGACGTAACGCAGTTTGTACAAAAGGAAATTACGGAACTGGGTATACTGCAACCGCTATTGGATGATCCCAGTGTTGTGAATATTGAAATTAACGGTCCCAAACAAATCGTGATCGAAAAAAGTGGACAAGTCATGCAAGTGACTGATGTTGCGTTTGAAGATATTGATCATTTGTACCGAATCATCAACCGGATGCTCAATGTGATGGGCAAACAACTCACCAGTAACGAGCCCGTCATTGATACCGTCTATCACGGAACTCGTGTTTGTGCAGTGGCGGATCGGGAACGCCGAAGTGGACTCAGTATGGGATCACCCATTGTTTCTATCCGTAAATTTCCACCGCGGGTATTGTCGGATGAAGAATATATCGCCAGTGGTACGGCTTCTTCCGAAATGCTTGAATTTTTGTCTTTTGCTATTCGAGCCGGTTCTAGTGTGGTATCGGTCGGTGGAACCAATGCGGGGAAAACAACCGCGATTATTCGCTTTTTGCTGTATTTGGATCGTTTAACACGAGTAATCAGTATTGAGGATTCACCCGAAGTCATGTTAAGCAGTAAAGAACAATATTTAGAGTATCCCAATCTGATCTCACTGCTGACCAAGATTGTTGAAGATCCAGCGAAAAGTTATCCACCTAGCCGATTGATTCGGACAACACTACGCTTGAATCCGTGGGGCTTTCTGATCGGAGAAAGCCGCGACGAGGATGGTGCGAGTGAAATGCTGAAAGCAGCTAATACCGGACACGTCGTTTGGACATCTACACACGGAAACGGCATGGATGAAGGAGCGACACGTATTTTGCAACTGTGTGGTAATACGCCAGCCGCAGCCGCTCAAATCAGTCAATCTTTGGATTTATTTTTGTTTTTGCAGCGTCAGCGTGATGGTCGGCGTCCCATTATGGGCATTGGTGAGTTGGTTCGATATGAAGGTGTGGAAAAGCCGATCATGAATGTCATTTTTCGCTTTGATCGAAATACGAAGCGACATATTCAGGTAGGATATTTGAAAACGAATCGGATGCGAGACAAAATCTATAATCAGGATCAATTTTCAGAAGAGGAGATTCGGCGCTGGTGCCGGTTTGAGACAGAAGATATTTCCTATAAGGAGGTAGAAGGATGACCATTATCGTCTCAATGATTGTTTCTTTTCTCATAGTAGGAGGTATTTCATTTATCTTACCTCAACACACATCTTTTGGCGAAAAAAAACGATTTTGGAAAGTCCGGTTTGGTGTGCCCTCTATGAAGCGTAGAGGTGCAGAGTTAGGACTAGAATGGTCTTTTTTTCATTATGGTTGTATGGTCACTTGTGGGCTTGGTGTAGGGGCAATCCTGGTCTGGTTGACGCAGAATATATTACTGATTATCGTTGGTGTGGTTGCTGGGTGGGTGGTTCCTACGCTGGTGATGGAGGATATCATTTACCGCCGAAAGCGACGCGTTTTGATGAGCTGTGTTCCCAATTTACGACTACTTACATCGAAACTACAAGAAGGTGGAAGTTTAGAGTATGCACTGGATATAACGGTGCCGTTAATGAATGGAGCCACCAAACCTATTTTTTTAGAAATGTTAAAAATCATCTCTATTGATCGGGGAGAACCAGGGCGAGCGTTACACTACCTAAAGCAGCAATTGACTTTTCGACGCATTGAAGATCTGTGTGAGAAACTACTACTTGGACGAAACGAAGGGTATAGTTTTCGAATGGTGCGTAGCATAGCTAAAACTGTTGATGATATTTCGCTGGATATTTTAGATATTCAAGAAGTCGAATTGGTCAATCAACGAAAACGCTGGAATATGATTACTCTGCATCTGATGTTGTGGACCCTGCCATTTCTATTCAAATGGATGGAACTGAATATGGCAGACACGGTTGCCATGACGCTTAGTATGAATACATTTTTGGGTCAAGGATTACTTGCTGCCCTGAGTGTAAATACGCTTTTTGCAGTCCTGTTCTTAAACCGATTAACACGCTTTGATATGCGTGATGCCTGATCCATAACGTATCATTCGTGAAAGGAGTTCAAATCGAAACATGAGTATCCTTATATCACTGTCCGTAGCCACGATGTTTTTCTTGTTGGCTTCTTTGGCGTTGCCGGGATTTTCAAGGTATAGAGAAACGCTACGTGCATTTCAAGCGCTCCAACGTGTTCGGCATCAACCACAGTCCTCAATACAGAAGATGATCTACCGTTTCATAGACCGTATCATACCGGAAGAATTACGAAAAAAATATGAAGAGCTGGGTGAGAACAACACGCTGGAAGCGTATCTCACACGGCTTTTTTTATTGTCTATTCTTGTTAGTTTGACTTGTGTGATTGCTGGACAAGTACGTCATCTTCCACTGATGTATCTTATCGCAGTACTAGCCTTATTTTTTATGATTTGGGTCGGCATACGCCATATTGATACGTTAGTAAAAAAGAATGAGAGCTTGATTCTGGGTGATCTGCCTCTGCTTTTTGATCGAATGGAGATCGCACTTGAAACAGGCAAAAGCTTTCAAGGCATTTGGATTGAAGTCAGTCAGCAGTGTAAACCGGCACTAGCACGTCATCTTAAAGAGTTGATTACAAACTCTGCTTATGGCGAGTATGAAGCCTTACAGCAATTTGCTGATCGTATACGGCATCCTATTGTCTACAATTTGGTCTCTGTGATCATGATGGTACGCGATTCGGGATTTGAAGCATCGGAGAGTGCTTTGCGATCGATCCAAATGGATATGCGCTCACTACGCCGTGCGCGCTTACAAGAAAAGAACCGTGCCAAACCTGCTTTATTGAATATATTTTTCGGTGTTGCTGCTCTGATATGTGTCATTTTTATGGTATTAATGGCAAGCAAAATTGTTGTACTAGTCAATGGATTCTAAAAACTAGTCCGTACAGGACAAAAGGAGCTTTTATAATGCTGAAAATGTTCAAAAACACAACTTTACTTGTGAAATCTGCAAAACAAATAATGGTTTTTTTACTGGGCTACTCCAAACAAAAAGTAACTGCTTTGAATAAAAGTATCATTGGGCGTATGTACACTCTTGCTACGACTCAAAAAGGCGTTATCTCCATTGAGGCTGTGGCGCTCATTATTGTAGGCCTGGTACTCATCGTCATGTTCGTTCCGCAAGCCAAGGAGCTGGTGACAGCTGGCTTCACTAAGGCTAAAAGCTGGATGGATCAAATTTCATAATCGAAAGAAGGGAAGCCATATGTTCACCTACATTCGACGCCGCCTTAGCTTCTTGTTCCGGCAAGAACGTGGTAATGCAGCCGATATTATGGGTCTCTTTTTCTTTGGTTATTTTGGGGTTGTGATTGTTGCATTCATTGTTAATTTCATTATAGCGTCTATCTATCAGAGCGATTTGAATTATGCGGCCAAACAAGAAATGGGCGTGATGACAGTGCAAAATGGAGCTGATGCCGGAAGCGAACAGAGATTTCGAGACATGATCCGAACGATGGGGCACGATCCAAGTAAAGTGACTTTCGCAGCAACTCCTAAATTAGTACAACGTTATGACCCATTAACTATCCATTATACGTCAAGTTATCCCCTTTGGGCGTACAAGCTACTTGGAATCATGAACGAGACATTGAAGATTGATGAGACCATACCTGGTACTGCTCGCATACTGTTGCGAGGAGGCGACTGAAACCATGATGGGTTGGCTTAAAGTATGGACGATAATTTTGTTGTTTGCGATTGTAGTGCCAGTAGTGGGAAGTATCATCATTGTAACAACGATTCATCATCGGGGCGGTGATCGCCTAGAAATGGCAATCAATATCGGTGTCATTCATGCATTAGAAGCAGTGGATGCAAGCCATGGAGGGAAAGTCATTATGGACCCGGATGTACTACGAAGTACGATCCGGGCTTCTTTTCGTTCGCAAATGAAATTAGATGAGAAACTAGAAGGGCATTATATGAACGAGAGCCAACTGATCACAGACATAACGACTAATTCGTCCGGAAGTACAATCGTGACATGTCAGTTTTCCACGCGGGCAAAAATGTTGATACCGGGTTGGAGTGAAAAGGTCTCGGTTGTTCGACGGATTCCAGTAGAAACCCAATATAACTAAAGGAGGAAAGGATCATTTTGAAACAATTATTACAACGTTGGTGGACGCCCGTAACCCGATTATTGATATTATTCATCCTCGCATTAGCTGTATTTTTGCTGAGTTTCAACTGGCAACAAGCAAAACTTGAAGATCAGCGTATTACGATATCAGTATTGGTAGCAAAAGTGGATATTCTACCTTTTCAAGAGCTGAATGAGAATAATACGGAAATCCAACAAAGAGTAAAAAGTGATATTCCGTCTGATGCTTTAACGGACGTATCCCAATTGGATACTGGGCAAAATTTTGTCTCTGCTATTGGATTTGTCGAAGGTAGCGTGATTCGGCAGAATCATTTGACGACAGCCAGTGCATCGCAAAAAGGAAGTAGTATTGCTCTAAAGCATGGAGAATATCAGATCGGTGTAAAAGTGGATTTGCCGACCGCTGCTGGTGGCGAAGTACGAGCTGGTGTGAAAGTGGATGTAGTAGCTTACGAGGGGCGAGACAATCAAGGTGAAGTACGTAGTGACCCAACACTAAAAGGGATCGAAGTTGAAAAGGTTCTTGATTCTCAGGGGGGCATCATCAATAGTGGTGATGCAGAAAGAGGTAGGACGGTGCCAGGTGTCGTGGTACTACGTGTTAATGAACAGCAACGTAATTTGATTGTGCAGTATCAGGAGAATGGAAAGATATATTTAGCACCAATAGGAGAACAATCCAGATAATCATACATTTATTTTAATGAGGAAGAGAATAAAATTTTAAGTTTCTTCCTCTTCTCATTTGGTTCATAAGTAAATAAAAATATTAGAGTTGTCACTCATAAATAATAATTTGAAAAACAAAATAGAATTCTATGTTTATCAATTAATCTTAAGTATACTATTATTAAGAAATAATATTAATTACATAAAGTGAGGGGAAATATGAAAGGATTTGAAGAATTTAACATACCGTCTAAAAGTAACAAAAAGAAACTATGGGATAATTGCGTTTTTGTATTTGATACAACTGTTTTATTAAATTTATATAGATATACAAAAAGTACTAGCGACGATCTTTTGCAAATATTTGAACAAATCAAAGATCGCATATGGATTCCGCACCAAGTGGCATTAGAATACAACTATAATCGGTTAAATGTGATGATGAAACAAAACAATTCTTATCAACAATTATCAAATGAAATTAATAACTCGTATACAGAATTTGTTGAAAGTCTGAAAATTAAATTAAATGATTTTAGTAGGCATCCATTAATCGATTTGAAAGATATATATAATGAATTTGAGGAAGCCTTAAAAAAAGTAAAAGAGCAAATTGATAATGCCAAAAGTTCCCATCCTAAACTTCATGAAGATATAGTGTACAATAAAATAAATGAGTTATTTGATAATAAGGTAGGAGAAAATCCATACAATCAAAAGGATCTTAATGAAATTTTCGAAATCGGAAATGCAAGATATGAAAATTCAGTTCCGCCTGGATATGAAGATGTTAAACAAAAAAGAGGAAGTATAAGAGTTTGGAATGATCTCATTTATAAACTTGAATATAGTGATTTAGTGATATGGAAACAAATTATCATCCATGCTAAGCAAATAGAAAAACCAATCGTTTTTATTTTGGATGATAACAAAAAAGATTGGTGGCAAATTATTTCAGGAAAGACGATTGGTCCTAGGCATGAGTTAATAAGAGAAATGAATAAAGAAGCCGAACAAGATTTTTATATGTATCGGGCACATCAGTTTATGACCATTGTGAAGGAACAATTTGATGATCAGATTAAGTCAGAATCTATTGAAGAAGCTGAAAATTTAAAATTTAAAATTAGTGATTCTGATGTCTCTAAACTACTTATTGAAAATTTATCATCAGTTAAAGAAAATAAATATAATAAAGCTAATAACAGATATTTCAAGCAAAATCTGATTGGAAATGTATTGGTACATCAAAAACCACTGTATCAAGCTTATACTTTACTTTTCACTGTAATGAAAAAAATGGATAGATTAGAATTAATGAATTATTTATATCCATCGCTTATTTCAGTTTTTATAGAGACGGTGTCTATCTTACCTGATCATGAGCAATATGATTCTGATCAAATTATTACAGTAGTTATTCAATTAAATCGTGGATTGTCCGCGGAAGATTTATATAATGTATTTAAAAGTTCATTATTATTAGCTTTCGAAGATGTAATTCCGATGGGAGATTTGAAATAGTCTTTTGTGAATATACCTATTTATTTCGTAATTATTTTATGAAATAGATACTAACAAAATGAAATACAAAATACCAAATTAGATTTTTGAATTACTAATTTTTTTGAAGTTATCCTATCGTTAAACTCAACTGATAAGGGGAAGTTGCATTGAAATTAAACAATGAAGTTACATTTGAATTAAGATTACGGAAAAAGTGGAATATAATGATCTATTATACTCCAGTTACAACAATTAATAATTACATTTATCCTTGTAACGTGTATCTTTTCAAAAACGGTGAATTCCGTTTAGCAACTAATAAATTCTTTATCAAAGATAGCTTAATTGATGGGGATTATATTGTTGTTTGTGTAGAAGGATATAAACCTTTTCTATTATCACGTTATGAAGTTAGCCATGTTGTTGGACCGTTTAAATATGATGAAATTTCAAGTATAACTAAAGCAAAGGCCGCAGCTATTAAAGGAACTAGTATACAATATATGGAAAGTAAATTTAAAGATTCTGAAGACATACCTATTTATCTTTTTCAAAAATATTTTGGAGTGCTTGAAACTGTTCCATATACAGAAAGATACCAAAATATTGAGATAGTTAGAGGTCTTAGAGAAAATGGAATCCTTTATCGTGATAATTGGCTTGAAGATGAAGTAATAAAGATAAAAAATGATTATAGTATGCTTATTAAAACATTTTACGAGCAAAGAATGCATAGAGATATGAAAATATTAAAATACTACTTAGATTCCAATGATTACAAAAAGAGATTAGAGAATACACAACAGAGCATAGATACAGAGAAAGAAAATGAAAAAGAATTATTGTCTTTATTTGATTCATTTATTTCAAATTCAAAACACAATTAATTATAGAGCGATTTATAATAAAAAATATGACTTCAATTCTAGATACTTTTAAAACTCATTGTTTTAGTGAGTGTAATTTCAGTTCTATGAATTATGTACGAACAAAATTTTTTACTAGATTTTGCTTTTTACATTATAATGAAGTTAGTCCAAAAGCCCCCATTATTTTTTGTTTAAAGTAAATTACTAAGAGCTTTTTTAATATTATTTTATATTCATATCCTTATATAGTCGGTAGTTGTATGGTTCTCATACGATTACCGGCTTTTGTATTTTATAAAGGATGAGGAGACGTACCAATAAAATTGAATTAAGCAAGTTAGAAAGGATGATGTATACTACAAATAAAGATATATAGATTTTTTGTGAATATTACTTTCTAATTACATTAAAAGAGGTGAATACCATGAAAAAGAATTTTGTACTTATCGTGGTTGTTACAATGATGGCAATCGCTACTATTTTACAGCCAGCCCCAGTGCAAGCTGCTACGGATATCAAAGTAACAGTCAATCAGACGCCTGTGAAGTTTCCGGATCAAAAGCCGTATTTGGATCATAGTCGTGTACTGATTCCGACAAGGTTTGTTGCCCAATCGTTGGGTGGTAAAGTTGAATACAATAGTGCCAACAAAACGGTAACAATTGAGCAGTCCGGAAAGACGATCACACTCAAGATCAACAGCAGCAAGGTAACAGTCGATAGCAAATTGGTCACGTTGGATGTGCCAGCAAAAGTCATCAAAGGACGCACAGTGGTGCCACTGCGCTTTGTCTCTGAAGCTATGGGAGCTATAGTAGATTGGAATCAAAATAAAAGTTTAGTGACAATTACGACTAGAAATAATACTTCAACGCCAACTAATCCGACCACACCTGCAACTGAGTCAGGTAATTTTAAATTCGATCCTAATTTTACGACACTTGCGAAGCAACTCTTTATTAATAATTTTATAGAAGCTGATGGTAAAGTTTCTTTTACTGTACCTAATGGGACAACCGCTTATTACCGCACGGCTGCTGGAAACAGAACAGATTTGAGTGTTGGAAACGAATATACGTATAATGTAGGAAAAGGTGAAAGAGTATTATATTTTAAATATGTTGATCCTTCAAAAGTTGTACCAGGTGCTGCTAAACAGGCTGAGTTTTATGCAATTTTCTTAGATGCAAGTAAAGCAGGCTATAAAGATACGAGCAAAGCAATTGTTATGGTAGAAGATTCGAATCTTAAAGAGTCATATGGAACAATTGAACAAATCATCAAACTTGCACAAAAACTATAATAAATAATTCAAAAAAAGAACCTTAAGTTAAGGGTTCTTTTTTTGTTGTCAAAATGGAGGTTTCCAATGAAAAATAGATTGATACTTCTTCTACCATTTTTATTCTTTCTAGTTCTTCCAACACAAATGTATGCTGCTGATTCTCCTATGTTAAGTAAATATTTTCCGATCCAGTATGGAGAAACAGGAGAAAAATTGACGGGTGTTATCCCTGCATTGGATATCGATAATACAATGACTCGTCCGTGGGAATTAGCACAGTGGAAAGGTATAGTGAAAAATCCAGACGGATCTACAACTAACATATTAAACTACGATGTTTTTAATGTTAAAAAAGCAGAAGGAGATACAAATTTCGATAAAGAAAATGGGTTTGGTCTTGTTTATAAAAGTTCAAATGCTTTAGAAGATTTATTTGATGCTTTTATTAAAAGTAATACTAAAGATATTAGTAGCAAACAACTACAGTACTATAGAAATACCTTTTCAGAAAATGCAAATGATGAATCATTCAAAAGCGGTAATTCTTTCTATTACAAATTAGAAGTAACAGAATCTTTTTTGCGAACTGCTGGGATCATTCAACGGATGGGATACAAGTTTGATCAAACTAAAAAAATTAGCGAATCTGAACGACAAGCCATTTATACGGCTTCCAAATGGCCGGAACTGTCGTTTGCGCGTATTAATCAGGGATTCAAACTATCCTATAAAGCATATGGTTTTACGCAACGTGATATCCGTATCGTTGCAACGAAAAAAGGGACTTTTCCAAATTTGAAGCAGGTTATGTCACTTACGGACAGAAAAATGATCTCCACAGACAAAGATGTAGCTACCGGAAGTGTGAATGTGACGAATCTGAATACGCTACGTGAAAATCTCGGTAATGACATTGATGTAATCCTAGAGGATGGATATGGGCGTACTGCGATCAAAACCATCAATATTGAAGAGCTGCTGAATATGGACTTTATTCCAGATGCGCTTACGCTTACAGACAATAATCAACTGTGGGTGAAGTTTCATTATAAAGGTGAGGATTACAAGACATCGGACTATATCAGTGAGCGGGGTATCCCGATGCTGGCAAAAGTAACAATTACAGGACCAGATGGAGCAGATCAGATCTTGCAGGGCATGTACACTGGTAGCTCGAAAAAAACGGTGAATGGACAGCAATATTCGTATTATTTTGGCAATATAAAGTTAGGAGAACAGGCAGGAAGATACAAGATTAAGATAGCCGTCACGATCAACAACCCATCGCACGAAAGCTGTGCTGTCGAGTATCCTAATAATGCATACGACAACAACACGATTATGGACGAGTGGACACGCGACTATACAGATTTAGTCGCCCAATCTGTAACGGTCGATCCAGGTAAGATGACTGATAGAGATCGTGCCAAGATTACAGCCAAGGTGAAGAATATCGGGCCAAAGACACAAAATGACGTGTTGATCCGGTTTACGGATAACGGGCGAACTGTGTATGAAACCACAAAAACACTTCCAGCGAATCAAGTTACAACGGTAGGTTCCTTCCAGTGGACTGGTAAAGGCGAAGGAAATCACCAACTTATGGTCAATGTTGATCCAAAGCAAGAGACAAACGATATCGACTATTCCAATAACACGGCGATTGGAACATGTATCATTGTTGGGGCTGACGGTAAGGTTGGAATCTGTGAAGGGAATAAAGCATCAGCAAACTGGTCAGTGACGTACCCGACGATTACGGGATATGACACTTATAAAGATCGTCGAGGTAGAAAGCATAAGAAACCAATCTGGAAATACAAATCGGTGAGATATCAGGAATCGCTGAAATTGTCGGCAACGGTTAATACGAAGCAAGGGATTCCGACTGATCCGGATCATCCGAAGGACAGTGATCGGGAATCACGAGGCAGTTGGGAGATCATCCCGTGGAGCCAAGATCATGGTAAAGACCCGAACAGTGTTACAAGGGCAGGCTATGGTTTTGAATTAACTGTCAAGACCAACTACGACACAGATTGGGAAACAAAGGTACCGAAAGGCTATAAAGGTACAGCTCGTCGGATCGGAGGGAGCTATCACGGACCGACCAAAGTTACAGCAACGATTTACAATACACGAGGTCAAAAAGTAGACACGGTGAATATGGAGAGAATTGTTGGAGATCAAGATCAAGCAACGTGGGTGCTACCAAAGCACAAAGCGGTGTCTCCAGTAACTGGTGAACAATATGTTGACCGGAAATGGTACATTAATAAAAATACCAGAGATGGGGAGTACACGATCAAGATTACAACCGATGCGAGCGGTAAGAATGGATTGATCGTTTGTACTGGTAAAGTCGTAACGATATTTGGAAGTATGTACGATGACACCCAAGATTTGCGAGTCTATACTAAATGATCTTACTGGTGAATCAAGGACTATTATGTGGGCTTGCAATCTTGTGTGTATATTTTGCTTATACAGATATTCGTGAGCGTATCATTCCTAATCGATGGACGCATCCGTTACTGATTATCCTAGTATTCTGGCGATTGATAACCATGGAGTGGACGTACTTATATGGACTGATTCCAGCACTAGTAATGGTGCTGATTTTTTTAATGCGCCAGGCTGCAATTGGTGCCGGAGATGTTAAATTATTTGGAATCATTGGATTAGTTGCTGGATTACCTCTTACGCTGATAACTATCTTCATAATGGGATTGCTATGTATGTGTTACGTAGGGATTCGATTAAGCTTAAGGAAGGCAATACGTTATGAGTTCCCGCTTGCTCCATTTATTGCAATGAGTTTTTGTCTTGCAGTAGGAGCAATTATGATTATTTGAATTGGCAATCAATTTGCCGTTGCTTCACTCATTGTCAATCAGTATAATAAAGATAGAAGAAGAGTCGTGCGTCAACACGACTCTTCAGTACAACAGCCGCTTGGAAAGGCGGTAGGCTTTAGGGTGATCTAAGATGAATAGACCGCTAGCCTACAAGAAGGCGGTCTATTTCTTTTTGTTGAACGAAAGTATCAATACAACTAATGTTGCAAAGGATATCATCAAGATCAAAGCTTGATAGACTTCCATTGGCATCACCTCCCTTATAGGAGATTAGCCGCCCGCCCTTTAGCCTATTCTATTGTACTAAATCCAAGTATATCATGATGCTCCAAGCCCGTCATTTTCCTGATTTAAGGGAAGTGACGGGCTTTTTTTATTTCTTCTATTCTATGTAGCAAGCTTTGCTTGTATTTTCTTCTAGAGGCAGGTGAATCTATGTAGCTCTACAAAATGTAACTATGTGTAGTAGCGAAGTTGGATAAGGTTTATGGATGGAGGAGGAATATGCATAAAAAATATATCAATGGATGCTTAGCAGTGATTATACTGCTAGGTTCTTTGATGTTGCCATTTGGTAGTGATCAACCAGTAGCTGCGTCATCATCAGATCTTGCATTCGAGCAAGCCAATTATGGATATTTGGTTGCATCAGGATCTGTGGAAAATCCAGTGCTGGGTAGCAAAACGACTGGAGCGAACAGTTCTTGGGGTTACCCAGCGGGAACCTATTACCGCTATGCCAAATCGATTCAGGCTAACTTTTCTGTGCCGGTTCCTAATGACATTGGTGCAGCAGAGTATTATGTGGTTGTTGAAGCAGAAACATCGGTTGCAGGGTTTGGCGGTAATGGAGTTACATCTTATGATCGTAAAATTAGTGCAAGTGATGATGGCAACACATATTCTACAATTTGGATCCCTTCTGGAAATGGTCAAGCAGTGGGGGCAATGAATTATGGCGTTTATACTGAATACAAAGTGTTAAAGATTAACGGGCCAGATGGTTATCGCATGGATGATAATCATGGCGGGAATATTTCTTATGCGGAGTATTACAAGAAAAAATTGACTGATATCCAGATTTACTACTCATGGGGATCGGGGTATTACGAGACCATGAAATCGCTCAAATATCGCGTATATCGTAAGGATATTACACCAACCTCTGCACCAGTCATTACAGTAACGCCAAGCGAAAACTATCATATAGGCAACAATAATAGTTTTTCGATTGCAAAGCCCAGATATTACGGGAATTATTATGAACAGTTTTATGGAGTGCTCCAATATCGGATCGCTGGTGGCGATTGGACTAATTATGTTGGGGCTGTCAATATTTCAACTGAAGGCGAAGTAAAGATTGAATCTCGGCTGCTTACGCGTAATATCATGGAAAGTGCGTATGGTATTGCTTATAGCCGCTTGGATCGGAATAAGCCTAGTATCCCAACGATTGTAGGCTTGGATTCCAAAAAGTGGTATCGTGGGACATTTGAGCTTAATTTTACGCCGGGCACAGATGAAAGTTCTGGCGTAAACGGTGTTTATTACACGCTCTATGGAGCCACTGAGCAGGCACGTAGTAAAGCAAAGGCAGGGGGACGAAACAGTTCGGTCAAATCGATCACCGCGGACGGTCAGACCATTGTTACTGCATCCACTATCGACAATGTTGGACTGGAGAGTGATTTAATTTCTGGTAAGATCAATATCGATAACACCTCGCCGATTGGTATACTAACAGCGCCTCAAGGCTGGGCAAAGTCGATAACGATCAGTGCTGACGGCATGGACAGCGCGTCTGGATTTCAATTTATTCATTTGCCAAACAACAGCGCGTATAACGGTAGCCATTATGATTACTCCGTTACACATAATGGTACGTACACGTTTGGTTTTGAGGACGCGGCAGGCAATACATCGTCCAAGTCGATCACCGTAACCACTATCGATGATGTAAAGCCAACCGTAATGGTTTCTCGAAATGGGGCAAGCTGGACGGATCAGGATGTTCCGGTAACTTTTACGTTTGACGACGCAGAGTCTGGTATGAACGAAAACAAAATGTACTACAAGTGGACTCAATCGACAACTGAGCCGAGCAGTTGGGATCAAGCAACCAGCACGCAACAGACGACTATTCTTAGCCAAGCAGGCGTGTGGTACTTGCACCTGAAAGGCTATGACTTAGCAGATAATGAAGTCAGTTTTACATCATCTGCATATCAGTTACAACGGCAGCCAGAAACGCCAAAACTGAACGTAACTGGCACAGCGACCAATCAGATGCTCTTGAGTTGGTCGCTTCCCACAGGTGAAGTGAATGTAGATGGTTTGCAATACACAATCCGGAATGAAACAACAGGAAAAAGCTGGACGCTCGATTATCCGATCAACGAGCTGAAGGATAGTTCATTGGCAGGTGGCACAGAATACACCTACACGATTACAGCAGAAAATCATGTAGGTACTAGCCTTGCCAGTGCTGCAATTACTGGCGTGACATTACCGCAAATGACGGCGAGTGCATCTGTATATGCGAGCGGAGACGATTACAGTAAAGCTTTGCTCAATATCACACCAGTACAATCAGCAACTGGATACCGAATCACTGCTACAAATTGGGGTACTAAGCAGATCGATGCAGATGTAACTGTGACTGGCACCATTTATCAGGAAATATCGGGACTCAAGCCATATGTAATGTATGACTTTGCAATACGGGCAATGAATGCCAGCGGAGAAGGGGCAGCGTATCACGTCTCCTTCTTAACCCTGCCGAATCAGCCTAATGAGTTTAAATCAGTGCAAATGACAGAGGATTCGATCTCGCTGAGTTGGAACAGCGTGACGCGTGGGGTATACGATTGGAGCAGTGTTACCAACGATACGTATTACCGCTTGCGCCGAGACAGTCAGATCATCTACACGGGTGCACCTTCGTCATATAAAGATACTGGTTTACAATCAGGTAGCATGTATGATTATGATGTTGCCGCTGGAAATAGCACTGGATGGGGTACAAAAGCGACGCTCAGCGAAGTATGGACACTACCAGCAGCGCCAAAGAAGCTCCAACAGGTGACAGCAACACCTACCAGTTTTACGGTAGCTGTGGATATTCCACACGGCACGAAAGGATTTGAAGCTACGCTAGATGGAGATAAAGTGATCCGCTTGGGTTCGGTACTCAGCGAGTATACATTTACTGGACTTCGACCGGGAACAATTCATAGACTTGAACTGGCTGCATATAATCAGTCTGGGGTGGGACGCTCCATTAGTATGATTGGTACAACGCTTCCAGATCAGCCATCCAGTGCTGCCATCAGTGTTTTGGATATTCAAGAAAATAGTGTGACGTTTAATGTGTATGATGTTTCTGGCGCGACCAAGTACAAATTGTCTGTGAATGGCAAAGAGTATGAGGTAGCTACCGGTCGAACTAAATTATACGGTTTGCAGGGCGGAACAGTGTACAGTTATACGCTAGCTGCCGGAAATACAGCAGGTTATGGTCAAGCGTATACGGATCGTTTTCTTACATTGCCATCAGCTCCAACAGGTTATACCTTAATCAAGCAGACACCAACATCTGTAAACCTTGAATGGACAGCTGTGAAGAGTGCCGCAGCTTACGAGCTACGTGATTCTACTGGTACTTTACTTGCTACGGTACAAACGCCAGCATATAATGCGACTGATTTGGAGCCTGGTGATATCGTACAGTATCACGCTGTTGCAAAAAACGCTTCAGGAACCGGTGCATCATCAGTATACACTTTCCGCACACTACCTGGATTTAAAGATGAAAATACCGACTATAGCCAATTGGTAAGCATAGATCGTGTAAATATGCATGATTTGCAGATCAGTTGGAAAGCTGTACCGGGTGCGGATCTTTACCGCGTGTATGATAAATATAAGCAGTTGATTACACAAACAATTGAACATAGTGCGGTAATCGATCAGCTCCACAGTGCAACTTGCCACAATGGCTACACGGTTGTGCCTGTGAATACTACTGGTGAAGGGAAAGCAATGCCAGTACCGACAGTGGAGACGTTACCAGATGGAACAATCACGCTGAGCTATGCTAGTACTCGTACTGCTATCACCTTACATTTACAGCATGAACTATCTACTGAAACGCTAGTGATCGCTTCGCAAGGACAGGAACTTTATCGTGGATCAGCAAACGGCTATAACAAGTATATACAAGATCGTCTCCAGCCAGATGAAACTTACAATTTCCATGTCTGGACGGAGAACGATCAGGGCGATCAATCCAATATGCAAACTCTTCGTGCGAAAACAAAGAAAGAGCGCACTGAGGGGGTAGCGGAAGCACCTGCAACCGACACCAAACAACCAGAAGTAACCGAAGAGCTGGTAGTCGCTGATCCTGATCCCGTAGATGAAGAAGAGCCAGATACAAGCATTAAAAAAGGTTTTATCGATATTGATCGAAGTTTTGCAAAGGAGTCCATTACACGACTTGCAAATATGGGTATTATAAAGGGCATTTCTGATGATCTATACGCACCGAAAGCAGGGACAACACGTGCCGAATTTATGGCTTTGTTGACTCGGTTGGTATTGACGCCTGAGCAGATTAAGCAATCTGCTATAAAATTAACTTTTAGGGATATTGATGATAGCGCTTGGTACATGCCAGAGCTTCATGCAGCAGTTGAAAACCATATTGTTAAAGGTTTCAATAATGAGAGATTTTTACCAGAACTAGTGATAGATAGAGAACAAGCTGCAAAAATGCTGTCAAACGCACTTCATGTTTTACCTGTAGAAAATAATAGTAATTTTTACATCGATTTTAACGCAATTTCTCCTTGGGTAAGAGAAGACGTAGGCGCTTTGACAGCAAGACGTATTGTGAAGGGATATCCAGATCAGACATTTAGACCGAAGTGTAAGCTCAGTCGAGCTGAAAGTGCGATTATACTTGAGAGAACGCTACAAGGACAACATCTCTTCTAATTTTAGTGGTTTTACTATTAAAGCCAGTTATTTTCTGTAATAAGAAGGATAGCTGGCTTTTAATGTTAACTTGAACTAACAATTGATGGATCTATCAAATCCAATTAGATACTGATTTCCTTCCAAATGATTAAATTTTCATTTATTTATAAATTGCCTGATAGTATTTATAGAATGGGAAGTTATTAAGTTTACAAGTGATAAATGAATTGAATAAAAAAGTATTTTATGAGAATATTAGTATTAAGAACATATGTTTTAATATATTAAAAATCTATTATAGGATTGTGATATATGGGAAAACCAATTGATGCCATTAATGCTGGGTTAACCTATCAAAATCTATATTTTTGGTTGTTTGCTTCTGAATTGCTTCATAGTGATAGTAATATTAAAGAAGTATCTTATGAAGATGATAGAGTAAAATCAATTGATGATGTAGTAGTTGAATATATTCAACCGATTAAAGGCGATTATAGCATTGAAGACGAGATTATTATGGATTTTTATCAGGTGAAATATCATGTTAAGAATTCAAACCAGATAAAACTATTAGATCTTATTGATCCTTTGTTTATTAATGCCTCAGCGTATTCTTTTTTAAATCGTGTTCATGATGCTTTAAAGCAAGGATATACGAAAGCAAGGTTCCATTTAGTTACACCTTGGAATATTCAAAAAGGTGATCCCTTGGAAAAACTGTTGGACAATCAACATAATAAATTGAATTTAAATGCTCTATTTGATGGAAGACCAAGCACTAAAATGGCTAGAGCTCGAAAAGCTATGATGAAGCAACTGGGTTTAAAAAATGAAAACGAATTACGTAATATTTTAAGTACTGTTCGTATTCAACATAGTAAACCAGGAATTTCTTTTTTAATTAGAGAACAACTTAATGCTAAACTTATGCTGGCTGGATTGAGACCTGTAGATTTTACTGTTCTTGTAAATCCCTATAATGACTTAATCGTTAATTGTGCTAGTAAAGGAAGTAAACGCTTTAATAAAGAAGACTTACTAAAATTATGCCGTACAGAGAAATTATATACTGGTCAGCCCATGATTTTAAAAGATAATATTCCTGTAGGTATTCGAAGTTTTCTGCCATATACTGAAAATTTAGAAGAAGAAACCCATCATTTATTATGTATGAGCGATGATTTTGATGGTAGATTGCTAAAGTCAGGAAAGAGCTGGAATGAAGACATTCATGCGAAGGTAGCCGAATTTACTAAAAGCGTGTTTTCTCCTGGCAGTTCCTATCTCATTCAATTCAATACACATTTATCTATAACATTTGCGGTTGGTTTAATTTTGAACCCAAAATCTGGAGTTAGAGCTTTTCCAGTTCAACGTGGAAATGGATTGATTGCATGGATTCCAGATTTGTATGATAAAACTATGCCAAATTATAGTAAGTTCATTGAAGAATGCTTGGATGATCCATCTTCTGATAGTGATACGGTGGTTGCTATCAGTGTAACTCGTAATGTTAAGGATCAAGTTGAGTGGTATCTAGAAGAGAAGGGTTTAGCACAAAAGTTGTTTTATCATTTTTATTTACCTTTAGAAGGAGTCACAGCAATTGAGGATGCAACACATTCATGGATACTTGCGGAACAAGTTATTCGCACTATAGGTCGTCGGAAACCGCACCAAAAAAAAGGTAAGATTCATTTTTTTATTTCTGCTCCTGGAGGGTTTGTTTTTTTCCTTGCTCAACAAGCTACGCATATTCCAGAGATTGTTTTGTATGAAAATCATTTTTCTGGAGATGGATCGTATTTCCCTTCATTTTATTTGCCTTTATAAAAATCGGAGGTGCTATAGTGAATATTCCAACTTATTTTTCTCGATTTATTAAAGAAATTCGTTTAACAGAAAATCAAACTAATGATTTGATTAAAGGTCATACTACACTAAGAAAAAGACTAAAAGAAGATGAAAAGTTATCTGGAATTATTGTAAGCACATTTTTACAAGGAAGCTATCGACGAGCTACGGCAGTGCGACCAAAAGGAGATAGTCGTTCAGATGTTGATGTAATTGTAGTGACTAGGTTAAGCATGGATAAATATAATAATCCAGAAGATGCAATTAAAGAGTTTGAGCCATTCATGGAGAAACATTATGCTGGAAAGTATAAGATCCAAGGTCGATCTATCGGAATTACCTTGAGCTATGTAGACTTGGATGTAGTTATAACTGCTGCTCCCTCTGAAAGTGAAGAGAATATTTTGGAATCAAATAGTGTTACTAACATGTACACACTAGAGGATGTTGAAACATGGACTTTGAAAAATTCGTGGGAAGTTTTAAATGAAACTATTGAAGAAAGCTTCGTCTCTAAAACTTATTCAAATGAAAATGAACCAGAATGGAAGACTGTTCCTCTTTGGATCCCTGATAGAGATGCTAAAGAATGGAAGAAAACTGATCCTCTTGCACAAATTAAGTGGACACAAGAAAAGAATAAATCTTGTGATCGCCATTATGTGAACGTAGTAAAAGCTTTAAAGTGGTGGAGAAGAATTAACAATATACCTAAATATCCAAAAGGCTACCCTTTAGAGCATCTTATAGGGCTGTGTTGTCCAGATGAAATAGAAAGTATTGGTCAAGGTGTAACAGAAGTTTTAGAAGGAATAGTAAATAACTACCCAACAAAACCTTTTATGGCAGATCATGGTGTCCCTGAGCATGACGTTATGGGAAGAGTTAATGATGAAGAGTACGATGAATTTTATAAATTGATAAAAATAGCAGCTAAAACGGCTAGAAAAGCTACAAATGCTACTACTGTTAAAGAAAGTGCAGAAGAATGGAATAAATTATTTGGTTCAAAGTTCCCAACATCGGAAGCTACAACGAATAGTAACGAAAAAGGTAATTCGACTTTTTCAAAAAGGGAGAATCCAAATAATTCTAATATTGTAGGTGGTCGTTTTGGCTGATCTTTCAGTAGCTAATAATATAATTATAGGATGTACTCAATTAGATATCATAAAAGGATATCAACAGCTAGAAGAACTTTTCTGGCTCTCAGAACACAAAAGTTGGATTCTTAGATTTAATATTGAACTGCAAGAATTAAATGATGGTAACATACCATACGCAACAAATTGGTATATGCTAATAGATCCTCTTTATCCAAGAGGATCTATTAGCATATACCCAGATAAAATTTATGGTATCAAACAAACATATCAGCATATGAATCAGAACATAGAAGTTGATAATCTTCCGTGGCGACTAGGTAAAATTTGTACAGACTGGGATAATAACCAACTTGAATTACTATCAGATACTGAAGAAATGATGGATGCAAAATATCGTATTTCTTGGCATGTAGAGCGTTTGAAAAATTGGATCCTTGCTGCTTTTAATGATTCACTCGCTGAAAAAGGTGCTTATTTTGAATTACCGCATGCATATTTGAATAAAAAACCACAAATCATTTTTGCTGAAGAACAAGAAGAATTTGGTAATTGGATAAACTCTAGGAATAGAAGTGGATTTATATCTTTAAAAAATGTAAATGCTCATCCAGATATATTTTTTGTTTGTGATTTTTTTGATAAAAAAAACCAAATTATAAAGAAATATAATTGGGGAAGAATAGTAACCGAAGAAATAGAAACTAAACTCCATTCGGGAGTATGGGTATTGTTACCATTTCAGCCTATAATTCATCCATGGACTTATCCTAAAACGATTGGAGATTTGGAAGAAGTTTGTAAAAAAAATCATTTCAATATCTGGAATGAAGTATATGAACTTATGCATAAAATTAGAAAAGAAGGACAACAAATTTATCTTTTGATCGGATTTCAAATTCCTAAATTGGTTGGAGACGAAAGCCTAATTATACATTGGATTAGCATTGGTATAAGAGCGTTAACGAAAAAAGTAAAAAAAGTTAAAGGATTTCGAAAAGAAATTGATTATTATTTTCAATTGGATCGCCTTAATAGTTTGCATTCTAATCAAAATCTGAATTATATTTATACTGACAATTGGAGCAAAGAAGCAATTCTTAGCCGAGGGAGTATTGATAAAAAAACATATAATGACGGTATTTTTTTGATTGGAGCCGGGGCGTTAGGTTCATCAATTAGTGAGATGCTATCTAGACTGGGTATTTCCAAAATAGTAATTTGCGATGATGATATTTTAGAAATGGGTAATCTATCCAGACATACGCTTGGAGTAAATCATTTATTTTCTTCAAAGGCTAAAGCTTTATCCGATAAAATTAATCAAAACAGTGTACATGCTTGGTCTTTTGCAATTAATAAAAAATTCCCTAATTTAAATGAACAAGAAATGGAATTATTAGAACAACAGGAAATTATAATCGATACTACTGGAAGCGATGCAGTTATTGATTATCTGCATTCTTTTGATTGGACAATTCCAAAAAGATTCATTTCAATCTCAGTAGGTTTTGGAGCAAAAAGGGTATTTATCTTCTTATCAAATAAAACCCCCTTTCCTCGAAAAGAATTTTATAATTTCATAAAACCTTGGATCGAATTAGAAAAAAAAGAAAATAAGGATATTATATTACCGCGTGATGGAATTGGATGTTACCATCCTTTATTTCCTGCTCGTTCAGATGATATTACATTGATGTCTAGTCTAGCAATTAAAGAAATTGAAGCTTGGTGGATTCAATCTCATAGACCTAGTATATTTGCTGTTTATGAACAGCAATATTCAAATGGAAAAACGACTGGTGTTTTATTAAAACAACATGAGGTGTTTTAATTGCTCATTCATAAATATTCAAATGATGACAATAGTTTAACTGTTGAATTTAGTAATGAGGTATTGAAATTTATGTTGACAGAATGTCGTTTAAGTAAAGATTTAGAGACAGGTGGTATTTTGGTTGGCTATTATAATGATGATTTAAATAAGGCCATAATATTAAAAAGTAGCCGAGCACCTATAGACTCAAAAAAAACAAAAACTAGATTTTATAGAGGGGTAAGCGGTCTAAAGAAATGGCTCAGTGAAATGTGGTATAAAGAGAGAGCTTACTATATAGGTGAATGGCACTTTCATCCTTTTTCGTCAAGTGAAATGAGTATTATTGACTTTACTCAAATGCAATCGATTTCTAGGGATAATAGAATAAACTGTCCTGAACCTATATTATTTATAATCGGAGGTAATCCTCAAAAAAAATATTCGACTTCTATTTATGTTTTTACTAAAAATATTAAGCCTTTAAAACTAAATCATTATGAATCAGAAATTATTTAGTTTCTTTTATAGATATAATGGTTTTTATTAAATTATACGTTACAAATGCAATAGATGATTGATCCACACTCTAGGTTTAAAGATTTGATTTGAATGGTTTAACACCCTTTAATAGATCAGCATATACTTAAATATAAATTCGGCGCTTTTATTGATCGATCTAAAGCCTTATTTCTATAAAAAACTCTTACTCATTTGGGTAAGAGTTTTTTTGTTTAGAAATGAAGGAGGTGCTTATAAATGCTAAGTCGCGAACAGATTTTACAAGCATTATTAGCTGCTACAGTTCAAAATGAGAATATGATCTGGATGCTTGCCGGAATTAAAATGGCTGAACGTCCCGTACAGAAAGATCACTTACGGGATGTTACAAATATGATCTACAAGGAGATTCATCCAGAAGCCGAACAGCTTCCTATTCGCTCACGTCATTTATTGGATGAAGCGGCTGCAATGCTGGAGGGAGCAGCTTTAGTCGAGGTGGCAGAGATTGCAAAAACCAAACAGTATACATTGTCAGCATTGGGTGAGGAGTTACTACAATATCGGCATCAGCAGCGACAACTTCAAAAATCAAAAGGAAAGGACGTTTAGAAATGAGAATCAGTTTGAAATATGGCTTTTTTGGCTGGGGAATGGGTGGTACATCGATTGCATTTGATTGTGCTGACGTACCTATGTCTTCTACAGATAAGACACGTCCCTATACTGCTCTACTGATTAATAGCAATGAGATCGATTTGACGAAATTATCAGATCTTCCTAACGTTAAAAAGCTCTTGCTAAAAGGTTATGAGCGTGGGGTTGGACGGGATATCGTACTAGGACAAAAAGCTTTCGAGGATAATCAGGAGCTGATTAAAGAATCGGTAATAAGCTATTTCAAAGATCGTGATTATATATTCATTTCTTGTGGACTCGGTGGAGGAACCGGTACAGGAGCACTATTAGAAGCCATTCGTCTACTGCATACTTCTGGTTTTGCTGGACGTTTTGGGTTGCTACTTACCTTACCACGTCGAAATGAGGGGCGTAAGGTGCTTTCTAATGCTCTGCAACGCCTACAAACGCTAAAGCGTGCAATGTCTGGACTTGGTGCGATTATCATTGTAGATAATGAACAACTTTTTCAAGTTGGACTTGCGCAGGAAAAGCCCGCCAGCGTGGAAGAGTTTATGAAGTCCTGTAATCGGCATATTGCCAAGTTACTTCATGAACTCAATACAGTGACTTCAAGTTATATCCCCTACGGAAATTATCATTTTGATGCTTCAGAATGGCTTAATATGTTGCATAGTAGCGGATGCTTGCATATTGCTAAATGTGTTTTGCCTATTAATGATATTAACATAGCATCTCCAGTTACCTACATGGATAAACTTAAGCAAAGTGTGCTAAATGGAGAACTGAGCACCGGCTATGATCTTTCAGATGCAGCTAGTAGTGCAGTAAGCATTGTAGCTGATCAATCTTGTGCTAATGAATTATTTACTCATGTTTTTGTAGAAGAAGTCCAATCTTTTTTACACAATACTACGCCTACTCTTGATGAAAATCCTGTTGCAACCTACGGTGCCGATCAACCTGGTTTAGTAACGATCTATACAGTAGTGTCTGGACTTAATTTTCCCGATAGTGTAAGCAAACTAGCAGAAGAAGCAGCAGAACTTGAACGGCGTGTAGAGGAACGTAATCAAAAAACAGATATGATTGCAGTTGCACTTGCAGGATTCAACAAGGAGGTCAAGAAAGAAGAGGCTGATCTAGAATCGCTCCTATTTGGTGACTCATCCTCAGCCCCTGATCGTGATACGCCTAAAGACCCGTTTGATTTTTTAAACGAATTAAAGTGATACGCATCACATCTAGTTAAGTGCTGCACTTACTGATGCACTTGGCAGAAGTTTATATTCTGCTAGTGCATCTATATGTGATGCATTTGCTATGTATAAATGTCAAAAGGAAGTGATGCAGTTGGAAGGATTGAGTTTTCGTGAGCAGGAAGTACAAAGAGAGCTTATGAGTTTAGAGCGAATGTATTTTCAATCTGTGTTGCTTTCATATGATCTGAGTGAGGCAATTGCTAATAAAAGATCATTTTTACCAGAAAGTTGGTCTCTTGACCCGTTACCTTATCCACCCTGCTCTTTCGAAATGTTTGAATTGAGTGGATATCCTGTATATCAGTTGTCTTATGAGGGAGTACTACCTTTGTATAGTCAAGATCGCAAATATTTTAGGGCGGTTCGTGACTATTATTGGCATGCTACTTTTGAAGCTGTGCGTAATGCTGAATATCCAACGTTAGATCATGCATGCATTTATATTTGTCACTTTTTTAAAAACTTAATCATCCGTGATACAGATAATCGAAATCGTAGTTTGTTAATTAATGCTGTTAGACATGCACAAATGATTAGAGACGATTCATGGAAAGAAATAGTTAATTTGGAAGCTGGATTCTTAGATGACTCGGGTAAAAATCACATCAAAGTTTTAGTCAGTCCAACATCAAACATCAGTAATTTAACAATATATGTAAATGATAAATATGGAATTACTAAAGGGAAATCGGGTTCATTTGAACCTGATTCTAATACCTTTTGATTTGAACCCGATAATTGATGCCAAAAAATAGCTGAATCCGTTGATCTGAAAAGGATAATACGCAAAAGCATAAGTCATAAAAAGCGAGAAGGTGAGGAGAGGCTACCGCTAAACGCAGTTGAGTGGAAGCTTCGGAGCACCCTGCATGAGTAGAAAATATACAAAGAACAGGAATGGTAAAAATAAGCAAATAGTGAGTAGAGAAAGAATGTAAGGATTTCCAGAACGAAGGGTGAGTGAAGATGCCAAAACAGCGAGAATGGACAGAAAGGGATTTATTAATTTTGCAGACATTGTATGAATTAAGGGAGCTAACCAAGCAGCAGATTACAACAACATATTTTAATGGGAATGCAAAATATGCGAATAAACGACTATACATTATGAAATGCGAAGGATTGATTGTGACACAAATATACGGTAGACGAATAGAGCAGCATACTCGGGTAGCTGCTTATATACGAATTGCGGAGCGTGGAATGGAATTGCTGGTAGCTAAGAAAAGAATAGAGACAAGCAGCTACCGTGCGCGAGATATGGGACTTACTGTACAACAGCGGCAGTATATTATCGACGCCAATGAGTTGCATCTGAGAATATCTGAAATTCCCTTTTTGGATTCTAGGAGGATTAAAAGAAAATATCACTTAAATCGAGGGGATTTATTACTTGGCGGTTTCGAGACTACACAAGGAGACTATACGATTTATATGCTTAATGCCGAAACAAAGCCGCAAACATTCATCAAAATCGTGACTGAAATCCGCTCATCTAAACAAATCCAGATCAAAGGATATTTAATCTTCTATAAGCATGGTTCTGTTAGAAGACGTTTCGTAGAATTATGCGAGCGAGAAGGACTGGTGACAGGCGGTATTCCAATCTATCTCCTACCGTATGATGAGCTAGGGATTGGATTGACACGCTGGTACATTCTAGCGGGTGATCGTTATACTCATTTGCAGCAGTTGCTGGCTCCTTATGGGCAGCTTGTGAGGGTGAAAGATCACAGCAAATACGGATTTCTGTATGGACTACGAAGGGAAGGAGAAGAGAATCCGCCATATTTGGTAGAGCAGCTAACAGGCGATATGCTGACATTGGGTCGTAATTTGAAATTTTATACGCCAGAAATGAGCCGCCAAGCAGGGCAACGGGTGCTGGTGATCTGTCTGGAAGAAGAGGAAGAATACTATCAAAAGCAAATGGAGCATGAACGGCACGTTGATATACTCGGTATTCCACGAATTACCGTTGAAAGTCATTTTAAACGACTAGGAGGATAGGTATGATGGCGTACGATCATGATGTATCATGGCTTCTTTCTGAGCCAACTATTTCTTTCCTGCATCGATTTATAGAGTCAGTCATCATCTACGGGTTCACCAGCCCCAGGTGTAATAAGGATCAAACACGGTCTGAAAATTTATTCGACCTTATGGATTGCGTATGATTCGATTTCTTTGGCTCGTGCTCAGTTTATGTAGCTGGGCTTATTTGTATGCACAAACACCGGCTTGGCAAGGATGGTGGATATGGCTACCTGCTTTCGGAAGCTTACTGGTGTACTTGTATGGCTGGGTACTGGAGCAGCGTAATCAGGTGCTGATGTTTTTCACAGGTCTTCTATGGAGTGGATCAGCCTTATCGCTCAACGGATATGCCTGGCTGATAAGTCAGTCTAGAATGCCGATCTCGGCGATCATGGGTTTGCACGCTATGCTCCTTATGGTTCTGCTCACTTCCTTGTTTTTAACAGTAGTGAATTATCGTATCCAGCATAATTTTATGAATCGTCGGGGTAATGTGAGCAAACAGCAACTGGTTGTCATTAAACCAACGGTATCAGATCGTTGGACATCCATTAAACGCATATTCATTCGCAACAAAAGTACCGAGATTCAACTGAATCTTGGCGAAGAGATTCCAATGAAGGAGTAATGTACATGTCGGCTATTCAATTTGGCGGAAGTGATTTATTTACGCATATGCTGGCCGTGGGACCGACACGTTGCGGCAAAACCGCAACACTGCTCAAGCCCATTATTTATCAGCTACTGTTGATGAAGAAAAGAGGTATACCACTGGGGCTTTCAGTTGTTGAACCCAAAGGGGATCTTGCCGGAATGGTGGCAGAGATGGCTGGAGAGATGGAGTTGCCCTGTGTACACGTTGACCCCACATCTCCAACGAGTGCGCGCTTTCCTGTGATGAAAGGTGATGAGGACGATGTAGCTGAAGCTACCGTCACTGTGTTGAAATCCATGTTCGGTAAACAGGAAGCATTTTTCGCTACGGTTCAAGAACTTGCTGGTCGGAACATTACCAAGCTTTTAAAACGTCTTTACTTAGACGATGTGAACTTGGGCGATGTCCTGCGAACGATGCGTGATCAGCGTGTGCTGGAGGACAAAGTAGCCGAGTTACGTTTTAAGGAAGGCGAATCAGATTTAGTACAGTTTTTTCAATCGGAGCTGCTCGGTTCACAAAAAGATAAGTACCAGCAATTCGTGATTGGTCTTCGAGCACAGTTAGAAAACTTAACCTCCAATCGTCATTTAGAGCCGATTTTGATGGGTCAGTCGGATTTTGACATGGATGCGCACTTTGCAAACGGTGGCATACTTGCGATCAATACAGCCATGGGCAAGTTACGAAAAGCTGGGGATGCTTTCGGTCAGTTTGCAGTCATGCACTTGCAAAGCGGTACATTCCGTCGTCCGGGAACAGAACTTACTCGTATACCGCATATAATCGTCGTCGATGAATATTCCCGGTATATCAATCCTGATGTCGAGCTGTTCTTGTCGATCGCTGCTGAATATCGAACAGCTGGATTTTTTGCTACGCAATCCCTTGGACAACTGGAAGTAGAAGCAGGAAAAATCAATGCGAAAGCGATGAAGCAATCCATCCTGACAAGTTGTCGCAATAAAATCGCGTTTGGTGGTTTGGCTTATCAGGATGCGCTGGAGTTCAGTCGTGAATTTGGAAAGAAACAGATCATCAGCCGGCAGAGTACATTCAAACAGCAGATCCTGATACCAAACCTATTACCGGAAAACTACCGCGATACGGAAATGGAAGAAGATCGGATCTTTTACACACAACTGATGGATGGGCTGCCTAAGTTTCATTACGTGGCCAAGTTACTGAATGATGGAACACCGATGGCACCAAAAATCGGAAAGGGCAGTTTTGTCCCGCGCGACTGGCGCGAGCGCCGAGAGTGGGAAGTTCGAAAAAAACAATGGTCGTTTAAATTTCATGTTAAACGCAAACAAGAAGAGAAGGATTCAGATTCTGTGACTGAACAGGAATTGGAAGCTCAACACGAAGAAAAATCAGTATCTTCATCCAAGCTTATCTTTGTTGATAAAGAGCTGTCCCTAGAACAAACCGAACTGGATGCTA
The DNA here is from genome assembly GCF_028736095.1 of Paenibacillus sp. KACC 21273. Taxonomy (NCBI): domain Bacteria; kingdom Bacillati; phylum Bacillota; class Bacilli; order Caryophanales; family Paenibacillaceae; genus Paenibacillus; species Paenibacillus sp. KACC 21273. The sequence continues at coordinate 2,420,774 of NZ_CP117876.1, forward strand.
GTGCGGAAGTGGTAATGCAAGAGGATTCTCATACCTCTAAACCTCTGCAAGGTAAAGAAGAAGAGTCGTTTGAAATGTATTTATTTACTTGGATATTAGACGAGTTGAAACTCGACTATACCCACAACGATATCTGGGCTGAGATCATTCAACATGAAGATGCAACAGCAGCTTTTCGTATGTTATTTCAAATGCATGGAAGCGAGAATCCTACATTAAAAAAACTACACCAAGAATTTCAGCGTCGCAAACAGCATGCTATGTATACCGCCATCGAAGATGACCCATTTGAGTAATGCCCTCGCTGATGATCAGTGAGGTTATTTTGGATTGATCAAAAATATAACCCTATAGGAGGATTTATCCATGAGCCAAAATGAACTGAAACGAGTACTGATTGAAGGGTACGATGAGAAAAAGCTACAACAAAGCGGATACGATGAAGCTTGGGCGCAAATTTACAGTGCAAAGCAAAATAATCTGATTTTGCAGGCGGAACTGATCGGGATGGAAACCAAACTGAATAAGCTATGCGGGGTAGTACAAGTAGGCGAAGTACGCGGACTGATCCCACAAGAATATGCTGGTGTAACGGATCCTCATGCCTTCCGCCGGATGCTGGGCGAACCAGTTGCCTTTAAAATTGTATCCTATGATCGAGACGGAAAAACATTCATCGCTTCTCGGCAAGCGGCGATTGAGCATATGGAAACGGCAACGTGGAAGTGGTTGGAGAAAGATGCAATCATTACGGCAGTAGTGCGTTCTGTTAGTGTGAAGCAAATGACGGTGGATATTGGCGGGATTGAAGTCGATTTGCCGGTGCAGCATTACGCACACGGTTGGACGGAAGACTTACGCGAAGTTGTGGAAATAGGGGATCACTTCAAAGTGAAGGTGCTAGAGCTGGACAAAGAGAATAAAAGCATCGTCATCAGCCGAAAGGCACTCGAGCAAAGTCCATGGCCAGATTGTAGTCAACGATACAATCTACGCGGTGAATACATTGGTCGGGTATCCGGCATTGCAGAGTATGGGGTATTTGTGAATCTGGAGCGCGGGGTGGATGCACTGGTTCGACACATGGCATTTGATCGGCTGCGTGTTGGCGATAAAGTATCTGTACGTATTATTCGCTTAGATGTCAAAAAACAACAGATTTTCGCTCGAATTACGCGTAAGCGATAAGGAGCATCATTATGGATATGGAAAACTATCATGAAGATCGGGGAGTGCCCCGGTCTTCATTTTCATTATCACATCACTGGATATGGCAGCCAACCAAGATTGAGCATCCTGAAAAAAACAGCTATGCACCGCTCCGCCTGCCGATGGAAGAGGTTGGGCTACAAGCGATTGGGGCGATTGGCTGTATCGGTAGCGTGCAACTTGGACGCTTATTTGCTTGGAAACGTTCGCATATTCGCCGGATGCTGGCAGAACATAAATTGGTGCAACACCAGCTTAGAAAGAATCGGACGACAATTCCTGTATTTACACTGGGACCGAGAGCCATTCAATTATTACAATCGAATCAAACAGTCAACAGTTGGTGTCATTGGAGCGTGGCAGATGTACTGAGCAAACTGATATTTTTTCAATTCGCCTGCGCACTGCATGAGAAGCAAAAGGGATTCCAAATTCAAGCTTCTGCTTCTCCGTTTACGGGAAAAGTCCAAATGGGTGAGCACACGCGCTATGTATTGATCCTTCGTGGACAAGATACCAAAGCAATTGAGAGAGAGCTACAGCGCAGCCAATGGCCTGTTATTGTGATAGCAGAAACCCTGTTGGATTTGAAACCGTTGAATCATGTTTTGACGCATGCATATGCCTTAATGGATCAGGATTTACGTAAGGAATACACATTTTATCGTCAGAGAGGAGGAATCTGGCAGCAGAAAATAACTTTAGTAGAATAACATCTTGTCAGACGGTAGCAGCCATGCTAAAGTAAGGGTGTAATTTAGCTTCACTCCGAAACTCCCGTTTGCTGGAGATACGGAAAGATGTACAGTTCCCCTCGATCCTGCTGACTTATTAAAAGATAAGAAAGAGTGAGGTAAAAGCAGGCTAAAAGCAGTTGTCCGTCACTCCCGTTTTGCTGGAGACAAGGAACAGAGTACCGAAAGGCTCTCCAAAAGTAGTTATCTATGTTATGTAAATAAGCAATAAACGTATACAAAGCCGATTTTTGTATGGATATCCATACGAAGATCGGTTTTTTGCGTTTTAATCAAAAAGAAGGGATGGTATAATGGAGACAGTCATTTGGTTTTTTAAGGATCAGCAAGGTAAGATTGCTGTACAAGATTGTATTCAAGAACTGATTCGACAATCGGAGTACAATGATGATTTAGAACATCTGGTCGCTCTAATCCTGAAAGGTTTGCAGTTTTTGAGAACGTATGGCATACCGTATGCTATACATGAGTTTTTTAGCACACTTCGTGACGATGGCTCTATATACAGTATTCGAATCGTCAAAGAGTTGAAGTATCACCCTCCTTTACTTGAATTTAGAGTAAATTGGCGAGGGGCAGGTGCGTTCAGAGCAGTATTTTTCGAATACAGGCTGGAGGATACTCAACTGTTGGTATTTACCCAAGCGCTTGTTAAAAATCAAACCCATTCTTTGGACTTTGAGCGAATCGTTGCAATATCCAGAGCACAATATCGTTCGTTTATCAATTCTCCTGAGAAATACATGTCATGAAAAAGGAGATGAGTGCAATGAGTAAATATAGTCACTTGAACCAGAGCTTTGATCAAGTATTAGCAGAAGCAAAAAAGTCCTCTACTCTGAAAAGTTATTTGGAAGGATTGGAAGTAGCGCTAGGCGATATGGTGATGAACCGACGATATGAGCTCGGTTATACGCAGCAACGACTTGCTGAACTTGCTGGTATATCCGTAGATGATATTTCCATTATCGAAGGTGCATGTACTCACTGGAGTTTTGGTCTTTCACTTCAAGATGCAGAAGCTTTTGGAAAAGTGTTTAAAGCTTTAGGAATTGTAGGGCTAACACCGATTATCAACTCTGAGCTGATTAACAAATAGAACGTTTATTAAAAACCGATTTTTGCACAGGAAATGCTGTGTAGAGATCGGTTTTTTGCGTTTTAAAAAGAATAATTCCTAATGAGGTGACTCTAATATGTGGAAGTTACTTAAGGACATTGAAAGTACGCGAGCAGAAATGTGTCGGCTTGCAGATACGCTTGGTTTATTGGCTCCAGAAGTCATTAGCAAATCTCAGGAGCTGGACCAACTACTCAATGAGTTTAGCCAGTATCAGACCATGAATAAGTTAGTTTAAAACGATGATTGCATGTACTTATGCGAGCATCGTTTTTTCTATTCTTAAACTTTAAAAAGGACAGGTGAAGAAGATGAATAAACAAACGATTACGAATCAAGGCACGGTCATTCCTGAGCAGGTAGAAGCAACTCCATTTGAAACATTATTACCTGAGCTTCGCGAAGCGTTATCGCTGTTGGATGATGTATATCTGGCTGCTGATCCCAAGCTCAAAGCAGAGGTATTCAAAGTTTGGCAATCTTTGAATCGTTTGGTAAACAAGCATACTGTTCCAGCAGATCAGGAAGATAAACAGCCTATTCCTTACGTTATGACGACGATCAATAACATGTTTGAAACCATCGATCCTGCAGAAACCGATAATGCTCAAATTGCTGCATCCAGTACAGCGTTTGCACTTGGAATGTATGTTGCGGAAACATTTGGACTTAGTCAGAAGGAGACTATTTTAGATAGTCTTGTCGTAATGATCCAAGCCGGAATGAGGAACGTGACTGAGGATGCTAGCCACTAATTAAAAACCGAAAGGATGATTATATGTCTGATTTCAAATTATTACCGATAGCTACCTTCGCTCAAGGCAACATCCTAATTTGTGTTTTTCCTAGTAGCCGATCGAACGGTGTATATTTGGTAGAGGTAAAACCGTATCAGCATGATTTGGTTATCACACACGAATGCCCAGCTTGCCGGTATAACAGACAGTATAAAAACTGTAAACATGTTTCTGCTGCATTAGCCGCATACAAACGTTGGAAATGTCAGGAGCCATACAAGCGGGTACACACTGTCACGCAAAAGATTGTGCTGAATCCGGCATGGAAACAGGTTCAACTAGATCCCAGTCCCATCGAGCGCATGATGGATGTGATCGCAGGTGCTACCTAACATCGTTGATATAGCAGAGCAACATGGACTCATTGTGGATGCCTCCTCTCGGTTTCGAAAAGAGGTCAAATGTAAATGTCCATTTTGTCATGAAGATAGCAAACCGAACAAACAGAGGAAATACTATCTTTCTCTCAATAGTAAAGACCAAGTGTTCAAGTGCTGGTTTTGCGGCGAGAAGGGCGGTGTCTTTCGATTTATTTCGCTTTTAGAACATGTAGACGAAAAAGATATCGTACAGCGGTATCGCAAACGCAACATCATTCACCCAGCTGAACAGTTGAACCGCAATCAGCGTCATCTGCTTCGTCAATCGCTGGGCGGAGGTAGTGATCCGGACTGGCGACGAATGCGAGAACGGGATATGGCTTACTATAAACGTTCATTGGAATGGTTATGGAGGGAGTGGAATGCGTTTATAGAACACGAAAAGCAGCAAGCGTATTTTTGGCTGTTGCTTGGCATCAAAACGTGGAAGTATGAAAAGTATGTCGAACATATTCGACAGCGAGAGAAGCAGATTGAAGTACCTTTACTTCAATACGTTTGTACAATGTATTCTTTAGCGGAACGTCCGACATGGACAAACGAAGTAGAAGAGAGCGTGGATCGCATGCTGACAGAAATTCAAATGTCAGAGATGAACGAATTAAGATTAAAGGGAGGATAAACAGATGTTAAATCGTGTGATTTTGATTGGACGACTAACCAAAGATCCCGAGCTGCGTTATACACCAACAGGAGTCGCTGTCGCTCAGTTTACGCTGGCGATTGATCGACCGTTTACGAGCCAAGGAGGAGAACGCGAAGCGGATTTTATTCCTATTGTCGTGTGGAGACAGCTGGCAGAAACCTGTGCGAATTATTTGCGCAAAGGTCGCCTAACAGCCGTTGAAGGTCGGATCCAGGTACGAAATTATGAGAATAACGAAGGAAAACGTGTCTATGTCACTGAAGTGATCGCGGATAATGTTCGATTCCTAGAATCCAGTCGTGACGGCGCAAATAGCAACAGTGGAGGGAAGCGTGAAGAATCCTCCTATGGTAGCGGTCATAGTGGGAATCAAAGTAGTAATGGTGGAGCACGTAATCACCAAGATCCGTTTTCAGATGACGGAAAGCCAATCGACATTTCGGATGATGATTTACCATTCTGAGCCGTGTTAATTACAGAGATGAGAGTGGCGTAACAAATGAATAACATGGATTAAAAGGCGAGTGGTTCCTCATGGGGATTCACTCGCCTTTTTTATTTTAAATAAGGAGGAATTTTAAAATGAAAAGAACAGCTTTTACTTGTGATTTATCCAATGAAAATATTCAAGTACAGGTGCAGGAGGCGATGCACTATACACCGGCTGTCCTACGCATTGAAGGTGAAGTAATGGTGATCGAATTGCTTTTAACAAACGCACAGATTGAAGCAGTAGAAGAAGTACTGACAACTTATAGAGCGCGCTGGCTAGGGAATGAAGGTACACAAGCATGACTACCATCACATTAGAACGCTTGACACTTCGGAATTTTAAAGGGTTGGATGAGTTTGTGCTTGTACTTGACGGCAAAGATGTGGCTGTACATGGAACAAACGCTACCGGTAAAACAACAATTGTGGATGCATTTTACTGGCTTCTGTTTGGTAAGGACAGTAACAACCGCACTGACTTTCAAATTAAAAAACTGGATGGGTCGGGTAAAGTGAGGCAGCATATGTTGGAGCACGAAGTCGAAGGAGTGCTTCAAATTGATGGCATCACACGTACTTTTCGTCGGGTATTCGCCGAGAAATGGACTAAAAAACGTGGACAAGTGAAGAAAGAATTCACGGGTCACGAAACGTCCTATTTCGTTGACGATGTTCCGCTGAAAGAAGCTGCCTATAAAGAAGAAGTGGCGCAGATCATTCGAGAAGATTTGTTTCGGTTATTAACCAATCCGATCTTTTTTAATGAGCATTTGAATACGGACAAACGCCGGGGGTTACTACTAGAGGTTTGCGGAGATGTGACTGATGTGGATGTAATCCAAAGCAACAAGGAGCTGACAGACTTGCTTAATATTCTGAATGGCCACAGCATTGAAGATCACCAAAAGGTCGTTGCGAATAAAAAGCGACTACTCAACCAAGAAATTGAAAAGATTCCAGTGCGGATCGATGAAGTACGCCGGAGTGCGCCAGACATATCAAATGTAGATACAATCGAAATGGATGCCTGCATTCAGGAGCTACATGATCGCATTGCAGAAGAGAATCATAAGCTTCAGCATATTCAATCGGACGCTGAAGCTGTCGATCTTCAAAATGAGATTCGTCGTCTTGAAGGTGAAGCATTGGATGTGCTGAATCGACTGAAGGCAAGCAACTTCGACGCAGTATCGATGCATCGTAAAGCATTAAGTGATCATCAATGGGCCTATAATCAACTGACTCAGCACATCGAGAGTCAGCGTAGTCAGATCCAGAACAACCAGCGCCAAATTGATGCAGGAAAGTCAACAGCTCAGACCCTTCGCACACGGTGGATAGAAGTCAAAGCCATGGTTTTTGAGCATGAACACCAAGGCGATGATATTTGTGCAGCGTGCGGTCAGCCATTGCCTGCAGATCAAGTACAAATAGCATGTGAGAAAGCGGAGGCAACTTTCAATGTACAGCGTGCTCAAACGCTTGAACAAATTAATGTAGAAGGCAAAGCAACCATGAAAATGGTCAAGGACCTAGAAGAACGTAACCAGACATTAGCTGCTGAAATTGAATCCTTAAAGCAACAGCAGGCTGACAAAAAAGCGGTCGTTGTTGCGATGCAGGCTGAATTAGACGACTTGGAAGATAGGGTGACTAATCCGCAGCAGGACGAAGAATATCTTGCCATTCAGCAGCAAATCCTAGAAAGACAACATAAACTTACGAATATTCAGAGTCATGAGCAAGATCGTGCATCCGGTATTCATGAAGTTATTGCAACTCTACGTATAGAAGCCAAACAATTGGAACAGCAACGTGCACAAGTCAATCAAGCACATGCAGTAGCTGCTCGTATTCATGAATTGGAGCAACAGGAGTCTCGCCTCGCAGAAGAATACGAACAGCTCGAATATCAAGTGTTTCTGATGGAAACCTTTATTCGAACAAAAGTGAATATGCTAGAGAAACGGATTAACAGCAAATTCAAATGTGCTCGTTTCAAACTATTTGACAAACAGATCAATGGTGGACTGAAAGAAGTATGCGAAACCACGTATAACGGTGTCCCTTATAGTTCTGGATTAAATCACGCAGCTCGGATTAACGTAGGACTGGACATCATCAATACGCTTGCGGAGCATTGTGGCGTGACCGCACCGATCTTTTTGGATAATGCGGAATCCGTTGTACAGTCCATGGATACTCATTCACAGATGATTCGCTTGATTGTCAGTAAAGAAGATACCGCATTGCGAATTGAAAAACAGGAGGCTGTACAAGCATGAGTGATTTTTCTACGGTATTAACCAAAGTCAACGATAATTACTTTCCAATGATTGAGCGTCAGCTCACAGGAAATGGGATTGAAATGGATGAGTACTCGAAGTCTTGTGTACTCAATGCTATCTCTGCTATCAATACAGTGCTGGATAGCAAAAGCATTGGTTGGAATGATGAGAAACTGGATCGTAGTAATATTACTCAAACCTTGATCCAGATCGCATCCCTGAAGTTGAATGCTGCTGCCAGCCCCAGAGAAGTTTATTTTCAGCTTCGTAACCTAAAAGTTAAAGGTGCAGATCATAAAGATATTTGGAAAAAGCAGATTGAAATGGGCATTGAAGGAGATGGCAATGATGCTATTCTTGCTCGTTTTGGTCGCGATGTCAAAAAGGTAGGTCAGTTCTGGCTTGTACGAGAAAATGACCCCTTCACGTATCCACAATATACAGGCTTCGATGTGGTCGCACCGACATGGACACCTACTGGCAAAGGTAATGTAGTCCGGGTGGTTTACCCTATTCTGAAAGTAGACGGCACTGTCGAATACTATATTGCAGAACGAGATGACGTGATCCGAAATTTGGTTGCTCATATGAACAACCAAATGATGAATGAAACCTTTGGTGTCTGCGAAGATCGTTATAAGGCGACAGCAGAGCAGCGAAAAGAAATAGCTGCTCGAAAAGCTCGCATACTTCAGCGAGCCAGTGAGAAAGGACTTGCTGCGTTAGATGATGCAGAGATGCAAGTGTATATGAGCCCTGCTTGGACAGAGCCGCAAAGTCGCGAATCGATGTTGATTCGAAAAATGCGAAATAACGTCGTTAAGAAAATTCCAAAGGATTTCGGAAACTTCTTGATCGAACGTTCTTACCAGGAAGCGAGCGACGAAACACTACGCGAATTGAAAAAAGAAATCGCTCAGCATGCGAACCAAACAGTAATTGATGTAGAACCATTGACGCCTTCATCTGCTTTAGGGGTTGCCGGTGAAGTGGAAGATCTGGATGATTCGCATGAACCCATATCTGGCAGTGATCAGCCGGAGAATAAAAGTAAATCTGAACAAGAACCTGATTTCTGATGATTCATATTCGTACGCTGGCTTCAAGTAGTTCTGGCAATGCCTATCTGATCACAGATGGGCATACGGATCTACTGATCGAAGCAGGTATTCATTACAAAGAAATTCAACATGCGCTTGGCTTTGAAGTTTCCCGCTTAGCTGGCTGCGTGGTATCTCACGAGCATAAGGATCATAGCCTATCTGTTCCGTATTTACTCAAATCCGGAGTGAACGTTTATATGAGCTGGGGTACTGTTGAATCTTTAAAAATCAATAGCCATCGAATCAAGCGAATACAGGCGAAAGAGCGTTTTGCCATTGGAACATGGACGATTCTTCCCTTTGAAGTGGAGCATGACGCAGCGGAGCCGCTAGGTTTCCTGATGATCAATGGAGAAGGCGATAAACTACTGTTTGCGACGGATACATCTTATCTACGGTATCGATTTGAAGGACTCACACATATTATGGTCGAGTGTAATTTCGCGCTTGATATTTTGTATGAAAATGTCGCTTCAGGAGTCGTAGCTGAATCCGTCAAAAGTCGTGTGATTTCTTCTCATTTTTCATTAGAGCATGTAAAGGATTTTTTAAGGAGTAATGATCTGAGCCATGTGGAAGAAATTCATCTGCTACATCTGAGCGATCATAACAGCGATGAGGAACGTTTTAAACGTGAACTAATGGAATTGACCGGCTTGCCGGTTTATATTGCTCAAAAATAAGCTGATTAAAGGAGCAAGAGAAAATGGGATACACTCACTATTGGTATAGAGCAAAAGAAATTGATCCAACTACATTTATCAAGATCCAAAGGGATTTTGAACGTGCTTTGCCAGCTTTGTCTGAAGGAGGTATCAAACTTGGGAATGGATATGGTCTTAGATTCCCGATCATGGATGGAGAGACGATCTTGTTCAATGGATCGGGTGAGCAGGGATACGAGGAGATGTACTTTCCTCGTATCTTGACTATTCATCCAGATGAAAACCCAAATGAACATAAGTATCATTTCGGATGTTGCAAAACCGATCAGCGTCCTTATGATCTGGCAGTCACCGTCTTTTTACGGATTGCTAAACATCATCTACAGGATGATCTGATGATTCGTAGTGATGGAGGGAAGTGTGATTGGGAAGCGGCAGAGCAATTCTATCAACAAGTTTTGAATGAGGGTCTCTGCTATAGGACCAATAAAAAATAATGTATTAAAAGAGAGTTCATGTCTAGTAATCATCTAGATATGAACTCTCTTTACGATTAAGGCAATTATACATTGGATGCAAACTTTAAATATAAATGAGAGGATACTGAATATGAGTCATTTTACAGTTGCTGTTATTACCCCCTCTTTGGACAGCTTGGAAGACCTTTTGGCCTCATTTCAAGAAAACAATATGGGAGATTGCCCGGAAGCTTATCTTGAATTTATTAATGTAGAGGCGGAGTACAAACAAAGATATGAAACAGATACAGCAGAGTATATTGAACTAGAAGAAGGAGATTTGGTTTCTGCACATGATCCTGTGTTCTGTAAACCCATTATGGGAGGAATGATAAGTACGCAGGAAATACCTATGCACTTGAAACGAGTTCAAATTTCTCACTCTACCCAATGTTGATTATTCCTTTAATCATTGCTGACAGTAGTCTGGTTGAACTTTGCGAGATATGCAGCTTCCGCTTATCGTTCTACTGCTTCAACAAATTCGATCCACCATGCCTAACAAAAATCAGTAGTTCGTTATAAAATTGTAATGATTAAAAATAAACACAACTTAGCTAGCAACAAAACTGTTTTTATATCAAGTCGCATATTTTAATGCTATTGGAAATATAATTAAAATTTTAGTTTTATTTTGCAATGATTTATGAGATATGACAAATAGCCGATAAAAGATAGAAGTACAACAAATTTTACTGAATTATTATTTGTGTAAAGGATGAATAGAAATGGATAAAAAATTAGAAAAGAAACAACAACTATATTTAAATATAATCAAGATATGCAATGTTAAAATATCAGGTATTATTCTTATGGTTGTGCTTTTAATAGGTGTTATTAATGAGATAAATATTATAAATGATAATACATGGGTTCAAAAATTATATATAACCATGATAAGTTTATTAGTTATTGCAGTGGTTGGGATTATAATATTTTGTATATTATCTTTATTGATTGAAAATAACGAGAAAGAAATTGGATATAAATATTCCCAAAAAGGTTCTTTAAAAAATTGGTATGAGTTAACTTATAAATATAATGAAAAAATTAAATGGTTAGAAAATATTGAATCTCTATTGAAGAAAAATGGTGTAGATCTGGATAAGTTAAATACTATATTTAGCCCTTCAGGATGCAAAGGTAGGTATGAAAAAGTACTTTCAAAAAAATATCTTAAATCTAGATTTATTGTGACTGATATTCATATTCCAGAAGATCACGAAATAAGTGGAGATAATTATACTTTTTTAGCAGATAGTAACAACGCATTTTGTGCTTCTACCTATTTAAAGCAAAATAATATTAATAATGTAGATCTTATTTGGGATATCAAAGGTGCTATTTGGCATCACCCTGAAAAAAATGATCTCATTGAGCTACTGAGTGAATATCATGAAGTCTTATCTCGAAAGGGAATAATATTGATAGATGCTTATGAATTGAGTATATGGAAAAAATTTTTAAATTACTTGTTTAGTACCTCTAATCGAATTATAGGATATGGTGAAGAATCTTCTTTCTTAAGAATAAAATCTAATATAAATGAAGAAATCGAATGTATGTTTGATATATATGTTATAGGTAAAGGTCTTTATAGAATGGCTATCTTATCTAAACGATCAGAAATATAAACTAAGGAGAGCGTGTACACAAATTGAAAGAGAATATTTTTGAATATTATAAAGAAAATGTTTAAGGAAAAGCATTAGTTTATAATAAAATTTCAATAATATTTAATGAATATAACTTTTGTATTACTTCTTACAATCATTGGGATATTCTCCGCCGTACTAAATTCAGGAAATAAAACAATTTTGAATAGTAGCATGATTGTTTAATTTATAGCATTTTTTAGGTATTGGTTTCTTACTATTTGTTATATTTATTTTTTTAATATCAAAAAAAAGTCTCCATAGAAAGACTGACTGATATGCTACTTACCTATTTTAATTAATATACATAGGTTATATAAATAATGAAAATAAGCAAGTACTCTTCGTCAGGAAAACTTTCAAATGAGAACAGATCATGTACAGTAGGAGCAGCAGGTTTATATTTTATGATCGGAAAGATAAATAAGAACTTGCTAGCTGTTTTTACTTATGCTAAATTAAAGAGGTAATTTAACTTGATCCTTATACTCCCTTTTATGCTGGAGACAAAGGTAGTGTGTGATCCTCGATCCTGCTGACTTATCGAAAGATGAGAAAGAGTGAGGTAAAAGCAGGCTAAAAGAAGTTGTCCGTCCCTCCCGTTTTGCCGGAGACAAGGAACAGAGTACCGAAAGGCTCTCCAAAATGTAGTCCTGATTTAAAAACCACATAAACGTATGTTAAAGCCGATTTTTGCATAGAATGACTATGCGAGGATCGGCTTTTTTGCGTTTACATTAAAACTGAGAGGATGATTACAATGCTACTCAACGTATTTAAAAAACAGAATAAACAGGAGAAAAACATCGAACAAGAGGTAACCACTTTTATTCAGAAAGAACAGGAGCGGCGGCAACAGGCAGATGCTTTTGTACACATGATGCAAAATGTAATTCCTTATGCGATGCAAGAAGTATGGGGAATCACTGATCCGAAAATTATTATTGGCGAAACGGTATTGTTCAAGGTAGATAGTAAATCTTTTATTGTCATGAAAACTCAGTTTACAGAAATTCACGTTTTAGAATTACGTGGTCAAGCATACTGGGCAACCGTTCAAGAAATTATGAATTTTGCTTATGATCTTTTGGAAGATATTAAAAAGCGCGAAGAAGGACGAGACCAATTACTGATCGACCTAAATAAATTGAGTGAACAAATGAGCAATAGCTCTGTTGGTGGCAAAGTCTCCAAAGCCTTTGTACCTGTAGAACCTCAATTTTTGAAAAATAACCCAACGAGCTAACCTTTGATCTCTGTATAAGCAGAGGTCTATTAATTTCCATCAAAAGCCTAGAGGGTGATGACTATGAAACAAATGAGCGTAAGCCAATGCTTAAACAAAAAAGATACGGATGCAAGCTAAACTGAATACACTGGTACGATAGATAATGATACGCAGCCTACCATTGTCTATTGTGTATCAGAAAAGCCGCCAGCTTTCTTACTAGCTCACGAAGAACTCCAAACAGCTTAAACGCTGCTTTGGAGTTCTATTTATTTTAAAGGGAGGGTGAAGCCTGTGATGGTAAATGATTATGTGTCGTACAGTATGGAACGTGCTTATAGTGCTTTTGTACTTGGCAACATCAGCCGTAGTGAATATTGCAACTGTTTGGGCTATCTAATTTACATGAGGAGGTAAAAAAATGAATCCAATTCTAAATGATATGGCTGCCTTGTCAGTACAAACGACAGCAGAGATAATCGGTCACTTAACTTGGGCCGGTGTAGGTGCAATGATTATCAGACCTGATGAACTTAAGCAAAAGCTGATCGATTCTGGATTGGGTGAAGGGTGGATGCCTAAACCTATCCGGCTGCCGGATGCATTTCGCCGGGCAACTTCAGCTAAATTTCGCCAGGAAGTAGCGGAAGGAATGTTTGAAAACTATATGTTCCGAGAAGTCGCTTCCAACAAACAAACCGTTCAACGCAACCTGGTGTGTGAAACGGTGGATACCAAAGGACGGCGGCTTAGCTATAATGAAACGGCTGGTATCGTTGTACTTGATAAAAATACAGGTACGATTGATACTAGCCACACATCGCCCACAGCCAGCCAGATGACTCAAAATGTCATCTTGCGATTCGACATTTGCAAAAATCATTATGAGAGCGCAACACTGCGCACGGTTATAACGAATATCTTAAAAAGTATGTCTCCTACACCTGTCCGACAATCGGGCGGTGTTTATTTTGTTCCAAAGCAATTTGATGTGGAACTTCGTGCGTATATCAATTTTATTCGTTCGCTCGAAAAAGGCGAAGCAGAGAACATTCCAATTATTAACACGAATGATATGCGCGGAATGATTACAAAAAAGCTACTGGAGCATTTAAAAGCAACACTGACGGATTGTAAAACTGGAGTCGACAATCAGCTCAAAAAGGCGGAATTAAAAGTAATTTTGGATAATGCTAAACGGATCGTTGAGGACTGTAAACAATATGAGACCATCGTGACCAACGATCTGAAAAGCATAGAGGAGCTATGTTTGTTAATCCGGCAAAATGTGGCGGATGATTAAATAACGAAAGCATGTTTGGGGATGGAAGAACAAGCCTATATGGAACAATGTGCATTGATTCACCAAGTGTTACAAAATCATATGGAGCTGTACAAAGTAAGGTACAGTCAACATGCAGGTGAACGCATAGAAGAGCGCAATATTACCAGGCGGTTGGTCAAGTATATCTTATACCATTATGAACCGACTGAAATGCATGAAGTCGGTAAATATTCCTATGTTGCATATCCCCTAAGTAATAATGATACTGTATTGACTGTAGTTGATTCTTATGAGGAACGTATAGTAGCGATTAGGCTTGTTATTAAGCAATATTACAGTATCTAATTCACCGTTTTTACTGCCTTAGCGCCGGAATTTGGGCGACACTTTCCTTAGAAAGCAAGCATTCCACCCTAAGATTTGGTGTATATTAAATTACACAATACTTCAGACTAGACGGTGAAATCGATAATGAGAGGAATAAAGACCATGATGATTAATAATGTGGCTACCATCAATTTCCCGGTTGAAATGGTAGATGGGGAGAAACAATTTCCCTGTACTCAGCTGCTGTTCTTGAAAGTATCGTGGATGCCATTCCTGATGATGTTAAAGCTTCCGTTATCATCGACTACGAACAAATTCCAGCCGATTACTTTCAGAAAGTAAAGAAAGAGCTGGGAATCCGATCTGTCAATCATGAGAAGGCTGCATAGCACGAACAGAACCTGCTGGATATGCTAAATCATGCTAGAGCTTTTTCAAATCATAATAATTAAATCGTATATGTATAAAGAGAAGAGTTAAAAGTTTTCTAAATAGAAAGTCTTCAGCTCTTTTTATTTTAAAACAGATTGGAATTGATAACTAAATTATATCTTGGAATATATAGAATACGTAATAAATTTTGTGTTACCACATAGTCATAGCAAGATCATCGCTTGATAACCATTTGCGATCATAAGGATAACCAAATCGCTTAGATGCGATAAGATAGGTTTGTCTGACAGCACGTTTTGGCTTATCAAGAAAGAAGTAGCATTATATGAGCCAATCGTATATATTCGTTACCATGAAATAAACCAGATAAACAATATAAACAATATAATGTGATATCATAAAATCAGAGAAGCTCGCGATTTTCTTTGTATATTTAAATAGATAATTATTTGGAGGAACTATTTTTATGGATCAGAATATTGAAAAGTATTTTTTTGTTCCCAAACCTTTAGAAGCTCTTATTGAAAATGCAATAGTTGTTATTGACACTAATGTACTTTTATCAGCCTATCAATGGAAAGAAATTACTTTTAAAGAAGTGATAGAAAAATTAAAAAAACTGTCAGAAACTAATCGATTGAGAATCCCTGAACATGTATTAGAAGAATTTGTAAATGAACGACCAAAGAGAATTAACGATCTATTAAAAGATTTTAATGATCGAATTAAATCTAAAGTAAATAGTGCCAGTCGATTATCTTCTACTATTCCTTTATTAGAATTATTACCAGAACATCAAAAATATACTGAACTAGAAATAAAATATCAGGAGATTGCAAAAGAATATGCATACCATCTCAATACATTACAAAACGATATAAGAGGATTTTTTAATAATGATCCAGTATTAGAAGCTTTAAGACCAATTTTCAAAAAAGATTGTTTTACTAACATAGATAAAAAATGTAGTCAGCTTTTGAAAGAGGCTACGGAAAGAAAGAAGAATAAGCAACCTCCCTTAACTGGGGGAGATGATAGCAAAAAAATTAATGAATATGGTGATTATTTTATTTGGAAAGATATACTATCTTTAAATACTGATGTGATCTTTGTAAGTAATGATGTAAAAGAAGATTGGTATTATGTTCAAAACAAAAAAGCTCTTTCTCCAAGAAGAGAGCTAATAGAAGAATTCTTCGAATTAAATGATGGAAGTACTTGTTGTATTGTGAATTTGAGTGAATTCATGAAGATTGAAAACCCAGAAATAACAAATGAAGTTTTATATGATTTAGAAACAAATGTAGATGTTTATGATCCAAGTAATGTTGTTAAATGGGCAAGGTATAGGCTTACTTTTGTAGTGAAAAATGAACCCAAAATGGAAATAAGAGATAGGGATGCACTCCAACAACTTTCTGCTATTCTAGATTTTGATGATGGAATTATAGACTATAATAATATTTGGACAAGAAAAACCGAATTAGATTCTATTTATATGGATATAGAAGTTAATATACTTGCATCGCATTTAGCAGCAACTGATGCCATAAATGAATGGTTTTTACAAAATCAAGATAAATATAGATTAGAAATAGTAGAATGGCAAGATATTTAAAAGAATATTAAATTTTTAATGTTTAATAAATATAATGAGTGTTTGCCTATGAAAAATCTTATTTTGATAATTTTAGTGAATCTCTATCATGGGAAATCGGACAATAACATCAATAAGATATGAATACCTTTACGCTCAGGTCAGCATCTAATGCTGCTTATTTGTATTGAGAAGACGATCAGTATAAGTTAAGAGAGAAAAATATCAATAGAAATAAAGTTAGTAATCATCAGGAATTAATATTTTTTATACTATTTATTTAAACGGTTAGAATATGTAGTAAGCCTAAGTAGTGTAAAAGCGGAGCATAGAGTGGATTGGAGAGAGAAGAAACAGTTTGCAGTCCATGTTTGTAAGAAGGTGAAAGCTCCTAAGCTGACAATAGTTAAAGATAACGCTACTCATGATGGTTATAACGCATGAACTTAGGCTGTAATGAATCGGTGGGCCAAGTTAGAAGCAACATTAAATTGAACTGCTGTTTGCGGGAGATTCGTCTAGTGCTCCTGTTACATATATGGAGATCATGGTATCTATAGACAATAATAGGGCATTTTTGCCGATCTAAAAACCGGTTATAGCTATCCAGTGTCGGCATTATCGATCCGGGAAAAGTGAATTTTTTATAGATTGGTTAGCTTGCTGTTTGAAAGGTATTACAAGCTTGATGCACGTGCATGCGCAGAGTTTGACCGCATGGGGAACCGATCAAAAAGCTTCATTTATGACGTTTTCGCCACAAGCGTTACGGTTATTGTGGGATGTTTCAGGAGGAGTTCTACCTAGTCGTAAGCGAATAGATACATTAAAAAAGCACCTCAAACACATATAAGAAGATATTACATGTATCCAAACATCGCTGAAGATGTGGATGTATACGGGTGATCAAGCTGAAGACAACCCACATTGTATAACGGATCAGCGAAAAGAGATAAAAGAAAGAAAATCCTATGTGGAGCAGCTTCTTTTAAGTTTTGAAGAGGATCAACGTGTAACAAGAGAAACCATAGTAACCTATAAACGAAGTATTGCCGATTCTTTTAAGATGGGATTTCCGCTGCTTCAAAGTACATTTTTAAGTGAACTGAGACGTTGGAATGCTCTATCGGTTCATCTTCAACTTACAAACTCAAACGCCTTGGACTCAAGCGGAATCAAGCTTCACACCAAAGAACCTCTATCACAGGTTGAAAAAGAGAGCATTGCATGGGCATTTTGGAGCGCATCGATGCACATCTTATCGTTGCCTATTTGCCTGCTACAAGTTCAATTATTAAAAGAGTCTCAATCAGATATGATTATAGAAACGTTAAATATGCTAGCTTCAAGTAAACAGGTAATTGTGTTTAATGCTGATCCAATATCAAATAAAGGGAGCGATTCTTATCAATCATCAGGACGAGGCGTTAGAGCAAGCGACAATCATGCTGCATCAGTATTTTCAACAAGCGACGAATGATCCATTTGTTCCTATTGATGCAGACTCGCTTACTCAAGTGATAATTCAATCATTTCAATTAGCTTAGACTGCACACTTAGATAAGTTCTTTGTTCGTCAACCATCTATTACCAAACAAAAGTCTCACTGGTACGAGTGGTGGCTCTATTCTACTCAACATCAATAGTCTATAGGTATGAGTATTTTGCCGCTTTGTTGGAACATTGAAAAAAAATCGTTCACAATGCTATCACAATGGTATGAGCTTCAGAGTGTGGCCGATATGCCTTTTACGATTTGTTCAGTCCTCAACGAATAAAAGAGGATAATCAGTCTAATATAGAATTTATTGCTGAAAATCTTATCGATTTACTTGGAAGAGATTTTGAAGGGTGTACGATCGGCCCGCCAAAGGAAGAGTTAAGTGAAGGAACGCTGATTCATTCTATACTGCCAGACCATGTATTGAACGCAATGTTAAATGTTCTTTTTATAAATAATGCGTTTGATAGCAATCCCAGTCTTTTATTGATGACTTTGTTAGATGAAGAAGAATAAGATCGGGCTTACTTTAATCAAGATTACATAGAAAGTAGAGATCTTTGTGGGGACGGAAGGTAATTTCATTCAGCAGTTAATGCAACACAAGTTTAAAGAACATACGGATCAAGTCGTCGGTGATCATAAACACTGTGATCATTGTCCGGGATTATCTCGATGTCCATTAGATTTTTCAGGGCATTTTACAAAGTTATATGTGCATGATACAGACGCAGGATTAAAACTGTATGCTCGTAAAGCACCCTGCAAAAAACAGTTCAGTTTTAGGCACAATGAGAATGTTAAAAAGCGGATCAGCAGCTATTTTATTGATATGGATCTATTAGAGTCTGCCTTTGATGCTGTAGAAATTGTGAAACGAGAACCGCAGCTTACCCTTGCTGTACGAGAAATTATGGAATATGTCAACAGTGTGAAAAGTAATAAGGAGAGCTTGCCGATCAATGGGTTGTATCTGCAGGGGCCTTTTGGGACGGGTAAAACTTTTCTAATGAGCTATTTGCTTTACGAGATGGCTAAACAGGGTTACACCGATGTTATTGTATACATTCCTGAGTTTATCGAAGACTTAAAGATGATGATGACAGATAATACTAAGTTGCGGCAGACAATTCAGGCACTCAAAGACACGGATTTCTTGGTGTTTGACGATATCGGCGCTGAGGCATTAAATCCTTGGGCCCGCGATCATATTCTAGGTGCGATCCTGAATCAACGAATGAATAAAAAGCCCACGTTCTACACGTCTAACTATGTGCTGAGTGACTTGCTAAAGCATCTAAGCTTCACGAACAAAGAAGGAGAAAGTAAGAGATGAAGGGTCAACGGCTTATGGAGGTATAGAGCCATTTTTGAAGGTTTTTGAGGTACATGGGAAGAATCAAGGATAAAGCATTTTATAGATATTTTAATAATTCTTGTTATTTAAATGATAAAGGAGTGTAAGAAGAATGGGGCAAGCGAGTGGAAAGCTTTGTATTTATTCAAAAAAGAATGAAGAGCATGCTACCTTTAAAAAAGGTGAACATATAATTCCTGCTAGTCTAGGAGGAATAAAGGAATTACCAAAAGGGTATGTAGCTGATGATGTGAATATGAAATTTTCAACAATGGAGAATGATTATTTAGGACCTTCTCCTGCAGGAATACTTCGTAAATTTTATGGCCCTGGGAAACGAGGAAGTTCAAAAAATGATGGTGGGGCGAAAACAGATATAGTCTATGAGCCGCATCATAAACTAAGTTATATGTCAAAAGGAATAGCTTATAGAATCCCTCAAATTCACTTTAGTACTGCTACTATAGATTTCATTCCTAGAGATGGGGTTATTGTTGAGAAGGAGCTAAATAGTTTTGTTCAAGAACTTCATCGTTATAAACATACTGATTTAGATTATCGGTTCATTCAAGATGATCTTATTCCAAAAAATGAATATTACCTTGGTTACGGCGAACATAGAAACAAAAATCAGTGGATTCTTGCTAGTAGTCATCCAATATTAAAAGAAACAGTAGAAGAAAAATTACATTCTTTTTTGAAATCGTATACAAATAATGGTGAACTAGGTATTAAACCAGTTCAGATACCACCTAATGCCCAACTAAACTTAGAAACTGAATGGAATGAAGACTTCTTTTTTAGAGTATCTGCTAAGATTGTTTTTAATTATTTAGCGCTGACTAAAGGTCAGCATTATGTTTTAGAATCACAGTTCGATCCTATACGTAATTGGATTTTAAATGGAGGCGACAATAACTTTACCAGCCCAAATACTTATGAAATTGTGAAGCGTCTTCAAGAGGTAGATGATCCAATTTCATTAAAAAAAAGTAAGACAGATATTTATCTCCATAGGATTACACTTTGGCAAAAGGAAAACTTAGTATTAGGTACACTAGAATTGTACGGAGGATTGATTTCAGTACTCGTTGTTTTGAGTACAACATACAACAATGGTGCTTTTAAGCCAGAGTGTATGGTATGCGATTTTGAAAATTCAAGAGAATCATAGAATAAATAGACATGTTCTTATATTAATCATGAAGAAATCCAATCTTCCAATACAATATTAAGTACTCTGTTTATTCCAAGAAGTAGTTCAGGGGGAGTGATATTTGTTTTATTCTCATAAATAGTAGTCAATCCCGCAATATCAGTAGAAACCGTACAACGGCCAAGTATGCTTATTTTCTGTATGAAGCTTATCTAGAAAATGGAAGTGTTATTCTTTCTCATGATTATGATATGCATGGTGATAAAGTGAGACTTATGTTAAATCAACGGATTCGTGTGCCAAAGGATCAGGGCATGAAGTGATATGTCGAATTAAAAACTATAAAAAAAGTAAAAAATAAAAAAGACCTGTAAAGGTCTTTTTTTAGATACCTTAGCTTTAAAGGCTATTCATTCGGGAGGAAGTCCTCATTCTTCAATCCGTGCTTGATAAAGAGTTCGCCCATTTTAGTAATAGAATAATCGGTATGTTTTTCAGAAGATCCCTCTAAACCAAATTCTCCATTAAGTTCGTATGGATCTGGTGCCAAACCAACATTAGTTTGAACTAATCCGCTATTTGATAGTGCTTGCGCTTGATCTCCAAAGAGACTTTTTTTGTCAGCATATTTTTTTAAAAACTCAAAATCCTCGTAAAACCCATCATTTAGGCATTTTGTTAATCGCCAAAAATCACTTGTAGATATTTTTTCATACAAAAATGCTCTAAACAAGTTTAAAAAAAGAGGCAGTTTTTCGACACGCTCAATTTTATCAAGAGCAAGTAGAAGATTATCGACAAAATGAGACTCGTTGTCTAAATACTTTTGAGCAAAGTTAATTCTTTTTTCAAAAGAAATCTCTGCTAAATTCATCAGAAAATACTCTAATTTAGATTCTAAAATAGTAGCTGATATTATTTTTGGCAATTTGAATAGTTGCACAGCTGTATTAGTTCCAGGAATATCTTTAAGTACTCCCTCCTTTAAAATACTATCGAAGGTTGCCTCAATCAATGGGGTAGTTAAAGATTCAGACTTTGTTATGACTTTTAAGCATTGTTTAAATACATGAATAGGTCCATATAATTTCATAGGTTTTGTCCCTTCTATATTTTCTCTATTTATAACAAAGAGATCACAATTAATCTCGAATTGAATATAAGCTATTTATTTGCGCAGCGCTTAACAAAGGACGTACATTTTTTAACTGCCAATCTTCAAGGTTAAGTAAATCTTGCTTGTATCTGCCCCTCATCGTTATTTTAAAATGCGAAGGGATATAAGCAATCTTATATCTTTTAAATCGCCATACAAGTATAGCAGCTTGTTTAGGGGTGAATTTCTTATTTTCTTTATAGTACTTTTCAAAAGATTCAATTTTAAATTCGTCATCTACACTTGCTAAAGCAATTAGCGAATAGATAACGGACTTCACTTTGGCATCAGCAATCAATTTAGCCTTATTCGTTTTGATTTTTTTATTGGCATCATCTTGCGATAAAGTAACACCATACTGATCTTGTACCGTAATGTGAAAACGAATTATGCACTCTGATCCGATCCAAAGAGAATTTTGATTCAGTTTATTCGCAATCTCAAATTGATAACGTAAATGTTGTTGGCCACAAAGTTCGCACACTTTATCGGGCGTTTCCATATCGATCATTTGATCGGTATGATACCACTCTTCTAAAGCTTTTTTTATATTATATTTTTCGATACTTTTAGGAAAGATAGAAGCAGATACTCTTTGCATATATAGATTCATAGCTAACCCCCTAGTAGATTAGTGCTACATCAAAGCTGCAGAAGTAGATCGATAATTTTTCACTTTGCATCCGAGTTCATTTGCTGTTTTGTTAGTGAAACGATATAAGCTGATAGTACATGAATTTGTTCATTCATAGAAAGTTGATGAATATTAAAAAATTCTGAAGCTAATTCCTCAAATTGATCCTGCGCCCGATCGATATTTTTCGTGATCGGTACCTCAATCCATACGCCTGGTATGACCGAAAAAATATCACAAATACCTGCGAGAACATCAAATGGAAGTTCTTTGATCGTATTATTGCAGCTTAGGGTAGAGTTTTTTTATACTCTGTTATCCATGGTAATCCAGTATTAGCTTCTAACTGAGCTAAGTCATAACCACGTAATTTTGGCGGGAAATTATTAACATTATGCAGTACCTGAATCTGGAACACAGAAATGATTTTTGACATATTCATCAACTCTTTCCTTTGGGAGTCCAAGTATTGTACCGCAATGCGTTCAAGCTTGACAATCCCCTATTGGTATGCATCGCCGATTCGGTACTCGAAATGAGATCATATAAAATTGTAAGGTCCTTGCAAGCGGTGATCAGTCTGTGGCTCATCAAAACCAAAGGTGTTCCACAAAAATGTCATAATCCGTTCGACTGCTTCATTTTGCTGATGTTCATTGAAAGATTCTATTAAAATTTCTGGCATTCGTAGATTGTCCTCATCAATTGCAATAGGATCTCTACCTATAGGGGGCAAATGATATCCAATTACTCCATTAACTCCAATCATTTCGAAAAAAATATAAAATGGATCTCTCATTTCTAAAATTTCATAATTACGTGCCTGTTTTTTAAAGGCTATAGTAAGCTTTTCTTTAAAGAGTAGAGTTTCAAAAAAATCTTTTGGCAGTTCTAAATTTAGTTCATTTTCATAATTAAAGGGATAACCACTGATTTGTTCGATAATACCATTATTGAATATCTGGGTATGGCCATTACTGTAAGAATTCATCATGTTTCCATATTCTCTGTGCATAGTACCATAGGCATTAATAATCGGTATATATGGAGACGATCCAAGTAAAGAATGATCAAGTTCACTTCTATTTTGAACCACAGGATACAAGTCAATCGATTCAAAAGCAGATAGAGGCACATAATGGATAAGAACATATGGAGGTCTTACGCGATAGGTATCTTTAGCTTTTTGTATACGCTTCTCACGAAATTGATCATACAATTGAATAAAATCATAGCGACCATTAATCATTCTACGCACCTCTTCTGCACTAAATGGAGTATTCTGGGAATTTGTACGTTTTATAAGTTTCCCGGAACCTTTAACCATATGAGGAGCATTCCAACTTCTGAAGGCACGAACTACTACAACATATCTTTTATCTTGAATAGGGATGCATTTAACTCTAATTTGTCTAAGCCCGGGATCAAGTCCATCCAAAAGCTGACTTGTGATTGATCGGATAGTCTGATCTTGATCCTCCAATTCAACTCCTGTCATTTGGTGTAGCTCTCCTTTTTTTCCTTCAGTAATCCCCATTAATAGATCTCCACCTGAAGCATTTGCAAAAGCAGCAACACTTTCTTTTAATGAGTCTCCTTGTAGAACTTTTGTTTTATAATCTAATTGCTGTCCTTCTACAGTTTGATCGTCAATCAGTTGTTGTAAGTCAGTTATGGATAAATAATCGAAATCTTTGTAAAAAGTGGTCATAGTTTGCACGCCTCCGGGTTGTTTGTGAATTGGATGTATTCTTTATAGTCACTGAGTACGTTTTGACAGGGTTCATGTGGATCAAATCGAAAAGTTGGGTATTTTTTTCGCAAGGTAGGACTGTTGTACATTTTTCGTATGATAACCAAAGGCGGAGTATGTGCAGGTACAGTAGATCGTCCTGCACAGTAAGAAGTATAGGTGATACCGCACTCATTGCAGAAAGCCTTTGCGGTATCACACCAAACATTGTTATAGATCACATAAGGTATTTTAGTGACCAGTATAGGACGATAACCGGGAAATGAGTTTAAAAACTGAATGATCAAATGCATCAACCCAGCTCTCAAGTTTGTAGGAATTCAGGGTGGAGTAGACGAGAGTGGTTGTAATTCTGTGTGCAGAACAAAGAGCAGCTTTGCATGGGTATTCATGCTGATTATAGACGATGTATTGAGCAGGATTGATGCGTAAACTGACAGGTGTACTTGCAGCAACTTCAACGGTCCATCCAGTGCGAATACGGTAATCCTCGTACGAATATACAACACGCATACCTTTATCAGCATGATCGCTTGTTCTAGATCCTGCCTGAATATCTATTTTAATATCGCCATTTCTCATAACGTAGATAATAGGATCGATTACTTCTTCTCTTCAGTTTGATTTACGTAACGACTTTTCTAGTTTAAACATGGCATGTGCGTCTTTCACTTGCTAATCAGTCATATCTCTTTAAACGTTCATTAGGAAAATCATGAAGTAGTTATATAGGATACGATATAACTTTCACTCTGCATCACTCATGCGAGTCACTACTGTTGCTTTCCTCTTCAGATTTATATTGAATGACTTGATCTAATCTTAAATTATAAGTTTTACATAAAACGGTAACTGTATTTAAAGAAACATTTCCATCTTGCCAAATCTTTGCTGCCGTTTTTGGAAATAATCCAGTTTCGAGTAACAACTCTTTTTTTGCTTAATCGAAAAGAATGTTTTGTAGGTGATAAAGTAAAAAATAAACAATCTAGTGAGCAATAACAAACCGCCTTCAATGCTATTCTATATGCGGAGTTGAATTCAATTACATACTTATCTGTAGCATTATCCAGATAGAGTAGTTCTGAAATATCACTCGACTCAAAATGATCATCGATAACCTGCAGACTTAATCGTGTAGAGATCTTATCGACACAGACAAGCGCTGCTGAATAGAGAGTTCCTTTAAAATAAACTGATTGATTCGTTCAATTTTTCCTAGAATGAACATAGATTTGTTCCTTTTAGATATTTTATTTAGTATAAGTTCAATTATATTAGATGTATATCCCTTCAGATCTTAGAATATGTCGATATTTGTAAGACAATGCAATTAAGCTAGTTATATGGTATCAATTTAGAATAATATTACATAAAAGTAAACAAATATACACTATAGTTTGTTATATTGATTAAACTGTTATCGCTTACGCGATACAGAATACATAACGTAGTTGGAGGACTAGTATTGACTAAATTACATCGTATTTTAGCACTTACTTTGGGTGTCGCGCTTATAATGCCGATTACTCCGTCTATGACGCATGCTGAAGCTTTACAAAAGAAGATTGAAGCAAGTTTAGCGAGACAAGCAGCCGCCTCGGTCGTGATTGATGCGGTCACAAGTGGAGAAACGACTACTTGGAATCGCAATACACGTATAGGGGTAGTCGAAGATGTGTATGATCCATCTGGGAAGCAAGTGGCCTATCAAGTTCATTTTGAAGATCCGCAGGGCCAAGATCAAGGATATGCGCTAGTCAGTGCTTTTTATGATGAAGAGCCTATATTGATGTGGTCTGCAGGGCAAGCGATCGATGAGCAACAAGCGAAGCAAGTAGCAATGGAAGAATTACAAAGTGAGCGCCGATCATTAGTGGCTCCAGAGGTAGAAGATACTAAAATAGTATGGTACGGTGGAGCTAGATTAGGTATCGAAGTTGAAAGTTCAACTGGTGAAGAATTTGCAGTTGATAATACGATGCGGGCGGTATCGATTACCGATGAAAGTACGAATACCGAAACGTCTTCTTATCCTGTTCCTACTTATAATGCGGCCAATCGGGAGAAATGGGAGCAGTTTGAAGATATTAAGTTTGGTGCAGGTGATTCTAACGCCGATAGCGATGGGGTCACAGAAGTGGATCCTGCAACGTGGGAGCCTACGTACAATCGAATTGAGAAGTATTATATTAATGGGGTCACAAGCATGAAGCAGTGGAACTATACCACTAACCAGGCAACAGGTTGTACGCCAACTGCCGGTTCTAATATCGTAATGTGGTTCGCAAAGCAGTATCCATCCCTTAACCCAACCAAAAATCAGCGAGATATCGTGATGGGTTTGCGAACAACGATGAAAACTACGCAAAACGCAGGTGGGGAAGGTATCACAGGGCCAACCGATATTGATAACGGGATGCAAACGTACTTCCGTAATCACGGAGTGCCTTCAGCTACGTCTCAGAACTCCACATTAGCCACTTACGATGAATATAAGAAAAGATTACAAGAGCATGTACCTGTACTACAAAGTTACTGGAATCAACCGTACTTTGGTAACCATACGGTGACGGTTGTAGGATTCAAGGAATTGGTTCGTGGTACTCCAACCAAAAGTTCGAAGTACCTGGTGGTAAAAAATAATTGGTCGAGTGATACCGCAGATTTGTATGTGAAATTTGGAAGTTGGAATACGAATGTAATGACCTATACCTTTGTCAAAGGAACTTGATCGAAACGGAGGTATCTTATCATGCGAAGTCGAAAAGTAAAATGGATTCTTGGGATTTGTGTAGTATTGATTGTCTATGTGGGGGTAGAACTTGGTCTGGCTGCTAATAACAAAGTAGGCCTGTATGCGACAGTCAAACGAATCGTAGCTCATGCACCGGCAGTTGAAGCTTACGGAGGATATGAACTAACTTATATGGGAACGGTCGATTATGGCCCAGATTACATGGAGAAATTTGAACGTGGGGATGGACCATATAAAGACCAGCTGATGAAAGCAAAAAAGACCCCAGACACTCCACCGTTCATCTTTTTGAATAAGCAAGGCACTGAATATTATAAATATAAATTTCCACAATTGCCCTGGTTATTTTAATAAAGGATAGTGCCTGCTATATCCTTTGTGTAAGATCGATATAATGCAGAAGGTAGCTGGATAAATCTAATAAACAAAGCGCTAAAAACCTCAAACAGGGGCTTCTAGCGCTTTGTTTTGTAGGCTATCTTGTTGATTTATAGCTGAAGGTAATAAATGTTTGATCGTTCGGATAAATGCCGTCTGCGATCGGTATCTTTTCTTTTTAATCAACCTATCAAATTGAATAAGATATAGCTTTAAAAGATGTTTCAAAGCCAGTTCCTTTTCTAATCAAAGCATCTGACTTATTATACCTACACTTTTTCGTGAAAGAATCATAAAATGGACGAGTGATAATTTACAAAAAAAAGGAAATTTAACTAGAGTCGCTACTCTTACGCAGAGGCAACGGAATGCTAAAGAAATTACGTCAACAAGCTGAATCTTTTGTTTAGGATGAAGCAAAAAATGACCGAGCTAATAAGTAATAGTGAACCGTCTTTGATGCTCTTCGAGTGCGGAGTTGAAACCGATCACATACTTATCTGTATCCTTATCCAGATAAAGCATATCTGAAATATCACTTGATTCAAAATTTTAAAAGACTAACTAATATATATGTACATAATTAAAAAAGACCACGAAAGTAATCATTCGTTATTGTTTTGATCTGCACACAATGATCTACTACTAAACCTGAAATACAATCTATATTATGGAAATTAAAGTTGATTATTTACTATTTCTGCTTTGAACTAAATCTTTTCTCAAGAAATAGATTAATTAGTTATCAAATAAAAATTATAGGATTTACTATAGAAATCAAAAGAAAAAGGAATATAAAACGAATATTAAAATTATAATTTGATAGGAGTTTAATTTTGTATAAATAGAAAAAACAAAAAAAGTTACTTTATGGTAATATTTATATTTACAAGAAAATTCCCATATGATAATATACGTTTACATAATTAAAAGATAAGGATGTAGAAAATGGAATCTAGCAGCAAAGAAAAGCCTTATGATCAGCAAGAGATGCAGCCGAAAAGAATAGATACAGGATTACAATGCTTATTAATGATTGCAAATTTTCATGGGATTGCAGCCGATTCAGATCAAATTAAACATGCTTTTGCAATTCATGAAAGTACTACTTCTAGTATTGATATTCAAAAGGTTTCTAAACAACTTGGGTTAAAGTGTAAAATTGCAACAGTAAAGTTAAAAAGATTAGCTTCACTCAAATTGCCTGCTATTGTAGTTACGAAAAGTGATGACTTTTTTCTCCTTGCTAAAGTAAATGAACAAGAGTTTTTAATTTATGACCCTTTAAAAGCTAAACCTAGTTCATTGACACTACAAGAGTTTGAAGAAAAATGGAATGGAAAAATTATTCTATTTGCTCCTAAAGAACAAAGTAATCAACAAAATAGTGAATTTGGCATAAAATGGTTCGTACCTGCTTTATGGAAATATAAAAAATTGATATTTGAAATACTAATTGCTTCTTTCTTAATTAATTTATTTGGTCTTATTTCTCCTCTCTTTACACAAGTTATTATCGATAAAGTGTTAGTTCATCAAGGAATTGCCACTCTTAACGTATTAGTCATTGGATTAATATTAATAATCATTTTCGAATTTACAATTAGTCTTGCTAGAAATTATGTATTTACTCATACAACAAGTAGGATAGACATTAATTTAGGCGTAAAGTTATTTAATCATTTATTTAGACTTCCTCTATCTTATTTTGAAAATCGGCGCACTGGTGACACCATTGCAAGAGTTCGCGAATTAGAAAACATTAGACACTTTCTCACAGGAACTCCTCTTACTGCTATATTAGATGTTCTATTTATCATTGTGTATCTCGTTGTTATGCTCTGCTATAGTACATCACTGACTTTGATTGTTGTCAGTTCAATTCCTCTCTTTATTATTCTTTCTCTTATTTTTATTCCACTTATAAAGAATCGTCTAGAAGAAAAATTCCAAAGAGGATCAGATTCACAGTCTTATTTGGTAGAAGCAGTTTCAGGTATACAAACCTTAAAATCATTTGCTCTCGAACCGTTAGTTCAAAAAAAATGGGAAACCCTACAATCGAACTACATAAAATCTAATTTTAAATTAGCTATCTTGTCAGGCACTGCAGGGTCATTAAGTCAACTTATTCAAAAAATTAGTATGTTAGCTATTTTATGGTATGGTACTCATTTAGTTTTGCAAGGCGAGATTTCTGTAGGTCAACTTATTGCTTTCCAGATGCTTGCAGGACGAGTAAGCGATCCTGTAGTGCGACTGATTCAAATGTGGCAGGACTTTCAACAAACAGGTGTCTCAATAAGTAAGTTAAAAGATATATTTTCAGTACAGCCAGAACCGAGTATGTCATCTACTAAAGCTAAGTTACCCCGTATACACGGACGTATTACATTTGAAAAAGTTACTTTTAGATACCACACTAATGGTCCAGAAATTCTTCGTAATCTTTCTATCCATATTGATCCAGGAACTATTGTGGGAGTAGTAGGACGAAGTGGATCCGGAAAAAGCACCTTATCAAAACTAATTCAACGTTTGTATGTGCCGGAGTCAGGAAAGGTATTAATTGATGGTACCGACTTATCTATGACAGATCCTTCTTGGCTCCGTAGACAAGTAGGAGTAGTCCTTCAAGAAAATTACTTGTTCAGCGGAAGCATAAGAGAAAATATTTCCATTCATCACCCTGCTGCTACGATTCAGGAAATTGTAAATGTAGCTAAGTTAGCGGGAGCACATGAATTTATTTCGGAATTAATGGAAGGCTATGACACTATGGTTGGCGAAAGAGGTACATCGCTTTCTGGTGGACAGAAGCAACGAGTAGCTATTGCTCGTGCATTACTTTCTAACCCAAGAATATTAATTTTTGATGAAGCAACGTCGGCACTTGATTATGAGTCTGAACGTATCATTCAAAGTAATCTTCAACATATCTGTAAAGGTAGAACAGTAATTATTATTGCACACCGTTTATCTACTATTATGTCTGCTAATAAAATTTTAGTATTGGATAAAGGGGAACTAGTAGAATCAGGAACGCACCAGCAACTTATACAAACGAATGGTTTGTACAGGCATCTGTATTCGCAGCAAGAAAGGAATTAAATATGTTATTTCGAAAGAAAGATAGATTAGACTATGAATTTTTACCTGACGCAATGGAACTTGAAGAAACACCTCCTCTTCCATTAGGAAGATGGCTGATTTGGATCATATTTCTTATTTTTATAACTACTATCATCTGGTCTTATTATGGAAAGGTCGATGTAGTAGCTTCTGCTAGAGGAAAAGTTATTCCTGATGGGCGAACAAACGTCCTTCAACCTATGGAAGAATCTTCGATTAAAGCGATTCATGTTAGAGAAGGGGAACAAGTGAAAAAAGGACAGTTGTTGGTTGAATTTGATTCAACATCCACTAAGGCTGATGTTGAAGGAGTCAAAAAAGAACTGTTAATTGCTCGTGTTGAAAAAGAGATGCTTCAAGCTGAACTTTCTGAAGTACAGTATGTACCTAGCGAAGAAGTACATCAATCAGAAGATGCACAGGCAGTAATAAGTATGCAAGAAAATTTAAGACAAGCAAGAGAGCAAGAATATAGTTATAGTCATCAAGCGGCTGAACTTATTGTCGCGCAGCGAGAAAAAGATTTGATTAATGCTAAATCCTCTCTAGAAACATTACAGAAAAACAGTCAATTAGAAGTGGTAAAACAGTTGGACAATACAGAGGGAGAAGAACAAACAGATTTGAACAGCATACTAGAAGACGATATGAGTATGTATAAATCTGAACAAGAAATCGAAGAACAGAAGACCAGTATTAAGCAAGCAGAGGATGCAGTAGAAGAGGCTGAAAAAAACGTCACTGTGATATCTGAACAACGAAAAAAAGGCCTGCTTGATCTTATGGTAACTTCTGAAAAAAGTATTACTAATTTGACTGCTGAATTAACTAAAGCTCAAAAAAGATATAACCTCCAGCAACTGAAATCTCCTGTTAATGGTACTATACATGGTATTTCTTCTTTAACTGTTGGTGGTATTGTATCTCCCGCCCAATCTTTTATTTCTGTAGTACCTAATGATACACCTATGGTAGTAGAAGCAACCATATCTAATCAAGATATAGGGTTTATCAAAAAGGGACAAAAGGTCTTTTTAAAAATAGATACGTTTCCTTTTCAAAAGTATGGATATTTATATGGAGAAATAGAGCATATTAGTCCAGATGCTTTTGATGATGAAAAGTTAGGCTCTATATATAAAGCCAATGTAAAAATAAAATCTACGAATTCATCAAGAAATATACCAATTCATATTACACCAGGAATGTCACTTACTGCTGAAATTAAAACCGATGAGCGGAGAATTATAGAGTTTTTCCTTTCTCCAATAATCAAAGCAACAGAAGAGAGTTTCAAGTTACGTTAATAGCGAGGAGAAAACCATGAATTCTACTAAAGGAATTAAAATAATATTTATCATCATCTTACTTTTTAGTGCTATGCCTATTAGCTATTTCAATATAGTTCATGCGGATTCAGTCAAGGAAATGAAAATAATTGGAAAAGTGAAAAGTGGTAATAATACTCTCGAAATGATAGAACCTCATCTAGATAGATGGGGTGACCAATCTATCGTCTCTTTTAAAATACGTTTGACCAATGCGGGTAAAGTGGATAGTAATCTAGCAAGGTATAGCATTAAAATGATTACGGCGGAAGGAGTAGGCGTCCCGACAAAGTTGCTAGATGAAAAGGTTCAAACCATTGTTACTCCTAAGTCTTTCACGGAAGTTACTTACTATGCTGTTTTTAAAGGAAAAACAACTATATCTAATATGAAATTTGAAATTACCGAGTGGAATATCAAATTTCAAAATTTTAAAAAGAAAATAGGCGTAATTAAAGTACCTGTGTCTTATCAAGAGATAACACCTGTACATACTCAAAAGTTAGCAAATATTAACGGAATCGAAAGTGCATTAAGTAGTGAAAATGTATATTGGAGTACAGGATCAAAAAAAGATACTATTACTTTAGATTTCAACATTGAAAACCAGGATACTTCTGCCGTTACACTTCCAGAATATAATTATTTTTTGAAAACAAGAGCTGGGCTTAGATATGAACTAAAAATGAAATCAGAAGAGCAGCCAGTTTCTTTAGATTCTAGTGAAAAGGAACAATTTAAATTATATAGTCAGGTTCCTAAAGGAATAGTTGATTCTGAACTTCAATTAATGATTACGAGAAAAATAAAAGATAGTGATAAACCTATGTATGTAACAGAATATATTTTTGAAATTCCTAAACCGGTAAACTGGAAAAATATCAAAAGTTCAAACTCTTTACAAAAAGAAATTATTTTAAATCAAAATCCGATAGAACTAGATGCTTCAGAGCCACTATATGTTTTGAAAGGAAATCTACGTGATACTATTGCAATGAAAGTAAAGTTACTAAACACAACCAATACTTCTATTAATTTACCTGATTTAGGAGCATTCTATAGTATTGGAGATAAACAATATAAAGCTGATTTCAAAGTCCAAGAAGATAAAACAAAAATCGTTCCAGATGAAACCCTTATAGTCGAAATTACAGCAGATGTACCTAAAAATAAAAAGAATTATAATTTAAAAATTATTCTTGCAGAAGTAATATCAAACGATGAGAAAGCACCAGTGTATTCTCCTCTCATTGTATTTCATAAAGAGCAAGAATTAACTACAGGATTAAATAGTACATCTCTGACAGGTACACAGTATATTAATAAAGACGGCACATCGATTTTAGTTCAAGCGCAAACTGTTAATGAGCAAAAAGAAGGAAAAAAACAATTTATAAATGGTTCTTATTTCATAAAAAATGTAGGGGACATTTCGTATAAGTTGCCAACATATACAACAACTTTAGCAATTATAGGTGCTGGAGATTTCAAGGGCAATATTCTAAACACAGAACAGATAGAACTGAGTCCTCAAGAATCAAAAATTATTAAGTTCAGTATTGCAGTACCTAGCCAAATAGATATCAATAACGCTTATATCCAGCTTAAAGAAGTCGGATTCAATAGTAAAGAAGAATTAACTATTCCAGTTGCTCAATTTGCTTTAAACAATCTTCTAGAAATAAAGGTAAATGAGTCCAATTGGTTTGATCTCAAAACAGAACAAGGAGATTACCAAGCCAAAATCAACGGTACGTATCGCTTACCTATGAATGATAAAGATTTATTAGTGACTGATATCGATATAAAAAGTCTAAATGATGATTCGCTTGCCTTACCCAAACTCAAAGCCACCTATCGTGTAAATAAACAAACCAAGTTAGAAGGAAGAATTATTAATCTCAGTAATCTAGCTTCCATGAATGAAGATGTTCTTTCTTATCAAATCATCTCTGAAGTACCCTATTCCTCAAAAATAAAGAAAATTGATTTGTATATACAAGAACAAGGAGATAACGATAAAGATACAGGATTACAGATAGATGTAAGTCATTTATCAAACATTGCTTTTTATGAAAAAAATCAGCCTTATAAAATTGAAACTGTAGGAAATCAGTCGGAAGTTAACTTAAAACAAACAATCGTTTATCCTGGCGAAAATGATGATCTAATAGAAATTCAGATGATTCAAGTCAATCAAGATAAAAGAAGTCACAATCTAACAAAATTAGTTGCATATCTAGCAACCTCAGATGATGTTTTTTATCCACTTGAAATTAAAAACTCTGATACTAACTCAGGTTATCAAACTAAAACAGTGCTATCTGCTAAAGCCGTTTTACCCAAAGGTGTATTCGATTCAAACGTAAAGCTAATATTGGGACAGGCTGTTTCTGATGATTCTATAATTACTACTAATAATGCTCCTAGTGGATATGTAAAAGCAGCAATGTTTTCAACTCCAGATATAGTAAGTACTAATAATTCAATGAATAATTTAAGAATTGGACCTTATAAATTAAATATAACAAACATTACTACTAATGTTACCTCAGGAATTAGTGTTCAACATAGTGTTTACGCTGATTTAACAAAAGCTTTTGATTTTAATAATTCTAGTAACGATTACAGTTTAAAAATTGAACTGAGTAGTAACAGTAACGAAACGATTGAGCAGATTTATACATTAGGAGCAAAATCTTCAGATAATACAATTCCTTTAGGAACAAGTGTGAAATCATTTTCTTCTTCTAGTCTATTGAAGTACACCAAGGTGAAAATTTATGCAATATATGGTGATTATGAGAGTCTCTTAACTACAATGGATCTTCGATGATTTATTGTTGCTAAATGACTACTAAAAGAAGCTAATCAATAAAGAATATTTATATTTGCATAAAATTATATTTTTAAGTTAACTCAAAACAATATATTTAGAAATGAGGTTAGTATATTGCCATCAAAGAAAAAAAAGTGGTTTATTATTATTGGTTTACTTGTGTTTATTTTTATAGCATATAGAACGTCTTATCCTTTTATAAGAGAATACCAAGAGGCTAACGTCACTAAAGAAACTCAAGAATATCTTTTCAATAAATATCAAGAAAAATTTGTAGTAACTGATATTAGAAAAGAACCTCTCATGCAGAAGTACTATTTAGTCGCAGCTCGTGCAGAAGATCCTGATATTAATTTTAATGTTATCAGAAATATTGAGAAACCTTTTGTTTATCAAGATGACTATATAGCAGAAAAGTGGTACTGGCAATCAAGTACGATATTAAAACCAATTCTAGATAGAAATATTAAACAAACAGGCTATTCTTTTATAATAAATCAGCGTTTTCAGATAGAAAAATATAAAGGGATTAATGAAGATTTTATAAAAGCTCAAGTGCTTCACCCGGAACTTTCTCAAGTCTCACTCTATATTTTATATATTATAAATAAAGGAGAGGAATCAAAATATAAGTCTACAATTGATAATTTAGTAAGTGATATTAAAAAAAGAAATATCAAAAGTTTATTATTAACGGTTGAGTTCTACGATTTATCTAAATATAAAAATACAGATGATTTTAAGAAACAATTAAAAAAAATTAAAAATCCAACATTGTTTTCTGTGCTTAAGGAAAAAACATTACTTAAAAAATATAACATTAAAATAGCTAATAATTAAAACATGAGGAGGAAACAAAATGGCAACAGATTTAGAATACTTAGAAATTGCTGAAAATTCATATGAGAACGATAAAATTTCAACTTTCATAGCTCAAAAGAATTTTTCAAAAGTAAACAATACAAGAGTATGGAAAGTACTAGGGCAACAATCAATAAATGAAGGATTCTTTGGTCGGGCTTATTTAAATGAAGATACGAAAGAAGTTATCTTTGCATTTCGAGGATCTAATAGCAAATTTTTAGATCCAGAAGGAGATTGGATAAACGAAAATATTGATACGGGGTGGAGTACTCCTCAAACACGCGCAGCTAGAAGTTTTGTAAAATCTATAGTAGAAGAAAATATGGACCTTGACTCAGATTATACTTACAATTTTACTGGCCATTCTCTTGGAGGAAAATTAGCTCAACAAACATTGATTTCGGCTTTAGAAGGTGATATTAAAGAAGGTGGTAAGTCTGTAATCTCAGCCAATCAACTAGGTAAAGCAGTAGTCTTTAATTCAGCAGGTACATGGAATAATGACGATGCTCGCCCTTCTTTATCAAGAAAATTATCTGATTACAATGTAAAGCATTACTCGACTTCTGGTGATGTTTTAAATGGAATTGCACAAGGGCTAGGTACATATTTTGGTACGCATACTATCCTTCCTTTTTCTTATGTAAAAGAAGAACTCAAAAAAGATACTTTCAAGCCGCTTTTTATACATGGCAGTTTTAATTCTATGAAACATTATATGAGCAAGGCGGGAATGTTTTCTGCAAACGAGGTGTATGGAAACGAAAATGGATCTAACGAAGTTCTTAGTGGTAGAAATACTTCAGATACAATTATTGGGTATGATGGGAACGATACTATATATGGTTACATTGGAGAAGATAACATTCAAGGAAATGATGGGAATGATATCCTGTATGGTGGCATTGGATCAGATATACTATCTGGAGCCAAAGGAGATGACATACTTTTAGGTGAAGACGGGAATGATTCCCTTGATGGAGGAACTGGTAGTGACACCTTAAAAGGCGGAGCAGGGAATGACGTATTAGAAGGAGGACAGGGCAAAAATGATCGTCTAGAAGGCGGTACTGGCAATGATACATACATTTTTCATAAAGGCGATGGTATTGATACTATTGTAGAGATTGGTGACAATTTCCATGATACACTAAAAATTTATGGCTATACCATGAAAGAAGCCAAATTTAAATTCTTTATTGAGTACCCAGGCACTTATGGAGCCTACAGTATAAATGTAATGATCTACTTTCCTAATCAACATGGTTCTGCTTACGACAAAATTACAGTTCAGGGTTGGGAAAGAACGAGTGGAGTAACCGGACAAGTAGAGCGGTTAGTCTTCGTTAACGGTGGAATACCTATAGAATACGATCTAAAAACAATTGCTTCAAAAGTAATTAAGAAGCCATTTCGTAATACTATACTTTCTGGAAGTCAAGCTGCGGCAATGGATCCACTAATCCTAGATCTAAATGGTGATGGAATTTCTTCTCTTTCTTTAGAAGAAGGAACTCATTTTGATTATGATGGTGATGGATTTGCTGAGAAAACAGGCTGGGTAAATAGTGAAGATGGGTTTCTAGTTCGTGATCTGAATCAAGATGGACAAATAAATAATGGTTCAGAATTATTTGGTGAACGAACAAAATTAAAAAATGGGAAATTTGCAAGAAACGGTTTTGAAGCATTGTCTGATTTAGATAATAATCAAGATGGACGAATTGACCAAAAAGATGAATCGTTTTCACAATTAAAAGTGTGGAAAGATAGCGATTCAGATGGAATAGTAGGAGAAAATGAACTTTATACATTAGACCAGCTTGGGATTACAGGGCTAAATTTGGATTACAGTGACAATATAGATGAAGCAGAAGTAAAAGGAAACCGAGAGTTACGTTCTGCTAGTTACGAATTGTTAGGAAGCCCACAACAAAAAATGTCAGAATTCTCATTTGAATTGGATAATACAGATACTTTACCAGTATCTTTACTTAAGGAAAGTGAAGGCATTGAAGCTTTACCTGATATTGAAGGGCGGGGCTATGTACATTCGTTACATCAAGCAATGCAACGTGACACTACTTTACAGTTACAAACATGGCTTAAGGAGTTCATAAATACTAATAGCGTAGTTTCAAGACAAGAATTATTACAAAAAATTATTTACAAGTGGACTGGTGTCGATGGTATTGACGCGGCTAGTCGCGGAGTAGGCATTCAAGCTCAGAAGCTTACCGCATTAGAACGATTTTATGGGATTAATTCTAAGACTTATCTTCCGACTGTAGAGAGTACACAAATTATTGAAGAGAGTTACAAAGAAATTGAAGAATATATCTATGCCCAGCTTATGGCGAAGTCTCATCTAAGTGATTTATATAGAAAAATTGATTTTAGTTGGAGCGAGCAAACAAGTGAGCTTCAAGGTGACTTGCAAATGATAACAGATGATTTAGAGGCGCGTCTATTAAATAACTATCAACAAGCTAAAGTTGTACTTGGCGAATTTATAAGAACTGCAAAGAATTTATACATTTCAGACTCAATAATGTTAGAGAGTATGGTTAGTTATTTTGCAGGTAAAAGCACAGAAATAGCATGGATTGTAGAATCTAATTTCCGTACAAAATTAGTGGGTACTGATCAAAATGATAATTTATTGGGCACGAGTAAAGATGAAGCCTTATCTGGTGGTACTGGAAATGATATTTTAGATGGCAAACAAGGAAATAATGCTCTGTTTGGCGGACTTGGAAATGATACCTATATGATTAATCGAGGAGATAGTCTCAATACGATCTATGAAGATGATACGACATCGGGAAATTTAGATCGTTTGCAGTTTGCAGATACTGTCTCTCCAAATCAAGTGAATTTAAGTATGATGAATGATGATTTACTTATTCAAATAGAAGGAGAAAAGGGAATTACTCGTATTAAAAATTACTTTCAAGATAAAAAATATGTCGTAGAAAATATTATTTTTTCAGATGGTACATTTTGGGATCAAGAGTATATTGCACGAATAGTTCAAAACAATATAATTGGAACGAACCATGCAGATACACTTCAAGGTACATCAAAAAGTGATTTTATTAATGCACTTGATGGAGACGATACGCTAAGTGGAGCTGAGGGACATGATACTTTAGTTGGTGGAGCCGGAATAGACGACTTATCTGGCGGAACCGGAAATGATTTATTATTCGGCTCTGAAGGAAATGATTTACTTCGAGGGGATGCCGGAGATGATATCTTAGATGGAGGAACTGGAAACGATATTTTAAATGATGAATATGGAAATGATATTTTTCGTTTTGGGCGTGGATACGGAAATGATATTGTAACAGATAATGAAACTGTAATCTCCCAAGATATTGTAGAGTTCAATAGTGATGTCTCTCCTGATGATATTGAATTAATTAATTATAGTTATTCATTAATCCTAAAAATAAAAGGAACTAACGATCAATTAACGATAAATAATCATTTTCTTAAAAGATACTATGGTGTAGAAAAAATTAGATTTTCAGACGGAACCACTTGGGATTATGAGTATACATTAAAAAATGCTAAGAATTCTCAAGCCTACTCTCAGAATATTATAACGGGTACTATGAATGACGAAACACTTGTTGGAGGATCAGGTGATGACCTCATTATGGCTAGTGGCGGAAACGATATCTTAGATGGCGGAGCAGGAAATGATTATTTACGTGGTAATGATAATTATTCTATTGGTCGGGTAGAAGGTCATAGCGGAGCAGATACTTATATATTTGGTAGAGGTTATGGTAGTGACACAATAGATGACTATGATTCTACTCCTGGAGTAATAGACACAATAAAGATGCTCGTTAATCCAGACGAAATCGAAGTAATTGCAGATTTTACTACTCTTACTTTAAGTATAAAAGGAACAGAAGATCGGATCAGTATAGTATCTTATTTTAAAATGGATGTAGATAATCCAAATGCACAAATTGAAAGAGTTATTTTTAAAGATGGAACTACATGGTATAAAAACGATATAGAACGATACGTTATTAATCGCGGAACTGGAAATGGTGAAACTTTATATGGAACTATATTAAATGATAATATTTTTGGTTTAGCCGGACATGATAACTTAATTGGACAGTTTGGAAATGATAAAATTTATGGAGATGCAGGGAATGACAATCTTTACGGAGGAGCAGGAAACGATGTTCTAGATGGTGGATCAGGAGATGACATGTTATACGGAAATAGATCATCTGATGGTTCTAGTAGTATTAACTATAGTGGTTCTGATACGTATGTTTTTGGTCGAGGATATGGTCAAGATACTATTATAGATTTGGATAATACGGGTGCAGGAGTAGATACCCTTCGACTACTTGTTGATCCAGACGAGATTGAGGTCTTGCAAAATGCGAATAACTTGATAGTTGTGATTAAAGACACAGGAGATCAAATTACCATTCAACAGTATTTTGCTAAAGAAACCGGCACTGTAAAAGATCCCTATTCTCAGGCAATTGAAAGAGTAACATTTGCAGATGGTACGGTCTGGAACCAAACACAGTTAGAAGAACAGGTCATGACTCGTGGCACCAACAGCAGTGAGAGTTTGTATGGGCAGGAAAAAGTGAATAATTACATGTATGGTTTACTAGGTAATGATGAGATAAGAGGTAGTAAGAACAACGATCAACTGTTCGGTGGCGGAGGAAATGACAATCTTTATGGAGGAGCAGGGGATGACCTCTTAGATGGTGGATCAGGAAATGACATGTTATATGGAAACACACTATCCAATGGTTATGGCAGTACTAGCTATAGTGGTTCTGATAAGTATGTTTTTGGTCGAGGATATGGTCAAGATACTATTATAGATTTGGATAATACGGGTGCAGGAGTAGATACCCTTCGACTACTTGTTGATCCAGACGAGATTGAGGTCTTGCAAAATGCGAATAACTTGATAGTTGTGATTAAAGACACAGGAGATCAAATTACTGTTCAACAGTATTTTGCTAAAGAAACCGGCACTGTAAAAGATCCCTATTCTCAAGCAATTGAAAGAGTAACATTTGCAGATGGTACGGTCTGGAACCAAACACAGTTAGAAGAACAGGTCATGACTCGTGGCACCAACAGCAGTGAGAGTTTGTATGGGCAGGAAAAAGTGAATAATTACATGTATGGTTTACTAGGTAATGATGAGATAAGGGGTAGTAAGAACAACGATCAACTGTTCGGTGGCGGAGGAAATGACAATCTTTATGGAGGAGCAGGGGATGACCTCTTAGATGGTGGATCAGGAAACGACATGTTATACGGAAATAGATTATCTGATGGTTATGGCAGTACTAGCTATAGTGGTTCCGATACGTATGTTTTTGGTCGAGGATATGGTCAAGATACTATTATAGATTTGGATAATACGGGTGCAGGAGTAGATACCCTTCGACTACTTGTTGATCCAGACGAGATTGAGGTCTTGCAAAATGCGAATAACTTGATAGTTGTGATTAAAGACACAGGAGATCAAATTACTGTTCAACAGTATTTTGCTAAAGAAACCGGCACTGTAAAAGATCCCTATTCTCAGGCAATTGAAAGAGTAACATTTGCAGATGGTACGGTCTGGAACCAAACACAATTAGAAGAACAGGTCATGACTCGTGGCACCAACAGCAGTGAGAGTTTGTATGGGCAGGAAAAAGTGAATAATTACATGTATGGTTTACTAGGTAATGATGAGATAAGGGGTAGTAAGAACAACGATCAACTGTTCGGTGGCGGAGGAAATGACAATCTTTATGGAGGAGCAGGGGATGACCTCTTAGATGGTGGATCAGGAAATGACATGTTATACGGAAATAGATTATCTGATGGTTATGGCAGTACTAGCTATAGTGGTTCTGATACGTATGTTTTTGGTCGAGGATATGGTCAAGACATTATTATAGATTTGGATAATACGGGTGCAGGAGTAGATACCCTTCGACTACTTGTTGATCCAGACGAGATTGAGGTCTTGCAAAATGCGAATAACTTGATAGTTGTGATTAAAGACACAGGAGATCAAATTACCGTTCAACAGTATTTTGCTAAAGAAACCGGCACTGTAAAAGATCCCTATTCTCAGGCAATTGAAAGAGTAACATTTGCAGATGGCACGGTCTGGAACCAAACACAGTTAGAAGAACAGGTCATGACTCGTGGTACCAACAGTAGTGATATTTTGTATGGCCAAGATAAAATTGGCGATTACATGTATGGTCAAGCTGGAAATGACATTTTGTATGGGCAACAAGGTAATGATACTTTATATGGTGAAGCAGGTGTGGATACTTTATATGGCGGATTTGGGAATGATCGTTTAGAAGGAGGAGCAGACGCCGATATTCTTGATGGTGGGGTTGGAAATGATAGTCTGTTTGGTGGTACTGGCAATGATACGTATATCTTCTCTAAAGGATATGGTCAAGATACGATATTTGAATCAGACACTACTACTGGAAAAATGGATAAAATCAAGCTTTCTGTCAATCCAACTGATATTGAATTAATTCGCGAGTCTAATGATCTAGTTTTACGCTTTATTGATACAACTGATACTTTGCGAGTAGATAATTATTTTACTTTAGAGTCAGCTGGCCAATATAGTCATAAAATTGAACAAATCATTTTCTCAAATGGTACCGTATGGAATCAGACCAAAATAGAAGAAATTGTTAACTTAAATGATGTATTAATTGGTGGAGAAAGTAATGATGTACTAGACGGTAAGTCAGGAATAGACCAATTATTTGGTGGTAATGGTGATGATGTACTGACTGGTGGAGATGACAGGGATACCTTGTATGGAGAAGCAGGGGCTGATATTCTTGACGGTGGTGCAGGAAACGACGAATTGTACGGTAATCGAGGAAGCGATACTTATATTTTTGGAAAAGGGTATGGAAAAGACTTTATCTATGATGGTAACGCCTCCGATGATGATATAGATACTATAAAATTACTTGTTAAACCAAGCGAAGTTGACATTTTACAGAATAATGGAAATCTTATTTTTCAAATTAAAGGAACAACTGATCAGTTAACTGTAGGTTCTTATTTTTATCAAGATGAAAAGGGAAAATATCCAAACAAAGTAGAACAAGTACTTTTTTCAGATGGATCGATTTGGAATCAAACCAAACTGGAAGAACATGTGATTACTCGTGGTACGATAGAAACAGATGTACTATATGGGCGTAATGATCTCAACAACTGGTTAGAAGGTCTTGGAGGAAACGATCAGCTATACGGGAACATGGGTCGTGATGTACTTGATGGTGGGGAAGGAAACGACGAACTTTATGGGAGTTCAGGACAAGACACCTATATATTTGGTCGAGGATACGGCCAAGATTTATTATTTGAAAGTCAAACTTTAACCAATGAGATCAATATTGTACAGTTGCTAGTAAAACCAAATGAGATTGAAGTATTACAAAATAATAATAGTTTAGTGATACAGATCAAAGGAACTACAGATCGACTTACTATCAGCTCCTATTTTGATCAAAATGAAAAAGGACAATTTATTCATAAGATAGATCAATTAACTTTTTCAGATGGAACAGTTTGGAATCAATTAAAACTTGAAGAGCGAGTGATCACTCGAGGTACTACAACAGCAGATAATTTATATGGTCGTAGTGATCTTAATAATCTTATGGAAGGCTTAGCAGGTAACGATATATTATACGGTAGTATTAGTAATGATACTCTGGATGGCGGTATTGGAAACGATCAGTTGTATGGAAATCGTGGAAGTGATACGTATATCTTTGGTAGTGGATATGGCCAAGATTTAATATACGATGGAAATAGTACCCTGCAAGATCAAGACAGCATTCAACTATTGGTTAATCCAGAACAAATAGAGATTCTTCAGGATAATGGTAGTCTAGTACTTCATATTCTAGGAACAACAGATCAACTCACTATTGGTTCTTATTTTTCCAAAGATGAGCAAGGTGTATATGCTTATCAAATTGAGAAAGTCTTATTTGCAAATGGAGTCATTTGGGATCAAGCTAAATTAGAAGAACATGTTATTACACGAGGATCCACCGGTGATGAAACATTGTATGGAAGAGATGAACTCAATGATTTTATGTATGGTTTAGAAGGAAATGACCAGTTGTTCGGTAATGCTGGAAAAGATATTCTCGATGGTGGGCTAGGAAACGACCGATTATATGGAGGCCAAGGTGATGATACGTACTTATTTCAAGTAGGATCTGGACAAGATATAATCATTGAAAGTGATAGTACAAAAGGTAACCAAGATAGCATAAAGCTAGATATGAATTATGAAGATCTTCTTTTATCTAAACAAGTAGCAGATTTGAAGATCCAATTGCGAAATAGCAGTGATATGCTAACAGTCGAAAATTGGGATGTAAGTCAAGAAGCACAAGTCGAAAAATTAATAAGTAAGGATGGCTATGTACTTATGAATAGCCAAGTTTCAAAGTTGATTGATGCCATGGCAGCTTTTTCTACTGATACTGGTATAAGTTGGTCGCAAGCTATGGAAGAACATCGTCCAGAAGCATTAAGTATCTTAACACAATATTGGAGTCAAAATAAAAAATAAACATTTAATTCACAAAATTTTCATCTGCAAAAGAAGCATTAACGATGAGTTCACTCAATCATTAATGCTTCTTTGCTTATAAAAATGTACTTTAGATCAATAAAATGATTAAGATGCTATTACAAATAATCTAATAGTAGACACAAAAATAGCTTCTTCAGCTTGGAAATGAAAACCCTGAAATCATATTCGATTAAATTATTATATTTTAAGAACTAATCGAAAAGTAGAAGGTGAATAAAATTTAAAACATAAATCAAAAGATTGTGTAAGGAAGGAGTTATACTGCTATAACATCTTAATAAGGAAAATACTCTAAAATAAAGAGGCCTTTGAAACCTATACTACGTATAGATAGGGAGACATTTTTGTCAATTATAAAGCTGGAAGGATGGAAACATGGAAAAAAGTAAGCGTGAAAAAGCAGTTGAATTATTTAAAGAAAAACAAAAGAAGAGTGATCGTGAGTATTCTCATAAAACATACGAAAAATGGAAAAAAGAAATGTTAGAGAATTTTAGTTATGTTCCAATATTTAAACCAATGATGGACAGCTTCTTGTTACGAGATTTAAGTGGTGGCGCTATGAAATTATATATTTATCTTACATTTTACTCTGGGAATTACACTGGCGAGACATGGGTAGGCATAGAAAAAACATCAGAATATTTTAATGTTTCT
The DNA here is from genome assembly GCF_028736095.1 of Paenibacillus sp. KACC 21273. Lineage (NCBI taxonomy): Bacteria > Bacillati > Bacillota > Bacilli > Caryophanales > Paenibacillaceae > Paenibacillus > Paenibacillus sp. KACC 21273. The sequence continues at coordinate 2,465,413 of NZ_CP117876.1, forward strand.
AGTAGAACTATAAGTCGCTGGATATCTGAATTGCAGAATAAAAATCTTATTTATCGTAAACAATATGTTAAGGATGGTCCTACTCATACCTTCTTACTCATTTATGGGAGAGAGGTATTAGAAAGGAAAATTGAACGCAATACCAGTAAAGAACAAAGAGCTAATGAAATACAAAAAAATGACGGGCTTTCTTATAGTGAGAAGTTGGTCAGGGATAGCATAAAGGATGACAAACGAGACGAATCAAATTCAATCCCGATAGTGGATTTAGGTGTTCTGGATGATTAAAAGAAGGTGCCGTCTACTTGCTACAAAGCTTATACGCTCAGTGTATTCGATATTACAAGGAAGGTTGAAGGGATGGCTCCTATAGTGAGCCGTTCTTTTTTGTTTCATGCGAATGGAACTGCAGCGGAGCGGCCGGGATCCGGCCAACGGGTCGACTGCGCTGCCCAACGGATAGAGCGTTGAAAGATACGACGAGCGAATGTGAATAAATTAAATCCATTTACATATGATGTTTAAGCTTCAAAAATGCCTATTCAGCTTGAAAGTTAAAACCCTGAAATCGTGTTTCGGTAATTTATTCTACTTTGAACATGAACAGATAGTAAGACGAAAGCTTTGGAATATGTAGTAATTACGTCGTTCATGTTCGACCATGACTGCTGAAACTTATATTGCAATTTGAAGAAGCGGAGAGGAGGAGACAAGATGAAAAGAATTAAAAGCGTGATCCGTAAATGCTGGGGAAGTATCAAAGGCATGGGAGGTTGGTTTAGGAATTTCCTGAACACGAAGGAAGGCCGCTATACAGTGGCAGGAATCTTGCTTATGGTAGTGAAATTCGTATTGACTGGCGGGGCGTAATCAGCTGATTAAAAAGCAGGAAGACCAAGCTTAATTTGTGGAATCTTTAAGAGCTGCTGGATACGAGCCACCAGTTTAGTAAAGATGAAAGTAATTCAATAACTCAAAAAAAGCAATCATAACTTGAGTTTCTTATTAGATGATTGCTCTTTATTTCTTAGCGCCTAATAAATCAACAAACTGTATACTTAGGGATTACTTTTTGAGGAGAAGCCCTTAAATACTTCTTTTTTAATGCATTCTAGACCAAAATATTCTCTAAATTTTCAAGTGAATTATTATCTATAATTTTTTAAAACTTTAATGTTAAATTCAATTTATTAGAAAAATTGATCATTTTATAAAATTATGTATTTACATTTAAAAACTTTGATTATATAGTAAAAATATGCAAAGTATAAACAAGTTTTAAAATTCGAAACACGGAGGTCATAATTGTGACAAATGAAATTTCGCACAGCGCACAAACGAAAGACGTGATTGTTCAACTGCTTAGTTCTGATCCAGAAAAGGAATATAACTGGAAGGAGATAAGAGCGCATGTCGACAATACCCTTGAAATTCCCATTACCGACGGCGTGTTCGCTGGCAGCGTGCAGACCTTGAATCACTATGGAAAAATCAAAAGGGTAAGTCGAGGTATGTACGCGCTCAATATCGCCACTCCGACGAAGCAAGACTCTAATAATTTATTGATTCCGAATCTTCTTAAGATCTTGGAAGAAGCAGAGAGCAATATTAAGAAGGAAGTGGGCAAAGTGACGCTGTTAATGCTAGATGACTATAACAGCGATGCGATTAAGCTTATTCAAAAATTAGTGAAGGATCAAGAGAAGCTGCGCACAGAATTTGAAAAGAAAATCAACGAGTTGAACGGTCCGTCGAACAAGGCGTAAAACCCGTACACGGTTTCCCAAGGCCCAAACCGTTCGGGCAAATCTCTTCAAGGCGCACCGGTTTTCACTTTCCACAGCATGCCATCGAGCATCAGGCGATTACATTTCGACAGAGAAACGTGTATGTAAAAGCATACTTTTATTTATATTGAAAAACAGCTCATGAAGTATCTACAGGAGGTTGTCGCATCGACACGTAATACTCCTGATTTTGATGTAGTCGGTCATATCGGCTACTTGCGAAGATACAGTCCTTACCCATACTATTCCTTGGCTTATGCTCATCATGACTATACCGATTTAATCGATGAAGCACTGCGAATGCTCGTGAATCAAGGAAAAGGCCTCGATGTGAATACGTCCGGGTATCGAACAGTAATGGGTCGTAAAATTGGTTCTCCTATTCCGGGTTACGATATCATTAAGCGCTATGTCGATCTTGGAGGAGAAATATTGGTATTGGGCTCAGATGCTCATAATACCCAAACCATAGCAGATGGATTTGATGAAGACTGCGATTCGTTACGATCGATAGGAATTCATTATTTGACATACTATCAAAAGCGTATGCCATTACAGTATAAGATTTGATCAAAAAAACCCTACATATATGCTATGTAGGGCTTTTTTTTATGATTTTTTTCTAATCGTGTAGTAAGATCAAAGATAAGTTAGAAATGAAGCAACGACATTCCGTTTTTTAAATATTTACCCAGATCATTGTGTAGGTTTCCTATTTTTGAAACCATCATTTCTACACTTTGTTCTTTATCTAAGGCCATCACTGTATTAAATGTTTTTTTAATTGCAATATTAGGACCTTCGCCTATTTCTTCATGTGATTTTCCGATAATCATTATGGCATGAATCATTTTAGTTTGCTCAAAATCCAATCCATCAAAAGCCATTTTAATTTTTTGTTTTTGTTGATATAAATCACGGTCCCTACGTACTAGTTTGACTTCATTTGTATAATTGCTAGAACTTCCAGAAAAACTATCATCATGTATATTAGGGTACAACTTTATTAACAATGTTGAATAGTTTTCAACCTCCTGAATAACAGTGTCCATATGGTTTTTTAATGATATAGCCATATCTAAATGAGAATTCATGTAGAGCCTCCTGAATTTTGATTATCGTATTAGTAATCATTATTACTATAGTTTAGTAATTAGTATAGCTTATTAAGATGCTATTAAAAAATATATAAAAAATGTACAAGGGGAATTCAAATGGGCTATAAGACTGAAGTGACAAAATATGGAGCGATCGATATAGAATCAGGTGGATTAATCGATTGGTCTCATGAAGAGATTCTAAAGTTCTATGCTCGTCCTGCTTTGGACTATATTAGCAGGATTTTAGGTGCAAAGATAAAGGATATCAATGCACGATTGATTTTCTCGGAGTACTTTTATGAAGATTTAAAGAAGATTCATCAAGCTAAAATCGATTCTAACAATGCACCTAATGCTACATATATCCCTATAGAAGAACAATCAGAAAAATATCGCCAACAAAATCAACATATCATTCTTATTAACATGCAAAAACTTGGCTTTTATTCAGGTTCAGATGGTACAATTTTTATAAGATCAGTAGTTATTCATGAGTTAGTACATCTTTGCGATTTCAGTATTCAATTCCCTACGCTAAAAGAACGTATACTAGAGAATAGTGGTAATGTAACCTCAAAATTATATATGTGTATCTACGGCTACTTTCAATACTATTTGGAATTTAGAGCTAAATATCATCAAGAATATTACTTCTGCGGTAGGATTTATATTCATCCACTTCACGATGCTAGAATGCAAGAGTTGCTAAAATCGTGTGAAGAACAAATTGCTGTAGGGGAAAAATCGTCTGACGAACTAGATGAGATAGAACCAACAGCCGTTTTTGAAAATATTTCTATTCCAGACAACCTAGAAAGCTATATTTTGCAACGAATATGCTTGAACGAAAAGTTTGGGATTGAATACTCACTATCCCATGTTTTAGGGTCATTTTTAGCTTTTGAAAGACTTGCAGCACACCATAAATGGACCAATCTTGCACAGTTTATAGAAGAAAAAAGAAGAAACTTTAATGATCAACATCAGACAATAATGGATCAATATTTTTGTTCATATAAAGATTTGCTTAAAGAGAGCGATTTTTTTGATTTCTGTATGAGTTTTATTGAACATTATAAGTAAATACCAATCATAGTAGTAGATCATTAAAGAATAGCTAATTCCACATTAACTATACTGATAAGAGAGGTATAGAAATTATATTTTAAAATAGGATACAAAAATATACTAAATGACTACTCTAAAGGAACTACAAGTGAAAAAAAATCGATTAATATAGTATTAATCCAAATTAAAACCACTTAGCGAGTTATCGCCGGGTGGTTTTTTTAGTTTTAAGTAGGTCTGTTTAAGTATGACTTATTTCTACGTTTAGAGAGAAATGATGATCCATGAATTCGGCTTAAAATGTGAAATTATAGTTGGTAATGTCACGCATACATTTTGGAAAGGGTGATTACAACGTAAGAGGTGGAAACGAATATACCAAAAAGGGTAACGCGTTTTGAAATCAACAATACTAAAGCGAGTCGGTACAGGATTTGTGGCATTAACGATTGCTGTAGGAGGCAGTCAGAGTGTCCATAAATGTAACGTTTAAGCAAAGAACAGTATACAGAAGCTTCACAAATCAACGTGATTAGTATAGCAGCCGGATATCCATGCTTGGTAAGCTACAGAATTAGCTATTGCTCTTAATAATAGAGTAACAAAAGGATTGACTAGCGTTAAATATGCACCTAACCAGCAGATTCCAAGAGAACAAGCAGCTATTATCCTTTCAAATGTGTCGTATGGATTACCACTACTTGCAGATGTAAATCCTACATTAAGGATCAAAATCAGATCATTAAATGGGCGAAACCATATGTAGAAACAGTAGTCAAACAAGGCACTCTTTATGGATATCCTGATGGTTCGTTTAAGCCTAAAGCGCCTATTACTCGCGCAGAAGCAGCCGCTGTTATTTATCGTCTTATTCATATTCACTAAATACTGATCAAAGCCGTATCGAAGAATTATCTTCTATCGATACGGCTTTACCTGTCTACATTTCATATTTCATAGGAGCTGAATATTATGGGTGTACCGGAAATAAAAGCTAAACCATACTCTATAGAAAAAGTATTGCAAGAAAGAAAAGAATTAACGATAGATAGCCAGAATGACTTAATAAACTACATTAATCATCGTCTTGTTATAGAAAACTCTATGTCTCAAATTGAAATAGAGATTGAGAATGATCGATTAAGTCAGCTAGATCTTAGAGATTTAGATGATGTAGTACAACTATATCTTCAGGCAGGATGGGCAAATATTAGGACAGTTTGTCCAAAGAGTCATTCAGACGAAGAAGGATTCCGAACAGCACTAATTTTTATCCCTCACACTGAAGAATCATGAGCTCAATATATTAGACGGTTACAACAACAACTGCAAAATATTACAACGACCATCGAATCAATAAAAGATAACCCTTTTATTAACCAAATTCTTAGTGAGAAACGTAAAGAACTTCAAAAGACGATTAAGAATACCGTTGTACCTCCGATTCAAGTCGATGAGCTTGTTAAACATATTACGAACGATGATGAGGATCCTCAATTTGGGGTACGGGGAAAGGTGAAACAAGTAAATGTTGCTGTTTCTTTGATGGGAGACATCAGCTATGAGTTTTTGGTGCAATGGCAATATGAAGAAAGTTCTATGTGTGATCAAACAATGATCGTAAAAATCTAAAGTGATGATCACTGAACACTTGTTACAGTTGTACATGCAACAAGCAGAATCTACTGGACCTTGTTTAGCAGTCGTCATCGTTATTATCACTACCCACTTTAGTCAGCTATCAGCAGAAACCATGATTTCCATTTCCATGGTGGGAACGTTTTTATGTACTTTTCTGCTAATCGCGATGATCGCAAATGAAAAGAGAAGACCGTTTAGAAACCATAAATGGCCTTCTTTGCCTATGGAAAAGTCGCACAACTGAGTGGTGTATTACCACAAATGCTATGGAGGATCCTGAGATGAAAAAAGTTTTTCTAGGGGGAACCTGCAACAACAGTATATGGAGAGAAGACCTTATTCCGCTATTACAGAGGGATTATTTTAATCCAGTGGTTCCCTGGTGGAAACCGGAACATTTGAAAGAAGAACTAAAGCAGCGCGGTGAGTGTGATTTTGTTCTGTATGTTTTAACCGCTGAAATGGTGGGCTTTTATTCTATTGCTGAAGTTGTAGATGACTCTAATAAAAGACCCGAAAAAAACGATATTATACCATTTTGCATACAGTTTTACTAATTACTTAGGTATTACTGTTTGTGGTGAGATTTGTATTCCAAACCAGAATGATTAAAGCAAAATTTGTATTAAAAACCTGATATAATTAAAAATGATAATCATAAACACTTATGTAAAAAATGAGGATATAGTATGATGAATAAAGGGTATTCTAATTCATATTTGTTAATTCATTCTTCTCAACTTATACATTTTAATGGACACTATTAACTGAAAGTAATGAATTGTGAAGATAGTACTATATTTTTTAACAAGTAAATGAGAATAATTCATATTATGAACCAGATTTTATAATTTAAGAGCAAGAAAGGATTATCTATCTTGATGAATGAAGAATTAAGAAAAAATTCTTTATTCATCAATCCTAACCCAAAGCAAGATTACAGTTTTGCAAATATCAAAGGAAAGATTTTTCATATTCGCTGTTATATGATGAATCCTTCTAAAAAAGAAATCAGAAATTTTAAGTTGGATCTACTTCGAATTCATATCTATATTGAGAATCACGTAACGTTTATCATCTTATCTTGGATCACCTTTGGTATATGATTGCACATTAACTGTAATTGGTAGAGAGTTATAGACAATCAAGATGTTCCTACAGCTAGATAATCTTGTCCCAATGTATCTTATCGATGGAACTACAAATATACTGCATGTAACACGCATTGTTGGGCTAGATCCAGAAGCAGAGAAATTGATTAAATCAGCATGTAGCAAGCAAATCGAAGAGTATATGACAAATGAAGATGCGAATACCCTTCTTGACAGAGTGTATCAGTTGTATCCTAATCCTGCAGATCTACTTAAGCATTCTGTCATGTTTGAATACAAAGGGCAAAGATAAAATAAATACTTGTTGAATAGAGGGATAGTAATGATTACTTACAGACTTTTTGATAGTTTATCCGACTTTGAACAAAAAAATATTAGAGCAGATAATCAACAACTATCTTTTTCCAAAAATGCTTTGTATGCTGCAGCAGTTACAGTAGGATCACCATATAAATATCATAATTCTAACTATTTCCCGAAAGAAATTCTAAATTGGAAAACGAATATAATTCATACATTTATAGATAAAAGTTCTCTACATCTTCGATTTAAAAACGTATCATTTTTAGAGAGTAGTGAAAAAGGTGCTGTAGGCTTTTTCATCGGAATGATTTTTGCCCATCTCTATGCTCAGATTCAGCTTGAAATTAAATTTACTGAGCATCTATCTAACGAATCAATTACACCTAATCTCAGACCAGGAAATAGATCGCGTCCAGATTTGTGGGGTATAGCAAAAAGTGGACAATCTTATTTAATTGAAGCTAAAGGTTCATTTGATAGTAGCGATTTTTCAAAAATAGATTATATTAGAAAAGCTGAAACACAATTAAAAAATGTTACTTCGATTGATTTTAAATATTCAACAAATCAATCGAAAACATATAAAGGCTCTAACTTGAAAAAAATTATTGTATCTACATTTGCCAAACTCCCCGTACGTGTAACAAAAAAAAATCAGACACCAGGTATACCTAACCAAATTTATTTAGATGTTATTGATCCAGAGGGTGCCGAAAAAAAGAAGGTCACAGTTGATGGGGATGAGATGGTTTTTAAATATTATTATTTTCTAGTAAGCATGTTATCAGACCAAGAGAGGGAAGAAAAATTTTTAAATGGTACAGCATTTATTTTATATACAATTCCATGTGAAGGTTTAAAAATTGGTCTAATGAAAGATATATATAATTTGTTAAATATATATGTAAAAGAGTATGAAGAAAATATTCAAAATAATTTAGCTAAGAGTGCTGATTTTTTTAGAGAATCAAACCTATATAGAAAAATTAATGGAGATGAACAAGATACTGGAATACTAAATTTATTAGAAGGTAAACGACATGAAATAGAAACTGATGCTGAAACGAAAACGCTATTTAGTGTTGGAATCGATGGTGTAGTGGTAATAACAGAGTAAATATAGCATTGTACGATTCAATAATAGAAGTACAATAGTTATAAAATTAGTTTTCAAAAATATGGTTAAGCATCCAAAAGGTGTGACGCCATCAGTTCTGACCAAAGCTACAACTAGAGGTGTACGTGTTAGGCTTCATAGATAATAAAAATTATATTGAGATAACAATAACCAATATACAAATTACTAAAGAAAGGGAAGAGAGGATTAAAGAACATGATGATTTACAAAATATAAATAAAACATGAACATAATATATTTATTGAAATAAAAAGGCTACTCTTTTTAAGAGTAGCCTTTTAGCTAATTATATATAGATTTTATAATCTAAATCTTTTCAATAGTTTCTTTTACTTTTTCTAAAATTTTATTAGCAAAAAGTAATAAAATTTGAAAATTATAACCGACTGCAAAACATAACAATGATGGGAGTGATAACTCAAATGATTGAGATACATCAATAAATATTATTAATAATATTATAGGAAATAGTATAGCTAATATCAATTTATCAGAAGATCGTGCTCTGTTTTGTGATAAATGTGCATATGCATAAGTTACAAATCCTATGGCTCCTGCAGTCAATGTTATCATTAAATTAGAAAGGCCTATACTAAATTGTAAGGATATTTTATCATCAATATACTTCGGATCGTTAAGATGTTCTATAGCTTGTACTATATATGCTTTACTTAAAATAGTTGCTATTCCTGCTGATACTACTGTGTAAGCTATTATTGCGTATTCTTTACTACTTCCATATTGATTATAATCATGAAGTTTTAATTCAATCTTAATTAATTCATGATTATAATGATTTAATTTAAGAGGTGTTAGATTATTTTTTAATTTCATTTTTATTATTTTTTTCTCGACTTTATATACCATTTTTAAGAATTTTAAATTATTTGATTCTATTGCTAAATTTCTAACCTTATTTAATCTCTTTTCAATATCTTGTTTTAAGATATTGTTGTCATTTGAGCTCTCATTATTATCTATCACAATTGAGTATTCCTTTCTAAGAATATTACAATAATTTCAAATAATTTTGTTTAGTTTTGATTTCACAAATTTCTCTCAAGTATCTTCCTACTTCTGTTTGAATAGAGCTTTCACTGTAGCCAATGATTCTCCCTGTATGATCAAGTTCATTGAGCATATATATTTCTACTTCTATTTCAGAAATTATACAATTTTGTAATTGTTCATCTGTTAGTATAGCTAATTCTCTTCTTTTTAGTTTCATCATTATCACCTTATCAATATGGAAAAGTTGGATTCTTCATCGAAACCAACTTTTCCATATAATTTAATTTATTTTAGGAAATTGCTCATAAAAATTATTAATACCATGTCTACTAAAAACTTCTTCTGCTCCTGTCATAATGCCTGTCACAATATCTATAGTAGGTTGAATAATTGCATTTCCAGATTTAGGAGTAAAGGCAGGATATACTTTTCCAATCCTTACACCTCCACCAAAATAGGTTACCAAACTTAAAAACTCTCCTTCAATCCAATAATTATCGATTTGATCTTGATATTGCGGCTTTGTAGCTTCTTCAAGAGGAATAGCATTTTGTAAATAAGGAACATTTTTAAGTGCACCGTTCATTACAATAGAAATCAAATGTGCACTTATGAATAATGGAGCAGGATTAAAGTTTTTTCCTTTAACAAATGTAAAATTATTTTCTTTAAATACTTTGTAAGCCTGCTGATTTCCATCTGATCGGCTAGTATTTAACGATATTAGATCATATGAAATCACACTTGAAAGAAAACCGCCTAAAGAATGCCCAATACTATAAACTTTAGCATTTGGATTTTCTTTGAGCACACTAGCTACAAAACCTTCAGTATAATAAGTCATCATGTTGCTATTAGATACAAAAAGCACAGCATCTGCTACCAGATCATTACTTTCTTTCATCTCTGTTCCTCTAAAAGCAAAAGCAATTGTATTTCCTCTTTTTAGAGCTACAGCAGCAAATCCACTATTATCTTGGTCATGATGTTGTGCTTTGATAATTTTCCATCCAGCTAACTCAAGGTAGGGATTAGGATTAATAAGAGAAGTAGAGTCATATGATGACATATTAAATCGATTATCTATGTCGATGTTATTTCGTAGTTCTTCCATATTTTTTCCTTGAGAGGATTCTAAATTTACATAGCTTAGATCTGCCATTAAAGTTGCATTACGGTCTGTCAGATTATAAATTAGAGGTTCAGCATCCATTCGATCATGTAAACTGTCTCCATCTGTGTCGTACTTCGTAGGATCAGATTTCATTGTGAAATAGATTAAGTCAGTATTTTGATCATCTAGCAGCCATTTCAGTTCTTCACCATCGAATAATCCATCTCCGTCAGTATCTGCATTTTTCGGATCAAGTCCATGTATCCATTCACCATTGCCGAGACGTACGCCATTAATTTCAAAATAATCAGGTAATCCATCCTGATCTGTATCTAAAGCCAAATCAATAGTTTCTTTTGCTACATTTTCATATGCTAAATCTATTACATCAGCCGAAGATGCAAAGAAATATTCTCCTCCCGTACCTGATCCATAAGCAATATGCGTTAAATTATCTTTATCTGCTTGTACACCTAACCCAATAGTATAAATAATGATATTCAGTTCTTTGGCTTCTTCTAAAACAGAATCGATTCGATTGTTATTTGAATTTCCCTGACCATCAGTTAGAAGAACGATAATTTTAGTATTTTCTGGTTTACTATTATTTTTGATCTCTCTAACAGCATGACTTAAAGCGTAATAAATATCAGTTCCACCAGCGCCGTGAACACTGTATACTGCCTGTTGCACTGATTGTTTATTAGAACTTAAAGCAATTCTACGAACTGGATAATCATCGAATTGGTAAATTGATGCTCTATCATTAGAACCTAATTTATCAACAAAATTACTTACTGCTTTTAATCTTAAATTGTCTGGATCATTATCAACCATACTCCCAGAAGTGTCGATACTAAATACAATATCTAAATTGCCATTAGTTGTTTCAGGTACTTTCATTTTTTCTTCCCAAGCTTTATCCCACTTTTGACCATTCAAAAGAATGTAAGTACTAAAATGTTTTACAATAGCAGTTACAGAATGAGTAGCCGGATTATACGTCTGATTAGGCACTTTTTCTAATAGCTGTTTCTCTTTATTATAATAAAAGATTGTAGGTTCAAAATCACTAGATTGTAAACTAGGGTCATATTCAAAAGTCATTTCTGCTGTATCAAACTTTACATCTGTAGTAAATTCGTAAGGTGCTCCTATATAACCAGGAATATTTTTATTGATAAAAGCATCTTCACCATAAACATTTGTAATTACAGTGGTATCAGCTTGTTTTGCTTTAGAAGAGATTTTAACCGATGGAGTTACATAAGGATCGCTCTCATAAGAAGCAATCTCTGTTTTATACAACACAGTCTCATCACCATCTTTAATTCCATTTCCATTAGTATCAGAATTTAAAGGATTCATCCCAAAATTTTCTTCTATAGAATCATCTAAACCATCATTGTCTGTATCAGCTTTTAAAGGATCGGTTTCTCTCTGAATTTCAAGACCATCATTCCATCCATCAAAATCTGAATCTTCATTGTTTGGATCAGTATTCAATTGCATTTCTCTAATATTATTCAAACCATCATGATCATTATCTTCTAATCCATCTTTCATCCCATTGCCGTTAGTATCAGCTTTTAATGGACTGGTTCCAATTCTGTTAACTTCTTGTCCATCTGTCAGCCCATCTCCATCACTATCAGGATTGTTCTTATCTGTGCCTAATAGTTCTTCCATGTAGTCAGGTAAACCATCTTTATCCGAATCTAATTGGAGATCTACAGTAGTGATAACTTTTGATGTTGTTTTACTACCGCCTCCACCAAAGTTAGTAAAAGCACTTGATGGACTACCGGTGGTTGTCTCATCTACAATTGGTTTTGGATTGACTGTAGAAGATTGATATGTAATCGCCTTATCCAATAATGTTACAGCTTCTGCGCGTGTTAACTGATTCTTAGGCATTAATGTTTTGTTTGGATATCCAGTAAGTACAGCATGGTTTAATACTCCTGCAAAACTGGTACTTGCCCATGTAGCTACAGTGTTAGAATCTGTATACTCTTTTAAAAGATCTAGCTTATCTTCTTTTAAATTCAATTTATTAGCCAAAATAACGGCTGCTTCTTGCCTTGTTAACGTTTTATTAGGTTGAAAAGTATTATTAGGATATCCTTTGATAAATCCTTCATGAACAGCCTGTAAAACATCTTGATAATACCAATTTTTCGAAGATACATCTTTAAATTGATTTTTTAGATTAGAAGTATCATAAATATTTCTATTATCGAAGCCTTTATGCAATAAACTTAAAAATTCTGCTCTGGTAACTGAACGATCTGGATGCACTTTGCCATCTTCATAACCTTTTAATATCCCTTTAGATATCCAATCCTCCATTAGAGCTGCTGCCCAATGCTCTTTCAATTCTGTTGATGATGCCTTTGCAAAACTTGGCTGCGACAAGATTAGCATCAATGCCAATAAGAAAATACTTAATTTCTTCATGTTTCTAGTCCCCTTGTTCTATTTGTAGTTTTCAAAAAACAAAAGTCCTATTTAATTCCCCAATTAATTAGGACAAAAGATATAATAACACTTTTAAAAAGAAATTATTGTCGTTTTTTGTCATATTGATTAAAATTATAGAATTATTATTTATTTTTACATGTATAATGTTGAAAACTCTTTGAATATTTCACTATATTTTGGTCAAGATAAATTACTATACAACTGAGTGTCCTGTACTATATATAATTTCTTGCTAATATTCTATTGAAATCAATAATAGTATCTAATGAAAGAAATAATTATTCATATAAATTCTAATAACATTATTGTAGTGGAAAGGGTATCTCCGCCATTAATGAATCAGAAAAATGTAAATTGGATTAGGAATTGGGACGGCTGCATATCCCTTTAGCTACTTAGATTTGATTAGCTTATGGGCAGGTGGATTAGCTGGGTTATCAGCAACAGGATTATTTGAAATGGTTTTGAAAGACCGTTCAGAGACAAAAAAAGTTTAATATACCCGTAGCAAATTTGCTACGGGTATAATTTTAAATTTAAAAGATTTTATTTTTGGTTAATTATCTGATTCAGTTTTACCCCAGCGCTTAATTGATGTTGTGACTAACTCATCATAATATAATCTTGTTTCTTCAAATTTTGTAATCAGATTTGAAAAATCAATTTGAAATTTACTAAGATGATTATTTATGAAGGATTCAAGTGCTATCATCATAAAAGATATTGAATTTTCAATTGAAAAACATGTCAGTTTTATAGATTCTTCGCCATTTTCAGGACCATAATCGGCTACAATTGTATCATCTTCTAGTTTATAGTAATGTACTTTCAATAACGTTGGATTTCCATGTTTAGCACGACATAATATTCCGTATACATCAAGCTGCTCTCTAGTAGCAGAATCATAGTCTGTGACCAATTTTTTGAAAACTTTTTCTGTATAAGCACCTAATTTTTTAGGCAAACCTGCGGGATTGGTATGTTTTATCCATTCGTTAGCTAAATCGTCATTATCACCTATATAATTTATCATTATAGAAGACTCAAATAATGAAGATGCAATAGTTGCAGCTTGAATAGAGTATCCTTTCGCTCCCAAAATCCACAAGGATCTTATGTCATTTGTAGATTTTATAAGTAAAGTCTGAACTACTTTTAAAGAACTACTTGTTTGTGATAATTTTATAGGAGGGTGTGCTTCTACAGCCATTCCAACAACCTCCATACACTTTATAAGTCCTTTGATATATGGTTCTAATTCTTTTTGGAGATATAATTCATTGCTATCTTCACCTTCACTAATGGTTTGCACATTTCTTCCTCATTTCTAAATTATTTTTTTGAATTATCATGTTAAAAGTAAATATAAAATTAAAAAATGTAAATATTTACTTTTATAGTGGGTTATTAACTTGGGTTTTGAAATTATAAGCTACTAATTAAATTAAGTTAAAAAAGCCTTATCTACTCTTAAGAGCGGATAGGGCTTTTTTTATAATATTGTAGATTCGCTCGAGAGAACAACTTCATTTTTTTCTTCTCAGAGAAAATTCCCATAAATCCACCAATAACCAGCAAAACGCCTGGCAAAAGATAAAATACGGAAATGCATATGAATCCAGCAATTCCACTAGCTAGCATAAGTCATCCAGTTAATTTAGGTTTTGTTTTTGACATTTCCGCACTAACTATACTAAATACTAAAGTTAATAATGCTAAAGTCCATATTTGAGAAGTTTCTGTACTAGAAAGGGCAACATCAATGCCCCGACAATTAAGGTGATTATTGCACAGATTATTCTGAAATCCTACCAAATAAACCCACTGCAAACATTGATAATACCTCTCTTATTACTGTAGATTAATTTTCAGAGAAGTCTCATATGCGACCTTATAGACCGTATAATCTGTATATTGTAATTGAAGCTTTTTATCATTCTTAGGTTGCTCAAATGCTAATGTTCCTTCTATACTTCCGCCAGATGCTAAATCGCCATACGATAAATAAGTATCTTGATCTACCATGGTAGATGCTATATCTGTAATTTGCCCTTTACTATTGGACATTTTGTAATTGGAAGGATCATAAGACACTTGTTTTGAACTGTTGTTTTTTAGTTCTATGTGTACAATAACAAACTCGTTGCCGGATCTAGGTTTATCATATTCACTACCTTTTGATTTTTCAACTTTAGTTACAGTAGTTTCAAAACCTTCTAAATCGACAGTATCACCAATCTTAAATTCTTTTTGTGCAGGATCTACCGCCTTTGGTTGTGCAGTAGGAGCGCAAGCAGATAACATTACTACTGCACAAAATGCCAAAATGCTCATTTTAATCTTCATTTTTCTAAATTCCCCTTTAGAATATAATTTTTACCAATTGTAGTATATAAGAACTAGGTCAATCATGCTATATTATTAATTAATTTGTGAAGAATTTCAACTTTATGAGCAAGTCATTTTACATATTGCTTTATTACTTTTTTCAATGTACTCTTATTAATAACCTCTTCAGGTAAAGGAGGTGTTTCACATAATGAAGAGCATACTTCGTATAGCTCTATGTACTTTGGTTTTCTTGATAGTGCTATTATTTTTTGGGAAAACTATTATTTAATAGGTTTTTAGTACTTTGGTTGAGTACCTTCTGTAATTTGGAAGGTGTTAAACCAAGAGACTAAAGGTAAATAAAATAAAAAGCATATTCTATATTACTTGGAAGAACCAAGGACTTTATTAGCTTATATAGCTAATAAAGTCTTTTTTATTTTTAAATTAAAGGAGTAGATGCTGATAGATCATAGCGTTTTTAGAGTACTGAGAACAGATGCAGAGTTATTTGCAGCAGTGATCAGCCAGGTAAGAGTAGATGTAATGAAAGAATTAGAAATAGAAGTAGATGTGATTATTGATTATGGGGGAGTGATCCAGAAGTATACGTTAGAGTATATAAAGATTCAAGATGTTTACTATTCTAGGGATATACATATATTTAGAACTTATAAAAAATATTAACAATTTTTCGATTTAAGCCGTTATTACTTATGTAAAAAACAAAGATACATAAGGAGATAATTATAATGGTTGAATTACAGACTTTACTTTTAAGCAAAGTATTACCTGGAGGAATATTAAGTCTCATAATTGGGATACTATTTTTTGTAGGACGTTCAAGGTTTTTAACAATGTTTACATCTACTAAAATCGAAAAATTAGTGTACAGCAAAGAAAAGAATTTTTTTATAAAAGCTACAAAGACTACATTTGTAGTTATTCTTATTTCTGCAACATTGTTTTATTGTTCAGTTCTACTGATGATTTTGAAATTGAAATACATGCTAATTATTATAACAATTGTTGTATTAGCAATTCTTTTGATAGGAGCAATTTTTTATGCAATTATCTATTTTAAGCAAGGATTGAAGAAATATTTTGAAGAAGCTGACAGAAAAATTGCTTCTTTATTTTTATTATTATATAACTTGTTCAGCTTCTCACTTATCCCACTTATTGCTGGATCATTATTTACTTTAAACGAAGAAGATGTTAAGCAAATTATAGATATAAATAAACTTATTGAACTTAGATTTCTTATTATCTTAATAATACTATTATTTATTTTTATTGGTGCTTTATGCTTGCGTCTTTTTGAGAATACTTTAATTCTTATTACAAAAGAGATAAGAGTTGAAAAACTTTTATTTATTAAATTTGGGAATGGCACGGAAGTTACTAAATGGTATATATTTCATCTGAATGAAAACAATCAATTTTTATTAGGGGATAATCCTATTCAAGATAAATGTATGGTATACAAATTTATTGAGAAAGAAGAGTTGATTAAAAAAGAAATATACGTTCATCAAGATGAAGATCCTTCTCTTCCGATAGCATAAAAAGTTTGTTAATGTGTACATGCAAATAAAAAGTGTACTTTATGCATTACATTTTTTATTTGAAAATACCTAGTAAAATTAGGCTTTAGACAGACCTAATTAAATTGTTTTAAATAAAAATAAAATACTTTGTACGTTATGTATTACAGATTTACTATTTTGTTGTACAATTGTTTATGTAGAACTGGCAATTAAATTGCCAGCTCTGCTGTTTACTTTTTGACTCTAAAGCGCTCCAACCGCTTTGGAGTCTTTTTCAGCTTATGAGCTTTCCAAACAGTAATAAGAGTAATTATTCCTATCACTAATTGGATAATCTCATTCAAAAAAGAGAGCATGATATCACCTCCCTCCTGAATCTATTATAAGTGTATAAGTATGTATTAATAGAGAACGTATGTTTTTTTAAGCTAGATTTGCTATATACGATAAATATTTCTTATAATTTTTGTTTGAAGCAATAAATTTTTGGGGAGACTGATTATTTGCTTTTAAAGTATATATGTAACATAAATACAATATATACTTCAAAGAAAAATAACGATAAGTATTTATATTGATTTGTTATATATAATAAATAACAGTCTACTTCATAAGGGAAAGCCTTTCTTTACGAAGTTTTAATCTTTGGTCATGTAGTTTTTCTTTTTGTTTATATGCTTCTTTTACGTAAAAATGTATGCTACATAGCCATGTATATTTAGGCTATACTAAACTAAATAATATTGCTAAAAAATTGAAATAGTTAAAGTTAATCTATAATACATTTTGTAAACTACAGTTAATTGATCATTAAATGATGCTACTTGTTGCAATAAATTTTCGTTATAAAGTTCATATTCAGCTTTATAAAGATCAGTAGGTTCATTTAACCATTCCGAGCTGTCAAATAGATCAGCTTTAGCTTTTAGTTCAAGAATTATTGTTTCATGAGTCCAATCAATATTCCTCATAGATTGTTGTAAATAGAATGTAAGAGTTCCAAATAAAGTCGTTATTAAAAATATTATTACAGTAATGATTAAACCCAATTGTTTCATAAATTCGTATTTTTCTTCAGTTTCAGAATATATACTACCAAGATTCTCAAAACTTTCTTTTTGTATTAACTCTGTTTTTAAGAGAACGTTTTGATTTTTGAAATTGCTCCAAATCTTAAATTGAAATAATTTCCTACTTTATATTGTTCTCTTAAATATTTAGTTGCTGTTGTCTCGTGACTTAGTTTTTTGTTCAAAATATACACTCCTTCCTAAGTGTGTTTATCTGAACTTAAATATATAATAGAACTCAAGTTCGTATATAATACATAGTGGAGGGGGATTCACTATGTTACAAGATTCAGAAAGAAAACTATTTAGAATCATCTACAATCACTTTGCTCAACATCGTCAGATACCTAACCTTGCATTTTTACAACGTAGTACTGGTAAATCTAGGGATCAAATACAATCGAGCTTAATTCAACTTGTAGAAGACGAATATATTCAATGGGATGGATCTGATCCATTATCTATTCTTATGCTTAAACAACCAGATACTAATAAACCTATAGTAGAAGATGGTTCTAAATACTTTACTGAACATTAAGAGACCCTTCCATAATGGAAGGGTTGTTTTTATTTCTTTAATTGAATGTACGTATTAATCTCATTGTGAAGTGTCATAACATCTGTAATAGCTGAGTCTTAATAATTCGTAAAAGTTGTAAGTACTTTATTGAATATTAAAAGCTCTTCTATTATGAAACAGACTTTTTTGTTTCTTACTTTTTATTACTAGTAAGTTGGTTAATTTCTTTTTTTTATTTTGAAGTTTTGTTGAGTTAATTCTATTAATAGAACAATAGACGGCTTTATCAGTATAAAAAAATATAAATTATAGCAAATCTATCCTAGTAATAGAATGCAATATATAAAGAGATAGGATTAAATTTACTCTAATCGCGTGCCGATTTCGTGCCGACAGCGCTAGATATTCAATGATAAAATATACAAAATCTAATTTAAAAAATTGCGATTTTACTAGAGTTTATGCGGAATTTGATGGCTTATGATATTCGATACTAAATGGAATCAGAAAAAAAGGTTCAAAGGCAAGACAGCCGCGGCTGTTGCCTTCCAAGCGTGAAAAAAAAGAACGAGCCATACAATAATCCTCCACCATATCATCTGTTTATTTTTTATTTTCTACAAATGTTTTATAAAGCGCTCTCACAAATAAAGATACAGACCCAGTCTGTATGCAACGTACGGCTCATACCCAAGATCAATGCACTTAATCTCCTCCGCCACCGCCACAACTACTGCAAGAACTATCACTACTGCAAGAACTACTGCTTGAATCGTTTCCGCTATGACTGTGAGAAGAATCATAAGAATCGCTTCCATGACTGTGATGCCCTGATCGTCCTGAACCAGAGTCTGTAGACATATAGCCTGTACCACAAGAAGAACTAGCATTATACGATTGCAACGTCTGCACATCTGCTGGCAAATACTGATTAACTGCCGGACAGAAGTGTTGTACATCATTTTGCGAATAATATACAGCAGCACAACCGGACAGACCCAGACCATAATTATCACTTGGCGAAGTATAATTTCCGTTATCGTAGGTATGATGTTTACTTTGTTTGTTATACCGCGCCGGTGGTGTTTTTTGCAATGCTTGTTTATTGTGATCCTGAAATTGTTTGCTCAAATATAAAATGGCTGTTTTGGCTTCAGGAATATGGTTAAATGTATGACGGTTAAACAGACTATGATCGATACGATACTCATTAAAAGAATATAAGTTATTCATCGTTGAAAGTGCCAACGGATAATTGAAAAATCCATTCCACAATCTAGAGTTAGGACGAGTAATTGGGAACAGTTGCGAGTACGCCCAGTCAAATAAAGCCCGTTGATCCGGCTGTGATACTGATTGTCCATGTGGAGAATGATGCAACATATATCCAAAAAAACGATCACAGAACTGCTGATACTCACGCGTAAACATCAACATTTCATGCCAGATATCATCGACTTTACTGCTGAACATCGGCATTTGATTGAAAAGCGCACAGATCAAAAAGTAGCGACGCATTTCGACCCAGCGCCAATTCCATTCTTCCTCTGTCATATCGGGATGTTCTGTCATCACACGCTGTCTTAATTGATGAGCATAATCAGCAGGCAAAGCATTTTCTAATCTAAGAACTAACGGTACACAAGGATGACCAGCAGGCACAATCGATGTCGGTGCCGCAACAGCAGACCGGAAAAAGCGCTGATTCGCTTTGATTGACCAGGAATCGCCTTGATGTCTACGAGCGATTCTACGGAACATAACAATAAACACAATAATAAAAGCTATTAATAATAAAAGATCAAATGACATTTACAACCACTCCTGTCTTTTACAATCAGCCGATTATAAAGTTATTTTGTAGAAAACGATCTCTATACGAAAATCATTTTTGCATTACAGTTAAGCAGACAGATACCTAGTATTATCGCTAAATGAATAAAATAATAGCTAATTAGAATGTTAGAGTCCGACTGGAAATGATTACATCTTAACGTGCTGCAAATTCTTGCTTAATCTGTTGTAATAGTTCAGGTTGGCTTATCACATCATACGCTGTTTCTGCCAAAATCTTACCTCCAAATATCATCGCATCTAATGCTTCAGGTAGCTGGGCGCGATCACGAAATCCAATACTGTGCAATTCATGCTTTTCTGTAGTGACTTGAATATAAGGATGAATCGCAGGGCAGTGTGTGGATACATTTCCCAGATCAAGTGACCCAGCGTCTTTGCCACTATGAATATCAGAGCGTGCTACTCCATGTGAGACCAGATTATTAGTAAATACCTCGGATAACGTAGTATTGGTAATTAATTCATCATACGAATATTCATAATTCGACACTTTTAAAGTACATCCTGTTTGCAAAGCAGATCCTTCAGCAATACGTTTTACTTTTTCTACAAGTTCATTGGTATATTCACGACTAGCAGAACGAATATAAAATTGAGCAGAAGCGTAGTCCGGTATAATATTAGCAGCTACTCCGCCTTGATTAATAATGCCATGAATCCGCGTATCACTTCGTGTCTGTTGACGAAGAGCATTGATTCCATTAAACAATTGCAAAACACTATCTAGTGCATTGATACCGTGTTGCGGGCTAGCTGCGGCGTGAGCAGATTTGCCAAAGTATTCAAATTGCAAAGCATCCATCGCTAAAGAAATACCTGATTCTTCATAGGCATAATAAGGATGTGCCATCATCGCAAAATCACAATCATCGAACAAGCCAGCTTCTGCCATCGGCACTTTAGCACCACGTGTTTCTTCTGCTGGTGTACCATAGACTCGAATCGTGCCACCGTACTCATCAACTACAGCTTTTAATCCTACTGCTGCACTAACACTCATCATACAGATGAGATGATGACCGCAAGCGTGTCCAATTTCAGGTAACGCATCATATTCGCATAACAATGCGACAACAGGTCCTGACTTTTGAGCAGTGTAAGTAGCAATAAATGCAGTCTCGATCCCTAATACAGGAGCTTCAATAGTAAAGTTATGGAATAGCAATTCTTCTTTTAATCTGGCAGATGCTTTGAACTCTTCATTACCTAGTTCAGGATTATCTCCTATATATGTAGAAACTGCTTTGAAACGTTCAGCATGTTGGTCAATCGTTGTTGCTATTTGTGATTTGAGGTTGGATGTAATAGACAATAGTATCGTCTCCTTTAGAAGTTATCATATAATGTTTCGACCAAAGTAGTATATCATAAAGTGGAACTAAACTTACGATAAAATGATTGAATAATCATACATATTCATTTATAATAACCCGGTTAGACTTTTTAATAAGGTTTCTGTAATGGATATGATTGTAGGTCAACTTACTTCGATCCGGTAGACTGGTCAAGTCTACGTGTATAATATGGAAGGGGATAAAAAATTGAAAGTATGTAAATCGTTATTTGCGGTTTGCTTTAGTGTGCTAATTGTATTTTTAGCAGTAGCACCGATAGCATCGGCTGCACAAGACACAGGTAAAAAAGTAGTTGTAGGTTTAAGTGCAGATTTTGCACCTTATGAATTTCGTAAAAATATAAATGGCAAAGATGAGATTGTAGGATCAGATATTGAGATCGCTAAGCGAGTCGCTGCTGATATGGGAGCAGAACTGCAAATTCAAGATATTGCGTTTGACAGTTTGTTACCCGCGCTAGATAGCGGCCGGATTGATATGATTATTTCAGGGATGACACCTACAGACGAACGTCGTCAAAATGTAGATTTCTCAGATACGTATTATATTTCTCGTCAAGTGATTGTAACTCGTGCAGAAGACAAAACAAAATATAAAACGATGGATAGCCTGAAAGGGGCTGCGATCGGTGTACAAAGAGGTTCAATTCAACAAGATATCGCAGAAGGTATTCAAGGAGCTAAGTTATCTCCAGTTGATAAAGTATCTGATATTATGTTGCAGTTGGAATCGAATCGTGTAGATGCAGCAGTGATGGAAGGCCCTGTAGCAGAAGGTCAGGTGCTTAATCATCCTGATCTTGCAATCACCGATATTCAAATTCCAGACAGCGATACACCAATGGCGATTGCTGTACAAAAAGGAAATACTGAATTACTAGGTCAAATTAACAAAACATTAGCAGAACTCAAAGCTAATGATGAAATTGATAAATTCGTAGAAGCAGCTTTCAAGCTTAATTCAGGTGAAACTGATGGTGAAACAGCAGAGCAAATCAAAGATAAACCGAAGCCGAATATTTTCCAAATTTTCTGGGATTACCGCAGTTACTACTGGCAAGGTATTCAATACACATTGTTCTTATCGGCTATGGGTGTATTGTTCGGATTTATTATTGGATTGATTGTATCATTGTTACGTTTATCACAAATCTCTGTATTCCGCTGGTTAGCGATGACCTATATTGAGATTTTGCGTGGTACACCGATGCTTGTTCAATTGTTGATTATTCACTACGGTATCGCGCAAGCATTTAATATTAACTTTACCGTCTTAGAATCTGGTATTATCACATTATCTATTAATAGTTCGGCTTATCTAGCTGAAATTTTCCGTGCAGGTATTCAAGGCGTGGATCGTGGACAGACAGAAGCAGCACGTTCACTAGGTATGTCTTATGGTGCAACAATGCGTCATATCATTATTCCACAAGCGATCAAAAGTGTATTGCCAGCGATCGGTAATGAATTTGTCGTCATTATCAAAGAATCATCAATCGTTTCCTTTATCGGAGTAGCTGACTTGATGTTCCAGGCACAAGCAGTTCGTAGTATTACGTATTCTGCATTGAGCCCGTTGATTATTGCGGCAGCGATTTACTTTGTTATGACATTTATATTGTCCAAACTACTAGGTATTGTAGAACGGAGGTTGAGTGCAAGTGATCAACGTTAAAGGTCTTAAAAAGTCATATGGCAAAAATGAAGTATTAACTGGCATCGATATGGATATCGCTCAAGGTGAAGTGGTTGTTATTATTGGACCGAGTGGATCGGGTAAAAGTACATTTTTACGCTGTCTCAACTTGTTAGAGCAACCGACCGCAGGCGAGATTCATTTTGAAAATGAATTAATTACAGCGCGTAAGCATGATATTGATAATACTCGTAAAAAAATGGGAATGGTGTTCCAGCACTTTAACCTTTTTCCACACAAAACGGTATTACAAAATCTAACGATCGCACCGATCAAAGTGAAAAAAATGAATACCAATGCGGCTAATAAAATCGCAGAAGATCTGTTACACACGGTAGGGTTAGCAGATAAATACAATGCTTACCCAAGTCAGTTATCTGGTGGACAAAAGCAACGTATTGCGATTGCACGTGCACTGGCGATGCAACCGCATGTGATGTTGTTCGATGAACCTACATCAGCACTGGATCCTGAGATGGTTGGTGAAGTGCTAGAAGTAATGCAGAAGCTTGCTCATGAAGGCATGACGATGGTCATAGTTACCCATGAAATGAACTTTGCGCGTGAAGTGGGCGACCGTATTATTTTTATGGATGCAGGGCAAATTGTAGAGCAAGGTACACCGGAAGAAGTATTCGGGGCTCCAAGCCATCCACGTACCCAAGACTTCTTGAGCAAAGTATTATAAATCAATCAACTGTAACCTAATAAATAAGGTGAAAATAAGCATACGAAAAAGAGCTGATATATTTATCAGCTCTTTTTTCTGTTCAGCATAGAAATAAGAAATACAGAAGCTTCTCGTAATGATGATATCAATTATTTGTTGGGACAACTTTATGAAGATTTAGTGAAAATAGCTAATATGTCTTTTGCGATGTTTTGTTGTGTTCATTTTAGTATATAATAATAAGTATGTTATTATTTATTACGATAAATTTGGCATAATACAGATCATCATATACTGTTGGAGGGAAAATAATGACCAATCTATTTACACCATACACATTCAAAAATTTAGAGCTTAAAAATCGGGTAGTTATGCCCCCGATGTGTCAATATTCTGTAGATACTAAAGACGGTATGCCAAATGATTGGCATAACGTTCACTATATTAGCCGCGCTGTAGGCGGTACAGGACTTATTATTGTTGAAATGACTGCTGTACATCCAGACGGACGAATTACAGACAACGATACAGGAATCTGGGACGATTCTTTTATTCCTGCTTATCGCAAAATTGTTGATGGAGTACATCAATATGGAGCGAAGATCGGTATTCAATTAGGTCATGCTGGACGCAAAGCAGAAGATGCTAATCCGCCGGTGGCACCTTCGGCTGTTCGTTATGATGGAGATGGTTACAAAACACCTCATGAACTGACAACAGCAGAAGTTGAAGAACTGATCGAAGCGTATCGTCAAGGTGCACGTCGTGCTGTAGAAGCTGGATTTGATACTGTAGAAGTGCATGGAGCTCATGGTTATTTGATTCATCAATTCCATTCTCCACTTGTCAATCAACGTCAAGACGAATATGGTCAAGATCTTGCATTGTTTGGTGTACGTGTAGTAGAAGCCATTCGTGAAGTTGTTCCTGCTGAGATGGCTGTAATTATGCGTGTATCTGCACGTGAATACGTTGATGGTGGATACGGTATCGATTATATTACTGACGTTTGCCGTCGTTACCAAGAAGCAGGAGTAGATATGATGCATATTTCTTCTGGTGGTGAAGGCCCTGTTGGTTCAGGTGGTATGCAAGTAGGTCCGGGATATCAAGTAGAATTAGCAACTCATATCAAAAAAGCGTTAAATATGCCTGTGATTGCGGTAGGTCTTTTGGATGAGTATGAAGTTGCTGAAAAAGTGATCGAAAACGATCAAGCTGATCTTGTAGCAGTAGGTCGAGCTATGTTACGTGATCCATACTGGGCAACTCATGCTGCCAAAGAACTTCAATTAGAAGCAGAAGTTCCGGTACAATATGCACGTGGATATCATAGATAATTATACTTAAATATGTATATTTACCAAAATATTGATTACCATGTCATTGTATTTTTTGAACAATAATAATAAATTTTTTGACGCTAGATAACGGTTATGTAGAAAAAGAATAACGAATTATAAGTCATCATTTTAAAAAGCCTGTACCCTTTGTACATCAAGGGATACAGGCTCTTTTTTTGCTCAAAAATAGTAGTGGAATGCATCGTACATAGGCTGACATTCGATTCGTGAAATGCTCTATTTTTGAAATGCATTTCTAAAAATTAAAATAACAAAGTGATCCAAAAATGAATCTCTTCCGTTCATCTGTGTAAGGACGACAACAAAAACTAAAACAAACACATAAAGGAGTTTTGATGATGAAAATGAAAAAATTAATAGTGCCGGTACTTAGCTTATCTTTGTTAGTTCCCACTACAGGTGCTTTTGCCGCAGATGCGACTTCAGCATCAATGCCAACTGTCAGCACCAAAGCAGCAGACCTTCGTTCGGATCTTGATTATCTATTATCTGAACATTTTGCGCTAGCTGTTGTAGCGATGACCAAAGCATATGAAGGTGCTCCTGATGCTGCACAAGCGTTAGACGCATTGGATAAAAATGCATTAGATATGCAACCTGCTATTGAGTCTTTGTATGGTAAAGAAGGCGCAGCGGAATTCGAAAGAATCTTCCGCGCTCATAATCAATACACTGATGAATTGGTAAAAGCGACTAAAATGAAAAATGAAGATGCAATCAAAGCCGCAGAAGCGAAAGTACAAGGATTTGTAGATGAATTTGCCAAATTCTTATCTACAGCAACAGGCGGTAAATTACCTGAACAAACCGCTGAAAATGCTCTACGTCTCCATGAAGATCAAGTACAAGATGTATTTGAAAAATATGTAGCTGGTGATTATACAGGTGCTTACACCGAATATCGTGAAGGTTTGGAAACGATGTTTACCGTAAGTAAAGCGTTATCAGGTGCGATTGTAACTCAATTCCCTTCTAAATTCGATAACACTTCTGTCGACACACCAGCAGCAGATTTACGTTCAGCACTTAATCATCTAGCAGCAGAACACTTTGCATTATCTGTATTGCAAATGCAAAAACAATATAACGGCGAACCTGATTCTGATGCATTAATCGCAGCTGAAGCAGGCAATACAGCAGACTTTAAAGCAGCTATTTCATCAATCTATGGTGCAGAAGGTGCTAACCAATTTGAAAAAATTTGGGTGACCAATCATATCAAAGCACAAAGCGATTATGTAGATGCACTCAAATCAAATAACCAAACTTCTTTACAAGCTGTCAAAGATCGTATTACTGACTTCACCAAAGAATTCTCTACATTTTTAGGTACAGCTACAGCAAACAACTTGCCAGCAGATGCAGCATTAGCAGCATTACGTACACATGAAGATCAAGTGCAATCTGTGATCGATCAATATGCAGCTAAAAACTATGCAGGTGCATATACAGCAGATCGTGAAGGATACAAAACGATGTTCGGTATTGGTAAAGCATTGGGTGGTGCGATCGTAACGCAATATCCAGATAAATTTAAAACAGCAGCAACAACACCTATGCCTACAGCGCCAACCACTCAAACACCAACACAACCAACAACTACAGCTCCTACAACATCGAATGATTCAATGATGATGGTATGGATGAAGTTGAATAGCAAACAGCTCAAAATTGGTGACAAAACAACGATGATGGATACAGCTCCAGTTGTTAAAAATGGCACAACGTATATCCCACTTCGTTACCTGGGTGAAGGAATCGGTGCTAAAGTAAGCTGGAATAAATCTGCCGGTCAAGTAACAGTAATGGCAGGTAGCGATACAATGAAATTCTGGATTAATAATAAAAAAGTAGATGTAAATGGAACTACTAAAATGTTAAGTGCAAATGCTATGGTGAATAGCGATGGTAGAACACTAGTACCTTTACGTTCGATTACTGAATTATTAGGTTGGGACGTAAAATGGAACAAAGCAGATGGTTCAATTACGTTAACAAAATCGATGTAAGATAGCGTTCACTACTAATGAGATATTCGGTTATGCCCATAGCCAACCCATCTCGGTGTGATTGACGCCTATATAGATAAAAACACTCTTGGTCTTATGGACCGAGAGTGTTTTTTTAGTTTCAAATATGTTTAATTTTATATGTATAGATTGCAATGAGCAGGGTGATATAGACGAAAGACCCATAATCCCGTAAAATAGGTAGTATAAGGAACCTATTGGTGTTTATATGCAGTCATATAGTCAGAATATAGAACGATGAATAGCGGTCAAATTACAAATTATTGAAACGTTAAATATCATGCTTCGTATTATGATCTATCATTGACACGACAATAGTGATCAATTATTAAATTGGAGGTAATTATTTATGTCTATTTTCAAAAGATTACGTGATTTAACTTTATCCAATGTGTTTGCTTTGATTGAGAAGGCAGAAGATCCTATTAAAATGACAGATCAATATATTCGTGATATGTCTGCTGACCTTGAAGATGCAGAGAAGGCTGTTGCATCACAGATCGCTATTGAGAAACGTTTCAAACAATCGTACGAAGAGCAAGAAGCATTGGTCAAAAAACGTGAAGAGCAAGCACATATGGCTGCTCAAGCGCAAAATATTGATCTGGCTCGTCGTGCACTAGAAGAAAAGAAAAATGCTGAAGCCAAACGTGATGAGTTCAAAGCGAACTATGAGCAAAACAAAGCTTCTGCTGATAATCTTCGTGCCAAATTAAATGAAATGCGTAAGCAATTGACTGAAATGAAAAACAAACGCGATACATTAATCGCTCGTTATCAAGCAGCCAAAGCGCAAAAAGAAATCAATCATGCGATGAGCGAATTTAGCTCTGATTCTGCAACATCTGGCTTGAAACGTATGGAAGAAAAAATGCTACAAATGGAAGCTCAAGCACAAGCGAGTGAAGAAGTGAATGGTCAGAACAAATCACTAGATGATGAGTTCGCATCGCTCGGTAAAGACAAAGCTGTTGAAGATGAATTAGCAGCATTGATGAAACAATACGAAAACAAATCTTAATTTCATCCCAATATAAATTAGGCTATTCTTATATCTTATTACAAAGCGAAGGTCGGAACGATACAGCTTGTTCTCCTTCGCTTTTTGTATGGATTTTTGATGAAACGTGATTGGTTGATGATGTTAATTGATATGCCGAAAATAGTACATGCTTTAATACGCTACAAATAGTTTTACAATGTTGAATATGTGGAGGATGTCTAGTATGAGTTGGAACATTTTAGGGTCAATCGCGGTATGGACAGCAGTAGGAGCAGTACTTTTATTTGTTTTGATGTATGTCGATTCCTTATTTACCAAGTACAAAGATATTGCAGAAATTAAAGCAGGAAATAATGCAGTCGCAACTCGTTTGGTTATGAAGTTATTTGCTCAAGGGTATATCTTATCGGTAGCGATCGGTACATCATGGAGTCTTGGCGAAGCTGTTCTTGTGTCTGTGGTATCATTTGTAATCTTATTAATCTTAGAATTAATCGTACGCTTCTTATTGAAACAAATGATGGGTCTTGATCTAGATGAAGGCACCAAGCAAGGTCAAATCGGTTACGGTTTACTTGGCGGAGCATTGCAAATTGTAGGTGCATTGATTATTTCAGCTTCATTATAAAAGATCACGAAAGGAAGAGTGACGATGGGATTGTGGAAAAGACTTACAAACCTCGTATCAAAGCCAGAACCGGCTAAAGTTGAAAAAAGCCCGATGGACTTGAGTGTTGGGGATATTTGTGAAGTATCATTGGTTACATATGAAGTTAAAGGAAGCGTTCGTAACCGCGCTCGTAATGCAGTGGTTCTCACGATACAAGATGGCAATGCGATTGCTTATCTGCATATTGAAGAGCGAGAAACGGTACGCTATGCTCTGTATTATCCAATTGATGGCGGTCTTGAAGATTCAAGTCAAGTACCTAGCCATATTGAAATGGATGATACTGATTATTACTTAGAAGAACAATATGAAGGAACAGTGATATCTACAGGCAGAACACCAGCATTACAAAGTGGAGATCAATCGGTATGGCAATATCAATCAGATGATCGTAAATTACTTCGTGTCGAATGGCAAGCTGGACGTTTTACTTTGTATGAAGGAGAATTCGTACTTAACGGAGACGTTCATGTTATCCGTGCTAGTTAGGAGCGAAGAAGAATGAAACAACGTGCATCATGGTTGCTCAAAATCGCAATAATGCTTGCCTTATTAACTTCATTATTATCAGGGTGTGGTAATTCCAAAGTTGAAGTCAATTATCCACTGGAATCAGTAAGTAGAGATGGCGATTCGACTTCATACGTATACCGGGCAGCAGGACAGACCGTTCCTGTAGTTGCAGAGCAATTATCGGATCAACGCACACCGCAAGAGATGAGTGTACAAGATCCTGAGCGGATGTTTTTGGTCTATGATAATGAATTGATTCAAGTTCAACAAGACCCTGAGAAAAAAGAAGATACTTTGATAGAAGTCGATTCGGACAAATATGTTGCTCGAAATTATGACTCTAGCTTTTTACAAGGGTATCTTACAGCGAGTATTATCAGTAATTTATTTAATTCATTCGGTGGATATCATTATGGTGGCAGTTATCGTGGATATACAACGTACAACACCTATAAGCCCACGATCCAATACAAAAAACCAACCGCTCAAGATATCAAACAAGCTCCACCTTTAACAGTGAACAAATCAGGTTCTATCTTCAAGCGTGGCACATCTTCTAGTTCAAAGCGTTCTAAAGATAGCGGTAGTATTTTCAATCGTGGTTCCTCTTCTTCCAATGGATCAAGTGGAACAATCAATCGAGGCAGCCGCTCAGATTCGTCCGGTGGCGGATTCTTTTCTCCTTCACGTAGCAGTAAACCGAAGACTAGCTCAGGATCAGGCAAAATACGCAAGCGAGGTCGAAGGTAGCCTGTCAAACGTATAATTGTAGAAGTAGGATGATCGATACAAGCTCCACCTTTTATATTATTGTATATTTTATCTGCTAAAAGACCGTATCCATATTATGGGGTACGGTTTTTTTGACTTTATTGAATGACTGTATAGCTATGCTATTGTAGGTAAACTATCTTTAATCTTCAACTAGGTAAATATACAGGTAAATCTAAATAAAGATTATTATAGTAGGGGTATATGATTTGATAGTATTAAATGACTTATTTTTTATACGGAATAATATAATGAAATATCATTATATGAAAAATTCACAATAATAAATCAAAAAAAGATCTCAACCCCAACCCTATAAACCTTAAATGCCAAACCAAATTCTCGTATCAAAGGATTTCTATATAAAATAAATATCTACTATAAATGATTCAATAAATAATGTGGAGTGAATATACATAATAGCTTTATTGATCTGCTTTTAAATGAACAACAAAACTTGCATGATCTTTGATGTTAGTCTATAAAAGAAAAGAATAGAAAAGTATATACATGCCAAATAGCTACATACAGGAGGAGCATCGATATGAAGGAACCACAATCATCGTTATTCGATAAACAGGAAAGTTCAAATCCTGTTGACCATAATCCAGCTAAATTTAACCGTAAGCCTATTACTCCAGCAACTGCACAACAAAAGATTGCTAATTATGTACGTATAATCGATACAGAAAAAGTATCAATTTATACAGCAGGCGGGCGATTCTTGGCGGAAGATGTACAAGCCCCTCATCCATATCCGCACTTTCGACGTTCAGGGATGGATGGGTATGCAGTGATTGCTAGTGATATTGCTCAAGCTTCAAGTGAACATCTCATCTGGTTACAAGTGATTGATAATATTCCTTGCGGACAGACACCATCGGTGCAATTGATACAAGGCACAGCCGCACGTATTATGACTGGAGCGATGGTTCCAGACGAAGCAGACACAGTAGTGATGTTAGAAATGACAGAGACTAGACAAGCAGAAGGACAAGAGTGGGTAGGCTTTAAGCGCTCGGTGGAGCAAGGACGTAATATTACGCCAATTGGACTTGAAATCCAAGCAGGAGATATTTTATTAACCAAAGGTGCACAGATTAGCGCAGGAGAAATTTCGGTATTAGCTACATTTGGTGTGCATGAAGTTGAAGTGTATCGCCGTCCGCAAGTCGCTATTTTTTCAACAGGTACAGAATTATTATCTGTAGAAGAACCTATTGAACCCGGCAAAATTCGCAATAGTAATTCATACATGTTAGCTGAACAAGTCAAAGCAGCAGGCGGAGAGCCACATGTACTAGGTGCTATTATGGATGATCTGGAACTGGCACGCACTACAATGTTACATGCTTTATCTTCTTACGATATTGTGATCTCAAGTGGTGGTGTGTCTGTAGGCGATTATGATGTTATGGGTGATCTGGTACGTAGTGATGAAGTAGAGATGTTATTTAACAAAATATCTATGCGTCCGGGTAGTGTCACTACGGGTGCAGTCAAAGACGGCAAGTTATTATTTGCCTTATCGGGTAATCCAGGCGCTTGTTTTGTGGGTTGCGAATTACTGGTACGTCCAACGATTCGTCAAATGATGAACTCTAAGCAAGATTATTTACCAGAATGGACAGCAACATTAGGGCACGATTATCATAAAATCAATAGCTTTACCCGTTATGTACGTGGAACTATAGCTGTAGAAGAAGGTAAGATTGTTGCTTATCCGGCTAGTTTAGATGAATCAAGTGTAATGGTCACGATCAAAGATAGTGATTGCTTAATCGTCATTCCACCTACGAGCGAAGTACTGCCAGCAGGAACGACGGTATCTGTATTACGTCTGAGTCGTTGATATTATGACAGATACTATGTCCTCATCTAATGATCATTCTGTACGTTTGCCAATAGTTATTCAAATTGTAGGTTACAAAAATTCAGGCAAAACCACATTGATCGGAGCACTGTTGCAACACTGGTCTACGCAAGGAAAAAGAATTGCTGTTATCAAACATGATGCTCATGAATTTGACATGGATCATGCAGGTACAGATACGTATGCTCATACACAATTAGGCGCAGCAGCGATAGCGATCAGTTCAGCTACACGAACAGCAATCATAGAGCAACAACCTTCATCATTAGAACAATTAATCGCTAGATTTGCTGTAGGATATGACTTGATTCTAGTAGAAGGATTCAAACAAGCTCATTATCCCAAAATTGTGATTGTTGCCGATCAAGAAGGCATTTCTTTACCTGCTGAATTATCGCATGTGAAATGGGTTTACAATCGGTATGATTCATTTATATCTTCAAATTTGAAAGAAATCACTTTTATAGATGCTAAAAAAGATGGTATTATAACGATAATCTATGAATTGGAAAATTACATTGAAGCTCAGGGGGAACATCAGAAATGAAAATCACACTTATCGCCGGCAGTAATCGTCCGGACGCATCAACTACTTTACTTAGCCAGTATATTGCCCGTCTGCTTCAAGAGCATGGACATGAAGCAGAAGTATTTAATTTGTACGAACATCAATTGCCGTTATACGGACCAGGTGAAGCGTATGGACATGAAGAAGTACAGAAGCTTGCACAAGCTGCGAAGTCTGCGGATGCTCTTGTATTAGCAACACCAGAATATCATGGTTCGATTTCAGGCGTACTCAAAAATGCATTAGATTTCTTGGGTAGCGATTATTTTAATAATAAAGCTGTGTTATCTGCGAACTCAGCAGGTGGATTGATCGGTACAGCTTCTTTGTTACATTTACAGACTATTGTTCGTAATGTACATGGGATTAACTGTCCGGAATGGATCTCGATTGGTGGATCACAGCGTGAATTTAATGAAAACGGAGAACCGATTGATGAAGGAACAGAACTGCGTATTCGCAAAGCAGTTGAAAACTTTATTGAGCTAGCATCCAAATTAAGTAGTGCGTCTGCGTAAGCAGACTTTAGTATAGTTGTACTATTTTGACCGTATACTTATACAGAACGAAATAGATCGTAAAGCAATATTAAGTTTGCTGTTTGGATACACAAGTATAAGTATTGTATTCAACAACTATTGAAATAACCAAATCCCCTTACTAACAGCATGGAACTTACTCCTATAGTGAGTATTCGCTGACATAGTAAGGGGATTTTGCTATAGATATTAATTGTTGCTAATTTATAAGATTGTTATACAGTGTGATAAGGATGATCGTATGGTTACAATCTGAACACTACAAATCTGTTCTTTTTTCGATCGCTTCAGACATCGTTTTATCGGTAAGATGCGCATAAATTTCTGTTGTTTCGGTAGAAGCATGACCTAACTGTTCTTTTGTTTTATAAATATCGTTTTGTAAATAATAATCGGTTGCAAACGAATGACGTAATTTGTGTACCGTAAGATAAGGTTTGCCAAAGCTTTTAGCATATTTCATAATCATCGCTTGAATCGCCCGCTTGGTCATTCGTTTGCCAGAAGACTGTCCATTGGGACGGGCGACAAATAAGGCCGTTTCTTTTTTCGGTGTGCGATAACGAGTCTCACGCAATTGTAGATAGGTTTGGATCTCGTCTTTAGCTTGCTCACGAAAATAGATAGGCGTTTTAAAAGTCTCGTCGTTGTTCCCTTTACGCGATACATACATTAATTTCTGATTGAGATCAAGATCGATTAAGTTAAGGTTGACCACTTCTGATACACGCAAGCCTGAGTTCAAAATCAAACTCGTAATACAAGCATCCCGCTCACGATTAAGTTCATATGAATATAGTGCTTGTTTGTTAGTGGCAATATCTTCACGATATCCTTCCAGAATATAACCGACAAATTCCAGCAGTTCTTCATCTTCCAAAATCTTACCTTTTAATTTGGCGGCAGTATCTTTGGGTTTGTGCATTCGTTTCACTTCAACTTTTGCCATAATATTACGTCTGAGCAAAGGATAAAAATCATCATCTTCAGCAATCTGGCTCAAATAATGAAATAGCGAGCGGAGAGAAGATAATTTACGAGATACAGTTACACGCGTATTGGTGCCTTCGGTTCGAGTTGTTAAATGAAGACGATAATTCGTAACATCTTCCATCCGCAACGTTTCCAATTCTAGTAATTGAATTTGTTTGTAATCAGCGGCTGTAGATAATCCTTCTACAATCATCCAACCGAAAAAAGACTCGTAATCTCGTATGTACTCCAGCAATGTAGATGGAGAAAGATCAGGTAATTTATAATTGATAAATTGCTCTACAAACCATGGCATAGAAGGCAATTTTTCGTCTAATTTCAAGCGATCTGCTATTTTTTGTACACTCATGTTGATATTCACCTCTTACCCGATTGTAGCACAAATAGGAGCAGATCATCTGTTTCGTGAATTGGAAATGATTTGCTTCTTTTAGAGAGAAAAGTATATAGTAAAAGGAAAAGAAAAACGTACATGTGCAACGCTAAACGACCTGACTTCGGTGATGGAGGTTCATCATGAGATTAAAGCTTGAGCAAGTGCCACGTAGTCGCAGACGTGTAATCCGGGAAATGATGCAATTGTATCTTTATGATTTTACATATTATTTGAGTATTGATCTTGATGAGAAAGGTCGCTTTCCCGAATATCCAGGGTTAAATCAATATTGGAGCCAACCTGGTAAAAAGTTTCCATTTTTAATTTATGTCGATTCGTATATTGCTGGCTTCGCTCTGGTCGATCGGTTGAAAGATCCTTTAGAAGCAGATTATTATATGACCGAATTTTTTGTGTTAAAAAAATACAGGCGTACAGGAGTCGGTAAGTGGGCTGCTCATCAATTGTTCTCACGATATGCAGGCACATGGAAAGTAACCCAAGTCCAGACTAATCGTCCGGCACAGCTATTTTGGCGTCAGGTGATTGGAGAGTATACAAAAGAGCAGTATCGGGA
The DNA here is from genome assembly GCF_028736095.1 of Paenibacillus sp. KACC 21273. Classification (NCBI taxonomy): domain Bacteria; kingdom Bacillati; phylum Bacillota; class Bacilli; order Caryophanales; family Paenibacillaceae; genus Paenibacillus; species Paenibacillus sp. KACC 21273. Next base: position 2,500,496 of record NZ_CP117876.1, read on the forward strand.
AGTGGTTCATCCACACTATGGCAATCCCAGTCAGTATTTTGATACACAACAAGCTGAATAATATCATCTACACCTAATCACAGCATAGAGAGGAAGAAGCATTATGTATTTACCATCCTTTTCGTTATCTGATAAAAAAGCTATCGTAACCGGAGCAGGCAAAGGCATCGGACAAGCGCTGGCTGTTGGACTTGCTCAAGCTGGAGCAGATGTAGGATTGATCGCTAGAACAGGATCAGATCTAGAAGTGACCAAACAATTAATTGAAAAGCATAGCAGTCGCAAAGCGATCTGTATCACTGCTGATGTAACAGATCGCGAGCAAATGCAAGCTGCTTTTGATCGGTTTGAATTGGCTTTTGGCGCACCGGATATTCTAGTTAATAATGCAGGGATGAATATTCGTTCCAAAGCGCTGGATGTCACTGACAGTGAATGGCATACAATTGTAGAAACAAATTTACATTCAGCGCTAATCGCTTCACAAATAGCTGCACATTTAATGAAAGAACATGGTGGAGGCAAAATTATTAATATTGCTTCTGTGGGTGGGCATACTGCTTTGCGTACAGGTGTAGTCTATGGCGCAACCAAAGCAGGTCTCATCCATATGACCAAAATTCTAGCTATGGAATGGGCACAATACGGCATCCAAGTCAATGGTGTAGGCCCCTGGTATTTCCGTACTCCTCTTACCGAGACCATCTTAGCAGATGAACAGTACATGCAAGACATTCTGGATCGCACTCCTATGAAACGTGTAGGTAATCTAGAAGAAGTCGTAGGGCCTGTAGTCTTTTTAGCTTCGGAAGCGGCAGGGTATATTACAGGACAAACGATTATGGTAGATGGTGGAATGTCTGTATTTGGATTTTGATAATAGGGAATAAAATTATTTTAGGGTTTACTACTTTTTCTAATCATTGTATACTGTATCTAAATGAATAGCTAACGAGGAAGCACCTCGCATAAAAGACAGTAGTCTTTTTGCGGGGTGCTTTTTGTCGTTATACCAGATAATTGAAGAAAGAAGTGGATTATATTATGAAAATAAGAGTTTTATTGTTACTTTTTGTATTTACTATTACTACATTACTATTTCCTTATAGAGGCATATTAATAAATGAGGTACAAGCTGCTTCAGTAGTAATAGATTCGGGTTCGCAAACTTATAAAACAACTACTCATAAAATTGAACATTATGGATTCTCAACAGGTTTTAAACAAAAAATATACGATGGAAGTAAGGATTATATGATTCGACTTCATTATCGATTGCCTTCTGGTGCACCTGTATCTGGTAATCGTATCTATGCTAAACTGGATAGCATTATTTTTTTTGATACAAAAGTAACAGGAGCTTATAATGGATACATAGATGTGCCAATCCCTGATACTGGAGTTAATAAAGCTTATGAGGCAATAACTATGATGGTAGATTTAAACGGATCAGCAAAAACTGGAGATAGTGAGCTAAAGTATGAAGTTTTTTATGAAGATATAACTGCTCCAACAAAGCCTGTTATTAATGGTATACCTTCTACTTGGACAACTTCAGCTTTAATTAATATAGATGGAAGTAACGATGCTAGAGGTATCGCAAGATATATGTATCGAATAGATAATAAAGAATACATTGAATATAAAAATCCTTTTTTAGCTCCTGATGGACAACATACAATTGAAACCTATGCAGTAGATATGAATGGATTACAGAGTGAACACGTTACAGTTACTAGCTTTGTAGATAATACTCCTCCAACATTACCTATTTTAAATGGAGGTGGAGATCAGTGGTATTCAAACAATGTGAATATAGATATTAGATCTGGTACCGATTCACAATCAGGAGTAAATCGAACAGAATATTATTTATCTGGAGCGACTTCTACATCATGGCAAAACGGAAATGGTGCAACTATTTCTAATGAAGGAATAACTATTATTCATGCTAGAACGATAGATAATGTAGGAAATATTAGCCAAGAAGTAGAGCGTACTATCAAAATTGATCGCATTCAGCCTGATCTAACAATTACGGAACAAAAAATAGATTCATCTACATTACGCTTGACTGCAAAAGCCACTGATGCATCTTCTGGAATCAAAAGTATTACTTTACCTAATGGATCTATAGTTAATTCAGATATTGTTACGTTTGATACTAAAATCAATGGGAAATATACATTTATAGCAACTGATCAAATGGGTTTAACAACAACACAAACCAAAAACATTTCAAATTTAGATGAAACTCCACCTACTATAAACATTACTTATTCTAAATCGTATGCTAAATCTATTACTATTCAAATCTCTGCAGAAGATAATGACACAGGTGTAAAAGAAATTGTACTGCCTGATGGATCAATCATACGATCTAATCAAGCAGAAACGATAATCAAAAAGAATGGTACTTATTTGTTTAAAGCTATTGATATTGCAGGGAACGTAACAGAACAGAATATTATTATTTCTACAATTGATACACAACAGCCCACTATCGATATATTGTATTCAGATGTACCTCAACAAGAACTTACATTTAAAATTACAACAAGTGATAAAGAATCTGGAATTGATTTTATTACTTTACCTGATGGTACAAGAGTACATAATACAGATGCAGAGTATACTGTACATACGAATGGCCAATATACGTTTAAAGTTACAGACAAAGCAGGTAATGATCATTTACAATCAATCGAAGTTCAACATATCGATCAAGTCAAACCACAAATCCAAATGGATGTAAATGGATCTGCATGGACAGATCAGCCTATTACTATTCTTATTTCATATCAGGATTTAGATTCAGGTTTGGACAAAAATAAACTATATTATAAACTCACTCAAACAGAAGATAATCCGGAAAATTGGAATATCGCTGAAAAAGATCAACAACCTCTAACAATTACTGAAGAGGGAGAATGGTATTTGCACGCGATGGCAGTAGATCAAGCGGGTAATAAACAATTATTTACATCCAAAAAATATCAGTTACAGAGACAACCAGAAATACCTAATTTAAAATTAAAAGGGATTTCTTCAGAAGAAATTCAACTGAATTGGGAATTATCAACTGGTGCTTCTATTACAGACGGATATACTTATTATATTCGTAATCAAGAAACTGGAAAAACTTTTCAAGTAGAATATCCAGAAAACTCTATTATTGATAAAGACTTAAAAGGTGGAGAAATATACCACTATACTATTCAAGTACAAAATCATGTAGGATCGAGTGAAAAAAGTAAATCGATAAGTGGGTATACTTTACCTGAAGCTCCTACTCATGTTTTAGTAGAAAGACTAGAAAGAGATTATGACAAAGCACTATTGACTATATCGCCAGTACAATCTGCTTCTGCTTACCAGATTCAAGCTATTAATGCAAATAATCAACAAGTAGATGTGCATACTACAGTTACAGGAAATGTATATCAGCAAATCTCTGGATTAAAACCGTATACTTTCTATACTATAGTTGTAACAGCTATCAATCCATCTGGTAATGGACTTCCTTATCATGTATCTTATCTATCTCTACCTAGTGCACCTACAGGTTTTAGATTTTTACAAATGACAGAGAATAGTATTTTACTTGATTGGAATACAGTAGCTAAATCTACCTATACTACGTCATCGGTTCAAGAAGATACATATTATTCTTTAAAAAGAAGCGAGACGTATATTTATCAAGGTCCTTATCAACGGTTTATAGATAGTGGCTTAAGTTCGGGAAGTGCTTTTAATTATGCTATTGCAGCTGGAAATACAACAGGTTGGAGTAACTTTTCGTATTTGAGTAATATTTGGACGCTGCCTTCAGTTGTAGGCAGACTAGAACAAGTTGATGCTCATTCACATTCAGTCGCTTTAAACTGGCAAGCCGTAAGAGGAGCAACTGGTTATCGTATTGTGATAGAAAATGTGGGAGAATACAATATCTCAGATGATTTAACTAACTTTGAGGTTAAAGGGCTAGAGCCTGGATTCACATACCGTGCTACGATTACACCCTATAATACAAGCGGATATGGTTCTTCTAAAGAAATATTAATAACCACTCTTCCTGAGAGTATGTTTAATGAGAGTGTAATTATTAAAGACATAACAGAAAGTAATGCAGTGATCGAAATAAAGCCGATTGAAGGAGCAACTAAATATCGACTCGAAATTGATGGAAAAGAATATATCATTCCAGAGGGCGATTTTCAGATTCCGTCTTTAACAGGATCTACTTATTATAATTATTCTATTACATCAGGCAATTCAGCAGGCTGGACACAACCATTAATAGGAACATTATTAACTAGCCCTTCTGCTCCTAGTGATGTAAAACTAACTGATGTAACCGATCAAAGTCTATCGTTCCATTGGAATCAACTTGATAATGTGGATACGTATACAATTTATGATGAGAATAAAAAAGAAATTAAAACTACTGCTGAAGAGCAAGCTGTAATAACGAATTTAAACGCTGGTGAAATTTATAATTTCTATATATCAGCAACTAACCAAAATGGAACAAGTTCATTGAATAAATTTACTTATCGTACTTTACCAGAAAGCACTACACAAGATACAAATAAAGTTCGAATTTCTAATATTACTGTTGATTCTGTTGATCTAAAATGGAATATCATTAAGGGCGCAGACCAATATCAGTTATATGATAATACTGATCATTTAGTATATGAAACAGCTCAGAATACTGCCCATCTTGATAAATTATCTTCAGCAACTTCATATGAAGGTTGGTATATTGTGCCTCTAAATACTGCTGGCAAAGGCAAAAACTTAGATGTTCTTTCTTTTGAAACACTTCCTTCTAATCAGTTTAAAGTTATTGATTCAGATGCTACTAGATCAACTGTTACTCTAAAAATAGAACATTTTTTAGTCAAAGAACATTTAGTTATTGAACTCAATAATAAAATAGTATTTCGAGGATTAACAGATACATTTACACAAGATACATTGAAAGCAGATCAATCGTATGTTTTTAAAATTTGGTCAGAAAATAGTAAAAAACAAGCATCAACACCTATTTCAATAACTATTCGAACTAAAAAAGAAAAAGAAAAAAATAAGAAGATTATTGAGAGTACAAATGAAAAAGAACTTCAACAAACCGATCTTCTTGATGAAATAGTTGCAGTTCCTGAGAAAAATGATTATTTATCAACAAATAATGATCAAGAATTTGAAGATATTGATTCTATATTTAGTAAATCTCAAATTCAGGAATTACATCAGATGGGAATAATAGAAGGAGTTAGTAAAACTCATTTTGAACCTGAAAGAGAAGTGACTCGCGCTGAATTTATGGCTTTAATTGTCAGAGGACAAAAATATATTAACAAAGAAACGTCTTCAATCAATACAACTAAAAAAATAGTATTTGATGATATTGATTGGAGCGCATGGTATATTCCAGAATTAAAAGAAGCTATTCATTATAATTATGTCAAAGGATTTAGTAAAAAGGTGTTTGCACCTACGCTAACTGTTAATCGAGAACAAGCTTCTAAGATGATTGTTAATGCTGTAATAGGCAATATCGAAGACTCTATTGATGTAGACCAATTTGAATTTAGTGATGCTGCTTATATCTCAAAATGGGCTACAGGTTCTATACAAAAAGGATATCAAAAAGGGATTATTTTAGGTTATCCCAATCATTCTTTTCAGCCTAAAAATAATCTAACTCGTGCAGAAGCGGCCATGTTGTTATATCGAATGATCGCAAATAGGTAATTACTAATTCAGCAAATATTCAGATTTGAAATAAAGTATATTATTAAAATTAGTAGTATAGCGACCTATTATCTATATAGATAATAGGTCAGGAATTAAAGAGAAATCAAACAAAGCATTTTCTAATAAATTGATACTGTTTATAAAAGGTTAAGCAGTAGCAGTTTGAAAATATGGAATTGAAATTGAGAAAAGAAAAAATGTGTTTTCTTTAATAGTTTTAATAGTAATGATTATATTTTGCTGAGTATATTGATATGATGTTGATAAACAAAATGGTCTTTTTAGCTTCGGAAGCGGCAGGGTATATTATAGGATAAACGATTATGATAGATGGTGGAATGTCTGTATTTGGATTTTAAAGAACTTGTTATTAACTATCATTCTTAATACACTAAGTATACATGCTTAGTGTATTTTGGTATGTTATACATTTTACTTTATAAGGAGAACAGATATGTCTGATATATACGATATTTATGGTGAAGAATACAATAAAGACAGTTGGCAAAAATTCGTCGATATTCATCAAGAGTTATATGATCCTATTGATCCTGTATTAAAAACAAAAATGAGCCAGACTACTATTCCAAAAGATATTCAAATCGTACTGCTTGCTAAGTTAGGTGAATATACATTCCAATGGATTGAACGGACTATCCCAGCGTTAGACCACAAAACACCGCTGTCTTATTTGCAAACTGAACAAGGCACGAATGCACTTAGAGCAGCTATCATGCGCATGCCTAATTAGTTAAAAAGAATACTTAATACAGTAAAGGACTAGTTGAGACAACTATAAACATCAATGACTTTAAAGGAGAATAGCGATGACATCTATTTCACCCATTTTAATAGATTTTCCTGAAAGCTTTGAGACAGAACGCTTATGTATTCGTGCACCTCAATGGGGAAATGGGATACAGGTTAATGAAGCCATCCATGAGAGTATCGCTGAGCTAAAACCATGGTTACCTTTTGCCAAAATGCTACCAACATTAGAAGAATCGGAGAGCAATGCACGACAACATCGTTTGAATTTTTTGGCTCGTACAGATATGATTCTCTATATCACAGATAAACATACAGGTGATTTTATTGGGAGTAGTGGATTGCATCAGATCGATTGGGATGCGCGAAAATTTGAAATTGGATACTGGTTGAGAACTAGCTGTACAGGTAAAGGTTATATGACAGAAGCAGTAACCGGAATTGCTCAATTTGCTATAGATCATTTACAAGCTAATCGTATTGAAATTCGTTGCGATGATCGTAATACCAGTAGTTCTCAAGTTGCTATACGTACAGGTTTTACATTGGAAGGAATTTTGCGAAATCATAAAATGAATGATGGTCAATGGGTTAGCACTATGATTTTTGCAAAAGTACGCGGAATTGAATATTAAAATCCAAATCTACATAATGACTACACTTTGACAATAGAGAGGAAGCTCAATATGAAATCAATTGAACAATTGGTCAATACACAGGAACATGCTTGGCAAGAAATACAGGATGTTTTGAATCAAGGGGAAACGCCGTATACTATTTTGCCCAAACAAGATCTACAAGCACAATCGACATTGTTGCAGATGCAAATTACAACGAAATCGTATCTTGGTTGTATTGCATATGAAACTGGCGGCATTTTATTTGATCAGGGTTGGATTAAGCTATTAGGTTCAGGTAACGAACGAATTTATGGAGATTTGTTATCATGGAATGGACAATCTCAAGCCGACCAGTCTAATACAATACAACCGATCGCCAAAGCCTCAGTAGTAGCTTACGATGTGGTAGGAGGATTTTTTGCTTTGAATGGTGGAGGATTAGGTGAAGAGCCTACCATCTATTATTTTGCTCCAGATACATTAGAGTGGGAAGATACCGAGTTATCTTATTCTGAATTTGTGATCTGGTTAGCTTCTGGACGATTATCTCAATTTTATGAAACGATGCGCTGGAACGGTTGGCAAGAAGATATCTCGAACTTGGCGCCTGATTGTGCAATTCATTTTTATCCCCCTCTTTGGACGCAAGAAGGATCGTCTGATCAAAGTAGTAAAAAAGCTGTTCCGATCGCCGAGTTTTGGAATATGCATATCAGTCCTTCTCAATAAAATAAAGCAACACAAGCACAAAGCTCCGGTATACGCTATCTATGTATACCGGAGTTTTTTTGCTATTGATTGTAAGCATCATTGACTATTATCTATGCAAATAACGCTGTTTTATACTATTTTAGTGATGATAAAGACAAATACGACATATATTGAAGTGTATAAATGCCATATTTACGAACATTATGATCTACTTTAGAATAAATGTAAGAATTGCTGACAAACAAAGGAGATGACATCGTGCATAAGCTATCTGCGGTTCCTGAACCTCATATTCAATACCAACCCAAACATTATGTATGTAAACGAGCAGAAGGACAAAGCGACTGGAGTGGAAAATTAGACCAGCCTTTTTGGGAGCAAACCAGTTGGACAGATTCATTTGTAGATATTGAAGGTGATTTGAAGCCATTACCTTCCAAGCAAACACGTGTTAAAATGCTTTGGGATGATGATTATTTTTATATAGGTGCAGAATTAGAAGACAATGAAATATGGGCAACACAGACAGAGCGAGATTCTGTTATTTTTTATGATAATGATTTTGAAGTTTTTATCGATCCTGATGGAGATACACATCAGTATTATGAGTTTGAAATCAATGCACTTAATACAGTATGGGATTTGTTACTGGTGAAGCCGTATCGAGATGAAGGGCCTGCAATAAATGGATGGGATATGAGCGGACTACGGACAGCCGTGTATATTGATGGAGAGTTGAACAATCCGCTAGCTCCCAATCGTAAATGGAGTGTAGAGATTGCCATGCCATGGTCGATTTTGAAAGAGTGTTCGCTACATAAACGTGCTCCGCTAGCTGGTGAGCACTGGCGTGTTAATTTCTCACGTGTACAATGGCAAGTAGATATTATAGATGATCAATATGTCAAAAGGATTGATCCAGCGACAGGTCGTTCTTTTCCAGAAGACAACTGGGTATGGAGTCCAATGGGAATTGTAAATATGCATTATCCTGAGCTATGGGGATATGTAATTTTTACAGATGAGCAGAACGTCAATCATACCGAACAACAATTGCATCTGACTACGGTTGAAGAATACAAATGGTTATTACGACAGCTCTATTATCGTCAGCGTCAGTATGCAAGTGAACATCAACAGTATTGTGATCAACTGGCAACGATCTATCACACTTTACCTCAAGACATTCAAAATATTGCAGATATAGAACAACTCCAATTGGAGACGACAAGTAGTATGTTCCAGATTTCTATCAAAATACCTGATGAGCAGACTCGCCTCTGTATTCGGCAAGATGGATGGGTATGGCAAGAAGCTTGAGTAGTATTGGGAATGAATCTTGCTAAATAAGGAAAATACTACAATCATAATGGTGCAGTGATCATTATGGATCGGGAGGTATATTCATGACAGTCAATACAGCTTATGGGCTCAATATGGATGTAATCGAAGAAAAGTTTGCTTGGAAAAAAGAACAAGCTCAAGGACGCGAGGAATCACTATTTGCTGTATTTGAACAAGACCTTTCAGAGCAAGAAAAGCAGTTGCTTCAATTTCTATATGCGTATATGCCATTACATGATCTGGCTGATTATGAGGGTGCTTTTTTTCTAAACCATATTCGGCAAGTGCTACAAGTACAAGCAGATATGCCTTGGGGCGCACGTATTCCTGATGAAATCTTTGTAAATTATGTTTTGCCTTATCGAGTAAATAATGAGAATATCGATCACAGTCGATCAGTGATTTACGAGGAATTAGCAGAGCGGGTACAGCATTTATCTATGACTGACACTATATTGGAAACGAATTATTGGTGTCATGAGCGTGCAACTTATATTGGAACAGATATACGCACTGTTTCTCCACTTACAATCATGAGAACTGCACTCGGACGTTGTGGGGAGCAATCGACCTTGACTGTAACTGCACTGCGTAGTATTGGAATTCCTGCTCGTCAATGTTACACACCGCGCTGGGCACATTGCGATTCTAATCATGCATGGGTAGAAGCATGGGCAGATGGGAAATGGCACTTTTTGGGAGCATGTGAACCGGAGCCGATACTTAACGAAGGGTGGTTTCGCTTACCTGCTAAGCGTGCGATGTTAGTACACACACGTGTATTTGCAGATTACAATGGCTCTGAAGAAGTAACGACCACACATCCATGGTATACCGAAATTAATTTGTTAGCTCATTATGCGGATGTCAAAACGATTCATATCCATGTAACCGATGAAGCAGGAAAGCCTGTAATAGCTGAAGTTCAATTTCAATTGTACAACTCGGCTGAATTTTATCCTTTAACTTCGTTAATGACCGATGATCAAGGACATGCTTCGTTAACAACAGGATATGGTGACTTGTTTATTCATGCGTATACATCTTCTGTATGGGGAACAGCTTTTCTAAATACGAATACATCATCTGAACTAACATTAGTATTAAAAAGGTATAACACTCCTGTATATTCAGAACACACTACTACTAATACAAGTCCAACGGTTGTAAGAGAAGAATGGAAAATGACTCCACCTGTTGCTCCTGTTATTGATAGTGGAACGAAAGTAGACGAATCTACTGCTCATCAACATGTACAAAGAATTAAAGCAGGCACAGCGATTCGTACTGCTTTTGAACACACATTTATAGATCAAGAACAAGCGCGTCAATATGCAGAAGAATGGCAGTTACCGACAGATCGGTTGTGGAATATACTGCAAACAGCGAAAGGAAACGGAGAGGAGATTGCCGCTTTTCTTAGCGAATGTACTCTGGCTGAACGTGCGTTAGGGTTGCGTTTATTAGAATCGTTGCGTCCTAAAGATCTAACAGATACGTTCCGACCGGTATTACACGATCATCTGCAAGGTGTTATATCATTAGACGAAGCATCTCATATCTATTCAAGTGATTGGGATCAATACGTTCTATGTCCACGAGTTCATTTTGAAATGCTTAAACCGTATCGTAACTATTTCGCTGATCAATGGAATACAGAGCAACAACAGGCATTCCGCTCTGATCCTATGCTATTAGCTACTGTACTGGAACAAGAGATCGCAGTTAATAATCATATAGATCGTTATACAGGAATGGCAACACCTGCGGCGGCTCATCAATTAGGAGTGACTGATTCGGTAAGTCGTGATATTGCTTTTGTAGCGGCTGCACGTAGTCTTGGTATTGCGGCGCGTTTAGAACCACTAAATGCTATTCCCCAATATCAGTTACAAGGTACATGGCATTCAGTTCAATGGAAGCAAGAGCAATCTACATTTGTTGAGGATAGTGTATTGGCTTCGGCTACGGGTCAAATACAATTTGTACGTGCTTCAGATGATGTAGAAGTGGTTGCAGAATATCAGCATAATTTTACGGTCGCTATTTTTGAAAATGGTATTTATCGCACATTGGATATTCCTTATGGCGAAAAAGAGGTGTACCAGCAACCGTATGATGTATTAGCAGGTGATTATCGTTTGACAACAGGAACCCGTCTTGAAGATGGAAGTGTGTTAGGTACCTTTACTTACTTTAACGTACAACCTGATCAGCAAATAGAAGTAGAGTTAGTATTCCGCACAGAACAGCAACAGATACCTGTTCTTTTGGAAACATTGCCAGAATCTTTACAACGTCATATTTATTCGTTGCAACCAAACAAAGATAAAAAGGATAGAAAAGAAGGTCATATTCTAGCATGGCTAGAGCCTGAACGTGAACCGACCAAGCATTTATTACGTGAATTAGCAGAACTGCGAGCAGAATTGCAAATATGGGCGGGTGATATTCATTTATTGATTGCAGATGAGCAAGAATATGGAGCAGTTATTTTAGATCCTTTGCCAGCTCAGTCTCAGATTGCAATCGATGCTAACTACCAATTCTTAGAACAATGGTCAGAGTGCCTCACTTCATTAGGAGGAGATCAGCTACCTGTTGTGATCGTTGTAGATGCACAACAACGAGTTCGGTACTGCTTGCAAGGATACAAGTTAGGTACAGGGAAAGAATTATTACGTATTGTAAATGGCATGAACATAGATATACATCAAGAAAAGAACTAAACAATTACAAGAATTGCTTTGTCAAAGACTTCACTGTTGCTCAAGTAGCAGTGGAGTCTTTTTGATAGTTTTGATTTGCTGTACATTTCGCAACCATCTGTAATGATGTTATAATTTTAAAAAAGAAAGGAGGGATATGATGTTACGTAATAAATTATCTTTTAAAATCATTACTATTATTTTGGTAGTATTAGTTATTGGTCTTTCTATTTGGGAATTTGTCACAAAAAAATATACTGGCTATACTTATTTGTTTCTTGGATTGATGATGATTTCTGCAGGGATATCTCTTTTTAAAGAACAACGAAAATCTTTAGCCTATATGTATTGGGTAACAGCCATACTTATTTTGATTGCTTTTGCAGTAGGAATTTAAAAAACTAAAAAATAGAGTAGATCATCGGTTCAATAGCAATTCGCTTGTACATAAGGAGAACAATCATGTTAACACGTTTGAAAAAGATAGGCAGTCATGACATATTCAAAAGAATGATCGTTACAATAATTTTTGTAGTTGTGCTTTCATTTGCAATTATTGAATCTATGATCATATCTGGTTTTAAAATCAATGATACGCAAGCTTCTCATGTAGATTATATGATTATTTTGGGTTCAGGGCTGAAAGGTTCACAGTTATCGATTATTTTGCAACAGCGAGTCGATACAGGGATTGTTTATCTGAAGCAACACCCTCATATGTCTGTTATCGTATCCGGTGGTCAAGGTCCGGGGGAAGATATTCCAGAAGCGGAAGCAATGAGTCGCTATCTGGTTCGTCAAGGTATTGATCAGACTCGTATTATTCAAGAAAATCGTTCAACCAGCACTTTTGAAAATTTGAAGTTTTCTCAAGATATTTTGCAAGCACGAGGTATCCATCAACCTTCAATTATGATCGTAACGAGTAATTATCATCTGTATCGTGCAGAAATGATTGCTTCTACACTTGGCTTCAAAGTGCATGGTATAGCAAGCCCATCACTAGGGTATTTATTGCCTCAAAATATGTTGCGTGAATACCTAGCCATGATCAAAGCCATGTTACAGCTTCCATAAAAAAGTTCTAACACAATAAGGAGTTGCCTAATGAGTGAATATACGATTGGACATTTGATTCAGCGCAAACATAGTGAGTTATTGGAAGATTTTAATCCTCTTTTTACAGGTCATCTTAATGAACAGTGGACTTTGTTTTTTATGAAAGATACCAGTTTTAAGAAAAAAGTTCCTGACTCTATTTATCAGATTTCCAATACGGTACCTGTGCTCCATTTTGATCATGCAGAAGATCATGGCTGGAGTTATGAAATTATATCGAACGGCATATCAAAAGCTCACTTTGATTATAATTACGAATTAGAAGAAATATCTTTGCATCAAATGGCACTGGATGGTTACCCTGAAGAAGATCCAGTAGAGCTGTTATATACTAATCCCGATTTTGAAGGAGTTCGTTCACAATTGCTGACTGAATTACATCAGAACCCGGCATACCAAGAACAACTTCAACAGCTATTTCAAAATTGCCATGTAGAGCAATTTACTCTATTCGAAGTGAGTCCAGAACAGATTGAGCAATTAAAGCAGATTATGACTCAAAAGCATCTAGATCAGTTAGATTTTATGCACGATTTGGTGGATCAATTTAAAGAGATACTGAATCTTCAAAAAATGAGTTGGATCAGTCCAGAACGTTTAGAAGATGATGAATTTGATCTGGAGTTATGAACAATTATGCCTGAATACTCTCAAGTTCAACTGTATATAGAATGTGCTGAAACAGACTTTAAAGAGGTCAGAAATCGTTTTATACGATGTTTATCTGAATATGGATTTGAACATAGTTATCTACAAACGTATTTTGGTACGATTGAATGGGAGCTATCTGATAATTTTTTTATGTATACAGGTTGTAATGCAGAACGTATCTCTCTTTTTAAAAATAATACATGGGTAAGCGTTTGGCCTGCTTTGATAGGATTAACACCGTATGTTTTTACAGAACTTCAAAAGAATGTCGTCGAACTTGCTTTATTTTTTGAGACTGATCATATTATAGATGATTATATAAATGCTCATTTAAAAAAAGAATGGCAACCGTTAATTTGGGACGTTATATGTCTTTTTCATAAACATTTTAGTGAGAGCGCTATATACTTTACGGACGAAGCGACAGATGGACAACCTTGGGAAGCACTGATCAGTAAGCAAATTCAAAGCAATTACTGGTCATTTGATGCAGCTATTATAACGAATCAATTGGATACAGATAATATACAACCTCCACAATCTATCTTTTATACTGAAACTAGAATAGATCACACTGTATTTGCACGAAAAGTAGTCTGGGATCAACCTCCTTGGGATCATCCAAATCAATATTTTCCAATAAAGTGATTACGCTTACAGCTGAAGGGTAATAAATTAGCGAATCAAGATGACCAGGGAGGCTACAATCATGGAGAAGCGCAAATATGGTAAAACAGATATGGAAGTCAGTGTACTGGGATTTGGTGGTTCTGAAATAGGCAGTGGAGTCAGTGAAAGTGATGTTAAACAATTACTGAATAGCGCATTAGATGCTGGCTTAAATGTAATTGATACTGCTGAATGTTATGGAAAAAGTGAAGAATTAATTGGAAATACACTGTCTCATCGTCGGGATGATTATTATTTATTTACTAAATGTGGTCATGCCGCAGATTTTGATGCACCAGACTGGGACCCTGTAATGTTAGAGCAAAGTATCGATCGCAGTCTGAAGCGACTCAAAACAGATTATGTAGATGTCATTCATTTACATAGTTGCTCTGAAGAAGTACTTCGCCGTGGAGAAGTAATTGAAGTGCTACAACGTGCCAAACAAGCAGGCAAAACGCGCTATATCGGTTATAGTGGTGATCATACTAATGCACTGTATGCTATCAATACAGGTGTATTTGATAGTCTTGAAACATCTGTTAATATTGCTGACCAAGAAGCGATCGCTCTTACTATTCCAGAAGCACGCAAGCAAGGAATGGGTATTGTTGCCAAGCGTCCTATTGCTAATGCTGCATGGACATTTGAAACGATCGGTGCGCAAGAATATCCATTTGTATATTGGAATCGATTGCGTGATCTGAATTATGGATTTTTGCAAGATGAAGAAGTGCAAAAAAGTATCGAGCGTGCACTACGTTTTACATTGAGTATTGAAGGAATAGATACAGCGATTGTTGGAACAACAAAGCCAAGTCGTTGGACCGAAAATGCTGCTTTATTAAAAGAAGGAGCGCTATCCAAAGAACATTTCGAAGCGATACGCAGTCGCTGGCAAGAAATTGCAGAACCAGAATGGGTAGGACAAACGTAAAATAGATTCGATTGATATAATAAACACGTCTATTTTCATCATAAATAGGAGCTATCTTCTTAGAAATTATAGAAGGTAGCTTTTTTGTGCGATACGGTTAGTACAATATAGCCTTTATCAATTCTATTTTATTAAATTTCATCATATGAAAAATTCACAATAAAGCAGAAAAAAATATACTTTGTTACTACACATATCATCCATACTCATGAGGTATCTAAATTTAATATGTAAAAAGGAAGAGGTGACTCCATTATCCCCATTAACATATAAAATCTAAAATAATAGTTGTCAAAATGAAAAACATATGATAATTTATACCTGTAACCGGTTACACATCGAGGTGAAAAGAAAATGACAACGATAAAAGATGTAGCACGCCATGCAGGTGTATCTGTTGCTACTGTTTCACGAGTGATTAATGAAACAGGTTATGTGCATGAAGATACGCGGCGTAAAGTAGAAGAATCTGTTCAACAATTGAACTATACACCTAATGAAGTAGCACGTTCTTTATATAAACGTAAATCCAGATTAATTGGTCTGTTGCTACCTGATATTACGAACCCTTACTTTCCTCAATTAGCTCGTGGGGTAGAAGATCGGATGCAGGAAAGTGGATTCCGCTTAATTTTTGGTAATAGTGACGAAAGTCAGAAGAAAGAGCAAGATTACATACAGACTTTTGTCCAAAATAATGTTGTCGGTGTGATCTCATCTACCAATGATCCAGGTACAGCTTCATATCGCTCACTCAAAATTCCGGTCGTTTTTTTGGATCGTATATCCAGTGATCGTCCTGCTGTGTATGCAGATGGTCGAGAAGGTGGACGGCTTGCAGCCCAGCAAATGATCCAGCGTGGAAGCCATCATATTACAGTGATGCAAGGACCTATTCATATTCGCCCTGCACAAGATCGTTTTCAAGGAGCGATAGAAGTGTTGCAAGATATGGGGATCGATTATCATACGACACAGACTTCATCTTTTTCATTTACCGATGCAGATCGCTGGGCAAAAGAGCTGTTTGAACAATATCCTGATACAGATGGTGTGATTGCAAGCAACGATATTGTAGCGACAGCAGTAATACAAGAAGCCTATCGTCTGGGCAAAAAAGTACCACAAGATGTGCAGATTATCGGATTTGATGATATTCCTTTAAGTAGTCTGTTATCGCCAGCATTGTCTACAATTCGTCAACCAGCCTATGATATGGGCAGAGCGGCGGCAGATTTATTAATTCAATTGATTGAAGGCACAGCAGGAGAACAACGGACAATTCAGATACCTGTTCAATTTATAGAACGTGAGACAACACGTAAGCTGTAATCTATTATTTTTGTATAAGATCATTGTTAAGTAGAGTTAATTGACACTGGATATAAAATAGCATGTCTTGATTGCCCAATAAAAGAAGTAGAAAGGTGGAAATTTAATATGTCTCAATCTCAGCATCATTCTTCTAAAGCTAAAATTTGTGTTATTGGTAGTTGTTCGATGGATTTAGTAGTTACTTCTGAGAAGCGCCCGGGTGCAGGAGAAACCGTTCTTGGAGAAAGCTTCAAAACAGTTCCCGGTGGAAAAGGAGCTAATCAAGCTGTAGCTGCCGCACGATTAGGAGCACAAGTCACTATGATCGGTCGTGTGGGTGATGATCATTTAGGAACAACGATTTTACAAAACTTCAAAGATAATAATGTAAATGTAGACTATGTGGAACCGGTTACAGATATGGAGAGCGGTACAGCACATATTATTTTGGCTGAAGGAGATAATAGTATTATTGTCGTGAAAGCGGCTAATGATCATGTGACTCCAGCATATGTAGCTCAAGCGATTGATGTGATTAAAGCTTCCGATATTGTGATGATTCAGCAAGAAATTCCAGAAGAAACGGTAACCTATGTTAGTCAAATATGCGCTGATGCTAATGTGCCTTTATTGTTAAATCCAGCACCGGCTCGTCATGTGAATGAGACTGTGATCAACAATCTTTCTTATATTACGCCGAATGAACATGAAGCAGGTATCGTGTTTGAAGGGCTCACATTAGAAGAAGCATTACGTCAACATCCCAACCGTTTGTTCGTAACCGAAGGTAGTAAAGGTGTTCGTTATTATGATGGGCAACAAGAAGTCGTTGTGCCAACGTACAAAGTAGACACTGTAGATACAACAGGTGCAGGAGATACGTTCAATGCGGCTTTTGGGGTGGCATTAGCAGAAGGTCAGTCTTTGCAAGATGCACTACGTTTTGGCAATCGCGCAGCTTCTCTTTCAGTCACTAAATTTGGTGCACAAGGCGGAATGCCTACACGTCAGGAAGTAGAGGAACAATTGTAATGAAGAAAAGTGGAATTTTGAATAGCCATATTGCTAAAGTATTGGCTGATCTTGGACATACGGATTATATTGTGATTGCTGATATAGGGTTACCTGTACCGGATGGAGTGCCTAAAATTGATCTTGCTCTTACGTATGGAGTACCTAGCTTCCGCGATGTCGTTCATGTGATCTCAGAAGATATGGAGATTGAAAAGATTACAATCGCAGAAGAGATGGTACAGCAGAATGAAGATACATTTTTATATATGCAAGATAAGTTCGCAAGTATTCCATTGTCCAGATGTAGCCATGAAGAATTCAAGCGTTACTGTCAAAAAGCAAAAGTAATTATTCGTACAGGTGAATCCAGACCCTATGCTAATTGCATTTTGCATGCAGGTGTTCATTTTGGAGCAACACAGCAGTAAAAGAACAGCATGAGTAGCACGCATAAATAGCACAACAGATTTAAAGGAGGCATTGTCTATGCAGATTCAAATGAATGGTATTTACAAATCCTTCGGTACAAACCAAGTCTTGAGCGGAGTCGATTTTGATCTCCGCGCAGGCGAAGTTCATGCACTGATGGGTGAAAATGGAGCTGGCAAGTCAACATTAATGAATATTTTGATTGGTCTGCATGAGCGCGATCAAGGCACAATTGTAATAGATGGACAGGAAACGTATTTTGATAATCCCAAAGTCGCTGAACAAAAAGGAATCGCTTTTATCCATCAAGAGCTTAATATCTGGCGTGATATGACCGTACTTGAAAATTTATTTATCGGTAAAGAGATGACATCCAAATGGGGTTTACTCAATACCAAACAAATGAAAACGCTAGCAAAAGAGCAATTCCGTAAATTAGCAGTCGATTTACCTTTGCAAGGTGAAGCAGGAGATTGTTCTGTTGGACAACAACAAATGATCGAGATCGCCAAAGCTTTAATGACAGATGCGAAAGTAATCGTTATGGATGAACCAACTGCCGCACTAACCGAGCGTGAAATTCAAAAGTTATTTGAAGTGATTATGGCGCTCAAAAAAGAAGGTGTGTCGATTGTATACATTTCGCACAGAATGGAAGAAATATTTGCGATTTGTGATCGAATTACAATTATGCGTGATGGCAAAACAGTAGATACCAAAGAAATTCCACATACTCATTTCGATGAAGTAGTCAAAAAAATGGTAGGTCGTGAATTGACAGAACGTTATCCTGCTCGCACACCGCAACCTGGTGAAGTGATTTTGGAAGTGAAAAATGCCAGTAAAAAAGGTCAATTCCAAAATGTAAGCTTTACGGTTCATGCAGGAGAAATTGTAGGTTTCTCCGGATTGATGGGTTCGGGACGCACAGAGATTATGCGTACGTTGTTTGGACTAGACACGCTCGATAGCGGAGAAATCTGGATACGTGGTAAAAAAGTAAATATTCGCAGACCTGATGATGCAGTGAAGCATGGTATAGGCTTTATTACCGAAGATCGTAAAGACGAAGGATTAGTACTTGATTTTTCAATTCGTGAAAATATGGCGCTACCTAACTTATTTAGTTTCTCTTCGAAAGGGTTTATTTCTAGTAAAAAAGAAGCTGAATTTGTAGATACATTAATCAAACGTCTGCAAGTAAAAACTCAATCTGCGGAGACACCTGCACGTAGCCTTTCCGGTGGTAACCAGCAAAAAGTCGTAATTGCGAAATGGATTGGTATTGGCCCAAGCGTATTGATTTTGGACGAACCGACACGCGGGGTAGATGTAGGAGCGAAGCGTGAAATTTATCAATTGATGAATGAACTTACCGATCGTGGTGTAGCGATTATTATGGTGTCCTCTGAATTGCCAGAAGTACTTGGAATGAGTGACCGTATTGTAGTCGTCCATGAAGGTAAGATTAGCGGAGAATTATCCAGTCAAGAAGCTACGCAAGAAAATATTATGACGTTAGCTACAGGAGGACAGTAATATGACAACCATAACGAAAGAAAAACCAGAGAAAAATTTCAAATTATCGAATGTAACACAAAAGCTCGGTCCGTTGCTTGGATTTATTATTCTAGTTATTATTGTATCGGTATTGAATCCAGACTTTTTGGAACCGCTTAATATTTTGAATTTGTTACGCCAGGTGGCGATTAATGCGCTAATTGCATTTGGTATGACTTTTGTTATTTTGACAGGTGGTATTGATCTATCAGTTGGTTCGATTCTGGCATTATCCAGTGCATTTGTAGCGAATCTGATGTTAGCAGGGGTTGATCCGATCTTAGCGATTATTATCGGATGTGCAGCAGGTGGCGTTATGGGTATGGTCAATGGACTGATGATCACCAAAGGTAAAATGGCTCCATTTATCGCTACACTAGCGACAATGACTATATTCCGTGGACTGACTCTCGTATATACCAATGGTAATCCTATCACAGGGCTTGGCGACAGCATGGCATTTCAATTATTCGGACGTGGATATTTCTTAGGAATTCCTGTACCGGCGATTACGATGGCAATTACATTTATCGTATTATGGGTGATCTTGCACAAAACACCATTTGGTCGTAAAACATATGCGATCGGTGGTAATGAAAAAGCAGCTATCGTATCTGGTATTAAAGTACCACGTGTTAAAATTATGATTTACTCTTTAGCTGGTGCATTATCTGCATTAGCAGGCGCAATCTTAACATCTCGTCTTAATTCTGCGCAACCAACAGCAGGTACATCATATGAGCTGGATGCTATTGCAGCAGTCGTACTAGGTGGAACCAGTCTTTCGGGTGGACGTGGACGTATTGTAGGTACACTGATTGGCGCATTGATTATTGGTACCTTGAATAACGGTCTGAATTTGCTAGGGGTATCTTCTTTCTATCAGATGGTTGTAAAAGGGATCGTTATTGTTATTGCGGTATTGATTGATCGTAAAAAATCTGCATAATACATTGATTTTAAAACGAAAAGAGGAATCCAGTATGAAAAAAGGTATATCGCTACTTGCAGTTATAATGACTGTGATCCTATTAGCAGGATGTTCACTTCAACCTCCAGCATGGGCCAAATCCAAAAAATCAGCAAATGCAAGCGAGATTAAGATTGGTCTCTCTGTATCTACTTTAAATAATCCATTTTTTGTATCACTTAAAGATGGAGTCTTGAAAGAAGCGAAAAAGCTAAATATCCAAGTGATCGTTGTTGATGCTCAAAATGACTCTGCCAAACAAAGTAATGATGTCGATGATTTGATTCAGCAAGGGGTAGATGCACTGTTAATCAATCCGACTGATTCAGCAGCGATCTCGGCGGCAGTTCAATCTGCAAATACACTAGATATTCCTGTTGTGACGTTAGATCGTTCTGCGGACAAAGGAGATGTCAAAGCATTGGTCGCTTCCGATAATGTCAAAGGCGGTAAAATGGCGGCTGAATATATTGTCAAACAACTAGGCAAAGATGCTAAAGTGATCGAATTACAAGGCGTACCTGGTGCATCTGCTACTCGTGAACGTGGTAAAGGTTTCCATGATATCGCAGATAAAGAATTAGATGTAGTCGCTAGTCAGGCAGCAGATTTTGACCGTACTAAAGGTCTAACAGTTATGGAAAATCTACTTCAAGGAAATCCAGATGTACAAGCGGTATTCGCTCATAACGATGAAATGGCGCTAGGTGCGATAGAAGCGATCCAAAGTTCAGGCAAAGACATTCCTGTGATCGGCTTTGATGGTAATGAGGATGCGCTCAATTCGATCAAAGACGGCAAATTGACAGCTACAGTCGCTCAACAACCTGAATTGATCGGACAAATGGCAGTCGATGCTGCTCGTGATGTATTGCAAGGGAAAACGGTCGAGAAATCTATTCCAGCTCCTTTGAAATTAGTCACAAAAGAAGATCAATAATTATAAAGTTCAAAAGTGGAATAAAAGAAATAAGCAAAAGGAGACCATTTATAATGGATCTCCTTTTTTTATGTTTGATATGTATTTTATCTGGATTAATTTACATTATACAAAATTAAAAATAGAAGCTTGACCCGGAGTGAACTCAGGGCTGTAGTATACATATGTAGAGAAAAGAAGGTGGTGATAAGATGCATACAATGAATACTTTGAAACAAACTTCAGATATGACTGGGATAGGAAAAGATACTATTCTTTATTATGAAAAAATCGGACTGATTCCACCAGTTATGCGTAATGACATTGGTTATCGAATATATAATTCAGAATTTGTGGATATGCTCAACGTCATAGCTTGTCTAAAAAAAACGGGAATGTCATTAGAAAATATAAAAAAATACATGCAACTAGATACATCTGAAAGCAGATATAACATGCTTCAAGATCATCAGACAACACTAGAGCAACAAATGATAGAACTTCAAAATATAATTACGATCAAACTTAAAAAAATTAAACCTGCGAAAAAAATGGAGGAGTAAAAATGGAATCTAAAACAGTTGCGCTTGTTACAGGTGCTAATAAAGGAATCGGAAAAGCTATTGTAAAAGGTCTGGCGAAAAAAGGGATCACTGTACTACTGGGATCTAGAAATGTAGAACGTGGACTAGAAGCTGTAAATGATCTGAAAAATGATGGAGATATTCATCTACTAGAAATTGATGTGACTAATGCTGATTCTATCAAAGCAGCCTATCAAAAAATAGAGAGTATGTATGGGCATTTGGATATTCTAATTAATAATGCAGGAGTTGCAGCATCTAGAACTAAACCAGGAGAAGCAGATGTCAATGAATTTAGAACTATTTATGAAACAAATATATTTGGAGTTGTTGCGGTCACAAATGAAATGTTACCTTTAATTAGGAAATCGTTGTCTGGACGAATTGTGAATATATCTAGTTTGAGAGGATCGCTTGGTAATGAAGGAGCTTTTGTTGGACAGCCTTCGATCTCATACTCTTCTTCAAAAACTGCACTGAACGCACTAACGGTCCATTATGCTAGAGAGCTAGAAAACGAAGGCATCAAAGTAAACTCAGCAGCACCTGGTCATGTAGCAACAGATTTTAATGATTTCAAAGGTAAACGTACACCTGAACAAGGAGCTGATATTGCTATTCATCTAGCAACTCTTGATAATACAGGACCTAATGGTGGATTTTTTGATGATAATGGCATGATAGAATGGTAACTAAGTAGAAAGACATTTTTAATATATATGCCATTATGATTATTATCGGAATCTGTATAATTGAAGTGATTAACCAATTTTGATGCTAAATGAAGTATAATGATTAGTAATATATAGCAAATAGTAAAAAGGAGATCAATAGAGATGCTGATTATTTTGATGCTCGCTTGCATCATTGTAGGTTTAATGACTACACATACGTATAGGCGCAAGTCTGATATGCCTACTGCTGCAGGAAGTATACTGATGGTCGGAGGTATTTTTATACAAGGAGCTTGGAGTGAAATTACAGGATTATCTGTGTATTCTTATGCAACTTCTATCTTTGTGATCATATTGATCGCTATTTGGATTTACTTGTTACTGGGTTATATTACTTCTATTCGTAAAGATGAATTTTTTAATATACATTTGGCTGATCCGGTCGGACGATTTGCAATAGGAACATGGATTGCAGGAACATCGATTTTACTGATTACGATCTATACTTCGTTTCCATCTTCATGGGTATATGAGACCGTGTTGATCTTAGCAGTAATGACGATAGGATTATGGGTTTTCTTTATGTATTGGGTTGGTAAAAGTATGATTGATATCGCTCGAATGCAAGGTGGACGACATGTGCATGGGATTGTGTTGCTCGCGACAGTAGCTACTCAATCGATTGCGATGTTGTTGTATGATATTTTTGGACATAGTGAAGCGATGTTGATTATTTGCCGTTTGTTGATTGGTTGGGGATTGATTCTATATGTCGTGTTAGCCAGCTTAATGATCTATCGCTATGTACGTTATGCCTGGAATACAGCAGATCAGTCACAAAGCAACAATGTGATGATGTATGGAGCATTGGCTATTACAGGTGTAGCTGTTATTGAAACGTCTAGCTGGACACTGGGTGCTGTATCTATCTTATGGTGGGTGACATTAGCTATTTTACTTGTCGTGGAATGTATCGAAATGATTCGTGCTGTGATGAGAATCAGACGAAATGGTTGGAAAACAGCAGTGGGTACGTATGATGTGACTCAGTGGAGTCGAATATTTACACTCGGAATATTCAATCTATTTACATGGCGTCTTATCATGCTCAATGGAAGTGCACTTGTTACTTCATCGACATCAGCTCTACAGAGTGGAATAGTGATCATCACCGCATGGATTACCGTATTATTATTGATCTGGCAGTGTGTGCTATCGATCGAAGCCTATAGACATCGTCCTGTAGTTGCAGAAGTGCCTGTTCAAAGAATACCTCATGTACATTCTCGAAAAGTAAAATAATAGATATATACAAATAACGAATTTTCTTTGATTTTGAGAAAATTCGTTATTTTTTATCAAAATGTGATTATTTCAAATGGAATGAACGTAAATAGTGTAAATGTTTTTCTATGTTATACTTATACCAATCATTTCCAAGTACTTTTAATAGTGCTTTAGATAATCGCTCTACTACACATTTGAAATCTTATGATTGACTTGGAGTATACTCCAAGTTGTACAGTAGATGTAGCACAATTAATCTAAATCAGAAAAGAGGCTACATTCATGAGTCATGCTAAAACAGTTTTAATTACAGGAGCTAACAAAGGAATTGGTTATGAGACGGCACAACAATTAGGTCGTCAAGGGTATATTGTATTTATAGGAGCTCGTGATGAGTCTCGTGGACAGACAGCTGTAGATCAATTGTTACAACAAGGAATAGAAGCCCATTTTGTATTATTAGATGTTACTGATTCTTCAACAATCCAATCTGCTGTTCATCAGATCGAACAACAATCAGGATCATTAGATGTATTGATTAATAATGCAGGTGTGTCAATCGACGAAATGTCGCCACCTAGTCAATATAAAGTAGAAAATATGCGCAAAGTTTATGATACTAATGTATTTGCAGTCGTCGAATTAACACAACAATTATTACCTTTACTACAAAAATCTTCAGCAGGACGTATCGTCAATGTATCCAGTGGACTGGGCTCACTGACTCAGAACAGCGATCCTAATTATGAATATGCAGCGTTTAACGGACTCGCTTATTCTAGTTCTAAAGCAAGTTTGAACGCAGTAACTGTGATGTTTGCCAAAGAATTTAAAGATACCGCACTCAAAATCAATGCTGCTGATCCAGGATATACGGCTACTGACTTTAATGGTAATACAGGGCCTCGTTCCGTAGAACAAGCAGCTACGATTATTGTAAAACTTGCTACATTAGATGAAAATGGACCAACAGGACAATTTTTTGATGAAAATGGAATTGTTCCTTGGTAATATCCAATCTACATCAAGGAGATCACAATATGAGTACAATCGATAATACTGAACAATATACAACGATTAAACAGGCTTCTGAATTAACAGGTCTAAGCGAAGACACGATTCGGTATTACGAAAAATTGGGGTTATTGCCTTATGCAGATCGTCAGCCGAATGGACATCGAACGTATAATAAGCAGCAAATTCAAGGGATTATCTTTTTGACCCGCTTGAAAGCAACAGGGATGACGTTAGAACAGATGAAGCAGTATCGGGAATTAGCAGTCACCGGTGACAGTACATTAGATACAAGATTACAGATACTTAAAGAACATCATCTTAAAGTGCAGGAAAGTATTGCGCAATTACTGGAAACCCAGCGTTTTTTGGAATATACGATTGAACATTATATGGAAACAGCGCAAAATCCAGATCGAAATAGTCATGAATGTGATGCGGTCGTTAGCGAACGAATGTTAGCCCGTCATACGTAAAAGTATATTTGCATATAAAAAAAGACGTATCCTCTATGCAGAGAAGATACGTCTTTTTTATGACTTTGTCACACTCTTTCTTGTTAGTTACCTGAAGATTGATGATCTAGTCAGCTAATCGCTCAGAAAGAGTGCAATCATAGTACCATATGAAGTGTGTTGCTGTTTTACAGTTCTGCTCCATTCGTAGCAATTACATTTTTGTACCACTCGAAAGAATCTTTTTTGGAACGTTTGAGTGTACCATTACCATCGTCATCTTGATCAACATAGATAAATCCATAACGTTTAGACATTTCAGAAGTAGACATACTTACAAGGTCGATAGGGCCCCAGCTTGTGTAACCCATCAATTCTACACCGTCGGCAATCGCTTCACGCATTTGTTCGATATGTTTGCGCAAGTATTCGATACGATACGTATCATGGATAGAACCATCTTCTTCTACTTTATCAAATGCCCCCAGACCATTTTCAACGATAAATAATGGTTTTTGGTAACGATCATAGAAGTTGTTCAATGTTACACGTAGACCGATTGGATCGATCTGCCATCCCCAATCTGAAGCTTCCAAATAAGGATTTTTTACACCGCCGAATAAATTACCAGCCGCTTTGTCACCATCTGCTCCTGTAGTTACAGTGATCGACATGTAGTAGCTAAAGGAAATATAATCGACAGTATATTTTTTAAGAATTTCATCATCGCCAGCTTCTTTTTGAATCACGATATTATTTTCAGCAAAATAACGGTTCATGAATCTTGGATATTCACCACGTGCATGAACATCAGTGAAGAATAAGTTCATCTGGTTATCATGTTGCGCCTGGCGAATATCTGCTGGATTACTGCTGAACGGATATGTCTCCATACGAGCTAACATACAGCCGATTTGAGAACCTGGAATAATTTCGTGACACAATTTAGTAGCGATAGAACTAGCTACAAATTGGTGATGCAATGCTTGGTACATCGCTTGTAGTTTGTTTTCTTCGCGATCGATAACAACGCCGCCGCCTGTAAAAGCACTGATCGTCAATACGTTGATTTCGTTAAACGTTAACCAGTATTTTACTTTGTCTTTATAACGTGTAAATACCGTTTCTGCATAACGAGCAAAATGATCAACGACTTCACGATTTACCCAACCGTTATACTTTTCAGTTAAACCGAGTGGAGTCTCATAGTGAGAAAGAGTTACCAAAGGCTCTATATTATATTTACGCAACTCATCGAATACATTGTCATAGAATTGAAGACCTGCTTCATTCGGTTGCTCATCATAACCATTAGGGAAAATACGTGACCAATGAATCGAAAGGCGGAACACTTTGAAGCCCATTTCTGCAAACAAAGCAATATCTTCTTTGTAACGGTGATAAAAGTCGATACCGTCACGTTTAGGGAAACGTGCTTCAAATTCACCACTTAGAATTTGTGCAATACGTTCTGAAGAAACTTCCATAGCATGGTTGGTAATTCCGCGTTCTTCTTTTGGAATATAAGCGATCATATCCGCACTGGATAGACCTTTACCATCTACATTATATGCGCCTTCTAGTTGGTTCGCTGCTGTTGCTCCGCCCCATAAGAAGTCTTTAGGAAATCCTTGTTGTACATTCGTCATGTTCATTACCTCTTTCGTCATAGAGTATAAAATTATAATTGAGAATTATGATGATCAGGCGAAAATACCCTATAAAACAACAAAAACCTAAACAGAAAATGAAAGGAAGTCTCTACGTAAGAGTACCTTTACATCATCCATTTAGGTTTTGCCTGCATGACCAGTCACAATCCTGAGTTATTTATTTATCTTTTCTTATTGTAATACACAAGAATAGCGTTTTCAAGCACCTGCCATAAATCTAACGTGAATCTTAGACAACAGCGGTTAATAGATAGTCTTGATTGTTGACTTCGGATTCAGATGTTTTGAGTACATCTAGATAACTAGCTGCATTGGTGACAATAACAGGTGTAGACAGAACATAACCAGCGGCGCGAATCTGCTCAATATCGAATTTGAGCAACAATTGTCCTTGCTCTACAATATCGCCTTCTTTAACCATTTTCTCAAAAAATTGACCTTTCAAACGAACCGTATTCATACCGACATGAATTAACATTTCAGCGCCATCGTTAGATGTGATACCTATTGCATGTCCGGTAGGGAAAACAGTCGTTACTGTACCATTTACAGGTGAAGTCAGTAGACCTGAAGTAGGTTCTATCGCAATACCTTTACCCATAGCACCGGAAGAAAAAGCTGGATCTTCAAGTGACTCTAGTGGCATTGTTGTTCCTTGTAATGGGCTAATAATAACTTCTTTCGCAATAACAGAAGCGGTTGTTGCAGTAGTCGTAGCTGCATTTCCTGTTGGAGCAGGAGCATCATTGGCTGTAACGACTGTAGCTTCTTCTTTGAATCCAAGAATATATACCAACAGAGCAGCTAGAACAAAAGCAACTAGCAGTCCAATCACAACAGCAGCGAACCCTGTACCGATATACGTAGGAAGAGCAAGCAAACCAGGTAGAGCAAAAGCAATCGCTCTTGAGCCACCAGCACCGATAATCGCGCCACCTACAGCACCAGCGATACAAGCATAAATAAATGGTTTTTTCAATTTCAATGTAATCCCGTAAATCGTTGGTTCAGTGATCCCGAAGATTGCGGCCAGTGTAGAAGAACCGGCTAATGCTTTGGTATCTTTATTTCTTGATTTGAAAAATACACCTAAAGTTGCACCCGCTTGAGCCATAACCGCAGCTGTTAACATCGGCAACATTGGATCAAATCCATTAGCTGCAATATTTCCAAGCATAATCGGAACAAAGCCCCAGTGGACGCCGAAAATAACAAATACTTGCCAGAATGCCCCTGCGATACCACCTGCTAGAATAGGGCTCAAATTATAAATCCATGTGAATCCTGATGCTAATCCTTGACTCACTAAATGACCTACAGGACCGAATACAAGGAATGTTAGAGGAATAACAACTAACAAAGCCACCATAGGCACCAAAATATTTTTAACAGATTCATGAATAAATTTGCTTGCAAATCGTTCTACATACGATTGTACCCATACTGCCAAAATAATCGGAATAACGCTGGATGTATAGTTAACCAGTACAATCGGAATATTCAGAAAGCTTAAACTGATCCCACTATCTAATGCTGTCAAAATCGTAGGATAGACTAACGCGCCTGCAATTGCAATCGATACAAACTGATTGGTTTTGAACTTACGCGCAGATGTAACCGCCAGGAAGATCGGTAAGAAATAAAATACACTATCTGATGCTGCATTCAGAACAAGATAGGTGCCTGATGTGTTATCTAGCCAATGAAGTGCTAGAAATAAAGCGACTAATCCTTTTAATACCCCTGCACCTGCCAGAGCTCCAAGCAGAGGAGAGAAGATGCTAGAAATAATATCGACTGCTTTACCTAGTATATTGGTATCTTTATCTGTAGCCGTCGTTGATGCTTCAGTCGATTTCTCTACATCTTGCAAATTCGTTTCCGCCATAATTTTATCGTACACCTGACTAACAGAGTTGCCGATAACGACTTGAAATTGTCCGCTATTTTCGACGACTGTGATCACACCCGGTGTTTTTTCGAGCGTTGCTTTATCTGCTTTACTAGAATCTTTTAAGCTGAAGCGTAGACGTGTTGCACAATGGAATACCGAATTAACATTCGATTCTCCGCCGACCAGATTAATAATTTGTTTGGATAAATCTTGATTACTCATGATTGATAGCTCCTTTATGAATAAATACATCGATTAGTACAAGATCCTCACGACATGTTGGCCGACATGGGTGAAAGGAAAGCTTTACTGTCAATAAAAGAACAAAGAGAAATTGCCGGCGCTCTTTATTTTCTTTTATAAACAAGAAAAACCTAAACTCGTGGTGAAATAGACAGCGAACTAACGCGTCCTTTTCACCATCAGTTTAGGTTTTGCCTGCATAACCAGTCACAATCCTAATGGATGGAATGTATTTAATTATGATTGTTCTTCTTCAATCGTTGTTCGTTCGGTTACCCGGTGAATATGAATAGTGAGGTAGACATATTCATCTTTACTCAATGATTGATCGTATGTTTTTTCTAAATAATCATTGATTTTGGAGACACATTCAAATGCTTTACTATACGCTGTTTTGACTTGATTATAAAGGAATTCTTCTCCACTATAATGAATCTCTTTGCGTAACAATCGCATCGCAAAATATTGCAGATGAGTAACAAAGCGAGAATAGTTAAGTGACGATTCATCCAGTACAATGCCATAATGATAAGTCACGATATTGAGGACATGCTGTACAATCTCTGTCATTTTGATCGTAGCTTGCATTTCATTACCATCCATACGAGCATTTACAATATGAAGAGTGATAAACCCAGCTTCGTCTTCGCCTAATGAAATACCAGTACTGTCTTTGATCATCTGTAAAGCATCTTGACCGACACTGTATTCTTTTTTATAAAAGCGTTGAATCTCAAAAAGTAACGCATTTTTGATATGAAGCTGTTTCTCATAACGCTCTAATGCAAAATGAATATGATCTGTCAGTGTCAAATAAATATTATCGCTCAATGTTGTACCTAGCACCGCATTGGCATGATTTACAATTTGATTGACTAGCTCTAGATGGGAGACAGGAATCTCATTCAACAACTCGGTTAACTTGGCTGTGAATTCGTTCTCATTTAACATAAAGATTTTATCTATTTTGGTATCATCTACCGGATCACCAATCACTTTATTAAAAGAAATACCTCGACCCATTACAATAATTTCTTTGCCTTTTTGATTTTTGGTCAGTAGTACATTATTATTTAATATTTTCTCTATAATCATAATCTTCCACCTACAATTCTAAAATGAACGGGGGTTATTTTATAGAAAATATACAGCAATACATGTATATAAATATAAAAAATGCCCGAAATCATTCCAATACCATTTTTCTACAAAATGATATTACAATAATCTCAGGCATTGCCCGCTTAACCGGTCACAATCCTTTAACTAACTTTATTGTAGTATATAATAAAAGCGATTACAAGAGTGATTTGCAGATTTTTTCTAATGTTTATCCATTATTCGTCAAATCATATTATAATTGTCGTAATTTGTCTTATGTAAAAAGGATCGAGTAGTGTTATAATTAACATATTAACTATCTTAGGATAGTCAGAGGGGGTGAATACCTTGTTTGAAATGCATGATTGGATACCGTATTTATTTTCGATTGGTCTGTTAATTACAGTGAGTTATGGATATATTGCTCATCTGTATTGCGGAATCACGGAATTTTGGATCAGTAACCGGCAACTTCGTGGACATTATGATCTGCCTTTGATCATTTTCAAAACGATACATCATACACCGATAACACTGGCACGAATCATACGCCGTAAAGAAGCTCCTGATGAAGATGCAGGAGATTGCCTATCCTCGTTGAGCCATAAGCAACAACATCAACGAGGAGGAACAACATGCAATTATTCAAGGGATTCACTTTTACGGGAAAACAAGGTCGTCTTTACGGTTTAATACTAGGTTTAATGATGATGGTATTATTAGCAGGATGCGGTACCTCATCTGTACAAGAAGTCAATTCATCCACACCCGGCTTTTTTACTCATTACGTTGTCTTTCCATTAACTTATAGTATGCAGCATATTGCAACTTGGTTCGGTGGAAGTTACGGGCTGGCTATTATTACTTTGACACTGGCAGTACGGTTTGCTTTATTCCCATTAATGATGCGTCAAGCTAAAGGTCAACAAGGCATGAAGCGCAAAATGAGCATTATGCAACCTGAACTTGATCAGCTCAAAAAGAAATATGAGAATAAAACCAGTACCGAAGACAAACAAAAGCAACAACAAGAAATGATGGAGATCTACAAAAAGCATAGCTTTAATCCATTAAATATCGGTTGTCTGCCTATCTTGATTCAATTGCCTATTTTATCAGGTATGTATACAGCGATTCGTGCTACACCGGAACTGGCTTCTCATTCATTTTTGTGGTTCAAATTAGGAGAGCCTAACTGGATTATGGCGATTATTGTAGCATTACTGTATATGCTTCAAGCCAAAGTCTCACAGTATAATATGACACCTGAACAACAAAAACAATTTGCAATTATGGGGTATTTGTCTCCAATTATGATGGCATTCTTTTCATTCAGCGCACCAGCAGCGATGCCTTTATACTGGATGGTGAGTGGATCATTCTTATTAGTACAGACTTTACTATTCCGCAAAATGTATCCGAACAGTATCCCTGTTCAGACCGCACTTGAAATTGAAGTCGAACCTGAACCTGAAACGTTAGAGCCTGTAGCCATAAGTAACACAAAAGCCAAAAAACTGGCTCGCCAAGCCAATCAAAGTAAAAATAAGTCTGCAAAAGCATAACGATATGTGTTAGGTAAGATAAGATTTTACATCACAAAAGATCATCACTCTTAAAAAGAAGAGGATGATCTTTTTGATGTGATCTTGCTATAAGGGTAAAACTTGGAGAGGTTTTACACCAAAAGAGATATAGAGATAGAGAGTGAAAGACAAAGGAGAGCTATACGTATGAAGATTATTAAAATGGTGCTTCAAATTGCTGTGTTATACCTATTTTACATAATTGGAACGTTAATTCAGCAATATTTTCATTTGTTTATACCGGGCAGTGTGCTAGGAATGTTGTTATTATTTGCTTTATTAATGTTAAATGTTTTTCCTGAAAAGTGGATTCAGACAGGAGCCAATACTTTACTGTTCTATTTACCGTTGTTTTTTATCCCGGCGACAGTAGGAGTTATAGAGCATCTCGATTTATTTGCAGGTAAAGGACTATTATTGATTCTAATTGTTGTTATTAGTACATTGTTCACGATCGGAATTACAGGTTTTGTAGCGCAGTGGTTTATTACACTGGCTGATCGATCCAAATCTAATGCACAATCGCCTGCTCCTATACCTGAACACAAATTGATCTATGAAAGTAGAGATCAGCACAAATGAATATAGGTATAGCTTTATTAATGATTGTGATGACGTTGGCGTTATATGTTGTAGCTAGTCTATTGTACAAACATGTACGGATATCAATTCTAATTCCTGTACTAACAACCACTTTTATGATTGTTGTTATTTTACTACTTACGCATACTTCGTATTCTACTTATATGATCGGTGGAGAATGGATCAGTAAATTAATGGGGCCTGCTGTGGTAGCTTTAGCTTATCCGCTGTATCGACAACGACATTTGTTCAAGCAGTACGGGTTATCTATTCTGGGAAGTTCATTAATTGGTGTTGTCGTAGGAATGCTGAGCGGAGTGGGGATGGCTTTGGTATTGGGATTCAGTGAACCTTATATTATTTCTATTATTCCTAAGTCTGTTACGACACCTGTCGCTCTTCAAATTTCGAATAATTTAGGTGGAGAAGCTTCGCTTACTTCTGTCTTTGTAATGATTGCTGGCTTTACAGGGGTTATTTTGGGGCTTGGTTGCCTGAAATTATTTCGGGTTAAAAATGCGATTAGTGTCGGGATTGCTTTAGGTGTCTCATCCCATGCACTGGGAACAGCTAAAGCGTTAGAACATGGAGAAATCGCGGTCTCGATGGGATCATTAGCATTAACGATCAGTGCGATTGTGTCTTCTTTTATCGGGCCATTAATATTAGTAGCGATCTATCATTAAGTTGTTATGATGTAAATAAATAGCATAAAAGTAGTGATCTCAAAGTCGATGAATTTCATCGGCTTTTTTTATTTTGTGATCTCAATCACATTTTGTCACTTTTTGTTACATTTTTAAAGAAAATTTGTGATTTTAATCACAATCGTATCTATGACTTTTTGACTACAATGTATTTAGTTTTTTAATCAATTTTCAGAAAAGAAAGGAAGTTATCGGATGGATGTTCTTATGCTATCCCGGATTCAGTACGCGCTAACGACCGTATTTCACTTTTTCTTTGTACCGGTATCGATTGGGCTCGTATTGTTGGTAGCTATTATGGAAACGATGTATGTTATCACTAAAAAAGATCAGTACAAAGTAATGACCAAGTTTTGGGGCAAGCTATTTTTGATCAACTTTGCTGTTGGAGTAGTTACAGGGATTTTTCAAGAATTTCAATTTGGCATGAACTGGTCTAATTATTCACGTTTTGTAGGTGATGTGTTTGGTGCACCACTTGCAGTAGAAGCTTTATTTGCCTTTTTTCTGGAGTCTACTTTTATTGGATTATGGATCTTTGGTTGGGAACGCTTGTCTGCCAAAGTACATTTACTCTGTATCTGGTTAGTAGCGTTCGGAACAACATTATCGGCATTCTGGATATTAACAGCGAACTCATTTATGCAACATCCTGTCGGATTCACGATCAATAACGGACGTGCCGAAATGAATGACTTTTTTGCTCTTATTACCAATGGTCAAGTGTTGGTTGAATTTCCACATACCGTATTTGGTGCTTTTGTTACTTCAGCCTTTCTTATGGCAGGAATCAGCACATATAAAATGTTGCGGCGTGAAGATATTGAAGTATTCCGCAAGTCATTTCAAATTGCGATTATTGTAGGCATCGTATCATCGTTAGGAGTAGCTTTTAGCGGTCACTCTCAAGCTCAATATCTAGTAGAAACGCAACCGATGAAAATGGCTGCTGCTGAAGGGGTATGGAACACTACTGCTGAAAAAGCGCCCTGGATGTTAGTAGGTGGAATTGATACCAAGATGCAACAAAATACATTCGAGATTAACTTTCCACTTAAAGGATTACTCAGTTATCTATCATATGGAAAATTCACAGGTTCTGTGACAGGGATGAAAGAACTTCAAGCTCAGTATGAGCAAAAATATGGCGAAGGCAATTACATACCACCTGTCAAAACAACATTTTGGAGTTTCCGTATTATGGTGGCTAGCGGCATGTTAATGATCGCTTTATCTGCTTATGGTGTGTATCTAATGTTCCGACGCAAAGTAGAACAAGCACCGAAATGGTATTGGTATGCGATGATGTATGGGATTGCGTTACCTTTTATCGGCAATACATCCGGTTGGATTATGACAGAAGTCGGTCGTCAACCATGGACAGTATTTGGACTCATGACTACCGCAGATAGTGTATCACCAAGTGTATCCGCTGGTTCTGTGTTATTTTCGACGATTACGTTTACTCTGGTCTATACCGTTCTTGGAGCAATCACAGTAGTTTTATTTGTTCGCGAAATAAAAAAAGGACCAAGTGATGAGCATTCCCATGACGATCATTCCAATGATCCGTTTGAAATGGAGGAGTTGAAACATGCTATCTCTTAATGAAGTATGGTTTGTATTGATCGCTGTATTGTTTGTTGGTTTTTTCTTTTTAGAAGGTTTTGATTTTGGGATTGGTATGTCTACGCAGTTGTTAGCTCGTAATGATATGGAACGTCGTATGCTAATTAACTCAATTGGGCCTTTCTGGGATGGTAATGAAGTATGGTTAATTACAGCAGGCGGAGCGATGTTCGCGGCATTTCCGAACTGGTATGCGACAATGTTTAGCGGCTTTTATCTTCCTTTTGTAGCTTTATTGCTGGCTTTGATCGCTCGTGGCGTTGCTTTTGAATTTCGTGGTAAAGTCGGTCATTCTACATGGAGCAAAACGTGGGATATGTGTATCTTTTTCGGTAGTCTGTTACCGCCTTTGCTATTTGGTGTGGCTTTTGCAACGATGCTCAAAGGATTACCAATAGGAGCAGATATGGAGATGCATGCAGGGTTTGGAGATATCATTAATCCTTATTCTCTTGTAGCAGGTGTAACAACGGTTATGCTCTGTATCGTGCATGGATTAATGTTCGCTGCACTACGTACTACAGGTGATATTCGAGTAAGAGCGAGTGTAATGGCACGTAAATTGCTGATTCCACTTGCTGGCTTGTTGGTATTGCTTGCTATCTTGACCTCTGTATACACAGATGTTTTTACTGTACGTGGTCCGATTCTAATCGCTATAGCAGTCGTAGGTGTGATTGTATTTATACTTGCAGGATATTTTATGAAACAAAAACGCGAAGGATGGGCGTTCGGTATGACAGGCGGATTGATTATTTTATCGATTGCTTCTGTTTTTATCGGCTTATTCCCGCGTGTAATGGTCAGTTCGCTAGGAGCCATGTATGATCTGACTTTATACAATACAGCTTCCGGGCATTATTCGTTAAAAGTAATGACAATCGTAGCCTGTACATTATTACCGTTTGTACTTGGTTATCAAATCTGGACATACTTTGTGTTTCATAAACGTCTACACGAAAAAACACATTTGGAGTATTAATCATGGGTAAAGGGCTAATCCAACTACAAGGCATCAAACCGATTATGGCATTAACAGGTCTATTCACATTCGTGCAGACAATCGTTATTATTATGCAGTCGTTATGGTTGGCAGAAGCGGTCTCCGGTTTATTTACCGGGGATTCTCTTCATCGTCAGCTTGGTCATGTCTTCGGATTCGTAGGTGCTCTGGTTGTTCGACAATTATTATCAGTAATCATGCAAAAAATAGCGTATGATTTCGCAGAGCGGACAGGCAGAAGTATGCGCAAGCTGATGATGGATCAATTATTTGAACTTGGACCTACATTTGCAATAGGGCAGGGGACAGGTAATCTTGTAACACTTGTGCGTGAAGGTGTATCCAAGTATAGAACATATCTGGAGCTGATTATTCCGCGTATGATGTCTAATAGTCTCACTCCGTTATTGATTGGGATTTTTATTTTAAAGTTAGATTGGATCTCGGCACTGATTCTGGGAGCTGTATTTCCATTATTGATTATTTTTATGATTTTACTTGGCTTGGCTGCGCAAAAACAAATGGATAAGCAATGGGCAACATATCGCGTATTATCTAATCATTTTGTCGATTCATTAAGAGGACTTGAGACTTTACGCTTTCTCGGTCGGAGTCGTGCGCATGAAGAAACGATAGGACGCACCAGTGAACGTTATCGTAAAGCAACGATTTCTTCGATGCGTGTTGCTTTTTTATCTTCATTTGCTCTGGATTTCTTTACGATGTTATCTGTTGCTTGTGTAGCGGTGAGTCTGGGGCTTCGCCTTGTCCATGGCACTATCATTTTAGAACCGGCGTTAACGATTTTGATACTTGCACCTGAATTTTTTGTGCCTATTCGTTCATTAGGAGCGGATTATCATGCCACGATGGATGGTAAAGAAGCTGGTGAAGATATTCAGCGTATTATCCATACCTCTACCACGATCGGTACAGTAGATGCACAGAACACTAGCGATATGTATCGTTCTAAGCCTGTATGGTCAGCTTCCAGTCAGATGGTATTGAATCAGCTTTCTGTACAGCATGATGCAGAAAGTAACTTCTCTCTTGAACAGCTTAATCTTCGTATTGGAGGTTATTGCAAAATCGGTATTATTGGTGAAAGTGGAGCAGGCAAATCAACACTGATCGATGTATTAAGTGGGTTTCTTACACCTACACAAGGAGAAGTCCTATGGAAGGATAGTCTAGGAGAAAGTTATCCGCTAAATTCTAATATCTGGCGTCAACAAACGACATATATTCCACAGCATCCTTATCTATTCAGTGGCACATTAGCAGATAATCTTAGATTGTATGAACCTGAAGCAACCGATGAGCAATTATGGCAGGTTATTCGTGATACAGGATTATATGATCTGGTCAGCCAATTGCCTCAAGGTATCGAAGAACCGGTTGGAGGAGCTGGACGCACACTCAGTGGAGGTCAAGAACAACGTGTTGCGCTTGCACGCGCTTTGTTAGGGCAACGGCAGATTATGTTATTAGATGAGCCGACAGCACATTTAGATATAGAAACAGAGTATGAATTAAAGCAGACCATGTTAGAGCTTTTTAATAATCGATTTGTGATTCTAGCTACTCATCGCATGCACTGGATGGTGGATATGGATTGGATTATTGTATTAGAACATGGACAGATTGTAGAGCAAGGCACTCATGAACAATTACTAGCACATCAAGGTGCTTATTGTCGTCTGATTGATAGTCAATGGGGGGAGAGCGCATGAGCAGTCAGGGATGGGTAATGTCTTATATGCGTGTTCATGCGTTTCGATTTGCAGGTATTATTGCTATTGGCGCATTGACTCTACTGTCAGCAGGAATGTTGACTTTTACATCAGGATTTTTAATTTCCAAAGCAGCCTTACGTCCGGAAAATATACTGATGTTATATGTACCGATTGTAGGAGTACGCGCATTTGGGATAGGCAGATCGGTGTTGCGCTATGTAGAACGTCTGCAAGCTCATGATGCGGTACTGCGTGTATTATCCAAAATGAGAGTGCGTCTATATCGAACGTTGGAGCCTCAAGCATTACAACTGAAGTCACGTCATCAGACAGGCGATCTATTAGGCATGATGTCTGACGATATCGAATCTCTGCAAAATATGTATGTGCGTACTATTTTTCCAGGTATTACTGCACTGATTATGTATGGAGCGGTTGTCTGTGCGCTCGGTTGGTTTGATATGTCTTTTGCAATGTTGATTGCTGTGTATATTTTGATTCTGATTGTGATTGTACCGATCTTTTCGCTTCTGATGACACGTACATTTCAGAAAAGACTTAAAAGCAATCAATCTGCGCTCTACCGTCACTTAACCGATGCTGTACTTGGACTAAGCGATCTGATGATTAGTGGACGAGCAAGTGAATTTGTGAATCAGTATGAAGAAAGTGAACGTCAGGCAGCCGTATATGAACGTAAATTAAGCCGTCACAAACGTTATATCGGTCTCATTACTCAGACAGTTATCGGATTGATTGTCGCACAGATGGCAATTTGGGCAACGTCGCAAGTAGGAGAAAATGGAATGGATGCGACATTGTTAGCTGCTTTTATTCTAGTCGTTATCCCACTTGCAGATGCGTTTATCCCTGTGACTGATGCGGTGCAGCGTATTCCTGTATATCAAGAATCACTTCAACGTCTAACACAGATCGAACAATCGACAGTTTATCCCAATAAAGAAAATGCTCAATCTTCTCAAAATTTCATGGATCTTGCTAGCATCAATGATTTTTCCAATGATGATCAATTCTTTATTGAGAAAGCTACTAGACCACCTGCTATTACATTAAAAGAGATTTGTTATAGTTATAATGAGCCAAATGAGTATGCAGTCAACAATATAAGTATAGAAGTAAAGTTCGGTCAAAAAATAGCTATTATCGGTCGCAGTGGCGCAGGTAAGTCGACCTTGCTTAAATTAATACAAGGTGCTTATCTTCCTCAGCAAGGGCAGATTTATATTCAAGGTAAAACAATAGCAGAGTGGGGCGATCAGATTACAGAACAAGTATCTGTACTGAATCAGAAACCTTATCTCTTTGATACCAGCCTACTAAATAATATTCGTCTTGGTCGTCCAACAGCGACAGAAGAGGAAGTCAGACAGGTAATAGAGCAAGCACAATTAAGCGAGCTGATTGCTTCTTTACCAGAAGGAGATCAGACTCCGATGCGTGAAGCCGGTCAGCGATTCTCAGGAGGAGAACGTCAGCGTATTGCTCTTGCACGTGTATTGTTGCAAAATACGCCGATTGTGATTCTGGATGAGCCTACAGTCGGTCTAGATCCACGTACCGAACGTGAACTTATTCGTACGATACTGCAAAGCTTACAGGGCAAAACATTGATCTGGGTTACCCATCATCTGCTTGAAGTACAGCAAATGGATCATATTATATTTATGGATCAAGGAAAGATTGCGATGCAAGGGACTCATGAACACTTAATTGATTCTTCC
The DNA here is from genome assembly GCF_028736095.1 of Paenibacillus sp. KACC 21273. Taxonomy (NCBI): domain Bacteria; kingdom Bacillati; phylum Bacillota; class Bacilli; order Caryophanales; family Paenibacillaceae; genus Paenibacillus; species Paenibacillus sp. KACC 21273. The sequence goes on from NZ_CP117876.1 coordinate 2,539,905, forward strand.
GAACGTTATCGCAGATTATATCAATTAGATCATCCGCAGTGGCGACAACGTACACTAGAGAAAGTATACACATAATATAAGTAAGATATAACGTTTTTAAATGATAATGAAGCATAATAAAAAGCAAAAAGGCTGTCTACTGATCTATTCGGTAAATAGTCTTTTTGCTATGTATTGTAGAATGTGTCTCATTATTGGGTAATGCTTAAAGAGATATGTTGAAAAAGATATATTAGCAAACATCACAGTAATATATACCGCTAAGGAGGCAAATTAGATATGGCTCATCAAGTAGAAAATGTTATCGAACATCGATTTGCTGAAGTGAATGGAGTGAAATTGCATTATGTGATCGGTGGAGAAGGCCCTACGGTTATGTTATTGCACGGATTCCCGGACTTCTGGTATACATGGAAAGAGCAGATTCCGATGTTAATAGAAGCGGGTTATCGGGTGGTGGCTCCTGATCTGCGTGGATATAATCTTTCTTCCAAACCAGAAGGTGTTGATCATTACAGTATCGATACATTATGTGCAGATGTTAATGGATTAATTGAGCATTTAGGCGAAGAGCAAGTGTTTCTGACAGGGCATGATTGGGGTGGTAATATCTCGTGGTATTTTACAATGATGTATCCGCATCGTGTGCGCCGTTTGGCGATACTCAATATGCTCCATCCTGAGCGTTTGCAGACAGGATTGCGTACATTACCGCAACTGCGTAGAAGCTGGTATATGTTCTTTTTCCAGATTCCCAAGTTGCCTGAGAAAGCTCTGGCACGAGATAACAATCATATGTTACGGACTATTTTCAAAAAAGAACCGAAAGAGCCTTTTTCCGATCAAGAAGTGCAAGTGTATCTCAAAGCTTTTGAGCAAAAAGAAACGCTCAGTGCGGCTATTAATTATTACCGGGCCATGTTCCGCCGTTCAACAGAAACCAAAAAAGCACAGATGCGCAAAATTGAGCAACCTGTACTTATTTTATTTGGTGATCTTGATCCGCATTTATCTAAAGACCTTGCTGATCCATTACCAGAATGGGTACCAAATACCGAGATTCATCATTATGACGATGCAACACACTGGATACAACATGATAAGCCAGCAGAAGTAGGCAATCGATTGATACAATTTTTTAGATAACGTTTTGCAAATCTTACTTAAATAGAAATCTTTTATATAGACAACTTATAACGTTTGCCCGTTATCGACAGTCACTAGCTGACCGGTCATTGATTCTTGTTGTAAAATAGCACAGATTAATGAAGCGATATCAGCAGGCGTTGATATTCGTTCTAACAATAACTGTGTTGTCAAACGTTTCATTTTGTCTTCATTTCCAATCCACCACCGTGTATCTACTGCACCCGGAATAATGCAATTAACGCGTATATGTGGAGAAAGTGCTCTTGCTAACGATTTGGTTAACGTATGAACAGCACCTTTGGAGACAGCATAAGGAAGCGAAGAACCGTAGCCTGTACTGCCTGCAATACTACCTAGATTGATAATAGATCCTTGATGTGCCTTTTTCATCCATGGGGCTACCGCTTGAGCACAATAAAACATTCCTTTGACATTAATATTGTATAGCTCATCCCAGATATCATCAGTGATCTGTTCCAAATCAGCAAAAGGCAGTTGTCTGGTTATACTGGCGTTATTCACCAAGCCATCGATTCTACCATACGTATGGATGACTTCTGTAATCATATCTTGTACTTGATGTTGCCTAGATACATCGGCTTGAATCGTGATAGCTTGTCCACCATTTTGTGTAATCTGTAGAGCGGTTTCTTCTGCTTGTAGCTGTGAACGGGAGTAATTGATAACTACTTTTGCTCCTTTTTCAGCAAGTTGTAAGCACGTTGCTTGTCCTATTCCTGTGCCTCCGCCTGTGACGATGACGACTTTGTCAATCCAGTCCATGTTTAGCGCTCCTTTAGCTTTATACTCGTTTGTTATTTCTTTGTATAGTGTAAAAGAAGATAAAAGGTCTGTATAATAGTTAGAAATGATACTGGGTATTAAAAATAATGATATCCAAATGAACTGTGTTATACATATAAGAAAAATAGTAAAGAAAGGTGGCAATGGGTTTGGAAAGTAGTGATTTGCGTATTTTTCGGATTGTAGCTCAAGAGCAATCTATTTCCAAAGCGGCACTGAAAATGGGATATGTACAGTCGAATGTTACATTACGTATTCAGAAGTTGGAAAAAGAACTGGGTCAATCTCTATTCGATCGTAGTAATAAAGGCATAACGATTACAGAAGCAGGGCAACAATTGTGGAGCTATGCAGATCAGATTGTAGATTTATTAGATGAAGCTACTCGCGTTTTGAAAGTAAAGTTGCCGTCATATCAATTACAATTAGGAGCGACACCGACTGTAGCGGCTTCCAGATTACCGCAGTGGTTACTTGCTTATTATGAAGAAAATAGGGATGTAGACGTATCTATTCAAACGCATGGACAGATTGAACTAATGAATCAAGTGGTTAATCATAAGTTGGATGGAGCTTTTATTAGCAGTCAATACCATCATCAAGATATTCAATCGGTCTTTGAATACAATGAACAATTAGTTATTGTATCTGCTGGTCATATTCATACCGAATCAGAATTACTCCAACAACGGTTAATCGTTAATACATTTCCTGATTGTCCGTATCGAAAATGTTTAGAAGAGTGGTATCACACTAAGAGTAAAAGTCATTCCCTTCAACAACTATCTCGTGTAATAGAAGTAGATACAGTAGAAGCTATTATTCGTGGAGTCACTGACGGACTAGGTATATCTTTATTGCCGGAGCGGATCGTTCGTTCTTATCCACAACTTCATAGTCATACGTTACCAATACCGTTGCAACAAGCGCGTATTCAATTTGTGGTTTCGAAGCAGACCCCACTTTCTATAACGTTATCTGCATTTATCAATCTGCTAATCCATAGTGAACATTAATTGATGATTTAGTGAAATGCTATCTTATTCGCTTTGCAGAACTTGCAGATTAGATATAGGTAAACTATAATATATGAATAAGTGCTCATATGTTATTTTAATCAAAATAATATCTATTAATAAAGAATAGAGGTGCAGGTCAATGAGTAGTAAAAGTCATACCCATGAAGAACATACTGCATGCGACCACGATCATGAAGATCATCAACATTCTAAAGGGAAAAAGCATAGTCATTCGCACAGTCATGGACACTCCCATGGACACGGACATTCACACTCCCATGGACATGGTGCTAACAAAAATGCGTTGAAATTATCGTTCTTTCTGATTGCAAGTTATATGATCGTCGAAGTGATCGGTGGACTTATGACTAACAGTCTAGCTTTGTTATCGGATGCAGGTCATATGCTTAGTGATGCAGCGGCTCTTGGACTGAGTTATCTAGCGATGACATGGGGTCAGAAACAAGCCAGTAAATCCAAAACGTTCGGTTACAAACGATTCGAAGTATTAGCTGCTTTTATTAACGGTCTAGCTTTGTCAGTGATTTCTATTTATATTTTCTGGGAAGCTTTTCAACGCTTTGCGAATCCTCCAGGGGTTATGAGTGGGGGGATGTTAACGATTGCTGTTATTGGATTGCTGGTTAATATCGCAGCGGCATTTATATTAATGAAAGGCGATACTTCGGAAAACTTGAATGTACGTAGTGCTTTTCTACATGTGTTAGGAGATCTACTGGGTTCAGTCGGTGCGATTGTTGCCGCTTTGTTAATTATGTTCTTTGGTTGGAATCTAGCCGATCCAATTGCAAGTGTAATTGTAGCAGTATTGGTAGTGCTTAGTGCGTATCGTGTGACCCGCGATTCGATCCATATTCTAATGGAAGGTACACCTGTTACTATCAACACCGATGAGTTAGAACAGTCTTTGCTTCGTATAGACCATGTTGTAGAAGTACATGATCTGCATGTATGGGCGTTATCTTCAGATATTATATTGTTGAGCTGTCATATCGTTACTGAAGATCAGGCTTATCATAGTGTCGTTATGCAGCAAGCACAGAAATTAATTAAAGAAGATTATGAAATTAAGCATATTACTATCCAGATGGATACACCGGGTATTCAGTGTAATATTGCACATCAATAGCCGATGAACATCAAAAAGGGATCTACACTGTAACGGTGTAGATCCCTTTTTTGTATAGTGATGATTGCAAGCTATAAAGTAAGCCGAAATATCAACACTTCTATTTCAGTCGTCAATATTAGCTTGTGTGTACATCAAATTGCTTTTATTTATGGGTTAAATGTTCATGGGTCTGTAGAAAGATTTCTTCTACATGATAATCATCTAACGAATAAAAAACCGTTTTACCAACTTTGCGCCGCTTCACAATACGCATATTACGTAAATAACGCAATTGATGCGAAATAGCAGACTGAGTCATATCTAATACACTGCACAGATCATGAACACATAACTCTTTTTGCGACAGAGCATAGATTAATCTAATGCGTGTTGGATCTCCTAATGCTTTGAACAATTCAGCCATATCGACAGCAGTTGTACCGTCAATAAGCTCATCTTTTATTTGTGCAAGCATCTGTTGTGAAGCTTCACTGCTATGGTTACACTCGTCTATAATAGCATCCGACTCCAATATGCTCACCTTCCTAACACGAAGTAATAAAGTTGTATAGAATCCTTTTCGTACATCTAGTATACCAAAGATCGTTGAGATTACGAATAGCATAATATTTATAATAAATAGCAGAGTAAGAAGATGGGTGAAAAATAGAGCGCATCACAAAAAATAACCTTCTATTATCAAACGTATTAGTCTATACTAATATATAACGTATCAGTGTATACTAATATGATAACGAAAGGATGTACAATAATGGAAACTAAAATGGAAAATAACAATTGTATCGAAACCAAAACATCGCTAGATACTCGCACCAAATTTATACGTGGATTTTCAGATAAAACACGTCTGCAAATACTAGATTGCTTATTAGAAGAAGAAAAAACAGTAAGCCAAATTGTAAATGCTATTCAGGGGAATCAATCGAATATTTCTCAACATTTATCTTGCCTTAAAGGATGCGGCATTATTACAGGGCGACAAGAAGGAAAATACGTCTATTATCAGCTAGCAAATCACAAAATCAAATTATTATTGGCTATGTTCGACGAATCCTTAGAAGAAGTCGAATCTAAAGTAGCTTGCTGCGAACAAAATGAAACATTGCTTCCTACACAGGGCGGTGTAGAGCATGGAGCATAAAGAAGAAACCAAGTCATGTTGTTCTACATCTTCTACGTGTTCAAGCAAGATCAGTGCTACAGACCAAGAGCGTGCTAATGATACTGTATCTCTCAGTGCATCTCCTCCTTCTTTTCTAGCGGTAAATGGAATACCGTCTACTGAATATGCTATTCAAGGTATGGATTGTCCTTCTTGTGCAATGACGATTGAGAAAAGCCTTAAAAAATTAAAAGGCGTGCAATCGGTTCAAGTTCATTTCTCTACAGGCAAAATGAATATTGCGGCGACTACTGAACCTGATCGAATCATGCGTGAAGTGAAGCGAGTAGGCTTTGGTATAGCTCCTACAGCAGAAGACCAGATATCGAATCAGCCTACATTTTGGCAAAGTTGGCTACCTACATTATTATCTGGAGGGTTGCTAATTATTGCTTTCATCTGTACATGGTTATCAGTTTTACCGATGATCGCAACGATATTATATGGTGCTGTTCTTGTGATCGGTGGATACAAACCGGTTAAAAGTGCTTTTTTTGCAATCAAAAGTGGATCGCTTGATATGAATGTATTAATGTCGGTAGCCGCGATAGGGGCTGTATGTATTGGACAGTGGGGCGAAGGGGCAACAGTGGTCTTTTTGTTTGCACTAGGAAACACGTTGCAGCAGATGTCATTGGAGCGTACCCGTCATTCTGTCAAAGGATTACTGAATCTGGTTCCTGCCTCTGTATGGATCATGCAAGGGGAGAAGATGATCCAACGTTCTGTAGACGATATAGAGATCGGTGAGACCATTATCGTCAGAGCAGGCGACAAAATTCCTTTAGACGGAATTGTTACTACAGGAGAGTCGCATGTAAATCAAGCACCGATTACAGGAGAATCACAGCCGGTAATCAAGCAAAACGGAGATATTGTATATGCAGGTACATTAAATGAAGAAGGATTGTTAACGATTCAGGTAAAGACTACGGTCAAAGATACTGTAGTAGCGCGTATGATTCATATGGTTGAAGAAGCACAAGCTAATAAATCTCCACTACAAGCACTGGTAGATCGATTTGCCAATAGATATACACCGATCGTTTTTGGATTAGCGATTATTGTGTCTGTTGTGCCACCTTTAGTATGGAATGCCAGTTGGTCAGAATGGTTTTATCGCGGATTGGAATTGTTAGTGATTGCATGTCCTTGTGCATTAGTAATCTCAACCCCGGTTGCGATTGTATCAGCGATAGGGGTTGCAGCCAAGCAGGGAGTATTAATCAAAGGTGGCTCTGCGTTGGAAGCGATAGCAGGCTTGCAGATGATAGCCCTGGACAAAACAGGCACATTAACAGAAGGCAGACCTCATGTAGTGAACACATATCCTATAGCCGTTACAGAAGCAGAATTATGGAGTATTGCCAGTTCGATCGAACAGCAATCGTCTCATCCTATTGCTCTGGCGATTACATCGTATGCAGAACAACATCATATTCCGCAATTACCTGTAACTTCTGTACAGACTATAGCAGGAAAAGGTGTACAAGCTTGTATAGATCATCAGACGTATTATGTAGGACACTACGGATGGTTAAAAGAGATAGGCGCACCGGTACAATATATTACAGAGCAAATGCAACAGCTTCATGATAAAGGTGTATCTATTATGGTTGTTGGTTCTATCGAACGTATTTTAGGTATTATTACTGTTGCTGATCAAGTTCGCTCTACAGCGTCAGAGACATTGCAACAATTAAAATCAGCAGGAATCGAATCAACAGTAATGTTAACAGGAGATCATGAACATATTGCTCATCAAGTGGCTAATGCAACAGGAGTAGATCAATATTTTGCTCATTTGCTACCCGCCGATAAAATGAACCATATCAAAAATTGGCAACAGACAGGTAAAAAGGTAGCGATGGTAGGCGATGGAATCAATGATGCGCCTGCACTCGCAACAGCCGATATCGGTATAGCGATGGGCGGAGCAGGAGCAGATACAGCGATTGAGACGGCGGATATCGTATTGATGGCAGATCATTTAGAAAAATTACCTTATGCAATCAATCTAAGCCGTCAGACGTTACGTATTATCAAACAAAATATTTGGTTTTCGATAACGATCAAATGTATCGCTTTATTATTTATTTTCCCCGGCTGGCTTACATTATGGGGAGCTGTATTAAGTGATACAGGGGCAGCATTATTAGTGATTTTAAACAGTTTAAGAGTACTCAAAAGTAAGTAAAAAGAACAGGAGCCTTCGAAGTTAGATGAAGGCTTTTTGGTTTTGAAACAGTTTTTTGTAAAATAATTGATGACAATAAATTTACTATTGTCATCTTTTTTATTGTAAGACTGTCACCTTAAAAACTGGCGAAAATCACGAAATATACACATTTTTAGCGAAAAACAAGCAAAAAAGTTTGTTATAAAGTTTGACAAGATACATCCTTATGCCTTAAAGTGGTCAATAGTTACAAAATATTAATATTTGCCGAGTTTCAAATTTGAATTTCAAATTGATTTACTCTATAGGCATCGAAGGGAGAATTTTTTTAGTGAAGAAAGTCGTATTATCGCTACTTGGCGCTGCAATCATTTTCTCAGCTCAGCCAACAAATACTTTTGCTAGCACATCTAATCTTGATCAAGCCGTTAGCGGTGTAATGGGAACACCTTACGTTTGGGGAGGTACAACAACCAATGGATTCGATTGTTCCGGTTTTACACGCTACGTTTTTAATAAATTCGACATAGAATTACCGCGCACAGCTAGTGTGCAAGCGAAAATGGGTACATACGTATCAAAAAGTAATTTAAGTGCTGGTGATCTTGTTTTCTTTAATACAAGTGGACGTGGAATATCTCATGTAGGCGTTATGGTAGATGGTAGAAATTTTGCACATGCTTCAACAAGTCATGGTGTAACGATCAGCAGTCTGTCTGAAGCTTATTTCCAAAATCGTTATGTGACGGCAAGACATGTTGTAAGTCAATGGGCATATCAAAGTATGATGGAAGAAAAATAAAAAAAGACCGCGATTATGATCGCAATCCTTTTGAACGTTATACGTATATTTATCACATAAGCTGTGAATATTCCAAATCCCTTGGTCATTATAAGGGATTTTTATTTTGTATATGATTAGATTCTCCAGCTTCCTTGCAATCTGCGGATAAGTACAATTTGACCAGCATGATAAGCATCATGAGGAAGCCAACGCGCAATAGCTTGTCCCCACGTCTGATCGCCAGCAGGGCGAATCTCCTGTAATTTTATTTCATCCCATTTGGCAAGTTCTAACTCAATCGCTCTGGCAAGTCGTCTAATCTCTTGAAGAGCTTGTTGCCATTGTTCTTCATGGTCTGCACTATCATGATACTCAAAAGTTTTATTGTTATTTTCGGCACGAGGGCCTGGATCAATATTTTGCATATGACATAATAATTCATGATTGTAATAATTCATATGATGTACCAATTGCCAGATACTATTTCCGCCACCAGGTGGAATCCATGCGGCTTGTTCACTTGTAAGACCTTCTAACGCTACAGATAAAGGCACAATCCAATCTTCGTGTTCCCAAATATCTTTTTTCTGCAAAAGAAGTAGATCTAACATGTTCGTATTCGTCATAAGATCCTCCTAATTGCCAGTAGATGTAACTGGCTAATGATATACTAAAGCGTTACAATACATATACCACAAAACAAAGCAATGTAACCATCTTTTTGTAATAAAGATCGTTACTGATTGTCGAATATTAAGAAAAAGGCAAAAGGAGTACAGGTCAATGGATACTTTATGGACAGATTTTATCAACAGCGATTGGCATGATTTTCGAGAAAGTGGTAAGCATGAAGATCGCTTGGTACTGACTTCATGGCAACAACGTTTTGTAGAGGATTGGAAATTAACAGCATCTGTTCCGGCATCAACAAGCGAGTTACAGTCATTACACTCACTGCGAAAATTACTGCATGATTATGTAATAGCGCTTGCCAACGGTTCGTCAGCAGATCAGATCAACTGGGATCAATTGAATAAGATTATGGCACAAGTTCCTGTGATTAGACAGTGGAATAATAGTGATGGAAGCAGACAGTTAGACTATGTACCGTTAACTGGGGATTGGAATAGCGTGATGGCTGATATTGTATCGGATTTCGTGCATACTGTGCTAGATCAAGATATTCATCGTATTCGTATCTGTGATAATCCAGACTGTCGCTGGGTCTTTTATGATGATACACGTAGTCGTACCAAGCGTTATTGTGAAGATAAAACATGTGGGAATTTAATGAAAGTTAGACGATTCCGCGCCAAAAAAGGCTCTCAAGCACCCAAATAAAGTCATATTTTTACATTGAAATCATTATAATCATTGACAAAAGCATAGATTACATACATTATAGATATTATATATCTTTAATAGACTTTAAATAATGAAAGAGGGATACCAATGACAAACGATATATCAAATGATTTATTTCATCCGTTAGTATGGGAGCAAGCATGGGCGAATGATTCGTTTACAGCGGTGAAACAAATGAAAGCAGCAGGCATAGACCCTGCCCATTCATTTGATACCAAAGCAGTCTCATTTAACAAAGACGTATTCTCAGCAGAAGGTCAACAAAGAACTACACGAATCTTAAATTGGATTCAAGGACAAGGCGTTCGATTTGAAAATGCTTCTATTCTTGATATTGGAGCAGCTTCTGGTGGATTTTCGATTCCTTTTGCTCAGCGAGGCGGAATGGTTACATCGGTTGAACCTTGTATCCCTTTACAACAATTGTTACAAGAAAATGCAGATCGTATGGCTTCAGGTAAAGTTACGATTGTGCCAGAAGAATTTCAAGATATTGATGTTGTAGCTAAAGGGTGGAATCAAGCTTTTGATCTGGTATTTGTCTCGATGTGTCCGGTCATCTATGATTGGCCAAGTGTAGAGAAAGTACTACAATGTGCTAGTCAATTCTGTTATATTAGTTCAACTGCCGGGCCAAGAGAAAACAGTCTGGTGAATGAAGTGTTACCGCTGGTCAGTGAAGATAACCAACCGATACAACATCATGGCTCAGATATGGGGTATTTACTTTATTTGTTATATCTAAAAGGGTATGCATACGAGTCAATTGTTACGCATGAAATGAAAACAGTTGAAATGTCCAAGCACGATGCGTTACAACATGTGATGATGATACTTCATTTACATCAGGTCAATATACGTGCAGATGCTAAGCAATTGATCTCCGATTATTTAGATCAACAATATCCTTCAGGTATCGTATCGATTCAAGAAGGCGGACGTTTTGGCAAAGTATTGATACGACTGCAAGATCGCAGCATGTATACGATGGAAGTCCCAGCAAATATATCTACTCAATCATAACTTTAAAAGAATGATCCTTCATTAATAAAGGGATCATTCTTTTTGTATTGCAGAGTATCTACTTAAAGGAGTAATAGATTTTTGACTCTTTTGACAAATAGCTGCTCTGCTTCAGACGCTGTATTATTACGCGAGGTGACAGACCATAGATAAGAAGGGTCTTCCGCTGATATTTCAAAAGGTATTGTAACAATGCCTCGATTTTGAGACATCGTATACCCGCGAAACGAATAATCGGTACCGATCGTTACTGCTATATCTTCTTTGACGGCTTTGAGAATAGCTTCTACATTATTACTTTGAAATAAAATATCCGGCTTATCTAACGTATTAACAAAAGCGATAATATATGGATCGTTATATAGTACAAACGGATAGTCTTTCAAATCTTGCAAAGTAACTGATGATTGGTTGGAGAGAGGACTGTGTACACTAACACCCAGCACCATATTATCTTTCATTAACGGCTCAAATATCAGATCTGATGTAGCCGGTAAATGATGTTCTTTTAAAAGAAAAAAGCCGATATCACTACGTTCGTGCTCCACATCATCAATTACAGCATCTGTACTATTTTCTTTGATTTCTATCCGGCTATTTGGAAATTCTTTTTTGAGTTCAGTGATTACATCTATTAATAAAGAGATCGGTCCTGGAATGGTAGAAATGCGTAATTTGGCATTATTCATTTCTCGATAACTTTGCGCTTCTGATTTGAGTTCTTCGATTTGTTTGAGAATTCGACTCGCTTTGGTAATGATGCTTTGTCCTTCAGGAGTCACAGTAGTTCCCGAGCGAGAACGTATAAATATTCGCATACCGATTTCTTGTTCAAATAAAGAGATTGCACGACTGACTCCGGTTACTGTAATATGACAATTCTCAGCGGCTTTGGTTAATGATCCGCATTTAGCTACTTCAATAATATATTCCATTTGCTCTATATTCATATGTAATCCTCTTTCTTTCCGCTTCCATATTGTCGATCATTGTTAGTAATGATAGTTGATAATCATTAGCTTAATTTTTTAGTTGACTAAAAGGTTATACAAGTCTACTTATGGTAGATATAGTGTACTACAAGTATATGTTATATTGAGACTACATAGCTATTCTTTTCATTATTCGTTGGAATCTAGATCCCTATACAAGCGAATAATCCTAACCAACCTATGCGTAGACAGGTTGGTTTATTTACGAGTTAACCTTATTTTACGACTACAATCTACAGGAGGAGTCTTACATGAAATTTAAAAAATACGCTATATACAGTGTGATTGTGATCGCAATCTTGCTTTGCTTTTATGCGGTATTTACATGGGGAAAACAAGGTCATTTATTAAATGCAGAAGCATCAACTTCTACGCCAACTGCTTATGTCGAATCAGATGTCATTAATGCTAGCTTCAAAGTAGCTGGTAGAGTGGATCAATTGTTAGTACAAGAAGGACAGCAAGTGAAAAAAGGGCAGATTATTGCTCGTCTTGAAAGTAAAGAATTGCAGAATAAAGTAGCGCAAGCGCAAGCTGCGGTTGAGACAGCGAATGCTAATGTAGCTCAAGCCCAAGCCGGTGTTGAACAAGCTCAAGCTGGAGTAACTCAGGCGCAAGCAGGCAAAGTACAAGCGAGTGCAAGTGTGACCGAAGCCCAAGCCGCAGTGAATGCTGCGCAGGTGAAAAAAAGTCAGGGTGAAATGACAGTGGATGTGACAGCGAATACCGCTTCTAGCAAATTACAAGAAGCTCAAGCTGCTGCCAAAGCCGCTAAAGCCAAATGGGAAGCGCTCAAAAGTGGAGCCAGACCTGAAGAGATTCAACAAGCGAAAGTGAATATGCAAATAACCAAAGAAGCACTGGCAACTGTGAATAAAAGTCTCAAACGTGTGCAGCAATTACATACCAACGGGTTAGCTACCGAAGCCGCACTCGATCAAGCCACTATTGAACAAAAACAAGCACAGGCGAAATATGATGCGGCAGTCCAACAGCTCCAATTAGTACAAAAAGGAAGTCGTCCACAAGAAATTGCAGCGGCGCAAGCGCAATATGAACAAGCATTAGCAAGTATAAAAGAAGCGGAAGCCGGACAAGGGCAAGTAGCTTTGCAACAAGAAGGAGTCAAAGCGGCAACAGCAGGCATTGATCAAGCTCAAGGCGCTGTAGCCCAAGCTCAAGGTGCTGTTGCTCAAGCCCAAGGCGCTATCGAGCAAGCAACAGCTACACTCACCCAAGCCAAATCCAAAGTCAAAGCAGCCCGTTCACAAGTGAGTCAGGCGAAAGCCGCTTTGCAAGAAGCCCAAACGTATTTTAGCTATACCGTATTGCGTGCTTCTGTCGATGGAGTAATACAATCCAAGTCATTAAATGTTGGTGAAATGGCAAGTGCAGGCTTCCCGGTCTATGCACTGGAGACTACTAGCCAACGCTGGGCGAAATTTTACGTGACCGAAACCGATCTGAATGGACTTCGAGTAGGTGATCCTGTTCAAGTGACTTTACTTTCTGGAAATACAGTCGTTAAAGGAAAAGTAAGTGTCATTGATGCCGCGGCTGACTTTGCGATTCAAAAACCAAGTCAAACTTCTGGTGATACAGATATCCGTTCATTCGGAGTCAAAGTAGAATTGCTCAATCTGCCTGCTACAGTACCTACAGGTTCGACGGTTATTTTCCATGGTAAAGGAGTTCAGTAATATGGAACGGCTTACGATAGGAAAAGTATTCCGCGAAGAATTGGGCTTGATGCTTAAAGACAAAAAGCTGATTATTATTTTATTGATTACACCGATTTTATATTCTGTATTATTTGGATTTTTATATTCACATGAACGGATTACAGAGATTCCGATCGTTGTCTATGATGGCGACAATTCGCAATTAAGCCGGCAAATTATTCAAGCGTTCGATGCTACCGATACCTTTGCGGTTACCAAGCAAAGCTGGAATCAAGATGATATTGTCCAGCAAGTCGAAGAGGGACAATTTAAAGTAGGCTTGATTATACCTAATGACTTTTCAGCGTCACTCAAGCATGGTGAAAATGTTCCGATACTGACAGTGATTGATGGTAGTAATCTAATGTACTCCAACAGCGCTAGTCGAATTGCGAATCAGGTCATTAGTAGTGTGAGTGCAGGGGCATCAATGAAAGCATTGGAGCAAAAAGGAATGAATAGCGATCAAGCCAATTCTGTTTTTAGCACGATTCCTTTTCGTTCACGTGTATTATACAATCCGGTGTATAATTACAAATTATTTATGCCAATCGGTGTTATCTCTACAGCGCTTCAGCAATGTTTATTGTTAGGTATTGCTTTATCATGTACAAGAGATAAAGAGCTTGGCACATGGAGTCAGTTTTACCACTGGCGACATACCCCGTGGAGACTTGCGATTGCTAAGCTTACACCTTATTTTCTAGCAGGAATGGTCAATGTGATCACCGTATTCAGCATAGCGGCATTTGCATTTCATATTCCATTCAAAGGACAGTTGTTGCCTTTTCTTCTCATTTCGATTGCTTTTAATCTAGCCTTATGTGGATTGGGATTTTTGTTCAGTCTGTTCTCACGTACCAAAGTCGATGCTACCCAGACATTGATGCTTATCGCTGTACCTTCCTTTATGTTATCTGGTTATACATGGCCGTTAGAAGCGATGCCTACGTTTTTGCAAATGGTTGCTAAAGCGTTACCGTTAACTTATTATCTGGACGCAGTACGAGCTATTACGCTAAAAGGTCAGGGCATGTCCGCTATTGTGCAAGATATATTGGCACTTAGCTTGATAGGATTGATCAGCTTATTGATTGCCCTTATTGCTTATCCATTAGCGTTCAAAAAGTCTGAACAACAAGCAGGGGAAGTTATCCAAGTAGAGCAGACAACTGTAGAATCAAAATACTGATAGTATTTGCTCCATAAATATAGACATGGTAGAATAAGAAAAATTCTATATGACCAAACGCGAAGCACGCGCCATCCTTAACAGGGTAGCGCGTGTTTTTTTTGTTTGGGAAATACAAAGGAGAATAATAATATGTTAGAACAGAGTGCAACCAGAGAGTATCCCAAGTTGGTAATATGGAGAGTGATAGCTATCCAGGCTTTTGCCAATCTTATTGGATTTTATATGGTATATATGCCTATTATGTTGGGGTTTGTTATGGCTAGGAATCAATTATTTAGCGTTCTATAGTAATCAAAAACAGTTTAACGTTTACAAAGATCATAAAAATCAGAAATACTTCAATACGATTGTATGTATAAGTGGTATCTTAATCAGCTTTTGTATGTGTTCTTATGTAATACTTAATCAATTCTAAGCAAAAACTTGTATTAGCAACAAATATATAGTATATTATATTTATCTTAATATTAAGATAAAAGGTTATTGTTAATATCAAGAGAATCAGATACTTCCAATAGATATACAATTTCGCTAATCACATGTGTTTGTGTATAATAGGAACAAGGAAGTGAAAGGAGAGAGTACAAAATGATAGTAAGTTTGAATCGTATTAATGAATTGGCTAAAAAACAGCGTGAAGAAGGTCTGACTGCTGAAGAGAAAGCAGAACAGCAAGTCTTGCGTAAAGAATATTTAAGCGAAATCCGTGGACAGGTACTGAGTACTTTCTCAGGTTTGACTGTTGTGGATGAATTAGGAAATGATGTTACACCCGATAAAATTCGCATGGAAAAAGAACAAGGTAAACATCACTAAGATATGATTGACTTTATTTATAATGAATATTCTACTGGTTAACAAAAGAACCTGCCTACTTTAAAGAGTGGCAGGTTTTTTCTATATTTATTCTTTTTATAAATAAGCTCCGAATAATAGACGTGCTTGATCCCAATTGACTCTTAATTTGCCTTCCCAAGCTGCCCAGGGCATCTCCATATCGGAACGACCTTTGGTATTGTTGAGATTCACCTCTGGATCTACCATATCTTCAAATGAAGTCCATGTTAACGGGTCAAGTGATATCTGTGAATTAGGTAGAATCCCTGCGATTGCTAACGTTTGTAAAATATCTCGCCTTGTGCCTGCATTTCCTTTGATTAATTTGGCAGCAGTAAGACGCTTCTCATATGAACCAGGAGTCTCATCTTCATGGGCTTGATCCAAATGATGCAGTAGATTGCGAAAAACATTGATATCTTCTTCTGTAGGCGAGACAGCAGGTAAGGTGAGCCTTTCTTGTAGATCGGTATAAACACCGATTACGGAATGGTACAGTCTACCTTGATACAACGAGTTCCGTATAGAAGCAATATTACTCCAATGTCCATCATGCGGTGTTGTATTGGAAGTTGAAAATCCACACACTCCACATGCTATCAGGCGACGTGCTGGTTGATAATCATGCTCAGGTACGGTTTTTGCAAAAAGTGTACTATGTAAAGTTGTCATTCCACGAGGGTAACTGCCACCTACAGCCGCTATAAATTCAGCGCTAGCACGTTCTAGCGATAACTGTTCATCTTGTCCCCAGACTCTAATAGATTCAATAAGCGTATTATGATCGATCGATATAATCTCGTTAATTTTCCAGTGGTCTTGTTGCAATCGTTCACGTTCATCTGGTGTTACTGCTTCTTCACGATAAATAATGACCTGACGTGTAGCATCATAATCACTGTTTTGGTAATGATATAACTTTTTCAATATTTTTAATTTTTGTTTGTACAATTTGTTGTTATTCGTAGTCATTGTATAATCCTTTCTACTTCAAATGAGCTGTATATTACATTTACTATAGCTATTTTATAGAGTCACTTCAATATAAAAAGACGATCTTCTATACACAGAAGATCGTCTTTTTTCAATAACATAAGTACTGGTATTACACTTTATAGAAAACAGTAAGTATCGATTACACTTGATCTTTGGATTGGTATGGTTGGTCTTTTTGCTTGATCGAAGCATAGACAATAACACCAAGACCTGCAACAGCAAGAGAAGATAAAATAGGGTGTTTGCTTTCTTTTACATACACAGGAATATCTTCTTTAGGATTTTGAGCGGCATAGATAATATTTTCAGCAACAGAACCTGCTGGATAGACCATAACTTTATGTTTTTTCATCGTTTCGTTATATGGAGTTACTGCTTTGCCCGGATGAAGAAGCGTAATAGATACAGGAACTTTATCTTTAGCAACCTCTGCTCTTAGATTATCTGTCCATTCTTTTACAGAAAAATTAGAAGCGGAAGAAGGAACAGGGATCACTGTACCACGATCACTCCAGACAGCACTCATATTGATCAATGCGCCAGGAACGCCACGTTCTTTGAAATGATTGATAGCAATCTTCGAACTATAAATAATTCCGCGATAATTCATATTGAACATACGCTTGATATCGTCTTGAGTCGCTTCTGTAGAATCGCCAAGTAAAGAGACATCAGAGCTGTTCACCCAAGTATCAAAACGTCCAAATGTACGAATAGCGGCATCGGCAATCTTGTGAACATCTTCTTCTCTTCCAATATCTGCGGGAACCCATGTTGCTGGATATCCTTTGGCACGAAGTTCTGTAGCTAATTGGAGGAGCGCATCTTCATTTTTAGAAGTAAGTAGAACTTTTGCGCCTTTAGCTGCTGCCATTTTAGCTGTAGCAATACCAACTTTACTTGAAGCACCTGTAATAACGATAACTTGATCTTTTAATTTTTTAAGTGAAATAGACATAACGATGGTTCCTCCTTGAAATAGTCTCATTACCATTTTACCCTATCAACCGTATCGGCAATCATTTTGTTAGGAATGAATCATTTATATAGAAGCTAAATACATACTAATACTACACCAAATCGATAAAAATTAGAAATTTAGCGAGTCTATAAGGTTTTTGATGGCTCAATTAAGTATCAACGCTTACAATAGAAATAAATGACAAGGGAGGTGCTCAAATGGAAGAATTTCATTGTATGAATCATCCAGATCGTGCAGCGGTTCATCAATGTACCCGGTGTGGAAAGCCCTTATGTGATGAATGTTATAACCCTGAGATGCAGACCTGTCGTGCGTATTGCAATAAACCTGCTACCGCAAGCACTGTAGAACCTCAACAACCTCAACCTAAAAATACATTCTGGCAAATTGTTGTAGCTTTACTGGCGATTGTGGGAGCATTGGCTTTACTGTTAGCAGCGATCTGTGGAGCGATGATCTATTCTTACTAAAGGAGTGCTTGAATGGAGTTTCCTGTCTATTTTTATTTAGGGTCATGGCGTATTCATCCCCATGTGTTGTTTGAATCGTTAGGTTATTTTTTAGGATTTCGTCTCTATTTGTGGACACGTCGACCTAGTGAAATGTCCAAGCTGATGAGTCTGCAAATATTAGCAGGTACGATTCTCGGAGCGGCGTTAGGTGCTAAATTATTATTCTGGTTCGAAAATCCAGTAGCAACATGGGAACAATTACGTCAGTTTCACTTGTTGTGGGGTGGCAAAACGATTGTCGGAGGATTGTTAGGAGGGCTGATCGGTGTAGAATTGACCAAGCGCTGGATCGGTTGGAAAAGCTCTACAGGAGACGATTTTGTCTATCCGCTAATACTTGGTCTGGCGCTAGGGCGAATAGGATGCTTTTTGACCGGATTGGATGATCATACGTATGGGATAGCAACAACATGGATAACAGGTGTAAATTTTGGTGATGGAGTTATGCGTCATCCGACTCAATTATATGAGATTGCTTTTCTAATTGTACTGGCAGTCTGCTTGATTCCGTTATATCGTCAAAGTCGTCTATTATCTGTATTATCGCCTGAAGGTCAGACATCAACATCGTACACTTCTTATGTATCCGGTCGAATGTTCCAGTGGTTTATGGCAAGTTATCTGTTATTTCGATTTGTAATTGAATATATTAAGCCTACTTTGCATCCTTACTGGGGACATAATAATATTCAGTTGGCTTGTGTGGCTGGATTAATTTATTATAGCTGGCTGATCTGGGGCAAACGTAGAAATAATTCTCATCAGGTAAAAGCAATATAGTGTAATATTTGATCAATATATTGAAAGCAAATTAATGATGATCACTACACTTACAATCTAACCAAGCTCTACATATTATGATTACAACCAACCTATCAGACAATGCTGTATATACTTGTTACGTCAATATATTTTAGGATCTCTACCATAAAAGGAGCGATATATTATGCCTAAAAATCGACCGTATCTATATCATGAATTGACGAATAGTATCTGTACGACTTGTTACCGCAAAGTCGAAGCAAAAATTATTGAAGAAGATGGACGAATATATATGCTCAAGCGTTGTCTTGTACATGGGCCTGAAAAAGTACTTATTTCTAAAGATGTAGAGTATTATCATCGCACACGAGAATTTATTAAGCCTTCAGAAATGCCTTTAGTCTGGAACACACCGATTAAGTACGGTTGCCCATACGATTGCGGGTTATGCCCGGATCATGAGCAACATAGCTGTCTTACCCTACTAGAGATTACCGATCATTGTAATCTGCAATGTCCTATTTGTTTTGCTGAATCTTCACCTCATCGTACTTCTTATCGTTCGCTAGAACAGATTGCATTTATGTTAGATCGGATTGTCGAAAATGAAGGCGAACCGGATATCGTACAGATCAGTGGAGGAGAGCCTACAACGCATCCACAATTTTTTGAAATTTTAGATATGTGCAAAAGCCGTCCAATTCAACATATTATGCTCAATACAAATGGGATTCGGATTGCGCAAGATCGTGAGTTCACCAAGCGATTAGCTTCGTATATGCCAGGCTTTGAAATCTATTTGCAATTTGATAGCTTTGAAGCTGATGTATTGAAAGAACTACGTGGTGCTGATCTTAGGCGTATACGAGAAGATGCGATTCGTCATCTAAATAAATATAATTTGTCGACCACTCTGGTAGTGACGCTAAAAAAAGGATTAAATGATACAGAAATCGGTAAAATTATTCAATATGGACTCAAACAAAAAGCTGTTCGTGGTGTCACTATTCAACCGATTCAAGCAGCAGGGCGCTTAGAAGGATATGATCCAGCGACAGATCGCTTAACCGTAAGTGAAGTCAGACAAATGATTATCGATCAATCAGAAATATTTCAAGACGATGATATTTTACCGGTTCCTTGTCATCCTGATTGTCTGGCAATGGGTTATGCACTCAAATTAGGACGTGAAGTTTTACCATTAACACGTATGATTGAGCCTTCAATCTTGTTAGAAGGGGATAGCAATACGATTGTATTTGAACAAGATCCGGTGATTCGTGGTAAATTATTTGAGCTGTTATCGACGGGTCACTCGCCGATTTCTTCGGCACTATCGCTCAAAAGTCTGTTATGCTGTCTACCTCTTGCAGCAGTGCCGAAAGAAATTAACTATGATAATGTATTCCGCGTCATTATTATGCAATTTTTAGATGCTTATAACTTTGATGTTCGGTCTGTCAAAAAATCATGTGTTCATATTGTCCATCCAGATGGGCGCATTATTCCTTTTGATACGTACAATCTATTTTATCGTGATGATAAAGAAAAGCTGTTAGAAGAACGAAAACAAGAGATCGCTACAGCTTGGGATTAATATCATCTGTAATTAGAACTATGATCATTGATCAAAAAGGTCCGTTATATCATTGATGGGAAAACCTAGAGTTACTATGAGTGTGTATGGCACTGGTAGTGAGTCTAGGTTTTTTATTTGGAAATAGTGATAACGAAGTAGAAGAGAAGGGTGTAGATATCAATATCTAAATAAAGATGATAATCTATATTTAGCAGATTATATCGATTGTTTGGCTGGTTCGTTACCTACTGAATACCATGTGCAGGATTCTTTAGAGAATTATAAGAAATTAGAACCTATGATCAACCAACGATACAGTAAATTTAAAAATTTCAACATATGAAAAATTCACAAAAGTAAAACCTAAAAAATAAATATAAAATGAATACCATTCTAAAGGAGTGAGATCAATGAATATTATCATTTTTGGAGCCACAGGCAAAACAGGTCTTGAACTGGTGAAGCAGTCGTTAGAGCATGGGTATCAAGTCACTGCATTGGTACGTCATCCGGAAAAGCTAACTATTAGTGATCCCAAGCTGATCATCGAAAAAGGGGACTTATCCCATTATGATGATATTGATCGGGTCATGAAAGCACATCCATATGACGCTGTTTTCTCAGCTTTAGGAGCGAAGACTCCTTTTCAAAGAGATCCTGTACTTACCGAAGCCACGAAAAACATTATCAAAGCAGCTCAAGCCAATCAGATCAGCAAATTTATTCATGTTTCCTTTATAGGTGTTCGCAAAGAATCGTCTCAATTAGGAGCATTATACAAATATATTGTCCCACTAGCGATGAAGAACTTAATCGCAGATCACCGAGAAAAAGAAGCCTTTCTAGCCAGCAGTGGGCTGGACTGGATATCAGTTCAACCTCCGATTCTAACATCAGGAGCGAAAACAGGAACTTATATCCATGAGCCACACATCAATAAAGGAACTTCCAGTAAGAAAAAGCTATCTCGTGCTAATCTAGCTGATTTTATGATTGATCAACTTCATACTTCTGTGTACCATCAACAAGGTGTTTTTGTAACCGAATAATAAGTAAAAACATAATAAGTAACAACGAAAAGGATCCTATTTTGGTCCTTTTTTTGTGCCCAAAATAGCGAGGGAAGCGGCAAAAAATATTTCATATTTTTATAACCCTACTACTATTAAAATTAAAATTTCAACATATGAAAAATTCACAATAATAAAATCAAAATCATAAAAAAAGAAAATTATAAACATCTCAACCCCTTTGTCAAATAAAAGTATAGCGTATGTATTTCAAACTAAATTACAAATTATTCACTGATATGCCGATATAAAGGAGGGCTTACATTAGATATAAGCTTTATACAACACATCAAATACATAGAAAAAGGGGTTATAACATGCTTGAGAAAAAGATTTCATTGGCTAAATGGGTAATATCATCAACGCTAGTAGTAGGAATATCTTTGGGGAGTAATGCACCATTGTTTTCTCCTATATTAAAGGTATCGGCAGCAGAAACAAATCATTCGAATCTTCAAATTGTAAGCGTTATTGATAAAGATCATTACTTATTATCTGATGGTTCAATGTGGGCGATGTCTATGAAAGGACCCTGGCATTCTGAATATCAATTTGAAGGGATTAGCGTAGGATCGAATCATCAATATTATGGTTGGACGACAAGTGGACAAGCCATGGAATGGGATGATATCACTCAACAAATCGAAGTGATTGCAGGAATAAATAATGTTGCTCACATCTCGGGCAATGGGATTGTATTACATAAAGATGGCAAAGTAGATATGATCGGATCAGGCAAACCAGATACTTTACCGAACAGCGTGAAGTTACTTGATGCATTTAATGATTCGTATGCCATACTCAAGCAATCTGGAGATATTTTATATTATAACAATTATCAAAATGGTCTAGGTCGTAAAATTGGATCTTATCCTGATGCTGTATCGATAAAACAAGACGAAATAGCAATAGCTGTTCTACGTAGTGATGGTAGCGTGACTTTGCTTGATCTGTTATCTGGTGATGCGCCTCAAGTCATTGCAAATGATGCAACATCTATAGAATGGCAAGGATCTAAACGTTCATTACTGGTAGTGAAAAAAGATGGATCGGTATGGTCATATAGTCGTTCTAATGGCTTTGCCCCTCAACAGATCAGCGAACTTGCCAATATTGCGAAAGTGGTCTATTCACCTAACGGAATATATGCTCAAACTAAAAGCGGCGATTGGGTAGAAGATGCTAACAAAACAGTAACCCCACTTCAAGCACCATCTATTAGCGAGTTGAAATTGATTTTATCCAAAACCAACGCTTCGGTAGGAGATAAAATAAATGCACAGATTCAGGAAGTGTATTCCAACGGCTCTATAAATACTCGTCCGGCTAGTGCCAATGAATTGAGTGTAGCTCCTTCGCCCGTTGCGGAAATATTAAGCGATGGTACGATTAAAGTAAAAGCAATTGGTAATGCTACGATTACTTTAACAACAGATACATTAACAGCTCAATCTCCGTTAAATGGAACAACAGAAGAAGCTTTAACAGGCGCAGTAATGATCGATGGTTCAGTCTATCTACCTTTACAGACTGTATTCAAAGCGATGGGTAGTACGATTCTAGTCAATGGCAATCAATTCAAAGTTAACTGGGGAACTACTAGCATAGTATTAAATAAAAATAGTGCAGTTGCTCAAGTTAACAATCAAGCAGTGAAGATGAAAGGCAAAGTTCAAACTTCTGGAAATCAGACTGTATTTCCAGCCACCTTATTATCAAGCCTTTCCAAAGACGCTAAAGTGAATTGGGATACGAAATATCAACAAGCCCTGATAAAAGTAAATGGTTCAACGATTACGATTCAATCAGATAAAACTTTAAAGTTAATCAAACAAGAAGAGATTGGCAATTTAACAAGACTACTTGGTAAGTCGTACTGGGTAAATTATTATCATAAAGCTGGTGAGCGATTTAGCAAAGTAACGATCAAAGATATTAACGCAGAAAAAGATGCTTATAATAGAACACGATTTGTGATCCAATTTGGCGATCGTAAAGGTAAAGAGTATTTATCTGACCGATTAACCGGTGAAGAGATTACAAGCCTATTATCAGATACAGAACAATTTTTTAATTACGATATTCGTAGTAAATACAACTGGTCACAAGCAACATGGAATCGCATTATTAATGCTGAAGTTGTGGAGGGAATGACTAGCAGACAAGTATTATTATCCTGGGGAAATCCTGATAAAAAGACAGTCACTAAAGATAATGGACATACGATCGAAATCTGGTCTTATATCGGTGAAAATTATCTGAATATGCTAGGTATTGGTGATGGCGTTGTATATGAAATATTTAGTATTTAAATAAAAGCAGTATATAGGTTCGATATAAAAACAAGCCAACACATTAGATTGAATCTCGTGTTGGCTTGTTTTTCTTATGTATTATGGGATAGAGCTGCATACAAATGATCAATCTGTTGTATAGAATAAGGAGATTTTATTTGATAGGTTAATCCGTTATATTTATCGTTGCGCTCAAAATCATAAATACTGATATAATTGTTACTATACAAAATAAGACCGTACCGTGCCCGACTATGCCGGTTATCTCCGACTTTAAGATGAATATAATAAGAATAGGTACCTTGTAGATGGGGTGACTGGACTTTGACTAATTCCGTTGTAGATAAGTTATCCATAATCTGATGAATCTGAACAGGATCTTTGATTTTTATCTGCTTCTCACTTGATGATTTTGTAAGAGAGAGGGATACAACAGGTTCGCTAGCTGTCATTCGTTCAGTTACTAATTCTGCAAACGTATGATTACGATTAGCTACATATACAATTAAAGGGATAACGATCAGAGCTGTTACAATCGACAAGAACAAATACTTTTCCCATTTCTTCATCTGTTTCTCCTTTCTTACATAATAGCAATACCAGCTTTTTAGTCTACTATAAAATGTATTATTTTGTAAACGAAAGGATATTATTAGATATGAATACATTACAAGTGAACATACAAGAAAGTCTATATATCAATCTACCTCATCCATGTATTTTGATTGATGGATTAGAACTAGATATATGGTTAAATAGACTTTATCCTGATCAAATTTATCTTGGACTTATTCCTTTTATCTATGATTGGATCAGTACAGAGGCAGAACAACAATTAGTTCTTCAACGATATAGAGATAAGAAAGAAGTAGTGATACTGCCAATACTAATGTGTCCAGACGATTGTGATCTTTGGTGTACTGTTGTAGTAGCAGAAGTGATTATACAAGAAAATGAAATTTTGTGGAATCGTATAGGTATAGACACTAGTGATATTTTATCTGATTATCATAATATCGGTGATACAGTACAATGGTTTGAAGAGATACCTACACTTCAATTTGATAAGTACAGTTATTATAATGAGTTAGATCACATTTATTTAGCTACATCATCTTAAATTTGGAGGTAGAACATGGGGACACATTTTGCTAATATACATATTCAGACGGATCAATTGGAAGAAGTGTTAAAAGCTTTACAGGAAGTGAATCCTTATCGTGATCAAGAAATAATGGGGCATTTTTCAAAAAATATATATGTTGTCGGAGAATATAAAAAAGGATGGGTTTCAGTACTAAATGATTTTTTTGTATGGGGAGAAGTTAGTTCTTTCGCAGAAGAATTATCGAGCTGTCTACCATTTCCTGTACTTGCAATCGGATACTTTGATGATGATGTATTTGAAATGAATGTATTTGTTGATGGATCTGAAAGTACTGCTCAGATATGGTGTTCCGATGGAGTAAGAGAAGATTATGGATTAGAAGATAAAGAAGCCGATATTAGTATTCTTGCAGAACTTGTTGGTCGTGAACATATTGATGCCCTAAATCAACTTCTATCCATTACAGACTGCGAACAAGCTGTACATGCTTTGCAACGTATTATTCAGATTCCTCTTTGGTTACGTTCAGATTGGTTAGATACTATCACAGATCAAGAATTAGCTCAAAAATATATACAGTATCACTTTACCTCTAACTAACTCATCCTTTATTAGAGATCGGAGAACTGAAATGTCATTAGAATACCTGCACCAATTGCAACGCAATCAAGCAACGATACAACCCGTATTGAATGACTTATTAGAAAAGTATAAAGTTGAACCTGTTGGTACAGGATATATAGACTGCATCACAGCATTGCCCGATGTGAGCGACTTTATAGAAGAACTAACTACACATAATATTGTTGTGTATGCTGTCACATGGTGGTGTTATTCTCACTCAGCGGATGCACTCCAGCAAAAGAATTGTTCTCATCATATGGGAGGACCGCGGAGCAAGTATCGAAATGGGTGGTTTAGCGAAACCATGTTACCTCTTCATGAAATTCCAACGACAAAGCTGGATAAGCTCTCTTCCAAAAATCAGTCTGAATATAGTAAAGATATCAACACACAAATCAAAGATTACATTATGTATGACTTTAGACAAACTGCAAATTATAAACCATGTCTTGAACCTGCTTTATGGTTATATGTACCAGAAGAGTGGCAAAGATAATCTATCAACTAATAGACAAGGAGAATAGTATGGAGACTCAAGTGCGAAAATTATGGAAGCAGATTATTGCGAAAGGATCAGTCGATGATCATCAATTTGAAACTAAACTTCATTTACAGTCTGGTGCTACAGATCAAGACATCGCCGGGTTGGAAGATGCTCTTGGTGTAGTGATTCCTGAACAAATTAAAGCTTTTTATCGCATACATAATGGTCAACAAGAACAAGTAGAAACGACATGCTTTGTGCGAAATCTTACTTTATCTCCTATACCTGAAATTATCGAAAATTGGACTTTCTTGCAAGAAGAATTTGATCCTGAAGATTGGGAAGTAGATGCACAGCCAGGTGTCCAACCGTTAGCATGGAATTCCAAATGGATTCCGATTGCTAGTAATGGTGGAGGCGATTATTTGTGTATAGATACAGATCCGACAGAAGAAGGTACGATAGGGCAAGTGTTATATTTCTGGCATGATTGGGAATATCGTTCTGTCGAAGCTAGCGATTTTTTTAAATTCTTAGAGATCGCTCTGCAAGAGGAAGAAACCGAGTAAGCTAACAGTTCGTAATACTTTCGCCCTGTTGCCCTATCTTTATATGTGTCAGTATAAAGATAGAATTTTTTGAGAAAGTAGGGAGACAACACAATAGTTAATCATATGACATCGATCGGATTTAACGTTTCAAATGAGCAAGAATTTGATGAAGCGATTCAACTGGCTTGTACAGAGAACAATCGAATCAAAGTAAAAGATGGTTATTATTTTGCATTGAAAGATATAAGTGGTAGTGAACTATGGGTACAGGTAAATAATAAAAATGAATGTATAGGAATGAATCCTCATTTTAGCGGCAAATCCAATATGTATACTTTATTAAATGCATCGGTAAATCGTCCGGACAGTATTTTGGATGGAGCATTTCATGCGTGGGCAGAGCCAGAAGGAACGATAGAACAATCGGGTCTATATCCTTTTGTATTTGATCTACCGAATAGTAATCTGTATCCTGATATCGTGTTACCCCAACTACTACATATACAACTGGCGGCTTTTACCCATGAGTTGAACGTTTATCAGAATGAAGAAGATTATTTTGCACAACAAGACGGAGAAGTGAAGTTTGCCGCTCAATCTTTTATTCCGACAGGTCTTTTTGGAGATAGTGAAGTGGCGCAAGCTACAGCTATGTTTACAGGCAATGTATTAGAAACAAAGCGGACACAAAATACAATAACAGGTGAATTTTTCAACTGGTCATTGATCGAAACACTAGGTGGAACGATAGATATGGTGACAGATGAACAGTTACTATCACAACCTATCGAAGTAGGGAATATTGTAAAGGGTTCTTTCTGGTTAAGTGGTACTTTGATCGGTACTCCTGAACTTGCCAAAAAATCATTATTTCAGCGATTATTTAAATAATCGAATACTTTGTTTGTGATGTATGTAAAAAGCTATGCAGAGTCAGTGATCTGTATAGCTTTTTTTGAAATGTAAGGTTTAGGGTAATGATACATAAGAAGCTACACTGAACAATAGAAAGACAAGGAGGACAAATACATGAAAAAAGTAATGAATAAAGCAGAAGATATGGTACTGGAAATGGCAAAAGGAATGGTGCTGGCTCACCCTGAACTTGAGCTCATTTCAAAATATAAAGTCATTAAAAAGAAAGAGCTCAATCCGCAAAAAGTATCTTTGATCAGTGGTGGAGGTAGCGGACATGAACCAGCTCATGCAGGATACATAGGGAAAGGTATGCTAGATGCAGCTGTATGCGGAGATATTTTCGCTTCTCCTTCTCAGATTCAAGTCTATCAGGCAATCAAAGCAACTGCCGGTGAAAAAGGCACATTGATGATTATCAAAAACTATAGCGGTGATATGATGAATTTTAAAAATGCCGCTTATTTATGTGAAGAAGATGGTATCAAAGTCGATTATGTACGGGTGGAAGATGATATTGCTGTTGAAGATAGCCTGTATACAGTAGGACGACGCGGAGTAGCGGGTACTGTTCTAGTACATAAAATTGCAGGCGCAGCAGCAGAAGAAGGACGCGATCTAGCAGGTGTCAAAGCTGTTGCAGAAAAAGCGGCTGCTAATGTACGCAGTATCGGATTTGCATTAACCTCTTGCACCGTTCCAGCCAAAGGTAGCCCGACATTTGAATTAGGTGACAATGAGATCGAGTACGGCGTGGGGATTCATGGCGAGCCAGGTATCAAGCGCGAAGAGATGGCATCAGCAGATACACTTGCTAAGCGTATGGTCGATGATCTGATGCGAGATATGAAAATAGAAGATGGACATGCAGACGAGATCGCATTACTGATCAATGGATTTGGAGGAACTCCTTTACAAGAGTTATATCTATTCAACCATGCGGTCACACGTGAATTGTCTAATCGTCGTATCCAGATCAATCGTGAATTTGTCGGTAACTACATGACCAGTATAGATATGGATGGTATTTCAGTGACGATTATGAAATTAGACGAAGAACTCAAAACATTACTTTCTCAAGAAAGTGATACCCCTGCTTTTAAAGTATCCGGTGCTGTAGCACCTGTTCATTATGAAGCGGCGGCAATGGAAGACGTTCCGGATGAGCCTGTATCTTATCAAGTACAGACAGATCCAGATTATGCACAACTACAAGGCAATACACTTCCCTTGAATAATATGATCTATCTTGTAGACAAAATGAGTGAGATCATTATCGAAAATGAAGTTCCTTTCTGTGATCTGGATTCTCATGCAGGTGATGGCGACTTCGGGATGAGTATTGCTAAAGGATTCCGTGAACTCAAACATGAATGGAGTACAATTCTAGCAGAAGATGATCTGACAATCGGTGGTTTTTTAGACCATTCCTCACTGGTCATTATGGAAGCTTGCGGTGGAGCATCGGGTCCAATCTGGGGTTCAGCTTTCCGTGCGGCAGGCAAAAGCGTTGGAGATAAGAAAGAGATTACTGTAGCAGAATTTGCAGACATGATGCAAGCTGCGGTGAAAGGGATTCAGGCGACAGGTGAACGTTCATTTGGACGTGGAGCTGTTGTCGGTGATAAAACGTTAATTGATGCCCTGGTACCTTGCGCAGATGCATGGACAGCCAGTGCACAATCGGGAGATGACTTGCATACGGCTCTAACAAAAGGTGCAGAAGCCGCAGTGCAAGGGGCAGAAAGCACAAAAAATATTGTGGCACGTATGGGACGAGCAGGCGCAGTAGGTGAGCGTAGTATTGGCTACCCTGATGCAGGTGCACATGCACTTGGTGTTATTTTTACAGAGCTAGCTCAAAGTCTACATTCTTAAATGTACAGTGAAGTGGCTGGACGAGTGGTGGATTCAGCTGTAATGTCAAAAGATATCATATGAAGCATTTATGATAAAAAAATAGATTACATCCCATAAATACTCAAGAAATAGTCTGTGATATATACAGATTGTTTCTTGAGTTATTTTTATGATTTGTTGTCCAGTATTGATGCTATCTTACTAGATCATGTACTACATAAGGAGTAAAAGATTCGAATAAGAGCGCAATACATCGAAAGTTTTACATAGGTACTTCTTTTATAATAAGCATATCACCTGATCCTATATATCGTTCCTGTGATCCCCTAATTCTATAAAGGAAGTGACGTATGCACAAAATTGTTCACCCTAAAGTATTTTATTTTGGAACGCCTGTAGTTCTTATTAGTACGATAAATCCAGATGGTTCCCCTAATCTAGCACCGATGTCTTCGGCATGGTGGGTTAATCAATCTTGTATGTTAGGAATGAGCTATCAATCACAGACGGTACAGAATCTAATTAGAGAGAAAAGTTGCGTACTTAATCTTCCTTCTGCTCAGTTAGTCAACCATGTTGATCGATTAGCACTAACAACTGGAAAAGAGGACGTCCCTGTATACAAAGCTACTATGGGCTATCACTATGAACCTCATAAATTTGAATGTGCAGGGCTAACCGCTATTCCAGCAGATCTCGTCCAAGCGCCATTGGTGCAAGAGTGTCCGATTCAATTAGAAGCTAGTGTAGAACAGATTTCTCCTTTTAGCGAAACTGGTACAATCGCGGCAATAGAACTACGGATGATACGCGTGCATGCAGAAGAAAGTATTTTACTTCATCCTGATCAAGATTATATTGATCCTGAAAAGTGGCATCCATTGATTATGAATTACTGTGAATTTTTTGGACTAAGTGCCAAGTTACAACCTTCTCGGTTAGCAGAACCTTTTATGGCTCAATACAATCAAAAAGGTTAATAGCATTATAGATGTACTGTAGCTTTCACGTATCCATAACTTTTAAAAGTAGATCCTCGTATAGACTCATATGTATAACCCCAAAGTCATCTGATAGCTTTTGCAGAAATCAGACTGCTTTGGGGTATTTTACAGACATCATCATTTTACTTGTATGAGAATGTTATTTTGTTAAAATCTTCACTTCTTTTGGAGCTAGTGTGATAGTGATCGAACCACCATTAACAGTTACAGAATCAGTCCCCATTTGATTGTGTAACACTGTACCATTGGAGAAGTTATCCAAGTTCGGAATAGTACGTGTTTGGCTTTCCCATGAGTTGTTGATTAATACAACGGCTTCGTCACCACTATTAGAACGTTGGAATCCGTAGAAATTGGTATCGACCCATTTTTCTTTTTGAGTACCATTTTGTAGCGCAGGATGACTATTACGAATAGCGTTCAATTTCGCAATATATTTGTACAGCTCATTATTAGTATTAAATGTCATATCTTCACGATTGGCAGGATCATCTCCGCCACTAAATCCTTGTTCTGTTCCTTGATACACAATCGGAATACCACGAGAAGTGAGCATAAATCCAAGTGCCGCTTTCAATTGTGGCCATTTGTCTGATGCATTGCCGGGCTTACCAGAAGCATCATTTAAGAAACGTTTAACATCATGATTGTCTAAAAAAGTTCCATTGAAATTAGTATTTTTGTAACGATAATCTTGGCTATAACGATCTTTGATCTGGTTCATTGAACCGTCATGTCCAAACACATTTTGAATCGTATAGTACATAGGGAAATCAAGCACTGCATCGGAATAATTAGAATAATCAGCGACATAAGCAGGATCACCGTTAAATACTTCACCGATAGTAAATGTATTAACTGCCGTATCGAAATCTTTCAAAAACCATTTCGGTACATGTTTCGCTGTATCGACACGTAGACCATCTACACCAGATTGAGCGATAATCCATTTACCCCAGTTTTTCAACTCTGTAGCCACTGCTGTATTTTCTTGCTTAAGATCATCTAGGCTAGCAACATCACCATTTTCAATACGAGATTGATTATTAGTATTGTAATCATTTTGCGTAATATCTCCAGCATTATGATACCAATCTGGATTATCAAAAGGAGCTTTGGCTGTTCCATTGGTAGGACGGAAATCTCCAGTATGATTGACAACAACATCTAGCATGACTGCGATGTTTTTGCTATGTGCTGTTTTCACCAATTCCTGGAATTTAGCCATAGTTCCTAAATGACCATCGACGGAATAGAAATCATACGTATGATAACCATGATACGCATTTACACTTTTTTGCATCGTTACAGGAGTGATCCAGATTGCGGTAAATCCAAGATTTTTGATATAGTCGAGGTTGTTAATAATCCCCTGAAAATCTCCACCATGCCATTGCGAAGGATTACTTTTGTTAGAAGCGAAGCCACCATAATTATTGTTAGTCGTGTCTCCATCGCTGAATCGATCTGTCATAATAAAGTAAATACTACGTTTACTCCAATCCACCGGGCCGAAATTATCTGGAGTCGGTGTAGGATTGGTAGGTGTTGTTGTTCCACTTGGTGCACCTGTCGTAATCGTACCTACTGTATTGCTCGAATTAGGTGTAAACGTGGATGTACCCGGATTGAATAAGTAATTTTTGGAATTGTTATTGTCCCAAGTTCCGTTACCGTTGTTGAATACAGCTTCTAATTGTGTAGCTGAACCGATATTAACAGTGATTTTGGTATAACCACTAACTTCAGAATCAGCCATTTTAGTACCTGGAGCGGTAGTCCAATTGCCATCTGCTTGACGATAATGAATATAAGGCGTAGTGAACCCTTTTTTGTAATACACAGTCACTGAATTGTCTGCTGCATGAGTAGTGGTATACGAACCACTGAACAGCAAAGGAAATAAAAGTAATACCCCGAATAAAATCAAAATAATCTTTTTAAAATGCGGTTTACCCGATGCCAATATAACCATTCCTCCTGTACATATATTTTGTGCAAACGTTTACGCAACTTATTATAAGATAGCGCTTACAAAAAAGAAATAGGCATTTATATAAAATAATAGAAGAATATGTATTTTAAAATAGTAGTATAAAATAACCTAGTAAAATGCTGTGAATCTACATTTATTCATCTGGTAAAAAGCACAAAAACGATGATGACTTGACTTATAAAATGTATTAAGTATATTATAGACAAATAAAATCTCTAATTGAAAAACAAAAGATTATATAGTTTAAAGATAAGCTTTCACACGTAGTTCTATTCATTTTTTTATAATAATTAGAGATAATATAAGTCTTTAAAGTCTCTGATTATAAATAACCTTTTTATTAGAAATGAGGAGGAAACTAAATGAACATTTTTATAACAGGTGTCACTGGTTATATTGGCAGTGCTGTGGCTGTACGAATGATAAAAGCAGGGCATACTGTGTATGGTCTGGTACGTCATCAGGAAAAGATAAAAGCAGTGCAAAGCTTAGGAATTGAACCTATTCTTGGTTCTTTAGAAGATGCAGATATATTAACCAAATATGCTCAAGTCAGTGATGCCGTTATTCATACAGCCGATTCTAATCATCAAGTAGCCGTAGAAACTTTGATAAAAGCATTAGAGGGAAGTGGCAAACCATTTATACATACATCTGGTTCAGGTGTAGTGAGTGATAATGGGTTAGTAGAACATGAAAGTTCTTATATTTATGATGAAGAAACGGTATTTATGCCTTCAGATCCACAACAAGATCGAGTGTTCTTGAATCAACATGTTCGGCAAGCAGGGATTACACGTGGAGTTCGAACCATTATTATTGCTCCTTCACTGATCTATGGTGATGCTTTTGATCTTACTTATACAAGTCAAATATTATCTATTCTTTTTGATAAATCGCGTCAAATGAACGCAGGTGTATATATCGGAGAAGGTGTTAGTCGTTGGTCGAATGTGCATATCGAAGATTTAGCCGATCTCTATCTACTAGCGCTGAATAAAGCCCCTTCTGCTTCTTACTTTTATGCTGAAAATGGAGAAAATACTTTTGTAGAATTAGCTATAGCGATGAGTACAAGCATAGGGTATCCGAATCATATCCAAAGCTGGAAGCTAGAAGATGCAACACAAGAATTAGGATTAATGGCACGTTTCTTTTTCACTTCTAATAGTCGGGTTAGAGCTATACATGCTCGTCATCTACTAGGTTGGAACCCGCAAGGGATATCGATGCCAGCTTGGATTGCTCAATTTGTCCAATAATGTAGAATCTATACCGACTTATTTAAATAAAATCTTTACGCTTAAAATGCTAGATAGATAAGCGAACATATAACAATATAGAAATTTATCTTAAAACCAATTATAAAGGAGCTTATGAATATGGAACAATTAGTAGATGTAATTATTGTTGGCGGCGGACCTGCGGGATTGAATGCAGCCCTTGTTTTGGGAAGAGCGCGAAAAAAGGTGCTGGTGATTGATGAAGAACTTCCACGTAATCGAGTGACTAAGGAGTCGCATGGATTTTTAACCAGAGATGGAGTTACACCTGCTACATTTCGCCAGATAGCTAGAGAACAGATTAGTGTCTATCCTTCAGTACAGTTTGTAAAAGATACGGTTATCCGCGCAACAGGTCAAGATGGAGATTTCGAAATGACAACGATACAAGGCAATACATACAGAGGCAAAAAGATACTATTTGCTACTGGAATGAAAGATCGTCCTCTTGCTATTGCTGGTCTACAAGAAGTCTATGGTAAAAGCGCATTCGTTTGTGCGTATTGCGATGGTTGGGAATTGCGAGATCAGCCTTTAGCTTTAATCGTAAGCGGATCGATGGCACTGCATCTTGCTAAAACAATCTCTGGATGGACAGACCAGTTCACGATTTGTACCCATGGAACAGAGGATTGGAGTGAAGAAGAAAAAGAAGAGTTGGAACAACGTCATATCCCGATAGTAACGTCCCCGATTCAGCAAATACAATCAGAAGCAGGTATGGTCAAGCAGATTGTATTTGAAGATGGTACATCACTTGCGTGTACAGGAATATTTTTTGCACCTGAATTAGAAGCAGGATCGGAAGTACCTCAGATGTTAGGATGCGAACTAGCAGATACCGGAATGGTCATTGTAGATGATTTTGGTAAAACCAATATCGCTGGTGTCTACAGTGCAGGAGATTCGGCTTCACGTAAATATCAGGTGGTCGCTGCTGCGTCAATGGGTGCAATGACGGCAGCAAATATAAACAGTGATTTATTAGAGAAAGCATGGCAAAGTAAAGTGATCCGTTAAAAAAAGAATCATTAAGGAACAGTAGATGATAGTCAATATAGAAAGAAATAAAAGAAGGATAAGCTTGTTATATGCTTATCCTTCTTTTTTGCTGTATCGTTACATTTTCAAATGCTTCTCGATCATCTTCATAAATTCTAAAGCCGCTACACCAAGATACTTATCTGTACGATGCATAATACCAATCTGACGGGTAGGTGGGAAATCTGCTATTTTAATCAGACGTAATGTTGGATCATTAAGAGAAGCGGATAATGAATAAGGCTGAATACATGCTGCTACATTCGATTTGACAAAGCCATATAATGAAGAAGCTGTAGAAGTCTCTATAATAATATTTAAGTTTAATCCATGTTCTTTGCAATGACGTTCGATTAATTCCCGTCCTTTGAACCCTTTAGGATAAAGTACCAAAGGAATAGAAGGTAAAGCGGCAAGTGAAATCGACTCTTGATCCGCCAGCTCATGATTCTCAGAGACGACCAGAACAAATTCTTCTGTATAGAGTGGGGTTGTAACTAATCTAGGATCTGTAAATTCAATTAATGTAATACCAATATCCACTACATTATTGATAACCATCTCTGCTACCTCAATCGCAGAAGAGATTTTAAGATGAATATTAGGGAATTGATGATGAAAATCAATCAAGATCGGTGTAATTCGATAATCCAACTCTGCTGCCATTACCCCTACGACCAGATTCCCGCCTGTATATTCGCGTAATCCATTAATCTCATCGAAAGCATCTTGCAACTTTAACAAAATACTTCGTGCCTGACGTAATAAGATAAATCCTGCTTCAGTAAGAGTAATCTTTTTGCCGATCCGATCAAAAAGGAGTGTACCTACTTCTTCTTCCATCGTTCGAATTTGTATACTGAGTGTAGGTTGAGTAATCCCCAATCGTTCTGCGGCTTTGGTAAAATGTAATTCCTCACAAACGGCTACAAAATATTCAAGTTGTCTAATTTCCATAAGTATTCCTTTCCTAAATCTTATGATTAACGGTAAAATAATAGATTTATTTTTCTTTTTATCATTGTTTTTAACTATGATAAATCATTCTACCATTATTATTGATTATGTACATAATATATCATTTTTATCATAATAGACAACAATGAAAACGTATTTATGGATATATAATTTTTCTGAAAATTTATATTAGATATATAATAAATAGATTTATCATAGTTTTTAACAATGATTAAATTATTTATCATAGAAAATGACCTTTACAATATGTCAATATGATACTATTATTAATAAGGTAATCACTATTTAGACACAGAAAAAACACATATATGACAATATTACGAAAGAAGGAATTGAACATGAACGCATTTTATTTGGATAATGACGGCTCTATTAAAACGATTCTTAAAGGAAAAGAAATTTTAGCTAACCCTATTTTGAATAAAGGGGTTGCTTTTACAGCAGAAGAAAGAACAGATTTGGAACTGAACGGAATTTTGCCTCCTATGATCTTAACGATTGAAGAACAAGTTAATCGTGTATATGACCAGATCAATACTGAACCGAATAACCTTCGCAAAAATACAATGTTAAACGATTTATATAATCGCAATGTCGTTTTATACTATCGCTTACTAAGCGAGCACCTGAGTGAATTTCTTCCAATTGTATATACACCAACAGTAGGACAAGCGATTCAAGAATACAGTCAGCAATACCACAAACCAGGCGGTGTGTATCTTTCAA
Organism: Paenibacillus sp. KACC 21273; assembly: GCF_028736095.1. Lineage (NCBI taxonomy): Bacteria > Bacillati > Bacillota > Bacilli > Caryophanales > Paenibacillaceae > Paenibacillus > Paenibacillus sp. KACC 21273. Next base: position 2,576,053 of record NZ_CP117876.1, read on the forward strand.
TCGATAATATGGACGGGATTGAAGAAGCTTTCCGTAATACAGGCGTACAACCTGGAGATATCGACCTGATCGTAGCTACCGACTCTGAAAGTATTCTAGGAATTGGTGACTGGGGTGTAGGTGGTATTAATATCGCTATTGGTAAATTAGCAGTATATACTGCTGCTGTAGGTATTGATCCTAGTCGTGTACTTGCAGTTGTACTTGATGCCGGAACGAACAATCAGAAATTATTGAATGATCCATTATATATCGGTAATCGTCATGAAAGAGTTCGCGGTGGCAAATACGATGAGTTCGTAGATCGTTATGTACAAACAGCGATGAAATTATTCCCTAACGCATTATTGCACTGGGAAGATCTTGGAAATGTGAATGCACGTAATATCATTGAAAAATACGGCGATCAAATTTTGACATTCAACGATGATATTCAAGGTACAGGCGCAGTAACACTTGCAGCTGTGATGTCCGGTCTACAAGTTAGCGGTACATCACTGAAAGAACAACGTGTACTTGTATTTGGACCGGGTGCGGCTGGAATTGGTAATGCCGATCAGATTCGAGATGCGATGATGAAAGAAGGATTGTCAGAAGAAGAAGCAGAAGATCGCTTCTGGGCATACGATTATCGTGGTCTACTTACTGAAGAAACAGAAAATGTGTTTGCTTTCCAAAAACCATATCTTCGCCAAATGTCTGAAATTGCAGATTGGGCAACAGATGAAAATGGTAAAGTAAGTCTTTTGGAAGTCGTTAAACAAGTAAAACCTACTATTATGATCGGTACTTCTGGTGTAACAGGTGCTTTTACAGAAGAGATCATTAAAGAAATGGCTAAACATGTAGAACGTCCAATGATTATGCCAATGTCTAACCCAACATCACTTGCTGAAGCTGTACCGGCTGACTTGATCAAATGGACAGATGGCAAAGCATTGATCGCTACCGGTAGCCCGTTTGAACCTATCGAGTATCAAGGAACCACATTTGAATTTGGTCAATCCAACAATGCTTTTGTATTCCCTGGACTTGGTCTTGGAGCGATTGTTGCCAAAGCTAATGTATTCACCAAAGGAATGTTTACAGCGGCAGCCGATGCTGTTGCTCATGCTGTAGATTCTTCAGATCTAGGAGCTCCACTATTACCTAGAGTAAAAAATTTACAAGCAGTATCATTTAATGTTGCTGTAGCTGTTGCCAAAGCCGCTATTCAAGATGGTGTTGCACAAAATACTCCAACCGATATCGAACAAGCTGTCAAAGACGCAATGTGGCATCCCGTATATAGAACCGTTAAATCTACAGAGATGACGCCATTAAGCTAAATAACGCTTTATTACTAAATCGCATCACTCTCAGATTGTCTATCTATAGCAGATAGGCAGTCTGCCCTTTACAGGGTAGATTTGAAAATATAATGGAGGTCCTACAACATGTCAGTCGGTCATATTTTTATTATTTTAATACCTATTTTCTTTGTTATTATTCTTGGATTTTTGGGCGGTCATTTTAAAGTATTCAATTCCGCATCGTCCAAAGGTTTAAATACATTAGTGACCAAATTTGCACTACCTGCTCACCTTTTTATCGGAATTACTACAACAAGTAAACAAACGTTAATCGATAAATGGCCTTTTTTTATCACAATGTTTTTAGGGATTATCGGGTTTTATGTAATTTTGCTATTAATCCTAAGACTTGTGTTCAAAAAAGATTTAAATAGATCCTCTATTTTCTCCTTAAATGCTACTCAACCTTCTTTCGCTTTTATGGGTATACCTGTACTTGGAAGTTTGTTTGGAGCTGCTGAAGTTGCTATTCCGATTGCGATTACAGGTATTGTTGTTAATGCGTTACTTGATCCAATCGCAACTATTGTCAGTTCTGTAGGTAAAAAAACACAAGCAGGGCAAAAAGATGGACATCCTGAAAACTTGCTCAAACTGACTGTTCATTCGATTTTACATGGTCTTAGAGAGCCGCTCGCCTGTGTTCCTTTATTAGGGGTTGTGCTTACGATGTTTGGATTCCATTCTCCTGAATTGCTACAAAGTTCACTTGATCAAATTGGTAGTATTACATCTGGTGCGGCATTGTTTGCAATTGGTGTAACTATTGGTCTGAATCGTATTCAATTTAGTGCGAATGCTATCAGTATTTCGGTATTAAAAGTAGTCGGATTGCCTATTTTAACGTATGTATTAGCTTTAGCATTTGGATTATCTTCAACAGATATTACGATGGCTGTATTGTTGGTATCTTTCCCGGGATCAGCAGTCGCCGCAATGATTGCGTCTCGCTTTGAAACGTTGGAAGTCGAAACAGCTTCTTCTTTTGTTATTAGTTCTGTTTTATCCTTAATTTCTTTACCTATATTAATCTCGATTTTATTGTAAAATGTGTTTTTTTAGATCATACATTTTAATTTTAAAATAAATTTTAAATCAAAGTCGTTCGCTGAAAGATTTCCGGTGAATGGCTTTTTGTTTTGCATATTGATAATTGAATGTTGAATTTATAGATTATTCATATGAAAATAGAACAATAACGAAATCATATTGTGAGGGAGCAAATATGAATCAACGACAAGCTCAAAAAATCATTCCTGCTACATGGATTATGATCGAAAAACAAAATAACTCTACATCTGATTACATATTATATGCGATAGATTGGAAACGCAAAGCTAGATGGAGCTGGGAAGGCTGGAACGATTTAGCGGATCTGTTGCAATTTAATATTCCTGTTCGAAGAAAGTTAGGCAGTCCAAACTATTCTTCACAACCCTGTGCTAAAATTGCTAAAAAAGCTATAGTTCTACGTATGAATGAAGAACAATATGATGGGTTTGAGACGTTGTTATATAAACCTTTTTCCAAAAAGAAATGGAATTCTTTCCTAAAGGAGTATCGCCAATGAATTCATCACTAAGTATTCGAAATTACGCAGACAGTGATCAAGAACAAGTAGTACAGCTTATTCTCCATATTCAGCAACAAGAATACAATATACCGATTACTAAGGAAGATCAGCCAGACCTGTTATCCATTCAATCTTTTTATCAGAAAGGGAACGGTAACTTCTGGGTGGCTTGTGATGATGATCAAGTAGTGGGTACGATTGCTTTATTAGATATAGGGAATCAACAGGTCGCTCTTCGCAAGATGTTTGTCCATTCTGATTATCGAGGAAAAGTGTGGAATACAGCTACATTATTGCTACAACAAGCCGTTTCGTGGGCAACCCAACAGCAATTGACGCATATATATTTAGGCACAACTCTACAATTTATAGCTGCCCATCGATTTTATGAAAAAAATGGCTTTCAAGAAATAGAAGTAACCCAACTACCTGCTTCTTTTCCAGTAATGCAAGTGGATAAAAAGTTTTACCAATTATCCGTCACAGCGAATTCGTAATAAGAAAAAGGAGATAGCTATGGATAGATTGCAAGGTGGTCCTTTTTTAGAAATTAGCTTTCTAATGTTTGAATCTGAATCTATTCAAGTCATATTAGATAAATTGTGCGATCTTCCAATAAAGATAGAAATGCACATGACTACTGATCTTTTGCAAGCTTTTCATAAAGGATATCTATATGATGAACAAGACTCTAATAGTAAAAGAATTCATCAAATATGTGTTCGTCTTAATGTTCATACATCTAGAACTCGTCGAAGCGACCTTTATATTCAACGTATTGCTAACAATAGTTTATGTTTTTCAATGTGTTTTTATGGTAGTTCAGCAGATGTGCCTGAATGGAACCAAATTGGTATTAAAGATTCCGAATTAGATGAGTTTACAGCCCTACTTGTACAAATCTTTGAAAAATTAGAGTTTGTAGCTGGAGGGGTCGCCATAGAACAGGATGCTACTTTTATGTTTGATTCTAATCTAGAATATCCACATCAAGAGTATGAGTTAACACAATTAACCATACAATCTGTTTTACGTAATATGAATTCCTTTTATAGTATAGTGGTGAATAAAGATATCAGTAAAGATTACAACAGTAAACAAGTAGAACTATTGAACAAAGGAATACTTATACGTGATTCTTTACACTCAACAGAGAGGAGCAATACATAAATGACACTGCAACTGAAATCAGGAGATACAGTAGCACTAATTGCTTGTTCAGATCCTATTTCACAGGATCGGCGAGTACAGATTAATGAACTGATCGGGCATTTACAACAATGGGGGCTTCAAGTGGTAGAAGCTAGCACATTGATTGATGCTCATACCGCACAAGAAAAAGCAAACGAATTGAATCGGTTATTTGCTGATTCACAAATCAAAGCGATTTTTGATATCTCTGGTGGCGATCTGGCGAATGGAATACTTCCGTATCTAAACTATGCGCAGATCCGCACAGCTCAAACCACATTTTTTGGTATGAGTGATCTAACAGTAGTCTTAAATGCAATCGTACAGCAATCACAGATTCAGACGTACCATTATCAGATCATGAATATAATTAAAGAACATGGAGCCGAGCAACGGCAACAATTTTATCGTACCTTTTTTGAAGGTGGTTCAGATTTATATCAATTTGATTTTGACTTTATACAAGGTGAAAATCTGAATGGTGATGTGATTGGAGGCAATATTCGTTGCTTTTTGAAATTGGTCGGTACTCCTTATTTTCCAGATGTATCGGGTAAAGTTATTTTGTTAGAATCATGGAGTGGACGTGCAGCACGCATAATGTCTATGCTGGATCAGCTACATCAAATCGGTGTGTTTACTAGCTGTTCGGGGATACTGCTAGGTACATTTACCGAAATAGAACAACACCATGAATGGCATCAGATTCAGCAATATTTGTTGCAACTGACTGCACAGCGTCCTATTCCTATCGTAAAATCTAAAGGAATCGGTCATAATAGTGATAGCAAGTGTATTATTATTAGTTAAAATGTAACAATCGTCCTGAATGTGGCAAGAACAAGGAAAAATGAAATTTCTTTGTTCTTTTTCGTCTTTTTCGTTATAGGTCTTAGTGCATAATTTGTCTAATATTCGCATTTATACATAACATTTTCTTTGTTTTAAGCCGATTATTGTAAATAAGAGTCTATTTTTGAGTGGAACATGCTAACAATGTACTTAAAATGGTTAAGTTATAAAAAAATACTTAAAATATTGCGTATCTTCTTACTAAGACTCTTGTTCATAATGATGTTAACAACGATATACTTTGTTTAGCTATTTTAGTAAACGTATTCAGTAACCTAAAGGAGACAACAATGATCTATTTCGTGAGAAAAAACCAAGTAGAGAAATTACCAGAAGGTGATGCCGAACTGAATTATTGCTTAAAACAGTTGTTAGAACAAAATGAAGCAATTCTAATTGATCGGATGCCTGAAGATTTACAAATGCAAAGTATGCAATTGCTGTTGAGTAATCCCGCTTTTGTGATGGTTAATGTTCAAGATCAAGTGCAGGAGCGATTTATTCGTTCTCCGCTCAAAGGATTTTCTAGCGACGTATACGAAGAATCGTTATTGCTCATTACTTCGTATGTTAAAGATTTGCAATTAGAAATAGAAAAAGGTGCGAATGCGCTAGCCAGTTATCAACAAGGTGAACAACAAGGGATGGTACGAGATGGATTACGCAAAGCATTGATTGATCTGGGAGAACGTAGAGAAATCATGTCGATTATGCTTCAAGAAATTCGTTATCGTCTTAGTGAGCAAGCCAAGCAAGAACATGCTAGAGCTACAGAACGCTTTTCTGGAGATGAATGGAATAGTTAAATAGAATCGTTTATACGTTCAAGCTTATGCTATATATCTGCATAAGCTTTTTTTGTAGTGCATCATTTAAGCGATTTGGTGTTATAGATAATAGAGTCGTAGAATGTAGACCTAGATTAAAAGGAGGACATCTCATTGATATCACAACACAAAACCGTTCTAATTGCAGGCAGTACAGGTGATCTAGGAGGACGAATTGCTAGAGCACTTGTCGATGAAGGAGCAACTGTACGAGCTTTGATCCGTCGGGGCACACCTTTAGACAAAATAGTCCCGTTAGAACAGCTAGGAATACACATTGTAGAAGTCGATTATCATAACGCTACTGAGATGAAAGAAGCATGTCTCGATGTATCTTGTGTAGTGTCAGCTCTTAGTGGATTGGATGAAGTAATTATAGAAACGCAGACTTTATTATTAGAAGCGGCTGTAGCAGCAGGTGTTCCTCGCTTTATTCCTTCTGATTATTCTATGGATTATACCAAATTGCCTGTAGGATCGAATCGCAATTTAGAGTTACGTCGTGACTTTATGAAAATATTGGATCAGGCTCCGATCACAGCAACATCGGTTTTAAATGGAGCATTTGCAGATATGCTAACCGGTATGGCGCCGATTGTTTTGTTTTCTCACAAACGAATCCTGTATTGGGACGATGCCGATCAACCGATGGATTTTACCACCAAAGACAATGTCGCTACCTTTACAGCCAAAATTGCTCTGGATGATCATACTCCACGCTTTGTCTATATTGCAGGAGATCAGATCAGTGCACGTCAATTAGCTGTGTTGATGAGCTCGCTAACCGGTCAGCGCTTCCGTTTGTTCAAAGCAGGAAGCCGTAACTTTTTAGAGACATTGATTAAGATTGCACGTACCTGCTCGAAGTCAACCGATGATCTATATCCTGCTTGGCAAGGTATGCAGTATGTTCATGGTATGTTCAGTGGATTAGGAAAGCTAGAACAGATTAATAATAATCGCTATTCTGGCATACAGTGGACATCTGCTAAGCAAATCCTTACAAATCATATTCGCTTTTCGAAAGAATCAGCGAGTTAAGCTTTAACCGTTTTATTGCTATATTTTGAAACGTACATGCCCGAAAGTACAATATCCTTTTACAAGCAACTGATATACTATAAGAAGCTTGTGAAAGGAGGGCATTATGCAAAAACAGCATTTGATTGAGATTGCTAGAGAATTGCGTAAACCTGTCATGATATGGATTATTATTGCACATATAGGGATCACATTATTAGAAGTATTGAATCATAATCGTGTTCTTCATATCATTATTAGTAATATAAGTATTTTTTGTTTTATATTTTTAAATTGGCATTTCTCACGGTTTATTGAGAAAAGGACATGGGTCTATTTTATATTACAAAGTGGTATTTTAATCATAGCTGCTTATTTTATGACTTCCGGTTATTATTTGGTGATGATCGGACTTTATCCGATTATGATTGGACAGATGTTGTACTCCCCTTACTCCAAAGTAAAGATTATATCATTTGTTATTATTAGTTATATTATATGTATTTCTTATATGTGGTATATTGATTCCGTCTATATTAGTATCCTGTTTATCTGTTTATTCACATTGATGAATATCATGGTGGCTGGAATTATTCGATTAACTTTACGCCAATTTTCAGCGCGCTTGCGGACACAGCATTTTTTGAACGAATTAGAGATTGCTCATTATCAAGTAGAAGAATTAACCGTAGCGAATGAGCGTCAGCGGATGGCAAGAGATTTGCATGATACACTGGCACAGGGCTTAGCGGGTCTGGTCATGCAATTAGAAGCAGTCGATGCTCATTTGTCAGTAAATAATATCAAAAGGGCGCATGAAATCGTTCATTTATCTATGAATGGTGCTCGTCATACATTAGCAGAAGCTCGTAATGCTATTGACGATTTGCGTGTGCATACGGGGCTACAGATTGATTTTACTGAATCTGTTGAAAAAGAAATACAACATTTTATTGAATCTACAGGTATACCGATAGAGTATAAGATTGCAGCTCCTATAGAGGTATCACAGCTTATTCATGAACATAGTATTCAGATTATACGCGAATGTTTAACCAATATTATTAAGCATGCTCAGGCGACACAAGTGGAGTTAACGATTGGCAGTAATCCATATGATCTGATTATCGATATCTGTGATAATGGGAAAGGATTTGATACTCGCCAGATTGGTAAGCTAAGCGGACATTACGGGCTGATCGGTATGCAAGAACGGACACGTATTATACATGGAACACTAACGATTACTAACCGTATTCCTCAAGGAACTTCAATTCATCTGAAGATTCCCTGGAGAGCAGGAGAATATAATGAAACATAACGTATTGATAGTCGATGATCACTTTGTGGTAAGAGAAGGGCTTAAGCTTATTTTGGAGACAAGCGAAGAGTATCAGGTGATAGGAGAAGCGGAAAATGGTCAAGTGGCTCTACAGCGGATAGAAGAACTCAAGCCTGATATTATTTTGATGGATCTTAATATGCCTGTTATGAATGGGATCGAAGCGATAGAAAAATTACAAGAACAACACAGCTCTATCCCTATCGTTATCCTGACTACCTACAATGAAGACGATCTTATGATCAAAGGACTTACCATAGGAGCAAAAGGTTATTTGCTCAAAGATACCAAACGCGAGCATTTATTTCGTACACTCGATTCCGCTATTCGAGGAGAGACATTATTACAGCCCGAGATCATGGAGATCGTTTTTCAAGCGAAGCGTCAGGCGACACCGAAGAAACAGAGTACTTCTAATTCGTTTCCTTCTTTATCAGAAAAAGAAAAAATTGTGCTACAAGCAGCAGCTTACGGGCATCGGAGTAAAGAAATTGCTTTTGATATGGGGATAGCCGAACGAACCGTCAAAGCACATCTGACTAATATTTATAATAAACTAGGTGTAGATTCAAGAGCACAAGCTGTTGCGATAGCAGTAGAACAAGGATTAGTGCATATCTAGCCAAACAACATAAAGAACACATCACATAGTTATAGTGGTGTGTTCTTTTTTTGCGTACATGCCCGAAAGGGCAATAGCTGGATGTACGGATGGACGATTCGCTAGAGCGCAAGCTTTGTTAGGATCAAAGCAGAGAAAAGAAAACTATATTGGATAGAGATAAGAAAGGAATATGATCTATGAACCCAAAACGTTCTTCCATTATGATAGCGCTCTTGCTGATGGTTAGTCTAACAGCTTGCTCGACAGAACCATCGACTGCTGCTGTGCAGACAACAAGCAACAATGTCACATTTACAACAGTTAAGCAACAAGCGTTAGATGTAAATTACGATCTATCCGGCACATTAACAGCGTATAACGAAACGCCTGTTACTTTCCGAACGGCTGGAACAGTCACTGCTGTAAAAGGAGAAATTGGACAGCAAATCAATAAAGGCGCGGTATTAGCTACTCTGGATACTGCTGATCTACAATTGTCGTTAGCAGATGCGAATCAGTCAGTCGCTGCTGCTCAAGCAGATCTGTCCAGTGCAAATGCTTCTTTAAAAGATGCTCAAGCAGCCAAACAAAATTCATTAGCTACCGTCTCTTCGGCTAACGCGCAACTAGAAAGTGCTCAAGCCAAAATTGAAAGTGCTCGTGTGAGTCAACAAAGTGTGCTATCTGGAGCACGCTCCCAAGAAAAAGCACAAGCGCAAAATGCAGTAAACAAAGCGCAAACCGCATACAATCAGGCAAAAGCAGAAGCAACTCGTTCGCAGACACTAGCTAGTAATGGATTGCTAACGCAACAAGAAAATGAGCAAGCACAAACTGCACTAGCAGATGCAACCGATAGTCTCAAAGATGCTCAAGCCAAGCTTTCTTTAATCATAGAAGGGGCAAGTGCTTCAGAGCGTGCCAGTGCAGCATCGACAGTGAAAGAAGCGCAGACAGGCATTGCGAATGCACAGGCAACGATAGAACAAGCCAACGCCGGTGTAGCTCAAGCTGAAGCAGGTATTGCACAATCTCAAGCAAACATACAAAAGTCGCAAGCAAGTTACGATCAAGCCGTTATCGCAAAAAATAAAATCGTATTGAGCCTATCGTATACAACACTCAAAGCCCAAACATCTAGAGTGATTTTAGAAAAAAATGTATCTGTAGGTCAAACGGTCAGTGCAGGTTCAAGTGGTGGCGGAGCGATGGGTGGTTCATCTGATCCCTTTGTGATTGGAGAAACAACACGCTTGAAAGTTCTACTTCCAATCGCTGATAGTGAAATCAATCAGTGGAAAGTTGGGCAACAAGTGAGCGTCAGTCTGTATGATGATGTGCGTACAGGTAAAGTAACCAAATTGTATCCACAAACCAATGAAAGTACAGGTTCTATCAATGCGGAAGTAACGGTCAGCAATCCGAAGCAAGATTGGAAACCCGGTCAAGTGATCAAAGCTTCCCGCCAGGCAACTACTCAAAAAGGAATCTTATTACCTGTAGAAGCAGTGATTAGTACAGGAGATAAACCTTATGTATTTAGAAATAACAAAGGCAAAGCGGTTCAGACGTTTGTCACTATAGGTGAATCGTATAACAATCAATATTTGATTAAAAGCGGGCTTCAAGTCGGAGATCAAGTCGTTGTACAAGGGGCAGACCGTTTGTTCAATGGAGATGCTCTTGCTACCCCAGCCAATAGTTCTACGGCTAAGACAAATCAAAGTACTACAAAGAATCAACAAGAGGTAACTGCACATGATTGAATTTTTTATCAAAAAACGTAAAGTTACGCTATTATTTTTTGTATTGTTGATTGCGTACGGTGTCTATTCCGGTCTAGGATTACCACGACAATTACAACCTGATGTTGTCGTCAAAACTGCGGTAATCACTACAACATATGCTGGTGCTTCACCAGAACTGATGGAACAGACAGTTACCGAAGTGTTAGAGCAAAAGATCAAAGAAGTGACTGATCTCAAAACAATATCATCTACATCAGGCAACGGCATCTCTACGATTGTTGTGCAAGCGGAAGATAAAGCAGATGCAGAAAGTGTATGGAATGAAATTAGACGTAAAGTAGAAGATGCTCAGTCGAGCTTACCTGCTGATGCAGATGTGCCGATCGTCAACGATAATCTGGCACAAAGCTTTGTACAGTCTTTTGCTATCTATGGCAAAACCAAAGAAGATATCTATGCTCTGAATGATCTGATGAACACATGGAGCAAGCAACTTCGTGCTATTCCAGGAATTACTGAAGTATCTATTAAAGGTCTACCTCAGCAGGAGATCAGTATTGAAGCAGATACTACTAAGTTAAAGCAATACAATATTACCTGGGAGACGGTAATGCAAGCGATTCAATCTGAAAATGACCGCATACCTGTCGGAAATCTGACCTATGAAAATCGTACGTATCAGCTCAAAGTCGATAAGTCAGACGACTTTCAGACGATAAATGATATTCTGATCGCTCAGACAGAAGCTGGTATTCCTGTCTATCTCAAAGATGTAGCTGATGTGAAAATGGTTCCTACTACCGCATCTTATCTGAGTTACTACAATGGAGTACCATCCATCACGATGGATATTAGTAGTCAAGCCGGTTCAGATGTTATCAATATGAATAAAGCATTATCTACTAAAATAGCTTCTTTAGAAAACACATTACCTTCTAATCTAAAAATAGATTCATTATTTGCGCAAAATGATGAAGTACAACGAATCTTTAACGATTTGATACGAGAAATGGCTATCGCTATTATTGCTGTTATTCTGATCTGTACGTTAGGCATGAATTTACTGACAGCAGGTTTTGTAGCTCTTTCGATTCCAATCTCTATTGCGCTAGCCTTAATTGTATTACCGCAAGCAGGCATCACATTGAACCAGATCACTATTGTGGGTCTTATTATTGTATTAGGGATTCTGGTGGATGATGCTGTAGTAGTCAATGATAATATCGAGCGAAGGCTATCCACACTTGGAGAAAATCCCAAAGAAGCTTCTGTACGGGGGACCAAAGAAGTATCCGTTTCGATTATTACAGCAACACTTGCTACGATTGCTGCTTTTGTCCCGTTAATGTTGCTACCCGGGGATATGGGTTCGTTTATCCGACCGATTCCAGTGATTATTTCATTATGTATGCTAGCTTCGATGATTATGTCATTAACGATTATTCCTATTTTCCGAGAATGGTATGAAAATAGACAAATTGAAAAAGGCAAACGTCATATTGATAAGCCAGCAGGTCTATTGGGAAAACAAATTCAGAAATTAACAAATGGATATGCTTTCCGTTTAATGCCAGGTATACTCAAACGTCCATTGATCGTTGCTTTAACAGGGTTAGTGATCAGTACAGCAGTGTATAGCCTTGTTTTGGCAACACCTGTGGAGCTGTTCGGAACATCAGAAGAACCGCAAATTTCTGTTGATGTTAACTTGCCTTCAGGAACATCGCTGGCAGAAACTAATCGAGTTACAGAAAATATTGCTAGTTGGGTGAAAAAGCAACCTGATATTGATAAGTTAGCTTATGCTGTAGGCGGAGCAGCTCCCAAGCTATTCAATAGTACTTCTGAATCTGGAAGTGGAGCAAATTCCGGTCAGATTTTGGTTACAGGAAAACATGGTATGAATGTCGATTCTATAGTAGAGCTATGGTCACAATCATTAAAAACAGAATATCCTGGTACTCAAATCTCTGTAAAAGGTGCTGCGCTTGGGATTCCAGTCGGAAAGCCTATCTCGATCCGTGTAACAGGTGATCAATTACCAGAACTGCGTCATCTGAGCGATCAGATCAAGCAGATTATTTCAGAGTCTCCAGGTACGTATGGGATTACAGATAGTACCGGAAATGATAGTTATACATTAGATTTTGCTGTCAACAAACAAGCGATGGATCGCTATCAAGTCACATACAAAAATTTAACTCAAACATTGCTGATGATGGGTAGCGGATTTAGTGTAGGTGATTTTGATAATGGTAGTGATTTGATCGATCTCAAGTTATATATCAAAGATTCACGTAACAGCAGTCCAAATACATTATTGCAACAGGTAAATATCACCAATGCGGCTGGTATACAGATTCCATTATCTCAAATTGTCGATATCAAGCCTGTATTTTCAATTCAACAGATCAACCATTATGATCTCAAGCGTGTGAATACAATAGAAGCAGAACTCAGTGGACCTACAGCAACAGAAGCGATGCAAGATATTAGACCTAAGCTTGAGCAAATTCAGCTTCCAGAAGGATATGCATGGGAAGTTGGCGGAGAAACATCCAGCCAGACAGATACGTTTACAGATTTGGGTGCATTATTTTTAGTCGCTGTATTTATTATCTTTATCCTGATTACGATGCAATTCTATTCGTTATTGATTCCGTTTATTATTATGACAACTGTATATTTAGCGGCCGCAGGTGGAGTGTTAGGACTATTTGTCACTCAGACGCCGATTGGATTTATGGCGGTAATGGGGATTATTGCACTCGCAGGGATTGTGGTGCGTAATGGTATCGTATTGATCGAATTTATAGAAGATGCCAGACATGAAGGCATGGAATTAACGGAAGCGATTATTCTGGCAGCATCCGCACGTTTTCGCCCGATTATTTTGACATCATTAACAGCTATAGTAGGGATGATTCCAATTGCTACAGTGGGTGAACTGTTATTCCGTCCATTAGGTGTAGTTATTATTTTCGGCCTGGTATTCTCAACGGTCTTAACATTATTTGTTGTACCTTCGCTGTATATGGTTATGGCACGGTATACCGATAAACGGATGACTTCCAAGTTAGCACGTAAAAACAAACGGTTAACCAAACATCAACAACCGATGTAATAGAGTAGTTCGGCATTATAATTGCTTCTCCAAGCAAAGTTATTATACGTAGATAGTGACAACGATGTATGTTGTTGCTATCTATGTCATTGTGCCAAGGAGGTACTGGATGAATAACACCTATCCGATGATTGAACAAATCAAATTATTGTTTTTGACTAAGGGATATGAAGATACTTCAGCACAAGATATTATGCAAATATGTCGTCTAACAGAAGCCGATTTTGCTAATCAGTTGAAAAGTAAAGATCATGCGTATTGCTTGGTTTTGGATACAATCGGTCAGAACATTGATGATCTTATTTTCTACAATTATGCCGATCAACAGATCACGCCAGAGCAAAAAATAATCGTCTATATACAAAACTATATGCAACATATGATACTTATTTATCCGCATATATCTCAGAACAGTATGATCGACAAAAATAAATGGCATAATTCCACAATTTATTATGCTTATCAACGACTGGAATATAGTTTGAGTGCTTTACTTCTAGAAATCATGAATACTGTGTTATATGAGCTAGATAGTGTTAATCTGTTAGGATGGAATACAGATTATTTGCGCCAACAGATCAAGCAGTCCAATAGTCTCTCATTATCCCGAGTATTGGATATTCAACACAATCTGTATCATTCAAAAATAAGGGTGCACAGTGACAATACAGATATAGATATCAAACGCAATAAATGGCTTGAAATACAACAGGTAGAGCAGGAAATAATGAACACCAAAGAACGATGTACACTGGTGAAGACATTGCTTCACTGTATAGAACAATATCCGATCATCATGCTTGATCCTGTAGGATTTACAGAACAAAGACGGTACGAATTGCATTGAAAATGTGTGGATATAACTTTAAATATCAAAAAAATCAATCCCGATCATAATATATGGTTGTTTCGGATTGGTTTTTTTGTTGTAGAATGGCACTGGAATTTAATACTAATAATCTATCAAGAATCCCAACTTACTCTGAATTGTTCTGGTGTCATAGCAACGACTTTTTTGAAGCAGTGAATAAAGTAGCTACTTTGCGAAAATCCTGAATCTAAGGCGATATCTTGAATAGTCTTATTTGTAGAAAGAAGAAGCTTTTTCGCATATAAAATACGTGATTCCAGTAAATAAGCAGTCGGTGTTACTCCCATAGACTGGTGAAATTTACGCGTAAAATAAGGCACGCTGTATCCTGTAAATTGAGCGATCTCTTTGATCGATAATAGTTCTGTACAGTGCTCACGCATATAATTAGCAGCTGCATGAATACCTGGAAGGGCAGGATCTTTGGGCAAATGAAGAGAAACTGCATCTTTGGTAATATGTAATAACATCTCATAAAGTACAGTAGAAGCGCGTATTTCTTGCTTGAGATCAAAGTTACGACCTAAAGCTAACAGTTCTTCCATACATATATTCAATGTCTGCATAGAGTGTAGTTCAAATAACCATACTTCGCTAATTCCTCGTTTACCTAATAACGATTCCAGACCAGAAGCGGAAAAGTGAATCCAACGGATATCCCACGGATCATAAGAATCCGCTTCATAACGTTCTGCTAACTCGGGGCCATATAAAAATCCATGACCGGCACTCAGCTCATATCTGGTTCCCTGACTATATACATAACCTTTTCCTTTCAAAATAAAGTGTAGGTTATACAATCGATTTAATTTGAAATCACTACTGTTCGCCGGACGATCAACGATATGAGAAGAATGGTTCTGATAACCCCCTATAAAGTCTGGATAACAACTATAATGGGCAAATGACGGATTGGGGAAGAAAATATGTTCTCTCATCTCAGTACTCCTTTCAGATGAAATTTATACTATACTACAGTCTATTTTATAGCAATACCAGCTGTATATTGAAATATTCATCGCAAAATATTGTTATCAGGATAATTACTCGTTATATACGTAAATATGACATCGCTTTAAAATAAAGATATCCAAACATTAGAGGTGATTGTCATGAACAAATCGATCCAACTTGATTCTTTACAATTAGGAGTATGTTATTATCCTGAACAATGGTCTGATTCGCTCTGGGAAGATGATTTTAAACGTATGAAAGATATGAATCTGTCTCATATTCGAATTGGTGAATTTGCTTGGAGTATTTTTGAACCGCAAGAGGGAGTATACGACTTTGATCTGTTTGACCGCGTATTAGACTTAGCGCACCAATATGGTCTGAAAGTGATTATGGGAACACCTACTGCTACACCACCAGCATGGTTAACACAGAAATATCCTGAAGTATTGAATGCAACGATCGAAGGTGTTACATATCAGCATGGTATGCGGAGACATTACAATTATAGTAGCCCTAAATATCAGGAACTATGTGCAAATATTACACGTCAAATGGCAAATCATTTTAAAGATCATCCAGCTATTATCGGGTGGCAAATTGATAATGAACTAAATTGTGAAGTCAGTGAATTCTATGCAGAAGCTGACCATATTGCTTTCCGTCAATGGGTACAAGAACGTTATCATACTTTGGAAGCGCTTAATCAAGCATGGGGGACTGTATTCTGGAGTCAGACTTACACAGATTGGAATCAAGTGTATTTGCCACGTCTTACTACAGCACATTCTCCTAACCCGCATCTGGTTTTAGATGAGAAACGATTTATTTCTGACAATACTATCGCTTTTGCTCGTATTCAAGCAGACATTTTAAGAGAGATCGCTCCTCATCATTGGATTACAACGAATGGTCTGTTTGGACATTTAGATAGTCATGCGTTAACAGAAGAAATGCTCGACTTTTTCTCCTATGATTCATATCCGCAATTTTCAACCATCTTTGGCAGTGACGAATCTAAGCCATTGTTGGATCGTAAATGGAGTCAGAATCTGAGCGTTGTCCGTAATATCTCTAACAATTTCTGTATTATGGAACAGCAAGCCGGGCCAGGTGGATGGGTGAATCGAATGAATATGCCTGCTCCACGTCCGGGGCAATTAAGATTATGGACATACCAATCGGTATTACATGGCGCTGATCTGGTAATGTATTTCCGTTGGCGCACGGCTACATTTGGTACAGAAATCTACTGGCATGGCTTAAATGATTACCATAATCAACCGAACCGTCGTATTCAAGAAGCTTCTCAAGTAGGGCAAGAATTTGTGGCGATCGGTGACAAGATTGCAGGTACAACTTATCAAGCAGATATAGCTATCGTCAAAGATTATGATAACGATTGGGATGGCGAATACGATATATGGCATGGCCCTTTAACAGGCAAAAGTATCAACGCATGGTTCAAGCAACTTCAATATCAGCATATCCCAACAGATATTATTTATTTGCGTAAGCAGACACTGGCAGAATTACAACAATATAAAGTGCTTATTTATCCGCATGCCGCAATCATGTCTGAGCAGACAGCGACTTTATTGACTCAGTATGTAGAAGCAGGTGGAACACTAATTTTCGGTGCACGCACAGGATACAAAGAGTTATCCGGTCATTGCCGAATGGCGCCTATGCCGGGCCCTGTCGCTTCCTTATGCGGAATCTCTGTAGCGGATTTCACTTCGATTACAGGTAATGCTCAAGTGCCAGGACTTCGTTGGCAACACAACCATCATCATATGGCGCAAGTAGCGGAGTTATTCAACGATATTTTACAAGTGAATGAAGACGATGTAGAAGTATTGGCGACCTATACATTATCTTACTATGAAGATGCTCCTGCATTAACGCAGCGACCATACGGCAAAGGTAAAGTGTTATATTATGGGGCAGCTTTCCATGAAGAGGTTGTCGATGAATTATTGTCGATCTTAGAGATATCCTCCCCTGTAGCTGATTGGTTAGAAGTGCCGGAACAGGTGGAGATAGGGATTCGTCAGAATGAGCAACACCAGTACATCTTTTTGCTCAATTATAGCGATCAAGAGGCTTCTATTCAGATCAAACAGCAACGTACAGATGTGTTAACAGATACTGTAATTGAAGGCACGACGACGATACCGGCTTATGGTGTGATGATTTTACAATAATAATACAAGACAGATAGAAAACCTCCTGCTAGTTAAGGAGGTTTTTTGTTTAGGATATCTGTTCCTTTTTGCGATATACACATAATGGTTGTTACACTTTGATTATCGTTCAAACACATAGTATGATAAGAGACAATACGATAGAAAGGAGCGACAATTGTATCTTACTTGCATAATTAGGTATACCAATATAGATATTCTATCTACATAAGAGGAGCCACGACAATGACCCAAATGGATACTATTCAAATTGTAACCTACGAGCCACGTTTTGCTGCATCGATTGCAGAGATGTGGAATGCCAGTCATGAAAGTTGGGGCGGTGATAATACGGTCCAGACCGAAGAAATGATTTTGAAAGAGCACCATAATCATACACATATTGATATTTTTCTAGCAGTAAAAGACGATGAAGTGGTTGGATACTGTAGCTTTTCTCATTATAAAGAAGACACAGGAGCACTTTATATTCCATTACTGAATGTACGTCCAGATTATCATGGATACAAAATCGGAAAAAGATTAGTATTACGAGCAGTCGAAGAAACATTACAACGAGGTTGGCCAAGATTAGATTTATACACATGGCCGGGTAATATCAAAGCTGTACCTACGTATAAAAAAGCAGGATTTTTCTGGGAACGACGTGACGATACAACACATCTTATTAATTTGATTCCAGCAGTGTTACAGACACCAGCAGTACAGTCTTATTTTGAACAGATTGACTGGTATACCGATAGCACGCGTGAGATTGTAACCGAACCTGATGGACGACAGGAATACGGGTTTGATTATTTCACATATCAGTGGAGCAAAGATGATCTACAACTCAAAATGGAATATGAACGAACCGGTCGTGGCCTACGATTGATTGAAACGAATGATTATCTGATTCAGGCTACGATTCCTGTTGCTCATCAATTGCCATTTGGAACCGATTATCCAATCGTCTATGAAGTGACTAACAAAACAGGTAAGCCATTATCGCTTGAGATTAAGTCTATTGCTAATGATGATATTGCTTTTGAATTGCAAGAATCCAGAATAGTAGAATCACAAGCTACGATTGAAGGACATTTTCAGATTAAGCCGATTGAAGAAGAGCAAGATCCGTTTCAGACACATCCTGTTGTAGAAGCAGAATTAATCATTAACGGGCAATCTGCCGTATTCAAAATTGGTGTTGAACCCAAGTTCCCGGTACGCTTAAAAGTAAAAGCTCCTCACCGTTCGTTAATAGTAGGGGAAGAGGTTGCACTAGAATTAACAGTAGAAAATGAGTACGATCAACAAATGACTTATTACCTGCAATGCCCTAACGATAATATTTTGTCATTTCAAGATACTAGGGTAGCTATTGAAGTACCTGCTCGATCACGTCGCTGTGTTACACTTACAACCACATTACTTCAATATGGGATCTGGCATCATGCTATTCCAATCTATACACAGCCAGAATGTACTGAAGAGAGTCGCATACTGGAGCAACACATAAGTCTTGTATTTCCAGGCATACAATCCGCATTCGGAGGCGAGACTGCTAAAGATTGGGTGATAGCCAATGGTAAATACAGCGTATATTTAAATAAAATCAATAATAATTTTACGATCTATGAAGGTACAGAAGAAGCTGCTCGTCTGTTTTATCCTAAATTTGGACTGCCTTATAAAAATGAATTTCAAAAAAATCGTGCGTCTCAAGTCACTTTCCATCATGAAGATGCTATGATCATGGAAGCAAGGTACGATGTAGACCATATCGGGGTTGTTTTAACAACGATCGTTACATTGTATGCAAACGGTATGATAAGCCGTTATTACACTATAGAGAATCAACATGAGCAGGAACGTAGTGAGCCGCTATTTTTGAAAGAGCATTTTCGTTTCCCGTTGGAAAACAGCATTATTCCTTACCGTAATCAGTATATTGATACAGCTAAAAGTTCAGATGCTTCTGCAATAGATTACTGGCAAGCTAGCGATATTACAGAAAATTGGTTGTTTTCCTATACTTCTGATTCAACGTACGGTGTAATATGGTCAAAAGATATAACATTAACGACCGATCATTGGCTGTATGGATTAGAACATCCATTGTCTTTAAGCAATGCAGGAGATAAAGTCGAAACACCTGCACTTCTGTTCGCTATCGGTACATGGAATGATTGGCAAGATTTCAGAAAATTTGCGGTACAGAATAGTTCAGATCACAATCTAACAACGACTGCAGCACCTCTTGAATGTAAATTAAATCAAGGCAATCCGTTCGTCCAGCAATCAGTAGATGTACAGATTATAGAGCACAAAAATGCAATATTAGATGGAACACTCTCGATTTCATCTCAGTTGGGTAGTGTGGAACAGACTCAATATGAATTATCCAAAACCTTAGAATCACATGATTTTCAGGTGCAACTTCCTCTACAAACATCTTCTACAATAGATGTACTTACATTACAACTGGATATGGACTCGTATGTATTGGAAGAGAAGCGTTTGGTATTTCCAGTATCTGAACAGGCAATTATTCAAGAAGTGATTTCAACAGAACATGGAGATATTCATACGGTGCGTAACGGTGTGTTAGAATTTCAAGCCAGTCAATCTTTTGCACCGACTTTATTTTCACTTAAATCTGATGGATTAGAATGGTTAGATTCTTCATTTCCACAACCAGTAGCTAGATCATGGTGGAATCCGTGGATTGGCGGTATTTCATTAGAAGTGCATGGTCTATCGCAGCGAACATTATTGGAAGAAAAACGGTCTGTAGAATTTACAGAAATCAAAGATAATCTAGGAAATACATGGTCAGGCATCTGTATTACTATTGATATTGAGAACAATGTTAAGTTCAAAGGATTATCGATTCAGCAGTATTATGTCACGCTTCCGGGTGTTCCAGTGCTTTGTCACTTTATTAAGCTTGATCAACAAACAGGAACAACGTTAGCACCATTTGGAGCGAATCATTTTAGCTTTTACAAAGTGAGCGAAGAGATCACAGATGCTAAAGCATACGTTACAAATACAGCAAAAGAAAATATCATCTATAAAGCGGGTAGAGTTCAATATGAAACCGAAGTGAAAGATAAAGTCATTCGCTTTGGTTCTCATGAACGGAAGTCGCAATTAATCGTTGTCGATCATCCAGATAATGAGACTTGCGCTGTTTTTGTAAATACACATCTGATCGCATCTGTCGTTATTCAGAAAATCTTTGCTAATCATCAGCAACAGGTATGGGGTAAACCACAGTTTTACATGATTTCGGATATGGATATTCCAGATTCAACATTAACGGATCTGTTTCATATTCAATTCGATTTCAATCCTGTAACAGCGGATTAAGAAGGGAGTACACCATGAAAATCATCGATGCACATATCCATTTTTCCGAAATTGACTCTTTTTACGATACTGCTAAGTCGTTAGCATCTATTGATTATACTGAAAAAGGACTATTGGACGAATTTGCACGTTCCGAAGTAGTAGCAGCTGTCGGTATGGGAGTCACCGAAACGTCTGCTGGCGGTTTCCCTGATACTGCCGCACGCAATCCGATGTTGTTGGATTTGAAAGGGCATATGCCAGATAATCTTTTTACATGTATAGGTATTAATCCAGTGACTCTCCATGAAGAAGGGCAATTAGAAGCCGTCGAGCAATCTTTACAATGGGATCATGTTGTCGGCATCAAGTTATATGCCGGATATTATCATTATAATGTAGGTGATGCTATCTATGATCCGGTGTATGACCTTGCTCGCAAGTATCGACTTCCTATCGTTATTCATGGTGGACTGACTTATTCAGATCATGGACTACTCAAATATTCTCATCCTTTATCAATGGAAGAAACGTTCCTCAAGCATCGGGATATTACTTTTATGTTATGCCATCTAGGTGATCCGTGGGTGATGGATACCGCGGCTTTGCTTGAAAAAAATCCGAACTTATATGCTGATCTATCCGGTTGGATCGTTGGCGATAGCTCCAAAGTATATCGTCTAATGGGTGAACAAACGTATGTTGATCATTTTAAGCGAGCTATCGTATTCGCAGAGAAGTATGATCGACTGGTCTTTGGAACCGATTGGCCATTAGTACCTTTAGATGCTTATATTGCTTTTATCAAAAATCTTATACCAGAAGCTCAGTGGGAAAATGTGTTTTATCATAATGCGCTTCAAGTCTTTCCCAAATTGAAAAGTTGGATAGATTCCCAATCGATCTAGTACAATCCTATTCTCATATAGGTTGAAATGATCGTATAACAGTCAGCTCCCTTATCGTAAAATCAAAACGTGTACTTTTATGTCAGACATCGACATGGAAGTACACGTTTTTGTAGTTAGAACTTTATGGTTAGTTAAGACAAGTAAATGATGATTTATAAACAATCAGGATTCATCTAATAAGCGTCCATTGTCATGCCATTGACCATACATTTTGTTTGCTTTGGTGTTAGTTATCAATTTCTGAAGTCTGCGATAGAATATTTCAGGTTGATGATACGTACTCTGTATCGTATCTATTCGTATTTTTTGATATGACCTGGGAAACGCTAGAAAGTGAGTGTATACTTCAGAATCTTCTTGTAAAGCTTGTAGAATATGTGGATGTATCACAAAATTGTCTTCGTTCATATTAGGTAATATTTTTCTACCTGCATCTGTCATATAGTCTAACTTTTCTAGTCGGCGAACACGCTCTTTATTTAATTCAGTCCATGAACTTTTGGGACTGCGAGGAGATAATCGCTGTGCTAAGTGTGTATCAGATATTTTCTTTTTGACCCCATCGATCCAGCCAAAGCATAGACATTCTTCGACCACATCTAGATAGAGTAGAATGTCGGGAACAGGTGTGATACTCACAATCACCCAACAATAAGGCATATCATTACTATGCTGTTGTAACCATGCTCTTAATTCTATTCTGGAATGTATAGTGAGAAGATGGTCAATGTTATTCAATGTATTATGTTCCTTTCGATCATTAGATAGATGATGCTGATTCCTGATACCAGAATAATAGATAATCATTCATTACAGAAGCATGACCTAATTGACGAAGCATAGTAGAAATATTTCCTCGATGATATGTTCCATGGTTTACTACATGGAGTAAGATTTCTGCTAAGCGCGTCTGTCTTGGGCCGACATAAGGATTGTTCAGTAAAAGAGATTGTTCTACATCTATTCCACTTTGTAGCCATTGTTGATACTGATCCGTTAATACTGCAAAACGAGTGATATACTCATCGATAGAAGTCAGTGTGGTCTGATTCAAAGCCATACATTCTTGTAAGGCTTCCGGCATTTCTTCACCTTGTAAAACTTGATAAAACATTCGATCCACTGCATACATATGACTTAGCGCATGCGCTATCGTTGGGAAAGAGCTATTCACCTCCTGGTGTAGTACAGAGTCAGGAAGTGCTTGGATTCTTTCCATAATAATACGACTTGCCCAGATGTGGTACTTGAACATTTCTACAGGATTATTAGACATCAATAACAGCTCCTTTGGAATGATAATGAATGGTATTACAGTTCTCATCATAGCCAAAGAAGTATGACAACAGTGTGTCATACTTCTTTATAAAGGTGGAGTGCTTGTTCAAGTTGTTGTTTTAATATGACTCGTAACTCGGCAGGTTCTAACACTTCAGCACCACTCCCAAAGCTAAGCAAAATCGACCATAACCATTTGGCTTCAAGAGGCTTATAGATAGGAATACGCATGATCATACTTCCATCAGACTGAAATGTTTTATCTGCTTGCTGAAATTGATCCAGAGCTTCTGCTAAAGATTGAGGGGCTACTCGAATCACAATCTCTTTTAATTGCTTTTCCCATTCTGGCTCAGTCTGTAGAATGTTCTGTGGAGTACATAGATGAGGCTGAAAATCTTCGGTCGTTAACTGTACATTCATCATTCGAGATAAGCGAAATTCCCGATAATCCTGTTTATTCTGGCAAAATCCATGTACATACCATGTGCTATATTTGAAATGAAGCCAGAGCGGTTCGATTTTCCGATGCGTATGTTCATTATTGGCGTTAATATAATCAAAATGGACTACTTTAGTATCTGTAATCCCTTGACGTAGATAAACAAGAGCATGAGGTTCTGTTCGGTATGTATCGAAATTGATTGCTAAATTAGAATTGTGATGTTCAGGTGTAATGGTCTGTAGACGTTCAATCGTACTTTGGGCACGTTCATCTTGAAAGACAGTGGAAAGGCTGGTTAGCACAGTAATTAATGAATCGACGTCATATGCACCAAGCAGACTTTTGTCCATTTTATATCCATCTATAATCCCATATCCACCACTACTTCCTTGATAAGACACAATCGGCAATCCAGCCGCACAGAGTACATCAATATCCCGATAAATCGTTCGTTGTGACACTTGAAACTGCTCAGCCAATACAGAAGCAGATAGCACTTCATGATTAAGCAATTTGTAGATCATCGCAATCAATCGCTCTAATTTCATAGTATTATCCCGCCTATTGTTATGATTTATTTGGATCATAGTGAGTTTATTTATTCATTAATCTATAACAGTATACCTTAGAATATAATCAAAGATGTTGGTGGATTTAGACAAAGGACAGTTACATTTTAAAAAAGTAAGCATGCATACTATAAGCGGTATAATATAAGCAAGTTGTATTATCATATACGTTGCATCATAATCCTGCTGTTCAACAATCTGCTACTGAAGCATTGCAACAGTTACAGCAAATGAGAAACTGATATTTTAAAAGAAAAAACAGTTCATATTATCGTTATGTATTTAGGGATCATCATTATCGAAAAAGTAAGTTGTGAACCTGTAGAATCTAGTTATTATGAAGGAGCATACATGATTACTATAAATGCTTTGTTGATCGGTGCAGGGATTATCCTTATTGCAAGTTTTGTGCAAGGATTAACTAGCTTTGGATTTGCTTTAATTGCGTTGCCATTACTTAGTTTATTTCTACCGATTCAGCGTGTCGTGCCGATGATTGTCATATTAAGTATGCTGATTTGCTTGTTAGTTTTGTGCTCTATCTACAGGGACACCAATATCCGTAAAATAGGATTATTGATTATTGCAAGTGTGGTTATGGCTCCGGTTGGAACGTTGTTTCTGCTTATTATTAGTGGAAGTACTCTTAAAATTATAACAGGTATACTGATCACTTTGTTTGCTGTATTTTTGATGAGTGGACGAATTATTCCGATTGCTAATGAAAAAGTCGCTTATGTCTTAGCAGGAGCTATCAGCGGATTATTAAGTGGAAGCATATCTGTGAGTGGGCCTCCGATGGCATTGATGTTGTCTAATCAAGGCATGTCCAAACAGATGTTTCGAGCGAACTTAGCATTAGTGGGTGTAATATTAAATGGAGTGACGATTATTACCTTTGTATATAGTGGATTGATCGATCAGGAAATGAGTGTATATCTAGGCTGGATGTTACCGGTAATGCTAATCGGTACATGGATAGGGGTCAAAGCCGTTAAGTATTTGAATGAACAGAAATTTAAAAAGTATTCACTGGGTTTGATCATTTTATCGGGAATTTGGACGTTATTAGCAGGTCTGGGTGTGATATGAAATAAATAAACTACATGCAAAATAGTAAAATCAAAAAGAGAACAGATCCTTATACAGGACTGTTCTCTTTTTGATTTTATTGTATATAAGGCATTATAGCTATCAAAAATCGATCTTTACAACTTGACCCATGCTTCCAATCCATCCGGTTGATCAGGATTAATATTCTGACGCTCTGCACTGGCTAATGCTACTATTTGTGGGATGAAAATAAAAGGAATCCCTTGAGCTGCTGGATGCAAAGGTTGTTCTAAAACAATGCCTAGATTTACCCATGCCTCTGGAATCCGATTGGAGTGATCTGCTGACGCAATAATCCGTGCTCCGCGAGCATGGATATCTTGAATAAGATTGTGTTGATACGATGTGCCTTCTCCAGTTAATGCTGCAATCACCAAAGTATCTTGATCAATAGTTACCATTGGCCCATGACGAACATCTAATAAGTGAAAAGCATGTGCTTCTGCTTGAGCAATTTCAGTGATAGCAATTGCACCTTCATTAGCTAATCCTTGTAATTCACCATCCGCTAATAAAATGACACGTTTCCATGCGAAATCAGCTACTTCTCGAATCGAAGCTTCTACTTTTTCCATATAAGCTTCTCCCATTTGAATCGCACTTTGAATATCCTCAATTAATTTCTCGTTATTACTCCAAAAAGCATTAATCAATAGATTAGCTACATACAAATTTGTTACTGTACGAGTCTGACAGACACTATGATCAAACGCCCATGGTAATTCTAACGATAAATCAGCTTCTGTAGATAAAGGAGAATTGGATACACAAGATAGAGAAAGAACAGAAAGAGGTTGTTGTTTACGTACACGTTGAATAGCTTCTATAATTTCGCTCGTACTCCCTGAGCGTGATGGAGCGACCAATAATGTATTTGCCAAAAGTGGAGCATATCGCTCTGCATTTAGCATGAGATCGCCCCCTGCTAATGCGGATGCAGGCATATTGTTATACAAACGAGTAGAAAAAGCAGCCGATTCACTTAAACAGTAACTAGAACCGCAACCTACAAAGGTAATAGAAGTAGGATGAAGTTGTTCCAGTAAGTCTTGGATAGCTTGACGATGTTCTAACATATAATTGAATGTCTGATGTAGGGCTGTATATTGCTTTTTCACTTCCTGATACGTTAAGTTCATGAATTAACCTCCATATAGTATATTTTGCAAGATAATCATTACAATGGGTACTTACCATATAGTATATTTCTTTAGTGTGATTTTTTCAATCATTATTATGAATAAATCAATCAAATAAATCTATTTTAGGCTTATTTTTTATATTTATAATCAAAAAATAAATAAATTAACAAAAAATAATAAAAAAAGATTGTTTTGATCATTGATTAAGAGTATTATAATTAAAAAAATGATCTAAAGAATCAATTTAAATGATTTATTCAATCATTAAGGAGATGCTAATATGCCAATTATTTCATCAACTGTCATGCTCCAAAAGGCAAGAGAACATCACTATGCTGTAGCTGCTTTCAATGTACATACTTTGGAAATGCTACAGGCTGTTGTAGATGCTGCTACAGAAATGGAATCTCCACTTATTATCCAATCGACAGTAGGTACTGTTCGTCATTTAGGTGCGAAGTATCTAGTCGAAGCAGCTACAGTTGCTGCGAATCAATCTTCTATTCCTATTGCACTTCATTTGGATCACTGTACAGAATTCAATCTTATTATTGAGTGTATACGAGCAGGCTATACCTCAGTCATGATTGATGCTTCAATGCATCCTTATGAGGATAATGTAGCCATCACTAGTAAAGTTATGGAAATAGCAAATGCTGCGGGTGTGAATGTAGAAGCAGAGCTTGGCAAAGTAGGAGGGGTAGAAGACGATATCGTTGTCGATGAACAAGATGCTTTATTAGCAGATCCTGAAGAATGTTTACAATTTGTAAAACAAACTGGAGTACTTACATTAGCACCTGCGATCGGAACAGCTCATGGTATTTACAAAGGCGATCCTCATATTGATTTTGAACGAATCGAGAAAATTGCAGCATTGGTCGATATTCCATTGGTTCTTCACGGAGGTTCAGGTATTCCAGCAGAACAAGTGAAGCGAGCGGTTGCTCTAGGCATGTCCAAAATGAATGTAGCTACTGAATTACGTATCGCTTTCTCAGATGCGATTAAACACATTTTTGATGAAAATCCTTCCGAAAATGATCCACGTAAATATATGATTCCTGCTAAAGAAGCGGTTAAACAATTAGCAATGCAAAAAATTGGACTATGCGGATCGGCAGGTAAAGCAGGCGTTTTACAATGATTACTACGGTGACCTTAAATGCAGCAGTAGATAAAACCTATTATATGGATTCATTTGCTACACATCAGGTCAATCGGGTTAGACGTGTACTCACAGAACCAGGTGGTAAAGGAAATAACGTAGCAAAAATCATCAAATTGTTAGGTAGCGAAGTGACTGCTTCTGGTTGTATAGGAGGAGACAATGGACAGATAATAGACCATTTGCTACAAGCACGAAAAATAAGCACAGATTTTGTTATGACGTCGGGTGAATCTAGAATATGTCTCAATATTATTGATGAATCCAATCAACATGCTTCTACTGAATTGTTAGAACCGGGGCTTATCATTTCTTCATCGCAATGGATAGCTATCAAACAGAAAATACAGCAACTTGCACAGATGTCTACGATTATTGTTTTTTCAGGAAGCTTGCCTCAAGGAGTGGCGACGAATGGATATGCTGAACTCATCGAAATTGTACAGCATGCAGGCGCACATGCTTTTTTGGATACAAGTGGAGCTGCTTTTACAGATTCGATCCAAGCTAAGCCTTATTTTATCAAACCGAATCAACAAGAGTTAGAGCAATGGACCAATACTTCGCTGACTACGGATCAACAATACATTGACGCCGCTTGGCTTCTAATTGATCGTGGTATAGAGAAAGTTTGCATTACCCGAGGAAGTCAAGGATCTATTGCGATTATTAATAAGCAAGTGTATCAAGTGATATCTCCATCTATTCAAGCCATCAATACGGTGGGGTGCGGTGATGCTTTTGTAGCAGGGATGGCATTTGCAACATCAAGACAGTATGAACCTATACAACAGTTAAAGTTAGCTTCTGCTGTTGCCACTGCAAATGCATTATCTGAAAAAGCAGGCGATATGGATTATGCGACTTACCTGGAGTTAGAATCTGCTGTTCAGGTCATTCCCTTATAAAGGTGAACAAAATTATCCTATAATAGATGCTTGCAATTCATTCTGTAATCATACAAAATGATTAAAAAGAGCAAAATTATATTAATAATGCTCATAAAAATCAAAGGAGATTGCAGAAATGGAGTATTCTAAAAGTGAATTACGACGTACAAAAATTATGGATATGATCAAAAAGAATGGCAAAATATCTGTTCAAGAAATTACTGGAGTTATTGGTTGCTCTGAAGCTACAGCTAGACGTGATCTCGATCTCATGGAGAAAGAAGGACAGCTTATTCGTACGATTGGTGGAGCCGTCTACGAAGGTGGAAGCAAAATCAATCAAGATGAAGTTCCATTTGTCGATAAACAGTTGGCTCAGCAACCAGATAAGCAAAAAATTGCGGAAGCTGCTGCTGCATTAGTCGTTGATGGTGATGTTATTGGACTTACAGGTGGGACAACTACTTTTTTGATAGCGATGGCATTAAAGCATCATAAAAATATTACTGTGGTTACCAATGCCGTCAATATTGCTTTTGAATTGGCAGATGCAGAAGGGATTCAAGTGGTTCTAACTGGTGGCGTAATGCGCTCACAAAGTTATGAATTAATCGGTCCTTTAGCTGAAAGTGTTATTCAGAAGATCAATTTGAGCAAAATGTTTCTGGGTGTAGATGGTGTCGCATCTGAACGAGGATTTACGATGCATTCTGAATTAGAAGTACGGATTGCTCAGCAATTAAGTGAACGTTCTAGTGAAGTGTATGCGGTATTCGACCAAAGTAAACTTGAAAAAACAGCTTTATTTACGATTATGCCTTTAAAAGAAGTGACCGGCATTATCACTAATGTACATGCTGACTCCTGGTTACAGCAATTATGTGAGAAAGAACATGTTCAACTGCAATTAGTCTAATGATCGGGATATCTATATGATGATATAGCTGTTTATACGTATAGACAAGGTTGTTTATATCGAATATCCAACTTTGGTCTATACGTTATATGTAATAGCAATAGAGCATGTAAGACTACTGAATTTGAAAGGGGGAATTCATTGATATGCTTACTAAGGTTTTGAACTATCTCATCTTACTAGTCTTGATTACAGTGATGCTAGCAGGATGTGCATCAAATTCTAAAAATGTAGGCTCTTCTGGTAAAACTAAAATCGTATTTTGGGCACATCAAGAAAGTGCAATGAATGATGCATATCACAAGCTGATCCAAGCCTATGAAGCCAAACACCCCGATATCGAAATTGATTTTCAGACTTTTCCTTATGATGTGTATAATCAAAAACTTAAAGCTTCTTTTTCTGCACAAAACCCTCCTGACGTAGCTGAGATGTTTGGTACATGGGTTCCTGAGTATAGCAAAAATGGAGCACTGACCGAAGTTCCTAATATCGATAAGATCAGTAAAGAGTATTATCCTGCACCATTAGGAGCTTATCAATACAATGGAAAGTTGTATGGCTTACCACTTGAATACAACCTCGAAAACGGAGGTATGTTAATCCATCCTGAAATGTTCAAAAACAAAGGGCTAGAGTACCCACCCAAAACGTGGGACGATTTAGTCGAAAATGCCAAAATATTAACAGTACGTAATGATAACGGTATCCAAATCAAAGGATTTGATTTTATTTCTTTAGACAATATTACGTTTACCTTTCTTTCTATGATTTTGCAGCAGAATGGAAAGTACTGGGGAACAGATAACCATGTAAACTTTCAAACTCCAGAAGCTATCCAAGCAATGAATACGCTTACTTCTTTAGTGAGTGTAGATAAAGTGACTGATCTCTCTGTATTTGGCGGTCAATTGGATAGCTCAGACTACTTTTTCCGTGGCAATTCTGCTATGACCTATCGTGGGCCTTGGACGGTTGCTTCTGGATTGGATAACTATAAGGTAAAAGACTTTGAGTATGTACCTGTTCCTTCATTTACGAATGAGAATCCTTATTTTGCAGCAGAATCAGGATGGGGTGTAGTAGTAGCCAGTAAAAGTGAAATACAGAAGCAAGCTTTGAATTTTATTCAATTCCTAAGTGAAAATGAAAATCTGCTTCAATGGAATATAAGTACATTTACGGTACCTCCCAAAAAAGAAGTCGCAAATAACCCTAAATTTCTGAAGGAAAATCCGTACATGAAAGCACCGCTTAATATTTTGAAGTATGGTCAATGGATTGGCCCTGTTGCAGATCGAGATTATTTTTTCAAACAGATTAATGATAACTTTCAGTTGATTGTAAGCGGACAGATCACCGTCGAAACGGGTCTAAGTAATATAGAACAATCAATCAATTCAAGTCAAGACCAACACAAGTAGTCGAGGTGAATAGCGAATGAATAAAAGTATCGAAGCTGGAAATACCAGTAAAAGAACATTCGATAAAGGAACCACTCGTTCATATCAAAATGAGAAATGGTTTGTGCGTATTGCTCTAGCCCCGATTCTGCTTCTTTTTGGAGTATTTGCTTTTCTGCCGATTGCTTGGAGTTTGTTGTTATCTTTTTATGATTATAGTCCGCTCAGTAATCATGCTGTTTTTACAGGAATGAAAAATTATACATTGTTACTTCAAGATGCAGTCTTTCTAAAATCGCTCTGGGTCACTTTTAAGTTCGTTGGTATTACTGTGATCAGCAATATTGTGATTACATTGATTATTGCAAGTGCGATCTATGCAATACGAATACAATGGCTTAAAAATTTGTTTCGTACCTTGTTCTTTTTACCAGCTATTGCTCCACTAGCGGGAACAGCTATTGTTTGGACAACTATTTTGAATTATGACAGTGGATTGTTCAACGTCATTCTTGGTCAGCTACATATTGCTCCTGTTCACTGGTTAAGTGATCCCAAGTATGCCTTGTTATCCGTTATTATGATGACGCTCTGGGCAGATATTGGCTATAATATTGTGCTATTTATAGCAGGCAGAGAGTCTATTGCTGATATGTATTATGAAGCGGCTATTCTGGATGGAGCTAATCGCTGGCATTTGTTCTTTTTTGTGACGTTGCCATTATTGCGTAGAACTATGTTATTTGTAACGATCACTACAGTGATTTCATATTTTCAAGCATTCCCACAATTCCAGATTATGACCAAAGGAGAACCGTTTAACGAAACAAGAGTCTTAGCGCTTAATATTTACGATCAGGCTTTTTCCAATTCCAATATGGGCTATGCTTCTGCAATGGCAACGATATTCCTGATCATCATTTTAATCGTAACGTTAATTCAGTTCCGATTAGGACGTGCTAGCTGGGAACAATAAGAGGGGGAGATACAGATGCAACGAAAAAGTCCATGGTTGGATTCGATCGTATTGGTGTTTCTAATCGTGACAGCGGTGGCAATGATGGTTCCTTATCTATGGATGGTAGTATCTTCTTTCAAAAGCAATATGGATATCATGTCAGGTCAGGGAAGTTTCTTTCCTAATCATCCAACATTAGAAGGATATTTCACTGTTTTTAAAGATGCTCCCTTTGTGAAATGGATGTGGAATAGTGCTATTTCAGCAGTTATTATCACCATTATTACACTATTTACAAGTGCACTTGCAGGTTACGTTTTTGCTAAGCATCAATTTAAAGGTAAACGCATTTTATTTGTATTGATTCTGGCAACCATGATGATTCCTTTTCAAGTGATTATGATTCCCACATATCTGATCACTGCAAGACTTGGATTGATTGATCATTTAGCCGCTATTATTTTGCCTAATCTCGTTAGTTCTTATGGAGTGTTCTTAGCCAAACAGTTTATTGAAGATATCCCGCAAGACTTGCTAGATGCTGCGCGAATAGATGGGGCTGGTGAATTACGATTGATGATTCGAATTATTGCTCCTCTTATTTTGCCGATGCTATCAGCGCTTGGTATCTTTACATTTATGAATGCGTGGAACAATTATCTATGGCCGTTAATCGTACTGAATGATACCGATCATATGACTGTACCTCTGGCACTTGTGTATTTTAACGGAACTCATGTGGTCAATTACAATGTTGTGATGTCTGCTGCTGTCTTAATTACTTTACCTGTCATGATTGTTTTTCTTATTTTCCAAAAGCAATTTATCAAAGGTTTAACCATGACAGGTATGAAATAACAATATTCCATCATCATAAACATGCAGAGAGGAAGAATTATAATGACAAAAATATCTATTATTGGCGCAGGTAGTGCTTTTACACAAGATATCACTACAGATATTCTAAAAATCGAAGGAATCGATGGAGGCATGATCGCTTTGGTCGATCTTGATGCAAAGCGTCTAGATATTGCTCGTCGTATGGTCGAAAAGTTGATCGAAATGACAGGCAATCGTTGGAAAGTTATCGCTTCTACAGATCGGCGTGAAGTCATTGGCGGCTCTCAATTTGTTATTAATCAGATTGAAGTCGGTGGACTGCAAAATGTAAGGTACGAGTATGAAATTCCTCTTAAATATAATGTAAATCAGTGTATAGGAGATACGCTTGGACCAGGCGGTTTGTTCAAAACGTTGCGGACGCTGCCAAGCTGGATCGA
Organism: Paenibacillus sp. KACC 21273; assembly: GCF_028736095.1. Classification (NCBI taxonomy): domain Bacteria; kingdom Bacillati; phylum Bacillota; class Bacilli; order Caryophanales; family Paenibacillaceae; genus Paenibacillus; species Paenibacillus sp. KACC 21273. Next base: position 2,609,124 of record NZ_CP117876.1, read on the forward strand.
TATTGTGAGAGATATTGAAGACCTTGCTCCTCATGCTACCATTTTGAATTATACGAATCCGATGTCAGCAGTCACCTTACTGACTTCACGGATTACAGAACTTCCGGTAGTCGGTCTGTGTCACTCGATTCAGAACACATCCAGTCAATTAGCAGAGTATGCAGGTGTACCTTACAACGAATTAGAATGGCGAGCAGGTGGTATTAATCATATGTCATGGTTCGTTGAACTTAAGCATAAAGGTCAAGACTTGTACCCTGTATTACTGGAAAAAATAAAAGACGAAGAGCTACTGCGTCAAGATCCTGTACGCTTAGACGCAATGAAGTATTTAGGTGCTTTTGTATCGGAATCCAGCGGACACTTTTCTGAATACATTCCTTATTATCGTAAACGTCAGGAGTTAATAGATCAGCATTGTAATACAGGATATAACGGTGCAACAGGATTTTATGCAGACAACTGGCCTATCTGGAGAAAAGAAAATGATGAGCGCATCTTGAAACAATTAGAAGGTACTTTACCTATCGAATTGAAAAATAGTAATGAGTATGCCGCAGTTATTATAGAAGCGATGCTAAAAAATGAACCTAAAGTGATCTATGGCAATGTACCTAATCAAGGGCTTATTCACAATTTACCGCAAAATGGTGTGGTCGAAGTAGCTTGTATGATTGATGGTAATGGAATTAACCCTTGTCAGTTCGGTAGTCTACCAGAACATTTAGCTGCGTTGTGTCGCTCGAATATGGCATTTTTCGAACTAGCTGTAGGTGCTGTACTCGGTAATGATAAAGAAATGGCACGTCATGCATTAATGTCTGATCCATTAACAGCAGCCGTATGTTCACTTGAAGAAATTAGCAATATGTTCGATGAATTATATGAAGTGGAACGGGAATTTATCCCGAATATGAAATAATGATGAATACTCAAGCATCACATACACCTGTTGCTAGTATTGTTGTCGTTGGTGAATTGAATGTCGATATGATTCTAACTGGAGAAGATATTGTACCGGAATGGAATCGAGAAAAGGTAGCCAATCAATTCGAAATCGTTTTGGGGTCATCTTCAGCGATTACGGCTTGTGCACTTGTTAGTCTGGGCGTTGAAGTGAAATTTGTAAGTGTAGTGGGAGCAGATTATTTTGGAGAGTTTTGTATACAAGAATTACAGCGAATGGGTGTAAATACAGACCATATTCACATACGTTCCGATATCAAAACAGGAGTCACATTATCATTTTCCACTTCATCGGATCGGGGTCTTGTCACCTATCCGGGAAGTATTCCGTGTGTTACACCTGATATGGTAACAGAATCATTACTTCGTGAGGCTGACCATCTACATTTCGGTTCCTACTATCTACAAGATCAGATGAGAGAACATTGGTCAACATTGTTTGCACAGGCACAGCGACTAGGCGTAAGCACTTCTTTTGATACTGGTTGGGACATTCGTAATCTATGGGATCGTTCAGGAATCGAACAATTGTTAACATACACTAACTTGTTTATTCCAAGTGAAGAAGAGATACTGCATATTTATAATACGTCACATATGGAAGAGGTTATTATGCAATTACCTGATCTTATGGGTGATATGATCGTAAAATTAGGTTCTCAAGGTTCGTTACTTGTTGATGCAACCAAGCAACCACTTACGATTCGCTCTTATCCGGTAATGCCTATTGATACGACAGGAGCAGGAGACTGCTTCAATGCCGGGATCATTTATGGATATTTGCAAGGCTATCGAAGAGCCACTTTGTTAGAATTCGCCAATGCTTGTGGTGCTTTATCTACTCAAGGCATAGGTGGTACAGGAGCTTTACCAACTTTACAACAGATAGACCATATACAGATGAGTCATTCTTAATGTGTTTATTTTTTAAAGGGGGTGAGCTTGTAATACTTATGCTGCTATACAAGGGGTAAGCAACAACGTTAATGTATCGCAATTCACTATTTCAGAGGAGCTGATGATGAAGTGTTCAAGTCCATCAAAAAAGTAGTGCTAGGCGCAAGTATGGTGTTGTTAGTAACCACAGGTATTCAGTGGAATACTTCTCAAGCGGTAGCTGCAGAAACGCAATATTATGTATCCACCAGTGGTAGTGATTCTAATGCAGGAACATTGAATGCTCCTTGGAAAACACTGCAACATGCAGCAGATGTAGCTACAGCAGGAAGTACGGTCTATATTCGTGGAGGCACGTATAATCAGAAGCTGAAAATTACCAAGTCAGGCTCTTCTACAGGAGCGATCACGTTTAGCAACTATGTTTCTGAAAAACCTATCATTGATGGATCAGGATTAAGTGTTACAGGATTAGAAGGATTAATCGATATTCAAAATGCCGATTACATTACTATTCAAGGGTTAGAACTTAGCAATTATAAAACAGCGACCAAAGATTTGCTACCAATTGGTATCTATGTTCATGGCAAAGGAAGCAATATTAAGATCCTCAATAATAAGATCCATGATATCAAAAGTACAGCAACACCTACATCTACATCAAGTGGAGACATCTGGTTAGGACGGGATGCTCATGGTATCGCTGTCTATGGAACCCAAGCTCCAGCTTCCATCAATAATCTGACAATTAGCGGAAATGAATTGTATAATTTAGTATTAGGTACAAGTGAAGCATTAGTTGTAAACGGGAATGTAGATACATTTTCAATCCTCAATAATACGATCCATGATGCCGACAACATTGGGATTGATGTGATTGGATTCGAAGGCAAGTCTCCAACCGTTGCTTACGATCAAGCTCGTAATGGATTGATTCAAGGTAATAAAGTGTATAATATTACGTCTAATAATAATGTATCTTATGGCCCTGTACCTAATAACACCAATTCCGCAGATGGTATTTATGTAGATGGTGGAAAAGATACGATTATTGAGCGTAACTATAGTTACAATAACGATATCGGTATCGAAATTGCTTCTGAGCATGCAGGCAAAGCAACTGACAACATTACAGTTCGTAGCAATATGGTCTACAAAAACCGCTTAACAGGTATTGCGATGGGTGGATATGATACAGGTCGTGGTTCAACCACTAACTCCAAAATCGTGAATAACACGCTGTACAAAAACGATACCTTAGGTGACGATAATGGACAATTATTAGTACAATACGATACTTCCAATAATATTATCAAAAACAATATTATGGTAGCTGGTTCTTCGAATGCTTTAATCACAAATCCATATACCAAAAATTCAGGCAACGTAGTCGACTACAATTTGTACTTTGCTTCAGGTAATAGTGATTCTACATTTTGGATTTGGAAAAACAAAGAGTACAATGGATTTGCGGCTTACAAGTCAGGATCAGGTAATGATGCTCATTCCATCTTCGCAGATCCTAAGTTTGTAGATGTAAGTGCAGATAATTATCATATTCAGACAACTTCACCTGCTGTAGATAAAGGATCAACGGATACAGGGATTATCGGAACTGCTGATATTGACGGGCAAAATCGAGTATCTGGCAGTGCAGTGAATATTGGAGCCGATGAGTAATTAGTATACCCAATATCTATGATGTATCAATAGCATAAAAAGCGACTATCCGATATAAAGAACATATGCGGATAGTCGCTTTTTTTAATAATGATTATATCTTTTACATAGTATTATTTGGTTTTAAGAGCTATACTATAATTATTTAGAAAATGTTGGAATTTTAATTTGAATATGTTAATAAATTTAAGATGATATTGTAATAATTATTTAATTATAAATAACTAAATTAATAAAGATAGAGGTGTTATTATTGCAAAAATATTCTGATTTTATGAATGAACTGAATGATGAAGATATTTTTGAAGGTTTGTTAGGGTATGGATTATTCAGTGAGAAACTTCCACCCATATTTGATGGAATTCCTTTTTATGAATACTGCAAAGATTTTAATCCTAAATTTGAAAATACACCTAGAGAAACAAATTTTATTAGATATGAAAATATGAGAAATATTAATATTCCTAGAAGTATAGGAATACCAAATCCAATGAATTATTATCAATTATGTTTATTCATAAAAAACCATTGGAATAAATTAAAAGGTTTTTTTGAAGATCAAACGCATGATCAAGCAATTAAAGTTAGCAGGCTACATATTAGAAAGATGAAAGATACAAAAATAGTTTTTAAAATGAATTATAAAAACTATAAAATTGATGGTGAAGTGGAAAATGAAGATTTTCTCATCGGTTCAAAATATATTGTTAATGTTGACATATCTACTTGTTTTCCTAGTATTTATACTCATTCTTTAGCCTGGGCATTAGCCGGAAAAGAAATAGCTAAAAAAACCGTAGCGAAGAACATTGGTTTAATAAACTAGATTTTCATGTTAGAAATATTAAAAATGGAGAAACACATGGAATATTAATTGGTCCTCATACTTCTAACCTTTTATCTGAGATAGTATTAGTATGTATCGATAAAGTCCTTATAGATAAAAGATGGAAGTATTTTAGAAATATTGATGATTATACTTTTTATGTTAAAAATTATGATGAAGCACAAAAATTTTTAGTAGATATAAACGAGGCTTTGAAAAAGTTTAATTTGATTTTAAATCATAAAAAAACTACAATATCAGTTTTGCCTATACCTTCAACAGAAAGTTGGATCAGTAAGTTAAACGCATTATCAATTAACGAAAAGGAATACTGGGATTATAAAAATACAGAGCTATTAATTAATACAGCAATACATGCATTACATTCTAATAATAACAATGCAGCTATTTTAAATTACATGATTAAAATTTTTCATAAAAAGAAGCTATCTAAAAATGCTAAAAAATATTATGTGAAAAAAGTTTTACATTTAGCAGTTATTTATCCCTATTTAATACAACTTATTGATAATTATATATTTGAAGAGCAAGAATTAGATTCTAATATCATTTCCCGATTCTCAAATATAATTTATGAAGAAGGCTTTATGAGTAATAATTATGAAAGTGTATGTTATGCTTTATTTTTTTCTATAAAGTACAACTTCGAAATTAAATCTATTGATTTTGAAAAAATTAGAAATTCTAATCATGCTATTTTAAATTTATTGGGTTATTTATATTGTTGTAATAGTGATATGACAGATAATAAGAAGCAAATAAAGGTATTTAAAAATCTCGCTAAGGAGCTACTTGAGAATAAAGAAGATTTTCAAGAAAACTGGGTATTTGTTTATGAAGTTTTAAGTATAGGACATTTTAACAAAGAAAACTCTGATTGGAAAAAGCTAAAAGATAATAAAGTGAGCTTTTTAAATGCAATGCTATTAGGAGTTAAACTTAAGCAATCAAAAAACAGCGTATAATATAAATTATACGCTGTTTTTGTTAGAATCTATTAAAAGTAATCCAGTCGACCACTATTGTGTGTTAAATTACGTGATTTTTTGATTTTATTTAACACTAAATTCCATATACGAAATACCCAAAAAACTCTACAAATTTATAATGCTCCATAATTAATATTATGTAAACTAATAATCTGAGCTATTTTTACACTTTAAAGATGACTAATTTCAATCACATTCATTATCTCTTTTTTGAGGATTATCTTAACAAAGGAGATTGCAAAAATTAACTCCATCTAGAGGATGATATTTTGTAGTTCATAATTCATCCTCTGAGCCGATTTGAAAAAGAGGGGATTGTATTATGATATAAAAAAGAAAAAAACTATTTTGCTGGATCTTCTTATAAGAATGTTGTTTTGTGTCGACATAAATATAAAGCGTGCAGAAGGAGATGGATAGACAATGAGTCATATCTATAATGCAGAGAATCAATATAACGATCAACAACAAGAGATATCGGATAAAATCATCTGGTTATTTACCCCTTTGATGAATAATGAATTTGCAGAGGTAGAAGAGTTCAGTAATCAAGAAGATATGGATTCGGAAGAAAAGCAACGAGTAGAAGAAGAATTGGAGTATTTGAACTCATGGGAGCGCGTTTTGGAAATTATATAATCATTACAACTAAATGAATAACAGGAAATGCGAAATCCTATACACATAAACGTTATTTATTTAGCTGTCTCTATTAGCTTTTGTTTTTTGCATATCAGTTTACATAATAAATAATACGTAAACTAATAGAAATGTTGCTGTTTTACATATTACTAGACTTCATATGATTCATCAATCACAAGCTATAGATTAGGGTAATAAGCAAGAAGACATACTTCATTATTGTCTGTTTTTACACATGCATACAATCTAGCTGAAAAGCTAATCAAATGATATTTTTAAAGGAGGATATAATTATGGGATTTAATTTAGGTGGAATGGGCGATCTTAAAGGAATGATTGAAAAAGCGAAAACACCAGGTGGTTTGATGGAAATAGCTAAAAATTTACCATTAGATCAAATTGTACAAAAACTTCCATTGGACAAATTACTTACTCCTGAGTTTATGCAAAAGCATACTCCATTTCAATCGATTGGAGAATTGTTGCAAAAAGCAGGCGTTGGATCTCCTACAGATTCAGCAGATAAAGTAAAAGAAGTACCGCAAGGTCAACTAGATAATCAGGTGAAAGAAAGTACTTCTTTCGGTTCGATGCAACAGTTGGTTCAAAAAGCAGTAGAATTTTACAATTCTCGTCAAGCCGGTGGGAAGTAAGTAGTAAATATAACATGCGACTACAAAATTTCATTTATAATGTAGTAGGAGAATGTGAAATATAAACATTCTCTTTTTTTGTAATTAATAGTTTACATAATTATTATTATGTTAATTTATAAAAAAATTATAAAATTCGTATTTACGATATTATTTAAAATAATATATGCAAGTTTATTTTAAAATAACAAATCAATACGTATCGTATCCATATGTACAATATCTAAATTTATAAATAAATTCTTTATACTTCACTACCGAAATGGAGAGAATTACCATGCCTATTTTTGCTATAACATCATATAATAGACCACAAGCTTAATGATAAAGGGAAGTTGTTATGAAAGAGGTGATTGTTGTGAGTCATATTACAGTAGAAGAAGCGATGACTGTAGGAGCTTTAACTCGTGCAACAATAATTGCCGGGCAAAGCGGTATACGTAATCCTATTGAACATGTCACTGTGCTTGAAATACCAGATGCTGAAGAATGGTTTAAAGGAAATGAACTTATTATTACTGCTTTTTATCATATTAAAGATGATGAACAATTGCAGCTTGCTTTATTAGAGAAAATGAAGCATACTCATGCGTCTGCGCTAGCGCTTTGTTATCCAGGATTACATTATCGAGAGCTCTCTGAAAAAGTGCTTCAACGTGCTGATGAATTACAAATTCCTATTATCGAGATTCCTCGTGATGTACCTTATATTGATATTATTTCTCCTGTTGTTCAAGAAATTCAAAAAAATCGTTCACAAGAAATTAAACAAATGCTCGAAATTCAAAATCGTTTGACTGAATGGTTAGCGCTCCAATTCGATTATCATACGATTATTTACAATATTGGTGAAATTTTAGATGACTCTTTGCTGTTACTTGATAATAATTTCAAACAATTAGCGAGTTATCACACAGATTTATTTTATAGCGAAAAAGAACTTCAATCTGCGCTGGAATCAGCTTTTGCCCGTCAACAACAATCAGTCCATACTTCCAATTCTTTTGTACTTTCCGAAACAGAACAGTATACCCATATCGTAGAAACGATTTATTCAACTCATAAAGTATATGGTTATTTATGTGTATTGAGCCAAGAAAGATTACCACCTTTTAAAGAGATGCTGTATCATTCTGTAGCAGTTAGTCTAGCTTTATATTTCTCACAAGAAGAAGCTATTCAAAATGTGACCAAAAACTATCAGCAAACGATGATTATTAACTGGTTAAATGGACAAGATATTTCTCCGGGAAATCTCGAAAAAAATAGCAAAGAAACAGGATACGATCTATCACAGATGGGGGGTATTGCTGTAGTCGCTGCTGTTGATCATGCAGATCACCATATGCTTATATATGAAATAGAACGTAATTGCGTTTCTTCTAAACAACATCGTATGATGATTATTCCTGACGGATATCAGTGTATTTTGCTATTACCTCGATCTACAGATCACAAGCAATTTCAAGAACAATACTATCAGTTATTTCAGAAATGGCATCAATCAAGTTCGGTTCCTCTTTATATAGCCTATCATCAAGCACAAAAAAGTATTTTGGAAGAAGGAGTGTCTTTGTACAAAGAATTACGGCATATTTTGCATTTTAAAGAAAAAATGCCGGCTTTACCTTATATACTATATGCTCCTTATTTGCCTTTATTCACTCTGATATGTTCTGAAAATATACAGAATATGTTCGATTCACTAACACGTCTATTAGAACCTTTGGTGGAATATGATTGTAAAGTAAATGCTGATTTTTTGATTACATTGGAATACTTTTTATTTTATCCTGACCAACAAGAATTACCAGATATTTTGCATATTCACCGCAATACGCTAAATTATCGGAAACAACGTATTATAGAAATTTTACAAGTAAATCCTTTTGAGAATCCATATCGCTTACAATTTGAGCTCGCTATTTTACTTTATAAAATGTAAACAACAGATGCTTTAACTATAAATTAAAGAAATAAATTATAAAAACTACCGCAATTGTGGTAGTTTTTTTGTCATGTATATACCAAATTGGTCAGTTGAACAATAAAATAAGCATTATTTTGGTGAACCTCATTATTCGCAATAGAGAATGAATACATTAAGATATGAGAATACCCGGAAGTTACCGGATAAAGGGGGTTTCAATATGAGTCAAAGTGAAGCAATAGATGATTACTCATTATCCCGTGTGCCCCAGGATCAACGCCAATCTATGTTCAGCATTTTGTTGGTTCGGATCGGAGCACTCACATGTATCTCACAATTTCTGCTTGGAGCGGCATTAGGTTATGGAATGACGTTATGGGATGCTTTTTTAGCAACGATGTTCGGTAGCATTATTTTGCAAGTGGTTGCTTGTGTTCTTGGAATTGCGGGTGCAAAAGAGGGTATGTCGACAAGCTTATTGGCACGATGGTCAGGGTTTGGACGTTATGGATCAAGCATTATTGGATTAGTATTTGCTATCTCTTTAACAGGTTGGTTTGGTGTACAGAATTCTGTTTTTGCAGAAGGAATAGACGCCGTTACCGGAGGTAAGCTTGGTTTTGTAATAGCTTCTATTATTACAGGATTAGCGACTACTTTACTCGTATATTTCGGATTCAAATGGATTACATGGACTGCCAAAATTACAGTTCCTCTTTTTCTAATTGTTATGGGGATTGGAGTATATCAAGTACTCAAAAATCATTCATTAGCTACATTAGCAACGATGCAACCTCCCGGCTCTTTATTAACAATTGGAGCAGCGACCACGATGGTAGCAGGTGGATTTATTGTTGGATGTGTAACCACACCTGATATGACGAGATTTGCTAAATCTACTAAAGATGTAATCTGGATTACGGTGATAGGTACATTTTTGGGCGAATTAGGAGTCAATCTGATTGCCGTATTAATGGCACATGCTATCGGAAGTTCAGATGTGATGGCAATTGTTATGCAATTAACTGGTCTGATGGGTGGAGCGATTGTTGCTTTTGCTACAATCAAAATTAATGATATTAATTTATACTCTTCATCACTCGGAATCACCAATTTTTTAAGTACTATTTTCAAAGTACAAATGAATCGCGGTGTACTTACATTGATCTTAGGGGTGATAGGTACCGTTCTTTCAATTATGGGTATCTTGGATAAATTTATTACGTTTCTGACTATTTTAGGCGTGGCTATTCCACCGATTGCAGGGATTATGGCGATTGATTATTTTATACTCAAACGTTATCGCAGTGAATTGGATGCTAGTCGTGCAAAAGGTACATTGCCAGAATATTGCGAAAAGATTAATTGGATAGCTATTTTTGCATGGATTATTGGATTTGCCTCAGGTCTATTGATTACCTGGGGTGTACAAGCATTAACTTCTATTATAGTGAGCTCTCTATTTTATTATATAGGAATGAAAGTTATGGTTCCCCAAAAGGTAATCAATTTTAGCAAAAGCGAGTAATCCGTATATAACATCTAAGGAGGTTTTACTGCATATGAGATGGATAGATGAAGAAGATATAGAAGATTTGGCTATTGGAGCAGCGTTACTGGGAACTGGTGGTGGGGGTGATCCTTATCTGGGCAAGTTAATGGTTCAGAAATGTATTCGTGACAATGGTCCGATTCAGATGATAGATGTTACAGAGGTTCCTGATGAAGCATGGGTGATTCCAACTGCTATGATGGGTGCTCCAACAATCATGATGGAAAAGATTCCGAATGGAGACGAAGCGCTCAAGTCAATGCGTATGTTAGAAAAACAAACAGGGATTAGCGCTTATGCAACAATGCCTATTGAGTGTGGAGGATTAAATTCAACGGTTCCATTTGTAGTAGCATCCAAAGCAGGCATTCCTTTAGTGGATGGAGATGGTATGGGACGTGCTTTTCCTGAATTGCAAATGGAAACATTCCATATCTATGGTATTAGTGGTACCCCGATGGTATTACACAATGAACGTGGTGATCAGGTACTGTTAGAGACGCTAGATAATTATATGTTAGAACATATTTCGCGTGGTATTGCTGTACGTATGGGTGGTGCAGCCCATGTAGCTGAATATATGATGACAGGAGCAGATGTCAAAAGAACAGCTATTCATGGCACGATGACTTTATGTATGGCACTTGGTCAATCTATTCGTCATGCTCAAAAAACCAAACGTAATCCTATAGAAGCGATTCAAGAAGTAACACGTAATTCGATCTATGGAGAAGCAATCGTTGTATTTCGCGGTAAAGTGAGAGATATTGAACGTCAATCTACGGATGGATTTGTACGGGGTAAAGCATTAGTTACGGGTTTGGGAGAATATGAAGGAAAAGAGTTAAAAGTAGATTTTCAAAATGAGAATTTATTTGCAACAGTAGATGGTCAAGCTATAGCAATGGTTCCTGACTTAATTACGTTCCTGGATCAAGAAACAGGAATGCCTATCACCACTGAAAGTATTAAATATGGCTTTCGGGTGATTTGTCTAGCCATCCCGACACCGGATATTATGCGTAGTCCTGAAGCATTAGAAGTATGGGGTCCCCGTTATTTTGGTTATGATACCGATTATGAACCCGTTGAGATCATTCAGCAGAGAAGAGGTACACAACATGTATAAAATTGGGATTGATGTTGGGGGTACCAATACAGATGCTGTTATTTTGGATGAACATCATCAGGTGATTGCAAAAGTAAAAGCACCTACCAGTTCAGATGTAGAATCAGGAATCTATGAAGCGTTAGAACGTATATTACAAGAAACTGATATTCCGGCTAGTCGAATATCTTCTGTTATGCTAGGGACGACTCATGCAACCAATGCGATTATCGAACGCAATCGTTTAGCCAAAATCGCTTGTGTACGTATTTGCTTGCCTGCTGGAACATCTGTCGAACCGATGTTCACATGGGATCAATCGTTACGAGACGCCGCTGGAGATACGTACTATTATATTCATGGTGGTTGTGAGTCTAATGGTCGTCCGTTGGCTCAGACCACATTGGATCGTGCTGAGTGTGAGCAAGTACTGTATGATATTCAAGCCAAAGGGATTGAGTCAATTGCGGTGACTTCGATCTTTTCACCCGTATTGTCTGGATATGAAAAGCAATTTGCAGAATGGGCTTATGAAATATTAGGTGCTAATTTTCCAGTTACTTTATCTTCTGAGATCGGTAGTCTAGGATTGTTAGAGCGTGAAAATTCAGCTGCATTGAATGCGGCATTAGTACAAGTGGCTTCTGCGGTATCCAATGGTTTAGAAATGGCGTTAAAACGTTATGGGATAGAAGCACAAATCTTTTTTGCTCAAAATGACGGTACATTGATGACGTTAGAATATGCCAAAAAGTATCCTATTTTAACGATTGGTTCCGGCCCAACCAATAGTATCCGCGGAGCAGCAGAATTAAGTGGATTAAAAGAGTGTATTATTTGTGATATTGGAGGTACGACCACAGACATCGGTATATTAGTTAATGGATTCCCGCGCGAATCAAGTGTAGCGGTGTCTATAGGTGGAGTACGAACGAACTTTCGAATGCCTGATATTATTTCAATTGGTATTGGAGGAGGGAGTATTGTTCGTCAGACTGAAAATGGTATTACTGTAGGACCAGATAGTGTGGGCTATCATATTGTGCGTGAAAGTATCGCTTTTGGTGGGGATACGTTAACTGCAACAGATTGTTTGCTAGCTTCAGGAAAGGCAAAGATAGACCATCCTGATTGTGATCGTACTCGGTTAGCCCAGATCCCTGAGCAAGTATGGCAACAGGCGATAGATATCATTAATAATAAAATTCAGATCGCGGTTGACCAGATCAAAACAAGCGCGCATGATATGCCTGTTGTTCTAGTGGGTGGTGGTGCTATTCTGATCCCTGGAGAAATGGATGGAGCTTCTGAAGTGATTCGTCCTGAACATTCCGGTTGTGCCAATGCGCTTGGAGCGGCAATAGCGCAAGTCAGTGGTGATATTGATAAAATGTTTTCTATGGCAGGACGTCATCGTCAAGATGTGCTAGAAGAAGCCAAGCAAGAAGCTATTCAAAAAGCGATTATAGCGGGGGCTGATCCAGATACTGTAGAATTAATTGATTTGGAAGAATTACCTATGGCGTATGTAACTTCAGAGTTTGTACGAATCAAAGCCAAAGCAGCAGGTCAAATGAAAAAAATGATAAACACTTTGTAAATTGAATGATCGTATCAGTATCATTCATATTTTTATATTTTATTAACATAATATTAGTTATGTAAACTATAGAAAGTAATCTAAAACTATCAATGTTGAACGTTAAATGTCTACCTATATTAAGCATATGTATTTGCATCACATTCTACAAACAAAAGAGAGACTTTCTTTTAAAAGAAAGTCTCTCCTTATTTATATTTTTCGAAAAGAATAGTCTTAGAATCCTTCGCGTAAGAATGTAGTTGCTAATTTGATAGCACCTTTTTTAGCATTAGTATCTGCTAATACATTCAGCATAACAAAGTCATGGATAATTCCCTGGAAACGAACAGCTGTAACTGGCACGCCAGCTTCACGCAATTTATTAGCATAAGCTTCGCCTTCATCACGCAGTACATCAGCTTCACCTGTGATTACCAATGCTTCTGGTAGACCACTCAATTGTTCTGTTGTTGCACGAAGAGGGGAGGCTGTAATTTGAGCACGTTCGTTAGGATCTGTAGTGTATTGATCCCAGAACCATTTCATACCATCACGTTGCAAGAAGTAACCTTCTGCAAATTGTTGATACGATTCAGTGTCAAAAGAAGCATCTGTTACCGGGTAGAATAACAATTGTTTTTGGATAGTAGGGCCGCTGCGTTCTTTAGACATTAATGTAATCGCCGCAGTCATATTACCACCAACACTATCGCCACCTACATATAGTTTGGACGCATCCAGACCTTTAGTGGAACCTTCTTTAGCAATCCATTCCACAACAGCATAGATTTCTTCAATCGCTGTAGGGTATTTATGCTCAGGAGAAAGGCTATAATTAACGAATACAACAGCTAATTCAGCGCCTGTTGCCAGTTCACGACTTAGACGATCATGAGTATGGGAATTACCGAATACCCAACCTGCACCATGAATATAGACTAAGACAGGCAACGTTTCAGGAGCATTTTTAGGACGTAAAATACGAACCGATACTTCTCCAGATGGCCCGCCTGCAATAGACAGTTCTTCAATATCTACTTCTGGTTTGTACACTTCACCAGATTGCACTTCATCTACTGTTTCGCGACCTTTTTCTGGACCCAAGTCAGGTAGAAATGGAGGCTTAGAATTATCATCTGCAAATTTTTGAGCAGCAGGTTCAAGATAAACTTTTTTGAATTCGGTCATCGTAGAATCTCCTTTTTATAAATAAGTATTTTGTTTAAAATCGTATCTAAATTAATTTTGCAAAATAAAATTTTACGCTGTTTGTTTCTATATAAGTTATACTCTATTTTACCCGTTTTGAAACGTTCAAACGCTATTATCTGCACTTTTCTGTATTTTTATTTCCGATAGAGAAATAGCAACACCGTTATTAGGCTGTTGTATAATAGAAGAAAGCAAGCTTGTATAGGAAAGGATGACTTTGGTCTGATGGCTAATTATTACGACTCTGAAGAAGAGGATTTTATATATCATGAAGAGATTGAAGCTTTTACCGATTGGATGAAAGATGCAGGTTACACCCGTTATACACAGAAGTCTTATTTGAGCGATGTGTACGAATTTCTCCATTCTCATGCTATTCGGAATAAACCGCTAGATGAGATGAAAAAAAGACATGTGCTTTCTTTTCTCAGTAGTGCACGTACACGTGGGGTAAGTGATTCTACAAGAAACCGTAAGCATGCCGCAGTCAGTTGCTTTTTCAAAGCATTAATAGAACTTGAAATGGCTGAACATAACCCTGCATTTGGGATCAAGAAAGCTAAAACAGAACATAACAAAGCTCCAGTTTACTTGGATGAGAGCAAGATTACTGAATTTATGCAATCCGTAGAAGGGAAATATCGGACTCGGAATTTGACCATCTTTTTGTTTATGGCTTATATGGGCTTACGGGTAGGCGAAGTGCATGGTCTGAATCTTAACGATTACAATCCTGAACGGGGAACTTTGCAAGTATTAGGAAAAGGACGTAAATGGCGTACGTTACCTGTTCCAAATGCAGTAGCTACTATCCTCAACCAAGCGATCGAAGAACGATTAGCCCCATGGAGAGATGGAGAGACGGCTCTATTTATTTCGCAAAAAGGGACACGATTATCGATTCGCAATATTCAACAGATCGCTACTGATACGTTTGATCGTTTTCAAAGTCATATCGAACCTGAACAACGGCTTCCGTATTCCAGTCATAAATTACGACATTCCTTTGCCACTATGTTGTTACGTCAAGGTACCGACTTACGCACTGTGCAAGAATTGCTAGGTCACTCTTCGATCCAGACGACGACTATTTATACGCATGTTAGTAATCGAGAGAAAGAAGAAGCAATCTCCAAATTGGATGTACAGCTTCCTTTCGAAATAAAATAAAAATAAGGATAGATCGATTACAGTTACTGTCGATCTATCCTTATTTTTTGTACATATATTTCAACCTGATAAGATCATACATTATAACTATTCTCATTCATCGTATAGATAGCCAAATCCCTTTATGCTCTATCACGCAAGACCAATTGAGGAATGATACGAATATAAATCAGTTCACCAACCAGCTCCACCATCGTCTGGGTCACAATAATAGCAGCCACTATAGTGCTCCATTGATTCGGCAAAGATAAAGCAAGCGGAAGAACGACCAAAGAATTACGTGTGCCTGCACTAAAAATAACAGCTCGTCCGGAGGCAATATCTAACTGAAACCATCTCACAATCCATTTTGTTATCCAGGGCATCAGACATAGAAAAGCGATATAGATCGGAATCACATAAATAATAATATGACCATACATCGATAACTTACTTATTTGAGACGATACTATTATAAATAGAGTGAGCGCCATAAATGGAACAGGTATCCATGCTGATCCTTCTACTAAACATTGACCACGTGAAGCTACCTTTCTGACCAAAAGTTGAATACCGATCGCGAGTATAAGTGGCAATACGATAATCATAAGAAAAGATTCAATAAAAGGAGCAGGATTCACTATGTCGGCTGCTTGTTTCCCCATAAATAGCCACAAATACAAGGGTAATAACATCATTTGAGTTATAAAAAGAATAGGGGTGGCTAGTAAGATTGCTTTTTCATTTCCACGTCCTAGATGTGTAAACACAATAACATAATCAATACATGGCGTAAGGAGCACTAGATATACTCCTAATAATATAGGCGCTTGCTGTGGCAATAACTGAGATAATCCCCAGACGACAATCGGTACAGCAATATAATTAGCGACTAACAAAGCCATTATAAAACGTCGATTACCAAAAGACTGCTTTAGCTGTAAAAAAGGGATTTGGGTAAACATACCAAACATTAAGATAGCAATTACTATAGAAATTAGAATCTGATGATCTAATACTAACATTAGAGTAGGAGCGCTTAATCCTAATATAGCAGCTATACTTAACACAATAATATAAATCCAAATCTGATATTGCTCCAATTGTTCTCGTGTAATCATAGATTGCATAACTCCTTTACTATTCAACACTCTGATATATGAGGATGTTATTTGTATATTAGATGGATCAATAGATCATTTTTCATAGTTTATCATGAAAAAAGGATAAACTTTTTACCAAATTGGAGCCAATGAAAGCTTTTATCTCATAATTTATTGATTATTCGTAAATAAATTTATTAATTCAACGCATCACAGTGTAGTATTATGTAGTTTTTTATAGGTGTCCTTTAATATTATAAAAAAATGTCATAATACCTCACAGTGAAAGGATTTTGTGTATGAATAGTAATAAAGAACAGACTTCTTTATTCAGACGTAAACCTATAGCAGAATCGGAAGAAAAAGGGCTTAAAAGAGTATTAGGTGCTCTTGATCTAACGACGCTCGGAGTTGGGGCTATTATTGGAACAGGGATTTTCGTATTAACAGGGGTGGCTGCTGCTAAGTATGCAGGTCCTGGATTGGTACTATCTTTCCTATTAGCAGGTATTATCTGTGCGTTTGCAGCATTATGTTATTCTGAATTTGCTTCAACTGTACCGGCTTCAGGAAGTGCGTATACATACAGTTATACAGCTTTCGGCGAAGTGATTGCTTGGATTCTAGGATGGGACTTGATTCTGGAATACGGATTCGCGAGTGCGGCGGTAGCTAGTGGATGGTCTGGATACTTCCAGAGTCTACTATCAGGATTTGGATTAGAACTCCCACATGCCCTGACCAGTGCGTTTAGTCCGGAAAAAGGGACGTACTTTGATGTGATTGCTTCAGCGATCACACTGATTATCGCATTCTTGTTAACACGCGGAGTGAAAGAAGCAGCGCGTGCAAACGGAATTATGGTTGCTATCAAATTGATCGTTGTATTGATCTTTATTGGTGTAGGTGTATTTTATGTACAACCTGAGAATTGGCATCCATTCTTGCCGTTCGGTATGGCAGGCGTAACGACAGGGGCAGCAACAGTATTTTTTGCTTATATCGGATTTGATGCAGTATCTACAGCAGCAGAGGAAGTTAAGCGTCCACAACGTGACTTGCCGATCGGTATTATTGCTTCGTTAGCAATCTGTACTGTTTTGTATATTATTGTTTCGTTAATTTTGACAGGGATTGTACCTTACCAAATGTTGAATGTTAGTGATCCTGTCGCATTTGCTTTTGAATTTGTGAACTTGAATGGTCTCGCTTGGATCGTATCTCTAGGAGCGATTACAGGGATTACTACGGTATTGCTTGTTATGATGTATGGACAAAGTCGTCTATTGTACTCGATGTCTCGTGATGGACTATTGTCTCCAGTCTTTTCGAAAATTAGTGGCAAAGGGCAGACGCCAGCTAAAGGAACATGGATTGCAAGTATCATTATCGCTATCTTCGCTGGTTTTATCCCATTGGGGGATCTAGCTGAATTGACCAATATCGGTACATTGTTTGCTTTTGCTGTAGTAAGTCTAGGAATTATTGTACTTCGTCGTAATCATCCTAATCTGAAAAAAGGATTCCGCGTGCCATTGGTTCCTTGGATTCCAATCATTAGTGCGCTAGGTTGTGTATACTTAATGACTCGCCTTGCACCATTGACTTGGATCGTATTCTTTATCTGGTTGTTTGTCGGATTGTTGATTTACTTCGCATATGGACGTAATCATAGTCTACTGAATCCA
Source organism: Paenibacillus sp. KACC 21273 (assembly GCF_028736095.1). Classification (NCBI taxonomy): domain Bacteria; kingdom Bacillati; phylum Bacillota; class Bacilli; order Caryophanales; family Paenibacillaceae; genus Paenibacillus; species Paenibacillus sp. KACC 21273. Next base: position 2,627,122 of record NZ_CP117876.1, read on the forward strand.
AACCGCAAAAATCGTTAATCTTATAATATTATTGTAATTCTAAACAAAATCCTCTGAACTGTGGTTGATATCGCAGTTTGGAGGATTTTTTGCTTATATTGCAGGATATTGATCAACAGATAAGGCTAAAAGTATTGAGATTATATCCAATATGCAATATATTGGTTTTATGAAAAATAATCTTATACAAAAAATAAGTCGACCGACGCTACGTGATCAAGTCTACGATACGCTCAAACAAGGCATTGTGACTTTAGAATTATTGCCCGAGCAGAAATTAAACGATACAGAATTAGCAGAGCAATTCGGAGTAAGTCGTACTCCGGTACGTGAAGCACTCAAACGATTGGAGGATGAAGGGTTAATCGAGTCTTTTCCAGGAGCTGTTACGCGGGTTGCTCCTTTATACGAACAATCAGCAGTACATGCTTTTACAGTGGCCGCAGTATTACATAGTTTGGCGGCACGCTTATCTATTCCTTACTTGGATACCTCACATTATGATATGCTAAAACAGTTCAATCAAGAGTTGATTACTGCTCTTCAACAGCAGAATGCTTCTGCTGCTATTCAAGCAGATGATCAATTTCATGATGTATTCGTACAACAAGCCCATAATCCCGAAATTATAGCCGCATTAAACCGGGTCATGCCAAAGATTAGACGATTAGAATACGCCAAATTCAGCAGTATTGATCATACGCATTCCCCCGAAGACCATCGATTGATTATAGAAGCTTGTGAAGCAAAAGAAAGTCTATTAACTGCGGAACGAATAGAACAGAATTGGATGAGTCTGGGTAACTGGTTAGCTTCTTCGGCTGATCATACCCAATCTGCTACCGATCAAGGTGAACGATGAAAGCTGTTCTGATTGGTGTCGCGGCGGCATTCTTTTTTGCTTTTACATTTGTACTGAATCGATCGATGGAAGTTAGTGGAGGAAGCTGGTTATGGAGTGCATCGCTTCGCTACTTTTTTATGATCCCTTTACTGGCTATACTGGTTATTCTACGTGGTAATCTACAATCGTTATGGCTTGAAATGAAGAAATCTCCTATCCAGTGGTTGATATGGAGTATTATCGGTTTTGGTTTGTTTTATGCACCGCTGTGTGCGGCGGCTATCTATTCACCGGGTTGGTTAACAGCAGCGGCTTTTGAAATGACGATTGTTGCGGGTATGATTATGTCGCCATTATTTCTATTTGTCCGGTATACACCTGAAGGCCCGATCAAAGAACGGGGCAAGATACCGAGAGCAGGGATGTTAGCAGCGTTAATTATTTTGACAGGAATTGCATTAATGCAATGGGAGCAAATTAGACAACATACAGAAGGCGCTAGCTGGCAAGGCATTGTCCTTATCACTATTGCTGCTTTTGCTTATCCGTTAGGCAATCGTAAAATGATGGAAGTCTGTGATGGACGATTGGATGCTTTTCAGCGAACACTGGGAATGAGTATTGCCAGTCTTCCCGTATGGATCATTTTGGCTTGGATTGGTTATATGCACTCAGGACTGCCTTCTACTGCACAGACAGGACAGACATTTCTAGTGGCGCTATTCTCCGGCGTTGTAGCTACCGTGTTGTTCTTCGGGGCTACCGATCAAGTAAGACACCATCCTGCTCGTCTAGCGACTGTAGAAGCAACCCAAGCGTTAGAAGTCGTATTCACTTTACTGGGAGAATGGTTGCTTCTGGGTGTAATGCTATCCTCTATAGGAATGTGGGTAGGATTGATACTGGTGATCGGTGGCATGGGCGTTAACGCATGGTTATCGATTCGTGAACCAGGTATCACCCGCAAGCGAAAATCCAATCAATCAGTAATGTAATGTTTTTACGGAGATAATGTACAATTCGGTCATGATCAGATTATTGTCACTGATCATTATGCGAATAATTGAGCGATATTAAAGGAGTTTATTATGCGATTTGATATTCAATTTTTATCTTTTTTTGTACTGCAAGTTGAAGGCAAAGAAGGGCAGACGAACAAAAATTATAAACATTATCAGACATTAGATGACGATGAGTATGAAGAAAGTGAAATCAAAAAATTTCTTCATGCTGAATTTACTCGTACCGCTAAGCGCAAAGTAGAAAAAAATCCAGGCACAGAACAACCGCCTACCAAAATAGGTACATTTTTAGTAGAACCGGGACATGAATTGACCAGTAATCCCAACTTCAATCTATTTACTCGCCTTAGAGCTGTTGATAACAAAGAAGATTTCAAAAATGCTTGCGACGATCTGGTACGTAGCTATCTGGAAACAAGCTCTGTACGTGGAGGAGCATTGATTATTACACAAGCAAAGCTAGATACCCATTTTGACGATCCATTTATTTTTGTAATGAAATGTGATTTTGAACAGCGGATTGCACGTATCTCTGATGAACGTAGTCTGATTAGCGAAGTGGAAATGGCGATCAGTGCTCGGAATATGAAATCGATCCAATATCCTCATATGCCAGAAGAAGGAATGATTGAAGAATGGGAGCTCAAAATTCATCAATCGTCCCATGCGCGGTACTTTGAAGACTTTTTGAAATATATTACGTATGAACAATCTATTCCTGAGATTGTAAATGAACGAGTAATGGATTATGTACAGACTTATGTGGAAGAAAAGTGGCCGGATGCGGCTAACCTAGAACGTCAACAGGAAGAGCATGATCTAGAATTATGGGCAGCCAGTGAAAAACGCGATATTCAAGAAAAATGGGAACCTCAACATGTGATCGAAGCGGCAGAGCGTATCGTAGAGATCAAGCCAGAGATTGAGATCAAAATGAAGCTAGGGGATACCAGTATTCGTGGACTACTAGCTGATTACGGATACCGACTGCATATTGCCAAATTAGGCGATCATTATGCAATGGTGATTGAAGGCGATGCGTTTACATTTGATAAAGGATTTTCCCCGGTCGAACTGTTACAGCCGGAGTCTTTTGAAGTGGTCGCTAGACGATTAGTAGATCGCGCCAATGAAGCACCTGAACGTGATGATGATATTCCTTATTGATCAGATAACAGCAAAATTTGATCTATACAATCAAAAAAAGTGGATTCAGGGTTTTACACCTAAATCCACTTTTTTTATACTGAGAAGTCATTCTATAGATATAGATGAATTAGAGATTTGTCATATGAATAGAATATAGTCTATAGTTATCTATATACGACTTAAATATCTAGCTGTGCAATCTGATCTTTCAGTTTTTTCGCAGAATCACGTAGTAATTGTTCTTCATGCTCATTCATAGGAATCGGTAGTTTTGCCTGAATACCATCTCGACCGACAATTGCAGGTACACCGAGATATACATCAGAGATTCCATGATAATCTTCAAGTAGAGAAGATACATTCAATACAGCGTGTTCATTTTGCAAAATAGCGGCTACAATGCGGTCTAGTGCGAGTGCTATTGCATACGATGTAGAGCCTTTAGCATTGATAATTTCGTAAGCGGCGTTTTTCGTATTTTCAAAGATTTCGTTTTGTTTGTCTTCTTCAAAATCCAGTGGAGCTCCTGCAATATTAGACAGACTCCATACCGGCAACTCGGAATCACCATGTTCACCAATAATATGAGCATGAATACTACGAGGATCAATACCTTTTTCCTTACCAATTAAATAACGGAAGCGTGCGCTATCGAGTAATGTACCGGAACCAATCACTCGATTAGATGGCCAACCGCTTTTTTTCCAGGATACATAACTGAGTATATCTACTGGATTAGTAGCGATCAGTAGAATACCACTATTATTATATTTCGTAATATTCGAAATAATCTCTTCGAAGATGGCTGAGTTCCGATTTAACAAATCGATCCGGGTTTCGCCTGGACGTTGATTTGAACCGGCAGCGATAATGATAATATCTGCGTCTTTGCAATCCGAATAATCACCTGCCCATAGTTTGACGCCGCCGACAAATGGGAGTCCGTGGTTCATATCGAGTGCTTCGCCAAGAGCTTTGTTGTGATTCGCATCAATAAAGACGAGTTCAGACATTCTCTTGTGGAGTAGAAGGGTGTAAGCGGTTGTGGAGCCTACGGCTCCTGTGCCAATAACAACGACACGGTGGGGCTTGGATACAGATTCAGATACTGTCATTTTTTATCATCTCCTTAATTGATCTTTGTTACAGATTCGCTACTATTGTAACGGAAAGCGCGACCAATGTAAAAAGGATCACACATCAGCAAATGCACAAAGTCGCTGAAAACCCTGCTAAAACAGCGAAATCTGTAATCGCTTGTAACTTTTCTGTAAACAACCTATGTTCATTTTAGTTTACTCTTATAAGGGTCATGAATAATTGAAATACGATAGCTTTATGTAAGTGCGGAAGGAGCGAAGGAATGAAGTTAACTATGCGCAAAGCGCTTTTCATATGGATTACACTTGTGTTTGTACTTAGTGCTTGTCAATCTTCTACAAGTGATTATGATCCAGCAGCAGACAAAGCATCAACTCAAGAACTCAAAAAAATGCAAACTGAAGATCAGGGGCAGACACTTACCCTTAACCATACAGCAACATCCGATACGAAGCAGGGGGGATCTTCTGCTGAAAGAGGATATAAGATTCAGACAAGACTGACAGACTTTCAACTACTAAGTGCTAGTGCAGGGCTTGCGTGGGGTGTAACCCGTAACGAATTACGTATATATGTTACACAGGATAGTGGAGACACATGGGATAATGTATCTCCTGCACAAACGGTCACTTTTTCAGAACCACCTACGTATGGCAAAGATATCTTTTTCCTGAATCAAAATAACGGCTGGGTGATTCGCAATGCGTCAGGTGTAGGAGAAACACTGATTCTGCATACTACTGATGGCGGGCAAAATTGGAACTTTGCTACATTAAATGATGAAGCTACTGTATTGGGCATTTATTTTATTGATAGTAGCAATGGTTGGGTAATGACTTCTTTGGATTCATCAAAAGATTCAGCAGATATGCAAGAGAAAGCATTATATACCACTACCGATGGTGGTAACACATGGAAAAAAATTATGCAAAACACAGGCGTATTTGTAACTGAAGGTTCAACCGCTCAAGCGATCCCGCAATTAGGTAAGCTGGTAGGAATGTCTTTTCGAGATCGTAACAATGGATTTGTAACTCTGGAACAACATGGTACACCTCATTTATATATTACAAGTAATGGGGGCAAAACCTGGAAAACAGGGCCAGACTTTGATAAAAATAAAAAATTGCCAGCTTGTCATTCTTTCACCACAGGCAAACCTCAATTTTTTGGTGATAGCAAAACAGCAGGCTGGATGAATATTGGTTGTGTGAAAGATAGCCAGACTAGCTATAACGGATACTTTACTCATGATGCAGGGAAGACATGGAACTTTGCTCCATTTGCTCTACAAGCGCAGACCGGAGTCAATCAATCGATGGGACCTACTTTTTTAAATGATAAAATCGGTTGGTCTGTAGTCAATGGCATCGTGTACCGTACAGCTAATCAAGGCAAAACATGGAAAGCTTTACCTATCAATAACACATTGCAGAACACATTGAATAAATATCCTGAATTGGTTAAATTGCAATTTTTCTCTGCGGATGTAGGCTGGTTATTAGTTGCCAAAAATGAAGAACGACGTTCTTTATTAATGCAGACGACAGACGGTGGCAAAACATGGCATGTACTATAAAAAAATAATAGCAGATAAGTAAAAAAGATCGATGACGTACGCCAATATGGGGTTGTGTCATCGATCTTTTGTATATCACAATAGCTTCTTTTTAGAACATCAAAAAATAATTTAAAATTCTTTGTTGATTGTGAAAAAAATCACATTAATGTAGTTTTAAATCAGTTATGCTTGGGATGTAGAAAAAACAAGGAGATGATTAAGATGAGAAACAATACTAATGAAAATCTTACTAACTTTTACATGAACCTTTGCTACACTTGTCTAGATGCTAATGAATGTCGTGAAGAAGAAGCTTGCAAAGCATGTTGGGCAGATCAAGGTGTATTGGATGCCGCTAAAGATGATACTCAGGAGCTTTTACAAGCGTATTATGCATAATCGATCAGCAAGCTTATTTACAGGTCAGACTAGACATTCCAAAGGATTATATACCGGCACTTCATAAAGGAACACACTTCACAGATAGATAAGAAGTGTGTTCCTTTGTTGATTTTTAGACTACCAGATTACATATGAGCTAGACAGGTATGTTTCGTAATGCTCTTAATCGTTGAAATAAGCAGTATAGAACCATCGTACTTATAGACGAACTCCAAAGGGGATACATTATGAAATATGCTTCTAAAACAGTTATCGTAACCGGTGCAGCCAAAGGAATCGGTAAAGCTGTAGCCGAAAGTTATGCCGCAGAAGGAGCTATCGTATTTTTAACAGATACGTTAGAGCCAGAAGGTGCTTCAGTTGCCGCGACTATTCGTGAAAGTGGTGGACAAGCTCATTTTCTACCTTGTGATGTACGTCGTGAACAAGATGTAATCGATACGATTCAAGAAATTGTAAATACGACCGGACAGATAGATATAGTAATCAACAATGCTGGGGTATCCCGCTGGAAATCTCCTTATGAATTAAGTCTAGATGAGTGGGACGATGTAATGAACACCAATGTAAGAGCATGCTTTCTGGTATCACGTGAAGCGGCCAAAGTGATGCGTGATCATGAAGGTGGTTCGATCGTCAATATTTCCTCAACACGTGCTCATATGTCTGAGCCTCACTCTGAAGCTTATGCTGCTTCTAAAGGCGGTATTACAGCGATTACGCATGCTTTGTCTGTATCACTTGGCCCTGATCATATTACTGTTAACGCGATTAGCCCCGGTTGGATCGAGACAGGTGATTATAGTGCGTTGAAAAAAGAAGATCATGAGCAACATCCTGCTGGACGTGTAGGTACACCTCAAGATGTTGCAAGAACCTGTTTATTTTTGACCGATCCAGAAAATTCTTTTATTACAGGTGCAGAATTAATTGTAGATGGTGGAATGACACGCAAAATGATCTATGTAGAGTAGAACATAGTATAATGCACATAACAAAAAGAGATGCGATATAGTCGCACCTCTTTTTTTGTATATACATGCAATCTGTTGAATTTGTATCGTAGTGTATCTATTCGTAAGCATATAAATTTAGCTTGAAATATAACTCAAGCCCAATTCCAATCGAATGATCACTTGCTATTAATTAGAAGTCACTAGGCGCTTACTCCATTTTTCTTTAAATAATGGCAATGTGCTTTCACCAAAAATCTGTGCTTCTTCTAAATGAGGATAGCTGGATAGAATAAAAGAAGTAATGCCAATCTCTGCATATTCGATCAGACGATCTGAGACTTGATCTGGTGTACCGACAAACATCAAAGCTCCACCTGAACGAAGATTCGATAATCCTGCCCAAAGGTTAGGTCCAACTACAAAGTCATTTTGAGCGGCTGCATCGCGAATCTGATTTTGACGTGTCTGACCTGTAGCACCTGTCTGACTAAAGGAAGCTTTGGCACGTTCAATCGTTTCTGGATCGATATCTTTGATCAGATCACGTGCGGCTTGCCATGCTTCTTCTTCAGTATCACGAACCAGAACTTGAGCGCGCATACCGATACGAAGAGGGCGCACTTCGCCATGTTCTTGCGCATAGTCTGCTTGAGCTTGTTTGAGTTCTTCGACTTGCTCTCGAATCATTTCAAGGGGTTCGCCCCACATTAGAAATACGTCTGAATATGCTGCACCGACAGATTTTGCCATTGCAGAACTACCGCCGAAGTAGATCGGAAGTGTAGGCTTTTGAACAGTAGCCGGACGGCTTGTACCGCCTTTTAATTCATAGTATTCTCCTTTGAAATCCACTTTGTGATTGGATACAGAAGAATGATTATTACTGCCAAATTCTGTTGAAGAAAGACCAGCAGCTTGTTCCCACACACTTTTCATAATATGCACATATTCACGAGTACGGGCATATTTCTCATCATGAGCACGAGCAAGTGGATCGCCTAATTCTTCTAGATCATCAGGAGAACTGCCAGTTACGATATTAATACGTGCTCGTCCACCGGATAAGTTATCTAGCCCTGCTGCCATACGTGCGGCTAATACAGGAGCGATCAACCCCGGGCGAAGAGCCACAAGAGGTTTGAGTGTAGTCGTTGCACCGATGATTGCTGATCCGACCACCCATGAATCCAGACAAGCACCACCTGTAGGAATCAAAGCAAATTCAAATCCTGCTTTTTCAGCCGTCTGAGCAACATTTGTTAAATAGTCAAGCGTAGGCGGACGCTCCGATTCTTGTCCAAAACGTGTTCCATCTCCCATTGTAGGTAAAAACCAGCCAAATTCTACTTCATCCCGTTGAATATGATCAGATGTTGACATAGTAATATCTCCTTTAAAAAATCATCTATATTTTAAATGTATCATTTGTCATGGCAATTAATAAACTAATCCGACAAGCATACTTGGTATAAATGATACTAGCATTTCCGTTATAGTGTGTCAAATCATTTTGGGTCATATTATATGTAAGTCTAGTGGTGAAAGAGTGTCGCTTGCGTTAAGATAGAAATCAAAGTATTCGGCAAATTGAGTAGCATTTTATCTATAGCATAATAAAGGAGATCTAACGATGAGTACTGATATCCAACAGCAAAATAAGTTAAGTATCGGAGAAGTAGCAGAACGTTCAGGATTGAGTGTACATTCTCTTCGATTTTATGAACGAGAAGGGTTATTACTATCTACACGCATTGCAAGAGATGAAGGCGGACGGAGACGTTATAGTGAAGTAGATGTAGAATGGTTATATATTTGTACACGACTGCGTGCGTCAGGTATGCCGATTGCTCAGATTCGTCGTTTTGCTGAGCTTGTACGTACGGGCCCGGGCAATGAGCATGAACGCTTGGATATTTTGAAAGAGCATCAACAGCGTGTGGTGAGTCAGATGGAACATTTAAATGACTGCTTGGAAGTCATTACACTCAAAACGAATGTGTATGAGAACTATTTGAATCGTAATGAACCAGAACAGACGTGGGAAAATAAATCTCTGACTCCTACAAACACAGACAATGATAAATTATGTCAGTAATAGGCGTTACGAATCAAATGATATTTTCGAAAAAATCGGGCTTGACCTAGAGTGAACTCTAGATTGTACAGTAATAGTATTCCAATGAAAAGGAGAGAAATAATATGGAACATGCTTATACGCAAACACCACAACACAACATCAATTCTGGATTTGGACATGACAGTACAGCTAGTGAGGTATTACAAGGAATCGACCTTACAGGTAAATTAGCTCTAGTAACAGGTGGATATTCGGGTCTGGGACTTGAGACAACACGTGCGCTTGTACAAGCAGGTGCTCACGTTATCGTTCCCGCTCGTCGCCCTGATGTAGCACGCGAAGCTTTGAAAGGGTTAGAACATGTAGAAGTGGATGAGCTTGATCTGTCTGATCTGGATAGTGTACGTGCATTTGCAGGTCGCCTTGTTGAGAGTGGACGCAGTATTGATCTAGCTATTCTAAATGCAGGTGTAATGGCTTGCCCCGAGACTAGAGTAGGCCCGGGATGGGAATTACAATTTGCAACAAATCATTTGGGACATTTTACATTGATTAACTTGATCTGGTCTGCACTTACAGCAGGTGAAGGAGCAAGAGTCGTAGCGACTTCATCCGCAGGACATCATATTTCTCCAATCCGTTGGGACAATATTAACTTTGACGGGAATTACCAGAAATTCGAAGCTTATGGACAAGCCAAAACAGCTAACGCACTATTTGCAGTTGAATTGGATCGACGTGGTAGCGAGCAGGGAGTACGTGCTTTTTCTGTTCATCCAGGAGGAATCTTAACACCATTACAACGTCATTTACCTAAAGAAGAAATGGTAGCTTTGAAATGGATCGATGAAGATGGAAATGCAATCAACTCTGCTTTCAAAACGCCAGAACAAGGCGCAGCGACTCAACTATGGGCAGCGACTTCTCCTCAGTTGGAAGGTAAAGGCGGCGCCTACTGTGAAGATTGCGATATTGCTGAACCGGCTGTCGAAGGTGTACCTTCTGTCGGTGTCAAAGAATATGCAGTTGATCCTGAACAAGCCAAACGTCTGTGGGACTTATCGGTTAAACTAACCGGAGCATCAATTTCATAATATAAAAGTAAACAAAATAATAGAAATATAGAAGAAGGTATATCGCTGAGATGGTTGCAGAGATATACCTTTTTTTGATGTCTATCCAGACATAATATAATGCCATCAAGCGAAATAAACGATTGGAGCTATACATAAAAGGGTAATATTAAGAGTTAGCATGTCTAACAATTTTCTAAAATTGGGAGGAATGTAATCATGTTGACTCAACCTTATCGTCCGGTCGCTTATCGAACTGAGCACAGCTTTGCTGGCATGGAACCTATTCCGACTCAAATGAACAATCCAACACTACCAACTTATCGTGAACCTAATCGTTTAAATACTCGTACTACTGATTTGTCATTGCATCAGAAGTTACAAAATAATCTCGGTAAAAACGGAATGTTCTATATGATTCCTAGTCGTGAGGTTATCCATAGTGATTATCGTGGTCTATTAGAAGCTACAGGAGAAGATCATATTGTTATTCGTGATCTGAATACAGGGCTTCGACATGTATTACCGTTGACTTCACTGGATTATGCCGTATTTACAGAACCGAATGGTGCGTATACCCATATTTCCGGACAGAATCCTTCTATCCATGCACCATCGACACGTATGTAATCGTAGCTGAATAACATAAACTGTATTTATGATAAAAGAAGCGCCAGTTCAGTGGTTGAATCCAACCGTTGAACTGGCGCTTTTTATCTATTTGTGGCTTTATATCTACTTATCATTCTTTGTTAACAGACAAGCTATAATTTAAGGATTAACGCTATCGTTATAATCTTTCAATTTCTGTGTGATTTGCGCTGCTGCATCGCTTAGAGCAGCTTGAGGTTGTTTGGAACCGTTAAGAGCTTCTTCAATCGCTGTCTCTGTTAATTGACGTGCTTCTGTGAAAATACCCATTACAGCACCTTGAGTCGCTGGATCGATTTTGGTATTGTGCAATTGATCTACAGCAGTCTCGAATTGTGGATATTTCTTCATGTTTTCTTTGACCAAATCTTCATTATAAGCAGCTTTGGTAATAGGGAAGTAGCCTGTATTTACATGCCAGTAAGCTTGTTGTTCTGGTTCTGCTAAGAACTTGATAAATTTCCAAGCCGCTTGTTGTTCTGCTGCGGGCTTGTCATTCATAATCCAAAGACTTGCACCACCGATAACTACGCCGCCTTTACCGATATCACTAGAAGATACTTTAGGCAATGGAGCTGTTCCCACTTCAAATTTACCTTCTGTCGAGCTAATCAATCCACGAAGAGAAGCTGTACTATCCATCGTTACGGCAACCTGACCCGCAGCAAATGCTTTTTTCGTATCGTCTGTTTTGCGACCTAGATTGAGCATGTATTTCTCATCAATTAACTTTTTCCACCATGTTAAAAATTTCACGCCAGGCTCAGTACCTAATTGAGATTCAGTTGCAAGTGCTGTACGACCATTATCATTATTTAGTAATGTTGCATCCTGGCTTGCAAACATTTGCTCCATTAACCATCCGTAGATCGGTAATGACATTCCTGTTTGTCCATCTTTGGTTAAAGCTTTAGCTGCTTTTTCCCATTCATCTAATGTTTTAGGAGGATTTTCTGGATCTAGACCTGCTTTTTTGAAAGCATCTTTGTTATAGTAGAAAATCGGATTAGATGTGTTAAAAGGCATAGAGTACAACTGATTATCAAATGTATAGTATTTCAAAATATTCGGTTCGAATTGAGAAGTATCAAATTTGTCTGCATCGATAAATTGTTGCATTGGTGTGATCGCTTGAGAATCGATCATATAACGTGTACCTACATCATACGTTTGAATCATTGTAGGGCCGCTACCTGATCCCATCGATGTTTTGAATTTGTTGATACTTGCGTCATAATCCCCTTGGAAAATAGCTTCGACTTGAACATCTTTTTGAGAATCATTGAACTTTTTAACTAACTCATCAACTACTTTATTCAAATCGCCACTCATCGAATGCCACCAGACTATTTTTACAGGACCGGAAGAAGTCTCGCTAGCTGCATCAGCAGTTGTACCTGTAGATGCTGTAGAACCTGTTGTACTTTGACCTCCACCACAAGCTGCCAGGAATAAAAATAGGCATAAACTAAGCAAACTCCATGTTTGACGCGAACGATTGATTTTCATTTCTTTTCGTATTCTCCTTTTGGTTGACAAAATTTTGAATAGATAATCTATGAGTTAGCCCTTCAGTGCACCTGCTGTTAGACCGCCTACAAGACGACCCAGACCTACAGCAAGAAGAACAAGAGAAGGGAGCATCACCAACACAATACCAGCCATAACGACATTCCACGCAGTAACATCGGCAAATTGCAACATACTAATACCAATCTGTACTGTACGCATACTTTCACTATTCGTAATCAGTAGTGGCCACAGATACATATTCCAATGATTTAGGAAAGAATAGATACCCAGTGTAGCTAGTCCCGGCATTGATAAAGGCACAGCCAGTGAAGCAAAAATACGAATATGACCACAACCATCAATACGAGCAGCTTCCATTAATTCTTTAGGCAATTGTAGGAAGAACTGACGCATTAGAAATGTACCAAAAGCAGTCGCTAAAAATGGAACCGTTAATCCTTGATAGGAATCTAACCAGCCCCAGCTACGAACCGTCAGATAGTTGGGAATTACAGTCACTTCCCACGGGATCATCATTGTAGCCATAAATAGACCAAACAAAATTTTACGACCCGGAAATCTTAGAAATGCAAATGCGTAAGCCGCCATACAGGAAGTAATCAAATTTCCGATTGTAATGATACTGCTTGTCAAAAAGCTATTTACAATAAATCGAATAATCGGAATATTGTTCATTACCGTTATAAAATTATCGATATTGATACCTGATGGCAAAAAGCGCGGCGGATATGTAGCTGATTCAGATTCAGTCATAAATGAATTGGAAACGGCAATCCAAAAAGGTAAAAGAATAAGCACCGCAGCTACAATCATAAAGAAATAAGCCATCCCTGTGCGCATTAGACCTTGTCTCATTGGTAATGCACCTTCTTTTCACCAAATTTGAATTGAATCAGAGTTAAAATCAAGATCATAACGAATAATACCAATGCTTGAGCACTCCCTGTCCCAAAGCGGAAATTCATAAAAGCATCTTGATACAGATTGTAGACAATGACATTGGTACTGTTCATTGGTCCACCTTTAGTTAGAATATTAATCTGTCCAAACGCTTGAAATGCACCAATCATCGACGTCACACTAGCAAAGAAAATGGTAGGCGAGATGAGCGGTAAAGTAAGTTGAACAAAAGTACGAATAGGGCTTGCTCCGTCCATACGTGCACTTTCATAAATATCTTCAGGTACACCTTCCATACCACCGAGTAGAAGGATAAATAAGAAGCCTAGATTCATCCAAATCGTCATTATAGAGATCGAGATCAACGCCCAATTCGGATCGGTTAACCAGTTAATCGTTGGTAATCCCGCAACACTCAGAAAATAATTTAACGTTCCAAGCGTAGGATGAAAAAGAACCATCCAGATCACTGAACCCGTACTTACCGATATAGCGAGAGGTAGAGCAAAAATAAAGCGGAAGATACGACTACCTTTTATACGGCTTCGGCAAAATGCAGCTAAGATCAATGCTAGGATTAATGTTGTCGGTACCGTAAACAACATAAATTGAGTAGTTACCCACAAACTGCTGAGAAATGTATCGGAAGTAAATAAATTTGTGAAGTTTTTAAACCCTACAAATTTGGCAACATCTCCACGTGGTGTAGTGGAATGAAGACTGAGATACACCGATTTAATCAGTGGATAAAAAAGAAATATACCAAACAGTAATATAGAAGGAGCTAGAAACAAAGCTGCAAGTATATATTCACTGTAACGGCCGGTCTGACGGGGATAACGCACGATAGAACGAGTTTTTCGAATCGAACGTTTCGTTGAAAATACTGACGTTTTATCCAAGTTAACACTTACCTCACTTTCATCATTTGCTTCCTTTTTGATCATCTTGCTACGTGGTTCAGTATAAATACAGGATGTTAAGAGAAATGATTATCTATGTAAAAGATTTGTAATCGGATGAATAGAGCATTTGACGGGAGGGTTTGAGACGATATAATAAAGTAAGGAACATGTATAATCATACATAACTAAAAGAAGGGAGTGAGGACAGTTGGGAAAATGACGGTGCATGTGATGTGGCGGCAAATTCAAAAAACAAATATACGAAGGAGGTGAACCCGTAACTGTCTATCAATTTGACAGTACGGGATATACACTTGACTGACCCCTTACCCAGTTTACTTAATTTAGTTTTGGTAGCATTTCTGGTGATGCTCAATGGATTTTTTGTATCGGCTGAATTCGCAATGGTTAAAATTCGCAGTAGTCGATTAGAAACATTAGTCGATGGTGGTAGTAAAAGAGCGCGCTTTGCGCAAACGATCGTAAACAATCTAGATGCTTACCTTTCTGCTTGTCAGTTAGGGATTACACTGGCATCGCTTGGATTGGGGTGGATTGGTGAACCAGCAATTGCTGACCTGATCAGACCTATATTTACGGCATTTGGCTGGAATAATGATGTAGCTGTACACACTGTCTCTATCGTTATTGCTTTTGTTGTAATCACGGTATTGCATATTGTACTTGGAGAGCTTGCTCCGAAGTCTCTGGCGATTCGCAAAGCGGAAGTCGTGAGCTTATGGACAGCAGCACCGATGCTCTTATTCCATAAAATCATGTATCCCTTTATCTGGGTGTTGAACGGCATGGCGAACGCTTTACTCAAAATGTTTGGTATTGCTCCGGTCTCTGAAGAAGATTCCGCTCACACAGAAGAGGAAATACGTATACTTATGAAGGAAAGCAACAAGAGCGGACTGATCGATAATACCGAACTGGCGCTGGTTGATAATATATTCGAATTTGCTGATACAACCGCCCATGAGATCATGATCCCACGTACAGAAATGATCTGTCTGAGTCTACACGGTTCCAAAGAAGAAAATTTGGAACTGGCTTTTGAAGGAATGCGTACTCGTTATCCTGTATGCGATGGCGACAAAGATCATATTGTCGGATTTGTGCATATTAAAGATTTGATGCGTTATCAAAGTGTAGATTCAGCCAAATTGATCCGTCCCATTATAGCTGTACCTGAATCAATCAAAATTAGTGAACTGATGAAGCTCATGCAACGTGGCAAAACACAGATTGCAATTTTGATTGATGAATATGGTGGTACAGCGGGTCTAGTAACTCTTGAAGACATTATGGAAGAAATCGTCGGCGAAATTCAGGATGAATTTGACCATGAGCGTCCAGCTGTAGAGCCTATTGATGATATGACTTACTCTATTGATGGAATGATGTTAATTGAGGAGATCAACACACGGTTCTCATTGGATTTGGATTCGACAGAATACGATACCATTGGTGGTTGGCTGTATTCCCGAGTGGAGTCTTTACCTCCGCAAACCGGGCAAAGTGTGGCACATGAAGGACATCTGTTTGTGATCGAAGAGACAGAACAGAAGCGTATTTCAAGGGTGAAATTAGTCATTACGCAATTCGCAACAACTCATAATCAGGCAGGAGCCTGAACATCTTGCAAGTAAAACAAAGAGCAAATGACTGATCACTTCAGTCATTTGCTCTTTTATTACATATACACCTCAAAGACATAAGCGAGCATTTTCGTTTATGTCTTTTTTTATACTCGGAGGCTATAAAGGTAGTTTTTGCAAATAAAAAATATACTTTAATTCTTTTTATCTAACAGTGTAAGTTTTTTCTTTACAGATGCCGATATAGATGATATCATCTAACACTGTAAGATATAATCTAACGGTGTTAGATATAATTAGATAAATAATCTCTCTTCTGCCTTGTAGCTATTGAGCTATACATAAAGTTGTAGCGAATAGTCTAGTTGCTAATAAATAATAAAAGAAAGTAGTGATTGATATGGATGCAAAAAACTTGTATTACTTTGAAGAAGCGCCTATTGCAAAGTCTGTAGCTCATTTTGCTGTGCCGATGATGTTAGGAATGTCGATGAGTGTAATCTATTCGATTTTAAATGCGTATTTTATTGGTACACTCCACAATACAGCGATGTTAACTGCATTAGCATTAACATTACCTTTATTTGCGGTGATTATGGCGTTGGGCAATTTGCTAGGGATAGGGAGCGGAGCATTTATCTCTCGTTTATTAGGGGAGAAAAGATATAACGATGTCAAACATGTATCTTCATTTGCTTTTTATAGTAGTCTAATACTGGGCTTACTGGTGGTAGTATTCGGACTTCCTTTGCTTGATCCCATCGTGCATTTTTTAGGAGCTAATTCAGAATCATTTGCGTTTACCAAAGACTATGTCATGATTATGCTTGCTGGTTCACCGTTTATTTTATTATTTTTTATGCTTGAAAATATTGTACGTTCTGAAGGTGCAGCTACTACTTCGATGATGGGTATGATTTTGAATGTGATCGTAAATATTATTCTGGATATGGTAGTCATTTTCGTTTTTCATTGGGGTATTATTGGAGTGGCTTCTGCTACAGTTATTTCTAATTTGGTAGCAAGTGCGTATTATATTTTTCATATCAGATACAGTAGTCAATTTTTGACGGTTTCAATCAAAGCGTTCAAAATCAATACAGAAATAGTAAGCAACGTATTCAAAATTGGAGTACCGGTGTTTATTATGAGTCTTTTTATGGGAGCCATGTCTTTAATTTTTAATCGTTTTCTGATCGAATATGGAGAACAAGCTGTAGCTGGATTTGGAATTTCATCACGTTTGCTGCAATTTCCTGAATTTATTTTGATGGGATTGTGTGAAGGTATTGTACCTATGATTGCTTTTAATTTTGCAGCAAATAAAGAACGGATGAAACAAACGATTACATTTACGATTAAAATGATTGTGATATTAGCGACTGTATTCGGTGCTATTGTTTACTTGATTTCAGATCATTTAATAGGGTTATTTACACAAGATATACAATTGATCGAAATGGGAAGTTATATTCTACACGTAACGTTTTTATCTTTATTTATCACTGGAATCACTGTATTATTTACAGGTATTTTTCAAGCAACCGCGCAAGGAACTGCGGCATTTGTGATGTCTATTATTCAAGGGATAACATTGATCCCTGTATTGTATATCGCTAATCAAATGAATGGATTTCACGGAGTGATCTGGTCGTTGGTTATTTCGGATGTCGTGGCATTTCTGGTCGGTGCTATCATGCTGTATATATTGCGTAACAAATTACAGCCTGATTTGGAAAGTATCGTAGCCTAAAAGTGAACAGGTATAGAATAGTTGATATGTTAATATAAAATGATAACAACGTATAGAATAGAAGAGTAAAAGAATAAAAGTAAACACCAAAATAGCCACAACCCTCTTAACAGAAATAGAAGAGAGTTGTGGCTATTTTTTATATTTATATACTTAAAAATGAAGTATAAAATTCATTGTAACGATGTAACGATGTAACGATGTAACGACTTAGCGACGACGATCTGCATCTTCGCTTTCAGCGTCGATTTCTTCGTCCTCTTCCGTTACCTGTAACTCGGTATCACCTTCATCATCAGCTACATAGCGATCTAGATCTTCACCACGCTGTACATGACGTTGACCGCCTTCAATATCGTTACCAGCAAACTTCTCAATATCTTCTACAGTGCCAGTGTCTTTATTTTCTCCACCTTCAGCAAGTTCGTTGTAGCTTTCTACATCACGTTGTGTAGACATCGCAGGTGAATCAGCTACACCATATTCTTCGACAGCTTGCCATGCGCCAGCATCATCGAATTTACCGGTATGGCTTTGACGGTTTTCACCAGCACCTTTAGCAGCAGGTGTAATCAAATCTTCCTCGATAGGACGGTAATCATTCACACCGCCGCCTTCTTCAGCACTTTCACCGACTAACATAGTCGTATAAGGCAGTGCTTGTAGACGTTCGAAAGGAATTTGCTCACCACTAATTTCACTGACTCCATATGTGCCATCTTCGATACGTTGTAGTGCAGCATTGACTTGATCTAGCTTATCATCCATATTGTCGTCGATAGCCATATCACGTTCACGCTCATATGTTTCTGTACCCAAATCAGCAGGGTGGTTGTCTACAGAAGACAATTCACCCGTAGAATCAAGCTCAGATTCAACTTGTCCATCAGTTGTATCATTTTCCATATTAAAATGGCGTTCAAGTGCCTCTTTATCTTCTAAAAGACTATTTTTCAATTCCTCAATTTGTGCAGATGTTAAATGTTTCATTGGATATTGCCCCTTTCAAAACGAGTTATCGTCAAGTTATTAAGTATATGTTAGTTTGTATAATCTATTCTCCAATTACCCTACTACACTCAAAATCAATCGCTTGTTAATAAAAGGGAAAGTTTGGTTAATACAAAACTAGCAACATTAAAATTTGAAAGGGGAGAATTAATGTGAAAGCACTAACATACCAAGGTAAGCGTAAAGTTAAAGTCAAAGAGGTAGAAGATGCGAAGTTACAAAAACAAGATGATGTTCTAATCCGTATTACATCTACAGCAATTTGCGGATCTGATTTGCATATATTTAATGGTAATATCCCGGGTATGGATGGAGATTATGTTATCGGGCATGAGCCGATGGGAATCGTAGAAGAAGTAGGGCCAGAAGTTACCAAAGTGAAAAAAGGCGATCGTGTTATTATTCCTTTTAACGTATCTTGTGGCGAATGTTTCTTCTGTAAAAACGAAATGGAAAGCCAATGTGATAATGCAAATGAGAATCCTGAAAAAGATACAGGCGCAATGTTTGGTTATTCCAATACTTATGGCGGATTCGCTGGTGGACAAGCAGAATACTTACGTGTACCATATGGTAACTTCTTACCATTTGTTATTCCAGATAGTTTGGAAGTTCCTGATGAAGACGTGCTATTCTTGTCTGACGTTATCCCAACAGCGTACTGGAGTGTTGAAAGCGCTGGCGTGAAAAAAGGCGATACGGTTATCGTACTTGGTTGCGGTCCAATCGGCTTAATCACTCAAAAATTCGCTTGGCAAAAAGGAGCAAAACGCGTTATCGCTGTCGATCATATCGATTACCGTTTAGCTCATGCGAAGCGTACTAATAATGTAGAAACGGTTAACTTCAAAGATGTAGGTGATGCAGATCAATATCTGATTGAACTTACAAGCGGTGGAGCAGACGTTGTTATCGACTGTGTAGGTCTAGATGCAGAGAAATCAACGATCGAGAAAGTAGAAACAGCTTTGAAAATTCAAGGCGGTTCACTAGGAGCTTTCCAATTAGCAAGTAATGTAGTACGCAAATTCGGTACGATTCAATTAACAGGGGTATATGGATTGAACTACAACCAGTTCCCATTAGGTCACTTATTTGAACGTAATATTCAGTTGAAAATGGGTCAAGCGCCTGTAGTTCACTATATGCCAGAGTTGTTCAAACAAATTCAAACAGGACAGTTCAGCGCTGCTGATATTATCACTCACCGTCTTTCTTTGGATGAAGCAGAGCATGGTTACCATGTATTTGATAGCAAAGAAGAGAACTGTATCAAAGTCGTACTGAAACCATAATAGGTTATTAATCAGTAGACTAGCCGTTAACAATATGTATCTCATTGATCAAAAAAAGTGTAGATTCCTCGCGGAGTCTGCACTTTTTTTGTGCTCTGATCTTGCAAAAGCGATATGTTCATCTTATAATTTGATAATGATAATCATTTTCAATTAGAGAAAGAAAATCAAACATGATTATCGCTATTCGAATTATTATTTCTGAAAGGAAGCGTTGAAATGAATATCTCTCTTCCCGCATTTCACCATGCGTTTTATACATTATCTTTGCGCAAGCCTGAACAACCAGACAGTATTATTCGAATAGGAGAAGTACAGTTTGGTGGTGGGCGCTTTGTAGCGATTGTGTCGACAGAAGCAGAATCAAGAATCGAAATGGAGCAAGATGCCGCTGCAATTAGTCGTTCAGGAGCACAAATCATCGCCGGTCATTGGAAAGAGCAGAATGAAGGCATTCCATTTCGTAAAATGAGTACATTACAACGTGTAGCCAATCAATATGGACTATTGACAATGCTCGAAGTAACAGCTCATGAACAATTGAAAATATGTGAAGAATATGCGGACTTGATTGCTATTGATATTCGTTTATTACGTAATCAATTATTATTACGCCGATTAAGTAGTGTGAAGCGCCCGATTATTTTGAAGCGTAGTCATCAAGATTCGTATGAAGATTTGTTAGGAGCCGCTGAATATCTATTATCTCATGGTAATCCCAATATTATTTTATGTGAAGGAAGTATGTGTCCTTTTGAAAATATACAATATAACTCGCTAGATATAGCTGCGATTCCAGAATTGCGTCAATTAACTCATCTACCTGTTATTGCTTATCCTGTACATTGTATCTCTAATGGAAATACCCTTAACTCACTGACAAAAGCCTGTGTAGCAGCAGGAGCTGATGGATTATTATTAGAATTGAAGTCTACGGCTGAAAATAATCAAGCCAGCACCTATCCTACACCGACTCAAGCTTTATCAACAGAAGAATATGCCGCATTAATGCATGATGTACGGATGCTTGCACTGGTATGTGGACGACGAATGAGCCGGATGAAGAATTAACAAAGATCGATCGGTATTGAGTATTATCGAAAAGTTATGGTCTGAACTGCTCAATCGGTGTTGCATGAATTTTTAATTTGTGTTTTTGGATCTCTTGATATAGCGTCTCAGAAATGATTGGATTCGAAATGTATGTATATTTCAGTGTGAAAAATTCATCTTGTTTGATTTTTTGTTTATTTAATATAATTTGCTCAAACCCTTTGGCTATGCGGCGTGGCGGTTGCTCGATAGAGCGTAGAACCAGTTTTTTGCCAGCATATTGAGATTGTTCGTAATCAACACAATCAAGAGACTTTAATCGATGAGCAATCCAGTATGTTCCCGGTACAGGCTCATGATTATAATAGTATATCTGTGCAGGGATAAACTGTGCGACTACGTTCCATTGTTCTAGCAGTTGCTTCCATGCATCGGATACAACAGTAGCTCTATTACCCGTATAGAAAAAATCAACATCCATTTTTCTCAAGTTAGAATCCAAGATGACTTCAGCAGTCGTATGTGTCGGTAATTCTGTGTGGTCTGGATCGTAATATTCAGCTAATGCAGGCAGAAATGTAGCTCCTCCTGAAATAAATCCTTTGCGTGGATACTGATATTCCAAAACATAATATTGCATAGCGTATATTCATTCCTTTCGACTCTAAAATATCTTCGGTTCTATGTATTGTGAAAAAAATGAGCTGAAATAATTATAATAAAAGACCTGTCATATCACAAATGACAGGTCTTTTATCGTTATTCATATGAATGAACACACTACGGATAGATAATCAAAGAAATACGATTAAAATGCCCATTCGCCTTGACGGAATACAGGTTCTTTTTCGCCGTCTTTAGTGATACCATAGATATCCATTTCACCGGAACCAATCATAAAGTCGACATGAGTAAGGCTGTTATTCAGTCCACGTTCATTCAATTCATCACGAGACAATTCTTTACCACCGATCAAGTTAAATGCGTATGCACTACCGATCGCAAGGTGATTCGAAGCGTTCTCATCAAACAATGTATTGTAATAAAGAATATTGGACTCAGAGATCGGTGATTTATGAGGCACTAATGCAACTTCACCAAGATAGTGAGAACCTTCATCCATACTTACCAGACGTTCTAATGTATCTTGTCCTTGCTGTGCTTCTATACCTACAATACGACCGTCTTTGAATGTTAATTTGAAGTTGTCGATAATGTT
The DNA here is from genome assembly GCF_028736095.1 of Paenibacillus sp. KACC 21273. Lineage (NCBI taxonomy): Bacteria > Bacillati > Bacillota > Bacilli > Caryophanales > Paenibacillaceae > Paenibacillus > Paenibacillus sp. KACC 21273. The sequence goes on from NZ_CP117876.1 coordinate 2,649,231, forward strand.
ACCACCATAGCTTAATGGCTTAGTGCTACTTACATAGCCATTAACATCACTTTTCAGTGGAGCTGTAAATACTTCTTCTGTTGGCATATTTGCCATAAATGTAAATCCACGCTCGCTTGTACTTTCTGCTGCTGCCCATAGATGACCTTCAGGAAGTCCAATCGTTAAGTCTGTTCCAGGTGCAACATAATGTAATTGTTTGTATGCTTTATCGTTTAGATATTTGGATTTGGTATTTAATAATTCAACATGTTTTTCCCATGCTTCGATCGCATCGCCATTACCTACACGTACTGCTTTGAGGATCGCATCCCACATAGCAGATACTTGCTCTTCTTTAGCCACATCAGGGAATACTTTAGCAGCCCAAGCTTCTGAAGGTACAGCAACAATCGACCAGCTTAATTTTTCAGATTGTACATATTCACGATATTTAGCTAATGCTTTATTTGCTGTCATTTGATAAGTAGAAATGCGTTCTGGATTAACTCCTTTGAGCAAATCAGGATCATCTGAAACGACATGCAAAATCGCTCCGCCATCTACTGCAAGTTCTTCCATTTCAGCAGCATACCATTTTGGACCAATTTCAAATGATTCATCTGGAGCCAGATCATAACGCATACGTGCGATTTGATCGTCACTCCAATTGACTTTAACAAGAACAGCACCAGCTTCATATGCTTTTTTGGTCACTACACGTACAAATTCAACAGCATCAATCGAAGCATTGATCACCAAACGCTGACCTGGCTGTATATTAACACCGACACGTACCGCAAGTTCGGCGTACTGTTCTAATTTGCTCTGAAAATCTGACATTGATAAATTCCTCCATTTCAAATACAAAAATGTGTCAAAGAATCATTTTATGATCCGTCTTATCTATTTTACAGGAATCTATTCACAAAGAAAACAAAATGTATAAATGTATAAATTTCCATATCCAAAAATAAAATTTGGTTTCTTTAAAAAAATGGTCTAGAATACTGTATAAATTGATATATTTATTATGAATCCGTTATCGGTTGATGTGAGGTAAGAGAGGGGCAATCTGGATGGTATCCGATTGGAGAGTAGCAGAAGAAGCATTACGCCGCATAGGTGTCAGTGGTAGTGATGATAATGATCCGGTAGTTATATCTGGTTATGCAGATGGAGCACGATGTATAGGGATAGGAACAGATGCGGCTGTATTTACGTATGATCAAGTTCCTGAGTATGCCTTTAAGCTGTTTACACCGGAAGCGATTGATAAAATTCAATCTGAAGTATTTGTATATGAGCGATTAGCAGGTTCACCTTATTTTCCGACCTGCTATGGTAGAGGTACGAACTATCTGGTAATGAGTTATGAAGAAGGGCCGACACTACAAGATTGTTTGTTACAAGGGATTGAAGTTCCCGAGCAAGTCATTTTGGATGTAGAAGCTGCTAGAGAGTATGTACGTAGCATTGGTCTGAATCCGCGGGATATTCATTTAAAAAATGTAATTGTACAAAATGGACATGCTAAAGTAATTGATGTGTCTGAATATATTCAAAAAGGTGATGATAAGCGCTGGGATCATCTCGTATGGGCATATTATCAATTTTATAGTCGGATATCCGGGAAAAGTATTCCGTCATGGGTACTCGATACGGTCAAAAATTGGTATTCACGTCTAGGTAAAACGAATATCGATCTTGAAGAATTTGCGAAAAGAGCAGGCGAACTGTTCTCTAAATATATGAAATAAAAAAAGAAAGGAAGTTCTCTACATCATCTTGTAGAGAGCTTCCTTTTTATAATAAAGCAGACAGTTAAAAAGAAATCAAAGCGTAACCAAAGCAAGTTGCAAATTAAAGTTTGAATCCAGCTAATAGTTGTTGAAGATCTTCAGCAAGTGAAGAGAGGTAACGAGCAGATTCAGATACTTCTTCCATGGTTGATAATTGTTCTTCACTCGCAGCATTCATTTCTTGAATACCTGCTGAGCCTTGTTCAGATAGAGCACTTAAATGTTCCATCGCTTCAGAGATTTGTTGAGATTGTACAGTGATAGATCCAACCATCAAACGTGTGCCACCGATTTGTTCTACAGTATCCGCAACCGCTTGACGAATCGCTTCAAACGCTACATTCACGCGTTCACTGCTTTGAACCCCGGCTTGTACATTACTTACAGACGTATGAACTTGTTCGACTGCTTTTTGACTTTCTGATTGTACGTCTGAGATCAATGCTGTAATTTGCGTAGAAGATTGTGCTGCACCTTCTGCAAGTTTGCGAATCTCATCCGCAACGACTGCAAATCCACGTCCAGATTCACCTGCACGAGCCGCTTCAATTGAAGCATTTAGAGCAAGCAAGTTGGTTTGTTTGGCAATTTGTTGAATCGCTTGTGAAGCCAATCCAATCTCATCTGATTTTTGGTTCAAGCTAGTCAATACATTCAAGTTATCCTGAATATTACTTGCCAGATTATTGATCAAATGAGTAATTTCTTGCACTTCACTAATTCCATTACCAGCGGTTTCTTCCATATGATTCGTAAGAGCTTGAACATTTTTGTTGCTTGTTTGTAACTGTTTCATTTTATCGGTCATTTCATTTGTTGCATTCGTTACCTGGTTAACCGTTTCGACTTGAGATTCGAATCCAGTTGATAATTCACCAGAAGAAGTAGCAATATGGGAAGAAGCTTTGGCTGTTTGTTCAGCACTAGCTGTTAATTGTTCTGATGAAGCAGAGAGAGTCATTGCACTTTCGTCTACTTTTTTCGTAATTTCACGAATACTCGATATCATAGTATTGAATCCAGCAGACAATTGACCAATTTCATCTCGGGATGCGTAATCGGAATGAACTGTAAGATCACCATCTGAAGCATTAGTCATTAATTGTGTTACATTGTTGAGAGGACGTACAATCAAGCGTACGATCCAACCACCTAGTAGTAGGGAGATAATCAATCCTATTACAAATAGAATACCTGTAATCCATTGGGACTGGCTATATTGTTGATCAGCAGCTACTTTGGCATTGCCTGCTTCATCAATAAGATTAGTACGCATAGCATTCAATACTTCGTTTAGTTGAGTACGTTGGCTATTAAGATTCGCATAGGCTTGAAAAGCTTGCTGATTCTGGTTAGCGGCTGCTAATGCGGCAATTTTATCGCGTTGTTCTGAAAATGCTGTTGCTAACGGAACCAGTTCAGCAGCTAACTTTTGATTAGAAGGACTCAGTGTCATTTGTCCCATCATTTCAAATTGTTCTTTATTATTGGCCGCAGTGACATTAATTTGATTCATCAAACTTTTATTAACGGTTGGATCAGTCGTCTGCATTAATTCAAGAAGGCTAGCGGCATTATCACCATAGTTCATAATAATTTGATCCATAATCGTAAGAGAGCGCATATTGACTTCGTACATATTTGAAGCGACTTTGGACATTTGATTAGTCATTAATGTGCCTGTAGCGCTTAACATCACTAAAACGAGTAGATTTACTACAATAAGCGTAATGATTTTAGTTCTAACTTTCCAATTTCTCATGCTGTTTTCTCCTGACTGAATATATATTATATTTTGAAGCGGGCAAGAGTTGTTTGTAAGTTCTCAGCTAAATCAGCCAAATAACGTGCTGCACTTGAGACTTCTTCCATTGTAGACAATTGCTCTTCACTTGCAGCGCCTGTCTGTTGAATACCCGCAGAACTTTCTTCTGATATTGCACTTACATGTCCCATAGCTTCTGCAATCGTCTCGGATTGCTTAGCAACTTCTTGAATCAAAGAACCTGTACGAATAATTTTCTCTGTTGTATTACTAACAGAATGTTGAATCGCTTCAAATGCTGTGTTTACACGAGTACTACTAGCTACTGTACTTTGAATACTATCTGAAGACTTATGAACCTGTTCAACCGCCATATGACTATCATGTTGAATAGACTGAACCATATTAGAGATCAATGTAGAAGAATCCGCTGTACTGGAAGCAAGTTTACGAATTTCTTCAGCAACTACCGCAAATCCTCTACCTGCATCACCTGCACGAGCCGCTTCAATCGAAGCGTTAAGAGCAAGCAAATTCGTTTGTTGTGCAATCTGTTGAATTGCAGATGAAGCAATACTAATCTGATTGGATTTGTCATTCAAATTAGTCATAACGGCTAGATTATCTTGCATATCTTGAGCGATACCTTGAATTAACTGGGTAATCTCGGTAACTTCGCTTAGTCCATTTTTGGCATCAGCATTCATTTGTTCTGTCATTTGATTAACTTCGTTACTTATCGCTGCTACATGACCCATACGTTCATACATCAAGCCGATTGATTGGTTGACCTGGTTAACAGATTCGACTTGAGATTCGATTCCGGTAGACATTTCATTGGTAGCTACTGCAATATGTTCTGCTGCTTGGGCTGTCTGATCTGCACTTGCTGTTAATTCTTCTGAAGAAGCAGATAACGTCATCGCACTTTCATCAACTTTACGGATAATATCTCTTACATTAGTCATCATCGCATTAAATGAAGTGGTCACTTGTCCAATTTCATCACGAGATTGATAAGAACCGTTAACGGTAAGATCACCTTCACCAGCACTACCCATTAATTGTTGTAACTGTTTGAGAGGACGACTGATTATACGGCTAATCCAAAGACCTGCAAGAGCAGAGATTAGAGCACCAGCAACAAATACAATAATCAATACGAATTTGGCAACAGATGCTAGATGTATAGCTTGTTCATTATTGTTTTGTGCTTCTTTTTTTAGTAAAGCATTTAGTGCTTTGGTTGTATCATTCATACTAACGCGTAATGGTTCGACATCGGTTTGGAAGATACGGTAAGCTTCAGTGTTATTATTTTGTGATGCATTTTGGAGTACTTCTTCAATTTTGGAAGTGTAATCTGTAAGTGACTTGCTGTAAGTATCATAGAGCTTGGTTGCTTCTGGAGTAAGAGTGATCGTACTCATATCTGTATATAAAGTTTGATTTTGGGTCAAACGTTCTTTGATCGTAGAGTCTAATGCTGCATTGCGATCTTTATCTGTAGTAATAATAAATTCAAGTAATGCTGCTTCAATTGTTCTATTATCAATAATGATCTGACTTACATCACTAATGGCTCGGACATTCTGGTTATACATTTCATTGGATTCGGTAGACATAAGATCCGTTGTTTTGTAACCTGCAAATCCAACGATAATCATAAACAATGCACTGAGTAACGTTAAGCTTATAATTTTGGTTTGTACTTTTAAATGTTTCATCAGCTTCATCTCATTCCATTAATAATTAGTAGTTAATAAGTCTTGGTTTTTAAGTAATGTAAATATCTCACATTTTGTCGAATATGTCGATAGATTTTTAAACATTTTTTCATTAAATGTATTTTAATGTATTTTTAAGCAAACATTAATATTAAAATGGTAACTAGAAAAAAACCTATAAATCCCTGAATAAAAGCATTTATTAACATTTTATTGTTGTAACAAATTATATTTCGGCAAATTTTTTAAAAAATGTATAGTTATCTAAAAAATAAATAAACAAATATTAATTGTCGAATATAGTCGTAATTTATTTAGTATAAAAGACCCTATTTTGCTGAATATAAAATAAATAAACATACTTTGTTGTAAAAAAGGGTATTGAGTAGGAGCGCTTATTTCCAGCGTAGCTTTATTTTGAATGAAGAAAGGAAGAACATTATGGATAAAAAACATTTATATATTAACGGGGAGTGGGTTACAGCTCAGTCCTATACGCCTTTATATTCTCCATACAATCGTTCCCTTATTGCGGAAGTTGCCGAAGCTAATGAGGAAGAAACCAAGCAGGCTATAGCGGCTGCTTATGAAGCTAGAGCAACGATGCGTGCTATGCCAGCACACCAACGCGCATCTATTTTGGAAAATCTAGCACGGCTGTTAGAACAACGTTCAGAAGAAGCAGCACAATTGATAGCACTTGAAGGTGCTAAACCGCTACAAGCTGCTCGAACAGAAATAGGACGTACAGTAGAAACGTATAAATTTGCCGCAGAAGAAGCCAAACGGATTCATGGAGAAACGATTCCACTGGATGCTTCTGTAAGTGGAGAAGGACGAATCGCTTATACGGTCAAAGAGCCTGTAGGTGTGGTAGGGGCGATCACTCCATTTAACTTCCCTATGAATCTGGTTGCACACAAAGTAGCACCTGCTCTTGCTGCCGGAAATACAGTGGTATTGAAACCTGCGGAGCAGACTCCATTATCTTCTTTCTTATTAGCAGAATTATTACAAGAAGCTGGCTTACCTGCGGGAGCACTGAATGTAGTAACAGGGGATGGCAAAGTGGTAGGGGATGCTATCGTAACCGATGAACGTGTCAAAGTATTGTCATTCACAGGTAGCCCGGCAGTAGGCATCTCGATTCGATCCAAAGCAGGTCTTAAAAAGGTAACATTAGAGCTAGGTTCTAACTCGGGACTGATTATTGACCGTGATACCGATATTCCTGCAATGATTCAGCGTGCCGTCTCCGGTGCATTTGGCAATCAGGGACAAGTCTGTATTTCTATTCAGCGTATTTATGTACATCAAGACATCTTTGAGGATTTTGTAGATCAATTTGTCCAAGCAACGCGTCAACTGAAGCTAGGTGATCCGATGAATGAAGATACTGATGTGTCTGCTATGATCGCACCTAAAGAACAGACAAGAGCAATAGAATGGATAGAAGAAGCCGTATCTCAAGGAGCAGAGATTGCGTATGGAGGTACAATAGAAGAAGATCTTCTTTTACCTACTGTCTTGTTACGAGTGAATCCCGAGGTACGTGTCGCTTGTCAGGAAGTATTCGCTCCTATTGTGATGATCAATCCTGTAGCAGATATGGAAGAAGGGATTCGTGAAGTCAATCGTTCTAATTATGGATTGCAAGCAGGGATCTACACACAACAACTGTCAACAGCATTTCAAGCGGCTGAGAAATTAGAAGTAGGTGGAGTGATCGTTAATGATATTCCATCATTCCGTGTCGATCATATGCCATATGGTGGAGTAAAACAAAGTGGAATAGGTCGTGAAGGAATTAAGTATGCGTTAGAAGAAATGTTAGAGACTAAGTTAGTAGTCTTTAAAAAATAAGCCAGTACACCAAAATAATTTCCAGTTAAATTGATAAAAATATGTTTATAAGCGCCCTGATTCTTATAACCTTTTTTCTCTTTTTGTGAATCTGAATTTAATTAAGACTTAATTACTGCTGAAAAGTAGAATTAAGTCTTTTTTACGTGCGAAAAGTAAGGTAGTTTTCTCCAAATGATACTAAACTGTACAGCTCATGTCAGATAAATCAGCTATTTTCATCTTTTTCCATATTTTTATCTAAAAAGGTATTTATTTTTTTTAGGAATCATGATACGATTCCTTTCAGACGCAAGAAGAAATCCACAAAATGATTTATTTGGTAAAATATGAGCGTCCAAAAGGAGGGGTACCGGTTACTGATTGTTGTTGTAGATGTTGCCCGCAGTTTGTAGCTGGCGCTTGAGCGTTCGATACGAATGCTATCATTGAATTTTGGCAAAGGCTCACAGGTACTTAGAAGAAAAAGCACAAAAAGTTGTTATTAGGCAATACCAAAAAACCAAGTGAACAGGGGAGAATACTTTGAAAAAGACGTTTGGATTTATACTTGCCGGTAGTTTGTTGATTGGTGCTCAGGCTCCAGCTTTTGCTGCTTCTGCTAATGAAGTAACACCATTAGGAGATTACACTCCACAAGTAATTACACAATCTACTTTGGTAACAAGCGGATTGGCTGGTGATGCAAAAGTATGGAAATTCTTGGACAGACAAAAACGTACAATTGCCGGAGATCAACAAGCAACTGCACAACAAGTTTTTGATATTACTAAACGTCAAGCAGATTCCTCTACAGGTACAGAACATTATCGCATCAACCAAATCTACGAAGGCGTTCCTGTATACGGTGCAGAACAAACATTGCACTTTGATAAAACAGGAAATGTATCTTTGTACTTGGGTAGCGTAGTTGAAGATGTCTACGGTAAATTAAGCGATGCTAAAGATGCAAAAGCAGCTGTAACTCCAAAAATTAGCGCTTCTGAAGCAATCAAAATTGCTGAAAAAGATGCTGCTTCTAAAATTGGTTCATTAGGTGAAGCTCAAAAAGCACCAAGTGCTAAATTGTATGTATATGCTCCAGAAGATAAAGCTAGCTTAGCTTATGTAACTGAAGTAAACGTACTTACTCCTGAACCACTTCGTACACGTTACTTTATCGATGCTAAAGATGGTTCAATCTTGTTCCAATATGACTTGATTGAGCATGCTACAGGAACAGGTAAAGGGGTATTGGGCGATACGAAGTCGTTCACAACAACTGTATCTGGTTCTAGCAACTTGTTAATCGATAGTACACGTGGAAAAGGTGTACAAACATATACGGCAGCTAACCGTAGTACTTTGCCAGGATCAACAGTATCCAGCACAAGCAGTACATTTAATGATCCTGCTGCTGTAGATGCTCATACTTACGCAGAAAGAGTATATGATTTCTACAAATCTAACTTTGGACGTAACAGTATTGATGGTAATGGTCTAGCTCTTAAATCTACCGTTCATTACTCTACTAACTACAACAATGCATTCTGGAACGGAACGCAAATGGTCTATGGAGATGGCGACGGTTCTACATTCGTTCCATTGTCTGGTGACTTGGATGTTGTAGGTCATGAATTGACTCACGGTGTAACCGAGTATACAGCTAACCTTGAATACTATGGTCAATCCGGTGCTTTGAATGAAGCAATCTCTGATATGTTCGGTAACACGATCGAAGGTAAAAACTGGTTGATCGGTGATGCAATCTATACTCCAGGTACTTCTGGTGATGCTCTTCGTTACATGGATAACCCTGCTAAAGGTGGACAACCAGCTTCAATGTCTGCTTATGTAAATACATCCAGTGATAACGGTGGCGTACACACAAACAGTGGTATTCCGAACAAAGCATACTACTTGTTAGCGCAAGGTGGAACATTTGGTGGAGTAAATACAACAGGTATCGGTCGTTCACAAGCGATCCAAATCGTATACCGTGCATTGAACTACTACTTGACTTCTAGCTCTAACTTCTCTGCTTACCGTTCTGCAATGATCCAAGCATCTACAGATTTGTATGGTGCAAACTCTGCTCAAACAACAGCTGTTAAAAATTCGTTGAGCGCTGTTGGTATCAACTAATCTCCAATCGTCATAAATAAAGAAGCAGTAAATGATCTCTTAGAGATTGTTTGCTGTTTCTTTTTTTTGGTTTCATTCATTGAAATGTGGTTATTTATATAAAATGAAATTAAAAACACAGATTTAATTTCTGTATTCAAGAAATATGTTGTTTATCAGTTATAATGTACTTTTAAAAACTTTATAATATTTATTTATCAAACATATAAATTTGTTTTAGAAGATTATTTTCGTTAAAAACAACATTTTTGTTTGAAATAGTGATATTATATGCTCTAGTAAACAACATTTATCTTTGAAATCCCAATTAAAGGAGTGGAAGACATGGAACGCGAGATGGCATTGGAAATTGTAAGAGTAACAGAAGTCGCGGCATTGGCTTCGGCTCCCTGGATGGGACGCGGTGACAAGAACAGCGCAGACGAGGCGGCTACACTAGCGATGCGTGCGATGTTCGACTCTGTATCGATTAACGGTACTGTTGTAATCGGTGAGGGTGAGATGGATGAAGCTCCGATGTTGTATATTGGAGAAAAAGTGGGAAACACAGATTCACCAGAAGTAGATGTAGCAGTAGACCCGTTAGAAGGAACAGCCATTGTGGCGAAGGGGTTGAATAATGCACTTTCGGTTATTGCTGTAGCCGATAAAGGTAACCTTCTGCACGCTCCTGATATGTATATGGAGAAATTAGCTGTAGGCCCTGCATTAGTAGGCAAGCTCAGTATTGAAGATCCTGTCGATGTGACTTTGCATAAAGCATCCAAAGCACTCGGTAAAAATATGGCGGATATCACGGTTATGATATTAGATCGTGATCGTCATGAAAGTATTATCAAAACATTGCGTAAAGTAGGCGTTCGGATCAAATTTATCAGCGATGGCGATGTAGCAGGCGCTATGGCTCCTGCTTTCCCCGAAGCAGGGATTGATCTTTACTTAGGATCAGGAGGCGCACCGGAAGGTGTACTGGCTGCTGCTGCACTATCCTGCCTTGGTGGTGAACTACAAGGTAGATTGATGCCAGCCAATGCAGCGGAGTTTGAACGCTGTCAGGCAATGGGTATCGAAAATCCGTACCAGATTCTTACGATGCAGGATATGATCGGCACCGACGATGTTATTTTTGCCGCAACAGGTGTAACGCCTGGTGAAATCCTGGGTGGTGTTCGTTATCTGGCCGATGATCGTGCAGAGACGCATTCAATCGTTATGCGTGCCAAAACCAAAACGATCCGTTATATCAAATCTCTTCATTACTTACCGAACAAAGAAGTACTTCACAAAGTCAGAAAAATTCAAGCAACCGGACAGCCTGAAGATCGCCGTATAGCGGCTGTAGAATCTGTTGTAAGCACCAAAAAGCAACCGGTTGAATCGAAATCTTCTTCTTAATCAAATCATAGTTATACCTTCCGTTATAAGACAGTCCTTTATTCAAGGGCTGTCTTTTTTAATGTTGATTTGAAGAATCGAAGAGATTGGTATAGGATAAATGATAATGAATCTTAATAAAGGAAGGGTTTGGGAAGTATGGAGCTTAGCTTGGATCGTGATATGTTAAAAGCTAAATTTTATCTCATAATGGAACCACATCCGGATGCCATATATAGCGCTTCTTTTGCAGAATTGAGTACAGTAGAAGGCATGAAGAAGTTTTTACAGTTCTATGCTCCTTTGCTAAAAGCACCGGATACAGAGCCAGCAGGAACCTTTTTCTGTTCCTGGTTAGGTCGCATCGCTTTGGCAGAGCAATATTATCTTTCCTTTTATAATAGAAGTATCGCATTAGACTTAGAAAATCTAACGATGGATATGTACGAAAGTAATGGATATTGTCAGTTTGCATTTCGGATTCAGCAGTGGAGTGAAGAGCAAGGGCCCGGTGCTTCTGCGGAGCGAGAATTATTTCGCCAGACTCATCTCAAACAGTTGTATCAACAAACGCTTCGTCCTTTGATCGAAGCAATATCGGCGGTCACAGGCGCTCATGCCCGTGTATTCTGGCGGCAATTCCCAAGTCAGTTTAATTATTTTATTCAAGCATGGCAAGAAGAAGCTTCATCGACAACGATTGTAGAGCAGATTAAAGAAGATCATCACTATGTGACAACACAAATGGAAGCGGAAACGTTTGGCTTATCACGCAATCCGCTCCATATACCCACTCGTTATACGACCAGTATTCAAGGAGATCAATCGATTCCGTTAAAAAGCGCTTGTTGCTTGTATCATCGTATGGATGATGGAGATTATTGTTTCTCTTGTCCTAAGCTTAGTGAAACCGATCGAGATGAACGTCGTCTCGCTTATCAGAGTAAGGAGGGGAACTAATTGATTATTGGCATTGTATCCGATACACATATATCTAGTCGTAATCGTTATCTGCCAGCTCATTTATTAGAAGGGTTGCAAGGGGTAGACCTTATTGTACATGCAGGAGATTTCTGTGATTGGTGGGTGTATGAAAAGTTATCTGAATTGGCTCCTGTCGAAGCAGTAGCAGGTAACAATGATGGAGACGATATTGTAGAACGACTTGGATTGCAGAAAATAATAGAGGTTGCTGGCAAGCGAATTGGTCTGGTTCATGGAGATGGATGGAGAGGTACAACGCCGGATCGAGCGTTTAACACTTTTCCTAATGAAGCTGTCGATATCATCGTATTCGGGCATTCTCATACGCCTTTATCTGAGATACGGGAAGATATCCTATTATTCAATCCAGGATCACCGACAGACAAGCGTCGTGAACCAAGATACTCTTACGGTAAAATTACGATCGAAGGCGATCAAGTATCAGCCGAACATTTCTTTTTTGATAAAGAATAATAACACCAAAAAAAGAGAAGCCTTGTAATATAAGGCTTCTCTTTTTTTGGGTACAACAAGTTATTGAGCTAAAGTATAGTTTACAATATGGTATTAAAAGGAATTTTCTATTGGTTTTTCTAAATATTAAATAGGGAAGAAGCTGTATTTATTGATGGATAATTTTTCGATATTTTGCATATTATTTTCAAAAAGGTTTCGTTATATTCATATGGAAAAATTATACTCCAAATGATATTGTTAACTTAAACCTGATAAATTACATTTTAAGTAACAGGTTTAAAAAAATGTATTCAAAAGGAGCGATTTTTGGATGAAAAAATGGGTAACAACGGTATTAGCGGCTACGATGTTAGTATCAGTTGTAACAATTGTGCCGACAACTGCTGTACCAACAACTACAGTAGAAGCAGCCGGTGTCACTAACACTACAATCGTTGTCAAAGCAGGCGAAGTGTATGATGGCAAAGGAGCACGCTTCATCGCAGGAAGTGCTCTTGGAGATGGCAGTCAAAAAGAAGGTCAAAAACCTATTTTCCGCGTTGAAAATGGAGGTACATTGAAAAATGTAGTACTTGGTTATCCAGCGGCTGATGGCGTACATACTTATGGGAACGCTACTCTGGAGAACATTGTCTGGGAAGATATCGGTGAAGATGCAATGACGATCAAAGAAAGTGGAACAGTTACTCTTAAAGGTGGTTCGGCTACCAATGGTGATGATAAAATGTTCCAGATCAATGCAGCTTCTACGTTCAAAGTAAGCAACTTTAAAGGTTCCAAAGCAGGTAAATTTATTCGTCAATTGGGCGGAAGTACATTTAAAGTAAATGTAACGATCGACAATTGCGATATTTCTGATATGAAAGAAGCGATTTTTCGTACAGATAGTTCTACCAGTACAGTGAAAATGACTAATACTCGTTACCATAATGTAGGCACTAAATTTATCGGTGTGAAAAACATTACGGAAAGTGGTAACACTCAATACTAATGAATATTAATGCTTGGCTAGCTCAAGCATTTGCGCATATGTTTGCCCAACACTAACCCTTATTTGTCCTTGTTCTTAGCAAATCCCCCCTTGCTATAAATACAACATTTAACCTCCAACTCACATCGTAGTGAGTATGGAGGTTCTTTTTTGTGCATAACAATATAAACAGTAAACGTATATTTTCAGATGCCAGATGTATCAGAAATTGCATATTTAATCTTTTTTTAAGTAATTCATGATCTAAATTTAAGGTTAATGCGCCAAAATGAAATCTACATAAAAAGTATATCTGAATGATGGATGATTGGGGAGGAATACCTATGGAAGTAAGAGCAAGCAGTCTATCAAAATCACGATCAAGAATAGATATTCCGCTGATTTTGATTTTAATCCTTTCTGCTTTTCTAAATGTGTGGAAGATTTGGGAAAATGGAAACGCCAATGCCTACTATACAGCGGCAGTAACAAGTATGCTTCAAAGTTTTCACAACTTTTTCTATGCTTCGTTCGATCCCGGTGGATTTGTGACGATTGATAAGCCTCCTGTAGCGTTCTGGGTGCAGACGTTATTTGCATCTATTTTTGGAGTGCATGGATGGAGCGTCACCTTGCCTATGGCACTTGCAGGTGTAGGATCGGTTGGATTAATCTATCTGATCGTTAAGCCTACTTTTGGAGTGAATACAGCACGGCTTGCAGCGCTAATGATGGCCGTTACTCCTGTAGCAATAGCAGTACAACGCTCCAACAATGTAGATAGTCTATTGGTATTCTTTTTACTATTAGCGACATGGATGCTACTTAAAGGTGTAAAGCAACAGAAAGCGCTGTGGATTATCGCTGGTTTCTCTATGATCGGTGTTGCTTTTAATGTGAAAATGCTACAAGCGTATATGATTCTGCCTGCTTTATATGTATTTTATCTACTGGCTTATCAAGTGAATTGGAAGCAAAAACTATCGGTGCTTGCGATAGGAACAGTATTACTCGCAGGGATCTCGGTCTCATGGGCAATGATTGTCGATAGTGTACCTGCAAGTGAACGACCTTATGAAGGAAGTAGTCTGACGAACTCTGTCATGGAACTGGCTTTTGGGTATAACGGGCTTAATCGCTTAACAGGACAGACGTCTGTACTATCACCAGAAGAGAATACAGCGCAAGTTACAACTCCCCCGACTACCAGTAATAGCAACAACCAGATAACAGGCATGACCAATAGCCAAATGTCTCCTCCGACAGGGAATCGAAATACAGGAAAAATGTTCAATATTGGAGATGCAGGCCCGCTTCGGTTATTTCAATCCAGTCTATCCGGTCAAGCAAGTCTATTATTGCCGTTTGCCATTGTATCGTTAATCGCTTTATTTGCAGGAGTACGCCGAAACACATGGCGCCGTCCAGAGTACCTTGATAGTATATTCTGGGTAATGTGGTTATTGCCTGTAGCTGGATTTTTTAGTATTGCAGGATTTTTCCATCAATATTATCTGATTATGTTAGCTCCACCTGTAGCTGTACTTGCTGCAACAGGTTTTATGGCTCAATGGAGATATTATCGTGAAGGGCGTGGATGGTTATCGTGGCTTTTACCTATTAACGTGGCTGTCACTACAGCTTTTCAAATGTATGTCATCTATCCATTTAATGCGACTATCGGTTCTGCATGGTTTTATATTATTGGTGGTGTAGGACTGGTACTAACGATAGGCTTACTGATTGGCAAAAAAGATTCTATTCTTCAAGCGAACAAGTTATATCTCGCTTCTGGAGCAATCATATTACTGATGTTGACTCCATTATACTGGTCTTCTTTTTCGATTGTTAATGCTTCTGGCAATGTAGCAATACCAGCTGGCGGCCCTGAAGTTAAGGAAGGGTTCGGTAGATTCGGTGGCAATCCTCCTAATATGATAGGTGCAGGAGGCAGTAACGCTTCTATAAGACCTACTAACCCGGATACTACGATGACACCTACCGAAAATACTTTGCCTTCAGAGAATACTAATACAGCACCTGCAAGAACACCTAATCGCGGTGGAATGTATCAAACAGCCAATGAAAAATTATTACAATATGTAACTCAACACAATACAGGTGAAAAATATCTATTTGCTGTATCGAATGCCAGTTCAGCCGCTCCGTATATTATTCAGACCGGTAAGCCTGTTATGGCAATGGGCGGATTCGGTGGAAGTGACCCGATTCTGACAGTTGATTCTTTGAAAGCATTGATTAGTAAAGGAGAAATAAAATACTTTATGATTAATGGGATCGGTGGTCGTGGTGGAGAATCGAATGAGATCATCACATGGATCAAAGAACATGGTACCGAAATTCCAACAGAAGAGTGGCAGGATACTACAAGTACGGTGTTGCAAAACAGCCTTTCCGGTGCAAATAATGCTAAAGTGCCTACTGCTACGATGAACAGCCCAATGAATGGGATGAACCGCACGAACAATAGCGGTGGATTCGGTGGTATGATGAGCGGTTCTTTATATGAAATAACACCAGCAGATCTTAATTAATACAATAGTACAAATCAAATCCTCTTTTTCTTGTAGATATTAGGCTACAGAAGAAGAGGATTTTTTGTAATATGTAGTCGATTGCGTTTCATAATATATAAGAGGTTTACATATTATCTTATACGATCTTTTTAATCGTAAGTAAGTATCAAACATTTATTAACATACTCTTATCTATCCATCTAGTCTTGTTATGAACAGAAATAAGCGGTCGTTAACGATAAAAAAGTGATCAAATGCAACATCAATTCAAGGAGGTCAACAACGATGATTAGTGATAATACTTTATACGATTGCATTATTGTAGGAGGAGGAATAGCAGGATTACAAGCAGCTATTCAGCTAGGAAGATATTCTGCTCATGAGGTACTGGTCATCGATGCAGGGCATGGACGTTCAACATTATGCCAGAACTACGGAAATATTCTTGGCTTTCCTGATGGAATCTCAGGAGAGGAATTACGCAAAATTGGACGGGAACATGCTGAGCCATTAGGCGTACAATTTCATGAAGATCGCATTTTGGAAGCGAAAAAAGAAGAAGATCATTTCTTGCTTAAAGGAGCACAAGGAGAAAGTTATAAAGCTAGAACCCTATTGCTAGCGACAGGCTTGATCGATCGATTCCCACGCTTACCCGGGCTGGTCGAAACATTAGGGTATAGTGTATATGTATGCCCGGACTGCGATGGATATGAGATTGAAGATCGCCGTACTGTCGTGATCGGTGCAGGTGAAGCTGGTGCTCAAATGGCTTTGATTTTGTCAGAGCGTACTTCAGACCTTATCTATATCAATCATGAATCCAAGCCATTCCGTCCAGAAACGATGGAACGTCTACAAGAAAAAGAAATATCGTATATTGAATCGGCTGTAGATATGGTCAATTATCACGAAGGTGGTATTATCCATAGTGTAGAGTTAGAAGGCGGTCAGGTGATAGAAGCAGAGCGTGGTTTTATAGCTTTTGGAGGCAATCATGTGAATTCAGAACTTGCAGAGCAATTAGGTGTAGAGACTATTCATAATCATCATATCGAGACAGATCCGCGTTCCAAAATGAGTAATATTGAAAATGTCTGGATTGCTGGAGATCTGGGTGCACATTCAGAGCAAGCTAATATTGCAATGGGTGAAGGCGCACAGGCAGCTATTTGGATCAATAAAACGTTATCTAAAATGAAAACGAGCCGTAAAGAACAAACAGTACGGTCGTAATCCTTTTTTTATAATATTCTAGAAAGCAAAAGACGATTTAAAGTGTCTTTTGCTTTCTTTTGTGAAAAAGGTTGTGTTAAAATTAAAGTTGATTAATATTTGATTTGTCAGGTGGGGTGTCCGATTGCGTTTATATCCTAAAAAAGGATTCAGGCTTGTCACCATTGTAAGCACTATCATTGTTTTCTCTATTTTACTTACGATGATTATCTCGATTTATTCGGCCTATATCGTTAGTAAGCAAGCCCTGATTAATAATTATTTAGATAATAATTACCAGCATGCCACTGAACTTGCAAATGCGGCAGGTAATATATTAGGTACGATGCAAGAAAGTATAGATGCATTGGCTAC
This sequence comes from Paenibacillus sp. KACC 21273, assembly GCF_028736095.1. NCBI lineage: Bacteria > Bacillati > Bacillota > Bacilli > Caryophanales > Paenibacillaceae > Paenibacillus > Paenibacillus sp. KACC 21273. The sequence goes on from NZ_CP117876.1 coordinate 2,666,423, forward strand.
AATATGGCAACGTGAAAATAAAATCGATCAAGATTTGTTAGAAGATTTGTATACGAATAACAAAAATTATTTTAATTCGATTGTTATTGTAAATAAAGATTTGATCGTAAACAATACAGTACCAGCAACATCAGGCGTCAAAGCAGGGCAACAATTGAGTGGACCTATCAACAATACGCTACTAGAAATTCAAATCCCTCATATTACCGAGCCTTTTATGAGCAAAGACGGTAGATGGATTGTATTAGTGACCAGCCCGTTGTTTGACAAACAAGAACGATATTATGGTTATATTGCCGGAACGATTTATTTGCAGAAGTCTAATGTATTACAAGGCATTCTGGAGCAAGATTATTCATCAGATGGCTCTTATGTGTATGCAGTCGGCCCGAAAGGCAATATTATTTTCCATCCTAATCTAAAATTAGTAGGATCGAATAAAGCTGCCGATGAAGCTGTATGGAAAGTGATGGCTGGCTTGGCTGGTAAGATTGAATTTACAGATCAGCAGAACCAGACCTTTTATACAGGATATGCTTATAATATGAAAAGCAGTTGGGGTGTAATTGTACAGACACCTGCATCGGTGATAAGTGTTCCACTGCGAGAATTACTTCAAAAAAGTATTTTGTTATCGTTACCTTTGTTATTGATTACGTTAGCTGCGGGTTGGATTATTACGTATCTAGCTGTGCGTCCTTTGCAGGTATTAGCAGATTACTCCAACCGTATGGTAGATGATTGGAAAAGTGAAGCGTTACCGCCTATTCGCTCGGGGACATATGAAGTGAAAGTGCTGTATCAAAGTATTCGTTTTACGACCAGACAACTACAGAAGTATATTGTGAAATTGAAAAATGAGACAGCACTTGATGGTCTAACCGGTCTCGCTAATCGGCGTAATTTTGATTCTACGCTGGAAACATGGTGTATCGGGGATGAACCTTTTGCTATGGTGATGTTAGATATCGATCATTTCAAACGAGTCAATGATACGTATGGTCATCTCACCGGAGATCGAGTCATGCAATTTCTAGCCGTCACGATGCGTAATGTCTCTCGCGAAGGAGATGTATGCTTTCGCTATGGTGGAGAAGAATTCGGAATCTTATTACGTGGATGTAATGTGACCCGCGCTTATATTGTCGCTGAACGATTACGTGAATTGCTTCATGGTACTGTGAGTCCTTCAGGAGAATTGATCACTGTATCAAGTGGGGTAGTTGCTTTCCCTGAACATGGCAAAACACCAAATGATTTGATTAGTCATGCGGATGAAGCTATGTATACTTCCAAACGAGAAGGCAGAAATCGTACTACCATTTATCAAAAAGAAATAACCAAAGCAGATAACCAAAATGAAGTAAAATCAGCGGAAGAAATAAATGTATAAACGAAATACAGATCTACCCCAAGCTCGTTCACTGTATAAGGTGAACGGGCTTTTTTTATTTTCAAAAGAACTGTATCTCACTGGCTATAACCATAAGATTGATATGTTCTATATCTATATCAATCTTATCTATAAGCGAATTCATTGACCTTGAGCCTGATTAAGTCTACATTTATGTAACAATACCAATTAAGTAGATAGGAATTAACAACATTAGAAAAAGAAAGGGAGGACATGGAGGATGAGTGAACTTGCTGTTGCTTTATCTTTGCCGGACACACTTGAGTCCGACCTTATTCGTATTCGTCGCGAGTTGCATGCTCACCCTGAAGTTCTTTTCGATGTCGATCATACAACCACACTGATTATTGGGCTGTTACGCAAATGGGGGCTAGAAGTACAAAGCGGAGTAGGCAAGCATTTTGGTCAAGGCGTAGTTGGTATTCTGCATGGAGCAGAAGATGGTGAGACGATCCTATTACGTGCTGATATTGACGCTTTGCCGATTCAAGAAGAACATGATTATGCGTATGCTTCCCGGCGTGAAGGTTATATGCATGCATGTGGTCATGATGCTCATACTGCCATGTTGCTTGGAGCTGCTAAAGTATTGAGCGATCATCGGGAGCATTTTCGGGGAACGATCAAATTTGTTTTTCAACCTGCGGAAGAAGGGGCTCTTCGTTCTCCTTTGGATGATCGCTGGATTAGCGGAGGACGAGATATGATCGAAGATGGCATTTTACAAGGAGTGTCTCAATCTTTTGCGATGCATGTCTGGCCTGATCTTCCTGTAGGGAGTATCGGTATACACAAGGAGACAGCAATGGCGGCGTCCTGCCATTTTGCAGTTCATTTTCAAGGGACTTCTGGTCATCATAGTGCGCCACATTTATCTTCAGATGCGATTATTATGGCAGCACGATTTGTGAATGATATGCAGATTTTTATGACGACAGGGATCAATCCTACAGAAGCCAAAGTGTTATCGTTTGGAACGCTACATGCGGGAACGGTCAAAAATGTGATCGCAGGCGAAAGTGAAGTGACTGGCACTTTTCGAGCCTTTCGCACAGAAACTGTCGAACGCATAACTAAAGCTATCGCTGATTATGCTCATAGTATCGCTTGTCTGCATGGTGGAAAAGCAACGATTACACAGCGTACAGGCACAGTGCTGAATAATGAAGCGTCCGCAGTAGATCGAGCAATACAAGCGGCAGAACCTATTTTTGGTAAAGAAAATGTACTGGAATTAGAGCAACCTTTTCTTGCAGGTGAAGACTTTGCATTATATACCCAGCACCGCCCGGGTGTATTTGCTTTTATCGGATGCCGTCCTCAGGAGGCAACATCTGCTTATCCATTACATCATCCAAAGTTCGATATAGATGAACGTGTATTGCTATTAGGAGCTAAAATGCATATTCAATTTGCACTGGATGCGCTCGCTTAATCACTACGTATGTATTGATATCATCACTTGATCTATACATTCTGAGGTTCTACAAATATCCCTAATAATATGGTGAAAGGAATAACTTATGACAGATACTCAAAGAAATCATACCCATCACCGATTATGGTTGACTGTAAGTGGTCTGCTAATCGCAATATCACTGGTAGTATCCGGTTGTGGTGGAGTTGTAGAGAAAAGTAATGCTCAAGGTAGCGTAGCTACTGCTAATGGAGGTACATTGACTTACGCATTAGCAACTTCACCGGATACACTTGATCCTCATCGAAGTGGTCTAGCAGTATCGGTAAGGGTTATGCGTACCCTATATGATAGTCTTGTTGTACAGACAGCCGATGGTTCAATTAAGCCGTGGCTTGCAGAGTCGTGGACTGTATCCAAAGATGGTAAAAAGTATACTTTCAAATTACGTAAAGATGTAAAGTTCCATGATGGAACACCATTTAATGCGGAAGCGGTAAAATTCAACTTTGATCGTGTAATTGATCCAGCGACCAAAGCGGCAAATGCACTTGCACTGATTCGTCCGTATACATCGTCTAAAGTCATTGATGAGTATACTGTTCAAGTTAATCTGTCGACACCTTCAGAAGCTTTTCTAGGGAATATCAGTCAAGCAATGCTCGGGATAGTATCACCTACTGCCGCCAAACAAGAAGGCGAACAATTTGGCAAAAAACCAGTGGGTTCAGGGCCTTATCAATATGTCGATTGGAAAGATAATACTTCAATTGCTGTGAAAAAGAACCCTGATTATACATGGGCACCTGAAACTGTAAAAAACACAGGTGCACCGCATATAGACGGAATAACATTTTCGATCATTCCAGAAGAAGCGACTCGAATCGGTAGTGTACAAAGTAAGCAGGTACTTGCCGCAGAGACTGTCCCTCCACAAAATATATTGGCATTAAAAAATAGCCCTGATCTACAATTGCTTCAGGCTAACACCTTAGGGTTACCGTATACATTATTTATTAATGAGCGTCATGCTCCATGGGATAATGTCAAAGCAAGACAAGCGCTCCAATCGGCTATTGATGTCAATGCGATTGTCAAAACGTTATATCTAGGGACGTATGAACGTGCATGGTCTGCTCTAACACCGGGCATTTTAGGATATGATGAATCATTAGAAAATACAAATCAACCTGATCTGACACATGCCAATAATCTACTCGATGAACTAGGATGGGTGAAAGGACAAGACGGTATACGTGTCAAAGACGGTCAACGTCTTACCCTGAAATATGTAGATGGCTCTCCTAATCGGGAAAAACGAAATGATATTGCAGCGATGATTCAACAGCAACTAAAAGCGGTCGGTATTGATGTACAAGTCAATATCACTAAAGATATTGCTACTGTTGTGTATCAAAATGGAGAATATGATCTGTATGGCAATAGTCAGGTGAACTCTGATCCGAATGCATTATCGGCTTTCTATCATACTGCTGAGCCATATGCACGCCCTACACTGCCAGGACTTTCTGATCCACAAATCGATCAATGGTTAGAACAAGGCGCTGTTGAAAAAGATAAAGATCAACGTGCCAACATCTATCGCAACATACAACAACGTATTAACGAACTAGCTGTGATTATTCCTGTCTACATTTTCCCGTATACGGTTGCGGCATCTCAGACTGTACAGGGCATTTCATTTGATTATTTAGGCTATCCACTTTTTAATGATGTGCGTATTGGAGGATAAGGAGGATATACATGGTACAGACGATTATTACACGTACGATTTCATCGTTACTGGTTATTTTAGGATCATTAACACTGGTATTTGCAATATTTTACCTGTTACCGGGTGATCCTGTTCTATCCATGATAGATCCAACATATGCCACTCCTGAAATGATAGAGAATTTACGTATTCAATTAGGATTAGATCAGCCGTTTTATATTCAATTTGGTCATTATCTAGCAGATATGTTACGTGGTGATTTTGGCGTATCTATGGTCAATTCTGATCCAGTACTGCCCAAAATTATAGCGAATTTTCCTTCGACATTGATCTTAACTTTAGCGAGTACATGCATAGCAGTGTTGATCGGTGTGATCCTCGGGATATTGTCAGCTGTTCATCGTAATGGGTGGATCGATATACTGGCTCGTACTATTGGATTATTTGGTATTTCGATGCCGACATTCTGGTCAGGGATTTTGCTAATCTTAATCTTTTCGATTCAATTGGGCTGGTTCCCGGCGATGGGTTCTGACGGTATATCTACTCTGGTGTTGCCAGCGATCACGCTAGGAATCGTTGGAGCAGGATTTGTGATTCGTATAGTTCGCAATAGTATGTTAGAAGTACTAAGTGAACCTTTTATCACTACATTACGGGCAAAAGGAATCTCTCGTCATGTCATTTTGTATAAGCATGCACTGCGCAATGCTTTAATTCCTGTCGTGACTGTAGTCGGTATGCAGATAGGAGAAATGTTAGCAGGAACGGTAGTTATTGAGACTGTTTTTTCAAGGCAAGGGATAGGACGTATTCTCGCGGATGCGATTATGGCGCGCGATATTCCGGTAGTACAGGGGGTTGTCTTTTTTACAGCTATTCTCTATGTCGTTATTAATTTACTTGTTGATATCTCGTATACCTATATTGATCCTCGTATTCGGCGGTCACTCACATAATTAATTTTAGATAAGATCGAAAGGAGGATATCGATGAAGCAGATCACACCATCCGCTACATTAACAGCAGACTGGGAAGCAGAGCAAGCTCAATCTAATGTCGTTCAGAAGTGGTCATGGCAAGCAGTTGCTAATCGTTATATGTGGTATAGCGCATTACTGATTATTGCATTTATCATATTGTGCGCGCTTGTACCTCAGTGGATCGCTCCATACTCGCCTGTAGAAATGCTAGCTGATCGTATTTTACAAGCACCGAATATGATTAATTGGTTCGGAACAGATTATTTTGGCAGAGATGTATTCAGTCTAGTTGTGTATGGTGCCCGGGATTCGTTATTAATTGGATTCAGTTCAGTCATCATAGGTGTACTTGTAGGCGTATTGTTAGGAACGCTAGCAGGGTATAGAGGTGGCATACTGGATACGATGATTATGAGATTGATCGATATTCTGATGACGATTCCGGGGGTATTATTAGCGTTAGCGATCGCTGCTGCACTTGGTCCCGGGCTTATCAATATTATTATCGCTATCTCAGTATCAGCGATCCCGGGTTATGCACGCGTTATACGTGGACAAATGGTAAGTTTGCGTAGTCGTGGTTATGTAGAAGCTTCTCGTTCGCTGGGTGCTTCGGGTCTACGTATAGTCTGGAAGCATATCCTGCCTAATGCAGTCTCACCGATTCTCGTGATGGCTACGCTAGGTCTGGGTACATCGATTCTTACAGGGGCAGGGCTTAGCTTTTTGGGATTAGGAGTGATTCATGAGATTCCAGATTGGGGTGCATTGTTATCTCAAGGCAGAGGTTATCTTACGGTCGCATGGTGGATCTGTACATTCCCCGGTCTAGCGATTACTGTATTTGTACTGGCGATCAATATTATAGGAGATGATCTTAGAGATCGGTTAGATCCCAAAAGCTCTTATCTAAAATCCTAGACGATGCTTATGTCTATGCAATTATGCAGTAAGCAAAAGTAGAGCGTATACGCTACACCGAAGTCCATCAAAGGATACGGTTGTAGCGTATACGTTTGTTTGAGTTCAAAAATATTGTTTCTTTCTTGACTGTAAAGGGGAATAATGACAAGATTTATTGCATATCCAATAGAGCAAAAAGAGGGGGAAGGCTATGGAGTACTTTATCGCTGTACTTGTACTACTGTTAATGATTGGTATTTCTAATATTTTGAATCGTCTGGTTCCGCTGGTTCCAGTACCTTTATTCCAGATTGCACTCGGGATTATCGTCTCGATTGTAGGCGTAGAGTTACCTCTTGATCCTGAGCTGTTTCTTGTATTGTTTATTGCACCATTGCTATATAACGATGGACGACGAACACCAAGAGATGAATTATGGAATCTGCGGGTGCCGATTATCGCACTAGCATTTGGTCTTGTATTTGCGACGGTGTTGATTGCAGGTTATGCGATTCATAGTCTTATTCCAAGTATTCCTTTACCAGCGGCTTTTGCATTAGCGGCTATTTTGTCGCCGACAGATGCTGTTGCGGTAGGTTCACTTGCCAAGCGTGTACATTTACCACAATCGATTCATCGTCTATTAGAAGGTGAATCTTTACTTAATGATGCTTCTGGTCTGGTTGCTTTTAAATTTGCAGTCGCTGCTACTGTCACCGGTACTTTTTCATTATGGCAAGCTTCATTTAGCTTCATACTTGTAGCGCTCGGTGGACTGGCACTTGGAGCATTGATGTCTTTTATTCTTATTCGTTGTCAGGTGTGGTTGCGACGCTGGGGCATGGAAGATATTACAGTTCATGTATTATGGCAAATCTTAACTCCATTTGTTATTTACTTACTGGCGGAAGAAATTGGTGTATCCGGCATCTTAGCAGTTGTCGCTGGCGGTATTGTGCATGCAATGGAGCGGGATCGTGCTGAATCGGTACAACTCAAAATGCAACTGGTATCTACCAGTACATGGTCTGTGCTTGTATTTGTGCTAAATGGCTTGGTGTTTATGATACTGGGCGTACAGATTCCAGAAGTGATGGGTACGATATTCCAAAATGTTAATTTCAACAATGGGCGTGTACTAGGTTATGTAGTACTTATTACGTTACTTCTATATGTACTGCGCTTTATCTGGATTTATGCTTTCTGGAGTGTTCGTTATTTGTTACAGACACCTTCTGAATCGAATCGACCTAGTCTGAGAGGAATATTGTTAACTTCTTTATCTGGAGTTCGAGGAGCATTAACATTAGCCGCTGCTTTCTCTATTCCCTATGTGCTTAATGATGGAACAGCATTTCCTGAACGGGAATTGATCTTATTTATTGCAGCAGGTGTTATTTTGCTTAGTCTTATATTAGCGAGTATCTTCTTGCCATTATTATCTTCTGATCCTGAACCTGTCGTCACACTAGCAGATAAAAAGAAAAAATCAGAAAAAGATATTCGTCTAAAAATTCTAGAAGCGGCTGTACAATCGGTTCATTCGAATATGAATGATTCCAATCAGGAAGCCGCCCGTAATTTGATCGCTGAAGTTAAAGGATATATGTCCAAAAGCGATGCGTTCCAAAAGCGTATTATGGAGATCAACGGTATGGGACCGCAAGAGATGGAAATTTATCTACATGGTATTCATGCAGAACGAACCGAAGTAAGACGATTACGTGATCGTGGTGAGATTACAGCAGAGATGGCGATGACTTTTGAATATCGATTAGATCGTCTGGAGACGGTACTTCGAGATCGATCAGATACAGGGATTGTAGAATGTCTGGACAAGTGGAAAGGCATGATCCCACTGAACAATGTAGAACATTCTGAATCACTCGAACCTCAAGACGAAGCCGCGCGAACGCATATGCTGAAAAAGTTAAAATTGCATACATCGATTGCTGCGATAGAATCTATTCAAAAACATATCACTCCAAGCAATCAACTAGCTTCAAATAAAATTATCGCCCGCTATGAGAAAGTGATCCATGCTATTCAATATCAGACAGGGCAGGCGTTACCCGATATCACACTGGATAAAGGAAAGCTTGATCTGATTACAACGGCTATCCAGAATCAGCGCGATAAAGTACAAGAGCTGTATGAAAGTGGAGAAATTGATCGTCAACATGCTCGTAAAATGCGCCATTTTGTTCAAGATTTAGAGAAATGGATACTGATGGAAAATTGAAAATATGTCAAATTTAAGACAAAACAAAAATTTTACAATAAATGGTTATCAAATTCGGTTATCTTAATCCAGGGTTGGGTAAGTTATGAATAGGAAGTAGTCGATAGATACATCTTCTACATTACAGAAGATTAATACAAATGAAACGTTTATCCCGAAGCATGATCTAGTGATATTTAACGTTATGCTTGGGGATAAACGACCTATTCATTTGAAAATAGAGAGAATGAGAGCAGCAATTGTTCTACTATGGACTATACTGTGCTTATTTTATGCACAGTTAAAAAGTGGATCGTTCTTTCTACACCTATGTCAATCGATTGTGTTCCTCATTTATTACTAACTATTATTCTACTGGAGGTAACATCATGAAAAAATCAACGACTTTTAAAAAACCTATTTTTGCTTTAGCTACATTTGCAATTAGCGCGTCTTTGCTTTTACCAGGTGCCGCTTCAGCAGCAGAGTCTTCTAACATGAATGACAGTTATAGTTTGGGAAGCAACGGATACTTAGCTAATACGGGTTGGGCGGGTATGAATACGACTAAAGATACAATGACAGGTGAGAATCAAGATTCTGCACAATCGATTTTCTATGATACCAATTCCTCTTTCGGTTATAACTGGGCTTATGCCAAAGATATGACAGGTACACAATATTCACCAGCGATCTCTTATGGTTGGAATTGGACACCAGGTTATGAGAACGCAGGTAATTTCCCTGTACAAATTTATAAAGATAATGAAAACAGACGTAACAACAATAGTTCAAGCTCTAGCTCTCGTCAAAGTCAAATGAAAGACATTGATACTTCTGTAAGTTATTCTACAGAAAACGCAACAGGGGATTACAGCACTGGTTACACTGTATTTATTCATAATACACAATGGGCTGGAGCAGAATCTAAACCATCTGCGATTGTAAAATTAGTAACGTCTACTTCACAAAATGCTTCTACAGTTATGGAAAACAAAAACGATTCTACCGCAACTACCAACGAAGATATGACCACAACGACAGCAACATGGGGTGAATCTCTAGGTACAGTGAGTCTAGATGGCGCTAATTGGGATGTATACCGCAAAGGTATGAATAGCGATATGGAAGGTCAATCCAACTTTAATACGATGGATGGCAATGTGTACACATTTGTTAGAACAGAAAATGCAGATAGCGTAGACTTAAACATTTCTGACTTTATCAAAAACTTGTTAGATCGTAATGAATTGAAATCTTTTGATTATGTAAGTGGCGTGAAATTCGGTACAGATGTAATGAGTGGTAACGGTAAATTAACAGTATCAAACTGGTCAATCAACGCTCAATAAGATACTTTTGATTCTAAAATAGAGTCTATATGTTAAAATAAAATGAAGTGCTTTTCTTGCCTAAGGGTAGGAAAAGCACTTTTTTTTGCGCTGATAGAGTATATATTTATTAATGGAATTATATGGTAATTAGGAAGTGAAAAAGTAAGTCTATTCTAAAGGGATATAACTTATTCCGCATAAGCATTTATAAGTGTCATTATGATATATAAAAAAACCGATGAGAACGTTAACAATTTTGAAATTATAAACAATTAAAATCCATAATTACCAATTTACACCAGTAAAAACTTTAAGTATAATCAGCCCTGAGGAGGTGATTCAGAAGGGGAACAAGCAAGCTAATCCAGAAAAAAGATAACGCTTACTTTTGGAATGGGTAAACACTATCCAACCAAATTACTTGAGAAAGAAAGGTGAATTTTTTGAAATCCAAAAAAAGTATCTGGCAAACATTGAAATACACGATGGCCGTTTCACTATTAACTGGAAGTCTTTTACCTATCCTTTCTACACCGGCTGCTTATGCCGAAGCTCATGTCGATAATCCGTTTGTTGGCGCGACTGCGTATGTGAATCCTGATTATGCCAAAGAAGTTAATGCCTCAATTGCGAAAGTAAGTGATGCTTCACTCAAAGCAAAAATGGAAACCATAAAATCCTATCCTACATCGGTCTGGTTAGATCGGATTGACGCGATAGGCGGTGGTGCGAACAATGCAGGTCGTCTTAGCTTGGAAGGTCATCTGGATGCTGCGTTAGCACAGAAAAAAGGAAATACACCAATCACAGCAAGCTTTGTTATATATGATCTTCCTGGACGCGATTGTCATGCTTTAGCATCCAATGGGGAACTGCCTTTAACACCGGCAGGCTTAGAACGATACAAAACTGAATATATTGATGTGATTGCTGATATTTTCGCTAATCCTAAATATCAAGATATTCGTATCGTCAATGTAATTGAACCGGATAGCTTACCGAATCTGGTAACCAACTTAAATGATGCACGTTGTGCTCAAGCAAGCTCGACAGGTATCTATGAAGCAGGCGTTAAATACGCATTAAACAAACTTCATGCGATTCCAAATGTATACAACTATCTAGATATCGGTCACTCTGGCTGGTTGGGTTGGGATAACAACCGTACAGCAACTATCTCTTTGTATACCAAAGTCGTGCAAAGTACTACAGCAGGTCTAGCAAGTGTAGATGGCTTTGTTACCAATACAGCGAATACTACACCGCTTAATGAGCCTAATCTGCCGAATCCTGATCTGAATGTCGGTGGACAACCGATCAAATCGGCTAAATTCTACGAATGGAATCCATACTTTGATGAGACCGACTTTACCGGCGCTTTGTATAACGGTTTTGTCGCTGCCGGCTGGCCAAGTAGTATTGGATTCTTGATTGATACTGGACGTAACGGATGGGGTGGCCCTAATCGCCCAACAGCCGCTATCGGAAATGATATCAATACGTACGTCAACTCTGGACGTGTCGACCGCCGCGATCATCGTGGGAACTGGTGTAATGCAAGTGGAGCAGGTCTTGGGGTAGCTCCAACTTCAGCTCCGGGCGCTCATTTGGATGCTTATGTATGGGTGAAACCTCCAGGAGAATCCGATGGTTCTAGCTCACTAATTCCGAACAATGAAGGTAAAGGATTTGACCGTATGTGTGATCCTACCTTTACTACAGCAGACGGCGTGTTAACAGGGGCTTTGCCTAACGCTCCAATCTCTGGCGCATGGTTCCATGATCAATTCGTTATGTTGATCAACAATGCTTATCCAGCTGTAGGTGGTTCTACTACAACGCCTACAACTCCTCCTGTAACTGCGCCAACAGCACCAACAGGTGTCAAAGCAACTGCTGCAGATAGTCAGGTCAAATTAAACTGGTCTTCTGTCACAGGAGCAACAAGTTATACTGTCAAAAGAGCAACCAGCGCTACAGGTGCTTTTACAACTGTAGGGGCTAATGTTACAACCACATTATACACAGACAAAGCCGTAACCAATGGCACAACGTATTACTATGCTATCACTGCAAATAACACAGTAGGTTCGAGTGTGAATTCGACTGTAGTGAGTGCTAAGCCACAAGCTACGACCACTACACCACCGACTCCTACAGATCCAACTACGCCAACACCTACACCTGTCGGTAATCTGGTCGTACAATATCGTGCAGGAGATACCAATGTTAATGATAGCCAGATCAAACCTTATTTTAATATCAAAAACAATGGTACGGCTGCTGTCAATCTTAGCGATCTCAAATTGCGTTACTATTTCTCCAAAGATGGATCGGCTGATATGACAGCCTGGGTCGATTGGGCGCAAGTGGGTCAAAGCAATGTAACGACTACATTTACGCCTAATTATGTCGAAGTCGGATTCACTTCTGGAGCTGGAGCCCTTCAACCAGGAGCGCAAACAGGAGATATCCAGCTTCGTATGGCTAAAAATGATTGGTCTCCAATGGATGAAAGCAACGATTATTCATTCGATGCTACCAAAACAGCGTATGCTGATTGGAACAAAGTAACACTATACAAAGGCGGTACATTAGCATGGGGAGTAGCACAATAATCAATCGTATTCACTCCCGATCATGCTTGGATTAACAGTATAATCAATAGAAAAAGACCTTACTCCTATAGTGGATAAGGTCTTTTTTTATGCATATATGGAAGCATTCTAATTGTTATACATAATCGGTCGGTACAGACGACAGAAATTGAGGGAGATCTGGCAGGTTCTCAAGTGGCATCGGATAACTGATCCAATATCCTTGAAAATCGTTACAACCTAACTCTAACAACTTTCTCCATTGATCTTCTTCTTCAATACCTTCAGCAACCACATGCAACTCTAAAGCTTCTGCCATTGCGAGCAATGCTTTTAATACAGGAGGATTCATCTGAGCTACAAAAGAACGATCTATTTTGATATTATCGACCGGCAGGCGGGTTAATGTGCTCAATGAAGAATAACCTGTACCAAAATCATCTATCGAAATCGTATATCCTTGCTCACGTAATTGAAGTAGAGAAGAGTATTCACTAACAGTATCAATCATAGCCACACTTTCTGTAATTTCAAGATCAATATACTGAGGATCAACTTGTTCTTCTTGCAGAATCTGATTAATACGATCTATAAAATCAGGCTCACTTAACTGGATTCTAGAAATGTTAATCGCAATCTTAGTCTGTTGTCCATACTTGGCTTGCACGATAGCAAGATCATGACAAGCCTGACGAATCACCCATTCGCCTATAGGAATAATCAGACCAGTTTGTTCTGCTATCGGGATAAAGTCAGCAGGCGAGACCATATATTTATGATCTTTTTTCCAGCGTAGTAATGCTTCTACAGCTACCACTTGTTTTTGTTTGTTCCCATAAATCGGCTGATACAATAGTTGTAATTCTTCTTTTTCCAGACAACTATTCAATGCTAATTCATAATTGAAGCGAACAACCTGTTCATACTGCGTTTTTTCACAGAATAAATGATGTTTGTTACGACCGCTTGTTTTGGCATGAAAAAGTGCAATATCTGCACGTCGTAACGCGATAGAAATATTGATATCTTCTGAGAAATAAGCAATACCTACACTCACATTGATTTTGATCTGACGATTGTTAAAGGTGAACGGTTCATTCATTAAAGAAATAATAATCTGAGCCATCTGTTCAGGATGTTCTTGTTGACGATTAGACACCAGTATAAACTCATCCCCGCTAAGACGAATACTGATATATTCCGAACTGAAATTACGTTTAAGCCGACCTGCCACTTCGACCAACAGAGCATCGCCACTTTCCATGCCAAGTGTATCATTTACATATTTGAGATTATCTATATCAAACATAAATAAATACGCAGGGTGAGTAACAAACTCATACAAAAAACGTCGATTTAATAATTGAGTCAATTCATCATGGAAAGCATAATACTGCATTTTTTCTTTGTATTGATGACGTTCTTCATAGCTTCGAGTAATACAGACTAGATGAGTAATCGTCTGATTATCATTGAAAATAGGCGAGATAATGCTGTCTCCGCTTAACGTTCCTGTAGGTAACAAATGACCTTCATCAAAACGTACACTTTGCGCTTGTACCAGTACTTTAGAATATTTGTTATGCAAATACTGAGCCATTTCATACTGATTGCGTTCACTATAAAGATCGAAAAAGTTTTTTCCGATATCCTTTTTCGAGATTCCACTGAACAATTCTGCTTTTCGATTAACATAACAATATACAAATTGTCGATTTTGGACAGCCATAATATACACTAGATCTTCCATAGCATCAAAAGCTAACTTAAGAAGCGGATGAATCAGTGAATCTTCGCTATTCATTTAGGTCCACTCCTTTACCATACTGATCATAATCTTAAAATTATTTTTAATATATACTAGGTTTAATCGGTATGTATAGAGCAGATATGAAGAAAACGTTAACTTCTTTTTTTAAATGAATTGTTCCAAATTTGATTGTGTTCTTCTGAATAGGGGTATATTACTATAGATATGTGTATTTTAATCTGTATAAAGGAGTGTTATACATGGCACAAAAACTACAAGGAACAGTAGCATTGGTTACAGGAGCAAGTAGCGGAATAGGGGAAGCAACAGCTAAATCTCTAGCTGCACAAGGAGCAACTGTAGTCGTGGTAGCACGTCGTAAAGATCGTCTGGATCAATTAGCTACAGAAATTAGTGAACAAGGCGGTTCCGCTTTTGTTATTGAAGCAGACATTACAGATCAAGCCCAAGCTCAAAAAGCGATTGAACAAACAATCAGCAAATATAATCGTCTTGATATTGTAGTCAATAATGCAGGTGTGATGTTGTTGGGGCCAGCAGAGAATGCTCCTGCTGAAGAATGGGAACGCATGGTATCTATTAATGTGAATGGATTACTGCATATCTCTCATGCTGCTTTACCACACTTACTCAAAGCCGCAGAGCAATCTGATCGTCAGGTCGCTGACTTGATCAATATTAGTTCAGTTGCAGGTCGCCGTGCTGGTGCAGGTTCTGCTGTATACAATATGACTAAATTTGGAGTCGTTGCATTTAGTGAAGCGTTACGTCAAGAAGTAACAGGTCGCGGTGTACGTGTAGGATTGATCGAGCCAGGTGTAGTACAGACCGAGTTGTCTTCTCATGTACGTTCTGAAGTAATGGAAGATATGGGCAAACTATTTGGTAATATTACACCACTAGAAGCACAAGATATTGCAGATGCTATTGAATATGTGGTGACTCGTCCCAAACATGTGGCTATTAATGAAGTGTTGATTCGTCCGACACAGCAAGAATTTTAAAAATCTGTTAATAACATATATAATGTACCATATTTGTATAAAAATAGGCACCCTATTTATAAGGTGCCTATTTTTGCTATGTTGTTATGCATTTCTTTTACAAAAAGATAGATTATTGATCAGGAATAGCTTGCAGTAATCGGGGCAGACGGATTAATAAAAATACACTTCGTCCCAGACCGAATGCGATAAAAGCTAACCATAATCCATGATTACCATATATCGGTACAGCTATCCAGAGAACTACTAGAAACAATACAAACGAAATGATCATCGAATTGCGAATAGGAGCTGTTACAGATAATCCTGTAAATAAACCATAGAACACCAGACCTGCACCTGTAACTAAAGGAAATAATAATAACCAGAAGCTATATTCATTCGCAAGTGCAATCGTGGCCGCTGAATCTGTAAATAATCCTAATAACGGTTCATGGAATATCCAGTAGAGTAGCACAATGAGTACAGCGGGTAGAAATGAGCTGTACCACGACCACCGAATGGTCTGCCGTAACAGCAGTGGATTACGAGAACCTCCAGCTTGTCCAGCGTAGATACTACTGGCATTGGCAAAGCCATCGAAAAAGTAAGCCATAATATAATGGACTTGCAATAAGATCGCATTAGCTGCCAGCATTTCAGGTCCAAAAGAAGTACTATTCGCTGTAAATATATTGAACATAGCCAATAAGCAGATTGTACGGATAAATAGATCACTATTTACACTAATCATACGCCGCAATGCTTCGCGATTAAACACGCCTGCTTGAGAGATCGATCCCCATTTAAAATAAGGCGAGCGCCAGATCAATACAATTCCGAACACCAGACCCGCTATCTCTGCAATCAATGTAGCAGAAGCTACACCTGCGACTTGCCAGTGGAACACATGTACAAATACAATCGCCAGAATCATATTAAGCACATTAATACCGATCTGCAAAAACAAAGTCTGTCTTACATGTGCCATACCAATAAGCCAGCCTAGAATAACATAATTAAGCAATGTAACCGGAGCGCCCCAGATACGAATATGAAAATAAATAGAAGCTTGCTCACGAATATCAGCACCCGGTCTGATCCATGCCAGTACTCCTTGCAAAATAGGATACTGCAACACAATAAAAAGGACACCAATAAGGATCGCAATAATAGTAGGGCGTACCAGTTCAGAAAAGCCCCGTTCTAATTGTCCGGCTCCTTTGGCTTGGGCTGCAAATCCAGAAGTACTTACTCTCAGAAAGCCAAATAGCCAGTATAACGTATTAAAAATAAGGGTACCAATCGCAACGCCACCTATGTAAATACTACTTGATAAATGACCAACAACAGCGGTATCTACAGCACCAAGTAAAGGAGTAGTAACTGTAGAAATAATTAACGGAATACTCAAAGCAAGATAACTACGATAATGTAATGGAGTAGAAGATTGTAATGGTTTCATACTTTTGTTATACCATAAATTAATCGAAATAACTACGATTAAACTATAACTCTATGTAGTGATCTAATTTATAGATGAAATGATTGTATATCGTTAACAAATGTGATATTAATTAATGATAACATAAACAATTATTTTGAAAGCGTACTCATTTTAAAGTGAAATCATATCCAATAGAACCTATCTAAAGGAGAGAATACTTAATGTCTACTGTAAATAAAGTGCTCAATACGGTTACACCTAAAGAAGTTCGTATCGTAGATGAATTTTGGACAAAATACAATGATCTGGTGCGTCAGGTAGTAATTCCTTATCAGTATGATGCTCTGCATGACCGTATTGCTGATGCTGAACCTAGTTATGCTATTCAGAATTTTGAAATTGCTGCTGGTCGCAAAGAAGGACAATTTAACGGCTTTGTTTTTCAAGATACAGATGTAGCGAAATGGATTGAAGCGGTTGGCTATTCGTTAATGACTCATCCTGATGCAGAGTTAGAGCGCTTGACCGATCAAGTGATTGATCTTGTTGCAGAAGCACAGGGTGAAGATGGCTATCTGAATACATATTTTACAATCAAAGAACCGGATAAGCGCTGGACCAATCTAGCCGATTGTCATGAACTATATACCGCCGGGCATATGATTGAAGCAGGAGTTGCTTATTATCAAGCAACAGGTAAAAAGAAACTGCTGGATGTGGTCTGCCGTCTAGCAGATTATATTGATACTGTATTTGGAACAGGTGAAGGTCAATTACGCGGATATGATGGTCATCAAGAGATCGAACTTGCGCTTGTTAAATTGTACCGTCTTAAAGGAGAACAACGGTATTTGCAATTGAGTCAATTTTTTATTGATGAGCGTGGACAACAACCTAACTTTCTAGAACAAGAATGGGAGCAACGGGATCGGATTAACTTTTTTGTAGGTAAAACAAATGACATCAATCTTCAATACAGTCAGGCACATGTGCCGGTACGAGAGCAAAAAGAAGCAGTAGGGCATGCTGTTCGCGCGGTCTATATGTACACAGCGATGGCTGATCTTGCTGGATTAACAGGAGATACCCGTCTTTATCAAGCATGTCAGACTTTATGGAACAACATGGTACACAAGCAAATGTATGTGACTGGAGGGATCGGTTCTACCCATCATGGTGAAGCATTCACAATCGATTATGATCTGCCTAATGATAGTGGATATTCGGAGACTTGCGCTGCGGTAGGAATTGTCTTTTTTGCGCATCGGATGTTGCAGATTGAAGCCAAAGGCGAGTATGCCGATGTGTTAGAGCGTGCACTTTATAATACAGTGATAGGCGGAATGGCGCAGGATGGTAAGCATTACTTTTATGTGAATCCATTGGAAGTATGGCCGTCTGCTTGTCATCATAACCCAGGCAAGCATCATGTGAAGCCTGTTCGTCAGAAATGGTTCGGTTGCTCTTGCTGTCCTCCTAATATTGCACGTCTTGTAAGTTCATTAGGGCAATACATCTACAGCACCAATCAAGATACGATCTATACACATCTTTATATTGGTGGCGAAGCAGAGTTAACAGTTAGTGAGCAATCGGTTGTGATCCAGCAAGAAAGTGGATATCCATGGAATGGGGCAACACGCTTTTCATTCCAATTGGAACAACCACAATCTTTTACATTGGCTTTACGTTTACCAGGTTGGTGCAAAAAAGCTTCGCTAACGATCAACGGTGAGTCTATTGAATATCAATCACTTGTACAGGATGGATATATCTATATTCAGCGAGAATGGTCGGTAGATGATCGTGTAGAGTGGAATATGGAGATGCATGTGCAAGTGATTCATAGCCACCCTAGATTGCGCGCTGCTTCTGGCAAAATCGCTTTACAATATGGGCCACTGGTCTACTGTCTGGAGCAAGCAGATAATGGAGAATTAATCTCTGCACTATCCATTGATCCAGCGCAATCATTAACGACACGATTTGATGCTGAATTGTTAGGTGGAGCTGTGGTGATCGAAGGTATAGCGACTCGTGAGCTGACCAGTGATTGGGATGACCATTTGTACCAAGACAGTCCTCCTACCATTCAGGAACAGCCTTTTACAGCGATTCCTTACTTTCTCTGGGCGAATCGTGGTGAAGGCGATATGGCTGTCTGGATTCGTAAAAACTAACCACATAACCCAAGAGGTACGATATATTAATGTCGTGCCTCTTTATTTTGCAGAAAATCAGATGAAAAAATGTCAAATTATCAAAAAAAGCGAACGTTTGTGCTTATTTTTTAGTGTAAACTATTGTATCGATATCAAGTTAAATGTAAAATAGAATAGAGAAGTGTAAAGGGGGGTTTATTTTGGCTAAAGCAAAGGTAGCAAAACGTCCAACACGGGATGAATTTGCACTAGAAGAAATTGGTAATCAACTTACTGAAGCCTATCAAGAGAAATCGGAAATTTTGCTGACAGTGTGGGGTGCAGAAGAACCTGTACGCGGTCAGATTGTAAATATGGATCCACGTACAGGTCGAGTACATGTACAATATGAAGAAGAAGTAAACAAAGTGAAATTTATGGATATCATGGGTGTAAACTATCCAAGAGATTAAATAAATACCTTTGACAAATCTTTCATAACCAGAATATACTAGCATAGTCGATAGTCGGCTATGCTAGTATTTTTTTAGGAGGATAATCATGCCATTTAATCAAGAGCAGAACCCGTTAGGTTTGTTATTATCTCGAACCTATTTATCCTATAAGAAAAAAGCATCTCATTTATTACTTGATTATGATATTACTCCAGAGCAATTTGGTGTACTTAATAATCTGGTCAGTCATGATGGTATCTCACAGAAAGCATTAGCAGAATTAAATTCCAAAGACCAGACCAGTATCGGCAAAACATTGGATCGTCTGGAAAATAAAAAATTGCTCACACGTACGGTTGATCCTTCAGATCGCCGGGCAGTATTGCTACATTTAACAACAAAAGGGCACGAATTAATTCAGCAGACCAAGCCCATTATGCAAGAAGTGGATGATGAGATTAACGCATTGTTCACGCCGGAACAAACCAAGCAATTTATTGCGATGATCAATCAGACGTTTGAACATTTATCCCGCTGATTTTGTCAGCTGGATATTTTTTAAACTAATACATGCACAACCATTTATATCCTATGCATGTATTTAAAAAAAAGAGAAAAGATAGTTGGAGGAAAACAAATGACTGTATTCAAAACGTTTAAAGATTTTTTAGGGATTACACAGACCAAAGTAGGGATTGTGTTTTCTATTTTTGTACCTTTGGTATTTTTATTATTTTGGATGACTGGATATCATGGAGCCACCGAACGAGTAGATCAACTGGTTGTTGGAATTGTTAATGAAGATGGACAACAAGGCGAACGCATTGCTCAAGCGATCACTACAGGTGTTCCTTATCAGACCCAATCTTATGATTCATTAACTACAGCACAGCAACAGATGGACAATGGTGATCTAACGATGATCATTTCGATTCCGGCTCATTTTACAGAAAATGTCGCATCGAATGGAACGACTCAAATGAATTATTATATCAATCAAGGTAATTCCGATATTGCCAAATCGATCGTTCAAAGTTCTGCTACGCAAATTTCCTCTACGATTGGAGAACATGCTTTTGCAGATGTTCATCAAGAAATCGTCACCACTAATATTGTCAAAACACATGATATTTCAAATTTTGCAATTTCGATGTTGCCGATGATTTTAGGTTTCGTCACATATGTTGGTGTAATGACCATGAATATCCAATTAAATATTGCATCTATGATGTTAAAGCGTGATCATAGTAAGTGGCAGATCTTTTGGGGCAGACAGATATTACTGCTTGTGATCTCTGTAGTCGCTTCATTCGTGATTACTACAGTAGCATCGCTATTTGCAGATACGGTTGCTTCGTTCTGGCAAATGTGGAGTTTTCATCTGTTGGTCTATATTTCTTGTATTGCTGTTACACAGATGGCATTCGCTTTATTCGGCAATGTCGCGCCATTATTCAATGTTGCGCTGATCCCGCTTCAGTTGATGACAGCCGGAAATATTATCCCCGCTGCTATGTTATCTCCTTTATATCGAAATATAGGATATTTTTTACCGGCTCCGAATGCTATACAGGGCTATTTAAGGTTAATTTATAGTGGGGCTTCTGTTTCCTCATTTGTGATTCACTTACTATGGATTGCTATTGTTACTTTTGGAATCACATGGATTCGTACAGCGCTGGTCAAGCCAGCTTCAAGCCCTATAAGTCATCCGGCAGGTAGCCACTAAGCTGAAGGGGAAGGCAAGTCTACAGCAAGACATTTGGTCAGATATTTGCTTTGCAGAAATCAACTATGATTTTTATCCAAAAAAAGCATCTATATTGCCAAATGTTACGGCGCACTGAATAAGATTTTTGCGTATCAATGATCTGTACTATTCTAAAAGGAGGCGTTAACCATGTCATTATCACACATTCTCGTTCCTTATGATGGCTCAGAACACTCTCAAAAAGCGTTGGAAAAAGCAGTCGGTCTGGGAATAGAGCTCAACGCTCAAATTGAAGTATTGTATGTGGATTCGACTTCTACAGAAATCTTAGAACAGCCGTTAGTGATTCCTACTCATGAACTGGAATCTTATTTTGATCATGAAGAAGAGGATGTACGCCTTAACCTTCGTCGCTTGATCTCAACCATTCCGAATGCTCAAGCTACTGTTATTCAAGGAAGTGCAGGCAAAGGTATCGTTAAGTACGCTGATCGTATTGAAGCCGATCTTATTATTATGGGTAGTCGCGGATTAGGGACAGTGAGTGAATTCGTAATGGGTAGTGTTAGTCATTATGTAACGCAACGTGCCAAATCTCCAGTAATGATTGTGAAGTAAACAAGTTAGATGCAATAACTTATAATTAATTAATTAATAAATAAAGATAGATAGCCAATATCCTGTTCCTTTGGGAGAGCAGGATATTTGGCGTATCGTTTTACTTTGTAATTTTATAAGATTGTAAAGTATCTATATTCTTATACCGACTATTTCTAGATTTTGATAAATGATATTTTGATCGATATAAAGGATAATTTCTTTTGCCAGACGAATAAGTAACATAGTAATGAAAACGTTAACATTTTAGAGGAGGATGGATAATGAAAAGCAAATTTCGAAGCAAATGGAGCACAATAAGCTGTATGTTGTTGGTAGGAGCACTAATAAGTACATGCTGGGGACAATCATCTTCTGTACACGCTTCTGCAACCGCTTACAAATTTGATTTTGGCGCTAATGGTGTTACATCAGGATATACAGGCGTTCAAGCTTCGACTGCGTATAATGCTTCTACAGGATATGGATTCAATACACCTGCAAATATCAAAAATGTATCTGCTTCAGGAACAGGCATAGGCAGCGATGCTGTTCAATTTGTAACATTCGGAACGAAAAGTAATAATACATTTAATGTTGATTTGCCAAATGGATTGTATGAAGTGAAAGTAACGCTCGGCAATACTTCTCGTTCTAGTGTAGCAGCAGAAGGAGTATATCAGCTTATTAATATGACAGGTGATCTTGCCACCGATCAATTTCAGATTCCGATTACAGATGGTCAGCTTAACCTATTAGTAACAGAAGGCAAAGTAGGAGCAGCATTTACATTAAGCGCATTAGAGATTACTCAAGTCTCTACTAATCCTACAACACACCCTACGATCTATGTAGGCGGTGATTCGACAGTAGCTAACTACTATCCTTTAGCCAATAGTGTACAGGGTGGATGGGGACAGATGTTATCTAAATTCATCAACCCAAATGATTACCTGGTACGTAATATGGCATCCGGTGGACAGATTGCACGTGGATTTCGTGATGATGGACAGCTTGAAGCAATTTTGAAATACATCAAACCGGGCGATTACTTTATAGTACAGCTTGGTATTAATGATACGAATGTCAAAAATAATACAACAGAAGCACAATTCAAAGAGATTATGCGCGATATGGTGAAGCAAGTCAAAGCCAAAGGAGCAACTGTTATCTTATCTACACCTCAAGGAAGAGCTACAGACTTCAATAGTTCAGGCGTTCATAATGCAGAAGGTCGTTGGTATCGAGCAGCTACCGTTGCACTAGCGCAAGAAGAGCAAGTGCCGTTAATCGATCTTAATGTACTCAGTTCTTCTTATTTCACTTCAATTGGTGCGAATGCAACACTTGCTCTGTATATGAATGGGGATACATTGCATCCTAATTATGCAGGTGCTACGGAATTAGCTCGTATTGTAGTAGACAATATGAAAGCTCAAGGATTGTACTGATTGTGTAGTCGTCGTATTGATTATTAGCGATAATGTATGATTCGATGATTGTATTTGTTGTATTTAATAAGCATAAATAAAAAAATCACCTGACCCTTCTTCGTTTGTTAACGTAAAAGGGTTTGGGTGATTTTTGGTGTAAGGATGTTGATACATAACTAAAGAAATTATAGTATAATACCTTAAGTATTGCTATGAAGTACTTTGAAAGGTAGACTATATACGATTAGCCTTTTAATGTTATGAATAACTTAATCCGATCTTTGGCTATAAAAGATCAGACCTGATGGAGGATATATTATGTTACTTATCGAACCAACTTTGATTCAACAACGAATCGATGATCTACAAGATCAAGATTTGTATATTCATTTGGAAATGACCACTGGAGCATATGCGGCTCATCTGGATAGTACGAAGCATCCAGCAGCAACCTTTATCAGCAATGCGACGTTGCGTTATATTCATGGCTCTATCTCTGGTGAAGGTCCTTATCGTGTAGGGCTCAAAACAGAGCTAGGTTGGGTGTATTCCGAAGGATTAACCCATTATGAAGAAACTGAGCAAGAGCGTCTTATTCTAGCCGGTCATGATACTCAAGGTAAATTAGTAGTTGCCTTGCAACTAAGTAAGGAGCCTTTCTAATGGACAATAATAAAAAAACAACATTCTCTCTTATTCCTGCTGATTCTCGTATCCTTGTCGTATTGCCACATCCTGATGATGAGGCATTCAGCTTATCCGGTACCCTTGCCAAACATATTGCTGGCGGAGGTCAAGTCACCTATGCTTGTCTAACTCTTGGTGAAATGGGACGTAATATGGGGATTCCTCCTTTTACAAACCGTATCGGATTGCCTACTATTCGTAAAGGCGAATTGGAAAAGTCTGCACAAGCGATCGGTATTCAAGATTTGCGTATGCTTGGTTTCCATGACAAAACGATTGAATTTGAAGTAAAAGAAGTACTAGATGGTACTATCTACGATATGATCGTTGAACTCAAGCCTGCATTGATCGTTACATTCTCTCCAGGGTATAGCGTTCATCCAGACCATGATGCTACAGGAGCGGCTGTTGTACGTGCAATAGAACGTCTACCTCAAGCAGAACGTCCGTTATTGCATACGATGGCATTTTCTAAAAATTGCTATGCTGAACTAGGGCAACCTGATATCGAAAATGATGTAAGTGATTATTTAGAAAATAAAATGAAATCGATCCAAGCACACCGTTCTCAATTTCAAGCGGTTGAAATGCTAGGTCAGAACCCATTAAAAGATAAAGAAATCAAAGAGCGTTTCGGTAAAGAACGCTTCTGGACACATCAGATTTAATATAGATCGTTAACACAAAAAAGCAGTCATATTCCTTCCTATACAAATAAGAAGGGGATGACTGCTTTTTATCGTTATTTAATTAATCCTTTAGAAACAAGAAATTCGTGAGCTACATCATCTTCGCGGTAACCTTGATCCACTTTAGCATTCATCATTTGCATATCTTGTTCAGTGATTTTGCCTTGTAATGCTTCTAAAGCGTCTTTGATTGCTGGATATTTCTGTAGTGTCTCGGAACGAACAGCTACACCTGCATCATAAGGTGGAAAAAAGTTCTTGTCGTCTTTAAGAACAAATAGATTATTGATTTTGATCTGACCATCGGTAGAGTAGACACTAACAACATCAGTATCATGTTGAGCAATCAAGCGGTACTTGATGCCTTGATCCATACCTCTAACATCTTTGAAGATCATATTGTATTTTTTCTTCAATCCAGGATACGTATCTGCACGATCAGTAAATTCAAATTCAGATGCTAATTCGAGATTAGGTGATACTTTCGCTAGATCGCTAAACGTTTTTAAGTTATATTTTTGTGCTGTTTCTTGATTAACAGCTAGAGAATACGTATTACTAAATCCAAACGGAGCAATAAATTGCAAATCGTCTTTTTTCATCAAACGTTTGGCGCTTGCTAATGTTCCTTTGGAATCTGTTGTCTCTTGCTGATAATAATTGGCAACAATCGTTCCTGTATATTCAGGGTACAATTGAATATTGTTATTTTGAAGAGCTGTCCAGGCAACACTTGATCCGCCTAGATTCACTTTACGATTTACTTTAATACCGGTACGGTTTTCAATCATATCTGCCATTAGATAAGCCAGTACAATATTTTCGGTAAAGTTTTTGGAACCGATAGTGATTTCTCCACCGGTCGTTCCTTCAGTAGCTGCCGAGTTGCTACAGGCTGTCGTTAGCAGAGCAGTTGTCGTCAATATACATATCAATAACATGCTCAGGCGTTTATTTAGCTTCATCACTATTCCTCCTGCGTTCAGATTCCTTATCTCAATCCCCGTGGCGTTGTCCAACGTTCTACCAATCCCAGCAAGTAATCAAATACCAATGCAAGGATTGCCGCAGGAATAGCACCTAACAGAATAAGGGCATCGATATTACGAGTAATACCAAGGAAGATAAAGTCTCCTAAACCACCTGCACCTATAAACGCAGCTAACGTCGCTGTACCTACGTTAATAACAGTAGCTGTACGGATTCCCGCCATAATCACAGACAAAGCAAGCGGAAGCTGAACACGGAAAAGGATTTGACGACTGGTTAAGCCCATTCCTCTGGCTGCTTCAATAATCGCTGGATCTACGTCTTTGATTCCTGTAAATGTATTACGAATAACAGGAAGTAGAGAATACAAGAATAATGCGGCTACGGCTGTAATCGTACCGATCCCGAAGATTGGAATCATAAAGCCGAGTAGAGCCAGACCTGGAATGGTCTGCAAAATGCTAGCTACGCCAATAATCGGTGTACGCAGACCTTTGATACGTGCAACAAGAATACCTGCCGGTACACCTACCACAATAGCGATTAACATCGAGATTAATACTAATTTAATATGAACACCAGTCGCTCCAAGTAGCTCAGGGCCACGAAGATTGAACTGACGGATAAATTGCTCCCACAACGATATGTTTTCCATTATACTTCGCCTCCAGCCCAGTGATTAGCAAACATCGTCAGCAAAGTACCACGAGTCACTATACCTACCAATTTTCCTTGTTCATCTACGACAGGTAAAATGCCGTTTTTTGCTTCTACTACATTTAATAGCGCATCTTGCGCTGTATCTGTTGGTTTTAATATATGAAGTACTGGTTTAATAATTTCGCCAATTGTCGCTACAGTATCGATGTTAGCAAGCACATCGTATGCAGATACGACTCCAAGTAAGATCCCTTGTGCATCGGTGATCAATAATGTATCTGTTTTGCGTTGACGCATGAAAGTAATTGCTTTGGCAGGTGTACGATCTGGAAGAGAAGTCGATGGATCTTTACGCATAAGATCCGTAACCGGAATATACTCTGGATTCTGGTACAATCTGTTTTTACCAATAAATTCTTCTACAAAACCATGGGATGGTTCACGCAACAACATATCAGGAGTATCAAGCTGTAACAATTCGCCATCTTTCATAACAGCAATGCGATCTCCTAATTTCAAAGCTTCATCCATATCATGAGTAACAAAAACGATTGTTTTCTTCAAATCACGTTGCAGACGTAATAATTCATCTTGCAATTGTTCTCTTGTAATCGGATCAAGTGCTCCAAAAGGCTCATCCATTAGTACAATATCAGGGTCAGCTGCAAGCGCGCGGGCTACACCAACACGTTGTTGCTGTCCACCGGATAATTCTTTTGGATAGCGTTTCGCAAATAATTCAGGGTCAAGTCCAACCAGATTAAGCATTTCGATCACGCGAGCTTTTTTCTTCTGTTCATCCCAGCCTTTAAGTTCAGGCATCAGCGCGATATTTTGCTCAATCGTATAGTGGGGGAACAATCCAGCCTGTTGAATAACATAGCCCATCGTACGACGCAATTTCACTGCATCTTGCTTTTTGATATCTTTGCCATTTACAGACAAAGTGCCTCCTGTATGAGAGACGAGACGGTTGATCATTTTCATCGTTGTTGTTTTACCACATCCACTCGGACCGATAAAGACTAGAAACTCACCATCACGGATTTCAAAATTAAGTGATTTTACAGCTTGAAAACCATCGGGATACGTTTTGCTTACATTTTCAAATTTAATCATAAATTGTACTCCTTTATCTTATTTCTTTTTTTGTTTACGTTACCTTATAGCTGCTTGGATGTAAGCTATAACTATCGTATGTACAACCATTGACATTCGAATAATGATTCTGATCGAAAAAGGGGTGGGTTGATCATTAGTATGCTATTTCATATCAAAATGAACATAGTATAGCGTCACACGAAGAGGCATCTTGCGAACAGTTCATCATACATATAACAATTAACTGAGCTCCATGTATTTAGAC
This sequence comes from Paenibacillus sp. KACC 21273, assembly GCF_028736095.1. NCBI lineage: Bacteria > Bacillati > Bacillota > Bacilli > Caryophanales > Paenibacillaceae > Paenibacillus > Paenibacillus sp. KACC 21273. Next base: position 2,693,957 of record NZ_CP117876.1, read on the forward strand.
CTAATTTATTAATTTGAAACAATATATAAAGTCATAAATTTATGAAAGTAGTCGAAAAATGTCTAAAAGAAGTAAGAAAAGTCTTTTGATTATTAAATGGATAACGCTTACAATTTAAGAGTAGTAGATACAATAAATTATTGAGGAAGGATGTTGAATATGGAACGAGTTTCTTTTGTTTTACATATTGATCCGCAAGATCAAGCACAATACATTGAGCGTCATCAAGCCGTCTATCCAGAGCTACTGCAAGCGTTTGGTGAGGTAGGGATTCATACGTATAGTATTTTTCTACATGAAGGTACTTTATTTGCTTATATGGAAGTGGACAATTATCAAGAAGCTATGGATCAACTGGCAGTACATCCTGCCAATCAGCGCTGGCAACAATTTATGGATGATATGTTAATTCCTAATCAGCAAGGAACGACATCGGAAGTGATTCCTGAAGTATTTCATTATCATTCTTAACCTACATTTCTATTCATAGACGATAGACAATAGTTGAAAGAACGCCTTCAGCCTGTCATGATTAGTGTTGGAGGTGTTCTTATATGAAATATGTTCATTTTAGTTATCAACAACAGCCACAGATTGGGATTGCATTGGATAATGTAATCGTACCTATGTCTGCACTACAACGTTTTGCTTCTTCCTCACTATCCCTTCCTGTTATCATTGACGATCTCTGGTCTCAACCTGAACTACATACTCAGATTCAACATATTCTAGAACAACACACCACAGAACTTATGAATCAAGCGATAGCGGAACAAGATATTGAATGGCTTCCTATTGTACCGAATCCCGGGAAAGTAATCTGTATTGGTCTAAATTATCGTCGCCATGCAGAGGAAACGAATGCACCTATTCCGCAAACACCTGTAGTATTTAGCAAATTCTCTGATGTAGTCGCAGGTCATCTGCAATCAGTGCCTTTGCCACAATCCAGTACACAAGTCGATTATGAAGCTGAATTATGTATTGTAATCGGTAAGCAAGCAAGTGGGGTAAGTACAGAAGATGCCCTCGATTATGTCTTTGGGTATTGTGCGGCTAATGATGTATCTGCTCGCGATCTACAGATGCTCACCAGTCAATGGTTACTTGGTAAAACCTGTCCTCGTTTTGCACCGATTGGCCCTTATCTTGTAACCACAGATGAAGTAAGCGATCCTAACCAGTTACAGATCAGTGCTTATTTGAATGGAGAGCAAGTTCAACATTCCAATACATCCGATATGATCTTCGATTGTCGTTATATTATTCATTATCTATCTCAGCATATGGTACTTCATCCTGGTGATATTATTTTGACCGGTACACCAGAAGGAGTGATTTTGGGACAGCCCGAACAGGATAGAGTCTGGTTAACGTCAGGTGATCAGGTCACGATTGAGATTGAAAAGCTAGGCAGATTGAGCAATACATTTGTATCTGCTGAACAGCATTAAATGATATTTTGTAAGGCACAGGAGGGATCGCTATGATCCAAGAAAATACCAAACTGAGAACACTAGGAATGTTTCTCAAATCACGCCGTTATCAATTACAACCAGAACAAGCAGGATTCAGTCATTCTTACGGTCAACGTAGAACCCCCGGGCTACGCCGGGAAGAAGTAGCAGTGCTTGCCGGTGTCAGTGCTACTTATTATACGTGGTTAGAGCAGGGAAGAGATGTGACAGCTTCAAGGGATGTGATTGAGAATATAGCTAGAGCGCTACAATTAACTCCTGATGAAAGAATACATTTGCTTCAGCTCTGGAATCCGAATGAACCTGAGACTATTTCTGATGTAACAAAAGCTTTGAGTCCGGAGTGGCAATTGATTATTAATCAACTTCATTCTCCAGCGATTATTACTAATCATATGTCAGAGTTTGTTTTTTGGAATCCGGCGGCAAATACACTATTTTCGAATCTAGATGAGATGCTACCTGAAGAACGCTTTTTTATGCGAATAGTATTTTTGAATAAAGATTTTCGGAGTCGTATTGGAAATTGGGAAGAATATGCTATCAATTGCGTAGCTGTATATCGTGGTTATTATGATCGGCATCCTGAAAGTCTTTTTTTTAGAGAATTTGTACAGCGTCTCTGTCTGGATAGCCCTGAATTTGAATCGATCTGGAATCTCCATCGTGTTCAAATTCAAAAAGCATGTCTGTTACACATTTACATGCCTGATGCTCAGAAATCTATTGCTTTTGATTCCAATTCGGTCTCTACACTGGATAACAATCCAAATTATCATATGTGCATCTATTCGTCAGTATCGTAACAGTCTGTATATCCGTATAGTAACGGTGTAGCTGATCTCTATCTATTTTCCAAACCAACACGTAGCTTACATGTTGCCTGTTAGTTTTTTTACTAGTATAAGCGTACTCTGGTTGTGTATATCAATAGAGGATAGGATATAGAAGGTAACCAATCTATGTTATGAATTGAATAGGAGGAAATATATATGCGCTATAATCAATTAGGTCCTAGCGGGCTATTTGTATCTGAATTATGTTTTGGCACAATGACGTTCGGAGGAGGAGCAAATTTTGATGTAGTTGGTAAAGTGCAGCAAGAAGAAGCAGATACTTTACTAGCACGTGCTTTGGAAGCAGGAATTAACTTTATCGATACCGCAGATATTTACTCAGAAGGCAATTCAGAAAGAATTACCGGACAAGCGTTACGTAATTTGGGCATCAAACGAGAAGAAGTGGTGATTGCAACTAAAGTTTTCGGAGTGATGGGGTCTTCTCCTAATCAGAAAGGTTCTTCTCGCAATCATATTATGGATGGTGTCAAAAACAGTCTGGAACGTCTACAAATGGATCATATTGATCTGTACCAACTTCATGGATTCGATCCTGCAACTTCTATCGAAGAATCGTTACAAGCATTAACTGATCTTGTACGACAAGGATTAGTTCGATATATTGGTGTATCCAACTGGGCAGCATGGCAGATCGCTCAATCTATCGGTATTTCGAATCAACATCGACTTGAAAAGTTCGTCTCTACGCAAGCGTATTATACCCTTGCTGGTCGTGAGTTAGAACGCGAGATTATCCCGATGCTACATAGTCATAATGATATGGGATTGCTTGTATGGAGTCCACTTGCAGGAGGTTTGTTAAGCGGTAAGTTCACCCGTGAGCAACAAAATTCTGAAGGCAGTCGACGAAATGAGTTTGATTTCCCGCCTGTAGATAAAGATCGTGCGTATGATATTATTGATACTTTGATCGAGATGGCTAAGCAAAAAGAAGCATCGGTAGCTCAGCTTGCTCTAGCTTGGTTACTACATCAGCGTGCAGTGACCAGCGTTATTATAGGTACTAAGAAAATGCATCAATTAGAAGATAATCTAGGTGCAGTCGATATTGTATTTTCTGAAGAAGAATTGCAGACACTCGATAAGATCAGCCAGATTCCTAGTGAATACCCGGGTTGGATGATGGATATGGTGAGTCAGGTAAGAACAGAACAATTGCAACAGGTACGTCACCCTCGTTCGTGATATACATTACACTGAAAAAAGGAATCCCAAGGTAATATACTTGTGGGTTCCTTTTTTTTGTATGCGATATGTTTTGTCTCGGATACTACGATGACAAGTAAGCAGAAAACCGTTATGATAAAAGGAGCGGACATAAATAGAGATGAGGTCTATGAATGAAGGTAAGGGAATGGATAAATCACGATGGAATCCGGCGAATTATTGTGCTTGCGATTCTGATTCTGGTGATTTTTGCTATGCAAAGTATGATGAATATTATTTTACTTACATTATTGCTGACGATATTAATCGGTAGTATGTATGATGGACTAATGAAGTTATTTCAAAAGTTTATTCCTAATGTCTCACGTTTTTTTGTATTACCATTGGTTTATCTGATTTTGCTTGCTGTGATTGGCTGGGGCGTGTATCGAATGGTGCCTACAGTGATTATGCAGGTGACTCAGTTATATCAGATGATTATCGAAGCCTATCGCCATCCTCACGAGAGTGAATGGAACCCGTACATTATTAACTTTTTGAATACATTAAATGTACAGCGTTTTATAGAGCCAGGCTTTAATGTGATTTTAAAAATTAGTAAATTAGGTTCTCAATTACTTATAGCATTATTGCTTAGCTTATTCTTCTTATTAGATCGTACGCATATTACACGTTTTACAGCTTCTTTCCAAGAAAGTAAGCTGGGTTGGTTTTTTAAAGAAGTAGGATATTTTGGTAAAATGTTTTTAGATACATTTGGCAAAGTCATCGAAGCTCAATTATTGATTTCATTGATCAATTGTATTATTACGATTATAGCGCTCTGGTTTATGGGTTTCCCGAACTTGTTAGGGCTAGCATTAATTATCTTTATGTTAGGCTTAATACCAGTTGCAGGGGTTTTTATCTCGCTTGTGCCGTTGGGATTGATTGCATTTAGTATTGGTGGAGTCAAATATATTGTCTATCTGCTGATTCTGGTGGTTGTGATTCATGCGATTGAAGCATACTTCCTTAATCCGAAATTGATGTCCAGCAAAACCAATTTACCTGTTTTTTATACGTTTGTTATTCTTATTTTTTCCGAGCATTTTATCGGCCCGTGGGGATTGATTATCGGTATTCCGTTATTTGTATTTTTCCTCGATCTGATCGGAGTGACGCGTAAGAAGAGAGGCACAGAATAAGCGATTTGTTCTTATAAATGATCGGATCGTTGCAGTATATTTAAAACGTTTATGCTGGATATAACAGCCATAAGCGTTTTTTATTTTTACAAAAATTTTACATATAGGATTAGCTTTTCATTATAGAGCATGATATCCTTATAAACATATCGATCTACTTAGGTATACAACTATTCATATTTGGAGGGATTTTATATGAGCGTCAATTCACCAAAAACATCAGAACTATTTACACCTTTTCATACAACTAACTTAGAATTGTCCAATCGGATCGTTATGGCTCCGATGACACGTAATTTTTCACCTAATGGCGTACCTGGAGCAGATGTAGCAACTTATTATCGACGTCGTGCTGAAAATGAAGTTGCTTTGATTATTACCGAAGGTACAGCGATCAATCATCCTGCGGCAGTCTCTTCTCCTGATATTCCTGTTTTTCATGGTGAGGAAGCGTTAAATGGTTGGGCAGAAGTCGTCAAACAAGTTCATGAAGTCGGTGGCAAAATCATGCCGCAAATCTGGCATGTAGGTATGGCACGTCCGGTGGGCTCACTACCGAATGTAGAAGCTCAACCGATCGGCCCATCCGGTCTTGATATTAACGGTGAGAAAGTAAATGAGCCGTTAACGACGGAAGAGATTCAAGAAGTGATTCAAGCGTATGCTCAAGCGGCAGCTGATGCCAAAAGAGTAGGGTTTGACGGTATAGAGCTTCATGGAGCACATGGTTACTTAATCGATCAGTTCTTCTGGTCACAAACGAATCAACGTACTGATGAATATGGTGGCGATCTAGTAGCACGTACACGCTTTGGTGTAGAAGTGGTCAAAGCATGCCGCGCTGCTGTAGGGCCAGATTATCCAATCGTATTCCGTTTCTCCCAATGGAAAATGAATCATTATGATGCTCGCCTTGTTGAGACAGCAGAAGAGTTAGCTCAATTTTTACAACCGTTGTCTGAAGCTGGCGTTGATATTTTCCACTGTTCGACTCGTCGCTTCTGGGAGCCTGAATTTGAAGGTTCTGACCTAAATCTTGCAGGTTGGACGAAAAAAATCACAGGTAAACCAACAATTACTGTTGGCTCTGTTGGACTAAATCAAGTCTTTTTGAGTAATAAAACAGAAGATGTATCTGAAAGTATTCGTCTGGAAGAATTGGATAAAAAATTAAATGCAGGTGAATTTGATCTCGTCGCTGTTGGTCGGGCATTGATTGGCGATGCAGCATGGGCCACCAAATTACATGAGCAACGTACCGATGATATCAAAACATTTGATCAAGAAGACTTGAAGTCTTTGAAATAAATAACGTTATCGAAAAAGAGCAACCTTGTTACTAAGGTTGTTCTTTTTTTATATAATATGCAAATACCACATCGAATAAGTCCTCTTTTAGTATCCATAAGTCATTTTTATAATATGAATGTAAACTTAACTACCTTACTATGTAAAATCAAACTAAAATATTACCCATTTATTTTGCTTTTTTTACAAAATAGCTTACTTTTGAATATATTTCCATGATAATATGAGTGAGATATCTATTCTTTCAGTACATAGGAGGCAAAACATGGTAACACGTAGTGGAATGAAATCAAGATGGGTAAAGTATGCGTTGATGGTGGCAATTGCTTTACCTATGCAAACAGGATGGCTAGGCGGATTAACAGCTGTTCATGCAGAAGGCCCAACTGATCCCGCTCCATTTATCGCGGCTAAAGTGGTTAACGACAATGCTGGTAAAAAAGTATTGTTCGATAATAGCCATGCTCAGACAGCAGGGGCGGCTGATTGGGTAATTGATGGAGGTTTTTCTGATTTTGCAAACGCATTAGCTAATGATGGTTACTATGTGAAAGAACTTCGCAAAAGTACACCAATCACTTATAGTGACTTGAGCGATTATGATGTATTTGTTATTGCAGAGCCTAATATTCCGTTCAAAACAACAGAACAAGCAGCGATGAAACAATATGTTGAAAGCGGTGGCAGTATTTTCTTTGTAGGCGATCATTACAATGCAGACCGTAACAAAAACCGTTGGGACGGATCAGAAGCTATTAACGGTTATCGTCGTGGTGCGTGGGAAGATCCAACAAAAGGCATGAGCACAGAAGAAAAAAATTCTGCGGCGATGCAAGGTGTAGTGAGTTCAGATTGGTTATCTGATAACTTCGGGATTCGCTTCCGTTACAATGCACTAGGAGATATCAATGCCAATCAGATCGTAGCTCCAAATCAAGCATTTGGCATCACAGAAGGTGTAAGTAGTGTCGCGATGCACGCTGGCTCGACACTTGCAATCACTGATCCTGCCAAAGCAAAAGGAATTGTATATTTGCCAGAAACGAATGCGTCTTGGGGAAATGCAGTGGATCAAGGGGTATACAACGGTGGCGGTATTTCTGAAGGCCCTTATGTGGCGGTTTCCAAATTAGGAGCAGGTAAAGCTGCATTTATTGGAGATTCTTCTCCTGTTGAAGATGCTTCGCCTAAATATCTACGTGAAGAAACAGGCACCAAAAAAACAACCTATGATGGATTTAAAGAAGTAGATGACGGCGTATTGCTTGTTAATACAATTAACTGGCTGTCAGACAAAGAAAACTATACGAACTTTAGTCAGGTAGATGGTCTGCAATTGGATCAACCGACAGCATTGTTGCCAATTGAGACTCCACAGACGTCTACAGAGCCTCAAGCAGAACCGTGGGCAGCTCCAGCAGCAGGTTACAAATGGTGGGATTCTTCTACATTCAAACCAGGTTCATACGGTAGTGCCGTTTCGGTTACTACGCCAACGTATAGCTTAGTACACCAAGCTGAATTGCCAAATGCAGAACCTTTCCAGATTCGTATTGTAGCTGATAATTTAGCAGCGAACAGCACAGTGACCGGTTATAGCAGTGGTATTTACTTAACCGGTGGTACGCAGGTAGGTCAAGTACAGAATCCTGATGGTACATGGCCGACAGCATACGGCTACAGTTCGACGTATAGTCTAACAGCAGATAGCAAAGGTCATGCGTACAAAGACATTACAGTACGCGTCAAACCAGGTACAACAGGAACAGCAAGTCTGCGTCTACGACTAAATGGCAGCAACCTGATTACTACGCCGGTAACGATAGCCAATGTTCCTGCTGAGCCATTGCCTGAAGAAAATGGTGGAGAACAGCCTGCACCCGCACTAACAACGATTGCCAATGCTCGTACTCAAGCAGAAGGTAAATTGGTCACGATCGAAGGTGTAGTGACTACTGAACCGGGCGCTTTTGGTGGACAAGCTTTTTATTTACAAGATAAAACAGCAGGCATCTATGTATACCAAAATCAAGCTGGATTTCATCAAGGTGATGTGATCAAAGTAACGGCTCCACTAGCATTGTATAATACTGAGCTAGAGTTAACGGATCCGGTAACAATTGAGAAAACAGGAACAGCAACATTGCCTGCGGCAACAACAGTAGTCGCTGTAGATACGTATAATCAAGGACAATTGGTACAATTAAAAAATGTACAGATCAGCAATATTGCTGCCGCTACACCTACAGGTTCTTTTGAATTTGATGTAACTGGCAATGTATATGGCGATCAACCTGTAACAACACATGCTCGTGTAGATGCACGTACAGGATTAACTCAAGCTAATTTTGCTTATCAAAATGGACAATTTGTAGATATAACTGGAGTAGCAGCTATTTTCAAAGGTGTATTCCAATTGAAACCAAGAAGTGCAGCAGATATTACAGCAGTTACGAGCACACCTCCTACAGATCCTACCGATCCGACAGAACCACCTGTTACTGATCCATTAGCTACAGACGTACCGGGAACACCTGTATTAACAGATAATAACGGACACGATACAGGGCTTAGAGATGGTAACTACACGATCACTATGAATATGTGGTGGGGCAATAATGGTTCTACGTACAAATTGTATGAAGGTGATCGAGTGATTAGCAGTGGTAAGCTTGCTGATCAATCACCAAATGCACAGACTGTACAAGCTGATATCAAAGGGAAAGCTAACGGTTCTTACACGTATACGTTAGAATTAACCAATTCATTCGGTACAACAAAAAGCCAGCCTTTAGTTGTAAAGGTAACGGATGCTTCTCCTGCTCAACCTGTGTTGTCCAATGACAACTGGGATGGAGACGGTAACTATCAAGTAAGCATGAATCTATGGTGGGGAACAAATGCGACAGAATACCGTTTATATGAGAATGGTACACTGATCGATACTCAATCGTTAAAAGAAGGTACTCCACAAGCACAACATGCGATCAGTGGAATCACTAATCGTCCAGCAGGTACGTATGAGTATGTGACTGAATTGGTTAATGCTTCCGGTACAACGAAAAGTAATACGATGACAGTACAAGTTACAAAATAATACGATTTGATCTATTTTTCGCACAAATAAATGAACACAAAAAGCCTTGAACGTTACGGTATGCATCTAGCATAACAGTGTACACGTTCAAGGCTTTTTCTATTGAATAAATACAGATGAATCTATATGCTTTACTGTATTAGCCTTGTACAACAGCGACTAACAATACAATCCAACCCGCTATAAAGGCAAGTCCGCCTAGAGGAGTAATCGCTCCTAATTTACGAACACCGGTAAAGCTAAGGACGTACAAGCTGCCTGAAAATAAAATAATCCCTATACAAAGCAACCAACCTGCGGTTACTGCAAGAGTAGAGTGGGTTAGATTCTGTCCAAGTGTTCCTATCAACAACATTCCCAGTCCATGTGCAATATGGTATTGTACACCTGTTTCGTATACTTTCATCATATCAGCGTTGAGCTTCTTTTTGAGCGCATGTGCACCGAAAGCTCCAAGAGCTACAGCCAGAACCATCATGATACAACCGATGATTAGTATCGTTTGCATTTTATCCACCTCCAATAGACATCACTATATCTTTATTTATAATTTACGTAAGTAAATATTTTGAATCGTATGATTGGCTTCCTTTTTCAAAATCAGCTGTGCGCGTCCTTTGGTAGGAAGAATATTTTCATGTAGATTTTTGGCATTGATCGATTCCCATGTATGATGAGCCACTACAGTCGCTTCTTCTTCAGACAGATCAGCAAATCGAGAATGGAAGTACGAATCTGGATTCTGAAAAGCAGTCTGGCGTAACAATTGGAACCGCTCTACATACCAACGAGCAATATTTTTCTCTTCTGCATCAATAAAGATCGAGAAGTCGAAGAAGTCACTCACGAATAAGGGACTATCCTTTTTCACTTGTAGTACATTAATGCCTTCTACAATTAGAATGTCAGGATGATCAATAACGCTTTCCTCATCAGGAAGAATATCATACGTTAAGTGTGAATATTTGGGTGCTTTTACTTTCGGTTTACCGGATTTCACTTCTCCAATAAACTGAATTAAGCGCTTAATATCATAGCTTTCAGGAAATCCTTTACGGTTCATAATCCCATTTTTCTCTAACACAGCATTTGGATACAGAAAGCCGTCCGTAGTGACCAGATCGACTTTGCGATGCGTATCCCAGCGAGTAAGAAGGGTCTGGATTAAGCGAGCAGTGGTGCTTTTTCCAACAGCTACACTACCAGCAATACCGATAATATAAGGCGTTTTGCGGGCTTTTTTCTGCAAAAAAGAAGTGGTTAACTGATGGAGCTGTTGAGAAGCACCCACGTAAAGATGAATCAGATGAGTCAGCGGTAAATAGACCTCTTCCACTTCTTGCAGAGAGACCTTTTCATTTAATCCACGTAGCTTTTCTAATTCAACCTCGGTCAAAGATAATGGTGTATCGTGATCTTTTAAGGAAGCCCATTCCTTGCGATCAAATTCGATGTATGGCGAATATCGTTTCATGTGCTCTCACTTTCTGAGAATTTTTTTAATTCTAGTGTACCAAACTTTACAATGAAAAACCTCTAAAACGTTTATGACATGTTCTGTTGACCTTCCAAACAGTGAAGTTAGGCTAAGTTTAATGATAATACTAACAAATAGCTTACATCAATCTTGCTTCTTATATATTGAATAGACTAAGGTAGATAAAGACTAGATATAGAAATGAAGTATACTTACTTTCTTGATACTAAGATAATGTTCATTTCTCGATATACATAATGGTAATATAAGTATACATTGGTTTATTTATATTTATAAAAACGTACATTCAACCTATCCAATACAGATTCATTTTATAAAAAACTATGCATGATGATCTTATGATGACAGGCTATAAGGAGGAACTATTTTGTCCGAAAAATATAATCATTCCCATTTTTCCCATCAGGACAAATCTACATTCAATCTTGAATTGCATACCAAATCCTTATTAAGCGATACATCCGTTGTGCATACTCCTGCTTCTTTTGCCAACATGTTAGATACGCTTGAAATGATGCCTTACCGCAATATCAATCTTTCTGTATATGAAGTTCGTAAAAGTCTAGAAATTGCGAAATCTCTTGATGTAGAAGACCTGATTATTCGTACTCAGCTTATCCATGCCGATATTATGGGCAGACAAGGTAAAATTGCTGAAGGCGGACGCAAAATTCGTAAAATCAATAAATGGGCTTTGGATCATAACCATCATTATTTGTTAGCTCGCAGTCATCGATTATTGGCTGCTTTTTATAGACGTATTGGAGATAATGAAAGTGCGTTAGAAAATGCTGTGATTGCTTTTAAATACTTGCCAGAGGATACTTCACTACCGATTCGTGCAGATCATCTGATGACGCTTGCGTTAACACTGGATGAGGTGGGGGCATATGAAGATTCGGTACATCGTTTTCAAGAAGTATTAGAGATCGCAACCGCTACGAATGATTTTCAAATTTCGATGTTTGTTTTAAATAATATGGCCTATACCCAGTATGAACGTGAAAATATTCCTGAAACGTTAGAATTAATCGCTCAAATGCGCGAATTAAGTGTTAAATATAAAGTGCCTTTAGAAGCGCAACAATTAGATACGATTGCTGTGATTGAGATTCAAGCCGGTCGTCCAGAAGAAGCGGAGAAAACATTGCAACCGATGCTTCATGAACCTGTAGGAACGCGTAAGTTAGGAGAACTGGCTACTTTACCAGAATGTTTGTTAACGCTAGCCAAAGCGCAACGTCTACAAGGCAAATTAGAAGAGTCTGAAAAAACGTTACGAGAAGCTGCACATATCTCGGAAGAACATGGACTGGCACGTCTGAGTGTCAAAGTCAGACTTGAACGTTCAGAATGGTATGCTGCTTCCAATCGGTATCAAGAAGCTTATGAAGAACACCGCTTGTTTTTTAAAGAAAATGAAACATTGCGTTCCACTCAGCGCGAGACCCGGGCACGTATTTTACAAATTGTATATGATGCAGAAGAAGCCAAACGCGATAGCGAGTATTTTAAAGAAATGGCACTACGTGATCCTTTGACAGGTCTGCACAATCGCCGCTTTATGGATGTGCATATGAACAAATTGTTAGAGCGTTGTATTCTACTGGAGCAACCTCTGACTGTCGCTATGATCGATCTGGATTTTTTCAAATTAATCAATGACACATTATCTCATGAAGTAGGAGATATTGTACTGGTTCATGTCGCGAAAATCTTATCGCTTACGATTCCTTCAACTGCTGCTGTAGCACGTATAGGCGGGGAAGAATTTGTAGCTGTATTTCCAGAAACAGATCTCAAGCAAGGCCGAGTATATGCCAATATGTTGTGTGAAGCGATTCGTTCAGCAGATTGGAGCCCCATTACAGGCAACTTACCGGTGACAGCAAGTATCGGTATTTCTACGATTACAGATCAAGCTCAATCCAGTGCAGAATTACTGGCTCTAGCAGACCATCATCTGTATGAAGCGAAAAAAGCAGGTCGTAATCAGGTGATTTGCGGAGAAGATGTATTACGAAATATAGAATAAATTGAATTATATTTAGTTATTTTTAATAAATAACTTATAATTAATAACAATTAGGTGTATACTATAGAGATAGTGAATCCATAACACCATCCATAATTAACAAGAAGGAGGTATTCATTATGTCTGAACAACACCAACAATCAGATTCATCACATTCTACAAATAAATTAGGAAATATACCCATATCTATACTTGATCTTGCACCGATAACAGCAGGAGCAACAGCATCAGATGCTTTTAAAAATAGCCTTGATATGGTACAACATGCTGAAAAATGGGGATACAATCGTTACTGGGTAGCAGAGCATCATAATATGCCAGGGATTGCGAGTTCTGCAACTTCGGTAGTGATCGGTTATTTAGCGGCTGGAACTTCAACAATTCGTGTTGGTTCAGGTGGAATTATGCTTCCTAACCATGCTCCGCTTGTGATTGCAGAGCAATTTGGTACGCTTGAATCTATGTATCCAGGACGGATTGATCTAGGTCTTGGACGTGCACCGGGTAGTGATCGTCGTACAACGCTTGCTTTGCGTAGACAATTGGATAGCGGAGAAGACTTTCCAGAATTGCTGGAAGAATTAACTTCCTTTTTCGATGCGTCAGCGACTTCTTATCATGCACCGATTCGTGCTGTACCGGGTGAAGGCTTGAGTATTCCGATCTGGTTATTAGGTTCTAGTGACTTTAGTGCACAATTAGCAGGTCAAAAAGGATTGCCGTTTGCATTTGCAGGTCATTTTTCACCTGATTATACACAGCGTGCATTAGCCGTCTATCGTCATCATTTCCAACCTTCAGCTATTTTGCAAGAACCGTATGCTATGGTCGGTGTGAACGCGATCGCTGCTGATACAGATGAAGAAGCCGAATGGTTAGGTACGACTATGCAACAGCAATTCCTTAATATTATTCGTGGCAAAACAGGTCAAGTTCAACCACCTACAGATATGTCTAGCAAATGGACACCTTATGAACAAGATGCTGTAGAAAAACAACTACGATCGACAATCAAAGGTGGCCCTGAAAAAGTAAAACAACAACTAACACAATTTATTGCAGATACAGGAGCCGATGAATTGATTGTGACAGGAATGTTATATGATCATCAAGCTAGACTACGCTCTTATGAAATTATTAGTGAAGTGGCAGAGATTCGTAACACTGTAAATAGTTAATTATTGGGTATGATCTATAGAACGAATAAACCGGCGATATGCTTTCGGAGCAGAGCCGGTTTTTCTTTTGAATAAATGATGAAAATAAGATACATCATGATAGCCGACTTGCTCGCAGATAGCACTTATTTGCTGATCTGTCGTACGTAATAGATCACAAGCTGCTTGAATTCGTAACATCTGTACATAATGAGACATCGATGAACCGGTATGTTTTACAAATAACCGATGAAGCTGACGAACACTAATCTTCATTTTGGCGGCAATCTCTGATACTGATATCGACTGATGGTAATGAGTATGAAGTTCGTGTAGAACATCCTCCCATGTAGAAGAAGATAGTGGTAGTAAGACTTCACTTTCGGTATCTGATCGATGTAACAACAGTAAAATTTGAATAACATACGTATACACAGCCGTTATCCAGCCTGCCCGTTCGCGATGATACTCTTCGTATACCTGTTGAAATAAACGATGAAATTCTTGAAATCGATCATAACTATAACGATACTGCTGATCAGTTAACAAAGGTTTTAGGACTTCACTCCCCGGATACGTAGACAATACCTCTAATAACGAATTGGCATCGAAAATACAATTATAAACAATCAACGGATCAGCATCGCTAGCAGGTGATGGACGGTATACATGCGATATGCCCATCGGCAACAGAAAGAAATCTCCTTTTTTGACAGGAGAAGAGATGCCATTGATCACATGACTGCCTGTACCTTCACTGACATAATTCAATTCCAAAAAATCATGCACATGTTCATGAAGTTCATACGATTCGGCTACCCGATTAATATAGATTGGGATGTCTTTCGTAAAAAAGTAATCACCTATCAGCTTATCGATTCTGCGTTTGATCGTCATCGTATATTTTCCCATCCTTCTCAATGTCCGATTTACCACTTTAATATGTCTGAATCCCCCATTTTAAACGCTTACAACTATCGTATGATAAAAAAGAAAGCATCTCAAGTGCCGCTTATTGAAAGCATGAGCATCTATCTTAACGATTGAAGGAGCGTGTATCGTATGGATCATCAGTCTGCTTCAAATAATGGATTAGAAGTGATACAACTGCAATGTGAATATCGTACTCACTGGTTAGGTAGCGATCATCTTCGTCCTCAATTTAGCTGGATTATTCAATCTAATCAACGATCCACAATGCAGTATAGCTATCGTATACAAGTTGGATTAGATAACGAGGATTGGACACAACTGCTATGGGATTCAGGAATCGTCGTTAGTGATCAATCGATTCAAGTCAAGTATGCAGGTTCACCTTTGCAATCTCGCACGCGTTATTATTATCGTGTACAGATTCAAGATCAACAGGGAAGAACGTCAGCATGGAGTGAGATACAGTGGTGGGAGACTGCTCTGCTAGAGCATACAGAATGGCAAGCGCAATGGATCACTCCTGAAGAAGAATGGCATAACCCGCAGTTAGAATCTGTTTTTCAATTACGTAAATCATTTACATTACCTGAAAATATCAGTTCTGCGCGTATTTATGCGACAGCAGCGGGATTATATGAGCTGTCTATTAATGGTATTCGTGTAGGCGATGAATGGTTCACACCGGGATGGACTAGCTATACTCATCGTCACCAATATCAGACTTACGATGTTACAAAATATCTGCAAGCAGGAGATAATGCAATCGGTATCAGTCTAGCCGATGGATGGTATACCGGTCGTCTCGGTTGGGAAAATAAGCGCCAGCATTATGGAGAACACAAAGCATTATTGTTACAACTTCATGTTCGTTATGAAAATGGCAAAGAAGAGATTATCGGTACAGATACATCATGGCATAGTACACCTAGCCCCATAACGTTAGCATCTATTTACGATGGAGAACATTATGATGCTCGCTTAGAACAACCAGATTGGGATCAACCTGGCTACGATGATTCTTTATGGTCAGGGGTAAAAGTAGCCGAGTTGGCTTATGATCATCTGATCGCTCAAGAAAATTGGGCGGTTCGTGTTACAGAAATACTGACTCCTGTAGAAGTGATACATACGCCTGCCGGAGAAACGGTATTGGATATGGGGCAAAATATGGTCGGTCGCATACGTGTAACAGGTATAATACCTGCTAACACGCACTATGTTATACATCATGCTGAGATTTTGGATCAACAAGGGAACTTTTATCGTGGTAATTTGCGAACTGCTAAGCAAGCTGTTCATTATATCGCTAATGATCAACAAGACCGTAAGATTAATCATGCGCCACGCTTTTCATTTCAAGGCTTTCGCTATATCCAGATTGAAGGATTAGATCACCTTACCGATCAGCAACTATTGGAGATGGTCACAGGAGAGGTTATGCATTCGGATATGCCGATTGCAGGTTCATTTGAATGTTCTCATCCTCTGGTTAATCAATTACAGCGTAATATTGTATGGGGACAACGGGGGAATTTCTTTGATGTGCCTACAGACTGTCCGCAACGGGATGAACGCTTGGGTTGGACAGGGGATGCACAGGTATTTATACGTACAGCCGCGTTCAATTATAATATCGCTCCTTTTTTCCAAAAGTGGTTACGTGACTTGAGTGCAGATCAACGTTCAAATGGTAGTGTGCCTTTTGTTATACCTGATGTATTAAGTGTATTGGACGAGGAAAAAGGTGATACTGAACTCCCTGCTTCAGCGGCATGGGGAGATGCGGCTATAATCTGTCCATGGGTTATGTATTTACATTATGGAGATCAGAACCTATTACAAGAACAATATAGCAGTATGAAAGCATGGGTTGATTACATTTACAATCAAGGTAGTCATCATTATCTCTGGAATACAGGATTTCATTTTGGAGATTGGTTAGCTCTGGATGCCAAAGAAAATAGTTATATGGGAGCAACACCTGTCGATTTGGTTGCGACTTCTTATTTTGCATATTCTACCCGAATTGTACGGGATACGGCTGTTGTATTGGGACAAGCAGCAGATGTGAAATTATACAGTGAGCGTCTGGAGCAGATTATTCAGGCATACCGTCATGAATTTGTGACACCAGCAGGAAGGCTAGCTGCGCCGACTCAGACTGCACATGCGCTAGCGTTAATGTTTGATTTGTTAGAAGAACGTGATCAACAGCGTACCGTAACCGAATTGAATAATCTTGTGATCAAAAATGATTATCATTTAACGACTGGATTTGTAGGGACACCGTATCTATGCTTTGCTTTGTCAGATCATGGACACCACGCTACAGCGATCAAATTATTACTTCAAGAGCAATATCCATCCTGGTTATATCCTCTTTCCAAAGGAGCGACCACGATCTGGGAGCACTGGGACAGCATTAAGACAGATGGCTCATTCTGGCCGGATGATATGAACTCGTATAATCATTATGCTTATGGAGCTATTGGAGAATGGCTGTATCGTTATGTGGCTGGACTAGATATGGACGAGAGTATACCTGCCTACAAAAAAAGTAAAATTTATCCTCGATATGGCGAAGGAGAAATTACTTCTGCCAGTGCTATATTAGAATCTGCTTATGGCAAAATTCAATCTAGCTGGATCGAGCATGAGGATCAGCGACAGTTAGAAGTAATCATTCCTGTTAATACAACCGCTGATATTGTACTGGATCATGCAATATTGTCATCTATTCAAGAAAACGGTCAGCCATTACATGAGATTGAAGGCATTCATAATATACAAGAAATGCAAAGCACAATCATCATAACGATCGGCTCCGGTCATTATCATTTTGTATACCAATATCAGCCGATCTCAACATTAGTATAAATACGTATTCCACACCGCCCAAAATAATACTCAAAAGCTCTGTTGCTTCGATATAGAACAGAGCTTTTTGCTATCCCTCTATATGCTGCGATGGATGCAAAAGTGGCATCGCTATACAAGCACTGTTATAATCATACGCAATGTGTTAACGATTCATTGATAAATTTGCAGGGTAAAACATGCATAAATTTACAATGAAATTAATATTGAGACGATGATACAACGTGCCCTCTCAGCACAGAACCAGAAGTGACTGCTGTTCAGATGTTGAACAATAGTGTGTTTTCTGGCAAAGGAGCGAAAGAGATGAACACGAGAGATTATTATTTTGATAATTTAAAATTTCTTCTGATTACGCTAGTAGTAATCGGTCATTTGATCGAGCCGTTAAATGAAGATCCGCTACTACGACCGATTTATTTGATGATTTATACTTTTCATATCCCACTATTCGTACTGATATCCGGTTATTTTGCTAAAAATATTGGTAGTGGTGATTATTTGAACAAAGTGATCAGTCGATTAATTGTGCCTTATTTGCTATTTGAATCGTTATATTCCTTATTTGATTTCTGGATCTATGATCGAGCAGAGTTGAAATTTTCTTATTTTACTCCGTACTGGTTGATGTGGTTCTTTTTTAGTATGATTTTGTGGAAAGTAGCAATGCCTTATATCATTCGTATTCGTTATGCTTTGCCGATCGTAATTGGGATAGCGATACTAGCAGGATATGCTAATGACGCACAATATTATGCTAGTGTGTCACGGACGCTTGTCTTTTTTCCATTTTTTCTGATCGGTTATTTTTTAGATAAATCATGGATTGATCGGTTACGTACAACCAGAATGCGCATCTATTCAAGTATTGGATTGATTCTTACGTATGTCATGATCTCTTCGTATGGATATAAGTACAAAAAAGAATGGTTTTTTGGAAGCTTTTCGTATGAATCGTTAGGGCATGACGAATGGAGCGCAGGTATATATCGGATTGCTGTATATGGTGCTGCTGTGTTGATTGGAGGAATGATAATGATCTTAATTCCTGAGCGCCAACTTCCCTGGATATCAACCATGGGAACCAACACACTGTATACATACCTGCTCCATGGATTTATTGTGCTGGTTCTGACAGCAAGTGATTTTTATACTCATTTTACAACGACGACCGAAAAGTTATTGTTAATTCCTTTCGGGATCATATTAACGATGTTGTTATCATTTAGCAGTATTCGTTTTCTATTCAAATGGTTAGTTGAACCTAAAATGAAGTTATTATTGAAGCATCATCCAAGTCGTTCTAATCGCAGTAAAAGCCAAACAGGGTAAACCAGTACTCAGGAGGAATTATGGAAAATATAATCGTGCAGCAGATACAATGGAATACAGATCAATATCGTGCATGTCTTTCATTGCGTGACGAAGTATTACGGCAACCTTTGGGGCTTAGTATATGGGATGATCCTTGGCAAGAAGAAGGCAACGATATTCATATCTGTGCGACTCTGGAGCAAGATACTATAGGTGTTCTTTTATTGCGTCCAATCGATCAGCAAGTCATCCAGATGAAGCAAGTCGCTGTAAGTGAAGCTGTTCGAGGTAAGCAAGTTGGCAAAAAGCTAGTCGAATTAGCAGAACAGATCGCTATAGCAAAAGGATATCGTACGATCATTTTACATGCACGTGAGAATGCTATTCCTTTTTATAAGAAACTTCATTATTCATCAGTTGGAGAACCTTTTACAGAAGTGGGTATCAAGCATAGTAAAATGATCAAACATATCCAGTAAATCAATAAAACGTTAGTGAAGTATCGGTATTCAGAGCAGTAAAATGTTCTGTTGCAGGTATTTTATTAACGTTTTTTTGTTAGGCTTGAAAGCAGATTACAGAAGCATGTTCACTAGACGACTGATGTATAAGGAAGATATGATAATAAAGTGTGAATTAGAACGTATACATTGGATAAAGAAAGGAAATGATTATGTCAGCTATTTTATATTACAACGATTCATTTTTGCGAGAATGGACAACAACGATTGTAGAACGTCGTGAACAAAATAATCAGTACTTTGTTCGGCTAGAAGAGACTGCTTTTTATCCACACGGTGGAGGACAGCCTTGTGATACAGGGACGATCAATGAGATCGATGTGTTAGATGTTGTCAAAGAAGATGAGTATATCTGGCATCAAGTATCCCAATTACCAAATGATAATGAAGCGCAATGTCAATTGAACTGGGAACGTCGATTGGATCATATGCAGCACCATACCGGACAACATTTATTGTCGGCTACAGCATTACAATTGTTCAATGCACCTACACTCAGTTTTCATTTAGGGCAAGATATGGTCACGATCGATATTGATCGTAAATCGATGAATGACACTGAATTAGCTACACTTGAGCAAGCAGTCAATCAGCGAATTTACGATAATCTAGCTGTCAGCAGTTATTTTGTCAATGCAGAGCAATTAGCTCAATTACCTGTAGTGAAAATGCCGAAAGTGACCGAGGATATCCGCATCGTCGAAATAGAAGACGTCGAATACAATACTTGCGGAGGAACACATGTATCACATACCGGACAGATTGGACTTATCAAACTATTCAAAGCTGAAAAGCAAAAAGGCAGTATCCGTATCTATTTCAAATGTGGTGCTCGTGCACTTGCTGATTATAATGACAGTTTGCATATTTTGAATACGCTTGCTACCAAATTCAATACAGGTCGCAAAGATATTTTGGAACGCTTTGGCAAATGGGAAGAAGATCAACAACAACTCAAAGCTGAATTAGAGCAATTGCGTAAAGCTAACGATACTTATGAATCGAATCAATTATTATCTCAGATGCAAAATCAACAGATAACACATATATTTGAATACAAAACATTATCAGACTTACAACGGATCGCCGCTACGCTGATCGCCGAGCAAGAAGTGACAGTGCTGTTCGCAACATTAAGCGAATACAAAGTCTTTTTAGCTCAAAACGGTCATCCTCATTTAAAATGTGGTGCTTTTTTCATAGAACATCTAGCTACCTTTCATGGAAAAGGCGGAGGAAGTGATCTTTCAGCGCAAGCTACCTTTACTTCGGAAGCTGATCTTATCGCATTTTATGAATTTGCACAGCAACAACTCCATCTTGTTCGTTAATTTAGATGTATAGTGCAAAATTATTGCTATACGTTTATCAGCAGAACTAATAAGTGCTATAAGGCATTCTGATTGGTAGTGAATTGACCGTTACATCGCACTATGATAAGTTCAAAGGAGTAAATTAATTCTGATCACAATACTAGGAATTAGTATCGCAGGATGCTACAGATGGGGTGGATATTGTTGGAACTTCAAGTGATGAATAGTCCTTTTAATCAAGAGCAGGTCGATCTGCTTAATCGTCTTCTGCCTACACTTAATACAACACAACGTATTTGGCTTAGTGGATATATTGCAGCATTGCCTGAATCAGCGGCAGGTCCGACAACAGCAAACGCTGTTGCTGCGCCAGTAGAAACAAGCAATGGACAAGCAACCGTAACCCTTTCCAAAGACGTTACAATCCTTTTTGGATCACAGACCGGAAATAGTAATGGCTTAGCCAAAAAAATGGCGAAAAAATTAGAAGAGCAAGGTTTTCAGATTACACTTTCATCGATGGGTGATTTTAAGACTAATCAGTTGAAAAAAGTAGAAAATCTGCTGATCGTGGTAAGTACACAAGGAGAAGGAGATCCGCCGGATAATGCGATTCCTTTTTTTGAATTTGTGCATAGCAAACGAGCGCCTCAATTAGATCATGCACGCTTTGCAGTGCTTGGATTGGGCGATACATCTTACGAATTCTTTTGCCAGACCGGAAAAGATTTCGATAAACGCTTAGAAGAACTGGGTGCAGAACGCCTTGTACCGCGTGTAGATTGTGATGTGGATTTTGAAGAACCAGCGACAGCATGGATGAACGATGTACTGACAGCTTTGACGCAATCTGCGGAGACGTCTAGCCCTTCAGTAGCTGTAAATTCTTCGGCGACTGCTAGTGCAACAGTAGAGTCTGAATATACACGTACCAATCCTTTTCAAGCAGAAGTGCTCGAAAATTTAAATCTTAACGGACGTGGTTCCAGTCGGGAGACCCGTCATATAGAACTTTCATTAGAAAGTTCTAACTTAGAATACCAACCTGGTGACAGTTTGGGTGTGTATCCGCAGAACCATCCGCAACTGGTAAGTGACATTATCTCTGCGATGAACTGGAATAGCGATGAAGTAGTTACGATCAGCAAGCATGGAGATCAAGCCTCTCTACACGAAGCTTTGCTTCATCATTATGAGATTACAACCGTTACGAAGCCGATTGTGCAGCAATTAGCAGCGTTGTCTGCAAGTGATGAATTGAAAGCATTAGTAGCATCTGGTCGTGAACAAGAACTACGTACTTATATCAGTGGCATCGATCTGCTTGATCTGATACAAGATCATTCATTTGCAGGTGTATCTGCACAAGATTTCACATCGGTATTACGCAAAATTCCTGCACGATTGTATTCAATTGCAAGTAGCCCGCAAGCTTTTCCAGAAGAAGTTCATGTGACTGTACGTGCTGTACGCTATGAAGCACGAGGTCGTGAACGGTATGGAGTATGTTCTATACATTTAGCAGAACGTCTGGAAGCTGGTGATACATTGCCGGTCTATATTCAACATAACGATAATTTCCGTCTGCCAGAGAATCCAGATACCCCGATTATTATGATTGGGCCGGGTACAGGAGTCGCTCCTTTTAGAGCATTTGTCGGTGAGCGTGAAGAAACAGGAGCTTCCGGTAAATCATGGTTGTTCTATGGAGATCAGCATTTTGCGACTGATTTCTTGTATCAGACCGAATGGCAACGCTGGCTTAAAGATGGTGTATTAACACGAATGGATGTTGCTTTTTCACGCGATACGGCTGAGAAAGTATATGTACAACACCGTATGTTAGAACGTAGTAAAGAGTTGTTCGAGTGGCTTCAAGAAGGAGCAGCTATCTATGTGTGTGGTGACGAGAAACAGATGGCGAACGATGTCCATTTGACCCTAGAAAAAATTATCGCTCAAGAAGGTCAACTAAGCCCTGAAGAAGCGACTGAATATTTAACATGTATGCAACAGGAAAAACGTTATCAACGGGATGTGTATTAAACGTTCAAGGTTCCAAACGGTTGAACGTCAATCATTCTGTAGATATCGAGAGGAGACAATTAGATGGGGAATCTAGAAAAAGAAAAACCGTATCCTCCGCATGATCGAGCACATAGCGATGTTGAGGATATTAAGCGCAATAGTAATTATTTACGAGGTAGCTTAGAAGAAACATTGAAAGATCCAATTACCGGTTCGATTCCAGAAGATGATAACCGTCTGATGAAGCATCATGGTAGCTATATGCAAGATGATCGTGATCTGCGTACCGAACGTAATAAGCAAAAGTTAGAACCTGCGTATCAATTTATGCTACGTGTGCGTGCTTCTGGTGGTGTAGTCACTCCTGCACAATGGCTGATGATGGACAGCATTTCTCATAAATACGGCAATGATACGATTCGCTTAACGACCCGTCAATCATTCCAGTTGCATGGTGTGCTGAAATGGAATCTCAAAAATACGATTCGTGAAGTGAATGAATCGCTACTAAGCACACTTGCGGCTTGTGGTGACGTGAACCGTAATGTGATGTGCAATCCGAATCCATATCAATCAGATGTTCATGCTCAGGTGTATGAATGGGCTTGTAAAGTCAGTGAACATTTAGATCCCAAAACAAGAGCCTACCATGAAATCTGGTTAGATGAAGAAAAGATTATCGACAGCAATGAGGTAGATCCAGAACCGATCTACGGCGCAGTCTATTTGCCGCGTAAGTTCAAGATTGGGATTGCGGTTCCACCTTCTAATGATGTTGATGTATTTTCACAAGATTTAGGGTTTATCGCTGTGGTCGAAAATGATGTGCTGCTCGGATTTAACGTTTCGGTTGGTGGCGGTATGGGAATGACACACGGAGATGATAAAACCTATCCGCAAGTGTCTAAAGTAATCGGCTTCTGTACACCAGAGCAAATGATTGATGTTGCTGAGAAAACAGTTACCATTCAACGTGATTATGGTGATCGTGCTGTACGTAAGCATGCTCGCTTCAAATACACTATAGATGATCGTGGACTACAGTGGTTCGTGGATGAATTACACGAACGTCTAGGCTGGCAGTTACAGGGTGCGCGTCCATTCCATTTTGACCATAATGGAGATCGTTATGGTTGGGTGAAAGGGAACAATGGTAGATCCCACTTAACTTTATTTATCCAAAATGGACGTATTATGGATGATGGTGATTATCAATTGATGACGGGCTTGCGTGAAATTGCCAAAATTCACGATGGTGACTTCCGTCTAACAGCCAATCAAAATCTAATTATCGGTAATGTAAGCAGTCGCAAAAAGAAAAAGATTGAAGAACTGATTGAGCGTTATCAATTAACCGCAGGTGCTCATTATTCAGCGCTTCGTCGTAATTCGATGGCTTGTGTATCATTACCAACATGTGGAATGGCGATGGCAGAAGCTGAGCGTTATTTACCTGAATTGATCGACAAAATCGAACCGATCTTAGAAGAAGCAGGTCTGCGCGATGAAGATATCGTGATTCGGATGACCGGTTGCCCGAATGGATGTGCACGTCCGGCACTGGCTGAGATTTCATTTATCGGTAAAGCTCCAGGTAAATACAATATGTATCTAGGCGGTAGCTTTACAGGGCATCGTCTGAACAAGCTATACAAAGAAAACATTGGCGAAGAAGAGATTTTAAATTCACTACGTCCAATGGTCAATCAATATGCCAAAGAACGGATCGCTGGCGAACATTTCGGTGATTTTGTTATTCGTGCAGGGTATGTAGAAGAAGTATTAGATGGTATGCAATTTCATGCTTAATGCTTAGTAATAGAAGAGTAGATTGATATGATTGTTCAAAAATCCTTTACAGTGCCTTTGATGCTGTAAAGGATTTTTGTATGTTCTTACTAATTATTCGTACATCATGAGATTATTCCGTTGAGTTGTTAGCGATTTCCCCCTATAATAAAACGAGGAAAAAAGTCTAACAGAAAAGGTGTTATATCAACCATGAGTATATTGAATGTAGAGAAGTTAAGTCACGGATTTGGTGATCGTGCTATTTTTAAAGATGTATCGTTCCGTCTGTTAAAAGGCGAACATATTGGCTTAATCGGAGCAAATGGTGAAGGTAAGTCTACTTTTATGAATATCGTTACAGGTAAATTACAGCCAGACGAAGGTAAAGTAGAATGGTCGAAGCGTGTACGTGTTGGTTATTTGGATCAACATGCTGTGCTGGATAAAGGCATGAGTATTCGTGATGTATTAAAAGGCGCTTTCCAGTACTTGCTTGATATGGAGCAAGAAATGAATGATATGTACGGCAAAATGGGAGATGTGACTCCTGAAGAATTAGAAGAATTGCTAGAGCAAGTAGGTACGATTCAAGATACATTAACCAACCAGGACTTTTACTTGATCGATGCCAAAGTCGATGAGACAGCGCGTGGTCTGGGATTAACCGATATTGGTCTGGACAAAGACGTAAACGATCTGAGTGGTGGCCAACGTACCAAAGTGTTACTTGCTAAATTGCTACTTGAAAAACCAGATATTCTTTTGCTGGATGAGCCGACCAACTATCTGGATGAAGTGCATATTGAATGGTTGAAGCGCTATTTGATTGATTATGAGAATGCGTTTATTCTAATCTCGCATGATATTCCATTCTTGAACAGTGTAATTAATATTATTTATCATATGGAAAATCAAGAATTAAGCCGTTATGTTGGCGACTATGATTATTTCCAAGAAGTCTACGAAATGAAAAAGCAACAGTTAGAATCAGCTTTCAAACGTCAACAGCAAGAAATTTCACAATTGAAAGATTTTGTTGCACGTAACAAAGCCAGTGTAGCGACTCGTAATATGGCGATGTCCCGTCAGAAGAAGCTGGATAAAATGGATGTGATCGAGCTTGCGCAAGAACGTCCGAAGCCACAGTTCAACTTCAAAGTCGGTCGTACCGCAGGTAAATTAATTTTTGAAACGAACAATTTGATTATTGGTTATGATGAGCCATTGTCCAGACCACTTGATCTCAAAATGGAACGCGGTCAGAAAATTGCGTTGGTCGGTGCGAATGGTATCGGTAAAACGACCTTGCTACGTAGTATTTTGGGCGAAATTCAAGCTATTTCAGGTACAGTACAACGTGGAGAACATCAGCAAATCGGTTACTTTGAACAAGAAATGAAAGGCGATAACTACAATTCTTGTATCGAAGAAATATGGAAAGAGTTCCCTTCGTATTCCCAATTTGAAGTTCGTGCTGCACTGGCGAAATGTGGTCTAACAACCAAACATATCGAAAGTAAAATCGCTGTCCTGAGCGGTGGCGAAAAAGCAAAAGTACGTCTATGTAAATTAATTAATCGTGAAACCAATATTCTGGTACTCGATGAGCCGACGAACCATTTGGATGTCGATGCCAAAGATGAATTAAAACGCGCACTTCAAGCATACAAAGGCAGTATCTTAATGATCTCTCACGAACCTGAATTCTATCGTGATATCGTGACAGAGACTTGGAACTGTGAAGATTGGACAACAAAAGTATTTTAAGATCATTAACTGTACGTATAGATTGCAAAAGAGTGCTCTCAAGCACTCTTTTTTTGTTGATTATTTTTAAATGTATATATTGATATAAAAGTTATTGTATAATGTAAAACGAAGTCTATCATTATTTGGAAAAAAAGAACATAACCTACTTTTTATTTACTTCAAAGGAGAATCAAATGAACAAGCTGGAGATTGCTTTATTGATAGTGATTGGTTTGATTGCTGTAGGAATTATCATCACCGGATTACGCTGGATGAGCTTGAGTAAAAAGCGTACGCAAAGTGAGACTGTTGTCGAAAATAATGCTATTCTTGCTTTCACACCGGAAGAAATCGCTAAAAAGCTGTTGTTTGTATTTATCAATACTGAATTTCTTTTTGTTGCTCTTTATCTACTGATCTATGTTAAGTCTTCTGGAGCCAATCTGATCGCTTATGTATTACTTGCTGTGTATATTGTAGGCACCATCTATAATATTATCGTCAATATCCGCAAGTTCAAAACAGGTGGATCGCTGTAAATCGGGCTTGATTTAAAGTAGGTACATAAATATCGTTTTGCATAGTCATAAGCGATTCTATTCATATGATTATAAAAGCAACGTAAATACATGTCATCTAAGAAGCACTACAGTATAGATATCACTATCTATATTGTGGTGCTTTTTTGCGTTTTGTGTGTGATCTAGTTTGCATTTGTATAGGAACCAGAAGAATAGAATAACCTATGTCGATTATCACATTTATCAAATTACCATAATAAAACATTCCTTCTGTAAGGCAAATAGATATGGGCAAAGAGTGCTATTATTATCAAGCAATTGCTTCATCGTATACGTTATTATGAACCAAAATGAACAAAAACAGCAGGAATGAACTTGTTCACGCATCTTTTTACGAGTATAATTAGACACTGACTGATTATATAGATTTAATATTAGAAAGAGAGCGGGATAACTATGGGCCGTAAATGGAATAATATTAAAGAGAAAAAAGCTTCAAAAGATGCTAACACAAGTCGTGTATACGCTAAATTTGGAGTTGAAATTTATGTAGCTGCGAAAAAAGGCGATCCAGATCCAGAATCTAACCGTGCTTTGAAAGTCGTTGTAGAACGCGCAAAAACATATAACGTACCTAAAGCGATTATTGATCGTGCACTTGAAAAAGCAAAAGGTAGCGGAGATGAGCAATATGCTGAACTTCGTTATGAAGGCTTTGGTCCAAACGGTTCGATGATTATCGTAGATGCGTTAACCAATAACGTAAACCGTACTGCACCAGAAGTTCGTTCTGCTTTTAACAAAAATGGCGGTAATATGGGTGTAGCTGGTTCTGTAGCTTACATGTTCGATTCTACAGCTGTTATCGGAATCACTGGCAAAACGGCTGATGAAGTATTGGAAATTCTGATGGAAGCTGATGTAGACGCACGCGATATTCTTGAAGAAGATGAAGCGGTAATCGTTTATGCAGAACCTGATCAATTCCATGCGGTACAAGAAGCGTTCAAAGAAGCAGGTGTAACTGAATTTACGGTTGCTGAATTGACGATGTTACCACAAAACTACCTGACTCTTCCTGATGAAGCGACATATGCACAATTTGAGAAATTGATTGATGCACTTGAAGATTTGGAAGATGTACAACAGGTCTATCACAATGTAGAGTTCGAAGATTAAGATTTGATAACTATCCATTTGGATGACAAAAGGATATGTAATATTTTGATCTATAATTATCGGATATCGTAGTATATATTTTTTATCAATAAGAGCCCTTTACCTATTTATCTGGTAGAGGGTTTTTGTATATATTTACATATTGTTTGAGAATACCTTATCTGCGGGTAAAGAATGAATTATGTCGAAAGAACAAATAAAATATAGACTATAGGAAAAGAGAAGGTGACTGTGTATGAAAAAAAATATTGCAGATTCCGTTGTAGAAACATTAATTAACTCAGGTGTTAAACGCATTTACGGAATTGTAGGGGATTCACTGAATGCAGTTATGGACTCTGTACGTCGATCTGGCAAAATAGAATGGATACATGTTCGTCATGAAGAAGTGGCTGCATTTGCCGCAGGTGCAGAAGCTGAATTAGAAGGCAGTATTGCTGTATGTGCAGGAAGTAGTGGACCGGGAAATCTGCATTTGATTAATGGACTGTATGATTGTTATCGTAATCGTGTGCCTGTATTGGCGATTGCTGCTCATATTCCAAGCGATGAGATTGGAAGTAGCTATTTTCAAGCGACTCATCCTGAACAGATCTTTCAAGAATGTAGTTCTTTTTGCGAAACGATTATGACAGAGAAGCAAATGCCACGTACGATCAATATGGCAATTCAGACAGCGATTGCTCAATCGACAGTATCTGTTATTATTTTACCAGGAGATATTGCTGCTCTAGAATCGGGAAAACACCCGGTATCCGACATTCCGGCTCATGTTACTCGTCCGGTCGTTCATCCTTCAGCAGATGAATTGCAAAAGCTGGCTACTTACTTAAACGAAGGTAAAAAAATCAGTCTTTT
Organism: Paenibacillus sp. KACC 21273; assembly: GCF_028736095.1. Lineage (NCBI taxonomy): Bacteria > Bacillati > Bacillota > Bacilli > Caryophanales > Paenibacillaceae > Paenibacillus > Paenibacillus sp. KACC 21273. Next base: position 2,722,828 of record NZ_CP117876.1, read on the forward strand.
ATGTGGTGCAGGTTGTAAAGGAGCACATGCAGAAGTGATGCAATTAGCAGAGCGTCTTCAATCTCCAATGGTCACAGCACTTAGAGGAAAAGAACATTTAGAGTATAATAATCCTTATTTTGCAGGTTTATCGGGATTAATCGGGTATTCATCCGGTTATCATACGATGATGGATTGTGATGTACTGCTCATGCTAGGTACTGATTTCCCGTATCGTCAATTTTACCCTGAAAAAGCGATTATTTTGCAAGTAGATATCGATCCTTCTCATATCGGAAGACGCACCAATGTGAACTACGGATTATGTGGAGATGTCAAACATACGATAGAACAACTATTACCTTTACTTACAACAGAACATGATTCGAATCATTTGCAGAAATGTGTAGATCGTTACACTAAAGTACGCGAAGGGTTAGATGAACTGGCTGTCGGCAAACCAGGGCATACTCCGATTCATCCACAATATTTAATGAAATTGTTAAGCGATGCAGCTACAGCAGATGCGATCTTTACAGCAGATGTAGGGACACCGACTGTATGGGCAGCTCGTTATTTGCAAATGAACGGTCAACGTCGTCTTCTAGGCTCATTTAATCATGGAACGATGGCTAACGCTCTTCCGCAAGCGATTGGAGCACAAGCAACCGCTCCAGAGCGTCAGGTGATCTCTTTATCCGGTGATGGTGGACTATCAATGCTAATGGGCGATCTATTAACGTTAAAACAACACCAATTGCCGATCAAAACGGTTGTATTTAACAATGGAGCACTAGGATTCGTTGAACTGGAAATGAAAGCCGCTGGATTCCTTGAAACAGGGACTTCGCTAGTTAATCCTGACTTTGCTGCTGTAGCTAATGCACTGGGCATTATGGGAATTCGAGTAGAAGATCCGGCGGATTTGCCTTCTGCTATTGAACGCATGCTCGCTCATGATGGACCTGTATTGCTTGATGTGGTTATTAACCGTCAAGAACTATCCATGCCACCGAAAATCACTCTCAAACAAGCAGAAGGATTTACAGTATGGAGCATGAAAGCTATCTTAAATGGACGTGGCGATGAGATTATTGATTTAGCAAAAAGTAATCTTTTACGTTAAGTTGGTCATTTTGGGTAATAGAGAGTATGAGAACATTAAGAAAGACACAAGGAGGCGTTCCTATGGGTAACCCGATTAAAGATATCAAAAAAAGTATCGATAAGTGCAAAAGCACAGCAGATCAGATTAAATTGACATTAGATGATGTCAAAAAAGATGTGGATGGCGTAAAGAAAAATGTTGATCGGATTAAAGAACAAGCAGGGCAGAAGTCAGCCGATTTGAAAGTAGCTATGGCTACGATTAAAGGTGCAGGGCAAAATACTAAAGAAATCGGTAACTCATTCAAGTTATGTCTGAATGAAGTAAAAGCCCTTTTTTCGATGAAAGAAGAGCCAACTTTGGAAAGTGCTCCATCGACGTATTCTGAAAATACAGTAGAAAATCCAAGATTGCTTCAATCGTCTAATCGTTAATTATTGCAAGGCATAACACATACAGACAGGATCATCTGCATATTTTAGTGCAAATGATCCTGTTTTTTAGTTAGTTTGCTGTAGAGCATATAAAGGCTTATGCTGGGGATATTTACTACACCCAATTTCGTCACAATTTGGTGTCACTGGATATTCAAAATTAGTGCGTCAATTGTGTGTTATAATCAATTCATATTACATAGAGGTTGAGGTGTTCGGATTATGGCTACTGAATTAGTACATGCACTAAATGAACAAATGAATTTTGAATTTTACTCTGCACATACGTATATGGCGATGGCGGCATACTGTTCAGGAGAAAGTCTGGATGGATTTGCAAATTTCTTTATTGTACAAGCAGAAGAGGAACGTTTCCATGCGATGAAAATCTACAAATTTCTAAATGATCGTGGTTATCGTGCTACACTGACAGCTATGCCAGAACCTACGAATGAATATACATCTATGCTTGATGTTTTTGAACATGGTTATGCACATGAGAAAAGAAATACAGAAAAATTCTATCATCTTGCAGATCTAGCGCTTAATGAGCGTGAGCATGCAACGATCTATTTCTTAAAATGGTTTATCGACGAACAAGTTGAAGAAGAGTCTTTATTCGATAATCTGATTCAAAAGTTACGTCGTATTGAGCAAGATAGTAATGCTTTTTATATGATGGATACAGAGTTTGCCGGACGTTCTTTCACAGCTCCTGCGCTATAAAGGTATAAACAATAGACATGCGTATACTATCTACTACGTTAAAGTACAACAACGATATTGACTAAATATGTACTGTCATCCCATTCTATAACTTGATAGATAACCAATAAAGCCTACCTTTTACGGTAGGCTTTTTCATGGAAAGAAGTAATATAACGAAATAACGATTCGCCTTGATCGGTTACAGCAAAATCAGTCTGTAACGGCAATACCATTGCACGATAAGGTTCTGGAACCCAGATATATTGATGTACATAAGAAGTCGCTATAAACCCGCACTTTTCCCAAAATAATAATCGACTTCGATTGAGCGGAGTATCTTCTGCTTCTACCTCGATCACAATAGCAGCGATACCGTGTTCATCAATAGCCCACTGTTTGATTTGCTCCAAAAAAGATAGACCTATTCCTTGATCTCGCCAATCTTGATGCACAGCCATATAATCAATAATTAATATAGATTCAGCAGCCGAACCGACCAGACCGGTAATAGCCATAGCGATAACCTGTTCTTGATCAAATAAGGCGTGAATAAATGAATTTTTCTGTTCAAGCATGATCCGCAAAATCCGCTTAGGCTTCGCTCCATGTGGAAATGCTTCTTCATAAATGGGTTGAATCTTTTGCCATAATGATTCATCCCAGATTGATGTAGTAACCCATTTTAATGATGTCATTCTTTTTCTCCTTCCACCATATCGCTCTCCTCATTATATTAGACCCAAAGCACAATGTACTAATCACCATAAAATATTTCATTTCCTTCTTAGGAAAAAAGAGGTAAAGTTAGAATAATATAAATGATTATTAGATCACCTAAATATCGTTTCTATCTTTTTTTCTATCTTTTTCACTAAAGGAGTTTTCACATGAGTTCGACGACTAACTATAGAGCATCATATCAGTCTTACCTTAACCGCCAGGATGTCGATGGTTCCAAAATGAGGTACATATTTATCATTAATACAGCCGACGGCTTACAACGATATATGAAACGTAATAATATGCAATCCGTATTGACCAAGCTTTCTCCATTATCGATGTTTGGTGAGATTCAAGTCGTGGCGCAGATCGAAGGATCTTTTTATCAATTACCTGATTTTACAGAGCATACCGCTTCCCAATATATGAAAACACAGATTTATGGCAAAGACGCATTACGCGGAGAAAAAATAGATTTATTTGCAGAACTGTTTCATACCAGCGAATTAACTCATATTATCTGGTTCACAGACGAAGAAGTTACACCTTATACACGAGTAATTCAGTCGATGAATGCCCCGCATATGTTCTGGAATTTTGTCTCGATCAAGGGATCGCCGTTACGCTGTGCTACTAAGCCACCCAAAAATATTATACTGACCCATATTCCCAAAATATCTAGTCTAGCCACGTCTGTATTGTATCGCAAACTGCTGAATAAATTTGCTCAGTATGTGAACAAAACTGATCTACCAATGCATGGACGAGTACGAATCAGCCAGATCGAAAATACGGCGGATTCGCAACATGTGATCAAAGGCTCCAAGTCTAAAGTAGAACAAACCAATCTAAAAGTAGGCATTGGTTGGAAAACAGTAGAAGGAGAATGTCTAAGCGCTGCGATGTTGCTGACTAATAACCAATTAGCGGATGCAGAAAATATCGCTTTTTTCGGTAACAAATCAACGATCGGTATGACGCATGTAGATGGTCGAGAACTACCGACAGAAGATATGGAGCAATATACAGTTAATCTATCCGCGATAGAACAAGCAGGGCAAGATAAGATTCTATTTACGCTAGTTATGCCTGATGGTACACCTGAACAATTGTATATTCGGGTGCTGACTTACGATAATCGTGAATTGATTCGTTTTCAGATCGATATGGAGACGTGTGCATCGAATACTGCGCTGGAACTAGGTGCATTGTATTATTACAAGCAAGAATGGCGCTTTAATGCAATTGGGAATGGTTATAATGCAGGCATGGAAAAAATCGGTGCAAATTATGGAATCCCTGATCTAACAGATACGTATAATTTTACAGCTGAAGTCTTAGAAGATATTGCTCTAAATGGGAAAACGTTTGAGTATCATATGCAGGATTTGTTTACCAAATTGGGTTATGAAGTAGAAGTGCCTACCAGTGATCCATATGCACCGGATTATGGTGTAGACCTAATCGCTATTAAAGGTGGAGTACGCAAAGCTGTACAGTTAAAATGCTTTAGCAATGTCGTACCGATCAAAGCGGTACAAGAAGTCTATGCAGGTGCACGTATGTACAATTGTGATAAATATATGGTGGTAGCCACCAACTACTTTAGTCGTGCCGCTCTGCAATTAGCAGAACAGTTAGATGTAGAAATATGGGACAAGATGCAGTTAGCCAAAGTGGAAGATCGCCTACGCTCACGTATCGGTGTCTCTGATGAAAATGAGCTCAAGCTCAAACTTTCCAAAAAAGATGCAGAAGATGAAATCGATATTGATATCTCTGCTTTTCTAGTCAATGGATCTGATCAATGTGAAAGTGATGAAGATCTTATTTTCTATAATCAGACCGATCATCCAAGTGGGTGTATACGACTAATTAATGATACAGCATGGGAAAAAATGATGTATATTGATCTATCCAGCTTGCCGACTTATTGCGAGAAGATTGTTATTGTAGGTTCACTGGATGCGTACAAGCAAAAAGTCGAATTAACAATAGATAATGAATTGAATTTGTATCATACTTTCGAATATATGCCGAGTACGGTGTGTGATACGTTAGTATTAGGTCAATTCCGCAAAATTGATGGGGAATGGGCATTTACCACTTCAGAAACGTATTTTGTCGGTGGATTAGAAGAAGCTTGCAAAATGTATGGTCTAACGACAGGTTAATGGCGTATAGGTTACATTTATTCTTCAATTTATCAATACACAGGATCATATTCATACGCAATTACTGTATTTAGGATTTATTCTTACTTCCATTGCAGTGCTCTAGTTTGTCGTACTGGTGTGGTTACTGCAACATGTTCAACCTCTATTGCAAAAACCTAAAGTACAACTTGTTTTTCAAAAATTGACTTGGCTTGCGCTTATCGGATTCGGTGTCAAAACAGTAGTATAACGATCTTATATAATGACCTGAATTATACTTGAAGAGACGGCTCGCATAACTATTGATCTCGATCACTACTGCTTTTCTTGACAAGTCTATAGGATTTCACACATACTAAATAAACCCTATTTATTATATGTCAGGAAAGGTTATTATGAAAAAGATAAGTACACATTTAATCAAAGAAATTAATCTAAGCAATGTGCGCCGGGTGATGAAAGATATCGAAGTAGGCACCAAACCGCAAATCGCTGAATTGACTCAATTGAGTGTAGTAACGATCAACTCGCTGATTAGAGATTTGGTAGAGCAAGGTGAGATTGCTGAAGATAAAATGATTCCTTCTAATGGTGGACGACCTGCTCTAACGTATCGTTATAATTATGATTTCAGTATGGCATTAGTGATCTATATGAACGTGAAGCAAGGCAAAGATACTATTTCAGCCAGCGTTATCAATTTGCGAGAAGATATTTTGGAGAAACAAGAATATCATATGCCGATCTTTGAACGTACTAGCTTTTATGAAATGATCGCTTATTATCTTGATCGTTATCCTGCGATTAAAGTGATTGGTGTCGGTATTCCCGGTCAAGCGATCGACGGACAGATTATTGTGAGTAGTCATCCGAACTTGCAAGGTGTACGAATGAGTGAAGATATCCAATCTCATTTTGGGATTCCTGTTGTGTTGGAAAATGATATTAATGCCGCGATCACTGGATATTATGTAAAACAAGATTCTCCACAAGAGCAATGTATAGTTGGCATGTATTTTCCAGAAAAATATTGTCCGGGTATGGGTATCCATCTGAATGGACAATTGATCAAAGGAAAACATGGCATGGCAGGAGAGATCAAATTTTTGCCGATCGATATTGATTGGGAAAGCGATCTGAGCAAAGATACATTTATCGAAACGCTGTGTCAATTGGTACAGACAACGAATGCGATTCTAGCACCACAACAGATTATTATGTATCAAAGTTATATTGAGGAAGAAGAGTGGCATCCGTATTGGGAAGCTTATCAAGTCAAGCGGTTGATGCCTTCATATCCTGAATTAATTTTTTTAGATTCTTTTCTTCAAGATTTTGAAGTAGGGATGAAATGGTTAACTCTCAAAGCGTTAGAACCTTTTCTTTCACATATTCCTAATATTTAAGTGCTCTCATTGTATAATGGGAGTATTTTTTATAAATAGTTTATAATCATATTGACAGGCAATGTTCTCTATTGCATACTTAATAAATAATCTTTATTAAGTTGGTTTATTTAAATAGAAATAGTAAATGCGGAGGGATTCTATCGTTATGGCTACTTGGTTTTTGATTATTATTTATCTTGCTTTTATCAGTCTGGGGATTCCAGATGCATTGCTTGGTTCAGCATGGCCAGTTATGCATCCACAAATTGGTGCTTCCCTTGAATCTGCGGGTCTATTATCGATGATTATTGCCGCAGGTACAATTGTATCCAGCCTAGTAAGTGGAACTATTATTCAGAAGTGGGGAACAGGTAAGCTTACATTATTTAGCTGTGCCTTAACTGCTGGTGCTTTGCTTGGATTTTCATTTGCCCCTTCATTGTTATGGTTAGCTCTATTAGCGATTCCGCTAGGGCTTGGTGCAGGAGCGGTAGATGCTGGACTTAATCATTATGTAGCCAATCATTACAAAGCTCATCATATGAGCTGGTTACACTGCTTCTGGGGAGTGGGCGCTATGACAGGCCCGATCATTATGTCTTACTTTATTGCTCAACATGGATCGTGGCGTGAAGGCTATTCAACCGTTTCTATGATTCAGTGGGGACTGGTACTTATTTTACTGGTGACATTACCGCTTTGGAAAAAAGTAGCCGATCTTCAGCAATCTAAAGCTGAAGCTACTGATATATCTGATCCATTATCATCCATATCTGATACGTCTACAGATTCGAAGGTGAAAAAAGTTCATCCAATCCGTATCAAAGGCGTCAAAATGACTCTAATCGCATTCCTATTCTACTGCGGAGTAGAATCCACTGTAGGATTATGGGGTGCTAGTTATCTGGTAGGTGCAAAAGGCATGACTGCTGAGACAGCCGCTCTATGGGTGTCTTTATATTATGGTGGAATTACAGTTGGTCGATTGATTACAGGATTTATCACGCTCAAAGTCAATAACCGTATTTTGATTTTGGCAGGTCAGATTATAGCGGTTAGTGGAGGAGTAATCATGTTACTTCCTTTACCAGACATCGCTAGTATGATCGGACTGATTCTGATTGGTGTAGGGTTTGCACCGGTATATCCAGGATTAATCCATGAAACGCCACATCGCTTTGGCAAAGCCAATTCGGCTAAATTGATCGGTTACCAGATGGCTGTCGCTTATACAGGTACCACCTTTTTGCCACCGCTGTTTGGTATTTTAGCTTCTCAATGGAGTATTCAGCTATTTCCTGTTGTCGTGCTGATCTTTGTGATTGCTATGTTGCTTAGTGCCGAATCTGTAAATGCAGTACTCAAAAAACAAAATATCTGAAACAAACAGAAATGAGGGGCATAAGATGTTATGGATTGCCGGGTTGCTGTTATGGATATTGTTATGTGTTGTAGTGTTGCTTGGTGCAAGTTATGCTGCAAGTGATAAACCTGCTGATATGGATAAACGAAAGAAAAGTACAGATGATCCTTTTGCTTATCTATTTCCGTTCTCCAAAGGCTGATATTATATATCAGCCTTTTTGCGTTGCATGTAATATATGAAGTCCGCTCATCACAATCGGAACTACACTTTCAGCCAGAGCAGATGAAGATTGTTGCTGATTATTTTTTTTCCACTGGTAAGCCACTCCATATATTGCCCAACTGATCATTGTAGCAGCCGTTGTTAATGTATTAGGATCTGCATCAGCATGTTCTTGAGTAATTAACTTAAGTATAAATTTCTCTAGTTGGGTCTTAATATTTTCCTCCATAATGGCAGAAACCGAATCGTATTTTTTAATACAAGTCATACTTGAATCATGATATTCACATAGCGCCATCACTAGCTCATAAATCATTTCTTCTGTTAGATTAATATGATTATCTACTTTATTAACAACGAATTGCAAAAAGCTATCCGAAAAAATCGCTTCAAGTAACGCATATTTATCAGGAAAATGAGCATAAAATGTCGCGCGATTAATCGTCGCATGCTTGGTAATATCGCTAATCGTAATTGTGTCAAAATCACTATTATGAAGTTGTGCCAAAAAGGAATCCAAAATCAACTGTCTTGTACGAATAACCCGGGGGTCATTGGGATTGGGAGAAAGAACGCTTGCCATAGTTATACACCACTTTCGGTTCAGTTGTTGTTTCTTATTATAAACGCACACTATTGTAGCAACAAGCATTTAAAAGATAAGCAACAATATCATCAATATGTTGCTTAAGCAAAATAACAGAAACATTGTTGGTTGTAGAGCATATCAAAGCTTGATAGGATCGATGTATACCAATCAGGAGGTGCTATTTTGAACAATCAACAGCAACAACAAACTCATTCAACTGAAGCTTTATTTCAACCATATACACTAGGGACATTAACGCTACCGACTCGAATTGTTATGGCTCCGATGAGTCGTATGTTTTCGATCAATGGTGTGCCTGGAGAAGATGTAGCTACGTATTATCGTCGCCGTGCTGAAAAGGGAGTCGGTCTTATTATCACAGAAAGTACCAATATCGATCATCCTGCGGTGATCAGTGAACCTAATATCCCTAACTTTTATGGAGAAGAAGCTTTGCAAGGATGGGCGGAAGTAGTACGTCAGGTACATGAAGCAGGGGGCAAAATATTCCCTCAATTCGGTCATATGGGAATTGCTCGTCCAGCAGGTTCTTTGCCTCATCCAGAAGCACCATCACTGGCTCCATCGGGTCTTGATTTTGATGGTAATCTTGTAACTGATCCAATGACTCAGCAGGATATAGATGAAGTGATACAAGCTTTTGTAGATGGAGCGGTACAAGCGCAAAAAATCGGTTTTGACGGTGTAGAGATTCATGGTGCTCATGGTTATCTTATCGATCAATTTTTCTGGGAGAAAACCAATCAACGTACCGATCGTTATGGAGGAGACTTCATCAAGCGTGCTCAATTTGCTGTCGAGATCATTCAGCGTATCCGCGCAGAAGTTGGGCCAGGTTATCCGATAGCTATTCGTTTATCTCAATGGAAAATGAGTGATTATCAAGCTACATTGTTTGATACGCCTGAACAATTAGGAGAATTTCTTGACGTATTAGTGCAGGCAGGAGTAGATATTTTTGATTGCTCGACACGCCGTTTCTGGGAGCCTGCTTTTGAAGGATCACCTCTTAGTCTAGCAGGATGGATCAAGAAGTTAACAGGCAAGCCAACGATCACTGTCGGTTCGGTAGGATTGGATAGCGATTTTACAACGCTTTACACCGAAGGAACAGGCTCAGAACAGAAGGATATCAACGGTTTGTTAGAACGTCTAGATGCTAATGAGTTCGATCTTGTCGCTGTAGGACGTGCGCTGATTAGTGATCCTGATTGGGCGATCAAAATACGTGAAAATCGTACTCAAGAACTGCATAATTTCACACCTGAATCATTATCGACATTGATCTAACAACATACAAAGAGCGTTCTTCATAGATAGTGAAGAACGCTCTTTTGGTATGGAATCGGATCATTCATTGCTATATTGCGGACCTTATCAGGCAAAATGATTATTAGATATTCAAATATTCTTTAAGTCCGGCAACAATCGCTTCAGCTACTTTATTTTGAAAATCATCTTGTACCATGATGGCTTCTTCTGTTTTGTTGGTCAAAAATCCAATTTCAAGCAGAGCTGCTGGCATTGTTGTTTTGCGAATCACTAGATAGTTGGCTTGCTTGGAATTGCGATCTTTGAAGCCAGTAGCTGCAAGTACATGTTTTTGAATAATATCCGATAACAATTTACTTCGCTTGGTATCTGCATAGAATGTTTCTGTTCCGCTGGCATCTTTGTTAGGAGCCGCATTCCCATGAATCGATAGAAATACATCGGCATTAGCATCTTCAGCAATTTTGACCCGACTTTCTAAAGGAATAAATGTATCATCCGTACGCGTCATAATTAGGTCGATTTTAGGTTCCTTTTTGAGTAATGCCGCTACTTTGTTACCTACTTTAAGTACTACATTTTTTTCAAGTACTCCTGTAGCTCCGATACCACCAGAATCCGTATCTCCATGCCCTGGATCGATAATAACTACTTTTTTGCCATTAGAACCTACAGGCTTGGTTGTTGCAGTTGTATTCAGATCAACAAACGTTAGATCATTTTGCTGATACAATTTGTACGTTTTACTTTGATTTAGATCGATCACAACACGCACTTGAGAAGGTTGGCTACTGAATATAGAGTAACGAATCTGCTTCACATCTGCTGACCCAGTAACAGGGATTGTTCCGACTTCACCTTGTTTTAATTCAGTTCCTTGTAAGAATCCTTTACCAAAAGCCGTATTCGGGAAATCAATAACGATCCGGTTCGGATTAGTCAGTACCGAGTCTACTGGCTTTACCTGATTGCTAGACGAAATCATTAAGCGATTGTCGCTATAACTAATACCTTCGATCGTTGTATTGTTCGGATCAGGAGTGGAACCGTTATTGGTGTCCGGGCCAGCAGCTACTTTTTCCAAATAGACTGTTTTGGATGTGTTATCCCATTTTACTTTCAAGCCCATCTGCGTCCCGACAAAGCGCAAAGGTACATAAGTCGTATTAGACTTCATAAATGGAGCTTGTTCTAATACAACACTACCACTGGTCGCATCTGCATGAGGTTGACCTACAGTTAACTTGATCGTGGCGGCAGCGTTAGAAATCGTAATAAGCTGATCAGATTGTTTCCATTTGACTTTATAACCTAATTTTTCAGAGATCACTCGAATAGGAACCATTGTAGTCTGATTGGTGATCATCACATCGCCTGCGCCCTCGACAGCTTGGTTATCTAGCATAATCTGTGTAGATGCAGCTTGAGTGGTTGAAGGGAGTAGAATAAAAAAGCTCATGACCATCGCAAAAGCTATCGTTATCCATACATTTCGTTGATTTCGATTCATCGTTATCTCATCTTCTTTCCGGTTAGAATAGTACTCACTTATGTATATTCGGTTTGCCCGCTTAAAAGGTTAAACTCACGTAAGGAAAAAAAGTTTCTCTAATGCAAAAATAAAAAAAGCTATTATCGATTTCCCTGTAGTAGAGAGAGTCGATAATAGCTTACATAATCAATAACAATTGGCTATCTTAAGCGATCAAACAGTAAGCGATAATCATTAAGAAAATGATTGTAATATGATTGATCGAGAAGATAAACATTTTGTGTGACCATTTTTTGTTTTCGTATTTCTTAAATGTAGATACACTCAGGTACAACCAAGCGAGTGTTACTACGAATGATACAAGTGTTACATATGGACTGAGTGTCCAGAATAAAAAGCTTGAGAACAATAGCAAAACGATATACACATTCGTCTGAATATACGTGCGTTTGATTCCTTTGACGATCGGAAGCATAGGCACGCCAGCTGCTTTGTATTCATCAAATCTGCGAATCGCAATACCGTAGAAATGAGGCATCTGCCATAGTAACATTGTTACAACAAGTGCCCAAATTTCGAAATGCCCTAAATCTTGTGAAATTGCACACCAACCAATTAGTGGAGGAACCGCTCCTGAAAGACTACCTACTTCAGTGTTGTATACGGTTGTACGTTTGGTCCACATGGTATAAGGGACGACATAAAGAAAAAGTCCCAATATACCGAATACAGCCGCCATTGGCGTAGCCATATACAATACAATAGCACCCAAAATTGTCATCGTAAAACCGATAATCAAACCTACTTTGGTATCCACTTGACCGGTAACTGTCGGACGGGTTCGGGTTCGTTCCATAATTGCATCAATATCCCGATCATACAAGTTATTAAATGCTCCTGCGGAAGCAATAATCAAAGTCGAACCTACCATAGCAAGAATAATCGGTACAATCTGTCCCCAGACGGATTCATTAAATACATAAAGTGCCATACATAGACCAGCAATAACAGCAATCAGATTAGATTTAATAATACCGACTTTAATTGTATCAAAAAAAGCTTTTGGTATTGAACTGTATTCCACTGTAATGTTAGACTGCGCACTATTATTCATCATTATTATCTACCCATTTCTATATAATTAAAATTTTATACTATATAATGTAGTAATTATATCACTGTTTATAGTAGGTGAATTCTGTAACTTGACTTCGTTAATAATAATGTCATTTAAATGTGAACAATTTTAGAACACTTAGTAATTGAATTGTGAAAAATACATCGATATGATACAAGTCATATCTATTAAAAGTAGCCCAAATTCGTAATAGAAGCAACAAAAAAACGGTATCTTTTTATAAAGATACCGTTTTACTGTTTATTTGGTTCATTATGAATAAGATTGTGCTATCTCTGCTAGTAGCTGATTGACTTCTTTGCCAGTGACCTGTTGAGCAGGGTGGAATAGAGAAGTTGAGTCATTTTTCATTAATTTCATCTGTAAGACATGTTCGATAGAAGCATAAGCCCAGTGTTGTTGAGGTACATCGGTAACAACAATTGGAGACTTCGACTCTGTAGATTGCTCCGTCATATTGATCCAGTTAGAAATAATCGTAGCTAGTTGAGCACGAGTCACTTTGTCATCAGGTGCAAATGTGGTTGCTGTCATTCCTTTCATCAACCCTTGAGCAGTCACCTGTTGAATCTGTTTGTTGATATCTGAATTTGAAATATCTGCAAATGATGGTGTGGCTATCGGTTCTGGTAATTGAAGCACATTCGCAAGTGCATATGCTAATTGAGCACGTGTAACTGTTGTATCGTCTGCTAGGTTGGCATGGACAATCTGATCTGACCGGGATTGATCAAATAACCAGTTAACGACTTCAGAATTGTTAAATGCAGGAACCCATGACCAGTGCAACATTTTATCGTAGAAATGATGTTCTGTCATAAACTCATCGCTATACAGCGTTTGCTTAACTTTGGTTGATCCCAGTTCAGTCAATGCTTGATAAGATAATGTAGTAGTTCTGCTATCTGTAGTCGGATCATTTTCTGCATGAATCAGCCAGATCGGAGTATCGGTTAAAGGTTGAAGTGCTTGCTTGAATGGTTCTACACTTCCTTTATAATCGGCAACAGCATCTTTGGCTGCAATCACAATACTACCTGCAAATAGATCAGGGTACTGCATCATAAATCGCAGTGCACCACCGCCACCGCTAGATACACCGACCAGATAGATTCGCTCTGGATCAACTTTCCCTTCATCTACTAACTGTTGAATCAGTTCATATTGAAGAGTGAAGTACGCTTGCATTTGTGATAATTCTATCGGATTATTATAGATCGCCCAACCGTAATTTTGCGGATATTGTGCAGCGAGCACAGAAGTGTCTTTACCTGATTCTGTCCAGACCGTAGCTCCGCGATTCTCGGTTAATTGCTTCATATTATCGGTTCCAAATTCACCACCACCATGAAGCCAGACAACTAGAGGTTGGGGCTTTGCAGATGACGTTTCTTTTAACCGATAAGGTAAAGTCGCTCCATTGCTTGCTGTAAATGAACTGGATTTAAAATCATCGACTGTACGTGTATTCACTTTGGTTACATTGTCTTTGGTAAAAGATAGATCGGGATAGGTACTGCTTGTAACAGCAAATGGTGATACATAACCACCTGGATATCGGAATGGAGCCACTTTCATATGAATCGTCTGATCGTTGATCGATAGTTCTATACCATCATTATCATAATTATGTTGTACAATCTCGCCAGCTTCATTTAGCGGATAACCGTTATAATTACCTGTAATATCCAGGTCGCTAGCTTGCAGATGATCATATGTACTGATGTTATTCACAGTGATATCAAATGACTCGACCATAGTTCCTGCATCACCGATATACGTATTGGCGACTACCGATTGTACAGACGAAGCTTCTGCGATCGAAGGTTTGGAGATGAATACTACTGGAATCATTAACAAAGCAAAGATTGTCACCCCGTAAATACTTATTCTTTTTCTCAACATAATTCCTCCTTAATGTTAGCTTGATTCGTCTGGAATGATTTTTGTAAATACACAAAAAGGGCAAAACCCAAAACTACGATAGAAAGAAGAACAATCTTCTTCCAACCATAGTTTGATAGGTTTTGCCCACGTAAGCGGTTACAATCCAGATATATAATTGCTTTATACGATAGCATGAGATCAAGAAATTTGTCAAAACAATACTGCTACATTTACAAAAAAATGGATTGACTTTTAACATCATTTAAGCAGGGACTTGACACCTATATGGTATATTAAAATGGATTTGCTTAGATGATTTTATTTATTTTGGAGGTCTATTGTGTATCAATATAAAGATCAAGAATACGATGCAGTTGAATTTGATGGACGAGATTTGCGGTATGGTGAACTGATTCGTTGTACGTTCAAAAAATGCACATTTATGAATGTATCTATGGATGAAATAGAAACCAGTTATTGCCGATTTATTGAGTGTGATTTTAAAGGAGCAACATTGAACGGTTCAATACATACCGAATCCGCTTTTGAAAATTGCTCATTTACCGGTGCGAATCTGTTTGTTGCCAAATTTAGCTTGTGCAAAATGACAGGATCGGACTTTGCCGGCGCTCAAATGGATGGAATCACGCTCAATCAGGGAGATTGGTCGTATACGAATTTGAGCTATACGATATTCAAAAAGCAAGATTTGCGAGAAATTAAATTCTACGAAACAGATTTCTCTAATGCGGATCTTTCTCTAGCAGACTTAAGAAAATGTGATCTAACCGGAGCGGTATTAATCAAAGCCAATCTACATGGAACAGACCTTAGAGGTGCAAATCTTGAAGGGGTAGATATGAAAGTGTTGGTGATCAAAAACACCAAGTTAGATCGAGAACAGGCTGTCTTATTAGCACGTTCTTTGGGTGCGAAGATCGAATAAATGTAAAGATAACTACGGTTCAACAACATAAATAATCACCAATCATATAAGAGATCGAGCTATTCATTATAGCTTTGATCTGTTTTTTTATATTCAATATCAAATTAAAAGGAAATTATTTACAAAAATAAAAAAATAGACTAAACTCGCTATTAATATCTGTAAGCGTTATCAAAAAATGGATACTAAAGGAGATTTATTGATATGAAAAACAATAGAATATCGATTGCGCTCGCTTTCACTATGCTCATGTCTGTACCGGTGGCGCTGTTACAACCTACCACTACGATTATGGCGGCAGATGCTTCAGGCACCACAGCAAGCCTGGCAGATATTATCAAAAATCAACAAGCAGATGGTGGCTGGAAAAAAGACTACGCTGAAACAAGTGGAGATTGGGCAAAATCGACGATCGACAACAAAGCAACGTATACCGAGATTCGCAGACTGGCAAGTGAATACACCAAAACGAAAGATAGCAAATATTCTGTTGCTGCGATCAAAGGCATTAATTTTCTAATCAATATGCAATATGCTAACGGCGGATGGCCACAAGTCTATCAAAGTTCCGGGTATCATACGCATATTACATATAATGATGATGCCATGATCAATGTGATGATTCTGCTGGATGAAGTCGCTAATAAAAAAGGCGACTTTACATTTGTCGATAGCAATCTAGCGAGTAAAAGCAAACAGTCTGTCGATAAAGGAGTCACTTGCCTATTGAAAACTCAAGTCACTTCAGGAGGCAAATTGACCGTATGGGGACAACAACATGATTCAGGTACACTCAAACCTGCATCAGCACGCATCTATGAAGTCCCTTCACTGAGCTCCAAAGAAAGTGCGACTATCGTGAAATTCCTCAAAACCAGACCTTCCACTTCACAGATCGCGACTTCGATCAAAGCCGCTGAAGATTGGTTCAAAGCGGTGCAAATTGTAGGGATTAAAGTGGTGAAAGAAAACAACGATGTGGTTGTAGTGAATGATGCCAGTGTAACCAAGCCGATCTGGGCAAGATTTTATGAACTGAATACGAACAAACCTATCTTTGTCGGACGGGATGGTATTGTGAAGTATAAGTTGAGTGATATTGATCAGGAGAGAAGAACAGGTTATTCGTGGTATGGTAACTGGTCACCGAGTTGATGGATCGAGCTTTATATTTTAAAGAATATTAATAGGCGATGAAGGAGTGAGGGCTTTTAGATGGATATCATCTGGAAGCCCTTTTTGTTATGAAAATAATTTCCAAAATATCGGAGGAGGTGATAACATAAGGTATGTAATCTAGGTGTTGAGAGCAAAGGCTATAGCAATAAGACGAGCAAAATTTATACTTCACAAATTAATATTCTTTTGCTATTTTTACTGATTTTGAAATCGAGAGTTATTCTACTGCTGTACAAAAATATACTTTATCTTTGTTCGAGAAACATCTTTTCTATGCTTATGTGAATCAAGCGATTAGTGCGATTATACCTCTTTTTTAGATTATTGTGATTATGAACGAAAGATGATTCGTGTTCGTTGGGGAAAGGTAGAGAAGATCGGCAGACACTATTATCTGAAGTAGCGGCTTCGGTCTTAAAGCAATACATAGAACTAGAAAAGCCAACGGTCTGGCTATTCCCAGAACAGCGAATATGACGTCATCTAACCAAACGATCCGCACAGAAAGTATTTGAAAAGGCGCTTATTCAAGCGGAAATCCGCAAACAGGTGAGTATACATTCGCCAAAATATTCCTTCGCTACTCATCTGCTGGAAAATGGAACGAATCTTCTCTATATTCAGGAGTTGCTCAGACATCAGATTGTACGAACAACAGAACGTTACACGCATGTGAGCAAGTGTAATATTGAGAATATTCAAAGTCCGCTTAATCGGACGGAAGGTTTTTAAAGGGATGTGTTGGTAAGTTGAAGAATATTGCAATCGATTGAAAATTGATGAAGTTCGTGAATATAGTGATATAAGAATGATTACAGAAGTTCGTAAATATTACGTTATATGAAACTTTAAAAACTGAAAAGGACATTAAAATATATGGATGAAGATTTAAGACCTAATTTAGCAGAACGTGAATTTTTAAATTTAGCTTACAACAGTTTTCATGACATTTTTGAAGAGATATTTGAAGATTCATTTTGGAATAAAGAGGCTTACTATCGTTTTTCAAAAGTTAGAGATGCTTTTGCAATCTATGTTGAACTACTGAATTATGAACCAATAAAATATGTTATTGAAGAAATGAAGAAACAAAGACCTCCTATGGAATCTGAAATTGGAAGTGAATTATTTAAATTTGTACGAAACTTGTTAGCTCATTTTCCATTCTTTAATAGTTGGGATGAAGTATGGATAAGTGAGGTGTTATGTAATTGGTTGAAACAAGGCCAGTCAATCGATCGATTTCTTAAAAAATATGTTGGTTACAAGGAGATTAAGTACAGATTATGGGAAGCAAGTAAAAAGGAAATGACATATTTGAGTATTAACTTTCCAGTTCAATACACCGAGAATACTAAGATATATTTGAAAGATATTTTAAATGAAACTGAAGGAATCAGATTTTCTTTAGTACTAATGAAACAGATAATGGATACACAGATAAATAAAGAGTGAATGAATAGAAGTTTCAAAGGAGCTAGGGATCCATATAATATTCACGCTGCGGGCATATGCTATTGATCCTGCATGCGTCGGTTCGTGAATACAGAAACGTTATCCGAAAAGCTTAAATATTTATTAATAACAAAATGAAGCAAAACTAGATTAGTTTGGATTAGGAGCAGAAGATTATGATGTGGATTGAAATGTCAACAGACGAAACACATGGAGGGAAAGGATGGGAATTTTCTCAATGCCTATGGTCTCCAGCATATAAGCTGGTTAAAAATTCTAGAAGACCTTGGGCATATTGGAATAGCTTGATACGTGTTAAAGAAGGAGACGTTATTTTACATCTTAAAGGTAATTCAGATCCTAGATTTGTAGGATATTCTATTGCTGAAGCTAATGGCTTTGTTACAAATCTCAGACCGTCTAACCCTGGAAGACAATGGGATTATGCAGAAAAGTTTAACAGAGTAAATTTAAAAGACTTTGAATTATTTGCTGAGGAAATTTTGCTTAGTAAATTATTCAGTCAGAAGGAAAGTCAGCTTAGATACTATTTCAATATAAATAAAATCAAGAAAGGAAATGAAAAAAAACTTTTGTTTTATGTAGTTCAAAATGATAGTTTACGCAGGCAAAATGGAGCTTATTTGTCAGAGTTAGATAGGACATTGAGTGATATTCTATTTGATGAAATTACAAGTTATACAAACGTTAAAGAAGCTAATATTAGAAGACAGGTAAAGGCATATGAAAGTCAATCAAGTTTAGCAATTCGGATTGGACAAAATGAATTTTCGAAAAATGTTAAAGGAAACTTTCACAATACATGTTGCTTTCCTAGTTGCGAAATTAGCGATAAAAACTTTTTGATAGGGTCACATATAGCACGTTGGTCGGATAGACCAGAATTAAGAGGAGAAATAGATAATGGTTTGTGTCTTTGTTTAATGCACGATAAAGCTTTTGAAATAGGTTTATTTACTTTAGATAGTGATTTGCTAGTATCAATAAATAATGAGCGTTTAGCCAATTATGGTGATCCAATAACTCGAATAAAAGAATTTAATGGTTATCCTATCAAGCAAGCGCAAACATGCATTAATACTAATTATTTAGAACATCACTGGACAAGAATTGGTTTTATACCTTAAATAAAGAAGTATAGCGGTTTTAAAAAAGCTCGTTCATTTGGATAACATAATATTCAACTTGAGAGTATACACCCTAAGTTCTACATGCTTAGTTTGTTGGATGAAGGAACTTCATAGGAAATCAGCAAACCAAAAATTAATCAACAAAACTAAAGGAGAATTGAAATTTATGAAAAAGTGTTCTTACTGCGGTAATCAAGCCCCAAATTTTACAAAAGAACATATTATTCCTTCTGGTCTATTAGAAATGTATCCTGATCAGGATGTGACTTTTAATAATACAACTACAAAAAATAGAATGTATAAAGACAATCAAGGACAGTCTATTAAAGATGTATGTGCTAATTGTAATAATAATTTGCTCGGTAAACTAGATGCTTATGGAGTAAGATTAATTCGACAATATTTCTTAGAGAAGTATGACGAAGATTCAACTATTAATATGAAATATGATTACCATCTTCTTCAACGATGGTTATTAAAAATAATTTATAATTCAATACGAAGTTCTGGAATTGAAAGTAAGTGGTTTAATGATGAAATTCAATATATTATCTCAGATGAAATTCAAGATGGGTTACCTCTGGTCTCAATATTTGGAGGCATTTACGTTGATATGACAGCTTTTGGCGAAGATAAAGCGCTACTTACAAGCCCACTTAGTTCTTATCAACCACTTTATATTCTTCATTCTCCTTTAATATTAATCAATGGTATTCAATTTAATCGAAAGCGAGGGAGATCAATTACTGAGGATAAAATGAAAATTCGTCGAGCTGATCATGTTGTTACTATAAGATTCGCTTCTGCTATTTTTTTAGTTGTGTTATGGAATAAAAAAACATTTCCAAGTGCAATTGAAAAATTCAATTCAGAATTTGAAGCAGATTACCCATATATATTGATTAAACAGAATCACAATAATGTTATTTTACAAAGGTCTACAGACAGTGTTAGCTGTTTGCAACCAAGCGTAATTCAGAGTAAGAAGGCAATGATTGAAGCGGATGAGGATATTAGAATGGTATTAGGCGGAAGAAGCATATCTGAGACACAAGAAGAATGGAATAAAAATTGGACACAAGAAGATCAACAAAAAGGCAGAGTCCTAATTGATAACTTACTTTTTCCTAATAATAAAAGTGTACAAAAAAAATATGAGGAGTTATCCAAAGAGAGAACAGATAATTAAAAAATTAAAATCAATTAAAGACTTAAAATATTTTAATGGATTGCTAACGTCCTATAAAAAATATTCATGCTGCGGACATTCGTCCTTGATTCGCCATAAGTCAGAAATCCCATATATCTCGGTTGAAATACAGAAACAGATGAAGAGCATATTTATATATTAACTACAACGCCCCAATTAAAAGAAGAAATAGAAACATTCGAAGTGAATAGAGATTTTAGCTTTTTAAACATTTTGATGGCTAACTCCATAAATATCTTCAAAAATTCACTAATCATTTAATAACTAGAAGCACATTACTAACATACAATTCAAGGTAAAAATTAGTTGCTTATGTTGAAGTATTCGGAATTTAATAGAGTTAACTACTTACCAACATATGGTATAGTTATGGATAAATTAGAAGTCAAAAGGATGATGTAGATTTGAGTTTATTTCCTGTTACCTACTCACTTTTGTCCAAGCAAGCCTTATTAGCGCATATCAAAGACAATTATAAATTTCAAGAGCCTATTCATTTAAAATACTTTCTTAAAGGTATGAACGATACCTATATTGTAGAAAATGGATCAGACAAATATATCTTTAGAGTGTATCGTGCCGATCGAAGAAATAGATCGGAGATTGCTTTTGAACTAGATGTATTGAATTATCTACATGAGAATGATGTAAACGTCTCCATACCTATAGCCCAAAAAGATGGAAATCTCATAAATGATTTTTTGGTCACTGAGGGTGTAAAGCATGGGGTTATGTTTAGTTATGCAGAAGGTAATGAGAAGCGGATTCATACTGTAGAAGATAGTTATTTGTTTGGCGAATCTGTTGCTCAAATCCATAAAGTGACTGAACATTTTAAAAGTGAACATGTAAGAGATCCTCTAGATTTGGAACATCTAATAGAGAGACCGCTTAATATCATCAAATTACATATGGAACATCGTTTAGAGGATTATCATTTCATTTATGAACTAATCTTAGGACTAAAGGAACAGTTAGTAAGCAAGATAGAACAAGGCTTAGATTGGGGTATTTGTCATGGGGACTTGCATGGTAACACTAATGTATCCTTTACTGACAATGGGAAACTAACACATTATGATTTTGATATTTCTGGTTACGGTTGGAGAGCTTATGATATCGCAGAGTTTAGATTGGCGAGAGAAATTCATAGTGGTCATGATCTGGACGAAGTTGAAAAGCTTTGGGAAGCATTTCTAAATGGATACAGGAATGTAAGAGATCTAAGTAGAAATGATGTTGAAGCCGTGTCTCTATTCGTGGTAATTAGACAACTGTGGCTCTTTAGCTTATGTTTTACTGAATAGAGCTAATAGGGGGAGCTGACTTTGATGATGAATTTATTGACAGTAAGATGGAGTATTTCAGGAAAGTAAATTTTTAATCTTTTGTATCATTCTTTTCGTGGATATAAAATATAAATCTTCAAATGATCTTCATAATAATGAATAGGAGCAAGCCTATGATCCTTGAATCTCTGAATCAGTCTCAAATCAACGATGAAAAAATAAAATCATTTGTGCGTTATTTGAAAAAAGAAAAAATTGAAAGTTGTTTGGTCAGTGTGGGCTCAGATATTGTACTTCAATATTTTAGAAACAATAAATCGAAAGATAAGCTCTATAAAATCAACTCGTGTACGAAAAGTATTACTTCATGCTTAATTGGAATTGCTGTTGAACAGGGATTAATTTCAGATCTTCGTACGCCGATTGTTCATTATTTTCCATCGCTTCAACAGGATCAAGACATCCGCAAACAAAGCATTACTATTGAGCACTTATTGAGCATGAGTGCAGGATTTGATTGGCCCGAGCTGGGTGAATGGAATGGTTGGCCTGCCATGATACATAGTCCGAACTGGGTTGATTATATATTAGAACGCCCATTAAATGCTGAACCTGGTGAAAGAATGAACTATAATTCTGGCTGTAGCCATCTATTATTAGCCATACTTCAACAGGTATCAGGAATGAGTGCAAAAGATTTTGCGATAAAGTATCTATTTTCTAGTTTGAAAATGAAAGATTTCATATGGCATGTAGATCCTCAGGGAGTGAATATTGGTGGTTTTGGTATACATATGTCTATACAAGATATGCAAAAATTCGGCTACTTTTATTTAAACAAGGGACGTTATGGGAAACGTCAACTGCTTAGTGAAGAATGGATAGCGACTTCAACTCAACCAAAGTATTTAACCTATGATGATATCGGTTATTACGGTCATCACTGGTGGGTGGCCAATGAATCTTTAGAGAACTCTTTTTATTTCGCTATGGGTATGGGCGGGCAGTATATCTGTATAGATCATTCTCAAAATATAGTTATTGCATTAACAAGTGATACCTACGGCGATACCTTTAAACCATTAAGAGCGATTACAGAACTTTTGCGATAACATTAAAAAGTCGGCACTTCTGCTAATAAAATATTTTTGTCTCGTTGTATGTGTGCTTAGTATCTCAAGCAAAATAATACTGGAAGTGTGAACTTAGGCTGTACATACTAATTAGCGAAGTCTGAAGACATATTGTTTTCGGTCAAATAAGAACTTTTGAACGTCAAGAATGTATACCTTTAGGTAGCAGAAATTCTTATTCTAGGAGGAGTCTACATGATATTAGAAAAAGTCATAAATAAAATTGAAATACAGAGCGAATACAAAGATTTTGTTGATAAGTATATCGATACCATCCTTACTGAATTCAAAGGTAAGGTTCATAGCATTTATATGTGCGGCTCGATTCCAAAAGGAATGGCTACCCCTTTTAAGTCAGATGCGGACTTTACGATTGTATGTGTAGATCCTCAAGATATAGATTACGAGAGATTATCCACGATTAAAGACAGGCTTTTGAAAGAATATCCAGTAGTTACTAAGATTGATACGATCATTTGCTCGATGGATAGTGTATTAAGTAAGCCCAATGAGTGGGGCTTTTGGGTAAAAATCATTTGTGTCTGCGTATATGGTCAAGACGTTGGCGAACAAGTACCACCGATCAAGATTTCTCCAGAGTTTATTGTAGATTTAAATACAGACACCAAGGAAGAAGTAGATCGTATACATTATTCACTTTCTAATGCTAGTGATCACACCATGCAAATGAGATATATCAAAGGTTACTCTAAGCGATTACTTCGTGCATTATACTCTTTGGTTTTGGAAGATACAGGTGTATGGGAAGATGATATGCTTAAGATGAAGAATGCCATAATAGACTATTGTGAGATTGACTCGGCTTTAGTTAATTATCTGTATGCTTGTTACTTGGATAGTCATGTAAATGTTAAAGAGTTTCTGGGAGTTGCAGATGAAGTATATCGTAATTTTGAGAAGGCTATACATGCAATGGCTGCTTCCAGAAATTCTTTTGACTGAAACTATATTGAGGTTAGGATTACACATGGAAACAAAGTATCACATCCATTTACTAATGACTCAAGATGTCTATTCGTTAAGTGTTTAACAAGTCATAGCTAGCTACAAATTGACTCTAAGGGAACATGATGTCGACCATAAATACAGTAGCATTATACGCAAATTAGATATTTAGGGAGCATTTTCAAAAATGATCAGGAATATAGAAAATATAAAACCTACCATCGATAATTTTTCGATCCATAGAATTCAGTGGTTTTCAGAATTACATTTTCAAGTTACTCAAGATAAATACTTTGAAAATATTTCTATACTGGATATAACATTCTTAATTAAAGAAAATGAAACAACTTATGAATTACTTATAAGATTTATGAATATAGATGCTCTACGCTTTCAATCTGGAGGAACATTAACTCACATAAGTGGATTTAATATTAAAGATTTAACAGAACACGGTTATTATCCAATGAAATATGAAATCGAAGATTACGAGAACGGAATTATCCATTTTTATTGTGCTGATATTGAATTCTTAAGTCTTACTGAGAATGAATACATTGCTATTTAGAAGATATAGGCTATTGGAAAAAGTGCTAATAAAAGTATGTTCTTTATTGTAAAATAATTGAAATAGCCTTTAATTCTGTGTATGATAGAAAAAGAGATCGATTCATAAAGAGCGATCTTTTCTTCAAAAATCGTTTTGTAAGCGTATACATATTACCTGATTAACTAAAATAAGTGGCTAAAGGAGACTTAGGATGGTCAAATCAAAATTAAAAAAAAGGTTGTTGGTATTGAACCACAGTCTATTGATTCTGGCATTACTAATCACAACGTATGGAGTGATTCCGATGAAAAATGTGTCTGCGGCAAGTTATAACGCAACGGTTAATCCGAATGTACAGTATCAGACATGGGAGGGTTGGGGGACATCACTTGCATGGTGGGCGAATCGGGTAGGTGGTGCTTCTGAATCGGTACGTAATGATTATGCTGACAAATTATTTGGCAGTAACGGGCTACAAATGAATATTGTTCGTTACAATATTGGTGGTGGCGAGAACCCAGCCTATCCGAATCATATGGAACTTCGTGCACGCATTCCAGGTTTCAAAGATTCAGCTACATCTGCTTATGATTGGACACGAGATAGTAATCAGCGTTCGATTTTACAAGCAGCCAAATCTCGCATCCCATCTAGTGAATTTATTGCCGAAGCTTTTTCCAATTCACCGCCGTGGTGGATGACGAAGAGTGGAAGTGTCACCGGTAATCAGAATGCTGCTGAAAATTTGAAAGAAGATATGTATGATGATTTTGCCGATTATTTGACTACAGTAACCAAACAATTCCGCGATCAATGGGGCATTAATTTCCGTACATTATCTGCTTTTAATGAGCCTAGTTCAGATTACTGGTATTTCGGCAATCGTCAAGAAGGGAATGTGATGTTTGCGCCTAATCAACAAGTGATGATCGGGCAGTTATCCAATGCGATAGCAGCGAAAGGTCTGCCGATCGGCATTAGTGCTCCTGAAGAAACCAGTATTGATCTAACTCGTCAAAGTATCGACAGCTATTCAGCAGCTACCAAGTCCAAATTAGTGCAGTACAACACTCATACGTATCAAGGTAGTGACCGCACAGGACTGAATACTTCAGCAAATGGTAAACGTTTGTGGAATTCCGAGCATGGTGACGGTGACGATACAGGTATGACGTTATCCCGTACGATTTTATCGGATCTCAAATATATGAAAAATAGTGCATGGGTCTACTGGCAAGCGGTAGAGACACCGGGCGGTTGGGGCATGATCGAAACGGATCTCAACAATGCGAGTGCCAATCTAGGCACGTACACCGTCAAAAAGAAATATCATATGATGGCGCAATGGAGTAAATTTATACGCCCGGGATACAAAATTATTGATATTGTCGATAACAACTCGGTGGCTGCTTATGATACAGCAGGCAAAAAATTAGTCATTGTCACTGTGAATAGCACAACGTCACCAAATACAGTCAATTATGATTTGTCTCAATTCACTACGTTAACAGGCAATGTGACCGGTTACCGGACAAGCAGTTCAGAGAATATGGCGGCAATTAGCGGATTGTCATTGGCAAATAAGAAATTTACTAATACCCAACCAGCTAATTCGGTCAGTACATTTGTGATTACAGGAATCTCTGGCGCAACAGGTGGAGGGACGACGATCGATGCTAATGCTTATTACAAAATCGTCAACCAAAACAGTAACAAATTATTGGATGTGAGCGAAGCGTCTACCGCAGATGGCGCCAATGTTATCCAGTGGATGGATATTGGTGGTACAAATCAACAATGGAAATTCGTAGCGACAACGAATGGTTATTACAAATTAATTAATCGCAAAACAGGGAAAGCACTGGAAGTGTCTGCGCAATCGGTAGCCGATGGTGGCGATGTCGTTCAATGGACAGATAATGGAGGCACCCATCAACAATGGAAGCCCGTTTTTACAGATAATACGCTGAAATTAATCAATCGCAACAGTAACAAGGTCGCTGATATCAGCAGTGGTTCAATCAGTAATGGCGGCGATGTGATTCAGTGGACAGACAACGGCGGTACCAATCAGAAATGGATATTGCTTAAAGTGACAGACTAATATCAATATAATAACGATAACATGTATAGCAAAAAGAAGCCCTTCACCGTCGAAAGGCTTCTTTTTGTTATTTGTATTATCCATAATCTTGTGTATGATCATGATTAATTGATTTGATTTTATAATTAGCCATCTGCGCTTACATATACAAACGAATAATTTTTTCCAAATAGACAGCGATCTTTTACAAAGTAGCGATATCAATAACAAAGCGATAACGCACATCACTGTTTACAACACGCTCATAAGCTTCGCCTACATAATCCGCACCGATCACTTCGATCATTGGAGCAATATTATGTTCTGCTGCAAAGTTAAGCATTTCTTGCGTTTCTGGAATACCGCCTACAAGTGATCCTGCAAGGCTACGACGGCCCATGATTAGTGAGAATACACTGTATTGATCTGGATCAGCAGGTGCACCTACATTTACTAGCGTTCCATCTACACGTAGCATAGAAAGGTAAGCATTCACATCAAGGTTAGCAGATACTGTATTTAAGATAAGATCAAATTTATTCGCAAGTGTTGTAAATGTCTCTGCATCACCTGTTGCATAATAATGATCTGCTCCAAAACCGATTGCTTCTTCTTTTTTGCTCATAGAACGACTCAATACGGTCACTTCTGCACCTAGTGCATGAGCGAATTGAATCGCAAGGTGACCTAGACCACCAACACCAACGATAGCTACTTTTTTACCAGGGCCGATATTCCAATGTTTCAAAGGGGAATATGTAGTGATCCCTGCGCATAGAAGTGGACTAGCTACATCCAAGCCTAATGCTTCTGGAATACTGACTACAAAGCGATCAGTAACAACGATTTTTTGGCTATATCCACCATAAGTTGGGTTACCATCGTAATCTCTAGAGTTGTACGTTTGGACAACACCTTTTGTACAGTATTGCTCGTCACCTTGCAGGCAGTATTCACATTCGCCACAAGAATCTACAAAACAACCTACACCTACACGGTCGCCTACAGCAAATTTAGTCACGTCTGTTCCTACAGCTTCAACCACACCAGCGATTTCATGACCTGGAACCATCGGGAAAATACCGCCGCCCCATTCATCATACGCGCTATGGATATCCGAGTGACAGATTCCGCTAAATTTGATATCAATTAAAATATCGTTTGGACGTAATTCTCTCCGTTCAATCGTTGTTTTCTCAAATGGTGCTTTTGGACTTGCAGCACTGAGTACGTGTGTTTTGCACATAAGTTTCTCTGCTCCTTCTCCTTAAGCAATATCAATTTCGTTTGAAATGCTAAAGTGATCGATTTTTTAGTGTACTACAGGTATAAAACATTTCACTACAAAGTAAAACATCTATACTTTAATGTACATCTGTATATTATCACCAAAATAAGATTGCTTACAATCGATAAAAAAGAGCGATTTGTCTATTAATGAACAATAGTTGCATACATGTTCATTAATTCATATGTTTGTTGTCTGTAGAAGTGCTTATAAGTTGCGATCTAATAATAAGCCCACTTGATCAGCCATCACTTCACTAGAATAAGGCATTTTGTTAATAATCCACCATTCGGTAATTCCGGCATACGAAGTAACGATAAATTGCAAAAGGATATCTTCGCTAATACTGTCATTTTTCTCACCGGACTGTTTGACTTCGTTTTGAAATTCTTCCCTAAGAAATTCAACAAATTGAGTACGAAAAGAAGTAGCACCTTTACTAGCTAACATCGTCGAGAAAAAAAGATAGTTCTGCTCTAAATATTCAAACCACGGCAATATTGCTTCTCTAAAATCAAGTTCAGCTACTGATCGGCAAATACTTCTTAATTTCTCAATATGTTCTTCTATCAGCTTATTCAGTAGATCCAATTTATCTGCATAATGAAGATAGATCGTCCCCCGACTTATATTGGCACGTTCAGCAATATCTTGTAACGTAATTTCATCAAAGCTTTTCTCGGTCATTAATTCGATAACTGCTGTTTTCATCGCTTCTTGTGATTTAAGAATACGGCGATCTATTTTTGACATAAGAAGTGCACCAGACTTTCGTAAAGTATATCTATATCGTTATAAGTTAAAAGTAAGTTCGTATTTTTCTTTGAGACGTTTAATATCGGTACGCGGCGGTGAGCCAAACATACGTGCATATTCACGACTGAATTGAGAAGCACTTTCATAACCTAACCGAAACGCCACATCTGCGGCATCTGCTGATTCAGCTAACAATAAGCGTCTTGCTTCTTGCAGACGTAATTGCTTCTGGAATTGAAGAGGGGTCATAGTTGTTATATCTTTGAAGTTACGATGGAATGAAGAAATACTCATACTGGCTACTTCTGCAAGCGTCTCGATCGACAACGATTGATCATAATGATTGATAATATATTGAATCGCATCTTGAATACGATACGTACTGCTTCCTTCCATAGCGCTCTGTGCTAACGTCGATCCATATTCACTTTGTAGCAGTCGATACAATATTTCTTTGATACATAATGGAGCTAGAAAAGGAATATCTTCTGGATGATCTAACAAACGAGCTAAGCGGAGAATAGAATCGAGTAGCCCTGCATTAATTTGCCCTACAAATAGCGCACGTTCAGCATGTTCACCAGCTACGGTTTGAATCGAAGAATCTTTAAGCACGTCTAGAATCTGTTGTTGAGTAAATTCCAGCTTAAAACTTACATACGGTTCCTCCGCAGAAGCTTTGATAATTTGTCCGACTACAGGCAAATTCATAGAACCTACTAAATAATCATTAGGATTATACAAAAATCGTTCTTTGGCTAGGTAGATTTCTTTGGAACCTTGCGCGATAAAACATAGTGCAGGACGGGCTACATGATAAGCTGGTTCTGTTGTATACAAATAACGTACAAAAAACAAAGAAGAGATAGCTGTTTCTTGAACACCTTCAGCAGTAGAATGACGTTTGATCAAGCTAGCAAGTTCGTCTTTTTTATGTTGCATTTCTTGAGACATAGGAGAACCCTTTCTTGTATGAATTTTGAATAAAGATTATAGTCGTGAGAGAATTAGGCAATCATTTAAGATAAATACGATACCTGTGTATTTGGGATATATTGCATACTATAGAGGAGCCGTTGAACAGATGATCTGTTTAATGTGTTTACTATTATAGACATCTGTTCATTAACGAAGCAAGCGCTTTTGAATCTGAAGATATGAAAGTGAGGAGAATGATCATGGAATATGTCAAATTAGGAAAAACAGGATTAGATGTATCACGCATTTGCTTGGGATGTATGGGTTTTGGCGATGCCAAACGTTGGACTCATTCATGGGTATTGGATGATGAGCATAGTCGCCCGATTATTAAGCAAGCGTTAGAACTTGGAATTAACTTTTTTGATACAGCGAACGTGTATTCATTAGGAGCAAGTGAAGAGATTGTAGGACGTGCACTGAAAGAATATGCGAACCGCGATGAAATCGTATTAGCTACCAAAGTCCATGGAAAAATGCACGAAGGCCCTAATGGCGGCGGACTATCCCGTAAAGCTATTATGAGTGAAATCGATAAAAGTCTTCAGCGTTTGGGAACAGATTATGTAGATTTGTATCAGATTCACCGCTGGGATTATGAGACACCGATTGAAGAAACGATGGAAGCTTTGCATGATGTGGTCAAAGCTGGTAAAGCGAGATATATTGGAGCTTCTGCTATGTATGCATGGCAATTTTTAAAAGCGATTCAGATAGCCAAAGCTAACGGTTGGATTTCATTTGTATCGATGCAGAATCATCTGAATTTGTTATATCGTGAAGAAGAGCGAGAAATGTTACCTCTTTGTCTGGAAGAAGGAATAGGTGTTATTCCATACAGCCCGCTTGCTTCTGGAAGATTAACGCGTGATCCAGAAGAAACGACTTATCGTTCAGAAAGAGATCATATTCAGAAATCGAAGTACGATGGTACAGCTGATGCTGATCGAGTTATCGTAGAAAAAGTAGCAGAAATTGCTCAAAAACGAGGCGTTCCACGTTCTCATATTGCTCTGGCATGGTTATTACAAAAGCAACCTGTTAGTGCTCCAATCGTAGGCGCAACCAAATCATCACATCTTGAAGATGCTGTAGCTGCGCTTGATATACAATTAACACCAGAAGAAGTAAGTTCTCTTGAAGAAGGATATATTCCACATCCTGTCGTAGGCTTAATTCCTTATCCTTTATAATGTCATATCGATAACGGATAATAGATAACTCAATCGTTTTGATGAAGAGCAGTAGTCTTAGCACTACTGCTTTTTGTTATACCTATTGTAACTATACGAGAGAATTACAAGTATTTTCGTTATAATATACATATTCGTATAATAGAGAGGAATGCAGTGATGAAGAAAGTAATTGTAATAGGCGCAGGGATTTTGGGAGCTTCTACCGCATATCAGTTAAGTAAAATGGGGGCAGAAGTCTTTCTTATTGATCGCCAAGATAAGGGGCAAGCTACAGATGCGGCGGCAGGCATTATTTGCCCGTGGTTGTCTCAACGTCGTAATCAAGCATGGTATCGACTTGCCAAAGCAGGTGCACAATTTTACCCTGCACTCATTCAGGAACTTCAAGATGCAGGAGAAACCAATACAGGTTATGCTCGGGTAGGTGCACTTAGTATTCATGAAGATTTGGACAAAATTAAGAAGATGGAGGAGAGAGCTCAGCTACGCAAAGAACAGGCACCAGAGATTGGAGATATTACCTGTCTGGATGCACAAGAGACTCATGATCAATTTCCTTTGTTGAAAAAAGGGTATCATGCTGTACATATCAGTGGAGCCGCTCGTATTGATGGTCGTGCATTGCGGGATGCGTTGATTCGTTCTGCACAGCACTATGGAGCACACAAGATCGAAGGCGACGCTACGCTATTATATGAAGATCACCAAGTCACCGGAGTGATGGTGAATGGACAGACGATTGAAGCAGATACTGTAGTCGTATGTGCAGGTGCATGGGCTAATCCATTGTTACAACCTTTAGGTATCAATTTTCAAGTCAGTTATCAGAAAGCTCAGATTATTCATTTACAAATAGAAGATCTATCAGCAGATACCGGAACATGGCCTGTCGTTATGCCGCCAGCCGATCAATACTTGCTTGCGTTTGAACAGCAAAAGATGGTCATCGGAGCTACTCACGAAAATGATATCGAAGGTTATGATACTCGAATCACAGCTGGAGGTATGCAAGAAGTATTAAATAAAGGAATAGAACTTGCACCTGATCTGGCACAGAGTACACTGCAAGAAGTACGTGTAGGCTTTAGACCATTTACTCCAGGATTCTTACCTGTGATCGGTAGTATTCCGAATTGGACAGGCATTATAACAGCGAATGGACTTGGAGCATCAGGCTTAACAATGGGGCCTTTTATCGGCTATCAATTAGCTAAGTTAGCACTGGATATGGATGTAGATATTGAACTGAGCGATTATAATATTCAGACTGCTCTTTAATGTGTAAACTATTCATTTTATTATTCAAATATAATATGTATATAACTGTGATATCAGACAATTATAATAAAAAGGCAAATCATTTTAGATCATATGATCTTGAATGATTTGCTTTTTTTGTTATGGAATAAATATTTTACAGATATGCTCAAGAATATAATCGGAAGAATTGCCACGTACCTTTTTTTGAAATACGTAAGAATCATTGCGCAATGCGCTCATTAACATATCTGCTTGAAATAAAGCAAAAGAAGGCTCATTCTCAGGCGATACTTCTTCAAATAAAGTACAAAGAATATGGTGCAATCGGTGGTACAACGGGCTTTTATTTTGTTCCTCTATGCCGCGATCATTGGAATTTTCAATTCCTGTAAGTAACTGCACATTTTTTTCTCTAAATTGTATAAACAAACTCATCAATCCTCGTAATCGCTCACCTGCTATATACGATTGATGGTTCTGCAAATACTTCTCAATATCCTCAAACAATAGATTGGCATTATCTTGAATAAGTTCAGAACACAGCTCACTTTTGTTGCGGTAGCGACGATATAGCGTACCTGCTCCAATATGTGCTTCGGTAGCGATCTGGTTCATACTGACTTCTTCCACACCATGTATTTCAAATAATTTGAATGCTACTTCCAAAATACGTTTACGATTCTCCGCAGCATCCCGGCGTTCCGGTCGATACGTTGTATTGGATTGATCCATTATTGTTCACTTCCCGTCATTCAATGTGAAATTTGACAAGAGGAGAGTTCTCCGTTTAAGCTTTAAGAGTGGTAAGCGGAGAACTCTCCTCTTTATTAATATCTGTAAGAAAGGAATACGCAACCTATGAAAAGTAAACCTAATAACGTTCTGTTTGTCAATGAATTACAGCGATGTACTGTTCACAGTTATGAAGTCCAAAACCGTTCTGTTGCTATTCTATATCTATACAAATGATTGATGTCTCTTCTAAAAACGTGCTGAAAGGATGATTGATATGAATACATTTCACTCTATAACTGCAACTTCAAAGCTTAATCCATTTCGTAGTGATGCTGGTGAAGGACAATTTTCTATTTTTGCTCAACTGCGAGCGATGGGAGCAGTAATTCCGATTACAGTACCGATGGGGAATACGAAGGGTCAGCAATGGATGATTACTCGGATGGAAGAAGTAAGTGAAGTACTCAAGAATCCAAGACTGTTTACTGTTGATCAAAGTCTAATTGAAGGATTGACACCTTCTGCACCTACAACAGTATTAGAAACAGATTCACCTGCACCGACTACTTTTTTTAGCGGTAAATCAATGATCTCTGTTGATGAACCGGATCATCGGCGTTTGCGTCGACTGGTATCCAAAGCATTTACACCAAGATACATGGAAAGTCTACGTCCAAGTGTACAGAAGATTGCAGATGAATTATTAGATAAAGTACAGGCTCAAGGACATATGGATATTGTCAAAGACTATGCACATCCACTACCGATCAACGTCATCTGCGATATGTTAGGTGTACCTGTAGAAGAGCGTGCTCAAGTTCATACGTGGTCGACAGCGATTTCGCATGGTCTGGGATTAGGAGTAAGAGAACCTGAAGTGGAAGCCAATTTACGTGCTTTTGGTGATTATACAGCGCAACTTGTACATGCTAAACGTAAAAATCCAGCAGATGATCTGATTAGTCAATTGATTGCCATTGAAGAAGAAGGCGATCATTTAAGTGAAGACGAATTACTATCAATGATTACATTATTGATCTTTGCCGGTCATGAGACGACTTCTAATTTGCTTGCTACAGGAACACTAATGTTATTGGATTATCCGGAGCAATTGAATAAGCTCAAAGCTGATCCTGAGCTCACTTTTTCAGCATTTGAAGAGTTACTTCGGTTCAATGGTCCCGCTACAATGACAGGACCACGCTATGCTACTGAAGATACAATACTAGGTGGTAAGCAGATTCGCAAAGGGGATGTTGTGATTCCTTTACTCAAATCAGCAAATCGAGACGAAAAGTTATTTGAACATTCAGAAGAGTTAGATATTAATCGTTCGGTGAATCGTCATCTGGCTTTTGGACATGGGATTCATTCTTGTCTGGGAGCACCGTTAGCACGTGTTGAAGGCGATGTTGCTTTTAGAACATTACTTCGACGTATGCCTAATTTGCAGTTGGCTGTTCCGCGTGAAGAAGTGAACTGGCATTTTGCGTTGAGTTCGCAGAGTTTGGTTACTTTACCAGTTACATTTTAATCGATATAATATGATGATTTGGAAGAAAAAAAGGAGGACAGGCTTGGTTTATACTCCTTTTATATGTCTAATTACCATCAACCCCAATTAATCGTGTGCGATTGATTGGGGTTGTTTTTGGTTATAATACAAATACCAAATCATATTCAAATATTTATATTACATTTATTTAGATTACATTCGAAAATGGAGGAATATATAATGAGTAACTTTGATGTTTTATTTATAGGTAGTGGTCAGGGTGCATGGAATGCAGCGATGCCACTTAGTATGTCAGGTCAAAAAATAGCGATTATTGAGCGTAACAAAATTGCGGGTGTATGTACAAACTATGGTTGTAATCCGAAAATTATTTTGGATGGCCCAATCAAAGTTATGGAAGATGCACAAGCATACAACGGAATCGGTATGACAAGTGAAATGAAAATTAACTGGTCTGAACTAATGGCTCACAAAAATAAAGTTCTAGACGCATTACCTGTGATGTTGGAAGAAAATTTCAAAAAAGCAGGCATTGAAGTGATCAAAGGCGAAGCATCTTTTGTAAATGAAAAAACAGTATCTGTGAATGGTCAAGAATACACAGCAGACAAAATTGTGATTGCAAGTGGTCAACGTCCAACACCACTAGATATCCCTGGTCAAGAATACTTAAAAACAAGCAATGAATTTTTATACTTAGAAGATCTTCCCGATCATATCGTATTTGTAGGTGCAGGTTATGTATCTATGGAACTGGCTTCTATCGCTGTCAAAGTAGGAGCGACTGTGCATGTGATTCAATCATCTGATCATATTCTAAATGAGTTCTATCAACCATATGCTCAAAAATTACTTAAAAAGATGCAACAAGACGGAATCCAATTCCATTTCAATGAGAAACTAAGCAAAGTCGAACAACAAGGCGAGCAATTACAGATCACGACAGAAAATGGTCTAACATTAACAACCAAATTAGTTATTAATGCAACAGGCCGCGTACCGAATGTGGAAAATTTGAATCTTGAAGCAGCAGGTGTCGAGTACAACAGTAAAGGTATTGTAGTGGATGAGTATTTACAGACTACCCAAAAAGGCATTTATGCAAGTGGAGATATTCTGGATAAAAAACAACCACGCCTAACACCAACTGCTGTATTTGAAGCAAAATATCTAGCGGCTTCTTTCTTAGGGGCTCAGACTCAAGGGATTGAATATCCACCAATCGCTACGATTGCTTTTACCGTACCTCGGATTGCGCAAATTGGGATAACAGTTGAAGAAGCTGAATCTACCGGACTTACAGTGAAGCCGATCGATTTGGGCAAACAATGGGATTTTGCAGGTCGTAATGAAACCGAAGCTCACTTGACTCTTATCTATGATCAAGAGCAAAAGCTTGTAGGTGCAGCAGCATACAGTCAGGAAGCACTTGAGATTATTAATAGCTTAACTCCTGTTATTACATTAGGTTTAACTTCCAAAGATGTAGACAAACTGATCTATGCGTTCCCTTCTTTTGAAACGATGATTCCAAGATACATGCAAGAAGCTAAATAAATAGAAATAAAATACAAACACCCTTACTGCAATATAGAGTAGGGGTGTTTTTTTGTATATGCGATATGACTATATTCAGATTGAATATGATCGGTACAGTAATGATCTAGATATCATCAATCATATTGCTAGTAACTGTCTAGATATCA
Organism: Paenibacillus sp. KACC 21273; assembly: GCF_028736095.1. Classification (NCBI taxonomy): domain Bacteria; kingdom Bacillati; phylum Bacillota; class Bacilli; order Caryophanales; family Paenibacillaceae; genus Paenibacillus; species Paenibacillus sp. KACC 21273. Next base: position 2,758,705 of record NZ_CP117876.1, read on the forward strand.
TCGATCATATCGCTACGATTGAATTTGTGCAGAGATTCTTCGGTGTTCTTCATATGATGCTTATAGTCGATTTTATACATACAACCATAGATCACATTCAGTACATATTCGAGTGCAATCTGGGAAGAAAAAGTTCCAATCTTTGCTAGCTTTACCTCATCATCCGGAAGCTTAATACAAATAGTACTGGATGTAGCTAATTTCCCTTGATGATTCGCTGTAATCGTGACATAAGGAATCTGTTCATGCTGTAGGTAACGAGACACTTTGGTGTAGCTAGGTGAATTGCCATGATACGTTAAAAATAGTGCACAATCACGAGTCGTCACATTCAGTGTATGATGTGCCCATTCTGATAGCTCTGTTGCAATCACAACATACTTATTGATTTTGAATAGTTTATTTTGAAAACTTTTGGCGCGAATCTGTGAATCACCCAAAGCATAGATAAAGATACGTTCAGCTTGATCTAGTAATTGAGCTGTCTGTGCAAGTAACTCGTCCTCGATCAGAGCCAGATTTTTATCAATCGTATTCTTCATAAGATCAGCAATTTCTTTAGCAATCTGTATAGAAGATTCTCCTAGACTAAAAGGATAATTGACATTAACCTCGCTAAATTGATGTTGACTCTGCTCAAATTCGCGTGCTAGAGAAAGACTAAATTCTTTAAACCCAGATAATCCAAGCTTATGCGTTAACCGATTGATTGCAGAATGAGAAGTATAGGTAGCTTTCGCTAGTTCCTGAATAGTGAAAGGTAACATTTTCTCTTGATGAGTCAAAATATAAGTAGCAATACTTTGTTCATTGGTTGTAAATTGTTTCATTTCAGCTAATTGTAAAAGCACTTTCAAAAGATTTCACTCCTATTCCGATACGACAATAACGTTCGAAATCTCTTTGTATTGAACATTTTGTTCAAAGAACACCTTATATTTAGTGTGATTAATCAGCGAATACTGGTCGAATATACCGTTATACAGCTAATCCCTTTACGCTATAGATTCTTTTTTTATAATAAAAGAAATCAAGTGATAAAAGGAGCAATCATCATGTTAACTATTGGCTATATTGGCAATGGAAAAAGTACAAATCGTTATCATTTGCCTTTTTCTATGAATCGCGATTATTTGAATGTCAAAACAATCTACGCACGTCATCTCTATAAAACAGACTGGACTCGAATGGATAATATCCTCTATACCGATGATATCACAAATATACTTCATGATCCTGATATTCAGTTAGTCGTGATCTGCACACATACCGAGTCTCATTATACGTATGCCAAAATGGCACTGGATCATGGCAAACATGTACTTGTCGAAAAACCATTTATGCTGACCAAAGACGAAGCAGATTCTATTTTTCAATATGCTAAAGAAAAGAACTTATTGATTCAATGCTATCAAAATAGACGATATGACTCTGATTTCTTAACGATGCAAAAAGTGATTGCATCCGGCAAATTGGGTGAATTGCTAGAAGTGGAAATGCATTACGATTATTACCGACCAGAGACACCAGAAAGTATAGATCATTTCTCCACCTACCAAAGTTATCTCTACGGACATGGGGTGCATACGATTGATCAGGTGATCTCTTATTTCGGTGAACCTCAGCATATTCATTATGATGTGCGCCAATTACTAGGTACAGGTAGAATGAATGATTATTTTGATTTGGACTTTTATTATGATCGCTTGAAAGTATCTATCAAATCAAGCTTTTTTCGTCTGATAGCTAGACCAAGTTTTGCCGTGTACGGTAAAAAAGGGGTATTTATCAAGCAAACCGAAGATCGACAAGAAGAGCATTTAAAGTTGTTTTATTTACCAAAAGGACATGCTGACTTTGGTATAGATAGACCCGAGCATTACGGTACATTAACTTATATAGATGATCAAGGACAATATCACGAAGAAAAAGTGATCTCTGAGCAAGGAGATTATACACGCATTTATGATGATATATATGAAGCGATTATACATGGCAAAGAAAAACAAATTAAAGATCACCAAACATCAAAAGTGATGGAAATATTAGAAAAAGGGATAAAGGAGTGTTCTTAAAATGAAGTTAGGTATTGTAGGATCAGGAATGATTGTTGAAGATTTACTAAGTTTTATTGGAGCTATTCCAGCGATTCAGTTACAAGCGATCTGTGCGAGAGCCGGTCATGAAGAGAAGTTGGCTCAATGGCAAGATCAATACCATATTAAGAAAGTGTATGTGGACTATGATCAATTAATTGCTGATCAGCAAGTAGACACTATTTATATTGGACTCCCTAATCATCTGCATTATGCTTATGCCAAGCAAGCATTAGAGCAAGGCAAACATGTGATTTGCGAGAAACCTTTTACATCGAATCTACAAGAGTTTCTAGAACTCAAACAACTTGCTACACGTCAACATCGTATCTTAGTAGAAGCAATTTCTAATCAATATCTCAAAAATGTACTCGCTATCCGCGAACAATTACCCAAGCTTGGAGATATCAAAATCGTAGAGTGTAACTACTCGCAATTCTCCTCACGTTACCGCAGATTCAAAAACGGAGAAGTCTTATCTGCATTCAATCCAGCCATGTCAGGTGGAGCATTAATGGATATTAATTTGTACAATATTCATCTTGTCGTGGGTTTATTTGGTCTACCGAAGTCTGTTCATTATCATGCTAATATAGAGCGTGGTATAGATACATCCGGTATATTATTACTGGATTATGATCATTTCAAATGTGTCTGTATTGGTTCTAAAGATACGAGTGCACCGAATCGCACCAATATTCAAGGAGATCAAGGCTATATCTCAATTGCAGGTTCTACTAATATTGTGGATCATTTCGAATATGTAAATGATTCCGAATCGCCTGTACGAATAGATGTCAAAGATCATCCGCATCGTATGTATGATGAGTTTGTAGAATTTGAGCGAATCATCTATGAACAAGATATGCTCAAAGTCTCTGAAATGCTTGAACACAGTGAAAAAGTAATGCATGTGATCCAACAAGCCAAACAATCTGCCGGCTTAGTATTTGGTGCAGATCACTAATGAACACCAAAAGCGCAATGATGTTTGCTATAAGATCGTTGCGCTTTTGATTGTTCTACAGATACACTAAACGTTTTCTCTATCTATTGAATGAAGATATTCACATTTGAAATTTGAAAATGTCGCAGCATGACCTGCTGGATGATTGGTAGCGTATAATCCGATCATCACTCCTGTAAACCCTCCAGCAACTTCTGAAGACAAATACTTGGTCTGAGCAGTGCCTAGTAGTATATCTCGACCTTCAACAGTTACAAAAAAGTGATAACATGTTGGCTCAGCTTTGACCATAATTGAAGCTTTATTACTTGTTAATGCAACTGTCTGCTGTACAGATTTGATATCTTGCGTATTTAATCGTTCAATCACTTCATAATGATCTTTCTGACCGCGTATAGCTAATTCATAATGATGATGTTCATCCATATATAACGTTATGCCTGCTTCTCCATCTATAATTTCTACATCACAAGTGATCACAGCATAGAAATCCTTTTGACGTAACCCGAGAAAGGTCGGAGAAAGAGGTTGATCCAGTGTAATATCAGTCCCTGTTAATATCAGCTTATGATCTTCAAATTGATAGTTTTCAGTCTGTGGAAAGCGAAGGTAACACCAATCTAGCTCCCAATTTGTATTCTCAAATGTATAGATACGTTTTTCCTGCTGAATCACATCGTCAGATATCCGATCTGTCTCAAAGCTAGAGAGTGTAGTCCCATGATACCCGGCAGTAAACCATCCTTCTTCATCAAATGTCACTGGCGTAAGAAATACTTCACGTCCTAGATGATGATATGTAAGCCATTGACCAATCTGACGAAATCCAAGATGATATAACCACCAATTGCCATTATTGTCCTGAATCAGATCGCCATGACCGACAGCTTGTAATTCATAACCACCTAGATTGCGATTAGTTAATACCGGGTTATGTGCATACGCTTCAAATGGGCCAGAAGGGGATATCGAGCGTGCATAGGTTGCCATATGACCATACTCTGTACCGCCTTCAGCCACCAGTAGATAATACCAGTTATTGATTCGGTACATATGAGGACTTTCCAGATAACGTCCACCTGTTCCTTGCCAGATCATACGACTTGGTGTTAATTTCTGACCTGTTCCAATATCGATCTGACATTGGAACACACCTTCGTTCCCATCTACATCGTGTCCATTACTCATAAAGTAAGTGGTGTCATCTTCAAAATACAGATCAGGATCAATACCGCTCTGATCAACAATTATAGGCTCTGACCATTCTCCATAAATATCATCAGTCCAGACAAAAAAGTTCTGACGCGTAGTATCATTAGTTGTGACCATATAGAATCGCCCTCTATGATAACGTAGAGTAGGAGCAAACACTCCACCAGAACTTTGAACCTGATCCAATTGAACTTGAGTCGTACGGGTCAGACAATGGCTAATCTGCTTCCAATTCATCAGATCATGACTTTCAAAGATCGGCACACCGGGAAAATACTGAAATGTACTGGTAGCCAAATAATAAGTATCGCCTACTTTGCAGACACTTGGATCAGGGTAAAAGCCTTTAATAATAGGATTGTTATATTTCATTAATAAGCACCTATGTAAAATGGACAAACAATAACCATCGTACAATTTCCTTTCTAGAGTAATATGACAGACTGATCATAGCATGATTACGCTTTCAAAAAAAGAAGATAAGGCATACACCTTATCTCATACTATTTTCTGTATCATATAGCTTCAATATCGGATTAGACGCTCTGTATTCTACAGGTGACATGCCGAATTGATTGCGGAACACCCGGTGAAAATAAGAGTAACTTGCAAAGCCGCATGTTTCTGCAATATGTTCGAGTGTCATTTCGCTATATTGAATTTGCTCAATCGCAGCTTTAAGACGAATTTCAATCGCATATTGGATCATCGTTTTGCCGTAATGTTCTTTGAACAATTTAACTGCTCTTGAAAGGCTAAGCCCTGCATATCTAGCGGCTTCTTCTAATTTGAAAGTCACTGTAGCATGTTCTTCAATAAACCGCTTTAGCAAAAGAGTCGCTGAACCTTTACGATCCATTTGTACCGTATCGCTAATCGCACGATCGATATACAGACAGAGGCTACGTAACAGTACATCCTCTAATTCAGTATCTTCTTCAGGAAGCCCGCGCCGCTTTTCCAATAACAAATTATGCCATAAGCCGATCAATTTACTTTCTGTTCCAATAGAATATACCGTAGAGCGTGGCTGGCGTTGCCACCATTCATCGATCCAAGTTCCCTGACAGAACAAATAATAATCTCCGCTAGATAATCCATCTTTTTTAGCCGGTTCTTGCACAACAAGATGATAATCATCACCAGGTTTGAGTAGCAGTAAATCTCCACTTTTTAATACATAACGATTTCCGCAGGTGAATGCTTCACAACTGCCCTCTGTTTGTAAGCGAAAAATGTAATGTTGTAGTCCATTTTTTATTTGATGATTAAATGCTTTGTAATGATATGAATGATCACAGATCAAAAGAGATGTGTCCAAAATAATCCCCCTAGCCAAAAGTTGAGCAAATAGTTCATGTTTTTACGATATTGTGTATGTTCATTTTAGCGTGTCTTGTTCTAAAATAATAGATGAAAGATAACTCTTACACATAGAATAAAAATAATCCAAAGAGGTGCTTTTGAAATGACAACATTAAATATTGGTCTGCAATTATTTACACTTCGCGATGAGACAGCTAAAGATTTCCCGGCAACATTACGTAAAGTGGCTGAACTTGGTTATCAAGGTGTAGAATTTGCAGGTTATGGAGATATTCCCGCAGAAGAAATGAAGGCGCTTTTAGACGAACTTGGACTCAAAGGATTCAGTAGCCATGTTCCTTTACAATCTATGCGCGATAATTTGCAAAAAGAGATCGATTACCTAAAAGTGATCGGTGCACAGTATATGATCTGTCCTTATATTATGCCAGAAGATCGTCCGCAAAGCAGTGAAGCATGGGGCGCTTTATTTACAGAGTTGCAACAATTTGGCGCAGAAGCTAGCAAACAAGGACTTACTTTTGGTTATCACAACCATGATTTTGAATTCCACGGTGCATTCAAAGATACTAACGCTTTTGATGGTATGTTTGCAGAAACGACTCCGGAAGCAGTTCAAGTTGAAATGGACGTATGTTGGGTACAATTTGCAGGACAAGATCCGTTAGAATATATTCAAAAATATGCAGGACGTTTACCACTTCTTCACCTCAAAGACTTTGACAAAGATGAGCAAGGTCAAATGAAAACATTAGAATTAGGACAAGGTATTGTCAACTTGCCACAAGTGATCGAACAAGCAGGTAAAGCAGGCGTACAATGGCTGATCGTGGAACAAGATGTGTGTCAGAATCCTCCACTTGAAAGCGTGTCCAACAGCTATAACTGGCTTAAACAAAATTACTTAAATTAATTGTATCTATTTCATACACATACATTCAATCGATACCCAATCAAAGGAGACTATTATTCATGAACAAGATTAAAGTAGCTGTATTCGGTTGCGGAGCTATTGCTCAGCGCAGACATATTCCAGAATATGCAGAAAATGAACAAGTAGAATTGGTCGCTTTTGCTGATCCTAACCTAGAACGCGCACAAGAAATGGTTGACCTGTATGGCGGTAAAGCCTATGCAAGCTACGAAGAAATTCTAGCGAATGAAGAGATCGATGCGGTAAGCGTCTGTACACCGAACTACTTGCATGCTCCTATGACCATTGCAGCAGCAAATGCAGGTAAACATGTATTGGTTGAAAAGCCTATGGCGTGTTCGATTGAAGAAGCAGAGCAAATGATCGAAGCAGCTCAAAAAAATAACGTATACTTGATGGTAGGTCATAACCAACGTCTAATGCCTCCTCATGTAAAAGCAAAAGAAATTTTGGATTCAGGCAAACTAGGTAAAGTCTTAACATTCCGCACATCTTTCGGACATCCTGGTCCTGAAGCTTGGAGTGTAGATGGAGCAGATAGCTGGTTTTTCCGTAAAGAAGAAGCGATTATGGGTGCAATGGGCGATTTAGGTGTACACAAATCTGACTTTATTCGTTATTTGTTAAATGATGAAGTAGCTGATGTCGCTAGCTTTATCGGTACTTTGCACAAAGAAGGTACAGAAGTAGACGATAACGCTACTTGCTTGTTACGTATGAAGAGCGGTGCGATTGGTACACTGGTAGCAAGCTGGACACAGTACAAAGGTGGAGACAACAGTACTATCTTGTGGTGTGAAAACGGTGTAATGAAAATCGGAACAGTTCATGGTAACGAAGTCATTGTAGAATTAACAGACGGAACTGTAGAAACGTATGAAGTAGGTATGATGTCTACCAATGAAAAACAAGTTCCTAGTGGTGTTATTGATGCATTTGTAGAGTCTATTACTACGAACACTCCTCCTACAATTTCGGGCGAAGAAGGTTTACGTGCGGTTAAGGTAATTTTGGGTGCTTTTGAATCGCAAAAAACAGGACGTGTCGTACAATTGTAATGGTTTAGCAAATAGTGCATGTGACTTGAACACGCATTATAACGATCTGTATATAATAAGTGGAAAGATCGTAACTTCTTTATCGAAGCTACGGTCTTTTTTCTATGCCTCTATATTTTTGCATGTATCTATAATGACATGATTATGTATAAATTTGTTTCTATTACATTCAACAAGAATACAAGCATGTTCACCGTACAACTTCTAAAACAGAAAGTCATTAAAACAAATTAAAAATAATAGTTGACTGATCGTTCTCAAATAAACTATACTTTATTCATCGGGAACGATCATTCTCGAAAGGTTACATGTTGGATCATTAATAAGCTATTGAGTAAGACATTATTTTTTTGACCATTTAAGAACGATCATTCTAAATTAGGAGTAGTGAAAACATGGACATTTCAAAACAAGTAGTTATTATTAGTGGTGCTAATCGAGGTTTGGGTAAGCAATTAGCTCTTGAGCTTTTATCAAGAGGAGCTAAAGTCTATGCAGGTGCAAGAAAGCCAGAATCTGTCGATCTACCGGGAGCTATTCCAGTACAATTGGATATCACTGATCCTCATTCTGTGATGGCAGCAACTGAAATCGCAAGTGATGCCACTGTTTTGATTAATAATGCAGGTACAGCAACAGGAGCTTCTTTACTTACAGGAAATTTAGACGATATTCATTTGGAATTTAACACTCATCTGTTCGGTACCCTTTCTATGGTTCGTGCATTTGCACCGATTATTGAAAAAAATGGTGGAGGTTCTATTCTAAATATCTTATCTGTATTGTCTTGGGTTAGTATAGGGCAAGAAGGAGCATATACGGCTGCCAAAGCTGCTGCATGGGGATTAACCAATGTGTTACGGCTTGAATTAGCTCCTAAAAATATCAAAGTAGCTGGATTACATGTAGGCTTTATGGATACAGATATGATGGCTGGTTCTGATGCACCTAAATCTGCTCCAGAAGATATCGCTAAAATCGCTGTAGATGGAATCGAAGCTGACCATTATGAGATTCTTGGTGATGAGATCAGCCAACAAGTACAACAAGGTCTTGCTGGTGGTATTCCTGCTCTATATCCGCAACTATTTCAATAAAAGTAGAGTCATAATTGATAGATATATTTAACGTTTGAATCTTTCTTTACTTAACGTTCTCAATATGTTACATTTTTCGTATTGGGGGGAGTTTTGTGTCCAGAAGCAAAGAATTTGACGTGAATGAAGTATTAGATAAAGCTATGATTCTTTTTTGGGATCAAGGTTACGAGAAAACATCGATGAGTGATCTAGTCACACATATGGGTATTCATCGTAGAAGTTTATATGATACATTTGGTGATAAACACTCACTATTTCTACAGGCGATCACTCGTTATATGGACAAAGTAAAAGCGAATCTTACGAGTGAAATCAAGCCATCCAAAACGGCTACAGAAGCATTGTATTCTCTTTTTCAATTTATGATTTCAGATAAAGAAGATTTGCCATCCGGTTGCTTAGTAGTTAATTCAGTAACAGAACTGGCGGCACGCGATGCAGAGGTAAATGCCAAATCTATCGAATCATTTGAAGGAATCGAAGATATGTTTGAACAAATTATTTTATGGGGTCAACAGGACGGAGAATTTACTTCAAAGCAGAGCGCTAAAGAACTAGCCAAATATCTGCATACGGTGTCTATCGGTATACGAGTCATGGGAAGATCTTCTGTAGATAAAGCCCAATTATCACATACGATAGATGTCTCTATAAACTTATTAAAAAGCTAATATCATATAGAAATAGATGTAAAGTCGCTCATGTAGCGGCTTTTTTTTACGTTATAGAGTTCTTGGAGTTTACTTCTAATGGCTGTAAGAGAATCAGGCAATCATTTAAGATAATCAGGATATTAGAATAACGATCTTATGAGTCATAATAGTCATATAGGGCAAGACACCCTGACGTACACCATTCCAAAGAAAGGATGTAGATACATGTATAATCATGACAAGACATTTCCCAATGATCGCTTACCATTAACGCAAACAGATCCTGACTTTATTGAACGTTTCGATCATTTTGTATTACATGAAGTCGCGAATCAAGATGATCTGGATGATCGTACTCGAATGATGGCTATTGTCGCTACATTAATCGGATGTCAGGGCATCGATGAATTCCAAGTTATACTTCCCGTAGCGCTTCACGCTGGTGTAACGGCTGTCGAAGTGAAGGAAATCGTATATCAGTCTGTAGCTTATCTCGGCATAGGACGTGTGTTACCTTTCTTACATGCTACTAATGATATGTTGACTGTACAAGGTGTAGAATTGCCTTTACCTTCTCAATCGACAACGACTATAGCTAACCGTTTAACAGCAGGGATTCAAGCACAGGTAGATATTTTTGGTAATCAGATGCAAGATTTCTGGAAATCGGGTGCAGAAGAAACCAGACATATAAATGAGTGGCTAGCGGCTAATTGCTTTGGTGATTATTATACTCGAACAGGTCTAGACCATTTGCAACGAGAAATGATTACATTTTGCTTTTTGTCTGCACAAGGCGGTTGTGAACCTCAATTAACCAGCCATGCGGTCGCTAATATTAGGCTAGGTCAGGATAAGCATTTTCTGATTAAGATCATTTCTCAGTGTCTGCCTTATATCGGGTATCCGCGAAGTCTGAATGCACTGCGTTGTGTAGAGGAAGCCGCCCAGCAATCAAAATAGTCAGATCGATGATTCGTTTAAGGTATTTTATTGTAACTAATACATAAGCTTATCAAAAGAAAGTAGGGATATATTATGGAAAACGAACAATTACAAAACAGTACTATTTTTCCTTTGGGTGAGAAAGTAAAAGCTAACTTTGTAGGGGATGCTTATTTGCAAATGATTTTCACTGATGCTACTCCTTTAAATACAGCGATTGGTAATGTGACATTCGCTCCTGGTGCTCGTAATAACTGGCATTCTCATCATGTAGGTCAAGTGTTGTTAGTCACTGGTGGCAAAGGATGGTATCAAGCTGAAGGACAGCCTGCTCAAGCTCTTCAGACAGGGGATGTTGTCAATATTCCAGCTAATGTGAAACACTGGCATGGCGCAACAAAAGACAGCTGGTTTGTTCATTTAGCGATGACTCCGGGAGAAACAGATTGGCTTGAACCGGTAGAAGATGAATGGTTCGATCATTTATAATATTAATGAAATATTAACAACGCATTTCAAAAAAAGATTGATATAAAACAGTCGATACCAGCTACCATCCAAGTAAACTAAAACTAAAAAAAGCTAGTAGAGTCACTCATACAGAGGGCTTTACTAGCTTTTTGATATGAATTATATGAATCGTTACTTAATCATAGTTAAGTTGATAGATTTGCAAACTTATTTATAAAGAAACAGCAATTAGCTTATCATTCTTGCTAATAGCATTTCTAAATAATAGCATTACTAGACTAATGATTAAGGATAGAATGCCTACAAATACGATATAGGATGTATTAAATCCTGCTAACAATAACCCTCCTCCGGCTGCACCAATCGTTGTGCCTAAATTACAAGCAGATATAAATAAGCCATTAGCAAAATCAGGTGCTTCAGGCGCTGTCGTAGCAATCAGGTATTGATTGATATTTGCCATCATTCCTCCGGCTAAGATTCCCCATACCAAAGCAATCATCATTATAGCTAAGGTGGATTGACCTGCTACAAACATGATCAGGTAGACAACTCCTAATAACAAAGGAAAACCAAATATAGTCTGAGTGGTACGCGATGTTAGCAATCGTCCTGATACGATATTTCCGATTATATTAGCACCACCGAAAATAAATAACGTAGCACTGATCAAACTGGGAGCCATATGTGTAACTGTAATTAGATAGTCTGCAAAATAACTATAAACACCAAAAATAGATGCATTCAAAAAAATAACAGCCATTATAGAAATCCATAATACAGGTTTGACCATAACAGATAGTTGTTTACGATAAGAAAGCTTTTTGACAACAGGCATCGAAGGGATAAAGAATAAAGTAGCTACAAATATGCTCGCATTGATCACAACAAAAAAGGCCATAGCCATCTGTAGCGAAAAGACTGTATTGATCAGACTAACTATTGGTACACCTGCTACCATTCCAGCAGACACACCTATAAAGACTTTACTTACAGCTTTAGGCATTTCCTGTTCACTTACTGAAGAAGCAGCGACTGTAAATGCTAACGAACAATAAATAGGATGAAAAAAAGCAGGCAAAATCCGAGCAATCAACAGCACTGTAAAATCAGTAGTCAATAGCGATACTGTATTGCTTATAACAAACACGCCTAACACCAGTAACATTACATATTTCCGATTAATAGCTGAGAAAATTAATGGCATCGTCGGCCCTGAGATAGATACGATCAAAGCAAATAAACTGACCAACAGTCCTGCTTTGGTCACACTCACATTAAAATGCTCTGCTATAGAGGGCAGTATGCCAATCACGCCCATCTCGGTATTGATGATACCAAATACACCGATCGTAAGTATGATGAGCAGTAAACGATTTCCTTTATTCATAGTCCGACTCCTATCTTTATCCCGTACGTTTATTCTAAAAGCTATATTTTTAGATGGGGATACTACAATTGATGTTTTTACAACAACTGTCTATAATTTATAACTGGAGTAGATCTATTACAAGATATGCAAATCGTTAATTTCACTCTGGATGATGTTTATACGACAATTTTATAAATATTGTTGATAATAAATAAGGATGTGTAGAACCCACATGGTAAAAGTAGATCGAAGAGTGTTAAGAACTCAGGAAGCGATAAAAAAAGCATTTTTAGAATTAATGTCAGAAAAGAAATTTGATAGTATTACGATTCAAGATATAGCTGATCGAGCGAATATCAATCGTGCAACAGTATATCTTCATTATCTAGATAAATTCGATCTGATCGATAAGATTATTGAGGAACATATTGTAAATATGTCTGAGATCTGCGAGACAGAAGCTGAACTGGATTGGTTCGAATCTACGGTACTTTGTATAGAGTATTTGGAAGAAAATTATTTGTTCTTTTCGACTATGCTAGCTAGTGAAGGAGCTTCTTTTTTCCGCAATCAATTTGTTCAGCATAATATTAAAGAATTCAAAAAAGATATTGATATTACTAAAGGTAGAAATAAAGGGCAGAATGAAGAAGTTGTCGCTGAATTTGTAGCTAATGCATATGTAGGCGTCGTAGAGTGGTGGATCAAAAATGAAATGCCTTACACACCTAAAGAAATGGCAGAAAAATTAGGAGATTTATTAGAGCGAGTAGTAGAATCTTAGAAGTATAGTGTAAGCCATATGATGAATACAGTAGTACCAAAAAGAAAAACGACTACACATTGGAGTCGTTTTTTTGTTTTAGTTATTTTAGTTGTGACTAATGAATGACTTGATTTCGTTTGAGTAATCCCCATAATTGATTGGAAATCTCATCAGGCGATTGTGGCATCTGATTGACAATCCACCATTCAATCGTTCCTAACTTGTAAAAAAGATATGTAGATAAAATTAAGTCGTGAGAAAAACTTTTTAGCTAAAATGAAATATGATAATTATGTATAAATTTTAATTTTATACCATACAAAAAAGCATGGCTAAAAGAACAAATCAGCTACGAGTTGTTCTTTGTTTGGATATGAAGCACTGTGACTAGCTCTCCGCTAAAAACAATTTTTCTAACTAATGGCCATCCCAAGCTTCAGGTCAAAAGGTTTCGATCCTGTGCGATGCCTACTTTTTCGGTCACTTTAGATCAATTGGAACGGTCAAACGGCAAATATTTATTAGCATGCTAAGGAATTCTGTTGACAGCTAAATTCTCTCATGATAAATTTAGTGTGCTAAATATATTTTGGGTAGTGGAGGTTTAGCAGTGAATAATCAAATTGATTGCGATATTCGTCAATTATTAGATAAAATCTCATCTCGAATGTATAGAGATTATAACGAAAGTTTGAGAGAACTTAATCTCTATGTAGGTCAAGATAATTTGTTTTTTCGCTTGTTTTCAGGGGATGGGATTACCCAGAAGTAACTATGTGAACATTTAAAATGTGAGCCTCCTATGGTGACAAATATGGTTAAATCGTTGGAGCAAAATGGATTTGTACATCGTAAACGGGATGAACAAGATGCAAGATTAATGCGAATCTATCTTACAGAGGAAGAACGCTTATTTTTAAAAGAATTGATGATTCGAATGGAGAAAAATTTATTTTGATTTTTCTTTAAATTAATATTTAGCCCGCTAATTTTTTTGTTTTCATGGAGAAAATTTAGTGAGAAAATGCAACCGACAGTTTTGGTGTATGACTTTTAAGAAAATACTTAGTGGGCTAAATAATGATAGAGTTTCTTAAATTATTTGTTATACGAATTTTTAAATTTGTTTTCATTATAAGAGCGATACAAATGGTTTCAGGATATGGGGGAGAATTCAGCGCTTGGCGGATACCAGGTAGGGCAAATCCCGCCAAGCTGCTCCGGTACGCGCGACCCAAAGTACCGCATTCAGTCGATGTCTACGATCTTTCGAAGGTCGTCCTCCTTGTGTTTTTCGGGCAGGTAGCAGAAAAGGCTTGATAGCGTTCCATCCTTCATCGATTAAATCGTATCGTCGTCCCATGTCTTTAATTTGACAGATTTGAGAGGGTTCTTGAAGTTTGTTTACAGGGCTTAGCAAGTAGATACCATATGAAAATAAATTAGGAGGATTTATTTATGTCTGAAAAAAAACAAATGTTACTTGGTTTAGGATTTACAGGGGCATACGGTGCAAATGCTAAAGCTTGGAAAAGTGAAGGTGTCAATGTGACTACTTATCCAGATATTAATGCAGATATTCGATATGCTCAACTTGCTGAAAAAGGTAAATTTCAATTTCTATTTGTAGGTGATTTCCCTGGAGCAATACCCGATGATAACAGGGAGGTGCCAGCGATGACGCTTGAACCTATCATTACTGCCACTGCAATATTACAACAAACAAAACACATTGGTGTGGCGTCAACTGTACATACTCAGTGGAATAATCCTTTTACTTTAGCACGTCAATTTAAAGGGATAGATTTAATGAGTGGTGGACGTATTGCTTGGAATGCGGTTACGGGATCAAGTCCAAAGGTAGCAGAAAACTTTGGTGTAAAACTAATGGATAGTAGATCACGTTATGAAAGTCATTATGAGTTCGTAGAAACTGTACAGCACTTATGGGCAACATGGGGAAAAGATGCTCTAAAAGCTGATAAAGAAACCGGTATATTTGCGGATTATAGCCAAGTAAAACCTGTCCATATATCTGGTAAATATATACAGTCAATTGGAGCCTTGCCAATTCCACCTTCACCACAAGGACAACCGGTCATCTTTCACTCTGGTGGATCTCCAAATAGTATTGAATTTGCAGGACGCTATGCGAGTGTAATGATTGGTGAAGTATGGACGAGAGAACAAGGTATTGCTACAAGAAATGCACTACGCCAGGTTGCGATAGACGCGGGTCGAAATCCAGATGAGATTAAATTTATCGCAGGACTCATGCCGATTGTTGCGAATTCTAAACGCGAAGCAATAGATCGTCACGCAAGTTTTATGGATGAAAATATAGTACAACAACGTGCATTTCATATCGGAATGGTACTAGGAATCAGCTTAACTCCTGAAGATTTAGAACGCCCGATCGCACCAGAACTTTTAGACAAAGTAAAAATCGGCGCTTACTCTGATCCTCGTGCCGAGAATGTTTTAAAGGTGGCGCGTGAAGGTTGGACATTACGCGATATCATTTATCATTCTGTGATTGATTACCATCCTGCAACATTAGGTGATGCAAAAGAAACTGCAGATTACCTAACTGAAATGTTTGAAAGTGGCGCAGCAGACGGCTTTTGGATACTCCCAGATGCTTATGAAACCGACTTTAAACGTTTTGTAGAAGAAGTGGTTCCTATCTTACAGGAACGTGGTTTATTCCATGAAGATTATAATGGAGATACATTAAGAGAAAATCTTGGTGTGCCTTATCAATATGGTGTAGATAAACGATTATCTTAATAGAATTCATATAGAGCACAGGCTGATAATGGCCTTTGCTTCTTTGAGTGGATATTTTATCTGATTACAGTATTCAATATCATGATCTTTATATACATCAAAATGGAAAATGGCTCATTAAAGAGCGTAAAGAATACATGATCATGGTCGAAGCTAGACCGCTACAAGCTTAAAAAAAAGAGCCGATGAATTCCTTCATTGGCTCTTTCTGTTGTTAATCTATCTGATCTATTGGCGATAGCGTTATTATTATATGTCAGAATGTTGTTATATTACAGAGGTCATGTTATGATAATTTCGGATAAAACATTATTTTCAATTAAATACATATTTATACTTTTATTCAGGTATCACTGATGCCATAAGACGTTGGTAATTATTTTTTTTAATCGATTATGTAAGCGTTAACATTTTGTGTTTTTGTATGATTATTTTTCTTGTAAGTACAAATCTGAGTCTATTCTCTATCTCTAAAATAATGGATAGCTCAGTTTTATACTATATAAAACTATGGAGGTACGCAGATGAGTAGAAAATGTTTGGCTTTGTTTCTTTCCTTCGCTTTATTGTTCAGTATTTTCTCTACAGTAAGTGTTGATGCTGCTAATCGACCATTAGCCAAGCTTCCGGGGAATTCGAATCCTTTGATGGATCACAAACTTGGAGCTGATCCGTATTCATTGGTTTATAACGGAAGAGTGTATATTTACATGTCTAGCGATACTTATGTGTATAACAGTGATGGATCAATCAAAGAAAATGATTTTAGCTCACTCGATCGTATTCAAGTGATCTCTTCAGCAGATATGGTGAATTGGACGGATCATGGAACAGTACCGGTTGCCGGAGCTAATAACAAAAACGGTGGAAAAGGGATCGCTAAATGGGCTGGCAATTCATGGGCTCCAGCAGTTGCCACTAAGAAAATAAATGGTAAAGATAAATTCTTTTTATATTTTGCTAATGGCGGAGCAGGAATCGGTGTCTTAACAGCTGATACTCCAATTGGACCTTGGACAGATCCACTCGGCAAAGCTTTGGTGACTCAAAGTACACCGGGTATGGCAGGAGTCACATGGCTTTTCGATCCAGCTGTTCTTGTGAATGATGATGGTAATGGATATTTGTATAGCGGAGGCGGAATCCCTAACGAATCTAACCCTGCTTCTATTGCCAATCCGAAAACAGCCAGAGTGATCAAATTAGGAGCAGATATGATTAGTGTGAATGGAAGTGCGACTACTATTGATGCTCCTTATATGTTTGAAGATTCGGGTATTCATAAATACAACGGAAAATATTATTATTCCTACTGCATCAATTTTGCAGGTACACATCCTGCACAATATCCAGCAGGTGAGATCGGTTATATGGTAAGTGATAATCCGATGGGGCCTTTTACGTACAAAGGTCATTTCCTCAAAAATCCGTATAATTTCTTTGGTGTAGGTGGTAACAACCATCATGCTGTATTTAATTTTAAAAATGAATGGTATGTCGTGTACCATGCGCAAACGGTCAGTAAAGCTCAAATTGGCACAGGCAAAGGTTATCGTTCACCGCATATCAATAAGTTAGTTCATAACGGAGATGGCAGTATTGCTGAAGTACAAGCAAATATGACTGGAGTCTCTCAATTATCGAATATCAATCCTTATACAAGAGTAGAAGCAGAGACAATTGGATGGCAAGCTGGAATTGCTACAGAACCAACCCAAGCAAGCGGTGGGCCGATTAGCAATCTTAATGTAACGAATATTAACAATGGTGATTGGGTGGCTGTAGGTAGAGCGGATTTTGGTTCAAGTGGAGCCAAGTCGTTCAAAGCTAATGTAGCTGCTACTAGCGGTGGAAATATTGAAGTGCGACTGGATAGTGATACTGGTCCATTGGTAGGTACATTGAAAGTAACTTCGACTGGAGGGATGCAGAACTGGAAAGAAATGCAGACAACGATCAATAATGTAACTGGTGTTCATAATGTATATCTTGTATTTACAGGATCAGGCAATGCTAATCTGTTCAATCTAGATTACTGGCAGTTTGGTTCTTAATATGTAAGTAACATTGTAACGATGGAATGACTAGGAAATGATCTGTAAAAGAGTAAACATCATTTTATAGTATTGCTTTTATCTCATACTCAGATGGAGGTATTTATGAAAAAGAAATCTTGGGTCACATTAGTAGCTACAGGTATTATCTCGCTGTTTGTATCAGTCAGTGCTTTTGCAGGAACTGTATTTTGGGAGCCATTAACGTATTTTAATGCAAGCACATGGCAAAAAGCAGATGGCTACTCTAATGGAGATATGTTCAATTGTACATGGCGTGCCAACAACGCTAATTTTACAAGTGATGGTAAGCTTAGATTGGGTCTAACCAGTTCAGCGACAAATAAATTTGACTGTGCAGAATACCGCTCAACCAACAAATATAAGTACGGCTTGTATGAAGTCAGTATGAAACCTGCCAAAAACACAGGTATTGTTTCTTCTTTCTTCACGTATACAGGACCTACAGATGGTACACCTTGGGATGAGATCGATATTGAATTTTTAGGTAAAGATACGACTAAAGTACAATTGAACTATTATACCAATGGTGTAGGAAATCATGAGAAAGTTATCAATCTGGGCTTTGATGCTTCGCAAGGTTTCCATACGTATGCTTTCGATTGGCAGCCTAATTCAATCAAATGGTATGTTGATGGCGTGCTCAAACATACAGCAACAACCAATATTCCAACCAATGCAGGTAAAATTATGATGAATATCTGGAATGGCAAAGGAGTAGACGATTGGTTAGGTTCTTATAATGGAGCGAATCCATTGTATGCAGAATATGATTGGGTGAGATATACAAGTAATTAATAATATTCTTACAACTAATACTAACGATAATAAAACAAAAGACAGCCTAAAAGGGCTGTCTTTTTACTTCTTTGCACTATATAGATTTCTGTAGTCATATATGATCAGAATATTCTAGCAACAGAAGGGATACTGTAAAATAAAGCAATAAATAATGAATAGAATACTTGAAATAAAAACGAATAAAAAACCAAAAAATAAATAGATAGTTCGTAATTAAAGACATAAAGAACAATATTTCATTGACAATATACGTTATATTCATTAAAATTCGAAATGGACGTCAGATTTAAAACGAATTATAAATATAATTGCCTTGATTTTATTCATAAGCCTATGTGTTAAATCCTTATGACTATTATAGGAGTACAACTCATATCATCCTATAAAAGAATTAGGATTTTTTAGCGTTTATGAATAGATACGGAGTGGAGGATGGCTTTACCATGGATAACTGGTTCAAACTCAAAGAAAGAGGCACCACCGTTTCAACAGAAATTATTGCAGGCTTAACTACATTTTTTACGATGGTCTATATCGTTATCGTAAATCCGGGAATACTCAGTAGTACGGGTATGGATTTTAACGGGGTATTTATTGCTACGATTCTAGCAAGTATTGTAGCAACTCTGATTATGGGATTATGGTCTAATTATCCGATTGTGTTAGCACCGGGTATGGGTCTGAATGCATTTTTTGCCTATAGTGTTGTCGGTGGGTATGGTGTAACCTGGCAAGTTGCTTTAGGCGCAGTATTTATCGCAGGGATTTTGTTTATTATTTTATCGGTGACTTCATTCCGTTATATGTTGCTGGATGCAATTCCGGCAAGTTTGAAGCATGCGATTACCGCGGGAATCGGGCTTTTTATTACCACAGTGGGTTTACAGAACTCTGGTATTATTATCGCTTCTGAATCCAATCTAATTACGATTGGTAATTTGACAGAGCCAATGACGTATCTAACGATTATTGGATTACTGATCACTGTCGTTCTGATGGCTTATAATGTAAAAGGATATCTCTTCATAGGTATGGTCGTTACCGCTATTCTTGCTTGGATTTTAGGATTGTTCCAATTGCCTGCATCGATTATGGCTATGCCACAAGGGCTTTCTACAACCGCTTTCCAACTGGATCTAGCAGGAGTATTCTCAAATGGTCTATATACAATCATATTCACATTCTTATTAATTACTTTATTTGATACTACAGGAACCATGCTTGGTGTTGCTGAACAAGCAGGGCTACTTAACAAAGATGGCAAATTCCCGCGGTCTCGTGGTGCGCTACTAGCAGATGCAGTAGGAACGACAACAGGTTCTTTACTTGGAACGAGTCCAACTTCTGCTTATATCGAGTCTAGTACAGGTGTTGCTGCTGGCGGTCGAACAGGGCTAACGGCGATTACAGTCAGTGTTCTACTTGCACTTACATTATTCTTTGCACCTATTGTCAGTGTATTATCCGGTATTTCAGCGATCACTTCACCGGCATTGATTATTGTGGGTTACTTTATGATCAGCGTAATTAACAAAATTGACTGGAAAGATCTCGAAGTAGCATTTCCAGCTTTCTTAATTATTATTTTAATGCCATTAACACACAGTATTGCAACAGGGATTGGTTTTGGTTTTATTTTCTATCCGTTGCTCAAGCTTCTTCGTGGTAAAGGTAAAGAAGTTCATCCGATTTTCTATATTTTTGCAGTGTTATTCTTGATTCAGCTTGTATTTCTGGATCACTAACATATCGCTTCTGATTAAGAAGAGGGCGGTCTATTATAGATCGTTCTCTTTTTGGTATTTACAGATATATGATTAGCGTACATCAAAGTAATGCCAAGTATAGAAATCAAATAAAACCGCTATAGCCATCAATAATATAGTAAAAAAGAAACGTTTCGCATCGCTAGCAGAAAAGGTATTCTGATTCTATCCTTTTAGTAAGCGTTATCAATTAATGGTTTACTGTGATGAAACATTCATGTTATTATAAATGGCGAAACGTTTCAAATTTTATTTGGAAGGAGAAAAGTAAATGAACAAAGTAAAAGTATTGAGTCTATTTGTAGCTTTTTGCCTGTTAACGGGTTTAACTTTCACTCCTATGGTTTCAGCTGCACCATCTTCAAGTAAAAAGGCTGCATTCAACACTGAATTGAAAGCGGTTGCAAAGAAAACATATGCATACTTTACAGACTATACAGATACGGTGACTGGCTTAACATACGACGAAGTTAGAACGACTGAAAAAGGAACAGAAGAAGCAAAACGGACATCACCTACTAATATCTCTATGTATATGATGAGTACTGTTTCTGCTCAGCAATTAGGTATCATTAGCAAAAAAGAAGCAGTAACACGACTGCAAACAACGCTAAATTCTCTTGAAAATATGGATAAATGGAACGGGTTATTTTACAACTGGTATAATACCGAAGACGGATCACTGAAAAAAGACTGGGGGCAATTTATTTCTCAAGTGGATAATGGCTGGATGTCAGCAGGTCTGATTGTAGTGGGTCAGGCATACCAAGAACTTCATGAGCAGACTAATCAATTAGTCAAAGCAATGAACTATACAACATTATACGATCCTGAAGTGGGTCAATTCCGCGGTGGATATGATGTAGCTAAAGGAGAACTGACAGAACATCATTATGGTTCTTTTTATACCGAGCCACGTGTAGCAAGTTATATTGCGATCGGTAAAGGCGATGTTCCCAAAGAGCATTGGTGGAAAATGTACCGCACAATGCCAGCAGAATTCGATTGGCAATCTCAAGTTCCTCAAGGCAAAACAGTCAAATACGATGGCGTAAAAGTATTTGAAGGAAGCTATGTATATAAAAATAAAAAATTTGTTCCAAGCTGGGGCGGTAGCATGTTCGAAGCACTGATGCCAGGCATGGTCATCAAAGAAAAAGAATTAGGTACCCGGGCACTTGGACTCAACAATAAACGCCATGTTCAATTACAAATTCAATATGCCAAAGATAAAGGATATGCTGCATGGGGATTCTCACCTGCTGCAACACCAACAGGATATAGTGAATTTGCAGCTACACCGCTTGGAATATCAGGATACAAAGACAGTACAACTGTAACGGCTCACGCAACATTTCTAGCCTTAGAATATGCACCTGAAGCCGCAAAAAAGAACATCAAAGCACTTCAAAAATTAAAGATGGCTGGAAAGTACGGTTTTTATGACTCTGTGAATGTGAAGACGGGTGAGCTTGCCAAAGCGTATCTTGCTCTTGATCAAGGAATGATCATGATATCTATCGCTAATTATCTACAAGATGGAGTCATTCGCGATTATTTCCACAGTGATCCTATTGGGAAGAAACCCGAAAGCTTGCTGAAGAAAGAAGTCTTTTCTATTCAATAAAAATACACAGAGTATTACAATAAGATATTCTTAAAAGTCGCTAAATAGCGGCTTTTTTTATGGCTTCTAACTATGATAATATAGTGGATGTAATACCAATACATAAACACGGGGTCAACCCAGGTGGATACAATGAGTTTAGAACATGAATTTTTTCTGATTAACAACGATTTTGATATGGACAATGTGTATGAGTGGTACAGCTCTAATCGGTATACATGGACACAAAAAGCAAGTATATCTGATGATATGATTTTGTATCTAATGGATTTTTTGAACTGGATACCTACTTATAATCCTGCAACACAACAAAGTACCAGAGGATTAACGTATTATGGCTTAACTATTATATCTGCAACAGAGTCTGGAAAGTTAAAACAGCTTTTAGAAAAATGGCTTGATTTTATAGAAGAAGCCCCAGACATATTTAGTTTGAGAGGTGAGACCGTTTGGAAAGAAACAGAGCACGAAGAAGGCTACTGGGAAAGTACTAGAAATCGAGTTCTCCGCAAGACTGTGCAAAACGAATTACAATTATTAATAAATCTAGCTATTGAAGCTTATAGCAATAATAAGTCTATTCTTCACTTTGGCATTTAAATATTTTGCAATGATATGTATGGAGGTACTGAGGATGAAGCGATATCAAGTGGTTCACTCTCATTTTTCAAATTATCCAGATCCTATTGTATTGGCTAAAGGCGATACTGTCTTATATGGAAGAGAAGATACCGAATTTCCGAATTGGATTTTTTGTGAAGCTGTTCATTCTCAAAAGCGTGGTTGGGTTCCCAAGCAAATATTAAGCTCACCTGATGCAAATCAAATTTCTACCGTTTTAACAGATTATTCTGCTTATGAATTAACGGTGACTCCCGGTATGATCGTGGAGCAAGAATATGAGTTGAACGAATGGAGTTTGGTACATACGACAGACGGGGAAAAGGGTTGGGTTCCTAATAAAGTATTGATGTTAGTAGACTATTCCAAACCAAAATAAAAGCTAGATACCTGAGACAGTCTATCATTTGATAGGCTGTTTTTTGTTGAAAAAACAAATATATATGGTACAAATCAACACGAATAATAAGTAATTGGAATGCAAAAGACGAATACAAGAGCTCTCATCTTATGAGATTACTTGTATTCGTCTACTTTAGCTATCGTACTTATTGATGATCATATAAGCAGCTTCATCTGATATTTGAAAAGCCTGTTCTCGAGAGATACTGAAATCGAGTAGTAGCATTTTAGGCCATAGCACTTGTCCTGCAATTGTACTCATAAATTCGTTAGCCGCTTTTGACGCATCAGGCAAGCTAATATTACCCAGCTCAACTTCATCCAGTAAATATTGCGTCAACTTCTGATGCACAGCGCCTTCGCCCAGTTCATAATGAAAAAGACTGAGTTCGGGGAACTGCTTGGCCTCTGCAATAACAACTCGAAACAAAGGAGCCATTCCATCACGAGTCAGTACGCATGCATAGTCTCGCCCGAATTTTATTAATCCTTGCAAAGGAGAACCAAGTACTGGTGGAAGATCCCATTCAGGATCAAGCTCCCAAAAATGCTTGACGATCGTTTCGAAGATCAATTCCTTTGTTGGAAAATGATTAAATAATGTTCCGGTAGAAAGACCAGCAACTTTTGCGATCTGAGATAATGTGGTGCGTGCATATCCTTTTTCAAAAAAAAGTTCTTGCGCTGCAGCAATAACACATGCTCTTTTTTCTTCTTTTATACGTTCATGGTAAGTTGATTTTGTGCCCATATTTCCACTCCAAAGTTGGATTTAAGTCCTATCGGAGGGGTGAAACCCTCTTGTATACTATACAACAATTGAAAGTATTCTAAAAGAAAAAGCTGCTTAAGTGCCCATGAAGGGCTCTAAGCAGCATTAATTTTAACTTTTTAAAGAATCGTTTGAGCGCCATCCAGAATCAAGTCAACCCCAATAGTGAAGCGTGACTCATCTGAAGCCAGATAGACTACAGCTTTCGCAATTTCTTCAGCTGTACCTAAGCGCCCAGCTGGAATACCATCACGAATACCGTCCATTACGATGTCACGAACTTCTTCAGTAATACCCAGTTTATTTTTATCATAAAGTGGTGTATCAATTGGTCCCGGGCTCACTGTATTGAAACGAATACCATGAGACGACAATAAGTCAGAGTTCCATGCTTTGGTTAGAGTAGAAATAGCACCTTTGGTAGCTGCATAAGCGTTAGAATTTGTATACCCTGCATGAGAACTGCTTGATCCCATAAGTACAACAGAGGATGGATTCGCCATTACAGGAACTAATGCTTGCATTAAGAAAAATGGAGCTTTTACATTGATAGAGAACAAGCGATCAAAGTTAGTTTCATCGATTTGATCAAATGGACGCCAGTGGGATACACCTGCGTTTAAGAAAGCAATATCTAGCTTGCCAAAATGTTGTCCAACACGTTCAGCCAATTGACGTTGAGCGTTAAGGTCTCGAGAATCTGCTTGAAGCACAAGGACTTGATCTCCAAGTTCCTTTTGCGTTTTTTCTACGTTTTCCGGAGTTACTCCGGTAACAATCAAACTAGCACCTTCTGCTAAAAATTGCTTAGCTGTTTCCAAACCAATTCCGCTAGTGCCACCTGTAATAAGTGCTTTTTTACCATTAAGTCTACTCATGTTCAAACCTCCATTGCAAATTACTTACATGGATAAATATAAGGTAAGATTAATACAAAGTCAAGTAACTCAACTTTATATTTTTTTGGTATTGATAAGAAGCTTATTAAAACAGCAGGAATAATAAATAAAAAGATTGTTAATATGGATTGAAGAAAGAGTGATATATACTGATCGCAGATATCAATGTAATCTATATTCATAAGCGGTATTAAAAGAATTTATCAACGTACTAAGCGTAATAAAAAGAGGATGATAATTGTCTGCTACTCAACGTTCTCGTAAACATAAAAAATGTATAAAAAAATTTGCTTGAGTAAACTATTTTTATAAAATGAATAATATCAAGTTAACTTATCTATATATTTGCGAATTCTTTTTGCTTTTTCTTCAAAATGCAGTTATGATATACTCAATTAAATGAAATTACGAGGAAGCACCTCGCTTGTAGATACTCTGTATCTGCGGCGAGGTGCTTTTTTTTGTTTTATAAAGGAGCATATATTATGAAAAATTCTAAAAAAATTATTGATCAGGAAGCAATACCAACTATTTATAATGAATTCCATCGCTTAGTATTTAATCGTAAACTACTTCAAACTTCGTTAAGTATTCTTATTTTAACATCTGTATTCGGGCCAATCCCAAGTGTTCATGCTGCAAACGTGACAGCCGATATCACATCTGCAAAAGCCAGCAATAACTCGGTTTCATTGAACTTTTCTGTAATTATGCCAGATAGTGAGGTGCTGTATAAAACTAACTTTGAATCCAACCAATTTTCTACCTATTACGGTGGTAGCGGTAACCAGGGCAATCAATCCTATGTCTCTACAGATAAAGGTACTTCATTACAAATTGCAGACACGATCACTAACCGTAAAGGTAATGCATATGGATACCCTAGTACATCTAGCGATACAAGCTTGGCTAGAACTTCTATCGCAAGTCTGCAACAAGGAGCACGACTTCAAGCTCAATATGATATGCGTTCTTTATCTGGATCAACCAATCAAAGCGCTGTTCAATTTAGTGATATTCGCGGTAAAAAAGGGCTCCAATTAACAGATGATAGTGGAAAGATTGTCCGCTTTAGAAATACCACATCTATTGTTCCAGGCAAGCCAGCAAATACGCCTCAAATTATTCCTGTATATGTGGATGGAGGGACTCCCAATTGGCCTGATGGAAAATTTCTAACGATACTTAGTTCCGCCAATACCGATTGGCACTGGGCAGTTGCTTATTATAAATATCAAACTGCAACCCAGTCACTGGTGCTAGACTCTTCGAATTCTTCGTTCTGGTATACAACGATAGGAGCATCAGGTATGACTAGCAATGGAGACTATACGTTTCAGCCGGGAGACTCGCTCGTTACTTTTCCGTATGGAGATTTTGGTACTGGTATGGATGATATAGGGTATCATCCAGATTGGACAACTTACAGTCGTAGCCTTGATATTCCGGCAGATACGACACAGTTTGACCTCGGTAAATACGGAGCAAATCTTAGCTTTACTTCATCTACCAACGGTATTATGCAGTTGGATGAGTTCAAAATCGGTTATGCACAAAAAGCAATTATTTACCGAAATGGTCAACAAATCTATGCTGGTTACGATTCAAATTATAACGATAATGCTGCTGTAGATATGGAGAAACCTAACAAAGTTGAAAGTCTGAACTACACATTTGCTCCTTCGCATAAAAATGTCGTTATAACATGGGCAGCACCAATAGATAATGGATCAGACTATACATACACTATTCAAGGTCAATTAAGAGACGGCTCGTTAGGTTCAGTTCAAGATCCTACTCAAGTGAAAGTCACGTCTGGCATCGCAGGATACATTGTAACTCCGGATAATAATCCTAATACAGTAATCACATCTGGATCTATAACTACTTCTGATACTCGTATGACGATAAACCCTAATGTCACTGCTCCATTTATTCATGTAGCAGCAGTTGATGGAAATGGTAATATCGGCCCAACACAAACGATCACTTTACAAGATAATAGCCAACCAGAATTGAATCTATCGCTTGCATCCCATGAATTGAATCGTTATGGAAATACGATTTATGTATCTGCTAATGATCCGGACACTTGGATTACAAAGACAACACTTCCTAATGGTCATAGTGTAGCAACAGGAGTCACTACATATGATGTGACAGAGAATGGAGATTATACATTTACTACGTATGACTGGATAGGTAATTCCTCTTCGAAAACAATCACAGTTGCGAATATTGACAAAGAAGGGCCGACAATTTCATTTACACCAGATGGCTCCGATTGGCAAGCTAATCAGGTGGATGTAGATATTCTGACTGCTGATCGATCATTACAATCTGTTCGTTATATTGTAAATCAACAGAGCACTCGTCCAGATATCAATGCGCAGTGGATCGAAGGTAACGAGAACTTTTCTCTTACATTACCATCTGAAAAACAGGGGATCTGGTATATTCATGTGCTTGCACTAGATTCAGCAGGCAATGAGTCATATGGACGCTCCAAAGAAATCAAAATTAAAGCTTTACCAGCAAAACTTGTCCATGATGATATTCAGTTAAGTTCTTCTTCATCAGGCATTATTCAAGGGATATTACCATCCAGAACAGATGAATCTTATGAAGTGATTAACCAGCAAACAGGAAATATATTAAATATACCTGCTGGTAGCAACTCATTTGTAGATACCGATCTAACGCCAGGCACTAAATATACTTATGTCATCACACCTATTAATGTATCAGGTAGAGGAGAATCTATAAGCTACAGTTATACAACAATTCCTGCCGTTACTAGAGTAGAAGGAGTCTATGCACTATCTGAGACTTCTATGCGTGTACAGCTAGAATCTGTTCCATCTGCTACGCATTATTTGTATGAACTTGCTGATCAAAATGGAGTAATCATTTCAAACGGAAGTATGAATACAAGTCATATATTCGAACAACTTACTCCTAACCATAGCTATACATTGAGTATTCATGCCGTCAATGCATCCGGTCAAAGTCTGGAGAGTCGCTATACATTTTTGACAATACCTTCGCTTGCTGGTCTACATATAGTAGGGGTTGGAACTAATTTTGCACAGCTATCATGGGACAGCGTAACAGGAGATGTTTATTATGATGTCAAACGCAATGATGAGCATATCGTGACTGTTACCAAAGAAACGTATACAACAGTTACAGATAATACTTATAACGAATACAATGTAGCTTATCCTAGTTCAAATGTTCTTTTTGCTGATCATAATCTTATGTCAGGTACACATTATAATTATGCTATTGCTGTAACCAATGCATCGGGACAAAGTAATTTTAAAAATATCTCATTATCGACATTACCTGTTGCCACAGAGTTGATAAAGAAAAATGTAACTATAGACTCTGCGTCTTATGTCTGGAGAGATGTACGAGGAGCCACAGGTTATGATATCTATCTGGACGGTATCAAAACAGCAACAACAGAACATCCAGGTTATGAATTTTCTGGACTAGATGCAGGTAGTGTACATGTAGTTTCTGTTGTTCCTTTTAACGATTTTGGTACAGGGGAAGCTGTGGATACGACTTTTATCACTTTGCCTGAATCTATTCATCAAGATTTGCGCATAGAAGATATTGCTTATACTTCAGCACAACTAAAGTTTAGCCCTGTAAAGGGAGCTTCAAGTTATATAGCGATCATCAATGGAAAAGAATATACCAGTTCAACTTCAACGATTGATTTAAATGGTCTAACCGCCGGTAAGATATATTCGGTACATGTGTATGCTGTCAATGAAAGTGGAAAGTCTGCTGTACAATCTCTTCAATTTCAGACTATACCGCTTGCTCCTAAATCGGGACACGTACACTCCAATACAAATGTTGATTTTCAATTAGCATTTTCACCTTCTGAAGGTGCTCTGTATTATCGTATTTATGATACACATGGGAAATTGATCCAAACAACCAGTGAATTACATGTAAACTTGTCTAGCCCGGGTGCTGGCATTTTATCTTCTTTTGGTATTGCGGCTGTAGGCAAAAATGGCGAAAGTCCTGAGCGCTTATGGATACAATATCAAGGAGCACCTATTCCATCTCAAGCCGATGTGCTCAATATTTTAGATCTACAGTCTGATTCTGTTACGATCGGGTGGGAGTCTTTTAAAGGGGCAACATCTTATCTTGTGTACGATGGTAATCAACTGATTCACACTACCGAAGACAATCAGGTACGTATAGATCATTTATCAAGTAGTACAACATATAATGATTTTGGAATTCGTGCAGTGAATTCATCTGGAATTATGGGAGACTTGTATAAGTTATCATTTGAAACGAATCCTTTTTCAGGGTTCCAACTCGATACAACAGATATCACTACATCTTCGGCAATTGTACATGCGCTAAATGGCAGCGATTTAGATCTATTTGTTTTTGCAGATGATAAAAATGAGCTTCAGCGATCATCATCGTCAACACTTGAACTTAACAATTTGTCAGATGCACATCGATATACAATAAAGATATGGACTGAAAATTCATCTGGGATTCGATCAGAAGTGAAAAGTATAACGTTTAAAACAAAAGACAAACCAGTAGGAAATGTGCCTTCGACGATTTTGAACCCGGCAGTGACGATAGACCAGCATAATCCTGATAAAATAGAAGATGATCATAATACATTATCTGTGCGCCCCATTGCTAACGATGATGATCTAGCTAATCGATTTATTGATGTGAAGTCACGGTATTCAGAGAGTGCTATCAATGATCTAGCTGACCGCGGCATTGTAAATGGTGATCAATCAGGTAAGTTCAACCCTACAGCAGGTATTACAAGAGCAGAATTTGTAAGTATGTTACTTCGCGCCAGAAATGAACAGCTTGAAGTTGCAACTACTTCTCTGCCAACATCCAATACATTTAGTGATATAAGCGAAAAATGGTATACCGCAAATATAGTGAAAGCAACTGAAATGAATTACATTTCAGGTTATCCAGACGGAACTTTTAAACCAGATCGAATCATAACAAGAGCAGAAGCGGCTACAATTCTGCAAAGTGTTATAAAGCAACAAGGAAATGCTGTATATCAGTTTACTGATAACACAAAGATCCCTTCATGGGCAAAAACAGCGATAAATACATTAGGCGGAGAACTCTTTATTGGTTATGAGAATGGTCAATTCAAGCCTAAGCAGAAGATTACCAAAGAAGAAACAGCTGTGGTGATTTATAGATTATTAAACAAATGAAAAAAAGGTGCTGCACATGACGTGTAGCACCTTTTTTTATACTCGATTACTTTTAAAAACAAAGCTTTTCAAAGATGAACAATGCTACTGATATTCCTGATCTTCATAATATGGATTCTCCTACTAAACTGTCCAGAAAATCAAGTATCCTTTATTCATCGTCTATCGGTATTACCAAGTCGTAGAAGCCTTCAATCTTTATGATAGGCTATTGTGGTTCGTTATATCTTATAAATTCCTCGAATTTTTAGCTACAAAAGAACGTATTAGCTCTTCGATCGGTGAATCATCCATTGTGTTTACATGCTTTTCACAAATTAATTTCCTCTTTTGCATCTGGTAGTAATCAAGCAGTGTCTGCTCTAAAGGTAACCCATGTTGAACAAGAAACGATGGATCAAGTATTCGGCGCAAGATCAGTTCATCGTCCAATATAAAAATTGCAGAGTTTACAGGATAAAAAATCCCTTGTTCCGCTCCCAAACGATACAGTTCATCTAACTGTTTAAAACGAAATTGCTGTGCATCAACAATTTCTTCATACAACCGCGGATTATAAGTTTTAAAATCGTTGAAAAAATGTTCTGGAAAATAGTAATTAATCATTAAAGATTGCTCAAATGACTTTTGATATCTTTCTAGGATCGCCTCATTCTCATCAGCAGAAGATATATCCATATTACGGATATAATCTGTGTAGTTTGAGATAACCAGGGATAATATTTCTTCTTTGGAAGAAAAATATTTATACATTGTTACTTTGCTTACATCCATAAATTTAGCCATATCTTCAGCTCGCATCGAAATAAGGCTATCTTTACGAGTACGCGTAACAAGTCGATATATCATTTCTTTACTTGTTTTATCACGTTGATCTTCGTTCATAATTCCTCCCCCTTAGCTAGCCTATATTATATCAGAATATACATTTAAATTACTATAAAAACCAAGTTAACTATTTTTGTTGATTTAGTTAACTTGGTATGATAATATAATCTTTGTTAACGAAACACTCTTCATATTTGAGTGTGTTATTCAAAAAAATAAAATCAAACAAAACTCAGGAGGTACGAAATATGGAAAGAAAAGTGGCTATTATAACAGGTGCAAGTAGTGGAATTGGGGAAGCAACAGCAAGAGAACTAGCGAGTAACGGAATAAAAGTTATGCTTGCAGCACGCCGGGAAGACCGATTAATTCAACTGAAAAAAGAAATTGAAGCTGCTGGGGGACAGGCAGAGTATCGAGTTACAGACGTAACCTCTCAAGCAGATATGGAATCACTTGCACAAGCTACCCTTGAAACTTACGGTAAAATCGATATTTTGATTAATAATGCTGGTATCGCACAAGTTTCTTTTATAAGAAACCGGAAAGTAGAAGAGTGGGATCGAATGATTGACGTGAATATTAAAGGTGTCTTATACGGAATCGCTGCTGTCTTTCCACATATGGAAGAACGAAATGAAGGACATATTATCAACGTTGCTTCAGTGGCAGGGCATGAAATTTATCCAAGCACCGCAGTATACTCCGGTACAAAATTTGCAGTTCGTGCTATTACAGAAGGCTTACGAAAAGAGTTGCGACCTGATCAAAATATTCGTACAACGATTATTTCTCCCGGTAATGTAGCTACTGAGTTAACGCACACGATAACAGACCAAGATGTGTTTTCGTTAGAGTCTGAATTTGCTAACTTAACCCCTCTACAAGGAGAAGATATTGCAGCAGCAATCCGATACGCAATTGAACAACCATCATCTGTGACAGTAAAAGAAATGATCGTTATGCCTACTTCTCAGCGATCTTAAAAGAATCTGCTAGAGCAAGAAAAATATTTTCATCTTTATCAGAAGAGAAGGTATTCTATCAGAACTTAGATAGATAGCTAACTAGTTAAGCTCTACGGCAGAATGTCCAAGAAAGCTATATCCCCACTGTTAAAATAACGATGTTTATGATGCTATAAATTCAATCAGATCAGATTGTGTAAGTCAGCGAGAGGAGCCTATTTTAAATGAGTAAAATTTGGACAACAGATGATATTCCAGATATGTCTGGGAAGGTAGTCATCGTCACAGGTGGGAATAGCGGGATCGGTTTCGAAACAGCGCTAGCATTAGCTCAAAAGAGGGCGACAGTTGTTATTGCTGTTCGCAATATGGAAAAAGGAACAGCCGCTGTAAATAAAATAAAAGCTGCCTATGTTAGTGCAAATGTCAAAGCTATGAAGCTCGATCTTAGTGATTTGATCAGTGTAAAAGCATTTGCAGCAAATTTTCTTAACAATTATAAATCTTTAGCCATTCTTATTAACAATGCAGGTATTATGTATCCTCCTTTTCATCTGACGAAAGACGGCTTTGAATCCCAATTTGGCGGGAACCATTTAGGACACTTTGCATTAACAGGATTATTGTTGCCACATTTAATTTCTACGCCAAATTCGAGAGTGATAACACAGAGTAGCTTAGTTGCTCATGATGCTCATATTAATTTTGATAATTTAGACGGTTCTAAAGGATATAGTCGTAAGTTCTATGGTCAAAGTAAACTGGCAAATCTATTGTTTGCAAAAGAATTACAAAATAAATTTCGTTCAAATCATATCAATTCAGTGAGCGTTGCTTGTCATCCCGGAATTTCGCATACCAATTTAGGCTCTTTTGGTTCAGGAAAGCAAGCCAATATATTTCTCAGAATGATTTCAAGTATGATAAGTCAACCAGCACATATGGGTGCATTGCCTGCTTTGTATAGCGCAACATCATCCACTATAAAAGGAGGAGAATATATCGCTCCTGATAGCAAAGGTGGCAAAAAAGGCTATCCAACAAATGATACGATCATTGAGAAACTGTATGACTCTAATATATCTAATAAGCTTTGGAACGTTTCTGAAGATTTAACAGATATATCTTTCAAATTTGAAAAGTGATTTGGAAATGAACGTGAAAGATGCATAAGGTAATTCTTAAAAGAGAGAGAAGAATTTATTTAACATCAGATAGAAAAGAATCAACATATTCGATGTTATTAAGCAGATTTTTTAGAGAATGGTCTAAAAGATAAAAAGTATACATCTAAATAAATAGTATCTCAATTATCAAATAACGTATTATAACAACGAGCAAAGCAGTCTGATTTTAATATGGCTGCTTTGCTCGTTGTTAATGAATAAAAAATAATATTATCAGTACATACGTTCAACAATCATGTTTTTTCATGGAGTATAAGAAAAAGGAATAGGCTGATAGCAAGAGCAGAAAAGACGTAAGACGAGTATGTAAAGAAAAGATATGCAGTAATAAAAAGAGCAATCTCCAATGAGGTTGCTCTTTTCGTTATGGCTTATTTTGTCTAACGGTGTATATGCAGTTTCTTCCTCCTGCTAAAATATACTCACTGCGTTCAATATGAACATTATTTCCTAGAACCGTTTGAAATAAATGTAACTCATTTTTGCACAATCCGGTACATACAGCAGCAGCTTCGCAGATTGGACAATGCTTCTCAATAAGTAGAAGACTGCCATCATCCTGCATCTTCACCTCGGCCATATAACCTTCGATTGTTCGAATCTCGGCAAGCTTTTCCAGTTTTTCTCGAATGTCTGATGTACCACCAAGATGCTGAAGATATTGTTCTTGCATCTTTTTATTTCGAATATCTAGTAGCTTATCCAGTCCTTCATTACCAAACGCTTCTTTCATCGAATGAATCAAGCTGACAGATAAATCTGAATAGCCATTTGGAAAAAAACGATTAGCAGCCTGAGTTAATACCCATAGCTTAGTGGGTCGACCCATAGGACGAGCTTCTTCCACATGGGTAACTAACCCTTCTTCTTTGAGCGCATTCAAATGTTGACGAATCGCCATTCCAGACAACGAAAAGTGAGAGGAGAGTGTTACAACATCCATTCCTCCTCGCTCTTTTAACAGATGAATGATCCCTCTTCGAGTACTTTTGGAGACATCCTTTTTAATTTGATCCCGGCTCATGGTACATCTCCTTTTAAAACAACTTAATCTATATCGCTATCTACATTTTAAACAAAAATGTTGACAAAGTCAAAATTGAACTGTAGTTTAGACTTTATAAACAAAAATGTTTACTAAGTATCCGGATACGAGGTATACATACTCATGTTGTAAAGTCACATTTGATATGATCTGATCATCACCGTATTTTCAGTCTAGTTATTTTTTATTATCTATTTTGAACTCTTCATAGGGATCGTTTTATCAGTAATAGCCTTTAGATTCGAAGGTTTATCCGTATCATCTATATTATCTCTGTGCCAACTCAAGGAGAGAATAGCATGAATCTATTTGAGAATCATATACCTTTGGAAAAAGTAAAACAAAATGAGCCTTTAAAAGATCACACGTATATACAGTTAGGTGGTAAAGCAGACATCCTTATTCATCCCACCACGAAAGACGAAATTAAAAGCATCGTTGAAATTGCAAAAAAACAGCAATTGCCGTTGACTGTTATCGGTAAAGGTTCAAATGTCATCATTAAAGACAGCGGCATAAGAGGAATCACTATTTCTTTGAGCCATTTCGATCAGATTCAAGTGAGCGGGAATAACATGGTTGCGCAAAGCGGAGCCAATATTATGGATGTCTCTAGCATAGCGTTAGATCATAGCTTAACAGGGCTGGAATTTGCATGTGGTATACCGGGTAGCACGGGAGGAGCTCTCTATATGAACGCTGGTGCTTATGGTGGTCAGATGGCTGAAGTTGTTGAGCGTGCGAGTGTTATTACCAAAGATGGAGAAGTGCTGGATATACCCCGAGCAGATATGAGACTTGGTTATCGGGACAGTATATTTAGAACAAATGACTATATCATACTTGAGGTCGAGCTGAAGCTTGCACAAGGAAATAAAGATGTCATCTCTAGTATCATGCAGGATTTGACGTTCAAACGACAATCTAAACAACCGCTGGAATATCCTTCATGTGGTAGTGTTTTTAAACGTCCAGAAGGACATTTTGTAGGAAGATTGATTCAGGATTGTAACTTGCAAGGCACGCGTATTGGAGGAGCGGAAATCTCTCTGAAGCATGCAGGTTTTATTATTAATTCAGATTATGCAACCGCTGACGATTATTTGGAGTTAATCCAGCTGATTAAACAAAAAGTATACGAGGCATTTAAGATTAATTTGGAGACAGAAGTGATTATTTTAGGAGAGTGACTTCTATTGCCTATTTTTAGGTATCGACTCGACTACTTTCAAGTCAATTATGGTAGTTTTTATGAGTAGTGGAAAGATCATTTGCATCTTTACTATGTATTAAACATTAGTTATTAAACATTTTACTTTACAAAGTAGAAAGAGTATTATGTATTCAGACCTTAAAAAAGGTTAATTTTACCAAAAATATTTTATGAGGGAGGTGTAGAAAACAAATAACAATCAGACTGGAATTTTTGATAAGCAGCACAGAGCGTTGACGATTGGTATTATGCTAGTTCTAACAACTGTAGCTTTCGAGGGACTGGCTATTACGACAATAGCAGCGAACATGGCACAAGACTTGCAAGGTATTCATTTATACGGATGGATTTTTAGCGCATTTTTATTATCTCAACTGATTGGAACACTTGTTATGGGTCAGCAGGTTGATAAGCGCGGCGTTTTTACATCTATGCTTGTGTCGTTTAGTATTTTTGTGCTCGGAACTGTAGTTGCCGCTGTTTCTTTTGATATGCATATGCTTATTGTAGCAAGAGCGCTTCAAGGTTTTGGGGCAGGAGCTTTGATCACATGTGTATATACTTGTGTAACTTTGCATTATTCAGATGCTCTTCGTACTCAAATTTTGGCGGCGTTCTCTATGGCATTTGTGTTACCTTCTTTAATTGGCCCTTACCTGGCAGGTCTTATGGCGTCGTATATATCATGGCGATTTGTTTTCTGGATTGTGTTACCTCTGATTGCATTAGCATTGAGTCTTACATTCCGCTCTTTCCGTGATCTACAGCTTCGGCAAGTACGTACAGGTATAGCGCCCAAAGCGGATTCCAAGACTCTGCATGCGATTCTACTTGCTATTGGAACAGGGTTATTACTTACAGGGCTTGGGATGATAACCGATTGGAAAGGAATAGTACTTACTTTGGGTGGCTTGTTGATCATGATCCCGCAAATGCAAAAACTACTTCCTAAAGGAACTTTTGCAGTGAAAAAAGGATTACCTGCTACATTGGTGTCCAGAGGGTTATATGTAGCTTGTTATTTTACAACAGAGAGTTTTGTAATTTTGGCATTAACTGAAGTAAAAGGGTTATCAGCAGATCTTGCTGGCCTTATTGTAGCAGCAGGTTCTTTAAGCTGGTCTGCCGCAGCGTGGTTGCAAGCCAAGCTTGATGTACGAGATCAAGGTCATGGAAGAAAGCGTAGAGTGATGAGCGGTATCGGAATTATGATCGCCGGCACTGTACTTGTAATCCTA
Organism: Paenibacillus sp. KACC 21273; assembly: GCF_028736095.1. Lineage (NCBI taxonomy): Bacteria > Bacillati > Bacillota > Bacilli > Caryophanales > Paenibacillaceae > Paenibacillus > Paenibacillus sp. KACC 21273. The sequence goes on from NZ_CP117876.1 coordinate 2,795,086, forward strand.
GCCCTTATGTTATCCAATGGTGGAATTATACTCATTCTGCTCTCACAAATGATTACTGGCTTCGGTGTTGGATTGGCTAATCCTACAACTGCTGCTATTGCTTTACAACATGCAGCACCTAGACAAGAAGGAGAAATGTCTGCAAATCTGCAATTCGTCGATTCTTTCTATATGGGAGTAAGCATCGGAGTTGGTGGCGCTTTAATCGCTTTGTCAGAAACGTTACAGTGGGGCATATCTACAGGCGTGATGATAGTATTAATCCTGCAATTACTATGGGTGTTATTAAGTTTTTTAGCATCTTTACGCATCACCGAGCCTGTTCCTCAAGAACATGATCCGACTGTTTAGTCACAAGATAATATTCTTTTGTAACGTATAATATTATATTTTTTAAAATATTATGATAGCAGAAAAAATTGAATAGGGAGGTGGGCACAATAGCACGTGTATTAGTTGTCATTACTCCGGCTGAAGGTCATGTGAATCCGTCGTTAGGATTAGTTACTCAATTGATCGACAGTGGTGAGGAAGTTGTCTATGTGTGCACAGAAGAGTATCGTTCCCGAATCGAACAAACTGGCGCCCTGTTGATTACATATCCATTTCCTCAAGATGCTTTCTCTCTTGATCCTGTGTTGAAACCGCAGGAGTATACTCATCCTTATCAGTTCATTTATATGATGGTAGGCGGTATTATTCAGAGGATTATACCCGAGGTGCTACGAGTGATCGAAAATCAAAAGTTCGACTATCTGATCTTTGATTCTCTGATGGGTTGGGGAGGGACTATTCTTGCAGAAAAATTAGGAATTCCTGCAGTGTGTTCGATCGCTTCCTTTGCTTTTGTTAATCCATTAGGAGCTGGAGAAGGTATGCAGGAGATGGATACGAATACGAAAGAATTGTATGATGCTACGATGAAGATAACGAGTACGTTAGCGCGAGAATTTCAAGTGAGTATTCCCGCTATAGAAGAAATTCCAGTTCATGCAGGGGAGTTAAAGCTTGTGTATACCAGTCGTTATTTTCAGCCACAAGCAGAGCAACTGGACGATCGGTTTATTTTTACAGGTCCTTCGATCATTGCACGTCAAGATGCTCAGACTTTTTCATTCGAGCGGCTTCGTGAACGTTATCCGCAAACGGTGTATATTGCTATGGGTACTATTTTAAATAAAAACTTGGATTTTTATCAGCTTTGCTTTGAAGCATTTGGCGATCTGCCGGTGAATGTAGTTCTATCGTCAGGAAAATATACAGATATGGAACCTTTGGCTGATCAAATTCCTTCTAATTTTATCGTGATGCCATATATTGCACAGTTGGAGATGCTACAGCATACAGATGTTTTTATTACCCATGCCGGAATGAACAGTACAAGTGAAGCGCTCTATTATAATGTTCCATTAATGATGATTCCTCTAACATCGGATCAGCCACTTGTAGCTAATCGAGTACAGGAGTTAGGGGCAGGTATCACTTTAAATAAATATCAGCTTAGTGTAGCTGTTATGAGAGAAGCATTATTAGAAGTGCTAAGCAATCCATCTTATAAACAGCAGGCTTGTATTATCGGCGAATCTTTACGACAGGCGGGTGGTTATAAACGGGCTGCTGAAATGATTATGAGTCATATGGCTTCCATTGATCGTAATGTCTCCAATACTAAGTTATTTAATAAATAAGTTTCCCATCAATAAGGAATTTTAATTTAGAATAAGATTTGTTAGTAATTGAAACTCAAGCAACAGTAGGATGTAAGTACTTTTAAAGGGAGGTATGATATGAGCGAAGAACAACGTATTTTTGATGGATTATTGTTTAATCCAGGTCATCCTGATCTCAAAAAAATTAAATTGAATGCTCATAAACTTAGCCAACAGTATAGCAACACCTATGAAGATCAAGTAGAAGAACGTGAAGCCTTGCTAAGCGAACTGATCGGTGGTAAAGGAGAAAGATGTTTCTTGCAAGGACCTATCTTTTTTCATTATGGTCTTCATACTGAAATAGGTGATCACTTTTTTGCTAATTATAATCTTACGGTTCAAGATGATGCGAAAGTAAAGATTGGCAATCATGCTAGTTTTGGACCGAATGTTACTATCGTTACACCTGTTCATCCATTTATAGCTTCCGAGCGTCGCCAGATGATCGATCAACATCAAGAGCCAAATTCTTTATGCTATGCCAAACCAGTTACTATTGGAAATGATGTATGGCTGTCTGCTAATGTGACAGTATGCGGTGGTGTGACGATTGGAGATGGATGTGTTATTGGTGCAGGTAGTGTGGTCACTCAAGATATTCCAGCAAATTCTTTTGCAGCAGGAGTTCCTTGCAAGGTAATTAGACCGATTACAGAGTTAGACAGTATGCGTTTTAAACCAGAAATATTAGCTGATTGTAGTATCTTAGATAATGAATAAAGGTTAAAACTTTGAGAGTTGTTCTTTTGTTAAGAACAACTCTTTTATTTTGCTGTATACTGTTCACTATATAGACTTACAATAATCTTCTTAAAATTCCATATTATATATAATTAAATTGAAATAATGATAAGAAGGAGAGGTTTTTTATCAAAAAAAATATATTGTTATGGGTTTCATCAATATGTTTATTTAGTATAATCATAAGTTGCAATAGTGAGGGGAAAATAAAGCAAACTAAGCTTGATTCCAGCACTTCAATTGCTAAATATCAAAATGTTTCTGTAGACAACTCTACCTCGTTTTCTAAAACTGAACTAAGTGACTCTATTGCTGTTGATTCTGCAGTTAATGAACAATCAATTCGTGCAGAACAAAAAACAGATAAAGGAACTTTATTGATGGTTTCAAATGGTCGAGAAGAGAAAGGTCATTTACTTGTATCAAGCGTATGGGGACAAGAAGGAGATTACACCTCCCAAAGCAATTATTCAGTTGTATACAGACAAGAAGAAAAAGAGAAGGTTTTATTAGTTCTTCCAGCCTTTCAATATGTTCAACCAACGCAAAAAAATCTTACATTTAAGCATATAAGCTTTCATTCTGCTGATATTTACATTCTTACTCCGCAATACCAAACAGGATATGGAGCAGAAAGTTATTTATTTGCTATTGATAAACAGAGCGGAGATGCATTTCATTTAGAGATTAATAAAAATGGAATAGTTTCTAAAACCCTTATCTATTCTGACACTACATCGCTACCAGCTGTTGAGAAAGAAACACTTGTCATTCATCCATCTGTTAGAGCAGGTACATCAGAACAAGATGCTAAGGATATTCATTACAGACTCGATTTGAAAAATGAGCAATTAATTGCTGAATAAACAGTACTTTGTTATGACAATACCATATTGCATATTGATTTCAGTGAGGGCGATACATAAAATCGGATTTTCTCGAAAACATCCATGCTGACAAAAACAGTACAAGTGCAACTAATATGCCCGACTCACCTGTCCATAAATAGGCATTTTCGCCTTTGGTAGCTGTATCAAATGAATCTTGAATCACAGCGTTCCATGAAGCATGAAGCAAGATCGCTGGCCAGATGCTTCCAGTACTTAAGCGGAGATGGCTAATAATAAAATTGAATGAACTAATCGTAATCATAAACAAGATGATAGATAATACTAATGAAGGGCCAGAGTAATAACTGCCTAATAAAATAGCAGGAAGATGCCAAACGCCCCAAATCAGCCCTCCTGTTAAAATTGGCTTCGGCACGCCTGCTGTTATTAATCGGTTGAGCATATAACCTCTCCAGCCTAACTCTTCACCTGCACTGCTGATCACACCGAGTAATGTCCCTACAAACATCTGATAAACAATACTTACCACCAAAGGCCACATGTATGAGCTGTCAGTATGTACGAAATCAACCAAGCCTGTTATCCATGCCAAACCATACGCTAATGTTCCAATAATCACTGGAAAAAGCAATACAAATGGGATTGATTTAAAAGCTAATTTTCCTCGAAAGCGAAATGAAATATCTGCAAATCCTTCACGTAACAAAAGACGAGTCAAGAAAGAGGACAATCCTGGTGACCACATAAGTAGAAGTCCAAATATAGGTGATACATGAATCGCAAGTACATAGCTAAGGAATGTGAGAGGAACCAGCCATGCGAAAAAAACAAGTAGTCCTTTTCTAGATTTCTGAACGATGCTCGGGTCTTTCTTGTTCGTTACTCTGTCATTGATTCCATAAGATTCCAAACGATTTCACTCCTTTAAAGGATCAGTGTATTTTAATAAAAGTATAGCAGTGGATGGAATTAGGAGGAATAAACCTAAGCCTAGACTCTACTTGGGGCTTTAGGCTAGTACAGAATAGAACCGAAGACCGATTACATCACCTAATGAAGTTTTAAAACAAGTTCATACCGTTCAGGGTAAATTTTTTCTATCATTGGTTAGATTTATTTCTGATTAGAAGTCGTAGGGAGGAAGAGTAAGAAAGTTATTGTACCTTCTTTGAATGAAATGGGGTTTATGTTCGCTTTCTAGGAAGTACCATTGACAGCTTAAAAACGACTATGATATATTTAGCGTGCTAAATATATTTGGCTAGGAGGTTTATCTATGAAGGTTAATATTGACTGTGAAATCCGTGGATCTTTGGATAAGGTTTCCTCCCAGACGCGTCGGGATTATAGTGAAAGTCTTAGAGAACTTAATTTATACGTAGGTCAAGATAATCTACTTGCGCGTTTGTGGTTGGGTGATGGAATAACACAAATGCAACTATGTGAACATTTAAGATGCGAACCGCCTACAGTTACAAATATGGTTAAAACGCTAGAGCAAAATGGTGTCATATACCGTAAACGTGATGAAGAAGACGCGAGAGTTATGCGAATATATCTAACGAGCAAAGGTAAAGAATTAGAAGAGCCAGTTAGATTAAAATGGAAAAGACAACAAGATAAATTACTTCAGTCCATATCAGATGAAGAACGTCTCATACTACGGGATTTATTAAAACGCATGGAAAATAACTTGCACTAAGTTATTTTCTTCGATTTATAAAATGAAAACCTCCTATTTTAGAAGCATGCTGGAATTATTGCTCTTATAGGAGGTTTTATTATGATTTTAGGTGAACTTTAGAAACAATGTGAAGCAGATAAAAAAATTCAACGGTTTAGACCAAATATATTGCGTGAGCCAAAAACAAATAGGTAAGTACCTAAATTAAAAATACTCGCCTCAACTATAAGCAAAGTGGCTGACCGTTTTCCGAAAATCAAAACGAAAACGGTCGGCTCTTGTTACTGTTTATCGTCTAAATCTCTAGTGAATACGCAAGCGCTTGTGACCGTGTCATTGTTGCACCTTTACTCCACAATTGATGCAATTCCTGATCAGAAAAAACATGCTTAAGATCAACAATTACCTTTTCGTGCTCTGCGGGAAAATTAGGTGTATCCTCCCCGCCAGAGTTTTGACGCCCTTTCTCAGCAGCTCCGAGAAGCATTGCAGCTTCGGTAAAAGCTTTCTTGTTACATACCGCAATGGCTAATCCTTCAATACCGCGTGATAAAATCCAAGACCCTCTGTAGATCTGGCTTACAGCGATACATTTTTTAAAATATTCAATAGAAGTCGTAAGCTGCTCAAGCTTTAGAGCGGAATACCCTAGACTTTCGTACGGACCAGATACTTCCCATTGATCCTGAACCACTTCGAAGAAATGTATACTCTCATTCAGAAGTTTAGACGCCTCAAGGTAATTATTTTGTTCTAATCGGAGCTTCCCGTAAGCATGCAATGAAGAAGCTAAATTCCACAAATCATCTGTTTTTCTAGCGATATCAATGCTCATCTGTACCAATGGTTCGGCTTCTTCAAAGTTTTTCTGTTTGATGTGAAGAAATGCGAGCAAACGAAGAGAGGAGGAAAGAAGAGAACGTTCTCCCAAATCACGAGCGAGTTCCACGCTTCTGATTGTCGAATCCATCGCACCTTTAATATCTCCACGAATAAATTGAATGACACCACTTCCATGTAAGGCCTTTGCGAAATCAGTGCTAGACTGTAGTTCTTGTGTTTCGTTATGCAAAAAGCGATCCAGCCAGAACAACCCTTCCTTTAACCTGCCTTCGTGCAACCAGAACCAGTAGAGGTTCGAGACCATATGAAGTCCAAATGAATAGGCGTGGGGATTGGAGTAAGACCATTCCAGAGCAGAACGCAGATTCGCATATTCACGCCGTACTTCTTCAATACACACTTCGCGTTCGTTAGTCCTAAATTTGGGTTCCGCGCGAACCAAATATTGACTATAATAACGTGCATGTCGTTCAAAAAGCGGGTTGCTTGGATGCTTATCAGTGTCATTCTTCAACTTCTCGCCTGCGTATTCTTTGATAGCTTCCAGTAAAAAGTAGCGGATAAAACGATAATCCTCACCGATCTCGATAGATACCAGAGATTTATTCGCCAGACCTGACAACAGGTCGAGCATATCTTTGCTAGTGATGCAATTTTCCCCCTCAGGTATTCTAGAATCATCAATGCAGATTTCTTCTGCTGCCTCCAAAGTAAACCCACCTGTAAATACACTAAGCCGTCTTAATAGTAGACGTTCCTTGCTAGTCAGTAATTCATAACTCCAATCAATTGTAGATTTGAGCGTTTGATGTCGGTTCGCAGCTGTTCGTTTGCCTACTGTCAGCAACGTCAATAGATTTCCCAGACGTTCCTTGATCTGTTCCAGTGTCAGCATATTCATTCGGGCAACGGCTAGCTCAATAGCTAATGGTATTCCTTCCAGCTTCTTGCAAATAGTTCCGACAAGCCTGAGGTTCGGCAATGTATGTGGAAACTGAGGTGCAATCATAAGCGCCCGTTCCAAAAAGAGTTGTACAGCTTCAAAGGCCATAATCTCCTTTTCAGATAGTTGCTCAAGCGAATGCTCATCTGTAGGAAAAGATAACGGAGGCAACCGATAGACAGATTCCCCAGAAATATTGAGTGGTTCTCGACTGGTAACAAGGATCGTCAGTCCCGGAGCGGATGCAAGAAGTGATTCAGCCAAAGATGCACTTGCATCAATAACATGTTCGCAATTATCAAAAATAAAGAGCATTTTCTGATCGGATATGGTCTCTAGTATCGTTTGAAGCTCCGTTCTATTCTCTTGGTTCTGTAGATTTAGTGTGGATAATAGCAACTGACCCAAGTCTTGTGGATCTTTGAGAGAGCCGAATTCAAACATCCATATTCCTTGCAAATCCGGCTCCTCAAGCATCGAAGCCACCTGAACAGCAAGAGATGTTTTGCCTATTCCTCCGGGGCCCACGACAGAGACTAGAGAATGAGTATTCAGTTGTTCTTTCAAATCAGCTATAGCTAAACTTCGTCCAACGAAGAGTGTAGGGATCTTTGGCAGTCGTTGTGCTGCCGCAATTGAAGACCGTGACGCAGCCATTTGGGATTTCGGTGTGATCGCTTCTATATTAGCCAATGTGTCGAACCAGACACTATCGAAATCTGGAAACTCTCTTGAGGTCGCTGATCGTGCTTCCGAGAAGCGTTTTATAGTATTCCAAAGCTCTTCCGCCTCTTGACGCGGATCTGCTTCTAAGAGAATTCCTTCTTCGTAAAACGCTTGGATTATTCGCTTGAGACTGCCTACACTAGGAAGTCGGTCTCCATTTTCCCATTGCTGCACAGTTCGCGGATCCACACCGACCCGCTGTGCCAAGTCCACTTGCCGCATTCGCTTGGACAAACCGTACTTGGAAGGTCTAGAACGAATTTTTTTAATCCATTCATGAGGCCAATCTTTTGACAATTTCTCGTCTTCCATCCTATCACCTGAATTCCATAGTTTCCGTTTCTTTAAACGAACAAACACGAACTTATGTACATTCGTGTTCTGGATTCTAACAGATATAATTAGCCATATCAACAATAAAAGGAGATAACACACATGCCATTAACTCGTATTACCACATTAAAAGGGCGCTTCAGTGAAGAAAAAGCACTTATTGTCGAGGTTGTCTTACAGACGATTGTAGACAAGCTTCACGTTCCCCAGAACGATCGCTTTCTGATTATGGAAGAACTTGATCATGAGAATTTCAACTTTGATCGGAATTTTCTGGATATGGATAGAAGTGATGGTTTTCTTATCGTCCAGATCACTCTAAATGCCGGCCGTTCAGCTGAAGTGAAGAAAGAGTTCTATGAAGCTTTAGCTCAGCAACTACATCAGCAGTGCGATATTAGAATGGAAGATGTATTCATCAATCTGGTTGAAGTCAATAAAGAAAACTGGTCTTATGGTAACGGATTCGCTCCGTTTATTGTATAAAAAATATATTCAATTAAAGGGGAAATTTTAATTATGTCAACTCTACTTTATATTACGGCACATCCTGGTCACCTTAACGCATCTTACAGCCTTTCTGTCGGAGAACAATTCATACAAGCATACAAAGAAACCAATCCAGAAGATGAAGTAGTTCATGTAGACCTGTATCAACGCGATATTCCACAAATTGATGTTGACGTATGGGAAGCATGGGGAATCATTCAGAATGGTGGTTTATTCGATCAATTGTCTGCCGCACAACAACAAAAATTAACTCAGCTCAGTACTTTGCTGGATGAATTCATTGCTGCAGACAAGTATGTGTTTGTAACACCGATGTGAAATTTCTCTTATCCTCCTATAATGAAGGCGTATATTGATTCTTTCTGTGTTAGAGCCCAAACTTTTAAATATACAGAGAATGGTCCAGTGGGTCTGCTTAAAAATAAAAAAGCGTTCCACATCCAAGCTACTGGCGGTATTTACTCGGAAGGACCTGTAGCAGATCGGGAGAATGGTAGCCGTCATTTGAAAACCGTATTGAACTTCGTAGGTATCACCGACTTCGATAATTTGTTTATAGAAGGAGTATCCACTGCAGGAGACCGCGCTTTACAGATTAAAGCTGATGGAGTGGAGAAAGCACGCATAGCCGCCAAAACCTTTTAAGATTACATTGGACAAATTATGGGTAGCTATCCAGCAAAGTAAATGGGTATACCTTAACAGATTTTCCTCTCGCTATGCAGAAATAGCCAATTAATTAAAGGAGAAATACAAATGAAAGTATCCTATCATGGACATTCCGTTGTAAAAATTGAAACAAATGGAATTACTATTCTGATCGATCCATTTATTACAGGCAACACTACTACAGATCTGGATGCAACCACCATACAAGCAGACATCATCTTGTTAACTCACGGTCACGGTGATCATGTAGGCGATACTGTAGATATTGCGAAACGCAACAACGCATTGGTTGTTGCCTCGGCAGAGCTGGCAGATGTGATCGGCTGGGAAGGCGTGAGAACCCATGCTATGAGTATTGGTGGAGCGCACACCTTCGACTTTGGACGAGTAAAACTGACTCAGGCTTTTCATAGTTCTAGTTATATTAACCCGGAGACCCGAACCATCACCTACACAGGAATGCCTACCGGAATTCTGTTCACAGCTGAAGATAAAACGATATACCATGCAGGTGATACAGGCCTTTTCTACGATATGAAAGTGATCGGGGAACGCAACGATATTGATCTAGCTTTTCTCCCGATTGGAGACAACCATACCATGGGACCAGAAGACGCCGCTGTAGCCACAGATTGGCTTCAAGCCAAACAAGTTGTGCCGATTCACTTCAATACATTCCCATTTATTGAACAAGATCCGCAGTGCTTCGCTTCTCTGCTTAAAGAAGGAGTAGGCCTTGTACTTAAACCTGGAGAAATGATCAACCTTTAAGCCAGACATCAATAATCTATCAGCAGAAAGAAATAACGAAAATTGAATCGAGTGGATGGAGACGTTCGACAAAATTGACGTGCCAAAGTTATATTCAGTGGTTACTAGATATAAGAAACCTGAAGATGAAGATACACTCAGAATTATTAACAAGAAATAAAATTACCTCCAAGATTTCAAACGATTTAATGAGATAATGAAAACAGCACAGTAACTCTACCCAAATAAAGTTAATCGAAGTGTACTTTGAAGAGTAGCAAAATAGAGGAATTTAAAAAAAGATATATAATAGAATTCTGTTAATAAAACGTCGAGAGGAGTTACCAAATGATTACAGTTTACAATGATAGATATAAAGAAGAAGTCATTACATTAATATTGCATGTACAAAATGTCGAATATGGAGTGGGTATTAGTGTTGAAGAACAACCAGATATTCTAGATATTCATTCAAATTATATAAATGACGGCGGTAATTTTTGGATAGCCTTAAATGATAAAGAAGAGGTTATCGGTTCAATTGGTTTGCAAAAGAAAAATAAAGAGATTGCTGTATTAAAGAAATTTTTCGTTTATAAAGACTATCGAGGCAAAGAATTTGGGACAGGCAAAAAGCTCTTTGAAGCTTTAATTGATTTTGCTAAAAAACAAGGTTTTTCTAAGATCATTTTAGATACTCCATCTAAAGCGACTAGGTCGCACAGTTTCTATAAAAAGGTGGGCTTTAAAGAGACTGATAAACAGAACTTACCAATTAAATATGATTATCCTGACCGCGATTCAATTATATTTCTATTAGAACTATGACATAAAGAAAGAGAATCTCATTTTTATATCATTTAGCAGTTGGTTTATCTTAGAGGTATTTAATTATGCATTGGCAGGTTAGTTAATCGGCTTTCTAATTTTATTTCTTTGGATAGTAAAGTAATAGTTAACAATAGTGTGAGTTGCAGGATTATTTTATATATTGGTCAATACTTATAACGATTCTAGGATTGAACCAATATATAAAATAATTGCTCACTATTATATACTATCAAAAAGAGTAAGCGATCTAGCCACAATAAGGAGTGTAAATCATCTAAGAAAAAATTACTCAACATAATAGTTTACTCCAATTAATTTATCTAGTAAAAAAACCTGTTACTTTTTTTATTTTGTGGTGCAAATATGAAAGGAGAAGAATATTATATCAAATAACAACACTAATAGATAAAAAAACAGGATCATCTCAATCCTGTATACATATGTACAAAATACGAGTTTTGTGATTATGTATATACTTTTTAAGTATAAATACTAATAAATCAATATCAATCTTAGAATATATTTATCTAATTATGCTAATATTATTATTTGAATGCATACTATTATTTATAATTATTATACAGCATTTGTTAAATACTTTCGGTTCGATGATATGATTCATGCTTAATACATATTTTTTATAATATTTAGTAATTTAATTGATTTTGAATTGAAAAATTACTTTCTTTTATATTCGCTATAAAATTAATGCAATTTAATCATTTTACTAACTGATCTTATATTACACCTCATGATTCGATTAATAATCAATTTATATGTCTGAATTTACAAATTAAACGGATAAAGAATATTTTGTAGTTCTTTTAGAATGTATATTTGAGTCAATGACATGGATATCAACCTCTACTCTTTAAAAAAATGAACCTTTCATCCCTAAGCTAGATGAAAGGTTCATTTTTATATATTCAACTTTGATTTAACCAAAGTTGAATATATTCCACAAATTTTTTAGTGGCTGGTGAATGATTTTTAAAAGAAACAGCAGCGATACCGATAGATCGAAAAAAATCACCTTTTAAGCTACGAATCTGAATCTGCTCAGGTAAACGATATAAAGCCAGTTCAGGCAGAATACTAATCCCTAGTCCATTTTTTACCATAGAAAAGATAGCTTGATCGTCGATTAATTCGAATTTGATATTTGGAACCCTATTATTTTCTTTAAATATTCTTCGGATATCGCTATCACAACCTACCCTAGGCATAATAATTTGTTCTTTTTCAATATGTTCAAAGTCAATTTCATCATACTGAGTAAGAATGTGACTATTCGAAAGAACACAAAACATTGGGTCCTTTTTTAATAAGATGACTTCAAGCGATTTCAACGTGGGTAAAGATAAAAAACCAAAATCCACAACTCCACTTACTATCCATTGAGTAATCTCATTATAATTACCTTCAAATAATTTAATTTCTATAGAAGGATGCTGTTGATGAAAAGAATTCATTATTTCAGGAAGCCATTGAATAGATACACTTGAAAATGTCCCAATACGGATAGTTCCAGTTTCTAATCCATTAATATTAGCAATTTGTTGCATCATTTGCTCATTAGACTTTAACATTTCTCGAATATATTGTAGAGCTAATTCTCCGTTACTTGTTAAATGAACACCCGAACGTCCTCTTGCTAATATAGAAAACCCCCATTCATTTTCAAGACTAGTAAGAGCATGACTTACTGCTGAAGGAGTTAATCCTAATTTTAAAGAAGCTTCGTTTAAACTACCTAGTTCTACAACTGTATTAAAAATTTCAAATTTAGCCAGTGACATATAAATTCTCCTAATATGAATTTTTTTCAGTTTAACAATGAAAAATTATCATTTTTTTAATCTGAAGTTTACATTTATACTAAAGGGAGAGTCATTTTATCTCAAGAAAAAAGATTTAATTAGGAGGACATTTTTGAATAGAAAATTGATATATATTTACACATACTATTAAGCATTATTTGTTCATGCAATGGAGTACCGATATTTGGCAATGATATTATAACTTCTCATAAATCTAGAAAAGCTTTATTCACTTGAAATTTTAGATTTTAGGAACCGAAAGGAATACATGGGTATGAATCATTTAAGTAAAATAGAGAAAAAAAATAAAATTATTCAAACATATCTAAATTCTCCGAAACAGCAAAAAACCTTATATCGGCGAACCCTAATTACCGTCATATTCTCGCAAATTTTTGGGGGTGCAGGTCTTGCAGCAGGAGTCACCGTTGGAGCTTTATTAGCTCAAGATATGATGGGAACTGATAGATTTAGCGGGATACCTACTGCTTTATTCACATTGGGTTCTGCTATTGCTGCTTTATTGGTAGGGCGTTTTTCACAAAAGCTAGGCCGCCGCATAGGTTTGGGAATGGGCTTTATAACAGGTGGTTTAGGAGCTCTAGGTGTAGTAGCAGCAGCTTTTTTTGATAACCTTGTACTGCTTCTCATTTCATTGCTGGTATATGGAGCAGGAACTGCAACAAATCTACAAGCTCGTTACGCAGGTACTGATCTGGCACGTCCTGGACAAAGAGCAACAGCAGCTAGCATGGCTATGGTTTTCACTACTTTAGGTGCTGTTGCAGGTCCTAATTTAGTCAATGTTACAGGAAATATTGCTCTTTCTATAGGTATACCTAGTTTAGCAGGTCCTTTCCTTTTAGCTACTGTAGCCTATCTATTAGCAGGTAGTATACTTTTAATCTTTCTTAATCCAGATCCTTTACTAGTAGCAAATGCTATTGCTGAAAATAATAAAGGATTAACTGACTTTTCAAATGAAACTTTAGGAGAAGTAGCAAAGAAAGGGATTACTCTAGGAGCAATTATTATGATATTGACACAAATCGTAATGGTTGCCATTATGACCATGACACCTGTGCATATGAAGCATCATGGCCATGGTTTAGGTCAAGTAGGCTTAGTCATCGGTTTTCATATCGGTGCTATGTATCTTCCTTCCTTGATTACAGGAATATTAGTCGATAAAATAGGTCGAACAGTAATGGCTATAGTTGCAGGAATAACCTTACTTCTGGCAGGAATAACAGCTGCATTAGCACCAGCTGATTCTATGGTTATGCTCATTATAGCTCTTTGTTTGTTAGGAATAGGTTGGAACTTTGGATTAATTAGTGGAACTGCATTAATTGTAGATTCAACAACTCCAACGAATCGAGCCAAAGTCCAAGGATCTGTAGATGTATTAATTGCTTTAGCGGGTGCTTCAGGTGGAGCTCTTTCCGGTATGATTGTAGCTGGTACAAGTTATGCTACGCTTTCTTATACTGGAGGCTTTCTTGCTTTGCTTCTTATTCCAATCCTGTTTTGGCTAAAGCCAAAAAAATAACTTATTATTCACCCTTAGATTACTTATTATAATGAGCAATCTAAGGGCTTTTTGTTATGGATGTATACATATACTGCTATATATGAATCAAATTAAAATATTCATAATTCTTTGAATTATTCATTTGATTGTATTTGTCATTTCTACAACAAAAGGATAGACGAATGTCTATCCTCTCAACTATTATTGTTTCATACTAATATTTAAAATATTAATTTTCGTCGTATGCGTTAAGAGCATTTACTCCATGAGCCATAGCAGATCCAGCTTTCAATGCTGTTGCTACCATAATAGCTTCTGCCATTTCTTCCTTACTTGCGTCCGCTTTTTTAGCTGCTTTAACGTGTGCTTCAATACAGTACGGACATCCTGTAACATGTGCGATAGCAATAGCGATAAGTTCTTTTTCTTTGACAGAAAGTAACCCTTTTTTCATAGCTTGTATATCAAAAGCAACAAAGGCTTTAAAAGAATCGCTAGCGCTTGCTAAAGTAGAATATTCTTTAAGGCGATTCAAATAAGAAGCTTTATAAAGTTCATCATCTTCAAGCGTTCCATCATAAGCATTTAGAGCGTTAACACCATGAGCCATAGCAGAACCAGCTTTTAATGCTGTTGCTACCATAATGGCTTCTGCCATTTCTTCTTTTGTTATTTCTTTTTTCACTTTATTGACATGGATCTCAATGCAATAAGGACAACCTGTAACATGCGCTACCGCAATAGCAATTAATTCTTTTAATTTACTTGATAATACACCGGCGGCTAAAGCTTTTTGATCAAAAGCAATAAAGGCTTTAAATGCATCACTGGACAATTTTCCATATTCCCCTAAGCGATTGATATTTGATTTTTTATACAAACTACTGTTGTTCATTGGTCAAATCTCCTTTGTATTGTTTTAATAATAAATAGATGATAACAATATTTATAGAATACATTTTTAAATAAACTTATAATGCTTTAAGAATGTGCTTGATTACCAAGATTAATCGAATCTTGCAAAAATTGTTCGATTTCACTGCGTGATTTGCGCATTTTATTTACATAACGGTTCACTTCTAGCCCATTTGAAAAAGCAACAAAACTTGGAATTCCCATAATCTTCTGCTCTTCACTGACTGTACCTACATGATCGACATCCACTTCAATCAAAGTTAAGTTAGATGCAAATTCTTTCTCCACTTCGGGCATGAATGGATCAATAAATTTGCAATCCCCACACCAGTCAGCTTTAAAAAAGGCTACTGTTAATTTCGAAGAATGAATAGCTGTATCAAAGTCAGCTTTTGATGTAATTTTTCTCATTGTATATGCTCCTTATTAATTTTTTATATAGTCTAGGAAATCATCTAAGATTGATTTTTTATATCAATTTGTTCACAGGACTGTTAAAAATATATAATTTGTTAAAACCTCGACGTTTTAAAATTCTGGCTGCCTTCTTACTTTGCAAACAACCATCTGATAAAATAACTACTTCATCATCTGGAATTAACTCTTTTTGCCAAACAAATGGTAGTCTTCCTAATGAAATGTTGATTGAACCTTGAATGTGTGCTTCATTAAAATAAGCCATATCTCGAACATCCAATATTTTTACGTTAGATGGTAAAGTATCCAAACTCTCTGAAAGATTTTGTTTAACACAATTTAAAAAATGGATTGAAGTCCAGTTACGCCATTTCCATAATCCAAGTACTAACAAAATAGCTATAGATGTCCCCCATATCATACATGTACACGCTGGAGAGATTCTATAAATTTTTCACTATCCATTGCAGCCATTGCTCCACTACCAGCAGCTGTAATGGCTTGACGATATATACTATCTTGAACATCGCCACTAGCAAATACACCTGGAATGCTCGTTTCAGTCGAACCCGGTTTGGTAACAATGTAACCATGGTCATCTAACAGTAGTTGATTTTCCAAAAATGTTGTATTCGGACGATGACCAATCGCTACAAAAATACCATGTGCAGACATCCATTCTTGTTCACCAGTGGAAGAGTTATATACGTTAAGCCCTGTTACACCATGTTCATCAGCCATTACTTCTAAAGGACTACGATTTAACGCCCATTCAATTTTGGGATTACTTCGTGCACGATCTTGCATAATTTTAGAAGCCCGAAGTTCATCACGACGATGCACAATAGTAACTTTAGAAGCAAACTTTGTTAGAAACTGTGCTTCTTCCATTGCTGTATCTCCTCCGCCAACTACAATCAGTTCACGATTTTTGAAAAAAAAGCCATCACATGTCGCACATGCACTTACACCACGACCAATATTTTCTTGTTCATTGGGAATTCCAAGATATTTTGCACTGGCACCTGTAGAAATAATAAGTGTCTCAGTTGTCATTTTTCCTTTTCCCTCTATATCTAATATAAAAGGTCGTTTAGATAGATCTACTTTATTAACCCAACCTGTATAGAATTCAGCTCCAAATCGTTCTGCTTGTATTTTTAGCTTATCCATGAGTTCAGGTCCTTGTATGCCTTCTGGAAAACCAGGATAATTTTCAATTTCTGTTGTTGTTGTTAATTGCCCGCCAGGTTCCGGTCCTTCAATGACTAAAGGATTCAGGTTTGCCCGAGCTAAATAAATAGCAGCTGTAAGTCCTGCAGGACCTGTACCGATAATAATAGATTTATTATGCATGATTACGACTCCTTAACATTATATTTCTTAATTTATATATTAATAACGTTACTGATTAGAGATTAGACGAGATACTACTTGATCAGCTGCTCGAAGAGCACCTTCTAAATGTCCGCCATAACTACTATCAGTTTCTGTACCTGTAAATAAAATAGGTAATGTTGTATCTTGTTTAGCAAGGATTGAACCATACATTGGATAATCCCGAAGAGGGGCAGCATCTTCTAATGTAGCTGTCTCAGGGTCAGTAGACCAATCTTTATAAAGTAAAGCAATATTATGTTTTGCAAGAGGACCGAAAAGTCGGATTAATTGTTGTTGTACTGATTCTAGTAAGTTTTCTTTACCAATATCAGATCGCTCTTGTGCAGATATTCCAAAAAATCCAAAAAGTGCACCTGCTCCATTTATAGAAGAAGCATCATGAATTTCCTGTAGCGGTCCTACCCAACTTGTCGCTAATCCGGAAAGTCCTTGGTTTCTCCAAAATGGCGTCTCATATACAGCTACTACTTTTGCCTGTCCAGCCATCCAGGTGGGTTTAGACATTAAGCTATCTGTCACATCTGGTGATAACTCTGGAGAAAAGGTGATTCGACGGGCAGCAACTCTAGGCGGCAAAGCAATAACAACAGCCCCTGCATATATCTGATCTTCTTTACCTTCAATAGTAATCACAAAATGGTCTTTTTGTTGAGATATAGCAGTTACCCGATGTTGAAGTTTGATTTTATTTGTCGGGAGTTGAGCTGCTAGTGCATTTGTTAAAGCCTCTACTCCTCCTGCAAATCGCATCGATAACTCCATTGAATTTCCCTTCAATGTATGTCGCTGAGGCTGTTGGTTTTTGACTTGTTCAAATACCATATCTCCGCTATTAAATTGTGGAAAAGTCTCTAGTTCAAGATCTTTAGCTAGCTTTGTAATATAAGGTTCTGAACGAGGCCAAAACCATGTAGGTCCTACATCAAATGTACCTAACTCTGGATGATCTGATACCTGTTTACTGAATACTCTTCCGCCAATGCGATCTCTTGCTTCTAATATCTGACAAGGAATATGTTGAGCTGAAAGTAGTGCAGCAGTGTGTAATCCGCTTACCCCTGCACCTATGATCACTACCGGCTTTTCTTTAGTTATTGTAAATGTCATCGTTATTCTCCCTGTCATTAAACGCTTTTGGTAGCTTTATATCTTATTGTATATATGAACGATAAACGATTGATTGCACTAGAATAAAAGAAGAATCTAAATTTTTAGATAAATTTATAATTAAATCATACGGATACGTATTTCATGATTTATGGGTACTCAAAAAAGTTCGAATATTCAATAGTTGATACCTAATGTACTTTAAAATAATTTTTTATTTAAAATATAGAAGAGTCAACTATGATAAGTTGGCTCTTCTATGCTATAAAGCTGTTATCTTAAACGAGCTGTTACGCCACCATCAAGAGGCATAATGATACCTGTGATCCAAGATGCTGAGTCACTTGCAAGGAAGAGAATAGCATCTGCAATATCTTTTGGTGCACCATTACGACCCAATGGATGAAAAGCATTGAATCCAGGTAATACTTCAGCTACTTCTTCATCACTGAGGAATGTATTGTAAATTGGAGTTTCTACAACTGCTGGAGCCACAGCATTAACACGAATACCATCAGCTGCAAATTCGATGGCCATATTACGAGTTAACGCATGACGACCAGCCATAGCAGCAGAATAAGCAGAAGATGGAGTAGCTTCAACAGCTTGAGTAGCCCACATAGAACCTGTATTGATGATTGCACCACCACCTCTTTTTTTCATTTCAGGAATGACAGCCTGTGATGGGAAAAAGGTTCCTTTCACAATAGTATTCAAATAAGAATCTAAATCATCAGCAGTATGCTCTAAAAATGGAGTTGGATTAAATTTACCTGTATTATTGACTAAAATATCAATACCGCCGAAAGCTTCTAAAGCAACATCTACTAATTTTTTTGCTGTTTCTTGTAAACTAATATCACCTACAGCAATTCGTACTTTTTGACCAGTTGGGTCAATTTCATGTGCTGTTTGTTGCAATACATCTTCTCTACGACCATTGATGACTACATTAGCACCTTCATCAAAAAAGCGTTGGGCTGTTGCTTTACCAATTCCTGTTCCTCCACCGGTTACGATTACTGTTTTGTTTTCAAATGTCATTGTTAATATCTCCTCATTTTTAATTATACCTACTAGTAGGTAGATATTTTTCAGTTAAATATTTACTAGATTCTATTTTAATATACTTTATGAATACAAAGTATTTAAAATTTACATGAGTACAACTTTTTGATCTATTAGCTGATGGTTTGTAAATAAAAGGAATCTGAGAACATTTTGGATACTTTATTGATTACTGATTTCAATTTGAATGATCAATGTTGATCTGAAGCCTTATCTTCTAAAGTATACATCTTTTTTTAATAGTCTCCTTTATTTATATTTTTTATTCAATATTCAATTGAATAATTGAATATTGACATACTTTTTAAAAGTCGTCAACATTATTTTCTATTTTTATTTAATATTCTATTATTCAATTGAATAAAATATAGAAAGTGATATACTGTATATTAATCTTTAACTAGTATATTTAATGAAATTATATCAATAAAGATTTTAATATTCTTTTATTGGTATAAAAAATAGGAGTTGATTGCATTGGAAGATAATTTTGATTCTGCTAAAACGTTGAAAGATGATTTATATAAACAATTAGCACGTATTGGCAAATGCTTATCTAGTGACAAACGATTAGAAATATTGAATGTACTAGCGAATGGTGCAAAAACTGTAGAAAATATTGCCCTTACCACAGAAATGAATATTGCTAATGTTTCTAGACATCTTCAAATTTTATTAGATGCTAAACTAGTAAAATTCAATAAAAAAGGAACATATGCTATTTATTCTTTAGCTGATCCAGATGTTATCCATTTCCTTTCTTCTTTATGGCGTATCAGTGAAAAGCAATTACCTGATATTAGCAAACTAAAAGAAGATTTTTTAAACAATCTTGATGATGTCAAAACGTTATCGTTAACAGAAGTTATAAATAAACGAAATACATCTTCAATGATACTTATTGATCTACGTCCAAAAAATGAATATGAAGAAGAACATATTCCTGGTGCTATTTCTATTCCTATTGAAGAATTGGACGAATCTATGCGCCAACTACCAAAGGATGCAGAAATTGTAGCGTATTGTCGTGGTCCTGTTTGCGCCTATTCTGCTTTAGCTGCACAAAAACTTCAAGTAGAAGGCTATACAGCTTATCGAATGGATGAAGGTATTATTGAATGGCAAGATTACGCTCTTATGCACTAATGTTTTCAATCTATACAATAAAGAAGCCATACGATATTGTATATCGTATGGCTTCTTTATTGCTATTATTGGGAAGGCATTTTTAAAACAGCACGAAATTGAGTTTGTGCTGTTATCATTTTATGATAAGCTTCTTGAGCTCTTTCTAAAGGAAATACTTCGATTTGTGGTCGTACTTCTGTAAGTACACTAAAACGTATCGCATTTTTAATTTCTTCTGCATAACCTGTAAATGAGCCTTTGATAGTATATGACCCTCTTAAAAAGTCCATTGTAGATAAATCTAATGGTTTTCCAGAACCTGCTACTACAATTAATTCTCCTTTTTTAGTTAAACCATGAATCATAGATGAAATTAAAGCAGGGTTTGGAGCCGTAGCCAAAATTACTTTTGCACCTCCCAATTTTTTCAATTCTTTTGCTGGATCGCTTTGTTCTGAATCAATGTAGTGATGTGCTCCCAATTTTTGTGCAAGTTCTTTTTTATGATTACCTCTAGAAATAGCCACCGTCTCATACCCAGACTTTTTGGCATATTGTAGAGCTAAATGCCCTAACCCACCGATACCTACAACAGCCACAAGATCACCAGAACGTGCTATGCTATTTCGCAATGCACTAAATGTCGTTTCACCTGCGCACATAAGAGGCGCTGCTTCCTCAGATGATAATTCATCTGGAATCTGAACAAGATGATCTTCAGCAATGATCATATATTCTGCATATCCTCCATCTACAGTTAATCCGTTCACATGATTATTTTCAGCATGCCAACCTGTACCTACACGTTGTCCAGGTTTCCAGCGATCCGATTCAGATCCTATCTCTTCAATTACACCAATAACTTCATGACCTGGAATCCGCGGATAATGCGGAGCTGCTCCCTTTATAGTCGTTGAGTCTCCATTACATACACCACAAGCTTCGATACGAACAAGAACTTGATTTTTATTCGGTCTAGGTATAGGTAGTTCTACTAATGTCAGGGGCTCTCCTTTATTACCAACTTGCATTGCTCTCATCATATTCATCATATAAGAACCTCCATCAAAAGAATAAAACTACCTATTAATAGATAGTTTAATATTGAAAAACGATTTTTAATTAAATGTATACTTTACTGTTTTAAATCCTTTATATAGTTACGGACAAGCAAATCATAATAATCAATCTCGCCTGTAGATTTTGCCAACAGCTGTGCACCCTGTACAAAAGCAACTAATATTTTAGCCTGATCATTTGTACGATTGGAAAATCTGAACTCTCCATTATTTTTTCCTTCCTCTAATATAGGATCAAGCCAATTTGCGTTATTTTCAAAAAAAGAATTAATCTGTTGCCGAATTTCAGACGGAAACGAATGAATTTCTGCCGCCATCATAGAACACAAACATAGTTTACTGTTACTTTCCAAAGTTGCTCGATATAATGCAAAATAAGCCTTGATTTTCTCCAAAGGTTTTTGAAACTTTGTATTAATAGCGTTCAGATTCTCACTAAAATCTTTTTGATATCGATTAAGAATTGCTTGAGCTAGATCATTTTTAGTAGCAAAATGATAGTGAATACTGGCTTTTCTAATACCTATAGCTTCAGAGATATCCGCATAACTAAAACCATTATAACCACGTTCTTGTATTAGAGAAAGTCCAATATCCATAATATCTTGTAGTGTATTTTTTTTAGTCATCATAGAACAAAATTTATCATTTTATAATAATACCGTCAAGTAACTCCTACTTAATAGTTTATATTGGCTCTCATTCTGCCCTTTTAAAATAAATACGGAAAACTAAATTAGTTTAAAAGGTATTTCTATAAGAAAATGAGTAACTTAGAATACCTTTCTAAAATAGCTTCAATTTTAAATATTCACACTTTATTAACTATTTATGGCATATCATTAAAAGGAATCTATATTATGATAGTAAGTTAAAATGATTGCTTTACCAGAGCGCATATAATAATGGTTCTTTTCTACAATCACGAGTTTCTAATACTGCTGATCAAGAGAAAACAATCATGCTTTTTAAAGATACCAAATCCTCTATTTAAACGGTTTAAGTATTTCTAAAAATTTGAATATTTTCTTTATAGGTCAGCTATATGTCATGCCATGGATTCGGATTTAGCAACTATACCCATCCAATGTTGAGGTTACCAATCGACTAGACCAATAAAGAAGTACGTCCCCAAAATTCCTTTCGGACATAACGTAAGTCCCTCGTCTTTTTTTGTATGGATACTTTAGACTGCATCCATATCAAGTCAACTTACATTGTAACTGTAAGTTGTATTCTTTATCTTAGTATCGTAAACACCTGAGATTTATTATATTATTTTTTTAATTAATCACTATAGCTTTCCATACACTATCTGGTATATCAGGTAAAATCAACACTTAATACTTTAACCATTTTTAAGATACCTATTTATTAAAATTTATTTTATTATTTCAAATAAAACATGATGTGACACATTATAATTATGTTTATATGTAATAAGTCTAAAAATGATTTTATCATGACTAAAAGAAATACGAGTTTTGTGATTATGTATACAAGATTTGAATTTAGTTATATTTTATATCCATAATTATTACTCATATATTATACATTTAGATAACTTTTATTATTTAATAATTACCAACCTTAATTCTCTTAGCGCCGCTATTTTATACTTTTAATATCTTAATTAAATAAACTCTATGCAATTTACTTTTATAATCACTACATAGGATTTATTTAATTGTATGCGTTAGTACAATTATTATATTTGAATATTTATTCTTTATTTTAATTCGTCTATTGATTCTAGCAAATTACTGATCATTTTTTCGATGACCGCGATCTCTTTATTAGACCTAGATTCTAATAAAAATTGAACGAGATTTAACATGTCTGCCAATTCCTTAGTTTGTTTCTTATCATAGTTTTCAAATAACTGTGAAGGCTTAATTTGTAATACTAGAAATTTTTGTAAAGTACCTAAAGAGATATTACGCTCTCCACGCTCAATTTTGAACCTCTCAATGGACATTACTATTATTCCATCCTGCTCCACATCTAATCCAACATAGTTAGCACCGTATGATTTGGGTAATGCTCGTTAGACTTTGGTGAAGCTTGATATTCAATAATTATGTTCATGATATGAAAAGACCTCTTGTGAGTTCAAAACATGTACAAGAGGTCTCCCAAAAACTTGATTTAACAATTAGCTTATATCATCAAGTATTCAGACTTTGATTTTGCGACCTTTCCAGCTCACGGAACGGAAAACATTTACCCTGATAAAGGAATATACAAAGATGCCTATAAAAAACGCAAACCATATCGGGTAAACAAGAAAAATCGCTTTTTTGAAGTCCCCGACTCTGCTGGCAAACCATCCTGTCTGAATGGCATACAAGACATATAGTATCCCGCTCAACAGGATGGTAGCAGGATTCCATGCTATCAGGGAAGAAACTAGAGCGGATGCAGCAATGAAACTGCCGGATATCCATAAGATGACCATGAACATGACAACCGGATGCGTCGATTTGGAACCGACGGCAAAACTTTTACACCAGCCCTCGATCAGACTGCCAATGCCTTCGGGATACATGCGCAGAGATATAATACCTTTACCCCCCAGGCAGCGTACAGGAAGATTTTGTTCAAGAAACGCCTCTCCTAGTGCCAGATCATCCATGATGGCTCCCTCGATTTTTTTATGCCCTCCAGACAAAAAATAATCATCGCGATTGCATAAAATACACGGACCAAACGAACCGGCCGTTTTAAAACGCGAACCCCAAATGGTAAACAGATTCATTCCGGTTACAACGATAATGTTAAAAATAACAGAAAGATGTTCATACAAGCGCTCTACCGTATGAAAAGGCTGCAATGCTGTAATACCTCTGGCTCCCTTTTCCTGATAAAACTGCAACAGATTGTTTAGCCCCTCTGTGCTTTCGAATTTGGTATCCGCGTCCAAAAATAATAACCAGCTTCCTTTAGCTTGTTCGGCGCCGTGCCAACAGGCTGAGGATTTCCCTACTCCTTCGTTCTGCAACACCTTTGCACCGAAACTTTCCGCTACAACAACGGTCTTGTCCGATGAATCGTCATCCACAACCAGAATTTCGAATGAAGTAAACCGCTGCTCCTTTAGGGACTGCAGCAAAGGCACGATCCTGCTTTCTTCATTTCTAGCAGGAATAATAATAGACAGAAACGGTAGATTGGTTGCCCCTCTGGAGGAGGCACGGGGCACAGGTAGCGACCAGAACATGAGGAAGCCGACTATCAGCGTCCCAAATCCAATCGCCAGTTTAATAATGTCCAAAACCGTTATAACATTCGCCCCCTTTCTTTATTTTACCGAATAATCAAACAGATTGCCTGTATCATCTTGGATCAATTCTTGAGCGGCAATTTTGGCAGATAGAAGTACGATTGGAACGCCAGCGCCGGGATGTGTACTGCTTCCAGTAAAGTACAAATTTTCGCAATCGCTCGCTTTGCTTTGCGGACGGTAGTGGTTGCTTTGTTTTAAAATAGGCTGCAAACCAAACGAAGCACCATTATACGCATTGAACTTGGAACTGAAATCCAGTGGTGTGATATGCGTTTCGGTCACAATCTCATTATCCACATTTTCAAAACCACGAATCTTTTTCAATTCATTTAAGATGTAACTGCGATAATAAGCAACCGTCTCCTCGTCCCACTTATAATTGGATTCGGCTGCATTTGATACAGGCATCAGAATATACAATCCATCTGTTCCTTCAGGAGCCATGGAAGGATCTGCTTTTGACGCGATATACACGTAAAAAGAAGCATTCGTCAGTTTTTTTCCATCAAAAATATCATTGAGATTCTGGTCCAGATCCTCATTGAAAATAAAATTATGCACATGGTCAGTTTCTTCATACTTGCGGTTCATACCGAGGTACAGCAAAAAGCAGGAGCAAGAATATTTCATGCTGTCGACTTTCTCGTCGGTATACTGTCCTTTGGCAGACTTGTCTTGTACCAGATGTTTGATCGCATAAGGAAAGTCTGCGTTGCAAACGACATAATCCGAAGAAATGTTTTGCCCGTCCACGACAATCCCTTCCGCTTTTTGATTTTGAATAGATATCTGCTGTACATCTTGGCCGTAATGAATGATTCCTCCAAGCTCTTTGAAGAGTCTTTCCATCGACAAAGCCATCGTATACATCCCGCCCTTAATAAACCATACTCCATATAAAAATTGAAGCATCGGAATCATTGTATAAAAAGAAGGGCTAGTCAGAGGTGAGATGCCAATATATAACGTTTGAAAGCTGATCATCTGTCTCAGCCTTTTGTTCTTGATATATCGACCGACAAATTTATCCGCGGTATCGTAAGGTTTTAATTTTATTGCCTTTTTCAGCATTGGGAGGTTATAAAAGTCACTCCTTTTACGGAAAGGCCTGGGAAGAATATAATTTTTAGCAATAATGAATTTTTGATAAATCTCATGCAGATACCGAAAAAAGCCTGCTGTATCTTCTTCACTGATCGCTTCGATCGTTTTAGTCAGCTTGGTCATATCGGAGGAAATGTCAAAAGGCTCATCAGGAATATCACTAAAATAAGCCCGATAAATCGGATCTAGTTTTTCCATGGGAATATAATCGTCCGGGTCACGGCCGCACACTTCGAATAGTTCCCGATAGATTTCTGGCATCATCACGATGCTAGGTCCCAAATCGAATTTGTATCCTCCGTCCAGTTCGATCCGGTTCATTTTACCACCGGGTGTCAAACCTTTTTCGTAGATTTCTACTTGGTAGCCAGCAGCCTGAAGCCTGATGGCAGAGGCAAGACCCGCCACCCCACTTCCGATGACTATTACCTTTTTACTCATACAAAATCCTCATTTCCGCATCCTGTTTTCTTTGTTGCGATACTGGTTGTTTACAGAATCCTCTTTCTCAACTTCTTCAAAGCTTTCATGTTTCGTTCCGAATAAGGCGGGAATTTGCCCGAAAAGCGTAGATAATGATACGTTCGAACGCTCGTTTTTTCATAGCTAAAAGCCAGAAACCCGGCTTTGCCATGATAAGCGCCGTATCCGCTTTGGCCAACTCCACCAAACGCAATATGGGGACTCGCCGCATGATGAATTACTTGATTGACACTGATCGTCGAGGAACGCATATATTCGTTAAACTGCTCAATTCGATGTTTATCGGTGCTGAATATGTATCCGGTAAGCGCATCACGCTGCAGACTGCCACTGGATAATAATGAATTCAAATCGGTATAGGGAATGACCGGAAGAACCGGGCCAAAAATTTCTTCTTCCAGGACTGCACTTCCCGGCTCAATATCTGTCAACACAGTTGGAGCGATAAACCGGTCGGCTTGATCATACACACCGCCATACTGAACTGTGCCCTGTTCGATAAAATCTATCACTTTTTGAAAATGGGCTTCGGTACAGATTCGACCATAATCTCTGCTTGTCTGAGGTTGCTCCCCATAGAAATCAGAAAGCACCGTAGAAATTTCAGCCAGCGTTTTTTCGTAAACGGAGCGCTGAACAAAAAGGGTATCCGGCGCAATACAAGTTTGGCCAGCATTGATGAATTTTCCCCACACAATGTCCTTAACAGCAGCAGCCGAAAAGCCCGTTTCGTCAAGGATACACGGGTTTTTCCCGCCGAGTTCCAGAATTACCGGCGTAAGCTGCTTGGCTGCCTGATCCGCCACTCGCTTACCAGTTTGCCCGCTGCCTGTAAAAAAAATCAAATCAAACGGTGCTGCAGTCAGCAGGCTAGCGGTTTGCGAATCTCCTGTTACCACGTGCAGTTGTTCAAGCGGAAAAGCCTGATTGATGATTTCTTTTAGCAGCTCGGCTACTGCCGGTGCATATTCGGACGGCTTGATAATACAAGAGTTCCCTCCGGCAATAGCTCCGATCACAGGCATTAGGGTAAGCTGGACCGGATAATTCCATGAACCGATAACCAGTACGCTTCCGTACGGATGTCTCTTTTTTCGTAGTGATTCGATATAGCCTAATTTCAAGTACCGGGAACCTCGGGTACGATTCCATTTATTGATATGTTTGCAGACGTAATCGATCTCGTTCAACAGAACGGCAATCTCCGATGAAAAAGATTCAAATGCCGGTTTACCCAAATCGGAATAAAGTGCATCCGTTAATTCTTTTTCGCGTTCCACAAGAATACTTTTCAGCTTTAAAAGCTGTTTTCTACGCATCTCATTTGAAGGGCTGCCTTGGCGCAGTAATTCTTCACGCTGCTTTTCAGGCAAGGTCTTCAGAAAATGATTTTCATTGTCCGGCATGTGAAACATCCCTCTGCACAATTTTTTTGCTGACCAGCTGGCCGCTTAACGTAACCATCGGCATTCCGCCGCCCGGGTTTACCGTTCCGCCTACAAAATATAGATTGTTATAGCGTTCGCTTTGTTTGGCATGCTTGAATCCTTTATTTTTTTTACGATTGGATACCGTTCCGTAAATAGCACCGCGGTCAGAGCCATACGTCTTTCTGATATCTTCCGGTGTCCACATATCTCTAGTCACGATGTTGGCTCGCAAATCGTGTAAGCCCATTTTTTCCAATTTGATCAGAACTCGCTCGGCAAATTGCTCATAGTCCTGCTGAGTGAATGGTTTCTGATCCCGTATGTAAGGAATGTGGGGCAATACTTTGATATTTTCATGTCCTTCAGGAGCCTGCGATGGATCGGTTTTATTAACATTAACCAAATAAATAACCGGATCCTCTGGCAGGGTATGTTCATGGAAAATGGATTGCATTTGCTGCTTCATATTTTCCGCAAAAAAGAAATTATGATGGCGAAGCTGAGGGTAGCTTTTTTTCACGCCTAAATGCAAAACAAGACCAGAACTGGCCGGTTCGAATTTTTTCTTTAATTTGCCTACAAAGCGTGTGTCTTCGTCTAGCAACCGTTCGTAAACCGGGATAACCTCCATATTGGAAACGTAATAATCTGCAGTCAGCTTTGTTCCGTCTTCCAAAAAAGCTCCCGTGATTTCTTTGTTGTTTTTTTCGAGTTTGACGATGGGTGTTCCGAGATGGAAATGAACTCCTACTTCTTCAGCCAGCTTTACCAAACCGTTTGCCAGTTTATTCAGTCCACCGGGTACATACCATAATCCCTGATCATGTTGCATGTAAATCATCATATTCAAAACAGCCGGTGCATCGTAAGGCGAAGAACCTACGTATTTGATGAAGTAGGACAGCATATCGCGCAATTGTTTATTGCTGATCCGCTTGTCGATTGCTCCATGAACAGTAGAAAACAAATCGAAATTTTTTAACGCACCAAACAGACTCGTATGCTTCATAATTTCTCTTGTGCTATCTACACCATGCTTAAAATAGGTTTTATCTGTCATGTCGTAGATCTTTTTGGAGTATTCAAGCAGATCCTTATACTCGCGCATGTCTTTTTCACTTAGGGAGTCGTTCTTCTCCTGCATGTCCTGTAGATTTTCATATAAGTCGATGATATTTCCATCAGGGAAAAAGGAACGCCATTGATGATTCAGCTTTTCAATCTGCACATAGTCCTTCATTGATTTGCCGCTGGCAGCAAACAAATTCTCAAACACTTGAGGCATTGTCAGAATAGACGGACCCAAATCAAAACCGAAGCCGTCCTGGTCCAGTCGGTTCAACTTTCCTCCGATGTGATCGTTTTTTTCATATAAAGATACCTCATATCCTGCCTGTGCCAGCGAAATTGCAGCTGACAGTCCTCCAAGTCCGCCTCCGATAACTACTACGTTTTTGTTTGTCATGTTCACTTGTCTTGTTTCTCCTTCCATCAATCAAGAATGGTGTTCATTGTTGCGCCAAGCCAGCATATGCCTTACTTTATTCTGCATACCGCTTATTCGCTGTTTCTCTGATTTTACGTGCAATCATTTTCCAGGCTTCCTCCGCTTTTTCTTTTGGACCCAGGTGGGTAAAAGCGTGCTTGCAGTCTTTGAATACTTTTTCCTCAATATGTACCCCAGCTTCCTTTAATTTCTCTGCATAACATTCCGCTTCCGGTCTGAAAGCATCATGTTCTGCGATGAGAATAAGGGCAGGTGCCAAATGTTTGCTTATGACAGCGCGAACAGGAGAAGCGAGAGGATGTTCTGCTTGACCTTTTTCCGGGACGTAGCACATGTTCAAAAAGTGAGCGACCTGAGGATATCGTGCCCGCCATTTGTCCGTTTCCGGCTTGTTGGCATGTGGAGTCGCAAAATCCAGCATCGGGCATGACAGCACTTGAAGTAGCGGTTGCTTTTCCTTTTTTTCCTCCAAATAGAGACAGAGCGCAGCAGCCAGATTGGCTCCCGAACTTTGTCCGCCAACCATCATTTTTTCCGTGTCGATGTTCAAATCGTCGGCTTTGCTCTGGATCCAGCGAAACACTTCATAGACTTGTTCGAGTGGGTTGGGAAAAGGATACTCCGGCGCTTTTGCGTATTCCACATTCGCAATGATGCATCCTGTCCGGTTAGCCAGGTAACGACAGTACGGATCGTCCATCTCCTTGTCGTGCATGATGAACGCTCCCCCATGAAAATTAATATACAATGGGAGTTTTTTCAGTTTAGATTCTGAGGGATAGTAGAAGGAAATATCCGTGAGTTTTACAGATGTCTCTACTTTCATCTCTTTTTTTTCCTTCACTGGCTCGAAGGGGAGCATGGGCGTCTTTTTCGCCTGATTAGGGAAAAGACGAATTAACCTTGCAGCCATATGGGTGAACATTAGGATAACCTCGCTTTTTTACCATTTAAACTGGAAATGAATCGTTTCTAACATTAGTTCTCTAATGCTATTACCCTTTTTTCCTTTAAATGTACTAACTTTTAAAAAAAAGCGTCAAATACTGATTAATCAGCGTTTGACGTGACAATTTTGTGAAGAATATCTTATATTATATTGCGCATATCTAGAGTTAAAGCGTCATTCGGTTACGTATTCTACCATCCCTATTTACATAATAGTCGCCTTCAACATATTATCATATGGAAATTTCGGGAAATTTATTTTCGCATAAAAAAGGACCTTAAGATGGATGTCTATCTCAAAGTCCTGATTCTAATGAATGCTATGGAAATGATCACGCCGCTATGATTTACGAAAAAATTTCCAACCCTAACAAAACATACACCGTCTATCCCAACTCTACTTATATTCTGACAGTAAGCCCAAACAACAGAACGTTTTCGAAGACACCGCACATTTTCTTACATTAGATTAGAACATGTACTTCACAAAACTCTAAGCTTTACGAAGTATATATCTCTCACTTAGCTTTGCCAGCATATCCTTCGTCATCGCCTTCAAGTCATAGCGGGCATGAAATCCCCATTCTCTTGCAGCTGCTGTTGCATCAATAGAATGCGGCCAACTATCTGCGATCGCTTGTCTCTTCGGGTCCACATCATAATCAAGAACGAAGCCAGGAATCTCCTCTCGAATCGATGCAGCGATTGCCTCTGGATCAACACTCATTGCGGTGACGTTAAATGAGTTCCGATGTACTAACCGACATGAGTCTGCTTCCATTAAATCAATGATAGCGTCCAGCGCATCTGGCATATACATCATGTCCATATTCGAGTCCTTCGCAATATATGATGTATATCTTCCAGCCGTTATGGCTGCATAATATATTTCTACTGCATAATCGGTTGTTCCCCCGCCAGGAGGTGTCATATAAGAAATTAAACCGGGGAAGCGTAGTCCTCTTGTATCTAGCCCATATTTATGAAAATAATAATCACAAAGCAGTTCACCTGATACCTTATTCACACCGTACATCGTATTTGGTCTCTGGATGGTATCCTGTGGGGTATTATCTCTTGGAGTGGAAGGACCAAAAGCTCCGATCGAGCTAGGTGTGAAGAATTGGCAGCCAAGCTCTCTAGATACCTCAAGTGCATTCATCAATCCACCCATATTCAGATTCCAAGCAAGCAGAGGTTTCTCCTCTGCGGTAGCTGACAGCAATGCAGCCAAATGGATGACAGTATCGACTTCATATCGCTTGGCGATTTCGAACATTGCCTTATCATTCGTCACATCCAGCAGCTCGAATGGTCCAGAGCGAGTGATTTCATGGGTGGATGACTTAAGGTCTGTAGCAATGACGTGATCTGCGCCATATAGCTCACGTAACTTCATCACTAACTCTGAACCGATCTGACCGAGTGCTCCCGTTACCAATATCTTTTTCATCAGACATTCCTCCCGAAGTAGACTTCCGTGAATGCGTTTAGATCAGTTTCATTTCCTTACCAACTTTCTCATAGACAGAGATCACCTGATCCAGCATCTCCTTCGTATGGGCAGCGGTAGGCATATTGCGTATTCTGCCAGTTCCTTTAGGTACCGTTGGGAATACGATAGCCTTGGCATAGACACCTTCTTCATGAAGACGTTTGCTGAACTGCTGGGTGGTCAATTCATCGCCAATGATACAAGGAGTGATCGGTGTTTCGCTTTGACCTACATCATATCCAAGCTGACTCAAGCCTCGCTTCAATTCCTTGCTGTTCGCCCATAACTTCTCGATCAGTTCTGTATCATTCATCAAAATATCGATGGATGCGCTACAAGCAGCGATTGCAGCCGGTGGTAGTGAAGTTGAGAACAAGAATGGACGACTTCTCAGCTTCAACCATTCGATCAGTTGTTTCTTACCAGCGACATAACCGCCAACAACACCGATCGCTTTGGACAACGTACCGATTTGAAAATCAATACGGTCAGATAATCCAAAATGCTTAACGGTTCCTGCACCTGCTCCTAGAACCCCCGAACCGTGTGCATCATCCACATACGTAATCAGATCGAATTGTTCAGCTATATTGACAATGTCAGGTAGCTTAGCTATATCGCCATCCATCGAGAACACGCCATCAGTGATGACCATGATTTTATGATATTGTCCTGATTCTATAGCTTCTTTCGCCTTTTGCCTTAGATCATCCATATCTGAATGCTTATATCGAATCACCTTTGCTCTCGATAAGCGGCAGCCATCAATGATCGAAGCATGATTCAACTCATCTGATAGAATCGCATCATGCTGATCCATGACCGCAGATATCGCAGCCATATTGCAGTTAAATCCCGATTGATACACGATAACAGCTTCTGTCTTTTTGAAATGCGCAAGCTTATCTTCAAGCTCAATATGCAGATCCATCGTACCATTTATGGTTCGCACAGCTCCTGCGCCAGCACCGTATGTCTGCGCCGCCTTCACTGAAGCATCAATCAGGCGCTGATCGGTTGCGAGTCCTAAATAGTTATTGGAAGACAAATTGATTAGAGACTTTCCAGCAATCTGAATAACAGGCCCATTAGCACCCTGTAGCGTGTCAATAACGTTATATAGACCGTTCGTCTTTAGACCCTCGATACCCATAGTCAAAAATTGTTGTAATACTTGACTAGACATTTCATTCCCTCCTCATTAAACATATGTCCTCATACAGAAGACATTAAATCTTTAAGTAAACGCTTACAATATAGTCAATATGCTGATTCCAATGTATCATCTTTTTTGTCATTTGTACACACATGAAGGACATATTGTATAAACACCTATTCTATTTACTTTCACTAACTATGCTTTTACTAATATGAATACCTTATCTATACTCTCAACAGAAAAGACATTCTCTCCATCGATTCGGAGAAAATGCCTTTTGATGATCTTTACTTATAGAATGTCTAAATCATGCTAACTTATTGCTTACAATCATGCAACATGATTGATCGAAGAAAGGATCCGATATTAATCTACACAAAAGCAATTACTTCACCAGACTTACATTATCTGCTCCCCAATACGCCTGAAGACGGGTTATTTTTCCTGAGGAATCAAACTGTGCGACGTCGATCGTTTCGATAACGACTTCTTTTCCTTCTACCAAAATGTGTGTATTGATCATCATTGCAGCCGAATTAGCGAAAGATGTACGAATTGGAGCTAACAGGTCTACTTTTTTCACGTTAACGATGCCTTCTCGGATAAAGCTTTCAAAGTTTTCTTTGCCTACTATAGGATTCGTGCCTACAGGATCTTCACCGATGATCTCATCTGCTAGTAGATCAATAACAGCATCTGCATTTTGTTCATTGAAATATTTTAAATAATTTTTTAATGTATTCTTCATGTACTCGTCAGAAAGTAAAGTCGTTCCCTCGCCTTTGGTACTTGTGCTTTGGATAATGTTTTGTAAAAGTTGTTGCACTGGATGTGTCTCTGTCTTT
Source organism: Paenibacillus sp. KACC 21273 (assembly GCF_028736095.1). NCBI lineage: Bacteria > Bacillati > Bacillota > Bacilli > Caryophanales > Paenibacillaceae > Paenibacillus > Paenibacillus sp. KACC 21273. The sequence continues at coordinate 2,828,405 of NZ_CP117876.1, forward strand.
TCTTCTAATCCTTCTTTGGGCAAAAGGATTGGTTTGTATATTTCTCGTTTTAAATTTACAACGACTTGCTTTTCTACATTACCTTTAGCAAAAAGTTCTGTAATTCTTTCGATAAATTGTTCTCTTAATTGAATTGCTACTTGTTTGTCTGCTTGATCCAGAGCAAGGACAAGTTCTTCTTTTGTTAATTCTGTGCAATAGGCTGGAGTGCCGGGCTGATGTCTCCAAGAATCGCTTAAATTCCCACTATCCACCGCATCAAATCCAAGTTCACTCACCATCTTCTCGATAGTTTGCTTTTGCTCCTGGTTGTCTCCGGCAATAGCCATAGCGATACGATATGGAGTCCCTTCCGGTTTGCCATCTTTGTCTAATGTTTCAGTCAATAGGTTGTTAAATGCTTTAATCACTGGGCGACCTAACTGATTTGACACCCATACACTTTCTACCATGCCATTTTCGATTTCTTCTATTCGCTGATCTCTGATTGTTGGAGCATAATTTGACGTATCGACCACAATCACATGTTCTTCAACTTGCTGTATGATACTACGAATATCAGATAATGCAGGCAAAGGAATAGATGTAATTAATATATCAATATTTTTGATTACTTCTTCTATGGTAACAATCTCCCCTACAAGTTCCTTTCCTTCCAGTCGATCAATACCGCGAGCATCTGCAATTTTAACCTCATGTCCGTTATGAACTAACTTTCGTGAAAGAGTGGATCCAATATTTCCTGCACCTATAATTCCAAATCTCATTTGTATTCCTCCTGGATTGTAATGTTTTTAAAGTAATGATCAGCCATTCAATTTCCTATCTCGTCTCGGCAAATTTAATGAACAATCACAGCATAATAGATACAAAAATAAATCCCGACATAACGAGCGACTTTAGCCTATATTTATCAAATAAATATCCGATTGGCGGAGAAAAAATATCGTTGAACTCACTACTCTGCTTGCCTTTATTATCTTATTGAAGTATGTTACTTTAAACAAGTACGATTATTTTTAGAACATACTATCAAATTTAATACTAATGTGATCTGACAGGCTTTTTAAAAGCTTATTATTGATCTAGGGGGAACAAATATGGAGCATACTCATAAATATTCATCTGATTGTGGGATGAACGAAGAGCAAAAATTGAGCAGTGGAAGTTCATCCGAGTGTGGACTGAATAAGGTACAAAAATTAGTCGGCGGTAAATGGAAATTATCTCTATTGTGGTACATGTCCGAAAATAAAAGAAGATTTGGAGAGATCCGACGGGCTTATCCAGATCTTACACAGTCGATGCTTACAAAGCAGTTACGAGAATTAGAAACCGATGGGCTACTGCACCGGGAAGTTTACCGAGAAGTTCCACCGAAAGTTGAATATTGGCTAACCGATCTCGGTAAGAGATTCCTGCCGATCCTGAATAGCATGTATGAATGGGGAGAATCCAATTTAAAATAAATATCACGTTTGATATTTGATACTTGAAGAAAAATGACCGCCCTATGTAAAAGTCACTTTCGTTCAGATCGTTCGCCCCTTTTATTGATAACCTAAAAAGACCGACTTGCTATAGAAGTCGGTTTTTTTAATATACATTCTGAACTAATTGAAATAAGTATCAACTGTTTGGGTCAATAGAATGTAAAAATGCTTTGAATTGACTCTTTGTTCACTATATCGTATTATTCTAATATAACGATATAAGGAGGGTTCATATGGACACTACCGCTTTTGATGTAAAAGATTTAAAACAATTTGATGAGCCTGCTAATCTGTTGAAAGCTTTATCGCATCCTATTCGCTTATGCATCGTGCGTGGACTTATACGCAAACGTAAATGTAACGTTTCATATATGCAAGAATGTCTGGATATTCCACAATCAACGATTTCACAACATCTACAGAAGCTTCGTAGCACAGGGATTGTTATCACTGAACGTAGTGGGCTAGAAGTTAACTATCTTCTCGCTGACCCTCGGATCGAACCGATCGTCCATATTTTGTTTGGAGAGGAAGATTGCGAATCATGAATCAACAACGTCAAAAAGTATTGATTGTCGGTGGTGTGGCTGGAGGTGCATCGGCTGCGGCACGTTTACGCCGACTAGATGAATATGCTGAGATTATTATGTTTGAAAAAGGGCCTCATATTTCTTTTGCTAACTGTGGATTACCTTACTATATTGGGGGTTCTATTACCGACCGTGAACGCTTGCTTGTTCAAACGCCAAAAGGCATGGCGGATCGCTTTCAAATCGACGTGCGTACACAAAGCGAAGTTATAGCTATTCATCCGGATACTCGTACGATCCAGATCCAACATCCTGAACGTGGTCTATATGAAGAAAGTTATGATAAGTTGATCTTATCTCCAGGTGCTCGTCCTTTTATTCCTAACTTGCCTGGCAATGATCATCCACTTATCTTTACTGTACGTAATGTGACTGATATTGAGCTCATCAAAGAACGTGTTACTTCCCAACATACCCGATCAGCCATTGTTGTAGGTGGAGGATTTATCGGTGTAGAAATGGCAGAGAACCTGCGCGAAGCCGGTCTGGACGTAACCCTCATAGAAAGTAATCCTCAGCTACTAGCTCCGTTCGATCCTGAACTGGCGACAGCACTCGCACAAGAAATGGAGCAACATGGCGTGAGGCTGATGTTCAAGCAACGTGTGATCGGCTTTCATTCCTACGAACAAGGTATTGGTGTTGAACTTGAAAATGGTAGTCCACTATCTGCTGATCTGGTCATTCTTGCGATCGGAGTAAGACCTGACACTTCCTTCCTGCAAAGTAGTGGCATTGCTCTTGGATCACGCGGACATATTGTTGTCAATGAATCGCTTGAAACTAATTTACCAGATATCTATGCTGTTGGAGATGCTATTGAGGTGAAAGATTATATTCATGGAAGCCAGACAACGATTCCGCTAGCAGGCCCTGCTAACAAACAAGGTAGGATTGTTGCTGACCGTATCGCTGGATTGAACTCTAGTTATAAAGGAACGATAGGTACGTCTGTGATTAAAGTATTCGATCTCACCGGTGCTTCTACAGGAAGTAGTGAGAAGAAGCTCAAACGTCTGGGTATAGACTACCAGAGTGTGATTGTTCATCCTTCCTCTCATGCCTCTTACTATCCCGGTGCCAGTGCTATTACACTCAAGTTGCTATTTACACCAACAGGTAAAATTTTAGGTGCTCAAGCTGTTGGTTATGAGGGTGTAGATAAGCGAATTGATGATATTGCTACAGCTATTCATTTTGGTGGCTCTATTCATGATCTGGCAGAACTTGAACTTAGCTATGCACCACCGTATTCTTCTGCCAAAGATCCTGTGAATATGGCTGGATATGCAGCAGAGAATATAGTATCTGGACGTGTGCAGGTCTTTACGTATGATGAGCTAGCAGAACGTGACTCTGAGCAATCTATTTTGCTCGATGTGCGTAGTGAACTGGAGCATCACAATGGACATATCACTGGATCACTGTCTATTCCAGTGGACGAACTTCGTCAGCGGTTGAGCGAACTGGATCGTTCCAAAGAAATTTGGGTGTATTGCCAGGTTGGATTACGTGGCTATACCGCTTCTCAAATTTTGCGTCAGCATGGTTTTGAGACTAAAAACTTAAGCGGCGGTTACAAAACATACCGTATGGCTCAATTTCAGACCAGCTCTTTTTCTTCCGAAGAACCAAACGGCAATAACAATGGACAACCTGATCTTTTACCAACCCTTACTGTAGTAGAAAATGGATCGCATATTACCGAACATCCAACTGCTCAACCGATGCATATAGATGTTGAATTGGATGTACGTGGATTAAGCTGTCCCGGCCCTCTTATACAGGTTAAGAAGACAATGGATCAACTATCCAATGGACAGACTTTACATGTGCAAGCGTCTGACCCTGGCTTTTACGAAGATATCAAAGCATGGACAGCAATGTCTAAGTCTACGCTTCTCCAATTAGAGCGTGGTAACGGTGGAGTAATTGAAGCAGTCATTGGCAAAACAATAGCAGAGCAGAACTCGGAGCTTTCGCCTTCCATTTCTACAGAAGCCGATCCTGCTAGTACAATGGTCGTTTTTAGTGGTGATCTAGATAAAGCAATTGCTTCCTTAATTATTGCTAACGGTGCTGCTGCCAGTGGTCGCAAAGTTACTATGTTCTTTACCTTCTGGGGATTAACGATTATTCGCAAACAGTCTCCTCAGCCAATCTCCAAAACAATGATTGGTCGTATGTTTGATATGATGCTCCCTCGTACTAGCCATAAGCTACGCTTATCCCAAATGAATATGTTTGGCGCGGGTCCCAAAATGATTCGTGGTCTTATGAAACATCATAATGTTCCTTCTTTAGAAGAACTTATACAGAGTGCCGTCGATCAAGGTGTAGAAATGGTAGCTTGCCAGATGTCGATGGATCTGATGAATATTCACCTTGACGAATTGATGGATCATGTTAAAAGTGTAGGCGTCGGTTATTATTTAGGACAGGCTTCTCAAGCAAATCATAATCTTTTTGTCTAATTCAAAATGACTGATAATCCACGTAAAAAGGAGTGCCTATAAAATGGCGCTCCTTTTGTATTTGATCAGACTTTAATATCTATAAGGACGAATCTTAATGATTCATTGCATAAATTTTTATTTGGAAGACATCTGCAAAGCTTCTTTCTCATACGATTGAAAAGCATTTTCCAAACCCATGATCACATCTTTGATCTTCATATATCCTTGAGTATATGTCTCGGAGTCACGAATTTCTTCCCACATATAATGGTAATGTTTGAGATCTTCTGTCTCACAGACTACAAAATCAGTATAATCTTTGCCCGGCAAAGCTTCAGCATCAAAAAAACGTACTGTAATCGATGAACGATACTTATTTATAATTTGCTGTAATACTTCTGCATGTTCTCTGCGTTGTTCTCGTGGTAACGCTAACCAGGAAGGATAAAACTCTAGTAAAACGATCATCATTTGTCGCATATGTCTTTCACCTCATCTAAGTAATGGTTGCTATAGGTCTAGTGTAAAGGACATAATCTACAACTGCATTAACATAGGTTAATGATTTTCATGCAAAATGCGGCTCAGGGATACAGGTGAGATGCCGAGGTAAGAAGCAATATGATATTGGGGTATTCTTTGTTCAAGCCCTGGATATTTGAGTAGAAAAGCGTGATAACGCTCCAAAGCAGATAAATATAACAATTCTCGTTCCCTTTCTTCTTTACGGACATACAGTCGTTCTAGAGCTGTGCGAACAAATCGTTCCCATCCATGACTTTGATCCATAAGCATTTGCAACGTAGAATAAGGAATCTCGATAACGGTAGAATCTTCGATCGCCTGAATAGTGTATTTTGATGTTAATCCGGTAATCATAGCTCCGTACGAGGTAGCAAAATCATTTTCTAATGTAAAAGCGACATTATATTCTCGTCCATCTGCTAAAGTATAATACAAGCGAAATAACCCTTGTGTACAGAAATAAGCATGATTTACATGATCTTCAGCTTCAATAATAGTCGCTCCATGTGCAATAGACTTTACTGTTGTTGCATGTACAAACCATTTCCACTCTATAGGTGTTATAGAAGCTTGATAAGCCATAGACTGAAGTGTCTGATAATGATGCTCCATGATGATTGCCTCTCTCCTATTCAATATTGACCTTTTGTGCTAAAGCCATCATACATGTAGTTGAGTATAGTTTCTCTCTTTCGCATTGTTTTGTATACATTTATATGTAATAAAATGATTATATGCTACCTGCTGATGATAAAAAGGTCACTAAAGTAGTGACCCGCCTACCTATAATCACTAATTTATGCCCATACTACAATTTCTTCTAAAGATTGTCTCATTTTAGGACGCTTCGGTTCTTCTTCCCGATAGCCAAAAGCAACCAGACAAGCGACTCCAAACTCATTTTTGTCGATAATTCCTTCATCGTGAAATAGAGAAGCTACTTTTTCTCTGTCGATTCCTTCAATCGGACAAGAATCTATTCCGATCTGAGCTGCTGCTGTCATCATATTCGCCATTGTAATATAACTTTGTTTGCATGCCCATTCATGCATCAATTGAGCATTATTCTCTAATTCAACTTCTGTAAATAACTTATACATATTCGAAACAAATGTCGCTACTCCATCGGGCATCTGCTGAATATTGCTCATCATATGGGTTATATATGCAGAATCAAACGTTAACTCACTCGCTCTTTTAGCTAAAATAAATACCAGATGGCTTGAGGTTGGTATCTGTCTTTGAGCTCCGGCTGCGATAGGTTTTAACTTATCACGAAGTTCTTTTTCTTGCACCACTACAAATTTCCACGGTTCAAAACCAAATGAACTAGGAGATAATCTGGCAGTTTCTAAAATAAATTGAAAATCGTGATCCGCAATTTGTAGATCAGTTTTAAAGTTCTTACAAGCGTGTCTAAATTGATAAGCACTTAAAATCTCATTTTTCTTCTCTTCTGTTGTATTCATAGTATGATTCCTCCATTATTATATTTGTTGATACATCAACGTTGATGTATCAACAAATATACAATAAAATATTATGTACAGCAAGAAGATTTTATTTCCTCTGGATAAATGCAAAAAAAGTCGATCATTATAGACCGACTTTTGGATTACTATCTGCTTGGATAGCAAGTATTTGATTGTTTGATTTGCTTGAGCTTTGAGAGATTTACGTGTTATCTTTCATCTGTTTCACATTTTCATTTAATTGATCTAATACTTTTTTGAGCATATTGAACTCGGTATCACTAATATTATTCAACAGCCCTTTGGCAAATTGTTCTTTTTCTTTTTGAGAATTCTCAATAACTTCTTTACCGTAGTCTGTCAATTGTACTAAAATCATACGGTTATCTCCATCTTTTCTTCTTCGCAATACAATATTGTTATCTTCAAGCTGTTTGAGATGTCTAGCGACAGCCGCTTTATCAATCGTCACTTTTTTTTGTAGATCACTTTGACTAATTTCTGTTTCTTGATATATTAAAGCAAGTATTTCAAAGCGAGATTGGCTGATACTAATATAAGCATCAAATGTCGTATTTATCGCATTGTTTACACGATACATTTGGTATAACAACGCACTCTCTTCTGACCAATCTTTCTTCAAAACCATCCCATCTTTCGTAATCATATTTTGTTACTATAGGTGTACAGCGTATTAGACAATATACAACTTTAATCCTTTTTTTACAAGCAAGTCTGTTCCTTGATCTCGATAATAAACACATTCATATAACTCTCAAAACGGCATAGCACATCATAATAGATGACTATCCTATGTAGTGAAAAAAATCAGTAGTTCTTCTACATGCTAGGCTACTCTATATAGATAAAACCCTCTTTCTATAGATAAGAAAGAGGGCTGGTAACAATTATCATACATATAAAATAGATAACGGTTTATTGATATACAGTCAGAGTACCGTCGTAATTGATCACCTGTCCATTGTGATTCTGATCATCTAATATATAACTTACAATAATTTCAGCAGCTTGCGCAGTAGTTTTTACAAAATCGCCTGTCATATTTCCATTCAGATCAGTAGAGACAGCTCCTGGCATAACTGCAAAAATTTCAACTGGTATATTTTCTTTTTCAAAGCTCATTCCCCATGACTTGGTCATAACGTTCAAAGGAGCTTTTGCAGTCTGATAAGCAAAAGCATTAAAAAATGATAGTGGCTCAATCGGTATGCTGATATTTTGAATTATGCCTTTATTCGCAATCAATAGCGGTAACAACCCTTTAGAAAGAGCGAATGGGCCAATAAAGTCTACTTGGTGAGTGGCTACTAACTCTTCTACATCAAATTCCCAGCCTACTTTATGCATATCTCCAGGGATACCCGCATTATTTACCAACAGACTCAAATCAGTATAGTTTTGCTTGATATGATTGACCGCTTGATCAATACTTTGTAGATCAGCTACGTCGATTAATAGTAACTCTGCATGACCAAATGCTTTAAGTGTATTTACGGCTACTTCTCCACGTTCTTGATCACGTGCTCCTACTAATACATGATATCCTGCTTGCAGTAGATGCTTGGCAATTTCAAATCCAATACCTTTATTTGCTCCTGTCACTAATGCTGTTTTTGTCATGGGTATTCTCCTTAGATTAGCTTTTATTTTCATCAAAAGTAATAACGTTGATAAATCAACTGTTGACATATCAACATTTTAAAATATATTTTCTTTTCATGCAAGTTATTTGTAGAACTATTATTTATATGGACTTATTGCTTGTTTATCAACGGTACTTTCTGACGTAGTATATGATCATACTATCGTTATTATTTTATAAATTTAAAAAGAATATTTTTACAATTTAGGTATATTAATGAAAAAAATATTATATAATTTAGGTGTATTCTCCGCATATATGTATTAAGCGATAAAGGAGGAATGTATTACATACTAACAGCATCTATCGGGAAAAGATTAGCTGTTTATTGAGGTGTTACATGATTCTGTTTTGGCTGTACCTCTATTACACTTATACAGGAGGTTTATAATGAAAAAATTATCTTTTTTATTGTTATCTGCTACTTTATTCGCTTCGATTCTTCCGGTGACTTCTGCTTCAGCATCCGATAGTGACCTATACAATAGTACTTCTACTCCTCTCTCCACAGGAACAACATCTGCTGTGCAATCTTCTACATCGCAAGCATCTGTTAATTATCACAGTATCCGTTTTTCGATTGATTTTATGGATACGATTATGGCAGGCGATAGTGAACCGCGTGGACAATTTTATCGGGCTGTTGAAGATGCGATTGGAGCACCGGTGATTTTTTATGATTTCTGGAGCGACTATATCGTCATCAAAGTAATGGATAAGCAACTATCTCCAGAAGAAGCAGAAGTCGTCAAAAACAAACTTAATAGCTTAAAATGGATCAACGAAACATACGGTATTCCGTTAGATCAGGATATTATCACTGATATTCACTGGTTTGATCGCTGGTCTTAATCTATTCTTCATTTGCAAAACACCTCCAATTCGAAAGCAGATCACTTGCTGCTCTTCCACGTTGGAGGTGTTTTTTATCTATAATTATTTAAGATTTTACTAGTACAAATTATGATTTTCCGACATTAATAATCTTTTTGATCCATGATGGCTCACTTGTTGCTGCTCGAACCAAAGAGTCTGCACAGTCTACAAATGATAGAGGATGAAGTGGCTCAATCCGGGCTAAAGGCCCTGCTGTATATTGGACAGAGTCAGCGGTATGACTAAGCACAGAAGGACGTACAATCACCCAATCCAAGTTACTCGCGATCACTGCCTGCTCAGCGATTGCTTTATCTTTGATCGCTTTGGAGAAAATAAACCGCATCGTACGTACAGCAACCCGATTAAAAGCAGAAAATTCTTTTCCATCACTCAAATTAATGCCACTCTGCATCACCACACGCCCAACTCCTGCTTGCTGACAAGCTGATAAAATATTCGGCATCCCTTCTGACATCACAGTTCCCGGTGAGAAATTGGCTGCAATAACATTCAAAGCTCCTTTTGACATGATATGACCTGATGAAAATGTTTTGGTTGGTCCTATACAACTGATAACCACGTCTGTACCTATCATAGCTTTTATCATAGTGGATGTATCCAATACGTCTCCCTGATAAATATGTAGTTGCTTAGTCGATGTATGAACTTCGGGTCGACGAGATACAGCATGAACTTCATGATCTAATTGAAGTAAACGCTCTATTACTTTCTTACCTGTAGCTCCTGTAGCTCCAATAACAGTAACTTTCATTTTTCTATTTCCTCCCTGGATCATTTCATACATATATTCATATCTAAAAATGCACATTAGTGTATTAAGAAACAACTATGTATAATACTAAATAGAAATACAGCATTTACAATGATTAAAACAACAGGTTTTGTGCAGTAGTTCACGTTCTTCTTCAGACTGTGCATTATTTGGAAGAAAGCAGGTTATAATAACATGTCGCAAATAGATCGAAGAGTACGGAAATCACAAAAAGCGATCAAATTGGCTATTATTGATCTTATGATCGAGAAAAAGTTTGATCAGATTACGATCCAAGATATCGCTGATCAAGCAGATGTTAGCCGAAGAACGATTTACCTTCACTATACAGACAAGTTTGATTTGCTGGATAAGCTTATTCAAGAGCATATTGAAGAAATGAGAGACATTTGCAATTCACAAGACATGAATGATAGTTATGTAGAATCTGGATTGTTGTGGTTCGAATATTTTGAAAGTCAGTATTCATTTTTCTCTGCAATGCTAGCCAGTAAAGGAAGTTCTTTTTTTCGTACACGATTTCTAGCATTTTTTCTTCAAGAGTTAGAACAAGGAATACTGGATCAAAAGAAGCAACCATTAACTGAAGAAGATTATGTAGATATTCAGTTTTTAGGAGCAGCGATTTTAGGAGTAGTCGAATGGTGGATCAAGCATGAGAAACCTCACCCTCCTGCTTTTATGGCTAAGCGATTAGGATTATTGCTTGAACGTCATCTTGAGGTAGATGTATATGATCGTCCCAGTTTATAAAAAGTTTATATTTAATTTAAATCCTGTATAGAAATACTTTGCTTTTGTTTATGTGTAATTTAACTCCTTCCTCTAAGATCAATCTATAAATCAACCTGTACACAGGTGATGAAGATCAGGAGGAACGATAGATGAAGAAATACCCTGCATATCTTGCTCTGTTAGCAGGAATGGTAGCTTTAAGCCAGACTACAAATAATCCCGTATTCGCCGCTCCAACCCATCTGTCTGCAACTCAGATGAATCCCTCGACTAGCGCTTCCTTAACAGCGCTCCCTTCAATCTCACTCCAATCTGGAGTCAGTGTGAAATTAACTGATATTCAATTAGCTAGCAAAAACACAGGTAATATTCTGACATACACCCTTACTTATACCAACACCACTTCCAGTCCATACAAGTTGATGAATAGCTTTTCAAGAGTAAGTACAATACGAACTTCTCCGATCAAAGGAGTACCTGTTCCTGATAACAAAGATCAGATAACGATTTCCCCGAAGTCTACTCAAGCGATTACGTACTATGTAGATATGAAAAAAGAAAATAAACTAGCCAGTAGCAAAATTACGATGTTTGGTTGGGATTTTAATGCCGCTAATTATGAGAAAAAGTTAGGTACATTTACCGTCCCTACGAATTACTCACCTGCTATCGCTCAAGGCAAAAGCAAAAAAGTGACGATTGGTACAACCACCCTCACTTTCAAACCACAACAGTTACAAATGATCCGTTTTAATAATAAATTATATGCTCGTCTAGCTGTACAAGTAAGCAATCTAAGTACTGAAGTGTTAGAGGCTCCTAATTACCATACTTACTTACAGTCTGCTACCGGTTCTTCTTTTGAATTACAACTAGATCATGCTAGTCGTGATTTCTCTATTTCACCCGGAGATACTCAAAGTATAAAGTATATTGCAGCGATCCCAGCTTCTCTGAATGCTACAAATATGACTTTACAAATTACAAGCAATACCGTTGCAACCGATAGCAAAACAGACAGTTCTACAGCAAGTAGTGTTACTAACTTGGAATTACCAGTAATAGCATTCAAATTACCTAAAGTAAGTCCGTCTAGTCTTACTGTTCCTGTCGCATCTTCTCGAAAAATCGCTGTAGATGGAACAATGATTGAGACTCAATTAAAAACAGCAACAATCTCTACCAGTGGAGATAAAGCCGTATGGACGATGCAATTTAGAATAAAAAATATCGGTAATCAAACAGTAGTATTACCTACTTATGAAACATCTATCAAAACATCAGAAGGGTATTCATTCCCGATCACTACCAAAGCATTCACTAATCTAGCACTCAAGCCATTGCAGGAAAAGCAAATTCAATTATCTGCTGAAATTCCAGCTCAATTGAAACAGCAACAACTTCAACTGCAATTGTTAGAATCATCAGCAACGACTCCAAGTAATACAACGACAAATACGCAAGTAGCAGACAATACACAAGCGAAAAGTGCGATTATTTTACCCACTGCTTTTTATATGATTCCCTACAGCCAAGAACAGAATCAATCGGCGCAAACAGAGTATACATTTGATAATAATTACGGCAACTTTGGCGTGACGCTTGAAAGCTTTCAACGTATGCCATGGACTGCTGAAGATATCGTAGTTGCCAAAATTCGTCTGCGTAATGCTGGCACTTCTTCTGTTAACTTGCCTCTACTCGGCGGATGGATCAAAGCGCAAAATAATCGCATCAGTAGCCCGGTACAGATTATAGCGGAACAGACAGATACATCACTGGATGCCGGTCAAAGTCGTGTGTACTATGTGGTCAGTCATTTTGATGCAGATGCAGATTTATCTCAACTCAAAATCGAACTATATCCTAATGTAGATACTGCAAATAACGATTCAACCAGTCCAACTACCAATGCGACAACTTCTACTGGTAATACACTGGATCAAGATAATCCGTTCTTATCGCTACAAGTAGGTCAGATCAATTCTACTGTTGCCAAAATCGCACCAGGATCTTCTTTCCATATTCAGACGATAGGCAAAAAAGCAGAAATCAAAGAACGTCGTACGATTACGTATGAAGGTACAAGTCAAAAAATTGCATATACTGAACTTGAAATGAAGAGCGAAGAAAAACGGACTTCTACACCTGCTCGTCTTATCGCTTATTACAAAACACCAAATAATGAATATTATGAAGCTACTGTTAATCAATCGGACAAAACAGTCGGTCCTGATGGTAAAAACTTAATTACTGTCTGGAGCAAACTCCCTGCGTCAATCAATACATCCGGGCTAACACTTTATATCGGTGAAGCGATTAACGATGGCAAAATGTCTACAGCGACGACTACACCTACAGGTTATATCAATGCCGTTGAACTAGGACTCAATAAACAGACGCCGCCTGTAGTGGCTAGTGTAAGTAGCGATATGGAGCTATTCCCGTACCGATTTGCGATTACAAGTGCTACAGGTTCATTGTCAGAAGGTCAAGAAAGTATTGCTCTGAATATGACTTATAACTTTAGCAAAGACAACACCTATAATATGGGCACGTATGGACATAATCTGGTCATTCAATGGGTAGATCCATCCGGTCAAGTGCAAGAAAAAACTATGGTTCCGGGTACTGACTTAACACTCGGCAAGTCGATTCCGTATTCAACCACTTTAAATAGCAATGTGTACAAAACGATGAAAGGTGGTCGTTTCTTAATCAATGTGTACGATGAATTTGAAGGCGAACGAATCCTTCTAGGTACGCAGAGCTACAGAATTGATTACACCGCCAATATCGTCAATACACCATCTACAACATCACCTGTAGATACACCTACAACGAATCCGGGCACACCTCCGACAACTAATCAACCGGACAAACCAGATTCAACTGATCGCAATAACAAAAATAGCACAACAGATCTATCTGCTAACTAACGGAGGAACCTATGAAAAGTAAAAAACGAATCTGGATCACTATAGCTATTATTGTCGTATTAGCCGCTGCCGGAGCAACTGCCTATGTTCTCTGGCCCAAAGCACAAGATGAATTAGTTGTTGAACCTACCCCCTCTGTTCCTGTGCAAAAAGGAGAAATTACAGTATTGATCAAAGGGGCTGGTTCGATCAAAGCTACGAGCCAGACGCTTGTCTATGCCGATCATGAAGGAAATATTAATCAGGTAAACGGCAAACTAAATACACGTGTTCAAAAAGGACAGGTCTTGTTCAACTATAAAAATAAAGATAATTCCAAAGATATCACTCAACAAACCAACACCCTGAAGCAACAACAAAGCGATCTTCAAGATAAGCAAGAACAATACAAACAGCTAGTTATGAATAATGCGACTCCAACCGAATTAGATACGGCTCGTCTAGCGATAGAAAAAGGTAAAGACGATATCACTGTTACTGAAACAGAAATCGCGCGTTTACAAAAAGATCAAGCAGCTCCTGCTCCGCTGCTCTCTCCAATCAGTGGAACAATCACTAAGATGAGTGTTGCTCCTGGCGGAGCAGTCAGTAGTGGCGCAGAAGCATTTACTATTGTTGATTATCAAGATTTGAGCGCTACAATTCAGGTCGATGAATTAGATGTTCTTAAAATTCACGACGGATTGAAAGCTACACTTCAGCTAGATGCACTACCCGGCAAAACGTATACTGGCAAAGTCTCAATGATCGCAAATGAAGGTTCGATCAAAAATGGTGTTTCTACTTTTGCTGTAACGATTCATTTGGATCAACCGGGCGAGATCAAAGCAGGTATGTCCACACAGGCTACGATTTTGGTTGAACAGAAAAAAAATATTCTTGTAGTACCTATCGAATCGGTTATTCAACAAGGTGATCAATATGTAGTTCAAAAAGCGAGAGTATCTGCGGGCACACAAAATGCGCAACCTGATGCTACGACTGAACAGAAAGTAACGATAGGGATTCATGATGATAGTCAGATTGAGATTAAAAGTGGTCTAAAAGAAGGCGATCTAATCGTGATCCCATCCAGTGATATGAGCGGACTTGGTACTTCTTCACCAGATAGCAGTATGTCTGGTGCAGGTAGCTTAGATGACAGTAGTTCGACGACAGCTTCAGATAGTGGTTCAACAGACAGTAATGCAACAGACAGCAGTACTTCAACAGATAATAGCAATACTACCGATACAAATACGAGTACATCTAGCGATAGCTCCTCTACAGGTGGTGGCACTCCATGAATAAGGAGCCACTTATACAGATCAGTCATATGAATCATGGATATATGATGGCAGGACAGCAGATGCCTATTTTGCAAGATATCTCTATGACGGTGAATCATGGTGAATTTGTAGCGATTATTGGCCCTTCGGGGTCAGGCAAGTCTACTTTGATGAATATGATAGGCTGCTTGGATCTGCCTAATAGCGGAGAGTATATATTGGATGGTCAAAATGTACGCAAAACGTCTGATAATCGCCTTGCCAAAATTCGTAACGAAAAAATCGGTTTTATTTTTCAAAGTTTTAATCTATTGCCCAAATTATCAGCGATCGAAAATGTAGAGCTTCCTTTGATCTATCGTGGATTGTCTTATCGAGAACGTAAAAAAAGAGCAAGTCAGGCGTTAGAACAAGTAGGATTACATGAACGGATGTATCATCGTCCTAATCAATTATCCGGCGGACAACAGCAACGTGTAGCAATAGCACGTGCTCTTGCTGGTGATCCGCCTTTATTGCTGGCAGATGAACCGACAGGTGCTTTGGATACAAATACAGGGAAAGAAGTCATGCAGATGATCAAAAGTCTGAATGAACAAGGACATACGATTATTTTGATTACCCATGATCTGGATATCGCCGATCAAGCCAAACGTGTTATTCGTATTCAAAATGGCATTTTGACAGAAGATCGGAGGAATGAGTAATGATCTTTTTTCAAAGTGTACGTATGGCATTACTTAGTGTAATCAGCAATAAAATCCGCTCTTTTTTGACGATGTTAGGCATTATTATTGGAGTGTCTTCGGTCATTCTAGTTGTCTCTGTGGGTATGAGCTTTAACGGGCAGATTAGTGATCAATTTGGAGATATGGGCACCAATCTACTATCTGTTAATGTGATGGGACGCGGGGTGACCAGTTCACTGACGTATGAGGAAGTCATTGCTTATAACCAGTTAAAAGGTGTATCCGGTGTATCGCCCACCCTTTCAGGCAATGTCACTGCCAAAAATCGCAATAACAATGTCGATGTCTCCTTAGAAGGTGTAACTCCTGCGTATGAGCATGTGAAAGATTTTCATGTACAATCCGGACGATTTGTTCTTAATATGGATAGCCAGTACCGACAAAAGATAGCTGTGATCGGTTCATCTACTGCTACCACTTTATTTGGCACTGAAAATCCAGTCGGGCATGATATCCGTCTTAATGGGGAAACTTTCAAAATTGTAGGTTTGTTACAAAGTAAAGGTTCAAGCTTAATGGGCTCCAATGATGAGAAAATTTTAATCCCACTCGCTACCGCAGAACGCTTTTTACAGACAAAAGGTATTCAGACGTTTGAAGTCAAAACTGTGACCGAACAGGATATCCCTACTGTCAAAGCCCTACTTGCAGCTAGCCTTGAACAGAAATTCAAAGATCCTTCAGCATACGATATATTTGATGCTCAAGAAATGATCAAATCTATGGAAAAAACCAATGCATTGATGTCAGCATCTCTAGCAGGGATTGCAGGTATTTCACTGATTGTAGGTGGAATCGGCATTATGAATATTATGATTGTATCGGTAAATGAACGGACGCGTGAGATCGGTATTCGCAAAGCGATCGGTGCTAAAAAGAGTAATATTTTGATCCAATTTATGATCGAATCGATATTTCTCAGTACACTTGGAGGATTGCTTGGTATCGGGGTAGGACTTGGATTGGTCTGGGTGGCTGGTAAATTCACACCGTTTCCGATTCAATATGCATGGAATATGGTTACGATCTCATTTGCATTTTCATTTGTGATCGGTGTTGTATTCGGAATTATTCCTGCCAATAAAGCTGCACGATTACGACCTATTTATGCGCTTCGTACAGATTAAATGCTACAATACATTCGTAATCATTTATCTATTATCGAAGGAGTACGTGGTATGACTATAAAACAACGCCTGATCATTTCTAACATTTTGATGATTGTCATACCTGTACTAATTTCAGCGATTATTATCGGAGCCGGACAATATTTATCTTACCAGTATTGGAAAACGAAATACGATAATGAAAGCTCTATCTACGATGTACCGGAGAAAATCACTTCTGTTGCGACAGAACTTATTCAACATCCTCAAAAGCAAAAAACAAATGAAAAACAGCAACTAGAAGATTATTTGCAAAAGCATTCAATGAGACTGACAGTGCACGATTATAATACGCGTACACCTCTGTTAAATATGGGGAAACTGACGATCGATGCTAATAATAAAATGATGACAGCGATCTGGTCTTTGAACGGAGAAGGTAGTATCTACCTTGCTGAAGAAGATGTGTATAGCAAAAAAGTAACTGTAAATGATCAGACGTATGTCATTTCGACATTTGATTCGTTTCATGAAAATGCTACAAATGATGATAGTTACTATAGCCGATATCAGATGTTAATTACGCTGTTTATGATCTTATTTGGCATTGGGATTATTGTCACTATCTTTTTTACTAATCGCTTTCTGACTTATTTTGTGTTCAAGCGAATCAGTCAACCGCTCAATACATTGGTAGCAGGTGTTCAGCAGATTCGGGATGGTAACTTAGACACACGTATTCAATATGAGAGCAAAGATGAATTTGCCGCGATCTGTCATGATTTTAATGATATGGCATTACAGTTGAAACAATCGATGCAATTGATTCAGCGTCAAGAAGAAAGCCGTAAAGAACTACTGGCTAGTATCTCACATGATCTACGCTCTCCACTCACTTCGATTCGTGCTTATTCAGAAGGGCTTCTCGATGGAGTGGCTAATACACCGGAAGCTCAACATAAGTACATTACTATGATACAGACCAAAGCAAGAGATATTGACCGGATGGTTGCCAAAATCTTTCTATTTTCCAAAATGGATCTAGGTAATTATCCATACGATCCTGAACTGCTAGATGTGAATTATGAATTAGAATCACTTGTTAAAGCAACAGCTGAAGAATATCGTAGTAAAGGTCTGTATATCACCACGTCATTTTCACATCAGAAAGCTAGAATTTTTGCAGATCAATTGCAGTTAGATAGCGTATTTACCAATATCGTCGAAAATAGCTTAAAGTACAAGCACAAAGAGCGCGGATGGGTTCATATAGAGACCAATGTAGATGATGATCAGATCACTATTTGTATCACCGACGATGGTCCCGGTGTTCCTGATCAATCATTGCCTCAACTGTTTGATTTATTTTATCGTAGTGATCCTTCGCGTAATAATCCTAATAAAGGTAGCGGGCTTGGCTTAGCGATCACTGCCAAAGCTGTGGAACGCATGGGTGGAACGATTCGGGCAATGCATGCACCTTCAGGCGGTTTGCAGATTAAGATTCAGCTTCCATTGATTAATCAGGAGGAAGTACAATGAGAAAAATACTAATTATAGAAGATGATGAAGCAATCGCATCGATTGAGCGGGATTATCTCGAAATTAATCACTTTGCAGTGGAGATAGCTGATAATGGACTTACCGGTGCAGAAAAAGCATTATCTGAACCTTATGATCTGATTTTGCTGGATCTTATGTTACCGGGTGAAGATGGATTTTCTGTATGTCGCCGTTTGCGTGAAAAGCTAGATATTCCTATTCTTATGGTTACTGCCAAGCAAGAAGATATTGATAAGATTCGCGGATTAGGGTTAGGTGCAGATGATTATATTGTCAAACCCTTTTCTCCTAATGAATTAGTAGCGCGAGTAAAGTCCAATCTAGCTCAATATGATCGGATAAAAGGAAAACCTGATCGTCATGGGAATAGTCATATTGAAATAGGTTCTTTTGTGATTAATATGCAAGCTCACCGGGTCTATCTAAACGGCAAAGAACTAGAGTTGAAGAAAAAAGAATTTGATCTGCTCCACTTTCTGATCGTGAATGCTAACAATGTATTCAGTAAAGAAACGTTATATGAGCGTATATGGGGTTTTGAATCGATTGGTGATAATGCGACTGTAGCTGTTCATATCAATCGACTACGCGAAAAAACAGAAGAAGATCCTAGTAATCCTCGCTATATTCAGACAGTATGGGGTGTAGGCTATCGCTTTCAACCTTGAATGTTATCAATCAAATGTAGTGTAGTTCATACCAAAAAGGAGCAGACATCTTCAGTGATGACTGCTCCTTTTTTTAGGTAAGAGATTTAAGATAAGCGATTTGACTTTGCAAAAATCATTATTGATTTTATTAGTAAAATTCGCGCTTCGATTCACACTTTGGATACCCAGCACGTAGACATAGAGTCTTATTTAAAATATTGACGTTCACCTGTTTGTGCAGATTTTTGTATTGCATCGATTAATTGATGTACTTTGACTGCATCTGCAAAATTCGATGTCAATGATGTTCCTTCTTGAAGATCTTGAGCAAATGCACGATACACTTGAGCGATATTTAGCACTGGAGTATCATCTCGCAGAGAATCCGGTACAGAATAATAGTCATCAGGAACTGTTAACTCTTGTAGCTCGGCATCAGCAGAATTGGCTCCTAATAATTCATGTGCTCCAAATTGAATCGTTTTAGGCGCATATAGAACAATCGTCCCTTGATCACCAAAGATTTCAAGAGTCACCCCTTTTTGATGCTTCACTCCTCCTTGAATATGAATACTCGCTGCTGCTCCATTTGTTAATTTTCCGGTAACGAGGATTTGATCATCTGTTGTTTTCTCAATCATTTGTTGAGTATCTACTAACGCTACTTGAGTGTATTGTTGTGCTGTTGTAGCGGAAAGTTCTGCAAAATCGCCAACCATATAAGTAAACGCATCTATATTATGTCCACCCACGATAGTTAGCAAATTTCCGCCAGATTTGCGATCGAACAAATAAGCAGTCGATTGATCAGCTGTACCGCCCATACCCTCCATAGATACTCTCAATTGAGCAGACAACACTTTTCCTACATATCCTTCTTTCAACAAATCTTTAACATACTTAATCGCAGGAGCTTGTCTTGCTTGTAATCCGATTGCAGTTGGAATCTGATGCTCTGCTACCCATTGTTGCATTTCAATAGCTTCTTCTGTAGTTGATCCTAAAGGCCATTCACTATAAATAGGCTTTCCAGAAGGAATACTAGCTTTGACCGCATGATAATGCTCTTTTACATTAATACTGACAACTACCATATCTACATCAGGATGTTGTACTAACTCTTCAATTTGATCAAAACCATGAGTAGCTTTAAAAGCTTCAGCACTTTTGGTTGCACTTTCTTTGTTACTTGTAGCTACGGCTGTTAACTCATACTCTTCCAAATGCTGAACTGCGGGAATATGTGTACTATTTGCCCACCCGTTATTTACTGATCCACCGATAATACCTACTTTGATCTTTTTAGTCATTTTTTCATCGCTCCATTTCGAATCATTGAATTAGTAATACCAACAAAAATAGCTTGAGATAGTATGATCTTTGATGACTTTATTACGCTTTAGAGATTTATGTTCGTATTCATATTAGAAATTATTCATAAAAAAGAGTAACTTTATAATAAGTTACTCTCCATTTGTTTCTCAGATTGTTTTTCAAAACTAATTAGTGGGCTAAATATAACATAGTGGAAATTAATGTGCAAATATAGACTCCTATATATACTGCTTATTACTTTTTAGCGTATCCCATTTTATTCATATAACTCATCATATCAGGCAGAATACTTCGTTGTAGATGATCATGAATATGATCGCTCCATCCTTTGACCGTTTTTACAGTGAAAGGCGCTCTGATCGGACGATCTTCATAGTATTTTTTCATTGTGTTATCATAAGTAGATAGTTCTTCTTTGTCTAATGGTTGGTATTTATTTTCAAATAACACCATAGATTTCGGTAAGCGTGGTTTGAGTTCTGCTTTCTCTTCTGCTGGAACACCAATACACAATCCTACTACTGGAATAACGTATTTAGGTAATTGCAAAGCTTCAGATAATTTCTCAATATTGAGTTTGACACCGCCAATATATACGCCACCAAGTCCCATAGATTCGGCTGCTGTCAACGCATTTTGCGCCATAAGTCCAGCGTCTACTAAACCAATCGTTAGAAATTCAATATATTCTATATCTACTTCAGGAGCTATTTCATGATTCCGATGAAAGTCTGAACAGAAAACCCAAAACTCGGCTGCTTGCCCGATATAAGGCTGATGACCACAAAGTTCCATTGCTTGTTGGCGAAGCTCTGGATCTGTAACCCGAATAATAGAAACAGCCTGTAACAAGCTAAATGACGATGTTTGAATAGTTGCCTGGAAAATAGCATCTAGTTGTTCCTCGGTTAATGGTTGATTAGTGTACGAACGCACCGATGAGTGGTTGTGAAGTAATTCTAATGTTTGATTCAAGTATGTTCTCTCCTTTAATATTTATTCATATGTTAGACTATTGATTAGCTTACTAACTATACCTGTTATAAAGACTCCTATGCGATCATTTGATCTATAACAGTTTGCATAATAAAATAATCATAAAGTGATATCGTGACGTTGCATAGAGGGCAATTTAGATGTACATAGTACACATAGATGTACTTAAGAATGGAGAGAAAGACGATGAGAGTGTGTAAAGACGGATTTCAAAAAGAATTTATCAATGATCAGACAGATATGTATACCATCGCTTTTACCCAAAATATTTTATCTGGACGATGGAAATATTTTATTTTGTGGTATTTAAAAGGACATACGCGCCGGTATTCAGATATCAAAGCGTTTCTAGGTGATCTTTCGCAAGGTTCTTTAAGCAAACAACTACGTGAATTAGAAAAAGATGGCGTAATTAAACGCAAAGTATATCCTGTAGTTCCACCCAAAGTCGAATATTCACTGACTGATAAAGGAACAGCGCTTATGCCTGTACTGGATGCGATGAATAGCTTTGGCAAAACGTTTGGTGAACAAGCAGATATTATACGAGAATAACTATTTTCTAGCCAAACGGTTATGATCTCTTTCTTCTATTCACTGCTCCACTATACTTGTGAAAAATCTGCAAAAATTGGAAAAGAAATAGATTATTGTTATCATAAATAAGCAACGGTTCTATTTCTTATACTATCCAATAGGAGTGATATCGAATGTTACGTATTCTAATTGTTAATTTTCCCGCAGAAGGTCATGTGAATCCAACACTTGGGATCACTCATGCTTTTACATCACGTGGCGATGAGGTTCACTATATTACGACCGAGAAGTTCAGAGATAGATTAGAAGCTGTTGGAGCGATTGTTCATGTTCATACTGATCTGCTTAGAAATGCTTCGATCCGTATAGGTAGTCCCAATGGAATAAATGAATTTTTAAACATTCATATTCAAACTTCGTTACACATTTTAGCGTTAACCGAACAGCTATCACAGACAATGCAATTTGATTTTGTATTTTATGATAAGTTCGGGGCCGGTGAATTAGTTCGAGATTTCCTGAATATTCCGGGTATTTCCTCGTCTCCATCTTTTTTGATATCTAATGATCAGATGACTAAACGAATTTTTCCAAGTCAAATGGACACTACTTCTCAGCTTTCCGAGAGTATTCAAGCTGGACTATCACTAATGAAAGAGAAATACAACGTTATGCCTAAAGAAATGGGTCAATTTATGAATAATAACGGTGATCTAAATATTGTTTATACAAGTAAATACTTTCAACGCAATGGCGATCAGTTTGGCGATGAGCATCTTTTTATTGGGCCTAGTTTTCCAAAACGTACTGAAAATACGTCATTTCCACTTCATTTTCTTAAAGATCAAAAAGTACTATACATTTCAATGGGAACCGTTCTGGATCACACCGAACAATTTTTTAATACTTGTATCGAAGCTTTTACAGACTTTAACGGTATTGTAGTTATTGCTACAGGTGAGAAAGTTGACGTTACGAAGATCAACCCAGCTCCTGAACATATCATGATTTTACCTTATGTTCCTCAGTTAGAGGTGCTACAGCATACCGATGTATTTATTACTCATGGCGGTATGAACAGTGTCAATGAAGGCATCCATTTCAATGTGCCTTTAGTCGTTTTGCCACAAGACAAAGATCAGCCAATGGTCGCTCAGCGCTTAACTGAACTGCAAGCAGGCTATCGTATTACCAAAGATCAGATCAATGTACAATCACTTCAAGAAGCGGTACAAGAAGTGTTGTCTAATCCACAATACAAAAAAGGTGTGCAGGACATTAATGAAAGCTTCCAACACACAGGCGGGCCACAAGAAGCATTAGATCGCATCGATGCTTATCTTCAAAACAGACAATTGTAAATGTCTTTTTAATCAAAAATCTATATCTGACTTAAATTGATTCTATTTAAAATAATGACCATTCTCCATATCAGTAAATAAAGATGGATGATGGTTTGTCCATCCTAATTGTGACTGTGTTAATGCACTTGAAACAACATTATCGACAGATACAAAACCACCTAACCATCCAAAATGGGCACTGGCTTGTTCTTTTTTGATACTTGATACAGGTACATTTAGATAACGACCGATTGCAGTAGCAATCTCACGAAAAGGTATTCCTTCTTCTCCGACCGCATGGAAGGTAGAACCTGCCGTAGCTTGTTCTAAAGCCAATCTAAATAGGCGTGCTACGTCTAATTGATGTACTGCTGGCCATCGATTAGCTCCGTCTTCTACATAAGCTGATACGCCCTTTTTGCGAGCAATGTTAATCAAAGTCGGTAATAAACCACTTTTATCGCCGATGCCGTGTACAAGTGGAGCTATACGAATAACAGAAGAGCGAACTCCTTGGTCTGCGAGTGTTAGCGTTGTTTTCTCTGAAATAATCCGTCCGCCTCCTACTGATTGAGGATCGGACGGATCCTTTTCGGTTGCTACATAACCAGCTTTTAGTGCCATAGTTGGAAACGCCATCACAAGTGATCGATCTTCGCCCGAAAGAGCTTTTCCAAGCGTTTCAATCGCACGTCGATCCGTTTCAGTAGCCATTGCCATAAATCTAGATCCAGCATGACGAGGGTTACCACCTAATACAATCTTTACACGTGTAGATAAGCGAGCATGCGAAAATTTATGAAAAAAAGCGGTATGGATCACTCCATCTGCATGAGCTGCTCCTTTACGTAAATCTTCGATACTCTCTACATTGCCTTGTTGCGCTTTGGCTCCAATCGCTGTAAGTTTGCGAGCGCCTTCTGCAGAACGCACCAGACCTGTTACCTCATGACCGGATTGAATTAACTCTTGAATCACCGCACTTCCTATAAAACCATTCGCTCCTGTGACAAATACTCGCATCCTATATCCTCCTCATATCATCATGTATTAGATTCCATCTCTACCTTGCTCCCCAAAACACACTCTTTCTGCTTTTAAGTTACTTGTAGTATAGATTGGATATCAGTATGACATTTGCCTATTCTGCGTAAATTCTTGCCTGATTCGCCAGAACGTCTCAAGATACAAAAAAACCTGCAAAGCTAATAGCTGCATGCAGGTTGTATACCAGCTTGAAGTGGTAACAAGTTCAGGCTGGTATTGTAATTGAGCTGTATTCATGTTTACTGGTATATGTTAACGCCATCTGTTGCGATCTCTACTAGGTGGACTACCAAAAAAACGACTGTAATCTCGACTAAATTGTGAATCACTAATATACCCGACCATCCGGCAAGCTGTAATCGCATCCATATGACCAGATAACATCAATCGTCTTGCTTCTTGCAGACGCAAAGCTTTTTGATATTGCAAAGGGCTCATAGAAGTTACTGATTTGAAATGTTCACGAAAAGAAGATTGACTCAAATGCACCATGTCTGCTAATTCAGGAATTTTTAAAGGCTGAGCAAAATGTTCATGAAGCCATCGAACCGCTTTAGCAACACGTTGTACATTAGATTCTACAAAAACAGTCTCAGCTACAAATACACCTATAGGGCTACGAAGAAGTCGTATAAAAATCTCATCTACGATAAGTGGAGCTAGCAACTCACTATCACTAGAGCTAGATAAGCAATCCACTAACCGTGCAACTGCATGTATAAATCCTAAATCGCCTGGTAGCATATATCCTGGACTTCTTTGGCTCACTTTAGGTAATCCTTGTGGGAATACTTTGGGCACCAATTCAGCAATTCGTTGCGGATTAAGATATATACCCACACCCAGAAAAGGATCAGAGGGGCTAGCTATAATAGTCTTCATCATTACCGGTAAAGCAACAGGAGCTACAAATATTGTAGAACCTCCGTACTCAAAAATCTCATTTCCAACTTCAATAACCTTTTTACCTTGTGCAGCGATACCCACTGTCGGCCAATACATCGTATGAGTATAATCTGCTTTTTCGACTTTGGAGTAACGATTAAAATATAAACCTGAAATTCGCTCAGATTCATAACTACCATCTTTATTCGCATGTATTGAGAGTAATTCTGCTAAGCGTGATGTCTCTACTTCTAGTAATTCGCGACTCTGCGTTGTAGCGTGAATATCTAACATATCCATCGTATCCAATGTCACTCCCAGATAATATGTATTTACTCAAATAGTATAATACAAAAGAAGTACGTACAAACATTATTAATGTTTATACGTACTTCTTTATTTATGAATATGATCGAAAATCTTTTATTTCGTTGTACCTTGACCTAATGTCACTTTAAAAACATTTCCTGCTTGTCCGCCAAACACAATCAATCCGTTTTCAGGCAGAACAGCAGATTTTTTAGAAGTGATAATAGAAGATTCTACAACGTTGCCTTTGGCATCATAGACAACAAAGCTTGCATTGTTTGGATAATCTACGTTTATTGTTTTGCCTGCTGTATTTTTATTAATTTTGAACCATTTGACATGTCCATTAGAAGCGATCGTGATTGTAGACGATTTGTCTTTGGATAAAGGTGAGATCGCATCTTCTGGGATATATAGTTGTTTGCTTGTTTTTAGATATTCGACCTTATTTTGTTTTACAAATTCAAAATCAAATGTGTCTCTGCCTGTCATAACAGGAATTTGAGCTACATTGACGGCATGATTCTGATCGATAATTTTGTCTCCATTAACATAGCCATTGCTTGCATCTACAGCTAGCGTTTTGGTCAAAATCGATGGCGCTATATAAAAGGCAGAATTAATCTTTTCATCTACCGCATAATAACGTTTACCATCCCGTGCTTTCCATGCTTGTTGTACCGCAGTTGATACTTTATTTTTACTTAATTTTTGGTATTCATAAAAGACCATTGCGGCTTGTCCCAATCCAGGGAAACTTACCGTTGTATTGACTTTAATATACGTTTTTCCATTGGTCTGTTTGTCAAAGCTTATAATAGTACTTCCATCTTTACTGGTAAATTGTTGTTTACCTGTATACACATACGTCTGAGCAGGTATAATTCCACCTAATATATCAGGTAATTCCATTGTTCCATTTTTGAGTTCCAATTGAATTGTTTTGTCTAATGTGCCATACAATCCAGCATATTGTTTCATTTCAGCTGGCATATTTACTTGCACAGCAGGTTTGAATGTTTGATCAGGTAATATCTTTTTAATTTTGCCTTGATCTTTCAATTCTTCTAACAATAATTGCGTTGCTAACTGCGTATTATATAAAGAAGATCCTCCTGCGGACACAACTGCGGCAGACATATCATAGCCGGGCAAAGAAATCAGATCGGCATGATACATTATAGTATCTCCACCTTTAGATAATGCTTTGATACCATAGTCGCTAAAAGGCGCTAAATTGACAGCATCCCAACCCAAGCCATAATTGGTTGTATTTCTTTCTTCAGGCACCCAGATTCCATTGCGATATTCGTCTTTTTGCATCGCTTGAGCAGATTTCTCGGATAAGAGTTCTGGCTTATTGCCCATCAACACATCACCAAATGTCGCTAATTCTTCTGCTGTAGAATAGATACCGCCTGTACCGAGTATATTCGCATTTTCTACAGGCAATGCACTTTCGATTCCTGGAAAGTACGTTTTGGATAGTTGTTTACGATCGAACTGGTCTAACGGTGTATGCGTAGATTTGAATTTCATCGGATCACTAATACGTGTTTTGACAAATTCAGAATAGCTCATTCCGCTAACTCGTTCTACTAACACCTCAAGTAACTGAAAACTATCGTTACTATAGACAGAAAATGCGCCTGGATCGGCTTTGAGATGTTCGGTTTGTAATTCTTTTAGCAAGTTATCATAGTTCTGAGTATCATTATCGTCAAATAAAATACTGTTATGATAATGAGATCCGTATAATCCTGAAGAATGATTTAGCAAAGTACGAGGTGTGATTTTAGTATAACGCTCGTCTGCCATTTTAAAATCAGGAATATACGTAGTTAACGGTTGATCAATATCTATTTTACCTGCATCCACCAGCATCATCACTGCTGAAGAAACATACATTTTACTGACAGAACCTATTCCAAACATCGTATCCGGTGTGATTTGTTCTTTGGTCGCTTGGTTCTTGATACCTGCATGACCGGATAAAATCACTTTGCCATGATCAACGATAGCATATTGGACAGCACTTGCTCCGTAATCTGTAACGACTGTCGTTGCCCATTGCTTCGCTTTTTCTTCTGGAGATAGATTGGAATGACTTTCCTGTGCAAAAGATGAAGTCATCGGTACAACGGTTAATACAGCAGCTAATAGTAAGCTTCCTATCTTTTTCATTATATAATTCCTCCCTTGAACGTGTTCAAATATAATCACTATCTGCATCTTACATGGAAATAGTCGAATCCTCTTCAAAAAGGGCTGAAACGAAAAAAACAATCCCTCAACGACATGAGAGATTGTTGGTTGTGTACTTTTTTTATTGAAAAGGAAGAATAACCATATTATTAAAAACTTGGTGTTTTCGTTCGATTGTCATATTCCCACCGTATTTGTTACAGATTCGATCAATATTCGTCAGCCCGATTCCATGAAACTCTGGATTGGATTTTTGGCTTTGCACCTGCCCTGCACCTTGTACCATATGATTCAAAATATGAATAGAAAGGTGAGAATCCGTCGATTGGATCTTGATCAATATATAACGATCTTCAGCGATATTGATCTTTTTGGAAGCTTCAAGAGCATTGTCTAACATATTGCCTAGCACTACACAGAGATCATACCGTTCAATCTGGATATGTTGAGAATACAGTTGCAGTTGTGTATCGATCTGAATGCCATTGGCTTGACCGATATTAAGCGCATTGGTCACTAACGCATCTACAACCAGATTGCCTGTATTCACTCGCTGATAAGCATCTTCAACCTTATTTAGCGTCGTATGGATATGTTTTTTAGCTTCATATAACTCATTTTTTTCGATACATTGTTCGATATACAAAAATTGTTGATGGGTATCATGAATAATTCGCTTAATCTGCTTAAAGCTATGAACAGTTTTCTCATAATTCGCATCTTGATAATCCATCTGATCTTGCAATTGTATATTTTCGTGCATCAATTGAAATTTCTCGATCATATTATCTAATATATAAATAATAAACACATTCAAAAAAAGAAAACTAAAAATCGAGATAAAGTAATATACATTCCTTTCACTATACATTGATAGAACATTGACCTGATAAATACTAATCGCCGGGATCGTAAGGAAAAGTAGATAATATCGATAATGCAAAGGAAAACTTCTACGCTTCACAATAAATCGAATAATCAGAATAATCACAAACATGATTAAGCAACTTAGCAGTATGCTTTTGGATAAAATAACATACTCTTCTATAGCCACAGGATTAGAAGTTCCTAGATCTGTAGCATTAAATGGATACAAAATGTACAGTGAAATAAAATTAACTAATGTGAGCAAAACTGCGTACAAAATCGAAAAAACAATCTTCTTCTTTAGTTCAGTCTGGTAAGGAATCGATAATACAAAAATAACGATCAAAGCTAACACTGAAGAAAATACAGAAGATGTATATGAATTTAAATAAAAGAAATCAAGCACACCAAATAAGATCAAATACACCCAATGATTAGAACCGCGGTGTCCTTTGCCAAAAACAGCATTGAAATAAAAATTAATTTGAAATCCCATCACCAGTACAATACAAGCATTCAGCAATAATAGTTGAGTTTCCATCTATTCATACATACCTGTAATCATAAATTTGGTATACACGTCTTTAACTTCTTTTACTTTGGAACGTCCAATCGGTAACTCTACTCCATTAGACATTAGAACCATGCCTCCTGCAAACTTTTTAACATGAAGCAAGTTGATAATAATCGATCGATGAATTTGTAAAAAATGATATTGTTTTAATGCAGTAGCATAGTTAGAAATAATGCCTTTAGTTGTGTGAGTCTGCTGAAGAGTGACAACATGCAGTTTGTTTTTCATCGTTAAACTTTTGACAGCTTCAATCGAAATAATATCGTCGTATTTCAATACAACTTCTTCATAATCCGATTTGATAATCAAAATTCGTTTATCTAACGACTGAAAATACTGACAAACTTTGAGGATCTTTTCTTCAAACGTAGACACAGCAATCGGCTTGAGTAAATACTGAAAAGTTACTACATCAAAGCTTTCGATCATATAATCTGGATAGCTGGTAAGAAACACAATTTGTTCATCCAGATGTTTGAGGTCTCTAATCTTCTGAGCTGTCTGGATTCCGTTAATACCGCCCATTTCTATATCCAAAATCAAAATATGAAAAGGTTGTTGGTTATTCTCATAATAAGAAACTAATGATTCACCAGATTCAAAATAGTCGATCTCAAAATCGATACTGGTTTTCATAGATAATGTTATCAACATATGTTGGACAAGTTTTCTTTGCTGCTGATCATCATCGCAGATCGCCACTCTATACGTCATTCATCAATACTCCATTTCTATCTTTTGATCCTTTTTTTCTATCATCAATTGATTGTATTCGACAAGTTCTTGCTCTAGCTGAAGAATACTTTGTAATTTGCTCCAGATTCGCTCTACCATTTGTTGCCGCTTTTCGCCTTCTACATACTGGCTTTTTAGTGCCATGTTAGAGACTAATTTCCAGCGTTGTGCTACATATTGATACTTTTCGATCAACCGTTTTAACGATAGATCATAAGATATACCTTGCTCTAGAAAATAAGTGAATAAATATCGATTATTGCTCATTCGAGATAGATCTTGATACATCTGCTCTACATATTCATCTGTCAGCACAGTGATATCTGATAAACAGTTATGAATATGATCAATATACCGATCCAGTGCTTGTAATCCAGTATAAGCATTGCTTACAGGTTGTCCGTGATCTGTTGTAATCATATGCAAATACTTACTTTGCATAACGTTCAGATTCATTTGGATTACATCGTGAATATCTTTTTCGGTTACTTCTATAGTTGCTTGAGTACTATCCACCACATTATAGACATAATGAGTTCCTTCTTCAATCATTTCTGTCTGTCTAAGATCAAGCGCATTGATTAATGTCTTTTCATCAATCGTATCTTTGAGATGATAAAATTCATCAATAAATTCAAATCGTTCATCTGCATACCCTACCAATAACAAACAATGAGCAAAGTGATGTAGTTGATACAACGAATTGTATTTCATATCAAAAACATCCAGCCAGACAATAACAGGCTCTCCTTGAATAAGTAGTTGCTTGATATGTTGTACGACTGCTGTTTTATCATTTTTACGATAAATCTGAAGCTTAATTCCATGGATCCATTGTAAATCATTTTCGGTAGCCATATAGATTGGAGATAATCGACCTTGCCCTCCTTCTTTGGGTTCCGTGTAAACGATCCCACATTGTTTCCAGACACTACAAAACTCGGGTACATTTTGATAGGCTAGAATACTGCTCACACATAAGGTAAAACAATCTTCACCGTCTTTAGGTTCAGGTCGTGGCTGCATATTCATGTTTATTCTCCTTTTTGTAATGTTATCGAGAATATATGCATACAAGGATTATCCGGCAATACGATCCTGTTCATATGAAGAGGATGTTCAAATGATAACGTTTGCAACCAGATCGTTGTCTGTTTGCTTGTTAAGAGTGCTCCCTTTTGGGTGTAAATGCCACTACAGCGATACACTACTTGTTCTTGATATTTAGGCATATGATCTGTCCAATTAGTCAAAGCGAGAGATGTCTGCTCTACCAACGTATCATTCAAATAGTATTCAATATCTTCTTCATAAGATCCATTATCCGCCGCACCTAAAATAAACATAGCTGTATAATAGTCGGCTGGAATATCCAATTGTTGATTTTCCAATTCGATATTATTAAAAGTTGATTGAGCATCAGGAAATAAAAATGGAATCTCTTCGATAATTACATCTGTTTGGTTAGGTATTTCATCTCCAGGATAGGACGAACCGAATGTCGTAAAATTGCCGATTCGTTGTTCTAATTCATAACTAAATCCGTTGTTATTGTAATAATTAGCTAAAGGTAATGGATAATACTTTGTCAATCAAATCACCTCTATAATATTTTATTTTATGTAATTATATTCCAATTAATTCGAATATTACGTTATTTTATAGCGATAGTCAATCTTATCGTTATCTCATCATCTAGTTCAATCTAGCACAGCAAAAAAAGGAGTACAGCAACATAGCTATACTCCTTTTTTACTTGGTATATAGGTTTAATTAAGATTGTTTAACAAGGCGAGACATCGCGTTGATCATACCAGAATGTGAACTTTCATGCATAGTGTTCAATTCCAATAGATTGCCAACTGTTTCTGCTTTGGCAAAGTTTTCTTTATTCGCAACAGGTTCATTTGTCTGACCTGCAAACGTTTCACGTAACGATTGTGTTTGTTTTGCAAATACATCAAGTAACTCTTCCCATGCGGGTGCTTCAGTTGTCCAGTCCGCAGGCTTGGTTCCTGGTCCAAAAAAGGTTCTGTACTCCGCAGGTATTTGAGACGCGTGACCAGCGAACCCAAGTACAATTGCATCTGCGATAACAATAACATGTCCCAGTTGCCAGTGAATATTATTATTAAATCCGGTTGGAACAAGGGAACGTTGTTCTGGAGTCAACTCCGCCGTATAGCCAAGAATACTTTTACGTGTTCTTTCAAATAATCCAAATATAAATAAGTCTGACATGTTGATCCTCCTAATAAAATCTAATGTAGTCTTAGTTCGATGCAATCTGAAATAAAATGAACCTTTACAAGTCTAACTTTATTTCATTTTAAATTCAACTTTTCTATATATAAAATCAACAAAAAAGCTACAAATAAACAGTAAATGTAAGCGAAATCAAGCATGTGTGACCTCAGTGATCCAGACTCCATTTTACAGTCCGAAAACAAACTTTACTCCCCTTTAACTTTTGAAAAGATAGGTTTATTATATAGACATCACCAAGAGGTGCTGAACCACATAAGCAACAAACAAGCATCAATCAGGTGATAGTCTCATTTCCGTATTAGTAGTTAAGATCTACAGGAAGGGAGCAGGATTCCGTTGGAAAATGTTAGCGAAGTATACTAGAATCGATAACACGCAAGAAAAGCGTCAGTGAAAACGTTTTTCGTGAGATCGTGGGTATACGGGAAATCATTAGCGACATGAGTATGGATGGAAGCCGGATCGATTTAATGAAGTTCTCCAAAACTTGAAGATTGGAGGAACGGATATCGCTATCTCCTTTACGTAAAGTTTGGAGGTAAGGCGAACAAAGTATTACAGTAATTATCAAATAAGTATAACAATTAGTACAAACGATTATTGAAATGGTGAAGACCTAATAATCGGCAACATGGAAAATATGAAAGTATGTGCCATGTCACGCAGGAGGATTGTTTCAGGAGGAAAAAGTTAATTGTATATTCAAAATAACACGTAAAACCCCACACTCTTGATATTCAAGGATGCGGGGTTTTATGTGTTGTATAGCTGTTTATTTCGGAATAGCTACTGTTGTATCTTTATTTGCTTCTACTCAGCTTAGATTAAAAATGCGTTTTAATGCTTCTGCACCTTGTAGTACGCCTGCTTTGGCTTTATCAATTTGAGGCATACTCATAAATCCATGAATCATACCTTCGTAACACATATATTCTACAGCTACGCCTTGTTCTTGCAACTTTTTGGCATAGGCTGCTCCACCGTCTCGCAACGGATCGTATTCAGCAGTAATAATCATCGCTGGTGGCAAATCGCTCAAGTCTTCATATAATATCGGTGCCGCATATACATGCTGACTTTCTTCTTCTGTATTAAAGTAATGTTTGCGGAACCACTCCATCATATCGGCTGTTAACAAATACCCTTTTTGATTATCACGATACGAATCTGTTTCTTTCTCATTCCCAACAGAAGGATAATATAACAGTTGATATTGAATAGCAGGTACTCCGCCTCTTTGCTTCGCAATAATACAAGCGATAGTAGCTAGATTACCTCCTGCACTATCTCCGCCTACTGCAATCTGCATCGGATCTATCTGAAATTCTGCTGCATGTTCTGTCAGATACACTAATGCATCATAAGCATCCCATACAGCGGTCGGAAATTTGTATTCAGGTGCTAAGCGGTAATCGACAGAAATCACAGTACAACTGGATTCGTGAGCAATCTGGCGACACATCTCATCATGAGAATCCAGACTTCCTACAACCCATCCACCACCATGATAAAAGACAAGCGCCGGACGCGGACCTTCCTCTGCGGTTGGTCGATAGATCCGAATAGCAATATCTCGATCTTTTAAAGGAATCGTTTGATCTTTTATTTCAAAAAGTTCTGTTTTATTTGTCGCAAACGGTAACGTCATCATCTTTTCCATATCACGATAGTCTGATGGAGAAATAGTCTCAAAGGGAGGCATCTGAAATTGATTAATCATATTCAATAATTGTTGAATTTGCGGATCGACAGGCATAATGAATTACATCCTTTCTTTCGCTCTTTATAGTTGACCTATGCTCAAAGATTGATTCCCCAACTACAGCGATAATGAAACCTTTATCCTCGATACTGCAATCTATGTAAAAAAAGCCAGACCACCTTGTAAAGTGATCTGGCTCACATCCAAAAACATTTTCGATATCTTACGATCATGGAGACAATATTTCGATTCCAACATCAATAAGTCGAATATCATTGAGTAATTGCACTTCAATTTTGGCTCTACCTTTACGTTTATCAATTTTACGTATAATCGCTTCTTTTCCCATAAGAGGGCCTGAGATCACCTGAACATTTTCATCCAATAC
Organism: Paenibacillus sp. KACC 21273; assembly: GCF_028736095.1. Lineage (NCBI taxonomy): Bacteria > Bacillati > Bacillota > Bacilli > Caryophanales > Paenibacillaceae > Paenibacillus > Paenibacillus sp. KACC 21273. The sequence continues at coordinate 2,862,477 of NZ_CP117876.1, forward strand.
CATAATATCAGAATAACCAATAATATGATTTTGTCCAAACAGTTGAAGTAACCAATTCATTTGATTTTCAGGAATTTTGGTAAAGTACTCTTTCGTATTCGCTGTAGTACAAGAAGAACTACCTACTAAATAGTACACATGAGGCGTTGTTTTGATCGAATGATACACATCTTGAATCATATTCGTTTTTACAAAAATATAACCAGGAAATAATACTTTCACTTCATCTTTGACAATACCTTGACGTTTCTCAGGTATTATCCTTTTGGGTATCATGCATTTGAGTTGCTTGTCGTCATAATGTCGGTCTATGTGCTTTTTAATATAGTCTTCTTTACCGGTTTGGACGAAAAATGTATACCAACTCATAATGCCTCCTCAATAAAATGAATTTTAAATCAGAACATTAATTACATATTAAACCATTTTTATTATACAAAAGTAAATAAAAATAAGAAAGGATTTCATTTCAATTGGTTAGTAGTAATTTTTTATGCAAAAAAAAGAACCTATGTACTTTGTCCAAGTTCCACAGGTAAGTTTTTTAGACTATAAATATTGCTATAGGCAACATCAACTTGATAATTAGGACTTACTTTCATGTTGGGATACTTTTGTATCAGAGCAGTCAACGCTGCTTTTAACTCAATGCGAGCTAATTGAGATCCCAAACAAACATGGATGCCTTTACCGAATGAAAGATGTTTATTATTGCGTCGATTAGCAATAAATAATTCTGCTTGTTCAAAATGATCTTCATCCCGGTTCGCTGATCCGATCCAATTTGCGATATAATCACCGGCTTTTAGTGATTTCCCACCGATCACTGTATCTTGTGATACTTTACGAATTGTACGTTGAACCGGCGCACGATATCGCAATACTTCTTCCACTGTGGTTGGAATAAGTTCTGGTTGTGTATGCAATGTCCCGAACAAATTGTTTTGATTGAGAGAATAAATCGAGTTAGTGATCAGACTGGTTGTAGTTTCATTACCTGCAATCAGCAAAAAGACACAACTACCCATCAATTCTTCAGGAGATAGCCTGTATCCATTTTCTTCTGCTTGAATAAGATCCGAAATAATATCTTGTTCTGGTTGAGCACGCTTGACCTCTATAATATGCTGGAAATAAACGATTAATTGCTTACTGGCTTCTGCTTGAATCTGTCCAATACGCATATATTCTTCAATCGTATTATCTTGCGGAGCTACAGTAAGTGTACTCACCCATGCTCTGAACTTCTCAAGATCTTCTGTAGGAATACCAAGCAATTCTGAAATAATAATCATCGGCAGAGGGAAAGCAAAATCTTGCACGATATCGATATGCTGTTTACCATCAATAGCATTCATCAATTCAGCGATAATTTGATCGATTTTGGGAATCCAGGACATTACAGCTTTTGGTGTAAACGCTCGATTAATTAATGCCCGGTTAAGTGTATGCTTGGGTTGATCGAGTCCCATTAATGAATCTTTGATAATATCTGGCAGTAAAACAGCATTTGAGAAATAATCTTTGTCTTCAGCGACCCTTTTTACATCGTCATACTTAAATACATTCCATACATCTTGTCCTTCATCATAATATACCGGTTCATTTTTTCGCATTTGTTGATACCATGCAAAAGGTTCGTATTTCTCTTCATTAGTTGTAAAACCAGACACTTGAGTTAAGTCAGGAAAATACTCTCTTGTTTTGTTCTCCATTGCAATTCCTCCTAAAATTCTTTTATTTTATACATACTCACTATGTCTTAATACTGTTGGAACGTCTGTTTCATCACTTTCTCTTCTAATGAAATTCGGTTAATCAATGTAATAAGATGCAAAATAAATAAAGGAATAAACACTACCCATGCTTGAGAAATCAGAGCAAAACCAATCAGTTCTGGAATAATATTCATATAGTAATTAGGATGACGTACATGTTTGAATAATGGACTTTCAACAAGTTTGTGATCTTTAGCAATGTACAACTTAAATGTCCAAAAAGGGCTAAGTGTACGAATAACATACATCAGTGTAACCAAAGAGAATAAATACACAAGCAGTCCAACAATCGTAAGCCAGCTAAACTGAACATCATATACAAAAGCATAGACGATACATCCTAAATAGATTAATCCTTGTACAGCAATCAGTAGTTTGCTGTTATTCATGCCGTACTCTACTCCGCCATTGGCTTTAATTTGTTTCTCATTACGTGCAGATATCATTGCAGACGGAACACGAATCATACATAGCAAAATTAAAATAATACCGATCATCATTACAAACATCTCCTCTTATTTTCGTATGGGGTTACTTTCCATGAAGCAAATACAATCAATACATTTAAAAGAAAAATCAACAAATACCCCGGTTCTCTGCATCACCTCCTTTACAGGGTACCGTAGGCTATAGAATCGTTTATAAGGTTGTAGAAGATACTGCATTAGGAATATCATTCGGTGTATAAATAGATTGAATAGCTGTTGTAATCTGTTGAAGCGATGTTGGTTCAGATAACATCACAAAATGATTAGTTGCATCAATATCTACCATCTGAAGATCTGGTAATATTGTTTTCCATGTCTGCCAGTAATCTGTAGGATTTATGCTATTATCGTCTACCAAAATACCGTTCTGATTACGGAAATAATAACTACGAATAGATTGCGGATTCAGTAAAGGTAATGGCTTATACTGATCTAATTCATAAGCTTGTTCTAAGCGATAACAAGTCTCTATAAATTTTTCTTTGGAAGCAGTCGATCCCTTCGAATAAAGCATTTGCCATAGATCCGGATGATCCGCTGTCCATTGAACATGTGAATTATCAGGATAGAAAGAATCAATCATAATGATTGAAGATACTTCTTGCTCCATCGTCTGCAATATCCGAGCAATCTCATACGTTAATACTCCTCCTAATGAATATCCTCCTATATCGTATGGCCCTTCAGGTTGAATATCCCGAATAATACGTGTGTAATAAGCAGCCATAGCATACATACTTTGCAGAGGTGGCTCATCATTAGAATAGCCTTTAGCCTGAATACCATAAAATGGTCGGGTCAGTTGATTGGCTAACTCTATATAAGCTTCAACACCACCTGTACCGCCATGAATCCAAAAAATAGGCTGTCCTACAGTCACTGCATTTAAATGAATTAACTCAGAATAGGCAATAGAATCCGAATGAGTGTTCATATGGCTATGATCAGTAGGCAGAGCAGCTATTAACTCTTCGATCGTATCGCACTCCATAATATCTTCTAACTGAATCGATGGATCAATCTGACTCTGTAATCGTTGTAACATTTGTAAAATAAGAATAGAGTTCATACCATAACGATCTAAAGGTACATCTGCTTGTATAGATGTATCTTTTATTCCTAGCAAGTCAGCCAAAATAGTAGTAATTTGCTTTTGCATAGAGAGAGCAGAATTCACTTCAGCTTTTGGTGGTGCTGACTCTATAGTCAGATGTTCTTCTGCTTCTTTTTGATTTTGTAATGTATCGGTGTGCGTGTCCTGTAACTCAACTTCTCTTACACGAGACGATGATACCTTCACCCAATATTTCTCTTTGGAAAATGGATACGTAGGTAAGCTTAGTCGTCGTGGTTGAGATTCTGCATACCAGGCGCTCCAATTTACATCAAGCCCCTTCGTCCACACGTCAAGCAGTTTATGATACTTGGAGCGTTCCATCCATTTATACACAGCTTCAGACAATTCTTCATCTGCTTTGAACAAAGAAATAAATGATTTGTGCGCTGAAGCATCGCCCTCGTATACATTTTCTACTGGATGTTCAGATGCTACATAAGACTGAAGCTTTTCTTTTAATTCATTGATTGAACTCACTACACATCCGAATCGTATCTCAAATGCTTCTCTTCCCACTTGAAGTGTATAAGCAATATCAGATAGCTGATCGTCTGTATAGTCATTGTGTTGAAGGACTTGTATCCACTGCTGAACCTGTGCTTGCAAGCGTTCTTTGGTCACAGCAGATAATAAGAACACTACAGGATGATGTGAAGGTTCATTTTGATTATGATGTGGAGACATCTCAGGAGTGTATTCTTCAAGTACTACATGAGCATTTGAACCTCCAAAACCAAAAGAACTTATGCCTGCTCGGCGTGGTATCTCCTGTCCATTCTCATCTCTAATCCGTTGCCAATCTTGAGTTGCATTCACAATATAAAAAGGACTGTTTTCCAAATGGATATACGGATTCACAGTTTCGGCATGAAGACTTTTGACTAGCTTTTGATGCTTCATTTGTAATAACACTTTGATGACTCCAGCGATCCCTGCTGCCATTTCCAAATGTCCAATATTGGTTTTGACCGAACCGATGCCACAATAACCGATAGAAGGATCAAGCCCTGTAGATTCTTCACCTGAAGTCTGAAAAGCTGACTTTAACGTGTTGATTTCTATCGGATCGCCTAGAGGTGTTCCTGTGCCATGCGTTTCAATAAAACTAATCGTGTCTGGTGAAATACCGGATCTCGCAAATGCTGTTTTTAACAAAGCGGTCTGTGCTTTGGGATTAGGTGCTGTCAGAGAACCGGCTTTGCCTCCATGATTCTCATAACTACCTCGAATAACGCCATAAATATGATCTCCATCTGCTTCGGCATCTGTTAACTTTTTCAAAAAGATCATGCCTACACCTTCTCCGCGTGCATACCCATCTGCTTGTGCAGAAAATGTTTTGCAACGTCCATCTGAACTAAGCATCCCTGCTTTATTCAGACTAATATGTGCATCGAGTGACAAGATGGTATTGACGCCCCCTGTTACAGCTGTATCGCAATCACCGCTACGGATAGCATTGACCGCTCGGTGAATAGCGACTAATGAACTGGAACACGCTGTCTCAATCGGTTGGCTCGGTCCATGTACATTTAAAAAATGACTCATCCGATTTGGCCCCACTGAAGGTACATTGGCTGTAATCGAGTACGCTTCTACATTTTCATTAGCTTGTGCCATCATCACGTTATAGCCACTGCTACCTGTTCCCACAAATATACCTAACTGTGTACCTGCTAAGCTTGAAGCGGCATATCCAGCATCTTCAATTGATTTCCAGACATACATCATCAATAGCCGTTGCTGTGGATCCATATGCACGGCTTCACGAGGAGAAATACCAAAAAATAAAGGATCAAATTCATCAATCCCTTCGATAAATCCTCCCCATTTGATATTGGTTTTGTAGTTATTTTGATTAGGATCACCAAAGTGCTTTTTCCAGTCCCAGCGATTAGAAGGAATCTCACTAATACAGTCTTTCCCAGATACAAGATTGTCCCAAAATTGATCTATATCTTCTGCTTGCGGGAACCTCGCACTCATGCCGATAATGGCAATAGGTTCTTGATGATCTACAGATGAAGAAGCTGGAACAGACCTGACTGGTTGTTGGTATGAATTTACTTTTGGTTTGGACGATACTTTTGGGTTGGGCGATGTTGATAAGTTAGAGCTATTGGACTTCACTGAACGATGACGCTGTTCTACCCTATCCTTAAAGAAATGCTTTATTTCTGTACTATACTGATCTATCAAAAATGCTGTAATTTGTTGAATCGTGGTTTGTTCGAAAAAGTGAGCTGGTGTTAGATCGGTCTGTAACTGATGATTGAATTGATCAGCTAATTGTGTAAATAAAATCGAATCAAATCCATACTCACTCAACTCCACATCATTCTCTATATCTATCAATTGAACTTTGAGTATTTTGGCAGCCGTAGTCTTTATCCATGTACTCACATGTTCTTCAACTATTGATACAGAATCTGTTGAACTATGCTCTTCAATAGGTTGGTCATGTAAAGAAGATATAGCCACTTCTTCCAAAGGTACTTGTGGTTCAGCAGATATTTGTTGCTCGGTCGCTAAGCTAGAAGGCTCAATGTCTGGAACCCAATATCGATTTGTTCTAAATGGATACGTAGGCGCATGAATAAATTGACCACGTTGATCTTGATATAATACCGTCCAATCGATTTTTGCTCCTTGTGTCCATGCAGTAGCTAGTGTATTCCATTCCTCTTGGGCTACGAGTTGTGATATAAATAGAACACGATCTGCTTGCTCAGCAGGTAGAATCAATGTCTGCTGAGGATGATCGATATTTGTTTGTTGTCTAAAAGCATGTAATTGTTGCTTGAGATCAGCTATATCTACAACGTTAAATGCAACACGTGCTTTCATTTCAGTACGTCCTAATTGAAATGTATATGCCAAGTTGCGCAAGTCTAACGATTCGTCCGCAGTGTGTACAAAATCTAGTAACTTTTGCGCATAGACTTGCAGTCGTTCTTCAGTCTGAGCAGATAAAGGAATAATAATGGCTGGTTGTTGATCATTTATACTGTTTGGCTGCTTCATGAGTGCAGGTACAGGAACATACTCTTCTACGATAAGATGAGCATTACTTCCGTTAGCTCCAAATGAACTGATCCCTGCACGTAATGGAATTTCATTTGCGACGCCACCGTTCGTGATTATAGGTCTCTCCCACACTTTTCCTTGATGTTGTACATAAAAAGACGTTGATCCAAAAGGAATAAGTGGATTCAACGGTTCGGCATGAAGAGAAGGAAAAATTTCTTTGTGTTTCAATTGCAATAATAATTTGGTCAATCCTGCGATCCCTGCGGCAGCTTCTAAATGCCCTATATTGGACTTGAGCGAACCAATAGCGCAAAATTGTTGCTCAGTACTACCTGCTTGACGAAAAGCACGTTCTAACGCTTGTAATTCTATCGGATCTCCTAAAGAAGTTCCTGTACCATGAGTCTCGATGTAGCTTAATGTAGACGGATCGATATGAGCGCTTGCCAGTGCATTTAATATCACTTCTGATTGTGCAACTGGATCAGGAACCGTAGCACCGGATGTTCTTCCTGAATGATTAAGAGCTGAACCTTTGATAACAGCATAAATAGGATAACCTTGCTTTTGAGCTTCAGCTACAGAAGTCATCAGCACTGCACCTACGCCTTCTCCGGGAACATATCCATCGCCATCTTTTCCAAAACTTCTACACTTTCCTTCTGAAGATAAAAATTGTGCTTCTTTCAAAAATACATACTTATGAGGATGAGTTACCAAATTCACTCCACCGGCTACAGCATAATGACATTCGCCACGTTTGATACTTTCACATGCAAGATGAACAGCAGTAAGCGATGATGAACACATACTGTCCAGAGCCATTGAAGGTCCATGAAAATTTAAATGATACGATACCATATTCGCTATAGAAGCTGCATTGGTTCCAAAAGCAGAAGGTTGTCCTTGCTGTGACATCTCTGCACTATACAACTCATAATGATTCCAGAATACCCCTGCAAATACGCCTACACTTCGACTACTGGAAGCTGAATAATCATGTTGATTCCGATGTACAGCAAATCCTGCATCTTCACATGCTTCCCATACCGTCTGTAAAAACAATCGTGCTTGTGGGTCCATTCGTTCGGCTTGATAAGGAGAAATATTAAAAAATAAAGGATCAAAATCATCAATTCGATCTACAAAACTACCGTAACGATAATAATCTTCTACAGCATATGCATTATGATTAGAAGCCCAGCGATGTTCTGGAATCGACGCAATTGAATCTTTTCCTGCTTTTAAATTTTCATATAATTGGTCGATCGTATTGGCATCTGGATAGCGCCCGGCTACACCAATAATAGCGATGTCTGTTAGGTTGTCTGTCTGACTCTCTTTTGTAGGTAGTTCTTGCTTTTGCGAGATTACAGGAGACTGAGCTAGATTTTCCCGCATATGATAACGAATTTGCTCAGATTCACCATATAATACAGTCCATTGAGGTGAATCCGACTTCATAATCAGATCAAGCGTATTCATCCCTACATCTGTTGGTAAAGGAACCATGCCTCCAGACTTATACATAAGTTGGCGATGAGTATCACTGACTTGCATACCACCTTGCTCCCATAATTGCCAGTTGATTGTATACGTGCTTCCAGAGCGTTGTCCTTGTTTTACTTTGATTGCACGTTCTAACACCAGTTGATCTATATATCCATTCGCTACTGCATAATCAGATTGCCCGATATTGCCTACTACAGCAGACAGAGAAGAGAAAACAACAAAAAAATCAAGAGCTTGTTGAGATAGCACTTGATCTAAATAAGTAAATCCTTGAATTTTAGGTTGTAGCGTCTGATGAAGTTCGGTAATTGATTTCTGAATCAATAACTTATCTTGAATCACACCTGCACAGTGGAATACGCCATTAATAGTAGCGTATTCCGCCAGAATCAGATGTACCATTTTTTCGACTTCGTCATGTTTGGTGATATCTGTCTGGATATATATCGCTTCAGATCCCTTAGCGCGCAGTGATTCTAACTGTACAGATACTGAATGGCTTAAAGGAGATCTGCCTGTTAGAACAAGCACTGTATCCGTATGATCTGCAATATGCTTGGCTAACTCATATCCCAGACCGCCCATCCCACCGATAATCAGGTAGACACCGCCATTTCGGAACGAATGCTGAGTAGTAACATTAGAGTCAGCATGTAACAACGTAACTTCTTTTAACGATTTGATATGTCGTTCTAATCTATGCCCTTGATAATGAATACTGGTTGATAGAGCTGTAGAAGCTTGCTGAAATTCCTGATCTAATCGCTGTACAATATGGTCTGCATCCGCTACATCTGCCACATCCAACAAAATAAGTTGACTTTGAATCAAAGGATATTCTTGAGCAATTGTTTTAAACAATCCTTCTAAACCCCAAATCGTTCCCGTAGTATCCTCATTATCCGCAATCACCTGAACGAAAGTCGGCGTGTGTCGATTAGTTTGTACATATTGTTGCATGAATGTAAATACCTGTTCGATCAGAGAAGGTAGATAGTCTATCGTATGCTGCTTATTGTGTTGAAGTGCAACGATATGCTCTATTTGGGAATGAGCTGATAATACTTTTTTCCACTCTGGAGATGGAGTATACAAAATAACGATTCGATCTATAGCATTGCTTACCGTTGGAAGCGATTCTGAGATCGAAGTTTCTTCCCATACAGGTTCATAGATAACTGCTGTACTTTCAACTGGATCTATCGTGTCTGTTAATACTGAACGGTCTGCTAACGATTGGGACTGAGAAAGAGTTTGCAGAAAAGTATCCTGCCAGTGATCATTCAAATACGCGGCTAATGTAGCCACAGTAGAATATTCAAATAACAACGTTGGATATAATTCGATTTGGAGATACTGTTCTAAAAAAGTAACCAATTCCAGTAACTTAATCGAATCTAATCCTAATTCATAAAAACCCGTTTCAAGATCAATATGATTAGGGTCAATCATCAAAATATCTGCTAATTGCAACTGTAAAAATTGTTCTATTTGTTTGAGTGGAGATTCTGATGTATGGCTATCTAGAGTAGTTGCCTTTTCCACTTTGGATGGAATAGTAGCAACAGAACCAGATGATTCGTTCACTAATCCTGTAATTAATTGAGATTCTCGAATTCGTTTGGCAGTAAGATTTTGAAATGATGCAAGAAGACCACCTTCATGATCATAAATGGAAATATCGCGCTTAATAATGTCTGCATCTGCAACAAGGTCTTCTTTGGTTCTTACCGTATGAGTATAAATTTGCTCGGGAAAAGAATCATAAATGGTAAATCGCTCAATCATAAATGGAATATACGGTTTGAATCCTTCCATTGACTTCTCGTTACCCTGTGCATCCCAACGGAACGATGTCCCAGCAAAGGTGGAACCATCTAACAAAGCGACATGGGCATAAAATTTATTCATATATGGAGTAGCTACAGGGCTAATATGCAAATGCATCCATTCATTATCATCTTGTTGATATACAGTGCCGGAATTTTTCATAAAATCATAATGATGAATCTCCGAATCGCGCGCTAACCCATATACTTTATCCATATCCCATTGACTGACTAGCTGTTTATCTAGAAAAGGCATAGATATCTGTGTTCTAGTGCTCTGATCCGTAGCTATAGGATAAAGAGAACACTCCATATTAACCACTTTATCGTTCTCTTTTATATTATCGTTAGCATGGTAAACTTTGCGACTGGATACGACTACATCTGTATAGTGACCATGATTTGTAAAAGATACCCAAATTTCAATATCGAACTGTTCTGACGTGACGATAGGTTGCTTGAATATTACATTATGCAATTCTATAGCTTGAGTTCCTAATGCATGAGAACTGAGACGATAGATCATATCAAGTAGCACCACGCCAGGAAGTGTACAGATTTGATGCACTCTATGATCTTGTACAAAATAATCAGTATGTTTTAGCTTCTGCAAAAAGGTTTCGGTACGAGATGCTATAGCCATCCCTATTCACTCCCTTCGCCAACTTTAATCACATCAAAAAAATCAGATGTTGCTTCTGAAGATATCACTCCGAATGTTGCATACTCTTGGGGTTCTGTAGGCCAGTATCGTTGACGATTAAATCCAACATTAGAATATGATAAAGGCAATTGGCGACGATAAGAAGTAGGAATCCCTTCATTACTTACAAGAATATGAGCATTATTACCGCCTAATCCAAATGCGCTAATACCAGCACGCAATATTCCTTGTGTATGACTCCACTTCTGATGCTGTTGCACAATATAAAATGGTGATTGCTCAAATCGAAATCTTGGATTAGGTACTTCACAGTGAATCGTAGGTGGTAACTCTTCATGCACAAGAGACAGCAATACTTTGATAAAGCTAGCTACTCCTGCTGCACTTAATAAGTGACCGATATTGCTTTTTACACTACCTACTCCGCAAAATTGCTGACGATCTGTTACACCTGAAAAAACGCTGGTTAATGCTTTTAATTCAATCGGATCGCCAATTAATGTACCTGTACCATGAGTCTCTATATAACTAATCGTTGAAGGATCGATATCTGCATTCTGAACTGCTTTGTATACCAATTCTTTCTGCGCTTCTGGATTAGGTGTTGTGATTCCCATCGTATTGCCATCATTATTCAAAGCACTTCCATCAATCACGCCGTAGATACGATCTTGATCTGCAATCGCTTGATCCAGCGGCTTGAGTATCACAACTCCGCATCCTTCTCCCAAGCCTATCCCATCTGCATCTGCACTAAATGTTTTACAGCGTGAATCTGTCGATAATACATTGGCTGATCCTAACGTTTCAAAAGGAACTTCATCTAGCAAAATATCAACACCACCTGCAAAAGCCAATTCACACTCTCCATTTTGAATACTTTGTACAGCAAGATGAATCGCTGTAAGTGAACTAGAACAAGCAGTATCTACAACTAGATTAGGACCTTTCAAATTATAAAAATGTGCTAAATGTGCAGCGATAAAATTTTGCCCTATACCGACAATCGTGTCTTTTGCTGTACGATCGACTTTAGAAGAATAGTTACTGGTACGTGATCCTACAAATACACCTGTTTGTGTATTTGATAATTGCTGTTTGGTATATCCTGCATCTGTAGCCGCTTCGACACTCACTTCTAAAAGTTGTCGTTGTAACGGATCAATCTGCACAGCCAACGATTCACTGATACCAAAATAAGCAGGATCAAATTGTTCGATATGTGGTAAAAAAGCTCCATACCGCACATGAGTTGTCGAATCATACGGAGCGATTCTATTAGATTGTTGATGCTGACGAGAAGATGGTGCTTTTTGAATACTATCTTTGCCTGATTTTAAATTATTCCAAAATTGCAACGGATCATTGGCATCAGGAAAATGGCATCCTATACCAATCACAGCAATCTTCTGCTTCGGCTCTTGTTGTTTCTCAGACATAGGCGTATACACATCCTGAGCCTTTTCAATAATAGATGGTGATGGACTTGCGATTGGCTCTGTAGTGGTATCATTTGTGAATAATGTAACTAATTCCAATGGATACGTGTACACCAATTGTTCTGCTAATTGGTGTATCGTAGGATACTCTAACATCATGGTTGGATCTACAGCAGTTCCTTGTAATGTTCGATCTAATGTTGTAATAATTTGTGCTAATAAAATAGAATCGATTCCGTATTCAGCAAATGGCGTATGATCATCTAATCGTGCAACGTCTACTTTCAATTCCTCTGCAATCAGCTTTCTTAACCAATCCAAAGTCATATGGTGTAATTCTTCTGACTCTGGCATAGTGATTGATGATGCTGGTGTGTAAGCAGATTGGACGTTTTGCTCTGCTATCAACTTGTTAGAGAATACAGATGGTTGATACTTCATCCATACCGATGGTTGCGCAATCTCTTCATGGATAACAGCAGGCAATATCACGTTATCTTTGGATGAGTTCATAATACAATCAAGCAACTGTAATCCTTCTGTGTTGGTCATACTGAGTAATCCTGTTTGCTCATAAGGCTTACTTTTCACTTCGCCAAATCCAGTTTCTTTCCAGCTAGGCCACTGAATACTGTATATCGGATATGCATCTGTAGATGCTTCAGCAAAATAATCCATATAAGCATTTGCCATAGCATAATCACTTTGTCCTACAGCCAGTGATGGGATCGTTGCAGCAACTGACGAGAACAATACCCAGAATTGTAAAGGTTCTTGTTGCAAGCACTGATGCAAAGTATGCAGTCCTTTTATTTTGGGATTCATTACAGATTCAACTGAATCTACCTGTTTGCGAATAAAAGCTGGATTGATCTGATCCGCTGTGCCTGCACAATGAATAATACCGCCTATCGAACCTAACTCCGAATGGACTTGATCGATCACTTTCTGCACTTCTTGCACAGAAGTTAGATCTACAGAAGTCGCATAGATCTGTATACCCTGTTTTTCTAGTTGAACAATCGATTTTATTTTTTCTGCGGTTACTGAAATTTGATGATCATATAAATGCCATTCTTCCCTTGGCGGTAATAATTCTTGACCGCTTAATACAAGCTTCTTCACTCCATATTGAGCTACAAAATGTTGAGCACATAACATCCCTAACCCTCTGGTTCCTCCAGTGATCCAAAGGACTTGTTCTGGATCAAATGAACGGCGTTGAGCAGGAGCAGTATTAAAATCAGGCATATTCTCTACAAGTCCGAGATAAGCTACCCAACGCTGATCGGATCGATAGCACACTTCCACATCTGGAGAATCAAATAACAGCTCTTGCATAATCGCAAAAGCTGTCCTTTCTTCTACTGCATGCAGATCAAAATCAATATGTTTTGAACGTACATGAGCATATTCATGTTGTAACATCCGATACAGTCCTACACGTTCTGCTCCTTGAAGATGTACTGATGTATTCTGAAAAGACTCTAACCCTTTTGTTACCTGCAATAACGTGAGTGGTGTTTTTTGGTTGATCTCAATCCAGCGTTGTAACCATTGCAACCAGCCTTTGTGTAAAGTGTAGCGTATGTTACTGTCACTCGTATCATCACTTGTCCATGCAGTCAGATCAATAAAGCTTGCAATCGATTTTATTTGCTCCTCTGTGCTCTCCAATTGATGTGCCAGATCGTCTTCATCCCAGATCAATAAATTTGGGATCATAGCAGATAGATGCTTTTCTAAACTTTCTGTTTTGTTATTTATTAAAATGACTACACGTCTATCAGCAGGTAAAGTAAGCTCGCTATTAAATGATTCCGTTATAGCACTCATTTGCCAATGTTTTTTGTATATGATTGATGTTCGGTCCGATTGTTGTTGTGCTTTGGGCAATGATGTCGATAGATTAGAGCTTGCAGACATCAGATGATCTGGAGCCCAATATCTTTCTTTGGCAAACGGATATACAGGTAAAGAAATACGCTGTGGCTGGCGATCGCTATAAAGTAATTTCCAATCGACTGTTAGACCTTTTACCCATAATTCTAATAATTGATTATACTGACGATGATTGAGCCATGAAGCAATCATATTTTCAAATCCACGATCTGAAGACAGCATAGACAACATTTCTTTATGCGCTTTCGTATGTCCTCGATAGAACTGGTATGAATGAGGTTGTGTAGTTGGTTGTAGATACGATTTCAACTTCTCTTTCATGTCCGATAACGAATGCGTCACAAAGGCTAACCGTTCTTCCATCGCTTCTCTACCGACCTGTAAAGTATAAGCAATCTGTTGTAAAGGATACACTGAACGATCCGTTGCTAGCGTCTCTACTAATTGTTGTGCTTGTATACGCAATTGTGCTTCTGTTTTGGCAGACAATACAATTAGTACCGGATCATTTTCAGATAAATCAGTGGATGCTGTGATTGCTGGTTCTACAGTATATTCTTCAATAATAAGATGAGCATTCGAACCACCGGCTCCAAAAGAAGACAACCCTGCTCTTCTAGGTATTTCTTTCTTTTTACCATGTTCTTCAAGTAAAGGGCGTTGCCATTGTGATAATTCTTTTTGTACAACAAACGGAATATGATCAAAATCGATATTCGGATTCGATGGATCTGCATGCAATGAAGGCACAAGTTGTTGATGCTTCATTTGTAATAGAATTTTAGTTAATCCTGCGATACCGGCGGCACTTTCGCAATGTCCAATATTAGACTTCACTGAACCTATAGCGCAGAAATGCTTATCTTCTGTATTTTGCTGGTAGACAGCATTTAATCCAGCTATCTCGATAGGATCACCTAAAGATGTTCCTGTGCCATGCGCTTCTACATAGCTAATCGTTCTCGGCTCTACGCCTGCCCGTTGAAATGCTTGCTGAATCACTTGAGACTGAGCAACAGGATTGGGAACCGTATAACCATTGGTTTTGCCACCATGATTGATTGCTGAACCTTTAATAACTCCATAAATATGATCACCGTCTGCCTGAGCAACAGATAAAGGTTTTAGTACAACAGCTCCTACACCTTCGCCAGGCACATAACCATCACCATTTGCACCAAAGCTTTCACATCTTCCTTGACTCGACAGAAATCCACCCTGATTTAGCATGTGATACTTGTTAGGATGAACAGAAATATTGACTCCACCTGCTATCGCGGTCGAACATTCTTGAGTAATCAGACTTTGACAAGCCAAATGAATCGCTGTTAGTGAAGAAGAACACATCGTATCTACAGCCATACTTGGCCCATTAAAGTTACAGAAATACGATACACGATTTGCAATCGATGCTGGATTTCCACTAAGTGCTACAGAACTCTGGCTTAATGCTTGCGCTTGTGCTCCATACAATTGGTACTCTTCATACATAACACCTACATAGACACCCACTTGATGATTTTCATTCGAGTCTGTAGAAGCACCAAGTGTCTGTCGGGTATAACCTGCATCTTCAATCGCTTGATAGACCGTTTGTAAAAACAATCGTTCTTGCGGGTCCATCATCTCTGCTTCTTTAGGCGAAATATTAAAAAATAGCGGATCAAATTGCTCCACTCCATCTATAAATCCGCCCTGAGTTCTATTCTGCGATGATGTAGTATCTAGCGAATCATTATTCCAACGACTTGAAGGAATATCTGTAATACAGTCTATTCCTTGTTTTAGATTTTCCCAGTATTGATCTACATGATCGGCTTGAGGATACCAACCAGATAATCCGATAATAGCAATATCTGTTTCATGCTTTTCTACAGGTTGATGAGTATGATAAGCCAATTTGAAGCGAGAATGAATACCAGGTAACTGTGCTTGGATTGCTTTCTTTGGTTGATCAGTAGATAAATGTTCTACTTTAGCAACAGAAGGTAAAGATTTTTGAGCTGTACTGATATTAAACTGCTTATCCAAAATATCAAAGTGTGCTTTGATGAAATAAGTTGTTAATGCTGATAATGTCTGATATTCGAATAATAGTGTTTTGGATAATCGCCCAAATGTCTGCTCTAATTGTTCTGTGAATTGTAATGTTGTAATTGAATCGATACCGTACTTCTCCATTGGAGCATTGGCTTCAATGTGGTCTACCGGCAACTTGAGAATAGTAGATAGTGTTTGTTTCAAATACATCATTGTTGATGATTGTAGACTATTCGATTGTTCATGAACGTCAACAGATTGAGGTTCAGGTAGATTCACACCCTTTTGATCTGCTATTTTATTGGTGTCTGCTTGTGATGAGATAGTGATTACCGATTCAATCCAATTTGTTAATTGCTGAATAGTGGTATATTCTACGAACGTCAATGCTGTTAATTGCAATTGAAAATGTTGATTCAATTGATGGGATAGATCTGCTAACATCGTCTGATCAAAACCATATTCTGACCATTCTGTTTCTGTATCCAATTCAGAAGCATCTACTTTGAGAATAGTAGCCATGATGTGTAATATTTCTTTTTCCACTTTATGATTTGTTATCGTTGGGACTGCATTCGTTCTTGATAATAATATGGATGATAACTGAGCTTGATCGCCATATAAAGTAATGATTTGAGGTTGATTAGACGCCATACCTGCATAAAAAAGTTGTAATCCAGTCAATGTAGGCAATGGTCTCATACCTGTCGTACGATACAGAAACTGTGCTGTATCTTTATCGATATGCATTCCACCTTCTACCCATAGACCCCAATTAAAACTCACTGTCTGACCGGAACGTTCTCCAGCTAATACTTTCTTATGGCGATCGATAGCGTATTGATCCATAAAAGCATTTGCTGTGGCATAATCTGCTTGACCTGCATTCCCAAACGCACTAGCAACCGACGAGAATAATACAAAAAAGTCTAATGGTATAGACTGAGTAGCTAAATCCAAATGGACTGTACCTGTTACTTTTGGAGCTAACACTTGATTGAATTCGTCGGTTGTTTTCTTAATGATAAAATTATCTTGAGTCATACCAGCACTATGAATAATGCCGTTTAATGATCCATATTGTTGAGTAATCCATGCTATTAATTGGGTTACATCTTCCTGCTGTGTCAGATCAAGTTGTTTGTATAACACAATCGCTTCTTTTGATCGTAATGAATAAAGAATAGATTCATCTATACTAGCTGCTCGACCTGTTAAAATAACAATCGGTTGCTCCACTTGCTGTATAATTTCTTTTGCAAAAATCATACCTAAGCCACCTGTACCGCCGGTAATCAAATAAACTCCACCATTTTTCCATGGGGAGTGAGTAGTCTTTGTTGGTATTATGATCTGTTCGTAATCAGACTGAATATAGCGTTGTTGAGATTCATAGCGAATCTGTTGATCTGCGCTATACTGATTTTCTTGTAATTGTGTAATGATTTGAGCCGTTGTTAGATAAGATTGCGTTTCTATCATTTGAATAGTTATGTTGGGATTTTCTAGTGTGACTGTTTTGAGTAATGCTATAAGAGCAGTAGGCGATTGTTGAGACACTTGATGAACAGTAACCATTTGAATAAACACGCGATCTTCTTTATACCTTTGCAAAATACGCTTTATTTCTTCAAATGCTTGCGTAGCCAATTGGGTAAAACGTTGATCGATCGAAAGGTTTGATTTATCAATATGTGTTAGATGAGCTGGTAATAACGAAATGCACTGTGCATTAGGAAAATGTTCTTTCACTTGTTGTTCTAGTGCCAGATTAGGTTCGCATAGCATGATGATATGCTGATCATATTTACGATGTTGAGCAACTAATGGATTGGTCACTGCTTTTTCTGCCCACTTGGGAGAAAGTAAGATTGCTTTTTCATTACCAATCGCTTTACTTGTTAAGCCTTGTAATCTTACACAAAGAAGACCTGTCTGATCTATTAGATCTATATTTAATTTCGATATAGAAGATTGAGCTACTTCATCTTGATAGACATGTGCCCACATTGTTGATGTTGTCGGATGATAGATATCAATTTGTTCCAAAGCAAACGGTAAAAAGGTTTCTTGCTCTTGAGATCGTTCTTCTCTACCTAACCATATTCCAATAGAAGCTTGCAAAGCACCATCTACTATCGCAGGATGAAGCACATAATCCTGGCTATTTATTTGCAATTCTTCTGATAACTGAAGTTGAGCTAACCATTCATTTGATCCTGCATATAGATGATGGATCGTTTGGTGACGATCTCCATAATTCATATTCAGTTGACGATAAGCTTCATAACATGTGTTTGCAGTAAATTCTTTTGTATTACATCTTGCTTTGATCTGGTGTATATCTAGTAAAGGTTGTTCTATCTTGACATCTTCAATAATAGCGATGCCTTCACAATGAATAATCGGTTCGGCTAGATCATCAGATTGCGTGTATATTTCATAATGAATCGCATTTTCTTGTTCTGGAAATAAAGCAATGTGTACAGCAGTAGATTCTTGTTCAATTACAAGTGGATGTTTCCAAACGGTTTGTTGCAAAGATATCGATTGTCCTTGTACTGGTGTCCCTGTAAGAGCTTGTTCCACAGCCGCTCTAGCCATTTCTAAATAGGTTACTGCTGGTAAAAGATGTTCATCTCCTATGCGATGATCTGCTATAAAAAATTCATCACCTTCAAAAACAGTTGTATATTTTTGTACATTTATATTTGAAGTATTCGTATAAACTAAAGGATGAAGAATAGATTGAGAATGAAACTTCGGTTCTATTTCTGATATGTGCGTCTCTTCCACTTCGGGAACCCAGTAACGATCACGAGCAAAAGGATACGTAGGTAAGCTGATTTTTTGAAATGTACCAGCCGAATATATGGTATCCCAATTCAATTCGATTCCATTCACCCATAATTCAAGCAATTTAGAATATTTTCTTTTCTCTACCCATTGCTGAATAGTAGCTGTCATATCTTCATCTGTAGACAAAAAAGGCAATGCAGGCAGATCATTTTGAACTTTGCCGTAGTATACAGATGAAGGTATATCATCAGATTCGATATACTCTTGAAGCTGACTAATAAGATTCGTTACCGAAGAAGCCACGATGCCTAAGCGAATATCCATCGCTTCTCTACCTGTACATAACGTATATGCTATATCAGCCAAATCCTGATCAGTATACGTGTGTTCTGCTAGGTGATGAATGAAGTGAAGAACGACTTGTTTTAATCGTTCTTCATTTTTGGCAGATAATATCATCATTACAGGTTGTACAGGTACAGCTAATTGTTTGGCTACGATTGGAGACCTATATTCTTGGATCACTATATGCGCATTAGATCCACCTGCACCAAATGAAGACACACCAGCAGTCAAAGGAACCTCTGTCATTACATGATCTATAGCGATCACAGGACGTTGCCATTCACTTAATTGATGCTGAACTGTAAAAGGCGTTTTTGCAAAATCGATATTAGGATTAGCTGGTTGCGAATGAATAGAAGGAGCTAGTTTCTGATGCTTCATTTGCAATAACACTTTGGTTATACCTGCAATCCCTGCTGCACTTTCACAATGTCCGATATTAGATTTGGCAGAACCGATCGCACAAAATGACCGATCAGATGTGTAGCGATCAAACATTTTGGTAAGACCTGCAATCTCAATCGGATCTCCTAACGATGTGCCTGTACCATGAGCTTCGATATAACTAATACTTCTAGGGTCGATAGCTGATTCTTGGATTGCTTTATCAATAACTTCTGCTTGTTGATTAGGATTAGGAACCGTATAGCCGTTAGTTTTGCCTCCATGATTGATCGCTGTTCCTTTAATCACTCCATAAATGTGATCACCATCGGCTATAGCTTGGGCTAACGGCTTGAGGATCGCTGCTCCTACACCTTCACCGGGAACATATCCATCTCCACCTTCGCCAAAACTTTCACATCTGCCTTTACTGGATAAAAAGTGCCCCTGTGTTAACATCACATATTTATTAGGATGAACAGAGACGTTAACTCCACCTGCTATCGCTACTTCACATTCTTGCTTTTGCAGACTCTGGCATGCGAGATGAATCGCTGTTAATGATGAAGAACACATCGTATCCACCACCATACTCGGCCCATGAAAATTAAAGTAATACGATACCCGATTCGCAATTGATGCAGGATTACCGTTCAAGGCAAAAGGTTCGTTATAACGTTTTTGAGATTCTACTCCATACAATTGATATTCTTGATACATTACTCCGACATATACGCCTACTTTGTTGACTTTTGACTGCGCTGTTGATCGGAATAAATTAGCACGAGTATATCCAGCATCTTCTATAGCAGTATATACACTTTCTAGAAATAGTCGTTCTTGCGGATCAATCCGTTCTGCTTCCCTAGGAGAAATATTAAAAAAGAGTGCATCAAAACGATCCACTCCTTCTATAAATCCGCCCCATTTTCCAGAAACTGTCGCATCATTAGTAGAACGTTTCATCTCTGTGTGCACTTTGTAATTCCATCGTTCTTGAGGAATCTCGGTAATGCAGTCTTTGCCATTTTTGAGATTTTCCCAATACTGCGAAATGTTTTCGGCTTCAGGATAACGACCTGCTAAACCAATAATAGCAATATCTAATGCTTGTGAAGATGAAGATTTTGTTGCAGTTGTAGAATCATTAGCAGGTTCAGCTATGGGATTAAGATTAGTAGAACCTTTTGAAGACCTTGTATTTCTTATGTTTCTTTGTGTTGTCGACGCATTAAGTGATTGTTTTGGCTGGGGTTGTATCTGTGTATGTTGTTCTTTGCCAGTACCCAAAAGTTCAACCAATTGCTTACGATGTGATTTCAAAAAGTATTCTGTTAATTCTTCTAGATTATGATATTCAAAAAATAGTGTTTTGGACAATGAACCAAAAACAGTTTCCAACTGATCTGTTAATTTCATAACCATGATAGAGTCTATTCCATATTTTTCGAGCGGTGCATCGGCTTCAATCTGTCGTTCAGGCATCATTAACACCGAAGATAATAACTTTTTGAGGTACTGAACAGCTTGATCTTGAAGCTCATTATCGTTTAGCACATTTTCATCGATAGAATGTTCGATAGGTGGTGTAAAAGATTCAGTCTTTGTAGAAAGTAATTGCTGTAATTGCTTAGCACCTTCTACCTTATCGATCTTTCCTTGTTCAATCTGGTTGTACAGATGTGATAATGACTCATTCAATAGTAACACCTCATTTCGTTATTCTTTTTAAAATGGCTTTGTCTGATTATGCTGTTCTACTAATTGTTCTAACGAATATTGCCCGCTTTGAATATGATCAAACAGCTCTAAAAAATATTTATCTTGTACATCTATCTCTATTCCTTTATCCACATCCATAAAACTGCGAATTTGTGCACCATTGCCGTACATCACTACGATTTGAGATTGTTCATGTTCTAACGCTTGCTGTAGTGCATGTATAGCTGTGGAATGATCGATAGGAAGCATGCCAGACATTTGCTTCATCGAAGAAGTACTTTGTGTATCCATCTGCATCCCTCCTTCTTCCCAAAGAGGCCAATTTATAGATAGTGTATGACCTGTTCGCTTGGCGGTATAGACCAATTTATTCCGATAATGAGCATATTGATCCATAAAAGCATTCGCTGTTGCATAATCGCTCTGTCCTATATTGCCGAGAACACCTGCCAGAGAGGAGAAAAGAACAAAGAAATCCAACTCAAATGATTGACTGTATTGATCTAAATATAACGTTCCATTCACTTTGGCTGCTAACACATGGTTCCATTCTTCAGGCGTTTTTCTAATCATAAAGCTATCTTTTAACACACCTGCACTGTGTATGATTCCATTTAATTGACCGAATTCCATGCGAATTGTGTTCATCAATGCAGATACTTCTTCTTTATTAGCAATATCAGATACATAATAAAAAGCTTGAGCGCCATACGCTTGCAATGTATCTAATTTGATCTGAATATCTTTATCTAATCTAGAGCGACCTGTCATAATCAAAATCGGCTCTGTAACTGTTTGTGCTATATCTTGCGCAATCAGATAACCGATTCCTCCCATTCCACCTGTAATTAAATAGACATTTCGATCTTTCCATGCCTGTTTTACAGAGGTGGCGTTAGGAACAAATTCTTGCCATGTTGAAATATATCTTTGATGATTATGATAAGAAATATGCGTATCGCCTGCACTATCTCTACATTCACATAATTTGTCTACTGGATGAAAAGCAGCAGCTAAAGCGTCTAATTCTATCATCTGTACAATCAACTGCGGCTTTTCTAACTCTGCTGTTTTTAACATAGCTGAAAGCGCAGTATACAGTTGATAGTCCTGATCATTCACCACCACTAATTGTACCAAAATAGAACCTTCCGGCTTGGACTGTAGCAGTTGTTGAACTTGAGTAAATGCTTCTAAAGCTGTTTTTCCAAATCGCTGTTCTAACGGTAGGCTTTCATGACAACCAAGCTGGATGCATAATGCTTCAGGAAGTTCTTGTCGAACCTGTTCAGCTATATGCGCAGAAGGACTACAGATCATAATCATATGTTGCTGAAATGAAATTTCAGGTACTGTGACGATATCTTGCTCCAACCATTCGGGTACTAACATTACAGTTTCTTTAGGATATGATGAAGCTTCCGAATATTCTAAACGTTTGCTAGTAAATCCTTTTAGACTGGCACAGATTTCTCCATTTTCATGACAAATATCAATATCTAATTTCTGTACTTTATCCATCGGATCACTTCCTTCGCTATAACGAATATAAGACCACATCGATGTAGAACATGCACTAAATATCCGAATCTGTTCCAATGCAAATGGCAATCGTGGACGATTTGGTATAGGTGCTGACGTATTATCACTGAAGATCAGACCGATTGAAGCTTGCAATGCTCCATCCATCATACTTGGATGCAGAAGATAGGAAGAAAAAGAATCTTCCAGCGTTGCAGGTAGATTCAATCTGGCTAGAACACCTTTTGTACCTAGTTGTAAAGAAGTAATACTTTGCAATCGATCTCCATAATGCAGACCCATCTGCTCAAACTGCTTATAACATGTAGATGGTAGAATCTCTTCTGTCATAGACTGTTGAATATGAGATAGATCGAGTTCAGGTGCATCTATTAAAGATGATTTGACCGCTCTACCCTGACTATGAATCGTTCTTGCAGTACCTTTTTCTGTATACACTTCATATTGAATATGATTTTCATCTTCTGCATATAACGCAACATGCACAGCTAGCTCTGTTTCTTCTATACGAATTGGTGTTGCCCAGATTATATTTTCTAACGACCACATATTGTGATCTAATGATGCACTTGTTGATTGTGCAATCGCTTCGCGAACCATTTCCAAATAAGCCACTCCTGGCAAAATGGAGGCTTCGTTCACTACATGATCTGCAAAGAAAAACTCTTGACCACTGAAAATAGATGTAAATCGTTGCTCTGATAATTGAGAAGTATTGCGATGTAACAAAGGATGCAAAGCCGTATGATGCATTACTTTTCCTTCATTTAAATGTACCTTTTGCTCTGGTAGCAATGTATTCATCTGTGCAGGCGCTAACCAATATTTTTCTTTTGCAAAAGGATATGCAGGTAAATGAATGATATGGCTTGTGACAGAACGATTGAGCTTGTTCCATCTAATCGGTGCACCTTGTATCCATAATTTTAAAAGAACATCATACTGACCATTTACATAATGCTCATTTACGATCTGTTGCATATGTTCTTCAGAGTCAAAAACAGACGTAATATCAAATAAACGTTTCACAGTCCCTTGATAATTATGAATACTAGAATCCTCAGGTTGTTGAATAAAAGATGATAATTTTTCTTTCAAATCCGCTATTGAGTGTACAATCCAAGCTATACGCTCTTCCATCGCTTCTCTACCTACTTGCAAAGTATAAGCAATATCTGCTAAGGAAACCTCAGACGATACAGTGCTTTCTACAAAAGCAAGTAATTGACGAGCACGTTCAATCAATTGCTCTGACTGACGAGCAGACAATATAATCATTGTTGGTTGAACATCAATAGGTTCGGACTGTGGTTGTTGCTCAATCTGCTGTGCGATATATTCTTCTAAAATGACATGCGCATTAGAACCACCTGCACCAAAAGAAGAAATTCCAGCAATACGCGGCACTTCTTTTGATTGACCGTTGATATGAATATGCGGTCTTTTCCAATCTGACAAATGTTGCTGAACAACAAAAGGCGTCTGCGCAAATGGGATCTCTGGATTAAGTGTACTGGCATGTAATGTAGGCACTATTTTTTGATGTTTCATTTGCAAAATAATTTTGGTGACTCCTGCAATACCTGCCGCTGATTCAAGATGTCCCATATTGCTTTTGACAGAACCGATTGCACAATATTGTTGCTGTTGAGTATCTATACGGAATGCTTTAGTTAAGCCGGATACTTCAATAGGATCACCTAGTGATGTACCTGTACCATGAGCTTCAATATAACTAATTTCCTCGGCATGAATGCCTGCTTGATCCATCGTATCTCGAATCAGATTAGCTTGAGCTGTCGGATTAGGAACCATATAGCCATTGGTTTTGCCACCATGATTAATACCTGTTCCGCGAATAATAGCATGAATGGCATCTCCATCTGCTATAGCTTTTGAAAGTGGCTTGAGTAGCAATACCCCTACACCTTCGCCCGGTACAAATCCATCTGCTTGCTCTGCAAAACTTTTGCATTTATGATCTGCTGCCAGCATCTGTTGAGCACATAGACCAATATAATTAGATGGATGTAAATATAGGTTCACCCCTCCAGCAATCGCTAATTCGCAAGCTCCACTACGTATACTTTCACAAGCTTCGTGAATTGCTGTTAACGAAGAAGAACACATCGTATCTACTGGCTTACTAGGCCCATACAGATCAAGCAAATATGATACCCGATTCGCTACGGAGCTAAATGAAGTCATTGGAAATAAATCACTTCCCTGCTTCCATAGCTCTGGCCCGTACAAGTTATAGCCTGTTTTGGTAATACCGGCGAATACACCGACTTTGCTGTGATAGTGTTCTGCCAGCTTTTGCCGAGTATGCCCGGCGTCTTCTAACGATTCCCATACAGATTGCAGAAAAATGCGTTCCTGTGGGTCCATATTGATTGCTTCTCGTGGCGATAGCTTGAAAAACAAAGGATCAAAATCTGCAAATCCATTGATAAATCCGCCCCATTTGCTATAACTTTGTCCTTGAGCTGCTGCACGCTTACGATCAGCATTATAAAATCCTTCAATAGACCAGCGTTCTTCAGGTATTTCGCTAATACAATCTATTCCATGTTCAAGGTTGTGCCAGTATTGCTCCAAATTATCTGCTTGTGGATAGCGTCCACTCATACCAATAATCGCTATCGGCTCTTGTTGCGATATCGGTGGAGTGGGTTGAACTGAAACCACTGATTGGCCTATAGGTGATACTTTTGATTGCGATACTGTTGGTTCTGGTGCTATTGATTCTGGTGCTTTTACTTCTTGTACAGGCATTTTTAATGGACGATAATTTTTATCTGCAATCACTTGAGAGCTATCGTTAGTGAACGATGCAGTTGCAGATACGGTTGTTGCAGGAGAATGCTTAATCTCCAATAATTCAATCAGTTGTTGCTGATGTTCTTTTATAAAATACTGGATAAGCGCTACCAAAGACTGATGTTCAAAAAACAAAGTGCTACTAATCGGATCAAAATGTTTACGAAGCTTATTGGTTAACTGCACTATCAATATAGAATCAATCCCGTATTTCTCTAGCGGTTCTGAGATATCAATCTGTTCATAAGGAAGCTTGACGAGTTCCCCGATTAATTGTTGAAAATAAGGCTTACTGTGTTGCAGTAGTATTTCTTCAGTAATCGGTTCTGGAGTAGCTGGCTTAGCACTCACATAAATCTTTTCTTGCTTTTGTTCTTGTTCTTGTGAATGATAGATCTCTTTGGCTGTAGATGTAGTATCTATGGTCTGGACTCGTTCCTCTGCCTTGTGATTTTTACTGTCATATATAGGATTACTTGATTGAGATCGTGGTAACCGAATCAATCCATGACTAGCTGCTACAACAATTTGTTGCCCTAACGGTTCAGCATATTGCGCAGGGAATGTCACTGTATGAAAACCTGTATATTCAAGAGTGTTACGCCAGTGATGTTGATCTAGTATAGGCGATCCTGGAATACGTATAGAAGCATCTTCATACATCCACCAACCTTCTAACAATCCAAAAGTAAGATGACTAAACAATGTGCTACGATTGAGTTCATTTAACAATAACAATCCATTCTGTTTTAAAAGAGAATGAATATGTTTGGATGTACGTTTAATATTTTGTGTAGCATGTAGCACATTTGCAGCAATAACGATATCATAGCTACCTATCGCTAGTGATTGTTCTTGCGCTGGTTTTTCAATATTAAATAGCTGATAGTTAAGATAAGGATAATCTTGACCAAACATCATTTCTGCTCGATTCAAAAAAGCCTTCGACAGATCTGTATATGCATATTCTGCAATAGAGTCTGTATAAGGCTTTAATTTTTTCAAGACGATAGCACTTGTTCCTCCGGTACCTGCTCCTGCTTCCAAGATACGAATAGACGCAGATGGATCATTTTGCAATCTTGCTTGAATATAAGACACAATAGTATCTGCTAGCTTTTCGTTAAAATAATCTGCAACCGCATTGTTTTTATACAAATTCTCAAGTAAAGACATCGAAGCATCCGGGAACATAATATCTGTAGCTAACACCTTACCCTGAATAATATCAGGAAGATGCTTCAACATCGTATCTACCAATACCACTTGTGCTTGTAGATCAGGATGCTGACTCCATACTTCTTTTCTCTGTTGCCATTGACTCCACATCTGTTCAATAGCTCCATAGGAATCATCTATATTTTTTTGTTTTAATATCCATCGACTGCTTTCTAGCCAGCGTTCATATACAGGCACAATATTATTATTATGCTCCAAGCACTGTGCCTGTTGTAACTGAACATACAATAGATGCGCTAACAATGTTTCTAATTCTCGATCAAATATTTGCATCGTTTGTATCAGAGAATTTACCTTAGAATCATCCGTATGACCACGTTGTAATGATTCTATAGCAACAGCTTCCACTTTCGGTGCAATCCATAATTTCTCATCTGAATGTGTATTGAGGACTGCATCCGGTTGAGTCGTATGAATAAAAGCCATATGATCGATAGGATTACCCACTAGATATTCAACAGCTTGCATAGCCTCAGACGGCTCTATAAATCCTATTCCTGATTGTATTAATCGTTGCTTGAAAGCAGAAGGCACTTTCTCCGCAATTCCAATATCGCCCCAGTATCCCCAACTCATGACTTTAATCGGAAATTCAAATGCTCTTCTCATCTCATGCGCAAATGTATCTGTAAAAGTACAACCTGCCGCATAACTACTCTGACCGATCGGCTTACTAAATGAACTCATCGAAGAAAAGAATAGAACAATGTCTAATGGTTCTTTTGCAAATACTTGCATCATAGCAAGACTGATATCTATTTTGGCAGACAGACTGTTTTGAAAATGATCTTCTTCCATATGACTCAGGCTAGCATCCATAATTCCTACTGCCGAATGGATAATCCCATTAATCGACGAATACGATTGTTTAATCATTCGGTAAGCTTCTGTTAGGCTTTGTAGATCAGATGCGTCGGCAGTGATATAGAGAGGTGCGATTCCCTGCTGACCTAAGCGATCGATCTTGTCTTGAATTTGTGAATTCAGTGGTCGTCTACCTATCCAGATCATTTGTGCGTTATACGTCTGAATCATATACTGACTCCATACTTCACCAATTCCACCTGCTCCACCAATAACAACATAGACTCCATTCTGTTGAAAATAAGTGGATGATTCTTCTTTGGCATCAACTACCATTAACTGTTGACGATACCACTGATGTTCACGATACATCCATGTATTGCCTTCCGGATCAACAGGTAAAGTCAATATATCATGAGCAACCACATTCATATTCTCTTCCAAATCCACATGATGGATATTCCAATTTGAATATTCTTTGGCCATAGAACCGACCAGACCTGCAATCCCTGCATGTTCTGCATAAGCCTTTTCTGCTATGGATAAGGATTGCGTCTGTGCAGTCACAATAGTCCATGATAGATCTTTTTCTCCATATCCTAACTGCAACAATGATTTCAATATGCGGAACACTTGTAATATTCCTTTAGCAGGTTGCTGTACAGGCACATGTAAAAGATCAAGTTGAACGGTATTAGGTACAGACCATATGATATGATCGATTGCAGGTTCTTTTTCTAACAGAGCAACGATCTGCTCGACATCGGCATCTATTGCTAATTGTGCATAGCGGATATGTGGATAATCCTGAATGAGATTCAACCACAATGCTGGACTCTCTCCTATGCATAGAATATGTGTTGAAGACTCCATATGAGAGGCTGTATATTCAGGAATAACACTATCCCATACAGGATATTGCATCAATGCACCGACAGATGGAGCGCTATCAGTATGCTGTAGCTGATCTTGATTAGGGCTTAAATGAATAATATTCAGACCTTTGATCTCAATACAGATCTGTCCGTGTTCGTTATAGAGATCGATATCTACTTTGTCCAAAGAACTCTGATGTTCTACCGTATCTTGATAACGTACCCAGACCCACATTTTAGATGTGCAAGGTTGATATATGTTCATTTGATCCAAAGCAAATGGAGTCACCGATTCATATCCTAGCGAAGGTAATCCGATACATGCTTGAATAGCGGCATCCATCATACTTGGATGTAATATATATTGTTCTGCTGTATGTGATACCGTTGATGGTAATAACAATTGAGCGATCGCTTGCTGATGTCCGATATAGATGTTTTGTATAGCTTGTTGAGCAGGGCCATATGAGAGCCCTACTTGTTGGAAAGAAGCATAACATTCTGCTGCTGTAATCTTGTGCTGGTCACAACTTTCAACAAGAGAAGCGATATTGATTTCTTTGTATTCTTTTTCAGTTGGAACAACTGTTACTGTTCCCTGACTATACAGAGTAGTTAGCATATCCTCTTGCTGACTATAGATTTCATAATTCAGTAGCTGATTCTCTTGCGGGATCAACTGAATATGAATCTGTACAGGTTGCTGATCTACAGCTATCGGACGTACCCAGGTGACATTTTGCAAAACGATCATCGATAGATCGTGCTTAGTAAGTTCCATCGCTTGTACGACAGAAGCCCGTACCATTTCCAAGTAAGCAACGCCCGGTAATATCTTCTGACCTTTAATCACATGATCCTTCAGGAAAAATTCTTCCCCTGTAAATGTAGATGTGAATCTCTGCTGAGTCAGTGTAGATGTATTATGATGAAGCAATGGATGGATCATATGCATATGGGATGAATTGGCTATCGCATATGAATTAGAATCTACTTTTGATCGGTTAGGAATCCAATACCGTGTACGTTCAAAAGCATAGGTCGGCAAACTAATTCGTTGTAATGAACGATGGATATACAAGGTTGACCAATCAATATCCATCCCTTTCACCCATAGTTTTAACAATTTATGATATTTGCCTTTTTCGAGCCAGCGTTGTACGGTTTCTTGCATATCTTCATCTGCTGTTAGAAATTCAAGCACTTCCTGATCTCGTTTAACTTGTCCAGTATAAATATCCTCGTTCCATGAAGAATCATCTTGCTCAATATATTTATTTAATAGAGTGACAAGTTCGTTGATCGAAGAGACACGCATAGCCAACCTTTCTTCCATCGCTTCTCTACCGACTTGCAATGTGTAAGCAATCCGCTCTAACTCATGATCAGTATATTGATCAGACTGCATAGCTGTTCGTAATTGCTTGGCTTGTTCTCGTAAACGTTGTTCAGTTCGTGCAGATAATACAATACATACTGGTTCTTCATATCTAGTTGCTATAACTTGATCTGTAGAAGAAAATATATACTCTTCCACCAATACATGAGTATTCACACCGCCAAATCCAAACGAACTAACTCCTGCTCGACGTGGCAATATATTTCCTTCTTGATCCTCTAAAGGTGTCCACGGTCGGTTTGTATCCACCACATAAAATGGACTCTGATCTAGTTGGATATAAGGATTTAGCTGTTCAAAATGTACTGTTTTTACCAGTGTTTTATATTTCATTTGTAATAACACTTTAATGATTCCTGCAATACCGGCTGCTAATTCCAAATGTCCAATATTGGTCTTGATAGATCCTAATCCACATGTGGCTGTATTCAGCGTAGCATCATAACCTAATTCATTGAATGCCATCTTCAGACCATTGATCTCAATCGGATCACCTAGTGGAGTACCTGTTCCATGAGCTTCAATATAGCTGATCGTTGCCGGATCAATATGAGCACGACTATAGACTGATTTGATCAAATCAGCTTGAGCTCTTGGATTAGGTGCAGTCAACGAGGTAGCTCTTCCGCCGTGATTTTCATTTGTACCACGAATCAATCCATAGATATGATCGCCTGCTTGCTCGGCATCTTTTAAGCGTTTGACAAAAATCATCCCTACGCCTTCTCCGCGCACATAACCGTTAACTTGATCCGAAAACGTTTTGCAACGACCATCCTGACTTAACATGCCTGCTTTGTTAAAGCTAATATGATAATCAGGATCAAGAATAGTGTTGACTCCACCTACTACTGCGGTATCACAATCTCCGTTATGAATCGCTTGTACCGCTCGATGAAGAGCTACAAGAGAACTTGAACATGCTGTTTCGATAGGTTCACTCGGGCCATTGACATTTAGAAAAAAGCTCATTCGATTCGGTCCTACAGATGATACACTACCTGTCGATGAATATCCTTCAATCTCTGTATCTGCTTGAGATAGAAGATGACTATACCCACTATTAGCAGTACCTACAAAAATCCCCATTTTGCTACCGGACAGAGTAGAAGGTGCATAACCTGCATCTTCTATCGCTTTCCAGATATACATCATCATTAGACGCTGTTGTGGGTCCATTAATTCTGCTTCACGAGGAGAAATACCAAAAAACATCGGATCAAAATCGGCTACTCCGTCTATAAAACTTCCCCATTTGATATTTGTTTTGTTCTTTTCTTGATACGGGTCACCATAATAAGCTTTCCAATCCCAACGATCCGCAGGAATTTCGGAAATGCAATCTTTACCTTCTATTAAATTTTCCCAGAGTTCATGAATATCGTCTGCCATCGGGAATCTACCGCTTATGCCTATAATCGCTACAGGGTCTAGACTTTGATCTGTTTCTGTAGAAGAGACAGGTTCATGTACTGGTTCTGCTGCCTTTTGAAAACGTGAGCGTGCTTGAGCAATTGCCTCACTCTTGGTCGATTTCACTTTTTGGTCAAGTTCGGTATTTACTACTTTCGCCGAATCCGAAGCAACAGACGTTTTTCTTTGAACATTTGGCATAAATATAGATGTTAACTGTTCTGAATACGAAGTTATCAAATGTCTGGCTAATGTATAAATAGTTGAATACTCGAAAAAGACAGTTGGCGTTAAGTCCAATTGATATTTATCATTTAACTGGTTCGAGAAGTCTGTAAATGAGATCGAATCAAATCCATATTCACTTAACTCGACATCAGGATAAATGTCTTTTGGACTTACTTTCAGCATATGAGAAACGATATGAATTAGAGCAGACTGCATTTTCTCGATCAGTATAGTCTGGTTGGTTTCAGCTTTAGTATTGATTGATTGCTCTTGTATCGATGTATCTTGATCATTATGCGGAACAGTAGATGTATCCTGCTTCGTTAATCGTTTTGATCTAGCAGGTTGTAATAACGATTGAAGCTTATCCGTATCCCCATACATCACGACAACCTGATCTTGTTGACTTTGCATTGCTTGATAAAATAACTGCATACCTGTAGCAGTATCCATAGGGATCATACCTAGTTTGTTTTGAATTCGTGTACGTTCTGCGGTATTTACCTGCATACCTCCATCTTCCCAAAGTGGAAAATTAAGCGATAATGTCTTACCTGAACGCTGTTGATAGATTACTTTGCGATTACGCTCGGAAGCAAATAGATCTATAAAAGCATTCGCCGCTGCATAATCAGCTTGACCGGGATTGCCTATCACTGAAGCTAAAGAAGAGAACAACACAAAAAAATCAAGTTGCATCTCTGCGCTGACTTGATCTAGTAATAATGTTCCTTGAACTTTAGGAGCCAATACTTCTTCGATTTCTTCGTTTACTTTGTGCTGAATATAATGATCTCGATGGACACCTGCACTATGAATAATGCCATGTAATTCACCACAGATCGAGCGAATTTGATACATCATAGTATTCACATCTTCTGCTATCGTAATGTCTGCTACGATATAGTGAATTTGAGCTTGATGATCTTGTAATTGGTCTAACTTTTCTTGCATCACATGATCCAGCGGTGAACGCCCTACAATAATAATCGTTGCTTGATGCGTCTGTTGAATAATCTCCTGCGCAAAAATAAAGCCAAGACCTCCAAGGCCTCCTGTAATTAAATAATGACCCTGATCTTTCCATAGAATCTGTGGAGAATTGGATAATGGAGATTCCCACTTCTTCCAATCACGTACATAACGAATCTCATCTTCATAACGTACAATTGCAACCGACTCATGACGATTTTGTTTGATTTTGCTTATTATCCCTGTAGCTGTTTCTTGAAGGTTCATTTGAATACAATGTGCTTGCAACTTGCTGTATTCTTGTTGAGCCGTCTGTAGTGTCGCAGCTAATCCAAGTAACATCTGATACTTTCCTTTATTAGGTACGATCAGTTGAAGCAATATCTTTTCCGAAGAAGTAGACAGCGATTGTTTGAGCAGGTCTATCAGTTGCACAGTACAACTTGTAAATAAATGAGCATTCTGTTCTTCTTCGGTGAGATAGGCAACCTCTTCTTCTTGTAAAATAACACAGTGTACATCTGGAAACTGTGTACGAATCTCTTCATATCTAGCAGCAAAAGGTGGAGATAATACTACGATATGATGAATATTTTTATCATTATGAACAGAATCTTGTAAGTCGGATATGACTGGATATTCTGTCCAAGTTGGTGTTAGTAATACAGAATCATGATGATGTGAAGAAGATGTTACTGTATGCTCTAATGTTCTAGCCGTAAATCCATGAAAACGAACACAGACATTTCTTTCATCATCGCACAGATCAATATCCAATTTATGAACTTTATCATTCGCTGTACTGCCAGCACTGTATCTTGCCCATACCCACATTTCTGGAAGACATGGCTGAAATATCTCTAACTTCTGCAACGTAAATGGAAGTGTAGATTTGCCTTGATATGCCGGATTGCTTACCGTTCCTATCGTATAGCCTATCGCTACTTGTAAAGCAGAATCCATCATACTAGGATGCAATTGATATGATTCCTGATCAGGTAACTGACTCACAGGCATTTTAAGGCGCGCCAATACGTCATGATCATTTGTGGTTTTTGTATAGACGACTTCTATTCCTTTTAAGCTGTTCCCTAATGCTATTCCATTTTTCTGTGATTGCTCATAAAATTGTTTAGCACTTATAGGATTGATTGAATACTGATGTTGCAGATCAGCAATGTCTATAGCTACTGGCTGTGTATTGTCTATAATAGATGCTGATCCTTGACTGTATACAAGACGCTCTCTATTGGCTGTTGCATCGCTATAAATCTCAAAAGACAGCTCGCCATTGGATTCGACATATAGATCAATATGAGCTATGAATGGCTCGACTTCCAGACGTAAAGGACTGGCCCACACGATATTTTTAAGTTGTATCATTTGATCTTCAGCAATTCCACCTACTGCTTCTGTAACAGCTATGCGTATCCATTCCAGATGCGCAACGCCTGGTAAGACCTTATCACCTTGTACAATATGATCCTGGAAAAAGAACTCATTGCCTGTAAAGGTAGAACTATATTTTTGTTGTTGCAAGTCTGACGTATTTCGGTGCATCAATGGATGAATAGATTCAACAACTACTGCTTGAGAAGAGGTGAAGCCTTTTTGTTGTGCAGGCGTAGTCGGAACCCAGTATTGATTTTTGGCAAACGGATACGTTGGAAGCGGTATTCGTTGTTGTTCTTTTTTCACAAAAATATCGCCCATATTACCGTCATATCCTTGTATAAATACTTCTTTTACAGCAGATAGATATTCAAGATAAGAAGGATCTTGTCTACTTTGTTGACACTTCTGAATACAGTCTTCTGCATACTTTTTGAATGAAAGTTGTTCACGGTTCTCACTTCGGTTCACTTGCCCAACAGTTACCTGAGAAGATTGTCCTTGCTCCAACCATTGCTGTAGACATGTAGTCAATTCTTGCTGGTTGTGTACAATACAAGCCAAACGGTGATTCAAATGCTGTCTACCACTTAATAGCGTGTAACTAATCGCAGCACAATCTGCTGTATGATTCATATTCCAATATAGTAATTGTTGTGCTTGTAGGCGTAATTGTTGCTCGGTACGCGCAGATAATACGATCAGATATCCAGCTTTGGATACATGAAAGGGTTGCAAATGCTGTGGTGCTTCTTCGATCACCATATGAGCATTCGTTCCGCTAAATCCAAATGAGCTAATCGCCGCACGTCGCACTTGACCGCTTGGAACTTCCCAATCTTTGGTCGCCGTATTTACATAAAAAGGGCTGTCTGCAAAAGAAATACCTGGATTACCGTGTTCCAAATGTAAAGAAGCTGGAATTTGTTTGTTTTTCAGTGATAGCACTATTTTGAGAACACCGGCAATACCTGCTGCTGTCGCCAAATGTCCGATATTGGTTTTGATAGAACCGATTGCGCAATATTGTTGTTCATTTGTATAGGCGCTAAAAGCTTTTGTTAATGCTTGATATTCAATAGGATCGCCTAACTTAGTTCCAGTACCATGAGCTTCTACCATTTGAATATGAGCTGGATTAATAGCGAAAGAATCATAGACTTGTTGTTCTAATCTAGTCTGAGATTTGGCACTTGGTGCTGTTATTCCATTAGTTGTACCATCTTGATTGATTCCACTTCCCTGTATTACACCATAAATATGATCTCCATCATTTATCGCTTCTTGCAGACGTTTTAATACAATCGTGCCTGCTCCTTCTCCGGGAACAAACCCGTCTGCTCTCTCATCAAATGTATGACATTTTCCTTGAAGAGATAACATACCTGCCCGATTAGAATCCAGATAAAATTGAGGTGTAGATTGGAGAAACACACCACCGGCTAACGCCATATTAATTTCATTTCCCCATAACGCCTGACAAGCCAAATGAATCGCAACTAATGAGCTAGAACAAGCTGTATCTACAGCAATAGCAGGCCCTTGCAAATCCAAGTAATAAGCAATACGGGCAGGGATAATAGACCCTGCTTTGCCCCAAAACGATTGAGGTGGTGGATTTTCACCCACTAATGTCTGATAATCACTGCTGGTGCAACCTACATAAACACCGCATTTTTGCTCTTTGATCGAATGACCTGCATAACCTGCATCTTCTAAAGCTTTCCATGATTCTTCTAAAAAAATACGTTGCTGCGGGTCCATATAGATTGCTTCTTGTCCTGAAATATTAAAAAATAGCGGATCAAATGTGCTGATATCATCTAAAAAGCTACCTTGATCACAATATTGTTTATCCTTATCGT
Source organism: Paenibacillus sp. KACC 21273 (assembly GCF_028736095.1). Lineage (NCBI taxonomy): Bacteria > Bacillati > Bacillota > Bacilli > Caryophanales > Paenibacillaceae > Paenibacillus > Paenibacillus sp. KACC 21273. Next base: position 2,898,078 of record NZ_CP117876.1, read on the forward strand.
AATAGCTGGATAAATCCCAACGAGATACACTTTGAATCAGATCTGTTCCTTGTTGCAAATGTTCCCACAATTCATCAGGAGTATTACAACCTGCAAAACGTCCACTGATCCCTATAATCGCTATAGGTTCGCGTGAGTTTCGATCCTGATTGGAAGACGGCACTGGATCATTCTGTGGTGAGCCTTGATATTGCCATTCTTCTGGAATCGTAACTACAATTTTGCCGATATTTTCGCGATTTTCAATATTCCGATAAGCTGCTTGTAATTGATCAAATCTAAATAGTTGACCGATATGAGGAACTATCACTCCTTTTTCGATCCAATCGACCATTTCCTGATAATAATCTACTAATCGTTCAGGTTGCTCCAAGCTTAATTTTCTCAAGTCTAAGCTATAAAAAGATTGATTCGATCCCATCTGAGAGAGATCAATCGCTTTGGCACTTTTCAAAGCAGTCATCGCGATTTCGATATAACTTCCATTGGAAGCCAGACTATTTAATCCTTTTTGCAAAGCATCGCCTGATAAAGTATTCAGGATCATATCAACACCTTGACCATTGGTAAGCTGTCTAATCTGTTGTTCAAAATCAACTTCTCTATAATTGATCACATGATCTACACCAATCGATAATAGATAATCCAACTTGTGCTGTGAACCTGCTGTGGCATAGATCTCAGCTCCATAGTGTTTAGCTAGCTGAATAGCGATCAATCCGACTCCGCCAGTAGCAGTCTGAATTAATATCCGTTGTTTTGGCTTGATCTGTACTTTACGAAAAGCCGCAATAACTGTCATCGCTACAACCGGTAAAGAACAAGCTTCAGCGAAAGAAAGAGCAGATGGTTTGACAAATACTTGAGATGCTTTGCATGTAATAGCTGTTGCATGTGCACCCATATGTTCACTCGCAAAAAAGACAACTTCTTCTCCAGCATGAATATGTGTAACACGATCACCAACATCAACCACAATTCCAGATGCTTCAAAGCCAGGAGTAAATGGATAAGGAGGCATCGTAGGATACATCCCTTTTACACTTAATAAATCACCAAAATTTAAAGAAAACGCGCGTACAGCGATACGAACTTCATCTTCTTTAAGTGCTGGTACTTCCTGCGCTTGAATAGATAATTCTTGGATATCGGACGGTCGATGAAGTACAACTTGATAAAAAGATGAAGCAGAAACATTCTGAGCTTTGGTATAATTCTCTGAAAATGTATGATGTTCAGACGAAAAATGATCGGTATTGGAATCTTTTAACGTTTCGATAGGCGTATCCAATTTTTGAGGTGTTGTATTCTTTTCAACCGTTGGTACCTGTTTATTATCTTCAGACGATTCTTTTATATTCTGGAGCATTTGTTTGAAATGAGCAGAATGTTCTTCTAGCAGATACTCTACTAACAAATCAACATTGTTATAGTCAAACAATACCGTAGTCTGTAGAGATAATTGTCCTCGCTTATTGATTACATTTACCAAGTGCACAGCAATAATAGAATCAACACCATATTCAGCAAAACTACGATTATTCTGGATGCGATCGGTACTTATTTTGAGATCTTCTGCTATACTTCCACGCACAATATCACTAACGAAATCGTATACAGACTGATCGGTTACAGCACTAATATCAGCATGTTCTCCAGGTTGTTGTGTTGGGATATGTTGTGGTGGTGGAGTTAGAGGTACATCCACCTCTGTTACTGTATGTTTAGCATGAATAACAATTCCATCGCTTTGAGAAGCAATCACCTGTTGCTTGAACATAAGAGCTTCTGAGGCAGGATATGTAATCGAATGAAAACCTTCACGTTTTAATATTTTTTTCCAAGAATCCACGGATAATGCAGGTGAACCACTAATACGCAAAGCTTCGTCTTCATAAGCCCACCAACCTTCCAGTAGTCCAAATGTGAGATGGTTGATTAACGATTTATCTGTGATTTCATTCACAAGCAACATGCCATTTTTCTTAAGCGCTGTTTTCACAGTTTGTAACGTATGACGGATATTTTTTGTCGTATGCAGAACATTGCTGGCAATAATAAGATCATAGGCGCCTAGATCTACATCCTGACTAGCAAATGACTTTTTCAAATCAATAATTTGATAGTTCAAATAAGGAACAGATGGGCCATATTTTTGTTCTGCATGCATTAGAAATGCTTTTGAAATATCACTGTAAACATATTCCTGGATATGACGTTCCCATACTTTTAAATGTTCAAATACCACTTCACTTGTTCCGCCTGTACCTGCCCCGATTTCTAAAATGCGTACTTTTTTGCCAGCTTGTGCACATTTCTCAACATAGGTAGACACAGACTCTGCCAGTACAGTATTAAAATAATCCGCAGTCGAATGATATTTGTATATCCCTTCTACCAGATGCATAGATGATTCAGGAAACATAATTTCTGTAGCTAATTTGTCTCCATGCAAAATCGAAGGCAAACTACGTAACATACGGTCTACTAGCTTTACTTGCGCTTGAAGATCAGGATTTTGTAACCAGCTTGTCAGTTGTTGATCCCATTTCTCCCAATAGGTATTGACCATCTGTTTATATAAGTTCGTATCGATTAAACGATCGGTATCTACAGGTAAAAATTGAACTTGCGCTTGAAGCATAGCGATACTTTCGACTAACCATTTAGGATAAAACGATAGTGTTCCTTTTTTCCAGACAAAATCTTTATCCAAGCAACCTACAGCATGCAATTGACACCATAATAATTGGATTAAAAGCTCATTGACAGCTTCCATTTGTTGATTCGCTGATTCCATCATCTTGAAGTTTTTCATGTCTGAGCACTCCTTTTTATTGCAACCCAAACAAAACGATTATTGATATACCATAATCGTTTTGTTGTTGTTCCATAGTGGCAACTCTGGTTGTCCTATCGTCTCAATCATTACAAGTTGATCTAACGTATTGGTCAAAAGCAACTCAAGCGCTTGATTGGCTTCTGGTGGCTCAATAGATCCAATGCCTTTACTTGCCATATTTTGCTGTACTTCTGGAGATACAACCGATCCAACATTTCCCCAATAACCCCAGTTCATCACTTTGACTGCACATGAACAAGACTGTGATAACTGGCGGGCAAACGCATCAATATACGTGCAACCAGCAACATAATTACTTTGTCCTGGTAATTTCATAAATGAATTCAAAGAAGAAAAGAATACAATAAAATCTAAAGATTCTTGAGTAAATACCTGTGCCATATTTATACTAATATTTAATTTAGGTGCAAGCCCTGTGCAAAATTGGTGTTCATCCATATTGGCTAGACTACGATCAGACAAGACTAGTGCAGAATGAATCACTCCATCAATATGATCATAATGTTGCTTGATCTGTTGATATGCACGTTGCAATTGGTTCAGATCGGTAGCGTCTGCTGAAATGTATAATGGAGGTCTCCCTAATCGAGCCAAGCGATCTAGCTGAGCTTGAATCTGTGGATTTTGTTCTTTTCGACCTATCCATACAATATTCGCCTTGTACGTACGAATCATATACTCGCTCCATACTTCGCCTATTCCGCCTGCTCCACCGATGATGACATATACTCCGCCTTGACGATAGAGCGTAGATGTCTGGTTTTGCTCATATTCAACAGCAAGTAATTGTTGATGATACCATTCTTGATCACGAAATAGATAAGCATTCCCTTGTGGATCAGGGGCGATCGATACTATATCTGCAACTGGAATATGTGCTTCGTTTTCTATATCCACAAGGCGAATCTGCCAGTGACTGTACTCTTTGGCAAGTGATCCAATATATCCATGTAATGCAGCTTGTGCTGGATGTATACTGTCAAATGGATCAAGCTGTTGTGCTTGATAAGTAATGACTGTTAGATGTAGCGATCGGCTTCCATAACCAAGTGCTAACAAACTTTTGACAAACCGAAAAAATAAAAGAACTTCTTTTTGTTGAGAAGCAATACTTTGTTGCTCCTGTGCATCTGATATCGATTCAGATGAAGCAGACCAGATCACTTGATCTATTTCGCTGAATATCGATAAACGATCGGTTATCTGATCGATCGATTGACCAGCATCTATATTGACTATATTCATATTGGGCATAAAGTCTGACCAGATTTCTGGCACATTAGATTGAGTATTAATGTACACGATTGTTTCTATCGATTCAGATACATTGGTTGTAGGAATACTATCAATTAGCTCCCATACCGGAGTAAACATCATTGTTTCTGTATTTCTTGTAGTCAAAGTATCTATAGCATCAGAAGGCTGAGTTGGAGCATGATGAGATTGCATACGACGTGTCACAAATTCTTTTAATCGTATACATACTGTCCCTTGTCGATTACAAATATCAATATCTAACCTAGGCATAGAATCATTGGGATGACTACCGGCACTATATTGAATATGTGCCCACATTTCTGTATCACAATCCCCTAATACTTCAAGCCTTTGTAAAGCAAAAGGAAGCGATGGTGAGGTGATAGATCCATCAAACCCAGTCGTTAATCCTATAGAAGCTTGTAATGCCCCATCAAGCAACGCAGGATGAAGAATATACGGTTGTATAGTAGATTCAAATACATCTGGCAACGATAATTTGGCGAGCAATTGATTGGTACCTACAGACACATATTGTATCGTCTGATGAGCTACACCATAAGATAATCCCATCGTTGCAAAAGCTTTATAACATTCAGCAGCAGACCATTTTTTCAACTGACAAGCTTGTTGAATAGATTGAATATCTAGCACTTGTTTGTGTAATCCGATATCGAATGTTGCTCTACCCTGACTACATAACAGCGGTTCTTGATGATCTTGTTCACTATAAATCTCATAACTCAAGTCTTGTGCATGTTCTAATTGCAGATGAATATGCACTGACTTAGAAGATTGTTCAATAGACACAGGATTTGCCCATACGATATGAGTTAATGCAAAAGGCACAGGTAGCTCTGTATCTAACCCTTTTGATAATGGCATAGAATGTCTGATCGCTTGCAAAGCCATTTCCAAATGAGCAGCTCCTGGTAATATCGGTACACCTTGTACTTGATGATGTTCTAGAAAAAATTCTGTTCCATTAAATATAGAAGTAAATGTTTGTTGTTGTAATCTTGAATGATTACGGTGTAATAAAGGATGAATATAGTCAGCTATCGAAGCAACTTGAGATTGTACTGATACCTCAATAGCAGATTGTATTGTTGCTGGCGTATACCAATATTTTTCTTTGGCAAATGGATAGACTGGTAAAGACATTCGCTGTGGTAATACATCATTCTCGTTATAAGCTAACGACCATTGAATATCTATACCTTGCACCCATAGTTCTAACAATTGAGGATATTTTCTTTTGCGAATCCATGTTGTGATCGTAGCTTGCATATCTTCGTCTGACCATTGCGCTTGGATTTGCTTGCTATTTGATGTATCGCCTTTATACGTGTTTGTAGATTTGTCGATAGAATGAAGACTTTGTTTCAATTCATCCTTCAATTCGTCTACAGATGACACGATAATGGCCAGACGATAATCCATCGCTTCCCGCCCAACCTGCAAAGTATATGCTATATCCGGTAATTGTTTTTCATTTATAGACGAACGTTCTAAGTATTGAAGTAACCGCTCCATAATTACCTGTAATCGTTCTTCTGTACGAGCAGACAATACAATAGCTACAGGAGGAGTATTGTATTCGTGCTGATCATGTAGTTGCTGGTGAACAGAGGCAGGCATATACTCTGCCACGATCAGATGAGCATTGGCTCCGCCTGCACCAAAAGAAGAAATACCCGCTATTCTCGGTATTTCTTCTTGATAACCATCCTGTTCAATTTGTGGTCTATTCCATGCTGTTAACTGTTGTTGAACATGAAAAGGAGTCTGTTCAAACTGAATATTAGGATTCAAACGATTAGAATGAAGCGATGGTACTAATTGCTGATGTTGAAATTGTAATAAGATTTTACTTAATCCGGCTATCCCTGCCGCACTTTCGCAATGACCGATATTAGACTTGATAGAACCGATCGAACAAAATTGCGTATCTGTAGTATGTTGAGCAAATGCTCTTCGTAACCCTTCGATTTCGATAGGATCACCTAGTGCTGTACCTGTACCATGAGCTTCAATATAACTAATCATACGTGCATCTATACCCGATGTTTGTATAGCATCGGCAACCACTTTCGACTGAAGCGCCGGGTTAGGAACGGTATAGCCTTTGGTTTTGCCCCCTGCATTGATCATACTGCCTTTGATCACTCCATAGATATGATCACCATCTTGTATCGCTTGCTGAAGAGGCTTTAATACGATAGCGCCTACCCCTTCTCCGTCTACAAATCCATCAGCAGATTCGCCAAAGGAACGACATTGTTCTCCAGGAGAAAGCATATTTTTTTCACATAATCGTGCATAGTGTACAGGATCTACAATCAGATTTACCCCGCCAGCAATTGCACAGTCACTGGTGCCACTGTACAAACTGTCTAATGCTAAATGAATAGCGGTTAGCGATGATGAACATGCTGTATCTACAGCCAGACTAGGCCCTACAAAATTAAAACTATATGAGACTCGATTGGCTATAGACCAGTACGATGATCCAGTAGGATAGTTTCCGTTCATCACACCTACAAATACACCTACTTTTTGCGAATCACTTAATTGTTGCGGAATATAGCCAGCATCTTCAATACAAGAATAAGCAATTTGTAAAAATTGTCGTTCTTGCGGGTCCATTTGTTCTGCTTCTTTGGGAGAAATATAAAAAAATAAAGGATCAAACGTATCAATACCTTTGATAAACCCTCCCCACTTACTATAAGAAAATCCAGTTTGCCCTTTTTCAGAACGGTAATGATTTTGCCATTGCCAGCGCTCGGTAGGTATTTCGGTAATAGCACTTTTACCTTGTTGTAGTTGATTCCAGAATTCATCCATATCATCGGCTTGTGCATATCGACCTGCTAATCCAATAATAGCGATATCCGGTTGACGTGAATCTGTTGATGCAGTTGATGTTATAGATTCAGTATCAGGTTCAACTAATGGTTCTGTGATCACTGTAGAAGTATAAGGAATAACCTCTTCTAGCACATTTACAGTTGCAATAGGATCAGTACTTTCTTCGGAATCTGACTCTACTTTTTCTCCCAACATCTTCATCAATGCTTGATAGCGATTGATAATAAAATACTCGACTAACGAGTCTATAGTAGAGTATTCAAAAAACAGCACACTACTTACATGCTCTTCCATGACTTTATTCAGTTCATCTGTTAATTGAATAATTAAAATAGAATCCATACCGTACATTTCGAGCTCTTCACTAACATCTATACTATCGGGTTCCACTTCCAAAATCTGTCCAATGACTACTTTGAAGTGCTCCATACTTTTCTGTTTTACTAACTCTTCGGATTGTTGTGTTGTTGATGTCAGAGTGACTTTGTTGGATACTTCTTTTGTTGTTACAGGTTGTTGGATCATTTTCGCTGCATCATGCTGTTTAGGAGTGGCAATCTCTTTTTTCTGACGAACAATTCCATCACTTATAGCAGTGATTACCTGTTGTCCTAGAAATTCAGTCTCTACCGTGGGATACGTAATCTGCTGATATCCTTCTTGTTCCAGTACATTGCTCCATTGCTTAGGAGTCAGCAACGGACAACCCGGAATACGCAATACCGGATCTTCATACAACCACCATCCTTGAAGTAGACCAAAAGTGACATGATTAAACAAAGAATATTCAATAATTTCATTAATAATGATTTGACCGTCTTTTTTCAATAATGCTTTGGCATTACGTAAAGTTAAACGAATATCGCGTGTAGCGTGTAGCACATTGGTCGCTAAGACTAGATCGTAACCACCTATATTAATCTGCTGATTCAGCATAGATTCTTCAATATTCAGAAGATGGTATGTTAAATAGTCGTAGTGAATCCCATAATGTTTACGAGCATGATTGAGAAAAGATTTGGAAATATCAGTATACGCATATTCTTCAATATATTCTGTATACGGTTCTAATCTGGAAAATAATAAGGCACTTGTTCCACCTGTGCCTGCTCCTATTTCCAAAATACGCAATGATTTGGAATTGCTTTGCTGATTTACTTTCTGAATCTGAGCAATGACCTGATCTGCAACCATATGATTAAAATGATCTGCTATCTTATTGTGCTTGTAGATTCCTTCTACCAAATCCATTGAAGCATGTGAAAACATCAAGTCGGTTGCTGGCTTATCACCATGTAAAATATCAGGTAAAGACAAGAGCATCGTTTCAGCTAGAATTACTTTGGCACGCATGTTATCATCTTTTAACCATTTTTCTTTGTGTTCTGTCCAGTTGTGCCATACTTCATCAGCATGTAGCAAAGGAAACGAATTCTGATCAAAAACTGTTACCGTTTGTTGTAGCCATTTCATATACATTTGATTTGTTTTAGGAAGTAAGTCTAATAGCTCCGCTATAGGCATATCTGCTGTATAACCTATCTTTTGCATCTGCACATACAATAATTGAACAAGCCATTGATTTAGTTCATCCAACTGTTGCTGTTGATCATATAGTTGTTCATTATCAGACATAAAGATCTCCCTTTTCTGATCATTGTACAATCATTAGTTCTTCTTCATTGATATGATACACATTGCGTTCATCTACTTGTTTGATTAGCCCTATCTGTTGACATGGAGAAACAAGCAACCATTCTAATGCTTGCATCGCTTCTTGAGGTTCAATCGAACCGATTCCCTGCTTGAGCATACGTTCACGATAGTTTCTTGATGCTACTGTACCTACACTTCCCCAATATCCCCAATTCATGACTTTGACAGCACATGTCCAACGAGTGGCTAGATATTGCGCAAATGTATCTTTAAACGTACATCCTGCTGCATAATTACTTTGACCTGCTGGCTTAGCAAATGCATTAATCGAAGAAAAAAACAACACAAAATCAAGATTAGCTTTTTGAAATACGTGTTCTATACTGGCACACACATTCACTTTGGCTGTCAACGCTCCGCGAAACCGCTCTTCATCCATCTGCATCAGTGTGTTGTCTAATAAAGAAATTGCTGCATGAATAACACCGTTAATCTGAGGATAACGCTTGATGATTTCTTGATAGACTCTTTCTAGATCATCTGGATCAGCTGCATCTGCACTGATATATTCAGGTGCTGTGCCATACTGTGCTAAATGATGTAAGCTTGCTTCAATCTGTTCATTGATATCACGTCTACCGATCCAAATAATCTTTGCTTGATAATGGCGTATCATGTACTCGCTCCATACTTCGCCGATCCCTCCTGCACCACCGATCACTATATACACACCATTTTTACGATAAGCAGTGTGTTGAATAGCTGTATACTGTACCGGAATAAGTTGCTGTTGATGCCACTGTGATCTACGATAACTTATCACATCACCATCAGGATGAGACGTTAATGAAAAAACACGTTGCCAGTCTATCGTCTCAGTCTGTTCAAGATCAACTACACGAAAATGCCAATTTTTTATTTCTTTAGCCAGTGAACCTATTAAGCCGTGAATGCTACTATGAATAGGTTTAACTTGTTCAGAAGGCGATACCCGTTGCGTATTCATAGTGACTATTGTCCATTCCAATACATGACGATTATCATGGTGTTGAAATAAACTTTTGATTAGACGAAAAAGCTGAATTATACCTTGTTCTTGTCCATATATAATCGCTTCACTATGAGTTACATCTGATGAAATACCAGAAGCTATCCATACTATATGATCGATCTGACCATAAAGAAGTAACGACTGATAGATAGACTCAATATTCTGATCTGTTTTCCATTCCCAGCGTATAGCATTTGGATAATTAGAAGAAAGAGCGATCCACTGCATATCAGAACTTCCTATCACCAGCATTTTTTGTTGATGTATTGCAGTATGTTCTAAGCCTACAACTTCATCTACCGACAAGGTATCCCACACCGGTACAAACATTGTTACCTGTTCAGGTAATTCAGTCAGTGCTGGTACTCGGGATGACTCTAATAATTGTCCTTCTAATGTTCTAGCTGTATATTTTGATATGCGTATACATAGTTGCCCTGAATCATTATAAAGATCTATATCTAACTTTGGCACTTTGTCTTGAGCACTACTGCCTTCGCTCCAACGAATACATACCCACATTGTCGTTGTACAAGCTTGAATATACTCTAACTCTTCCAAAGCAAAAGGTAACTGAGGTTTTCCTTTCAAATGTGTATCCTGTTGAGACATTGTAAATAAAATAGCAACTTGTAATGCCGAGTCAAGCATCGCCGGATGCAATATATAATCGGATAGCGTAGTTTCTATCTTCGCTGGCAGATTTATTTTGGCTACGGCTTGTTGCTTATCTATCCATACATGATCGATACCTTGATGACTATCACCATAATTCAGACCCCATTGATCCAGTTGGTGATAGCAAGTTGTAGCATCCCATTGTTGTTGTGTAGATAACTGCTGAAGTTCTTCAGGATCAATAGTTAATAGCTGAGATTCCGAATAGTTCTTCAGCATAACCATGCCATGACCACATACAGAAAGACTAGAATCATCATGCTCTATAGCAATCTCATAACGTAATTGTTCCTGTGTTGCTGAATACAGATAGATGTGTACATCAATTGCTTGGTCTGTAACATAGATAGGTTGTGTCCATGTTACATGGTTCAAGACAAAGCCAGTCTGAACTTTGGTTAACATCCCGCTCGCTTTTTGAAGAGCTACAACAGCCATTTCCAAGTAAGCTACACCAGGTAACACAGCAACCCCTTGTACCCGATGATCCCACAAAAAGAATTCTTCTCCTGTAAATGTAGATTGAAAAGCAATACGATCTGCTGTTGATTGATTTTGCTGTACCATCGGATGTGAAGTCATCTCATTTTGTATCGATTTTTGCTTTGTTTTGGTATTGGCTTGCAGTCGAAATGTAGTACGTTGAAAGGCATATAAAGGTAAGCTCACTTTGGTGTAAGATTGATTTTTATAAAATACATCCCAGCGAATATCAATACCATGTAGCCACAATTGTAATAACTGTTCTGTATAAGAACCGTTTAAATGGATAACACATTGTTTGTTAGTTATCATGTGATCTGCAAGTAGTTCTTCTACCAATGCAGATGACTCATACTCTGTATACACTAGCTGAGACAACCAGTCAGAAGGATGATCTATTTCAGTAAGCGTATGATTATGCGCATAAAGTATAGAATAATCATGTTGTTTATTGATTTGATTTGGTTGTTGCGACAATGAATGGGCTATACGCTCAGCATCCAGATTAGTATGCATAATAAGTTCCAATGCGTCTTGCTTGCTAAGCATCTCATCATCTAATAAATCTATACATTCTTGCCATGCTTTATGATCAAACGTATATCGCTCGGATAGATTCCATTTTTGTTTCAATTTGCGTAAGGAATACACAATACTTAACAGTATCATCATATTAATCTGAGCGATTGGATAATCACATGTCATTGGTTTATCTTGAATCATCCATTTTATAATATCGATTTTATATTTTTCTTGTATAATCTTATTCCATTCTTCTAGCAATGATCTAAACGTATACTGATGAACATATAACATTTTAGCTTTGTTGATATGTTCTTGTTGAATACGTGATATCTGCTCATATTGCGCAAGTTCTGATAATTGATTGGATAGATATTGAACATATGCAGCATCCCATACTAAAGGTGCGATATAGGTATGATTCCCTGTATATAAAGGAATAGAAGGACGCTTAAGCACCATCTCTTCTTGATTTGCTTGATGAAGTAACAGATTCATAATCGTTGTAATAGGTAAAACTTTACTAATAGCAAGACCGATCCATGTTCCTTTGCCAAATGCTGTCACGAGTTCTGGTGATGTAATTAATTCGATTAACGTATATGCATAACTATATCCACTTATAAATGTATATAATTCGATATCTTTATCAAGCCATACTTCTTGATAATAACCTTCAGTTTGATTAGGATCTTCGGTAATCTGTCGAAGAATATTTAACGTTTCTTCTTGTTTTTGCTTATGCAGAGAACTATACATAGAACTTGATTGAATATCAGCATAACCTCTCCATGATAAGCATGTTGTATCCAAGCTCCAATACGGTTGATCTGCTTTGATAATATGCGAAGCAGCCGTTTGTAGCCATTTTTTGATATCACTGATAGAAGATACGATACTGCCTACTCGATAAGCAAAAGATTCTCTCCCATGTAAAAGTGTTCTACATATATCATGAAATGAATACTCTTTTTCCTCGATATGCTCGATCCAGTTTTTCCAATGGTCAATCAATTGCTCAAGACTTTGAATCGTTTTGGCAGATAATAGAATGAATTGAGTGACAGGTGTAGAGAGTGATGATTCTACAACCTCATGAGCAGGAGCAGACGTATATTCTTCTAACAAAATATGAGAATTAACACCGCCAAATCCAAAAGAACTTACTCCTGCTCGCAAAGGTTGATCTGTATCAACTCGTTCCCATACACTACATTTTGTAGTGACTTGAAATGGAGTAGAGTCAAAATCGATCATCGGATTCAGTGTTTTGATATTTAGAGAAGCCGGTATCTTTTGGTGTTTCATCATCATTAACACTTTAATGATCCCAGCCATTCCAGCTGCACTTTCAAGATGTCCGATATTGGTTTTGACCGAACCAATCTGACAATATCCCTTATCTGAAGTATCTGTACGAAACGCTTGAGTTAAAGCTTCGATTTCTATCGGATCGCCTAGCGATGTACCAGTACCATGAGCCTCAATATAATTGATAGTCGATGCTTTTACACCAGCAGATTGATAAGCGGCTTGAATAACTTGTTGTTGAGATTCCATTTTGGGAGCAGTTAAAGAAACGCTTTTCCCGACATGATTCACAGCCGATCCCCGAATCACTCCATAGATATGATTCCCGTCCGCTACCGCTTGATCTAGTCGTTGTAACAAAAGGACTGCAACCCCATCGCCAGGCACATACCCATTCGCTTGTTGATCAAATGTTTTGCATTGACCATCTGAACTAAGCATTCGAGATTGAGCAAAAGAAACATATTTCATAGGATGAAGATTTAGATTCACAGCCGAAGCGATAGCATAATCACAATCACCATGAATTAATGCACATCTGGCTTCATGGACAGCCACCAGTGATGAAGCACAAGCTGCATTAATAGGCATACTTATCCCTTTTAAATTCAAAATATAAGATATTCGATTGGTTAACAGACTTTCATATGTACCTAGACAAGCGTAACTATCGATGTCTTGCTGATCCAGACTGCTGATCTCTTGTAAATAATCAGCCGACATAATACCTGCGTAGACCGAAGTGATTTGTTGTTGCAATAGTGATAATGGAATACCTGAATCTTCAATACAATGCCATGTTTCTTCTAGCAATAATCGCTGCTGAGGGTCCATATTGTTTGCCTCACGTGGCGAAATATTGAAAAATCGATGATCAAAATCGTACACATGATCGATCGCTCCACACCATTTACTATTGGTTTTGCCTGCTTCCAGTACATCGGCAGAGTAATAGTCTTGAATATTCCAACGATCGGTGGGGATTTCTTGAATAGAATTGACTCCTGCTTCGAGATTGTTCCAAAATTGTTCATACCCATTCGCACCGGGAAAACGACAAGATATCCCTACAATAGCGATATCGGTTCTTTTCGATTCCATTACTCTTCACCTCCGTCAAATTAAGGTTTCATAATACCTGCAAAACGAAGCAAATAGGAAAACGATGGTGACTTATCACTATATCCCGATGTTGTTAGCATTTGAGCTTCTAGAAGATTAGGACAACGACCCATACGACGAAAAGCCGCATTGCGTAATTTGATAAACGAACTATTTTTAACAAACCAGCAGAATGTGTGAGCTGTACTATTTTGCTGAATTAATTTTACATATTTACGTCTTTTCTTTTCATAAGAACGCAACATCGACTCCGAATAATTTTCAGTCGATAATGCTGTAGTCAACGTTTCACTAAGCTCCATAGCACCTTGAATCGCCAGATTCATTCCTTGCCCCAGTGCAGGACTTAATGCATGACAAGCATCCCCCAACAGAACAGCTCCATCTACCGCCCATTTATCTGTATCTAGATAAAATGCCGGAATCGACTGCACTTGTTTAAAATCTGTTATCTGTGTTAATTCCTGCTGAAGATGCGGACAAAGCGATAGCAGTAGTTGGCGTAACGAATCAATCCCATCATCTTTGATACTCTGCCACAGCTCTTTACGAAGGGCGAGATATACACGTGTACGCTTATTAGGCAATGGAAATACTCCACAGCTTACGCCACTTCCAAAAAAGAAACTGGCTTCTGCTGGTGGATCTTCGTCCATATGAAAAGTAAAAGCAAACATTTTAGCTTTTTTCTCTTCGTAAGGATATAAATGGTGTTTGAGCCCTAACTGTTCTCGAATCTTTGACTTGATGCCATCTGATCCTACTACAACTTTGCTATGAATAGTCATTGGTTCTCCATCGGTTGTTGCTTCGAGCCCGATGACTTTGCCATTATCGTATAATAGCTGTTGAGCATTGACTCCAGCATAGAAGTGAACATTAGGAAGCGCGATTGCTGCATTAAATATACTTTCATGAATTTTATGATGATCTCCATTTAGTGCATATTGAATAGGAATATCCATCGTACTGTAATCTCCTGAAAAGCAGCGTATTCCGCCTACTGTTCCATAATGAACTTTGGTGACTAGCGCGCAGTGTTTACGAATTTCCGGAAGAACATCCAATCCTTTTAACAACTCTATCGTCACCGGCTGTAGAAAGTCCCCTTTAGGGATAGGTTTAAATTGTTTTACCCGTTCTACTAGAGTCACATCATGACCTTTTTTGCCCATCGCCAGAGCTAATGAGACACCTGCTATTCCACCACCGACAATCAATACATCTGTATTTATCTGCATTCATTTGGCTCCTTCGCGCTAGAATAAGTTGTAGTTAAAAGCTATGAAGCAAGCGATGATTTAATAAATCGGCAGTCTCTTTCATTAACTTGTCTGCGATTTGGTCTACATGTCTTTGTTGCCAGTGCTCTAGCAGAGTACCTTGTACCCACTGATTAAAAGCACCTAATGCCGGTCCGCAATAGACTTGATAATCTACTTTGGAGTCCCGATCACCACGTAATGCCAATTCGGTAGAATACGTAAAATACCATTTGAATAATAACGCCATTTTGGCTTTGGGATTACGCTCTGCACGCTCAATCTCTTGTGCACTGTACGTTTGTTTAACGTCAGCATAAATATCGGTAAAACTCTTTTTGAAATATTGTTCTTGTAACCTTGTTTTCGTCTTCTCATCTATCTCTTCAATCGCATTATACTGGCGATACAATTCATACAATTTGTTTGCACGTGCCGGGAAATACAATCCCTTTTTTAGCACCTGCACTTTAGCTCCCAATTCGAACATTTCTCCAGCAGGTGCATATTCGGTATCCTGGACATTGATCTGCTGAAGCAATTCTTTGACCATCGCACTGGTTCCCGCTTCGACCGTGCATTGATTAATCGATCCTGTCAAAATAAAATCGGCTCCCATCACGAACACCGCCGCTGCTGCTTCAGGTGTACCGATCCCTCCAGCAGCACCTATTCTTATTTTTCTGCGATAGGAGTACTGCTTCATGATTGCTGTTCGAAGGCTTAACAACGATGGCAACAACGTCATCATGACTGCACTATCGGTATAACCCCCTGAATCTGCTTCTGCACAGATATCATCTGCCATCGGGATCTGTTTTGCCCATTGAGCTTGTTCTGCTGTAATATGTCGACTTTGTACCAATTGATCCAGTATATGTTGAGGTGGCGGGCTCATAAATAAAGTCGCTATCTCTGGACGTGAACATTTAGCAATAATGCGATGAGCTGTTTTTATTTCACTGTTCGAACCAAGTGATAATCCAGATACACGATAATACACAAGCGCTGGTGTTATCGTTAAAAATCCTTTGGCTTCTATAATATTCACTTGATGTTTTAACAAAAGTTCAACCAATTGTTGTTCCATATCTGGTTGAACTTGATTATGTAAAAAGTTAACCCCGTATGACTCTCTATGCTGAAGAGTTTGCTGGATAGCAATAATGTCTGCTTCAATCCGTTCTATCGTTAACCCACCGGTTCCTAGAAAAGCAAGGCAACCGTAGCTAGCCAATGTACTCACCATAGATACAGACGCTATGCCACCATACATTCCCCCTGCAATATAAGCCAATTTGAGATTGTATTCCTTTTTAAATTCATTGCAACCCAGTGTAGAAGCATCATAACGAGGTACGGTTGGTACATTCACTTCATGCGGTTGTTCTACCGTATCTTCTTCTACAATTAATGGGCTAGCATCTCGCTGAATCGCTGCCACCATATTAGTGACTACTTTTCCAGGGCCGACTTGGATAATTTCATTTACTTCTTTTCCCATCAGATAACGTATACTATCTGTCCACTGTACTGACGAAGTGATTTGTTGAACCATACATTCATGCAGATTATTCGATTGATAAGGTCTAGCATATACATTTGAAATAACAGGAATAGCAGGCATATTGAAATCAAATTGATCCAGATACGCTGCAAATTTTTGCTGTACAGTTGCCATATATCTAGAGTGAAACGCTGCACTGACTTTGAGCATTACATAGTTCGTAGCCCCCTGTTGTTCAAATATCGCTTGTGCTTGTACCAGATCATCTTTAGGACCAGAGATCACAATCTGTGAAGGGGTATTGAGATTCGCTATATCGATAGTATGGAATCTGTGCTCTTTGACAATTCGTTCGATATTGCTCTGATCTAATCCGACAATCGCTGCCATTGCGCCACCGCTAGCTTCTCCCATAAGTGCGCCCCGGTATTGTACGATTTTTAGACCAGTTGCAAAATCAAACACCTCTGCTGCTAGTAACGCATTAAATTCACCTAGACTATGTCCAGCCACGTAATCAGGAATTGTATTCTTTTTGATCATGCTGTAATACATCAGTGCATTTACAACATATAATGCAGGTTGAGTAAAAGCGGTATGTCCGATTTGTTTTTGAGGATCGTTCAGACAAAGTTCTTCGATCGAATAACCCAAGATTTGATCAGCTTGAGCAACTAAATCTGGAAATTCAGCAAAATATTCTTTGCCCATACCTTTAAATTGTGAACCCTGCCCTGGAAATACATATGCTCTCATAAGCTTTTCTCCTCCTTGTGGTTGAGACGGTACAGTTGAATAAGGTGTTGAATCATCATCACTATTTATTTGATTGCACAGACGCTCTATATTCACCATCTCATCTCCAGCAGGCGCTAGTATGCTCGATGTAGATGATAACGAATAAGTATCTAGATTGCGTTTGACCAGAGCTGATAATGTACCACCAGGGCTACTATCGATATACAGATGTGACCCTAAAGATTCAATCTGTCGAACAGTTTGTTGAAACAAAATAGGTTGCCTTGCTACTTGCCAGAAATGATCGGGTTGAATCGCTGTAATGAGACCTCCTTGCATACAGGACAAATAAGGCAATGTTGGCTTTTGAAATGATATCGTTTTTAAAAATGATAAATAAGATGACTCTGCTGAATCAATCGCAGATGAATGAAAAGCAAAAGATACAGGTAATAACTGACAAGCAATCGATTGTTGAGCAAGATATTTCTGAATAGATGCTAATTTCTCTACAGGTCCAGAAATAACAAAATGCCCATCATAGTTGACGGACACCAGTGTACAATATTGTATTTGTGGTAGTTGATCATAGATAGCAACAGAAGATAACACAGTTAACATAGACCCGGACGAGCTATATTGTTCAAAGCATTTTGCTTGCTGAATAACACATGTAAGAGCGGTAGGAGCATCGAATACACCTGCAATAGTAGCCGCTGCAAATTCACCCAGGCTACTGCCTAACACATAATCGACTTGGATACCGCGTGTAATTAATACTTGTGCCAGTGCATATTCAACCATAAAAATAGCAGGATGAGATAGCAACGTACGTGTGAATTGCGGACTATTCCGAAATTCATTATTGTAAATCGTATGTACAATAGAAATATCTATCATATCTATCGCTATTTTGTCCAAATCAAGCATAATCTGACGATACTGCTGATCTTGATCAAATAACTTTTTTCCCATTTGATAATATTGAGAACCTTGACCAGAAAACATAAGTACGTTTTTTTTATTCATCTGCTACCTCCCGTCTATGTTGGTTGATTGGCTTGATTTTGAGACAAAAACGCCCTCGAAGGCATAGCTCTCCCAGGTCGTCTACTGTTATGTACACTACGAAATTTTTTACATATTTTCTTTTGATTTTATGTAACGTGCCGAAACAACGATTAGATATCATCAAAAGATTCGCTATAATTAAAGATAAAATAACTTGCCTGTTAAGTAAATGTCTTTTTGTGTAAAATGGGTAACTTAAAGCGATTTAACATTTGATGTAAACTTAATAATACCTAAATAAAATTCGATATTTTCTATATCCATTTATTTGCATATTATGAAAAAATAATAGTTTTAGTATGTTAGTTAACAATATAAGACAAACGATTGTACGTGTCAATAAGCAGCAAAAGTGAACAAAAAAACTGACCCTTTGGATAAAGGATCAGTTGGTTATCAAATCTATTGATTGCTTATTTAGATAGTTCGAGATAGCGTTCTACTTGTGCAACTACTTCATCGATAGATGAACCTTCTACACTAACGATCGGGAAATCATACAATCCTGTATCCCCATCATTTTGGACACGAACTACACCAACGTCGTATCCTTTAAGTTCTTGATCACTATTTACAAGATCAACTTGATGACCTTTTCCTTCCAATACTTCTTTAATATCGTCAAATGGTTTTTCGACAGCAATTTTAGCCATGATGGTAACCTCCAAAAATGTATTTTTTAATGTTAGCTTGTTCTATTCTATGATTCACCAACTATATGTATAATGAACCATATTGCACAATTTGTTATGATTATAGAGTGTTTATTTATCCTTTTTCCGCCACATAATTGATCACTTAATTCAGTAAGGAGCATACTATTTTGCAACTATTATTTCAAAAAGAAAATCAACTTTCTGTATATGAAACTAATGAGTTTTATAATGAAAAAGGATGTTTTCGGATTCTTCAATTTGCTAATGAAGACATACAAGGTGCGATTGATCTTCAGCATCCTGATCGGATTCTATTTGAGTATCCGCGTGCCATGATTCATCTGATGGAGCTTAACAATTCAGAGTTTCAAGATGTCTTTGTTATCGGGCATGGCATAGGAACGATTGCGAGTCACTATCCGACCAAGTCATTTCGCATTGCTGAAATTGATCCGCTGGTGCTTGAGCTAAGTCAGACTTATTTTCATTACACACTGGATAATGTCCAGATCGGAGACGGAAGAGTATTATTATCGGCTGAAAATGATCACCAGTATGATTATATTATTTTAGACGCTTTTACGACAGCAGGCACTCCTCAACATTTAATCTCTAGATCATTTTTTCAAATGACGGCTACCAAGTTACATGATACAGGATATTTGATGATTAATCTGATTGGTAAAGCTAATCATGATCGGATCATTAATGCGATATACACTACATTGTGTGAAGTGTATACGTATATCGAATGTTTTGCTCTTCCGGCTGAAGGAACATCTGATACGCAAAATATGATTATTATAGCCGGTCATCAACCTATACGCTATCAAGGTCGTCATATGGCTGGTTTTGAGAGCAAGTCACTTGGGCAGGGTTATATTATTGAAGATGAATAAAGTGATAGGTACACCAAAAAAGGACCTGCTCAATGTATCATAGCAAGTCCTTTTATTTATTTCTGCCCTACTGATAGCCATGTTGATATGATCATAAAGCTTATCATGCTAAGATTCACTACAATCTTCCGTTACCCTTCAAATTAAGAACTAGGCTGTGTCCATACTTCATTAGCTGTTTCGATCACTAGACGAATCTTATCCCACTGTTCTTCTTCTGTTAACATATTACCTTCCTCTGTGGAAGCAAATCCACATTGGGTGCTTAGACAGAGTTGGTTAAGATTAACTACTTGCGCGGCTTCGGCTATTCTGGTTTTGAGCATTTCTTTACTTTCAAGTCCTCCATGCTTGGTGGTGACCAGGCCGAGTACTACAAATTGATCTTGAATAAAGCGCAAGGGCTCAAATCCTCCTGAACGTTCATTATCATATTCAAGAAAAAAAGCATCGACTTGTGCCTGAGCAAATAAAGTCTCGGCAATCGGTTCATAACCACCTGCGGCAAACCAAGTCGAGCGCAGATTGCCCCGACATACATGAAGTGCAATCACCATATCATCTGGACGATGAGCTATACTTTCATTGATTAAGCGTACATAGTCTTCGGCTAATTGATCTGGATCAAGTCCTCGACTACGCAAATGCACCCGATGTCTACCACTACACAGTGTTCCCCATGTAGTATCATCTAATTGTAAATAACGACAACCTGCATCATAAAACGCTTGAATCGCTTGTTGATAAACTTTGATAATATCAGCAAATAACTCTTCTTGATCAGAATACACATCATTGCCGTTATAATGCTCTACAAAATGAAATAACGCGGGTGAAGGAATCGTCATTTTAGCAATATGATCTCCTGCTAATTGTTGCAATTCACGAAAGTGAGCTAACATGGGATGATGAGCAAAAGAGATTTTATCTACAATTTGAAAACTTTCTGTGCGTGTCTTGCTATCCTGTCCACCTGTCCCCTGATTGAGATAGATCTTCTGAGTACCTTGAATACCGAGAAAGAAATCTAAATGCCACCAGGAACGATGAAATTCTCCATCTGTAATCACTTGCAATCCCAAAGCTTTTTGCTTGTCTACCAATTGAGCAATTTCTGCATATTCGATAACCGATAATTGCTCGGCATTCATTTCACCTTGTTCATACTGTAGACGAGCATCTTTCAGATCGTCCGGTCTTAAAAAGCTTCCAACAATATCATAGCGAAAAGGAGGCTTGTTTCGTTTGGTACCGATGACTGGATTGAGCATAGAATCCTCCTGTATAAGTGTAATCATAATAAGAACTGGTTCAGATCAAGTAAATTCTGAGAAATCATATCATTAAGTAATTCGATATATTGAGCTGTTATTTCACTAGGTTGTCGATCTTTATGAGCAATCCAGCCAATCGTTACTGTTTCATTGGTTTCAACAGGTATCGAGATTAACTGATGTCCATTGAGTTCAGACACAAGAATACCTGTCCCGATCGTATATCCATCTGTACCCATTAATAGATTAGACAATGTAGCGCGGTCGCTTACTTTAATACTTTTTTCATTGCTTCGAATACTGAGCATTTCTTCAGAAAAGTGTAATGAATTGTTAACTCCCTGTTCAAACGTAATATACGGAAAGCCCGACAAGTCCTCCATCTTCACTGTTTCTTGATTAGCTAATGGATGTCTGCTATGAATCAGAATATGGGGACTCGTGTTAAACAAAGGGGTGAATTTCAGATTACCATCACTAAAAAGCTTATTCATCACTTTGAAGTTACGTTCATTAATATACAAAATGCCGATATCACTACGCAGAGAACGCACATCTTCAATAATCGGATACGTCTGTGTTTCTCGTAAATGAAAACTGTATTCGTTCACATCACTTTGCTTCATCAATTTGACAAACGCATCTACCACAAATGCATAATGTTGTGTAGATACCGAAAAATGAATTTGTGTACGATTTTTACCATGATAACGGTTTTCGATCAGTTCTGTCTGCTCAATGATCTGACGCGCATAACCGAGAAACTCCATTCCATCGATAGAAATACTAATTCCTCGATTGGTACGATCAAAGATAGTAATGCCTAACTCATTTTCAAGTTCTTTAATCGCGTTGGAAAGGCTCGGTTGAGAAATAAAAAGACGTTTGGCTGCTTCATTCATCGAACCGCAATTCGCAATTTCGATCGCATACCGTAGCTGCTGCAATGTCAACCGTATTCCTCCTTATCCATCCTTTTTCAATATAATGATACGATACTTTGATTCAGATGTTATATTTCAATCTAATCGTAGCATATATGTTCAACTCCAAAAAATCAAAATTTTTGGTTATCCGATAATCTATGTATTTCAGAATATAACAAAAAGCAGTTCTTCCTCATGACAGGCGAACTGCTTTTCTATCGTTATAAAGCTTGATCAATACGTGTATTTTCTTCCAAATCACGATATAACTTTCGTTCGATATCTTTGGCTCTCATTGGTTTGCCATAATAGTATCCTTGAATTTGAAAACAGCCTAGTTGAGATAACATTTCTACTTGCTCTGCCATCTCTGCACCTTCGGCAATCACGTTCATATTCAATTGTTGAGCTAATTCGATAACTGAACGAACTACTGCTACATTTCGTGGATTGGTTCCGATATCATAGATCAATGAACGATCGATTTTTATAAATTGGAACGGAAAACGGGTGATTGTTCGTAACGATGAATATCCTGTACCAAAATCATCGACAGCCAACACAACGCCCATATCTACAATCGATTTGCACACTTTCAAGATTTGTTCTTCTTCTCGAATCGCTTCGCTTTCTGTAAACTCCAGACATAACAGATGAGCTGGTAATCCGGTTTCTTTAAGAATAGCTTCTACTTTGTTAGCAAAGTTAGGATCGCTTAATTGACTAGCGGAGACATTAACAGATATTTGTAAATCTGTATGCCCTGCTTGAATCCATGCGGCGGCTTGATAAGCAGCTTCTCTCATCACCCATTCTCCAATTTGACGAATCGTTCCATTTTGTTCTGCAATCGGAATAAAATCGACAGGTGAGACAATCCCTAGATCAGGTGAACTCCATCGTAACAACGCTTCTACTCCAAATACTTGTTGAGTACGACTATCGACTTGAGGTTGATATACAAGAGAGAACTCTCCAAGACTTAGTGCATTTTCTAATCCTTGTTGTAATAATAGGTGCTTTTCAGCTAATCTTTTGAGTTGTTTGGTAAATATATGATATTGGTTGCGACCGGAACGTTTGGCTACATACATCGCTGTATCTGCATGACGTAGTAACGTTTCCGAATCTTCCCCATCATCAGGAGAAATACTAATACCGATACTACAAGAAACTCTATAATATTTGCCTACGATAACGACCTGTTGTTCAAAAGCATGTATAATCTGATTCGCAATATCGATCGCCAACTGCTCACCTTCTCCTGGAGCGAGTTCAATCATAATAGAGAACTCATCCCCACCCATACGAGCTACAACCGCATGAGGAGGTACATAGTCTTGTAAAAGCTGAGCGACGTGTCGTAACAAAATATCTCCAGCAGAATGACCCATCGTATCGTTAATCCATTTGAAATGATCCAGATCAATCTGCATCACAACCACTTTAGTGCCATCTTCATTTGCTTTATCGACAGCCATCCATAATTTGCGATTAAATTGAAAGCGATTAGACAGTCCTGTTAGTGGATCATTGTAAGCTAATTCGATCAACTGGGCTTCATTCAATTGTTGCGCTGTAATATCACGCACTAGTAGATAACAATACAGTTCCCCATCAATCTCCAAAAAATCATTATTCACTTCAACAATATAGGTCATCCCTGTTAAATTACGTATTTGTACTTGAGAGTTCTGCAATATCGTACGATTCTCAAATGCTTTTTTTAACCGTTCCCGGTAATTATGTTTATCTTCATGCTGAAGCATAGCAAAAATATCAATCTCGCCTTCCGATTCATCGACAGCCGCCAGTAAGCGAAAAGCAGGATTAGCTTCCACTGCAATTCCATTTCGATTCATCAGCGCAATCCCGCTACTTGATAATGTAAATAGAAGCTTATAACGGCGTTCTGCTGCTGCCAAAAAGTTATATTTATGCATGGCAATATGCAATGTTACAGCTAAGATCACACCTGAATAAGCCGGTAGACTTGCAATCGGAAAATAGGGGGTTTCTTTATAAATCGAAGTAATTACGAAAGTGATCACTAACCATAATGCGGCTAGAATACTTCCTCGCATAATAGTACGCATCATGCGCTTCTCACGCTGATACATTAAAGAGCCATTCATTTTGCGATAAGTAAGTGCGACAAATGTAATAAGGGTAGTTAGACTATAAAGAGCAATAACAATAAACATCAAATCAAACGAGAGTGAACGATCTTCCACTCGCCAGTATTTACTTTGAGTAATCGTAATATTAAAAAGGTACGGATACACATTAAGTAAAGGAATACCTATTAACGGAATACAAGCCATAAGATGAACCATATATCTAGGAATACGCAAGTGACTCAAATTAGCAAAAAAATAAATCAGCAATGTCATCGCTAAAAAAGAAAGATTATATCCTAGAAAAGTAAAGGTGAGTTGCCCGTATTGAAATTCTAAGGTATGCATAAGAAAATCGCTTAAAAATATTAAACCTAATGTAAACATAACCATCATCGTTAATCGATGCAAAGAATGTTTGGGATTTCTCAAAATAACATTGATCGCTAAAGTAGTAAGAAATAAAAAGGGTACAAACAAACTGATTACACTAATCACAAAAATAAACATAATCGTATCCTCCAACCTAACGTCACTTATAACGTTATATCTTAAATATCGAACAATTTAGACAAAAAGATTAGCGTTAAAAGTGATCTTCGAATAACTTTTAGATTATTCTTAATGATTCATATCCTTATTTTCTAAATAAGTAAATTTATGTATAATATTTTTGTGATTTGTATGATCAATCTAAAAAAAGCTACCTCCTTATATAGAGGCAACTTTTTAGATCATGAATTTAAAATAGTGCATGAGTGTACTTTAGTTTATGAAGTAGCGGTTGGTCTTATAATGATTTCATTGATATCCACTTCTTGAGGTTGCTCGATCGCATACAAGATAGCATTAGCAATAGCGCTAGCCGGGATCGAAATACGACGATATTCTTTCATTTCAGCACGAGCTTGCTCATCCGATATATGATCAGCTAATTCAGATTCAGTGACACCTGGAGATACAAGAGTGACTTGAATATGTCCACCTGATTCTTGACGCAATCCTTCTGTGATGGCTCGTACTGCAAATTTGGTAGCGCAATAGACTGCTGCTGTTGGACTTACTTGATAAGCTCCTACAGAAGCGATATTAATAAAATGCCCTGTCTGTTGCTTCTCCATAACAGGTAATCCTGAAGCAATACCATGTAAAACACCGCGAATATTCACATCAATCATTTGATTCCATTCTTCCACTTTATAACTATGAAGTGGAGATAATGGCATAACTCCAGCATTATTGATAAACACATCTACTCGTCCGAATTTTTGCTGGGCAAAAGCTACAAACTCGTGCATCTGTTCAAGGTTGGTAACATCCAACGTACAATATTCTGCTTGTCCGCCTTCTTCCTTTAATTCTTGGACTACCTTTTGTAAACGTTCTGTTCGTCTTGCTCCGAGGACTACCGACGCTCCTGCTCTACATAATACACGTGCTGTCGCTTCTCCTATTCCACTACTTGCTCCCGTAATCAATACTACTTTATTCAAGATTGTATCCATTTTGTGATCCTCTCCTTTGCTTGATCCTAGTGTATAATGAAAGAATTCTATGACATAGATGGGCGTTTATCCTAGGATTCATTGTCCCTGTCTCATCTGGACAGATATTTATAAATAAGATTGGTAGGAGGTCGCTATGTTAGAAGTGGATCGTCAATCAGAATTAGGAGATTTTCTAAAAAATCGCCGTGCTCGAATATTACCTGCACATGTTGGACTACCGGAACATGGACGTAGACGGACTCCAGGGTTGCGTCGTGCGGAAGTGGCTATGCTTGCTGGAGTAAGTGTAGATTGGTATACGTATCTGGAACAGGGACGCGATATACAAGTCTCTATTCAAGTGCTAGAAAGTATAGCCCGCGTCTTACAACTAGACGAATTTGAACGTAAACATCTTTTTGTATTAGCCCATTGCCAATTACCACCTTATATACATCCACCTCAATTGCAAGTTAGCGATACAGTGCAACGTTTTTTAGATCAATTAGGTCATGCACCTGCTTGTGCTATTGATCCAAAGTTAAATGTCCTATCGTGGAATAAAGCTTTTTCAGTCGTGTATGGAGACTATAGCTATTTGAACGAACAGGATCGGAATCTACTATGGCGAACCTTTACTTCTACTGAATTTATTGCTCTCAAAGGATCACAGTGGAAAGAACACGCCCTTCGCCTTGTCGCTCAATTTCGTGCCAGATATGCTCGTTTTATCGAAGATCCTTGGTATACCGACTTTGTGATAAATTTGCAAAAAGTAAGTGAACCTTTTCGCGAATTATGGGAATTGCATGAAGTATTAGATGCACCAGAAGGTCGTAAAATTATCCTTCATCCTATTGTCAAAGAACTTGCATTTGAACATATTTCTTTTCAATCTTTAGATTCTCCTGATATACAAATTCTTGTTAATATAGCTTTACCTGAATTTGATACCGCTCGTAAACTGGCAATACTTATAGATCAGAAGTAGTATCAAACTGCTTCTGATCTATGGTATAGTCGGTTATTTTGTTGTTGTATAATTGTAGAGGATGTGTTTTTCTTTTTTCCGATTGAGCGTCGAAAGTATGGTTTTTTGAGTATGATGCGATAACATTTTTGGTTTTCTATTGTGAATTTTTCATATGTTGAAATATTTATTTAAGTAGTTTTATAAAGTTATTATTGTCCAAAAAGTTTTGAACTTTGCCAATCGTTCCTTCATTGTAGAAAAAAGAAAAAGCAACGAAAATAGCTTATATTCAGCCATTTTCGTTGCTTTTTGAGCAATAATATTCATTTTCCTTTAATTTTTAAAGACTATTGTTCTTTTTCTCTTGTTCTCTCAATTCTATTCTGCGGATTTTGCCAGAGTTGGTTTTCGGGAGATCCGTCACAAACTCGATTTTGCGTGGATATTTGTATGGTGCTGTCCACTCTTTAACATGAGTTTGTAATTCTTTTATTAATTCAGGTGTACCTTCTACTCCATCTTGCAACACGATAAATGCTTTAACCACATGTCCACGAACTTCATCAGGACTCGCTACAGCTGCACATTCTTTGACAGCTTGATGCTTCATTAATGCTTCTTCTACTTCAAAAGGTCCGATTGTATAACCAGAGCTGATAATAATATCGTCGCCCCGTCCTTCAAACCAGAAATAACCATCTTCATCTTTCCAAGCGCGATCTCCAGTCACAAAGTAATCACCATGTACATTAACCTGCTTGCGTTCTGGATTCAGATAATACGTCTGGAATAACGCAGGCATATCAATACGAACAGCGATATCTCCTACCTGACCAGCCGGTACAGGAACACCTTCTTCGTCTACCACTTCTACCAATCCAGGAGACATCGATTTCCCCATAGAGCCCAAGCGAATTTCAGTATCAATCAAATTACCGATCAATAGTGTACTCTCTGTCTGTCCATACCCATCACGAATCGTAATATCGAAGTGACGTTTGAACGTATGAATTACTTCTTGATTTAGTGGCTCGCCGGCAGACACAGCACTGCGTAAGTTAGGCAATTGATATTCATCTAACCCTTCGATTTTGGCCATAATCCGGTATTCTGTCGGTGTACAACACAGCACTTGAATATTGTAATCATCAAGCAAATGCAAATACCGTTTGGGATGGAATGATCCATTATATACGAATCCAGTTGCACCATTTCCTAGAACCGATAAGAATGGGCTCCAGATCCATTTCTGCCAGCCAGGTGCCGCAGTTGCCCACACTGTATCACTCTCACGGATATCAAGCCATGGTGAGGTAATACGAAGGTGAGCATATGCCCAACCATGAGTATGGACAACACCTTTTGGATTGCCGGTTGTTCCTGATGTATAGGCGAGAATCGCTGTATCATCTCGCTTCGTATCTACTGCTGTGAATTCTTCAGACTGTGCATCTAGCAATGAGTCTAACCCAACCCAGTTCTCTGATAAAGTAACTGCTTCATTAGAAACAGCGATCCGATGTTCCCATGATGGCAATTCATCTTGAATTTTATCCACTTCGCCCATTACATCAGACCAGGCAATAACAGCTTTGGCTTGAGAATGATCTAGACGATATGCTAAGTCTTTCGCACGCAACATTTCAGAAGAAGGGATAATAACCAGTCCACTTTTCAGACAAGCCAGATAAATAACATAAGCAATAATCTGTCTTGGTACCATGACCAATACCCGATCTCCTTTTTGAAGTCCTAACTTCACCAATCCATTTGCTAGACGATTAGCCTTTTTCAATAAATCACCATAAGTGATCTCAGCATAATCGTCATGCTCGCTTAGCCATTTTAAAGCAATCTTATCAGCATCATGACGTTCCATCTCTGACGTCAGATTATATTGTTCGGGTGCAATCCATTTTTGATAATCCAAATGAGTAATCTCCTTTATTCAACCATAATATAAGTGTTATCACTTCTGCATAGTATAGCACGTCTTAAGACCAGGTTCTAATATCAAAAGTCATAATTCTATCTATACTAACAGAAAAGATCTAATTTGACATATCGCTATTATTCGATATAATAGCCTGTATGACAGAAATCGATATTTTTAAAGCTCTTTCAAATGAGACGCGTTTAAATATTTTGAAATGGTTGAGAGAACCTGAGAAAAACTTTCCCCAGCAACAAGCGCATTTGCCTAAGGAGGTAAGTATCAAAGGTGGCGTATGCGTAGGCGATATCCACGATAAGGTGAATTTATCTCAGTCAACAGTTTCACATTATTTATCTATTATGCAAAAAGCGGGTCTTCTTGAAGCGGTACGTTATGGACAATGGACGTATTATCGTCGTAATGAAGATACAATTAAGAAAATAGCTAAGTTCTTAGATGAAGAAATTTGAACAAAGCTAGTTTCTTTTTTTGAAGATATATCGATTATTCGAGATATTTATATAAAAGGAGTGAATAATGTGAGTAAAATACTGATTTATCTAGCGGCTATTATCGCAGGTATGTCTCTAAGTATCGAAGCTGCTATCGGCGGTGCGCTAGGTGAACATGTAGGAGAATTAGAAAGTACGTATTACATTTTTATTATCGGAGCTATGGCGACCTTTTTGGTCACGTTGTTTTTCGGTAAAGGAAACTTGGGCGCCATATTTACAGTTCCCAAATGGAATCTTCTTGGCGGTCTGCTCGGTGTTGTCTACCTTGCTCTACTCGTAATCAGTGTAACGTTAATCGGTGTAGGTATATCGATCACAGCCGTTATTATCGGGCAAATTGTGATTAGTATTATTATTGAACACTTTGGACTTCTCGGTTCACCCAAAATCAAATTTAATGTCAATCGATTGGTAGCTGTTGTTTTGCTTACTGTGTCGTTTTTCTTAGTCTTGTAGGAGGTCAACATTATGAATATAGCTATGTTAATTATTCCTTTACTAGCAGGTATCGGCTTAGGTATTCAATCCGCAATCAATGGTACACTTGGTAATAAAATTGGAACGATTGAAAGTGCCTTTTTCACCTTTTTCACAGGTGCTATTTTTTTGACTATTATTGTAAACTTCTTTGGACAAGGCAATATTTTGAATATTCACGAAGTTCCTAAATGGCAATTGCTTTGTGCTATTTTCGGTGTCGTCTATCTTTCATTAATGGTATTAGCTGTTCCTAAGATTGGTGTAACGGCTGCGGTCATCTCTGTGATAGTCGGTCAATTGGTAGCCAGTATGGCAATCGATCACTTTGGTTGGTTTGAAAGTGCAACGATTCATTTTGGAATCAAGCGTCTTATTGGAGTGATTTTGATGCTTGTTGCTTTGTTCTTTGTATTCCGCGAGAAAACAGTTACGAAGACGGCTTCTTAACAAGATTAGTAATTGTTTATTATAAAAGACCCTGAGTGCTGGATCATACAGCGTACTCAGGGTCTTTATTTTGGTCTTTATTGATACTACTCGGCGGTCATTACGATACACGACTATGAATTGCATTTTCTGGGGCAAGTGGACGACTGTAGTAGAATCCTTGTACGTTATAACATTTCCACTCTTTGAGTAACGCTACTTGTTCTTCTGTCTCTACGCCTTCAGCAATAATTTTTAATCCTAATTGCTTCGCCATAGAGATAATCATTTCAGCAATCGCACGACTATCTTTATCTACTGTAATTTTGCGGATAAACGAGCGGTCGATTTTGAGACAACCGATTGGCAAATTATGCAAATAACTAAGTGAGCTATAACCTGTACCGAAATCATCCATCGACACCGAAATGCCGGATTGTTTTAATTTACTCAAAATGTCAATTACATGCTCTTCATTATGCATCATTGCACTTTCTGTAATCTCAATTTCCAACAAGGTAGGATCGAAATCTAATTCTTGTAGCGTTTTGATAATAGTCTCATAAATGTCTGGCTTCATTAAGTGAATTGGAGATACGTTGACAGCAATCGGTACTGCATCATAACCTTCACACTGCCATTTTTTACTTTGTAAACACGCCGTACGTAACACCCATTGTTCTAAAGCAATAATCATGCCTGACTTTTCTGCTAATGGGATAAATGAAAGTGGCGGAATTTCACCCAAAATAGGATGATACCAGCGAACAAGTGCTTCATAGCCGATAATAAGTCCGGTACGAATATCGAACTTGGGTTGATATACTAATTTTAATTGATTATTATCGATTGCTTGTTCCAGATCATTTTCTAGCATAATCTGTTCCAGACTGCTCTGATCAGATACTGCGTCATAGAACTGATACTGAGAACTGCCGTTTTCTTTGGCTGTATACATCGCTGTATCGGCACGCTGAGTCAGTACACCTGCGGATGCCCCATCTTCCGGGAAGCGGGCAATCCCAATCGAAGCTGATAATTTTACCGCATGCTTTTCAATATGAAACGGTTGTACAAATCGTTCCACCACTTTGCCGGCTATTTTTTTGATTTCTTCGATATCTGATAAGCCCGGGATAATCACTGTAAATTCGTCTCCACCCATTCGAGCAACAAAGCTGTCTTTGGGCAGGCAACTTTTCAGTACAAGACCAGAGTGACGAATAACAGCATCTCCAAAAGCATGACCGAATAAATCGTTAATACGTTTGAATCGATCCAGGTCGATAAAAAATAAAGTGAACGGTGAATGATGATTATCTACCATCGTATACATCGATAAGCGAGTTTCAAAAGAACGACGATTCGCTAACCCTGTCAATTCATCATGATAGGCAAGATGACGGATCGTTTCTTGATCTCGTTTACGTTTGGTAATATTTTTGACAATAGTATAAGCACCTTCGATTTTGCCATGTACAAAGATAGGAATAGACGTTAACGCTATCGATAACGTACGGTCTTTTTGATATTTTAATTCCAGGTCAATCGTACTTGAATGTCCGCTTAACACTAATTTCAAATGATCTTGAGCAAGAATTTTCTGTTCGCCTTCTAACAGGTCTGTAGCACGTACTCCAATCAATGTTTTGCCCAGTTCACTAGACATTTTCTGAGCGCGGCGATTAATCCCTGTAATAACACCATTGATATCAAATTCAATTACACTATCAGGATTCTGTTCATACAAAGAACTGTAATACTGTTCTCGCTGAATCATTGCACGATTTTCTTTTTGTTCACGGACAAAGATAAAACTATCCGGAATAGCATACAGACTAGCTGTAACAAAAATCATATAAATGTAAGGAACAAGATATGACTTTTCAGTCAATCCCATTTGATCAAACGGTAATACGGAATATGCACAAAGTAACGGAATGCCTGCTAGCCCCATTCCTGAAGTGATGATACCAAAAATCATTGTAGGCGAACGTAGACCATGTTCCCGATTACGACTAGATAGTGAAAATAAGCGCATAACTGCTAAACAAATAGAAATAGCGATAGGAATCGTCATTAAAATCAGTTCAGGTTGCCAGATCAAAAATCCTCGAAATAAATATAATGTATTCGCATAATCAAACACTAAAATCGTAACTGCTACCGTCATACTGGTTACAAAAAATTGCATAGATCCACGCCATGATGAGAAAGCATAACGGGAAGCGGCAAACACTGCTCCATAACAACCAATAATCGTAAAAACAAGATGAAATCCATAATATTTCATTGTGATCGGAACATTCATTGATATGGGGATCAAAATATGAGAAGTACTAAAAGCTAGTACGCCAATGAGAGCTATTATCCGCTGTCTTTTTTTCACATATTGATTACGCAACGAAGAGTTAGACCACGCAGAACCAATAACTATGACAGCACAACCTACCATAGAAGCTAAGGCGGCTATAAACACATATAGCCAGTGGACGGGTATCGTTGTTTCCAAAATCGTATTCATTTTTCTGCCTCTTTCGTTACGTTTCTATATATATCCTCTTATTAGTTCTTTAGACTACTTACTATGAGTCTTTTATCATATAAATTTAAACAAAAAGTAAAGACTTTAAACTCATTTTACATAAAAATTGTTAATAAAGTATGAATATTTTTTATTTTTCGCTAATTTTCGTAAAAAAATTCAATATTTTTTCCTTTTATTCTATTTTTAAGTTAAAAAGTAAATCAAAAGACCTATTTTTAGACGTAAAAAAAGTAGATCGTTAATTCAATGATCTACTTTTGTAAATGTAATAATCGCTATTTGTAAACTGGTTATGATGTTTAGATTTGTAAAATGCCGGCACGTGGAGTCACACCAAAAGCTGTAGCTAGATCAGCTAATTGTTGATCGGTTATTTTCTGACGAACCGAATGATGAGCTGTCAGCATATAAATCTGAGCTGCTTTTTCTATCGTTTCGATAAGTCCAAAAGCTTCATCTATCGAGTGCCCTGTCCCAAATATACCATGATGTGGCCATAATACCGCATGATGATCTCTCATCTTCTGCGCAGTGGCTTGACCGATGGCATTAGACCCTGGCACCATCCATGGGATAACGCCAATTCCATCTGGAAACACTACAATACATTCGGTACACATTTCCCATAATGTTTTGGTAAATGTATTTTCATTAAGATCATGGATAAAGCTCATCGCGATCACATTTGTTGCGTGATTGTGTATAACGACCCGGTGCTGAGGATCTACTTTTAACCTTTCAATATGACTCATAAAATGAGAAGGCAATTCACTTGTCGGTACAGCTCCATTTTTGAATCCCCATAATACTTCCAATTGTTCTCCATTTGCAGATACACGCAAAAGACCCAAGTTGGCTTCAGGATCATCAATTACATTTTTAAAATATTTCCCTGATCCTGTTACGATAAAGTATTTACCTGCTAATTCATGTACAGGAAAAGCAGGTTGGATATTATATTGTACTTGCTGAATATCAATATAAGGCGAGACTTCTTCTTCATCAAGTATACAGCTCACATTTCCACCATTACGCTCATCCCAACCAAACTTCCACATATTATAGGTCGTCTCTGCCATTTCGCGTACAAAAGGAATATGCATTCCTGCTTTGATAGGTTGAGCTACTGTTGAGGTGTTCATGTTACATCTCTCCTATTCAATATGGGTTAGGATGATACAGAATTGATCATTTGCATTTATACTTTGTGAAAATAATTACTTTATCTATAATGCTATATTAGTCCTAATTGAAAATGAAGTCAACAAAAAAAGACATAAATAAAACAAAATAAAGATTTAATCTATCTTTTATTGTTTGTTTATGTCTTTTTGTAAATCATTATTATATTTTAGGTGTTGGATACGGCTTTATAAGATCATACCCGTATTTTTGACGATTAAGTTCTTCTTGTTGTTGTTTGGCTAAAGCTTGCTCGCCTAGCATCTGTGCATAATCTGGATGGACTGCAAATACGCCATCATCATCGCCAATAATCAAGTCTCCTGGCTGTACGGTTACACCACATACACTAATCGGTGTATTTACTTCGCCTTCCATGTCTAAGCTTCGAGTAGTTAATGCACTGGTTCCTGTCGCAAATACCGGGAAATTCAATTCTCGAATCACTTTCACATCGGTTGCACAACCAGAGATCACTACACCTGCTACTTCTTTTTTCATCGCTACATATGTACGAAATTCTCCCCAACATGCTCGAAAATCATCTCCAGACATATCCACTACAATCACATCGCCAGGCATTACTTGTTGTAACGCATGTCGAATCGCTGTGGAATCAAGATGAGGAATACGTACAGTCACCGCATTGCCAAGCATTCGAATCGGACGAAACAAAGGCTGTATCCCTCGTAAAAATCCAAAGTCTGTCAGATGACCTAATGTAGAAGGCTGAAGTTGACTGTACAATGTTATTAATTCTGCTGTAACACCCTGAACGCGCGGTTCGATACGTAACATCTGCTGTACTCCTTCTCTATTGAATATACAAATGAGTTCAATCATGATTTTGATATAGAATTTGCTGTATAGATCGTGTCTGTACTGATACTTTAATTTTTGCAAATTTTAGGGCAGGTTGGACAATAATCCGATGGAGCCGGTAACTCGTAATGAGCACAACACGTTTTGCGTACACGTTGCGGTTGTTCTGAAAGAGGTACCACACGCTTTTTAGTATAAAATTGTGTCAACGGATTACGCTTTTCTCCAAAGCAATCATTCGGCGCTTCTTGAGTCAGATAATACAGATCGTGCTGTATCCGTTGACGTTGTTCTTCGTTTGCTTCTTTCAATAACCGATTTTCGTACAGTACATATACATAGATCGCTATATTTTCCCATAAAATAGTTCGTGAGATCGAAGACACTTCCGAGATATTTTGTAAAATAGGTTGAAGATGCTCTGCAAATACACGCCGTACAATATCTTCCCGCTGTTGAGCGTATAATTCATTATTGGCTACATCCGCAGATTGAAGATCATATACACTTGGATCACGCAGCAGTAGATTAGGCATCCATGTTTTGCGAGTCGGTAATTGGAAATACGCTGATTCTAACTGACAATTATCAATATTCAGCGAAAATGTTTTGCGATACATACTCATCGCATACAATATAGGACAGACCATCATAAAAGCGTAACGTTTGGAAAACATCGAAGCTGTAAGTGCACGTGAAGATGAACGATACAATGGTTGCAACCGATCCAAATAGGCTGCACATTGCTGAGGATCTAACAAGGCAGAAGAAGTGACACTATACTCATCATCTTCTGCAATCTGATCAGTTAATCTTAATTCTTGATTCAGATACTCCCATTCATATGATTCCCAAGATGTAAGATTAGACAGAGAGCGATTCATGTAAGACTCTCCCCTTTCCATAAGGTATAAGCATTGGTGTACCAAATAAAGGATCGCGTGCAATCTGACAACGCATTTCAAATACCGATTGTACATTTTCTACTGTCATGATATCTTCAGGTCTTCCTTGAGCGTAAATCCCTCGATTGTGTACAGCGATCATATGATGAGCATACCGACAAGCCAGATTGAGATCATGCAGTACCATAACAATCGTACGCCCTTCACGTTCATTCAAATCAAATAGCAAATCCAAAATTTCAACTTGATGCGTCATATCAAGATACGTTGTCGGTTCATCTAACAATAAAGTGTCTGTTCCTTGTGCTAGCGTCATCGCTATCCATGCACGTTGACGTTGTCCACCAGATAATGAATCTACTGCTCGATCAGCTAGTTCCACCATATGTGTTAATTCCAGTGCTCGCTGAACAGCTTGCTCGTCTTGAATAGACCATTGTTTGAGCCAGCTCTGATGCGGATATCTTCCTTGCTTAACTAATTGTTCTACGGTTAATCCTTCAGGAGCATTCGGGCCTTGCGGTAAAATAGACATCCGGCGAGCAATCTCTTTGGTGGAAATATGAGCGATTTCTTCTCCTGCTAACAATATCGATCCATTGTTCGGCTTGAGTAGGCGTGCCAATGTACGTAAAATCGTCGATTTACCACACCCGTTGCTTCCAATCAGAACCGTTATTTCACCTTTAGGAATATGCAGATTCAGATTTTCGATAATAGGATCTGCTCCATATGTGATCGTCATATTTTTTGCTTCGATTTGATCCATCATCTTCCCCCTCCTTGTATGCTCCATGTATTCATGTTAGTGAATATGCTTTTTTTCAAAACCGATTCCGATGTTGATATAACAAATAGATAAAAAAAGGAGCACCGATCGCCGCTGTAAATATACCTGCTGGAATATCAATCGGATAAAAAGCTGTTCGTGCGATAACATCAGCTACAAATACCAGTAAAGCTCCGAGCAACCCCGAGGCAAGTGCAACACTGCCAAATGTACGACCAACCCATCTACGGGCGATATGTGGTGCAATTAATCCGACAAATCCAACTGCTCCAACTACAGCTACCGCACTTCCTGCCAAAATCACGCTTAATAGTAACAACATCAAGCGATGCTTCTGCACTCGTACACCTAGACCTAGTGCTACATCATCACCCAATTCTTGTGAATTAAGACTACGGGCAAAGTACAAAAGTAATGGAATTGCTACTATACATACAGGCAAAATAGAATAAACTTCGCTCCACGTAGCCCCATATACACTACCTGTTAACCAGATATATACTTTGCTTGCTGTAAACGAAGAACTGATCACAAGCATAAAAGTAGTCAGTGCACTCATTCCTGCTGAGATTCCTATCCCAATCAATACCAGTCGCATCGGTGTCACACCATTTTGCCAGGACAATAGATAGATAAGCCCGGATACAACCAGTGCTCCTGTAATAGCTGCCACAGGTAACCAGTCGATACTTAGATGAAATACACTATTTCCATATGAAAGAAATAAAACAGCCGCCACTGACGCTCCACCTGTAATACCGATAATATCTGGTGAAGCTAACGGATTACGAATCATTCCTTGTAAAATAGCACCCGACATGCCCAGCGCTGCTCCTGCTAGCAAACCTACAACAGCACGCGGTAAGCGCAAGCGATACAATACAAAATCATAGTTGCCTGAACTGTGACCGAATATAGCTCTAATCACTTCCCATGGATGTATCCATGTCTCTCCGATTCCTACCCCTATAATGCCAATGATGATCACAAGCGCTATCAGTATCGCCAAAGTACGAACAGATCTTTTTTCTACTTGCATATGAAATCTCGCAGAACGACTGCGTAATGTCCAATATCTATGTTTGTTCATTTCCATGTCACTCCTTTACGAGCGATATAGATAAAGAACGGTACCCCGATAAATGCTGTCATTACACCTAATGGAATCTCTGCCGGTATAATCACTAATCGTGCCACTAGATCTGCTGTCATTAACAACAAACCTCCCAAAGCACCGGAAAATGGGATAATCCAGCGATAATCAGCTCCTACAAGTGCACGTGCAATATGAGGAATAAATAACCCTACAAATCCGACAGCGCCAACTATAGCTACCGAACCACCTGCAAGAATAACAATGATCAAACCAATAACCAGTTTGAGTAATAGCACACGTTGTCCCATGCCTTTGGCAATCTCTTCACCGGTGACAAATAAATTGATCGCTCGTCCCATACATAATGCAGTTATACCTGCAATCGTAAGCAACGGCAGAACCGGTTGTAACATCGCTAATGTTCGTCCACCAATCGCTCCAGCTAACCAGAATAATACATTTTGCATACCTGTTTCATTTAAAACAAGCATCGCCTGTGTAAATGAAGTAAATAACGCCAGAATCGCTGATCCTGCGAGTACAATCTTTATCGGTGTTAATCCGTCTCGTCCTATCGACCCCAATCCATAGACGATCACTGCCGCTACCAATGCCCCTGCAAAAGCAAACCACATCAGTTGCGTCATTTCGGTTATCGAAAATAGCAGACTAGCTATCACGACAAAAAAGATAGCTCCTGCATTAATCCCAAATGTACTAGGTGAAGCTAATGGATTGCGTGTCAGTGCTTGCATTAAAGCACCTGCAACTGCTAGACTGGCTCCTACTACTATTCCGATAATGGCACGTGGCAATCGCTCTGTATACACTACCACGTCTGCTATCGATTCAGGATTGTAATGAAGTATCGCCGCGATCACTTCTTTGAGCGGTACAAAAGTGCGTCCTAGCATCGGGCTAATCGCTAGAACAACGATACATAATAATAACGTAATAATTAATCCGCACCATTTGGCTGTATTGCTTTTGAATAAAACCAATAGACATTCACTCTTTCATGATTACGTTTTGTTAAATGATTGCAGTCACAGGACTACATCTATACTCCTATCCAGTAAATGTGATAAAAGGAGGAGCAGGTGATGTAAACTACCTGTTCTCCTCCTTTATCCTATTAAGAAATTCTAGGTTCTAGCCAATTGCACTTATTTGGTTTGAGGCTTTTCTAATTTGTAGATATCATACAGTTCATCTAACATTAGACCTGCTGAGATATAACCGCCTGCTAGATTCCAATTCACTTCGTTGACTTTATAGATTTGATTGTTTTTATATGCTTTTAAGTTTTTCCATAATGGATGACTCGTCCATTGTTGATAATTTTTTTCGATAGCGGCTTTGTCTGTACCTGAATCGAATACAAAGATCACATCAGCATCCATATCAGGAATACTTTCTTTGGAATTTACTTTGATTCCCCACTCTTCTTGTTCTTGCGATGCTGGGCGGGTAAATCCAAGCTCTTTCAATATCAACCCTGCATAACCCATATAATAAATACGAGCATGATCAGCACGGAAGTTTACGATAGAAGCTTGAATAGGCAAACGATCTCCCATTTTCTTTTTGAAATCAGCTACACGATCTTCCCACGCTTGCAGTAATTGTTTTCCTTTGTCCTGTTCATTTAAAACTTGACCGACCAGATCAAGCGTCTTTTTCCAATCATAGACTTGATCCACCATCACAGTAGGAGCAATCTCGGACAACTGAGCATACGTTGCTTCATTACGGAATTTGGAACCGATAATAAGATCCGGTTTTAAATTATAAATTTCTTCGAGATTTGGCTGTGTTTCAAGTCCAACTGTAGGCACACCTGCCAGATCAGTTTTCAAATAATCATAAGCAGGTTCTCCTGTATGCGCTTCTACTACACCTACAGGTTTTACACCATAAGCGACTAATACATCAGTTGCGCCTTGATATAATGTCACAATCCGTTTGGGTGTTCCTTTTATCTCTGTGCTACCCATTTCATGCTGAATTGTACGTGTTGCTGCTTCTGCGTTAGCATTTTCGCCTGCTGCTTGCGCTGTTGGATCAACTGCACTTTTATTGTTATTTGCACCACAACCCGCAAGGATAATCACAATGATCATCATGATGCACAACATATGTATACCTTTGAACGATTTGCCTTTCAACATGGTCTTTATTCTCCCTTTCTGTTCACTACAATTGATATTGATTCTCATTATTAATTATAGTGAACGTCTTTTCCTTTAACATGGACAATTCAGTCTAGTGCTTGGAATAATCCGTCATTTGTCGTTTTTATCCAAAAACAGTTGACGTACTTTTTCTAATAACATCAGATGTGAAAAAGAGTTATAACAGGTATGCATATGTTGAGTCGTATACATTTCATAGACTGAATCATGCTGTACAGCTTGGAGCTGTTGCCAGATCGGATGAGCACATAAACGGAAAATACCTTGCTCAATGCCAGCTTGCATCCCTACAGTACCATCATGCTGAAAAGGAGTAATCAATATACAATCTGCATCATAATGCAACAAGTCTTCTGGTTGAATTTCAAAATAATGAGCGATATTCTCTACTCCGGCAGGCATTGTAAATCCTAGATCGTTGTACAATACAGCTCCTAGATTGCGCTTGCCATAGATACAGATCTTGCTCTCTCCTACACCAAGAATTAGCAATGAACGTGAACCGAATGTATGTTTCAATTGTTGACGTAATAATTGGGCGATATCTGCATATTGTTCTAACCACACTTGCGCTTCTTGATCTTTACCTACAATTCGTGCAATCGTTTGAAAATGAACACGCCAATCTTCAAAAAAAGGCAATGTGATAGTAGGTGCAATCTGCTCATACATTTTTTCTTTTTGTGACTTTTCAAAATCTCGAAATTCACAAGTCACGATTAGATCGGGTTGAGCATTCATTAACTTCTCCAGATCAGGCTTACTATCTCCGATCGGAATCGTATGTTCAAATTGAGTCGTCACAGGATAAGCATTATTGATAACGGCTGCATAAGGCTCTATTCCAAGCGCTACCAGATGACCGGTTAATAAATGTTTGAGTGAAGCGATTTTGTTTGAATAACGAATATTGTGAATATACGATTTGGGTGAGCGCCCGGTTACGGCTTTGAATTTGCGACTAAAATAAAATTCGTCACTGAATCCTACTTGCTGTGCTACCGAACGAAAAGAATCATTAGACAGCAATAACACTTCTTTGGACTGAGTGATCCGAAGTTCAGTAAGATGCTCCATCGGACTTTTCCCGACTACTTTTTTGAAAGCACGCGAATAATAATCAGCACTCATGCCTGCAATCTCGGCTAATTGATTGCGAGTAATCGATGTAGCATAATGCTGTTCCATATGATCCAGTGTAGCCGCTATCGCTTGATTCATATCAGGTTTCTGTTCTTGAGCATCTTCTTTGAACAAATGGATCAACAGTTCTTGGAAAATAATATTCGCTTTCATCTGATCCCATAAATTCTCTTGATCGTGCTTTTCTTGAATCTCACGCACTCGATCAACAAACCAGCGAAAGTGAGCCACATGAAGCTCATATAACCCGAGCAATTCTATCGGTACAAAACTACCCTGTATATCAGGCTGTAATACATGAAAAGAAAGAATATAATATTCGGTACGAGTATCACTCTCAACCATGATTTTCAGCGAAGCATGTGGTGGAACTAGAAATACTTTTTGCTGATGAAGATCATAGCGATTACCGTTAATAATGATCTGCCCTTTGGCTTCTTTAAATAGTAAAAGACTATGCAATATAGCGTCGTAGCGTGGTAACACTTGATCCGCATATTGCACAGTCTGTAATTTATAAATATAGGAAGGAAATTGTCGATACTGATCTAATATCTTACTCATTACTCGTCGCCTTTCTACATAGATTGAGAATAATTATCATATTTCTGAGAACTATTCTCATTATATAGATTTAGACGCAAAAGTAAATTGTTGTAGCAAATGAGTCTTTGGATCACAGTTGTGCAAATGGATTTTGAATTGTACTTTGACCGGATGGCATACTGCCGGGTACACCTGCTTGTTCTAATAAAGGCTTCACTAACAATTTAAGCGGCCATTCTGCTTTGTCGAACAATACACCATCTATTTCTTGTCGTACTTCTGCTTCAAAAGGTATTTCATCTAACTGCTCAATCAATTGATCTCGTAATACTGTCCATAATATATTTTCTTGTATATCGTATACCGTACA
This sequence comes from Paenibacillus sp. KACC 21273, assembly GCF_028736095.1. Lineage (NCBI taxonomy): Bacteria > Bacillati > Bacillota > Bacilli > Caryophanales > Paenibacillaceae > Paenibacillus > Paenibacillus sp. KACC 21273. Next base: position 2,939,759 of record NZ_CP117876.1, read on the forward strand.
TAACGCATCAATAATCGCATACAAGTTCACTTGAATCCCTAACGTCTGCAAATAAAACAATAATTCTGTCGGTGTATCATTGTACAAGCTGTTCGAATAACCCGGGCGAATCATATACTGAGGATCAGCGATACCTTGCTTGCGAAGCCAGGGTAAATGCAATCGTACAGAATCATGATCTCGTAAAAGCATCTGCTTGATATGACCATTTTGCCAGACCAGTACGCTATTCTGTCCATGCAATTCTGGCATTAACCCTAGTCGGAATAATCGCAAATTGATCTGGAAAAAGGTCTGACAGACTTCGCCAAATAATGTACATACCGATTCCTCTGTCACTTGCAGATGACGTGCAATCATCCATTCATCGAAAAAGTGTCCTTCACGCGAAGCATTGATCGGTGCAGGTAAAATTACAGATAAAGCGGACATCGGTAATAATCGTTCTCCTTGCGCACCTGTAATCAATGACTCAGGATAAGTACGTACCATTGCGGCTAGATGTCTCGGTTCATCATCAAATAGACTTCCTGCTTCAGGCATATACGCCCACCAACGATTTTCATCACATAGAAATAACTGTTCATTCAATATCTGATCACGATCCAGCGCTTGTTCTAGCATAGATTGTCCACGCTGCCCGTTTATCAATTTGACAGCCGGCAAATAACGAGAAGCACCCAATGAAAATACACTAAGCGGTAATTTGAGATAATGCGGACTATGATCTATAGGCGATAACGAACGTACCGATGAAGTAGCTTCAAATAGACCGATTTGAAGCTGAAGATCTACCCAATCGCCTTGTTGCTGTGCTGTTGCTAAATATTGAGGCAAATTATACTGCAATTGCCATGGATGAACAGGAATCGCTATATATTCTGCTTGATCTAACCCTTGCTGTTGCATAGCTTGTATGACTTGCTGTTGTTGATCACTAGATAATAGATCAGACATCGGTTCAGACAGATCATTTGCTAATGAACTATTTTGACGATAATCATATAACTGATAATCCAGAACCGTCCTGCCAACCAGAGCTTCGCCTTCCATTACAACATGACGCTTAATAGCAACCCAGCACAATGTCATAGGTTGAGCGAACTCTGCACTATATTGACGATAATCTTGCTCATTTAATCCGACTTTGGCTTTGGATACTGGATGAAAAGGTCGATCTCTTAATGAAGCATACCGCTCCATATGTTGAAAAAATTCGCTGGCTGACAGATCAAATAAAGATATTGGAGCTAAATTATGTTCTAATGACCAAGTAGTCTGCTGAATTGTCTCTTCTAATAACTGCACAAAGCGCTCTACACCGGGTTGTTCTCGATAAGTAGCAGTAAAGCATTGATCATTTACAATCTTCATCAATTGTGTCGGTGTTAATGCGATGATCTGTAGGACAGACGACGGTTGATCTGCTGAAAGCGTATCAGAATAACGAACCGCATACACATGAGTATTGATCCGACTTGCCTCGACGCTATTAGAATATGAATCAGTAGAGTTAGCATGATAAGCATACATAGACGTGCTAGCAGGTACATAACGATAAGGTTGAACAATCGCTGATTTCACAGGGAAAATAATGGTATATGCAGGTGTATCTATAGCCTGTTCCAGAGCAGATGATACAGATAGATCATGTTGGGGCGACTCTATACTCCAGCAATACCACAAGCTATTTTCTAATGTCTTGGTATCCGTTAGCAAAGAAATCGCTGTTAATGATTCTGCTTGCTGGATAGTGGACAGAGCTGATGCCGATGAAATGATGCGATGCTTCAATTCCTCTGTAGACAGCAATTGTAATTGGTGATCTGACCAGACCTTTTCAGCTAGTAATGTATTGATCAAATCTTGCATAATCTGCTCTGATGCTATACTTCGCTTAACTTGCTGTTCTGTCTGCTCTGTATGGGTATGATTGGAAGATACAGATTGTAGATCAATAGATGGATTGTTCTTAGCAGTTAACGGTTCTAAAACTTCGTTCCAATTCATAGCGGTTCATAACCTCCTATTTGATTATCAATATAGATCATATCGGGATGAGGATGACTCAAAAAATCATGATGTGATATTGTCCAAGCGTAAGCACCTGCTATCGAAAATAAAACAATATCTCCTACAGCAATCTGTTCTACTTTTACATCTTGAGCAAGTACATCTTTGGGTGTACATAGTTCTCCTGCCAGTGTTATCGTAATCTGCTCTTGATGTGGACGCTCAAAAGGATAATCCCACTGCTGTATAGCGATGAGTTCAAAAGGTTGATTATGTCCCCATGAGACAGGTAAACGGAAATGATGTGTTCCTCCACGCAAAATAGCGTAATGTTTATGATGATTGCATTTCAGATCAATCACTTCTGACGCATAATATCCTGCATGAGCAACCAGATAACGACCCGGCTCGAAAATAAGTTCTACCCCTGGCAATACGTCTTCATTCCAGATATCATCAAGACCTTTTATAAAAGTATCCCATGCAAAATGAGTATCTGGCTCTGTATAACAAATGCCAAATCCCCCACCTGCATTAACATATTGAATCGATAGCTGGTATTGACTGATCCACTGACTTACCAGTTGAATATACATATTGACCAATTCGACATGTAGCTGTGCATCCAGATTATTGGATACTGAATGCATATGAAATCCAGCTAGTGTTAGTTGTGGCAAAGACTGTACACATTCGATCGCTTCTGCAATCTGCGCTTCATCAATCCCGAATTGAGTCGGCTTACCACCCATCGTGACGGTTCCTGTAGGAATAGTCTTTCTGACATTCACACGCAGTAAAATGCGCACTGTTTTGCTTTTCTGCTCGGCAATCCATGCGATTCTACGAATTTCATGCATACTTTCTGCATGAATCAACATCACATTATGATCAATCGCTTGCTCGATTTCGCTATCTTTTTTACCCGGGCCACCAAAAATAATAGGAACATCGAGATCGATCAGCCGAATAGTATGCACTTCGCCGATCGATGCCGTTTCAAAACCGTCTACAATTGGCGTTAATGTTGTAATAATACGTGGATCAGGATTTGCTTTGACCGCATAAAATAAGTTAGTTCTTGCCGGCATATCCTTTACTTTGCTACGTGTACGTTGACATAATGTATCCAGATCATAAATAAAAGCACATACAGGTTTTCGTGAGATCATATGCGGAGAACGATTTACTTTTTCATCTTCGATAATCTTATGAACTTGATCTATAATTGCAGTAGATACTTGCATTTTAGTTGGAGAAAGTGATGGTATCAACTTTGTATTCAATAGGAATCCTCCTTCATTTAACTGGACATACACATACACATACACATACACATACACATACACATACACATACACATACACATACACATACACATACACAGGAAAAGTTTACTTACAGTTCCGTTTGTGATCTATCTGTATTTATGACAGGGAATTGAGCAAGCTTGCTCTGTAACGCTCGAAAAGCAATTCCTCGTTCATCTCCTAATACAAAAGCATGTACACCTTTGTCAAGCCAGTGCTCATATTGATTGATTTGACGTGGAATAGCGCAATATGGAATCTGTCTGGAAGTCGCGACTTGCTGGATATGATCTAATGCTTGACGCACGAGAGTATGCTCGGTCTGCCACGGTACACCATAAGATTGAGAGAGATCCGCCGCGCCTTCAAGAATCATATCGATCCCTTCTACACTCAAAATCTCATCAATCTGTTCCACGCCTTGAACAGTCTCAATCATCGGTATAATCATAATTTCGTGATTCGCACGTTCCATATAATCCGCCAGATTGTCTCTACCAAAAATGCCCGGCCGTCCGCTATTCATACTGCGTTGCCCGATAGGAAAATATTTAGCCGCTTGAATAACAGCTTCAACCTGCTCTTTGTGTTCCACTTGCGGAATAACAATTCCCATTGCTCCACTATCCAGCACACGTAAGATTTCTTTGGCATTAATTTCTGAAATACGTACTAACGGGGTAATGCCTGACTGTTCTGCGGCTCGAATCATATGCTCAACCGTTTCAGGATTAATCATGACATGCTCCATATCAATAATTACAAAATCAAAACCAGCATAAGCAATCACTTCAATCATAATCGGTGCAGGTACAGAAGCGATCAATCCAAACACTGTCTGCTTTTGCGCTAATTGTTGACGTAGCCGATTGGTAGTTAACATGTTGCATGGCGGTAAGCATATAACGGATTAATGCCGTTTTTGAAGCGTAGCTCACCATCTCCAAATAGTCTTCGTTTGGTTAACTCTTCAATGAGTACGGTCTCAGCGAACAAATCAAAACAGTCAAATCGTTCTTGATGCTGTGGATGTTGCTGTTGATAATCGTGAATAATATCGGCTGTCATTTTCCAAAATGATTCTTCAGGGAATTGGTAATGTTGCTCCAAAAACATACATAGTTCTGTTGCCGCAATAAAAAAGAAAGCATCATATGAAAAATCGCGTACATCTTCAGGGCGATCTGTTTTGATAAATGAATTGCGATTGATCTTCGCATGACTCGCTGGCTCAGGTGTTAGATCAGGGCATAATTCAGGCTCAGCCAGATGAGCGACAGAGAAACGGACACCATCATGAAAATCTTTGAGTGCAATCCGTACAGGCCATCCTTGCTGATGAATCAAAATAATATTTTGTCCGTGTGATTCCATTCCTATTCCATGAGCATATAACATATGGATAATCGGAGTGACTGTTGCTTGTAACATCGCATATGTCCATTGCGCTACCCCATATTGTCGTATCCACGAATCAATCAAAGGAACACCATTGGATTGCACATGGCATAGTCCATTAAAAGGAACTCCATCTTCGCCTTCTTTCAAATAAGTATGCAGACTTTCACGCCAGATCGTTCCTAAAGAACCATAAGTCTGTGCTTGGCGATATTCTGGCAATTTCTCATAATCAAAAGTAATGCCTGCTCGCTCACGTAACACTATAAATCCAAGTTGTTGTGCTGTTTCATTTTGTTGAATCAATTGAGTTAGCCAATCTGTAATCAGCGATCCATTAAGCACGGTATGCCCTGCTAAAATACGTGCTGTCGATGTATTCGTAATACTGAGTGCCATTTTGAGATAAGGTGCTTCCGGTCTAGTCTGATTGCCAAGTGTACGAATAGATTGCTGTGCATAATAAGCATCATTTCCATAACCCAGCGGAACAATCTGTTGACTGGCAAGTTCGCGGTAAAAAGCAGCACTGATTTTGTTTTTCCACTGCCACGGGTGAGCCGGAATCATATAATAATCGTTACTGTTCAACTGTTGCTGTTGTAATCTCTCTTGGAATTGTTGCCATTGCGCTTGTCCTAATGCTTCTTGCATAAATGAGTCATGATCATCCACACCAGTTGAAAAAGCCGCCCGACTGTATTGTTTTGATACAGCTAACCAGATGGGATACAGCGATTGTTGAAATTCGGGGCCGTATTGAGCATTATCTTCTAACGTGAATCCGATTCTAGATTTGTAACATGGATGGTACGGATGACCGTCTTTGATCTGTCCTTCTAAAGAATCATATTGACGTTGCTCTGCGGTTAGTTCATTTTCTTGCGTATCTGCTTGAGATTGTAAGTCTTTCAAAAGTGTCTGCTCTAGCTCATTGCGAAATTGTTGTAACTTTTCACCTTGTTGTACTTGTTGCAATACTTCATTCAGAAATTCATGCAAACGTGCAGTCTCTTGTTGACCATCTGCGGATATACGTGTAACAGGCATCTGTTGTAATCTCACTCTGCCAAAACTAAGCATACGCTTACCTGCACATGTATATTGCACCACTTGCTGATCTGTATTCTGACCGGCTATTGTGAACTGATGCGGAGACTGTTGATTGATAGCCGTATCATAAGCGGATTCTGTCTGAGTATAAGGAAGAATATCTTCATAAATAATCGCTTGCATTAATTGACGAATAATTCGTTGCTCTACTGCTTGAAAATGTTCGGAGTGTAGCGCTTGAATCATATAAAAAGGATCAGCAGGTTGTGTTGAAGATACCGTTGAATACGTTGGACGTTGTTGTGTAAAAGACATTATTTCACCTCAAATAAGAGTAGTAGTATTTGTATCAAATTGCAGTCATACGATAAGCAATAGTAAGCATTGCAAAATCGGTTGATTATCTGTTGGCTATATATAAAGGATTAGGAATATCGAGAAAAGAAGGCTGATCTCCTTTGGCTTGAAAACAACTAATAAAATTGGCTTTAGCTGGTAACGTTTCTACGTGTAGTAAAGATTCAATCAGACGGGAAAGACGGACATGTTGTGTTGATTGTGCTTGTTCGTTCCATCTAATCAATTGCTGTTGTACGATATTCCAATAATGCTGTTCACTGCACTGTTCATAGTGAGCAATCGTATGAATAAGCGAGCCTAAATGATTGACTACAAAATAGTATTGTGTTCTAAGCCATGCTGTATCAGAATCGTATAACACATGACTGTCTGCCTCGATCAAAGGCTGTATCCACTCTTCTACCGCCGGGCAAGTGCGATCAATACTTACTCCTTCCAGATCACGTACATAATAACAAGCAGGCAATCCATCTTTTAAAGAAATTAACGAATTTTGTAGATGTGCTTCAAAGCTTATTCCGTAATCTGCAAAAACACGTAATAACGATAAAAATGTTATTTCTGTATAGTGTGATAACCATAAGGATAGATCAGGCATTGTATCTGCCGAACCCTGCCCAATAACCGATATTAATTTGGGTTCGTCAGAATGAGGTGCTTTTTCTAATAGTGAAGCCACTACATACGTATGCTCAGGATCAATACGTTGTGGACGATAAATCACTGTCATAGCAGAAGTCCATTGTTCTTGTTCTGCTAATGTCATCTGGATATCATCATTAGTCTGATTATGACTAGCTGACTTGTTATGATCTAATCCATCATTAAGAGATCGATCAGTATTCAATTGTGTAAGTAGCAACTGTACTTTCACCGAGCTATACCCTGTTTCTGTTAATACTTTGAAATGATTTGATTCAATATCTGTCCGTTGATGATCTATAATTCGAGCTGCATCGATTGTACGTTGGGCTTGTTCGGTTGTATTTTCACGAATAAGATTGGTAATTCGGATATGCAAAGGCAACTTGTATCCTCTGCCGTCTTGCTTATTCCATACTGTTCTGACAGAAGAAGTCGGATATACTTCATCACCTAACGATCCCAGTAAAATAATGTGTTGATTCTGTATCGCTTGTTGCACGATAGATAATGTCTGGATATAGTTCACTTGCCACGGATGCACCGGTAATAAATGATAGTGATCACACAGCGATCCTAATCGTTCTTGGGCTTGCTGACGTACTGCTGGCGAGATAGATTCTTGTCTTGCTTGCTCGTGTAACCAGTGTTCATCTATATATGCAGAATGTACAGCTAGATAATACAATTGAAAGCTAGCTCCCATTTCCGGGCTATACAGTGATAGTTCAGATAATGAGAACCCTTCGGAACTTTTGGGAAATGGATGAAACGGATGACCTGCAATCAGCGATTGTTCTGAATAGATATAATCTTGTTTATCTACAGGATGCTGAGATAGATGATGATTATAATAATGTTCCATTTTGGTGAGACTGTTCTGGATTCGTGCTCGCATCAATTGCCTTTGCGAATCACGTTGCTCGGTCTCTGTATAATGACTTAATTCTTCTATAACGTAATCAATCAATTGCACAGCCGTTATCACTTCTGCTACTTGTTGCTCGTTGATCAATACAAATGTATCGATATAATGATGCTGTCCGATAAGCGAATCATACGTAATCCCTGTCTGTATCCAGCGTTCTGTAAAAGGAAGCTGAATCAATATAGATGTATACGGCTGTTCACTTTCCAACTGTTGTTCAGATACAATGTGCTGTTGTAATAGCGGGAAATTCTGAAGTACAGTGGTGATCTTAGGATCAAATTGCTTCGTTTCTCGCAAATAACTGTTAAGCAATGCTTGTATTGTTGAAGTCAATGCCAGCAGATGATCGGTATGCAGATGATGTTGATATGAATTCATACAATTGTGATTATCCGTTGTTTGCTGTATTTTACTGTTATTATGACGGGTATCTACAGAAGACACATTATGCACTCCTTTTCGTATGATGAATAGACTTCGTCGGTTCTGCTGTCTGACGCATAAAAAAGGCAGCCGGAATTGTTACTAAAATGATGATACTCAATACCCAAAATCCTTCATTGATCGTATGCAATGTACTGATGGCATCGGAATTGCCATATCCGATAAGCTGAGTACGTCGAACTTCGTAATAGACCGAAATAATCACGATACCAAGCGAAGAAGTCATACGGCGAATTACATTATTCATTGCTGAACCTTGAGATACGAATTGTTCAGGAATCGCATTTAATCCTGCTGTTGTTACAGGCATATTGGATAATCCTAAGCCCACTCCGCGCAATATCATAAGTACAAAGATCACCCAGAGTGGTGAATCCAATTGGAGCATCCCAAGCATAGCTGTAGTGATACAAGTCACCGACAGACCTACAAGCACAATCATTTTTGGCCCTTTACGATCAAGATGTTTACCTGCAATACGGACAAATATTCCTGTAAAAATCGCAGACGGTAAAAACACCAACCCTGTAACCATAGCGCTATATCCGTATACATTTTGCACCAGTAAAGGAACCATAAAAATCGTAGCAAACATCGCAATAGCCTGTACACTCACTACGACGACACTAAGCGCATACATAGGAATATTGAAAATTCGTAAATACAGTAGCGGTTGCTCTTTGGTTAATTGCAGACGTACAAAGATAATTAACAACACGATGCCTACACCTATAAGAACCAGATTCGACCAGACAACCATATCGGCTAGATGCTTAATTTGACCCAGTGTTAGCAAAATAATGCCGACTCCGAGTGTCACTGTAATAAATCCACTCCTATCAAAAGTACGCTTACGATCAGCAACAGAGTGTGGCAAATATTTCAGCCCAATCATAAGCCCTAACAGACCGATCGGTACATTCATCCAAAATAACGACTGCCAGCTTCCCCATTCAATCATCAATCCGCCTACTGTCGGTCCAATAGCAGGTGCAACCATAATTGCAATTCCCCAGATACCAGTTACACGACCACGTTCATTTTTGGGAAAAGCATCAAATATGATTGCTAGCGAAAGTGGAATCATTAGCCCGCCTGCAATACCTTGCAAACCTCGAAAGCAAATAACAGACACTAGATTCCAGGATAGCGATCCAAGTACTGATCCCAGAATAAATAGAAGTAGACCGAGTAAATAGATTGTTTTTTTACCAAAACGATCTCCTAGATATCCTGTTAATGGCATCGTCATTCCCATACCTAGCAGAAAAGTAGTAATAATCCAGCTTGTTGAACTAGCGCTACTGTGAAAAACATTCATAAATTCAGGAACAGCCGGATTGAGCGAGCTGTTATTCAAAATCACTGTAAATGTCCCTAATAAAATACTACATAAAATCATCCATTCAGACGAAATAGTAAACCTAGAGCTGTGATGCTTCATTATAATGTAGAAGTCTGCAAAGTCTGATACGCTGTCGTTACAGCTTCACCAAAAATACGAGTTACTTCTAACACTTGTTCTTGTGTAATAATCAGCGGTGGTAAAAAGCGCATTACTGTAGAGTGTCTACCTCCGACTTCAAGAATCAATCCACGTTTCAGACATTCTTGTTGAATCAGACTTGCTAATTGTGGATGTGCAGGATAGTGCCCTAGATGATCCATTATTTTCTGATCATTAACAATCTCGACACCGATCATTAATCCACGACCACGAATATCACCGATACATCCTGTCTGTTGTTGAATATGTTGCAACTGTTCTACCAGTAATGCACCCATTTGAGTCACATGTTCAGGGATATGGTGTTCACGAATATAGCGTAGTGTTGCAAGTCCTGCTGCCATAGCCATCTGATTGCCTCTAAATGTACCGATATGAGCGCCCGGATTCCATTGATCTAACTCTTTGTTATAGATCACTACAGATAGCGGTAAGCTTCCTCCGATTGCTTTGGACAATACCAATACATCTGGAATAATTCCTGCATGTTCAAAAGCATATAACTTACCTGTCCGACCTAGTCCTGTCTGTACTTCATCAATAATAAGTGGAATATTGCGCTCTTGCGTAATACGGCGCATTTCGCGTATCCATTCGACAGGAGCAGGAATAGAACCACCTTCACCTTGTACTACTTCAAAAATCATTGCACATGGCGATACAATACCACTTTCAGGATCATCGAGAAGATTTTCGATATAACTGCTACTGATCTGATGGGTCTGTTCTCCTCCTACTCCGAACGGGCAACGATATTCATAAGGATACGGCATAAAGTGAACATCAGGGATTAGTCCATTCACTCGTTCTTTTTGCCCCAATGTACCGCTCAGACTCATTGCCGCATGGGTCGATCCATGATATCCCCCTTGAAATGATAAAATGCTACGCTTACCTGTTGCAGTCTTGACTAACTTTATCGCGGCTTCAATCGCATCACCACCGGTAGGTCCACAAAATTGTATTTTGGCATTTTGTGCAAACGATGGTGGCAGACTTGCAAATACTTCTTCTACAAATTTTTCTTTAAGCGGAGTCGTTAAGTCCAATGTATGCAACGGATGTTTGCTGGTCAGCAATTGTTGCATCGCTTCTATCACAACAGGATGATTGTGTCCAAGCGCCAAAGTTCCTGCTCCAGCCAGACAATCATAATAGACTTTGCCATCCATATCGGTAATATGAATACCTTCAGCTTCTTTGATCACAATCGGTAATCGGCGAGGGTATGAACGAGCATTAGACTCTCTTTCAGATTGGCTTTGCAAATAACGTGTATTTTGAGATACGGCTGAATCTACAGTTTCTATCATCATAATCTCTCCTTTGATATTGATAATCATTTTCAATTAGGCACTTCTCTAGTATATGGAATAAATTACTAGACTCCATAGACATTTACGTCCTGTATTTGTACAAATACTACATCTTCATTTTTAGGAATCGTTATCACAAAAAAGACGACTCTATATAGGAGCATATAGAAATCGTCTTTTCTTTAGATTATTTAGAATATTTTTGATAAGTCCACTGACTGGTAAGCTTCTGTATTTCCTCTGGATTGAAAAGCGTTGAATCAAGTGTATCTGATTGTAATGTAGTATCTACTACGATCTGTTGGTCTATAAATTGACCTCTAATCCAGACATAATGCTTGTGGATAGGCAGTGCTATCTGCCAATGCTCTGTTTGTGTTTGCGATTCGCTAGATAGATAATGACGCCACTCCACAGCAGTCCAATCTATAGCATCTGTTGATAAAGCGACCGGTACATGTGGAATAAAGCTACCTGCTCGTACCAGTATAATAATCGGGATCTCACCTTCTGTTATATGATGCCATGTCGAGCCTGTATATCTCTGACCTGTCTGATAATCGATCCATTCTCCAGATGGAGTATATACATCTCTGGATGTTGTTCCTTGTTCTAAGATTGGAGCAATTAATAGATCTGTACCTAGCAAATATTGATCTTCAATCTGCCAGGCACCCGGCTCATTGGAATATTCAAGTAATAATGGACGTAACAATGGAATCCCTTGCTCTGCACTTAGAACAGATTGCGTATAAATATAAGGCATTAGCCCGTATTTTAAAGATACTGCTTTTCTAAAATCTTCTACAAACTCTTCGTCATAATGCCACGGTTCTTTGGGTGGTGCTCCATGACAACGACTATGCGAAGTCAGCATACCAAAAGGCATCCAGCGGCGATACAATTCTCGCGGACTTTGATGGACAAATCCACCAATATCATGACTCCAAAATGTAAAACCACTTAATCCTAAAGACATCCCTGCTCGCAAAGACGCTGCCATACCGTTATCGGTATTCTCTACATCTCCACCCCAATGTAGCGGATAACGTTGACTACCCGCCCACGCGCTACGTGCCCAGATAATAGACTCGCCGGTGACTTTTTGCGTAATCTCAGAGACTGCTTGATTATAACGAAGAGGATATAGATTATGCTCTTTCCATCCTTGCTGACGAGAATAATACGATCCATGAATCGGTGCACTTTCTCCAAAATCTACTTTGATCGCACTGACTCCTAGATGTAACAGTCCAGCGATCTTTTGTTGATACCATTTCACTGCTTCAGGATTGGAAAAGTCTAAAATAGCATCTTCTCCGGCAATATAACCGTTCCCATCACTGATAGCATATCCTTTTTCAATGATTTCTTCGTATAAAGGATTAGATGGCATAAAGTAAGGATATTGCCATAAACTGATTCGGTACCCTTGCTTACGTAAATCAGTGATCATTTGCTCTGCATTATCAAATCGACTGCTTGAAAATTGATAATCACAACGCCAATCATGTTCAAACCAACCGGTATCCAGATGAATGACATCACAAGGAATCTGATGCTCTTGTAATTGATAAGCGACTTCTCTTACTTCTTTTTCAGATTGATACGTAATACGACTCATCCATAATCCGAACGACCACAATGGCGGAACGGTAGACTTGCCAGTTAATGAGGTGTAGCTGGATAATATGTCTTTGGGTGTACCGAAAAAGAAAAATAAATCTAACTCATCTTCACCAATATAGATTGTATTTGCTCCATCAAAATGATGCCCTACATCACAGGTCATCGGACAACTATGATGAAAAAACATACCATAGCCACGATTGCTCCATAATAACGGAATCGGCTTATACATATCTGCGGTCTGGGCGCTTAATGGATCATAAGTAAACCAGTTAAATTTTTGTCCTCGCTTATCCATTTTCAAAAAGGATTCTCCACCACCATATAAACGTTCTCCTGGAGATAGAGCAAAACTCGCCGCCAGACTACGATTCATATCTTTGGCAGATCGGATAAAACAAAACGGTGTTGGATCAGAACTGAGAATAGAAGCCTGATCTGCTAAATGATGTGTACGTGTTAACAGCTTACCTGTTGCATCTCGAAATTCTATTTTCCAGGGAGCATACTTTATCGTCACTGAACCATAATCACTGATATACGTAGTCTGTTCTGCATCATGTTGATGTAGTGCCCACTCTGTACTGACAGGCAATTGCTGTTCTACTAACATCAGGCTATGACGGGGTTCTAACTTCGATTGGCGAGTTGCTAACCGAATCCGAACTGTTCTGGCATCGACGAATTGTAAACAAAAAGGAAAAGAAGGTGATTCTTCATACGCTGGAAATTCCCACGATTCTGTGGTGGTAAATGGTAATGTATATTTTCCAAAATCCAATCGGGGCTTCCGTGAATATCGTTCCCACCGTATCTGACCTGTCGCTGTCTCAGGATCGAATTCCTCTACCCGCATTCCCATAAAATATGTATTTTCGATACGTCCAAATTCTTTGCTCATGTCTATCGGTTCGCCAAGTAACGGTGTATCATATAATCGAATCATACGTTATTATCCTCCTATACTATATAGTGTATGAAGTCATTGTGACAGCAAATAAACCAAAATTGATAACGGTTACATATGAGATTATTGTATACTTTTGAGTAACAGTAACCTATGCCTATTCTATGTATTATTCGCACAATATTACGATTTTATTGAAAATGGGTTGTAACGGAGGTTCATTGCAGATGGAGATATCACCACCTTATGAAATTACACAGATTCCTGATAAAACATTTCCTATTAATATTTTTCATGTTACAGAACCAAATTGGCGCTGGGTTCCATTACACTGGCATGAACATTTAGAATGGATGATTGTACAAAAAGGTTCTTTTCGTGTTCAAGTCGGTACTGAGCATCAAGATATTACAGTTGGAGATATTGTTTTTGTAAATACACGCCAGATTCATGCTGCTTTTCCTTTGGAAGAAGATACTGAACTGATATGTATCGTATTTAACGAAGCATTGATTCGCAATATACAATTGGATCACACTGAATCACGTTATATTCGTCCGCTTTTAGAGAATCGTCTGACGCTGCCCGCGATTTTCACCAGAAATCATCTATTATCTCAGCATATTACGTTTTATTTGCAACAGATGATTATTGAGTATGAGCAATCTACGCAAGGTTCAGAACTGCTGATTAAATCGTATTTACTGGCTTGTATTGGTTGGCTTTATCGAATGGCAGAACAGGATCTTACCCAGTTACCAAAGTCCAATCTGAACCCATCTTATATGCAGCCTTTATTTCAGCATCTCAGTCATCATTTCCGAGAACATATATCTGTGGAGACTGCTGCGAATCTATGTCAACTTACTCCTACTTATTTTTGTTATTTATTTAAAAAGACGACTGGCAAAACATTTATCGACTATACCAATATGTTACGTATTCATGAAGCAGAGCAGTTGTTACGCTCCGGGCAATGGAATATCAGTGAAGTCGCATATCATTGCGGATTTGCAAGCTTAAATTATTTTGGCAGAGTGTTTAAGCAATACAAGCAAATGTCTCCTAGTCGGTGGCTTCAACATATTAAAGAATAAATATACGGTCTGAAGGGGCATTTTTGTGTATAGTGTGTGTGTTTCTACGTATGTCGTAAAAAGCAGTTTATCTTTCTCCATCCTTAAAATACAATAAAATGGAAATTAAACCATATAAAAGGTGGGGTATTTATGTTGATACGCAAGCAGATTGCTATTCTTTTATCCACGCTATGCTTATTTACATTACTAGGGTCATGGACTTGGAACTCTGAAGCCGAAGCAGCAGGCACTTGGAAGCAGATCTGGTCAGATGAATTCAATGGATCAAATGGAACAGGTGTAGATGGTTCCAAATGGAATTCAGAAACAGGTGCTGGTGGTTGGGGGAATAACGAGTTACAGTACTATACCAATCGTACCAATAATGCTTATATGGACAATGGCAATCTGATTATTCAAGCGTTGAAAGAAAATTATAATGGTGCTCCTTATACATCTGCTCGCTTAACAACAGCTGGCAAATTTGATGTGAAATATGGAAAAATCGAAATGCGTGCCAAACTGCCTTACGGTAAAGGAATCTGGCCTGCATTCTGGACATTAGGTAGCGATATCGGTAGCAATCAGTGGCCGAATAGCGGTGAGATCGACATTATGGAATATGTAGGACCTAATGCTCCTAATACCGTATACGGAACGATTCATGGGCCTGGTTATTCCGGTGCTGGTGGTCTATCCGCAGGGTATACAATCGGTGAAAATATCAGCAACGCTTATCACACCTTCTCTATTGAATGGGAACCTAATGTGATTCGCTGGTATGTTGATAATAATTTATATCATACTCGTACATCAGCAGATATCGGCGGCAACAAATGGGTATTTGATAAACCGTTCTTCTTATTACTTAATCTAGCTGTAGGTGGCAACTGGCCTGGATATCCTGACGCAAGTACTACATTCCCACAAAAATACGCGATCGATTATGTACGTGTATTCCAACGTTCTGGAGACACAGGCAATATTGTAGCACTCAAAGCGACAGCGAATAACAAATATGTAGCAGCTGAAGATTATGGAAATGCTCCTCTTCTAGCTCGTTCTACTACAGTCAGTGATTGGGAAAAATTTGAGCTTATCGATCTTGGTAATAATAATGTTGCACTACGCTCTATGGCGAACAATAAATATGTATCCGCTGATAATACCGGTGCAAGCCCATTAATCGCTAATAAGACTGCGATCGGAACATGGGAAACATTCCAAATGGGAACCACAGCGGATGGGAAGCGAACATTCAAATCATTAGCGAATAACCTCTATGTCTGTGCAGACAATTACGGAGATAGTCCGCTTATTGCCAATCGCAGTACAGTCAGCGGTTGGGAAGCTTTTGAAGTCATTAAGCAATAATATCGATAACTTATTCTGTTGAAAATGAATAAGCTATTGTTGATGTCAGATCTATCTTATTGTGCTGACGATTAATATACAAAAAGGAAGCCTTGAATTACACCGAGGCTTCCTTTTTGTATTAATATTATTGTGATTATCTATACGTTGTTATCAGATGATTATTTAGAAATTGTAGAATTATGATTAGCAGCGCGTAAATATCGGAATAAAAAGAGGATTATGATCGCGATCCAGATCGCAAACACTAAGAAAATATTGCTGAATGTATTAGCTCCACCAGCATACCATACACTATTTAAAGACCATGGAGACTTCACACGATCCAATATTAATCCCAGTACCGTTGTACCTATAGCTCCTGAAATAAAGCTTAACATCATATATAATCCCATACCGACACCTACTTGTGCACCATCTAATGTACGAGAGACTGTATTGGCAAGCCCGACTTGAGCAAAAGTCAGCCCTGTATTGCCGATCACAAGTACCCCCATAATCAACCAATACGACCGATCTGTAAATACCCCTAATAGAGCATATGTTATCAGTTGCAGTACAAACGCAATTCGTAGCAAAAATGTATTTCCTTTGCTATCTGCAATCCGTCCACCTACAATTCCAAATATAGCAGCGATCAATGCACCGGGAAACATAATCAGACCAATTGTAAATGAAGATAATTGATGAATACTGCTTAACATTTGTGGGATCAGATATGGAACACATAGATTAAATATCAACGCCAGACAAGCGATAATCATCGTCGTTGTATAGGTCGAATTACGGAAAATAGCCGGATCTAAAAATGGCTGATCCACTTTACGAATATAGATCACAAAAACAATTAGCATGACAATCGTGATAATAGCCAGAATAAGACTGACATTAGTAATTGCTAATAAAAGCAATGTGACTGTTGTCGCTAATAGGATACCACCCCAGATGTCTATTTTCAGCGGACGTACTTGATCTTGATTGAGATATTTGTGAAAAAAAGGAATAGTCACTAACGATAACAAAGAAATCGCAAATAAATAGCGCCAATCTGCAAAACTGGTAATCATGCCGGCGATAATCGGCCCCATCGCCGTACCGAGCGCCATGCCGGAAGAAGTAATTCCAAGCGCTCTTCCCCGCTTTTCAGCAGCTATATAACGAATAGGAATAATCATCGATGATGCTGGAATAACAGAGGCACCTGCGGATTGTAGAATACGACCTGCAATCACCATCCAATAATCTGAAGCGACAAACCCAACAATAGAACCTATCGCAAATAAACATAGTCCAATCGTCATTAAATTTTTGAGCCGATATTTATCTGCTAGCTTGCCATACGTTACCGAACCTATCGCATAGATAATAATATAGGATGTGACTACCCAACTTACTTGAGAGCTACTAAGATCAAAATCGTGACGAATCGAAGGCAAAGCGACGTTAAACATCGTGGAATTCATAACCGAGATAATCATCGCTAACGCTAAAATATAGATAATTTTCATAATATACCTGAGTGCTAGTCTTATACACTCTCTACAGGTGGCATCAGACTAGCACTATTCTTTCCTTTATCTTATTATTCTGGACGGTGACCGCCCGGAGGAGTAACTACTTTGAGATCAAGTGATTGAATATTGGCAATCACACGATCCATACGAAGCGGGCCTGGTGTATCAGGGAAGATATAATGTTCATATTCATCACCTAACAAACGGAAAAACGGTTCAAACAATCCACTTACCAGTACACCTACAAATTTCGTATAGTGTGTATCCAGACGGTAAGAATGTACGGTTCCTGCTGGCACATGCAAGAAATCTCCTGGTAACAATTGAACTTCTTCACCATTCGCCCACATCGTCATCTGTCCTTGTACACAGAAAAATGTCTCGGTATGATGCTCATGATAATGGGATACGATAGCGTCTCCTTTAGGGCCTTCTGTAGATACCATAATATAATCCCCATTTGTAGAAGCTTGCGTTGCGAGTAGACGATGCAGTTGGTCACCTGTTAGCAATTTGGTTCCTTCGCCACTTTCTAATACATACGATTCGACAGCATCTGGAATCACACTGTTATTTACTAATTCATAATCAGGAAATACTGTCTCTGATGTAGCGAAAGTAATATCTGCTGTTTGCGCAGCCTGTTGTAGATGTTCTGTAGCATACGTATGATCGCTTACAGCCGGATACTCATAGGGTGCGTGTGCTTGACCTAATATTTCATAAATATCTGTGACATTCCCTGCAATCGAATAAGAGATAAAAGCATTACGATGGGCAAGCAATTGATACGCATGTTCTGTCATTGGTGGAATATGTGCATAATCACCCGGCAATAATAGATGACTTTGACCGTTGATAACAAATTGAACTTTACCTTCTAATACAAAGATAGATTCGTAAGTATGTTGATGAGTATGAAGCGGGAACGATTCTTCTTTGGGCCCTGAAATAATAGCTGCCGATAAAATATCGCCTGTACTTTGAAAATTCGCTATCACAGTTGCTAACTGTTTACCAAAAAGATAACGTTGTCCTTCTCCTCTACGAAGTAAGTAAGGGGCTAACGTATCTGGTAAATGTGTAATTAATGATGTTGTTGTCATAAGTTCCTCCTGAAATGGTGATGATTAATATAGTCTGTTAACATGTTTGTTGATCTCTTGTACTATTTTATTGTAGCTAAATCTCCAAATTTGAAATATAGTTGAATACGACAAAAAAATAGGAAAAAGCGACATCTGATTATGAAATATAAAGGAGATTCATAATGACATCATCGCCTCGATCATTTGAAATGTTTCAACATCCTTTTCCGATCGAAACCCCCATTTCTTTCCAAATGGTTACGGTAAAAGGTTCTTTTCAAGAACATGCTCATGAATTTTATGAAATTATCTATATAAGTGAAGGCAAAGGAACGTTATTTATTCATAAAGATTCATTACAGATTGAAGAAGGAGACTTATTTTTTATTCCGATCGGGATCCCTCATTTACTCAAATCCGAATCTGCTACACCTGCTGTTCCTTTGCAAATGATGACCTGTATGTTCCAAACAGAGTTGTTAGCTCCTCAAAATACACCAAAAAACGAATTAGAACGTGAATTTGACGCAATAGCCCAATTTTTTCGTCAAAGTGAAGAGTGGTTACGGTATAAAGATCAAGGTGGAGAATTTGCTAGAATGATGTATAGTATGAATTTTGCTGTTAATTCGCAGTCTCCTGGCTACCATTACAAATTATATATTTGCTTGCTTGATTTACTGAATACCATGTACCGACTCAAGCAATTCAGTCTGCTATCCAAACCGGATAAATTAGTGGATCCTGTAGCTTTTGCAATCGAATATATTCAAGTACATTATCGTAACCCACTTAAAATGGAAGAGTTCTGCCAATGGTTATCGATCAGCCCCCGTCATCTACAGCGTAAATTTAAAGAAACAACCGGTTATACGTATACCCGGATGTTGCAACAAGTTCGTGTACAAAAAAGTTGTGAATTGTTAATCAACACTGATTGGAGTATTCAGCAGATTGCAGACGAAGTAGGAATTCATGATATGAAGTACTTTTACCGACTATTTAAAACAAGCTGTGGTCTAACTCCTCTTCATTTCCGCCAACAAAATATTCGTACCAAATAAAAAGAACCTTTCTGCTACAGTGTGTACTGTAACGAAAGGTTCTTTTTTATTGATTATTCAAATCAATTTATCAGCAATAACAGGTTCTGGGATCGGAGAGGAATCGTTTTTTTGCTCTTTTTCAGATGGCATTTGGAATTGACGTACTGAGCGGATAAATAACAGAATAATACCGCATCCTACAATGATAATAGCACTAATGTACAGTACGCTTGCCAAAGGAAATTTCAAAGATAACATCCCACCTACCAAAGCGCCTAGTGGTAGTGCAGCATTAGAAAGAGTGTGCAAGAAAGCCATCACACGCCCCATCAATTCTGTTGGAGTAATAATTTGTATCATAGACGTTTGCAGTACATTAATAATACCTGTAAATATGCCTAGCATTAATACAGCACTTAACTTCATCCATAGAACTGGAGCGATAGCGAATAGATACAGAGATACTCCCATCAGAATCCAGGATAGCGCAATAACCAAGCCATTTTTTTTCATTAAATTGATAAGCCCTGATCCTGCAAATATACCTGCAAAAAAAGCGATATACAGCAAGCTATAATAGATTGGCGAACCATACGATACCGCTAATGCAGGAACCGTAATAATTAAAATAGACATTGCAAAATTAGTTAAAGCATAAAATGGCAACATTACTTTGAGAAATGCATTACGAATAACAAAAGTATACCCTTCTTTTAATTCTGCAAAATAAGAACTCACTTTTGCCGCAGGTGTATTTTCTTCTACTACTGTAATATTCCTTTTATCCAATTGTCTTTTTAACTGAATATAGATAAATCCTGAAAGTAACAGTAATCCACCTGCAAGAAAAAATGTATTCTCCATGCCTATTAGCAAAATAACAGAAGCACCTAATAAATAACCTCCAATATTAACAATCTGATCACTCGATGCAATCATTGAATTAGCCTGTACAATGCGATCGGGTGAACGAATCAACATAGGCAACATCTTATTATTAGCCGGATAAAATAACATAGAAAAACATGATGCAATAAACACTAAAATCAAAATCACAATTAAACTACTATATTGATCGCCAATTAAAAAGGGCACCAGCATAATCAAAACGGCTTGAGCAAAAAGCGATATACTTGCTAATAATGAAGGCGAATACCGATCTACTAGAGGTCCTAATAAAAAGCTAAATATAGAAGCTGCTGAAATGGCTGTAAAAGTAAAGCTAGTGAATGAAACAGATGACGTTGATTTTTGTACAAAATACAGTAAGACAATCGAATAGATACTGTCTGCAACATTAGCTGAAGTCCGAGAGATAAAGAAACGCGTGAATCGGCTGTCTTTAAATAATTGAATCATAATCTCGACTCCTTTGGTCTGTATCCAGAAATAGCGATAATAATTGAGATTGTTGTTGCATCATCATCTGGATCATTTGCATATCTTCTTTATACGGAAGTAAAAGTGATAAATACAATTGATCACCAGTATGCTGTGCAGTCACATAAATAACCGGTTCAATCGTTTTATCTCTGGCATAGGATAAAGGTGAAGATTTTTCGTTTTGAATCATTTGATTCCACTGCTGACCTTCTGCTTCTTGTTCACCTAAATAGTTGAAGACAATAGGCATTCCTGCAAAAGCAGATAATAAATACGCACAAGACTGCGGATAAAGCTCTCTCATTGATTCATTGTAAAGTAAATTAAAAAAGTTAATATGGTGATCTGTGACTGTACTCAATATAGCTTGCATATTAGGTAAAGCTTGATCTGTAGATATTACAATTGGAAGCTGATCAATACATTCGCCAATTTGTTCATAAAAATAATGCTCACTATATTGACGCCCATAATGTGTTAACCATAAAGGAACATCATTTGTTTTAAAATACGTACCTAACACTTTTGCTGTTAATTGCAGTAGCATATCCATAGGTACAAAAGAATCTGCTGTCTCTGGATGCTCATATTCAAAATATCCTTCCCATTTACTGTAATGATTGCGAAGAGAAGAAGTTGTTTTTTGCTGAATATGCTGGCTACTGAAAGAGAACTTTTCTAATTCAAAAGAAGTATTTAATTGTTCATCTGTCATACGCTGTGGCCCTTGAAGAATTAGCTGAGTATAATCGTCATAATTAATCTGGTTGTAAGCTACAGATTCGTTATTTTTAGCACACTCATATTCCCGTGTTAATTCTGCTTTGAGAATATCCCCGCTCATACCATCAAAAATAAGATGAGAACAAGCAAATAAAATTAAATGGCGTTCTGGTTGGAGTCGTACTAATAGAACTCGATATAATGGATTGGCTTCTAATACATATGAAGTCATATACAACTCTGGTAATAAAAACGATAATATCGTTTGCTGTTGTGCTTCTGGATAAGCTAACAAATCTAATGTTGGCAAATAATCTCCATATTGTTCTACATGTATATTCCAATCATGAACCTGCCATTTCCAAGATTGTTGATCTTTAATGAATGTACTTCGTAATAATGGATATCGATGTACTACATTTGCAAAAGCTTGGGCAAGACAGTCTACATTCACTTCATTGTTCAATGGAATAACAACACCTGAACATTCTGGATGAAGTATATGATGATGTTGTACAGGTGCAATCGGGTATACGTCTGTAGTAGATGATTGCATCGTGTATTGATGCCAGTACGTATTCTTACTACGGATTTCTTCATTCCACTGTTGTAGCTGTGCTTCTGTAATCTCTTGCTGTTCTGCAACGTTGAAATCAATAGTCTTATACGATTTAGTAGGTACTGATAGATGAAGAGTATCATTCTGGTGTAAATACAAATTGGATAAAGTCCGAATCGTCTGATGCTGAAATAGTTGGTGAATATTCAAAGAGATTCCCTGCTCTTTCGCTTTGGATATCAATTGAATTCCTTTAAGTGAATGTCCGCCACACTCAAAAAAACGATCGTCTATTCCGACTTTGTCCATGTCTAACACATCTGCCCAGATCTGAGCTAATATATGCTCTTGTTCATTACGAGGTGCTACATAATCCTGAACTGACTCCATATTCAACTCTGGCTGTGGCAATGCTTGACGATTCACTTTACCATTCGTATTTAATGGTAACTCTGATAAAAATACATAATAACTAGGAATCATATAATCTGGTAATCTTCCAGTAAGATAATTACGAATTTCTGCATTGGATAACGGTTCTCTAGTAGCAATATAGGCGCATAGATTCTTTTGTTCATCTTGACTAGTAAGGATCGTAATATACACTTGATTAACTAAATCATGATGAAGTAGTACTTTTTCTATTTCACTTGGTTCAATTCGGTACCCACGAATTTTTACTTGATGATCGATTCGACCTAAATATTCTATTCTACCATCTGTTAACCATCTACCTAGATCACCTGTACGATACATGCGTTCTGCTGAAATACTATCATTTCTTACAAATTGCTCGGCAGTAAGATCATCTCGATTCAAATATCCACGTGCTACTCCGTCTCCACCAACCCATATCTCTCCTGGTACTCCTGGTGGTAATACATGACCTGATTCACTGACAATATAAGCTGTCGAGTGCATAATCGGTCGGCCGATAGGAATAGACTGGTCAGTAACAATAGGGGGGATCGTATAACAACAAGAAAAAGTAGTATTTTCTGTCGGCCCATATCCGTTAATCATCGTTACTTGAGGGCATTGTTGTTGTACACGAGCTACTATTTTGGGTGAAAGAACATCTCCACCAATAATCAATTGTCGTAAAGATTGGAAAAGGTCAGACTTTTGTAGTGCTAACTGATTGAATAATGGTGATGTTAGCCACATCGTTGTAATCTTATTCTCCAGCAATACTGCGTGTAATTTTTCAGCATCCAGAATACTCTCATTAGGTACAAGACATAGACTTAATCCATTCAGCAATGATCCCCAAATTTCAAATGTACAAGCATCAAATACTAATGCGCCTGTCATTAAAATACGATCCGATGGAGTCAACTGAATATAATCAGTTTCTTTTACCAAACGAATCACATTTCGATGTTCGATCATGACCCCTTTCGGTTGACCTGTCGATCCAGAGGTATACATTACATAAGCCAAATCATTTGCTTGATTTATTAATGGTAAAGAGTCAGTACGTGCATCATAAGATGTAGATTCTTGCAGATTTAGAATCACACCTTCAAATTCTAGACGATACGAATCAGACGTATCATTCATAGTTAATACTATAGAGATTTGGCTATCGGCAAGCATATATTGGATGCGCTCTGCCGGGTAAGAAGCATCAATAGGTACATAAGCTCCACCTGCTTTGAGAATAGCCAGAATACCAATAATCATATTCGGTGAACGCTCCGGTATAATACCTATAAGCATGTCCGGTGTGACACCTAACGACTTCAGTTTCCAAGCTAATGCATTAGATTTATCTTCTAATGCTTGATAGCTCCAGATATCCTGACCGCATATCACTGCGGATGTATTAGCATGTTGGATGACTTGGTGTTTCCATAATTCCTGGATTGTAGCTTCTCGCGGATATGCTGTATAAGGTGGATTGAATTCTACTATAATACTCTTCTGTTGCTCTTCAGATATTAGCTTCATATCTTCAAGCAGCATATGCGGATGATTCACTAACTGCTGAAGCAATTCTACATATTGTGTAGCCATCTGCTGAATCGTAGTATCCTCATATAGATGCACTGCATATTCAAAATGTAATAATAATCCATCCTCTTCTTCTATGGTCAAAGACAGATCGAACTTCGATGTGTCTGCCTTGATAGAAATTGGTGTAAATGTTAGCTGATTCACTTCGATTGACGAAGAACCTGTATTTTGTAATGTAAATATCGTATCGAATAAGGGATTACGACTTAAATCACGCTTCACATTCAATTGCTCTATCAAAAGCTCTAATGGCATTTGTTCATGCTGAAATGCGGCTAACGTTCTTTCTTTCACTGTATTTAGAAATTGGGAAAAACTTTGTTCTTTTATTGGATAATTTCGCAATGCCAGCATATTTACAAACATTCCCATCATACCTTGTAGATCTGCGTGATTTCTTCCTGCTACTGGTGTACCAACAATAATATCTTCCTGTCCGGTATATTTGGAAAGTAAAATATAATATGCAGAAAGAAGAAGCATATACATTGTTGATTGATGTTGTCCTCCTACTTGTCGTAGTTGATCTGTCAGTGCAACATCCACTTGTACTGTGAAAGATCGTCCAGCAAAACGTTGTTGTACTGGACGAGGGAAATCGGTATGCATATTCAAAACAGGAAGTTCCCCTTCTAATTCTTTCAGCCAAAAAGATTGATGTTCTTCTAACAAACCTGCTTGCAGTTGTTGTTGGTGCCATACCGTATAATCTCTGTAATGCACAGGTAACTCGGTTAGTGTTGCCCCTGCATATAATTGATTAAATTCTAATGTAAGTCTTTCCATCGAACTTCCATCAGAGATCAAATGATGAATATCTATAATTAAGATATATTCATCGTTATGAAGATTGAGCAAGCCAGTACGTAATAATGGTGCACTTTCTCTATGAAATGGACGAACAAACATGGATAGTAGATCTGTCATATCAAGATGATTGGCATTTGAATATTCCAGGTGTTCTATATTCCAATCTATAAGTGAACTATCATGTACTTTCTGATAATACTCCTCACCTTCTCGATAAAAAGAAGTACGCAAAGCTTCATGACGTTCAATTAATTGTCTAAATACTTTATTCATCCGTACCATATCAGGCTTGCCCTGAATATGTAACAATAGTGGAATATGATAGGTCGTACCCACGTCTGCAATCTCTTCAATCATCAGTAACCTTTTTTGAGCAGAAGAGACTGGATATGAATATTGATCAGCGATCCGCGGAATCGAGGTATGTAGAGCAGGACGAGCACTCTCAATGTAATGAGCTTGATCCTGTAATACCGGATATTCAAAAATATGTCGTAATGAAATTTCGACCCCTAGTGTTTTCGCAATTTGCGAGATCAGCACAACTGCTTTTAAAGAATGACCTCCACGTTCAAAAAAATGATCATACCGTCCAATAGGTTCAACGCCTAGAATATCTGCCCACAGTGCAGCAAGCTGACATTCTGTATCTGTTATAGGCGCTTCATACTCCTCGCTAGACAAAATCTCTGTATCCGGCAATGGTAGTGCTTTGCGATCAATTTTCCCATTAGGGGTTAGTGGAAATTCCTCCAAAAGTACAATATGAGCTGGTACCATATAAGCTGGCAACTGTTCTTGCATATATTGACGCCACTGATTTGAAGATATATTCGACTGATCACGAATAGATTCTTTATCAGCCAGCGTAATATAAGCACACATTGTTTTTTCCCCTTGAAGTTCATGCACAATGACAGTCGCTTCTTGAATCTGCGGATGATTGACAAGCTTACTTTCAATCTCACCAAGTTCAATTCGATATCCACGAATCTTCACTTGATGGTCAATTCTCCCTAGATATTCTAACTGCCCATTAGGTAGCCAGCGTACTAGATCACCTGTACGATAAATCCGTTCTCCTTGTAAAAAAGGATGAACTATAAACTTCTCTGCGGTTAAGTCTGATCGTTGCCAGTATCCTCTTGCTAGTACATCTCCACCAATATATAGTTCACCTGCAATTCCGCGTGGAGTTAATTGCTGATCCGAATTCATTACATATAAATGAGTATTCCATACTGGTTCACCAATCGGAATCGTACCCGATAGATCTTGCTGTGCGCCACGTACACTTTTCCAAATAGATACACAGATCGTCGCTTCTGTTGGGCCATAAGCATTACAATAGTCTACGTAAGGATTCCAACGACGTACCAGTTCAATCGACGATTCAGAACCACCTGTAATCAATAAGCGTAATGAAGGTAACTGTTCAGGTTCCAAATAAACAGCAAAATTAGGCGGTAACATTGCTACTGTAATTTGATGCATGTTAATCCATTTTGTAAAATAATCAATATTGATCAATTTTTCTTTAGGAGCTAGATATAAGGTTCCACCCATAAATAACGCCATATACATTTCCCACACCGAAGCATCAAAAGACAGATTTGCAAATTGAACAATCCGATCATTCGATGTCAATTCAAATGTGTGCTCATAAGTTAATCTCATATTGGCCATACCATGATGCTCTACAAGAACACCTTTGGGCGTGCCGGTTGTGCCTGATGTATAAATAACATATGCTACATGATCGGAAGTAACTTTAGTAGGAATATAGGTATAGTTATGTTGATAAAGAGAAGCATCATCAAGATCTAGAATGCTACCATCAAATGAGATATTTTTATCTAAATGACGATGAGTCAGCAATAATGATGTTTGACTGTCTTTTAACATAAATTCAATCCGTGCTGTTGGATATTCAGGATCTATTGGTAAATATGCAGCTCCTGCTTTGAGAATTCCCAGTATTCCTACAACCATCTGAAGTGAACGTTCTGGCATTACGGCAATTATATGGTCAGGAACAACACCTTGCTGTTGCAGATAAGCGGCTAGTTGATTTGATTGTTCATTTAACTCTGTGTACGTCATAAATTGATCTTCATAAACGATTGCTTTTTGATGCGGATAAAGTAAAACTTGTTGTTCAAACAGACCATGAATCGTCTGTTCGCGATCATACGTTGCTGTCAAACGATTCAGATCTATAACTAATTCATGTTGCTCTGATGCTGTTAGCATCTGAATAGTACGTATTAACGCATCTGGTGCAGACACCATAGCTTGCAGAATATTTAGATAATGATCATGGAATGCTATAATCGTTTGTTTGTCATATAGATGACTAGCATAATCCCAATGGATCATTAGCTCATCCGCTGAACTAGATTCTTCAGCAATTAATGTAAGATCAAACTTCGCTGTACGGGTTACATTCTGATACGGCTGAAATTGTAGTCCTTGAACTTCTATACTTTCAGGTTGAGCATGTTGATACGAAAATACAGTATCAAATAATGGATTACGACTAATGTCTCTTGGAACACCAATCTTTTCAACAATATGTTCTAAAGGATAGTGTTCGTATTGAAAAGCTTCTAATACATGTTGTTTTACTTCTTGTAAAAAGGCGGCAACTGCTTTGTCACCTGACGGATATTGACGTAACGGAAGTGTATTAACAAACATTCCAATTAGCGGTTGCAATGTAGAGTAAGATCTTCCTGCTACAGGTGTACCCACAATCAAATCTTGTTGATCTGTGTATTTATGCAAAAGAATATAATATGCTGACAAAAGTACCATATACATCGTGCATCCTTGTTGTATCGCTAATTGCTTCATAGATCGAAGTAATGATCTATCCAGCGTAGCGGAAAAACGTTCACCATCAAATTGTTGTACAGATGGACGTAAGAAATCTGTTGCTAACTGAAGAACAGGTAGTTCTCCTTGAAGAGTATTTAGCCAAAACTTTTCTTGATCTTTCCAATGTCCTTCTGTTAGTTGATGCTGTTGCCATACTGCATAATCTTTGTACTGTATAGACAAAGGTGGTAAAGACTCACCGCTATATAATTGAATAAATTCAGTCGTTAATCGCTCCATAGATAATCCGTCTGAGATCAGATGATGTATATCTAACATGAGCAAATGTTCTTGTTCATTGAACTGAATAACTTGTACTCGCATTAAAGGAGCCTTTTCTATAATAAAAGGAACCATAAAAGCAGTAATTAGTTCATCAATAATTGCATCTGTTTTTTGCTGAGAGTTATGGTAAGTTACTTCAAAAGCAATCTCTTCGAGCGAATGAATCTGTTGTACCCTTTTCCCATCTTCTTGCGGAAAAGAAGTACGTAAAGATTCATGACGCTGAATCAATTGTTTGAATGCTTGAGTAAGCTTTTGCTGATCTAATACACCATACAATTGAACGATCATCGGCATATGATAGGCTAATGATGCACCGCCTATTTCCTGTACCAACAATAAGCGGTGTTGTGCGGTCGATACAGGATAATAAGCTTGAAGAGAAGCAGGTGTAATAGTGGTCGATTGCTGACTTGTGATTTGAACAGTTGTAGTATGCGCTAATCCTTCACGAGACATGCGTGCTTCCAGCAATTTACGTTGTTCTGGAGAAAGATTGGCAATACGTTGTGCTAAATCCATCCGTTTGATTCGCCCCTTTGCATGTTATCGTGTTATAACTGCTCCATACTTTCCACTTCTCGTAATAACTCTTCAAACCGGCGCAATTCTTCTTGTTCCAGCATAATCTGATCTGCTGTCATTTGAATCGTAGGATATTGGAAAAAATGACGAAGATCGAGTTGTATCCCCCACTTTTCTCGCAATCGTACAATAAATAATGATGCATTTAACGAATGTCCACCCAGTTCAAAAAAGGAATGTTGAATACCAATTTGTGCTTGAGGATGATGTAAAAGATCAGACCACAATTCAATTAAATCTTGATCTATTTCGTGACGTGGAGCGATATAATCGGTTAATACAATCGTTTCTGTCTCCACATGCAGCAGAGCTTTACGATCAATTTTGCCATTTGGTGTTAATGGCATCATATCTATTATTGCAAAAGATGAAGGAACCATATACTCTGGTAAATGAGCAAGTAAATGATTCTGGATATCAGCCACTAACGTATTCGATGTTGAATCTTTTAATACCAAATAAGCAGCTAATGTATATACCCCGCTATGATCTTGAACTGCTAACACAATGGCTTCATTTACATCAGGTAGGCTAGTAAGTATTTCTTCAATTTCTCCAAGTTCAATACGATATCCGCGAACTTTTACTTGATGATCAATGCGCCCCAAAAACTCAATCTCACCTGAAGGTAACCAGCGTGCCAGATCACCTGTTTTATACATTTTAGAAGATAGATGCTGAATTGAATGACTGGTATCTGAAGAAATAAAAGGATTCGAATGTACTTTATCAGCTATCGATAATGCATACGGATTAGGAACAAATTTTTCATCAGTAAGGTCATTTTGTTGCCAATACCCGCGAGCTAGGCCTGCCCCAGCAATACATAATTCACCAGCTATACCGATAGGTTGCAATTGATTGTGCTCATTCACAATATGAATCTGTGTATTCAAAATCGGATGTCCGATTCGAACTTCTGTAGCATGAGTTAATTCATAGATCGCTGACCATACCGTTGTCTCTGTAGGTCCATACATATTGTAAATTCGTAGATGTTTAAATGATTGTACCGCTTGTAATAAGCTTAGTGGTAAAGCTTCTCCACCAATCAAAAGCTCTTGTACATGGTTGAGACATTGAGCGTCTTCTACACTATTCATCAACATTTGTAGACGAGACGGTGTCATCTGGATCATATCGATATGATGATACTGAATACATGCAGCTAATTGATGTGGATCTCTCTGCTGAATTTCTTCAGCGATCACAACAGTCATACCACTACTTAACGGAACCAATGTTTCCAATACAAAAATATCAAATGACAATGTAGTTAAAGCAAGTACTTTACGCCCTTCCGAGAAGTTAAGCTCTTGTCGCATTGCACTGATAAAATTAACTACGGATTGATGCTGAAGCATAACTCCTTTGGGTTGCCCTGTAGAACCGGAAGTATAGATAACATAAGCTAAGTGCTCTGCTTGAACTTCTGTAATTCCTTTGACTGGCTGTGTCGATGCTGTAGTCCATTCACGATCATCAGCTAAGATCACAGTGCCCGAGTATTCCCAATCTTGAACCAAATGACGTTGTGTAATTAATATAGAAGCTTCACTATTCGCTAACATGTATTGCACACGAGCAGCAGGATAATCAGGATCAATCGGTACATATGCACTACCAGATTTTAAAATGGCTAACAGACTAATGATCATCAAATCTGAACGTTCAGTCATCAGTCCAATTAGGCGATCTGGACCTGAACCATGACTCATTAGTAAATGAGCTAATTGATTCGCTTGTTCATCTAACTGCTGATACGTTAATTGATGTTCAGCCCAGATCAAAGCTATAGCATCTGGTGTCTGGCGTACTTGCTGTTCAAACCATCCATGAATAGTAAGCTGATCTGAATAAGATGATGCAACTGGATTAAATTGAGATAGTAATATTTCTTTTTCTGATGGTGTTACCATATCTAATTCGGATAGCCGCGCTTCAGGAGACTGCATAATAGCGCGCAATAGACATAACCAATGTTCGGCTAATTGCTCAATCGTTTCCTTTTTAAATAAGTGTGTAGCATACTCCCATTGGAATTGAATATGTTGCTCTTGTTCTTCAACTTGCAAAGTTAAATCTACTTTGGATACTGCTGCATTATATTCGTAAGAATTCCATAACACATCATGGCTTGCTGTCGTATCAAATTCCATCGTTTGTACAATTAGCATGACATCAAATAATGGATTTCGACTCAGATCGCGTCGCAATGACAAACCATCTATCATTTGCTCAATCGGCAATTCCTGATGTTCAAAAGCTTCGATAGAGCATTGTTGAATCTCTTTGAGAAATTGTGTAAAGGTATGCTCTGGTTGTGGTCGGCTACGCATAGCTAATGTATTCACAAACATACCTACTATAGATTGAATATCAGCATGCGGTCTTCCAGCTATTGGTGAGCCTGTTATAATATCTTGTTGACTGGTGTATTTATGCAATAAGGTATGGTAAGCCGCTAACAACAGCATATATAATGTGACTCCATGATCTGCTGCTACTTTTTTGAGTTGCACTGTTTCAACTTCATTTAGTGTAGTTAAAAGATGAGCACCTTCAAATTGTTGAAGTGCAGGTCTTGGAAAATCAGTAGGTAGATTTAATACTGGTAATTCTCCTGATAGTTGTTCCAGCCAATATTCACGTTGCTTCTGAAAATGATCGGATTGTTTTTGTTGCCACACCGCATAATCTTTGTAATGCAATTTTGGAGCAGGCAGTGACTGACCTTCATATAAACGATTAAATTCATCTGTAATAATAGTCAGAGATACTCCATCAGCAATAATATGGTGCATATCAATCAGTAATGCACTTCCACTATTAGCAAACTGTATGATTTGTGCGCGTAGCAATGGTGCTTGACTCAGATCAAAAGGACGTATAAAAGAATCAATAATCTGATCCAGTGTATTATCTGTAGTATTAGAAATGGACTGGTAATCAAGGTCGGATTGTAGCACTTCAAGTTGAAAATAAGCTTGATGATGAATATGCTGTACAGGTTGTCCATCTATAAATGTAAATGAAGTGCGGAAAGATTCATGCCTTTGAATCAATTGCTCAAAAACCGATTGTAAACGTAAAATGTCTACTTCTTGTGCTGTAATAAGTACATGTGGAATATGGTAAGCATAACTATCTTGTTCCAATTGATCCAAAATCAATAACCGTCGCTGCGCAGAAGTAACTGGATAATACATTTGTTCAGGTGCAGATGGAATCGCTTGATTCATTTCATATTCACTTGTCGCAATACATGTAGCCATATCTCGCAAAATAGGATATTTGAAAATATAACGTAAAGGTATATCTATCTGATATTGTTGATGAATCAGAGCGACTAATTGAGATGCTTTTAAAGAATGTCCACCTAATTGGAAAAAGGAATCTGTCGCACTAACGACTTTAACATGAAGTAATTGCTGCCATATACCAGCTAATTTTTCTTCGATGTCGCCTGTTGGTTGTACATATTCTGTAGCTGTTCGATCCAGTTCAATGTGTTGTAAATATCGACGATCTATCTTGCCATTAGAGGTCACAGGCATATTGGCAATCATAATAAAATGAGTCGGAATCATATACTCGGGCAATTTAGAAGCTATACGTGTACGGATCTCATTTTCAACTAAAATGGTTTGTTCATCGCTTACTAGATAAGCACATAATACAGCTTGATGTTGTTCATCACGACGATCGAGCACAATACACTCTTTGATTGATGGGTCTTCAAGTAAAACAGATTCGATCTCTCCTAATTCGATACGATATCCACGAATTTTGACCTGATGATCTAAACGTCCCATGTATTCAATATTGCCATCAGGCAACCAGCGTGCCAGATCACCTGTACGATACATAAGCTGTTGAGGTTGATGTGGAATACGTACAAATTTTTCAGCAGTAAGTTGCTCACGATTGAGATATCCTCTAGCCAATCCTACACCTGCAATACATAATTCCCCCGGTACACCCACTGGCTGAGGAAGCTGAGAAGTATTCATAATATACAATTGAATATTATCGATCGGACGCCCGATCGGCACGAATTGCATACTTTCCTCTTGTTGTGAACAATCATAATAAGACACATCAATAGTAGCTTCAGTAGGGCCATATAAATTAATAAGACGTGTCTGATTCGTATCATACAAAAGATGATTAAAACGGTTGACCTGTTGCATCTGCAAAGCTTCTCCACTAGCAAATACATACCGAAGACTAGACAACCTTTCCACTTCTGATTTCATTTCAAGATGCTCTAAAAAAACAGACAACATTGATGGCACAAAGTGCATTGTAGTCACTTCATACTGGGCAATCGCTTCTATAATCATGGCTGGATCTTTTTCAGCCTCTGGTTCTAAAAAGACTACACTTGCTCCCTGTGTACTCCACCAGAATAATTCCCAGACGGAAACGTCAAAACTGTAAGGTGTTTTTTGTAAAATAACATCTTCTGAAGTAAGTGGATATTGTGTTTGCATCCAATGAATACGATTTACTAATGATCTGTGCTCAATCATCGCTCCTTTTGGATTGCCTGTTGTCCCAGACGTGTAAATCACATACGCCAGATGAGACGGCTGTGTAACGATAGCATTTTGTTCATACTCATAAGTTTCATTCTTTTCATCATTGAGCTTGTCTACAACAAGCAAATAAAGATGCTCTGGTAAGCGTGTTTCATGCTTCAATGTAGTTACTACTATCTGTGTACCACTATCTTGAAGGATGAATTCTAAACGTTCTTGCGGATGAGCAGGATCAAGTGGAAGATAAGCTGCTCCTGCTTTTAAAATAGCCAGCAGACTAACCATCATGTAATGTGAACGTTCCATCATAATACCTACAATATGATCAGCACCAACACCTTGAGCACGCAACATATGAGCCAATTGACTGGACTGTTGGTCCAATTCCTTGTAAGTAAGCGAAGTATGCGTATCTCTTACAGCCAATTGATTCGGTGTACGCTCTACTTGTTCTGCAAACCACTCATGAATTGTAAGGTGAGAAGGATACGCTGCATTGGTAGTATTAAATTCTTCTACAACTTGCGTCCATTCATCAGCAGTAAGCAATTGGATATCTGACAATAGGATATCCGGTGTATGTATAATTTGTTCGATCACACGAGTTAGATGATCTGCCATTCGAAGCATAGATGATGATTCATAACGATGCAAATTGTAGGAAAATGAAATTTCTAACTCTTCGCCCGGAATAACCATTACGGTCAAATCATAGTTAGTTTGTTCAAATCCGTCGACATCTACGATATGCAGATCCGTACTATCGTTGGAACCGTTATGAGTGATTTCTTCAGATAACGGATAATTTTCAAAAACAAGAATATGTGATAATAGATTGTGCTTCAATACCGACTGATTCTGAAGTTCAGCAAGAGATTGATAACTGTACTGATTTCCTTCATTCATTGCAGTTTGCATCTGGACTAATAGTGCGGAAAATGTCTGTTGCTCTGCGCTTTGCACCCGTACAGGTAAAGTATTAATAAATAAACCTACCATTTCTTCGATCCCTACAATATCTTCAGGTCTCCCGGAGACTACAGCACCAAATACAACATCACGGCGGTAATTATAACTTTGAAGCATCACTCCCCATGCTGCCTGAAATACAGTACTTACTGTTACTTGATGTTGTCTTGCTAACTGTTCTAACTGATTGGTTAGCTTTGAATCCCAGCGAAACGTATGCTGGGCTAATTCAAATTCATGCAGACCATTATCCACTGAACGAAGATAACCTGGAATAAGCGTTTCTTGATCTAATCCTTCTAAATACTGATTCCAATAATTTGATGCTTCTATCTTATCCTGACGTTCTATCCATTGAATAAATTGACTAAATGGATATACCGTTTCTAAATGAACAGTAGTTTGATCACGTAAAGACTTATAAATTGCAAAAAAGTCTTTGGCTACAATACCTAGACACCAACCGTCCATTATAATGTGAGGAAAACTCCATACTAGCTTCGATAATCCTTCTCCCCATTGAAAAAGAGCAATACGTAAAGGCACATCGGTCTCTAGATGAAATCCAGTTGCACGATCTTGTTGCTGAAACTCTGCTAGTAGCTGTTGTTTCTGAGCTTCAGAATTCTGACGTACATCTTGAACAATAATTTTAGGTGCTTCACGTTCTTTGACAACTACTTGCAAAGGACGTTCTGTTTCTTTATGCAAAAAAATAGTACGAAAAACGTCATAACGATTCACAATCTGTTGCAGACTTTGTTGAACCCAATAAGGGTTCAACGTCTCCTGCAATGTAATCACATTTTGTTGAAAATAAGTGTCTGAATCAGGATCTAATAATGCATGGTATAACATACCTTCTTGCATTGGAGATAACGGGTAAATATCTTGAATTTGTGGCTGACTCAAAGTGCTCATCCTTTCTGGATTAACATACCTTCTGCCTGATGTCTTATTTCAACTTTCCACTTAACATGTTACTGATCTGATCCAATTGACCAATTGAGAGCTGATTATATGTGAAATCTGTTGGGCTTTGTTCTGTGATCTGCTTGCCTGTACAATGATCGATTAAATGGAGCAAGTGCTTTTGATACATGCTTACTAATTGAGCTACAGTCGCTGTCGTGTATTGATGACGGTTATAATTAAACGTCATTTTTAATTGTCCATGACTTACTATCCCATTAATATCAAAAGCGAATTGGCGCTTCATTTCAGGATGAATTTCAGTTCCTACAGATAGTGTAGAAGATTGGAAAACCGACTGATCTAATAGATTTGTTGATTCGTCAAATTGTCCTAAATAATTAAAACTAATTTCCGGATCTTGAGCAGAATGCAGGATTTCTAGCGCTATTGGATCTTGCTCTATCGTCAAATACCGCAGAATACCATATCCGATCCCTTGATTAGGAACTCTTCTCAATCCATCTTTAATTTCTTTTAATTGATGTCCTAGATCGTCTGCATGCTCTATATTCATTACATGAGGATACATTACTGTAAACCATCCAACTGTTCGTGCAATATCCATATCATTAAATAAAGATTCTCGGCCATGGCCTTCTACACTGACATGAATATGTGATTGACCACTCCACTCATGGAACGTAAGTCCGAGTGCTGTCAGCAAAATATCGTTAATTTCTGTATTATAGGCATGATTTGTTTGTTGAAGCAGACGCTGTGTATTTTCTTTACTAAGCGTCATGACTTCTTCGCTGCTATCCTGTTCGTATCCATTTCCGATAGTAGGTATATCCTGTGGAAGTGGATCTTTTTTCTGTAGCGCTAATGTATTCCAGTATGCCAATTCATTGATTACTTTTTGTCCACCAGCATACTGCTTCAGATGCATAGCCCAATCGGCATAAGAATCACTTTTGGAAGGAAACTCAATAGCATGACCTTGTAACCGCTGCTGATATCCGGTTTCCAAATCTTCCAGTAGAATTCTCCATGATACGCCGTCTATAACTAAATGATGGATGACCAATAACAATTGATCTTCTTGTGAAGTTTGAAATAAACCGATACGGATTAATGGTCCTTGATCCAAAACAAAACCATGTTGAATCATATCTGCTGTTTGTTGAATATGTTCATATGCTTGCGTCTCAGCATATTGAGAGTAATCATAGACATCTAACTGATACAGCCCATGTTCTTGTATACTTCGATGCTGTGCAGATATATGATTTGCCTGTTGGATATAGATCGTTCTCAAGGCATCATGATGAACCACTAATTTGTGAAGCACTTGATTAAGAATATCTATATCAATTCGTTGGATACTTTGAAGCATAACTGCTTGATTATAATGCTGGTGATGAGCAAGATTGTATTGAAAAAAACGCTTTTGGATTGGTGTGAGTAGAGCTTCACCTTGCACTTCATCCTGAGAAATCTGGCGTTGTATTTCACTAATATATGGAGCAATCCCCATAATGTCTGGATAACGGAAAAGGTCACGTATCTCCATCTTCAATCCCTGACGATTAAGACGGGAGGCTATTTGTAATGCTTTGATAGAATCGCCACCGTATTCAAAAAAGTTGTCTGTAATTCCGACTTGCCGAATACCGAGCACTTCTTGCCATATTTCAGCTAATACATGCTGTACTTCATTTTGAGGAGCTTTATAGGTCTGAGTATGACGTTGATTCAAATCAGGTTCAGGTAACGCACGACGGTCAATTTTACCATTCGGTGTTACAGGCATATGATCTAAAAATACAAAGTGAGCAGGTATCATATAATCAGGAACATGTAAAGCTAGAAAAGCACGTAATTCTGCTATTTCCACTTCTCGATTCAAGTCAGGTACAATATATGCACATAACTCTGGCATATCACTTGATGATTGGCGAGTCATCACATGAACTTCGCTAACGACTTCATGACGGAATAAATGAGTTTCAATTTCACCTAATTCTATTCGATATCCGCGAATTTTCACTTGATGATCAATTCGTCCCAAATACTCTAGATTTCCATCGGGTAACCAGCGAGCCAGATCTCCAGTCCGATACATTTTTTGACCGGATATAAATGGATTATTGATAAATTTTTCTGCGGTTAACTCAGGTCGATTTAAGTATCCTCGCGCTAACCCAACTCCTGAAATACACAACTCTCCTGCAACTCCAACAGGCTGTAAATGATATTGTGCATCTACTATAAATAATTGAATGTTATCTATCGGCTTACCGATAGGCACTTTTGTGATTTCACTTGTTGAAGGACAGTCATAATAACTAACATCTACAGTTGCTTCCGTAGGTCCATATAAGTTAATTAACTCTGTCCCATAATGCGCAGTAATCAAACGATTAAATCGCTCTACTAATCTAACGGGTAATGCTTCTCCACTCGCAAACACACGACGAAGGCTCTGAAGTTGATAAATACGTGATGAATTTTCCAATACATCTAGAAAAGCAGACAGCATTGAAGGAACAAAATGCATTGTGGTCACATGATGTTTTTCAATTTCATTTAGAATAACTTCCGGTTCTTTTTCTCCTCCAGGTGGTAAAAGAACCACTTTTGCTCCTACTTCACCCCACCATAGTAATTCCCATACCGACACATCAAAACTAAATGGAGTTTTTTGCAAGATTACATCTTCTGCTTGAAGTGGGTAACGTTTTTGCATCCATTGCAGACGGTTGATCACCGAATGATGTTCAATCATTGCTCCTTTGGGACGACCGGTTGAACCCGAGGTATAGATTACATACGCCAGATTTTTGGAATGACTGCTAGGCAATAGATTAGCTATTGTCTGGTTGTACAGTTCAGTTTCTTCTAATAGAAGAATTGTTCCAGCAAAAGATACAGATTCTCCTAAATGAGATTGTCGTACTAACCATGAAGTACAACTATCTTCCAATACAAACTGAATGCGTTCTTCAGGATGAGATGGATCGATAGGCAAGTAAGCTCCACCTGCTTTGAGAATCCCTAGAATCCCAACTACCATCTCAAGTGAGCGCTCTACCATCAAACCTACAATATCATCAGGTTGTACACCTTGAGCTCTCAATTTCGATGCTAATGTGTTGGCTCTGGCATTTAATTCTGAATAACTTACCTGTCGTTCTCCGCAAATAAGAGCAATATGGTCAGGTGTTTTCTGCACTTGAGTTTCCCAAAGTTGATATAATGTATCATGCTCACCATAAGCTACTGCAGTATCATTAAAAGTAAATAATTGAGCTTGCTCTTCTTGTTGTAATAAAGGCAAATCTGCTATAGATATATCCGAGTTGGATACGATAGCTGATAAAATAGCTCTATAGTGTGTAAGCATTTGTTGCGCTGTTTCTGTACGAAATAATTTGGTTGCATATTCTAATGAAATTATTAATTTATCTGTAAACTCTTCGACGGCTAAGGTTAGATCGAACTTGGCAATACCCATTTCAAAATCAACCGGACGGAATGTCATTCCTTCTACTTCAATCTGTTTCATGCCTGTATTCTGAAGAACAAACATTACATCAAATAAGGGATTACGACTCACGTCCCTCCTTACATTCAATACTTCAACTACTTCTTCAAATGGAATATCTTGATGTTCATAAGCAGTTAATGTTTGTTGCTTGGTCTGCTCAAGCAATTGTGTAAATGTCTGTTCCGGCTTTAAATGAGTACGAATCGGTAAAGTATTAACAAACATACCTATCAATTGCTCTATATCTGGATGTGGTCTACCTGCGATAGGAGAACCAATAATTAGGTCGTGTTGACTGGTATAGCGATACAACAAACTAGAATATGCGGCTAACATTACCATATAAAGTGTAGTTCCTGACTTCGCACATAAATCATAAAGCCCTTGTGTCAGTTCAGAATCCAACTCCTGTATGAGCGTGCTACCTTCAAAGTTTTTCATGACTGGTCGGCTATAGTCAGTAGGTAGATTTAGTACAGGAACATCTTTACCATCATCAAACAACTTTTTCCAATAAGGCATTTGTTTTTCTCTAATCTGCTCCATCTGATTTTGTTGCCATACCGCATAATCTTTATACTGGATGCGTAATTCTGGTAGCTGTTGACCTGCATATAAACGACTAAATTCTTCTACAAATACTTCGATTGATATACCATCTGTAATAATATGATGCATATCTGCTAACAATATATGATGATCTTGTTTGACTTGAATCAATTCTACGCGTAATAAAGGCGCCTGATCTAACGAAAAGGGACGAACAAAAGATTCCATAAGTTGTACGGGATCAGTATGGATGTCTTCTCGATAATCTACTTGAAATTCAACATGAGGATGAATTTTCTGTACTGGCTTACCATCTATAAAGTGGAAAGAAGTCCGTAACGACTCATGACGTTCTACGATGATCTCAAATGCCTTTTCTAAGCGCATTCGATCTAATTTACCTTCAAGCTCTAACATAGCGCTCATATTATACGCTTGTTCGGCATCACCTAACTGATCAATAATAAATAGTCTTTTTTGCGCTGCTGAAACGTCATAATAGGCTTGATTAGGAGCGGACTCTATATCAGCATAACCTTTATCTTCAGCATTTCTGACTAATGGTGCCATCTGACGTATGGTTGGATAAGCAAATACATGACGTATTGGCAATTCGATCCCAAATTGCTTGGTCATTCGTCCGACTAACATGACTGCTTTGAGCGAATGTCCACCCAGTTCAAAAAAGGAATCATCAATTCCAATTCGACTGACATTCAGCACTTCTTGCCATATTTGAGACATTTCTATTTCTGTTGTATTTCGAGGTGGAGCATAAGAAGAAGTAGTCATAGGTGAGCCCGTTGGTGCAGGAAGTGCTTTACGATCTATTTTTCCATTAGGAGTAATCGGTAATACATCCAGATGAATAAAATGCGCAGGAACCATATATGCTGGAAGTTGCTCTACCAACCTTGCTCGTACTTCTTGAGTATGGATAGAACCTGTAGCATAGGCACAAAGGTATTTGTCTCCTTGCTCATCCGTACGATCCGTTACGATCGCTTGCTCTACATTCATCTGTCTCAACAGTACCGATTCTATTTCTCCCAATTCGATACGGTAGCCACGAATTTTCACCTGATAATCTATTCGTCCAATAAAATCAACTTGTCCATCAGGTAACCAACGTGCCAAATCACCTGTACGATATAATCGTTCTTGCTTACGGAAAGGATTGATTATAAACTTCTCTGCACTAAGTTCAGGACGATTCAAATATCCACGAGCAACCGATTGTCCACCTATACACAATTCACCAGCCACACCTACAGGAACTGGGTTAAGATGTTGATCAACGATATAAAAAGAATGATTGGCAAGTGGTCTACCAATAGGAACAGTACCTTTAAGTGGCAAATGATCTAACTTTTCTTCATAAAAGCTAGAGTCAATCGCTGCTTCTGTCACTCCATAACTGTTCATAATACGCATACGCGATCCAAAGCGTTCAAGTAAAAGACGATAATCTTGCACACTACAACTATCCGAACTGGTAATTAATAATTTCATAGCATCCAGTTGAATATGTTGCTCATATATTTCTTTCATCAAAGGTAAAATTAAAGCAGGTGTAGATTCAAACACTGTTATTTCGTGTTTTACTAGATACTGAGATAATGCTGAAGGATCAATGCGAACATCTTGAGGACAGATCACCATCGTTCCACCATTTAAGAAAGTACGTGCCATATCCCCTGCAAATACATCAAAAGAAAAGCTAGCAATCTGTAACAACTTCACATCGAAATCTTTTAGCCGATAGTTATCTCGATATCCATATGCTGTATTGACATATTGATGATGTTCAATCATAACTCCTTTAGCATTGCCTGTTGTTCCAGAAGTATAGATAATATAAGCCAGATCAGAAGTAGATACATCTTCATTGTCAGCGATTACTAGATCTTCTTGCTGTATTTGATATTCGAACTGATCGATACATACGATCTTACCTGTGTATTTATCTTGTTCAATTAGAGATGTAAGATGTGATTGTGTGAGTAACAATTCTGTTCCACTATCTTGTAACATATAAGCAATACGCTCAGCAGGATATGTAGGATCAACAGGAATATAAGCTCCGCCTGATTTCATAACAGCCAATGCGCCAATAATCATCTGTGCCGAACGTTCTACCAAAATAGCAACTGGATGTCCGCGATGTACCCCTTGCTGTCGCAAGACTTGTGCTAATTGATTCGCACGTCGATTCAACTCTTTGTAACTAAGCTCTTCCTGCTCATCTATAACAGCAATATGATCGGGTGTATGCAAAGCTTGCGTTTCAAATAACGCATGGAAAGTAGTCGATTCATAATGAGTATGCGGGCCACTCCACTCTTCTAAAATCTGAATAGATTCTTCTTTCGTTAATATATTTAGTTCACTTATTGCTATTTCAGGTGATTGTATTGCTTGGGTCAATACTTGTATCAGGTGCCCTTCAATACGATTCATAATGACTTGATCATATTTGTGGCGGTTATACGATAATAAAATATGAAATTGTTCTCCATCTTCTATTTCAATATTGAAATCATAAGGTGTCTGTTCTGCTAAATGTGCAGCTTCAATATAGAAGCCTAGTTGTTGTGTCCAGTCATTTTGCTGTACAAAATCCTGTAACGGGTAATTCTCAAATACCATAATATGATCAAGCAATTGTTGCTTCAGTTCGCTACGAGATTGAATCTCTGCTAATGAACAATAATCATAGGTCTGCGCATCAATCATAGATTGGCGAATTTGTTTGAGTAATTGTAGAAATGTCTGTTCTTTAGACATCTGAATACGTACTGGAATCGTATTGATAAAAGACCCTACCATACGTTCAATACCTGGAATCTGTGGTGGTCGACCTGATACAACAGTTCCAAATACCACATCTTCACGCTGATTATATCTTCCAAGAATAATACTCCACACTGTCAAAAACAGATTACTTGCTGTTACTCCATAAGTCTCACTTGTCTGACGAAGCAACTGACTTAATGAAGAAGTTAATTGAAAAGAATGCTCGCCTATTTCATAAGAAGAACTCGAATTATTTTGAAGTTCTTCTTTGTATGCTGACATAGCGCTAGAAGGAATCGTTGATTGTTGATCATACCCTTGTAATAGGGTATGCCAATACGATTGAGCTTCTTCTTCATTTTGTTGCTCTAACCATTTCACATATTGGCTGTATACAACAGGTTCTGCTAATTGAATACTTTGTCCCTGACGCAATGCAGCGTACGCTGTTAATAGTTCTTCCAAAACAATACCCAGACACCAACCATCCATAATAATATGATGAAATGTAAACAAAATGGTATATTGATCAGCACCAGTATGAAGTACAGAAATACGCACTAATAAATCTTTAATTAGATCAAATGGCTTCTGCCGATCTTGCTGGATCTGTGCTTCCCCACGATCTAACGTATGCTTGCAATCGATATATTGAATCGAAATCGAACGCTCTTTAAAAATAATTTGTCGTGGGCGTGCAATATTTTTATGATACAGATTAGAGCGTAATGTCTCATGTCGCTGAATTACGATTTGCATACTTTGCTCTAACAAGGCGTGATCTAATTCACCTGTGACAGATAATTGCACCTGCTCAATATAAGCCGATGAATGAGGTTCCATCATCGAATGAAATAACATGCCCTCCTGTAGAGGAGTAAGATAGATCATTTTTTCAATTTCAAGACGCTTACTCATGATGATCCTCCCTGGATACATAATTAGACATTCTCGTAAAATTGCTGGATATCTTCGAAATCTTCCAAATCTATATCTTGTGCTCCTACATCGGTTGGTGTTAATTCACGCTCTTCTTTGTGAATACAATGATCAATCATAGCGAACAAGATCTGTTCAAAATGTTGTAATACAAATTCGATATCTGTAGAACTATACTGTTGCGTATCATAATCCAGACAGATAGTTAACTGCTCATCTTCTATAGAAGCATTCATTACTAAATCATGAACACTTGCAACATCATTCAGATCATGTAGCCATTCCGCTTCAAAATTGATATACTTCTTGTTCCG
This sequence comes from Paenibacillus sp. KACC 21273, assembly GCF_028736095.1. Taxonomy (NCBI): domain Bacteria; kingdom Bacillati; phylum Bacillota; class Bacilli; order Caryophanales; family Paenibacillaceae; genus Paenibacillus; species Paenibacillus sp. KACC 21273. The sequence goes on from NZ_CP117876.1 coordinate 2,983,190, forward strand.
TTCTTCTCGATAATGAAAGCTAATCGGCGTGTGGTGTTCTGGTAGTACATCTTCCATATATCGAAGCATGGCATAACTGATTCCATTATCAGGCACTTGTCTAACTAACTCTTTTGCCTGCTTCAATACAACTGAAAGATCATCTGACTCAATAGTGAACACAAGTGGATACATAGAATTGAAATGACCTACTGTTCGAGTTGCATCCCATATCTGCGTATTTTCTGCAAATAACATCTCACGTCCTGTTGTCTTCATATCGATACTAATAACTTGTTCGTTTTGATATAAAGTTGCCTTCAATGCTTGTCCAAAAGCAGCAAATAATACTTCCTGTGTATTGGTTCCATAAATATGATGCACATCTGTTATTAATTGGTTTGTTTTTTCTAACGAACATTTCAGTGTTATGCGATTCATCTGATGCCATATCGTTTCATTGGTTGGTAACATTGAGAATAGATCTTTGTGGAAGTGAGGCTTAATCTGCTTCCAGTATTGGATCTGAGGTTGCCAATTAGATACTGCTAATTGATGTTCTAATTGTTGATTCCATGTCTGATAAGCAATCGTTTTATCTGGCAATTGAACAGATTGCTCTGTGATATATTGACTGTAAGCTAGTGCCAAATCTTCTAATAAAATAGACCATGATACTTCGTCTAGTAACATTTCATGAGCCGCAATTAAAAGGTAATCTCCACTACTCGTATTGAAAATAACTAAACGAATTAATGGACCTTCGCCAGGAACAATTTGTTGACAAATCCGCTTACGTTCTTGCTGCATATAGGCATATTCTTTCTCTAATACTGAAAATGATTGGTATGCATTATCATCTAATGTACTATTGACTGTTGAGGATATTTCAAGACTAAATGTAGTCGCTTCAGGATTTTGATAGATCCATTTGCCTTGTGGATACTGATTTTGGCGGTTTGCCTTTTCATGATTTTCTGTCGTTTCACTATTTACTGGCACATATGCTAGACGTAACGCATCATGATGTTCTACCAGTTGTTGCATAACAACGCTAATTGCTTGCTCTTCCCATTTCTGATTCGCATGCAACAGTACAGAGTGATGATAAGGAATTGATAGATCGGGATGCTGTTTTAACCATGTATATTGTCCAGGCGATAATATGGCTTCACCTGTTGTTAAAGATTGGTCAATATGCGGAGCGGTAGATTTTACATGATAGATCAGCTCACGAATTGATGGATGCTCAAATAGCGATTTGATATCAAGCTCATAATGCTGCTCGCGTAAACGAGCAATCACTTGAATCGCTTTGATCGAATCTCCGCCAAGCATAAAGAAATTATCGTGAACACCAACCCATTCACGTTTCAATATGTCTTGCCAGATCTGAGCGATTAGCCATTCCAGTTCATTTTCTGGAGCCTGATATTCAGTATGTGTCACATGCCAATCTTGTGGTTCAGGCAATGCTTTGCGATCCGTTTTGCCATTAGGTGTTAAAGGCATCTGATCAATAAAAGTATAATGTGAAGGTACTGCATAATAAGGAAGTTGTTTGGCAGCATATTGACGTATTTCTGCTCCTGTATACTCTTTTTCTTGACTTTGAATCAAATAAGCACAGATCACAGGCTCTTGTTGATGATTGGTCTGAACGATGACAACAGCTTCTTGTATACCTTCAATAGCTGTTAAACAATGTTCGACTTCTCCTAACTCTATTCGAAAGCCTTTTACTTTAACTTGATAATCAATACGACCGATAAATTCGATTTCACCGTTAGCTTGCCAGCGTGCCAGATCGCCTGTACGATACATGCGCTCCCCTAATACAAATGGATTAGCTACAAATTTCTCGTCTGTTAGGTCTTGTCGCTTCCAATATCCGCGAGCCAAACCTTCGCCAGCAATACATAGTTCTCCAGCAACTCCTAGCGGTTGAATACGCATAGCAGAATCTACAATATATAGCTGAGTATTAGCAATTGGCTTACCAATTGAAATCGTAGACGATGTTGTTAGTTCTTTTACCGCAGACCAGACGGTTGTTTCTGTAGGACCGTACATATTGAATATGCGCAATCCTTGAATATCTTGAAGTTGTTGCAGTAGCTGGTGTGGTAGTGCTTCACCACCAACCATTATATCTTTGACATGATGCAATGCTTGTATACCTTGCTCTACATGAAGTAGCATTTGTAGACGAGATGGTGTCATTTGTAACATATCAATATGATGAGTACTAATTAATTCAGCCAGTGCTATAGGATCTGCTTGATGATGACGCTCTCCTATCACAACTTTCATGCCTTCCAACAGTGGTAAAATGGTTTCCAGTACAAAAATATCAAAAGACATCGTTGTTAAAGATAGCATCACTTTATCAGTAGTAAAGGGAATCACTTGCTTCATTCCTGTTACAAAATTCATGACAGAACGGTGCTGTAGCATTACACCTTTGGGTTGCCCTGTTGAGCCTGAAGTATAAATAACATACGCAAGATTCTCTGAGTGTATAAGAAGTTCTAGATTTGTTGTATGCGTATGATAAGATGCCTGATCTTCTACATACACTACTGCGCCTGTATAATTTAATTCTTTTAATAGATGACGACTGGTGACCAAAATAGAAGCTTCACTATGTTCCAACATGTATTCGATTCGTCCTGTCGGATATTCTGGATCAATAGGAACATAAGCACTGCCTGATTTGAGAATAGCAAGTAGACCTACAACCATTTCAATTGATCGATCTACCATAATTCCGATCAGGCGATCACATCCTGCTCCATGCTGTACTAACGTATAAGCTAATTGATTAGCACGTTCATTCAATTGCTTATAGGTAATAGATTGCGTATTACATACTAAAGCAATCGAATCAGGTGTTAACTTCACTTGGGATTCCCATTGGCTATGGATCGTCTGATTATCAGGGAAATTTAACTTTGTATGATTGAAATCTTGCAAAACCATTTGCTTCTCTGTATCTGTCATAACATCTAATTCTTCTAACGTAAGATCAACATGATCTACAGCTAATTGTAAAATTTGAACAAAGTGACGATGTATTTGCTCTATCGTATCCTGCTTAAACAATGAAGTAGCGTATTCCCATGTACAACTAAGTTGCTCTTTCTGTTCAGTCATATACAGCGATAAATCTAACTTGGCTATCCCTGCATTAAATTCTTCAGGAATAAAAGTAACTTCCCCTGCTGTTAACATATCTGTACCTGTATTTTGTAGACTAAACAGTGTATCGAATACTGGATTACGACTAAGATCGCGTACACCTTCAAGATGTTCTACCAATTCTTCAAATGGATATTCTTGATGCTCAAAAGCATTTAACGAAATTTGCTTCACTTCTTCTAATAATTGACGAAAGTTTTGAGAAGGTTGAGGTTGAACACGTAAAGCTAACGTATTAACGAACATTCCAATAACGGACTCTGTATCTGCATGTCTGCGTCCTGCTACAGGAGTACCGATAATAATATCGTTTTGACCAGAATATTTAGATAATAAGATTTCGTAAGCTGTCAATAACACCATATATAATGTAGTTTCTGTTTGCCCAACTAATACATATAACTTTTCAGTTAATAACTTGTCGATTGCAAACGATAACGTATGTCCGGCAAATTGTTGTGTTTGTGGGCGAATATAATCAGTAGGCAAATTCAGTACAGGTAGATCGCCACTGAGCGTATTTAGCCAGTAAGCTTGCTGGGTCTGCAATATGCCTTCTGCTATTTGCTGCTGTTGCCACATCACAACATCTTTGTAATGAATATTCGGTTCAGGCAACCATATGCCTTGATAACTATGCACTAGTTCCTCTAATAAAATGGCCATCGAAAATCCATCTGCAATAGCATGATGCATATCAACCAGAAGTGCATAATGACTATCTGACCACTGCAACAATTGAGCACGAAATAAAGGAGATTGATCCAATTGAAAAGGCTGTACAAAAGCTTGACGCATTTCTGATAACTGATGTTCTTGAATATAAGTTGTATTGATATCCATAAGTACATGCGGATGTACACGCTGAATGACCTGATCTTGATACCATTCTAGTGACGTCCTAAAAGATTCATGACGGGCAACGACTTGCTGTAATGCTTTAATTAGACGTTCTGTATTCAATGGACCTTGAATAGTCAGTTGTCCAGAAACATGATAAGCCAAGCCGCCATTGCCGATTTGTTCCATGATGTACATTCGCTTCTGTGCAGAAGATACCGGATAAAATTCCTGAGATTCTACAGATTCAATCGGCAGGTAAATGATATGTTCTCCGCCCTCAATATACTGGACGATTTCATTTATTGTCTGTAGATTGAAAATTTCACGAAGCGGAATATGTATAGCAAATTCTTTATTGATTCGTGATAAGATCACAGTAGCTTTTAGAGAATCCCCACCTAGTTGGAAGAAATTATCTGTGCGCTGTATGTCGTTAATCCCCAACACATCTTGCCAAATTTGAATAAGTTTATAACCTGTATCATTTTCACTTTCGATAGAATGATGTGTAGTTTGTAGAGAAGTTAATGTGATACCTTGTTGTACTGGATCAGGTAACATTGCCAAATCTGGTTGTCCATTTTCCAGCAAAGAAATATTTGACATTGGAATCAAGATACGCGGTTGCATATAATCAGGTATTTGTTCATTCATCATTTGACGAATCTGTTCAGGATTATAAAATTCATGTTGTGTCTGATCCATTTGCAAGTAAGCACAAAGTTGATACTGATCGGAGTCTCTATTAGAGGCTACGACAGGAAGCACTATACACTTTTGAAGTGAAAAAGTGTTCGTCATATACTTTTCAATTTGTTCCAAATAAACACGATGACCACGTATAGTCTGTACACGATCAATATCGCCTATATACTGAATACGTTTATCTATTCCCCAATAGACAAGTTGACCTGTACGTTGCAATGTAGTTAGATGCTGGTCAGCTTGTAGAGATTGAGAATCATAATTGGTTGAATACAATTGTCCTACATATAGCTCACCTATCACTCCTGCCACAACAGGCTGACCATACATATCTAGGACATAAGGAAAATGCCCTTGAGGATCTGCTAATGAAGTCCAAAACTCATCAAGTTGTTGATAATTCGATACAGATAATAAGGAATGCTCCCGCATAGGTGCTTGAATATTTGCAACCATATTCTCTAAAAAGGTTATAAATCCCACTGTCCATTCTTTAATTACAACTTGTGAGAATAGGTCAGCATTATAATCCATCTCTATATTAAGTTCTTTTCCTATTGGAGTTACATTCATAAATAATTCGTACTTACTGTAATGAATATCATGAGTCATGAGTTCCGTAATCAATCCATCGAATTGAAGTTCTGGCACTGCACGATCCATATTAAATACAGTATTTATCACTGGTAAATTCCCTATTCCACGTTCAGCCAAAGATGCAAAACTATACATTTGATACTTTTCGATTTCTTTCATCTTTTGTTTTACTTGATCTGCATACGTTGCAAACGATATATCTTTAGTAATTTCAGTAATAACCGGCAACAGATTCACACAATTTCCTATCAAAGCATAGGCTTCCATATGAGTTTGCCCTGCTGTAGGTACGCCTACAGTTACTATGGATTGTTCGGTCAGACGATGAAGTACACATTTAAAACCAGTTAATAAAGTAACAAATAACGTTGTGCCTAACTCCATACTCGTGGCACGTAATTTTTGTACCAATTCACTAGATAACATCGCTGTATAACGACCCCCTTGAACCGATGGCAAAAGAGTACCTCGATAGATAGATGGGAGTTCTACCACTGGAAGAATCCGTTGGAAATGATGATTCCAATACGCTACAGCTTCTTGACTGTTAGAATGATTCAACTGTTCTTGTTGCCATACCACATACTGTTGAAAAGGTACTGATTCAGGCAAGCGAACAGGTTTATTATGTACAAGAGCAGAATAAATCTGTTCCAGTTCCTGAATACATACACCAATCGACCAACCATCTGCTATAAGATGATGGAAAGTAAACACTGCAATATATTCATATTCAGTCAGCTGTAAACATTGAATGCGAAATAATGGCTCGGTTGAAGTCATACTAAATGACAGCTGTTGTTGTTCTTGCAACCATGATTTTATTTTTTGCTCTTTATCCGTAGGATCATACATCGTGAAATCGAAGACTGGAATTAATAATTCCATCTGCGAAGCAACGATTTGATTTTCCCCATCATGGCTCATGTATGTACGCAAGGCTTCATGACGTTGCATCACCATATGTACTGCTTCTTTCAAAAAGTTCATATTCAGTTCTCCTTGAAACCGCAAAATCGAAGTTTCATGAAGAGACTGAGCTTCCGTTTTCCCTGATGAAGATGCAAACCATAATTGTTTCTGATCAGCAGTTAATGGAATGATCTTGTCATGAGTCGAAGATTGGTGGATTGGTTGTGGTACAGGTAATTTATCTGGATCATGGTCTGGATCAGGTGGGCCATCAGGCAAAAATCCGCCTGCTCGCAACTCCTGCACACTATCCTTTACAGCTTGTACAATACGAGCAATATCTTCCTCTGTATGTACAGTGGATAAGAAGCAATTGCGTCCTTCCCAAATATAAATACCTTTATCTAACATATGATAATAAAAGAGCTCCAAATCGCCTTTTAATACAAAGCGGAATAATGATCCAAAGTGCACTATTTTCATAGGTAATTGTTCATTTTCAAAAAACGCGTTCAATTCTGAAGCAAATTGAGCTGTTCGTGCATTAAGATTCGCTTGTAATGCCGGACCTTCTTCCTCCATCCGATGCAATACAGCTAAAGATGCCGCCATAGCTAGTGGATGATGGCAGAATGTACCTGCAACAAAAGTGCGACGATGTTCATGAGCAGGATAAGATTCATCCCCAAAATCCCATGTTCCTCCATCAACTCCATCCATATATTTAGCAGTCCCAGCTACGATACCGATAGGCATACCACCACCAATGACTTTTCCATAAGTTACTAGATCAGCTTGAATATCAAATATAGCTTGCGCACCACCAGGATGGATACGGAAACCTGTAATGACTTCATCGAAAATAAAAGCAGTATCTGAACGACGAGTCAGCTCACGAATTTGTTGTAAAAAGGCTTTAGGCTGAAAATCAGGACGACGACTCTGAACAGGTTCAACCAGCACAGCAGCTAGCTCATGACCATTCGCTTCAATATAATCTAGCGCTTGTTGAGTACCATAATTGAGCACGACAATATCATCAACCATATGTTGTAACACTCCAGGGGCTAGAGGTGTAGAATGTTCTTTATCCGCACCTGCGCTACCCAGAGCAAGAATCCCATCAAAAGTACCATGATACGAACCTGCAAAAATAACAACTTTACTCCGTCCTGTGGCTGCTCTTGCCAAACGCAAAGCGACCATAATTGCTTCTGTACCAGAATTGTACAAAGAAATACGCTCGGTTCCAGTCATTCGTGTGATCGCTTCTGCTACTTGACCCGCCATATTAGACATAGGTCCTACGCACATACCTTGCTGTAATTCAGCTTCAATCTTTTCACGAATAAATTGAGGATTATGCCCGAAAAAGTTAACACCAAATCCCATCGTAATATCTACATATTCATTATGATCAAGATCCCATAATTTTGAACCTTCCGCACGTTGCGATACAATCTGATACACCATTTCTTTTAATAGTGGACGAAAGCCTGCAATATTACGATTATTCGCATAAACAGAACGATACTGTTGAGTATATTGTTTGGTGCTGGCTGTACGTTGAGTATATTTTTGGATCAATTGTTGGATATGGTTGGATTGCCGTTCAGGTAAAGAATAATCCGTCTGCAATTCTAACGGTTTGTATGCAACAAATGGTTTGGATTCTTGATTAATAGTCACTGGTGAACTTGTTGAAACAACCGATACTGCTGTCGGTTGTTCTACTATTGAATCGGGTATAGCTGTATACGTGGAATAATTAGATTGCACGTCTGCATTTGGAGTCGCTTTTCCATGTAATACTTCTAATTGATAAGACATTAATTGAAGTTGTTGTGCCATAATCCGTTCTACTGATGAATATGAAGCATTAGTTTCTGATGTTGTATTGTTCGATATCGAATTATTGTTAAAGGTATGATGTTGTACATCTGTTGTAACCGTTTGAAGCGATGAAGATGTTTCTATTTCTACATTGATTTCATGATTGGCAGAAGAAGTATTAATAACTACTTCATGCGTAGTGCCTGTCAATGAATCTATCGCTTCTTGCGGTAAAACATCTGCAATATATGCGGTAAGCACATTTAGATTAGTAAGCGATTCGAAAAATTCACTCATCGGAATATCTAGATGAAAGGTATCTTTGATACTATGTCTCACTTGAGATAAATTAATAGAATCTAGACCCATTTCTAAAAAATGAGTATCTGCTTCTAACTCTTCTGTAGTTAATTGAGATAAATTGCTGATCATCTGCGTAATGGTTTGTCTAACAACATCCTTCACAGTATTCTTCGACTCCTTTATCGTTAACATGGTAGATTCATGATTATCCGGCAACGATACAACTTCCTGAGATTGATGTTCATGATTTAGACGAGGTGATAATAAGACGGTCGGAGTTGGTGCTTCTATCCAACATCTTTTCCGTTCAAAAGGGTACGTAGGTAAAGGAACACGTCGATACTCTTTGGAAGAATACAAGTCATGCCATGCAATATCGGCTCCTTGCACATATTGTTCCGCTAATTGTTCTAAATCAATCAACGTATCGAGGCTACCTTGATACATTGAAGCAGACGTTTGAAGCAATTCTACTTTGCCTGCAAAAATGCCTGGTGCTGTTATTCCTTGCTGATGAAGTTGCATCAATCGGCTCATTAATTCAGCAGATGATTTCGCTACAATAGCTACTCGATAATGCCAATGACTGCGCCCGGTATTAGCGGTATAACACACTTCGTGTATACGATGAGCCATTTCAGGCAACTGCAAACATGCGATATATTGCTTAATCAATTGCTGTAGTGCTTTTTCTGTGCGAGCAGATAAAGTTAAAATTAAAGGATCGATTGTTATCTCTGTTGGAATTGTCTCGTGAAGTTGAGTATATTCTTCAAGAACCATATGGCAATTGGTACCGCTAAATCCAAACGAGCTTAATCCTGAACGTCTTGGAACTCCATCTGTTGTGACCCATGGTTGAAGCTGACGATTCACATATACAGGCGATTGTTCAAAAGATATCTGCTGATTAGGGGTACGGAAATGAACCAATGGTGCAAGTTGCTGATGTTGTAACGATAAGACTGATTTAATTAATCCGGCAATACCAGCTGCTTCATATAGATGACCGATATTGCTTTTTACTGTACTGATTGCACAAAATTGCTTGCGTGATGTATATGCCCGAAATGCACGGCTAATCCCTTCTATTTCAACAGGATCGCCCAAACGAGTTCCGGTACCATGAGCTTCAATATAACTAATCGTCTCTGGGTCTACGCCTGCATCTTCCCAGGCTTCAGTAATAACTTCTGCTTGAGCAATTGCATTGGGTGCAGATATCCCCACTGTACTACCATCTTGATTAATTGCGCTTCCTTTAATAACTGCAAGAATATGGTCGCCATCTCGCTCAGCTTGTTCCAGTGACTTTAGAAAGACTGCACCTACACCTTCTCCCCACCCTGTACCGTCCGAACTATCATCAAATGCACGAGCACGATCATCCGAAGACTCCATACCTAGACCTGCTTTTAAAGGAAGTAAAATCGTTTTGACTCCACCAGCCAAAGCCATTTCGCATTCTCCATGTTGAATAGCTTTACAAGCCATATGTACCGCAACAAGAGAAGAAGAACAAGCCGTATCAATCGTAACCGCTGGTCCTTTTAGATTTAATAAGTAAGAAATACGACTTGGAATAATAGAAGATAGATTACCTATCGCAAAATTCGGAATAGAAGCCGGTGTTACTTCGCTTAGTAAACGTTCATATTCAAAACTTGTTTTGGAAAATCCAACGTATACGCCAACTTTACGACCTGATAATATATTGCCACCATAACCTGCATTTTCAATTGTGCTCCATGCGGTCTGTAGAAATAAACGTTGATTAGGATCCATTAACGATGCTTCACGAGGGGTTAATTTGAAAAATGAATAATCGAACTTATCGACTTCATCCAAATAACCCCCATCTGCCAATTGATGACTACGACCTTCTGTATTGAGTTGCGAAATAAAGAACTGCGCATCGGCTTTTCGTTGTTCATTATAACTTCCTATACAATCTGTACCTTCTGCAATATTGCTCCAAAATTGTTCTAGTGTTTCGGCTTGCGGAAATGTACCATCCATTCCGATAATAGCAATGTCTTTACTTTGCACAGAAGAGGATTGATTTATTGCCGGTTTGTGAGTAGCAAAAGCTTTTTCTTCTCCATGAATAAGATAATGTGCTAACCTTGCTATCGTAGGATAGGAGAAGAAATCTGTTACTTCGACTTTGACATCAAATCGCTCTTCTAACTGATCAACAATTTGTACCATTTGTAATGAACTAACACCGATATCAAAGTAGCTATCATGCACACCGATTGTTGTTTTATTTAAAATTTGTTGACATATTTCTACCAACTGGCGTTCTATTTCTGCTTGTTTTGGCAGTTTAGAGATCGAATCTTTGAAAGACGTTAACGGTAAAGATGTTTCGATCTCTGCTATAGAATCTGTTGATACTGTTGCAGATTGAACCGATTGAGTCACCACATTAGCGAATACATCTTGTGCATAGTCTTCTGCTAATTTAAACCGTTGTACTTTACCACTGGTTGTTTTGGGAATACGACGAATCGGTAACACTTCATGCACCTGCCAACCAGCACGGTAATTGAGATGACTCTTTAGACGATGTGCAATAGGTGCAAAATCAATAGATTGCTTAACATGCATCACAAATACAACCATTCGATCCTGTTGAATGCTTTCATCATATACTCCACAAACAGCCACTTTACCCAGTTCAATACCTTCAACTTCTTCAGCGACTCGCTCTACATCATGAGGATAAACATTCTGCCCATTTACAAAAATAATATCTTTAGCTCTACCTGTAATAACAAGGCGACCTTTATACATAAAGCCTAGATCACCTGTAACTAACCAGCCATCTGGAGTAAGAACTTTGGCGGTAGCTGTAGGATTATTATAATAACCACGGGTTACATTTTTTCCACGGATATGAATATGACCAATATGACGATCTGGTATAGGTTGATGATCTTGATCGCTAATACGTATCTCACAGCTTTCTAGCGCATACCCTACATCTGCAAAGCTAATACGATTGGAATCGTTATAATCTACTTCAACGACAGCTTCTCCGATATTCAATTGATCCCGGTGCAAATGAATAGGTGTTAATTCTTCAGTAATGGGTGGATGACTAACGCCTACACTAGCTTCTGCCATCCCGTATACAGCAATCATCGAAGATTTTTTTAAGTGATGTTTGCTCATAGCTTCTAAAAATACATGACATAATTCAATAGAGATAGGTTCTGCGCCATTTTGAATCATTTCAATCGTCGATAAATCCCATTCTAGTGCATTTTCTGGTTTGTATTGAGCAAGGAAAAATTTGTAGCCAAAATTAGGAGAACAAATATGGGTAACTCGATGTTCAGAAGATTTTTTGAGCCATAGAGTAGGACGTCTTATAAACAAAGCAGTCGGCATAATATATTGAGTTGCATTGGAGACCAGACATGTAAGATGAAAAGCAATTAATCCCATATCATGAGTCAAAGGCATCCATCCCAGATACGCTTTGTTTTCATCCAATTGAGTACCATTAGCAATATCGCGTGTATTGTAGATCAAATTTTCGTGAGTCAGCATAACACCTTTAGGATCACCTGTAGACCCTGAAGAAAACTGAATAAATGCTAGATCTTCCGGTTGTACTTGAACAGGTAGACCTTGATCGAGATTGTTATAATCCAATGCATCAGTAAACAGTGTTCTATGAGCAATCTGTTGATACGTTGCATCTAACCCTTGCTGAACAGCATATTTTTCTAAATTAGAAAAAACTTTAGGATCAGTAATGAGATAAGGACGATTTAGCGTGTTCCAGATTTTGAATAATTTCATTCGATGCTCATCATTATTGCCGACTGTAACAGGAACAGGAATAATTCCGCCCAATAAGCAACCCCAAAATATATTCAAAAAAGATCGATTATCGTCAACTTGCATTAATAACTCATCACCAGCACACATTCCAGCTGCTTGGAGTTCTCTGAGTACAAGTAAAGACTCACTTTTCAACTGTGTATAGGATTGATATTCTTCTACCGTATCCCCCGAAATATAAGTAATCCCGCGTGATCCTAACCGGGCTTGATCTTCAAAAGCATCCAATAATGTTAGATAGTGCTTCATGCCAATCCCCCTACAAGCTGATGTGTCAAAACGTCTTTTTGATTTATTTTGTTACACTGTTTGGTATCCATTACTTGAGTAAGATAAGCTGTTGCTTGTTGACGAAGATCCGCTGCGTTCAGATCTTTACTACTCGATGTAGTAAGGTAACCTAGCATCTGTTTGAGTTGTTGAACCGGTTCGATAACACCCTGTGCATATTCATTTTCATTCCAATTGTGATTAGGTAAAGATATAGACTGAGCCAGACATTCTTTAATCCAGACATCTACAGGATAATCTTGAATTAAACGATGTCTATCCTGTTCTTTATCAAAAGCATATCCAGAAAGGTCAGGAGCAATATCCTCAGATAAGCGTGTTAATATATTGCGAGGTCCAATTTCGACCGTTGTATGTATTCCGTTTGCCACCATGTATAACAGAGACTGTTGCCATTTGACTGCACAAGTCATCTGATCAATTAATCCTTGAACAATATGTATATCACTTGCATACAGCTCTGCTGTAACGTTCGATATAACAGGCCAGCGAGTTTGTTGAAATGATTGCGTATGTAAAGCAGTAGCTAGGCGATCTGCTGCGTGTTGCATCAGTATCGTATGAAAAGGACCACTCACAGATAAGCGATTCATCTGTACTTTCTGCTGTTCAAGTGATCTCGTCAATCTTTCCAGAGCTTGAGAATGACCTGCAACAACATGTTGAAGTGGAGAATTATAACAAGCAATAACGACTGGTTGTTCAGATGTACGATGTTGCATGCATAACAGTTCTAATTCATCTACCGCTATTCCTCGTACAGCAATCATGCTTCCGATATGATCTTGTGAAGCATTCTCCATAAATTGTCCTCGTTGTTGGACAATCCGTAATCCATCTTGAAAAGATAGAGCTTCACTAGCAACCAATGCCGAATATTCTCCTAAGCTATGTCCGGCTGTAAAAGTTGGCTCTATACCAATCTGATGCATATACGTATGAAATGCAATCATACTCATAGTGAGCAATGCTGGCTGTGTATAGGAAGTACGTGATAACTGTTCTATTTCGCCTGTATTACATAATGCATACATATCATAGCCAAGTATATCGCTTGCTTCCTCCATTAATCGTTTGGTATGAGATTCATATTTGTATGTGTTAACGCCCATTCCTTTGTACTGTGACCCCTGACCAGGAAATAATAAAGCAATACCACTCATGACAAATCCCTTTCCTCTCTTTGTCTGATATCTTTTGAACCATTTGTTTTGGTCTGTAAGAACAACAAACATTACAGATAACGAGATTGAAGCGACTCGTTATCTGTATTCCATTTTGGAGTTTTACAATTATTCCAACACACCTACATATTTTTGTTGTTGGTAATCCGTTGTTTGACGATTTAAATACTCAGTTAAAGATTGTTTAATGATATTACATCCCTGTTGCAAATATTCTATTTCTATCGTCAAAGCAGGCATTAATTTGATAACAGTATCATTACGACCTGCCCTCTCAATGATTAAACCTAGTTCATAACAACGAGCAACGATAAATTTAGAAGCATTTTCTGCATCTTCTAGACCACCCAAATCGATTCCCCAGATTAATCCAATACCACGAATTTCTATTTTGGAATGCAAGCTAGCAATCTCTTGCTCTAAAAAAGTAGCAATCATAGCTTCTTTGCGTTTAACTATTTCTTCAAGTTGAGCAGATTCTCTATATTCTAAAGCCGCTGTTGCACCGATAAAGGCAAGTTGATTACCTCGAAAAGTTCCGTTATGTTCACCAGGCTTCCAAATGTCCAAATCTGGTTGGATCAATAGGAGTGACATAGGTAACCCATATCCGCTGATCGATTTGGATAACACAACAAGATCAGGCTGTATCCCTGCTCGTTCAAAAGAGAAAAATGAACCTGCTCGACCACAACCTACCTGTATTTCATCTACAATCATCAAAATATCATGACGCTTGCATAATTCACTTAAACGTTGTAACCACTCAATAGGTGCAACAATAACTCCACCTTCAGCTTGTACCGTTTCCAAAATAATAGCGGCTGGCTTTTCTATACCACTATTAGGATCAGTCAACACATTTTCTATGTATTCAATCGTATCAAAACTCCCCATAAATCCATGAGGATAAGGCATAAAAGTTACATTTGGCAATGGAGCTCCTGCACCGTTACGGTTGTAAAGATTTCCAGTAACTGCTAGGCTTCCATAAGACATCCCATGAAATCCGCCCATAAACGAAAATATTCCTGTCCGCCCGGTCGTTTTACGAGCTAACTTTAAAGCAGCTTCTACAGCGTTCGTTCCTGTAGGACCACAAAATTGCAATTTATAATTCATTTCTTTGGGGATAAGAATAAGTTCAGTGAAGGCATCAATAAATTTGCGTTTGGCTATCGTATACATATCCAACCCGTGAATAATAGCATCTGACTCTAAATAATCGATTAATTGCCGTTTGATAAAATCAGGATTATGACCATAATTTAGCGCTCCTGCTCCAGCAAAAAAATCAATAAATTGTTTGCCTTCTTCAGTAACCATGATTGAGTTTTTGGCATGTTGAAATACATCACCAAATGCTCTGCAATAAGACCGTACATTGGATTCCCAAAGCTCAAATGAATTCATTATTCATCCTCCATATTGTTGGTATATTCAAAAGATCTATTGACATATTGTCTAAAATCATAGTGCACAGTTGCTGTTTGACATAGGATGAATTGAGGAAGGTAGGATAATGATAAGAAGTGAAATTTGATGTGGAAATAATACTCTAAATTGATAATTAAAGAAATATTTAACAAATTAGCTTATCCACTAATCTAACTTGCATTCTTATGATAGATTAGTCATCAAGAGGATGTCAAACCATTAAATGGTAATTTTAAAGAC
The DNA here is from genome assembly GCF_028736095.1 of Paenibacillus sp. KACC 21273. Classification (NCBI taxonomy): domain Bacteria; kingdom Bacillati; phylum Bacillota; class Bacilli; order Caryophanales; family Paenibacillaceae; genus Paenibacillus; species Paenibacillus sp. KACC 21273. The sequence goes on from NZ_CP117876.1 coordinate 2,998,573, forward strand.
TTGTTTCATGTATAAAGAGCTTTAAAACGTCATTATTTTACATATAGTTTACAATATTAATTTTAGAAAACATGAACAAAGTAATAGACTTCTAACAATTGATGATATATACTCAAGCAGATCATTCCAGTATTTGGATAATAGAAAGGTGGTTAATATGGCTCGTTATATTGGACATTATTTAAAAATCTTTGTTCCACTTGGTATTATTGCAGGCGTTTTAGTCTATGTATTGAATATGTTTGGCTTAGAAGTTCCCTTAGTAATTGGGAATAAAACATATTATGGTTCCGAAGCTGCTATTAGAGAACTGATAGCTGTTCCAGTAGGATTTATCATTTTGGGCCTAATTGTAGCGGTAATTGTATATGCCTTTAGAAGAAAACAAATATCGTAATTATTCTTTTAACAACTTATTAAAACTATTTACTTTGTTATACATTGATATACCTTTTACATAGTCCTTATTAAAAAAAGCAGACACATTAATATATATGGTCTGCTTTTTATTTTGTATTTGTTCATAATTTAGTGATAATTATGCTCATTATAAATACTTTTATAAGTAATAATCTTACATATTTATCCTGTAAAATTTATAAAATAATTATATATTTAACAATAAAAAGGATATTATTATTGTTAGTTTGTTAAGTATTTTACAATAATTACTTATTGTCTTGATGATTATAAATTGATTTTTATTCTTTAATAGTGATAAAAAAAGAAAATACTTCTCCTAAACGTAATAAATTACGTTAGAAAAAGTATTTCTTTATTGTACTTATCTTATTCATTTTGCTAAATATTAAAACAATGCACTTGGTGAAGTATTGATTTTCCACAAACCATCAACTAATTCAAACTTCACAAGCATACGCTCGACAGGTTGTGCATCTTTAACATAAGGAACCGTTAAGCGATATACACGAGTGGTATCTGTCATGCTGATCATTTTAGCTGTAGAACGATTGAATTCTAACTTGCTGTCTTCATTCGACACCACTTGTGCCAGCTTGCCGTTGTTCTCGATTACATATTTTTGAATATAAGCTTCGCTTGCTTGTTTGGTATATGTTTCTGTCAAATACGCTAATAATTTAGCATGTGTATTGATATCAGTAGATAAGTAACGATATGTTTTGTTATTTAAAGAAAAAGTACTATCAGTTGTAGATGTTTTGCCACCTGTAGAAGTGTATACGTATCTTTTTTCAGCTTCAACGATAAGTGGAGTTACACTATCATGGTTTAACTTTTTCACTCCAGTCCATACGCCATCTTTTGTATAATAGGAAACTGCTGGTGTCGTCGCAGCCGTTGTTGTAGATGTCATCGATTTGGATGTACTAGCCGCAGGTAATGCTGAAGTTGCAGATGCTGCTTGTACAGAATGTGCTGAATATAAAGATGCCGTTACCAATGCGGTAAGTGCCCATGTGCCGATTGCCAATTTATTTACTTTTTTCATCATTTCATTTCCTCTCAAATGTGCTTTCTTCAAATTTTATAAGTGTAATCGTTACTATGTAACCTCTTTATTATGACATATCCATAAGACATATACCACTTTCGCTCAAAATATAACCATTTTTAACCATTTAAAGTAAATGCAACCTTTTATTTTAGATCACATCTATACTATTGTTCATATATTATATTTTACATATTAATTTACTAAAGGAGGTCTTACAATGATATACTCTACGATTCGTTCTACTGCTAAAATAGTTACTATTGCTTTATTTGCTACTGCTCTCTCTGCAACTCCACTGTCTGCTTTGTATACCGAGCCATCGACAACTGCTTATGCAGCTACTTCATCTATAACTCAATCTACAATTCAAATCATGCTCAACGAGAACAACATTACACAAGATCTCCAAACACCCCCTGTTATGATCAAAGGTTCTGTATATCTACCTTTACGCGAAATCAGTCAAAAAGTAGGTATTCATACGTATTGGAATGCATCCCAACATACAATTACACTAACTTATCCAAAATATTTAACTGAATTGAATGTACAAAAAGGGACGGTTAAAGTTAATACAAAAGTAAAAAACCTCCCACAAGCTATAGTTACGATTAAAAATTTTACTTATGTACCCGCACGTATGATCGCCGAAGCTTCCGGTCAGCAGGTGAGTTGGAACAGCAAGAAAAAGTTAATTACTTTCAAATCTGATATCACTTTCGATAAAGCAAATAGCAAAACAGCTACAATCTGGTTCAGTAACCAAAATAATGAGTTATATTTCTCTTCTTCTGCTTTTGCTACACCCGTACTTGCTGGAAAGTTAAACAATAAGCTAGAAAATGTATCTCGTCTTCAAGTCTATGATGTGAATACAGGTGGACATGTTGTGGAATGGTTAGATAATTATGGCGAACCAATGATCAATTACGATTTTTATACAGCGTTTGTCAAAGATGATAAGATCGTTCGTCAAGCTAAGGTACACTATTGGCAACGTTTTGAACAAAATGTAATCCAATACAAAGGAAATGCTGTACTTGTAAATAAGGATGCACTGGAATTTCTAGATAGTGAAGGTAAAGTCATTTCTACTCGTAACCTATCTACATTGACAGGTATACTAGCAGATTACTCTGTTCTTGGAATCAGTGATCAGTATTTAATCGTACGTCCTAATAATAAAGGATTTCTTACTTTAATCAATCTACGAGATAAATCTACAACTCTTTTGTATACTCAGTTACTCAATAAAGAAGAACAAGATTATTATGCAACAAATGATACATTTTATCATGGAGATGACTTAGTCTTTACTGGAGAAAATAAAGGTGGATCTTTGACTTTTGAAAATAAAGGTTATTCTACAAGTGGCAAAAAAACATATGTATATACGATAAAAGATTGATCATTAGAATTGAAAAGACAGTAGACGATGAATACTGGGAGTAAGTTCAATCCAAACATTCATCTTCTTCCCAAAGCTTATTGAAATCGAATCTTTATTTAACTATGGATTCGATTTCAAGGGCGAATACTTTGCTCTTTTTTAATCATTGTTGTTATCTATATTAAATCAAACCATTTAGTTATTTCTTTGTAAAAAAATCATACATACAAAAATAAAGATTTGTATAGAGATGATAGTAAGTCCAGAGATAAATGAATTTATCAGTGTAAAAGGTACAGCTATCATAAGTAGAGAACCTGTTACGGGAATCCAGCGAAACTGTACATTTTTGAAATCATTGATCATTAAATCGACTAGAACTACGAACATAAATAATGCAATAAGTATAGAGAAATATCCAGCTACAATTTCTAACTGTTTGTAAATATCACCTGTTAACATTGAATTAATCACGATAAAAAAAGAAACCGCAATAAATATTAACGATATTAATACTGGAAATAGTGGTCTAACCATATTACTTGTAAATAAAAAGAATCGTTCGGTCGGTAACTTTTTTCTAAGAATCATATGACTGTTATTAAGTTCATATGTGATCTGTTTTTCTATTAATTGCAAAGTATGATCTGATCGATTTTCATAAAATAGTTCTACTTTTTTTCGTAATTTAAAATCTAAATATATCATAGTATCTGCTAATGTATAAATCAGTTCGTTCTGATCTGCTATTTGTTTACTGCTTTTTTGATAAATAGATAATTCAGCTTGCAGTTTAAAAAGAATCTCTACTTTCTGATTAGAAATAGTCTTTGCATTTTTATCATTTTCAGCATACATCGTTGCAAATGTTTTATACATAAATACAAAGAATGTAGCTACACCTGCAATCAAAAATTTGATACTTGCACTGAGTGCATTAAATTGTTCATAAACAGCTTGAATATCGATCATCTGCATAATTTACATTATCCCCTACTCTTATGTATGATTGATCACAACAAAAAGGAATTGAATATATCTTCAATCCCTTTTTGATATTATATGGTTTTAAATGGTCGTGCAACTATTTTATAACTCCAACCACTTCTTATTTATATTTCATCCAAATCAAGGTAACAACTGCTCAACCGCTTGACGAACATCTGGTTGATCCAATTCTCGACCGAAGATGGATACACTTCCACTATCTTCACGTGAACGGATTAAGCGGCCCATGCCTTGACGGAGACGAAGTAACATATAAGGCATATCGACTTCTTCAAAAGCATTTACTGCTTCCGCACGGCGTGAAGCAAATAATGGATCGTTAGAAGGGAATGGCAATGACCAGACAATCACATTGGACAACGAAGGTCCCGGAATATCTAATCCTTCCCATAACGTAACTGCACATAATACGCTAGTCTCATCTTGTTGGAAAGCAGAGATCAAATGACTGATTTCGGCAGATCCTTCATATAACATGCGATATTTAGCATATCCTGTAAAGTTTTGTGTACTTTGACGGAACGCAGCTAATTCCTCAATAGAAGAGAATAAGATAAGAGCACGCCCACCCGATTGATCCAATAATCCAAGTACTCTTTCAGACTGTACATTGACAGCATTGAGATCCAACAATCCCAAAGAAGCACCAGAAGTAGTCGTCACACCTGGCAGTACAGGCATGAGATTCGCTTGCATTTGTTCTTTGTAATCGTAAGGAGAAGCTACTGAGAAGGCAAGATATTTATCGATTCCCAGACTATGCGCAATATAATCAAATGAACCTTCTACTGATAACGTTGCTGAAGAGAAAATAACAGGCATTTTTTTAGCAAATACTTTCTCATTCAGAATTTCTTTTACTTTTTTCGGCATAATCACCAGTGTAAGATCGGCCTCTTCTCCTGTGACCCATGAGATCAACTGATCTTGTTTGCGACAAAGGTTCAATGCGATCTGAATCATTTCTAGATGTTCTTCTACAATTTTGAGCTGATAATCATCCAGTGTGAATAATGCACTTTCAAATACTAATTCTTCTTCAATCACAGCAATCTGTGCTTGAACACGTCCAACTTGGTTCATCAGATCTTCGTTCCAGTTGATTTCTTTGCGATCTGAAGCAGGTACAGGCTGACTGTACTTCGCTAACTTCTCGAACAAAATATCACTTTCCAAAATCACTTCTTCTACTGCAAGTGCTAACGTCTCACGAACTTCTCCTTCTAACAAGCGCACAACAATACTTTCAAAAAGAGAATGTTTTAACTTGTGTGTTAACGCATTTTGAGCTGCTGTTTCTAGCAAATGACCTTCATCAAATACAACTGAACTGTGATCAGGCAGTAAAGGAAGTTGTCCTTCCCGTTTGCGAGCATCATATGTCCAGACATGTTCCATATAAAAGTCATGTGAACAAATAATCAAATCAGACGATTTACGGTAATGTTCACGCGATAATGTCTGACCACAGCGATGACGTTGCGGGCATACCAGACAATCTTGAAATACATCCCAACCTATCCGATTCCATTCGCCATCGGTCAATTCAGGATACTCTTTGCGGTTACCATATGGATAAAAAGATTGCATTGTATCCGGGTAATGTACAAACTCCGGCAAACCGGCATAGATATCGCGATACACATCACTTTCTGTTGCATCATCACGTACTACATCCAATTTGTTCAAGCAAATATATTGATCCGGCGATTTCCCTAGACGGGCATCTACTACCAGATTAAGATGCTTGGCAAGCTTGCTAATATCCCCTTCTGGTTTGACCAGCTGTTCGATCAACGACTCATCGGCACAAGCGATAATAGCAGGCTTGCGTGTATAACGAGCATAAGCAATAGCATATAAAAGGTAGACTAGTGTTTTCCCTGTACCTACACCCGCTTCTGCAAAAATAGTTTTCTTTTCGGCATATGCTTTTTCCAATTGAAAAGCCATATAAATCTGTTCGTCTCTTACCTCAAAACCTGCTTCGGGTAAAATATCATAAAAAACATCCGCGATCCAATCACTCGCCTGCTTAATAAATGGTTGTCCGGGATCAAATGTAAATGGATAAGTGTTCAATCCGTGTATTCCTCCAAGTGATCTGATTTAGTGCATCCTTTCATTATACCTCAAATGTGAACAACAAGGTACAACTGTTTATGAACAAATTTTTCACATCTATGATTTTATTTTGAGTAACATCAAAAAAGCTGTACAATCTCAGTTCATTATCCACTGAAATCATACAACTTTTCTTAAACTTTCATTTTCTCAATTTTATTTATTTTTCTATAAATCTTTTTTTACAGAAAGAAGAGTAAAAAAATAGATCGCTTATTCTAATTATCTTTTATTTCAACAATCCTTTTTGCTGTAAAAACGTTTTGGCTACTTCGGATGCAGGTTTCCCTTCAACATCCACTTGATAATTCATTTTGCGCATCTCATCATCTGTAATCTGACCGGACAAATGATCTAAAGCTTCTGCTACTTCTGGATATTGCTTCAATGTCTCATCACGCATCAATGGCGCACCTTGATAAGGTGGAAATAATCCTTTATCGTCTTTGAGCACTTTCAACTTATATCGTTGCAATTCACTATCCGTAGAATAAGCATCCATCAATTGAATATCACCGGACGCGATTGCACTATAGCGTAATTTCGGTTCCATCGTTTGCAAATTAGGAAATGTAAATCCGTACAACTTGGTCATGCCTACATATCCATCATTACGATCAGCAAATTCGCGTGTAAAACCTACTTTGACTTGTGACGATACATTTTGTAGATCTGAAATATTTTCTAAATTATTCTGCTGTGCATAAGCCTCAGGAACCGCTAAAGTATAAGTATTGTTATACTCCATCGGAGATAACATATCCATATTGAACTTTTTGGCCATTCCTTCTTTCGCTTGATTGTATACTTGATTGCTATCTGTACTTACAGCATCTTCTTTCAAAAATTCAGCTAACGCTGTACCTGTAAACTCAGGATAAATATCGATATTTTTATTTTTTAGGGCGTTAAACAAAAATGGTGTTTTACCCATTCCTGGCTTGAGTTCAACGGTTAGATTGGTATCTTGTTCGATTAATTCTTTGTACATATTGATCAAAATTTCGGGTTCTGCTCCAAGCTTACCTGCAATCACCAGATCTTTTTGCGTATTATTCAGTAACGGAATCACACTTACCGCGATCACGATCAATGCTGTAGCTGATAACCAGATAATAGATTGACGGAATGATCTTTTTTCGATCACACGTAGCAGAACATCAAAGATAATCGCTAACAATGCCGCAGGTACAGCACCCAAGATAAGCAAAGCTGTATCGTTACGGTCGATACCGAGCAATATGATATCCCCTAATCCACCTGCACCGATCAAAGCTGCTAATGTAGTCGTTCCGATAATAAGTACCATCGCTGTCCGAATACCCGCCATAATAACAGGCATCGCTAAAGGCAATTCGACTTTAAATAATCTTTTTGTCGGGGTCATTCCCATCGCATCAGCCGCTTCTAATAACGAAGGATCGACTTTTCGGATACCTGTATATGTATTACGCAAAATCGGCAATAGCGCATAGATTACGATCGCTACAATCGCAGGTACAATCCCGATCCCTAATAACGGAATCAATAAACCGAGCAAAGCAAGCGAAGGAATCGTCTGTAATACAGCGGCAATACCTAATATCCCTTCAGATATTTTCAAATGACGTGCGATATAAATGCCTAAAGGAATAGCAATAATTAAAGCACATAACAAAGCTACAAAAGAAATAAGTATATGTTGAGTTAAAGCTTGTAATAACTGATCTTGTCGCTGAATCATTACTTCCCATATATTATTCATTATTCAGCGTCTCCTTTGCTAGATATAGATGTTTTTTTGAGCAGCGAAGGTGAATTGAATGTATACGATTCCCCTTGTACAGAGCTGAAAAATTCACTCACAAATGGATGTGCAGGATGATGTAACAACTGCTCTGGAGTATCGACTTGAATCATTTTCCCTTCACGCATTAGACCGATTCGATCTCCTAACTTGAGTGCTTCTTGAATATCATGGGTGACAAATACAATCGTTTTCTGAATCGTCACTTGAAGTTCTAACAGATCGTTTTGCAATCGTTCTCTGGCTAGCGGATCAAGTGCACTGAAAGGTTCATCCATTAAAATAACAGGTGGATCAGCAGCAAGCGCACGCAGTACACCGATACGTTGTTGTTGTCCGCCTGATAATTCATCCGGCTTACGAGTGCGGAACACTTTAGGATCAAGCCCTACCATATGAAGTAATTCATCGACACGTTTATCTATTTTTTTACGATCCCATCCACATAATTCAGGAGTAATAGCAATATTCTCTTCTACCGTCATATGTGGAAATAAAGCGATCTGTTGGAGCACATACCCTATACTTTGACGCAATTCGTGTACAGGAGCATCATTGACTTGTTGATCATTAATAGAAATAAATCCTGAGCTTGGTTCAATCAATCGATTGATCATTTTGAGAGTTGTGGTTTTACCGCATCCACTTGGCCCGACCAATACGAAAAACTCACCTTTTTGAATATGTAAATCCATCGGATGTACAGCAATCGTGCCATCTTCATACTGTTTGGATACTTGTGCAAATTTAATCATGAACCTACCTCCTATTTATAATCAATCTCATCTCTATGTAGTTATGTATAATAATATTTGTAAATAAATACGTACGATAGAGTGTGAACAAGAAAAGATTTCTTACAATAAAATAATGGAATATTAACTATATTTCACTTCTTTTACTATTACCCAAGTTATATCCAATGGAACACTTAAAATTAAATACAAAAAAAGGCTCTATAAGTGATTAGCTTATAGAGCCTTTTAGCACCTTAATTACACATAAGTTTATAATTTGTTATCTTTATATCGACAACTTATTTTCTAGGCAAGTTCAATGGATCGCGTTCGCTGTCCACTCTACGATCATTCAAGTCAGGATCAACATTTACACTATCAATACCTGTTCCTGTTGTATCTGTATCATAATATTTTGTATTGGAAGCCTGATTTTTGCGGAAGATATCATATACTGTTACTTGGCGACCTGTATGCTCGTCAACCAAAACTAGAATTTGACCTTCTTTTACATTGTTTTCATACTCTTTCGCTTGATCTTCAGGAATACCAAGACCGATAAGTCCGCCTACTAATCCACCACCAGCAGCTCCAGCTGCTGCGCCTGCTAATGTTACTGCAATCGGGCCTGCCGCCATAATTGGACCAAATACTGGAATAGCCATCATACCGATACCTGCTAGCAATCCTGCTACCCCACCGATTGTACCACCAGCCGCTGCTCCTGTTGCAATGCCTTCAGGTGCTTTGGTTCCTGTTTCTTCACTGATATGCTTCAGATCTTTTTTGTCTTTGGCAATAACGGAGATATTGTCTTTGTTAATACCAGACGCTTTCAAGTCTTCGATCGCTTGACTAGCTTGTTGTTCTGTTTGGAATACGCCTACCAATTTGTCATTGTTCAATTCGTTAGTGTTATTTAAATCATTAGTGTTATGAGTTTCCATAGTGTTTATCCTCCTTGGATTGTAAGCAAATTTGTATTGTTCTGTTTCTATCGTTCTGCTATATGATTAACCGTAAAAAAGTGTTTAAAACAGCTATTTTTGGTTATATTCTAATATTTTCATTATTTGTAAATTTATAAATCATAAATAATGATGTGATGAGTCCTATTGATTAATTGCGGTGTAATGGATTGGTTGGCGTAGAAGAAACATCTTTATCAACTACATTTTCACTACTACGTCCCAGACGTGCTTCTTCACGTAAAATAGCTGTCTGCTCATCTTCGTTTATATTAGAACGATCATTGTTCATCGAATCTGTCGATACTGTATGATCCACAGGCGTACTCAAATGATCTGTTGCTGGTGTTGCCGTTGTTGTTGGGATCGTTGGTGCAGCTGCATCATTACGATCATAGAATCGACTGTTAGAAGCATGATTAGTGCGGAAAATATCATAAATCATATTGCGATGACCCGCAGATTTGTCTACCAATACCAAAATCTGTCCTTCATTTACATTGTTCTCGTATTCTGCTGCTTCATCTTCAGGAATACCAAGTCCAATCAGACCGCCTACTAGACCACCAGCACCTGCGCCGACTGCTGCTCCTGTTAATGCGACAACGATTGGGCCTGCTGCCATAATCGGGCCAAATACAGGAATCGCCATCATGCCTAGACCTGCAAGAAGACCGGCAGTTCCACCTAACAATCCTCCTGCTGTTGCACCTGTAGCAATCCCTTCAGGAGCTTTTGTTCCTGTTTCTTCACTAATATGTTTTAAATCTTTTTTGTCTTTGGCAATAACAGAGATTTGATCTGTAGAAATACCCTCGGCTTTTAATTGTTCAATCGCACGAGTTGCTTGTTGTTCTTCTACAAACATTCCTACAACTTTGTCATTTGTTTGCTCGTTATTCATTTCATTTGTATTGTTATGGTCCATCATTTTTCTTCATCCTCCTCAGGATAAGTACACTTTTTTTGAAAAGTTGCATCATGTATAAATGATTGCATGTAAGTAATAATTGTGCAGACAATTGAACTGCACTTTTTTTATATGTGTTTGTTGCTTATAGTGTTATTAACCGTATAAAAAAGATTAAACCAACCAACATTTGGTTAATGGTAACGCTTTTTCTCTAATATACACTGCTATAATCACTACTTCTGATCACCATTTATCTTTATTGACTCTCTTTATCCAAACGATATTATTTCTATAATGTTATATGTAATACTCTATCTTATTCATTTTCTAAGGATCATGCGATGATTTCTAAAGAAATATAAAATAAAAAAACAAGCGATCGTCTATACACTGGTTTACAACAAAATAAATATTTCATTTTTGTCATTTTTAGTGATAGTTTATCGCTTGTTTGCATAATATGAAGTTATTGATCTAAACCTTTTTTGAGATCATCAATCAGATCTTCTCCATCTTCAATGCCTACCGAAATACGTACTAATCCTGGTGTAATGCCCAATTCTGCTCTTCGTTCTGCTGGAATCGAAGCATGGGTCATACGCGCAGGTACTGAAATAAGGCTTTCTACAGCTCCTAGACTTTCTGCTAATGTGAAATAAGTCAGCTTTTTGAGTAATTCTGCTGCTTTGGCATCACTACAGACATCAAATGAAATAATACCGCCAAAACCTGTTGTTTGCTTTTTGGATAATTCATGCTGTGGATGAGAAGTTAGACCTGGATAGTAGACTTTGCCTACTGCTGGATGTTCGGTTAAAAACGTTACGATTTCTTGTGCATTACGTTCTATCGCTTCCATACGTAGTCCCAATGTCTTGATCCCACGAATCAATAACCATGCATCTTGTGGCCCTAGAATTCCACCGACAGCATTTTGAATAAAATGGATCTCTTCAGCAAGCTTTTCACTATTTACTACAACTAACCCTGCTACCAGATCACTATGCCCTCCCAAATACTTGGTTGCAGAGTGAAGCACAATATCTGCTCCTAATGGAATAGGATTTTGCCAGTATGGGGTAGCAAATGTATTATCGACGACAAATAATAGATCATGTTCATGGGCTACATCGGCTACAGCGCGAATATCTGTAACTTTAAGCAAAGGATTGGTTGGCGTTTCCACATAGATAGCTTTAGTGTTCAGCTGTATTGCTTGGCGAATAGCATCCAGATCGGTTGTATCTACAAAAGTAGACTCGATCCCCAGACGTGCTAACACTTTGGTGAAGATACGATATGTACCTCCATAGACATCATCTGTAAGCAAAATATGGTCGCCTGTATTGAACATAGTAAATACGGCATGAATAGCCGCCATTCCTGAGCCAAAAGCAAATCCTTTATATCCTTCTTCTAAGTCTTTAATCAATTCTTCCAATGCAAATCGTGTCGGATTGCCTGTACGAGAATATTCATATCCTTTGTGTACACCAATCTCTTCTTGCTTGTACGTACTTACTTGATAAATAGGCACATTGACTGCGCCTGTATGAGGATCACCAGAGATACCGCCGTGAATCAATTTTGTTTTGCGTTTCATATTTAAATACCACCTTCATAAATTTGTTTGCTTAAATAACGTTCACTACTATCCGGGAAAATGGTGACGATATGAGCACCATCGGGCGCTGTTTCGACTTCTAGAAGAGCAGCATGAAGCGCTGATCCTGCTGAACTTCCGATCAATAATCCTTCTAGCCGAGCCAATTCAGCGACACGATGAAAAGCATCTTCATCACTAATAGTATGAATTGTATTGAAATACGATTTATCCATAAATTCAGGAATCATCTCCATCCCGATTCCTTCGGTTTTGTGCGATCCCGATTCGCCGCCATTGATAATAGAACCTTCGGGCTCTACAATGACAGTTTTGATATTTGGATTTTGCTCTTTCAAATAACGGCTTGTGCCCATAAATGTACCACCAGAGCCTGCCCCTGCGACAAATACATCCACTTTCCCTTCAAGATCGTTCCAGATCTCAGGTCCCATCGTTTGATAATACGCTTTGGGGTTATCTGGATTGGTAAATTGCCCCGGACAATACGCACCCGGTATTTCTTCTACCAGTTCACGTGCTTTATCTATAGCACCACGCATTCCTTTCGCTGTCGGAGTATGCACAATCCGAGCTCCTAACGCTTTCATTAAGGTCTGCTTTTCGATACTGAATTTCTCTGGCACAGCAAATACAACAGAAATATCTTCATGGATCGCCGCCATCGCTAGACCAATCCCTGCATTTCCTGCTGTCGCTTCCACAAGTGTGCCACCTGGTTTGATTTTGCCGGTAGCCAGTGCATCGTGAAGTAACGCTTTACCTACCCGATCTTTGACACTGCCTCCAGGATTCATAAATTCTAACTTGGCAAATAACCGAATACCTCTTGGTAAATCATACGCATTGATTTCCACCAGTGGTGTATTTCCGATCAAATCCATAGTACTGCGATATAAAGCCATTCGAGTTTGCTCCTTTGATGATCTAATCATTGTGTGTTGTTAGATGAATAATCATAATAAATATTGTATTTTAAACCATTGGTCAATAAATAAGAAAATAAAAAAAACCAATTAAACAAGTAGGAATTATCAATCTATACTCTGAGTGTAGTAAGATTACGATTAAAAGTCAAACAAGTCAGCACTTATTCTCATAATGGAAAAAACCATACTTCCGCCTCTTATAACATATCTGATCACAAAAAGGGCTGTCACTATTCACTGAATAACAGCGAACAGGACAGACCTTTTTGTACTAACTTCTTTTGTTGTTCATTGATAAATCTACTTTTCTTCTCCAGGAGAACGTCTAGCAAAATCGACAAATTGAAATTTGTCTAACCGATGCCTTGATTCGGTATACTGAAAAAGAGTCGTATCTTCTAAATGAACATAGTTGCGCACTACAACAACATGAGTGTACTCTTTTAAATCTAACAATTCATAATCTTCAGTGGTTGCATCTTCTACAGAAATTACTTTTTTAGCGTAACTGATCTGCAAATTCAATTCTTGTTCCAAATAAGTATAGATCGATCCGCTAGCAATTTCTGTTGTTAACAACGGGACAATATCAGAGCGGAAATAGTCTTTATCCAGAATGACCTTTTCGCCTTCTATATTGCGAGCACGAATCACTTGCCATACAGTTGTATGTTTATCTGTTTCCAAATGACGAGCTACTGCATGAGGTATAGGAATATGCTCTGTTTTGTAAACAATCGTTTGTGATTTGCGTCCTATTCGTTCAGACATTTCTTTGAAGCTAACCAGACCACTTAACGGAAAATTCATTCGTCCAATATCAAGTGCAAATGAGCCTTTACCTTTAATTTTATGAATAAATCCATTCTCTGAAAGCAATTGAAGTGCTTTGCGCACTGTTTCACGAGAAATGCCATATTCTCTGGTTAGATCATTTTCAGAAGGAAGTTTGGTACCCGCAGCGATCTCACCGGATTGAATACGTTCTGAATAATCATGATAAATTTGTAGAAAAATATTAGTATTCACTTGTCATCACCACATTTATTGTAGCACTTTTTGAATCATCTGAAATCAGCAAATTGTTTTACACAATATACCAACGTCACCGAGATCAGGCTTATTGTTTAAGATGAATTTTTAGAATCTGATACTTCAAGTCATTGACTGTACCCGGTAGTTCTTCAATCGATTCAATCATATCTTGACCGTCTGGCACAATAATAGGTGTAATGATCGGATACCCTGCTGCCTGAATCACATCACGATCAAATTCTAATAACAATTGACCTGCTTCTACCGTATCTCCTGTCTCCGCATGGACTGTAAATCCTTCGCCTTTGAGACCTACAGTATCAATACCTACATGAATCAGAATCTGTACGCCAGTCGCATGTTCCAAAATCATAGCATGCTTACTATTTGCCATAATATGCACGACCGTTCCGGCAAATGGAGCAACAATTTTGCCATCTGTCGGTTCGATAGCGATCCCTTGACCCATTTGTCTTTCAGCAAAAGCAGGATCAGGTACCTGTTCCAACATAACCGCTTCTCCTGTGACAGGAGCTAACACTTCCAACACATCCACTGCATCTGCATCACTGGTAGCATTCGATTGAGAACCAGATAGCGCTTGATGAGCAGAGCCTTTAACCGATTCGGTCGTTGTTGGAGTCGTTGCTTTGGATACATTTTTGGTATCATCAGCAGAACTGTTATTTTGCTGACGACGGATCATAATTTTGCCGTATAACAATGTAAGTGTAAATGGAACAATCAATACGATTGCCATACCGATAAAGAATACACCCCACTGATCCGGGAAAATAGAAAGGAATCCGGGAATACCGCCGACCCCTATTGAATACGCCAACACATGATTAATCGTGAGCAACACCCCTGCGATAGCTGAACCAATCATTCCGAATACAAAAGGATATTTGTAACGAATATTAACTCCGAAGATCGCCGGTTCAGTTACACCGAGAAAAGCGGATACAGACGATGTAATCGCTAGACCTTTACTTTTTTGATCTTTCAAAATAAGTACCATAGCTAATGCGCCTGCACCTTGAGCAATATTAGATAAAGCTAACATTGGCCATAAGAAGGTGCCGCCTTGTGTTCCGATCAATTGTACATCGACTGCAAGGAACGTATGATGCATTCCTGTAATAACTAGCAATGCATACAATCCACCATAGATTAGACCACCTAGAGCAGGAACGGTATCAAATACATAAACAAAGCTACTTGTAATCACATTACCGATTGCAAACGTAACCGGCCCGATAACCGTAAATGCAAGGAAACCTGTGACTAGCAACGTAATAGGAGCTAACAATAATAGCTTAAAAGAATCAGCTATTCGTTTATTTAAAAATATTTCGATGCGTGATAATACGTAAGCGGATACAAGTACAGGTAACACTTGTCCTTGATAACCGATTTTGTTGATTTCCCAGCCAAATAGATTCCATACAGGTACAGTGCCACTATTGACAGCATCTGCGTATTTGTAAGCACTCATAAGATCTGGATGAACTAGAATCAGACCGAGTACAATCCCGAGTAAAGGACTACCGCCAAACCTGGTGGTGGCTGACCAACCGATCAATACAGGAAGAAACGTAAAGGCTGTACTGGCTATCGTATTTATAATAGAAGCAAAATCTTTCCATTGTGGATATACATCAACTAAAGATTGTCCTTCAAAGAAAATACCTGCGCCTGTCAAAATATTATTAATCCCTAATAGCAAACCTGCTGTAACGATCGCTGGCAAAATCGGAATAAAAATATCAGCCAGTGTTTTGATTGCTCGTTGAATCGGATTTTGCTTTTTACTAGCTGCACTTTTTACATCATCTTTGGAAGCACGATTACCGCCCGTAATCGCTATCATTTCGTTGTACACTTTATCAACAAGTCCGGGACCGATAACTACTTGATACTGACCTTGCGATGAAAATTGTCCTTTGACCAGATCATTCTGATCCAACGCATCTTTGTCTACCAGACTATCATCATGCAAAGCAAATCGTAATCGTGTTACACAGTGTGTAGCTACTTCTATATTTTCTTTGCCACCGACTGCGGCTATAATCTGCTCTACACTTTTTTTATCGATATCTGCCACCTAACCCCACTCCTTCACTATGTCTGCATGTTCATGTACTTGCAAAGTAGAACAGATTGATTCTGCTCTACTCCGCTCATACTTTATTTGTATAGATTAATGATTGATTATTTGGATCAATTATTGAGAACGATTGGATACAGAACGATCTTCATGCAGAAGCCACATATAAGACGCATACGGTTCTAAAGTTATGGATTCACTTACATGTGGTGTAGTGACTGTATTACCGATCAATAAAGTAGCCGCATGTAATTGTGCTGAACTGTATTGTTGTGTGATCTGCTCTGGTAAATGAAATACTGCTTGTTCTGCACTAAAATTAGAAATAACGATGATGCGCTCATGTGCATTGCTACGTGTATAAGCAAATATCTGAGGATGGGACTGATCTAATCGTTCATATGTACCATCGGTGAGCACTTCTACTTGCTGGCGAAGTGTAATCAATTGACGATAATGATGATAAACGGAGAACGGATCATGAAGCTGAGACTGTACATTGATATCTGGATAACGTTCATCTACTTTGATCCATGGTGTTCCTGTTGTAAATCCTGCATTAGTGCTGCTATCCCATTGCATCGGTGTACGTGAATTATCACGCGAACGTTCACGAATAATATCTAATGCTTCTGTCGCTGATTTGCCTTGTTCTTGTAAAATGCGATACATATTCGTAGACTCTATATCTCGAAATTCATCAATACTTGACCACTGCGGATTAGGCATCCCTATTTCTTCACCCTGAAAAATATAAGGTGTTCCTTGTAAGCCATGCAAAGTGGTTGCTAATAATTTGGCACTTTCTACGCGGTATTGATCATCATTTAGAAAACGTGATAATGCGCGCGGCTGATCATGATTATTGAAAAATAAAGCGTTCCATCCTCCCCCTTGCTGCATTCCTACTTGCCAGTGGGACAATAATGATTTTAATGCTTCAAAATCATACGGCATCAATTCCCATTTCTGACCATTCGGATAATCTACTTTCAAATGATGAAAATTGAAGGTCATCGAAAATTCTTTTTCCTCTGGATTGGAATAACGTATACAATGCTCCAGTGTTGTTGATGACATTTCCCCTACCGTTACGGCTTGATAAGGTTCAAATACTTTTTCATACAACTCTTTCACATACTCATGTACACGCGGCCCATCGGTATAAAATTTACGACCGTCTCTAATAGCCAGACCGCCTTCATCGGTATCGGTTGGGAAATTCTGATCTTTGGAGATCAAATTAATAACATCCATCCGAAATCCGCTAACACCCTTATTTGCCCAAAAAGTCAACAAATCAATCACTTCTTGTCGAACTTTAGGATTTTCCCAATTCAGATCAGCTTGCGTTTTATCAAATAATGTCAAAAAATATTGTCCGCTATGATCATCATATTGCCATGCTGAGCCGCCAAATTTGGACTGCCAGTTGTTAGGAACACCGCCGTCTGGAGCAGGATCACGCCAGATATAATAATGCCGATACGGATTGTCTTTGGATTTGCGAGCTTCTTGGAACCAATAATGTTCTGTTGAAGAATGATTGACTACAATATCAGTCATCAAATACATATCACGTGCCTTAATCTCTGCAATCAATTCTTCCATATCTTCCATCGTTCCATATTGAGGATGAATACGGTAGTAATCGGCTACGTCGTAACCGTTATCATTTTGTGGGGATAAGTAGACAGGTTGTAACCAGACAATCTCAACACCTAGTCCTTTTAGATAATCTAACTTTTGAGTAACACCTTTGATATCGCCTGTTCCTTTGCCTGTCGTATCATTAAAACTTTGTGGATAGACTTGATACACGACCGATTTGCGCCACCAGTCTTGTCGGGTAATTTGGACTGATTGTGTGGATAAAGCATTCATATTCACATTTCTCCTTGAATCAGATTGCTATCAATGGTTAGAATATCGCTTACATTCAACTTGTATATACAGGATTATATTCTTGTATATACAAGTTGTCAACGACTATTTATTTTAGCAAAATGTAGCTATGTATAGACTTGCTGAATAGGCATAAAAAAAGACAATTGTACAGTATAATCACCTGTACAATTGCCTTATTGTTTTCTGATAGCTATTTACAAATTATCTATCATTTATTGGTGTTTTACTTGCAGATCGATTTTTAATGATCTATGAATTACATTTCATCATATTGTGCATTAGAAGCGTTATTTTTACGGAAAATATTGTAGATCTCAGTTCCACGTCCTGTTGATTCATCAACCAATACCAGTATAGCTCCCTCATTGACACGCTCATCATAATGACGTGCATCTTCTTCAGGTACACCATAGCCTACTAGACCACCAGCAAGACCGCCTGCACCAGCTCCTACAATCGCTCCTGTAAAAGTAGCCGCTATTGGCCCTGCTGCTAATATTGGCCCGATACCCGGAATCGTTAATGCTCCTAATCCAATTAGCAGACCAGCGACCCCGCCGAGCACTCCACCTGTAGCTGCACCGGAAGCCATGCCTTCTGCTGTATCCATATCAGTCTCTTGCTCTATTCGTTCGATCTCTTCATGGTCTTTAGCAATAACTGAAATATCTTGCTCTGTAAATCCTGCTGCTTTCAAATCTTCTAACGTACGACTAACTTGAGCTTCGTTATCAAATACACCAACAATTTTATCTAACACTTTATCGTTTTGATCCATTTTATAATCATCCTTTAATAAGTGAATTTGTAATATGTAGAATACGAACTTCTTTCTATTTAATGGAAAGAACGTATGGAAATATTTTAAACATAACCCTCTTGTACTAAACATTTCACTTCTACCCCTCACTAACCTTACATATGTAAACGCATACAACTAACATTGATATTTTATATTTATTTTGTAAGCGTTTTATAAATAGGAAAATCATTTATTTATCTGTTTTTTGTTAAAATGACTACTTATATGACAGCAAATTTTACATACTTCTTGATCTTTTTGAGTAGTAGATTGATACTCTCTATGTTCTATAAAGCCTGTAATACCAAGGAATATGCGCTTTTTTACTATTCACTTCATGATTCACATATTTACGGCTCAACCGTTATATTTCTACAATAAGACTATACACATAGCGGTACACCACTTCTTTATTATTCTATCGTTTCACTAGAAAGGAGGACTATGATGCAAAGAAATGTATCGAATACCGTTCATACTGATTCTATTTCTGAAGTTAGTGTATCTGATCGGCGTAAGTCACTTTGGAAAAGGATCACACGTAATTGGGAATTATACATCTTAATAGCACCTGCATTTTTGTACTTTCTTATCTTTCATTATGGACCTATGTATGGCATTCAGATTGCTTTCAAAAACTTTCTGCCCGCACGAGGGATCGCCGATAGTCCATGGGTAGGTTTTACGCATTTTAAGCGTTTTTTTGAATCTTATTATTTCTGGGATTTATTATGGAATACATTAAGTATCTCGTTATACGAATTAGCTGTTGGTTTTCCTTTACCTATTTTATTAGCACTCGCTTTTAATGAGATCAAAAATGGATTTTTCAAACGCACTGTACAAACCGTTACGTATGCTCCTCATTTTATTTCTGTTGTAGTTATGGCAGGGATTATTATTACATTTCTTTCTCCTTCCACAGGAATCATTATCAAATTTATAGAATGGTCAGGCTTTACTGCGCCTAATCTACTGACCGATCCGGCATGGTTCAAAACGATGTACGTCTTATCCGGTGTCTGGCAAAGTACAGGCTGGGGAACTATCATTTACCTTGCTGCCCTTTCCGCGGTCGATCCACAGCTACATGAAGCCGCTATTATGGATGGTGCAAGTCGTTTTCGGCGTATTATCAGTATCAATATTCCAACCATTATCCCGACGATTACAATTTTGCTGATTTTGAGTATAGGGAGTATCTTAGGCGTTGGTTTTGAGAAGATTTTATTATTGCAAAATGCTCTTAATATGAGTTCTTCTGATGTTATTGATACGTTTGTATATCGTACCGGTCTGATTAATGTACAGTACAGCTTCTCAACAGCAGTAGGTCTATTTAATTCAGCGGTTAATGCGATTCTATTGATTACTGTGAATCAGATTGCTCGTCGTACAACAGAACATAGTCTATGGTAATTCATATATAGCTTATCTATAACGTATTAAGGAGGGATGATCTATGGCTGCTGTGATCAAAGAAACCAAAACAGACCGTTTGTTTCTGATTTGCAACTACCTGTATGTGACGATCGCGTTTGTACTAGTACTCTACCCTGTTATCTACATTTTAAGTGCTTCGATCAGTACACCTTCTTACGTCAATTCAGGCGAAATGTGGCTGTTGCCCAAAGGAATTACATTTGAAGGATACATTAGAGTTTTTGAAAATAGTAAAATCTGGGTTGGTTATGGAAATACGATTTTGTATACGGTTGTCGGCACGTTAATCAATCTACTGGTCACTTTACCTGCGGCTTATGCACTCAGTCGTAAAGATTTTGTAGGACGAGGGTTTTTTATGGGAATGTTTCTGGTCACAATGTTTTTTAGTGGTGGTCTGATCCCTACGTATCTTATCGTCAAACAATTAGGTCTGGTGAACTCGATGTGGGCATTGATCTTGCCAGGAGCTGCTTCGGTCTGGAACATTATTGTAGCGCGGACATTTTTCCAATCCACGATTCCGATTGAACTTCAAGAAGCCGCTCATATGGATGGATGTACGAATTTGAGATTATTTCTAAAAATCGTTGTTCCGTTATCAACACCTATTATTGCAGTAATGGCACTATTCTATGGTGTAGGTCACTGGAACAGTTATTTTAACGCTTTGGTATATTTAAATGATCAATCCAAGTATCCGCTACAAATGGTATTGCGTCAGATTCTTGTTTTGCAAGAAATGTCTACTTCTGCTCAAGGTGCCGCTACAAGCGGTGAAGCTGCAATGGCGATGAATGCCAAAGCAGATATGGCGGCTCTGCTCAAATATGCTGTTATTATTGTTGCTACATTGCCGATTATTGCGGTCTATCCTTTTGTTCAGCGTTATTTTGTACAGGGCGTTATGATAGGATCAGTCAAAGGGTAAGCGCTTACGATCGAATGTCTACTATCATTTACAAGGAGGATTATTATGACAAATCAATCTCCATTTCGATTCCGTTCTACTTTTATGCGCAAAACAGGTACAGTCGCATTATCGTTGGTATTAGGAACGACGCTTCTTGCTGGCTGTTCTGGTGGCAAAGCTGAAGAAGCCGCCAAGTCGAATTCGGCTGAAAATGTAAGTAAAGAAGGATTCCCTATCGTCAAAGAAAAGATTACTTTATCAATGATGGGCCCTGATGTTGGTCTACAGAACTGGAAAGACATGCCTGCTTTTCAAGAAATGGAAAAGTTAACAAACGTGTCGTTCACTTTCGAAAATCCGCCATTGGATAGCTTTGAAACGAAAAAGAATCTGGTATTTGCCAGCGGTGAGTATCCAGATATCTTCTAT
Organism: Paenibacillus sp. KACC 21273; assembly: GCF_028736095.1. NCBI lineage: Bacteria > Bacillati > Bacillota > Bacilli > Caryophanales > Paenibacillaceae > Paenibacillus > Paenibacillus sp. KACC 21273. The sequence goes on from NZ_CP117876.1 coordinate 3,020,169, forward strand.
GCTTCTTCTCTCACTCAAGCAGACGAAGTCAACTACGGAAATCAAGGTATTTTGCTTCCACTGGAAGGTCTAATCGATAATTATGCACCCAATCTTAAAAAGCTGATGGACGAAGATCCATCTATCCGCAAATCGATCACTACACCGGATGGTCATATTTATTCATTACCGGTAATCAATCAGCAAAGTATCTGGTATCGCAGTCCGATGTGGTATAACGGTGACTTTTTGGAAGCATTGAAAGTCAAAGATCTACCAACCACTACCGAAGGATTGTACGATCTATTGATTCGTTTCCGTGATGAAGATCCGAATGGTAATGGCAAAAAAGACGAAATTCCTTTAGCTTCTGTCAAATTAGATGATATTCGTTCATGGTTATTAGGTGCTTGGGGTATCTATGGAGAAGATATCTATAATGATGCAGATGGTAAAGTACATTTTGCTCGTACCGAAGAAGGATATCGTGAATTTTTAACGTATATGAATCGCTTGTGGAATGAAAATCTATTAGATCATGAAACGTTCTCACAAACTCCTGATCAGAAAAAAGCCAAAGGGGCTAACAATCAGCTAGGTCTTTTCCAAGATTGGCATGCTTATTTCACGCATGGTGGTAAGCCGACAACCAAAGACCCGATGTTTGTTCCTGTGAAAAGTGATGCTGTAGACAAGCCAGCTGTTGCTATTCACCCGGGGTTATCTACCGGATCATTTGCTATTACTGAAAGCAACCCTTCACCAGAAGCTTCTATGCGCTGGGTCGATTATATGTACAGCTATGAAGGTGCTATGCTGTTCGACAAAGGCCCTGAAGGTCTAATGTACGAGACGGTTAATGAAAAAGATCATACTAAGAAATGGAAAGAGCTCCCAAGCCAGTACAATAGTCGTGAAGATTACCGTGGAACATTAACACCGAACTATGGTACGCCAGCGCCTACATTATTAAGTCCTGATTTGCAAAAAGGATTAAAAGAAGAATTTGATACGTGGGTAGACAAGCAAAATGACGAGAAAATTCTTGCCTATGATCCACAACCACCTTTCCCTATTCTGTATCTAACGCAAGAAGAACAGGCTGAAATTTCAAGTCTACGTGCAGATATGGATACGTATATTGAGCAAATGGAAGCCAAATTTGTTACAGGACAAGAACCATTAACCAGTTGGGATACGTATTTAGCAACGATCAAGCAAATGGGTGGAGATCGGATTATAGAGATTTACCAGGTAGCGTATGATCGCTGGAAATCAAGCTAAAAAGGTAGACAAGTATACAGCATAACCACATTATTGATTCGATTTATGTGATTGATAGGTAAACGTAGAAATGTAATTATAAAAAAGACCTCTTTCCGCTAGAGATAGCGATTGAGGTCTTTTTTTTATCATCTTTTTTATCCTACAAACAGTGCTACTCCTGATTATCCTGTACTGTTGTTAATTGGTAGATTATGATCTTCATTTTGCAGACTTTGCTTACGATATTGCCCCGGTGTACAGCCTGTTTCTTTTTTAAATTTGCGAATAAAATTAGCGGTATCCAGATATCCTACACGCAGAATAATATCTTTCAGTGGATCGTTGGTATCGTTCATCTGCCGGATCACTTCATCCATACGCAATTGCCACACATATTGAGAAAACGTATACCCTGTTTTTTCTTTGAAAGTGCGGCTGAGATATGAACTAGAAATCGAGAACTGCTGAGCGACTCCTTCCAGACTTAACGCATAATCGCAATACTGTTCTCGTACATAAGCAAGCACTTGATCCATCATAGACAATTGCTTGGTTTCTTCTTTGTGTTCTGCACATGTACAGATGCGTGCAATCAATAGATGTAATTGTTCTTCTAACTCTTCTGTACGTTCAAAAGAAGCCAGTTTCGGCATATCGCGTATACTTCGTATTAATCCCACTTCTGAAGCCGCTTTGAGCACTGTATTTAATAGATCAAATAAAACACACCGCATCAGTGAAAGTGGTAAGGCTTGTGAGCGTACGTCGGCTACAATCGTCTGTACCATATGGGAAGCAACCATAATATTACCTTGCTTCAAGCTTTGAGATAATTTTAATAACGATTCATTTGTAATCCAATAATGTTCACCTGAAGGACGATCAGCTTCACTATTTAATTGATCAAAGTATGTGACACTATGCTGGGTATCCGTTAACCGATATTCCATCGCTGTTGCCGCTTCGATAAAAGATTGATTCAACTCATCCAGACGTGTATAACTTGTGCCTACCCCTACAGTTGGCAACGTATAATAATGTTCGAACACAATTTCTCTCACTGCTTCTACAATCTGCTTCATTTGTTGCTGACGCTCTATTTCTTCAAGCTGATGCCAGCATACCGCCAAAGCTAACCGATTGCCTGATGAGTACTCTATTCCATAAATATGTGCATTTAAATGAGGAAGATCGATTTCTGCTAAAATATCCGGTAAAAATAAATACGGGTCCAGTAATTTCTCCAAGCGCTGAGTCTCGGCTATGTCTGTATCTGTAGCTTGTAATGTATCTGTATATCTGGCTTCAGATAACATATCACTGGCTACAATCATGACAAAATATTGATGATGATCGGCTTCCAGCCCCAGACTGTCTATAACACGTATCGTCTCTGGATCTTCTGGCTTGCCATGCTTCATTAGCAATAGTAAGCACTGGTGGCGCACATACGGTTCCTGCATATCCATCTGATATCGATAATCGTGCAATGTGTTTTTAATCCATGTCCACTCATTAGAAGTGCCGCTGGAGACAGATGGGATGGTTGAATGATTGGTTTTTTCTTTTGCAAATTCAACCAGATCACGTAGTGGATGATACTGTCTACGCGCTAATAATACTGCGATTGGGATACCTGCTAAAGCAATCAATCCGAACACCAATATAATCAATGTCTGAATATGAAAAATCCGACTAAAAAATTGATCACTTGGCATAGTCGTTACATATGTCCAACCATTTTGCGCTGAAGTAACTGACACTACAGACTGCGGTTTTCCATTTAGCATCATACTATGAATCCCTTCTCCTAGCTGAGAAAGCGTATTCAATTCTTGATTTTGCACCGGTTGATCATGGTTGTTGACCGTCAGTACCTGACCTGTATTGTCAAAAATATAACTATTTCCTTTAAAATCATTCAAAATCGAATCCATCATTCCGGTCAGCTTGGATTCTTCAATCAAATACACTACAGACGCATATGGATACGCATCAGCAGGCTTGATCGGCACAATATGTAATAACATCGACCTTTGGCGTGAATGAGTCCCCAATTGCTCGGTTAAGCGAGTCATCGGATAATTAATCTCATTAAGGTCGTGTGTAATCTGTTCATTTGTCCAATTATTAAATTCATATGTTCGTCCAAAAACCACATTCAAATTACTTAATCCTTGAGAAGAATAGATCATCGAATCGTTATGAAAATAAAGAAATAACTCATCAATAATCGAACTATTCGCTCGATATTGAGCCAGTGTATTAATCGCTTCACGACTATAATACGGATGCTTCACCATGTAAGAAGTCAGATTGTTATCATAACTGATCCGAGCTGCAATATCGCTTAACTCTTTCATCCGTCCATCTATCGTCATTCGTACCTGACTTAACTGATTCACATTGGATTGCTCTATTTCAGTACGTAGACTTTTAACAGCGCTTTGATAGACCAGAACAGTAATCAAAATAAGAGGAATCAGAAAAATAAGTAAATAAGACAACATATAACTCCGCAACAACCTTGAACTTGTACGCTTCGGATTCATCTGCTTCCTCCTCACATCAAACGTAATTACGCTATGATTATTGGATCATTGATATTAAATTTACATGTATTCAACAAATATTCACAACTCAATTGTAACGTATTTTTACGGGCTGAAAAGGTATTTTTGCGATTTGCTTACAAATTTAGTTCTTTTTGATCATAAATGAATTGTTTATAACGTGTAAAAGATAACACTCTATTTACAATCCTGGTTATGTTTATACGTATCTTCTATTTTTGCTATTCCTTTTTATCCATTTTCTGTTATACTGTTGGTGAAATCCCGAACAGAAAGGATGATTCATAATGATGACTATTGAACGTACACCCCATCACACGCCGCATAGAACCTATTTCCAATCGGGAGAAATGAACGGATAACGTAAACAAGCTCCCGATACAACAAAGGAGCTAACTGAATTGAATATTAATGATTATGGATATAACGATTATTTTGCTGCACACTTTGCAGCCTATGAGACGTCGGAACGTCTTATTCCAGCACGGATTAGTGCGGTGTTCAAACATGTATACCGTGTTGTCTCTGAAGATGGAGAACAATTAGCCAAATTAAAAACATCTTCATTCCGCGATGCTCTTCGAGTCGATCGCCCTTCGATTGGTGATTTTGTCGCTCTGGAGAGCCATCCCGGTGATACTTCACTGATCCATCAAGTGTTACCACGCAAAACGATTATTTTGCGTGATGATCCTGATATTGGTGAACAGGTGGTTGCTGCCAACTTTGATTATTGTCTACTCGTTTGCTCGGCAAATGATGACTTTAATTTGAATCGTATTGAGCGTTATTTAACGATTGCGTGGAATAGCGGAGCACAACCGCTTATTATCGTAACCAAAAGCGATCTAACCGATCAATTGGATCACTATCTTCAACAATTAGAAATAGCTGGCTTTGGTGTTCCTGTCTATCCAGTCGATAGTATTCATGGCGACGGATTAGCAGAACTACAAGCGCATTTTGCTGTAGGAGACACCCTGGTATTGCTTGGTTCTTCGGGTGTCGGCAAATCTTCACTCGTTAACGCACTTGCAGGCGAATACAAAATGAAAACAAATGCAATTCGCGAAGACGATGCGAAAGGTAAACACACTACTACGCATCGTGAACTCCATTTGCTACACAATGGTATGATCGTGATCGACACTCCCGGCATGCGAAGTCTAGGTATAGGGCAAGCTTCGACAGGACTGGAAGAAACATTCCATGATATCGAATCTCTAGCCGAACAGTGCCGTTTCCACGATTGTGCGCATACACAGGATCAACCAGACTGTGCTGTCCAACAAGCATTAGCTGAAGGTACACTGCCAACTAAACATTACAACAACTGGCTCAAACTCAAAAAAGAACTAGCCTACAACGAACGCAAAAATAACGTCACTCAACTGCGCCAAGAAAAACAAAAATGGAAAACCTTATCCAAAACCCATAAACAAAATTCCAAAAACCGCGCAAACCGATAATCACTATATAAAATCAAATCACATTTAGGTATGTTGGATAAGCATCAGTGAATAGATACTTTTTCCATCCCAACTCTATATGCTATCCCACACTCCCGGCTGTCTATCCCCATTAGACAGCCCCTTTTTTTATTCCCCACTACATATCCCTTCACAAAATCTTCTTCCCATTCTCACAATAATCCCACTATATCTGACTCTCACTTACCATCTCAATACTATCTATTACTTTCCCACTACATTCTCACTCCCCTCCAAATCTCCCACCCAAACTCCACCTACCCTCCCCCACCCAAGACTTTAATTCCTCCCACTCCCACCGTAGAGCGGAGCGAATAGAATCGTTCTGAAAGAGCGAAGCGATCGCCTTTGCTATGAAATCCCGACCGCCAAGCGGTCATTCAAGGGATTCCATAGCACCAGCGACGACAAGAACGATTCTATTGGCGCAGCCCTCCCACCCCCCCCATGAGAATTAAATCCCCCTTTTTATACATTTTCATTGACTAACCCCCAAGAGAAGCGTAAAATTTATGATTGCGATTATATTGTACGTCGGTGCAAAATTAAAATTTTTATATATAGGGTGATGAATATGTCTACGAGTCCATACCGGATTTTATTATTTTATAAATTTGTCAAAATTGATGATCATGAAGCACTTGCTGCAGAGCATTTGAAATATTGCAAAAAGTTAGGTATCAAAGGAAGAATTCTAATCGCACCAGAAGGTATTAACGGTACATTGTCAGGTGATTTTGAACAGACTGAACAGTATATGCAAGACTTATTAGCAGATCCACGATTTGCAGATACAGTGTTCAAAATTGATGAAGCAGAAGAACATGCTTTCAAAAAAATGTTTGTGCGTCCAAAAGATGAATTGGTCACTTTCCGCTTTGAAGAAGAATGGGATGCTAGTGAATTTACAGGCAAGCACCTTTCACCGAAAGAGTTCTATGAACAACTTCAACAAGAAGATGTGATTGTTTTAGATGGTCGTAACGATTATGAATACGATATCGGTCATTTCCGTGGAGCGATTCGTCCGAATGTTGAATCTTCTCGCGAGTTCCCTGAATGGATCAGAGAAAATATGAGCGAGTTCAAAGACAAAAAGATTCTCACATACTGCACAGGTGGCGTACGTTGTGAAAAGCTAACCGGTTTCTTGATGAAAGAAGGCTTTAACGATGTTGCTCAACTTGAAGGCGGTATTGTGACTTATAGTAAAGACCCTGAAGTACAAGGTCGATTGTTTGACGGAAAATGTTATGTATTTGACGAACGTATTTCGATTCCAATCAATCATACCGATGAAGATATTATTGTAGGCAAATGCTATCATTGCGAAGCGCCAACAGACGATTATATCAACTGCCCGACTTGCAATCTGCAACATGTGGTATGCGAATCTTGCAAAGAAGAACACGAACACTTCTGCTCGGATGCTTGCCGCGAGCAAGTAGCTGTTACAGCTTCTAACTAAATAGATACTATCAAAAAAAGCCATTGATCTTTTAAAGATCAGTGGCTTTTTCCTAATTATACTATTATTTTATACGTCTAAACCAAATGACATGCAACCCAGTGATCACTACCCATATTGCGAAATACAGGAACTTCGTCTTTACAACGCTGTTCTGCAAACGGACAGCGAGTATGAAATTTGCAACCAGAAGGTGGATTGGCAGGGCTTGGAATATCCCCTTTTAACACGATTCGTTCACGCTTTAACTTGGGAATTGGAATCGGTACAGCAGATAACAAAGCTTTGGTATATGGATGTAGCGGATGACGGAACAATTCATCTCTGGAAGCGGTCTCTACCATTGAACCGAGATACATCACCCCAATACGTGAACATAGATGTTCGACTACACTCAAATCATGCGAAATAAAAAGATACGTTAATCCTTTACTTTCCTGTAAATGACTAAACAGGTTAATAATCTGAGCTTGAATCGATACATCAAGCGCTGATACCGGTTCATCAGCAATAATCAGCTCTGGATTCAATACCAAAGCTCGGGCGATTCCGATCCGTTGACGTTGACCTCCAGAAAATTCATGTGGAAAACGATCAATATGGTAGGACGATAATCCGCAAGAAGATAGTACTTCTTTGACCCGATCACGAATATCGGAAGCAGGTGCTAGACCATGATCTAACAAAGCTTCACCTATCGCTTCGCCTATCCGTACACGAGGATTCAGCGAACTGTATGGATCTTGAAAGATCAACTGCATTTTGGGACGTAATTGTCGCAATTGCTCCGGTGGTAAATGATAAATATCGGTTCCTTTAAATCGAACTTCTCCGGCAGTTTTGTCTGTTAACCGAATAGCTGTACGTCCTACTGTACTTTTGCCACTACCCGACTCCCCAACCAGACCAAATGTTTCTCCTGGCTGAATCGTAATACTAATATCATCGACAGCTTTAACCTGTCCGACTGTGCGACTAAGTAGCCCTGATTTGATAGGAAAGTATTTTTTGAGATGCTGAATATCTAGTAGTGCTTCAGACATGAACGGTTGCCTCCTTTTCATATAACCAGCAAGCCGTTTTTTGACCGTTTTCTAGATCACGTAGTGGCGGTTCTTCGGTACGACAAATATCCATACAATGCTCACATCGCTCATGAAAATAACAGGATTTTTGCAATTCAAGTGGGTTCGGTACATATCCCGGAATCGAATACAGTTCTTTTTGCCGTTGATTGATAATAGGCTTAGAACGCAGTAGCCCTTGAGTATACGGATGGCGAGGATTAGCAAATAATTCAACGACTTCGCCTTCTTCTACTATTTTGCCTGAATACATAACAATCACATAATCTGCCATTTCAGCGACAACGCCTAGATCATGTGTAATCAGCAGAATCGACATATCCGATTGACTACGAAACTCTCGTAACATATCTAGAATCTGTGCTTGAATCGTGACATCAAGCGCTGTTGTAGGCTCATCAGCAATTAACAGCTTGGGATCACAAGAGATGGCGATAGCGATCATAATGCGCTGTAACATTCCTCCACTTAATTCATGCGGATATGACTTGGCAATCTGTTCTGGCCGAGAAATACCTACTTGCGTAATCAATTCCAATACTCGCTGTTGTGCTTGCTTTTTATTCATTTTTTTGTGAATGATTAATGGCTCGCTCATTTGTTCACCGATCGTAAGTACAGGATTGAGTGAAGACATCGGTTCTTGAAAAATCATAGCAATATCATTCCCACGAATACTTCGTAGATGATTTTTACTCAAATTTAATAAATTTTGCCCATCAAAATCAATCACACCGTCTGCAATCCGTCCAGCAGGCGCTTCGATCAATCCCATTACAGAGAGTGCAGTGATACTTTTACCACAACCGGATTCACCGACAATACAGACAATTTCACCGGGACGAACATGCAAGCTGATATCATCGACTGCTTTGACTGTACCATCATCGGTATCAAAATAGGTGCTTAAATGCTGAATATGCAATAACGAGTCGGTACTCATGTTGATTCACCTACCTTTTTTGTTTCGGATCAAGCACATCTCGCAACCCATCACCAAAAATATTAATGGCTATCACTGTTGCAAAAATAGAAAAACCGGGTGGAACCCATAACCACGGACGTTCTTGAAAATCGATCATATTATTTGCCGCATCAATCATATTGCCCCATGTAGGTGTAGGCGGCATAACACCTAGTCCAAAGAAGCTTAATACCGATTCACTAAGAATAGCGCCACCAATATTTAGCGTAGCAATCACTATTAATAATGGGACTAGATTCGGTAATAAATGATTCAACAATTTACGACGATCACGTAATCCCAAAACGATCGTTGCTTGCATAAATTCCCGTTCACGCAAAGATAACAATTGCCCTCTCACCATACGTGCTAGTGAAGGCCAACCTACAAGGCTGAGAATAAGCATTACGATATACATTCGGTAATCTGTAGGTACTTTCCATTCTGATAATAAGGCTCCAAAAATAAACAATAACGGCAGACTGGGAATCGTGAGTAGCAGATCAGCGATACGCATAATCACTTGATCAACAATTCCTCGATAATATCCTGCTATCGCTCCTAACAATGTTCCGATAAATACAGACAAAAACATCGATGCAATCCCTACTGTTAACGAGATTCTTCCTGCTTGCATCACTCGTGTTAATACATCCCGTCCCAATTTATCGGTTCCCAGCCAGTGATGAATATTAGGCGCTTTATTCATCATTGCCATATTCACTTTATTGTCGGTATACGGCGAAAATAAAGGCCCTACAAAACAAAGCAAAAACATAAACACAACGACTGCAAATCCACCTACAGCTAATTTATTTTTGACTAATTTACGAATCGACTGTCGCCACAAAGACGATTTGACAGCTTGAGGTCTATGGGTAGATACATTCGTCACTTCAGCCTGTATAGATGGCATATGATCCTCCTTATTCTGCTAGATTTTTACACGCGGATCAGCGACATGATACAAAATATCCGATAATAACGTACCGATAACGGTTAGTACAGCTATAAACATCGTAAAGCCCATTAATAGCGGATAATCTCGGACTGTAAATGATTGCATATACAATTGACCTATTCCCGGCCAATTGAAAATTCGTTCAATAATCAGCGACCCACCAAATAGCGCAGGTAATTCAAATCCTACAAGTGTAATCGCAGGCAATAATGCATTGCGCAAAGCATGGGTAAATAACACTTTGCGCTCACTCAATCCTTTGGCACGAGCCGTACGGATATAATCTTGCTGAATAACATCAATCATATTACTGCGGAAATAACGGGTTAATGATCCTACACCCAGCAATGTCATAACAATGACTGGCAACGTCATATGATGAATCACTTCTTTTAGATAAGCGATTCCTGTAGCATTGCTACCTGTCGTTAACATGCCTCCCGGCGGTAACCATTTGAAGTCAACCGCCAATATTTTAATCAAAAATAGTCCAATAAAAAACGACGGAATCGACATAGCAGCAAAGATACCAACCATCACGAGCGTATCAAACCATGAATACTGCTTATACGCTGCGATTACACCGATAATCACAGCGATAAGCCACGTTAGAAATGTAGAGACAATCGCTAACAAAAATGAATTCCATACATACTGATTAAATAACGTGAGTACCGGTTGTTGCTTATCCAGCGAATACCCAAAATTCCCATGAAACGCATTATTCATCCAAATGATATACCGCTCTAATAACGGTTTGTTTAGCCCGTATAACTCACGCAATTCCGCTTTGCGTTCAGGACTTAACTTGATATTACCTGTTATAAAATCCCCCGGAGTTAATGCATACAGGCAAAAGATCAATAACGAAGCTGCTAATAAAATAAACAGAGTATACGCTAGACGCTTGATTAAATAGCTACTCATATGCTCAACTCCTTGTTACCGATTACTTCAAATTCCATTGCGGTACACTTGATGCAATACCGTTAAATGGACTGACTGTTAAGTCTTGAATACGTCCGTTGTAGGCATAGACCACTTTTTTGTAGTTGGTGAAAATAACAGGCAAATCATCATTTAATAATTTGAAAATGTCTGCATAGATTTTTTTGCGTTGTTCAATATCGTTGGTTGCTAATGCTTCGTTATATAATTTCACAAATTCAGGATTATCATACCCTTTGATCTCTCCATCCAAAAATTGCACCAATCCATCTGAAGGATCGGTTAACATTGGTGTCGAGAATGAAGCTAGATCATAATCTCCGCCTTCGACTTTGGAAGCAAGTGAGTTAAAGTCTGCAAATACTTCCGGTTGGAAATCAACGCCGATCGCTTTGAAGTTTTCTGTAGCGACAGCGATAAAGATATCCGTTTGTGGACTTTTGGAACCTAGATAATGAAGAGTCAGCTTTTGACCATCTTTTTCACGAATACCATCTGCTCCAGCGACCCAACCTGCTTCATCAAGCAATTGATTCGCTTTTTCTGCGCTATAAGCATAAGGATTAATACCATCTGTTGTATATGCCCATGAGATAGGAGCCGCAGGAATATTAGCTATTTCTCCTGCCCCTTGATTCGCGTCTACATAAATACTTTGACGATCCAATCCGTAAGCAATCGCTTGACGTACTTTTTTATCTTTCAAAGCTTCATGTTCCAGATTGGCTTGTAAAAAGCTGTAAGTGCTTGGTGTATACGGCAAAATATCTACAAATCCCAAACTTTTGAGTTTATCGATATTTTCTTGTGTCGCACTAAAGGAAGCAAAATCAATTTCCCCTGTCTCCACATACTGCCAGGTATCTCCTTCAGATGTTTTGTAGATAAAGTTTTTTGTTTTGGGAGCGCCTTTGAAATAATTCTCATTAGCTGTAAAACGCACTTCTTGTCCCGGAATAAATTTGGTTAATACATACGGGCCATTCCCAAGTGGAGTCTGATGTAACTTTTTGATATATTCCAGTTCGCCGAATTTATAGTCTTTGCCATAATAAGCTTTGGACAATACATCGCTACCTAACGTCAATAGTGCAGTTGCATTAGGCTTCGCAATCGTAACTGAAATAGTCTGTGGATCAATAACTTTAATACCAGAGATAGTAGACGCTTTGCCAGCTTTGTAATCTGCTCCGCCTACGATACCTAATGTGGGAATAAGCGAATCATTGTCATACGATTTGTCATGCAATATCGTCCATGTGAACGCTACATCGTCTGCTGTAAGCGGTGAGCCATCACTAAATTTCAAATTTTTACGCAAATGAAACGTATATGTAAGTTGATCTTTGGACAAATCCCAACTTTCCGCTAGATTCGGAGCCGGTAGCCCTTTATCATCTGTTGTCACAAGCGGTGCATACAATAATGAAGAGACATTGCCATCATATCCACTTTGATGAAAATAAGGAGTAAATGCTCCGGCTGGATCAGTTAACGCCATAATGATCGTATCTGTACGTTGCTGAGCGGTAGCAGGTAACTTGGTAAGATCAGGTGCTTTGAACAAACTGGTTAGAGCAGTCGTTGGTGATGCTTCGGTTGTACCATTGGCTACTGAAGAACTGCTATTATCAGCTCCTCCACTAGAGCATGCTGTAAACAACAAAGAAGCCATAAGCACGCCGGATAGTAAAGTTACACTTTTTTTCATTATACATTCCCCTAATATTTATTATTCCGACCTGTTAACTATGTTATTAGTCGGTAAAGCTATTATAGGAATCTAAAACGGTTCTGTAAAGAGAGAACTTAAAATCATTTCCGAAAAAAGTTAATATATAACAGTTGGTGAGATCAGTCGTGTGTTCCATTCCGCTTATATCTTAGCGCATAGCAAAAAGATCGTTCCTGTATAGAAACGATCTAATCGTATATAAATCTTTATTTATTGATTATCTTCAATAAAATGCATTAACATCTGCTGTAGATGATCAATAGCATGAGTTCGCAGACTATAGACAGTGAGCGTTTCTCCTTGAATATGGGCATGAAGTAATCCAGCACTGCGTAACTTGGTCACATGATCATGCGTAATTCCTTTCGATAATCCCAAATAACGTACAATTTCAATAAAGCTACGTGGACCATTATATAGATATTTTAATATTTTCAACCGGCTCTGTTCAGCCAATGCCCGAATGACTCGATATTCATAAGGCGGTAATTCAGAAGAATCGCCCAGATATAATTTGGCGGGATAATGACAGATAACAAATGAATGATACGCATAAATAATATTAAGCGGTTTGAAATGATAATGAGGTACAAGAATCAGACGCTTGAGTTCAGTATGCGGTTCAAATACAATACCGTTGGTCACTTCATCTACAAAAGTAGACAGATGATGGTTTTGCATTAATATCGCTTGCTTTTGCTCGTATTCTTGTTGCAACCCTGTGATGATCTGCTGATCGATCTGGGAAAAGTAATATTCATTCCATTGTTGGAACAACATCAGTATTCGGCTACGCAGACGAGTCACTCCGGTAACCGGCAGTGACGTATGTTCAGCGATCAGTACTTCTAGTTGCTTAACTGTCATATCTTCTATCCATTGTATAAATTGTTCCGGTGTCTGGTAGGGACAACAACAGACCAGCAAAACAATCAATCTCCACTCTGCATCGATTCCCGTCTGAGCAAGACGCTCTGCAAATGCAGGAGGTAACTGCTCCTCTACCGATTTGGCCCAAGAAGGATCTAAATCGATCTTTTTGTAAGAAGGACGGCAGATATACGTATGCAAGCTGTTAAGACATTCATATAAAGGGTTAAATTGAAGCTCAATTGTATAAGGTACTGACTTGGGAACCGTCACCGAATCACTCAATACAGACACAACCTTTCTTGGGCGTATTTTATCGTATCAAGGATAACTTTGGCAATCTCTGATCATAATTGCAGTCAGTTATTGGTTACAAACCACAACAAAAAAAGCTGTTTCTTTGATTATGATAGCCTTTGTTGATGACTACTTTTCTCCAAAGAAACAGCTTTCCATTATAACCAGATTGAAATAAAGATTATTAACATGAAAATCAATATGTGGATGTTGACGAAATAGGTTGTTGCTCTACTTGCTTCAAAGCAACACGCGCTGTATTTGCCAAAAAGGTAGCGGTACTGCTTAATGCACGTTCATCTACATCAAATGACGGATGATGCCATTCTTGCGGGCCTGACGTACCGACAAAGATAAATACACCTGGCACTTCTTTTTGATAAAATGAAAAGTCTTCGCTTGCTGGTGATACCACAGGCTCAACCACTTGAAGATCGCTTTGCTCTGCTGCAATCTGGGCTGCACCTGTCCACTGCTCATCATTGAGAACAGGAGGAGGGCCAGCTAACCATTTTACTTTGGCAGAAGTCCCAAAAGCAGTGGCTACCCCTTCAACAATCTGTTCAAATCGAGATAGCACTTGCTCCCGTACCTGTTCATCAAATGTACGGATCGTTCCTTGCAGGACAGCGAGATCAGGAATCACATTCCATACATGTCCGCTATTCAACTGGGTCACGCTAATAACAGCACCTTGTTGAGAACTGATATTACGACTAACGATAGATTGTATTGCTGTTACAATATGTGCAGACACCACGATAGGATCAATCCCTGCTTCTGGTATGGCAGCATGTGTACCGACTCCTGTCACTTCTACAATAAATCCATCTGCCGCTGCCATCAGTGCACCATTGCGAATCCCTACTGTGCCTACAGGCAGGTCAGGCTTGTTGTGAAGTCCGAAGATCGCTTGTACACCTTCAAGCGCTCCATTTGCAATCACTTGCTGTGCTCCTTTGGCTTTTTCTTCGGCAGGTTGAAAAATCAATCGCACTCTTCCTTGCAGTTGATGTTCTTGTTCTTTGAGCAAATACGCCGCTCCTAACAAAGAAGCAGTATGAAAATCATGACCACATGCATGCATTTTACCATTTACTTCTGAAGCAAAAGCAAGCCCTGTCTCTTCTTGTACAGGCAAAGCATCAATATCTGCACGTAACGCAATAACCGATTCACCGGTTCCTATTTCTGCGATCACACCTGTTTTCAAATTAGGAAAAGACAAAATCTGAATATCTGCCGCTTCTAACAATTGACGGATATAGGCTGTTGTCTGTATCTCTTCTCCTGATAATTCAGGATGACGATGAATATGTCTACGAATATCGCTAAGTTGCTGTTGAAGTCCTTCTGTTAACACCATGCGCTATTTACACCTCCAATGAAGCTTCTACCTCTGCCTGAACAAAAGCCTGTTGTAATAATTCAAATGAACGCACACGCTTATGAAAATTCTGAATCACTGTATGCACTACCAATTCTTCTATACCATATCGCTGACGAATATCAGACAATTGTTGATACACCGACGAAGGAGAACCTTTAACCACTTTGGCTTCTTTTACTTCAATTCGATATTTTTCAGCAGATTGTCTACCAAATTCTTCAGCTTGTTCGATGGTAGCTACTGTAAGTACTTTACCACTTTCCAGATGAATTTTAACAGATAGATTCTCGCCTGCTAATTGAGCAGCTTCTTCTTCGGTCTCAGCGACTATAACAGATAAAGCCAGAATAACATGTGGCTTCGGATATTCGATCGAAGGAACAAATTGTTCACGATAATTACGTACAGCTGTAAGAGCCACTTCTTCATCCCCGTTAATAAATTGGGAGAATACATAGGGTAATCCTAATTTGGCTGCTACTTCTGCACTATTGGAACTCGCTCCAAGTACGAATAGATCAGCAGGTTGCGCAGGATTTGGACTTACATGGATACCTGCTAGCGCATGATCGTCTGCTATTCGATTGTAAATATAATTGCGGGTTTCTATAATTTTGTCGGTTAAGCTTACAGGGCTTGTCTGATGATCTCCTTGTAAAGCGCGTGTTGATCGAGGTAATCCACCTGGAGCACGTCCTATGCCTAATTCTACTCTGCCCGGTGCAAGTGTAGATAATACATTAAAGTTCTCGGCAACTTTGTACGGACTGTAATGTTGCAACATTACTCCACCTGAACCAATCTTAATTTTTTTGGTTTTGGCGAGCAAATAAGAGATCAATACTTCCGGTGAAGAACCAGACACATTAGCAGAATCATGATGCTCGGATACCCAGAACCGACGATACCCCAATTCCTCGGCAATTTGAGCAAGCTCTATCGTATGTCGAAAAGCATCTTCTGCACTTTCTCCTGCAAATCGTGGACTTTGATCCAAAATACCTATCAGAATACTCATCTTCTGTTCCTCCCTCAATCGATCTATGTGTATTATTTTCTAAATAGAATACGTAGCCTGCGGTGTAATACGGCTCAAAAATTGACGGGTACGTTCTTCTTTGGGACGTTGAAAAATCTCTTCCGGTGTTCCTTCTTCTACAACTACGCCGCCATCCATAAAGACCACATGATTAGCGACATCTCTGGCAAAATCCATTTCATGTGTTACTACAATCATGGTGATACCTTCTTTAGCTATTTTGCGAATTACACTTAACACCTCACCTACTAGCTCTGGATCAAGTGCTGAAGTCGGTTCATCAAAAAGGATTACTTCTGGATTCAAAGCCAGTGCTCTAGCAATTCCAACACGTTGTTGCTGACCACCGGATAGCTGGCTTGGATAATGATCCAACTTGGTGCCAAGCCCTACTTTCTCAAGTACCTGTACACTGATCTCACGTGCTTTATCTTTGGCTATTTTGCGAACAATCGTTAATCCTTCCATTACATTTTCGAGTGCTGTTTTGTGTTTGAATAGATTATATTGTTGAAATACCATCGCTGTTTGTTGACGTAGCGCATGGATTTCTTTTTTGGTAGGATGCTTCGTATCGACACGTAGATTACCGATTGTAATCTGTCCTGCATCAGGCTTTTCCAAATAATTAATACAGCGAAGTAATGTCGTCTTGCCTGAACCGCTCGGGCCCAAAATGACCACCACTTCACCTTTTTTAACTTGTAGATCGATATGGTGAAGCACTTCCTGTTTGCCAAATGACTTGGATATTTGCTCCAGTTGAATCATATTACATCACACCTCCACGATGATAAGCGTTGAGACGTTTTTCTAACCATCCACTACCCCGTTCGATCAATAAGGTCAATCCCCAGAACAAGACAGCGGCGGCGATATACGCTTCAAAGTACTTCCAGTTGTTCGCAGCAACTACCAGTGCTTGAGCGTTAATTTCTACAACAGAGATCGTATAAGCAAGTGTAGATCCATGTAACATTCCAATCACTGAATTTGATAAATTCGGAAGGCTGACTGCTAACGCTTGTGGTAATACGATTCGGCGTAAAGCTTGTGGTGTCGTCATGCCAATCGAGTGAGCCGCTTCGATCTGTCCACGATCTACAGCAACAATACCTGCTCGTACCACTTCCGACATATATGCTCCTGCTGTAATCGAAAATGCGATAAATACAAATCCAATGAGCGGAATCGATGCTGAAGTAAATGACCATCCTAAGTGAGCAGATACACTATCGATCAGAATCGGTAAGCCAAAATAAATTAACAATAAATGCATCAACATCGGTGTACCGCGTATAAAAGTTACGTAAGCGGTAGAAAGTTGAGACAATCCAGGAATTCGATAAATTCGACATAAGGCTACCCCCGTTCCTATCAATAGACCGCAGATTACAGATACGAAAGTAATCATAAGCGTAGTCGGTAATGCTTTAAAAAGGCTTAGAAAGGCTGTCCACATAAACGATGGATCCAGTGTCATCCACTTCTACCTCCTTTGCTAAGTGCAGATACAGGACGGGTTAGCCATTTACGCCCTATCACTTTAGAGCTCTGCCTTACACTTGCTTCATGACGATGTAGACGACGTTCTAACCAGAGGAATCCTTGTTCCAAGATCATACTGATTACAAAGTAGATCAAAGATAAAGCAATATATGTTTCTACAAAATGTTGTGTAGCTGTTCCTAACGTCTGTGATCTGCCTGTCATTTCCATCACACCTAGAGTAAAAGCAAGTGAAGTGTCTTTCAGATTGCCGATCACCAGATTACCGAATAACGGAATACTGATCGCTAACGCTTGTGGCAAAATAATACGTGTAAACGTCTGGTATCCGCTCATGCCTATGGATTGCGCGGCTTCAATCTGTCCTTTATCTACTGCACTGACTGAAGCTCTTATCATTTCAGAGACAAAAGCTCCACTGTTCAGCGCATAAGCCAGAATCACAAAGTACAACACTGCTACTCTAGAAATATCAATATTGATCCATTGCAGAATCGTCGGCAGTCCATAATAGATCAGAAATAATTGAATCAGAATCGGTGTCCCGCGAAAAAAGGAGACATACACTTGCGAGATACGCTTGAGCACAGGCACATTGTATAGACGGGGTAACGCGACAAGCATTCCGATAACAAGACCTAGTAGAATCGAGCTGCCTACAATGAGCAGTGTTATATTGAGATAAGCCAACAATTTAGGAATAAAATCAAACACATAGGTGATATCGAATTTTCTGCTCATGTATGATGTGCTCCTTTCTACTAGCTATTCATTATTTATTTGGTTACTTTGGCTTCTTCTAGCGTTTTGGTAAAATCGTCACCTAACCATTGTTCGCTTAATTTTTTGAGTGTTCCATCTGCTTTGATTTCTGTGATCGCTTGATCGATCTCATCTGCCAGAGGTTGCTCATCTTTGCGGAACACGAAAAAAACATTGGATTGATTTAACGGTTCACCGACTGTTTTGAGTGCTACATTACCGTCTGCATCTGTATTGAAACGATTAGCAAAATCTGTCGTGATCGTGGCATCTACCCGTCCTGATACGATTTGTTGAACAGTATCATTGGCTGCTCCACTACTATAGACAACATCTATACCGTTGTTATGTGTCTTGTTATATTCATTAAGTAGGTAAGCCGCATTACTTGTAGCTCCTGTGAGCACTTTTTTCCCAACCAGATCATCTAATCCTTTAATCGCATTATTGTCTTTCGCAACAGCTACACGATTAAGGAAAATGCTGTATGGCACTTTATTAAATAGATATTTTTGTTCACGTTCAGGATTCGTCTCCATCTGGTGAGCGACAAAATCTATTTTGTTTGTTTCTAGGCTTAGTAGCAGATTTGAGAATTCCATCGTTTTAAATTCAAATTCTACATCTGGTAGACGTTTATCGATCTCACGTACCAATTCAACATCGTATCCAGTAAGCTTGCCATTTTCATCAATAAAGCAGACATTCGGAAAGGCTGTACCTGTACCGACGATAATTTTTTTAACACCACCTGTAGACGCTGTTGCATTATTGCTATCTGATGCAGAAGATGTTCCTCCTGCTGAACCTCCACTTGATTCGCTAACAGATGCGCAACCCGATAGTACCAGCATCCAAACAACTGCCCATAATGTAAGTACTGTTAACCCTGTTTTTTTCTTCATTTTCTTCTTCCCCCTAATTCATATCAACTTAATCGGATTTAGCATGTGATAAATCTATCATCGTCCTTTCTCAGCGTCAATGACCTGGATAATAGGAAAGTTCTATCGGTGTATTGAACAAATCAATAGGTGTGGGGGAAACAAATGATAGGTGTCGTGGTGCAATAGAGTACAGGCGCTATGAGGGTAGATTATTCTTGTCGTCGCTGGTAAAAGAATATCCCTTGAATTTACCGCTTTGCGGTGGGGATATTCTTTTAAAGGCGAGCGCTTCGCTCTTTCAGAATAAATCTTCCCTCTTCGCTTGTGCTTGGTGGGATGATGGTAACAGATGAAATGCTACTTGGGTGGTGCATTTGTTTCCCTTGTGGGAGGGTAGCAAGTAAAGATAAAGATGATGTTAGTTGGAAAGATTGGGCGTATTGGTGTCATCTTTATATTGATTTGTTCTATAGGTCATTCATTGGCTATGAAATATGCCTGTGAAATGGTGGTTGTTTTTGATTACTTTTTTGTGTTCTGTATCTATTATGATTTGTGTGTATCTATTATTGATTTTTAGAAAGATACGTTTGTCTTTTCTTCTACTCTTTTCGTTAGATTGTAGAGTGAAGTAGTGATTGGTCGGGTTGTTGGCTACGGAAGTAGTCGTTTTCGTGTAGTAATTCGGCTAGTGTGGTAGCGAATGTTGATGGTTGTTCTTTTAGTGTAATTAGACTGGTCTGTAAAGAGATTCCTGTGACTTCTGGAATATAGATCGGTACCAGGTCGCCACGCATCACTTCTTCATGCACACTAAGTCCGGGTAAAAAGGCGATGCCTGCTTTTTGTAACACTAGCTTTTTGGCAGTTTCAGAATGATCGACATGGAAAGCGATATCTGGCGGAAATTCAAGACTTTCGAATACACGATGAATCCGCAACCAATCTAATGATCCGCATTCAAAGAAAATTAAAGGTTGTTCCTGCAATGATGCGATCGTTGCACGTCCTTTTTGTACAAACGGATGGTCTTTGTATACGTATAGTGAAATAGGATCTTCGTAAAAAGAAACTGTTCGAATCGCCGGATGCATCACTTTACGGACGAATCCGATATCGATTTCTTTGTTCATTAATTTATGCAACAGTTGATCAGTCGTTGAAGTGATCAGCTTAAAATTGGTTTGCGGATATTTTTGTTTGAGTTTGGGAAGCAGTTCAGGAATAACATAATTAGAGACAGCTACGGTACAACCGATGGTCAGCTCCTGTGGTGTGACTTTTGCTGTTTGAATACGTTGTTTGCCTTTTTGGATCACTTGTAAGACTTGCTGTGCATACGGTAGAAATCTTCTTCCTTCTTCGGTCAATAAAATTTGTCGACCCAGACGTTCAAATAATTTGCAGCCAAGTTCTCTTTCTAATGTCTGG
This sequence comes from Paenibacillus sp. KACC 21273, assembly GCF_028736095.1. Classification (NCBI taxonomy): domain Bacteria; kingdom Bacillati; phylum Bacillota; class Bacilli; order Caryophanales; family Paenibacillaceae; genus Paenibacillus; species Paenibacillus sp. KACC 21273. Next base: position 3,040,823 of record NZ_CP117876.1, read on the forward strand.
ATACGCGCTGATACAGACGGTTGAGAAAGGAATAACACTTCTGCTGCTTTATTAAAACTGCCATAATGGTTGATATAGACAAATGCCTCTATATTTTCAATATTCATCATTCCATCCCCTTTCTTACTTTTCCCATTAACTAACTTGGTTTTATGTATCATATTCCCTGTTTTGACACTTGTCAACGGAAGAATATGCAATTTGAAATAACCCGTCACCCCTTATGACCACTGGGATCAGGAGCAACGGGCACTTCTTTGACTTATCACCATTTTGGGAAAATCGTTTATACTTAAATTAGATGATAGCACAGCGTATTAAACACGACTTACACTTTTAACGTTTTGGCTTGATACCGATTCTGTGGAATAGGCACTCCCAAATTTTCACGTAATGTATCGTACTCATAATCTTGACGATAAATCCCCTTCGCTTGCAAAATAGGCACAACCAAATCTACAAAATCGTGTAATCCGCTTGGAAGATCCGAGTGAATAATAAATCCATCCGATCCTTGTTGTAGAAACCATTCTTCGATTTGATTAGCAATTTGCTCCGGTGTACCGATAAAATTTCCACGCGGTGTAGCTGCTTGTAATGCAACTTCGCGTAAAGTTAGACCACGCTCACGCGCATCTTTTTTAATTTTATCTGTTCCACTACGGAAACTATTACTTCCGATATCATGTAAGTCTGGAAAAGGCTCATCCAATGGATATTGTGAAAAGTCATGATGATCAAAAAAGCGTCCTAAAAAATCAAGTGCTTTATCAATCGTCACCAGATCAGCAATCTCGCGATATTTCTGCTCCGCTTCAGCTTCGGTTCTGCCAATAATAGGCGATATCCCTGGCAAGACTAATAACTCTTCTTCTTGACGACCATATTGAACCGCACGCTTTTTCACATCGGTATAAAAGGCTTGTGCATCACTTAAAGTCTCTTGTCCGGTGAAGATCGCATCGGCTGATTGGGCGGCTAGATTTCTGCCATCTTCTGAAGAACCTGCTTGGAAAATGACAGGCTGTCCTTGACGCGATCGTCCGATATTCAAAGGGCCTTGAACAGAAAAGTGCTTCCCTTGATGATTAAGTGTATGCAATTTCTCAGGATCAAAAAAGACACCAGACTCTTTATCTCTAACAAAAGCATCTTCTTCCCATGAATCCCATAATCCTTTGGTCACTTCTAGATATTCAGCCGCAATCTGATACCGTTCAGGATGAGAAGGATGATCGCCTCGACTATAATTGCGTGCCGATCCTTCTAGCGGAGATGTGACCACATTCCATCCAGCACGTCCTCCACTGATATGATCGATCGAAGACAATTGACGTGCCACAGTGAATGGCTCGCTATAGCTGGTAGATATTGTTCCTACTAACCCGATTCGGGAAGTGACGGCTGCAAGTGCAGACAATATCGTAACCGGCTCAAATCGATTCAAAAAGTGTGGTAATGACTTTTCATTGATAAACAATCCATCGGCAATAAAGACGAGATCGAACTTGCCTTCTTCTGCTTTGAGTGTCTGCCGTTTGTAAAAGTCAAAGCTTACACTAGCATCACTTTGTACCTCGGGATGTCGCCATGTAGACATACTTCCTCCAATCCCATGGATGATTGCTCCAAATTTCAATTGTCGTTTGTGATTGGTCATCATTGATCACTCCTTCTTTTTATCGTTACGATCGGTAATAGTTTATAGAATATTTATAGTCAGTATTTCAGTATTATTGGAAGATTAGATTACGGTTGCTGAGGATTGAGCCGATTCTGCTTCTTGAGCTAACAACTGAGCCAACCCTTCCAAATCAGTTTCTAAAAATGCAGTATATGTGCCATTACGACCTACTTCGACGACAGGCACATGCCGGATACCGTATTTAGCTTCAAGTACATCGCGTAGACCATCGTTACCTGCAACTTCTAGATTGGTATAATGATGATTATTTAATTCTAGATAGTTCTTAATCTCCCCGCAGAAGTGGCATCCTGTTTTGCTCCACAAAATAATATGTTGACCTTGATTTGCAGTAGTTTCAATTGTTGATGACATGTCGTTGTCCTCCTCTGAATATAGGTGTGCATTACAATAAAAGTGATTCTTTTGGAAATAGGTTTGGCATTTGGTTCATATCTTATAATTCCGACCTATTAAGTTGGTTAAGATTACATAAAGTCTAGCACCCTGCTGTCCACAGCGTCAATTGATTACTATATCAATACATTCTATACATGTATCAAAATCTTCTATCATTGTAGTTAAAGTCTTTACCTATCTGATATTACCTCCACCTAGCGATTGATTTTCACCTTTTCAAAACCGATCATTATGATGACGAAAAGTGAGCGCTATTAAGATATAGTTAACTAGGCTTCTTCTGTATAATAAGAATATGTTGTACTTGATTATATTTAAATCTGAATCACTTCTTAGGAACATGCTAAAATAGAAATCAGTATTTGATGTGAAAGGAAGTCAAACTTTGCAAAAATCACAAGATTTTTTAAAGTATTTATTTTTATTCCGTTTATTATTAACGATGATTATTATTTATAATCTAACTATTTATTATATGGATCATTCTTTTCTCGTGTGGATGCTGTTTTTTGTCACAATGTGTTTTTACGTATTTATGCTATGGTCTAGTATTAAATTGTCGATTACTTATATTATCGTTTTTACTCTGTTTTTGTTCTCGATGATCTGGCTTTCTGCTTATATTTCCAAAGAACCTCAAGATTATAATTCTGTTCTATGGGCATGGTTTGTGATATTAAGCTTTATTTCAAGTCGAGAGCAAAAAGTAGCGACTGTAGTATTGATTATAGTAGGCGTAGTCATGTTAATTTCCGGGCTAGACAATGGTTATCCATATAGTCTGATTGTCGTGCTTGCCAGTATCTATTTTGGCATTCACAGTCTTAGCCGTTATATTGGTGTGCTGAAGATTAACAGTGAACAGCTTAAAGAACTGGAACAAGTTCATATGGAGCTACAACGAACTTATGCAGAATTGCAGGACAGTACCGTCCAATCGATACGATATGCTGCATTAACCGAACGTACGCGGATAGCAGGAGAGATTCACGATGGATTAGGTCATCATTTCACTTCGCTTATTGTACAGATGCAAGCTTTGAAATGGATGATCAAGCAAGATCCTGAACGCGCTGAATTGACTGTCGATCAGTTGCTAGATGTATCTAGACAAGGTCTTGCCGAAGTACGTAGTGTGGTGAAAGATTGGTCTGTGCACGAAGGTGGTGTCGAAGGTCTGCAAGAATTAGCGACTCAGATCACCCATCGTGCAGGGTTACAATTAAGCTTTAACGCTCAAGGGACTTTTAGTATATGGGGCGAATTAATTGATAGCGTGTTATATCGTGTATTACAAGAGTCATTAACTAATATTATTCGCCATGCTGAAGCCAGTACGGTTGAGATTACTATTACCGAAACTTCTCAGCATGTTCAACTTTCGATCGCTGATGATGGAAAGTACCGTAGAGATCAACCGTTACAATACGGATTCGGTATCCAAAATATGATTCGCCGTTGCGAAACGATACATGGTCAATGTACATTTGCTGCTCGTCCACAAGGCGGTCTCTGGATCAAAGTGATACTGCCACTAAACACTCACCCGATCACTAAAAATTAAATGAATCAAGGAGAATCTCTATATGAGTTCAACAGAGCCTATACGTATTATGTTAGCAGATGATCAAGCTCTTATCCGGCAAGGGATTCGTTATGTACTTGATCTACAAGCCGATATGCAAGTGGTTGCTGAAGCCGCAACAGGTCAAGAAGCGATCCAATTAGCATTACAATATCGTCCACACCTTATTTTAATGGATATCCAGATGCCTGAATTGTCAGGTATAGATGCTACCCGCCGTATTCTATCCGTACATCCTGAGATCAAAATTATTCTATTAACTACATTTGATGTTCAAGACTATGTGATTGATGGTATACGTGCAGGTGCTTCTGGTTATTTGCTCAAAGATATTGATATGAATGATATGATTGTCGGGATTCGGTCGATTCTGGCAGGAGGTGCAATCTATAATAGTACAACTGCTGGAGGAGCACTCATTCAATTATTAGGTGAAAATGAATCGGCATACCCACCCAACTCTTCCTATGTTCCTGCGCCTGTGTTAGAGCCATTAACAGATCGTGAACTAGAAGTATTGCAAGCGATGGCTTATGGCAGACGTAATTTTGAAATTGCAGAAGAATTATATGTATCTGAAAGTACAATCAAAACACATGTGCATAATATTATTCAAAAGTTAGGTGTAAAAGACCGTACACAAGCTGTCGTGACTGCAATCCGTCAGCAGTTGGTAAAATAGTTCATCTATCTATGGATTAGAATATATACAAAAAAGTCAGTTTACGTTGAGTGTTTTCTCTCTCGGTAAACTGACTTTTTTGATATACTGCTATTTATTATATTTGCTTTATTACCCTTTGACCGATCCTGCGGTCATTCCTGTAACAAAGAAACGTTGTAAGAAAATAAACAAAATAACCATCGGTACTGCGGTAATCACCACTCCTGTTAATAACAACGTATAGTCGGTGACATACTCGCCACGGAACTGCATCAAAGCTAGTGGTAATGTTAATTTGTCCGTACTGTTAATCAGCAACATTGGAATCAATAGATCATTCCACACCATTACAAATAGAAATGCGGCGGTTGCTGCAAGCGAAGGCCCGGATAACGGTAAGACTAGACGCCAGTAAATTTTCCACTCACTCGCACCATCAATACTACCCGCTTCCATCATCTCTTTGCTTAACATTTCCATAAATCCTGTTAGTGTAAACACAGTCAAAGGCAATAACCCTGCTGCCGTTACTAGAACCAATGCGCCAAGATTATCAGACCAACCAATTTGGCGTACTAATGAATACAGTGGCAGCATACTGACCTGTGACGGAATAATTAAGCCAGCCACAAAATAAACAAAAGTATATCTTCCCATACGTCCACCTAGACGAATAATCGCATACGCAATCAGACTGCCTAGAAATAGATCAAGAGCGACAGTACTTAGTGTCACACGAGCACTATTCCAGAAATACTGCCACATCGGTTGAGCATCAAAAATTGATATAAAATTTTGAATCGTCCAGGGATTCGGCCAGCTTAATGGATTAGCAAAAAACGCCTGACTTGTTTTGAACGAAGATGTGATTACAAAATACAATGGTGCTGCTACAAGCAGAGCATACAGCACCATAATGATACGTCCGATCCATTTCATCGCAGTTCACCATCCTGCTGCTTATCTATTCGGCGTTCGATCATCCGTTAGCACCGCCTCTACGAAGAGCTTTGAATTGCGCCATCGTTAACAGTCCTAGCAGTACAAGGAAAATCATCGAACCTGCGGATGCTAGACCAAATGAATAATTCGAGAACGCCAGATGATAAATGTACGTTGTCAGTATTTCAGTCGCATAGTTAGGCCCACCATCTGTCATAACAAAGATCAGATCAAACGCTTTGAATGATTGAATCGTTGTGTACGATACAACAATCGTTGCAGATGGTGCAAGTAATGGCCATGTGACTTTGCGGAAAATCTGGAAACGTGTCGCTCCATCAATACGTGCGGCTTCCATTAACTCTTCTGGAATCGCATGTAGACCGGCAATAAATACAATCATCATCTGTCCGGCATGCGCCCATATTTGCACAAATGCAATAGCATATAGTGCAATATTGGCATCTCCTGTCCAGCTCGCTGTAAATTGTTCCAATCCACCACTGGTTAAAGCGGTATTTAACAATCCTAGAGAAGGATCGTAAATAAACGACCAGATTAACCCTACTGATACAGACGATAAGATCGCTGGAAAAAAGTACAATGCACGTAGAACCACACGAGTACGTGTATTTTTAGCAAGAATTAATGCAAGAACCAACGACACAATCGTCTGAATAATAACAACCGTTAACATAAATTTCACATTATTAAAAAATGCTTTGCGAAACACAATACTATCGAAGCTATCTTTGTAATTAGATATCCCTACAAAATCATAAGAAGTCGATACGCCATCCCAATTGGTAAAAGAATAAAATAAACCAGATACGGCTGGATAAACAAATAGCCCTGTATATAATAACAGTCCGGGTAGCATAAAGAACCAAAGTGTTTTGCGATTCATCATAAGTTCCTATTACCTTGCCCTTCAGCGCTTCTATGATCTAAAGCGCGTTTTCTGCTTATCTTGAGATTTACTTAATTTGTTGATCTACAATCGCTTGTGCATCTTGCGCAGCTTGTTCAGGTGTTGCTCCACCTAGCACCGATTGAATAGAGTTGGTGACTGCTTTTTGATTTTCAGAATTCAAAATAGTAAAACGAGGTTGGAATATAGTCTTTTTGTCCGCCCAATCGCCAGCAATTTTCAATTCTGGACTATCATAAGTGATATCTTTCAATGTTACATTTTGTCCTGTTTCATTTGCATACTGACTAGCCACATCCGGTTGACTCAAAAACTCAAGGAATTTTTTAGCTTCTGCTTGATGTTTAGAGCGACTATTTACACCTAACATAAATGTACTGGTGTGTACCCCTTCATATTTGGCTTGATCTGCCGATACAGTAATAGGTGCTAATAATGCTTGTTTTAGTTCTGGATTCTGTTTTGCATTCTGCGCCAGTTGATAAGAACCGCTTGCTAACATCGCTGCTTTTCCTTGAATAAATAAAGCACCTGCTGCTGCGTCTTTCGTTCCTAGCGAGTTATCCTGGAAATAACCATTATCATTTAACTCTTTAAATTGAGTTAACGTTTTGACCCAGAATTCATCTGTTAATTTGGCTTGACCTGCTTCAACTTTGGTGAAAATATCTTCGCTTGGTTCGTTATTCATCACCATTGTATTCATTAACTGCCCTGGACCAATATCTGCTCCAGCAAAAGCAATCGGAATAATTCCGTTTTGTTTGAGTGTTGCACATAATTTAAGGAATCCATCCCAATCGGTTGGAGGGGTCAAATTATATTTTTTGAAAATTTCAGTATTATAAATTGGTTGGTTGTACACCAATTGATACGGTACCGCCCATTGCTTACCATCTTTGGCACCTACATCAATTAAGTCTGCATTGTAATTTTTCAAAAAAGACTCATTGGTTAAATCTGTATATAGACCTGCTTTGGATAAAGCTGCGTATTGTGCACCTGGGAAAGAAGCAAATACATCTCCTACAGAACCATCGGTTAATTTAGCTTGTGCTGTAGATTGATATTGATCTGAAGTCAATGTCTGCATATCTACTTTGATATTTGGATTTTTCGCTTCAAATTGATCAATGATTTTCTGGAAAGCCTGTGTATCTTCTCCACGCCAATGTAAAAAGCTGATCGTTACTTTTCCATCTGCCGAGCTGTCCGAACTATTTCCACAAGCAGATAGAACCACCGTCAGTAGTAAAGTCAGTGCCCAAACAAAAGAAGATTTCATTTTTATATTTTTCATTACGCGTCCTCCATCTGCTGTTAGAATCTATTGGTACATCAGTAAAAATGATTATTGTTGTCAAAACCCATCATTTTAGTGGGAATACCATGATTTAGATCATAGCAATTTGATTGTAAACGAACAATGTCATTTTGTCTTGTATTATTTTGTCATTATGTAGTATATAATAAAGAAGTTAGATTACATTTGGAAAGGATGAAAGTTCAATATGCTTCGTTCTATTGAAACAAATCGTGAAGTGGTTGAACGGTTTCTTATTTCTCCTTCCTTATTCTCACAATCCGGAGGATTAAGAATTGCTCAAGCGGGTCGTTATTTTCTCAAAGCCCATAGTAGACGTTTATTTACAGGCATTGATAATTGCTTTTGGATCGCTAATCGACATGGCGGAGTGATTATTCATAAAGGTCAAAGTTATATTCTTGGCTCTTACAACGTATGGTGTATTTCTCCTAATGAGCCTTTTGAATATATTAATAATATGGATGAAGATCTGGAAACGTATTATATTTGTTTTACCGGTCCTCAAGCCAGATTACTTATAGAGCAAAGTGGTATGCATCAAGGATATAGTGAAGTTAGTGCAGAATTATTTGATCAATTACAAGAAAAGTTCGAACAGATTTTAGCTACTAATGAAGATTCCAATGAATTTAGCAGTGAATTGCGACGATTGGAATTGTTATATAGCATTTTTGCAGAATTATCTTCTGACCATCCTTCTCATGTGAATCATTATGTATCCGATGTATTATCATCGACAACTTCATGGATGGAAGAAGCGATCGCTTATATTCATAGTCATTATGATCGTGGGATTACAGTCGCAGATGTCGCCAGTCATGTCGGTGTACATCGTACTCATTTTAGTAAACAATTTCATCAGGTGCATCAGACTCCCCCTGCTGAATATATTCGTAGTCTCAAAATGAGCAAAGCACGTCAATTACTTACCGAAACCAATTATTCATTAGCAGAAATTGCTTACTCGGTCGGTTATCCTGATCTGTTCTCATTCTCCAAAGCTTTCAAAAAACATACTGGAATTACCCCTAAAAAGTACAGAACAGAGCGCTTTTAAGCAAAATGGTAACTGAATGACTTATTTAGGTATTACCCGTTATCTACAACAAAAAAACCTTCAGTCTTTGATAGACTAAAGGTTTTTTGTGTATACATTTTTTATAATTTATAGCTTAAAATTCATTTTTTGAAAGTGATATATAAATATTAAACAGATGGTGCGAACATGACTTGTTCAAATAAGTTTTGTACACTTTCCAAAGCTTCCAATTCGTCTTTACCACGAGTAGTTAATTCGATTTCTGTTCCAGCAGGAATAATCATCAACATCATACCCAAAAGACTTTTCACATCAACTTCTCTACGGTTGTCAGGGTTACCAAAAGAAATACGAATATCAGAAGCAAAGCGTGAAGCTTCGTTAGCGATTGCTGTTAAGTGACCTCTGTCTAAGTTTTGTTCTGTTTTGAAAGTATTGATTCTCATTATAAAAGTTCCTCTCGTGCACTGATCGATGCAGTGCTTTGGTTTATTTTTTTGAATAATCATGTAATTTACATCATTTGCATACATAAAGCTTATCCGTACATCTTTTTGCAAAAATAGCCCCTCAAAATACCCCTACCGCATATATCGGCAGAGGCTTGAGTATTTAGTACAGCATGTTCAACATTTGATGACTGCGATATTATTGCAATGTTAAATCTTTATACCAGGTTAATTCGTCTCCCGCTTGATTGCGGAATGTTAAAGTAAACTTGCCTTCTTCACCAGCAATACGTCCATCATAAATAAAGCCGAAATTGCGATGATCGCTACTTGCATAAAATCCATTATTGCCTTCTTGACCGTTCTTCACAGCTTCATCAAATGTAGCTGATTCACTGTAACCTGGCCCAGTCCAGTCTAAATTGCTTACCAAGTATCCTTCAGGAAATTGATTTAAACGTACAAAAAATTGTCCCGGTCCTTGTTGCACAATTGTAATATCGACTTGACCTTCATTCGCAGGTGTTAGCTCTGGCTTAGCAGCAGGAACACTTTCACTTCCACTATCTGTTGTGCCTGTAGCACCTTCTGTACTGGACGATGTTCCGTCTGTACTGGTTGCTGAATCTGTACCTGTTGCAGGCTGGTCTGTACTTCCTTCTGTAGAAGGAGTTGCAGATTCGGTTGGTGATTGTTCTGTGGTTCCATTATCCGTGGATGACGGTTGCTGTGTACTATTGCCAGAACAAGCGCTGATGATTAAAAAAAGTAAAACGAGCGCTCCACCGAGTAACGATTTGGATAAGCGATTCATTGAGCAATCCTCCGCTCCAGATGCTGTTATTTCAATTGCAGACGGTGTGCCACATGCAGGGTTGGACCTACAAATTCGTTCAGACGGAATCCGTTAGCAATTGCTTGAGTAATGAAGTTTTTCGCGTCAGCATAAGCATCTTTGACCGACAATCCTTTAGCAAGTCCAGCTGTTACGGCTGCGGAAGTGGTACAACCTGCACCATGTGTAAATTCCGTTGCAATCGCATCAACTTCGAACCAGTCAAATGTTTTGCCATCATACAATAAATCCAATGCTTTGCCTTCTTTGATCTTGCCGCGTGTTTTGATCAATACGTGCTTCGCTCCACGCTCATAAATAATAGCAGCTGCTTGCTTCATTTGATCTTCTGTAGTGATAGGACCTGTTTTAGCCAATTGAGAAGCTTCAAACAAGTTCGGAGTCACTAGATCTGCACCAGGAATCAAGAATTCTAACATCGCTTCTGTATTTTCCGGTTGAAGAACTTCATCTGTGCCTTTGCATACCATTACAGGATCAATAACTACGCGATCCATAGGATAACGATTCAGATGATGCGCCACCAGTTCAATAATGTCTACTGAACCTAACATACCTGTTTTCAAAGCATCAAATCCGATGCCATCTAACACGGTACGCAATTGCGCTTCCACCACGTTCAGATCAATAGGGAATACTTGATGATCCCATGTTTTAGGCTCCATAGCAACAATCGTTGTAAGAACGGTCATTCCATATACGCCCAATTCCTGAAAAGTTTTTAAATCGGCTTGAATACCAGCTCCACCGCTTGTATCTGATCCGGCTATAGTTAACGTTTTAGGTATAGTCATCTTTGTATTTCTCCTTCACTACATAATAGTTTATTTTAGCATAAGCTTACATGAGAATGAACCTTTTTCAATGAAATAAAATGAAAAATTTCATTTTAGTACACAAAGTATTCATGAATACTACTTTTGTTCCTCATAATATTTCGCCATTTCTACAATCATTGCACCCATTCGTTCATTTTCGGGAGCCACGATGCGTGTGATGCCTGCTTGAGTGAGCGCTTCTGATGTTACTTTGCCTACAGATACAGCCAGTACTTGTTGATTCAGAGCAGATCGCAATTCATCCTCATATCCGTTCTTGGAAGCATCATTGAATAAATAACGAACTTGAACAGCCGTAGTGAAGCAGATTGCATCAACTTGGCTCTGCTGGATATCTTGACGCAATTGCTGTAATGTCTCTGCTTCTGGCTCAATATTGAGATAAGGCAACAACGTATGTACAGATAAAGCACCTTTCGCTTCCAAAAACTGAACCAAATCTGGAGCAGGCTCTCCATGCAATTGTATCCATATTTGTTCTTTGGTAAAAGTAACTGATTCTAACTGTTCTTCCAGACCTTTCATCGTACCATCTGAGTCTCGAATATCAGGTGCTAGTTCTTGGGTTTTGAGAAAGTTATATGTTTTGTAACCACGGATTGCGATTTTGGCTTGTTGAACAGTTTGAACAAATGCGTCTTTGATTCCCAGACGATCTGCGGCATCGAACAACGCTTTGGCACCTATCCCTGTTGTGAAAATAACCCATTCTGGTTGATTTTCGATAAATAGACGTAATTCTTGCTCCATTTCTTGCTCTTTAAATGTAGTTACCCCTTGTAACGATCGAACAATAGCGGTTCCGCCTTGTTTTTGGATCAATGACGACATTTCGTCTAATTTTCTAGAACCTGCGATCACAATCGTTTTGCCACTCAACGGCTTGGCTACTTTATTCATAGTAATCCCCCCTCAAACATTCTGTTTCTACTATTAAACACTTGGCTATATCAGTGCGACCAATAAAATTAAAGTTAATTTTCATTTTAGCAAAATAGCTTACTAGATATAATAATCATTTCAACTTTCTATATCTTACAATGTTACTTGGTTTTTGGTAACCCCTTGTGTTGAAGATGCTTTTGTAGAAGCTTGTACCCGACTGATCACATAAGAAATACACAGGAATCCGATTAATCCAACGATAGCGATTATGATCGACATTCCGTATGCAGGAACCCATACACCCAAAGTGATCCCTAGAGCGGCTATTGCTCTTGCGCCTTGTGTCCCTATTCCATTCACAGCCATATAAGAACTACGTGATTGATCATTGATAATTTGGGCTAGTAGAGACTGACGAATAGGCACATGGATTAATTCACCTACAGTAGCTAACAACATCGCTCCAACAAGTATCAATAATGTATTGCTAAATGCCATCACTGCAAAACCGGTAATATAGATCAGAACCGCTATATTCATCCAAGAAATTTGACGTTTGGAACGACGGATCACGCCAGCAAGAAATAAAGAAAGAAGTACAATCCCGATTGTATTTTCGATCTGGATCATGCTTAGAATTTTGATACCGTTTAGTTCTAAATGCCAATTGCCCCAGATCAACATCGATTGTGGAATAAATTCTTTTTGCAGACGAACTCCTATATATTGAGTCAGATGAAATTCAGTAGATAACAATAGCATATTTCCCAAAACAAATATAATAAAAAGTCGATCTTTCCACACTTGATGATAATTGCGAATAATCAATTTTCCGCTAGTGAGGATATTCCACCGCTTGGTCTGTTGTGCACTGGCTTGCGGTACATACGTTTCTGTAATCAAAAAGACTGTAATTAACCAGATCAGCAACCCTGTGACCGTTAATAGTCCAAACAACTCCATCCGATGTGAACTGAACAGCGCTCCACCAATAAATGCTCCAAATGTAATCGCAAGATTGATCGACCAATAATTGACGCTATACATTAATGTACGCGTTTGTGGTGTACTTACATCAATTAACATAGCATCTGAAGCCGGTATAATTAGACCATTACAGAGACTATGTACAATCATCATCGCAAATGTAATCCATGCAGATTGTAAGTATGGCGAGTTAGCTAGCATCATACCGAGAAAAGCTAGACATTGAATACCTTCTCCCCATACCATTAACGTTTTACGTCCCCACCGATCTGCTAAATACCCACCATACAATCCTGCAATAAGCTGAACTATTAAGCTAGAAAATAATAAAATACCTGCAATGCCTGCACCAAGATATCCAGCAAAATAAATCGCCATAAATGGAAAAATCATTGTTCCTGTTAACCGGGTTATAAATGTAGTCAAAATACGCAATTGAATAGTTCGATGTAGTTGCAAAAATTCCATTTCTAATTCCCCCTCTTCCAGTTCTTTTATTATCAACTGGAGAAAGAGGAAGAAAAAGAGTAAGATTAAATCAATCGTTTCCCCTTTTATAAATCGTAACTCAGCAACACTTAGGAGACTAAATATGAAACATCAAGAGCATTACATAACCATTCTATTGTCATTAGATGATCCAGCTATACATAGTACACATACGCTAACGATTGAACATTTAGCCTCTCTTCTGCACTGTACAACCCGCAATGTCAAATGGATTATACGTAAACTGCAAGAAGAAGGATATATTCACTGGCAAAGCGGTCGTGGTCGCGGACATCATTCTATGCTAACAATACTCCACTCACTTGAACATGTATTAAGTCTCTATTTTGAGCAACTGCTTACTCAAGGTAAATTGCAAGAAGCTGCGCAATGGTTACAACATCCACAGTTACCCCATACCTATGTTCAACGACTTCAATATCGGCTTGAACAGCAGTTTGGACTTCATATCGAACATCACGGTTCTCAGACACTCGACGTGTTACGGATTAACCAGAGTCGTATTTTAGAGTCATTAGACCCAGCATTTGTATTTACAGCTTTTGAATCTCATTTGATCGGTCAAATGTGTAACTTATTAATAGCATATCAAGTAGAATCGCAGACGTTTGTGCCTCAATTGGCTCATTATTGGGAAAGCGACGATACCGATCAATGTTGGACATTTTATTTACGTAAAGGTGTTCGATTTCATCATGGTCGAACTTTAACGGCGCAGGATGTGAAATATACATGGGAGCGTCTACGTGATCTCGATTCACCGGCTTTTTGGCAATTTACGCATGTTGAATCTGTAGTCATTCATAACGATTATACGATCAGCTTTGTTCTACAACGGTCTGATCCCTTTTTCTTGAACTATATTAGTTCATTGTGTATGTCGATTCTTCCGCATGATCATGATATGGCGGATAAAGGTCGACAATTGGTCGGAACAGGAGCTTTTCGCTTAACGACGGCTAGTGAAGATCATATTATATTAGATGCTTTTGATGGTTATTTTGAAGGAAGATCGTTATTGGATCGGGTTGATATTTATTTTGTAACAGCTGATTATCAAGCAGACCGACGTTATCAGCTATTTCGTCAAAATAAAGCTACCGATTATACCGATCCAGCTCAAGTGAATTACAAAGTGATTGGATGTAACTTTATTATGTTCAATTTTTGCAAAGAAGGGATTCAGCACGATTTCACTTTTAGGCAAGTGATTCATATGTTGTTGGATCGTCCGCTATTGACAGAGCAATGTTCTGATTATTGGCTCAAACCTGCTTACAGCTTATTTCCGTGGAAAAGTAAACAAACACAGGCTCCTACATATTCATTAGAACAAGTACGTGAATATCTGCAACAAACAGACTATCAAGGGCAACCTTTGAACCTGAATTATCTGAATCGAGCAGAGAACCATGCAGTCTGTCTATGGCTACAGGATCGTGCGCGTTCGATAGGTCTGATCATTAATCTATGCCCGCGCGATTCATTTGCTTCTCAAGCAGTGATGCAAGAAGCTGATTTATTTATGGGGCAAGAAATGTTAGAAGAAAATATCGTCTGGGGATTGCTTAACTTTTTTAGTAACCGCTCGACTTATATACGCCAATTATTAAATCCTGTTCAGTTAAAAGAGTTAGATCAATTACTGGTTCCTTTTGTAGCGGCACCGTTACCTGATTATAGTAAGCATGTTGAAAAGATTGAGCAGTTTTTACACACTTCGTTTTTATTTATACCTGTCTATCATTCCAATCAAAAGTTATTATTTGATCCTTCTTTTCAAGGGTTATATCCTGATGCATTTGGTTGGATCGATCTGTCCAAATTATGGATTAAGCCTACACTATCGCAAAAAGACTGAACCTTATTATCAAGGCTCAGTCTTTTTGGTTTTAACTATTCTATTCAATAGCACTTTATTATGGATTTAACTCGGGCGTTCTATCGTAAATTGTTGTGCAAGTCCTGCGTAATTATTGCCTGCAAGACGAGCGACAGGTTTCAACACATCTGCCCAGATATAGAAATGTTCTGCATCGACTACTTTTTCATCAAAATGGTAACAAATAATACGTACAAGCAGTAAATCTTGTACAACTTCACCGCTATCATTACTAATCGGTACATGTTGTTCTAACACACATTCAAAACGAATCAACGCTTCTTCAAGACCAGGAACTTTTATTTTGTCACTAGGAATTGTATGAAGAGTTGTTAATTCAAGTTCGCTTTGATCGCCTGGTAGTGAAGCAGCTGTATGGTTCATCTGCTCGGTTAAGTCTTCATGCACAATATGAACTACTAACTCTTTATTTTCGATGACATTACGTGCAGTATCTTTCATTTCTCCATTTTTGCGTGCCACCGAAATAGAAAGCATCGGTGGATCAGAAGCTACGATATTAAAATAACTAAATGGAGCTAGATTAAGCACCCCTGTATTAGATTGACTGGTAACAAAAGCGATCGGTCTGGGAATTACAGAACCGGTGATTAATTTATAATTATCTATATTAGTAATAGATGTGGGATCGATCGTAATCATAATCATTCTCCTTTTTTTCTTCTATAGAATACGTATCCTTTTATACTTTAAACTAAATTACGATTTTCTTACCAAATCTATTGGAATACGGATAGCAAAAAGCCAACCTAACTCCTCAGAATAGGAATTAAGTTGGCTTACTCCAATTAATTACATACCGTGTTTAACATTAACACGTTTGATAAACAGCGCACATACCAGACCGATCGCTGCAATCACCACAGCAAAGATAAAGGCATGTTGCACCCCTACTGTAAATGCTGCTAATACATTTGACGGATCTTTCGGATTAGCGACACCACTCAAGAAGTTAGCACGACCAGCACTCAGAATACTTACAGCGAGCGCTGTACCGATAGCTCCAGCAACTTGTTGTAGTGTATTCATAATCGCTGTACCATCTGGATAGTATTCACGTGGCAACTGATTCAGACCGTTGGTCTGTGCTGGCATCATAATCATCGATATACCCACCATTAATGAAGCGTGTAACCCAATAATCAGACCCACTGGAGTTGTAGAATGAATTCTAGTGAATAAGAATAATACAATCGTAGCAATAGATAAACCAATAATCACTAACCATTTCGGACCGAATTTATCAAATAAACGACCCATGACTGGTGATAAGAAACCATTCAATAGACTACCTGGCAACAATACAAGACCTGCACCCAATGCAGTCAACGCCATACCTTGTTGCAAGTACAATGGCAAGATCAACATAGACGATAAGATCATCATCATACAGATAAATACAAGAATCAGACCGATTGTAAACATCGGGAATTTGAATGCACGCAAGTTGATCATCGGTTGCTTCATTTTCATCTGGCGGAAGCCAAATAATAATAGAGATACTGCACCCAATAATAAAGTTCCGATTACAACAGGGCTTCCCCAACCGCCAGAACCTTCACCTGCACTACTGAATCCGAATACGATACCACCGAATCCAAGTGTAGATAATACAATCGAGAGAATATCGATTTTGGGCTTGGTGATCGTCGATACATTTTCTAAGAACATCACTCCAAAGATCAAAGCGATCACAAGAAACGGCAACGAAATCCAGAAAATCCAGTGCCATGTTAGATTAGCTAAAATCAGACCTGAAATTGCAGGCCCAATCGCTGGTGCAAACATAATAACTAGACCGATCAAGCCCATCGCTGCTCCACGCTTCTCAATCGGGAAAATAATAAGAATCGTATTAAATAGCAATGGTAATAACAATCCAGTACCTACTGCTTGCAACACACGAGCAATTAACAAGATTTCAAAGTTAGGTGACAATGCAGCTACAATCGTACCAACAATCGAAAATGTTAAAGAAGTAATAAACAATTGTCTTGTACTGAACCATTGTAGTAATAATCCAGATACAGGAACCAGAATACCTAACACCAATAAATATCCTGTTGTTAACCATTGAATTGTTGCTTCATCTACACTAAGTAATCCCATCAAAGAACTGATCGCTACATTCAATGCAGTTTCACTGAATAAGCCGATAAATCCACTTAATAACAATGAAATCATAATTGGTAATACTTTGTACTGTCTTCCTTCTGGCTGACCTTTGATAGCATCTGCGTTCATACTTACGTCCACGTTCCCATCCTCCTAAAACTGTCTCTATCTATTGTTTATTTTGTTAATACAGCTGTCTTCATGATAGCCGATAAGTAATCGGCGGCGATCAACATCGGTTGTTTACTTTGATTGGTTAGGGAAATAATCAAAGCACCTTCCATCATTGATATCATGAGCAATGCAGCTTCTTTGGCACGAACTTCTAAAGCACCTTCTTGTTGCAAACGTTCTGCAATCACTTCTTGCCAATCGATAAAAACATCCTGACAAGCGGATCGTAGTTTGTTACTTATACATGACGTTTCTACTGCTGCCCAAAAACTAAAAGGCAGAAAGCCAGTAAACCCGGATTTTTCAGTATCATCTGCCATATCGCGAATAAAAGCTTGAATTGCATCGCCTGTTGTTTGATGTTGTTCAAAAACAGATTTGAACTTTTCCAATACATGATGATTGGTTTTCTCAATACATACATAGGCTAATTCTTCTTTGCCATTCGGAAAATAATGATACAAAGAACCTTTAGGCGTATCACTTTCTTTGATAATCTGACTTAATCCTGTAGCATGATACCCTTGTGAAAAGAAAAGTCTCGCAGCTGTCTCTACAATCAGATCGCGTGAGTTAGACTTTTCAGCCATATGTTCACATCCTTCAAATTCATTATAACGATCGGTCTACATAATTAAAACGGTTTTCGGCAATATTGTCAAACTTTTATTTTATTCGTTTATTTGATTACGCTTTCCTTCGATTTCCCCTTATTGTTCTATAGAAAGATGTCGATAAATATCAATAATATCGTCTACAGGCATTCGCACAAGACTGCTAGAAGACGGAGCTACAAATTCTCGTATTCCTTCTACAATAGGCTCTTTTTGAAATCCCCATGATGCTTTAGCTTTTTGACTGTATTGAAGATACACTCCTTTACCGACAAAACAAGCGATTTGGGGTTGATAGGTTTTTAGCTTTTCTCGTAATTGTTGACGACCTGTTGCATATTCTTCAGGCAAAATATCTTCTGCTCCACGGGTAGGACGGGAAACGATATTTGTAAATCCATAACCTATTTCTAATAAATCATGATCTTCGTCCGGTCTATACAATCGATCCGTAAGACCAGATTCATAAAGAATTTTCCAAAACCGGTTACGTGGATTGGCATAATGGTGCCCTACTTCTCCTGAACGTAGACTTGGATTAAAGCCGATAAATAAGATCGCTAAGCCTTTTTTCAAATGATCTTGAACTTCTGACATATATAGTCCTCATTTCCTATAACATTTTTTCCTTTTTTTCGACAAAATATATACAAAATATGAGTCTATTGACCGATATATATTTTAACAGCTTCATAATTACTCATTTATCACCTTAAAAGTTGACCTGACCCTTACAATTCAAACGGTTTTCTAAAAATATATAAAAGCAAAGGAATGATTAGCATGATTAAATTAAACGAACAAGAAATTTATGCTGTCCTTCATAAACAATTAAGCAAAAATTTCCCTATACAAACATTTGACCTTCGTTACCATATTGAAGCAGACCAACGCTTAATTGATGAGAAAGGATCCGTTCACCTGACCAACAAACATTACTGGGTTAAAGTAATGGAGTGCACATACCCTACGCACTCTCGTCCTATTCTAATGAGCGAAATTATTTACTTTTTGAGACAAGAATATATGGACAGTACGATTCGTGTATATTTGCAACAAGATTCTCTTGGTATTGTCACTGCTTCAGCAGAGATTTCTTTTCAAGATGCAGTTACATTAGAGCCTGAACAATTGAAAAGCTTGATCGATATCGCTTTGATTAGCAAAGACAAAACATGGTTTGACGAATTAACAGCAATGTACTTGAACTTAACGCGTCCATTGCCAAGTCATACTTCGATCTAACAATCAAATAAGTAGTCTATGATTGGTTTACCCCACAGGAGCCTTTTCCCGCCAGAAAAGACTCCTGTTTTTTATATCCAGATTAAATGGTATGATAAGAATTAAAAACGGGTAAATGATACATATCTAAAGGAGGTACATTTATGGACCCAAATCAGCCTTACCATCTGCCCGGCAATCAGAATCCTCCCCCATTTGCTCCTTACCCACCACAATATCCGATGACTAATAACGGAAAAGCAATTGCAGCACTTGTTTTAGGTATTTCTTCTTTAGCTGCTTTGTTGATGTTACCTGGTATCGGAATTGTTATTGGTATATTAGGCATTATTTTCGGGATTCTTGCACTTAAAGAATTAAAAACACGTAGACAAGCAGGTCAAGGAATGGCAATAGCTGGATTAATCTGCGGTGCTTTAGGCACACTCATTCATTTGATTATGATCGCTTTTATCGTATTTGCTTTTATTGCGGCATTTGCGTATGGAACAAATGAAGGATCGTATAGTGAAGATTCATATTATGAAGATGGTGTGGAAACAGATATCAACACCGATTCTTTTTACTAATATGTAACATGAAGCCAAAAGCATGAAAAAACCGGTGCAGATACGCATCGGTTTTTTTGTTGATCCATTCTTTCTTTTGATCGTAGCGTTACATATAAGACAATATTTAAGAAGCATCACTATAAAATCGGACTTGAATATTTGAAGGATCTGTCAACCATAATTGCCCTTCTGTTTCTTCTACAGGGATACCGGCTGCTCTAGCACGATCAGCAACTTCTTGAATAGAAGCCTGATCTGGCATTTTTAATGTGTAATAACTGATACCTGCGGCATTTGCCGGAGCGATAGGAGCACCAACACCTGCCCATACATTGAGTCCTAAGTGATGATGATAACCGCCCGCAGAGATAAACAACACACTGCGATCATCAGTAAGCATAATTTCAAATCCTAATATATCGACGTAAAATTGACGAGCCGCTGCTAAAGTAGGCACATGGAAATGAACATGTCCGATTATTGTACCTGCGGGTAACCCTGTCCATTCTTTGCCTTCAGCCAGCGCTAATAACCCATCTACATCAACAGGATCCGTTCCCATAATATATTGCCCGCGTTCGTCTTTTTGCCATGTTGAACGAGGACGATCTGCATAGATTTCGATACCGTTATTATCAGGATCATTCAAATACAATGCTTCACTAACAAGATGATCACCTTGCCCGATTTGTTGGTTACGCATCGCTAAATTACGAAGCACCAATCCTAAGCTAGTCCGATCAGGTACAAGAATAGCAAAATGATATAAGCCAGCCGCAGATTGGCGTGGTAAAATCTGGGCATTTTCGATTTCTTCTAATTGAAGTAAAACAGTATGTCCATCCGCAGTTAAGTCTGCTGTAGTATCATCTTGACGTAATATTTTAAGTCCAATAACCTCGGTGTAATAAGTTAATGAACGTTCTAATTGGCTAATACGAAGTTTGACCAGCCCGATTTGAAGTGCTGGATTAATGATAGGAGTATTCATAGGAAAGTCCCTTTCTTTTCATTAGTTATTTTATATAAGTATATTACCATTTAGAAAGTAACTATGCAAGTATAAGTTAATATAAACAGCGTATATGTAAGTGTTAATTGTAGATCGTTAATTTGGAGTGATAATAAAAAAAGTGATCTTCGAAAAGATCACTTTGGGTCGTACTTATATCCTTACATACTGATTATTTATTAACTGCACATTATTGTTTAACGATTAGTTATTTAAATCAGGTTCTGTTCCCCATACAAGGTCGCCTTGATAGTAAACAGCTACTTTATTCCACTCTGTTAATTCAGAAGTATCTTTGTAGGAATAATCATTTGCTTGAGAAGATCCGCTTTGATTTTTCTGGATTGTAAATGTCATTGGACCTGTTTCTCCACCTGCTCTAATGATTCCTGCTTCTGCATTAAATAGCAATTCGATATAGCTATCTGCTTGTGCATATGTTTTCTCCAGACTAACAAAGTTAGGCTCGATATTTCGAGAACCGAAGCTTACGTTACTCGCAGAGAAATTTTTGGCAGTCAAATCTTTACCACCATTGAAATAGTAACGTACACGAATATCACTCAAGTTCACAGGTGTACCGCTAGTGTTCATAATATTAAATGTAGGTTGGATGCTGTTGCTACCTGCTGTTGTACCTGATTTGTATTGCAATACGATCGAATCTTTTACATTGCCGGACATTGCCATCGGTGTAGCTATAACAGGCATCGACAATTGGCTCATTTGTCCATCACCGTATACTGCATTCACCACATAACCATAAATTTGACCATTTGTTACAGAAGTATCTGTATAGACTGCATCGGTTACACCTGTTGTCAAAACAGTCGTTTCGTTAGCTTTAAAACTGTCATACGTATTGTTTACTACATTATAACGTCTTACGTTGTAACTTTTGGCATTATCGACAGGAGCCCAAGTTAAAACGACTTGTTCAGAACCTGCACGAGCATTCACTTGAGATGGTGCGGCTGGAGCAGAAGGAGTATCCCAGTTAATATCGTTTTTCACTACATTGCTTTCGATTGCAGCATTAACGCTAGGCACCACAAGAAAACTTCCTGCCGTTGTTCCCAGAATAGTAGCAGCAAGTATAAGTGAAGCTTTTTTAGATTTGTTTCCCATGAATCGTATACCTCCGTATTGTTGTTTTTAGATATAATTGCTCGGTAAAATGTTTTGCGTCTCATCATGCTGTTAAGTATTCGGCTCTATTCTTCTATGTTGATATTGTAATGATTTTCTGTCCCCCCTTTCTTCTTTATCATTCTGTACATTGTTAGAATATAGCGGTTACACAACCTCTAACAACAGAGCCTCGTGAATGATTATTAAACAGTAAGTATTGCGTTTAAACACATGATTCAACAAAAAGTAACATTTTTGTCATTGTACATAATTAGCGTTATCATTTCAATCGTCAAGAAAATGACAATTCCTATTGAGACTATAGAAGTTAAAAAAAGGCATAATAGAGTAGAACAATCTTACATTGGTAGAGGAGAATATACAGTGAAATCATTATTAACGTCTCTATTTATACTCAATATACGCACTTCTATTAGCTTCACTTCCTTGCTGATTGGCTTAGCGATAATAACCGGCTGTAGCGCATCACCATCAACAACAACTTCCCCTTCATCAGATCCACCAAGTACATCTGTACATACCGAACATTCTATGTCGATGGATCATATAGGCACAACAGCTACTGCGCCAGAAGGTAGCGTCACGAAGCGTCCTGCTCAGATAACAACACCACCGCAGACGATCACAAGCGAAATGATCAATTTAACTGCCCAAACGTCTTATTTAGAAATTGAAAAAGGTAAATATTTGCCTGTATGGACATTCAATCGTTCTGTACCCGGCCCACAGATCGAAGTGACGGAAGGCGATATAGTCACGATCCATTTAAAAAATAAACTTAACGTACCTCTTTCGCTACATGTTCATGGTGTGGTCTTACCAAATGATATGGACGGCGTGCCCGGAATGACTCAAGATGCGATTCAACCGGGAGAAAGCTTCACTTATACGTTCAAAGCGAATCATGCAGGTACGTACTGGTATCATTCTCATCAAGATAGCTTAAATCAGATTGGTAAAGGATTATACGGCTCTTTTATTGTGAAGAAAAAGCAGGATTCTGTCTCTGCTGATCATACACTGGTACTGGACGAATGGTCAGATCCCAATACAACTGCTCCTGAAAGTGAAAGTAATACACTAGCTATCAATAGCAATCTAGGTGCTTACAATATCTATACGGTTAATGGACGAAGCGGAAAGTCTATTGAACCGATCGTGGTTCATCAAGGGGATCATGTACGTTTGCGATTGATTCATGCAGGTAATATGACTCAGACATTATATATTCATTCTCCTGCTTATCGTGTCACAGCAACTGATGGACAAGATATCAATCAACCTCAGGTATTGAAAAATGGATTACTGGTTATCGCTCCTGGCGAACGGTATGATATCGAATTTACAGCAGATCAGGTGGGTTTATCGTGGATAGGTATGGTTGGAGAGTCGACATTTGCACAATCTATTCGTATTCCTATTCTAATCGAGAAGGCTAACACTCAACCTACTGCAACTGAAATAGAGCAACAGATTACAGCACAGCAAGCACAGATGGCATCTATTCCAGATGGTAACCAAGCAGCACTTGATCTTACAACCTATGGTCAACCAACTACAAGTGAGTTTACATTATCTTCTGCATTTGATCGTGAATATACGTTAGATTTGGATATGGGTGTGATTGATGGTAAAATGTCATATACGATTAATAAAGAAGCCTATCCTCAAGTTGGCCAGCTCAAAGTCAAAACAGGCGAAGCTGTCAAAATAACGTTAATTAATGAATCTAAAAATGAAGATCACCCTATGCATCTTCATGGTCATTCATTTGAATTATTATCCAAAAATGGTCAAGCATTAACAGGCTCACCGATCTGGAAAGATACTATCAATGTGCGCCCCGGTGACACTTATGTCATTGCTTTTCGCGCAAATAACCCGGGGATGTGGATGGTGCATTGTCATGAACTTCATCACGCATCTATGGGCATGATGACTGATGTCATCTATGAAGATTACAAATCGCAATATCAACCAGATCCAGAAGCAGGCAATATTTCAGAGTAAGAAGTTTTTGCTATTTTTGATATTCGTTACATTAGTGTAAATAAAACCATAAGATAATTGTTTATTATAGTTATATTCTCCCCTTGTAGTAGATAGTGAGAAAATGTTCATTCCTAAATGAACCCTACACTTCAACTAGAAGGGATTTTTTATTACGCTTCAAATACAATATACAGGCAATGTATAGAATCCTATCAAATTGTGTTTTACACATACCGATGTAGTATGATAGATAAGAATGTTACACCATCCAGATATACATCCATTTACCAAGAATATCATATGTGCAAATTAGGATAAGCTAATATGCTGTACTTACAAATCATAAGTTTAATCTGTCTAAAGGTGGAGTCGACGACACAATGAGAGAATCGCTTCGAAAGCTTAAAATCTTACAATTATTCACAGCTTTATATCGCGCTAAAATTATAAGGATACTGATTCCTGTAGCTATTCTAGCCATTATTTTTGTATATGGAAGACATGAGATTCAGAATATCAATTTAGCTAAAATTATTCATGAGTTACGTATGATGCCTGTTCATATCGTTATTCAACTAATCATTGCTTCTTTTATCGCTGTATCGGCAATGAGTACTTACGATTATTTAATACGAAAGCAGTTCAAGCTTGATGTGAATTGGAAAACAACTTATCGGTATGCTTGGATCGCAAATACATTCAACAATATGATTGGGTTTGCTGGTCTCACCGGTGTAGGCTTACGTACATTGCTGTATAAGAAAAGCGGCGTACCTATGAAAACGATGGGTGCTGCGGTACTTTTCTTATCTCCTATTGTATTAGTAGGATTGTCTTTGCTCGGCTGTTTGACATTGATCGGTGTGTTTCCAGTTGAACCTATTTTTCAGGAGCATCCATGGCTTCGATTAGGAGTATGGGGAGTCTCATTATATCTACCGTTCTTTTTATTAATGCAACGTTCTTCATTATTTGCGAAATGGTTCCATAAAGGAGACGGCAAGTTACCCTGGAAAGTTATTGCCGCTTCGATTGGCTCTTCTTTACTTGAATGGGCTTGTGCGGGTACATTGTTCTGGCTATTCGCTTTTTATGATCTGAATCATTTACCGTTTGCTCCGGTATTCGGTGTGTATGTTGTAGCTGCGATTGCAGGGATTATTAGTATGGCTCCTGGTGGTATTGGGGCATTTGATCTGATTGCTTTGCTTGGATTACACACATTAGGTGTTGATCCATCGCGTGCACTAACGATTTTGTTATTATTTCGTATTTTCTATTTTGTTGTTCCGTGGTTGATCGGTTTGGTATTGGCTGCTTTTGAAATGAGTCCAAGCACTAAGCAAATGCGTGACATGCTATCGAACAGTCTGGATGCTTCGCGTAACACATGGGTTAAATTTTGGGGATGGCCTTCTCAATTTGGCTTACTAAGTGATCTAGGTGCATGGGCACTCGGCAAATTGGTTTTTGCCAGCGGCGTTATTTTGCTGTTATCGGCGGCAACTCCCGGCTTGATCGATCGTTTACGTTTTATGGAGCATCTATTGTCTTTACCGATTATGCGCTTCTCTGAACAATTGTCTGTTATTATCGGGATTATGCTAATTATTGTATCACGGGGTATTTCGCTTCGTATTCGGCGTGCATATTTGCTGACAGGCGCTTTGCTGTTAACAGGGGCTATTTTCACCTTTGCCAAAGGGTTCGATTACGAAGAAGCGATTATTCTGCTGATCGTAGCATTGGTACTATGGGTGTCACGTGCTCGCTTTAATCGTGAAAGTACTAGCATTTCTATACGTAGTATTTGGATCTGGGCGTTACTTGCTTTTATTTCAGCATTATCGTATTACATGATTGGTACACATATTCATCCTGCTATTTTGCGACATTTGCCATTACGTGCACAGCACTGGTTTTTAGACCCGCACGAATATGCGGTTACAGCGGTGATTGGATTTATCGGGGCTTTGATTTTGATAGCCTCTATCTTCACTCTTCGTCCGCATCGTTATACAGGTGTTCGTCCAGATGAAGCACAGATCGAAAAGTTCACAGATTTTATTGATAAAGAAGACGGTAATCTGCTGACTCACCTTCTGTATCTAGGTGATAAAAACTTTTACTGGGCGCAAAATGATCAAATCTTAATTCCTTATTCTCGTGTACGTGATAAATTAATTGTACTCGGTGATCCAATTGGAAATAAAAATTTGGTCGGGGCAGCTATTCAAGAGTTCCAAAGTTATGCTGACCATTATGCTTTAACTGTAGTCTTTTATCAGGCAGCACCTGAATATCTATCCATCTATCATGAAAATGGTTATAACTTCTTCAAGCTTGGCGAAGAAGCGCTTGTGCCATTAGATACCTTTACACTAAGTGGTAAAAGTAACCAAAACTTGCGAACAGCTAAAAATAAATCTGATCGAGAAGGACAGACGTTTGAAGTACTGTCTCCGCCTTATCAAGCTGATCTATTAGCAGAGCTACGTCAGATTTCTAATGAGTGGTTAGGCGATCGTAAAGAAAAAGCTTATTCGTTAGGTTGGTTCAATGAACCGTATATCCAGCGTTCTCCACTGGCTCTACTTCGTAATGCAGAAGGTCAGATTTTAGCGTTTGCAACACTCGCTCCGGCTTATGACCAGAATCAAGTGATTTCCATCGATCTTATGCGTCACTTAAATGACACGCCAAATGGTACGATGGATGTATTGTTTGTCCGCTTGATCGAATGGGCAAAAGAACAAGGATATTCTTATTTCAATCTAGGCATGTCTCCACTGTCCAGTGTAGGCGAAAATCAAAATGCACATCGTGAAGAAAAATTAGCACGTCTGGTGTTCCAATATGGAGGGCACTGGTATGGATTTGAAGGATTACGCCGCTACAAAGAAAAGTTCTCTCCTGAATGGCAAGCTAGATATCTAGCATACCCTGCAGGGATGGCACTTCCTATTCTTACTCTTGATCTGGTACGTCTGGTCTCACGTCGTCCTGAACAAGCAGAATCAGTGTAATACATGTAGAGACACAAAAAAGCTCCGAACTCACTATACAGTGGATTCGGAGCTTTTTTATACAATCTTATAAATAACGATTGATTATTTTACAGCTTCTAGCTTGGTGATAGTCATCGATTTGATTTTATCATCACCAGGGATCGCTTTTTCAGTATACTGGAAGCTTACTTTTGATTCTTCTTTCAAGTTTCCTGCTACTGTTTGAGCTGCATCACTTAATTGGAATACCATTGGTTGACCATCTACCATGATTTCAGCAGAATGTTCGTCTGCTAATCCTGTAAATGTACCTGTTGCACTTTTCGTTTCAGCGGCAGAAGAATCTGTTGTCGTGTCAGTAGCTTCGTTGTTATCGTCTGCTTCTACACTCTCTTCTGTTGTTCCAGCTGTATTATCATCTGTAGATTGGTTGTCCTCTACACTTTCAGATGAAGAATCATCTGTCGTTCCTGTAGCAGGTGGTGTCACCTCTGTAGTTGGGTTGGTTTCTGTAGTACCGGTGCTACCATTTTCAACAGGAGCTGTTGCTGGTTGCTCCTTATTGCCACATGCCGCCAACATTAGAATGCCGACTAACAAGATTAATGCAAATGGAGTCCGTTTCAGTAGTAATTGAATATTTCGTTGCATCATAAATGCACCTCCTCAAGTAATGTAACGCATAACTGTGGCAAAAGTTGCAGACGATCACCTATTCAGCATCCAAGCGTATATAAAGATCATACCAGATTGACACGACTCCGCAAAATTTTTGTCATTTTGCAGAGATAGCTTTTGGATTCTGAACAGCTATTACTTTACCAATCTATACAAAAGGGACTACGATACTGGTCTATTATTGCGCCAGTACAGCAGTCCCTTGAAGTATTTATCTTGATGCACAGTATATTAAGGAATATACTGCTGTACGATTTGACTTACTTGTCCATCTTTTATTGTAATGTGGTATGGGAATACCGTAGGATCAAGTAGATCAGGTTTTTGGAAAATCGCATTTAGCTTTTGAATACTAACAGGCTCATTCCAATTGGTATCAATATCTTTCCATTGACCTGTATGATCATAAATTTGCATCAATACTTTTGGATTAGCTGCTACTGCATAATTATATGTTTGTGTATCATCATTAGTAATGTAGTAACCATCAGGTGCTCCATCAATGCCACTATTCGGATTTTCTTTATTAAATTCAACATTCGCTGCTTCTCCGAGGTACCAGTTGATAGGATCAACAGTTAGCTCATAGCTGCCATTGTTGGAATTACGGTCAATTTTGTTGATAAACACAGTATAAGTTCCGTCTGCCGGTACATTAGCAGCAGGTGTATACGTATCTGCATACACGCTTTGTGTAACTGTAGCAGCATCGGCTGTGACCGTTCCTGAAGTCTGAGTCAAGCTTCCAGAAGTCAAGAGGATCAATGAAGCAGCCCCTGCACCAAAAATACCCATCATCGTTTTAAACATCGCTTCATCTCTCCTTAAAATGGTCGGTCAGCTCAATAGACCGCCAACAATAATGTGTTGGTAACTGATTAACCTTGTGTAGCCTTTATTACCCGTATTACGTACTTACAGAACCATGTAACTTTTTTCCAATTGGTGATTCGTGTATGATTTTTGTCTTGTTCAGGTGTGAGTAAGTGGCTTACTTCTATATTCAGTATACTGCAAATATTTTATGCAAAAGTTGCAATAAAGTTAAAAGTGAATAACAAAATTAATACCTTGTCCTAATACCTGCTCTAAGCATTTGGAAGAAGTTTATTGTGAAAAGATTAGAATTGTATGATGCGGTTATATATAACGTAGTACACCACAAACAACGAGGAGGAATTCATAATGTCAGAAGAATCACATATCGTTAAAAAAGACGGAGAAATCGCAACAGGACAGGTGGAAACTACACTAAATCGTTTGAGTGATGATCAAAAAGAAGATATTTTAAGCAATTTTGAATCGTTTAAGTCTTATTTGGGCAAACGTATTCAACTTGGGGAATCTATCGGATTAGGTGAAGAAAAATTAGCTAAAATTGCACAAAAAGTTGCTGATTATCTAGCTACTCACGAAGAACCACGTAACCGCGAAGAGAAATTGTTATATGAATTGTGGAAAGTCGGCGATGAAGACCAACGTCACAAACTGGCTCACTTGTTAGTACGTATGGTTCAAGCAGACAAATAAAACAATTTGTCATTTATGTCTCTACCAAGATTGTATTGCTTATAAATAATAATATATATCAAAAAAATCTGCTTCTGAAGCATCAGTGTCTGATCGTAGACACGTTGACTTCAAAGCAGATTTTTTTGTTGCGATGGTTAGGCTATTTTAACGATTACGATAACTTGACTTGCTACGCCATACTTTTCTTTCGATTTGTTCATAATGATAAATGCCTAACTCCATCAAGCTTTTAGCGAGTGATATTCGTGTAAATACTCTATGTACTACAACAGCAATCAAAACTCCTAATAAAGCTCCGGCAAGCACATCTGTAGGATAATGGACACCTGTCCAGACTCTAGCAATAGCGATACCTGAAGCAAGAATCAACCATATCCAACCATCGCGACGACGGAATAACCAGATCGTCATAGCAATAACAAATGCACCTAACGCATGATTACTTGGAAAAGAAGCATTGGCTTCATGATGAACTAACTGGAATACTTCATGATCGACAAAGGGTCGATCCCGGTAAAATAATTTACCTAATATCCAGCTTGTTGTAAATCCGATTAGTGCCGACAATAAAGCTTGCGTAATCATACGACGATTAGCGTGTGCGCGAGTAAACCAATAAATCAATGCTCCAATCATAAAAAACACAACAGCATATTTTGATAAAAATAACATCAATGGATTTATAAATGAGAACATGGCTGCTCCATCATTTATCCAGCGAAAAGCCTCATAGTCCACCTGTGAAACATTCAATTGCAGTTCCTCCTTTACATCCTAACCCAATATTTTAAAGCAATCATTTACTTTTATCAACTAAGTGTAAATTTAATGTAAACATAATGTAAAAATCCACTGTATCTATATACTAGATGCAGTGGATTTTGGATATACATTTCTATTAGATACCGTTTACGATCCGTTGGGCTCGTATATTTCCCTGACGTATTACTTCTTGCTCATCTATAGTGATTAATTGGCGTTGTCTCATCAGTATTTGTCCATTTACGATAGTTGTATCTACATCCGCCCCATTTGCGCTATACGCAAGTAAAGAAACAATATGATGGACAGGCTGTAAATGAGGTTGACGCAAATTAATCAAAATCATATCTGCTTTTTTGCCTACTTCTAATGTACCGGTCTCATGATCAATCGCTAATAATTTGGCACTTTCTATGGTCGCCATTTGCAGTGACTGGTACGCAGGCAATACGGTTGGATCGCCATAGTCTAATTTTTGTAACCATGTGGCTGCTTTGATCTCCTGGAACATATCCAGTGTTGTAGCACTTCCTGCTCCATCTGTACCTAATCCTACCGTAATCCCCTGTTGCATCATTTCGGTAACTGGGGCAATACCACATCCCAATTTCAAATTACTCACCGGATTATGAATAACCCCTCCACGCATTCCTTTTAAATATTGAATATCTCGTTTGGTCAGATGAACACTATGTGGTAACATCACATGCAATTGCTCAAATAATCCTAGCTCATATAGATATTGTGTCGGTGTCTGCTCATAACGTTCACGCATCGTTATTACTTCTTCTTTGGTCTCAGCAAGATGAATATGAATCGGTAACTGATACTGCTTCGCGAGTTCTATCACTTCTAGCAATGAATCCGGTGGACAAGTATACGGTGCATGCGGGCCGAACATAGTGGTGATACGCCCATCTGCTTGTCCATGCCATTCTTCTACCAGTTCTATCGCTTCTTGAATACGTGCACCTTGATCATCGTCATGAAAGACCAATCCGCGTGTTAACGAGGCTCTCATACCGACTTCCTCTACAGCTTGAGCAATCTGATTCATATGCATATACATATCGGCAAAAGTTGTTGTGCCCGAACGAATCATTTCAGCCATCGACAATTTGCTGCCCCAATAGATATCTTCTGGAGTCATTTGCGCTTCAGCAGGGAACATTTTCTTTTCTAACCAATCCATTAATTTAAGATCATCAGAAAATCCTTTTAACAAATTCATCGGTGTATGTTGATGTGCATTGATTAAGCCTGGCATCGTCACCATATCAGTACCGTCAATAACCTGTACATCGTCATGATTTATCTGTTCTAGAATGATAGGATCGATAGTTTGCTGATCTTTGTGAATAATATGCTCTATTCGATCGTTATGGATCACAATATCACCGAGAAAAGGAGCTTCTTCTTTATTCATCGTCAAAATCGTAGTATTGCGAATATGGATACGCATTATTTTTGCCTCCTGTATAGTAAGATCATAAGCTCTGTTCTTACCATACACATTGACGTAACGTTAAGGTCAACAACAAAAAATCTTATCCCAATCTGAGTTAGATTAGAATAAGACTTTACTTTTTAATATCGCTGGATCTTTATTGCAAGTTGAAGATGGCTTTTTTACGATCTATAACATATCGTAACGGAAATAGCCGTAAAGCAAACAAAGATTATGATTCCAATCTAAATCCGCCGCCATCTCCTTGAGCTTCATTAAAGTCTACCGAGAAGCCAACTTCTGTTCCACTTCCCACTTGTTTGATATTCCATTGTTCAAAAGTTCTAGAATTGCTCCAACCTGATGATTCTGCTAACCATGTATACGATATCTCGGAAAAGTTTTTAAGTATATATTCACAAGTCAGCCCTGAACCATAGACTCCAATATGATATTCATTGCCTAATTCTTTGAAGGTATCAATAATCTTTTGAAAATAGTGATGAACAAACTCGCTTAGATCTGTTGGTGACGCATCAAAATCGACTGCAAAATAAATCGTAGAACCTTTCGGCTGT
The DNA here is from genome assembly GCF_028736095.1 of Paenibacillus sp. KACC 21273. NCBI lineage: Bacteria > Bacillati > Bacillota > Bacilli > Caryophanales > Paenibacillaceae > Paenibacillus > Paenibacillus sp. KACC 21273. The sequence goes on from NZ_CP117876.1 coordinate 3,072,705, forward strand.
CCAATTGTATGTTTGGCATAATTGTAGGCAGATGTAGCATCACTTTCTCCGACTTCTTGTGAGAAATACGATACCGATGTTGGATATCCATTTTCCCAAACAGCTACAATATACAACCCTGCTTGAGTTAGCGCTTGAGCTTCGATCTTTGTTAGATTTTTGTGGGGATTATTCTGATTGTAATATCTAGCAATAAAATGATATCCGGCTTGCTTGAGCTCTAATGCTTTTTCTTCGCATAACGACTCTGTATCAATACCTTTGTCTGTTGGACGTTCTTCAGCTGGATTCATTGAGATGTATCCCCTTTTTGATCAGATAGTGTACCAAAAACAAAAAGTACTTGTTAATATGGAGATTGTAACATTTTTCCAGTTAGAGTTACACTATTATAAACGAAGGATTTTTTAATCATGACTTCTACCTCAAAATAGTTTATGTAATAAAAAAGCAGTTCTCACCTGATGTGAAAACTGCTACAGTCTATGACCCTATTCTATATTGCTTATATAATCGATTCACCAATTTCTAACAATGGAACTTCGATCTTCACTGTATCTGGATATTTAATACCTGCTCCTGTATTCAACACAACAACGGATTCATCACGACTAATCCAGCCTTGTTCAGCCAATCGTTTAGCCGCGGCAAATGTAGCCGCACCTTCAGGGCACACAAACGCACCTTCATATTCAGCGATATATTGTTGCTCTTCTAGCAGTTCTTGATCAGAAATAGCAATCGCCATACCGTCTGTCTCATACAATGCACGCAATACTAGAAAATCACCAAGTGCTTTGGGAACATTAATCCCAAAAGCAACAGTCGTTGATTGCTCCCAGAATTCAGAGCGTTCTTTCTTTTCTTCCCATGCTTTGACAATCGGGGCGCATCCTTCGGCTTGCACAGCAACCAATCGCGGTAACTTGCCTGCTAACCAGCCGATTTCTTTCAGTTCTTGTAACGCTTTGTAAATACCGATCAGACCGACACCGCCACCGGTTGGATACAGAATAACATCTGGCATTGCCCAGCCTAGTTGTTCTGCTATTTCTAAGCCCATCGTTTTTTTGCCTTCGATCCGATAAGGTTCTTTGAGTGTAGATGCATCGTAAATCTGATCGTGTTTTACTTTTTCTGCAACCATTTTACCGGCGTCACTAATCAATCCATTGACCAAAAATAACTCTGCACCAGACAAAGACACTTCAGTGCGAGTAATAGAAGGAGCATCTTGAGGCATCACAATCGTTGCTTTGATCCCTGCGCGAGCCGCATACAGCGCCCATGCCGCACCTGCATTACCATTCGTTGGCATCGCAAATTGCTGAACACCTAACTCTTTAGCTTTGGAAATACCTACTGCCGCTCCTCTTGCTTTGAAGCTTCCTGTTGGAATCAAACTTTCATCTTTCATATATAAATGAGTCAGTCCATAACGTTCACCTAACTTGGGCATAGGAAGTAAAGGAGTCATTCCTTCTCCTAACGTGATGACATGATCTTCATGCTGTACAGGTAATAATTCATGATAACGCCATAGATCAGGATTGCGTTCTCGAATAGCAGATCGTTTCACTTCATTACGGACACGTTCTAGATCATACCGTACTAATAGTGGTGAACCACAGGTACAAAGTTGTTGGATTTTATTTGCATCATACGTTGTATCACATACCGGACATTCCAAATGAGAAACATAACTGTACGTCATCATGGATTCCTGCTTCCTGTTATAATTTGCAAATCAATACTACAAATCATAACAGTTCTTCTCCGGCTTTGCCAATTAATCTGACATGTTAACTTGGTTATTACATATGAATAAGAACTATATATCTTTGTCTCGATTTTAATCTGCATCAAATTCCATTTAAGCTTGCAATTGCTTGAATTCACTAGGACTGATGCCATAATATCGTTTAAATATTTTGCTAAAATGTTCAGGAGATTCATATCCTACACGTTCTGCCACTTCATATCTACGTAGATCTGTTTCTAACAATAAATTGCGACTCTCTTCCATACGTAGCTTGATCACATATTCCCATAGATTAAAGCCTGTATTTTTTTTGAACAAATAGCTTAAATAATTAGGGCTGACATGATTTTTTTTGGCTACATCATGAATAGTTAACCCTTTTTGTCCATAACACTTTTCGATATAAGCTTTGACCTGAGATACGATCAGATTATACGGATTCTTTCCTTTGTTCTCTTCTATTACTGCTGTTGGCTCACTGACTTCATGCTTTTTCCAGTACATATCTCCATAATAAAAGACATGATGATCTGGATATTGAGTATGCCACATTAATGCCCGGTGAGCTTGTATATTTAATTGATTGATAAATTCGTTTCCTTTCAAAATCTGACTGATCCCTATCACATTGGGAATATGCAAATAGTTATTAATATGGTTATGCAACAACTGCCCCAATTGATTCAATTGACGAATCTTATGATGCCATCCTTGAAGATATGATGTCTCATCCCATTGCATAATCATATTAACTTCACATGCATCTGTCTCAAAAGTAACGCTATTCCACTGATTGTGCACCAATTCGACTGCCAGATTCATTACCGCATAATTGAGCAAATAGTGATCGGCTACCGTGAGAGCGACCTGATTTGAAGTAAGCGGTTGATACTGAATTTTGATCATAGCGTAATAAGGACCATGCAATCCTAACGATTGATATACCGATTCTTCTTGAGGTATATAAGCATGTGGAGCAAATAACTGATTTAGCTTGATATGATTTTGAATCGTATGTCGTTGCATCTGAAAATGATTGCCTTGAGCCCAATGAGTATGTTCAATCGCTGGTCTAGCGATATTAACATGCAACAATACTTCTCGCACCGAATCTAGAAACGGCTCAAGCTCAAGCGGCTTGATTAAGTAATTTTTGACACCCAGACGGATAGCTGCCTGTGCATATTCAAATGTATTATGTGTTGAAACAACTATTATTTCGATAGAAGGTTTGATCAATTTCACCTGTTGCATATCATCTATTCCATTCAAGCCTGCTACTTCAAGATCGGTAATCAGTAGATCAATATCGTATTCACGAATATAATCCAATCCCTGCGAAAATGTAGTTGCCGAAAAAATATGCTGGATATTCAGCCCGGAATGTAATAATAAAGGACTTATTGTTGCGATCATCTCTTGATCATCATCTAGCATCAGAATGTTATACAAGTATGTATCCTCCTCAGATGTAAGATCTATACACATATCCATAATATACCAGAAGTTTAAGCGCTTTAACATACTTAAAAATAAAATAATCAAAATAGGAATCATAATTCAGTATAAATCCTAATATCACATCACTTATACCAACAAAAATACCAACAAAAAAAGACTAAAGCTTCTGCCTTAGTCTTTTTGTCTCTCTGTTATATGATGCCACTTATACTGTTACATTCAATGAAGCTTTTGATTCAAGCATTTTATTTTTTTCTTCAAATTTTTTGTTGTGTGAAGATACATAAGCTTGACTGTAGGCTTCTGGTTCTAAGTATTTTTTAGCACTATTTACAGCGGCTGCTCCTTCGACGAATGTACCTGCAATTAAGTATAATTTATTTGTATATTCAATTAAGTCTCCAGCAGTAAAAATACCGGGTTGAGTCGTTTGACGCTTCTCATCAATAATCGGACGTCCATTTTCATTAACTTCTATTCCCCAGTGAAGTAGCGGGCTAAGATCACCGATCATTCCATGATTGACGATAACTGCATCTACAGGCAGATGACGTACTTCGCCTGTCTCTACATGGGTAATAGTGATCTCATCAATCTGAGTTCCATTATGACTTTGAACAGCTGTTAAGCCATAAGGTGTTAGTACTTCTTTACAGTTCTGCTTCATCGTTACTACACTTTTCTCGTGTCCGCCAAATTCATGACGACGATGCACTACTGTTAGACTAGCTGCAATTGGTTGTAGCGCATTCGCCCAATCTACCGCAGAATCTCCACCGCCAGAGATAACAACATGCTTGCCTGCAAAAATATTTAATTCTTGGACAGTATAATGAAGATTGGTTACTTCATAACGATCTGCACCTTCAATTTCCAATTTGCGCATCGTTGGAATACCATGTCCCATCGCCAAAATAATCGTTTTACTATAATGCTGTTCCCCTGTTGCAGCTGTAAGCAACCAATTGCCATCTTCTAGCCGCTCCACATCTGCTATTTTCTGATTGAGAACGACAGTTGGCTCAAATGTTATTGCTTGTTGAATCAAGTTTTCGATCAGTTGTGCTCCACTCAAAGGTGGGAGTCCGCCTACATCCCAAATCATTTTCTCAGGATAAATTAAGATTTTCCCCCCTAATTGCGGATTGTACTCAATAATCTTGGTCTTCATATCTCTCATTCCACTATAAAAAGCACTATATAATCCTGCGGGTCCGCCGCCTATAATCGTCACATCATATAACTCTAATGCAGTTGTCACAACAGTCACTCTCCCATTTGATAAGTTATTCTTTATAGACTTAATTGATAATGATTATCATTATAGATTAGAAAATGAATGGTTTCAATACTATCTAGAAAATAGATACAATTTCAGTTTTTTATTTTTAATATGATTTTATTTGAAAATAATAAATAATTAGAATTGTGGTAGTTAGAAGAATTGTAAGCGATTAAATGTAACAACAACGGTTATATCCATTTTGCCATATCAATTATATTCAGCTATAGTCTAGTAAGTATATAAGTATAAAGAAGTAGATTACAGATAGGATGGGTTTGTGAATGAGAGATAAAGTCGTTATCCCGTTGTGGGCAGCTGGTATTTTTCTAGTTGTTATGAACACAACGATGTTCAATGTTTCTTTACCGCGTATTCTTGCTGATTTACATATTAGCTCTTCGCTCGGTTCATGGCTAATTTCAGGATATTCGATCGTGTTTGCTTTATCGGTTGTTATTTTCAGTCGCTTATCTGACTGGTATCCTGTACGTAAATTGTTAATGGTAGGCATACTGCTATTAGTTGCTTCATGTGTAATCGGATTTACCGCAAATAATTTCCCGATGGCGATGTTAGCTCGTATTTTGCAAGCTGCTGGTGCAGGGCCGATGCAAGGATTAGGGCTTGTACTTGCTACACGTTATGTGCCTAATGATCGACGAGGCAAATCGATTTCTCTTATTGCAGCAGGTGGTTCACTTGCTTTTGGTATAGGCCCTGTATTGGGTGGATTTCTAACAGATAGTCTGGGATGGAATTCGTTGTTTTTGGTCACAGGATTAATTGTTTTGCTTGTACCTGCTTATTGGAAAATGCTTCCTTCTGAAAAGGAATTCTCTTTCAAAAAAGATCAAAAGTTCGATATTGTTGGAGCAGGATTATTGGTGATTGTTATCCCGTCTCTACTATTAAGTATTGGTCGCTTATCATGGGTGAACTTATTGATCGCTATTGTAGCTTTTATCGTATTGGTCTTTCATTTACGCCGATCTTCCAATCCGTTTATTTTACCCGAACTGTTCCGTAATACCGCTTATCGTAAAATGCTCTTTATGTCATTTTGCTGCTTTGCGATCAATCTAGGTATGGTTTTTCTAATCCCATTAGTGCTTAATCAGGTATTCGGTCAATCAGCTTCATTTAGCGGATTAATGATCTTCCCGGGTGCTATATTATCAGCGATTATGACGCCTATTATCGGTCGCTGGATCGATCAGTATGGTAACTATCGGTTATCTTTTATCGGTTATATCATTATGGTGGTTACATTTGCTGGATTAATCGGATTTCTCACCTTCTCACCTTATGTATTGATGGCTGCTTATATGTTACTAGCTTCTTCGTTCTCAGCCGTAGGCGCATCTCTGCAAAATGAAGTATCTCGTATGCTTCCACGCAAGCAATTATCATCAGGTGTAGGTGTTTTCCAATTGACTCAATTTTTCGGTGGTGCTACAGCAACAGCTGTTTTCGGATTATTAATCGCTCGCAACCCGTTCGAGTCGTCTTCAGGAATTTACCGTATGAATTATGTAGTGTTGTTAACGATGACGGTATTGTCGTTAATCATGTTAATCTGGTATATGCGTAGTAAACCTGTAGAACCTGCCGATCATCATATCAAAATTTAGTTTGGTGCCATTTACATTTTATACAATACGTACTGCCAGTATAGCTGGATACCCGGCTTTTATTGGCAGTTTTTCTTTTTATAGTGTGTAATATCTTATTTTTTGGTATGCTGAATGTTGAACTCTATTACATAGTTAAGGTGGGAAACGGTGAATGTCTATTTTATCGCATCTTTCCTGGATTTTTATTGCGATTAATATCTTTTTCGCTCTTTTTATTGTGTTTTTGGAAAGACGCAATATTGGAGCTACATGGGCATGGCTAATGATACTGGTCTTTTTACCGGTGGTTGGGTTTATTGTCTATTTATTTTTTGGTCAGAATTTGAGTCGGGTCAAAAAATTTAGATTGCGCAAAGAATTCAGGTCGATTATTGAATCCGTTGTAGAAGATCAGCGTCAAGAATTTCATTCCAGAAGTTTCTCGTTTAATGATCCTTCAATCGGTCGTTATCATGAATTAGTGCATATGAATTTGATTAGTAATTATGCACTGTATACACAGGATAATGCTGTTCGTATTTTTGCAGATGGTAATGAAAAGTTTGATGCTTTATTTGAAGATATTGCTAACGCCAAGCAGTATATTCATATCCAGTATTATATTATTCAGCGGGATGAATTGGGTCGCAAGTTAATTGATGCCCTTACAGCCAAAGCGCGCGAAGGTGTTACTGTACGATTAATTTATGATGCGTGGGGCAGTTCCAAAGTTAACAAAAAATTTATCCATGAATTACGTGAAGCTGGTGGTCAAGCTGCTGCCTTTTTCCCACCTAGTATTCCCAAAGTTAATTTTAAATTAAATTATCGAAATCATCGCAAATTAGTCATTATTGATGGAGATTGTGGTTATATCGGTGGCTTCAATGTGGGCGATGAATATCTAGGCAAAGTCAAACGATTCGGGTACTGGCGTGATACTCATTTACGTGTAGAAGGCTCGTCTATTTTGCAAATGCAGACTCACTTTTTGCGAGATTGGCATTTGGCACTGAATACTCCGATGTCTGAAGATTATTCACTATTTGCTGTAACCAAGCCATTTACTGGTAAAATCGGAATGCAGATTGTATCTAGTGGCCCGGATAGTAGCTTGGAGACGATTAAGTATTCGTATATCAAAATGATCTATGAAGCCAAAAAAAGTATTATGATTCAGACACCCTATTTTATACCGGATGAAAGTATGATTACTGCGCTCAAAGCGGCAATGCTTTCCGGTGTTCAAGTGCATCTAATGATCCCCAAAAAACCAGATCATCAAATGGTCTACTGGGCTTCTTACTCGTATTTACGTGAATTGTTAGAACTGAATGTTAGTTGTTATCTGTATGAAAAAGGATTTCTGCATGCCAAAACGATGGTGATTGATGGTACGATTGCTTCGGTCGGTACCGCAAATATGGATATTCGTAGTTATAAGCTGAACTTTGAAGTGAATGCGATTGTCTATGATAGCGAAACAGCGACCAAGCTAGAAGAACTCTTTTTACAAGATATCTTGGATAGCAAAGTTCTTACACTGGCTGATTATGAGAATCGTCCACTTTATCAACGAATGCTCGAATCGTTCGCTCGTCTGCTTTCTCCGATATTATAAACAACTAAAAACTCGCTACTGCCTGAATTCTTGTTGTGAAAGAATGTTTGGGTTAAATAGCGAGTTTTTTTAATTTAATAATTTGATTTAATTCGTAGACTGATAGTTTTTCCAGTCTCTAGCACGCTTCTGTAAACGATCAAGATTTTCATCAAAATCTGCATAATAATCTACAGCACGATCCCATAGTTTTGTAGCCTTTTCCAATTATAGAAGCACTCCATATAATCTTTGTATTCAGTGTGTTCCCTTTTAGAGTAAGTATTTTATTGTACAAATTAACTATTATGTTAGATAAATCTATGATTATTATTCTAATATTGGTCATTAATATCTTCTATTCAATAGATCACATTTATTTTGATTGACAGTTCGTATCCTCCATATTATGATTCAGAATAATATTTCTCATAAAACCTATAGGATTTATGTAATTAATTGGAGGGGATTAAGAATGTTACCATTTTCTACAGCATTTTTACAAAAGTCAGTTGTTCGTAAATCAGTTATTGCCTGGACACTTGCTGTCTCTGTTATCGCTTCACCTGTGTTATACAACAGTACCAGTTATGCAGCTACTGCGGTTGTCGCACAGCATGAGATTAGCGCTTCGGAATACTCACAATTTTTACAATCCAAATTTAATATTTCAGTAGCGAACGGGATTAGTCGTGGGCAGTATATTCAAGATCTTGCTACAGCACTTCAATTAACTCCAGAAAATTCGGATGCTACATTTACTGATGTCCCATCTAGCCATAAGCTATATAAGGCAGCCACTGCTTTGTATGAGAATGGTATCCTCTCCAGTACTACTGTTCATCCTAATCAAAAGTTAGACGCACGTACCGCTGTTTATTTCGCTGTCAAAGCAGCAGGTCTCAAGGAACTGGCGTATACATATCCTCCGGCTAAAGTAAAAATAGCGCTTGCCAAGCTGGCGATCAAACCAACTTCTGTATCGACCCAAACAGGTCAAGAACTGGCTGTAGCTGTAGACAGTGGTTTATTGCCGAAATCTCTGTATAAAGCTGTAACTGCATCACAATCTACTTCTCCGTCACCTGTATTTGTAGAGACATTGCTTGGACAGGTGTTGCAATTTAAAGGGCAATACAAACACTATCTCGGTTACACCAGTGATGATGATATCTATGCCAAATTGCAAGATGCTTATAACACGTCACGTTTAATTCAAGCACCAGAATTGCAAGAATTAGCGAACAAAGCGTTAGAAGAAAACTTGGTAACTGGTTACAATGTCAAAGATAGCCGTTATGAAGCTAATTTTATAGACTCACTATCTCTAAATTACGGTCATGATGATATCAAACATGCTGTTCAATTGATTGGTTTGTTACGTAGTGAAGGGATCTCTGCCAAAGTACAATTTGAACCGAAAACATCTGCATTTATTTATTTGAAAGAATGGGGCGAGCCTAAATCAACTGAGGATTATCATGTGTCTCAGATTGCTAATGGCAACTATATCGCTAATGCTAAAGAATACGATTTGGCTTTTGAATTTGCTAATAGTGCTGACAAAAATAAATTCCAAAAAGTCATTCTAGCTTATGCGAAAAAAGATAGTGAAGATCAAAAAGGTCTGATCTATAACTCTTGGTGGCAACCGCTCTACTATTCTCAGACAGCAATCAAAGACTATGACGTGATTAGCAATAACAAAATCACTCAGGGCAATTATTATGTACAATCATTCTCTTTGAAAGAAAAATCTGCTGATGTGGCTGCTGGCTTCAAAGCGCTTGATCCTTCGCTCAAAGTGGATAGTTATCAATTCTGGGTAGATGGGCCATTCTTCAATTATTTGAATGGAGATTCTAAGTAATTACCTTTTTGCGATTTGTAATATGGTGTAACGATCATCCTGTAAACATTGTGAGATTTAAGGTATCATTTATATCTATACGTTTTTAATAAAAAACTGCCACTTATGATTAATCAATAATGTGGCAGTTTTTTGTTTGCTTTTATCGTTAAGATTAGTTAGCTTTTGATACGTGCAGGAGCGTAACAGTGAGTTATTTATGCTGTGTATCACGGGTGATTTTATTTTGATTTTATTATTGTGAATTTTTCATATGTTGAAATAATTTTAATAGTGTTGTAAATATATATTTTGTATCAAAAATTATGATTTATTCATCTGATCAATTTGTTCATACTAAAAAAGCCTTAAACTATAAATACCACTTTTTCACGAGCAAAGTGATATCTACAATTCCAGACTTTTCATATATAATATTTCGATATTTACAAGTTCATTTCCAACATCAATTGGCAAAATAGATATTAAATAGTACTTTTCTTAACTATTATTTAAAATGATATCCATTGTAATGTTGAATATCGTTTAGGTTCGCACATAGATTAGTTCTCGCTGTATATCGTTATTAAGATATCCTACAATATTGTCCACAGCATCTTTATAAAAGCATTTGTAATTATCATCGGATACATATCCAATATGCGGTGTTGCTAATACATTGGGTAATTTGCGTAATATATGATCTGACGGTAAAGGCTCTGTATCAAATACATCTAATCCAGCTCCTGCAATCGTCCCATCTTGTAATGCTTCGATCATTGCAGTCTGATCGACAATGCCTGCACGTGAAGTATTGATCAAGTATGCGGAAGGCTTCATCAAAGCTAATTCGGCTTTTCCTATTATTCGGCGTGTGCGATCGCTAAGTACCAGATGGATCGATAAAAAGTCGCTTTCAGCTAATAGTTCTTCTTTAGAAGCTGCTAATTGCACATGAGCCGCCTCTGCTCGTTCAGCTGTTAGATTTTCACTCCATGCCAGAATGTTCATTCCCATCGCTTGCCCGATCGTAGCCATTTGTTGCCCGATTTTACCTAATCCCAATAGCCCTAATGTTTTCCCTTGTAATCCGATTCCAATCGTACTTTGCCATGCTCCATTGTTGCGAAACGATTCATTTTCTTGGATCAAATGACGGGACAATCCTAAAATAAGCGCCCATGTTAATTCAGTCGGTGCAGCTCCTTTTCCTCGTGTTCCGCAGACTGTAATTCCTAATTTCCCTGCTGCTTTGAGGTCAATCGAAGCGTTGCGCATGCCTGTAGTAATCAGCAGTTTAAGATTAGGCAATTTACGAAGTACGTCTTCTGGAAACTTCGTCCGTTCACGCATAATGACTAGAATTTCATAATCCTGAATCGCTTCAATCAATTCATTTCGATCTTCAAAATATTCGTGATAACTATCAATATTCACTTGCGATTCGATTACTGACCAATCTGCCATCTGCTCGGCAACATGCTGGTAATCATCAAGAATGGCACAGTTCAGCTTCATCGTCTAGTACTCCTTTGTTGATAAATTCAAATATTATTAATATTTACTATGAATCTATTATGCTTATTATAAACATAATAAGAGTAACTATCATAATATTTAAATATAAACGTTTAAAAATAGGTGTATCACGTACTTACAAGAGCTTCTTCTTGTTCTTTAGATTTGATAAGAGAAGCTTTGGTCCACCTTCCTGTTAAATAATAAAACATTGAAAATAAAAAGGTAAGAATTTGAATCATTCCTAGTGCAAAAAATACACCGGTAGACATAGTATAGAAAAAGTAAGGAATTGTTAGTAAGCCTGTAATAACGAGAACATACATATTAACTATTGTTAGAATCATACTCCCTTTAGAGTCTCCCGAACCAGCAGTCACAAAAATAAAAACAGTTGCCAAGATGTTAAATGCCCAAGGTATAGAGTAAAACAAAAAATAACTAGAAAATAATACTTGTAGATTTTCTTCTTTTGAAAGTATATGTCCAATAAAATTACGTGCAATCATAATAAAGATAGCTATAGTAAACCCGTATATAGCCAGTATCATAAGCATTCTACGAACAAGTTCTTTAGTCTCATCGAATTTTTTAGCACCAGCATTTTGAGATACCATAGGTATAAGGCTAGCAGAAAAGTTATTCGCAATTATTCCAAAAAAAGTAAAAGCGTATGAACCAAGCGCATATACATTAAAAATATTAGATGGATAATATGATAAGATCAAAATATATAAAAAACTAGATAAATTAAAGGTTATACCTGTTAATACTTGAGATCCAATATAGTTTTTATTTTCGATAAGTAGTTTATACTTGAATTTAATAGTTAAGTCTTTTTTGGATAATCCAATTCCAAGAAAATCTTTCAAAAATAGCTTCCAAATTAAATATAAAGAACATGCTAGATTAGCTAAAATAGTTCCAAGTGCAGCCCCTGAAATCACAGGATAATGCAATATAGAAAATAGAATCATCAATAAAGGAGAAGCAATAAAATTAACCGCAAAAGTTATGCCTAATGCTTTATAAATAATAGTAATCTTTTGAAAATAACGAGGTAGAAATAGTAAAAGGTTATTAAGTGCTACGATAACATAGCCTACTAAATACATCCCTAAATAGTCTTGTATGTAAATCCTTGACGCATCATTAATTCCAAACAATTTTATTAATAATGGTATGCACAAAAAACCTATAATGCTCATTAAAATGCCACCATAAATTGAGAAAGAAAATGCAGTATTGATTCCTTTTCTCGCCTGCTTCAAATTTCCTGCACCGGAATGTTGACTAATATATACCATCAAAGCAGAAATCACAGCTACTATTACAGATTCTAGTATAACAACAATTGATGAAGATACCCTGACAGAAGCCATTGCATTTGTATTACCAATAAGAACATAAATCCAAAAAAAATCAATCAAAATAAGTCCTAAATCTAAGATACCAATAAAGGTCATAGGTAATGAGAATTTAAAAATTTTTGTCCAACTTGTTTGTGTAACCATATTGACCTCCTATAGATACTGTTCTGCAAGACTGAACTTATAAAGTTAATTTTAGAAATTAGTCAACTTTTCCTGCAACAAGTAAATAATATGAAGTGTACTGAGCACCATCTATACCTAATATACTTTCAACAGTATTCATATCAAAACTTTTAATAGGTCTACAAAACTTATCTTCACCTAAAAATTGAAGACAAACAAATTGAGCTAAATAACCCAACATTAATAAATGCCCCGTTATATTTTCATCAGTTAATACAGTATGATCCAACAGAAAAAAAACAAAAAAAGATACACCATAAAAATTAATATGCGGATAAATTTTGTTTACTTTTTGGTAACTCAAATCAGAATATGATTGATTTTCACATACAAATTTTCCTGATCCATCATTATGATAAACAAGTGCTTGTATAGAATTTTCAGATTCAAGTTGGAAAAATTGATACATATTTGTACATATATTATTTAAATTTCGAGTTAACTTTTGAGGAGAACCATTATAGTTTATAGATGTATTTAAAATACGAAATCGATAAGGCCCACTGCTCCTAAGTTGACATGATTGATTAAATTTTTCTAATCTGCTGTAATTAATGTTATCAGTTGTAGCAATGCTTTGAGGATGAATAAGTAGTATACGATTCTCTGCTATATTTAACGAATAATTAATACCTAATAGATTGGCTATATACAATATGTTATATAATAAATGCCCCATCTCTAAAGTAGATAACGTTTTACGAATATGAGAGTAATATTCTGGATATTTATTTTCTACTTCTAATATGAGACTTCCAGGCTCAATAATTACATTTTCATTTTTAAAATAATTTTGAGTAGTATCAACTTCATTATTTTTTAGAAATATTCCTTCGCCTAATGAAAAAAATAATTGAAGAGGATACAAACTTCGTGGAGAAGGATATCCTTTATGAATTTTGAATGATGTTTCCTCAGTAGCACGAATATAGCTGTTAGATGCAAGTAAAGTTTGAATGATAGAAATAGGCATTTGCTGTATAACTGGCATTTCAAATTCTTTTATAAGAGTGTATTCATCACAATTAGAGCCGAAATTTTGATATACATCTTTTTCTCCGTAATATGATGAAATTTCTCGAATGTAATCCCTTATAGTGAATTGCATGTTAGCCCTCCATATTATGCAAGTGGATGTATATTTTTTTGTTTTATTTTTTCATCTGATACGTTGTGATACGGTCGAATAAAATGAGTAGTAAAATCTAACGGTATGCTTCCAATTAATATAGCTTTTGTACAATGCAAAGAGAATTTTTCCAGAAAGTCATTAGTTTGATCAACAATCAAAATATCTTCATAACAAGTAGATGCTTTATTCAACAAATTTTTCAGCTCTTCTTCGATATCGATGTGTTCATAGGAATTAGATAGTAATTTAGAGTAATAAATAGACTCTATTCCTTTAAGCTTTTTCTCAATAACCATTTTACTTTCGTAAGAAAGAAAGTAATATAAATGATCCATCACTTTATCAATTTCTTTAATCTTTTCTACTCTCTGAATTTCTGCTAATAGTTTCACTTGATCTTGATTTATTAAATCTTCAAATGCTTTGTAGGCTTCAAAAAACGCTGCTTTTATAGCATGTGCAATATGAAGATGGCAACCAAGCCCTGTAATTGAATACAAATTATTTTGCACATCATTACTGCGAATAAGACACCAGACCGCTGGTATGCTCATAGCATTTTCCATATAATAAAACTCTAAATCATAACCTAACTGTTGGAAATATAACTCTGCTCCTTGCAAAAACATTTCTTTAGCAGAATCAAACTCTATTCGTTTAAAATTATGAGTATAGAACCAGTTCTGCATAAATAAGTCTCTTTCAATTGCTTCTAATATAGAAAACAAGCTCGCTTCTTTATACGTATTACCTATGGCTGATCCATTAGAACTATCATATACATATTGATTTAATATATCTTTTTTCAAATATTGAGCCCACTGCTCTGGTATATAAATGGAATGATTATTTATCAATGACTTGGCTTCTATCCATTCAAGAATAAGATCAGGTTCATAAGAAGCTAACTTTCTGTTTTTTTTATTATATAGACCAAAGACTTCTGGATTGATCGCCTGACTTTTGAGATTATTGTAAGTGTCTACTATTTTACCTTTCAATTCATAAGACGCCATACACCTTTCAAGATATTCAAACAATGCTTTTTTTAAAGCCATATTTTTATCGAATTCATATCCGAATCCTTCAATTAAAGAATATTCTCTATTCATGATAGAAATATTATTACCATCCGTTTTAATAATATATCCTGCTTTATATTCCATTAAATAATATTTAAGTTCATCCATTCTAACTTGCGAATCTAATCGCTTATAGGATGAATGATTTTTCAGTTCATTTTCTCGAATAGGATATTTGATCTCCATCTGAATACAACAAGAATCAATAGAAATAAAAGAATATCTTTCTTGATGAACAAAATAATAATAAATATGCTTATAGATATCTTCTGTAGATTGATGATAATAATTATACATAGCATTTCTTTTTGATTTTTGATTCATTTTTTCATTTATATAATTTTGACTGTTGCTAATATAAATATGATCTTGCAATAGTATCATTTCTACATTGAGAGCTGATTTTAATTCTTCAACCATCAATAAATGATTTACTTTATTGATACATTGTTCTATTAATTCTTCAATGTGCTGCCCATAAATAATCAAGCTCATTATTTCCCTCCCCTATCTTATGATTTAACATATAAGAAATAAATAATGAGTTCATGCAACAAGTGTTTTCAGCATTCTTTCTATAGTTTCCGATCTGCTTTTCTGTTATTTCTTTTCCTTTTATATTAAGTACAGTACTGATATATTTATTGAGAAAAGAATCTTGCTCTAGTAAGTACTTTTCACAATAGGGATTTAGAATATGCATATTATTATCATTCGATTTTTCCATTAATAGAAATACCAGGTTACGTAAAGCATCTTGCTGATCAAAACCTATAGCATGAAATTTTTCTTGCTCATTTTTAATTGAATAGTACTGAAGATAAATTAATGGGAAATAATTTTCGTGATCTATTTCCAGCTGATAATTAGATAAGATTGGATCTGCTTTTATACTAGAAATAAAATTTTTCTCATTAATACTCGTATAAGTTAAGTATTCAATAGTTTGAGTATAAATAGACAAATCCATTTTAATAATAAACTCTTCTAATTTTTGCAAATTATTGTTTTGAATAAATTCTAAAAATGAATAAGCAGCATATTCTTCATAAATCGGTTTCCAGTTAACTTGTATTGCTTCTTCGATAGATATGGGAGAGATGTATAGTTGCTCATTTCCTTGATACAAATAAATAGAGGCTTGCCTATGTTTCAGTTCTTCAAAATGAATATAATATTCGTGATTTGATTCTTTTATTTGACTATTATGCTTAAAATGATTTTTTAAAATATGAAGCAAGGTTAAAGATCCATAAATTTTATTAAATGGTAGGCTTTCTTTTGCTTTTAAATCAGTTTCAATTTCTTTATTCCAAGCAATTCCTTTATTTAAAAATAAATCTAACATTTTATTTTCAAATATATTTAAGTCTAAAGTATCTATATTTTTTCCTTGATTCCTTTTTATTTTTTCGATAAATGTGTAGACATTTAATCTTTGCTGTTTATTCAGTACTAATTTTAAATTGATGCTTTGAGTTGTAATAAAAAAATCGATTTCATTTTCCATAATATACAAACTAGGTTCTAGAATGATTTTCATATTCACACCTCCAAAGAAGATTGATTAAAAATGAGCCTGCTAAGAAAATAATTCATATAAAATTTATCAATAGGTCGAATTTGAAGAATAACTAATTTTTCATAAAGAACATTTAATATCCATTTATTCGTGCATAAGACTGGATCATACAAAGTTTGATTTAATAATTCAGCTGATCCAAAAACTTCTGCATGCTTTTTACTATACCGAGGTAATTTAGATGTAATATCTTCTACTTTTTTGGGGGATAAAAAATTAATGGCTTTTGCTTCAACCAATTTTGTTATTTTTAAAAAAATAGCTTCTAAATCCTGATGAAACAATGATTTATGTTCAACCCTTTTTTCGAGAAATTGATGAATATATTCAGCTCTTCTTTGCTCAAATTGATTAGTAATAGTAGAACGTTGTTCTTGCTTTAAAGAATTCAAAAATCCAATAAAATGCGAATTATGAGATATATATCCGTTAGATATCAGATTTTTCTCTTTATTTAAAATAGTATGAGGAAGCTCATCTATAAACGAATATATATCTTCAATAATATTTTCAATTTGCATATCACCAAAATAATATTTGCCGTACTGTCTATCAAATACTTTATGAATATTCAAATAAAGCTCTAACTGTTTTTCATTTTCAAAATCATCTTCAGCATTTTTAAGTTTTAAAATTACTTGATTTTGTAAAATAGAATCTAAAGCTTCAGGTTGTGCTGTAATTATCGAAATTTTACTATATTTTTCTTTAAATTCTTTCTCATCGTATTTTAAAGGAGGATAATCTGATAGTAATGTATTAAAATCTTCTTCGATCTGTCTTGCCTTGTCATCATTCATAAATCCAAATACATGAATATGATATCCATTTTGCCAACTTTTTTTTATAGATATATTTTGTTCGTTAAATATCAAGTGGCGAATGTAGTTGATAAAAGGAGGCATTATGCTAGCATTGGTGTAACATTTAATCTCATACCATTGCATCTTCAACTCTCCTTTTATCCATTATTAGATTTTTTAAATTAAAAAAGATCGGTTCTGATAAGTCATAAACTTCTTTTTCTAGATCTAGTTGTACTCCGATGATTCGATTTAACGTCATATGCAATAAACTCTGTAAAGTATAATGTACTCGATCTGAACTATGATGTTCTTTAATCAATTGAACATAATTAGCTCTTTCTTTCCCCAATTCTTTTAAATCTTCACAATCATTAAATATAGCGATAGCTTCAATACCTAAATTTACATAATAATCTCTATTTTTTTTAAATACCTTTAGTGATAATTGTTGTTGAGTGTGAAGTGTCTTGAGGAAATGTAATCCTTCTTCAAAATGATTATGCATTGTTAAAATTGTGATAATACACATCATTATTCCGATTTCTTGATCTGTTTTATTTTTAAACATATCGTTTTTAATGGCTTTAAAAAACCATTTTGATTCTAATTCAAACAAATAGTAAGCTGTCGAATAAAGTTCTTTTCCTCCGTAACGATTATATTCTGGTAAAAATAAATGTTTACTAAATGATTTAATTTTGTTGTCTTGAATCAAACTTAGTAAAAAATTATCAAATGAAACCTCATTATCTTTCTCTGATGATTTATAACGAATTCTCAAATGTTTTTGTTCATCTATATAATCCAGATAAAAATACTGCTTAATTCCATCATTTTCTAAATAATCTATACATATTCTGATGGTTGATAATCTTTTATTTTCCTTGTAATAAATATAGTAACTCTTCCATTGGGTAGCCCATTGAGATGAGTATGGTGTACCCATGCTATAAGGTTTAATCATATTTTCTTTTTCATCGGTTAAAACCTGAATAATATAATCGCCTATAAATGGCTGCATGTTAGATTTTAATTCGGGAGATTCGATCAGTGTAAGGATTTTTGTTGAAGATAACTTTTTTAATTTAACTAGCAAAAAAGAAATACCTAATTCTGTTTTTACATAAATAGGTAGCCTTTTATCACCATCTAAAATATGAACTACATCATCTACGCTATACAAACTTATAAACCATTCTAAAAATTCCATCTCTGTGCAATTGTTATTTTGTATATATGAATTCATATCTTCCCACAAAATATTCCACCGTTTAGGAGAAATAATAATGTTTTTGTATTCTATTCTTGGAATATAATTTAGTGTATAGAGACTAGGAAATGTTAGGTTTCGAGGCATACTATATTTGTAATTACTGAATTCTGCTAAAAATAGAAGTACAGGATTTTCATTAAAATTAATATACTGTAGCAAATGAGTGGTCACAGGTATAATTTCTTTATTTAATTTGAGACTTTTAATATATAACCCTGAGGGAGTCGCTCCAACATATAAATCCTTCACATTTATATTTCGATCTTTTGGATCTATTTGGCTAGTTGAAGTGATATTGATTTGAAATGATGGAGCATTATACGTAATTCCAATGTCTGCGTAATTATCAGGAACTGCATTCAGCTCTGCCTGAATATAGGTTTGATTTGATTGATCTATACATGTGTATTCATAATCAGATTTGAATCTACCTGTAAATGAACCTTTTCTCAAACTGAAATTTTGCTCATCTAATATAAATTTTTGTTCTCCTTGTTCTTCTACTATCCCAAATTTAATATCATAATCTGCTTTCAGTTTAAAATTTATTGGATCTCTATTCATATTCCGAAAATTTTTTTTATCTATTTCTGTCAATTCAATAATATCTTTATTTTCTATATTGGCTTGTTGTATTTTAGAAAGCATATAGCGTTCTAATAACATTGTATTTTTGGTAGTATGTTTATTAAAATCGATTTTGCCTAAACCATAATCCGGGTCTAATAAATCCAATAATGGTAATTCATTATAGTATCCATATTTTTCAATAAATTTTTCGAAATATTGTTGCCAATTTTGCTGATATGAATAAAGATTAAAACTTAAAAACTCTGTATCTCTAAGAACTTTTTCACCTATATCTTTGCTCAAAACACTTAATTTATTATCAAGAAAAAGATCAACCACAATATATCTTTTATGTTTACAAATCAAACTCATTTTTTTAACTAAATCATTATAAAGAGAAATACCTTTTCCAATCTCTGTATTTTCGTATTTTTGAATAAGTTCTGCAATTTCCTTCAGCTCAAAATAAAGAACTTCCTTTTCATCACATTTTGAGATTAGCGATTCTAACACATCTTTTTTTATCGCAATTGATTCTGGTCTTATATTGCTCACCAAAATATCATGATTTAATAGCAATTTAAGAAGATTTAATATTTTGTTCTTTTGATGATCGCTACCATCACTTAAGTGAATCAAAATTTCATTAATAGATTTGGGCTTTTCAATAAATTTGATTAGTACAGAAATGAATTTATTTATTTTTATTTCAGTTCTTTTTAATTGTTTGTTAACTAACCGATCTATAATCAAATTTTGCTCAATTTCTCTTGTTAAACTGTTTATTTCTAATTCTATATTTGAACTTGTAGTAGTATTACTTTCTATCAAGCTAGTTACAATATTTAACCATTCAATAGATACTCTCACTTTTTTAAATGATGTTGGATTACTATCAGAATGTTCAAAAGTTAATGGACTTACTCCAGAAAATAGACCAAAGGGCATACTTCTAGAAGACATTCTAATTAAATATTTTAAACATTTCTCTATAATATTTTTATTGATATTTTTCTCTGCACTATTAATTTTTTTTAATTCTTTATATAATTCTGGACTAGCTATAAGAATACGTTCCATGTAAATATCATCTTTAATAATTTCCAACACATGTTTTTCTAAATGCTTAGAATCTAAACTATATAAATGTTTTAAGTTGAGAAAAGATAAAACAGGTCTTCTTATAAAATAAGAATCAGTCATATGTACCAATCTAATCACCTCATATGATTTTAATTAGATTTGAAATATATCCATTATTTAGATAAACGTAATGCCCAGTTAAATTAACTGAGCATTACGTTTATTTGTTCATGTATCTATTACGTTTAATTATTTTATGTGCTAACTACCACGGAACATGAATTTGTGCCATTAGATGCGCCCATATTCTCTAAAACTGTCGAAGAATCTACCTCATAAACTTCCAAATCCAATTCGATTTCTTGATCTTTCAAATTAACGATTTTTTCCATTTCCATAAGTAAACACTCCTCTTAAGTTTTATTTTAGATAAATTTCCATGGAAGAATTTATCTATTTATCATGTTAGATTAAATTTTAATTATTGTCAATAAAAATCTTATTTACCATAAAAAGTATTAATATACCTGTATTTAGAGCGATTTATATTAAATTAAGTAAATGAATAATTAATATATGTTATATTTACTTCCATTATACGACATTAAAATTCTTTATTTTTATACTATAATTAATATTTAATATAATTGTAACTTTGCTAAAAAAATATAGACTAATAATTTAATCTTGACCTTTTACGATTACACTCCTATAATCAGGAATCAATAACACATCCCAACTTATATCAGGCTTTGACCAAAGACATGATTCACTTTATGCGCTGCCCAGAGAGAAAAGCGATTGCTGAGAGCTTTTTCAGTCGACAAATGTGTAATTACCCCTTTGTAGCCGTATGATTGAACCGATAATACATTGTGATTATCTTATTAGATCGTACCGCCTAATCCCCGTTAATGGATTCCAATGAGGACTGTTCTCTGCATGATTATAGCGTCTTTAGCTATTTCTACAGAGAGGTCAAATTAGGGTGGAACCACGAGCCAAGCGCACTCGTCCCTTTCTGGGACAGTGTGCTTTTTTGCGCTTACATTCTAATACGTTGGAGGAATCTATCATGTCTATTCACATTTCTTTACCTGACGGCTCCATCCGTTCTGTAGATTCACCTGTATCGATTGCTCAGTTCGCATCTTCGATCAGTACAAGTCTTGGTAAGCAAGCCATCGCCGGCAAGATCAATAACAAGCTGGTTGATCTCAATACTATAATTGATCAAGACTGTGCTGCTCAGATCATCACTCTGGATGATCCAGAAGGTTTGGCTATGTATCGTCATAGTACTGCTCACCTGATGGCACAAGCTATTAAGCGTCTATACGGTGATCAACAAGTAAAGCTTGGTATTGGCCCTGTTATTGCAGATGGATTTTATTATGATATCGATATTGCTAACCCTTTATCTGTAGAACAATTGCATGATATTGAGAAAGAAATGCATAAGATTATCAACGAGAACCTCCCTATTGTCCGTAAAGTCGTTAGTCGTGCAGAAGCGATAGCTATTTTTACAGACATCCATGATCCTTATAAATTAGAATTAATTCACGATCTACCGCTAGACGCAGAAATTTCAATCTATGAACAAGGTGAATTTTTCGATCTTTGTCGTGGGCCTCATCTTCCTTCTACTGGCAAAATCAAAGTTTTCAAATTGTTACATGTTGCTGGTGCATACTGGCGTGGTGATTCTAATCGAAAAATGCTACAACGTATCTATGGCACAGCTTTTCCGAAAAAAGCTCAATTAGATGAACATCTTCATATGCTAGAAGAAGCCAAAAAACGTGATCACCGCAAATTAGGCAAAGAACTCGATTTGTTTATGTTTTCAGAAGAAGCACCGGGGATGCCATTTTACTTGCCTAAAGGAATGGCATTGCGTACAGAACTGGAGAACTTTTCACGTGAGATGCAATTGAAAAATGGTTATCAAGAAGTGCGTACACCGCTCATGATGAATCAACGACTTTGGGAACAATCCGGTCACTGGGATCATTACAAAGATAATATGTATTTTGCTCCTGTTGATGCTGAAGCTTTTGCACTCAAACCGATGAACTGTCCCGGACATATGTTGATCTATAAAAATGATCTTCATTCTTATCGTGAACTGCCTATTCGCATGATGGAGTTCGGTCAGGTGCATCGGCACGAGTTCTCCGGTGCGCTTAACGGTATGATGCGTGTACGCACTTTCTGTCAGGATGATGCTCATATCTATGCTATGCCTCATCAGATTGAAGATGAGATTAATCAAGCGATGACACTTCTCGATGATATGTATAAAGTATTTGGATTTGAATACAAAATCGAATTATCGACTCGTCCAGCAGATTATATGGGTGCAGATGAGTTGTGGGATCAGGCGGAACAAGCATTACGTAATGTTCTTGATCATCGCGGAATTGAGTATACACTTAATGAAGGTGATGGTGCTTTTTACGGTCCTAAAATTGACTTTCATATTCTAGATGCGCTCAAGCGTAGCTGGCAATGCGGTACAATCCAGCTTGATTTTCAAATGCCTGAAAAATTCGATCTTACTTATATTGGTGAAGACAATCTCAAGCATCGTCCGGTCGTGATTCACCGCGCGATCTACGGTTCGATCGATCGTTTTCTAGGTATTCTAACAGAGCACTATTCCGGTGCTTTCCCTGTCTGGTTAGCTCCTATACAGATCAAGTTGTTACCTGTATCTGAACATTACATTGATTATGCATTACAGGTGAAGCAACAATTAATGCAAGTCGGGATTCGTGTGCAGATCGATATCCGTAACGAAAAGTTAGGATACAAAATGCGTGAAGCTCAAATGGAAAAAGTACCTTACATCTTAGTTGTGGGTGAAAATGAGAAGAATGCTCATAGCGCTTCTGTTCGTCAACATGGTGGTGCAGATCTAGGTATTCTTTCTATAGAAGAAATTATTTCAAAAGTTGCTGAGCAAAACAGCGCTAAGTCTCATACTTAAAAAAATGAAACTTTTCTTCTTAATCTAATAACGAATAATTTTTATAAAAAATAAGATATTTACTCATTTTGTTAGCTGGTATCAATATTAATAATGTAATAGAAATTTAGCTCATATCGAATTTATACAGATATGAATCGAGCACACAATAATATACAACCTTATCTGGCTCTAAACTTTATTATTTGTTATGATAGAGAATATCCTATTAGACTTTAATTTTTAAAAATTAGAAAGGAATTGGTACACCATGACTATTCGTTCTACAGAAACGATTCCTGTCTATTTAGACACTTTGCAATTGAACGCTTCGCAGTTTCGTTATGAACAAGTGAGTCATTCTATTCAAGATAAGACCCACCATCTGATCGCTTTTGATTTTGTAATTACGGGTAATCAAGAGTATCATGATGTGACTTCACATTTATACGGACAGACGTTTGAGGTTAAAGTGCCTTCTCACGATCTTCATTTCAAAGGAAGTATTCATAACTATTCGACTTCTGTACCTAAGCTTGCAACAGAAGAAGATACGGTTAATGTGCATTTGGAACTGATCGAGATTCAAGAATAAGCGTTGTTCTATCGTCTCACTATCAAAAACCTTTATAAGGATTGAAGTGCTTATAGACTTCGATCAACTTATAAAGGTTTTTTTGCGCGTACTTTATGTTCTCTTTTATATGTATAAACTAACTTATTGTGATCTAATGTAACTATTTTTAAAATTATTTTGAAAATATCATTAAAATGTGAAACTTTTTACCTGTAGGTTACGTATTATATAGTATACCTAATCAAATTGTTTCAATTTTGGCTAAAATTCATTATTCTCATGGAAAACAAAGAATGTTTTTCACCTTTATGTCTGTTTTTCGTCTAAATGCGACAATTGACATAGACTTCTCATGGTGTCGTTCATCGGTTATTCATATTATAATGGTATAGTTACGAAAGATAAGAGCGTATAGGAAAATAATTGAATTGAGAAGCTATTCATTATTTATAACTGACAATAACTTACTTTCAGCAAAAATACACATGTATTTCAGAGAGGATCTAAATTATTATGAAAAAACTTACTTATTCTTTATCTGCTGCTTTATTAGCTCTTACAATTATCCCTTGGCAAGCAACTACAGCTAGTGCTGAAGAAGCTGTCGCTCCTGTGACTCCTTTTACAACTGAAATTACTGTACAAACTGAAGCTAACTTCACAAATGCAGCAACAGTTGATACTTTTATCAAACAAGCAGTACGTAACCATGTATCTGTAATCAATATGACTGTCAAACAAGATAGTGATGTTAATGGATCATCTGGTTATGCTTTCTATAACAGCGAATTAGTTAAAGAAGCTACTGGTTTTACTGAATTTGATGCACTGGCTGATGTGATTGAAGAAGCTCACCAATACGGCATCAAAGTCAATGCTGTTGTACCACAGTTCCAGGATAAAGCAGCTATTGATAAAAACTCATCTTGGCAAATGCGTACGATCAATGATAAAGGTAGATTTTCAGCTTACACTGGTAATAACGGAAGTACGTACTATGTAAATCCTTTTGAGCCAGATGTGCAAACCTATGAACGTTCGATTATTAAAGAAGTTGTGACTAATTACAATGTAGATGGTGTAGTATTAAGCGGTTTGGATTTTGATACGGATCGTGTTGATATGAATAATTCTACTCGTAATGCTTTTCAATCTGATAATGGATTTGATCCAGATACGATTGATTTTACTAAAAGCAACAGTAACAAATTAAATACTTGGAATACTTGGAAAGCAGAACAATTAGCAACTTATGTACAAAATGTTAATGAAGATATCGCAACGATCAAACCTGATCTAGCACTTGGTGTATTCACTGTTTCTCCTACATTAACAGGTACAAGCCAAGATATTTCATTATTTAAAGATAGTGTAGACTTTATTCTTCCTATCGCTGATTTTCAAACTTTAGGTTACTCTGCGGATTGGGTATACAGCAACAACGGTATCCTCAAAGCAACAGAAGCTAAATTAGCAACAACAACACCAAATGCTAAAACAACTACTGAAGAAAAAACAGCGATAACAGTAATTCCTTCATTAAATATTGAATTAAATACAGCTGATGTACAAAATATCTATAACGGTATGCGTACAAACACTCCAACTGTTACTTCTGTCAACTATGCAGTAAAAGGTCAATGGACTGATGCTATGTTCAGTAATGTTGGTGTTCGTAATACGTACTAAGTTACATTTTTAAATACTATAACTATAATCTTATACATGAAAATGAACTCCCTTCTACGGATAGGGAGTTTTTTCTGCTCTTTTGTTATATTTATCTTTTACAGGTATAATCTTTGACTGTTCTATAAAGAGTACTGTACTATTTGTATGATCGGATCAATATGGAAAGTAATTGTTTAACTATAAATAATTGTTATTCATTTCACTAACAATTATTATACGCACTAGAAAGAATACAAAGAATCTGGAGGAAACAAATATGAAAACAAGAACCAAAAAACGTGTCGTTATTGGTCTTATCTGTATTATCGCTGGTATTATTGGCTTAAGCGCTAATAATCTAGGTTTAGGTGGTAAACCAGATTCAATCGTACATAAACAGATGTGGGAATTACCTGTAGGTCAATTGAAAACATTACATATTAACTCGGCTTATGATGTTCAGGTGGATTTTGTAGCAAGTACAAATGGTAAAGATACTGTTCAATTTGAAGGTAAGCTGGATCGCCCGATTTTGAAACAATTACAACAGACTACTATTCAGAATGATACGTTACAACTTTCTTTAGAAGAAGCAACTTCTGGATTTAACTTTTTTCACTTTGATATTACACCTGCTATTCAACATATCACTGTGGCTTTAACCGATCCGGCTCAATTACAACAATTTACTATGGATGTATCTTCTGCTCATACAACGCTCAAAAATGTAGAAGCTACCAATATACAACTCCAGACCAGTTCAGGTGATGTGAAAGCTTATGATTTAAAAGGAACAACTCAATTAAGTACGTCCTCTGGCGATATTCGCTTAGAACACTGGCAAGGTTATACTTTGCAACTATCATCAGGTTCTGGTGAAATTTATGCACAGCGCTTAGATGGAGATGTCACGACTACAGCCAGCTCAGGCGATATTGAAATTCAACAATTAGGTGGCGAAGGGCATATCAATTCACAATCTGGTGATATATTGATCACTCTGCAAAAAGGAGCACGCAATGTAGAAGCTTCTGCTCAATCGGGTGATATTGAGATTCATACCAATCATCAATTTGAAGGTTCGTATGAAGCACATACCAATTCAGGTGATGTTGAAGTTCCACCGAATAGCACTAACAGCCCCTATACGATCAAAGCAAACACCTCTTCTGGGGATATTGAGATCGAGTAACCAGCAAGTACTATATAATAGATAAATTATTTACAAATTAGTTATGTCTGCCTCGATCGCTACGATTAACTTTCTCGATCGGCTACCACCAGAATATCCATATTGCGTGCATGTCGTAACACTTTTTTTAATAACGAATCTCTGCCCCATCTTTTCCAAGGTGGGGTACTTGTCTGTCCAAGAATCATCTGTGTTGCATGATGAGATTGTGCTTCTTCTACGATAGATTGTGCTAGACGTTGACGTAGCGGTTGATATTGAATCTCAAATTCTCCACCTAGACGTACTGTTAAATGGTGCAATTTATCTGCTTTATCTGCTATTGCACCTGCCAGCGAAAATTCGCTACCGATATGAATATACGACACAATCAATTTGGCTTTGAGCCGATAAGCAATACGGAATCCACGCCGAATAAGACGCTCTGCTTCATGATCTAATTTGACACCTACAAAAATAATTTCTTCTCTTTGCCAAGGTCCACGTAATGAATCTTTGCGTTCCCACGATTCTAATCGTTCATCAACATCATCGGCTACTTCTCGCAACGCCAATTCGCGCAATGCAATCAGATTTCCCATTTTAAAAAAGTTACTCAGTGCTTGTTCGACTTTGGATGACGCATAGATTTTGCCTTCTTGTAATCGCTGGCGTAATGTCTGTGGTGTTACATCGATTAACTCTACTTCATCTGCCAAATGTAAAATCGAATCCGGCACAGTCTCCCGTACACGAATCCCTGTGATTTGTTCAACAGCATCGTTCAAACTTTCCAGATGTTGAATATTCACAGTAGAAATGACGGAAATGCCTGCTGCTAGTAACTCTGTAATATCTTCATACCGTTTGCTATTACGACTACCAGGTACATTGGTATGAGCAAGTTCATCCACTAACACCACTTCTGGATTGCGTGCAATGATTTGCTCCACATCTAACTCTTCTAAATGATGATCGCCATATTTGATAATTTGTCTGGAAAGTAAAGGCAAAGATGCGGCTTGATCTGCGGTCTCTTGCCGTCCATGCGTTTCAAGTAATCCGATCACTACATCGATCCCTTGCCGACGTAATTCATTGCCTTCACGTAACATAGTGTATGTTTTGCCGACTCCTGGGGCAGCGCCTACATAGACTTTGAATGTTCCGCGCCGAATATGATCGATTTGACGGGCGATTTCTTCTGAAGGTAAACGGCGATACGAATCTTCTTTTTTGATAGCAGGTAATTTGGTTGTTTTGGCAGGTAAAATACGTTCGCCTTCTTGCTCGGCACGATCTGCCATCAAAAAAATATCAATATCACGTGTCATTAACAAGACTCCATTAATAACAGAGCGATTAATCCATTCTTGCCAGCGATTTTGACGTGAATGCCCTAACACAATGCGTGTAACCTGATGTTCTTTGGCATAACGAACTACCTGTCTTGGCAGTCTGCGCTTGGAGATCATCGCAACCTCTTCAAATACCCCTCCGACTTGCGTAGATAACTCACGAATCGAACGTTTGAATGTTTCTTCTTCACGATTGAGTTTGCGTGCTTTATTTTGAAAAGAAACCACTAACAAATCTCCACTCAAACGACGGGCAATCTGTTGGCCACGCCGAATATAAATCGATCCATTCCAGTGATATTGCACAGATACCATAATGCGCTCTGCTGTTCCTGTCGGGCCGGTCAATCCCTGTTCTGCACGATGCTTCTCCAGTGTTCCACCGACCCCTTCAGCAACAGTACGTAATGCCAGTTCACGCAGTACAGCTAAATTTCCACGTTCAAAAAAAGCACGATCACTGCTATTATCCAAAAGACCAGCAGAATACCGTTGCAAAATCACTTCTGGGGTAACATCGATTAAGCGAACTTCGTCTGCTTGATGTAGTGTATCTGACGGTACAGTACATTCGACTTCACGACCTATATACTGCTGTGCCAATTGAGCAGAACCTTCCAGCTCATACACATTGACTGTAACCATTACACTGATTCCATGTTCTAATAAATAACGAATATCTTCCCACCGTGTCCGATGTTGTGCTTCAGGTCGATTCATATGAGCCAGATGATCTACCAATACCACTTCTGGATTGCGCTCAATAATTTTTTCCAGATTCAAATCTTTTTGTTCCCATGTCTGTCCTTGCTTATCTTCTTTAATCCAATGGATACTTGGAATGCGTTCTAGATCGCCTAATTGTTGCATCGTTTCCGGACGCTGTAATGTAGATACTGCACATATCACAACATCTATTCCTTCATGGCGAAGCATCTGACCATCACGTAACATATGGTACGTTTTACCGGAGCCACTTACGGCTCCGATATATACCTTCAAACGTCCTTGCTTTAATTTGGTGATCATTTGCAACAATTCTTCAGGCGTTTTGCGGCGAAAAGTACTCATGATTTAGACAACTCTTGTTGAAGAGCCATATTCAGTTTTAGTACATTAACAGCAGGTTCGCCGAATATCCCCAACTGTCTGGACATCGTATTTTGTTGAACTAATGTTTGGAGCTGATCTGCGGACACCCCGGTCAAATGACTGATTCTTGGTATCTGAGCAGTCGCTGCTTCAGGGCTAATATCAGGATCTAGTCCTGACCCTGAATTGGTAATCAGATCAACAGGTAATGAGGCTACAGGTACATCTGGATTTTGCTTTTGCCATGTGCTGACAGATTCTTGGAGACGTTTCAGTAATTCTGGATTAGACGGTGCAAAGTTGGGCGATCCTGATCCATTTGCATTGTAATCTATACTTGATATCCGTCCTTGAAAATATTGAGGTTCAGTGAATGCTTGTCCGACCAATGCTGAACCAACCACTTGATTGTTACTATTATAAATAAGACTGCCATCCGCTTGCTTGGACATAAATGCTTGCGCAATTCCTGTTACTGCTAATTGATAGACAACACAACAGAGCAGAAATAAAATAACGCTTGTTCGTAAAGTGATCCATACCGTTTTCATACCTGTTCTTCCCCTTCGGTTCTAAGTAGTAACGTATTGGTATTGATAGAAGCCATCATTTCATCTGTATACAAGTATGCTTATAAAAAAGTCTGCATAATCAAATCAATACATTTAATACCGACAAACGGAACTGCCACACCGCCGAATCCATAGATAAACAAATTACGACGTAACAATTTGGTCGAGCTCATTGGTTTATAAGCGACACCTTTCATCGCTAATGGAATCAGAATCGGAATAATAATTGCATTAAAGATCAGCGCAGATAAAATAGCAGACATAGGTGAATGTAGATTCATAATATTCAATACTTGCATCTGCGGAATAGCTACCATAAACATCGCTGGAATGATTGCAAAATATTTAGCAATATCGTTAGCGATACTGAATGTTGTTAAGCTACCACGTGTCATCAATAGCTGTTTACCAATCGCAACCACTTCAATAATTTTGGAAGGGTCAGAATCCAGATCGATCATATTGGCTGCTTCTTTGGCAGCTACTGTACCACTATTCATCGCAATCCCTACATCCGCTTGTGCAAGTGCGGGCGCATCATTGGTACCATCTCCTGTCATCGCAACCAATTTACCTTCTGCTTGTTCGCGGCGAATAACAGCTATTTTATCTTCCGGTGTACTTTCAGCAATATAATCATCTACTCCAGCTTCTTTGGCAATTGTTGCTGCTGTTAATGGATTATCGCCTGTACACATAATCGTTTTGATACCCATACTACGCATTTGTTCAAACCGTTCTTTCATCCCGGCTTTGACCGTATCTTTGAGGTAAATCAATCCATAGATTTCCTGATCTACAGCAACAGCAAGCGGAGTTCCTCCGGCAGAAGCAATAGCATCGTTATTCGCTTGCAGATTACTAGGAATATTTCCACCTTGAGAACTGACCCATTTTTTTATCGCATCGACAGCACCTTTACGCACTTTACGACCATCTGCCAGATCCAATCCACTCATCCGTGTCTCGGCGCGAAACTCTATAATTTCAGCACCTTCACTTAATGATTGAGAATATTCCCAATTTTGCTTTTTCATCAATTCTAAAACAGAACGTCCTTCAGGCGTTTCGTCAAAAGCAGAACTAACTGCTGCCCATTCGCCGACTTCTTGTGGTGAATGACCTTCTGTAGGTACAAACTCGCTAGCCATCCGGTTACCATAAGTGATCGTACCTGTTTTATCTAAAATAATCGTATTGATATCACCTGAAGCTTCAACTGCTTTACCAGACATCGCCAACACATTAAAACGTGTTACCCGATCCATCCCGGCGATCCCGATAGCAGACAACAATCCACCAATTGTTGTTGGGATCAAGCAGACTAGCAAAGCAATCAATACCGGAACTGAAAGAACAATATTTAAATAGCTTGCCATAAAAGGAAGTGTTACTACAACCATCAAAAAGATAATTGTTAAGCTTATCAATACTGTGTTTAACGCAATTTCATTAGGTGTCTTCTGACGTTCTGCTCCTTCGACCAGACTAATCATTCGATCCATAAATGATTCACCTGGATCGCTTGTAATACGAACAATGATCTCATCACTAATTACCATCGTTCCACCCGTTACAGAACTAAAGTCTCCACCTGCTTCTTTAATGACTGGAGCAGATTCACCTGTAATCGCAGATTCATCGACGGAAGCAAGACCTTTAATTACTTCACCATCGCCGGGAATCATTTCACCCTGTACGACTTTGACAACATCACCTTTACGAAGCTGTGTAGACGATACAGCTACTACTTGCTCACCTTCGATTCGATTTGCAATAATTTCTTTTTGCGTATTTTTCATCGAGTCTGCTTGTGCTTTGCCTCGACCTTCTGCTAATGCTTCAGCAAAGTTCGCAAAAAGTATCGTGAATAACAAAATAATGGCTACTGCTATATTGAATCCTGTTGAAACCGATTCGCCAAAAGCATTCGGTACAAAAATGAGTAATAAACTGATAATTAAACCGACTTCAACTACAAACATTACTGGATTACGTGCCATCAGTTTAGGATTTAATTTGATCACAGATTGTTGTAACGCTTTGGAGATCAAGTCCCGGCTCATCATTGATGATTTACTTTTCATTACATTGTTCCTCCACTTAGCACTTATCTGTATAAATGCTATATATTCGAATTCTATCTATAACTCATTGTGTAACAATCATTTATTTTTCTCATTTTACATCATGAGATGAGTGTATCTTTTTCTTTTTACAACGTTAGCATTTCTGCAATCGGTCCAAGTACAACTGCCGGGAAAAACGTAAGCGCACCGACTAAAATAACAGAAATAATAAACATACCGCCGAACAATGCTTGATCTGTACGCAATGTTCCGCTTGTTTCTGGAACAGGTTTTTTCGCCATTAATGACCCTGCAACAGCTAACAACGTTACCATTGAGAAATAACGACTGATAAACATAACGACACCGGTCATAATATTCCAAAACGGTGTATTATCGCCTAATCCTTCAAATCCTGATCCGTTATTCGCAGCTGATGAAGTAAATTCATACAACGCTTGTGTTAATCCATGATAACCCGGATTAGAAATCGTATCGGATTGTGTCATCACAGCTATTGCTGTTGGCGCTAATACCAATAAAGGTTGAATAAGCAATGTGACTGCAATCAGCTTCATTTCTTTACCTTCAATTTTGCGACCGAGAAATTCAGGTGTTCGTCCAACCATTAGACCGGATAAGAACACAGCAATAATGGCATACATTAGAATATTTAATAACCCTACACCAGAACCGCCAAATACCGTATTAAGCATCATATTCCCAAGTGAAATCAATCCGCCAATAGGTGTCAACGTGTCATGCATGTTATTGACAGCACCTGTCTCTGAAGCGGTTGTGACGACAGAGTAGAATGAAGATTGTGCTTCACCTAACCGTACTTCTTTCCCTTCCATCGATCCAGACTGATGTTGAATACCTAATTGATTAATCAATGGATTCCCTTGAGATTCACTAACAAGAGATACACTAAGCATGACGACAAACATCATTACCATCGACACAAATAATACTCTACCTTGTTTGGAGTTGCCAACCATTTTACCATACGTAAATGGAAGTGACATCGGCACAAGTAACATCATTAACATCTGTAACATGTTACTGAATCCGCCCGGATTTTCAAAAGGATGAGCAGAGTTGGCTCCAAAATATCCGCCACCATTGTTACCTAATTCTTTGATCGCTAGAAATGATCCTATAGGGCCGGTACCAATCTGTTGCTCTGTTCCTTGTAACGTCTGCGCAGTGATTAAAGTATGCAATGTCTGCGGTACACCTAATCCTACAAATACAATTGCCATCACAAATGCTAATGGTAACAAGATTCGTGTGATTGCTCGTACGAGATCTGTAAAGAAATTACCGAGTGGCTTACCTGTGATTCCTCTAATAAATGCAATAGCGACTGCAATCCCTGTTGCCGGCGATACAAACATCATAAAGATGATCGCTGTCATCTGTGAAAATAAAGACAATCCGCTTTCTCCGCTATAATGCTGTAAATTGGTATTTGTAATAAAACTAATCGCTGTATTAAATGCCAGATCAGGACTCATATTGGTGATCCCTGCTGGATTCATTGGTAAAATATGTTGGAAACGAAAGATCATGTACGTAATCAGCAAGATCACTGAATTACTGATCAGAACTGCTCCTGCATACTGCTTCCATGTTTGATTTTCATTTTTGATACCGCCGAACCTGTAAATCCATTTTTCTATCGGATAAAACCAACGATCCAAGCGATTGGGTTTATTTTCAAAAGCATAAGCAATATAATGTCCGGTTGGCCGAGCAATAAGTATAGCGATGATAATAGTGACTGCAATTCCGATATATGAAAAGATACTCACGATGTTCTCCCCTGACCCATTAGAATTTTTCTGGATAAATCAATGCATAACATAGATAGATTGTTAATCCACCAATAATAATCCACAGCAGCCAAGTCATCGCTCATTCCTTCTTTCTCCGATAGCTACAGATGCCCATTGCAGCAACCCGCTCAACCCTAAAGTCATGATCACCATTAAACCAATCATCAGTATATCCATCATGTGTGTAAGACTCCCTGCATTCATTTTGTAAGTAATCATTTGCTAAAAAAGGCATAAAAAAAGAAGCCTGGAGAAAAGCAGAACTTTTCCCCAGGCCTCTACAAACACGCACACTTATCGTGTACCTGCCGAGTTGCTGGTTAGGAGTTCTCCCCTATACGCTTACGGAGTTAGCTGTCGGATTCGGGCTGGAAGATCGCCCGTTCCGGTAGATACCGGAATTCACCCCATGTTGTGTAGTAACTGACTCTTCGTATCAGTTATCTTCATCAACGGTTGGTTCCCCCGCTTTTCATATGCATATGAAAATTAAGCGTTGTGACATTGTTAACATATCAAAAAACACAGAGTCGTATTACACTGTGTCAGATCGGCACAAGCTTCACACTTCTCTCCTAATCCACGCTTACGAGGTTAGCTGTCGGATTCGGGCGGTGAGAGTCGCCCTACTGCATTGTCTGACTATACCATGGTTAAGTCAGTATGCAGATTCACCCCAACGATTCACATTCCGGCTCTCACACCGTTTTGTGAAATCGCAATTTGGTTCCCCCGTTTTTCGGTTAATACCGAAAACTCAGCGATCAACAAACATTGGAAACTTCATTTATATCAGTTGCTGAATCGTATTCATCAACTGCCTGCAATGAATAATACGCCTGTCCTTGTCAACTGTAAAGCTGAGAAAAGACGCAAAAAAAGCTGTGAATCATCACAGCTTTCATTTTCAGATAACTATTGAAAAGTTATCTATCTCAAGCTCCTATTTTCTCTCTTTTTCATCGTTTATCTACTTTTTTATTTTAGTTACATGATATTGATCATTGTTTTGCAGTAAATTCTGAAAACGATTATGTCATTTGTTACGCAATATCCTATCATTTTGTCTTGTTATGTCAACCTGTATAAATTTCATAAGCAAAATGGTACAACGTGCTGATATCTGAATCAATAGCATTATATTTTTCGTATAATCAAAATTGTCTTAACATATTCTATTGAATTTATACCTAATTAGAAAATTGATAGTCAACTACATTTTTATCATTTTAGGTAAAAAATAATAAAAAAACAAAAAAAGACTCTGTCGCTTTTGAGCTATACAGAGTCTTTGGGACTGATTAGATATGATTAAAGTATCGTATTAACGTATATGACTGTGCCAGATTTCTTCTTCTTCATCTGTCATTTCGCCTACAATTTTGTGGAATTTCACATATTGAGCGAACGAGTTTTTGAGTAATTGAAATTGAGCAAATGAACCGCTAAATTGCTCTAAAGACACCGATTTGGAGATCGTTTCAATATTGCTAATTTGACAGCCACTATTCAATTCCAATTGCTTCAGATTAGGTAGATCGGCAATCGCTGAAATATCGGAAATACGAGTATCATGAATCGTTAGCATTTCTAACTGTTCACATGCTTGTAGACAACTCATATCGGCAAAATAAGCATCTTCAATATGCAGTTTGCGCAAAGATAAAGACTGACTGATCTGTTGCCAGTCTTCCGCTGTCCATGCACCAGGCGAACACACTTTCAATTCCCGTAGTCCTGAAATAGAAGATAAAGCTTCTACAGCTTCTCGGGAAGGTGAAGAAAGAGCCAGAGTCGTTAACTGTTGCATCTTCGCCAAAGGCGTATAATCTTGAATACGTGTATCGGTACAATCCAGATTACATAGATGCGGTAACGTTGCTAAAGGATCTAAATCTTCAATCAACGTCCCTTCTAAATTAACAATTTGCAAATAAGGCAGTCCACGTAATGGAGTAAGATCACGAATCGGATTGCGAACAAGATATAATTTTTTGAGTTCTCGACAATTTGCAAGCGGTCGAATATCTTGAATCTCATTTACACTTAAAATTAATTCACGTACCTCATGACAACGTTCAAGTGGTGTAATATCTGTAAGCTGTTCACGAATCAAAAAGATTTGATGAGCATGGATAAACTCTTCGACCGTATTTGATTTGTTGATAATACGCTCTTGCCAGTCTTGATCTAATTGTTGGAACCATTCTTGTAACGGAATCTCAGGCTCATCAGAAGGTGTATTGGTTTTGGGTAGATCGGCTAACGCATATGCCTGTGCATCTTTGAGCATACGTGATTGTTCGTTGCGACCGTACATCCAATACTTGAATCCATCATCTTCTTCGACAGTGTAATTTCCATGACGCACCGTATCACGCATAAAATGAATAAATTCACCCAGACTACGGGCAATCACATACTTCATTTCTTCATCACGTCCAAAGTTAATCACCTGTCCGACTACTCCATGTTCTGCTGGAGCCAAATCGATCCCTAGATGATTCCCTCCGCCATCATGGCAAAACGGAATCCAATTGCGGTTGATATACTGCTCTTTGATCCAACCGGATGGAATCGAATAATGATCTCCCATCGTCTGATATTCAGGCTCTAGCTCAGACCATATTTTCCACTCGCTAATCATTTCTTCTAGACTCAAAAATTGCAAACCAAAAAAGAATCCCGGACCACTACGAGACTCCCCATTGTGTATATGATACAGTTCTTTAAGATCATCCGGGAAAGAGACACCTATAGTATGTTCAGCCTGCTCTATTTCTTCATCTCCAGCCGAAGCTTTTAATGATTCTTCAAGACTGTTCAATTCTGGTCGTAATATGGATTTGATTTCTTCTAACCATGTTCCGATCATTGTTGTTTCCTCCTGTTCCATGAGGCTTTCTTTGTGCTCATGATCATCGTTCTATGTTAAAGTATACCGTTCCTTATTCCGTATACCTAATTTTGCAAAGATAACATCACCTAAAATATAACATGTATGAACCGATATTAAAGGTAAAGATCATCATTTATCAAAAAGGGCTAGACCAGTATGTACTTTAGATATAGCTCTAACAACATTAATCGAGCAAAGCGCTTCGTTTAAAAATTAAAATAATTTCTCGTGAACCGCCCTGTGCAAGACTGGTATCAAATGTCGATACAAGCTCCCATCCATCAAATCCATAGGCGTTTAATTGCTCTTGTAGTTCTGCATCATCTACTTTGCCACCTAGAAAGCCTCCAGCGTGTAATTTGACTGTACGATATTCCCATTGACTCATTATATTCTTCCTTTCTTTTACCAAATTCATCTTAGATTATAAGCTTACGACTAAATATACACGATTACGTGTCAGGTTTCAAAACGTTGCCTTACAGTAGTATACTTTTATTTTAAAATAAATAGCGAATAGTGTCCCTTCATTGCACGACTATGTTAAACTTAAATTATCTACTTATTTTTTGTACAGGAACAGCACGACCATACTATTGTGGAGGAATTATACAAGACTCATGACGAAGATAATCGGACTTGTCCGCCATTTTAAAGTAAATAAAGAGTTTCCTCTTCGCCAATTTGTTACAGTGAGTGAACTGATCGCCTGGCTAGAAGAGTATGATATCGCTGATATTCACGATGGTACAACAGATCTACGTGGATTCAATTGGGAGAAATGTTTTGCAAGCGATCTACCGCGTGCGATTAAAACGGCACGTTCAATTTATGATGGCGAGATTACAGTGATGCCCGAGTTACGTGAACTTACACCTCCAAGTTTTAATACGAATATACGTATTCCTTTTATCGGCTGGGGCGTTCTTTTCAAAATCGCTCCATTGCTTAGTCGAAGATATCGCCGCATGATTCGGGAAGTAGAAGCACGCATTAATCGAGCATTAGATGTTATTTTGTCTTCGGAAGAAGAGCATATTCTGGTAGTGAGTCACTGGGCATTAATGTTGTACATGCGTAAGCAATTGGTCAAACGTGGATTCAAAGGCCCACGTATGCGACAGGTAGAAAATGGAAAACTACATGTCTTTCAAGCAATCACTGTACAGTCTCCTTATCCGATCAAAAATAAACAAACGCATAATCAATTAGATTAATAACTGGCATCACACAAATATAGACTATGCTGTTCCTGTAAGATGATAAGGAACCGCATGGTCTATTTGAGTCAGGTCTTGAGTTAGGTCTATTGGACATGTAATACATTTTCTATCATTCATTTATCGTTCAGCAATCTATATCTATGCTCAATTAGACTGTATAGCGAATGTTCTATTTTAACTTGAATAGAGGGAACAATACGTTCGGTCAAAGTTTAACTGTATCAGATCTTCTTTGCGGATAAAAAAATGAATAACTCCTGCATCCCACCACATATACCCGATATCATCATCACTTTCTATTTCCAACAGCATCAGCATATCTTCAATCTCATGATCTGCTTGTTGCTCATTGCCTGCACACTGCTCGACTAACCAGTTACGCCGTTTATCTGTATCATATGTATGCTTACCGGTAAGAATCGCTGTAGCGGCTTCAATATAATCGTCTCCATGCTGGGATACTGGATAACCGAACATTTTGCCAATCATTTCATCGGGGTCAGCGTTAAATTGTTCTTTCCATTCCAGGTATTGCTCATCCGTTATATCATGATTCGCTAACTGATCATAGTCCACATAACTGTAAGAAGGAAATTCAATATCACCCTGAGCATGCACTTCATAGGGTACAAATGGCTGTTCAGCATCCTCTTCCAAAATAGTAGTCTCTTCTGGTTCGCGGTAAGCTATAGATGTCATCTCTTGTTCAGGAATATAGAGGACTTGATGCTCAATTTGATAAGCAGGTTCATCTAAGCCAACAAAAAAGCAAAGTAATCCCTGACGTGGAAAAAAATCAGGCAATCGATCGGTGCCAACTTCGTTTGCTATTTGAGTTAGATTTAATTGAGCTACTGAAGTCATATATTCACCATTTTGCGTAAGCGGCCACTTGATATGTTCAGGTAGATCAGGGTAACCACCTATTCGCGAAACGCCCAATTGCTGACTACCCTGTTGTCCGCGTTCCAAGTGAATCACAGGATGATAATATGCTTGCAAATAAGGCTCTAATGCAGACATCTGCTTATCAGCTAGCAACGATTGAATATAATCACCTTGAAATGCTTTGGGCATAGAACTCATCAGTACTCTTCCTTTCTATATCGCAATCATATCCATCATTAAGGCAGTAACATAAGTAATGCAAATCCTGTCACCGGTACTACAATACCTACGCCAATGCCCACATAAGGATAAGGCGTTTTCCAAAAAGAACGAAATTCTTCTTTTTTTGACTTTTCCTGATTCCAAAAAGTAATCTGACGATCAAAACTACGCATCAATTGTAACGCATCTTGTTCACTACATTCAGACAGTCTTTTTTGTAAAGAAGCATATGCCACATCACGTTCATGTTCTGGCGATTGCGATGAATTCATAGTACTGACCCTCCCCATCCTATATTTAGAATGCATCCCAAATTATATAATCATGTTATGCAAAATTTCTTTTATTTACTCCATTTGCGTTGTACCACCCAATAATTCAAAAAGCGTACAAACAAGCATGCACTGATAATAATTAAAATATAAGCCGTATCTTTTTCCCACGGTGCAAGTCTATCGATTGTCAGAAAAGGGATCAGTACAATAATACTCATTAGCGATAAGCCTGTATTTTCACGATTGTACTTCTGAAAACGATGATAGACTGAACGAAAAATCAACAATATAACGATTAAGGACGAACAAATTAACGGTAAATATTCTAGCAATATAGCACCTCTTTCATCTCTTGCGATCTAGCCAACCGTTTATAGAATATATGGAAATTATAGTATAGCGATCAGAAAATTACAAAAGTTGTTTACAGTTCTGATAAAATTTCTTTACTGCGTTCCATCAATGTTCTTAGCTTCACTTCTGTCGCCGAATCTTCTAACGGAGTATAAATACTACAGCGCAAATCGGTGTTGCCTTGTACTTGCAATGAAGTAAGATCGAATAGCATTTTACCTGCTTTGGCATGTCTAAATTCAATTACTACTTCCGGTGCAGAACTGACTTTGCTCTGTTCCCACAAATGGTAAAAGTCAGGATATAACTCACTCATCTCCGCGATAAACTGCTCA
Organism: Paenibacillus sp. KACC 21273; assembly: GCF_028736095.1. Lineage (NCBI taxonomy): Bacteria > Bacillati > Bacillota > Bacilli > Caryophanales > Paenibacillaceae > Paenibacillus > Paenibacillus sp. KACC 21273. The sequence continues at coordinate 3,112,398 of NZ_CP117876.1, forward strand.
TACCACTCATCATCTACATATTGCCCATAATATGCACGAAAAATCGCTAAAAACCCACCTACAAAATCATCCCAATTGACCGCCAAACGACGAAACTCTTTCCGCGAAAATAATAAACCAATCATATTGCGCCCGGGTTCAGGAATACTTTCAAAATCAAGAAATACATGCTTAGCCGCATCATTCCAGCCAACAATATGGCAATGACGATCTGAAATAATAGTAGGACAGTATTGAAGTTGTTGTAAAATTTTGTACAAAGCCGGTGTAATCGCTGGCAGTTCTTCAGATAAAGGTAGTACTGTTGGACTTTTATCCAATGCTAAAGAAAATAAATATTTACGTTCATCGGCTGTTAACAATAAAGCTGACGCTATATTTTCCAGTACAGAAGCCGAGACTTGAATATCTCTACCCTGTTCTAACCATGTGTACCATGTTGTACTTACTCCTGCCAATTGAGCCACTTCTTCTCTTCGCAATCCTGGCGTACGTCGTCGAATCCCTACGATCAATCCTACTTGTTGAGGTAGAATCTTTGCACGTTGTGCTTTGAGAAAAGAAGATAATGCTTGTAAACGGTGTTGTTGATTCAATTGATAACCTCCTTAGAGCGAAGCTAATTTTAATACTCGTTTTTTTGTGCATATTGGTATTCTGTTATTTTCTATTTAAATGATTATTTTAAAAAATATACGATAACCTGTTACTTATTATACTAGGATAAACGGTAACTTGTAATAGGATATTTTGCATGACAGAATAAGGATGTAATAAGACGACATTTAGCGCATTAAATACTAATAGATGGATAGTGCCAAACGCTTAGGAGGATAAAATAATGGAACGAGTTGTGATTACAGGGATGGGGATTGTTTCTCCTTTGGGAAATGATGTAGATACATTTTGGGGAAATTTAGTTAACGGACAATCGGGAATTGGTACGATTGATGCTTTTGATACATCACGACACAAAGCCAAAATTGCCGGGGTTGTGCGTGATTTTGATGGTGATGCTTTATTTGGACGTAAAGAAGCTAGACGAATGGATCGTTTTGTTCAATTTGCTATCGCAGCGGCTGAACAAGCAGTCTCTCATTCAGGATTGAATCTGGAAGAAAGTGATCGTGAACGCATAGGCGTCTATGTTGGTTCGGGTACAGGAGGTATACAATCACTGCTTGATCAAGATCATATCTTAATAGAACGTGGACCTGAACGGGTAAGCCCTACACTCGTACCGATGATGATTGCCAATAGCGCAGCAGCGATGATCAGTATCCGTCTGGGCACATGGGGACCCACACTCTCCCCTGTCACTGCTTGTTCGATTGGCAATACAGCCATCGGTGAAGCGATGCGGATGATAGCTTATGGAGATGCAGATGTGATTATTGCAGGAGGAGCAGAAGCCGCCATCAATGAGGTAGCGTTAGCTAGCTTCGGGAATGCTACAGCATTGTCTACACGCAATGACGATCCAACCGCCGCAAGTCGTCCTTTCGATCAATCACGGGATGGATTTGTGATGGCAGAAGGAGCAGGGATTGTCATACTGGAATCGCTATCTCATGCTTTAGCGAGACAAGCGACTATTTATGCTGAGGTGATTGGTTACGGAGCAAGTTCAGACGCTTACCATATGGTAGCAACACATCCAGAAGGTCGTGGTGCTCATCAAGCGATGAAATCAGCTTTGCGAAATGCAGGCATTACTCCTGAACAAGTCGATGTTATCAGTGCACATGCCACGAGTACAGGCGTAGGAGATCGTTCAGAGACTTATGCGATTAAACAATTGTTCGGCGAACAGGCTTATCAGATTCCTGTTACTGCTAATAAATCGATGTTAGGGCATATGCTTGGCGCGGCTGGTGGTGCAGAAGCAATCGCACTGGTTCAAATGTTACGTGAAGGCATCATTCCGCCTACTATCAATTTGCAACAACCTGATGATGACTGTGATCTAGATTATGTACCAGATGTCGCACGAAAAGCCGATCTTCAGATTGGATTATCCAACTCGTTCGGCTTTGGCGGTCATAATGCGGTTATCGTTTTGAAAAAGTATGAATAATCATATGTCTATTAAAGAAGCACAAAAATGATGTACATTTATTAGCTACATTTATTGCACATATTTGGTAATAATCAATTTGTGCTTATAAGGCTCTAACGCTTCGATAATATTTTTTTTCGTATGTCGTTCAAAATGGTGATTCCATTCGATCATATTCATTAATGTGCCAAATGAAAAGCGATCCTGATCGACTTCGGTTCCTATTTTCTGACGCATAAAACGCAAAATCATTCGTCCATCTCGTACTAATGGAGACGGGGTCAAAAAAATAATCTGCTCTGCCATAGCAAAGCTAAACGTTAACCATTCATAATCCTGCCCCTCAACAATCCACGAGTCTTGCGAGACGATATCTAACAACAATTGCTCTCGCAGGGCAGGTATATTTCTACGTTTCTTTTCTCCCGTACCGTTCCACACTAGATTTTCCAGTGCATAATGAGGAATACCCAATCTGCGAGACAATCGACGTGCCAGATGGGTTTTTCCGCTTGCATGGGCGCCAATAATATGTATCTTCCTTGGTGTCATCTACTTTCACTCCTATTCGCTCGATAGCCGCCCATTTCGCACTTATGTATTACATACTATACTAGCATAGGTTTAGTATAAATCGTTAGAGGTAACCTTTAAAAAAATACCAAGTTCTTGTATGATCTTATTCAAATTCATTCGTATTCTTTATTATGGTTAGACGGTTTGCGTATCTTTTGAATCACCTTATTCGTTTACAAGATATACAACGTTGTAGCAAAATGATTTCCGATCATAAAGGGGGCGCCCCACTCATGACACTTTTACACATTCAACCACAGATAGACTGTTCGGCAAAGCCTATCAACCCAATCAATGAGTATAGTAAAGAACAAATGCTGTCTTTATATAAATACTGTCTGTCATTGACCGGACATGTTGCAGATGCCGAAGATCTTATGCAAGATACTTTTCTCAAAATACTATCTGCCCGGCAAAAAGGCTTACCTATTTCAGAGCAAGAAGCATATACGATTCGAACAGCTCGCAATACTTGGATTGATACGATGCGCAGAAGAACTTATTTCAACAATTATATTGAACAGTATCCATTACTCCTGAGCGATTCGCCAGCACAACCATGTCCACAAGATATTGAACTGGCTGTACAGCAATTAATGGATCTACTATCCCCCTGGCAACAAGCGGTATTTATGTTGCGCGATTTATTTGGCTATTCAGCGGCAGAGACAGCACAGCGGTTAGAGACGACCGAAGGAGCGGTAAAAGCGGCTCTCTATCGAGCAAGGACAATACTTGCCAAAAACAGTGATTGTAACGATGAATCTATTCAGTTAGCTGAAGATGCAGAGATATTAATGGTCTTGCATCATTATGTGCATGCTCTCTATACAGGTGATGCAGATCAAATCGTACAGTTAACTTTGATGCGGATGAACAAAGCCACGCAAGATGTTCATGCTGTTGCGACCAACTTTTTACCTTCACAGGTAGAGCGCTCGACTTCTAGTTTCATCCCTATCGGCTCTAGCGCTGTGCATTCCTCTACGCTATATCACAAGCAGTCTTATCATTTATACTCCTCACAGATAGGTAAGGCTGCTTAACAAGGAGTGCTTGATATGACAACAATCCCTTATGTCGTGGAACAGACGGATCGCGGAGAACGCAGTTACGATATTTATTCTAGATTATTGAAAGATCGGATTATTATGGTCTCCGGTGAAGTGGAAGATCAGATGGCAAATATCATTGTCGCCCAACTGCTTCACCTGGCTGCCGAAGATGAGCAAAAAGATATCCAAATGTATATTAATTGCCCCGGTGGTTCGGTGTCTGCTGGCTTCGCTATCTATGATACGATGCAATTTATTAAGCCTGATGTATCGACAATCTGTACAGGAATGGCGGCAAGCTTTGGAGCGATTTTGTTAGTCGGTGGCACGATCGGGAAGCGGATGGCTTTGCCCAATAGTGAAATCATGATCCATCAACCACTCGGTGGAGCCAAAGGTCAGGCTTCCGATGTGATTCTGTATGCCGATCGCTTGCTTCGCAGTCGAGCTAAATTGAATGAAATTATTGCTGATCGTACCGGTCAACCTCTGGAAAAGGTAGCGCAAGATTCTGATCGGGATTATTTTTTAACGGCTGAGGAAGCAGTTGCTTATGGGTTGGTGGATCAGGTTGTGACGCGGGTGTAAGGTAATGTAGTAGAATATAAAAACAAACATTCGACAAACTAGTGATTAGTCTGTCGAGTGTTTATTTAAAGTTTATTGCTACATATGAGATTTATATTCGTTAGCTATAGTAAAATCAGGTTCTTTATTTTCCAGACAATTATGTATGTGATTACTAAGCTCACTAATATCAATAACGGAACTAATAGATGCATGTAGTAACTGTTGTGGATCAGTACGATTCCAGTCCAATATATAACCATTGTAACGAGCCAAACAACGAATAAACTCTCGTTGCATCCGTCCATTTCCTTCTCTAAATGGATGAATAACATTGATTTCAGCCATATAATGAGCAGCTCGAATAACGAAAAAATCTACTGATTTATCTATTAAGTATTGTTCTTCTTTCAATTGTTGAAATAATTGTTCGATTTGTTCAGGAATATATTGTGAAAGTGCAAAAATGAATCCATCTTTAGAGATATCCTCTGTTCTAAATTTGCCAGCAAATGAATATATATCTCTAAACAAATAATGATGAATATTATGCATATGCTTGATATCAAAGTGACCAGCAACTGGATACTTATATAATTCAGCATTACGCAAACTACTCATCATTCGTTCATAACGCTCTAATGTATTGACATCACGAATATTTTCTTTGTTTTTTAGTATATCTGTACCTGGATAGCAATAAGATGATTGCTGATGATTATATCGAGACAACTTTTGCCAACTCCAATGCCATTTTCTTGAATTGTGACTCTGTAATCTGACCTGTCAGCTTCATTTTAATCAATTGTTGTTCATTCTCAGGGAGATACATACCCTCCACTGCCAAACTTGCTTTGGCATTTTCAAGCGCTCTATTTGCTTCTTCTTCATTAAATTTTCTCATTATGAATCCTCCTTTACTTTGAGTAGCTATATGCATAATTATAGCATTTATAATTAGTATAAACTTCATAATTCCTAAAATTTAAAAGAATATCTTTAGGATTAATACTGCTTTAATTGCATGCATATTATCCATATAGCCACTTACATTAAAACCTGATACTACATCGTTTGATTCTTGACTCCCCACTCGCATAATTCTTCCAAGCCTGGCAAAAGTGATGTGCCTTTAGCTGTAAGACTATACTCTACTTTCGGCGGGATTTGGGGATATTCTTCTCGCTTTACTACACCATCTGCTTCTAATTCTTTCAGTTGCGCACTTAGCGTTTTGTACGTAATTGCACCGATCTGTCTTTTTAACTCATTAAAGCGAACCGTTTGATTTTCAGCCAAAAGATAGATAATGACCATCTTCCATTTCCCACCGATGACTGACAAAGTGTAGCCAAAAGGGGTATCTTGAATATTTTTAATTTTGCCATGATATTCAGCCATACTCATGTATACCACTATCCTTTCGGGTAGTACCTATCCAAATAGTGCGTACTACTTTTATATTTGCGTCCAGTTTATACTAACCTTACTTTAAAAGTAAAGGAGATCAAACATGAATACCAAAACAATACGTCTCTTAATGCCACAATGGCAAGGTGGGGACAATCCTAATTACTCTTTCGGCGCTGAACTACTGGCATGGCTAGCTCCAGACAATGATCAACCTCTGATTCATGTTCCTGTTAAACCTTATGATGGTACACCACTTCAAAATGAGGATGGGATGAATGGGCGAACACAACTCATACAACAATTAGAAGCCGCTGAACATCTTATCCAAGCGCATCAACCTGATCGTATCATTATGTTTGGAGGAGACTGTCTGGTAGAACAAGCACCTTTTGCTTATTTGAACGAAAAATACGATGGTGAATTAGGCTTAATCTGGATCGATGCTCATAGTGACTTAGTTAGATATACCGGATACGATAACGGACATACCCTGCCACTTGGCAATCTTCTCGGCGAAGGAGATCAGGAATTTGCTAACCATGTCAAAGTTCCTTTAAAACCTGAGAATGTATTTATTGCAGGGCTTGCTGTTGCTACAGAAGAGGAAAACAAGTTGATTGCTGAAGCCTTTGAAGCACAAGGTATCAGTGTAGACGAATACGACACTGAAATGATCGAACGATTAGGTATTCGTACAGCAGGAACAGCAGAGTTAGCACAAAGTACAGAATTGATCAGAACATGGATTCAAGAAAGAGATATCAAACACTTAGCGATTCACCTTGATCTGGATGTGCTTGATCCGCAAGCATTTCGTTCTTTATTGTTCGCCAAGCCTTACGAGCCTTATCTTGTTTCTCCTGCGGGCACGATGCAATTCCCTCAATTGCTCCACCTGTTGAAAGAACTCTCTGAAGAAACAAACGTCGTTGGTTTAGGAATAACCGAACATACACCGTGGGATGCGATTAACTTGAAGAATTTACTTGCAGACATCCCTATTTTGAATACGTAATAGGACATAAAGTCTGCTGATAGACATTTAACTTTTTTATATTAAAGACACTCTAGCATTTATATGGGCTAGAGTGTCTTTTGCTACGATTCTACATTATTTTATATCTTTATATCTTCAAATATATAATGAAGTTGTACTCCATCTTTTAATCCTTGCTCATACATAGTGGACTCTGCTAATCCTTGAATTAAAGTCACTTTCTCTTCGTAGGTTGAGAACAGTTCTTGTATTTCAGCAGGAACTTGATTAGAAATGCGTTCGAGAAGTTGTGTACACTCTTTCATTAATGATTGATACTCTTCTATATTAGCTAAATAGCTTACTCCAATTTCATCCATCCGTATCGACATGAATTGGTGAAAAGCAAATTTAATCTGATTTTGACGAAGTATATTTTCCATGTTTGTATGTATCTCTCCTTAAAAGTTAAGCCTATATTTGAACATAACAAATAAAACTATTTCTTGAGCAAACTAATGATTTGAGATAAGCTAATCTGGATATATTTAATAAATCGAATTTTTAATTTGAGAAATCAAATATATATGAATGTACGCTATAAAGTAAAAGATGCGATTGAATATATTCCAGATAAAATAACCAATACCATTATACGTTTATTAGTATAAAAATTATTATATACGCCTTTTAGTATATAGTCAATCTTCGATTCAAGACTTTATATTTTTATTTTGCATTTGTAACAGTTTAATATGATGGAAAGAAGGACTACATAATGAGAACGATACGAATAAAATTAAATGAATTGATGGCAGAGCGTGGTCTTACACAAATGAAGCTTGCGGAAATGTCGGGAGTGCGTCAAGCTGCAATTTCTGAAATGTCACGTAACATCCGTGAACAAGTTAATTTGAGAACATTAATCAAAATTGCTGATGCTTTAGATATAGATGATCTATCCGAACTGATGGTAATAGAGAAAAAAGAATCGTCTGAATCAGATTAAATAAGAAAGAAGTATCTTTATTTAGCGATAAATAAGGATACTTCTTTCTTATTTACCAGTTTAAATTCTAAAAAATTTTCTAGCGTTTTGGCATCACTATAACTGTCAGTATACTAATAAATAAAATAAGTATGTAAATCATATATATTATCGCTATTATTAAAATAACCCATCCTAATATAGGAATATTATAAATCCAATTTATTAAATCTATTAATTTGTGATTCCATAAATTCATAACTAAATTTTGATTGAAAATAGAATAAATATAAAAAATAATCATTGCCAAAAGTCCATAGTACTGATTATGAATAATATTATATGTATTTGGGTCTTGCGCTTCACCTATTTTTTGAGCAATATCTGCAAAAGAATAAATAACAAATGTAAGTCCGCCAATTATTAATAATCCTAAAGAAGGTTGTCCAGATTTTATAGTAGAACCAATTAAAATAGTACATGAAGCCATAAAATAAAGAGGAATCATACTAATCACAAACAAATAAATTTTTGTGAATTGCTCAGAAAATATTAATGCTAAAATTGATAAAGGAATTGATACTAATTTCCAAATCACACCGATTATTAAAAAACAAACGACTATTGAATATAAACCCGTAAACAATTCCATTAAAGTTATCTCCTTTATTTTAAAGTATAAAATAATCATTTGACGGAAGTTAGCAATAACTTTCTATAGCTATTTCTAACTTCCATCAATAAATGATTAAATCCTATTCACAAGCAACTCCATCCCGATCTCTATCCAACTTAGTACTATATCCTGGGTCGTCTTCGTAAAGAGGAGTTACACCAGCATCACGTGCAACTGAACAATTTTGATAAAACACTTCTGTGACAGGACTTTCTTCTTCCTCAACTGCATCCGCCACTTCAGGCTCTGATGGTTCTTCTACCACTACCTCTTCTTTTTTAATGGTTGCCGCTTTTTTTGGCTTTTCTACTTTTTTATCAGTAACTTCTTTTTTAGATTCCTCAATATTTGTTTCAACAACTATAGGTTCTGAAACAGCTTCTACTTCTTCTATAGGCTCAGTGGTTTCTGTTATGACAGGAGTTGGTTTTACTTTTTCATTATCTGTGGCTACTTCTATGTCTGTATCTTTTTCTACTGTCTCTGTTTTCACCTCTGTTGATTTCAAGTTATTGATGGGAGTAGATACTGTTGGCTCTTTTGTATCTGTCTCATTGCCTGTAGAACCTATAATTAATGCTAGCACAGCCCAAGTTACAGCAAAATAACGTGTTGGTTTATTCAATCTTTTCCAGTAGAAAAATATCATAATATACGGAATAACAATCCAAGTAAAAATCTTTAAACCTTTTTTCATTAATAATCCCCCAGAGTTACAAATTTTGTACTAAAATTATTTTATTATCTATTTATGATAACCGCATTTTATTCTTTGATGTTAACATTTTTTAATTATTTTTCACTTTAATTTAAAAAAAACTTTATATGTAATATATTGGCATTTTTCCCTCTCGAAATATACACAAAAACAGACCTATCTCCACCATCCGAGATAAGCCTGTTCCTTTTATTCTTTCTTACCCCTTCGTTGCTCCTGCCGTTAAACCATGTACCAAGAAGCGTTGCAAGAACATATACAACAACGTAATCGGCAATGCCACCAACACCGAGCCTGCGGCGAATAGTGTAAATTCTGTGCTTGAATACGTATTGACCAACTCATACAATCCTACCGCTAATGTCCAATTCTCCCGTGATCGCAAGATCAGTCGGGCGAAGATAAAGTCAACCCATGCACCCGCGAATGTCGTTAACGCAATATACGTAATGATCGGCATCGACAACGGTAGAATAATACGACTGAAGATTTGGAAATGACTCGCTCCATCTAGCAAAGCCGATTCTTCCAACGCTCTAGGAATCGTATCGAAAAAGCCTTTGGCGACAAACATACCCAGTGCCGCACCAGACGTATACACCAGTACAAGTGCCCACGGAGAGTTAAGTAGATTCATTTGCAATAAAATAACATACACTGCAATCATACTCATAAATCCCGGGAACATGCCTAGAATCAATACCAGTGACATCATCGTTTGTCTGCCTTTAAAACGGAAGCGTGACATCGCATAGGCTGTTAGTACCTGGAATAGCGTTCCCAGAATCATACTGGTGATCGCAATTTTGAGTGTGTTCCAATACCATTTTAAGTAAGGCAAATCTTTATCCGATTGCGAACGGAACAAGTCCATATAATGTTCCAGTGTTAACTTTTGCGGAATCAATGTCTCACTATAGAGTGAATCGCCTTCTTTGAGTGAGGATAGAATAATCCAGAGCGCTGGATAAATACAGCCAATCGCGATCAGTACAAGCAAGATGTAGCTGAACACCAATTTAACACGTTGTTGTTTTCTCATTGGATCATATCCTCCTCTTTAAAGGAACGGCTACGTCGATAGTTATAGAGCGAGAATGCCGCAATAATAATAAAGATAATAATGCCGATCGCTGATGCAAAGTTATATCGTTGATTTTCCAGAGTTAGCTTGTACAACCATGTCACTAACAGATCGGTACTACCTGCGAACGCATAATCTCCATTGGCTGGTAATCCATTTGTTAGCAAGAAAATCACGTTAAAGTTATTGATATTCCCTGCAAATTGCATAATTAAGATCGGCGCTGTCTGGAACAATACGAATGGCATCGTAATATTACGGAACTTCTGGAAACCTGTCGCCCCATCCACTTCTGCCGCTTCATAGAGATCACGCGGAATCGCTGTCAGTACACCCAGTACAAGGATCATCGACACTGGAATACCGATCCACATATTCACGAGAATAACAGTTACTTTCGCCCAGAACGGATCATTAAGCCACGGAACTGAACCCAGACCCATCATACGCAAATATTGGTTGATCGGGCCAAATTGGAAGTTCAGTAGATTACGCATAATCAATAAAGAAATAAATTGCGGAATCGCATACGGCAAAATAAAGAGCGTACGCCACATGCCTTTGAATTTAATCCCTTTTTGTTCGATCAGTAATGCAACCAGAATACCGCCAAAATATGTAGTCACTGTTGCCACAACTGCCCAGATAATCGTCCATGTCAGTACACCGATAAAGGTATGACTCCACGATTTGAGTGTTAACAGATTGGTAAAGGTACGGAAGCCTACCCAATCGACTAGATTTTTCGCCGGGATATGATCCGGTGCAGAGTAATTGGTAAATGCCATCAATACCATAAAAATAATCGGCACGATCGTAAACACCAGTACACCAATCGCTGGCAATGTTAAAAGCAAATACGGAAAGCCCTGATTACCGATCATTTTCCATGTCTGACGGAACGTATTTCCAACTTCGCCACGTTCTCGCTTTTTGCCGATACGATAAGCGTCTTTGATATTCGCAATATAAAAACATAACAATAATGCGATATACAATAGTGCTACCAGTCCATAGATCATCATAAAAATCGAATGATCTCCCGGTACATTTTGATACAGTCGTCCGACTTTTTCCATACGGGAAGGCTGATCACCAAGTGTGATCAACCCCCAGATATTATTCGCCAGACTGGTAATAATCAGATATACACTAACCAGTTCAGCGATTAGAAAAATAATGCCTTTCGCCCACTGGCGATTATACATTTGCCCGAGTCCCATAATCAGCGCCGATAAGATCGCTGCTATAAGCCCACTACCTACGCCCGTTGTTCGCTCAGGATGGATTAATACTTTTCCCATTGTTATTGCCCTGTCTCAATATTACTCTTCATTTGACTAACTAGATTATCCAGTGCTGCTTTTGGATCTTTATTGTCATTCCAGATTGAAGACATCGCTGCTTCCATCGGAGACCAGAATTGCGCCATTGCTGGAATCGAAGGCATTGGAACTGAATTTTCAAATTGCTTCAAGAAGACAGTTGCAATCGGATCACTTTGTACTTGCTCACTTGCAGCGGCTTTGGTATTGGATGGAAGTGCTCCATTCATCTCAAAGTTCTTGGTCTGCCATTCTTCAGAAGTAATAAAGTCTGCAAACAATTTAGAAGCATTCGGATACTTCGTATAAGCGTTTACAAAATAAGCTTTTACGCCTGAGAAAGGTGTCATCGGTTTACCATTTGGTAGATTCGGATACATACCTACACCGATATTTTTAACCGATTCTTTCAGTGAACCTGTATCCCACGGCCCGCTAATATTCATCGCTAATTTGTTAGAAGTAAATAGTGATTTTTTGATATCTGCATTAATATCTGATGTTTTCAGTGGCAGAATTTTGTTCAATCCTTGAATAAATGTTGCTGCTTCTACTGCTGCTGGATTGTTTAAGCCGATATCTTTGGCATCTGTACCATCGCTACCGAATACATAAGAACCGTATCCACCGATAAATGGGAATACATAGTAACCGTTACCGACTTCCCACATGATCGCAAATTTATTAGCTTTGGTATCGTTGAATGTTTTGGCAAAATCAATAACACCGTTCCAGTCTTGCGGTACTTCTTTGATCAAATCTTTGTTGTAGAAAACTGCTGTAGTCTCCACAGACTTCGGATAACCATATAACATATTGTCATACGTTAACGCTTTGATCGCAATTTCACTGTTACGGGACTTGGTATCTTCTTCGAACCAGTCATTTGGCAATACGACCCCTGCCGATACCCCTTGACCGATCTGATCATGAACACCAGCGAATACATCGCCACCTACACCAGCAGGGCCATCTGTAACCATTTGCCCCATTGATTTGTCCGGTCCTACTTCTGCAAAGCTAACATCTACATTATATTTTTCTTTAAATGCTTTCGCTGCTGCTTCAATAAATGTTTTCTGATCGCCACTATCCCATACTGTTAGCTTAGCGCCTTCTTCAGGAACCATTTCTTGCTGATCTGCTGGTACTTGAGAATCGGTTGCTGCCCCCGGTGTTGTCGTGCCTGCTCCCCCACTATTACAAGCCGATACCAGTAACATCATGATTAACAAGCAACTCATGATTCCCCACTTTTTGCGATTCATCATTCTTTTTTTCCTCCGCTCTATAGTATGATGGCGAGCGCTATGATTATGTACTGTTATCCAGGGTTATGTTGCCTATGTACTTTCACTATATCATTTGCGCAAACGTTTGTTCATATTAGCATATGATACCCCTTACTCCAGTCATAAAATTCTAATAATCACCACTAAAGGTAAATGATGTTATAAGTAAGCGCTTTATCCAGCAAATCCATCATAACTGAAATATGGGAATTGTAAAAACGTTTGCACAAACAATTTAACGCCATATTCAGGCTTTTTCTAAATATAAATGCTTATATGCTATCTATTTCTCTGAAAATCATAAAATATCGCCTATTTTCTTTTATGTGATGTATATTTTGCAGTTTACATCTATATAGCATATGTTTTAACATAGATAACACAGATAGTGATGGTTATTTATATTCCAAAAACCATGACCAGGGAGGTACACATGTCGGTTACGATCAAAGATGTCGCTAAAAGAGCAGGCGTATCTCCTTCTACCGTTTCGCGTGTATTGTCTAATCATCCGCGAATCAGCCATGCTACCTCAGAAAAAGTGAGAGAGATTATGGAGGAGATGGGCTACCATCCGAATATGATGGCAAAAAGTTTGGTATCCAAAACAACCAAAAGTTTGGGTGTAATTTTGCCCAAGCCTGCGGAAGAGTTGTTTTTGAATACTTTTTTTATGGAATTAATACGTGGTATTGTGACACAAGCCAATCGAAGTGGATATGATGTAGTGTTAACTTCGGGTGCTAGTGAAAAAGAAGAAGTCGATGCGGTATCAAGATTGGTATTTGGCGGACGGATCGATGGTGCTATTTTGCTCTATTCTCGTCAAAATGATCCTGTTGTTGATTTTCTTAGTGAAAAAGAGTTCCCTACTGTATTGATTGGACGTAGTGAGCAACATGCTAATGTCCTTTCTGTGGATACTAACAACATCGAAGCCGCAGCAGATGCTACCCGACATCTTATCCAATTAGGGCATCAGCGGATTGGTTTTGTTAGTGGCCCTTCGGAATTGGTTGTATCGATTGATCGTATGAGCGGGTATCAACAAGCTTTGAAAGAAGCTGGACTTCCACTACGGGATGATTGGATCGTTGAAGGTGAATTTTTGCAGGAAAGTGGTTATCGGGCGATGTCTTTTTTTATGAATTTGCCTGAACGTCCAACTGCATTAGTCGTTGTCGATGATATTGTAAGCTTTGGAATTTTGCGCGGATTGCATGAATTGGGATATAAAGTTCCTGAAGATATCTCTATCGTTAGTTTTAACAATATTGCTTTGTCCGAGTTATCGACTCCACCATTAAGCAGTATTGATATCGGTATTTATCATCTAGGATATACAGCTTCTCAAGCATTGATTCAAGCGATTCGTGGTGATGATCATAGTCTACTTTCACAGCGTCATATTGTTCCTCATCGTCTCATTGTACGTGAATCGTCTATGTTTTCCCCTACTCGTGCTGAATAAGTACTACCCTATGAATATGGATAAAGCGACTATACCGGATGATGTTCATCGGGCTAGTCGCTTTTTTTGATAAAAAAGGCTGGTGGATAGATACATCCAAAATCTTAGATAATGCGAATAATAGAATAAGAAAGGCATACATGAGGATATAAAAGGTGATAAATGGTTTTATTATACAAATTTACTTTTAATTTATAAAATAATTTTAAGAATTTAATGTTATTTTAAGCTACGCATCACATTTTGTTAAACTAGGCACGATATAATAACTATACAGAAACGATATCGATTCTATCCAAACTTCGTTTTTGTTGTGATAGATAAACAGCTTGATCCAATTATTTCATCCGAGGAGGGTTTACGATGAATAACGATAATAACTTATCTCTATGGATGACCCAATTTCTGTGCAGTCCCGATCCAGTGAAAGAAGAACGTATTGAACAAGCAGAGATTGAGAATAATCCAGTTCTGCTGCAAAGCATCCGTTTTCACTTAGAGCTTCGCAATCGGTATGATCTGCTTGAACATCACACGTTATAATAAAGGATGGACTATGAATACATTCAATCTAACGATTGAACGATCTCACCACAGCGATGATTCGTTCATAAGATAAACCCCTTTTCCATATCCATAGGAAAAGGGGGTTTATTATATTTAGACCTGTCTTTTCTCTTCTGTATATAAAATACGGATATAATCCTCATCTCGATTATCCATATCACCTAGATACATGCGCTCATGTTCAGGAATCGCTTCATAAGCTATCCGAAGATCTTCTTTATGCTCTTCTGTCGGATGTTCTAAATATTTATAATAACGCTTACGACAAATATCTAATAATCCCGGATGTTTGTTCAATTTTTGATAAATATCTAGTACTTGCTTGTATTTATCGGTAATATCTATAATATAACTGCCATTCACCATCACTACATCACCTAGACGATCGAGCGTAATGACTGTAGGTTCTTTTAATTCTGTAAAAAAAGTGCCGTTGCTAAATAATTCTTCTAACTCTTCTATTTTCAACATTTTTTGAAAGCTGGCATTTTGACATTCTATAGTTCCATCTTTGTATACGCTTAAATACACTAGATAATTGGCACCTTCATATTTCATAAAAATAAAAAAGCCTTCTCCTGTGACGACTTTGTACCCTACTTCTGATTCTACATAAAAGTCTTGTGCATATGGAGATTGAACGATTTTGTATTTTTCGTTTTTCATTTTTTCGGCAAATGAAATCTCGTAGATGTTATCCATACCTGGATTCAGTTGCTGCACGATGTTAGTTATGTAGTCATAGTAGGTATGTGCATTATGGTTCCAAGAACCACTGATTGTTTTATAATCACCCAGACCAAAAATAGAAATTGATTCTCCATCAGGCACCTGCGGTGTTAACCATTCTAAATCGATTTTGTCACGTACTCCTTTAAGATCCGCCAGCTCCCAGCAATTCACCATTCCATCTTCATAAATATCTACATTGATATAAAAGTATTGTCCATTACGGATAAATCCCGGAATCGTCGTTCCTTCTATTGTTTTGTCTCTTCTAATTTTATGCATGAGTACTCTTTCTTCCTTCCCATATTCACTATCTTTTTTATTCATTTACAATAACAGATATCTATTTATTAACCTATTAAGTAATTGTTTAACGTATTATTAGTTATAAATTTTAGGTGATCCTATATTTTTTTTCAATAAAATCCTATAAAAGTATCTATTTATTTTTTATATAGTTAAGTAAATTATGTATTACAGTGTAGCAAAAAGCTCTTACTCTGTAAAATAATCCTAAGATCATTTGCAGAATAAGAGCTGATTGATAGTACATTTATATTGTTTATCGTCGCATATCGATGTTACCTATAACATATTATATTAATCGTTATCGTAGTCGTCATTGTCGTTGTCATAATCTTTATCAATAGATAGTACTTTACCTGTAGCGGCATCAATCTCAACTGTAGCTTCGCCACCTGTAATGTTCAAGTCTACTTCATAAGTTACTCTACCATCATCGCTATCACGATCTACTTTAGTTACAGTTCCTTTAACTGCTTTTAGAGCGATTGCTTTAGCTTGTGCAGCCGTTTTAACTTTATTGTTAGCATTATTGGTAGCTTGGCTGTTGTTATCATCGTCGTCATTATCATCATTGACTACTTTTAATACCGTTCCGTTTACAGCATCAATATGAACGTCTACATCTTTATTTGAATTTGCTTTGTCCACGTCTACTTCATAATACAATTTTCCATTATTAGTACGTTCCAAATCAACACCGTCAATAGTACCACCAGGCACTTTCGTTAATGCGATTTGCTTCGCTTTTGTTTCACCAATTAACTTGCTAGTTGTTGCTGTTGTACTGTTGGAGTCACTTGAATTATTCGTTGTAGCTGCTGTAACTGTTCCCATTGTTCCCAAAGCGATTGCTGCTGATAATACACCGATACCTAGTTTTTTGTTCATCATGTGATAGTTCCTCCTAGTAATATTGTTATTGAATTTCATTTGTTCTTGCCTCTGTTATTAATATAAAGCTTACAAATGAGATGTCGATTACAATAAGATTAGAATTTGATGAGAAAGGCGATATGCTTGTTACTATTGTTATTTTTCGTTATCTGAATCGTCTGCATCGTCCCACGTTACGGACATTACTGCTCCAGACACAGCGTTGATCTGTACTGTTGCTTCTCGCTCATCAGGTGTATCAATATCGACTAAATAATACGATTGACCTTTATCTTCATCATCTTCATAGTCGGTATCATCGACTTTACCTGGTACTTGAGTAAGAGCAATTCTTTCTGCATCTTTTTCTTTCAATATTAATACAGGTGCTGGTTTGGGTGCATTATTTTTGTCTTTATCTTTGCCTTTATCTTTGCCTTTATCTTTGCCTTTACGATCATCTTTGTGTTCGCGGTTGTCTACAGGCGGTACAGGAGCGCCTGCCGGTGGTACGGTAGCATCAGGAGTAACACCCGGTTGCTCATTAACCTGCGGTTGGTTGTTATCTGATCCGCTGTCATTGCGATGATCATCTTCATTTGTTGTAGCAGAGGATGAATCATCCGTAGAAGGCGCCGGATTACTATTAGTGTCTGTCGATCCTTCTGAAGATGATGAATTAGTACTATTACTGCTATCATTTGTAGATTCTGTTGGATTAGTAGCTGTTGTAGGCTCTGTTACAGCCGAGCTTGACGAATTCGAATCATTAGTTGAATTTGAGTTAGATGAATCGGTATTCGTAGTACTATTTGGTGTTGTCGTTGTCGCTACTGCCGATTGTCCGATCTGTTGAATCGATTGAATCGCTCCACTATTTCCGTTTACTTGAACCTGATACATACCTTGATCTGATTGTAATTGTACTGTATAGATTCCGTTATTTAATGCAGTTTCGGTGACTTTACCCGGATATTGCTTGAGCACTACATTTTTGGCTTGTGTGGATGTTAGCGCTGGACTTGCTTGTGCGATAGACTTCCACCATAATGTCATAACAAACATCAGAATTAATAAAATCACGACTGCTCCAGCTATCCACCATCGTTTATCTTTAATTACAGCAGATAAAGTATTCGTAGATGACGGTGCTACTGTTCTATGCATCTCTCTGCGTCGCATCTAAGGATCACTTCCCCCAATATAATTTCTAATTGCATTGTCATTGTACAGAATCTTTATTAGAATTTGCTGAGAATACTGTAGTTGCCGGTACAAAAATAGTCGGTAACGAAACGATCGCTGTTGTGCCTTTCTTTTCTACACTTTCTAGACGTATTGTCGCTCCAATTGCATCTGCTATCTCTAACGCTAATGTCAGACCTAACCCTGAACCACCTACATCGGTACGACTACGTGCTTCATCGACCCGGTAAAAGCGGTCAAACACTTTGGATAGCTCTGCTTCTGGAATCCCTATGCCTTGATCGATAATTCGAATACATCGACGCTGTATCGTCACAGTACCGGAATCATCTGAAGCAGGTGAATCTTCCCCAAGTTCAATCACAATATGATCTTCACTATATTTACGCGCATTGTCTAGCAAAATAAATAACAATTGTCGCAGTTTGCCCGCATCATTTTGAATGACCAATAAAGAAGGCTTAGATAGTAATTCAGGTGCAACCTTTACATCGATCTGACGTTGATACGCATTGTGGAATCGTTTGACTAATTCATCCACTTCTTCTGTTAGATTAATAGGTTCTATTGATAAGTTCCATTGTTCTTTATGCTTGGCTAATAATAGTAATTGCTCGGTCATTTCTTTCATCCGTACTGCTTCTGAATGAATAGCATCGACAGATTCATAGAATAGTTCCGGTCGATCCATTCCTCTGCGTTTTAGTAGGCTGGCATAACTTTCGATAATCGTGAGTGGTGTTTTGAGTTCATGAGAAGCATTGGAAACGAACTGTTTTTGCTTATCATAATTTGTCTCTAATAAATCGATCATCGCGTTAAATGTTTGACCCATTTCTAACAATTCGTCTTTCGACTTAGGATCTAATGCTAATCGCTTGAATCGTCCACTTCGCTTAATCTCACTCATGGTTGAAGTCATTGCTCCGATCGGACGCATAATAATTCGTCCCAAAATATGACCGGATAAAATGACCGGAATCATCGCAATACCTGTAACAGTAATCAATACAATCCGTAGCACTTGTAAGTAATTTTCCGTCTGATGCAGGCTTTCGGTTACCTGCACATTGACTACAGAACCATCTGTCCAGATAACAGGAATGGATACAAATACATATCCATTGGCTTGATACGTAATCTTTTCGGCTTGTAATTCTTTGCTATATGTGACCGTACGTTTACTTAGTTCTTGTTCTGAAGAAGAAGTCACCACTAATGAGTTATTTCCTTTTTCAGTGACGATCCGAATCATACCATCTACAGGCACATAGGCACGAAGCAATTCAGCCGTAGTCATTGATCCTGCAATTTGTCTAATATTATCTGCTGTTTTATTTGTTTGCGATTCGACTCTTACCAATTGTTCATTAATCGATAGACGGCTAAATACGATATAGACGAGCAGATTGGTCAAAATAAATAACAACGCAAATAAGACCGAAGAATACAAATGTATTTTACTTCTTAGCTTCATCCGGTATCCTTTCTTCTAACTGTTATCCTTGATCACATACCCTACTCCGCGAACAGTATGAATAAGTTCCCGCTCAGGATCTTGATCTACTTTTTTGCGGACATAACGAATATAGACATCAACTACATTGGTATCTCCATAATAATCATACCCCCACACAGCGGTCACAATCTGATCGCGGTTAAGCACTTGACGTTTATTTTTGAGCAGATAAGCCAGTAAATCAAATTCACGCGGAGTAAGTTCTATCTGTTGTTCGCCCCGGATCACTTCTCTTGTTCCTTCATTTAGCTTGAGGTCAGCTACTGTTAACCATGTACCGTCTTCATTGTGATCTGTTGTAGCCGAAGGCTGTGGACGCTGACGTAGAGCGGCTCGCACACGAGCTAACAATTCTTCAATCTGAAAAGGCTTGGTAATATAATCATTAGCTCCCAAGTCTAAGCCGGATACTTTATCTTCAACAGAACTTTTGGCAGTCAATAAAATAACCGGTGTCAATCCACCCATATCACGAATACGTCTGAGAATTTCGATTCCATTCATTTCAGGAAGCATCACATCTAATAAGATCAGATCATACGTACTTTCTTGATACAAATCCCATGCTTGCGCTCCATTATAGGCTTGTGAAATATCGTACCCTTCTGCTTCAAGCTCAATCTGTAGCAGTCGAGAAATTTTATGTTCATCTTCTACGATTAAAATATGTTCTTTCAATCTCTGTTCCTCCTTGTTGCTGTATCTACTCTATTTTCACTTATCCTTTATCATACCAGACCATGCTATGTTCACGAAATTCAGTTGTTGCGCTAATTAATAACCAAACAAAAAAAGATACTTCATACAGCAAGAGAAATCATTCTCTATAACTATATCAAGTATCTTGTAATCTTATTGTGAAAATAGAAATCATAAAATGAAGAGTTTAAGAGTTTTTGTTATCTATGAGCATATCTTTGATTAATCCAATCTGCCCGATAATAGATTCAGGATCATAATAAGAGAATACATCATACGGCAATGTATAGACATGACCTTTTTTCACTGCGGGTAAGTTTTTCCAGAGCGAGTTATCCAATACTGAACTGATATCAGCTTGTTCAGTTTCATTGTTAAAACAGATAAAAATATAATCAGAGTTCGCATATTCAGGTAATGCTTCTAATGAAATATCTTTAATTTGAGCATCACTATCAATCACTTCTTTTTTTACGATATCTAAAGGTTTTAATTGCAACGCGTCATAAATAGCATATCCACCGCGTCCATAATTTTCACCCAACACAGCCAATTTTTTGCCACGTACATTTAATAATGTCGCTGTTTGTCCCGGTTTTACAATATCTTTGATTTGTTCGCGGGCTTCCATCGCTGTCTGATGATAACGATCTAACCATGCTTGTGCTTGTTGTTGTCGATCTAATAATTTGCCTAATAATTGAATCTCTTCTTGAGGATTGTGATATGCCGTATAAGGAATATAGATTGTTGGTGCAATTTTGGAATATTCATCATACTTCTCCACATCAAAATCATTAATAATGATTAAGTCGGGATTTAGCTCAACTACTTTTTCTAAAGATGTAGGTGTACCGATATCTGCTATACCTTTTTCTTGCTCTTTCAAAAATGGACTGCCCATCCACCATTCTTTGTTAGCGCCTACTGGAGTAATGCCAAGTGCAATTAATGTACCATGATAATATGTGGATACGACTCGCTGTGGATGGGTTGGAATCGTAACAGGCCCTTTTGCAGTCTCCACTGTTCTTGTAGAAGCTGATGTTGCTGTGTTAGTAGCCTCTACAGATGACACCTTATTATTGTTACTACAAGCTGCAAGCAATACTACGGTTAGCAGTAATATCGTATACGACATCATACTTTTTCTTATCTTTATCCAATAATTCATAATTTCCCCCTGATATTTAATTGATAATCATTATCAGTTGGAATCATATCAAGTTTAATTTATCGCGTCTATGCACAAACATGATCATTTGTTATGACGATCATGATGGGAACTGTTGTAACCACAACTGTAATTGAGCTTCAAGTGAACAAGGATCAAATCCATAAAAAATATTACGATCCATCACATACACTTGCTTGTTCTGTACAGCTGGTAATTGAGACCATGCTGCTGATTGTATGACAGGTTCGATCAGCACAGCCGTTTCCCCTTCTATCGGATAATGAATCACAATCATATGATCGGCTGCATACTCATTCAGTTCCGAACTTTCAATATGCTGACAAATGATATGCTGATCGATAATACGTTCTTGTACGATTGAAGGTGGCTGATGACCTAACTCTCGATAAATAAGGGGCCCGCCCATACTTCGCTGATCCCCATATACATATATTTTTTCAGAGACAATTTTGTAAATACCTACAGTCTGATCAGATGGAATATGGCTTGCTAAATATGTTTTCGCTTGCTCTACTTGATCATTCCAATCATACAACCACTGCTCTGCTTGCTCTACTTTTCCTACTTGTTCAGCTAACCATAGCCATTGTTGCTTCCAATCATAATCGTCAATTCGAATCGTTTGTAAAGGTACATATTCCTCAAGCATTTCTTTACCTGCATTGTCTTGATAAGCAAATACAAGATCAGGCTGTAACATATTCATAAGCTGGATCGATTGATCTAGATCAGTATGCAGAATATTCATAGTACTGAGATCAAGCTTGCGATGATAAATGTCCCATTTCCATGATTCAAGGTAACCTGCTTGAGGAACGATATTCAGATGCAATAACATGGCTGTAAAAGGATAATTCCATGCAGCATACTGCTTTTTAGCAGATTGATACTGCTTGGGTGATAAAGCAAATAATCGTTTGAACCGCCGACTAAAATAATGCTCATCCGGGTATCCATTACGTTTGGCAATTTCACTGATACTTGCACTAGAATACTGCAAATCTTTTTTAGCTATATTCATACGTAAGCGGTATACATACTCGGTAAAAGAACAACCTTTATACTTACGAAATATTCTTGAAAAATGTTCAGGTGTAATTCCTAATTGAGCAGCGATAACATCACGACGAATCTCTTCACGATAATGCGTTTTTACATAATGAACAGCTTGTTCGATCAGTGTCAGATGACTGGCTTCGGTAGCGACTGACTGATCATTCCATATCAGATGTAGCAATTGGTAAAATAATAACTGACTATAGATCTGTTTTTCTACAGACATTTCTTTTGAATACTCGGTCAGCTCTAACCATTCTTTGCATAAACGCTGAATTTCCAAAGGCGAATGTGTCGCAATAATAGAAGGTAGATGCATAGTAGACCAGCTAGAAGAACTGGGATCATGAGATGTAAATATTAATTTGAACACTTGCAGCGGTTGAGAAGAAACATTATACAGAAATACACCACTTCCAGCAGGGCAAAATAAAACTTGATTGGCATGGATCGGTAAGCGGCTACCTTGAATCTGTGCTTCTGCTTGACCTTCTTTTACAATAATAAGAGTATCGTGTTCAGCTACCATCCATTCTTTAAGATGTGCTGGTAAATAAGTCATAATCGTCAATGATAAAGGAACCCATACTTGACTGGATAACATATGAGTCTGTTGCTTGTTCTCCTGATGGGATAGTCTATTTCCTTCTACAAATGGATATGCATTTTCTTTTAATTGACGGGTGATCGTAACCACTTCTTCATCTGACAATCTGCCTATGTATTTAACAGTACGATGTTTATTTTTGCCTTGTTCGTCTCGATAAGATTCTACAATACGATAGTAAGTATACTGTTGCCCCTGCTTGTGTACGGTTTGCTTTTTCAAAAACATGATCTACATTCCTTTCATTTTGGGACTACAAGTTAAGGACTACAGGGTGTAATAAAAGTACCTCAATCCAGCAGGTACTTTCATTATCACTATACTATTCAAATGTAATTAAGACTTTTATTGTCTTTTCCCATTATAATTAACCGATAATTTTCTGGTAACTTGCAATATCGAGACGACGACCGAATTTATAACCGACTTCACGAAAATGTGCACATTTCTCATAACCATAACGTTCAAATAAAGCGATACTGTTTACATTCTCTGTGCAAACTGTCGCAATCAGTACATGAAATCCACTGTTGATACCCGCTTGTTCGAGAAAAGAAAGAGATTTGCCACCTAATCCTCGTCCCGTCTGTCCGGGCTTGAGATATACAGTGACTTCTGCGGTCACATCATATGCTTGCTTATTTTTGTGTTGAGTCATCAGTATGTATCCAGCAATACCGGAGCTAGATAAAGAAGACGCCGATTCGGTATCTGAAGACGATTCATCTATAATCACATATGATTTGTAATGAGCAGGTACATTCATAATCTGTGCGCGCATCTGTTCTAGTGATAACGTCTCTGTGTGAAAAGAGACTGTTGTATGTTCTACATAATGATTATAAATCGACAGCACTTCAGGCAAATGCTGTTCTTCGATCGGTTCAAATCGAACGACACTCATATTAACGTACGCCTCCATTTACAAAAAATAATGCATTATTCGTTGAGGGCCTGCTAATTCTATAGGACGATGACCCAAATCTTTAAAACCTGCAACCGTATAAGTATGTTGCGCAGCTACATTACGTTCATTAACTGCTAATAATAACTCATGGATAAATGGAAAATGGTATCTAACCCATGCTGGTAATAACTCCATCGCTTGTCTGGCATACCCTTTACCTTGATATCGGGAATCGATCAATAATGCTCGAATCAGCATCACTTCTGCAAGTAGAGTATCTGTATAATCATCGTAATCCAAAATGCCCTGTCCTGTATGCAACACAAAAAAACCAACCACTTCACGTTCAGTCATAATCACTATCGGATAACGCTGCGGATCAGTCAGCGCTTCTTCTAATGAATCGACAGGTAAAGCTGTAAATTGAAGTTGTTCTTCTGGCAAATGAAATTGAGTCAGGTCTGCAAGATATTCAGGACGATATAATGTTAATTCTACTGTAGTAGAAATAGTCATAGAACAAACTCCTTTGATCAGGTAAGCGTATTAATCAGCAACAATAGCATAGATTTTCGCATCGTGAAATCTACCTTTTACATATAAGTTTTTGCGCATTAAGCCTTCATACTTCATACCAACCTTCTCCATTACACGAGCAGAATTGATATTATCAGGCATACAACGTGCTTCAATTCGTACCAACTTCATCTGATTCCAGCCAAAGTCAAGAATGGCTTCCATCGCTTCCGAAGTATATCCGCGATTCCAAAATTCTCTGGAAAGCGCATACCCTACTTCTGCTTTGAAATGCTTGGTGTTCCAATTAATAAATCCCATTGTTCCGATTAAGCGACCGGATTCTTTATGTTCAATACCCCATTGAGAAACAGCACCTTCTGCATATTTCCCTAGCAAAAATGAAATAAATTGTTTTGTTTCTTCTATCGATTGATGAGCGTGCCAGGTGACATAGCGAGTGACTTCTGGATCGGAAGCATAAGCATACATGTCTTCTACATCATCCATTGTAATCGGACGCAAAATCATTCTTTCCGTTTCCAATACAGGCAGTTCTCCAAAGATATCTTCAATTTTCATATGTATCTGCTCCTTTGATTGAAATAGGTTATATGTATTTTACCATATATGTGCTTCAAGCGTGATTACCAAATCTTGAATAATAATATACAAAAAAACCGCCCTTTAGGACAGCTTTCATTAACATTATGGTAAGAATGAAACAATAAGAACTGGTCTTTGTTAACTTCGATATCCGTGGCGTAGATCAGTCGCTGTAATAATACCTAATACACGTTCTTGCTCCGTAACAATAATACTATCATTGCGGAAATATTCAGCACGTTGTTCTGCTCGCTGTTGCACATCACTTACACTAGCTCTCACATCCACGATAAGAGGTTTTTGAGTCATTAATTTGACTACACGCTGCATATAGAATCCGTCCATTCCTGCACGTCCATTAACTCGAAAGAAAAAACGACCGCACATCACCAACCCTACCGGACGATGTAGCTTATCGCATACAACAATACTTTCAGCTTCTGGATAACTGAACATAACTTTCAATGTCTGTTCACATGTCTGCTTGGTTGTAACATGAGGAGCACTACGAAGAAGATCGGTCAGGGTCAATGTCTCTTCAGGTTCATGAGGCGGTTCAGGCATAGTAGCTGTCTGCATAGGAGTGACTTCATATTTCTTAACTTGTCTCAGTAAGGGCTTCAGCATCTGACTAATCATGATTGATCGCCTTCTTTCTGTAATAAGAGCTTATGTTTATCCTACTCTTCTAAGATTAAAGGCGATAACGAATCATGTGAAATAGATGTAAATCATAGCTAACTAGACAACGTTATTTATCGTTTAATGTCCACTGATCACGCCAGTTGAGTACGATAGATCCATCATCAGTAATCTCTATCGGTAACCAGATATAACGTGAGTCTTTAAGATTATCTTTTTTCCAGCGATCCCCCATATAAATAAATGTACCGGGTGCTCCTTCTACCGGAAGAATGTGTGTACTTTGAGAATCAAATGTAGTCTGACTCGCAGGTGCAAAGTTTTTCAAAGGTGCCCATGGGCCAAAAATATGATCTGCTACTGTATACTTAGCCACATTCGGGTCCCATCCTGTTGCTCCTGATGTCACCATATAATATTTGCCATTATGCTTGAACATCGCAGGTGCTTCACGTTGCGCTCCCGGGAATACACGTACATAGTCTTCACCATATACAGCTTGATACTCTTGATCCCGCTCTACGTTGCCTTCTTTATGCCAGCCAGTAATATCAGTATAAGAATCATTTAATTTGGAAATATATATCGTCAAATTCTCTTCACTGGAATAGACGAGATATGCTGTTCCATCATCATCTTTAAAAAGAGTCATATCTCTTGCCATACCGGGTTGATCCGGTTGTCCGTTATATTCTGCATCTTTGGGAGCTCGATCCATACGATGCCCTTCTCCATAGACAAAAGGCCCTGTAGGTGAATCAGATAATGCATACCCCGCTTGAGCTTTGGCATAGTTCGCTGTCGATGTAGCACTTGGCCCGTCAGTATGCATCCACATTACATATTTACCAGTTTTCTCATTATAAATTACTTTAGGGCGTTCTATAATTCGGTTTGTTCCAATATCGTTAAGTATGTTAGCAGTATCTTTACGTCCAGCATATAGCTTAGAAATCAATGGATCATTTGTAAAATCATCTTCCGATTCAATGGCTGTCAAAGCTAGCCCTTTATCCTCCCAATTGTAAAGGTCTTTGGAAGCATACACATGAACACCGCGAGCAGGTAAATATCCATTTGTTTTATCTTCTCCATACCAGTAGTAAGTCTGATCTTGCTGGTTATACAGTACGCCTCCACCATGTGCCTGAATAGGTACACCGCTGGTATCATTCCAGACTGCACCGGGCGTAAATGACGTATTGGCAGCTATATTCATTTCTGATGGAGTACTAGAAGTTGCCGCCGAGGACATCTGTACAGGCATGATGAGTGAAGACAATAATACTGACCCGCAGACAAGGGGTACCCATTTTTTCCTTGTAGACCATAGATTCATAACGTTACCTCCTTTTATTTTGTATACGCTTACAAAAATGAATAAAAATATACTCCCCACACAGGAAGTATATTTTCTTATTGTAGTAAAAACCATTTTTCAAGTCAAATATACAATAAAAGGAATATTTAAATTTTCAATATTATGGTGATACTCACTATCATACATAAGCTTTATTTGAAATAAATTAACAATCAGTTCCCGATTGATAAATCTTACTTATCCGCTGTCCATATCTGATATCGTTTATCATCATTCCACATATTATTGAAAATGGTAACCCATTGCTCTGCTAGATTAGTATCATGGATAGCTACTAATACTTCATCATTTTCTTCGCTCGATTCGTCTGTATAATTAAATGATCCTACTGTTGCTATTTTACGATCAGCAATTAGCATTTTTTCATGCATTTTGCCTTCAAATGTATTAATTTTGATCATGGCTCCTGCATCCACTAGGGCTTGTAACGCTTTGATCTGAGATTTTTTTTCTACTTTTGTTTTGTCTGTCAAAATATGCACTTGTACACCACGCTTTTGCGCTTCTACTAATGCTTGAATAATCGATTCGCGTGATAAATTATAAATCGCTACATCCAACGTAGCTTGTGATTGATTGATCAGATTTATAATCAACTGATCGGGCTTCTGCCCTTCCGAAGTAAATACATAATCAATCGTTGTGCCTGCTTTTGCTTTGGCATCTGTGGAAGCCGATGGAGAAGATTCTATATTTGCAGAAGAGACATAACCGGAGTTCTCATGTAGTGGAACAGAATAGACTTCAGGAGAGATCGTTTTTGACGTATTGGAACATGCGCTTACTATCCACATTGTACTCGTCAAAAGAATACCTATCAGACAGAATTTGCGACGTAATATAGTCATAATTTGCAAAATCCTTTCTTTGTAAAACAAATTCGTTCTATGCTCATCCCTATCATTGTATTTGTGAGCGTATTGTTATGATTGGCACCAAGAAGACTGCTTTTACTGCAATTTGCCAACAAATCAATACATTTTATTATAAACGAATGATCTTTGTAATCAAAATTGCACCAGAATATATCCTATAATCTGGATATCATACAGGAGTTCACTCTCTACAACACGAATAGTATAACCATCCTGTACAATTTGGAGATGATCATACAATGATTAAAGGAATAAGTCAGGCTGGATTAGGTTCTATTTCAACAGAGGAATTAGTACGTTCTGCTCGTAAGTATGGATTCGGTGCTGTAGATATCAATACAGATACACTAATTGCTGATCATGGTTTGGAAGGAACACGTCAATTGCTAGAAGATCACCATGTTATCGTAGGCTCTATCGGTCTACCTGTAGAGTGGCGTCAGACCGATGCTATTTTTCGTGAACAATTAACATCACTTGCTGTCACCGCTTATCATGCTTCTTTGCTTGGATGTAAATCTTGTTGTACATATATTTTACCTGCAACAGATGAATTGCCTGCTACCTACATGGCACAAAGTATTGTACGTCTGCGCCAGATTGCCTCGATCTTAGATGCTTACGGTATTAGACTGGGACTGGAATTTGTAGGCCCTCATCATTTGCGTACTGCGTGGAAGCATCCCTTTATTCATACGGTTGCAGATACACTGACAATGATTGATGGGATCGATCGTAGTAATGTTGGCTTGTTGGTCGATGCTTATCATTGCTATACCACTGAATTTACAGCAGATGATATTCGTCAATTACGCACAGATCAGATTGTTCATGTGCATATTAATGATGCCAAAGACGTACCACTTGATCAAGTTCTCGATAATGATCGATTATATCCTGCTGAAGGTGTGATTGATCTGCCTGCTTTTCTACAAGCTTTGCAAGATATCGGCTATACAGGCGTGGTCACGCAAGAAATTCTAACCCAAGAATCTCCAACAGATTCGACAAGTTTATTATGGGAGCGTTCCCAACGTGGATTTGATCATGTATTTCGCAATATCTCTACCCTTTGATTAGATATTGATTGTTAATGCTTCATACCAATAGAAGACGATAATATATACAAATAAGGTAGACCTCAAATAAGCCATACATCAGACTTCTTATGCTTATCCTAAGAAGTCTGACCTATGGCTATAATAAATGTGCAACAATCAAATTATAATACTTGCACTAATCTGTTATATTAACTCTGTTGCTCTATCACAAAAAGGCTATACTCCGCATATCCTATCGTACCTTGATCTTGATCTGTTGATTGGACTATTTCACTGACTTTGTTAAGATCAACTGCAAATATCCCTACTTTGGATCCGACCCAATGCCCTGGATGAACTGATGCTACATATGGAATATCTACAAAATTCGTACCGTCCAGACTATAGCTAAACTGAGATTGAGCAGCATGCAGAATCGAGACTGGAATCTGATCTTCCCTCGCATCACTGATCGGTGACAAATGATGGGCTGATTCATTGTCTAACCATACCGATACACGCATATAGATAGGATTAGGCATATACGGTTGTGAAGAAATGGCTTCCAGATCATCAAGTATAGTATGCCATACTTCCTCTTCTACAGGATGCTCTAGCTCTTGTCCATCTTCATCTTGATGGGTATAACCTCGGATCAACGATAATCGATATTGTTGCTCTGCATTCTTCTCTATCGCTAAATACGTATATGTTCGTCCAAATAACGTCATTCCGAATCGTTCGGTAACAGATTGAGGATAGACATGTAGACATGTAGTTGCTGTAAAATCTGTCGAAGGTAATTTTTGTAATAACAATTGAGGCGCTTCATACAATAACGCTTGATCAGTCACATTTGCTAACTGAGAAGGAAATGAACAAGCATATAATCGTATTGCTTGATGTTCATAATCAGTAGCATACCAGTCTGCTTGAATATTAGCTTGCCATTGCCACTGTAATCCAAATGCCATAGTCGCTCTACTGATAAGTTGAATCTGTTCATCATACAATGAATAACGGGAACTCAAGGAATCTTCAGATGCTGTCGACGGAGGAACAACAGGCATACGCCACATTTCCACCGGCTCGCCTGCTGTATCACCTGATTGATATTGCCCGATAATTGGCCACCCATCGCTCCACTCCATCGGTTGAAGATGAGTAATCCGCCCATAAGCGTATTTATCTTGAAAATGTAAAAACCACGATTCTCCCGCTGTCGTCTCTACCCAGCTTCCTTGATGAGGGCCATTGATATGACTATTGCCTTGCTGAAGTACGATTCGATCTTCATAAGGTCCAAAAATATGCTCCGAACGTAACACGACTTGCCAACCATGACTGACACCGCCCGCAGGAGCAAATATGTAATACATGCCTTCCCGTTTGTACCATTTAGGCCCTTCCATAACTGGATGCACTAATCCACCATCATAAATGATCTGCCCTTCCCCTTGAAGTTCACGACCATCTGCACTCATACGGAATGCTTGTAACTTACTCCGAATCCCTGTACGACTATGAGCAAAAGCATGAACAAGATACGCTTGTCCATCTTCATCCCAAAATGGACATGGATCGATCCATCCTTTTACTTTTTTCAATAAATGCGGTGCTGTCCATGGGCCGGTTGGTTCTTTGGCGGAACACATAAAGATCCCTTCATCTGGTGTGCTAAAAAACACCCAAAAGCGCCCATTGTGATAACGAAGACTAGGAGCCCATACACCTTCTCCATGTCTGGGTAAATCATAATCAGACGATCCTTCAAGAAATTGGAGCTCTGGCAAAATATAATGAATTAATTTCCAATGCACAAGATCTGTAGAATGAAGTAACGGTAATCCCGGAACATGTGCAAAACTAGAAGCAACCATGTAGAAATTATCCCCTACCGCTATAGCATCAGGATCGGAATAATCTTCATGAATAATAGGATTGTTGTAAAATGATTCATTGGGACGTAAGCTCATCTTTAACTTCCTCCTATAATCTATTTTGTTAACGTGTTCATTTCTCCTTTTATCATACCCTGATTCTGTATTGAATTAAAAGTATACGCTTACAATATAAGTTAAAAGATATATTTTTAATTACAAAAATAAAGAAGCAGTTCATTGAACTACTTCTTTTCTTTAACCTTTTAAAGCCTTTTGCAAAGAATCTTTCATCACTTCTACAAAGTTATTCCGCTTTTCTTCAGACAGCTCTAGCAAAGACAGATAAGGATTTAAGTCCTCTAATTCGACTAGCAAGAGTTCTCCTTGTTCATTTCGGCAAGCATCAATTCGTTGAATACCCCAATGGATATTATTCC
The DNA here is from genome assembly GCF_028736095.1 of Paenibacillus sp. KACC 21273. Lineage (NCBI taxonomy): Bacteria > Bacillati > Bacillota > Bacilli > Caryophanales > Paenibacillaceae > Paenibacillus > Paenibacillus sp. KACC 21273. The sequence continues at coordinate 3,143,645 of NZ_CP117876.1, forward strand.
ATTCAATAAAACGTTTAGCAAAATGCAAGTCTTTATCAGTAGGTGTATATTCTTTTAATTCCCATCGCTTATCTTTATCGGGTGCATAAAGCGCATATTGAAATTGTTTATCAATAAAATAAAAAGAAACTTCATATTCAAAATTGATCAATGGCTGTATTAATGTATCTTTTGAATGAGCCTTCACTTCTTCAACCAGTTTATCTTTTTCAACAAACTTCAATCCAACCGAATCTGCTCCATCTTTAGGTTTTATAATATACATATGCCCCTGAGGAAGTTTGTCCAAATGATCAATAGTATCAATAGTCGGTATAACAGGCAGTTGAGCATTTGTTAATTCAATCAAATATTCTTTCCCGTTCATGTCCGCTTTTCCATCCAACGAATTATACGTATTTAAATGTTTAGCAATAACTCGTTTACGAAATGCTTCGTATTTGACTTTAAAATTAGCAACAGGACCTGCATTTCGAAAAACGATTAAATCTGCATGATCTTCAAATGCTGCAATATCTTCGGGATGACAAATAACCAGATGAAAAGTTTCTCTTAATTTTGAGGTTAAAAACAAATCTTCTTCATAATAGTTTCTTCCTTTGGCGGGATAATATAAATCAGTCACAAACAATATTGTATGTATGATCATCACACCTTCCTTGATATATTTTTGGGTATAGTGAACTTCTCACATATTTAGAATACAGCCATTTTAGTAGTTAATACCGGTTTCGTCAATTAAGGAACTTTGCGCTCGAAATAATGGCGTATAAATAAAAATATCTTTATTTTATCATCTTGATTGACTTCATTTACATGGTTATCATTCACCATACGGCAACTCATAGTACAGCTTAACAGACCGCTCAATAAATAGAATAAGCAGGTGGTACAGCTCTTGGAATCTGGCTGATATTGTCTATAAATAACATCCGAGCAAGTGGCTAATTTTGTATTTTTCTTACTTTCTGATCAGGTATCTCGCATTAGAGGTACAGAAATGTATGTGGAGAGTGCAGAATCATTACTTTCTTAATATAAAAAGATATCAAGCATATCCTTATGTACTATTTTAAGTACAAAAAAGCGCCCTGCAATAAGCATGTGGCGCTTTTTTTATTTGCTGTAGATGCAAAATATGATGTTCTTTTACTTAAGCATATGTTTAGACGTACGCGTTACGTGTATAAGACAACAAAGATTCTACATTAACGATCGGAATAATTTTGCCATTCACTTCAAAAGCATTTGGTAAAATATCGCGACTATTTGCTTCTGGATTTTCTTTTAATTCGGATTCTTCTACAGTTGCTGTGTTGTCTAACTCATCTACCAATAAAGCAACACGAGTACGGCGAAGCAAAATCATTTTGTCTGTTTCTTTAGGTTCTTCATAAGAAACAGCTAGTACTTTACGCAGATTAACCAACGGATATAATGCTCCACGAATTGTAATTAATCCTTCATGCCAATCTTCTGAAAATGGCAATGGTGTTCCTTTTTTAGCAGTTTGAATTTCATCAATTTCATTAAAGTTAATAGCGTAAGCTTGACCTGCTACATAAAATACGATCAATTCGATTTTCATTATGATTAGCTCCTCGAACAATATAATCTGACATTTGCCTATATATATACTTTATCGACCAAATGGTTCATATTCTTTACTACTTTCTTGATCTACCTACATGTACGTACATTTAGTACTGAAAAATAACGATTGCAGACAAGTATATGATCTAATTTGATCAATATTCTTGAAATATGTTTAAATAAGTGCTACTATTTAGAAAATTAGTGTATGTATCAGTTTATTATTAATGTTTATATAAACTATAAATGTACGTACATATTTTTAATATTAAATTTGTAAGCGTTACCTGAAAAGAAATCAGGATAATGCTATACCTCACTTCAAGGAGACGATATCATGACCAACTTACCTGAATTCAAAAATCCGATTGTGGAGCAACGTGCTGATCCATGGATCTACAAACATACAGATGGATATTACTATTTCACTGCTTCTGTACCTGAATATGATCGACTAGACGTAAGACGTGCTCAGACGATTCAAGGATTAGCAGATGCTCCTGCGGTAACCGTATGGCGCAAACCGGATCAAGGACCTCTAAGCAACTTAATCTGGGCTCCAGAACTTCATTATATTAATGAGAAATGGTATATCTACTTTGCTGCTGCCGATGTACCTGAACCGGTGAATGGTACGTTTAATCACCGTATGTATGTGATCGAGACAGATGCGGCTAATCCTTTAGAAGGTCAATGGGTTGAAAAAGGACAAGTTGTTACAGCGTGGGAATCTTTTGCACTAGATGCAACCACTTTCCAACATCAAGGCAAATTGTATTATGTATGGGCACAACGCGATTATGATATTCCGGGCAACTCTAATTTATACATTTCGGAAATGGAAAATCCTTGGACACTTAAAGGAACATATACGATGTTGACCAAGCCAGAACTGGATTGGGAAGTGATTGGTTTCCTTGTAAATGAAGGGCCTGCTGTACTTAAACGTAACGGTAAAATCTTTATTACGTATTCTGCAAGCGCTACCGATGAGAACTATTGCATGGGTCTACTGACTGCTGACGAGAATAGCGATTTGTTAGATGCGAGCTCATGGCACAAATCACCACAACCAGTATTTACAAGTGCTGCTGAAAATGGACAATATGGCCCTGGTCATAATAGCTTTACCCGTACAGAAGACGATCAACATGATGTACTTGTCTATCATGGACGTAATTACACTGAAATTACAGGCGATCCGCTATATGATCCTAACCGTCATACACGCGCACAAGTAATTACATGGAATGAAGATGGTACACCGAATTTTGGTAAACCTGTTCCTGATGCAGGATTTGTTCGTTCATAAATAAAGACTTGGTTTGATTTTAAATACAGATGTTCTTAAATACAGATTTTGTTCTTTTATAAATAGAGACAACGATATGGATACGGAGATGAATGAATCATGAAGTTAAACAATATCAAATTACCAAAATGGAATTTTTGGAATTTCGGCGGATTGTTCTTTTTCTACTTTTTAATCTGGGCGGTTGTACTTGCGTTCTTACCGATCTGGTTAAAAGAAGAAGCAGGACTTGATGCTAGCCATACTGGACTTGTCTTTTCAGCGATTTCGTTAATTGCTTTATGTTATCAACCGTTTTTCGGAGTGATCTCGGATAAACTAGGATTCCGTAAAAATCTATTCTGGTTTGTTGTTATTGTTGCTTTATTTATGGGACCTTTCTTCACCTTTTTATTTATTCCACTTCTTCAATATAATATTTGGGTAGGCGCGATTATTGGCGGTATTTACCTGAGTGCTGTGTTTCAGGGTGGCGTTGGGGTTGTCGAAGCGTATATTGAGCGTGCAAGTCGTGCAAGCTCAATTGAATATGGTCGTGTACGTCTGTTCGGTTCGATAGCTGGTGCTACGGCAACATTAATCGGTGGAATGATGTATCTGTATAATCCAATTAGTATTTTCTGGTTCGCTTCTTGTTCTGCGGCTGTACTAGGGATTCTATTGCATACAGCCAAAGTTGATCCTTCTGCGAGTGCAGCAGGTGTACCTGCGGATTCCAACGAAGCTTCCAGTGAAATTACAAAAGAACGTGTATTTTCGATTTTCAAACTTAAAAACTTCTGGTTCTTGTCTCTACTGATTGTCGGTACAGCCAGTGTATACGATGTGTTTGATCAGCAGTTCCCAAACTATTACAATCAATTTTTTGCATCTCCTTCACTAGGTACACAGCGCTTTAGTGAACTGGTATCGTTACAGACAGCAATAGAAGCGATATTGATGATCTTTATGCCATTTATTATTAACAAAATCGGCGCTAAAAATGGACTCCTGTTATTCGGATTACTTACATTTGTACGTATTTTTGGAACCGCTATCGCAACAGATACTGTCAGCTTATCATTGCTACGTCTGATCGCTGCTGTTGAAATGCCGTTATTGTTAGTATCTATCTTCAAATACATTACAAGTGTGTTCGATATTCGTTTGTCTGCTACAATCTATTTGTTAGCATTTAACTTTGCCAAACAAGCAGCAATCGTTGTCTTTTCAAGTATTGCAGGTAATATGTACACCAGTATTGGTTTTCAAAATACGTATTACTTCTTAAGTGCTATTGTATTATTAATTACGGTTATTTCGATCTTTGGACTATCTAATGATAAAAATAAACGTGAGCCTGTAGGAAGTGTTACACCGAAGCAAAACAAAGAACGAATGGTAGCTGTACCTAAAGTATAATGTAGCTTGATAAGCAGTATATGTAAGCGTTATTAGTAAGCGTCATCAGAACGATATAAGTTGTTGATTGTAGATATCATAATACAAAAAAGCCTTTCAGTCTTTTACGCTGAAAGGCTTTTGCTTTGTACATATATTTATTTGCCTATTCCTACAAAAAGGGTTGAATTAAAAATAGATTTTGGTACAATATGGATTGGTTATGTGAGCAATGCTAAATGATTTCGATAACGATTTAAAGGAGTCTACTCGTGAACAATGTAGTGAAAGAACGTTGGTATGCTGTATTGGGTATTGCTATTGTATTTGGTGGTATTTTTGTAATTAAAGCATTCAGCGGAGATCTGTAATTTGAACTCAACAATAACGGCGTAATGCCAGCAAGATGGTAAAGCAACAAAAAGAGCTTAAACGATGCCGGTGAGCAATCACCCACGACATTGTTCAAGCTCTTTTTGCTTCTATGCTAACTTCTATATAGCGTATTCTTTCACTTCTATATAGTATATTCGGTTTCTTTGCTAATGATAGCTCCAAATTCACTATAAGTGCAGAATCAGTCTAACACTCTTCACTACTTATATCTGTTATCTATTACCTGATATAAGATTAGCTTAATTTATACAATAATTCACCAGAACGTGTATTGGACTGTGTAGACGATTGAAGATCGTTGTAATCATTAATATTGGTTACGATAACAGGTGTAATCGTCTCATAGCCTTCTTCTCGCACTGCTTTGAGATCGAACTCCATCAATAGATCGCCGATCTTCACAGTCTCTCCTGCTTTGGCATGTGGTGTAAAATGTTTGCCTTTTAATTTGACGGTATCAATTCCGATATGAATCAACATTTCGGTGCCTGTATCACTGACAAGCCCGATAGCATGCCCGCTTTTGGATACAGAGAACACGGTTCCATTGACAGGTGATACGATTCGTCCTTCAGTTGGTTCGATCGCTACGCCTTTCCCCATAATCTCTTGTGAGAAAGCAGGATCATTTACAGCGCTTAGTGGCTTCACTTCGCCGGCAACCGGACTGAAAATATCAGCAGCGATAACTTGTTGTACAGCAGGTTGATGAATATCGATCACATTGGATGCTGCTACAGTATTTGATGCTACAGGAGTACTGTTTACTTCATTTGCTGTACCTTGAGCAGGTTCAGCTTCTTCTGTGCTTTCTTTTACACCGATAAAGTAAGTGATCGCTGTTGCAGATACTAATGCTATCAGACCACCTAATAATGCATAGATCAATGTACTGATGGATGGACTAATAAATGCCGCTACACTTGGTAGACCTACTAAGCCTGTAATAACATACGATTTGACATGGAAGATACCCATAAATGCTCCACCAATAGCTCCACCGATAAGAGCAGCTATAAATGGCTTTTTAAATTTCATATTGATACCATACATCGCAGGTTCAGTAATACCCATAATCGCAGTTAAACCTGTAGAGAACCCGAGTGATTTGGTTTGAGCATTTTTGGAACGAAGTCCTACACCTAGTGCTCCACCTGCTTGTGCCCAGTTCGCCGCAAACATCAATGGAATAATAAAGTCATATCCTAATGCTGTAATTGAACCGATAACGATTGGAGTTAATGCGTAATGCATGCCTGTAATAATAAGCAATGACATCGTGCCGCCGATCAGAATACTTGCGACAATCGACATATTTTCAAACAACCATGCAATACCTCCAGACAATCCACTACCAATAATAGAACCTAACGGCCCAATAGCAATCAATGTGAGTGGAACCATAACCAGCAATGTAACTGTAGGTACGACTAGCAATTTGAGAGAAACATGCGTATAACGATCTACTGCTTTCTCAACATACGAAGCGATCCAGATCGCAATAACGATCGGAATAACGGTAGAAGAATACGTTGCCGCAACTACAGGGATGCTGGCAAAAGTCACACTTTGACCTGAAGACAATAACGCTGTGATCGTCGGGTGCATAATAGCTGCTCCTAAGGCTGCCCCGATATACATATTACTGCCTAGCTTACGAGAAGCACTAATCGCTAAAATAATCGGTAAGAAGTAAAATGCCCCGTCTCCAATCGCCGATAAAATAATATACGTCGAACTGGTATTCGACATCCAACCTAATGCAACAAGGATCGCGACAATCCCTTTAATCATTCCTGCGCCTGTAATTGCTGGTAAGATCGGGGTAAACATTCCTGAAATAAAATCAAACAGTGTACTGATCGGATTTTGTTTCTTTTTCGGCTTGGTTGAAGCTGTCTCTTCTAGCTGACCTGCTCCTGGAATCTTTTTCACTAATTCTTTGTATACGTTTGCTACTTCATTTCCGATAATAACTTGAAATTGTCCTCCATTTTTCATAACACCCATAACGCCCGGCGTTTTTTCCAATTGAGCTTTGTTAGCCAGATTATCGTCATTTAAGTTAAAACGAAGTCTTGTCATACAATGTGTCACTTGATCAATATTGCTTGTACCGCCTACCAAATCCAGTATGTCTTGCGATAGTTTCTCTTTATCCATGTTGTCTTTCTCCTTTTTATATAGGGCGACTAGAACGATTAAGATACAAAAAAACCTAAATGTCTATAAATGAGTCAGTCTATACTGACAGTACATACAATACGTGTACCGCATATTGCATGGTCATCTATCCACATTCAGGTTTTGCCTAATTAAAGTCACAATCCCATTCGTTGGTGTATTTATTTGTATCGGTCGGTTCAATGATCTACCCTTCTGATCTTTCTGCATGTTCTGCTTTGGTAATACGTTCGATATGAATTGTCAGATATAATAATTCATCTTTAGAAAGAGTACGCTGATGAATTTTGCTTGTATACGATTGAATCTTTTGTGCACAAGCGTAAGCATTAGGATATTGGACTTTGACCATATCATGTAGAGGATTGTCGCCAGAATCGCTGACCGTATCATGAAGTACACGCTGTGCAAAAAACTTCAGGTGCGTCAAAAAGCGGAAATAACTTAGTGATTCTTCATCCATTTCAAATACATAATGTCTGGTCACTATGCGTAGCACGTCTTTGACAATATTGGTCATACTAATCGTCTCGCTCATCTCGCCGTTTAATTGCGAATTAACGAAATGCAGTGCAATAAATCCACCTTCATCTTCAGTCAGTTCCACACCTAATTTATCTTCAATCATTTGCAGAGCTTTCATTCCGATTATATATTCTTTGCGGTACAACTTTTTGATCTCCCAAAGAATCGCGTTTCGAATCTCTATCCCTTGCCGATAACGTTCAATCGCAAAATGAATATGATCGGTTAATGAAATATAAATACTATCATGCAATTTGCTACCCAGTATCGTCTGCGCATATCGAATAATTTCATCTGAACAATCTACGTATTCGATGGGAATGTCTGATAATAATGTCATCAACTTTTGTGAGACTTCCCTATTTTCGAGCTTGAATACTTTTTCTACTTTTGTCTCATCCACCAGATCGCCGGGGTGCTTTTTAAAACCGATACCTCGCCCCATAACAACCATTTCCTGTTCAGCAGGATTGATGACAGTCACAACATTATTATTCAGAACTTGTGCTATTTTCATTCCCATCACCTTTTACTATCAAAATAGTCAAAAAGGCAAAACCAAAAATGACTTGGAACGTCAATTTCGGTTTTGCCTGAGTAAACAGTAACAATCCGTGTGTTTTTGGTTTTCTGTGAATCCATAGTAACATAGCCTTAAAACGTTAGCAATAGTTTTTTGTAAGCACTTACTTTGTGGTGATGTAAAAAGGAATTTTCAAGCTTACTTTTCGATCAATTCAAACTCTGCCATTTGTACTGCTTTGGCACTTGATCCGATATACACTTTAAATTCACCAGCATCCGCTACCCATTGCAAGCGTGAATTACAATATTTAAGCATTTCTTCGGTGATTTCAAACTGTACTTGAGCAGTCTCTCCTCCAGCTAAAGTCACTTTTTGGAACCCTTTTAATTCTTTAACAGGTCGAACAGTACTTCCGTATAGATCTTGAATATACATCTGTACAATTTCTACTCCTAGTACTGAACTTGTATTGGTCACTTGAATAGTCGCTGTGATCGATTCAGTGCGTTGCATCGCTTGACGATCTAATTCTATTTCTGAATAGTCAAATTGGCTATAACTAAGCCCGTATCCGAAAGGATATAAAGGATCATTTGGGCCGTCCAAATATTTAGAAATGTATTTCTCATGTTCATTTTCAGCTGTTACAGGTCTACCGGTATTAAAGTGGTTATAATAAATCGGTACTTGACCCAATTGCTTCGGAAAGCTCATCGTTAACTTCGCAGATGGATTATAATCACCCACTAATACATCAGCAATCGCATGTCCAGCTTGTGAACCCAAGAACCATGTTTCTACAATACTATCCATATGCTCTTCATACCAATCCAGTACTAGCGGTCGTCCGTTGGTGAGAACAAGCACAACAGCTTTACCGGATTGCTTCGCTAATTCCACGATAGCTTCAGCTAGTTTTTGCTGTGGTTCAGGAATCGTAATATTCATACGAGACGCGGCTTCACCAGACATATCACTATTTTCACCCAATGCTAACAAAATAACGTCTGCATGTCCGGCTACTTCAAGTGCTTGCTCTACTCCACCTTCAATCGGTTCGTTCACTTTGGAACCTTCACTGTATAATAGACGATCTTCTTGGATGCCTTTGGCTTGTAATCCTTCTAATAAAGTAACGGTATCTGCTCCATATTTAGAAAACTGCCATGGCCCTAACAAATCTTTGCTATCACCAAAAGGTCCAATTACAGCAATACGTGCGCTAGATTCAGCAACATGTAACGGTAACGTCTGAGCTTCATTTTTGAGTAGTACAATTGATTTCTGTGCCAACTCACGACTCGCTTGAAGATGATTTTCGTTAAAGTGATATTCCACTTCTTTATCAGGACGTACATAACGGAAAGGATCATCCATAATACCGATCTGATATTTATATGTCAAAATGCGTCGTACAGCATCATCCAATTGTTGTTCTTGAATTTTACCGTCTGCTACAAGTTGGGGTAGAAATTGTTCATACGTCTGAGATACCATTTCGATATCCATCGTTGCATTTAAAGATAGACGCGCAGCTTCACTACGATCTTTGGCAACACCATGTGTATAAATTTCTTCGACTGCGCCATAATCAGAGATTAGAATACCATCAAATCCTAATTCATCACGTAGCAAATCTTTCAAAATAAATTCACTAGCTGCTATAGGAATCCCTTGATAGAAGTTAAAAGCATTCATCACAGATGCTGCTCCAGCTTCAAGTCCAGCCTGAAACGGAGGTAAATACAGATTACGCAACATCCATTCTGAAATATCAACCGTATTGTAATCACGACCGGATTCGGAAGCACCATAAGCAATAAAGTGTTTGAGACAAGCAATCAATGTTTCTTTATCAAATAAGCTTGCGCCTTGAAATCCTTCTACTTGTGCTCTAGCAATTAATGAACCTAGATAAGGATCTTCGCCTGAGCCTTCGACTACACGTCCCCAACGTGCATCACGTGCAATATCAACCATTGGTGCATGATTGTACGTAATTCCTGTAGCTGTAGCTTCTTTGGCTGCAATCGCACATGCTTCACGAATCGCTTCAATATCCCAACTGCAAGACCATGCGAGTGGCACAGGGAAAATCGTCTGGAAACCATGAATCACATCGGCGTTAAACATCAACGGAATACCCAAACGCGATTTCTCTACTGCTGTTTTTTGCAATTCAAACACACGACTACTATTAAAAGCACCCAAAATGGAGCCTGTACGACCTTGCTCTACAAGCACATCTGCCGATTCAGCTTCAATATCGCCACCAAAAGCAAAATCAGAAGCCATACACTGGCTCATTTGCCCGATTTTCTCAGCAACGGTCATCTGTCCAAGCAATTGTTCTACTTGAGCTTGAATATCTTCTGTTGTGCGTTCGACAACATTATTTTTATGATAAGGAGCAACCACGTTGATCAATTCTTCACTCAACGACTGTCCTCTACCTCTTGTACCATCTAACTTCATCACACCTGTAAAAGGCAAAGAGATAAAACCTGTAAAGCAATCTTCTTCAAAAACCATTTCAATCGTAGCTTCGCCTTCACCATGTGGCAAAACGACTACACTTCCTGTTGCTTTTAGCGTATTGCCTTCTACATGTATATGCTTGATATCCAAAGCAAGTGGTAATGGCTCCATCTGTACCGTTAAAGAATAATCCTGTGGTGTTGGCTTAGGAGACTCTTGCTGAACCTCAAATAAAAATTTCCATTTGGATGATTGTAATTGTGATGTACTGTTCCATATTCCTATCATTCGTATGCCCTCGTTTCCCAATGCTATTCTCTATTTGTGTTGTATCGCGATCTTATCTTTACTTTATAGGGATCGCTTTTGTCTACTGCTTTAATGTAAGCGTTATGACATTATATTTATGGTATTATTCCTATTTTTTTAGTAAAATAATAAATACGTTATCATCAGTATCTTATAGATAGCGTATTTTGAAATGATAGGAGTTGCACAATCATATGAATACAACCTGGCTGAATACGCTTAAATTTATAATGAAATGCTTACATATTGAATATCAGGTTCCACTCTATATTGTGGATCAACAAGGTGCGCTAATTGAAGAATATCCTGCACAGAATTTCAATCCTTTATATGCTAGTAAAAGCGAAGGGCTTGAGCTATTAACTCAACATATTCAAGGACACTATCCACTGATTCATGCAACCAATTTTGTAGAGCAGTATCTGATCGTACCTTTACCTGCTCAGCCTACGGTTCAAGCTAATAGTAATGAGCCTATAGATCCTGCTTCATCTCATCCGCTGCCTACGCCAGAGAGTACTTCTGTCGATATCGAAGGTGCTCTAATAGCGGGGCCTTTTTTCAATGCGATTGTACCGGAAGAGTTAATCAAAGGCATTATTGTAGATCACCAATTGTCTTTTCGTCAGCAAGATGAAGTATGGGCATTTTACAAAAATGTACCGCTGATCTCTAAAGAACGCATATATAATGCAGCCGTTATGATTTATTTTATGTTATATCAAAAAGAATTGGATATCGCCGAATTGATTCAACATAATTTGCATATTTCTGCCGCTTCTATCCATCGTGTTCATCTGGACTCGATTCCACATTTGTCTTCGTCTACTTTACTGTCTTATCACGAGGAAGCCGAATATACACCACCTGATCGTTATCATCATAATCCTGAGATGGAGCGTATCTTTCTGCAATATATAAGAGAAGGTCGCAAAGAAGATTTAATTCAATGGGAATTGGGATTTCCGACAGAGAAATTGGGAGTACTTTCGAAAAAAAGCTTATTACGCAACGAAAAGAATCTAGGCATTTGCTCAGTAACGCTGGTCACACGTGCAGCAATGGATGGCGGAGTGAACGCCGAAATCGCTTATACATTAAGTGATTTTTATATTCAAGCAGTCGAAGAATGTGAAAATCCAGCGCAAGTGCATATGACTACCCAGCGATGCAATGCTGACTTTGTCGATCGAGTACTGGAAGGTCAGAAGCAACGATATTCCCATGAAGTCAATCTAACACGTCATTACATTTTCAGCCATCTGTACGAACCGATTCATCTACAAGATCTAGCGAAAGAAACCAAGCTGAATGCGGATTACCTATCACAGTTATTTAAAAAAGAAATTGGGTGTTCGCCTGTTGTCTATATTCAGCAACAACGTATTGATGAAGCGAAAAAATTAATCAGTCTCTCGCATTATTCGTTAGCAGAAATTTCGACGTTGTTGCAGTTTCATGATCAGAGTTATTTTACGAAGATTTTTAAAAGATACACTGGGGTTACACCGAAGCAGTATCAGAAGAATCGTACGGGTGGGGAGCGGATGGGTGTGGGGGTGTTTTGAAATGTATTGGTGTGGGATGGTGTGAGTTACAGCGCTCCGGGTACGATATTGTTCTTGTCGTCGCTTGTTGTAAATAGATACCTTGATTAACCGCTTTGCGGTAGGTATCCATTTACAAAGGCGAGCGCTTCGCTCTTTCAGAACAATATCGCTCCCTACGCTCAGTGGAATTGTGTAAAATCTTATAATTTATTTAGATTAAAAATATACGATCCCGTTAGATTAACTAAACTTCTTTTTAATTCCCTCTTTGATAATATTCAAATTATTTAATAAGTTTTTTTTGATTGCATTCTATATTCGTGTTCTTTAAGTAATCGGTAGAAATTACATATGATATCTAATTGTTCTTTAATTGTTTTTTTATATTAAAGGTCTTACCATAATAATTAATCGTTTTAGATTGTAATACATCTGCCATTCCTGCTAAAAACATAATTATTGTAAAAACCGAAAATATCATAAAAAATATTAAATGTAATTCTAATAATATTAAAAGAAATATAATTGCTAACATATTAAAAATTCCAGAAAAGAATGTTCTACTAAAAAATTTATACGATTGATTATTTGTCGAAATTCCATCTACTATATGCTTTATTTCTGAGAAGCGATATGTACTACTTGCAAACCAAAATAAAGAAAGAATACAAAACATTAATATTAATATGCCTACTCTTAATGATGAATATGACCATTCAAACTTTACATTGACTATAATACATCCATATATAATTACAACAATTGAATTATATGCATTAAGATTTTTTAGAGAATTATATAACGTTACTACACCATGTTTACCAAATGTTATATCTTTTAAATCACTTTTACTATAAATTTTTAATTTTTTTCCGTATTGAAAATTGTAAATCAAATTTAAAATAGTAATACATCCGATTACTAGCAAAATTAATGAGCTTCTCATTATCCATACCTACTTTATATTTATGATTTTGATACTGATTCGTCAATTATTTCATGTTTTCATTTAATTATTTACTCTCTCATTTAAAATAGATAATTGTTCTGCATCTGTAGGTACAACCGATCTAATAATGTAGCTTAACCCGTTAACAACAAACTTTTTTAAATGAATAAATATATATGTTCCCCTTTATCATTTTCGCTGAATTAAATATTTTCTTAAAGGATATAAAAAATATAGTTCAATATGCAACTTATATCTTTCAATCGTTTATTCTTTTTTGGAAATATACTCTAACAAATCCCCTGGCTGACAATCTAAAGCTTCACAGACTTTGTCAATCACTTCTAAAGATACATATTCATTCGTATTTAACTTTGCCATCGTAGCAGATGAGATGCCTGTCATTTTAACCAGTTCTTGTTTTTTGATCTCTCGATCTATTAATAATTTTTGTAATTTTTTATAACTAATCATAATATTCCTTTCAATAAAGTGAAGTTTTATTTAATTATAAGCAGATATATTTTGTTTATCAAAATAAAATTTGACTTCTCACACACAAATAATTTATTATATTAAAATAAAGTTCAACTTGTTAAATATTTATACGTAAAATTAAATGTTGGAGGCATAAGTATGAATAACTTAATTTCTGATTTTGATCAATTTATATCTTTACGCATGGAAAATATAGCTTGTCAGGAATTAAACGATGATCACGAATATCAGCAATTACTCAAACAATGTCAGCGTCTTTTTGAACAATTGAGTTCTATTATTGAAGAAAATGATTTTTCTATATTAAATGAATATGAACAAGCTTCTACATTAGTTCAGGGTATGTCTGAACGTATCATGTACTATCAAGGTTTAAAAGACGGGTTCAAATTACATCAAGAATTATGGAACCCTTAATAATTATTTATGTTTTTAATATTTAATTCTACATATTCAAGACACCGATTTAGCGAAGGAAAAGGAATGATCCGTAAGAAGCGTAGCATTCGCCTTAAAAGTTTTCGCAAGAAAACTACTTCGTAAGCATACACTAAGAATGGATATTTACTGCGCAAACAGTTGTTCAAAATATCCATTCTTAACAGCGATCGAGAGGATCATCCTTTTGCGTAGCGATGTCCCTCCACCACATAAAAGAAAAAGGAAAACCTCCCCACTATCATAATCATCCGCAGACAATCACAATACCAAGAAGGATTTCCTCCATTCACACTCTATATTCAATTAAATCAAGCTTACCCACGATCCACAGGTTTGATTTTCCAAATCTCTGACGCATATTGTCCTATCGTCAGATCACTAGAGAATTTACCGGAATGCCCGATGTTATGAATCGATTTTTTGAGCCACTCTTTACGATTACGGTAAGCTAGATCAATCTGAACATGAGCTTCCGTATAGGCTGAGAAATCTTTGAGTACAAAATACTCATCATTCATATCAAGAATCGAACGGTACAAAATATCAAATTCATTATTATGATTAGTAAATGGGCCACGCTCAATCAGTTGATTCATGACTTCTTGAATCCGTGAATCACTGTTGTAAATATCGCGTGCATTGTAGCCACCATGTTGATAATAGTCCATTACTTGATCTGCATTCAGTCCAAAAATAAACATGTTATTATCGCCTAACATTTCATGCATCTCTACGTTAGCACCATCCATCGTACCTACAGTTAGAGCACCATTCATCATAAATTTCATATTCCCTGTACCAGATGCTTCTTTACTAGCGGTAGAGATTTGCTCGCTCACGTCCGCAGCAGGAATAATTTTTTCAGCTAAAGAGACGGAATAATTTTCTAAGAAAAAGACATTCAATTTGTCTTTGACATCAGGATCATTATTCACTACATTGGCTACACTGTTAATCAGTTTGATCGTACTTTTCGCTAAATAATAACTCGGTGCCGCTTTGGCTCCAAAAATAAAAGTACGTGGCACTATGTCCAGTGATGGCATTTCTTTAATCTGATGGTACAAATGGATAATATGAAGAATATTCAAAAATTGTCGTTTATACGCATGCAGACGTTTGACTTGTACATCAAAGATCGAATCCGTATTCACTTTGACATCATATTTTTGTTCAATATATGTCGCCAATTTTTGCTTATTATTGAGCTTGATCTTAGCAGCACGCTCTTGAAAGCTTGCATCTTCACTGTATTTCAAAATGCCGACCATTTCTTGCGGATGAGTAATCCAACGCGTACCTATCGATTCACTCACTAACTGTGATAACTCAGGATTCGCATGCATTAACCAGCGACGATGAGTGATACCATTTGTTTTGTTGTTGAACCGATCTGGATACAGTTCGTAGAAATTTTTCATCTCACGATGCTTCAAAATATCGGTATGCAATGCGGCTACACCGTTAATACTATGAGTTCCGGCTATCGCTAGATGTGCCATTTTAACCTGATCGTCAAAAATAATAGCCATATGCGCTACACGATCTGGATCGTCTGGATATTTATCCATAAGCAGACGGCAAAAACGAGCATTGATCTCTTCGATAATCATATACACACGCGGTAACAGTTCACGCACCATATGAGTTGGCCATTTTTCTAAGGCTTCGCTCAAAATCGTATGGTTGGTGTAAGATACAGTCTTAGTTACAATCTCCCAAGCTATATCCCATCCATATCCTTTTTCATCCAGCAAAATACGCATCAATTCAGGAATGACCAATGTAGGATGTGTATCATTGATATGAATTGCTATCTTTTTCGGAAGCTCTTCATAGCTAAGCCCTAATTTGTCATACGTACGTAAAATGCTTTGCAGACCAGCAGAACAAAGGAAATACTGTTGCTTCAATCGCAATAGTCGTCCAGCATATTGAGAATCATCCGGATACAAGAATTCGGAGATCGATTCAACCGAACGATTGTAATCCAGATAACTGTAATAGTTGCCGCCTGAAGAAGAACCACGACTTGCCATTTCACGCATTGGTTCTGCGCTCCATAGACGAAGTGTATTCATATGCGAATTCTCTCTGTTCCCTTTGTATCCAATAACAGGAACATCGTAAGGAATAGCCCATACCCCTTCATAATCATGAAGTGAAAAAGTAAGCTCTCCTGCTTCTTCATGAACTTCTACATTACCGCCAAAGCGAACTTCCACTTTGCGATCATCACGACGAACTTCCCATTCGTTTCCTTTTTGCAACCAGTTATCCGGTAATTCTACCTGATTACCATCGACTATTTTTTGTTCAAATAGGCCGTATTTGTAACGAATCCCGCAACCGTGTCCTGCATATCCAAGTGAAGCTAATGAATCCATAAAACAAGCAGCCAGACGACCAAGACCACCATTACCTAGTCCTGCGTCTGCTTCTTGCTCTTCTATTTCAGAAAGAGATACCCCTAAGTCTTCCAGACCTTCTTGCACAATTTCAAGAACACCCATATTGAGTAGATTGTTACCTAGTAGACGACCTATTAGAAATTCAAGAGATAGATAATAGACTTGTTTTTCCTCATTATCTCGAAATTCGCGGTTGGTTGCTGCCCATTCCTTACCGGCAAATTCTCGGATCATCCGACTCAAAATCGTATATACATCTTCACTTGATACTTCTTCCAACGGTTTTCCCAACTTGGAAACTACATTATTCTGAAATATGCTTTTGAATGACTCTTTGCTCGTAAACAACAGGGCGTTCCTCCTCTATTCTAATTCTGATCTACATTTAGACGGAAGTGCTCTTCGCTGTAACATATGGTTTTTTCACATCACCGATCAATGTACGATCTCCTGAAATATGAACATCTTTATCCAAGATCACATTTTCCAATACAGCGCCTGCTTCAATCGTACATTTCTGCAAAATAACTGAATTGACAACACGTGCGCCTTTTTCGACTTTGACACCGCGGAATAAAATACTGTTTTCCACTTCTCCTCCAATAATACATCCATTCGCTAGCAAAGAATTAGTCACTTTAGCACTTTCCAGATACTTGGTCGGTGCTTCGTATTTAATCTTCGTTTGCACAGGTTTCTCATGAAATAACTTCATGTAGTTATCAGGGTTAAGTAAAGCTAGACTATTTTTGTAGTAGCTTTCCACTGAATTAACCACTGCATTGTAGCCTGTATATTCATAAGCGGCAATTTTGAGACCGTTCGGGTTATGTTGAATGACATCACGGAAGAAATAGCTCTTACCATGAGCAATCGAGTAACGAACTTGATCCAAATACAGAGCTTTATCCATAATAAAGATTTCTAGATAAATATTGTTATGATCGCGCTCATGATGAATACCTGATACATAGCCATTCTCATCTACTTCTACACGACGACAAGGTCCATGTTCTGGCTCCAACTCTGCTACTTTTTTGTAGACAACCGTAACATCTGCACCTTTTTCTTTGTGATATTTGTAGACTTCATTAAAATCTACTTTGTTCACATGTTGGGTGCCGCTATTGACGACAATATCACCAGAACTGCGATGGAAATAATCCATATTATTATGAATATGTTGCAGATCTCCAAGTGAAGTATCGGTTGGATCATGCCAATCCGGTGGCAAGATGAAGAGTCCGCCCCGTTTACGATCCAAGTCCCACGGTCTACCTTCACCCAAATGATCCATTAACGAACGATATTTACGACGAACAAATAGAGCAATATCTTCCATACCTGCATACATCATATTTGACAAAGCAAAATCGATTAAACGATAGCGTCCACCAAATGGAACGGCTGCACCGCAACGGAAATATGTTAATTCATTTAGTTGGTCTAATTCATGATCCAGGTTGATAACTCCTACGAAGCCCTTCATTCCCATCACCGTCCTCTTTATTATAATGACTCATTCGTTATTAGTAAGATTTCGCTCTCATCTTCACGATCTACACCAATTTGCTTACCATCTGGCAATATCATACCATCGTCAATAATCGCGCGGTGGATACGAACATTTTTGCCGATTTTCACATTAGGCATAATAACGGAATCAGTAATCACACTACCTTCGCCTACTTCTACACCGAAGAATAGAACCGAATGATTAATTTCACCATGGACAATACAACCTTCGTTAATGATGCTATCACTCACTTTAGCTTCAGGCGCAATATACTGAGCAGGCTGATTCGGGCTACGTGTGAAGATACGCCAGTTCGGATCATTCAAGTCCAATTCTGGATGTTCAGATAACATATCCATATTGGATTCCCATAGACTTTGGATTGTACCAACGTCTCTCCAGTATCCTTCAAATGGATAAGCGTATAATGTTTTGGCATCATCTAACAATAACGGAATAATATCTTTACCAAAGTCATAAGAAGAGGTCGGGTTCGTCTCATCTTGAATCAGATAAGATTTTAGAACATCCCATTTGAACAAGTAAATCCCCATAGAAGCAAGTGTACTTTTTGGATGTTCTGGCTTTTCATCGAACTCGTAAATTTTAAGATCATCATCTGTATTCAGCATACCGAAACGGCTAGCTTCTTCCAGCGTGACATTAACAACAGAAATGGTGCAGTCTGCGTCTTTTTCTTTATGGTAATCCAGCATTTTGCCATAATCCATTTTGTAAATATGGTCACCGGATAAAATGAGAACATGTTCAGGATCGAATCTTTCCACGAAGTTTAGATTGCGATAAATCGCATCCGCTGTTCCTTGATACCAGCTACTGCCTTCTTCGCGTTCATGTGGTGGCAATACAAATACTCCACCATTTTTGCGATCCATATCCCAATCGTTACCAACACCTATGTATGCATGAAGGACCATGGGTTCATATTGCGTTAATACACCTACTGTATCAATACGTGAATTGGCGCAATTACTAAGAGGAAAATCGATAATGCGATAAGTACCGCCAAAATAAACGGCTGGCTTTGCCAGAAATCTTGTTAAACCTTTGAGTCTTTTGCCTTGACCTCCGGCAAGCAACATAGCTACTACTTCTTTCTTACTCATGGAAAAGCCCCCTTCATGTGATTGTCATATAATTTGTAGAGACATGTAGCGCCGAGAGACGATGCCATACAATGAATACTTTATCAATAATTGCTATCGATAAAAGGAAGGAGACCGTCCATCAGGATATGTTGCTCAAAATACCACTTAGAGATTTTCCTTAAAAACAATACCTGCTATGTTTTGTACCCGACAAGCTTCTACAAATTCAGAAGATGCTACAATCAGACTGATATCTTCATTCGAACGCACCAGTCCATGACCTTTGAGTCCATCCGGTTGAAAAGCAACCGAGATATAATGAACAGGGCTTCCATGAATTCCTGGAAGTAAAGGAACATGAACCGATTCTTCTACATCCAAGCAATTGATAACAGTCAAGATATTAAGTACTTGAAACCCGTTAAGCGGTTCACCGTTAACAGTGACTTCTGCATCGACCAATTGTACATCTTTGTCAGCATATTGTCGGATAACGCTAGCAAGTCTAGGTCCCACCAGATCGGGTCCATCGCTCATAAACCAATCAAAATGCATTAAATGATTAAGATCGATATCTCCTTGCAAATGGAACTTTGGCGTCTTCGCCCAATCTCGTTGAGGTGTGCCTTTTTTGAAGCTCAAATGATCCGGTGAATCATTGAAATTGTACTTAAACCAGTAACGATCCGGATACACATTTGCTGGTGACAGGATATAGCACATACATATCTCTTCCTTTCGGGATTGGCAGACCATTCCATACTATAGTAATGAATGATGAATATAACTCATTCCTTGAATATAGTATCTATTTCTACATACGTAGCTATTGTCCCTGCTTACCGCTTATATTAACTTACCCTTTTATGCTCTGTATGTGAAAATCGTTCATCTGCCAATCTCCCGGCAAAATATATATACCCGAAAATGTTCACTTCGCCCCTTTTGAGTCATTACGATTTTGTTACAGACTGGTATAATGTTTATTTTATACCAATTCTGATCCACTTGGATACTGGCAAATAAACCTTTGCTTTATTTCAAATAAGTTGCTGCTATTTCACTGATCGCTCGATTAGACTGGGTGATCTCTTCTCGCCTTGGGATAGGTTCCCAGCGCTTTACATCATCTAACCATGTTTGCGGCAAAGAGACCGGACTTTCTGCTTGCCAATGATCTAACCAGTCTTGAGGTAACGGTAACAACGGATCAGTATGAAGCTGTTGCAGTAGTGGATGATTGCTCATTTCAAGCCATAATAATGACCACGCTCTAGGTACTACTCTCCATATATCGTATCCGCCGCCTCCCAGTGCTACCCACCGTCCTTCACACCACTGATGAGCAGCTTGATGGATCATACGAGGCATCTCCTGATAGATACGCATAGAACAATGCACATGAGACAACGGATCAAGCGCATGGGCATCACATCCATGTTGACTAATAATAAGATCGGGCTTAGCGCGTTCTAACACTTGATTCAACGTCGTCTCAAAACACTCTAGCCATGAATCGTCTTCGGTATACGGTTCTAAAGGTAGATTTACAGTGTAACCAAATCCTTCACCTGCACCGCGCTCTTCTACCCGTCCTGTACCGGGAAATAAATATTTACCTGTCTCATGAATCGAATACGTAAAAACATTCGGATCAGTGTAAAAACACATTTCTACACCATCTCCATGATGCACATCTGTATCAATATAGAGCACTTTAGCTCCATACGTTTCCCGTACATGAGCGATTGCAAGTGCAGCATCATTATAGATACAGAATCCAGCGCCTTTCTGTGGCATAGCGTGATGCAGTCCACCCCCTAGATGAAGAGCATGGGTCGTCTGACCTTCCATCACCATCTGGGCAGCAGTCACCGAGCCAGCAGCAATCGATAATGCACTCTGGTGCATCCCTGCAAAATACGGTGTATCTCCTTGATGAAGACCATATTGAAATGCACGATCAATAGCCTGCTGAGAAGGATGCTCCAGACTTAATTGTTTGACCGCTTCCACATATTCAGGAATATGCACTTGTTGTAACAAATGAGAATCTGGCAATTCGCCAGGCACAAAGATTTGATCTACAGATAAAGCATTTACTTGTTGTAGTAGATCACGAGTAAGCGTTAATCTACGCTGGTCAAATGGATGATTCTGATGAAATACATACTTCAAGCTATCAGGATGATATACATATATTGCTTTATCCATACATCAATTCTCCTTTCTATGATTGAAATTCAATACATAAATCGTTGCCGAAATCGAAGGCGATCAAATGCCTCGACCGAAGATTGTGGTACATATTTCCCTACACGTACCATCAAGCAATTCGCAGGATGAGAACAGATTTCAGGATCATCGGTTGCGAACCAGACCATATCGACATTTTTCATTAACTGCTCCATCATTTTGCGATAATCCCAGACGTTTAGCCCTGTATTCTCAAGATCCCAATGCCAGTAATACTCTGTCGTAAATACGATCATTCGATCAAGTTGTTCTTCGCGAAAAGAAAGTTGTATCAACTTTTTGGCTAGACCGAGTCCACGGTAATCATTCGCTACTTCAACCGCTCCAAGTTCGATCAGATCCTCCATATTGCCTTCCGACCAGCGCTCATATTCATCTGCATAATGAAATGTTACATATCCGACAATGACCTCGCCATCACAAGCCATAATAATGCGCCCTTCATCCAATTCAGCAATTTCGATCAATGCTTCCCATTGTTCGGCTGGACGACGAAAGGCGTCTAATTGAGGATGCATTTTTTTGGTACGAATATGTGCCGGTGATACAGGCCCTTCTAGTTGTAACGTGCACCGAGGAGACACAAGTGTTTCCGATTGTGGAATTTTCAAATGCTCCATACTGGGATTCCTTTCTTTATGGAAGTATTCAATATTGTAAATGAGATCGTCTACTTTTATGATAACGCTTTCCTTATGTTCCTATTATACTGATTTTCAAGGTAAATGTATGTGTAGCTATGTAGATCAGCAAAAATCAGCAAAAAACCTTCTCATTATGCGAGAAGGTTTTGATTTCTATAGATCAAGCTATAATTTAATTTTCAGTAGCCAAGCTACGGCTGGAAGCTGGAGCAGAAGATTTGGGTACATTGACTCGACCTACAATATATTTACCAATCTTAATCCGGTTTAATAGATTAATAGTCACATAAGAGCAGAGCAATCCCCCTACAAACAACAATGGAATCTCAAAATAGCCAAGCGATACAGCAAACATCTCGATCGCTATATCCATCATTTGTAGATAGAACCAATGCAATAAATAGATCCCGAATGAATACTGACTGACAATTGATAATAAAGCCGGCATTTTGGTTACATTACGAAAAGCTAAAAACAATACGAAAATTAACAAAACTGTAAACAAAATCATATCCATACGCTTCGATCCAAATCCAAAGCTAGCATACATATTGTTATAAATAATGATGGCTAACGATACAGGCAAGGCTGCGTAAATCCAGACTTTGTATTTTTCGATATATTGCATAAATGTTTGATAATGTTTACCACAATAATAAGCGAGAGCAAAATAAAATACCCAACCTGTAAATGGCATCCAGTATCCTCGATCCCAAATATAAGCAATATACTGATTGCTACTAGGCGGTGCTACCAGATTAAAGAAAGCAAGATACGCTACATTAATAATAAGAGCTATAGCTAGAACCCACCGCGGATCAAAACGGGCGATATACTTATTAAACAATTGATGAAGAATGTAAAATTGGAAAATAACCAGTACAAACCAGCCATGATAAGCTCCGAGCATATTGTAGACTACTAACTTAGGAATCGACCATCCATTCAATACACCAGACATCACAGCATAAAATACAGCCATACAAGCAAAAGGAATCAAAAGAAACTTGATACGTTTGCTATAAAATTGCTTCGGTAACTGATTAGGATAAGAATAAGCAAGAACCAATGCTGAAATAAATACAAAAGTCGATGTTCCAAAAGAAAGAAGTCCAGCTAGCGTCCATAGTCCAAACTGAATAGCACCCTCTGTACTTTCCCCTGTTGTAAATTTAATCGAATGCAGTAGTACAACGCTCATACAAGCGATCGCGCGAATCAAGCCTACTTCGCTGATCGTTTTTTTAGTAGAGATCGCGTTTGAATTCATTCCGTTAATAACCTCCTTTTCAATTAACAATTCCTAAAATGCTCAATGATAGCGTGTGACATCTCTCCTTACTTTTTGTTCAACTGTAATATTAGACATAGAAATATAGATCAAAAAGAAGATGATTATAGTGTGTGATTATTCGTTTTGAATTACTATGTTTTTATAAAACAGTTTAATTATTCACTTTGAATCATTTTCATTCGTTATATATTACTACAAAGTTGTCATAATTTATAGTTAAAATGTAAATTCATGATTTTTTTCATGATTATGATGCAAAATCAATTGTAAAAAAAATAATATTTCGCTATGCTATACTACAGGAAAATATAAAATTGAACAATTTGTGAAATCGTAGTATTGTTTTTTGTAAGCGCTATATATGGTAATCGAAACACAAGATCGTATCTCAATAATCATGGAGGTCATTATGGGAAAAGATAACGTGGAAATCATTGCTGTAGAAGCTACACAAGCCAATATGATGGATTATGAGGAAGCTAGTCGTTCTTTTGACTGGGCAGATGTAGAAAAAAGATTCTCCTGGCATGAAACGGGCAATATCAATCTTGCTTACGAGGCAATCGATCGTCATGCTGCTTCAGAACGTCGTGATCATATTGCTTTGCATTATAGTGATCCTGTACGAAGCGAATCGTATACCTTTGAACAATTGCGTCAACAATCGAATCGAGCTGCTAACATGCTACGCAAACTAGGCATTGGCAAAGGAGATCGCGTGTTTATCTTTATGCCTCGTACTCCTGAACTGTATTTTACATTGCTTGGTATTATTAAAATTGGTGCTATTGCTGGGCCATTATTTGAAGCCTTTATGGAAACAGCTGTGAAAGATCGTCTGGCAGATAGTGGTGCTGTAGCTATCATCACTACACCCAAATTGGTTGAACGGGTACCTAGTCACGAATTACCTGAACTTCAACATGTCATTCTTGTTGGAGATGAGCAAGACATTACAGCTCCATATATTGATTTTGCCAAAGAAATGCAACAAGCTTCGACAGAAGCAGAGATAGAATGGGTAGATCTGGATGATGGTCTAATCCTTCACTATACCTCTGGGTCTACAGGCAAGCCTAAAGGTGTATATCATGTTCATAGAGCTATGATTCAACAAGAATATACCGGCAGAATTGTACTTGATCTTCAAGAGAATGATATTTATTGGTGTACTGCTGACCCTGGTTGGGTGACAGGGACGTCTTATGGTATTTTTGCTCCCTGGTTAAATGGAGTGACCAATGTTGTGCGTGGAGGGCGATTCAGCCCGCAAGATTGGTATGAGACGATCGGACGCTATCAAGTAACGGTATGGTATAGTGCTCCGACAGCTTTTCGGATGTTAATGGGAGCTGGCGATGAAGTGGTTGAGCAATATGACCTCTCTTCGCTTCGTCATGTGCTCAGTGTAGGCGAACCGCTAAACCCTGAAGTTATTCGCTGGGGATATCGTGTCTACGGACAACGGATTCATGATACATGGTGGATGACCGAGACAGGCGCGCAGCTTATCTGTAACTATCCGCGCATGGATATTCGCCCTGGCTCTATGGGACGTCCGATTCCGGGCGTAGAAGCTGCTATTATTGATGATGCGGGTAATGTGCTCCCTCCACTACGGATGGGTAATCTAGCGATCAAAACACCGTGGCCATCAATGATGTACAAAATTTGGAACAATCCTGCCAAATTTGAAGAATATACACGTATTCCAGGATGGTATATTTCTGGAGATTCTGCTTATATGGATGAAGATGGATACTTCTGGTTCCAGGGTCGAATTGATGATGTCATCAATACGTCTGGTGAGCGTGTAGGTCCATTTGAAGTAGAAAGTAAATTGGTAGAACATCCTGCGGTAGCTGAAGCAGGTGTTATCGGTAAGCCTGATCCTGTACGTGGTGAAGTGATCAAAGCGTTTATCTCTCTTCGGGAAGGATATACAGCTACAGAAGAATTGAAGCAAGAGATCACTCGCTTTGTCAAAGAAGGATTGTCTGCTCATGCTGCTCCGCGTGAGATTGAATTTAAAGACAAGCTTCCCAAAACACGCAGTGGTAAAATTATGCGTCGTGTGCTGAAAGCATGGGAATTGGAGCTTCCTACAGGTGATCTCTCTACGATCGAAGATTAACGTTCTATATCTATTTTATCTATTTCATTTGTGATAGACCAAAAGCCGCCCTTGTATATCAAAGGCGGCTTTTTATCATGCTATATTTTGCTGTATCTATAGACGGTATTCTTTTATTTCTGTTGCTCTTGCTTCACAGAATCAATGATTTCTGCAAGCTTTTGGATAGGCAATGGCTTAGATAATGCACCATTCATACCGGAAGCCATAATTTGCTTTTGGTCGTCTTTGAACGCATGAGCTGTCAAAGCAATAATCGGAATATCATTGCGATTGACTTTGCCAGAGTTACGTATTTCGTCTGTAGCTTGAAGTCCATCCATAACAGGCATTTGAATATCCATTAGTACAAGATCATAACCAGAATCTTTTTCTAACGTGCGCACAGCTTCCAGACCATTTTCGACACATTCTGCTCGATGACCTAACTTTTCTAACATACGCATCGTAATTAGACGACTGATTCGGTCATCATCTGCCAAAAGTACTTTCAGTCCGCTAGCATTAGATTCCTCTTCTGTTTCTACAGGTGGTTCTATAGACTTATGAGAAGGAGCATATTCTGTATCTACACCTTCACTTGTTGATGTATGAGCATAAGCCAGAGGAATTGTGAATTGGAAAATAGTACCTATCCCTTCATCGCTATCTACTGTAATATGTCCACCCATTAACTCAACGATCTGCTGACTGATGACAAGCCCTAGACCAGTGCCGCCAAATTCACGTGTCTGTGAATCATCGACCTGACTGAAACTTTTGAACAGCTTGGGCATATCTTTTTCTGCAATACCAATCCCTGTATCTTTTACTTTAAAATGAAGCATCAATTTATCTTCGATTAATTCCTGCCCTTCGACAGAAATCTTCACTGAACCCTGACTCGTAAATTTAATTGCATTACCGATCAAGTTATTCAGCACTTGTTTTAATCGATGTGGATCACCGACTACGATTTTAGGTACACGTTTGCCAATGTGCAATAATAGATCAATCTTTTTCTCCAATGCTAACGGACGATGCGCTTTGATCGTAATATCCATCAATTCATGAATATTGTATTCTATATTTTCAAGATTCATCTTTTCCGCTTCGATTTTGGAGAAATCAAGTACATCATTAATTAACGTCAACAACGTTTCCGCACTATTTTGGACAATCTTCATATTATCACGTTGTTCTTGATCGATCTCACTTAATAAGATCAATTCAGTCATTCCAATAATTCCGTTCAATGGTGTCCGAAACTCATGACTCATATTTGCAATAAAACGGCTTTTGGCGCGATTAGCTGCTTCTGCTAATTCTGCTGCACGCTTGGCTTGTTGTTCCGCTGTTTTGCGATCTGTGATGTCAAATTGAATCCCTACAAAATAATGACATTCACCATTCCGGTCAAAAATAGGATCTAAATTAATTTCATTCCAAAAAGGAGTTCCCTCTTTGGTATAATTCAAAATTTCGATCACAGCAGATTCCTGCTTAGCTAGAGCTTCACGAATCTTTTTAACTGCTGCTGGATCAGTATCTACACCCTGTAGAAAACGACAATTGTATCCGATCGCTTCATTTTTGGTATACCCAGTTAACTCGGTAAAATGACTATTTACAAAAACAAGCGGAAAATCACTTCTTCTTGCATCAGCAATCGTTACCGAAGATTTTAAATTTTGTACCACATATTCCCAATCGACTGCTGCTATTTTAGGATCTATATTCATGGTGCCTCCCAAATATTGTTATCAAGTTCAACCATCAGTTGTATCTATCATATAATTATAGCTAAATTTAAACAAGTATATGATTATTCAAACGAATTTCTATCATAAATTTAGAATAAAAAGTACTGAATACGTGAAAATCACTCACTTATCCAGTACTTTTACCAAAAAAATGTATTTTTTTAATATTGAGCATCCATAAAGAATCTACCTTTTAATACGTTATCCCATACCACAGACTTCGCAGTATTCGATAACGATGATTGAATAGTCGCCATCATTTTAGCTGAAGTCGGTGCTGGCTGGATAGTCTTTAATATCGCTTTGGTATTGGTAGCATCAAATTGCAATAATGTACGCGATTGTTGCCACGATGTCCAAGCCGGTGTATCGCTTACTTGCATCGATTGATCATGTAAAAACTGACGAATATATTGGCGATAACGATGCATCAATTGTATTCTTCCAGCTTCATTATCGTCTTTATAAAATTGATTTTTGAATAGTAGCCCGTAATTACTATCAGCAAAATGACCACTCAAAAAGTCCATGTCTACTCCATGTGTAGCGGCTAAATATTTAGCTGGTGCTTGCAGGCCTTTCACTTCTGTACCCCATGCAAAACGATACACATAGATCGGTAATGCTTGAGTATCTTTTGTAAATCTATCTGCTACTTGATCTGCATTAAAAGCAGAATATAATTGACTTCCATACTGGGTAGCTTGCCAGAACTGCTTTTCTTTTGCTGGTGTCCATGAATTTGAAGTGAATTGCTTACTAAATTCTGGATCATAGGCAGCAAATACATTGAATTCATTTTTCATACTACCAATTAACATTGGAACACGATTGTATTGTCCGGTCTGCACGACATCAAATCCATTTTTCGGTAATACATGACCATCTGCAAATAAATGCGGAAATTCAGACATTCGAATCATCACGCTACCGACTGCTTGCACCAACTGTTTGCTATCTAATGAACGTAATGTTTGCTGTAATGTTTGCGCATCCGTTTTTTGAAGATAGGTCATAGCTTCTGCTGTTGTACTGGCTTTGCCTGCTTGAACTAGTACTGCGGCTAATTTGCTATCCGAATACGCTTGTCCTTCCGCCGGCGTAGCTGTAGTCATACCACCACTTAAAGGCATTACCTTAGCGAACAGCCCTTTGGCAAGCGGTGAAATGACCAATGCCAACACATCACGAGCGCCCGCAGATTGACCGCCCAGTGTAACATTGTCTGGATCACCACCAAAACTACTTATCTGTTGCTGTACCCATTTGAGTGCTGCAATCTGATCTAACAGCGCAAAATTGCCTGAATCCTCTAGCGGATTACCACTTTTGATTGCAGTATTGTTAAGCCATCCTAATAATCCTAAGCGATAATTAACAGTAACCACAACCGATTGTGTACTGGTAGCCAATGATTCGGCTTCCAAAGCCGCAGAGCTACCTGTCACATTACCTCCTCCATGCAAAAATACAAGTACAGGCAGATCAGTAGCTGTCGTATGTGGACGATAGACATTAAGATATAGACAGTCTTCCTCGCCTACGGCTTTGCCATCTGCTAATTGAGTACAGATATTGCCTGCCTGACGTGCGCTATACTGTTCACTCGCAGATGATGATAGAGGTTGAGGTGCTTTCCAACGCAAATCTCCTACAGGAGCTTGTGCATAAGGAATACCTGACCATACTAATGTATTGTTGTTACCTGTCTGTAACCCTGTGAATATACCGGCGTTTGTTGGTTGTGTTACATCATTTTGATATTTATAGTTCATCGTATCACTCTTTGTTTGGTTAGATTGAACGGCTGCTTCAGCAGTACCGTTGCTAGATAATATACACATTAATACGAGCAACCACAACCATGTTCCTTTTTTGTTCATCTTCATTTGAATACCTCCTTCATTATGTACCGCAAGCCATTGCATCAAGTGAATATACAAAGAAAAGTGTACGAATAAGCACTGTCTAATAAAAATAGACATAAAAAAACCTAATTCGGCGCTAGAAATACACAGTAATGTGTCCTTCTATAGCTAAATTAGGTTTTGCCTGCTACACGCAGTAACAATCCTTTATATGATGTGTAGTATACACACTTCTGATAACGCTTACAATAGTTTTATAAAAAAAGCAAACCGTTCCTTTCTCTACACTTTGTAAAGAAAATAACGGTTTGCTTTTATAGTTACCAGAGCTTTAACATCAATGTTATTTATTGTAAAACACGACGGGCTGTTACATAATGCTTCACCCAATAATCTAGATCAAGATTAGAAATAGCAATTCCGTCCAAACTCACACTATTATGAACTAGCTTATTATCGCCAGCGTATATGCCTACATGAGAAATCACATTCGGGTCGCCACCTGAGAAAAAGAGCAAGTCCCCTTTTTGCCATTGTCCACGTTCAACTTCAATACCTACATTTTTCTGGTATTGTGTGCCCCAGGCAAGATCAATTCCTGCTTGTCCAAATACATATCGTGTAAATGAAGAACAATCGAATAACGTAGGTGCTTCATTTTTACCATATCCATAATGTGTAATACCTTGTAATGCTAATGCACTACCTAAAATAAGATCCGCTGTAGCTTCATCTAATGGTGAACCTGTTGCAAGTGTAGGTGGCGGTGTAACCGTCACAGGTGGTTGAAACGGAGTATCATCCACTTCTGGAATAGCATCTACAGGTAGACTTGTCAAAACAGGTGTAGCCGATGCAGGTAATGTATAGGAAACATAATCTGTAGATACATACCCTACTGTTCCAGTACTGTCTTTAATTTTGATCCAAGATACACTAGGTTGCTCTAACGCTTTGAATGTCTCACCAACAGGTAATACTCGTAACACATCACTTCCTGTTGTAGGCTCTGCTCGAAAGTTCACTCCGCGTTCTACAATACCTGTACCAGGATCATTTGTACGTGGTATAGGTGTTACCGGTGTGCTTGTAGGTGCCGGAGCAGGCGCACTTGCT
Organism: Paenibacillus sp. KACC 21273; assembly: GCF_028736095.1. Classification (NCBI taxonomy): domain Bacteria; kingdom Bacillati; phylum Bacillota; class Bacilli; order Caryophanales; family Paenibacillaceae; genus Paenibacillus; species Paenibacillus sp. KACC 21273. The sequence continues at coordinate 3,173,876 of NZ_CP117876.1, forward strand.
TGAGTAATCGTTGGCGTTGACGGTGTATCTTTAGCAGTCTGCAATTTGGAAGACTGTTCTTGACTGGATACTGTATTCGATGCTGGTGATGTACTCACCGGATTAGATTCTTTTGGCTTTGGCGTGTAATTGATATAGCTTGCCGATACATAGCCTGTTTTGACTCCTACTTTTACCCGTAGCCAATAACTGTTAACTTCGCGCAGAATCTTAATATTAGTGCCCGGTTGAAGTGTGCCATATACTGTACTATCCGGTGTAGGACCTGAACGGAAGTTGACAGGTAGATTTACTTTACCCACAGGTACAGGCGTTGTTGCTGCTTCCATCATTTGAGGCGTAGAAGTCAGTAACACAGCTGCTGTTACCAGAGTGATGAGATTTCGTTTCATAGATGCCCTCCTTGAAAATGCTGTTGCCTTCTGTCTGATATGTAGAGTTATGTATGAACCACTAAAAATGACAAGTTCGTCATTAGTTTACCGTGGTTCATTACCACACACTCTTTAAAATGAAACATTAAAGTTTCAATGAAATCGTATAACCTGCTTACAAGACACCTAAATATTCTTTAATTCCAGCCACCACTGCTTCTGCCAATTGTTCTTGAAAAGCATCGGTATACATCAAAGCTTCATCTGTCGGATTGCTTAAATATCCAGCTTCGATCAATATAGCAGGCATTGTTGTTTCTCTTGTCACATGAAGGCTCTTCTGATGAATACCACGATCTGATAATCCAAGCGCAGCTACTACATGCTTATGCACAATCTGTGCAAGGGTTAAGCTACTTGAGCGGCTATAATACATTTCTGTACCGCTTGGAGAAACAGCAGAAGTTGTACTATTTCCATGAATAGATACAAATACATCTGCATTCAGATCATTAGCCACTTTTACTCGATCCGGCAATGTAGGATAGCTATCATCACTACGTGTTAATACAAAATCAATATCAGGCTCTTGTTCCAATAACGCTTGAATCTTGAGCACTACAGGTAAAGTAAAGTTTTTCTCATATTTGCCTGTAATGCTAATTGCTCCTGAATCTTTGCCACCATGACCGGCATCAATAACAACTAATTTTTTGCCATCTTTACCAGGGCCAGAACTTGGTGTCACCGGTACAGCTTTGGAAGGTGTATCGGTTGGTGTAGCCGTAGAATCACTATTCGGATCAGTAGATGTTGAACCATCTGGATTGGTTACTACTACTGGGTCTGTTGATGTATTTGGATTACTGGAGACTTGTGTATTTCCATTATTGGCTGTACCATTTCCATTCGTAATCGTAGAAGATGGCTTAACTGCTCCATCTAACTCTACAATAACTACACCTTTGTTATTGTTAATGACTTTATATTTCTGTGCATTGTTAAGATCCATTACTACACGCACTGTAGAAGGTTCGTTGCTAAATAGAGAATACCGAATACCTGCTACATCTGGATCACCTGTGACATCTACTTTGCCTACATTGCCCAGGTTCATCACTTTACCATTTAAAAAGGATTCAGAAAAAGCTGTTTTCGGCAAATCAAGAACGATCCGATTAGGATTAGTCAAAGCACTATATTTAGGCGATGCTGTTCCATTTAATGTAACTGTTAAGCGACTATCACTAAAGCTAATAGCTTGCAAAGCAGATTGATCAGCCGTATCTGCTGTCGTAGTTGTGTCTGTAGGGTTACCTTTTGCAGGAGTAACTACTTTTTTAGGAGTAGTCAAATACACCGTTTTGGCTGTATTGTCCCATTTCACAGTTGTGCCTGTATTTTCACTAATAAATCGAAGCGGTACAAGTGTGGTTCCATTTTGCAATAAAGGCGCTTCTGGCAAATCAATCGCCTTGTCATCGACGGTAGCGGTATGACTTCCTGCTGCTAATTGTAATGTTGTTTTGCCTTGCTTGATTGTTGCTGTTTGTGTACGGTTCGACCAGCCTACTTTGTAGCCCAATTGTTCAACGATCACACGTAACGGTACCATCACTGTGCCATTAACAGTCTCTACTTGTCCACTTGCTGGTAAAGCTAGCTCTTGTCCATCTAAATTAATATGCGTGCTTTCTGTAATTGCAGCATGTCCTGTAGCAGGCAATACTATCATGAAGATCATTATTAACGTTAGCATCCACAAACCTGTTTTTTTCATATTATCCCTACCATTCCCTGGTTCACATTATGTATGATGCGATGTCCCAGTCATTATTGTGATACAACTGCATGTCAAGAAGCCCGATTGTGTGGTCAAAAGGAAATACTGAATACCTTATTTATCGGTAAGTTCAGACATAACCTTTAAGCGATTGAAACATTTTTATAACATTCTTGTTATTTATTTCGCCAATTACGTATGCAACTCCTTTTAAAAAGAAAAATCGTTTATATAAACAGCAACTTTGTAAGCAAAATTAAGTTTGTTATACGTAATCTTTACTATGTAATAACAGTTATATCATAAAGGGTATTTTCTACATTGTAAATCACCAGTCTGTAGTTTTTAACATATTGTGTAAGAGCTATCTTGATATAGCAACAATCATTATTTTGTATACCTAAGTATGGAAAATGTTATTTACGAATCTTTATTGTCAAAAGTGCTAAAATATTGAGTTTTTATAGGTTACCTTAGCAGGATAGTCAAGCTACAATAAGTGATGTTCCTTGCTAAAAGGAATTATTTTTTAAGATTTAATGTAAACGCATACAATAAAATTCTAGGAGGTTATTTATGTTCAAGTGGTCTGGTAAAATCATGAAACGTATATCCGGGGTTGTACTTAGTCTCTCTATTCTTACAGGGTTAAGTTATAGTGTCGCTCCGCTTACACCTACAGTACATGCAGCGACTTTTGCCAAAGGTGCAGATGTAGGCTGGTTATCAGAGATGGAATCGTACAACTGGGCTTTTTATAATGACGCAGGTGTCAAACAAGATGCGCTACAAATTTTAAAAGATCATGGGATGAACTCGATTCGTCTACGTGTATGGGTAAATCCAGCTAAAAACTTTTCTAATAAAGCAGATGTCATCAAACAAGCCGTTCGTGCTAAAAAAATGGGATTCCGTATTATGATCGATTTCCATTATAGCGATGTATGGGCAGATCCTGCGAATCAGACCAAACCGAAAGACTGGGCAAATAAAGATTTTAATGGATTGATGAAAGCTGTCTATGACCATACGTATGATGTATTGACCGCTCTCAAAGCTCAAGGCGTTACACCTGAATGGGTGCAAGTGGGTAATGAAACGAACAATGGTATGTTATGGGAAGAAGGACGCGCTTCAGCAAATATGAAAAACTTCGCATGGTTGATTAATTCCGGTTATGATGCAACCAAAGCGGTAAATAGTAGCACCAAAGTTATCGTTCATTTATCTAATGGATATGATAATTCGTTATACCGTTGGATGTTTGACGGACTCAAAGCAAATGGTGCTAAATACGATGTAATCGGTATGTCATTGTATCCTGATAAAAACAACTGGCAGACGTTAACACAACAAACGCTAACCAATATGAATGATATGGTGGCTCGTTATGGCAAAGAAGTGATGGTCTGTGAAGTTGGGATGGATGCCAGTGATCCTACAACCTCCAAAGCATTTTTGACTGATATTTTGAACAAAACACGTTCGGTATCCGGTGGTAAAGGATTAGGCGTATTCTATTGGGAACCTCAGTCTTATGGTACATGGTATGCTTATACCAAAGGTGCTTTTGATTCTAAAGGGAAAGTGACTATTGCTTTAGATGCGTTTTTGAACTAAAAGCTTGAGTTGGTGCTGAAAAGGGAAATCGCTTCAGGGGCAGTATTGTCCTTGTCGTCGCTGTTGAAGAAGAATGCATGGAATGACTGCTAGGCAGTCGGCATTTTTCTTCAAAGGCGAGCGCTTCGCTCTTTCAGGACTATACTTTCCCTTTCGCTTGTGCGGTAAGGTAGATTTGGATTAGAGCACACCAAAGAGAAAAGATGAATGTGGTGGGAGTGGCTTTTTGGTGTGATTTTTGGGTTACGTAGTAGGTAGTTGGTTTATAGGATTATGGATTTCATTTTTATGGATAAGTTTTCAAGCGTTAAGATTGTTATTTTGGAAATGGCATGAAATATGGTTTTCATTATTTGTTTTATTATTTTATTAGGATGTTTGTAAATTGTTTTTAAGATGAGATTGAGTCTAATATGAATAGAATGATTTAAAAAGTAAAATCATTAATGGGTAGACAAAATGTGTGTAAAATTTATGTAAATATAAGGTAAAAGAGCTATTCTACTGCTGTTACACAGTTAGGAATAGCTCTTTTTTTACATCATTTATCTATTACCAGTTCAGGACGGGCTAGATTCCAGATGTGTAGAGATTCTACTTGAGTAATGCCATTGGAATATAACGCAATGCCTTGTGATTCTTGTTGTGGATAAATGCGTCCGGTCATAACTTTTTCGCCATCTTGTAAAAAGATTTCTATAGAAGATGTATCTACAAAAATGCGTACATGTAGTTTGCCTTCTGGTGTGGGTAGTGAAGTGATACGTTCACCGCCCGGGCCAATACCGGATTGATCGCGGTTGAAGCGGAACAATTGCTCGCGTGGTGAATAGCTAAGTACTATTGTTTCTGCTTCACCTGTACGTAAATGAATTGCAAATTGTTCGGTTTTGGTAACATCGACGGTCAGTTCCATCTCGTAACTTTCGCCTCTGTAATCTAATACTTGTTGTCCTTGCACTTCAAATGAGTCTGCATGTAATCCATCTAAGCGATATTGCTCTAATTCTGCTACAGGACGGAATAACAATCGTTCGCCATCACGAATCACTTCACGTGGTAATGTCATAGCCCCTGCCCAATGATGCCCGTTCTGTGTAGGCATAACAGCTTCCCAGCTATCCATCCAACCGATCATAATACGTCTACCCTGTTCGTCTAATGTAGTCTGACAAGCATAAAAGTCAAAACCGTAATCGATCGGAACATACTGATTATAATTAAAAATACCTGTATCTGTATTTAGCTTACCCACCATATAGACTGTGGAATGTAAATTATGATAATTATTGCCTTGAGGAGCCATCCGTTGCGGAGACATCATCAATACATCTACCCCATCCAAGTCGAATACGTCAGGGCATTCCCAGTTATCGCCCAATGTACCATCACTTTGCGCCATGACATTTACATATTCCCATGTGTGCAGATCAGCAGAACGATATAGCAAAATCAACCCTTTGCCTTGATCGTCATTAGAACCAAGTACCATATAAAATTGTCCATCCCGCACAAATACTTTAGGATCGCGGAAATCTTTTTGACTGGTATGTGCTGGAATCTGATCGGTATTGATCACCGGATTATGAGCATCTTTTTCAAAAAGAACCCCATCTTTGGATACAGCTATATTCTGAACTTGATAATAGTCTTTGGTGATATCAGGCCCTGTCATGATATGCCCTGTATATAATAGATACAGATCTTCGTTATGTTCTATCGCACTTCCTGAAAAACATCCGTCACGATCGTATTCTTGATCCGGTGCCAAAGCAACCGGTAGATGTCTCCACTCTACTAAATCTTTACTTACAGCATGTCCCCAGTGCATCGGTCCCCATACTGGTTGATACGGATGATATTGATAAAATAAATGATATTCACCTTTGTATTGAATAAAGCCGTTGGGATCATTAATCCAACCAAACTCGCCCATAAAATGATAATGTAAACGATATTGATCTACTAATAAATGCTTGGATTCAGCAATAAATACATTAGCCCGCTCAATACTGTAGCTCATCTGTAATCTTCCCCTTCTTCGCTCGAATAAGAAAAGTGTTTTATGATTGCTCATACTTTCAAAATGTACCACATATTGAAACGCTAAATCATTATATTTGTTGAAGTCAATCATACACATTACAGCCTGTGTATTCTATATAAAATACTGGCAAAGTGACAAGGTGTCATATGCAGGTAGCAATTACCCAATAATGCCTATCAATCGGTTAACATACCTTTTATAAAAAACCTCCACACTACATCGTGGAAGCTCTTTCAATCAAAGTAACATCTAGCTGATTTTTGATGATATAGTCTTCATTATTAATTTGTTGGCTCAATAATGCGATCGACAACTTTCCTATCTCTTCAATCGGCTGACGAATCGTTGTAAGTGAAGGCGTAATCCAGGGAGCAACACTGACATCATCATAACCAACGACTTTAATTTGGTCAGGTACATGGATGCCCATTTCCATACATTCTTTGATCACATACGCTGCGATAATATCACTTGTTGCAAACACGCCATCCAGATCTGGATTATCCAATAACAGTTCGCGGATTAATTGCTGATATTCTCGTGTATGGAAAACATTCATATCTGTTTCAATGACAACATGATCAACATTATGTACATTGACTACATCCAAAAAAGCTTTACTTCGCTCATTCGCAAGTAGATTCAACTGTAAATTTCCACAAATATGAGCAATCTTACGGCAGCCTTTACTAATCAGCAATTCGGTTGCCAGCTTGCCTCCCATATAGTTATCCGAAGAAATAAAAGGAATATCGCCTATTTGACGATCAAATGTAACAATAGGGCTTTGCACATTTTGATACTGTTCTATTTCCAGTGTATGGCTACTCATAATAATGCCATCGACTCGATTACCACGCATCATATCGATATATTCTTTTTCTTTGACCGGATCAAGATGCGAGTTACATAACAATACCTTCATTCCTTTTTCATACGCAAAATACTCAATATGACTAGCAAATGAAGCAAAAAAAGGATGTGATACATCCGGCACAATCAACCCAATAATATTTGATTGCTTATTTTTGAGTGAACGTGCAATTTCATTCGGTTGGTAGTTCAACTCTTCCATCGAAGAGTACACTTTTTTACGAGTCTTATCACTGATATAGCCCCTGTTATTTAATACCCGGGATACTGTTGTTGGAGTGACGCCAGCATGTTTGGCGACATCATGTATGGTCGGCATGTCTCTCCCCCTCTTGATAATTTGAATAATAAGTAATAAATGTAAACGGTTTAACTTTCTCTCTATCGTTATATACGTTTCTTTCAGATTTCAATATATATGAAAGTACAACAATATTCAATGTTATTTTAATTGTTTCGACATATAATTTATCTGAAGGTGATTTTTACAGCAGATATATATCAAAATAAAGATTAAAATTGAAAAGTATATAAAAATAAGGAAGGAACGAGTACTCCATTCCTTCCTTACTTTTAGGATTTAAATGCTTCTTTTGAGAACACGAATTCCATAAGCTGGAACCTCTAATTTACTGGATATTCCAGTATTGTATGCCTCTGCTAACATGTCATAATAGGTTTGTTGATCCAAAGAAATCTGTTGCGAAGTTGATGTGTAATTCTGAATAAACAGAAATTCATCTTTGTCGTTTGTACGTGAGTGAGCAGTCACTCCTTCAGGTAAATCGACTGCTAATGTACGCTTGATTTCTTGACGTTCGGTTAATTTTCCGATCAACTCATTTAAGAAAGAATACTCTGTGCGAGCTGCAATATAATAAGCTTCGCCTTGACCAAATTCATTCACTGTCAGTGCTGGACGATCTGCATAAAAGTCGTCTCCGTACACAGCTAATACTTTTGCATTTTCCAAATGGATCAAATCGCAAAGTTCTTTCACTTCATACGTCCCTTGGAATTGTAATGTATTATTATCTGACATTTTCAATTGATTGCGCTCATGGTCATGTAATCCGTCGATTTCTTCTGACCAGATGCCCAGTACTTTGCGTAGAGGCCCCGGGAATCCACCTAAAAAGCATAAATCTGTCTCATTTACGATACCAGACCAATACGTACTTACGAGTGTTCCGCCTGCTTCTACAAATTTCTCTATGCGCTCGCCTACGCCATCGCGTACAAGATACAACATAGGAGCTACTACGATTTTGTATTTAGATAAATCTTGATCCATATCAATCACATCGACAGGAATCCCTCGCTCCCAGAAAGGACGGTAGCAGTCAAGTACAGTCTGATCGTATTTCATGCCGATATTACGAGGCCCTTGACTGTCTTTGATCGCCCAGCTATTTTCCCAATCATAGATAACAGCAACTTCTGCATTCACATGACTGCCTACGATATCTTGCATACTGGATAACGCTTGCCCTACATCCTGTACATCTTGAAATACGCGTGTATGCTCATGCCCTACATGGTCAACAACAGCGCCGTGGAACTTTTCGCTTGAACCACGACTTTTGCGCCATTGGAAATACTGTACAGAATCTGATCCATGTGCAACTGCTTGTAATGAAGATAGCATATGCATATTCGGACGTTTATTTTTACTGACATCTTGCCAGTTCGTTAAGCTTGGAGTACTTTCCATCAATAGGAAAGGTTTTTGTTTAATAGAGCGAACAATATCATGCATAAAGGCAATACTTGCTCCTTGTACAGTGTCTCCTGCTTGATCATGCCATGTTGGATAGCTATCCCATGACAATACATCTAATAGATCAGCAAATTTCCAGTAGTTCAATCCATCGAAATTACCGGTAAACATAAAGTTAGTCGTTACAGGCAACAAACGATTGATTTTACGCAAAGGCTCTATTTCATGACGGCAAAAGTCTACGGTCTGATCAGTCACAAAACGACGCCAATCCAGATTCATACCATGTACTTGTGTCTCCCCGTGTGGTGCAGGTGATTCCACTTGAGACCAATCGGTGTAGGTATGGCTCCAGAAGTTCGTCCACCATGCTTCATTGAGATTATCCAGTGTATTGTATTTGTTCTGTACCCAAGTGCGGAATGCATCCTGACAGTAATTACAATGACATTCCCCGCCGTATTCATTGGAAATATGCCAGCCGATTACTGCTGGATGCTCCCCATAACGTTCTGCTAATTTGCTGTTCATCGTTTCTACCTTTTCGCGATAGACCGGAGAAGTAAAACAATGATTATGACGGAAACCATGCAGATTACGCACACGATTTGCTTCTACACGTAACACTTCAGGGTATTTCGCAGACATCCACGCCGGGCGTGCTCCACTTGGGGTAGCTAATAATGCTGAGATACCGTTCGCTGCAAAGTTATCTAATATACGATCTAGCCATTCAAAGTTATAGACACCTTCTTCAGGCTCTAATGCCACCCAAGAGAAAATACCTACAGACATCACGTTACATTTGGCTAATTTCATTAAGCGAATATCTTCTTCTAAAATATCAGGACGGTGTTGCCATTGCTCAGGATTATAATCGGCTCCATGAAGCATATGGTTCCAGGTTGGTTCAATAGTGGTCATGATTGGCTCCTTTAATGGTTACATATTTGCTTGATGTTAGACCGCTCCGGGAACAAAATCATTCTGTCGGTCGCTGGTAAGATTGGATATCTTGATTGGACTGCTAAGCAGTCGATATCCAACCTTAAAGGCTTCCTTTAGAATTGATTTTGTTCCCTGCGCTCTGCTAGGGGTGCAACTTTTTACAAGATAAAGTACGCCCTTGTAGACTGGGTAGCAGGGGTAGGGATTTTGAGATTGGTGCTACTTTCATACTCTTACACTTTTTATAGGCTTTTTTAGTTACAACATAGATGTTAAATATCGTTATACAAGATGTGTACTCTTAATACACATAAGTGCTTGATTTGTTTTGAAATATTTTAAAATATGATAATTGTTGATAAATACATTATTAATACTATGTCATTATTTAGCAGTAATAATTAATGATACTATTCTTTGACAGAACCTAGAGTCATACCTTTAACAAAGAATTTTTGTAGGAAAGGATAGACGATTAGGATGGGTGCTGCGCCGATAAAGATTTGGGCGGCTTTGACAGTTGTTTGAGAGATCAATTCCATTTCTTTCGGGCTGGAACTCATTGAACTCATATCTTGTTGAATAATAACCGTTTGTAAGAATGTTGCTAACGGGAATTGGCTAGCATTGTTTAAGTATAGCAATCCATCAAACCATGAGTTCCAATGGAATACCATGCTGAATAAAGTGATCGTTGCGATTGATGGTAATGAGATCGGCAAGTAAATCGTAAACAGGGTACGGAATGGCCCTGCTCCATCGATAAATGCGGCTTCTTCCAGTTCTTTAGGAATTCCGCGGAAAAAGTTAAGCATTAGAATAACAAGGAATGTATTTACAGCGCCAGGCAATACCAATACCCAGAATGAATCGATTAAGCCTAATTTCTGAATAACGATATAAAATGGCACTAATCCACCTGTAAATACCATGCTGAATACAAAAATCCAAGAGTAAATATTGCGTCCTTTAAAGACCGAATTGTCTTTGGACAATGGATATGCGGCTAAAAAAGTTAGACATAATGTGATCGCTGTACCGATCACAGTACGCAATACTGATATCCAGATCGAATGTAAAAATACCGGGTTAAACATGGTCTTTTTGTATGCTTCTAATGAAAATTGAATCGGCCATAGTGCTACTAGATTAGCATCGGCTGCTGCTTTGGAACTGAGTGAAATCGCCAATACATGTACTAAAGGTATGATACACATAATTGATAATAGGATAAGCAAAATAGTATTAAATACATTAAACACGCGATATCCTTTAGTTTTGAAATACATATTCTCCCTCTTTCCTTTACGTTTCGCTTTTTAAATGATCCGTTGATGTTGTACGAAGGTTACCAAATCACCTTTAGAATATACGGTAGTTCGCCCATTTGTACGCCAAACGGTAAGACAGGAGAATGAGAATCATACTAATGACTGATTTGAATAATCCGATCGCTGTACCAAAGCCCATTTCACCATTCAAAATCGCTGTACGATAGACGAAGGTGTCGATAATATCGCCTTTCGCATATACAAGCGGGTTGTATAAGTTAAATATCTGATCGAATCCAGCGTTCAATACATTACCAAGTGCCAGCGTACCTACTACGGCTACCATTGGAATCATTGAAGGGATCGTTACGTACAATGTTTGTTTCAAGCGAGTCGCTCCATCCATCTCTGCTGCTTCATAAAGAGAAGGATTGATACCTGCTAAAGTTGCCAAGAAGATGATCGTATTGTATCCAAATTCCTTCCATACATCAGATGCAATGACTGTGAACCGGAACCAGTCATTATCCCCGAGAAAGAAGATCGGTTGTACGCCGAATGTGCTTAAAATACGGTTAGCAAATCCATCGGTTGCCAGCAAATCGATTAAAATACCACCCAAAATAACCCATGAAAGAAAATGCGGTAAGTATACTAATGTCTGGATCGTACGTTGCAATTTCACACGACGAATTTCATTTAACAAAATAGCAAAAATAAAGGGTACAAATAAATTAAAAATTAATTTCAACACTGCAATAACCAATGTATTCCAGATTACCTGTATACTATCTTGTCGTTCAAATAAATAACGGAAATTAGCAAGCCCTACCCATTCTGAACCTGTAAATCCTAACCATGGTTTGTAATCTTGAAAAGCCATCACGATTCCAGCCATCGGTACATAACTGAAAATAAGTAAGAAAATCATAGATGGTAGTAGCATGACATGAAACGGCCAATTTTTGCGTAGTGTTTTCATTTCTCTCCTCCTAATGCCTTGTATATCGTATTTCCTCTATATTTCTATATCTCTATATATTTCTGTTCAGTAGATAGGAAGAAAATAACGACTCTGGATAGAGTCGTTATTTTCTCATATCCTTTTGTTACTGTTCGATCAATAGGACTTGATATCTGTTACTTATTTATGAACGCTCTTATACCAATCGTTCACTTCTTTGGTAACTTCATCGCCACCTGATGTTTTCCATGTTTGTACAAAAGTATCGAATGAATCGATAGGAGATTTACCATAAATGATTTCGTTAAAGGTTTGACTTTCGATTTTGTTCAAGTAATCCATTTTCGTTTTCATACTTTGTGTCGTTGGACCCGTAAACATGTTTGGATATGAACTGTCTTTCTGAGACATCAATACTTTAGCCGCTTCCGGTGTCAAAGGACCATAGTTATTTTGAATATCACGTTCTAGACGAGTCTCTGCTTTGCCGCCATCTGCTAATTTAATCAAAGCATCCATTTGAGCATTAGGAATACGTGCGCCATCACGAACCAGTAGGTAACGTACACTGTTTACATAGCCGCCTGGAATATTTTCGCCTGTTAGCAATTTACCAGAAGAATCTACATCATAGTCATATCCTTTAAATAGACCTTTATCAAATTCGCTATTTGCAGACGGATTCGCTAATTGATCGAACATGTAGTTTTGGTACGTAAAGAATGCTTCAGGGTGTTTCATGTTTTTATTGATTAATGTTACGCCGTTCGTTGTTGTTGTACCATGACGCATTGCTTTGCCATTTGGGCCAACTGGAATGGTGATCGGTTTCCAGACTGCACTTGGTACGTTTTTCACTGTATCTTGTAAAGGCCATCCGCTCATCCAGTAAGGTCCTGGTAAAATACCTGCTGTACCTGCCACTGCTGGTTCAGATGTTTTGTTTTCATCCCATAGTGCTGCTTCTTTCGGAATATATCCTTTGTCGAACCATTCTTTGATCTTCACCAGACCTTCTTTCATTCCTGGTTGGATCGAACCGTATTGCAATGTACCATCAGAAGCTAAGTTCCATTGTTGAGGAATCGTTCCATAAGCTCCAAAGATCCAAGAAGGATCGCCCATCCATGTATTCATAGAAGATTTGAATCCGATACTCAGTGGAATGACTTTATCTGGTGCCAATCCATCTGGATTGTTGTTTTTGAAAGCTTCCATCACTTTTTCTAATTCATCCATAGTGGTAGGCGCTTTCATATTCAGCTTGGTTAACCAATCTTGACGAATCCATAATACATAATCATGGTTATATGCATAATCTAGAACAGGAATACCCATTTTTTTACCATCGCGGATATAAGGATTCCAGACATTAGCATCTTCAGACATTGCTTTTTTCCATGTATCTGAAGCGTACTTGTCGAACAATGGGCCAACTTCGCTATACATACCTGAATCGATCAAGTCTTGCGCTAGTTGGGAATCGGTATCTCCGATTGTCACGACATCTGGCATTTCTTGTCCGGAAGACATTGCCAATCTCACTTTGGTAGCAAATGCACCATTCGTATCTGTTACAGACCAGAGAGATTTGATATCTATCCCAAATTTATCTTTTGCCCATTTAGTGGCTACGTTATTTTCAGCAGATTCTCCATTTTTAAATTGTAATGTTGGATCTACTCCCCATACTGTGCTGATCGTTACCGGTGGATCGTATTTCTCTTTGTATACGTTTTCAGTATTGACCGCCGCAGGTGCGCTTTCTTTACCGCCTCCACATCCTGCTAGGCTTGCCGCTACAAGTAGTGTACTCATGACGATTGTCGCTGTTTTCTTGATTCCCATGTTGCTCCCCCTTATTTTACATTCAAGCTTATTTCTACTCACGTTCGTTAACCTTGTATGTTGCTTCTTGCTTACTTCTTAAGTATAGGTGCAAGAACATCAATCGCCTATGTCACGAATATAACATTCCTGCACCTTTTGCAATCATTTATGTTTCTCGGAACTCATTTGGTGTCATTCCGTAATGTTTTTTAAATAATTTACTAAAATATTGGGGGTTTTGATAACCTAACGCTGCGGTAATCTCATAAATTTTGCTATTGGTATGTTTGAGCATGTACAATGCTTTTTCCATACGAATCCGAATAATATAATCGCCCAGTCCTTCACCTGTTTCGGTTTTGTAGATTTTAGATAGATATACAGGATGCAAAAATACACGATCAGCAATCGTTTTGACCGATACATCTTGACCTAGACTTTCAGCGACCATTTCTTGTACTTGCTTCACAATACGACTACGACTTGGCTCTAAAGCAGAAGGTGTACCTTGTAGTTCAATACGAGTCAGCACACTATTACACCACAGACGAAGTTTACTTAGTGAACCGGTAATCTGTTGCGCAGAAAAAGGGTCAAGACCGCCCGAGTCGGATGCTGCTAACTTGTATCCATGATGATGAGCCATATACACCAGTGCATTACTGACAGCTAGATAGACTTCATATAAATGTTCATGTGTAAGAGGTAACGATTCCATCGTATCTAATACTTGATCTACTTTTTGCTTGGCTGCATTCCATTGAGCTGACTCTAACAAATGAATCAATGCCGGTGGTTTGTAGAGCGACTCCATAAATTTCATTGCCGATGGGCGTTCTAATGGTTGGTGCTGTTCTTGAATAAAATGAATTCCTTGTTCAGCTGCGGCATACGCCAAATGAGCAAAACGCATCATCTGACGATACGTTGAGGAAATTTCAGTCGGAAATACAAAAGGATCGCTCACCCAGAATGACAAGTTCGTTTTTAAATAACGATGTACACTATCCCGTAATTCACGAATGTGTAGCTTATAACCTGCATACATCTGAGCATCATACTGCCATAAAATCACCAGACCGCCTTGAGGAGCACGTCCTAACCAGACAGCACCATGTTCGCCCAAAATCTCATTCGTTATATTACCAATAGCATATTCTAGCAAACGAATCGCTTCTTCGGTCTGATCCTGTGTATACGAACCTGGAGGAACAAATAACATTTGAGCAGTATGATCAGGCTTAATATGAATACCGTACGTATCCAGACGCGACAACATACTACGATCAGATGCTTCACGACCTAATAATAGATCATTTAATAAACCATCACGCAACAACTCAAGTTCAGATTGACGCTGATAAGCAAGCTGATTGTATTTATCTGTCTGTCCCCATTCGGCTTCAATCTCTGTGACTACACGACGAATACTTTCCATAAAAGGATCATCATCGACAGGTTTTAAAATATAATCGCCTGCTTTGAGACGAATCGCTTTCTGTGCATACTCAAAATCCGAATAACCGGTCAATACAAGTGTGCGAATATGTGGCCATGTATTCCCTATCTCTGCCAGTAACTCTAATCCATCACGGTCAGGCATCCGAATATCAGTGACTACAATATCAATATCATATGTGTTCAAAGCCAGTAGCGCCTGATCTACAGAATCCGCGCGGTAGACTTCTTCAATGCCTAATTCTGTCCATGGAATCGTGAGTTCCAAACTTTCTGTAACATAAGATTCATCATCGACAAGTAAAATATTCATAGTAACGGTTCACTCCTGAATGTTAGTTCCTTGATTTGGCGTCCAACTTAATGTGACTTTGAGTCCACCTAACTCAGATGCAGTCAGATGTACACCGGATTGTTCGCCAAAGCGTAATGTCAAACGTTGATGCACATTCCATAATCCACAACCCATTTCTTCCCCCAGCGGTTCAGAAAGACTTTGTTGCAGACGTGTTAATGCTTCTGGTTCCATGCCTTTACCATCATCTTCTACACTCAAAAACCACTGATCGTTCTCATACCAGCCTGTAATCGTGATCAAGCCTGCGGAAGAATAACGCTCAATCCCATGAATAACTGCATTTTCAACCAATGGCTGCACAATAAGCGGCGGAATCAGTATCGATTTGATAGTTTCTGGCAAATGAATATTATAATTCAATCTAGACATCCGCATCTGCTGAATCTCCAAATAATTCTGCACAAAATCAATCTCTTCGATCATCGGCACAAGATCACGTTCTTGACGGGTAGTATAGCGATAATACTGAGACAAATTTTTGGACATCGCGATAACTGCTTGCTGGTTATTTAGCTTCGCCATACTGGTAATAAAGGAAAAGCAATTGTAAAAAAAGTGCGGATTAATCTGCGACTGTAACTGCTTCAGTCTTGCTTCACGCACATGAATTTTCTCCATATACACATTTTCAAATAGCGATTGAATCTGCGCCACCATAGAATTAAAGCGAATCGATAGAT
This sequence comes from Paenibacillus sp. KACC 21273, assembly GCF_028736095.1. Classification (NCBI taxonomy): domain Bacteria; kingdom Bacillati; phylum Bacillota; class Bacilli; order Caryophanales; family Paenibacillaceae; genus Paenibacillus; species Paenibacillus sp. KACC 21273. The sequence continues at coordinate 3,189,802 of NZ_CP117876.1, forward strand.
AAGCAAATTCACTTCTACCTTTTGGACGTATCCGCACTGAATAATCCTCTTGTTTTAACCGATCGAATCCAGCAATCAACTGACGAATAGGAACCTGTACCTGTGCGTACAGCAGATACGAAGCAAGACAACTCATCAATAACAAAGCAATCATGGATAAATAAAATAATCGATTCGAGTTATGGATCGGCTGTAACACATCATCCAGAGGAATATAATCAACCATATACCATCCTGTCACTTCCGAACGAACCGCATTGACCATATACTGCTGATCTGATATTTCAATCGTACGACTTTCTAATTCTTGTAATGGCTTTTCTCGAAGATGACTGATCAATTCGTCTGTTAATGTATGGTCAGCAGAGCGATTATAGACAACACCTAATTCTGGATTGTAATAAAAAGGATCACGTCGTCCATCGCTTTTGAATTTATCCAGCATATCTTGAATATTACTACTATCAAATTCGACCCGAATCACTGTACTTGCATCACGCAAATCGGGCGTACTGGCAGTATAAGGAGAAATAGTCGTCCATGAGAAATTAAATGTTGTTCGATTGTTATCGTGTAAAGAAGTCACTTGCCAGCCCGGCTTCGCCCAGCGTTGCGCCTGACTGATACGATATTCACTCATATCATTGTCTGTTACTAAGCGCATAAGGCTTGGCGAGTAGATCGACAAATGACTGCGCCAGTTGGATGAACTTTCTTGAATCGCGAGTTTACTTTGGATACGTTTGACCAGCGTGATCGCATCCAGATTCAGATATCCATTTTGTAAATAAATATCATTAAAGCTCACAATATCAGGATCATGAATCAATAAATTAGGCCATGAAGATAACAATTCTATATTGGTATTCACCTGTGTCTGAAAAAAATTCAATTGATTGATATTCGATTGATTCAGCTCACGACGTAGCACTTCTGTTGTGGTGCGATTAGAGTAGATATACAGCATCATAATAGGAATTAACATAATCACAATTAACAGTACGATTTTGGTAAATAGATTATATCGATACATAGTCGTTGATCATCCTCGTCTTGTCATAAACATTCCGCCACGCATCATAAAATAACCTACAAGACTGATAAACCAGATCATTCCTGTAAAAACGAACATAAAATGCAATTGTACAGGATCGGTAACGATATCAATAACATCTTTCCAGATCAATTGGAGATGAGTAATCGCATTCCAACTGTTCCAACGAATAAAACGTCCAATATAAATACCGATACTGCTAAGAATGAGCACGATATGAGCAAATATCCATGAACGCACTACACCATAATGCTCACGAACCAATTGTTGGATAGAAGATAGCGAATACGTTCCTAATCCCAGACCTAAGATCGCCGCTACAAAAAACAAAAAGAGATGATACCAAAACTCTAACTGAAATAAAAATCGTTGCCCGGGAGGTGCTTCATAATGCACAAATGGATGCAATGTATCTGTTACCAGGTAGACAGAGTTAGGATAAAATAATAACCAGACAATACCGGCTCCGAGTACTAATACATTTCTTATCCATGATCGGCGTAACTTCATCACTCCATCAATCAACAAAGCCAGTCCGATAGGAACCCATCCTAGAAAAATGTCCCAGTTGAGATAACGGTAAATATCTCGCCCTGTAGCATTTCGCAAATGAATGCCCAGTGCTACACAAAAGCCTGTAGCGAGTAACAATACGATCAATACTATAATTTTACCTGTCCAGACTTTAGTTCCCCAGATATCGTATTTATTATTCATTATTATTCCCCTTGCTGATCAAATTGCTCGCAATATTCTACCATTTCTTCCAGTCGGGCTAATGGATGAAGCCATTCTTTAGGTATTTGCTCATATCCGTAATAGATACCCGCAAGTCCTCCTGCTACAGCCGCAGTCGTATCGGTATCTTCTCCTAGATTCACCGCTTGTAAGATCGCTTCCCGATAATTAGAGCTATGAAGCAATACCCAGATACTTGCTTCTAAAGTATGCACTACATAACCGCTTGAAGAGATTTCTTCGATTGGAAACTGATCTATCTCGCCACTTAGTAAACGTTGATACCGTTCTATTTCAGGATAATCTGCATATTGAACATTGATATGCTGACAAGCTTGTTGATAGCATTGTTTCAACGTCGTCGATGGAGGAGATTGTAATAACTGTATCCCGATTTCAACATAAATAAGACCGCCAAGTATAGATACAGGATGACGATGTGTTAAAGAAGAGACACGTGTAATCCAGTCCAGACGTGTAGCCGCATCTTTATTCACCAGTTTATAAATTAAAGGCAGGATTCGCATTAAAGATCCATTTCCATTGCTATACTCATCATTGCCCCCTGCTTGTTCTGGACGAGTCGGATCTTGTTCGATATGAGCAATCGCTTTGCGAGTAGCAATTCCAATATCAAATACCTCACGACGAGCTGCCCAAATGCCCTGACGATACCATTGAATAAAACGTCTGCCTAGATCAATGGTGTCCAATTCAGGGTGATGAATAAGACTTACTAATAGAGCTACAGTCAATGCTCCATCGTCAGACCATGTGCCTGCTGGCTGTTGATGAGTTCCATAACCAATCATATCTACAGCAGGATGACGAGCAATCGTTTCTCGATCCAAAAATTCATAAGGTACACCTACGGCATCTCCAACTAACAATCCGATGATTCCATCTTTACTAGAATGGTTTATAAATGTCATATTATGTAGTCTCCTTCTTCAATTCATTTTACATTTCAAAGTGTAAATCATTTAATGCTATAATAATTTCCAAACTTACGAGGAGTGAGCCTATATGATTATTGATGTACAACACGCTAGCTGGCGCAGAGATCAGACTATGATTATCAATGATATTTCCTGGCAAGTGCAATCAGGAGAACATTGGTGCTTACTCGGTCTCAACGGTTCTGGCAAAACCACATTATTAAATATGATCAACGGCTATATTTGGCCTACAACAGGGAGCATCAATGTTCTGGGCGAACAATTTGGTTCAGTCGATCTACGAGAACATCGCAAAAAGATCGGTTGGGTCAGTACATCGATGCAACAACGATTACATGGTCATGAAAAAGCAGAAAAAATTGTTCTCAGTGGTAAATTTGCTTCGATTGGTATTTACGATCAGATTGAAGAACAAGACCACGCGCAAGCTTTATCTATTATGAAGCAATTGGATGCCGAAAGGCTAGTAGGACGCACCTATGATACCTTATCTCAAGGCGAGCGGCAACGTATTCTGATTGCTAGAGCTTTGATGGCTTCGCCGGAATTGCTTATTTTAGATGAACCTTGTACAGGGCTTGATATTTTTTCACGTGATCAATTACTGCATCGTGTACAGTCGATAGCAACACAAGAACATGCGCCTACACTTCTCTATGTGACTCATCATATCGAAGAGATTATGCCTTGCTTTAACAAAACGCTATTGATTCGTGATGGTGCAGTATTCGGTGCAGGAGATACAGAGGCGATGGTAGAATCCAAGCAACTCAGCTCTTTTTTCGATACTGCTGTAGAAGTACGATCCGAACCCGGACAGCGTTACTCTATTCGCTTAGTATAATCATCTATTCAATCGGTACCAAGTTCTATATGTCATTGTAAATAACTCACAAAAGAGATACAACACAGAATAAATATCATAAAAGGGGTATAACTATGAACTATCGTTATCTTGGAAAAAGTGGATTAAAAGTATCTGAATTAGGTTTGGGAACCAACTCTTTTGGCAAACGTGCAGATCGGGCAACGTCTATTCGTATTTTACATACGGCTATCGATCGTGGAATTAATTTTATCGATACCGCTAATATCTATGCAGGAACAGCTTCAGAACAAATTATCGGGGAAGGCTTGCAAGGTGGTAAACGTCAGCAAGTGGTATTAACAACCAAAGCAGGGCTTCCGACAGGAGAAGGCCCTAATGATCGCGGTTCTTCTCGTTATCATCTAGAACGTGAACTGGATCAAAGTCTCAAACGGTTGCAGACTGATTATGTAGACTTGTATCAAATTCATACATTCGATCCTTATACTCCACTGGAAGAAACATTACGCACATTAGACGATATGGTACGCTCAGGCAAAGTACGGTATATCGGAGCTTCTAACTATGCTGCATGGGAATTAATGAAAGCCTTAAGTATCAGCGATCAGTTGAATCTCAATCGGTATGTATCGCTTCAGACATCGTATTCTTTAGCTGATCGTACGCCAGAGCAGGAGATGGTTCCTCTTTGTCTGGATCAAGGACTTGGTATTATTCCATACTTTCCGCTGGCAGGTGGAATTCTAACAGGTAAATACTCGGACAACCACTCTTCTCCTGCTGGTTCGCGTGCGGAGACAGACCCTTCATTCCAGCGCTTTTTTAATACACAACGGATCAATCTAGGGGAAGTTTTAAAACTATATGCTCAAAATCGTTCTACTGAACCTGCTACCCTTGCGCTAGCATGGTTATTAAAACGTCCTGCGGTTGCTACAGTCATTGTAGGCGCTACCCGTACTGAACAATTGGAAAATAATCTGGACAGCCTGGACTATATCATTAATGAAGAAGTAGAAGCACGATTAGATGAAATGAGTCGCTCGAATAAGAATGGTGAACCTTTTGCTAGTTATCGCATATAATCAAAGTAGCTATCTATAAGTATTTCAAATTAATATTGTATCCGATTCGTAGGAGGCTTATGTATTATGGCAAATCATTCATCTAATTATCATTCACACATTATATACCCTGCTCCTTTGCAAGCAGGTGACCTTATCGGTATTATCGCTCCATCGAGCGGACTAGAAGCAGAGATTCATCATTTGATTCATCGTTCTACTGCTTATCTTCATCAATTAGGATATCAGACACGTGTAGGTAGTAGTGTATGGACGAATGATAAATGTGTAAGTCTACCCAAAGAACAACGTGCAGCAGAACTGGAGCAATTTCTACTTGATGATAAAGTCAAAGCGATTATTCCTCCATGGGGTGGAGAATTTCTAATGGATATTTTACCATTATTGAATTGGGAGAAGATTCGTCAAGCTACACCTACATGGATTTTAGGATTTTCAGATATTAGCACATTAACATTCACATATACTTTGATGACAGGTTACGCTTCTGCTCATGGGCCGGGAGTTATTGATATTTCTGGAGCGGATGATGATCTCACTATTCGCTGGCAAGATCTATTGTCTGCTGTCTCTGGAGATCAAATAGAACAACATTCTTCAGCTTATCATCAGACTCATAGCGATTATTCTAAGCCTAATTTTAATCTGGATACACCTACAGAATGGAAGATTCTCGGGCATGAAGATCAACCAGAAGCTTCACTTGAATTCACAGGTCGCTTGATTGGCGGATGTATGGATGTGATTGCTGCACTAATCGGTACACCGTGGTCTACTGTGCCTGATTTTATTGAGCATTATCATCAAGACGAAGGATTTATATGGTATCTGGAAAGCTGTGAAATGAATGCTGGTGATATCTACCGCCACCTCTGGCAAATGAATCAAGCAGGTTGGTTCCAGCACACACGCGGAGTTCTTATTGGTAGACCTGCTGGATATACACCTGTCAAAAATTTTGAAATTCAAGATGCGTTACAATCTGTATTTGGAGAGCAACAGATTCCTGTTGTTTATAATGTAGATATTGGACATATTCCTCCACAACTGACACTAATCAATGGAGCTATAGCTCGTGTTCAGACGGCTAACGGATCAGGGACTGTTCAACAAATATTACGTTAAATTCAAACAAAAGACTGAATCTTGGGAGAACCCGGGATTCAGTCTTTTTGAATATCCATAGTGCAAAGAGCATGATCTATATTTATTCAGGTTTGAGTTGTTGTACATATTGAATCATCCGTTGATCTTGTTCATGATCATACACATAATCTGTCGCTTCTGCTACATGGATAGATAAATGTCGGAACAAATGGATCATATGCAGTAAGCTGTTCCAATTTTCTTCTATATTATCGCCAGCATACGTCTGTGTTAATGATCGGGCTAATTCCGGTTCTAGCTGTTGTCGGTATCCTGCACGATCATGATGGTACAGAATATCCCATTGATGTTGACTACCTGCATACCAATCAAGCATCTTTTCTAAATAACGAATACGAAGAATATGATCTAGTTGATATTTGGCAAGCAACACTTGTTGTTGTAACAGGCTTTTGGCTGTTTGCATACAATACCACCAAAATTCGTGCTGAACCTGCTCATATTCGTGCCGAACTGGTTTATTTAAGCGTACCGATTGCTGATCCAGTACAACAATCGAATCTTGAATCCGATGATCTTTATCCAGTAATATTTGATATACAGGTGTAGTAGAAGCAGACAATTCGTTATCGATCTGATTTTCCCATTCACTGATCGGATATATTTGAAATTCAACCTCTACCCCATCGGTATATAACACATTTTGGGTGCAAGCAACAGCGCCTGTCACAGAATGATGACGAATATGTTGTAGTGTAGTTAATGGCTCTCCACATATGTGTAACCAATCTTCTTGCCAGATCATCGTATTCAATTCGTTGACAATAAGTTGAAAATGATACGTTTCTAAAGGATCAGTATTGCTTGGATTATTTGCATGAACTCCTGCTAATACGACAGCACGAATATTGGCTGTCTGTGCTGCCCATGTCATAATCATATGGATAATCTGCTCTTGTGATTTGATTGTATTCACTGCTTTACCCCACCTGTCTGTAAATTGATTCGTTGATGAAATCTTTTGTTTATTTTAACAAAGTTTACCATATTAAAAGTCGGCTAGCTTTGAATTTTTGTTGTATTTTTATTAATTATGTAAATTTTTGCTCCAACAGTGAAAAATAACAAGGTTCTTTCCGATAATAATAAAGTACTCTACAAAGCAATATCTATAGGCTGACCTCTTATAAGATAGTCGTGTAGCACTTACATATGTAGATTTGGATAAATACTCAATATCATAAAGGAGTGAATTGTTTTATGTCTCGCTCTACAGCGATTCCAGATGCTTCTGCAACTCCTCAACGTGTACCTCATTATATTGTGATGGTACTGATTATTGGTGTTGTTTTAGCAATCGTCGAATGTTATTTTTCAGTAACTATTAATAACGAAAATTTTTATTCACGCTATTCATCTATTTTTCGCACATTAGGTTGTATTCTGGTTGGTGCTTGTCTGGCGGTATCGGGTACAGTGATGCAGTATATTTCACGTAATACGATGACTTCTCCTTCTACGATGGGACTGACTCAAGGAACTGCGCTAGCGTTATGTATTATTATTATTTTTTCACCTTCATTGAATCAGTGGATGATTATGGTATGGGCTATTGCAGGAGCAGCTCTAGGGGGATTATTCGCTTACAGTATTGCGAAGTTATTACCCTGGAAAGTAAAATCGTTACGGCAAATTAGCGGCGGTATTGTGGCGGTATGCATTATTACCTGTATTTCGATTATGATGTATTCTTCTTATTCTACGATTGATTATATCGATCATCTAGTCAATCCGATTATGCTAGGGAATCCACGTTTTACGATCTGGGTATTGTTGCCTGTTACTGTAGTAGCTATCTTAATCTGCTGGTCACTCTCATTACGAGTACAGCATCGCTCGGATGCTGTTCGTTCTGTTTCTTTAAGCTGGGCAACTCTTATTTGTATGTTTATGGTGATCTTGATGACGAGTATCTCTACTATGTTAGCAGGTCCACTTGGATTGGTAGGTATTATTATTCCAAGTATATTACGATTTTTTCTCAAAAATCCGCCGATTCGCTGGCTTATTCTAGGTTCAGCTATTTATGGTAGTGTTCTGATTCTAGGGTTGGATATTATATCACGTACGATTGATCCGATTTTTGATATCTCGGTCATGCCGATCACTGTTATTATTGGAGCTCCTTTTCTTATTTATCAAATCGGTAAAGAAATAGAGAAAACGATCATTCGTTATTCTTAATACACAGCTCTTTTGCTGTACGCATCTGCTTCTCCTTCACGCTGGCTTTATAAATAAACCACAAACTGTTATACTACGAAGGTTGATTGCGGATACATACACCAAGGGAGGCATATCACATGCGTGTACTACTATCGATCTGGAATGAAATACGCAGTTGGCCGCACAATGTGCGGTTATTTTTCTGGGCGAATTTATTTTACCAAATAGGTACAGGAATGTTCAGTGTGCTTTACAATTTGTATATTCAAGGGCTTGGTTACCCTGATGTAATGAATGGACGTATTATTAGTATTCAATCGTTAGCTACAGCTATTTTATTTATCCCTGTCGGATTGATGGGCGATCGATTTAGCCGTAAAAAATTACTGGTACTTGGTGCTTTAGCTAGTGGTTTGTTTTTTGTGGGTAGGTCATTTGCGATAGGTGAACAAAGTCTACTATTATTAGCAATCTGTTCCGGTATCTTTGCTTCTATTTTTCAAGTGATGGCTATTCCTTTTCTAGCTGAAAATGTAGCAAAATCAAAACGTCTACGAATGTTTAGTTACCTTGCCTGTCTTACACTGGCTGCGCAAGTACTCGGTAATACAGGCGGTGGTGTACTTGCAGATCTTTTGCAATTTACAGGACTTACATATGTATTAAGCTTACAGTTAGTACTATTACTTGGTAGTATTGCGACTCTAGCTTCATTTATCCCGATGGCGATGATTCGTGAACATCCTGTTTCAGCGGTTTCTTCAGCACCTTCTGTCAACACAATAGAAAATAAGCAGACAGAACAATCAACACCTGCTACGGTAATAACATCATCTCCATCTGCTCCTTCTACTACTCATTCAGATACTGTATTTATTAGCCGTTTTCTACTGGCACAGTTATTGACAGGGCTAGGTTCTGGGTTGGTTGTTCCTTACTTAAATCTTTACTTTACCAATCGGTTTGCCGTTTCGTTAACATCGATGAGTATATTGATCTCGTTAGGACAATTGATGACGATTGTCTCGATGTTACTAGGGCCTTCTTTGGCGGCACGAATCGGTGCTGTGCGAGCGGTAGTGGTATTTCAGTTATTGTCATTACCATTCTTATTACTTACAGGATTCACCAATGTATTGATTATCGCTTCGGTGAGCTTTTTGTTCCGACAAGCGTTGATGAATGCTGCCAATCCTCTTCAATCTTCGATTATGGTTGATCGGGTATCTGACAAAAGGCGCAGTATCGCTAACTCATTGATGCAGACGGTATTTATGTTAGGCTGGGCAAGTATGGGGCCGGTACAATCGTATCTGGTTACTAGCTATGGCACCTATTGGGGATATGCGATTGCATTTAGTATTACGGGTGTACTCTATACGATCTCTTCGTTGTTATATTACTTTATGTTCCGTAAACCTACAAATAACCAAGTTCAAGCTATTCCTTCGTCATAATTATCATTGATCCACATACCAATATATAAAAAAGCATCCTGTGATATTGCAGGATGCTTTTCTTATAATGATCTTTTATTAATATTAAAAATATAACGCCATAGACACCAACCTATCGTTACACCAATAGAATTAAGAATCACATCGTCGATATCAAATGTCCCTCGTTTACTGAGCATTTGCACTATTTCGACGATAAGAATACATAATCCGAAACGCAGTAGCAAAGAATACAATCTATATTTTTTTATAAACGGAATCCCTAATCCAAATGGGATAAATACAGCTATATTGCCAAATAAATTAATCCACTGATCGATCCGTCCCCCGACTCGCATCAAAGCAAAATCAGTGATCGTATGAAAAGGAACGAGATTATACCGATATGCCGCTTGAGCATCATATTCTCTTCCGAATCCGAAAAACATCCAATACAATAACAGCGGAGTATAGATACTTAATAAGAGTACAGACACTTTTTTCATAACGTACATCCTGCGCTTTCGTGATGATCACTTTGGATTCTATTATGTAGTTGAAGCAATCTGATGATACAAAGAAGAACTGCCTTCTTTGATTTTCGTTTGAAGTAATAATTCTAACAATCCTTCAGGTACTACCAACGCATCAGGATCTTCTTTTAGTTCATGTAATGTTTTCCATTCTGCTTCATAAGACACTTCATTACTTTCGATTCCGTATACGATATCTTGCTTGTAAAATAAAGGATCATCAACATGCGCACTATAAATAAATGTAATCTCGTGCCCTAATCCTTGCACTGAGACTCCTGTAGATTGATCTTGCTCTGTATATTCAAAATGATTTTCTATCACATACTGCAATACTGGATGGATAATATCTACATGAATTTCTTCTTTCACTTCTCGCTTGACGGTGACTAGACTGCTTTCTCCATATTCCATCGTTCCACCTATAGGACGATACATTGTTTTACTTTCATGCATATTCTCTATTCGTTGAAAAAGAAAGCGTTGATCTTGCTGAAGCAAACAAAGACATACTGTACGAATAGCCATATATTCACACCTTTCTAGATCAATTCCTGTTATATACCTGAGTAGACATCACGAACGCAGACTGATATCATATCCGATCTCATAAAAGTCAGCAAGATCTTGTCGACCTGTTTGCGTTAAGCGCTTGATAGCTTCCTCAATACTTACTACATCCACTAGCACTACTTGCTCTCCATCGGGAGGGTTAAGCGGTTGATGATCCAATTGCACCTGTCCATACACCGTTAGTCGAATAAATGAAGGATGTGGAATATAAGGTCGATACGGAGTCTCTGCTTCTGAAGTACATTGAAAATAACCAAAGACATGGTAGTCGATCAATGTGGCTCCCATTTCTTCCATCACTTCGCGTTCTAATGCGGCGATATAATGTTCTCCTTCTTCCAGCGTGCCTCCTGGCAATTCCCAGCGTCCATCTTCCAATTGCATGATCACCACTTGATCCCCTACCATCGGTACAATAGATACATTACTGATCAACGATGTATCTATTTTCTCTAACGAAGTTATCGGTTGAAATTTAGCTGTAACCGGGCCCCATTGAATATCTTGGGAAAGTGCTGGTAATGTACGTAGTAACTGCTTGGTCTGCTTCATATCAAATATAGCTTTGGTCGCTTCAAGCCATGGATGGATCACCATCTGATCACGCTGTTGCCACACATAATCCAAATAGACAATGATAGCTTCATCCAATGAATACTCGGATGCACTTTTCATCTGATGAATAAAGGGAGCAGAATGTTCTGATGCCCATGAGCATTTATCAGCGACAAAAAGAATTTTATCCATCAATCCCAGCTCTGGATAAAGGGTAGTATGGCATTTAATCGCACTTAGCAGATCTGGATGATCCAAGCCAAACCATGCTGACGCTAACCAGCTAGATAACTTCTGATGCAACACATAAGGAACTTGTTGTTCTTCCTTAAGTATTTGTATGCCCAATTGCTGAGCTAGTTCATACTTCTCCTGATCTGTAAATAATGTACTTAGATCATGTAGATAACCTGCATATTGAGCAATATGCAGATCAGCTCCATACCGTTTTGCCAATATAACAGCTTGTTCTGCTACTTTTAAGCTATGTTGCCATGTATCTTGATGGTGATGATTATGAAATGTATTTTCTATATAAGCGGGAATAGATTGTGCTGGATTGTAAGGTTGTAAATACTGTTGCAACAGTTGCTTGGCTATATCATTCATTGTGGTGTTCACTCTCCATTCAAAGCTTCATCGCTTCCTTTAAAATATCGTGTTACCACTTCATATGCAAGTTTGGGGCGACGATAAGCATCTACGATTCCTTTATTATTTTGTGTTCGTGCCCGTATCATCGGCCAGATGCCTTCTTCTGTCACACGACAATCACAGAATTGCCAAATAAACATCCCAGATATATATTCTCGCTGAGTATACGCTGTTAAATTACTTTCAATGATATCTGCTTGCCGTTCTTCTGTACCTTTGACACGTGTAGACGACCGATATCCATAAAATCCATCTGCTCCAAATTCACTCATTATCATCGGTTTACCTTTTCCGCCTGCTTGATCTGCCCATCCACGTGCTAGATCGCATAATTCCGCCGGATCTTCATCACCATACCAACCTGGATAGAGATTAAATGATACAATATCTGCTAGATCAAAACAGATTTCATTTTCTCGATGATGGGAAGCAAAGCTAAGAGGTCGACTATTATCCAAATTGCGAATCTGCTCCAATTGGCGTTGATAATGAATTCGACCTTCTTCTAGATCGCTTGCACATTCATTTAGAATAGCCCATATAATAATCGATGGATGATTATAATGTTGATAAACCATTTCCCGATTAACCTGTTCACACTGCTCTATAAATTGCGGATGACGCATATTTTCTATACTTAATCCACGAGCATGATTTTCTTCCCATACTAATATCCCATATTCATCACATAAATCTAGAAAACGTTCATCATTTGGATAATGACTGGTACGTACAGCATTTGCACCTGTATGGATCATCAAGTCCAGATCTTGTACCATCAATGCTATAGGAAAAGAAGCACCAACCATAGGATGATCTTCATGTCGATTGAATCCTTTTAAAACGATCGGTTCATTATTTAATAACAACTTTTCTTCGTGGGTCTGAATAGTACGAAACCCTACACGCTCGATCCAATCGTCTACAAGTTCTACAGAAGATGACTCATGCTGATACCAGAAAGTCTGCCATTCATACAGATAAGGATGATCAGGATACCATGATTGTATATCCGAAAATGTAAACGTGTGCAAAAATTCTAAGTATTGTCCAGCTTCTATCGTAATCTCTGGCAATTCTTGCTCCCAGATCGTCGCTTGCTGAAGAGGTGATAATCCAAATTGGATATGCCCTTTGATCGTATGGTCTGCATGAGATTGTAAAGCTATCCGCACTTTCACTTGCCAATGTCCGTGCTCGTCTTTCGTCCAGTCTTCTTTAACTGGCGTAAATTGAACCGATTGAATCGAACAACTCTGTAGCGGAATCATTTCCATTATCAATGGCCGAATAATACCACCATACGTATAATAATCATTAGGAATATGCAAAGCAGAATGTTGACCAAATGAATTATCCACTTCTACACACAATTCATGATACCCTTGCTGAACATTTGTAATCATAGTATCAAATGCAGTATAGGCATTATAATGCTCGGCTACCTGTTGACCATCCCAAAAGACTTTGGCGGTATGACTTACTCCTTTAAATAGCAATCTAACATGTGATGGACGGTGAATATAGATAGAACGGCGATAAATGCCTTGTCCACGATAAGTCAGTAATTGAGGATGCATCTCCCAACAACCGGGTACAGCAACTTTATAGGAATAATCTATATTTTCAGATATCTCATCGAATGATAACGTTCTCAATTTACCAAAATCCCATACTCCTTCTAATGATTCTCTAGTCCGAATACGATGATTTTGAAACAGTCGATCCATCATATCTTCTCCTTTTATGTAATAGAATGTAGATTAGCTTAGCATAACAAAAATACAGAAACAACTACAAAAAAAGAAGCAAACCTGTATCCTTTCACATGTGGTCAAAGGTAGGTTTGCTTACTATTTTATCTAATCACTGGATTATATTGTGTGATCCAACTCTGTTCTACATAATCTATCACTTCAATCAATGCATCTTCGTTATTCGTTTTGGCAGTGATCCAATTGGCTACGTGTTTAAGCTCTGGATGAGCATTTTGCATCGCTACACCATGACGTGTTAACTGAATCATTTCAATATCATTAAGATGATCGCCTACCGTTAAAAACTCATCATGGTGACCTCCTGTCATGGTGATCAATTGTTGCAATGCTGTTCCTTTACTTGTTCCAAAAGGCAATATTTCTAAAATATCATGTTCGGATTTCACTGTATTTAATAATTCGATCTGTTGCTGAAAAAGGGTTAACGATTCTGGTTCGCCAAGCAACATCATTTTGGTGATCTGGGATGCTACTTGTTCCAAAGAAGCTAACGTAACGACTTGTACTTCAACTTGTTCTTTATCGATCCACCGTTGTATTTTGGGAGTAATACGTGTGCAATAAATCTGTTCTTGATAAAAAAGAAGCAAATCGAGATCAAACGGTTGACGTATATTGTAATAATGATTAAATATCCATTGTACATGAGCTAACGAGACAAACTTTTCTTCTAGAAAGCAAGCTTGCAAAGGATCATATATTTTGGCTCCATTGTACAGAATAATAGGATCAGTTAGATGTAATAACTCTATAAAAGGTTGAACACTGATTAACGATCTGCCTGTAGCTAGTGTAAAGTGTCCACCATTCGTTATAAAAGTGTGAATACGCTGTTGCATATAAGGAGAAATATGTTGGTGTGTATCCAGTAAAGTGCCGTCCAGATCAGAAACGATCCAACGAATAGGCATACGCATAGACTCATCCATAGACATCGTTAGCCTCCTTCATTTGTAAAGTACGTTATTAATATTACAAGCAAAGTGTTAGCCATGATATCGTTTTGTACCTTCAGTTTGTTAAATGACCAAAAAGGCTGACCATGATCTAAGATCACAGTCAGCCTTTTCCACACTCACGTATATATGAATCTTATTGCTTGGTTAAAATATTTTTTACAGTTTCTTATCGTCTACACTGTTCAACCAATCTTCAATATTACCGATCACAGAAGCAACACAGCCGTCTTCAAATGGAGAGTTTAATCCGCCCACTTTGACAAGCTCTGTAAATGGCTTGCTTCCGCCAGCACGGCATAGTTGCAGATAGTCTGCCCATGCAGGCTTCTGATCTTCATTCATTCGTTTCCAGAATTGGAAAGCACAGATTTGTGCAAGTGTATAATCAATATAGTAGAACGGAGACTCATAGATATGAGCTTGTTTTTGCCAGTATGCTCCACTTTGTAGATATAGATTATCGCTTTGATCCCAGAATGGTAAATACTTCTCTTCTACCGATTTCCAAGCTGCTTTACGCTCAGCCGGAGTAAATTCTGGATTTTCATAGATGATATGTTGGAATTCATCAACAGCCACTCCATAAGGAATAAAGATAAGTCCACTCGATAAATGATCGAATTTATATTTTTCTGTATCTTCTTTGAAGAACAATTCCATCCAGGGCCATGTAAAGAACTCCATGCTCATAGAATGAATTTCAGCTGCTTCTGATGTAGGCCATGTGTATTCAGGCACTTCAAAATGACGACTTTCATATACTTGGAAAGCATGCCCTACTTCGTGAGTTAACACATCAATATCACCGGACGTTCCATTAAAGTTGGCAAAAATAAATGGACTTTGGTGATCATTGATAAATGTACAATAACCGCCACCCATTTTACCTTTTTTACTTAATAGATCCATCAATTCATGTTCCATCATAAATTCATAGAACTCATTGATCTCTGGTGACAATTCTTTATACATTTGTGCACCATTTTGGATAATAAAGTCAGGGTCGCCTTTAGGTGTAGGATTACCTGTTGGGAATGAATAATCTTGATCGAAATAAGTCAAACGATCTAATCCAAGACGTTGACGTTGGCGTTCTTTGAGACGCGCTGCCGCAGGAACAATATATTCCTGAACCTGTTTGCGGAAATTAGCAACTTGTTCAGGGCCATAATCTGTACGTCCCATACGAGCATATCCTAATTCGGTAAATGTTTTGTAGCCTAATTTATGAGCAATAGTCGTACGAATCTTCACCAGTTCATCATAGATGCGATCCAATTCTTCGCCTTGTTCAGCAAGGAATCCATAACGAGCTTCTCCAGCACGTTGTCTCATATCGCGATCTTTAGAAAGGCTAAAAGGTGCTAACTGAGAAAGAGTACGTTCTTCGCCTTCAAATGGAATTTTGGCAGAAGCAATCAATTGAGCATAAGCAGTCGTTAATTTATTTTCCTGTTGCAGATCAGCAATAATGTCAGGATGGAATGTTTTGAGTTTCATTTCAGCTAATGCAAATAAATGACTACCCCATTTTTGCTCTAACTCAGTGCGGAATGCAGAAGTAACCAGCGCTTTATAATACGTATCTATGTATTCTTGGAACAGAGGATCGATCTCATCCATATAATCTTGCTCTGTTTTGTAGAATTCATCATTTGTATTAATGGAGTGGCGAATATAGACAAGTTGAGCTTGAGTAGAATACGTATTGAACAACTTGTTAATTTCAGACATTGCTACATCTTGTTCTGCAAACGTTGCCGCATTCACAAATTGACTCAATAACTCATCAAAAGTAACTTTGACAGCGTCCAAATTCGGGCGTTCATAAGGAAATTCACTAAATTTCATCGGTAGACATCCTCTCTATATGTAAGTTCCCGGAACACACCGGTTGTTTACATGTTACTAAATTTCACACACAATTTACAGTTTTTTTATCCAATGGTCGAATAAATAGTAAAAATTGCATCTATAGTCTCATATCCGCTTGATAAGATTGACAAATAAATAGATAGCGTACAAATTTTCCTTTACGAATATGACAGATTTCTAGTATTTGCAGACCTACTTCTGCGATTGATTCTTGAATAGGTTCTGTCGCTAGAATAAGAATACGTTCGCCAAGTCGTTTGGCGCTAGCAAGCATCTCTAATCGTGTCTGCTGACTTAGAACAGAGCACAGATTATAAGGCAAATCCAAAACTAATGCATCGTATCGTCCTTCCAATGCTCGCATATCAGCAATCTTGACAATATCGGGCATCTCATAATGTATTAGATTTTCTCTTGCTCCTTGCACTGCCAAAGGATTAAGATCATACCCTACAATCTGTATCCCCATCGACAATGCTTCGATCAGAACAGTTCCGATACCACAACAAGGATCAATCATTGTCATCCCTTGTGGTTGTGGCACAGCAATATTGGCTACTGCTCTAGCTACTCTTGTACTAAGTGCAGTTGAATAATGTCTGGGCTTATCATTATGGTGAAGCCAGATCGGTTCAGAAGCTACACATTCTCCAACAATCCATCGTTGATCGGCAAATGTTAATCCCAATAGAATTTGCGGCTGTTTCATATGAGCTGTTCCTTTAATATTCATACCGATACGACGTTCTAACAGACGCTTTTCTTCATAAGTGAATAGCTGTTCAGCATCAATACATATTAATTTAAAAGTCTGATCTTCTAATGCAATCGATTGAACGATACGCTCCAATTGTTCTAGTGTAGATGCTTCATACTGCGTTGCAATACGGTAATGTATAAAAGGACTTCGATTCGGTGCTATCGCTATATCGCTTTTGATATAACGGGTCTGTGGTGAATGACCTAATAATGAGCGCAATTCTAGATCACATAATTCGACTTCATCTTCATGACAAGCATACGTATAAATATAATGAAGAGGTGACTCTATCGTAGAATCGTCCTCACTTAGATACAAAGATATAGATTGTTTACACAACGTCTTGACCCCTTTTCTATCAAACCTTACTTCAATATATAGCATTTCTATATCACTTTTATCTAATCATGATTTGATCTGCATAACAGGTTGAATACGAATATGTTCGGCTTCTAATCTTGATTTCAACTCTTTCACAAAATCTACAGCGTGTTGACCATCTCCATGGATACAGACACTATCTGCTATAAGTGGAATAGAATTTCCATTGGTCGATATAACGCTATGCTGTTGGATCATATGGATGACTTGACGTACCGCTTGCTCTGTATCTGTAATCAAGGCAAGTGGATCACTTCTGGATGTAAGCTGACCATCATCCCTATACGTACGATCTGCAAATACTTCATTCACTACTGTTAATCCTATGTGCTTGCCTGCATCAATCAATGCGCTCCCTGCTAGTCCATATAAAATCAACTTGGGATTGAAACGATATATAGCCTGTGCTATCGCTTCTGCTAGACTTTGTGATTGTGCAGCCATATTGTACAAAGCACCATGCGGTTTGACATGATGTAATACTCCGCCTTCTTGCTGTACAAAAGCCGCTAATGCTCCAATCTGATAAGTAATCAGATCACACGCTTCTGTTGCTGAAATATCCATCTTTCGTCGTCCGAATCCCTGTATGTCTGGTAATCCAGGATGTGCTCCAATTTTCACTCCATATTTCAAAGCAGATTGCACAGATTGACGCATTACGCCCGGATCACCTGCATGTAACCCGCAAGCGATATTTGCAGATGTAATGTATGGAAATAGTTGTTCATCTGCTCCTATCGTATACGCACCATAGCTTTCTCCCATATCACAATTGATATCTATCGTATCCATACGGTCTCCTTTTTATCACGAATGACTTTGTACTTGTTTATACTTTTCCTGATTGAAGCATATGCTATCACTTACTACTTATCCAATCGTCAACGGACGTAGCGCTTCATCTATCGTTCGATACAGTCGTTGTAGTTGATGACGCTTATGTATAGATAAAGATTGGGCTTGCGCCAACGTAATCCGATCAAAGCGGATCGATGCACCCGGTGCCAATTGAGCCAGCACAGGTAGATCTACTGTAATAACATGTGCGATTTTGGGATAACCCCCTAATGTCTGGCGATCTGCCATCAATACAATAGGTTGTCCATCGACGGGTACTTGAATTGTCCCATCCGCCACTGCTTCAGATATATATTCATGCGGTTGATGTAATTGTAATGTAGCGCCTTGCAAACGATAACCCATTCGATCGGATTGTGGTGTGATCTGATATTCACTTTCACAAAGCAATCGTTGACTTTGTTGAGTAAAATCATCCCATTGTCTACCTGAAATAATGCGTATTACAGGGGATTGAGAATAATGAGGCAGTACCGAATAGGCCACAGACCAGTGAAAAGAATAAAAAGGATCTGTAGATAGATCAGCAGAAGATAAGGGTCGAAGATTACTTTTTTGAATATGAATACTATCGTTCTTTTTTAGTCCTCTTCCTTCTAACCCTCCTATACCCGCACGCAAATACGTGCTTCTGCTTTCCATCACTTTATCTAGAGCCAGACCACCACTTACTGCCAGATAAGCACGACACCCGCTAACAACACGTTTGAATGCAAGTATACTTCCCTGACGCACCCATACCGGACGCCACATAGGAACTTCTTTTCCATCAATCTGTGCACCAAGATCACCGCCTGTAATCGCTATCCATTGATCACTTTGAAATTCGCCTACCCATCCTGATAACGTAATCTCTAATGTTGCCTGATCTTCGTTATTGCCTACTAAGCGATTCGCAACTTGATGTGCAAATGTATCTATTGCTCCACTGATACTTATTCCATATTTTCCATACTTTTTCCGACCACGATCTTGAATCGTACAGAGCAGTCCTGGTTTGTGAATCAAAATAGTCATCATATCCCCTCTTCTGCTAAAGGATGGAGTTGCTGTAAATAGTGATATTCTTCCTCATCAATCGCGCGAAAACGAATAGACATCCCACTTGCTAACAAAACAGGTGGATGTTGATTCGGTCGAAAAAGAGTTAATGGTGTTCTACCAATCAATTGCCATCCACCCGGTGTTGCTAATGGATAAATACCGGTCTGTGTACCCGCGATACCGACCGAACCTGCCGGAATTACTAATCTAGGCGTTGCTTTGCGAGGAGTGGCAATCTTTGTCGACATCCCACCCATATAAGGAAATCCCGGCGCAAATCCTATCGCATAAATCAAGTATTCACAACTACAATGAATAGCGATCACTTCTTCGACTGAAAGATGATGATAAGTAGCTACATATTCCAAATCAGGTCCATATTCATTGCCATAACATACAGGAATATCTATTACTTTATGCACAGGTTGAATAACGTGATTGCGATATTGTGATTCAGCGCTAGAAGTTGATTGTATATTATCCTCTGACGGTAATGTTATCGATACCAACGATTGCCGAATTAGAAAACATATATAATCAAAAACAGAAACTTCCTTATCAGTATTCTGCTGTTCTGTCCATGAGTATAGATCATGCAAATTAATCTGATCCAGATCGTAAAACACCGTTACCGTAGTAAAAGAAGGAATACACTCTATATAACCGTCAAATGGATGTTGCTCTATGACAGCAACAGCTACTGTTACTTTTTCTAAAATAGATTTATCAATAATGCTTCCAAATTCGATCACTACTGCTGAATCTCCTAGCGGTTCCATTACCCATGTCATAAGGTTGTATACTCCTTTCTATGTAGAGATTGATCTGTACAAATCTAACTATAATTATACTTTGCATAGATTAATTCTATTGAACCATGTTCCTTGTAGATAGAGCAAATAAGGAAGGACATAATCATAGACGCTCAAGGAAAAAGCAGACATTTATATAACTAGTGAGTTTCAATATTACAGGTATACATCATAGATATAATCGGTGAGTTCTAACAATACACGTATACATCATGGATATAATCGGTGAGTTCTAACAATACACGTATACATCATGGATATAATCGGTGAGTTCCAACAATACACGTATACATCATGGATATAATCGGTGAGTTCCAACAATATACGTATACATCATGGATATAACCGATGAGTTCTAACAATACATGTATACATCATGGATATAACCGATGAGTTCTAACAATAAATGTACACATCATAGATATAACTGGTGAATTCCAACAATAAATGTATACATCATAGATATAACAGACATAGAGGCGATATACTATCAAAATCGATATCATGCAAAAAGATCAGATCCACTTCATATCAAAGGGATCTGATCTTTACTTATTTCTACATATTTTATTTCATTGTTTTATCATTATCGATTTGCTTGGGATGTTATACAACAGTGGCTGGCACTTTCGTAGTTGTTCCTGCTTTGGTGACCATATTACGAGCAATCCATACTCCTGCTGCACCTGCTTGTGCTAGTCCACGCGTCACGCCTGCTCCGTCTCCACCGCAATACAATCCATCAATTTCGGTTTCTAGATTTTCATCTAACTTGGGACGTGCAGAATAGAACTTCGCTTCTACACCATAGAACAATGTATGTTCAGAAGCGATCCCTGGTGTTACGCCTTCCAGCGCTTCGACCATTTCGATCAAGCTTTTCATTGTGTTGTAAGGCAATACCAATCCTAGATCACCTGGAACAGCTTCTTTAAGTGTAGGTTCTAAGAATCCTTCATTAATTCGTTCTCTTGTCGAACGACGACCACGAAGAATATCACCGTATTTCTGTACAATCACTCCACCGCTAGAAAGATCATTAGCACGACGACAGATTTCACGAGCATATTCATTAGGCTTATCAAACGGCTCTGTAAATTTATGTGATACTAGCAAAGCAAAATTCGTATTGCTAGATCCTAGCACCGGATCTTTGAAAGAATGACCATTGGCTGCCATAACACCACTATGGTTCTCGACTACAACATGACCAGATGGATTACTACAGAATGTTCTTACTCTTGTCCCTACCGATGTATTAAAAATAAATTTACCTTCATATAAATGTTCATTAATTTGGCGCATCACCACATCAGATGTCTCTACACGTACACCTACATCCACCTGATTGTTGTACATTTTCAGACGACGCTTTTTCAAAATTTCAGTTAACCACGCTGAACCATCACGTCCTGGCGCAATCATCACCATAGGAGCCTCATACGTTTCACCTTTTTTGGTCATGATTCCTGTAATCTGGTGCTTGCCTTCTATCTTGGTCGTGATAATATCTTCGACTTCTGCTTTGAACACCATATCGATTCGTGAAGTCAGATAGCTATAGATGGATTTCAAAATCTCTAAGTTCTGTTCTGTGCCCAAATGACGAACTTCAGCACGTAGCAATTTCAAACCGGATGCATATCCACGTTGCTCGATATCACGAATCGTATCTGTTGTAGGATCAGTAATATTAGGAGTTGCTCCATGTTCTAGATTGATATCATCCACATAACGAATCAATTCCATCACTTTCGAAGGAGAAAGGTAATCGGTTAACCAACCTCCAAATTCAGTAGTGATATTGAATTTGCCATCGCTATAAGCACCTGCACCACCAAAACCTGCGGTTACTGAGCAAGCGGGTAGACAACCAGCATAATCTTTTTTACCAGCCGGTGGCGGGCACAATTGAATCTTCTCTTCCATGATTGGACAACTACGGCGATGAATATCATGCCCTTTGTCGATCAGCAATACTTTCCAATCCGGTGCTTGACGAGTCAATTCATAACATGCAAAAATTCCTGCTGGTCCTGCGCCTACAACAATACAATCATAATGGTTCATAATGTCCTCCTAAGATGCATAATATGGGGTCAAAGCACAAAAAATCCTGACTGTTGAATAGATATGCCAAAGCACACTATTCGTAGTCAGGAATTTATGGTCCCTTGTAGAAACCCCCAAACCTTATTTTCGGGGATATACGAATATATAAGATATAACTAATGATTAAAATCATAATGAACAAGTCATCGAACAAAGTAAGATATTTTACTTTGCCATAATATTCATAATGTAAAATTATTACTAAACATAGCAAGAAATTTATAACATTTATACATTAAAAAACCACTATAGCGCATATCACTTTCAATAGGCTACAGTGGTATCTTACAAAAAAATAAGCGAACGGTCAAGCACTTATTTTAATAATAGTTCGTATAAATAAGATTTTTTATTCTTTAATTCTCTTTCCCGAGCATAATAAATATAAATTAGCGAACATTGTCGTTTATTATTTCTATAATCTTTCGTTCTATTTTTTAGTTATTCCTAGTCATACTTTCTAAATGATTAATACCTGCTAATGTGTGACTGAAGATTGGAAGTCATCTCGACTGCCTTTATTAGCATGATAGAAAATTACATCTCCATCTTGCAATTGGAATTGAAATCCCCACGGATCATTGAACTGTTGTTGGAATCCTTCAAGTTGCCATTGATTCATTAAAGATGCATGAATGTATTGAAGATGAGGATGATCGGTATCTCCTTTTTGTATCGTTTCGATATCAAAATTCACAATAATATAACCATCTTTTAAAAAGACCGATGAATGTTCATCTAATCCTTTAGCACTGTTGCTAGCTGGATGAGTCTGCACATTAGAATTCTCGTTTTTTTCAGCCAATGGTTGACGATTGGTATTCGTAGAACCTACCATTTCTTGCAAAGCAGTTCCTTGTTTAACTACATATACATCTGAAGGCAAACTATATTCTCCATACCATTTCTGTACAGCTGCTAAAGAACGCATAGTATTGTTCCCTTCAGGTAAATGTTGTTGTGGCCCGATCAATGTTCGTAATGGCTGAGTCAATAATAAATGTGTAAAATTGCCGATATTCACTTTGCGCTTACTGCTATTTTCTGCAAACATCGTTATCGCTTCTTCTGCACTTGTCGGAATAGTGATCGTAGTAGAAGACGATAGATCACGCTTCGATGCTACAATCTCCCAAGATAATCCGGTCAGGTTTTGCCAGATTGAAGAAGCGGCACGTTCCCAGATGATGGTCCAAAATGAAGGAGACACTGTACTCGATTGAGCTTTGTTACCTTTGCTGGATGAAGACGATATGGCTTGCTCTTGTAAGAGAAGATCATACATATATAATGCTGTATTTTTTAATTCTTCCTCAGCCACATGGCGAGTTGTATCATTCAAAATAGTATAGCGTTGTACCGTATCTTGTGGTGATCCAATTCGGATCAAATTGTCTGTATCTGTTGAATAATATATATCTACAGGAAAAGGAGTCCCTCCTTGACGCGGAACATAGCGAAATGTTGGTGTAATTCGAATACCATCTGCTTCACCGAACATATTACCTTTCGTTTTGAGATCAAATTTGAAATGATATCCTGTTTTAACAGCTAAATTTCGATAAAAAGGATGACTTCCCTGACGTACAGGCAATACATAAGGCGCTGTATTGCCGCGCGGTTCTCCATCGATCCCTTTATCTCCTACCCAATACGAAGTTCCTTGCGGTACAGCTAGATTTTGCCATGGACGAAATACGATCTGCCAGTCATAATCTGCAATATCTGTAATATGAAAATCGTACACCCGCCCTATCACTTCTACAGCTACACTTTCAACAGCTACATGGTTATCTAGAGTGATGTTAGCATGGTGTTGGACAGTAAAAGATGAAGGGGCATTTTCTGCAATCGTTCGGAATAAAACATCATATTTTCCCTCATCCACCCAGACAGGTAAAAAGAATGTCGTGTCTAATTGATTAACAGGTACATCGATCCACGTATGTTTGGGAATAAATGTAGTCTGCTCTTTGTTATAGACATCAAAAGGAAATTGAACCTGCTTAGTACGTACATATTTCGCATAATCTCGATAACCGTAACCTGGATAATTTGTATGTTGTCCAGTGGTTGGAATACGCACAGAAAAAGGGCGATCCAAAATAAGAGCTGAACTATAAATATCAGGTACTGTTTTCTGATTATGCTTCTGATCATCAGATACCAATGAATAATTGACGACAGGTGTATGCACTGTGACCGGATTGATACCATTGATCGGGAACGTCTGATTATCCCCTCCCTTAATATGCCCGGGTAGCACATCATATTCGATTGTTCCGGTACTTGGTGCGTTTTTTAGATTGGTTTTGGTTTTGGGTATCATATGGTTGGAGCTATATAATATATCTTTCCCAATCATAGTAGGTGCAGGCATTGCTTTAGGTGTTGGCCCTTTTTCGATCGTTCGTGTATTATCTATAATCACTTCATTATTAAATTTCAAAAAGTCATTTTCGACCTCTACATCATCTACAGCATTTTCTGCCTTTTTCTTCATATCACTGCTTTCATCTGGAATTGTAGGACGACCACTGCCGCTTTTCGTTATATTTTTGGTACCGCCATTCTGGTTACCAGGGTTCTCAGGAGCATAGTAATTGCCAGTCGTTAACGCTGAATAAGAAGGCGTTATATAGTTGTTAGGAGAAATAATAATCTTATTATCTGCAAAACCATAGTTATTCAGCGTAGCTTGCTTAATTCCGTATACTCCCAATTGATCTATTTTCCAAAATGAATACGGTCGCTGAATATTAAATGAGTAATTGACGTTTTTGGTATCTTTCTTATCTCCATGATCCCATTTTAATTTGTACGTTCGCTTAACCGATATTCGATATGTACATTCGCCTGTATATTCTGTAAAGGTGTGTTGAGAGAGATAATTCAGTGCAAATACATTACCATATAGACTTTCCGAAGTAGGAATCCCTTGAGCAACATCGAACATTTCGCTTCCTCGTCGATCAGCTTTGATCATCGCGGATACCATCGGATCCATGTATTTGCCAGTTAATTGCTGACCTGCTTGAGGAACCGTACATATTGCTGAAGGACCTGTTGTCGGTGGCTCTTCGGCTGTACCCACAGTGATAGTAGCACTATCTTTAAGAGTCCACGGATCTTTTGTCCAATATGCCGTAATCTGCGCTGTTCCTGTAGCATGGGCGGTGACTTCTCCGGTAGCAGGATCCACACTTGCAATCGCAGGATCAGACGACTCCCATTTCGTCTGATCTCGATACGTTACATCAATCCAGTTATCTGTAAATTCTTGTTCATTGTAAGCTTTGGTACGCACTTCAGCAGTTAATTGTTCGGTATCATCAATCTGCAAAGTCGCATCCGATTTGACTTGAATTTCTTTCTTTTCGATGACATGTCCGGTGTAATTGATTTTAAGCGGAGTGTAATACTCTACCCATAATTTTGGATCACCATCTTGTCGCTTTGAATACTCTTTAACTAAGTCTGGAGTGTATGAATTCCCTGTTTTTGTATGAATAATAGCAAAGATATCTCCTTTCTCATAATCTACTTTTCCTACGGATTCATAACTCATGGCATTAATGAATTCAATATTTTCAAATCCTAAATCAGAAATATATTTTTGATCATATGGATTCCCCTCAGAATCTTGCATACTTATAGGAGGGTATTTTTCTACTGTAATTTTATCTTTAACTATAAAATCTTTTGGTCTTGCATCAATTCCTTTTCCAGATGTTCCTGTTTCATAATTATCTTGTCCATCGTTTCTTGATGCTTTCCATAGCTCTGTATCAGTTTGAATCCAAATAACCTTCGGTGTAGGTGATGAATCCCCAACCAGCAAAGTTTTTAAGGTTTGAATTTTTGCTGGTTCTTTTGGTGTTAAAATTACTTCATTTAAGTTTTCTTTAGAATAGGCAAAAGGATAACCAAGTATCATATTACATATTATTGCAAGTAAACATACTATACTAATCTTATATTTCATAATTCATTCACCTTAACCTATTTAATTAAAAATCTTGATCCATCATCTGTAATATAAGTATTATTTGGATAATCTGTACTAATAGTATTTTGCATCCATAAATTCATTCCATCTTTATCGTTTATATACTTTTTAAATATAGTTTGCGGTTCAAAAATCGGTAAAGTTTGATATCCGTATTTTTCTGGCAACTTGCTTGCTATACTAGATCCCACTGCAAGTCTACTTAAAGAGGAATTTTTGTAATGTTCTATACTAAATCCATTTAACGTAGGATATAAAGACTGATTTGCATATACTCTATAAAATGTACCTTCTTTTTTCAGTTTATCTTCTTTCCCTAAAAATACAGGTGAATAGATACCTTTTTTGTTGTTCCAATCCCGGCTATCCACAAATATCAAATAATTCAAATTTGAGTAACCTGCTCCATTACGGAATTTCATTTTTTTCCCTTGAACATTTTTAAAAGAAGTCACTCCACTACTAAATGGCGTAATTACTTCCATATTAGTTCCTGTCGTCCCTACCGCTCTTAACTCTTTCAAGCCTACAAATGAATCTGCCGATTGCTTTTGTACATTTGCTAATCGTACTAAAATCACTGCTGCTTCTGCACGTGTGGTGGTTTTGCCAGCTCCGAAAGTTCCATCTGCATATCCAGACATTAGACCTGTGCCCATCATTAGAGAGACATATGGATATTCGCTTGGATTCATAGTTTTTTTGAAATATTCTGCTACAGGTACAACAGTATTTGCTGTATCGCTTAGGGCTTGCCTGTAATCTGCGCTAGATGTTGCGAGACCGGATGACATCCATTTTGCCATTTCTTTACGTGTAAGTGGTGTGGCTGGCTTGAAGCCGTTTGGATAATCCGAAGGAGTCAAAAATCCTTTCGCTATCGCTTCATTCACTTCTTTTTCACTCCAGTTACCTGTAAGGTCTGTAAAAGTACCTTTGCCTTCAACTTTCTCATTGGAAGATACACGATCTAGCAAAACAGCAAATTCAGCGCGTGTTACTTGAGCACCGGGCTTGAATGTTCCATCTGCATATCCTTTAAAATATCCTTTTGATACAGCTTCATCGATAGCTGCTTTTGCCCAGTGAGATGATGATACATCTTTGAATGTAGTTGCATTGGTAGTCTGCATCAACGGACTTAACATGACTGAAAGGGTAGCTACTGCAAATAACGAAATGATTATTTTTTTCATTTTAAAATACTCCTCTATTATGTAAGATAATGGTCTATACGTATTCAACAGCAGTTACACATCTAAGCTTTTTCACAACATTATACATCTAGGTATTTACGCCTACTTCATGTACCACTTGCATCATTATATGGGATAAATAGGATTCTTCCAAGTACTTATTTAGTTAGCATCTCTTTTTAAAATAAGATAAGAATACAAAAAAAAGCGGACTACTCCCGATAAAAGGAATAATCCGCGTGCTTCGCGAGAATATAGGTATTAAGACATAGTTTTCATTTCCGCAAGAATACCATAGAATAAGTAAGCTGTAAACCTATTTATCCTCTTCTTATCGAAAAAAGAGTAAACTCTGATCGTTTTCTTCTTCTATTTCGGATAGCCTACTCAACATTGTCTATAACACAATGCCATTCATTTTCAAATGAGCGATAAACATATCTTTGGTCGAAGGATGTTGTTCCTGATCGACCCATGCTTCTGGTTGCCACGCATTACCTGTTTTGAGTGCACGCGGACAATGGATAAAACACTCTTCTACCTCTACGATAATACCAAGTCCCATCGTTTTGCCTGTCCAATTCATCTGTTCCAGTAATTCACTGTCTTTGGTAATCCGAGCATGACCATTCACCCGTAATACTTCATTCATACCCGGAATTAGAAAGATCATACCGACTTTGGGATTCTCCAATATATTTAACAATGAATCTGCACGCCGATTACCATGACGTTCTGGAAAAATAAGTCGTTGATCGTCTAACACTTTGACAAATCCTTGTTCATCTCCGCGTGGAGACACATCACATCTGCCCTGGTGATCTGAGGTAGATAAGAAAAATAACGAAGATAATGATAAGTAGTATGCAATATGCGGATCAATAGACGCAACGGTCTTTTTGACAATATGTTCATGAGGAACACCAGTAAATGCTCTCAATTCTTCAATAGATGTAATGTATTGTTCAGATTGTTCTATGTTCGTTGCTGTTGTATCTGTAGTCTGCTTCATATTCGCCCTCCTATACTTCTCAGTTGGGTTTATCATAACAAGCTACAGTATACGTGTCTATCTCCTCCGCCGATCTCTTATTTTCTACTTCGATCTATATTCAATCTCTACGCATCCCTCGAAAAGAGTTAAAGTATAAATTAAAAGAGACAAAAGACGTGTTTAAGCTATTTATATGTTCTAAATTTTTGTAGATTCGATCTGCGATTTGATAACATTCTTCAGAAGAACGTTTGAAATAAATTCCGAAATATTTTTGCATAATACAATACACTTGATTCCCTAATTCATCCGCAGACTTCATATATGGAAGGATTTTGACAATATGATCGACTTCAATCGAGTATTCATCGGGTAAGCACCATTCAATCAAATTCATAGGATTCCAATACATGATATGTTTCTCAACCATTGTGTATATATCTTCATCAAATACCTGATTAGACTTATTGTTCATGATTAACCTCCTACCCGGATAGCTACCTATCCAGAGCGTAATCTCTTTCTCTAATTTACTCTGTTATCAGGTTGTTGAATCATAATGTGAATACTATATTTATACGTTGTACATTAATGTATTCTTTTACAAAAAGACTGACTAAAAAAAGTATCTCTTATTCTGCTTCATGTGTAAATATGGTAAAAGACCCACTTGATTGCCTATTCGTGCATTTACAGAAATAAATATCACCAGATTCCATCCCCTTGAGAACGGGTAAATAAAGCATTACAACACTTCATTTGCTTCATAATACTATTTCTAATACAAAAGGATGATGAATAATGGAACACGAAAAAGATGTACAAACACTATCAGATTGGTTGAACAATCATCTTACACGCACTATCATTATTGAAAAGCATGAACTTGACGATACAGATGAAGTTCATTTCACAGTGACTGAAGTCGATATTCGTAGCGAGGACAATGCTATTGATGATTATGTAGAAAGCTCTCTGATCTTACATGGAGAAGGCTCTACATCTAATGCAGATGGCGACAATGTGCCTTTGCCACAAAATACGTATGAAATTGCACTACACGATCTACGGATCGATCATATAGACGATACGCATGTTAAATTAAATACAGAACGCGCACAATATGCATTAACTGCTAAATAAGTGCCTGCATTTCTATTAAAATAATATATATAAAGATATTTTAAAGAATATCACTACAATATATGTGCTTAGCAAAAAAACCTCTTTTGTATCAATCGATATAAGAACTTTCTTATTCTTTTGATCATCAAGAGGTTTTTTGTCGTCTTTTTTATTTTCAATTGTATAGGTAATTCTATTCATCCTCTGTGCGTTTCTACGATTTGTGACATAACTGACCTAAAACATTTGTAAAAAAAGGTTTATTTTGCTAATATCAATCCGAATATTAGTAAACGCTTACAAAAAAATACGAAGAGGGTGTATATGTTCATGTCTATGTTCAAAAAAAGCCTTAATCTTGTTTTGTTAAGCTCGTTGATGATTACACCATTGATCTCGTTACCTGCGCAGACGTATGCAGCTAATGAATCGGTAGAAGTCTGGTTAACAACTGCTGATCCCAACTCGGAACCTGCTGTAGGACTCAGTCCAAACGCTCGTCTTACCAAAAAAGCTAATATCAACTTCAGTAGCAGTACAGGTAATGCCGATTATACGATCAATGTAAATGAAGGAAAAACGTATCAGAAGATGGATGGCTTTGGTGTTTCTTTGACAGATTCATCGACATGGTTAATGAATTATAAGTTAAGCAGTGGCAAACGTGCTGAAGTGATGGAACGACTGTTTGGAAATACAGGTATAGGGATGAGTATGCTGCGTCAGACGATGGGTGCTAGCGACTTTGCATGGAGTACGTATACTTACGATGATACGGCAGGAGATACTTCGCTCAGCCAATTCTCGATTGCACGTGATCTTCCTTATATCATACCTATGACCAAACAAGCACTTTCCAAAAATCCTAATCTTAAAATCATCGCTTCTCCATGGAGTGCTCCAGCGTGGATGAAATATACAACCAATGATAAAAACGGTACAGGTAAATTACAAGCGCAATACTATCCAACCTATGCTAATTATTTTGTAAAATTTATTCAAAGTTATCAGGCACAAGGTATTCCTATCTATGCGGTGACTCCGCAAAATGAACCACTATTTGAGCCAGGACGTTATCCGGGTATGAATATGAATGAGCAAGATCAGATTGGCATGATCGGTGATTACCTCAGCCCTGCAATTAAAAATGCGGGTCTAAATACAAAAGTGATCACTTACGACCACAACTATGACAACTGGTCTTATCCGAATACAGTCATTACAGGGCTTAAAAATAGTGGCAAATCTAGCGCTGTAGCTGGTAGTGCTTTCCATCATTATGGTGGCGATTATACAGCTATGACTTCAATGCATAATGCACATCCTGACAAAGACATTTGGTTCACAGAAGGTGGATTTGGCGATTGGAATGATAAAGTCGATGGAACAACTCAAGGATTCGATAATATGATCAATGAATTTATCGGAATTACTCGTAATTGGTCCAAATCGATTATTTTGTGGAATGCTGCGCTAGATCAAAAAGATGGTCCTAGTGTGATCGGAGATAACAATACCAATAAAGGTATGGTTACGATCCAGAACTCGGATAACAGCAATAGTAATCCAGAAGATAAAGTGACGTATAACAAACAATATTACCTGTTAGGACATTTCAGTAAATTTGTAGTAACCGGTGCTACACGTATTGATACCAATTCATCCAATGATATTCAAAATGTAGCTTTTAAAAATCCAGATGGTACTAAAGTAGTTGTATTGTATAATTCTCAAACTGCTACTAAAACAGTAAAAGTTCAGTGGAATGGTCAATCTACTAACTACACTGTTCCGGGCAAATCGGTTGTTACATTAAAATGGTAATAAATATGCTCCCTATATCTAGAATGTAAACAAATAAAAGCTCTGTCCCTTTCTTCATTCCTATGTTGGTATAGGTATGGTAGAAATGGCAGAGCTTTTTCTTTTATGCTATAGAATTTACATAGCTTCTCGATTTCGTTATGGTATTAAAAATTAGTTTCTAAGTATCCCCTGCTGCTGATCTGCATCCATTAAATCTTCAATTAATGGACGTTGTGCTGGATTGATCTGCTCTATATTCATTGCTTCTACCTTATAGAATACAAGCTTAACAGATTCATCATCTTCAAATCGTAACGTTTTTCCATCCGTAGCTAATTTTCCTTCCAGATCAGCAACCACATCGAAAATAAACATCACAAATACAACATCGTCTCCACCGGGATACGTATACTTCAATCGTTCTCCACTATACACAGCATACAATGTAGAAGAAATCACTTCTAACCCGGTCTCTTCTTTTACCTCGCGTAGCATCGTTTCTTCAATAGTCTCGCCTGCATTCATTCCACCACCAGGCAAACCCCAATCGTTAGAATCTGAACGCTTTTGCCATAATATACGATTTTGCTCGTCTCGAATAATCGCTCCACCGGTTACGATAATCTGTCGCTCTTGATCTGAATGTTCCATAGGATTCCCCTCTTTTCTGGATAAGATAGATTGCTTATAAATAAACGGAGTATGATTAAAAAATGCTGGTCATATCACTGTTAGTAAAATCCAACAGTATATAACACAGCATTAAGTTTGTATCCGTCATTTTATTGTAGATCAATATCATAGTGGCTTATTCCACTGTAAATAATGTATAAATAGGCTTACTTTTTATCTTTTAACAATTTTTCACGCTCTGCATACATATCCGGCAAGTGATCTTGTAATTTCGGATTCGGATCAGGATACGATAGATCCAAATCTTCCAATGTACGCACTACTATTTGTAATACTGCTAGATCACGATACCAGCGATTATCAGAAGACACGATATGCCACGGATGATCTTTAGTTGCTGCATGTGCAAATACGTCTTCATAATACGCTTGATACGTATCCCACGATTTGCGTTCTAACAGATCACTTTCATCAAATTTCCAATTCTTTTTCGGATTTTCGATACGTGCAATTAATTTTTCCAATTGAAACTCTTTAGAAATATGCAAAAAGATTTTGACCACTTTAACGCCATTATCTTCTAACATTTCTTCAAAGTGTCGTATTTGTTTAAAGCGCTGTTGTGCTTTTTTATCTGAAATCATCTTATGCACACGCGTAATCAACACATCTTCATAATAAGAACGGTTAAACGCTGTAATATAGCCAACGCCTGATACTAATTTGTGAGCACGCCAGAGGAAATCATGATCCATTTCTTCGCGAGTCGGTGTTTTGAAGCTATGCGTCTGCACACCTTGTGGATGAGAAATAGAAAAGACTTTATTAATCACGCCATCTTTCCCACTGCAATCCATGCCTTGAAAAATAAACAGAAGCGATTTCTTTTTACTTGAGAATAGCTTGTCTTGTAGCTTCTCAAATCGTTTCATCAGTTCTTTGGTTTCTTTTTCGGTATCTTCTTTGGAATTGTACTCGCCTGTGTTTTTAGGATCAATCTTTTTCAGATCAATCTTATCTCCTGTAGCAAGTACCCAGTTCGATGATCGCTTGGACATATCTATCGCTCCTTTAATAAAAAACGTTTCTTCTATATATACCCGAATTTATTCAGCAAAAAGCAATGCTATTCAAAATGACGTTTCAACTAATATTATACAAAGTACAGGTATCTTAAAGATTCAACACAGGTATATCGTCACTCATTTATACAAATACATCTATTATGATGATTGTTGTTCATGGACAGCTTCATTCAGTTCCTGCTGTAATTTCTCTATAAATGCATTCCAGACTTCTTCGTTAACTTTAAGCTTTTTGGGATTATAATCTTCTAATGTCTCTACCCATACTCGCTTATCGTTGATATGACCTAATTGGGTTTGAATCTTTTTGTATACTTCTTCCGAATCACGGAACTTGGAACTTAGCGCAAATTCAGCAGCAGAAGCAGTATACCGAATCTCTTTGGCAGCGATCCGTAATTGGTGTAATTCATGTAACGCTTCTACTGAATCGATGCCTTCTGTTTTGGCGGTCTGGCGGTAAGTACGCTTCTGTTGTTCATAAGCAATCTCAAGTTCACGCATAATACGATTCACATCGGCTTGAGCTGCCAGCGATTCCAGATGTTCTTCTATGAGTGTTTTCCATTTCTTTTTAAGTATTTTGCCTTGTAGTTTGGGTAACTTTTTGGCAAGCTTGGTGCGATATTCTTTACGTTCTTGTTTGTGAGCTTTGATCACAGCTTTGAGCAGATCAGCTTCTTCTTTATGGTTATCTGCTTTGGCATCTTCTTTTCTTTCTTTAAAAGCATCAATCATCACATCAGCGTCTCTTACTTTACCGAGTGCTTTTTGCGATTTTTTCAATAACGGAATCAATCCAGCTTGATCCGAAGCATCCAAAATACGCAACAAGGTCATCAGCTTACGACAATTGACCCGGGCTTGATGCACATCTTCATCATCAAAATCTTTAACTGCTTTCTGACCATAACTTAAAAATTTCTCATAATGATCTTCTAACACAGTCTGCCACTGCGTTGTTTTACTTTTCGCCAAGCCTATCGTTTGAATATTGGTCATTGATATTCCTCCAGTGGGATGAAGCGTTATAATTACGGGTTGTATCTTATTTAACACATTCTAACCGTACTGAGTCATATAAAGACGATACTCTTTCATTATAGAGGATTGGCGTTCACTAAGCTATTTAGCCTGTGCATGGATCACAAAGCGATGTTGTTTTACTTCAAAGTAGCCTTGCTTTTGAATTAATAAATGAATAGCATATAGATCATCCATATGTTCTTCGAGTTGAAAGTTTGGAATTTGCCATGGAATCGCTTTAAGATAGTACAACAATGCTCCAATATCGTAAAATCGTTCACTTGGAAATTCTTCTTTTTGGTAGACTATTTCAAAATGATTCTGTTCGAGTTGTGAGACTGCTGTTGCTAGATTCCAATCTATAAATTCTTGATTCAAGGGCTTATGTAAATGTTGATTAATCTGCTGATCATTCAATCCACCTACTTGCTGAGTCATCAACCATCCATCTTTTTGTAGCAAACGTCTTACTTCACTTGGACTATACGCTTCATGCTGATTCGTAATAAGATCGAACTGTTGATCAGCAAATGGTAGATCATCATCGTTATCAATCTGTACAACCTTTACGCCCAAAGGTTCTAACCGTTTCCTAGCAATCGGTACATTAGGAGCATAAGCTTCTGTGGCATAGATTGACGGTGGAAACGGTTGCAAACTTGATAAAAATTCTCCACCCCCAGTACCCATATCTAACATCGATTGAGACTTCTTAATGTGCGGTACGATCATCTGTTCAAAATTCCAAGACAACGGCTGTACTTTCATTCTTCCATTCTCAGTAACCCATGAGAAATCCCATCCGCTGAATTCTTGCTCAGCATCTTTGACATAGTTCCAAAATATTGCATCTTGTATCATTTTGTATTACTCCTTTTTATTGGTAATATATACAGTATAGTTGATAAATAGCTAAGAAAGGAAGATTGAATGAGTCGGTTCTATTATATTGCATCAAGTTGCCAGCTTCCCTTAGGAGAGCGAGGAGGTATATTTCACACCCTTCCGTATAACGAATGGATCACTTCACCAGAGTATCTTGCCAATCAAGAAAAGCAACGAGCCGATGGTATAGTTCCGTTAACAGATATTGTGGACTTTTCTACATTTGCTGATCGAGATGTCATGATTTATAAGACGCAAGAAGATGCCGCGGGTATTTTTATTCAAGAAATTCCACGCTGGGCTGGCGTACTGCAAAAACATTTTCACCATCCATTTATATACATGATCTCTCCCGAATCAGGCGACTTTAATATTGAAGCTGATCCAGATCAGTATGAGGATTTAGATGCTTATCGTGCTTCGCTGAAATGTTGTCGTGAATTATTTAAACTAATGGAAGAATATCGGGGCGATGCAGAAGATTTTGAACTGTATACATGTTGGTCAGGCGAAGAAGAAGAGCCACGCAATATCAAGTTGGATCGCATCATAGATTTAAATACATATGATGTGGCACAACAAGGGTTTGAAATGTTAGAAAAGCAGTATGTCTTGGTAAAGTTGCCTACGCTTCATCATGAAATTGAATAATACGTGTTACCATAGAAATAAGA
Source organism: Paenibacillus sp. KACC 21273 (assembly GCF_028736095.1). Taxonomy (NCBI): domain Bacteria; kingdom Bacillati; phylum Bacillota; class Bacilli; order Caryophanales; family Paenibacillaceae; genus Paenibacillus; species Paenibacillus sp. KACC 21273. The sequence goes on from NZ_CP117876.1 coordinate 3,225,566, forward strand.
GCCAACTGTGATTGGCTCTTATTTTTCATTTCCTTGGATGAATTTTCTAACTACCGTTTCCAAACGTTCGATCATTTCAGTCAGTTGTTCATCGCTCACATTCTCTATCGACGAATGATCGTTCATATCCAGATGCCAGATCACACTTTTTAGTATATAACTGTATGTAAAAAACACCTGATCCATAAGAGCACGTTCGATCATTTGGTCATCTTGCGCCTGCTGGGTCAATTGAGTTATCGCATCAACGTAAGCTTTAAACGCAGACATATTAAACATATTCCGTTCATGAAGATCATGAATAAAACTTCCTTCGATTCCTTTCACATTTTGCTCAATAATTATTCTTGCTTCATCCATTATTCTATTCCTCCAACGTCCGTACTTCTTTTACATTTGGGTAGTATTTCAATGGTTATATTTTTCTATTGCTGCCAGTTCTCTTTGCACAGATGTTCCATAATTTTTATCATTCACTAAACTTTTGAGCGCTTCTATCGCTTTAGGATAATTTTTGTGTTGAGCTAATAAAGCAAACGCTGCGCTTTTGAATAAAATATAGTTATCACTTTGGATCATAGTTAAAGCCCAATCGATCTCTTGGTCATCTACTGTTAGTAGTGACAAGGTGTTGATACAATTCACAATCAGACTATCATCTTCTGTATCATCAGCATTTATAATAGTCATGAGCTTTTCTTTGATATCTGTATCATCGTAATCGCCTTTGTACAACCCTAAAATGGTAACTGCTTCTATTCGGATATCATCATCGTTATTCGTATCTGTAGCAATAAAAAGAAAGAAATGTGCTAATGCTTGATCTAATGTCTGGTCAAAACCTTTTAAAAAATCCAACTGTTCTTGTTCATTCAAAGAATGATACTTTTTAATAAACTGATCTTCAGTATGCATACGCCCTCCTGTAACAAAAGATAAACAGAATTTACTCTATTGCGGATTAATATGTTATGTATAATCCAGCTTCTCTAACTGTAACAGATCACTTACATCATCACTTTACTCAAAGATTCTAACTTGCTTCTCTTCTTGATAATCCCATCCCTGATCAATAGCATACTGAATCAGACGCGCACAGACCACAGGACGATTTGGATTAACATCATACATTCTTTTCCAACTAAAAAGAAATTCAACATGAGACGTTTTGGAAGAATAGATTTTGACACTAACCATAGGTATAGAAGGTGTCTGGTCGATCACGCAGTGGAATGTATAGTCATTCACAGTTACTTTCTTTTGTAGTTTCTCAAATAATTTCATCATATCCTCCTTCTAGTGGTTGATCACAATACCTCAGCCAATCTATATTATACCTGAAAAGCACCTGTCATTCCTGTCTGTAAATGAACTGCAAAACGTTGCAGTACATCCTGTGCTTGATGTTCTTGATCATATTCACCCACTGTAAACGCAGATTCAACAGACCCGTTACCAGCATAAGCAGAGATTACAAATTTATGATCAGCAGTTTCTAATTCTAACGTTAGGACAGTTGCATCAATAAATGTTGTACGGTCTTGGCTTCTGATCCACATGTTTAGGTGCTCCTTTGGTTGAGTTAATATGTATTTTGGAAAAGAGATCTGAAGGTTAGAGTATAAATATACTCCACTTCGTCAACGGATTATCCTTGTCGTCGCTGTTGTTATTGGATATCTTGATTAAATGCTTATTATGGAAGATATCCAATAACAAAGGCGATCGCTTCGCTCTTTCAGGACAATTCCGTTGCCTTCGCTCTGAGAATTTGAAGAAAATTCTTCTATCGTACCTAGTAAGTACAGATCATCGAATTTGCTGTAATAGCAAATAATAACTAAAAATCATTGTTTTTATTTGCTATTTTAAATCTATTTTTCTAATTTAGCAATAAATAATTTTCTGTTTTAGAAAAGTGATATTATTTATTTGCTATATTAGAAAGGAAGTGGAGCTACAGTGAAGACCGGAGAACGAATTAAATTACTAAGAGAAGAAGCTGGTCTTAGTCAATTGGACTTATCTAAATTAATTCATATCAACAATAGCGTATTATCCAGAATTGAATCTGGAAAAAGACCTGTAGAGGATCATGAGTTAAAAACTATTGCAGATTACTTTAATGTAGATGCTGACTTTTTACTAGGTCGAAAAGATATACAACGAATTAACGATGAAAAGAAAGATTACATAGATCATGTGCTTGGATGGACAGACGAGGAAAAAGAAATTGCTGAGGCTGTTATTCAAACCTTAAGGCAATTGAAAAGCCAATCTAACAAACCAAAATAAGAAAGAACCAACACTTTATAATGTTGGTTCTTTTTGTAATTAGATCAGGTCTGAAGGATAGTTATCAATTCTTTTTATAATATCTCTAGTTAATTTCGATAAGGATTTACGATGAAAATTATCTATATCCTTATATTCTCCAAATAATACATTTTTAATTTCCTGCTCATTTTCATATAATCCAGGAAAAGAAACTATTAATTCTTTTCTCTTAATATGATTATAATGACGATATTTTTGTAAAATTTCAAAAACAATATCATTATGATTTTTGTATAATTCTTCAATTCCGATTATATCTAAATGATCTTTGATAACCTTTTTATTAGAAGAATCAACTTTAATGGAAACTTTCACATGGTTTTTATCACTGATTGCTTTTACATCATCAATATTAAAATCAAAGGTAATTAAATGGTCTACTTTAGCTATAGAATAAGGTGAAATTGAAAGTGACTTATCACTTTTAGCATGATTACAACTAGAACATACAGGTATCAAATTATAAAAAGACATAGCAAGTAAAGGATATTCGGATTGACTATAATAATGATCCAATTGACAAGTTCTTTTTATAGTATATTCAACTCCATTTTTCCCAGTTTTATAAATCCTTTTAGTATTATTTATATAATTTCGATTACATAAAGGACAAACTTTGAATCCTAAAGATTCTACCATGGTATTTGCATTATAAGTCAATCTAGGTTCTCCTCTAGGTTTACGAAGTCCAATATGAGCATCTTTTCCATTAGAAAACTTATTATACATCTTTTGAAAAGTTGTATCCTTTTTATATTTTATATTCCGTTTTGCAATTTTAGTAAGTTGATCAAACTTTGAAGTAATAATCTCACGTAAAGTATTATTAATTCCATTCTTTTTTAATTTTTCATTAAATTTTATCTCGATTTCATCTGTACTTATTTTTTTAGTTCCTTTAATCTGTTTAAAATCTTTGTACAATTGATCCTTTATAGCTTTATAATGTATCTCAGCAAGTTTATCTAATTCTTTATTATAGATTCGAATCATTATCATCCAACTTTCTGAGACGATCTTCTAGTTTTTTTATATGTTCTGTAAGTTTTATATTTTTTTCAATTAAATTATTATTTAACTCTTCATCATGTTCAACTGCTCCCATGTACATCTCGTTTAACTTCATCGCAATTAATGGCTCTCCTATACGTTCTATAACATATTTAAAAGCTTGCTTCTCTTTATCTAATAATTTTTTATCTTCACTTAAAAGGGCTTCATTAAGGCGTGTGATTATAAAATTAATTTTCTGTTTAGCAAATTCCCCCACAGTACTCTCCATAAAAAAATTATCTGAAAATAGAGTATGAATATTACTTGCAAAAGTTTTTTCAAGATTTAATTTAATCTCAACTTTTTTCTCTTTATTTGTATTAAGAGCAATAACTTGTTCTGTATATAAATCAGATAATAAAAAAGGAGAATGAGTAGTACAAATAATTGTATATTTCTGTTTAGATTCTTTGCTAATATCTTTCAAAAATTCTAAAAGCATGAATATTAGTTTTCTATTCCACTCTGGGTGCATAAAATTGTTTGGTTCGTCTAATAAAATTACAATATTCTCTTTATCTACTATATCTTTTAAATTAATTGCATAATATATTACTGAAAATAAATTAATTATATCCTCTTCTCCAGTACTCATGTTAATAAATTCAGTAATTAAGTATTTTGCATCTTTCGATACATATTTATCGTATAAATCACTAAACTGATCAATTAAAATTTCATGTTTATTAAATTTTAATCTAATTGTATTATTTATAATTAGAGAATTATCTATAACAGAAAAAAAATCTAGAAATTTTTTATAACCTTCTTTGTATAGTGTTAAATACTGCCCGTTCGCTTCTTCCGATAAATCAAATATTAGAGATAATGTTGAAGCTTCATCACTTAGATATTCGCAAACTTCTTGAAGATAAATTAAATCATTTGCATTTTCTATTTTTTCAATTCCATATAAAATATTATTCTCAAGTGATTTTTTATGAATCACAATTTCTTTAAAGACTATATTTATATAAGTTTTTAAAAACCCAATAATAAATTTTTCTTTCTTGTCTTTTTTTCTTAAGCTAACTAAATTTAGAGTTTTTTTTAATTTAGAATCAATGGCAATTGGAGATACAGAAATAGAAAAAAAATATCTTTTTTCATATTAAATATATCCTTCAAATATTCTTTTGACGTTTCTTCTTTTGAATTTATATCTGCTATAAAGCGACATTTTTGGCTTAAAATATTTTCATTTCTCCTAAAAGAAAATCTTTTTATACTTAATCCATAATTATATGGAGTATCAAATAAACTAAGACGATTATTGTAACTAATAAACGCACTTTTCTTATTTTGTTTAAATTCTTTTATATATCTGAATTTTTTTCTAAATTTATCATATTCAACCTCTATACAATATGCTAAATTTAGAAAAAGATTTTCTTGATTTATTAGAATGCTTATAATTTCTCTTCCATTTCCTTCAATTACATATCTATGTGAAGATAAATAATAAATATTAAAAAATTTATCATTATAATTAGGATCATCAGGACTATAATTATTTATTCCATTTCCTAGTAAATGCAGTATATTAGTTTTGCCTGTACCATTTTTTCCTACAATCACTTTAAAGTTTTCTATACAAGTGTACTCAGAAAAAAGGTTAAAGTAATCATCATTTTTTTTTATATTTATTGTTTGCTTATCTTCTGCAAGCTCCACTTTAAATTCATTATTCCAATTTAAACCAATATTCTCTAAGTTTCGATATATTTCAATCCATGTATATAACAGTTTCATTTATTTCACCTCTTTAATTTTTTAAGTTGAATTTACAAATCTACTATTAGATTTAGTTAGTAAGCAAAGAAAATTTCGTTATAAATTTCTTTGCTTACTAATACATTTCCAAATTAAATAAGGGTTCCTGATTTAGAATTATTAAATACTTTTTTAGCTGTTTTACCAATTGTATTTGTTCCTATTCCATCTACTGCTCCCCCTATAATACCTCCAAGTAAAGGAACAGCTTTTCCTAAATTCACTAGCCCCTTGGTTCCAAATTTCGTCACTAATCTTACTCCTACAGCTTTATTTATTGCCTTAATAATTTCATAAGGAACTTTTTTAATAGCTTCTCTTGCTAAACTAGTTCCTATTTTTATTCCTGCTTGTTTTAAAATATCTGAAGCCGCTTGTCCTGTAAGGCACACAAAAACAAATGTCTTTACTTGATCATCTTTAAGATCATAGCCGCGCATGTGAGCAATTGTAGCTATTAATCTAATCTGAATATACATTACAGATGCTATATTAGCAGGAATTGCCACTGGAAGAGTCACTATTCCTCCTAATCCTGTCAAAAATCCGCTTGTAATCCCTTTGGCATTCTGCCACCGAATTAAACTATCAATAGCTTCTTCAACTGAACTATGTTTATTCAAGTAGTTTCTTGATAATTCTTCTACTGTTTCAGCACCAGGGATGCCATTCATAGCTTTTTCATAGCTCCAATTTAATAATTTAGTCATTTTGCTTTCATCTAAAATTTCGTTAGCCACATGATTATCCTCCTCAAATTACTCAAGTAAAATATATGTAATAATTAGATTTTTATTACATATATAGAATAATATAATTATGGTTATAAAGTCTATATAAATAAACCATAAGACCTAATTTAAAATGATAAATTAGTCTTATTTAAATTTTTGAATTAGAGCAAGTATGAATTTAAAAAGGCATCTATTATAATTCTCTCTTTTACAAAAGAAAGTAGATTATAGTAGTGCCTTTTTCAAAATTTATTTTAGCTCTTTTTAATACTTAGCATATTCTAAAAATACATATATTAATTTAAAATCTATTAATAATTACGATCCTTACTAGAAACCTTAGAATCCAACACTCTATATTTAAAAATGCGCCACACGATATAAACCACAGCAAAAAATAAACTCCATTTTAAACATGTAGATAATAAGAGATATGAATAGTCTGACCAAGGCAAAGCTAACGTTATAGACATTCCTTCTCCCGTTGACTCCGTAACTTTACGTTGATCAGTAAGTACCGAATAATATATTCCAAATACAAATCCATATAGCAAACATTTAATAATGCGTTTCTCATAGCTTTTGATCACTTGGATTGCGGATTGGATGTTCATCGCTAGTTCTCCTTTTTGTTATTATTCTGTCCGATCATATGAATATTCTTTGTACCCACCATATGTAAGTATACAAGCTGCAATAAACAAAATAATCGGTATAACTGTCCACAATATATGAATATTTAAAACACTATACATAAAATTCATATTTACCATGCGATCCGATGAACCTATTGCCGAAATGATAAATCCTGAACATAGAATCCCAATCGAAGCAAGAAATAAACTGCATCCTATTATGACTTTAACCATAGTACTCTCCTCTCTGTTGCTTTATTACTGTGTATCATTCACCTTTGTACCTTGGTAACTATACCTCATAAATAAACCTATCATGGCTACAGCTCATGACTTTATATCGTGCTAATTTTCTTGAAATTACACCTATCGATGTAATCTATATCTGACCTTCTGCAACTTCTTCCTGGCATATGCGTCCATATACATAACCACCTTATCACAACCAGGAAAGGAAATCCTTACCATGAATAAAAAAATGGTTTTCTCTGCTTTACTATCGTCCACTTTGCTGTTGCAATCATCTTTATATAATCCTGCATCAGCATCTAGTTCTTCCTTTCCAACTACATATACTTTTTATTTGGCTAACGATCCTAAAGGATTTATTGTAAATTCTACACTTGTCCAGAATGGTACTATCTTTTTAGATATTCGTGAGTTAGCGGAAGATTCAGGGTTAACATTGGCTTGGGATTCAACAGGTCAACGTGCTTCGCTTAACGGATTTATGAAAAAAGCAGCGATTCGCTTAGGAAGTCGTACCGCTATGCTAGATGGGAAAACCGTTACACTGAGCGCAGCCCCTTTTAAAAAGAAAGAAAAAAAGACTAATAATGAAATTGTATATGTCCCTGTTCGATTTGGTGTACAACTACTGGGTGGTGATCATATCCAAGTAGATCGACAACAAGTTCATGTTACAGCCCGCAACATCAAGTATTATGATGTCATTACTGATGTCTACAATGGCTCTACCTATACTTTGAAAAAGGATGGTGGAGACTTATATGTAGCTTATGGGAAGCAGGCTCCGGTGAAGTTAGTCTCACTCGGCATCGATTTTGATTCGGTAGGTATGGAGTTTGAGTCAACTGCGGGTGGATTGTTGATCCTTACGATTAATAATGCTTACGGAGAACCACATATTCATAATCAGCAAGTAAAGCTTATTTTCCAAAAAGGAAAGTTGATCCGAAAAGCATATGCAGACTTTACCAAAATCAATGACTCCGACATTTCTACCTATCAAGATAAGATTGTGCTAAGCGATGGGAAAATATTACGGATGATTGAAGATAGTACAGGCAATATTGTCGATGAACTTGATCTGGTGAAGCTTGGTGGTGGGAGTAACGAAAAATACGCGGTAGAAGGTCTGTACGATGATGTTATCCTTATGCGGACTGCCTCCAAAGGAAGACTTCTGCTGATCGATCGCCATACCAACCAATCTGTCACATTATACAAAGAACTACTAGATGCTTCGTGGCAAAAACAGATTAGCGAAGATGTAGATATCGATTCTTTTGGCTCAGGGGATTATCTGCAATTTGATAAAAGAGTTAATAACACCTTCTATTTTACTTTTCGTGCTGGCTCTAATCAGGAAAAGCATTTCACCTATACTTTGAAATCGTAGATCGGCTTTTCGCATGTGTGTGGCAAGTTACTCGTACTCTATCTTTATTACATTTTCAAATAAAAATACACCTCGGATAGATACCAGACAACGTTGAACGCTATTCATATCTATCTGAAGTGTATTAGATTGTTATGAGCAATGAGCTACAACAGTTACAATTACGAATTCAATTCTGCTAATCGTGCACCTACTCTAGCTACAGCAACACCTTTGATCGGTGATCCATTAGAAGTAAAATTAACATAATACGTACCTGATTCCCAAGGCTTGGTTGTATATATCGACCAGTTGGTTCCACCTGCGATAGTAACTACACGTTCAGTCACAAGGTCACCTGTTGGTGAATCTTTGGATATGGATATAGCAATTCGTTGCTTCCCTTTGTTATTGACCCAGATTTTCGCATAACGATACCCTTTTTCTACTGTAAAAGGCTTGGACATCTGTGTCCCTGTTAAGCGTTCAACCAATACCGTTTGAGTCGATTGCGGTGGGTTTTTAGGATCATCTTTTTTTAACATAGTAGGAATGCCAGACTCTCTTTTGAAGAAAGAACTTCCTACTCTTTCTATTCTTCCTACTTTAGAACTTAATACGAAAGGTAATGGATCAACCGGCGCTAATATCGTATTATTTACAATATTGCTATCTGGACTGCTAATCACTTGAGTCTCATCTGATTGTATATTGTAATACGTAATGATCGGTACGACTACGAGCAATACAATGAAGGCTAGCGCGGTAAGTGTAATAACACGTACTTTTTTCGGCTTATCCCATTTTGCCCAAAAGTTCGAACTTGATGTTGATTTATTTTTTTCCATTACTAATACCCTGCTCTCTATGACTTAAATAGTAAAACTAATCTTGCTTCATACATCCTATGTATCTTTAAATGAACTCCTTTCTATGCAGTAGTGTTATCTTTGCTTTTAAAAAAAGTAACACTATCGCTTCCTAACACAAAAGCAATAAGTGTTACTATTTATATATAATTTATCTTTTTTATTGTTTAATTGTCAATTATAGTATGAAAATCTGCTATTAACATCCAAAGGAGAAATTCAAATGATGTACAAAAAATATGCTTTAGCGACCCTGCTTACTTCCACCTTACTAGCATCCACATTCACACCTATATACGCTAAGTCTGCTACACCTGTTACTCCTTATAGTTACGAATTGAATTACGCTCAAAAAGAAGGTTATTATAGTCCGTCACATGGAAGCACAGTTACCCGTCAAGGTACAACGTTTGTCGCTATGAATGATTGGCTTACTGATCAATCTGGATTACAGATTACATGGGATCAAAGTGGTACACGCGCTTCTTTAGATGGCTTTATCAAAAAAATCGCTGTTCGTGTAGGTAGCCGTACTGCTCTGTTAGATCACCAAAAAGTGACTTTAAGTGCAGCTCCATTCAAAGCAATAGATCCTTTAAGTGAAAAGTCAGAATTATACCTTCCTATTCGCTTCGTTGTACAAGCTCTCGGTGGAACTGAGCTTCGTATAGACGCCGCGAATCATAAGCTAGTTGCAGATCATCTACAATCCCTTAATGTTCTCAAAGATAGTTATCAAGGCACAACATATGCAGTCAAGAAGGCAAACGGAGATATCTATATAGCGCAAGGCAAAAATCTGGCTAAACGAATCGCCTCTATTAATGAGACACTGGATTTGGCAGATATCGAAGTTACGGCTACACCTAAAGGATTACGAATTATGCGTATTGGCGATTCGTATGGAGAACCTCATATTAACTATCAGGATTTTACTTTAATTTTCAAAAATGGTGCTTTGATCAGGCAATCACATATGAATTATCATTGGGGTGTAGGCACAAACATCGAAATGTATAACGGGAATATTGTATTAAATGATGGTCAGACCTTACGAATCATTGAAGATGGTACAGGCAAAGTAATAGACACGATTGACCTCTTCAAACTTGGAGGTGGCAAAGACACCTATACAGTCGAGGGTTTACAGCCTGATTTCATAGTAGTACGTTCTATTAAAAATACACACTTAACTTTAATAGATCGCCAAACAGGGAAATCAATTATTTTATACAAAGAACTATTGAATGCGAATCAACAAGAACAAGTCGAAAACGACGCACCACCTATGGGTAGGGATGATCGACTGACTTATGTGAAGCGTAATGGGAATACCCTCTATTTCACATATGATAAAGGTTCTAAAAATGAGAAAAAACTGACTTATACATTAAAGTGAATAGTCATTTACTCTACCAATTCCCGAACTTTGATCTATGGTTGATCGATATCGAAGATCTTCTCGAATGAAATGGCTACTCTCCTGCTATTTTATATTGATACCGATCGGATTTTGAGTCGGTACAGATTTGATCGGTGCGGATTTGAGTAGTATGTTGATTATGTATACTAACAACAAAAAGGTGCAATCATCTACGTCTAATATCGTAGGAGTTTGCACCTTTTTAGTGTTGGATTTACAAAATTAAAGTTAATCTAACCAGTAGATTTATTTTAATAGATCCTATTTAACTCTATTGAATGTATTCAGGCTAATAGATGTAATAGTGCAAAAATCATATTTTAGAATATGCCATTTTACTGTTACCAGCTTGCTTTCTGTACCCCGGGAATCTGACCTTTGTGTGCTAACTCGCGAAATACGATACGGGATACTTTGTACTTTTGTAAATATCCTCTTGGTCTTCCTGTGATCTGGCAACGACTTTTGAGTCGGGTTGGTGAAGAATTGCGTGGTAATTTTTGCAATGCTTCATAGTCTCCTTTTGCTTTCAGTTCGCGACGCAAATCTGCATATTTAGCAACCATTTGTTCACGTTGTTGTTGACGAACGACTTTTGATTTTTTAGCCATAGTGTAATAACTCCTTTGTTATTCGTAATATTTATTTTTTATTTACAAAACAACTTATTCATTTTGTAGCACACGATTATTCTCTTGTTGATATCGTGCTATATATTTAGTTAATGGTTCTAAAATCAATCAATGACACTTAAAAAAATAACGATATTACTACTCTATCGACCTGCTTATTGACCTAATTGTGGAAAAGGATCTTTGAATTTTTTCCAATTAGAGTTCATTTCTTCTTCAGTCAGTAAAGCCTGATCCAAAGACTGTTCAATCTGCGCACGATCCAGATGTATTCCAATCAGTACAAGCTTGGTTACCCGATCGCCCCACACCTCATCCCAATCTGTAGGTAATGGATAATTTTCTCCCAGATGATATTGTCGTTCTTCCTCCGTCAGAGCAGCAATCCATAAGCCCGCCGGCGATAATTGCTTGGAACTGCCTGCTTGACTGAACGAGATCGCTGTCCGATTACGTGTAGCTAACCAGAGAATCCCTTTCGCACGTACTACTTCTTGTGGCCATTGTGTAATCCATTGCAACAAGCGCTCTGGATGAAAAGGAACTTTGCGTTTATACACAAAAGAACTGATTCCATACTCTTCAGTCTCCGGTGTATGCTCTTCTTTCATCATTTCCTGTATCCAGCCTGCCGATTGACTCGCTTGTTCGAAATCAAATCGCCCTGTATTCAATATCTCCTGTGGATCTACTTTGCCATAAGTGGAACGGATGATTTTGGCATTCGGTTGCAGTCCTCGTAGTGCTGTTTCTAATCGTTCTAATTCATCAGGTTCAATCAGATCGCATTTATTCAAAATCAATACATCGCAAAATTCAACCTGTTCGATCAATAAATGTACAATACGGCGTGTATCATCCTCCCCTGCGGCTTGTCCACGATCTGCAAGAGATTCACGCGAATAATAATCGTGCCAGAAGCCTTGAGCATCCACCACAGTGACCATCGTATCCAGACGGGTAAACTGCGTCAGATCGATTCCCTGTTCTTCATCAATATAGCTAAATGTCTGAGCGACAGGAACTGGTTCGCCAATGCCTGTCGATTCGATTAATAAATAATCATAACGTCCATCACGAGCAAGCCGTTCTACTTCGACCAGCAAGTCTTCGCGTAATGTACAACAGATACAACCATTAGACATTTCGACTAATTTCTCATCAGTTCGCGATAATCCTCCGCCATCACGAATAAGGTCTGCATCAATATTCACATCACTCAAATCGTTTACAATAACCGCTACTTTCAAGCCTTCACGATTGTTTAACACATGATTAAGCAATGTCGTCTTCCCTGCGCCTAGATAACCGCTCAATACGGTTACCGGAATCTTAGAAGATTGTTCGATCAGCGTCATGATTGATTCCTCCATTTCTTTAATAGTAATTATTACTATTAATTCTATGAATACACTGTACTCCTCTTATTTCTGATTTGTCAAATGATTTTCAAAATATCAATGATATGAAAATACGGTCATACGATGATGATTCATATCAATTTTTAGTTTACAATCGTAATCGTAACGATTATTATTTAAGAGGTTGACCTGTTGATAATGTATTTCATTTACGTTGTAAGAAATCAACAGGAGTAAGCATAGTATGTACAGACTGACTATATATAAGGGGGATTTTTCTTGTTATTATCTTTTGCTCGCACATTACGTTATCCGATCTCATTATTAATAATTGTTCTAGTATTAAGCGGTTGTACTTCGCCATCGTCATCTTCTACAACTAGTGAAGCAACTCCAAAAAGGCTAACACTTCTATTTAATGTTCAAAGCAATACGATTGATCCACATACTGATGTGAACTATACCGCTTCGCGCGCAGGAATCAGTGAGACACTGGTTAAAGTCGATGATCAGCAACAATTACAACCCTGGCTAGCCACTTCTTGGGAAAGTAAAGATGGACAACACTGGACATTCCAGATTCGTTCTGATGTCACTTTCCATAGTGGTACACCCGTCGATGCTCAAGCAGTTAAAGATTCTCTCGAACGTGTGATTCAAAACAATCCCGCGATTCGTAATGCTCTACATATCGATAAGATAACGGCTAAAGGGCAAACGTTACAGATTGTGACCGATACCCCTCTTCCACAATTCCCGTCAGAACTGGTACATCCGAATACCGGTATTATAGATACGGCTGTAGATGCAGGTACACCCAGTGGTACAGGTCCCTTTGTACTGGCTCAATTTAAGCCGGGGATAGAAGTCGATGTGAAGCGTAATCCTACGTACTGGGATGGACAGGTGAAGTTAGATGAAGCGACATTCTCATTTAATGAAGATGCTAATGCTCGTCTGCTGGCTCTACAATCAGGGAACGCCGATGTGGTCTATCGTTTTCCTGTAGAAAGTCTATCTCAATTACAAACCGATCCTAATCTAGTGATCGAATCGGTTCCCGGCTTACGTGCTCATCAATTAATTTACAATATGGATCATACACATCTGGCAAAATTACCTGTACGTCAAGCCATCGATTCCCTTTTGAATCGTCAAGAGATTGTAGATGCTGTCATGTCAGGTCAAGCTTCTGTAGCCAAAGGGCCTTTTTTGACAGATTCACCATTCTCTCCCCCATACACAGACAAGCCATTTGATATACAACGTGCACGTACCTTATTCGCTCAAGCTGGATATACAGTAAGCAATGGTGTAGTGACGGATAATGGAACACCGCTAACATTCAAACTGATCACTTATCAATCACGTGCTGAGTTGCCTTTGATTGCACAGTTATTGCAAGCTAATGCTGCTCAATTAGGGATTAAGCTAGAGATTCAACAAGTGGATAATGCAGATGAGTATTTAGCAGAAAATAAAGATTGGGATATGGCGATCTATAGCTTTATTACAGCACCACGCGGTGATGCAAGTTACCTGCTCAATTCGGTCTATACCCCAACAGGCGGACTGAATTACGGACAAGTGAAAGATGCTCAATTAAATACATTAATCCAACAATTGAATCAAACAGTAGATAACGAAAAGCGTAATATTATTGCTCAACAAGCTGTGGAAATGATTGACCGCAACTTGCTACATTCGTACATTATTCATCCGAATAATTTTGTTGCTCATCAAAAAAATGTGAGTGGCTGGGTTACAAGCAAAAGCGAATACTACATGTTAACGAAAGATCTGGATGTGAATTAATTATGCGTATGTTGATACAAAAAATAACAGGATTATTGCTATTTCTGTTCATTTTATCGTTTATCAGCTTTTGCCTGCTCAAGCTTGTACCCGGTGATCCGGTACGTAGTATGTTACGGGTAGATGATGTAGCTGTAACCAATGAGCAGATTCAGCAGATGCGAGCACAATTAGGATTAGATCAATCTGTGTTTGTTCAATATGGGTACTGGCTTCAAAATCTATTTTCATTAGATCTAGGTCATTCGTATATGACCGGACGACCGGTATTTAGTGAATTTATCGAAAAAATTCCGTATACGCTTATGCTGACAGGTACTTCGCTATTAGTCATGATGATCATTTCGCTACCACTCGGGATTCTATCTGCTTTATACCGGGGTCGATGGACTGATCATATTAGTCGCATTTTTGCGCTAATCGGTTCTTCGATTCCAAGCTTTTGGTTAGGTCTATTATTAATCGATCTATTTGCAGTAAAGCTTAGAATACTGCCTTCTATGGGAGAAGGTTCATGGCAACATCTTATTCTGCCATCTATTACACTTGGTATCGCTATGTCTGCGGTATATGTGCGATTGGTGCGAGCCAGCATTTTGGAAAGTAGTCATCAAGAATTTATTCGTTCTGCTCGGGCTAGAGGAATTGGCAAAAAGCGTATTTTCACTTTTCATCTCATGCGTCATAGTCTAATACCGCTATTAACTGTTTTTAGTGAAAGTATCGGTAGTCTACTTGGAGGAACGGTTGTGATCGAAGTTCTGTTTGCTTATCCTGGTCTGGGTAAATGGATTGTCGATGCGATTACAGCGCGGGATTATCCGATTATTCAAGGCTATATGCTATTTATGAGTATTTTTATCGTATTACTGAATATGGCTGTCGAATGGTCGTATCGTTATATCAATCCAGCGATTGCTATCGGTCAGCGAAAAAAAGGAGCGACTTCATGATGAACTTGAGAATAGGACTGCGTTATCTCCTCTTGAGTCTATTCTTTTTATTCCTGATTCTCGCTCTAGTCTGGACACCGTATAACCCCTATCATATTCAAATGAGTGATAGGCTTCAGACTCCTAATGCACTGCACTGGTTAGGAACCGATCATCTTGGAAGAGATCTGTTATCTCGTATTATGGAAGGTGCTCGGACAACGGTAGGGATCAGTCTTACGATTATGTTCGTATCGCTTCTTATCGGTGTTCCGTTTGGATTGTTATCCGGTTATATCGGCGGCTGGTTAGATAAAGGATTCAAAAAAATAATAGATGCATTTATGACATTGCCTGATTATATTTTTGCTCTGATTTTAAGTGGATTACTCGGGCCTGGATTAGTGAACTTGATCTTTGCGATTACAGCAGTCAAATGGGTTAGTTATGCAAGGTTAGTACGAAGTATTGTACTGGAACAACGACAAAAAGATTATGTCCGTCTTGCAGAAATCAGCGGGATGAAGCCATGGACATTAGTGATAAAGCATATTTTGCCTCATACGATTGGTAATCTTCTCGTATTGGCTACGCTTGATATCGGTAAAATTATTTTGATGATCGCTTCGCTATCGTATATCGGTCTTGGGCCACAGCCACCTAGCCCTGAATGGGGAGCGATGTTAAGCGAAGGAAGAACGTATTTTCAGACTGCTCCGCATCTTATGATTTTCCCGGGATTATGTATTGTGATCACTGTTCTACTGACCAATAGCTGGGGTGATATTCTACGTGATCGGTACGATGTTCATGTTCAACCCGTATTATCCAAACGTTCTATTTCTTCGATTCTATCGCGCAAAGGAGTGTAACCTATGTTAGCTATACAAGGATTGACTGTTCATCATCAATCACATACCCTTGTCCATCCGCTTAATCTTCAGCTAGAACGTGGAGAATGGTTAGCTCTTGCCGGTGAAAGTGGAAGCGGAAAAACATTAACCAGTCTAGCGATAGGCGGATTGCTATCAGCGGATCTTCATGCTCATGGCAGTATTGAGTTAGAAGGTCAACAATTATTGCATTTGCCAGAATCTGAACTTCGGTTGATTCGAGGACGTGATATTGCATATGTATTTCAAGATTATCAGGGAGCATTCACTCCATTTATTACAGTTGGCAAGCAAATGGATGAAATGATACGTGCTCATACTTCCTTGTCCCGTCAACAGCGTCAGTCTATTTGTATAGAACGATTAGAACAAGTAGAATTACCTGCCAAGCAAGTCTATCATAGCTACCCGTTTGAATTGAGTGGCGGACAGTTACAACGTGCTGCGATTGCTACAGCATTACTTTTATCGCCTAAAGTATTGATTGCTGATGAACCCACTACAGCGCTAGATAGTCTAACTTCTCGCTCTATCATTACGTTGATTCAGCGTATACAGCAAGAAACAGGTATCGCTATTTTGTGGATTACGCATGATCTACGTCAGGTACAGCGTACAGCCGATACATTGCTGATTATGAAGTCAGGTCAAGTTGTAGAATCTGGAAAAAGTCATAGTATCTTTTTCCATCCTACACATCCGTATACGATTCAACTGTTATCGTCGGTTCCCAAGTTACCTTCTCGCTATCGTCTAGAGTTGCAAAATAAGCAGGTGAACATATAATGACTACTCTATTGCCTACTATTTTAACAGCAGAGCATCTAACCAAAACGTACAACGATCACAATCATCCTGCACTGTCTGATGTATCATTGACGATCCGTAAAGGAGAATGTGTAGGAATTGTTGGTGAAAGCGGCAGTGGTAAAAGTACACTGGCACGCTGTCTATTGCGCTTGGAATCGCTAGATCAAGGGACGATTGCATTTCGAGAACAACCGTATCATTCGCTAAAAGGGTCTGCTTTGCGTCAAGCCCGTCAACGTATTGGAGCTGTATTTCAACATCCGACAGCCGCACTCAATCCGAAGCTTACTATTATCGACTCCTTAATGGAGCCACTTGATCTACAGCCAGCATTACGTCCTTCGTTTATCTCGTCTGATCACTACAATCGACAACAGATCGCGACTCAATTGTTAGCACAGGTTCATTTGCCGGCAACATTATTATCTGCTTATCCACACGAATTAAGCGGTGGACAAAAACAGCGTGTAACGATAGCACGAGCGATCAGTACTGAACCTGATCTGATTGTATTGGATGAGCCTACAGCAAGTCTGGATGTCACTAGTCAGGCGGCTGTATTGAAATTGCTACAAGAACTGCAACAATCTCTACATCTATCCTACTTATTTATTTCGCATGATCTAGCGGCAGTGTACCAGATGAGCGACCGTATTGTAGTCATGCGTCATGGACAGATTGTGGATCAATTTGCTGCAAATGATCTGTATCATGAAGAGCGACATGAATACACAGCTTCTTTACTGGATGTATTTTTAGCGTAAAATTATCTATTGCTTCGTTTAAATTCAGCAAGTACTTGTCACTATTTTTTGAGAAGATGAAGTTGAAGATATACTTTGAATAGATACTTTTTTGCAAGTTTGAAATTTGCTATTCTTATGACTTTGTAGCCCTATCTTATAAAAGCCTTTTTGACAGTAGATATCTTTCTCTACTTTTGAAAAGGTTTTTTATTTATCATATTGTAATCATTATGTATATAAATTAATCTTTTCGATAGTTTTATAGTTATATGTTATCTATTTATAATGTTAAAACTCTCAAACGTTGACAAATTGTTCATACATCCATATGATTTATAAAGATATTAGAACTATAAAATAAGTGAGGTTGGTCATTTGCTAAAAAAGATACTACAGAAATGGAAATGGATTGTAAGCATTTGTCTTATTGTAGGTGTAAGTACAGTTGGATATTATACATATTCGATTTACCAGTTTGCTCATACGATTTCGATTGCAGATGATACTTATCATTCGCCTGCTACTGATAACGAGCAAGCTACTCCTGTATCGATTCCCAAATGGGATGGTAAAGAACCTGTACATGTTTTATTGATGGGTACAGATACCCGGGATGCAGATAGCAATGGACGCTCGGATTCGATGATGGTTGCCACGATTGATCCTGTGACCAAAAAAGCCTATATCATGTCTATTTTACGAGATACGTATGTAGATATTCCGGGTCATGGAAGCAGTCGATTGAATGCGGCATATTCGTATGGTGGTGTAAAACTTGCCAAAGAAACGGTAAGTAATCTACTGGGGATTCCGATCGATTATTATGTAACGATCGACTTTGAAGGATTTAAAACATTGGTCGATACAATCGGTGGTGTTGAGATCGATGTAGAGAAAGATATGAATTATACGGATGGCGGTGATCAGCACCGATATGATATTCATTTAACCAAAGGATTACAACATTTGGATGGAACGCATGCGCTTCAATATGTACGCTTTCGTCATGATGCTACATCAGACTTTACCCGTACAGAGCGTCAACGTAAGTTTTTAACTGCTCTAGCAGCAGAATTGCAAAGCTCGACTTCGATTGTCAAATTACCTAGTATTTTGAGTTCGATTGCACCTTATCTGCATACTAATCTTTCGCTGACTGATATGATCAAATTATCTTCACTCGGCTTAGATATCAATCTCGATAAAACCGAAAAATTACAGATTCCTCCGAATCATTTACTGCAAGAAATCAAAGTTAAAGGTGCTTCAGTAATCGGCGTAGATAATCGCAAGTTGCACGAATATGTGCAGGAACAATTATCTGAGAGCAACGATAATTGATGTTCAGATATAACAGATATAACAGATATAACAGATACAAAGTAGACATACAATTAACATCTATACTAGTGAATTAATATAGACACTTTGGATAGTTGTTCTGCTCGTATACGCATAAGTCATAATATTTGTAGTTCATATCTCATGTATATAGAGATTAATCTTTTAATAAAGACAAAATGCCTGTGATCGAATGTTGGATAAAAGAACGTTCTGGTCGTGATTTTAACATTACCGTAAGCCCTATTAACGATACGATTAGCGTCTGTGCCAGTGACTTGGTATGGACGCTTTTTGCTAGTTGTCCTGCTTGTACTCCCTCTTCTAAGCGTTCCTGAAAAATAACGGTCAAATACATCTGATGTTCGCGCGTTAAAATTTCGATCTTCTCATCATGGGTTGCTAGTTCGACCATCGTATTAATACAAAAACATCCTCTGCTTGGATTCTCTCCATAACCTTCCTCAGCAATCTGTTCAAAAAAAGCACGAAATGCTTCTTTTACCGATACATGACTCTGCAACTGATGACGAACAGATACCGCATGCCATTGATTATATTTGCGCAAAGAAGATTCAAATAGTTCTCGCTTATCGCCAAAAGTAGCATATAAACTAGGACGCTGTATGCCCATTCCTGTTGTTAGGTCTGTCAGAGAGGTCGCTTCAAATCCATTTGCCCAAAATAATTTCATTGCCGCATCCAACGCTTGTTCCTCGTTAAATTCGCGTTTACGTACCATTAGAATTTCACACACCTTTCTGTACTTATCAGTACAATATTATTTTAAAGATTATTATTCTTATTGTCAAAGACAATGATTTTCTATTGACAAACGCTTTGCGATAAAGGTATATTTCTTGCGAATCATTTTGTACCAATCGGTATTCAATGAAATAATGACTATAAAGGAATGATTGATTCATGCAACCACAGACTGTACATAGACCATTTACTCGTTCTATCGCTTTTTTATTTGCTATTACTTGTGGATTAGCTGTTGCCAATATTTATTATGCGCAACCTTTATTGGACTCGTTAGCTGTAGCATTTGGTATTACTCATTCATTGATCGGTATCGTGATCACAGTCACTCAACTCTGTTATGCAGTAGGTCTATTTCTACTTGTGCCTCTAGGAGATCTGATACCACGAAGACCGTTAATTATTGGACATATGGCATTGTCTGTGATTGCCCTTGTCGTTGTAGGGTTGTCTCCAACGGTATACATCTTGTTCGGAGGATTAGCTGTGGTAGGATTGTTGGCAGTGGTCACTCAGACACTCGTTGCTTATGCTTCTTCTCTTGCTAAGCCTATAGAGCGTGGACAGATCGTAGGTATCGTCACCAGTGGAATTGTGATCGGAATTTTATTTGCCCGTTCGCTGGCAGGATGGTTGACTGATCTAGCAGGTTGGAGGTCTGTCTATCTGGTATCTGCTTTTCTTATGAGTGGTATGACTATCATCTTGTTCAACATATTGCCGACCGACCGTCAAGTGAAATCCTCGTTATCTTATCCTCAGTTACTTTTTTCTGTGCTGCAATTGTATAAACAACAGCGCCTTTTACAAATACGGGGTGTACTCGCGATGTTAATCTTTATCGTGTTTAGTATGTTATGGACTTCAATGGTATTGCCTTTAAGTGAGCCTCCATTTTCACTTACACATACAGCGATTGGTGCATTGGGATTAGCAGGGATTGCTGGCACACTTGGAGCAGTACGAGCAGGCAAATTAGCAGATCAGGGAAAAGCACAATGGACAACAGGTATAGCGCTTGTATTGTTACTGCTGTCATGGATTCCTTTGTCTTGGATAGGGCACTCGTTGTATTGGTTGATCTTAGGGATTGTATTATTGGATCTAGCGGTACAAGCTGTTCATGTAACCAATCAGAGTATGCTATTCACTATTATGCCAGAAGCACGTGGTCGCTTAACCGCCAGTTATATGATTTTTTACTCTATCGGTAGTGCGATCGGTTCGATGGCTTCGACGATGATGTATAGTTATGCAGGTTGGAGCGGAGTATGTTATCTTGGTGGTGGAGTCAGTATCATTGCTCTACTATTCTGGTTAGTAACGCTAAAAAACCCGGCTAACCATAAGTCTTTGACTTGACCTGTGATTAACCGGGAATCTATTGGTGATGTATCTATGGATAGACTATATTTAGATATACAATAGGCGATAAAGTGTCACTTATAATATCTGCGGAGAAGCTTTTTGACCATTCATATTTTGAAATATTTCATCCAATTCAGCTCGTGAAGCCAGACGGGATTTCTCTGAGCTACCGTAACCTACTTCTACTTCACCTGCTTCAATTCGCTCCATAATACTATCTGCAAATTCGTCTACAGGCACGCCCCAATCATGTAATCCTACTCCACCGAGATCGGTATTTACGCCGGGTGGTATAATCTCGACTACATCGATCGGTGAACCTAATAATTGTTGACGCAACGATAAGGTAAACGAATGTAGCGCTGCTTTGGTTGCGCAATAGATTGGTGCAGATGCTTTGGGCGAGAAAGAAAGCCCTGAAGTCACATTGATAATAGCCGCATTTGTCTGCTGACGAAGATGAGGTAAAAATAATGTCGTCAAATGAATTGGTGCATCCAAATTGATCGCTAGTTCTTGGCGATGAGCTGACCAACTAATTTGCGTATCTTGCATTGAAAAATTACGCTGTATGCCTGCATTGTTCATAATCATATTTAATTTGGGGAACTCGGTTAGCACACGATCTGCCAGTCCAACACGATGAGCTTCTTCAGCAATATCGGTTACGATCGTATGTAATGCCGGGTATTGTTTTTGCACATCTTCCAACCACTCTTTACGTCTTCCGCAAATAATAACAGTATTGCCCAGTGCCATAAATCGTTTGGCAAAAGCCAAGCCAATTCCTGAAGCTCCACCTGTAATCAATATTGTATTTCCTGACATTTTCATCGTATACCCCTCCATCTATTTATAAAAATAGGACTTCTATTCATATACCCATTTTTACACAAACGATAGCTTAAATAGGATAAAACCGTTCAAAAATAAGCTATTATTGGGATGAAATGATACCGTCAACGCTCTATACTTAGTGATTTAATATCTTCGTATTTCACGCCAAATCATTCATTTAAAATGATTAAAAGAGATGATAATAATGAAACAGCACAATCGATCTCACCGTCAAAAATGGAAGATGTTTTGGATAGTTCTATCATGTATTTTGATGTTATTTGTACTGATGGGAGTTTATCAATTTGCCTTTGCTATATAAAAAATACTGACTACAAATAACTGTAATCAGTACTTTTTATATACATATCTAGTTATCAGCCGTTCGTTAATCGATAGATTCAATCAACAACGTGTACACAATACCAGGGCCATGTACACCGATCGTTAGTTCATTTTCAATATCCGAAGAACGGCTTGGACCTGAGATAAAATGAATACCCGCGGGTAGATGTTCTCTGCCTTTTGTATCCCATGGTAGTAGTAGTTCACCTAACCGTGTATGCAGACGATCTATAGGGAGTAGGATTATACAGACTGTCGGTAATAAACTCACTGATCGACCTTGTAATTCAGAAGATGTAACCATAACTGTGCCTGTATAAGCGGCGGCTCCATCTGCGAATACAACCCCAATATCTGCTTCGGCGGCTCGTGCTTTCCATGCTTCTTCTGGATGGCTATTCCATGCTGAAATCTGTACATCCGGTAAGCGTTTTTCCAGTGTTAATGCTTGCATTTCCGGTAATTGCTGGCGAACAATATAACGAGCTTTGAGCAGACGACTCTGGTCTGCAATAAAAGTACCTGCTTCTTCCAACGACTTCATCCGTAATACATTGCCACCTACTTCGGTAAAATGCTTGGTGAATTTTTCGATCTTTTCAGCTTCATCCCAGTTGAAATCATGCCAGAAATCCGGTGCACCACGAAAAGGATGTGAGGGTGCTTCTTGAATGCGTGGACGCTGTAAACGATCAGCAATATGATTCATAAATGTCTGCTGTTTGGCTTTGGACTTTTGTTCTAATTCATTAAGCCAATCTGCTTGTGGTGATATAGGTTGTGCAGGATCAGATGTAAGATGAGAACTCACAGGATTGGGTATAACTGGTGGCTTGCTAGAAGAAGGAGTATGTGATGTATCTTTATTGGTCATGCGACACCCCTCCTGTTCGGCTTGTATGCTTGCCATTTTGACGATCTGCAAGTACCTGCTCCATCCGCTTCTGTACAACAGGGTCTATTATTTTCGGTTGACGTGCAGTGTCTGTCGATATTTCTTTCCATTGATCACGGAAAGAATGATCGGCTAATGTGGGTGCTACCCTGTACGTATTCCATCCTTTTAAAGGGCCTAATTTGAGTGTAATGCCTTTGTTATGCACTAACGGTTTTTGAGCGATTTTACCGAGTCTCATTGCCAGAGCAAACCGTTTGGAATTCGCCATAAGAGTTGCGAACCCTTTCATGCCCAGTGCTTCAAGCTTATCGCCATGACCACGTTCCACTTTGCGTCGTCGTAATGAGACAAGCATATCATGGAGCGGAATTTTGACAGGGCAAGCTTCATAACAAGCACCACATAGACTGGATGCACTGGCGATATCGTCCCACTCTGCGACATTTTTGTTAAGTGCAGGTGTTAAGACTGCTCCGATCGGCCCACTATATGTTCCACCATAAGAGTGACCACCGATCTGACGATATACCGGACAGACATTCAGACAAGCCCCACAACGGATACAATTTAGCAATTCTTGAAATTCAGGATCACCCAATTGCTGAGAGCGACCATTATCTACAATAATAATATGCATTTCTTCCGGTCCATCGGCATCTGCTGTCCGCTTCGGGCCACTGATTCCAGACATATACATCGTTAAGCGTTGTCCTGTAGCTGAACGGGGCAGAAGTGTAGCCATTACTTCAAGATCTGCCCATGAAGGTACGATCCGCTCCATACCCATCAAAGTAATTTGTGTCTTGGGAACCGTCGTCACCATTCGAGCATTGCCTTCATTTTCAAATAACACCATAGAACCGGTCTCTGCAATCGCAAAGTTACATCCGGTCATCCCAATATCGGCTTCTAAAAATTTCTGCCGTAGTTTGCGCCGTACATATCCTGCTAGAATCGTAGTATCCGGTTCTAATGTTTCCCCGGCATCTTCAGATAATAATTCCGCAATCTGATAACGATTTTTGTGAATAGCTGGAATAACGATATGCGAAGGCCCTTCACCGGCTAATTGAATGATGTACTCTCCTAGATCACTTTCAATCGCTTCGATCCCGGACAATTCAAGCGCGCGGTTAATATGCACTTCTTCGGATACCATCGATTTGGATTTGATCACAGACTGTGCTTCTTTATGCTTGGCAATGGTCATAACAATGTCGGTAGCTTCTACTGCATTATCTGCGAAATGGACATGGACTCCATGACTACGAGCATTTTCTACAAATAGATTCAGATAATAATCCAGATGGGCAATCGTATGCAGACGAATCTGTCTACCGCGCTCCCGCCATTCTTCCCAGTTACCATGTTCGGTAGATGCTACTTTTTTGCCACTACGTAGACGATCGGTTGTAAAACGAACAGCATTGCGTAGAAAATCATCATTCAGCGCGATATCTGCCCGTTCTTTCACTGTTCCGCGTGTAGAAGATGCTGGATTCATCGTATATTCACTCCTTCATATAGAAGTTCTGCAAGGTGCATCACTCGCACCTGTTCACCACGATGTCTAAGATTGCCTGCTATATTCATCAGACATGCCATATCAAGACCGACCAATACCTCAGCTTCTGTCTCCTTAATATGATCGACTTTCTCGGTCACCATAGCACCTGAGATATCTGCCATCTTCACAGCAAATGTCCCTCCAAATCCACAACAATCTTCCGCAAAAGGTAACGGCACTAACTCTAATCCTTGTACCTGATGCAACAATGCAATCGGTTCGTCTTTGATCCCGAGTAGGCGGCTACCATGACAGGACGGATGATACGTAACTTTGTGAGGAAAAGCTGCTCCGATATCGGTAATTCCTAATACTTTGACTAGAAATTGTGTAAATTCATATGTTTTGCTTTCTAGCTCATGGGCTAATGCTAGATATTCAGGTTCGTCTTTGAATAATTCAGGATAATGATGGATCATATACGTACAAGAACCGGATGGAGATACAACAAAGTCACTAGATTCAAACGCTTTCAAAATCGTGCGTGCTGCTGTTCTCGTCTCATCCCAGTACCCACTATTGTAAGAAGGCTGACCGCAACAAGTCTGCACCGGAGGAAAATCAAGCTGGATACCATGTGCAGCCAATAGACGTACCATCGCTTCACCGACTTTGGGATAGATTGCATCACTCAGACAAGTAATAAATAACGATACTTTCAATCTGCACACCTCTTTCATTTATAAATAAGATGACAGCCATATCGTCTACGACTGCCATCTGTTATTTACATATCTATGCGCTATTGCTACCTATACTCGTATCCTGTGGTTATCCATGTCTTTGTTTATCATGCTATATTTTCGATATCAATAACGTCATTTTATTAGACAACAGACAATCATGTATCTTGACTGCCTCATTACAGGCTAATTCCATTTGTATAATATCAGCTTCCTCAAACTACCGTAACATTGATCGATTGTTCTTTGAATTGGTCGATGACAGCAGTAGATAGACGACGGTCTGTGATCAATTCATGTACTTCACTAAGATCCATCACATGGGTGAATGCTTGTACACCGAATTTACTTGCATCCGCAAGCAAAATCACTTTATCCGCCATGCCGACCATTTTCTGCTTCACTCGTCCTTGCATTTCATTAGACTCGCTAATGCCACGTTCAACATGAATCCCTTTGCAGGATAGAAATACTTTATCTACATAATACGTATCCAGTGAACGCTCAGCTAACGGCCCGACAAAAGACAATGAACGTGACAATAACAATCCACCTGTCGAAATGACATCTATCTTTTCTTTATTGCTAAGTTGAGTCGCAACACGAATCGAATTGGTCAGTACCGTTAATGGAATATCTGGTAGGCTCTCTGCCATATACCATGCTGTTGTACTGGCATCCAGTATAATGCGATCTTGCGGTTGAATAAGCTTAATCGCTTCTCTAGCGATACGCCGTTTTTCTTCTGCATATGTGATCTCACGTTCCGAAAATGGGGTCTCCGGTTGTTCATCTTTGACACTGACTGCGCCACCATGGGAGCGACGTAGTAATCCTTGACGTTCCAGTCGATCCAGATCACGCCGAATCGTTTCTTCGGTCACCTGACACTGTTCACTGAGTTCTGTTACACGCATACTTCCTTTTTCATTGACCAGTCTTACAATCATATCGTATCGTTCTGCCACCAACATATCAGCCACACTCCGTATCGTTATTGGGTAGACACTGTAATCAATCGCAGAAATTGCCCGTACGCTTCTTCCCAAGCTTGTACCTGCTCCGGTTCATAGATTTCGATAGGAAAAGAATGACGGATCACTGTTCTTGCTTCCTGCATGTTTTTGAATGTCCCCTGTGCTATCCATTGTACCGCTAAATTGCCAATTGCGCTTCCCTCCGCAGGCCCCGCCCATACCGGACGACCGATTGCATTCGCTGACCACTGGCATAACAGTTTATTTTGGATACCGCCACCTACCATATGCAACCCTTCAAAAGTGTTGCCTGATAATTGCTCGGTAAGTTCTAGCACATAGCGATATTTCAAAGCTAGACTTTCAAAAATACAACGTGTAATCGCTCCATACGTATCTGGTGGTTGCTGACCGGTCTGGCGACAATACTGCCGAATCCGTGAACGCATATCACCTGCATGAAGAAACAATACATCATCTGGATCGATAAGAGCGGCAAAAGCTGGAGCTTGCTCTGCATCATGAATCCATTGTTCAAATGAATAGTGATGTCCTTCTCGCTCGGCTTCACGTTTCACTTCTTGGAAAATCCATAATCCCATAATATTTTTGAGCAAACGATAGGTGCCGTAAGCGCCGCCTTCATTAGTAAAATTCCATTGCATCGCTTGTTCTGTAATCACCGGTTCACTGACTTCTGTACCCATCAGCGACCATGTGCCACAACTCAAGTAAGCAAAATCTTTCGATACAGCAGGTACAGCTACTACAGCAGAAGCGGTATCATGTTCGGCTACAGCCGTCACGGGGATCGAAGGGATACCCAGATCAACCATCAATGATGAGCGTAAGCGTCCTGCCGATGCTCCAGGTTGAACTGGTGTGCTGAACCATGAAGCTGGAATACCGATACTGGATAACAATTTGCGATCCCAATCGCCTTGTCTAGCATTAAAAAGTTGGGTTGTTGTCGCATTCGTAAATTCATTGATCATTTCACCAGTTAAAAAATAACGTAATAAATCAGGAATCATCAAAAAGCGCTCGGCTTCACTCAGTAAAGGTGAATCACTCTGACGTAATGATGCTAACTGATAGATCGTATTAAACGAAAGAAATTGAATCCCTGTCGTCTGAAAAATAGCACTCTGAGATAGATGTTCCTGTACTTTCTCCATTACTCCATGCGTATGCCAATCTCGGTAATGATAGGGATTGCCTAATAATTCTCCATGTCGCCCGATCAATCCATAATCGACAGCCCATGAATCGATGCCAATACTATCTGGCAACATATGCTCTTGCTTGGCAATCATCAATCCTTGCTGAATTTCATGATATAGACGCAAAATATCCCAGTGTAGACGATCGCCTACTTTGACCGGATCATTAGCAAAACGATGAATCTCTTGTGTCACGATCCGGTTATCGGTCAGTCTGCCAATAATCGCTCGTCCACTGCCTGCTCCTAGATCATAAGCAAGGATACTCACCAGCTTGCACCACCTTTGCCTCTCGCTAGAATCGATTGACCGTAATGATCAGCCATATATGCTTTCATCGGATCAACAGGAACACCTATCTCTTCGCGAATCGAATGTAACAATGGAGTAACGTCAAATTCAAATGCTTTACGTACCGCATCTTCTGCTCCAAGCACATCGCCTTTACGCTGTGCTTCAGCAACTTCTTGATGATCGATCAACAGCGCTTTGGCATATTGAGTCTGTACATTCATCACCGAGCGAATCATCGCAGGAATTTTGGATTCAATATTATGCGATTGGTCGATCATATAGAGCATATTATTAACGGTATCGACTAATTTCTGTTCCTGACTGTCCAGTGCATCCAGAATCTGATAAAAGATTAAAAATAGCTCATATGGATTCATTGTACCGACAACCAGATCATCATCTGCATATTTATAACTGTTAAAATGAAATCCTCCCAAGCGACCTTCATCAATCAGATACGATACAATATGTTCGACATTGGCTCCGGGTAAATGATGACCGGTATCTACTAATACCTGTGCTTGCTCTCCTAATTTGAGCGATAAATTGTACGCCATACCCCAATCGGCTATATCCGTATGATAAAAAGCCGGTTCAAAACATTTGTATTCAATCAGCATCCGCATATGAGGATCTAGTACTTTGTACATTTCTTGTAATCCTTCTAGCATCCAGTGTTTCCGTTGACGAATACTTCCCTGACCGGGATAATTCGTTCCATCTGCAAACCAAAGGCTGAAATCTCTCGATTTGGTTTCTTTAGCAATATCGACACACTCTTTCAGATGAGCAATAGCTTTGTTACGGATAGCAGGATCTGCATGAGTCACGCTCCCCAGCATATAATCTTCGTCTTGAAACAGATTCGGATTGATCGCTCCGATCGTAATTCCCAGACTTTCTGCATGACTTCGTAACTTGCTGTAATCATCCACCTTATCCCATGGAATATGAATGGCAACGGATGAACAAGCACCTGTTACTTTGTGCACTTGAGCCGCATCTTCTAATTTTTCAAACGGCGTCCGAGGCACACCGACTTTTTGAAATACTTTGAAACGAGTTCCTGAATCTCCATATCCCCATGAAGGGGTTTCGATTTGTAGCGCTTTCAATCTTGAACGGACAGTGGTCAGGTCGATTCCGCGGGACTGTTGCTGTGCTTCAAATAAGGTGTAGGCATTCATCATATGTGCTCCTTTGGCAATTTTATGGATAGGTATCTTTGAGGGGGACCGCTATGGGAATACAATTGTTCTTGTCGTCGCTGTTGAAGTCATATCCCTTTGATTTCCGCTTTGCGGTAGGGATATGGCTTCAAAGGCGAGCGCAGTTTATGCTTTCGAAGTAGCTTTCTGCGAAAGCTTTTAGCTCTTTCAGAACTATTGTATTCCCTCCGTTCCAAGAGGTGAGATACCTATCAAGTAAAGATTTTAAAGGTTAGGTTTTCGGGTAGCTAATGTTACTTTATTGGGAGATCATTTAGAGTGTTTAGAGTACTTTTTTAGCATAGGATGTTCATTTAATCATTGGAATGATTATCTGATTAATTTTATATTTTTGTTTTTTGTTTTTTTGAGTTTGATTTTGGCTATTTTTTAATCATTATGATCGGGATGCAATGATGATAATAAGTTTGAATAAAGAATTCTTATGATATAGATGATTTATGATTTCCATATTATACCTGTTGTTGAATAATAGAAATGAGTTTATTGATAGTTGTGATTTGTATTGCTTTTGTTTAGTATCTTCTATTTTTTTCTAACAAAGATTATCGGGTAAATGCGGCTGGGACGCCGCCGTCGATGGTTAGCATACAGCCGGTTGTTTTTTCGGCTTTGGATGAAGCAAAGAATGCGATACCTTCGGCGATATCTTTTGGATAAATATTGACGAGCAATGTGGTGCGTTTGCGGTAATGTTCTTCTAATTGATCGGGTTCGATGCCGTATGCGGCGGCACGTTCGTTACGCCAATTGGAATTCCATATGGCTGATCCTTGTAAAATAGCATCTGGCAATATCGTATTGACACGAATACCGTATTCTCCACCTTCTGCGGCGATACAGCGGGCAAGATGGGCTTCCAATGCTTTCGCAGAGCTATAAGCGGTTACACTTTTGCCTGCATAGATCGAATTTTTGGAACCGATAAAGACCATGCTTCCGCCTAATGCTTGTTCTTTCATTATTTTGAATGCTTCGCGGGCAACTAAGAAGTAACCTGTACCCAGTACATTCATATTCAGATTCCATTCTTTAAGCGTTGTCTCTTCAAATTTACTAGAAGTGGCAAGCCCTGCGTTGTTCACAATAATATCGATTCCACCGTAATGGATTGCTGTCTGAGCATAGGCTTGTGATACTTGCTCTTCGCTTGTCACATCCATTTGTACTGCTAAAGCACGATGTGGTCCGTATTGTTGATTGATTTCATCGGCTACTTTTTGCGCACCTTCTAAGTTCAAGTCTGCCAATACTACATGTGCGCCTTCGCTTACAAGGCGACGAGCCGTTTCACTGCCGATTCCACCTGCTCCACCTGTAATCAAAGCAATCTGACGTGAGAATTCCGTTTCTGCAGGAGCAAGTGATAATTTGTACAATTCCAAAGGCCAGTACTCTACATTATATGATTCTGATTCACTTAGGGACACAAATTGTCCAAGTGAAGTTGCTCCACGCATTACTGCAATCGCACGATGATAGAGCGCTCCACTTACCAAAGACATCGCATGACTTTTGCCAGTATTAATCATGCCGATTCCCGGAATTAAGATGACACGCGGAGCGGCTTCAAACATCACATCGCCTTCATGTGCATTCTGTTCAAAATAAGCTTGGTATTTCTTTTTGTAATCGTCAATTCCTTGGATAACAGCTTGCTTCAGCCCTTCACTGTCCTCAGCGCTTGGTGTCCAATCAATAAATAGTGGTGTCATTTTGGTATGTACAAGATGATCGGGACAAGCTGCTCCTACTTGAGATAACGAGTGAGAATCATTGGCGTTTACAAAAGAAAGTACATCTTCTGCATCATCAAAAGTTAAAATCATGCGTTTACTGTCACTGACTGCTCCGCGTACTGCTGGCATAATATGAGCTACCAGTTCACGACGTGTATTGCTCTCAAGCGACTGTACTTTTTCGCCGCCAAATAAAGGTTGTTCTGATGCTTTTTGCTCGATATATAGAGCTGCTTTGTTAATCATTTCGATTGTTTTGGCATAACATTCTTCCTGTGTTTCTCCCCATGTGACCAGACCATGCTTTTCCATCAAGACCAGTTCAACATTTGGATGATCCAGTACACCTTGAGCGATCATTTTAGATAATGTGAAGCCCGGACGAATATAAGGAACCCATACAAACGTATCTCCAAAAATTTCTTTAGCAATTTCTTGACCATTATCTGCACAACACAGACTAATAATCGAATCAGGATGGGTATGATCCACATGTTTAAATGGTAAAAAGGCATGCAGTAATGTCTCAATCGATGGACGAGGTGCTTTGGCATCAATCATACAATTCGCAAGATAAGCAACCATTTCATCATCAGGCATCTCTTCTTTTTCAAATAATGGACGAATATCATCAAGTCGTAATCCTGTAAAATGCTTGGCTTCCATCGATGCCAGATCAGAACCGCTACCTTTTACATACATCACTTCAATCTCACGACCTCGAAAATCGGTAGTGATTTCTTTGCTAGAGGTATTTCCACCACCCCAGTTACATACACGACGATCTGAGCCAATCAGGTTAGAGCGATACACCAGTTGATCTACACCTTCTTTTATGTCTGCAACCTGCTGTGTGTTCCACTGATTTGGTATCATGATATTCCTCCATTGATTTCTAAAGTTTAGATAGTGATTTGAATATGTTTGTTTTGCTTTGATAGGAGTATATCATCTTTGAATACGTTTGAAAAGTTATAAAACAAAAATAAACGGATTTTAAAATCATTTTGTTAACGCTTACTCAAAATATTACAGAAAATAAACCAACCTAATAAAGATTCCCTTGTAATCAATTTGCAGATAAAAAGCCATTGTATGTGCGTCAGTTATTGCTCTTAACATAAATAGAGTAATACGCTGATCAAGCACCTTCTACAATGGCTTCATAATATTATATCAATTTGGTACATCTATTTTATTGATTAATAATGCTTCCTTACATATTACTACAGCGTTTACTGACTATCTGCCATACCTGAATATAGTTGACCTGTAGTATTGGTGTCTGCATTTGCTTTTGTTTTGCCATCTGCTGCCCATAGTAATCCACGACGCATCATTTCTTTGACAGGCGGCATATCTACAATATCGGCATGATGACCGAGCGAATTGTAATATACTCTTCCTACACCCCATCGTTTGGTCCAAGCCACAGGCATCTGTACCTGACCGTTAAGACGATGCGGCCCGTCTACGATTGGAAATGTAGTTGTCGCTAACACTTCTACTGCAGGATCAATATGCAGATAATATTGCTCTGATGTCACTTGAAAATCGGCGATCCCTTCGACAAGCGGACTGGAACTTGGCTTAATATTAACGGTATATTCTACTCCATCATTTCCCGGATGAGCAACCCATTGACCACCTGTCATGAACTGCCAATCGACATTTTTACGAAAAGCATCGCACATTCCTCCATGACAACCAGCAAGCCCTGTACCTTGTTGTACCGCAGCAGAGACATGATCCACCAATTCTTGTTCAATATCATCCATTGTCCATACCGGTACAATCAGATCAAGTCCAAGTAATTTATCTGCGTCTCTAAATGCTTCTAGATCATTAACAAGCTCTACCTCAAATGAAGCTTCCTGTAGCATATCTGCGAATATTCGAGAGACTTGTTCTGGCTCATGTCCATCCCAGCCACCCCATACAATCAATGCTTTTCTCATCTTTAACACTCCTTAGTCGTCTAATGGATCGTGCCAAAATTAAGACAGTGTTGCAAATTCAGGTTGCTTCCATTCATATTGAACGCCTGTTAACGATTCAGATAGTGTCCATAATCGCTGAGAAATATCGGCTTGATATAACTTATCAATATGATCATCTAATTTGGGATATCCTTTACGTCCACCTTTGCCATCCGGTCCTACATATTCTCCACCATGAATAGTTGGAGAGGTCGCCGCATACAATGTAGGCAACGCACCCATCAAAGCTTTTTGTCCAAATGAACGAGATAACAGTCCAAATATGCCACTGACTGGCTTGCCTGAACCGCGTGAAGCCAGATTAGTATGCGTGAAGCCCGGATGGCAAGCAACACTAATCGTATCGGCTTGATGCTGGGCTAGACGCAACTGTAATTCACGAGCAAATAACATATTTGCAAGCTTGCTTTGACTATAAAATTTGAAAGAACGATAGCCTTTGCTACCATCTAAATTATCAAAATCAATCTTACCTGCATACGCCGCTATACTACTTAACGTCACAATACGAGCATGAGGTGTAGCCAACAATTGAGGTAATAATAAGCCAGTCAATGCAAAATGCCCTAAATGATTGCTACCAAATTGCAATTCAAATCCATCCTGTGTACGGCTATAAGGAGGCATCATCACACCTGCATTATTGATCAGAATCGATAATTGATGATGATTTTGTCTGAACTCTTCTGCAAAATGACGAATACTTGCTAACTCGCTCAGATCTAGACGCATCAATTGTAATTTGGCGCTTGGATGAACATTCTGAATCGCTTGAAGTGCTTTTTGACCTTTTTCATAATTGCGTACAGCCATCACAATCTCTGCGCCCCGACCAGCTAGTATAGTAGCGGCTTCATAACCGATACCACTATTTGCGCCTGTAATCACGATCGTTTTGCCTTGCATGTCTGGCACTTGTGATTCATCCCAGTGTGTAGTCATTGAATGTCCCTCCTTTATATCGCTATCTTTTGTTACTTGACTGACATTGCGTTACATATCGGCGATATCGATCCAGCGACGTTCTTCTATCGAACGCTCAACCGCTTCTAATACCGCCTGACATTTCACCCCATCTTCAAAATTCGGTGAAGCTTGTCGTTCTTCTGTAATAGCATTCATCAGTTCTAACATTTCATGAATAAAAGTATGTTCAAATCCAATCGTATGTCCGGGTGGCCACCATGCATCCATATAATCATGTACAGCATCTGTTGCTACTACCCGGCGGAATCCCTGTGTATCTGCTTCATCAGAGGTGAAATAAACTTCCAATTCATTCATCCGTTCAAAATCAAACTTTACACTTCCCAGACTTCCGTTGATCTCAAATGAATTGGTCGAACGATGCCCTGCTGCAAATCGAGTCGCTTCAAAACTTCCTAAAGCTCCATTCACAAATCGACTCATAAATAACGTAGCATCATCAACAGTCACTTCACCTTGTGGGCCATCTTGATTTCCTTTTGCACTTAACCCTGTCATTTCAGTA
This sequence comes from Paenibacillus sp. KACC 21273, assembly GCF_028736095.1. Taxonomy (NCBI): domain Bacteria; kingdom Bacillati; phylum Bacillota; class Bacilli; order Caryophanales; family Paenibacillaceae; genus Paenibacillus; species Paenibacillus sp. KACC 21273. The sequence goes on from NZ_CP117876.1 coordinate 3,259,958, forward strand.
GCTAGCGGACGCTGCTTGATAAAAGTCTCACTCATACCGATTACTTCTTTCATATCGCCTACTAAATAATGAGCAAGATCTATTAAATGAGCACCCAGATCGCCATGCGACCCAGAGCCAGCAATTTCTTTTTGCAGACGCCAGACTAAAGGAAAATGGGGATCAAGCAACCAGTCTTGCAAGAACCAGGCACGAAAATGATGAATCTTGCCCAGCCGTCCACTATCGACTAGCTTTTTCGCTAAACGTACTGCCGGGGAGAAGCGATAATTGAACCCGATCATATGCACAATGCCTGCTTGCTTCGCCGCTGCTAACATTTCGCGCGAATCGGCAAGAGATAATGCTAACGGCTTCTCACAAAAGATATGTTTACCCGCTTGTACTGCTGCTAACGCAATTTCTTTGTGCATATTACTAGGTGCATTAATATCAATCAGATCGATATCAGGACGAGCGACTAAGTCTTGCCAGTCTGTGACATGCTCTGCCCAACCAAGTTGCTCTGCTGCTTGCTCTACTTGCTTGGAATCCCGTCCACAGATTACAGACATGTGAGGCTTGGTTGCTTGTGGAAAAAACATCGGCAGACTGCGATAAGCATTACTATGCGCTTTCCCCATAAATTTATACCCAATCATACCAATATGTATATCTTTCATCTGATCTCCTCCTTAGAAATATAACGCTTTCATAAATAAGAATATCAATAATTCATCTAATTTTATTATGGCAGAATCCATAGTCGATCACAATCCAATCCAAAACAATGTTTGTCCGAAGCGATAACGGGTATATATAAAAAGGAACACTATACTGATTTTATTTCGAGGAGGAGTTAACCATGACAGAAGAAAACAAACAACCCGAAACTCATTCAGAAGATACACTAATGGAGAAAAAGAGAAAAGAGGATGGCTCCAATATCGAACCGCAAGCCGATGAATGGACAGCCAAACCTTCTCCAAAAGCATCTGGAGATGACGATAAAACTGAGAAAGAGTAATCTTTGTCAGAACTCTTTTTAATCTAAATCCAATATGGTAGAGTAAATCTTATTTTGATTCTATACAGTATCATTAGTCAATATAGATATACTCTACTATTACAACATACAGCCTGTGATCAAGCATTTATCTGCCTCGATCACAGGCTGTTTTTTATCTGTTATTTTACATTTGAAATGTAATTTCTAACGTTTAGGACGAAGTTACTTGTTGCTTCATCGTTACTCTAGTACGTATCCATTTAGCTACTTCCATCAACAATACTGCTCCTAGTGCAAGCCCTGTAGCTACAGCCCATTGCTGTACACCAAACTCTACAGGAATAGAGAATATATCGCGTACACCTGGAAGTAATGTGACTCCATATAGACACAGACATAGAGCTACTGCTCCCAATACATATTTGTTGCTAAATACTCCTACTCCAAATGCTGTCTGTACATTAGAACGTGCAGCAAAAGTCTGGAATGTTCTCGCTAAAATCAATGTTGTAAATGCCATAGCGACACTCATTTCCGGCGAATGTTGTAAGCCGATATACTGCGACAAAATCACTGCAATACCGATCAGCACACCGCGTGTAATAACAGCCTGCATCGTTCCGCCTGCAAAAATACCTTCATTGATATCTCGTGGCTTCCGACTCATCACGTCAGGTTCTGCCTTTTCCATTCCTAATGCAATAGCTGGTAAAGAATCATTCGCTAGATTGATAAAAAGCAATTGAATCGCTGTAAACGGATTGATCCAATCCATAAGTAATGCAAATAAAATAGCAATAATAGCGCCTAAATTACCTGCAAATAGATAGGCTATCGCTTTTTTAATATTATCAAATACGGTTCTACCTACACCGACCGCATTAACTATAGATACAAAGTTATCATCTGTCAGTATCATTGCTGCCGAGTCTTTGGCTACGTCTGTTCCACTACCCATCGCAACTCCGATATCTGCTTGCTTGAGTGCTGGAGCATCATTTACACCATCTCCAGTCATAGCTGTAATTTCACCTTTTTTCTGCCATGCACGAACGATTCTAATTTTATTTTCAGGAGAGACACGCGCATAGACAGCGATTTTTTCTAATTGATTGTCTAGCTCCTGTTCAGACATTTGATCCAGTTCTTGACCGGTAACAGCAATATCCTGATCGTCCATAAGACCAATATCTCTACCAATCGCTTGCGCTGTTGTTTTGTGATCACCGGTAATCATCACAGTACGAATACCTGCCTTTTTGGATTCGGCAATCGAACCGGCAACTTCTTCACGAGGTGGATCGATCATAGCGCTTAATCCTACCAGAATCAGTTCCTGTTCATCATCTATACCAACTTCAGTCTGCTCATTCGGTATAATCTTATATCCATAAGCCAGTACACGTAATGCACGATTGGAAAAGTCTTCATTCGCAGTCTGCATCCGCTTGCGAATTTCATCGGTCAGCGGAACAACTTCATCCCCTACAAATACTTGTGTACATCGACCGATTAATACGTCTGGCCCACCTTTGGTTAACATCGCTTTTTGATCATCAAAAGTATGAATTGTAGACATTAATTTACGGTCAGAATCAAAAGGAATTTCTCCTTCTCGTGGAAATTGTTCACGAATCTCATTGTAGTTTTTATTCTTTTTATTACTAAAAGCGATCAATGCTACTTCGGTGGGGTCACCTAATTCTTTGCCTTCATCATTGATATTAGAGTCATTACATAATACTGCAATATGCAGTAATCGGCGTTCTCCTTCTGACCATTGTTCTGGATCATCAGGGAAATCGTCAGTACTTCCATCTGGCAAAAAGTAATCGACAACTGTCATTTTATTTTGTGTTAACGTCCCTGTTTTGTCTGTACAGATTACACTGGTCGAACCTAACGATTCTACAGCAGGTAATTTGCGAATAATAGCATGCTGTTTTGCCATTTTATTTGTTCCTACAGATAATACAATCGTAACAATCGAAGATAATGCTTCTGGAATAGCGGCTACAGCTACAGCCACCGCGAACATTAATGCATTTAAGATTGCTGCCGTCATATCTACCACTTCATTAGCAAACCAGATCCGTCCTGCTTCTACGCCAAAGATCACAATACATAATAATAAAATAAAAATGCCTAACTTTTTGCTAAAACTTTCAAGCTTCCGTTGTAAAGGAGTCTGCTTGGCTTCTGCACTTTCGATCAGTCCAGCGATTTTACCTATTTCGGTATTCAATGCTGTTCCTGTAATCACTACTGTACCTCGCCCATAGACGACAAGTGAACCGCTAAAAACCATATTACGGCGATCACCAATAGGTGCATCGGCACCGATCACATCAATATGTTTGTCTACAGCTTCTGATTCTCCGGTTAGCATGCCTTCATCGACTTTGAGACTGCCTGATTCTAGTAATCGTCCATCTGCTGGTACATAATCTCCAGCTTCCAGTAACACAATATCTCCACGAACTAATTCTCTGGCTGCTACACTTTGCTTTTTACCATCTCGAATCACTTTGGCTTCAGGCGCAGACATTTGCCTCAGTGCATCTATAGAACTTTCTGCTTTGCGCGTCTGTACTACACTGATAATAGCGTTCAGTATTAACACAAAGAAAATAATAATCGATTCTACCCACTGCCCTAATACCAGTTGTACAGTAACAGCGACTAATAATACGATAACCATCGGATCTTTAAAATTTTCTAAAAATAATTTCCATGTCGGTGTTTTCTTTTTACCTTTTAGTTCATTATATCCTTCTGCTTCTATACGCTTGTCAGCCTCTTGCCCGGATAACCCTTGCGTAGAACTATCGACATCCTGTAGCACTTGATCGGCTTCTTGACGATAATATTCCATTCCATCACTCCTATTCATTGTAGTATCTTTGTTATGGCAATGTTGATATGTAGATGTTTTAATAACGTATAACAACGGTTTTATGTACTTTTTTTACCCAAAAAGTGCTACCGATTACCTGTATTTCATATGACGTTTTAGTGACAGATCAAAAAAGCACATCTACCACTTCTGCCGATGACAAAAGGAAGATCTGCTTTTTCAATAATGATGTGTATATAAAAGTATATTGAGAATATAAGCAAAATGATGTATTAATTCGCTTGTGTAGGATTCCACTGATCATTTCCAGCAAGTACACTTTGAATAGTAATGACTTTGGCTTGATCATTGTTTAAAAATTTTGCCCATTTCACGCGTGCATTGTTGTTGGCTCCTGCACCTTTGCTTGCATATTCATAATAACGAGCGGTCGCTTCATTCGCTGGATCACGCCAGTTATCCCAGCCTGTAGGTTGAATATGTGCTCCCATATCTGTATTGATATACGTCACTGCTGAATAAGGACGCCATGGTCTACCCAGATACACCGATTGATTAGCCGTTCCACTACTGGTCAGACGACTATTTAGAAATACATAGCCATATTTTGTGTCTGCTCCTGTAGAAGCGGCAGTTATATAACCTGCACCCAGACTATGAATCTGACATTGATCAAACACTGCTGTCGCTGATCCGAAAATAAAATCAACGGTTCCTTCAATATAACAATTTTTGAAATACTGTCTGCCTGTACCCGGTGTATATAAAGTATCTTGATACCCTAGAAAGCGTACATCGGTATAGATCGCTTTATCTGCATTATTGTAGAAAGCGACAGCTTGCCCTGCATTCATACCTGAATTGTTGCGGAACGTAATCGTTTTGGCTTGAAAATAATCGCCATTGACAGTCGTACTTGCACTATTGGTTGTACTTCCACTACTAGCATTGGTTGCATTGTAGCTAAGTATCGTGCCTGTTGCACTTTCACCTTGTAATGTAATATGGGGCTGAGTGATTGTTAATTTCTCTGTATACGTTCCATTTTTGATATAAATAATTTTCTGTTGAGTATTGTTAGCTGGAATCGAATTGATCGCCGCTTGTACACTTTTGTATTGACCTGAGCCTTTCAGATCGACCACTATGGCGCCTGACGGTATAGACGCTGTAGCTGTAGCCAATTCTGTAGCACTTGATGATGTGAGAGAATTAGCAGGTGCAGAAGAAATATGATTTGTATCCGCAGAAGCAGTTCCTACCATAGATAAAGATAACGCAGTAACAATCGCTGTTGTTCCTAGCAATGTCCATGTTTTCATCCAATCACTCCTTGTATGAAATAATCTTCCTCAAAAAAAGATAACGCTTACATAAATCACTAAAATGAATATATTTTTAAATATTATTGTTACGGGTTTATATTACCTTTTGTATCCTATTTTGGAAATATAAACATACAGAGATACTATCCAATAAAAAAGACCACTCTTAATCAAAAGAGTGATCTTTGTGTTGAAATGTTTATTGGTATAATGCTTCCCTTTGTCCTGTATTTACGATGGTGATATTTGTACTTATGCGATCAATTGCAATTCTTTCGCCTGTTCTTCAGTCAAAATAAACTGTTCATTTGCATACGTATCATCGTCTTGATCGACTCCAAACATCTGCATTACTTTGTCCCAGATTCCTTTTTGGACTGCTTCTTCACGTGTAATAATAATTTTCATTGTTTTCTCCGCCTTTGCTATATGTATATCGTCTTTCTTATCATTAAACCGTTTTCATCATAGACTAAACGATTAGCTGACAATCTGTGCATGTATCAGGCTCTATTTATGGCAAAATAAAACTCTCTATCGCATCGCTATGATCAGCGAATACGGTAGAGAGCTTCTATAAGACTTTGTACTAATCATTTAATTATAGAGCAAAGTCGGTAATAACGACCTTATTAATACGGCTTCGCGTCATTTCCTTTTTCTTCTGCTAAATTAGCGGCTTTATGAGCACGATGTCTTGGTTTTTTAGAAGGATCAGCTTTGAGTTTAGCTAATTCATCTGTAACACGCTGTGCATACTCTGTGTCTGCTTGTTGCAAATTAGCGATAAATTTATCACTGATCACATCAGAGCATTCAAACAGATTAGCGGCGATATTTGCTACTAATTCATCGCGTTCCCAATCTTCAAAGTCACGATAAGTCTGACCAGCTTGTGCAAAATCGTTAGGACGATCTAGCTTCTGACGCATTAGATTTACGTCATAATAATGCGGTTCATGATCAGCACCTGCTTTGGGAGATTCTTTAAGACCACCTAGAGAAGAAGGCTCATAATTGACATGAGGATTCTGCTTCGGTGCCGCATCCGGTGCATAACGCATTTGTCCACCCGATTGGTTAGTGGCTACATTAGACTTCGGCGCATTAATTGGCAATTGTTGATAGTTCGCTCCTACCCGATGACGCTGAGTATCTGAATACGAGAATGTGCGACCTTGCAACAACTTATCATCCGAGAAGTCCAATCCATCAACCAGTACACCTGTACCGAAAGCCACTTGTTCTACTTCTGTAAAGTAGTCTACTGGATTACGGTTGAGCGTCATTTTACCTACTGGAAGAAATGGGAATTGATCTTCCGGCCATAATTTGGTCGGATCCAATGGATCAAAATCCAATTCAGGATGATAATCATCACTCATAATCTGTACACATAATTCCCACTCTGGATATTCGCCACGATCAATCGCATCATACAGATCAACGGTTGCATGATTAAAGTCTAAGCCTTGCACTTGATTCGCTTGTTCTTGCTTCAAATTCTGAATACCTTGTTCCAACGGTTCCCAGTGATACTTAATCAACACTGCTTCTCCATCTTTGTTTACCCATTTATACGTATTCACACCGGAACCTTGCATTTGCCGGTAGTTGGCAGGAATCCCCCATGGTGAAAAGAGGAATGTTGCCATATGTGTAGACTCCGGACTATTTGCCAGAAAATCGAAAAAGCGTTCCATATCTTGCACATTTGTGATTGGATCAGGCTTAAACGCATGAACCATATCAGGGAATTTCAAAGGATCACGAATAAAAAATATTTTTAAGTTGTTACCAACCAAATCCCAGTTCCCGTCTTCGGTATAGAATTTAGTCGCAAATCCACGCGGATCACGTAAAGTTTCCGGTGAATGATTACCATGCACAACTGTAGAAAAACGTACAAAAACAGGCGTTTGCTTTCCTTTTTCTTGAAAAAGCTTAGCACGTGTATACTTGGAAATAGGCTCATCGCCAGCCGTTCCATATGCTTCGAACACACCGTGTGCTCCAGCACCACGAGCATGAACGACACGCTCTGGAATACGCTCCCGATCAAAGTGAGAGATTTTTTCTAAAAAGTTGTAGTTCTCCAGAGTAATCGGACCTCGATTACCTACTGTTCTTACATTCTGATTGTCAGTGACCGGATGTCCCTGACGATTCGTTAACGTCAATTCTTCATCGTGTTCACTTGCTTGCGGGTGCTTCTGATTATCGTCTGCCATGGATAGTCCGCCTTTCGAGAAAGTATGAACTTGCTGTATTCCAAATGAACAATAATACACAGGTGCAAATTGTACAATTGCTTCTACTCTAATCTCCTTCAATAGCATGTACATCAATACAACGTACAATCATGAATAAAGAGAATAAAAGTATTACCTTTTTTTACCTGCCTGAGCACATTATAAAACATTTTTTGTACAAATAGTGTACTATTTTTAAATTTATGTCTGAAATGTGAATGAAGATATGATGAAGTTGGTAACGTTTGCTTTTCATTTTACACTTCCTTATAATAGAAACAATCAGGCTATGGTGCCCCCTTCCTTTTACTTTCGCAAATGGATGTTTTATTAGGGACACCTGTTTCCTGATTTTTTTATGTTGTTTTTTTTATGTTGTAAAGTAAGATGATTTTGCAAATATTATTTTTGAATAAGAACAGTTAGCGCTTATCGTATTAAGCGTTTAAGGAATGAGCCTGATCTACGGATCAATTTTCGATTTATTTACAGCGTGAATTAAAAGTAATTATACATACTCAGCAACAGGAAACCCCATTGTCTCCACTAGATCAAGAGCAGATTTTAGCGGACTTTCTGTAATAATGGCTATATCAGATCGCTATTTTTCGTTTCAAAACTAACTTTTTGTACGTCTTAGAAGTGTAGTACCTGATGATGGCTTATAGATGCTCATGAGTTGCTGCATTTTTATTTATATCAACGATTCGTAGGTATCACAAAGATAGATATCTCAAAAAGGAGTTCTTTATCATGTCTCTTCGAAAGATTACGTTATTGAAAGACAAAATTGAAGATTTCGATAGCTATCCATTTTCGATTCCTTTTATTCAGCATATGGATCAGCTTGATCTGGAACATCCAGTTACATTCTTTGTTGGTGAAAATGGATCGGGTAAATCGACGTTGTTAGAAGGAATTGCTTATCAATGTGGATTTCATACAGCAAGTGGTTCGCGTAATAACAGTTATGAAGTCGATCAATCTCAGTCTGCTTTGGGTGACTATTTACGTCTGTCATGGCTTCCCAAATTAACAAATGGTTTTTTTATGCGTGCAGAATCTTTTTATAACTTTGCTAATCATATTGATGAAACAGAGAAAATATGTCCAACTGGATATAACAATTACGGTGGCAAGTCCCTCCACCATCAATCTCATGGAGAATCGTTTTTATCATTATTTACGCAAAAGTTCACCAGATCACGTGAACAATCGATCTATCTGCTAGATGAGCCCGAAGCCGCTCTATCTCCTGCCAGACAACTCTCTTTAATGCGGATCATCAAAGACCTCTCGCCACGATCGCAGTTCATTATCGCTACCCACTCCCCAATCTTACTCGGCTACCCTGATGCTGAGATTATTAGCTTTGATCAAGATCGTTTACAACCGGTAGACTATCAGGATACCGATCATTACCAGATCACCAGACGATTTCTGGAAAATCCAAAAAGAATTCTGGATGAGCTGTTTAATGATAACGACTAGAATTATAATTATTGGTAGTTTATTTTATAGAATGCAAACGAAGATATTCTATCTAACGAACATATTAACAATGATTTATGCAAATAGTCGGGTTACTTCTATCAGATCAACTACTCATTTCATAAAAACTGCAAACCAAAAAGCCTTTATAGCTACAACTCCACTATAAAGGCTTTTTTATTTTCGTGATGATAAGAGCAATACCATTATGGTGAGCTTACTTATTCAGCACTAGATCACATCAAATTTCAACCGTTCCAATCGTGTATGTTGAATATACCATTGACCATCTATCGCTACAAACGTCTCATAGTAATAACCATACCCGTGAAATGATAGATGTTCGCTTCCTTCTGGAAAAGTGACGTAATCCTCCATCGGCGAGATCACTTTTGCTTCGGTTGCAGAAATCAATTCAATTTCGGCACTATGTACCTGATGCACCGTTTCCGCAGGATGAACGAGGTCTTTGAATACTTTTACAATGATATCCCTGCCCTCTAACAAAGGAATCGGATTGCCTTCTGTGCTGAAATCAGCTACTGCATTAGGAGCAAATACACTGCCTAATTCATCCCACTGTTTCGTATCAATAAGACGGCAGTATCGGGATTTGGTATTACGAATACTTTCATAAGCGAGTAACACTTCGATATCAGTCATAAATGAATATTTCATGGCTTGGCCTCCACTTTATCAGTCCAGTTCTAACCCTTTGGTTTCTTTCCCGAGAAAAGCAACTGCGGCTACTCCGATAAGAATCGTAACGAAAAAGATAGTGAAAATCGTACTAATCGCTACCCCTTTACCTACCAGCATCCCTACCAGAAATGGAGCAATAACTCCACCTATACGTCCAAATGCAGCCGCCATACCTACACCGGTTGAGCGTACTTTAGTTGGATACAATTCAGGAGTATACGCATATAATCCGCCCCATGCTCCTAGATTAAAGAAGGACAAACAAATTCCTGCCATTAATAACGATGCTGTCGTGGTAGCAAATCCAAACCAAATTGCACTAACCGCTGTCAAAATAAGATATACAATCAATACAAATTTACGACCGAATTTCTCAATAAAATAAGCAGCTGTAAAGTAACCTGGCAACTGCGCTAACGTCATAATTAACACATACTCAAAACTTTTGATCAAAGTAAAACCTTTCAATCCCATCACAGAAGGTAACCATAAGAACATACCATAATAAGAAAAAACAACCGTAAACCACAATATCCACGCCATAATCGTTGTACGGCGATGTTCACTGCTCCAAATATCTGCTAATCCTTTCACAAACGAAGCACGTCTGCCTGCTCCATTTTTCACAAACTTCGGCGAATCTTCGATGGCTCGGCGTAAATATAATGCATATAGCGCAGGAACAGCTCCTATAATAAAGCCCCATTGCCATCCATATTGAGCAATAACAAAATACGCAACAACCGCTGAAATAATCCAACCGAATGCCCAGAAACTTTCAAGTAATACAACTGCACGTCCGCGATCTTGTACCGATACAGATTCAGAGACTAGTGTAGAAGCAACAGGAAGTTCTCCACCCAGACCAAAACCTGCGATAAACCGCAACACTAACAACATTCCAAATCCTGTTGCTAACGCAGACAATCCACTAGCAATAGAGAATATGAGTAGTGTCCATAGCAAAATCGATTTACGTCCATAACGATCTGCTAGATATCCAGCAGTTGCCGCACCTACTGCCATACCTACCGAGTTGATACTGGTAAGATAACCAATTTGTTGTGGTGCAAGATTCCAATCTTTTGCAAGTGCTGCTGCGATAAATGAGATCATTCCCACTTCCATCGCATCAAACATCCAGCTAAATCCAGCACTGACCAGCAACTTACGTTGCTTTGGATTTTGCAACATTTCTAACTTATTCATGCACTTTGCCCCTTCTTTCTCTGCGCTTGTACTTTTTGTTACATACTTTGCCAAACTCAATATCCGCTCATCGAAAATGAACGATATGGACGTGTAGAGCAACAATTCTATTGCTAATAGTACTGTTATAGTAGAGATCGCTAACAACAGATGATCTCTTTGCTATCGTCCAAAGTGAATATGGCATGTTCACGAATTCTATTATAACCAGATTTCTAAAAATATACCTCTCATCTTTTCATTTCAGCTATAAAAATTTTAAATTTTTATTAATAATAAGCATATCTGTATAATCAGATGATCGATTATGTATTAATTTTCCAATAAAAAAACTAGATTTGTAAAACCATTTTATACATAAATAAGTATCGCTTCTAATATTTCAAAATTAAAATCTTCCTGAGGATAATACTTATTATCCAGACCACATTACAGGAGGAATATAATGAACATCAAGCGCACGCTTTTAGGGGTATCTTTTACAATGATTCTTGGATTAACTGCTTTGCCACAACAAGCATGGATGGCTCCCATCAATCCTGTAGTAGCACCTTCACCGGGTGCATGGGCAACAGGACAGACTCCTGCCAATGTTTCTCCCAACAAACCTGCTATTTTATTTGTACATGGTCTGACCAGTAAAGCGAATGTCTGGTATGAAGATAACGATATGTATGAGTACGCATACAAAAATGGATATGAGACTGCTTTTATCAATATGTACGATATTACAGGCACACCGGAAGACATGTGGAAAGACGGAGAATTACTTGCGAGCAAAATTCAAGAAATCAGCAAATATTTTGGCAAAAAATTAGTTATTGTGGCTCACAGTAAAGGTGGAGTAGATACCCAATCTGCGTTAGTGCGTTATAATGCTTACCCTTATGTTTCTCGCGTCATTACACTCAGTACACCCCATCATGGCTCACAATTAGCCGATCTAGCTTATAGCAGTTGGGCAGGATGGTTAGCAGATCTTGTAGGATCGCAAAGTCCGGGAACTAGCTCCCTTCAGACATCGTATATGGATTATTTCCGCTCTGAAATGGCAAAAGATCCTGATGTTAATAAAGTTCCTTTTTACACAATGAGCGGTAATAAATGGTCTGGCTCTGGTAAAGCTTCTTATACATTCGGTGGGTCGTACTTATCATTGTTCGGTAGTAATGATGGTGTTGTGACTACAGAGAGCGCTCTATTGCCAGGTGCTACATTGATTCAGTCTGGTGCTTGGAATCATAAGACTGTTCGTACAGGGTCTTTTACTTTTGATCTATTTAAATCTTATCTAGGTACGGTGCCTGCTGCTGTTGCTAGTCTACATGCTCCTTCTGCGGTAACCAAAGACACGTATAACGCAGACTCAGATATACAGGACACCCCTGCATCTGTTAATTATATGACTCAATCTTCTCCTTCGACCAATACTAATAGTGCTACTTCGGAAGAAGGTCATGGACAATATTATATTCGCGGAGGTCAACATTCCGGCACAGCCAATGAAATCTTAACTGTCGAAAATAATGTAAATCAAATCTCGCTTGATTGGATCAGCGATCAACCATTAACACATTTAGAACTGATCTCCCCAAGTGGTAAACTGCAAAAATTCAAATTGCAATCTACTCCAGACGATGAATTTTTCCATGGGGCTTATCACCAGCTAGTTACTTTACCACAACCTGAAGCAGGAGAATGGAAAGTACAAGCAACCAGTGCAACGAAAGGCGCTTATCTAATGACAGCCGTCTATACACCGGGTGCAGAGCAAGCCGAATTGAAAACAAATCTTTCTAACAACCAACTACGTATGAATGTAAATACAGAAGGTCTGGATCAACAACGCACTCACCTGAACTATACAGTGAACTATTACCATCCAGACGGTAGCAAGCTTGCTCCTCCTACAGAACGTAGCAATCGCTCGATGGCTACTTCAGAATCGGTGACTACGCCTGTTACCAATACACCGTCTATTTATGTAGTGACAACCGATATTGATGGTTATACAGAAGCAGGTTATCCTTATCGTCGTACATTAGTGAAGTCTGTCTATGTAGATGAGCAAGGCAATACGTACAGCAATTAACATTATATCTGACAACAAATTGCGTACTTGATCAGTCATTTGACTATAGTAATAAATAAGATAGGTTACAGAGAATACGTATAAGCTCAAGATAGAGAAAAGTCAGTCTCTATCTTGAGCTTTTTTCTATCTTGAACTTTTTTTCTTATTTTATATATCTACTGACATGTACTGAATTATCAGTGAATGGCTTGATAGACACCTGCTAAGATGACCTTATCCACCCTGTTGCTTTGAATCTATTTCTTATCAAAATAGTATTTATCTAGTGCAACAGCTTGTGGTTGTCTTTGGTTATACGTATATATAGCCTTGAATCCACATTCTTTTGCCAGTTGTATAGCATCACTAATCTCTGCTCCTGTATGTTCTACAAAATGTGAATCAGAACCGATCGTTAGTAATTCTCCACCCATTTGACGATATAACTGCAATACTTCTTTGGAAGGAAAAGGCTCTCCTGCTCCACCACGCCAGCCAGACGTATTGATTTCGATACCGATATGACGTGTGATCGCAGTCTGCAATATCGCTTCGATAACGTCTTCATAATCACTCAGCTTATAATTTCCGATATTACCTACTGCGTACCTTTTCAACAAATCTAGATGAGCAATCATATCAATATCTGCATGCTGTACCATCTGTAATACTTCTCTAAAATACAATTCATAATGATCGATACCTTCTTGAGCAAGGAAAAGTCTTAGCTTGCGTTCGTTCATATTATGTACAGATCCGAGAATAAAATCGAGCGGTTGATGCGCCAGTGCTTCTTCGTATTGCGTCTGCATATAATGAGGTTCACACAATTCAATGCCTGCTTTGATGATTAACTTTCCTTCATATTGCTGTTTACACCTTTCGATCTCTGCCAAATACTGTGTAAAGTCTAAATGCCCGTACGTAGGCAATACAGGATTGACTGCATAATGTTCTGTAAAACAAATCTCTTGCAGTCCACGCTCTACTGCTTCTGCACATACGTCACTCATCACAGCGCGTGAATCAAACGAATGATTTGTATGAACATGGTAATCATAGATCATTGCTATTTTCCTTCTTTCTTTACAATTCTATATGTCTTCTGTCTAAGCCAATAACAGCTATCTATTCATAATATATATTCGTTTTACATCATAAAAAAGACTGCCCTTCTTCTACCGTAGCAGAAAAAGAACAGTCTGTATATTGCATGCTTATTTCGTTAATGTGCTTGATTCTTCTGCATCTTTCACCGGGAACCAACCAGTCATAGACATGATAGAGTTCCACAATGGATCTGGAACGACCAGACGATCTTGATCATGCTTAGTTAACGAATAATCGATTTCTGACTCACGACCGGATTCTACTTTTTCTACCCAGTCTGGATCTACGATCAATTCGCGTCCAAGTGCTACCAATGGTACACCCGTATTCAATACGTTTAATGCATCGTCAGGTGTATTAACAGCACCTACACCGATAACAGGAACTTTAGCGCCTACACGTTCTTGAATAATTTCAAGACGGGAGCGTTTGTCATCGACACCACGCCGTGGAGTAGAAGCATATTCCATAAGAGATACATGCAAGTAGCTCAAGTTTTTCTCAGCTAGCGCATCGATCAATGTCAATGTATCCGCCATTGTGATACCAGGTGTTTCTGGTTCTTCTGGAGAGAAACGGTAGCCTACGATAAAAGGTCCTTTAGCATGTTCTTTGACTGCGCGTTGTACTTCGTCTACCACAGCTAATGGGAAAGTCAGACGTTTTTCTAAGCTTCCGCCCCATTTGTCTTCACGACGGTTCGCATGTGGGGAAAAGAATTGTTGCACCAAGTATCCGTTAGCACCATGAATCTCTACACCGTCAAATCCAGCTTCAATTGCATTTGCAGTTGCTTTACCAAAATCAACAATGATATCATCGATTTCTTGAGCTGACAATTCACGAGGAGCTGGAGCTTCTGTACCATCATTCGTACGATCTGTGGGAATAGCACTTGGAGCCGCTACATCGCCATTCACTAGATCAGGAGGGCTTAGACGACCAGCATGGAAAATTTGCAAAACAGCTTTGGCACCGTTAGATTTCAACGTTGTCGCTAGTTTGCGTAGACCTTCTGTAAATTCAGCACCTGTTGCGCCGAATTGATTTTGGAAACCGATACCGCCTTTGGTTACATAAGCAACCGCTGTTACAGCCAAGCCTACACCTGCTGTACGGCGTGCATAATATTCAAGTTCTGCATCAGATACAGTAGCATCTGTATTAGAAGAAAAATGTGTCATAGGAGCAAGGACAATACGATTTTTTAATTCGATACCGTCATTCAGTTGGAAAGGTTCAAATAAAGATTTGTATTTTGTATTCAAAGGATATCTCTCCTATTCTCTTTATCGTTCATATTATTTAATGTGACTATATATATTATAGTAACCAATTCAATTTTATGCAAGTAATATACTAAAAATAATTAAGTATATTAAAATACCTATTGTCATCCTACAACGAATGTGAACAATAGGTATTTTGTCTATCTGTATTACAAGCTATTTTATGATTGAGAAACAGCTTTGCGTTTGTTGCTCATTTGAGACGATGAAGCTTTTTCTTCTTGTGAAGCTGTACGTTTATGTGGTGGTTCTTTTAAGAAGAAAATTAAAATTAATGCTAACACCGATAAGCCCGAAGCCACTAAAAATGCCATATTGGTACCATGAATCAAAGCATTTTCAGTAGAATTTCCTAATAGAGCAGATGAAGAACTAGCATTCGTCAAAATTGTAATCAATACGGCTGTTCCGATTGAGCCACCAACTTGACGTAATGTATTATTCATCGCTGATGCGTGAGATAACAGATGTGTAGGCAATTGGTTCAGACCTGCTGTTGTTACAGGCATCAATACCATCGACATCCCGAACATGCGCAATGTAAACATAATCGTAATATAAGTAATCGAAGTGGTAGACGTTAAGAACGCAAATGGAATCGTTCCACCCGCCATTAACACCAGACCGATCGTACTGATTACTTTCGCACCGTATTTATCAAAAATACGTCCTGTAATCGGCGACATAATTCCCATTAAGATCGCACCAGGTAACACAATCAATCCTGAATGTAATGCCGACATATGACGTGCATTTTGAATATACAAAGGCATCAATGTTGATGCACCGATCATCGCGGTAAATACGATTACTGTAATAATCATCGAAACGGTAAATACACGATCTTTAAATACGCGGAATTCTAACAATGGTTCTTTTAACTTGAATTGACGAGTTACAAATAGATACAAACTGATTGCACCTATTAAAATACTAATAATAACAGTTGGATCACTCCAGCCTTTGGAAGCACTACTGAATCCGTACAGTAAACCACCGAATCCAAGTGTCGATAACGTTACTGAAGTCATATCTAGCTTAGGATTACGAAGTTCACTTACATTTTTGAGAGCAAATACAGCAATCACAAGGTCGATCACTGCGATAGGTAAAATAATGTAGAACAGTGTACGCCATGAGTAAGAATCTACGATCCAACCTGACAATGTAGGTCCGATAGCCGGGGCAAATGAAATGACCAGACCGATCATACCCATTGCGGCACCACGTTTTTCTTTTGGAAAAATAACTAAAAATACAGTTTGCATCAGCGGCATAATAATACCTGCTCCTGCTGCCTGTACGACACGACCTACTAACAATGTTCCAAAGTTAGGTGAAATCGCTGCGATGAATGTTCCTAATGCAAATAATCCTACAGACGTAATAAAAAGCGCCCGTGTTGAAAATTTATCAATCAAATACGCTGTAATTGGAATCATAATTCCGTTGACTAACATAAAAATCGTTGTTAACCATTGGGCTGCTGTTGCATCAATATTCAGATCAGCCATAATATGCGGTAATGCAGTGACCAGTAGCGTCTGATTCAGTATGGCTACAAAAGCACCTGCTAGCATAATAGCAACAATAAGCGTAACGTTTAATTTCGGCTTATTCTGTGTTGAGATATTCTCCATCTTTCTTTTCCTCCCATGTTGCACGATATACATGTTGTAGTTGAGCTACTTCCTGTTGAAGCTCTTCTCTCTTCTGTAAATATGCGATTAATGCTTCCATCATAAATGTTTGTGGTATAACCTTTTTGCGTTCTGTGTTTAATCTTTCAGTTGCGGCAATCAGATCAGGACGATTAGATTCAGGCGAACGTTGATGAATCGCTAGATTTAGTTCTCGCATCACTTTACGCCATTCACTTTCGCCAAAATACTTCTGTCTAACATCTGGAACAGACAAATCGAATTGTTGCGCCATTTGCTCGGTAACTAAAGGCACACTGTGACTATGTTTTTGGATCATAGCTTCCAGACTTTCAACAACAAATTCAGATAAAGCAGACAACTCAAAAACAGTGTTGTTGTTCCAACGTAATAAAAACATAAATTCTTTCACAATTCCTTGCATACACAGGGCTAAATCCCACACAATCGGCTCTACTTTGTTCCCAAAAGCCTGAAGGATCGCTTCTTTTTGCCAGTTCAACATGGTGCGCTTGAACTGTAACATCGCTGTGCGAATTTGTGTGCTTAACTCTAGTGGCATAGTCTGATTCAATACTAAAAAAAACTCATGCTTTAACACAAATTCTTGAAATTGTACTACGAGTTTCTGCGTAAATTGTTCTTTGGGTGATACATGATCTTCAAAATGTAATCGATTCGCTGCTAATAAAATCTCTTCATGCATCTGCTTCACAATCTGCAACAAAATGTCTTCTTTCGATTCAAATAACTTATAGATCGAGGCTTTGGACATATTACATTGTTCTGCTATATCCTGCACAGTTGTTGAGAAATAACCTTTTTCTGCAAACAACTGCCCTCCTGCTACAAGAATCAAACGTTTACGTTCTTCTACCATAATTCATAACCTCTTCTGCACTATACTTTCACACATTTTCTCTCTATTGAAACGCCTAAAAACTTTATAGTACTCACGAAACTCTGTAGTTCTTATACTTACTATTTTATACCCCGTTACGAATGAAGTCAATCTTTGCAACTAATAAAATATGTAAAATTGTTCATAAAATTTTCTTTCACCATCTGATCGATATTTTTGATAACGCCTTACACATCTCTATGTATAACAAAAAAGACAGCCTCTATATACGATAGAGAAACTGTCTTTAAGATTAGATATATAATGATAAACGCAACGCAAACATTAACGTATACATACGTTATTATTCATTTAAAGCTTTTTCAAGCGCTGCTAAGTTAGTACGCATGACTGAGATGTAATTTTCACCAGCAGACGTTTCTTCACTTGTTAAGCCTTCTAATGGATTCAGTACAGCCGTTTTGGCACCGACTTCATCTGCAATTGTTTTGGCTACATTAGAAGAAACCAATGTTTCAAAGAAAATCGTTTTTACATTATTTTGTTTAGCAAAATCTACGATTTTAGCCATTGCTTCAGCGGATGGTTCTTGTTCAGGGGATAGACCTGCAATCGGTACTTGAGTCAGACCGTAATCATGGGCCAAATAAGCAAAAGCAGCATGTTGCGTAATAAAGTCTTTGCGTTTTACGTTAGATAGACCTGCTTTGTATTCAGCATCTAACTTTTGCAGTTCTGCAATATACGCATCTGCATTCTTTTTATAATCGGCTGCATGGTTAGGATCAAGCGCAGTCAAACCAGTTTCGATATTACGTACTTCAGTCTGTGCCTGGATAGGAGACAACCACACATGCGGATCAAATTCTCCATGATCATGAGCTTCTTCAGTAGCATGTTCTTCTTCATGACCTGCTTCTTCGCCTTCATGTTCTTCTTCTGTACTTGCCATCAGTTGAATCCCGTTACTTGCATCGACTAATTTGGGACCACTATCTCCTAATGTATCTTTCACTTGATCGATCCATGACTCTACGCCACCACCGTTATATACGAGCATATCAGCATCGGTCATTTTAGCGATATCTTGAGCAGTAGGTTCCCAATCATGAGGTTCTGTACCTGCAGGAACTAACACCTGTACATCGGCTAGATCACCGGCAACTTTGGAAGTGAATTCTTGCATTGGATAAAAGCTAGTCACGATATGTAACTTATCTCCACTTGCGGTAGAACTACTCGTACCTGCTGTTGATGATGCTGAATCGGAATTATTACCACAAGCTGCCAGCAACGTACTCATACTTAACAAAGCGATTAAAGGAAGTTTGATCCAACTCTTTTTTTTCATATTCATGTGTAATCACTCACCTCTCCTGATTCCTCTTTATTTATATATGATATGTGTTGATAGGATTTATCGTTTATTCAACACTTGTGTTTTCACTTTGCTATTTTGCTCGCTACGATTTTGTCGTTGCCAGAATCGGCGACTATCAATATCAGGTGTATATCCATCACTGTTGTTACGATTTAAGCGATAATAGATACGTTGAATCCCCATGCCTACTAATAAGAACGTAAGCAGTAATAGCGCTACTGTAGCACCGGGCGGGGTATTCACATAATACGAAGTCGTTAATCCTCCGAACATGCCGATCAGACCAATCGCTACAGCAATAATAAGTGCAGATGTAAATCCTTTGGCAAATCGAAGCGCTAGAGCAGCCGGTAAAGCCATCAAAGCAGATACTAACAACACGCCTACAATCGGCATCGCTGCTGCTACGGTCATTCCTGTTAATACAGCAAATGTCTGTGATAACCAGCGTACATGAGTACCACCGATCTGTGCAGTTTCTTCATCAAATGTTAGGTTATATAATGGACGTCTCATACTTACCCAGTAAATAATAACAAGTGCAAAGACAGTGCCTATAATCCATAGTTGCGTGGTGCTGACGGCTACAATCGAACCAAAGAGATAAGAACTAAAGCTACGGGTTAACGATGAGCTCATACTCATTAATACCAATGCCAGTGCTAGACCACCTGTCATAATCACAGCCACAGATACTTCTCCATATCCACGAAAATTACGTCTTAATCGTTCGATAATCAATGAGCCTAATAAAGCGATAATAAATCCACCAATTGATGGGTTGAAACCAAGTACAGCACCTATCGCTACGCCTGCCAAAGATACGTGGGAAAGCGTATCAGCCATTAATACCTGTCTGCGCAAAACAAGGTAAACGCCGAGCAGTGGAGCGATAACAGCAATCATTCCTCCGGCCCAAAACGCGCGCTGCATGAACTCGTAGTCAAACATGCCCATCCTCCACCCTCCTCTCTCTCCAAACGAATAATACGATCCAAATACGGCTCTGCTTCTTCTAGTCCGTGTGTTACCATCACTACAGTACGTCCATGTTTTTGCACATGATGACGCATCAATTCATAAAATCCTTTACGGCTTTCCAAATCCATCCCTGTTGTCGGTTCATCCAGAATCAAAACATCGGGTTCTTGAGCAAGTGCACGAGCGATACAGACACGTTGCTTTTGTCCGCCAGATAATTCTCCTATTTTACGATCGCGCAATTCCCACATGCCTACCGCTTCTAGTGAAGATTGAACCAATTGAGCTTGCTGAGGGCCAAAGCGTCGAAATAATCCAAGATTCATATGACAACCGGAACGAACCAGTTCATAGACTGTACTTGGAAATCCACTATTAAATGAAGATACCTGCTGAGGTACATAACCGATTACAGGTTTGGATCCTTTTTCATTGCGCTTAATCTGTACTTGTCCACTCCAAGGTTTTAATATGCCTAACAATAATTTGAGTGACGTGGTTTTGGCAGCACCATTGGGGCCGCTTAACGCCAAAAATTCATTACTATATATTTCCATCGATAATCGATTAACTACCGGTTCACGATCATATCCAAAGATAACGTCTTGCATCGAAGCTAATAACAAGATATAGCGCTCCTTTCATTGTTTCCGTTCTTATCGTAATTTTTACGAATACCACCTGAATAACTTTACTCCTATGCTATTCCTCTTGTCAACCTATTTAAACAAAATAATTACGATTTAGATTTTTTCGTTTCATTTACTTCATTTAGATGTCTAAATTACTTCAACATGATCTATCAAAAGCAAAAAAACAAGCCCCATCCCTACCTTCGACTATTACGTCTGCAAGGTAAGAAGAGAGCTTGTTCATTTGTTTATTTATTCATGTACAATGATTATTGTTTTAATAAAGAAAAGATAATTTTAGCGTTATCTGTATTATCGATTAAGCCAGCAAATCTTTCTTTTTGTGGGCCAAAAGCATATACAGGAACATCTTCACCTGTATGTCCGCCTGTTGTCCACCCTGTAAAGGAACGCGTATCAAAAATCTTCTCAATCGCATTATCAATAGTAGTTACATCTTTTTTCACAGCTGCTTTTTGTACAGATTGAATCTCTGCTGCGGTTAACGGGATAGAGATATATTTTCTTAGTGTGCTTTTTACATTGGCACCTTTCGCGATTTCATTCGCCATAAAGTCAGGTGTACGTTTAGCTGCTTTTAACGATTCTACTTTGAAATTATATTCACCACCAGCACCTAATGTCATTCCGCCTGTAGAGTGATCTGCTGTTGCTACGACTAATGTTTCACCATCTTTTTTAGCAAAGTCGATTGCTGCTTTGTACGCTTTTTCGAAATCGCCCATTTCGCTCATTGCGCCAACCACATCATTATCATGACCTGCCCAGTCGATCTGACTGCCTTCTACCATCAAGAAGAATCCTTTATCATTTTGATCCAGACGTTTGATCGCTGCATTGGTCATCTCTTCTAATGAAGGTGTTTTGTTCGTGCGATCAATCGCTTTGTCCAATCCACCTGGAGCGAACAATCCTAGCAATTGAGTAGTATTATTGTTCAACAAGCCATTGCGATCTGTTACATAAGAATAGCCCGCTTTTTTGAACTCTTCCGTTAGATTACGGTCTTTACGTACAAAATAGTCTTTTCCTCCACCTAGCAGTACATCAACTTTATGCTTACCATTGATCATTTCATCAAAATAATCATCAGCAATTCCAGCCATATTTTTACGACTCGGATCATGAGCACCAAAAGCCGCTGGAGTCGCATGTGTGATCTCCGAAGTTGCTACAAGCCCGGTAGACTTACCGTTTTCTTTCGCTTGTTCCAACACCGTTTTGACGTTGGATTTGTCGTTATCTACTGCGATTGCAGCATTGTATGTTTTGACTCCGCCTGACATTGCTGTTGCAGCTGAAGCCGAATCGGTAATATTTTCTGCATCGTCTTCAGGATATGTAGTCTGCGCCCCTACAAGATAAGCATCAAAAGCTGTTTTCTCAACTGTTTTTGTTGCAGGGTTATCTTTAAAGTAACGGTAAGCAGTCATATAAGAAGGCCCCATACCATCACCAATTAAGAAAATAACATTTTTTACTTTAGCCGGTTGATTCAAAGCGGTCATGCCATCATCCTGAGCAAGTGCAGTCTGCGATACTCCACCTGTCAATGTGATTCCAGCAAGCGCCGCAATCGTAATCATTTTTTTCATCGTTTGTTTCATTTTGTACAAATCCCCTTTTTTATCAATTAGAAAATATATGTATCAACAACCATATTCAATATACCGATCATTTGTGAATTCTAAACCTCACTAATATTAACGCAATGTAAATTTATAAACCGCTGTAAAAAAGCATAAAAAAACGCTATCAATCTATCGATAGCGTTTTTGATATTATGTTCAAGTTCACTTCCCAGAACACTGCTATATCTGTTACTTCTGAATGGTATACAAACGAGAACTTTCTTCCCAGATTTCACCTTGTTGTAGACGGTATAATCCTTTTTCATCATCAGGTAGATCTACATTAGGTGCATTCACCAGATTAGTCTGTGGCTCAGGGCAGATAAATTCACCACACGCAATATTGTTCCAGATCATCCAGTGCTTATATGCTGTTCCTACATCATAGACTAATGTTACACCCAGACGTGTATCTGTAATTTCGGTAAAGTTACGTCCACGCTGAGGTACAGCTGTATAGTGATTGTCTGCTTCTTCACCAGAAGGATTCGCTCCATCTGCTTGGAACTGTTCTTCCCATGCTGACAATGGTTGGAATTCGCCAGTTGGTAACATACGCTCTGTCATCTGATAACGCTTACCAATAGTCGCTTTAAATGACATATCTTCTGACGAACTATCTTTCGCAAAAGGAGCATTTAACGCGGTATGGAAAGCAAGCATCACTGGCATATCTTCTGCGCCGTCATTGCGGATTTGTATTTGTTGCAACAATCCATCGACAGACAATGTATATTTCAACTTCACTGTAAATTGATGTGGGAAATATTTATATACTTCATGGTGTTCATCTACACTTACACTAAGCAATACAGAACTGGATTGTTCATTAGCTTCGTACACATCCACATTCCAAGGAATGGTATGCAAAAATCCATGCAAATGATTATGTGTTTCTACTTCATTGATCGGGAAAGTATATGTTTTGCCATTCCATGTAAATGTTCCATCTTCATAGCGATTCGGTGGGAAAAGAACGGGAATCCCATTTACCCCTGGATTAGCACGAAAAGCATCCATCTCATTTTCTTTGGGTTCACGCAAAAAACGATATCCTTTTTCATGATCACGATAAGCAATAAGATTGGCTCCAATCGCTGGTAATACAATCGCTTCTTGCTTAGCATACGTCAATACAATAGCAGGTTCTCCTTGATACGATTGTTCAGAAGCGCTGGTAAGATTAGACATGAACAAATTCCCCTTTTCTTATTGTAAGATGTAAGATAGTCTGCTTGGCGAAAATCACTTTTTATTAGAGAAGTCGCGTTTATATTGCCAAACGCTTAATGTAAGATATTTTGCGTTGCAAAAATCACTTTTCATTAGAAGAATTAGCGTTTATATTGCCAAACGCTAAACCAAACGGATTTTTTCTCCGCGTTTAGCAGATTCTAGGCATGCCGCGATTACTTTTGTATTGCGAATAGCATCTTCAGGGCTGTAAGGCAATGGTGTGCCATCGATGACAGCCGCCGCGAACGCATCGACTTGAAGAGCGAAATGATTCGCTACTTGTACATTTTCTTCGCGTTTACCTTCATCGGTATAGATCATCACTTGAGGCTCGCCTTCGCTATCATTGCGTCCAAAAGCATACGGTAATTTGATCCGTCCTTTGGTACCTACAATTTCTAGAGCACAGCTAGGGTACGCCCACATTCCACATTCAAATGTTAACGCCGCTGATCCGGGAAATTCAATCAGACCGGAAGCCATCATATCAACATGATCATGCTTGGCAGAAAAGAAACCTTGAACCGTCACTGCGACAGGTTCTGATCCAAAGTACATACGCGCAGCAGATACAGGATAGACACCCAGATCGTATAACGAACCGCCACCCATTTCACGACGATAGCGCACATTATCAATATCTTCAGCATTGTTAGATGTGAATCGTCCATGCATCGAACGAATCGTTCCTATTTCACCTGATTCAATAATATCCCGCACACGTGCATGCTTGGGATGATAACGATACATAAATCCTTCAGCAAATAGTACGCCTGACTTGCGACAGACATCTACCATTTCAGCCGCTTCCTGTGCATCCAGTGCCGCAGGCTTTTCGCATAATACATGCTTGCCGGCTTCCGCAGACTTGATCGTCCATTCTTTGTGCAAATGGTTCGGCAATGGGATATAGACTGCATCAATATCAGGATCTGCTAATAATTCTTCATAACTACCATAAGCTCTTGGAATATTACATTGTTCTGCAACCACTTGTGCCAGTTCTAGAGAGCGACTTGCGATAGCCAGTGTCTCATTACGTAATGACTCATGAATAGAAGGGATGACGGCGCTTACAGCAATCCCGGCGGTGCTCATAATGCCCCACTTTAATTTACGTTCAGTCATGATTGTATTCCTTCCCTTCGTTTTAAATTAAATGATTTTAACTTTCCGGCAAGGAGGTTGCTTTGTTTCTTGCAGATTAATCCTTTTAGGACTTTATTTATAATTGTCTGTGGCGGCTTTGGTGAGCATACCAATACAACGATCGAGATCCACTTTGACTTGTTTTTTGTAGAGATTCGCTTTCTCATGTCCATCATCGGTAAAGTGATAGATAACAATCTCTTGAAAATCTACTTTGGGATCATTCCCTTTCAATTGCTTGGTTCGGTAAAGCACACCATCATGCACCAATTCGTGCAAAGCCCGATAAATTTCGCTCTGTGGAGGAGAATAACCAAACGACTCAAATCGTGCTTTCATCTCTTCTAGCATCTCATATCCATACCCATGATGTTCTTCAACCATAGAAATTAGATATAATTTGATAAAGGCTCGTTGTGCGATCATAAATGCCATTTCCTCGTCCCCCTTCTGCATACTGGTATGTGACCCGTTATCCAAAGGGTTAACCCATCAGAACATCTGTCCATGTTCTATTATATGAAATTTTCACTGGTTTGAAAAGTTAAGCAGTCTGTAATGACATAAGTAAAGTCAATAACAACTGTAATACAAGCGGAATGGATAGTCATATATTTGTGATTTGTGTCTTTAATGATTTTGGGATTTTAGATGTCACGGTTGATACGAGATTTTTGATTTTTTCTATTATGAATTTTTCATATATTGAAATAATTATAATAATAGTTATTGGAGTACTATTTCACGTTTTGCTATTCTATTCTTCCTGTTTATTTCCGTCTATTTTCAATCGTTCTTATCCTGTTTCTTCCTATTTTTCGTTATGTAATGATAAAACTATTATCAATGTCTTCTATTTGTTCAGATATATTATCAGTTAATTATTATGAATTTTTCATGTATTTAAATAATCTTATAGTATGGAATTATATTCGTAAAATCTATATGTTTAATCATGAGATATCGTTGATTGAACACACCACATAAAAAATGAAAAAACACCTTCAATTATTCACTCCAACCTGTCCAAGAACAAGCTGATATGAATATTGAAGGTGTGATTTACAAAGGATGATAATATTTTTTTAGATTTTTGCTTATTTTAGATTCCTGTCCATACATCTTTGGCATATTGACCTTTACTTAGTAATTGGTCTAGCCATTGAACAGATTGTTCTTGATTCACTTTATGCACTTCTTGATAAGCTTCACATAATGTCTGTTCTACATCAGGAGCCATTTTGGTTCCATCCCCACAGATATAGAAATGAGCACCTTGATCGATCAGTTCGATTAATAAATGACTATCTTTTTTCATTTGATGTTGAACATATACTTTCACTTCTTCTTTTTCACGAGAAAATGCAGTATGCAATGTGACAATGCCTTCACTTGCATATTTTTCTAACTCTTCTCGATACAAAAAGTCATGTTCGGGATGACGGCAACCAAAGTACAAGTGAGCTTGACCGAGTGTATTACCTTCTTGTTGTAACGCTTCTCTTGCTTGCAAAAATCCGCGGAAAGGAGCGATACCTGTTCCAGGTCCTACCATAATAATAGGTGTAGCTGGATCTTTCGGTAATTGGAATCCTGATTGTGGTCTACGAATAAACATCACAACAGATGATCCGATCGATTGCTCGGCAAGGTAATTAGAAGCGATACCACGGTATTCTCCCTGACCACTACGTGCTGCCCCGCGTACTACACTGACTGTAATACTAATTCGATCAGGATACGCTTTGGGCGAACTAGATATTGAATAGTAACGTGGTTTGAGTGGTGGTAACAATTCTAAGAAACGATCAAATGGAATTTCGCAAGCTTCATACTTTTCAATCAAATCTAACATCGTAATTCGCTTAGCAAGCACTTCTGTTTTATAGGTTTCTTCATCTAATAAAGCTTCTAATTCTTTGCGATGTGGAGGACATACCGTATAAGCAGCAACTTCTCGAATCTGTGCGCGTGTGGCTGCATCTTGTAATTCTACGCTGTGTCCTAGCAAGTCCGGTAAGCTTACAGGACGTTCTAACGGTAAGTGAGCTGCACTGCGTCCACTGCCTTTTAGCAATAAATGATCTGATAATTTCAAATGAAAACGTTCTGTTACTCGCTTGATCAGACTGGCTGGATTCTGCGGTAATATTCCTAGATGATCGCCTTCATGATACGTTGCTTCAGCAGGCAAAGACACTTCTATATGACGTGTACTGCGTCCACTATCATGATACTGTAGTTCACGATTTTCTAGAATTTCCGAATGAAAAGCATCATATGTCTCTGCAAGCGGTGTACCTACCATGCCACTTACAAAACTAACGGATAGATTACTATGCTCTTTCTTTTCTCCACCGTTATAATTCAAGTCAAAAGCACCCATCAATTGCGGCCATAGCTTCTCTTTCCAATCATCTAATTGCTTTTCAAAATCATCACTGGCATCGCCTTCACCTGCTTCATATATACGCCCTGCTCCTAGTTCAGCTAATCGTTGATCAATCAAATGCGGGATTTTCTGATACGTACTTGCCCAGTTATGATCTCCACAGCCAAACACTGCATATTTCACACCTTGTAATTCGCCTGCTTCTGCTCCTTGCAACCAATCTACAAAGTACTTCGCATTATCCGGTGGATTACCATTGTACGAAGCAGAGACGATCAGCACCGCGCCTTCAGTTGGAAGTTTGGCTGCGTAATTATCCAGTGTAGCCACTTCACTACGGAACCCTAGATAATGACCGGTTTCTGCTAATTCACGTGCTATGCCTTCTGCGGTACCTAGATTAGAACCGTATAAGACCAGTAGCGGTGTATGATGACCTGCTAATTGAGGATCGGCTTCGATTTTTTGAGCTTTTTCTTGTTCTTGATTGGCTTTTTCCATAACTGCCACAGCTGTCGGACTTTTACGTACTTTGACTTGCATGGTGAAATGTTCTGGCTTGAGTGTTAAAGATTCTTTGATTTTGAGCTGGTAATCAGTATGATCTATTAATTCAAAATGCTTCAATACCATACCCAGTACCATAGTAGCTTCATGCATAGCAAATTGTTGCCCGATACATGCACGTTGTCCATTTCCAAACGGTTTGTAAGCATGATGAGGTACTTGACTATCATCTTCAAAACGTTCAGGACGGAATTCTTCTACATCTTCGCCCCATGCTTCTGTATCACGGTGTAACTTAGGAATCAATACACTGACTGCATCGCCTTTATTCAAATGATATTGACCACCTAATACCGTATCTTCTTTAGCATATAGAGAAAATGCAGGTGCTGTTGGCCATAGACGCAAAGCTTCATTCAAAATCATACGCACATAATCCAATTGTCGCACTTGCTTATACGACGGCACTGGATCAACGAGTATGCGATCTACTTCTTCATATGCTTTTTGCAATTTATCTTTATTTTTGAGCAAATAGTAAATAGCAAACGATAACAGTCCACTTGTTGTCTCATGCCCGGCAATCAGGAACGTAATCATCTGATAACGAATATTTTCATCGTCTAAGGTTTCACCTGTCTCTGGATCTTTACCATTGAGCATATGAGATAGCAGATCGTCTTTACCTTCTGTTATTCCTGCACGACGCTCTGCAATCATTTGATCTACGGTAGCAAACATGTGTTCAATATCTTCCTTGTGCTGTTGCTTACGATCTATCGTTAAGTTATCTTGGCTGTCTACATTTTGCAATTGACCCATCGCTTCTTCAAGAGCACGACTCATACTTACAATGAAAGGATGAGGTTGATCGCGGTAAAAGCTGTTAAAACGATAATTGAATCCACATAATCCAATCGTATCCAGTGTCAATCGAGTCATATCTTCAGGAACGTTGACACTTTCATTAGGATTCAAACGCGCCCATTTCTGAACCAATTGACTGGCGATATCCACCATCATGTTCTGATATCCTTGCATAGCCCGTTGGCTGAAGCTAGGAAGTAAGATGTGATGAGCTTTTTTCCAATTAGGTTCATGTGTCCAGCTTGTGAATAATCCATCTCCTGTGAATGGGCGCACATTTTGAAGCGGAGTCCATATATTTTTATCAAATCGAGATTCGTCACAAGCTTCTTTTACTAACCGATGGCCGGAAAGATAAATCTGTTCTCTTCCTGGCAATTGCATACGAAAAATCGGTCCGTATTCATAAGATAATTTGATAATAGACTGTAACGGTGTCTCTGCATCAAGTAAGTGTAAATTGCCAAGTGAGCCTTCTTTTTTCGGTTGCGGAATATCAGTATAGGTGGTCATTATGATTCCTCCTTATTTCTTATATTCAATAGCGTTCCAACAACATTCTTCCACTTGCTCTATCAATTCTGCGGATAATACGACGCCTCCCAGACGAACGGCATTATACAATTCTTTGAAAGCTCCAAATACAATTGCTATTAATACAGGTGATGACATAGAACGAATCATTTTTTGTTCGATTCCATAATCACAAAAGGCATATAATCCTTTTTGTAACTGTTCAAATAATTGTTTATTTTCTAGAGTTAAATACCATCCCTGTGCATGAGTAACCAGAAAGTGCAGTCCGTTAATATCTTGCTTGGCAAAGGTAACCATTCCATAAAAAAAATGCCTGAACTGTGTTCGAACATCGTCGCCTTCTTGATACAATTGACCTACTGTAGCTTCTGTTAATGCCAATGTACCTTGCTTGAACAATGTATTCACCAGCGCTTCTTTATTTTCAAAATAACGATAAATCGTCCCTGCTCCAACTTTGGCAGCTTCTGCAATCATAGGCACTGTGGTGCCATCAAATCCACGATCAGCAAATAAAGAAAGAGCCGCTGATAAAATTAAATCTTGTTTGTTTAATGTAGCTTCCATTGACTTCACCCCTTCCGTATTCGTTATATGCATGTTCTATACTTTTTAAAATTCATCATCATATTTTTTACATAATCCCTGTCTTAATTATTACCTTAATAAGAGCGGAATGAATATTCATTCCATATTTATACTATAAACTGGATCAACTATCAGTTTCAACTTTAGTGATCTAAACCCTTGAAAAATCTACGTCTTGGCGTATATCCTTTAGTAGATATACAGAAAAAAGCAGACATCGATTGTAGACCGATGTCTGCTTTTTTTATGATCATATTTTAACTTCACGCTTTTTACGTAACGACATACCTGTTAACCAGTGTCCATAAGGAATATGCGAGATCACATAGGTTACCAGTACCGATAAAACAAGTGTAATAATCCATACCAATAACATTCTAATCGTAATATTCATTCCTGCTAATAATGATTCTTCAATAATATAACTGATTCTCAACATTAAAGCATGAGCTAAATAACCACCATATGAGTAACGACTCAATGTGATCCATAATTGTCGATGATACGTACCACCATTAGATTGAATACTCAAAGCTACAATATAGATCAACGCTAGAAAAGCAATCAAAAACAATCCCATAGCTGGTTGTAATAATGTTAATGCTATAAAACGTCGACCAAATGGAGCTTCTGGAGGAAAATGCCCTAAAACGAGCCCTGTATAATACACCGCAAACAACCCGCATATCACTATCACAGGAAATTTAACCCGTTTTAGGATATCCAGGAACACATTTATATGTAATCCAGCCAAGGCACCTAATAGAAAATAAAATAAATAGTAGATCACATTACGATCAGCATAGGTTGTAAAATAGGCACTAATTACCGGAATATGCAACGATGTTGCGGTATCCGTAATCAAAGGTCTTGCGAATAAAATAAGCTCATATCCAGCAATCAATCCGATGATCAGTAACCATGCACGTTTTCGTTGACCATTGACCCATTTCACTATTTTTCTGACAGCTATACGTAAAGGTGGAAACAATAAATACATCGGAATAATCATCACAATATACCATAAATGGTAACTTGATTTGCCAGTAAGCCAAAAGCGAATCATTGTAGTTATCGATTCCCAGAAGGGATGGTTATAAATGCCTACCATAAACGAATAGATAACAGACCATAACAGATAAGGCACAATAATATCTTTAAACCGTTTACGTACAAACGATACATAATTGATTTTGCCTTCATAGTTATAAAAAAGCACCAGCCCTGTGATGAAAATAAAGGCCGGTACTGCAAATTTGGCCGCTAATAGCAAAAGAGTAAGCCGAGCCCCATCCTCCATTTTCAATTCTGGGACTACAGAAAAATGAGCAATCGAATGCTGAAGCACGACAGCGGCAAAAGCCATACCACGCAGAATCTCGATTTCTCTTAATCTAGGTTTTTTTGTCATAATGTACTCCTGAAGGAATATTCAATACTTCTTCATAAGTCGGTCTTATGAAGTCAATCGTGACCCACAACCCCAGCTTGCTGTATTAGACATTGTTGGTGTTGGCATACGCTGTGATTCATTTTTGGGTGATGGTGACGGTGCACCTGGAAGACGAAGTTCGTTGCGTAATTTGTTGATCCATTTACGACGATTTCTCTTTTTGTCCTTTGCAGAACCAGATGTAGGCTGAGTCAGTTTATCTTGTACGTCCATGATTATAACCTCCTCATTGATATAGTAAAGGGAACATAATACATACCCTTTCACTGTCAGTATACCTCTTCTAACGATAATCTAACAGGGCATTTATAACCTAATGCACATTTTTTTGGGAAATTCATTAGCGAATCCAGTAGAATAATGACGAAAAGCTTACCTCCAGTCAATAATTTGACCAAAGATAAGCTTCTCTGCTGTCTATCTATTTAGATAATTTATTATCGATTATACGCCGTAACCGCCATTAGAATACGAAGTTAATTTGTTGTCTGATCCCTGGCTATCATCATTTAGGCTATCTTTATCGACACCTTTGTGCACTTTGGATGCATTAGGATCTTCGGTAGTACGTGTCTCAGGTTGCCCTTGAGTAGTTGTACTCGTTTCTTTTGCACGGTAACGTGTTTCATTCAATGTACGGTTATTACGGAATACACCGTATACATTATCATAACGATCGTCATCTTCTACTAACACAAGAATTTTACCGTTATTTACATAATCTTGGTACTCTGTAGCTTCATCTTCTGGAATACCCATACCGATCAAACCACCTAAAAGACCGCCTGCGCCTGCTCCAACAGCGGCACCAGTAATCGTTGCTGCAATTGGACCTGCTGCTAGAATTGGACCGATACCAGGAATCGCTAATGCTCCAAGACCTGCTAACAATCCTGCTGTTCCTCCAAGCACTCCACCAGTTGTTGCGCCTGTTGCTACGCCTTCAGGTGCTTTGGTATCTGTTTCTTCTGTAATATTGCGTAACTCTTCGCGATCTTTAGTAATAACAGAGATTTCTTCGGAAGAAAAGCCCTGACTTTTTAATTGTTCAATCGAATTGGAAGCTTCTTGTTCTGTATTAAATACACCTACAATTTTCTTATCCATTTGTAATTACCTCCCGAGTATGAACCTTCTTTAAGTTACTATTATAAGGTTGTCTGTGAAGTTATTACCCGTCCTTAGATACCTTCAATCGGAATCAGAAAAAATGTATTGACAAATCAATATTTCTGTAGTTAGACACTTAGCATTTAAGATTGGCGAGGTTTCACACGATGTGTAGGTTCCGCTGTTAACGGATTATCTGGCCAATAATGTTTGGGATATCTACCTTTTAAGTCTTTTTTAATCTCAAAATAAGCATGTTGCCAAAAGCTGATCAAATCATTAGTAACCTGTACCGGTCGTCCTGCTGGAGATAATAAATGTATCGTCAAAGGAATATGATGACCAATCATCGGTGTAGTCATACATCCAAATAGCTCCTGTAATCTAACAGCGATAAACGGGCGCTTTGGATCAGTATAGTTCACAGCAATACGTGATCCGCTAGGCACTTCGATATGTGTCGGCGCTAGTCTATCTATGGCTTGTCGTTGTTCCCAGGATAAGCGATGTAGCAATAATTCCGCTAGATTTAATTTTTTTAATTCGTTAAAGCGACGGATTCCTTCTATATAAGGAAGTAACCATTCATCCATTTCTGCTAATAAAGTGCCATCATCCATTGCAGGATAATCAGGATCGAGCTGGTGCATAAAAGAGATTCGTTCTCTCCATTGTATGGCAGCTTTGGTCCAGTTCAAGCTATCCAGACCTTTATAACGAATCGCATGTATTATAGCTAATTGAATCTGTTCTGCGGAAGGCTTAGGATCAGATACCGATTGCAATAAGATTGCGCCTAGATAAGTATCGATTCGTGCAGATATTGATTCACGTTCTTCATCATAATCAACTTGGTGTACAGATTGAATATGATTGGCATGTATTCGACGAAGTTGTGATTCACTCACTTCAGCCGCTAGTCGAATCACACTATCTGTTCCTGTATCATCTAATTGTGCTGCTACAATATAAGAAGCTGTTGTCAGATAGTCAGAACGATATGCAGAAGAAGCAAATGAAGCACCACGCCCTATACGTAATAGAAATGTACCATTACCACGATTTTTGGCGATACGATCAGGATAAGCTAACGATAACAACATCCCTGTATTGGATGCGGAAAGATCAGGATCAATTGAGCTAGGAGTATTATACCCTTGAATCAGACGTGACTGTTGTTCAAAACGCCGACTCCATTCTTTGATACGCTGAATAGCTCTAGGATCTACTTGATAAGAAGAATCACCCTGAAGAGCCTGTACCCGATGTTCCATATCTGTACCTGCTTCATGAAAAGATAACACATCACGTTCTTGCAACAATGCCGCAAGATCACAAGCTTGTTGAACCATGCCTAAAGGAATAGCATGTACAATCATATGAGCGAGACGGGGATGTACACGTAGCTTGGACAATTCACGTCCATGCGCTGTAATGCCTTTCTGCTCGTCTAATGCTTCCAAATCAATGAGCAACTGACAAGCTTGCTCATAAGCAGCTTGCGGTGGCTGATCCAACCAGCTTAATTCTTTTATATCAGTTCCCCAGACAGCAATATGCAAAGCCATAGATGTTAGATCACTTTGGACAATCTCTGGTGAACGAGTAGTTGCTAAATGAGATTGTTCTTCTTCACTCCACAGTCGATAAATATACCTGCTTCTGTGCGCCCTGCTCTACCTCTACGCTGATCTGCACTATCTTGTGATACACGTTCTGTAGCTAGATGCTCCATCCCTGTACGAGCGGAAAAGACAGGAATACGGGTCAGACCACTATCAATCACAATCCGAATCCCTGTAATCGTAATACTTGATTCAGCCAGTGAAGTAGCTAATACTACTTTACGCATCTTTTTTGCAGAAGGAATAATCACTTGATCTTGCTCCGATGCAGTCATACCACCATGTAGAATCAGCAATTCGATAGAATTATTGATCGAGTCGATAGAGGATCTACATTCTTGCTGTACAGCTCGTATCTCACGTATACCTGGCAAAAATACTAGGATATCACCTTCATGTTGTTGTAATGCTTCTTGGATGGTATTAGCTACTTTTTTCGCCCAATCGGAATAAGGACGTTGATACATTTTAAAAATCGATTCACCCTGTACATAATACGTATGCACAGGATAAGTTCGACCTGCACTAGACAGTATAGGAGCATCTCCCAATAAATGAGCTACAGGCTTAGGATCCATCGTAGCTGACATCACTATCACTCTTAAATCTTCACGCAAAATAGACCTGCTCTCTATCGTTAGAGCAAGCCCTAGATCAGCATGCAGATTCCGCTCATGAAATTCATCAAAAATAATCAAACCAATCTGTTCTAATGAAGGATCATGCTGCAACATCGCTGTCAAAATCCCTTCAGTAACGACTTCGATCACTGTATTCTGACTTACTTTGCTATCCAGTGCCACCCGATAACCTACCGTTTCGCCTACTTGCTCTCCTAAGGAAGCTGCCATAAAACGTGCCGCAGAAATAGCGGCTACCCGCCGCGGTTCTAGCATAATGATCCGCTTTCCTTGTAACCACGGTTCATGTAATAAAGCGATAGGAATACGAGTCGTTTTCCCTGCTCCGGGTTCTGCTGTGACTACGGCTACTCCTTGTTGCTCTAAATATATTTTCAAATCAGGAATCAACGCATCTACAGGCAAATTCAATAATTCAGTCAAAACATAATTCCTTTCTATAAGCGCCTGACGATATAAGCACTATTTGTTCTACTTTTATCAAAATGATGGTTAGCACAAAATGATTTAAACTCTTCTATTCAAGTCAGTTCTATCATGAAGATAGTAGCATTAAAATAGTAGATATATGATTGATCATTTTTATTTAGATATCTAGTATGCTGTATGATATTAAGTTAATCGCTTACGAATTTGATGCTCATAGCGGTGATAAGAAGCATTGTCTTGTAGCCCTCGCTGGCTAGTAATTAGTTGTAAACGTAACGTTTTTTCATCCAATTTGCGATGTAACGCTTGTCGTTCACCTGCATGTTTACAAACTGCAATCAGATCGGTTAACGTCAACATCTCTTGTCTCAATTGTAACTCCTCTGGAATAATACCTGCATTTTTCATAACTTTATAAGCCACTCTTAATTCTTCAGGCACATGAGATAAATCTTCCAGTGCTAACGGTTTTCCTTTACCTTCCAGATCATCAAATTCTCCTTGTTGTATGGCTTCATTGATTTTCTGTTCTGCTAACCACGATAACATAGGATAGTCACCTCTTTGTTATAATGTTTGTATATATCATCTTCATTATACCTATTTAACTGACAGCGATCGATAGAATGACATGATAATATAACAAAAGAAGCTCCTATAACAGAGCTTCTTGATATGATATCATCATTTGATCTTTGTAATTAGATAGTCAGCAATAGATTAACACAATAGAGATTCGGCTCCATCAATCGTAATCTGTGCTCCTGTAATATGAGCCGCTTCTGGAGAAGATAAGAATGTGACCAAATCTGCTACATTATCTGCTGAACCGGATTGTCCAGCTAACGGTTGACGACCATGTGGGAATTCGATAGGAATCGCTATATTTCGTACCAGCTCATTTACTTCTGTACTTTGATCGATATTTGTAGAGATCGCTCCCGGACAGATTACATTGACACGTACTTTAAATTTAGCCAGTTCCAGAGCTGCCATTTTGGCAAAAGCAACTTGCCCTGCTTTGGAAGTACTGTATGCTGACATACCGAAGCTTGCAAATGTCGTGTTACCATTAATCGAACTGGTGATCACAATACTTCCACCACCATGCTCTTTTAAGAAAGGAAGCGCATACTTGATGGTAAGGAAAGTACCACCCAAATTCGTATTGATTGTACGTTGCCAATCTTCAAATTTAATTTCATCTATTGGAGCAAGAACTCCGTTAATACCTGCATTAGCGAAAACGATATCCAGACCGGTAAAATGCTCGGCTCCTGTTTGAATAGCATGTTTTACCTGTTCTTCATTTGCAATATCCATCTCAAAAGCCAATGCTGCATCAGGACGAATCGCATTTGCTTCTGCTTCTGTTTCACGTATACGTTCAAGCGATAGATCACATAAGATCACATTCGCTCCTTCAGCTACGAATTTAAGAGCCGTCGCTTTACCAATGCCAGAACCTGCTCCGGTAACCAACGCTGTTTTTCCTGCAAAGCGATGTATATTGATTGTAGATTCCATCATTTGCTCCACCCCTTTTGAATAAAATATGTATACACAGGCATTCTACCGTGTGCTTCAACAATTTACCCAATATAGACAGGGATGGAATCACTTTTTTTTATTTATTTAGCAAAATCGACAATATAAAACCGAACAGCACAATTCTGCTCGGTTTTATATTGTCGATTTTTAATTTAAGAAGGATCAGGTTGTTGCACCCAATCAAGTAACATACGTCGTAATTGCTTTTTATCTACAGGAACAGCAATTACCCAATCTTCATCATCTTGATTACTCATTCGAACGATCCAATTCGTATTCTGATCGGCTAACAATACGGCTCCTTGACGTTGCCAATTATCTTCTTCCCATTGAGAAAATTGAATTTCAGCACGCAAACTATAGTTATGCAACACTTTGGCAAAAATACGCGAACCTTCTGAATCACCTGTCATTTGCGTCAATTCTGTTGTAATCTTCTCTAAATGAATATGTTCTCCATGATGAAAATACTGATCAAACCAATGTTTTGAAAAAGTTAAAGCAGGCATTTCTCCAATAGCATTATTACTTAGTTTCATTCGTCGTAACAATAAAGTACATGCTTTGTTCAGACTTCCGAGTTCTGTTAAAGTGTAACTTCCCGGCAAAGCAGAAGCTTGCTTAATATCGACTACTGTCTCATGAGTAAAATAGCTATTTCCTTCACGCACTTTATTAGTCGTATCTGTAGCATAAAAGTAACGGATACAACAGCCACGCTTGTAAGTGCCTACGAATTTCCCTTGTAAATAAGCATCTGGCGGGTGAAGCGATATTTCATCTTGATTATCTATCGTTAAACATCCTTTTTGTACAAGAGATGTACTTGCTTGCTTCCATATATCAGCCAATTCTTCGACTGTACTATCTTGTAACGGATTATCCATTCCCATGATCTGATCGAATCCAAGCACATTGCCTAAAAAGAACAGTTCTTTGTCTGTCAACGTTATCATAGGTTCTTTGGAAGAGTTCAAAGTTAACATGTAGGTCCATCTTCTCCCTTCAATACTGACATGTGAGCTTTTGTAACTATATAAAGGGCAATGATGTAGTAAATTATACAATAAAGGTTCTTAGTACCTATTCCAATGTAGCACTATAGGCTTAATTTTGTCAATTGTTTCACGAAATATATTCCATTTTTACCCATATATGATTATTATAAGTAATATGGTATGTAGATTTTAATGTAGCTTCATGAACATTATGTGTCTCACTTTAAAATTAATGCTCAGGTTTTAGGTGAAAATCATGTAATTTTAAGTTTTCTTTAAGGAAAGGTGATTACAATAAAGTCAAGTTAGTCGAAAGGCTAACACATATCAACTTTTGAAATCAAATTACTTATAACAATAAACGAGGTGATTAATAGTGAAAACGACAATTCTTTTAGAGAACAAGATGGTTCCGGTTTACTTTAACGCCGAGAATACACAACCAATGTCCAAGCTGTTAAGACTATTACGCAGAACGATTGAACACAAAATTGTAAATGGTAAAAAAATGATTAAAACGTGTCTAGATACTGTTATTAGTATTGAAGTTGTAGGTTCTGAAGCGATTTTGCATACTTATCGTGAAAGTGACACTCTAGCTTTATCTTTATACTAAAATGTAAGTGCTTTTCCTACTTCTTTATAGACATTACGATGGGCCTAACAACGGGAAGACTCCGTACGGCCCTTTCTGTCTGATGCTACTCTCTACTTACATAAATGACGTACTTGTCTATCATCAAATCGGTAATACTTATGAACAGATTATGTTCTATAGGCGTTATCGATTTTTTGCATACAATTTTATAGTTTTCAACAAAAATGCCTGATAATCAATTGTTCCCCAATTAACTTTAAGTAATCTAGTGTAATTTAAAAAGAAATATCTTTAAAGTTATTAAATTACTGAAGTGATAGTCTGTATCAAATGTATATTATGTGATATAATAGGTTTATTAAAAGAGGTGATATAGATGGATACATCAATGCTTTGTCCTCGATTCGAAAAGGGGATGCAGATTTTAAGTAAACGTTGGAATGGCTTAATTATTTATCAACTGATGGGTGGTCCTCAACGCTTTTGCTCTATTCAATCATCACTCCCGGTAAGCGGTCGTCTTTTGTCCGAACGCCTGAAGGATCTAGAGCATGAAGGAATGGTTGTCCGCCATGTATACCCTGAGACGCCGGTACGAATTGAATATGAATTAACTCAAAAAGGATTGGCATTAGAATCTGTGATACGCGGTATTCAGGATTGGTCTCAATCATGGGTAGAACCAGAAGCAATGGTTTTAGAAGCCGAGTATGCTCAAACAGCTAAATAAACAACCATGATAACTATAAAAAACATCCGCTCCCTTTAAGGAGAACGGATGTTTTTTTGTGAAATATCATTTTATACTATATGCATCATCAAATCTCAATGATTATCTATTTAACATAAAAGAACTCTTTACAATAAAAGATTAGTATTACACATCATATAAAATCATGTTAGCTGATATACTGTTTGTTTCTGCCTGCTTCTTGCTTTTCTGCACTCCGAATACGAATAACAAATAAGCGTAGTAAATTGGTACGAGTATGCTCATCGGCTTCACGGTTTAATTTACGGAGTATAAAACGATCTATTGACATGCCTGCTCAACTCCTTCTCAATTCACCAGAAGCATCGTTACCAATGACAGAAGCTATAATAAGATTATGGTAAATCTTCCGGTAAGAATTAATAACCGCATTTCCTATTTTTCAAACTACGATTATCATTTTTTTTGAATAAAATATATCTATTCTTTAACATATCTTTGTACAAAAAAACTGCTTTACGTATCCCTAAGGAATCATAAAGCAGCTTGGCTTACATCATACGATTTTTTTAATTTTACATTAAAAAACTAATACATGTCATAACTTTTTATTAAATATTAGGAAATTCGCGGTATTCGTGCTGAATACTGATCCAACGTGTACGCGTAAATTTCTCAATAGCCCATTCTCCGCCAAAGCGCCCTAGACCGGAAGATTTCTCGCCCCCAAACATAACATGTGCTTCATCGTTTACAGGTTGATCATTTACATGAATCATACCACTTTCTACTTCTTGAGCCACACGATAACCACGCTCCAAGTTCGATGTAAATACAGAACCACTTAATCCATATTCACTGCTATTTACTATGCGAATCGCATCTGCTTCGTCTTTCGCACGAATTAGCAAAGCAACCGGGCCGAATAACTCATGTTGTGCTGCTGAGTTTTCTGGAGATACTTCACTCAGAACAGTTGGTTCAAGTACACTCCCTTTACTTTTACCACCGTATAACAATGTTGCGCCTTCTTTTTGCACATTTTCGATAACTTCAAGTAGACGGTCTACTTCTTTTTCATGAATCAATGGGCCTACTAATGTTTTGGCATCAGCAGGATCGCCGAATTTTAGACCTTTGACTGTATTGGTGAATTTCTCTACAAATGTATCGTAAATAGAATTGTCAATAACGATACGATTCAGTGCCATACAGATTTGTCCTTGATGGAAAAACTTCCCGTAGACTGCTGCTTCTACAGCTTTATCGATATCAGCATCATCCAATACGATCATCGCATTGTCTCCACCAAGTTCTAAAGCGACATCTTTCAGATGTTCACCTGCTAATTTACCAATACCGCGTCCTACTTCGGTAGAACCTGTAAAGGAAATTAGTTTAGGGATTGGATGCTTAACAAAAGCATCTCCAATTTCGCTACCACTACCACTTACAACACTGAGTACTCCTTTAGGCAAGCCTGCTTTTTCAAAAATATCAGCAATGAGTAATCCTGCTGTAATCGGTGTATCAGAAGCTGGCTTAATTACAACACCGTTACCTACTGCTAATGCAGGTGCTACAGAACGCATACATAAATGTAACGGGAAATTCCAGGGCCCGATGACACCAATAACACCTTTTGCTTCACGAACAACACGATTCTCTTTACCTGGAATATCAGAACCAATCAATTCCCCTTTGATACGGTATGGGAATGAAGAAGATTCTTCCAAAATACGTACTGTTGTCATCCATTCACGTTCTGCTTTGACACGTGTACTGCCTGATTCAGCGATAAGTAAATCTACAATTTCTTCTTTACGCTCATTCATTTGCATCATTGCTTCACGCATCACTTTAGCACGAGCAGCAAGTGGCATTTTAGACCATTTTTTACCTTCTGTTTGTGCAGTTTTGTACGATTTATCCAGATCATTTTCATCCGAAGAACGCCACTCTACTAATATTTCTCCAGTATAAGGATTTTTATTTTGCATCATTTTATCTGAAGAACCTTCTACCCATTCTCCAGCAATAAATTGTTTATTCCAATGTGCGTATTTCGATTGTACTAATGTCATTGCAATATCCTCCTTGGTGTACGTTATATATGGTTATTAATCCATTGACATACATTTTTGAATAGTATTCTTTGTTTAATTCAGGTTGAGAAATTTGTAAAAGAATTTATTTGTATTTATAAAAACTGCTACATATCCAAATTCTAAATGATGCTAAAAATAAATGCTAAAAGCTAAATCATAACAATTAGTTAGTATATTACTATTGTTACAACAGCTTCTCGTATTCTTTACCCTTGTCTATAGATAAGCAAACATGTATTGATAATTCATATATCATTATTGGTATATAAAAAAGCTAGTATCCCTTGAGATAGCTAGCTTTACAGATATATTATTTTATTTTTAAATTAATCTATTTTGATTTGCGTCCTACAATAATTCCATGTGTGCTCAAGCCTAATATGCTACGTTCTCGACAAGTACGGAGATGATAATCTAACCATGTCTGATACATATTTTCTTCAAGATGATCTATAGAACCGTCTATCGTATGAGTGACTCCGTCTGCGCCAGCATGGTCAACAATCTGAGCATTGGCGGCTAGTATATCCTGTTCCATTTGTTCAGGCGACGTTACATACAAGTCTGTCCAAAAGCTGTCTTCTGCTCCATCGTAAAACACACCTTCTTGCAATACTTTGTCAATTACAGAAGAACGTAAATAACCTTGCTCTTTGACAGCTAACATAGGCACAATCGAATATTTATTTATATAAGCAACAATCAATATGCCTCCTGGGCGCAATACACGCATACTTTCAGATAGACAAGATGCTCGATCATCAGCAGAAGTAAGATGATAATAAGGCCCTAGACAAAGTACCATATCCAGCGATTCAGTAGCTATTGTAGATAATGTAGTAGCATTTCCAATTTCAGCTTGTAAAGAATAGTTAAGTTCTAGTTGTAACGATTTGGCTTGAATCTGTTGTATATGCTTAGGGGTAATATCGATCGCTTTTACTTGATGCCCTTGTTTTGCATAATGAATCGCATATGCTCCGCTTCCTGCTCCACTATCTAAAATAGACGATACTGGGGGTAACTGGGATAACCATGTATCTATAATATGTATAGTCGTAATATACTCTACCGCTCGAGATGGACGCTCAAATCGTGAATCTTCATCGTATAACTGATAAAACTTGGCTACTTGTTCCGACATTTTCAAGACCTCCTTTATCTATTCCATCCCATTATATGACAATAAATAGGAAATGATAAGTATAAGTTAGTAAGCGATCTTGACAGCTTTTTATAACGGTGAGAAAATATTTTTTTGTACGATGTAGAGTAAAGGAGTGATTTGGAACGATGA
This sequence comes from Paenibacillus sp. KACC 21273, assembly GCF_028736095.1. Taxonomy (NCBI): domain Bacteria; kingdom Bacillati; phylum Bacillota; class Bacilli; order Caryophanales; family Paenibacillaceae; genus Paenibacillus; species Paenibacillus sp. KACC 21273. The sequence goes on from NZ_CP117876.1 coordinate 3,302,222, forward strand.
GAACGTCTTTTTTACAATTGCGTGGTATCCATCCTTTGGCATGGACGATCATTGTAGGCACACTTTTTGGACGAATGGCGACTTCGATGAGTATTCCTTTTTTATCGATTTATCTGACTCAATCGCTAGGAGCTTCACCTACACAGACAGGGATTACTGTAGCTGTGAGTTCTTTAGTAGGCGTATTTGCTAGCTTTTACGGAGGTTATATTTCAGACCGTATTGGTCGCAAAAAGGTTATGATTTTGTCGATAGCTGGTTGGAGTATTGTATTTTTTGCTTTTGCTGCTTCGAATCAAATCTGGATGTTTTTTGTAGTCAACACTTTAAATGGACTATGCCGCTCTTTATTTGAACCGACTTCGCGTGCGTTATTATCTGAAGTTACACCTCAAGAACAAAAATTATTAATTTTTAATATGCGTTATACAGCGATTAATGTTGGTGTTGTTTTTGGCCCATTGTTAGGTTTATGGTTTAGTACCAATGGATCAAGCAGTGCTTTTATAATGGCTGGCTGTATCTATGTACTTTATACTGTTGTTCTTATGTTTCAATTTGGTAAACATCCTATACATATTGAATCCACCTCTACGACAGAACAACGAATTACTTTGAAAAAAGCATTACGAGTTATTTCTCAAGATCGAATCTTTTTATACATATTGATTGGAACAACATTTTGTGTACTCGGTTATGGCCATCTCAATTCAACGTTACCACAATATTTAGCATTGGTTCCTGATCTGCACGATGGTGCTACATGGTTTGCGTATATGTTAACACTGAATGCGATCACAGTACTGATAGTACAATATCCTTTGGTCAAATGGGCTTCGCGTTTTGCTCCTGTAGTCTCATTGATTATTGGTAATATCTTTGTAGCTACGAGCTTGCTATTGTATGGGCTTGCCAGTACAGGTCTAGCATTTATGATCATTACTGTTATTTTCACAATAGGGGAAGTCTTGTTATTTACGATGATGGATATGTTAATTGATCGAATAGCGAAGCCGGAATGGAAAGGAACGTACTTTGGAACGATTGGCTTTAACAATTTAGGTAATGTGTGCGCCCCTATACTTGGAGGTTTTCTACTTGATGTTAGAGGCGCACAACATAGTATGCAAATATTTGTACCACTAGCATTGACCTGTGCACTTGGTTTGCCATTTCTTATTGGTGCTTATCGGCGTATGAATCTATCTCATAAGCATTGATCTCATTGGCGCTGAGTACGTATCTCACTAGCTACAATATCTAGAATAGAATGATCACCCCAGCTACTAACAAACGAATACATGGAAATACTACTTAACCATTCTTCGCTTAATTCACCTTGCTCTACTTGAGCTAATAGATAATCACGTACAGGAGCTTCTGTACGTGACCAGGGAACGGTTCGCATTCCGCCTATTTCTTGTCCGGCGGAGCGACGATCCCATACAGCCGCTACTTGTTCTAACGAAAATATAATCGAATCCCCTTGTTCTGTCTGAAAATATACTTTCACCTGTTCTGGTAAAAGTATTACTTGCTGTATAACTCCATCCACTAAAGGAATATCTCCTATAAAAATATCAGTTACCATCGCCGTACTCCATTCTTCCGTTACTTCTTTATATTGATGCTGTTATTTAGTTGCTGAAGCAATATGCTTAATCAATTCAGGCATCCATTTTGACAATACATAGAATGTAAATCCAGCTTGCTTCGCTTTGGATGTATCCATAATCCACGAATCAGGAACACCAAAAGGAGATTGTGCTTTTTCATCTGTCTCGCTCTGTACGATAGCCTGTTGACCGGTTCCCTGCTCTACCCATTTGATAAATTCACGCAGGCTGATTTCTCCATCAGAACGTGCATTTACAGGTCCTGTTAGATCAGATGAAATTCCTAACCAGAACAAAAATTCTGCGGCTTCTTGCTCATGAATAAAGTTCATCTGTGCTTCGATATTCGAAATGCCTATTACTTCATTATTCAACACACGTTCTACATGGAAATGGAGCCGCTTGGTATAATCATTCGGCCCTAACACAATAGGGAATCGTACCGCCGCTACTGGAAAATCGGCTTGTTGAAAAAATACAGCTTCCGCTTGACGTTTACCTTCTCCATAACTCAGCTTCGCTTCTGGATCTTCATCAATTGTATAATGATGGGTATCGACATCTGGTTCATGCAATACCGCTTGCCCAAACTCATAGACAGATAAGCTTGACGTTAGAATATAACGCTTTGCTTTATGTTGGAAAATTGCTACAGCTTCACGTGCTTGCTGTGGTGTAAAACAAATATTATCGTAGACCACATCATACTGCTGATCTCCGATCGCTTTTTCCAAAGCGACAGCATCTTCGCGATCAACAACTAACCGTTGAACCCGATCACCAAATTCATCTTCAGTCTGACCACGAGTTAGCAAGGTAACTTGGATATTTTCTTTCAATAATAATTCCACCAGATTTTTGCCGAAAAATCGTGTTCCACCTAATACCAATACGTTAGTCATTCTTCATTCCTCCTATTTTATATCTAGTAGTTGGTGCGCTTTCCAGATGAATGTAGCCATTAAAATATAAACAAGTAGACCAAAAACAACATAGATCACTCCTAGCAATCCAGCTAACGTCACCATACTTCCTGTACTTGTAGATGATACAAATGCACTGATCGCTAATACTGCTAACGCTAAAATTTGATTGCATACATAGATAATCCAGCGCTGATAAGATACTTTTTTGAAATCTGGCAAGTTCTGCGCTTCTGCCATCTGCCCTATCCCTTTACATACCGTATAAATAATAAACAAATCAGCAATAATGACTAACAACGATACAATAGTTAGCCACCACGGTAAAGGTAATACATTGGCTTGATCAGGTAAAAAGATTTGAATAACGGCAAGTACAGCCGCAGCTATCGCAAATGGTTTACCTTTGGCGAATTGCGGATTTACTTTTTCTAATTTCATAAATCCAATAAAATACAAAATGCTTACAATGACAGTCGGGAAATAATCTAACCAGATCGCGGCTAATCCTAATCTGTTCAATCCTGTAATCACTATTCCTAATATAGCTTGACCTACAAAAGCCCAAAACAAATACAAAATACTCATGTTGTCCCCCTTTTTATTCCTTGCCTTTAACTATGTATACTGTTTCTTTCCTTTCTATCTTACCATCAAATGACTATGTTACCAAAAAGGCAAATCTAGCTATAGCGTGGAATCATGATAGGATATAGGCAAAACGTATAACCATATCCTGCCAGAATACGCTATGATGATTGTACTAAACAATCAACTTTCAGGGGGAATAATAATGCCAAAAGTACTCAGTAGCAATATTGGTTATCCGCGTCTTGGTGAACAACGTGAATGGAAAAAAGCGCTAGAAGCATTCTGGAGTAACAAATCTTCGGAAGCTGAATTTTTACAAACGATGAAAGAATTGCGCCTTGCTCATCTAAGCAAACAAAGCAAAGCTGGTATCGATCTAATTCCTGTAGGCGACTTTTCATATTATGATCACGTCTTAGATACGGCTGTTACTTTCGGATTAGTACCTGAACGCTTTGGTTATACAGGTGGCGAAGTATCCTTACAACAATACTTTGCGATTGCTCGTGGTACAGATCAAGCAACCGCAGGTGAAATGACCAAATGGTTCAATACCAATTACCATTACATCGTACCTGAACTGGGTGGAATTACACCGCAATTAACAGAAAACCGTCCATTGCGATTATATTTAGAAGCCAAAACAGAATTAGGTATTGAGACCAAGCCGGTATTGATCGGCCCGTATACGTTCCTCAAACTTTCTAAAGGATATGAAGCTTCTGAATTTAAGCAATGGTTAGATCAGTTAGCTCCATTATATGTAGAGATATTGCAAGGATTGAACAAAGCAGGTGTACGATGGGTTCAAATAGATGAGCCTTCACTAGCACTGGAAGTATCTGCTGAAGAATGGCAATGGGTGCAAGAGGTTTACACTCAATTCAATCAGGCGGCTCCTGATGTGAATTTGCTGGTACAGACTTATTTTGAAGGTGTAGATGATTTTGGTAAATTAATCGATCTCCCTGTTCAAGGAATTGGCTTGGATTTTGTACATGGATTAGAGCAGAATCTGAATAATCTGGATGATTGGGGCTTCCCTGAAGACAAAATTCTAGGTGTAGGTCTGGTCGATGGACGTAATATCTGGCGCTCCAAATTAGAAGATAAAATTCAATTGATTCAAACGATCTCTCAAACCGTCCCTGCGGATCGCTTGCTTATTCAGCCGTCTTGCAGTCTACAACATGTACCTGTGACAACTAACAGTGAAACGTCTCTTGATCCAATTATTAAAGACGCTCTTGCTTTTGCCGATCAGAAATTAGAAGAACTTGCGCTATTAACCAAAGCAGCTAATATCGGTGCTCCTGCTGTACAAGAAGCATTAGATCGCAGTCGTGAAGCTGTTGAACGCATTGCCAATTCGTCATGGCGCGCTCCGCAAGAAGAACATCTACAGCAAAATGAAGGTTCGGCTACACGTAATGTTCCTTTTGCACAGCGTCAAGTTATTCATGCAGACAAATGGAAATTACCATTATTGCCGACGACTACAATTGGTAGCTTCCCGCAAACTGTAGAAGTACGTCGTGCTCGTCAACTATGGCGCAAAGGCGAATTATCTCCAGCAGATTATAACCGTTTTATCGAAGAACAGATTCAAGACTGGATTTCGATTCAAGAAGAATTGAATTTGGATGTATTGGTACATGGTGAATTTGAACGTACTGATATGGTTGAGTTTTTCGGAGAGCAGTTAGATGGATTTACATTTACACGCTTTGGTTGGGTTCAATCGTATGGTTCTCGTTGTGTCAAACCTCCTGTGATCTACGGTAATGTTCATTTTGTGAAGCCAATGACGGTGACAGAAACCAAATATGCTCAATCTCTCACCAGCAAACCTGTTAAAGGGATGCTAACAGGCCCGGTTACTATTCTGAACTGGTCTTTTGTACGGGATGATATTCCACGTAGTAAAGTATCTTATCAGATTGCACGCGCTATCTCGGATGAAATTCTGGCGCTTGAAGCGGCAGGTATTGAAATGATTCAAGTCGATGAACCTGCTCTACGTGAAGGATTGCCTCTTAAGCGTAACAAATGGCAAGAATACCTTGATTGGGCAGTAGGCTCATTCCGTCTATCTACAGCGGCTGTACAAGAAACGACCCAAATTCATACTCATATGTGCTATTCGGAATTCCACGATATTATTGATGCTATTAAAGATATGGATGCAGATGTTATCTCTATTGAGACTTCACGTAGTCATGGCGAATTGATTTCTTCTTTTGAAGTGCATGGCTATGATAAAGGTATTGGTCTGGGTGTTTATGATATCCATAGTCCACGTGTGCCTGCTAAAGAAGAAATGGTACAGTTGATCGAACGTGCTCTACGTGTACTTGATCCCAAATTGTTCTGGATCAATCCAGACTGCGGATTGAAAACACGTGCTCATCCTGAAACAGTAGCTGCGCTACAATTAATGGTAGAAGCGGCAGACGATATTCGTCACAAATTAGGACAAGAAGTGAGCGCAAGCAAGCTTTAATTGCACATAAAAGCCTTTCATGACTAGAGCATATTCCGACAGATGCTCTTGATCGTGAAAGGCTTTTGATTTATACATATCCTACTTATTCAAACACAGGACGCATAAAGCTACGTTCGTAACTAATAATACATTTGTTCTGATTGGCAAATTCAAACGCTTGCTGGCATTCTTCATCTACCATCATCTTCTGACGATATTCTTCGTAATCAGCAAGGCTTGGAAAAGAAAACAAAGCATAGGCGATGTTATTTGCACCTTCATGTGGAAGAAAATAACCATGATGGGTCCCACCTAATTTGTGAACTAGCGGTATCCACATCTTAGCATACTGTTCAAATTCGTTTACTTGATAAGGATCTATCACATATTTGAGATAGCATGTAATCATCGTGTTCCTCCTAGTTTACTCACTAATCCAAACTGTTTTTTCAGCAAAAGGAGTACGTTTGCTTTGTTGATCGTTATTTTCAGGTACACCGATATAAAGGAAGCCTAACATTTTACCTTTTTCGCTTAGATCAAATGCTTTGCCCATCAATTCATGGTAACAAGGTTCGCCACTTCTCCAGACTGCGCCCAGTCCCAACTCATGAATTTCCAGCAACATATTTTGAATCGCTGCAAATACTGCACCATACTCTTCAAGCTCAATAATTTTAGGATTATCAGCAGGTTCTACCGCTACAGCAATAATTAGAGGGGCGCGTTCTACCTTTTTACGTGCAGAAGAAAGACTTTCTTCGGTTACTTCACCATTACCTGCTACACTAGCTAACGCTTCCGCTAATTTATTACGTCCATTACCTTCTAACACGAAAAATTTCCAAGGTTCAGTCAAACGATGATTTGGTGCCCAAATTCCTGCTTCCAAAATACGCTCAATACTTTCACGCGGAATAGCATCCTGCTTCACTTTACCGATCGAACGACGATTACGAATACTTTCTGAAATACTCATCTATAACTTCCTCCTCTATGATAATCATTCTCAGTCTCTTGTTTATTGTACACGAAGTAGAAAGAAATCTCTAATTTTAGGACTATAAAATAAAAATAACTCCTTAAATAAGGAGTCATTTTTTTCTATTTATTACTTATAATACGAGCTTGGATAAATTACTACATTAGTTTTACTTTTTAATTCCACAGGAGACACTTTAACATACACACTCTGTTTACCAACTACACTAAACTCAACTTGACTTATTCCATCTTCTACTTTTACAAATTCTTTTCGCATTGGTTCAAAAGTTTTAGCATCTTCTATTTCTACTTCTAAATCATCCTCTATAGCTTGAATATTCAAAACTACAGTTTGGTATTTATTATTCGGATATAAGGCTATTCGATTTACAGCATCATTGAATAAAATAACTTCTTTATTTTCTTTTCCATCACCTGAAACAAACTTACTATCTTTTGTTAAAGCCACGCCAAAATCATAATCAATTTTCTCATTCATAATTGGTGTTTCTGCTAACTTTTCACCAAAATTGATTTTACCTGATTTAGTATCTACAGTAACATTTGTTTTTAAAGCTTCTTTAACAACACTTGCCGGTATGTATGTCTGTCCATTGATCGTGACCGGTTTAGTAGAATTAGAAGGTGCGAAGTTAAAACCGTTTACTGTGTACTTAAAGTTGGCTACTGTTGCTTGTACTGTTTTACTGGATGCTGCGTATGTAGTCGTTCCTCCGACTAACATCATTGCTGTTAACATTAAAACCAAATTTTTCTTTTTCATCTTTTCTTTGTATCCCCTTTCTGAATATGTATTCAGTATAAGTCTTAGGGATCAATTATTTAATAGTTCAAATTACCTAATTTTATTTTATGCATCATTTAATAGAGTCTTTATACTTATAAATTTAATTATATTAACAGATTTAACTTTATTTATGTAAAAATGAAGTTCATCTTACAAATCCCCGAACCCGCCCTCGCCTATATCTATGATCAGCATGTGGTAGTAACAATAATATGTGAATTGTACTCATGTAACAATACAAGGCTAATTTATTATTAAAGGACTCGAACCTTCAGAAATTGCCCCTAATTTCTACCCAGCGTCCAACTTAAACCAGTTGGCGGTTTGTATGCTCGCCTCAATAGATAATAGACTACCAACTTGTAAGTTTATATTTTTTAATGATTAATCGACTAATTCTGTTCTCCAGTTCAACTCTTGGATACGTGTATCCAGTTGGCGATAGGTTTTAGCAAGATTGTCCATCTCTTCTTGCAGTGTTCCAATATTGACTGTCGCTAGAAATCGAACTTCAGACTTTGTATAACGATCTTGCTTGATACTCGCAGTATGCATAAGATCATTCAATATATTTCGGCGTAAGCCTAATGTATCTCGATCGGCTAGAGCATCTGCTAATGTCATTTCATTTTCAAAAATCACTTGTGAATTAGTGCGATTAATACGTTTGATCAGTACATTCAATTCGGTCAATAAATGTCCCATTTCTTTCAACAATTCATTAGGACGCTCAGGAGGTTTTTCACCTTCTTGGACTTTGGCACTTCGGCTCAGACGTACTTTCATCTGTTCGATTCTTTTTTGCACATCAGAACGTAATATTAACGCTTCTGCTAATTTCATTCCTTTCACCTCCATTACCTATTTTTCATTATTCCGTAAATGTCCCTATCATTATAGGTATAACCAAACACTGTATCAATAAACCTTGTACAATATGCTAAAATAAAGAAAATAGTTATTCAGGAGGGCTTATCATGGGTAAAGAAATCGAAAAAAAATACGTATTACATACCTATCCAGCAGATTTAGATATTATACAGACCCAAGAAATTCATCAGACTTATCTGGCTACCAGTGAATCAGAGACACTACGTGTACGTAAATTAGTGATTGATGGTCAAGAACAATTCACGATGACACACAAAGCGGGTAAAGGTCTGGTTCGAGAAGAAACGGAATTTGATATCGGTGCTGGTATTTACGAGCAATTGATCAGCAAGTTGGATGTGATTCCATTGATAAAAACACGTAAAAAAGTAAAGTGGAATGATGATCAGTTTGATCTCGATATTTATCATAACACTGTCCAACCTGATCTGATCACAATTGAGATTGAATTTGCAGAAGAAGCGGATGTAGAACATTTTCAAAAGCCTGATTGGTTTGGTGAAGATGTTACCGGACAAAGCCAGTATGTGAACAGTGTATTATGGGAAGAGATTCAATCAGCGTCCAAGTAATATACAATGTATCATTGATATCGCCTACAAGTAGAGTCTAGTGATAATCAATCATTCAAAATAGCGCATCGTGTCAGTGAACGTGGACTGTAGATGATGCGCTATTTGCTTATGATTCCTCTGCTTGTAATAAAGTATCCAGGCGAGCTATCTCTTGCTCAAATGCTTCTTGTTCGACAAATGGACATTCCCCTGAAAAATACCAATCGGTTAATAAAAAGATCAATTCATAGACTGATTGATAATAAGTTTCAGGATAAGGATTTTTAGCACGAAACGATTCATGAGAAGACCAATCTTTTACAAAATTCGTAAAAAACCAAAATCCACGTGCGATATGACGCTCCAAAGAAATATTCGATTCCAAAGCAGTTATGTATGTAACCATCGTTCTTAATACTTGTGATATATGTGCATGATCCCATTCCAAGTCTACACGTAACCGCAAAATAAAACTACCTTTCTCTCCTTCTAACTCATGCAAAAGTTGCTCTGTTACCCTCTTGTGATCCATCCTTTTCTCCTCCTGAACTTCAAAATCATACTATCTGCAAATGATACTCCCCCACTACCTAACGTATACCCAACCAGATCAACCCACCATTGCTGTTAAAATAAATCTTTGACAATAGGTTATGTATAGAAGTTATACTCTATCTTAATTGTAACGATAAGCGATATACAAAGCAAAAGGCTACTTTTAAACCAATATTTACGTGCATATATGTAAATACAACTTCTGTATAAAAAGTGATTTCTATAATAAAAAGCGACTTCCCAGGATCATTCTATCCTCACGAAGTCGCTTCTCTATAACGTTAGATAATAATTATATTATTTAGCAGGAGCTGGTTTAACTTTAGCTTTTTTAGGTTTCTTTTTACCATAATTGCGGAATTTTTCTTCCAATTCTTCTAACGTGAAGCCTTTGGTTTCTGGTAAATATTTTTGCACAAATGTAATCGCCAGTAAGCCCAAAGCAGCGAATAAATAGAAAGTCGCCGATAGTCCAATACCTGCCATCAATACAGGGAATGTTAATCCGACTAAGAAGTTAACAATCCATAAGCAGAATACAGTAACACCCATTCCGAATCCACGTAATTGTAAAGGGAATATCTCAGATAACATCAACCAGGTTACCGGAGAGATCGCTCCTTGTTGGAAAGCAAGGAATGTAACAGTTAAGGATAAGATCACATAAGGCAAAGCAGGTGAACCTTCCAGTACTGTTGAGAAAATCGCGATCAACAATAAGACACATGTTGTACCGATCAAACCTGTTCTAAGCATAGGTCGACGACCAATTTTACCTAGCAACCACATTCCCAAAAATGTTGCTGCTACAGAGATGACACCATTAGCAATATTACTAATCAATGCTGCTCTTGTTTCAAAACCAGCATCTTTTAAAATTTCAGTTCCGTAGTAAATAATTGAATTGACACCGGTAATCTGTTGAACGACTGCGATACCCAATCCAATAAACATCAGGCGACGTATCCACGGTACAGCAAGATCTTTAAATCCTGCTTTTTCTGTACTTTCTTCTGCATCAAATGAAGCTTTAATTTCTTCTACTTCGATTTTTGCTTGTTCTTCTGTACGAATTTTGCGAAGTGCTTTTAATGCACGCTCATTTTTACCTTTTGCAACTAACCAGCGTGGACTTTCAGGAACACGTAGCATTCCAAAAAATAAGAAAATCGCTGGTATCGAAGCAATTGCTAACATGTAACGCCATACATGTGTATTATCGCCCATTGTTATGCCTAGAATCGCATTAAAGATAAATGCAAGCAATTGTCCGCTGACAATCATTAGTTCATTACGTGTAACGATACCACCACGTTTGTTAGCAGGAGACATTTCTGCTAGATAAGATGGTACTGTTACTGAAGCACCACCTACAGCAAGCCCTAATAAGAAGCGACAAATCACCATAACAGTTACGTTAGGAGCGAGTGTCGACCCCACTGTAGCAACGAAAAACAAAACAGCTAAATAAATAATATTTTGCTTACGTCCTAAATAATCTGAAAGTCGTCCTCCTGCAATAGCTCCGAATGCTGCACCAAATAAAAGAATACTAGCCACTAATCCTTCTGTAAACGAATTTAATCCTAGTGCAGCTGACATAAATGGTAAAGCTCCATTGATTACCCCTGTATCATAACCAAATAGCAATCCACCTAATGTAGATATTAAAATTATTTTGCGTAAAAAAGCTTTTTGACTTGCTCCCTTTTCCATCATCATCTCTCCCTATTGATTCCTAAAGCGTCATTGCAACTTGTTCTGTCTATGTACTTGCAAATATTGAGTCTATCGTTTGACACACTTTTCGATAAATCAAGATGTGTCCTCGATTGATTCTAGCAATGACTAAACGTACTTTAGTTTCAGAAAAAACGCATTTACTTTCAACCTGTAATCAATATACCCAAAAGCATACATATTGAATAACAAGATTGAATGAAAGCAATGACATATAGAGAGTGAATTTATTTTTATATGTACTGCGTTATAGATTATTTAATCTCAATATATTCGCTAACACTGGATTCTAGTAATCCGATCAATTCTTCATCCATAAATCTATAGTCGTCTGGAATATTCAAACAAATGATCGTTTTGCCTATTAGTTCTTCATTGAATTTAGATTGGATTTTACGTTTATGCTTTTTTTCCATCACAAAAATAATATCTGCCCAACCGATATGACCTGCGGTTACTTTGATGCGTGCATTTTCTTCTGTGCCTGCTGAGCGTACTTGATATCCTTCCAGATGTTCAAATATTTTTTCAGCCGTTAAGCTACGCCATTGATTACGACTACAGATAAATAACAATTTGTTCATTTCACTTTGCTCCCTTCTATCTAAAAAGTAAGATAGCCTGTTCTTTCTCACAGCTCACCTTATTATACTGAACAGATGATAAATAAAACATCAAAAAGGAGCTTCCAACCTTCTGGAAGCTCCTTTGATTTACTTATAAATTAGCCTTCGATCAACAATGTTTCTGGATCTTCAAGCAATTCTTTTACTTTTACAAGGAAGCTTACTGCTTCGCTACCATCAATAATACGGTGATCGTAAGACAATGCAATATACATCATCGGACGATTTTCCATACGTTCTGCATCAATCGCTACCGGACGAAGCTGGATTTTGTGCATACCCAGAATCGCTACTTGCGGTGCGTTCAAGATCGGCGTGGATAGCAAGGAACCAAATACACCACCATTAGTGATTGTAAATGTACCGCCTTGCAGCTCAGACAATCCTAAGGTGTTAGAACGTGCTTTGGAAGCTAGTGTGGCGATCTCTTTTTCGATTTGTGCAAAACCTAGACGGTCTGCATCACGAACAACAGGAACCACAAGACCTTCTTTAGCGGATACCGCAATACCGATATCATAGAATTTCTTCACAATTACATCATCGCCATCGATCTCAGCGTTGACCATAGGGAATTTTTTAAGCGCCCCTACAACTGCTTTGGTGAAGAAAGACATAAATCCTAAACCTACATCATATTTTTCTTTAAAAGCATCTTTACGACGTTTACGAACGTCTAAGATCGCTGTCATATCCACTTCATTAAATGTTGTTAACATTGCAGCATTGTGTTGAGCTTCTACCAAACGATTAGCAATCGTACGACGACGACGTGACATCGGTTGACGATCTGCTGGCTTAGCAGGGTTATTTTCAACAGGTTTTTTAGCAGGAGCACTTTCAGACTTCGCTGGTGCTGGTTTGTCACCATGTTTGCGTACATCGTCTGGATTCACTCTGCCGATCGGATCATTGCTTTGTACAGATCCTAGATCGATTCCACGCTCACGAGCTAACTTGCGAGCAGCCGGTGTACCGATAGCATCTCCATTATCTGGTTTGCTCGTTACAGCGTTAGTGGATTTATCTGTTGTTTTTTCAGCAACTGGTTCAGAACCTTTAGCCGGATAGTTGATTGTGACCACATCATCTGATTTGCTTTCAGGCTTGGATTCTGGAGCTGGTTTGGATTCAGAAGCAGCAGGTTTGCTACTTCCACTTCCAGCACCGATCACACCTACAGATTCACCGACTTGTACCGTTTCACCTTCTTGCTTGGTGATTGACTCTACAACTCCGTCTTCTTCAGCACTGATCTCCAAGTTGACTTTATCTGTCTCAAGTTCAAGTAATACATCACCTTGACTGACAGTGTCTCCTTCTTTCACAACCCATTTTGATACCGTTCCTTCGGTTATAGACTCGCCCATTTCGGGTACTTTAATTTCACTCACAGCCGACTACCTCCCAGGGATATGTTGTTCTGTAAAGAATTTTGTTTGAGTGCTAATCCTAGTATACGTTGTTGTTCGATGGCGTGAATATGTTGATAACCACTAGCAGGGCTAGAACGTTCTGGACGACCGATATAACTTACAGCTACACCTTCTTGTGCTAGATCGCGCAAGCGTGCATCGGTATATCTCCAGTATCCCATGTTTTGCGGTTCTTCTTGTAGCCAGATAATTTCTTGTAAGTTAGTGAATTCTGCAAGGACTGCATTGATCTCTTCTTTCGGGAATGGATACAGTTGTTCTACACGAATCACATGTAACCAAGAGTAGTCTTCTTCTTTGTTTTTATCCAAAGCTTCTTCTAGATCGATGGCTACTTTACCCGTACAAAGAATCACGCGTTCTACAGCATTCTTTTTATCGCCCAACCCTTTTTGTTGCAGTATCGGTTGGAATGTTCCTTCGTTGAATTCCTCAGGTGAGGAAGCCACACGTGGATTACGAATCAAACTTTTCGGTGCCATAACGACTAATGGACGCACAGTTTCTTCCTGAGTACTACGTGCCTGACGGCGAAGTAGATGGAAGTATTGTGATGCAGAAGTCAAATTAGCCACTGTAAAGTTATCTTCTGCTGCCAATTGTAAGAAGCGTTCTGGACGAGCACTGGAATGCTCAGGACCCATACCTTCATGACCATGTGGCAACAACATCACAAGACTGGATTTTTGTGTCCATTTACTACGCCCAGCCGAGATGAACTGGTCAATAATAACTTGCGCTGCATTGGTGAAATCGCCATATTGTGCTTCCCAGATCACTAATGTCTCCGGTGCATATACATTGTATCCATATTCAAATCCAAGTACTGAAGCTTCAGACAATGGACTATTATGAATAGCAAATGATGCTTTCGCTTCTGGTAAACGATGTAATGGGCAGAAAGGTTCACCTGTCTGAGCATCATGCAATACCAGATTACGATGAGCAAATGTAGCACGTTCTACATCTTGTCCGGTAATACGAATAGGCTTGCCATCTGCTAAGATCGAAGCAAATGCCAGTGTTTCAGCATGTCCCCAATCGACTTTACCTTCAGCGTTCAGTGCAGTCGCACGGCGTTCTAGAATACGCTGTAATTTAGGATACACATTAAAGTTCTCCGGCCATTTCAGCAATCCTTCGTTAATTGTCTGTAACAGACTTGCAGAGACTCCTGTAGAAGCTTCAGGTGCTTTGCTATCTGTATCGAGACGATTTACCGGTGCATTTGAATCTTCCGTATGATCTGTTTTCACTTCTTCGTAGATCGATTTGAGATGATCTTGGATTTCTGTTTTAAACTGTTCATAACGTTTGTCATCAACTACGCCTTGTTGTGCCAGTTTGTTACCGTAAAGTGAAGCCACACGAAGGTGATTTTTCACTTTGCTATACATGATAGGTTGAGTTGTCTCAGGATCGTCCGTTTCATTATGACCATAACGACGATATCCAATAAGATCAATCAAGAAATCTTTTTTAAATAGATTACGATATTCAGTCGCCATTGCTACAGCACGTAGACAAGCTTCTGGATCATCTGCGTTCACATGGATAATAGGAATTTCATATCCTTTAGCAAGGTCACTTGCATAATGAGTAGAACGTGAATCTCCGCTGTCTGTTGTGAAGCCTAGACGGTTATTAACAATAATATGAATTGTACCGCCATTTTGGTAACCTGTTAACTGATTAAAGTTAAGCGTCTCTGCAACAATACCTTCACCTGCAAATGCGGCATCACCATGCATGATGATTGCTGCTGCTTTGTCAGGATCCTGGCGTGGATAACCTTTGTCTGTACGATCATCCTGTGCAGCACGTGTAAATCCTTCAACCACCGGATTAACATATTCCAAGTGACTTGGATTATTTGCCAGTGTCAGACGGGTTTCAAAGCTTTGTCCTTCTGGAGTTACAGAACGGTGTGCACCTAAATGGTACTTCACATCACCTGTCCAACCAAAAGTAACACCCATCGAGCCTTCAGAAGGCATTGTATCTTTGTTCGGTGAATGATGGAACTCGGAGAAGATCTTACTGTATGGCTTACCAAGAACATGAGCCAGTACATTCAGACGACCACGATGCGCCATTCCCATAAGTACGTGTCTTGCTCCACTACGTGCAGCAATACGTACAATTGAATCTAACATCGGTACAAGGACATCGTTACCTTCAATAGAAAAGCGTTTTTGCCCAATAAATGTACGATGCAAAAATTCTTCAAATTGCTCTACTTCTACTAGACGTTTGAATAACTCAATACGTTCTTCATCATCTAATGAAAGTGTAGATGAACCTGTTTCTACCTGACGGTTAAGCCAGTTCCGTTCTTTTTCATCATGTACATGTGCAAATTCATAAGCCAGTGGACCTGTATATTTCTTACGCAAAATTTGGATAGCTTCCCATCCGTCTTTTGCTTCTGGAGGTGCATTTTCCCAGATCAAAGATGCTGGTAGTTGTGCGAGGTCACGTTGTCCCAGTCCGTATTGCTCTGGATCGAGTAAGCGAACATCAGTCGCTGTACTTAGTCCAAGCGGATCAATATCCGCTGCCAGATGCCCGTATGTACGGATATTCCATACTAAACGTTCGGCTGCAACCGCTTTCTTCAACAGATTAGTGTCTACTTTAGCTGGTGTTTCTGTACTACTTACCACTGATTGACCAGATGATACGGTAACAGGAGCAACAGGCTCTCCATAACGTTCAAAAAGTTCACGGTATCCTTCATCTACAGAATTCGGATCTTGTTTGTACAGTTCATATTGTTCTTGTACATACCCCAAATTGGGTCCGTAATACGATTCCCACAGCCATGGTTGGTTTGATTCGTCGATAGTCATCGAGGATTCCCTCCGTCTTGAATTTTTTGTGAATATATTTGTGACGGAATTGCAACATATTTAATTATACCTCTATATGATAGATCACAAAATAGCCTAAAATTAGACTATGAACGAGTAAAACGTCTTTTTTTCAAGAAAACGTTTTCTCTCGCTGCACATAAAGAGTTATTCAGGTTTTTTAGCCCTTTTACGGCCATTTTTAATCCAAATACAGGAAAACAGAGATTTTGAGAATAGATATATCGCATTTTGTATATATCATTCTGCATATTCTAGTTGAATACTGAGCAGTGCATGCCCCCTCATTCGTACTAAATTACTCTTTACTCTTCCCATTCTACAATACATAGGTATGAATTTCCAATTTAAATGCTTACTATTTTTACCCAAATCTTCCTAAGATTGATTTCAAGCCAAAAAGGATAGATGAAAAAGTGTCACCACTGCTTCACATATCCTTCTTTTTTTGTTCACTTTTTGAGTGATTGGTAGTTATGTTGTTGTGATACGCATCATATCAATATGAGGAATATCGTCTTCCAAATATACGTCTGAGATCGGTTCAAATCCATAACTGTTATAGAACTTCTCCAGATAATGTTGTGCTTGAATTTTGATTTTATCTTCTTCTAATTCGTGCTGAATAAATTCGATACTTTTGCGAAATAATTCTTGTGCTAATCCTTTACCACGATATTCACGCTTAACAATCACTCTGCCGATCGAAGCTTCTGTATAAGCAATACCTGCTGGAAGAAGTCTGGAGTAGGCTACAATCTCTCCATTTTCCTCTTTATATAAATGATAGCTAGCTAGATCTTTGCCATCGACTTCTTGATAAGGACAGTTCTGCTCTACAACGAAGATAGCCGTTCGTTCTTGTAAAATACGATACATTTCTAACGATGTTAATTCGTCAAATCTTTTGATATACCAGGTCATTATTGTTCTCCTTTTGTATCATCCTTTGAATTTTTGCGGAATACTCTTTAGTAATCGATATCAAGATTTTATATTTGATTAAAATTTAAAACAATAATTTCGATAATAATAAAGTAGAATGTTTTATTTGTACAATACACATTTTAAATTATATCTTTCTAGCAGGAGGCAATAAAATGAGTGTATGGAGTAAAGCTTTACTTTTATCTACTTCTATTACAGTTTGTGCTTCACTATTTGCATGTTCACCCCATTCTCTTTACGCTACCCCAGTCAAAAAGAAACCGACTGTTACTCATTCAGCCCCTATCGTTAAGACTACATTAAAAAATATGCCTGACCGTTACAAATCTTCGATTGAATGGGTCTGGAAAAATCGGATGGTTCAAGAAGGATCCACGCTTCGTAAAAATCTTATTTTTGATCAGATCTTTGCAGGTAAAGGAACTTTAAATTATGTAGTACGCTGGCAATCTGACAAAAGTGTAACGTTAAAACAACGCCAACAAATCGAAAGTATGTTAAGTCGACAGGTTAATCATTGGAACGATTTATTGGTAGGTTATGAAAATTGGCCTTATTCTTCGATCAAAGTCAAAGTGGTCGGCTGGGCTTGCACAAATCCTGCACTCATTTTAAATAAACAAGCTAATGAAATAGTTTATACCGATTATATTATAGACGAATTAAATAAAACAGTACCTACTATTCCATCTAAATTACCAATTGCTCCTACAAGCTTATCTCGTTTTGAACATTTTGAAGAACCGCAATATATGTATCCAGGTGGTTTAGATAAACGATTCGATATGTATCTATGGGCAACAACTAGCTTTGGTGGAGGTGCTGGTGGAGACTGGGGACAACGGATGGCTGATGATTATATTTTAAACATTTTAAAAGCAGATCAAGATGAGATTATGGAACATGAACTTGGTCATGGCTTTGGTTTTCCTGACTTTTATGAACCACAAGATCGTCCACCCGGTGGATTCCCAGATAAAACATTGATGTGGGTAGGCAGTTCGATAACAATCACTAACTGGGATGCATGGTTATTACGATATACATGGAGTCAGCTTCGCAAAGATACCACTCGCTTTCCAATCACTTCATTTCAATGATCTAGTGTGAACAAATAATATAAAATAGCTCTAATCTATCCAATACTGCCACTTGTTCTAAGTTAGCATGATGAATAGATAGAGCTATTTATAGTTTGCTCAGTATTTCGTTAGTAGGTTACATCGAATAATGTTACAGCGATCTATTCAGATCAGAAGTAATAAACAGATTAACCCATAATTACTTTCACTTCGTGCTCTTTGCCATCACGGAAGTCTGGTAAGATATTGCCTTCAATCACTTTACCATCAACTTTGATTTCTTTAATACCACGAGCCACACCTGCTGCATTATCTACATGTAGATTATACGTAGCTCCGCGGAATGCACGACGATAAGTGAACTCTTTCCAATCTTTCGGAATACTTGGATCTACTAACAATCCTTCATTTTCAGCACGCACACCTAGAATCCAGTTTGTTGCCATGCGTTGTAACCATTGAGAAGAACCTGTATACCAAGTCCAACCACCACGACCATAGTTAGGTGAGATTGGGCCATCAGAGTTACCTGGTGTTACATACGGCTCGCCTACATAACCATTTGGATCATCAGAACGGTTCGGAGGACAGATTTTGCTGTATGCTTCGTATGCTTTTTCTGGTTGACCGATCAATGTATATGCCCATACTGCCCATGTAGCAGCATGCGTGTAGACACCACCATTTTCACGTAGACCTGGAGCATAGCGTGTAATATAACCAATATCACGACGGACTTTGGTATAAGCAGGATATAGAAGCAATGCACCATGATCACGTAGTAGATGTTTACTTACGCTATCCATTGCTTGTTGTCCACGTTCTTGATCAGCTACTCCCGAAATAACAGCCCACATTTGTGGATTCAAGAAAATTTGACCTTCTTCGTTTTCTTTTGAACCGACTTTTAATCCATCATCGTTGGTTGCTTGTAGATACCATTCGCCATCCCAACCATATTTGTTCAGTGCTGCTTTTAAGCTACCTTGTACTTCAATCATTTTATCTGCAAAGACTTGATCGCCACGTTTGGCAGCTACTGGTGCAAAGTTACCTAGAATAAGGTACAAGAACTCGCCTACCCAGAAGCTTTCGCCTCTCCACTCGTAACCGATCGCACTTAGACCATCATTCCAGTCATGCTCACCCATCAATGGAACACCGCGCGGGCTAAAGCGTAAGAATGTTTTCTCGATCGCTAATTTACAATGTTCATACACTGTAGCTTCGCCACCATCTAAGAATGGAGTGACTTCATCCAAGATATCGTAATCTTGTGTTTCTTTCAGATAGGCGTCCATGATGAACGGAAGCCATAGCAAGTCATCAGAACAACGAGTACGAGGACCACCACCACGAATTGTGAACCACCAGTGAAGTACATCGCCTTCTTGGAATTGTTGGGAAGCATGCATAAGAATTTGTTTGCGCATCAATTCTGGTTTGCTTGTTAAGAAGATTTGAGAATCTTGCAATTGGTCACGATATCCATAACCTGCACTTGTTTGATAGTATGCTGTTTTACCCCATAGACGACAAGAGATCGATTGATATTTCAACCATACGTTCGTCATAATATTCATCGCTGGATCAGGTGTATGAATTTCTTCCACATCGATCAATTCACTCCAGAATGCATGTACATCTTGAAGAGTACGTTCTGCTGCTTCAACAGTAGTGTATTTCTGAATCAATGCATCTGCATCTTCTTTTTCTTGCTCTGCTGCACCAATAGTGAATACAACCGTATGTGAAGCTCCTGCTTCTAGATTAATAGCGACACGTAGAGAAGCAGTAGCATCTCCAAAGCGTCCACTATTTCCTGCTAATTCTTTGTCAATCATCGCTTGTGGACGAGATTCTTCACCATACATACCTACAAATGATTCTTTGTCTGCATCAAATGAAGATGGTGTTTCACTTGCCGCATGGAACGCTGTGTAAGGCCAGCTTACATTGTTACTGCGTCCTTTCTCATCCGGGAAGCTCCATAAGTATTTTTCAAGCTGAATCGCGTTCAGATCTTGTTTATATTCAGAATTCATAAAGATTTTGTGGAATTCACGATGTTCATCCGGTGCAAAACCTGGAGCCCATTCAAAATAAGTCGTTGCATCCAATTCGCGTGCTGTTGTGCTGTTATTGGTTACTTTCAATTGCATAATTTCAAGCGGTGCATCTGGAGCTACAAATACAGTCAATTCACTGCGAATTCCATCCACTTGTTGCGTAAATACGCTATAACCGATACCATGACGCACTTCATAAAATTCATATTCAGCCATAACCGGTTTCCAGCCTGCTGACCAGAATTTGCCTGAATTGCGATCACGTAGATAAATAAATTTACCCCATGAATCTTTGATTACATCTTGGAAAAGACGAGTGATCCGGTTCTGACCTGCATTTCCACGCCATGAACAACCGCCACCTGCTTGCGATACCATAAAGGAATAATCACCATTACTGATAATATTACTCCATGGACGTGGTGTACGTGGATTTGTAATTACATATTCACGACCATTTTCTGTAAAATAACCATATTCATTTTGGAAAAGTCCTGTTTGCTGTGTTTGATTTTGTATCGTTGACATTCAATATCCCTCCAAAAAGTAAACTTATATTCTATCCAAAATACGTTCTCGTAGAACGACTTGTCTCTAGTGCTACTGCATGACTGTGTTGTGCACTCAGGTATGAAATTACTTCATACCTGAAATAGTGTATCCTTCGATAATATGACGCTGCATAAAGATAAACAGAATAACGATTGGTACTACCATGAATGAAGCACCTGCCATCTGAATTGCAAAGTCACCACCGTATTGACCTTTCAACAATGATAATCCAACAGACAATGTGTATAGATTTTCATCATTAGCAATAATCAACGGCCATAGGAAACTGTTCCAACCGCCGATAAAAGTCAAAATCCCTTGTACCGCAAAGATTGGCTTCGCAATTGGAATAACCAATTGGAAAAAGGTACGTAACTCACTCGCTCCATCCAATCGTGCTGCTTCGATCAAGTCAGCAGGAATGGTCGTCATAAATTGACGGAATAAGAAAATACCAAACGCATTAACCATACCTGGTAAAACAATACCTGCCATTGTATTGGTCAGATTCATTTGATTCAGCAATAGATACACTGGAATCATTGTTACTTGAGAAGGAATCATCATTGTTCCTAGTACAAGATAGTACAGAACATTACGACCCGGGAATTCAAATTTGGCAAACGCATATCCTGCTGCCGCATTTAAAAATAGACCGATAAAAGAGAAAAATACGATAACTAATGTGTTCCACAAATAGGTCGCAAATCTCATTTCTGTAAATAGACGTACATAGTTCTCAATCGTAGCTTGTTGAGGCCAGAACTTCGGCGTTAATGCAACTACTTCACTTTCTGGTTTGAAGGATGCAAGAATCATCCATACAAAAGGGATACACATCGCTATACTACCAATAAGTAGAAGCGCAATAATGACTGTTTTATACATCGGTTTGACTTGAATATCCATTTTGGAACCTCCCTTCATACTTTGTTCTGTGCTTACATTGATCTACAGAACTTAGTATTCTACATCGCTGTCTTTTTTACGTACTTTAAACTGGATCATAGTTACAAGAATAATGATGGCAAATAGAACAATAGAGCCTGCTGCTGCATAACCAAAGTTATTGCGTTGGAACCCTGTATTGTAGATAAACAATGCCATAGACATCGTACTGTTGATTGGACCACCTTTGGTCATAACAAGCGGCTCTTCAAAAAATTGAATCCAGCCGATTAGTGTTGTAATCGATACGAAAAAAGTAGCAAAGCTTAGTAAAGGAACCGTAATCTTAGTCAACTGTGCCCAGCGGCTTGCTCCATCAATCTGAGCAGCTTCATAATACGTACGTGGAATCCCTTGCAAGGCTGCTAAGAAAATAATCATATTCAAACCGATTGCTTTCCAGACCGCCATAATGATCAATGAGAATTTAGCAATAACCGGATCTTGTAACCAGCTCACCGGATCAATCCCGATAAAGCCTAACATCTGGTTAATTAGACCGTATTGTGAGTTGTACAAATATCCCCAGATTACAGCTACTGCTACGATATTGGTGATCGAAGGCATATAGTAAATCACTCGGAAGGATTTGAAAATCCAACTGGTTCCTTGATTAATCAAAATCGCAATAGCCATAGAAATAATAACAACTGAAGGAACACCAACTACTACAAAAATAAGCGTATTAAACATCGACTTCTGGAATGTTGCATCCGAGAACAGTCGAACAAAGTTATCAAATCCATTAAATTTGATATTTGAGAAGTCCGCCAATCCCGATAAGTTCATGTTCGTAAAACTGATAAAAATAGCAATAAAGATAGGAATAAATGAAAACAAAAACAAAATAATTAGCGTAGGTGCTATAAACAAATATGGATATTTATATTTGTTTAATTTTTGCAAAGCGTTTTGCATATTGGATTCCCTCCTTCACAGAAGTTTTGACGTTCTGATATGCTATCGTTCTCTTCCAGATCCATATCAGTTGGTTATATCTGAGTATGAATCTGGCGAGAAGGATAGTTGATGTACATAAAATAGATGCTGTTATTGCGGAAGCTTATTCAGCTAATAAACTATCTGCTCCTGTATTCACTTCTTCCATCTGTTCTTTGATATCTGCTCCACCGATTGTGATTTGTTGTAGAGCGGCTTTGATCAAGTCACCGATAGATTCCCATGATTTCACAAATGGAGAAGGACGTGCTGTGTCTAATTGATCACGGAAAGTTTGAACAATAGGTTTATTGTTAAATACTTCGTTATCCCAAGCTTTCATGTTGGCAGGTAGATCCTGATCGTGTTTATATTTAGCAACTTGTGTTTCAGGATCACTCATGAAAGCAATAAATTTAGCGGCATCGTCTTTGTTTGTTGCACTGCTGAATACACTCCAGTTGGAACCACCAAGAATAGAAGCGCTTTTGCCACCTTCTTCTTTTGGAGGAATAATAGCTGTTGCCCATTGATCTGCTTTTAGATCCGGCAAATCGGTTTTGATCTGGTTCGCAGACCACGGACCACTGACGAACATTGGAATTAATCCTTGACCAAATGAAGGTAACAATTTGATATCACTTTGATTAGGTGTTAGACCTTCTTTGAAGAAGCTGGTCAAATACTCAATCGTTTCGATATAAGCAGGTTGATTAAATTGTGCTTTGTTATCACTGCTGATGACTTCACTCCCATTTTCCCAAGCGTACGGAAGAGTGAAAGCTGCATCCTGAGTATCTAACAAAATACCGTATCTGCCTTTGCTTTTATCTGTTAATTTGGTTGCAGCATCTTTCAATTCAGCCCAACTTTTCGGAGCTTCGTTATAACCTACTTGTTTCAACAAATCTGTGCGGTAGAACAATACACGAGTCTCCAAGTACCACGGAATACCGACTAATTGGTCGTTGACCGTCATCGTTTCTTGTGCACCTTTGAAAAAGTTTTCTGGTTTGAGATTAGGAAACTCTTCTGTATAAGGAGTCAGATCAAGCAATGCTCCAGCATCAGCAAATTCTGGAATCCATGTCGTACCCATTTGGATAACATCCGGGCCTTTTTTGGAAGCGACTGCTGTAAGCAATTTGTCATGAGCGTTATCCCATGGAATAAATTGCGTTTCTACTTTGATATCCGGATATTTTTTTTCAAAAGCCGGGATGAGTGTGCTAATAGCGTTATCTTCTCCACCCATACCCCATACTTTCAATACACGTTTACCATCTGATGTTGTAGGTACGCCTGCTTCTTCTTTATTTCCACAAGCCGCTAATACTAATGAACTGATCAGTAACAATACCAACATTGATTTCCACATTTTAAACATCCATTTCACCCCGTTAGTTTAGTAAAGGCATATGAATCTTTGGCAAAGGTACTACACGAACATGCAAAGCTTGAACGGGCAGAACCTCTGCCCTGTGGATATCATTAGATTAGTTGGCTAACAAGTCATCAGCCTGGCTGTTCACCTGATCCATTTGTTCTTGAACATCAGCACCACCGATTGTGATTTCTTGCATAGCTGCTTTGATTAGATCTGCAATACTTTCCCACGGTTTTACAAATGGT
The DNA here is from genome assembly GCF_028736095.1 of Paenibacillus sp. KACC 21273. NCBI lineage: Bacteria > Bacillati > Bacillota > Bacilli > Caryophanales > Paenibacillaceae > Paenibacillus > Paenibacillus sp. KACC 21273. The sequence goes on from NZ_CP117876.1 coordinate 3,326,474, forward strand.
GCTGGACGTGCTGTATCCATTTGTGTACGGAACGTTTGGATATCTTTGTTAGATGCAAGTGATTTGTCTTCCCATGCTTTAGTAGTAGAAGGCAAATCTTTTGTCAATTCGTACCATTTCACTTGTACTTCTGGTTCGTTCATATACGAAATAAATTTAGCACCATCATCTTTGTTCGTAGCACTGCTAAATACCGATAGACTTGATCCACCTAAGATCGAAGCACTTTTACCGCTTTCATCTTTAGCCGGGATCGTAACTGTTCCCCATTGATCGTCTTTTAGATCAGGCAATTCATCTTTGATCTGTTGTACAGACCAAGGGCCACTAATAAACATAGGGATAATACCTTCACCAAATGATGGTAGAAGTTTCAAGTCTACTTGCGAAGGTGCTAATTTTTCTGTAAAGAAACTGCTCAAATATTTGACAGCATCCACATATGGTGGTTGGTTAAATTGAGCTTTGTTATCACTACTAATAACTTCGCTACCATTTTCCCAAGCGAATGGAAGTGTAAATACTTGATCCTGGCTGTCTAGTAAAATACCATAATTGCCATTTCCTCTAGCTGCCAGTTTGGTTGCTGCATCTTTCAATTCAGCCCAAGTTTTAGGTGGTTCGTTATAGCCTACTTCTTTAAGTAGATCTGCACGATAGAACAATACGCGAGTATCGATATACCATGGAATGCCTACAAGTTGATCGTTGTATGTCATTGTTTGTTGAGCGCCTTTGAAGAAGTTATCGACTTTCAGATTCGGATATTTGTCTGTATAAGAAGATAAATCTAGCAAAGCTCCAGCGTCTGCAAATTCAGGAATCCAACCCAATCCCATTTGCACAACATCAGGGCCTTTTTTGGAAGCGACTGCTGTTAGCAATTTATCATGGGCATTATCCCAAGGAATCGCTTGTACTTCGACTTTGATATCAGGATTTGCTTTTTCAAAATCAGGTACGATTTTGGAAAGAGCAGTACCTTCCGCACCCATTCCCCATACTTTTAGAACACGCTTACCATCCGCTGTTGTTGCAGCTGCTTCTTCTTTGTTGCCACATGCTGACAAGATCAGAGAAAAGATCAACATACAAGCTACAACCGATTTCCATGTTTTTGTCATTAAATTCACCTCGTTGTTATAATAGAAAATGCTTGCTGCTCGATATCGCTTTCAAAAAAACGATAAGGTACATCCATTATGGAGAACGTACAGTACCACGAGAAACTAATTCAGTATCCAGTTTATACTGTGGACTAACCGTTTCTCCTTTTAAAATCTGAAAAATCAGATGTACAGCTAATGCCCCTACTTCATAATCAGGCTGACGTACTGTCGTTAAAGACGGTGTCAAAAACCGCGCTTGTACAATATCATCAAAGCCTATGACGGATATATCATCAGGAACAACAATACCAGCTTCATTCAAAGCAGTTATTCCTCCTAATGCCATCTCATCATTTGCAAAAAATACAGCCTCTGGAATCTCGCCTTGTGCAATCATTAATTTGACTGCGCGATAACCGCCTTCTTCTGTAAAGTTGCCGATTAGATTCCAGCGTGGTTCAATCGTCAATCCATGTTTGTTCATCGCTTGTACAAAACCGTTATAACGATCTTTATTGTGCTTACTGCTTGCTGGCCCAGATACATAAGCAATTTTGCGATGACCGGCTTCGATTAGATGTTCAGTAGCTAAAATGCCACCTTTTTCATTATCTGCTTCAACATAACAGACACTTTCATGCTCTAATCTTCGATCTAACATTACGATAGGAAATCCTTCACGAGCCGATTCCAAAATCGTACGGTCTGGAATATTATGAGCAAGGATAATAGCTCCATCTACCCTTTTCTCTTTAATAAATTTGACCGCTGTTGATGATTCCCCACCAATAGAGCTACAAGCAATTAAGTCATATCCATTGTTGAGGCTGACTTCTTGCACGCCTTTGATCAATCTAGAATAGTACGGACCAGACAGATCACTTAACAACAAAGCAATCGTATTTGTTTTGGAGCGCTTAAGATCAGAAGCAATCCCATTCTTCTGATAATTTAACTGCTTAGCAGCAACAATCACTTTATCGCGTGTCTTAGGACTAACTCTTCCGATTCCATTTAGCGCATAGGACGCAGTCGATACTGCGACACCCGCTAAAGCGGCTACATCCTTGATCGTTGCTCCCATTGACTTCCCCCCTGGTGTTAATTAGCTAATCGAAACGTTTCGATAAAATCATAAAAAAATGATTTACCCTTTTCTATCCAGATGATAAACAAAGAGCTATAAAAATGGATTTTTATGGATTTTAAGCTAAAAAAGCTAATTTTATACGGCTTATTCACTAATTATTAATGGATTCTGTATAAAATTCATCATGTAGAGTTTTATATCATTTTGTCGAAACGTTTCTACACGCTTATTATATATCTGCTTGTAACCGATTTCAATACCTTTTAAAATTTTTTTGTTATTTTGTCGAATGTAGTGGTGTAAATCGCGGGTTAAACAAGGTGTATTTTTTCAATCAAGTCCAAATCGATCGATATGATCTTGTAGTCCTTCTTGTTTTAAAATACGCAATTGCTCTACTCCAAATAAATCGAAATGTGGATAACGATCACGAAAATGAATATAACGAGGGTTAAGTTGGTGTTCTCTACACCAGTTTTGCAACTTTTCGATATCTGCACAACCTACTTTGGTCACTGTACGCATATTGGGAAATCGATCATCGATCCAATAATGAGTTAAAAAAGCGATTTGTCCATCACTTACTTGTTGCTTCCAATAGTTTAATTGTGATCGATCTATACCAAATGCCATATTTTTCACCTTTCTTAGACAAACATATCTTCATTTAAAGTGTTATCGGAAATAACTGTAGCAAAAAAGATCAACTCTATTGTCAGCAGCTGATCTGTTGCCTTAAGGATCTTACTCTATTCGAACGCACTCAAGCGCTTAACTATTTTTTTCTTTTTCTTGCTCTTCTAGCTTTTTAGCCATACCTTCAGGATACGCATTTTCACTAGAGGACGAAGATTTAGTCGCATCTTTATCTTTTTCTTCTTTTTTCTCCATATTTAAATCTTCCATAGGCATAGGGTCTACATTTTGTTCGGATTCAAAACGATCGAACAGACTTTCATTTTCAGTTGGATAATGTTCAGGATGATCACGCTTGCCTTGTTGTTCTTCAATTTTATCGTTTTTTCTTGGCTCAGTCATCATTAATCTCTCCTTTGGCTATATCTACATCATAGAAAGTATAGAATTAATAGTAGTTACTGTACTTTACCTCTCTACGAAAAATTGAAACAATTTCTTCATCCTCCTTATCAGAATTATACCTATTCTCTGCAAAAGCATATGCGATACATAACAAAAAAATCGTGTCTGTCTAGAATGCTCTACAGCAACTAGAAGACACGATTTTTCTGATTTGCAGATAGGATAATTTGAATAGAACTTATATTCAATAAAGACTACATTCTATTACATGTATACAGACCATACACATACAGGTTTGGAGACTTCTACACTTTTACCTGTGTATGTTAATTTACCTGTTGTAGCATCTACAGTGAAAGTAACAATATTATTGCCATCACGATTCGCAGCAAGCAAATAATTACCATTCGGTGTCAATGAGAAGTGTCTTGGATGTCCACCTTCTGTAGATACATGTTGTACTAAAGTTAATTGACCTGTTGCTTGGTCAACTTCATATTGCACAATACTGTCATGACCACGGTTAGATCCATAGACAAAGCGACCATCTTTGGAGATGGCAATTTCTGCACAACCATTTTCACCATCATAATCAGCTGGCAATGTAGAAATGCTATGAATTTCGCTTAATGTACCGTTGCTACCATCATATTGGTAAGCTGTTACAGTTGAATTTAATTCATTAATCACAAACGCATATTTTCCATTAGGATGGAATACAAGATGACGAGGGCCTGCGCCTGGTGCAGTCACTTGTTCTGCTACTCGCTCTAATTTGCCTTCTTCTTGATCGAGTGCATACGTATAAATACGATCCAATCCTAAATCCTGAACCAATACATATTTTCCAGTAGGATCATAGAACGAAGAATGAGGATGTGGACGATCTTGATTCGGATGTACACTATGTCCCTCATGTTGTTGTACATCTAACGATTCACCAATTTGACCATCTTCACGGATAGCAAATAATCCTACCATACCTCCATGATAACTGGTTACGCTTAAGTACTTACTATCGTCAGAACGCTGAATATGACAAGTAGGAGCTCCTACTGTATTTAGACGATTCAATAAATGGATACTTCCTTTTGCCGGATCAATAGCAAAAGACGAAGCTTCACCAATCTTCGTGCCATCAGAATAAGCAGCTTCCCCGATCGCATACAATCGACCTGCTGGAGCATCGATATTTAGAAATGTAGGATTTTTGAGTCCCATAAAAGCATCGGTCTGAGTCAGTTCACCTGTTGCTTCATCAAAACTGTATACATACACACCGTTATCTGTTGATTCTGCATAAGAGCCTGCAAATACAAGCAAGCGTTCATTTGGGTTAGTCATATGTGATTCCTCCACTCTATTTATATGTTATTTATTAACTATGAACAAAAAGTTCCTCTATATAAGGTAACGCCTTCTGCACAAAAAATCAAAGTTCACGATCCAAATCCTCATATAGATTTATAAGAAACTGTAAGTTACACTGTAGATAATCCAACTTTTGTAAAGTTTATCTATTCTAATCTATCCAAGTGGGGTGAGTTCGATGATGGTTCGCAAATGTACATTAGGGCTTGCAAGTTTTCTATTACTAGCTTCAGGTAACCAAGCTTTTGCCGCTTTCGATGATCTGGATAACACAGTAGACAAAAAGAAGATTGAATATTTGGATGAATATCATATTTTGACAGGGATGACCGAAACTACTTATGCTCCAGAACGTTCATTAAATGTTGCACAAGGGGTAAGCTCACTTGTGAAAGGGCTTGATCTCAATATCGATAATATGCGATTTATCAAAAAGCCAGAAGCAAGCGATTACTATACACGTATCAGTAATGACGCATGGTATAGCCATGATATGATTGTCGCTCATCATAATGGACTGGATCTTCCAGCAGATGTAGATGTGACGACAGCAATGACACGCGGTCAATTTGCTACTTTACTCTGGCAAGCTGTCGAACAAGTCGATCCTGATATCAATGAATCCGGTGGTAATAATATAACGTCGACCCAAGCTGATCCACAAATAGCTGATCATCACTCACTATCTGCTATAGATCAACAAATGGTAGAACAGGTGATTCATAATGAGATCGCTACGCTAGATCAAAAAGGCAAATTTTATCCCGATGAACCGATTACCCGCGCAGAAGCCGCAGTCATGTTATACAATGCGATAGAGTTAACAGGCAAACTGGGTAGTTTAGGCACAATCGAATAACAGAACAGAATTAGCATTATTTTATAAATAAAATATATTTAAAATAAAAATCCCTTTGACACAGCGCTTTTATAAGCATGAAGTCAAAGGGGTTTTTAGATTGATTTTAAAGTCATGTATTCTACTAGCTCTATACATCGTACGAAAGATCTCGCTTTTAATTTATCGCAAAACGTTGCCAATCTTCTATCGTAATCGCATATAGAACATGATCTTCCCAATTACCATTAATATGTAAGTAACGTTCAGCTAGACCTTCACGGCGAAATCCAGACTTTTCTAACACACGTAATGATGGCGTATTCCATGGCATCACTCCTGCTTGTAACCGGTGAAGCTGTGCTTCAATAAAAGCAAATTGCAGACATTGCTGAACCGCTGCTGAAGCATATCCTTTTCCATGATGATCTTGATCTACAAAATAGCCAAGATTTCCATTTTGAAAAGGTCCACGAGCCACTCCACTAATTTCGATTCTTCCTACCAATTGTTCACTAACCGATTCAAATATCCCAAATACATACCCTTGACCTGCTTCAAAATTATGTTCCCCATTAATTAGCATTTCTTGCTGAGCTTCAAGTGTCCAATACGATTCCGGACGAATAGGCTCGTATTTTTTGAGATAATCTCGATTGCGATTCCGTAGTTGCAGAACTTGCTCGGCATTCGCTAGAGTGAGTGGTTTTAAACAGATATTCGAATTCATCATTTATCCTCCTTTGTTGCATGTATGATAAAACAATTATTGTTTTTGTTCTATGATAATTAGCTAGTCACAATCGTCCTATTATTCAAAAATCCAGTATCTCCTATAAGAACAATATGTTCTCTAGCAGAATACTGGATTTGAAGTAAATTGAAAAGATTAAATGATATTTTTATCAAGAATATAATGATTACGTACCGAATTGAGCGGCATGTAGACGGCTGTATGCACCACCAGCTTGAATGAGTTCATCATGAGCGCCTTGTTCAGCGATACCTTCTTTGGTAACAACGATAATACGATCTGCATTTTTGATCGTAGCCAGACGATGCGCAATAATCAATGTTGTTCTACCTTGCGACAATTCATTTAGAGATTGCTGAATTGCTGCTTCTGTCTCGGTATCGAGCGCAGATGTGGCTTCATCTAGAATCAAAATCGGTGGATTTTTGAGGAACATACGAGCAATCGATAACCGTTGCTTCTGTCCACCGGATAGCTTCACGCCACGTTCTCCGATAATTGTATCCATTCCTTCTTCATACGAAGTAATCACTTCTTCGAGCTGTGCTTGACGAGCGGCTGTCCATATTTCTTCTTCGGTTGCTCCCAGTTTGCCGTAAGCAATATTTTCACGAATCGTACCATCGAATAAAAAGACTTCTTGTTGTACAACACCGATCTGTGAGCGTAATGAAGATAATGTCATCTTGCGAATATCAATACCATCTATCGTCACTTCACCTTCAGCGATATCATAGAAACGTGGTAACAAGCTACATATTGTTGTTTTACCAGCACCAGAAGGGCCTACAAGAGCAACTGTTTCCCCTTCGCGAATATGAAGATTGATCCCTTTCAAAATATAATCTTTACCTTCATAACCAAACGATACATCGTTGTACACAATATTTCCTTTAAGCCCGCTTACCTCTTGAGCATCCGGTAGATCATGAATCTCTGTATCGGTATTGAGCAATTCTTCAAAACGGCGGAAGCCTGCTATTCCTTTAGGATACGTTTCAATAACCGAATTCAATTGCTTAATCGGCGCTAAAAATACATTAGATAGCAGTACAAAAGCGATAAAGTCACCATAACTCATCCCTTTTTCAATCACAAACCATGTACCACAGACAAGTACAAAAATAGAAACGAATTTCATCAAAATATAGCTAATTGACGAATTCCACGCCATAATGCGATACGCTACAAGCTTGGTACGACGAAAACGTCCATTGTTGATCGCAAATTGACTGATTTCATGATCTTCGTTAGCAAAAGCTTGTACAACACGCATTCCAGTAACGTTATTTTCGACACGTGCATTAAAATCAGCGATATCTCCAAACATACGCCGGAAAGCGACTGACATTTTGCGTCCAAAAAAGAGTGATAAGTAGATCATCAATGGCACAACTACAAAGGTCAAAATCGCTAGATCCATATTAATACTAGCCATCAAAGCAAATGCACCAACAAGTGTCATCACAGCGATAAATAAATCTTCGGGTCCATGATGAGCAATCTCACCAATATCCATCAGATCATTGGTCATACGAGATACAAGATGCCCTGTCTTCGCATTATCGAAAAAGCGAAATGGTAACCGCTGTACATGATCAAATAGCTTTTTGCGCATATCGGTCTCAATATTGATTCCTAGCTTATGTCCCCAATAAGTTACGACATAATTAAGAAATGAACTAACGACGAATATTCCTAGTAATCCCACACATGCCCATAAAATGACACGCCATTCTCCACCCGGAAGTAAATCATCAATAACGCGGTTTACTGCTAATGGAAAAGCTAATTCAAGAATAGCTGCAATAATCGCACAGCCAAAATCGATCACAAATAATCCTTTGTAAGGACGATAATAAGCAAAAAAACGTTTTAACATTGCTGTCTCCTTTTCTCCACATCATTGATGTGTAATTTAGAAATATATGTATTGTAGCTAAAAAAATAACCACCGGTGTAGTATAAAACTACATCCAGATGGCTATTATAGCATTAATTTTCTCCATTGATAATGATTATCATTTAATTTTAATTTATTTATCGTGTTCGTCTGATCCAAAATGTGAAAATATCGTTGCGAACATAGTCGTAAGAATATAATACTTTCCGATTCATTTCATCATAATGGGTCTGCTTGAGCAATAAAACAGCAGATTGTGGATGAACACATAACTTTTGACTATGTGGATCTGTAGAAAGTGGCACTGTCAATTCTGAATCTGCTCCTACAATCTGAATACCTACCTGTTGTTCTAAATGTTGAAATAAAGATCCTGTAAATACACTTTCATCAAATGTATTGCCCACAAGTTGCACCGGCATATAGTTGATCGAATGAGCGACAATTTCGCCATTTGCCATTCGTGAACGTTCCAAAACGATCATCGGTTCATCGACAGATAATTCCATTCGTTCAGCCACTTCACTTGGACACTTTTCTGAAATAATATAAGCTAATCGTTGGTCTTCTGTTAGACCTGCTGAACGAATCATATCTCCTATACTATACAGTCGATCCAGTGAACTTGGGATATGTTGCAATGTACGGGTCAAAAACGTACCACTGCCATGTTTGACAAACAATTTCCCTTCATCTCTTAGCTTACGAATGGCTCCACGAACAGTAGTACGACAGACTCTAAATTCAGTAGCTAATGTAGATTCAGAAGGTAATTGGTCTCCAGCATGAATATGATGTTCTGCGATCCATTGCTCGATACGAAGCTTGACAGTTTCCTGCTTGGCAGACATATGAATCTATACATCCTTTCTATAGGCAAAATATAAGAGTGTCGTAATTATAATCAGTTCATTATAGTGAATGAGTGATATAGATAGCATTGGTAAAAGCAATCATGCTATACGTTTCCGCAAAATATCCATACAACTCGACCCGTACCCAGCTTAATACTTGAGTCTGTTCTAATTCACAATCATATACTTCTGTTTGCACTGGAATTGGTTGTTCGAACAATATTCCTCGGTTGCTATTTACTACTAAGCGTAACGATTGATCGGCTAATGTGTAATATTGCTGACGACAAATCGTATCTAACGCTATTTCTAACTTTAATTTTTCATGGGGTGGGCAATAGAGTTCTTGTCCAATATGATAACGCTTAGATTGATCATCATGAATTGGATGAGCAATATGGGCGGTAAAAGTAAGCAAAGGCCCCATCGTAACAGTGACTGCTCCTTGACGAAGAGCGGTCAGAGCAGAATGATCTTTGGGTTCTAGCTCTACACGATCTGTATACGATACATCTGAAGTCTGTAACATATCTAATGAATGCCACAACTTTTCTTCATCTTCTGTACCTATGTATGTAATAGCCGCTGGTGCATCGTGGTCTTCTGTGCGATGCCAATCTCGACCACTGGTAGCTGTTATTTGATGCCCTTCATTTAGTAAAGACGTCCACCAGGCAAAAGCACGCTGGCTGTCTTTTTTGATAGACGGCATTAATGTAGACCAGATTTCGATATAATCTACTTTTTGCCAATTCGTTATTGGATATTCCCAATAACAACCTGTGCAGATAGGGCTACCTATCCGAAATGGATGAGCAATACCTACAAGACCACCTTGTGCATGTATCTGATCGATCCCTTTTTCAATATCATGTATACCCAGATTACGCCAATCCACATATTCATGAATTCCCATCGTAATCATATGCCCGTAGAATGTAGTCCATTCCATACCAGGAATAATATGAATACCTGTCTCGTGTTGAATACGCTGACGATCTTGTAGACCCGACTGTGTATTATGATCGGTGAGTGCAATACAATCAATACCTAGATGCAGAGCTGACTGTACCATTTCATCTAAAGTGTGTTGTCCATCACTATGAAGTGTATGAGTATGCAATTCAGAAGGTATCCATTTCATATTGTTAATCCCCCCATACTTCAAGTTGATAATGACATTCTGGTGTCACAATCGAATGAATACTTAATATTACTTTCCATTCTCCTACAGGATTAGAACCTTTCCAAAATCCTGGCGAAGCATGATCTATTGATAAAAAATGAGTCTGTTGTGAGTCTTGCCGATGCGCTTGTCCGCGATGGGTTTGTGGATCATCGACAGAAAGTGTAATTAGATTTTGTAGCGGAGCATACTTTTGCCATTCATGTTCTTGTGGCGCATCATAGCCGTATCGAACCATGGCAGATTCAATTATAGTTTGAGCTTGAGCGGTATCTGTTAACGTTTTGGGAGCATAATTGAACTCGATACGAATCATCGATGCTTGTTCTAATATCGGAAAAGTATACGTAATATGAGTCTGTGAAGCTAACGGATCAATACTACCAGATACGTGCAACCATTTTTCCATCGACAACTGTCTCCTTTTCCTTATCGGCTATATCCACTTCTTTAGATCAACGTCAAGCAATTCCACAATGTCTGTACAGGAGAGATCGAAGTCAATTCAACCTGTGTCTGTGATTGGATACCGATGGTTGGTCTATATTCCTGATCTAACATAAACGCATATATTCCTTTGACACCGATACGTTCTACCCCTTCTGGCAAAAGATTCACCCGAATCTCGGCAATATGATCAATCTGAGTGCCCGGTGGTAACTTAATCGTAGTCGAAAAATGTAAATCTGGTCCTTGATAAGCTGCGCGAAAATCAGCAACTCGCAAATCGTTAAAGCTCGATGACCACCATTCTTCTTGTCCTTGTAAGCGCACTTGATAATCAAGACAAGTCTGTTGGACATCTATACGAGCATTATAGACATCCAAAGCATATTTCGAACTCTGAATAAATACATATTGACGCTGATCTCCCAATTTCCATGAAGACGGATCGTTGTTACGATCTACGATATACTGACGATTCATTTCCCAATTGGTAATCTGATACGTGAACGGATACACACTCATAATCTGTTCCCGTGGTTCCTGTTCAGCATACCAACGATAAGATGGTGGCAGAATCAAGCGATAATTCGACCATACTTCATCTACAAAGTTACCGTTAGCTGTAGCGGCTTGTAATACAGGTAGACCACCACAGTCGGTTTTACCTTGAAATGAAGTCGTCACATGATGAGGACCTTGATATGTAGCAGATAATACATGACCTGCATGATCAATTTCGACACGATACATCCATTCAATATCTGTAGTTCTGCCCCATTTACTCATCAATAATCCAGAAGGTGTACCTTCATCTTCATGACTGAACACCATATGATATTCAATTACTGTGCGATTTTCTTTCTGTTGCATCCAATACATGACAAGAAGCGGCGTATCTGTAAATGTACTTTCATAATCATGAGTCAGATTGCGTCCATAGACAATCGGTGTATGCTGGTAGACCAGTGCTGACGAAGAAGTAGCATCGATCCAGTGTGCCTCATAACTTTCCAAGCGAATTCCTTCTACTTTGGAAGGAGATTCGGGATCACGAAATTCCAATTCAATCTCATAGGTTCCTGCTTCCAGTTGCCCGAGCAAGCGAGGATATACAAAAGAGTCTTTACCATAAAATAAAATCAAATCTTGATTGTACTGTTGATTGACATAGATACGAACCATAGCTGACTCATGATTTTTCTGTTGCCAGTGACTATTACTCATAGCCTTTAGATGCAACTCTACAAACCCTTTTGCTGGAACATCTATTTGAAAATAACAACGTTGAGCACGTGTCAATAAAACATCTAATGTTGCTGTACCAATAACGTTAGCGTCATGTTGAGTATTGTTCATCAATGTTATCCCTCTTTCCCCATCGTTCGAATATAGAAATAACCCATGACTGAACACAGTAAAAACATCAATACAGCCATCGCACTTGCAGTATGAGTCTCCTGATAATTAGAAAAGACTTGTTGCATAGCGACCCCTAATACTTGAGGAGCATTAGCACCAATTAGAAAGGGAGCGGTAAAACTACCGATTACGCCCATAAAAATAAATGTGATTGCTACCCACATCGTTTTGTAAGAGAGTGGCAAAACAAATCGAAAAAATAACTGCCAGATATTTGCCCCTGCATCACGTGCACTTTCGATAACTGAATTAGGCACTGCCGCTAGAGCAGAACTTAGTAACATCGTTGAGAACGGAATATTAAACCATAAGTTAGCAAGTAATAACCCTTTGTAATCGTAAATAATTTTGGGAAATACATCGATTCCGATCAATAACAACAGTCTTGATAACCACCCATGATTACCATACATTGTAATCAGACCATAAGTGGCAATCACACCGGGTACGAACATGGGGATAAAGTATAAGCGGTTGATCCATTGCACCACCCACCCATGACCAAACCGCAGATAGACGGCTAACGCATAACTGATTACTAACGATAACAAAGTAGAAACAACGGTTACATTTAATGTGTAGATAATATTTTTGCGCATCGTGGGCTCGGTAAATAAACGAATATAGTTGGCTAAGCCAAATCCACTACCATTTTCATCGATTAAGCTTTCTCGAATAGCATACAAAATAGGCAAGATCACGACAAAAAACAAAATAAGAAAGGAAGGGATCACTAGAGCAAGCCCTAGTATCCCTTTTTTTACAGTAGAATTCATCGTCATTGACCTGCAACATCAGTCTGCCAGCGTTTGTAGATCTCTTGTTGTAGATCACCACCATTAAATTGACGGTACGATGCAGACACACTTGCAAATTTATCTTGTAATTCTTTAGACATTAGATCCCATTTGATCCCAGGGTAACCGTACATTTTGTTCACTACAATCGTCTGAGCTTCCGGTGTAAGTATATAATCAAGCAATTTTTGTGCAGCTTCTTTTTTGGTCGACATTTCGGGAACCATCAGATACGCAGGGCCACCTGTAAAAGCAGGGCTGATCTGAGTTAGCTTAGTTGTATCTGGTAATAGCTGTTTGTTGATCTGTTCTAGTGCCATATCTGACCATGCTGGAACCATATCTACTTCACCATTAGCAAGTAAATCGAGTGTGCCTTGATTTTTTTTCGGATAGATTCCTTGCTGATACATAGACGGCCCTAATTGTTTTAACAAATTAAATCCTTGATCCCATTTCTGTGCGATAGCAGGATCACTACTGTTCATATCTTCAGGGGGTAAAAAATTGTAAATGGCTGTAGTTACAAATGAACTACCTGCTCCACCTGTAGAAGGGTCATTATAAGCAAATTTGCCGGGATGTTGACGAATCCAATCGTATAACTCGTCTGCTGTTTTCGGAGGGTTAGGTACATTTTGGCTATTGTATGCCAGTACTACTGAAGAAGCGCGGTAAGGAACAGCCATATCATTTACTTGTTTTAATATCGATGTGTCGATATTTTTGAGGTTAGGTACACTTGCTGTATCCAGTTTGGCCCAGATTCCATTTTTGTTGCCTTTTGTAATATCGTCCAAACTACCTTCATATAGATCTACATCTACATTGGTCTGTCCACTTTGCTTGGCAGCTAAAAGGCGATCCAGTGCAGATTGTCCACCTGTTCCTGATGGAAGATATACCAATTTAACTTTGATCGTTGGATTAGCTTTTTCAAATTCTGGAATTAACGTTTCCCACAACTCTTTTACATTTAACGATCCACTGGTATACAAAGAAACCTCTGTGGTATTTGCAGAAGAACTACTTGCATTGGCTTCGTTGGTCGCTGATTTGCCTCCACATCCGGCTAACGCCATAACCATACATAATCCAACCATCAGTAGAATACTCATTTTTGCTTTGTTTAACACAAGAACATCCTCCTTTAAAATAACTGCTTTTGAGATTAATTTAGCATGAGCTTCTTGTTATTTGTCTGCTTCCGATACACTGATTTCTGGAAAAACATTCATTTTACTAAACATCAGCGATATCGGTTGACCTGGATGTAAGGTAGCCGCTTGTTGACGAGGTACAAATACTTTAAGGACTTCTTCTTCATAATTGACTGATACTTCTGCATAATGACCGAGTACCATGACCTGACGAATATGACCTGTTAAGCCTTCTTCTTGTTCAGACAGGTACATGTCTTCTGGACGAACAGCAACGATACAATGTCCGATAGGCAATTCTAACTTTGGATTAGGCAGACGCAATCCACCCACTGTAATATGCTGTCCATCACTCACCCCCTTTAATACATTGATACGACCGATAAAATTAGCGACAAACAGCGATTGTGGCGTATCATAGATGTCCTGTGGTGTAGACAATTGCTCAATCTGACCACCATGCATAACTACAATTCGGTCTGAGATCGATAAAGCTTCTTCTTGATCATGTGTTACAAAAACCATCGTCATATCGGTAGCCATCTGAATATCACGTAATTCTTCACGCATCTCCATCCGTAGCTTGGCATCCAGAGCGGAAAAAGGTTCATCTAGCAGTAATACATCCGGCTTTAATAGTAGTGCTCTGGCTAGAGCCACCCGCTGTTGCTGTCCACCGGATAACTGGGTAGGATGCTTGCTTGCTGCACTACCGAGTTGCACCATTTCTAAAGCGGCTCTGACTTCACGCTCAATATCTGCCTTAGTATATTTGCGGATTTTCAGACCAAATGCCAAATTTTCATATACCGTCATATGTGGCCACAGATTATAACTTTGGAATACCATAGCAGTTGGTCTTTTTTCAGGAGGCAACTGTAATATGCTGTTCCCACGAATTAAAATATCTCCGCTATCAGGTTCCAAAAAGCCGCCAATCGATCGTAAAACAGTGGTTTTTCCGCAACCCGAAGGCCCCAGTAATGTCACCATTTCGCCTTTGGCAATCTCAAGCGAAATATTTTTCACACCATCGCCTGTTTTGAATATTTTGCTTATATTTCGAATAGATAATTGAGACTGCATGATTGTATTCATAACTCCTCCTGCTTCTTGGGTAACCATAGAATCTGCAATATAGTCCACTTTATTTCACTTGAAACCCACCAGATAATACATCTGCACTTACAAATTTGCGGGCAGCTACTAACAGAATCACTGTCGGTAATGTCAAAATTACAGAGAATACAGCACCTGTCGTATTCGGATAATCTGCGATAATAGAGTACATAATAATCGGCATTGTTTTAAAATCAGGAATCCCTACCAACAACGTGCCTTGCGCTTCATCCAATGAAGCTAAAAAGGTGAAAATCGAAGCGACCATAATACCGGGAAAAGCCATCGGGAATGTAATTTTCCAAAATACTCGAATCGGGCCTGCTCCTACATCGCGTGCCGATTCTTCTTGAGCTTGATGCACACTGCGAAAAGCAGAAGCTGGAATCCATGTCATATACATCAAAGTGTTGACCATATGAATCAGTACAATGCCTACAAAAGTATTCATTAAGCCGAATTTGTAAAATAGAACAGCAATAGAGACATACAAGCCCATTTTCGGAAATGCATGAGTAAGCAAAAACGAAAATAAAAACCATTTACTCAGCGGAAATGAGATGCGTGCAAAAGCATAAGCGGCTGGTACACACACAATAATCGAACATACCGTCACCACAGTCGCAATCAGAAAAGAGAGCGAAATAGACTGCAACACATCATCCTGACTCAACACAAATTGCCACCATTGTAGCGACCAGCTCTGTGGTAAAGCTGATGGGTACTGCCACTTACCAGATACAGCCAATATCAATAAATTTAGCAATGGTCCCAGAAAAAAAATCACAAAGACAATCAACAACAAAAACTCTACAATTTTGCGTTTACCTAACGCATGTAAATACCACTTCATAATTCATTCCTTTCTCTCACTGATCTGAACATATGTACTTTTACAAAGCGCTTATTTCTTAAACGTTAGTTATCCAAAGTTGTTTAGACGTCTATATCACTGACACTTCTGAGTATAGAAACAATTTATTTTCGCAAAATATGTCGAAATATAGGTTTGCGTAAATATTGAAAACTATTTTTGTTTAGATTTAATATGTAATTAATAAAATAGCACTACTTTGAGCTTGAATGGTTGGCAGTTTATATAGTACATACATTCAAAATCGATGCTTGAGTATGTAAATGTAGGTTGTAGGTGTAGACATGCTAAAAAGACTTTCAATAATTGCAATACATCTGCAAGCATTAAAAGTCTAGATCATAATTCTGTTGAATTACTTTTGCAAAGTGAAATAACAGATACTGTAGTACCGCATAAATTGATACATGTTAAAATGATTGATTTTGGTATAATGGAGAATCTGTATTTTAAAGATTATGTAATGTAGAGAAGAAATTGAAGTTGTTGGAGACACAGGAGGATAAAAATTGTTAGTATCTAGGATTGATTTAAACGATTATATCGCAAAGTATGTGAATTATTTATTGATCGAAAAAAATTTATCGCCAAAATCGATCAAAGCTTATCTATCCGATTTGAATATGTTCCATGATTGGCTAGTAGAGAATCAGATCGAAGTTGTGACCGAAGCGGAAATCTATTTATATTTCAATACATTGAGTCACTTGAATCTTTTAAAAGATTCTACCATCAAACGGAAATACATATCCTTTAAAGGATTTTTCTTATTTTTGGATCAAAAGAATTGGATCGATCAATCCCCATTAATCAATTTCGGTAAACGATTCAAAACAGCAAAACGAATTCCTAAAACGTTACCTACCAATGAAATCAAACGTTTATTATCTGCCCCAGAGCATGATCGTAACCGCTTAAAAACAGAATTCAGCACGCGCTTAAGTATACGAAATGATGCCATTATAGACTTACTCTTTTCTACAGGTATTCGTATTGGGGAATTGGTTCAGATTCGACTAAAAGACCTTGATTTACGCAATCGAGTCGTTGTTATCTTTGGCAAAGGACGCAAAGAACGATTGCTTTATCTATCTAGCAAAGAACTCCTCGATAAGATTCAAGACTGGCTTAAAGTAAGAGAAGCTTTTCATCCAAAAGACGACTGTTTATTTCTAAATAAATATGGAAACGGCTTATCGATCTATGGTATTGAGGATATTTTCTGTAAATATAAAGAGATGGCAAAAATTAATCAAAGTGCTACCCCACATTACTTACGTCATTCTTTTGCTACTCAATTGTTAGAAAATGGAGCCGATTTGAGAGCAGTTCAAGAAATATTAGGGCATTCCAGTGTAAGTACAACGGAGATTTATACAGAGGTATCTGTTAAAAGAAAGCGTGCTGTATTAACAAAATTCAACCCTAGAAACCGATTAGAGACCTCCAAATAACTATGAATTATTTGGAGGAAATGATGATGAATGAAGTTGAAAAGTATATTGAAAAATTGTTAGAACAATCAAAACTTGTACAAAAAGATTATGATATTATTCTTTTGACAAATACTCGTTCTAAAACAAGAGCAATAAATAATCAATCCATAAATTATTCAGAAAATAATGAATTTTTCTCAGATCAAGAGTATGCAGAAATATTAAAAGGAATACAATCTTCAGGTTATTATGTTGAATCTTTTTTTAATGAGTTTGAATTTATCACCAAAACATTAGCAGAATCCTATTATAAAAATAGTAAAATTATTTATAATTTAACTAGACATGGAAATCATATAGGAAAAAAATCATTGATTCCTTCTTTTTGTGATTTATTGTCTATACCGTATACAGGTTCTAACGCTTTAGTAACATCTTTCTGTCGATCTAAGTACATGTACACTAAATACTTGTCTAGTCATGAAATAAATACTCCTAGAAGTTGGATCTATAATAGTGATGGCAGTTGGTTAAATAATCAAGAACCTCCTCATGGAACACAAATTCTAATTAAACCTATGCACGAATCTGCAAGTATTGGACTCGATTCATCCTCTATTCAAATATACGATAAAAATTATAAGTTTAATTTTCAAAAAGATATAAAAAACTCTATTTTAATTCAAGAATTTATTGATGGATTTGAATGTGAAGTTCCACTGCTTATTAGTGATAAAGTGTATACTTTAGAACCAGTAGGAATTTCAATAGAAGGTAAAATGAATTTAGAATCTAGAATTTTAACATCTGATTATTCTAATAATAATAACTATGGATTTTATGCACTAGAAGATAAATTTGAATCTAATATAGTTGACAAAATAAGAACCATTTCAAATTTAGTTGCAAATCTTGTAGGTTTAGAAAATTACGGAAGAATTGATTTTAGGATTACAAATAGTGGAGTACCTTATTTGATTGATATTGCAAGTTCTCCATATACAACTGAACATAGTTCTTTCGATTTTGCATTTAAAAAAATAGGTTTTAAAAATAAAGATATTTATAGTTCTATCATTAACATAGTAGCTAATAATATTGAGAACAAGTTCTTATAAAGAAGAAAATTGGAGATCCGAAAATAAAAATAATCTTGAATAGAATTGCGAACCAATATCTTCTTTTTCAGAATTATTTAAACACCAATCATCAAGTTGAACTGGTTCTAAACATATTCTTTGTTTTATAAGTTGCTTTAGAACATTATTTCTATGATATATTTTTTTGGCATTCTTTTTGTGAAATTCAGGAAATATATTTATTAACTTTTCAATATATAACTCGGCTTCTGACCAATTTTCTTGAACAATGTTTAAAGCCACATATATATTATTAATATAATAATCATAAAAACTATCTTGATTATCTAAAAGTATATTCTTTTTAAGAACGTATAATAAATTATGACACGTTGAATATTCTTTCTTAATAATATATAAATTTATTAAATTTATATACATGATAGCGTCTTTCTCGCTAGGTATGTCAGAAATCTCATTTTTAAATTTTTTAATAGTAATATCTAGTTTTTCCGAATCAAGAAATTTACTTCCTCTAAAAGTCACCAAAAATTCTGCTAAAAATAAATTATTGTAGATTTTTTGATGTGCAGGGAAAGTAATATAATCATATGTCTTAATTAGATTCAAACAAGCTTGCAAATGCGATATACTCTTATCATACTCTCCTAAAACTAATAAAATGCCTGAATAATTACAAAGCGAAAAATAATATTGAGTATAATCTTCAATTCTTTGAAAATACTCTACACTATCTTCAACATGAGTTTTAGAAAGTAATATAGTTTCAAATATAAAAGATTTTCTATTTATAATTTGGTTCATATAATTGTATAATTCTATCTCAGAATTTTCATTAACAAATTGTCTTAATTCATGTGCGATTTTTTCACTATTATCATAATCACTTAACTTATTTGAATACGTAGAAAATAATACGAAAGCGCATTGAGACCACTGTTCTTTTTCATTATTTTTTAAATATTCTAAGGAAAAAGAAATTTGTTTAACAGAATTCTCAACATTTTTTGTATCCATATTTAACATTAATGATACTAATAATCTTATTCTTAATACTTCAGAGTTGAATAAAATAGAACCATTTAATATTGTATTTAATATATCATGCGATTTTTTATACTCTTCTTTGATATATAACTCATATGCTAATTTTAAATTTAGAAAGTTTTTAAATTGTTTTTGCGTCTCATATTTAGAATCTTTATCTACTATCTCTTTTAATTTTGAAAATATATATTCACAGTCAGCAATATTATTACTTCTTTCCAAATTTCGAAAATAAGCCAATGTAAGTAACCCAATTATTTCATTGGATTTTTGTTTTTTTGTATCTGCTAATGATAAATGAAATGCCCTATTGAGGTATTTATCAGGTCTATTTTTTTGTAAATATTCTGCGTATTTACTATGCAATGTTAATTTTTTATCTTCTAATTGTTGATAAAACAATTTTTTCATAAGTTCGTTTGAAAATGAAAATTCATTGCTTTTTTGTAAGAAAAATCTCTCACATGAAAGTTCAAGAAATTCATCAATATCAGCTATTTCTGAACATAAGTACTTTATTTCTTTACTTTCAAAATCTTCACTTAAAATAGACAATATTTGCAATATTTTTGAAAATTCTTTCTGTTTCTCCCCAAATGCTTCTAATCTAAGTTCCAGTAATTTAGTCATATCAAACATTAACAAATTGTCTTAATTCATGTGCGATTTTTTCACTATTATCATAATCACTTAACTTATTTGAATACGTAGAAAATAATACGAAAGCGCATTGAGACCACTGTTCTTTTTCATTATTTTTTAAATATTCTAAGGAAAAAGAAATTTGTTTAACAGAATTCTCAACATTTTTTGTATCCATATTTAACATTAATGATACTAATAATCTTATTCTTAATACTTCAGAGTTGAATAAAATAGAACCATTTAATATTGTATTTAATATATCATGCGATTTTTTATACTCTTCTTTGATATATAACTCATATGCTAATTTTAAATTTAGAAAGTTTTTAAATTGTTTTTGCGTCTCATATTTAGAATCTTTATCTACTATCTCTTTTAATTTTGAAAATATATATTCACAGTCAGCAATATTATTACTTCTTTCCAAATTTCGAAAATAAGCCAATGTAAGTAACCCAATTATTTCATTGGATTTTTGTTTTTTTGTATCTGCTAATGATAAATGAAATGCCCTATTGAGGTATTTATCAGGTCTATTTTTTTGTAAATATTCTGCGTATTTACTATGCAATGTTAATTTTTTATCTTCTAATTGTTGATAAAACAATTTTTTCATAAGTTCGTTTGAAAATGAAAATTCATTGCTTTTTTGTAAGAAAAATCTCTCACATGAAAGTTCAAGAAATTCATCAATATCAGCTATTTCTGAACATAAGTACTTTATTTCTTTACTTTCAAAATCTTCACTTAAAATAGACAATATTTGCAATATTTTTGAAAATTCTTTCTGTTTCTCCCCAAATGCTTCTAATCTAAGTTCCAGTAATTTAGTCATATCAAACATTGTAGTATCAGTGGCAAAATCAGTAGGCTTAGATAGATAATACCCTTCAATTAAAAACTTTAGAAAATGCATATTTCCACCAGTCGCAGACATAATACGTGATAACTCGTCTAATTCAAAATTAATATCTTTATAACCCATTAAATTTAAAATTTCCGGTATATCATCTGTATTAGGAAGCTTTAGATTTAGTTTCAATAAATCACTATATAATATTTTAGAAGTATAATTTTCTTTATTTGTATCAGTAATCAGTATAATTTTCAAATTTTTATTTCTGGCTAATTTAGCAAAACTGTTTCTCAAAGACATTAGAAATCCTTGAGAAGCAGAATCCCAGTAATGAAAGTTATCTGCAACGATAACAATATTAGAAGTAGTTAGTTTTTTTAATTTATTTACAAAAAAATTTATTTTAGGATCAAACTCTTGACGTATTTTAAAAGTACTACTTAATCCCGCACTAATTATTTTTGGAATAATACCAGTTATATTGAAACTTATTCCAGTATTTTCTAACATTGGTGCTATGACTTCTTTTGCAAAAGCAATAGTAGAAAAAGAATCTGTCAACTCCGATTTTCCTTCTATATAATACACAGTCCAATCTTCGTATTTTTTTATATTATTAATCGACTGTTTAATTAAATATGTTTTTCCGGATCCAACTTCTCCATATAAATGTAATACTTTATTTTGATCTGATAAAAGAGAATCTTCAATTTTAATTTGAATTTTTTTTTGATTTTTTGATAATGATTCTGTCATCATTTCCTCCAAATAATTCATAGTTATTAGGTGTTTATTTCAACTTTAATATTCTAATCCATTTAATTGTAAAATAAGGGGCAAACTAACAAACAAGTAAGCCTATAGTATCACATCTTTTTTTCAAAAAATAGCAGTTTCTTCATTGAACGACAAAAAAAGACCTTAATAATAAGGTCTTTGGTTTCATTTTCAAATCAAAATCATGTCTACTCTCCTAATACTACTTCTTAAACCCCTGCCAAATATCCTCCAACTCATTCAACTCCTCAATTATATACCAGGGTTCTACACCCAACTTCTTATCCCACTCAAAACTTCGACGTAGGAAAATGCCGCGCATGCCTGATTGGGAGGCTCCCCAGATATCGTTGGTAGGATGATCGCCGACAAATATTGTTTCTTCTCCGGTTGTGCCTAATTTCTCTAATATCATCTCGTAAATCTTCGGATCTGGCTTTTTGATGCCTGCTTCACCTGAAGTCAAAATGACATCAAAGTAAGATTCCAATCCCAAATGCTTTACTTTGCCATATTGTATTTCATGTGCTCCATTGGTTAACATGCCTAACTTATACCCTTGATCCCGACATGCTTGAATAGCTTCTAATGCATGATTCATTAGACGGGCTTCTTTCATATAATGCTCTGTATAATAAGCAAATAACTCATCTACAGTAGGCTTGTCTGTCCAGGGTAGGAGTTCAACTAATTCTTCAAAAAATCCACGTTTAGGACGATACCCATCGGCATCAGCAATACGCATATACCCTAGTATATCTCTCGCTTTCTCTTCATTGATATGACCTAAATAATGATTAATCAACTTTTGCGAAAAGGCTCGAAACGTATAATCTCGATCCATCAATGTATTATCCAAATCAAAAATAACTGCACTAATCTTCATATTCTATCCACTCCTACAAGTAAATTATGTATAGATTCTGCTAAAAGTATATCAAATCTTGTCTGGCTTCGCTTTTGCCTATCGTAGAATATCTATCAAAATAGCAAACAACACAGCAAAAAACCCGCACATTGCTAAGCGGGTTTTATTAAGTATACAGCTTGCAGAGAATAATCTCTCTTTGGTCTGTGAATGTTCAACTTTATGATAACTTATAAGCCATTTTACAATAATACGTAAGAATGATCTTCCTGTGCTTTGACATCAGGTAATGCCACAGGTTGACGATGGGTAACCATCATTTCTTGATCGGTCATATACAATTTAAATTCAGGAATCTCATGTAAATAATGCTGTTGATACAACATACGGCAATCCACTTCAAAATACACAGAATCTTCTACAATCGGTAATTTTCCAGTCTCATTCATATAATCATCGACAGCAAGCTGTACACGATCCAAATGATATGGAATAGACTGTTCTTCTTCTGCAAAAATTTCAAATGTCTCACGTGATAAATAGAACTTCTGATCGCTCACTCCGCCTAAATAACGAGCAATTCGTGGCAGATCGAGACTTCCATCTTCTTTCATCAACACCGTGCGATTAATACCGTTATCCATTTCGCGTTCAAATTGCAATACGGCACACCGCAACTCATCTAATGTGACATGAACAGATGGTAACTTATTGACGTCTTCTTTGTCTTTTCTTCTAAATAGTCCAAGTACAGACATATCGGTCTCTCCTCCCTCAAGCTGGGATTATTAAGCGATCGAGTGCGAAAACGTTTTCAGATACGTGTAAAGAAAGTTGCTAACTTTTTTGTGCTTACTATCATTGTACCTCATTTAACATAGATTGATTCATCTTTTTACAAATTTGTGCGTTTTGAGTGGTAAATTGTGTCTATGTGCCTAAGCAAGCTAGAATTTTATAACATATTAAGGTAGGATAAATATGGTTCTATTTTAATAACGATCTGAACGGATAAGATCGTCTATAGAGAAAAGAGATTATGGAAGGAGCTAGACCACTGTGATAGAAGATGTAATTATTATCGGTGCGGGACCTTGCGGATTATCTGCTGCAATCGAATGCACACGTCTAGGCATGAAGACATTATTAATCGAAAAGTATAATATGGTGCATTCTATTTATTTGTACCCCACAAATATGCAATTTTTTAGTACAGCTGAGTTATTAGAGATCGGGGATTTGCCATTTTCAACTCCTTATGACAAGCCTTTCCGCCATGAAGCTTTAGCTTATTATCGTCGTGCAGCAGGTCATTATGATCTGCGTGTTCAACCTTATACAGAAGCGCTTGAGGTACAGCCACTACAAGACGGTACATTCGCAATTCAGACCACCAATCGTCATGGTGAAGACAAAACTTATACGGCACGCAAAGTGATTCTGGCAACAGGTTATTTTGATCATCCTAACTACTTGGGTATCCCGGGCGAAGAATTGGATAAAGTCACTCACTATTTCCGCGAAGCTCATCCTTATGCAGGTATGAAAGTAACCGTAATCGGAGGCAGTAACTCTGCTGTCGATGCTGCACTTGAAATTGTACGTGTAGGGGCTCATGTCGATATGGTCTATCGTGGTAGTGATCTTTCGCAAAATATCAAATCCTGGGTACGCCCTGTATTTGAAGGTCAGGTACTCAAAGGCAATGTGACTCTTCATCTCAATTCTAAAGTAACCGAGATCACTCCATCTCAAGTTATTATTACGCAAAATGATGGGGAAACAGCGACGATCGAAAATGATTTTGTACTTGCGATGACAGGCTTCCATCCTGATCGTAAATTACTCACTTCTGCTGGTATTGAAATGAGTGATGACATGGATAAGCCGAAGTTCGATCTGGAAACGATGGAATCGAATATTCCAGGGCTCTATGTAGCAGGTGTTATTGCTTCTGGTCGTAATGCCAATGAAGTATTTATCGAAACCGGTCGTCGTCATGGTAACAAAATTGCTAACCATATTCATAAGCAAATGGCTCATTAATCATTGTAGAATCCATACAGATCAATTACATGTAGTTGATTACCTGTAAAAAGTGTCCGCTTAGGCGGGCATTTTGCTATGTAAAGATATCATGAAAGGAGTGATCTTATCAAAATGGCTACGATTGATACACCGGCAATAATTTTGTTAGTGCTTGTCGCTCTTGGGATTATCGGCAACAACTCTACCGTTACGATTGCAATGCTTGTGTTATTGCTTATTCGTGTATTAGGCTGGCATCAAGCATTTCCGTGGTTGCAGAAATATGGGTTAACAATCGGGATTATTATTTTGACAATTGGTGTGATGACTCCACTCGCAAGTGGCAAAATTTCACTAGATACGATCCTTTCTTCTTTTTTAAGTTGGAAATCACTTGCCGCGATAGGGATTGGTTTGTTTGTCGCTTACTTGGGCGGACGAGGAACCATATTAATGACTAATCAACCTACAGTGGTGGCTGGATTATTGATCGGAACACTGATCGGTGTCGCTTTTTTCAAAGGTGTTCCTGTTGGGCCATTGATTGCAGCAGGTCTACTCTCTTTATTAATAGGCAAATCCTAGCTACTATTCTATACGAGAACAAACTCTATTCAACGATTGTGCTTATCCGATAGGCTTAGGTGTGGTATACTTTCTAAATATGAATCGATGATAAAATGCTTATATTGAATGTGTTAGCATCATCCAGGAGGATACACCTATGTCTCAAACTTTTGTTATTGAAGCGGTTATGATCGCGATCTATGGTCAACTGCTTGATCCGGAAAAACCGGTAGAATATATTGTGCCATACACAAGTATTATGGAATTATACGAATTTGCTGAAAGTACTGAACCTCTGATGAATGAAGACAACGAGAATCAGTATGTCAAAACAAGAATTCAGCAATTGATTGCTTATTTCGAAGAACCACTCAACAAAAAGAAAATTCAACGTTCACTGAATGTTCCCTGGGCTCAAAGTTCAGCCATTTTACTCAGTGAAAAAGTACAATTGAAAATCATCAATGCCATGGATAATGCTCATTATGGTGAATCGTTTGATCCGATTGAGACAGAGATGATTCTTTCTGCTCTAAAAAAAGAAGTGCCTATGTTAACTGATCAATTTGAAATGATTCATCGGATTATTGAAGCCAAAATCCCTGTTCAAGTGTATGATATTGAAGATTTCTCTTTTGCTCTTGAAGGAACACCTACCGTATAATGCATTTCATTATGTATAAATAAAAAAGAAAAAAGCTTCTTCCCTATTCGAGGGAGAAGCTTTTTTGCTAATGTATTCACTAAATCATATACAATACATACTAAATTACATTTTATTACTGCGGTTCCGGCATATACGCATACCGAATATCGTCTTCATGTTCAATGTATTCTACATTCAATTGATATCCGTTGATATACCACAAATCTTGGTCTTCCATATAAAAATGGATATTTTCCACATCCTGCGTTAATGCCGGACTCACTGGCGGTTCAACAGAAATCCCTAATGAGAATCCTGGATGGATTTCACTATTACTGCTGTATCGTGCATAAAAGCGAACAGCATCGCCCTCAGCTAGACTCAATTCTTTTTTATACCAGCGTGCGGCTTCATCAGATACGGCTATACTCATGATTTATACCACCTCTCTTTTTTTACCTTTACCCTATTCTCTACCCTATTATAACATGATCTACCTATTGCTTTTTGGATCATTTCATCGCATTAAAATATCTACACCTTAAAAAAATATGAAGATTTTATGAATTTTACGTTGACAATGCAAAAATTGCAATGATACAATCAACAGCAGACAGGTACTAATTTAGAAGTTATTACCATCTGCATACTACATTTGAGAAGAAAGGGTGAATCTCCATGCATAAAATGATGAACGTACATATTGACGCTTATATTCCCGTAGTTTTATCACAATTAAATATCGGAGCACCCCAGCAGATGGAATTCTTCAAGTAGATTGTGTACTTTAAATCACACTTGATCTTTATCCACAATGATACCTATTTGTCATATGGCGGTTGCTCAGCAATCGCGCTATATGATGTCCATACAAGACACGTCGTTTGCGTTTGCAGACGACGTGTCTTTTTATGTGGATTTTGACCAGTGTTCGAAAGAAAGGTAGTGATGATATGTTTGCAGTTTTCAAAAATTTAGGCTGGTTTTTCAGTCGTGAACGAAAGCGGTACTTGATCGGTGTTATTTTATTGATCATTGCCGGCGTGCTTGAATTAGCGCCTCCTAAGCTGTTAGGAAGTGCGATTGATGAAATTTCAGGGGGAACGATTACTGTCTCTTCATTGGTGTATTATATTTCAGTCACGTTAGTTATTTTGGTTGTTATTTATGGAATTACGTATGTGTGGATGCACAGTCTATTCGGTGGATCAAATCTAGTAGAGCGTCTTCTACGGACTCGATTTATGGCTCATCTACTGCGTATGACTCCACCCTTTTTTGAACGGAACCGTACAGGTGATTTGATGGCTCGCGCTACCAATGATCTACGTTCTGTTTCTATGACGGTTGGATTCGGAATGCTTACTCTTACCGATTCCACATTCTTTTTATTAACGATATTGTTAGCGATGGGATTTGTGATCAGCTGGAAATTAACGATCGCTGCGATTCTCCCTCTTCCCTTTATTGCTCTTGCTATGGCGATTTACGGAAAAGTTGTACATGAACGCTATACCCTGGCACAAGATGCTTTCGGGGATATGAATGATCAGGTACTTGAATCAGTCGCAGGTGTACGTGTTATCCGTGCCTATGTACAAGAACGTTTTGATGAGAATCGTTTTGAAAAGATTACCGATGATGTCTATCGCAAAAACTTACGCGTCGTTATGGTCGATGCGCTGTTTGAACCGACGATCCGACTATTTGTTGGACTCAGTTATATTATTGCACTCGGTTATGGAATCTATCTGGTATTTCATAATGAGTTAACACTTGGCGATCTTGTATCGTTTAACTTGTATCTAGGAATGATGATCTGGCCGATGTTTGCAATTGGTGAATTGATCAATTTGATGCAACGTGGTAGCGCTTCGCTAGATCGTGTGAACGAAGTTCTCTATGTCAAACCAGATGTCGAAGATATCGCTCAACCGGTTCATGTGCCATCGCTTCATAAGATTGAATTTAAAGATGTCACTTTCCGTTATCCCACTTCTACAGTGGATAATCTAGAGCATCTGAATCTACAGATTCGAGCCGGGGAAACGCTAGGCGTAGTCGGTAGAACAGGTAGTGGTAAGTCTACTCTACTCAAACAACTACTCTATGAATATCCTACAGGAACAGGTGAACTTGAAATTGGTGGTGTATCTATCCACGATATCGCCAAAGACCAATTGCATGGATGGATCGGTTATGTTCCGCAAGAACAGATCTTATTCTCGCGCAGTGTGCGTGAAAATATTCGCTTCGGCAAATCGGATGCATCCGATGATGAAGTATTGAATGCGATCCATACAGCAGCATTTGACAAAGATTTGCATACACTTTCTGATGGTCTAGATACGATTGTC
This sequence comes from Paenibacillus sp. KACC 21273, assembly GCF_028736095.1. Taxonomy (NCBI): domain Bacteria; kingdom Bacillati; phylum Bacillota; class Bacilli; order Caryophanales; family Paenibacillaceae; genus Paenibacillus; species Paenibacillus sp. KACC 21273. The sequence goes on from NZ_CP117876.1 coordinate 3,354,763, forward strand.
GGTGAACGCGGTGTGGCTTTGTCCGGTGGTCAGAAGCAGCGTGTATCTCTAGCACGTGCATTTATCGCTGAACCAGAAGTATTGATTTTAGATGATGCTTTATCTGCTGTTGATGCTCGTACCGAAACTAGAATTATCGAGAATATTCGTACCAAACGTGCGGGTAAAACAACTCTAATCGCAACTCATCGCCTATCAGCGGTAGAACATGCAGATCATATCGTAGTACTCGATCGCGGTAAAATTATTGAAGAAGGAACTCATGCTGAATTGCTACAGTCGGATGGCTGGTATCGTGAGCAATATGAACGTCAGCAACTGGCAGATTCCTTAGAGGGGTAGGTGTCTTTATTGGAGACTCAAGATTATAACGAGCAACCCACAACGAAGCTCGATAACAAAACAATTACCAAAAGGCTTTATCAATATGCATTACGTTCGAAAAAAACATTTATTATCGCGTTGATTATGTTAGCGATCGGTGTAGGGGCTGAGCTTGCCGGCCCTTTTATCGCTAAAAATATTATTGATAATCATTTATTTGCAATTGAACAACCTTTTTATCAGACTTCTTCTAGTAAGAATGCTGTCTTGTATAACGGTAACTATTATAAACGCGAAGGATTCTGGACAACAGGCGAAACCAAAGGCGCACAGGCTCATGTGATCCAAAGTGGGACGAGCTTTTATTTTATCGAAGGTGCTGTTGAATCGACCAAAGGAGAACGCACGTACAGTAATGGTGTCTTAACGATTCAAAATAACCAAAGTACAGCGCAGTATCCAGCGGTGCCGTTAACAGCCAACAAATTATTTTCATTTTACCAACCAGAGCTACCGGGTATTTATAAGCTGATTGGCTGGTACTTTGTATTCTTGCTTATTACAATCATTATGGAATTCGGGAAAACCTACTGGTTGCAATCGTCAGCTAACAAAGTTATTCAGCAATTACGCTTAGACTTATATGCTCATATTCAGCGATTGCCAATTCCTTTTTTTGATAATCTGCCAGCAGGTAAAGTCGTATCACGTATTACCAATGATACGGAAGCGGTCAAAGATTTATTTGTCGCAGTACTGGCTAACTTCAGCTCAGGAATTGTATATATGATCGGTGTCTATATTGCACTGTTTTTACTAGACTTCCGACTGGGTCTGATCTGTTTGTTTGTTGTTCCATTGCTTGTTTTGTGGATTGTGTTATACCGCAAAGTTGCAACCAAATACAACACTATTATCCGTTCTAGACTTAGTGAGATTAACGCTATTATCAATGAATCGATTCAAGGAATGTCGATTATTCGTGTATTCCGTAAGCAACGTCAGACTCAAGAAGAATTTGAAAATCTAAACAACGATTATCTGTTTTATCAGAATAAAATGTTAAATCTAAATGCTTTTACTTCGCATAATCTAGTCAATGTATTGCGTAGTCTTACATTTGCTATTGTATTATGGTACTTCGGTGCTTCTGCACTGGGCGGAGTTGAAGGTGTCATTTCACTAGGGGTACTATATGCGTTTGTCGATGTATTGGGAAGATTGTTCCAACCGGTTACAGGTATGGTCAATCAACTAGCAGCACTCGATCTTTCTATGGTATCCGCAGGACGGGTATTTGAATTAATGGACGAAAAAGGCGAGCCAGTAACCGATGGTGGAATGCCTCGTTACAAAGGTAATGTCGAATTTAAAGATGTGACTTTTGCTTATAAAAAAGATCCTGTTCTCAAGCATATCACCTTTGAAGCGAAGCAAGGACAGACAGTCGCTCTGGTGGGTCATACAGGTTCTGGTAAAAGTTCTATCATTAATCTACTGTTCCGCTTCTATGATCCACAACAAGGCACGATTACGATTGATGGACAAGATGTACAACAGTTGCCCAAACAATGGTTACGTCAGCATATGGGCATCGTATTGCAAGATCCTTACCTATTTACAGGAACGATTGCTTCTAACGTCAATTTGGAAAATGAACAGATTTCACGCGAACGCATCGAACAAGCTTTACGTGATGTCGGTGCCGAGCAGATTTTGTCTGATCTTCCTAAAGGCTATGATGAACCTGTTATGGAAAAAGGAAGCACATTGTCGGCCGGACAACGTCAATTGATTTCGTTTGCTAGAGCACTTGCTTTTGATCCAGCGATTCTTATTCTGGACGAAGCTACAGCCAATATTGATACTGAGACCGAAGCTTTGATTCAATCGGCTTTGGATGTCTTGAAAAAAGGTCGTACGACTTTTATTATTGCTCACCGCTTATCCACTATCCGTAGTGCAGATCAGATTCTAGTCCTACATCGCGGTGAAATTGTCGAACGTGGTAACCATGATGAATTGATGGAAATCGACGGACGCTATCGCCAGATGTACCGAATGCAAGTTGGTTCTGGTTCTAACGCTATTGCTGATGGTACAGAGTCTGCCAAAGACAAAGAAGTTCCTGTACCTGCTCATCTAATTGGACGCACCACATAATAAACAAAAGAAGGCTATCTTATCCAAATTGACGGATAAGACAGCCTTCTTTTTATTTACTTATTCTCTCAATTTTTACAACGAAAACGCTTTTGTTTTTTCTAATAAACGACTGGTCATCATGCTCAGTTCATCAGACGATGATGAGATTTCTTCCATGATTGCTGTTTCTTCATGAGTAGCCATTGAGATTTGTTTGGCTCCTTCATAAAATTTATCAGCCATTTGACGAATTGTATGCACATTCTGGTATGTTAATTCTACACGGTCAGTTTGTTCAGTGATCGAATGTTCCATTCCTTGAACAGCAGACATAAATTCATAAACTACATTTGCAAATTCAATCAGTGTAGATTCGACTTTATGCGTATTGGATGTTTCATTTTGTACCAGTTCATTTTGATTATGAATCAATTGCACTGTATCATGAATCTGAGATTGGACTGCCATAATCAGACTATGAATTTTTTGCGCAGAATCGTTACTTTGTTCAGCTAATTTACGAATTTCTGTCGCTACTACTGCAAATCCTGCTCCATGCTCCCCTGCATGGGCGGCTTCAATAGAAGCATTTAATGCTAACAAATGAGTCTGTTCGGCTAATTCTTTAACCGTTCCTGTAACAGCACCGATATCGGAAGCTTGATGATCCAGTAGACGTACCGTTTGTTCCGCTTGTGTCTGAGAGTCTGCAAGGGTACTCATACCTGATTTTAACGATGAAAAAATATGCTTGGTTGCTTCTACCGATTGCTCCATATTACTGGACAATGCGCGCATATGCGATGACTTCTCTTTCATTTCTTGAAAAGAACCTAACATCTGCTCTGCCGTCTGAAGTGAAGATTCAGAAGATTCACGTTGCTTACCGACACCATGATAAATATCATCGGCTACTGCTGCCATCGATTCAATCTGGCTAGTCGCTTCTGTGATAGATTGACTTAAATTCTCTGCATTATGCGATGTTGTAGTGGTATTGTTAGAAATATCATTAATAATATCTTTAATATTGGTAACCATTACGCGAAACGCATCGTTAAGCACTTTGATCTCATCTTCTTCACGACGTTCTGGAATATCTACCATCAGATCACCGTCTGATACCCGTTTGGCGGCTTTGGATAAATTAACGATTGGCTTAGTTAAAAATTTAGAAATAACAAATCCTAATATTCCGCTCCATGTAATACCCATAAGCAATATAATAGATACATATAACCAATCACTCATCGCTGTTGCTAAATACGCTTTCAAGTAAAAAATAAAAAAAGCACTTGTTCCATACGTAATAATAGATACGCCGATAAAACTCAACACTAATTTTGAACCTAAAGATAATTTCATGATACACCTCATATATCTAAGATTTGGAGTAGAAATAAATAAGGTCATATACTGGATAATGAGTCAAAAGATGAGCCATACTTTGCTCCTACTTGTATTTACTTTTCTACCACTTGAGTCACTTATTAATTTAAATTTTAGCAAAAAATAAGAGAAATCGGTGTGATAAAAGTCATAGCAAAGTAAATTTTATGAGTCTTTCGACGCAATAATCATTTTTGTGTGTTTTTTCATATCCTTGTATATGTAACTTGCTCTCTTGCTTGTAGCAAGCTATTCTTAACTTAAAGCTTTTTCACTAACCTAATTAGAGCATAACGTCGTCAAAGGGGATGAATCACTATGGAACGAACTCGGCTTTGGAGCGAGCGATTCAAATTATTTTTTCTAAACAATCGGTTTGTTATTTTTTTACTCGTCTTATTGTTAATCTCACTAAATATTTTTCTACTTTCCAAAATACCTTATGTGTTTACTCCTCTGTTTGTTTTGGTCAAAACGGTCATCTTACCGATCGTTTTAAGCGGTATATTATTTTACTTACTAAATCCATTAGTGAATTTTCTGGAAAAACGTAAAGTAAAAAGAATTTATTCCATCATTTTGCTATACCTTCTTATTATCGGTCTGATCGTATTAATTGTTAGTCTTGTGATTCCTGTCATTCAGACACAGATTCGAGAATTAATCCGTAATATTCCTGCCTTTTATGATGGAATTGTAAATCAGATTCAATACTGGTTGGGCGGTGATGTTTCCAAACAAATTCAACATACATTTAGTATCAATCCTAATGATCTGGTACAAAATTTATCGGAAAAAGGTTCTTCGATTATCAATCAGACGTTTACCGGTATCGGTGGGTTTTTGGGAGCATTAACAGAAACGATATTATCTATCGTTACAGTGCCATTTATTTTATTTTACCTATTAAAAGATGGTGCCAAATTACCGGGCTTTATTATGAAATTTGTACCGGTCACTTTACGTAGTCAGACAGGCAAAGTGATGTCTGAAATGAACCACCAAATTAGCTCATATATTCGTGGACAGATTATTGTAAGTCTATGTATAGGGATTCTACTATATATCGGGTATCAGATTATCGGACTTGATTACTCATTAGTGTTAGCCATTGTTGCTTCCTGTACAAGTATTGTTCCTTATTTAGGGCCTGCGATTGCAATCACACCAGCATTGATTGTCGCATTAGTGACTTCGCCATTTATGTTGCTCAAAATGGTGATCGTATGGACGATTGTTCAATTGGTGGAAGGTAAGCTTATCTCGCCACAAATTATGGGTAAATCACTTAAAGTGCATCCTATTACGATTATCTTTGTGATTTTAACAGCTGGTAAATTATTCGGAGTGGTTGGTATTTTGTTAGCTGTTCCTGGATATGCAGTACTCAAAGTAATCGTGACTCATCTATTCGATTGGTTTAAAGTTAGCTCCAATCTATATGAGACCAAAAAAGCAACTGAACCACCTGTTATCAAGCCTTAATGAAATAATGTGTATTGCGATTTTCTTATTACATTAATCCATCAAAAAGACCTGAACCGACTGTCTATGTCAGCACAGTGGGATTCAGGTCTTTTTTGGTATAAAGATTTATTAACGTTGCAGATATACAGGAATTAATATTTTATTTAGCTAGTTCTGGTGTATAACCTGCTGGTATTGTTGTTGTTACTTTGCCTTCTGTAATTACTTGAGGGTTCATTTCACCTGGAGCTGGTTTGGCTGTAGTATAGCTAATCACTGCACGCTTATCATCTGTCAATTTCACATCAGTAATTTTGACCGAGTATCCTGGGTTAGGAAGCTGTACTGTCAATGTTACTGTTTGTTGATCTGCTGTATCTGCAGGTGCAATGCTAAGTTCTGGATCATAACCCATTTGACCACCATCCGTTTCGCCCGGTGTAGGAGTTGTTGTATCATCATTAGCTTTATTGTAGCGATCTACCATTTGTACTGCATGATATACCCACTCTGCTGCTTCCATACGTGTAATATCTTTGGTAGGCATAAATGCTTTACCCATTGTACTACGATCGATCACATTCATATTGACCAAATCTTGAATCGCTGCTGAAGCTGTTTTGCTGATTTTGTCTTGATCGGTAAAGACGACAAACATTTTTGTACTCGGGTACGTTCCTGTAACATTAATCGCTTCATGTAACCATAAAGCAAATTGCTCACGTGTTACTTTTTCTTCAGCATTAAATGTTTCTGGCAATGATAAGTTATTTGCTTTGGCAATAAGCAAAGAATCGGTATACCATGCTTTACGTGCAAGATCATCACCTGGTTCTGTTACATCACCTTTAAGATCAAATGCTTTTACAAGAATTTGAATGGCTTGTGGTTGTGTTAATGTCATATCCGGCTTAAATTGAGTTGAGCTCACTCCGTTAATAACCCCTTTGTCATGTAACGCGTTGACAACTGTTTGATTATCTTTATCTTTTACATCTGTAAACGTAGAAGCTGCACTTGCACTTCCTGCCCCAGCAATTGCCAATGATAATGTTAATACTGCTACTGCTTTTTGTTTATGATTCCACATATATTATATTCCCTCCATTTGAATAGGTCTGTTGCTGAATAATGGTATGTTATTCAACCTTACAATGCCCTAGACGTACAGAAGTAATTATTTGTTGCACCTTTTTGATCTTATCTTACATCTGAGCTGGCGTCTCTATTCCTAATAACGTCATCACTCGTTTTAAATATAATCCGGTTTGTACCGTTAATGCTACACGCTGATTTTTCAATGCTGTAGGGGCATCTACAATACGATCTTTATTATAAAATTGGTTAAATAACTTCGCTATTTCGATAATATATCTAGCTAAAATGGATGGCTCATGTTGAGCAACCGCGCGCTCTAACTGTTGTGTATAGGTAGATAAATGAACCAACAAAGCCCAACTTTCATCACTCCAAGGATGGTTGGATATTTCTTGTTCAACAGCATTAGGGTCTGATGTGACTTTTCTCAAAATACTCTGGATTCTAGCATACGTATATTGAATATAAGGCCCTGTTTCTCCTTCAAACGTTACAGCTTGTTGTAATGAAAAATTGATTTCGTTTTGACGATTATTTTTGAGATCACCGAAAATAATTGCACCAATACCTACTTGTTCAGCTACACGCTCTTTATCCGGTAAATCAGGGCTTTTTTCAGAAATAATTCGACGTGCCTGTTCTACTGCTTCATCCAGTACCTCCTCTAAAAAGACAACTTTTCCTTTACGTGTAGACATTTTTTTGCCATCGACTTTCATTAATCCAAATGATACATGTGTACAATCTTTTGCCCATGTGTAGCCCATTTTGCGAAGTACTTCAAAGACTTGTTTGAAATGAAGAGTCTGCTCTCCGCCAACCACATAGACTAATTGATCCGCACCCATCACTTCTTTGCGGTAAATAGCAGTAGCCAGATCACGTGTAGGATAAATCGTTGTACCGTCTGATTTCAAAATCAAACATGGTGGTAATTGGTGCTCATCCAATCTAACTACCTGCGCTCCATCGCTTTCTACTAACAATCCTTTGCTCTGCAATTGTTCGATCACCGCAGGCATTTTATCATTATAAAAACTTTCTCCCAAAACATAATCAAATTCCACACCTAACCGTTGATACATGGGCTGAAGTGACTCTATACTCACATCTACAAAATACTTCCATAATTCTACCGCTTGAGCATCACCTTGTTCTAATCTGGCAAACCATTCTCTTGCTTCATCTTCTAACTCCGGTGCTTGTAGAACCTCTTCATGAAATTGAATATACACTCTTAACGATTCACGAATCGGATGATGCTTGAGCTGTTCTGGATCGCCCCAGCGTAAGTATGCTGTAATTAATTTACCAAATTGCGTTCCCCAGTCTCCTAAATGATTGACTCTAATAGCTTCATATCCTGCTGCCTCATAGATCCGATGCAAAGCTGCTCCGATTACGGTAGAACGTAAATGCCCTACGCCAAATGGCTTAGCAATATTAGGTGACGACATATCGATCACAATCCGCTGCCCTGCGCCGATCATAAGTTCAGTATTTTGCTTTTCTGCTAAGCTGGATAATAATTGAGCTCCATAATGCTCACGATTCCATTTCAAATTAACATAAGCACCTACAGCGGTAGCTTGCACCCAAGAATCTGGATGATTTTGAATCGCGGCTGTTAATTCAAGCGCAATCGCTTGAGGTGAACGTCTCCATGTTTTGGCAAGTAAGTAACAGGGAAATGCCAGATCACCCATTTCAATCTGTGGTGGAACTTCTAACATATGTATCAATTGTTCTTCAGTAAGCGATGTTAATGGTTGTAGAATCGAAGCGGCTTGGTGTTGGAAAAAAGATGCTAATTTCATCGTTCTAGTCTCCTTTGAATAATATGATGGTACGTTGGTAATACTCAAAAAAACAGCAAAAAAGCACTCATCTTTTAAGTGAATTATCACTTAAGAGACGAGTGCTTATGATTAGCATTCCCGCGGTACCACTCTTTGTACAGTGTATTGATGATCGATCAGGACATACAATCCTATCACATTCATCAACTTTACTGTCACTTGATTACGATAACGGTGTCAGCCGGACTTATCTATACAGGTTCGCAACAGTATCTATGCGGTCGCCCTTTCAATAAGTCATTTCCCGAGTGCGGTTCACCTACGAATGTTTTACCGGCTTTCACTCTCCCGGCTCGCTGCTCAAACAGTGATCGTTATGGCTACTCTCTCGTTCATTAACGATAAATATTAAAGTTAGAATGTATTATACATACCATGTTAGGTTGAAGCAACTTTATTTTTTAAAAAATATGTTCTCTTTTCGTAAAATGCATTCACCGCTAGGCTATCAATAACACTCAAACAAAAAGACCTTCGCAAATATGCAAAGGTCTTTAGCAATAGATATTTATCACAGTCATCTATGTATAAAGTAGTAGATTATGCAGCTACCATTAGGTCTTTACACATTTCTACACAATGACGGCAAGCTTCGATACATTCACGAGAATGTTGATTATCATGCTTAGCACATTCAGCGATACAAGCTTCACATACTTTTGCACATAATTCAGCAATTTCACCTGCAAATTGACTACCTTGACTTAGCGATTGCGCGGTAAAAGAGCAGATTTCTGCACATTCACGAGTAATACGTATACATTCACATAATTTTTCAAGATTATATTCTTTCAAATTAGCTACATACGAAAGGTTACAAGCATTCATAGCCTCGACACAAGCTTCAATATGAGCATGGTATAATTTTTGATTAGTCATCATTAGTATGACCTCCGTTGAGATTGTAATAGTTATATCGAACTATTACCCCGGCTATACTCATATTGAAACTGTGTACTTACGATAATTTAGCAGCTTGCTCTTCTAACGCTAACAACTGTTCCTTTATCTGCCGTTTGTCGAAATGTTCACCGATAAAAACAGCCACATCCGGTACTTCTTTTTGTGGAGTAATCTTCATAAAATCCATTTCGCGATAAGCATACTGGAACAAAAATCGACTTGCAGTGTCGTTAAATGTTAGAATTCCTTTCGCCCGATATACTTCGGTGGGTAAAGACCGAATCACATTCTCAAAATCTTCACTATTGATCTGATGTTCAAAATAATGTGTATACGCCATCACATGACTATGAGAACCATGCATATGCTCTGCATGAACATGATCATGAGTATGGTCATGTTCAGAATGATCGTGCTGATGTTCGTTAGCAGATGAATTAGACTTATTTCTATCCAGTGTTTCTTTGGCATCGACTACCGATGACAGGTCTGTATACAGTGTACTTGGTACTTCACAGCGTACGGTAGTATGGATAGGTGCATACGCATTCCAGCCCCGCAAAATGCTTTCTAATTTGGTAATCGTTTCGGCATCAACACGATCGCTTTTATTCAAAATTAATACAGAAGCACAGCGAATCTGTTCTTGCATAAGACGATACGTTTTACCTTTTTGCTCTTGATACAATTCCCATAGATGAGCAGCATCGACAACGGTAATCAAATTTTTCAATTCCATACGGTTGTATAATGAAGTCTCGGTGACAGCATCTAAAATCTCGATTGGATTCGCTACTCCAGAAGCTTCGATAATAATCACATCAGACTTTTCGGTCTCCATCAGATTGTACAATTCCATGCTTAGATCTGCACGAATCGAACAACAGATACATCCACTCAGTAATTCAGCCATTGCTACATCTTGATCAACCATCATCCCATCCAGATTGACATCGCCGATCTCATTCATAATGACAGCAGGTGTTTTGCCAAGCGCTTTCCATTCTTGAATCATATGTTGAAGCAATGTAGTCTTGCCACTGCCTAGAAATCCAGACAAAATATATACAGGTGTTGTCATTGATATCCTCCTTGTGCCTCTTTCTTTACTTTGTTCATTATTGGTCTACTCTTTTATTATACACTGACCTGGCAAGTGTTCATGCTCAATCATGACCTGTGTTACAATGGCAAAGATGCTTGAATGAGAACAAAGGAGTGAATAATCATATGAGATCAGTGGATGAACATCGCGCAGAAGCACCTAATACTGTACGCTGTATGGTAATTACAGTATCTGATACACGTACGATAGAAACGGATACAGGTGGACAATTATTGCAATCTCTGTTAACTGAACATGGTTATGAGGTTATCGATTATACGATTGTTAAAGATAGTTATGTAGGTATTCGTGAATTGCTTCATGATGCCGCAGAACGTCCGGAAGTCGAAGCTATTTTGTTAACAGGTGGAACAGGTATCGCACCACAAGATGTAACTTTTGAAGCGGTACAAAGTCTTTTAACTAAAGAATTGCCTGGCTTTGGAGAAATTTTCCGCTTTTTGAGTTTTACTGAAGATATTGGTTCGGCTGCGATTATGAGCCGTGCAATTGCAGGTACAATCGGAGGAACCGCTGTGTTCTCTATGCCTGGTTCACGAGGTGCTGTTAAGCTAGCGATGGAACGAATTATTATTCCCGAGTTAGGTCATGTTATGCGAGAAATTTATAAAAAATAATTTTAATAGTTAAAAATGAAAAGTAATTATTATAGAATAGTTATTTTCTTGATAAGAAATGATGCATATCGCTGGTTATACCAATTACAATATGTAGATGAAATTAGCGCAAAAAATATAGCAAAAAGCACACTGTGATTGATAAACAGTGTGCTTTTCTATGTTATTTGTTATCTGATACAGTCACATCAGATGAAAATTAAGATGTTACTTTAATCAACTGACGACCTATTGCTTTGCCTTCCAGAATCGTTTCTAACGCTTGTGGTATCTCTTCCAGCGTATATTCGGTCACTGCCTGATTAATCGCTGTTGTCGGTTTCCAGTCGCTTGCTAGATGATTCCAGACTCGTTGTCTAATCTCTAACGGACAGAACACTGAATCGATACCGATTAGATGCGCTCCACGTAAAATAAACGGAAATACTGAACTTTCAAAATCATTACCTGCGGTCATACCAGATACAGCTACTACGCCGCGATATGTTAATGATTTGAGACGCTCTCCTAGTCCTTTGCCACCTGTAGGATCAATAATACCTGCCCATGTAGATTTGCCTAATGGACCTTTTACAGTCTGCTCTGCTTCTTCTCTAGAAATAATAGAGGTAGCACCTAATGTGGTTAACCATTCTTTTTGCTCTGCTTTGCCACTTGCTGCATAGACTTCATAGCCTAATGCACTTAGTATCGATATTGCGATCGTGCCGACTCCACCGGTAGCTCCTGTGACAAGAATAGGGCCATCTTCAGGTTTCACTCCATGTTGAACCAATGCATCGACAGACATACCCGCTGTAAAACCAGCTGTGCCGATAATCATCGCTTCTTTGGCAGTTAGCCCTTGAGGTAGCTTGATCAACCATTCTGCTGGTACGCGAGCATATTCACTATATCCGCCATAATGACTAACTCCAAGCTTATAGCCTGTACAAAGTACTTGATCTCCTACTTGAAATTGTTCATCAGTAGAATGTACCACTTCTCCTGCCAGATCAATACCCGGTACAAATGGGTACTGCTTGACGATTTTGCCTTCTGCGATACTTGCCAGTCCATCTTTATAATTGACATCTGAATAAGATACTTTAATAGTTACAGATCCTTCTGGTAATTGATCCAACTGTAACGATTGAACCCCGCCTGTAACTTCTTGATCTGTCTTTTCTACAACAAAAGCACGAAATGTCTGTTCCATGTGATTCATCCTTTCTGTATTTCCTTGTTGATTATAATGATTAACGTATAATAAGGCAGCGATAAATTGTACAGTATACGAACAACACTCTCCTATGTATATAACCAAAAAACCTACCCTTAGCAAAAGGCAGGTCTGGCATAGGATTAAATATGAATTACAATTCTTCTTCTGGTAAATATTGCGCAAGTAATTTCTGCTTCATTTCCCAAGCTTTCACACTTACATTTACACGATAAATCTCAGGGTTTAATTTACGCAAATATTCAGGCCAGAATTCATCCAATTGGCTCACATGATAAGCGCGAATCTCTTCTAAATTAGGCATCGTATACACTTGCTTGCCTTCGATAAAAATAGGTTCTAACATCGGAACAGCTTTATAATCTGATACATATTTACGGATATATGGATGTGCCGGGTTAAATAATTTAAGACGCTTGCCTTCGAGCGGATCTTTCTCATCAGGGAAACAGATATAATCAGCGATCGCTTTACCGTTGGTTGGATTAATAATCCGGTATACTTCTTTGGTGCCCGGTGTAGATACTTTTTCAGGATTAGCTGAGATTTTGATCGTTGGTACCATTTCACCATCAATCTCACATTCGACTAATTTGTATACTCCACCTAAAGAAGGTTGATCGGATGCTGTTATCAACTGTGTACCTACGCCCCATGTATCGATACGTGCTCCTTGAGCTTTTAGATCGAGAATCGTATTTTCATCCAGATCATTAGAAGCAACGATTTTGACATACGATAATCCGGCATCGTCTAGCATTTTACGCGCTTGAATCGATAAGTAAGCAAGGTCACCACTATCCAGACGAATAGCGATCATCTTTTTACCACAAGCTTCCAAGTCTTTGGCTGTTTTGATCGCATGTGGAACACCGCTACCTAATGTATCAAAAGTATCGACTAGCAATGTTACTCCGTCTGGCATCGCATTGGCATAACGATCAAACGCTTCTTGTTCATTGCCAAAGCTCTGTACCCATGCATGAGCATGTGTGCCTTTGGTAGGAATCCCAAATCTTGCTCCTGCTAACATATTGGATGTTGCATGAAAGCCTGCGATATAGGCTGCTCTGGCTCCCCAGATCGCCGCATCTGCTTCTTGAGCACGTCTTGTACCAAACTCCAATAGAATATCGTTACCACCCACCTGCTTGATGCGTGAAGCTTTGGTAGCGATTAGGGTCTGATAGTTCATAAAGTTAAGCAAAGCCGTTTCTACCAACTGTGCTTCAATAATCGAACCTTCTACACGAATCAATGGCTCATCTGCAAAAACAACTGCTCCTTCTTTCATCGAAAACAGATTGCCATGAAAACGGAACTGGCGCAATTCTTCTAAAAACTTAGCGTCATAGTTTTCTTCCTGTTCTGCCAGATAAGCAATATCTTCTTCACGAAAACTCAAGTTGGTTATATAATTCACAATCCGTTCCAGACCTGCAAAAACGGCGTAGCCATTACCAAAAGGAAGTTTGCGGAAATAAGCTTCAAATACTGCTTTCTTATGATGTGTACCATTAATCCAATGAGCATACATCATATTGATCTGATACTTATCTGTATGTAAAGCCAGTCCCATTTCATTCATCACCATGTCACCTCTTCATTGTTGATCATGCAAAAGCAACTCTGCTTGCACGTCTTTCTGCTGCACAAGCAGAATTGTGAATCATTGCACATTAATAGCTATCAATAAGCTCTGCACCCATACTTTGTTCAAAATGACTGATTGCCCATACATGACCTTCTGGATTAAAACTTGCGATTGCATCCGTATGGATTACCAATTTGAACCCTTTATTATAAGCATCTACCGCTGTATGCAAAACACAAATATCTGTGCATACTCCAATTAAATGCACTTCTGTAATTCCACGTTCACGTAACTTCAACTCAAGATCAGTACCTGCAAAAGCGCTATATCTAGTCTTGTCCATCCATACGATCTGCTGTTGATGATTCGCATACACTTCACTCAGCCTACCATACAATTCTCGACCTGCTGTACCACGAATATTATGTGGTGGAAAAAGATTGGTTTCTGGATGGTAAGCATCATTAGGCTCATGCATATCAACAGCCATCACTACATAATCAGCGTTATTAACAAATTTCTCGGTCAACTCTACCATACGCTGTTCAATATCTATCGCAGGTTGTCCTACCGGTAAAGCACCATCTACAAAGTCACGAGTATAATCGATTACAATTAGAGCTTTCATAATATACGCCTCCAGATATCGAAATAAAAATAACGATTCAGAATATCTTTACGAATAAATTGAAAGACGTGGTACAAGACCTGTAAAACGATATAATTGTGCAGGTCGCTGAGAATACTGATTAGAACTTAACAAGTTCCCTTCTTCATCGTGAACCTCTTCAATAATACCTTTGCGACTACGAGTTGATGTAATTTTACGAATAAAATTCGGTTCTTCAAAATCAGGCACAACTGCTTTGATCACCTGATACAATTCACTTAATGTAAATTCTGGCGGTAAAAACTTTTTGGCGATGACTGTACTGAGCATCTGTTCTTGAATCCGCATATATGCATCACGAATAATATCATGATGATCAAATCCAAGTTCTAGCTTTTCCAGTGCTTCTTCAATTGTAAATAGACCTACTTCTTCTGCATCGTCAGCCGCCTGCCGTTTCTCTAACACCTGCTCTTCTACTAAAGCAAAAAACGCATGAGAGATAATCCAACCACGAGGATCACGCCCTGGTTCACTATAGACACCGAGATACTCCAGATGGCGACCATCTACTCCTGTTTCTTCTTTGAGCTCACGTTGCGCTGCTTCAAATAACGATTCATCGTCGTGTGAAAATCCACCAGGCAACGCCCATTTCCCGGCAAAAGGCCATGAGCGGCGACGAATCAACATTACTTTCAATTCACGTAAAGGTAATGTTTTGGTAAAAGTCTTCCGCTCTTTTTTAGTCAAAGTAAACATAACAATATCGGCTGGTGCGCCATCGGGCGTACGATACTTTTTGACATCATACGAATGCTGTTTGCTGTTATCCGTCATCGTTATCACCACTGTTCATTTTATCTATTTGATAATATCATTATGAATGATTCTCTCAGATAGGTCAATCTTTATTTGCGAGTTGCTATAAATGTTGCAGTTGAGATAGCTCCTATTGTTCCTTCTGCGTTAGATACTTCTGCTTGCAAAGTCACTGTTCTACCAGC
Organism: Paenibacillus sp. KACC 21273; assembly: GCF_028736095.1. Taxonomy (NCBI): domain Bacteria; kingdom Bacillati; phylum Bacillota; class Bacilli; order Caryophanales; family Paenibacillaceae; genus Paenibacillus; species Paenibacillus sp. KACC 21273. The sequence continues at coordinate 3,370,124 of NZ_CP117876.1, forward strand.
GAGATGAAGTATACGAGCTGTCGCAAACAGTTCGCCTTCTTTCATCGATTCTACAAAATGAGTATTCATATTTGTGGTTACACAAGGTTGTCCATCTTGAATCGCCATCGACAACATCCCCATCACTTGATCCATCATCGACATCTGTACACCACCATGCACAATATGCATATGATTTAAATGTTGAGGTGTCGCTGTAAGCCCTATCGTAATATAATCCTGTTCACTTGCAATAAGACGGCAACCTAGTAGTCCCCAGTATAGTTGTTCGCTTTTTTTTAATATTTCATCCCAATGTGTCAAAAAAATGCTCCTCCTGTTCAAAACGGCTTGTTACAATAACAATCCCATTTGTATCAAATCTACATAGCGCTGTTCAACCACTAATGCGTTTTTTTGAATCCCTTCAATCCGAAAACCCAATGAACGATATAAATGTAAAGCGCGTTCATTATTACCTTGCACATTCAATTCAAGACGATGCAAATGACGATCTTGTGCCCAGTGAATCATCGTCTGAAATAACCGTCGTCCTATACCACGATTTGCATACTCTTGCAGTACACCTACAACAATATATACACTATGGCGATTACGTGCAACTTTGCCACCAATCGCTTCCAAATATCCAATAATCTGACCTTCGTGTTCCGCTAGAAAAATATTAGAATTAGCACTACGCAGTGCATAACGAATCATATCCCGTTGTTCTGCTTCATTCAAATTCCGCTCACCAGGCTCAAGCAACATAAAGGTAGTCTGCTCGTCTAATTTCTGCTTCATCCGAATCAAAGCACCAGAATCTCGAATCTGAGCAATTCGTACAGAGACAACCATCGCCAAATAAGGTTCTTTGCTATAAGGATACATATAAGATAGAGAGTTAGAATCGCCCCAACTCTTTTGCAAAATAATTTGATCCCGACATACAATACCATTTTCAATAATAGGATGTTCATAATGAGTAGTGAAATGATCATGTTCTATTCTTATGATGCGAAACCCATGTTTTTGATAAAAGGCAAGTGCGCCCAGACTGGAATTACCTGTAGCTACTGTAATAACGTTAGCTTTGAATTGCTTGAGTTGCTCTAATACTTCGTCCAATAACTTACTGCCTATACCTTGCCTTTCATAACCCTCTTCGACTGCGATATTCATAATTTCCCATTCTTGTGCTGTACGTTGAAGCACTCCACAGACTCCTACTATATGATTCGCTATCTCTGCTGTCCACCAACGACAATATGCTTTGTAACGCTGTATCGCTTCTAGATCAGGATCAGCAAGCATTAATAATGCAATAGGTATACATTCGTGATTGGATTGAGTACGGATTAACACAGAATCATAACCATAATTAGAAGATTCCATGACCATTCACTTCTTTCTGCATGTAGAGTCAACAATATGAAATCATATGGCAGGTACCTATAGAGATAGCCCATAGAGTTCTACAAAAATCAAAAAAGACGCGGCTATATGCTCCGCGTCTTTGGATTTGTTCTAGTCATTGCAGGACGATGGAGGTGAATCCTTACCGCTCTCTACATTGATTTTCTCAGAAACGGTATCATGAATAACTGAAATAACCATTTGTAACATGTCGTTAATTTCAACCTGACTTTCTTGATAATCCGATACTAATGGAATATCATCCAGTTCTTGTTGTAAGGCTGTTAATTCGCCTTCAATTCTAGCAATCATTTTTTCGTTTTTCATCGATTCAAAAGCAACCACTTCTTTTTGCTTTTTCTTGATCGTACGAATTAATTCTTCGATTCGTGGATGAGATTGAATCATTTTTTCTGCTCTTTTGAAATGATCCACTTCTTCACTTTCTGAGATCAGCGCAGCCAATTGCTTGGTTTTTGCCATAATATCTTCACGAATAAAAAGACCCTGTGTATTTAATTCAAGTGGTGCTCCGCCTGTCGTTGATTCAACATTGCGATCATGATGCTCCATCGACAATCCTCCGTTTACTTGCTCAAATTTAATTAATAGGCTACAGCAGGTTCAGCAACCAGTTCGCCTTTGATATAAAACGTTTTGTAATCGGTAATCTGTACATGTACGAATTGACCGATCAAGTCTGCTGATCCTTCAAAATGAACTAATTTGTTAGAACGCGTGCGTCCTGCCAGAACTGTTGAATTGTTTTTACTTTCACCTTCAACCAATACTTCAACTACTTGACCTAAGAATTTTTCACTACCGATTAAGCTGTAGTCTTTAATCGTTTGGTTCAAGCGTTGCAATCGTTCTTTTTTCACTTCCATCGGTACATTGTCTTCCATCACAGCCGCCGGTGTACCTTCACGTGGTGAATAGATAAATGTATATGCCGAATCAAATCCAACTTCACGTACAAGTGATAATGTTTCTTCAAATTGATCGTCTGTTTCGCCAGGGAAACCTACGATAATATCGGTAGTCAGTACAGCATTCGGAATAGATGCTTTGATTCTACCTACCAGATCCAAATACAACTCGCGTGTATATTTACGACTCATTTTTTTCAATACAGCACTGCTACCTGATTGTACAGGCAAGTGAATATGTTCTACCAGATTACCACCTTTAGCCAATACTTCGATCAGACGATCATCGAAATCTCTTGGGTGCGATGTGGTGAAGCGAACACGCGGGATATCAATTTTGGAGATATCATCCATCAAATCTCCAAATGTATAGTTCATACCTGTCAAGTCTTTGCCATAAGCATTAACATTTTGACCTAGTAGTGTAATTTCTTTAAATCCTTGACGTGCTAGTTCACGCACTTCAGCGATCACATCTTGCGGAAGACGACTGCGTTCTTTACCACGTGTAAAAGGCACGATGCAATACGTACAGAATTTATCGCATCCATACATAATATTTACCCAACCACGCATACCCTGCCGCTTTTTCGGTAAATTTTCGACGATATCTCCTTCTTTGGACCAGACCTCGACGACCATTTCTTTACTGAATAGCGATTCTTGAATCAAATAAGGCAGACGGTGAATATTATGTGTACCAAAGATCATATCGACAAAACCATGCTTTTGCATAATACGATTAACGACGCCTTCTTCTTGAGACATGCAACCGCATACGCCTAATAATAGTCCTGGCTTTTCAAGTTTTAATGTTTTGAGATGACCCAATTCACCAAATACTCGATCTTCTGCATTTTCGCGAATAGCGCACGTATTTAACAAAATAATATCTGCTTCTTCACGACTTTCTGTGGCTTGATAGCCCATCTGTTCTAACATACCTTTGATCGTCTCAGAATCGTGCTCATTCATCTGACAACCAAATGTATAGACAAGATAATGCTTGCCTATCCCAACAGTACGTAGTTCTTCTGGAATACTTCCCTCATAGACAACTTGCACATCTTGTTTACCACGTTTCTTTTCTTCACGTTGATTCGGTTCAGATATAATATGGATTTCCCGACCTCGGATACGAATTTTTTTGCCGTTTTCATCTTCTGAAATCACTTTAGCATCCGAAAAATCAAAGTACTTGGAATAATCCTTAATTTCTTTTGACATGCTGCCACTCCCCACTGTAAGCATCATTCTAAAGTTTCTGTATGCCTCTTCCAACATCTTAAAAAAGCATTACTGCTAATTATATCATGCTTACTCTATTATAAAAAGCTGTCAAATCGTACCTGTTCCACCAGTACAATGGTTCATGTTCTTAGTTACTTAACAAGATTTAACGAGCACTTACTGTACCGATACGAATCTTAGGCGATTTGGCAGGATCAATTGCTTTTAATACTTTTAACAAATTGGCTTCTGATAAAGCGATACACCCATCTGTCGGTTGGGTGGAACTTCTCCATTTGTGTACAAAAATCGCACTGCCTTTGCCTTTTACAATCGGATTGATATTGTAATTAACCACCATTCCATATTTATAAAGAGGATTATTCATTTTCTCATAAGATGCCCAGCGTTGGTTGGGGTCGCCCGATTCTGTCACTTTCTGATTATAATCACTAGAATTCACATCATCGACCCAGTAATCTTGAGCGGTGTATTGTTCATAATCTACTTGTAACCCTGTAGGTTTAGGTGCTGTGCCAAACGCTGTTCCTAATAAATATGTACCGATTGGTGTTTTACCATCCCCTTCTTTGGTTTTGCCCAGTCCATGCTTACCCAAGACCACAGGTAATGCCGATAATTGCAGTGTCCATTGTCCATTTTGTTTGGTATATACCTGAAGTGTGCCTTTAAATGTATTGTTGTGTACAGCAGTAACGAGAACCACCTGTTCTGTATGCAATTGATCAAATGTCCGAAAAAGATTTTGCTGATACGCATCTTGTTGAGCGCTAGGCAGATTGGATGCTGCTATACTTACCGATGTGGTTGTATTCGTGATAGCACTTAATGTATATAAAATGATCGCTAATGATATCCATTTGCCTATACTTTTACATGACATCTATATTCCTCCATTGTATATTTGATTTTAATAAGGAATGTACCATAAAAAAGATAAACAAAAAAGCCTATTTCTATAGAGCGAAATAGGCTTTTTGTCTATCTATTTATGATTAATCGATAATTTCAGCAGTGTCACCAGTCGCAGCACCGGAAGCATTTGCTTCATCTGTATCAATGTGCATATCCAAAGCGAAAGAATCGGATACACGTGCAATGACGTTTTCAAGAACAAGACCACGTTCACCAGACAAACGCACTTTTAACAATTCTTGATCTTTAATTCCCCATTTTTCTGCATCAGAAGTATGGAAATGAATATGACGTGCAGCTACAATCACGCCTTCTTCGATTTGCACTTCACCAGCTGGTCCTTTTAGAAGTACACCCGGTGTACCATCGATTTTACCAGACTCACGAACAGGAGCTTTCACACCAATAGCGAAAGAATCCGTACGAGAGATTTCCAATTGTGTTGCTGGACGAGCAGGTCCCAAAATACGAACTTTTTCAAACGTTCCTTTGCTTCCTACTACAGCAACCGTTTCATTAGCAGCAAATTGTCCTGGTTGGGACAACGGTTTGAATTCTGTTAATTGGTAACCTTCACCAAATAATACTTCGATATGTTCTTGGGTTAGATGAATATGACGTGCTGACACGCCTACAGGTACGATTTTACTCATGTAATCACTCACTCCTCTATTATTCTCTATTTCATTTGCACTTTGTAACAAAACGCACATACTCGTACATTTGCAAAATGCATGCTACTTTATTATACATCTTTTGTACCAAAAATGAAAAGCAACTCAGCAAAAAGACCTCCAAGCTTATAAAACAAGCTTACAGGTCCCAAGTATGCAAACAAATGACCACTTTCACCATCATCTCTGTTGCAAGAGGTATACGCTATGATCGTTAGGACTATAGGTATCTACTTACGTTCAGGATAGCAGCAGTATTATCTAGGTTCTACAATCAATTTCATGGCGGTTCTGTCTTCTCCATCAATCACAATGTCCGTAAAGGCTGGAATACAAATCAGGTCAACTCCACTTGGTGCTACGAATCCCCGGGCAATAGCTACTGCTTTAATCGCTTGATTAAGGGCGCCTGCTCCAATGGCTTGAAGTTCAGCGGCACCTCTTTCACGCAATACACCTGCCAATGCTCCTGCTACAGAATTCGGGTTGGATTTTGCTGAAACTTTTAATACTTCCATGATAAGTACCTCCCCTGGGAATGAATGATGGCTTGATTCCATGATTAGTAGATAATATTCGACAACATCTCTACTGTTCCTGCTGAATTAAATCAAAAATCGATTATTTTCAGAGAAAATTTATAAAGATTTTAAACATCCTGCTTCTACTTGAAACTATTCCATATGCCATTCATCTTCATACATGCGAATCTTTTCGATCTTTTTCGCTCTACCGGTCTGATCGTCTATATCCACATACACAGCATGAAAATGCCATTTGCCTTCACAAACTTGAAAACGTGCTGGCAACTGTGTCTGAAATTTATATAATACCGCATCACGCTGCATACCGAGTACGCCTTCATACGAGCCTACCATCCCTGTATCGGTCAGATAAGCTGTTCCGCCGGGTAGTAAGGTATCGTCATTACTTTGTACATGAGTGTGTGTACCAACGACCATAGAAGCTCTACCATCCAAATGCCATCCCATAGCAATCTTTTCAGAAGTGGCTTCTGCATGGAAATCAACTAATACGCAATTTACTTTCCCTTTAAGCTCATCCATAATCTCATCGACTTTGCGAAAAGGACAATCGATCGCTGGTAAAAAGGTACGACCCTGTAGGTTAACAATACCTAACTGCTTACCGCCAGCTTTGATAATCGTATATCCACGACCAGGCGTACCTGGAGGAAAGTTAGCGGGACGAATCATACGAGGTTCATCATCTATAAATTCAAAAATCTCTTTGTTGTCCCATGTATGGTTACCCATCGTTATACCATGTACACCCATTTCAAAAAGTTGACGTGCAATCCCTCGTGTAATTCCTCGACCTGAAGCAGAATTTTCGGCATTCGCTATGATGATGTCCGGGGTATACTTTGATTTTAACCGAGGTAGCGTCTCTTTAATCGCTTTACGACCTGTACTTCCTACAATATCTCCAATAAAAATAACTTTAATGATAATTCCTCCATCCACGAAGAGAAAAAGTGACCTGATTGCCAGGTCACTTTTCGCATCGTTCTTTATTTTGCGTAATCGACTGCTCTCGTTTCACGGATTACAGTGACTTTGATATGTCCTGGATAATCCAGTTCATTTTCGATCATTTTGGTAATATCGCGTGCCAAACGGAAACTATCTGCATCATCCACTTTATCCGGTTGAACCATAACACGAATTTCGCGTCCGGCTTGAATAGCATAAGATTTCTCTACGCCTTCAAAGGATTCAGAGATTTCTTCTAGTTTCTCCAGACGACGGATATACGTTTCTAATGTTTCACGACGTGCGCCTGGTCTTGCGGCAGACAATGCATCTGCTGCACCAACAAGCATCGCTATAATAGAAGTTGCTTCCGTGTCGCCATGGTGAGACGCAATACTGTTAATAACGACTGGATGTTCTTTGTATTTCTTAGCCAACTCTACGCCAATCTCTACATGAGAACCTTCCACTTCGTGATCTAGTGCTTTACCGATATCATGCAGTAAGCCTGCACGTTTCGCTAATGTGATATCTTGTCCCAATTCGGAAGCCATTAGGCCGGTAAGGTAAGCCACTTCCATGGAGTGCTTGAGTACGTTTTGACCGTAACTGGTACGGAATTTGAGACGACCCAAAATTTTGATAAGATCTGGATGAAGTCCATGTACGCCAACTTCAAATGTAGATTGCTCACCGTATTCACGGATACGCTCATCCACTTCGCGGCGTGCTTTATCCACCATTTCTTCAATTCTTGCAGGATGTATACGTCCATCTGCTACCAGTTTTTCAAGAGCTGTACGGGCAATTTCACGGCGAATCGGGTCAAATCCAGAAAGGATAACAGCTTCCGGTGTATCATCGATAATTAAATCGATACCTGTAAGTGTCTCCAATGCACGAATATTACGACCTTCACGACCGATAATTCTGCCTTTCATTTCTTCATTAGGCAAGGTGACAACAGAGACGGTAGTCTCGGCTACATGATCAGCAGCACAACGTTGAATAGCAAGAGTAATAATCTCACGAGAACGTTTGTCTGCTTCATTTTTCGCCTGTTGTTCAATATCCTTGATCATTTGTGATGTTTCGTGGCGAACTTCCTGCTCCACGTTGCTCAAAATGATACCACGAGCATCTTCCATCGACAGATTAGAAATTCGTTCGAGTTCCGCAACCTGACTGGTGTGAAGTTGTTCGATTTGTTGCTGAGTCTCTTCAATACGTTTCTCTTTGTTAGCCACTTGTTCTTCTTTGCGTTCTAATGATTCAATTTTTTTATCCAGCGACTCTTCCTTCTGCAACAATCGTCTTTCCAGGCGTTGATTTTCATTACGACGCTCACGAATGTCTTTTTCAGCTTCAGTTCTGAGTTTGTGCACTTCGTCTTTTGCTTCCAGAACTGTTTCTTTCTTTTGTGCTTCTGCTTCTTTCTTCGCACTTTCTACGATTTGGATAGCAGCTTGTTCAGCACTAGAAATTTTAGCTTCTGCAAGAGACTTGCGAATAAAATATCCGACCAAGAACCCAAAGAATAATGCGGCAACAACGAGAATTGTGGTCCAGAGAACTTCCATTCTGTTCACCTCCTCGCTGATTCCTCCAAGGTATTCCCTGGGAATTACATGTTCATTGGTTAATCGATGATTCGTCCCTTATGCATTTGTTTCATTGCTCATGCGGGTACATGTGCTAATTCCCTGTTCATAGGGAGATCAAACATTCTAAAATTCTTCAGAAATGCCTTGCTACAGAATCCATGATCACCTTCATCTTATCACCTGCCGGGAAAAGATGACGTAAAAATGACAATCTGCACAAGTACATTTTATTATTTGCCAAAAGACATTGTCAAGCAATTGCCGTAACCGTATTTATAGATGTCAAGTTTGTTACCCCAAATAAAGCGGTTATTCTGTTTTATTATATTTGGATTTTGGCGGTTATTCCCAATCATCTTCTGGTTTTTGTTGAACAGCTTCCAATGCTTTCCTTACAATATCCGAAGAATATCCTCTTCTCATTAAAAAAGCCATTGTTTTTCTTTTTTTATCAAAAACTTCTCCCGAAGTGGATTTCCATTTTTTTTCTGCCAATATAGTAGCACTGGCTATCTCATCATCTGGATCGATATCTTCCAAAGCTTGCTCAATATTTTCTTTATTTACACCTTTTTGGCGTAATTCTTGTCTAATCCATACTTTACCTTTTTTCTGACTTTTGACTCTTTGCTTCGCCCACTGTTGAGCATATAACTCATCATCGATCAGTTTCTCTTGTTGTAATCGCACCAGAGTCGTTTCGATAATTTCAGGATGGATTTCTTTTTCTTTGAGTTTGCGTGCAATCTCAGTACGAGTTCTTGCTTTACGGCTTAAATAATTTAAAGATTCTGCATATGCTGTTTGACGTTCATTCGCAATAACAATATTCTCTAGTTCTTCTTTAGAAAAAGACATCCCTTTTAACAGCCTATATTTGATCATAACATCTTCATGTACCATAAGAGCCAATTCCCCGAAAGATAATTTGTAATGATGCCTAGGCTTACGTAGAGGGGTTACAGCGGTAATCTCTACTTCACCTTCCTCGGGAAACCCATCTAAGCGTTCTCCTTCATCTGCATAGATATCCCATTCTTCATCGCCCTCAGGTTCAGATGTAGTATTTGATGTTTTTTTGGAATAACGACGATAATCAGCCATAATTGTTTCCTTTCGTCTATCTATATTTTAAATCAGTGTATAGTGCTCATATGAATCTCTTATTAAATATAAATAAAAAACGCCCTGAACGTATTTCACGTCCTGGGCGCTACAGGATTTAAGCTTGAAGCATCTTAAAGTTATTATTCAGTTGCTTTAGAGAATAATTCTTGCTCTTCAAGACTCTCTTTTTCTTTTTCTTCAGCAGATGGTTCTTCAACCACTGTTGTTAAATTGCTAGATACACGAATTTTTTGCTCGATGATATCTGCAATATGCGGATTTTCTTTCAAGAATTGTTTAGAGTTCTCACGACCTTGACCCATACGTTCACCTTCGTAAGAGTACCAAGCACCACTTTTATTTACAATATCGTGTTCTACACCGATATCGATCAAGCTACCTTCTTTAGAGATACCTTCTCCGTACATGATATCTACTTCAGCTTGTTTGAATGGAGGAGCAACTTTGTTTTTAACAACTTTGATACGTGTACGGTTACCAACAACATCGTTACCGTTTTTGATTGCTTCTATACGACGTACGTCTAAACGTACAGTGGAGTAGAATTTAAGTGCACGACCACCTGGAGTTGTCTCAGGGTTACCAAACATAACTCCAACTTTTTCACGAAGCTGATTGATAAAGATTGTGATTGTTTTGGATTTACTGATTGCACCAGACAATTTACGCAAAGCTTGAGACATCAAACGTGCTTGCAAACCAACGTGAGAATCTCCCATTTCGCCTTCGATCTCTGCTTTTGGTACCAATGCTGCTACAGAATCGACAACGATAATATCAACAGCACCACTACGTACAAGTGCTTCAGCGATTTCTAGACCTTGCTCACCTGTATCTGGTTGAGAAAGTAGTAATTCATCAATGTTAACGCCTAAGTTTTTAGCATATTGAGGATCTAGAGCATGCTCTGCATCGATAAATGCTGCTTGTCCTCCAGCTTTTTGAACTTCTGCAATTGCATGAAGCGCTACAGTTGTTTTACCAGAAGATTCTGGTCCGTATATTTCGATAATACGTCCTCTTGGCATACCGCCTGTACCCAAAGCAATATCTAATGCAATAGATCCACTAGGAATAACTTCAACTTGCATATGAGTGGATTCTCCAAGTTTCATAACTGAACCTTTACCGAATTGCTTCTCTATTTGACGAAGCGCCATATCTAACGCTGCACGACGATCTGACAATAAACTCACGTCCCTCTTCTTCTTATTTATACTCTAATTATACTACTTTTTTTCTCATTTGCCAAGCTTTTTTCGAACATATATTCGTGTTTTTGATATGAAATCCATATTATATTACATTTATTGGTAATAAATCAGGATTTCATTTTTTTACGTAACTTTTTTACTTTTTGGGGTGTAAACATAAAAAAACCGCAACAAATAAATTTGCTGCGGTTCTTCCGTCTGCGCTTATTTTACCATAGTAGAACTATACATTGCAACATATGCTTGGCGTGATATGACGTCTGTTACACACGTCTGTGCGCATTTTGTCACTGTGGTAAAGATTCCTTCTGAAGTTCACTTAAACGAAGCCACAAACGGTACAGAATACTTTTGGCAGCGCGAACACGAATCGACTCACGATTGCCACGTATATTTAATTCAAATACCTGTGTAGGTTGATTCCGTTCTGCGAGTCCAATATAGACTAATCCCACAGGTTTGCGTTCTGAAGATCCCGGGCCAGCTACACCGGTAATCGAAACAGCAAAATCAGTATCTAATATCTTTCTTGCTTCATCGGCTAATACTTCGGCTACTTCCGGGCTTACTGCTCCTGGAGCTTCTTCGCCTTCTAACAATTCACGAGGCACATTTAACATTTTTTCTTTCATTTCGTTGGAATAGCAGACGATTCCACCAAGAAATACATTTCCACTTCCCGGGATAGCAGTTAGATTCTGCATTAATAGACCACCTGTGCAACTTTCTGCTGCTGTGAGTGTCAATTTCATACCTGTCATCATCAGCAAAATCTGTTCTTCGATTCCGATATCTTGATCAGCATACATATGGTCAGGCAAACGTTCCCGAATTTGAGATTCCATCTGTTTGAGTTTGACCATGGCTTCTTTTTCTGTAGCCGCTTTGGTTGTCAGACGAATCGTGACTTCGGCTTCTTTGGCATATGGAGCAATTGTAGGATCACTTTGATCGTTAATCAGATCAATCAATGCTTCCTCCAATGCAGATTCACCAATACCGGCAAATTTAAGCATTTTCGAATAAATAGGATGCTCATCTGTTAATACATGTTCTAACAACCATGGTTTTGCTTCATTTTCAAACATAGGCTGTAACTCTTTTGGTGGGCCTGGTAGAACAATATAATATTTTTCTTTATCTTCAATTGCTATACCGACAGCAAGCCCTGTGGAATTTGCCAATACATGGCTATTCTCAATAACCAGTGCTTGACGACGATTATTTTCAGTCATCGTAATATTTCTACCTTCAAAAAAGCTTGCGACTTTTTCCATAGAAGAAGGATCTATATAAATAGATCTGCCTAGCACTTCAGCTAATGCATCTTTGGTTAAATCATCTTGTGTTGGTCCGATCCCGCCTGAAAATAAAATAACATCTGCACGACTACTAGCAAGCTCAATCGCTTGTTTGAGTCGATTTAAGTTATCCCCTACTACAGTCTGATAATATACATCTATTCCTATATAGGATAATTGTTGAGATAAATATCTGGCATTCGTATTCGTAATTTGACCTAGTAATAGTTCTGTACCTACTGCGATAATTTCTGCTTTCATTACAAGTGCCTCCTCGTTATTAGGGTTGCTCTGTGATGTAAGTGCTTAAAAAATAAACCAATCATACCTATGGCAAAAGGAAAAGGCAATAGAGAGAACCCTATTGCCACTTACGCTGCATTACTTGTTATATCACCTATTTGCTGTTAAACAGAAACAGGTAGTTTATTCGGAAAAATGAATAACCGATTTGTTTTTGACAAAATAATCAATCCCTGAATAGATGGTGATCAACGTAGCTATCCAGATCATAATTTCTGCAAATGGAATACCTAATAGAGCAAATGGAAAATTGTTAATCATCAAAGCAGAAATCGCAATAATTTGTGTAATCGTTTTGGCTTTGCCCCAATTGCTAGCAGCCATTACTTTACCATCTAATAAAGCGATCTGACGAAGTCCTGTGACTGCAAATTCGCGACTGATAATAACTACAACCATCCATGCTTCACATTTGCCCAGTGCAACCAAAGAGATCAAAGCAGCAGATACTAATAATTTATCAGCCAAAGGATCAAGTAATTTGCCTAGATTCGTTACCAAGTTACGACTACGGGCAATATGTCCGTCAATTCCATCTGTACTGGCTGCAATAATAAAAATTAATGCTGCAATCAGATCGTTATAACTGACCTCAAAAGATGCTCCAATTTTTAAAAGCCCTTCTCCAAACGAAAAATTAACGAGCAGGAACAACATCATCACTGGTACTAAGAAAATACGTGTAAGCGTTATGCGATTAGGTAAATTCATTGTGTATCCTCCTTGCTGTATCTATTGTCCACAGCGAACCAATGATATGTAATTGCTCCCGCCTGCATCTTTTGTTTCATACTTTTACTGCCTCCATCAATTCTATAGCAAATAGGATAATACCGTGTTTATTTCATATTGGTGAATTGAAGATCCACAGTAAGGTCAGCTTTGCGAAGCAATTGAATCACTGCTTGCAAATCATCTCTATTCTTTCCGGTAACCCGAATCTGATCGCCTTGAATCTGACTTTTTACTTTCAGCTTCGCATCGCGAATCAATGTATTGATTTTTTTGGAGTTTTCTTGATCGATGCCTTGTTTTAATTTGAGTCGTTGACGTACTGTTCCCATCGAAGCAGACTCTATTGTTCCATATTCTATATTTTTGATCGGCAATCCTCTTTTGATCATTTTAGATTGCAAAATATCGATCAAAGCACCCAACTTATAATCGTCATCCGAAACAACAACTAATGTTTCTTTTTCCAAAGTTAGACTACTTTTGCTTCCTTTAAAATCAAAACGGCTCGCTAATTCTTTCTCCGTTTGAGTAATAGCATTGGTCATTTCTTGCATATCCATTTTGGATACGATATCGAATGAACTATCTGCCATGTGATCTCCCCCTTTTAGATAAAATTATAGAATATATGTTGTTACAAGTCTAATGGCACAAAAAGGACATCCTTAATCTGCTGTCTTATGGCAGCTTGAAGGTATGTCCTTTTGTGTGACTGACCATTAATTTCCGCTTGTCTCTGTAGAAGTTGATTCGTCAGTAGTTCCATCTGTAGAAGAATCTGTAGATGTGCTTGTAGAATCAGTACTACTATCTGTAGCAGCTTCTTTGACTAATTTTAGAACAATACGTGAAGTTGCTTTACCATCTGTGATTGGTTGTCCATTAATTGTAATATCGGTCGCTGGAGAATTACCAGATTTGATATATAATCCTGTATCACCTAGATCATAAGAAAGGTCTTGTCCACTTTCCGTATTATTGAAAAATAAACGTTCTCCACTAGAATCTGCTGATTTGTATACTTCAAGCCAACTTTGACCTGTTGCTTTGATACTTACTTTAAGCGGTGTTGTACCTGTGTAATTCACATTAAAAATAGTATTTCTTCCTTCTTTACCTGCTTGTGTAACGACAGGTTGTGATGCTGTATCTGTAGGCGGTGTTGTAGAATCTGTTGCTTCTTCATCCGTCCCAGTTGCATCAGGTGTTGATTGTTCTTGCTCTGTACCTGCTCCAGTAGGTGGTGTTGTCGTTGTACTTTCTGGAGTCGTTGTTGTGCTTTCAGGTGTTGTAGTCGCTGGCGGTGTAGTGGTGGTCGTTGGCTTAGTTGTTGTTTCTTGTTGCTGTTGACCTTTGTTATTACTTGCCACTTCAGGAGCGCCATTATCGTTACGTACTACAAAAATATAGACCAATACGACAATTAACAATGGGAAGATCCACATTAATGTGGTTGATAACCATTTGCCGCTTCGTCCTCCTGATGAAGATGTTCTTCTTGCCGCTCGCCTTTGTTGCACTACCGGTTCCATCACTGCTTCTGTTTCGGTCTCTGGAACATCGTCTTGATGCTCTTGTAACAACTCGTCCGCACTAAGACCTACCGCTTCCGCATACGTTTTAATAAATGCACGTACATAAAAACTGCCTGGAAGCACCTTAAAATCTCCTGCTTCAATTGCTTCCAAATAGCGTTTACGTATTTTGGTCATTTCTTGCACATCATCAAGTGATAAACCTTTCGCAAGGCGGGCATCCCTTAACTGCCGACCTAGATCTGACATACTATTACCTCCTGCTTAGAATGTTTTTTGACTTTTTTTATATATCATCCGCATAACTTTCCGTGAATGTATCATAGACGATCTCTTCTCCCGGATTGTTGCGCAATTCAATAATAATGTTGAAATCACTGTATTCATAATCAGATTCCCGCACAAAAATATCGGGATGTTCGATCACTTTGGTACTTGGCATCGCCATAATATCTTGAAGCAATTGATGGTGACGTTCATTGGAACGAATCGTACTGACAATCCCATCGATAATAAAGATGTTGTTTGGATTGTTTTCCTCTTCCGATAATTGGCTTCGTACAGTTTGTCTTAGCAATGTCGAGGATACAAATGTCCAGCGTTTCATCGCACATACGCTACCTGCAATAATCGATTCTGTTTTACCAACACGAGGCATTCCGCGTAAACCGATAATTTGATTGCCTTCACGTTTGAAGATTTCACCTAAGAAATCAACCAGTAAGCCTAATTCATCTCTTGTAAAACGGAATGTTTTTTTGTCATCCGAATCACGCTCAATATAGCGTCCATGACGTACTGCTAAAATATCAACAAGCTTGGGTTGACGCAAAGCCGTCACTGTAATATTGCTAACTTTGGCAAGCATATCACCAAGTAGACGAATCTTCTCATCATCATCCGTCTCTAATAGCATACCACGTGTCTTACCCTCTACACCATTAATGGTCAAAATGTTAACATTCAGCATACCTAATAAAGACGCTACATCTCCCAATAGACCAGGACGATTTTTATGTATCCTGTATTCCAAATACCACTGTTTTAGTTCCACGTTCACCTCTAACCTTTCTATCGCATGAATACTTTCTAGCCCGAATCCTATGTCGATGGATCACACATTTATTTTTATAACGGCACTGCTATATAGTCATCAAAGCAGATAGTCTATACCAACTCCGACCCTTTTCTGCTATTCAATGCAAAGTCATTAACACGTTAATGATATATAAAATAAAATAGAAAGGCAAGAAGCAGACAGTAACAACTTCGTAATCACTCAAACTACAAGATTATAGCATGATATGAATAGAAGCTTCTATACCTAAATATAGAAGCTCCTTCATCGTATAATATCTTATGGATCGATAGCAATATCAGGTCAAAAATCCACCGTTAGGACTCACGACTTGACCTGTCATATAACCTGATTCCGGCAAAGCCAAAAAGTAAACCATTGAAGCAATCTCATCTGGTTCAGCAATCCGTCCTGCGGGAATCTCTTCTTCTAACGACTCAATCTCTGCTGGTTCCAGATGAGCAATCATTTCAGTGCGGACAACTCCGGGGGCGATAGCATTCACTGTCACACCTGAAGGGGCTAGTTCTTTGGCTAACGCTTTGGTAAAAGCATTGATACCACCTTTACTTGCCGAATACAATACTTCACAAGAAGCGCCTGTAATGCCCCAGATACTAGATACATTAATAATCCGCCCATAGCGTTGATTGATCATATGAGGCATAAAGACTTGAGTACAGAGAAATACACTTTTGAGATTTGTAGCTATAACATCGTCGAAATCTTGTTCTGTCATATCGGTAAGCATGCCATAATGAGCAATTCCTGCATTATTTACCAAAATATCAGGCAACATATCATGCTGTTCTAACTTATCACGCATTCGCTTAATCTGCTCCATACTGCGTAAGTCTGCGGCAATGGTCAACACTTTCACACCATATTCCAGACATATACGAGCAACATCATTCGCTTCTTCATGCGAACTGCGATAATGAACAGCTACATTGATGCCAGCCATAGCAAATCGCTTTGCTGTAGCAGCCCCTATTCCTTTACTTGCACCTGTAATCAGTACAGTCATTTGCGAAAAAGGCTTGCTACTTGCAGCTACAGATTGGGGCTGATTCACGGACTAACAACCACCGATACAGCCAGTTGATCCCAGTTCATATGTTCACGCAAGCGAGCATTCACATCTTCTACTGTAAGCGATTCATAGATTGGAAGAATATCGAAAAAGTCGCTATCACGGAAACGATTGCGTGTAAATTCATGAGCAATACTTTCAGGTGAATTCAGCATACGCAAATATCCGCCAATTTTTTTACGCAATGCACGATCAAATGCATCCTGGCTAAATCCTGTAGCAATCACTTTATCGATCTCTTCTTGCAGACGTTGTACAAGTAATTTCGGATCGCGGGTATCTCCACCCATCATTGAATAGCCATACTCTGTTGTACTGCTATAATCACTACCGAAATCATCGGAGATTAATTCTTCATCATACAATGTCTGATACAACTGAGTACTGTTACCAAGTAACAAATCAAGCATCAGCTTGGTCGTTAACGTACGACGTTGCAATGCTTCACCAGTCAGACCATTTTTGACTTCTTTTAGACCTAATAGACATTTAGGCTCTGATACAGGCAAACGAACTTCATGCCATGGTTCACCTACAGCTACCGGTTCTTCTTCAAAGAAACGACTGATTGAACCCTGTGGTTGATAATCTTTGGCTTGCTGATTAGCACGTACTTGCTCTATCACTGTCGCAGGATCTACTCCACCTACTACAAATAACATCATATTGGAAGGATGATAGAACGTGTTGTAACACTCATATAGTGTATCTTTTGTAATCGTACTGATCGATTCAATCGTACCTGCGATATCAATACGTAATGGATTTTTTTGATACATTGCTTCTAACAATCCATAATATACACGCCAGTCGGCATTATCTTGATACATTTGAATTTCTTGACCGATAATCCCTTTTTCTTTATCTACATTTTCTTTAGTAAAGTAAGGGTTTTGTACATAATTAAGCAATGTTTCTAAATTATCTTCAATCTGTTCAGTTGCAGAAAATAAATATACCGTCTGCTCAAAGCTAGTAAATGCATTAGCCGAAGCACCTTTAACCGAAAATTTAGAAAATACATCGACACCATCAGGTTCTTCAAACATTTTATGCTCCAAAAAGTGAGCAATCCCATCCGGTACTTTCACTTCTTCTTGTCCTTCTACTTGGAAATGATTATCTACAGAGCCATATTTGGTAGCAAATGTAGCATATGTTTTTTGAAATCCTTCTTTGGGAAGCACATATACTTGTAATCCATTATCCATAGTTTCGAAATATAAAGTTTCTTGTAAACGATCATAGCGGATACTTTCCATAATTATGCCTCCTTCTGTTCTGTCGTAAGGAAATAAATCGTATCAAGCGTTAATACACTTGCAGCAGACTGGATCTGCTCTGGTGTAACCGATTCTACTTCAGACAACAATTGTTCTACCGGACGATCTTTATCTGCAAAACGACCATTAAAGTCATAACCGATCATTTGATACGCAGAATCACGAGACTCTAATAAATCGTTACGGATCATCGCTTTGGTCTGACTAATCTCTGATTCACTGATGTCTCCAGCTTGTAGATTAGCCAATTGTTCTTTGATAATATTTAATGCTTTATCAAAGTTTTGTATTTCGATTCCTGATTGGATCGTTGTAATGCCTTTATATGGATCAAAGCGTGAGCCTACATAGTAAGCCAAACTTTCTTTTTCACGTACATTGGTAAACAATTTAGAATGCGGGAAACCACCCAAAATACCATTTGCTACCCAAGCGGAAGCATAACGATTATCTCCGTACGTAATCGGTGTACGTAATCCCATATTCAGTTTACCTTGACTGATTTCCATTTTTTCAACAATATGTTTGACTTCTGCACCAGCAGAGCGCGGAATCGATATTTTGTAAGCATGTAGTGTATTTGTTTTGCGAGCAAATTGACTGCCTACAAGTTCTAACACTTCTTCAAGGGTAGTATCACCCACAACATACAGATCCATCGTGCTATTTTCAAGCCATTGTTGGTAACGTTCATATACATTAGCACCATTAAGCCCGTCCAGATCACTTAATTGTCCCAAAGCATTTAAGCGATAAGGCTCATCTTTGCACATTTCTTGAATACAACGTTCAGCAGCATAACGAATTTTATCGTTTACTACAGACTCCAAGCGTTTACGAACATTTTCACGTTCTGCGGTTACATATTTTTCACGGAATGCATTATTTTCAAGTACAGGATTGGTTACGGCATCTCCCAAAAAAGAAATGCTTTGTTTTAACAGCGATTCATCGGCAGATACAAACGAATCATTGATCGTATCCATACGGAATTGCACCATCTGATAATCGCCTTTTTTGTATACATCAAATCCAAAGCCTGCACCATACATATTTTCTAAAGCTTCACGAAATTGTGTTGTTTCTGGATACTTGGCTGTTCCTCTACGCAAAATAAAAGGAATCAAAGCTGTAGGAGTAACTGTATCTTCTGCAAGGGGGGTTCCCATATAAAGTGAAACGGCAAATGTTTTGAATCGTGTAGTTGGCATTACATGTACACGTATCCCATTTACTTCACCGCGTTCGAATCCGGTATTATTCAACGTCAAAACTCCTTTATCAAGCCAATTTGGTAATGCTCTAACTTTACTTATTTTATACTAATCGAAATACAAGAAGCAAACGAGATGATAGGTATTTCGTTATACTGCAATATAAGACAAAGTATTCAAAAAAGGCGTTGGGTTTCTTTCCTACCTCTATTTGTGATAAAATTTAGTCTCTGATAGAGGAATATAGACGTTCTAATGTCGAATTTCTGGAAATCAGCATCTTTATAGCAACATATTTTATACACACTTCGTCATACTATACGAGGAATGGTCATGCTCAACCTACCGAGCAAAAACAAAAAGGATTACGAAGGGGTCATACTTTAGATTACGTATAGTAAAAAAGTATATCTCCAAATCTAGAAAAAAAGGAGCTCGACGAACAACATGAAACTAAGAAAAAAACCTGTGATTATTGCTACTGTGTCCGCTCTTGCTATTTCCGGCAGTATTTTTGTAAATAGCACTTATGCTTCGCAAGCGACCAAGCAACTCAAAGCGATGTACAACAATATTAAAGTCATTTACAACAACCAGGAAGTGACTGTAGATGCCAGCCAAGAACCATTCATGGTCAATGGTACTACATACATTCCACTTCGTATGATGGGTGATGTATTTGATAAAAAAGTAACTTGGGACAATACGAACAAAATTGTAAATGTAGCTGATAAAACAACTCAAGTACCGCAAACGACTGTAGACACATTGAATTCTCAAATTCAAAATCTACAATTGCAATTGAATACAGCAACAGCACAAAATACAACAAAAGATACAACGATTGCTCAATTGCAAGCGCAAATCACAAGCTTAAACACTCAAATTACAGATTTGAAAAACAATAACACTAGCTCAAATTCAAACAGCACTACTTTGAACAAATTACAAACAACGCTTAACAATTCTTATGCTGATTACAAAGGTACAAGTGCTAATATTGAATTAACAGGTAATTCAGACAAATTGAAAGTGAATATCAAAGTCACTGAAAGTGTATGGAATGATCTGTCTACTTCTAACCGTAGAACATTGTTACAAAATATCGTAGATGCTATTCATGATAACAGCACATATGATGATGCTACAGTAACAGGAACTGTAGTGAACAAAAACTCTGTTAAATTGCTAACATTCTCAACAAATAGCAGTAACAGTATCATCATCGGTTCAAATGTTGATTTGAGCACAGTTCAAACGACTTTGAATAACGACTTCGGTACGTACAAAGGTGTTAAATTATCGATTGAATTGTCTAACGATAATGATGAAGAAATCGTATTCCGTATCTATGCGAACAAAGGCGATTGGAATTCTTTAACTTCATACCAAACCAATACTTTGTTCAATAGTGTTGCTGAAGAAATTGACAGCGCCTATAGCAATATGAACAAAAAGATTTATGGATTTGTATATGATAGCTCTAACAAAACAAGTATTTTAGATCGTTATAACGGTTCATAAGATTCCGTTAGTTGAGCATTGAATACTCATAACAAAAAGAAGCGCTACTCGCTAATACATAGGAGTGGCGCTTCTTTTTTGTTATAGTCTAGTTCATACAGACAGCATCTACTTTAGATAGATTGGATCTTCTACGGTCTATTTTAAAGCATATTATGAATTACTGGCTAACTTCTGCTGATATTGTTCAACAGTAATTAACACTTCACGAGGCTTACTACCTTCATAAGGCCCTACAATACCATGAGCTTCCAGTGAATCAATCAGACGTGCAGCACGAGTATATCCAACTCTCATTCGGCGTTGTAATAGCGATACAGAAGCTTGCTTCCCTTCTACTACAATCTGCACAGCTTGATCATACAATTCATCCAACTGTTCATCTATATTGTTAACTGTATCATCAATCTCTGGCACAAGGTCTTCTACATATTGTGCATCACCTTGACCACGACAATAAGATACAATCGCTTCAACTTCTTCGTCAGACATAAATGCTCCCTGTACACGAGTAGGCTTAGAAGAACCTACAGGCATAAATAACATATCTCCGCGACCTAATAATTTTTCGGCTCCACCCATATCCAAAATGGTACGTGAATCGATTTGTGAAGATACACCGAAAGCAATACGTGAAGGAATATTGGCTTTGATCACTCCTGTAATAACATCAACCGAAGGACGCTGAGTAGCAATAATCAAATGAATACCTGCTGCGCGAGCCATCTGTGCTAGACGTGCAATCGCATCTTCTACATCGCCCGCAGCTACCATCATGAGATCGGCTAACTCATCGACAATAACAACAATGTACGGTAAAACCGCCGCTGGATTATCTTTCATCAAGTTGTTATAACCTTCCATATTACGTGTACCTGATTTGGAAAATAGCTCATACCGTTTTTCCATTTCGACAACGATCTTTTTGAGTGCTAATGATGCACGCTTAGGATCGGTTACTACAGGTGCTAACAAATGCGGAATACCGTTATAAATATTCAACTCTACCATTTTGGGATCGACCATTAAGAATTTTACTTCATCAGGCTTAGCTTTGTATAAAATACTCGTAATAATCCCGTTAATACATACCGATTTACCCGAACCTGTAGCTCCTGCTACAAGTAAATGGGGCATTTTGGCTAAGTTACCTACAATCGTCTGCCCTGCGATATCCCGTCCAAAAGCAATCGACAATTTAGCTTCGGATTCTTTGAAAATAGATGTCTCCATTACTTCACGCATCGTGACCATAGCAACTTCGTTGTTCGGTACTTCTATACCGACTGCCGCTTTACCCGGAATCGGAGCCTCCATCCGTATATCCTTGGCAGCTAGTGCCAGTGCAATATCATCGGTTAAGCCTACGATACGACTTACTTTTACACCTACATCCGGTTGTAGCTCATAACGAGTTACCGCTGGTCCGCGAACAACTTCAACTACTTTCGCCCGTACTCCAAAACTTTCAAGTGTAGTCTCTAGCTTACGTGCAATCACCATATAATCATTCTGGTCATTAGCAGTACTAATATTCTTCGGTTTGGCTAATAATGCAAACGAAGGCAATTTGTAAGGCTTAGGCTGTGGCACAGGAGGTGGTATAAGGGTTCCACCTTCTACTACAGAACCACTATTGGAATGTGGATGTCCTTCTACAGCTTGATTATTCTCAGACGACATAGATTCTTCATCTGTATGAGTGATATCTTCTTCAACTACCTGTAATGGTGTTCCATTGGTGTCATTTGAATCAGTCTGAAGAATAGCTGTTAAAGCTTCTGCTTCTATATCCGTTGTTGAAGCATCAGCGCCTATATTCTCACTAAGTGTGTCCTCTTCATTACGCTCTCCACGTTCATACTGCATCTGTGCAAAAAAATCACGAATAATAGGTGGTTTCTCATCTACCTGTCCTTCTACATCTGCATTATCCCAGAGATCACTTTCAGGCGTAGTAGCTATCGCAGGTGAAGATAAGATATCTGCTTGTTGAGTAAGTCCTACTTTTGGAGAAACACGACTTTTGGATCTTGTTGGCATAGCGGTAACAACAGATGCTGGTGTAAGTTCTTCTTCTTCAAATTGAGCATCTATCGCTGAATATGGATTTTCCTCATCTTGTTCTGCTTGACGATTCCGTTTACGACTCCACGGAAATAGACCTGATGCAGAACGTTTGGAATCTTGTTCCTCTTCTTCTAGTTCGTCTTCATATGCTTCCATCTCTACGGCTTCTGCTGCTTGCAGTTCACGTTCTTCTTGACGTTCAGCTTTGGCAATCTGCATCAATTCCAGCTTTTCTTGACCCCATGCCGATAATTGTTTTACATAACCACGTATACGCTGTACTAGATCAGCAACGGATAATTGAGTAATCAACATCAGACTGATAATCACCATAACTGTAGCGATTAATTTGGTTCCGATCACACCGAATAACATCATAAACAACCACATTTGCACAGCACCAATATAACCACCTGCCGCTTGTCTTGCTGGCAAAGAAGTTAATTGTTCGACTGGCACATATGTCAAAATACTGATTAATGTCGCCGCGCAAGTTAATAAAACCAAGCCTGATAATCTACCATTCCATCCTCGTGGCCATTTGCGCCGAAGCATAATAGCCAGCCCTATGTAAATACCAACCAAAGGCAACACAAAATAGACCTTGCCTAGTATAAAAGCAGTTATGTAATGCAAAAATTCGCCTACTGCCGCTTGTCTGGATAAAGCAATCACAGAAAATGTGATTAAAATAATACCATAGACTTCATATTTTAACGTTGCCCAAGCCGAAGCTTTTGCTTTGCTATTTCGCTTACGGGCAACCGGTTTGCGCTTTGTTGTCGTTGTTGTTTTCCGAGTCGCAGACGATGATTTGGACACCACTTTTTTTCGTGGTGAACTTTGTGCTGACTTGGACTTCTGGGTTGTTGTTGGCTTCGCCATTTGTCACCACCTCCGATGCACTATTATATCATATACCAAGCAAATGAAGTCTATTTGACTTCTAAAAAAAAACGCAAAACCCCCGTTCATCACATGGGACCGTCCAATATACCATGTGATGAACGGGGGCGACTGGTTGCCTCTTACCCGTTTATTCTATATTTCATGAACTCAGACTTCCATAATGATCGGAAGGATCATTGGTCTACGGCGCGTTTGCTCATATAAGAAACGACCAAGAGAGTCTTTAACACTTGTTTTCAATGATGCCCACTCGTTCACACGTTCGCTCATTAAGCGTTGCAATGTGCTTGTTACGATGCGGTTCGCTTCATCAAGTAATCCTTCAGATTCACGAACATATACGAATCCACGAGAGATAATGTCTGGTCCAGATACAATCTGTCCATCTTGTTTGCTCAGGGTAACGACAACAACAAGGATACCATCTTGTGACAATAGTTTACGATCACGAAGAACGATATTACCTACATCACCTACGCCTAATCCATCGATCAACACGTTACCAGAAGTGACTTTACCGGCTTTGCGTGCTACTCCACCTTGAATCTCAACTGTATCACCGATATCAATCATAAAGATATCTTCTGGAGCGATACCCACTGCTTCACCTAGTAAAGCATGTTTGCGTTGCATACGGTGTTCACCATGAATTGGGATAAAGAATTTCGGTTTCATCAAGTTAAGCATTAATTTAAGCTCTTCTTGTGATCCGTGTCCAGATACATGGACGCCTGAGTTAGAACCACTATAGATAACGTTTGCACCTAAGCGGAACAATTCATCAATCGTACGTCCAATATATTTTTCATTACCCGGTACAGGTGTAGCTGCAATAATAACAGTATCTCCCGGTAAAATATCGACTTTGCGGTGTGTCGAACGGGCCATACGTGTAAGTGCTGACATCGGTTCGCCTTGGCTTCCTGTAGACAGGATAACGACGCGATCTGCTGCCATTTTGTTTACTTCTTCCGGCTCAATAATCATGCCGTCTGGAATATCAAGATATCCAAGATCAGAAGCAATACCTACTACATTTACCATACTTCTACCGATTACAGTGATCTTACGACCTGTTGCAGCAGCAGCGTTAACTACTTGCTGAATACGGTGAACGTTAGATGCAAATGTAGCTACAACTACACGTTGTGTTGCTTTGCGGAAAATATCTTCCAACACAATACCTACATTGCGTTCTGAAGGCGTAAAGCCTGGTTTTTCTGCATTTGTACTATCAGATAGTAATGCAAGAACACCTTTACTACCAATTTCAGCCATACGTTGCAAGTTAGCGAACTCACCATTTACAGGCGTATGATCAAATTTAAAGTCACCTGTGTGTACAACGTTACCTTCTGGAGTAGCTACACATACACCTACAGAATCAGGAATACTGTGGTTCGTACGGAAGAATGTAGCAGTGAGGGTGTTACCTAATTTAAGTTCGGAATCTTCGTTGATAAGGATACGTTTCGTTTCGCCAAGCAAATTAGCTTCTTTCAGCTTGTTCTCCACTAATCCAATCGTTAATTTGGTACCGTATACAGGTACATTTAAATGTTTCAATACGTATGGTAGACCACCAATATGATCTTCATGACCATGCGTTAAAATGATAGCGCGCACTTTGTCACGATTTTCAGTAAGGTAAGAAATATCAGGGATAACGATATCGATCCCTAGCATATCCTCCTCTGGGAATTTAAGACCTGAATCAATCACGACAATGTCATTACCATATTGAATGACGTACATATTTTTACCAATTTCACCGACGCCGCCCAAAGCAAAGATCGTCAGTTTTTCGTTATTCGTTTTTTTCGACAATGTTATCTAGACCTCCTATAAGTATTGGACGTTATTACTAAATATTTTTAAACAAAATTTAATGTGTACATACAATTAATTACAAAACCTTCAATAAAGGTGGGTTCCCTTTTCAAAACGGATATCTATCAAACCGTTTCGATTCCGCAAGGAATCAGCACCCGAAAGCTTTATCGGTTCGTTGACCGTCTGCTGAGTTACACGAATACTTTGCCTGACAAAGAATTCATTCAGCAAACCTCTATTTCTTTATACCGCACCCAGTCACTTGAGATTATTATACATGATTAAAAAACAAAAACACAAGTCATGTTTACTTGAGTCTACTAAAGCCTTTATAATCTGCACGATTTCATGCAAATTTTATGTAACGATTCGCTATATTTTGCTGACTACTTGCTATGTATTTATAAGAAATAGTTCTATGTTCATAAAAAAAGCTGCTCCAAAGTGAGAGCAGCTTGTCTATTTATTCTATATTCATGATTTACTTATACAAACAATTGATCAATAAATTGTTGTTCTTGCTCTGTAGGCGGCAATAATGGCAATCTTACGTTACCATTACCAAAACCGCGTTTGGATAATTCATATTTGACCGCAGATGGATTAGGAAGCGGCTCAGGGCTCTCAAATAGCCCTTTGAAAATAGGGAACAGCTTTTGGTTAAGCTTCGCTGCTTCTACAGGACGACCGGCAAGATATGATTCGATCATATCGGTCATTTCTGTTCCTACCACATGACTAGCTACACTGATAATACCATAAGCACCTACTGCAAGTGCTGGCAATCCTGAAGAGTCATCACCTGAATAGACGAGAAATCCTTCTGGTGCATGAGCCACAATCTGTGTCACTTGTTCAAGTGATGCACATTCTTTGGTTCCTACAATATTAGGGATCTCTGCTAGTTTCAGCGTGGTGGCTACAGACATGCTAGTGATCGTACGTCCAGGCACATTATACATAATAACAGGCAAGTCTGTTGCTTCTGCAATCACTTTAAAATGTGCATATATTCCAGCCTGATTAGGTTTATTGTAATAAGGAACAACAATCAGTACACCATCTATGCCTAATTTGGATGCTTCACGTGTCAAATGAATCGAATGACGTGTCTCGTTGCTTCCTGTACCAGCAATAATTTTACATCGTCCTGCTGCATGTTTAACTGCAAATTCAAACATTTGTAATTTTTCTTCATCGCTTAGTGTAGGCGATTCACCAGTTGTACCGCATACGACCAACGATTCTGATTTTTGCTCATCAATTAAATAATCGATTAATCTTGCTGTAGCATCCCAATCAATCTCATCTTGTTCATTAAAAGGGGTAATCATCGCTGTCATTAATCTTCCAAAGTCTACCACTCTATTTCCTCCTTCAAATACGGAGCTATCCGATGACCTGTATTCAGCACATTATAGATGCAATTGGAATTGAGAATGCAGAGCACGCACCGCTTGCACCATATCTTCTTTTTTCACAAGAACCCATATTGTTGTATTCGAATCAGCAGATTGCAATATAGGAATGTTTTGCCCTGTCAGTGCAGCTACGATACGAGCCATAATTCCAGGCACTCCATTAATTCCGCCACCGATCACAGAAACTTTAGCGCAACCTGATAATCCTGTTGGTTGCAGACCCATTCCTTCTAATACTGCAAGCGCACGTTCTGCTTCGCTATCAAATACGGTATACACCGCTCCAAATGGCGTTACATTGATAAAATCGACACTGATACTATTTTCAGCCATCGCTTGGAACACTTTCAATTGAAGATGTTCTACACCTTCTTGTTGACCTACCGTAATCTGTGTAACGTTATTCACATAAGCGATACCTGTTACCAGACGATCGACGACACCTGTAGGTGTATCTGCAAAGCGCTCCGATTGAGTAACAAGTGTTCCTTCGGTATCTCCAAAGGTAGAACGAACACGTACAGGTACTTGAGCTTGCATCGCAATTTCTACTGCACGCGGATGAATCACTTTTGCACCTTGATGTGCCATATTACAGATCTCATTATAGCTTACATAGGCAAGTGGCTTAGCATCTTCTACAATACGCGGATCAGCTGTTAAGATACCATTTACATCCGTATAAATATCAACCATATCGGCATGTAGTGCTGCTCCAAGCGCTGTAGCTGAAGTATCACTTCCGCCGCGTCCAAGTGTTGTTAGATCACCTGCTTCGCTTTGCCCTTGAAAACCGGTAACGATCACTACTTTGCCACTCTCTAATTCGCGACTAACACGATCTGGACGGACAGCAAGAATACGGGCATTACCAAAATTATCATCTGTAATAAATCCAGCTTGTGCTCCTGTTAAAACGATCGAAGCGATTCCTTCGCTATTCAAAATACCACTTAGTGTCACTGCCGAAATCATTTCTCCGCAACCCATTAACAAATCACGTTCACGTGGAGAAGGAATACTGCCATTCAGTACAGTGCTCTCAAGTAATGTATCTGTAGCATAAGGATCTCCGCTACGTCCCATAGCTGAAACAACGATAACGAGCTTGACTTGCTCGGCAAGCTCGCGTTTGATATGACGAAGTACATGAACTCTCGCTTCAGGTGTAGATAGCGACGTTCCTCCAAATTTTTGCACTAAAATATTTTGCTTTTCTACCACAGTAGACATAATAACTATGCGCCTCCGTTAGCTAATTGCTGGTGTTTTTGCTGCAATAATCTCGGCAATTTGCACGGCGTTCCAAGCTGCACCTTTAAGCAAGTTGTCAGATACAATCCACATATTCAAGCCACGTTCATGACCTAGATCACGACGTAAACGTCCTACAAATACATCATTTTTGCCAGCTGCATCTGTAGCTAGCGGGTAAGCTTGATTAGCCGGATCGTCTACTAAAGTGATACCTGGCGCATTTTGCAATAAAGCTTTCACTTCATCTAGATCATAATCCTGTTTTAATT
The DNA here is from genome assembly GCF_028736095.1 of Paenibacillus sp. KACC 21273. NCBI lineage: Bacteria > Bacillati > Bacillota > Bacilli > Caryophanales > Paenibacillaceae > Paenibacillus > Paenibacillus sp. KACC 21273. Next base: position 3,398,555 of record NZ_CP117876.1, read on the forward strand.
CGACATAGACAGATTCAGAGTGACCATAGACAACAGGAATACGTACACATGTTGTTGTAACATGGATCGACTCATCTTCCATAATTTTTTTGGTCTCATTGACCATTTTCATTTCTTCCAGTGTATATCCGTTGTCCTGAAATTTATCGATTTGCGGGATCGCATTGAAAGCGATTTGGTGTTTGACCGGTAATGAGCCTACTGGCAAAATATCCGGATTCACTTCTTCGCCTTCAAGCACCGATTTGCTTTGACGTTTTAACTCATCAATCGCCTGATTCCCTGCTCCAGATACCGCTTGATACGTAGAAGCAATAATACGATCGATACCATAACGATCATAAAGAGGTTTCAGAGCTGCAACCATCTGGATCGTAGAACAGTTCGGGTTCGCAATAATACCGTTATGATCTGCTATACGGTCGCTATTGACCTCAGGAACGACAAGAGGGGTATTAGGGTCCATACGGAATGCATTTGTATTATCGATGCATACAGCGCCATGTCTGACGGCGTGAGGAGCGAGTGCCTTACTGATATCTCCTCCTGCGCTAAATAAAGCGATATGTACACCTTCAAAACTATCCGGTGTCGCTTCCTCTACTGTAACTTCCTGCCCTTTAAAGATTACCTTTTTCCCAGCGGAACGTGCAGAAGATAATAACTTCAATGTGTTCACCGGAAAATCTCGTTCTTCAAGCAATCTTACGATTTGTTGACCCACTGCTCCTGTCGCTCCTACGACAGCCACATTAAACGATTGATTAGACATCTGGCATATCTCTCCCCTTCGATTTCAAAAAGTCCATTTACATCTGAATGTAAACGTAAACGGCAGTCGCAAAGACTACCGTCAACTTTTAGCCAGTTTGCACTGGATTATAATTTCAGTGTTCTGCAATAATTGTAGAAATAATATCATTCCTTGTTATATCTTTCAACTGTTTTCGCAAAAACATTTTAATCATGTAAAGCTTTACTTCGTTCCTGTATGTCCAAAACCACCAACACCACGTACCGTTTCTGATAATTGTTGTACTTCAATCAGATCTACCTCAGGTACAATTTGGAATACCATTTGCGCAATTCGTTCACCACGAGCAATAGCAAACGGTTCTTCTCCTAGATTGATCAATAACACTTTGATCTCTCCGCGATAATCCGCATCAATCGTACCCGGTGTATTTAGACAAGTGATTCCATGCTTATACGCAAGTCCACTACGCGGACGAATCTGTGCTTCTAGTCCAGCAGGCATTGCTAATGCCAATCCTGTAGGTACTAACGCTCTTTTGCCGGGTTCTAACACCATGGGCTCAGTCACCGCAGCATACAGATCGAATCCAGAAGCAAGTTCAGACATTTTACGAGGTAATTCTAATCCTTCACTTCCGGGTAAAGCCATAATTTCAACATTAATAGACAAGTTCATCTCTCCTAACATGAGCAAGACTTCGTTCAGAATGACCTACCATTGCAAGCGCATAAGGCTCTGCAAACATATCATCAATCACTGAGCGAATATCTTCCATCGTCACTTCTTCAATATATTGCAATGTCTGATCGACCGTATTGTGTTTTCCAAGCATGATTTCGTTTTTACCCAAACGATTCATAATACTGCTTGTACTTTCCAGACTTAGCACCAGACTGCCTTTCAATTGTTGCTTGCCTTGATATAATTCTTGTTCAGTAATGCCGTTGACTTTGACATCATGTAAAAGTGCATGTGTCAATTCAAAAACATCTTTGGTCTGCTTCGGTGCTGTTCCTGCGTAGATCGTAAACAGTCCGCTATCTGCATGAGCTGTATAATAAGAATAGACAGAATACGCCAATCCTCTTTTTTCACGAATCTCCTGAAAAAGACGTGAGCTCATCCCACCACCCAGTGTATTATTCAGAAGAACCATAGCATAATACCGTGGATCATCTATTTTACCACCCGGGAAGTTCATACAGATATGATTTTGTTCTGTTTTTTTCTTATGAAAAATCTGTCCACCTGCAAAAGAAGGTATACTTAACTCTTGCTTGGTTCCATGATTATCAAAATCACCAAAATGTTTTTCGAGCAAAGGAATAACACTGTCGTCTATATTCCCAGCCACACTGATGACTGTATTTTCTATCGTATAATGTTCTTTCATGTATGCTCTAAGCTCGTCACTACCCATAGGATGAAGTCGCTCTTCGGTTCCCAAAATAGGATAAGCTAGTGGATGATCGCCATACGAAGACATCGTGACTAGATCGTGTACTAGATCATCTGGATCATCTTCATACATCGAGATTTCTTCCAAAATGACATTCTTTTCTTTTTTCAATTCTTCTGGATCCAGCAAAGAGTGGAAAAACATATCTGATAAAATATCAACTGCTATCGACAAATGCTCATCTAACACTTTTGCATAAAAACATGTATATTCTTTGGCGGTAAAAGCATTCACATCGCCACCGATACCATCAAATACTTCAGCTATCTTTTGCGCATCAAAGCGCTTTGTTCCTTTAAATAACATATGCTCGATAAAATGTGAAATTCCATTGGTCACTAAATCTTCGTAACGTGAACCTGTTTTGATCCAGATTCCAATTGTGACAGAACGGAAGGTCGGCATTTTTTCCATAACTATTCGTAGACCATTGTGTAGTTGAACTCGTTCCATGCGAGGGCCTCCCATTCGATAAATGCATACCTATCCTACCAGACTTTTAAAAACGGCTCAAGGCTTCGCTTTCTTCACCTTGTCTAATCAGTCCATGTACTTCTCGCTATTTTTTCAAAATAACGAAAATAAAATGCTACAAAAAAAGAGTCAGAATAAAATCTTCTGGCTCTTTGAATTGTTTTACTTTATTTAATCATTGCTACGTAAATAGCCATAGATGATCTTACGATTGTGTTTTCGCTGTTCCTTCAGCAACAAGTACAGCTTTGCGAGAAAGATTTACACGACCTTGATTATCAATTTCTGTAACTTTAACAGTAATCGAATCACCGATAGCGATCACATCTTCTACGTTAGCTACACGCTCTGTAGATAGTTGAGAAATGTGTACCAGTCCATCTTTACCTGGAATAATTTCTACAAATGCGCCAAACTTCTCAATACGTTTTACTTTGCCTAGATACGTTTCGCCAACTTTCACTTCACGTACCAAGTTTTCGATCATCGTTTGAGCTTGTTTGATCATTGCTTCATCCGAAGAACCGATAAACACACGACCATCTTGCTCGATATCAATTTTTACGCCAGTCTCATCAATAATTTTGTTGATGATTTTACCACCCGGTCCGATAACATCGCGGATTTTGTCTGGATTGATATTGATAATCATGATTTTCGGAGCATAAGCAGAAAGGCTTGTTCTTGGCGTTTGAATGATTTCCATCATTTTGCTAAGAATAAATAAACGTCCTTCGCGTGCTTGGGATAATGCATCAGATAAAATTTGACGACTGATTCCGTCAATTTTGATATCCATTTGAATCGCAGTTACGCCTTCAGCAGTACCTGCCACTTTAAAGTCCATATCTCCCAAATGATCTTCCATACCTTGAATATCACTTAGAATCGATACATGCTCTTGATCTTTGATTAGACCCATTGCAATCCCTGCTACAGGTGCTTTGATTGGTACACCAGCATCCATCATCGCAAGTGTACTTGCACAAATACTTGCCTGTGATGTAGAACCGTTAGATTCCAATACTTCAGATACAAGACGAATTGTATAAGGGAATTCTTTTTCAGAAGGAATAACTTTCATTAGTGCGCGTTCGCCTAGAGCACCGTGACCGATTTCACGACGACCTGGTGGACGAAGTGGACGAGCTTCCCCTACGCTAAATGGAGGGAAATTATAATGATGCATAAAGCGTTTAGAAGATTCTGGTGCGATACCATCCAAAATTTGTCCGTCTCCAAGAGCACCCAATGTACAAATACTCAACGCTTGAGTTTGTCCACGAGTAAACAATCCTGAACCGTGTGTTCTTGGTAACAAGTCTACATCACATTCGATTGCACGAATTTCAGCCAGACTACGACCATCTGGACGTACTTTTTCGTGAGTGATTAGACGACGTACTTCTTCTTTCACGATATCATGTAAAATTTCTTTTACGTCTTTCATGAGGTCAGGAGTCTCTATGTACTTCTCCTCAAAAAAGGCAACAGCTTCATCGTTAATCTCATCAATAGCATCTTGACGAGCTTGTTTTTCAGCTACACGTACAGCATCAACCAAACGAGCTTGAGCATATTCACGAACCGCTGTATTTACATCGCTATCTACCGTATGAAGTTTAACTTCCATTTTCGGTTTGCCTGCTTTGCTTACTAGCTCTTCGATCGCTGCTACGATATGTTGAATTTCATCATGACCGAACATGATTGCTTCTAGCATAACGTCTTCTGGCATTTCGTTAGCTTCTGCTTCAACCATCATGATCGCTTCTCTTGTTCCTGCAACCACAAGATAAAGGTCACTCACTTCTTGTTGTGCAACTGTTGGGTTCACAATAAATTGTCCATCGATGCGTCCAACTGCTACGCTACCTACAGGACCGTTAAAAGGAACATCTGAAATACTTAATGCTGCTGAAGTACCGATCATTGCCGCAATTTGAGGCTCGCAATCTTGCTCTACACTCATTACAAGGTTAGCAATTTGAACATCATTACGGAAACCTTCAGGGAATAACGGACGAATAGGACGGTCTGTCAAACGGCTTGCCAAGATTGCTTTCTCACTTGGACGACCTTCACGTTTGATAAATCCGCCTGGAATTTTACCTACTGCATATAATTTTTCTTCGTAGTTTACGGTAAGTGGGAAAAAGTCTAAGTCTTTAGGACCTGATGATGCCGTTACTGTACATAGTACTGCTGTATCACCGTAACGTACCATAACTGCTGCATTCGCTTGTTTTGCTAAACGACCTGTTTCAAATGTCAGCGTTCTTCCTCCGAGCTGCATTTCAACTCGCTGTTCCATGAAATTCCTCCTTTTTTAAGTCCATTATTTGTATTCTATAAAAAGGTGATGATTCCCTGCTTCAAGGAAATCTCACCGCTAGACTCTAAATCACTATTATCATTTCAATATTTATAAGAATAGTCAAATTACCTCTACTTACAAAAAGCAACCCGGCCGTCACCGTCGGCTCCGAAAAGACCATACGGCTGAACAACCAGGCTGCTTTGGACATACTGTTTAATTTTAGCGACGAAGACCTAATTTTTCGATCAATGCACTATAACGTTTAACGTCAGTCTTTTTGATGTAAGCCAAAAGCTTACGACGTTGACCAACCATTTTCAACAATCCGCGACGGGAATGATGATCCTTCTTGTGAGCGCGAAAATGCGTTTGCAGGTTCACGATGTTCTCAGTAAGGATAGCGACTTGCACCTCAACAGATCCTGTATCGGATTCGTGAGTTCTGTGCTCTTCGATCAATTGGTGCTTGCGTTCTTGTGTTAATGCCATCCTATTCACCTCCTAATAGTGTAATTCATAATAACCGTTAGCCTCGTTATCGACGGTGAGATCGTATAACCAAGCCAAGGTTTTGAAGACTGTCATTTATTAGAATGACAACGTTGATTAGTATAGCATAAGTCGATATTAAATATCAACGGTATTCTTATGATTAATCTTCAAGGTTAGATAATAAGAAACGTGCACGATCTGCATCTTTGCGAATTTGAGTAACTAATTCTTCAATCCCGCTAAATTTTTGCTCAGGACGAATATAATCGATCAATTCTACCGCTAGTTGCTGACCATACAGATCACCTTGAAAATCAAGAATATGCGCTTCAAAGCTAGGTCTGGTCTCTCCTGTCTGGAAAGTAGGTTTGTACCCGATATTCATTACGCCTGCACGCCATGCTCCTTCAGCAAGAACACGCACAGCATATACACCGGAAGAAGGTACAACATAATTTCCATCCAGTTCTAGATTAGCTGTAGGGAAACCAATCGTCCGTCCACGTTTATCGCCATCAATGACTTTTCCGCGAATCTGATAAGGACGACCCAATAGCTTATACGCGTGAGCAACATTGCCTTCACGCAATGCACTACGAATAGCTGAACTGCTTACTTTGTCTCCCTCTAACAAAAAGGCAGGAACTGTTTCTACAGATAATACATTTTCGCCAAATGTACGGAGTAGATCTGGATTCCCTTCCCCTTTATAACCAAAGTGGAAATCAAAGCCTACTACTACCGTATGCACTTGTAGCGGACATAGCATTTGCTCATAAAATTGCAGCGGTGTTACCTGTGAAAAAGCATGATTGAATTCAGCAATATATAACGTATCGACACCCATTGCACGCAACAATTCTTCTTTCATTGCTAGCGGTGTAAGATAGCCTTCATAATCGCCTTTTCCCATAACTTCTTTAGGATGAGGATTGAAAGTCATCACTGAAGCAGGAACACCCAGTCGTCTAGCTAGACGAATCCCATGATCAATCACACTTGCATGTCCAAGATGCAATCCATCAAACTGTCCAATCACAAGTACTTGTGGTTTGGAAGCATGTTTCACTACATCTTCAGGCCATGGATAAGATAAATGTACTGTATTCATTACGATATCACCTGCAATTCCACAATGGATTCGTTACGGTAAAAATACTTTAACAGGTACAATTTCTTGTGCGGATTGTTCCAGACGAAAAATACCGATAAAAATTCCATCTGGTGCATACAATTTAAATACAGGCGAATCTGTTTTCTCATCAGTAGATAGAAGTTGAGATTCGTCATGTGGCTTAATAGCATCAATACTGATACGTTTGCCCTGTAATGTATGCTTATATACCGAAGCGTCTACTGTATAAGAAGGTAGATTAAACATAGCTTGATCTGGCTGGATCAAATGTTGTTCTAATACGCCTTGTTCTACAGCTTCTGCAATTTGTTCAAAAGTTACACACTGATCGAGTGAAATACCAGCCGATTGTGTACGGATCAATTCAACCATCACCGAAGGTACGTGTAAAGCACGTCCAATATCTACACAAAGCGTACGAATATAAGTTCCTTTGGAACATAATGCTCGAAAAGAAACTTCAGGATGATCTCCTGCTTTGAAATCGATAATTTCTAATTCATAGATCGTTACTTCTCTTGCTTTGCGTTCAATCGTTTTGCCTTCTCGTGCTAATTCGTATAGACGTTTACCATCTACTTTGATAGCAGAGTACATAGGTGGTACTTGAGAGATCGTTCCAATCATTTGTCCGAGTACATAACGTACTTGCTCTTCCGAAACGTCTACAGAGTCAATCTGTTCCGTAATCGTACCGGTCATATCTTCGGTATCTGTAGCTGTTCCTAATCGAAGTGTGGCTACATATTCTTTGGGCATTTCTTGCAAATATTCAACAATTCGCGTAGATCGTCCCAGACATAATGGTAATACACCTGTTACTGCTGGATCAAGTGTACCGGTATGTCCTATTCTTTTCATGCTTACAAGACGCCGAACTTTGGCAACTACATCGTGAGACGTAAAGCCCGCCGGTTTATGTACCGCAAGCACTCCATCAAATTCATTCATAATGACTCCTTCACCTGCTGGATCACCTGTGCTGTAACTTCTTCCAGAGTACCTTCCAAACGGCAACCTGCAGCTTTGATATGACCTCCACCGCCAAAATGTTGAGCAACGGCTGCCACATTCACTTTACCTGCAGAACGGAGACTTGCTTTGACAGCATGATCATTAATCACTTTGAAAAAGATGCCAACTTCGACGCCTTGAATATTGCGAGGATAGTTAACAATACCTTCTAAGTCTTCATTATCGGCTCCAGCTATAATCATATGTTCAGGTGTAACATGGACATGAGCAATTTTGCCATCTTCACTCAATTGTAATGTCGATAATGCCATCCCTAATACTTTTACTTGTGGTAAAGTTACTTCTTCTAACAACGTTTCTGCTAGATCAGGTCCATTTACACCAAGATCAAGTAATCGTGAAGCAATCTCCATCACTTTAGGAGAAGTACTAGAATAACGGAATCCACCTGTATCTGTTAACAGACCAGTATAAATAGCTTCTGCTACTTCTGTCGTCCATTTCACATCAAAACATTCAATCCAGTCATATAAAATTTCAGCAGTTGCGGCTGCATCTGCTTTGATCAGATTTACTTCGCCATAATTATCATTGGTTGGGTGATGATCTATATTTAAAATAGAGGCTGTATCGCTCATCCAATGGCTAACTAAACCGACACGTTTGAAATCTGCACAATCTACACAAATAACATGTTGATATTGACGTTCACTACCATCTGCTTGTTGATCAATAATCTGATCAGACAAAGTTAAATAGTGCATTCTTTTGGGAATCGGTCCTTCATTCACTAGTGTGAATTTTTTGCCTAGACAAGACAGAAGCCAGCCCACTACTACAGTGGAACTGACTGCGTCTCCGTCCGGCTGAACATGCGAAACCACTAGAAAATCATCGTGCTCCTCAATAAATGTTTTCGCATTCAGAAGCCCCTGTTCATAGGTCTGCATCGCCGTCTCCTTTAAAGATCAAGCTATATGGCTTGATCCTTGTAAAAGTGTTTATCCTTATTCGTTCGTTTCGTCTTTTTTGATCTCACCCAAAAGTTCTTCGATACGACTGCCATAAGCAATCGATTCATCGATTTTGAAAATCAACTCAGGAGTGTGACGCAAACGGATACGTTTGCCCAATTCAGAACGAAGGAATCCTGTTGCTTTTTCGATACCTTTTAAAGAATTTGCTTTTTGCTCTTCATCACCCATCACACTAAGGTATACCTCAGCTTGTGATAAATCATTAGTGACATCTACACCTGTTACCGTTACAAAACCGATACGCGGGTCTTTCATTTCACTTTGAATAAGCAAGCTTAATTCTTTTTTGATTTGTTCTCCGACTCTACCTGTTCGGATTTTAGCCATGTTTTTTCACCTCGCACTTAGCGCTCTACGGTTTCCATTATGAATGCTTCGATAATGTCGCCTTCTTTGAGGTCATTGTAGCCATCTAATGTAATACCACATTCATACCCTTGAGCCACTTCTTTAGCATCATCTTTGAAACGTTTAAGTGAATCAAGCTTACCTTCAAAGATAACAATACCATCGCGGATCAGACGGCTTTCAGCAGCGCGGACCATTTTACCGGAAGTAACCATACATCCTGCAATCGCTCCAACTTTACTGATTTTGAATACGCTACGTACTTCAGCGTGACCAACAACAACTTCTTTATATTCTGGATCCAGCATGCCTTTCATAGCTTGCTCGATTTCTTCAATAGCATTATAGATAACACGATGTAGACGGATATCTACTTTTTCTTGTTCTGCTGTTTGTGTTGCTTGGCTATCCGGACGAACGTTAAAACCAATAACGATCGCATTAGAAGCAGCAGCAAGGATAATATCAGAATCGTTAATCGCACCTACACCACGGTGGATAATTTTGACGCGAACGCCTTCGACTTCGATTTTTTCCAATGAACCTTTAAGAGCTTCAACCGAACCTTGAACGTCACCTTTGATAATAACGTTAAGATCTTTGATTTCGCCATCTTTGATATGTTGGAAAAGATCATCCAATGTTACGCGAGTGTTCGCACCCAATTCAGACTGGCGATGTGTAATCGCACGTTTGTCAGCGATTGAACGAGCTTTACGCTCATCTTCAAACACCATGAACGGATCTCCAGCTAAAGGAACTTCAGTCAGACCTGTAATTTCTACTGGTGTAGAAGGACCTGCTTCTTTGAGGCGACGACCTTTGTCACTTACCATTGCACGAATACGTCCGAAGCAGTTACCTGCTACAAAAGCATCTCCAACTTTAAGCGTACCGTTTTGAACAAGGACACGAACTACTGGACCGCGACCTTTATCTAGTTCAGCTTCAATAACTGCACCACGAGCACGTTTGTCAGGGTTTGCTTTGTAATCATTGACTTCAGCAACCAACAAGATCATTTCAAGCAAGTCTTCGATACCATTACGTTGTTTTGCAGATACATTCACGAAGATTGTATCTCCACCCCACTCTTCCGGTACCAATTCATACTCTGTTAATTCTTGTTTTACTTTATCAGGGTTAGCGCCTGGTTTATCGATTTTGTTTACAGCAACAATAATAGGAAGACCCGCTGCTTTCGCATGGTTAATCGCTTCTACTGTCTGTGGCATAACGCCATCATCTGCTGCAACTACGATAATTGTAATATCTGTTACTTGTGCACCACGAGCACGCATAGCTGTAAACGCTTCGTGACCCGGTGTATCCAAGAAAGTGATTTTCTTTTTGTTAATTTCAACTTGATATGCACCGATATGCTGAGTGATACCACCAGCTTCGCCACCTGTTACATTGGTAGAACGAATCGCATCAAGCAATGTTGTTTTACCATGATCGACGTGACCCATGATCGTTACAACTGGAGGACGTGTGCTCAAATCAGCTTCATCATCGACTTCTTCAACCGTTTCAAAACGATCATCTTCAACCGCGATTTTGATTTCGACTTCTACCCCATAGTCACTAGCAAGCAACTGGATCGTATCTAAATCAAGCTCTTGGTTAATCGTAGCCATTACACCACTTGTGATCAACTTTTTGATAACTTCTGAAGCATCTTTATGAAGCAATTTAGCTGTTTCACCAACAGTCATTTCACCGCGAACGATGATTTTCTTAGGTGTATTATCAATTTTCTCACGAGGAGGTTGGTTACTATATTGATTTTTGCCGCGACCTTTACCCCCACGACCGTTATTGTTACGGTTACCGTTGTTGCTACCATAACGGTTACCACCACCGCCACCGGAGCGATTGCCTCCGCCTTGACCGCCACCAGTACTGTTGTTGCGTTTAGGACCGGCATTACCATTTCCAGCACCGCCACTAGCATTACGGTTACCATTGCTGCTAGTACTGCTGTTACCGCCTGTAGAACCAGCACTTCTTACTTGACCAGAAGGTTGACGGTTTTGAGAGCTGGATTGAGATGGTGGACGAGAAGCGCTGCTTGGTTGACGGCTGCTTTGTCCTGATGTTGAAGATGTTCTAGCACTACTGTTACTACTTCCCGTACTTGGACGGTTACTTGATTGACTAGACGACGAGTTACTACGGTTACTGTTAGAGGAACCGTTTTGGGGTTTGTTATTCCCACTATTTGAGTTGTTCTGCGTTTTCGTATCCATACCTACCTGCTTTTCCTGTTGAATTTTTGGACGAGTACTATCCGCACTCGTGTTTTTGGTTGTTGCATTGACATGCTTATCCTCAGCATTGGATTTGATATCTTTGAAAAACTTTTCCACTTTGGATACAGCATCATTTTCCATAACACTCATATGATTATTGACCGGTACATCCAGTCTTTTTAAGATCGTAATGATTTCCTTACTACTCATATTGAGAGATTTCGCATATTCATAAACTCTCAGTTTATCCTTCTGCTCCTGTGTGCTCAATATATTCCACCTCCGAGGAATTCCCCATTCGTTTGCGGAATAACTCTGCGAAACCCTTGTCGGTTAGAGCCAACACGACTCGCCCATCTTTACCTATGCTTGAGCCGAGCTGATCACGATCATACCCAATAAGAAGCGGAATAGTGTAACTTCCGCATTTATCACGGAATTTTTTTTGTGTATTATCTGAAGCATCTCCAGCTAATACGACAAGGGTGGCTTCGCGAGAACGAATAGCTTTGAGAACCAATTCGTCTCCCGATAACACTTTGCCGGCTCGCATCGCAAGCCCGAGTAGGGATAGTTCGTTATTCATTAGCGCCTCTTTCCTGTACTGTACAAAAATCGTTTTCTACGTTGCTAAATTCGTTGGCAAGTTGCTCATATATTTCCGCACTAACAGGCGCTTTGAGTGCGCGATCAAACGCACGACTCTTTTGTGCCAAACGAAAACAGGCCATGTTGCCACAAATATACGCACCACGTCCCGATTTTTTACCGGTCAAATCCATTTCTACCTGATCGTCTGGCGTACGTACAATACGCACTAGACTTTTTTTCGGCATCATCTGCTGGCAAGCTACACATTTGCGCAGCGGCACTTTTTTGGTTTTTATCATTATCTCATGTCCCCCTTCGAACTCCCCATATTGTTATCATAACATCAACATCCAAAGCGGCACCTGTCCCCTGCCATTTTGAGGGAAAGTCCTATCAGGCATACAAATGAAAATGTTTAGTCAACCGATATTGAATCTTGATGCATTTCTTCGCCGGCTTCTTTAGGACGACCGTACTCTTCTTCTGCTTGCGTCTCGCTCTTAATATCAATCTTCCATCCTGTCAATTTGGCAGCAAGACGAGCATTTTGCCCTTTGATACCAATTGCTAGAGATAGTTGATAATCAGGAACGATTACACGTGCCATCTTCTCATCTTCAAATACTTGAACTTCAAGCACTTTGGATGGACTTAGAGCATTAGCAACATACTCTTCAACACTTTCAGAATAGCGAACGATATCGATTTTTTCACCGCGAAGTTCGCCAACGATCATCTGTACACGTATACCACGAGGACCTACACATGAACCAACTGGATCTACTTCTTCATTGCGTGAAAATACAGCAATTTTAGAACGGAAGCCTGCTTCACGTGCTACAGAACGAATTTCAACTACGCCATCAAAAATCTCAGGCACTTCAAGTTCGAACAAACGTTTAAGTAATCCTGGATGTGTACGTGATAAAATAATTTGAGGGCCTTTAGTTGTATTTTCAACTTTAGTGATATATGCCTTAATACGTTCATTCATAGTGAATTTCTCATTAGGCATCAATTCAGTTAAAGGAAGTACAGCTTCAATTTTGCCTAAATCTACATAGATGTTACGCGCATCTTGACGTTGAACGATACCTGTTACAATATCTTCTTCTTTGTCGATAAATGCATTGTAGATCAGACCGCGCTCAGCTTCACGAATACGTTGAGTTACGACTTGCTTCGCTGTTTGTGCAGCAATACGTCCAAAGTCACGTGGAGTCACTTCGATCTCAGCTACATCATCTAACTGAAAATTCGGGTTAATCTCACGTGCAGATACGACAGAAATTTCTGTGCGTACATCCATGACTTCTTCTACTACATTTTTACGAGCAAATACTTTGATAACTCCTGTATTACGGTTCATATCAACACGTACATTTTGTGCCGCATTAAAATTACGCTTATAACTGGAAATTAGGGCTGCCTCGATCGCTTCAAACAGGATGTCTTTGCTAATCCCTCTGTCTCTTTCCAATTCATTCATTGCTTCAATAAACTCCATACTCATGTGCTTCAAGTTCCCCCTTTCAAAAAACTACCATTTAAAAAATGATTGCCAGTCTTGCGCTGGCTACTTTTTCATATGGAATAGTGTGCGTTTTTTTGCCCGCTTCGATCAGCAATTCTTCATTCTCGAATGAAAGCAATCGTCCTTCAAATTCCTTCTGTCCGTCTAAAGGTGCATACGTCGTTACAAAAACATCTTTGCCAACTGCTTTTGCAACATCTTCACTCTTTTTAAGTGGACGCTCTGCACCTGGAGAAGATACTTCTAGAAAATAAGCTCCAGAGATCGGATCATTACCATCCAATTGTTCACTTAGATATTCGCTAACCCGACTGCAATCTTCGATATCAATACCGCCGTCCTTATCCACGAACACTCGCAAAAACCAGTTGTTACCCTCTTTTACATATTCCACATCGACCAACTCGAAGCCATGCTCACTCAAAAATGGCTGTACCATTTCTTCTACGGTCGTTTTAATCTTCGGTGTGCTCAAACAATTCAACCCTCCATCACCTTAAAATCCTATATGCAAAACATGTTGTTGAACAAATTCATTATTGCCGCTTTTTGTAGAAAATCGAACCAATTTAATTCTCTCGGTTCGATCGTCTGCGTCATTATTTCCTGTAAATGTATTCAACAACCTTATACCAAAGAGTAAAGAGTGGGTTTCCCCACTCTTCACAAAACGGTTTTATCTTCCTTATCACCTTAAAATTATATCATAATTCCAAAGGAGTGACAAGTAAATAACCTTGACTACACAGCGCTAGCGCTTGATGTAATCTTATCACAAGCTTTCTTAAAACAGCGACAACTGATTACTTTCTGGCAAGCCACGGAAGCAACCCATTTGAGTCATCAATTCTACAATCGTTTTACTTGCTTTGGACTTCTGTTGGAAATCTTCTATCGATAAATATTCTCCATGTTGGCGTGAAGCTGCAATATTACGTGCTGCATTATCACCAATACCCGGTACTGCGGAAAATGGAGGAATTAAGCTATCTTCATCCACTGTAAATGTTGTCGCTTCTGAGCGATACAGATCAACCGGTTGGAATTTGAATCCACGAGCTGTCATTTCCAGTGCCATTTCTAGCATCGGAATCATATTCTTTTCTTTGGTTGGCGCTTGGAATCCCATTTGCTCAATCTCTACAATTTTGCGATAGATCGCTTCGTATCCCTGACAACATAGATCAGGATCAAAGTCTTCAATCCGCACTGTAAAATAAGTCGCATAATATTGGATCGGATAATACAGTTTGAAGTAAGCCGTCCGCACTGCTGAAATAACGTATGCAGCCGCATGGGCTTTCGGGAACATGTATTGAATTTTAAGACAAGAATCAATATACCATTGTGGTACTTTGCATTTCTTCATCTCATCGATCCACTCTTGTGATAACCCTTTACCTTTACGTACACTCTCTGTAATTTTAAAGGCAAGACTGGCATCCATACCTGCTTTGTAAATTAAGAACAACATAATATCATCACGACAACCAATAACCGTTTTGATATTACATGTATTATTTTTGATCAAATCTTGCGCATTGCCTAGCCATACTCCTGTTCCATGAGATAGACCGGATATCTGTAACAAATCGGCAAATGAAGATGGTAAAGATTCAATCAACATCTGACGTACAAATTTGGTACCCATCTCAGGCACACCATAAGTCGCTACAGGGCTACGCAATTGTTCTGCTGTAATTCCTAATGCTTCTGTCGAGTTGAACATACTCATGACTTTAGGATCATTCATTGGAATTTGAGTTGGATCAACACCAGTCAAATCCTGCAACATCCGCATCATCGTCGGATCATCATGTCCCAGTATATCAAGTTTGAGCAAGTTCGCTTCAAATGCATGATAATCGAAATGAGTGGTTTTCCATTCTGCTGTCACATCATCCGCTGGAAATTGAACTGGTGTAATATCTTCGACATCCATATAATCCGGTACAACAACGATACCGCCGGGATGCTGTCCTGTACTCCGCTTAACGCCTGTACATCCAGACGCAAGACGACTGAGTTCAGCATTACGCCATTTTTTCTGATGTAACTCTTCATACTTTTTGGCAAATCCAAACGCTGTTTTCTCGGCTACAGTACCAATCGTACCTGCGCGGAATACATTTTTTTCGCCAAATAATTCTTTGGTATAATTATGAGCTTTCGGTTGATAATCTCCAGAGAAGTTCAAATCGATATCGGGAACTTTATCCCCTTTAAATCCTAAGAACGTTTCAAATGGAATATCTTGACCTTCCCCTTTAAGCTTACCATTGCAATCAGGGCAGTCTTTATCCGGTAAATCAAATCCACTAGGAATACTACCATCTAAAAACCATTCGCTATGTCTGCACTCTGGATTGGTACAGATATAATGAGCAGGCAATGGATTTACTTCAGAGATCCCCAGAAATGTTGCTACTACTGATGAACCTACTGAACCCCTTGAACCTACTAGATATCCATCTTGATTTGACTTTTTAACCAATTTTTCTGAAATCAAATAGTTGGCAGAAAATCCGAACTTGATAATAGGCTCTAATTCTTTTTCAAGACGTTTTACTACTACATCTGGCAGATCTTCACCATAAATAGATTTCGCCGTATCATAACAAGTATTCCGAATTTCTTCATCTGCTCCATCTAAAATCGGTGTGAATAATTTATCAGGGAACAGTTCAAATGCTTCAAAACGTTCTGCTAATGCTTGCGTATTAGTGATAACAACTTCTTTTGCTTTGCTTTCACCCATAAAGCTAAATTCTTCTAGCATTTCATTGGTAGTGCGTAAATGAGCATCCGGTTTACGTTGATCTTTAAGCGGGCTAAAACCTGTAATTCCGTTAATCGTAATATCGCGGAACAATTTCTGTCTTGGTTCTAAATAATGAACATTTCCTGTAGCCACTACAGGCTTTTCTAATTTAGCTCCAATATCATAAATCTTATTTACTGCAATCTCTAACTCACGAGGACTTGCAACCAATCCTTTGTCTACAAGATGCATATACATCGTTAACGGTTGAATTTCTAGTACATCATAAAATTGAGCGATTTCTTCTGCTTCTTCAACCGATTTGTTCAAAACAGCTTCGAAAAACTCTCCCTTTTCACAACCAGACAGTACGATTAATCCTTCTCTATATTCAGTCAACACTGACTTAGGAATACGAGCTACCCGTTTGAAATACTGTGTATGCGATAAAGTGACTAATTTGAATAGATTCTTTTTACCAATCTCATTTAATGCATAAATGCCACAATGGAAAGGGCGCACATTGGATAGATCCTGTCCTACAAATTCATTTAACCGATCCAAACGAGTTAAGCGACGCTCTTTATCCGCATCACTTAATAAGCCGAATAAGATTCCTCCAAGCGCTATCGTATCATCTATCGCCCGGTGATGACTTTCCAGCGAAACTTTATATTTGGCTGCTAATGTATTCAGACGATGATTTTTCAATGTTGGATAAAGTAAACGGGCAAGTTCAAGTGTATCGAGTACCGGATTTTCCATTTCAGGTAAATCATGATTTTTGAGTGTTGCTTGAATAAATCCTATATCAAAACGCGCATTATGCGCAACAAGAATACCATCGCCAGCAAATTCTACAAATTCACGAATGACTTGATCAATCTCTGGCGCTCCGCGAACCATATCGTCTGTAATATTCGTCAATTGTTGAATATTATAAGGAATACGTTCATGCGGATCGACAAAAGTAGCATAACGATCTAACTCTTTGCCATCTACCATTTTGATCGCCGCAATTTCTATAATTTTGTTCTGTGTTACAGATAAACCTGTGGTCTCTATATCAAAAACGATATACGTAGCTGTTTTCAGATCAATCGGTTGAGGATTGAGTACAATCGCTACAGCATCGTTCACTACATTCGCTTCAAGTCCATACATGATTTTGATACCATGCTTTTTAGCTGCTTTATAAGCTTCTGGATAACATTGAACTCCGCCATGATCGGTTACAGCAATCGCTGAGTGTCCCCATGCTGCCGCTGTTTTCACATATTGATCGATCGGTGTAATTCCATCCATCGAACTCATTGTCGTATGCAAATGGAATTCAACGCGTTTTTCATCTGCATCATCTTTGCGTCCAGCCGGTGCTTTGACTTCACTAAGATCAGACGGAATCATAACAAGTTCCGGTATCGTCATAAAGCGATCATATTCCACTCTACCGCGAGCTTTCACCCATTTACCATTAGCCAGTAGATTCATAATTTTGAGATCTTCTTTATTTTTGGCGAACATTTTCATTTGTAATGAGTCACTAAAATCAGTTAAGAAATACGTGAATAATGTACTACCGTTACGAAGCTCTTTGCTTTCGAGTCCGAAAATTGTTCCTTGAATCGTAATTTTCTTTTCTTCGTCTTGAATATCTTGTAGCGGTGTCGGTTGCTCTTTGATCTCATAACCGACTTGCAAACGAACAGGTTCTCCATCTGCATCGGTATCTTCTTCAAACTCAGATTCCATACTGGTCATCAATTTCTCGATTTCTTCCAGTTCTTCTTTGCGACGTTGTACATGGAATTCTTCTACCGCTTCTGTTGTATTCTCCCCGACTTGAAGCTTGATCCGCAAAGTCAGATTAAAATAATCTTGATAAAAACGAATAATCGCTTGATCGATTTGTTTCTTTTTAGCTAGTTCCAATGACATATTATCGCTCATCGTCACTGTGACGGTATGATCATCTACCATATATTTTGCACGTGTCATCCAACCGTTGACCGAAGGAATTTCGCGTTGTACCCATTCCAAAAACATATTCCAATATTCTTCTACAATCTGTACAACATCTACAGCTTCATCATATTGAAAAAGAAAACGAATTTTCGCGATATGTCCCATTTTCTCCTGAATATGCAAGCAAAATGCACGATAGGTAGGTGCTGCGACTAATGTTTCTTTAGCAATCACGATTTTCCATTCTTTGTTACTACGACTAATCTCTACACGATCAATCATCCCATCTGCAAAATGAGGCTCCATTAATCCAGCAGGTACTTGTGCCTGATTCATTAACAGCTCGAATCGTGTTCTTTTCTCTCCACTAACGCTCATAAGATCCCCCTTTCCAAAAAGCAACAAGCCTCCACAAAAGTTGGTATCAGACTGCCGTCTACTCCACTCTGTTGGAAGCTTGCCTGCTTCAATAGCTTTGAACCTTTAGCTATATGTTCATTTCAGCCCTATACCAACAGCAGCTAGAAATTGAATTGTACATATAATTGATCTACCTGAATAGATCTTGTATGACCAAATATCTTAATACGCACGAGCGAATACAACAGTGTGTTTCGCTGGCTCTCCAGTTACTAGACATTTTTCTTTTTGAACATCTAATTGGAAAGGAATATTACGGATCGTTGCTCCTGTTTCTTCTTTAACTTTGGCTTCGGATTCGATCGTACCATCCCAGCCTGCGATAAAGAAGCCACGTTTTTCTTCCATAATAGCTTTCATCTCATCTAGTGTATCTACTTCATGCATGTTTTCTTCACGGAAAGCCAGTGCACGATCATACATTTCTTGTTGTACTTGCTCTAACATATTTTGAACTTCTGTAACGATATTTTCAAGAGCGACTTGTTTTTTCTCGCCTGTAATACGAGAAACCAATACGCATACTCCATTTTCCATATCACGAGGTCCAATTTCCAGACGAACCGGAATACCGCGCATCTCGTACTCGTTGAATTTCCAACCTGGACGTACATCTGCACGATCATCAATGCCTACACGTACACCTGCTTTTTTCAACTCGGCAAATAATTCGTCAGCACGTCCTACCACCATATCACGTGTTTTAGGAGGGCCAATCGGAATAATCATGACTTGTTTTGGAGCTACTTTAGGAGGCAATGCTAATCCACGATCATCACCATGCACCATGATCAGCGCACCGATTAGACGTGTACTTACACCCCATGATGTTGTATGTGCATACTCTTGTGTATTTTCACGACTTAAGTACTGAATTTCAAATGCTTCCGCAAAGTTAGTACCCATAAAGTGAGATGTACCTGCTTGTACTGCACGTCCATCTTTCATCATAGCTTCGATCGAATACGTATCACGTGCGCCTGCAAATTTCTCAGAAGGGCTCTTCTGTCCTGTAATTACAGGGATGGCTAAGAAACTTTCTACAAAGTCACGATATACTTCAAGCATACGCATAGTTTCTTCACGTGCTTCTGTTTCTGTCTCATGAGCTGTATGACCTTCTTGCCACAAGAATTCACTTGTACGTAAGAACGGTAATGTACGTTTTTCCCAACGAACAACGTTTGCCCACTGGTTAATCAATACAGGTAGATCACGGTAAGATTGAATCCATTTAGAATACATATGTCCGAACATTGTCTCTGATGTAGGACGGATTGCCAAACGTTCTTCCAGCTTATCTCCACCTGCTTCAGTTACCCATGGCAACTCAGGGTTAAATCCTTCAATATGCTCTTTTTCTTTTTCAAAAAAGCTTTCTGGAATAAACAATGGGAAATATGCATTACGATGACCGGTTTCTTTGAAACGGCGATCTAGATCTTGCTGAATATGTTCCCAAATTTCGTATCCATCCGGGCGGAATACGATACAACCGCGTACAGGTGAATAGTCCATTAATTCAGCTTTTTTGATCACATCAATATACCAGCGTGAGAAGTCTTCACCTTGTGGTGTAATTTCAGTTACGAATTGTTTGTCCTGCTTATCATTCGACATAAAAATGGATATCCTCCTGTAAGTAACCAAATATTTAGCGAGTGTACATCAATAATGGTAGCATCGATATCTGCCACTATTGCTCACTCATTTTATCTTATTGTATCACGATTGGTAGTGCTTGTTGAATGATTTCAGACAAAGAAGCAAAAGAGTGAGTATTGCAACATCCTTCAACTTTACGCTGAGGCGTACATGTTGCATTTCCACCCTTCTGCTTCTGTGGTCTTTCCTTTAGTATATCATGTCTGTCTAGATGTTAAAGGAGAGAAATTATCCTTTAATTAAACGTACAATATCATTATAAGTTACAGCAATCATAAGCAAGAATAACATTCCGAATCCGATTAAATGAACCAGACCTTCTTTGCTTGGTTCAAGTGGCTTACGACGTATCCATTCCACAAGTAAGAAAATCAAACGACTTCCATCTAATGCTGGAATAGGTAGCAAATTGAATATACCCAAGTTGGTACTGATTAGCGCTGTCCACAGAATCATACTGTCGAGTCCTTGTCTAGCCACTTCAGTCGTTACTTGAATCGTACCTACAGGCCCTGCAAGATCATTCAGATGGAACTGTCCGAAAATTAGCATTTTCAAACTTGTCAAAATCGTTGTACTCATATCGATAAAACGTTCACCTGCATAGCTGAATGTTTCACCAAATGAAGCTGAACGAGTCTGTGGTTCTACTGCTACACCGACTTTACCTACATTTTTTTCATTGGCTTTCGGAGTAATAGTCACCGTTTGTTCTTTACCACCACGTTCAATCGTCCATTCCATTGGTTTCCCAGCAGAAGATTCAATCAAACTAATCATTTTCACAGAATCCCCAGCAATGTTAGTTCCGTTAACCTTTTCAACTAGATCGCCTTTCATCAGTCCACTAGATTGAGCAGGAGAATTAGAAGTAACTTGACCCAAAATAACGCCAGTCGGATTCTCAACAGGTACACCTGTCATACGTACTAAGATCAGACAAAGAATAAAAGCAAGAATAAAGTTCATCGCCGGCCCTGCAAAAATAGACAATGCACGTTGACCTACAGTTGCACTATTAAACTGACGATTACGCGGTGCAATCTGAATATCTTGACCTTTAATCGACATCATCGCTTTGGGATCTACATTAAAAGTTTGAATATCACCATCAACATCCAGTACAATTTTGAGATCGTCTATAATGTCTATCGATTGTACTTCACCACGAATTACATTTTTGCGATTATCTAATTGATCTACAAAAATCGTTTTTACCACTTCATTTGCTGTGCGAATAGCGATCGTCTGTCCAGGCTGAATCTCAACCAGTTCAGGATCTTCACCAGCCATACGTGCGTAACCACCGAAAGGTAATAGACGCAATGTAAATACAGTTTCATCTTTTTTATATGAAAACAGTTTTGGGCCGAAGCCAATAGCAAATTCGCGTACTAAAACTCCTGCACGCTTGGCAAAATAATAATGCCCCCACTCATGCACCGTTACAATAATAAAAAACATGAGTACCGTCATAACTACTACTTGAAGTGTCTCCAAATCGCCAAATCCTCCTTTTTCGCTTGCGACCGAAGGTCTGCACTTTTAGATTATCACTTTTGTACGGTCTGATACAAGCAGAGCATGGCGAACATCAAGAAATAAATTCCATTTCTGTTGATAATCCCGGTTATAGGCATAATCGTAATGATACAAAACCACTACCGCATAATCGATACGAAACGTCTATATTCTGATCACTTCATGATTTAAAACATATGATCTTCATACTTATAATACTGAAAATGCACTTGCTCTCGCTCTTGTCTGTGCATCAGTAGCATAAATAACTTCCAGTTCTGGATTGGCAATCACTTCATGCTGTTGTAGCGCATCTGCAATAATGTCTTCAATCAGCAAGAAAGGAATTTCTCCATTTAGAAACCGAGAAACTGCAATTTCATTAGCAGCATTAAATACTGTAGGAGCTGTACCGCCCAGACGACCCGCTTCAAAAGCCATACTCAAGCAAGGAAAACGAACATAATCCATTTCACGGAAATTCAATTGCCCGATCTGAGCTAATGACAGACGCGAAGAAGGAGCTTGCTGACGATCCGGATAAGTTAAAGCATATTGAATCGGTACACGCATATCAGGATTACCTAGTTGCGCAATAATACTCGTATCTACAAATTCAACAAACGAATGAATAATACTTTCAGGATGTAGCAGTACAGAAATCTGATCATACGGCATATCAAATAACCAGTGTGCTTCGATCACTTCTAGTCCTTTATTCGCCATCGTTGCAGAATCAATTGTGATTTTAGAACCCATAGACCAGTTAGGATGCTTGAGTGCATCTGCAACAGTCACATGCTTCAATTGCTCTCGTGTACGATCACGAAATGAACCACCTGAAGCAGTCAACGTTAATTGATGTATACGTTCACGAGGTTCTCCATTTAGACATTGAAATAATGCTGAATGTTCGCTATCAATCGGCAACAATTGAACACCTTTTTGTCTAGCACGAGCTGTCACTAAATGTCCTGCTGTTACCAATGTTTCTTTGTTAGCCAGACCTATCGTTTTGCCAGCATCAATCGCTGCTAGTGTAGAAGGAAGACCCATGCTACCCATCACTGCTGTTACTACTGTATCGGCATCTGTTCCGGCTGCAATTTCAATCAGCCCTTGCTCGCCATAAAATACTTGAATATGAGCAGGCAATTGCTGTTTGATCTGTTCTGCTGATTCTTTAGAACCTACAGAAATTTTAGATGGCTTAAATTCCAACACTTGCTGCATTAACAATTCTATATTGTTGCCTGCTGCAAGTCCTTCTACTTCAAAAGCTTCAGGATGAGCACGTACAACATCTAATGTTTGAGTACCGATTGAACCTGTAGAGCCAAGAATAGCTAATTTTTTCATTGTGCACCCCGTTAGATTACAATAGGTTATCGTTTAAATGATTATTTATTAAAAAGGTAAAAGGAACGCAATATGAACAAGCGGAAATACCATTAACCAGCTATCACAACGATCCAAAATGCCACCATGACCAGGTAATAATTTACCAGAGTCTTTGATTCCATAGATACGCTTGTATGCCGATTGAATCAAGTCACCCATTTGTCCTACTACAGCCGCAGCAATACCTATACATATCGCATTGGTCATTGGAAGTAGTTGTGGTGATATCAGTGAAAAAATAACAGCCACTACAATAGCAAATACAACTCCACCAATCGCACCTTCCACTGTTTTGTTAGGGCTGATTGAAGGCCACAGCTTATTTTTGCCCAACATTTTGCCTGTAAAATAAGCTCCAATATCACTAGCCCAAATCGAAGCAAGCAACATAAAGGTCCAGAATAATCCATGTCCATCTGGTGTCTGACGTGTATCTGCAATATATGCAAATCCTGTACCTATATAAACGGCTCCGATAAACAGTAGCGCCATTTGTTTAATATCCACTTTATTTTTGGAAATAACAGTAATGGATAACAACAATAGCATCACAATCCACATACTGTGATCATTAGACAACGGCGGTTCAAGATTCATTAATGTCCATGGGAAAAGCATATACAGTACACTAATATATCCGATTACTGCCGGTGCTCCAAACGGAGTCGACTTTGTCATGATTACAAACTCATAATATCCAATAAGAGCCATCACCACCAGCAGGCCATGATAAGCATAGCCACCGAGCAGGCAAAGCCCTAAGTAGAGTGTTCCGGCTACAATGCCAGTGATTATCCGCTCTTTCACAATCCATCCTCCATCCGAACAAATGGATATCCCCTGCCATTGCAGAGATTCCCATTCATTTCAAACCACCATATCTACGAGTTCTACGCTGGTATTCTACTACCGCTTCGATCATATGTTGCTTGCCAAACTCTGGCCAAAAAATAGGAGTAAACCACAATTCTGTATAGGCAAGTTGCCACAACATAAAATTACTCAGGCGAAGTTCTCCGCTTGTTCGTATAAGTAAATCAGGATCAGGCATCCCTGACGATTGCAAAACACGTTCAAAACTGTCAGAAGTGATATCTTCTATACGCATTGTACCGTTTTGTACCGCTTGTGCTACTTCTTTAACACCTTCAGTAATTTCATCACGACCTCCATAATTCAGAGCAAATGTAAGTACCAGCCCTGTATTATTAGCAGTATCGCGAATCGCTTTTTCCAAAGGCTCTATCGTATGAGGAGGCAATACCTCTTTGTGTCCCATCAAACGAATCTGTACATTTTTTTCAATCAATTCATCCAATTCAGATACTATAAATTCACCAGGAAGTTTCATCAAAAAGTCAACTTCCTCTTTGGGTCTTTTCCAATTTTCAGTAGAGAAAGCATACATGGTTAAATATTGAACTCCCAAGTCATCCGCAGCAATTGTGGCACGCTTTACAGCCTTCATACCATTTTGATGACCCATTACACGCGGTAATCCCAAACTTTTCGCCCATCGTCCATTGCCATCCATAATGATAGCGATATGCTTTGGAATATTATCTTGCGAAAGCTCGGCGGAAACCTGTAGCTCTTCCTTTTTCCACCACGAGCGAACACGCTTGAGCATCACTTTTCCTCCATGCCAGTAGTGAAAAGAGACAAACCCCACCTATTCGGAGGGGTCGTAAGTCTCTTACACTTCCATAATCTCTTTTTCTTTTGAAGCAAGTACATTGTCGACTTCCGCAATGAATTTGTCCGTAAGTTTTTGAACATCTTCTTGGTGACGACGTGATTCGTCCTCAGAGATATCTGTTTTTTCTAGCTTTTTGATATCGTCATTTGCATCACGACGAATATTACGAACCGCAACTTTAGATTCTTCGCCAAACTTTTTAGTTAATTTCACTAATTCAGAACGACGCTCTTCTGTCAAAGCAGGAATACTCAAGCGTACGATGTTACCATCGTTAGCAGGTGTAAGACCCAAATCTGACTTCATAATCGCACGTTCAATATCAGCTAAAGAAGATTTATCCCAAGGCTGAATAATCAATGTACGAGAATCTGGAGTACTGATATTAGCCAATTGATTAAGAGGTGTCAAAGCACCATAATATTCAACTTGTACACGATCTAAAATAGAAGATGAAGCACGTCCAGCACGAAGCGTGGATAGATCACGACTTAACGCTTGAATCGCTTTTTCCATGCGTTCTTCTGCACTTTTTTTGATTGATTGAGGCATTAATCTACACTCCCTTTGACGATCGTCCCGATCTTCTCGCCGAGCACGACCCGTTTGATGTTTCCTTCTTCGGTAATCGCAAACACGATGAGTGGAATATTGTTATCCATACATAACGATGAAGCTGTAGAGTCCATTACACCTAGATTTTGGTTCAAGATATCCAGGTATGTAAGCTGTTCGAATTTTTGAGCATTTTCGTCTTTAAATGGATCTGCTGAGTAAACGCCATCCACTTTGTTTTTCGCCATCAAAATAACTTCTGCTTCGATTTCAGCAGCACGTAAAGCAGCTGTTGTATCTGTAGAGAAGAAAGGATTACCCGTACCCGCTGCGAAAATAACGACACGACCTTTTTCTAAGTGACGAATAGCTCTTCTGCGAATATAGGGTTCTGCGATTTGTTGCATTGCAATAGAAGTCTGCACACGAGTAGGAACTTCAATTTGCTCTAATGCATCTTGCAAAGCTAAAGAATTCATTACAGTAGCAAGCATACCCATATAATCGGCTGTCGCGCGGTCAATACCATTTGCGCTACCCGCGATTCCCCGCCAGATGTTGCCTCCTCCACATACAATCGCAACTTCTACACCCAACGCGACGACTTCTTTGATCTGATTGGCAATTGAGACGATTGTATCGGCATCAATA
The DNA here is from genome assembly GCF_028736095.1 of Paenibacillus sp. KACC 21273. Taxonomy (NCBI): domain Bacteria; kingdom Bacillati; phylum Bacillota; class Bacilli; order Caryophanales; family Paenibacillaceae; genus Paenibacillus; species Paenibacillus sp. KACC 21273. The sequence goes on from NZ_CP117876.1 coordinate 3,424,570, forward strand.
CCGTATCCGTTTTGACCCGATAATGATTCACCGCTGACTTTCAAGACAACTCTTTTAAATACAGGTTTATTCAATTGTATACCCTCCACTTTGTGAAAATTAGTCCTGATGGTAATAAAGCCGGATAGGGCGCTAATACTGCCTGTTCCGGCTCTGCCATGAGGTTCTCGGAATGATAAGATTTTACAAAAGAAGGAACACAGTCTGTGTCCCTTCCTTCTGTTCTATTCTTAAATCGTGTTCCGGTTATTGTAAATCGCTTTGTCGCTAGTCGCGATTATTGATTTACTTGTGCCATAACTTCTTCAACAAAGTTGTCTTGTTTTTTCTCAAGACCTTCACCTAGTTCATAACGAACGAAGCGACGGATTGAAATATTTTCACCGATTGTGCTGATTTTTTCATTCAACAATTGATCGATTGTTTTATCAGGGTTTTTAACGAAAGTTTGCTCCATCAAGCAATACTCTTCATAGTATTTACCGATGCGGCCTTCAACCATTTTTTCAACGATTTTTTCTGGTTTGCCTTCGTTCAATGCTTGAGCTTTCAAAATTTCTTTTTCTTTCTCAAGAGCTTCTGTAGGAACTTCTTCACGACGAACATACAATGGGCTAGCTGCTGCGATTTGCATAGCGATATCGCGTGCAAACTCTTTAAATTGGTCTGTTTTACCAACAAAGTCAGTTTCACAGTTGATTTCTACCAATACGCCGATACGACCGCCAGCGTGGATGTAAGATTCAACTACGCCTTCTGTTGCAGCGCGTCCAGCTTTACCAGCTGCTGCAGAAAGACCTTTTTCACGAAGTACGTCTACTGCTTTAGAGATATCACCATTTGTTTCTTCAAGCGCTTTTTTACAATCTAACATTCCTGCGCCTGTTTTTTCACGAAGTTCTTTTACTGCGCTAGCATTAACTGCCATTGTTGTAACCTCCATATAATTAAAAATTTAGTTTTTTTATACATCATCTTAAAAAAAGGGCAGTGAGAGGTTATCCACCTGCCAACCACCCTTTTTATTTTGTCATTCATTTAAAGATAATATGAATAGAAACAATTATGCAGTTTGCTCGCCTTGGTTAGCTTCAACCACAGCATCAGCCATTTTTCCAGTCAACAATTTAACAGCGCGAATCGCGTCATCATTACCAGGAATAACATAATCGATTTCGTCTGGATCACAGTTAGTATCAACGATACCTACGATTGGAATACCCAATTTACGTGCTTCTGCAACAGCGATACGCTCTTTACGAGGATCGATGATGAACAACGCGCTAGGCAAACCTTTCATGTTTTTGATACCGCCCAAGAATTTCTCAAGACGATCTTTTTCTTTGCGAAGCAAGATTACTTCTTTTTTAGGAAGAACTTCGAAAGTACCGTCTTCTTCCCATTTTTCCAACTCTTTCAAACGATTGATACGTTTTTTGATCGTTTCAAAGTTAGTTAGAGTTCCACCCAACCAACGTTGGTTGATGTAGAATTGACCAGAACGCTCAGCTTCTTCTTTAACAGAATCTTGAGCTTGTTTTTTCGTACCAACGAACAATACTGTACCGCCGTCAGCAGCGATGGATTTTACAAAGTTGTAAGCTTCGTCAACTTTTTTCACTGTTTTTTGCAAATCAATGATGTAAATTCCGTTTCTTTCTGTAAAAATGTAACGATCCATTTTCGGGTTCCAACGACGTGTTTGGTGACCGAAGTGTACGCCAGCTTCTAAAAGCTGTTTCATGGAAATAACTGCCATATCCATGTACCTCCTATTATTTTGGTTTTTTGTGTGCCTCCGCAAACGTCAACTTTCGGTAAAACTTTTCGTCTGAAAAGCACCTTTACCTGAAATCAGAATGCGTGTGTTTTAACACCATTAGTTAATATATCACATCAAATAGCTATTGCGCAACACCCAAATTGATCGTTATGTATATGGGATCATATTCAGACGTGAAGCCGCCTTAATAATGCAGTAATCACATTATTGAGACGGCTCATGTGTAATCTTATCAATAATCGAATCCAGATCTTCACCCGCATTTAGCGTAAAAGTACCAACCTGTAATTTAGTATTGGCTTTGAGTTCCGAAACACGATTCACAAATTCTTTTTGACTGTCGATCACACCTTCTGTTTTTAAATTATAAGCGATATCATTAAGCATTTCTCCGCTTGTAATCTTAAAAGTAGTTGGTGTATTCGGTTGTGCCGGAGAACTTGGATTACTTGCTTTAGGCGTTGTTGAATTAGTGGTCGTTTTGGTTTCTTTAGACTCTGGTGTTGTCGGATCTGCTGGCGTCGTCGGTTGCTCACTGGTCGGTTCTTTTGTAGTAGCCTGACCGTTCGCTTTTTCCTTCGCCTGTTTGGCTGCTTCTTCTTTTTGCTTTTCTTCTTGTTGCAACTGTTTCCACTCGTCGCTACTATAGACTTTCTCTGTTGAAGCATACACCTGCATATTTTGAGCTTGAGCCGCTTCTCGAATCTGCTCAGCTGTTAGCTGTGTACCATCAAGCATCGTTTGTCCTTTGCCAATATTGAAAAGTTGAAGCAATACAGCACCAATAATAATTCCTATTCCTATCCCAATCATCAAAGAACGGTTTTTAATCACGTATGATCCTCCTGTTTGGCCAACTGCAAAATCAATTGAACTTCGCCACGTTGTAAACCTACCGTTTTGGCTATTGTATCAATTGACTTCCCATTTTTGTAAAGGGCAAACAGTTCTTGATAGCGATCCTGAATACGTTCTGTCGTATCTGCTTGCTGTTCTACAATTGGCTCACTATGCTCTTGCGCCATTCGCGCAGCTGACTCTCGTAACGCATCTCCTTGCGTTCCTGTGCCCTGTGATGGCATATACGAAGGATTCTGCGTAGGAGGTATCGGCTGAGCAACAGGTTGCATTATAACAGGATCTGGCTTTTGTTCTAACTGTATCAAACGTTGTCTCATTTCGGTTAACTGCTCTTGCAGCGCTAATTGCTTCGCTGTAGACTCTTGTTTGATTTTGGAGACTAGATCAATAATCTCTTCGTTCTCTTTCTCGATCTCGGCCATATAATGTTCCAATGTATCCTCTACTTTATCGACAGTAGCCATAGACTGAGCGGTAGCTGCCACATTACGAGCTTTGGGTAACAAAAATCCATATACAATCGCGACTGCACCGATCAGAACAATATATATCCATCCTGGCAAATTCATTCAACTCACTTTTTATGTGGTTTACATTTTTAGAAAGACAAATCGATATTCTTGCCTTTGTAAGGATGTTCCGCTGGCGTAGCTTCAGGAGTAGGGTGTTCGTCTGATTGATGCTCGCTCGCCGTATAATGATGTTCTCCAGCTTCTCCATCATGAATAAAGTTGGATGACGACTCGCTTACTTCTCCACTACGGTTACGCATACGCTCTGTATGCTCATTTATTTGCTCGGCCAGTAAAGTCTGATCAATCGCTGGACGCAACAAGTGCGCTTGTTGAATTTTACTCACTTCACTGGTTCTAGGAATAGCAATTTGCAATTCAATATTTCGCATACTCATTTCAAACACCCCACCTTATGGTCAATTAATGGTTGGAAACCATCACAATATCACCATCATCATATGTGAAGCTAACACGTTCAGAGGTATCCTTAATATATTTGGTATATCGACCAATCACAACTTTGGAACCGCCAAAAATCGTATGAATCACTTCAACTTTGGCTTTTGCTGATTCTTCAAGTGTTCTTTCAATTTCCCAAATACTTTCTTTGATTTCATCATGTTCACGCAGTTGGCTTTTTTTAGTCGCCGATAATTTAATACGCAAAGCCAATTTGTCTGAACCTAGTTGTCCAGCAGAAGCAAGCTGATCGAGTAAATGAAGTGCTTTTTCTGTTTTTTCCAAATTTTCTACATGCGTTTTTAATTCTTTGCGTAACACACCTAATTGATTGCGTAGTTCAGGCAATACGCCTACTTCAATATCCGTTACTGTAAAGCTCGTATTACCAATGGTTCGCGCAACAACTGTTTCACCTGCTTGTAATTGTCCACCTACAATTAACCCTTTAGGTCCATTACAGAAAATACTTTTACCTGCACGCACGTTAGAATGCATAATACTTTGAGAAACAATTACCGCTTCACCAGCTTCTACATTTCCATCCTGGATAAATGAACTTTTGACATTGACAGCTGCTTTGACCAGACCTTTATGATAACCGATCACTCCGCCTGTGATTTCAATTGAACCACCAGCTTCTAGCTCTGCGCCTTCTACACCGCCAACAATTCTAATATCTCCAGATGCTTTAACGCGAAAATTAGATAACACATTACCACGAATAACGACTGTTCCTACAAAGTCGATATTGCCTGTATGGTAATCTATATCTCCATTCACTTCATACACAGGAAATACATTAATTTTACTTTTTTCGGTTAAAGATATCATACCATCCAAAGCAGCATATATAACGGTATGTTCAGGATTTAATACAATATTTTTACCTACTTTAAATCGAGCTTCTTTACCTGCTTTGTAAGGAATAGGTTCTCCTGTAACAGATATTCCATCTTGCCCTGGTAAAGGATCGATTTTTTTACCGATCATTTGTCCTTTACGAACATTGTTCAGCTGTACTAATTCTTTGTAGTCTACTTTACCATCTTGAGTTTCGAGTGGTCTTCTACCAACATCATCAAATGATACGGTATATTCAATTCTTCCATCTATTCCATTCACTGGCTTTTGTCCTTGAGCAACGATCACTTTGTCCAAAGTATAAGCTTCAGGATTACTAGAAATTTGTTGTAAGATGATTGAATCAATTCCATTACTCAAGCCTTGCGTACGCAAAAATCCCTCCAGTTGTTCGGCTGTGCATTCAAATTCTTGATCAAACTTAGTAAATTCAAGATAGGCGACAGATTTATCATCAGAAAAAATAACTTTTAAATACGGGTCTATTGCTAATTGAGAGGTCACGCCTAATTCACCCTTTCATACAAGTAGCGGCGTCTCACATGTCTTGCATTAATAGACCTTTTTGCTTATCCAGTGCTCCACGTAATCGTAGAATAGCTTTGGAATGAAGTTGAGAGATTCGTGATGGTGATAATGACATGACTTCAGCAATCTCACTGAGTGATAGGTCTTCATAATAAAGTAGTGATACAACCGTTCTCTCTTTATCGGTAAGCTTTTCAATACCTTTCATAAGCGATTCTTTAAGTACAAAATCGTTTACAGTACGATCTGGATTTTTGGCTTTCTCATCTACGATCAAAGACATTCTTGTTTCAGACTCTTCTTCACGAATAGGATCTTCCAATGAAGTAATCGTCATAACCGCTACGTCTTGAAGCATATTTTGAAAGTCTTTTTCTGTAATATCCAAATAGTTACTAATTTCTGCATCCGATACAGAACGTAGATATTTTTGTTCCAATTGCTGATAGGCGTCTTCAATTTTGCGCGCTTTCTCACGTACCGATCTTGGAACCCAATCTCCTTGACGAAGACCATCCAATATCGCACCACGTACTCTCCAAGAAGCATATGTTTCAAATTGAAGTCCACGTTTATAATCAAACTTTTCAATTGCATCAATTAAACCCATAACTCCATTACTCATCAGATCATCTTTAGAGACATTTTTGGGTAATCCAATTGCAAGGCGGCTGGAAACATATTCAACGGTGCCATAGTAGTTTTCAATTAGCTTCTTCTTGGCTTCGACGTTTCCATACTCCTTCCACTGTACCCACAACTCTGAATGATTTAGATGGGTTGCTTTTTGCTCGCTCAATTGCTTTCACCCTCCTTACTTTTGTGTCAGGTGACGAACAGCCTTCGCCATTTCCTCCGGATCTTGTTGCTTGGTTGAAACCAGTTTGGGTGGATTAAGAGGAGCAAAGCTATCCTTTTCCACTGTGTCTGTTGGTTTCGGTGTTAGTAAGTCACTTAATTCCTGATCTTGATCAGGTGTGACTACATCAAATTGGCTGCCTCTATTTGGATCATCTGCGGAAACAGAAGTTGATTCATTTCCCGAAGAAGTAGGGCTAGAAGGCTTATTCGATGTTGCGCTTGCAGGATTGGCTAGAATCCCTAAAACAAAGCGCAACACGAATGCCAAGAAAAACCATAATGCGAATCCTAAAACCCCTCTAAATAAACTAGTGGTCCATAAATTGTTTTCGATAGAAGCAAAAAAAGTAATCAAAAAACCGATAAAGCCTAACCAGAGATTAATTTTAATATTCCCTACCATAGGCTATAATTCCTTCTTACCCATTTGTACACTTCTTATGAACAAAATCCCAGAAATACAATCCATCTCTATGGTTCGTCCGTAATTAGCGCCAGTGTCCTCTGCTAACAATGGAATTTTGTACTCTTCTAAAAACAATTTACATGCTTCCACATTACGAGGACCAATTCGCATGTGATCACCACCACTAGAAAAATTAAACATTTGAGCACCACCAGCCATTTTGGCAACCAATCGTGAGCGTGAAGCGCCAAGCTCAGTCATTTTGCGAACTAATTCTGGAAGTGCAGTATCTGCGTATTTTGCTATATTCAATTGTCCGTCTCTAGCAATATCCGATGAAGGAAGCATCACATGAGCCATCCCTGCAAGTTGAATGTTTTTGTCATATAGCGTTAGGCCCACACAAGAACCAAGTCCCGTCGTTCGAATAATTCCGGATGTTTTCACGACGTTTAAATCCGCCATACCCACTTTAACAATGTTTTGCTCTTCAATCATCAGTCAATGGAACTCCTAATGATTTGAAAATTTTATCAAAAGATTCAGGGTCCGGAATCAAGAAAAACTGCCCTTCCACTTCTTCTTTTCCTTCTAAAAATGTAGTATCGATCAACAACGCATCGTCACCCATTTCTCCGAATTGGATCAGACCGTAGTTCAAAATTGCACCTGCCATATCCATTGCGAGTCCAGGCACTGTAGGTGTCATTGAAAGTTTGGTAAAGTCTGCTAATGAAGATAAATACGAACCTGCCAAAATATTTCCAATTTCTGAAAGTGCAGATTGTTCCATCTCATTAAAAAATTCTTCGTCGCTGGCTTCAATCCCTGCTAAACGATGAAGCAATCCTTTACCTGCTTCAGGAGTTAGAATAAAAAACAAATTGCCCGGTGCTTCACCTTCTACACGAAAGAAAACAGCAAGAACGATTTGTTCAGGTCCGCCAACTTTATCAGCGATTTTTTCAAAAGGTAGAATTTGAACTTTCGGTACTGCCATATCAATCGGTTTATCTAAAAGCTGGGAAAGGGCAGTGGCTGCATTGCCTGCCCCTATATTTCCCACTTCTTTTAGAACATCCATTTTGAACCCTTCAAGATTACCAAAAAGGTTCATAAGCTTAATCCTCGATATTTTCTAGTTGACTGACTTCGCTTCGGTTCAAGACTTCAGCAAGGTTAAGCATAATCAGCAGCCGTTCTTCGTCCAGCTTAGCAACTCCATCAAGATATCTTGCTTTCACTCCGCCTACAACTTCTGGCGGTTTCTCAATACGTCCGCGATCTAGATCTACTACATCGTTAGCTGAATCTACAATAAATCCAACTTGAGTTGTATCTACCTCTACGATGATAATACGTGTTTGATCGTTATATTCATTTTCTGGAAGGTTAAAACGACCACGAAGATCGATAACTGGAATAACCACACCACGTAAATTAATAACACCTTTTACAAAATCAAATGTTTTAGGTACACGCGTAATAGGTAACATACGCTCAATCGTTTGTACTTTATCTACTTCAATACCGTATTCTTCTTTTGCAAGTTTGAAAACAATAACTTTTATATCTTCTGCCATGGTAAATCCTCCTTGTTATAAACTACATCACTTGATAAATGCATTCGGATCAATAATCAAAGCCACTTGGCCGTCTCCAAGAATCGTTGCTCCTGAAACGCCTTGAATATCTGGAAGATATTTGCCCAAGCTTTTCAGAACGATTTCGTTTTGACCAATGAAGTTCTCAACAGCTAGTGCTGCTAGTTTGTCACCTTTACGGATTACAACAATCTCTGTTTCTTCCTCTTCACGCTCATCAAAGTCTGGAACTTCGAATACACGACTTAGTGAAAGTAACGGAATATGCGTTTCACGATAAGGAATTAATTGACTACCATGCAAATCACGTACCTGTTTGGATTTGATAATGCCTGTTTCCACAATCGAAGTTAATGGAATCGCATATTTCTCCGAACCTACGCGGATCAACATTGCTGAAATAATAGACAATGTGAGTGGTAGTTGTACAGAGAACTTGGTTCCTTTACCTGGTGTGGAGTATACCGTTACATGTCCACCAAGTGATGAAATTTTGGATTTAACCACGTCTAGACCTACACCGCGTCCAGAAATATCAGAGATAACTTCTGCTGTACTGAATCCTGGTGCAAAAAGAAGTTGGTATACTTCTTCGTCTTTCATTGTGACCGATTGCTCTTGAGTCACAACACCTTTTTTAATTGCGCTTTGAAGAATCTTATCGCGGTAAATCCCACGTCCATCATCTTCAATTTCGATAAATACATGATTACCACTATGGAATGCGCTTAGTTTGACTACACCGGTCTCGTCTTTACCTGCTGCAATACGATCTGCAATTGGCTCAACACCATGGTCAACTGAGTTACGCAATAAATGCACCAGTGGATCACCGATTTCGTCGATAACTGTGCGGTCTAGCTCGGTTTCAGCACCTGTGATAATCAAGTCTAGTTTTTTGTCTAATGATTTGGCCAAATCACGTACCATACGAGGGAAACGGTTAAACACTGTGTCTACCGGAACCATTCTCAATTTCAGTACGATATTTTGCAAATCACTACTTACACGTCCCATATGCTCGACAGCATCTGTTAATGCAGGTACTTTCACTTCACTAGCCAATTGCTCTAAACGTACACGGTCAATTAGCAATTCGCTGAATAAGTTCATAAGAACATCTAGGCGATCGATATCTACGCGAATCGTGCGAGATGGAGCAGCAACTGGAGATTTCGCAGCTGCTTTTGCTTGTGGTGGTGCTACTACTGCTTTATCTTCTACTACAGGAGCTGAAGTCGAAGGTGTAGCTTCTAAAGATACTGTTTCAGCAGCAATTGGAGATGATTGATTTGCTGGAGCAGACATTTCTTTCAAAGATTCTGCATCCAAACGTGTCATCGTTACATTCTCAATCTCAGATACGCCTAGAATCATCGTTTTAAGTTCATCTTGATCTTTTTGCGTAATGTAATACAGAGAGAAGCTACGATCGAATTTGTCTTGTTCGATATCTTGTGTAGACGGTTCGGATTTGATGACTTCACCGAAACGCTCTAACATATCGAATACCATGTATGCGCGAACCGCTTTTAATTGACAATCTTCACGAATAAAAACTTCAACGTAAAGTGCTTGATGACCTTCAGACATCGATTGTTCAATAACAGATTGCTGGAACTCATCCAATTGGATTCCTTTGCTCTCTTGCACAACTTCAGCATCAGCAGTTACAGCAGACGGTGTTGGTGTAGCAGCTACAGTTGCTGCCGGTGCAGCAGGTGTCATTTCTCCGCGTACAATCGCTTGCAGAGATTCCACGATCGCTGTTACATCCGCTTTACCTTCTCCACCCTGCGTAATGTCTTGAACCATGGATTCCAAAGCATCTAGACTTTTAAATAATGTATCGAAAATAAATTCTTGCATGGCTAATTTTTCATTACGTACCAAATCAAGTACATTTTCCATTTGGTGCGTCAATGCCGCTAAATCTTCAAATCCCATTGTTGCAGCCATACCTTTAAGCGTATGTGCTGAACGGAAAATAACTTGGACAATCCCAAGGTCAGCCGGGCTGCTTTCCAATTCCAGCATTTTTTCATTCAACGATTGTAGATGATCGTTCGACTCATCAATAAACATGTTTAAATATTGATTCATGTCCACCGTGAGACACCTCCTCCATAAGATAGCATATAGCTTGTTGTAAACTATTTAACGATTTGTATAAGTTTAGGCGCAATTTCTGGCAGTGGGAGCAGATGATTCACACATCCGAGCTCTACAGCCGACCGCGGCATTCCGTACACTACACAGGTATCTTCGTTTTCTGCGATGGTAGAGTTTATACCGCTATCATATAAATTTTTCATTTCTCTTGCGCCATCGCTTCCCATACCGGTCATTAGTACAGCATGACGCTGTAGATCGGTAAAAGGTTGGATAGAGGCAAAAAGCGTATCCACTGAAGGGCGATGTCCATTGCGTGGTGGTTCTTGAGAAAGCTGTATTCGGTAACTTCCTTGGCTACGAGTGACTGTCATATGATAGCCACCAGGAGCAATATAAGCTGTACCTGCTTGAAGAACCATTCCCTGTTCTGCTTCAACCACAGTAATACGACTTAAACTGTTCAAACGCTGTGCCAGAGATCGTGTAAAATTCGGCGGCATATGCTGAACAATCACAATCGGAGCCGGGAAGTTAGCCGGAATATTTTCTAGTAAGCTTTTAAGCGCCCTAGGACCGCCGGTAGAGCATCCAACTGCTACCAGTTGACGCCAAGGAGCTGTGTTACGTTCAGCGGCTGCTGGGCGATTTAAAGCAGGCGTAGCCGTTGGTGGTGAAGAAGGTGCTACTGGTTTTTCGATTTCTTTTTTGAAAACAGGTGCTACCGGCGGAGTAATAACCGGTTTTGTTCGTTTTGGTTCTTCTTCGCGCACAGGTTTAGTTGGAAGTTCCGGTTGCTTTTTAGCCGGAGTTCCAGTAACAAAAGATGGCTTGGACACAGGACGTGTATCAGCGGGCTTAGGAGCTACTGAACGTTTATCTTGCGCTGCTTTATCTGTTGATACTTCTGGACGTGAAGGACGTACATTTGTGTTTGGAGTCTGTGGTGCCGGTTTGACCTGAAAGCGTTCTGGACGACCTTGATCCAGACGTTTGTCAGCGTCGCGTTTTAATAGTTTTTTCTCAGAAGGTGCTGCCTGAGGCTCTGTGGAAGGTTGTTGACCTTCTTCGCGCAGCTCTTGACTGTCTTGCAGATATGGCGACGGAGCAACGTCAGCCGCCATGTTTTTTTGTTCAGCCCGTTTGCGGTTTCTTTCCAGTGCATGAACAGCGGTATGAAGTTGTCTGCGTAATTGTTGCCCAACTTCTTCGATATCTTGCGAATTACTGACCGAAGGCTTACGGATAAAGTCAAAAGCTCCGTTCTCCAACGCCATAATTGTTTCTCGCATACCCTGTTCATTAATGCCTGATAACATAATTATCGGCAGAGGACGCTGAGACATTATAATTTTTAGTGCTTCCAGACCATTCATTTCTGGCATTTCTACATCCATTGTAACAACATCGGGTTTAAGTTCGACTACTTTTTTAGCAGCTTCACGCCCGTTATTTGCAGTATCTATTACTTGAAACAGAGGATCTGTCTCAATTAAATCTGAAATGATTTTTCTCATAAAAGGAGAATCGTCAACAACTAATATTTTATAAGTTGCCATTATCAGCACCTCTGTTCCCTACAGAATCATTTAGTCCGTTTGAGCCATTTTTGCATAAATCCTTTGATTCCTGTTAAGGTTCCTTCTGAACTTGCATTTGGTGCAACCATGTAGCGTTGAGCCAACTGTTGAATGTCTTTAGAAGCAAGACATCCTGGAGAGTAAATTGAAAAAGGAACTTGTTTTTTTACGGATTGACTAACATGAGAATCGTCACTTACAAATCCCAAAAGAGGAATTTCCAAGTTCAGAAAGCGGCTAGTAACCAATCTAATTTTGTCTGATGTTTGTACGGCTTCTTTTTCATTTTCAGCCCGGTTTACTACTAGTTTGAAAGACACATCTTCTTCCATACCATGCACCACTTTAATCAAAGCATAAGCATCTGTAATCGAAGTTGGTTCTGGAGTAGTCACTACTATACATTCGTCAGCTGACATAATAAATTGTAGTGTTTCTTTTGACAAACCTGCGCCAGTGTCAAACAAAATGTAATCCATGTCTGTGGCGACTTTCTGAATCTGATCTGTGAAATAGATCAAATCTTTATCAGATAAAGAGAACAATGAAGACAGTCCGGACCCACCTGCAATATAAGGTAATGATCCTGCTCCCTTTTCAATAATCTCGTTGATCTGTTTCTCTCCGCTAAGCAGATGAGATAAATTGAATTTAGATCGCACACCCATCAGTACATCGATATTCGCCATTCCAATATCGGCATCAAACACCAGTACTTTCCGCCCTAGTCGCTGAAGTGCAAGCGCAAAATTAAGCGTGAAATTCGATTTTCCTACTCCACCTTTACCGCTAGTGATTGTAATAAACTTCGCACTGCGTGGTTCTGTTTGAGGAGGCTGCACCGTTTTAGACGACATCAAATTTCTTAATGATTGGGCTTGATCCATCATGGCAATATCTCTCCAAGTAATAGATTAGCGAGAAAATCTGGACTTGGCATCAACAGATCATCAGGTACATTTTGTCCATTGGTCATATACGATAGTCGTAATGGATATTCCTGAAGAAGATTGAATAATGCACCATAGCTTCCTGTTTCATCTGCTTTGGTGAAGATCACTTTGTCCAATGGGTATTTGCTGAAATGTTCTGTGATCGTTCTCATATCTTCCGTTTTGGAAGTAAACGATAACACTAGATACGTCTCACTATTTTCCAAAGGAGCCAACAAACTTTGTAATTCAGAAACAAGTAATTCGTTGCGGTAGTTACGTCCTGCCGTATCCATTAGAATCAGATCACATTCAGCTAAACGTTGTAGTGAGCGCTGCAAATCTCCGGGAGATTGAACCACTTCTAAAGGAACCCCCAAAATAGAAGCATAGGTTCTAAGCTGCTCTACTGCCGAGATACGATATGTATCCGAAGTAATAAAACCTACTTTACGTTTATATTTGAATAACTGTTCAGCAGCCAACTTTGCAATTGTAGTCGTCTTACCTACTCCCGTAGGACCTGCGACGTATACAATTTTGGTAGAAGTGTTGATGCCTCCACCGATGCGTGATTGCGTAAACTGTTCGATCTGAAATTTCATTGCTGCTTTGGCATCTACCGTAGTAATTAATTCAGGCGCTGGAAATTGCCCCATCGCTTCGCTTAACCATGTATCTAGCAGTTCTTGTTGAATGCCTTGTTTCTTTAAACGATCTGCGATTTCGATCAATGATTCAGGTAATGCTGCCATTTCTTTTTCGCGGCTCAATTCAGCCATCATTTTTTTCATTTCACGCAATTCTTCAAACAACTTCTCTTGTTGAAGTCCATCTGCTGACCCATTATATTCTGAGACGCGATGTACAGTTTCCTCAGGTACTAAAGGAATATGCTGTAAAGTTGGTTGCGGAATCTCCGGTACCGATGGATTAAATGATGGAGCTGGTGCTGAAGAAGCTACCGAGTTACCTTCTGCTGACTGGGTTGGTTCTCCAGCAAGTGCTTGGCGCATCGATTCAGCAAAAGCTTCGCTTGATTTGCGATAAGCATCCGGTACTACACGTTTAGGTACAGCAGAGGCAGCCGGAATAATCGTTTCTGGCTGCGCTTTGACTGGTTCAGAAGCTTGCTCCTTTTCTACTGCGGCAATCACTTCAATCTTTTTCTTCTGAAACATTCCTAAAAAGCCACCGGTTTTTAGCTCTTTTGTACTTAAAATTACAGCATCGCTACCAAGATCAGTTCGAATTTTTAACATCGCATCGGGCATTGTATCAACGATATATCGTTTTACCCTCATAAGTTCACCACCCCGACACTTTGAATTTCAACGTTAGGTTCAAGTTCACTGTAAGAAAGAACCGGAATATCCTGCATCGTGCGTTCAATCACTTGACGCAGATACATGCGTATAGCTGGCGAAGTCAAAACGATCGGTTGTTGTCCCATTTGTAACAGTCGATTTACTTGTTCGTTCATCTTCTGATACATCGATTGAGTCGATACCGGATCAAGTGCCAGATAACTTCCTTGTTCAGATTGCTGTACACTTTCGGCAATCTTTTTCTCCAGATTAGGTCCTACTGTAATCACACGTAGTGTTTCACCCTGGCTTGTAAATTGCTGCGTAATTTGTCGGGATAGAGCTTGACGTACATATTCAGTTAATACATCTGGATCTTTGGTATATGTTCCATAATCGGCAAGTGTCTCGAATATTGTAACCATATCCCGAATAGAAATTTTTTCTCTTAGCAATTTAACGAATACTTTTTGCACATCCCCTACTGCTAACACAGAAGGAATCAAGTCATCTACAAGTACAGGATAGTTCTCACGTAAGTTGTCAATAAGCGCTCTTGTTTCTTGACGACCCAGTAATTCGTGACAATGTTTTTTGATTAATTCTGTCAAATGCGTAGCTACTACAGAAGGTGGATCAACAACGGTATACCCTGATAACTCAGCGCGTTCTTTTGTTAATTCATCTATCCATAATGCAGGCAATCCAAAAGCTGGTTCTAAAGTCTCTATACCCGTAATCGAATCATCATCAAACCCAGGACTCATAGCGAGATAGTGATTTAGTAGTAATTCACCACCACCTACAACATTTCCTTTAATTTTGATGACATATTCGTTCGGTTTTAATTGAATATTATCCCGAATACGGATAACAGGTACCACAAGACCTAGTTCTAGCGCGCATTGACGACGAATCATAATAATACGGTCTAATAAATCTCCGCCTTGTTGCGTATCTGCAAGAGGAATCAAACCATATCCAAATTCAAATTCGATTGGATCAATCTGCAATAAATTGATAACACTTTCTGGACTACGTACTTCTTCAATCTGCTGTTCTTCTTGTTGCTGTTCTGCTTCGACCACTTTTTGATCCAGATTCGACTGCATCTTCCGAGCAGCAAATACTAACAGAATAGCTAGAGGGAATGTTGTAATAAAGTGAATCGGTGTAAAAATACCTAACAGTGTAATTACGCCTGCTACGATATATAACAATTTGGGATATGAGAATAGTTGCGAAGTGATATCATCTGCTAAGTTACCCTCAGAAGAAGCACGGGTTACAATCAGACCAGCAGCTGTGGAAATAAGCAATGCTGGAATCTGGCTCACGAGACCATCACCAATTGTTAAAACAGAATACGTTGAAAGTGCATCAGCGAATGCCATTCCGTGAACAGTCATCCCGATAATAAATCCACCAATTAGATTAATTAAGAGGATGATAATACTCGCAATAGCATCCCCTTTAACAAATTTACTCGCACCATCCATAGCTCCGTAGAAATCGGCTTCACGTTCGATTTTGCTACGACGTTCTCTCGCTTGATGTTCATTGATAAGCCCTGCGTTCAAATCAGCATCAATACTCATCTGCTTACCAGGCATAGCATCGAGTGTAAAACGGGCTCCAACTTCTGCTACCCGTTCCGAACCTTTGGTAATAACGATAAATTGTACAACCACAAGAATAAGGAAAACTACAAATCCAATAGCGATTTGTCCACCAGCGATCCAGCTACCAAATGTAGCAACAACTGAACCCGCATCCCCTTGTCCCAAAATCAATTTTGTTGTAGATATATTCAAAGCCAGCCGGAATAATGTAGTGATTAGCAACATAGCTGGGAAAATAGAAAATTCTAATGCTTCTTTCGTATTCATTGCAATTAAAAGAATAATCATTGCCAGGGAAATATTTATAATTAGCAATATATCGAGTAGCCATGTCGGGATCGGAAGAATCATCATCATAACAATTCCTATGACACCCGCAAGCACAACCAAATCTTTAGTTTTCAATGCTATCCAGCCCTCCGATCCCCTGGTTTACTTTGTTTTGCCTTTCATCTTGTACACATAAGCAAGAACTTCTGCTACCGCTTGAAACAGATCTCCAGGAATAGAATCTCCAATTTCTGATCGAGCAAACAACGCTCTTGCAAGCGGTTTGTTCTCCATCACGACAACTCCATGTTGTTTAGCTAGTTCTCTTATTCGCAGGGCGACGTAATCTTGTCCTTTTGCGATCACTTGCGGTGCAGCCATCTGACCATTGTCATATTTCAAAGCTACTGCAAAGTGAGTCGGGTTAGTGATAATAACGTCAGCATTGGGAACGTCCTGCATCATTCGCTGCATCGCCATTCGGCGTTGTCTTTCGCGAATTTTCCCTTTTATCAACGGATCCCCTTCCACTTTTTTATATTCATCTTTAATATCTTGTTTGGACATCCGTATACCTTTATTGTGCTCATATCTTTGATACATATAATCAAAAATAGCAAGTATCATTAAAGCAACCCCTACTTTGATTCCCAAGCTCATTGTTAATCCAGCTGTGTAATGAAGAATCGCTTCTACAGACATAAATGCTGTTTTGGATAATTCATGAGAAGCGCCGGATAACGTCTGATAGACTAAATATCCTATTACTGAAAGTTTTAATATTGATTTTAAAAACTCAACAACCGAGCGTATAGAAGCAATATTTTTAAATCCTTTAATAGGATCAAGCTTACTGAATTTAGGCTGTATAGGTTCTCCAACTAACAAAAATCCAACCTGTGCATAATTAGCTACCAATCCAAGTACAACAACGACTCCAAATACAGGTGATACCAACAACATAATTTGTATTGCATATTGACCTAGCATCTGCATAATATTAGCAACGGTAACATCCATCGATAAACGATGTAAAAAAGAATCTGTGAATAGCCATTCAATTCGTTTCATAAAAAAGCTGCTAAACATCATCAAAGAAAATAATCCACCTAGCAATACAGCAGAACCAGGTATATCCATACTTTTGGCAACTTGACCTTTTTTACGAGTTTCTTGCTTTTTCTGAGATGTTGCTTCTTCTGTTTTTTCTCCAGAAAATAATTGCAGATTGATCCGTAATCTGAATGCCAATTCACAACCTCCTTCCAAACGAAGTTTATTGTGGTCTATTACCTACTACTTTTAATAACGATTGCATAGCTTGGAAGAGCTGAGCAAAAACATGTTCAAACAGATATCCAAAGCTTGGGGTTAACAGCATTAACATAAAGAGCCCAAGAATAATTTTTACAGGTACACCGATAACAAAAATGTTAAATTGCGGTGCACTACGTGCAAGAAATCCAAGTCCTACGTCTGTTAAAAACATTGCTACTACAATCGGAGCAGCCATTTGAAAAGCAATCAAAAACGAATTGCTA
The DNA here is from genome assembly GCF_028736095.1 of Paenibacillus sp. KACC 21273. Taxonomy (NCBI): domain Bacteria; kingdom Bacillati; phylum Bacillota; class Bacilli; order Caryophanales; family Paenibacillaceae; genus Paenibacillus; species Paenibacillus sp. KACC 21273. Next base: position 3,441,815 of record NZ_CP117876.1, read on the forward strand.
AATGTTCGTATCAAAAACTCACTCATCGAGCCGTCCATCATCTTACTCATAATTTCAGAATCGATAGGAATCCAGTCATAACTGTAAAGTACAGACTGAATTAAATAATGATGACCATTCATACTCAAAAATAAAAGCATCGCAATCATATATTTCAGATTACCGAACAAAGGTGCAGAAGCACCTGTTAACGGATCAAGTACACTAGCAATACCAAAACCTGTTTGAATATCAATAAACGCACCAGCCATTTGTATAACAGCAAACATTAAATACGCAACATATCCAAGCATCAAGCCAATCATGACTTCTCTTATCACAAGCAGAATATAAATTTCTGGACTTTCTGATACAGTTACTGTTGTACTTTTAATCAAATAAATTAACAGTGATATAAAAAAGGCAATGCCTATTTTAAATGTATTGGGCACTCCTTTTGATGAAAAGACGGGTGAAACTACAAAAAAAGCAATCATTCGACAAAAAACAAGCAAAAAAACAGGAAAACTTTGCTGTAACATCTCCATAAGCAATCAGCCTAACCGACATATTTGTATAAATTGTCGAGAATATTATACGTGTAATCTACTAAAACACTCAGTATCCATGGACCGAATAGCAGAAGTGCAAGCATAACAGCCACGATTTTAGGTACAAAGGCAAGCGTTTGCTCCTGAATTTGCGTAGTCGCCTGAAAAATACTTACTAATAGACCGACTACAAGTCCAAGTACAAGCATCGGTGCGCTGACTTTGAGTACTGTATACACTGCCTGTCCCGCCATACCGATGATAAACTCCGAACTCATGATTAACCTCCCTTAATTAGGAACATCTCTAACTTCGCTAATTGAAGCTGAGTAAGAGGGACTTAACGACCAAATACCATCCGTCTACGAGAACGAACAGTAAAATTTTAAACGGTAATGAGATCATTACTGGCGGTAGCATCATCATACCCATAGCCATCAGTACACTGGCGACTACAATATCAATAACTAAAAACGGTATGAAAATCATAAAGCCCATTTGAAAAGCTGTTTTCAATTCACTGATTGCGTAAGAAGGCACCATAACCGTAAGCGGAATATCTTGAATATTGCTAGGTTTTTCTGCACCAGTGTAATTGAGGAAAAGAAGTAAATCTTTTTCACGTGTATGTTTGAACATAAATTCTTTAATCGGTATTTCAGCAGCTTTCAAAGCTTCCGTCTGTGTGATGCTACCTTTTAAATAAGGTTGAAGCGCTGTTTGATTCATTGTTGATAATACCGGCGACATTATAAAAATAGTTAAAAATAAAGCCAGCCCCACCAATACCTGGTTAGGAGGCATCTGGTTAGTCCCGAGCGACGTCCGGACAAAGCTGAGCACGATAACAATACGTGTAAAACTGGTCATTAAGACCAAAAATGCTGGCGCAACACTGATAATGGTAAGCAGCAACAGGATAGATAACGAGCTAGTTGCTGGTGCTGCATCTCCTGAGCCACTATCATTGCCGATCTGAATATCAATATTAGGTATCGGATCGGCAGTGGCAAATGCTGAACTTACAGATGTCAGACTAACGATAAAAAGCAGTACGAGCGTTATAATCAGCTTTTTTTTCATGAATCCCTCGACCGATCTGTAGAGTTTTCCTCCTTCATCAGCTCTTCCATCTTCTGTTTGCGATTTGGAATTTGGCGCAGCTTGCTTTCAAATACTTCTTGAAAAGCTTCTGTTTCGCCTAATTCCTCTTCTTGTACATCCGATTTTGGACGAAATCTTTCACTGATTTTGGAGATCAGTGGAGAAAGAATATTTTTCTGCTCCACCGCTTCTGTCTGAAATGAATTGATAATCAGCATAGCTTCTTCTGGATCAGAGATTTTATCTACTAACGTAATATCATCTCCAACACCAACTAAATATATACTGCTACCAATTTCAATAACTTGTAATGATTTATTTGGTCCCATTGCTACCCCGCCGATTGTGCGTATTGCACGACGTGATAACCAGGTTTGACTTTTGCGACCAAGAAATTTAAGCAATAAAATAATGAGCGCTATAATTACAGCCAAGACGATTATAACCCAGACTATGCTTAGGAAATAATCGCCTGTTCCTCCCATTGTGGCTGTTTCACCTGACATGGGAATAATCTCCTACACGCCAAGCGTTTTGCTAATAGCTTCGATAACGCGGTCAGCCTGGAAGGGTTTAACAATAAAATCTTTAGCTCCTGCTTGAATAGCATCAATAACCATTGCTTGTTGACCCATCGCAGAACACATAATTACTTTTGCAGCTGCATCTAGCTTTTTAATTTCTTTAAGAGCAGCGATACCATCCATTTCAGGCATTGTGATATCCATAGTAATTAAATCAGGACGCAATTCTTTAAATTTCTCGATAGCTTGTGAGCCATCTTGTGCTTCCCCCACTACTTCATATCCGTTTTTACTCAAAATGTCTCGAATCATCATTCTCATAAAAGCTGCATCGTCCACGATAAGAATTCGGTTTGCCATTGATTTAAAATCCTCCCTAAATGATCATTATTGTATTTTTTGAATGCGGTCCCATTGGCTGATGATATCCGTAACACGAACACCAAAGTTTTCATCAATAACAACAACTTCGCCTTTGGCGATCAGTTTGTTATTTACAAGGATGTCTACTGGTTCACCTGCCAATTTGTCTAGTTCAATAATTGCACCCTGAGACAATTCGAGGATATCTTTAATCTGCTTTTGGGTTCTACCTAATTCTACGGTTACTTTGAGCGGTATGTCCATCAATAAGTTCAAATTATTTTCATCCATGTTTGTTACTGATGGTAATTGGAAGTTTGCAAATTGAACTGGTTGAACATTAACCTCTCGTCCAGCCATACCACCGTAATGCTGTGGAGCCTGTGGTGGATAAGGCTGTGGCGGCATCGCATACCCTGGTGGATACTGCGGATACGGCGGGTATGGTGGATATGGTTGTTCAGGCGCTCCGTATGGAGGCTGTTGGCCATAATCCGGTTGCATACCAGGTTGTGGCATAGCAGGCGGTGCAACGGGTTGCTGTTGAGGTGGTACGGCAGCCGTAGGTGCTGGTGGTGCGACTGGAACTTCTGGTTCGGCTACAGTTTCTTCAACACCTCCATTAATTAATATATCTACCATATATTTAGCAAATTTGACTGTCAACAATTGCATGATTGTAGAATCAATCAAATCACCAATCAAAAGTCGGAATGAGATTTTGATTAATGTCTCATCATTAGGAAGCATGGTTACCCCTTGATCATTGCTTACATCAAGGATATCAATTCCCGGTGGTGAAATATTAACAAAGCGGTTAAAAATAGTAGACATTGAAGTTGCGGAAGAACCCATCATCTGATTCATCGCTTCTTGAACAGCACTAATATGAATCTCATTTAATTCTTCGTCTTTCGGATCTCCTTCGCCGCCTAACATCAGATCAGCGATTACCTGTGCATCTCTTGTTTGAATTACTAATGAATTGATACCTTGAAATCCATCTACATATTCAACATGAACAGCAACATGTGGTTTTGGAAATTCATTTTCAAACTCAGGACGTGTGATAATTCCTACTTGAGGAGTTGTAATATCTACTTTTTGTCCAAGTAGTGTAGATAAAGCTGTCGCTGCACTACCAAAAGTAATATTACCAATCTCACCAAGAGCATCCTGCTCCATAGGAGTCAAAAAGTCGTCTACCGTTTTGACAGACGATGACGAAGAAGTATCATCATCGCTTGCAGACTGTTTTAGCAAAGCGTCGATTTCTTCTTGTGACAAATAATCCTTACTCGTCAAAATCTTCCACTCCTTCACTCACAATTTCATCAATCTGTATAGCTACCCGGTCTTTTACAGTTCCCGGACTACCAATAAATTTAACTTTGTTACCAATTTTGATCGATAAAGCATCATGTACCGGTTTGTTTAAAGAAATCACATCGCCTATCGATAACCCGATAAACTCCTGAATAGATAAGTTTGATTCTCCCAATTCAGCAATAACAGGCAATGTAGCACGATTCACACGATGTTGTAGAGCTTCTACCTCTTCAGGAGCAGGCTCTTTTTTCTGAGAAACGAACCAGTGATGCGCAGATAGTTTGGTCATAATTGGTTCAATAACTACGTGAGGAATACATAAGTTGATCATTCCTGTAGTATCACCGATTTTGGTGCTTAGTGAGATCAAGGCTATCGTTTCATTGGGTGAGACAATCTGCATAAATTGAGGATTAGTCTCTAGCGCTTCCATTCTTGGTGAAAGATCAATAACAGTTTTCCACGCTTCTTGCAAACTATCAAATGTACGACTGAACACTCTTTCGATAATAGTCGTTTCAATTTCTGTCAACGCATTTATTTTTGAAGGAGCGTTTCCTACACCACCAAGTAAGCGATCTAACATCGCATAAGCAATATTAGGATGAACTTCCATAACCATTCTACCTTCAAGTGGTTCAGCTTCAAAAATATTAAGTATCGTCATTTTAGGAATAGAACGAATAAATTCATCGTAAGGAAGCTGTTCTACCTGTACAACGCTAATTTGAACAAAAGTACGAAGTTGAGCAGAAAAATAGGTGGTCAGATATCTGGCAAAGTTTTCGTGAATCCTTGTTAAACTTCGAATATGATCTTTCGAAAAACGGACAGCCCGTTTAAAATCATATGCTCTAACCTTTTTCTGTGTATCTTCTTTTTTTAGTTCTTCTGCATCCATCTCACCGGAAGAAAGTGCTGCTAGAAGAGCATCTATCTCATTTTGGGATAATACATCTACCATAATCTCACCCCCCTTGCTAGTTTATTTATAATGAGAACTATCTTATTCCAAGATTAAATCGCACTCACAATAAAATTAGTAATCTCAATATCTACCACTTTACCTCCGTCTTCTGGAAGAGAACTGTTGATCAATTTAAGCAACTTATCATTAAGAGCATCTTTTCCTTTTGCTCCGTTCAAAGCATCTGGGTTCGTATCAGCAAGTGTTTTGATAATTAATGGCTTCACTTTCAAGTCTTTAATTAATTCAAAAGCTTCTTTTGTTTTGGCATCTTGAAGTTGGAATGAGAAACTCATATTGACTACATATGAAGGATCACCCAAGTTCGTTTTAATATCGTCTATTGTCGAAGAAACATCAGCAATTTCAGAAGCAGTCATTTTAGACAATGCTTCTTTTTCAGCTGCGGCAGCAGCCGCTGCACTTACTGGCTCTTTTTCTCCAAACATATTCCCCATCAAGAAATATGCGACCACACCGATTAATCCTACTGCTAATACCCCGCTAACGATCCAAGGTAGTAACTTCTTCATGATAATTCCTCCATATGCTGCACTTTAATAGTTCCTGTCAGTGTACCTATACTTTTATTATATTCGTGGATGAGCTTGTTTAATTGATCTGCTTTTTCTAAAACGATAATTCGCTTACCTGTAGTTAATGTGACATACGTATCCGGTGTCTCTTCGATCATCTCGATCAATAGAGAGTTAAGCCACATCGGTGAGCCATTCAATCTTGTTACAGGGATCATTTTGCCCCTCCTCAAAAAATGTCCTTATACAGCAAAAGGATGAGAAGGATAGCACTATCCTTCTCGAACCTTTAATTAATTATCGTTTCAAGTTAACGATTTCTTCAAGAATAGAGTCAGACGTTGTAATAATACGAGAGTTCGCTTGGAAACCACGTTGAGCTACGATCATTTCTGTAAATTCACTTGTCAAATCAACGTTAGACATTTCAAGCTGACCTGCTACGATTGAACCGGTACCTGTTTCAGCATTATTAGCTGTAGTCAATTCGATTGCACCATCAGTGATCGCATTTGGTGTTACACGATACAAGCTACCTCCAATTTTTTCCAAACCTTCAGGGTTAGTCACTTTAGCAACTCCCAAAGTCTGCCCAGTAGCTGTTGTACCATCAGCCAATGTATACAATAATTGACCATTTTGCTGAATAGTGAATGAAGTTGCTTCTTCTCCAACAACTACAGGAGCGCCATCACTATCTACTACAAAAGCACCATCAGAAGTTACAAGGTTACGGTTAGCATCGACATGGAAGTCTCCTGCGCGCGTTAAATAAGGAGTTTCTTGATCTTCAGATAATTTAACAGCGAAGAATCCATCACCATCTAGACGTAAGTCTGTAGGGTTGTTTGTTGTCTGTGCACTACCTGCTAAATGAAGAGTATCGATAGAAGATACAGATGAACCCAACCCGATTTGTTGAGCATTTACACCACCCGCTGTATCTGTAGGAGCTGAAGTTCCTTTGACTGTTTGGCTCAAGATATCCTGGAACATAACGCGTGATTGTTTGAAACCTACTGTATTTACATTGGCAATATTGTTACCAATAACATCTAATTTTGTTTGAAAGCCTTTCATACCTGAAATTCCTGAATATAAAGATCTTAACATTGTGTTTCCTCCTATGGATGTTCAATTAGTGGGTTGAGACTGCTTCAGTCGGTCGGCAGTCTCCTGACTTTCCAGTGATGGTCCAGTCAGCAATCAAATAATTACGGCACTGTCGATTTGAGTAAAAACGTTGTCTTTCATTGATTTGCCATCCATGGCGGTAACAACGGTCCGATTGGGTACATTCACTATTAAAGCAACGCTATTCTGCATGAGTATCAGTGACTCTTTAGCACCTTTGGCAGCGGCTTTATCTATTGCTTGATTTACACTTTTTAACTGATCTGCACTAAGTTCTATTCCTCGCTGCTCTAATCGTTTAGAAGCATGATTGCTGAACTTTAGTAATTTGTTATCTAAAATATTTTGAAAGTCAGATGTTGAATTTTCGTTGTTTACATTTTTAGTACGTCCCAGTAGACCTGAATTGAGATTAGTCGGATATAACTGACCTACTTGGATAGGACCACTCATGATGAACCTTCTTCACTAGCCGGTGTTGTTGTATCCGTTACAGGTTCTGGTGTTGTCGGTGTTGCTTCTGTAGGCGTACTTGCTTGTTCTCCTGAAGATGGAGTAGCTGTTTCTTCAGTAGTTGTAGTAGGCGTTGTTGCTGCTGGTTCAGTTGTTGTAGCTGGTGTTGTTGTTTCTACGGGTGCTGTTGGTGTCTCAGTTACGCCTGATGGTGTTGTTGTCGCTGGTGTAGGCGTTGTTGTATCTGTTTTGGTTGGTGTTGTCGTTGCATTTGCTGCTTCTACCATAGCAATGATACTAAGCGGAACCGCATTTTCTCCTACCTGCGCATATTGCACGCCAGCTTTGAGAACGATTGATCCTACAACTCCGGATTGATACGTTGTTGTTTTTTCACCTGTTGCACTATCGGTTTTTTCTTCAGGCCACGTGATTTTTTTACCGATCAATTGTGAAGAAGCTCCGAGTGAATTATCTACAGATGAACCTACAGAATCAATTTTTTTACCGATATTAATCAATTGTTCTAGTGAGGAGAACTGAGCCATCTGTCCGATAAATTCTGTGTTTTCCATAGGAGACATTGGATCTTGGTTTTTCAATTGAGCGACTAAGATAGTTAGAAATTGATCTTTACCTAGTTCACTTTTACTTGTCGATGCTGCTTTTTGTACATTGCCTGTTGAATAATTAGGCCACATGTTGGATGTTGATATTGCATCTGCCAATTATATTCACCTCCGTTCGTTTATGCTTTCGCTACATACGTACTACCATAATTCATAGTGCTTGATGCTGTAGCTGCTTTTGTTTCTTCGCGCCATTCTTTCAATTCACCATTCAACTCAACAGCAAGGATTGCATCATCATTTTGTTCTTCTCTTCCGTTAGAACGTCTTCCGGATTGTTGTTGACCTGCACTAGAACCAAATCCTTGTCCGCCGTTATACATCTGTGATTGTAATGAAGAACTTTGCGTTACTTCTAGCTTTTCAACTTGAAGCCCTTGAGATTGAAGTGCTGAACGTAATTGAGACATTTGCTGATCTAACATATCTTTAGCCATATGCTTTTCAGTAATAAACTGAGCCAACACTTGACCATTTTGTATCGTAATTTTGACATCCACTTGACCCAAGTTTTCCGGGTTTAAAGAGATAGTCGCTTCAGACATTCCTTTAACTTGTTGAACGTCTAATTTGTTAACGATAAATTTACTCATTTCATCTGGAAAGTTCTGAATGTTCACTGTAGTAGTTGGCACTACAACTTTAGCGGTTGGAGCAGCTTCAGCACGCATTGCAAATTGTCCTACAGTCATTACTACTGGTTCAGGTTGCTCGTCTGATTGATCAGATGTTGCAGCTTGATCCCCGCTTGCATCTTTCGCAGCATTTTGAACAATGCTTTGTACTGCACCTTGTTCAGCAGCTTTTTTCGTTTCATCCACTACTGTGATCTGTGCCGCTGTATTAGCTTTGGCTTCATCTTTAGGTGCTGTGATAATAGCTCCTTGATTATTTACAGAAGTTGTTACTGCATCAGGTGTTTGAGTACTCGCTTTTTGCAACATTGTTTGTAATCCTGTTAGTAATTGTTCAAGTTCAGGATTAGAAGCTTGTGTACCATTTTTGACTGCTTGTAAAGTATCTACAATTTGTGTCACAGCATCTGCAACTGCAAAGCGAAGAGTTTCCGGGTTTTTCGCTAGATTGTTCATCGCTTCCTGACCTGTATTCAAAACGTTAGCACCTGTTACATTTTGTGCTTCTGTTCCTTCTGTAGAAGAAGTCTGTTCTGAAGAACCAGATAAAACTTGTTGAACTTGTGTTAACCAACCTTGTAATGATTGAACAAGAGCAGGATCCGTTGTAATCGCTTGGTCCATATCTTGCAGTTTGTCTAACAAGTCATCTAGAAGTTTACCTACTTTTTCAACTTGTTCTCCATCTGTGCCCTCACCTGTAGCATCAGTAGATTGCTGACCACCAGAAATCATCGCCTGTAGTGTTTCTAATAAAGAAGCAGCTGTACCCATAATTCCAGAAGCTGTTTGAGCTAGTGGATTAGCTGATGTACCGTTTGTCCCCATTACTTGCACAAGAGCTTGATTAAATCCTGGAGCCGAAGCTGCATTCGTACCTGATGCTTTGGTTGCCGTCGTTGCGCCTGCATTGCCTAATAAGTTTTGAAGTATCATACTCATTTATTATCACCTCCTTTAAGGAAAAGGTTAATAAGACAGACTTCCCAACTGTGCCCTATAGCCATACAATAGGAAATGCTTCCGACTGTTCTTATCATTATTAATTACCTAAAAGTTTATTTACTATTTGTGCTGTTCCCGTAGGATCAGTTGTAGACATGGCAGCTAAAATACCAGAACGAGTAGAATCATCCATAGCGTTCAAAATTTGAAGCACTTTCGTCTGACTTACTTTAGCGGTTTGCAATAACAACGTTGCTGCACTGCTTGCTGGCATACTAGTAAACGTCTGAGCCATAGCTTCGGTATCTAATTTAGTACTAGAAGTAGAAGCTGGTTTAGTAGCTACAGTAGAAGGATTAGCTGGTGTCGCTTTTGCAGTTCTTAAAGCCAAAGACGTTTCTGCCGCTATTTTAGGATCCATTTTTTGCAAGATACCAGCTTGATCAGTAGCATTCATCTCATTTAAAATTAATACTTGTTCATCTGTTGTCATCACTTGCATAATAGCTGCTGCTTTGGAAGAACTCATATCTGCATATACTTTAGCTAAATTTTTAATCTGTTTTTGATATTCAGAAGGTGGAGCTGTACCATCAGCTGCTGCAGTAGCATCAGCTAATTCTTTAGCTTTTTTCTCTTCTTCTAGGTTTTGGATTGTTTTTTCTTGTTTTGTATTTATCTCATTAGCTGCATCCAATTTTTCTTTTAATGCTTTTACAGTTGCATCATTACTTTCTGTTTGAGTGGCACTTGCTGTTGTACTACTTTCTTTATCGGCAGAAGGCACCCAATTTTTCACTATAGGAATTTGGTCTAGTGTATTAAACATACTTTTACGTAAATCTACGTTAAATAACATAACAATTACGCCAACTAATACAAGGGTAAACAGAATTGGAGTCGCAATAAAAAGGAATCTTCCCATTCCGCCTGATTCCTTTTCCACTTCCATTTCTGGACTTTTCTTCGCCACGGTAAACCTCCTTGATCACAACATGCTTACTTCTTATTAGCGTCATACACGTATAGTTTGGTGTATATATTACTTGGAGTTCATTACATACCGTACTGTAGCCATTTCATCAAGATCGTTTTGTTCACGAACCATATATTCATGATTGAATTTAGTCTTTGCTTTGTCTTTAGCTTGTAGCCATACTTTTTCATCTACCATTTTTTCAGTCAAATGAAGTTTTTTGTGTTCTACTTCTACTTGAGCTTCACGAATATCAACAATTTTGCGCGATATGCATTGGTCTAGATAAACGACGTAACGCTGTAAATCTTGCAATTCAGAAATAGGTGCTCTATTTTCAATTGCCTGATTAATCGTTTCCAACGTGCGACCCTGATCTTCCAGCAGTTGATCTAATGTTTGTTCCTGTGCTTGTAATTCTCCCAGTGCTGAAGATAAGAGCCATTCCGCCTGGTTTTTTGCACTTGATTTAATATCAACAACTTTTTGAAAAGTATACTGGAATTTCATAATTTATCAGCTCCTCGCAAATTCGGCAATCATCTGTTCTTGTGCTCCAGATAGTGTCGTTTTTTCATGTACTTTTTGTTTGGTAAATCTCCATATATCCTGTATACGTTCAATGGCTTCATCAATATCAGGACTTGATCCTTTTTGATAAGCACCAATATTAATCAAATCTTCGGATTCTTTAAAAACAGACATTAATCGTTTCATGTTATCTGCTGCATCTGTCTGTTCTTCTTCTACGATGTCTTTCATAACCCGGCTAATACTTGCCAAGACATCAATAGCTGGGAACTGTCCTTTATTCGCAATAGAACGGTTTAGTACAATATGGCCGTCTAAGATACCTCTGACTGCATCGGCGATCGGTTCGTTCATATCATCACCATCTACCAACACCGTATAGAAAGCTGTGATAGAGCCTGTAGGCCCTGTACCTGCTCGTTCTAGCAATTTAGGTAAGCCTGCAAATACAGATGGAGTATATCCTCTCATTGCTGGTGGTTCACCAACTGCTAACCCTACTTCACGTTGAGCCATAGCATAACGAGTGACAGAGTCCATCATGAACATCACATTCATTCCACGATCTCTGAAATATTCAGCTATCGTTGTAGCAATCAAAGCACCTTTGATACGAATGAGTGCAGGTTGATCAGATGTAGCTACGATAACTACAGAACGTTGTAGACCTTCTGGACCAAGATCGCGTTCGATAAAATCGCGTACTTCGCGTCCACGTTCTCCAATAAGTGCAATGACATTCACATCTGCTTCTGTATTACGAGCAATCATTCCCATTAACGTACTTTTACCAACACCAGAACCAGCGAAGATACCTACACGTTGACCTTTGCCTATTGTAAGCAGACCGTCTATTGCTCTTACTCCTATACTGATAGGATCTTGAACCCTTGGTCTTGAAAGTGGATTAGGCGGTGTATTGAATGTAGAATAATGAGTCATTCTAGCTGGAATCAATGAACCATCTAAAGGTTGACCTAATCCATCTAGCACTTTACCTAGTAGTTCTGAACCTACTTGAACCGTAAGTGGTTTACCTGTACCTACAACATCGCATCCAGGGCCAATCGATTGTAATTCACCGAGTGGCATCAATAGCACTTTGTTATCTCGAAAGCCAACAACTTCTGCTCTTAAAGGAGCAATACCTTTGGTTGGATAGATGTAACACACATCACCAATACTTGCGTCCGGCCCTTCAGACTCAACCATTAATCCAATCACTTGAGTGACCTTGCCATTAATACGAACCGGATCAAGTTGTTTGAGATATTCTAAATACCTTGAAGAATTAAGATCCTGCATTACTATTCCCCCGCTCTTCGTCATGAAGCGCTAAGCGAACCAATTCTTTTTTAATTTCGCTTAGTTGAGTATCAATACGAGCATCTACACTACCAAATGCTGACCGAATGACACATCCGCGATCGGTTACCGTCGAATCCGGTAAGATTTGAAGTTCTGCTTGAGAATCGATTGACAGTGTTAACTCTTCTCTAGCAGCATGTACAAAATCAAATTGACTAGGACTAATACATAATGTGATAACACCTTGTTCGCGTTTACGAGCCAGTGTTCTTTTGATTAGATCAATTACATAATCTTGTTGTTCTTCAAGTTTTTTATTGATTACTTTTTCAGCTATACCACAACTTAGATTAACTAAAAAAGGTTCTGCTTCTTGAATAATTTGTTCTTTTGCTTCATAAGCTTGACCCAGAACTGTTTGTGCTTCTTGCATAACTTCACTCATATGAATTTGCATTTCTGCTTCTACACGTTCTCGACCTTCTTCAAAGCCTTCTTGAAAAGCTTGTACTTTGATCGCTTCAATCAAATGTTCATCTTGCTGGCGACGTTCTTCCCACCAAGCTGCTATGGTTTCTTGAGCATTTTGGAGGATACGTTCTGCTTCCTCTGCCGCTTCACGTACTTGACGTTCTGCAAATTCTTTGGCATCTGTCAGCATTTCTTCTTTTAAACGAACGGTATGTTCATCCACATGAGGTTGATCATAAGCATGTGGATGAGAAACCGTATAAGTGTCTTGAGTAGCTCCATCAGATTGCTTGTAATAATCACGGCTGAAATCGAGCTTTTTAAGCACTTCTACCGGAATATATTGGGATGATTTGATCAAATTAGACAATGATATCATCTCCTCCACCGCGTGCTATGATAATTTCACCTGACTCTTCAAGTCTTCTAATAATTCCAACTATACGAGTCTGTGCTTCTTCTACATCTTTCAAGCGGACAGGTCCCATAAATTCCATTTCTTCTTTGAATGTTTCAGCCATACGTTTGGACATATTTTTGAATACCGATTCGCGTACATCTTCGCTTGCTACTTTGAGTGCCAATTGAAGATCGGCATTCTCGACATCCCGTACAATCCGTTGAATCGAGCGATCGTCGATATTGACAATATCTTCGAAAACAAACATCCGTTTTTTGATTTCTTCAGCAAGTTCAGGATCTTGAATTTCTAGTGAATCAAGGATCGTTCTTTCTGTCCCTCGGTCAACACCATTCAAGATTTGAACAATCGATTCGATACCACCTGCATTTGTATAATCCTGTGTAACCGTAGCTGATAATTTCTGCTCTAATACACGTTCAATTTGCGAGATGACTTCCGGTGATGTACTATCCATCATCGCCACTCTTCTTGCTACTTCAGCTTGTTTTTCCTGAGGTAGCGAAGAAAGAATAGCAGCCGCTTGTTCAAATTGTAGATAAGAAAGTACCAAAGCGATCGTTTGTGGATTTTCATTTTGAATAAAGTTCAAAATCTGACTAGGATCAGCTTTACGAGCAAAATCGAACGGTCTTACTTGTAATGTAGCTGTTAGTCTGTTAATCACTTCAAGAGCTTTGTTCTCACCTAATGCTTTTTCCAAAATTTCTTTAGCGTAATTAATACCGCCTTGAGAAATATATTCTTGAGCTAAGCAAATCTGATGAAATTCAGAAACGACTGAATCTTTCTCACTACTTTCTACTTTGCGTACATTAGCAATTTCAAGTGTTAATTGTTCTATTTCTTCATCACGTAGATGTTTAAATATTTGAGCCGATACTTCCGGTCCTAGTGAAATTAATAATATGGCTGCTTTTTGTCTTCCGTTAAGCGCCTGAGTACTTCCCTTTGCCATCGATTCACCTCTTATTCATCAGCAAGCCATGTACGTAATAAGTTAACAAATTCATCCGGTTTCTTTTTGGCAAGCGATTCAAGTTGCTTACGTACCTGACTATCATTCGTCAAGTTATCCAAACTAATCGAAGGAAGCTCAGTTACTACTGGTAACAGCATATCTTCTTCATAGTCTCCTGTTTGTTGCTGTTTGCGACGACGTAAGATTATAAACACAACAGCTGCGATAACAAGTGCTGCGATTGCTGCAATAATCCAAGTCATATTATTAGCAAAAAATCCTTGATCTGTTGTATCTGTAGCAAATGCTTGTGAGAACACATTTACTTTTGAAGTTAAAACTGCATCATTGGCTGCATATGTTACACCGTTTTCTGATAACGAAGTTCTAACAATACTTTCCAACATACTTTTTACATTATCCAAAGTTGCTTGATCTGCTGGTTGTCCAGGCAAAGGATCAATAGCAACATTGATTGTCAAATCTTTTACAAAATAAGGACTCGATACAATTTCATTATGAATTTTATTTACATCATAATTGATTGTACTTTGAGATTTTTCGGATTCGTTACTACCTGATGATGAGCCACCTGGATACGTTGGAGTATCTGTACCTCCTGTTCCAGCAACACCACTATCTGGAGTAGAAGTACCTGTACTGCTTTCTTGGATCTGTTGTGCACTGATCTCGATACCTTTCATATTTTCCGTATCGACAGGCTGTACAAGATCTTCTTTAGAATTTTTTTGATCAAAATTCAAGTTCGAAGCAACTAATACATTTACACGTTCAGGTCCTAGCAATCTTCCCAAAAACTGTCTTACATTATTTTCAATATCAGATTCATATTTTTTCTGTAAAGCCATATTTTCTTGTACGGCTCCAGCCAGCCCAGAAGGACCGCCACCTTTAACGGTAGATACTAATTCACTACCGTCTGTTCCATTCGTGATTGTAATATTCGCAATCGGTAAATGTGGCACAGCAGTACTTACTAAATTGTAGTAACCATCAATCGCTTCTTGTGTTACACGAAATCCTGGTTTGAACTGCATAACTACTGACGCTGTTCCTGTATCTTCGTCTTCTGTACTAGCAAAAAGACTTTCTTGTGGTAAATTCACCAATACTTTCGCATTGCTTACTCCGTTCATCTGTTTGAGCAATTGCGATACTTCGCCATTCAAAGCGTTATTATATTTCACATTAAATTCATTATCTGTCATACCAATAGCAGAAGAGCTTGCATTAAATTCGCTAAATCCGATCGTTCCGTTTTGCATTAATCCTTGTGATCCTACAGCGACTTTGGCTCTAGCAGCACTTTCACTTGCTACAGAAATGCTTGTACCATCGCTACTTAACTGGTAAGGAATACCTTGTCCATCTAAGTATTCCATAATCGCAGCGGAATCTGTAGCATCTAAGTTTTGGAATGCTACTTCATATTGGACTTTAGAAAATTGAATAGTTAGTACAACAATAGCAATAATAATAAATGCCAGCGTTGAGATCAGTAATATTTTTTGGTTTTTATTAAAATTCTTCCAGTATTGGACAAGTTTATCTCTATACTGGGCAACTCTTTCATTCACAATGTCACCCCACTCGAAACTATGCTATGGAACATATACAGCTACTTACAATTGAGTACGCATGATTTCCTGATAAGCTTCAAGCGCTTTGTTACGAACTTGAGAAACCATTTGTAGACTAAGTAGTGATTTCTCAGAGGCGACCATTACTTGATCCACATCTACTTGTCCTAGCAAGAACTTATCGTTCATCTGGTGAACTGTTTTCTCCTGTTGTCCAACTTGATTCATAGCATCTTCTAAGTAAGAACCAAATTGTTCCATTGCTTCACCAGGTGTTGCTTTGGCTTGTGTCGTCATTCCCGTCGTCATCTTCAAAGGGGATGCAGCATTGAACATTGTGTTCTCTATCATTATTTACCCCACCTTTCCATTTTTGATCGTTTATTTACCAATTTGTAAAGCTTTGGTAATCATTGCTTTGGAAGCATTAAGTGCAGTTACGTTAGCTTCATATGAACGCGAAGCCGATATCATGTCCACCATTTCTTTTAAATTATCGACGTTAGGCATTTTTACATAGCCATCTTTGTCTGCGTCTGGATGTGTCGGATTATATACAAGTTTGAAAGGTTCTGGATCTTCTTGAATGGCTGAAGCTTTAACACCGTTAATCCCGTTGCGGCTTCCATTCATTGCGGAATCAAGTGTATCTGCGAAAGATGGTTTGTTTGTCGATAACACAACTTCTTTACGACGGTAAGGAACAGCTTCACCATTAACGACTTGCGCTCTTGTTGTCTCTGCATTCGCAATATTGGAGGAGACAACATCCATTCGAAGTCGCTGTGCTGTTAACGCAGAAGCACTAATATCAAAACTGCTACTTATTCTCATGGATTAGTTTGAGCCTCCTTGAATAGCTGTTCGCATCATTTTAATCTGATGGTTAATTTGTTCGATGTAAGCATTGTAACGAAGTTGGTTTTCAGCAAGGTTACTCATTTCTACATCCATATCAACATTGTTCAAGTTGTTGTTCATGACTGTACTTTGATTGCTAGTTACCATTGCTTGCGGAACAGAGTTAGTATTACCAATTTGAAAATGTCTTTTATCTTCAACTTTACCACTAAATGGCATCTGAGAATCATCCATTTGGCTTTGAAGCATATTTTCAAAAGAAACATCTGATCTTTTAAAATAAGGGGTATCTGCATTTGCTATATTGTTTGAAATTACTTGTTGTCGAAGTGTAGCAGCACCCATTGCTCCTTCTAATCTTTTAAATCCAACATCATTTAAAAGGTTCATTGACATCACTCCTTTCAATATCCATGCTGTTCTGGAAAGTAAATTCCATATTTTTATCATAATTCTTTTTTTTTCGACAAAATCATCACAAAACTCATTCTCAGTTTATAGCTCTTTGTGCGTCATTCTTCCTAAAATCTTATAACATAAGTTTCCTAGAGAATTGGTCATAACACAATGAGAATAAAGCCCTATCTTTTGACAAAAACTGAGTCTTTTTGTCTTGTTTTAAAAATATTCTTCCAAATTACATGAAGAAAATACCATTTGAGAACAATAAAACCATGTAATAATTGTCGATTGTGCACGAATTTAACTAACTTAACTTTTAAAGCCTAATATTAATTTTAAATATTTTAGGTCTTTTATCATTCATCTTATCATGATAAAAATTAACCAAATAAGTTAATAGATGATCATAACTTATATTTTCACGACATATAGCCTAGTGCATATTACTTACTGCAAAATAATTTTTAAAGATTTTGTGAATTTTCTTGCGTATAATCATTTATTTTTAGACAAATTTGCTTTTTTATAGAATAGTACATGCTGAGGAGAAATAATTTGCATGTTTGCGAAAATGAATCAATCATAACTTATTCATTGTAAAATGGCTAGTATAATATATACGTGTTGTTTACTATATCGGATCATCTAACAATAACTTGTACAACGTTTTTCTTTCTGTACTTATCATACCTCTTTCACGACTACGAAAATATAGGAAAAAGGCGGGGAACTTTGAGAAACAGTACCCCACCTTTTTCCTAAAAAGATGATTTCCTATTCAATTTCGGTCTTTATCGACTAGTACAGGTGCTAGAGACGTAGCTCATTACAAAATATATTGACTTAAATCTCTGTTTTGAGCAATCTCACGTAATTTTTCTTGTACATATTGAGGTGTAATAATCATTTTCTCTAACGTCAATTCTGGCGCTTCAAAAGATAAATCTTCTAACAGTTTTTCTAAAATCGTATGCAAACGACGTGCACCGATATTCTCAGTGTTTTGATTAACTGCCGCTGCGATCGAAGCGATTTCTCGAATAGCTTCATTAGAAAATTCCAATTCTATATTTTCCGAACGTAAAAGATAGACATACTGTTTTGTTAATGCATTTTCAGGCTCTGTCAAAATATTTACAAAGTCCTCTAATGTCAAACTATCCAGTTCTACCCGAATTGGGAAGCGACCTTGCAATTCTGGAATCAGATCAGAAGGCTTAGACGTATGGAAAGCACCGGCTGCTATAAATAAAATATAATCTGTTTTGACCGGGCCATACTTCGTCATAATCGTAGAACCTTCTACAATCGGAAGAATATCACGTTGTACCCCTTCTCTAGAAACATCAGGGCCTGTACCACGTCCAGAACTGGTTACTTTATCTATCTCATCGATAAAAATAATACCCGTTTGTTCTGCACGACGTAGTGACTCTTGATTCACATCGTCCATATCCATCAATTTGTTCGCTTCTTGCTGTGTTAATATTTTGCGAGCATCTTTAATCGGAAGTTTACGTTTTTTTGTTTTTTTAGGTAAAAAGCTACCTAACATTTCTTGCATATTCATCCCCATTTGATCGTTGCCCTGACCTGCAAACATATCCATCAAAGAAGGCATAGAATCTTCTACTTCTACTTCAATCACATCATTTTCTAATTTGCCTGCTAATAGATCAAAACGCACTCTGCGTCTTTTATCTTGAATCGAACCATCTTGCTCAAAATTAGTCTGAGGTTCTTCCGTTTGATTTTGATTACCAAATAGCATTTCAAGCGGATTACGCTGTGATTTGTTTTTAAAGCCAGAAGGCACTAAAATTTCGACAATACGTTCATTTGCCATTTCTTCTGCTTGGTCTTTTACTTTTTCAGTACGTTCCAATTTGACCATACGAATAGCTGTTTCTACAAGATCACGCACCATAGATTCTACATCTCGTCCAACATAACCTACTTCAGTAAACTTCGTTGCTTCTACCTTGATAAACGGAGCATGAACGAGCTTAGCGAGTCTACGGGCAATCTCTGTTTTACCTACACCTGTTGGCCCGATCATCAAAATATTTTTTGGTACAATCTCATCCTGCATATTTTCAGGCAAAAGACTACGGCGATAACGATTACGAAGTGCAACTGCAACCGATTTTTTAGCATTTTTTTGTCCAACAATATACTTATCCAATTCGGTAACTATTTCTCTAGGGGTCAAAGCAGTGGTTGTCATGATCTTACCTCCATATCGATAAAAGTAGTGAACTGATAGTAACTATAGTGATTAAACAGTATAACGATTATATAAAAACCGGTGCTTATCGCACCTGTTACTAAAGTACGCAGTAGCACCGGTCCATCTTACAATTCTTCTACAATAATATTATCATTCGTATATACACAAATTTCCGCAGCGATATGCAGTGAAGCTTCGACAATGTCTTTTGCTTCTAAATCTTTACCATGACGTTTAAGTGCACGTGCAGCAGACAAAGCAAAATTACCTCCAGAACCAATCGCAATAACATCGTCATCCGGTTCGATAATTTCTCCACCACCAGAGATTAACAAAATTCCGCTTTGATCCATAACAATCAATAAAGCTTCTAATTTGCGAAGTACACGATCAGAACGCCATTCTTTAGCAAGCTCTACCGCAGCACGTTGCAAATTACCATGATGCTCTTCAAGCTTCGCTTCAAACTTTTCAAATAACGTAATCGCATCAGCTACCGAACCAGCAAATCCAGCTAATACTTGTCCACGATAGAGGCGACGTATTTTTTTAGCATGTTGCTTCATAATAACATTTTGTCCGAATGTGACTTGACCATCACCAGCTATAGCTGCTTTACCATTGTGACGAACAGCACATATCGTTGTAGCGTGAAATGAGAGATCCATTTATACTTCCCCTCCTCTACATAATCAAACGTGAATTATTGTGTAACTTCTGTTTGCTCTAGCTCAAAAAAAGTTTTAATACTTTCTAAAGCCTGATTTGCCAGCATTTCATTTTTTTCTTTTTTATTACGAATACGTTTTTCTGGTTTAGGTAATAGACCAAAATTAGCATTCATCGGTTGAAAATGATCTGGATCAGCATGTGTAATATAGTGAGCCATACTTCCTAGTGTACTCTCCAAAGGTAAATGAAGCAATTCTTGCCCTTTAGCTAGACGTGCAGCATTCATACCAGCAATCAAACCAGATGCGGCAGATTCTACATATCCTTCTACACCTGTCATCTGTCCGGCAAAGAAAATACGATGATCATTTTTAAGCTGATATGTATCTTCTAACAGCTTAGGAGAATTGATAAACGTATTACGATGCATCACACCAAAACGAACGTACTCTGCATTTTCAAGACCAGGAATCATAGAAAATACACGACGTTGCTCGCCCCATTTCAAATGCGTTTGGAATCCAACTAGATTATAAAGAGTACCTGCTGCATTATCTTGACGCAATTGAACAACCGCATAAGGCAATTCACCTGTATGGGGATTAACCAAACCTACTGGTTTCATCGGTCCAAACAAAGCTGTTTGTCTACCACGCTTCATCATCACTTCGATAGGCATACAACCTTCAAAATAGATTTCTTTTTCAAAATCTTTCAATTGAGCCGTTTCTGCTTCGATCAGTGCTTCATAAAACGCATTGAACTCTTCTTCGTTCATCGGGCAGTTCAGGTAAGCGGCTTCACCTTTATCATAACGCGAAGCTAAATAAACTTTATTCATATCAATTGAATCTTTTTCTACAATAGGAGCTGCTGCATCATAGAAATAGAAATATTCTTCACCCAAAAGTGATTGAATTTGTTGCGACAATGCAGGCGATGTTAAAGGTCCTGTCGCAATAACTACAATACCGTCTGTAGGAATTTGTTGTAATTCTTCATTAACTACGGTCACCAAAGGATGATTGTGTAGCGTAGAAGTAATCTCACCAGAGAATCCATCACGATCTACAGCAAGTGCTCCACCGGCTGGAACGGCATGACGATCTGCTGCGCCAAGAACTAACGAATTCAGCATACGCATTTCTTCTTTCATTACGCCTACTGCATTCGCTAAAGTATTGGAACGTAAAGAGTTACTACATACCAACTCTGCAAATTGATTTGTATGATGCGCTGGTGTTTTTACCACAGGACGCATTTCGTATAAGGTAACAGGTACACCTTGACTTGCGATTTGCCAGGCTGCTTCACTACCTGCAAGACCTGCTCCAATAACCGTTACTTTTTGAATATCTGACACAATAAAAAACCTCCTGCATAATGCACTTAATCTAAATAGTTATAACTTGCACCCTGTTTGAATAAACAAGATACAAGTTATGATAGGTAACGTGGATCCAAAAGATCCACACTGTATTTAATGATACGTATTATACGTGAAAAAGTCTCAAAATCCTATTTTGTAGAAAGGAAACGTTAATCCACCTCTAATGCCTCATCTTCTGGTTCTTCCACCATTTCGGTATGATCACAATGAGTACATTGCAACTTCACACCTTGTTTGTTACGTTTTTCGACCATCATTGATTCACAGACGGGACAAGGTTTAGGTGATGGACGATCCCATGATACAAAATCACAATCAGGATAACGATCGCAACCGTAGAATACCCGACCTTTTTTACTACGACGTTCAACGACATGCCCTTCTTTACATGTTGGACAAGTAACTCCGATATCTTTAATAATCGGTTTGGTGTTACGACAATCTGGGAAACCAGAACATGCCAGGAATTTACCAAAGCGTCCTAATTTATAAACCATTGGCAATCCACATTTGTCACACAGCTCGTCAGACACTTCGTCTTCAATCTCAATTTCTTTCATTTCTTCTTCAGCAAATTCTAAGCGCTTTTCAAAAGATTCGTAAAATTCACTTAATACGTGAACCCAGTCTTCTTCCCCATCTTCCACATGGTCCAAGTTCTGTTCCATATTCGCTGTAAACTCAGCATTTAATATTTCAGGGAAAAATTCTTCCATCTGCTGAATAACCAATTCGCCCAGTTCTGTCGGCATAAATTTCTTTTCTTCAATTGCGACATAACCACGTTTTTGAATCGTTTCGAGTGTAGGTGCATACGTACTTGGTCGTCCTATACCTAACTCTTCTAACGTTTTTACTAGACGTGCCTCTGTATAGCGTGGCGGCGGTTGAGTGAAATGCTGTTTGGGTTCAATCTCTTCTTTTTGAAGTTGATCCCCTTGAGCAAGTGGTGGTAAAAATTTGTCGCCTTCTTCTTTACCATCATCATTGCCTTCAACATATAATTTCATAAATCCTTGAAAACGTACTTTGGAACCTACCGCACGAAAAGTAGTAGGACCTGCTGCAATATCAACAGATAATGTATCCAATACTGCGGAAGACATTTGACTTGCGGCAAACCGTTCCCAAATCAATTTATAAAGACGGAATTGATCACGACTCATTAATGGTTTGAGAGAATCTGGATCACGTACAGCAGACGTAGGACGGATCGCTTCATGCGCATCTTGAGAATTAGCAGCTTTTTTAGAATATTGGCGTGGTTCATCAGGAACAAACTCTTTACCATATTTTTCTAAAATAAACTCTTTCACTTCTTCCTGTGCTGATGCAGCGATACGAGTAGAATCTGTACGCATGTAAGTAATAAGACCAACAGTACCTTCTTTGCCTAGATCAATACCTTCATACAACTGCTGAGCTACAGACATTGTTTTTGCTGCGCGGAAATTCAATTTACGAGCGGCTTCTTGTTGTAAAGAAGATGTAGTAAATGGAGCTGAAGGATGACGCAAACGCTCACGCTCTTTTACATTGGTGACTTCAAAAGAAGAATCTCCAATAGCCGCCAAAATTTCTTTAACTTCTTCTTCATTATGAAGGTCTTTTTTCTCACCGTTCAATTTGTTGAACTTGGCTTCGAACGTAGTATCATTAATCGTTAACTTCGCTGTAATACTCCAGTACTCTTCAGCTACGAAATCAGAGATTTCATTTTCACGATCAATAATAATTTTAACAGCTACAGATTGTACACGACCTGCGGACAAACCTTTTTTTACTTTTTTCCATAATAATGGACTGATTTTATAACCCACCAAGCGATCTAATATACGGCGTGCTTGTTGTGCGTTAACAAGATCCATATTAATTTGGCGTGGTGTTTTGAAAGCATCTTTGACTGCTTGTTTGGTGATTTCATTAAAAACAACTCTACACATTTCGGATTCGCCAACATCAAGCGCATGGGCTAAGTGCCAAGCAATTGCTTCACCTTCGCGATCCGGATCGGCTGCGAGATAGACTTTTTTTACTTTTTTACGGGCATCTTTTAATTCTTTGAGGATAGAGCCTTTGCCACGAATAGTGATATATCTAGGATCAAAATTATGCTCTACATCAACACCGATTTGGCTTTTCGGCAAATCTCGAACGTGTCCCATGGATGCTTTCACAATATACTTACTGCCCAGGTACTTACCGATTGTTTTCGCTTTCGCTGGTGATTCTACAATAACAAGTGTATCTGCCATTAGGTTCGTCCCCCTTTCATTTTATCTTTTATATGATTTATATTAAGGTATATAACGCGCCAGAGCGTTGACTGATCTGTTTTTTTATGATTAAAGATAACAGAACCGTATGCAAAAGTCCAAAATCAAAATTCGATTGAACATGAAGTTCATCGATTGTTGCATCACCCTGCTCCAATATAAGGTATATCGTTTTTTCGTCTGTTGTCAAATCGAATTTTTGAGAAAAGGGTGAAATTGAAGCATTTGAGTCGCTAATTTCACTGGAATTTTCTTTCATTTCGTACGGATTATCACACCGTTTAATTAAACTTGAATCATATTCCTTCATTATATCTTCTGTAGATGTAACCAGAATGGCTCCTTGTTTGAGTAAAGAAAGTGTACCCTGACTTTTGGGAGAAGTGATCGGACCCGGTACAGCAAATACATCACGATTCTGTTCCATTGCAAAATCGGCTGTAATTAACGATCCACTTCTAGCATCTGCTTCGACAACAACAGAGCCATAGGAAAGCCCCGATATAATTCGATTACGCTGTGGAAATAGACCTGGCGAAGATTTGGTTCCTATCGGATACTCGGACAAAATCAATCCTTGATCTGCTATTCGATGATACAGTGAACGATTTTCCGCTGGATAAATCATATCAATAGCTGTACCTAGTACTGCGATCGTTGATCCATTTACTCTAAGCGCCGCATCGTGACAGACACTATCTATTCCTCGAGCCATCCCGCTTACTATCGTAACACCACGTTCTGCCATTTCACCAGCAAGTAACTCACCAACTTTACGACCATAAGCTGTCGGAACCCTTGTTCCAACCATGCCTATACAGAAGCTCGATAATAATTCTAATCTTCCTTTAGCATATAAGATCCAGGGTGGTTGAAAAGTTTCCTTCATTAAAGTAGGATACTCTTCATCTAGCATAGTAATAATATGAATCCCTTGATCTTTATACTTCTTCATTTTGGACATCAGATATTCCGGTTGTAACTGCTGTGGTAAAGATTGAGCAACTTTTTCAGGCATGCCTAATCCACGCCAGCTTCCGGCATCCCATTCCGGCAGTTCGCGCAGATCTACATGGTTCTGTAATATATCGCTCATTCTTTTCCAACCTATTCCAGAAGCTTCACATAGTCCAAGCCATACTAATTTTTCATTCATAATATAATCTCCTTTTCAGGAGCAGGAACAAATCATCCTTCTCCATTTAATCGTAAACCTAACTATTTTGCAAGCGTTTACTTCATTTTTAGGTATTTTCTTCCATTATTTCGATCTCTTTTTTCAAAATAAACGAAAAAGAACGCAAAAAAAGCAACCTTTGTCTCCTCAAGAGAATACAAAGGTTGCTTACCTTATACGTCTGTCACTATCTAATTACACCCATTATAAAGAACAGGCCATTAAAAGTCTATACCGATAGATTAAAGTCCTTTTTAGTGCGTAGTGCACTCACTTAAAAGACCTTTTTCTTCTAAAACTTCAACAAGTGTTGAACCCATTTCAGAAGGAGTAGGTGCTACTTTAATACCGCAAGATTCTAATTTAGCAATTTTTTCAGCAGCAGTACCTTTACCACCGGAAATAATTGCGCCTGCATGTCCCATACGTTTGCCTGGAGGAGCTGTTGCGCCGCCGATAAAGCCTACAACAGGCTTCGTCATATTCGCTTCAATCCACTCTGCAGCTTCTTCTTCTGCTGTACCACCGATCTCACCGATCATAATAACAGCACGTGTATTAGGATCTTCGTTAAATAATTTCAGAATATCAATAAATTCTGAACCTTTTACTGGATCTCCACCGATACCTACTGCAGATGATTGACCAATTCCACGAGTAGACAATTGATGAACAGCTTCATACGTTAATGTACCACTACGTGATACAACACCTACATAGCCTGGCTTGTGAATGTAACCTGGCATAATACCAATTTTACACTCACCTGGTGTAATTACACCCGGGCAGTTAGGTCCGATAAGAACTGTTTTTTTGCCTTCTAGATAACGAGATACTTTGACCATATCCAATACTGGAATACCTTCTGTAATACAGATAACCAGATCTAGTTCAGCATCGATTGCTTCAAGAATAGAATCAGCTGCAAATGCAGGAGGTACATAGATAACACTTGCTGTAGCACCAGTTTTTTGTTTGGCTTCTACAACTGTATTAAAGACTGGCAATTTTACAGTTTTGCCATCTTCGAGTGTAATCTCAACATCAGTTCCACCTTTACCAGGTGTTACGCCGCCTACCATTTGAGTACCGTAATCTAGCGCACCCTTAGTATGAAAGAGTCCTGTTGCCCCGGTGATACCCTGAGTGATGACTTTTGTATGCTTATCTACCAAAATACTCATTGTTTAGACACAGCTCCTATCACTTAATTTAGGTCCTGGATTTTATACGAGAGCTACGATCTTCTGTGCTCCGTCCGCCATAGAATCCGCGGCAACGATGTTTAGCCCTGATTCAGCGAGAATTTGTTTACCTAAATCTACGTTCGTACCTTCAAGTCTTACAACTAAAGGACGATCCAGACCGATTTGTTTGGCAGCTTCAACTACGCCGTTAGCAATAACATCGCAACGCATAATACCACCAAATATATTAATGAAAATACCTTTTACACTACTATCGGACAAAATAATTTTGAAAGCTTCTGTTACTTTCTCCGTTGTTGCACCGCCCCCTACGTCAAGGAAGTTAGCCGGTTCGCCGCCATAATATTTGATAATATCCATTGTAGCCATCGCTAGACCTGCACCGTTGACCATACAACCGATATTACCATCAAGAGCGATATAACTTAGATCGTATTTAGAAGCTTCAATTTCTTTTGCATCTTCTTCATCCAGATCACGAAGTTCAAGAATATCAGGATGTCTAAAGATCGCATTAGAATCAAAGTTCAATTTCGCATCCAAAGCAATTACTTCACCATCGCCTGTTACAACCAGCGGATTGATTTCTGCAATTGAGCAATCTTTTTCGATAAAAGCAGTATACAAGGCAGTCATAAATTTAGCTGCTTTGTTCACTTGCTTAGTAGGAATATTGATTGCATATGCTAGTTTGCGAGCTTGGAACATTTGTAGACCAATAGCCGGATCTACGGTTTCACGGAAAATCTTTTCAGGTGTTTTTTCAGCGACTTCTTCAATCTCAGTGCCGCCTTCTTCAGAAGCCATCATGACGACTCTACCTGTAGCACGATCGATAACAACGCCTATGTAATATTCTTTTTGAATATCACAGCCTTCTTCGATTAGAAGTCGTTTTACTTCTTTTCCTTCAGGTCCTGTCTGATGCGTTACAAGCACTTTACCCAAAATTTCTTGAGCATACGTACGTACTTCATCTAGACTTTTAGCTACTTTAACTCCGCCAGCTTTACCTCGGCCACCAGCGTGAATTTGAGCTTTGACAACACACACTGGGCTGCCCAGTGACTGAGCTGCTTCTACAGCTTCTTCTACCGTGAAAGCAACTTTACCTTCCGGTACTACTACTCCGTACTGTTTAAGTACTTGTTTTCCCTGATATTCATGGATATTCATTCAATAAATCCTCCTATCAACATGAATGCATTCCGGCAACATCACCCGGCAAATCAATAACCTTCAATATTGTAACATGTTTTTAAAACGCTTTCCTTAAAAATTTCGCCAATTTACTCCATTTACTGGAAGTTATCTTGAGTAAGCTAGCTCTTACTTAATATATCATGTATACGCTATCAAAGTAAAAAAATAAACACCCTTTTACCAAATTTCGATAAAAGGGCTAATTTTGAAGCTTTATTCTATTGCACAAGATACACGTATTTTGTATCCATTAAGACTTGTTATTCGCCATTTCGACATTCGTTTGGTGAATGTTATGAAGTAGCTGTTTAAATTCACCTAATAATTCTTCTAGCTTCTTCGTATTCATACATGTTCCGGTTAAAACATCATTCGGAATGTTAACTGCTTCTTCTTGCAAATTTTGACCAGCTTCAGTCAATGTAATATGCACTTTACGCTCATCTTCTGTAGAACGCTTACGAATAATTAAGCCTGCTGCTTCCAGACGTTTAAGTAATGGAGTCAATGTACCTGAATCCAAATACAATGCATTTCCTAATTCTTTAACTGTACATTCTTGTTTCTCCCATAAAACAATCATCACTAAATATTGAGAATAAGTTACTCCCAAACGATCTAGCAATGGCTGATACATTTTAGTCATCTCACGAGAAGAAGCATAAATAGCAAAACAAAGTTGATTTTCAAGCTTTAACTGCGGGTGTGGATACTCATTTGATTCTGTAGTCATGCTATATCACCTACCTATAATTAATATGAAATATAAATATTCTTATCTAATATTTACCCAAAACAACAAAATTAGTGACGAACAAGAGTGTGCGAAATCTACTTTATACGTATGATTATATCATAAAATCTACTGATTTACATAAATATAGCGAAAAATATTTTACTTTTCATATTAATTGTGTTAAATTTAATTTTGTAAAATAAATCGTTCGAAAAGGTGGAGTTATTCATGTTAACAATTCAACAAAAAATGTATGAAACTACAGTAAAAGCAGTCGGCGGACGTGCAGGTTATATTGAATCTTCTAGTCCTGAACTTCGTTTAGATATTGCAACACCAAAAGAAATGGGTGGCGCTGGCGGTGCTGGTACTAACCCTGAACAATTATTTGCAGCAGGTTATTCTGCTTGTTTTGATAGTGCTCTAAATATGGTTGCTCGTATGCAAAAAATCAAACACGAAGGTACAGAAGTAAACGCTACTGTAATGTTTGGTAAAGCTGAAGATGGCGGATTTGCGCTAGCTGTAAAAATGGATGTTTTGGTTAAAGGTGTAGATCGTGAAGTAGCTACTAAACTTGTAGAAGAAGCTCACAATGTATGTCCTTACTCTCGTGCAACACGTGGAAACATCGCTGTTGAATTAAACGTTATCTAATTTTAGATTGTCCAACTTGTACACTATCCCTATAAACCCTTTCTAACTCTACCCCCTTCTATAGAGTTTAGAAGATCATTTTGATATCGATTTAACGAAAGAAGCAGTCCCCTAACTGCTTCTTTTTTGTCTGTACATAAAACAATTTTGTTTTTATTATGATTTATTTTCAGAAAGAACAATTTCGTTACAAATCCTTCAAACCCTTGATATGACAGGAATATCATCATTCTTATAATGGATTGACATTTGTTACAAAATGTAAGGTTCGTGTCAAAATCGACTGTTATGTGTATGTATGTTATAGTGAAAAACGTTATTTCGTTATTCATATTCAAAAGATTCATCAACGTAAAGATGAACTTAACAAACAGGAGGTCCATTTTATGAAACTCAAAATCAGTACTTTTCTACTTGCACTAACCGTTGTAGCTGCGACCGCCGGCTGTTCTAATAACAGCACTCAAACACCAGCTAGCACTACAACACCAACAACAACGAATGAATCTACAGCGACAGACTCCTCTACAACAACAGGAGAAAGTACAGCTGTAACTGACAACGACAACAGCACAAGCGAAGACGCAACTGCGACAGACGAAGCAACAGAAAGCACAGACAAAGCGACAACGGATACGACTACAGATAGCGCTAAATCTGATATTTCTGTTGATAAAGTAGCTAGTGCAATCAAAGCACAAAAAATTGATTTGATTTCTGCTCCAGATGAACAAAATAGTTGGGTATTGAATGATGTTAAAGCAACTCGTTTTGTTACTGATAAAGATTTAAATAAACAAGAAACGGTTTCAATTTATAGCTTCAAGTCTGCTGACGATGCTAAAAAAGGTCTAGAAGATTTGAAAACTCAAACAAGCAAAACTCCTTATGACTTATTGAACAAATCAACATATATTAAAGGTAATGCTGTAGTGGTATATTGGTTTGAACCTTCTTTAAACCAAGGTAGCAAAGAAAAAGGTATGTTAGATGCTAAACTGCAAAAAGCTGTAGATAGCTTGTAATTGTAGTTTATCCCCTTTGAAGTAGTATTTATATACATCAAGTATCTACTTTTCTAGGCTCACATTCGATCAATGAATAAAAAGAACCGTCCTTAGGGAACGGTTCTTTTTTGTACTTATTATTTTAAGTATTCTAGCTGTGCTCAGTATTGCTACGATCAACTAACAGAATATTTACTCTCGTCCACCTGTAAAAGGATTGATCTCATACGTAAGATCTCGCCCTGCTTTTTTTTCTTCATGTGCTATACGTTTACCAATCGCTACATGATACCAAATTCCTGGAACAGAAACTATTATCATAAACAATAAATACCATACTATGACCATATTTATCAGCTCCTAATGATTAGTCCGCTTCACAATACTTCCATTCATCTTCTGGCATTTCATATTCATCTGAAGAAAAACGTTGTTCTTGGAAAGGATCAGCCACATTGTGAAAGCCATGATTTTCCCAGAATCCCCGTCGATCTTCTTTCATAAATTCAATGCCACGTATCCATTTTGCACTTTTCCAAAAATAAAATTTCGGCACAATCATACGCAATGGTCCACCATGTTTGGCTGTGATAGGCTTATCATCGTAATTCCAAGCTAACAATACATCTTCATCCATCAAATCTTTCAATGCTACATTGGTCTCATAATCAGGATCAGCATGAATCATTACATATTTGGCTTCAGATTTCACTTTTAGTACGTTCATCAAATCTGAAAACTTAACACCTTCCCATACGGTATCAAACTTAGACCAGCGAGTTACACAATGAATATCGCTCACGGTACGCGTAACAGGTAGCTTTTGCAAATCTTCAAATGTAAAAAACTGCTCTTCTTCTACTTCTCCAAAAATACGTAGATTCCATAGATTCATATCATACTCAGGTACACTACCTTCATGCAAAATCGGAAAGCTTTCAGTAAGTGTCTGCCCTGGAGGTAAGCGATGTTGCATATCTTGCCCTAATTCAGGCGTTTGAGGAACTCTAGCGCCTTTTAGACGATCTGCTTTATTTTGCATCATCAACTCTCCCATCTATTTCATGTATATTCTATATTTTAACATTAATCATTACCCATTTATAGCAACAGTTACTGATATGTGTGCTGACAAATACTTTGTACAAATGCTTTATATACAGGATCGATTTTGATCATGAATTGAAATCGGACAAATATAGGGTCATTTACTTTAAAATCGCTTGTATTCGGTATATTTTAAGCAAAATAAGCTCATTTTAACTTTACTATGGACAAAAATAGGGTCAATATTTTGATTTTTGTATCATCACCCTATTTTTGTCCATAGAAAAGCATTATTTGCTTATTTAGCACCCTATTTTTGTCGCATTTCGTTTTATACTCAGCTTTTATTGGATCATATTGATCGTTGATTGAGACCCTATTTCTGTCCATAGTATACCCTACTATTGTCTATACTTTGTCCTATTTTTGTCGCATTCTACCCTACATTTGTCTATAGTGTCACCCTAAATCTGTCTCAGAATTGCCCTCTTTTAGTCTATAGTTGACCCTATAATTGTCCATCTTTCACCCTATTTTTGTCTTATTTTATGACTACAAAGCTATGAGTACCAACACATTTACTAGGTGCTAAACAAGTAAATATTTTAAAACAATAAAAACAAGGTATGTAAAATAAGATAAACAACTCAAAGGAAATCATTGTGCTGATTAAGCTACTTTTATAACAGATAATCTATTATAATGAAGGAACGTCTTGGAGGTTATAACATATGAAGAAAAATAATTTAGTTACAAAGTCTAATGATCTTATTGAAATGCCTTTAAAAATGAGTGTAGTAGAGTTACGTATTATTTATGTACTTATTAGTATTATTTCGCCTGATGATCAGGAGTTTCAACGATATCGTTTTAAGATTAGTGAATTCGCCAAATTAGCTGGTGTTAAAAACAAAAATATTTATGCACAAGTGAAAGAATATACGCTTAATCTAATGTCGCACCCTTTTTACATAAATGAAAACTTACAAGTAAACTGGTTAGCGTCTGCTGAATACTTTCCTAATGAAGGTATTATCGAAGTAGAATTTTCACCCAAGTTAAAACCTTATCTGCTTCAATTGAAAGAAAAATTCACTTCTTTTCGGTTAAACGATATTTTAAAATTGAAAAGTGCTTATTCGATGCGGATTTATGAACTGTTGAAACAATACGAAAAGTTAGGGCAACGAACTCTTAAAGTCCAACGTTTAAAAGAATTACTTGGTATTGAAGATCAGTATCCAGTGTACTCTGATTTTAAAAAGCGTGTAATCACCAAAGCACAGCAAGAAATCAATAAAAGTACCGATATCGAATTCAATTATGTAGAACGCAAAAGTGGTCGTAAAGTAGATGAAATCGTATTTACGATCAAAACCAAAGCCAAGCAAACAGTCACCATTCTTCCTCCTACCGAAGCATTAGCTGCTGTACAACCTCATACAGCCAATCGGTTAAGCGATCGTTTAAAAAAAGAATTTGGATTAACTACAGTCACGATTCAGACTATTCTAAAATCGTATGAAAAAGAATATATTACAGAGATTCTGGATGTAGTCAAAATAGATGTACTAAGTGGACGTGTACATGATATTCCAGCTTATACTGTTGCTGCTCTAAAAAATGACTATCGTAAAAAGAAAACAGAACTGGATATCGAACTGGATCGACAACAGGCTCTCAAATTAGAAAAAGAACAAAAGTCTCAGTTACAACAACAATATTATGCAACAGTAGCTGAAAAGTTAAATCAGTATATTGTAGATATGAGTCAAGAACAGTTAGAAATAGAAGTTCAAGCGATGTTACAAAGTGTAGCTGACAAAGATATCGAAATCATCACAGCAGATGTTCGTGATCCACAATTAATGTCAGGTGGTTACTTTAGGCAATATCTCAATAAAAAATACTTTTATCATTATACTTTTGATGTATTTATATCAGAAGTAACTGAACATGAAAAAAGAACCACTCTATAGAGTAGTTCTTTTTTTACATTTCACTGTGTTTATACTGGAAAATCCTACATTTCTTCTGCCAGCTACTGCTAATACAATAATTATTTATTTTGTTGCGCTGACTCCTTTTTGTACTGCCTGCCAGAACTGTTGATCTTCCATCCCTATCGCGTACATAGATACCCCGGCAAGATTATATTGCTGAGAAAGTTTAGCTTTTTGCTCAATACTTGTTGCATCTTCATACCACACCTCATGTTGATCGCCTTGACTATCTGTATAGCGTGCGATCATAGAACCAGAAACGTTATCTCGTTTACCCGTAAGATGATATTTTGCCAGTAAAGCTGGAGTGTCTTTCCAACTGAGCATCACATTTTGATCATCATGTTCTTGTGTAGTCTGTGTAACATTCCAATCGTTACCGTATGCTGGTAATCCCATTAATATTTTATTGGAAGGTACTTGCTTTACAGCAAAAGCGAGTGAAGATTGTATCCACTCTTTGCCGGCAGAAGAACCAGGCTCACTCCATACGCCATGTTCATCATAGGTCATCACTTGTAACCAATCTACTGCGCTTCCGATCGCTTTATAATCATAGGCTCCAGACCAGCCATCTTTGGGATCATCTTTCTGTTTGGCCGGTACAGATACCATCGTTTGAAATCCATTAGCTTTCATGACTTTGGCTGTATCGCGTACAAAGGTGCTAAGTGCTTGACGGTCTGCTGGCACAAGAGATTCAAAGTCTAGATTAACCCCTCGATATTGATTTTGTTTGACAGTTTGTAAAAGCCCTGAAATCAGCTTTTTCTTAGCTATGGGGTCTGTTATCACGTCATGTGCTGCTTCTGGATCCCAATCTGTTTCTCCATAGTTAGAAACAAGCGCAAATGTATCGATGTTCCACTTATTCGCTTGTTGAACAGCTTGCTTAGGAACACTCCCAATCAGATTACCAGATCCATCTGTGTTTAATGTATCTGTAGACATTTGATTCATATAACTGTGATATTTATTAAATGCTGCTGGCGATGCATCAGTATAATAACCAAGCACAAGTGGCTTTGTCTGTGTTATCGATTTGCCTTTACTAACAGATGCCCATCCAATCGCTGTACAAATCATAAATATACCAACTACCATCAATACAATAAACGTACTTTTTCTAGTCATAGGTGTTCCTCTCTACTAACAGTTATGTCTTACAGAGCATATCTCTTATGTTTATCATATAGTACCATTATATTCCATAAATACATATGTCATATATACAATTAAGCTATCACATGGAAAAAAGAACAAAATTTTATGCAACAGTTGCTGAAAAGTTAAATCGATATATTGTAGATATGAGTCAAAAACAATACATATAGAAGTTCAAGCAATATTACCACGTCTAGCTGATAAAGGCATCGAAATTATTTACCATAGCAGAGTGATCCACCGTTAATGTCAGGTGATTACGTTAGGCAATATTTGAGCAAAAATACTTTAGTGATTACACATTTGATGTATGTTAGAAATGACGCCATCTTAGAAAAGAGAAGTAGCTATTATAGCTACTTCTCTTTTTGATTATATAGTAGGCGCATAAGCACGAAGAAAAACGCGTACACCTTCAGTAATAATATGCTTCACTTGTTCTTGATCCAAAGCTTCAGGTTTCGGCTGATTAAATACAAGAAGAATAGTTAAAGCAACAAAGTGCTTTACAGCCATACGAGGATCAGGTATATCCAGTAATTTGTTTTTTCCAAACTCTATAAATCTTTTGATAATACTTTCCTCTGTTGCTTGATCCATATTTTCATAAAAAGATTCTGGCAAATTAGCAACCTCTACCATAGCTAGGCGAATCAAAGCTTTGTAATCAGATGAACCATTTGCAGAGGCAACAATTTGTTCACAAAATAAAATAAGAGCTTGCTCCAAATCATCAAATTCCAAAAGGTGATCTGAAATCCCTTGTTCAATCATGTTCAGAACAGTTACACTCGTTTCTTCCATAACAGCAAGTAATAAGTGTTGTTTATCTCCATAATAATCATACACTGTGCGCTTAGACACTCCTGCTCTATTAGCAACAGCATCAACACTCGATTGATTAAATCCTTCAGATAAAAAAAGTTCTCGTGCTGCCTCAATAATTTTAGCTCGTTTATCTAAAGAACCTTTACGAATCTTTTTATTTTCTATCGTATCCATTCTCATATTCCCCCTTATTAAGTATATTATCAAAATTTGATTCAGATTCCACTTTACTAATTACACTGCACGGTGTAGTATAATTTATAATCTGCTATATTCCAAGGAGGATTTTATACATGGACACTCTATTTTCTTCTGTTGATGTGCTTATTGTTGGAGCTGGGCCTACAGGACTTACACTTGCTTGTGATCTTGCGCGTCGACACATTAACCATCGTATCATTGATAAAAATCCCGTCTATAACGTAGCATCACGCTCCAAAGCTATTCAACCTCGTTCACTTGAAGTCGTTGATGATTTGGAAGCGATTGATTACATTTTGGACACAGGTGTTGTAGATTTGCCTGTTCGTTATCATACTCCAGATGGTAAAAGCATAGACAAACCTTCTATTACTGTGGCTGTCAGTAGTAAGTTTGAGACACCTTACCGTAATCCAGTCTGGATTGCTCAATTTGATGTAGAAAAAGCATTACGTGATCGCTATGCTGTTCTTGGTGGTCAAGTCGAGTTAGGAGTCGAAGCTCTAAACCTTGTTCAAGATTTGAATGGAGTAACAGTAACGGTCAAGACATCACAAGGAGAAGAGCAAATTCATGCTCGTTATGTAGTCGGTGCGGATGGTGGTAAAAGTAATATTCGTAAGTTTATTCAATTGCCACTGGTTGGGGAAACATATGATGATGAGCGGTGGTATCTTGGGGATATCCAATTAGAAGGTCTGGATCGTGATCATATTCATATTTGGACATCTTCAGAAGGAATGTTAGGACTAACTCCACTACCCAAATCAAATATTTGGCAACTACAAGCTACTATTTCAACAGAAATTCAAAACCCCGCAGAACCATCATTAGAAATGTATCAAGCTATGTTGGATCAGCGTGCTGGTGCAGGTCTTGTTAAAATCACTCATGCATCATGGTTGTCTATTTACCGAGTCAATGTGCGGATGGTGGAATGTTATCATAACAACAGAGTGTTCCTTGCTGGTGATGCAGCACATGTTCATTCTCCAGCAGGAGGTCAGGGTATGAATACAGGTATACAAGATATTTACAATCTTGGATGGAAGCTAGCCGCTGTCCTTCAAGGAGCAGATGCCACTTTACTGCATACTTATGATGAAGAACGTCGTCCTGTTGCTCAAGCTGTTCTTCAAGATAGTTCTAAGAAAATCAAAGCAATTACTGAAACGGTGACTGAAAGTAGATCATTGTCGCAATCTTTAAGTACTGTATCCGATGATCTGACAAGCGGGCTTCCTATTTCCTATCGCTCCAGTTCTCTTACTCCTTCATTTACTGGAAAAGATACTCTTCTTTTATTACCTGGAGATCGTGCTCCTAATGCTGATATTCTGCAAAACAAAGAATTTTCCGGAAATATTTTTGATCTGCTCCGTGGTACACATTGGACAGTTTTGGCTTTTGTAAATCATACTGATTCTTCTGTATTAGAAAATCTTACTCATGATCAGCTTCGACTATATTGTATACTTCCATCTGATACAAAGAGAACAGATCATATCATTGATCACGCAGGAAATGCTTATCGAATTTACAATATATTAAGTGAAGAACTCCTATTAATCCGTCCAGATGGCTATATTGCACTCCGTACTTCTATAGAAGAATCATCGTCTATTTTGCAATATTTAAATTCCATCTATTGCTCACATACTCCAGTAAAATAGAATATATGATGCAAATGAATAAAAAAGAAAAGAAGGAATCACATTAGTCATTCCTTCTTTTCACTCTTTGATCTATATTCTATTGATACATAGCACTACTTATCCATTCACTGGCTGACTCAAATCCAATTGCCGATATTGAATTGCTTCTGCAATATGAACCGCTTCTATCTGCTCCATATTTTCCAGATCAGCAATGGTTCTTGCCAATTTCAAAATACGATCTCTAGCTCGCATACTCATACCTAATTGTTCAAATGCTGTTTCTAGCAATTGATTACCTGCATCTGATAAGAATGTATACTCACGTAACCATTTACCCGACAATTCACTATTCCAATGAATATCCAAATGCTGATATCGTTTTAATTGAATCTGATGCGCTTGCTCTACGATTTTGCGCATACTAGCCGAATCGTAACCGATATCTTCTGTGCCAGCTTTTGCCCGTTGCCAGTCTTGCTCAGTAGGTCGAGGCACTTCTATTTGCAGATCTATCCGATCTAACAAAGGACCTGATATTTTGGAGCGATAACGAGCAATCTGACTATGGCTACAAGTACAAGGATGAGCCGCATGCGTACTTCCAAGATATCCACAAGGACATGGATTCATTGAACCTGCTAATAAGAAATTAGCTGGAAATGAAAACACCGCTCGCGCACGGCTGATTGTCACTTGATGATCTTCTAATGGTTGTCGCAATACTTCTAATACCGATCTCGGAAATTCTGGCAATTCATCTAAAAATAAAATGCCTTGATGCGCTAGGCTCACTTCTCCTGGCTTGGGTATACTTCCTCCTCCAATCAACCCTGTGACTGTTGTACTGTGATGAGGCGCACGAAAAGGACGTACAGAGATCAAGCCAGCGTTAGAGTCTTTGAATCGTCCTGATACACTAAAAATCTTAGTCACTTCCAATGCTTCCGAGTCAGTTAAAACCGGTAAAATCGTAGGTAGACGTTTAATGAGCATCGTCTTCCCTGTACCCGGAGGCCCCAGTAACAAAATATTATGCATTCCCGCAGCAGCAATCATCAATGCTCGCTTCACGTGTTGTTGTCCAAATACATCTCCATAATCTTCTTGCATCGTTGAAACAGAATGATTGATATATTGCTTTTTTGATCTTTGCACAAGTAATGGCGGAAGCACTACCACTTTACGTGGATCGGATTTCTTTTTAGTTATACCTGATATATCATTAACAGATTGAGATGTATTTACAGGATCATTTGAAGATGCGTTGGTCTGGATTTGTTTGACTACAATCTCCGGTTGACCTGGCAAAGACATTCGAAATGATTCGATATGATCCTGCTGGGCAGACTGATCTTTTGGGATAGTAGGCTGATGTGGTGTATCCGCAAATAAATCATTTAAATGATGAATTGCATATACATTGATTCCTTCAACCAATACTGCTTCTGCTGCATTTTCTTGAGGAACCAATACCGATTTCAAACCATGTTGACGAGCTGTATCCACCATTGATAATACACCTGGCACAGGTCGCAATGTACCATCTAATGCTAATTCTCCGATCAGTAACATTTGCTCTGCATCCGGTAATATAATCTGATCACTTGTGGTCAAAATCCCCATAGCAATCGCAAGATCAAAAGCCGAACCTTCTTTACGCAAATCGGCTGGTGCTAGATTGATTGTTACTCGTTGATTAGGAAAAGTAAACCCACAATTTTTGATAGCTGAACGTACTCTTTCGATTGATTCTCGAATAGCTGAATCTGGCAACCCGATAATAGCTACCATCGGTAGACCATTTGACAAATCGGTCTCTACTTCAACCATTACTCCATTGATTCCCTGTAAACAAGCGCTAAATAATTTACCATACATACCAAAAAAACACCCTTTCTTCAAAACCTTCTAAATCTCGCTCCTGATCACAGTGCGGATATACATGATGGTTTACTGAAAAAGGGTGCTTCCTCTATTTTCAATAGATTTTATTTTGACATCCATTAGACAAAAGCAGCTACAATATGCTCTAGTTCTACGACCTGATATGAATAATTCATCTGAATCGTTATCACATCATATCGGAAAGGAAAATGAGACTGCTGATTCTGATGAGCATAGACTTCAGCTGTTTCACGAATTTGTTTTTGCTTACGCCAATCTACCGATTCAGCAGGTGTACCAAATAGATCACTTGTACGACTTCGCACCTCAACAATCACAATCGTGCCTTCATGGTAAGCAATAATATCTAATTCACCACTACGACAGCTCCAATTGCGATAGCCGATCTGATAACCTTGCTGTTCTAAATAGTAAGCTGCTGTATCTTCAGCGATACGTCCTTTATATTTACGATCATCTGTTTTCACCGACCACGACCGCCTCGACTCAAATTCTTATCTGCACGATAAATAAAGCTAAGAATTTCGGCAACCAGTTCAAACAGTTCACTCGGGATCTGTTGATCGAGATCAAGCTTAGACAGTACTTCTACCAAAGCAGCATCTTGTTGCACAGCAATACCTGCTTCTTGAGCTTTCTCAAGAATACTTTCAGCGATACGCCCTTTTCCTTTGGCGACTACTACTGGAGCTGTATTCTGATTCGGATCGTATTTGAGCGCAACTGCTCTTTTGGCTCTCATGGCCATATCGTCTTTGGGTTTATTCATATTTTCATATCCACCCCTTTGTAATCAGGCGGTGCATACCGTTGTAAAAGATCGCTATCTGACATGCCAAGACTATTGTCGTTCACTGTATCTGATCGAACTGGCATCGTATCTACTTTGAGCGATAGCAATTGGTATCCGAGCGCTCCCATAGCGCTAGCCATCTCTTCGCGTTTACTTTCGACAAGCGGAGCAAGCTGTTCTAGATCATTATGCACTTTAAGAGTCACAATTTTGTCTACTACATGCACATCGACAAGTGTTGGTCCTAATGAATGCATATCGAGATCGAACCATAGACGGCAGTTAGAAGCGTCTAGTTCTCCTTTAGGGCCACGACGAGACTGAATCTGTACAGAAGCCGTTTCTTGTCCATCTGGTCCTCTAAACGGGACAAACATCGTCACTTGTGCAAATGGTGCTGTACGATCAGTATTTAATAATAATTGCTGACCGGTTAATTGCTGAACCAATTGTTGTGCAGCATCTTTCAGTGCAGGTGGCACATCATCTGCGGCAGTTAATTGAAGCAAAAGCCCTTTTAAAGTATCTTGAGCTTTACTAGCCGCATCATCTGTATGAGAAGCCATCTGTTGAGCGATATGAGCCGGATTGGTGGCTTCTAGACTATTAGCATTTTTCAACAGAGCAGCATTCGGTAAAAGATCATCTGTTGGTGTATTTTGCCCGTTCACTACTGTCTGTGCATTGGTAGTGGCTTGTTTGCTAGTTGCTGGATTGTTTAATTCTACTTCTGGATCTATTAGTAACTCATTAGCTGCTGTTTGTTGCAGTGCATTCGGATTCGCAGGATTCGCAACACGAGACGCAGGTGCAGGTAATTGCTCTTCTACTCCATTATTTAATGTACTATTCAGTACATTAGGCGCAAGAGCTGGATTTCCATTACGAGACGTTGCCGGATCTAAAGATGCCTGTGCTTGCGTTAGCCCATTAGCATTTAGAGATGCTGGTGTCTGCTCAGTGCGTGTAGCTACTGCTTCAGGTGAAGAGTTATTGACACTTGCACGTACCATCTGTTGTTCATGCTCTGCTCCTAGTAATTTCAGCACACGACCTAACCAGGGCTCTGTGGTTTGAACTTTGGGATTGACTGTTGATGCTGTATTTGTAGAGTTCGCTGTAACAGGTTCGGCATCATCTGTTGTTGCAGATAACGATGGGCTAACCGTTGTCGAAGCAGATGGAGTGATATCATCTGCTTGCTGTGCTTGAGTATTGACTGTTGCCATCGTAGCAGATGCTGTTGGTGCTTGAGGCACAGTAGGATTTGGTACAGCTGGTGAAGTTAATTTACCACCAGTCGCATCTGTAGCCTGATCTCCAGATTGAGCCACTATACTTCCTAATTGATCAAGCACAGTCTGTAATTTTCCCAGTAAAGCAGACGTTGTGTTATTGCTTTGTGCTGGATTGGTATTTCCGTTAACTGCCGGGTTATTTCCAGATGTGTTTGTAGATATAGTCTCTGGGTCTTGATTGGCATTTGTGCCTGTATTTACATTGGCTGCATTGTCTTGTACTTGTGTCACTGTAGCACGAACAAGATTATCCAGATTACTTAATAGATCATGAAGCGGAGGTCCGAATATCGCTTGTTGTAGCCCGCTCACGCTTTGTGCTGTAACAGGTAGACCTCGCTGAATAGCTACAGCCGCAGATTGTACCCATTCTCCTACAGGTACACCGGCTGGCTTTTGAGAAAGAGTAGCTTGTATATTTTTGACGTTATCTGCATTAAGTGTGATACCCGATGCTCTCATTTGAGTAATCATTTCACGATTTTCTTTGGTATCTGGTAAATTAAACGAATCTAATACTTCTCCCATAGATGCATTAGGTAAAGGATTCGCTGGATTTCCTGCTACAGGTTTGAGCACAGGCATTCCATCTTGATCAGGAGGCTGTACTTGTAGTAAAGTGGTTGCGCCTTGTTGTAAAGGAGTCTCTAATTTGGCTCTTACTTTGACTCCTTGAATTTGGACAACAGCTTCTTGTCCATCTTCAGATACGCTTGTCACCACTCCGCGGACAACTTGCCCTTCTTTCAATTCCATTTGTCGTGCTTCACCTGGTTTGCTATCTCCTATAAGTCCACGGAATAGTGATCCAATATTCATGGTAATCCCTCCTATCATTGTTTCTATTTGAGCGTTGCCTACATTGAGGTATAGATAACAAGTAGACTATAAATAAATTCATAGTAATACAGACAATTTATAGTCTATGCTTATGTATATTTTGATTTAACGTTCGTCTGCTTGATTATCTTATTTATCGGTTAAAAAGGCATTGATCATGAGCGCCTATCTGTACAAAAAAAGAACCCGCTCTTTATAGTAAGATGCGGGTTCTTCCCTTGGCATGTCTATTTCTATCTTCACATAAAGTAATATAGATGCATGATAAATCATTCTATACCATAATTCAATACTTTTATGCTTAAAATAAAGTCGGTTGTTCCAGTAACAAATTACCTAAAAAGCTTTTGCGATGTAATGGTGTGATTCCCTGCGCGATAATCTGAGCACGATGAACTTTGGTTGCATATCCTTTATGTCCGGCGATCCCGTAACCAGGATATTGTTCTTCCCATTCACCTACACACAGACGATCACGAGTGACTTTAGCGATAATAGAAGCTGCTGCAATACTATGACTATTCGCATCTCCTTTGATAATAGAACGTTGCGGAATATCCAGATCAACCTTTTCAGCATCGACTAAAATATAGTCAGGAGATACGCTTAATTGTTGCAAAGCGATCTTCATTGCTAATCGAGCGGCTTGCTTAATATTGATCTCATCAATCGTTGCTGCATCAACATAACCTACACCTACAGCAAGTGCTTGCTCCATAATCTGATCATAGAGTTGCTCACGCTTTTTCTCAGATAGCTTTTTGGAGTCGTTCACGCCTTCAATGATTACACCTTCTGGCATAATCACCGCAGCAGCGATCACATCACCAAACAGACATCCTCGACCCACTTCATCTACACCAGCAATATAATGGTAACCTTCCATTAGACATTCACGTTCATACTTTAACAATTCTGACATGATGATTCCTCCAATACTTAAGGAGTCTCCATGGAGATTCGTCCCATTTTACCTGCACGCAATTCACGTAATATGACTTTGGATGCTTTTTCTAAATCAATACGTCCACCACTCATTAAGCAACCACGTTTGCGTCCGATTTCTTCCATAATTTCTACGATTT
Source organism: Paenibacillus sp. KACC 21273 (assembly GCF_028736095.1). Classification (NCBI taxonomy): domain Bacteria; kingdom Bacillati; phylum Bacillota; class Bacilli; order Caryophanales; family Paenibacillaceae; genus Paenibacillus; species Paenibacillus sp. KACC 21273. Next base: position 3,483,874 of record NZ_CP117876.1, read on the forward strand.
CATTCGGATTTTCAAAATCTTGTGGTTGTTCAGATAATTCAAAACGTTCAGCGATATTGTCCCAATAATGCTGACAGATGTATTTCATACCGAAGTAAGCAACATCTTCTACATTTAGAATTTCTTCACGAATAGCGCCTGTTACAGCCAGCTTATAACCGATAATTTGATCTTCAAATTTAGGCCATAGAATACCAGGTGTATCTAGCAATTCCATTTCTGTTCCTACTTTGATCCACTGTTGTCCTTTGGTTACACCTGGACGATCACCTGTCAAAGCAATACTTTTTCCAGCAAGGCGATTGATTAGTGTCGATTTACCTACATTCGGAATACCTACAATTAATCCGCGCATAGGACGTTGATTCATTCCTTTAGCTGCACGTTTGTCGCGCTTGTCTTTGAGCAATACTTTAGAGCGTTCAGCAATTTCTTTGATACCTTGTCCGCTTGCTGAGTCTAAAGGAAGAACAGCATGTCCTTCTTGCTTAAAATATTCAACCCATTCGGCAGTTACTTTAGGATCAGCCAAATCGGATTTGTTCAAAATAATCATTCTCGGTTTGCCCTGCAAAATCTCATCAATCATCGGATTACGACTGGAGAGTGGCAGACGTGCATCCACGAGTTCAATAACCATATCGATCAATTTAAGCTTCGATTCGATCTGGCGACGTGCTCTTGTCATATGTCCGGGAAACCATTGAATAGCCATCGGTTTTCCCCCTTACTTCTTTAAATTAGCTATCCATATATGTTAGGCAGCTTTATTGTTCAACCCACTTCGCATCACTAAACGGCCAGAAAATAACATCTGCACGTCCAATAATATCTCCAAGCGGTATATAACCGATCATACGACTGTCTTGACTGTTGGAGCGATTATCTCCCATAACAAATACATGACCTGCCGGTACTGTTCCATCAGGGAAGTTCTCTGTTGGGAAATTATTGATATTATAATCGCTACCTTGTGCATGTGCCTTATCTAATGCAGCTTGGATATAAGGCTCACTGATTTCTTTACCATTAACGGTTACTTTATCGCCTTCTACTTTGACGGTATCTCCAGCAACAGCAATTACACGTTTGATAAAGTCACGATTTTGAGAAGGTACTTTCAGTACAACCACTTCTCCAGGTTGCGGGGTACGGATATCATACAGAATTTTGTTCACGATCACACGTTCACCTGTATGAAAATTCGGTTGCATGGATGGACCGTCTACAATAAACGGTTCAAACAAGAACCAGCGGATAACGACAACGAGCAACAAAGCAACCACGATCGCTTTGATCCACTCTTTCGTTTCACTTTTCTTTTTCTTTTCAGGTTGAATCGTTCCTGAATCTGGAGTTCCTGTGTTGACAGGTTCTTGTACTTCTGTCGTATTTGCTGCATGTACTTCATTGTTAGATGGTTTTGTGTCTTGCTCCATAGGCCATGCCTTCTTTCCTGGTTGAATTGGCGCTTTGTATATGTACTGACTACCATATCCGGCTAAGCCTTATGTAGTGTATACCAAGTACCTATACGATTTCACTCTATCTATTTTACACACAATTTTATAAAAACCAAATTTTGAAGGATTCTATTCGTCAAGAAATACAAAAAATCCCGTCTACAGCCGTGTATAAAGGCTGTCCGGCGGAATCGGATGTTAATCATTATCATAAATAACAGCTTAAAAATAACGAAAAGGGCTTGTTTCACCAAGCCCTTCTCAATCGCGTATCCGAAAGGATTAACGACGCAATTCTTTAATTCTAGCTGCTTTACCGCGAAGCTCACGAAGATAGTACAATTTCGCACGGCGAACTTTACCACGACGAGCTACTTCTAGTTTATCGATTTTAGGTGAATTTACTGGGAAAGTTCTTTCCACACCTACACCGTAAGAAATTTTACGTACTGTAAAAGTTTCACCGATGCCGCCACCTTGGCGTTTGATTACAACTCCCTCGAACAACTGAACACGTTCGCGAGTACCCTCAATTACCTTAACATGCACTTTTAAAGTGTCTCCTGCACGGAAATTAGGGATATCTTTACGAAGTTGATCTTGAGTAATTTCTTGAATGATATTCATTAATAACTTCCTCCTTCCACACAGATGTTCATACGTCTCAGGGAATAATTCCTCATCATTGATCGTAGAGGACCATCAGATTCACACAACAGTCTAATACTATCATAGAACATCATAGAATAACAATACTTTTTCAAAAAAATTATAAAATAGTTGATTATTTGAGATCAGCTATAAGTATGCCTCGTCATTGCTGCTTACTCAAAGTCGCTATGTTCTAATAAAGATTGCAGACTTTTCAAACGATTGATTTCTTGCTCAAATAGATAATGATCGGTTAAGCGACTATTTTCTAATGTGCGAAGTCTGGCTGTTTTTTGGTGATCGATACTACGATCAATTAATTTTACTACTGTATTGCGACCGCTATAATCAGCAATAAAATATTTTTTATATGATTCGACTTCAATATAGATCAGATGTGTAAATTCCGGTAATAAATGATTCAGTACGATCGTAGCATCACGCTCTACAAACTCTTTATTTAATACCGAAGCATATCCTTGACTGCGCAAGTCACTGCTTAACCGATCTAACCATTGTGAATACTCCTGCTGCAATTCATTCATGATGTCTGAACTCCTATCTTTGTTACCTTGTTATGAGCGCTCTTACTGTAGGCTCAATCTTATGCTCTAAATCATAACTTGAGCTTATTTATTATTGCACCTATGTATATAGGGTATACATAAAAAAGAATTTCCCTATAAGGGATCGATGAAGATCTTCCTACAGCGAAATTCTGATGTATATTTAGTTACGCTGATTTTTGAGCCACTCGCGCTCTTTGGTTGTCAAATCAGCCTGTTCTAGCAATTCTGGACGACGTTCTAATGTACGCAGTAACGATTGTTCACGCCGCCACTTCTCTACATTGGCATGATGACCGGATAATAAAATATCAGGTACTTTCATTCCTCTATATTCTACAGGACGCGTATAATGTGGATATTCTAACAGCCCTGTACTGAATGAATCGGTCACTGCACTGTTAGCATTTCCTAATACCCCTGGTAAAAGGCGCACAATACTGTCTACAGCCGCCATAGCGGGTATTTCCCCACCAGTAAGTACATAATCACCGATTGATATCTCATCGGTCACTAGATGCTCTCTAATGCGCTCATCGTAACCTTCATAATGACCACAGATAAAAATCAAATGTTCTTCTTGAGCAAGTTCTTCAGCTTTGTGCTGCGTAAATGGCTCTCCCTGTGGACACATCAAAATAATACGTGGAGATGTAGAAGTAGACGCAGGTGCTAAATCTTCTACAGCATCAAAAATAGGCTCTGGCTTGAGTACCATTCCCCCGCCTCCACCATAAGGTGTATCGTCTACAGTACCATGTTTGCTTTTAGAATACGTGCGGAAATTAATAGCATTCAATTCTACAATGCCTTTTGCTGCTGCTTTACCCAGAATGCTAGAACCAAAAACACCGGTAAACATTTCTGGAAATAACGTCAGCACATCGATCTTCATCATTCCAAAAGACCTTCCATCACATGGATCAGTACTTTTTTCTCTTCTACATTAATATCAAGCACGACATCATGGATATAAGGAATCAATACTTCTTCGCCTTTATCTGGACGGACGACCCATACATCATTAGCACCCGGTTTTAAAATATCTACGATTTTACCGATTTTGGTTCCTTCTTCAGTAAATACTTCACAATCTAGAATCTCGTGGAAATAAAATTCGTCTTCTTCTAGCTCGATCGTATCATCTTTAGATACTTTCAATGTCCAGCCTTTATATTTCTCTACTTCGTTAATATTGCTGAATCCTTTAAAACGAACCACATACATATTTTTTTGCAAACGAGAGCTTACAATTTGAACTTCTAATTTACTGCCATTTTCTTCATTGATCATCCATAGCTTTTTACCTTCTGCAAAGCGAATTTCAGCAAAATCGGTATTTGGATAGATTTTGAGTTCTCCACGGATACCATGTGTATTAGCTACTTTACCTACCGTTAAAAATTGTTCAGTCATGTTATTCTCCTCTAACAAATAATCTATCATTGATGCTATATTACCTTAAATTTGATTGAAAATGTACGAAAAAGGGCTAGGACATCATCCTAACCCTCTTTCGTATATTTTTAAGACATTATATCAACGGTCACCCGTTTATTAGTCTTGACTGCTGCTGATGTAACGACCGTGCGGAGAGCCTTGGCGATACGTCCTTGCTTGCCGATGACTTTACCGGCATCGTCCGGATGGACGCTAAGTTCGTATACGATCAAGTTCTCTTTTTCCACAACGTTCACTTTTACATCATCGGGATGATCCACGAGAGCTTTAGCAATAACCATTACTAATTGTTCCATAGATTCTCCTCCGAATCAGCAATTATTTTTGCTGTTTAAGCTCATGAAACTTTTTCATAACGCCCGCTTTGCTAAGCAAGTTGCGAACGGTATCAGAAGCTTGTGCTCCTTGTTGAAGCCATTGAAGAGCTTTTTCCTCATCAATCTTAGTTACAGAAGGTTCTGCAATTGGATTATAAGTACCGATTTCTTCGATGAAACGGCCATCACGAGGGGACCGAGAATCGGAAACCACGATACGATAGAAAGGCGCTTTATGAGCACCGATGCGTTTTAGACGAATACGTACTGCCACGAAAATTCACCTCCTTCAAATTAGTTCAATAGTATATACATTGCATTTCCTGGGCTTAACGGAAAGGAAATTTCATTCCTTTACCACCCATTTTTTGCATTTGTTTCATCATTTTATTGTTTTTGCCGCCGCCCTTAGGATCCATCATATCCGAGAACTGCTTCATCATACGGCGCATCTCATCGAACTGCTTGATCAGACGGTTTACTTCTGCAACAGACGTTCCGCTCCCTGTAGCAATCCGCTTACGACGACTATGATTAATCACTTCTGGATGTTGTTTCTCCTGAACAGTCATCGACTGAACAATCGCTTCGATACGTCCTACTTGCTTATCATCTACTTGTAGATTTTGATTTTTCATTTTTCCCATACCAGGAATCATGTCCATAATCTGATCAAGCGGTCCAAGCTTTTTCACTTGATCCATTTGCTCTAAGAAATCTTCGAATGTGAACTCGGCATTACGCATTTTGCGTTCCATTTCTTTTGCCTTGTCTTCATCGATATTCATTTGAGCTTTTTCGATCAGTGATAACATATCACCCATACCTAGAATACGTGAAGCCATACGTTCTGGATGGAAAGCTTCCATAGCGTCTAGCTTTTCACCAAGTGTTGTGAATTTGATCGGGCAACCTGTTACGGCTTTGACAGACAATGCTGCACCACCACGAGTATCTCCATCAAGCTTGGTCAATACTACACCTGTTAATTGCAATTGACTGTTAAAGTTCTCGGCTACATTAACTGCATCCTGACCTGTCATCGCATCTACAACTAACAGCACTTCGTCTGGATTCGTTAATTCATGAATCTGACGTAATTCATCCATTAATTCTTCATCAATATGCAAGCGACCTGCTGTATCAATAATCACGTAATCATTATTGTTCGTTTTGGCTTCTTGCAACGCTTGACGAGCAATTTCAACTGGACTTGTCTGATCTCCCATTGTAAATACAGGCGCATTGATTTGCTCTCCCAGTACTTGCAACTGCTTGATCGCTGCCGGACGATAAATATCGCCTGCAACCAGTAGTGGACGATGATTTTGTTTTTGAAGCATTTTAGCTAGTTTACCGGATGTGGTTGTTTTACCAGCACCTTGCAAACCAACCATCATAATCACTGTTGGTGGTTTGGCTGCTTTGGCAAGTTTGGACTGTGTTCCACCCATCAACTCGGTCAATTCTTTATTAACAATGTCGATAATAACCATGCCAGGTGTGAAGCTTTCCATCACATCTGTACCGACCGCTTTTTCTTTTACTTTGGAAATGAATTCTTTAACGACTTTGAAATTAACGTCTGCTTCAAGCAACGCTAACCGTACTTCGCGCATTGCTTCGTTTACATCTTCTTCAGATACTTTACCTTTACCGCGAAGTTTGCTAAATACGTTTTGCAGTCGTGTTGTTAAGCTTTCAAATGCCATGTGTCTTCACCTCCGTTTATTTCACCTAAATGTACTACGTGTGTATCTATATCGAATATCGTTACATGTATAAGTATATATGAATTAATCGTTACCTTCCAAGCGCTCTACGATATCCATCATATGCGATTGCTGATCATGAGCTATTCCGCTTGTAGATAATGTGTTTTTAAGTTCTTCTAGATCGCGTAAACGACGATAATGCTTTTCCATCAAACCAAGCTTTTCTTCATACATCTCTAATACTTGCTCGGCACGTTTGATGTGTTCATACACCGCTTGTCGACTAATACTGAACTCTGCGGCAATCTCTCCAAGAGAGTAATCATCGTGAAAATAGTATTTAAGGAACATCTGCTGTTTGTCTGTAAGCAGAAGCTCATAGAAATCAAATAATGAATTAACACGGGTCGTTTTATCGAGCCGATTCTCTTGACTCATCTGGGGCACTCCCTCCGTCAAGGAAAAACACTTTACACCTCATCAACGTTCTATATCATAGCAAAAAATAAAATAAGATGTCAAGCATAATTACTTAACATCTTATTACTTTTATAAATGGACCCAAAATATTGATATTTTAAGACCAAAATATGAACTTTTTACGTCGATTTCATTCTTATAGATGAATCGGCAACACATAAAATAAAATCATAAAGAAATGCAAAATGCTTCCTGCGAGTACGAATAGATGCCAGACCGCATGATGAAAAGGAAATCCGCGCCATACATAAAAGATCGTTCCAAGTGTATACATCAGTCCGCCAATAGCGAGTAAAATAATACCACCACTTGCCATATTGGTCGTTAACGGTTCCCAAGCGACAACGATTAACCAGCCCATTAAAATATAAAAAATCGTCGACATAAATAAAAACCGTTTAACGAAATACGCTTTGAACGCACAGCCCAAAATAGCTATACCCCATACGATTCCAAAAATACTCCAACCTAGAACTCCTTTAACAACAATAAGCATTAAAGGTGTATATGTGCCTGCAATAAATAGATAAATCGCTGAATGATCAAAAATTTCAAACAAATCTTTGGCTTTGCCATCTCTAAATCCATGAACCAATGTTGAGCTAATATATAACAACAACATACTAACTCCATAAATCGTAAAACTGACTACATGCCACGGGCTACCTTTTAATGTAGCAAATACAATCAAAATAACAAGGGCAGCAATACTAAGAGCAGCTCCTATACCATGAGTTACAGCATTAGCTACTTCTTCTTTACGGCTATAAGTATGTGTATCAGCCATAATTCACTTCCTTTCTCCTAACCAATATCCCAAATCTACTATATCTACTTGATGCGTAAAGGTTATGTATACCAAACAAATTGGTGTCTATTAGATATAAAAAAACAGTAGCCAGCGAACGTTATCTCTTATTATAATGTTCGACGGCTACTGTCTGAAATGATATATCTTATACTTCCAGTATAACGTAGTTGCTAATTCAGATGCTAGTTTTGCTATTCTTACTTACTCTTTAGAGTCGGCTTGTTCTGTCTCTTCCTCTTCTTGAATCAAACCAGCAAATAGAGCATGTACAAATTGCTCACTATCAAATGGTTGTAGATCATCGATCTTCTCACCCAGACCTACAAATTTCACAGGTAAATCTAATTCTTGACGAATCGCAACAACAATTCCGCCTTTAGCTGTTCCATCTAACTTGGTCAGTACCAGACCAGTCACGCCACTTTTCTCACCGAATAATTTAGCCTGACTTAATGCATTCTGCCCTGTTGTCGCATCCAATACCATCAGTACTTCATGCGGAGCGTCTGGAATTTCACGTTGAATAACACGGAAAATTTTATTCAACTCATCCATTAGATTACTTTTATTTTGTAAACGTCCTGCGGTATCACATAACAATACATCTGCTCCACGTTGCTTAGCTGCACGTACAGCATCGTACATTACGGCTGCCGGATCAGAACCTGATTGTTGCTTGATGACTTCTACCCCTGCACGTTGACCCCATACTTCTAATTGCTCGATAGCTCCGGCGCGGAATGTATCTCCTGCTGCCAGTAGTACTTTTTTGCCTTCTTGTTTGAAACGATGTGCCATTTTACCAATTGTTGTTGTTTTACCAACACCATTTACACCAACAAATAGAATGACTGTAATTCCACTTGGTTGCATATTTAAGCCTGTATTTTCGTTTCCACGAAGTAAACCTGTTAATTTCTCAGATAATACAGGTTGTAGTTCAGCAGCATTTTCGATTCTACGAATACGCACTTCATCACGAAGATCATCAATCAGTTCCATCACTGTGTTGACGCCCACATCTGCTCCAATTAGGATCTCTTCTAATTCTTCATAAAATTCTTCATCGATTTTTTTGCGACGAATCACAAGGTCAGATACTTTTTCGACAAACCCTTTACGTGTTTTTTCCAGACCATCACGGAACTGTTTGGTTACTGTTTCTGTTTTTGTAGAAATACTTTCTTTTAACTTTTTAAAAAAGCTCATGAGATTCCTCCAGATGATCTATAGTGTAAAGTGCTTAATATCAAGATATCTAACGATCCTGTACATCACGCTAGATATCTTAACGGTATTGAGGTTACTTCAATCGTTATCGCTGTATACGAATATGCTGTCGTTCAAAAAGAATGATTATTACGCAATATCTGCTTCTTCATCATCTAATTTGACAGAAACTAGCTTCGATACGCCGCCTTCTTCCATGGTGACTCCATAGAGCACGTCAGCTTCTTCCATCGTGCCTTTACGATGAGTGACTACGATAAACTGGGTAAGTCCTGAAAACTCTCTTAAATACTGTGCAAACCGCACGACATTCGCTTCATCAAGTGCTGCTTCTACTTCATCCAGTACGCAGAAAGGTACAGGTTTGACTTGTAAAATTGCAAATAATAATGCCATCGCAGTTAAAGCACGTTCTCCACCAGAAAGCAGTTGTAGATTTTGCAATTTTTTACCCGGTGGTTGTGCCACAATATCAATCCCTGTTTCTAGCATACGTTCAGGATCAATCAATACAAGATCAGCACGACCGCCCCCAAATAATTTACTGAAGACCGTTCCAAATTGACCACGAATCGCATCGAATGTAACTTTGAAACGTTTGGACATTTCTTCATCCATTTCGCGAATAACTTGATATAGCGTTGTTTTGGCTTCAACCAGATCATTTTGTTGAAGTGTTAAAAACTCATAGCGTTCATTGACGCGTTGATATTCTTCGATCGCTCCTAGATTGACTTCACCCAAGTTGGTAATTCTAGATTTGAGATGACGTACCTCTTTTTCAGCAAACTCGATATCTTCAGGTAATTCATAATCTCTTTTTGCCATTTCGTAAGTGAGTTCATAATCTTCGCGTAATTTAGCTAGAATATTTTCCAACTCTACATCCAGACGATTGACTTGAATCTCTATTTTGCGAAGTTCATCTTCAACGACTTTGAGTTCATTTCGTTGTTCGCGCGTTTCGTTTTCTTCCAGTTCTAACTTTTGTTGTAATCGCGCACGTTCTGCACGTTTTAACTCTAGTTGTTCGCTGGTCTCTGTACGTTTACGGCGTAGACGTTCCAATTCTTCACGCTGACGCTTTTGTTCTCGTTCATTTTTTTCCAAATCTTTGACAATCATAGCCAGTTGGTCACGATTGCTCTGTAACTCCTGACCATAATCTTGCGATTCTTCCTGTGAACGAGACAACTGCTCTTCCAGCGAAAATATTTCCTGACTGAGCTTACCTTCACGAATTTTGAGATCAGTCACTTTTTCTTGCAATTGCTCTTTAGCAGACTCATTTGATTTACGCATTTTTTCTGCATTTTGAATACCGTCTTGAATCGCCTGCTCTTGCTTTTGCAATTCAATCAGTTTCTGTTCTGCTTCTTTACGAGCTTTGGCAATAGTGGCTAACTCTTCGGTATAACTGCTTTTCTCTTGCCCGTATAATTCATATTGTTCATTCACATGACGTAACTCATGTTCGATTTGTTTGAGTTCACCTGCAACTTGCTGTTCTTCTGTACGTTTGCGATCACCATCTGCTCGCAATTGATCCAGACGATTTTCATGATCTTGTAATCGTTTTTGCACATCGATAATTTCTTTTTGCAGACGTTTGACTTGCGATTCACTTTCAACAATCTCATGTTCTAGTTGATCAAGTTGACGCTTACGTCCTAGTAGATTGTTGTTCTTTTTGTGTTGACTACCACCGGTCATCGATCCACCCGCGTTTACCACATCACCTTCAAGCGTGACGATCCGGTAACGGTAACCTAATTTCCCTGCTATACGGTTGGCTTGTTCTAACGTCTCTGCTATAACTACACTACCGATCAGACTGCCTACGATCGCAGCATAACGCTCATCATAACCTACAAGCTCAGCACCGATACCAACAAAGCCTTCTGAGCTCTCAGCCGTTCGTTTATCATTGTCTTGCATTTTACGTGGACGAATAACATCTAGTGGCAAAAATGTAGCTCTGCCTAATTGACGTTGCTTCAAAAAAGCGATCGCTTTACGCGATACTTCTTCATTTTCCATAACGACATGCTGTACGGACGCGCCTAGTGCTGTCTCCATAGCCAGTTCTAATTTTTCAGGAACTGTAATAAGTTCAGCAACAGCTCCGTGTACACCTTGAAGCTGAGAATTACGCGAAGCTTTGAGTACTTCTTTGACTCCTAGCATAAAGCCTTCGAAATCTTCTTGCATTTCCTGCATCGTATCACGGCGAGATATCAACGCTTCACGGCGCTGTTCCCATTTGCGAATCGCTGTCTGCATTTCTTCGCCAGACTTTTGCAATTTATGCAATTGCTCACTATGTTGAATATAATCAACACGTACTTTAGCGATTTCTTTGGCTAACTTATCGGTTTGTACTGCTGAAGCGGCTTTGCTATCTTCAAGCCGTTTTTTCTCCGTCTGCCATTTACCCGATTCACTTTCAGCTCGTACCATCCGCCGCTGAGTATTCTCTGTCTGTTGATCAGCATACCGAATTTCATTACGAGCTTGTGCCATTGTATTCATCAATTCCAAAAGTTCACCTTTTAAACTTTCTTCTTGATGCTGTCCAATACCACCATTAATCTGCAACAAACTATTTTCTTCTTGAGCAATCATTTGTTGTAGTTCATGTAACTGCTTGGTTAATGTGGCAAATTTGGTCTGTAGCTGTTGACTTTCATCTGTGCGCTGACTGGTACGTTCTTCACTACGCTCTAACGCTACACCTAATTGCTTTTGATTTTGCTCTAAATTAAGGCGGCGTTCTTTGAGTAATTCGCCCAGACCTTCAGACTTCTCTGTCTGCTCGCTATATTGCAACAACAGTCCTTGTAATGTTTCTACGGCTTCTTCCGCTTCACGTAGAGCACCACGTTCATTTTCAAGCTTCTCATCATGACCGGATACGACACTAGCTAGTCGTTGTTGTACTTTTTCCAGTTCAGCCATTTTGGCACTTGCTGTACTCCAAGCTGTATGAATCCGTTCAATCCCATGAACATAGAGAGAGATTTCTTTATGTTTAAGTTCTTCTTTCAGTTCTTTGAAATGAATCGCTTTGGTCGATTGTTCTTTGAGCGGTTCTATTTGATCTTCAAGCTCATGCACAAGATCATAAATACGCAATAAATTTTGCTCGGTATCATCTAATTTGCGAACAGCGTCTTTTTTACGAGATTTGTATTTTACAATACCTGATGCTTCTTCAAAAATACCCCGTCGATCTTCAGAACGAGTACTTAGTATTTCTTCAATCCGTCCTTGCCCGATAATCGAATATGCTTCTTTCCCGATTCCTGTATCCATAAATAACTCGGTGATGTCTTTGAGACGACACGATTGTTTGTTGATCAAATATTCGCTATCTCCACTACGATGTACACGACGTGTAATCGTGACTTCACCAAAATCAAGCGGTAATGTCTGATCTTCATTGTCGAGTGTCAGCGATACTTCTGAATAGCTGACTGCTTTTCGACTATCGCTACCTGCAAAAATGATATCTTCCATTTTGCCACCACGAAGAGACTTGGCACTTTGCTCACCAAGCACCCAGCGGATTCCGTCAGATATGTTACTTTTACCGCTACCGTTTGGTCCGACAACGGCGGTAATGCCTTTTACAAATTCCATTTCTGTCTTATCAGCAAAAGATTTAAATCCTGCTAATTCTATTCTTTTCAGGAACATAGTTCGTTGTTCACCTCTACTGCTATTGTAGCATAATTACCTGCTGCTTCATCAATGGAAAAAGAGCAAAAAGCGGTCGATGCCTCTTGATTCACGCAAGCTGGCTGTGACTGCTCTTTGCTCTTTGTTTGTCCTGTAATTGTCAGAAAAGAGAACGGTTATTTCAACTTCAACCGATTCAATGCCGCGGCAGCTGCCCGTTGCTCTGCTTCTTTTTTAGAACGCCCGGCTCCCTGACCTAAACTCTCTTCTCCCATACATACTTCCGAGACAAACTCCCGCTCATGTGCAGGGCCTTTCTCTTCAATAATACGATACTCCAGTACTCCCATATTGTGATGCTGAGTTAATTCCTGAAGCTCGGTCTTGAAGTCCATCATCTGGAACTGCCCACCTGGAGAAATGCCTGAGAATACATGTGCGTTTAGAAAAGACTTCACAGCTTCTAAGCCTTGATCCAGATATAATGCTCCAATAAAAGATTCAAAAACATCAGCGAGCAGTGCTGGACGCTGACGTCCGCCTGTCAATTCTTCTCCTTTGCCAAGCAAAACGTATCTGCCAAAGTCGAGCGCTTCTGCAAATTTCACTAACGAAGGTTCGCATACAATCGCTGCACGCAATTTCGTAAGTTCACCTTCAGGACGCTCAGGATATGCATTGTACAGGTACTCCGACACTGTCAATTCCAAAACCGCATCGCCCAAAAATTCGAGACGCTCATTATCTTGATGCTGACTAAACCGATGTTCATTCACATAAGAAGCATGAGTGAACGCCTGTTTGAGCAATTGACGGTTTTGAAATTGGATTTGAATTTGCTGTTGTAGCTGTTTCACATCTCCGTTCAAGAAACTGACTCCTTACACTTCAAATTTCTTCAGGATGATTGAGGCATTATGCCCCCCGAATCCAAAAGAGTTGGACATTACTACATTCAAATCTGCTTTACGCGCTTCATTCGGCACATAGTCTAAATCACATTCAGGATCTTGATCATGCAAATTGATCGTTGGAGCAATAATCTGATTTTCTAAAGATAGTGCACAGATTACAGCTTCGATACCACCAGCTGCTCCTAATAAATGACCTGTCATCGACTTGGTCGAACTTACAGCGATGTTATACGCATGATCGCCTAATGCCAATTTGATTGCTTTCGTTTCGGACTTATCGCCTACAGGAGTAGATGTACCATGAGCATTGATATAATCAATATCTTCCGGTGTAATTCCTGCACTGCGAATTGCCATTTTCATACAACGAGCTGGGCCATCAGGATCAGGCTCTGTCATATGATGAGCATCTGCGCTTAATCCATAACCGATTACTTCAGCATAGATATGAGCACCACGCTTTTGAGCATGTTCCAACGATTCAAGAATCATAATTCCTGAACCTTCACCCATTACAAATCCATCACGACCGGTATCAAACGGACGACTTGCTGTTGTTGCTTCATCGTTGCGTGTAGACATCGCACGCATCGCACAGAAACCACCCAATCCCGAAGGACGAATCGTTGCTTCAGCACCACCAGTGATCATAACGTCTGCTTCACCATCACGAATAAATTTAAATGAATCTCCAATCGCATGACTACCACTTGCACAAGCACTTACAGGAGCCAAGTTTGGTCCTTTTGCGCCGTGAAGAATAGATACATGACCAGAAGCCATATTAGCGATCATCATTGGAATAAAGAATGGACTAATCCGTTTAGGTCCTTTTTCCATCAGAATAGCATGTTGATCTTCAAATGTTCCTAGACCACCAATACCAGATCCGATAATAACCCCTACACGTTCAGGATCAGTATCTTCTGCAATATTAAGCTTACTGTCTTTTAATGCTTCTACAGTTGCTGCTTCTGCAAATTGAACAAACCGATCCATTTTACGTGCTTCTTTGCGTTCCATATAATCTTCTGCATTGAAGTCTTTGACTTCGGCAGCAATTTGCGTAGGATAGCCACTGACATCAAAACTTTCAATGGTACTTACACCGGATTGACCGGTAATAATATTATTCCAAAATGTATCTTTATCTTTACCAAGGGAAGTCATAACTCCCAAGCCTGTAATTACTACTCTATGCTTCAAACACATTCACCTCTATATCGACTGCATGTGTATATTTTTTGTTCCATCCAAAAGACAAAAGACGCCAAAATGAGGAGAAGTCCCGGCCCGCTAACAAGCAGGTAACGGGACTTTTGTTAAGCCTTAGGTATGAGATTGTATGTAAGTTACAACTTCACCTACGGTCGTAATTTTCTCCGCATCTTCGTCAGAAATTTCCAAGTCAAACTCATCTTCCAATTCCATAACCAGTTCCACTACATCAAGCGAATCTGCTCCAAGATCATCTTTAAAAGATGATTCTAATTTAATTTCAGCTTCGTCAGCTCCCAAACGGTCAATAACGATGCGTTTTACACGATCCAAAACATCAGACATCCGTTTCACCTCCTCTTCCAAAGTATTATACGAAAATCACACGCAAAAAGCCACATATCCCTAAAAGGGATATTGTACTTCTTTTACATGTACATACCGCCATCCACATGAAGCGTCTGTCCTGTCATGTAAGAAGCTGCTGGTGATACCAGGAAAGAAACAACCGATGCAATTTCCTCGGGTTGACCGAGACGTGCAAGCGGAATCCCTTCTAGCATTTTGTTACGCAGTTCTTCACTCAGTTCATCCGTCATATCTGTTGCAATAAATCCGGGCGCCACACAATTCACTGTGATGCCACGTGAAGCTAATTCTTTTGCCGACGCTTTGGTTAAACCAATCACACCTGCTTTGGCTGCGACATAGTTAGCTTGACCGGGGTTACCCAGTACACCAACTACAGAAGAAATATTAATAATGCGACCGTAACGTTGTTTCATCATGGGACGAGTCACCGCTTTGAGGCAATTGAATACGCCTTTGAGATTCGTCTCAATCACTTGATCAAATTCGTCTTCTTTCATTCGCATGATCAGGTTATCACGGGTAATACCTGCATTATTAATCAAAATGTCGATTTTACCAAATGTTTCATTAACTTGTTTGACCATTGCTTCTGCTTCCGCAGCAATACCTACATTGGCGCGAACTGCAAAAGCTTTGACACCTAATTCTTCGATCAGACGTACTGTTTCGTTAGCAGCATCTTCACTACCTGCATAGTTAACTGCGATATCTGCTCCAGCTTCTGCTAGTGCAAGCGCAATACTACGACCTATTCCTCGCGAAGCTCCTGTAACCAAAGCAGCTTGTCCTTGAAGTGGCTTACTCATAACATACGCATCTCCTTTTCAAATGAATCATCTGATCCGGCTTCTGGAGGGAAGATTATACTTCCACTTGAAGTGCTTCTATACTTTCCAGACTGCTTATATTAATCAAGCGCACATTTTTATCTATTTTTTTGATCAATCCTGTCAATACGTTCCCAGGACCAATTTCGATAAAAGTATCCACACCTTCATTGATCAGAAAGCGAACACTATCTTCCCATAATACAGGAGAGTATACCTGTTCTACCAGTAATGCTTGAATCTCGCTTGCTGTGGTAACGGTTGTTGCTGTGACGTTCGCTACTACAGGCACTGTAGCATCGCGGAAAGATACCGACTGCAAACGCTTAGACAATTGATCTGCCGCTGATTTCATCAATGAAGAATGGAAAGGCCCACTGACTTCAAGCATGATCGCGCGCTTGCCACCAATTTCTTTGACTCTTGCAGATGCAGCGTTAACGCCTTCTACCGAACCGGATACTACAATCTGTCCAGGACAGTTCACATTCGCAAGTTCAACAGCATGCCCTGTAGCCGAAATTTCAGCACATAATGCTGCTAAAGGTTCACGTTCTGCTCCAAGTACGGCTGCCATAGCTCCTTGACCGGATGGTACGGCTTGTTCCATAAATTGTCCGCGTGCACGAACAATCGCCACCGCTTCTTCAAAATCTAAAGCATTAGCTGCTACAAGAGCGCTATACTCACCAAGACTATGTCCTGCTACATAATCAGGTGTAATATTTTTAGATTTCAAAGCTTCCAGTAAAGCGATACTAGCTGTTAACAAAGCAGGTTGTGTATTCGCTGTTTGTTTTAATTGCTCTTCCGGTCCTTCAAAAGCAAGCTCACTGATACTAAAACCTAAAGTTTGATCAGCTGTTTTGAATAATTGTGCGGCTTGAGGTAATGCATCATGTACATCTTTTGCCATACCTACTTTTTGCGCACCTTGACCTGGAAATACAAATGCTATTTTACCCATAGGAATAATCTCCTCCCTATTACTTCTACTCTTCCAATATATATAATTACCAGACTAATACGGATGCGCCCCAAGTCAGACCGCCACCAAAGCCAACCATGACTACACGGTCGCCTTCTTTGATACGTCCTAATTCTACCGCTTCTACCAATGCAAGCGGAATCGAAGCCGCTGATGTATTCGCGTATTTGTCTACATTAATCATGACACGATCTTCTGATAATTCCAGACGATTCATTGCAGATTGAATAATACGAATATTCGCTTGATGCGGAATTAAGATATCGATATCGTCTTTGGTCATTCCAGCTTTGCGAAGAACTTCATCTGTTGCTGAACCCATAACACGAACAGCAAATTTGAATACTTCACGTCCACCCATACGAATATAATGTTGATTATTGCTTAACGTTTCTGTTGAAGCTGGCAAACGTGAACCACCGGCTGGCATCGTCAACAACTCGCCACCAGAACCTTCAGCGCCTAGATCGAATGATTTGAAACCACGACCTTCGCCTACTTCACCAATAATAACTGCTCCAGCACCATCACCGAACAATACACAAGTGTTACGATCTGTATAATCTGTAATACGAGATAGTGTATCTGCTCCAATAACAAGCGCATTTTTATATAAACCCATTTGCAACATACTCGTTGCAGATGCTAATGAATAGACAAATCCAGAACAAGCTGCTGATAAATCAAAAGCCGCCGCGTTTTTTGCACCTAATTTATCTTGCAAAATACAAGCGGTTGACGGGAAAAACGTGTCCGGTGTAATCGTAGCTACAACAATCAAATCCAATTCTGTTGCATCCATACCTGCTGATTCTAATGCTTTGAGGGCTGCTTCATACGCCAAATCAGAAGTTGCTTGCTCAGGAGCTGCAATATGACGTTCACGAATACCTGTCCGACTGACAATCCATTCGTCATTCGTTTCTACCATTTTTTCAAGATCAGCATTTGTTAATATTTTTTCAGGAACATATTTTCCTGTTCCGATAATTCCGATAGGTAAAACATTAATCATTGGTGTCACTCTCTTCCCACTAATTTCCTCATCGTTTTCATTCCATGTCATTACGGTGGGGATGGATAAAACATGACGCAAGATGCTTATTGTATAACTTCTTTAGATATATTTTCAACTAACTGATTGCTGATCGCTATTCTTGCTTGACGAACAGCATGCTTAATGGCTCCAGCATCAGATGAACCATGACTTTTGAGAACAAGCCCGTTCAATCCTAGCAGAGGAGCGCCTCCATGCTCTTTGTAATCCAGCTTGCTTTTTAGACCGCGAAGTTCAGGCATCAATAACGCTGCTCCAATCTTCGTTTTTAGCGATTTGCTAAATTGTTGCTTGAGCAGCGAGAACATAGCGGATGCTGTACCTTCAAGTGACTTTAACATAATATTTCCTGCAAAACCATCACAGACCAGTACATCGCATACACCATTAAGTACATCACGTGCTTCTACATTGCCTACAAAATTAATAGGCAATGCTTCTAGTAACGGATACGCTTCTTTGGTTAATTCATTTCCTTTGTTCGCTTCTGTTCCTACGTTTAATAATCCGACACGCGGATTAGAAATACCATGAACTTTATCTCTATAAATGCTTCCCATTAGTGCATACTGGGCTAGATGTTCTGGCTTCGCATCCATATTCGCTCCAAGATCAAGCGCCAGTGTACCGCCATCATCAATCGTTGGAATCATAGGCGCCAGCGCAGGACGTTCGATGCCTTTGATACGACCGACAACCAATAAACCTGTTGTCATCAGTGCACCTGTATTCCCTGCTGAGATCATTGCTTGAGCATTGCCTTCTTTGACCATACGACCTGCTACGACCATCGAAGCGTCTTTTTTGCGACGAACCGCTTTGACAGGCTCATCTTCAGCTTCAATGATTTCAGTCGTATGTACTATTTTTAAATTGGATGGAATCTCTGTAAGTAGTGCCCGGATACGAGATTCGTCTCCTACTAAAATGATCTCGGTATCTTGCCATTCTTTGGCGGCTTCTAGCCCACCTAATACATTGCTGTCTGGAGCGTGATCTCCGCCCATCGCATCAATGGCGATTATCATGATCTACTCCTCCTTCATGCTGTTCTTCACCGTCTGATCGATAAATCGTAAAGTTTCCTTGAAATACCATTTCTTCACCAACATAGGTCAGCACTTCTACTTTAGCTTTTCCTTTGCGTGAAGGGTTTGATTGTACGTATGCTTTGGCAATACATTTTTCACCTAGATGAACCGAACGAACAAAACGAATATCTGCCGATGCTGTCAAAGCAATCGCATCGTTAATAACCGCTACTGCTAATGAATTCGCCTGTGCAAAAATATGATGTCCACGTGCAATCTGTGTACGAGAAAATATATGTTCTTCACGAATTTCAAAAATTGAAATTCCGCTTTTGTCGAGTTGCAGATCAACAACATCTCCGATGACTTCATCTAGAGGAAGTGATTTTACCTGATCGTAGGAGCGCTCAGCCATCAACTTCATTCGCTCGCGCAACTCCGGTATTCCGAGTTCCATTCGATCCAGACGAATCGTCTGAATACTGACTTTTAGTTGTCTGGTTAATTCTTGATCAGTCACAAACGGATTCTCTTCGATAATCTTCACGAGCCGTTGTTGTCGCTGCCGTTTGGGCAAACGTTCGATGGCTACGCACCTCCTTGGTGTTACGCATATCGCACACAGATTTAGAATAGTTATAGAACATACCAACTATAATCTCTATATTGTTTATTACAATTCATAATATATGTAAACCTATGTGGTTTTAGTTGTTATTCATTTTTTAGAACCTGGTACTAAGAATGTAGTATAAAGCATATTGCACCAAAAAGAAAGTGCCTGGTCTAGGTTATACTCCAAACTTCTTTTTTCTGTGAACATTGTGTTGTATAGATAAAAGTCTACATACAAAAAAATAGTACTTCACCAAAAGATGAAGTACTACCTTTGTGAAAGACTATTGTTTGATAATCTCTCTTGATTTGTATGTTCCGCATACTTTGCAAACGCGGTGAGCCAATTTCATTTCTCCGCATTGCTCGCATTTCACCAAACCAGGTACTGCCAATTTAAAATGTGTACGACGTTTGTCACGACGTGTTTTGGAAGTTCTCCGTTGAGGTACTGCCATTGTTCCCACCTCCTTCATCTAATCAATCTTATCCAATGAACATATTACATGATCATTAAATCACTTAAAGAAATCTTTGAGTCCTGCCATTCTAGGATCGATAGGTGTGTTGTCACAACCGCAATCCTGCTCGTTCAGGTTGACTCCGCATGTCGGGCAAAGACCTTTGCAGTCTTCACTGCATAATACTCCAGGTGGAAGTTCAAGTACAGCAGCTTGTTCCATATATGGAGCTAGGTCAACAGTATCTGTATTCACATACAGCGTATCATCGTCTTCTGCTACATCTTCTGGTTCTTCACCATGCTTGAATTCTTCCTGAATCTTGAACTGTAAGTTCAAATCCACAGGCTTCAGACAACGTACACACGCCATCTGTAAGTCAAGTTTCAGTGTTCCTTGTACATCAACCACTTCATTGACTCTTTGCGCCGCTTTCACATCTACTTGGAGAGGTGTATAAGACAGAACATCGCTATGTTCCTTTAAAATGGAACTCATGTCAAGCGTGTCATGAAACTCTATCGGTTGATCGCTTTGCGCCAATTTTCTAAATTGAAATTGCATCATTATCACTCCAAACAAACAAAAATTATTATACCGATTATACGCAAGCTTTGTCAATGAATATTTGTTAAGGTATTTTGGTTAACACCTATTTTCGTTTATACTTATACCTATATTCGATCTGAAAGCTTGAAATTTGATAAAGGAGCCTACCTATGAAAGTCGCAGGAATTATTGTTGAATACAACCCGCTTCATTACGGACATTTACTTCATTTGCAAAAAACGCGCGAACACACACAAGCTGATGCTATTGTAGCTGTGATGAGCGGTGGCTTCACACAACGTGGTGAACCGGCTATTTTTGACAAATGGGCACGCACAGAAATGGCATTACAAGCTGGCTGCGATCTGGTGATCGAACTGCCTTCTGCTTATACGGTACAACCTGCTGAATGGTTCGCTTATGGAGCTGTATCACTTCTTGAACATACTGGAATCGTACATTCACTCGTATTCGGCAGTGAGTCTGGTTCGCTCTCCCAATTACAGGCTTTAGCTGACCTGCTAACGAATGAATCACCTGAACTGCGCCTGCTGATACAGAATAGTCTCAAAGAAGGCATAAGCTATCCTCGAGCGCTTGGTCAAGCAGTAGCCCGTCTCTATAGTATACCAGATCAAGCCGCATCTTTGTTAGCACAACCTAACAATACACTCGGACTTCAATATATTATTGCGCTTAATCGTCTACATAGTTCGATAGTTCCTGCTACGATCCAGCGCGAACAATCTCAGTATCATGATCTGCAACCGACTCATCATCAAATTGCAAGTGCTACAGCGGTACGTCAGTTACTTCTTAATAATGATCAGCAAGCCTCTTCGTATTTGCCAGAGACTACGATGAGTATTATTCAGCGTGAAGTTGCAGCAGGACGAGGTGCTGTAGAGCTTAATCAACTATGGCAATCTTTATTTCAAATGATTACAACTCATTCACCTGAACAATTGGCACAGTATTATGATATGAGTGAAGGCTTGGAATACCGCTTCAAAAAAATATTACCTACTTTGCAAAATTGCAGTATTACCGATCTGATTACAGCACTCAAAACCAAACGTTATACGTATACCCGATTACAACGGCTTATCGCTCACTTGCTATTAGGTCATACGACATCTGTATTAAATACTGCTAATTTGAAAAAAGGACCCGGCTATATTCGTGTACTAGGCTTTACCAATACAGGTAGAGAATTATTACGGCAAATGAAAAAGACCGCTTCTCTGCCGGTGATTACACGACCAACAGATACCGATCATCCTCATATGGAACTAGATATTCGTGCTTCCGCGATTCAAGCTTCTTGCTTTGCGGCGCAACAATCTTCTTATTTATATTCGGATTATCAACGTTCTCCGATAAGAGTATAGACATGTATAATCCAAATTAATATTACGAAGTAGATAATGTATTTAATGCTTTTAGTGCATCATCCAAAGTACTGACAGGAATCAATTGCATAGAGGATTTCATTTTGGATAACTGCGCTTTGGCATCTGCATAATTGCCTTGAGGCACTAGAAAAATAGTAGCTCCTGCTTGCTGAGCAGCGACTACTTTGTGCTGAACACCACCAATTTCTCCCACTTGACCTTGAGGATTAATCGTTCCTGTACCTGCAATACGATGTCCTCGGGTCAAATCCCCTGCTGTTAATTGATTATAGATTTCTAAAGTAAACATCAATCCAGCCGAAGGCCCACCGATATTCGTATTGGCAAAATTGACTTCATGTCTGGCATCCTCAGGCGCAATTTTTTGCACTTCTCCGATCGACACGCCAAATCCGACACGTGTTTGTCCCTGACTATCTTTAAATTGGGTTAGTCCAATTTGTTCGGTGACTTGTGAGCCTGCACGTTCTAGTACTACTTTCACTTGCTGACCGTCTTTTTTAGTTTTTAAGACTTGTTCCAACTGTTCAAAAGAAGTAATCGATTGACCATCAATAGAGATGAATTTATCTCCTGCATGAATCGTTGTATTGGTATCGGGTACACTGACGACAAATACATATTGCGGCTGTACACGATAAGGAATACCTGCTTTTTTGTAGGCAGCAGCGATCGCATAAGATTGTGAACTACTCATGTAATACAACTGCTCTGCTTCGTATTCAGCACGATTACTCTGGATCGTTTTGCGGACAATTTCTTCGTTAGAATCAAACAAAGAAGCAATCAGCATCGCTGTATTAGCATACGTTACAGAGATAGTCGTTAGCATAAATGTTCCTTTTTCATCGTTCTGTCCACCTGTCACACTGACAATCGGCTTCAGTTCATCTGCGCTACCAGGTCCATTGATCATATAAGGTGTTGGCATATACACAAGCACATACACAAGAATAACAACACAGATGATATACAATAAAGATTGTTTGCGACTCATCGGGGATTTTAATAATCGGCCAGGCATGGTTTTCGCTCCTTTGATTCTTTTACAGCCTATATTCATGGCTACTCTTATTATCCCATGCTTATGTTTTCAATTCCATATTGGCAATCTAGTTACTCACTATCCGGTCCTTGACTGAATTTTTGCTTTAAATGTTGCTCTATAATAGGAGGTACAAAGTCAGACACTTTTCCATTAAAGCGAGCAATCTCTTTGACCACGCTAGAACTTAAATAAGAATATTTCGGATTGGTCATCATAAAAATCGTTTCTGCATCAGGATTGAGTTCACGGTTGATCGAAGCCATTTGTAATTCATACTCAAAATCAGTCACTGAGCGAATACCGCGTACAATCACCTGTGCTTGACGTTCACGTATGTAATTCGCTAACAGATCGCGAAAACTTTCAATCGTCACATTAGGTAGATCGGCAGTAACTTCTTTTAACAATTCGACTCGTTCTTCTACACTAAATAAGGGCTTTTTGCTCATATTGTTTAGAACGGCTACAACCAGATGATCGAACTGTTTAGCAGCGCGATGAATAATATCCATATGTCCCATCGTAACAGGGTCAAAACTGCCTGGATATACGGCTAGATGGGACTTGGTGATATGTTCACTCATGAGATGGTTGTCCTCCCTGTTGTTGTGGCTCATATTCGTATACATTAATCGCTGTTTCTCCATATACTGCATGACGAATACCTACAAAATGTTCTACTTCTTGTGGATAATCATGACCTGACTCATATTCCAAAACAATCGTTGCGGCTGGCGCTAACAATCCACGTTCATGCATTTCGTTCATCAGTTCAATACCATTTTTCATTTTATAAGGAGGATCGAGAAAAACAAGATCAAATGTAGCTTCGCGTTTGGCTAATACTTTGAGCGCACGTCCTGCTTCATTACGGTACACTTCTGCTTGTTCCGTTAACCCTGTTGCTTGTAGATTGCCACGAATCACTTCGATACTTTTATGTTCCAAATCTATAAATACCCCTTGCTCTATACCACGGCTGAGTGCTTCGATCCCCAGACCACCTGTACCTGCAAAAAGGTCTAATACTTTGCCACCATCAAAATAAGGTCCAATAATACTAAAAATTGATTCTTTAACTTTATCTGTTGTCGGACGTGTTCCATTACCCGGTACAGCTTTTAATGGACGTCCTTTGGCACTACCTGATATGACTCTCATCTTACGCTCACCTGTCTTTATAATATTTCGTAGCACAGTCTATTTTTACCTCATATGTTAGTTCTACGATGTACAAAGCTATCGTATCATATCATGTCTATGGTTCAAAAGGAATGTATCCTAAGCTTAGATCAGCAGGATAAATATAGTAATAGATATAGCGATATATAAATTGAAAAGCCCCTACAATGACTGTAGGGACTTTTTGTATTTTAAAATAGGTATACATATGACATCTAAAGTTGATTATTGCACTATGAATTTCACTTTGGTTCCATCTGGATATTTGGTGAGTTGGTTGCCGACCCAAGAACCTGCTCCACGATTATCTGACGGGGTCACATAACGGATATCTGCTCCTGTTCCGCCTTCCAGACACATCGCCATTGGCCATTCATCACGATCATAACCGGACTTAGTAGGTACTCCTTTTAAAGAATCTTCACGTCGTTGGTCTGCTCCATCACGATCAATCGTACAAACATCAGAATGTCCATCTGCAATGGCATCTTTGATATGATCTGCTGTTTCAGGGTAACGACTCGTTGGAAAAGTAAGCGTGTAATCATAGGCTGCTGCTGCGTATACCGTATTATGTATTTTGCCCTCGCCTTGAAATAAAACCGACATCGTAACCAACATCATAAACGTCATAGCTGTAAACAAAATCTTTTTCATACATCAACTTCCTTCCATTTTTTATTTAAATAATATAAGAACTGAGATTATTTTAACTTACATTTGTGATTTTTAAAATAGGTTTATGTAAATTTAACAAACATAAATTGTGAGTAATATTTAATAATGCCCTTCATTTCAGATTACATTTTACATATAGTTAACATTTTCCTTACATGAATAAACAAAAAAAGAACCCTGCCGATAACCGACAGGGTCTATATTTATATTTATTTCAAAAGGGGTATGCATGTATCTTAACCACTCCAGATGAAATTAATCTGATGATTGCCTGAAAATAAGATTAAATTTCTATACTTTTCATTTATATTTTGAAAAAGTTGTCCGATATATATTAGGTATGCCTTCTCATCCAATAAAGGCAACGAAAGGAGGTCCTATCATGGATATCGCTGCATTATCCACAGCAATGAGCCAAAGCTCGCTTTCACAAGCTGTAGGTATCAAAGTACTTTCGTTATCTAAAGACATGGCTGAACAACAAGGTCAACAGATGGCAGAAATGCTCAAACAAGCACCTCACCCGAATTTGGGAGGATCACTAGATATTCGCGCTTAAAAGAAGTTAAGATCACTTTTCTTTTCTTCTATTTCTGCCGAATATGTAGCCTTGTCTGTGTTACACAGACTTGGGAACAGCGCAAAAAGCTTCAGTCTCGATCGATTGAAGCTTTTTGCGCTGTTTTTATAGAATATTTACTATTACGATATAGATTGCTCAAGACTAGATGCACGCTGCCCCTGATTAAAAGCAATAGTAGGCATACCTTTTACACCCGGCTTAACCATAAATAAACCGCCTGCTAAAGGTTGATCTTCGCTATCATCTTGCGCTGTAGTGATATACAGTTCATCCAGATGTTCACCGCCAAAAGCACAAGAAGTCACACAATTTACAGGTAACGATACTTCACCTATGACTTCTCCACTGGTCGGATCAATACGTGAGACACGTTGACCTCCCCACCGAGCGACCCATAACATACCTTCTGCATCGATCGTCATTCCGTCAGGGTATCCTTCACTTTCATCTACTGTAGCAATCACTTGTTTGTTCGAAATTGTACCTTCTTGCACATCATAATCAAAAGATACAATTTCAAGTGTTGGTGTATCAATATAATATAAAGTGCTATGGTCTGCACTCCATGCTAATCCATTAGACGTGGACACTTCATCTATCAGCAAAGAAACATTGCCCTCTGTACTCAAGCTGTAAAATGCGCCTTGCTCTGATTCTCCATTCAAACTCATTGTTCCTGCAAGAAAACGCCCTGCTGGATCGCATTTACCATCGTTAAATCGGTTACCCGGTCTACCTTCTTCAGGATCATGAATCAAGATTTTCTCACCTGTCTGAATATTCAAGCGATACAGACCACTAATCAGTGCGACAATCACTTCATTTTCCAAATAAGGTACTACGGCACTAATATGTTCCCCCACATCTACTGTACGATCTTGCTGAGTAGATGGATCATAAATATGCAATTGATAGCCTTCGATATCTACCCATAATAATCGCCCAAATGATTGATCCCAACTTGGTCCTTCACCTAATTTGGCTTTGGCATCGATTACGATATTTGCTGTATAGGTCTTAATAAGTATCACTCCTTACATTTCCATTATGTCGTAGAACGGTTCCAATCGTATTGAACAGCTTGCAAGAATGAACGAGCAAGCACTAAATGTCCATTTTGATTCGGATGAACATGATCCCATCCATTGGATAATGAAGCTGGATATACATAAGCGGATAATGCGTCAAAAGCAGCTTGAGTATCGACAAAGATCGCTCCTGTTTCTTGCGCAATTCGCTTCACTGCTTCCCCGTATACATCCATTGTGGCACGCATCGGATCTTCAGTCGTTGTCGATAAGTAATAAGGAGTCATTAAGACTAATCCTTTTACTTTCGGTAACGTCTGTTGTACCAGTTCACGCAAAGTCTGTTCATATTCTTCTAAATATACATGCCAATCAGTTTCTAGCGGATGACTGAATTGTCTCCATACATCATTGATCCCGATCATAATAGATACCCAATCTGGATCATGTTTGAACACATCTTCTTCCCAGCGTTCTTTGAGATGTTTGACTTGATCTCCACTCGTTCCTGTATTAAGAACACGAATATTATAATCAGGATAAACCGTTTGCAAAAGAGAATCGACTAAAGACACATACCCATTGCCAATCTCCCAGTATTGCCCTACAGGTCGACCGCGTCCACAATCTGTAACCGAGTCACCAATCATTAATAATGTGCTGTTTTTTTCAATTTTCATCTCTATCCATCTCCTCTACACTGACAAAAATAGGGTCATCGGCTAGTGTATAGATTACCAACCCTGACGTTGAAGCCAAATCATACATTGCTTGGTCCAGTTTCCCATAACTGGGTGTTCCAAAGCAAGCCCCTGCCCATGTCCACCACTCTCATAAATATGTAATTCAAATGGAACATGATGCCGTTCTAAAGCCAGTGCCATCTGCAAACTATTTTGTACAGGTACTACATCATCATCTGTATTGTGCCAGATAAATGTAGGCGGGGTCTGTGCGGTAACACGTTGCTCTGCGCTATAATCAGCTATCTGTTCCTCTGAAGCATCTGATCCCAAAAGAGCTAATCTAGATCCTTCATGCCCGTAGTGCTTCATCGTAATAACGGGATAGCACAACATCATCGCATCCGGTCTCGAACTGATCGATTGAGTGATTCCTGCTACAGTTATCGGTTGTTCTTCATATACCGTACCGGTAATAGCGGCTAAATGACCACCTGCTGAAAATCCCAATATCCCTATTTTGGACGGATCGATTCCATATTCAGCTGCATGTGCCCGAACATAACGAATAGCACGTTTACCATCTTCTAACGGAATACGTTGCTGTTTTGGTAATAAACGATAATGAAGTACAAAAGCAGAAATACCATGTTCATTTAACCACTGTGCGACAGGCGCGCCTTCATGATCTGCACGATGTTCATATCCTCCACCTGGCAATACAATAACCACACTATCTGAAGAATCCACTATAAATGGTACCAAATAAGCTTTTTCTTCTGTAGTATTCATATCGTCTTCTACATCAATCCATATCTTTTCTACACTCACCTGATCATCCCCTTTCTGATATCACACTGGTTATCAATATATTGTAAGCGCTTAATAAAATCAACTCAATAATTGAAGCAGATCGGACCTATCCGCTTCATGATTCATTGATTAGACAAATATTATGTCATTTATAGATTGCTTCGAACTCACATGCACTCCCACTTATATGCAATAGAAGTTATATTCAATACAAATTACGAAATTGTTCAGGCGTTACATCTTCTAATCTACGGAATGTAGCTACAAAATGACTGGAATCTCTAAATCCTACCTGACCTGCCACTTCTTTGATCGTCATTCGTGGATAAAGTGTCATCAGTTCTTTGGCTTTACGAATACGTAGTAAAATAAAATACGCATACGCGGTCATACCGAATGTCTGTCGGAATAATGTATTTAAATGCCTTGCACTTACGCCTACTTGATCTGCCATATCTTCAAGCCCGATATTAGGATCGTCATAATGAGATTCCATAAATGACATCAATGGCTTGAGTCGTTCGACTGTATGCGATAACGAAGGAAGATTGTTTACACGTCCATGCTTTTTGAGCAATGTTAAAAAGCGGTATAGATCTGAACTGGTATCCAGACCGGATAGATCACGATCACTACGAATCTGTCCCAATAGACCACTAGCAAAAGTCTCTAATTCACATCCACGATCCCATTCATAATAAGCTGAATGCGATAAGCCGAGTGTAGATACAATCGCAAGAGATTGCGGGCCACCAAATGTTAAATAAGCCGTCTCCCATACTCCGCTTATTGGACGATATCCATGAGCATCTCGGGGTGCCAGTAATACACCTGATCCTGCTTTGACCGTATAGCTGGTTCCGCCAAAATAAAGCTCGCCTTCTCCATTTACCGCTTGAATCCAATGATAACAAGGATACCCGTCTGGACGATCAATCGATTCTTGATCAGCATTGTACCCGATACTCTCCATATGAATAGGTAACTGTAAGTCTCTGAGCTCTGTAAAAAAACGGCGGTCAGGTATAGTTACGTACATATTTTTCACTTCCAATCTCCATATTTTTATATACTAAGCGCATTTTATTATATTTTATAAGGGAACGAGTTGAATTACTATAGAGTTATTCTTATACAAGGAGTGACAGTCATGATTAGCAGCAAACTTCCTAAAATTTTTTACGGTGGTGATTATAATCCTGAGCAATGGGATCAACAAACTCACCAAGAAGATTTACAACTATTTAAACAAGCAGGAATCGATATCGCCACAGTCAATGTATTCTCTTGGGCACGCAATCAACCCGATGAGGTTCATTATCAATTTGAATGGTTGGATGAGTTAATCGATAGCCTTTATGAAAGCGGTATCTATACCTGCCTTGCCACAAGTACAGCTGCTCATCCGGCATGGATGGCGAAAAAGTATCCTGATGTATTACGCACCGACAAAGACGGCAGAAAACGCAAATTCGGTGGTCGTCATAACTCTTGCCCTAACAGTCCAACTTATCGTAAATACTCGACAGAGATTGCTAGTCGACTTGCAGAACGCTACAAAGATCATCCAGCTATTGTGGTCTGGCATGTATCTAACGAATACGGTGGCGATTGTTATTGTGACAACTGCGAACGAGCTTTTCGTGTCTGGCTCAAAACACGTTACCAGACGCTAGATGCATTAAATACAGCATGGAACACTTCTTTCTGGGGTCATACGTTCTATGACTGGGATGAAATTGTATTGCCAAGTAATCTAAGCGAAGAATGGGGAGACGATAATACGAACTTTCAAGGTATGTCTCTTGATTATTCCCGCTTCAACTCGGACAGCATGCTCGAATGTTATCAACTAGAGTATGATGCGATTAAAAGTGTTGTTCCAGATGCACTGATTACGACAAACTTGATGGGCTTTTTCAAGCCTTTAGATTATTTTAAATGGGCAAAACAAATGGACATTATCTCATGGGATAACTATCCAGGGCTCGATACACCTGTAAGTTATACCGCTCTTGCACATGATCTGATGCGTGGTATCAAAAATGGTGATCCATTTATGCTTATGGAACAAACGCCTAGTCAACAAAACTGGCAAGCTTACAATTCGCTCAAACGTCCGGGTGTAATGCGCTTATGGAGCTATCAAGCCGTGGCTCATGGTGCAGATACGATTATGTTTTTCCAACTTCGCCGTTCAGCAGGTGCATGTGAAAAGTTCCATGGCGCTGTGATTGAACATGTAGGTCATTCCAATACTCGTGTTTTCCGCGAAACAGCAGCACTGGGTAGCGAACTTCAGACATTGGGTGATACTTTGCTTGATTCGCGTATTGAATCCAAAGTTGCTATACTGTTTGATTGGGACAACTGGTGGGCGATTGAGAAATCAAGTGGGCCAACAATTGCGCTCAAATATGTAGATCAGATACATAAATACTACAAAGCCTTTTATAACCGTAATATTCAGGTCGATGTAGTTGGCGTAGATTCTGATCTTAGCGCATATGAGCTGGTCATCGCTCCTGTTCTGTACATGGTCAAACCAGGTCTAGCCGATAAACTAGAACAATTTACGCAAAATGGAGGCACATTTGTCACCACATTCTTTAGCGGCATTGTAGGCGAGAGTGATCTGGTTGCACTTGGTGGTTATCCTGGCGAGCTACGCAAACTGCTTGGCATCTGGGTAGAAGAAACAGACGCTCTACTTCCTACGATGCGGAACCAGATTGTAATGAATCAATCATTAGGTGATCTAAACGGCGATTATGAATGCGGAATGCTCTGCGATTTGCTTCATACCGAAGGTGCCGAAGTTCTTGCCCACTATGGTGATGACTTTTATAAAGGAATGCCTGTGCTTACCCGTAATACGTACGGCAAAGGAGAAGCATGGTATATCGCTTCCGATGGAGAAGAAGCGTTTATTGCTGGTCTTATGAAATTTGTAGCTGATCAAAAAGGAATTCAACCTGTTCTAGATACTCCAGCCGGTGTAGAAGCTGGACGACGTGTCAAAAACGGTGAACAATTCATTTTCTTACTCAACCATAATGCTGAAGTAGCTACGGTAGAACTGAACGATCTACAAGTAACCAATCTGCTCGATCCTGATCATACGGGTCAATCGATTGAAGTGCCTGCACGCGGTTCAGTGATTCTAAGTGCACCGTATAGCAGTTAAAACCAATTTAGAGTAATATCAATCTCAATTGGTAATATATGACATAGCAATCGATTAACATCCTTATTTTACCACGAATGAAGCGATACGTAAAATGTATTTAATTACATTTACGTATCGCTTTTTTCAATCTTATTTCTAGTTTTTCTTGTATTCTGAAGAGTGAATTTGCTGGCTTATTTTGAGATACTAGACAGCACTTTTTTATAAAATCACACCGTCTTTAAAAATAGCAATTTCACGAAAACCATGCTTTTCACTATTAGTCTGCTTACGTCCTGAAGCGATATCTACAATTGATGTTAATAGATCAAGTGATACTTCTTCCATCGTTTTGCCTTCTAATAATTGACCTGCATTATAATCGATCCAATGCTTTTTGCGATTGGCTAGATCGGATTGAGTAGCAATTTTCATAGTCGGTACAGGCCCACCAAAAGGAGTCCCTCTACCGGTTGTAAATAAAACAATATGAGCGCCTGCCGCTGACAAAGCAGTAACAGACACAAGATCATTACCCGGTGCTTCGATAATATTCAATCCAGATTGATGCACCCTTTGACCGTATTTTAGTACATCGATGACTTGGGAGTGTCCACCTTTTTGCGTACAGCCTAGTGATTTTTCTTCCAGTGTTGTGATCCCTCCAGCTTTGTTACCGGGTGAAGGATTTTCGTAAATATTTTGACCATGATTAACAAAGTATTGCTTAAATCCATTAATCAAATCTACCAATTCGTTAAATACTTGCGGAGTCTGAGCACGATTCATTAAGATGGTCTCTGCACCGAACATCTCGGGTACTTCGGTCAAGATAGCCGTTCCGCCAGCAGAAACGATAAGGTCAGCTACAGAACCGACTAATGGATTAGCTGTAATTCCAGATAACCCATCCGAGCCACCACATTTCAATCCTATTTTTAATTTGGACAACGGTACAGGTTGACGCGATATTTGTTCTGCTT
The DNA here is from genome assembly GCF_028736095.1 of Paenibacillus sp. KACC 21273. NCBI lineage: Bacteria > Bacillati > Bacillota > Bacilli > Caryophanales > Paenibacillaceae > Paenibacillus > Paenibacillus sp. KACC 21273. The sequence continues at coordinate 3,515,863 of NZ_CP117876.1, forward strand.
GAGTAACCAATTCTTCTAACAGTAACAATCCTGCTTCGATCTCATCATCTTCTTCTTGAGCTTTGAGATAACGAACTTTGTGAGCATATTCGTCTGGAATAACTTCAGCAAATTGTTCAATCTGATTGTTCTCACAACCTAATCCAATTACCAAAACACCGGCGGCATTCGGATGAAGTACAAGGGAAGCTAACAACTGCTTCGTATATTCCAGATCATCGCCTAATTGCGAACAGCCAAATGGATGTGGAAAATGATACACGCCTTCTACACGTCCTTGCATATCTGCATGAGCAGTACGCGCTAGTGCTTCGCAAACTTTATTAATACAACCCACTGTATTGATAATCCAGATTTCGTTACGAATACCAACTTCACCATTTTCACGTACATATCCTTCAAATGTCTGTAAATGTTCAGGTACATGATTAGGATTCCAGCTAGGCGTAGGTTCATACCGATAATCTAATGTGCCTTCTAAGCCTGTACGCAGGTTATGCGTATGAATCCATTGTCCGGGTTGAATACGCTCTTTGGCTTTGCCGATTGAAAATCCATATTTAATCACATCTTGATCTGGAGCAATATCATGTACTGCTATTTTGTGACCACGTGGAATATGATCGCTGACATTTAGGATAGTCCCATTTTCTAAAATAATCGATTCGCCCGGTGATACATCTCGAAGTGCAATCACAACATCATCTTGCTTCTGAATCGTTATGCAATCTTTTATCATCGTATTCATTGCCGTTGCTCCTCCAATATATGAATATTTGATACAATAGCTGCTTCTAATCCTTGAATCTGTGTTAAATCTTCATCCCATATCTGCTCATCAGACAAAATAGAAGTCACAATATCGGATAACTGTGGTTGTTGCCAGTGTTCTGCAAGACGCTGAATATACTCTTTATTATCTTTGATCGTCAGTGTTGCACCTGAGAATGTCTGAGCTTGATGAGGTTGTCCTTCTTCTGCTGGTTGTAATCGGTATAATAAGATCAAAGCCGCCAGTGAATATACGATCTCAGCAGGCAGTTGATTATATTTTTCTGTATACGCTTTCAATGTTGGTAAAATTCTTGTTTTGAATTTGCTAAGACTATTCAGTGCGATATCTTGTAATCGGTGTTCCAGATAAGGATTACGGAAGCGTTCAAATGTTTCTGTCGCATAAGACTGTAGCTCTTTCTCATCTAATGTGAGTGACGGAATCACTTCTTCTGTAATCGTTGAAATTATCCATTGGCTAAGATGTGGATCGTCCATCACATCACGCACAGTGGTTTTGCCGTACAATAAACCAACAGGTGTCATTAACGTATGAGCTCCATTTAGGATACGTACTTTACGTTCTTGAAAAGGCTGTAAATCTTTCACCCAGTGTACATTAAGTCCAATCTGTGCCAGTGGTAGCCTTTTATCTAATTCAGGCTCTCCTTGAATCGCCCACAGATGATAAGGCTCTGCTGTATTGATAAATGAATCTTCATATCCGTATTGCTCTACCAAACGTGCATATTCTTCTTGCGGTGGCAACCCCGGTACAATCCGATCAACAAGATTGTTCAAAAAGCGCTGTGATTGTTCTATCCATTGCACAAAATCAGTACCAAATCTAAAGTCATCTGCATAACGAAGCACATACTGTTTGAGTACATCACCATTATTTTCAATCAATTCACAAGGTAAAATTAACAACCCATGACTTGAATCTCCTGCAAAATGTTGAAATCTTCGATATAAAAATACAGTTAATCGTGCAGGATAATTACGCAATGGCTCTCCTGCAACATAATCGATCGGTTCATACGTTAATCCTGCTTCTGTCGTATTCGATATAATAATATCCAGCGACTCTAATTCAGCTAACTGTAAAAATTGCTCCCATTCGGTATACGGATCGATAAACGTTTTGAAAACAGGAATAATCGATCGGTGCTCGGTCACTTCTCCATGTTGTACTCCTCTTGTAATTAAGGTATACAATCCATCTTGCTCTGCTAACTGTTGTAATTTGACTGCTCCATTGGGTGTCGGTGGGGTTAACGCAATACTGCCATGATATTTTCCTTGGGTAATACTTTCATAGATCATCCAATCAAAAAAACCTCTCAAAAAGTTACCTGCTCCTATTTGTAAAATTTTGATCGGCAATTGACGAATATTTTCAATCTTACGACGTTCATCCTGACTATTTATTCCGATTCGTAATGGTTGCATATATTTTCCTAGCGACATCGTATTCCTCCATTCCTTTATACATTTTCTTTTTGCTCATTTATAAATGGGTGTTATGCCTTTATACAGATCACTTGTTAAAGGATACACAATGACGTTCTCAATCGTTAAAATTGATGTATCAATATTGTTCACGTTAACATTTTACAAAATATGACTCTTATTTGCTACCTATTGTAGCATCAAATGAAGAAAAATAGTCAAATAAAATATATTTAAATATTGTGAAATATCTTTTTAACAACAGATATCCTGCATATGGTTTGGTTATACATAAAAAAATAGCGAATATCGATAACTTTTTCGACATTCGCTATTTTTATTTTCATTTTCGCGTCAATACAAAGTTCATTATTTAAAGATACGACGGCACAGTAATTGTAAAAGAGGACCACTTTTCTCATACCATTGTAGTCCAGCATCCAGACGTTGTGCTTGCGCAATTACCACGTCAGCATCATCGATCCCTTCAAAATAACGACTTAAAAAATGCATAAATACATCGATACGACGCAACAAAATAAGTAGTGGAATCGCTTCAATCTCTTGATCTGACAAATGAATCCGGGTCGCATACCCTTGCAAAAAAGCAGTACACTGCTTCTCATCAGCTACATTCCATTCGACTGTCTGCAACATATCTGACAAACAGACTGCCGGTTCCATCGCCCGTAAATCACGTGTCACAAATTCAAAATCTAAAATCGCTGTAATCTGTCCATCTGTAGATTCCAGCATATTGGATGCGTTCAGATCACCATGAATCAATTGATGAGGTAATGATACCAGACGAGTGATCCGCATCAACTGCTCACCCAGACGTTCTCCAATACGATATAAAATATCTGCGATACTATTAAAGTCTTCAGGCGGATGAGCACAAAATGCTTCTAATCGACCTGGACTACATAAAGGATACGATTGTCCCAACCGATAATAAGGCGGATAGACCGGATGCAGATCAATATCAATCTGCGCCAATGCGGCAGATAACTGCCCGGTCACCTGACCAAAGTGAAAAATCTCTTCTGTTGTTCTTAATTGAGGTGTATGACCATCCATATAATGAAATAACGCGGCTATTCTGCCAGCGCTACGAGAATCCTCTTCATTGACTGGCCCTGTAACATGAATTGTCTGTCCTTGGGTATCTTTGACAGGCTTCGGTGTATTCAGTCCAACTAGAACCGCAGGAAGCGCAGATAACACTTCATGTTCATAGCGAACTTTGTCCGGTTCTTTATGGGTTTCGTATCGTCGTAGCACATAGCGGCTAGACGCGTGATCTATAAACATCGTGGTATTATTCATACCGCCTTTGCCTTCAACCATATGCCAATTTCCAGATGGAAAATAATGATCTGCCAGTTGTTCCATGGAATCTATATATTCGCTTTCCAAAGGTTCCCCTCCTTGCTGCCTTTTGTAATGCGGGTAATGGAGAAGCTGATTGAGTCCATATCCATAAGAACTCTAGGTGCAGACACTGACTTATCACAAGCCCAAGTATGTTAGCCATAAAATGAGCTATTCAATCATACTTCATCTATTACATTGTCTGTCTACTATTCAGCAATCCTATCAGCTTATTGCATCTTATTTTCCGATGAAAAGCCAACGCATAACCTTTTACCTGTTCGTTAATAATATAACAATTCAGGTGTCCTTACCAATCCAAATTTTAGCGAATACCAAAAGTTTTACATTACACTTTGGTTACAGCTCATTTATGAAGGGATAGAGTCTATACTGATGATGATAGTCCTTTGTTACAGGATGTAAGGTGTATATCTGGGACAACTATATGTACAAAACAAAATCCTTTCCCTCAATGCAATAATCTGCTGTAAGGAAAGGATTCACTCATATATAGCATAGATCTATACGATATTTGTTCCTATAGATTCAACGAACGATGTGGGATGTATCTGATAATTCTTGCTGTTGTTGCTGACATTTGGTAGCCGCACTCTGTACTGCGCGCATAATACCGCCGTATCCTGTACAGCGACATAGATTACCGCATAATCCTTCTTTGATCTCATCATCATTAGGATGGGGGGTCTGATCGAGCAATGCTTTGGTGGAAATAATCATACCCGGTGTACAATATCCACACTGAAATCCCCCTTCTTCCAAAAATGCTTCTTGAATCGGATGCAATTGCTCTTTGCTTTCTCCATGTAATCCTTCAATCGTTGTGATTTCTTTACCAGCACATTGATATGCCATAGTCAGACAAGAATTGACCGGTTCTCCATCGATCATGACCATGCAGGCACCACAGCGACCAATTTCGCAAGAAACTTTAGTTCCTGTTAGATTCAAGTCTCCACGAATCACATCGACCAGACGACGCGAAGGATCGATATCCAATTCACGATGTTCTCCATTCACAGTAGCTTGCCATGTTGTATCTGTTGTTTTCATCGTGGACTCACCCTTTCTGCTTGCCATGTCTCTATCGGTTGAATCAATAATTCCCTTGCCACTGGTAAATGAGGAACCCATACTCCGACAGCATCGCGAATCGCAGCCGTGATTGCTGGTGCAAGTGCAACCGAGCCAATCTCTCCTATGCCGCGCGGGCCAAAAGTATCGCCTTCTGGTAAATCTTCGATTGCTTCAACTTCAAGTGAAGTATGCATGTCTTTGATTGTAGGAATAAGATACGTATCCATATTTTTGGTCAGATAATGTCCTTCATCCATCACTGCATCTTCGGTTAATGTAAATCCTAGTGCCATCACACTACCGCCTTCAATCTGCCCTAAAAATCCCATCGGGTTAATAACAGGGCCTGCGGCAACGGTATGATAATTAGCCAACAATTTTACATGTCCTGTTAATGTATTCACTTCTACTTCTGCTGCAACAGCCGCATACGTATATAAATAATGCCCGCCTACTACCGCATCCGGTGTAGTGGGATAAGCAAATTCTGTATCAAAAATCAATTCATTTGACTTGCCTGCTACACTCATATGTGTTGCAATTTCAAGGTACGTAATAACAGGTTCAGATTCGTCTATAACGATAAGATCGTCGCTCAGTAACCAGATACCTGCTTTGCCTGTAGTTAACTGCTCGGAAGGCACACCGGTAATCTCAGACGCTATCGTTAAAATGCTTTGGAGAAAAGGAGTCTTTAAGCGCTGTAATGCCATCCATGCCATCGTTGTTGAGCGTGAAGCTGTACTTGATCCACTATGAGGAACACGATCTGTATCTCCGATAACGATACTCAGATCATCAGGTTCACATTGAAACAGATCGATTAACATGATCTCTAACGTCGCAATCAATCCTTGCCCGAATTCTTCATAGCTAAAGAAAACTTCAATCTTTCCCTGTTCATTTAGCGCAAGTCGTCCACCTGCTGGATCATCTATACCATAACCGAGACCTGCACCATGCATAGCCAGTGCTGCTCCTATCCCACGCTTGATCCATGGTGGTTGAAATGCAGACTCCTGCGTACTCATCCCACTCATAATCTCAACAGAACGATCTTGCTCATACTCTTGTGAAGGGTGTAGCTTGCGTTGCCATAGCTTAGACTGAGTCAGTGCTTGCATCACTTGTTCAAGACCATTGGTTTGTAAAATGCGTTGTTCTAGTGGCCCTGGATCATTTTGCTGGCGCCGATTCAACATCCGAAACTCCCACGGGTCCATCTGGATCAATTCAGCCAAGCGATCCATTTGCCCTTCCATCGCAAATATCGCTTGATTTCCACCAAATCCACGAAATTCGCCGGATAATCCATTATTGGTATACACAGATACCCCTTCTACATCGACATGCTCTATACGATAAGGTCCCATTGAATGCTCTGTGGCAAAATTAAGTACCGGCGCTCCCAGTGTTGCATAAGCTCCTGTATCAGCTACGATACGCACATAATGAGCAACTAAATGACCGTATTCATCAATCCCTGTTTTCATTTCAATCTTCATCGGATGACGCTTGAGTCCAGCACGAACCGATTCTTGTCTTGAATTATGCATTTTGATAGGACGACCACTTTTCAGTGCTAATAATGAACCATATGGTTGTACATTTAATTCATCTTTTCCACCAAATGAACCGCCGATTGGACTGGAGATGACACGAATCCGTTCTTCTTCCCATCCTAGAATACGAGCAATTTGCATCCGGTCTTTATATCCATGCTGTGTAGGGGCATAGACTGTTAGACGACCATCTTCTTCAGGAACAAATAATCCACCTTCTGTCTCCATATAAGCATGCATCTGTCTTGGTGTACGATACACTTGATGAACAACATGAGCACAGTTGGCAAGAGCTGTATCGGTGCTGCCACGCTTCACTTGAGTCCGATGTAATACATTACCTTGTGGATGAAGTCTTGGCGCCGACTCTTCCAGTGCTCTATCTGTATCTGTAATCGTCTCTAACACTTCATATTCCACACGTATGAGAGAAAGAGCATGCTCGGCAATCTCTAATGAAGTTGCTGCTACAGCAGCTATTGCATCTCCAATATAACGCACTGTATCTTCACATAATGCGGGTTGATCTGGTGTAGCTATACCAAAGCGATTCAGTCCTGGAACATCATGATGAGTAATTACAGCGATAACCCCTTCATATGCTTCTGCGGCAGATACATCTAATGATAGAATACGTGCATGAGGATGAATACTTCGTAGTACGCGTCCATATAACATTCCTTCAGCAGTCATATCGGTCAAATACTGCAATTCTCCTGTTACTTTTTCTTTGCCGTCTCTCCGCTTACGCCAGCGTTCTCCACTACTTTCTCGATTCAGCAACATAGGCTATCATCTCCTTTCGATCTGTGAATGTATCGTTTCCCATAATCCTGCTGCTAATAGATTTCCTGCTGTTTGTTGACGATACTGTTCACTGGCAAAAGGATCGCTGTATGTTATAAATTCATCGCTTGCAAGTCGTGCTAAAGAAGTAATCATATCAGCTTGATATCGATTGCCTTCTAATAACTGTTCACATGTAGATAAGCGCATTGCGATACCAGAACCACCACCTGCGGCTATTCTTACTTGTGAAAAGTATCCTAATGGATCTATTTTGGCGCGAAATGCTACTGTGACAAGCGATGGTGTGAATGCTTCTCTGCGACCAATTTTGCGAAAAAAAGTAATCTCTTGTTGATGATCGACAGACTGTTCTATCGATTCTGTACCTAACAAGCGATTCTGTTTCTCCAAATTTATTCCTAACAACACGGCATTCATACTTTTTCTACCACTTTTCACGATCTCTAACCAATCGCCAAGATCCTGTTCGATCGTTGTGACTTCACTTCCAATATCTGCCCAATGAAGCGAGGCATTGTGTACCAGTAGAGCAGGTATAGCATCCCCTACAGCAGAAGCTATATTTCCGCCAATCGTAGCTTGATTGCGAATAGAAGGTGCTGCAATATGACGACACGATTCATATAATGTAGCTCCATGATGAGCGATATAAGCATCTGCTCCACATTCACGAAGCCTTGTTAATGCACCAATATATATATGTTGATCACTTTCATGAATTCCGCATAGATCCGCAATCGTATCTAGTCGAATAAAGTGCTCAGGTCTATTTACAATACCGCCTTCCCACTGCGTACGTAGTAATGTTCCTCCTGCTACGAATGCTGCGTCGGCTCCATATTGACGTTTGATCATCATGGCTTCTTCTGCATCTGCTGGCTCCCAGACTTTACGTGAAAAAGGATCAGGAATCCTGCTCGTCTCTATATTCATTTCCATGATGTCACCTCCATTTGTTCTTTTCGCACGTTAGATGATCGAATATACCCTCCATCATCTATCAATTGAACAAATCTTAATGAAATTACGGTATTATGTCAATTATTCTTACTTTAATTTGTAGTAAATATAAATAAAGAGCTTTATTTTGTGCTTTATGCACTTTATAATTCTTCAAAATCGAAATTTATGTAATATATACTAACATAATAGGAGCAAATTCATCTAATCATTATTTATATAGAACTTATGTTACATAAGATGCTTCTAATAGCTAATGAAGCAGTAATCCACTTATTAATAGATTATGATAGTTAGTTATGTAGCAGAACGTATATAATGCTGGATTTGAGCTAGAGCTTCAGGCGTATCAGCATCCCAGAAAAAATGATCTGGATATTTAACGATATTGCTATAGAAATCTGGATTCATGAATACTTTACGAGCTCCTTGATCACCTTGCAGTTGCTCTAGATAAGTCCACATATGGGCGGGGAAAATCACAGGAGGTTTGATGCCTTCATGATCAGCAGAAGCGATATAGTCGACATCAGGCTGATACTGATAGATTGTTATTAGTTCTGTTAACATGGTTGAAGTGATTAATGGCTGATCGCCAAGCAAAATAAGTACGGCATCTGCTTGAGATAACCGTACTTGCTTCATACCACAACGAATAGAATATGACATTCCTAAATGAGCTTGTTCGCATATAACAGGTTGCATTTTGGAAGGATATTGGTCTGTCCAAGCTTGAATTTCTTGTTGCCATTCAAGTGAAGAATACGGAGCAGTCACTGTGACTACATGCTGAATCTGTGGATTGCTCAAAACGGTCGATAGTACTTTACCTCCGATCGTCGGTACAGGCTCAGATACAGGCGCGCTATCTGCTGAATATAAAGGCATACTCAATTTGTCTTTGCCCATACGACTACTTTTACCCGCTGTAAGCACTAAGGCGGTGATGTTCATGTGTAACATCCTTTCTCGGTACAAGTACACGTCCACGTTTGACAGCGATCAGTTCGGCGATAATACTGATTGCAATTTCATCCGGTCCATCTGCCCCAATCGATAAGCCTACAGGAGAATGTAACGAAGGGTATGCTGGTAATTGATCCATTAATCGGCGTGTTCGTTCTTTGGAACCCATAATGCCTAGATAAGCACAATGCTGATCTACCATCAATTCTACCCATTCTCGTTCACGCGGAAAATTATGACTCATTAAGATCATATAGTCTTGTTCACCCGGTTGTATTTGTTCATATAAAGACTGCGGAAATCCTACGATACAGGTAGCGCCTGCAAACCGCTCCTCTGTACACAATCCAGCACGCCAATCCCCTACAACTACATCAAACCCTGATAACTGTGCTAGCGAACTTACAAGTATACTGTCATCACCAGCACCGATTAGAATAAGACGTGGCTTAGGACGATAAGTACGAACAAATGTATACTGATCCTTTTGCCCATCAGACAGAGATTCAGTACCTGAATTGGCATCATGAGCAAGCATTAACGGTTGATCTGATAATTGATAATCAATCTGCTCACCATTTTTTTGAAAAGAACGAGTAAGCACTACATTTTCACCTTGATCCAAACGATCATTCAATTCACGAATCACATTCAAAAAGGAACCTCTGACTGGCTCCAACAAAATATTTAATAACCCACCACAGCCGATATTTTCGCCCCATGATAGATCATCTGCTGGACGCATATCGTATTCCACGATAGATACTTGGGAACTGTTCCAGACATCATCTACACGAGCTACAAGATCGCTTTCTAGGCAACCCGGGCTTATACTGCCGAATTGTTGTCCATCAGCAGTCAGAATCATGGAGACTCCTTCTTTGCGGTATGCATGTCCTTCTACATGGACAACAGTAGCAAGAACTGTACGCATTTGTTGTTGATGTTGAGATAAAGCGATTTTGCACAGGTCTTTCATATCCATGAGTCTCCAGCTCCTTTGTTTTTTGAATGTGAATATTGCAAATATTCTAAGGTAGCGAGTCAGCCTGTATTACATACGTGTCATCAAACGTTTGATCGAACGATCGGATTCGCGTAATACAATACTGCGATCGATTGTTTTGACACGGCGATTTTCCAATACAACACTTCCATCAATAATAACGGTATCTACATTGCTACGTGTTGCCGAGTACACGACTCTGGAATACACATCTACATCATACGAAGGGAATGTATGATAATCTTCCAGATCAAGCAAGACCACATCGGCTTTTTTGCCTACTTCTAGACTGCCGATTTCTTTTGCCATTCCTAGCACTTCTGCTCCGCCCATCGTCGCCATACGCAATACTGTTCTAGCATCCATAACCGTTGGACCATGAGGGACTTTCTGGATTAATGCAGCTAAGCGCATTTCTTGAAACATATCCAAGTTATTGTTACAAGGCGCTCCATCGGCTCCAAGACCAACATGGATATGACGATTCATCAAGTCTGGAATTTCAGCGATACCGGAAGAAAGTTTGAGATTTGAACCCGGGCAGTGAGTGACTTTCACTCCACGTTTGTACAAAATCTGCTTTTCTTCTTCACTGAGCCATACGCAGTGCGCCAGAATCAGACGTGGATTAGCGAGACCGATATGATCCAAATACACAATATTACGCATTCCTCGTTCTTGTTCCACTAGTGAGATTTCTCCACGATTTTCAGAAGCATGAGTATGCACTTTAACATGATATTGAGCAGAAAGATCACGTACTTCGGTAAGCAGACGCTCTGTACAAGAAACAACAAATCGTGGACAGAACGCGTATTGAATACGTCCACCACCGAAGCCATTCCATTTTTCTAATAAATCTACACTTTTTTGAAGAGATTCATCGGTGTCTTCCTGTAACGGTTCAGGAACATCGGTTCCATGATCCATCATTACTTTACCGGAGATGACCCGTAGCCCGCTTTGCGCCATCGCTTGAAAAGCAGAATCTGTATGATGTACGGTCTCCATATCACAGATCGTTGTCGTTCCACTGGAAATCAATTCTCCAATTCCTAACAATGCAGAATAAAAAATCGATTCTTCATCATGAGCAGCTTCCAATGGCCAGATACGCTTACGTAACCAATCCATCAGTTCCATATCGTCTGCTCGACCACGAAATAATGTCTGGCACAAATGAATATGCGTCTGAATAAATCCTGGCAATAACGTTTTGCCTCGTCCATCTATTTCTTGATCGGCATGATCATCCAAACGTGGAGCCATTTTGACAATTTTATTGTTTTCGATCAATAAATCCCCAATAAATACTTCTTCTCGATCGTTCATTGTAACCATCTGTGCTTGTCTAATCATGATGCTTCCCATGATGCTTCCCCCTCTGTCTCTATCCCGCTCTATATCCCGATAGCAATCCCATCACTACGAGGATCAGCTGCACCGCTAAATACACCCTGTTCATTAATCATAATTCCTTGCGCTTCACCCATTACTGCATCGTAATCACGAACTGGTTCTACGATATGCCCGTAAGCTTCTAAGCGCGAATAAATATCTTCATATGAACGGCTTTCGATTTTCAACGTATCGCTCATATCGCCCCATGTCCGTCCATACAACCATCGTGGCAATCCAATCGCCTGCTGGATCGTTAATTGATAATCAATCACACCGGTCAAAATAGATAATTGGGTCTGAGGTTGTCCTTCTCCACCTTGCGTTCCTAACAGCAGATAAGGTTTACCATTTTTCGTTACCATTCCTGGCATTAATGTATGGAAAGTACGTTTACGTGGTTCCAATACATTCGGCGCCCGATCATCGAGTGAAAAGAATGAACCTCGATTTTGCAAAATAACACCACTATCACCCGGCACATAAGCAGATCCAAAATCAAAATAAAGACTTTGAATAAACGAAACTGTATTGCCTTCATCATCAGTTACAGCCGCATAAGCCGTATCCTGACCCATTGCAGGTGAAAGATGCGGAGACGCTTGAGGATGATATTGCATGTCATACCATAATTTTTTGGCATAGTCTTTGGATAATAATTGTTCTATAGGAATATCTCGAAAAGCAGGATCGGTTAAATAACGATCTCGATCTTGAAAAGCTTTTTTCACGGTTTCTACTACCAGATGATAAAATTCAGGCGAAAAGCGAGCAATAGACGACAAATCAACATTTTCCAAAATATTAAGCATCATCAATAGCGAGAATCCCTGTGTATTCGGTGGCATTTGATATACCCGGTGTCCTCGATATGTGGTCGATACAGGTTCTATCCATTCTCCTTGATGCGCTGCCAGATCTTCCTTCGTTAACACACTACCATCTCGTTCTGTCGCTTCACCAATCATCTGCCCGATAGATCCATTGTAAAAACATGCACTTCCTTGTTCGCCAATCAAACGTAGCGTCTGAGCAAGCTTAGTCTGAATAACAATATCGCCTTCTACTAACGGAACACCATTAGGACAGAATACTGATTGAAGATGAGTATCTTGCTGAATCCATTCCAGATCACGCATAATCCAGCGTGCTAGACTTGGTGAAGCTGGAAAGCCTTCTTCTGCGTATCGAACCGCCGGAGCGATGATCTCAGCCCATGGCAACCGTCCATACTTTTTCCAGACTGCTTCCCAGGCATCTACCATACCCGGAACAGTTACAGCCGCTAAAGGGCCACGACTTGGAATAGTCGTATACCCTTGCTTGGTATACCATTCAGGTGTTGCTTTGGCAGCAGAACGCCCACTTCCATTATATCCTTCAATCTTGCCTGTATGACCATCATGAATTAGAAAAAAAGCATCTCCACCAGGCCCTGTCATATGAGGATAGACGACACCCAGTACAGCACTTACCGCAACCGCAGCATCGAATGCGTTACCACCGGACTGCAAAATAAAGGCACCTGTCTGACTTGCTAAATAATGCGGTGCTGCAACCATTCCTCTACGCGATTGGGGCATAATGTTCACTGGTACGTCACCTCTTTCTGACCAGCATACACACTAAGTGCCGCTTGCACACCTTGTCCTGCCGGTAATTTCACACCATGGTGGATTAATACTGCTTCCAGAGCACCTAAAACATGAAGTACATTTTTGCGACTACTGCTATATCCCATACTACCGATCCGCCAGATTTTACCTTGTAATGGACCAAAAGAACTGGCGATCTCGATCCCAAAATCATGAAGTAACATCGAACGTACACTTTCGCCATCTACACCTGTTGGAATTTGGATACAAGTGACAACAGGCAATCTTGCACTGTCATCGCCGAATAATTCTAATCCCATTCCGCGGATACCAGCTACAATCGCTGCTCCATTTTCTGCATGACGGGCAAACCGTGCTTCCAGACCTTCTTCTAACAAAATACGCAACCCTTCACGTAATCCATATAACATCGTGGTAGCTTCTGTATGATGATTAAGTCGCTTAGGACTCCAATAATCTTGCAATTGTGCCAGATCAAAATAATTACTGGCGATACGATTATGACCGGACATACCTGCTAACGGAAGATCATTTGCAGTCCGAAGTCCACGCTCGATACTTTTACGTCCTAGAATCTTACGTTCTACTCGATCATTATACGTAATCGGTGCCATTCCTGAAGGAACAGACAGACATTTCTGAGTACCACCCATTACTGCATCAACTTTCCATTCATCGGTATAAAAAGGAACCCCACCGATTGTAGCTACAGCATCTACAACAAATAGCACATCATGTTCCCGACAAAAATGCCCTATTTCAGATAAAGGTTGCATACATCCTGTAGATGTTTCACCATGTACCATCGCTACAATGGTCGGTTGATATTGGACAATCGCTTGCTTTACGACTTCAGGATCAAATACAGTTCCCCATTCCGTCTCAATAGTCTCAACCTCTGCACCGCAACGCTCAGCAATTTCAGTTAGTAAATGTCCAAATCGTCCGTAGATTGGAACCAGCACTTTATCGCCGGGTTCGATTAAGCTAACCATCACTGCTTCAAGCCCTGAACGTGAAGTACCATCGACAGGAAAAGCCCATTGATTAGTAGTCATATACAACTCGCGTAACATTTCCATCGTTTCATTCATAATATCGGTAAAAGCAGGATCAAATTGCCCCAAAATAGGCATCGACATCGCTCGCAATACACGTGGGTCCACTTCAACAGGACCGGGTGTCATAATCGTGCGCGGGGGTGGCGATAAGTCTTTATAACGCTTCATGGTCTTCACCTCGATAAGCATATTGATATAGCAATTCGGTTAGTACTTTGAAGCCCTGTATAATATCAGCTTCGGCTGTATATTCTAATGGGTTATGGCTAATGCCTTCACGACTCGGTACAAAGATCATTGCAGAAGGACATTCTACACCGAAAATCTGAGCGTCATGCCCTGCTCCACTTGGTAACGATAGCGACGATATACCTGCTTGATCGCATACATGTTGCAGATCATCAATCATCGCTTGATGCATAGGAACAGGTTCTGCCCGTAAATGCTCTTTCCAAGATAATGTTAATCCTTCTTGCTCTGCTATCGCTGAAATTTCTTCATATAAAGCATCTGTATAATCATTCAATATTTGATGATCCAGATGACGAATATCCAATGTAAATGTTGTCTCTCCTGCAATCACATTCGGTACATTCGGTGATACTTGCAGACTTCCCACCGTAGCGACCAATGGATCGCCCCATTCTAATGCAGAACGCTTGACGCTACTAATCATCAAGGATGCACCTGCTAATGTATCTCTACGCCATTGCATCGGTGTTGTACCTGCATGATTACTTTCACCGAGTACTTTCACTTCAATTCGGCGCTGACCTACAATCCCTGTAACTACACCAATCTGATGCCCTGTGCGCTCCAATACAAATCCTTGTTCAATATGAAGTTCGACATAAGCAGCAAATTCACGCTGACATGATGGGTATATGGATTCAGCTCCGAATCCTGCTTGCTTCATCGCCTGTTCCAAGCTAACCCCATCACGATCTTTCACTACCGGAACTGCGCTCACTTGATAGGATCCAGTAATATTGCCTGATCCCCAATACGTTAAAGGAAATCGGCTACCTTCTTCTTCGGCTAGTGATATCACTTCAATCGTTCGTAAAGGCTCTCCATAGGTTTCTTTCAAATAAGAAAGTGCCAGTACACCTGCAATAACACCTAACGCACCATCGTATTTACCTCCAAATACAACAGTATCAATATGCGAACCTGTTACAATCGGTAGTCGTTCAGATTGCTTGCCTACTAACCGACCTGTAAGATTCCCCACTTGATCGTAAAAAGGTTCTAATCCTTGCATTTCCATATAATCAAACAATGCTTGTTGTGCTTCTAACCATGCAGGAGTGTATAACAGCCGAGTGACTCCGCCTTGTTCATCAGCTCCAAATTGAGCCAGCCATTCCACCATACTGTGTAACTTTTCACTGTAATTTTCGATCATTGGCGCTGCTTGCTTAGCCATGAATCACTCCTCCTGTCTGATAAGCAATAAATTGTCCGATACATGTATCCGTCAATCCAGATGACTGGTCATATACAATATGTCCGCGTACTATCGTCTTGTGCACCGTCGAGGAAAATGAATATCCTACATAAGGGCTTTGACGATGTTTATCATATAGATCATCATGTTCTAACGTATACGATTGCTCCAGATTCACAAGTACAAGATCTGCATCTAAACCTACTTTAATCTGACCTTTAGATTGAGATACTCCTACACGTTCAGCCGGATGCTTTGATAACATATTTGCTATCGCTGGCAAAGAGATCTGACGCCGATGATAACCTTCTTCCAACATCAATAACAATGTGCTCTGCGCTCCAGATATACCGCCCCATGCTTCAAAAAAATTGTTCGATTGCTTCATTTCAGGTGGGCAAGGCGAATGATCTGAAGCAATAATATCAATAAGCCCGAGTGCGACTGCATCCCAGAGAGCAGACTGCTCTGTAGCACTACGTAAAGGCGGTGCACATTTAGCAAGCACACCTTGATCTTCTACATCTTGATCGGTTAGCACTAAATAATGAGGACATGTCTCTACAGTTACATCCAGTCCTTCTTGCTTAGCAGCGGTAATAATATCGACCGCTTCCCGGCTACTAATATGCACAAAGTGGAGCGCGCAATTCGTCTGACGACTATACTCCAGTGCACGCTTCACAGCTATCACTTCAGCTTCAATCGGTCGGGAATCCAGATAATCTCTTACTCCTGTTCTTCCTTCTACTACTGCTTGATTGGCTAGTGCAGATACGGTGGGTTCATCTTCAGCATGTAATGCAAGCACATGACCTAATCTAGCAATCTCTGTCATTCCAGATCGTAACGTAGTATCGTCTGCTCTGGTGAAGATATCTTCTCCTTCTCCACCCGGTTCTGACATAAATGCTTTGAATCCTACTACACCGCCTGCTGACATTTCTGCTAATTGATCAACATTTCCTTCTACCAGTCCACCCCAGAGTGCATAATCAACATAAGAATGTTGCTTGGCTACTTGCTTTTTGGCTTCCAAATGTTCAGCATTTGTAGTTGGTGGTACACCATTTAGGGGCATATCAACATAGGTGGTTATTCCTCCTGCGGCAAGAGCTGCCGAACCTGTCTGAAATCCTTCCCAACTGCCTAATCCGGGTTCATTAAAATGAACATGAATATCAACGGTTCCCGGTAATATATGCAATCCATCCGCTTGAATCACAGTCACTCCATGTGTATAAGGGATAGAAGGAGTTAGTGATTGTATTTTGCCATTTCGAATACCAATATCCATTTTGGCTACACGATCTGGTAATACAACAGTGCCTCCAGTAATAATCAGATCCAATTCTGGTTGCATCCTCTACACTCCTTCCTTATTTCCTTTGATTCTCATCCTATAATCATGAGTTGTATGTCTAACGCTGGTATATCTAATCTATTAGCTTCCACGATAAGTGCTATATCCACCGGGAGCGACCAATAAAGGAATATGATAATTTTGTTCAGTATCTACAATATGGAAACGTAAAGGAACCTTTTCCCATAATAAGGTGTCTGCTGTACTGGTACCGATCGCACGATGATAATCACCAACATAAAAGATCAATTCGTACAATCCAGCTTGTATATGTTCGCCTGCTAACAATGGTTGATCGACACGTCCATCTGCATTGGTAAAGGCTGTAGCAAGTAATAGATTTTTTTCACTATAATAAAGTTCGATTTTGACACCCTCGGCTGGTGTGCCTTGTGCCAAATTCAACACATGAGTTGTTATTTTACCGCTCACTTGCTTCACCTGCTTTCTTTGTGACCTGTTTCTTGTTTGGCGGTATAAGATCTAGAATCACTGGGAAAGAAGTAATCCTTGCTCATCTGCCCACATTTGCAGTCTCAACCCTGCAATCGTATGTACCTGTCCAAGTGCTGTCTGAAATTCTTCTTCAGCCGGCTTTCCTGTCCGATGACGCATAGATTCCAGAATCTGATCAGTCGTTTTTCCTTTGACTGCTAAAATAAAAGGAAATTGATATTGCTCGGTATACACTTCATTCAATTTCGCTAATTGTTCATATTGCTCTGCCGATAGTCCAGTCAATCCTGCTCCTGCTTGTTCTGATTGTGAATGGTCACTCATTTCGATTTTGGTTCCCAAATCTGGATGTTGTCTTAATAATGTTAATTGTGTCGATGTATCAGAATCAGATACAATCTTTTTCATCGTATTTAACATGTCTTGTAAAGTATTAAACGGTCTTTGCTCCCATGCTTGTTCAGTAATCCAAGCGGAATGTTCATATAATCCACCAAATTGCTGTAAAAATTGTTCTTTAGTCCACGTCTGCCATGATTTCTGTGTATTTTCCAAAAGTTTTCCTCTTTTCGTTCGTTCTTTTTTATCATTTTACGTAAGGTTATAGAACATATCAACTAATCAGCTATAATTTTGTTATATAACATAACATTGAAGTAGTGTTTTGTGAATAATACAAAAAACCCTCACCAAAAGGTAAGGGTCTTTAGCATAATGATATGCCACTTGTATAGAGTTAATTTTGATATGATCTTCAATCATTGATCCTTATATATCGATAACTTCTTCTAGCATCGTTACCAGAACTGAGCTTACGATTGTTGTTTATCTTTCAAAAATTTGCGGAATGTAAATACCATTTTAAGTTTGAGCAGATCGTTTGTCTTTTTAAAATCCATCTGAAGCAGACTACCGATCTTGTCCATCCGATAGGTTACAGTATTGCGATGTACATATAACTGCTTAGCGGCTTCATTAATAAGTCCGTCATTTTCAACAAAAGCTTCAAGTGTATTCATCAGCACTTGATTGGGATCGCTGTCTTTGATCAGTAACGGTTCCAGTATTTTGTGACAATACGTCTCCATAATATTCTCAGGAACATGCTGAAATACATAGGCAAATTCTAACGTCTGAAATTGTAAAGCAATATGTGTCATTCCAAAGCGCTTCGCTAACTTGCGAGTCTCCAATGTTTCTTGATGAGCTTCACGCAAAGAACTAGGTTCTGTCTTAATTTTGCTAATCCAGAAGCGTGGACTACCTCCATCATGACTAAGAGATTCCATATCTTCAAACCGATTGATCAAAAAAGCAGATAGTTCCTCACCATAATCTCGCTCAGATGGACAAGCATAGATCGATAAGATCCCTTCTTCGATCCGAAAATGTTGAGAAGGAAATAACTGCATCAGCGGATTATACTGCAACTCTTGATGAATCTGGGCTAGACGCTTTTCTGAAGAAAATGCTTGTGGCTCAAGTGTGGTTAATACACATTGATACGGCCCAGGAAATAAGTTCACTCCTAATCGCCCTGCACCTTCTGTAAGATCATCGAGAGACATTCGTTTGGATAGATATTGCGTAACCAGTGTACGCATTTTGTCTTGTACACCGGGATTCACATGCTCACGGTATGTCGTATCCATATGAAAAGCTAATACTTCAGCGGCTTGCTGGAATAATTCTTCTTCTTCTTTCAGTGGCATCGAGCTATCTGTAAATACCAGTAAAAATCCGTACTGTTCACTACGCTTCATAATCGGTACACGATAACAACTACCCGAGTTCCATTTCACACGTGTTGGTGACATTTTCCACGGCCATCCTTGAAGTACACTGTCTCCGCCTTCACCGCCATTGTACAGAATATGTCCGCGTGAACCGATAATCGCTATCGGATATTTCAAAATATCTTCCAGCACAGCAAATACATTTCCCTGTTGATCCTGATTAAGCGCAAACTGCATAAGACGCTTTTGCTTATGTAGAACTGATTGCAACAGTTTGGTACTCCGTTCGTGTTCTGCTTGAAAAAGAGCATTCATCTGATCGGAAAAAGTAAACTGAAAAGGAAGCTCAAGCAGTGGAAATTGTAAACGATTGGCTTCATCAATAATTGCCTGCGGAATCACTTCCCAAAATCGTCCTAATTTTACTCCAAGCCCTGCACAACCGCGTTCATTTAACTTGCGCATCAATTTGATCGCTTCTTCTTCACTGTCTTTCATAATAAAAGCAGTCGTAAATAACATTTCTCCGCTTTTGATCCAGTCGGCGATATCTGGCGCGTCCATAACATTCACAGACTTCATAAGTCGTGATGTTCCCCGGGCACCCGCAACAAGGCGCGCTTCAGACAGAGGATACACTGCGAGCGCTTCTTGAACCGTTAATTGCATACGAGTACCTCCTATTCCGCTAACATCTATACGAAATTCCAAATAATATTGTCATGTATTATAACATACAAATCATTTGCATTAGTATAACGATTATTTATACCTTTCCTCTTATCAGGCATCTTAATGCAAAAAAATACACCCTTTTCTCCTCTATAGTTAATGTCTGGTTTGATAATGATCCAGACTTATAGGGACAAAAGAGTGTATATAGATTAATAATGAGATTGCAATGTGTCTGTTATTCTTCTTCCTCTTCTACTTCATAACGGCACAGGTAACGTTCAGAAGCTGCATTTAGCTCTCCATTTCCGATAACAGTAAAGCCGATATTGCGATAAAATTCTGCTCCTTCATCATCTGCTTCAGCAAGCAAAACAGAAGGTTGAGCTGTTTCTATCAATTCTAACAAAATACCACGTCCATACCCTTTACCACGTTCATTCGGAGCAATTGCTAAATGACGGATACGTAAAACGTCTGGTGTATCTGCTTCTTCTACACAGCCGATTACACCAATCCATACGCCGTCTTCTTGATATCCATATAAATGCATATGATCCTGTGTATGATACTGTTGAATAACAGCCTCCAATACTTGTGGATCAGGAAATACGGCATATGATAATAATTCCTGTAATTGAGATTGCTCTAATTTTTGATCGATCCGTTCTAACACACTGTATTCCTCCTGTACGGTTTGCTTGACTACTTCTCTATTTTACATGATGTGTCAAACAGTAACACAGTACAATATGTTTATCATGCTTATAGCTTACTTGTCTGTAGATGACTGTACTTGTTGCAACACTTCAGGATGAGGCTGTGGATCTTCTTTACAAGCTGCAAATGTGATCCAATTGCCTTGTAGTTCGATCTCTTTGCCATCTTTGGTTTCTTCGATCGCTTGAGCAACTGCTTTGCGCTCGATAATATTCCAACCTTCATAATATTCATTTAAAAGTTCTAACAATTGTTCTGTGGTCAAATTCAGCTCGATATTGCCTTCTTCAGCTTCTTGCGTCTTTTGATCCACTTGTTGAACCGAAGAAGTCATAGAGATTAGATGAATACCACCTGTACGAGTCCCTGCTTGCATGCTGTTGATTACTTTTTGCAATGAATCTTGGGAAGATACATGCTCTAAGCATCCGGTAGCAATCATATAATCGTAAGCATCCGGTTCAATATTGTAACTTTCCACATCACTGGTAACCGCTTCGATCCGATCAGCCACGTTGTATTCTGCTGCATATTTCTGCAATTGCTCAATCGCAGAATCTAGCAAATCTACCCCTACCACAACACCGCCTTCAGTTAATTGTTGAGCAACTGGAATCGTATGTCTGCCTACTCCACAAGCCATATCCAATACTTTTGGTGCAGGTGTATATTTTTGCAGACGTTCTAACAACTCCATCACAATCGGTGTAGGCCCTGCCATCCAAGTTCCAGGTTCAAACAATTTATTTTCTTCATAAAACTTTTCGTGGTAATCGGATTCTGATTCTCTAGCTGTATCAAATGCTGCGCACATCATGTATCTCCCCTTATCATCAATTGGTATATCTACCATTACCCAAGTAATCACATATTATAAAGGGGAGCGCTCATTTATTTATGGATGTATACAAAAAAGGAACCTGCAAAGTGCAGATTCCCTGATCATTCTTTTTATTTGACTAAATATTCTAGTTCCCGACAAGCTTTTTCATAAGCAGGAGCTAGCAATTGCACAAGTTCTTGAACTCCTCGCAAATCATCTTCTTTAGCCAATGTCTCAATCTGATGCAACAATTGTGCCATATATTGAATTCCTATACTCAAGCTACCTGATTTGAGTTCGTGTGCTGCTTCCGACAATGCTGCTGCATCTTTACGGAGCACTAACTTTTTTAATCGTTCTAGCTTGGTAGGTGTCTCACTTTTATACATTTCGATAAGCGTCCGCAATACTTCTGGATCACCATCATCATTTAATTCCAGTATTTCTTGAATCACACTCATATCCAATGCTTTTTCATGAACGATATCTGGAAGCCATTTACGCATCATAACAGTTAGACTTTCAAGATTAACCGGCTTGGTCAAAATATCATTCATTCCTGCATCCAGACATTTCTGCCGATCTTCCTGACTGGTATTACCTGTCAAAGCAATAATCGGTACAGGTGAGCGCATCTCTGCTGTTTCTAATTCACGAATTTTGTGAGTAGCTTGCAGACCATCCATAATAGGCATACGGTTATCCATCAAAATTAGATGATAGGTTTGTCCAAGATATTTGGAGATGGCTTCTTGTCCGTTGCTGACTGTATGGACGTGTTCCATTCCCATCTTTTTCAGTTGTAGTTGAATCACCTGACGATTAATAGGATTATCTTCTACAATTAATATAGCTTTATCCGTCTGTTTATGATGCAAATGAGAAGGAAGTTGATGATGATCGATCTGCTGTTCATCGAGATTCGTATGGATTAACGCTTGAGTGTCCGAAGAAGCTTGAACTTTTTTGAGCGGAATATCGAACCAAAAAGTTGATCCTTTATTTTCTTCACTTTTCAAATCAATCGTTCCTTCCATCAGCTCTACAAATGACTTACAAATGGAGAGCCCCAGCCCCGTTCCTTCTACATCGTTTTTGCCAGGTTGATCAGCTTGTGCATAAGGCTGAAACATATTTTTTTGATTTTCTTCAGAGATGCCGATTCCTGTATCTGTAACTTCGATGTGAAGAACCTGTAAATTTGCACTGTTGTGTTTCAATTGTATACTGACTTCGATCTTTCCTTGTTTGGTAAATTTATTAGCATTACTGAGCAAATTAAGCAAAATTTGTCTGATTCTGCCGCCATCGCCCACCAATTCATTTTCTACCCGGTAATCAATAAAAGCCGAAATCACATTCTCATTTTTTTGCGCTTTGGGTTCACTTAACCGAATAATATGATCCAATAATAATCGCAAATCAATAGGTTCTTCTTGCAGTCTCATTTTGCCGGCTTCCATTTTGGAAAGGTCCAGCATATTGTTAATCATACTGAGCAATAGTTCAGCCGACTCTTGAATTAACATCACAGACTGTTGTTGCTCTTGCGATAATCCAGAACTCATTAAAATTTCGGACATACCGATCATTCCATTCATCGGTGTACGTATTTCATGAGTCATAATTGCCAAAAAGCGAGCACGTGCTTGATTGGCATGGATAGCTTCTTCTTTTGCCGCATTCAACTCAGCATTGGTTTTGGCTAACTGACGTTGTAGCGTAACCATTTCATTATTCATTGCTGAAAATTCAGCTAATATTTGCTCTTCTTGATATTTGCCTTTAATCATCTTATGGGAAAGATCTTCTATCGTTTTACGCAAAATAGTGATTTCTTGTTCAGCATTCGTCATTGCGTTCATCTTCCCTTCTAAAGGCTATTCAACCTTTTACCGAGGGCTGGGCTGCCTGACTCATTCAGGGCTACTAAGCTTGTCGCTATTTCAACAGCTTCATTTGCATCAGGTGCAAAACCATCTGCCCCAACTCGCTTCCACAGTTCCCTGTCAATATTAAACGGCAATCCGCCGACAATGATTTTGACATCTCTGGTTGATTCTTCAGCGCGAATTTTTTCAATTAAGTCTTGCACTAAATGAACGTGAAAGGTCATTGTTGCAGAAATAGCAATTACATCCGCCTGATGATGCACAATGGATTGTAAAAGACTGTGATCTGGAACATTAGCACCTAAATAATAGGTGTTCCAGCCTTCCATTTCAAAAAAATCAGCCAACATTCGAATCCCGATCTCATGTTGTTCTTCTCCGACACAGGCCGCAACTAAGCGATATCGTTCCTCACCTGCGCTTATCCAATATGGATACAGACGTGAAATGATACTTTGTGTTGCCGCTGTACAGAAATGTTCTTGAGCAATATTGATATCGCCAATTTGCCATAACCGACCGATCTCGTATTGTACAGTCTGGAATATATGAATGTATATATCTTTGATAGGAGTATCGTTTTCAAGAAGATGTACGATAAGCGCGTAGGCCTCTTTGCGTTCTGTACGTAGCAAACAATCTAGGTATTGTTTTGCTTCTTTTCCTAATAACGAGGTATCCAACATATACGATGTTTGCGATTCACTGGTTTGAACATGATGTATCCCCATATCCAGATAATCAATCACATTGGATTTGTGGGGATGATCAAAACTTTTTTGAAGCGCTTTTTTGATCGCATGTAAATTTACTAATAAATCTTGTTCGGATACTCGATATCCATTTAACAGTACTTTGAGCCATGAAATATAATTCATAAACAAACTTGGACTCTTCATCAGTACACTTTCAGCTAAATAGCTAATCGTATATAAAGAATCTTGCTTGGTTCTTAATTCTGCCATTAGATCCAAATCGTTGCATTAAATCTGGCTGCTGACGATACTGCATCTGTGTTACTTTTTCTGCAAATCGATCTGCTTGTGATATGAGTTGTTGTCCTGCTGTTTCTTCTCGTTGTAGTGCCATCGCGCCTGACCTCCTTGTCATAAAGACCTTACGAGGATCAATTCGCTTGCACAGATCGTAAGATGTGTTTATAACTGCTGATTATTCAGCTTATCATTTATATCCAGAATGTATACCTTGGTGAAATTTTCCCATAGATTGACGAATTAAGCAAGTTCTATAGGTTGCATTTCGCATATAAAACCCACTTTTCATATCTATATTAATGTAAAAAAACAGAAAAAGCTGTCATGAATCAACAGCTTTCGTTTTTTAAACGTATTTGCATATTCTGCGTATTTGATAGCGTTTGCGTATCTATCACAATTTCCCACTGAATACCGATTTTTTCGTTTATATTCGATATCATGTCTGAATGCAATGACAATCCTGATAATTGATTTCCGTTTTGTTGGTAATCCCGATGTTCTTGCATTTGATATCGGAAGTATAAAAGTCGTTTGACACCACCGATATGAATAAACTTGAACCTGTATCCTTCAAGTATCGCTTGTTCCCATGGATCATTCATATCTGTCGCAATCTGTAGACGATCTAACATATCCATTTGCGGATCAGCTACATTTGACAATAAAGGTGTCCAGTCTTTGTTATGGATATAAGCGATAATGGTTGCTGGATCTAATCCACTACTCATACAGTTCTCAATCCACAATCCTACAGGTAACGATAGCTTCACTTTTTCCAAAAATGGTTCTGTCATAAATGAACCTCTAGCGGACTACCTATATATTGCTTGATCCAATCATTCACATGCGTTAACAAGTCTACACGATAGCTAGGCTTACCGCTTTTGAGTACCATATGATTAGAATCAGGATAACGAACCATTTTGGTCACTTTGCCTTGACGTTTGAGTGCAGTATATAACTGTTCTCCTTGTTCGATAGGACAGCGCATATCTTGCTCTCCATGAATAATCAGTAGTGGTGTCTCTATCTGTTGCACATGAGCAAGTGGCGATTGCGACCATAACCGTTCTGTATCTTCCCAGGGATTACCACCGATTATCCCTTCTGTATAGGAAATACCAATATCGCTAATTCCATAAAAGGAAATCCAATTGGAAATACAACGCTGTGTAACAGCTACACGAAAACGATCATCATGAGCGATTATCCAATTGACCATAAGTCCGCCATAACTACCACCACATATGCCTAACTGGTGGTCATTACATTCAGGATGATGTTGCAGTATATAATCTACTGCTTCTAGTAGATCACGATAATCGCCACCCCCGAAATCTTGACGACAAGCTTGAGCAAAATGTTGTCCATAACCGAAGCTACCACGTGGATTAATCATCATTACCGCATAGCCCTGTGATACTAATGCCTGCATTTCGTGACTATAAGCATCAGAATACATCGCATGTGGCCCACCATGAATCTGTAAAATCAAAGGAATTTTAGAATCATGATCTACTATATCTGTTGGTTTCATCAACCACCCTTGAATCTGGATACCTTCTTTATTGGTATACCAAAATAATTGGGGTACCGATACATTGTAATCAGCTAGCCATAGATGAGTATTTGTTAACGGTTTTACTTCGTCCCATTGGATATTGGATACTGGAAGAAATGGAAATGTTACTAACTCATATGGATGAGTAGCATCAGAAACTAGCGCTACCATAATATCTTGTTGTGGAGCATAGACGATCTGATGAATATCTTTTCCACCTGTTGTTATGGGAGTACATACTCCTTCTTCGGTAATACGATATAGATCTACACTACCTTGATAAGTTCCTAATACATAGATAGATTGTCCATCTGTACTATAGATTGGCCCGGGTATCGCAGCCGCAGTCTTCATATCATTCAGTATAAAATTACCGAACTGAATCTGTGATTGTGGTGTTAACGAACGTATTTGCTTCGTTGATCGGTCTATTCGGTACACTTGATTCTGAGTACCACTGCCATATTCTCGATCATTAGCTATACATGTCCATGACTTTCTATCCGGTGCATATGCAAATTGGCTAATCATAAGATCATGATTGGTCTGTATTTCTGTATGTCCAGAAGCGATTTCTAGCGTGTATAAATCTTGATAAAAAACTAGATCCATATCACTATATATAATAGAAGCATTTTTTTGAGCAAGGTAACTTATTTCGGTTCCATCCGGTGACCAGACAGGCGATGAAGCATCAAAATCGCCCTCTGTTATCTGTGTCATTTGACGAGTCGATAATTCAAGTAAAAACAGATGTTGATACGTTCCATTCCACAATCCAGAACCTTCTGCTTTGGGTGTAGTTCGCTCTACAATTTGTCCACGATCAGGTGCATGAGCTTCTACTTCACGCTCTCCTATCACTCGACTTGTCAATATGATAGATCGTCCATCTGGAGACCAGCGAAACAATCCTATTCCACGTTCAAGCTTGCTGTATTGATTTATCGAGCTATCAATCATATCCAATATCCACAATTGTGGCTTATGATCTGTTTTACGAATAAATGCTAAATATCTGCCATTAGGCGACCAGTCAGGTGCATAATCATAATCCCCATCGGTTATTCTTTTCTTTTGCTTTCGATCGGCTGATTGATAATAGATATGCGTTTTGTATTGATTACGTTCAGCATCAATACTTTTGTACACATAAGCTATAGCTCCATCAGGATGAATCGAAGGATCACTTACCCAGTTATACTTATACAGATCTTCAGGTTGTATCGTTGTTTGACTCATCAGAATAGGCTCCTTTACAGATCGAATCTTTATTGATACCGCAACTATTTATCGCTTTTGTTATATGTTAGGACTGATCATTAGTGATGCGAGGATCTAATTTATCCCGTAACCAGTCTCCTAGAAAAATAACTCCTAATACTGTAAATGTAATCGCTAATCCCGGAAAAGTAGCTACCCACCAGCTAGTCGCAATATATTGTCTACCATCACTGAGCATTCCACCCCATGATACATCAGGTGGCTTAATCCCTAGCCCGAGAAAGCTTAACGATGCTTCCATTAGAATCGTTGTCGCTACATTCATACTGGAAATTACAATTAATGATGACATCACATTCGGTAAAATATGACGGAATAATAAGCGACCTTGCCCTGCTCCTGCGGATTGCGCCGCTTTGACAAAATCGCGTTCTTTGAGACCTAAGACTTCACTTCGGATCACTCTAGCATAAGATACCCAATTGGTTAACCCGATTACGATAATCAAAGTTATCAATCCAGGCTGAGTTACAGCAAGTACAACCAATGCTAACAATATCGAAGGGATCGCTAGAAAAGAATCTGCTACTCGCATAATAATTGCATTGATCCATTTGCCATAATAACCGGATAACAATCCTAAGACTGCTCCAATCATACCGGATACCAGTACTGCACCTACACCAACAATTAAAGATACACGAGCACCATATACAATACGGCTCCAAATATCACGTCCTAGATTATCTGTACCTAACCAGTAACTAGATTCTCCTCCATCTAACCATACCGGTGGTTTGAGTCGTTTTAGCGGTGCAACTGAACCAGGATCATGAGTTGCTAACCACGGTGCTAGCAGAGCGCATAACACTACCGCCAAAATAATCAGCAATCCTAATGTGCCGGTTTTACTTTTTAATAACTGACGGATCATTCCTTGATCAGGCATATCTTATCATCCTTTCTAACATTCATTCCTGATCAACGGTATGTAATACGAGGATCAAGCAGACGATACGTAATATCTGTTAATAGATTTCCTATAAT
The DNA here is from genome assembly GCF_028736095.1 of Paenibacillus sp. KACC 21273. Taxonomy (NCBI): domain Bacteria; kingdom Bacillati; phylum Bacillota; class Bacilli; order Caryophanales; family Paenibacillaceae; genus Paenibacillus; species Paenibacillus sp. KACC 21273. The sequence continues at coordinate 3,543,882 of NZ_CP117876.1, forward strand.
GACAATTAACGCAATCACAAATACGGCTGCTTGTACAATCGCCATATCATGTGTATTCACAGCAGTTACTAGAAGTTGCCCCAACCCTGGCCAAGCAAATACAGTCTCTGTAATCAATGTACCGCCGATCAGACTGGTAAATTGTAGACCTACAATAGTCACGACAGGAATCAATCCATTGCGAAAAGCATGCTTCATAATAATAATAAATGGACGTAATCCTTTACTTTTGGCTGTAACTATATAATCCTGATTTAAAATTTCCAGCATACTGGAACGAACCAACCGCGTCATCTGTGCTCCAATACCGATACCAAGTGTAAAAGCAGGCAATAATAAATGTTCAATGCCACCTCTGCCTGATACAGGTAAAGCACCTAATATGACTGAAAATAACAAAATCAGCATAATTCCCATCCAAAAGTTGGGCATTGCTTTGCCGATCACCGAAATACCTGATATTAATAAGTCAGTAAATGTATTACGCTTTACTGCGGACAAAATACCAAGCGGAATCGCCATCACAATTGCAAAAATCATCGCTGCCACTGCTAATTCAAAGCTAGCTGGTAACCGCTCTAACACAAGCGGTAAAGCCGATTCTCCATAACGAAATGAAGTACCAAAATCACCTTGAATCGCACTTCCCAAAAATGTAATGTATTGCTTATATAATGGTTGATCTAAGCCTAATGCTTCTGTAAGTACAGCACGATCTTCTGCTGTTGCTGTCTCAGGTAACATCAACGCTACAGGATCACCAGTCACCCGTACCAGAATAAAAACGATTAACGATACAAGTAGCAATACCGGAATAATTTGAAGTAGTGATTTCACAATATAACTTTTCAAGCTAATCACCTCCGTACCTAGCTATAGTTCTTACATTTCAATGATTACGATAACAAAAAGCAGGGACGATACATTTCCATCCCTGCTGCATTTTTTTATCCATTCACAGGTGTAATATCATCTGCATAGAACATTTCATCACTTCTTGGTGTAAATTTCACACGACCATCTGCTCCATAGATACCTTCCATTTGGAACAAATACACAGCCGGACGTTCTTCTGCCAAAATCTGCTGTACTTCTTGATATTGTTTTTCACGAGATGCTGGGTCCATATTTACAAGTGCATCTTGTAACAACTTTTCAACTTTCGGATTGTTGAAGTCTGTCTCTCCTGCTGCTTCTGTTTTGAGATAACGATTGTAGTTATTAGAAGCATCGAACAATGAATTACCGATACCGATCATAAAGATTTCTTTGAATGACTTGGAGCTATAACGTTCACTAAAAGCACTAGGTTCCAGCACTTCCAGATTGGCTTTGAATCCTGCTTCATTGAGCATCGCTGCTACAACTTCTGCATATTCTTTGTACTGAGAAGATACGGTCATATTAAGTTCTGCTCCTGTATGACCTGACTCTTGTAACAATTGCTTGGCTTTGGCTGGATCGTATAGGGTCTGTTTGTACAGTGATGGATCAGCTCCAAAGTTACCCGGCGTTACAGAAGTACGTGTCACAATCCCTGCTCCACCTGCAATACTATCTACAATCCCTTGCTTATCAATTGCCAAATCAATCGCTTCACGTACTTTAGGATCAGCCGTGACTGTCCCTTCAGTTTCACGCAAAATCAATTGCAATACACGTTGGATCGGAGCTTTCACAATTTGTTTTCCTTCTTCGCTTTGAATACGTTCGACATCAGTTGAAGGAATACCTGAAGCAATATCAATCCCACCTGCTAACAATTCCGATACACGTGTCGAAGCTTCTGGAATCGAACGGAACACTACTGTATCCCATTTCGGTGCATCGCCAAAGTATTTATCATTTTTGACCAGTTCTACACGATCATCTTTGATCCATTTGCTGAATTTGTAAGGGCCTGTACCGACTGGATTTTTAAGAAACGCATCGATTCCTTTATCTTTGATATATTTTGACGGAAGAATTCCTGCACCCATTTTGGATAAACGATTTAACAATAACGGATCAGGGCCATCGGTAATCATATCGACAGTATAATCATCAATCACTTTGACTTGTTGGATAGATTTGAAATACGAATTTTGTTTGAGTGCACTATCTTTGGCAACACGATCAATCGTATATTTCACGTCTGCCGCTGTAAAAGGATCACCATTATGGAATGTGACGCCTTCACGTAGTTTGAATCTCCATGTTGTATCATTTACCTGTTCCCATGATGTAGCCAGTACAGGCACTTTCTTTTGTTCATTATCATTTTTAACTAAATAATCAAACATATTTACCAGTACCGCTTCACTAGACGTATTGTTGTTGTTATGCGGATCAAAGCTTTCGATATCTGTTGCATTCCCGATTGTTAATGTTTTGCTGTTGGTCGCTGAATCAGTAGATGTTCCTTTGCTACTCCCACAACCTGCTACCACTATCGCTACTAGAAGTAGTAATACTGTACTCGTTATCCAAGATTTTGTTTTCATACCTTCCACTCCTACCCTTTTGAGATCATATTTATTTTTATTTGTGATGATTTACTGGTTGATCCAAGTAATGTAATGCAAGTGCAGACAACGTAGCCACACCGTAAGGAAGTGCTGATTCATCCAGATCGAACATAGGATGATGTAATGGATAAGAAGTCTCTGGCTGTCCATTGCTTGTCCCTAAGCGGAAAAAGACAGCCGGTACTTTTTCTGCATAAAAAGCAAAATCTTCGCCACCTGTTGAAGGACGCGTATATTGCCATTTCGGCCCTGCTGCCATCAGATCACAAGTGGCTGTTAAGAAATCAACCATCTGGTTATCATTTTTGACAACAGGATAATTCATTTGATAATCCAGCTCATAATCAGCACCAAATGACGATACAATTCCTTCTATGATCTGCCTGATCTTGATCGGCATTTGCTGACGAACTTCCGCAGACAATGTGCGTACTGTTCCTAGCATTTCGACTTCTGAAGCAATAGCTGCCGCCATTGTCCCCCCTCGAATCTGACCGATACTCACAACCGCTGTCTCCAAAGGGTCTATCATACGACTTGTAATTTGTTGCAAAGCAGAGATGACTTGAGCAGATACCGCAATCGCATCAATTCCTTCATGTGGACGTGCTCCATGTCCTCCTTTACCAACAATACGAAGCGTAAAAAAGTCAGCAGAAGCAAAAGCCACTCCTTTACATACTGACACTTCTCCTACCTGCAAACTCGGAAAAACATGTAGACCAGCCATTGCATCCACATGAGGATGCTCTAATACACCATCTTGAATCATTGCATCTGCTCCTGCTAATCCTTCTTCTGCGGGCTGAAATACGAATTTGATATTGCCGGATGCAGGTCGACCGATAGACGTTAACAATTGAGCAGCACCCATAAGCATAGTGGTATGAGCATCATGACCACACAGATGAGCTTTGCCTTCCGATTGAGAAGCATAACTGGTTTGCTTGGCATCTTGAATCGGTAAAGCATCCATATCCGCTCGCAGTCCAATCGTTGGGCCGGGTTCTAACCCACGCCATAGCCCGACAACGCCTGTTTTCCCAATACCTGTCTGCACTTCAAGTCCCAGACTTTGTAAATGTTCAGCTACAATCGCTGAAGTTCGAACTTCTTCATACCCGATCTCAGGATGAATATGTAGATCACGACGCCATGCGGTTAAATTCTCCTGCATAGACTGCGCAGCTGGTAATAACTGCGCTAGTCTAATCTGGATATCTTGCTGATCAGGATGATTCATTATGATTCACTCTCCTTTTCCAGAATCGATACCGGTTGATCAAATACGCGGTGATAAATAGACGAAGCAGACTGCTCGATATGTTGGCGCATTAATAGTCGGGAACGTTCGCCATCATGAGCACGAAGCACATCTAACAATTCAAAATGACTATCTGAATTGCGTACACGTACTTCCTGACTATAAGGCATCAAATCAAGCGCAGGATTGATTTTGGTACGAATCTCTCGCACTGCTTTTTCAAAATAAGAATTACCGGATGCTTTGGCAATCATCAAATGAAATTTCACATCTAGAGCACGAAATAACTCGCGTGAACAATCTTGTTCAATACTCATCTCCAGATATAGTTGTAATTGATGTAACTCTTCTGCTTGAATACGCTTTGCTGCTAAAAAAGCAGCTTCAGGTTCAATAATAAGACGGTACTCAAATACTTTGCTCCAAGACTCCCAATTGGTCGCAATTTGTTCATGATGACGATGATGTGAATTGAGCGTTAAGGGCAACACAAATGTTCCACCTTTAGCACCTACACGCTTCTCAATCAATCCTTCTTCTTCTAAGCGAGAAAGAGCTTCACGTACAGCTAATCGACTAGCATTGAACATTACTGCCATATCACGCTCATTGGGAAGTTGTTCTTCTGGCAATAATTCTTTTAAAATAATAGATTCTTCTAATTGATCGAAAATAAAATCACTAACTTTTTTAGGAGAAACTTTCTCAAATTGTTGTGGAAAATAAGTTCGCATGTTTTCCTCCTGATTGAACAGATAATAGTGCAACGTAGAAGATTTATTGAGATAAAGTGGTATTTCTGATCATATGTCATATCAAATGGTCTTATTCATGACTATAATGGTATAAGGTACGAACTTTAGACCATTTAAGCAGACGACAAAAACTGACTTTTATTTAATATACCTTCTGTGTACGCAGAGGTCAACGATTATTCATACCAAATTGATAGGTTTTATAAATATTAAATAAAAAAAGCCTAATCAGTGGTATAATCCCTGATTAGACTTCTTTATTAGCAGCGGCATATCCTAACTTTTTGAGCAATGGAATAATATCTAACTTTTCATCATGATTCAGACCTTGAGTCGCTTTCATAATCGCTTGTTTGTGACCGGTAAAAATACTTTCAAAAAATTGATTACCTTCTGCTGTAAGCTCTGCAAAAATAACACGACGATCATTATCACAAGCTCGACGGCATAACATTTTTTTCTTTTCTAATTTATCAACAACATACGTAATATTCCCGCTTGAAATCAATACTTTTTGTCCTATTTTCTGCAATGGCTGTGGATTTTCACTGTGGTACAAAAAGTCCAGCACACCGAATTCAGTTGGATTAAGACCATAACTTTGAATATCATCGTTGACTTGATTCATGACAGCCTGATAAGCACGTGATAAGATAATAAGCAAATGAAGCGATTCTTTTTCTTCATCACTTTCTGTGTTGGGGTTAGGTTGTATGGATGAGTGTTTCATAGCTGAAACCTCCTTACACTAAGAATAGGTATATGCTAAACATATAGCGCCTGCGATTCTTTTTCATCGATTATTCCGAAAAATACACGCAGACGCTTTATTATTATATTACAATGGTCATAAATGTAACTTAGAAGTTTTGTGCAACTGTTGCTGCATTTTGAAGACCATCAGCAACGATTTGTTGTGAACGATCTGGGAATGCGTTGTGACCTTCGATAATGAATTTCTCAACATCTGTAATACCCCAGAATCCAAGCAATGTTTGTACATAACGTACAGCCAATTCGATATCAGCGCCAGGACCTTCAGAATATACGCCACCACTAGCGTGTAACAACATTACTTTTTTACCGCCAGCAAGTCCTACAGGACCTTCAGCAGTATATTTGAATGTTTTACCAGCTTGAGACAAGTAATCGAAGTAGCTATGCAATACAGCAGGAACTGCAAAGTTCCACAATGGGAATGCAATAACAACTTTATCAGCATCCAAAAATTGAGTTAAGTATTTGTTTACACGGTCAACAGCCGCTTGCTCTTCAGCAGATACTTCCATACCTTGAGAAGCTTTGAAGTTAGCACCCAATACAAAAGCATCATAGTAAGGGATATTTTCTGCGAATAAATCAAGTTCTACAACTTCATCTTGTGGATGAGCAGTTTTGTAGCTGTTAAGAAATGCTTCGTATAGTTGTACACTGACTGCTTGATCAGCAGGACGGTTGTTTGCTTTGACAAAAAGAACTTTAGACATGGATAAAATCTCTCCTTTTATTTGGATACTGTAATAGTATCAATTCATAAATCTTAATTTAAAGATAATATATAAACAAACTTTTGTCAACTATAAATTATATAGTGCCTTTTTCAATATTACATAGAGATAACCGCCTGATCACTTCCTCTATCAGACGGTTATTTTATGTTTTTCATACAACCTTTATCCCATCAGCGACGTGATGGTGCACGCAATACTTCGATTACGCCACTTTCATAAGCTACAACGACAGCACTAGCCATATGAATAAATAGTCCATTATCTACAATACCTGGCACATTATTCAGTTGATGATGTAAGCGAACCGCATCTTCAATCACGTCAAAATGACAATCGACTGTATAATTGCCATTGTCTGTTTTGAAAACATCGCCTTCTTTAGTTTGACGCAACACAGGCTTGCAACCAAAGCTAGCTAACTTTTCTATTGTCCATTCATGAGCAAATGTAACTACTTCTACAGGTAAAGGAAATGCGCCTAATTTCTGTACTACTTTATTCTCACCTGTAATAATCATCACCTGACGACTGCGAGCGGCTACAATTTTTTCACGTAATAGCGCTCCACCGCCACCTTTAATCAAGTTAAGATCAGGATCGACTTCATCTGCTCCATCAATAGTTAGATCAATTTCGCCTACTTCTGCAAAAGGAATAATAGGAATAGACCATTTGCGAGCTAAATTTTCAGACTGAACGGATGTCGCTACTGCACGTATATGTAATCCTTGCTTTACACGTTCACCGATTTTTTCGATAGCATACGCTGCTGTAGAACCTGTCCCCAGCCCAACCATCATGCCATCTTCTACCCAATCCACTGCTTTTTCTGCAGCCAACTTTTTAATGTTCATTACCTGTTCACTCCATTATTAGTCTAATAATTTATTGAATACCATGTTCATGATATGAAATAACAGAATGAATACCATCCATAGATTTCATGTAACATTTGAACTATACTGATATACGGGTGAATATTCTTAGCATCATACTATACACATTCACAAATTAAAAGGAGCCTAAAAACCATGCGAACCGAAAATCAGATCAAATCCAAACTCAACGAATTGACACTTCAAAAAAGAAATATCCAAACTCGTCTTGCCGATTTAACACCTGAAACTGCTTCTTATACCTCGCTCAATGAACAACTTGTTCGTATCGAAGATATGTCCAACATGCTTGAATGGGTACTGAATGAGCCTCTAGGAAAATATCATGCGTAATCATGCTATATTCTATTTTATCTGAATCAATTCAGAATTACAAAAGCAATTCCTCTCTATATTCCTGCCTTTTTTATTTCAAAAAGTGACATAATATACGCTTTTTTAAATTTTTTTAGGTCTTTTGATTCAATTCTATTGAACTATGTTTATAAAAATAAAGAAAATTGATTTTAACTATAAATTATTGGAATACAAATTCCGACATATAGAATTGAGTGTTACTGTGCCATATTTTACAGCGTTCTGGAAATAAAGCGACAAATTATTCGATAACGGCAAATTTTCTAATCATACTAAATACCTAATTTGCTTAATTTTTATTTGGTGTAATTTGTCACTTGTATTTCTTTTCGCTGTTTTCAACAGTCTCGTAACGGGTCCTCTATCAAATCTAAAAAATCTTAGATTGTTGGCTATCCTGACCGATAAGCTTTATAGGGGCACACAATCTTAGATCCACCAATCAAAAATAGGAGTGAGAGCATTGAAGAAAATCAGCAGACTATCTTTTTTCGCCAAAAACTTATTAATCTCAGCAATTAGCATCATACTTATTGGTGTTATTTTGCTAGTGAGCAGCTATTTTACGCAGAAAACGATCTTAATTAATCAACTACATGGTCAAGTTCAGGCGGTAACAGATACTTTTGCTCAAGGTATTACAAATGCTGATGTTGAAAAACTTGTGGCAGAAAAAAGCTATGACGGTGCTAAACAAACCGAAATCCGTAGCTACTTAGATAATATTAACAAATACAACCCTAATATTTCACAAGCTTATATTTTTGGTACAGAATTAGCAGATGGCAACAAAACGTCTCTAATCGCTGTTCCAACTAAAGTTATGGAAGCTTTGAAACAAGGAAATATAAACATTGGATATTTGTATGAACAACCTACTGAAATCGTAAATGGTATTCAAGAAATGCTCAAAACTAAACAACCAACATTTACAAGTTTTTATACAGATGATCTTGGACTATGGACAACTATTTTGTATCCAATCCAAAATGCTGACGGTAAAGTTGTTGCTTATTTTGGCGTTGATGCTGATGCAAGTGCTGTTCCTGAAGGTCTAAATCAATTGTTAGTACGTGGTATTACAATCATGGTGCTATTCCTGATCGTTATCTTCTTACTTCAATTCTTTGTTGTTCGTAGAACACTAGCTCCTCTTCGTGAATTGATTCGCGGAATTGAAGATGTAAGTAAAGGTAATTTGGATATCCATATCAAAACAGGTAAAGACGATCTCGGTATTATCAATCACAAATTTAACCAAATGGTTGAAAAAATGAACAGTGTTATCGTCAATGTACAATCTGCTTCTCAACAAGTTACTGAATCTGCCAAAATGCTGATGGATACTTCATCTGATAATAGCGAGCGTTCATTAACATTGATTACTAATATTCAAGATATTGCAAATGGTATGAAATATCAGGAAGAAGCTACAGAAGATACAGCTAAAGCGATGAGCGAGATTTCAACAGTTATCCACTCTATAGCAAATAACTCTTCTAACGTGGCTGACCAAGCGTATTCGATGGAACAAAAATCAGTTGAAGGTAACAAAGTAGTCAATCAAGTCACCGAACAAATGACATTGATCTCTCGTTCTGTACATGACACGTCCAAAGCTGTTGAATTGCTAGAAAGCCGTTCACAAGAAATCGGTAATATTTTGGGTATTATTACAGGGATCTCTGGTCAAACGAACTTGCTTGCATTGAACGCTTCTATTGAAGCCGCTCGTGTAGGTGAACATGGACGTGGATTCGCAGTTGTTGCTGGAGAAGTTCGTAATCTTGCAGAACAATCGGCTCAATCCGCTAACCAGATCAGTACGTTGATTACAGAAATTCAAACCGAGATTCAAAATGCTGTTACAGCAATGAAAAAAGGAACAGAAGAAGTAGAATACGGATTGTCTATTGCTGACCAAACTGGCAAATTGTTTGCCGAAATTCAATCTGTTACCAAACAAGTAACAGAGCAAATTCAAGATATTTCTAGTGCTACTCAAGAAATTTCCGCAGGTACAGAAGAAATGACAGCTACAACTGAGAACCTTAAAACAACAGCAAGTGTTGCAGCAGAAAATAGCGCTAAAGTATCTCAGCATGTAGAAGGTCAAAAATCTTCTATCATTTCAACAACAGATGCAGCTAATCAATTGTCTACAATGGCTGAGCAATTGCAAGAATTGATCTCTCATTTCCATGTACGCAAAATCGATTAATCATTAAATGGTATAAAGAATGCCTTCCACAGAACTTGTGGTTGGCATTCCATTTATATCCTAATATCTCTATGTTAAGAATTTTTTTGTTTATGTTATGCAGTCATATTTAATTCACATATATCGCGTATCCTTTTTTTATATCCACCATTACAGCGATCAACTTCAAAGGAGAGATGTTTTATGTCCCTGTCGGAAAATGCCTTTTTACCTAATGATTATATTCAACTGCCTGCTTTGCAAATTCCACTAGATAATACAAGACAACAACAAAAAGACACTTTTGCTGTTTATCGTTTTGATCTTGGTGCCAAAATCGCTTTATACATCGGGACATTAGTCAACCCTATTGAGCGTCAAGCTGTTCTATTTTCTGCTTATCTTGGCTGGCTTTATCGTATCTCCGGGGAACATGAGATACATGCTGTATCTGGATCACCAACAGGATTATTTCCATTCTCTCTTTCTATTGAAGATTATCCTCACTTTCAATCATTAGTAGATTATGTTCATGCTCAACTTGATACTACCCCTGCTACATCACCTGTTAAAAGTGAAACGATGTTTAATTTTGGTCAACAGATTCCTGCACAACCTGGACAAGTCATGAACTGGAATTTAGAAGCTCATGCCACTTCATTATCTATTGCTATCGAATATAACGATTCTCTATTAACGGCTGCAACGATTGAACGATTTGCAGATTATTATATCCGTTTGCTAGAAGGATTATTAGATAATACAACCCTTCCTATTGGTTCTATTGATATCTTAAATGCTCAAGATCAAGCGGTATATCAAGAGATGAACAATACCACTTTCCCTTATCAACAGCAACAAACGTACCATGGTGCTTTTGAAGCTGCTGCACAACAATATCCTCAACATATTGCAGTCTCATTTCAAGGAACAGAATATACGTACGAAGAGTTAAACCAACGCGCTAACCAAGTTGCACATTTGTTGTTAAGACAAGGGTTACAACCAGGCGAGTTCGTTACGATGTACATTGATCGTAGTCTATATAGTGTGATTAGTTTATTGGGTATTATGAAAGCTGGCGGTGTCTATGTTCCTGTAGATCCTACTCACCCTGATGAACGTAATCATTATATTGTTCAAGATACACAGTCTGCTTTTGTATTAATTCAACATAAATACAACAACAAAGTACTTCAATTAACAGAAGGCATTACTACATTACGTGGAATTATTGATATTGAATATCTTACAATCACATCTGATCCTCAATTTTTGTTAAATCCTAACGTTACCGTATTACCTGATGATCTGGCTTATGTCATCTATACTTCTGGATCTACCGGTAAGCCTAAAGGTACATTGGTGGCTCATCGTGGTGTTGTCAATCTAGGCGAAATTTTACAAAGAGAATTCAATGTAACTTCTCAAGATGTAATGACTCAGTTTGCTACTTATAGCTTTGACGGCTCTGTCTGGGAAACAATTGCAGCCCTTTTCCATGGTGCTACATTATTCTTATTAGATGCTGAAGAACGAGTATCTATCGAGGAATTTGCAATTGCGGTTGAGCGTACACAGACAACGATTGTAACAGCTTTACCTACTGTATTTTTCAATCAATTATCAGCTTATTTGTCGGACGAAGGTTATGCACGCTTAGCTAGTCTCAAATTGATTGCTGCCGCTGGTGAAGCTTTGTATGGCAAACGTGTACGTACGTTCCAACAGAAATTTGGCAAGCCGATCCATCTGGTTAATGCATATGGCCCTACAGAATGTACTGTATGTGCAACGATGCATAAAGTCGACCAAACGCTAACCGAAGATATCGTCAATGTGCCTATTGGACGCCCTATTTCTAATTATAAAGTCTATATTATGAATGAGTTCCAAATGCTTGCTCCTATCGGTGTTACTGGCGAAATCTACATTTCGACTGTCGGTATTGCGCATGGTTATTTGGATCAACCTGAAAAAACTGCTGCTGCTTTTCTTCCAGACCCGTCCGGTAACGGTGAAAAAATCTATCGTTCAGGTGATCTAGCGAAATTGTTAGCGGATGGCACGATTGAATATGTAGGTAGACGCGATTCTCAAATTAAAATCAGAGGTCATCGTATCGAAATCGGTGAAATTGAAGATAGCTTAAACAAATATCCTAATATGCAAGATGCGGTTGTTGTTCCTAAAGTGGATGAAACTGGTCAAAACATGCTAGTGGCTTATTTTACTACGATTGATGGTACAGCATTGTCTCCAGCTGCGATTAAGCAATTTTTGTCAGATCGACTGCCTTCTTATTTTGTGCCACGATTTGTATGTCAGTTAGATGAGATTCCAATCTCTCCAACAGGCAAAGCAGAACGTAAAAAATTGATTGCTTATGATCATATTGAAATGCAAGAAACAGCTATAGACTATGTAGAGCCTCAAAATGAAACACAACTATTGATAGCTAACGCATGGTCTGAAGTATTGAACAAGCAACAAATTGGTATTCATGATGACTTTTTTGAAATTGGCGGAGATTCACTGAAAGTACTTCATGTTCTTACATTGCTAAAACCACAATTTCCGAATCTCAAAATTGCGGATCTATTCACTTACAAAACTGTTATCCAATTAGAAGAGTATGTAAAAGAATTGGATAATGAAGTCGTCACCGAATCGACAGAAGTAACTATTCAACAAACGATAGATTTGGTTGAATACCCTGCTCGTATTCACGATAACTATTCAGGAGTATTGAATACGACTCATGTATTGCTAACAGGTGCTACTGGATACTTGGGATCACATTTACTGTATGAGCTGTTACAACAAAGTAATGCTCATGTATATGCACTGGTACGCAAAACAGGTAGTGCAGCCAGTATAGAGCGTCTTAAAGGCACAATGGAGTTGTATTTTGGACAAGAAATTTTACAGCACTTTGAAGATCGTGTTACTGCTGTAGAGGGCGATTTGGAAAGTGTACGTCTAGGACTTAGCGATAACGACTACCAAATGATTACAGATCGTATTGATGCGATTATCCATAGTGCGGCAGATGTAAGACACTTTGGAGATACAGAGCAATTTGCCAAATCAAATATCTATTCCACTGCTGAATTACTATCTATTGCAAGTACGCGTCCGGGTATTCGTTTCCATCATATTTCTACGATGGGGATTCCTGAAGACTTATCATTAGAAGGCAAATGGGATCAGGTCAAACAATCCGGTGCTCTTCTAGATGGTCTACACACAGAAAATATGTACACAAATAGTAAATTAGAAGCCGAAAAATTAATATTTGCAGCCGGTGAGCGTGGTATTCCGGTCAATATTTATCGTGCAGGTAATCTATCCAGTCAATCAGTAACAGGTCGCTTCCAGCGTAATATAGACAGTAATGCTATGTATCGTATGATCAAAGCGATGCTATTATTAGGCAAAGCGCCAGCGGCTAATCAATGGATGGATTTTACACCGATCGATTATGCAGGTCGTTCGATTATTCATCTTGCTTTACAACCAGATACTGCCGGTCAACTATTCCATATCTGCAATCCGCAACAAGTTCATTACGATCATTTGATAGACATGATTAAAGAATTTGGATATGAGATAGATGTTTTACCTGCTAAACAATATGCTGAATGGTTATTAGATTCTTCGATTGAGAAGCAAGCAGAAGCTCTTTTACTTGCGATGGGACAATTAGATGGAGACGGAGCGAAAGATTCTGCTTATCGTCTAGCGAATCCGAATACTGCTCAACAACTGGAACAACAAGGTGTATTATGCGCCAAACCAGATTATGAATTTATTTCTGCTATGTTGAGTTATGCATCCAGTATTGGTTACTTCCCTACTGCACCTGTCAAAGAAGATGTAACGTTAGATGAAATGATTTCTAGCGATTATTAATCTATATCATGCTCAAAAAACGATAAAAACATGCAAAAGACCCGGCAAAATTAACCGGGTCTTTTATTTTTCTAAAAAGATTTTACACAACTTAATTGAAAACTATAAACTTATTGAAAATAAATCCGATATAAATAATACATAATACGACATTTTAAGACAAAATAGAACAAAATAATTTTTGTCGTTTATTGTAATAATATGTTTCACAGTGTATAATCTGGTTAAATATATAATACTTAATACCTAATCATAAGCAGGGAGACCTAAGACTAATGAACTTTAAAAACACTAAATTAAAATTAACGGCGCTGATCGCCACTCTAGCTATTCCATTAACATTTTCATTATATACATCTTCTCTAAATCATACAGACTCAACAACTCATCGTTATCTTGTTGCTTACTCTAATACTCAGGGCAAACAAAATATCGAGAATGTTGCTGGTCAAGCTAATGATATTCATGCCTTTAACCATCTTAATATGGTAGCTGTCAATTTGACAAATGATCAAAAAGATCTTCTTGCTACTCAAACAGGTATCACAAGCATCGAACAAAATACAACTTATAAGTCAGCAGCTCAAGCTTTTGGCGCTAACATCAAAACGGTTAATGTCAAAGGCAATGAACAAGCTTCATGGGGATATGGCACAGTCGATGCTCAGATCGCTTCTAACGATAACTACACTGGTAAAGGTGTCAAAGTAGCTATTTTAGATACAGGTATCTCTGCACATCCTGAATTGAATATTGCTGGCGGCGTATCTGAAGTGGGCTACACTCAATCTTATGCTGATGATAACGGACACGGAACTTTTGTAGCAGGTGTTATTGGTGCTCAATCTAACGGTAAAGGTCTTGTAGGCGAAGCACCTGATGCTCAAATTTACGCTGTTAAAATTCTAGACAGTCAAGGTAATGGTTCTACCGAAGATCTAGCAAAAGGAATCGACTGGGCTATTCAAAATCATATGGATATTGTAAATATGTCTATCGCTTTTCCTGAAGATTCTCCTGTTGTAGAACAAGTACTTGCTTCTGCTGATCAAAATGGAATCTTGCTAATTGCAGCAGCTGGTAATAAAGGTACGGCTGATGCGGCTACAGATACTGTTCAATACCCTGCTAAATCCAGTCATGTTATCGCTGTGGCTGCTATAGATGATAATTTACAACGTGCTGATTTTTCTTCTAGCGGTTCTGAGATTGAACTGACAGCACCGGGTGTAGACATTGTAAGTACTTCTAGTAATGGTAAATACGAACTTCGTAGCGGTACATCTGTTGCAGCTCCATTTGTAACGGGTATGGCTGCTATTCTTAAAGAAGCTTACCCGGGTAGTACAAATACACAAATTCGTCAGGCACTGGATCAAGGCAGTATTGATTTGGGCGCAACTGGCAAAGACAATCTGTATGGTAACGGTATGATCAGCTTCCAGCATTTATTAGGTAAAACATCTATTCTTGCTTCTAATTAATGATCCCATGTCTGCTTTCCCTTGAAAGGCTGACATGTTCATATAGAGAATACTTTTCCCTGTTTTGCACTTGATGACGCAGCCTATATGTACTACAACCTATTCTATTCATATAGTATGATGATGATTTACATCAAATAACAATATGCATCCAAATAGCTAAGGTTATACCTGGGCTCATCCAAAAATAAAAGCGCCGTTCTCAGCCAGAGACACGACGCTTTTATTTTGTTATGTTGTTATGTTGTTATTCAATTCATCATTTTTGTTCTGTTACTGCTTAATTTATCATTTGGGTAACTGCTTATAATTCTGCAACCGATAAGCTTCCTTGCATCCAGTGTAACTCACTATCCCGAATGACATAATCAGCCCATTTCATATCTCCTATACCCCAGTTACGGAATTCGGTGATATGACGATAAAATTGCTCGATCATTGCTTCTTTCGGCTCAGCCATCAATGATTGAATCTGTTCACGTAACCGCTCAGGCTTCTCTCTAACGCCTTCTAAGACTCGCATCATCCACTTATGTCCCGGGTATAGCATTTCATTATGTGCAAGTACCATGCGTCCGCCAAATAACACCATATTCATGACCGCTTGATGCAACAAATACGCATCATCACGCTTCAACGCTTGTCTACATTCTCCATACCAAGCTTCAAATTGAGCATAAAATCGGTGAATATTATTTTGCTTGAGCGACATCGGATACTCGGTAATCGTATTTAATACATCTCGTAATTCTGGAATATCTGAAAATACAACGATTGCACCCAAAAAGGCAAACCGTGCAGGTTCACTACCAAAGCGAGCTACTTTTTCCAAATAAGCCATACTAATGTACTTGCCATCTATGTTGTGCAAAGAACGTCCTACTTTACATTCGGCTCCATCATAATGTAACGAACCCGATTGGAAACGTTCTTCGAATTCTTGATCGGATACGATAATCATAATATTCATATCTGAATGAGGTGAAGAATAGCCATAAGCGACCGAACCAGTAATCAACAGCCCTTTCACCGATGAATCACCACGAAGATGTTCTGTCAGTTGTGAGAGACAATCCGATAATATATTCACACTGGCCCTCCTTGATTTCAATTTTTTTAGTTATCCATTGATAATGATAATTATTATCAATTAACTTGTATCGATATTGTAGCTTATTCAATTTCACTTGGCAAGCATTTATGGCGAATCTGTGTCTATAAATTTTAAAGTTGATAGCTATGTATTCACAATTCAGTGTAAAAGCAGATCTAGCGTTGATATGCTGTGGAACTAATCTAGCTTTTCCCCTATCAAAAAAAGCCTTTTTCATGTATCTCTGAAGATTGCATTCAGAAGATTACTTGAAAAAGGCTTGCTGATTAAAAATTAGATTACAGTTAAGATTGCGATTCTATTATGCTTTTGGATGAATCATTTGTGAAGGATCGACATATTTATCGAACTCTTCTTCTGTTAATAATCCACTTTGCAATACAGATTCTTTCAAAGACAATCCTTCTTGGTGCGCATGCTTGGCAATCTTAGCTGCATTTTCATAACCGATATGCGGATTCAGAGCCGTCACCAACATCAACGAATTATCCAGATTGTGTTTAATTTGATCTACATTGGCTTCGATTCCGATAGCACAATGATCGTTGAAAGAGATCAACGCATCCCCAAGCAATTGAACCGATTGTAAGAAGTTATAAATAATAACAGGCTTAAATACATTCAATTCAAAGTTACCCTGACTGGCAGCAAATCCAATCGCTGCATCATTACCCATCACCTGCGTTACAACCATCGTCATCGCTTCGGATTGTGTCGGATTTACTTTACCCGGCATAATCGAGCTACCCGGTTCATTAGCAGGGATTGTAAGCTCTCCTAGTCCGCTACGAGGTCCACTAGCAAGCCAGCGCACATCATTAGCAATCTTCATCAGATCAGCCGCTAGCGCTTTAACAGCGCCGTGTACATAGACCACTTCGTCATGACTGGTTAAAGCATGGAATTTATTCGGAGCAGTCACAAAGGATTTGCCTGTTAATTCTGAAATTTTTTCAGATGTTAGTCGTCCAAAATCAGGATGTGCATTAATCCCTGTTCCTACCGCTGTACCACCGATCGCCAGTTCTTTCATTTCTTCTACACTCTGTGTGATCATACGTGTACTTTTCGCTAACATCGCTTCCCATCCACTGATCTCTTGCCCCAGTGTAAGTGGCGTTGCATCTTGTAAGTGAGTACGTCCGATTTTGATCAGATCTTTGAACTCTTCTGATTTCTGTGTAAATGTTTGTTGAAGCTTAGCAATCGCAGGAATCAAGTGATCTTCTACAGCTAATACTCCTGCTACATGTAATGCTGTAGGGAATGTATCGTTAGAACTTTGCGACATATTCACATCATCATTAGGATGTAGACGTTCGCTTTTGCCTTGTTCTTCAAGCAACTGATTACCACGATGGGCAATCACTTCATTGACGTTCATATTGGACTGTGTACCGCTTCCTGTCTGCCAGACTACCAACGGGAAATGCTCATCCCATTGACCTGTTAGAATCTCATCTGCGGCTTGAGCGATCGCATGTGCTTTATCAGTCGATAATTTACCTAATTGTTCATTAACAAGTGCTGCGCTTTTTTTTAGTAATGCAAAAGCATATACGACTTGCTTCGGCATTTTTTCTTGACCAATTTTGAAATTTTCTTTACTGCGCTGTGTTTGTGCACCCCATAATTTATCAGCAGGTACATTAATTTCGCCTATTGTATCTTTCTCTACACGGTATTCCACTCGACAAAATCCTCCTTTGGATCAAATCATCTGTAAAATAGTAGGACAGATTAGCATTATATTGCTAAAGATTAACCTCTATGATTGTAACGCTTACATGCTCTGCAAATCAATCCTTTATACACCAATCGATCGGTTCCATTCCCTGAGACTGCAAAAATTGATTGGTATTGCTAAAAGGTTTACTGCCCATAAATCCTTTGTGCGCTGAAAATGGGCTTGGATGCGGAGATGTGATCACATGATGTTTGGTGCGATCAATTGCTGCTCCTTTGCGCTGTGCATGACTTCCCCACAATATAAAAACAGCCGGTGTTTCTCGTTCGTTGACAGCCTGTACAATCCGATCTGTAAATGTCTCCCACCCTTGATTTTGATGAGAAGCGGCTTGTCCACGTCGTACGGTCAATACAGCATTTAATAACAGAACACCTTGCTCTGCCCAATGGATCAATGATCCATGCTTAGGAATAGCGCATCCGAGATCATCATGAAGCTCTTGATAGATATTATGTAATGAAGGCGGAATTGAGACCCCCGGTTTGACAGAAAAGCTCAATCCATGTGCTTGTCCTGGCCCATGATAAGGATCTTGCCCTAAAATAACGACTCTGGTCGATTCAAGTGACGTGTAATGCAAAGCATTAAAAATATCGTACATATCTGGATAGATCGTTGCTGTGCGATATTCTTGTGCCAAAAATTGGCGTAACTCCAGATAGTATGGCTTTTGCAGTTCCGATTCTAATACGTCTGCCCAATCGTTACGAAAAATAGCACTCATAAATAAAGTTCTTCCTTTCATTGACTAGATTCTTGTATTATTAACCCTTTTTAACCATAACAAAAAATAGCAGTCTCTTCATCTTTCAGAAGAAAACTGCTATTTCTCGACATACGATAAATACTAATAACATTACAGACGAGATTTTAAAAAGTCATTTGTAAAGTTTTTAAATTTGTGACTCATTTGATTCAAGCTATCTACCACTTCACTAAATTCATTAACTAAAATAGCTTGTTCTTGTGAAGATTTGGCTATTGCTGAGATCTCCTGCTCCATATATTGAATCGATTGTTGTACAGTTGATAGCGATTGTTCGATATTTTGTGTAGCTTGTTTGGTATCGACAGATAATTTGCGCACTTCAGAAGCGACAACGCCAAATCCTGCGCCTGCTTCACCTACACGAGCAGCTTCAATCGCTGCATTCAGACCTAATAAATTGGTTTGCTCTGAAATTTCGCGGATAAATCCAGCTACTTTATTAACATCTTTGGAATTTTCAACAGCTTCACGTGTATTGGACTGAATATCTGTTGTTGTTGCAGATAGTTGTTGAGATTGAGCAGCTACAGTCTGTACCATTTCGCTTAACTGTTCGCTAATCGTTTCTAGATTCGTTGTAAAATCAGCCAATAATTCATTATGTTGCAATGTATACGCTGTTGCTAACGCACCGACAACTTTGCCATTTGCATCTTTAATAGGAACTGCTGCTGCATCTAATTCAAATCCATACGCAGAAGCCGGCACACGAGTAACAGAAGATACTCCATCTACCAGAGCAGTCCGCAGATTGTTATCGTCAGGTGAAACAGGTGTACCCGGACGCAAACCAAGATCCAATTCTCTAGCAGGACGATAATATTTGAACTCTGTCATATCACAGACGCCTAACATAATATCGTTACCTACAATTTTTTCAAAATACTGCATACAAATTACCATCATATCTACAATACTTATCGATCCATGACCTGTAATCGCAAAATTACCAGAATCATTTGTTGAATTTACAGATGTATTAGCCAAGTTGTTCACTCCTCATATCATAAATTGCTCATAATTTAATTTCGTCATTTTCAAGTTATTTATGAATAGTAGACTTTATATTTATTGTATATTACATAATGAATCTATCATTTTAAAATTATTTTTATTTCTTTTGAAAGTCTCATTTTGACAATAATAAGTGTATTTTTCTACTATATATGGTTTATTACAATTCTTAAAATCAACATATCGATTTGGGTTTGTCTTTGGTTCCCTTTCATTTGACCTCAAAACCAAAAGGAAGAGTTGTGTGAATGCTTTAATTATGGTAAAAATGATACATAGACATTGTTTTTAAGCAATTTGTCTTGGATAATAAACAATCGCTTAAAAGTGTACATATCGATCATTTTGGGTAATAGAATGATAGGTGTTTATTTCTAAGCGTGTTGTAGATACATGTTACAAATTGCAGTTTGATGCCTAACGTTATACAAATTATAGAATTTTACGAGGAGGAAAAGAGAAATGAAATTTTTCTTAGACACAGGTAACCTTGAAGAAATCAAACGTATTGCGCGTTTGGGAATCGTAGATGGTGTAACAACTAACCCTTCATTGATCGCTAAAGAAGGTCGCGTATTTAAAGATGTTATCGACGAAATTTGTGAGATTATTGAAGGACCAGTAAGCGCAGAGGTTGTAAGCCTTGATGCTGAAGGTATGTTAAAAGAAGCTCACGAAATCGCAAAATGGGCACCAAACGTTGTTATTAAATTGCCTATGACTGAAGAAGGATTGTACGCTTGTAACCAACTTTCTAAAGAAGGTATCAAAACAAACGTAACTTTGATCTTCTCCGCAGCACAAGGTTTGATGGCAGCTAAAGCTGGCGCTACATTCATCAGCCCATTCGTAGGTCGTCTAGATGATATCGCTGTTGATGGTATGAAATTGATTCGCGATCTTCGTACAATCTTAGACACTTATGGTTTGAAATCAGAAATTATCGCTGCAAGTATCCGTAATGTAGGTCATGTAGAAGCAGCTGCTCTTGCTGGTGCTCACATCGCTACTATTCCAGGTACTTTGGTTCCTGTTTTGTGGAAACACCCATTGACAGATAGCGGTATCGAACGTTTCTTGAAAGACTGGGAATCTGTTCCTCAAGCTAAAGAACAAGTAAAAGAAGAAGCTGGAACTAAATAAGTTATCAAGTATAATTGATTTATACTTTCCAAGCAGGGATCTTCGGATTCCTGCTTTTTTATTGCAAATTTTAATTGTTTTAGATATAATTGTTATAACATCTATTTTGGATCGTATCTTGATATGCTGAAAGGAGTACCTATTATGCAAGAGTTAGAATCGATCGGTTTTGTATTAGGAACGACCTACCGCAAAGTCAGTCAATCGCTGGCTGTTCATTTAAAAGAACATGATATTACCCCTGAGCAATGGAGTGTTCTATATTATGTGTGTGCCCAAGAAGGCATGAATCAGAAAGTACTGGCTTCGCATGTATACAAAGATCAACCCACTACCGCTCGTATTTTGGATGTATTGCATCGCAAAAATTTAATTCGTAAAGAAACAGATCCGCACGATCGAAGAGCTTTTCTTGTCTATCCTCAACCTGCCGGGCGTGAACTTATGGAAACCATATATGCGATTGAGCAAAAACATAATCAAGATTTAACCGATCTGCTTACACCAGAGCAATTCAAAGAACTTCATCATTTACTGCATTTGTTACGCAACAAACTAGAGATAGATCCTGATACACATGAGACACTGAACAGTAAAGTATAGGATTGGCTACAGAAATGGAGAGAAATATATACTATGGAGCATACTAACAAAGAGAACCTTTTATCAAAAGAACATATTCCATCCCAACAATCAAACCCCTCAATAGAGACAACACCTATAGCAGATATCGAGGAAGACGCCCCTTCTCGTCTGTGGACGAAAGAATTTTTGATTTTAACAGCTTGTAATTTACTTGTTTTTTTGAATTTGCATATGATCTTATCGTCCCTGCCTTTGTATATGCGAGAGCATTTCAATGCAGGCGATTTCTATGTAAGTCTATGTACTAGCTTGATGGCATTAGCTGCTATTGTGTCACGGTTATTTTCGGCTAGAGCACTAGAACTTGGTAAGCGAAATGTGATTTTGTTTGGTGGATTATTGATCGCCTTACTCGGTACTGTCGGATATTATTTTAGTGCGACGATTATTTTATTATTGGTAATGCGTGTTATTTTTGGATTTGGATTCGGAATGTACAGTACCACTTTCCCAACTATGGTGTCCGATATTATTCCTCGCAAACGTATGGGTGAAGGTATGGGATACTTTGGTCTGTCGACTACTATCTCTATGTCGATGGGGCCATTGATCGGTATGAGTATTGAGAAGCAATATGGATTTACACCGCTGATTATTATTGGTTCGATATTTATTTTGATCCTATTTCCGCTTGCATATAGCCTTGTCAAAGGACAAGATAAAAAGATTGCTGAGCAAAAAATCGCAGCCGATCAACGTAAACTAGCTGCACAAGCCAAAGCACTTTCAGAAGGAATAGTTGTTGAAACAATAGATACTCCACCACTTCCTACGAAAGCTTCCAAATTTGAAAAAAGATTATTATTGCCGAGTCTGTTAAATTTTTTAATGTCATTAACATATGGTGGATTGGTAAGCTTTATCGCTTTATTTGGTAAAGAAGCTCATCTTGCGAATCCGGGTTACTTTTTCTTATTTAATGCTTTGGCTGTAATTATTGTTCGTCCTTTCTCCGGTAAAATCTATGATAGTAAAGGCCCGAAAGCTCTTATCGTACCCGGAGCAGTGATGTTAATTGCTGGTCTATTGCTGTTATCTTTCGCTCATTCTACATGGGGATTATTTGCTTCGGCAATCTGTTATGGTCTTGGCTGGGGAGCATTACAACCTACAATGCAGACATGGATGATTCAAGTAGTTAGCCCGCATCAACGCGGAATGGCTAACGGTATGTTCTTGAACTCGCTTGATATGGGTGTAGCGCTTGGTGCTATGATCTTAGGAACTGTTGCAGGAATCACCAGCTATACTTCTATGTACCGCTTCTCTGCATTATTTATCGTCCTTTATATTGTGGTCGGTATTGTATATATGATCAAAGCTAAAACAACGCCTGCTCAGACGCAACATAGTATTCATATCAAAATTAAATAATATCGATTTTAATTAAAATAAAACAATACTTCTGTTTCTATATAAAAAGACTGCTCCTACATTTAGTAGAGGCAGTCTTTTTTTCATATTTTATGGAGAATGATCTTCAAGTATTCATAAGATCATCTTAATCGTACAAACTTGTAGATTATTACCTACACTGTATTCAAAGGAATAGTTATCAATTACAGTGTTACAGTTACTTTTTGGTCTTGCGATTTCAAAATAATGCCATGTTCACCAGTCAATTGATTCGCTCCTACAACTCCGCTTACGTCTGTAATACCACGTAATACAATAGACCATGATTTAAGCGTACCTTCTGTGGAGATATCAATGGTATTATTTTGACGGGAAGCTGTTACAATTGCTTCTTGCCCACCTTGCATATTGACCAGACGGATCGAAGTAGATTGCCCTTCTTCCAATTCAAAAATATGAAGTTCTACGCCATCGGTATAATCATAATCTGGTTTGTTCTCTTCTGCACCTAGCGCAATAATGCTATTAGGCTTAACCAGTAATGGTAAATTCATAAAGTCGAACGTTTCATTGTACCAGCGTCCACCTTGTACTACATCTCCAGTTAAGAAATTAGTCCATTTGCCTTCTGGTACATAATATGTCGCTAACCCTTCGCTATTAAAGATAGGAGCAACTAATAATGAATCCCCGAACATATACTGACGATCTAATGTATGTGTTGTCGGATCTTCATGGAAGTCCAGCACCATAGGACGCATCATCGGTACCCCTTGTTCAGACGCATTAACAGCCGCATCGAACAGATAAGGCATCAGACGGCATTTCAGCTTTGTAAAGGTACGCAATACATCAACAGACTCTTCATCGAACAACCACGGCACACGATACGATTCATTACCATGCAGACGGCTATGAGAAGACAACATTCCGAATTGTACCCAACGCTTATACACTTCCGGTGCAGCCGTCATTTCAAAGCCTGAAATATCATGACTCCAGAAACCAAATCCAGATACTCCTAGAGACAATCCACCACGTAATGATTCTGCCATTGATTCAAATGTAGAAGAGCAATCGCCGCCCCAGTGTACAGGGAATTGTTGTCCACCGACTGTAGCAGAACGTGCAAATAATGCCGCTTCATTTTTGCCAAGTGTTTCTTCCAACAATTCAAATACTACTTTGTTATATAAGAATGTGTAATAATTGTGCATTTTCACAGGATCAGAGCCATCATAATAGACAACATCGGTCGGAATACGCTCACCAAAGTCTGTTTTGAAAGAGTCTACCCCTTGATCAACAAGCACTTTCAGCTTGCTCTTGTACCATGCGACTGCATCTGGATTGGTAAAGTCGACCAGACCCATCCCAGCTTGCCATAGATCCCATTGCCATACACTTCCATCTTTGCGTTTGACAAGATATCCATTTTCCATACCTTCATCAAATAAATACGATTTCTCTGCAATATATGGATTGATCCAAGCACAGATTTTGAGCCCTTTTTCTTTAAGACGGGTAAGCATTGCTTCTGGTTCCGGGAACATCCGCTCATCCCACACAAAATCACACCATTGGTATTCACGCATCCAGAAACAGTCAAAATGGAATACAGACAATGGAAGGTCGCGTTCTTTCATTCCATCGACAAAATGATTCACTGTTGCTTCATCATAATCGGTTGTAAACGAAGTCGTTAGCCACAGTCCAAATGTCCAAGCTGGTGGCAATGCAGGCTTACCTGTTAGAGTCGTATAGTTATCCAATACTTCTTTGGGATTGCGACCGCCGATGATGTAATATTCTAAGCTTTCGCCTTCTACGCTAAATTGTACTTTGGATACATTTTCAGAAGCGACTTCATAGGAGACTTTTTCTGGATGATTAACAAATACACCATATCCTTTGCTAGACAGGTAAAACGGAATATTTTTGTAAGCTTGCTCACTACTTGTACCGCCATCTTCGTTCCAGATATCAACGACCTGACCATTTTTAACAAACGGTGTAAAGCGTTCGCCTAATCCATAAATATATTCACCAATCCCTAATTCCAATTGTTCGCGGAAAAAGACAGTATCTTCAGGTCCATTGATATAACCAGGCCCACGATGAACACTCCCGGTTAAATGACGACCGGCAAAATCAAAGCTAATGCCCCAATTGGTATTTTTACGAATCGTTGCTGTTAAATCTCCAGATTGAAAAACAGTACGATCCTCATCTTCGATCACTTGAACATCGGTCTCTAATTGAGCCAGTTCAAATTCAGGCAGTTTTTGGATCCCACCTTTGTGATGATTAAATTGTACTTTGATTACGTTGGGCATTGGAGAACTCAAAGAAGCTTTGAGCAATGCTCCATTTAACGTATCGCCTTTATGTACAATTTTTTTGGTAGCTGCATATAACGTTAGTTCATTATTTTTGTTAACAATATCGCGAATATCTACAGGATGTTGCATACTATATCCTTTGCGTGTCATCCAATAGCCATCAGTAAATTTCATATCATTTCCCCCAATAGTCTTTATTTGGTTATTAAAATGTATTTGTGCAAATCGCTTACCTATAATTATAATAATATTGATAAAGAGAGCGCTTTTCTTCTTTTATTTTGATCATATGTGTAAGAATATTGATCTTTGGCTGGATTGGTGAGGGGTGGGGGATCTTTGATGGGGGTTGCTGCGTGAAGAAGGCGGTGCTTGTCGTCGCTGGTGAAGGAAAATGCCTTGAATAACTGCTCAAGCAGTTGGCATTTTTCTTCAAAGGCGAGCGCTTCGCTCTTTCAGCACCTCCTCCTTCCCTCCGCTCGTGGTAGTAGATCATCCGCTTCTCACAAGAATGCAGGAAATTTCAATAGGGTGGTGTGTAGGAAATGCCCAATAACAGAGAAATGCGTTTGATGAATATGATGGTGATGACTATTATGTATAGTGATGAGGAATTTAGCTTTTGGTGCTGGATATAGTATAAGAATATAATCACAAAGTTGTAGTTATTATATCTGCTTATAGACTAGATCCTGCCTAGTATCTGGTTATAGAAATGTTTTATATATCAATCCTCGTTTTGAAGAGTTAGTCGATATTATCAAAGCTGGGATTCCGATTGATGAGGTTTTAACCTTTAGAGATATCCCTTTATCTGATTAATATGTTCCACAGCGGAGCAGATGGAATGATTCTGGAGAAGTGAAGTGCTCGCCTTTGTCAGCTAGTCTCACCATAGAGCGGTAATGAAACAAATTCGATGACAACAGCGATCATAACAATAATCTATTTGTGGAACGTAAAGTAACTTCTAATATGAAATAGAAATTATTGCATACTATTTAAGGCGGTGATTGGATGATTCAGGAGCAGTTGCGTGAAGAGTTAAAAGAAGATCGGATTCACGGGAGTCTGATGTATCCGGTGAGTGTGTATCGGATGGATGATATTGAAGAAGAGACAGTGCTAGAATGTCACTGGCATGAAGAACCTGAATTGATTTTGGTGACGCAAGGAAGAGCGTTGTTTCAGATCGGTACGATTCCTTATGAAGTGCATGCAGGTGAAGCGGTATTTGTGAATAGCGGTGAGATTCATACAGCGTATCAGATGGAACATGAATCCTGTAGCTTTGTAGCTACCGTGTTCAGTATGTCTTTGTTAAATAGTGCAGGGTATGACATGGTACAAGCACGATTTATAGATCCGTTGTTACGCAAGCAAATGGTATTGCCTGTGCATATTCGTGGACAAGAAGTCTGGGAACAAGAAGTGTTGAAATTATTGACTGCGATTGTTGATATCAATGAACAACAGACAGCGACTTGTGAACTGACTACTAAAGCTTATCTTTATCTTCTTTTTGCTCAAATGATTGAACATATGGATACTCAAGTCACTCCTCTGCCCGCTCCAAGTGATAAAGTAGAACGGCTCAAAATAGTACTCGGTCATATTCATGATCACTACCAGCAACCGCTGCGTTTAAGAGAATTAGCAGAACAGATCAATATGAGCGAAGGGCATTTTTGTCGCTTTTTCAAAAGTTTAACTCAAAAAAGCCCGATCGATTATATCAATCGCTATCGGACGCAACAAGCTTGCCGATTACTAGAAAGCAGTGATCGCAAAATTGTTGATATCTCTCTTGAAGTCGGATTTGATAGCTTAAGTTACTTTATTTCTGTATTCAAGCAACACCGGGGCTCTACGCCTTCTCAATATCGCAAACAGACCAATGGTGTCTCTAATTCATTGATTACTGAATTGCAAAAAAGCAGTCTGGAATAAGATATGATAAAAGTAGGATTATTTATAAAAAAGGAGAACAACAGTAAAGTTCTACTGATGTCCTCCTTAGCGTATTTAATAATTATTTCAATGTATTGTTAGTGAACGACTTGGATATTGTGATCTATGTGTACTCAACCACGATGATCATTCAATACATATCGCTCTTCGTCCATACCGGTAATAAATGGAGTCACTTCATCAATAGCATATAAATGTAACAAATGCATCGCCCGCGTACATGCTGTATAAAATAATTTACGTTCTGCTTCACGATGATATTGTTGGCTGGAAGCATCATATAATACAACAGCGTCAAATTCTACACCTTTGGCAAGATAAGCAGGAATAATAACTGTTCCTTTTTCAAAAGCAGGTGTATTTTTAGTAATTTTGCGCAATGTGATCTGTTCTTTGAGCACTTGATAAGCTTCTTCACATTCACTTTCTGTTTTACAAATAATCGCTGTATACTGATAACCTTGCTGTTGCAGCCCATGAATATCTCGAATGATATCGTTATGCATCGATTCACGATCATCATATAGCGACACTTGTGGCTTATCTCCACGGCGATTAAACGGAATAATATGCTCTCCGCCTTTCATCATCCCTCGTGTAAAGTCTACAATTTCATATGTCGAACGATAACTACGGGTCAAACGAATAATCTCGCTATTTTCTTTACCGTACAATTCTAACAATGGATCTTCTTCATCAAACACCGAATTATGGCTGTAAATCGCTTGATTCAGATCACCTAAAGCAGTCATTCGCGCACGCGGGAATAATCGCTTCATAAATTCTAACTGGAACGGTGAATAATCTTGCACTTCATCGACAATCACATGCTTAATCGCATGATTGGAACGGAATCCTTGCAATTGTTCTTTGAGATACAGATATGGTGTTGCGTCTTCATATCCCAATTCTCCTTGATCAAGACGGCTAACTGTTTGCCTTGCAAAATCTTCCCAACCTTCAGGCAATACACCATTATTGATTTTGGCAAATAATACTTCATCGGTAAACATTTTACGATAGACCGCTTTGATATCTGCAAAACGAAGTCGTTTGACCCATTTGCGTAACGGTTTGAGCCAGTCATTCACAACCATACGTGCTGCTAATTCTGCTTCTAATTGGAAATCATCAAAAGAAGGCATTTTCCCTTTTTGCTTACGACGCATCATCGTATAAGCACGATGATAATCATCCGTACTCATCAACTGTACTTGCTCTTCTACCCATGCTTCTTTACGCTCTTTGCGTCCAAATAGACTGACTTCTTTAAGCAACCAATCACGCATTAATTCGATCCGATTTCCTAATTTGACAGCTGAATCAAATCCATAGAACTTATCTAGCATCTGTTGACGGGTTACGATATCTTTACCTTGAAAACGAATCGGACGGAACACCATGCCATCTGTTAATAATAGCTCGGTATAACGGCGAATGGCTTTGAGATAAGTTGCTGATGACTTGTACCGAATCCCTTGTACTCGTGCATCATGCTCCAGATCGTCTCTCCAGGCTAACAAGTATTCCATTTGTGAAAAGACATCTTCCAGATCAAATTCTCTGCCGATACGACGTTCTAGATACGCCTGAAATGTAGTCTGTAACATATTCTCTTCACCAAGCTCTGGCAATACAGTCGAGACATAACTATTAAACATCGAGTTCGGGGAAAAGAGTACCATCTGATCGGCACGTAAGCTATCCCGATAACGATACAGTAAATAAGCTACACGTTGTAACGCTGCTGACGTTTTGCCGCTTCCTGCTGCACCTTGTACGACCAATAGCCGACTACGATCGTTACGAATAACACTATTTTGTTCTTTTTGAATAGTGGCTACGATATTTTTCATTTGGTTATCTGCGGTGTGACTAAGAACTTGCTGTAACAATTCATCACCGATTGTAACCCCTGTATCAAACAACACATCGATCTTCGCATCACGAATGACAAACTGACGTTTTAACTCCATATTTCCTTCGATATTTCCGACAGGTGTCCGATAAGAAGCAGGGCCCGGTGCTCCATCGTAATAAAGACTCGATACCGGAGCACGCCAATCATAGATCAAAAATGTCTCTTCATCATCATCTAAAAAAGAACCAATTCCTAAATAAATATGATCTATTGCAGGTTCACCGACTTCTTTAAAATCAATCCGTCCAAAATAAGGAGAACCTGATAAACGACGTAATTTATCTAAAGTAAGACTCGAACGTTTGTGAGCCAATTCAATCTCGGTCAATACCTGTGATTGCTGACGTAGACTGGTTGAAGTTTCTCCTACATCATCCGGCTCACTGAAGTTAACTGTCACTTCATCCCAGAAGTCTTTACGCATACCGACAACATCGCCACGCGCCGCTCCAACTTCTTGTTCAAGCACAGCCATTTTTCGATTGATTTTGGTTGTTACATCATCTACTCGTGCTTGTTCATCTTTCCAATCCTGATCATCTATTGCCATACTGGATCATCTCCTTTGTCTATGTCTACACATTCTATGCAATTATAAATTTGACAATATATATTAATTATGTTATGTTAAATCTATATTGATAATTTTGGAATATTTATGCTCTTTTGCATACCAAATTTTATTGTACGCTCATCTATTACAAATTGCAAATACCAAAGCCGCATGTCTGGAATAATCCAGCAATGCGGCTTTTTTTGATGATTGCATGTATATCTTTTTTTATTTAGTCAAAATAATAGGCTCGCCTTTGGTAATAATCATCGTATGCTCATATTGAGCTACAAAGCTACCATCATCTGTTTTGAGTGTCCAGCCATCATTACCTTCCGCTACTTCTTCGGCTTTGGTAGATACGAACGGTTCGTAAGCAATAACCATTCCTTCTTTCCATAATCCGTTATCGGTAGGATCGTAATAACTCAAAATATATTCAGGATCATCGTGTAGCGACTTTCCGATACCATGTCCGGTTAGATTGGTGATGATGGTGAATCCTAATTTTTTGGCTGTATTATAAGTAGCTTTACCTGCATTGCTTCGCTTGGAACCTGCACGAATTTTCTGCGCTCCTGCTTCAAATGCCAAAATAGAAGCTTCACATAGCTGAGTTAATTTGGGATCACCGTTACCAACTACAAATGATACACCTGTGTCTGCAAAGTATCCATCTAATGAAGCAGATACATCTACATTGACTAGATCGCCTTCTTGAATAATGCGATCACCTGGAATACCATGAGCCACTTCTTCATTTACACTAATACAAGTAAATCCAGGGAAATCATAAGTCACTTTAGGACCTGATAATGCACCATATTGTTCAAATAACTTAGCCGCATGCAGATCTAGATCGATCGTACGCATTCCTGGTTTGGTCATTTCTTTCAATTCATCACGAATAATCGCGACCACTTTACCTATTTTTTTTAATCCTTCGATATCTTGTTCTGTTTTGGCAATCATATCTTTTTCTCCTTTGTCGTAAACGTCAGGAAACGCCGACAAATAAGCAGGTATGATGGAACCTGTTTTTGTCGGCGACTTCGTGTCGCACTTCGGTATAATTCCTGATTCATCTTCTAGCTCATATTCTATATTGTATAATTAATCTTCACTCGTTACAAATAAATCTACTATTTTTCATTATTTATCATGTCAGTTTTATAAGAATTATCGTTGACAGAGCAACGCAAAAAGGAGAGAATTGCTCTCTCCTTCTTGTACATATTTAGTATGACAATCGTTTGTCATGCAGCCATACTCCGACAAGCTTCAGCGCAGTGACGGCAGGCTTCGGCACAACGTTGACAATGGTCATGATCATGTTTGGCACATTCTTGAGCACAATCTTCACAGATTTGCGCACATAACGCACAAATTTGTTGCATATAAGGACTTTGCGAAGTCATAGCTTTGGCAGCATACGCACATATGTCTGCACATTCACGATCAAGTCGCAAACAGCCTCGCATCATATCCAAATGTTTTTCTTCCAGACAAGCGGCATAACATTGATTACAAGCTTCCATACATTCCAGACAAGCTTCTAAACACTTTTGTCTTTCCTCTACAGATATCATGTTAATTCCTCCTTGGTATTAAGTTTAGCTCTACTTGTCATTTAACCAAAATAGAGAACCTTAATACAAAACAAACGGAATTAATCCAAGTTATCGATAATACGATCAAGCATTTTAATCGTTATATTGCGCTCTTCTACAGTAAATCCATTAAATACATCTTCGATCGTTTGACTAGCTTTATCACCGAGATCATCTACAATACTACGGCAATAATCAGTCAAATAGATAAGATTGGTACGGCGATCATCAGGATGAGGAACACGTACCACCATCCCGCGTTTGATCATATTATCGATCAACCTCGATACACTGGGTTGATCTTTGCGAGACAGACGTGCTAGACGATTCTGTGTCTGCCCGTCCCGTCTCCACAAAAATGAAATCAAAATCCATTGTTCATGTGTAACCGGATAGCCACCATCACGAAAATATTGATTTAAGCGATTGTGTGCAAGACGTGTAGCAATAGAAAGTTTGTAACCAATTGAGTTCTCTAATGTGTAGGGGATATTCGTCATTCCCATAAGTCTCCTTTTAAACAGTCATCTTCGATGTATCGACTTGGGTATTATTGCTTCCAAGGCCAAGTCGGAAAATTTCTGCGTTCCTGTTTCTCTTCGTTTTCTTTTTCAACTGTATCATGTTTAGAACTGGTATGATCTACTAAGCGATTAAGGCGTTCTAATTGATAGCCATAATCATACATCACAGCGGCTACAATAGACAACCTTAGAACACCGCTAAAATTTTCTTGATAGCGATCAATCATTGTATCCAAAAATTGATCGTTTGCTTGTTCTACTTCTTCAGCCTCATGGCCATCATTTTTAATCTTATTATCCAGCTTCAGCAAAATATGCTCATGGAACTTAATTAATTGTTCCAAATGATTATCGAAATAATCATCTAACTGCGGAGTACGTTCTGCTTGAAAATAATGTTGCTCTATAGCAGTTAGCACATCTACTCCCTTCCTAAGCGCTGTTAGCATTTGTTTGTTCACTACAATGTGTCGATGACGACTGAATGAAGCTCGTTTTAATTTTTTGAGTTCTTCTTCCATCAGATTGTACTTATCGCTTAACGACTGAATCGAATTTTCCAGTGCTTTTTTTTCTTCGCGAAACACAGATTCTTTGATTTCATCTGAAACCGCTGTCCGTAAAAGCAAAGATAACTTAGCAAATGTATTCTCAATCTGCCCTTTAAATTGTTCTAATGGCTTAGGTGGTGCAACCAGTATATTAATTAAAAAGGCAGATACGATACCAATAATACTGAGTGAAAAACGATTAAGCGCAAATTGCCATTGACCTGAAGCTTCCATTACCGAAATAACAGTAACTAATGTCAGACCAATCGTATCTCCCATTTTGAGACGCAAACAAATCATAATCACCACAACACACATTAAGCCAATCGCGATCGGCTCGTTAGAGAAAAACATTCCTCCAAGTAGTGCTAGTATGGCTCCTAATGTATTGGTCTGAATCTGATCCAGAAAATAACGGAAAGAGCGGTAAATCGATGGCTGCATCGCAAAAATAGCAGCAACAGCAGCAATTACCGGTGGCGTCAGATTAAGCCAGGAGCTAATGTATAAAGCAAGCGTAACCGCAATTCCGGTTTTGAGCATGCGGGCTCCAAAATTCACATGTGTTCCTCCTTCTGAATAATACGGGTTCGAATAGATTAATCTTTGAGTATAATAGTGTTGTGAAAATAGTGGAATATATAGTATTACCCCAGATTAGTCCTTTTGTGAAGCAGAAGGATGAACTTTTTTACCTCGAAGTCTACGCAGTAACGGTATACGATACTTTAACATCACCCATTTGATCACAATATAAATAATAATTGCAAAAATAACACTGTTTACAGCAGCTCCTGTAATAAAATCAACCCCTGCATCACGCCAATGATGAGACTGGTGTATCGGTTGCATATAATCTTCCGGCCAGTCTGGAATATCAATCTTAGGCATACTAGCAGGAAGACTGGAAGAACGCCATAATGTCACTAAAAAATGCCCTGTATGATAATTAAGAAAAAATGTTAAGGGCCAGACAAAAGAATCCAATGAAGCAGCAAAAATCGCTGCTGGCATAGCTCCTTTGAACAAACGCGTTAATCCTAATGACAATATGGGACCGATCCCTATCAGCGGATACCAACTCGGGAATAATCCTACAGAAAAACCAATAGCTACTTGATGTGCTCCTTTTTTTAAGCGCAGCAGGCGAATCATATTTAATTTCAAAAATCGTCCCGGGTGAATTTTTTTCATCAGGACCTCCAATCAGAGCCTTATCCATGTCAGTATTCTTTATTGTAACTGGTTCTTTTACGTAAAGAAAGTCTGGCTTCATGGAATTTGTCGAAATATGACAAAAAGCGCCCTTCCGTATGATAACGGCATTAGGCGCTCTGAAATGTATAGCAATATACCTACTACTCAAACAATAATTTTATCGCGGAGTAATTGTGCCAAAATATCGGGATAATCGGTGATAATACCGCCAACTTCCATCTCTATCAGCTTACGCATCATAGCAGGATCATTCACCGTCCATACATTATAGATCACGCCTGCTTGCTGTGCTTGTTGAACAGCTTCTGCTGTCACTGTAGCATAATGAGAATGTAGAGCAGTAGCGCCTATACTGTTAGCATAATTCCACGGTCTTACCAGATTTTCCACATACAAAATCCCTGTCTGAATATCAGGTGCCAATTGTTTACACGTTTCCAGCGTATAATGATCAAAGCTTGAAATCACTACCCGATCAGCTAGACCATATTCATGGATAGCATCTACTAATTTCTGCTCAATTCCTATGTACGGCTCAATATTATTTTTGATCTCGATATTCAGGGTCATCTCTGTTGGTGCAATCCAGTTCAATAATTCACTTAATAATGGCACATGTTCATTAGCAAATTGTTCACCATACCATGAACCTGCATCTAACGTTTTGATTTCATCATAAGTGACATCTTTGATCTGACCATCATATCCGGTAGTACGCTTTAAGTTTTCATCATGAATAAGAACAAGTTGTCCATCTTTGGTCATTTGTACATCAGTTTCAATCCCGGTTGCTCCCAATTCCAAACTTTTCTCAAAAGCCGCCATTGTATTTTCTGGGCAATACCCGGAAGCTCCTCTGTGCGCGTAATTGATAATCGATTTCATGGAATAGCTCCTTTTCGATATAGCTGATTTGTAATGTAAGTATTTACTTTACCAATTATACACTTTAATGATTAGCAGAATATAAAAAAAACCACCTTTTATATATTCTAAAAGGTGGTTTTTTGCAAAAGCGATTCATCGCCTATTCATGTTAAACTATTATTTTACAAGGGCTTTATTTGCTAACACTTGTGTATCAGCTAACATTTTTTGCATATCCATACCATAATGATTTCCTAGTAAAATAACGAGAACATCATCATCTAAATTATGCGTAAATCCTGTTGCATAACCTGTTCCACTACCATTGTGATAGATAGTACGTTTGCCGTCTACATTTTTGATCAAAAAAGCATAGCCATACGGTTTCAGATCCGAATACGTTGTAAACATTTTGTTTACTGTATCTTCACTCAAAATCGTATGATTATCAAACGATTTGTACCATTTCATCATATCGTCCAGTGTCGAGTAAAATGTACCTGTACCGGATTGAGAAACATAATAGCCCGCTTCATCCCAAGCATCGCCATCTTTTACATATCCAGTGATCGTTTTGGTTGCAGGTGTAGTCTCGCCTGTATCTTTCATATTCAATGGATCAAGGAACGTGTGTTGAATATACTGACCGTACGATTCTCCAGATACCTGTTGAATAATATAAGCTAGCAATACATAACCTTGATTACTATAGTTAAATCGTTCACCGGGCTCAAAACGCAATGGTTTGGTTTTGATCTCATCAACAGTCTGCTCTAACGTCATTCCTTCGGTACGGGTAAAGTTAGAGTTAAAGCCTGCGGTGTGAGATAACAGCATATGCACTGTAATTTCGTTACCACGCGGGAAATCTGGAATATAATCAGATAGATGATCAGTTAATTTCACTTTACCATCTTCGATCAATTTCATCACTGCGGATGCAGTAAACGATTTGCTTAATGAAGCGATACGTGATTTGCCATCAGGTGGTGTTGCTTTTTCGCCACCAGCTAATCCGTATCCTTTACGCATAATCACTTTTCCTTTGTAAGCTATCAAAGCAAGACCTGAATAATTTTGAGACTGTAAATACGTATCTACTGTTTTGGCAGAGCTTGCATATACAGTAGATTGATCTGGCGTCAAATTAATTGTAGTCACTTCTGGGGTAGAACTTACCGTCAAATTAGCTTTTAGAGAATCTGACAAAAATCGTGCAGGAACCATCATCGTACCGTATACGTTACGAGACACTTCTGGCATTTCAATCTCATATCCATCTAATGTAATCTTATTGGTATTCGGTGTATGTACAACCTTGTCTCCATGACTATACATAACAACAGAACGAGTCGAGGCATCCCATTGCGCTGTTGCTCCTAATTCACGAGCAGCTTGGCGTAAAGGAACCAACGTTGTTCCTTTGGTTACAAATGGTGCAGTCTCCCAGGTAACTTCTTTACCAGCAATCGTAATGATAGCGGGCTTTTCTGTAGTTGCTGCTTGAGCTTTGGGAGCGATATGCGAAGCAGGCGCAATTGTAGCAGTTAGTGCAGTAACGATTAGCAATTTGGTCGTTAATGATACCCAATTGCTCTTTTTAACAAATGTCATAACGGTAAAATCCTCCTAAATCAGATGTAGCATCAAACGCATGCTCACGTGGCCGGTAATATGCAGCAATATCTATTATAGTATTTCAGCCTTCGTACAAGCAAGGCGAATCATTTATTCGCTACCTTATACTTTACCAAAACCTTGTTATAAGTGTGTACGCTATATCTCCTCTAAAAGTTGTGCTGATCTCTGATTTAGTCCATTTTATGACGATGAAGTGAGTTGTTGTACGGCATCTTTTATTTTGAATTGATCAGCAATAGGGCCTGTACTGATCCAATACTTGGCATTTACAGTATATAGATGCTTATGTTGAACAGCCGGCAAAGCTTGCCAGATAGGAGACTTCTGTAATTCGGCAAATTGAGACTGATCTTTCTGCAAATCTTCACTTGTGCCACCTGCGCTACCGGATGTGACAAATACATAATCAGCAGTGACTTCAGGAAGTACTTCTGTAGACAGATTTACATTTTGCTTATCAGGATTCTCGGTTTGTAATTGAGATACAAGAGGCATAGGCAGTAGCCCTAGATCGTTGTATAACATACCTGCATAACCTGGCAATTCTTTACCTTCTCGATCTTTATACCCTGGCAGATACAGGCGAATATCTTTGCTAGTCGTCCGCACAAAAGCAATCGTAGCTTTTGAACCTACGGCTGTCGTTATTGCTTTTTTGGCTTGTTGAACCTGAGTATTATGATCTGCTATGACTTGTTGCGCTTGATCTTTCAAATCTAATGCTTTACCTATTTTGACAATAGATGTTTTCCAATCTTCACGATCATACACAATCGTAGGAGCAATTAAGCTTAACTGATCATATGTAGTTCGATCAATCGTTGCACTGGCTACAATCAGATCGGGTTGTGCTTCTGCAAAAGCTTCTAAATTAGCTAATCCACTATCCATATTTAGAATAGATGCATTTTGAGCTTTCAAGCGATCTTCCAGATAATAGTTTTCACCTACAGATACACCTAATACTAATGGTGCTTGAAGTGAGAGTAAGATATCTTCCAAATTGTATGAAGCAATTCGCTTCGGATGTACCGGAATTGCTGTTGTACCAAATACATGTTCTACTGATACTGTCTGTACAGAGTCAGTCTGTTGATTGGATGTAGCTGATGATTGTGATGTACCTGTATTCGCTCCACACCCTGTGATGATTACACATAGCATGATCACAAAGAAAGGTAACATTTTAACCCAAGATAATTGTTTCATTTTTTCACTCCTTATGTTAATTGAGAATAATTATCATTTATAAATATAACATAAGTTAGTCTATTGTGACGCTATAATGAGCATATTTTTAGATTTCGCTGTATACATGTCCAAATGCATACAAAAAAACCTGCTAGTTCTCTGTAAGATGACTATGCATCTATGAGAATGTAGCAGGCTTATTTCTTTATCGCATGATAAAGAGTTGCAACCACAATAAAACACTAGAATATTTAGAAAAATTCATTATAGTGTATCACTACTTGCTTTAAAAATTGCAAAGATTGATCGATACTCGGCGCTTCTAGCAAATGATTCGCGTCAGGAAAAACAACGGTGTCTATATAAGGTAAATGGTTTATTTTGTCCTGACTAAGATGACTGAACATAGGATCATTAGTGCCATAGATTAATAATCCCTGAGATTGAATAATATACGGTACAGTCTGATCTAAAGGCGTTAAAAAAATATGACGTACAGGTAACGATTTGTATTGTTCAAATACGCCTCCTGCTATCAATGTACCGAGACTTTTGCTAATACTGATGTAGTTGGTATATCCAAACACACTTAACTGTCTAATCACATCTGTACATTCTTTAATCAAAATATCTCGTTGATCTGATTCCAGTTCGGTTCGAGCCGCTTGATACCCGTATTCTAATTGCAATACATCATGCCCTTTTTCTAAAGCACTTTGGGCTGCGTAATACAATAAAGAACGTTCACAAGAATAACTTTTCCCCGGAAATAAAATGATTAGTGTAGAGGAACCTTGTGTCATATGTATATGTCTGCATTTTGTCCCCCAATAAGAATCCGTTTCGATCATCTTCTTTTTAAGCAACATCATCGTCCCCCTCTACAAGCTAGCCTGATTCCCCATTGCACAAGCTATCTAATATTCACGTCATACAAAAGTAAAAGTTGTGTTCACATCATCCTTATCGTTGTAATCCTCTACGAATAAGATTGGCACTCACTGGCTCACGTCCCACTTCTCGCGCCCATACTGATAACTGCCCTACATGATGAATCTCGTGTGCAATCACATGACGCATCACTTCTCCATACGTTAATTGTTCTGTAGAGCCATCTTTACGTACATTATGCAGAATTTTGGTTTCTTGCTCAGGTGTCCATGCTTTTACATAAGCGCCTACTTCTACATGCAATTGAGACGATAATGCACGTAATCGTTCTACCGTCTGATAATCTGCAAAATCAGTAAGCAAGCTGTTCTGATCTCTCAGATCATTAATCCAGCTATACTCTACATCGATAATATGATAGAGCGTATACAAGATACTACCGACTCCGCCTGTACGTTGTTGTAATAACTCCTGTTGTGATAATGATTCACACCAATCGAACCATTCTTGACGTACTTGCCAGTTATAACGAAATAACATCTCCATAATAATCCCTCCTTTCTTGTTGGTATAGATATGCTATTGAAAACAATGATACAGATAAGTCTTCCCATTCATACTGCGCTGTTCGGGATCATAGATATGAGAAGTAAGTAATTGTTCTACGGTTAATGAAAGAATAAATTTCTGCAACTG
Source organism: Paenibacillus sp. KACC 21273 (assembly GCF_028736095.1). Classification (NCBI taxonomy): domain Bacteria; kingdom Bacillati; phylum Bacillota; class Bacilli; order Caryophanales; family Paenibacillaceae; genus Paenibacillus; species Paenibacillus sp. KACC 21273. Next base: position 3,582,538 of record NZ_CP117876.1, read on the forward strand.
AATCTGATCATCAAATTGCAAACGCAGTACCTGATCATGTTGGTCATCTTCTAATGTAATATCCCAAGTTCCTATATTCGCGTTTGTCATTTTCAAGCACTCCTTGTTGATGTGTGTTAACCCATAGTATACATGACATCCCTTTATTTTTCCTATCATTTCCTCTGCCTGATTGTACAAATAAAATTACTTTGCGACAGAACGACAGGCAAGCTATTTATCTATAGCAAAATAGAATGTATTAAGAATATCAACGCTATGATAGGGCACTTCTGTTTTATTATGTAATTTCTTCCTTATCCAAGTTGTATTTTTATCCAAATTTTTACTATAGATATGAAAGCTATTTTATCGCAAAGGAGGTACATCATGTCAGACCTAACCACCAATCAGACGTACGAACGCTATAAGCAACAACTTCAGCGGATCGCGTGGCGCTTACAATATCGTACTCATACACGCCTCCGTAAAGAATTACCTATCTTATATGATTTTAGTAGTTCACCTTCTTTTGCAGAAGAAGTTGATTCTCAATTACTGGTAGAGCAGTGGATTCACTCTCTGCCTACTGTCAAAGAACAAGAAGTTATACGTTCGCTTTTTATTCAAGAAAAAACCGAAAAACAAGTTGCCCAACAATTTAATATTTCACAACAGGCGGTGAGCAAATGGAAAAAGAAAGCACTCCAATCCATCTATCAGAAGATGAATTATGCCAATTGATTCGTCAAGCAGCTACATCCGACAAAAATGCTTTGCAAAAGGTGATTGATTTGTTTGAACAAGAAATGATTTCATTAAGTCGATTTATCAAAATGCCTCAAGAAGATGCTTTGCAGACTCTTAAGCTTGCACTGATCGAACTTATTTTAAGCGGCTTTTAAAACAACAAATAAGATCGTTTCTAGAAGATGTAGAAATGATCTTATTTGTTCGTTTTTAATAAAAATAAATGGACATCATAATACCCGATACCTCTGAAAGATAACTCCAGAGGATATCGGGTGTTTTAGTCCTTTGATTCAGAAAGAGAGTGATTACTGATATTAAACTTTAATTACTTTTTGCATTTTTTGCTGTCTTTATCATCGGTGTCTTCATCTGAGCGTGGATCATTATCCGTATCTGTACCTACTTTAAGTGTATCATCTGTTTCTGGATCGACAGGTCCAATCACTACCGTACTTGTGATAGGAGATACTAATTCTTCATAATCTTCTGCTGGAATACCATACGCCAGATCGAATACTTCTCCCGGTGTAAATCTTAAAATATCTGAACCCGCAACTGTTGTCGGTTCATTGTTATTGAATACGACCAGAATATGCGTTTTGTCTGTTAGTGGCGTAATCCAGTGCCAGTAACCTTGTGGAATAAACAGTACATCCCGAGCTTTAAGATGATATTTCTGCAACTGTTTGTATACAGGATCGAAAATAACAAATTCCAGCTCGCCTTCAATCACATAATCGTATTCTGCGGAGTTAGGATGCCAGTGTGGCTCACGAATATTACCTTTGGTCATATACAAATCAGTTGATGCGACCCCTTCAAGTGAAGGAATTTGCGAAACATTCGTCTCATATCCTACATTGTCTGCGTTGCGACGAAATAATACATTACCTTGTGTGTTGAATTTTAAATTCGGTGATCCTGCCATGTGAATATCCACCCTTCTCTTATCCATAATAGTGTTAGGTTCGAAAAGGAATCCGGTAAGGAGTCGCTATTCCCTCGCGTGCATCCTTCCGTTTCGTTCCTACACTGGTATGGTAATTGGAGCGTGATGTATACAACCTGATTACCGATTTATTTTCAACTGATTATTGTTTTAATTCACTATCAGTAAAATGACGTATACCTTTTTCTTGTTCAAATTTGTTCTGATTATACGTAGCAGAGCTTTTACGCGGGATCGATAGGCTGTCCCAAGGACTGGTTTTGAGCATTTTGGCAATATAGACGATCTGTCCAACATGATAAGGATAATGAGCCAACTGCCGATTGATCGCTTCAAGCAACGTATGCCCTTCATTACGAATATAGATAATATCTTCTAATTGGTGAGGTTCAACCTGATCTAATGTAGCAAATAAACATTGCCAGCCTTCTTCCCATTTGGCTATAACGTCTGTGGCGGTTGCTAGATCATTTTCAAATTCAGCATCTCGATTGCGCCATTCTTTCTCCCCATCGGTTGTCCATATATCAGTCCAACGTGATAACATATTTCCCCACAAATGCTTGACGATCATAGCAATACTATTACTTTCTTCATTAGGAATCATAAATAACTGTTCTTCTTCTAACTGAGCTATCGCTTTATCGCCTAATGTTTTGTAATACAGAAATTGCTTGCGCACGCTTGATAATATATTAGTATAGATATCCATCGTTACACGCTCCTCTGGTCATTTTGTAATATTTACCTTTTCCTGTTATATAACAGTGTAAAGTACTGCAAGCGCTATTCCCAATTCTTTTTTATCATGTAAGCGATTAAATATTTATATAAGTAACTATTTACACTTTAGAAATAGGGATAAAATGTCGAAATATATATTATCGTGTAGTATTATTCTTCAATCAAGTCATTCATTTCAATATACTGGCTATTGGCATGAATAGGATAGATTGCAGTATGATAGATATACCGTAGCTTTTTCTACACAAATATTACTTATTAATAACTTTTGAATTGGTTTAACCATGTTATACCGTATAATGGTACTGCTCATTTGGATTGTGCATTGTTATATGCAGAAAGGAACTAACTATCATGAAGCACCATGCTAGACGCCAACGAGATAATGAACAATTACGAAGCAAAATTATGGATGCGGCACGTACTCTTTTTGTTACAGAAGGATACGCTCATGTGTCGATGCGTAAAATTGCAGATCGTATTGAATATTCACCAACAACGATTTATCATTATTTTGCAAATAAAGAAGCGATTGTACAAGAATTATTGCGTGAAGTGTATTCTCAATTCTTCACCGTTTTAACCAAGCAAGCAAATGAATTAGAAGAAAATGGATACGATATTCCAGCACGTCTATTTCTGGTTTCCAAAACATATGTAGAATATGGTATTACGCATCCTGATCATTACGATATTATGTTTATCAGTAATCTTGAAGCGGTATCTAATGCAGAACTTGATGTTAACGATCGTCTCAATGGATATACGTTTCTTCATGAAGCGGTACAGATTGCGATTGATCAAAACTATATTATCCATGCAGAAGCAGATATGATTGTACGCTCACTATGGGCAATGTTACATGGATTGACTACAACATTATCTAGCTTTGCAGAGAATATTGGTCAAGAAGAAGAGCAATCAGCACAGACAACACAAAAGGATATACCGTCTAAAAAAGACAACAGTATATCCCCGTATAAACAGCAAATTGTCGACTTTACCCTTCGTCATTATATGAACAGTATTCTCAAGCCAGGTACAGTTTTACCCGATTCTGATCCTGTTCTATAATTTCAAATGATAAATAGCAAATCCTTCCCCGTTTATTCCACTGTAAGATAGCTGTGGATAAGCGGATAGGATTTTTTGTGCATCCGGTGAAGACAACATCGTAATCGTGGGCTGTAATGATAAAGATGCGCGTTCTTTATCTGATCCCCCTAGTGTAAGCGACCAATTATGATCAGCTTCTGGATGAATGATCTTCTGCTCTCGAATATACTGAATTAACACTTCACGATTTTCTACAGGTACATCCAAGATCACACGCTCTCCATCTGGATTAGCAAAAGGTGTAGAATAGGCCCGGTATTGATTGGTGACTACTATATATTCAGAATGATCTTCGATCTCTTTCCCGTGATAACATAAAGCTTCGATTCGATAGGCTTGCGGATTCAATATATATCCTGCTGGATGATAACGTGGTGGCTGACATACATTAATCTGATACGTTATTCCGTCGATTATATCAAAGTTAAACGATGGAAAATCAGGATTAATCAGCGCTTGCTCTGCTTTAGATTGTAGATCAATCTGCTGATAAAGACCCGCAGACCATTCGAGCCATTCTCGAATCTCTGCTCCAGTTAGACGAACGGCGCATAACGTATTAGCGTAATTATAAATATCTGAAGTATGCTGTAGCGTTAATTCGCCTGCTTCTATATAAGCGTAATAGTGAGGTCCATAACGTCCGCCTGTTTTGAAAGCAGAAGCAGCAGACAATATAGGCAGATGACCATACGCATGATCTGATAACGCTTGCTCTGCATACCATACTTGCGCATTATTAATCACTTGCACATAAGCGCTATCCATAATGAGTGAAAAATAACTGTACAATGGAATATCACTTTCACCTACAGGCGTCTGAATATGATCCAGTATAATCTGATGAGGAATAGAAGCTATTTGTTCTAATTCAGTATCTGCTTCTACACTGGCAAGCCCTTGTTCCCGGTGATAAATCGCTCGTAATTGAGAAGAACCAGCTTGTACTGTCCAGATATCATTGTCATATTGTAAATGCAGATCGATCATACCAAGATGGCTTCCCCATACTCCTGCTTCTACAGCAGGTATACCGTTAATTGTTCCTCGCTCCAGGTCTACCCCTTGTTTACCTGCAAATTCATTGCCCGGAAATAGCTTATGCGCATGACCAAAAAAAATTGCATCTATACCTTGTATCTGGCTAATCGGTAACACTGCATTTTCAGTAAGTACACCCGGATCTTCTGAATCTACATATCCTGTATGTGCAAGTATAACAATAAGATCAGCGCCTGCTTCACGCATCTGCGGAATCCAATACTCTACCGCTTCTACCATAGGTTGCACTGTAACTTTACCTTCCAGATGGGCTTTGTCCCATTGCATAATCTGAGGTGGTACTACACCAATCACACCGATACGAATAGGATATATATCCCCATCATCAGCTACAATCTGTCGCTCTAAGATTAGATAAGGTGGCAGTAATGTATCTGCTGTTCCTTCTCCTCCATCTGTTGCCGAATCAATAGTGTCTATCGAAGTTTGATAAATATTGGCATTCGTATATGGAAAGTTCGCTCCTGTTATACATTGCTGCAAATAATCCAATCCATAATTAAATTCATGATTGCCTACTGTCGCTGCATCATAAGACAATCTATTCATTAACTGATACATCGGATGAACTTTTTCCCCATCTTCTAGCTCTGAATCCTGTTGCCAGAACAGACTGGAAGCGGCGTAATCGCCTAACGGATTCCCCTGCAAAATATCTCCATTATCAAACAGCAAATGATTATTCACTTCTTTACGTGCTTGATGAATCAGAGTCGCTGTGCGCGATAATCCAATATCTACAGTCTCTACATTTCGATAGTAATCATATCCTGTAAGACTTACATGTAGATCCGTGGTTCCTAATAAACGCAACTGAGCTGTAACCGGTTGCCTGTTATTCATGATAGACTCCTTCTTTCGCGTTCATAATCATAACCATTTTACAAAACATTTGACCACTGTTTAATATTTTACAAATAATTGACAGAATTCATCATTTGCGCTGACCCTTTGTATCCCATAAAAAAGTAGAATAGCATTTGTGGGTTGTTGATTACCATTTACAAATGTATAACAACTTTAAAAGTGATATTAACTATCATAGTTATACCTTAGCTGTTCGTAAATAGTAAATATCTAACCTACAAATGATTACATAAGGGAGTTTTGCATACTTCAAACTTGGCTATGATCTACGTCATGTCTAGCTTTACCCACACAACCAGTAAGACTACTTTTCTAGGGGGAACTAAAAGTGTTTAAAAAAATATTAATGTTAAGTATGACTGTTGCTCTAGCAACAGGACTTGCCGCTTGTGGTAATCAAGCCGCATCTACAGGAACAAGCAATGCAGCCGAGTCTTCTAGCTATGTACCGACAGAATTGAAAGTACAATTTGTACCTTCACAAAATGCAGATACACTGGAAGCCAAAGCCAAACCACTTGAACAATTATTAGGAGATAAATTAGGGATTCCGGTCAAAGTTACTGTATCCCCTGATTACAATACAATCGTAGAAGCGATGGCTTCCAAACAAATTGATGTTGGTTTCTTGCCACCAAATGCTTATGTATTAGCTCACGACAATCGCAAAGCTGCGGATCTGTTGCTTCAAGCACTTCGCTTCGGTGTTAATGATGAGACCGGTCAACCAACAACCGATAAAGTAAACTTTTACAAATCTATGATTATCGTTAAAAAAGATTCCAATATCAAAACATTGGCTGATCTTAAAGGTAAAAAAATGGGCTGGCAAGATGTAACTTCTTCTGCGGGTTATGTATTCCCGGCGGCTGAAATGAAAGCAGCAGGTATTGATCCTGATACCGATGTACAAGGTGTAACGATCAAAGGACATGATGCAGCAGTAATGGCTTTGTTAAATGGACAAGTTGATGCTGTCGCTGTATTCCAAGATGCTCGTAACAATGTTAAAAAAGACGTTCCAAACGTATTTGAACAAACACGTGTCCTTCACTTTACGGCTCCAATCCCGAACGATACGATCAGCGTACGTTCAGATATGGATCAAGCATGGCGCGATAAAATCAGTCAAGCATTTATCGATATTGGTAATGATCCAGAAGGTAGCAAAATTATCCAAGAAATCTACAGTCATGTAGGTTATGAAAAAGGCGACGATAAAAACTTCGAACCTGTTCGTAAATATGCTGAAGCTGTAGGTCAAGCTACGAAGTAAACCAAGAATGTAGTGAGCATTGAGCAGCACCGTCCTTTTTTACGGGCGGTGTTTGCTATTTTACATAGCACACTGGATAGCAAGCTTACTTATTTCGCGGACAGCATCATGACATTATTATTCTGAATATAGAAAGTTGGCAAATCATGATTACATTCAATAACGTTTCCAAAGTCTATCCTAACGGCACCAAAGGACTTAAAAATATTAATCTTACGATCCATGAAGGTGAACTGGTTGTGATTGTAGGTTTGTCCGGTGCAGGTAAATCTACGTTGCTTCGTTCGATCAATCGGTTGATTGATATTAGCGAAGGGGATATTCAGATCAATAGCCAATCAATCACATCTGCTTCCGGTGCCAAATTGCGCCGTATCCGTCGTGGGATCGGGATGATTTTCCAAAGCTTTAATCTGGTCAAGCGCTCGACTGTGATGCGCAATGTATTATCCGGACGAGTCGGTCATCATTCTACATTACGTACTGTGTTCGGCATGTTTCCCAAAGAAGATCATGAATTGGCTTTAGATGCTCTAGCTCGTGTTAATTTGCAAGAAAAAGCATACAGTCGTGCAGATCAATTATCCGGTGGACAGCAACAACGGGTATCTATTGCGCGCGCACTGGCGCAACAACCACAGATTATTCTAGCTGATGAACCTGTTGCTTCTCTTGATCCTTTAACGACCCGTCAAGTGATGGACGATCTTCAACGTATTAATCAAGAACTCCAGATTACAACGATTATCAATCTACACTTTATCGATCTGGCTCGTGAATATGCAACTCGTATTATCGGGTTACGGGCAGGAGAAATTGTATTCGATGGTACGCCTGCTGAAGCAACAGACGATGTATTTTCTCATATTTACGGACGACCAATTCATCGTGATGAAGTATTAGGCTCTAATGCACCGGGTGAAGATATCGTTACTGTTATTCCAGATGCTTCGGATATCAAAGTAACTTCTGGAGAACCATTATGAATATGACGATCGAAGCACCGACAGCTCCCAAAAAGTATAAAAAAATCTTAACATGGTTGTTCTTTGTTGTTGTACTTGTGTTATGTAGTATCCAAACGGAAGTGACTCCTTATCAGCTTATACGTGGACTACCGCAAATGGGTATTTTACTGGGCGAAATGTTTCCTCCTGATTGGAGCTACTTGCCTACGATCTGGAAGCCTATGGTTGAAACAGTACAGATTGCGCTAGTAGGAACGATGTTGGGTGGATTGTTAGCGATCCCTGTATCGTTATTGTGTGCTTACAACATTGTACAGAGTCGATTAGTGTCTTTGCCTGTGCGATTAATTCTAAATCTGGTACGTACGATTCCTGATCTGTTATTTGCTGCTATCTTTGTAGCGATTTTTGGAATAGGGCCGTTTGCAGGGATGTTAGCGATTCTATTTTTCTCTTTTGGACTGATAGCCAAGCTTACATTTGAAGCGATTGAAGCGATCGATCCAGGTCCAATGGAAGCCATGACAGCTGTCGGAGCGAATAAGATTCAATTAATTGTGTTCGGAGTGATTCCGCAAGCATTGCCTTATTATATGTCTTATCTATTGTATGCTTTTGAAATTAACGTACGGGCTGCTTCTGTACTCGGTCTTGTCGGTGCTGGTGGGATTGGTCTTTTACTGGATCGTTCTCTCGGATTGTTCCGGTATGACCGGGCAGCGATGATTATTTTGCTCACGCTAGTGATTGTACTGGTTATCGATTATGGAAGTAATGTATTGCGGAGGAAATTACTATGAATCATACCTTACCTGCTAAGCCACTCTGGCACAAAATTCGTCCGTATTGTTGGGTTCTTTTTCTAGTTGTTGTGTATGTTTGGGCATTTAACGGTCTTCAATTTGAAGGTATTCAATCGACTGCCAAAAGTGTATCGTTATCGATTTTAGATGGATTTTTGCATCCAGATTGGTCATTTGTCTATGATCCAGCAGGCGAAGATTTATTGCGTGGATTGTTAGATACGTTAATTATTTCGATACTGGGTACATTCATTTCTGCATTTTTGTGTATTCCGTTTGCTTTCTGGGCGGCATCCAATATGAGCCGTCGTCGCCCTGTTTCTGGAACCGGCAAGTTCAGTCTTAGTGTGATTCGTGTATTCCCTGAAATGATCGTAGCTATCTTATTTATCAAAGCGGTAGGCCCGGGTTCATTTGCCGGCGTACTGGCATTAGGTATTCACTCGATCGGGATGCTTGCCAAATTATTTTCTGAAACAATAGAAAGTATAGATACCGGCCCTAGTGAAGCGTTAACTGCTGCTGGAGCCAGTCGATTACAAATTTTGTGGTTTGCTGTATTGCCACAAGTGATTCCACAATTTCTGTCATACTCATTGTATCGATTTGAAATCAATATTCGCTCTGCTACCACCCTCGGTCTTGTCGGTGCAGGCGGTATCGGAACACCACTTATTTTCGCGTTAAATATGCGTAATTGGAATCGAGTCGGTGTGATTCTATTAGGCATTATCATTCTTGTTATTTTAACTGATCTGATCTCCGGTTGGATTCGGAAGCGGATTGTATAAATGAAACAAAGCATGATTACTCAAGTGTTATACAAGAGTAGTCATGCTTTTTTTGTTTGCATTGGACACTATATGATTTTACATGTAAATACTAATGTTCAATCTCTGCTTCATATTCTGCTTTTTGCTGTTCCCAATACTGCTTATCTTCCTCTGTAATAGCACGTAGTACTTTGCAAGGATTTCCTACAGCGATTACGTTGTCAGGAATATCTTTAGTTACAATAGATCCTGAACCAATGACAACATTATTCCCAATCGTTACACCTGGATTAATCACCGTATTCCCACCTACCCACACATTATCTCCTATTGTAATTTCTTTGCCAAATTCTAAAAGGGTATTGCGCACATCAGGATCAATCGGATGCCCCGCAGTATACACGCCTACTCTGGGACCGAAAAACACATTGTTTCCTATCTTCACTTTGGCAACATCAATAATAATACAATCAAAATTCGCATAAAAATAATCGCCAACCGTAATATGACAACCATAATCACAACGGAACGGCGGTTCAATAAATACTTTTTCACCCACCGATTCAAATAATTGCTGAAGTAATTCCGTGCGATACTCCTGTTGCTCTTCGGTCGTGTTATTAAATAATCGGGTAAGCATCCGAGATTTTTTATTATCTAGCGCAAGCTCTCCAACCCCTGCCATATATAATTTCTGTGCTAGCATTCTTTCTTTATCTGTTGGCATATGTATGTTCCTCCTCTTTTTACCTCTTTACTGTTTATGCGTATGATATAAATGAATACAATCATAAACAGCTATTTTATCATACAAAAGAACCTTTCTCTAATAGGACGGGAAAGGTTCTTTATAATTATTTTCTTACTTGTTCTTCAATAGCTTGATTTAGATGAATCAGTGCTCCACCATAATCCAGAATTTCAAAAGTTAACGGTTGGACTACAGATTTAGTATCAAATCTCACTTCGTATTGTCCTTCTTGATTACCGTATAACATTCCTCCTTCTAAAGCATATTCCTTGCCCTTCGCATCTCTAAATGTTGACTTCATATCATAGATATATGCCGCGTCTGGATCAGCTACCGGATAAGATAATATCATCTGGGTCTGGTTATCTTGTTGTGCAATAGAAGAAATCTGAATATCTTGATCTTCAGTAGACTTAATTTTCATTTGTTCTGTATTAATAGTCACTTGTACAGGCTGAGCCAAAGCAGGTTTAATCTTGTCAATATCCACCCATAGTCGTTGATCCGAGCCATAATAATTACTTTCGCTATAATTTATAAAATGTCTAGTATTCCCATCTTCATACGTACTATATTTATTAATCACAAAAGAACTTCTAATTCTCCCATTCGGTTCATAAGCAATTAAATTAGAATAGATCCCTTGAAGTTTTCCTTTAGGTTGTTGCTCCCATACAAACTCGGTATCTGTTCGTAAAGGTGTCTGTGATACTTTAAGCAGTTTGAAAGTATACCCTTGAACAGTATACGATTTATTGACTATTGTTTCTTTTTTTAATCCTGCGAACTTGCTTGTATCGATCTGAAACGGAATATTTAGTGTTTCTACTTTGTTTTTATAAAACCCATTATGCACTGAGGCTGATAATACCATATGGTCAGGCACTTCACTCCAACTCGCAAAATCAAAAATCAATAGTCCATGACTTGATCTTTGTTTTTCTAATTGGTCTTGATCAGGTAACACAATATTGTCAAAGTAGTTGCCGATATTCATATTTTGCGATTGATTCATGAGAATAGGATGTTCTTCACTAGCAACCTCTGCTCGACCTTGATCATTAATTTTATTTTTCGCTGTATAAAAGATCATCACTCTGCTACTATCTGCAACGACACCTTCTATACTCAATGTATAATTTTCAGATTCTACTTTTTGATTAATAGGCTGATACAATCCATGATCAACAGCATTTTTTAATGATTTGGTTAACCCATTCTGTCTATATAATGTGTTCATATAATCAGGTAATCCTGAACGAACCAAAGGAATGGACGTATTAGATGTAGGAGTATATGAAATCCATATTCCTCCTGCTGTACATAGTAGAATAGCCATCATTGTAGCGATCCAAATAGGACGTTTCCATTGCCACGACTTTTGTTTTTTTTGACAATTAGCACGTTCTATACCTTTCATAATTGATTGTTCTAATTGCTGTTTTGTCACTTGTTGACTGAGCTCTTTTATCTCTTGAGCTTGTTTATGTAGCTGTAATTCATTAGAATTTTTCATTTCTAACTTCACCTCCTATATTGATCTTGGTTCTGATTTGTTTGAGTCCCTGATGGAGCCATGTTTTAACCGTTCCTTCTGATTTTTCTAATACTTTAGCTATTTCAGCAAGAGTCATATCATCATAGTATTTAAGAATTAATACATGTCGATAATTAGGCTTGAGACGATCCAAAGCCCGTTCCAAATCGAGTTTGTCATCATGCACCATTTCAGATACTTTTCCAATCATATGCCTTTCTAATAAAGGAACATTACGCTTGCGTCGTTTTAATTCATCCATACAGCAATTAATCAAAATCCGAATGAGCCACGGAATAAAAGCTTCGGGATGACGTAATTTATGACACTTAGACCATCCTCGATATGTGGTTTCTTGTAAAATATCTAGTGCGTCTGCTTCGTTGTGCATATAACTATAAGCAATTCCATATAACCTTCGCTGATGAGACGATACGAGATTATAAAATGCTTGCTCATCCCCTTTACAAGCAGCCACCGCCCATTCATGTTCCTCCATGATGACACTTCCTTTTCTCTATCTGAATATTGATATATATAAGACAACCAGAGTGTATAAACAGTTTTATTTTTTAACAGAACAAAAAAAAAGAGAGATTTCTCTCTCTTTTCATTATTTTAATCAGACACTATTAAGATACTTTTACAATTTGACCGCTTTAAACAAAATAAAAGAAGGCTTTCTTCGTTCTTGTTCAAGCTTCGGCATTTTCTCCAACCCTTCGGGAGTCGATTCGGGTTCGGTGATTTGTTGTATTATCAGTCCATGAGCAATCATGCCATTTACCAGTGTTGATACTTTCCGATGGTACTTAATCACATTGTCGACCACCCAATGTGTACTGCGCTGTCCTTCTTCTCCATAATTATCTATCGCATAATGAAGTTTATTCCCTTGCTCGTCTTCTATCCAACCGTCCATATCTAGCTTGGCTGTCGTAATCGGATGTTCGGTTGAAAAGACCAATGTTCCTCCCGGGCGTAACCACTTTGCAATCTGTGCCATCAGGCGATTATAGTCTGCTACATAATGAAAAGCTAAAGAACTTACAATCAAGTCAAACGATTCTGCTTCAAACTCTAATTCTTCCATCGGTGCATGAATATATGTAATTTGCGGAATCTTCGGCGCAATACTTAACATCTTACTTGAAATATCAGCTCCAGTGACATGGTCTGCTCCTTGCTCGACCATAACTAAAGCTAACTTACCAAATCCACAGCCCATATCAAGTACCTGCAATCCTTGTAGATCTGGTAATAATGCTTTCAAAGCAGGTTGCTCTACAAAATCATTAAATGTAATCCCTGAGCTCCGCAACTCTTTATAATATTCAAAAAAAGTAGGATTATCATAAATATTTTGACGCATAGCATATAACCTCCTAGACGCATTTAATTTTTACGATAAACTAAAATGTTCTGTCCGTTTAAACCCATTATACAATATAAAATAAAACAAAAGAGCCACTAAATATGGCTCTCGTGTATGTATTAATAACCGCCTGTATTTGAAGCCCAAACTGGACCTTTGCCAGTAGCATAAAGAACAACGTTTCCATCATCTTGTACAACCAGGCTATCTCCAATTAATCCAGCAGGTACATTACCTTTATAATGTGCATTGCTCCATCCTTTCACATCTGCTGTCCAAAATGCGATACCTTTAGAAGAATCAGTAACGCGCAGTGTATTAGGGAGAAGTGTTAATGCTTCTGGATATCTTTGAAATTCACGACCTAAAAATGTGTCATAGTATCTGAATACATCACCATCTGTATTGGTATCCCACATTGGAATGCCTGCATCGCGATACAATACCAAGTTGCCATCGTTTTGCATGACTAGATTAAATCTACCACTTGGGGAGGATAACATCTGACCTTTAGCCAATGTCTCGCCAACGTTCAGTGTACTTTTAGCAGATGCAGCTGAAGCATGGTTGAACTGAAGCATAAATACTGCAAGTAAAACTAGAACAAACTTTAACGAAATACTTTTCATCATCATTTCTCCCTTTAGATATAATTTTAATTCCTGCCATAATATATTACAAATTTCAGGTATTATCAACTAATATTTAACATTATATATAATTAAAGGATTTCAAGAGTGATCGGTTATTTTATATAGTTTTTAATACAAATCGGGTATATTTTAATAAAATTATTACATTGTAAGTAAGATTGCTAGCTTCTAAATATAGGAAAAACAAAGCTAAATAGCTTCGTTTACTTCAGTTGATATCTATTTTTAAATCAACGCTAAAAAATGATTTTAATAATTCTACTGATTATTTGATCATTTCTACTGATTTTATTTCTATATATTTATACAAAAAGATCACATATAGACATCTATTATTGTATGTATATGTTCCTGTAACTTTGAGTACTTCTGCTTACAATATATTTTTAAGGGTATAAATGTAAAAAGAACCTATTTATTCAAAGGAGGAATTTGGACTTATGAAGAAGCCTTTAGGTAAAAAGCATATGGTACTCTCTTTTCTTGGTGGAGCTTTATTTTTCTCAGGAATTTCGTTTGCGGCAGATGCGACGACAGTCACTCCGAATACAGAGGCTTTAAAATTTTACGTAGATGGTGAACAAAAAGTCACTTCAGCTCAATATAATAATCAAGGTAGTGTTGTCCCGCAGTCTTTTACGTATAGTGGAACAACCTATGTACCTATTCGTCATGTAAGTGATCTACTCGGGAACAAAATGTACTGGGAACCTCATTCTGCTACGATCTCTGTAAACAGTCCAGTCGTCGAGATCAAAAATGCTAAAGGCGAGTCCATAGGTACAGCGATGCTGACACAAGATCAGAATAATGTGAATATCAAAATTAATGTCAAAAATCTACCCGCAGGCAAGCATGGAATTCATGTTCACCAATCGGCTATTACCAATAACGATTTTGCGACAGCAGGATCACATCTTAATCCAGGCGGACATGAACATGGTCGACTTAATCCCAAAGGACAACATACAGGCGATCTACCTAACTTAGAAGTAGCCGCAGATGGTACAGCTAATGCCACCATGGTATTGCCAAATGCCAGTCTAGAAAAAGGAGATGAACATTCTCTTTTAGGTGCTTCTATTATTATTCATGCTGCTCCTGATGATGAAATGACGGATCCAACCGGAAATTCAGGAGATCGTATCGCTGGAGGAAATATTCCACAGTGATCTATAGTCTACACGTTGCTAAATAGAACGCTAAAAAAACTCTCTATATCGTTTAGAGAGTTTTTTAGCGTTACCCTATAATATATATCTTCTACCTTTAATTTGTTCTTTGCCGTAGGCGTAATGTCCAAAATAGTCTAAAATAGAAGTATCTTTCTCTATAGACTATACTGAGGATATCGCATTCCTTTGTGAAAGAGGTGTACATTCATGCCTATTCTTCGTAAGCCGATCAGACGCACAAGACAGATTATCACATTGATTGCTATTGTTGTCGTGGCTGTAACGTTTCTATATGTGAGCAGTATCAAGACTACAGAAGGTGTGTTCCGCGTAATTGGAGTGACCAATCAAGGAATTGTTGTTCAACAAGGTCAGCAAACGGCCAATCTCAAAACCACGCCGGACATTATGCAATTGGTACAGATCGACCAGCTTTACTTTATCCGTTACCATTCAGACTGGATACGTAATCCCAAGTTAGAAGATATTCAACTGGTTGCGCCAAAAAGTGCAGGGTAACAAACTCAAACTACTCTTTATATAATGGTCTAAGGACATCACTATCATACCCTATATGATTCAGTACAGTGATACCATCTTCATGTACTATAGTTTGTTCCCCTGTCCATTGATGGACAAGCCCGTATTCTATCAATTCTTTTACTCTGACAGGATGGTTCAAGTTGTATACTACTTCCTCTTTTTGTATACGGTGATATAAAGTAATTCCAGTTAATAAAGGACACCCTGCAATTACATTATCCTTAGTTGTAAAATGGAAAACGAGTGCATCATTTTTTTGATTTTGCAAAGTAATTTTTAGATGTACTTCCCATTGTTGATTTTGATAAGAATCTTTTAGAGTATAAATATACGTTTTTTCTTTAACAGTGATCGTTCTTGTTTTTTTCTTCATATTCCAAACCCCTATTTTAAAAAACATGTTTATTATTTAAGAAATCGTTCCACTAATCCTGTAGCACTGACGTACTTGGGATTATAATGCAGACGTAGAAGTACCTCATCTGTTGCTTCCCCTTTCAATCCTTTTACATAGAGAGTTCCTTTTCCTTTGTCTTTCAAATAACGACTGGTTTCTCTGTTAGAAGTGGTATCGCTAGCGTTGGTATGTTCATTGTCTTGTGAGTACATAAATGCAGTTTCAAATGTTCGATATCCTTTACCAAATACATACATATACTTATATCCATCGTTTGGATCATCATCTGTACCCAGACTCAAAAAGTAAATCTGCTGTTTCTTATGGTCTGCATGAGACTCTTGTAACCATTCATCTACAAACTTTTGGTGCTGCGGTTCAATCTGATTAAATTCGTATGTATAAATATCTTGCAGTAATGGTTTCTCTACCTCTTGTTGGTGCTGTACGATGGTTGGCTTAGTCACTATAGAAGGTTGTTCTGTACTTGTGCAACTGGTCAGCAAGATCATACTTGCTATAGAAGTATTAATGAAGATTTGTCGCATATCTTCTCCTGTCATAAGGCTTGGTAATAGAAAAAGGATCACATCAAAAGATATAACCTTGATAGGATCCTTTTTTATTATATCCAAAATGTAGGATATTTTCTATTTTTGATTAAATTATTGTAGAGCACAGCTACACATACGATAACAATTGAGCCGATTAACACCGGAGTCACTAGAAAAGACCACGTACTTGCTGCGGTTATAACTACAATAGGATTGGCTCCAGCAGGCGGATGAGTCGTTTTGGTCAGTAACATTAGTGCAATGCCTAATCCAACAGCAACCGACAAAGACCAAATACTATTTCCCCAAAGATGATACACTGCCAGACCGCACAAAGTTGTCACCATGTGTCCACCTATAATATTTCTCGGCTGTGATACAGGAGCCTCTGGCAGTACAAAAGCCAGCACACAACTTGCTCCAAAAGGAGCTATTACTAAAGACCATTGCAATCCTTCAGCCATACTTTCTAATAGAAGTATCGTCAAAAATCCTCCTACAAAAGCAACGACAGCCTGCCATATATTTATTTTCAAAGGCGACCTCGCATGTGTTACGAATTTAGCAAAATAGGCTTTTATTGCTTTCTCCACTATCATTACTCCTCTATCCATGATGTTCTCTATTCAGAGTATACACGAATACAAGGCATCTATATAATGAATAATATCGATAAGTATTATCTAATAAAGTGATGGAGTGTTTATGATGCTAAATCAATTGGATGGTAAATACATTTATACGTTTCTCAAAACATATGAGCAACGAAATATCAGTAAAGCTTCGATAATGTTAGGCTTTTCTCAATCAACGGTGACTAATCATATTCAGATTCTGGAAGAACTATTACATGTGCAGTTATTCTATCGAACGATTAACGGTGTCATTCCTACAGAAAAAGGAAATATATTTGCAACATATGCTTATACGTTATTACAACTGACCGAACAATTACACGATAATCTTCATGAAGTACAAGGAATTGTTCGAATTAAAGCGTTAGAATCATTTTGCGTGACTCACTTCTCTAAGCCTATCTTCGACTTTCTAGAAGATTATCCGACATCAGAAATCAAATTAACAACAGGTTTTCATCAAAGTATGATCGATGATGTGATTAACCAAAAAATCGATTTGGGTATTGCTCCTATCGATCCTAAGCTTAGTGCTATTCGTTATACGCCTATTTTAGAAGAAGAATTTGTCTTGATCGCTTCTACCCGGGTAAGTGAGGAAAAGCTACTGAGTCATGAAGTTCGGATGATAGGCTTCGGCAGTAATTGTATTTATCAATCTATAGCTAATAAAGTGCTCGTCGATCATGGCAAGTTGGATTACCAGAATATTGAGTATGCTAGCTTAGAAATGATCAAACAAACAGTGCTGAATGGTATAGGTATTGCACTCGTTCCCAAGTGCTCTGTCGAAAGCGAACTTCAAGCTAATACGTTAAAAATTGTATTTCTCGGTGAACCTATTATGATAAGACATGGCATTATCGAATTAAAGTCCAAGCCTCATAATGAAATTACCGAGTTATTCAAACAACGTATTATCGATCACTTCCAAGTGAATGATTCACTATCCACCTCATCTATACATTTATAAAACGAATAACATTGTAATCGATGTACCAACAGTACCTACTTCTTGAAATCCTAGCCGCTTATACAAGCGCACCACTGGATTGCTCGGGTCAACACTTAATGAGACTTGAGCAATCTGCTGTTGTCGCAATTCAATAAGTAATGCTTCCATTAGTGCTGTACCGATGCCCTGTCCACGATACTCATCCAATACAGCTAATCCTAACTCTGGCGTGACATCATCAATATAGCCATATCCCTGATTATCTTCAGGTAAGACTCTAGCGGTTACAGCTCCAATCGGTTGTTGCTGGTCGTTGATTGCTATATAACCCACATCTCCAGCTTGACCCCAATGTTCCACATACTTTGCTAAATGTGGTTCATGAATTACTTCCCGCTCAAAAGGCTTTTCCCCTTCACGTACATATAGCGACAAATACAACGTCTCCCACAAAAAATCCTGATCATCTGCTGTAACCGCTCGGATACTCCATGTATGCATATCAAACAGCTCCTTTTATTTATCTATGTAATCTGTGCATTCCTGCTTACTCCCACACCTGATCTAACTTATCGGCATAAAATAAAATCGCTCGCTTATACTGTTCAATCCCTTTATCACTAGTTGTCTCTGCAAGTTCGGTCATTAATAGCTTCATTCCTTCTGCATATTGTTCTAGATTGTATAACACCATCGCATAAAACACTTTAAATTCTCGTGCTTCAGGATACTCTTGAATCGCTTGCTTGAAAAGAGCCGCTGCCTTGTCATAATGAGCTAATGTGCGATAAGTACTACCGAGTCCCAGCATCGCTCCTTGACGATCTTCCCCCTGTAATCCATTGGCGAGAGCTTGTTCATAATAAGGCACAGCTTGCGCTTCTAATCCTAGATTATCATACGTCCATGCCACCTGATATAACAACACAGGATCATTGGGATCTGAAGACAATAGATTCAGTAAAATCGTCTTCGCTTGTTCGGCTTGTCCATCTTTGCGTAATTCAATCGCTTGTTGCATCTGATTATTTGTCATCTGGGTTTTTCCTTTCCACTTGTTGTTGCTGTACTGCATTCTTAATTCGATTGATCATCTGTACATATAAGATCGCTATTATTATAACAAAAGACCGACAATCATTGTCGATCTTCGCTATTTAATATAGAGTTGAGGATAATACTTTATTTGATCTGTTGAAACGAGTCGTAATGATCGGTTGTTTTATAGATCAAGCCATCGGTAGAATACAATATCCGATTAGCTCCCCGAAAACCTGACGTGTAGTTGATATCAGCTTCATGCCATTTGCGCCCTTTGGATGTAGGCAACAATTTTTCATAGTTACTAAAATAATCGCCACCAATACTTTTACCAGGGGCAACTTTATCCAGATTACCTTTCGACGATTCCCAGCCCAACGATTCTGCTTTGGACTTGGTGATATAGTTACAAGGTAATTTTTTGTATTCTTTCAGATAATTCGCAACACCGTCAAAGGTATTGATAACTTTACACGTATTCGATGTATTAGACTTGCTGGTGTTGCTACTCTGGTTATTTTGGGCTTGGCTAGTGTTGCTTGTCGATTTACTTGATGATTGATTCGGTGTCTGCGAATCATTTGAATCAACCTGTGCGGTCTGATTAGATGCTGTGTTACTTGTATTTGTAGAAGATCCATCTTGTAATTGGGTGATAAAGATGACACCCAATACCAGAATCAATACAATACCTGATAATATCTTTTTCAACAAAAATGCCCCCTGTTCGATCTCTCTGTGTTGTGATTGATTATACTCTCCATGATAACATACCCTTTTTAGAGAGTATTGATGTAGGTTGGCTATATGGTGTTGTTCCGGTATACTGATGAGATAATTTTATTGAATGTATACTCTATTACATAGTAAGAATTGAAAACATTGATCATAATTTAAAAGGAGTACTTCCTATTGAAATCCAAAATGGTATTACTAACTATAGTGCTTAGTCTGGCTTTATGTATCACTATGATCCAACCTCAACTTGTCTATGCTGAACCATCTAATCAAAGCGATCAAGCAATAAAAGATCGCCTTATAAAGCAATATAGTTTGACACCGCATGAAGAAATTGAGCCTTACCGTTCTCTTGGTGACTATGGTATTAGTATAAAAATAGACAAAACTGTTCTTACCTTTTTTTGCTTACTACATTTATTCGCCTTTATTGCCGTTTCTAATTGATTAGGTTGAACTGGCTTTTTTCAGATAACATATATGAATAGGCTAAGTTTCATTATATTCAGATAAATATAGTTTGTAATATATTTTTAAAAACTCTAATTGTGTACTTATTTCATTAATTTCTTTCTCAAAAATAGAAAAAATCTCTTGTCTTTGTTGTTCAAGCAATAATGTATGATGTTTATTATTTTCAAGTACATTTAATTGATTAAAAAAATAATCGTAATTCTTGTTAGCATATGGCATACCATCAGTGTACATTCCAGCGTTCAATAGAAAATTCGACCAAGATAGATCCTCTTCTACATATTTCACATACAAACAAGCAATGTAAAGATTACATTTATAGCGGATATCAAATTCTTCACATGCATCCAAACTAGCATATAATAAAGCAATCCCCCCTGCTATTTCTGGATCTTTAGTCATACTGAGTTCAATAATCCAATAAGGCGTCTTATCATTCTTTTCAATAATTGCGTCACAAAAAGGGTAATAATATTGATAATCTATTAATTGGCTTCGAATCATTACACTAAGTTTGATGGCAAATGTTCGATCTATACTTATCATCTTGAATGTTACCCTCCTTATGCTGCTACCTCAAACGAATAAATTCAGCGTTTAATTATTCGATCTCAGTTATTTTGCACATATCTAGTTGTATGTAATGCTTTAGATTCCCTTTTATTTCATTTTAATAATCAATTCATTGCTTGGTGGAACGTTGTGGAAATTCTACAATCATATTATGCAATTGCTTTATAATATCGTACAAAACGTCTTCAGGTAATTCCATCATCAGATATTTATCTACCGTTTGTCTACCATGCTCCATTAATGCTTTAGGATAAAAAGACTGAGATATTTCTATTTTTACCGTTTCATTTGGAATATATTCAAAACTCAATTCAGCTTCCATGAAATAGAACGTCTGCCACACCACATTCTGTACTAGTATCGAACTAAACCAATCTCGTAAGTCCTGCAATTCTTTGGCTAGCATACAAGAACTGCTCGCCTCCCACTGTAATCCATTCTCATCTTGAGCGATCAACTGCACCGTTAGCCAGTCGTCATATAAGCATTCAACTCTTTCTGAAGGATAATCATAATGCAAGATGTTGAGTTCAAATCGGATATTTCCACTGATCCATAGCATGTGATGTACCGCCTTTATTAAATTTAAATGCAAGTAGTCAGTATACCAAACTTCACGAGTGACATCACTTTGCTATCACAGTGACCGTATACAGCTAAAATAAGCGATGCTACGATAATGGCATCACTTTTTGGAGGTCTACATTATGGATGATTTTGAAAAAGATTTTAATCAATTCAAGTCAATTCGGATGGAAAGTATAGCGAATACGATTATTTATGGATCAGAAGATTATAAGAAGTTGATGTTGGAAAGTGATCGGCTGTTTACCGAGTTATGTACATATGTGGAACCAGAGGGAATGAATTTGTTGATGGATTATTGTAATGTAGTGACTCTGCTACAGGGAATAGCAGAGTCGGTGATGTATGAGCAGGGGTTGAGAGATGGAATAAAGTTCAATAAAGAATATAGCTCTTAACTTTATGATTTATTCTTTTCGTAAGAATCTCTTCATAATTTATAATTAAAACATCTTTTTCCATAATCCAAAAATAAAAATAGATTTCCATTTTTGCTTGGTTGTATGATCTTCGCAGTATCCAAAAATAGTATACTGAATTTTTCTTTTCACTTCTTTACATGCTTCACACCGATACTCTCCTGTAGCTGGAACTTTATCATCAAACTTATACGCTCTTTTTGTTTTACCAACTCTGTTCTCTAACCAACTTATACATTTTAGTACTACTGTTCCAATACCTAATCCTGTGGTAAAAAGAGTAATAGACATCATGAACACAATAATAGCATTTAAAATGGGGTTCTCAATCATTCGAGGCTTACTATTAAAATATTCATAAGCAAGTAGGGTTATAACTATTAAATAAATAACAAGTGAAATAGTGATACATAGCTTTAATATCATATTCTTTATTTTCAAGAAATTTGTAGCCGTATACTTTTGACGATAACTTTCAAAATGGCTATTATATAGTTCCTGTAACATTGCAAACTCTTTTTTAAATCTTTCGATTACATTACTTCGCAAAGCTATATATTCTTCTTGATCCAAATACTCTTCCTGATTTCGTTCAATATGGATCAAGTCTTTTAGTTCATCTAACAGTTCTGGACTTAATAGATAACCATACTTGTGCACTAGTTCTTGATTCGACTCTTTAATCAGTGGTTCTTTTACTTTTCTAAAAGCGATGTCTAGATTCAAAGGTAAATAAATATTCTCTAATTTTTCCTTTAAGCTCTTTTCAAAATAACTTCGTTCTTCATGAATATTTTTACGAAGTGTTATCGATGTTGAGATGATTAGCGTGATTATAGCGATTACAGCAGAAATAACTGCTGAAAGAATGACTGGTGAAACTTCCATTCACATAAATTCCTTTCTGTATTTAATTTTAGTTCTTTGCATATTAAAATTTAAAAACACGTTGAATCAACAATTAAACTATGTAATTCTCTTACTTATTTCTATATCGACAAATTAAAGGAAATTATACAGTTTTAGGTTCTTATCCATTTTCTATCTAAAAAAACCAAGCAGAAATCGTTTATAAAGCTACGATTTCTGCTTGGTTTACTACTGTGTATTAAAAAATGAATTATAATACTATTTTAAATATTACTTTTTTCTACTTCTTGCCATATAAGATCAAGCAATATAGGTGGTATATAAACAGGACTAAAAAACTCATATTCTAGATTTCTATTCAGTTGTCCGATTAAAATATCACCCTTAGAATTGTATTGAATTTTCCAATCTGCACTAATGGCTGCTTTACCTAGTTTTAATTTTTCGACGGCTTCGTTCCAACTTAATGGATCATGTGGCTGATTATTAATTTTAATAATGTAAGCATCATATTCTTCCTTTATACGTTGTTCGTGTTGTTGCTCCAATTCAAAATCAGCTTCAGAATCCCAAATTTCTATAAAATCAATCCCTTTGATATCATTAACTAAAAGCAGTTCTCTAAATTCATCAGATACAAAATACGTCAATCTAGTCAGTCCAGGTATTTTAAATATATGCCTTTTTTCATTATCTTTTAATACAGATTCTAAAAAACAGATTTTACTATAGCTTCTTATTTCTCCATCAAGGATGGTATCAGGAATAGATTTTTCAGCATCTACGCATTCAATTACATTAATAATGTTACATATATAAAAATTAAAATCAGAATGTTGTACAGGAAGAAATTGAATCAAATCTTTAACAAGTGGTGTCACAATTTTAAATACCTTCTCGCTAATAACAGGGATATAATTTAAATAAATAGCATAATCATTATATTTATATTTTTGGTTGTCTGTAATTAACCTATATTCTTCTGCCCATGGTACTGGTAAAACTTCTCCATCAAAATAAGGAAGTTCAAACTCTATAAACTTTTTTGGATCAAAAGAAACTAAACTGATACTGCTTGTATTAGGTTTTATTTTCCAAATTTTCATTTCCTTCTCCTGATCAAAAACAATATTTTTATAAACGATTAAGTTCTAATTTAATTTTTATACTATAATTAAAAAAATGAAATATAAGGCCTTACACTAGGATCGTTTAGGTAATAATCATCAAAAGCCATAAAAGCAATATATCTACCACCTTCATAGTTTCCTCTAAGGCTTGTCCAAGGTCGAGAATTACTTAAATTTGAATTATAATGATCTTTAAAAATCCATTGTCCGTTTTTATTTTTCTCCATTACAATAAAATCTTCATAAGTATTAACCTTGTACTTTTCAAAGTTTTCATTAGTTGGCTTAAATGACCAATTGTATTCTGCATATACGTATGCAATATGATCATCTCCATACAATACTTCCATATTTTTAGGAAATGTTTTATATTTCACTTTAGTTCCATCAATCTTTTGTTTTTTAGCATTAGCTGTGGCAAATGAATGATATACAGCTTGTGTTACTGATTTCACCATTTCAGGCGAATCTAACTTCATTTTTTCTACAATTTGATTAACATTTTTCAAATATAATAGTTGTGACCATGCTCTAGAACTATCTACTTTCCATTTTCCATCTACTTTTAAAATACTAAGCCATATTCCACCCGCTTTTCTTGAAGCTTTACCTTCAGCCCAATATGGAACTTTAACTATCGCTTCATTTTTAGACATAAAAAATAAATATCGTATATTCCAATCTTTTAATACAAGATTTGGTTCTGGCCATTCTCCATCTGAAAAAGTAGAATCTAGCCAATCTGCTTCATAATCTAAATAATCTGTTGTATATAAAGAATGATCAGGATTATAGCCATCTACTGAATCTTTCATATAATGATTCACAAAATCTTTAACCTGATTAGTTTCATCTAGATTTTGATCGCCCCAATAATCAAGCGTAATTAAATGTGTTAATTCATCATGCCGTACATCATAATTTAATATAGAGGCTATAAAATTTAGAGGCACATACAAACGTCCGTTTTTGAAGATAGCATATGTTGGCATATATAATAATTCATCTGTTTCATCTTGATTAAATCCTTCTTTTAATTTCACATGTATATCAGATGTATGATCGCTAAATTCTAAAGTGTTAAAAACAGTACTTGAAAGAAACTCGTTGCGCTCTACTTTATATTCGTTCATCCATTTACGCGTATGTGTTATTTTAAATCCAGTATGATTAAATAAATCTGCTGCTGGAATCATTAATAACCCATCTTGTATAAAACCTGTAGTTTTCACATTTTGTTGATTACCATTATTAATTTGTAATACATATGGTACTAATCGAGATGACTCCATTTTGTTTTCACTATCCGCATAAGCAATTATAGACACAGGCAAACACTGCACGAGTAGCCCTGCTACAAGTACTCCTTTGATAATCAATTCATATACTTTTTTCATGTACAAACCCCTTTTATGTATGTTTTATTACTCATAAGTACTCTTCTTATTAACGGCATCCGTTCATATTTAATTTACATTTTTATTATTACTATAATTAGAAAAAATTAATATTCTTTTCGGTATATACTACACTTCTTCTATTTTAAAGTTATTTCTTTCTGCTCGATCACATTATTATCCCTTGTAAATACTACCTTATACACTCCACTTTCCCACTGTGTATTATGTAATGGCATTTCCCAAGTGGCTAAATCTCCCGATTCTTTTTCTTCCTTGATCTGCATGACTTTACCATCTGACTTGCGGGTGACTGTTAGTTTAGCTTTTTGATTTAATTGTACATAAGGTTCATCTGGATAGATTGCTATAGCGAACAGTTGTTGATCGTTCGTAAAAGTTACATCATCATCTAACATGCCCGGTAGATCATCTCGGTGTTGATGTCCAATTTGTAGATCGAACGATTGGACTCGTGTAGGATGTAATAACTGATAGAGTAGTATAGATAAACATAAGCTACCTAAGATAACCATCACCACTATCCATAATCTAAATGATTTGATACGAATTTGCACATTATTTGCTCCTTTATTAGTCATAGTACTTTCACTTTCAAATGCGTAGAATCTGCCTTTCTATATACCTATGTAATAACAAACTAGAGATTAATCATAGGGACAAATTTTAATATATGTTATATTTTATATAATATAACAAGAAACATCCATTATTTCAGTAAAGGAGAATATCACTTATGCCATTTAGCAACCTACATATTAAGTTATTAACTACATGTATTCTCACTACTGCTCTACTTTCAACCGCTACTCCTTCTATTTCTGCTGCCACTAAGCCTATTGAAGTCGTAACTGCAACAGGAGTCGTTCCAACCGATGTCCCTCCTTATATGTTCAAAGGAACAGTAATGGTATCTTTACAAACGATTCAACAGATTCAACCTTCTGGTATCCGCTTAACTTGGGATCAGGCGAAGCAGACAGCTACACTTTACTATACCGATCACGCTCAATCTGCATTACAGTTCCAAGTCGGAAGTACTTATGTTAATGTCGATGGCAAACATGTAACCCTTGCTCAACCTGTGATCATCCAAAATAAGCGTGTTATGGTTCCTTTACGTACTATTAGCCAACTGATGGGATTGTCTGTACAGTGGGATCATAAGCAAAATCGTATCGTTATTGGCAATACGGATCATCTATCTTCATCTGTTACGTCTACAGATTCTCTCGCGCAACAATTAGCCGTAGCACGTAGACACACACTGAATCTCAAGCAAGTTATGGTTCCACCTGAATTGCCTAGCATGGGACTGATGACAGTCACTTCTTATTTTCCTGTAGGTGTATCCAATCGGTATTTTCAAGATAATGGTGGTCGAATTATTTATTATGAAGTTCGTAATAACCAGGCACAACAACTCTGGGCTGCGACATATGATGATAATAAGCCAGCGATTAATAAAGGTCTTTTATTCTTGCCTTACCAGATTACCAAAGAAGTCGGGACAAGACCTGTGGTATCGACACCTTTAGCTTATTACAAGGTCAATGCTTCTGTAGATAATCTATTCTACGGGTTGATCGATATCAATGGAAACCAACAAGAGATCGGACGAGTAGATGCTTCTTCGGCAAAACAAGCTTTACCTGTGATAGAGCAAGAATCGACTGATTTAAAATAATCAGCTTGTTCATGATATGCTAACTCTCAGTACTTCTATAGCAATCCAACTGTAACCAAACACAAAAAAAGCTGTGCTCTTAAGAGCAACAGCTTTTCTTTTTACTTTCTTAGTGATACATGAAATCTCTATATTGCCTATCTTAATCTTCTATATTCACTCTTCCACTTGATCCCTTACCCATATGCGGAATCCATTACCTTCCGCTTGAGCTTCTTCCAATACACTCAGCACCTGATCCGCTTTGTCACCTAGACGTTGACAGCTTACATCATAATTCAGCCACTCCATTTGTAGTGGTAATTCGATCATGCCTGTTAAGCAATCCCATAGCGCATCTAGATTTTTCCCATAAAATTCAGGCAATTCTAGCTTCTGTTGTAAAGTCTCATGTAATTCGGCGATTGTATGAAAGTCTTCGCCATTGATCGTTACCATTTTCATTGTTATCTCATCCTTTACATCTTAAAGTGCTATTCATAGCGATATGCCAGAAGCAATCATCTGCTCTGGCATACGCGTATGAACAACGTTTATGTTCTACATTTTGGTAAATGAAGCATAGTGATCTGTTGTTTTGTACACTAGACCGTCGTTAGAGTACAAGATACGATCGGAGTTGCGGAAGCCGGAAGTGTAGTTAATATCTGCCTCACGCCATGTGCGTCCACTTGCTGTTGGAAGTAATCCTTCGCGGTTACTGAATACATCTCCACCAATACTTTTACCCGGAGCTACATCTGCCAAGTTTCCTTTCGAAGAAACCCATCCAAGCGCTGATGCTTGAGATTTGGTAATAAAGTTACAAGGCAATGTTTTGTTCGCTTTGATGTAGTTCGATACACCTGTAAATGTGTTGATAATCGTACAAGTCGCTGCTGAAGCTTTTTCTGGCTGCGCAACAGGTGTTACTTGTGAACCGGTAAAGAAGACAACCGTTAACATCAATGCAAGTAGTGCTGTGGACAAAAATCTTTTCATTTTCCAGCCTCCTATGTAGCTTGTATTGGATGAACGTTGTTAACTTATAACGTCCTATGCACATTATAGGTAACAAGCATTCTCTTTACCATTTATATCACACAAGTTTGTTTAAAATTTTAAATTTAATCGCTTTATTTGTAAATTTTTCTAAATATAACGTAAAATGAGAGTAAAAAGAACATATTATGTACTATCTATTAGCTGTATACGTATCATTTATATTAATATACACACTCTTTTTAATTTTACCATATTAATCCATAGAAATCTGAGATTCTCTAATTGGTTCTAGGTATGCCTTCTATATGGGTATGGATATAAAAATAGCTACCTCTTCACTTTATGTAAAGAGATAGCTTGATCTGTGTTTACAATTTTAACAAATCTTCGCGAATCGGAGTAAATACATCTAGCAGAGCAGAATCTTCTTCCAGTGCTACAACTCCATGACTGGCATGAGGTGGAATATTGATAGACTGCCCTTGAGTAAGTGTTGTCTGCTGATTATCGATCGTGAATGTAAATGAACCCCGTAGACAATAACTCATCTGCTGATGAGGATGGTGATGCTGGTATCCTTCTGCTCCGTTGGCAAAGTGAACTTCCATCATCATTAAGCCTGCATTGGCATTCAAAATACAGCGTTTCACCCCTGGTTCTGCATCTTCCCATACACCTAGATTGCTCATATCGATTCTGCCTCCTTTTGGCGATTAAGCAGTATTCATTCTTTTATTATCATGCCTTTACTGCTTCGTGTGCATCTGTACGTTTCCATTTGCGATAATTGCCCATAATAATGAGTAACAGAATTAAAAAGGCTACCGCATAACTAGCGATTAACATCAAAGACACTTGAATCGGTGCACGATCCATCGTATAGCCGATCAATACAGGGAATACTGCATTACCGAAGCCTGCAAATCCTGTAATCAGACTGGTAACAGTACGCGCCATACCGGGTAGTGTATGATTGGCATAGACCATTGTGATCGAATAGACACCCGACATCGTAAATCCTAACAATGGTACTAACAGATATCCAGCCCATTCTTGACGGAATACTAGAAATGCTAGCAGAACCAATAGACTAAGCGACATACTAATCAATAGAAAACGACTGTAATTCACACGACGAATAATCCAACCGGTTGCAAGTCGTCCAACGACCATCGCTCCCCAGAATGCACCAATACTGATCGAAGCATAATATTCCGAACTACCGAAATACGTAATAAAGATAGATGATAAGAAATTATTGAGACTGCCTTCAATTCCACAATATACAAAAATCATCAGCAAAAATATGCTTAATAATACTATTTTATGTCTGCCTGTTACCGTAGCCGAAGGTGCAACTTCTACCGCATCGACAGCTTGATGAGCTGAAGACTCTTCTTCACCAGAATATTGAATCCGCATCCATACGATCCCCATCACAAGTGAGATTAATCCTGTTACTGCAAATACCCATTGCCAGTGCCCGAGTGCGATAAAACCGCTTGCAAAAACAGGCATCCCTAACGCTCCCAGACCGAACGAAACTTCCAAATAACTCATCGTTACCGCTCTACGACTTACAAATCGCTCCATAACTAGTGCAGCGACTACAACTTCAATTGCAGATACACTTAGACTGTTAAAAAAGTTCAAGACTGTAATCCACGAGTACTGCGGTAACGTCAGCATTATCCCCTGCGTTACAGCGATAACAAGGGCAGAACTTGCCAGTGTTACCTTTTCACCAAATCGGTGCATCATATAAGCAGACAACGGAACTCCGATCAGGAATCCAATTGAACCTATAAATACCAGTGTTCCACCTTCAGTATAACTTAGATTGTAATGCCCGAGTAACTGCGGCATGATCGCTCCAATTGTAGTGACGACTAATCCTGCTAGAAAATACATCAGATATGAAGCAAACGCAAACTTTCTCATATTCCCAACCTTCCTTGCACTTACGCAACCATCTTTATTTACTGGATAAAAAAATACTTGTTGATCTCTACATTCTTATATCCTATCTTTCCTACCCTATCAGAAAATGTCGAATAATGAAAGCAAAAAAGCCTACTTTCACCAAATCAATGGCAAAAGCAGGCTTTTGTTCTTCGTATAAAAAATCGTATGATTATATACTCACTTCTATATTATACCGTTACTACAGTACATCACTACAAAAATACTATAGTATGCATCACTAAAAGTGTCCTATATTCAGATACGGTTTTATTGATTTTTCAATTTAGCTTTGTATGCTTTGGAGTATTGATCGGCCGCGATAATAGCATCTTTAACATCATCGGCGGTCACAGGGAACGGAAGATTATGAGCAGTCTCATCTGCTTTGGTAGCTGCTTCTGCTACACGATAAAGATCTTCATCTGTTGCATCTTGTAAATGTAGATCTTCTAGTGTCACAGGCAATTCCAAGCTGATATAGAAAGCAATATAACGCTCGATTTCTTCAATAGAACGTTTTTCAAGTGCCAGTTGCGACAATGTACCAAAAGCGACTTTTTCACCATGTGTCATATGATGAATCTCTCCATCTAATACAGTGAATCCGTTATGGATTGCATGTGCCGCGGCTAGACCACCACTTTCGAATCCTAGTCCACTTAATAGCGTATTCGCTTCTACAACCGATTCAAGCGCAGGTGTAACCACTTTGCGTTTAACCGATTCATAAGCAAGTACACCATAGTCGAACAATACTTCTTCACATTTACGGGCAATCGCTTCAGCCGCAATCGTGGTTAGACCACCTGCCATTGTCGTTGCGCGCGCTTCGATAACTGCTCTTGCTTCTACCCATGTTGCCAGAGCATCTGCTATACCTGAAGATAGGAAGCGTGGCGGTGCCCCTGCAATCGTTTTGGTATCGACAAGAATCAAGTCAGGATTTTTATTGTAAAATTTATAACTTTCAAATACACCTTCATCTGAATAGATAACAGAAAGTGCACTGGTTGGTGCATCTGTAGAAGCAGTTGTTGGGATAATCACACTATATCCACCTAACTGATCGCTAACCGCTTTGGCTGTATCTAACGTTTTACCGCCACCTACACCCACAACGATAGTGGCTTGACCTTCTTTACCGAGTCCAGCTAGGCGATTAATCTCATTGGTTGAAGCTTCACCGTTAAATACGGCTTTGGTGTACTCTACACCTGCTTTGTCCAAGCTTTCTAATACCCGGTTACCTGCAATATCCCAGACAATATCATCGGCGATGACTAATGCTTTGCCATCGCTAATTCCTTTTACATATTCCCCTGCTTTATCAGTGACATCTCTACCCTGTACGTATTTTCCCGGGCTGATAAATATGCGTTCTGTCATGAAGATCTTCCCCTTCCAATATATCCATATTTGGTCGAATCGATCCTATTACTCCGCTATGTACCTGATGTGTGTACTTCCTTTTGTATTGCAAATCCTATTTATTCATTACAGTATTGATTAGGAAACGGCAATGCGGATCAATAGTCTCTTCTTATAATTTCACCAAAACTGACCTTTATGAACACTAAGCAGATTAGCTTTTTCCTTTTCATAGGGTAAATTATTAATTGATCATGATGTTAATAAGGTGTAATCAAATATCTATAATTCTGCTAACAGCGAATCATATTTTATTTCGTTCGCCTTTTTTACGAACAAAGTATTGCATCTTTACAAGTTATACCATATAATAAGAACATAAGTTCTTATACTAGGTGGTGATATGAATGGCTGTATTTTTATCCGAAGAAGAACGCTCTCTGGTAAAAAGCTATCTGTTGCTTGTTTATATTCAAAAGAAATTTGATCGTGATGCTAAGTCGTTAGAGGAAAGCAATCAACTACCGTCGGCTGGATTATATATGGAAGTGATTCGTAGCGGTATGGACCGCACTAATCTATTGTTGTCAGAAGTTCGTCGTGATCTACGTAGCCATAATTTGCGATTGTATGAGATTGATCAATCAGCTACTCATGTTGAAGCTCAGATTCTTTGCAGTGGTCATCATGGTACTTTTCAATTAGGCATCACCGAGTTTCATCAAGAAGCGAACGAACGGATGCGTGCTTATCTGGGATTGTCTCCTGTTCCGGCTGTTCATACACCTTCGTCTTATGAAGATCAAGGTTCGCCACATCCTGCAACCGTGTCTAACAATACCAAGTTACGCGAACCTTCTCGTTACTCTGGTTATCGTCCTTATCGTACAGGTACTCTTGGTTAATTACAGTTGTTCTAGGGGTTAACAGATAGATATGACCTAGATTCAATCCTAATCATTGTTAGTGAAACCACACATTTCGCTATACTATATTTTCATTCAACTCCTTGAATGGCTTTTATATAATAAAAGCATCTATGATCTGTCTGCTATTCAGACGATCAATAGATGCTTTTTTTTGTGCAATTGTGTATTACTTCTCTATAGAACTTTGGATTACTCTCTGTAGCGCTTTAGATCAATCTCTCAAGTTCTTATTTTAATTAGGATCATTTGGGTTATAGATAGATCCTAATCATGATATCGTTTGCGTGCTATTTAGTCTCACATACATGCTATATAGTTACAAGTATAAATCCTTATTCCTCAGATGCTGGATGTACTGTATCTTCCATTTCATCTAAAGGGCTTCGACGCTCTTCTTTGGAAGGTTGGTAGATATAGCTACGGCTTAATTTGACTACATTACGATTCGGGCGACGAATCAATACCTGTTCATCATCCCACGCTACTACAATACCACGAATATCATTTTCTCGAATATCGTCACGAACGACACGGACTTTCTCACCGGATACCCGATATGCATCTAATTCATCATCTGTAATCATCATGTCACCCTCTTTTCTATTGTATTTATGTGTACAAAAAAAGACCTAAATGAAATCCCATTTAGGTCTGATAATTTGTTGAAATGTCTGTAGATTCTAGTTGACTGTAACGACAAAGGATTTTCCTAAAGCGGATTAACGCTGTGCAGGTTCTTTGGTATCATTTTTCTCGAACCAGAAATCAAGCACTTTAGCTGACATCACACGTTGTTCTACATATTCTACTTGATGAGCTGAAAATTCTTGCTCCCAAGCAAAATCCAGGTCTTTACACAATCCTACAATGGTCAATAGTTCTGACCAGGCAACATAGCGTTTATACCAAAAGAACTGAGGATGTTCAATCATATAGGGATACAGGTCATCAAATTCAGTGTGCTTACAATCTAAAGCACGCTCGAAGTGAATTTTTGCATCGGCTAGTTTTTTGATGAAGAACTCTTCAGTAATCGGTTCTTTCCCCATTGGTCTGCCTCCCCTCGATAACATATCTTTATTATAAGACAAATATACCCCATTTGGAAAGAGATTGCTCATATTTTCAACAAAAGGTTAAAGATATTTGTAAATGTAGTGACAGATGTGTCGATCGTTCACTTCATAATCATCTGTTGATTACTATGAGTTGCGTCTATACAACCAAACAAGAATATGGGTTATATTGTAACATATCGGAATCTTCTTTACCGAATATAAGACTTTGTTGCAACAAATTTTATTCAACTAGAAACTAATTGGTGAAATTGTCTATCTACATCCTAACTACGTCTATTATAGCACTTTGGATCACCCGAATGTAATTTGTCCATCTTGAAGTGAAGTAATTTTGACCAGTGAATCTAGACGAATATTCTGATCACGAATCGCTTGTGCTCCACTTTGGAAACATTTCTCGATTACAATACCTACTCCTACCAATGTTGCACCGGAACGTTCAATAATTCGAATCATTCCACGCGCCGCATCTCCATTAGCGATAATATCATCGATAAATAAAATGCGATCATTCTCGGTAACGAATTGACGAGATAGCATAATATCAGTCACTATCCCTTTGGTAAAGGAAGGCACTCGCTCGATCAAGGAATCAGGATCAGCAAGTAAAGTCTTTTTACGTCGTGCAAAAACAAGCGGCACCCCTAATTCAAAAGCCGTTGTAAAAGCGACTGGAATCCCTGAGGACTCAACAGTGACTACTTTGGTCACACCTTCTGTACGATATAAATCTGCAAATTCTTTACCCATACGCATAATCAGTTGTGGATCGACTTGATGGTTCAATAGTGCATCTAATTTCAGCACATCGTTAGACATAACCGATCCTTCTGCCAAAATACGTTCTTTCAATTCTTCCATTTTCTCCGACCCCCATCACCGGTATTCTTGTGTTGCCTTACTGTAATCATATCATTTATTGTG
Source organism: Paenibacillus sp. KACC 21273 (assembly GCF_028736095.1). Classification (NCBI taxonomy): domain Bacteria; kingdom Bacillati; phylum Bacillota; class Bacilli; order Caryophanales; family Paenibacillaceae; genus Paenibacillus; species Paenibacillus sp. KACC 21273. Next base: position 3,616,587 of record NZ_CP117876.1, read on the forward strand.
TGCTAAGATTAGCTTTTCTATTCTGGTTCATTCGGTAATATAGATACATTCGATACCGACTCTACTGAATTTTCAGGTTGAAATTCAAGGTATAGCTTTTTGAGTTCATTTACAATATGGCTTAATGAATATTGAGTTTTGGCTTTTTCCCAGCCTGTACGCGCCAATTCATACCGATACGAAGGATCATTGATCACTTTCTCTAGCGCATCAGCAAGTAGCACTTCATTTTCAGGTGGAACTAATAATCCATTGACACCATCTTCAATCTGCTCGGCAATTCCACCAATATCTGTCCCTACCAGTGCTAACCAGCACAATGCGGCTTCTGCAAACACAGAACCGAATGCTTCTGCGCGCGAAGGCAGAACAAAGATATCAAAGAAAGGCATAAACTCTTCTGGATGTAATGTATATCCGTAAAAAATCGTTTCTTCATAAATGCCTAACTTTTTTGCTAAGTCTTCAAGATCGGTACGACTTGGGCCATCTCCGATGATATGCAGTACATACGCTTGTCCACGCTGTTTGAGAAGCGCGCAAGCTTCTAGTAAGGTATCTAGCCCTTTGGCAGGAACAAGGCGACATACGGTGATCAGCTGAGCCACTTCATTTTCATGAGCGATTGGCTTGAATCGTTTCTCATCAAATCCATTCGGTAATACTCTAACTTGTTCAGGACGATCTAAAAAAGGCGCTAAGTATTGACGGAACGAATGAGACACCGTCATCAAAATATCTGCTTTATGTTCTAGTTCACGGTACAACGATGTCAAAAATTGATCTTCCAATCCACCACGTTCGATTTTACCATTCAAAATCAGCTCACGTTCGTAACTGGAGTGAATCGTCTGTACCAGTGGTGTATCCGGGAATACTTCTTTCATCACCATACCGACCAGTGGATGATGAGAGTGAATCAGATCGTACGGTTTATTCAATCGCATTTTCGCCCACCAGCGATAATCTTTATACGTCTGAATATACTTTTGTACGATAGGGCTTGCGCTATAGATCGTCCAGTCAAACGTTTCAAAAACCACGTCTTCTTTTCCTTTATTACGAATCCGTTTGGGCAAAGAAAATAATTCCATCTCCCAGCGTGCAGAACTGAACCGTTCCTGCAAATAAGGGATCATGGACGATACGCCCCCTGGCTGTTCAGGAGGAAAAAACAAAGCTTGCAACAATCTCAAAATTGTTCCTCCTTCCTGTATGCTGATAATTATTGATTGTACCATGTATTGAAGTCAACCAACACAATAAAACCGCTCAAATTAGCGAGCGGTTTGGTAAATTTAAGCAGATATCAGTCCATGCTTGACCAGAACATGATGAATCCCATCTTCGTTGTTAGATAACGTGACCTCATCTGCCGCTGCTTTTACTTCTGTTGGAGAATTGTCCATAGCGACTCCGAGTCCAGCATACGTAATCATCGATAGATCATTGAAATAGTTACCAATAGCCATTACTTCGGAAGGAGCAATCCCTTTACTTTCAGCCAGTGCTTGCAGTGAAGCACCTTTGGAAGATTGAGGATGCATCAGATCGACAAAAAACTCTCCACTGCGTAGCATATTGAACTCTGGATTCCACGTACTCCATTCTGCATATGCTTGATCTAACTGCTCAATCGAACCAAAAGCGCTTAACTTGAGCACAGGTTCTGTAAATTCGCTCCATGGTGGCAACACTTGAGGTGTCATCAGAAAGTTATCATACATTTTGCCAGCATCTGCTTGTAATTGATCTATAGAATCCACGTATAAGCCAAACGCAGTATTGATATCAAAATGGATATGATGTTGCTGACAGTACTGGATATATGGATCAAGCCCTTGCGCAGCTAACGGAAATTGATGCACAATCTCTCGCGTACCTGCATGGACAGTTGCTGCCCCATTGTGGACAATCACATAACCATCCTCGTGTAATCCTAACTGTTCCATGTACGGAATGGAGTTAATCGGTGTTCGACCTGTGCAAAATACGATCTCTACCCCTTGCGCGGCGACTTGCTTGATCGATGCTGCGGTCTGTGGTGAAATCTCATGCTGATCATTTAAAAGAGTTCCATCCATATCGAGTGCAATTAAACGGTATGTCATTGTTCACCTGTCCTTACATTTATTATTCAGTTCCTCGTCCAATCTGAACCAGTTCTTCAGCAGTCAATTCGCGGTATTCTCCAGTTGGTAAAGTTGGATCTAGTTGCAAAGCGCCCATAGAGACACGCTTGAGGAAGGTGACTTTTTTGCCTACAGATTCAAACATTCGTTTTACTTGATGAAATTTGCCTTCCGATATGGTGAGGCGGATCTGGGACATGATTCCTTCTGGGCTTGGCGTATGAGCAAGAATCTGTAATTCAGCCGGTAATGTTACATATCCATCTTCAAGGGTAACGCCTTTGCTAAATTGAACGATATCGTCTTCGGTGACTTCTCCGAGTACATCGGCTTCGTATGTTTTGGGTACATGTTTGCGTGGTGATAACAGTTCATGTGCTAATCGACCATCGTTGGTGATGAGTAGCAATCCTTCGGTGTCTTTATCCAAACGACCTACAGGGAACGGTTCAAATACCTGATATTCGATATCCAATAAATCCACCACCGTAGAGTCATGACGATCTTCAGTAGCTGAGATTACCCCTTGCGGTTTGTTCATCAGCAAATAAATATATTCCCGGTAATTCACTTGTTCGCCGTCAAATTCTAACTTTTCTTGATAAGGGTCGATCTGTAGTCCGCTGTCTTTGATAACTTCATCATTGACTTTAATTCGTCCTTGCTTGGCTGCACGTTTGAGTTCGCTTCGTGTACCGTAACCTAAATTCCCTAATATTTTATCGACACGTTGCTTTTTAACTGTTTTCTTCATAACCTTTATGTCCATCTCCATCCTGCTGGATATTCATTTTTAAGCATACCATCTAGCCATTTGCCCCATCCGACGGAATAACCGTCTATACATACCAGTACATATCCTTTGGGCAAAGTATCTGCATTCCGTTCTACTCGCTCGGCATCTATCGTTAACGTTTCCCCTTTTAAATAAGAAATCGCTTCGGCTGAATGAGATTGCAGTTGAATACAGCGCTTCGCTTCTACAGGTTGCAATGCGGTAGCAAGCGCATGCGATGGGGTGAAACGTCCATTCTTTATCGTACCTACAAACCAACCCGGGCGTACTACTTTAAGACCTTTGAGTTGCTCTTCTGTGATCGGCGACTGATAGATACGTCCACCAAAATGAATCCAGTTCTGCGACCATTGCAATTGTAGTTCACGTGCTGTAAATTCTTCGATCACTTCAATCATAGATAAAGATTCCTGCTGATCGGCAGATGAAGCTTTGCTATCCGAACGACGTTCTTTGCCTTTTTTACCTGAACGGCGGTCGCTTTTCCAATCTTGTTGCTCTTTAGCAGATTGGCGTTTATCTGCACGTTTGGGTTTGTCAGTGTATGCTTTAGAAAATGTAGATGATTGTGTTACTTGTATCAAATGATTCTCTTCCAACTCTTCTGCTATTCCCTGATGATCCAGTACACAGATATAATGACCTTCTCCTTCAATACGGTGAGGCCAAAGTCTAGCGCTTTTGGCAGTCTGTTCTATCGAAGCTGTGGAGACCGATTGATACGGAGTATCGCTATCGACATCCAAAGCTGTTCCGCTCAATACTGAGGTTCCTGCTTGTAATTCCTGTTCTACTTGATGTGCCCAATCGCTATGACCGGTTGCAAAATATTCTGCTTGTCGCGGTGTAGTCACTTGAAAGTCAGCATGCTGATCTAGAAATACAGCGATACTGCGCTCATTTTCTTCTGGAGCAAATGTGCAGGTCGAGTACACGATACGTCCGCCCGGAGCTAGCATTTTAGCGACAATATTCAGGATATCTTGTTGCATAATCGCACAGCGCTCGACTGAATGATTCGCCCATTGGCGTGCCATATCTTCATCTTTGCGGAACATACCTTCACCTGAACAAGGAGCATCGACTAATATTTTATTGAAAAATCCTGCAAACTGCTCTGCGATATGCTCTGGCGTTTCATTTAACACAACTGCGTTACGTACACCGTATAATTCCATATTTTTAGCAAGTGCTTTGGTACGATCTGCGCTGATATCATTGGTGACCAATATTCCTTGACCACGTAGAGCCGCTGCAATCTGTGTAGACTTGCCTCCAGGAGCCGCACATAGATCAAGTACCCGATCACCCGGCTGTACGTCTAACGCTTCTACAGGAGCCATCGCACTAGGTTCTTGAATATAATAAAGTCCTGCATGGTAATAAGGATGTTTGCCCGGGCGTGTGCCTTCTTCTACATAATATCCGGTAGGACACCATGGGATCGAACGCAACGCAAATGGCGTTATATGTTTAAAATCCTGATCGGTGATTTTGAGTGTATTGATGCGTATACCTGCATGGGGAGATTCTTGATAGCTGTCTATAAAAGACTGGAATTCATCACCGAGCAAATCTTGCATCCGCTGCACAAATAGCGGCGGGAGTTGCAAAGCCATAATGGGTCGTTCTCCTTTAATTGGGGTGGTTAATAGATACACTTGTCTGAATCGATCCAGACAAACGTCATTTTATTTTACCATAGTTTAAAGCTATCCATAGCAAAAAGCTTGCCATTACGGCAAGCTTGATGTGTATTTAATGTGATTATTTTGCCAAGCGCTAAGGTAAAATATTTTGCTTTGCAAAAATCACTATTTTATTGAATGAGTCGCGCTTATTTTGCCAAGCGCTAGAGTTCTTTTGATTTGGGGCCTCGTTCGTAGCCCATGCGCATTGGTAGATTCGGTTGAATAGTCTGATACGCTTGAGCTACTTCTTTTTGTAATAACGGATCAGTGATCTCAATATTGAGGTCATAGAAATCAAAAGGTTGTTCTTGATAATGTTCTAGTCGCTCAATATACAATCTCACATCTGCCATTAGCTTTTCCATATTTATCCCTAGTGCATGATGTTGATATGGCAGTAACTTACGATAACTGCTTTTCATCATCTTGATCGCACCAGCGATTTTGTTATACGTATGATTCACTGTTCCATTACGGAAGTGAAATAGGGCTACTGCAATTTGTAGCAATCCTTGATATACCGGTTCTCGCTCTTTTTCCAGCCATAATTCTTCCAGCACTTCATGACATTCAAAGTAATCGCGATCCCGATTAAAGTAGACCAGATACGCTACATACAGTGGCTCAAAATTGGCTTTCATCTTCTTCTCCACTTACTTTGACAGACTCTGCTCGAAGCATGGCTTTGATATCGCTGGATAATTCTTTGAGCCCTTCAAAATCATGTTCTTGCCATAATTCATCAAATCTCCTGCGGAAGTCGATCGCTTCTACAATCAGATGGAAGAAATATAGCTTATGGATATCGGTCAGAATCCGATGGACGATACTGGAATCGTCTTCGAAGCTCTTCTGTGCTGACAAAATGTCTTCACGAATACTGGACATTTCATTATCAAGCACCATCGCTGCTTCCGCAGCCGTTTTGAGTCGGCTCCGAATATCATCAGGTAGACTATTGTGGTATTTATAATTTAAAGAATGTTCAATCGTTGCCCAGAAATTCATAGCCAGTGTACGAATCTGAATTTCAGCAAGCACCATTTTTTGTCCAAAAGCGGTCTGTACCGGATATTCAGCAATCATATGGAAGCTACGGTATCCGCTATCTTTGAAATTAGTAATATAATCTTTCTCGTATAACACTGTTAAATCTTTGCGAGAACGTACATACTGGGCAACCCAACGAATATCTTCTACAAATTGGCACATGATACGGATGCCAGCGATATCCTCGATTCCAGTTTCAAGCTGATCCATCGGTACGTCTAGACGTTTGGCTTTATCCAGAATACTCGATATCTTTTTGACACGACCGGTTACAAATTCAATCGGTGCATACTCCTGACGTTTTTTCAGTTCTGCACGCATTGTTTTGAACTTGACCTTTAATTCTTCAACCGCTTGCTCATAGGGAAGCAAGAATAATCCCCAGTCTCTTCCGTCCATCTTCATGCCTCCTCAGTCTATGACCTCTTCCTTGAGTCGAGGGTATATTGGATTAATGATGATCTGCTCCCACTGCCTGGGAAATGTGTGTGAATCCGTCACGTAGCATACGCTCCCGGATATCCATATGTATCTTCCGGGTCACTTCCGGTCCTTCATAGATAAATGAAGTATAGATTTCGACCAGACTTGAACCTGCTCTGATTTTCTCATAAGCATCCTGTCCCGAAAAAATTCCTCCACAACCGATAATAGGCAGTTTACCTTCTGTTTGACGATAGACTTGAGAAATAATCTCTGTCGATCGCTTGGTGAGCGGTCTACCACTTAATCCACCAGCTTCACTTGCATGCTGATGAGTTAATCCATCGCGGGATAATGTGGTATTGGTAGCAATCAGACCCGCTACTCCACTTGCAGCGATCGTATCGACCATATGTTCAAGTTCATTATCATTGACATCCGGTGCAATTTTGACTAGTACAGATTTGGAAATGCCATTTTGCTTCGCCTGGCGTTTCATTTCACCCATTACCAGTCTAAGCAAATCTTTCAATTCATCACCATGTTGCAAGTTACGCAGATCAGGTGTGTTAGGTGAACTGATATTCACTACAAAAAAATCAGCGTATCGATACAATGTGCGAATACAAGTCTCATAATCGCTAGCTGCATCCGCATTTGCAGTGACTTTATTTTTACCGATATTGACTGCTATAGGAATAGGTCTAGAAGATAACGAACGTAATCTTCCTGCCATAGCAGCTGCCCCTTCATTATTGAAGCCCATTCGATTCACAAGCGCTCCATCTGAAGGTAAACGAAACAAACGTGGCAATTCATTACCGGATTGTGCTTTGGGCGTTACTGTTCCGACTTCCATAAATCCAAAGCCTGACGCAGACAATCCTGGAACTGCCTGAGCATTTTTGTCGAGTCCTGCTGCAAGACCAACAGGACTCGGAAATGAAAGTCCAAACAATTCAGTCGTCATATCGGGTGTACTTTTCACTCCATACATCGACTTCATCGCAGCTAATGTGCCTGGTATACGCACCCCCGCGCCCAGACCTCCAATAACCATGTGATGTGCTTTTTCCGGATCCATCCGAAATAACATAGGTTTGAAAACATTGCGGTAAAGCAAGTTACATTCACTCCGTTCCTGGCATTTGCAAAAAGCCTTTATGCATGATTTTGCAGGAATTATTATCTATTAACCTGTAAAATCATTCTCTATACCAGTTTATCCTTTTCGGGGACAAAAGAAAAGCGCTCTTCTCATTTGAAAAGAGCGTCCACTGTGTACATAAACTCAAACGGTATATAATGAATCAATCCAGTCGCTACAAGGAACGATCCTAATTTAACCAGTGATAATGACGTGAAGGATCTGTCTGATCTTGTGTACGTTTTGTCTGGAATCGCACAGAGGGAACAGAAGTGTCTCCTGGCAATACATTACTGGCAATGGTTACTTTTGTTCCTAACGGAATCATATCAAATAATTCCTCCACATCGGCTTGATCCATCCGCACGCATCCTAATGATTCATCTTGACCTACACTATCAGGATCATTGGTACCATGAATAGCATAATTCGTATCCGATAACTGCATACCCCGACTACCAAATTCTCCATTAGCTTTGCCATTTGGATTCATCACTTTAATCGATACTTGAAAAGTACCCTCGGGCGTTTTACTTCCACCAAGCCCTACTTCATAATTACGTAAAATAATCGATCCACTAACTATAGCTAAACGATGCTTTTGTTTATCGACAATCACTTCAAGTGGTTTTGTAAAATAAGGATGATTCCCGAGTGTAGATGAGAATGCTTCGTCTCCAATTGTATTGCCGCTATCGTCAGTACTTTGACTGCCACTGCTCTGTAGCTTCTTTAAAGCGGTAAACGTCTGGTTCATCGTATCCGAATTACCTGCTAACCAATTGCCTGGAAAAGGCGCTTCCAATTGATTCATTTGCTCTGGAAGATTTCCTTTGGCAGTTATATAATTGATCATCGCTGTTCTCATTACAACCAACTGCTCTTGTTGCTGTACCCAAGCCGCCGATTCATTTGGATAATGATCCAATTCTCCGGGTTTACACTGGCATGCTTTGGGATCATACGATTGAAGATCGATCTGTCCGGGCTGATCGGTGGCTGCCATCGTATACAAGACAGGCATATTCGGTGTCCATAATAGCCAATCGTCTTGCTTTTCCATACCTAGTACTGCTGCAACTTGTGGGGCTGTTTTTAACATTTGTTGTCGCATATATTTAGAAACAGCAGACAATGAAGCATTGGTATTGTTTAGCGAAGCTTCTGCTGTAAAGCTAAGTGGAGCCGAGTATCCTTTGAACGTATCTGCTGGTTTCTTTTTTGAAGTAGCTGATGCTACTTTGGTCGGTGGCTTGGCAATATGTTGAGAAGAACGATCTGCAAGCGTCTGATCTGTGGCATGAGGAGCTTCTACAGAACGCAACGTGATTAAAAACAGTAATAATATAGCAAACACACTATATCGCCAACGACGAATTTTGCGATCTCTTTTTTCAGCCATCTCCATAAGCTTAGCTTCATAATCTTTCAAAATATCCGCAGGCACTTTACTATGTTCAAAAGCTTCATATACATCTCCAGCTTTGTTGTAACAGTAATTAGCTTTACCCATTTGTCCATCGGATTCATATTCTTTGCCAAGCAAATACCAGCCCATTCTGTTGTTGGGGTGCATTTTGACATAACGCTTTAGATAGAGTAGATTTTTCATTTATTACCTCCAGCATGGACACTACGCTCCAATAGTCTATATTGTCTCTATAGTATGTACAGTTTAGGGATAGCTATTTTATATTTAAAATATAATGCAATACTATGTATATCGGCTAATCTGTGTATTTCTTCAAGTTACTTCAAAATGAGATTATAAAAGGCGTTGAGAGACACATTTCGTCTCTGCAACGCCTTTTATCGGACCATGTACTTCTATTTAGTACACTAGTAAAACTTATTCAGCTTGAGCGAAAGGCTCATCAGCAATTTTGATTGAATCTGTAGGACAACCGTCACAAGCATCTTGCAAATCATCAAACATATCGTCTGGAATTGCCATAATACCGCGGTTAGCATCACCTTCATAAATCACTTCAGCCAAACCTTCATCATCATAATCGTAAATGTCTGGAGCTGTTGCTCCACAAGCACCACAAGCGATACATGTATCTTTGTCAACCCAACTATATTTCCCCATCTTTATATATGCCTCCTATCGTTACTTACCAGTTGTCTTTTTTTAAGAACTGACACCAGTGTACATATACTCACAATATAATATAAAAGATATATTATTTCAAATGAATAACCAACAATTACCAGTACACAAATTGTAACACACCTGTACTACGAATCCAATTATTGATTAAAATTTAAACAATATAGATCAATATTGAATCATTACTTACTGATTATTCTTCCATGCCTGGCAAAATCATACCATCTTTTTGCAATGAAGTGCCTCTAATTTTGTGATTACGAATCAGGACTGAAGGATCATTGCCTAACATACCTGCTGTTAGTATCGCACTTTCACCAAATTTATCGCGTAACTTATCCATTACTTCATTTAACTGCTCTTTGACTGGCTGACGATTATAATCAAACAAGTCCATTTGCAAAGCAGCTTCTTCTTTGGGCTGTAAATTCTGAAGAGCCACTCCTAATAATCGAACAGGCGCACGATCTCCCCAATGACGATCATATAGTGCACAAGCTTCACGATACACTTCATCCGCCGTTTCTGTAGGAACAGCTAGTGACTTGGAGCGAGTGATTGTTTTCATATCAGGTGTGCGAATCGTAATCTGAATCGTCTGAGCGATTAATTTCTGACGACGCAATCGGCGACATACTTGATCGCTTAGATTAAGCATCACTCTTCTGATATCGTCACGATCTTGAATATCAGCAGGCAATGTTGTAGTATGCCCTATCGACTTACTGACTTCCCGATCAATCTCTACAGGCGAATGATCTATCCCATTTGCCGCTTGCTTGAGCCAGCTTCCCATTACACCAAATCTAGCTGTTAATCTGGCTTCATCTGCTGCTGCAAGTTGCCCTATCGTGCGAATGCCCATATCTACTAATTTGGCAGATGTTTTCCCGCCGATGCCAAACAATTGTCCGCATGGCTTATCCCATAATAACTTGGGCATATCCCGTATACGCAATATCGAAATACCTTTAGGTTTTTTCATATCTGAAGCCATTTTTGCTAGTAATTTATTAGGCGCAATTCCTATCGAACAAGGTAAATGTAACTCTTCCCAGATCCGTTGTTGCAACTGTTCCGCAATCTGAGGTGGCGTGCCAAATTGACTTGAACCTGTGATATCCAAGTAGCATTCATCAATTGACGTTGCTTGCAACATCGGTGTGTAACTATACGCAATATTCATGAATGCCATTGAGTATTGTTTGTATAAATAAAAGTCAGGCGAAATTAAGATCAGATTCGGACATTTCTGCAATGCTTCTCTAACCAGCATGCCTGTTTTCACGCCACGCTTTCTCGCTTCGTAAGAAGAAGTAACCACAATTCCTTTGCGCAGTTCAACACTACCTGCGACAGCTGTGGGCTTGCCTTGATATTTTTCCGGTTCTTCTGCTGTATGAACAGAACAATAAAAAGCATTCATATCTACATGCAAAATGACTCTTCCTTTGGCAGGGTAGTAATTGGCATGGTGCCTCAAGCTGATCATCCTCCTTGCCTGTGCAGTCTTTACCCTATGGATTATGCTCTATCAGCCGAATCGCCTACAATAGATATCTTATTATTCTATTATATCGTATCTGTTTCATTTAGCCTATGATATGATGCAAAAATAAGTACAAATGTTCGGAGTTATTGAAATAGACATTGGGATATGGAGAGTTATGTGGATCATTTCAAATCTTTATTCCACTTGGAGATGATACTAATTCGTGGTTAACGCAATATTACAATTGGTGGAATTGATTCGATGAGATATTAGATGCTGAAGTTGTATTACAAAAAGCCGCAATGGCGTCTGACGGATCAAAATCGTTATTTGAATATGCAGCTCCTTTTGCGATAAGTCGAGAAAAGGACTTACTATTCTGGGATACACGTCCATCAAATTGTGCAGAAGAATACACGATCTATACTGTTAATACAGATCACTGGAATCATCAGGCGACCTGTCGTTATGTTGCTCACTGCGATAGAATTGATCCTCTTGGATACAGAGTACACCAAATGAAAACACCTTTTTAAATCGGTCATACAGAGCACTAATAACCTGACAGATCGCCAAGCGATTGTCTTTTATTGGAATGACCAAAATATCGCCTGCTTTATATTTTGCTTTTTCAAACATCGTCTAGCTCCTTTTTGCGCTTCTGAATACGTCCACTTATTGGTTCACCTGTGCCGATGATGACTTCATGATGAGTCTCACATAATAACCATTGTAGCTTTTTGGAGACGATATAATATTCAGTCATTCCTGTTTGTTCAATTATCCATTGAATCACATCTACATAAGCTTCATACACCCAATATTGTTTACCACTATAAAAGCGTTCAGGAGCGAGAAACCAGACTTGTTCGGTGCGATCAATCAGTTTAGCAATCTCTCGGTACCCTTCTGTTCCTACCTGATAACTTACATGCGGTTCTTGCAAATGATTGTATCCTCGCATTAATGCAGATTCGCTTCCTGCATGTGAAGACATGATAAACGTTTGTGTGATTGTTGAAAGTATAGATGGCCACTGCATTTTACCTACTTCGTGAAAGCGAGGGGCTGGAATACGATAGTGTTGTACGAGGTGTTCTATTTCATCCCTTGTACTAGCATAATGTTGACCAGACATATATACTGACCTCCTTATCCAATACGAATCAAATCTTCAAACTGATTTTTAGCGGTTGCCTGTTCAGTTCGTAACAAAGCAAATTCAATATTTTGCTGTGTTCGTCCTAATTTCAAATGATATACGCCTGGCTCAACCGTTATATATTGTCCACTGTCCCCATCTTCTGGTTCTAGCTCGCCCCCTGTCACATTTTCCGCTGCTCCTGCGTACAATTGACCGGAAGGAACATTGATCCATAATTGAACTACGGGTTGTTCGATCTCATCTACCTGTTGCATAGTATATAATCCATCTGCGCCTACATTAAGAAAAGCAATATTCCCTAGATTCACTTCTAACAATTCATCTTCAGGAATAGACCACCAATCTGATGTATCTTCCAATCGATGCTTGAGTGCTTGCAGGTCATAAATACAAAGTGTTGCTGTATCTGTCATCACTTGAATTTGGTTAGACATTGGGTCGTTCCTCCTTAATTATACTCATTTCATCATGTACACATCTGATCCTGATTACAATCTCATCTCTTCCAGCACTTTTATGATCATTTACAATTCAATCCACTGATCTTCTATAGAAATAATTGTTTGGATGGTATCAATCATTCGTCGTACAGGTGCATCATGTCGATGAAATAAACAATAAATATACACTTCACCTTCGGCTATAGATTCGATTGCTAGATCAGCCTGCTCCACTTGAATCTGTGCCACATCTGGCCAATCTGTATAAGAAGGATCTGTGATAACCAATCCATCGTCTACCTGCTCAATCACCATATCACCCAGATCTAACGTAACCAAAGCTTGGCTCAACTGCTCGATTAACTGCCTGGCTTGCTGTTCTTTACTTATGCCATCTTCTTCTATACATTGAATACCGTATTCCCAACCCACGATGACTCACCTCATAAATTCCCGAAAATAATAATCTCATCTGCCCATTCTAATTGAATCTCTAACCAGGTAACCAGCGAGCGGATAAATGCTTTGAGCTCACGATCTTTGGTCTGATAAGCTTTCATTTCTGCTAATATATTGGTCCAGAGTGCTTTGGCTATCGGATTAAAACCAGAGGTATCAAAGTAACCATACCGATCATTAGTCACTGGATCAACAATAGGATAATGCTTTTTCAAATAAGGAATCAAATAATCAAAATCACCGGCATAAATAAACACAGAATCGGCTTGAATCTGATCCCACTTCTCACCATAACGTGCAGGCAATAATTCATATCCTAGTAGTCCATCAGCTTTACTATGCTTATACGTAATCGTTCTCATTTGTTCATCCTCATTTCTTATTGAATGACATCTGTTCACAATTTAGGTTTGATTCGAAGATAGAAATGGATACATATACGACTTCATGATTTCGTTGGCTTGTTCTTGAGACGGTGGCTGTACATAAGGTTGTTCTTGTTCCAGCCGTTTTACTTTTTGTTCAACAAATGCTTCATTCACCGATGACGTTTTATTGTAAAAAGAAGCTTCAAGCTCAGCCATATCGCTTGCTTTCATCATTTTATAAAGTAGACTATTGAGCGAATCGCTCCCAGCATACAATAATGAATCTGTTTCCTCACAAGAAAATTTCAAGTACAACATCGCTTTTTGAAAAGCAATAATCTCGGCTTGATTCACTTCTATCGCTCGTAAGCGTCCATCCCGATGATCATTTTGCTCTCTAAGAAATTCATTCATTTTGTACTCCTCCACTCTTATTGCCTTCTTGCCATCAATTACTTGCTATCCAGTTGAATAATCCATTCCAGAGTACGATGCTTACCTTGACCCAATACATTCTTACTTTGCTCTAAATAGCATAAAAGCTGTTTTTTCATTTCAATAGGAAGTTCTGCTCGAAATTGAGAATTTGCTTTGGTGATCCAACTGTCTAGTAAATGATTCACTGTATGCTCTACTATTCTATGCTCGGTTTGGACTAATATTCGCAATAAACTATCTAAACTTTGCCAGGAGTCAAAAGCAAACAGAATACGAAGAGCATTGCGCGAAATATGGGACAATGGACAATTTAGCACCAGTTGGATCAATCGTTCTCGATCTAACATATACGTGTATTGGATAAGCGTCTGTTTCGCTATTTTGGATACGCCGGGTTGCGGATCTACTAAAGCTTGAGAGAAAACATCTATATAAGCGGTAGGCTTTAATTTACCCAAAGCTGTCAACACAGCTTTACGTACTTTAATCTGTGTATGATCTTTGTATTCAGCTATAACTTCAGCATCTTCTGCTGTCCCCGTCTCTCCTAATCCAACGATTGCGACAGCCAGAGAGGACTCATTTCCATTCCATATCTGATCCAAATAATATTCGACATAGGGTATTGGTTTGATTTTGGGCAAATGACGACGTGCTGTCTCGCGAATCGTCAGATTATGACTCATCAGACCATCAATTAACGCAGTCTCGGCTTGCATTGGAAAATGATAACTTAATATATCCAGTGCCAGACGACGCAAAGCCGGGAAATGATCGGCTAACATCATATACACGATATCTAGCCATTGATTCGATATCTTCTCAGACGAATCTTTATCGACTTCGATCGCTTGATCAATTTGACGAGCAGCCCATAGACGAATGACTAAAGCATGATCTTGTAAAGCAGAAGTGAATAAAGCATATCGATCTGCCGCTTCTGTTTTCAACATCATGTTGTAGCAAAACTGACGAATATAGACATCTGTCGAATGCATATAATGTTCCAAAGCAGACCGAGCTTCAGGTTGCGCAATAAGCTGTTGAATCTGTGTATTCAACAATTCATGATGCTCTTTGCCACGCCCTACTAATCGCTGTACTAACCAGATCGACTGAATAAAGTATTCAGTATTACGAATATGTATTTTTTGTTTCAATGCACGATAAGCTTTGAATCGAATAGGAGATACCCAATCATTTAATCGAATCAGCAACCATGGGATTTCTGATCCATTTTGAAATTGGCTTAATCGTTGTACTGCCACTTCACGCACATATCCATCCCAATGAAAGCTAGCCATAATGATCTGAATAGGATGAATATCGTTAGACCAATGCAATACTGTCTCTGGGCGAAGCTCAATCCATGCTTTGCCACGTTGTTGATAATGAAAAGGAAGTGTTTCGCGACAGCGTTCACTTAACCAGATCAATTCACTCACAGGGCATTGTAGTAACAGATCACTAATTGCATTTTCAGCAGCTCTCACGATGTCAGCTCGTTCTGAAAACAAAAAAGATTTGAGATACGGAATCGCAGCTAACTGTCCACTTTCTTTAATTTGAACAAGAAGGTCGACCGATTCTTGCTCATACAATTGATCTAATAAATACTCTACATGAATAGACATACGCCTACTCTTTTTGATGCCACTCATACATTCACCTTCCTATTTTTCTGCGTTCTATGTTTGAGTCTGATGTTCAGAAATCATAAAAAGATCGTGATACAACAATCTCTGACCCATAGATCATCGTAGCAAGCTCCTTTCATTACATGATTATCAGCTTATATATGGTCAACAGTACACTGATCCAATTGTACCCATAAGTTCTGTTCATCGTACCCGCTCACTTTACCTGCTATTACAATCCCTATTCCAAGAGGAAGTCCATCAATTTCTTCAGGTAACATCGCTCGATCTGCAATAGCATACGTATGCTCATCTAACTGAATAATACATCCTTGCGGATAGAACATGCGTAATACTCCTGTTACTGAATCACCGGGTAGATACCGTTGTTTGTAATAATCCCACTGTTTGCGATATTTGGAGATCGCTGATTCCCAGGCAATTTCAAATTCAACCACACCGATCTTTTCATGAGATTCGTATTCAACTTCTGTTTCAGCGAGCATAAAATTAGGAGCAATAGACACTTTGGAATCTGTGTCTGTCACTACAATTTGGCGATAAGCAATCTGTTGATCATCCACTTCAAAATAATATATTTCGTCTTCAAAAAATGATTTGATATACTCCACAAATCTATCCTCCTTATTCCAAGTACTCCATGCAGTCCTGTAACGTATTTTGCATATCTGGATCAGTCGTGTGACGTGAGATATTTTCAAATACAGGTAGAGCTTGCTTTAGAAGGAGATAACTGTAGACATAATAATTGAAAAAGACTTCTGAATCATATCCACGTGGTTCTTCATTTTCCCACTCTAATTCATCGTCTTGATCATCTTGATCCCAAAGATACACTTCTTCTAATAAAAGAGGCATCGTCTCCAATGTCTGCTCCGTATCTTCCAACTGTTCATGTTCAGAAAGAGCTTCTATCACTCCTGCATACAAATCAATCTCTACTACACTAACTTCATCTGGCGATTGAAGAGATAATTCTTTTAACAAAAAGAATAGTATCCATGGGGTGACCTGCCATAATGTCAATTGATGTTCTACGATATTGGACAGACCACTATAATTTCTTTTAGCGATCATTTGAGGGACTTCTGTGGCTCTCCCATAAGGCGTAGTGATCCGATTCCATGGAATGTCTTGAATCGTTAATTGATCCAAAGAAACTGTCATTTGACCTCTCCTTTCTCCACTTGCTTCATCTGTGTATAGAATTGTAGATATTTGTGATCAAATCCTTGAAAAGCACGTGCTCCCCCGAATTGATGCGCTTGTTCAAACCATGTATATGCGTCGGACATAGCACCTGTTTCATAACAGGTTATACCGACATTAATTTTGGCTGAAGTATGTCTGGGATTATCTTTTACCGCTTCTACAGCAATCAGCGCCCATTCGTGAGCCTTTTGATAATCTTGGCGATCCATATAGATGCTCATTTTACAAGAAGCAATCCATTCAGTAAGATCCCAATGCGCTATAGGCTCTGGAAGCAACTCCCAAGCCTCTGTATATTTGTCTAACGCTTGCTCCCATTTGTGATCTTGATGCAACCGATTTCCTTGTTCTACAATAAACACAATTTGATCAGATAGCGGTTGATTATAATCTTCTAAATTAGGCACATTTCAGCCTCCTTTATATCTTACCTATCAATATTCATTCGAAGTTCTTCATCTTAAGTCTGCTGTCACTTTCAACTCAACTTATGATTTGAATTCGGCTTTGATTCCGCCACAGAAGAAACTTCCTGACATCCCTTGTGCCGCTTCAATATCAACCACCATTAATGTCTCATCATAACGAAAATCCATTTCAGCGATTTCATTTTTTTCTACATCCGGTGCAGAAAATTCAATCTCTGTCGCTTCTAAAAACGTAAGCTTGATTGTATGATCTGCAAAAGGTTCTGCCAATTGAACATCTAACTCTACCTGATCTTTGCCAATATGATGATCGGTAATGATTCCATGTTCAAAATCAGGGAAATGACCCAATGTTGCAATAATATCTTTGCTACCTACAATCGATACCGTTGGCGAGAATGCCAATTGAATCACAATTTGGTCGCCCCATACAAGCGACTCATCTGTTGAAATGTATAATTGAATATGATCTGCTGTTAATTCACGGACACTTGCTACAACATAATCACCCGCAGATACCATCACTACATCGTGTGGATCAAAAGGTAATGGTTGTTCAGACGTATAATAAAGTGTGAATACCTTGTTATTTTGTTCAACTTTTTGAATATGTAATTGCATGTTGTAATGCCTCCTAGTAAACTAAATAAAATCAAAATTATCGTATCCCTTACATGAGTCAGGTGATATAATAATAAATTATACTAAAAAACAATGCTTTATTGACACCCCACTTCACAAATGATTAACGAAACACTAAAAAACAAGTATTCATTTTTTTGCACAAATGAAGGAGGACTCCCCATTATGTCAAAGTCCATATCGATTTTCGACACTACGCTTCGTGATGGTACTCAAGGTGAAGGGATCAGCTTGTCTGCAGATGACAAACTCAAAATTGCCAAAAAACTTGATGAGCTTGGTGTTCATTATATTGAAGGCGGTATTCCAGGCAGTAATGGTAAAGACATCGAGTTTTTCAAACGAGTCCAAACACTTGGACTGAACGCCAAAATCACAGCATTTGGTAGTACACGTCGCAAGGGGAGTGTTGCCCATCAGGACGATAATCTCAAACGGATGATTGAATCAGGTGCACAAGCAGCTACATTGGTCGGTAAATCATGGGATTTCCATGTGCATACTGCACTTCAGACGACACTCGAAGAAAATCTAGCGATGATAGCAGACTCGATCTCCTACATGAAGCAACAAGGCATGGAACTGATTTTTGATGCCGAGCATTTTTTTGATGGATACAAAAACAATCCTGAATATGCTGTATCCGTATTGCGCACTGCGCGTGAAGCTGGTGCTGATTGGTTGACTATGTGCGATACCAATGGTGGTACACTTCCTCATGAAATTTATGAAATCGTATCCAGATTAAATCTTGAACTAGGCGGCGCTCCTCTAGGAATTCATACACATAACGATTGCGAACTAGCTGTAGCTAATACATTAAGCGCTGTTCAAGCCGGAGCAAGACAAATTCAGGGTACGATGAATGGATATGGTGAGCGTTGTGGTAATGCTAATCTGTGTTCGATCTTACCAACATTACAGTTGAAAATGGATTACACCTGCATCAGCAATGATCAATTGTCTCAACTTACCAACACCGCACGATATGTCAGTGAAATTGCGAATGTGCATATGCCTGTGAATCAGCCTTATGTAGGTAATGCTGCATTTGCTCACAAAGGTGGCATTCATGTTTCCGCTATTTTGCGTGATTCTAGAACGTATGAGCATATCGAACCTGAGAAAATTGGTAACAAACAACGTATTCTCGTCTCTGAATTAGCAGGACAAAGCAATATCCTTTCCAAAGCAAAAGAAATGGATCTAATCCTTGACCCTGAAAATGAAAATACCAAACAGATCATCGGTAAAATCAAAGATCTGGAACATCAAGGATATCAATTTGAAGGTGCAGATGCTTCTCTTGAATTGCTGTTGCGTGAAGCTAATGGTGAGATCAAAGAGTTATTTGTTTTTGAATCTTTCAAAATGTTAGTTGAAAAAAATGCGGGGTCTGCTGTTGTGTCTGAAGCTTTTGTCAAACTCAGAATCGGCGGAGAAAGTATCTATACAGCCGCAGAAGGTAATGGACCTGTAAATGCACTGGATAATGCACTTCGTAAAGCTTTGGTTGAACATTATCCGAATTTGCGTGAAATGCATCTATCCGATTATAAAGTTCGTGTATTGGATGAAGCAGACGCAACCGCTTCTAAAGTTCGTGTATTGATCGAGTCGCAGAATTTGAGAAATACATGGAGTACCGTCGGTGTATCTGCTAACGTTATCGAAGCCAGTTGGGAAGCATTGGTAGATAGTATTCGTTATGCATTGATTGGTCAAGCTTTACCGGATCAGAATATCTCGAACGGCCCTTCTGTTCATGGTATCGTTAATCATTAATTATGAATATACGTATCTTCAAGATAACTTCGCACTGTAATGCTTCATAGCGTTACAAGATGTTATTAAAGACTCTCATTATGATGTATCACTGTAATCGATATCTGTATTTAGAATTTATAATTTGTATAGTTTATATCAAAATAAGGTTCTGGATCGTATATCTTTTTGAGATATGCTTCTAGAACCTTATTTTATGACTTCCTTCTAAATTATAATGACCATACACAACACAATAAAAAAAGTGACTCCCCATAGCGTATGGAGAGTCTAATAAAGAGAGGGGTAAATACAATGGCAGACCTGCTGTGCACTGATAGAGAAACTACCATTTTTATTCGTCCAACAGCCCTACAGCTACTGACCGACCATATGAATAGCTCTCTATCCTCAGAAGTCTGCGGGGTGTTGCTCGGTAGAAAAGCAGCGGGCGGTATGCGCATCGAATCCTATCGGAAGTTACGCAACGTTGCACCTGACCCGCTGCACCACTTCCTTTTTGACCCTATTGAATGGGTTCAATGTTGTTATCAAGAGTCTGATCTGATCGGCATTTTCCACTCTCACCCTTTGTCAGCTCCAATTCCTTCGTCAACCGATCTTCATCAATTACAGTCATTTGGTGCTTTGACTCCTATCTATCTGATAGGATCACCCTCTACTTCCTGGGTAGATCATAGACAAGGGCTGAATCAGCAATGGATATCGAATCTGCATCAACATCATTCAGACGACGTATATCCTGAGCATACGCAACCTTTTGCGATAGCAGGTTATTCTGTAATCCCTACTCCGCTAACAGATACCAATACATCCCAACTGCCTTGGTATACATTGCAATCTTCTACATTACAATTATTTTAAATCATACTGACTTTTTGAAATCAATCTTAAAAATTACTTAAATAAGCATATAAATCTTCAAGTGTATCCACCTGTTTGTGACGCATTAGACGAAGATACTCTCCCCATAACGATGCCGTCATTTTGGCATCTTCTAGTGCATGATGGCGAAGTGTAATTGGAATCCGTGCTTCTTCCAATAATTCATCTAATCCGTAACTACCAAGTGAAGGCTTGAGCCATTTACCAATCATCATGGTATCCAGTATTCGATGTGTTAATTGAATTTTGGATGTTTTCCACAATGCTGCATTTAGAAATGCTTTATCATGACCTGTACCATGAGCGATCAATACCGATCTCCCGACAAAAGCCATAAAATCATGCAAACCATCTATCAACGATGGTGCTCCTTCAATCATTTCCTGGGTAATACCAGTAAGTTCTGTAATATTCTCAGGTACATTTGTTTTGGCATTGACCAAAGTATAAAAGTGTTCGTCTGTCACTTGGTCACCGATCATTTTGACCGCTCCAAACGATAATATTTCATCTCCATGTTGCGCATGAAATCCCGTCGTCTCCAAATCGAAAACGACGGTTTCTAGCTTGTTGAGTGGCATATACAATACTTCAGGGCGACGCTGTTCACGAGAAAGAGATCTTATAAATGCCATTTGCTGTGCAGAAGGTGCACCGAATACGGAAGCAATAGCAGATGGAACCCCACCACTACGCAGACTTCTCCAAAAACCATTGTTCGCTGTTTTCACTGGCTCTTTCATAAGCGTCTCCTTTCTAAAAAGCGTAATTGCCGTTGAAGCACACGATGTGCTTTTTTAACCGTTCCCAGACTATCTCGAAGCTCATGAAAAAACGGTCGTTGTTTCCAATCTTTTTGGGGCATAAATCCAGTACTAATATACAATCCATCGACTATTTGTACAGGCGTTGAATTACGCATGCGAAGTGCTGTCAAGAAAGCTTCTTGCATCATTTCAAGCAATGATAACGTAGCCGCTTCTAATTGAATTAATCGCTCTAATCGCTTCAATGTAGACGATTCATAGATACCATGCTGTAACGCCAGATAACGTGATGCATTCACCAGTGGAATATAAATACCATATTTCACATCAAAATCACCTGCATGTTCTCCAAATCGTTCTGCGACCACCTGACCTAATACATTAAGTGTAGCTTTGTGGCGAACCGTATTGCGAAGTACCGCCGCAGGCAACTGTGGTGTTTCTTTCACACCGCTATATAATGTATCTAACCATGCCGCTGAAAGTTCTGCATCGCCTGCCATATGACGCATATCCGAAGCGATAATCCAATTGCGAACAGGTTCCCAGCTCAGATCATTACGCCAACTATTCAATTGCGTACGCCAATCGGTTAGTGTTTTGCGCCACATCGGTTCAGAACACATAACTTTACCCTGACATTTCTCATACCCTATAGCTTCTAATATATCGGCAAGTACAATTCCAAATTGCTTAAAATAAGTCTCTTTGCCCTCATGAGGTTCATCACTTATGATCAATCCGTTATCTTGATCACTCCACAATGTGGATTCCAATCTCCCTGCGCTACCGAAAACAATAAAAGAATATGCAACAGGAGGCGGACCGTAGCCCGCCTCACTCAATTGTTTTTCACAAATGATAACTGCCTGTTGCATCACATGATCGTGCATTTCATTGACCTGCTTCACCCATTGGCGTGTATCGCTATCAGGCAAAGCTTGATACAGTTCGGTCTGCATCGATATGCGCTTTTCTTTCAATAATTGCGGAGTATCAGCATCGGCAAGATCGCGCAAGGGAAGATCAAAAGAATGTTCATTCATCAGCTTCATCCCCTACTGCTCTTTCTTCATGATGTTGGAGAAAAGAGCGTTATTTACGCGCGTCTTCGCCTAATGCTCTCATTTGCTCAGGATAACCATAAGAACCATGCTCACTAATATCCAAGCCCATCATTTCTTCTTCTTCAGTAACACGGATACCGTTGATCGACTTCATCACCCATAAGATAAGAAGAGAGATCACTAGAACAAAGATAAATGTACCGATCATACCTAACAACTGAACACCCAACTGATGGAATCCACCACCGTAGAACAATCCTGGCGAACCTACGCCTGTTTTTTCTACTAATTCTGGTGTAGCGAAGAATCCAGTAGATATAGCTCCCCACATCCCTGCAATACCATGTACAGAGAATGCGTAGATTGGATCATCGATTCCTGCTTTTTCAAACCATTGTGATGTAAAGAAGGTAACAATACCAGCTACCAGACCAATAACGATCGCTGCCCATACTTCGACAAAAGCACAAGAACCAGTAATTGCTACAAGTGCAGCCAGTACACCATTTAACATACTTGGAATATCTGCTTTACCAAAAACAACCCATGAGATCAATAGAGCGGCTACACCACCCGCTGCTGCTGCAAGGTTAGTCGTTAGCGCAACATAAGTGAAGAATCCATCATTTAATGTAGATAACGCACTACCCGGGTTAAAGCCCATCCATCCGAACCAGAGAATAAATACTCCGACTACAGAATAAATTTGGTTATGACCTGGAATAATGTTAGGCTTACCATCTTTATTGTATTTACCAAGACGTGGTTTAAGCATTAATGTAGCGGCTAGACCTGCTGTTGCACCTGTCAAATGGACAACAGTAGAACCTGCATAATCCTGCATTTCCATAGCGCCTAACCATCCGCCGCCCCATACCCAGTGAGCAACGATCGGGTAAATAATAACGGTAAACAAAATACCGAAGATAATATACACACTCAACTTCGCACGTTCAGCAAATCCGCCAAAAGCAATTGACAAAGATACTGCTGCAAAGGCAAGATGGAAAAGGAACATCATCGAGATCGGAATACCGAGTCCAGATAGTGCATCAAAGGATCCCATCATTCCTTCACCACTTAAGAAAAATCCTTCATAACCGAAAAATCCATTACCATTACCAAATCCAAGACCGAATCCAAAAGCCCAGAAAGCAATTAGTGCAATACCCAGTGTAAGAATTGTTTTACCTGCAACGTGTCCAGCATTTTTCATACGGACTGAACCTGCTTCTAACAGTGCAAAACCAGCTTGCATGAATAACACCAGTGCGAACGCAAGGAACACGAAGAATGTGTTTAACCCTGTGGATACTTCAGCTGTTGTTACCTCAGCTGCTGCAAAAGCACTTAATGGAAAAGCAAGAAGGGTTGATGCCGCTAACCCCATAACGGCCCATTTTTTTCTCATATAACCCACTCTCCTTATGTAATATTACTTCACATGTCGTGAAATCCTTAATGTCATTATAATCAGAATAATGAAAGAATGACAAGAGTTAATTTTCAATTTTTGAAAATACTTTTTTTGTTACATCTATAGATTCTTTAATTCTTCACCGTTTAACATCGTCAAAGTCTATATTCATCAAGCTTTTGAGCTGTTTAGATGCTAGTTGTGATGATCTTTTTAATATTTATTTTCAATGCCTTTATTTATAGTACTTATATAGTATTCAGATCATTTTCATCTAAATTTAAGGGACAATGGTTATACTCATTGATAAGGTACCTAATCAATAATTACAGAATATGTAAAAGTAAGCATAACGTGAAACTGTATGGTTTGACTGTAACGTTTGTATTCCTGTAATATAAACAAACAGGATGCAAACTCAAGGGATCCTGTTTTGATCATGACTATAAATGGGGGTGGATACCTTGGGGATATGAAGCTTTACCGGATTGGCGAATTAGCCAAGACTGCCGGTATTAGTGAGCGAACAGTAGATTACTATACAAAGCTCGGATTAATACAACCAGAAAGTCGTTCCTTAAAAAACTATAGGCTCTATAGTTTTGAAACCTTAACACGCTTGGAACGTATAACAAAGTTAAAGCAGGATAAATACACTCTTGATGAAATTAGAGATAAATTGCACGCCTGGGATCGGGTTTCAGACGAAGAACAGGTTACGCAGCGACTTACCGAGTTGGAACAACACATGCTTCAATTACAGCGTGAAGTACGTGAACTCGAACCTTTACTTTCGCAAATGAAGCCTAATCAAGCCAAACGTGCATTTGTTAATCTGATTCCTCAAAGTGCCGCCTGTATCGAGGCGTTAAAATTCCTGCTAGGTCAAAGTTCAGGCATGATGTAATTTGTCTATACTATGGAGGAATGAGAAATGAGTATTAATGCTTTCTTTTGGATCTTAATTATTCTTGCATTTGGATTAACCATATGGGCACAATTTAGAGTTAAAGGTACATTTAAGAAATATTCTCAAGTACCCAATGCACGCGGTCTTACCGGTTATGAAGCAGCTCGTCATATGTTAGATAGTAACGGTCTACAAGATGTTCGTATCGAAGTTGTACGTGGCTCGCTAAGCGACCATTATGATCCTATTCATCGGGTGGTACGTCTTTCAGAAGATGTATATTACCAAAACAGTATTTCGGCTGTATCTGTAGCTTGTCACGAGATTGGTCATGCGATTCAACACAAAACGCATTATCCGATGCTTGCACTTCGTCACCGTATCTTCCCGGTTGTTAATTTCACATCCGGTATCGCACCATTCTTAATTATTGCAGGTGCTATTTTCAGTTCATTTAGTCTTTTGGGACTTGGTATTATCTTCTTCTCGGCTGCTGTTGTATTCCAATTGGTCACTTTGCCTGTTGAGTTTAACGCTAGTAATCGTGCAAGAGATATTATGGTTGCTGAAGGTTATGTGACTAACGAAGAAGAACGTAGTGTTGGTAAAGTATTGAATGCTGCTGCTCTTACGTACGTAGCTACTGCATTGCTATCTGTACTTGAATTGTTACGTCTTGTATTTATGTTCGCTGGTAACCGCGACTAATATAACAATAACGTGATCATACGAATCATAAAAAATCGCAAATCGATTCAAAAAAAACCACTTTTGTTTATACAAAAGTGGTTTTTCTTATTTCTTATTTTATTTTTTAATATTGTTAGTTAATTATATCTGTATAAATTGTATATTTTATTCAACCTTATTATAAACAACAGTACACTTTATTGATTTTCACATTTCTTACGCCTGTATCTACAACTTAGCGAATGTTATATCTATCCATTGTGCAGATATTATTAAACATTATTCAATCTTGTTCTGATTTTCTTGTTCAGACAGTGATTTGGCATACGCTTCTGCTAGACGTCTCCATCTTCCTCGCAAGCCAGTTAATCTCAACATCAATCCGTAAATAAAGAATCCTGCTATTAACCCACCTACATGCGCCCAGATGCCGATACCAGGAACAACAAAGGTGAAAATAAGCCCCAGTACCAAAATCGTGTACATCGTCTTACGAGAAGCCTCATCCATAATCTGACGCTGGAACAACGCTATATACAAAAATGCTCCATAGATGCCATAGATTGCTCCTGAAGCACCAACAGCTACCACACTATTACCGGATTGTTGATATAATTCCAAACTGATTACATTTCCGATAATACCACTCGCCATATATAGAACCACATAACGCCAGCTTCCAATTAAACGTTCTAATGGAGGCGCAAATACAATCAGTCCAAAGCTATTAGATAACAAATGACTGAATCCATTATGCAAAAATATAGCTGTAATGACTCTCCACCATTGATCATACATAGGTACATTTGTGACAGCACCATAATCGGCTAGCGTCTGTGGATTCGTAGAACCACCGTTAAAGCTTAAAAAGATAAACACTGCCAGATTGATCAATAAAATCAACGAAGTGACTGGATAATACCGTAAAAAACTTTTCCAATTCTCATAACGGACAAATAACATAAGATCTTCCTTTACTGAATATAGTAGTGAATCTCATTTTTGATTTATTACCTTTACTCTATTATAATGAATTCTGGTTACGATTGCGAAAAGATAGCAATGAATAAGGAGGCAATATGATATGGTACAAGAACGTACAGGTGTAGCTACTTTCAAAGGAAATCCTATTACACTTATTGGGCCTGAACTTAAAGTAGGCGATCAAGCGCCTGACTTCAATCTTAGTAAAAATCTACTTGAACAATCCACACTTAGCGATTATACAGGTAAAGTAAAACTAATCAGTGTTGTTCCTTCTTTGGATACAGGTGTATGTGATGCACAGACACGTCGTTTTAATGAAGCTGCTTCTGAACTTGGTGACGATGTAATTGTGCTGACCATCAGTGCTGATCTTCCATTTGCTCAAGCACGCTGGTGCGGTGCCGCTGGAGTAGATCGAGTGATCACATTATCCGATTATCGTGATAATTCATTTGGTAAAGACTATGGTGTATTGATTAAAGAATTTGTGATCGATATGCGTTCTATTTTTGTGATTGATCAAAATGATGTTATTCAATACGTTGAATATTTACCAGAAATGGCAGAACATCCAGACTATGATCAAGCTGTTGAAGCTGTAAAAAATCTACTATAGTATGATTATGATAGGTTGTACGCTAAAAGTGCTCATTCTTAGTATTACGATACAATCTTGGTAACGTTCCAAAAAAAAGAAGCTTCCTTTTCACATCATATGTGAGTAGGAAGCTTCTTTCTAAATAGTATACCAAATACGTATGTATGAAGCATCTGGCTTCATTAAGTACTGGTTGTTTTGTATTGTGCTAGTTTTTTATCCAAAGAACCAAAAAGATTCAGGATGTTGCGATAATTCGCTCCCAGATCACCTAATGATCCACGAGAAGCTGAATAAATATCGATCGCACTACGCACAGGGCTTACCGATACAATCGATACCGTAATATCCATTGTGCGTCCAAAACCTGTTTTTTTCTCCAGTATAATTTCGCCTACACTTGGAACCTCATGTAATACTTTATAACCCGGAATTTTTTTGAGTGTTGAAGAAACCTCTTCCCATGCTCTTTCGCGGGATAGATTGTAATATCTTGTTTTCATTTGAGGATCTTTGGCACGATCGCCAGTTCCTTCTTGGCTACGTATAATCCCCACTAATGTTCTTTTTAACGACAAGATTTTTCCTCCTTTACATGTAAAGCCTACCTTATTCTAAGTGTATCATTAGTATATGAATAATAAAACTAATATTATGTAAGCGCACACGAAAAACGCCCTATTCTATCAATTCTGATCCAGAACTGTAGCTAGAGCGCTCTCGTATTCAATGTTTCGATCATTCACACTACACCAACTTCTTGCTTACTGATGAATCTACTAAAAAGTCCCGCATATGCCGTCTGATTACATTGTCTTCGAACCTGCGTAGCAGGTGGGTGATCGCAAAACTGTTTTTGAAGTCCCCGCATCCAATGGATAGGGCTGGTCAGCTACAGTTCAATTTGAATCTCCCAAGACATTGTTATTGGTTCAAAACAACAGATAATCAAAACGTACATTGCAGGATGTAAATTCATTATAAACCTGGTAGCGAGAAATGTAAACCTTTACACCAATTTTTTCCTGATACCTATTTTTATACCATAATACAGAGGGAAATCGATAGATAATCCGTGTATTGTTTTCGCTATGTTAACGTTCTTTATTTTTGGTCAAACTTTTTTTGACGTTCTCGTTCATTGAAGTAGGCTGTTTTTCAACATTGATCTGTTGCGCTTGTTCGTTAGGAGACTGATCTCCAATCGCTAATTGTTCGTCTGCTTTTAATTCTTTTTCTTCATCTGCTAGTGCTTGCTTCTCAGACTGTTCTTGCATTTTGAGGAACATGCCATAGAAGTTAAAGAAAGCGAACCAGGCGATACCTGAAGCTAAAAAGAATAC
Source organism: Paenibacillus sp. KACC 21273 (assembly GCF_028736095.1). Lineage (NCBI taxonomy): Bacteria > Bacillati > Bacillota > Bacilli > Caryophanales > Paenibacillaceae > Paenibacillus > Paenibacillus sp. KACC 21273. The sequence goes on from NZ_CP117876.1 coordinate 3,644,690, forward strand.
AAACAATACCGGATACTTTGTGCCGATAAACAACAACGCTACTGTCCCTAGTAATGTAGAGAATAAGCGAAATGGTCTAACGATAGATAGTAAAATTGCATTTTTGATAATATCTTTTAATTTCATATGATAATGAGCAATCATCGCAAAGAAATTAAACAATGATACAAATAATACTAACAAGAAAATTAACATCACAATTCCAAGCAGTTGAAGATTCGGGAATTGGTTCATATAGACGGTATAATCGACATACATAATAATAAACAATAAAGTATAGAAGAATCCGCCTAGCATACTTTGTTTATAATTTTCTTTATATCCTCTAAAGTACGTTTTAAAAACAGATACATCCCCTTCACCCATCACCCATTTACGAACAACGGTAAACAGAGCCGCTGTAGCTGGAAATAAAGTGAACGGTGCCATAATGCCCATTCCCCAATTGGCTTGCAGAATATCATTAGCCGTAAACCCTGGTTGCCCGAAAATAAATCGCATGACTAGAAAAAACAAAAATGGTGAAGAACAAATTACCCATAATAGGTTGCTACCTGCCAAGCGCATAATCCACTCGGATAGCCTGTATATTCCACCCATTACCCCTCTAAATTCCAAATCAATTTCCCCCTCACGTCTGCATCAGCATTTGGTTCTATGCCTATTTTCTCTGAACCTACATATATTAAATATACCTAACTCTTCATTATAATACCAGTGCCTATTAAGTATGTACGAGAATTGAAAGTTTGTCCTTCTTGTAAAACAAAAAAAGAAAGCCAGGCGATTAGACCTGACTCTCTTATCTATATTGTATTTATTTTAATTATGCGTTGAAAGAATCGTCACGTTTTGGAGCTGGACGACGGTTTTCGCTGCTAGTTGTACGTGGTTTGTTACGATCACGTCCAGCATCTTTGTTACCTTTGTATCCGCCACCGCTAGAACTTCCGCCGCTGCTGTATCCACCGCGTCCGCCACTGCTGCTGTTGCCTTTGTATCCGCCTGTGCTACTTCCACCACGGTTATAGCTACCGCCTGGTTTACGTCCACCAGAGCGAACATCAGGTTTACGACGTTTTGCACGAATTGGATCTTCAGGAGTCAAGTCAACCTGTGCGTCTTTTTTCTCACCAGTTAACAATTTGATTGCTGCTGAAAGCAAGTTCACAGAATCATATTGTTCTAACAATTGGATAGCAATACCTTTGTATTCGTTCAAAGGAGTTGTATCGTCTTGTACTAGCTCAAGCAAGCGCTCAGCTGTAATACGTTGTTTACCTTCAATCGCTTCTGCCAAAGATGGTAGAGGTTTACGCGCGATTTTTTGGTTCGTTACACGCTCGATAAAGTGCAAATGATCTAATTCGCGTGGTGTTACGAAAGAGTAAGCTGCGCCTTCTTTACCAGCACGTCCTGTACGACCGATACGGTGAACATAACTTTCTGGATCTTGTGGCAAGTCAAAGTTAACAACATGAGTTACGCCAGATACATCAAGTCCACGTGCTGCTACGTCTGTAGCAACTAGAACATCAATACTACCATCACGGAATTTACGCATAACGCTATCACGTTGGTTCTGAGACAAGTCACCATGCAAACCGTCTGCTGTATAGCCACGTTTTTGCAAAGCTTCTGCTAACTCATCAACACGACGTTTTGTACGTCCGAAAACGATTGCTAGCTCTGGAGATTCCATATCTAACAAGCGAGACAATGCATCAAATTTTTGACGCTCATTCACTTCGATATAAGATTGATCAATCAAAGGTGCGCTAACGTGTTTTGGAATTACAGAAACATGTTGAGGGTTTTTCAAGAATTGTTGCGCTAAACGCTTGATGTTAGCAGGCATAGTTGCTGAGAACAACATTGTTTGACGCTCTTCTGGAACTTGTTTCAAAATAGATTGGATATCTTCCATGAAACCCATATCAAGCATTTCATCTGCTTCATCCAATACTACAGTTTGTACATCGTCTAGTTTGATTGTTTTACGGTTGATATGGTCAAGCAAGCGACCAGGTGTACCGATAATAATTTGAGGTTTCTTTTTCAAAGCGCGGATCTGACGAACGATATCTTGTCCACCGTAGATTGGCAATGAACGGATACCTTTAAAGCGGGATAATTTCTCGATTTCTTCTGCTACTTGGATCGCCAACTCACGAGTTGGTGCCATAATCAATGCTACAATTTTATCTTCCGAACGTTCGATCTTGTTAATAAGGGGGATGCCGAATGCTGCTGTTTTACCTGTACCTGTTTGAGCTTGTCCGATCATGTCACTGCCGCTCATAGCAATTGGAATAGCTTGTGCTTGGATAGGTGTTGATTCTTCAAAACCTAGCTCCATTACCGCTTGTAGTACTTTTTCATCTAACCCGAAATCTGCAAATTTAGTCAAAATATTCGTGCTCCTTCTATATTGTGGACAATCCACCAACTTGTTTGTATTCTTAAGTAGCAAATGAGTAGTATATACCTGCATCGCAGGAGGCCTTGTGGACCGCCACTTATTCTTTTTTTTGTTATGAACTATTGAATAATTCAGGAGTTAGTATAAACTATACCTTTGTTCAATAGTTTCTATGATGAAATAAATCAGTCTTGCGTTTATAGAATAGTCAACATAATTCAGCAAAACATCCCTACTCAAGAATATCTAAATCATTATATCACAAAATACACAATGATTACTAGCTGAATCATAATATAATTACTTTTGTGAAAGATGCTTCTTATAAATTAACAGGTATACTTTCCATAACTTACTAACTTACAACCCGAGGTGATTTTTGTGTCAAAAAAAATCGGTGCCCTATTTGTTGTTTTTCTGGGCTCCTTATTCACAGCTGCTGCGTTTAACCTGTTCCTGATTCCCCATCAATTATTAAGTGGTGGTGTATCAGGACTTGCTATGTTAACCGGTTATTTTACACCGCTTAATATTAGTCTGCTTTACTTTGTATACAATATACCTCTTTTGATCGCGGGTTGGTTTTTGCTAGGCAAACGCTATATTTTACTTAGTATCGTTTCTGTTGCAGCTACCACATGGATGATGACTATTATTCCTGTTGAGGCCGCAGCACCCGATTTATTATTATCTGCTGTATTTGGTGGTGTATTGATCGGAATAGGAGTTGGTATTTCGTTCCGGGTAGGCGGTTCTTCCGGTGGATTCGATATTCTGGGTTCTATCATTACTCGTTATCGTGATTTCCCTGTTGGCAATGTTATTGTTGGATTAAATGGTCTCGTTGTACTTGCGATGGGTTACTGGTCTAATGACTGGAATATCGCTCTTGCTTCAATGGTATCGATCTACATTGCTGGTAAAGTGCTTGATCTTATTCATGTCAGTCATGTCAAAGTAACGCTATTTATCGTATCGAACCATACTGATTTGTTGCTTGAAAAATTAATGCCTCTTCAACGCGGTGTAACTATGATCAAAGCAGAAGGTGCATTTTCTCATACGCCCAAAGATATGCTGATGACAGTAACGACACGTTATGAATTAGCTGAATTGCGCAGAATTATTAAAGAAACCGATCCTGCTGCTTTTGTTAATATGGTCGAAACCGTTGGGGTTATGGGATCTTTCCGCAAAGGCTAATTGGGATTGATTAGATCTGTATAAAAGTTTTATTCGAAAAATGTAAACTATTTTGGTTTTGCTATACACTGAAAGTCGCTTTTTGTCGTAATATATAGTAGACTAAAAACACGCCACCTCTACTTTTTATTATTTGCAGTTTGTGTTCAGTCCCTAACATTTGTTACACAGCCATGCTTTTCCTAAAGTTCTCATCAGAATGATTTCGTTCATTAAGCGTAATGATTCCAGAATAGGAAAGGGTGATTATTGTGGAAATGGAAACGGTCAAATTGTCACAAATCGTCATGAAATGGTTTCCTGATATGATGCCTTCCCTAAAACAGCAAGAATTGAACGCTGTTATCGTTTTACGTGATGGGTTGCGTATTTTGGAACCAGAGGATGCTATGGAAATTATCCACCACAGTATTTGCGAAAATCAAAGCCAGCAATTCATGCAATAAGATTAATTGATAACGATATTAAAAATGTCACTGTTACATCTTTTATAGATGATTGCAGTGGCATTTTTATGTTGTATACTTATATTGGTCATTCACTTGTTTCGCTATGGTTTTACATGTTTAAATAGTGAAGATGGGTATTTTTAGGCACTAACGGTAACAATTATGTTGCTTTACAGTTGATGGACATCCGTTATACTTAAAAAGTAAATCCATTCTGACGTCATGATTATACATACAGAGAAGGAGCTAACACATGGAAATTTTATGGGCAATTATGCTGCTCGCATCGACAACGCTTAGTGGTGGACAAGATGGACAAGCTACAGCTAAGTCCACTACGCTTAAATCCGCTTTGAACCAGGCGGCAATTCACAGTCAATTAAGTAACACAGAGGTAGATGCAGATAATCCTCCTGCCAAAATTGATCCGCAAGTAGATGCGCCTAAAGTAAAAGGTGTCTATGTTACTGCTTATAGTGCTGGTGGTTCGCGTATGACTACCCTGCTTGATCTTTTGGATAAAACAGAGCTAAATGCTATGGTTATTGATCTAAAAGATGACGCTGGATACATAACGTATCAAACTAAAAATGCCAAGTTAAAAGAAATGGGCAGTCCGCAAAAATTTATCGCTGATCCAGACGCTATGATGAAACGCTTAAAAAAACATGATGTTTATCCTATTGCTCGTATCGTAGTATTCAAAGACTCTATCCTTGCCAAAAAACATCCTGAACTTTCTTTTGTTAAAAGCAATGGACAAGTATGGAGTAATGGTAAAGGTGACAACTTCGTAAATCCATATAACAAAGATGTATGGGATTACAATATTGAATTGGCTAAAGAAGCAGCAGCAATGGGCTTCAAAGAAATCCAATTTGATTATGTTCGTTTCCCGGAAGGATTCGAAAATCATGAATCCGAGTTGAAATTTACCAAAACCAAACAATCGCGTGTAGATGTGATTGCTGAATTTGTACAATATGCTCGTAAAGAGCTTGCTCCTTTGGGTGTACGTGTATCTGTAGATATTTTCGGTTATGCGGCTTCTGTACCTGCTGCTGAAGGTATCGGACAAGATTTTGCCAAAATTTCAGAAAATGTAGATGTTATTAGTCCAATGGTCTATCCAAGTCATTATTCTACAGGTTGGTTCGGTGTAAAAGATCCTGACAAAAACCCATATGCAACGATTAAAGGTTCTATGGAAGATACATTGAAAAAGCTGAAACCACTTGGTGATCAGACGCCTATTATCCGTCCATGGATTCAAGACTTTACAGCAAGCTGGTTAGGTAGCGGTCATTATACACAATACGGTGCAAAAGAAGTCAATGACCAGATTCGTGCAATGCATGAAAAAGGAATCGACGAGTATCTATTATGGAATGCCGGTAACCGTTATACCGCTAATGCTAATTATTAATCTTTAATCTGTGCTTTATATAATAGAGCATACGTTATGGATCAGTAAGAACCCGGATCATTGTCCGGGTTCTTTTTTTGTCTATCCAAAAGAAATGATATCTTGTACAATCATTTTTTAATGGACTTATCTGAAAGTTCGTTCAAATACACATAATTAATTATCGTAAATGAGGTTAGTCTATGATCCCTACTGTTACATTGTTGCAGAAGTTCAGTCAGTTTTTGAAAATATTATTTCCTATTCTGATTACCCAGATTGCTTTATCTTTAATGACTTTTTTCGATACGAATATGTCCGGTCATGCCAGTGCAGAAGATTTGGCTGGTGTCGCGATAGGATCGAGTCTGTGGGTTCCGATTCAAGCGGGGCTTAGTGGCATTCTAGTAGCAGTGACGCCGATTGTGTCACAATTGATCGGTTCGAATCAACGATCCAAAATCAGCTTTAATGTAGTGCAAGCTTTGTTATTATCAGTTGTTGTATCCATTGTCATTCTAATTATCGGTGGATTGTTATTAAATCCAATTCTGGATCTGATGAGTCTAGAACCTTATGTACGTGAAGTGGCTCATGGTTTTATTGTATGTTTATCCACAGGGATTATTCCTTTATTTGCTTACACGGTGCTGCGAAGTTATATCGATGCTCTAGGGCAAACACGATTTTCAATGATGATTACATTATGTGCGTTACCGATCAATGTCGCGATTAATTATTTATTAATTTTCGGTAAATTTGGATTCCCTAAGTTAGGCGGAATCGGAGCTGGTGTAGCATCTGCGATCACTTACTGGTGTGTATTTTTGATCGCCGTACTCGTTATACGTATCGCAAAACCTTTTCGCCAAGATCAGTTGTTTAGTAGGTGGCATTCCCCTTCTTTGCAAAAATGGGGCGAAATTTTAAAATTAGGTATTCCGATGGGCTTTGCCATCTTTTTTGAAGTCGCTATTTTTGCTGGAGTCACTTTATTTATGAGCAACTACGATACGATGACGATTGCAGCTCATCAGGCGGCTCAGAACTTTGCTGCAACCCTTTATATGATACCGTTAAGTATTTGTACAGCGTTAACGATTTTAGTCGGTTACGAGGTCGGTGCTAAGCGCCTGAAAGATGCGAGGCAATATACAAAGCTTGGTCTTGGCTTAGCGCTTGCTTTGTCATTATGTACTGCTGTGATTCTGCTTGCATTTCGTCAATCGGTATCAGCGCTTTACTCTTCTGATCCTGTATTGATTGATCTAATAGCTCATTTTATGATTTATGCTGCTTTTTATCAAATATCAGATGCTATTGCTACGCCTGTACAGGGAGCACTCCGAGGATACAAAGATGTAAATCCTGCTTTCGTTTTAACCTTTATCTCATACTGGATTATAGGATTACCTGTCGGTTATCTGATTGCTAATTATACCGATTATGCTGCTTTTGGGTATTGGATTGGTCTCAGTACAGGACTTGCAGTAGGCGCGATCACATTGCTGTCTCGTTTACTATGGGTACAACGACAAGCTATACATTTTGTACCTTCTGAATCTAAATAGCATTAAGTGATTCTTGATATTTATATCAAATAATCATCGCTCAAAAAAAACAAAAGCGACATTCTCCTCAATCGGGAAAATGTCGCTTTTCTATTCTTGTCCACTCCAGTCGAAAAGATCAATCTGTTCCATTTCTACTTTCTTTTCTTCTGGAATAGTAGGTATCTCTTGTCCTAACATGCCCATCAATTGTCTGGCGTTATCTGCTGCATCTCCACCAGAATTATTATTGAAAATCACACACACTTCATCCGATTGTTGTTCTAATCGCTGTAAGCGTTCTGCCCATTCTTGTAATTCTGCCTCATTATAGCGATACAGATAACGGACTTCCCGCCAATTCGGTTGACCCGATGAATTCCAGCCTGATTCATTACGGCCATGCATACGTACGACTGTTAATTGACGATCTGTGACTTCTTCTACAATCGGTACAGAACCAATTCCTGCTTGTGGTTCATCACAGATACTATGAATCCAGTTTTCTTTGCGCATGAATTGGATCGTTTTGTCTCGCATTTCAGGCGTGTACCAACTTTGATGACGAAATTCGAGCGCACATGGGTAATCTCCCATCAGTTCACGAATATGTCGAAGTGTTTTGACATTTTCTCGATTACAATCGAACCAGGGTGGAAATTGAAATAGTGCAGCCATCAATTTACCCGCTTGATCCATCGTACTAATCGATAAGCGAAATGCTTCAAACATTTCGGCTTCACTATCAAAAGGAATCTTTCCACGCGAATGCCCGGTCATACCCTGAAAAGCTTTTACAAGAAAACGAAAAGAACCAGGTGTTTCCTCGGTCCATTTTTCCATATTCCGCCGGGACTGGATCGCATAAAATGAACTATCTACCTCTACGGTGCGGAATAGTGAGCTATAAGTAGGTAATTTGTTCTTATTTGCTTCTTTGGTTAGATAAAGAGAATCATGATCTCCCCATCCGGTTAAACCGACAGTAATCATATGAAAATGAACCTCCTAGCTCTATCGATTACACTTTGCTTTGTTTCATTCCAATACCTGATACATATAAGTTAACAATATCTAATGCTAATTGTTCTGGTGCAACTTTGCCAGGAAGAAGCTGTGTAAATACAATACGTTCGATCGTGCCTACCAAACATTCTGCGACCATATTCATCCGAAAATCAGATTTGAATTGTCCAGAACGTTGTTCACCCGATAACATCTGCTCAACCCATTGAACCAGTTCTTGTTTCATATTTTGCGATTGTGGTGCCAAATGAAATCCTATCCGAGTTAAATAAGGGTTAGCATAAAAATAATCAAACATTAATGTCAACGTATGACATAATTGGTTCAATACCCCATCGGTTGAATTGATTTCAGGAAGACGACTTTCATTAATAACTGTCGTCAAGCGAACATGGAAAAGCTTCACTAACTCCTCAAAAACAGCATCTTTACTTTCAAAATACAAATAAAATGCGGGTTGTGAAAGCTTGGCTTCTGCAACAATAGAACTCACTTTCGTTTCGTGAAAACCATGAATAGCAAATTGTTTAGCAGCAGCGTGTAGCAAACGTAAACGGCTCTCCCTTCCTTTTGCTCCTTTTTCTCTCGCCAATGTATGGTAGCCCCCTTCTAGTTGGTCTCTCCAGTTCCTACGGAGTGAGGATATAAATGACTTACTCCCTTATAGTACAATAATTTAACCGTTACTTCTAATCTTTAATTCAAAATTTTTACCATTTCTTATCATATTTTTTACAAAAGTGATATCTAAAAACAATTTTTAACAAAATAAAAAGCGCGCAAATATTAGCAATCCGAAGATTACGTAAGATTTAGCACGCTTTTTAAAGTTAATGGTTGAAACATTTACTTTTTTCTAAACATAGCACTGATTATTGAGATAAACGAAGTGCCAGCTCATAAGTTTCATGATCGAACTCTTTTTTGCTATTTACTACTTTATCGATATCTGTCAATACGATTTCGCCTTTGATTACACCACAAGCTTTATCGGATTCACCTTCGATTAATTTACGAACTGCAAAGTCTCCTAGACGACTTGCTAAATTACGGTCACGAGGAGTTGGTGTTCCACCGCGTTGGATATGTCCAAGAACCGTTACACGAGGCTCCAAGTTAGGATAATGGATATGCAATTGTTCTGCGATATCTTCTCCACGACCTGCGCCTTCAGCTACGATCACGATACTATGACGTTTACCACAAGCAAAGTTGTGATGCATACGATCCGCTACTTCTTTTAGATCATATGATACTTCAGGTACAAGAATAGTTTCTGCACCAGAAGCTAGACCCGAATGAAGAGCGATATCGCCACAATGACGACCCATCACTTCTACGATAGAGACACGTTCATGAGAAGACATCGTATCACGCAATTTGTTTACTGCATCTACAACAATACCTACTGCTGTATCAAAACCAATCGTTGTATCTGTATACGAAATATCGTTATCGATTGTTCCTGGCAATGCCATTGTTTTGATACCTAATTTACTCAATTTGTTCGCACCTTGATAAGATCCGTCTCCGCCGATAACAACCAATCCGTCGATACCGTGTTTGCGCAGAATATCAGCGCCTTTTTGTTGACCTTCAAGTGTCATGAATTCTTTACAACGTGCAGATTGAAGTACTGTTCCCCCGCGTTGGATAATATCACCTACACTACGTAGATCCATAGGGAAAATATCTTCATTTAGTAACCCCTGATATCCACGTTGAACCCCGCATACTTCAAGACCGAAATAAAGTGCGCTACGTACAACTGCACGAACCGCAGCATTCATTCCTTGGGAGTCTCCTCCACTTGTTAGTACTGCAATTTTTTTGACTGCTGACATTTCAAATTGCCCCCTTGTTAATATGTTTACAAATACTTACGGATCACCTGGCTATTCAAGATAAAAAAGGCACGCATAGGAGGACCTTTTCGCAATAGCCGTTTAGAGATAGCACGCACTTCTTGTTGTGTTTTGACCTTGGGGTCTGTTAAGTATAGTGCGACTAAACCTTCAACAATCATAAGATGGAATGAAGCACCCGGCAGTTGATGTACATCTGCACGCGCCCAATCAACGATCTTCTCAATTCGATCAATGACTTTAATCGATGGGTCATAATAATCGCAAAAATTAAGATCGCCAGAATGCTGATCTTCTTCCTGATCAATAACATAATCCAGCATAATATGAAGGCAACATACATTTGGAAAATAAGCAGCATGTGCTTGCTTGGCAGCCGCATCATTCATGCCTGGAAGACCACTTGCTGCTAAAAACATCATAAATATACCTAACGTTGAACCTGTTGCAGCAGCAAACTCGTGCCAGTATAAATGAGGTGTACGATGCTTATGCTCAGACCACCACTCCATCAATGTCGCTTGACGTAATTCAGGAGCGATATGTTTGTATGTTTGTAAACCGCAATATAATTCAACCAGATCACGCAAATAAGGATATACAATATCGTAATCTGGAAGTTCACTAATATATCCCTGGCAAGCTTTTACCAGTGTAGACATATAACCAACTTCACTTTCGCTATTAAATACATAATAGTCTCTTGGTTCTACGCCTGGAACAATCGCATCAAGCAAAGCCTGGTGCAATAGACGAAAATCTTCAACATTTGTACATTGAGGACGATCCGATAAGTTATCGGCATAATCGCAAATCGTCTGGAATGCTACAATCAAAGGTAGCAAATTATGAAATTGAGCCATATTCGCTACGGCATATACTGACCCACCATCACAGTGGAATTGCTTATTGCTTAGACTATCAAGCGCTTGATATCGCAATTCTGCATCAGGTATCAAGTTTGCCTGCTCGCGCCAGCGAGCAAACTCTTTACGGACTTCCGGTATTCCGTGTTTGTATACGCGTCTCATCAAAGAAACAGCATTACGCGGAAACGGATAACGGACTTTCATCATATCATTCAATGGGCTTCCTCCACATAGTTGTCTGTTGAACCTATCAGTATTATCATACATTATATTCAGAGTGCTCACAACGTACAATTGAATTTATCACACCGCGCCCTATATGGGTTTTGCTCATTTTCTTCTTCATTTTAAGGACATATATTTCTTATTTTCACTATGGTCTTTGAATAGAATACAAAAAGGATATTCAATGTTGGAAATCGGATCAAAAACACTACTTTTTGTTTTGACTTTCCACATAGACGCTTATGATCGTTTCTCCTCGCCAAATATACATAAAAACAGATAGAATTTTAAATAAATGTAACTTTTTGTTGTATAAATCATACTCTCTTCAAAACGGTTATGATATACTAACCATAATTTTTATAGACCAAAGGGAGAAGATTACATATGTCCACACAAGAACCGCTCTCATGGAGGCGGTTGTTTTCATTTTTTGTACCACTTGGAATTTCAGCTTCACTGGTCACTATTTCACATGTCATTATTAATCGTACACTTGCTTTTGCTGTGGATGCTGAAGTGGTGATTGCTAGCTATGCATTGGCAATGAGTCTGGTGACGATTACAGAACGACCGTCTACTTTATTACGCCAGACGTGTTCTGCTCTGGTTCGAGACCGACTTTCATTTAAAGCTTTGCTTAAAGTGACTTGGATTTTTCTAGCTTTTGTTTTAGCGATTGGAATACTGATTGTGTACACGCCTATAGGAAAATGGATATTCAGTACATTGTTCGGCATCAAAGATTCTATGGTTCCTCTGGTGATTGATGTGTATGCTATTTTGATGTTTGTGAGCATCTTTTCAGTTATTCGCAATATTTATCAAGGTATTATTATTACCAACAATCGTACCAAATGGTTAACGATTGGCATGGTATTCCGTTTGGCAGGAATGTACTCCTTATCGCTTTATTTTATTTATTATCATCACATTACAAGTGGAACCGTCGGTGCAATTTTATTTTTGACAGGTATGATTATCGAAGCGATTGTTAGTTATAGTGAAGGACGGAATATCGCAAAAAAAATGCCTGAAAAGCGTCCTGACCATCCTGTAGAAACACGGGCAGATGTGTTTAAATTTTATAAACCGCTTCTTTTCTCATCTTTTGTTGCCATGTTAATCGGCCCGGCTATTAATGTAGTACTAGGTAAAACAGAAGGGATTGCTCTCGCTATTTCTTCGTTTGCGATAGCAAGTAGTCTATTGCAGTTAATGCTTAGCTTTTTTACTTATATTCATCAAATTGTATTGAATTTCTATCATATTGATCCAAAAAAAGTACGTCGATTCGGATTAGTGACTGGGTTTATACCTGTGACGTTGTTAGCTCTGATTGCTTATACACCTATGAGTTATTGGGTGCTCGGACATATTATGAATGTAAATGGAGAGTTATTAACTCAAAGTCTATATACACTGCGAGCTTTTGTATTATATGCACTGGTTATGCCATGGTTAGATTATTCTAATGGACTTATTCTTTTACGTGGACAAACCAAAGCAATGTTCCGCTCTCAGATGGCGAATGCTATATGTACTTTTATTGTTCTGATTATATTATTGTTTATATTTCCGGCATGGAATGGTGTTATCGGAGCTTTGGCACAGTCATTAGGGCTTGCTGCTGAATTGGCTATTATTACGCTGGTCATCCGGCGGACGGGCAGACGTTCCGGACTTCAAGTAAACAACTGATCGTATGTGTAGCATGTTATAGATGAGAAAATAAGCTTAATTCAAATACCTTTTGTTTGTTCTAGATTATGGTGGAGCAAATAAAGGGTATTTTTTGTTCATTTTGATAGATCATTTGAAATGATCTTCTTTAGAAGAGAATTTGTTTTATTTTAGAAAAGACCTATTTGTTTGTATCAAGAATTTGTTTGTAAACATGAAAAAGCGCAAGTCCCTTGAAATGAATCAAGGAAACTTGCGCTTTTACTAACATATGGATGAACATTCAAATGAATGCTCAATATATAAGTGATCCGTTACCGGATATCGGTCTTATAATTTAATTACGTTAGCTGCTTGAGGACCACGGTTACCTTCAGTGATGTCGAATTCTACCGCTTGACCTTCATCTAACGATTTAAAACCATCGCTTTGAATAGCTGAGAAATGTACGAATACGTCTTCTCCACCTTCAACTTCAATAAATCCGAAACCTTTTTCTGCATTAAACCATTTAACTGTACCTTTCATTCAAAAAACCTCCTAGAATATCGCCATATATGACGCATGAACCTAGTATAACGTACATGTTCTGAAATAGCAAATAAAACAGCTGTTATGATTTGCAATTAATGAAGGCAAAGGGTATGATTTTAGCAAACGAACAGGGAGTAGAATACTATAATGATAAAAAAACACCAGATTTATAAAAAAGACAATTGGAACATGATGACTGTTGAAGTTCAAGGACGCAAAATCGTACTGAGAGAAATCTCTGACGAATGGGGCGAAGAAACACATGATTTCTTGAGTCGTCCAGCTTTGATGCAATGGGCAAGTGATCGTTTTCCTAAAGAGCGCTTTGAGACAGAAGCCGAATGGGAAGAAATTATGAATGCTTTCCGGGAGGTATAACCTTTTCCAATGAATTATACAGCGATTGTCATATTTATTATTCTTGCTTTTTTGCAAGGGTTTGTACTGATTGCTTATAAGGAAACCATTCCAGCGCCTTTAAAGCGCTGGCTTGCTATTTTTGCTATTGTCATGTTACTGGTTGCGTTCTTCTTAATGATCTACGGATTTTTGGTTGCCGTTAACCCTAACACATAATATAGCTTGATGTAGATCAATGTACTCTGGCGCTGAATAGATTATACCCAAATCAGTGCTATTCATTTCAAATATCTATTCATAATTATTGCTCAAGAGGAGGATTTATTTATGCAGCAAATACTTAAACGGTCTGAAGTGTCACAGGAAAATTGCTGGAATTTATCCGATCTGTTCGCAGATCAACAAGCTTGGGATCAAGCGTATGACAAAGTAAAACAAGAATTGCCTGAAGCGGCTCAATTACAAGGTAAACTTCATACTGCTGAAGCAGTTAAGTCGGCATTTGAGCTAGAAGATCGTATCGGTCTACAGGTAGAACAATTATATGCGTATGCTCATATGCATCAGGATGAAGATACAACGAATCCTACATATCAGGCATTATCGCAAAAAGTTAAAAAATTAGGCGTAGAATTGGGACAAGCTCTTTCTTTTATCACACCTGAAATTCTAGGTCTGTCTGATGAGAATTTAGATGAATTGCTAGAGTCTTCTCTTCTCGCTCCTTACCGCTTTACGCTACAAGAAATGAAACGGGAAAAAGCACATGTGTTATCACAAGCGGAAGAAGCTTTGTTAGCACAAGTAGGTAACCTGTCTCAAGCCCCACAGACGATTTTTGGGATGTTGAATAATGCAGATATGAAATTCCCTAACATTATTGATGAAAATGGTAATGAAGTAGAACTGACTCATGGCCGTTATATTCAATTTTTGGAAAATCCAAATCGTGAATTACGTGAACGTGCATTCAAAGCGATTTACAGTGCATATGCTCGTCAAAAAAATACGATTGGTGCTACACTAACTGCCAATATCAACAAAAATATGTTCTATGCAAATGTACGCAAATATCCATCTGTTCTGGAAAAAGCACTTTATGGAGATAATATTCCTAAAGAAGTGTATACGAACCTGATTGATACGATTCATGAAGGTCTTCCTCTACTACATCGTTATATTGCGTTACGCAAAAAATTACTTGGTGTAGATGAACTGCATATGTACGATCTATTTGCTCCACTTGTCGATGAATTCAAAATGGATATCACTTATGAAGAAGCAAAAGCGACAGTAGCAGAAGGTCTCAAACCACTCGGTGAAGATTATCAACAAGCGCTTCAAGCCGGTTACAACGAAGGCTGGATCGATGTGTATGAAAATGAAGGAAAACGTACAGGTGCTTATAGCTGGGGCGCTTATGGTGTCCATCCTTACGTTCTACTAAATCACAAAGACAATCTAAATAGTATGTTTACACTTGCTCACGAAATGGGTCATGCACTGCATAGTTATTATTCAGACAATGCTCTTCCTTATCGTGATGCACAATACACTATTTTCCTTGCAGAAGTGGCTTCAACTACGAATGAAGCATTATTAATGGATTATCTTTTGAAAAAATCGACTGATCCAAAAGAAAAAATGTACTTGTTAACTTATTATGCAGATCAATTCCGTACGACAGTTTTCCGTCAGACGATGTTTGCAGAATTTGAAATGATTACACATGCTCGTGCAGAAGCTGGCGAGTCCCTAACTCCACAAGAACTATCCAAAATCTACTATGACCTGAATGTGAAATATCATGGTGAAGGTATGCATGTAGATCAAGATATTGAAATGGAATGGGCACGTATTCCGCATTTCTATAACAGCTTCTATGTATATAAATATGCGACAGGATTCTCTGCTGCAACTAGCTTCTCCAAACAAATTTTGGAAGAAGGACAATCTGCGGTAGATCGTTATACTGGTTTCCTGAAAAGCGGCGGTAGCGATTATTCTATCAATATTCTTGCCAAAGCAGGTGTTGATATGTCTACTCCAGCTCCTATTCGTGAAGCTATGAGTGTATTCGAAGCTCTAATTACTGAAATGGAACAGTTAGCAAAGTAAGTATTGAACATCGGTGAATCACACCCAGACCTTGCATTTCCTCCAATATTCGCCCAATACTTGTAAAGACATGTTTACAATAGGACTGATTGCGTTTTATAGATTAGATAAGGAAAGATTTGACCTTATGCTAATTTGAGGGGGTTATTTATTTTGAAAATGCAATGGATGCTTATTTTAGGTTTGATATTTGCACTGATTACCGCGGTGTTTGCCGTAATTAACGTGAATCCAGTACAGGTAAATCTTTATTTCAATGTAGTACAAGTACCTTTAATTCTTTTGATTATTGGATGCGCTTTGTTAGGTGGTCTAATTGTAGGATTTTATGGTATCTATCGTCAGTACCGTTTACAGCGTGAGATCAAACAACTGAAAGCAGAGTTAGCTCAGGTTCCAGCTGCTACGACTCCTTTGACTACATCATCTGTAGACAATGATCCGCTTAAACCGATGTATACTGATAATGATACGACTGCAACTTCTTTTTCTAACCGTAAGTAATTCATGCTGAAAAGCTACATGTAATTACTTGCTGATCAAGATGAAAAACCACTTATCTTTTGTTGTCTGATTTCAGTCAACAGATAAGTGGTTTTTTTGTTGGTTATTTTTTGAATCCATGATGGATATCCTATTTGTCAAAACAGAATATGAATCTATATCTGTTCATCAATAGCATATTATTGTAGTCACTGGATATTGTTAAAATTGGATTTATTATAAAGGAGACCTTTTATTATGACGATAACGATCAATCAAGATTATACGATCTCTTTGCTTACAGAATTATTATCTACTGCTAGTCCTACAGGATTCACTCACGATATTATCAAGCGGATTGCAGAAGAAGCAGGCAAATTTGGTGTAACTATAGAATACAACCAAAAAGGCGGTCTGATTTTGACATTAGACGGTCAGGATGATTCCAAAACGATTGCTTTAAGCGCACATGTTGATACACTAGGTGCAATGGTACGTGCCATTAAGCCACAAGGAACGATCCGATTTACGATTCTAGGTGGATTCAGTATGAACAGTATTGAAAATGAATACTGCACGATTCATACACGTAGTGGCAAAACGTATACAGGGACTATTTTGTCTATTCAACCTTCTGTGCACGTATATGATGAAGCTCGCGGACTCAAACGTGAAGAAGAAAATATGGAAGTTCGAATCGATGAATTGGTAGATTCCAAAGAAGATGTCCAACAACTGGGTATAGAAGTTGGAGATTACATTTCATTTGATACACGTCCTGTCGTCACATCAAGCGGATATATCAAGTCTCGTCATTTGGATGATAAAGCAAGTGTGGCTGCATTGTTTGCACTTTTAGAATCACAATATACCCAGAAATGGAAACCACAGTATCGCACTCAATTTCTTATTTCCAATTATGAAGAAGTAGGACATGGTACAGCTTATATTCCTGAAGGGATTCATGAAATGATCGCTGTAGATATGGGTTGTATTGGAGATGATCTCAGCTGTAAAGAAACAGATGTGTCTATCTGTGCAAAAGATTCTTCCGGTCCTTATGATTATGAAATGACAGGCAAATTAATTGAATTGGCTCAAGCAGGTAATATTGCTTATGCAATCGATGTATATCCTCACTATGGTTCAGATGCTTCTGCTGCTCTACGTGCCGGTAATAATATTCGTGCAGCCTTAATCGGGCCTGGTGTACATGCTTCCCACTCTATGGAACGTACTCATACCGATGCTGTTATCAATACAGCCAAGTTGCTAGGTGCTTATATTACTGCTAAATAAACATATGGTGCATCCCTTGTGAATCAACAAAAAAACCTTCTTTCTTATCATTTCTGACGAGAAAGAAGGTTTTTTGATATATAGACTGCTGATATCCTACTAAGATGCTTGTACAATAACAGTCGTTGCAAATCGAATCTAATTTAGTTCTGACTTTGTGCTATCTTTTCAGCCAGTTCAGTTAGATACGTCCAGCGTTCCATAAGATGCTCTAGATGCTTCTCGGTTGCTGTCTGCTCAGCCATCAGCTCTTGCAGTCTTACAGAGTCACTGAACGCTTTCTCCATATCACTTGCAAGATCGACTAGCTTCTGCTCTGTTGCTGCAATATCATCATCAATTTTTTCATATTCCAATTGCTCTTTGTATGAGAATTTTAATTTATTCCGCCAAGCGTTTTTGTCTGGTGCAGGTGCTTTTTCTTTTACAGGTTCTACTGCTTTGGGTGCTACGACTGGTGCACTAGCTGCTTTAGCACTTTTGGCAAGATCAGCGATTCGCTCTTCATAATCACTGTAATTCCCTGCATGAATACTAACTTGACCTTCACCTTCAAAAGCAAAGATGCGATCACACGTACGATCTAAGAAGTAGCGATCATGTGAGACCGAGAACACAACGCCAGGGAACTCATCAAGATACTGTTCCAGAACGGTTAATGTAGTGATATCCAGATCATTGGTAGGCTCATCCAGTAACAATACGTTAGGTGCACCCATCAATACACGTAGCAAATACAGTCTACGCTTTTCGCCACCCGATAATTTGGAGATCGGTGTCCATTGTGCTGCTGGTGTAAATAAGAATCGCTCTAACATTTGTGAAGCAGAAATTTTGCTACCATCTGCGGTTTCGACTACTTCTGCTACATCTTTGATATATTCGATCACACGCATCGATTCATCCATTTCTTGATGTTCCTGCGTGAAATAGCCAAATTTAACAGTCTGACCTGTAACCACATTACCTTCACTAGGAACCAGACGACCGGATACTAGATTCAGTAATGTCGATTTACCACGTCCATTAGGTCCTACAATTCCGATACGATCTCCTGGAACCGCATGATACGTCAGATCGTGAATGAGTTCTTTACCACCCAGTGTTAAAGATACATGATCCAACTCTACAATTTGCTTACCAAGACGAGATGAAATGGCTGACATATCCATCGCTTCATCACGACGACCGGGTCCATCATTTTTCAATTGTTCAAAACGGTTAATACGTGCTTGTTGTTTGGTTGTACGTGCTTTGGCTCCACGTCTGATCCATGCTAATTCACGACGTAATAGATTTTGACGTTTGTCTTCTGATGCTGCTTCTCGTTCTTCACGCTCTGCTTTGAGTTCAAGAAAACGCGAATAGTTGGCTTCATAACGATACAGACTACCATGATCCAGTTCAATCATGACATTTGCAACACGATCTAGGAAGTAGCGATCATGGGTGATCATTAGTAAAGCGCCACGACGCTTTTGCAAAAATTGTTCTAACCATGTAATCGAATCATGATCAATATGGTTGGTAGGCTCATCTAAAATTAATAGATCAGAGGGTTGAATAAGTGCAGACGCTAGCGCTACCCGTTTACGTTGACCACCGGATAGTGTACCCATTAGAGCATCATAATGATGAATACCTAATTTGGACAAAATATTTTTGGCTTCACTTTCAAGTGACCATGCATCCAAACGTTCCAATTCTTGATTCAAATGAATCAATTGCTCTAATACAGCTTCGTCTTCGGGATGAGTCTCTAATTGTTCCAGTACATTCATATATGCACCGACAATTTGAAGTTCTTCTCCGCCACCATCAAATACCTGACGTAACACGGTTGCTTCTGGATCATAAGGTGGATTCTGTGCTAGATAACGAATACGCAATCCATTATTTAATGTCACACGTCCACTTTCTGTACTTTCCATCCCTGCAATTACTTTAAGAAAAGTCGATTTCCCTGTTCCATTGACTCCGACGATTCCGATTTTATCTTGATCTTCCATCCCAAATGAAGCATTTTCAAACAATACTTTTTCGCCGTAACTTTTGGAGATTGACTCCACTGTCATAATATTCATTGTGACTCACCTTCTTGGGAATTGTCCCGGTCTATTTGATCCTGATGATCTACCGAATGATTACATCCTTCTAAAAACAAACGTGCTACAAAATCTGTCCGTTCATGAAGTTGTTCTATCGGAAATTCAGGGTTGAATAAAATATCCATACGTATGCGATCCAGCATTCCAATATAGGATTCTGCACACCATACAGGCTGAGATACGCCACCTTCTGTGAGTACTTTCTCTACAGCTTGCATATAACGCAACATGAACTGCTTCATATAAGCCATAAGTTCAGGATCATTGTTGGGCGTACGGAAAAATAACTTGGTACGATGTTTGCGTTCAAAATAATACATCGAATGATGCTTAGCAATCACAAGTAAGCGTTCTGCCATCGTACTACAATTTTGCAAATTAGTATCTAAACCGCCGAGAAAATGTTCGCAATCTCGACGAGTAACTGCCATAAATAGTTCTTCTTTGCTTTTAAAATATAAATATACAGTGCCTTTCGCTATTCCCGCCTGGTGTGCGATATCTGAAATTTTGGTCTCATAAAATCCATTGGAACCAAAAAGATCGTAAGCAGCATCCAAAATCAATTCTAACTTTTCACCTGTGGTGCTGCTCATTAGCCCACTCTCCTATACCCATAAAAATATCAATGCTACCACTCCACCGATAATAGAGCTAAGCCCATTTACAATATCATTAGTCATCCATGACCAGCCACGTAAGTAGGATGTTGGACGATTACAGTGTACTTTGGTTTCTACGACTTTGCCGCAGACCTCGCATTGATACATGACTTGTACGGTTGCTCCTAAAAACGAATCGGCAAAACAACCGGCTAATCCGCCAATCAATCCAACAAGTGGCAATAGACCAATAGTAAGTATACCATCTTTAGCTCCAACACTGCTTGATTCTATAGATGCACCTGACCATAACGAAAATGCCCATGCGGCTAGACCGATCATCAATGCTCCTATTGCGGCTGCGACTGTACCACGAACCGATACCCCGCCTGAAGCTCCTGCTTCTAATACACGACCATTCAATACAGAGCGCGGAGGCTTGCGACTAAGGCTTCCCCATTCAGTCGCCCATGTATCTGCTGTAACAGTCGCCATCACGCCTACAAAAGCGTATATCCATGCTGGATGAGGTATCACAGCATGACCGAGGCACAGAATCATACCCAATCCACCGTTAGCAAATACTTGCCCTGCATCACGACGCGACGTTTTGGCATAATCTTGTTCTAATTTACGTTTGCGTTCGCCTTTCATTTTGGACAGCAGACTACCACTGATAAAAAATAAAATAAGCAAGCCAAACCATAATAGATTCCCTGCTCCATAATAAATGGTACCCATAACAGCTGCCGCATAGGCACCTGAACCGGATAACCACTGCTTTTTATACGCAAGCGCAGCGATTAATCCGGCGCATACTGCACCAATCAACCAATCTAACATTATTCAGCGATCCGGCACTTACCTACAGAAGCGCCTGCATAGATTAATTCAAATGTATCGCCAGTTGCTACAGGGCCTACACCTTCAGGCGTACCTGTAAAAATAATATCGCCGGCTGCAAGTCCATAATTGTCTCCGATATGCGCAATAATCGTTTCAAGGGAAAAGATCATATTGCGTGTGTATCCTAGCTGAACTTGTTGATCGTTTTTGAGCAAAGCAAAAGGTTGTTCAGCCCATGTAGCGGCATCCGGGAAAGGAACAAAAGCAGTCAATGGTGCAGAGTTTTTGAATCCTTTCGCTGCTGTCCATGGATGTCCTTTTTTCTTGAGTACACTTTGTACATCACGCAATGTAAAATCGATTCCAAGTGCTAATCCATCTACCATTTGTTCTACTGAAAGACCAGGTTCATAATTGCGTCCAATTCGAATTACTAACTCGGCTTCATAATGAATTTCACCTTTGTCTTTGGGTAATACCAATTCAGCCTGTTCTAGAGGTACAGCTGCATGAGAAGGTTTCATAAAAATCATCGGTTCAGTCGGTACTTCATTCCCTAATTCTTCAGCATGAAGACGATAATTACGACCTACACAATATACGTTTTGAATAGCAGTCATTGTACATTCTCCTCTGTGATCCATAATATATGATGAATACATGAGATTAATTAGCGATAGCATTTCCTTTGGTATCAAATGCAATACTACTGGATAGTGTTTGTAATCGTTTGAGTAATGCTTGTGCTTTGTCTGATGTCATAGGTACAGGTTGACCTAACTCTGCGGTATATGGAATCACCTGCATACTGCAATCACCGTTTACTGTACATTTGGCTTGAAATACACCGGTATCCCATGTCTTTTCTACCAGTGAACGAGTAAAAATAAAATTGCCTGTACTGTAAGCAATCCATTTTCCTTTGTAATGCTCTAGCCCTTGTAACACATGCGGATGACCGCCAATAACAAGATCAGCTCCTGCATCGACAAATGTATGTGCTAGATCACTTTGATGATCTGCAAGAGTATCTGAACGTTCGATGCCCCAGTGAGCGACGACAACGACAAGATCGGCTTTGCTTTTGGCTTCGCGAATAGCTGCCTGCGCAGCTGTTGCATCATAAGCTGTCGCTACACCTGCTTGATTCTTACCAGCATTCCAACTGGTTTCTGGAATGACTCGACTAAATCCCAAAAGAGCAATTTTAATTCCTTTACGATCAAAATAAACCGGTTGGTACGCACGAGCACTGTCTTTGCCAGCTCCTACATAAGCAATCCCACTTTGATCCAGTTGAGTAATCGTATCGGTTAATCCTGTAATGCCTTGATCCAAAATATGATTGTTTGCTAAATTTACTGCGTCAATACCTGCTTGCGCCATATGTGGAAGCGCTTGAGGCGATGATTTAAAAGCATATGTTTTGTCAGCGGCCGTTGTATTTGAATCAGTCACAGGCGTTTCTAGATTCACCACTGTTAGATCATCCGAAGTAAACGAACCTTTAACATATTGATATGGATAATCATATCCTGCTTTTGCTAACTTTTCACCGACTTTTCCTGAAAACATCACATCTCCGCCAAAATTAAGCGTCACCGTCTGACCGGATGGTGTCGTGTTAGTAGCAGGCTGAAGTGCTTTGTTGGACGAATCCGAAGATGGTTCAGAAGGTGCTGACGTATTGGTAGATGAATCCGGTGTTGTTGTCTGTTCTGGCGCTTTATCGGTTGCTGTAGATTCATTAGATGGTGTATCCGATGATTGCGAGTCCGTTTCTTCAGCATTTTGCTCCAAATCAGAAGGTTGTGCTTCTTGATCATCAGTTGACGTCTGATCTAGATGCTCTACATCCCCTTCTGTCGTAGAAAGTGAAGGATCATTCTCATTGTCGTTGTCATTTTCATGATCTGACAGCTCTGAAGAATCATTGTTTTCTATAGCAGGATCAGGTACATCTTGATCTGATCTGTTTGCCGGATCTAATGTATTATCTGTCTGAACACTCGAAGCTTGCTGTACTTCCTGTGGCTTGATATGAAGCCAGTAATAACCGCCAAGCGCAACAATAGACAGAACCAGCACAGTGTTAAACATAATCCAATAACGGATCCGTTTTTGACGCTGTTTTTTTGCTTGCTGACGCTGACGAGATTGTTGAGACCTTGTTGTGTACATAACGAACTCCTTTAAAGCATAAAATAGTTTACTATACCAAATGTCTTTTTGACTATATCGAATCATATAGACCATTTGTAGCATTTTACACTTTGTCTATTATAACAGGTTATAGTTGTTCGGCAAAAGCTGACGTCTCTATACAAAAAAACCTTCTGTTGTGTTTGATCTCTATGACACATCTATCCAAGTGTATAAAAGATACGACGGATAGATGTGTTCAAAAGACTTTGCACAACAGAAGGTTGCTTATACAGCTATATGGTTATTACGAATGACTATTAGAAAATGAAGTCACTCGTTCTGCTTCTTTTATCGCCATTTCTTTGGCTGTACGAATACAGTCAGGTAGTCCTACACCATCGTATCCTGCTCCAAGTGCTAATACGCCTGGATATTGTGCTGCTAATTGAGCACGTAGCATCGCAATATTATCCATATGCCCTACTGGATATTGAGGCATCGAATGATGAAGTCGTGTAATCTCGGTAAATAATGGCTGTGCATCAATACCCATTAATTCACGCATATCATGTAGCACTTTCGCTGTAATCTGTTCATCGGTTTCATCAACAACTTGCTCATCACCAGAACGTCCTACATAGAAACGCATCAGTACACGATCATCTGGACTGGTATGAAGCCATTTAGTGGATGTCCATGTACATGCTGTAATCGTGCGACCTTCTTTACGCGGTACAAGGAAGCCAGAACCATCATATTCTGTCTCAATATCTTTGCGATCAAATGCCATAACGACATTAGCTACAGATACATAATTGATCATCTCTAACGCTTTGGTATCTACCAATGGCTTCAACAATTTGGAAGCGGCAAATGTCTGTACAGTGACAATCACATGATCGGCAACAACTTCTTGTCCATCACTTAATAACACAATATACGTACCATCTGCTTGAGGCTGAATCGATTGTACACCTGTATTCAGACGTAGATCTGCTGTAGATAATGATTCACCAAGACGATTAATCAGACTTTGTAATCCATTGCGGAACGTTAGAAATGCACTTTTCTTCGTACCTGTGTGCGTTTCTACAGGCTTACTCCCTGTATTCATTCCTTTGATCAGGCTACCATATTCACGTTCCACGACACCAAATTGCGGAAAAGTGGCTTGTAGACTTAACTTGCGTGTATCTCCAGCATAGATGCCTGCTAGCAATGGTTCGGTTACATTTTCCAATACTTCTTTTCCCAGACGACGTTCGATAAAGTCACCTAACGATTCGTCTTTACCATCCATTTTGGCAGGTAATAGAAAATCATCCAATGCACGAATTTTACCATCCATCGACAATAGATCACTTTCCATAAATGATCTTAATTCTGTAGGAATACCAAGTACCAGACCGGAAGGCATTGGATGCAATTGACCATCATGCAAAATATATGTTTTCTTCGCCTCAGGATTGGTGGTAACTAATTCATCTTCCATTCCAAGTTCTGTTGCCAGATCTACCATCGCTGTTTTGCGAGCAAGAAAAGAATCCGGCCCGCGTTCGATTACAAAACCATCACGTTGTAAAGTGTTAACTTTTCCACCAATATGATCATCTTGATCTACAATCGTGATCTGTGCAGTAATTTCTGCTTCTTGCAAAAATTTGCGCATGTAGTAAGCGGCACTGAGTCCAGTCATCCCTGCGCCAATAACAACTACGCGGCGAGTAGATTGACTCATTACGCATACACCTCTTTATATTTACGAATGACTTCGTCTGCTAATACTTCCATATATAACGGATCGGTATTTAATGAATCAATACGCATAAGACGCATATCAATTTCAGTTGCTAATTCTTGTGCTTCAATATCCAGATCATACAATACTTCTAGATGATCAGATACGAATCCAATAGGAGCTACCAATACATATTTAACTTGTTCTTTAGCTAACTCTTGCATCGTGTCTAGTACATCTGGCCCTAACCAAGGCTCAGCAGTACGTCCAGCACTTTGCCATGTAAACTGCCATGAAGGTACATTAGCACGTTCAGCAATCGCTTTGGAAGTCTCCATCAATTGATCACGGTAAGGATCACCCATAGTCAAAATACGTTCAGGTAGACTATGTGCACTAAACAATACACGTACTTGCTCACGCGTCGCACCTGTTTCTTCAAACAGCTCTAATTTAGCGTTAACACGATTCGATAAAGTTTCGATTAATTTAGGATGCAAATGATAACTTTCGATAAATGAGATCGGCAAGTTATGTTTTTCTGCTGTTTCTTTCGCACGTTTGATATAGCTTGCTACACTCATTGTAGAGTAATGAGGAGCGAGTACTATACCGACTGCTTCTGTAATCCCATCGGCTGCCATTTGTTCCACACCATCTTCAATAAATGGAAAAGCATGTTTTAACCCCTGGTAACATACAAATTCCAATTGGCTGTCTTTGGTATGTTCATTGAGCATATTTTGCATACCTTGAACTTGATTATCTGTATTTTCACGTAACGGAAAAACACCGCCGACAATCGCTTCATAACGATCTTTTAACTCTTTTAATTGTTCAGGAGCAGGTGGATTCCCGCGACGGATATGTGTGTAATAAGCTTCTACATCATCCAAGCTTGCTGGCGTACCATAAGACATAACCAAAACACCAATTTTTTTACTCATGATTCATTCTCTCCTTCAAATCGTATCGTTATTCTAGATTACCTATACATCCATTATTTCGAAGTGATGCGCTGACGAAGCACTTCTGCTGAATACTCATGGACATAATCTGTTAATTCTTTTAACTTATCAATCGAAGCTTCCGGGAATAGACCATGACCCAAGTTGAAAATGTAACCTGGATCTTGTAAGCCTTCATCAATAATCAATTTGGCTTGTTCATGGATCAGTGAAGAAGGCCCGGTGAGCAAATAAGGATCAAGATTACCTTGTACCGCGTATTTGTAATCTAACCGTTTGCGTGCTTCAGCAAGTGATACACGCCAATCAATACCGATCACATCTACAGGCAATTGACGAAGTTCCGGCAACAATTCTCCTGAACTCACTCCCGGGAAATAAATCTTCGGCACATCCAAATCTTGAAGCTGATCAAAAATATATTGAATCGTTGGCAATACATACGTTTTGAAATCTCGTGGTGACAATGCTCCTACCCAGCTATCAAATAACTGGAATGCTTTGCCGCCATATTGTACATGGGCACGCAAATAGGTTGCTACCATATCTCCTAGCTTACGCATCAAGGCATGCCATAATTCCGGTTCACTATACATCATCGTTTTGGTACGAATATAGTTTTTGGAAGGTCTACCTTCGATCAAGTAGCTGGCAATGGTAAATGGTGCTCCTGCAAATGTAACCAACGGAACTTCTAATTCTTTATCCAAAATCTGAATCGTTTCTAAAATATGAGACAAATCTTGCTCTACTTGAATAGGACGTAACCGCTCGATATCAGCAGCACTACGAATCGGATTCGCTATAACCGGGCCAATATTTTTGACAATATCAAAATCGATACCGATCGATGCTACAGGGTTCATAATATCTGAATATAAAATGGCTGCATCTACACCTAACTTGCGTACAGGCATCATCGTCACTTCTGCTGCAAGTTCTGGTTGCAAGCAAATTTCAAGTAAACTGTAATTTTCTTTAATTTTGCGATAATCGGGATCATAACGTCCTGCTTGTCTCATATACCAGACAGGCAAACGATCTACGTCTTGTTTTCGACATGCGCGTATAAAGGAATCATTATATGTCATCTTTTTTCCTCCGCTGCTTAATAAAAATCTTTCTCCTATAGTGCATCGCACGATAAGATCTATATCTGCCGTTTCAATCTATAATGATTTTGGCATAATAAACTATGGTTCCTGTCTACAATCTCACTTATTAATTATGCCCTTTTTTAAGTGGTGGAACAACTCCCCAACCATGAACATCCCATGACAATCCGATGAATAGAGCACTTGGCACCATAAGCGCGACATCTTCTACTCCAATAAAAAATGATTTTTGCATAGCAAAATATCTTACATAAAGCGCTTGGCACCATAAGCGCTACATCCCCTACTCCAATAAAAAGTGATTTTTGCATAGCAAAATATCTTACATTCAGCACTTGGCATCATAAGTGCTACATCCCCTACTCCAATAAAAAATGATTTTTGCTCAGCAAAATATCTTACATACAGCGCTTGGCACCATAAGCGCTACATCCCCTACTCCAATAAAAAGTGATTTTTGCATAGCAAAATATCTTACATTCAGCACTTGGCATCATAAGTGCTACATCCCCTACTCCAATAAAAAATGATTTTTGCTCAGCAAAATATCTTACATACAGCGCTTGGCACCATAAGCGCTACATCTCCTACTCCAATAAAAAGTGATTTTTGCATAGCAAAATATCTTACATTCAGCACTTGGCATTATAAACACTACATCTTCTACCTCATCAAAAATGATTTTACATAGCAAAATTTCTTCCTTTTCACCCCTAAAAAGTGTCTTCAATTATGGTATACTATATGAATGGACTTTTTTAAGGAAGTGAAACATGATGCAAGCATGGAAAGTAAATCTGATCGTGTTATGGTTTGGTCAATTTCTGGTTAATGCAGGAACCACAATGATCATTCCTTTTATAGCGCTCTATTTATCACAAGATATCGGCGTGCAAGGTGAACACCGGGTAGCAATCTGGTCCGGGGTTATTTTTGCTGCCAACTTTGTGACTTCATTTTTGTTCCAACCGTTGTGGGGCAAATTATCAGATCAGTATGGACGCAAAGTAATGCTACTTCGCTCTGGATTCGGGATGGCGATTGTATTTACAGCGATGGGCTTTGCAACTCAGCCGTGGCATCTACTTGTACTGCGATTATTGAACGGAACGATATCTGGCTTTAATCCAGCTTCGATATCTTTGATCTCCAGCAGTACACCCAAAGAAAAAATGGGCTTTGCAATGGGAATCAGCCAATCGGGAACAGTTGCCGGTAGTATACTAGGCCCGTTAATCGGTGGAATTATGGCAGATACAGTTGGATTCCGCTCGATTTTCTATATTACAGGAACATGTATTTTTATGGCGACATTGTTAGCTCTATTCCTTGTACGGGAGAAATTCGATCGTCTAGCTGCATCTAAAATGCCTAAAGTATCGGTGCTATCAGGATTCCGCGAACTTAGCTTAACCCCGCAATTGCCTGCATTATTTACAGTGACTTTACTGCTACAATTTGCGATGATCAGTCCGATGACACTAATGCCTTTGTATGTACAGAAATTGCATGGGACAGCCGAAAATGTAGCTTTCTGGGCAGGGCTGGTAAGTGCAGTCACAGGATTATCCAATATGTTAATGGCTCCGATTCTAGGCAAAGTTAGTGATAAGTACGGAGCTCATCGGGTACTCACATTTTCATTAATAGGAGCAGGATTAATGCTAATCCCGCAAGCTTTTGTTCAAAGTGTAGAGCAATTGATTATTGTGCGCTTTATGATGGGGATCTGTATGGGTGGTCTACTGCCTAGCGTCAACTCATTAATTCGTTATTACACACCGGATGGTATGGAAAGTCGAGCTTTTGGATTTAACAGTAGTACAACAGCGCTTGGTAATATGACAGGAGCAGTTATGGGCGGTGTGTTGGCAGGCTTTATCGGTATTGAAGGGCTCTTTATTATGGCAGGGGTCTTATTATTGCTTAATATGGTATGGGTACGCACCAAATTGTACGTTAAACCTGGTGCACTAAAACACAATCCATCTAGCGCTATAGAGTCTAAGCAAAGTCAGTATACTAAAAAGTGATGTTGTGTTCATGATCTGAACGATTTAATTATGATTCGATATGACACACAAAGAACCATCCGATCTCTTCTATAAGATAACCAGAAGAAATCAGATGGTTCTTTTATCAAAGTAGTTCTATATCCGTTGATCTATTTGACCATTGCTAATGCTAATCCATCGTAAGCAGGTAACAGCGTTCCAGTAAGTCTAGGATCAGTCACCATACGACGGTTGAACTCACGTACTGCTTGTACAGCAGGTCCATTTTTGTCTGGGTTCAGTGTACGTCCACGCAATAACAGATTATCACCGGCAATAATCGCTCCCGGGCGAGCCAATGTAATCGCATATTCCAAATAGTTCAAATAATTCCCTTTGTCTGCGTCGATAAAAAAGAAGTCAAACTGTCTTCCTTCTTGCTTCAATTGCTCCAGACTATGGATCGCTTCGCCAATTCGATATTCAACTTGATCTCCCAAACCGGCAAGTGTCATATGTTGTCTGGCAAGTTCTGCATAATCTGCTTGTAATTCTAATGAAGTAATGTGACCTGTAGATGTTAATCCTCTACCAAGACAGACACCGCTGTAGCCACCAAGCGCTCCGATCTCAAGCACTTGTTCTGCACGTGCTAACTGTACGAGCATCGTTAATAGTCGACCATATCCAGGTGCTACGGACACTTCTGGCATTCCTTTTTCACGAATCGTTTGTTTGATTTGAATTAATAATGGATCTTCTTGAAGCAATTCATCCATATATTGTTCAGCATCTGGCAATGATTGTTCTGTCATTATCTTGATTTCTCCTTTGGATATTATGATCACTGGTTATCATTTTATAGTCTGTTGATCATTTTTGTTTGGTTTTACATGGCGTTAACCTGTTACAATAGAAATTAAAATCAATATGTGCGGAGTACCTTATCCTATACAATCACGTATATAAGCGCAATATGCTTTTTAAAATAGCGATATGCCCTCAAATGATGCCTATTTATTTTATTTATATTGGCATAGAAACGTTTGTAAGTATAGCCTCATTCACCTATACTAGATTGTATGGTTTTCGGAACTACCCTACAAGTTTAAATGGAGTTGACATTGTAAAATGAAAGAATTGAAATTAATAGCGACTTGTCCGATGGGACTTGAAGCTGTAGTCGCAAGAGAATTAAAATTACTCGGTTATCATGATACTCAAACTGAAAATGGACGTGTTACTTTCAGTGGTGACTTTGCTGATATTTGCCGTTGTAATTACTGGTTGCGTACTGCTGATCGTGTATTGATCAAAATGGGCGAGTTCAAAGCTACCACTTTTGATGAATTATTTGAAGGCACCAAAGCTTTACCATGGGATCAATTTATCCCTGCTGATGGTGAATTCCCTGTATCCGGTCGTTCGCAAAAATCTCAACTAAGCAGTGTTCCTGCAAGTCAGGGTATTGTGAAAAAAGCGGTTGTTGAAAAGCTCAAATTAACGTATAACACCGAATGGTTCCCTGAAGATGGTGCATTATACAAATTAGATGTCTCTTTATATGATGATATCGCTTTGCTGACTTTGGATACAACAGGTCCTTCTCTTCACAAACGGGGCTATCGCAAACATGCAACAGAAGCACCGCTTAAAGAAACATTAGCCGCTGCGTTAGTGTTACTTAGTCGCTGGGGTCCTCACCGTCCGTTATATGATCCATTCTGTGGTTCAGGTACATTATTGATTGAAGCTGCGATGATCGGTTGGAATATTGCTCCTGGACTTCGTCGTTCATTCCCTTCTGAAGGTTGGTCGATTATTCCTGATGAGCTGTGGGAACAAGCACGTGACGAAGCTTATGATGCTGTCAAAGACGATGTACCTTTACAATTAGTCGGT
The DNA here is from genome assembly GCF_028736095.1 of Paenibacillus sp. KACC 21273. Taxonomy (NCBI): domain Bacteria; kingdom Bacillati; phylum Bacillota; class Bacilli; order Caryophanales; family Paenibacillaceae; genus Paenibacillus; species Paenibacillus sp. KACC 21273. The sequence continues at coordinate 3,675,599 of NZ_CP117876.1, forward strand.
AGTGATATTGATCCAGAAGCGATCGAAATTGCTCAAGCTTGTGCAAAAAGTGCAGGGCTTGGTAACGAGATCGAATTTAAAGTTATGCCTGTATCTCGCGTTCAACCACAAGGTAAATTCGGTTGTATTATCACCAACCCTCCTTATGGTGAGCGTCTAAGTGAAGTAAAAGAAGTCGAAAAAATGATTCGTGATCTAGGACGTGCCACGATTTATTTACCTGATTGGTCTGTATTTGCAATCAGTCCGACCCGTCAATTCGAACAATATTTCGGTCGTAAAGCAGACAAACGTCGCAAACTATACAATGGACGGATTGAATGTCAATTCCTTCAATATCTTGGACCTTTGCCTCCTCGTCAACCCAAAGTAGAAGCATAACCAACGTGTTATACAAATCAGATTCGTTTGATTTATTTTTCAACCGTAAGGAGGTCTGGCTTTGCCATACTTAACTTCTCGTTCAGAGCGTGGCAGTTGGCTTGATCGCCTGAAGTGGCTGGTGTCGTTTAGTCGAATAGATTATATAATTTTTATTATCCTAATGCTGACCAAATTAGTCATTTTGCATAGTCATTTGCATCTGCAAAATATTGATATGAATCCACTTGATGTGGTTACGGCTGTGGGTTCTATTATGCTTGCCTCTTTTTGGACGATCTTTTTGCCGTATCGTGGACGGATTATTGCTTTGATTGTATTAGATGTATTGTTAACTTTTTTAATTTTTTCAGATCTGGTTTATTTCCGTTATTTTCAAGATTTCATCACGATTCCTGTATTGTTGCAAGCAGGTCAAGTCGACTCGCTTGGAGATAGTATCTGGGAATTGATCTATGTAGAAGATATATGGATGTTTGCAGATTGGATTGCGTTGTTACTTGTTGGGTTATTTTTGCTGGTACGTCGTATACGTAGACGCACTCCGCGATATTATTCATCAAATCGCCAGCATTCCTCTATGTATAATGATCGTTTGTCCAAGCGCTTTTCCAAACGGTTTGTCCAAGGAATGATTGTATTTGTGCTTGGTCTGGTATTGACAGTAGGGCCGATCAAATTTGCTACATCTACATGGGCAACAGGACTATTTGTAGGGAACTGGTGGAATATGTCTCTTTACAATGTAACCGGTCTACTTGCTTTTCATGGATATGATGCTTATCGATATGCTGATGATCATTTTGGACCTCAAGATCAATTGTCGACAGACAAAACAGATGAAGTTAAACAATGGTTCGATGCCAAACAAGCCACTAGATCCAAAGCAGGTGATGATGATCTATTTGGTGCTTATAAAGGTAAAAATGTGATTGTAGTTCAAGGTGAAGCCTTTATGAATTTTGTGATTGGCAAAAGCTACAATGGACAAGAAATCACACCGAATATTAATCGCTTGATGAAAAAAAGTATGTATTTTAACCAGTATTATCATCAGACCGGTCAAGGTCGTACATCCGATGCTGATATGGCTTCTAATGCTTCTCTTCATCCGCTACCGACAGGTTCGGTATTTATCCGTTATCCTGATCATGAATTTGATACGTTACCCAAAATACTCAAAAGCAAAGATTACAGTACGAATGTATTCCATGCTTATGAAAGTAGCTTCTGGAATCGGTCAATCATGTATCAAAATATGGGCTACGATACTTTTTACAGCAAGCCTGATTTTACGATCGATGAACCACTTGGCTGGTCTCTTGGCGACAAATCCTTTTTCCGTCAATCGCTTGATAAAATGACAGAGTTGAAACAACCGTTTTACTCTTTTTTGATCACTTTATCCAGCCATCATCCATTTAGCTTGCCTGCTTCTGTCCAAGAGTTAGATATGGGCGATCTAAGCGGAACGACATTCGGTGATTATATTCAATCACTTCATTATGTTGATGCCGCATTAGGTGAAATGGAACAAGAAATGAAAGACAATGGATTATGGGATAAAACGATTCTTATGTTCTATGGAGATCATGACAATTCATTAAAAGAAAAAGAACCGATGGAAGAATTTCTAGGTCGTTCTTTATCGGATCTGGATATGGAACAATTGATGAATCAAGTGCCAATGCTTGTTCATTTGCCGGATGATCGTCATGCAGGTACTTATAATGAACCTGCCGGGCAGTTAGATATGACGCCTTCGATCTTGCATTTACTCGGTATTCAAGCGAGCTCTTATTATCTGATGGGTAACGATATGTTCAATCAGAAAGAAGATAAACTTGTCGTCTTACGTACCGGTGCATTTACCGATGGCAAAGTATTTTATATTCCTTCAGCAGATGGCATATTTGAAAATGGTACTGCTTATGATATGAAAACACGTGAAGTGACCGATGTGGAGCAAGCTCGTTCAAGTTATGATGAAGCACAGAAACGACTCAATATATCGGATGAACTCATCACGTACGATCTGATTCGTCAATTTCATGAAGCTAAATCTTCAACATCTAAATAATTTGTTGTGAGTGTATAGTCTATTCGCTCGTAGATTCACAACAGATAGATAGTTCAACAAAAAAAGCCTTTGTCGATCTACACATTATCGTGTGATTGACAAAGGCTTTTCTATTTTTATTCCTAATGATTATGCTTGCACAGATGGTTTTTTAATGAATTTAGATGCTTTTTCTAGAACTTCATCTTCTGTAGGTGCACTGACATAGCGACCGTTAATATAGACAAAAGCACGCTTGCCACAAGGCCCACAGTACGATTTACATCCTATTTTAATTTCAGCATCAGGAGCCATTTTTTCCAACTTTGGAATCATCGTTTTCAAGCGAACATGATTGCATTTATCACATACGCGAATATCGTTAGCCATTATACTTTCCCTTCTATAGCGGTCTTAGTGATCGCCATGATTGCCTTTGGAAGGGTTAGTAATAACGAAGCCTTCTTCTGGCAAATATAAATAATCAATCTTGATTCCATCTAACCAGGATTCATTTGGATCTACAGCTACATCAATTTCTTTATCTGTGCTTACTAATTCTTCTGCACCTTCTGGTTGACCTAAATCCATACCATAATGAACATGATCACCATGAGAATTCGTAATAAATACGCGCAATTTTAGACCTTCATTTTCGGGTTTATCCAATTCAGCTTGAATCACTTTCGCTGCATTACGTGTAATTTTGACTTTCATAAGATCAGCTCCTCTTCATCGACTAGCCTGCTATATGCAGGAACCATATTTGGAATATCCGACCATTATATTCTTTTTTGAAAAAGAAATGAACCCAATACTACTTTTTGGGTTTCCTTTACTTCAACATTCATGATCGGTTCAGATACTTATTCCGTAACTTTAACCTATACTATTGTATAGCTCTACTGCGCAATACGCAAGACTAAGAGCGCTTAGAACTGCAAGCGCTCTTTATTTTATTCTACTATAAAAATAGACTTGGAACAGTGAACTATGATGCTATTCACAATTTGAATACTTTACTTAGCGAAGTTTCTTGTGTTCATAGACCATTGCTGTTTTTCGTTCTGCCCGGGTTACGAACCAGTTCATCATTAATAAAGTTACTCCAATATCATCTATAGGCATAAACGGCATTACATCAGGCAACACCCAATACGTTAACACAGGTATAAGAAACAATAATTTTTCTCCTAGAGGTAATTCCCGGGAGGTTAACAAGCTTGGCAGTCTTTTAAATACATGCGCCCATTGTTGTAACGAAAAAAATCGATTCCATTTCACAATCCATCTCTCCCTTTTCTATAACAAACCAATATCTACCGACACTTTTAGCGTCTTGCTCTAGTATTACGGTAAACTAATCAAAAAGTTTCAATTTTCTATAAGAACCTGTTCTAAAATTGCCAATATCTATAGCCCTCCTCACAAAAAAGGCTTTCTTCGTTATAGTACTCGAAGAAAGCCTTAGTCTATTTTATGATCTTGCATCTACAAACCTATTCTCTCTATCTGTGCTACTTATTACGTTGATTGTGAGACGAGTTTTCCTTTGACAATAAGACGGTATTGACTGGAGTGATCAGGGTAGCAAGTAATCAGCGTCACAATCGATTGGCCAGATTCAGGTTGTAGTACTTCGACTTGATCCGGTTCTACAATCTGAATATCGTAGACCTGATAAGCATACTTACCTGTGGATGTCTGTAACTGAAAAGCATCATGCTTATTCAATTCATGCAGACGATTAAAAAACTTGCCATATCGACTGGAACGGTGACCTGCAATAGAATAATTGCTATTAATCTGCCCTGCTTCGCCACCACCACGAATATGCCCTAGAGCAGATTGTAATTGTTCTGGATCAGCGCCTTCTACAATAGCTGCTTCCAGATTCAACTTAGGAACAGTAAGGATTCCCTGTACACGAAGACCATTTACATTTTGACTGATCGTAGATGTTTGCTTATTGTTATTACTTTTGCTTGCCACAGATTGTATCTTAGCTTCTACTTCTCTACCTTGATCCAATCCTGTAGCAAACGTCTGCTTGAGTGAAGCTTGTACTTGATTCGTATGCCAGTTGGAATACAGTGTATAGCCAATCGTCGCTATACCTAGCAATAATAATAACGTTCCACATCTAGCTACAAATTGGGACATTCCTGCTCACCGTCCTTGACGACCAAAGCGTAAAGAACGACGACGAACGATCCATCCGAGTATCACCATCAAGCTACCTAGGGTGTAAAGTACTGTCGAGTCTGCCCATTCTCCTGTTTTTGGCAAAACAGACAAAGACGGTGTAGACATATTGGTTGTAGCATCTGCGTTGTTAGAATTTACAGTAGCCGCAGTGACGACTCCACGCTCTGGCTGTGAAGAGCGATCTGTAGATAAAGATACCAATTGTGGTACATCGGCAGAAGCTGTAATTACACGATTCGGTTGATTTGTATTGATATTATCGGATGGTAAAGCTATTGCTTCCATATCGTCGATCATTACTGGACTAGGATCAGTAGTAGACGTTGTTGTTACAGTAGATGATCCAGTGTTAGTAGGAACAGGGTTAGATGGTGCACTATCACTAGATACATCTACAGGTACACGACTACCATTACTTGCAGATGAAATGCCATTATTTGTACTAGCTGTGCCGCTATTATTGCCAGTGTTTCCATTAGAGTTGTCACTGGTACTGCCTGTATTGTTGTTAGGATTGGAGCCATTATTACTATTTCCACTTGTTGTATCATTATCGTTGCTATTATTATTGCTGTTATTATTACCATTTCCGTTATTCCCATTATTTCCTGTATTACCTTCTGTTCCATTACCGTTATTGTTATCTGGTTGTTGTGGAACCGTCGGTGTATTGTTGTCTGGAGTTGTCGTATCTGGATCGTCTGTATTTAGTGTTGGTGTAAATGTTACATTTTCCAATACAGCTACATCGATACCAGGCAATACATTATCCAGTAACCCTACTGAAATAAGAGAAGAACGGTCTGTTTGACCTTCTGCATTTTGATGACTGTTATTTTCCAAAATAGAAAGGTCTATCGCATCTACAATCAGATCAGTTGTCGCTACTTGCACAACAGCTTGTTGGTTAGTATCTGTGTTGTCGGTAGATGAATTATTGTTATCTAATACGCCTACATGTAAGTCATCGCCGACTACAGTGTCCGTTCCACTTACTTCGACCACAGCTTCATGGTTGGTATCTGTAGTGTCAGTAGATGAATTAGTGTTGTCTAACACTCCGACATGTAGGTCGTCTCCTACCACAGTGTCAGTTCCACTTACTTCGACCACAGCTTCATGGTTGCTATCTGTAGTGTCAGTAGATGAATTAGTGTTGTCTAACACTCCGACATGTAAGTCGTCGCCCACTACGGTGTCCGTTCCACTCACTTCCACTAAAGCTTCGTGATTGCTATCCGTAGTGTCTGTAGACGAATCGTTGTTATCTAATACGCCTACGTGTAAGTCGTCTCCGACTACAGTGTCAGTTCCACTCACTTCCACTAAAGCTTCGTGATTGCTATCCGTAGTGTCTGTAGACGAATCGTTGTTATCTAATACGCCTACGTGTAAGTCATCGCCGACAATAGTATCCGTTCCGCTTACTTCGACTACTGCGTCATGGTCATTGGTACTGTTGTTAATGGATTGGTTGTGTTGATCCAATACACCAACATGCAAGTCGTCTGCTACGATACTATCTGTTCCTGTCACATCCAGTACAGCTTGATGATCTTGTTGATCAGTTGCTGTAGTTGTATGATCTTCTGGCAAAATATCAACGTCTAGTTCATCACCCAATATAGTATCTTCTGTCTGGATACTAATCACTGCATTCGATTCAGCAGTGTCTGTTGAAGATGACGTATTTTTATTTTGCAAAATACCAACCTGAACAGTACTTGAAGAAGATTCATCGTGCTGAAGATCAACATGTACTAATGCATCACTTGTTGAATCTGCTGATACTGTTCCTTGTGACCATCCCAATACCGCCGCTAGACAACCTGTCGCTACCATTGTTTTCATTGACCATTTCATTGTTAATCGCTCCCTTTAATTTTTTATTTTTTCAAATAAAATAGGGAGCTTGCTGTGGTGGCTGTCCTGGTGGTGCATGTGTCCATTGATTACTGCCATGCTCAGATTGAGCACGATACGTTAAAAGATGGATACGATAATGCTTCCAATTAGCCAAACGATTATTGACAAATACATTTTGCGAATTGGAAGTATTACTATTAGACGGTTCTGATACATTCGAAGAACCTGCAACGATTAATCCTTGAATACCTTTAACGTCAAGCCAGATGGCTGCTGCTGGAGAAACGGGTTGTGTACCTTGTTCACTTGAAATAACAGGAATATTCTCTGATTGAGATTGAACTATTGCTTGAGCTGTAGCAACATCTGTATCCGATACATTCGATACGGTCTCATCCAATGGTACAGCAGTTGTTTTGGATGCAGGATACTGAGGTTTTCCTTTTGGTTGTACTGGCTGTGGGACTACAGGTACATATTGTGTTGTACCTTTCTGAATTGATGCAATCATAGCTTGTGGATCTTTATCGTTAGACTCATGAATCGGTGAAGATTGTACTGCCTCTGCTGATGGGGACTGGGTTGCTTTATGAACCGATGGGACAGCAGGTAGAGCCGGTTGTAAAGATGGTGTGATTTCCGGATTACCTTGAGTACTATTTTTCTGAGTATGGTGGGTTGTATTGGTGTTCTTAGATGGAGTTGGTGCTATCACATCATCCGGTACCGGAGTAGGTGTAACTTCTACTGGAAGCTGCGGTACAATCGGCGGAAGATGGATCACCGGTACATCTGGAACAACAGGTACTACTTCTGGGATAACGGTTGTCGTTGTATCTACAACAGAAGTCACAGCATCACTAGCAGTTTGAACAGTAGATTCAATAACACCTGTTACTGTATTGGTTGTATTTCCAACTGTATGTTGTACTGTTCCTGTAACATTGTTTACAGTTTGGTCTACAGAAGAAGTTACACTACCCAGTACGTCAGAAGATTGTCCTTTTGCTGCTTTATCTACCTCTGTAATAACATCAGCAGGGATATCTACAGCATCTTTGACAACTTTATCTACGTCTGTCGTAACTTGATCTACAGTTGTAGATACTTGAGTTGTAGTATCTGTTACTGTGTTGGCTACATTATCTACTGTTTTGTCGACAGTCTCGGTTGTACCTTTGACGGTGTCTTGTACTACATCTGTAACTGTACTTGTTGTTTTATTTACTATATTGCCGACTAGACTTGGTGTTGACTTCGAGGAGTCATTACCAGTGGATGATGTCTGAGTTGAAGACGATTCTGGATCAGGCACTTCTCCATGTGCACGTGCGATATCATGATGAGTAAAATAATATAAAAACAAAGCAATCAATAAAGCTAAGACTCGATATTTCATAGGAGCTTTCACCTCCTTTCTATATAAGAATGTTGAGACAACTATGTTTAGACAATTATTACAACAGTTAAAGTTTTAATTACTTATATATTACCCTTTAGGTTACTCATTGATATCCATTTTTATACTTTTTTAGGATTAATATTTATTCTTATCGCATACTTTAAGCATATTGTTATTCGTATTGCGTCTATAGCCGATATCTATATAAAATGCTGGTTAATACGTCAAAACCTCTCCAACGTCTTGAAGGGGTTTTTGGTGATTTAGATAATACAACATATGAGTTATGATATCTTATTTGATTTCTTTTATTTCGTATACGTGTCTGTTGTCACTTCGCTATTACTCAAAAGATCGAAGTCTATATCGTCTCCGAATACTGTATCAGTTCCTGATGCTTGAAGTGCAGAACTTGATTCGCTATCCATATTTTCAGACTCTGATTCTTTGTTGTTCAAAATGTTCAGATTCAGATCATCTCCTAGAATACTATCTGTTGCTGAAACATCATCGTCTACTTTTTTCTTTTTTAAAATAGAACAATAAAAATAGCTATGAAGTAAGGAATGAACTGCACCTCGAAAACCCAAAATACTGTCTTTCACGTCATATTCAAACTGCATTTTTTCGACAAAAATCATCAAATAAAATAAAACCCATTGACATACTTGGTTTTAGCTTCTATATTAAATTTTAACATTATAAATTACTTGAAAGCTTTAAAGCGATTATGTACAGGGGGAAAAGAAAATGAAAAAAAGTTCAAAGTTTGCTAGCTTGCTTACATTAATGGTAGTTCTGGTGCTCGCTTTAAGTGCTTGCGGCAACGGTGCAGCTAGTAACGATACGGCTGCTACAGGTTCATCTACAGATCAGCCACTTAAAGGTAAAAATATCGCTTTGATTATGCGTTTGAACAATGGTACATTTTCCGCTCAATATGTCGATGGTGTAAAAGATCAAGTAGCGAAATACGGCGGTACAGTCACAGTCATTACAGCAGATAATGATCTTAGTAAAATGGCATCTGCTCTTGATGCGGCTGTCAATCAAGGTGAATTTGATGGAATTTTACTAGATCATGGTGATGCAGGGGCACTAACAATGGGTGTGCAAAAAGCAGTCCAAGCCAATATTCCTATCGTTGCATTTGACTCTGCATTAGATGGTGTACAAGGTGTCACTAATCTAGCTCAAAATGATCAAAAAATGGCAGAGTTAACGTTAGACCAACTTGCTAAAGATGCAAATGGTAAAGGCAATATTGTAAAAATCTGGGTAGCTGGCTTCCCTCCTATGGAATCTCGTCAAATTTCCTATAAAGCGTTTCAAGCTAAATATCCTGACATTAAAGAAATCGCTGCTTTCGGTACAGCAGACAATGCCCAACTAGATGCACAGACTCAGATGGAAGCTATTTTAAAACAATATCCGAACAAAGGTGATATTACAGCTGTCTGGGCAGCATGGGACGAATTTGCTAAAGGAGCAAGTAATGCGATTAAGCAAGCTGGACGCGATGAGATCAAAGTATATGGTATTGATCTTAGTGATGAAGACTTAGCATTGATTCAAGATAAAAATAGTCCATGGATCGCTTCTGCTGCTGTAGATCCAACAACGATCGGACGTGTACAAGTTCGTTATTTGTACCAAAAATTCGATGGAAATACAAAAGATGAAAAAGTAGAATTGGAACCTGTCTATGTACAGCGTGATGATCTACCAAAAGATAAAAAAGTAACAACAGCCGACCTGAATGAATATGTAAAAGGCTGGGGTGAAAGTGATCAAGGCAATACAGATAACCTAAAAGCACTTGAAAAATCTGTCGCTGGCAAATAATTAAATATACTTTTTTCTACTTCACAGTAGACTCCAATTCCGGCGGTTTCTTAGGAGACCGATCCGGATTTTGTCTATATGGAATAACGATTAAGAAAGGAAGAATCCGATGACTACTTCGATCGAACCATCATCTAGCAGTCTGGTGATGAGCGGAATCTACAAATCATTTGCTAATGTGCCTGCATTAACTGATGTTGAATTTACAGTGGGTAGCGGCGAGATTCATGCTCTACTCGGTGCTAATGGTGCTGGCAAAAGCACACTAATGAAAATTTTGTCCGGCGCTTATACAGCAGATCAGGGTCAGATTGTGATTAATGGTCAGCAAGTTCATATTGATTCCCCAGCCGCCGCCAAGCAAGCCGGTATTCAGTGTGTGTATCAAGAAGTGGATACTTCGCTTATTCCGCAGTTGTCGGTAGCCGAAAATATTTTATTAAGTCGTCTGACTTCTTCTCAAGGTAGTCCGATTCTGCATTGGAAATCGATATACCGACAAGCTGAAGATATTTTACAAAAACTTGGATTTGCTATTTCAGCCCGTCAGCCTGTGAGCGAATTATCGTTAGCCGAAAAGCAGTTAGTATTAATTGCACGTATTATGGCAGAACAAGCCAAATTCGTTATTTTCGATGAACCGACAGCTCCACTTAGTATGGAAGAAGCAGAGCGCTTATTTACTATTATGGAAGACCTCAAAGCACAGGGGATTGGCGTTATTTTTATCTCTCATCGATTACCTGAAATTTTCAGAGTGTGCGATAAGATTACAGTGATGCGTGATGGCAAAAAAGTAAGTACTGTTCTTACAGCAGAGACAAATGCTAATGAAGTGGTACACTCTATGCTCGGTAGAGCTTTTGCAGAAGAATATCCCAAAACATTTGTACCGATTGGTGAACCTTTACTAATCGTATCTGATCTTGCGGCAGGTCGCTATGTGCAAGGGGTTGATCTTGATGTTCGGCGTGGTGAAGTGGTTGCTGTAGTGGGGTTAGTCGGAGCAGGCAAAACAGAATTGTCTAAACTCTTATTCGGAGCAGATCAACCGGAACGAGGATCGATTCAATTAAATGGTCGTGCTATTCATTCCAAAACTCCTTATCATGCAGTCAGCTCTGGCATCGTGCTTGTTCCTGAAGAACGTCGCAAAGAAGGTATTCTGGTCAAAGAATCAGTATTGCATAATTTAAGCTTGCCTGTATTAAAAAAAATTACGAATCTTGGTATAGTCTCCAAATCAGCCGAAAAACAGCATGGGGATCAATTGATTCAATCGCTAGGTATCAAAACATCGTCTGACCAGCAATTAACAGGCTATCTTAGTGGAGGAAATCAGCAAAAAGTAGCGATCGGAAAATGGATGCAGACCGATGCTGAACTTTTTATATTAGATGAACCGACCAAAGGGGTCGACATTGGTGCCAAACGTGATATTTTCAAAGTGATCGGAGAATTAGCGGCTCAAGGAAAAGGAATACTCTATCTCACATGTGAATTTGAAGAAGCGATCGGGCTGGCTGATCGTATTCTCGTGATGTGTGACGGTAAAATCATGAAATCTTTTGCTTATGGAGAAGCTTCACAACAAGAATTGTTATACTATGCCAGCGCTGGCCGGGAGGAACTTGTATGAACCACAAAATCGCTCAGTTTTCGTATCGTTATGGAGCTTTAATCTTTATCGGATTGGTATTACTGTTTTTCTCTATTTATAATCAACACTTTTTCACATACAACAATATAAGCGATATTTTACGTTCGATTTCGATTGTTACATTTGTAGCGATAGGCATTACGATCTCACTTACGGTTGATGGATTCGATCTTTCTGCTGGATCGACAGTATCGCTGACTACTGTTGTAGTGGCGGCAATGATGGTCTGGCACCAGATGCCATTGATTTTAGTATTGATTGTTCCGTTGATTATTGGTGCTCTAGTAGGCTTATTGAATTCCTTTTTAATTGTCAAAATTCGGATTCCTGATCTACTGGCAACGTTAGCTGTAATGTATATCGTCAGCGGAATTCATCGAACGTATACCAAAGGCTACTCGATCTACAATAATATGCAATTTCAAGATGGAACCAAAGCGCCCGGGGTAATGTTGGATTCGTTTCTCTGGATTGGTCAGGGTAAATTGTTGGGCGTTCCTTTTCCAGTTATTCTGATGCTGGTTGCCGTAATTGGTATGCACTTATTTTTCAAATATACACGTGGTGGACGGCAAATGATTATGACAGGTAGCAATGAAGAAGCGGCTCGCTTATCTGGATTGCGGGTGAATCGTGTACGTACTCTTGCTTATGTGGCTTCCGGTGTGTTTGCAGCGGTAGGCGGAATTCTATTTGCAGCTCGTGTAGGTTCCGGCCAGATTGATGCAGGATCATCGATGCAAATGGATGCGCTAGCGGCTGTTTTTGTCGGCTATTCGGTATTCGGTGCAGGTCGTCCGAATGTAATCGGTACTTTTTTCGGTGCTGTATTAATGGGTGTACTGGTTAACGGTATGACTATGCTTCATGTGCAGTATTACACAACAGATATTATCAAAGGAGCAGTACTTGTTCTCGCTTTGGCAGTAACTTTTGTTCATCGTAAACGGCAAAAAGTATAAGATTTCTTTTTTATAAATGATCAATTAGCATTGTACTAAGTCAAATCTTTTCTATGAGGAGGATATACAGGATGACTCGTTCTGAACCATCATATGAAGCACTAACAGAAACAACCGCAATCGCCCTTGCCAAAACATTAGAACTTTTCAGCGCAGATGCTGATCTTATCTGTCACGAGATTGGGGATGGTAATCTGAATATGGTTTTTCGAATCACCGAACCTGCGGCTAAGCGTGGCATTATTATTAAGCAAGCTCTTCCTTATGTACGTGTGATTGGTGAAGGATGGCCTTTGACACTGAATCGGGCTGTGATTGAAAGTGAAGCGTTACGACATTTTGCCAAACATGTTCCTCAATATGTACCTGAAATTTATTATACTGATCCTACTTATGCTATTACAGTGATGGAAGACTTGTCTCATCTCACGATTGTACGTACTGGATTAGCTAGTGGCTCTACCTATCCACTGCTGTCTACACATATTGGTGAATTTTTGGCAAAGACTCTGTTTGCAACTTCAGATTTTGCTATGGGTCCGCAAGAGAAGCGCGAACTTGCATTACAATTTCATAATCCTGAATTGTGTAAAATTACAGAAAACTTTGTGTTTACGTATCCTCTATTCGACCATGAGACAAATGATGTAGAACCTATACTGCGTCCCATTGCTGAACAGATATGGGGAGATCAATCCCTTTTACTTGAAGCGGCAAAGTTAAAGCAGACATTTATCACTCATGCGGAAGCATTGTTACATGGTGATCTGCATACAGGAAGTATTTTCGCTAGTGACGAAGAAACGAAAGTGATCGATCCCGAATTTGCTTTTTACGGGCCGATTGGATTCGATATTGGGCTCTTTATAGCAAACACATTATTGTCTGCGCTCGCTCGTGAAGAAGATGGACGGGATGCTCTCTTATTCCATATCACCAATGTATGGGATGTATTTGTAGACACCTTTTCTACTCTATGGCAACAGAACAATGTAGAAGATTTTGCATCTATCGAGGGTTATCTGGAATATCAGTTACAGCATATTTTTGAAGATGCTGTTGGATTTGCTGGAAGTGAAATAATCCGCCGCATTTTCGGGTTGGCTCATGCACGGGATATCGAAGCGATTATAGAAGATGCTTATAGACTCACTGTTAAGCGCAATGCAGCGGCACTAGGACGTGACTTTATCGTCAACCGCTCTTTATACCAAAGCCCTGCACAACTCGTACAGGCGCTACAACAGGTCGTTACAGGAGCATCTATCGTCCACCCCTCACTGTAATAAACCACAGAACTTCTATATTCAGATAAATGATAACTGCTCATCATAAGGATGAACGTTTAATCTATTCTTTAATTGTATGTACTCCAATATAAAAATATAACCAAAAAAGCTACCTTCAACTTATACAGCATGAAGGTAGCTTTTTTATGTACTTGTCGCAAATAGAATCATCCATTTACATCATTCGCGAGACTTGCCATAGTACTGGAGTAAGCTTGATCTGCTCTCCTAACCATTGACGGGCAATCTGTTGAAAAATCTCCGCAGTTCCACTACAGAAAAATTCATGTATAGGTAGATCTTCTGTAAGAGCAAGTTTTCCTTTATTGTACAAAATCGTACTGATCTCGCGCGCAGTCTCTTCGGCTGAATTGATCAATTTCACATCAGGCCCGACTGCTGCTTGGATCGCTTCGGTCAGAAATGGATAATGCGTACAGCCTAGAATCAGACAATCAATAGGATAACTGCGCACAGGTGCTAACACTTGCTGAGCTACCTCATAAGCTTCCTGATCCAAAAACACTCCACGTTCCACCAACGGTACGAAATCAGGACAAGCCTGACTATACACTTGTACAAACGGTGATAATTGCTTCAATGCGGCTGAATATGCCCCACTGTTAATCGTGCCTAATGTCCCGATTACACCGATAAAGCCTGTTTTGGTCGCGCTAATCGCAGCTCGTGAGCCTGGATGTATAACACCAATCACCGGTATAGATACCTGTGAACTGATATGTTCCAATGCTGCTGCCGTTGCGGTGTTACAAGCAATCACAATCATCTTCGGCTGAAAGGTCATCAAATAATTCACAATTTGCTCGGTGAATTCTTTCACTTCTTCTAGAGAACGAGGCCCATAAGGTGCACGTGCTGTATCTCCAAAATAAATAATTTTTTCGCGTGGTAGTTGTCGCATCACTTCTTTAGCAACAGTTAATCCTCCCACACCTGAGTCGAATATAGCTATCGGTTGTTGCACGTACATATCGCTTCCTTTTCGTAAACTGTACCTATTATACCGTATACACAATTAGTAGCAAGTGAAAGATGTAACGTTTGTTTAGACGCTATAATTTCCTTTAGTTTGTGGACCTGGTTGATCCGCTTGTTCTGCTTTGAGAGCAGCTAGTTCTACTTTCACTTCTGCTGTTGCGATATTGATCTGTTCTTTCCAATCTTTGACTACGCCTACCACTTCTCTGCTCAGTTCTGCTAATTCACGACCTTTTGCTCCTGCAATACGAGCATTGGTGGAAATATCTGAACGCAGTTCACGACCGCCTTTAGGAGCTAGCAAAAGTGCTGTCGATCCTCCTACTAATAGTCCTGTCAAAATACCACATGTTAAACTTTTCGATTTGTTATGATTTGGCATCGTTATCTCTCCTTCGTTTCACTTATCTTTTCTATATGTGTATTACCCACACACCGCTTAAAAATCCCACCTGTCGATAGATCATCATCAGATAAATCAAAAAGCAGACCGATAATCGATCTGCTTTTACTCTGAACCTGCTACTGAATTGGATGGAAATTGAATCTGATATACGCAACAATGTCCACCTTTGGCGATACATTCAGTTCGCTTTACATCTGCTTGTAGCAATTGTTCAAATAACTGTTGTTCACACTGACAAGCAATATCATAGCGATTCGCAATCTGATTGATCGGACAGTTATATTCATAAATCGTATACTGATCCTCACTTTGTTGCTCATAACGTGCCATATATCCACCATGATGCTGAATATCAGTCAAAGCAGCTACTCGTTCTTTGTGATCTTGAGTATCTGCAATACTTTGATAACGAGATAATAATTTCTGCTTACGTCCTTCAAATAATACAGCCACTGCGTCTTCATCCAACTCACTTAGCAGATCTAACGCTAGTTGATGATAATTATGAGGAAAATGTTCTTCTGCACGTTCACTTAACCGAAAGCGCAAAAACGGTCTACCTGTTGGAATACGCACCGTTTCGGTAATCAATAATCCTTCTTGATCTAACGTATGAATATGACGTCTGACCGCCATCTCTGTAATATTCAATTCCCGTGCTAGCTCAGATACACTGAAAGGTCCTTGTGTTTTGAGCATAATCATAATACTGCGCCGGGTCGATGGTTCCTGATGGGACTTCATCGTATGACCCCCTTGCTCTAAATTGAAATAAAAATGACCCGATCCGCTTTGTCAGCGAAAAGGGTCACATTATCCCTTTGTGGATTAACGCTATTGTAGCGTATCCACTCAGCGATGTAAATTCTAAAGCATTCATTTCAAACAAGATATTTACTATAATAGGGTAGCTTATGTAGACGTCGAGGTACCTGATGCTCTGTCTACATTTACCACTGTTAACGAATCTAATTCTTGATCTAGATACGTATAAATGCGTTGACCGAATTCTTTTAATACCTCTACTAGAGGAGTAGTCAGCGGATGAAGTTCAGTGCGATTCCAATCATAATACTCTTGTACTAACGGACGACGCAGACGCACCAGTGCTGTCAACATTTCGCCCATCGGTTGATCGATTACTTTTTCATCACGCATAATATCTACGATATCGTCGTAACTACTAGCATCTCGCATAATAAAACCATCAATTAAATAACTGCCGATATCAGTTACACATTCAATCGCTAAATGAAGTGCCCGCTCTTGAACAAAACCAGAAATAAGACTGTTATCCCAATCCGTAGACACTTGTTGTAATGCTTCACATACATCTTCTAAGGCTACAATTCTTCGTTCAATCTGTTCACGGTTTATATAGTACAAAAGAGTCACACCGCCTTAGTATTCGTAGTCTGCTGCTATTGAACTTTCTCTCACACTATTCATGTATTCAATGATTTTCACATGTTCTGGATGAACTTGATACGCTTGTAAGCCTTCTAATGTCTCAAATGTAGCTGTTAACGCCACATCATAAGAACGTTCTGTACGCAAAATGTCTGCCCCGATTTCCAAAGCAATCAGTGAATCCACTTTTCCTTCCAAACTTCTTAATTTGGCTACGGTTTCATTCACGACTTCAGTTGTAGGATTTTTCAACTTAAATAAGACAATATGTTTGATCATAACAGAATAGCTCCTTTATATAGACAATAAGTTTCTTTCTTATCGTATCATAAATAATCAATAGATGCGCTGATAAAAAAAGCTGACACTCTTAAAGAGTATCAGCTTTTTCGTTATGCTATATAGTACGCATTGTACAGATAGATGCAACTATTATTCTTTACCTACTTCTGGAACTTCTTCGCCTTGATCATTTGTAGAAGCATCAGTAGTTTCAGCTTCTTCAGCGGTTGTAGGCTCAAGATCTTCTTCAGCTACACGAGGTACGATAACAGAAGCGATGATCTCTTCTTCACTTGATACCAATGTAACGCCAGAAGGCAATTTAACATCGCCAGCAGTTACTCTGTCGCCGATTTCCAAAGCGGAAATATCAACTTCAAGGCTACTTGGCAAGTTTTTAGCCAAACCGCTTACTTCTAATTCTGTTGCTTGATGTTGTAATACACCACCAGATTTAGTACCGATTGCTTCACCGTGGAAGTCAATTGGCATGGTTACATGAATTGGTTTAGTATCGGAAACTTGCATAAAGTCAGCATGCAAGATGCGACCGTCTACACGTTGCACATCTTTAATAAGAACTTGTACTTCTTTTCCACCTTCTACAGCAAGTGAGAACATTTCTGCTCCACCACGTTTAACGTGAGCTAGAAGTTGTTTGGAATCTACATGTACAGGAACACTGCCCAAATCTGGGCCATATACTACACCTGGAACGCGTCCTTTTAGACGAAGTTCACGCATTTCAGAACGTTTTGAACTTTCTCTTTTTGTTGCTGTAAGTTTTTCATGACTTGTACTCATAAGTATTGGCCTCCTAATAATATAAAACGATTGTATGTTAGTTTTTTAATGTTGCAACCAATTTAGTAAGCAAATTGGCTATCGTCTTATTTAATACCCCATTACACAACAAATGTATCAGAAATGGATTTATTTTTTTCAAATAACAACCTGTATGTTCATCGATATCCTTCCAAAAGTGAGTGATATCAAGGAAAAAGCAGACTTCTGTCTATACGCAAAAATATCTGGTTTTTTTCTCCAGTCTTCTGTGTATTTTATAAATGATAGCGATATATCTTCCAAAAAAAGGATATAAAAATCACTTTTCCATCTTATTTGATACGCTTCAAATATCAATGACTTCTATTAAAATAAAGCAGATGGTTGTGATCCATCTTACTGATTTGGATAAGTAAATATGCTTATAATCATTCTTATTTGATAAATATTCTTAAATGGTCAAAAATAGTGACCATGTCAGCTTGAAACGAGCGTCTGGGTGTTGTAGGATGTTGAAAGGACACTAAACCTAATATCAAGAAAAAATAGATTAATCGGAGGAAATATGCCTAATCAACCAGAACGACACTTTATAGAGGCGTGGTCTCTGATCAACCGTAAGTACCTCGGCAAAGGAGTGCGAGTGAAGCGATTCCGCAGACCAACACGTTGTCAAATCCGCAATCGAGTATTGCTCGCTGTGCTCATGGTCAATGATATCAAACTATCTGAGCTTGCAGAACGGTTATCGGTTTCATCACGAAGCGTAAGCGCTTGGGTCTATGAAGGCCGCCTCCCTGGCAAAGCCAATCTTGAAAAAGTATGCCGGGAATTGGGATACCCGCACCACATTTTGTTTAACCAGCAGGTGATCAATAATAGCCCTGTGATTTGCCAACAAGAACCATCTCGCTTTATGAAAAGAACGATTACTCGTTCGCCAGTACGCAATCACATTTTGACAGGCTTATGTATGGTACATGATCTATCAGTCACCGATGTTAGCCATTGGATTGGTGTTCATCCAGGTACTTTCCGTAAATGGTTACATCAAGCTACACTGCCTTCACCAGCATTTCAAGAAAAAACAGAACAATTTTTCCGTATTCCCAAATCCGTCTTATTCGCTGACTGTGTATTGGGCGAAGATGAAAAATCTCAAGCGTAATTTAGCATATTCACATTGAATGTATAGGTACAACCAAATAAGCAGCACAAAAACTCCGCTTTCCCACGATATCTAGTGAGAAGCGGAGTTTTTATTGTGTCTGTTCTATAGATATGTCGCTATCGAACCATAAATAACGATTATCCGTAAAAGTAATCATAGAAATTCGCAAATAATTCCGCTCCCAGAATCGGTTCAATTGCAGTCTTGAGCTGTTCTTCAAACGCTGGTAGCACTACACTATCATCATCTGTTATTTCAAAAATCTCAAATGATCCGTATACAACCTCAACAAGTAAGCTCATCGCTACAAAAAAATCTGCCAGTGTAGGTGCAATCAAAAAAGGCTCGCCTGCATCATACCCTGCATATACAGGCGTCCCTTCTTCACTGGTTGCGACGATAATAGGATTACCTTTGCCCAGATCATCTGCAATAATCACAAAGTCTGCACGCCATGTATCGCTTTCTGTAAAAGGCTCTGACATGCCTACCCAGCGATAACCAATTAATGCTTGTTGCAACTGATCGATAGACCAGAATATAATCGGAGCAAATCCAGTCTCAACGAGTACATCAGACGGTTCATAATGACTTAGATAATAATCCAATTCAGGTGAACTTGGAATTGTATCCGGCCATTGGTGCTGCAATGTATCCGGCGATACAGGTATATATTGCCCGCTAACTTTATATTGATGATGAGTCTGTACCCATTGTGATAATGCTTGTTCTAATGATTTCATACATACACTCCTAATTACAATCTAGCTTATCCAGAGATCTTCACTGATCCATACAGTTATGTGGGTATTACAGCAGGAGATGATGTGGATTCACGAATAATCAGCTCAGGGGTATGTATCTTTTCGCCTAAGCCCCGTTGTTCTCCATCTAACATTTGCAAAATCATTTCTGCTGCCGCTGTTCCCAATGCATGCTTGGGGTGACTAAGTGTTGTTAGCTTCACTTCTGTAGCTGTAGCTAGAAAAGAATCGTCAAATCCGACTAACGATAGATCATTCGGTACCGAAAGACCGGCTTCACGCACAACTTGAAGCAGATTAATAGCTAATTCGTCATTATATAGTACCCATCCAGTTGCACGCTCTTGAGCAGATTGCTTAATAAGCTGTTGTGCTTGTTGAATCGGTGCAGTGCTTTTGTCATCTGTAGTATACGTAAAAATCAATGATGGTTGTAAAGCAATCCCATGCTTACGATGCGCCGCAACGAATCCTTTCATACGGCGTACGCCTTGCATATCATCTGTTTTGAAAAAGCCAGCAATCCGTTGATGTCCCAGTTCTATCAGATGTTGAGCCGCCAAAAACCCTCCACGTTCATCATCCATTCGTAGACATGCGGAATCCATTTCTTCATAACTCGCATTAATCATCAGATAAGGTATTGAACGATTTTCAATAGTAAGAAAATAATTGAGATTGGCACTGCGTTCTCCACTTCGAGTAGGTTCTACAATCAAAGCCGCAGGAGACTGATTGAGCATCATTTCAAGACACTCGCGCTCTTTGGTTGGATCATTCTCTGTACTCGCTAGCAGTAGACGATATCCTTCGCTACGTAGTCTCGTTTCGATACCTTGCACAATTTGGGGGAAAATATAATCCGAAATATACGTAGTAATCACACCTACCGTTTTGTTGTCATCGACTGATTTGACAGCAGGATCAGCAACAAATGTCCCTTTGCCTTGCATCCGGTTCAACCAGCCTTCTCGCACCAATTCTCCTAAAGCCTGACGTACCGTTTGTCGACTGACACTGAATTGATCAGCAATCTCATGTTCCGAAGGCAATCGGCTACCTGGTAATAATTTGGATGAATGAATCCACGATAATATTTCATCTCGAACTTGTCTGTATTTTGCGGCCATAATTCCTCCGAACGATTGATAAAGATATAAGATATTTTATTTTACCATAAACACAACTGATTAGATCAATTGATGTTCATTCATATATTTTAGCCCTGTATAGCGGTTACGTAACGTGTGAGCGGAATGTAGAGCCAGTTCTAACCATTCAGATGGCATATCTAATTGTTCGTATTCACTTGGCCCACCTACTGCGGATAACCACTGCTTCATCTGTGCGCTAGTTGGGATATCTTTGTAAGCGGCAAAAGCTTGAACTTCTGGATGATCGATTGCTAATTGACGATAATGATCGGCTAGAAGTGCTGATGCTACTCCTACTTTGGCTCCATGTAAAATTTGTCTGTGTCCACCTTTGATCAGTTCCATTTCCCAGCGGTGAGAAATATGATGTTCTCCCCCTGACGCTGAGCGCGAATGATCGGCGATCAACATAGCTATTCCTGAAGCAAGTAATGAATACATAACCGTATAGATACCTTCTGCACTACCTGAAGCAATCAAGTCTACTTTTTCAATACATTGATGAAGCGCTTCTTCTGTAATATCGTATACCAACTGATTATAAGGTTCTTTTCCAAGATCACGGGATACTTTCCAATCTGCTAATGAGGTGCATTTGCCTAACATATCACCAAATCCTGCGGCGGTTAATGTTTGCGGAGCATTGATCAAAATATTAATGTCTGCAAAAATAGCTTCTGGTGCTTTGGCTTGAAATGTTTCTTTGGTTCCATTCACAATAAGTGGTGCGCCAGCAGACGTAAATCCATCTACCGAAGCCGCAGTAGGAACAGACAAAAATGGCTTATTCATTTTGTGACTGACAATTCGCACAACATCATGAATCGTTCCTGAACCAATCGCTACAATTGCATCGGTCTGAGGAGTAACAGCTAACAACAATTGTACAATTGTCGCTTCATCCGCAATTACATCGCCTACTTTATTTTCACGTAACTCTAATTCTGTGATACCTACCTCAATACTTTGCAATAAATCTATCGTTTGCCGACCAGCTGCTTCATATGTGAATTTATCATAGACAACCATAATATGCTGATAACGCTCGGTATGGATATATGCGGGTAACTTTCGAATAGCTCCTGCTTCTAATTCAATATGAATCCCTATCGTCTCAAAAGATTGATTACCTGCAATTAAAGCTGACTTTTGATTCCAGATCGTAATTTGCTCGTTAATAGATAATGATGGCTGCTTCATGTTGTCATCCCCTTTTGTATAATCAAGATACCGCTTACAATATTTTTCAACTTGTACATATCATTTATTAAATTATGCGCTTTTACATCTAACTTGTACATACATTTTAGAAAAATTTTGTAGTTATGTCTATCTTTTAAAATCATTTTGGCTTTGCTAAACAAAAAAAGACATCTTATTATAGATATCTTTTTTGTTTAACCTGTTTAAGTAGGATCTATTTTTACATAAACCATATCCAGCGCCCGACTAACAATACTAAAATCATCACTGTTCCGCATTGTAGCGAAGTTCGTAATGACAACCATAATAATTGCTGATGTGTCTGTAAGTTGCGCTTATTTTTCATATGCTGGTACATACGACATAACGGAATAGCTGTTAACAGCGCAAGAATACCGTAGATCGGCAAACCGCCGACAAGTACACAGAGCAAAATACTGAACAAAGCCAGACATAATAAGAAAATCGAAAAGCGAAACGATTTTCGTTCTCCCCATACCACGACCAATGTACGTTTACCAACCTGTTTGTCTGTTTTCCAGTGTAAGAAGTGATGATTAAAAAAGGTCAATGTCGTTAGCAATCCCATAGGCAATGATAAAAAGAATAACCGTATATCAAAATGACCTGTCTGCACATAATAAGCGCCCATCACCGGGAACACGCCAAAACATAATACATGCGCCAGTTCACTACTGCCTTTACCGATATATCCATATTTGATCGGGGGAACGACATAAAATAAAGCAAGCAATCCGCCAATTCCTCCGAGTAATAACACGCCCCATCCACTTAAAAAGTATAATGTTACTGCACAGACGATCGTGATAGCGAGCATACTCCATGTTACTTTTGCAAATGTTTGTTCACTCCATTTACCAGTCGTCAGATATCCTGAATCTGTCGAAATCGATTCTTCGGATTGATAAGCCGCAACATCAACACCACTGCGATAATCCCATAGATCATTAATCATCATCGAAAAAATATGTATTGCACTTGAACCAATCAATGTTAAAAGGAAAATCAGTACGCTAAATTGATCATTCCATATCCATGCTGCTAAAGCTCCCTGCACTACACAAATCGCCATCAAAGGCACAAAATGCAACCGCGAAGCCTGGCTAAATTCTACCCATTTACTCATTATGTTCCACCTTTGTATTAGATTCATCTTCTTGTTGATTTGCTTGGAATCAGATAATCTTCATTAACCGTATGTATGACTTTCAAACGCGTATCTATTTTAGATGTAGAGATCAGAATCAATAGATGATGATGCCAACGTATACTAAAAAAAGCGTATCACCTATAAACAGGCAATACGCTTTTATTTACATATCTATTCTATCCGATTAGGATTAACCAATCGTACGAGTTAAAATATCTATAATTTCTTGCTTGCTCTGAGCGTTAATCAATTCAGCCCGAAATTCTTCATGAATTAATTTGCGAGAAAGAGCTACCAGAATCTGCAAATGTTCATTTCCTGCATTGGCTTCAGGTACACCGATCATAAATGCAATCTGAGCAGGCTGATCATCTAAAGATTCCCAATCAAGCGGTTCTGCAAAGCGTGAGAAAGCTAATGCTGCTTTGGCAACCCCTGATGACTTGCCGTGAGGAATAGCGACGCCAAAACCAATACCTGTTGAACTTTGTTGTTCACGTGCCATAACCGCATCAACATAAGCTGCTTCGTCCGTAACTGCTCCAGAAGCTTTCATACCTGCTGCCATTTGTTGAATCGCTTCTTCACGTGTTGTTGCTGTAGAAGGTAAAAATATACTTTCTGTGCTTAATAGTTCGCTGATATTCATGGGTAGTGTCACTCCTTCTAATAGTCATCATCTTATAGTTAACTGGTAGAACCTAAGCGAAAATAATAAAAATATGGACAGCGACCGGACAAATCATCGTTCCGGTCGCTTGTAGTGAATTATAATTACTTATAATTTAGCAGGTGCTTTGCGTTTAAGCAACAAGACCATCAACGCTGTAACGACAGTACCAATAACAATAGACAATACATACTGTGGCAAATGATCGATTGCATTCGGGATAAAGAGAACGAATACACCACCATGAGGAGCATGTAGACCTGCACCGAAGTACATTGATAATGCACCAGCTACAGCCGAACCTACCATAAAGGAAGGAATAACACGAATCGGATCAGCCGCACCGAACGGAATAGCACCTTCGGTAATAAACGATAGCCCCAGGATCGAAGCCACTTTACCAGCTTCACGCTCTTCTTTGGTAAAGCGATTTTTAGCAATAACAGTTGCTAACCAAATACCAAGTGGTGGAGTCATACCTGCTGCCATAACAGCCGCCATTGGCGTATAAAGAGAAGCACCTAGCAATCCTACTGCAAAAGTATAAGCGGTTTTGTTGAAAGGACCACCCATATCGAGTGCCATCATTGCACCAAGAATAGCTCCTAGAATAATAGCATTTCCTGCACCCATATTCGTCAACCAAGCTGTCAAACCTGTCAACAACCATTCAATCGGTTGACCGATAACATAGACCATCAATAGACCAATAGCAAGTACAGACAATACAGGAACGATTAGAATAGGTTTGAGACCTTCGAAATTTTTAGGCATTTTGATTGTTTTGATCAAGTAATGTGCAATATAACCAGCTACAAAACCTGCGATAATACCGCCGATAAATCCAGCGCCCATATCTTTAGCAAGTACACCGCCTACCAAACCAGGTGCAAGTCCGGGTTTACCAGCGATAGAGAATGAAATGAATCCAGATAATACGATAACCATAAGTCCCATTGAAGCGCCACCAATTGTGGATAACGCAGCTCCGAACGAACCCTCTACTTGATCGACTCCGCCTTTAGTGAAAGCGAATAAGAATGAGAATGCGATAATCAGACCACCTGCAATAACAAGCGGTAACATATTGGATACACCATTCATTAAATGTTTGTAGAACATATTAGGCTTACGACCTGCATTTTCTTCAGGTGTAGCTGTTGGTGAAGCAGCAAGACCACTGGAAGCTTCTTTAGCTAATGCACGATCGATTAATTCTCCTGGAACTTTGATCCCTTGTGCAACTGCTACACGAATAACAGGTTTGCCTGCAAAGCGATCTTCATCTACATCTGTATCAGCAGCGATAATAATAGCATGTGCTTCAGCGATTTCTTGAGCGGTTAGACCATTCTCGACTCCAACTGCACCACGAGTTTCTACTTTGATCGGTACACCTTTTTGATCTGCAGCTTTTTGCAATGACTCAGCAGCCATGTACGTGTGAGCAATACCGGTTGGACAAGCGGTAACAGCCAATAATTTTTTCATGGTAATATCCCCTTATAATGAGTAATGGTCTAACCTTTATCGCCTTTGTTAAAACGCTTTCAAATTCATCATGATGTATCATGTATTTCTGATCCCAACGTGTAGTTAAGCGATCGTTACACCTATACCTAGCTTTTTCAGTTGATGAATAATATGAAGCGGTACTCCATCATCCATAATACAATGGTCAATCTCTGATACGTCTGCAAATTTGGCATAAGCGATATTACCAATCTTGCTATGATCTGCTAATAAAATAACTTGCTTAGCAATATCAATCATTTTGCGCTTAATAGCAGCTTCTGTCAGATTAGGGGTGGTTACACCTTCTTTGAGATCCAGACCGTTTGTTGCAATAAAAGCTTTGTCTACACGTACCATATCAAGTGAACGTTCTGCTATCGGCCCAACAAATGCTAGTGTGTCTGGCCTTAACAATCCGCCAATAATAGACAATTCAATATTCCGACAATCTCGAAGTTCGCTAAGAACAATGACCGAGTTCGTGATTACTCGAATACCGGACATATGCTTTAATTCTTTTGCTAATGGAAGAGTTGTCGTTCCCGAGTCAAGCAAGATCGTATCACCTTGATGGATCATCTCTACCGCTCGTTTCGCAATGCGCTCTTTCTCTTCTCGAAAAGAATCTTCTTTGTCTACCATATTGGGTTCAAAATTAACACTTTGCAGTGATACGGCTCCCCCGTGTGTCCTTTTCAATCGCCTTGCATCTTCTAACTCTTTGAGATCCCGACGAACTGTTGAATCTGATACTCCAAAAGCTTCCCCTAGTTCTTGAACAGATGCCCGGTGATTCTCTTGTAAATATTGAACCATTTTATGCTTTCGTTCTTCTTCAAAAAGCATGGGACATTCCACCTGTCTACATATGTTAGCTAATAATGACGTTGAACATGTTCACATGATCGATGATGATCGTTTACTGATTTTTTTCGACAATTTTCGTGATCGTTTGTGATTACTATTGATTGATTTTGATTATAACAGCGTTTTCATAGACTGTAAATAGATTTTTATAATTCTTTTGAACTATTTAATATACTAGGAGTTATAGATTATATATCGTCATTATCTTGCCTAATATTTACATTTATTTGCATGAATTCGCTCATTTTCTTTATTTATTTTATGAAATGGTCATACAATACAAAATTCGACATTTAAATGTGTTACTTTTGCACAACGATACCAAAAAAACCTCTGTGAGAAGAACATTAGCTATATCCAATCAGCTTGATCTTCACACAGAGGTTTTGAGTATTATCTTTTATTATTTAGCTACAAGTACTTTTTTCCATATTCCTAAAATCAAACCAGAAATAACAGCGCCAATGGCAACAGCTAATAAGAATAGTAAAGCATGATTAGCAAGAGCTGCTACGAAAATCCCACCATGAGGTGCAGGAATATTAATTCCCCAGAATTGCGTCAAGCCCCCTGCAACTGCAGAACCGATAATACAAGACGTTAGAATACGTAATGGATCCGCTGCAGCAAAAGGAATCGCACCTTCTGTTATGAAGGACAATCCAAGTACATAGTTAGTTAGACCAGACTTACGTTCTTGCTCTGTAAATTTGTTTTTGAAGAATGTAGTAGCCAAAGCAATCGCAAGTGGAGGAACCATACCGCCTGCCATAACAGCCGCCATCATTGTACCATTTACATTACCACTTGATGTAAACACACCGATCGCAAACGCATAAGCGGCTTTGTTAAATGGCCCACCCATATCGATTGACATCATTCCGCCTAAGATCAGACCTAGAATAACAGCATTTCCTGTTCCCAGGTTATTCAAGACGTTAACCAACCACGTATTAATACCACCAAAGATTGGATCAAAGATATAGTACGCAATCGTACCGGTAATTAACAGACCAAGTACAGGATATAACAAAATCGGTTTGAGACCATCTAATGTTTTTGGTAATCCAGCAAGTAACTTACGTAGAGCAAGGATCACATAACCTGCCAAGAAACCAGCCGCTAGACCGCCGAGGAAACCAGCGTTAGAGTTCGCTGCCATTAGACCGCCGACCATACCAGGCATTAATGCAGGTCGATCCCCAATACTCATTGCGATAAAACCAGCTAGGATTGGAATCAAGAAGAAGAATGCGCCTTCTCCGCCACCAATCGTTTGCAATAACTTGAAGATTTGGCTATTCTCGCCTGCAGTCTGCTCTATTAAGAACGAGATCGCAAGTAAAATACCACCACCGACAACGAACGGCAACATATGAGAGATACCATTCATTAAGTCTTTATAAATTTTGCTACCTATTTTTGTTTTTTCATTTGAAGATGAAGCTTCAGAAGACGATTTGCCTCCAGCACTATGATAGATCGGAGCGTCTCCATTCATCGCTTTGCGAATCAACTCTTCGGATTTGCGAATACCATCACTAACCGGTCTTTGTAAAACAGGCTTACCATCAAAACGCGCCATTTCTACATTTTTGTCAGCGGCTACAATAACACCACTTGCACGACGAATTTCATCGTCAGTTAGTACAGTCTGAGCACCTTCGGAACCGTTTGTTTCGACTCTGATCTCTACGCCCATTTCTTGCGCTTTTTTGATCAATGCGTCTTCAGCCATAAAGGTATGAGCAATCCCTGTAGGACAAGCGGTAACAGCAACCACGAATGGTTTGTTGTCTTTGCCTTCCAGCGTAGCTTCTGCTTGTTGCACTGTTGCATTTTCTTGTTGTTTGGCTTGTTCTCTTGCTGCTTTAGCTTCAGCTTTTGCTTTTTCCGCTGCTTCTTTTTCAGCTTGTTGTGTATCGAAAAGTGCGGATACTTCTTCAGGGCTGGTTGTATTCATCAATTTTTCGATGAAATCGCTATCAATCAGTAGCTTAGAGAGCGCAGCTAATGTACGTAAATGTGTATTTGCTGCTCCTTCTGGTGCTGCAATCATAAAGAACAAATGAGCAGGTTCACCATCAAGAGACTCGTAATCTACCCCTCTTGTACTTTTGGCAAAAACAACTGTAGGCTCGTTTACCGCTGTTGTTTTGGCATGAGGCATCGCAATACCGCCACCGATACCCGTACTTGATTCGCTTTCACGTTTCAAAATCTTTTCTTTAAATAGTACTTTGTCATTGATTCTTCCACTGGTTGCAAGACTAGCGATCAATTCATCAATCGCAGCTTCTTTGGTTGTTGCCTGTAAGTCCATGATCATCGTTTCTTTGATCATTAGATCGGTAATTCTCATTAGGTTACACTCCTTTATTGGATTCAATCAATAGCTTCTATAATGTAACAATAGTAACTTGTGGACGTAATTCTTCAATTTTTTCACGTGTCGCTAGATCATCTGAAAAAGCAGTTGCACTACCAGAAGCAACACCTGTACGGAAAGCTTCAAGAGGATCATGAGTCGATACCAGTGTACCAGTAAATCCAGCGATCATAGAATCGCCTGCTCCGACAGAGTTTTTGACGGTTCCTTTAGGTACATTAGCATGATAGACTTCTTCCGGCGTAATCAACAATGCGCCGTCACCAGCCATCGAGATCAATACATGTTGAGCGCCAAGTTCTAGCAATTTGCGACCGTACGTAATAATATCTTCACGACTTGCAATCACAACGCTGAACAGTTCTGCTAATTCATGATGATTAGGCTTCACTAATAATGGACGATCTGCAAGTGCTTTGAGCAATGCTGGCCCTGTCGTATCAATTACAAATTCTGCTCCTGTCTGCTTACATACTTCGATCAGACGATCATAGAAATTCGCTCCCAAAGACGGGGGTACACTTCCTGAAAGAACAACCACGTCTTCTTTGTGCAATTGAGATAATTTGGCTACCAGCGCATCAGCTTCTTCCGTACTGATATTCGGCCCTTGACCATTAATCTCTGTTTCTTCTCCATGCTTGAGCTTTACATTGATACGTGTATCGTCTGCCACATGAACAAAATCAGTCGAAATATGTTCAGCATGAAGTTTATCTTCTATATATTGACCGGAAAATCCACCGACAAATCCAAGTGCTGTATTCGGTGCATCCAAACGATTCAAAATACGAGATACGTTAATGCCTTTACCACCCGGAAGCTTTAAGTCACGCTTCATGCGGTTCAAGTCACCCAACTTCAATTCGTCCACTTCCACGATATAGTCTATGGAAGGATTAAGCGTTATTGTATATATCATGGTTATCCCTCGATTATTTTAGTTTTTTGAGCAATCGAACGTTGCCATTGTTCTGGCATCGCTTCTGTGATCAATACGGCTTCATTAAGACTAAACAATTTGGCAAACGTAATCTCACCGATCTTACTAGAGTCAGCTAATATATACGTCTGACTGGACAATTCATGTGCACGTCTTTTAATTAGAGCT
Organism: Paenibacillus sp. KACC 21273; assembly: GCF_028736095.1. Taxonomy (NCBI): domain Bacteria; kingdom Bacillati; phylum Bacillota; class Bacilli; order Caryophanales; family Paenibacillaceae; genus Paenibacillus; species Paenibacillus sp. KACC 21273. The sequence goes on from NZ_CP117876.1 coordinate 3,705,169, forward strand.
TCTTCAGGGTCTGGAGTCGTATATCCCATCTCTGCATCAATACCGTTTGCTCCGAGAAAACATTTATCAAAGCGGAAGTTGTCCATATTTTGGAGCGCTATACTTCCAATAACGGCTTTAGTATGCATTTTCATCATCCCTCCCAACAAATAACTGCGGATCTGTTGATGAACGAGCGCTTCTACATGAGACAATCCATTGGTCACGACTGTAATGTCTTTGGCTTCAATATAAGGAATCATGGCAAGCGTAGTGGTACCTGCATCTAGATAGATACATTCTCCATCCAAAAGCTCTTGTGCTGCTAATTTGGCGATTACATCTTTTTGTTGAACGTTTGTGAATGTTTTTTCGTCCATACCAGGTTCCTGGCTTTTTTGATGAACTAGGGCTGCTCCCCCATGTATACGCTTTAGCAGTTGGCGACTTTCAAGATCGATAAGATCACGTCGAATCGTTGATTCAGAAGCACCTAAAATATCAACTAATTCTTGTAATTTAACTATGCTTCGTTCCTGTAAGCGCTGTAGAATTAAATGGTAGCGTTCTTCTGTCAGCATGTTCATTCCTCCAACTCCAACTATCGTATCACAAACCTAACAAAAAACAATCATTTTCGTTCAAAATAATCCATAAAAATTCAATCAATGACTGTTTTCGTTCACATTTTGATAAATATTTGGAGGAAATTGGATTGTTTGATAAGATTCACTATTATTCTTTTCGGTAAACTAATACATTTTATAAAGCCATCTCCATCATATGTACGTTATTGATCTCTATTCTAATTGGGAGCGTTTCTATACCAATGATCGGAAAGCTTAATCTGATCATAAATAAAAGGCTATCCCTTATCAGATTACTGACAGGAGATAGCCTTCTTTATTTGTATCGTACTTCTATCTAAAATAAGTTCTTGATAGACTCTTATGACATCGCTTCTGCCAGAACAATCTGCTCGTACTCTGTAAATGGATCAGGAATATCCAGACAATACGATTCTACATCGCTAGCACCTACGTACAAGATCGCACGATCATTCGCTTCACGAGTCATTCCGCCACTGAAAATAACATCTACCAGATCAGGACGCTTAGCAGGTCCTTCAGGAAAATCACTTCGAACTGCTATAATTTTCATTGCAGATTTCTCACGTGTCCATGGATTCACGACAAAAGACATCGCATGATAATGAAGCATTTTCTGTTCGTCTCGATACGCTATATGCCCCAATACACCCAATAAGCCATTTTTCAATAAATGAATTTCGTTAGCGCCGCCCCATTCATTTTTATCAAATTGATCTTTAAATACAGGAGCACTGATAATATTAGACTCTGATAAATTTTGGAACGATTCAAAAATACCAAATCCAATCAAAGCTACTGCCCCTTCTACACCAAAAGGTCTAGAAAAAACAGCTATATTACCATCAGCCATTTCATTGAGACGAAGATCTTTCATACTCCAGGGCCCACTGACTGCATATTCAAAATCACGAATTGTTTTGCCTCGATACAATAAAGTACGCCATCCGATGATTTTGTGATCTGGTTCTTGGTTACGATAAATTTCAACGCCACCAAAAATCAATTCATTATCCAGCCTTGTAATAAATGGATCTTGTAATTGAAACGGAGTTAAATCTTCTTTTGGTTCCCAGACATCTCCATTACGAGTAAAAAAGATTACTTCAGAATCTTCGGAATTTCTTGCTTCGACACGTCCAGCAATATACAATTCGCCTTCATTCCAAAACGGAGCTGTAATATTATACACATCCAGATTATCTACTCCTGTAAAGTGAATCTTGGTTCCTTTTTCCTTAGCAGGTGTATATTCTAGCAGTAGTTCCCGGCACGTTTTGATATCCCATTCTAATTTCATCATGAGGTAAGAGGCAACCTTTCTCAGGTATATTCCTGAAGTCCTTTTTCTTTTAGCATGATTACCATATCTTTGATATCTTGCGCACGATCTTTGGCACAGATCAACAACGCATCTTCCGTATCAGCAATAATTAAATGGTCAATTCCTATCGTAGTAATCAATCGCTTTTCTCCATAAATAATCGAATTACGCGTATCAATACCTACATAATTGGCTTTGACAATATTGCCTTCTTCATCCGGTGGGAAAATAGCTCCCAATGCATCCCAGCTTCCGATATCATTCCAACCAAAATCGCCTTCAAGCACAACCACTTCATCACAACGTTCTAGAATACCGTAATCGATCGAAATGTTTTGCAATAGCGGATAAATCTGATTGATCATTTCTTCTTCTTGATCTGTTCCTAGATAAGCAATCAAAGGAACCATCGTTTTGTACAATCTCGGCAGAAAACGCTTAAAATTATCAATAATCGTAGACGTTTTCCAGATAAACATACCACTATTCCATAGATAATGACCCGTTTCCAGATAAGACTTCGCTTTGACAAACGTAGGCTTTTCTACAAATTCAGCCACTTCATATACAGGACAAGGTACACTCATCATAGGTTCACTTTTACATGAAATATAACCATAGCCTGTTGCTGCAAAAGTAGGCTTAATTCCTATAGTCACAATTTTATCAGTTTCCATAGCAATTTGGCATGCTTCTTCTAATTTAGCACGAAATTTTTCTTCCTGAGTAATATGATGATCGGAAGGAAAAACAATCATTAACGAATCCCCATGATTTTTTTCGATATAGAGAGCCGCTAGCAAAATACTGGCGGCTGTATTTTTGGATACAGGTTCGACAAGAATATTAGAAGCTTGCACACTGGTATGCATAATACTTTCCAGTAAAACAGCTTGAGAACGATGAGTCACAATAATCGTATTCTCCATAGGGATAACTCCATCAAAGCGCTGAATTGTATCATTTAACATAATATCGTTACCACTGATATTTAATAATTGTTTGGGAAGATCTTGACGGGATAGAGGCCAGAATCTTGTACCTCCACCACCTGCCAGAATCGTTGCAAATCTATTCATTACCCATCACCGCATGAGCCATGCAGTAAGAGACGATATTCTCTGACCCTTGATTGAGATTTAAACCTACCGCATGAATTCCATCATAACATCCACCTGTTTGACGATCGATCAACGATTCATTGCGTGAATTGCGACCGTGGAACCACTGATAACATAGCAAAGCTTGATCATGATACTTTTGCACGCCAAGCACTTTGTACGCTTCATAACAAGCCATTAACATTTCCGAAGCTTCAATCGGTTGCTCGTCATACGGTGCAGCAGGCTTCCCACGCTGTAACCAACCATGACTACCAATCGGCTTGAAATAACCTTCATCTGTAAATGTTAATTCTGCTAGAAAATCTAAGCTTTCTCGCGCTGTCTGCTGAAAAGCGGCTGTATTCGAAACTTGAGATGCTTTGAACAAAGCCCATGGTAACATAGCGTTACCATAAGTCACTTTATCTTCAAACCAATGCCAATCTGCACTAGCATGACCTTGATATAGATTATGCAGACGAATACCCATATTCTGAATCAATGCTTCAATTCGTGCACGTGGTAAGAAAGAAGCTCCTGATCTTTCCCCTGTAGCAAATGGGAATGTATAGGTTAGTGCATCCGGTGTTTCTAACATCGTCGTCAGACCAATTAATGCATAACCGATCGCTCTTGGCGCGCGGATATTTTCTAAAAAGGGAAGCGCACGATTAATCATAAATTTACACGTATTCTGCAAATTATCTGGAATCGAAGGTTCAGCAATCGTTACACCCAGTGCCCATAGGCATCTGCCCTGACAATCTTCTGAACCTGTTTTTTCTATAAATGTACGATTATAATCCATAAAGTTACGGAAACTACCATTTTCATTTTGAGCATGATAGATAAACGCAAGATACGTATGAACAAGATCCAGAGACGCTTGATCTTGTTTGGTTTTGTATAGTAATACCGCTGCTATTAATGCTCTTGCATTATCATCAGAAGTATATCCTTTTGAACGGTCAGGAATACCAAATTTGGTATGTTGAAAAATACCTGTATCATCGGTTAAGCGTCGTAAATAGTGTGCTGATAGAGTAGATGTTGGCGTTGAATCGATGATATTTTCCATTTTAAACTGCACTCCCTTTTAATCCGTAACTGCTTGACATGACTTCACGAAACAACTGAGCATAAGACTTCGCGACTTCGCTCCACATCATTGTTTTTCCTAAAGCCATCGTTTTTTCTTCCATTTCTGCTTTAAGTGCTGGATGATCTAATATATTCAAAATATGCGTTTCCAAAGAAGCCGAGTCGTTAAATTCTGCTAGCAATCCTCTTCCGTCTGCTAACATTTCTATTGCATAACGGTAAGGAGTCGAAATAATAACTCTTCCATACCCTATGCCATAAGCTAACGTGCCACTAACTGCTTGATCTTTGCCTAAATAAGGAGTCAAATATACATCAGACAATACTAGCGACTGAACCACTTCTTCTTGTGTTAACAGTCGATCGACGAACGCAACATTATTTTCAAGTCCAAGTTCAGATACCAAATCAGTTAGCTTCTGACGATACACTTCACCTACTTGTTGCTTAACCACAGGATGCGTTTTGCCCCAGATAATATAAAGTGCTTCTGGATGGGTTTTGACTACACCGCTCATCGCTTGAATAGCATATTCGATACCTTTACCTGGACTCAAAAATCCAAATGTAGATAAAACTTGGCGATCGCTATATCCATAACGCTCTTTCAATTCTGTGCGACTACCTGTGTCAACAAAAGGAACACCATGATGATACATTTTTATTTTTTCAGCAGGAATATTATATACTTCGATTAAGTCCTGTACTTTATTCTCTACCATTGTTACTACTTTATAACTAAGATCAGCAAGTTGTTTCATAATTTGACGCTGTTTATCACTAGGTTCAGATAGAACAGTATGGAAGATAACTATAAAAGGTATCGTTAACTGCGCTGCAAGTTCGACAACATATTCTCCACTTTCACCGCCATAAATACCGAACTCATGTTGAATAACCAGTACATCTGTATTGGATTGATTCAAATCATTAGCCGCTCGCAAGTAATCTGCCCGTTCAAATTGATTAATTTCACCCATTACCTGACTGCCGTATTCATAAGATTTATCATTATTAACCGCCATAATATGCGGTGGATTAAAGTCATTTATTTTTTTGATTTCATCAAGCATATCTTGCGAGAACGTAGCCAACCCGCATTCTCTTGGCAGACTTGTTCCCAAAAATACAATATTGCGTTTTGTTGTCTCTTCATTCATAGTTATTATCTCCCTTTTATTATATTTTTTTCCAAAATCAAATAACAAAAAAGAAATAAAGATATCTTTATTTCTTAAGATCGAGTTGATTTTATATTGGAGTGTGTATTTATAGTGTGCGTTATTAAATGTAGTCATGATGTATGTTCTTAGCTGATATGTGTATCTTTCCGTTCCTATCTGCTTCCCTAACTTTACCATTGTATAGATAAGTTGTCAAATAATTGACTTTCTAAGGTAACATATTTGACAAGCACTAAACTTGTAGTAACATATTAGATAACAACAAGAAAATGTGTTCGCATAGCGAGCTGATTAGACATTCATTGCTAATCGGCTTTTTTTGCGTAAAATTTTCTTGAATGTCCAAGGAGGCAATACAAATGAGTAATGCTATCGTATTAAATGAACGTAGTAGCCAACAAACAGGTTCGCAAATTCGTGGTCTAAGAAACAGTGGTCATATTCCTGCTACTGTGTACGGCAAAGACATTGGTAGTGTTTCTGTGATGGTGGAAGAGAAATTATTTTTAGCTACTATTAAAGAAAATCCTCGTGCTATTCTTATGGCTGATATCCCGCAAAAAGGTAAAAAGCCGGTTACGATTCAACATATTCAAAAAGATCCGATTAGTCGCAAAATCTTGCATATCGATTTTCACCAATTGAATATGAATGTAGCGATGGACACTAAAGTAACGATTCATTTCTCTGGCGAACCTATTGGTGTATACGAAGGTGGCGTTATGCAAGTTGAATTGTATGAAGTTGAAGTTCGCTGTATGCCTGATGATTTGCTAAGTGCATTTGAAGTCGATATTACCAAAGTCGGTATCGGTGATCATTTATTAGTATCTGATCTTGAATTCCATAAAGGAATTGAAGTATTAACAGATCCTACAGCTGTTGTAATCAAAGTATCTGCTGCGATTGAAGCTGAGCTAGAAGACGAATCAGCAGAAGCTACTCCAGTCGTTCCAGAAGTAGACAAACCATCAGCATAATCACTTTTTGTAGATTTTATGCGATATAAACTTATATTAAAATAAATCAATATCGTATATTGTACTTATTTTTTCTGAACTTATAAGTCTGCTAACACTTTATTATTGTGTGTTTAGTAGACTTTTTTGTGTTCACTTTCAAAATTGAAACGATGAAGCATGTGGAAACAATCCATACAGACCACCCGTATGAATAAATAAAATGTTTTGCATACCCTCGAATGTGCCTTTGCGAATTTCTTCTAATAACCCGTAAAAAGCTTTGCCCGTATATACAGGATCAAGAATCACACCCTCTAATGAAGCTAAGTCTTGGATACATTTTAATTCTTGCGGTTGACTCTGAGCATAGCCTTTCCCTACATAACCGTCTATGATTTCTATCGCTTTTAACGGTATATGTACAGGTTGATCGATATATTGCGAACTTTCTTGGATAACTGTAGAGATCGCTTTTTGAAAATATTGTTCATCATCACATACATTGATTCCTATGATCCGGTGCGAAGTTTCGAGTAGTTGTTGAGCTAGCAGTAATCCAGCATGTGTCCCACCCGACCCTAATGCTACAACAATCGCATCAAATGAAATTCCTAACTCTTTTTCTTGCTGTACGATTTCTTGTAGCGCTGTATAATATCCAAATGCACCGATACCACTGGAAGCTCCTTCTGGAATAACATAAGCTTGTTGTCCATGTGCAGAGACTTCACTAGCAATATTATTCATAATATCCATCCGGTGATCACGATACGCTTCACTACTAATCCAACGTACTTCGGCACCTAACAAATGATCCAATAGAACGTTTCCTTCATACGTATCAGGTTGCTCACCACGCAATACAACGATAGCTTTTAAGCCTAACTTTGCTGCTGCCGCGGCGGTAGCCCGACAATGATTAGATTGAATCCCTCCACAAGTGATCAATGTATCGCACCCTTGATCCAGTGCTTCACGAATACAATATTCCAGCTTACGAATCTTGTTACCTGCAAATTCAGTTCCTGTCTGATCATCTCGTTTGATATACAAAGAAGGCCCTTGCAACTGTGCAGATAAACGATCTAATTTTTCTATCTTGGTCGGTAGATTAGCCAGTACCACCCGTTCTGGAAGATGAATCATAAGTTAGACCTCCTTATTAAACACTAGCATTAGAGCAACCAGTTCAATATTGATTGCATCAATCATAATCCTATCTATTACCTTCTTTTTGATAAAAACAAACAATCGGTAGTATGTTGTATTTATTTTCTATGACTATCTTTATAAATATACGCATTAGCTGATTTAATGTATTGTTACTGGCTCTTCCAAAAGTATCATCTTTATAAGTTTAAGAAGTTAAATAAACAAAGTATAAAATAGCTAAAATGAGTATTACAAATGCTATACTTATCGAACTTTTATCCGAAAAATCAATATCTGGCTTAATGATTCGTGTAAGTTTAAACATAAATGTATAACCAGCTACAGCAATAATCGCAAATAGTATAAGGGTAATGTCCATTATATTCTCCTTTATCAATATATGATTTCATTCTGTTCTATTATATAAGGTATGAGTATAACTAAAAAAAGACACTACATAAAGTCAGTGTCTGGCAAGTTGGGCTTTTTTACGTTTGCGGTATACTTGATAGCCTTTGCGTACGCCTTCTAACATGACGCCAGGAACAGGAAATAAAATGCGGGAAGCTACTGGTAAATACAAACGGTAATAGGCTTTTTTGAAGTCGCTCCACATTTTACATTCTTCTTGTTTGTAAAAGTCAGAGATATCGACGATTAATCCTCGTCCATTTTCGACCATAACATTTTTGCCATGAATATCGTGAGGGCGTAATCCTTTGGAGCGAGCATAATCTATTGCTGCATCAATATCTTTGATCGCTTGCTCGGATACGAGAATCCCTTTTTTCATACATTCATAGACGGTTACACCACGTAGACGTTTCAATATCAAAAAGTTCGCCCCTACATAATAACAAGCAGAATAGGCAGGATGTACGCCTAGCTTTTCATATACTTTAGCTTCTTCTTGTAAGCCGGGCTTACCGACTGCATATACTTTGACAGCATAATCTTCATAATCAGGATGATAAAATACAGCAGCATAATTCCCTGCACCGAGTAAAATCCATGGCTGAGGTGCATTTTTTACTTTTACAGGCTCCATAAAATGAAAACTTTCTACTATCACATTAGCGATTAATTCATCCGTTACCTGCTGTAATAATTTTTCCATCTAATACGCTCCCTATAGCTTCATTCGTAAAGTCATTATTCGTAAAGTCATTATTGTGTGGCTACATATGTAAATGCTGTAGATAATCTACTATATTATTTTACGTTATAATGTGGCAAAAGGCATCATTATTTAATCTATTTATAGTATAAATGATATTCAATCTGTTGATCATATGACCCTATAATTGATCTATGCTATACTCTTGTAGATGAGTACATATAGAAAGGAGTTATCAAATGAATACATATGAAATTGTAGCTATAATTGCGCTTGTGTTGTCCGTACTGTTGTTATTGCGCGTCATAAGCTTGCAAAGTCAGCTGAATGAAATGAAATCAGATCTAGAATGGCTCAAAAATCGACCGGGTAATGGAGGGCTGACTTCTACCCATCGTCCCAAACCTCTCTCATCGTCTACAAGTGCTCCAGAACATACAAGCGTACCCTCAACGATAGATCAAGCTTCATTTGAAGAACGGATATTGTTTTTGACTCATGAAAACAAAAAAATTCAAGCGATCAAAGAAGTACGGGAAGTTCGTGGTTGGGGACTGAAAGAAGCTAAAGATTATGTAGATCAACTAGAAAATGAATACAAACAAAAAAACCTGTAAGCACGCTTTATGTGTTTACAGGTTTTTTTTATGTGCTAAACTTCTTTGCATATAAGCACTTTTTGGATACATAAGCTCGTTTAGTTGTATATCCAAAATCTTTATAGGAAATCTGCGTTACTGTACAAATTATACATCGACAGTGTTGGCTACTTTAGGCCACTGTCCGATAAATTCGTCTTCTGCATAAGCAAAGAATTGATGTAAAATATCTGCTCGATCATCTAAAAATAATTCGTCAGCTATCGCCCCGACTAACTTCGGTATCGCAAAGCGCATCCCTGAAATCGCAGAAGCCGACAACCCACAACTGACCAATGCAGAATAGTTAAACACATACAGCCCATGTAATTTGTCTTTCCCTACTTCATCCCTGCTCTGTAATGCAAACCCCAGACTAAGATAAGGATGAGCATCCAATAGTGGATTCGCAACTTCTGCTGGTGGTGTATATTTGTCACTCCAACGTGCAATATAAGGTTCTACCTCTTTCAATTCTGGACGCAACGCTGGATCACTTAACAATCCTGTACTGATAATTAAAAAGTCGAACGAAAATGTACCTTGAGGTGTAGTGACAACAGCTTGGTCGCCCACTTGCTCTACTTTTAGCCACGGTGCGCCTAAATGAAGTTGAAATCCATCCCAAGCCGATGCACGTTCAAATGTATCATTGGTAGGTGGTTGATTATATTTGAAAAAGTGCCCGATAGCTGCATATTTATCTTCATCTTGTAAAGCGGCAAACCGTTCGATCATCCCCGAGACTTCCATTTGGCGAATAGGATTAATACGCGGTAGATGTTCACGTCTTACAAATACATGAGCTTCACCGACACCTTGAGAAAGTGCAAAATTCGTATTATCAAAAGCAGAAGCTCCACCGCCTAATACAGCGACTTTTTTACCTCGTAATGGTTCGAAATCAATATTTGCCGAAGTATGAGCATAGAGATGTGCAGGTAAATGATCACGAATCATCGGTGGCACATGCCATTCTCCGCCTCCTTGTATGCCTGTTGCCAACACTACTTTGCGTGCTAACAATATATCTGTAGATGATTCAGTTGATGATTGTGTACTTTCAATATGCAGACGATGAACCCCCTCTTCAGTCGGTTCAATCCGCTTCAAGCGTGTATGATTACGCACTGGAAGATTCAGAATCTGACGATACCAGCGTAGATAATTCATCCAATCTCCACGTGGAATTTTATTGACTGCTTCCCATCCTTCTGCACCTGTCTGCGCTTCCCACCACGAACGGAATGTTAATGAAGGAATACCTAGATCAATCGAAGTTAAATGCTTGGGTGTACGCAACGTTACCATCCGCGCATACGTTTCCCAGGGGCCTTCGACGCCTTCTTTATTTTCATCAATAATCAAAATATTCGATATCCGCTCACGCAACAATCCAAAACCTGCACCCAATCCACTCTGACCGCCACCTACAATAACCACATCATAGACATGTCCTTCAGGGTGTTGCAATGGACGTACCCAATCGGCTCCTCCATATGCTAGATAAGAAAGGTCTGTTTTCACACGTTGATTCAGTTCTGCCAAGCTCATACTCTCTCATCCTTCCTGTGCTCTGTATCTATTTGAAGATAGAACAAATCTATATGATTCAGAATTGTTCTATATCAACTCTACTTTTATTTATTAAAGATTATTTTCAACTTTCGAATTTTGATGTAAGAATTGCTAAGGAATAGACTTATTATATATGTATTATTCTTATTTTTAAAAGTTAATGATAGATTTATTGTCATCATTTCTAAATAAGAAGGTGCAAATTGGTAGAAATAACGAATGTAATTTCAAATTTTATAAATTATATGTCAGTTAATATTCCATTGTAGTTTTTAGAAATAGTATATTCATCTATGTATCGCTTCAATATTTAACTTTTCTCACTCTTCATTTCTTACCATTTGAACTACAAAACGTTTGAAAATGCTTGTTACAGCAAAAAGAACCTTTCTCTATAGGTAAGAGTAAAGGTTCTTTTTAGTATTATTTCTATGATTGTGTTGATTATGATTTGGCTAATGAACTCAAACTAGCTCCCTGTACAAATAGTCGCTCAATATGTTGCGCTACCGTAGGATCAGGGATTAATGGTGGAGCTTGATGAGGCTTAGTGCGTGCATCAATAATGACATTGTCGCAACCCCAATGCTTGTGCTTAGTAAAGCTATTTACTCCATATATATCATGAGATGGATTGCTACGTGTAAAGGTAACCCATAAGAAATTATCAATCGTCGCACTTAAAAATGGACTATCATCACACAAAATAATCAATGGACAATCTGGTAATTCGCCACGATCGGCAATCACCTGACATAGATCATTTAATTGCTGTTCGTTATGCTCATAATCTACAAAGCTAGCTCCTTGCAAAGCAACCACACCCGGCATGACCAGATGAGCTGTTCCACATTGTGGTAGATCATGTAAAATCGCCGGAACTTCTGTACATAACTCTCGCTTTGGCTCTCCTACAGCAGCGAAAATCACTTTACTACCTGTATTCAATCCTGTTCCTGAATAATCCAGTGTATCAATCGTTGTATTCGTATAGAAATGAATATCACGATGCAAATTAATTCGTTTCAAAATATAAGTAAGAAAATGTTCAACATCGTGAGAATCCAATATTTCTTCTTCTTCCGCTGTCATAAATAAGTACTTGGCAAGACTCAACTGTCCTGTACCTAGAATCCGATTGGCAATCGTTAAAATCTCAGCCGGTTGCTTTACTTTCTGGTAAGGGGTGTATCGTTCACTACCAACTGCAAATAGTAATGGATGTACACCTGCCGCATCAACAGCATGCACTTCTTTGACCCCGGGAATCTCTTGCTTGATCGCTCCACCTGTTAATTCATGAATCAAAGCACCAAAAGCTGTATCTTCTTGCGGTGGTCTGCCGACTACAGTAAATGGGAAAATAGCATTTTTGCGTGCGTATACTTTATGCACTCGTAACATCGGGAACTCATGTGTCAAACTGTAATATCCAAGATGATCGCCAAACGGCCCTTCAGGCTTTGTCTCATCCGGGTAAATCTCTCCTGTAATCACAAAATCAGCATCATTACTGATACAAAATTCATCTACATAACTGTAACTAAAGTGTCGCCCTGCTAACAATCCTGCAAATGTTAATTCACTCATTCCTTCAGGCAAAGGCATCACCGCAGATAATGTATGAGCTGGAGGCCCACCGATAAAACAGCTTACTTTCAGCGGTTTACCTTGACGATTAGCTTTCTCCTGATGAATCCCAATCCCCCGATGAATCTGATAATGGATACCGATCTCCCGATTCAATTCATACTCATTACCATTCAACTGCACCCGATACATACCTAGATTCGAGTTCATAATGCCGGGCTTTTCTGGATCTTCACTGTAAACCTGTGGCAAAGTCACAAAAGCTCCACCATCATCTTGCCAGTTCTGAATAAGCGGTAGATCAGCAATCTGAATTTCTTCAAAGTCGGCAGGTAATCCACTCGATTTTTTCAAAGGTAATGCTTTGCGAGCAGACAACCCTGTACCTACATATTGAAAAGGATGCTTCAGTGCTTGCATCGGATTATTGCGTAAAGCAATTACATTTTGCGTTGATTCCCATGTATCTCTAAAAATAAATTTGCTTCGTTCGACAGTGCCAAATAAATTAGAAACAGCACGGAATTTAGAACCTTTTACATTTTCAAAAAGCAGTGCAGGCCCACCTGCTTCAAATACACGCATATGAATCGCAGCCATCTCTAGATAAGGATCAACTTCTTCACGAATCCGAATCAGATGCCCGTTTTTTTCCAGATCATTCACACATTCTTCCATATTCCGGTAGTTCATATTCCAGCTCCATTCTGCGTTCATTACTTGATCTATAATATCAGTTTACATTGGTTAAAATTTGATTTAAAAATAAGTATATATGTTATATCCCCATTATGGCATGGCGTAACGATATAGAGATGGTACTATTATGTGAACATGAGATCACTTCTTTTTAGTGTACGATATAATGCTGCAAAACGCATCTTATACGCTACATACGAGTCAGAATGATTTTTTACAGTATATATGTTATATCCCACTCTCTATTTTCCGATATTATGTCTATGGATGTCTCTCACTTTCTAATAAAGGATGATCTATGTATGAAATTATTCAAAACATCTGTGTATGTGGTTACGGGCCTTGTAACGACAGTAGCGATTGCGCTTATCTTGATGGCAGTGTATTCGGATCGAAATTTCTTCTCATCTTTTACCACTGCACAAGCAGATCGCTTGGGAGATTCTATTCAAGGAACTTCCAACGTAACAGTAAATCCACCATTATCCGCAGATCAACTTCCACCTGTAGAACAATTTGCTTCGATTGCCAAAAAAGATCATTATCAAAATAAAGTGGCTGTACTGATGTATCATGATATTGATCCGATCAAACAAGGTGGAGATATTATTACACCTGCTCTTTTTGCTTCTCAATTGGATTATTTGCGTTCTAAAGATATGAATTTTATTTCACTGGAACAATTCCGTCTTTTTATGAAAGGTGGCAAAGTACCGGATAATGCGGTCTTAGTTACATTTGACGATGGATATGAGAACTTCTATACTACAGCGTATCCGATTATGAAAGAGCGCCATATTCCGGGGGTAAGCTTTGTGATTACAGGAGATTTCAGTAAAGGCGCTCTTGTAGCCACTCCTCATATGACCAAAGCCGAAATTAAAAATATGACTAGCTCTGATCCGAATATGGAAGTTCAAGCGCATACCGACAAATTACATTATAAAACAAGCGATACTACTGATGCCCTTACAGCTCCACTGGTAAAAGATGGCGTAACCGAGACCCATGAACATTATCTAGCACGGATTGAGAACGATCTTAGACGCTGTGTAGAAGCACTTCGTCCGCTTACTCCTCATGTGATTAATACATTTGCGTATCCTTACGGATTGCATACACCAGAAGTAAAGAAAGTCGCTCAAAACGTAGGTATTCGTTATGCTTTTACAACTGAGCTTGGTCTGGTGACACGTGATACCGATCTTATGACGATTCCACGTATCAATGGTGGCTCTCCACTGATCGATCCAGAGCGTTTATATAATTCAATCATGTGGGAAAACAAACTACCTGGACGCAATCTATTTATTCCTGATTCGATCCAGCATAGTGGTCGTGAAGCGGGGGAATCGGAAAAGTCTGACACTTCTAAATAAAGAATATGATCCGCAATTAAATACAATCTAGTACCTGTATGAAAATGAATCCGTATAGGTATACCGTCCGCTATCAGTTACTCTAGATAGCGGACTTTTAGGTTGTACTTTTACATATAACAACTACTCAATTACGATAATGCTAAAATAATAAGCTGACACTTTTCTTCCAATTCTATACAATAGATATGGAAATAAGTTTGGTGAAAGAGGGGGCAATTGATGTTAGAAAAAAAGGTGACCTGGCTAGAGTTGTTTTATGATCTGTTATTTGTAGCTGCGGTATCCAAAGCGACCCATGTCTTACTTCATGTAGAACATGGTGGCATTTCACTCGAACAGTTAGGTAAGTTTTTACTTATTTTTATTCCGATCTGGTGGGCTTGGGTCGGGCAAAGTGTATACAACAATCGCTTTGGCAAAGACAGCACCAAAGATCGGATATTTATGATTGTGCAGTTATTTTTTGTACTGATTATGACCGCCAGTCTCAATATCGATTTTGATTCAAATTACATACCTTTTCTGATCGGATATATTGGGCTCAGGGCATTGATGGTTATTCAATACATGATCACCACTACGCAGGAGAAGCATCATCGCCAAGAAACGGCTCGTTTTTTCGGAACGTATTTCTGGGTCGGGATTGTTATTTCATGTTGTTCTTTATTTTTCGATTCATGGATTCGTTATCTTATTTTGTACGCAGGTATAGCTGTCGATATTATTGTGCCTTTGATCGGTCGCAAAAATCTGGTCAAAACGCCGATTCATACTGCACATTTGCTAGAGCGATTTGCTTTATTCACATTAATCTTATTAGGAGAGTCCGTAATCAGTATGTTGTCTGTACTGCAATCTGATCAATTCACTCCTTCGTCGATCTTGTTTGCAGCAATGGCATTTGTGTTGATTATTGCGATCTGGTGGCAATATTTCGAAAATGTCGAGAAGCATGTGGATAAAGAAAAACAAACTGCCGGGCAAACGATTATGTATGGGCATCTATTTATTTACTTTTCACTAAGTATGATTGCTGCTGCGATTCAATTGCTTTTTTTAGAGCAACTTTCGTATCTATTTATTTTGAGCTTTACCTTTGCGTCTGTATTGATTTACTTTTTAGCAGTGATGATCGTATTCCACCGCTATCGCTACCATAATTTCAAGCCACGATTTCAAGTGATGATCGGACTTGCACTGACACTCGGTGTATTATTTGCTTTCGATTGGTTGGTGATGGTATCACCGCATGTGGTATTAGCGGAATTGATGGTGTTCTTTATTGTATTTGCTAAAGTCACTACGTAATATGTGTATCGTTAGACTTATAATTTATTGGTAGTGGATCATTTACCAAACACTTGCAAAATCCCTGTACTCCTTCCTTGATCAAGGTTAGAATGCAGGGATTTTTTTAGATATCATAACTATTGCTAGTGATGCTTAGACTGATCATAAATTGGCTGCAATTCGTTGTTCGATTCCACTTAGAAAAATATCCAGCCCCGCTTCAAACATCTCATCTGTACCTACTTCTCCAAATAAGCCATTGGTATACATTCTGCGAATAATACTGACTTTTTCAGGAGGGACTTGTTCAAATGCACGAAGTGCCCATTCTTCTAGCGACTGTTGATTTTCATCTTCCAACTCATTCTCTACTTGTTGACGTTCATACTCGTCTAATTCATGACACAATACATAGTTAATAATACAGATAATATAGTTAAACTTTTCTTTATCTGTAAGAGAGAGTGGTTCTAGAGCTTGTAGAAATTGATCAATCATCTGTAAATAATCACTTTCTAAAGGCAATGTTTGCATTAATAATTGTGCAGAGCAAGGATACTTTTTTAATTGATTACGCATCGTAACAGCATAATGATGTAATTGTTCTTTCCAATCTCCCTGTGGTTCCATAGCCAGAAGAACATCTTTGGCTACATGATTGGCTAGTGCCTGAAAAAGCAATTGTTTGCTTTTAAAATACCAATAAATCGACGGTGCTTGAATTCCGATCAGCTTGGCTAATTTACGCATACTGAACTTTTCAATTCCGTCTTGAGTTAACAATTCCCACGATGCTTCTAACACTCTGGCTTCTGTAACCGCTAATTTTTTATTCATGTCATCCCTCTTATCTAACCCTGCAAGATGGGTATTTACTTCTTATTGGTTCATGATACCATCTAACAGTGTTAGATTCAACTTGTAGGGTTAGAATGATAGTCTACATATTTTAATTTGATGATTCTGATTTCAAATTATGACTTATTAGCTTAGATAATTACAATATATTAAATTGCTAAATATTGAATTAACATAAAAAAAGTCTGCTTACCCCTTTTTAAGGAGCACAGCAGACTTTTTATTGTATCGTAGCAATAATTTATTCAAATATCTCTATTCCAAAACTGCTCCATTACTCTCAATCACTTTCTGATACCAGAAAAAGCTATCTTTACGTGAGCGATCCAGTGTGCCTTTACCTTCGTTGTCTTTATCCACATAGATAAATCCATATCGCTTCTTCATCTCGCCTGTACCGGCACTCACAAGGTCGATACAACCCCATGGCGTATAGCCGATCAGTTCGACTCCATCAGCGATCGCTTCTTGCATTGCGACCACATGTTGCTTCAAATACTCAATCCGGTAATCGTCATGAATACTGCCATCTGTTTGTACTTCATCGATAGCACCCAGACCATTTTCTACAAGCATTAATGGAATCTGATAACGGTTATAAATATTATTTAGTGACCAGCGTAATCCTTGTGGATCGATCTGCCATCCCCAATCACTTGCTTTAAGGTACGGGTTTTTGAGTCCCATCGAGAGATTACCGCCTACTTGTTCTTGATCAGGATCAGCGCTCACACAAGTGGAAGAATAATAGCTAAATGTATAATAATCGACACAGCCTTCTTTCAAAGTCTGCTCATCTTCCGGTTCGATCACAAGCTCAATCCCATGATCTGCAAAATAACGCTTAGCAAAGCCCGGATAAGCTCCTCTCACTTGTACGTCTGAACACAAGAAGTTCGTTAAATTATCTTTCTGCTGCGCTAAAATCACATCTTCTGGATTCGAAGTCAGCGGATACGAACACATATAAGCAATCATACAACCAATTTTGAAATCAGGATTGATCTGATGCCCTAACTTCACAGCTTGAGCACTAGCGACAAATTGATGATGAAGTGCTTGATAACGTGCTTGCGGATCATCTTGTGATGTATCGACTAATTCTCCATTGCCTTCGGGAATCATCGCTCCAGCTAGAAATGTTCCAAACGGTAGCGTCAAAATATTGATTTCATTAAAGGTCAACCAGTATTTCACTGTGTCTTTGTACCTTGTAAATAAAGTCTCGCAATAACGTGTATAGAACTCTATCAGACGACGATCTGACCAACCGTTGTACTTTTTCGCCAAATCAAAAGGTGCTTCATAGTGAGATATCGTTACTAATGGCTCAATATTATGCTTTTTCAATTCAGCAAATACTTGATCATAGAACTGTAATCCTTCTTCATTAGGTTCCAGATCATCGCCATTCGGGAAAATACGTGACCACGCGATCGACATGCGGAACACTTTAAATCCCATTTCACCAAAAAGAGCAATATCTTCTTTATACCTATGGAAATAATCAATCGCTTCATGGCTCGGATAGTTTAATGCAGGATCGAGTTCCGTTGTGATTCGGCGAGAAGTGGTATGTGTACCTGCAGTTAACATATCCGAAGTGCTTAGACCTTTCCCACCTTGATCATATCCGCCTTCTAGCTGATTCGCTGCTGTCGCTCCTCCCCATAGAAATCCTTTTGGAAATGTAGGCTGTAATGCGCTCATTGTGCAATTCCTCCTGTTAGATAGTCGTCAGTATATTAGATCAAAACAGTGATCAGATCTTCTTTGAAATGAATCGCTTGTTTATCTGTCTGTACTACATCTTGGAAATTAGCTGTATTGGAAATAATGACCGGTGTAGTCACGATATATCCAGCGGCTTTGATCGCTTCGATATCGAATTCCATCAATAATTGTCCTTTGGTAACGATATCGCCTTGTTTTACTTTTGGTGTGAAATGTTTGCCTTTTAACTTCACGGTATCTTGTCCTACATGGATCAAAATATCGACTCCATGATCACTGGTGATCCCGAGTGCATGCCCTGAGGACAACATCGAAGTTAATACGCCATCAACAGGCGAATACACTTTACCTTCAGACGGTTCAATCGCTATCCCTTTACCAAGCGCACCAGAAGAAAATGCTTCATCTTCTACCGCACTAAGTGGAAGAATCGTTCCTTGTAATGGACTTGCAATCGTTTCTTGAGCGATTTGGATCGTTGTTTTGGGTGCTTGTGGTTCTGTGACTTTTGCTGTTTCTTTATCGTCTTGGAACATAGCATACATAATGGCAAATCCAAGCACAAAGCTAACTCCAATACCGATCAACATTCCATAAAATCCAGCATCGATACCATTTGGACCGATATAACTTGGAATCCCGAAAATACCTAATCCACCCATAATATAAGCTTTAGTACCTGCAAAACCAATAATACCTCCACCTACCGCAGCCGCTATACAACTGATAATAAATGGTTTTTTACGAGGAAGCGTGATTCCATAGATCGCAGGCTCTGTTACACCGAAAATACCCGAGATAAATGCCGGAATCGAAAGCGATTTGAGTTTGACATTTTTCGTTTTAAGTAAGATCGCTAGTACAACACCTGTCTGTGCAAATGAAGCGCCGAACATCCCTGCTAAAACAGGATCGAATTTCATCACTGTTAAGTTATTGATCACAATCGGAACCAGACCCCAGTGTAAGCCGAAAATAACAAATACTTGCCAGAACGCACCGATCAACATTCCTTCAATAATCGGGCTTAAATTATAGACAAATAGTGTGCCTGCCCCTAACAATTGACCTGCCCATGTAGCGATAGGTCCAATAATAAGTAGCGTTAACGGAACAATAACAAGCAATGTACAGAACGGAACCAAGAATGTACGAACAACACTTGGAATAATTTTTTTGAAAAATACTTCTAATTTCGAACCTACATACGTTGCTAAAATAATCGGAATAACACTAGACGAATACGTCATCAAAATGACAGGAATTCCTAAAAACGTAATATGGATCGGCGATTCAAACAATGTACCTGCAAATAAAGTATACAATGGAGCGCCAGCGGTTAAGCCACTAAGCGAAGGGTAAACCAATGTTGCTCCAATCGCCATCCCGATAAATATGTTGGCATTGAACTTTTTCGCAGCTGTATAACCAAGAAAGATAGGAAAGAAATAAAATAGACAGTCACCTAATGCATTAAGAATCTGGTACGTTCCTGATTCTGTGGTTAACACATGTAGTGCAAGCAATAATGCGGTAAATCCTTTAATCATCCCTGTTGCACATAACACGCCCAGAATCGGAGTAAATACGCCAGAAATCATATCAATAAAACGGTTAAATAAACTTACCTTTTCATCACTAGATGTATCTTGTGCTGTATCAGCTTGAAAGCCTCCGACTGCATTTACTTCGGCATACACATCAGGTACATGGTTACCAATAACGACCTGATATTGTCCACCACTCTGAATAACAGTTACAACACCATCCATATTTTTAAGTACATCCGTATTTGCTTTGCTCTCGTCTTTTAATTTAAAACGTAATCGTGTGATACAGTGTGTCAAACTATTTACATTGTCCCGACCACCGATATTGTGGATAATGTCTTTTGCCAATTGTTCATATTTCATGGGATATCGCTCCTTTGACAGTGAAGTACGAAAAAAGGCAAAACCTAACTAGACCGCGTATAGTCATATACGATACGATCTGATTAGGTTTTGCCTGCATGACCAGTAACAATCCTATAGATATTCTGTTGAGTGTAGCTACATACTTAGCAGTGGTTCTCACTCTATAGTAAGCGCTTACTATAAAGCTATACTTATTGCTCCAGATCGAGATATAATACGCAAAAAGGCAAAACCCAACACATGTCAGACCTAGCTACATGTACTGGGTTTTGCCTTTTCAGTAACAATCCCTAAAACAAGAATATCATCGTTTGATTCATTTGGCAAGAGAAAAAGTATACGCTTACATTATTTATTTTTTAAGAGAGATGTGAGTGCTTTTTCTTTTTTCGAATAAGTCTTTTAATATCATAAATTTTCAAAATTCGTTCGTGATATTATGCCAGTTCGCCAGATTCGGTAACTTCTGCACTCCCCAGTAATTTAATAAAATTTGAATAATTTCCTGATGACTGGATGTGTGGTAAGCATAATGTTGAAAAGCCGATTTGTCGCCTTCAGGTACCAACCGAATCTCAATCACCATCCCTTCCCCTTCATGTTGCTCCGAAGCGGCTTGTATGTAGATACTGTGTTCGATGGGCTGACTTGGTGTGATAATGATATAGTCGTAGATACCTGTTTGGAAATCAAGAACGATATCTGAAATGACGGATGCTTCGATCGAGTCGTTGTCGTAGATCGTGCCGTTGCTGTCGATGGTGTAAGTAATATGTTGGTAGGACATAAGTTGGAACCTCCTGTAAGTGATATGTATTTGGATTAGTCTTATTATACGCAAAAAGTCCGCTAAACACGAAAGTGTCTAACGGATTTGATTATTATAAATTTGTATTAATTATAGGACCTTCTGAACCATAACCTTCAATAAAATAATTTTTAATATTTTTATTTCTCATTTTTATAGATAATAATTCTGCAAAATTACTATCATGAGTAGATATAATAAGTCTTTTTTTATTAGATTCAGAATCTAATATCGCTCTAAGCACATCAATAAATGCTAAAGTATTCAAATCATCCATACTTTGTATAGGATCATCTAGAAGTAGTTGATTAAATATACTATATTTTTGAGTTAAACCAATTCCTAAAAATGTACTCAAGGCAAGTATATTTAACTGAGCTTGACTAAAAATTTGATCCAGATATAAATTTTCTTTTAAGTCTTTACTTGCATAATGTGTGCCTTTATTATCTACAACAACTTTCAAATCTTTATATTGCGTATGAGGATTTATAGATTCATAAATCCAAGTAATTATTGGATGTCCTTGTAATTGTTCTCCTAAAATATTAGTTTGCTTTTGTTTAAGTTCGTTATATTTACCTCTGATTAAAATTTCTTTATTCGAGATTACTTCTAATTTACTCTCGATACTTAATAAATTAGCATCTAATTGTTCATATTGAGATAAAATATCATCGTATTCACTAGGTAATTTTATATTAACTAAATTTTCTAAATTTCTAATCATACATTTAATTAATAAAGAGTTTCTCTTGATATATAAAAAATCTTTATTAAATTTTTCTAAATTATCAGGATAATATTCTGCTATTAAATCTATATTTTTAATTATTTTGATTTTATTTATTACTTCATCCAAACTAGGTTCTTCTTCAAATTCTAATTGTTTAATATTAGCATCAAACCACTTTTGTTTGGTAAGCAATATTTCATCTAATTCATTTAAGTTTACATCCTTTAATTCAATCTCTTCTCCAAATAAAATCTTACAACCTTTTCTTAAAGTATCCCATTTACGAGAAATAAATTCAGATTCCTGTCTTAATTCATTCTTCTGAAGATTATCAACTTGTTGTAATTGATCTAAACTAACTTTTATCTTTCCAAAATTTAATAAGAAATCTTTAGTTAATAATTCTAAAAATGTCTCTAAATTTTCAATAACCTCTATATTTATTAAATGAACTATTTCTGTAAGTTCATCATCTAAAAGTGATCTTTGTTTCAATAAACGCTCTATATCATTATTTCCTTTAGCCATTGTATCATTTATAATAGATATGAGAATGAGAGCAGTATTATTACTTTCAGAATCATTAAAAGAAGAATAAGAAAAATCAGTATTAAGACATATTGGACATGATGTGATAGATTGTTCCTCTTGTTGAATATACGATTTTACTTGATTTAAGATTTCTTGATAATTTTTATTTAGAGTTGAAAATTCATTTATAAAAGAAGTATTTTCTTTCTGTCTCAAAAGTATATTTAAACGTTTTTCATCTAACTCATTATATCGTTTTTTCAAAGTTTCTATTTTTATTATATCCTTGATTGGAAAAATCAACTGCTCTTGTTCAATAATTTCTTTAAAGGAATCGATAAATTTATCTAATTTCATAAAATCATTGTCCATATTATTCCATATTTCTTGCGAAACTTCTTTTTTTTCTTTATTAATACTATGGATTAATAAACTAAATATAAATTGATTATCTGACAATATATTTAGTTTTTCTGAGTTATCTTTTATTCTCAATAAATTATTATTCGATTTTTCTTGATTCTTATTTTGTCTATCTTGCAATCCTATAATACCATTATTTTTTAATTCCCATACATAAGTACTTTTTTTCAACCAATTTTCTGCATCTTTTAAAAGATTTATTAATTTTATATTAGAACTACCTATATTAAAATTTCTTATTTTTTCTTCTAAATTATCTTTTTCTCTTATAGCTATTTCATAGATCTTGCTAGCCCCCCTAAAGACAGTTGTATAATCTTTATTTTCCGATTCTAGAGACAGATTGATTAATTTTAAGGGGATATTTGGAAATCGTTCTTGTCTTTTAACAAATGGAATTAATTTTGAATATAATTTTTTAAATTCATCTATATAACTTTCAAAATCATTATACCCTACGTCCTGTAAATATTTATTAACATTTCCTTTTTTTCTTCCAATCTCTACTATATTAGTGTTATAGTCATTTTTTTTCTTATTAAAAATGCTTCCACTTCTTAAATATACACCTAACTCATTTATATGATTTGATATCTCTTCTTGTTGCAAATATCTCATAAAAAATGATTTTCTATCTTCTGGTGAAGTTTTTCTAATAAAGTCAGTAATTCCTTCTTGTGAAAGAATATGTGCTCTCGTGAAATTTTTAATGTCATTTGACTCTGGAACTAAATACTGTAAAATTTCATTGTTTAAGACTATTTTAGCTTGCTCTCCTTTTTTAATAAGTTGTAAAGTAGAATTATAATTAGTACTATCTGTTACTGCTAAAGTATTACTAAAGCTGTTTCTGGTGATTTTATCTCCATTATTAAATAATATTTCCACTACAATTTCACGATTAGCTTGTACTTGTTCACTTGATTTGCTAGAGGAAAACTTTAAATAATGACTTTTATTTAAATCATGTACTGAGTATGCTCCACCATGCTCAGATTTATAAAATTTTTCTAGTCGTATTACATTATCTGTTAAGCACCATTCTATTGCTTCAAAAAATGATGTTTTTCCATGTCCGTTAAAACCATGAAATATAATCAACGGACTATCTAGTTCATCAAAAACAAAAAAGCGATCTGTCCGATTTAAATTCTCTCCATACCCTCTAAAGTTTTTGATTTTCACTTCTGATAAATACATTTAATTCTCCCTCTCTTATATTAATCAGTTTCTAATATATCTTTGATTTGTATTAACAAATTATTCACTTCATCTTTATTATATATTTCGTTATCACTAGAGTAATTGTGCAATAGTGTATTTAACACTCTTTCTGGAACAACTAAGTTATCAAATTGCGTTTTTAATTCTTCTTCTTCTTTATACTCGATAATTATTTTTCTTGCTATAAAACGATTTTGGTGAATCTTGGCTATTTCAACTTCATTAAATTTATCTTCATCTGATTTAATATAATGAAGACCAACTACATAAATATCCCATAAAAATTTGGAAAGATGTATATCATCTGCCTGCATTTTATTGTCCATATTTTTCATTTCTTTTTCTATTTTTGTTCTTAATTGCGGAATAAGATAGACAGTTTCCATCAATTCTTCTAATGTCTTAATATCTACAATAATAATTATTTTATCTTGATTTAAATTACAAACAATCGCATCTTTTAGTTCTTCAAATTTATAAACATCTTTTAATGCCAATATTGCTTCTAGATTTTCCAATTTTATTCCTCCATCAGTTCTTTAATAAAAGGACACTGCCCTCTATATGATAATTCTAAACATTCAGTACATTTATAACGAAATGATTTATAAAGTTCTTGATACTTCACATTTTCTGGTATTTTACATATATCAATAACAGTATTATTAATAATATCAGAACTTAATTGACAAATTTTACTATCAGTATTAAAAATTATTATTTCTCCACCTATTGCTTTTGTTAGTTCTAAATTTTCTCGTGTATGATCAATAAAGCTAGTTAGCATTAATTTAGAACTTTTTCTTTTAGAACTTGCTGATGGAACAGCACGTAAAGAAAAATTTAAATTTTCACCAATTTTTATGTTATTAAGATTTGGATAACTTATTATGCTTATCGGATGAATATTTTTTTTAGTTTTAGTCATCATTTCCGCCATAGATTGAAATAATTTTATTACTTCAAGTGGATAATTATTTTTATTATTCATAATAAATTTTTTCATAGTTGAATTCATACTAAATTGATCAATATGTGTATACAATTGTTCTTTCAGCTCAATTAATAAGCTCATTACATTATCAATAAGCTCTTCATGTCCATTTTCCTTTAAAACAATTTCATAACATCTGAGTTCTTCCTCAATCTCATCAATCATTTCTTTATATTCTAATTTTTCTAAATATTTAGTAGCAATTGTAGTATGATTTTCTATAATTTTTTTATAATCAGATACTTTTATAGTTCTTAATTTTGAATTTACAGTTGAATCAAAAAAAGCTTCTAATAACAAAAGTGTAATTTTATTCTTATCCAATTCTGTAAAGCTAGCATTATACTTTGATAGTTCATCACTAATAATTTTTTTCAAACTTTGAATTGATTCGTACTTTTCTATTTTTACAGTTGGAAATTCGAAATCAATTTGAGCAATAAAAGACTTTAATTTAGATTCAGTAAATTTTATATCTGGAATAATATAAAATAGATATTCTTCAGGATTAGAATGGCTAGACAAATATTTTAAAAGCTCTTTTTTGTATTTAAATTTTTTTAAGTTAGAATCAAATTTTTCTTTAAATTCCTTATATTTTCCTTCTTTCACAGGTTTTCTATCGACTGATTCGTAGATAAAACATTCTTTTATATAAGCTATATTTTCGTCGATACCTGTATTTGAGTTCCAATTTGTAAAAAAATCAAAATCCTTCTCGCTTATAGGAACATTACATAGAAATTTATACCTTTTTGAAGAATCAAATACTTGAGAATTTGAAAATAAATCATAAAAATTGTATATACTATGTGTAATTGCTTCTTTATATCTTGTAAAAGTAGAATCTTTATAAAATTTTGCTTCTATTACAATATCTTTCTCATTAATATTTGCTTCATTAAAAACTCTAATGTCAGCACCGTACTCAATAGCAACATAACTATCTTCTTTAGCGGGATTATTTAATAAAAGGCTAATCTCTTTGCATGCAATCAATACTTGATAATAAAATCCTGCTATAGAATGTTTAACATCTGTTGAAGTCATACCTATATCTCCATTTCAGATTAGTATATTTGAATCACAACTTTAGAACTATTATTTTGAAATTATACCATACATTTTTAGAATTATATAGAAAAAAAGGGATATAATTATTGCTACATTATGGATTACATACAAAATATAAACAAAAAATCCGCTAAACACGAAATGTGTCTAGCGGACTTTTATTTTATGGAGCCTAGGGGGATCGAACCCCTGACCTCATCGCTGCCAGCGATGCGCTCTCCCAGCTGAGCTAAGGCCCCATGAATATGAAATTGTAACTATGTAATGCAACAACTTTATTAATTTATCACATCCACCTATACCACGTCAAGAAACATCCTTTTGCACCTCTATCGCCCCTCTCTGCAACCTCAATTCATACTCGTAACACCGCAGTCTGTGACAAGCGGGTGACAGTTGGGCGGAAGCGTTGACTTTGGTTCTGTGTGTATTGGTATAATGAAGTATAGTACTCAGAAAAGAGGCGAAAGCATTGAAATTTAATACCACTTATGCCAAAGCAGGATTAGGATTACTCCTAATGTTGGTTTTTTTGACGGCTTGCGGACAGCCTAAAGAAACGCGTGCCGATATTTTCAATCCAAACGGGATCAAAACGATGCCGATCAATGATTCTTTTGGAACCGTTAGTATTCCTGTATCTCCAAAGCGTATTGCAGTCACTAGCCAGTATGCACTGGATTATCTGAATGCGATTGATGTGAATGTGGCACTGGCTCCTAAGCCGACTGAAAGCAATCCTTTTCCTATCTATATGACAGATGAAGAAAAGAACAATATTTCACTGATCGAAGGCGAAGGTACAGACATCAATCTGTCTGCACTCAAAGGGCAAAAGCCTGATCTGATCTTTACCAACAATAGCGATCGTGCCGTATACGATGAATTGTCCAAAATCGCACCTACGATCTATATTGCGCAAATGAATGATTGGCGTAGTGAGCTGTATAACTATGGCACAATCGTTGATAAAGAAACCGCAGTGAAGCAGTTTTTGAATGCATTTCAGCAAGCAACCAATGCAAGCAAATCGAAGCTAACGCCGATTATCGGTACATCCACTGTAGCAGCGGCTTCGATGACCAAAGACGGTATGACATTATACAACAATGCCAAAAATGGTGTCGGTGAAGTGATGTATCAGGATATGGCACTGAAAGCTCCGGCTAATTTGCCAACAGATACAGTATCTGCTCCAGCCACAGTTGCACAATTGCAAAGTGTCAATCCTGATTATCTGTTTATTTCGACAGGGGTTAAAAACGATACACCAGAAGCATTGACCAAACGCATGACAGCTACAGCAGATGGTGCTACATGGAATCAATTAACAGCCGTACAAAATGGGCATGTCTATATTGTAGATCCTTCCTTTTTCAATAATACCCCTCCTGCTAAAACGTATGTATTAGAAACGATTTTGAAAAAAGTAGAAGGTAACTCTTAATCTAGTCAGTCTTCTGAATGATGATTTTATAACAAAATTGCTTATATAAAAAACAACGGTGAATCAGCGTCCCTTTTGATAGATATTGGGAACAGCTTATATGATTCATCGTTGTTTTTTGTTACATGCTAATTACGTTGATACAACAAGCAAAAAAACTTGTATTCACTTTTCAAATCCGATATAATCGTACTTACGGTGATTTATTCACCACTCCCACATTGACTTCTTAGACATACTTCATGATTAATGTGGAAGTTACATATTCGCGGTCATGGCGGAATTGGCAGACGCGCACGGTTCAGGTCCGTGTGGGCTTACCCCCGTGGAGGTTCGAGTCCTCTTGACCGCATCCCTATTGTTTACTAAGCTTGTCTCGTATATTGCGGGATGGGCTTTTTTATATTTCTATTGCTTTAAGATATTCAATGAATAGATGCTATATGGTCTCTTAATGATGCAGGCATAGCTCCAAATTGTAGAACTTGTTCTATTTCATTGATATGCGCTGTACGACTTGCTCCGATCAGCATTGAATCAACTTGCGGATGTTCGATTGTCCACCAGAGCACTAACTGTACCAGCGTACATCCTACTTCTTCTGCTATTTGACGGTACGTATCGACTTTGGCGAAGTTCTCGTTGGTAAAATAGTGCTTAATCCGTTCTTCTCCTTTAGCCAGGCGACTTTCTACAGGAATGTCTTGCAGTGATCTATACCGTCCTGCTAATATTCCTCTGGCTAATGGGCTGTAAATAATCTTGCCGATACCCACTTGCTCACAGTAAAGAAATACTTCTTGTTCTACTGCACGAGCAAGCAAATTGAACTCAGATTGAATCGAAGCACATGCTGTCCATTGATGTGTATGACTGATCTCATAAGCAGAACGTAGCTGATCTACAGCAAAATTGGAATAACCAATCGCTCTAACTTTACCTTGTTGTACTAGCTCATGTAATACAAATAACGTTTCTTCCAGTGGAGTATGAGGATCGAACTCATGTACTTGATACAGATCGATATAATCGGTTTGCAGACGTTGGAGCGAATGGTCGATCTGTTGTGTAATATGCTGGCGTGACAATCCTTCGTCCATCTTGCCCTCACCCATACGCATGCCTACTTTGGTCGCAAGTATAACCTGATCTCGTTTTCCTTTAAGAATATTCCCAATCATCTGCTCGCCTAATCCATCTCCGATATGATCGATATCTTGTCTTTTCCCATAAAAGTTAGCAGTGTCGATCAGAGTCATACCGATATCTAGACTATGATCTATAATACGTTGTGAAGCAGATGCATCGATCCATCTTCCAAATGCCATCGTTCCCAGACCTACTTTGGATACTGGAATATTCGATTTACCTAATATCTGCTTATCCATTCAATTGTTCTCCTTAACCATCTGCGCGAGTCCACTTCCAAATGACCAGTCTTCGAATTCAGTCTCGACCAATATGATAAATACATCTTCGATCCGAATACCGACTTTTTGTGCTAACGCTGTTGCTAACTGTTTATACAGATTTGTCTTCTTGACCACGCCTCGACCAGACTTCAAGGTAATCTGGATATATAATAATCCATCTGAACGATCTCCTTGTAAATAGTGTCGATCATATACAAACTGTTCTGGTTGATGACTATGAAAGACTTGAAAACAATCATTCTCCGGTACATCACAACAATCGATTAAAGCCGATAAAATAACCTGACTCATCTGTTGTAACTGTTCTGCATTATACTGATTATGCATATAACTTACTCTTGTAAATGGCATATCGCTGATCCTCCATACGATTGAATTGGTTGATACTGATACAAGCTTTTATGAATACTATGATTGTATCTATATTCTCTTTATTTATATAATAGATAATAATCATAAAGATCATTCATTTTACCGATGAAGATAGCAAAAGAAAAATGTACTAAGGAGATGTACTATGGATTTAACAGAATTGATTGCTTTTCAGACCGTGATGCAAGAAGGTACTTTTGCTAGAGCAGCCGAAAAGCTGAATTATGCTCAATCAACAATTACTAACCAGATCAAACGATTAGAAAAAGAATTAGGATTGACTTTGTTTTATCGTAATTGGGAAGCGACCTTAACACCTGCCGGGCAACGATTTGCTGAACAAGTCGATCAATTAATCCATCACTGGCGGTATGTCGGTGATATAGCCAAGCAATTGAATGAAGAAGAAATAGGTACTTTACAGATTGGTGTCACAGAGACATGGGCAGATCGTTATTTGCCTGCTATTTTATATCAATTTCGACAATATCGACCCAAAATCACTTGTGAGATTATAGTAGGTAATTCGGCTTTTTTGCAAGAGTGTCTACAACAGGAGAAAATATCGTTAGCTTTATGTGCAGATTCGGAGTCGTCTCACGATTATGTATTTGAACCTTTACAACAAGAATCAATCTCGCTAATTATACCGGCTAATCATGTATTGGCGAATACCCAAGCAGTGACTATACATGAATTATTATCACATTTGTTGATTATCGGACAATCGTCGTGCAAGTATCGCTTTCAGGTGGAAAAAGCTTTTAGAACGTATGAGCAAGAACCGTTATTTTACACAATTAATCAACTTTCTTTAATTCCGCTTTATGCTGAACAATTAAATGGGATCGGGATTGTACCGTCTTCTTTGAGTGTAGATGATACGTATACTGTTTTACCTTTTCCTTCTGTAAATCACCATTTGCAGATTGGCATTTTACAACCCCGGCGTATAAAATATAACAGCGGTATGCAGCAACTGTTTGTAGAAGAAGTTCGGAAGTATTTTAAAAATCTCCGTGAATAGTAATCTTCAATTTGATGTGGATTCAATCATAAATCGTAGTCGCTTCCATGCTTTTATAAAGAAATCGCCATGTATAAATATAAGAGCACAAGAATAAGCAATATACCAAAAAGAGCACTCTACTTGTTACTGTAGAAGTGCTCTTTTTTTGAAATATACAATAGACGTTCATACCTTTATTAGCAATCTTAATGCGATCTAACAGCAATTAGCTATTTGAGCTATCGCTCTCGTCTTCTTTTGACAGCAGACCTTTGAGTTCTTTCATAAACATATTAATATCTTTAAATTGACGATATACCGAAGCAAAACGTACATAAGCTACTTCATCGACAGGGTACAACTGTTCCATGACTAATTCGCCTACAGCACGACTTTCCACTTCTGCCATCGCTGTAGTATGTAGACTTTTTTCCACTTCAGAGACGATCATATCCAGTTGATCTACCGATACCGGACGTTTCTCACAAGCACGAATCAGACCGCGCAGGATTTTGTCACGACTAAATTCTTCACGACTTCCATCTTTTTTGATCACAATTAGCGGTGTTTCTTCCACCATCTCGAACGTCGTAAATCGGCGATTGCAACTTTCACATTCGCGTCTACGACGAATCGATTTATTATCATTGGCTGGACGGGAATCCAGCACCTTGGTTCCATTGTGACTGCAATATGGACATTTCATTGCTCACGTCACTTCCTTTCTCGCCAACCGTTCATTCGGACATCATTTCAGTTAAGTTCATGCATATATATTCAGGATGTGAGTAAATATGAGTTACAGAATCCAACATAGTGCTTGTTCGATCTAAAAGGCATCGTATAATTCAGTATACTGCTTATAATAATATAATACACGTTGGACATAATGTCTCGTTTCCCCGAAAGGAATATCTTTGACATCTTCTAATGTACCGTCCCATTTGCCGGAACTTAGCCATGATTTTACATTACCAGGACCTGCATTGTAGGCAGCAATTACAGCGATTTTGTTACCGCCGAACTGACGATTAAGCTGTCTAAGATACCATGTACCAATCTGAATATTCGGATCGATCTCATGCTTGACCGTTTCCAGTGACATGTTGTCCAAGTGTGCTTGCTCCATAATCCATTGCGCCGTATTCGGCATCAGTTGCATAATACCGAGTGCGCCTTTTTTGGATTCCATACTGGGCTTAAAGTTAGTCTCGACTCGAATAATAGAAGCAACTAGAAAAGGATCGACTTCATAAGCAGAAGCATGAGCACGAATCTCTTCTTTATACTCTATCGGATAAATCCATCCTAGCCAGCGACTATTGAAAAAAACCACAATCACAACAAGCACGAATAGCGGTAAAAGAAATCGTTTACGAACCAATTTCTTCATGAAAGACCTTTACTCTGCCAGAACTGTTCCAATTGAGCATACGTGTCCTCAAGGGTACCGCTATTATCAATTACAATGTCAGCTACTTTTTTCTTTTGCTCAATATCCATCTGAGCGTTAATCCTTTTCCAAGCTTGTTCTTCAGTAAGTCCATCACGTGAGATCAGACGCTGTAATTGAACAGGCTGAGGCACATATACGACCATAATCTGATCAAACGTATAGACCCCTTTGGCTTCCAACAACAGCGGAATATCTGCTACAACCAATGTATCCGGATACTGCTGTTCTAATTCTACCGTACGTGTCTGAATCAATTCACGAATCGCAGGATGGGTAATATCTTCAAGCGACTTCCGTTCTTCGGGATGGGTGAAGATATGTTCCCCTAACTTTTTGCGATTCAGTGTTCCGTCTGCTTGCAACATGTCTGTGCCGAAGCGTTGTACCACTTGAGCCAGCACAGGATGATTCGGCATCATCACTTCCCGCGCAATCAGATCCGCATCAATCAGCTTGGCTCCTTTGGATGATAACCATGCCGAGACAGAACTTTTACCTGTGGCGATTCCTCCGGTTAACCCGATATTCATGATATCACCTCAATGTTTCTGACGAGTAGGTAGCGGCTGACACACCGGACAAAAGTGTGTTCCTCTTCCGCCGACAACCGTCTTCTCGACAAGTGTTCCGCATTCATAACAAGGTTCTGCTTTACGACCGTAAATACGTAGACTGTGCTGGAACATGCCCATTTCGCCTTGACCATTTACATACGACTTGATCGACGAACCACCTGCTTCTACAGCATCCGCAAGTGTGGATACTATCGCTTCATGCAGACGAGTTAATTGTTCTGCTGACAATGTATTAGCAATCTGCTCTGGATGAATCCCCGAACGGAACAACGCTTCATCGACATAAATATTTCCGATCCCTACCACATACTTCTGATTAAGCAATACAGGCTTAATCATCGTACGGCGCTTGCTCATCATATGGATAAATTGCTCTGCTGTAAATTCCGGTGCAAGAGGTTCAAGCCCCAGATGCATCAGTGGCTTCGACTGCAAATCTTCATCTTTTTTGAACAAATGCATTGTACCGAATTGACGAACATCTTTGTACCGAAGTTCAGTACCGTCTGTAAAATGAAAAATCACATGAGTATGCTTCTCAACAGGTTCATCCTGAGTATAAACTCCATAGCGTCCTTCCATACGTAAATGAGAAACCAATACCAAATGATCCATCACAATACGCAAAAACTTCCCGCGACGCTCTACTTTCTCAATCGTATGCCCTTGAAGCTCTATCTCAAACTGCTTATGATCATCTGGCAATTGAACAATACGTGGTAAAGATACCGTAACATGATCAATCGTTTTGCCGGCAACCAAGGTGTTTAACGTGCGTCTAACTGTTTCTACTTCCGGCAATTCCGGCATAACCTTTCACCTTACCTTTAATATAATAAATTTATGAGTTTTAAAATCATCACACTGCATCGTTATACGAATAATTAAAAGATAATGAAAGCAAAACAAATCACTCTCAAATAAGTAATCATAAAACACTTTAATAAGTGAAATTATAACTAGTAGAACTAATATGAATTTGAGAAAATGATACCCATACATCACTAAATAATAACTTAAAGTCACATGTCAAAATTACTTATCTCAAAAACACAAACCTCAAATTTTTCCCCAAACAAAAATATTCAGCGAGCTGAATATCACTGCTCTCAAACTGCTGCACCCTCCACCAGCGCAGCGACGTGGATGCTCTTCTCCATGCTCGGAGTGGAGGTCAAAGAAATGATCCGATAGAAGCGAAGCGTTCGCCTTTAAAGATTGGATATGACTGCTACAGCAGTGATTCAAGTATCCAATCTTTAACAGCGATCGTAAGGATCATGTCTTTGACGGAACGAATCACCATTCCACCTCCAAGCATCCCTCGCTTCTCTACCCTTTTAATTATAGACTATTTACTTCGCTTCATACCAGTTCGCGCCATAGCTTACTTCAGCTTTGAGTGGAACCGATAAAGACAATGCTTTTTCCATTACTTCTGGTACCAATGTCTTCATTTGTTCTAGTTCATCAGCAGGAACTTCAAATACCAATTCATCATGTACTTGAAGAAGCATACGGCTGTTTAACTTATGGTCTTTGAGCGCTTGATCCATATGCACCATCGCTAATTTGATAATATCTGCGGCTGTACCTTGAATCGGTGTATTCATCGCTGTACGATTTGCAAAAGAGCGCAGATTAAAGTTAGACGAGTTGATATCCGGGAGATAACGACGACGTTCTAACATCGTTTTAACGAATCCATCTTTTTTCGCTTCGACTACGATATCATCCATATAACGGCTAACGCCTTTGAATACTTCTAGATATTGATTGATAAAGTCGCCTGCTTCTTTACGAGTAATGCCTAGATTTTGAGATAATCCATAATCACTGATTCCGTAGACAATACCAAAGTTAACCGCTTTGGCAGAACGACGCATATCGCCATCAACTTGCTCTTTGGTCACACCGAATACATCCATCGCTGTTTTGGTATGAATATCCATATCATGCAAAAAGGCATCTTTCAAACCTGGATCATCTGCCATATGAGCAAGTACGCGCAGTTCGATCTGAGAATAATCGGATGATAAAATACTCCAACCACTTTCAGACGGCACAAATACTTTACGTAATTTACGTCCTTCTTCCAAACGAATCGGAATATTTTGCAGATTCGGGAACTGACTGGATAAGCGACCTGTTGCTGTAATCGTCTGACGGAAGAACGTATGCACTTTGCCAGATTTGGGATGAACTTCTTTTAGCAATCCTTCTACATAAGTGGATTGCAATTTGGCAAGCTGACGATACACAAGAATCAACTGCACGATATCATGATAAGGTGCTAATTTTTCCAGTACATCGGCACTGGTTGAATAGCCTGTTTTGGTTTTTTTCTCTACAGGTAGCCCTAGACGATCGAATAGAATCTCACCTAATTGCTTCGGTGAATTTAGATTAAATTCTACACCCGCCATGCCATGAATTTCTGTCACTAATAGATTAATCTTTTGTTCAAACTCTTTGCCTAGTTCACGCAATTCGTCTGTATTTACAGCAACGCCTTGTTTCTCCATATCCGCTAAAATACGGGACAACGGCATTTCCAGATCATTAAATAAGCTGGTCATTTCATTTTGTTCCAATTGTTCACGTTGCAATGGAACCAGTTCACGAATCGCTGCTGTTTTGCGTGCAAGATGATGACTCAATACGTCTTCTTCAGGCACTTTATATTTAGCCCCTTTACCAAACACCGTCTCGTCTTCTGGCATATGAGGTAGACCATATTTGGCTCCAAGAGCATTTAAGCTTTGTCCTGATTCTGTAGGATCAAGCAAGTAGGCTGCAATCTGCACATCAAAAGAAGCACCTGCAAAAGGAATATCGCTCCAGTACAATACAAGATCTGCGCGATGTAGATCATGTCCATGCTTCGGAATCGATTCATCGGCTAACCATGCGCGTACACCTGCTGCACGCTCACTAAGCAACGTCTCGGGCGTCATAAAGTAATACTGGTCTGGCGCTGACAATACAATACCGACCAGTTCAGCATGATGCGGATTATCTCCATGACTTTCGATATGCAATACTTCGACAGTATTCAGTACTTTTTCCAATGCGGGAAGCTGTTCTTCGCCTACAATAGTTACTTCTAGTTCAGAAGCTTCCACTTGAGCAGGATCATGCAGATCTTCTCCATCAATATCAGACAGATTGAGGCGCTGAATAATCGAATTAAATTCTAATTTACGCAAAGCTACAATTGATGTCACCGGATTGAATCCATCATATTTCATACTTTCCCATGTCGCATCAAAAGGAACATCACGGAAAATAGTCGCTAACTCTTTACTCATCCGAGCATCATCGGCATGTGCTTCTACTTTTTCTTTCATTTTGCCTTTAAGTTGATCGGTGTTCGCTAAGACTTCTTCTACACTGCCAAATTGATGTAACAATTTGAGTGCTGTTTTTTCACCGACACCTGGAATACCCGGGATATTATCAGATGTATCACCCATCAATCCTTTTAGATCGATAATTTGAGCAGGTGTTAAGCCGTAACGTTCTTCGATTTCTGCTGGGCCGTAAGGTTCAATATCACTTACACCTTTGCGAGTGAGTGCAATTTTGACGTGATCCGAAGCCAGTTGTAGCATATCTTTATCACCACTGACGATCAGCACATTACGTCCTTTTTCTTCAGCCGTACGGGATAATGTACCAATAATATCATCAGCTTCATACGTATCTAATTCAAAGTACGTAATACCAAGACCGGTCAATAATTCTTTAAGCAATGGAAATTGCTCGGATAGTTCTGGTGGTGTTTTTTGACGTCCACCTTTGTAATCTCCATAAGTCGTATGACGGAACGTGATTTTACCTGCATCAAAAGCAACCATCACATGTGTTGGCTTTTCTTCTTCCAGCAAGCGAATTAACATATTGGTAAATCCATAAACCGCATTAGTATGCTGTCCACTTTTGGTTGTCATCGGTTGTTGCATCGCAAAAAAAGCACGATAAATAATACTATTTCCATCTATTAAAAGAAACTTTTCCATAGAACCTCCTGTAATTAGAACATCTCTATATTTAACCATGTACTGGTTGATGATTAGGATTAAGATTTGCTCTTTCTATGATACCACAAGCCCTTCTAATCAAAAAATAAAAGCATCGGATTTGTGTCCGATGCTTTGGGATTGCTTTATAATATAACTTATTTGTACATTAACGATTAAGATCAGGACGTACGCCTGTCACAAGGTAGACGACACTTTCGCCAATATTGGTGGCATGATCTCCGATACGTTCGATATAACGTCCTGTCAGATTCAGCAACATCACTTGCGGGCCGTCTACAGCATGATCGATCATATAGTTATGCAGTTCACGAATCATTCCACTATACATATGATCCACTTGGTCATCGTCTACACCGACTTTATAAGCCAGATCTGTATTTTCATCCAGATACGATTGGATCGATTCTTTGGTCATTTGTCCTACGATATCTGCCATACGCGGAATATCTACTAATGGCTGAATCAATGTAGAATCTTGTAGACGCAATGTTACTTTAGCGATATCAAGAGCCAGATCACCCATACGCTCGAGATCACTAGAGATTTTGAAAGCTACAATGATACGACGTAAATCTTTGGCTACCGGTTGTTGTGTTACGATCAGACGTGAACCGATTTCCATCACTTTCTCTTCTAATTCATTTAACTTATAATCATTTCCAATAATTATTTTTGCCTGTTCGATATCAAGGCGTTGTAGTGATAGCACAGCTTCTTCCAAAGCATGTACTACATGATCTCCCATAGCAGTGAGCAACTGACGTAGCTCTCCTAGACTTTGGTCGAATTCTTTCCGGTTGGGCATGAACAAGTCCTCCTTGGTGTAGGTATTAGCCGAATCTTCCCGAAATATAATCTTCTGTTCGAGAGTCCGTAGGGTTGGAGAACATCTCCGGTGTATCGGATGATTCCACAATTTCTCCATTTAAGAAAAATGCAGTCTGATCTGAAATACGCGCTGCCTGATGCATATTGTGTGTTACCATCACAATCGTATAATCTTTTTTGAGCTCACGCGTTAATTCTTCAATCTTCAATGTAGAGATTGGATCAAGTGCTGAAGTGGCTTCATCCATAAGTAGAATATCCGGTTGACCTGCTAGCGCACGCGCAATACATAGGCGTTGCTGTTGTCCACCGGATAAGCTAAGTGCAGAACGTTTGAGATAGTCTTTCACTTCTTCCCACAACGCAGACTGACGCAAGCTTGTTTCTACGATCTCATCTAGATCTTTTTTGGAAGTAACCCCATGTAGACGTGGACCATAAGCTACATTTTCGTAGATAGACTTGGGAAAAGGATTCGGTTGTTGAAATACCATACCTACTTGTTGACGCAAATTTTCGACTTCTACATTTTCTCCGTAAATATTAGAACCACTGATTTCCACTACGCCTTCGATGCGTGTGCCTGGAATCATATCGTTCATGCGATTCAATGTACGAAGCAATGTTGATTTACCACAACCGGAAGGGCCGATAAAAGCAGTAATCGCTTTTTCTTTAATATCCAAATTAATATGTTTAAGAGCCTGATGTTTCTCATAATACAGGTTCAATTGTTCAATACGTATAATCGCTGACACAAGGTACACTCCCCTGATTTTCAATTCATTTTCGGTGACAAATGTTTTTTACATCTATTCATCATAAATCATATTTGTAAATCCCATCAGTTCGAATTGTAAACGGAATGTAAAAAATGTAAGCCTGATAAATTAACGCTGTAAAGCTTGTGCAACGATACTGGTCAAATGATCCGCTTGATCAGCCGATTGCATCAATTGTTCTGCATTTTGAGAAGCTTGTTCTGCTTCGACTGTCATTTTGCCAAATAATTGATTTGCTTGCTGAATATACATCATACTTTGATCCATCACTGTCTCGGTCGTATGAGTGGACGAAGCAGATTGCCCAATCATTTCACCAAGTCCGGTAAGTAATCGATTTACATCTGTAGAAAGAGTCGTAATATGCGAAGATAATTTGCGCATTTCTTCTGCGACAACAGCGAATCCTTGTCCTGCCGCTTTAGCCCGTGCTGCTTCTATCGAAGCATTAAGCGCAAGCATATTACTCTGACCTGCAAGATCAGTTACCGTATGGACGACTTTACTTGCTTGCCCTGTGTAATCAAGCATCTGTTCTGCGAGTGTACGCTGGCGCACTACTAACTGTTGTACTTGCTGAAATTGTTGATGGGCTTGATTGAGATCGTGTTGCCCGGATATCGTCTGTTGCTTCATCAGATGAAGCTCCTGATGACTGGCTTGAGCGGCTTGTTGTACCACTTTGACCGCATCTCCAATCTGCTCAACAAACTGACGTGTTTCGTGCAAAGAAGAAATCCGTCTTTGTTCTGTAGCTAGTTGCAGATGATTAGACAGCTCCATAATAT
The DNA here is from genome assembly GCF_028736095.1 of Paenibacillus sp. KACC 21273. Lineage (NCBI taxonomy): Bacteria > Bacillati > Bacillota > Bacilli > Caryophanales > Paenibacillaceae > Paenibacillus > Paenibacillus sp. KACC 21273. Next base: position 3,743,910 of record NZ_CP117876.1, read on the forward strand.
CGCGTATCGTCACTATGCCTGCTAATCGTTCTTGATCTATTAATACAACACATTCATAAAAAGAATCGCCCTCACGAGCCAGAGCAGCATCGACCACGATCGAAGCTTCTGTATCGATGTCCATTACTAACATATTGGATTGACTAAACATCACTGTAGAACGAGTGTCATACAATTCACTGGCGAATCGGCTTGCCATATGTCGATAAAATTGTTCACGCATAATCAGACCTTCTGGTCGCTCGTGTTCATCACACAACACAATACAAGGAAGATGAGTCTGGCGCTTGAACCGAACAAAAGTGTCCCGGCATGTTTCTTGAGCACGAATAGCAGGCACTGTTATTACATAATGACGTAGACGAAGTTCTTTTGCGTCTATATGCATATGGGATTCTACCTCTGTTGCTATTATCTGATCTACAGGTTCTATAATCGCTTGCTTATTTTCTTTCTCTATATCAACCGGCTGCATGATTTCAGGTTCACGTATCAGCATGTCTAACATGATTGATGACCTCTCCTAACGAATTAATATAGTCTTTAAGACTCATAGACTAAGACTAAAGGATCAATGTAAAAATTAATCCTTTAAAATACGCTAAGTATGTAAAAAACGCTCGACACTCCATATTAAATGGAATGTTGAGCGCTTGTTTTTTTGCGTACTACTAATTTATAACCAACCCCACGAATCGAATCGATATGTACCGATTCAGGATCAAGTTCTAATTTTTTACGTAAAGAGCTGACATGTACATCGACAGTACGTTGACCACCAATATAATCGAATCCCCATACTGCGTTCATCAGATCGTCCCTTGTCATCACTACTCCTGGTTTACGTGCCAGATAGAGCAAGACTTCAAATTCTTTCGGACGCAGTGTAATCTGTTGTGTACCGAGGGTCACTTCGTATTTATCAGGATAGATCGTCAAATCACCCAGTTCAATACGACTTTCATGCGATAACTCTTCTTCAGGTTGATCTTCTCTACCTGTTGCACGGCGTAATACAGCAGCTACACGTGCTAATAGTTCAGATACACCGAATGGCTTCGTAATGTAGTCATCGGCTCCTGCTTTGAGTCCTTCTACCACTTCTTCTTCTGCATTTTTGGCTGTCAAAATGACTACAGGTGTACGAACCCCTGAACTGCGCAATTTACGCAAAATATCTAATCCCGCCATGCCCGGCAACATCAGATCAAGCAAAATCAATTCAAACGGCTCACTTTGCGCACGATCCAATCCTGCACTTCCATGATCTTCTACAGTGACTTCATATCCTTCTTGTGTCAAATTGTAAGACAACAATCGAGATAACGTTGATTCATCTTCTATGACCAGTAATCGTTTAGCCATGATAACCTCCCACAAGGGTTCGCATTTCATACATCAATGTCAGCATATCACTCTTATGTTAACCCTGTGTAAAATGATGTAATAAAATATCAAATATCTGGTTCATCCTCTTGTAACAACGGCAAATTGACCGTAAATGTTGTTCCAATATTAACTTCACTTTCCACGGTTACCGTCCCGCGATGTAAATCAACAAGATGCTTAACAATTGATAATCCTAGACCCGTACCCCCTGAACTGCGTGAACGGGCTTTGTCTACTCGATAAAAACGTTCAAATATACGTGGTAAATCTTTTTTGGGAATACCCATACCTGTATCTCTCACATGGAAAAGAATACGCTCTTCTCCGTTCTCGGAACCTTTTTCCTCGACTGTTAATCTAACTTTACCACCATCTTGAGTATAGTTTACCGCATTAGAGATCAAATTGACAAAAATCTGCCGTAATCGATCTTCATCGGCTTCCATAAACATTTCTTCCGGCACATTCATATCTACCGTAATATTCTTTTTGGCAGCCGAAGAATTTAACATTTCCCGTATCGTATCGAAAAAAGGCTGTAAATGAATCGGTGAGAAGTTTAGTGGCGAACGCTTGGATTCAATTTTGGATAATTCCAGAATATCTCCGATCAGACGGTTCAACCGTTCACTTTCATCATAAATAATTTGTAAAAAGGCACGCGAAGTCTGTTCATCCTGTACACCGCCACCTAATAACGTCTCGGCAAATCCTTTTACAGCAGCAATAGGGGTTTTCAATTCATGGGATACATTCGCTACAAATTCGCTACGCATTTTTTCCAAGCGACGAATATTGGAAATATCCTGAATTAAGAACAACATCCCTCTGTACGTATCATCATCTTCAAACATCGGTACACCATCGATCTGAATCAAGCGTGGCTCTGGATCATACAATGTCTGTTCATCATGAATGCGCTCTTTGCGTCGCAATCCTTCACCTAGCAACTTGGTTAATTCATAATGACGTTTTAACTCGTGATAAGATTTACCGGTTAGACGCTTAGAACTGACTCCTAACACTTCTTCAGCGAACCGATTCACCAGTGCTACATTTCCTAATGAATTGACCATCAACATACCGCCAGTCATATTAGCCAGTACACTTTGTAGCAGGTCTTCGTTATCACGAATAATTTTGAGTTGTTTTTCCAGACTATCTGCCATATTATCAATCGCTTTACCTAATTCACCAATCTCATCACGCCGTTCTAAGCGTACACGTGCGCCGTAATCCAGACGAGAAATACGATTGGCAACTACAGTGATATGTTCTAGTGGTTTGGTCAACCCAGATGCTACCCGATAACTCACTACAGCAGCGACTAGAAATAAGATCAGTAAGCTGATACCCATAACTGTCCAGGCGTTGCGTACCCCTACTTCTACCGCTTCCAGACTCATTGATAATCGAATATATCCATCAAACAGATTGCCTGCTTGTACAGGAGCTGCAATGTATAACATATTTTTGTCCAGTGTCGCACTATAACGAATCGCACTACCGACCCCACCCGCAGCAGCCGCGCGAATTTCTTCACGATCCATATGATTGTTCATCGTATGCGGATCACTTTCAGAATCGCCAATAACGGTTCCATCTTTTTCGATAAAAGTCACTCGTGAATCGGTTAAATTCCCTATCTGATGGGCTTCTTGCGAATAATATTGAAATACATCTTCAGAAGGCTGACCGTCTGTTCCTGTTGCTTTAAAATCAAATGTGGTTTCTAACAAACGGATCTCACGCACCATATTGTCTTCAAGTGTGGCAATATGTGAGCTCTTGAATATTTGTCCCATTGTGAGTGCTGCTGCTAGACCGAGTACGCCAAGCAGTATCATCAGAATCAATGTCAGACGAATGCGAAAAGGCTTCATGCATCTCTTCCTTTACGATAATTTGAAATACGCATAAAAATAGAATATTGGAGCGTTGCCATTGGTTGTTGTAACATAATCCCGAGTACGACTGGAACCGCAGTCTGAGGGCTGAAATAAGCCATCGCAATCACCATTCCGACCGAGATATTACGCATCCCTGAAGCATAGGCTAGTGTAACAGGCAATGTCTGCCCTTCTCCTTTGCGACGAAGTATAGCAGAAGCCACATAACCGAGTCCATAGCATAACGCAACCAGAAGCAATACAGACGGTACGACTAACAACAGATCCCGACGCAATGTTTGCAATTGAGGGGCAATAGCGGCGGCATTTAACAACACAACACCTGCAAAACATAACTTCGCTAACGGTTGAGTGATTGGAGCAGACCAATCTCTGAACTTGCCACCGGATATCTCGTACACGACCATACCTGCAAATGTAGGCAATACGATCAGTAACAATAAATCTTTGAACATATGTAAAGTATCGAACTGTATATCTGCACCGAAAAAGACCTCGATTAACAGGGGCACGACAAAAGGGCTAATTGCTGAATCTACGATTACTAGCGTCAATGCTAACGCCACATTACCGAAAGACATTCCTACCCATAATACAGAGGATACGCCTAATGGAATCGCTGCAAATAGCACCAGCCCTACTGTATATGGTGAATCGCTACCAAATAGTAGTAATCCCAGTCCATATGCGATAAGTGGTGCAGCCACATGGGCTAGCAAAAGAGTAACAATAATCGGTGCAGGTCTGGTCAATACGCCTTTTAAATGATGTCTTCCACAACCAAGTCCCATCACAAATGTAACATAAGCAAATAAGCCTGGAATCCAACCGACAAAAGGTAATAATGGCTTGGATATAAAGAATCCCAGAACCAGTGTACATGGAATAATCAAAAACATATACTTTTCAAACAAACGAGTAAATGTAGCTGCGTGTTCTCTCATTATGTAGTCATCATCTCCAAAAGGTAACATATTTCAGTGGTATATATCACTTATCATAACAAGTATTATCATACCAGAGGTTGTAGAATAAGTCGCTTTCATTGATCGGATGATATTTGGGCTGTATTCAAAAAAAGACGATAGAACAGGTCAATTATGCCTGCTCTACCGCCATGATATCTTTATTGTTATATGAATATCTTTTCTACTGTATTCTGTATCTTTATATAATATGCAAATTAACCGTTAATGATCTCGCCACCATTAACATGAATAATTTGACCACTAACATAAGAAGAATCTGTACTTGCTAGGTATACATAAGCTGGAGCGACTTCTTCCGGTTGACCCGGACGCTTCATCGGTTGACTTGCTCCGAATTTGCTTACTTTTTCTTCGTCAAATGATGCAGGAATCAATGGTGTCCAGATTGGCCCTGGAGCAACTGCATTGACACGAATTCCTTTTTCTACAATATTCATCGACAATGCACGTGTAAAGGCTGTAATTGCACCTTTGGTAGAAGAGTAATCTAGCAATACCGGTTCACCGCGATACGCTGTGACTGATGTAGTATTGATAATCGTCGAACCTTCTTTAAGATGTGGAACAGCTGCTTTGGTGATAAAGAACATACCGAAAATGTTAGTACGGAAAGTACGTTCCAATTGCTCTGCTGTAATATCTACAATACTTTGTTGTACATGTTGTTCTGCTGCGTTGTTAACGACAATATCAAGCTTACCTAATTCGGATACCGTTTGTTCTACCGCTTGTTTGGCAAAAGATTCATCTCCTATATCGCCTGGAAGTAGAATACATTTGCGCCCTTCTTGCTCTACAGCCTTTTTGGTTTCTTCTGCATCGCTGTGTTCATCTTTATACACAATCGCTACATCTGCACCTTCTTTGGCATACAAGACGGCTACAGCACGACCAATACCGCTATCTCCACCTGTAATGATTGCTACTTTATCTTTAAGCTTACCTGCTGCTTGATACGCAGGGGCTTTATATTCTGGACGTGGAGTCATTTCCGATTCGATACCTGGTTGTTTTTCCTGATGTTGTGGAGGTAATGTTTGTTCTTCGCTAGACATAATGAATTCTCCTTTCGAATATGAAAATGGATAATTTACAATTACAATAACGTAGATCCCGTTGTTGCTTCCGTCCATTATTACCACTGTCTATACATGTTTAAACATCTATTTTTTACATTTTTTTATGTATTGAAATTCAATATTTAGGGTAAATATCCTTACCTTTTATCACTGAAACAGATCTCATATGTAAAAACCTTAATACATAAAAAAACCGTCACTGATAATAGCAACGGTTTTTGACGTAAAACATTATGTGTATGGATTGATCCATCTTGGTCGATGGTCTACTATGTGTGAATTACCCATTGAATAGAATTCGTTTAAATAATATCGCGGAATACCATAAAGAAACTAATAACAACCAGACATACTGCCAGCATCATACTCAATGAACGAATTTTACCGATATGAGCTGTAATACTTTTGTTCTCGTTAATATCTGCTAATGCTAAGCGCAAAGGCTTGCCCATAATGCCACCGATTGCTGCAATCGCCAAAAATAGCACGAATACTACAACCATCCAAGCAACAGAATAATTGCCTTTGGTCATTAAATATCCACCTGTTAACAATTGTACAATCAATCCAAATTGAGCGATTCGATTTAATGTACCAATCAGCGCAATACTACCTGATTGTGCTTCTGCTGAGCCATTTGCTAATTTACTTGTTACAACAGGTAAAAATAAGTAAAAACCCATCGATAACGCTCCCAAAATGTGTATAAACACCAATACTTCAGCCATGATAGAACCTCCTTTCATTTCATCAATCACAGACCATCACTACTGCTCTGCTATACTTCATTATTTTAACGGATGATGATATGAAAATACATATTTTCGCCTTAATTTTATCGACTGTTGTGTCTATTTTTTGTCATATCGACAAAAGTATGTCTATATTCAATCTGAACAAAACCATAACAAAAAAGGCCTCCACATAAGGTGGAAGCCTTTTTGTACTCACTTTTAAACGTTCACGATTTGGATCACACTACGGACAGAATCAGCGGATTTCTCAAGAGCTGCTTTTTCATCGGAGGTCAATTCCAATTCAAAGATTTTCTCAATACCACCGCCGCCTAGAATAGCAGGTACGCCCATAAAGAGATCATTATAACCGTATTCGCCTTCTAAATAAGCAATGATCGGTAGAATACGCTTTTTGTCTTTAAGAACAGCTTCTGTCATTTGTACCAGTGACGCTGCCGGCGCATAGTAAGCACTACCATTACCGAGCAGATTCACAATTTCGCCTCCACCTACACGGGTGCGTTGTACAATTTCTTGAATCCGTTCTTTGGAGATCAATGTATCGATCGGGATACCGCCGACGCTAGAATATCGTACAAGCGGCACCATATCGTCTCCATGACCACCTAATACAAATCCGCGTACATCTTCTACAGATACATTTAATTCTTCTGCAATAAAAGTACAATAGCGCGCTGTATCCAGTACACCGGATTGTCCAATCACACGATTTTTGGGGAATCCCAAAGCTTGATAAGCTACATAAGTCATCGCATCTACCGGATTACTCAAAATAATCACAATCGCATCTGGAGAATACCCTTTGACTTGTTCGCATACCGACTTCACGATTCCTGCATTTGTGTTGACTAGATCATCGCGGCTCATACCCGGCTTACGAGCGATACCTGCTGTGATAATAACTACATCCGAAGATGCTGTATCTTCATAATCAGATGTCCCTTTAATCTGGCTATCAAACCCTTGTACAGGGCTAGCTTCCATCATATCGAGCGCTTTACCTTTTGTTGGGTTCTCCAACTGTGGAATATCAACCAGTACTACGTCACCAAGTTCCTTTTGAGCAAGCATCAAAGCTGTAGTAGCACCGGTAAAGCCAGCACCAACCACTGTGATTTTTTTGCGCTTAATGACGGTCATAGGTTTATCCTCCTACATGTTTTCGATGATTTTGTCAGCGAACTCAGAGCATTTCACTTCTGTTGCGCCATCCATCAGACGAGCAAAGTCATAAGTGACTGTTTTGTTGTTGATTGATTTTTCTAGACCTTTGTAGATCAATGCAGAAGCATCGTTCCATCCCAAGTGATCCAACAACATTACGCCAGACAAGATAACAGAACCAGGGTTCACGACATCTTTGTCTGCATATTTAGGAGCTGTACCATGAGTCGCTTCGAAAATAGCATGTCCAGTTACATAGTTGATGTTTGCGCCCGGTGCAATACCGATTCCGCCTACTTGTGCAGCAAGAGCATCAGACAAATAGTCACCGTTCAAGTTCAATGTAGCAATCACATCAAATTCATTTGGACGAGTAAGTACTTGTTGCAAAGCGATATCAGCAATCGCATCTTTTACGATGATTTTGCCAGCATCTTCAGCTGCTTTTTGCGCTGCATTTGCTTCGTCTGTACCTTTTTCTTCTTTGATCTTATCGTATTGTGCCCAAGTGAACACTTTATCTCCGAATTCAGCTTCAGCCACTTCATAACCCCAGTTTTTGAAAGCTCCTTCAGTAAATTTCATGATGTTTCCTTTGTGTACCAAAGTTACTGTTTTGCGGTTGTGGTCAATTGCGTATTGAACAGCAGCGCGAACCAGACGTTTGGAACCTTCTTCAGATACAGGCTTAATACCGATACCGGATGTTTCAGGGAAACGGATTTTGTTAACGCCCATTTCGTCTTTTAAGAATTTCAATACTTTTTTCACTTCTTCTGTACCTTCTTGGTACTCGATACCTGCATAGATATCTTCTGTATTCTCACGGAAAATAACCATATCTACCAATTCAGGACGTTTTACAGGAGAAGGTACACCGTCAAAATAACGAACAGGACGAAGACATACATATAGATCTAGTTCTTGACGAAGTGCTACGTTCAATGAACGAATACCACCACCGATAGGTGTAGTCAAAGGTCCTTTGATCGCTACAATATATTCGCGAATCGCTGTCAGCGTATCAGCTGGCAACCACTCATCGTATGTATTGAATGCTTTTTCGCCGGCAAATACTTCATACCAAGCAATTTTTTTGGAACCGCCGTAAGCTTTTTCTACTGCTGCATCCAATACACGTACAGATGCTTTCCAGATATCGCGTCCTGTACCATCACCTTCAATAAAAGGGACGATCGGGTTATTAGGTACGTTAAGAACTCCATTATCAATTGTGATTTTCTCACCAGTAGTAGGTAATTCGTATTTTTCAAACTTAGGCATAATCATGTTCCTCCTTAAGGGATATGGCTGTGACATCGTCAGAGAAGGCGTTTACACATGATGAAAAGAAACTTGGAATAGCTGATACGTTTGAGTATCATGTACTCGCTCGTTTCTTCTCATCTCTAGGCATGATACAACCATTTTGTATATGCTCACCTTCACAGACATGCACAGTTCTGTATTTTATTTTACCAGACGTTGGGTCATATGAGAAATATCTACTTGTTTATAATTAAAAATTTACGATTAACGTTGTTCAATCGGAATATATTTTTGATCAACCGGCCCTACATATTCTGCACGTGGACGGATAATACGGTTGTTTTCGTATTGTTCCAAAATATGTGCAGACCATCCAGATACACGACTAATTGCAAAAATAGGTGTGAACAAGTTACGCGGAATTCCTAGCATTGTGTATACAGAAGCAGAATAGAAATCAACATTTGGTTTCAATCCTTTGCTACCTGTTACAATTTCTTCGATCCGAATACACATTTCGTATAGGCTCAAATCGTTATTCATTTCACCTAACTCTTTAGACATTTTTTGTAAATGCTTGGCACGAGGATCACCATTTTTGTATACACGGTGACCGAAGCCCATGATTTTCACTTTATTATCGAGTTGTTCTTGGATATAACTTTCTAAGCGATCCATCGAACCGATCTCTTCTAGCATTTTCATAACGGCTTCATTTGCTCCGCCATGTAGTGGCCCTTTAAGCGCACCAATCGCTGAAGTGATACCGGAATGAATATCAGACAATGTAGCTACTGTTACACGAGCAGCAAAAGTAGACGCATTCAATTCATGATCTGCGTGCAATACTAGCGCTTGATCCAAAGCTTTCACTGCTGTGTCTTCAGGCTCTTCGCCATTTAACATATACAAGAAATTATGAGCAATCGATACGCCTTTTTTAGGAGCAACCGGCTCTTTACCAGCAGCGATACGTCCAAGTGCAGCTACAATAGCAGGCAATTGTGCTTGTAATTTCACGACTTTTTTATGGTTCGCTTCTTGGCTCATATCTTCTGCTAGATCATCATATAGAGCAAGAGCAGAGATCGCACTACGAAGAGCTGCCATCTGATTCATATCTTTAGGATAAAGTTTCATTTGCGCAATCAATGGTTCCGGTAAGGTAGCATATTCATCTAGATCTTTTTGCAATTGATCTAGTTCTGCTTGATTTGGAAGTTTACCAAACCACAGCAAATAAGCCACTTCCTCAAAACTTGCGTTAATGGCTAGGTCATCGATATCGATTCCACGGTATGTAAGTACGCCGTCGACGATCGAACTAATAGATGAGCTTGCTGCAACAACGCCTTCCAATCCTTTAGTAGCTGTCATATTACTCTCTCCTTTTCAGAACGGAATGATTGAGATTTTGCCCATTTTCGGGAATGAAAACATTTACATTTTTAAATATGGAAAATTTTAAAAACTAGATATTGAGGTCCCTCACAATTGTTGAAAAGAGTTCTAATGATCCAAACACCTACCATTAACCTTCCAAGGACCTTCACTCATCATACTTTATTTTGACGGAGTTGTGAACAAAATGAAGACTGTTTGTGACATTAAATTGTTTTATCATCGCAATAAGAATTTTTTTGTAACCCCTTACAGTATCAATTATAAGCCCTTTCGTTTCAAAAGTCTTGTCTGCCGTTTAACATCATATATGATGCTGATTACATAATTACTATATTGAACATAAGGAGATCAATTCATTGAACATTATGATCCGTAATCGGATTTTACGTGGAATATGGGTGCTTGTAGCAATTATTATCACTGCAATTGCTGTGCGTTACCTGTTTCCACTTCTGTACCCGTTATTGCTTGCATGGTTGTTCGCTTATGCGATGAATCCGTTAGTTAGACTTTTACAGAATCGTGCTCACTTTCCACGCTGGTTAGCAGTCTCGCTCTCATTGCTTGTTTATTTTGGTGGTCTGCTCGCTTTACTTTCGTTTTTGGTAACAAGATTGGTTCAACAAACTATCACTCTTATGCAAACATTCAACGATCATATGGATAGCTGGCGTCAAATGTTTGTAGGCTGGACGAAAAACGATAGCCTGCAAAATATCACTAATCAAATCAATGGTTTTCTGAAAGAAACCCCTTATGGAGATACGATCAACAACAATCTAGACCAGACTACACAAAGTCTTTCTAGTACGATTAGTGGTATTGTTACAGGGATTCTGAATTATTTACTTGATTTTCTAACCGCATTACCTAACTTTGCCTGGATTATTGTCGTTATTGTATTATCTGCCTTTTTTATCAGTAATAGCTGGGAAAAACATACCCGTATCGTAGCTGGATGGTTTCCTTCGAATATTAGACTGACGATGGTTACGATTTGGCGGGATTTGCAAAAAGCACTGTTCGGATATGTACGTGCTCAATTTATTTTGATCTCGATTACAGGTATTATTGTGATTATTGGACTATTTATTTTGCGAGTTGAGTCTGCTCTACTGATTGGTCTACTGATCGGTGCTGTAGATCTACTGCCCTATCTAGGAGTAGGGATTGTAATGATCCCGTGGGCGATCTATACCTTTATGAGCGGCGATATTAGCTTGGGGATTGGTCTAAGTGTACTTTATGTCATTGTATTGATTGTACGGCAGATTATGGAGCCTAAAGTGCTAGCCAGTAGCGTAGGTCTTGATCCTTTAGCCACTTTAATCAGTATGTTTGTCGGCTTAAAGCTATTTGGCGCATTAGGTCTATTGATCGGGCCAGTCACACTGGTGATTGTCTCTGCGCTTAATCGTGCGAATGTTTTCCGTGATCTGCGTAACTATATTGTCAACGGTAAAGCGAGATAATTCATTGCATTACAGAAATAGTCTAACTATACCATTCATACTAATCAAAATAGATATCTTATAACGGTATACCAAAACAGGCAGTACTTTTAGAATCTAACTTCTAAAGTACTGCCTGTTTGTTATGATGGATCGCTATCATCAGCATGATTATATATCTAAATGATGATTGATAGTGGTCATACTATTTACAGAGTCAACATCATGACTACTTATACTATTATTGACCACCGCGATGAATAGTAATACTGCCCTTTTTCATACGCTTCTCTATCCAGCGTAATAGTAGATTTCGATAGATAGGACGTGTTAATGGAAAAACAAGGGTGAACCCGATAATATCCAAAATAAAACCAGGCAAAACAAGCATTACTCCACCTACAAAAACACATAGGCCATCTAACATTCGCCGTCCCGGTGGTTCGCCAGCATCCATTTGCTTTTTGGTATCTTCGATCACTTTACGTCCTTCAAATCTCATCATTAATATACCTACCAGTGAAGTGGTCAGCAAAAGAATAAGTGTATTCCAACCGCCTATCCATTCAATCATCTGTAAAAAAACATACCATTCTAGGAGCGGTACGATAATAATAAATGCAATAATCCATTTGCCGATTCCTTTACCCAAACGTACCTCTCCTTTCTCAATCCAAACCCACTACATCTGTAAAGATTCTACAAGTGCATAATACAACGCTGGCACTTGTTTATCAAGTCGCACAGGCTTGAAGTCTTTATTAACCCAGACATGTCTTGTAGAACCGCTGGTTAAAGGCTCGCCGGGTAACACTTCGTCTGCTTTGAAGATAGGGCGCTCTCCAGAAGATGAGGAATCTCCAACAGAAGTATCATGCTCATCTAACAGATGAATTTTGTACTCATAATCAATCCGTAGCTTAGAAAACTCTGTTATACGGGTATAGATTGCTACACGATCATCATATCTTGCTGGATGTCCATATGACAATGACGCATCGATTAATGGTAACAATAATCCTGCGGCTTCCATATCCCTATAACGGAATCCCAGATCCCGAATCATTTCTGTACGTCCCAATTCAAACCAGTTCAAATAATTTGTATGATACACCACACCCATAGGATCATTTTCTTGATAACGTACGCGAAAAGCAATACCATGCCAATCGCTAGGTAAATGTAATTGTTCTTTTGCCATCATGCTGTACCTCTACTTTCATTTCAAAATGTGAATATCTCTATAAAAATCATCAAAAAAAGCAATGGAATGATCCACTGCTTTCTCTGATGTCATGCTATCTTGCTATTAATTAATGTGAAATTATGATTTAGCAGGCATTTGAGCTACTTTGATCAAGTTCGTAGAACCGGATTGACCCAAAGGAATACCTGCAGTAATAACAACCAAATCGCCTTCTTTTAGAAGACCTGAATCATGTCCACCTTGCAAAGCAATTTCAAACAACTCATCTGTAGAATGAGCTTGTGTACCTTTAACAGGCAATACACCCCATGCTAGAGAAAGACGACGCATTGTTTGATCCAATGTAGTTACTGCGATAATTGGAGATTGAGGACGGTATTTAGAAACCGTACGTGCAGTATGACCGGATTCTGTAGAAGAAATGATCGCTGCTGCATTCAAGTCCATAGCAGAGTTTGTTACAGATTGGCTGATTGCTTCAGTTACTGTTGTTTGTTGAGCATGCGTTTGTTTTAAGAACAATTCGTGATAGTTCAAAGCAGACTCTGCTTTTTCAGCAATACGAGACATTGTCAATACAGATTCAACTGGGTATTTACCAGCAGCTGTTTCACCAGAAAGCATGATAGCATCTGTACCGTCAAAGATAGCGTTCGCTACGTCACTTGCTTCAGCGCGAGTAGGACGCGGGTTACGTTGCATCGAATCCAACATTTGTGTAGCTGTAATAACTGGTTTCCCTACGCGATTACATTTTTCGATCATGCGTTTTTGTACCAATGGTACTTCTTCCGCAGGAATTTCTACGCCCAAGTCACCACGAGCAACCATCAAACCGTCAGATACAGCAAGGATTTCATCCAAGTTGTCGACACCTTGTTGGTTTTCAATTTTAGAGATGATGTGGATATGGCTACCACCTTTGCTCTCTAACAATTGACGGATTTCAAGAACATCGCTTGCTTTACGTACAAATGAAGCTGCGATAAAGTCTACACCCTGCTCGATACCGAAGATAATATCGTTAGCATCTTTTTCTGTAATACCTGGAAGTGAAATGTTTACTCCTGGTACGTTAACGCCTCTACGACTTTTGATTTGTCCACCGTTAACGATACGGCATTTAATTTCAGTACCTTGAATTTCAACAACTGTCAAACCGATCAAACCATCATCGATCAAAATTGTTGAACCGACTTCAACGTCACTTGGAAGGTCTTTGTAAGTAACGTGCATACGGTGTTGGTCACCCAAAATGTCTTCTGTAGTCAAAGTTACATATTCATCTTGAACCAATTCAACTGGCTCTTCTTTAAATTTACCGGTACGGATTTCAGGACCTTTGGTATCCAGCAGGATGGCTACTGTTTTACCTAGTTCTTTGCTAGCTTGTTTAATGTTTTTAACGCGGTTACCATGCTCTTCAAAATCACCATGAGAAAAGTTTAGGCGAGCTACGTTCATACCTGCCATAATTAATTTCTTTGTGTTTTCTAAAGATTCACTTGCCGGTCCGATCGTACATACAATTTTAGTTTTACGCATAATTGATTTTCCTCCGTTTTTAAAGGTCTCTCTTTATTTTGTTTTCCCAACATGACTTGCCGAAACCATTCAACAAGCCCCAACAATTAAATCTACTACAGTTTGCCTGCTTTGTATAGAAGATTGTCAAAATTCCTCAGAAATTGTGGAAATGCTATCTTACGAATGACGTTTGGAACGCGAAGATTTAGTAGCTACTTTCTCTTCTTCATTCCCAAGAATAGGCTCCACATCGGATTGCAATTCTTCTTGAGGCTGATCTTCTATATTGACTTCCGATCTACTCGCTGGCAATGTTCCCATCGCTTGCTCTGTAAATTCGCCGATTTTGCGGAATTTCTGATAGCGATCTTCAATCAACGCTTCTGCACTCATTTGAGAAAGTTCACGCAAATGAACAAGCAGATGTTTTTTGATCGCTTCACCTGTTTCTTCGTAATCTTTGTGCGCTCCGCCGCGAGGTTCAGGAACGATATCTTCGATCACTTCCATCCGTAGCAAATCTTCCGCTGTAATCTTCATCGCTTCCGCTGCTTGATCGGCTTTGGATGCGTCTTTCCAGAGGATAGAAGCTGCACCGTTTGGCGAAATCGCTGAGTAAATCGCATTTTCTAACATAAGTACACGGTTACCTACACCAAGTGCCAAAGCACCGCCACTACCGCCTTCTCCGATCACTACACAGACTACAGGAACACGCAATTTTGCCATTTCCCATAGGTTACGAGCAATCGCTTCAGACTGTCCGCGTTCCTCTGCTGTATTACCCGGATAAGCACCCTTGGTATCAATAAATGTAATAATCGGACGTCCAAATTTCTCCGCTTGCTTCATCAGACGCATCGATTTACGGAATCCTTCAGGATGTGGGCTCCCAAAAAAGCGAGCGATATTGTCTTTGGTATCTTTTCCACGTTGATGACCAATAATCGTTACCGGATGACCATCCAATTTGGCAATACCACCAACAATCGCTAGATCATCGCCATACATACGATCACCATGCAACTCCATAAAATCACTAAAAACAATCGAAATTAAATCGAGTGATGTAGGACGCTGTTGATGTCTTGCCAGATGCATTTTCTGTGCCGGTGAAATCTGAGTGTATATTTCACTTTCCATCTGACGATAACGTTCTTCCAGACGTGTAATCTCATCGTTGAAATCTATTCCTTTTTCTTGTCCGAATTGCTTTAACTCGTCAATTTTTTTGCGCATTTCAACGAGAGGCATTTCAAAAGGCATTTCTCCTGCCACTTAAAATCCCCCTTTTCCACTGTGAAAATCTAATAATTGAGATAAAGTAGACTTCATCTCTTTGCGATGAATGACCATATCTAGCTGACCATGTTCCATATTAAATTCTGCTGTTTGGAAATTATCTGGTAATTTTTGACGAATCGTCTGTTCAATAACGATACGTCCAGCGAATCCGAACAATGCTCCAGGTTCAGCAATATTAACATCTCCAAGCATTGCAAAACTGGCAGATACGCCGCCCATCGTAGGATCAGTAATTACAGAGACATACAATCCTCCATTTTCTTGAAAACGAGCTAACGCTGCACTTGTTTTGGCCATTTGCATCAGACTTAAAATACTTTCCTGCATCCGTGCTCCACCAGAAGTCGAGAAAATAATCATCGGAATCTTACGTGCATCTGCATGTTCAATCGCACGAGTGATCTTTTCACCAACAACCGAACCCATACTGCCACTAAAAAAGTCAAAGCTCATTACAGCAAGTACTGCCGGTTGACCATCGATTAGACCTTCTCCTGTAATCACCGCATCACGCAGACCAGAGTTCATTTTCTGTTGCTCTAGCTTGCTTGCATATCCAGGAAATTTCAAAGGATCTTTGGACTCCATACGAGCATCCATTTCTGTAAACTGTCCATCATCCACAGTCATCATAATACGGTCAATCGCATTAAGACGCATATGGTAACCACAGTTAGGGCAGACTTTCAAGTTTTTCTCCAGCTCTTTACTATAATGAATCGTGCCGCATTTGCTACACTTGTTCATCAAGCCTTCTGGAATTTCACGCTTAGGACGTTCCTGCTGTTCTTCAGTAGACTCTGTGTCATTCCCCCAACGTTGGGATGGAATGGTTGCATATTTTTTTTTCTTTTGAAATAAATCTCTAAACACAACTACACCTCTCCAGCCGTATACGCATTCCGCTATTCATGGAATTCATATCATATATTATTCACTTATACCGAGCTAATTGGACTTAAAATGTTCACAAAATAATTGCAGTGCTTTAAGCCCACATAATGGGATAATGATAACATACCACACTTTTTTACCGCAACAAAGATAAGTGAAGATAAATTGGCACATTGACGGGTTGACAATCAATGTGCGCTAGCTTTTTAGACTTATTTGACTTTAACGGTTCCTTCGCCTAACATCTGCTCCATTTCCTGGAAAAGCTCTGGTGAAGGCTTAATACTATAGGTTTCACTGAGATCGAATAATTTTTGTGTTTCCTCGTAAAATAGTAATGTACCTACAGGCCCAGCATGACTTGCCAGCAGTTGTTTTAGTGCGGCTAATTTATCTGCTTGTTGAGATTCTTTAGTAATTTTGATAAATACACGTTGTTTCGATACCGGTTCAGGATTCCGGTCGGTATGAGGAGCATCGTTTACCACACTTGCTACACCACCACCGGATGAAGCAGGCGCTGTCTCCTGATGATCAGCGGCTACCTTTTGGGCAGACGTTGTACTTTTGGTATAAGGCTTAGAAGCCGAACTGGATGTTGATTTGTTAGCTTGCTTGGTCTGACTGGTAGCTTTATTTTTGGCGATATGCATCCGTTGACGAGCTCTAGTCGCTAACTCACGGGCAGATCCTTCGTTAAGAGTAGCTACTTCTTCCGCTAACAATTTGAATCCGTCCTCTTCTTTTTGCAATTTACCACGTACGCTGAGCAGTAATCCTTTATCTACAAGTGTACTACTTTTGCGCCATACTTCCGGGAAAAGAACTACTTCACACCGTTCAATCTGATCTTCTAGTTCCATAAAAGCCATCGATTTGCCTTGCTTGGTCGTAATCATTTTGAGCGATACGACCATACCAGCTACCGCTACTATGCTCTCATCTTCACCTTCATGTAAATTCATTAATCGAGATAATCCTGTATCTTCAATTACCTGTTCATAATCATCTAATGGATGACCGGATAGATATAGTCCTAACAATTCACGTTCAAATTCAAGCTGCTCGCCCGTTGTATAAGGCGCTACATCAGGATAAGAGACTTCCCAGTTATGAGTCTCTACAAATCCCAGATCGGCAAACATTTCGATCTGCAATTCTTCACGTTCTTTGCGCCATTTGGCTGCTTCTTTGATCGTATCATCGAGCATTGTAAGCAACTGTGCACGATGTCCGGGAAGACTATCAAAAGCTCCTGCTTGAATCAGCGACTCGATGACCCGTTTATTACAAGCTTTGGGATCGACACGACGGCAAAAGTCGATCAGGCTGTCGTAAGGACGATCTTGACGTTCTTTGATAATACTATTGATCGCTTGTGTACCGACATTTTTGACAGCACCGAGACCGAAGCGAATATTACCTGTAATAGAAGGCGTAGAAGATTTGGACGGTTCAGATGGTTCAGTCACTTTTGGCTGTTCGCTATCTGACTCCGATGCTTTGGCTAACAACTGCTGTTCTAACTCCTGTTGCATTGCTGCGGTTACCGGTGTAAATGTAACTCCACTCGTATTCACGTCAGGTGGTAATACATCAATCCCGATACGACGACATTCCAGTACATACTCGGCAACTTTGCGATGCGTTCCCATGACTGCTGTTAACATCGAAGCGATAAATTGCACAGGGTAATGTGCTTTGAGATAAGCGGTCTGGAACGCAAGCACACCATATGCCGCCGCATGTGCTCTTGGGAATCCATAATCTGCAAATCGTACGATCATATCGTATACTACATTGGCTTCTTCTTCGGTATAAGACTGTTCTATACTTCCTTTAACAAAATGTACCCGTTCTTCATCTAGAATCTCACGCTTTTTCTTAGAGACTGCGCGACGTAACAAATCGGCTTCAGCCAGTGTAAAACCAGCCATCTGAGAAGCAATCTGCATAATCTGTTCCTGATATACGATAATGCCATACGTATCGCTTAGAATAGGCTCCAAATCAGGATGCGGATATTCTGGAATCGTGCGACCATGCTTGGATTCGATATATTTAGGAATAAAGTCCATTGGACCCGGACGATACAAGGCAACGACCGAGACAATATCTTCAAAAGCAGTCGGTTTGAGATCGCGTAACACCCGTCTTACTCCCGGTGATTCCATCTGGAATACGCCCATTGCATCACCTTGACTGAGCATCTCATACGTCTGTGGATCATTATCTTCAATCTGCGCAAAATCAACCGGATGCCCTTCTTGTTCTTCGATCCATGTCATACAGCGTTCCATAATCGATAACGTACGCAGACCCAAAAAGTCCATTTTGAGCATACCTATTGATTCCAAGCTTTCCATCGGATATTGAGTCAACACAGCAATCTCGCTACCTTCTTGAATCGGAACAATATCGGTTAACACTCCACTTGAAATCACAACCCCTGCGGCATGAGTAGAAGCATGACGTGGCATACCTTCTACTTTGAGCGCGGTATCGATCATTTCACGAACAGGTGCAGACTTTTCATATCGATCACGTAATTCAGGTACTTGCTCTAACGCTTTGCTGATCGTCATGCCTACTTGCGCCGGAATTAACTTGGCAGCTTTGTCTGTATCGGCATAAGGAACATTCAGTGCTCGTCCTACATCTCGTACGGCTGCACGCGCAGCTAATGTACCAAATGTGATGATCTGAGCAACATGATCTCTTCCATATTTGGAAACAACATATTCGATGACTTCATCACGACGTAGATCACTAAAATCGATATCAATATCAGGCATAGTGATACGTTCTGGATTGAGAAAACGCTCAAATAACAGTTTATATTTGATCGGATCGACATTGGTAATTTCCAGTACATACGCAACCAGACTACCTGCTGAAGATCCCCGTCCCGGGCCTGTGACAATACCTTGAGAATGGGCATATTTCATAAAGTCCCATACAATCAGGAAATAATCTGCAAATCCCATACTGCCTATCACTTTCAATTCATAACTTAATCGTTCTTCTATCGTCTGACGTTCTTGAGGATCATTCCAGTACATCGTATCTTGATAACGTTGCTCCAAGCCTGTACGACATAATTGTTCCAGATAACGTTCCGGTGATAGCTCATCAGGAATCGGATAATACGAAGGCAATAACGACTCGCCAAAAGTCAGCTCCAATTCACAACGATCGGCGATCACTGTTGTATTGGTAATCGCTTCAGGAACATGACGGAATAAGGATTCCATCTGCTGACTGTCTTTTAGATACAACTGATTGGTTGGAATTCGGAAACGACCTTCATCATCCATCGTTTTACCTGTACCAATACAGATTAAGACATCCTGCGTTTTGGCATCTTCTTCCGTTAAGTAATGCACGTCATTCGTAGCTACCAGTGGAATATGAAGTTCTCTGGCAAGATCGATTAATAACGGCATGACTTTTTTCTGTTCTGGAATATGATGGTCTTGCAATTCTATATAGAAATCTTCACCGAAAATCGCTTGATAACGAAGAGCGGCTTCTCGGGCTTCTTCCGGTTGTTCATGTAATAAATGTTGCGGGATCTCTCCTCCAAGACAAGCACTCAGACAAATAATACCTTCGTGATACTGTTGTAACACTTCAGCATCTACACGAGGCTTGTAATGGAAACCCTCTAAATGTCCTATCGAACTCAGCTTCATCAGATTGCGATAACCGATTTCATTTTTGGCTAACAATAATAAATGGTGAATCGGTTGATCTTTGCGTGCTGCCTTTTCTTTGCGTGATCCAGCCGTATAATACACTTCGCAACCGATAATCGGTTTAATGCCATGTTGCTTACATGCTTTATAAAATGGAATAGCTCCATACATTACACCATGATCGGTGAGAGCTAGTGCTGTCATGCCTGATTCTGCGGCTTGGCTGACAAGATCCTTTATGCGCGCAGCCCCGTCCAGTAGACTGTATTCGCTATGCACATGCAGGTGAACAAATGGGGTCATACGCTTCCCTACTTTCGTCAAAATTATTCATTTTTGAAGCTTGTTTTGATATCTATTCATTACTTCTTATTTTATCATACTCGTCAATAAATCTTGCATTTCTTCTTTATCTCATAGGAATATTACACCTATTTCGACATATGGTGACAAAATTTCTAAACTTATCTGAAAAACTGCCGATAAACGTATCAATGTCAACTTTAATTGATTTCATTCATCGGGGGAAATAATAATGAAAAAACAACTGATTATGATTATGTCATTAATCGCACTTATTCCGTTACTGGTCTACGGGACATTCAGTTTGATCACAACAAGCAATAAAATAGAAAAAGATGCTTACAGTATGAACGAACAGAATGTTAATCTGGTGCTTCAAAAAACAACAGCTTTAATCAATTCTGAATTTGAGATGTTGCAACAATTATCGGAAAATCCAGAGATCAAAGAGTATACACCTACTCAATTAGCAAAAGTTAAAAATTTATTAGTATCTGTCGGTAAATTACACCCTGAAATTCAATCGATTATTTTTACCGCTACCGATGGTGAACAAATTGCTAAAAGTTCTGATGGCGATTTGAGCAATACCAGTGATCGTGATTATTTTAAGCAATTGATAGCTACCCAAAAACAAGTTGTTTCTGATATTTTGGTTAGCAAATCTACAGGTAAAAAGATCGTTACTGTTGTTTACCCTGTATTTGATACAAACAACACACTCAGTGGTATGGTTCAAGTCACATTGCCTTTAGATAGCATGAGCACCTATGCCAAAGAATTTTCTACAAACGGTCAGACAGCTTATATCGCAGACCGCACAGGAACGATTCTTGCTCACCCTGATCCGAATTCATTAGATAAAGATATCAAAGACACCCCTTCTTTCCAAAATGCTTCTCAAGGCACTCCAGGCACACTAACTTATGGTGAAAAATCAGACCGCGTATTAGTCTCTTATGCCAAAGATCCTTTAACCGGATGGAGCATATTTAGCGAAAAACCGTATAATTTGATTATGGCAGATTCAAATGTACTATTCCGCAACAGTATTATTATTCTGGTGATTTCTCTTATTCTTGCAATTATCGCTGGTTACATCTTCTCTACTCGCCTCACCAAGCCTATTATGCAACTGGTTAAAGTCACCGAAGCGGTAGCGAAGGGCGATCTAACGTCTACATGGGATATCAAGTCTAAACATGAAATTGGCGCTTTATCTACAGCACTAGCTACTATGACGAACAGCTTGCGTGAAATGGTATCGCATTTGAAAGATACGTCGCTTCATCTTGCTTCTTCTTCTGAACAATTAACAGCAAGTGCGGGTGAGACTTCTAACGCTTCTCAACATATCGCATTATCTATTCAAGAGATGGCAGAAGGTTCAGATCGTCAATCGGAATATGTAAATCATACATCGTCGACTGTCAATCAAATGGCTACAGGGATTCAAGGAATTGCTAGTAGTGCTCATGAAGTAGCTTCCAAAGCGGTTATGGCTTCTGAAAAAGTAAATGAAGGCGATACAGCGCTCAAAGCAGCAGATAGTGAAATCAGTAAATTGAAATTCATTTTCGGAGAACTGTCCGGTTCGGTTCATAGTCTAAATAATCATTCAGAGACGATTGGACAGATTGTGAATGTAATTGCCCAGATCGCTAAACAAACCAATCTATTGTCACTTAATGCAGGTATTGAAGCGGCTCGTGCCGGCGAACATGGTAAAGGATTTAGTGTAGTAGCTAAAGAAATTCGTAATTTAGCTGATGAAGCTTCTTCTTCTGCTAATCAGATCAGCGCTTTGATCGATAGTATTCAATCTGAGATTCATACTGTTGTAGATCGCACAGAAGCCGGTTCTCAAGAAGTCTTGCAAAGTATTTCGGCTGTACACACAGCGGAACAATCATTCGGTCTGATTCGCCAGTATGTACAAGAAGTGACTTTCAATATTCAAAGTGTATCTGATGCTTCATCTACTCTTTCTAAAGGTACGGAGCAAGTAATCCGTTCGGTTCATCAAATGTCTGAGATTACTAATACTTCAGTAGGTGAGATTGAATCGGTATCTGCTGCTACTGAACAGCAATTAGCAACAATGGAAGAAATCGCAGCTTCGTCTGCTGTATTGTCTGATGTTGCTCAAGAGTTAAAAGGCATGGTTGAGAAATTCCAAGTCTGATGATTGGTTGATGTAGTAGAAGTAGGATTGATGAATAAACTGGACATTGTATAAAAAAAGAAGCGCTACAGGTGAGTTGATCTGTAGTGCTTCTTTTTATTGAATAGGGATGGGGATTGTGGTGCCAGGCGTTTATGGTGCCAAGCGCTTGATGTAAGATATTTTGCTTTGCAAAAATCACTTTTTATTGAAGTTGGGCGCGCTTATATTGCCAAGCGCTTAATGTAAGATATTTTGCTTTGCAAAAATCACTTTTTATTGAAGTTGGGCGCGCTTATATTGCCAAGCGCTTAATGTAAGATATTTTGCTTTGCAAAAATCACTTTTTTATTTTATATGTCGCGCTTATGATGCCAAGCGCTAGTGGTCAATGGATTGTAGGGTTAGGATGCATTTGGCTACAGGGAGTTCGTCGTAGGACATTTGAATTTCTAGCTTGCATGTACGGCGACTGGATTCTAAGATGATCGGGCGAATGACTACTGCATCTTCAATCTGGATCGGACGTAGAAAATAAGTGCTCATATTGTCCAGTACATAATCGCATCCGCTTAATAATTTGGCTGTACGTGTAGCGGCTTGAATCATGACTGTAGTCAACACACCTTCTGAAATGGTACCCAAATCGGTCGCCATCTGCGGGGTGATAAATCCATGAAATACGATTCCACCGTCTTCATCTTTTTCTTCAGCAAATCCATTCCAAATCAAATGATCAAATGTCTCCCCTGTACCTGCATTGGGCTGTTGCTGTGCATCTCTCATCGCTTGCAATACTTCGTGACGGGTTACGGTGCTGATCAATTTCCGATTACGATCTACAATCGGTAAAAAGTCGACCCCTTCCCACATCATCGTCTGTGCTGCTGAAGCAAGCGAAGTCTGTAACGTAGCTGTAATCGGGCGGCGAATCAATACTTTTTCGATCGGTTGTTCGGGTGTTAATTCTTCGATCTCTTTTCGTCCTACAATACCGATCACCCGGTTCCATTCGTCTACCACAGCTAATCGAACATATCCTGTTTTCTCTGTCATTTCACGAAAATCTTGAGCTGTGCTAGACGCTTTAAGTACTTCTGGCTTTGGCTTGCCTGCAATAATATCTTCGACCAGCATAATTTTCTTTTTGATCATCCGATCAAAGATAGCGCGGTTGATCATGGAAGCCACTGTAAATGTATCGTGACGGGATAAAATAATAGGCAAATCACATTCATCTGCTAATGCTTTCACTTCTGCACTTGTGCCAAACCCTCCGGTAATCAAAACGGCTGCGCCATGTTCCAGTGCAAGCGAATGAGCATCTTCACGGTTACCGACAATCAATAAGCTTCCTGCTTCCACATAACGCATCATCGCTTCTACTTTCATCGCACCGATCGCATATTTAACAAGTGTTTTATTAAGACCGCCACTTCCGCCAAATACTTGACCTCCGACAATCTCAGCCACATCCGCAAAAGTAAGCTGTTCAGAGATACCACGCGGTTTCTTTTCTACACGAATCGTACCTATACGTTCACGCGTCACTACAATACCCATATTTTCAGCTTCTTTAACTGCTCGATAAGCCGTTCCTTCGCTCACTCCCATATGTTTGGCTAGTTTGCGAACTGAAATTTTGCTACCGACTTGTAGCTTTTCAATATGTTGTAATAACTGCTCATGCTTTGTAATCGTCTCATCCTGTTCTTCCAACTGTAACACCACCGTTCTTGATCTGTATCACTCTTATTTGATTATAGCACAAAAACAAGCGCCTCCAACCATAGATATCTGGCTAGAGGCGCTTGTGATGGCACTATTTTGATATATTTTTTTGAAAGTAAGCTATCTCTCTCAAATCATATATACTTTAAATTTGTAATAATTATCTACCTGTTATAATTTGATAAACGTCATGTATTAAAACAGATATTAACGAATTACGCGTTCTCGCCACCGTATAGATCGCTCAAACTTTCTGTAATAATTTTGTTGATATCTTCAATAATTACACTTAGACGTTGCTCTGCATCGAACAAGCGACGGATATTCAAGTTCAAGTTTAACACTTCAAATACTTTTTCCATTTGTTCCATTTCTTCTGGATTCGGCATATCTCCAGACATCATACGTTGTTGAACTTCCATTTGACGCGTACGGAAATCATCTAACATACGTTTGCTTTCTGGATCATTTTCAATCAGCTTCATAGCTGCTGTGATGTCTTCTACTTCTTTACTTTCGCGGATCGATTTCGATAGTTCGTTAGCTTTGTCATAAATATTCATTATTGTATCCCTGCTTTCTTTGATATCATTTTTATATTGTACCCAATCATTTGCGATTTGAACTTTTACTAGAGTAACTGATTTGTTAGCAGAAGTAAAATTAGACGAATCAAGCTTAGTGAATCCTAGTTATTATTGTGCTTGATCATACAATGTAATCAATTGATCAAAAGAAGTAATAATCACGTCTGAACCTTCCAACTCGGACGTATCTCCAAAGTCTGCATAATTACAGCCAATCACGACCTGACCATTCTTTTTCCCTGCTTCTACGTCTGAAGATCGATCTCCCACCATCCATGCTTCGGTTATATGATGATTGGTTAGCAGTAATTTGACCAGATCGACTTTGGAAGCGGTATTGTACTCTCCTGCACTATACACACCCTCCATTAAAGCAGACAATTGATGAACTTCAGCCGCTCCTTTGACGTACCCTTCCAGACCATTACTTGCTACAAATAGACGTACACCTTGATCATGCAGATATTGCAACGTTTCGTTGACCTGTGGATACATCGCAGAGATTCCTGCTGCCATTTCATCTAGTTGTAGTTGCAATAACAGTTCATTTGCTCTTGCGACCGTAGGAGCACCTGCACCTGGAATCACACGTGCCCAGATATCTTCAAGCAACATGCCAAGACAGCTCAAAATGATCTCTTCCGGTGGTGTTTCCCCGTCATACAGACCTTCTTGCTTTAACATTTCAAACGTTTTGTGATAGGCAGGAATCAGTACGGTCTCTGTCTGAAAAAGAGTACCATCCATATCAAACATCATCGCTTGAGGCTTGCGTAACTTCGGTTGTTCATTCATTTCTGCGTAACTCCTATCTATGTATGATGGGCAGCATCACACTGCCCTTAAATCATGACGTATTGTATAGGTTATTCTGCATTAATATACAACTTTTTAATCGGAATCGTTTTCATCTTCTTCATCATCTGTAATCTCAGGAACAGGATAGATACGCACACGCATAATACGTAAACGCTCGGCTTCTGCCACTTCAAAAGTTACCCCATCAATTTCTACTTTACCGCCTGTTTCGGGAACACCTTCAAGCTCTTTAAACATCCATCCACCGATTGAATCGACTTCATCATCATCGATCTCCACACCGCTTAGTTCATTTACATCTTCAATCAACATTCGTCCATCGACCGAGATTGTATCTCCATCTCGCTCCATATCAGGGCGTTCATCTTCAAATTCGTCATACAATTCACCGACGATTTCTTCCAGAATTTCTTCTGCTGTTAATATTCCGGCTGTTCCACCATATTCATCGACAACCAGTGTTAACTGAGAATGGTTTTTTTGCATCATTTGTAATACATGACTAATTTCCATAGACTCAGGTACATTCAAAATAGGTCGTGCCAACGCAACCAGATCATACGGTTGGTTCACAGGCGATAATAATACATCTGTAATATGCACAAAACCGATAATACGGTCTTTATCTTCTACGGCTACAGGGTAACGTGAATGTTTGGTTTCATTGATAATCGCCAAATTTTCTTCTTTGGAAAAGTTCGTATACAAACAAGTCATATCTGTACGTGGCAACATGACTTCGCGTGCAAGTAAATCAGAGAACTCGAAAATATTGTTCATCAGTTCCATTTCGCCTTCATCAATCACACCGCTTTTGGCACTTTGATTCATCAAAATTCGAATTTCTTCTTCCGAGTGAGCTGCTTCTGCTTCATTGGCAGGCTCTATACCTACAGCACGTAACACAGCGTTCGCAGCTGCATTTAACACCCAGATAAACGGGAAGAATACACGATAAAAGAATAATAATGGTGCTGACAGCCATAAAGATACTCCTTCTGTACGCTGAATAGCGAGCGACTTCGGAGCCAATTCACCGATAACAATATGTAGAAATGTAATTACAGCAAAACCGATAATGACAGAAATTGTGGTCACTAATGGAGATTCACCGAACCCTAATTTATACATAATTGGTTCGACAAGTAATTCCGAGATCGCAGGCTCACCAATCCAACCGAGTCCAAGAGATGCCAGCGTAATCCCGAATTGGGTAGCTGATAAGTAAGCATCCAGCTTCTTGTTGACCTTAAGCGCGTATCCTGCAAGCTTGTTGCCTTCACTCTCTAATTGTGTCAAGCGAGAATGACGTACTTTCACAAGTGAAAATTCAGCAGCCACAAAAAAGCCGTTTAAAAATACGAGCAGTAAAACCAAAGCCAAATTCAATACTAAAGTTCCTATCTCAAACTCCGAATGGCCCAACCAGAACGCCCCATTTCTTCCATAGTTAATCAGCATTCTGCGTTATGCTGTTGTCATCTTTTTATGTCTGTAATCTGATAACGCAAAATGCTTATTGATTTACAAAATAGCTTTACGTGATTTGAAATCTGTATTTTTGTAATACATGTCTGCTACGAGCAAATTCGGTCCACAGCAAGCCGCCGCATCACAATGGCAATTCACTGTCTGATTCAGTGGATGATTGTTGGTCCATTCGCTAAATACATCATCAAGCTGGCTATGAGACACATTGCCAAACGCTGGAATAGCCGCAAAATCTGTAACAAATACATCCCCTGTAAACATATTAACGTTGACCCGATTACGTCCATCTGGATCATTACGAACAGTTACATTACGCTCACGATGCAGACGGTTAATCAACTTGCGATCTTCAGCATCAGAGTTACAAGCGAAGAATGGTAATGTTCCAAATAACATCCACATGTCTTGATCTCGATGATCTAACAAATCATGAATCGCTGTACGGAACTCAGCTAGTGAGACTACAGGCAAATTCGCTGCAAAATCGGCTGCATACATCGGATGTACTTCATGACGTCTACAACCCATTTCTTTGATCAATCGATGAATCTCAGGTAATTTGTGATGGGTACGATAATTAATCATCGTTTCCGCCGAAATAAACATCCCTGCTTTGCTCAAAAGTTGAGAGTTTTCAATCATTTTATCGTACATTTTGACAGCGACTTCACGAGGAACAGGATGTCCGCTGTTCGCAAAACCCACTTCATGGAAATCATCTACAGATGTATAGTTAAATGAAATATGCATCACATCTAAGTACGGTAATAATTTCTCATAACGCCCGATATCTAATGTTAAATTAGAATTAATCTGTGAACGAATACCACGCTCACGCGCATATTTAAGCAAAGGAACGATGACTTCATCCACCGTTTTTTTGCGGAAAGTCGGTTCACCACCGGTAATACTGATTGTCTGAAGATGTTCCACTTCATCTAATCGCTTCAACATCAAAGGCAAAGGAATCATATCCGGTTCACGCATCACCAGTGAATCTCCAACTGCACAATGCTCACAGCGCATATTGCATAGATTGGTAACTGTCATCTCCACGCTGGTTAGCGTATTGCGTCCAAATTTGCGAAGTGATAGCAAAGGGTCCCACGGATCATAACTTGGGGATAACTCTTTAAGAGGCCATTCACTTCTTTGTATTACTGTCATTTGCTTTCACCTTATTTCATGTATTAACCTTAAATCATGTATTGCATAACGTTCTTTGACTCATTAAATATGCAAAATATGACGCAAGATCTCATTTATCATACCATAAACCATCGTTTTTCGGCAGACGCTAACGCTGCTCCCGGTGTCTGCAACTGCATTCGTAACAGATCGCGGATAAATTCAGGCAGAATATATTTCACTTCATGACTTTCACTAAGAGACATATAGCCGATGCCAAATGTAAACATATCCAGACAACCTACACTGTATTCTTGTTCATCTTTCAGCTCTTGATCCCCTAAGCGAATAGCTGTAATACGATCATAAGCAGGTCGGGATAGATCATACGAGATATCTATTCCATCTACACACAGACAACCAAGCACTTTCCCTCGGAATCCAAATCCCATAATCGTTTTGTGTGTAAATTCAGGCAAAAGCGATTGTTCTAACGCTAACTTGATATTTTTTCCTTGAAGCAACGTAATACATGGATTTACCGGAGATGGGCATAGACGATGAAGCAGACCTTCTGTGACTTCGCCTGCGGGCAGATCGGCTAACAGTTGACCTGCATTCACAATCGACAATTCTGCTCCTGTAAATTGACGTACAGCCTGTGCAAGCAAATTACCAAATGGAGACTCTTGTTCATAATGAATTTCAAGTGGCGCTTCTAACATTGCTACCGTACGATTCATTCGTTCTTCTGCACGTTGGCGATGAATCACAATCGCATTTTCTATTGATGCATCCCGTTCCATATGTTCTGTGATTGGAATGAGTCCTCCATCCAGTAGATGAGCACGTGCTCCCTGTGTATCTTTTTTCCAGACCATTTCTCCAATATATTGACCGAACTTGCCTGCGGCTCCAAGTACTGTAGAACCAATCCAGAGCGGACGATCTAACACATGGTGGCTATGTCCTCCCAGAATCACATCAATCTCAGGCAACTGTTCAGCAAGCTTCTGATCAGTAGGTAAGCCCAGATGGGATAAAACAACCAGTAAATCCACTTCATCACGTAACTTTGCTACCCATGGTGCTAGACTGGCTATTGGATCACTGACATTCCATCCTAGCAATTCGTAATAATCGCTATATTGCGCTGTAGCCCCGATTAGACCTATTTTCCATGTTCCTTTTTGAATAATCCGATGAGTTTCCATCCATACCGGTGGAACACCGCTCTCCATCTCTTCTACATTACTACAAATAATCGGACAGCTAATTCCTGCATATGCTTGATTAAGCAGTTCAGGCGTATAGGTCAGACCTTCATTGTTCCCGATCGTAATCGCATCATAACCGGTCATATTAATAATATCGATATTGGCTCCACCGGCAGACCCTTCTGTCTCAATCGACATACGATCCATGTGATCACCGATATCCAATACCAATAGCTGCTCCTCACCCAAACGTTGCTTGCGTTCTGCGATAATAGCTGCAATCGCACCCATATTTTCAAAATGACTATGAATATCATTGGTGTGTAATAGTGTTAATGTATCTTCCACTTCATTTATGTTCATAAATAGTATGTCCTCCTGCATCCGTTCCCTTTGATTGGGGTTATATAATATACATATGAACTTATGATATATTAAAGAGATCGAAAAAGCACATGGAGGCGTTAAATATCATGCAACAATATACTGTTCGACTATTTGCAGGTCTTGCTGAGCGCGTTGGCCAATCGCAAGTTATTATAGAAACTCCATCCTCTGAAGAACTTACAGTCGCGCGATTGAAAGAACTTTTGTCTAAACAATATCCAGAAGCAAAAATAATGATCGAAGCTGCCTTCGCTGCTGTTAACCAAGAGTACGCTTTAGCCGATAATAGGATTAAGCCTGTGGATGAAATTGCTTTGATTCCTCCTGTATCCGGTGGATCAGGAATAGACACTACTACTTCACAGACAACGGACGGTTTATATCTCATTACCAGTGAACGATTACAAGCTGAAGATGTGATCGCTAAAGTGATTGATCCTAATCATGGAGCAACGTTAACATTTATCGGAACCACTCGTGAAATGACAGGTGCGATGCAGACCGTTCATTTAGAATATGAAGCTTATATACCGATGGCACTTCATCAATTGCAAAAAATTGGAGACCATATTGCAACAACATGGACAGGAACACGTTGTGCGATCAGCCATCGTATAGGAACAGTAGGTATAGCGGAGACCAGTGTGATTATCGCTGTTTCTTCGGCTCATCGTAATGATGCTTACGAAGCTAGCCGATTTGCGATTGAACGTCTTAAAGAAACTGTACCTATTTGGAAAAAAGAGATCTGGGCAGATGGTTCAGAGTGGAAAGGTGTTCAAACAGGTCCTTGGAACCCCACCGAGCCAAAATCTTGAGCTAAATGAACTGATTTCAACATTGATCCTGCTTTTTTTTCCTGATATGATACATTTACAATTTGTTTAATAAACGGGGTGCCCACATTGAGAGTGCATGTTACCGATTTGAAGCCGGGAGATACGCTTCTTAGAGATACATTCAATACATTCGGCATTCATATTATGCAAAAGGGCCATACTCTTCAGCGGGAAGATATTGCTAAGCTGCTACAGCATGGTGTGGATGATGTCGACATTGAAGAAGTTTTCTCAGAACCTGCCGATATTAGCCAATCTTTATCTAGCCATCCTCTTCAAGATGCAAAAGTTCAATTTAATAGCGCTCTACAAGGGTTTGAAGATTTATTTCTAAACGCAGCCGCTCGCGGAGAGTTCGATGGTAGTCAGGTAGATGCCAAATTACAACCTTTACTTACAGAATTACAAGAACAAAAAGATGTCGTATCTGTACTACTTTTTCTAAACGATGATAACAACTATACGTATACTCATTCACTACAAGTAGGGATGCTCTCTTATTACCTTGCAACATGGATGGGATATACCGAACAAGAAGCGTATCAAGCAGGTAGAGCAGGTTATTTACATGATGTTGGCAAATCCAAAATACCCAGTCATATTTTGAATAAGCCGGGACGTTTGACTACAGAAGAATTTGAAGAAATGAAGCGTCATACGATTTATGGTCACGATATTATTATGCAGTCTACAGGTGACAAGATCAGTGCAATGGTAGCTTTACAACATCACGAGCGCACAGATGGCAAAGGATACCCTAACGGACTGAGTCTAGATGAGATACATCCGTTATCACGTATTACGGCTGTAGCGGATGTATACAGCGCTATGACGACAGCCAGAGTCTATCAAACCAAGCAAGAGCTATTGCGTGTTCTAAAAGAATTGCATAGAATGAGCTTTGGTCAACTGCATGCGGAGACGACTCAGACGTTTATCCGTAATATGCTACCTAACTTTATCGGCAAACAAGTATTGCTTAGTTCTGGAGAAGTCGGTCAGATTATTATGACCAACCCTTCTAACTTCTTCCGTCCACTTATCAAAACGGACAAAGGATTTACAGACCTGGCGATGCAATCGAATTTGGATATTGAAGAGATCTTTATGTAAGTGGTTACTAGGTAGTTAATAGATTTCAATGTACATGAAATAGACCAAACAGACATAGCTGGCGACGATCTTTCGTTGTCAGCTATTTTTGTGGTTTGTGGACATTACCTTATACTTAACAATATAAGAACTGCCACCCAGAATAGAAAGGAGTATTATCATATGGATTTTGTAACTGTTGATTTTGAGACTGCCAATTCTAGTCGATCCAGTGCATGTTCGATCGGGATTGTAGAAGTATCGCAAGGAAAAATCGTGTTTGAACAAGAATGGCTCATTAATCCTAATCAGCATTTTGACCCGATGAATATCAGTATTCATAAGATTACGCCAGCGATGGTCAAAGGTCAGCCGACTTTTCAAGAATTGTGGCCGACACTGTTACCTTTTTTTGAAAATAAATCAATCGTGGCGCACAATGCTTCATTCGATATGAGTGTATTACGATATTGTCTGGATCATGCGCTACTGGATTATCCTGCTTTTGATTATTACTGTACGTATCTATTTAGCAAAAAAATACTAGCACATCTGCCTTCTCATAAATTGAATGTGATCTCCAATCATTATGATATTATCTTTAACCACCATGATGCGTTAGAAGATGCACGCGCAACAGCCAATGTGTTGTTAAAGTTGTTAGAACAAGAACAGCATATCAGCCCTGCCGAACTTGCCAAAGCCCATGGCTATCAGATTGGTCAGATGTATGCTGGTGGGTATAGATCCTTCTCTGCTTCCTCTGCAAAAAGTAAAAAGAAATTCGGATTCCGTTCTAACTCAAGAAAATAAGGATAGTTCTTTTCTCAGATACGAACTATGTACTTTACGTGTATAGATAAAGACTGCACAACAGTCTATTATTTTGTCATTTCATAACTGGTATTGATTAAATGCTTCATATCTGTTGGTGAAATAGAACCGTCCAATATCACCGAGTTCCAATGGTCTTTGTTGAGATGATAAGCAGGCACGATAGACTCATA
Source organism: Paenibacillus sp. KACC 21273 (assembly GCF_028736095.1). Classification (NCBI taxonomy): domain Bacteria; kingdom Bacillati; phylum Bacillota; class Bacilli; order Caryophanales; family Paenibacillaceae; genus Paenibacillus; species Paenibacillus sp. KACC 21273. The sequence goes on from NZ_CP117876.1 coordinate 3,776,719, forward strand.
TTCTGCTCGCCATTGTTCGATCATACCAGGTTCACATTTCACATTGATCCAGATATGATCTTCTCTCTCAAAAATCCATGCGAATGTTTTTTTGTTATGTCGGTGTCGGATTAACGTCCAATTGGCATCTTTGAATGGATGATCTTCATATACATTGTCGTATGCCATACAATAATCTATTGCTTCTTGTTTGCTTTTCATAAGTCATCATTCCTTTAAATTTATAAAAAAGCGGGGCAGAATTGGGGCAATCCCCCTTTTCTGTCCCGCTTTTAATGTGAAATTCCTTGCTATAAAAGGAATTAACCGATAGAACCTTCCATCTCAAACTTGATAAGACGGTTCATTTCTACTGCATATTCCATAGGTAATTCTCTTGTAAATGGCTCGATAAAGCCCATAACGATCATTTGGGTTGCTTCATCTTCGCTTAGACCACGACTCATCAAGTAGAAGAGTTGATCTTCAGATACTTTAGATACGGTCGCTTCATGCTCAAGAGTGATGTTATCGTTCTTGATTTCATTGTACGGAATTGTATCTGAAGTGGATTGGTTATCTAGAATCAGCGTATCACATTTGATATTGGATTTAGAACCTTCGGAGTTACGTCCGAATGATGCTAGACCACGATACGTTACTTTACCACCATGTTTACTGATCGATTTAGACACAATTGTAGATGTTGTATCTGGTGCAAGGTGAATCATTTTTGCGCCAGCATCTTGATGTTGTGCTTTACCTGCAACAGCGATAGACAATACCATACCTTTAGCGCCGCGTCCTTTAAGAACAACCGCAGGATATTTCATTGTCAATTTGGAACCGATGTTACCATCTACCCATTCCATTGTTGCATTTTCTTCAGCAACTGCACGTTTGGTTACCAAGTTGTAGATGTTTGGAGCCCAGTTCTGAATCGTTGTATAACGTACACGAGCATCTTTTTTACATACGATCTCAACGACAGCACTATGCAATGAGTTCGTACTGTAGATTGGCGCTGTACAGCCTTCTACATAGTGAACCATACTGCCTTCGTCTGCGATGATTAGCGTACGCTCAAATTGACCCATGTTCTCGGAGTTAATACGGAAGTATGCTTGTAAAGGCACTTCGCATTGTACACCCTTCGGTACATAGATAAAGCTTCCGCCTGACCATACTGCACTGTTCAATGCTGCAAATTTGTTATCTGTTGTAGGGATAACGGTAGCAAAGTATTCGCGCAAAATTTCTGGATGTTCTTTCAAAGCTGTATCTGTATCCATAAAGATAACGCCTTGATCTTCCAATTCTTTTTGCATGCTGTGATATACAACCTCAGATTCGTACTGAGCGGATACACCAGCTAAGAATTTTTGCTCTGCTTCAGGAATACCTAATTTGTCAAAAGTTTCTTTGATTTCTGTAGGTACTTCTTCCCAAGTCTTACCTTGTCCTTCAGATGCTTTAACATAGTACTGGATATCGTTGAAATCCAAGTCACTGATGTCGCCGCCCCAATCAGGCATAGGCATTTTTTCGAATTGTTCCAAAGCTTTCAAGCGGAATTCCAACATCCATTCCGGCTCATCTTTCATGCGAGAGATTTCCATTACGATCTCTTTGTTCAGTCCTTTACCGGATTGAAAAATAGACTTGTGATCATCACGGAAACCATATTTATATTCTTCCATTTCTGGTGCTGTTTTAGCCATTTGTGTAGCCTCCCCATCTAATTTGTGAAGATTTTAGTTGTCTTCTGTGGCAATTCCCTTGCGTAGGGCATTCCAGGCCAACGTAGCACACTTGATGCGAGCAGGGAATTTATTTACTCCAGATAGGGCTTCGATCTCTTCGTATTCTTCAAATTCCACATCTTCGCCCTTCATGAGAGCAGAGAAGCGGTCTGCAAGTTCAAGTGCTTCTTCATAAGTTCTGCCTTTTACAGCTTCTGTCATCATTGAAGCGGAAGCCATACTGATTGAACAACCGTCTCCAGAAAATTTGGCATCTTTCACTTTGTTATCTTCCACCAAAAGTTGTAGAGATATTCGGTCACCACAGGTTGGGTTGTTCAGTTCAACCGTCATCGCTCCGTCTTCAAAAGCACCGCGGTTACGTTGATTTTTGTAGTGATCCATAATCACACGGCGGTAGAGATCATCAAGTTTCATCGCCAAAATACTCCTTCGTCTGAACCAACGCATCGATCAAACGATCTACGTCTTGTTCATTATTATACAGGTAAAAGCTTGCGCGTGCCGTAGAACTTGCTCCAAGCCATCTCATTAATGGCTGACAGCAATGATGTCCAGCACGAATAGCTACCCCGAACGTATCAAGTACAGTTGCAAGATCGTGAGGATGAACACCATCCAGATTGAACGTTACAATACCGACTTTACGCTTAGCAGGTCCATAAATCGTCAAACCTTCGATCTGAGACATACGTTCCATCGCATAATTGGCAAGATGCGCTTCATGCTTTTCGATTTCATCCATTCCAATTTCAGTCAGGAAATCAATCGCTGCTCCCAGTCCAACCGCTCCAGAGATAATCGGCGTACCGCCTTCAAATCTCCACGGAGCGTCTTTCCAGTCGGATTCGTATAATCCCACATCATTAATCATCTCACCACCGAATTCGATCGGCTCCATTTGAGCAAGCAATTGACGCTTACCATATAGAGCTCCAAATCCAGTAGGTCCACACATTTTATGACTGGAAAATGCGTAAAAATCACAATCCAGATCTTGTACATCGACTTTCATATGCGGTGTACTTTGTGCACCATCTACGACCATAATCGCACCATGACGGTGAGCAATCTCAGCAATTTCTTTGACTGGATTGACGACACCAAGCACGTTAGATACATAGACGACCGAGACAATCTTTGTTTTGCTGTTAATTACTTTTTCCACGTCAGCCAGATCAATATTACCATCTGGTTGTAGTGGAATATATTGAAGTGTTGCTCCTGTTGCCTTGGCTAATTGTTGCCATGGAATCAGATTACTATGATGTTCCATCGGTGTAATCACGATTTCGTCCCCTGGTTGTAGACGAGGACGACCATAAGAAGAAGCCACTAGATTGAGTGCTGTTGTTGTACCACGCGTAAAGATAATTTCTTCACTGCGTCCTGCATTAATAAAGCGAGCAATCTTTTCACGAGCGCCTTCATAAGCGTCAGTCGCCCGTGTTCCCAGTGTATGAACGCCGCGGTGTACATTGGAGTTATCGTGCTCATAATAATGATTGAGCGCATCCAGTACAACCTGTGGCTTCTGAGAGGTTGCTGCATTATCTAGATAGACAAGCGGATGTCCGTTTACTTCCTGATGTAAAATCGGAAACTGCTCGCGGATAGCTGGGTTCACTGACCTAGCTTCCTTTCAACCAGTTCCTGCAAACGAGTCTGCAAACGTTCCAAAGGAATATCCGATACGACTGGAGCCAGGAAACCGTAGATAATCAGTCGCTCTGCTTCTGGACGAGTAATACCACGCGACATCAAGTAATGAACTTGTTCAGGGTTAACCTGACCTACAGATGCTGCGTGTCCTGCCATAACATCATCTTCGTCGATCAAAAGAATCGGGTTCGCGTCACCGCGAGCTTTTGGACTCAACATCAATACTTTTTCAGTCTGCTCACCATTCGAACGAGTTGCACCATGTTCGATTTTGGTAATACCATTAATGATAGCATTCGCAGATTCGCGCATAACAGCACGAGTGATCATTTGGCTTGTTGTATCTTTACCAAAATGAACCGCTTTGGTTGTATAGTTTAAACGTTGAGAACCAGAACCTACAGCAATGATTTTGGCATCAGAAGTTGAACCATTTCCTTTAAGCACTGTTGCTGTATCTGTAACTGTGTTGCCATCGTTCATTTCACCGATGATCCATTCAATAGAAGCATCGTTTTCAGTGATTGCGCGACGGTAACTCATATCTGTCGTACTGCCACCGAATTGGTGAACTGTTGCATAGCGAACTTTAGCGCCTGCTTTAGCAACAATTTCAACTACACCGTTATGGACACGAACATCGTCTCCTGCGGAAATATAGTTATCTACATACGTTACAGAACTGTTTGTATCAGCGACAACTAGAATACGAGGTGCAAAAGTAGCACCAGCATTTTCAGTTAAAAAGATCGCTTGTACAGGAATATTAACTTCTACGTTTTTAGGAACGTACAAGAATGCTCCACCATTCCACATTGCTGCATTAAGAGCTGTCAATTGATGCTCGTCAGGTGCAACGACTGTTGTTAGATAAGGCTTCACCAACTCTTCGTGTTCACGAGCAGCTGTTTCCAAATCTGTAAAAATAACACCTTGTGCTTTCAATTCATCAGATAGACTAGAGAAAATCGCACCTGAATCTTTTTGTACAATCAGGTTATCGGATTCATTGCCTTCAACCAGTGCACTGATCAATGTAGGCAACTCTTCTAATGTTGATACTTTAACAGGTGCCTGATAAGTTCCATAATCCGAAAGATCCCATTTGTCGATCTTGGTTTTTTCCGGTTTAGGAAGTTCAAGTTTGGAAGCAAGTTCAAGTGCTTTCAAACGGTTCTCAGTCAACCATGCTGGTTCGTTCTTTTGTTGAGATAATGATTTAAGAGCTTCCAGATTTAATGGAAGTATCGTTTGCAATGTCATGTTATTAGCTCCTCCTTCCGTACAGTGTTTTACGCTTCTTGACCTACAGTTTCGTCTGTAATACCAAGTTCTTCTTTAACCCAATCGTAACCTTCTGCTTCAAGACGAGCAGCTAATTCAGGGCCACCGGACTTCACGATACGACCTTGCATCATTACGTGTACATAGTCAGGAGTAATATAATCAAGTAGACGTTGATAGTGAGTAATGATTAAGAATCCACGATCTTCATTACGCATTTTGTTTACGCCGTTTGCTACAATTTTAAGAGCATCAATATCAAGACCAGAGTCAATTTCATCTAGGATAACTAATTTTGGCTCAAGCAATAACATTTGCAAAATTTCGTTACGTTTTTTCTCACCACCGGAGAAACCTTCGTTCAAGTAACGGTGTGCGAATTCAGCATTCATGTCTAGCTCTTTCATGCTTCCTTCCATTTGACGGATAAATTTGATCAATGAAATCTCTTTACCTTCTTCACGACGTGCATTGATCGCACTACGCAAAAAGTCAGAGTTTGTTACGCCTGTGATTTCACTTGGATATTGCATCGCCAAGAACAGACCTGCACGAGCACGCTCATCTACTTCCATTTCCAACACATCTTCACCATCTAAAGTGACTGTTCCTTCAGTTACTTCATATTTAGGATGTCCCATCAAAGCAGATGCTAGTGTACTTTTACCTGTACCGTTAGGTCCCATGATTGCGTGGATTTCTCCACCTTTCATTGAAAGGTTAATCCCTTTAAGGATTTCCTTATTGTCGATTGTTGCTTTCAAACCTTCAATGACGAAATTCGTTGCCATAATAGTTTTGACCTCCAGTGAAATAAGTAGTTTGGTTGGATCTATATCTGTCAACAGAGAGTATAGTGACACAACTTCTCTGATGTACGAAACATAAAAAGACATTTAGATAAAGTCTAAGAATAAATCTCTCTTAGAACCATTCTAAACTGATTCTCAACGATTCTCAAGTTATTTTATAATAAATTTGAAGTAGTCGCAATGAAACGCGTAATCTTACACCATGCAAAAAAGACCTGACCGATCACTCAGTCAAGCCTTGTAGAATGTCCCGCCTGTTGCAAAGCTTGCAAAATGACAGTTCTCATTCGCTCAAACTCCGCAGCGTCCAGCACCGGCGTCAATTCGCTCGTCACCAGACCACTTGGTATAGAAATCCATGATTTGCAGCCCAGGTACTGGTCCTGCACAGGGATCTCTATCGGTCGTTCAAGTATATATACCCGCACAATCAGTAAATGAAGCGGACTTTTTCTTTTCCAATGCAAACGTTCTTCGGCAAACGTATCTGTCCAGATATGCTGGTCCAGTAAAGCATCTAGCTGGTCTTGCTCGAATATTTCCAAATCATCGGTCACTTCTGCATACAGACGAATACCAGCTGATCTCGTATCAGGAGACCAGCCGTTAAGTGATTCGTCTACCAAATGATTATATTGAGATTTGAGCAATTCACGACGTTGGTGCTCATAAGTTGGATATAAGTAAAAGGAATGATCTTTCAATTCAAAGTGGCGTGTTTCTTCAACAATGCCACCTTTGCGCATCAAAAGTATCTGTGTTCCTTGCTCCAACGCCTGAATAACCGAAGCCCATTCTTTTAAAGCCAATACTGATTCCGCCATCCATCGTCGCCCTCACTTTCTGTAACGGTTTGTTATCACCTATTATATCGCAGATGTGAAGGACTTCAATGTAGCAGGGTGACACTTATGCAGTACATCTGAGAGGGGATTAGTTACCCAAGAAAGAACGAAGCATCCACATGTGTTTTTCAAGATCTGCTTTGAATGCAATCAACATATCTGCTGTTGGTTGATCATCAGCCTCTTCTGCCAATTCGATTGTTTCTTGGAATTGCTCATTCACTGTAGCGAAGTCTTCGATCAATGTTTGTACCATTGTACGCGCATCTTCTGTTCCGTTCGCTTCTTGAATAGTAGCTAGTTCCAAATATTCTTTTAACGTTGCAGCTGGTGAACCTTTAAGAGTCAATAGACGCTCAGCGATTTCATCCATTTTCAACGTTACTTCGTTGTACAATTCTTCGAATTTGATATGCAATGTATAGAAGTTTTCACCTTTTACATACCAGTGGAAATTATGAATTTTTACATATAATACATTCAGGTTAGCAACCTGTAAATTTAGAAGTTCTTCAACTTTTTTAGTTTGACCTTTGTTAGTTGTATTCGTCATGATTAGTTATCCCTCTTTCTTCATTTAGGTTTAAGTATGGAGACTTTCTATCCTCAGCCTCGTCTGTTTACAAATTACCCTTGTATTTCATTTACGAAACAAATAGATATTGAAAAAAGACTGTGCAAATCCTTTCTTTTCCGATATCCTATATTTTAACGTTTACTATTTAAGTGTTGGTTATGAATAAGATGTATGTTTGACGATATATAGGACAAGGAGTGTTTCTTTATATGAATCCATCATTTTCAACTTCGGATGAGAATCCAGTTAAAGCGCCATTTGAACCTCTATTATCATTGCGTTGGGATAACGATAAATTACTAATGCTTGATCAACGGTTATTGCCGGATGAAATTATAATGCTTGAATTATTTACGTCCGAGCAAGTCTTTGAATCTATTCGCTCGATGAAAGTACGCGGAGCACCTGCTATCGGTATCTCTGCGGCGTATGGCGTTGTTCTAGGCTCATGGGAATATAAAGGCGAAGATGCAGACCACTGGCTCAAACATGTGCTCAAAACGGCTGCTTATCTGGCTGAGTCTCGTCCCACTGCTGTTAACTTGTTCTGGGCTTTAGATCGTATGAACAAAAAAGCTCATCAATTAGCAGAACAAGCCAGTACAACTGCTGATCGCAATGCAGGTCTTTTAGAAGAAGCAATAGCTATTCATGTGGAAGATGAAGAAGTATGCCGGATGATTGGTGAACATGCACTGCCTTTATTTAGCGATGGTATGGGTGTATTGACGCACTGTAATGCAGGTGGACTGGCTACTGCCAAATACGGTACAGCACTTGCTCCTATGTATCTTGCTCATGAAAAAGGAATCAACTTAAAAGTCTATGCCGATGAGACTCGTCCTGTGCTTCAAGGTGCTCGTCTAACAGCATTTGAATTGCAACAAGCAGGTATTGATGTTACGCTTCTCTGTGACAATATGGCAGGTATGGTGATGTCTAAAGGTTGGATTCAAGCGGTTATCGTAGGTGCAGACCGTGTAGCTGCTAATGGTGATGTAGCGAATAAGATCGGTACGTATAGTGTTGCTGTTTTGGCGAAAGCACACAATATTCCATTCTATGTAGCTTGCCCTTTATCTACTATTGACCTATCAACTGCCAGCGGTGCTGAAATTCCGATTGAAGAACGTTCTGCGGAAGAAGTAACTGAAGGATTTGGCAAGCGTACTGCTCCACAAGATATCAAAGTGTTTAACCCGGCATTTGATGTAACACCTAACGAATACGTAACTGCAATTATCACTGAAAAAGGTATTGTTTATCCTTCGTATGAAGAAGGTCTAAGAAATATATTTGAAGTGTAATCCATACTCATATTATGTCCGTATAATGTGATATCTGCTTTGCATCACGTATGATTTTGTTGAGCCGACCGGGTCCGATAGGATACCGGTCTTTTTGCCCCGAAATACAATATATTTTTGTAACATATTTCGACAACCCATCCGATAAAAGGTATAGATAAGGCTTACATTTCTATGGTTCATATGTGTTTGCTTGTTGATACAATAATAATAGGTTCCGAAGTATTTACACATGATATGCTTCATTTTAAAAATGCTAGGTTATAATGAATTGTAAAAAAATTTTAATATTCTGATAGGATAAGTGAGATGGGAGAATCATGGATAAAAAGCCAACTAACGACGAAGCCGAATTTTTATTTAACGTTGACCTGATGATCTCTGGTCGAAACAACGCTGTTGCTCTTCAAAAACTGCTTGAAATTCTCAATAATCACGAAGAATTGGCGGATTTTAGAGTCGTTTCTGGCATCAAACTTGGACAAAAGATTGAAAGTTCTTTGAAAGATAAAACTAAACAACAAACGCCTTTAGATATCTCAAGTATATCTGAAAGCAAACAAACGATTACAGCTCAAACCGCGTCACTGGTCAAAAAACTTGAAAAACAAAAACAAGAAGCGAAATCAGCGGCTATCTTGCATGAAAAAATTGAAAACGATATGAACAGCTGGTTAGCTCTTTACATCAAAGATAATACATTGGTACGCTTAACGATTAACAATCGTGGTGATCGTTTCTCGATACCTTGTCGTATCTTAAATTTTGATAATGAAAATCAAACGATTAGTGTATATCATGTAGATGAAAAACAAGTGTATACTTTCAAATTGAATGAGATTGATGATTTTCAACATACTTAAATCGTTTTCTTGCACATGTATTCTTTTGGTAAAGACAATGATCAAAAAAAAGCGTTCTTCTCTTTTACAGAGAAGAACGCTTTTTTTGATTACTTTATGATTTGACTATCTTACGATTAGAAGTAATTATTTGAAGCAAATGCTAGTATCTATACCTTTTACGCACGTTTGCCGTATTTAGCACCGACTAGCGCTAGCATGAACCAACCGGCGATAAAACATAATCCACCTATAGGTGTAATCGCCCCTAACACTTTGATTCCAGTGATACTCAATACATATAGACTGCCTGAGAAAATAATAACACCGACCGTAAACAATCGACCTGCCCAGCGTAATAGACTCGATTCACCAATCACTCCTGCTAAAATAGCGACCAGAATAATCGCTAATGTATGTACAAAGTGATATTCTACCCCTGTTTTGAATGTCTGCATTAATTGTGCGCCAATAATAGGTTCTAATAAATGAGCACCAAAAGCGCCGATCCCTACTCCAATCATTCCTAGAATAGAGCCGATAATTAAATATGTGCGTTGCATGAATATGCCTCCTGCTAATCTGTTTATTTTGATTATACCTTACTCAAATACTTGCATTTGTGAGGAAATTATGAAAAAGTAACGGTACATACATATACTGTAAAGGAGATTACATTTATGGACCCTTATGATCCAAAACGCAATTCATCATTTCCTAACTTGAAAAAAGATACGGATACGAATTCTGATCCAGCTCAAGATAATGAATTTAGAGATCCATTAGTATCAGAGCCTGTTAGAGAAGATTATGCTTCAACTACCGCTCCACCGCACTATCCTGATTATAACCAGTATAACGTGAATGATCCATATGCGTTGCCACCCGGTCAAAAATGGCCTCATTCCAAATTAGGCGTAGCTTCTTTTGTGATTGGACTATCTACGATTGTGATCAATATTATTTTGGTAGTTATTGCTGTCATTATGGTTGCTTCTGCTGTTGGAAGTACAGGGACTTCTTTGGAAATGTTAGATGAAGAAAATATTACCGCATGGATGTCTGGCATGTTAGGCGGACTGGTTGTACTTATTTTGATCTGGGGATTTATGATCTTTGCTAACTTTACCGGGCTTGTATTAGGTATTGTTGGTTGTTGCATCAAGCAACGTCGCAAAATTTTTGCAATCCTTGGCGTAGTGTTAAATGCTCTTCCAGCCGCATTCCTATTACTTTCGTTGCTTCTTGGTATCTTTTCAGAAGGTAATTATTAAAAGCGGTGTGTGATTAGAGTAAGTGATCAGTACTATTAGTAGCAGGTAGTAACTTCTATTCTTGTGGATAGCAGTCACTATCTGCTTTTTTGTATACTGTGAATCATGATATACTATTAGAATGTATGCTTATAGGTATATAGAATAATTGGATTCGATTGAAAGACAGGAGATTATTATGACATCTATTCGTATGTTTGTAGATAGTACTTGCGATTTGCCGAAAACATGGTTACAGGAAAATCAGATCGGTGTCGTACCTTTATATGTGAATTTTAATGATGAAGTATACAGAGATGGTATAGATATCACCCCAGCCGAATTGTATGAAAAAGTAAAACAGACCGGACAAACACCCAAAACGTCTGCACCTTCCCCGGCTGATTTTATTCAAGCGTTTCAGCCTGTTATTGACAATGGTGACACGATTATTTATATTAGTCTGTCCTCTGCGCTCTCTTCTACGTATGCGAATGCACATCTTGCCGCAAATACATTTCCCGCAGGTGCGGTCACTATCGTTGATTCTTTAAATTTATCCAGCTCGATCGGCTTATTAGTTATGAAAGCTGTTCAAGCGATCCATCAACAGCAATCGGTTACAGAGATCGTACAGTTACTTGAATACATGCGTTCACAAATAGAGACCGAGTTCGCTATCGACTCTTTAGAATATTTGTACAAAGGTGGACGCTGTTCTGGAATGCAAAACTTGATTGGTAGCTTGCTCAAAATTCGTCCGGTTATTCAAGTGACTACACAGGGTACACTTGTGCCAGCTTATAAAATACGAGGCAAGCGTGAAAAAGCAGTCGAACAACTTCTTCGCAATACACTGGCTCATCGACATGCTATCGATCAAGATGTTATTTTTGTAGTTCACTCATTTGCAGAAGCAGAAGCAAGACATATGCAAGCTGTATTGCGTGAACAAACCGATGCTCGTCAAGTTATGATTACTGAAGCTGGATGTGTGATTTCCAGTCATTGTGGCCCTCAGACTATCGCTATTATGTATGCTAGAAAAATGGATTGATTCAGTACTAGACGCTAACTGTTCATTAGTTATATGCAAAAAACCTGTTAAGAAGCATCGTTGATGGTATGCCTCTTAACAGGTTTATTTATATTTAATTCAGTTGTAATGGAATACTAAAATAGAATGTAGATCCATGATGTTCTTGACTTTCGACTCCAATCGTTCCATTCATCAGCTCGATCAGATTTTTGCAAATAAACAATCCTAGTCCTGTTCCTCCATAACGCCGATTCATAACCGGATGTACCTGCGAGAATGAATGAAATAATTCATTTAATTTATCTGCTGGTATGCCTATGCCTGTATCCGTAATGCGGAAGTGCAACATCATTCCATCATCTTGCGACATATAAGAAATGCCAGCGCTAATCCGAATATTTCCTTTTTCTGTAAACTTAATCGCATTACCGATAATATTGACCAGTACCTGCTTAATGCGAGGCATATCGCCGCGAGCGAGTTTGGGAACTTCCTGCTCTATATTTTTTTCGAATCGCAGATGTTTACTTTGGGCTGTAGGTAAAAACCATTGATAAACTTCATTGATTAACTCATGAAGATCGAATACATTTTGTTCCAGTTCTACATTTCCATTTTCCAGTCGATGCACATCCATAATATCATTAATAATCTGCATCAATTCATTACCACTCTGGCGAATAATATGAATATAACTGGCTTGTTCTTCATTGAGATCAAGATCAAGCATCAATTCAGCCATACCGACAATCCCGTTCATCGGTGTACGAATCTCATGGCTCATCATCGAAATAAATTGTGACTTCGCATAAGCAACCCGCTCTGCCGATTCTTTTGCTTCGATAATTGCTTTCTCATTCGTGCGATCGCTAAACACAACCACTACACCTATAATCTGATCTCGATCTCGCAACGCATTGGTCTGATAAGAAGCAAAAAAGCTAGAACCATCGCGGCGAAAAAACACATCTTCTGTTACCCGTCTTGAAATGCTGTCTTGCATCGTTAACTCTACTGGATGATGGGCAAGAGCATACGGCTCTCCATCTGCTCTGGTATGCATTAACACATCGTGTACAGGCGATCCTATAAATTCTTCTTTGGACACGCCTAACATAGAAGATGCTGCTGCATTCAAAAAGATACCATTACCTTCAGTATCTACTCCATAAATGCCCTCTGAGACAGAACTCAAAATTAAATTGTACTCATCACTGATCTTTTTAATCTGTTCGACATACTTTTTGCTTTCTGTAATATCTGTCGCTATTCCGAATACACCTGTAATCTCGCCACTTACGATAATAGGTACATTTGTAATATTCACTTCTATTTGATGACCGGTATGATGTACTAAAGTCGTCTCGTAATTTTGTGGTAATCCCATTTTGGCTTTGTTGAAATGATCTAATGCTTGCTCACGTAGATCAGAATGAATCAACTCGGCAAAGTAGATATTTTTTAGTTCTGTGCGATCATATCCACTTTGAATTTCGGCAACAGGATTAAGATTAAATAAACGACCTTGTAGATCAAATGTATAGACACCCGAAGGATTGTATTCGACAAGTGATTTGTAACGCTGTTCGCTTTCTTGTAGACGCTGTTCAGCTAATTTCCGATCGGTTACATCTCTGGATACAGCGATCACTGTGCCCTTGATTCCTTCAACCTGACTAGGAGTGTACGTTGCTGTACTCTCTAACCAGATATAATGACCTGCTTTGTGTTGAAAACGATAATGTACCGTCTGTTGCTCATTGTGCTCTGTGACCGTTGTAATCCCGTTGATATAATCGCGTACATTTTGAAAATCTTCAGGATGATAAAAAAGATAAGCACTTTTGCCGATCAGTTCTTCGCCTGTATAACCAAGTAACTTTTTCACAGAAGCAGATGTATATACAAAACTCAAATGTTCGTCTGCGGTATGCGAAGAAATCAAGTCCAATGTATTATTGGACAGCATACGATATTGCCGTTCACTTTCACGAATCAGATCTTCCATTAGACGACTTTCTGTTATGTCTTGAATAGTACCTACGATTTGGCGTGTACCATCTTGATCATCGGTCACCAGAGTTCCCTGAATATTCACTGTTTTGATCTGATTAGTGCGATCGACCAGTCTACATTCGATATTGATATGTTCTTGAGCAACCGATTGCCGAAAAGCAGTCCGTACTTTATCACGATCATCATAATGTACCATTGCCAAAAAATGACGATATAACAATTTAGCAGATGGAGATTCTAATCCTAAAATAGCTAGAAATTGCTCTGAACAGATTAATTCCTGTGTGTCCAAATTCCAATCCCAGTATCCAAAGCCTGCGATACTTTGTGCCAGCGCTAATCGTTCTTCACTTTTGCGAAGTTCTTCTTCCGATTGCTTACGGGCAGTAATATCGCGTCCTATCCCCATATATTGACATATTTCTCCATGCTCATCTGTAATCGCTTTGACTGTAAGTTCGATCCATTTATACGTTTTGTCTTTGCATATACAACGAATCTCAACCGCTTTGCGAGATTGAAATGGAGGTTCTAACTGCAAAATATCTTCTGGATAGATTAAATCGGTAGATAACATTTGTATTAATTCTGAAGGTAAATACCCTAGAATCTTTTCTACAGAGGGTGAAATATATGTAATTCTACCTTCTGCATCCGAGCAAGTAATCAAATCATCTGCATTTTCAGAAATTAATCGATACATCCGTTCAGCTTCTTTGAACTTTTGTTCGATATTGTTGCGTGAAGTAATATCTTTGGCAATTCCATAAATCCCTACAATTTCTTCCTGAATTACGATCGGTGTATATGTAACATCTAGATCAATCAAATGCCCTTCTCGATGGTAAATTTGAGTCTGAAATTGAACAGATTTGCCCTCCAATACTTCTGCAACATAGGGAGAACGTATATCAGTACGTTCTTCTCCAAAAATTCTATTGTTATCAACATGTTTTAGCATATCTATGGTATAACCTGAAATCTTCTCTACACCTGGATTGATATAAATGTAATTTCCCTTTTTGTCCATAACGTATATCGCATCAGGGTGGTATTCAAAAAGAGATCGGTACGCACCACTTTCAGATATCAGGTTTTGAAGAATTTCATGTTCATGATTGTCCAATGGTCTATCCCTCTCAATCTTTCTTATGCCCTTAATGTAAAGCAATGATGAACTGTTTGGACTGGTGATGATGGCCTACTTTACTATTAACCTATATTGGTCATGATCCTTTCAAATGTAGCGCAAAAAATTCACTTACAATTTCAAGTACATCATTTCGAGTCATAAAAGTAGTCGAAGAATGACCGACACCTTCCAAAATATATAGATCCACTTCCGCAGACATCGCTGCTAACGCATCATACAAAAACTGACTTTGACGTAGTGGTACCACTTGATCTTGATCTCCATGCATAATCAAAAACGGCGGTACTTGAGCAGGAATATGAGAAGCAAGATGATGAATCGGATTGGATTGATCTGCTGTGTCTATTTTATGTCGTAAAGGTCCACCCATCAGTAACGAGATTACAGGCAATTCGTATTCACTCTGGAAATCTGCCTGAATATCAACCGGACCTGCAAAATCGACTACCGCTTTGACATTACTGGAATAACCTTGCCATTGTCCTTGTTGATCCCATTCGGATTGGTCTCCAGTTACACCTACTAATGCAGATAAATGAGCACCTGCGGAGTGTCCCCAGATGCCGATATGTTCTGGATCGATATGATAATCAAGCGCATGAGCACGTAAAAAACGAATCGCTGTTTTGATATCTTCTAATTGCGCAGGAAAAGGAGCTTTGTTGACTGTTCGGTATTCTACACAAGCGATCACATATCCTTGACGGGCTAATTTGGAAAGAGCAGGAATATGTTTGTAAGGATCGATATCTACCCAAGCTCCACCGACCACCCAGACGATTAATGGCAACGGTAAATGAGAAACCGGACGCAAGATATTCATTTTTAATGATTGTCCATTTGCAAAACGAGCAAATTGAACGTCTGGAATCAACTGAACAAAATAACCGTCCTCGGTCTGATGAGCTAAATGTTTGATTTCTGGCACAATGTTTCCTCCTTGAAAATGATATTGTATAATTTAGACAACAGAACCATTTCTTTATATAGCAATAGAGCCAAACTCGAAAGTGGGGAGACGAGAGATTGATTACAGTGACAGGGATACATCTGCCTGATTTATTATCGTTAGAAGATATGGATAGGTTACGTAGTAAAGTATCATCTGCAAGAAAAGAAGCTTCTTTGAAATTTGTTCGACAGCAAGATGCTCAGCGTGGATTAATAGGAGAACTGCTTATTTTATATAGATTACGTACCCATTATCATTTGCAAGATGATCAGATTCAGTTAGACAAAAATAAGTATGGCAAGCCTTACTTACGCAACTATCCCCATATTCATTTTAATGTATCCCATGCAGGTAACTGGATTGTATGTGTTGATGGTGATGTTCCCGTAGGTATTGATATTGAACAGGTACGTCCGATAGATTTTGGAATAGCCAAGCGATTCTATACTCCTGATGAATATCAATTGGTATTGAATGCACCGGAAGATCGACAGCTACAGACTTTTTATGAATTATGGACATTAAAAGAAAGCTACATCAAATTTGTAGGCAAAGGGCTTTCGATTCCGTTAGATTCATTCTCTATTTTGCAAGATGATATCCAAAACTATCAAGTGACTTCTACGAAACCAATCGACACCCCAAGTTTTTTCCGTCATATTTCTATCGATTCACAGTACAAATTAGCCGTCTGTGCAGCAGAACCGTTAGGTCCTCTTCCGCTCGTGATGCTAGATTGGACTGAACTAATTCCGTAATTTTATACATATGGGAGCATTTAGTTCAAATTTAAGTTTATTTTTATGCAATTTGTATAACTATGTATTATACACTTCTATAATCATAACATCTAATTCCTATGATTTAAAAGGATCTTTGTGATATATCCTCTATAACAAAGGTCTTTTTTTTGTTTTCTATATGTAATCATTTACACTTATATTTACGTATTTATTCTTATATTGTCACTTTATGTAAAAATGATTACGCTGTATAGGTGGTTAGAAAAAAGTACCCGGGCTTTCTTTTTAACCTCATCTGCTTATTCACTTGTCGCGCTTACTATTGTCTTGCTTATGATATTGATACGATTGTATATACTCAAGGAGGAATAAGATGTATGCATAAAAAATGGAGTATAGGATTAGCTACATTATTAATGTTCTCATCAATAGCAGTCTGGAATCCTTCGGTACAAGCGGCTACAGATATAGGCAAAGAAACATTAGGAACTAAAAATGGCTGGGCAGCTTATTCTGGTGGAACTACAGGCGGTGCCAAAGCAACCACTGCGAATATATTCACTGTAACTAATCGCAAACAGTTAGTGGATGCGCTTGGAAGTGCTACTAATACTACTCCTAAAATCATTTATGTAAGCGGTACAATTAATATCAATGTAGATGATAACAACCAACCACTCGGTGCCAATGATTATAAAGACGCTGGCTATGATTTTAATGCTTATCTCAAAGCTTATGATCCGGCAACATGGGGAATGTCTAAAGTTCCTTCCGGTACACAGGAAGACGCTCGTAAAGCTTCGCAAAAAAATCAAGCTAGCCGAATAAGTATTACCATCCCTTCCAACACTACGATTGTAGGTAAAGGTACCAATGCTATCATCAATGGTGTTAATTTTCAGGTGAAAAGCGGTACAGACAATATTATTATTCGTAATATTGAATTTCAAGATGCTTATGATTATTTTCCATCATGGGACCCTACAGATGGCAGTACAGGCAATTGGAATTCTGAATATGATAGTATCACGATCAAAGGGGCTACTCATTTATGGATAGATCATTGTACATTTGACGATGGTGCTCATCCTGATAGTGGCAATGGAGAATATTATGGTCGTGAATATCAACATCATGATGGTGCTGTAGATATGAGTAATGGTGCTGATCTATTAACTCTGTCTTATAACTATTTCCATGATCATGACAAAACTACGATTATCGGTTCAAGCGATAGTACAACCAGTGATGAAGGTAAACTACGTGCTACTTTGCATCATAATTATTATAAAAATACAGTTCAACGTACCCCTCGCGTACGCTATGGACAAATTCATGTGTATAACAATTATTATCAAGGCAGTACTACAGGCGCTTATGCTACCCTGTATATCTGGGGTATTGGCAAATCTTCCAAAATCTACGCTCAAAATAATGTGATTGATGTAACAGGTCTAACCGCAGATCAAGTCGCAAGTCCGCTTAAAGGCACCGCACTGTATGATACAGGCACTTTGTTAAATGGAGTCGCTATTAATGCTGCTACCAGTGCAGGTCTGAGTACAGATGTAGGTTGGACGCCTACGTTGTATGATGCAATTGCTGCTTCTACGACTGTCAAGGCTACTGTGACTGCTCAAGCAGGCGCTGGTAAACTCTAATCTAAGTTGTATCTATCAAATAAGCCGTAGGATTCTCTTAATGATTAGAGAGTCCTACGGCTATTTATGATTTCATGTCAATAATCTGAATTATTCTATACACTTGATGATTTATTGAGAACGAATAGCAGTCATCGTCGTATGCCAGTACTCTAACTGGGCTTTGACTTGCTCATCTTGCGTCACCTTCTGCATTCGCTCTACCACATTACGTAATGTATCATATTGACTGGCTACCCACGGCTTGGTTTGAAGCAATTCACACCAGAAAGCGATCAGACGATCTGTTCGTACTGAATCAGTCTGAGCTAACTGTTCCCATAACTGTTGATCGATAATCAGCATAATTTCTATCCATTCATTAGGATGATCTAGCTTTTCTAATTGATCGAAGATTATCAATCGGTCTTCGACTGTTTTGCGTAGCTGACGATCTACGACACGCCGTTTTAATTCACGAGATTGCTCCAATACAGATACAGGCTGAATACTTTGCTTGAGCACAGTGAGCATCATTTGCAAGGCTACTTCTTCCTCACCACGCATCGTATAGAGCATTTGCGACGCGCGCTCCAAGCTAGCTATATTGTGACTTCGATTGTATTTGAGCAATAGATTACGAATAATCGTTGCTTTACGAGTTAGTTCTTTTAACGCTGGCATCAGTGTAGGATGCTGATCTACGATCGCTTGTAAGCCTGTTACATTTTGCGTCAAATACGTTAATCGTTGCTCCATCGCTTCTTTGTGTTCGTACCAGATATGGAATGCCCGAATATCGGCTTTGATATGATTATCGATAAAGTTCTGAATACTATTTTGTAAAATATCATAGATTTCCATACCATAAAAGTGGGCGCTGGCTTGCTGAATATCATTACGTCTCCAAGATGACGGGCAAGAATCTACATAGTCTTGCAACTGTTCAATCAGACCCTCTAATGTAACAACTACAGCGATCACTTTGGGAGAATGTACAGGTGCTTGCTGATAGCGAATCGTAATAAGACGCTTATGCGATTCTTGAAATGAGAAATGAGCTGCTAGCACTTCTTCGATAGGAATAGAATACTCTCCATATTGAAAATCACGATTGTATCCGCTTGCCCAGAATATACCCTGCTCCAAGTCATATCCGTGTAGCATAATATCATGAGAATAATGCTCTTCTTGATAAAAAGCAGTATGGGACAAATAAAATTCATCAATAAACATCACCAGATACTTTTCTTCATTAATAAGCTGTATCCATGTATGAATCAATTGCTCTGCATTCAGATCTGCACAATCGGTCTCATTCGTCTCCAACCAGGGGTAGTCGCTAAAGTCATGTGGATGGTAAAAATCAACCCACTGGTAATTAGGAGAACTCAACTGGATAAATTGATGATATACCCACGGCAAACACTCTTCATGAGTCATAATAACAGATAGAGCATATCCCAAGTACTGATATCCTTTAACAAAAGGTTTGGCTAAAGGCAAGATTTTCTGCGAATCAGACGGAATAGGTTGACGGGCTAACGATGCTTCGTAATGAGTATAGGAATACGTACTAGAATTCATCATGGCACCGCCGTCCATTCTGTAGAAGGTACGATATTTTGCTGTCGCAGTAACAAATCTTCAGGATCGCCTTGTTCACGAATCAAATACGATTTGCCTTTATAATACAGCACTTCAGCAGGAGTAGCATGCCCTAAAAATTGAATAGGGCTGTATGTTAATCCATACGCACCGGATTGCAGAATACATATGTAATCACCAGCATGGATAACAGGCAACTCTACATTTTTGAATAAACAATCATCCGGCGTACACAGAGGCCCTACAATACTGGTAACCTGCGTCTGCTCTGCATCTGGCGTATGATGTCTTGGAATAATTTCAATCGGATAATTGTTGCGTGGTCGTCTACCTCGAAATGTAGCTCCTGCATGATGATGCATCCCACCGTCCACAATAACAAAATGTTCGCCTTTGGATACTTTGGTATATTGCGCCTGACAGACATAGATTCCCGCAGCGGCTAATAAATAGCGACCACTTTCGATAATAAAAGAACTATGAGGCAAATGAACACTATATTCATCTATGAGCAGTGTCAGTTGTTGCATCACATATTCTATATCCAGTGGACGTTCATGAGAAAAGTAAGGAACTCCAAATCCACCACCCAGATTTACAATATCCAGTTGAACCGGATATCTAGCCTGAAGTTGGGCTGCCAAAGATAAAGTATATCTAAAATTACTCAGCAACACCTCTGCATCCATAATCTGTGTACCCGCATAGACTTGAATACCGATCACTTGAATATGTGACATCTCAGCCGCACGCTGAAATACTTGATCAAGTTGAGACTCATCAATCCCAAATGGTCGGGCTACCCCTGCCATCTGAATGGACGATCCCCCGATCCCTTCTCCATCTGGATTCACCCGGATACCGACTCTTACATGGCAATCATATTCTGTAGCAATCTGATGAATCGTTTCTAACTCTGCTAGTGATTCGATATTGATACAATAAATCTGATGCGCTATCGCTGTCCGTAATTCTTTTTCACTTTTCCCCGGGCCTGTATAAATAATCTCTTCTGGTAAATACCCTGCCGCTTCAGCCAGACGCAATTCTCCTAAAGAAGCAATCTCAATATGACAGCCCCATTCACGTAAAAGGCTAGCTAGCGCTATATTGTTATTGGCTTTTAACGCATAATGCAATTGAACTTTGGGATGTAGCATTTGTTGAAAAGAGTGAATATGATCAGCTAATTGATCTCCATTGTAATAATAAAAAGGCGTTGGATACTGCTGTAACGCTTCATATAAAGGATTATTTTCTGATAAATGACTCATCCATGTTCATCTCCTAACCATTTGGCATTACACATGCAACCACGTTCAACGAGAAAAAGATTTTGATAAGAAAAAGATGTTTGCTAAGCCACATATCTGTACGGATAACTCAAGATATAACACTTTTGGATTTGGCAGTCGCATGAATATGAGATAGCAGGTGGATACGTTCTACCGATTCATCCAACGAATGATGATTGGACGGATGATGAACCGTATCACGAAAAAAGCGTAATTGATTTACATAATAATTCATTGGCTCAAAGGTATGATAACGAACTTCACCTGTTTCTTGCCCATTTTCCAGCAAAGCAATCTTTAACTTCAATTTATAAAAGCCTAGATTACAGCGGAAAAAGTCATTAATCGTTATCGTTGCGTGTTCAAGGTAAACAATATGACGGCTACTATACGGCTTCTCAAATGAGAATATCGCTTCTGCTGTTACTCCATGAGCAAGTCTGGCTTGCGCTTCAAATGTCCAATCGCATCTATTCGGCCCATCAAATAGAGAATGTCCATCAAACTCACCATGTTGTATACCAATCACCTGTTGTAAAAATTGGAGCCAATAACAACCCAAATCCCAAAAACATCCTCCACCTTGCTCTGGATGGCTTCGGTAATTATCCTGATGATTGTCTTTGGCAGGTATCGTAAGCTGGGTCACTGTACTTATCAAGTCTCCATATTCACCAGACTGAATCAACTCACGCAATGTATGTTGCCACGGATGATGTGCTACCATAATCCCTTCGATCAATTGCAATCCATAATGCTGTGCCGCGGCACCCATCATCGGCAATTCTTCTGGATATAAACAAAGTGGTTTTTCGACCAGTACGTGTTTGCCTGCGGATAATGCTTTGCGAATCCATGTTGCATGCAGTTCATTACTCAGCCCTATATAGACAGCATCCAGTTGAGGATCAGCTAACAATTCGTCCAAACTGTTATAAATCGTTGCAATTCCATAATGTTCTGCTAGCGATTCAGCTTTGGATAAAGTGCGATTAGCAACACCTACAATTTCCAGTCCATCGACATAAGGTGCAGGATCAAGAACAGCACGTGGCACAATTCCTGAACAGCCTAGAATACCTAATTTGACAGTTGATTCTGGATGGTGACTCACTTGAGCCGAAAGAATATGTTCATCTGCGTCTGTGGTGGATTGCCTGATACTCATTTCCGAAGATTTCATCATAATGTACCTTTAGCCATCGTAGGATGAAGAAGCTGCATATGACGTTGAATATACTCATCTGCGTACGCTGGAAATTGTTGACGGGCTTGTAGTAACTGCTGATGCATCTGTTCCAAAATATCGGTACCTCCACCATATTCACTCATCCAGCGTTCGTAAGATAATCCAAATCCGTATTTTTCCCATTGAGCTGCATTCTGAGCTTCATGTTCACCAAAAGGATCTAAAAAGATAATCGGCGTACTGAGTGCAAAAGAATCTGCTAATGTCCCTCCACCGGGCTTGCTCACGATCGCTTGTACATTGCGTTCAATCTCGCACAAAATATGATACTCTGCTCGTGATTCATACTGAACAGACTGATCTGCTTGCACTTCTCCTAATGGCGGAAAGGTATGCTTACCCTGTTCATTTTGTTGCCATGTACGCCATTCTGGATTCATTCGATAATAGCGTTGCCCTTGTTCTGAAGTGCCTCGTTCATCTTGATCATATAGAATAATATCCAGTCCATAGCCTACTTGTTCTAATTCGGCAATACGTTCACGATACGTCCCCATTCCCCAGCCACCGCCATGTACCAACAGTCGATGTTGCCTTTGACTATACGGAATCACAGGGTCTGACAAAGGGATATCGATATATGTGTACATCTCTTGTTCTCCATGACCAAATAGCCAGACTTCATGATAACTCTCATGTAGCTGACCTAATCGTTTGCGTACACTTTTCCAGGAAGGAGAATCGACCACATCCAGATACAATAAATCCACATGGATATTGGCTTCACCTACCTGCTCCCGATAGCGATCTAAAATGTATATCCAGTGCCCTGATAAACAAATAAAATGTTGCCTTCCTTCGGATTCCCACTGCTGTAACAATGTTGCAATCTGTTCATCATCCATACTTTTGCGGATATCTTGTGGAATTCGCTGAGACATCAATGCAACTGAAAAATCAGCATGATATGCTTGCCGGCTTTTATCTACTTTTTGCAATTGATCGGATTGCATAACATTTTCAAATACAAGAACGTCTGTCGGAATACCCATACGCTTCAAGCTTGCTTCTACAAGTAGACCGGGTGTATAAAAGCCTAATCCAAAACCAGAACACAATATCGTTACAGTCATGATCATCAAATCCTTCCATGATAGGATGGTGAAGAAAAGAACTATATGTTGAGTGATAAAAATGAATAGAAATGAATATTAAAGTAGAACATTCGCTATTTGATTAATTTAATATGCTAAATTGGTTTGTTTCTAATAGTTGTTCAAATCGAGTCAATAGTTGTTGCTTGATATAGTCATGAGTAGCTACAACCGAAAGGTAGATTCTGCCTTTGTGCTTTT
Source organism: Paenibacillus sp. KACC 21273 (assembly GCF_028736095.1). Taxonomy (NCBI): domain Bacteria; kingdom Bacillati; phylum Bacillota; class Bacilli; order Caryophanales; family Paenibacillaceae; genus Paenibacillus; species Paenibacillus sp. KACC 21273. The sequence continues at coordinate 3,800,033 of NZ_CP117876.1, forward strand.
TGTTGTCATTGCGGAAGCGGTGATTCACATGTAAAGCGGCTGATGTTAATGGGATAATACCCTGTTGGCGATTCGGCAGATAGAGCAGATTCTCTTGTTCTAAAAGATGTAGCAATTGCTCATGCGAGACTTCGCCTGTATGGGACACATTATAGTTGGTCATATTACCTACCAGTCCATACGTACGCAGATATTGATCCATCTGGTGCTTGATTAAGCTCATTGATTTGCGAGCGTTAATCTCTACCATTGGCTCAAGACTACCATCTTGCAACACCATAGAATCAATACAGACATGTCCAAAGTAACCATCTTGATACAACTGCTTACCGATCTGCTCCATCAAAGCAAAATAACCTTCTTGTTCCAGTCGCACCATAAAAGCAGGATCAGGAGAAAGTGACTCACGATAAGCAAATTGAGAGTTAGCTAACCATTGAACAGATAACATTTCGATATTTCCTTGTGGATCAATATAGAATTGGCAGGAGAAATCACGTTCTTTTTGCAGATACTTTTCGATTAGAAATTGAACTTTTTTCCCTTTTTCCTCTTGTTTATGCAGACCATGACCAATCCGTACAAGAAGTTCAGGAGAATCGATCAGCATATTACCTTTGCCTGATACACCGTAATTGTCTTTGATTAAAAAAGACCCTTTTTTCAGCCATTCACTTCCTTTTTCAACCAGTTCTTCACTGCTTTCTACAAGTACCCCTACACCGCTCAAGTTGAGCTTTTGTTTCATTTGAGCAGAGTAGTGTTTGGTATTGACCTTTTTGACGACTTCCAGATCAGGAGCATGATAACCGATCCCAAATCGTTGATTCATCTCTTCGATATGAGGAATCCATGCAAATGGAGATAAAGTCATCGTAGATAATGGAAATGGAGCGGTTAGCTGTTCATCTTGTTCTTGCATCCACTGGAAAACAGACACAGGACGTGCAGACATCCCTGCTTGTTTGCCTGCACTCAAGCGATTGATTCCTGCCATCGTCTGATCTTGCCCTGCTAGAATATGATCTTTGATTTTGGCGGCATCCATTTCCAAATCTTGCGTATTTCCATATACGCTAAATCCCAATTGCTGAATATATTGACGCTGTGCTGGCTCGATTGCATAACGGGTAAATAGCAGATCTCCTGGATGGCAAAAAGTAAATAACAGTTCATCCATCGCCGTAACTATTTTCTCTGCTTCTTTATCAGGTAAAGCTGGCAAAGTAGCTAGATCATCTTCACGCCAGTACAATTCGGCTTCAAAAGCACCCATGTGTAGCAATGGCTGGTTACCAACACGTTCACTCATATGTATATTCCTCCTTTAGTTAGTAGCTCATTATTGACTGGCACTGGAATAATGACGCAAAGCATAACTCCAGATCACACGAATAATAATTAACAACCAGACCGGCGCAAGCAATGCCCACCAGATCATACCTGGATTCAAAGCACCCATCACAAACATAGGTGGAAAATTGCAAATTACGAACACAGGCAATAAAAAGGTTCCCAAACGCTGAATAATACGATTATAGACAGCCATCGGGACATAATTCGTTTCAAAAACGCTATTGGACATATCGGTGACTCCTGTCGTCTGTACTGTCCAAAATGCAAGCAATTGAGGCAATAAAAATACCGAATAAGCAATCAACACTCCGATAGCGATAAAAAAGATAAATCCACCCACATGGTAAAAGTCTACCGGTAAGCCCATTCGACTCCAGCCAATCGCAACCATGATAGCGCCACCAACCACATTTGGAATCGTATATCCTAATTCAAATTGGCGTAAAGTCACTGCAAATTGCAACGAGATTGGCTTGGTAATCAACACATCCAGTGAACCGGTACGTACTTTATCCGGTAACTGTGTGAAATTAGTAAAAAACAATCCGCTATACAATCCACTCATAATCGTAAATACACCTACATATAACAAAATCGCATCCGGCGACCAGCCATTAATATCGGTTCCTACCTGATAAGGCAGAATCGCATATAATAGCTTGATCAGTAGATACGCAGTCTCAATCAGAAAAGCTGTAATAAAATTAGTGCGGTATTCCATTTGCGACATCACAGAGAATTTCATAAATCGTCCATAAATACGTGAATATCGCTTTGCTTCTTTCCAGATCATTTGCATATCATTATCCTCCCACCGCTACATAACGGCGCACTCCTGAACTCCATACCCACCTAGCTACTAGCAAAATAACAACGATCCATAACCACTGCATACCAATCCCTGTTACCGCTTCTGTTGGAGTTAATTTGCCTGTAATCATATTGACAGGAAAAAAGACAATATAGGAAAAAGGCAACATGCCTAATAATTTGGCGATAGTCTCTCCGAAAATCGTTAACGGAAATACACTGCCACTAGCAATATAAATAATCAACGATAACGTATAAAATAATCCGGTAGATTCTGTCAGCCAGAAAGCAATACCACTAAGTGCATAATAGATGACAAAATTCAGTAACAGAGCGCCGGGTAATGCAATCAGATAACGTAGCGCACTATCCCAACCGACAGGAACATGTAGACCGATCCGCAACCAGATCAATACGACCGCTGCAAATACAATAACAAGAATAGACTGAACAGCTTTGGCTCCAAGAAATTTCAAAATGCGATATGCAAAATAATTTAATGGCTGTACCAAAAATTTACCTAATCCGCCTTCTTTGATATCGCCAGCGATCTCGTATTCAAATCCGGCTGCGACTAATTTGCCTGTGACTGCCGCCATAATGATATAGATCAGCATTTCTTGAAACGTATATCCTACTATCGTTCCCTGACCGGAGGATTGAAAAATCGCTAACCATAAAAAAAACTGGGTCATCATTGGTACAAAAAAGCTCACCAGTTGAATCCAATAATTAGTCCGGTATTCCATTTCATTCTGGATCCCCATATGTAAAATTTTGCGATACACTTTATTGGGCATGGGGCAATCCACCTTTTTCGTACAGAATCGCAATCCCTTCTTCTAAAGGAATATCTTCTATCGTAAAATCGATCACTGGTAAATGATCCAGTATTTCTTTGGATTTGCGTAATACATCGTGTTTGCTTAATTCAAATACGACTTCCAATTCAGAGCGAGAACGGATTTTGCCATATCCATTTAAAGATAGTTCCGATACTGGGGCTGACAGTTGGATTTTGAGCAATTTCCAGGAACCGATCACATCATTTACACTTTTGAGATCACCATCGTAGACCAGTTGTCCATGATTGATAATCATCGTTCTTGAACACAAATCTTCAATATCACGCATGTAATGGCTGGTTAGCAAAATCGTTGTATTGTACGTCTGATTGTATGTTTTGAAAAACTGTCTAATTTTACTTTGAGAAATAATATCAAGTCCGATAGTCGGCTCATCAAGCAAAATGACTTTCGGGCGATGAAGTAGCGAAGCAATCAATTCCATCTTCATCCGTTCGCCTAGAGACAGACGGCGTACTTGTACATGTAACTGTTCACTTACACCGAGCAATTCTACCAGTTCATCCAGTGTGCGCTTATATTCAGTATCGTCCAGATCGTAGATTAATTTGTTGAGTTCAAATGAATCGCTTGCAGGCAAATCCCACCACAATTGATTTTTTTGACCCATCACAATCGAGAACTGACGTTTAAATTCTTTTTTACGTTCCCACGGAGTATATCCAAGTACAGAAGCTTCTCCATCACTAGGATGTAGAATACCGGATAACATTTTGAGCGTTGTTGTTTTTCCTGCTCCATTGGGTCCAAGAAAGCCTACAATCTCGCCTTCGTTAATATCAAAGCTCAGATCGATCACTGCTTCTTTATGCAGCTTTTCCCGTTTAAATAAATTGGAAAATGATTTGCGTAAGCCGGGTTCTTTTTTGTAATATTCAAATGTTTTGGACAGTTGATTTAATGTGATAGCAGACAGATGACACGACCTCCTTCATGTTGCCTATTCCTATAGACGGACCTGATGTACCGTCATTCTCATGCGTTCTAATACCGCTTTTAATTCTGCTAATAAACGCAGACTATGTTGAATATATTCTGGTAATTTATCACGATTAACACGTAGACCTATTTTGTACAATTGAAGCAGATGTCTTTTCCATGTTTGTCTGAGTTCATACAGATCTGATCGCAATAGATCTGTATAATGCTCACCGCCCATCAATCCTTCATACCGACTAATGAATTGCTCGGTATATTGTAATAAATGCATCAAGCTCTCTATCCGTAACTGGTAATATAACGTATCGCAACTGGCTCGAAATTGTTCATCATCCATATCTAACAAACGATCCAGATCACAGAACAAAACAGCATAGGCAGACCAACTTTCTTGCAAAAATTGCTCTAAATGAAGATCACACGCTTGAATGACTTTTTTTACACTCAATTCTTCTGCTGGATTGCCATTAAGATACGCGTATTCTGATATGCCTTCCAACAATAAAGTGAGATTGGTTTTGCCACTATAACTAAGCACATGCCCTGACTCTTCTAACAAAAAATGATCAGATACATACGCTTCATCTTGCTTCATATCTAACCCGTATAATTGGATCACATGCCCTTTACTCGGGTTATTTTGATACACCGGATGGAAATTCAGACAATGACTTTGTAAATGTAAAAGAATACTTTTTCCATTTTCCAAAGCATTAGACCAATCCTGTAAAATCAAAAAATCGTTTCGCTTTGAAAGCGAAGGATCGATAGTGACATGTTTTACTTCAACCTGTGTATTGGTTGACCATTGAGATAACAAATCCGCCATCGGACGTAGACCAAATGAATCGAAATTCCCTTTGTACGAGATCGACAACCCGTTGCAAAGAAAATACAAATCAGCTTCATCGGTATATACACCTTGACGCAGTAGCAAAGCGTGCAGGCTAGCATAAAAGCAATGCTGTCCTGGCGCTCCTACTGTTTCAGGCAAAACTTGTTTGGCAAGTGACCTTTTAAACATATTGGGCTAATATATTTTCAATTCGGCGTAACGTCGATAATTCTTCCAATAGTAGATTATCATCGTCGATCATGATATTTAGATGGTTTTCCAACTCTACAATTAATTCGACTGCCGATAATGAATTAAGACCGTATTCTCGTAGATCATCGTCTGGCTGTAGATTTTCCAGATCGCCTGGAGCCATTTTTAAAACTTGAGCAAGCAATGGTACAACCTGTTGTTCACTTACTTCCATCGTTGTGCCTCCTTTTAACATATCGTTGACGATCACTTGGTTATAATTCTGCAATAATGTGTTCTAATTGTTCTTCCAGTCGCTGCGCTTCCTTTTGAGTATCTGCAATTACAATCGCAAAAATCCGATTGTTGTACCCGCTGGTGGTTTTACTGGCTGATAATGTACCTGCCGTATAAATCCATACACCAAATGGATGCAAAGACGTATACAACAGATCATGCTCTTCCAACGTCTGACAAAGGGCTTGATAAGTTAAGCGCTCTTTCGTAATATGCCGGAAATAACGAGAACGAAATATTCTAAGTCCAAACACTTGCGGTAATAATGAAATATACGTGGATAACGTAAAACGCCCGTTAATTTCGATAACAGGAATCAACTCACCACTTTCATCAATAAAAGCATCTATCGAAGCGATCCCGCGATACTGCTTTTCATACAAATAGTGCCCTAATTCCATCGCATATTGACGGGATTGTTGCCGAATCGTTTCGCTTACACCTGAAGGCATATACGACCCAATATAGACAGTGCCATCCACAATCTGACGTTTGAGTGAAAAGACTTCTACATCTCCATCAGGATGAATATAAATCTGGTAATTCAGATCCATTTGCTTTTTGTGCCAGCGTTCCACCAACCATGCTTGATCTGGATTATTTTGCTTGCGTGCAAAACGGCTCATTACGCTCAGCGTTGCATCAAGCTTTTGCGTACCCTGTAATAAATACAAGCCTTTGCCAGAAGCGCCATAAGGTTCTTTAATAATAATTTGCGCTTCTGCATCAGCTGTACCTATCGCCAAACACTCACGTCTAATCTCTTCCACCGTCGCACATACGGTTCCGCTACTGACAGGGAATCCTAATTCAATCGCTGCTTGGCGACTGAATATTTTGTCATTGACTAATTTACAGATATCCGAAGGCGCTCCGATATACGGAATCTCACAAGTACGCGCAATTTCTTCTTCCCACTGTGTAACAGCATAAGGAACCAGATACGTTTCTTCATAAGCTGCACGCCCTTGCATACCGTATAACTGCAATCGTTCTAACAGCGCTTCATCTTGCAAAATTAATTGCGATATCGATACAAAAGGATCATCACTTTCCCCTTCAGGAATCTCGATTCGAGGTAACTCAAAACCCAGATTTTCCAACATATCTAGATAATCCGGGTCTGGTTGTTTACGCAAAATCATAATATCCTGCTTACGACAGAGTAAAAGATTCATCTCTTCTATTCGATTGACTACTTCTTGTTCCTGGGGATCACTCACTCCTTTGCTGATATTATGCCAGACCGATTCAGCGCCAATATTAAAAATCCATACTAAGCGACCTTTATCACGCCGATCGGTCAAAGCATCCATTAAAGATAGCTGCTGTCTCATAAACTCCCTCCGCTCTTAAATATAGTCGAGCGAATTGACTGTACCTGCACCATGTAGATACAATACACTGCACTTCGAGCACGCAGGCGTTAGCCCTTCTTTATTAATAATATGTCTTACATTTTCATATTCTTCAGAATCCCAGATTTCTTTCAAGCTTTTCTCTTTCAAGTTCCCTACGGTAAACTCGGAAAAGAATTTACAAGGCATAACACTACCATCCGGTACAATATCTGTACGTGATGTTAACGCTAGACAGTGATTAGAACAACGACTTGTCATTTCATCACCATGAATAAATTTATCAATTTCATCGTAATCTAGACCTGGTTGATAACGAACACGGATTTTCCAGATACGGTCATTGATCTTATGCAAGTCTTCCATCAATGCATCCATACGATCTGGATTGATTTTATATTTAAATGCATGCCAGCTACTGATATGACGCTCATCCAACTGACGCAACCACTGGAATTTTTCTGAGAAATACGTATCCATTTTGAGCGATGTTTCCCGTGAAATATACCAAGGGAAGCACAGCATCACTAGATCTAACTTTTTCGATTCGAAAAATTCTAGCAATTCAGTCATACGTCCAATCATATTGTCATTAATAACTGCATGAACAGAAATTCTGCCTTTGTATAATCCTTGATCACGTAATTCAACTAGGCGATCAATTTGTGCCATTGTTTTTTGAAATGTGCCTTTACCACGAATCAGGTTATGCTCATATTCAAATCCTTCAACAGCAATAAGTAACTCTAAATTTTCAGAGAGATCCAAAATAGGTTCCAAAAATTTGTCGATCAGCAATCCATTAGTACAGATCGTCATCTCACGACGATCGTTTTGAATATATTCTAATATTTGTCCAAATTGACGGTGGAACATCGGTTCTCCGCCCCATAGATACAAGCGAGATTTAGCTTCTTTGGTATCATCCAACAGTTGTTTGAAAATAGCCGGATCCAGATCCATATTCTGTTCCGCTTTATCCATTTGATGATGATATCCATCTTCATTCCATTGGAAACAGTGTGTACACCGTAGATTACAACGGTTGGTTAATTTAATTCCTAGAGATTGAGGGATAGGCGTTTTGTATGTCGGATCTTTAATCTGATTACGGTAAGAGACAGTTGCATTACGAACAGTTCGTTTGATCAGTTGGAATTCTTTGCGGTCAATGGTTACTTCGCTTCTTGGTTGCAAAAAAAACACCTCTTCCTTTGAATTCAATGTTCAAAGCATACTTGAATCTGATGACGCATAGCATCATAAGCCCGATAAGTGTCAGAAAAAGTGATTTTGTACACAATTTGTACATCAATATGTGTTAGCTGTATTCGATAAAATCGGTTTGGAATAAGTACCTAAGCGTGTAATTATGGTTAATAAGTGTTAGCGCTTTAATTTTTATATAAGCGCTTATAACGTGTTGACCTTTTCTTCAGTCAGATTGTCTTGACCTGTCTCATGACTTACAAAATTGCAGAACGCTTGTATAGAGCCCAAATGCTCCATATCAAACTCTTCAAAATCAATTTCGACATTAAAGTCATCTTCTACACGTAAAATAAAATGAATCAATTGGATTGAATCCAGTCCGGCATCGTGAATAATATCAGAATCGCGGTCTAGACGTGTCAAACAGGAAGGGTCTTGTTTTACCTCACTAATCATAGTAATAATTTGCTCTACAGAAACCGGGGATTGCTGCATTCTAATTCCTCCTTCTAGATATAGATGTATCGAGTGGCGAGAATCAGGTAAAGCACAATTACAGATGAAGAATATAATGAACTAAAAATGGTGCTGTACAGCCGATAATCCCATGCACCAATTAATGGAATTATATGCATATATATTCATCTATATTCCAGAAATAGTCAATCCTTATAATAAGAAACTGGTCAAAAGACCCAACGTGCATAATTACCACTAAAAAAAACACTACTCGTATGTGAAAACCACATGAGTAGTGTTTGTTCAATCGTTTTACAACACTTTTTGATCTTTGTTTTACAGAAAGCAAGTAGATACCCTTGTAATTATTTTGTCGAAATCATGCATGAATCTGAATACATTTTGTCCGTTTATTGACAAATTAAGAAGCTTTTCCAGACACAATTTCGTCACTTTCTACTAGAGCATTATTTTGATCCAATGAATGATTTAATATATCGATCAATTGTTTTAACTCATCAATACTGTTTGCGATACTGCTTACTCGTGTGGATTGTTCTTGTAAGCTTGAAGTCATTTGTTCAATAGAAGCACTCGATTGTTCTGTAACGGCAGAGATCGTGCCTGTTTCTAATACAGAATGGCGAATACCTTCGATCAATTCTTTGATCATACCACCGATTTCTACCGAGCGATCTGATACTGTATTAGCTTCTGTCATGATATCTCCAAAAGATGATTCTGTCTGTTCGGCAGAGAGCTGAATCACATCAATCGCTTCTTTGCCTTGCTGAATACGACCGGATACTACTTCTGTCTGATCATGAATACGATGCAAAATATCGGTAATCAAGACGGTCGATTGTTGTGCTTCACTAGCTAGATCACGAATTTCAGTAGCGATAACAGCAAAACCTCGGCCATGTTCTCCAGCGCGTGAAGCTTCGATTCCTGCGTTAAATGACAGCATATTAGTTTGACGAGCTATATTTTCGATAGCTTGAGAAACGGAAGAAATTTCTTGTGCATAATTACGTAAAGTATCCATTGCAGCATGTGTGTTATCAATCGTCTGACCTACTTCATGCACACCTTCACGTAGACGGATCACCTGCTCATTGCCTGAACGTGTTAAGGAAGCGGTTCGTTCAGCAAGCTCTGTCATATGATTAGCAGTATTACCAATATTGCGAATAAATGTTTCTGAATTTTGCATCGATGTATTAATTTCGCCAATACTACTTGCTTGGGAATCAATACCTTTAGCAATTTCATTAAACCCTGTATTTAATTCTTTACCTATACGATCGGTATCTTCTGCATTACGTTGTAATTGTCCACCAAACTCAGTCAATTCTTGTGCAGAACGTTCTACTTCTTGAAGTAAATTATCAATTTGCGTTTTTTGTTGATGCAAGTTGCTCATCATTTTCTGACCCAAAATACAAATCGATACACCAGCAGATCCAACCATGATTGTTACGACTACCAGTACAATAATATCCAATACAGAGATCGTTGTAACGATAGGATCAAATAGTAGCAAGACTGCTTCTAAAACAACAGCATAGATGGTCGCTACAATACTTACACGCATATTCAAGTAAACGACAGAAAGCGTCACATAGATTAGAAAAGCAGACCATGAAGCTTGAGAAGGAAGTACCCAGATCACTGTCGTACAAGCGATAAATGATAATGGTGTTAATAGATATTTACCTATAGATAAATGATTGGTCTTTTTGAAAATAAAGAAAGCAGCTGGTACCAAAATACATACACAAACGATTAAATATAACCATGCATACAAATCGACCAGATGAAGAAAATACATTGCTCCATAAATAGGAATACAACTGGTTAAAATAATAGCCAATGTATATAGCAAAAGCTTAGAAGCTAATCTTTCATAAGGTGTTGCTTTTGTTTTGTCATTTTGTGTTAATACGCTGTTCATAAGCGCCTCCTTCGATGTGTTGAATCTTCATTAGTGAAATAGTTCTATTTTACTATTTCGTCAAAATTCAGCAAAAAGTTTACAGTTAATTTACTAAATTTTTTAGTTATTTTTTTGCATAAATAATCACGTAAAAAAGCAGTAACTCTGAAATCAGAATTACTGCCTTTTTCTTCTATATGAACAGCTTATAACATTGGACTTCTGCGTGCAGGTACTGTTTTTTCAAAAGCATAAGCGATTCGGATCAAGTCAGGTTCTTTGTACGCTGTACTCATAAAGCTGATTCCGAAAGGCATACCGTCTCTACGATATCCTGCGGGTACAATAATCGCTGGATAACCCCCTACTGCTGGTGCATCGGTATGCCAGGATGGCGTAAAGATGGCATCCAACTGATGTTCTTGAAGCAGACGGTCGATTCCTTCTTCACGCGCCTGACGCCAGTTGTTAAGACGTGCTTGAATGTATTTGGCTTCTGTTAATGTACCTGATGTTTCATACTGGGCTTTGATTAAAATCTCCTGACCATATTTAAGAGCGTCTTGATGATGAAGATGATTATAATCAATCATATCTTGCAGTGTACGAATTCTGGAATGTGCTCCTAAAGTGGATAGATAACTATTTAGAGCAGACTTGAATTCGTATAATAATACTGTCATGTCTTCTGATACAATTTCTGGAAGATCGGTATGTTCTATAATCACTGCTCCAGCATGATACATCGCTTCTATGGAAGCTTCGATAATTGACTTTTCTTCGTCACTACATTGCTGTTCAAATGCCCGGTTAATGCCTATTCTTGCTCCACGTAGTCCTTCTGGATCAAGATAAGCGGTATAATCAAGCGCAGGTGTTGGTGAAATTTGTGTCGATACATCTTGTTCATCTTTGCCTGTTAATGCACTTAACAAAATGGCTGCATCTTCTACATTTCTTGCCATCGGCCCGGCTGTATCTTGCGTATACGTAATCGGTACAATTCCTGTGCGGCTAATTAACCCCAGCGTAGGCTTGATACCTACCAGACTGTTTTTACCTGACGGATTCAGAATCGAACCTGATGTCTCTGTACCTACAGCGACTGCACATAGATTGGCTGCTACAGCCGCTCCCGAGCCTGCGCTTGAACCGCCTACATCTAATCGTCCGGGGCCATACGGGTTAAGAGTCTGCCCTCCGCGAGCACTATATCCATTTTGCATATTAAAAGCCATAAAGTTCGCCATTTCAGTTAGATTGGTTTTGCCTAAAATAACCGCTCCAGCGTTGCGTAATTGCTTCACTAAAAAAGCATCTTCCGGTGCAAATGAATCTGCTAATGCCAGCGATCCTGCACTGGTATGCATATGATCACCTGTATTAATATTGTCTTTGATCAATACAGGTATGCCATGCAGTTCACTACGAATATGTCCTTGAGCTCGCTCTTGATCCATTTGAGTAGCCATATAGATAGCATCTGGATTCAGTTCTATTACAGATCGCAACATCGGCCCATCCTGATCTATTTCTGCTATACGCTGCATATATAAAGAGGTTAACGATACAGAAGTCTGTTCTCCTGCCTCCATCCATTGTTGCAGATCTCGAATACGTGCCTCTTGTAAAGGAAAATCGATCATATCTGTGCCCCTTTCAACTTTGCTTACAATCTTCTATCGATTCTATAATTGATTGGTCTGTTGTGCAAATGTTAACCTGTATCTATGTATCATTATAATGTACAAAAAAAGAACCTGACATGTAGATTCAGATTCTTTTGCTCAATGGTATCGTAATCCGTTATCTATTAGCTTAACCATACACCTATCCCTACAACAGCAGCCAGTATACCCACGCCAATCAACAAATTCGTAGCTTCATATAGAAAAGAATACCCTTTGTGTTCTCTGCTTTCTCGTTCTTTATGTTTGAATTGAGCGGCTCTTTGTGTATTTTCATCAAGTGGACGGTCTCCTAGATTAGTAAACATCTCATTCATCTTATTCAACTCCTTCATCTTTTCAATATTTTAACAGACTTTGGTGGATGCTGTAAAATGGGGCGGTTTACATTTATCATCATTTCGTTAAAATATAAAGACAGTCTATTACTTCTTTATCTATACATATTTATTATAGAAGTAATAACAGAAAGCATCACTATAGAATACGAAGTAAAGGATGGAGCCTACAGATGGAACTACTGATTAAGCAAGTCGAAAATGAATATGAATTGGATCATTGCCTGTTTGTTCGCAAAGCCGTATTTGTGAATGAACAGGGTGTACCTTTGGACGAAGAATACGATGAGTGGGATAATGCAAGTACAACTATTCCGCATATTATTGTATATGATGGTGAGACACCTGTGGCGACTTCACGTCTGCGTGTTGTTGAAGGAGTAGCCAAGTTAGAGCGTATCTGTGTATTACAAGAATATCGTAAGTATGGTGTTGGCAAAATGCTTGTTGACCATATGGAACAATTAGCAAGAGAACAAGGGCTAACTCAAGCCAAATTACATGGTCAGACACAAGCAGCAGCTTTTTATGAGCGCTTAGGATATGTACAATCTTCTGATGTATTTTTAGAATCCGATATTCCTCATGTCTTGTTCACCAAATCATTATCATAATAGGTGATTACCCCTATACATGAAATAGTCTGTAATTATACATGATCTACTGACTATAAAATAAAACTTTACACAATCAAGGAGTTGTTGCACTTGTCTATATTATCGTTGTCTCAACAGCAACAACTCCTTATTGTGGAAGAGTTGCGTAGCCGATGCGATGCTCATACAATTATTATTTTTGGTTCGGTTGCCAAAGGTACGATGCGACCTGAAAGTGATATCGATATTGCTTATTTATCTTCTATACGCAGATCGACATACCAACGATTTCGAATTGGACAACAAGTAGCCGACTTATTAGAGCGAGATGTAGATTTGATTGATTTTCAAGAAGCAAGCACTGTATTTCAGATTCAAATCGCTACTACAGGAATTGTATTATATGAAGAAAATCCTTTGCTAAGGCAACTCTCCTATATGCAGGCTTTTCGCGAGTATGTACAATTGAATGATAAGCGACAATATCTACTAGATCACTTTATAGAGAAAAGAGGCACGCTATGAATCAAGATATTTTACTTAACAAAACGGCTACGATTCGTCGCTGTGTTGCCCGTATTCATGAAGAATATGCCGGCGAAGAAGATAATTTATTCAACTATACCAAGCAAGATTCGATTATTTTAAATCTTCAACGGGCTTGCGAAGCTTGTCTTGATCTGGCGATACATATCATTTCTGAACGTAATCTTGGAGTACCACAGAGCAGTCGAGATGTGTTTGATCTGCTTTTTCGCAATGGAATATTGGATAAAGAACTGAACCAAAGTATCAAAGCCATGGTCGGTTTTCGGAATATAGCTATTCATGATTATCAAGGCGTACAGGTAGAAATTATTCAAGGCATTATAGAAGAACAATTGGACGATTTCGAAAAGTTTATTGCTGCGATTAGCGCTTCATGAATCAAAGATACTGTTATCAAAAAAACCGAACACTTTTGATTGAATAAAGATTCAAAAGGTTCGGCTTAATTGATTATGAATTAAATTGTTTTAAGACTACATTTTCAAAAATGGCTTTGCCACCTTCTGCAAATAGACTGATTCCTTGATCTTCTTTGTTCGGGAAAATCAGACTCGAATATGCCACTGTACCATCATCTACAAACACTTCGATACTATTTTTGTCCACTAACACTTTCAAATGAACTTTTTTCTTATCGGTATTAAATGCCGCCTGACTTTCCAGACTTTTTCCATTGGTATCAGGATGTCCGGTGTATGCTCGGTTCACATACGTATACTTGCCTTCTACGAACACTCCTACATCCACATGACGGCTTTTGTCCGCCGACTCTCGTAGACGTAATCCTACATTTTTCAAGTCAGACCATGAAATATCAGCATCTAACTGATAAGAAGCTCCGCTCATAGGGAGTGCTTCCGTGCCTTCAACTTCTATCCGTGGAACGGTCTGCGTAGATGCAGGAATCTGGCTGATTGCTCCGATCGGTTGCGAAGATAGATCATAGGATTGACCATTGAATCGAAGTCGTATTTTACGAACAATCGAATCCATGCCATTAAATCCTTCTTTCATCGTCGGTGTATTGTTCACATAATCCCAATTGTTCATCCAGCCAAAAGCATAACGTTGTTCATACGGATTAGAAGCTCCAGCAATCTCAAATGTTACTGCCGCATACCAATCAAATCCATGATCCAACCATTTCGGTTCTTTGCGGTCAGCTATAAATTTCTTGCCATTAAAGCTTCCTGTCCAGTAAGCATACGTATTTGGATTACCTGCTCCGCGACCATTAGCGCTCGCACCCAGCACCCATTTATAAGCTCCATTGGCGGCTTGCATGAGGTACAGATCAGGACATTCCAGTATCCCTACATTGTCTGTAAGAAATCCACTGGTATACGTCCAATGCTTCAAATTAGTCGATGTGTAAAAGCCTATTTTGTTTCCTTCTGCCATTAACATAATCCAATGTTTGGAACGAGCATCCCATGTTATTTTGGGATCGCGAAAATCCGCAGTTCCGGGATTGGATAAAATAGGTTTTTTTCCATAAGGCGTAAAGGTATTACCTCCATTTTTGCTATACCATAGATACTGTTCTTGTGCTCCACCATTAGCTGAAGGTTGCGTTACGATAGCGATAAAAGCATTTTTACCAAATCCAGCAGTATTGTTCGTATCGACAACGACAGAACCTGACCATGGATCACCATTTTTATTTGTATATTTAGGAATGGCTACTCCATGATCTTGCCAGTGAATCAGATCGGTAGAAGTAGCATGACGCCATTCGGTGCCATTGCCATTCGGATAATCTTTGTTATAGAGATAATAGTAGTGATACTTTCCTTTAAAATAAATAGGACGTTGCGGATCGTTTTTCCATTTGTCCGGTACTGTAAAATGATAATCAGGACGTTCGCTACTAACAGATGTTGCATTTGTATTAGAAGCGCTATAGTTAGGAAGATTGTTCTGAGTACTCTGAGTACTTCCTTTTGCACTAGTCTGTGTAAAAAAGTAGAGTAAGGCACCCAATATAATACATCCGAACACACTGAGAACAACAAGTGTCCGGCGATATTTCGATGCGTGGTTGCTGTTGTTCAAGTGAGCACCTCCATATATTAGTGTTTCCTTTTTGTGACTGCATTTTAATCTACAGATAAAAGCAATAAAGGAAAAGAAAATGCCGCTCTTTGACGGACATTTTCTTTTCCTGTCTCTTTATTGAATCTTCAAGACTTATTGATTTAGAACGTATTTAATTAGAAGTGACTTGACCTTGCTCTAAAATGCTATTAGGAACGACTTTGGTTTCACTACCGTCAATTTCTACTTCAAAGCTTGGTGCAAATGTAGAATGATGATCGGTATAGAATCCTCTGTTGGTCATATAGCTAGTAATTACGACTTTGTTGCCTTTTACTTGTGGAATTGCGAAATGAGCATAATTCCATGTAACATCACGTTTGTTCAAATCTTGGTGCAATACCAGTCCACTACCGTTAAGTGGTTTGTAAGGCCCATCAATTGAATCAGCTACATATCCAAGCATATAGATATCTTCTGCATCAACACCGTCTACGAACATTTTAGCACCGCGTGTATCTGTGAATAGGTACCATTTGCCGTCTTTTTCAAAAATGTTAGCACGTTCGATCTCATCGGTTACTGTATTAGAAGCAATCAATGGTTTCATTACTTTTTTAAGAGAATAATCGTTATTCAATTCAATAATACCTAATGCACCGTTCGCAATCGTCATGTAATTACGACTCGGGTTATTCATTACTTTTTGGTATTCTGATTTGAAAAAGTCGTCATCTCCACCATAGTAAGCTTTGTTTGAGAACATAGATTGACCTTGATAACCTGTTTCAGAACCTGTATTCGCTTCAAATACTAGATATTTGTGTCCATTGTCTTCTACATAATGCGGATCTCTTAATGTGTGGTTATCAGAATAATCACCCGCACGGAATGCTTGATCAACGGTTTGATACATTTTGCCATCACCATCAAAAATAGACTTAAGGTCTTCTACACCGTTGATCTGAAGTGTTCCATTCGAAGGTTCAGATACATTAACTTGAGCAGTTGTTAATGTTTGTTTACCGAAAAATCCTTTGTCTGCATCCCAAGGTTGACGGTTAGTATAGAACAAACGCACTTTGCCGTCTTTGGTCATTGTTGCAGAACCTGACCATTCTTCAGATTGATTATTTAAGATCGTATCATTAGGAACCATTTTGTCGCTGTCTTTAAATACACGACCTGCATTTTTCCATGCATCTAATGATTGATCGCCTACTTTTTTGTAGAACAGATAAATAAATGTATCTGACGATACTTTTGGATCTCCTGCTAGTCCAAAGACGACTTCATATCCATTATAGTTCGCTACTGTACCATCTGCATTTTGCAATGGCCATGTATCCCATACATCAAGATCAATCGTTTTGCCATTTGCATCTTTACCTTTAGCAGACGGAATGTTGCGAATGGTAGATGCATCAAATTGTGGAACTTGATAGCGAGATTCTTTTTGCTGACTAGCTATTTTCAATGCATCAAAGCGTGTAAGATGTGTAAATCCGTAAGTATCATTAAAAACAGATGACGGTGTTTCTACAACAGGTGGTGGAGTTGGCTGTGTACCATTTCCGTAATCTGATTCTGAACCACTTGCAAAAACAGAAGTTCCTCCTGTTAGCATAGTAGCTGCCATCATTATAGCGACTGTTTTTCTTGAGAAATTCTTGATTTTCATTGTGTTCTTCCTCTCTAATTTCAAATTGTGGCTGTTTTGGCGCACAAAAAAGACCTAAAAATTCCTCTGAAGAACGAACGACACTTGTCGCCCGGATTCCTCACGGAGTTTTTAGGTCTTGCCTGCTTTACCAGTAACACACCCGAATATGCTGTTGCTGACATTTATTCTATAGGGCAAATCACTAACACACTATAGACTGAATGAATCAATTTGCAAAAAGAGTAAAAAGGATAATTTTGTAAATTTTCATTAATTTTCATGATATTTAGTCTTATTTTCACTGTTTCAAAGTTTACAATTTTGTAATCTACAATAATTTATACATACTTTGTACCTAGTCAATTGTATATTTATGCTATTAACTGCAACCTATCGACTCGGGTCGTTAGTCTATATGAATAGTTATTTTTGGTATGATTAGCGACTTTTATTCCGCTATCCACAGAATCATAAGCGACTGTATAAGTGAATTCTTTTATATTATCAGGAGCTATGACCCAGTCTTTCCCGTAGACGATTCACTTCGATCGTCATTAATACGCACTGACTCTCTGTAAAAGTATAATCATATTCATCTTCCATATTCTCTGCCATCTCTTCTACTTGCTCATATAATGTTTTGTATTTCTCTACTGCAATCTGAATCAACTCGCGATTAAGCTCACTTCCTGGCTGATCTTTTTCATATTCTTGAAGAATACTTTTCAGTTGGCTGATCAAGCGCTCATAATCGGCTGACTTATGATCCAGTGGTTGGTTCAACATGTATTCGATATCTTTCACCATATCTTTGATCATGGCTGCCATGCTTGTGGCTGTTTCTTGAGCTCCTGCATTCATTCGTGCGGTATGAATATGCATCGCAATATATCCGACTTCATCTTCAGGAATATCGATCTGCAAGTGCTGTGTAATCAACTGCTTCGCATGTAGCCCAATCTCAAACTCTGCGGGATACAGCAATCGAATCTCTTCTAATAAGGTATTATGAATAATCATGCCATTGCGCAGACGTTCTAGAGCAAATGACAAATGATCGGTTAAGGCAATATGAATATGTTCATTAAAAGAAACTTGTAATTCTTGTTCTGCATACGAAATAATCCGTTCAGATACAGCGATCTCTTCTTCAGGCAACTTTTGTAGCATTTCTTGAAGATACCCGTAACGCTCTTGATCTTCCAATACAAATAGTTTTTCAATCCGCTGGGTATCTACGATATCGTTTTTCCCTTTTTCAAAAGAAATACCGCCGCCCATAGCGATCTTTTCTTGTCCATGATCATCGACGACCACAGCATTATTATTGAGAATCTTTTTGATCTTCATAAGCTCCTCCTGTGAATTTACGAACAAAATGTGAGATATTGTATCGAAAAGCTGGCTTTTCTACCCCTAGCAACAGAGTCGTCAAAAACGCAATTCCGGCTGCGAGCACAAAGCCTATCATATAATGAATAAAATTCAGTTCTCCAAAAGGAACAATATAGACTAGCATAGGAATCCCTGTTAATCCAAATGAGCTGGCTACTACGTGATGCAGACCGACATAAGCGCCTCCTACTGCTCCACCGATCGCCGCACTTAGAAAAGGACGACCTAACTTGAGATTTACCCCGAGCGCGATCGGTTCTGTAATACCGAGAAAAGCGGTAATCGATCCAGATAAAGCGACTTTTCTTAATTCAGGATTACGAGTCGCCAAATAGACAGCCAGTCCTGCCCCGCCTTGTGCCATATTCGCCATCGACCAGATAGGCAATAGAAAATTAACACCTACATGAGGATCGGAGATAAGTGCAATCTCAAGCGCTTGTATGCCTTGATGTAGACCGGTTAATACAATCGTGCTATAAATACCACCAAGAATAAATCCGAACAATGTTCCGCCGTACGTGAAGAGATATTCTAGCCACTGACCTATCCATTCTCCAAGCCAGATCGCGATTGGACTGATTAATAAAATAGCAAGCGTACCGCCTGTAATTAGACTGATCGCTGGAGCGAGAAGTGTAGATGCAGAGGGTGGCAGAATACGACGGATTCCTTTTTCTATCCATGCCATCACTAAGGAAGCTAAAATAATCGGCATCATTGCACCTTGATAACTAAATTGAGGTGCTACCATTGTATTCACGCCCTGCATCGTTGTATGACCAATTAAGATCGCCAGATCAGGCTGAGACATCGCAATACCCAGTACTGCTCCTATCGCCGGAGTACCTCCAAATCGTTTTACTGCATGATAACCGAATAGCACACTAATCACTTGAAAAGCAGAACTTGTCAGCAATCCAAGTAATCGGAACCATACTGCATCTTCTGCTACCCAACTCGAAGATTGTAAAATGGTAACGAGTCCTAATAAAATACCTGCTGCTATAAACAGCGGTAATATAGGAATCAAAATATCTGAAAACACTGTCGCTACCTGTATAATACGCCCGGCTATTCCCCGTCTGCGATAAGGATGCTGGGATTCTGATAACTGATCGACTTGCGATGCTGTACCAGCTTGACCTTCTGCAGATGTCTGTAGATGCGCTGAGTTTTCATACTGGCGAAGCACAATATTCATTTTCCGATGCAGTTTGTAGACAAGTTCAGGGCCGACAATAATCTGCAATTGCCCGGGCAATCTATTAATATTTTGCACTTCTTTGATCTGTTGCAGTTCAGCCTCGTTGATTGGATGATCATTTTTTAATTTCAATCGGATACGTGTTGTACAGTGCATCACTTCTACTAGATTATCAGGTCCACCGGATAAATGGATAAGACGTCGAGCAAGCTCTTCGGTCGGGTTGCCCTGCGCATATCGTTTACGAGAAGATGGCAGATTTTTTTGATCTGACAACGCTATTCCTCCTTTATCAGGTTGAATCCAGAACGCATAAGCCTACTTATCTTTGAATCGTAGCGTAGTTTTGGAATATTCTGAAATGTTCATAAGATGTATAAAGTAACAACTTTGTAGTATAGGATAGTTTACGGATTATGACAATCTTTCGTGTAAATTACTGAAGGGATAATGAAGATCGTATACGATGATTTATTTGTATATATACCAAAAAGTGTTGCTATACACCTCTGGACTAATAGAGTCAGGTATATAGCAACACTCCGGTTTACTTACAATAAAGGATCATGTATATATTTAGGATAAGTTCATAACGATACGACGAATATCTTCGAGCGGCACTTTGGGCTTACGATCATACGTAACTAGACCATTGATCTCCTGCTCTACATCGGTGAGCTGGGTATAACAGAATCCTTGCACGATCGGAGAGCGATGTAGTGGACGAATAACAGCGGCTAAGCGTTGTAGATAATCTTCATCATTGTCTGCGCCCGAGTATCCCCAGCCTTCCCACTCACTTTTTTTATATGCGATTCCGCCAAATTCTGTGATCAGAATCGGTTGCCCTTGATACGTTGCTCCGCCGACAAAAATCTCACGATTACCTGGTAGACTATGTACAGCCTTTTCAATCGAAGCATAACGTTCATCTAACACTTCTTCTTGCCATGCATAATCATGAATTGCTACCAGATCAGTCTCCATCATTTCCCAGCCATCGTTATAAATAACAGGACGTGTGTCATCGAGTGACTTGGTTAAATGATACAGTGTTAGTCCATGCTGTTGTTGCCGCTGATCATTTTTCACATTCGGGATGCCCCAGCTTTCATTCATCGGTACCCAGACCACAATCGATGGATGATTATAATCACGCTCAAGCACTTCTTGCCATTCCTGTGTAAAACGGCGTACGTATTCTTCCGAATAATTATAAGCATTCGCCGCTTCTCCCCATACTAGCAGACCTTTGCGATCACACCAGTATAGAAAGCGTGGATCTTCCATTTTCTGATGCTTACGCACTCCATTAAAGCCCATTGCTTGTGTTAATTCGATATCTTGAATAAATGCTTCATCCGACGGTGCAGTTAAAATTCCATCAGGGAAATAACCTTGATCGAGTACTAGACGTAGAAAGTACGGACGATTATTTAAATGAAGCTTTCCATTTTCTATCGAAATTTTACGCATCCCAAAGTACGATTGCACAGAATCAATAACAACATCCTGCTCTACTAACTCTAGCTGAATATCGTATAGATGTGGTTTTTCCGGTGACCACCATCGTCCCAATTCATGATCGTTAAAATCATGTAAACCGATCGAACGTGTATGTTCTGTATGGGTCACTACAAATTCATCCTGTGCGACAAACTCCCCTGCAAATGTAATCGTTAATCGTGTCCGTAATTTTTTTTGCATCGTTGCTGAAGAATAAAATAACCGCACTTTGATTTCATTCTGATCAATATCAGCCGTAAATTTAGCTTTGCGAATATGAGCAGGGTCAACCGCTTCGAGCCATACCGTCTGCCAGATGCCAGTAGTACGGGTATAGAAAATGCTAGCCGAGTCTTCTTTCCAGTATTGCTTGCCCCGCGGTAATGTCACATCTTGACTATAATCTTCTACACGCAATACGATTTCGTTATGATCTGCTTCTAATAGTTCGGTAATATCCGCTTGAAAAGGAGTATGTCCACCTTCATGAAATGCTGCCCATTTTCCATTGATCCAGACAGTCGCTGTATAATCCACCGCTCCAAAATGTAAAATTGTGCGCTTGCCTTTCCAATCCGATGGCACTTCTATAGATTTGCGATACCAGACCAGATCATGAAATCCTGTATCCCCGATACCACTCAATTCACTTTGAAAAGTAAACGGAACTTGAATACTCTGATCAAATACATCTTGTCGATCCAGATGCCATTTCTGCTGATCACCGACACGATCATCGTCAAATGCAAATTCCCATGTTCCATTTAGATTGATCCAGTCTGCTCGTTCAAATTGTGGTCTTGGATATTCAGAGCGAGTTGTTGTTGCAGTCATAATCGTAATTCCTCCTTTGAATGGTAAACGCTTGTATAATGATGCTTCAACTATATGCTTATTTATCAACTACTCAAATTACTGATTTTATAACTCTTTGCCACCTGTAAAAGCAATTCCTTTAATAATCTGCTTCTGGAAAATCAAAAATACAATCAATACCGGAATCGCTGCCAGCGCATTAGCAGTCATTGGAAGTGCATACTGCTGTACATAAGAACTCTGGAACATCGGCAATCCTAAAGTAATCGTCATATACGCTTTGTCCGAAATCGAGATCAGTGGCCATACATAATCATTCCATGCACCGATAAAGCTAAAAATACCTAAAGCCGCTAAGGCAGGACGAGACAATGGTAAAAAGATGCTATACCAGACTTTAAAAAATCCGGCTCCATCAATCCGAGCTGCTTCTTCAAGGTCTTTCGGTAATCCATCAAAAAATTGCTTGAGGATAAAAATACCCATCGGTCCCGCAACCGCAGGCAAAATAAGAGAAGTTCGTGTGCCAAGCAGACCTAGATCTCTCATAAAAAGATACAGCGGAATCAATGTCGCTTCTGCTGGAATCATCAGTCCGGATAAAAACAAAAGAAACATAAATTTACTACCCGGAAACGTAATCCGAGAAAATGCATAAGCCGCCATCGAAGATAAGATCAGTACAAGCGCTGTGGTGATCACAGACACCATTAAGCTGTTGCCCATCCAACCGAAGATGGGAGCTTGACTCAATACTTTCTCATAGTTTGCAAACGAAAGGTGAAATCCATTACCAAATACATTTTCTCCTTCTGGTGTAAACGATAAAGCTAGCATCCAGACAACAGGAATTAGAAAAAATATCGCCAGTACTACAGCTACAATACGAATAAAATAATAATAGATGCGATCCATCATAGATGACTCTCTCCTTTCTAAGATTCCAGTCTCCGTAAAATAAAGGTCTGCACTAAAGAGATCACTAGAATAACAATCATAAGTACAAAAGCAATCGCTGACGCATATCCCATCTGGAACGTCTGAAATCCATTTTCATAAATCGAAAATACGACCGTTTTGGTTGCTCCTGCTGGTCCTCCGCCTGTAATCAATTTGGATTGACCAAAGATTTTGAACGAAGCGATAGTTTGAAGCACAATCACCAGTATCGTAATACGTGATAATGATGGCAAAGTGATATACCAGAACGTCTGCCAGCGATTTGCGCCTTCGATCTGCCCTGCTTCATAAAAAGAGGCTGGAATATCTTGAAGCCCTGCTAGAAATAAAATAAATACAAATCCTACTGTCCACCAGATGGTAGACATAATAATAGCCGCCCAAGCCAGAGTGGGTTGTGACAACCAGAAAATTTCTTCATGAATCAGTCCTAATGCACGCAAAATCTGATTAAACAATCCTGTATACGGTTGTAAAAAAATCACCCAGATACTAGAGATCACAGAAACAGATAATACATATGGCATAAAAACAGAAATGCGGAAAAAAGACTGTCCACGACGTATCCCATGAACCAGAATAGCTAACAGTAGACCAATTCCACTGACTAATGGCACACTGATGATTGTAAATATTACGGTATGCATCAAATTACTACGGAACTCTTCATCTGCGATTAAATTGGTATAGTTTTGAAATCCTACAAACACTTTATCTCCTAACAAAGACCAATCATAAAAGCTAATACGTAACCCGTACAAAATCGGAAATAAAGAAAAGAGCGCAAAGAAAATCGTATACGGCAAAATCATTAATATGCCTGTTATCCATCCTTGATGCGCTAAAGATTTGGTGCCCATAATCGTCTACTCCTTTCCAAAGTAAGATCAAACAAAAGAAGCGGTATGATCTTGATATCGCTCCGCTTCTTTTGTTATGACTTATTGTTCCCTCTTGCTATCTTTATTTGCCGGTAATTTTGTTTGTCGAAGCATCTGCTTTTTGAAGGGTAGTCGCTGGATCTTGCTGACCTGCTAACATTTTTTCAAATTCTTTCACAACATTATCGTTGACCTGTCCTTGTTTTTCGTTACGAGGCCAGTATTTTACAAAGTCAGCCGATTGAGCATAATCGCTACGATATGGCATATCTTTGAACTCTTTAGAATCGAGTACTTTGGTGACACTTGGAATATGCCCTGCTTTTGCCCACATATCTCCATGCTCTGCTAACCAATTCACAAACGTTAATGCTGCTTGTTGTTTGGCTGGATCTTCCTGACTGTGTTTGGGCAAAGCTAATGTATGCGAATCGCCCCATGTAGCAGGTTGATCATAGATTTGTGGCATCGGTACAACCGCAAAGTCTAATCCTTTAATATTTTCAAATGAACCGGTACTCCATACTCCTGTAATCAATACAGCCGCTCGTTGATCTTGGAATAACTTCACCGCATCATTCACATTCGGCGGAATTAATTTGGATGTATATAAGCTGTTCACGTATTCTAATGCTTGCTGCGCTTGTGGATTGTTAAGCGCTGCTTGGCCATTGTCATCATAGAACTTACCGCCACCGGTTAACTGGTTATAGAATCCCCAGAACATCCAGTAAGCATCAATCCGTACGCTAGGTTGTGCTAGTGGAGCCACATCTGCTGGAACAGCCTCTTTAATTTTGGTTAGAAATGCAGTGAATCCTTCTGGTGATGGGTCGTATACGGGTTTACCATCTTTCAACACACCTGCTTTTTCCAGATATGTTTTGTTGTAATACATTACGATAGCATGGGTATCTAATGGAATCGAGTAATGCTTACCATCATAGATCGTAGATTCTAGAATTGTAGGATTAAATTCATCCCAGTTGACTTTGGAACCTGCAGCAAGATCATCCAGTGGAGTCACATAACCAGCAGGGACAAATTGAGGCATCCGCGAGGAGTGCAATACCGCTAGATCAGGTGCTTGATCGGAAGCTAAAGACGTTTGTAATTTGGTATAATAATCTTCTGAGCGATTACTCAGTTGTTCGACTTGAATATCCGGATTTTCCTGATTGAACTTATCCACCATAGCCGTCATAAATTCTCCATCGCCACCACTGAATGGTGTCCAGAATGAGATTTGTGTTTTACCGCCTGTTTTACCACTTTCCGAACTGCTGGCAGGTGCGCTCCCTCCAGCACAAGCAGATAAGATTAACATCGCCATCAGCAATATACATCCGGCTTGAATACCTTTTGTTTTTCTCATTAATACAACCCCCTTATCGAATAAATAAGTATGTGCGTTTTTAGATAACGCTTACATTTAGAATCTTAATTCATTCTTTAAGGGGGAACCATGACGCTTTTTTCGATGCTATAGACATATATTTAGGTCTGTCTAGTGAGGCAGTTCTTTATTGCAGATCATAACTAGAGAATCTATTTGTAAATTACACAGGATGTTGGTAATGACGACGACTATCCCGATACTGCTTGGGTGTAGTACCCGTTTCTGTTTTGAATACTCGATTAAAATGGCGAATATTCACAAATCCTGTATCATAAGCAATCGTAGCAATTTTCTCATCGGTATGAATCAATCGCTTGATCGCTTCTCGAATCCGTATCTCTGTCAGTACTTCGACAAATGAATGCCCTAATCGATGTTTGAACAGACTACTGAGATAAGAAGCATTCAAGTAGACTTTTTCTGCCATTAGACTTAGAGTGATCGGCTCTGCATAATGTTCTTCAAGATAACGTACCACCTGATCAACG
Source organism: Paenibacillus sp. KACC 21273 (assembly GCF_028736095.1). Classification (NCBI taxonomy): domain Bacteria; kingdom Bacillati; phylum Bacillota; class Bacilli; order Caryophanales; family Paenibacillaceae; genus Paenibacillus; species Paenibacillus sp. KACC 21273. The sequence goes on from NZ_CP117876.1 coordinate 3,825,819, forward strand.
GCATGGATCACATGCCCTTCTTTGCGCTGAATGAGATCATATAACGAATACAATAATTCTCCGCAATATTGTGCGAGTTGCTGACGCTCATTAATCAACAACACATGTTGCAAAATCATACCCATATCCTGCTTATTTAGCCATTCGCTAAGTACTTTGTAATCCAGTGCAATCTCATAACACTCTAATAATATTTTGCATATTTGTTGTTGGATCACTTCTGGATGATTCATTTGTCTGCATAATCGTTCGATAAAAGCTTGCACTTGTCTTGTTAATTCTTGTCCATTTTCCTGTGCTAATAACTGTTCCAAAAAGTGTCTGTCTGCTGCTTGCAATCGAGATAAAGGCATCGTATTCGTCGCTGAAGATTCATAGACTAGCACTTGATCTCCTCCCGAAATTAAGCGATATAACAGAGCAGTCTCTGCTTCACGATAAGATTTCGGTACCGATTCTAGATCATCTACTCCGCCACCGATCCCAATCGTAACGGTCATTTGAGAGATGCGCTTAATAGTGCGAATTAATTGTCCTGACAATGATTTGATTTGCTGTGCTGTAGCTTCGTTTCGATCACTATTGATCAGAGCAATCACTTTATGATGATCTATAAATGTGTATCCTTGTAAAGGTTCTATGATCATCTCACGCACAAATTGCTGAATATACAAAAAGAATAACTCAGGATCATTCTGACGATAACGCTGTTCTGTAACCGAATCTCGATCCAATTGCACGATTAGACAATATATTCCGTTATGAGGAAAAGAAATACTCGCTTGATCGAATAATTCACCTTCATCATAAGCTATATTGCCATGAATCAGACTACTCAATAACTGCTGTCTAATCACTTGCTGACTGGGCATATGTTCTACTACAGATTGAGATTCACTTTCTTTGCTCAGTTCTGCTTCTACTTTGCATAATGCGGTATACAGTTCTTCTTTATTCACCGGCTTGAGCAAATAATCTCTAGCGCCGCTACGAATCGAACTGCGAGCATACTCAAAATCATTATGTCCACTTAGCACAATACAGCGAATAGTAGGATACTGTTCTGCCAGTGTTGCTTGCAGTTGAATACCATCCATACGAGGCATCCGTATATCGGTAATTACCAGATGAGGACGTTGAGACTGAATCATTTCCAACGCTTCCAATCCATCTCTGGCTTCACCAATAACTGTCCATTCCAGATTAGATTCATGAATTAAATGAGTTATTCCTTTGCGAAAAATCATCTCATCATCAACAATTAAAACGTTATACATAAGAAGAGTCTCCTTTCTTCAAGTCATCTTAATAGATCATGTCAGATGCAGGCATCACAACAGTAACGCGCAATCCTCCTTCGTCCCGATTATGCAACGTAATGCCATAATCATTGCCATACTTGAGAGCAATTCTGCGATGAACATTAACCAACCCATGACCTCCCGGGCCTTCTGGCAAAATACCGGCTTCCATATGAAGATGTTGCTCTTCGATCCATTCTTGCTCCATCCCCGGGCCGTTATCAATCACATCTATCTGAACCTGCTCCTGCTCTACATGAACGTTTATCTGAATATAAATATCACCACGACCTCGTTCTAAGCCATGAATAATTGCATTTTCTACTAATGGTTGTAGTGTCAGACGAATAATAGGGCTGGATAACAGCGATGGGTCTGCATGAATCGTATACGTTAAGCGCTCATCATACCGAATACGCTGAATCGAAAGGTATCCTCGGACATGATCCAATTCTTGCTCGATCGTTACTTCACTATGATCACTGCCGATACTATACCGGAGTAATGCACTAAGATGATTGGTCATTTGAACCACTTCACGATTGCCTTCAAGCTCCGCATACATACTGATCGAACCGAGTGTATTGTACAAAAAATGAGGATTGATCTGGCTTTGAAGTGAAGCAATCTGTGCATTTTTTTCCCGAATCTCTGTTTCATACAATCGATAAGTTAAGGTTCCTAGACGGGATACCATAATATTAAAAGTACGACTCAAATGACCGATCTCATCTGTTTGATGAACAGGTAACGTAATATCAAACTCTCCACGTTCTACAAGTTTCATAGAATCGCGTAATACACTGAGCGGTCTTGTAATTCGCATCGCATGAAATATAGATACAATCACCGAGATAATCAGACAGATTCCGCCTAACCAGATCATTTGCCGATTAACCTGCTCGGCATCTTGTACCAGTACTGCTACAGGAACTGCTTGCAGTACGGTCCAATGAGTTACAGGTGAGGTCTGATACGTGAGCAGTACCGATTGCTTGCCATTATGAATCGTTAACGTACCTTCTCCTCCATACTGCTGTAGCGTAGGATCGTCGACAGGAAAAGAAGGGCTTTTATAAATCAATTGCTTATGCTGATCGATCATTGCAAATAACGATGTAGGCGAACCTGCCAGATGTGTAATCCGATCGGTCAATGCCTCGGCAGGCACATCAATCACCAGCACGCCTAACTCTTTGCCGTTATCCAGACTACGAATTTTACGAGCAATCGAAAACACTTGATACACCGTTCCGTTATCCGACAATACTGCGTGAGGAGCGATAAAATACCCTTTGCCTGACAATTCAGTATCTAACGCTAATAATCGTTCTCGATCACCTGATTCTGCAAATCTGCCCGGACTATCCGGTAATTCTACATATGAAGAATGCGTATGATTCGTAAATAAAGCGACTCCTGCAATATCGACACGTCCATTCACCCGAATACGCCGTACAAAGCTTTCTAACAATAAGCGATCTTCATATCGATCAATCACTTGATCTTGTGTATCCTGTTCTAGATAATCCATAATTTCTGGCGACTGATAAGGCAATACAGATAATAAGACTAATTCATTCATATACGCATCCAAATTCGATGTGAATTCGCGCACTACATCTGCCTGATATTGACCTGCATTGGTTTGAATCGAATCCGAGTACCCTATACTAGAAATCCATGAAGAAATAATCAATGGAATCGAAATTAATGTAATATTCATAATAATCAGCCGGGTAACTAATCGCATATTTTTCCAGCGACGAATCCAATTTTTGATAGATATCTGCATGACTTACTCCTTCAAAATCTGGTTAATCAAAGGCTCTAAATGATCAAGCATCTGATCTACACTTTGCTTACCGTACCAGATTTTCTCCAATTCATTAATCAGTGCATCGCTGATCATAATTTGCTTCGGATTGCTGGGGAAATATTCAACATGATTGGCTTCATCTACATACTCTTTTCGCAAAGGTAGTGAAAGATAAGCTTGTGATAATGCTTCCGATTGTACCGCAGGTACATGCCCTGCTTCTCCCCATACTGCTCCATGCTTGGCTAACCAGTGTGCAAATTTGACAGCCGCCAGTACTTTTTCTGGATCTTGTTCATGATGGGTTGGAAAAGCAAGCGTATGTGCATCTCCCCATGATCCTGCATGGTCATAAATTTGCGGAAATGGCATTACACCAAAATCCAAATCAGGTACTTTTTCAAAAGAGCCGATAGACCATACACCTAGAAAAAGCATTGCTGCTTTCCCTTGAGCAAATTCATTCGAAGCATCATTAATATTAGGCGGAATTAACTGTTGCTCATACAGGGAAGTGACTAATTCTAAAGAGCGCTTAGCAGCTGGCATATCAACAGCCGCACGTTGTCCGTCAGCTGTATACAATTGTCCTCCCCCTTCGATCTGTGCATACAATGACCACCACAACCATAACGAATCGATCCGTACGTTCGGTACAGCAAGTGGTGCTACATCCTGTGGAATATGCTTTTGTAATGTCTGCAAAAAGTCTACAAACCCTTTTTCTCCTGACTGTATCTGCACCTGTCCATCACGATACAATCCTGCTTTGGCTAACCACTTTTTGTTATAATACAATACGCTAAAATGTGTATCTAAAGGAATCGCATAATGATTGGTCTGCATCATCGTTCTTGCCAGAATAGACGGATTGAAGTCTTGCCAGTTCACACCTGCTTGAGAAGCAACAGTATTTATATTTTGGATAAAATCGGCGGGTATATATTGAGCGAACATCGACGCATGTATGATCGCTACATCCGGCGCTTCTTCAGTAACGATAGCTGTCGATAATTTGGTATAGTAATCATCTGATTTATTATTTTTCATCGTGACGACAATATGATCGGTATTTTCTTGGTTGTACCGTTGTACCAGTTCATTCATAAAAGAAATATCCCCACCGCTAAAAGGCGTCCAAAATGATATCTGAATAGGATCTGTAGTCGATAGATTAGCTACTGACTGTGGATGAGAACGATCACCTATAAACGATGATATTCCGCTTCGATATAGACTGTAACCGAGTATGCCAATGATGACTATTATCACCACAAGCAACCCATATAATTTTAACCTTGTCATAGGCAACCAATATTGCTTGATCCATCTCACCATATAACCTAACCTCACTTTGCAGATGTACTCGATATAAAGCAAAACAAAGCATATGAATTACGCCTAATGTACCTGTTTGATCTCAAAGTGTAAACGGTTAAACTCTTCATTCAGACCTTCACGTTCATATCTCCAATAGAATGTCTATCCATCCAAAATATCGTCCTGTTCCCCGACATTATTCTGCGTTACAGTTCGTATTGTAAGCGTTATCTATTTACTATACTGAAAGGGGCTGAATCAATGAAACGTCATCGCTTGATCATTAAAGGAGGAGTTTTATTTTTGCTATTCACTTTACTTATGAGCACCAGTATTAGTATCGCTTCTGCGGCATCTGTCCAAAAACAGTTTTATAATGTCATTATGCAGGATGGTGCAGATCCATGGATGTATAAACATACTGATGGATTCTATTATTTCACAAAAACGACAGGTAACAATGTCACGATCTGGAAATCTTCCACATTAACCGGTATTGATGCTGCTGAAAAGCGTGAAATTACAACAGGTGGGCAAAATGTATGGGCTCCTGAAATTCATTTTCTAAATGGAGCATGGTACATTTACTATGCCAAAGACGACGGTGATAATGCGAATCATCGTATGTATGTGATGCAGAATACTAGCAGTAACCCGATGCAAGGCACTTGGGTAGATAAAGGTCAGATCACAGATACTACCAATCGCTGGGCAATCGATGGGACTCCATTATCGGTGAACGGGCAGTTGTATTTTATCTGGTCAGGCTGGGAAGGTTCAGAAAATGTACGACAAAACCTATATATCGCTCATATGAGTAACCCATGGACAATCGATTCAGCACGTGTTGAGATTGCCCGCCCTACGTATGCATGGGAGACCAATCACCAACCGAATGTCAACGAAGGCCCTCAAGTGGTGATCAAAAATAACAAAATCAATCTAATTTATTCAGCTAGTGGAAGCTGGACAAATGATTATGCGCTAGGTCTAATTACAGCACAGACCAATAGCAATTTGTTAAGCCCTTCGGCATGGAGCAAACGCGCTCAACCTGTATTTGCTTCTGCTAATGGCGTATATGGACCCGGTCATGCTTCATTTACTACTTCTCCTGATGGGAAAGAAGATTGGATCGTTTATCATTCTGCCAAATTTAATAATGCAGGGTGGAATCGGGAAATTCGTACACAGAAATTTAGCTGGAATACAGACAATACGCCTCAATTCGGTCAACCTCTTAATCCTAATGTGCAGATCTCTATTCCATCCGGTGAACCGGATCGTACCCGTTATGAAGGGGAACAAGGAACATTCGGTGGAGCGGCTTATGCTTCTTCAAGCCCTAATGGTTCAGGACTATCCAAAGCAGGTCATATTGATACAGACGGTAGTTATGTACAATATACGGTAAATATCCCGACTACAGGAACGTATATGCTAGCTGCACGTACAGGTAATGGCACAGATGGACTGGATTGGTCTACTCTTCGACTATCGGTCGATAGCGGCAATCCAACAGACTTTTTTATTACCAATAAAGGTTGGGAAAATTGGGGATTATCGACGCAACGTCTATCGTTGACAGCAGGTAATCATACGATTCGTTTTAGCAAAGGAAATGGTTACGGAGAGTTAGATTTTTTCGATCTTGTACCTATCAAATAAAAACAATATACTTTTCGATTTAGATTAAAAGCTACTTCATATTCGATATATCATTACATCGATATCTTGTCCAAACTAAAAATCCTGTCTACTCAAGCGATATTCCGCTAGATAGACAGGATTTTTTTATATAAAAGTTAGTATTTATAGATTATAGAATCTATGATTTCTTGATAACAAAGAAATGGTTATGCAGAAGGTACGGCTGTTTTGGCATCAGATGGTTGCTGACGTCTAGAAATAAAGAACAATGCTACCCAGATCAACAAAAATCCGACCAATTGAGCCCATGTTAATAATTGTCCAAATACGATCCAGTTAATAACTACACCGACTAATGGGAAGCTTAGTTCTGCTAGTGTAGCTACAGAAGCTTTGGTTGTAGACAAACCTTTGTAGTACATTAATAGACTTAGCAAGCCTGGCAACAATGCTTGACCTAGCAAATTCAGAGATACGGCTGCAATTCCACCAGAATCAGCAGATAAGCTCCAAGCTGCACCTTCATGCCATGTTAATACAAGCAACAACGGTAAAGCCATAATAAAGCGTAATGATGTTACGGTCTCATATTTCATCTGACCTACCATTAAACGTCCCATTACTGTAGATCCACCCCATAATGTTGCTGCACCTAGAGCAAATAGACTACCAACTTGTACAAATTCACTCATATGTCCGATAGGAATAGCGAATCCAAATGTTAAAATATACGTTCCTACTAATGCCAAAGCAAATAACCAACCAAATCCACGCGGTAACACTTCTTTTAAAATAATTCGAGCTAATACAATCGCAAAGATCGGTTGTAATTTCTGTAATAACAAGACAGCATTGAGATTACCATGAGCCAGTCCCATCGTGAATAGAATCGTAGCAATCGCCGATCCACCCCAGGATAAGAACAACAATGCTCCGATATGACGCATTTTCAATCCTTTTAATTCAGCACGGTTGACCCATAATACAGGAGCCGCCGCTAGAAAAACAATCAAATGCTCCAACAATACCAATTGAGTTGAAGTCATTGTTTTGAGTAAAATAATTCGAAACAGTGGATCAACGCCCCATAACGCTGCTCCTACAAAAACGAGCCAAAATCCACTTTTAATATGACGCTGTCTAGCTGATGATGCTGTTTTGATGTTATAACTTGCATTTTCCATGATTCAAACTCCCTACGTGATTAGAATTTGAATATGAGATCTCATACGGAAAGCCCCCGTTATCAACGTACAATAAACGGGGGCTTGATCAAATAAACGTGCAACTGTATTTTACAATACACTGGCAAGCTTATTGGTTGATCTTCTCCCATCCGGACTGTACCGTCGGCTCTGGATTCTCACCAGATCAGTCATTTTTCAAAAAAGAAAAATGAGTCGCGGGCTACCCTCTCTTTCAGTTATAAAAGAAACGTTCACCGCCGGTCGGGAATTGCACCCTACCCCGAAGATCTCTATTCGATTTTGGTTTGTTAGTATAAAGAAGCCACTCTCATGTTTAACCATGAAAATAAGATTTGAAAACTTTCTTGTATCAAACATTCAATATATCTCATTATAAAGATACTTTTAGTAACTTGCAATAGTTTCGTACAAATAAATAGTTTGCAATATATTTAAATCCTTAATTCCGATCAATTAACTATACTATACAATAAATAGAATGAATGTCTAGTAGCTATCAAATGTTTCTATAGATACATTGATTTTGTAAATGAGAGTAGTCTACAACCCTAGTTATTTATATTACTCTATTGTCACATATCTGTAACAGTTGTATAATCATAGAGGATTTACATCTTTACACAATAAGTAGTACATAACTGAGAGGGGTAGAAAAATTTGGATTACAATTCGCAAAACAATGGTTACCCGCCTGCGCAACCGGATCAACGCACAGGAGTATTAACATTCAAAGATTGGATGCTTACGATTTTATTAATAATTATTCCGTTCGTAAATATCGTAATGTTATTTGTATGGGCATTCGGTGCAAATACCAATGTATCTAAAGCTAACTTTGCTAAAGCTTACTTGATCTGGTTGGCTATCGGTATTGTTGTATCTATTATTTTCTCTATTTTATTTGGTTCTTTAATGGCTGCAACAATGAGCAATATGGACCGTAGCGGATATTAATAGCAAAACAAAAAGAAGCACCTCGCAGGGTGCTTCTTTTTTGTCTACTTTTAAGTAGATGCTTTTAATAACGATCTAAAACTAACTGTGTTTTCAACGAATCTTGAGGCACTAACCAACCTTCTTGATTCAAATAGTTCATCAATTGCTGACGATCAGTTGCAGCGGTGTTGTAATCATCGGTTTTGAACGAAATCTCAATCACAGGCTCAGTACCTGTACCGGAAGCATTACGAATCGGCCAAATTTCTACGTCTACATCGATTCCGTTCCAGCTACCTTCATATTTACTCGCCATCACCGGGCCATACGAGCGCGATGCTTTTAACTGCTTTTCACCCCAGCTTGATCCATCTTTCCACTTTTTCAATTTACCTGGCAGATTATCGATAAGCAAAGATAATGCTTTACTATCCGCAGGCAATGTTGCTCCTGATGTTGTTGCTTTTGATTTTTTATCGTTAGACAGGCTTAATGTCTGCTTGCTGTATCCCCAATCGACTTCTGCTTCATAGTTCGTATCGGAAGCATCAAATCCTTGTTGATTAGCCAGTGTTAATGCTGCATCAATATTTCCATTTGCAATACTGTAACGTTTTTTATACGTCATTTCAAAATTGTCTTTATCTTCTTTTTTGCGGAAACGTACATTCCAGCCTTCGCTGTCCAATTGCTTATCACTTGTATCGAAATACTCTACAGCAATTTTTTGCGCTTTGGCAGGTAGATCAAACGCATCTTGTACCTCAGATTGAATCGTCAGGTCGCTGTTCAAAATATCATCGTCCAGCATAAATTTAACCTCATACGTTGGTGTGAGATTGGCGGCTTTGGCATCAACAACAGATGTAGATTGTGGAATATACAACCCTGCGAACAATACACTGCTTAACAACACCAATGGAGCTTTTTTACCTAATTTCAATCCTAAATTCATTTGCAAATTCTCCCCTATCTGTGGAATATCATTTGACTACTATTCCAATGTAACAGTGAAAAATGATAGCGGAATCAACATATCTAATTGATTTCGTAAAACATATCTATAGTTTCTATATGCTATTCATCACTTTTTCGATGCTTTTTGGGTTTTTGATACAAAAAATAAACGATGCTGACAGTTAATAACACAATACTACTTATAGCAATTATCCCATGATATGAAGGCAGAGATTGATCTGTTACAGATTGCTGGGCAGGCAATGCTAATTCTTTATTCTGTAAAAACTTGTAATCTACTGAAGTAAGCTCGCTCACTTTTTTAGAAGTTCCGCAAAGTGGATTTGCCCATTCACCATCTTTTTGATTTAGAAAAAAGATATATTGATTTCCAACTTCGCTTGGACCGTTCAAAGCTCCCCATGTACTATTTTCTTGTATTATTAATTGCCGTTGCTGAATATTTTTATAACTTTTTAGAATAGTTAATACCACTTGGTGATTTTCACTATTTTGTCTATTTAACTGCTGGATTTCTTTTACTTGAGCAATCACTACCCCATCATATTTAGCATAAGCATCTTCTACAGTTAAAATATAAGCACAAGAAAGAGCAGATACAGAGGAAGTACCTCCCCATCCTATTAACGTTATACTGAACATCAATATGATACTCCATCTTAGTATAGTATTCATCTACACCATGCTCCCTTTTCAGATCGTTTATGTTTGATATTCATTATTGCCAGAATAAAGCTATATCTAACAAACGTTCGGAAAGCTATGATGTTGCATTATAATTTATTTTCTATTACATCGATCTAACCAAACGATTTTACAAACTGATGAATCAGCCCTGAATAATGACGTTGACTGTTGTATACATAATAAATGTAACGATGAAAAGGTGTATTCGGTAATGGTCGCATATGAAGTAGACCTTGTTGCACTTCTTCTTCCACTGCCATTTTAGACAAAAACGAAACATATTCGCCTAACATCACCGACTTCTTAATCGCTTCCGGTGAATCCAACTCCATATACTGCTCTGACCATACCCCTACACTACTCATCCAACGATCACTTAATTGGCGGGTACTTGATTCACTTCCATGCAAAACAAATCGACTTTGCCGTAGCGTATCTATATGCAACTCTTCATAGTCTGCTAACGGATGATTCGGTGCAAAAATAGCAACCATTTCATCTTCATCTACTAATCCTTTTACCAATGAAGGATGTTCAAAAGGTTCTGTTAGCATAATGCCCAGATCGATTTCATGATTGATCAACATTTCACGAATTACAGGTGAGGGCTTAACCGCAATCGAAATACTGACACCTGGGTAAGCGCGACTGAACTCATTAATAATAGAAGGTAATAAATAAGTAGCCGGTACATAACTCGCTCCGATACGCAGATTGCCACGTTCCAAAGCGCCAAATTCTTGTACCACTCTTCTAGATTCTGCCGCTAGAGCATTAATTTTGATCGCATAATGAAGTAATGCCTTGCCTGGTTCTTTGAGCATCACTTTGCCACCTCTAGATTCGAACAAAGCAACGCCCATTTCTTTCTCCAAGCTTTTCATATGAAATGTAACTGTAGGTTGCTTGAGCCCTAACTCATCTGCAACTGCTGTGATTTTGTGATGACGATCCAATAATTCTACGATTTGTAATTTGATCAAATTCATTGATGAACCCCCTGTAACTGCTTTTCTTTCACCGTACCATAGAAACATTCGATGATTGTCAAAAGGAACACACTAAAAACTTAATGTTGCGTTTACATTCCCCACATACCCCGTGCAAATTGAGCAGATATACTACGTATAGAAAGTAGTTCAGGGCAGCAATGATACATCTTTATGTATGCTCATGAACAAGCGTCAAAGATAGGTGGAATACACAATGACAGCATTAACGATTCAAGGCATCAGCAAATCTTTTGAGGGTGTACAAGCTTTACAAGCGACTGATCTGGTAATCGCTTCTGGCAAATTCACCACATTACTAGGACCTTCTGGTTGTGGCAAAACGACATTGTTACGCATGATCGCCGGACTAGAGACACCGGATCAAGGAGAATTACGAATAGCAAACGATATTCTGTATTCTTCCAAGCAACGTAAAAATGTACCTCCACATCGCCGGGGATTCGGGATGGTCTTTCAAGAGTTTGCGCTATGGCCTCATTTAACGGTTTTTGAAAATGTAGCTTTCAGTCTACGAGCTTCCGGTCAGAAAAAAGATATTCAAGCACGTGTGCTCACAGCACTGGAACAAGTTCGTTTGCAAGGGATGGAACAACGCTATCCGCATCAACTTTCTGGTGGACAACAACAACGTGTCGCTTTTGCTAGAGCGATCGTGATGCAACCCCGATTGATTTTATTCGATGAACCGCTCAGTGCATTGGATGCGATTTTGCGTGATGAAATGCGAACCGAATTAATGAATCTGGTACAGCAATTAGGTGTTACTGCTCTCTATGTGACTCATGATCAGACAGAAGCGATGGCAATGTCAGATGAAATTATTGTGATGCAGTCAGGATCTATTTTACAGCGTGGAACACCAGAGCAAATTTATCGACAGCCTTCTCATCCATTTGTCGCTCGCTTTATTGGTCATTCCAACTGGATTGATAACGGTCATCAGATGGTTCGCCCTGAGCATATCCGCTGGTACAGCAATCATTCTCCTGACGAACATATACATATCGGAATGATCAAGCAGGTCAGTTATATGGGCGATCGTTATGAGATTCTATTGGATATGGGCGAAGAACGTCTATGGACAGCGTATCAAGATGAACGCATGACTGTTGGTGAATCGGTCACTATTTATATTTCTGCACACCATGTGCATACATTGAATCCCGTCCCTGTCTAACCGATGATCTTGATCCCCTTTTATACGCTAGACTTTTAATTCAAATATGGATTCAACCACTTTAGGAGGAATAAATAATGAAATGGAATCAATTATGGCAAAAAGGAAGTTTACTTGCTCTAACAGCAATCTTAGGGACTACGCTTGCAGGTTGTAGCACTTCTACAGGCGCATCCGGTTCAGCACAATCACCTACCAAAGATGCGGGTACACTTGTTGTCTATAGTGCAGGCCCTGAAGGATTAGCCAAAAAAATTCAAGCAGGTTTTGAAGCCAAAACAGGTATCAAAGTAGAAATGTTTCAGGGCACTACAGGTAAGATTCTTTCTCGTATGGAAGCTGAAAAAGCAAATCCTGTAGTTGATGTAGTTGTACTTGCTTCTCTTCCCTCGATGCAAGCTTTAGCCAAACAAGATATGACGCTTGCTTATCCAGAAGCAGTGAATCACGATAAATTGGTCAAAGACTGGTCAGATACAGATGGCAAATATTTTAGCTACAGTGCATCTGCATTAGGTATTGTATATAACACCAAACAAGTAACGACTCCACCGACATCATGGGCAGACCTAGCGAAGCCTGAATGGAAAGACAAAGTCAATATTCCTGATCCTTCATTATCTGGTTCTGCACTTGATTTTATTACCGGTTATTTAAGTGCAGAAGGTGATAAAGGTTGGTCATTATTTGAACAGTATAAGCAAAATGGGGTTGCAATCGCAGGAGCCAATCAAGAAGCGCTTGATCCTGTTATCACTGGTGCCAAATCAGCTGTAGCCGCTGGTGTCGATTATATGGCGTACAAAGCCAAAGCAGATGGCGAACCTGTTGATATCGTCTATCCAAAAGAAGGCACAGTCATCAGCCCTCGTCCAGCAGCCATTATCAAAACAAGCCAACATGCCGATCAAGCCAAACAATTTATTGATTATCTGCTGTCAGATGAAGCACAACAAATGGTAACCAGTGCTTATCTATTGCCAGGTAGAACCGATATTACGGCTGACAATCGTACGAACCTGAACGACATTCCAACATACCCTGTGAAATGGGACTGGATGGGCGAACACAGCGAAGAAACAACAACCAAATTTACGAACCTATACAAATAAGTGGTGATCCTATGATGAAAACAAAGACCAACCAAACTTTATTCTCCTATCAAAAAATCAGTACGGCTGCGGCATTTTTGCTGCTCGCCGTACTAATTCTATTTCCGCTTCTGATGATTTTCCGAACAGCGATTGAACAAAACGGTGTGATTGATCTTATGGCTCCTTTACGTCTGCTCGGTCAAAGTGATCTTACGTCGGTCATGCTCAGTACATTATGGCTAGGCTGTTGCGTTATTATCGCAACGACTGTTCTAGCTCTTCCTTTAGCTTGGATGATGGCCAAAACAGCGATCGGTAGACAACGCTGGTTAGATGTTGTTTTTTTAATTCCTTTTATGACTCCACCTTATATCGGTTCAATGGGTTGGATGTTATTTATGCAAAAGAACGGTTATATGGAGCAATTACTTCCTGCTTCAGCAACTATCACACCTGCTTTTTTCAGCTTTGGCGGGATGGTGATGATTATGAGTCTGCATCTATTTCCATTTCTATATCTTATTCTTCGCAATACGTTAGAACAGATTGGCGGAAGCACAGAAGAAGCTGCTTCTGTACATGGTGCTTCATTTAGCTATCGATTCCGTCGCATTATTTTACCATTGCTATTATCCAGTTATGCGATGGGTGCATTATTGATTTTTGTTAAAACGATTGCTGAATTTGGTACACCTGCTACATTTGGGCGCAAAATTGGCTTTTATGTGATGACCTCTGAGATTCATAAATATATCTCTAGCTGGCCGATAGATTTTGGTAAAGCAACTTCACTGGCTTCTTTGCTGTTAACAGCTTGCTTATTGATGTGGTATATCCAGAGTATATTAAGCAGTCGCTATTCTTATCGCTTAACAGGTGGTAAAGGAGTACGAAGTAAAAAGTATTCGTTACGAGGCTGGAGCGGTATTATCTGCTGGTTGTATATCGGAATATTGCTGATTACATCTATCGGGATTCCTTACTTTTCTGTGATTACAGCATCTTTATTACGCTTGCGCGGAACAGGGCTTGCGATGGGTAACTTTACATTACAGCATTATAGCGACTTATTAAGCTGGGGTTCTGAAAGTATGGAAGCACTGATTAATAGCTTTACACTTTCACTTGTAGCAGCGACTATTGCTGTACTGATCGGTACATTTCTAGCGCTGAAAGTAGGATATGGCAAACGATGGTCACAAAAATGGATCGATCTTTTTAGCTTAATGCCTAATACCGTACCCGGTATTGTTATTGTGGTGGGATTGATCTTATTCTGGAATTCTCCATGGATGCCCATCCCTCTTTACAATTCATACGGTATGGTTGTACTAACGTATATTATTTTATTTTTGCCGTACACTTTACAATATGTCAAAGCCAATAACGGGCAGATTGATCCTATTTTATTACAAGCCGGTGCGATTTCTGGTGGTCGTCCATTGTATGTATTCCGCCGGATTTTACTGCCACTACTGATTCCGGGTATGATCGCAGGTTGGACAATGACCTTTACGATTGCGAATCGCGAGTTGGTGGCTTCCCTGTTAATTTTGCCACCATCTATGCAGACTTCGGCAACTTATATTTTCGCTCAATTTGAACAAGGTGCTGTCTCAATGGGTATGGCGATGGCTGTAGTTTCAGTAGGGATTACGACAATCTTGCTACTGATGTTACAGACACTACCTGCTTATCGGAAGCAGCAATTATCATGATGGAACTTACTATACTTGGTGGCGCAGGTGAACATGGTCGATCCAGCTACCTACTCCAACAGGGGGAGCAGAGTCTATTGCTGGATTATGGTGTCAAAAAAGAAGGTGACGGACAATATCCAATCACACCTGATATCGATGAAATGGTCGCCAGTTTGCAAACTGTTTTTTTGTCTCACGCTCATGAAGATCATTGTATCGCTCTGCCTTTATTGTATAAGCATGGTTATACCGGCGAGGTCTGGACAACCCGGGCAACGGTTGGACAATTACCTGCTTATTTTGAAGCATGGAAAAGGTATACCGATCACCGCTCGGCAATACGTCCGTACGATGACGAAGATCAACAACGCATCCAATTCCGTTATTTAGAAGATATTGTCCCACCGGGGAGCTGGAGCCCTTTGTTGCCTCATCTTGATGTATGTTGGGGACGAGCAGGTCATTTACCGGGTTCGATCTGGCTGGCACTGTGCTGGCATGATAAGTATATTTTCTTTTCAGGAGATTATACGTCTGAATCACAGTTGTTAGCCGCAGATCGTCCACTACACCAGACACGATTAATTTCGAAAACGCAAACAATTCCGGGGATCATACCTGATCTGGATATAGCGATCATAGATGCTGCATATGGCGTTGATCCTGATCATCAAGATAATAAGCTAACTCAACTAAAAAGGCATATCGATGAGACGCTCCGGCAACAAGGAGCAGTTATGCTTCCTGTTCCTGTGTATGGACGAGGGCAAGAATTGATATTGTGGGCAAGTGAAGAGTATCCTGATACGCCATTGCTCGTGGAAGCGGGCTTACTAAATAATTTGCGTTCTTTCACTACAGATACCTACTGGCTTCATGCTCAAGCATGCGCACGAATAGAACGTTTGCTACAACATCCGTATTTGTATGTGATGGATGATGAACAATCTCGTAATGAACTGCCTGCGCAATACACATCGTTTATTTTATTTACCGATGATGGAATGATGCAATCGGTCAAAGCTCAACAACATTACGAACGAATCGCTCACAATGAACATAATGCGGTGATTTTTACAGGTCATCTGGCTCATGGGTGCTTTGGACGCAGGTTGTTGCTTGATACCGAGCGAGAAGGGTGTAAAGTCTATTACGTACGCTACAAAGTCCATCAAGGGCTACCTGATGTAAGGCGTATGCTACTCGATCTCAAAAGCCCACCTGCTCTACTCGTGCATGCTACCAAGTCACGTACCGATGGACTTGCATTACGATTAGAACAAGAAGGCTTTCACCGGATACATTCTTTACTCCCACAAGACAAAATACAATTTTGAGTAACAGCGATGATCATGGGAAGGGCTATGCTTGAACATGATCATCGAATATCATCTTGTATTAAAAAGGCAACAAAAAAAGCGTACCATATTCATATCCTAGGATACGAACAGGTACGCTTTTTATGACGGTTCAAAACAGTTCGAAAACGTTTTGAAATTTCGCTCAACTTACGTCTTAGTTTTTCAAGCCGTATTTTTTGTTGAACTTGTCTACGCGGCCACCGATGTCTGCGTTTCTTTGTTTACCAGTGTAAAACGGGTGAGAAGCAGAACTAGTATCAACGCGAATCACTTGATAAGTGTTGCCATCTTCCCATTCCATAGTTTCGCCGGAAGTTTTAGTTGTTCCACTCAGGAACTTATATCCGCAACTTGGATCAAGAAAAATAGCTTGTTGGAATTTAGGATGTCCTTCTTTTTTCATGAGTATCACCTTCGTTCATAAAATTAATCGCACTTTTCTTATTATACACCGTTATATCGAAATGTCAAAGAACTTATGTTTTTTATTTGCAATTAATTTTAAGTCTTTTTCAAGATCATTTAGGGTTCGCATGCGTCCCTACTACAACTGTGGAATCTGTAGTCTCTGTATGTTGTAATTGTTCTAATTCATAAGCTACTTGTTGGATCATATCTGCAAAAGCCGCCAATTCTTGAGAACGTCCTGCTTGATGGCGTGACCATTCTACATTTTTACCAAATTCAGATTGCACTTGATCAAGCTTGGTCATAATCACTTTCAAAGTCATACTGATATCTTGTAATGCATTCTGAGACGATCCTGCTAACTTTCTTACTTCCTGCGCTACAATACTGAATCCTCTACCATATTCACCAGCATGAGCCGCTTCAATCGAAGCATTAAGACCTAATAGATGGGTCTGTTCAGAAATCTCACGCATAACTGTACCCACTTTGCTGATTTCTTTGACCTCATGACCTAACTCGTCCATCTGTTGTAGTGAACTTTCTTGGGACTGCGCCATTTGATCTGCTGATTGTGAGATCACTCTTGCATTATCATTTAATTTGACGATCATTTCGCTCATCTGATTTACCGCTTCGGTTACAGCTGTTAACATATGTTGCTTTTGATTCGCCATTTCTTGAATACGATACTGCTCTCTTTCACCGTAAGCTTCAAGCACCAGTTGCGAATCTAGATTGAACATTTTGGTCAGAGCATGTAGTACTTTTATCCATTGATCTGGCAATTCGCGCTCTAATACAACCGTTGCAATATTGGTATAGGTCATATAAGTCCCTAGATAATAATCAGAATTAAGCCCTATTCGTGAATGAATACGACCAATCTTTAACCTTTGCTCAATAAAGGATTCATCTATCGTTCCAGATGCTAATGAAATCCAATAATCACGCTGTGTTTGTTTGAGACGATCTATCGTAGAACCGGCTTGCTGAATAATATCATGTAATACCGGATATTGCTCTATATGATTGTAGAATTGATCAACAACCTCATCGACCACTTTCACAAATAAATCATAATGTTGATGCAGTAATTGCAAGTCAGCTTCTTTCAAGCCAATATATTGAAGTTGTTGCTGTCGTTGTGCAGATACTTCGATCATGCTTGATATCCCCTCTTTCTCTCTCATACATACACATAGATTTATTCGTATTTTACCTTTTATTGTAAAATATAGCCAATTGAAAGTGTTAGTTGTATCTTTATGTATAACATTAATGAACAATCGATTTGCAAACATACTATTATTCGATCTCTTCTGCTTCATCACTTCTATGTTATTATCCTGCTATGCTATACTTTCGAACATAACACTGAATATAAGTACTATGACATAGATACAAGATATACCTATCTAAAGGAGAGAATATCGTGGCTGTACAACGAGAAACCGAACTGTATCTTCCGATCAAACAATTTTTCACTGCTCAGGGGTATGATATCAAAAGTGAGGTTAAACATTGCGATCTAGTAGGCATACGAGAACAAGATCATGAACCCCTTATTATCGAAATCAAAAAAACATTCAATATTGCACTACTGCTTCAAGGTATCGAACGGCTGAAGCTCAGTTCCAATGTATATCTGGCTGTAGAAAAAAATCGCGCCAAAAAAGGAGCTCATAATCAGCGTTGGCGTGAGATTACTGAACTATGTCAGCGCCTAGGATTAGGATTGATTGTAGTGACGTTGTACAAAACAAAAGCTCCATTTGTAGAAATATTATGTAGTCCAATAGTGTCTTCCAAGCCTGCCAAATCAGTACGTCGCGGTAGTCGCAAACAACGACTGTTACAAGAAATTGCCGAACGTAGCGGTGATTACAATCTAGGTGGCAGTACAGGAACTCCTCTGATTACCGCTTATCGCGAAAAAGCGCTGCGCATCGCTTCTGCGTTTGGTACTGACCTTTACTTATCTCCACGACAATTACGGGAACGAAGTGGTGTCGGTAGTACAGCAGCGATTATGCAGCGCAACTATTATGGTTGGTTTGAACGTGTAGCACGAGGTAGTTATCAATTGACTCCAGCAGGTATACGGGCTCTACAACAATATGCTCATGTGATCGAGAATCAGAAGTTGCTTTAACTGCGCAGTTCAGCAATACACTCCGAAATAAGATTCATTCCTAATAACAGCTCATCCCGTCCAGGATGGGTAAAGTTAAGACGAATCGCACTGTTACCTTCATCGCTTGCATAACATCGTGCTCCTGGCAAAAAGGAGACACCTTTAGACATAGCATGTGTAAGTAACTCTTCTCCATCTAACTGATCCGGCAAAACAGCCCACAAAAACATACCGCCTGAAGGAACATCCACCTGGGTTCCTTGCCAGTTGGGACGTTTGAGCAATTCTAGCATTAATTTAATACGAATCTCATATTCGCGATTGAGCATTGTAATATGATTATCCCAATTGAAGCGAGGCGATTGTAATAGACGCAATAAAATCGCCTGATTCATCGAACTGGATTGCCAATCTGCTGTTTGCTTGGCAGCTGACATCACTTCAATCAAACGTTGATCTCCTGCTGCCCAACCTACGCGCAATGCAGGAGCGATAGTTTTGCTAAATGAACCAATATACAGAACATGATTCCCACCTTGCTCCCGATCCAATTGAAACAGACTCGGATAACGACGGCGAAAAGAACGAACCGACTCCAGTCCATAACGCAAATCTCCATACGAATCGTCTTCAGCGATTAACAATTCATATCGCTTACAGAGCTCTAGAATAGCTTTTCGACGCTCCAAGCTCCATACTCTTCCTGTAGGATTCGCAAAGCTTGGTGAAGCGCACAGTAGCTTAGGACCATATGCTACAATAAGTCGCTCCAGATCTTCTGGAATCATTCCTTCTTCATCACAATCTACATGAAGTACATTTGCTCCTTGTAATCGAAGCACTTGCAGACACCCTGGCGAAGCCGGAGATTCTACCAGTACTGTATCTTCTCGATCGACATAAATACGCACTAACAAATCGATCGTTTGCTGACTGCCTGATGTTAACAAAATATCTTCAGGATCTACATTCAATTTCTGATCGATTTGCCAGCGCGTGTTCAGCCATTTCCGTAAAGCTAATGAACCTGCGGCTTCTCCATACTGAAGAACAAGAGGCCCTGCTGAGAATACAGCACCAGCAGCTTCTCCTAATTGTGCCAGCGGAAATAGTTCTTCTGCTGGTAATTCTTCAGCTAATGAAATCCATGATTCACGACGCTGCCTGTTATCAATCGACCTGACCGAAAATGAAGGCATATGACTCACACTTGCTGCAAAAGAAAATTCCACCGCTCCAGCCTCCTGTACGATGCTTTTTCAAGATCATACACCTGAACTTTAATCCAGAGCAACCTCTTTTACTGGAACAATACTTTCAGGTGGTGCAATTATGCTGGTCATAGGTGCATTATTAAAAGAAGCTGTATGCGAATACAACGTATATTTTTCGATAGCTTGAGCCCGGCTGTTTACACCAAGTTTATGATAAATTTTGCGTAAATAATTATCAACAGAACGTCGGCTCACACGGATCATATAAGCGATCTTATCGTATGTAAACCCCTGTGTAATTTGAATCATAATCGTGTGTTCGATTTTGGAAAGATCAAAATAACCATCGGTAGGAATTTCAGCAGGAATAGGAACTACTCCTTGATGAAGCCATGACAGAGGAATAACCGTTGATCCTTGACGCAGACTACTGATCAGATGTAACAATTGAGCTGGCGAAGATTCTTTCGATAACATGCCACTGGCACCCATACTCATGAGTCCTGCAAATAAGGATAAATGATTGTCGCTGGTAAGCACAATCACATGGCTATCTTTACTCGCTTGCTTAACTTGACGCAAATAAGATTGAACTGATCCTTCAGGTAACGCATCATCAAGCAAAATGAGGTTAGGTTGAACACTTGCTACTAAAGCGACTCCATCTTTTACAGAACTGGCAGTTCCGATAACACTCAAATTGGCTGTCTCTTCTAGTATCATTTTTGTTCCAAGCATCAGCGCCGGATGATTATCAATAATGATAACCTTCCAAATGTCTTCCATTTTGATACTTCCCCCTTTATCAACAGCTATTAGTTACTGCTTATTAACATATATCTTGATATCGGCATCTTTCACTAGATTTTTAACGTTTTTTGGATATTTGTGGATATGATCTTATGCGAGAATTGGATAATAGAAGAATGATATTGGAAGAATATAGAATCTTATCTGGTAAGATAGACTGGCTATATCGGACATGTTAAAATGGATTTTGGTCAAAAATAAAAGCTTTATCGAGGTGAGTGAATATGCAGTCAAAAGCAGAGTCTTCTTCCCGAACAACGATGCGACATCAGACAAACAAAGGGTCCTCTGCCAAATGGTTTTTAGTGTTTTGGATATTGATTATTGGACTGGGTGCAACGATCGCCTACTTATATAGCAATCATATGAAACAACAGATGATCGCGTCGATCAAAGCAGATACAGAACGGCAAATCGCTGTATTGCAACATGATTATGAGACTCGATTAAATGATATGTCTAAAGAAATGACCGCTTTGCAAAGTAAAGTCGATTCTTTTAATGAATTGCTTACATTTACGAAAGACAATGCCAGTAGCAAAACCGATAATAGCAACAAATTGTATACCCAACTCAATGAAGTGCAAAAGCAACTCAATACACTACAAAAGAAAATGGATTTGTTAAAATGACGATGCGTGTTAAAAAAATCAATCGTTTGTTGATGTTAGCGACAGCACCTTTTGCTGGAATGTTATTTATATTGGTATTTCAATCGAATCAGGTTGCCGTTCCTTTAGATATCCAAAAATATGCGCCAGTTAGTCAACTTAGCGATCAATCAGAACAGATTCTTACCCATCTGGATCAAGCTGAAAAAGTAGCTGTACAGACATCGTCATCGATTGAGCGCACAACCAAGTTATACAATCAGACCACATCGACGATGTCTCGTATTGTACAGACGGCTTCTACTCAAGCGAATAAGCCTGAACAAATTTACAATAAACGAATCACGTCCAAATTAGGAGCGGCTTCAGAGAAAGTAAATAGCAATCGAATCCATATTGAACTATACCGTCTGAATCCGGGCACGTACAAAGCATATGCTATGAAAATCAAACTAAAAGAACCTTCTGCTATGAATATGACACTGGGTAAAGATTCATTTGGCGGATCTGAAACGACACTGACTGCTGTTCAGCGATCAGGGGCAATAGCAGGTATTAATGCTGGAGGATTTGCAGATGGAGGAGGCAAGCGCTATCCACTCAGTACCACTGTACTCAATGGAAAATATCTAAATGGATTTCAATCGACATTCAAAGATTTATTTTTTGTTGGGATGAATAAGTCAGGGCAATTGATCGGTGGCAAATTTACAAGTAAAGCTAATCTGGATGCTTTAGATCCTTCATTTGGTGCTTCTTTTGTACCGGTATTGATTCAAAATGGAAAAAAAGTACCGATTCCTGCGAAATGGAAAGCTTCGCCTTTGCGTGCACCACGAACAGTGATTGGTAAATACAAAGATGATCAAATTATTGTTATCGTGGCAGATGGATACAATGAAAATGGTAGTTCTGGTGCAACTCTAGTCGAATTGCAAAACAAGTTATACGAAATGGGCGTTGTTGATGCTTATAATTTAGATGGCGGTGGCTCAACTTCGCTTATTTTGAATGGACGTGTAATCAATCATCCTTCCGATGGAAGTTTGCGTCCTGTTCCAACTCATTTTTTATTTTTCAAATAAGTATATGTACACCTATTATAGATAACATAAAAATAACCTTCCAACACAATACCGTGCTGAAAGGTTATTTTTATTTCGCATTTTATCAAGATAATCTAACTATCTTAAAATTTAAAATGTTACTTATTTACTAAATTAAGCATTTTTAGGAATTAAATTCATTTCTTCCATACATTGAGCACATACATAACGCTCTTTGAATTCCCCTACTTCTTCCATTGATCCGCAAAATACGCATTTCGGACGATATCTTTCTAAAATGATATGATCCCCCTGTACTAAAATTTCTACAGGATCTCCTTCATTCATTTGATATCTTTTGCGCAAAGACTTTGGTAACACGATTCTTCCAAGTTGATCGACTTTACGTACAACGCCTGCTGGTTTCATACTAATACACACCTCACTAATATTTATACTTTGCTGATTGAAGCAGTAGAGAAATGAAGTCATTATAAAATTTGGAATATCAGCTATATATTCACTGAATTTTAGTACTTCCTTTTATTTCTCCACTTACTTCTTGAATCCTGCTAACTTTTATTATTTCCTACTAAAATTACGATACAGAGTCAATTCATACCAATTAATCTAAATGTAAAAAGTTAAGTTGGCGTAATGCTTCATATACGATAATGGCTGCTGAATTTGAAAGGTTCAGTGAACGCACATCATCTGACATTGGCAGACGCATAGCTGTATCTGCATTTGCTGCAATTAATTCAGGTGGTAATCCTTTAGTTTCTTTACCAAATACGAGAAAATCACCATCTTGAAATTGAAAATCAGAATATCTATTTTTCACTTTAGTTGTTGCAAAGAAAAAACGGTGATCTGAGTAGGTCTTTTGAACCTCTTCGAAAGAATCATGATATTCAATATTGACGGCATGCCAGTAATCGAGACCTGCTCTTTTCAATGTAGAATCGTCCGTTTTGAAGCCTAAAGGACGGACAAGATGCAGATGCGTTCCTGTAGCTGCGCATGTTCTAGCAATATTGCCGGTGTTTGCCGGGATCTCAGGTTCAACGAGTACAATGTGTAGTGCCATAGGTTTATTTCCACCTTTTATATAGTTCTTTTTGATTATAACCGATTTCGGTAAAATGCGACAGCTTTTGACAAAAATAATTGGAAATTTTTTTTAAAAAAGCCTTCCCAGAGGGGAAGGCTGTCATTCCTTAGTACATTCAGCCATTTTTGCTCTGAAATTCCTTCATAAACTCAACCAGAGCATTGCAGCTTTCATAAGGAACAGCGTTATAAATCGAAGCACGTAGACCGCCTACGCTACGGTGACCTTTCAAGCCTATAAATCCAGCTTCTTCCGAAGCTTTGACAAATGCTTTTTCTAATTCTTCAGATGCTAGACGGAATGTAACGTTCATGATCGAACGACTTTCAAGTTCAGCCGCCCCTTTATAAAAACCATTACTGTTATCAATCGCATCATAGATTAAAGTAGCTTTGGCTTCATTTTCACGCTGAATACCTTCAAGTCCGCCCTTTTCTTCAATCCATTTTAAAACTTCATTTACCATATATATCGAAAAAGCAGGCGGTGTATTGTATAGCGAATTATTTTTAGCATGCGTGCTATAACGGAATATCGATGGAATATGCTTAGGCGATTCGGTAATGAGTTCTTCTTTTGCAATAATGACGGTTACTCCAGAAGGTCCCAAATTCTTTTGCGCGCCTGCATAGACCATATCAAGCTTACTCATATCTAATGGACGACTCAAAATATCACTCGACATATCTACCACTAAAGGAATATTTCCTGTATCAGGAAACTTACTAAATTGTACGCCTTCAATCGTTTCATTGGAAGTGATATGCACATAAGCTGTATTTGCAGGTAGATCCAATTGACTTAGATCAGGTAGCTTCATATACTTATCTTCTTCCGAGGAAGCGACAACCGTTGTGTCTCCTACTAACTTCGCTTCGCTTAACGCTTTGCTTGCCCAGCTTCCTGTAGCTACAAAACCTGCTGTCTTGCCTTCAGACAGTAGATTCATTGGAATCATAGCAAATTGAGTGCTAGCGCCTCCTTGTAAAAATAACACCTTGTAACCTTCCGGGTTGCCTAACAACGACAACAGACGATCCTGAGCTTCGCTATGTACCTTTTCATATACTGCGCCACGATGTGACATTTCCATAATAGACATTCCTGTATTTTGATAATCCACAAATTCTTTTTGTGCACGCTCTAATACTTCTAAAGGCAATGCAGCAGGTCCAGCATTAAAATTGTATGCTCTTTTTGTCATGTTGTTCTCCACCCTTTCAATTTCAACATTCCACTTTTTGTTTCGCCAGATCACTTTCCATTTCTGTAAGCACACTTATAGTGCCAAGTGCTTATAGTGCCAAGCGCTTAAGCAGTAAGATATTTTGCTTTGCAAAAATCATTTCTCATTTTACTCGTCGCACTTATACTGCCAAGTGCTTAGATAGTAAGATATTTTGCTACGCAAAAATCACTTCTCATTTTACTCGTCGCGCTTATAGTACCAAGCGCTTAGATGTTAGGTTTGTGCTAAATGATTATCGCTATGATATCAGCTATTTTAGGGGTGATCAAGTGTCTTTTGTCACTTGCTATCTAACATAATGCGATATCTTGTGAACAAAATAAAATGTAATCGTTTTATTTTTCTACTCATATAAAAATCCTCCGGACATGATGTTCCGGAGGATTCTGATTACTTGATCTCTACGATCTAGTGTGTGAGATAAGTAATAATTAGCAATCGTAGTACAAGCTGAATTCGTGTGGATGTACGCGAATTGCAACATCTTTCGCTTCTGCACGTTTGAATGAAATGTAGTTTTGGATAAAGTCTGCTGTAAATACATCACCTTCAAGCAAGAAGTCGAAATCTTTTTCCAATTCATCCAAAGCTTCTTCCAAAGATGCTGGAACACTACGGATACCTACTTTATCTTCTTCAGGCAATTCATAAATATTTTTGTCAAAAGGACCATATCCTAATTCACGAGGATCCATTTTTTTCTTGATACCATCAAGACCAGCCATCAACATTGCAGAGAATGCAAGGTAAGGATTAGCTGTAGAATCCGGTGTACGGAATTCGATACGACAACCTTTAGGTGTTACAGAAGCAATCGGAATACGAACTGCTGCTGAACGGTTACCTTTCGAGAACACCAAGTTAACTGGAGCTTCATAACCAGGAACAAGACGTTTGAAAGAGTTCGTGCTTGGGTTAGTCAATGCGATCAATGCTGGAGCATGATACAAGATACCGCCCAAGTAATGTAATGCCATTTCACTCAAGTTCGCATAAGCACCTTTTTCGTAGAACAAAGGCGTATCACCATCAAAGATAGATTGGTGAACGTGCATACCGCTACCGTTATCACCGAATAAAGGTTTAGGCATAAACGTTGCTGTTTTGCCATATTGTTGTGCTGTGTTATGCACGATATATTTGTATTTCATTAAGTTATCAGCTGTTAATTTCAAAGTGTCAAAACGGAAGTTGATCTCTGCTTGTCCAGCAGTAGCTACTTCATGGTGATGACGCTCAATGCGAAGTCCTGCTTCTTCAAGCAAGCGACACATTTCGCTACGAATATCCTGTTGAGAATCGACAGGAGCTACTGGAACATATCCGCCTTTTTTACGGATTTTGAAACCAAGGTTGCCGCCATCTTCTTTGCGGTTTGTGTTCCAGAATGCTTCGTTAGAATCAACGGAGTAAGAGGATACATTCACATCGCTTTGGTAACGTACATCATCAAAGATAAAGAACTCGGACTCAGGAGCAAAAAATGCTGCTGTTCCTACACCGCTTGTTTGCAGATATTCTTCCGCTTTCTCTGCAATACCGCGCGGATCACGTTCATAACGCTCGCCGTCCGGGGTGAAGATATTGCACATAATGTTCAACGTTGGATGAGCAGTAAAAGCGTCGATAAATACGGACTCCGGATCTGGCATCATCACCATATCAGACTCCTCAATACCGCGGAACCCAGGAATTGAAGAACCGTCAAACGCAACACCATTTACAAAAGTATCCTCATCCACTTCACTAGCTGGCAAAGAGATATGGTGAGCACGACCAGACAAATCCACAAAACGAAAATCAAACCACTCAATGTTGTTTTCTTGTGCAAGCTTCAATACGTTTTCTACCGCCATTTGTACTTTCCTCCCCAAATTTCCGAACATTACACTCTTTTTCGATGTCGAATGTTCATTCTCTCGATTTTTTTTCTGTCGTCATTATAAATCGTAAAACCTTACATCGTCAATAGCCTTTTTACATATCTCTAAAATTTATGTAAGATATGCTTACACTCATAGCTTACCAAAAAAGAAAACAGCTCGTCAATCCGTCAATTAAAAATCGGATAGAGTGAGCTGTTTTTTTAAACCTTACATGATTTTCTAAAATACTAATATATTCCAGCTATACCTAACATGAAAATTAGACAAGCTATGCAGAAATAGTTTTTGTTTTTGTACAGACGTGTCCCTATTCAAATCAACTCAATTTTAAATAATATTCGGTTAATTTAAATATACTACACTTGGACAGAGGATTCAAAAAACGCTGCTGGTGCTTTGGCAGTGCTGAACGTTTTGCCAATAATAGGCGACAATTGTTCCAGATCACGCAGTAATTTAGCAAATTGATCCGGGAATAACGATTGTACACCATCACCAGTCATCGAATTATCAGGATCTGTATGCATTTCGATAATAAGACCGTCTGCTCCAGCAGCTACTGACGCTTTGGTCATAGGCTCTACCAGTTCGCGACGTCCTGTACCATGACTTGGATCAGAAATGACAGGTAGATGGCTCAATTGTTGCAATACAGGAATAGCCGATAGATCAAGCGTGTTACGAGTGTATGTCTCAAACGTACGGATACCACGCTCACATAGCATTACATTAGGATTGCCACCTGCCAGAATGTATTCTGCTGCATTCAAAAATTCATCATATGTTGAACTGAATCCACGTTTAAGTAACACAGGCTTTTTGCTTTCTCCTAATTTGCGCAATAAATCAAAGTTCTGCATATTACGTGTACCGACTTGCAAAATATCAGCGTATTCGCCACAGATATCTACATATTCCGGTGTCATTACTTCTGTAATCGTTAGCAGTCCATGTTTCTTCCCTGCTTCTGCCATCATAATTAGTCCTTCCACACCTACACCCTGAAAGCTGTAAGGACCTGTACGTGGCTTAAATGCTCCACCGCGTAATACTTGTCCGCCAGCAGCTTTGACCAGACGAGCAATCTCATCAATCTGTTCTGCTGATTCCACTGCACAAGGACCGCCCATAACGACTAACTCGCCACCACCGATCGATACATCGCCTATTTGGATCACCGTATTCTCAGGATGGAAATCACGACTCGCTAATTTGTAGGATTTGGAAATTTTCATCACTTTCTCTACGCCTTTCATCTGCTGTAAATGCTCCATCAAGCGAGGTTCGGCTGTTCCAATAAGACCTATAACCGTATGATCTGCTCCCCGAGAAATATGGGCTTGTAAGCCTGCTTGTTCTATAACAGTAGTAATCTCTTTTACTTGCTCCTGCGGTGTTTGGTTCGATACGATAACGATCATTTGTAATCTCCCTCTCTGTATGTGTTGATGATGATATTAAAATAGATAGCTGACTATATAAAATGATTTGTATATATGATATTTATTATATTTTTACATCATCACTTAGACGCTTGTTCGCTTTTAAGCTTTTAATCACTAAAGTAAATATACAGCACTCTGTTAGACATGTCAAGCTGTGTCATAGTACAAAATCTTGTACGCATAGTATAAAGAATATAAAAAGAAAAAGTGCCTTTCCCATCAAGGGTTAGACACTTTAAATACATCATTTCGTGGACAATGTCCATCAGTGACGGACAGGTTGATTGGTTGTTCTACCTTTTTTCTCACGCACAGGAGGTAATAAACGTTTAGGATCTACTGTTCTTACCATTTCCCATGTGGATTCATCATCATTATCGTATTTTTCTAAATAGTTAATGACTTCTTTGGTAATTGGAGTTGGTGTAGACGCACCAGCCGTAACAGCTACTCTACTTTTGCCAACTAACCATTCACGTTTAAGCTCTGTAAGATCAGAGATACGGTAAGCCGTAACACCTGCGATTTCTTCGGATACCTGTGCTAGACGATTAGAGTTGTTACTACGCGGATCACCTACAACGATGACAAGCTCTGCTTGACCTGCTTGTTCTGCTACCGCTTCTTGACGAACCTGTGTCGCTAGACAAATCTCGTTGTGCACTTCTGCTCCCGGGAATTTCTCTAGAAGTTTCTTCATAATTAAGCGAATATCCCATTGGCTCATTGTGGTCTGATTCGTAATTACAATCTTGCCTGCTGGAATCTCCAATTGATCGATCTCTTCTTCTTTTTCTATCAAATATACTTGATCCGGTGCAACACCAATCGCACCTTCAGGTTCAGGATGACCTTTTTTACCGATATAAATGATCTGATAACCTTCGCTTGCTTTATCCTTGATAAGATCATGCGTACGCGTTACATCAGGACATGTCGCATCTACAGTCGTTAATCCTTTTTCACGAGCCAGACGGCGCACTTCAGGAGACACACCATGAGCGGTAAAAATAACCGTTCCACTTTCGACTTGCTCAAGAATTTCTACACGATTCGGTCCATCTAATGTAATAATACCTTGATCTTCAAATGATTGAGTGACATGACTGTTATGCACAATCATACCGAGTATATAAATAGGCCGTGGTAAGTCAAGGTTCTTGGCAGCTTGCTGAGCAAGCACCATAGCATCTACTACACCATAACAATACCCACGCGGCGCAATCTTTACAATTTCCATGAAGGGGTACACCTGCTTTCTAGGGTTGGCTTATCTTACGAAAGAAGCAATATCAACTTCATTATAACCCATTTGATAGGGCGCAGGAAAGGAAAGTAGCAAACCTAGCTTCAAAAAGTGACTATTGTTTGCTACTTGTTGTCTATTCTGGTTTTTTGGTATCAGAAATCTCGTTTTCAGGTTCGGCTTCAAATACAGGATCGATTTTATTTTCGACCGGTACAGCCGCTAATGGAAGCCAGATTACAAATGTTGTTCCTTTGCCTTTAGCGGTAACTACTTCTACAGAACCTGCATGCTCATCGATAATCCATTTGGCTATCGATAATCCCAAGCCTGTACCCGGCGTTACACCGCGCGATTCATCGGCTCGATAAAATCGCTCAAAAATATGAGGTACTTCTTCTTGATCCATACCGATCCCTGTATCACTGATTCGAATCCCAATCTGATTTTGATACAATACGGTATCTAGAGATACTGTACCCTCTTTGGTATATTTAAAAGCATTCTCAATAAAAATAAACAACATTTGTTGTAGATAATCTTTGTTACCATAAATATGATAGTCGTCTAACGCCACAGTATTGGCTGGTTGCCATGTTGCTTTGTGCGGGATAAATTGGGCACGTCTCATCACATCATCCAGAAGAGCACCCGCAGGCAAGCTCTCCATCACGATCGTCTGCCCTGCATCGGCGCGAGCTAACGAAAGCATATCATTAACCAGGCGACTCATTCGTTTGGATTCATCTGCAATATCGTTAATCGATTCCATCGACAATTGCTTCAGACTTTCTTCATCTAAATGAGGAGCTTCATGAGGTTTTTTGTTCCAAGCTTTTTGCAATAAATCGACATTACCACGAATGGTGGTCAGTGGAGTACGTAATTCATGCGAAGCATCAGATACAAAGCGACGCTGAGCAGCATAGGCTTCTGCTAGGTCTTTATAAAATACTTCGGTTCTGCCTAACATTCCATTAACCGTACTAATCAACTGCCCGATTTCATCATGAGGTCCATCGTAATCGATTCGTACACTAAGATCTTTTCCTTTTTGGATCTGACTCGCCGCATCAATAACCTTTTCGATAGGAGCCATAGATTTGCGCGCTAGAAATAAACCTAATGTAAACGCAATAAATAATGTAGCTAATGATCCTACAATCAAAGTCACACGAAGATCATCAAATAACTGGCGAGCATCGGTCATATCTGCTGCTACTATGATGACACCCACTATAGTTATATGATTATTAATCTGACCGGGTATCCCATCATAAGCAACCAAATAAGTACGATCATTATATTGAATTTGTTTTAATTCATTAGGTATTTTATTCGCAGGAGGTGCTTGTAGAAAAGAGCCATTAATGTTGTTATTAATCCCATTAACATAATTTTTAATTTTCACTCGAAAACCAGCATTTGTTAAACGATCATGATCTTTCGGTGATAAAAAAATATCGACTTGCTTATCATTTAAGGTAACCACAGTCGTGTCTGTTTTGCTAATCTGATCGATCAGACGATTCTGCAAATCTTGATACGTATTAAAATAAACAAATCCATAAATCGCTATACTAAAAAGCATCAAAGTCACTGCCAGTATCCCCGAATACCATACCGTCAGTCTTAAACGTATTGACATACTGTCAGCTCCTTCATTCTCTAGCTGTTATTTCTTAAAATATAGCCAGCACCGCGGATCGTCTGAATCAGACGTTTGCCACCATGTTCTTCTGTTTTTTGACGAAGCATCGCAATATATACTTCAAGTACGTTTGATTCTCCGCTATAGTCATAACCCCAGATTTTATCCATAATCAAATCTCTTGATAAGACACGTTTCGGATTTTGCATAAATAAATGTAACAATTCAAATTCTTTCGCTGTTAATTCGAGTCTTTGCCCATCTCGTGTGACTTCACGCGCATCAGGATCTATCGTTAAGTCTTCAAATGCTAGACGTGTACTTGTAGAAGCTTCGGATTCAGGTTTGCGTCGTAACAATGCTCTAACCCGTGCCAACATTTCTTCTAGCGCAAATGGTTTGACAAGATAATCGTCTGCTCCAGCATCCAAGCCTTTTACACGGTTCTCTACTTCATCTTTTGCTGTTAACATCAAAATAGGCACAGAACTACCAGCTTCACGTACACGACGACAGACTTCAAATCCATCCACCTGTGGCATCATCACATCTAATACCATTAGTGCAGGATCATTTTCTAGCATCTGTTTTAATCCTTCTGCTCCATTAGAAGCAGTCAATACTTCATATCCTTCAAACGCTAATCCACGACGTAACATCGAAATAATTTTTTCATCATCATCAATAATTAAAATAGTTGCTCTCATCGGTCTTACCCCTTTACTATGTCTTTTTTAGTAAACATTATGATTGTTATTTCTTCTATTGTAACAATGAATAGTTATTTGTCGATACAGTCATAAGAAAGGCGGAAAGGTATGCCCTTTCCGCCTTTCTGTATCACTTATGATCTTGTAGTTGATCTATCATATACTCAGTACAACTAAGCATACTCATTTCGTAACTTTCTATTATTGACCTGTACCGCCTGTACTTGGAGAAGTCGTATCAAAGTCATTGCGATTACCAATCGTTACTTTAAGATCCATCGTTTTGCCATTACGAATCACATTCAGTGTAGCCGAATCGCCAACTTTTAGTTTTTGAATAGCTGCGACTAGATCCTGACTGTTTGTATATTTTGTACCGTTGATTCCTGTAATTACGTCATAAGAACGTAGATCAGCTTGATAAGCAGGAGATCTGTACAATACTTCTGTAACTACAGAACCTTCTGTAGTATCAATACCCAACTGTTTGGATACTTCAGCTGTCAATGACATAAGAGAAGCACCGATAAATGGAACAGGTGTTGTTGGGATTTTCTCACCTTTTTTCAGTTGATCCACTACATTTAAAATCACATTAGAAGGAATCGCAAATCCAATCCCTTGTGCATCTTCACTAACCGCTGTATTCATACCGATAACTTGTCCATTCATATTAAGCAATGGACCACCGGAGTTACCAGGGTTGATAGAAGCATCAGTTTGCAATAAATGAGTGTAATCTGTAGATTGTCCATTGGATGCATCAGATGCTGTAATGCTACGTTCTTTAGCACTTAACACCCCTGCTGTTACAGTATGGTCAAATCCTTGAGGATTACCGATCGCTACTAACCAGCTTCCGATCGCCACATTATCAGAGTTACCTAGAGTCACAGATGGGAACGTTTCTCCAGATTTAGGTTCGATTTTTAGTACAGCAAGGTCAAGATCTGTACTTTTACCCATTAATTTAGCAGTGTACGGTGTTTTGTTGTTTTCAAGAGTTACTTGAATTACATCTGCTTCACCGACTACATGCGCATTCGTTAAAATATATCCAGATTTATCAAAAATAAATCCAGATCCAATACCGAGTGGAGTAAGAGAACCGGAAGAACCGCCACTGCTATCTCCGCCATTGCCTCCACCTTCATTACTCCCTCCGCCTTGATCACCGAAGAAGAAACGATAAGCTGGATCATTGTAAGGATTGTTTCCGCCGCTAGCTGCACCGGATTTGGACAACGTTTCAATTTTTACAACAGCAGGGCTGGCACTTTTTGCTACTTCAGCTACATCTGCTGATCCAGCAGGCAATGCTGCTTGCGTTACAGAATTATCTGTTGTAACAGCAGAAGCAGGAGCGATATTGGTTGTCGTGGTTGATTCTGACTCTGGGGTAAATAGATTAGCACGATCTGCACCAAACATCCCTGCTGTCATAATCAACATCCCTGCTAATATAGAAGCAATAACTGTTTTGGCAGAAGTTTTAGGTCTGTTGTATTGAAATTGACTGGTTTTGCGGTTGCCATTGTTATCATCATGATTTCCATTTAGAGAATCAATATGATCTGTACGTGGCGGTGGAGTTGCATTCGTTGGATACACTGGACGACTAGATTGCGATGGAGTCATTTCCATTTTTCTAGTTTCCTGAGCAGGTTCTTGTCGAACTTCCTCTCCATCTTTATCTTTGCTTAGTGATTGGAAAGGACCATATGAGTAATAATGCGATTGGTCTGATGAAGAATCATTATTTGAGTTCGATTCATTGGTATTACGGTTTGCTGTATCATTGTTTTGGCCATCAGGATTGAAGCCATTATTCAAATCATTTTTGTTCTTTTCGTCCATTGAAGTCAACCTCCCAAGGTTCCCATGATATTAAAATAACCGGATGTGTTATTTGCTACATCCTTATATTCGCTTATTAACCTTAATCTCAC
Source organism: Paenibacillus sp. KACC 21273 (assembly GCF_028736095.1). NCBI lineage: Bacteria > Bacillati > Bacillota > Bacilli > Caryophanales > Paenibacillaceae > Paenibacillus > Paenibacillus sp. KACC 21273. Next base: position 3,859,539 of record NZ_CP117876.1, read on the forward strand.
CTTAAAAACAATTAAAAAGAAAATAAATCCTAGATGAGTAAGTTAATATACCATAAGTTTAGGAAATGTTATCAATTTTTGTATATGTGAGTACACTAATGTTGACTGACCCAACCTTTGCGATGAGCATAAATAGCCAGTTGCGTCCGATCCTCTAATTCGCATTTCATCAACAAATTACTGACATGTGTTTTGACTGTTTTGATACTTATATGTAATTCTTCAGCAATTTCTTTGTTACTCATGCCTTCTGCAATCAACATCAAAACTTCACGTTCACGAACGGTCAATTGAGAAGCTTCATTTTGTACAGTACTGCGTTGACGAATTCCTCTAGTAAGCGCTTGAGAAATATCACCGGTCATCACAGGCATACCCCGGCTTGCTCCTTGCAGTGCATAGATTAATTCTTCAGCAGATACTGTTTTTAAAATATAACTGACCGCCCCTGCTTCAATCGCTTCTACCACCAGCTCGTCTTCCAAAAAGCTAGTTAAGATCACAATTTTCATCTGTGGATAATTCTCTAATACCAGACGGGTAGCTTCAACACCGTTCATGACAGGCATCATCATATCCATCAAAATTAAATCAGGCATCTCGTGTTCATTACTTTGTTCTAACCAATCAAGCACTTCTCTACCGTTAGCCGCTTCGGCAATAATATGAAATTGCTCTTCTAGCATTAGATATGTTTTGAGACCCATTCGCACCATATCATGATCATCCGCTAACAGAATTTTTATTTTCTCCATCATGATTCTCCTCTTCTTCATGAATATCGAATTTGGGAATATGGATACGTATTGTTGTTCCAGCACCAGGTCGACTAATCACTTCTGCTTGTCCGCCTAACTTTTCAGCTCGTTCTGACATAATCGTTAATCCATACGACCCTTGCTTATGCATCGAGCTATTGAATCCTTTACCATCATCGCTAATATGCAGAGCTACATGATGGCGATCTTCTTGTAAAGACAGACTTACAATCGTGGCATCTGCATGTTTGATAATATTAGCAAGCGCTTCTTGTACAATAAGAAAAAGCTGACGTTCTTTTGCTTCCGTCAGTCGCCCTGTCAATTCAATATCTTGCATTCCTTTAAGCCCATTGTGACGACAATAATCTGGAAACCAGAATTCTAATGCTTCTGCTAAAGAACGTCCTTCCAGTTCTAAAGGTCGAAGTTGTGTAATCAATGCTCGCATTTGTTTTTGCGCTAATTGCGACATTTGAATCACTTGATCCATAACGATTTTGGCTTGTTGTTCATTTTTTTCTAACATTTTCGGTAACGATGAAGCAGACATATGAATAGCAAATAATTGCTGACTGACTGAATCATGTAGATCACGAGCCATCCGTCGTCGTTCTTCCAATACCGCTCGTTCGGTCTCAATCGCGCGCTCCATGACTTCTTTTTCACCCAATTGCTGTAAAATTCGCATTTTTCGTTCAACTGTACTCATCATCGTATTGAACTGTTCATGCACCCGGTTAAATGATTCATCTTCTGTAGGTTCCATTCGTATACTAAAATTTCCTTTACCTACTTGAGCCATTTTTAAATGAACATAATCAATCCGGCGCTGAACACGTTGACCTGCTATATAACCTGCTGCCATACAGATCAGAATAATACCTGCAATATAATAGTACCAAACATAGGGTACACTGAGTATAATGTACCCTTGTCTGATCGCTAGAAAAATAATAATAACGGTCAATAATCCACCTGTTGTGAAAAAGCCGATTAATTCCCATTTGATATTTTTAAACCATTTTGTTCGCATCCATTAACCCACCCGACTAATCTGAATATCACCGATAAAAGCATTGACTACAAGTTCTATTTGCTTGCCTGCTTCTTCATATCCGATCGTTTCACCATCCATATGACTCATCATACCTTCGCGCTCACGTCCAAGAATATTCATATCACCGATAAATGAATTGCCTTGCGCTTTGATGCCTACTTCAATTCCACTTGGAATATAGACTTTCACATCACCGATAAAAGCAGAAATTTCGATACGGGTTACACCATAAGCAATCTGTGCTTTGGTTAAGTCTAACATGGTATCACCAATAAAATGAGAAATATTCATCGGTTTGAGTTCAAAATAATCTTTACCAATATGCACATCACCGATAAAACCAGATTTGGTTTCTACTGAAGGATCATAATCGTAATCATAATCATAACCGCATTTTTTGCGATGATGCTTTTTCCAGTCATGACGATGCTGTTTCCATTGTTCACGATGTGCATCTTTATTTTGATTTTTGTAATAAGAACGAATATCTTCTTTATTTAAATTAATTTTGGTACGAAACGATTGCTGATCTGTACCATACGTAGAACGTGGCGATTCCGAAGATGACGAAGAACGCTCTACAAATTCTTTAGTGTAATCTGTTGAATGCACCGGTTTGCCTTTACGCTCCATTTCTTGTTCAAACCAATCATCTAATGGAGATGCAGGCGGTGGTGGTGGCGGAGCAGAATAATCTTCATTCAATGGTGGTTGTTGTTTAGAAGACTTTTTCGGTTGACGTCGATTGAAGATCAAATGCAATCCACCTAATACCAGTAGCAATGGCATCATCATTTTGACTGCATCGATTAACGAATAATCAATCATCCCTATATTTCTACCTAAAAAGTAAACACCTAGAACGGTCATAATCCAACCACCGATATCACGTTTACATTTAAAAAGTAATTCGTTTAATCCTATTTCTAATAAAATCAGCGGCCATAACAATGAAATCACATCGCCGATGCCCCAATCGATCAAATTCATTCTATTTAACATAAATACGACGCCAATTCCGATTAAGCCTATACCCCAGAATGTTTTGCGGAATAAATGTCTATTCATTCTCGTTCCTCGCTTTCTGTACTTCTATATATGTAGTGTACTCATAATTAGAACAGAACAATAGTGGCATCAGAATGAACTTCGTATCCGTCTATAGACGGAGAAAAGCCCTAATCAGTAAATCATACCTGAATTAGGGCTAGTGTAACAGCTTATAAATGATAACGAAATAGTTAGCTATACGTTATTTAAAAAATAGTACGATCTGCGATTTGATCACGTAACATTTTGATCGTTTCTTCGACAGACATCATACCGATATCGCCTTCGCCGCGTTTACGAACAGACACCGAATCAGCGTTCATTTCGTTCTCACCGACAACGAACATATACGGAATTTTTTCCAATTGTGCTTCACGAATTTTGTAACCTAATTTCTCGTTACGTAGATCGGATTCTACCGTTACTCCGCTACGACGAAGATCGTCTTCTACTTTGCGGGCATATTCTTCAAATGCACCGGATACTGGAATGACTTTAGCTTGTACAGGAGCCAACCATAATGGCAATGCACCAACAAAGTTTTCCAATAAAAATGCTGTAAAGCGTTCCATTGTACCCAAAATACCACGGTGAATAACAACCGGACGATGTTTTTGTCCATCTTCGCCGATATATTCTAATTCAAAGCGCTCTGGCAATAAGAAGTCCAATTGTACAGTAGACAATGTTTCTTCTTTACCTAATGCTGTACGAATCTGTACGTCTAGCTTCGGACCGTAGAATGCTGCTTCGCCTTCTGCTTCATAGAAAGGCATATCCAGACCTTCAACAACTTCACGTAACATGCGTTGCGAATTTTCCCACATTTCATCGTTAGGGAAATATTTCTCTGTATCTGCAGGATCACGATAAGACAGACGGAAGCGGTAATCGGTAATACCGAAATCTTTGTATACTTCCATAATCAATTCGATAACACGTGCAAATTCTTGCTTGATCTGATCTGGACGTACGAATAAGTGAGCATCATTTAGCGTCATCGCACGTACACGATGTAGACCTGTTAATGCACCCGACATTTCGTAGCGATGTTGCATACCCAATTCTGCAATACGAATCGGCAGATCACGATAGCTACGTAGATCACTTTTATACACCATCATATGATGCGGACAGTTCATTGGACGAAGCACTAATTCTTCATTATCCAATACCATTTTCGGGAACATATCATCCTGGTAATGTTCCCAGTGACCAGATGTTTTGTACAAATCTACGTTACCTAATACTGGTGTGTATACATGGCTATAACCCAATTTTTCTTCCAAATCTACGATATAGCGTTCCAATGTACGACGCAATTTTGCACCATTTGGCAACCAGATCGGTAGACCTTGACCGACAAGTGGAGAAAATGTAAACACTTGTAGTTCTTTACCTAACTTACGGTGATCACGTTTTTTAGCTTCTTCTAAGAAATGAAGATGTTGCTCTAGTTCTGGCTTTTTGTTAAAAGCTGTTCCGTAGATACGTTGCAACATTTTGTTTTTGCTATCTCCGCGCCAGTAAGCACCTGCTACACTTAGCAATTTAAATACTTTTAATTTAGAAGTAGATGGTACATGTGGTCCACGACATAAATCAAAAAACTCGCCTTGATCATAAATTGTGATTACACTATCTTCTGGCAAAGCTTCGATCAATTCGATCTTGTACGGATCTTCCAGTTCACGGAAAATGTTAAGTGCTTCTTCACGACTCACTTCACGACGTGTAATCGGTAGATTTTCAGAAACAATACGTTCCATTTCTTTTTCAATCTTTTGCAAATCTTCTGGATTCAAAGGATGTTCCAAATCCATATCATAATAGAAACCATCTTCAATCACAGGGCCGATTCCCAATTTTACTTCATTTTGACCAAATAAACGTTTTACAGCTTGTGCAAGTAAATGCGCTGTACTATGACGAATCACTTCTACGCCTTCCGCGCTATCAGGAGTAACAATTTCGACTAATGCTTTGTCATGGAGTGGTGTATTTAAGTCGACTACGATACCATCCAATTTCCCTGCTACTGCACTTTTGAACAAACTTTTACTGATTGAATTGGCTACATCTCCAATTGTACTGCCTGCTTCATACTCACGGACAGAACCGTCCGGTAAGCTAATCTGAATCGCCATATTATTTCCTCCTTAGTAATATACATCTATTGGTGTATCTGCATGCACTGTTATCAACTGTTTTATTCGTAATTATTACAATTAAAAACAGCAAAAAGCACCCATCCCGCAAGGGACGAGTGCTGTGTATGTACCCGTGGTTCCACCCTGATTCGATCTGTTCGTAGAATAAGCTTCTTTTTGGCAGATCCTTCATTCGACATCTGATAACGGGGATGATCCGATAAAATATAATACCGAAACGACATACAGATTCGGATTCAACTTTATAGCTCTAAAGGGGTAAGATTATAGCTGTCACAGGAAGGAATTGCAGCGTCTTACTTTCCTTCTCTCTGTACAGGACTATCACTATAACTCATATCTTTATCGATGCTTTGTCCATTTAGATGATACATTGCTTCATCATTATAAAAGTGTATCGGTCAAGCGTCAAGAGAATGAGATCGATTTGATCATATTGTCATCAAAGTCTTTCACTGTAAATGTACCATGTTCCAAAATACCGTATGAATTAGGATAGTCTTCTTTCGGTAAAGCGACAGAACCTGGATTAAGCACATAGATATGGTCTTGCAGATCAGCTACAGGTACATGAGTATGCCCTTGAATAAATACATCTCCTGGTTGTAACAACGGTAGATTATCAATACTGTATCCATGACCATGCGTAACATAGATGCGCATCCCTTCATGATACAACATGATATAGTCTGCCATCATCGGAAATTCAAGTAACATTTGATCCACTTCAGAATCACAATTTCCTCGTACAGCGATAATTTTGTTTTTATATAAATTTAATGTATTCGCGACTTCAGACGGATTATATTCTTCCGGTAATGGATTACGTGGGCCATGATACATATAATCCCCTAAAAAAATCAATTGATCCGGTTGCTCAATCTCAGCTTTTTCCAACACTCGTCTTAACCAGTGCAACGATCCATGTATATCAGAAATAAACATTAATTTCATAACATCTAAAGCTCCTTCAACAAATAGGTTATTCTAGCTTTTATGCCAGTGAAAAAAGATGTGCTAACGTAAATGCACTTATATATTATATCACTAACTTCGATATAACCCTATTATCAACCTAACAGCTGTTATTACAGTAATTGATTGGATATAGCCACATCAGCTATCGGGTACTGATCTACAAAAGATTGAATACAGTCGATAAATTTCTGTGCCGCAGGTGACATCGTTTTGAACGAAGTTGCAGCAATTCCAATCGTTCGATGATGTGCTCCAGCCAGTGGTCGCAAACACAAATCTTCTGTATACATGGAGTGCAAAATCATTTCAGGTAACATACTAATGCCCAGACCATGCTTCACCATCGCTATAATGGCATGATCATCTTCTAACCGATATTTGATTGTCGGAGTCATATGGGCTTGATTCCAAATCATTTGTACATCGGTATCACAACCTGCTACTGGCATCACAAACGGTTCATCTACAATCTGCTCAAGCTCAATATAATCGTATTGGTGCAAAGGATGATGTGCAGGTAATACACATAACATTTGATCTTGATACAAAGGAATAGATTGTAGTGTTGAAGATACCGGTAAGTTCACAAATCCCAAATCTGCATGACCTTCCACAATCCAATTCTCTATCTCATCATAATTACCATCTAGTAATTGAATATCAATATGAGGATACTGTTCTTGAAATTGTTGCATAATCTGTGGCAACCACTGAATCGATACACTTGAAAATGTGCCTAAAGTGACTGTACCTGTCTCTAATCCTTTAATAGCATCGACTTCGATCAGCAGTTGATCATTGATTTGCAACAGTTCGTTTATCTTTTTCAATATTCGTTCTCCACTATCCGTCAGACGAATCCCTGATCGATTACGAATTAACAATTTCAATCCCAATTCATTTTCCAATCCAGATATCGCGTGGCTTACCGCAGATTGAGTAAGATTAAGCGATTGTGCTGTTTTGGTCAGACTTCCTAACTTCACGACTGTACTAAAAATCTGATATTTATGAAGATGTATACGATCCACCTCTTTTATACTTGAAAATAATTCATACTTATTATTATAAACATTCATTTTATTTATGCGAATAGGCTAGATATACTTAACTCAAAGTGAAGTGAAAGGATGACGAATATGAATCTATTATCCAATCGTTTTGAAGTACCTTATTATGCAGTGATTTTCACCAGCCAACGAACGACAGGTGATCAAGGGTATGGGCAAATGGCAGATCAGATGGAATCGATGGGACGAGATCAAGCCGGATTTCTAGGAATCGAAAGTTATCGTGAATCTTCAGGAGCAGGTGTGACGATCTCTTATTGGAAAACACTTGAAGATATTCGTCATTGGAAAAGTAATCCTGCTCATCAGATTGCTCAAGATAAAGGAAAACAAACATGGTATCAATCGTATTCGGTGAAAATATGCAAAGTAGAACGTGCTTACGATTTTGAAAATATGTAAGAATATTCTCCTTCCTATCTAAAAGTACAAAATGATGTACTATGTTCATTAAAATTGCCTTCTTTGCAAATAAAATGTTCAAACGTATGATGGTTTTGGAACCACTCTATCGACTAGAGTGGACTAATTACACTTCATAGTAATGCATAGCTATACGTTATGTACTATTTGATAAGATGGAAGGATGAATATAATGAGTAATCGGGTAGCCAATATTCTTGGAATTGAAAAGCCTATTATACAAGGCCCTATGAGCTGGATTACAAATGCTGAATTTGTAGCGGCTGTCAGTAACGCAGGAGGTTTGGGGATTCTTGGTCCTAATGCCGGTCAAACGACTGTTACTGTTTCGCCAGAGGAAACCGCAGAACGGATGCGCCGTGAGATTCGCAAAACTAAAGCACTCACAGATAAGCCATTTGGAACAACTGTTATTGTGGATGGCGATTTGAAATACACCTGGCCTATTTTGGAAATTATTATTGAAGAAGATGTCAAAACGGTTCTTCTGAATGGGGCTGAAGGAACACTTACAGAAAAGATTGTAATTCCTCTAAAAGAAGCGAATATTAAAATTATTTATCGTCCTTTGAATCCAACTTTAGAAGATGCCAGAGCTGCTCAAGCTATGGGTGTAGATATCTATGTCGTAACAGGATTCGATGAAGGTGGTACTTTACCAACAAGTATTATTGGTACATTTACAATCACGCCTATGATTGTCGATGTACTAGATATTCCAGTCGTCTCTGCTGGTGGAATTGGTGATGCTCGCGGGGTTGCAAGTGCTTTTGCTTTAGGGGCAGAAGGTGTCTTTTTGGGAAGTCGGTTTATTCCTACGTTTGAAAATCCAGCAGCAGAATCGGTTAAGCAAAAAATCGTAGATGCTTCTGCTTCTGATTTGTTGTTGTACCGCACTTTGCCTGCTTATTATCGTTCACTCCCTACACCACTTGTTGAGAAATTAGTAGACATGGATCAACAAGGAGCATCTCGTGAAGAAATTGCTCAAGCTGCTGGTGGTGCTGGTGCTATACGTATCGGTATGCTTGAAGGCAACGGCGAAGGTGGTATTATCACTGTAGGAACGGGCATTACACCTATTACCAAAATCCAAACTGTACAAGAAGTCGTAGATGAATTAGCAACAGGTATCCGCTAAGCCTGTCACTTTAATAACAATATTCTATTTTCATTTTGGCATCCTAATAAGCAATAAAAAAAGCTCAACGATCATTATAAACTGATCGTTGAGCTTTTTTATGATTACATACGGATTAGTTCTGCATAATAAAGTCATGAGCGACTTTTTGCGTTTCATCGTTAAATACTTTGAGAATATTATATTTGGTATCCCGTTGAGCAGGAATTTTGCCTGCTTCACGAATAATTTGCAAGGTTTGCTCAATATTTACTTTGTGCGTTGTACCTGCCGCAGATACTACGTTTTCTTCCATCATCGTACTACCAAAGTCATCACAACCGTAATGAAGAGACATTTTACCTACTTCTGGTCCCATCGTTACCCATGAGGATTGGAAATGCTTGATATTATCAAGTACGATTCGACTGATGGCTACATTTTTTAGATATTGTTCTGGTGTTTGCTTTTCAGCTTTCATATTGGTGTTATCCGGTTGGAATGTCCACGAAATAAAAGCAAGGAAACCTTCAGAATCATAGCCATTACGGATACATTCATCTTGTGCTTCACGTACACGCAATAAATGAAGCGCACGTTCTTCCATCGATTCACCGAATCCGATAACCATTGTCGCTGTGGTGTTCATGCCTACTTTGTGAGCTGTCTGCATAACGTCCATCCAATCACGCCAAGAACCTTTCAAACGACTGATTTTACGACGAGTACGATCATCTAGAATCTCTCCACCACCACCTGGCAATGAATCAAGTCCAGCTTCATGAATTGCACGTACTGTATCTTCCAAAGACATACCAGAGATTTCTTTCATTTTCATAATCTCAGCAGGCGAGAAAGAGTGCATGGTGATATTAGGGAAATTCTTTTTAATCTTTTTCAAAAGATCGGTATAGTATTCAAAAGGAAGATTGGGATTTACTCCACCTTGCATCAAAATTTCAGTTCCGTTTACATCTTCGGTTTCCTGAATTTTTTGCAAAATGACCTCATCCGATAACACATAACCTTCTTTTGAATTCGGACTACGATAGAAAGCACAAAAACGACAAAATACGTCGCAGACATTCGTATAGTTAACATTACGCCCAATCACAAACGTTGTAATTGGATCTGGATTTTTGCGTAACATTAATTGATTGGCTACATGTCCCATTTTCTCGATCTCATCGGACTCATATAGCATAATAGTTTCTTCTAAATCTAAGCGTTCGCCCCGTTCGGCTTTTTCCAAGATACGGTTTACCGCGCTCATATTGCAGCCTCCCTTATCCTATTCAGACATCTTACTGGTGTCTGAAGGTGAATTTGAGCATTGTCCTATATATAACCCATTTAGGCACAAAATGCATATCTAAAAATTGAAATAATGACAACACATTCATCGTACCATATTTCACAAATGAAAAATAGTCGTTGACTGTGACAGGAAGGTGATATTTTGTAATAATAATTATACATATCGTATCAACTAAATGCTGATTGGATAAGGGAATTTAGCGATTTTATCATTTGAAAATAATTTATTTTCATTTTAGAATATGATGTAGTATGAGTATATACAACATTATATTGTGAATTAGATACTTGTCGCTTTTTAGATGTTTGCTATAAAAAAGCAGAAAAGATGCGTCAACATCTTTTCTGCTTGGCAACAGTCTGCTTTAAGAGCAGTCGGCAACTCAGGTGGATCTAATTTATTGAAATAGACCGAACCCTTGCTACAGGCGGTCTATTTCTTTTTGTTTTGGTTCATAGCTACTATAATCGTTACAACCAAACCCAGTATCGAAACAATAAGGATACCAAATTGGATCATTAACGTTTAATTCTACTTGTTATCATACATAAAAGAGGTATACCCTATTTTAAAAGGTATACCGCTTTTTTTCACACTTTTAATTTCTATATTCAAGACTAATCTTGCAAAGCTTGTTCCAGATCAGCAATCAGGTCATCAATATCTTCTAAGCCTACAGAAAAACGCAACAATCCATCGGTAATTCCACGTTCTTTACGTACGCCTTCACCCATAGCGGCATGAGACATTGTGGCTGGATACGATAAAATACTTTCGACTGCTCCTAGACTTACAGCCACTAAAGGCAATTGCACTCGATCCAATACTTTTTTGGCACGCTGTCCTGAACCAACATCAAAGGAAAGCACAGAACCTGCACCTGACGATTGAGCCGCATGAATGGTGGCTCCTGGATGATTGGCTAATCCCGGATAATATAATGCTGTAATATCATCACGTTGACTCAGCCAGTCTGCTAATTTGGCAGTACTTTTTTCAGAATGATTCATTCTAGCTGCAAGAGTCTTCATTCCCCGAATAAGTAACCAGCAATCTTGAGGGCCAAGTACCGTTCCCAGTCCATTTTGTAAATGCTTGAGTTGAGCACCAATCTCAGGGGTACGTGCAACCGCTAATCCTGCCAGTACATCACTATGTCCACCTAGAAATTTGGTCGCACTGTGCAACACAATATCGACGCCCATTTCGATCGGACGCTGATAATAAGGAGTCATAAACGTATTATCTACCATAGTAAGTAGATGATGTTCTTTCGCCCAAGCGGTCACTGCGCCGATATCTGTAATTTTGAGCGTTGGATTCGATGGTGTCTCCATATAGACAGCTCTTGTATTGGAACGAAGCGCATTTTTCACTTGATCCAGATCGGTCATATCTACAAAGCTAATCTCGATATTCATTCGATTCAATACAGTAGTCAGAAAACGATATGTACCACCGTACACATCTTCAGTCACGATCACATGATCACCTGCGGATAGAATCAGAAAGGCAGTAGAAATCGCCGCCATTCCTGAAGCAAAAGCATATCCTGAAGCTCCGCCTTCTAACAAAGCAATATAATCTTCTAACGCTTGACGGGTTGGATTGCCTGAACGACTATAATCATGAAGTGGTGGATTCGAGATATCTTCTTGATGAAAAGTAGACGCTTGATAGATCGGCACACTGGATGCACCTGTTGTTTTGTCGATTTCAGCACCAAAGTGAATCAGTTTGGTATCTATTTTGCGTGAAGCTTGACGATCTGAAGAATAAGTCATTATCGATCACGCTCCTTCTACTTCAAGGCGTGCTACTTCCAGCGCTTGATCAAGATCAGCGATCAGATCATCAATATGCTCAATCCCTACAGAAAAGCGCAATAGACGATCATCCACACCAATCGCTTCACGAATTTCAGTTGGAATATCTGCATGTGTCTGTACCGTTGGGTACGTCATTAACGATTCAACGCCACCTAGACTTTCAGCAAAAGCAATCAATTGAATACTACGCAAAATCGGTTCAATATAACGCGCATCTTTCACTTTAAACGAAAAGATACCTGTATTTCCGCTAGATTGGCGATTTTGGACATCATATCCCGGATGATCCGGTAGTGCAGGATAGAACACTTCTGCAATCTGCGGATGATCTACTAAATGCTTCGCCATTGCTGTAGCATTATATTCATGACGCTCCATCCGCAATGCCAATGTTTTCATTCCACGCATTAATTGATACGAATCGGTTGGGGACAATACGGCTCCGATAGAATTGTGCAGAAAAGCCATTTCAGCGGATAATTCTTCCCCTTTGGTCATAATCAATCCTGCTAACACATCATTATGTCCACCTAGATATTTGGTAGCACTGTGAATCACAATATCTGCTCCCAGTTCGATCGGACGCTGGAAAAAAGGAGTCAACAGCGTATTATCAACAATCGTCAGCAACTGATGGCTTTTTGCCCAAGTAGCTACAGCTTTGATATCGGTAACCATCATTAACGGATTAGTTGGCGTCTCGATAAATACAGCTTTGGTATTTGGTTGAACTATTTTTTCTAACGCTTCTAGATCATTGGTATCTACATAAGAAGCAGTTACTCCAAATTTGGATAAAATACGCTCCAACAGACGGTATGTGCCACCATACAGATCAAGCGATACGATCAGATGATCTCCCTGACCGAAAAGCGCAAAAATGGTCTGTAAAGCAGCCATACCGGAACTACAGGCAAATCCTGCATCTGCTGATTCTAATGCTGCCGCCGCTTGTTCTAGTACAGCGCGAGTTGGATTGGTTGTACGAATATAATCAAAGCCTGTACTTTTACCAAGAGCGGGATGACGGAAGGCAGTTGATTGATAAATCGGAAAATTAACTGCCCCTGTTACCGGTTCATTAATCGAACCGATCTGTGCCAATTTGCTTTCAATGTTAAGAGTTCGTTCGCTTGAATGATGATCCGTCATACTATAATTCCTCCTCTGAAATAACAATCGATTGGGTTGATCTCAAATTAGATACAGTAATTACCTGCTTCAGCTTTGGCACTTTCCAAATCATATGGTGTTTCTTGGTATACATAATAGTTTAGCCAGTTGGAAAATAATAAGTTGGCATGAGCACGCCATGTAGAAGGTGGTGTGCGCGATGGATCATTATTAGGAAAATAATTTTTGGGCGGTGCGACATCCATTCCTTTAGCGATATCACGTTCATATTCCCATTTCAGTGACAATGGATCATATTCAGAATGCCCTGTTACAAAAATCTGACTGCCATCTTTGGTAGCGGCTAGATATACTCCTGCTTCTTCCGATTCTGATAAAATTTCCAGTTCAGGAATCTTGGCAATATCTTCATGACGTACTTCGGTATGACGGGAATGAGGCGCAAAGTACAACTCATCAAATCCTCGTAACAATTTTACATTTTCTTTATTTAATGTATGTGGGAATACACCAAAACACTTTTCAGGCAAATCGACTTTGGGAACACCGAAATGATGGTAAAGCCCTGCTTGTGAAGCCCAACAGATATGCATGGTTGAAGTGACATTCTTTTTACTCCAATCAAAAATCCCTTGAATCTCTTCCCAATAGTTCACATCTTCAAAGTCCATTGTTTCTACAGGAGCGCCTGTCACAACCAGACCATCAAAGCGCAGATGTTTGACTTCTTCAAATGTTTTATAAAATAAGTTCAAATATTCAGTCGATGTATTTTTGGAAGTATGGGATTGTGCATGTAGCAAATAGATATCAATTTGAAGCGGGCTATTTCCGAGTAAGCGTAGTAACTGCGTTTCGGTTGTTTCTTTAGTAGGCATCAAGTTCAATATAGCAATTCGCAATGGACGAATATCCTGTTGAAATGCTTGGCTATCATCCATTACGAAAATATTTTCTCCAGTTAATACTTCTTTGGCAGGTAAGCTATCCGGAATCTTAATTGGCATGTTCGTTCACTCCTTGGATGTGTGTATTTCTTATCATTTCAGGAGAAAGGTTCATTATAAGTATATACAAAAATGACCTTTCTCCTGATACTTGAGAAAGGTCATTTGCGATATGTTCGCGTATATAATAGACGCCTCTCTCATCTGTCAGCAGATATTAAGTCTAGAATGATACATCAACTTATATCTCTGCAAGAATTAGCACCGTGCGGTTATACCGCCGGTTGCCGGGTTTCATCGGGCTAGTCCCTCCACCTGCTCTTGATAAGATTTGCTTATTCAATTTAAAATAACATGTTTTGATACTTTTCTTATACCATAATTTATACTATTCTACGGTCTGCCGTCAAGTGCTGTGAAAAATGTATTAGATTGAACCGATAAATAAGTTGTTGGTAACTATATTGGTTGATTTCAAAAGAGGTTTCTTATTTAAGCTTGAAAGGCTTCCACGACCACGGTATACTTAACAAGTATTTGACGTTTTTTCATAGTTTTCATAAATATCTAAATCACAAAGAGGTGAATTTCAAAATGGAAGGCGACCCGAGGCCCAGTTGGCAGCAGGACGGATGGACAAATTGCAGGAAACAAACGACAACCATAGGGCACTGGAGTAACGCGCCATTATTGAAAAATCTTCTCCGTTTTTCATAAATTATAGCGAAGCTTTGTAAACAAGTGTGCGGTTGCCGCTTCTTTCCCTGCTCATTTCATAATAAAGGAGTAGAACACAATGAAAGTTCGGCACGTCAATGCTGGAGCATTTACTCCAGTAGAAAATATTACCGACACACTGGTAGCACCTGAAGAAGGATTTTATTGGATCGACGCAGATTTGGAAGATTTGATCGAATTACAACCACTTTTTATGCTTCATGATCTGGCTGTAGAAGATTGTTTGAGTGAGGAAGAACAGCGTCCTAAGATCGAAATTTATGAAAGTCATTATTTTATTGTAGTCAACAGTATTCGTTTTGATAACGAAGAGATTTTTTTGCGCGCCTTGAATATTTTTCTAGGACGGCATTATATTATTACAGTGACCAAGCAGAAAATTAATGAATTGCGTGTTCTCAAACCGATTTTATGGGAAGAAGAAGTGAGTCGCGCTGATAAATTCATGTATTTGTTAATTGACCTTGTCGTTGATAATTACTTCGCTGTCGGTGACCGGATCGAAGATCAGATCGAACTACTGGAAGAAAATATATTGATGCATACCAAAAAATCGCATTTGAACGAAATTATCGGTTTGCGTGGCGAAATTTTGTGGCTCAAACGTGTATTGGGACCTCAGCGTGAAGTCATCAATACATTGAATAAAAAAGACCTCCGTTTGATCGATGATCAATTGCAAAAATATTTCAGTGACGTGTACGAGAATGCGGTAAAAGTATCTGAGATGTTTGATACATTCCGCGATCTGATGGGTAACTTACGAGAAGCTTATCAGTCCAGTATCTCTAATCGTGCGAATGAAATCATGCGTGTATTTACAGCGATCACAACGATATTTATGCCGTTGACTGTAATTACAGGTATTTATGGAATGAACTTTGAAGATATGCCTGAATTGCATTGGCGTTTCGGTTATCCACTGGTAATCGGGATTATGATTACGCTAGGTTTGACTATGTTTTTCACTTTCCGCAAAAAAGATTGGATCTGAAAAGATTAAAGCTGCCCTTATTCATCGTCAATTGATGAACAAGGACAGCTTTTTTGATTTCACTTGGTCGCGCTTATACTGCCAAGCGCTGATGGTAAGATATTTTGCTAAGCAAAAATCACTTTCTTATTTTACGGGTCGCGCTTGTGGTGCCAAGCGCTTAATGTAAGATATTTTGCTGATGCAAAAATCATTTTTTTATTTCACTGGTCGCGCTTATGGTGCCAAGCGCTTAATCAAGGAAGTTGCATCCAGCGGATCATGGTTTCTAGGTTTAGTCCATCTAAGCCGGGTACTGTAAAGTGTGCACTATCGATTCGGGTTAGTGAACTTACAGCGATCGTTTTCATCCCGATTTGACGGGCAGATTGGATCGATTCGGTAGAATCTTCAATAACCATCGTGTGATAAGGATGAATATTGACTGCGTTAGCTGCTTTGATAAATATTTCAGGATCAGGCTTACTGAACTCTACATCATCTGATGTAATGATGCGGTTGAAATATTGTCGTACTCCCAATTTTTCTACCACTTCTTCTGCATCACTACGGTGAGATGCCAAAACAACAGCGATATTATGATCGGCAAAATGTTGTAGTAAATCTTCTACACCTGGCAACAATTCTGCGGATTCAATCGTTTCTGATTCTTCATCAATAACCGGAATAACTACACCTTCCAAGCCGAATACTATTGCACACAGATCACGATTGTTTGCTTCAAGTGGCTGTGTCATTGCAACTACATATTCTTGTCCATAATGTTCTATCGTTAACGGTTCTCCGCGAACAAGACTGTATGTTGTTTTGTTGCCTTCTACATTTACATTGACAAGGCGATCTTGAAATTGTACCCGGAACGAGTACTCTGTCCAGCTTGGCGGTAATTTCGGTTCAAAGTGTAATCGACCGTCATATTGACGCATACCTGCAAATCCACCAATAATCGTTAACCAGCTACCTGCCATTGATGCAGCATGGATACCGTCTTTGACATTACCATGAATATCATCCAGATCCATACGTGCCGATTCGATAAAGAAGTTATACGCATGATCCATATTACCAAGCTCTGCTGCAATAATCGCATGAATCGCTGCTGACAACGAAGAATCATGTGTTGTTAATGGCTCATAATAGGCATAGTTTTTGACTTTTTCTAGCTTGGTAAATTTCTCACCTAGCAAATAAAATGCCAGAATCAGATCCGCTTGCTTGATCACTTGCTGACGATAAATGACCAATGGATGGTAATGCAGCAGTAATGGATAATTTTCAGCCGGCGTATTGTCAAAATCCCATACGCCTTTATCCAGAAACGAATCATCCTGACCGATCAATCCATTTTGGCGATGAATATAGATTTCATCCGCAGCACGTGCCCAATCTGCAATTTCTTCTTCGGTTAGTCCCATAACACTGTGCATCGCTAGATAAGAATCTGGAGTTAATTCTTCCCACTGTGTTAATTCATGTACAGTAAATTCTAATGCATCTTTGACCATAATATTAGTATACGTATTGTTGTTTACAATCGCTGTATATTCATCAGGGCCAGTCACTCCATTAATACAGAATCCTTTACCTGTAATCCAATTCCCTACAGATAAGAAGAATCTTGAAATCTCGATTAACATCTCCAGACCTTTACTCTGCAAAAAGTCTTGATCGCCTGTTGCTTCTACGTATTGAATAATCGCATGAGCTACATCGGCATTGATATGAAATTGAGCCGTTCCTCCTGGATAATAAGCAGAGGCTTCTTCTCCGTTGATCGTACGCCATGGGAATAGAGCACCTTCTGCTGCCATTTCTACTGCACGCTCTCTTGCTTTGGGCAGTGTGTAATAACGATACTCTAACAGACGCAAGGCTAACTCGGGCTTGGTATACAAGAAGAATGGCAACATATATGTCTCTGTATCCCAGAAATAATGTCCTTCATACCCTTCGCCTGTGATTCCTTTCGCACTAATATTCGTTTTGCCATCACGACCGACCGATTGGAATAATTGATACGCATTGTATCGTAATCCCTGTTGTAACAGTTCATCGCCTTCTACATTCACATCTGCAATTTCCCAGAATTCATCTAGATATTCTTTTTGTTTTATCGTTAAAGCATCCCAGCCATTTGCTTTGACTTCTTTTAACGTAGACTGAGCCAAAATTAGCAAGTGATCTACTTCATAATCTTTTGAAGAATAATAAACAATAGATTTATCCAATGTAACCGATTGTCCTTCGTCCACTTGCATAGTAAATGCTTTCGCAATACGCTCATCTTCTTGAATCGTTGATAACGTATAGTCATAATTTAACGTATGCTCTGCGCCACACAATAAATGAAATTCTGTTTCGGTCGTACGTTGCTCTAGAGCCATAAACTTATTTTCTTCATACGACTGAACCGTATGTAATACTTGTCCTCCAAAAGCTGACCCTGCTCGTGGATCGTCTGCTGATATTTCATTAGTCACTTTACCATTTAAGGCAGAGATCAATTTAATTTCTCCTGTAAAATTAACAGGCTTCACCGTATAGCGAACCATAGCTACATGCTTATTATCAAACGAAATTAAGCGCTGTGTATCGACTTGCACTTGTTTACCTGTGCCACTTTCCCATACGACATGACGCGATAAAATCCCATGTTGCATATCCAAAATACGTTCGTATTCTATCACACGACCGCTTAATAAATTAAATTGTTCGCCATCAATAAATAACTCAATAATTTTACTGTCCGTTACATTTAACATCGTCTGACGCTTACGGGCATAACCAAAAGCTTCTTCTCCATACGTAATATCTGCTGAATCGTAAAATCCATTCAAATACGTACCATTCAGTGCATTAATACCTGCACCTTCTAATCCTTCTTCAAAATGACCACGCATTCCCAAATATCCATTAGCAACCGTAAAAATAGTTTCTCCTCTACGATTGTGGATAGGGTCAAACGAAGATTCTCGAATCGACCACGGCTCTACTTCATATATTGAATTGCCTTCTCTCATTCGACATTCCTCCACTTTTATCTAGTTATTGAACAGTATTCTCTTACTATAGTTAACCGTTAAACGTACTCATTACATCAAATAGATCAAAATTGATTCAAAATAGACGTTTTTTTCAAGTCCTACTGTTCATACGTCAGGTTCATATATTTCTATCGTTGGATTATAAAAAAAGTCTTCTTTTCAACAATAAATGCTAAAAAGAAGACATGGTACTGATATCAATCAACGGTATGATTACTTATTCTGTTTCTTCATCTTCATAAGCGATAGCATCTGCTGCGCGACTACCTCTCCACAATAACAAAGCGATCAAGATAAACGCGATCAATGCCATAAAAGGAATCGTGATAAAACCAAACCATTCAAAATAAGGCTTATTGCAAGGAACCCCTGTTGTACATGGTAAAATTCTGCTCAAAGCTGGAATATGTTGCTCTGCATAATGGTAAATCGCTACACATGCACCAAGAATAACGAGTGGCATCGAATATCTGACAATACGTCGATCATTATGATAAGCAGCGATACCGAGCAAAATCACCTGTGGATACATAAAAATACGCTGATACCAGCATAATTTACAAGGCTCTAGCAACATTACATCACTCAAATACAGACTTCCACCAGTAGCTACAATAGCGACTATCCATGCTAGAAATAAATAGTATCGTGCTAAAAAAGATGGAGACGATTCTGTATTCATCGTATTAGCCCTCCGCTCCGGCTTCTGTTTTGGCTTTCTCAATTGCTGCTTTGAGTGCAGTATAATCGCCTAGATCGCCTGTATATTCTACTCCGTTAATATAGATCGATGGCGTGCCTGGAAGATTTAATTCTTTGCCTTTATCGTATTGAGCTTGTACTTGTTTGGCATACGTTTTGTTTTCGATATCTTGACGAAGCTTGGTGGTATCAATAGACGCATCTGCTTTTTTAGCTAAATTAACAAGAAAATCGGTAGTTGCCCATTCTGTATTTTCATCGCCTTGATTAGTATAAATAGCGTCAAAATATTTCCAGAACGCATCATTGTTTTGGTGATACACAGACTCTACAGCCAAAGCTGCTGTTGTAGAATCAGGTCCCAAAAACGGAAAGTTCATAAAGTACATAGCGGCTGTGCCATTAGAAATATAATCTTTTTGAATCTGTGGCACAATAATTTCATTGAACTGCTTACAAATCGGGCATTTGAAATCGCCAAATTCTACAATTTTGACAGGAGCTGTAGTTTCGCCTTTGACAGGAAGCTGATTGTAATCAAACGTAGTCGCTTCAGCTGTTTTGTTGTTCGGTACAAAAATAATAAGTAGAACAATCACTGCAATAACAGCTACAGTTCCAATGATAAGATTACGCATTAACTTCTTTTGACGTAATGCTTCTTTTTGTTTGTATTCTTGTTGTTGCTGTCTTTTGATGGCTGGATTTACTTTTTTCTTATTCGCCATTGGTTGCACCTTTTTCTCCAGACCATGCTAGATCTGCTAACGCAAGTGCTCCGCATAATCCAGCATTATCACCCAATTGTGGAGGGACGATAAATTGGTCAATTTGTTCATTTAAGCTAGGATGCTGTACATAACCAGCTAAAAGCTTTTGTAATTTTTCACGAATTAGCGGGAACAATTGCTCTTGCTTCATCACGCCGCCACCCATCACAATTTTTTGTGGGGATAGAATCAATACATAGTTCATTAATGCTTGCGCCAGATAGTAAGCTTCCATTTCCCATGCAGGATGTTCTGGAGTTAGCTCAGAACCTTTAACTTGCCAGCGTCGTTCAATCGCAGGGCCAGCTGCTACACCTTCCAGACAATCGCCATGATAAGGACAGAATCCTTCAAAATGATCATCAGGATGACGACGAACCAAAATATGTCCCATTTCTGGATGAGATAGTCCATGTAGCATTTTACCATCGACTACTGCTCCAGCACCAATACCTGTACCTACCGTAATATAAATACAGCTCGCTAATCCTTGCGCTGCTCCCCATTTGTGTTCGCCTAAAGCCGCACCATTCACATCGGTATCAAAACCGATCGGTACATCAAAATGTTCTTTCATATGTCCTACAATATTGTATTGTCCCCAGTGTGGCTTGGGTGTAGTCGTTATGTATCCATAAGTTGGACTGCCTTTAATCGGATCAATCGGTCCAAAAGAACCTATCCCGATTGCTTCAACCCCTTTACCTTCAAAAAAGGAAATTACATTTTTCATCGTAATCTCAGGCGTTTCGGTTGGGAAACTTACTCTTTCTAAAATTTCTCCATCCTCTGTACCGATCCCACATACAAATTTAGTACCGCCTGCTTCAATAGCCCCTAATTTTTTCATAAATGATAGTTCTCCTTTGAGTTATCCTGTATGGACAGATTAGTATTCTCCTAGATTAGTGCAGAGATGCTCCATATTTGATCATATATGATATTGAAGTCGAGATGATGTCGACACTACTGCATTATGAACCGCTTGCACCAAAAATTAACGTATTGCTTAATAAGCGTCCGGGTGCAGTAAGCATACGTCCATTTGCATACATTCCCGATGAAGCGCCTCCATCTAAATTCATCGCTTGTTTAGCGCCAAGCTTTTGCATAATAGCTGCCCATTGTTTCATGGTTGCTCCTGGAACAGTCGCAATCATCACCGAACCATCTGCCATTATTGCAATCCCACTACGTGCACCAGCAGCAGTCAAAATTTTGGGATCTTGGAATCCTTCTGCTTCTGCATTTAGAGCGATTTTGCTGTCTTTCACTAATCTTGGGCCTGCACCTACCGCAGTCACGACTTGTTGCCATGGAATATCTTTCCCATTGATATCCTGGTAAGCGATATTCATGTTGACAGTAGCACCTACCGTAAAGCGATCAGCCGCGTATTTCTGATCTCCTGTATAAACAAGCACATATCCATTAGATGGAATTTTGGTTTTATTGTTGTTTCCTTTATGCGTTACTTTGTTATTCACCACAGTAACTGCAATTCCACCTGTGAAGCCTGTATTGGTACCTCGATCAGACGTGTAGATAACAGATGTACTAGAAGCACCGGGAAGACGATTGACCCAGATAGCGTACCAGCTAGACGATTTGCCTGTTGTTGATTGTACTGTTCCTGTGACAGACAATCGCAACGAATCCATCAACGCTGTACCATTTGCCAAAAATCCTATCGTTGTGCCATATCTGCCCAAATGCGCGATACGACCGTTCTTAATTAACGTACCGTAAGGATCAGGCGCACCGCCATAAGCTTCAAAAAAAGCGCCATTAATAGCTGCTTGAGCACCATAATGTTTGACGATAGAAGATAAAGAAGCAGTCTGACCGACTTGTTGATTAGCTAGTCCTACGTCTGTTTTGGTTCCTTTGGGAATACGAACAGTCTGTACAGTAAATGTTCGTCCAGCAGCAGACACTTTCTGCGTTGCAGCTTTGATTCCTGACCCTGCTGCTACCGCTGAAGAACCAGCAGTAGGTAGCAAGCACAGAATCATTACTATAGACAATATAGCGATCATTAAGCGCGATAATGTTTTCATTTAAAATACACCTACGCCTAACATAGAACAAAGACTTTTGATCTCTAGTTCTTCAAATTTCGTTAGAATGATATCATCTTCCAAAAGCAAAAGACTGGCATCTAGCGAACAGACGACAGGTACTTCACGATGAATCGCCGCCAAGCGATGAGACATATGAAGCATATCGAGATCATTTTCAATTTTTGTACGAATCGAAGGTGTTAATTGATCTAAATTTTCCAAAATTCCTGCGATTGTTCCATACTCTTTGACCAGCTTAATCGCTGTTTTTTCACCGATTCCTTTGACTCCTGGATAGTTGTCACTAGCATCGCCCATCAAAGCTTTCATATCAATAATCTGAGCAGGTGTTAATTCCTTTTCTTCCATTAGTGACTCAGGCGTATACACTTTGTAATTACCATAGCCTTTTTTCATAATAATCACGCTAGTCCGTTCATCCACTAGCTGTAACATATCATGATCTCCTGTCAAAATCAGAACTTCCATATCTGCTTCCAGCTCACGTGAAATGGTACCGATACAATCATCGGCTTCATAACCAGGTGCACTTAGATTAGGAATCCCCATACTTTCAGTTACTTCCAAAATCAAATCAAATTGCGGAATCAAATCATCCGGTGCAGCCGAACGATTTCCTTTGTAAGCAGCAAATTCTTCGGTACGAAACGTTTTGCTACTAACATCCCAACAACAAGCGATATGAGTAGGATTATACAGTTGTACAGCGTCCCATAGATAACGTACAAACCCGTAAATCGCATTCGTAGGAATCCCTGACTTTGTGCGACGAATATAACCGGATTGTGCTGTTGCATAATAAGCTCGGAATAACAGTGCCATTCCATCGACTAACATTATTTTTTGATCTTTCATTATCTTCACTTCTACCTTCTCTCTTCAATACAGATGAATCCAATCTGAGTATATCATACCGAATTTCTGCGACACTGTACAAGTATTCACAAGACTTTAAATTTTCTGCCTATTCTATATTGGGTTCTTTATTTTCATACTAATTTATTTATATCGTGCGACTCATAAAGATATCCACTTCATCTTCAGAATCAAGCTCAAATCCAAAACGTTCGTAAAGTCTTCGTGCCGGGCTACCTTGTAGCACATTGAGATGAACGACTTTCCCTTGCAGATGAGGTTGAGCTAACAATTGATGAAGTGTCTGACTGCCTATGCCTTGACCTTGAACATCAGGGTACATATAAAAGTGCTCTAAAATGTAACCCTCCTGTTCTGGCTTTAAAGCAACGCAACCTGCTATCTTTCCTTCCACTTCGATCAACCATGTATAACTCGGATCAAAAGCATTACGAAAGCGCTGACGAACCTTATGCTCATCAAATCGACCCAGACGCGTAAGATCTTCTTGCAGAACCATCGCCCGTAATTCAGCCAATTGCTCTCTATGTATAGATGATGCTTGAACCAGATTAAGTTGTGATTGGTGCATAATCTCCATCCTTTAATCATTTATATTTATAAAAATCGCTCTATACCTGAGATGATCATGATCCATGTTCAGATATAAAGCGACTCCAATATATTATATATTATTGTTTTTTGATTTTGTACGTAAATTCCCATACGGCTTCATTACCAGAATAACGCCCTCTATTTTCGGTCACTGTGACCAATACTTTAACTGTTGAACCTTTGCTAGAGATTGAAGAGACATTTACTGTTTTGGTATTTTCGCCTTCGTCGGGAATTTTATCTTCTTCTACAACATAGCCATGCAATTTGATACTTCCCTTCGAATCTACACTTACATTCATACTTTTGCCTTCATTGATTGCTTTACCAGCTACTTCTGCTGCAATAGACCACTCATTGCCTACATGATCATTCGATACTAATCGTGCTTGTTCAAAAGTCACTTTGTACGTAGACGATGCAGCATACACAGGCGTAGATGCACTACTACTGAACAAAATTGCACTTCCTAACAAAAGAATCGCCGATGCTTTCGACCATACTTTATTCATACCCTTTTTCCCCCATTTTTGTAATTATAAATCACTCATATTATCGTTTCTTTTGCAGATAATGTAAATAAATAATTGTCTAGTGACTAGCTGTGTTGAATCATATAAATAGCAGTAAACATAAAAAAGCCTTTTGTCTGGCAAATATCTGCTCAGCAAAAGACTTTTGGACATACTCTTTAGGTGGATCGCTATATTATTCTTTCTACTTTATGCTTTCCATGCTTCTTCATACATCGATTCTTTGAATCCTACTGTCACTTTATCCCCATCTGTTACAATCGGACGTTTAATCAATTTACCATTTTCAGATAACAATTGTAGTTGTTCTTGAGCATCCATAGATGGTAATTTTTCTTTTAGATTCTGACTTTTATAGACTTCACCGCTGGTATTGAAAAATTTCTTCAATTCCAGTTCGCTATGTTCAACCAATTCACGTAATTGCTCTGCGGTAGGTGGAGATTCTACAATATGAATTAAGTTCAATTCATGACCTTCTGCACGTAACCATTTGATTGCATTCCGACATGTACTGCATTGTGGGTATTGATATACTGTTAATTTACTCATTGGCTTACATTCTCCTTTAATACTGGATTAAAAAATGATTTTATTGACATGAGAATATTCCACTTCACCATCAAGCTTCCCGTCCTCGTAATTCTGCATCCAGTATTGCTAAATCTTCAGGTAATGGTGCGTGAAAAAGCATCTTTTCACCTGTAACTGGATGTACAAAACCTAGCTCAACAGCGTGTAACGCTTGTCTGCCTGCAAGTTGATCCAGTTGAGCGATAGAGCTAGAAGGATCTATATTATTGTCTGGTCGCGCATAACCATATAACCGATCGCCAACCAATGGACAACCGATATGCTTCATATGTACCCGAATCTGATGGGTACGTCCGGTCTCTAATTCCAGTTCAACTAATGATACATCACGCTCTGGAAAAGATTCTAACACTTGATAACGGGTAGCTGCTGGATATCCATCCGGTGTGACTACTCGCATATGAGGCTCAACTAGATCACGATCAATCGCTCCTTCGATGCGATCTTGCCGTATCGCCGGAATATGATGCACATAGGCATGATATCTTTTCTTTACTGTATTCTGCATCATTTGTTCTGAAATATGTTGATGTACATACGGATTTTTGGCGATAGCCAGCACACCCGATGTATCTTGATCTAATCGATGCACCGGACGGAAGCGGAACTTCTCTCCGCGCTCTTGCCAGTAATGAACTACTCCATTTGCCAGTGTATCGGTGTAATGTCCACTCGTAGGATGCACGATAATGCCTGCTTGTTTGTTAACGATCAATAGATGCTGATCTTCATAGATCACGTCGATCTGCTGGGCTTGTGGCAAAATATCATCGGATTGTTCCCGTTCCATCCGAATCTCTAACAGATCGCCTGCTTGCACTTTGACGCTTACATATACATGTTGACCGTTCAGCATTACTCCTTGCTCTGTCATTTTAAGACGTGAAAGCAATTTGCGTGAAATGCCCATCCGGCGTTGCATAATATTTTTGAGAATCATACCTTCATCTTGCGGTTGGATCGTATACAATATTGGTTCATAATAATCGTTAGTTTCATTTTTAGCATTAATCACAATAGTCCCTCAATCACGTCGAAATACTTTTTGACTGCGAATATATTCGATATCTGTGATGCCTGAACGCACATTCGCTGTACGCGCAATCACAAAAAAATAATCTGAAAGTCGATTTAAGTATTTACGCACATTTATATTAATATCTGTTATTGCACCCAGTGTTACCACTCTTCGTTCAGCGCGACGACATACCGTACGACAGACATGTAGTGAAGCGGCTAAAGGATGACCTCCTGGTAAAATAAAACGTTCTATTGGTGGGTTTTCTGTCTCATACTGATCAATCCATTGTTCCAATTGAACCGCTAATTCAGCATGAACTTTATACTTACTTTCATCTAATTCAACAAAGGCTAGGTCTGCTCCACAATCGAATAATTCATGTTGTATCGCCAGCAATTGCTCCTGAATATCTGCAAAGTGTTCACTATCCGCTATTGCCAACGCTTGACCGACAAAGCTATTTAGCTCATCAATCGTGCCGTATGCTTCCACACGAGCATCGTCTTTGCTGACCCGACCTCCGATCACAGAAGTCTGCCCTTCATCACCTGTACGTGTATAAATATTCATTTGTCCCTCCACATGGATGATAGAACGATATTATTCTGTCATCGCTTTTAAGATTTTGAGCGATTTATTATAATCCGCAAACACAGGAATGGTAGCATACAGATTGTCTGGCGTATATTTGATTTGTTTGAAGATACTCATTTGATCGACAGGAATCGAGAATAGATGCTTTTCTTGTTTATCTACATCTTCTGCGGATGCACTACCCATCGTTACACCGCGAGCATACGTTTTGGAATCAAAATCTTTATCCAACACCATATGCCCCCCATTAATCGAATAAGATTTCATATCGTTTTCTGGCAAAATAATAATATCATCTTGTCGATCGACATATTCTAACGTTAACTTTTCAGCGGAGTAAATCGGTGTTGTATTGACTGTTATTTTCATTGTACTGCCAAGCTTGGTCTGCAAATCTTGTTTGACCTGATCTGCTAATTCTTGTGAAAATCCTTCACTACCCATAATAAAAACAGTCACTTGATTAGGATCTTTCGGTTGATCCCCACCACAAGCTGTCAAAACGAATACCATACTCATGCTTAGTAGTAATCCTTTTATCCACAATTTCACCCAACGTTCCTCCTTCAATTCACTATATCCCATCATACCACAGCTATTTGACGTAAAAAAAGAAGCTCCTTTTTGAGGACCCTCTGTTGATTTCAGGCTATAAATGTTACATCGTATCCGCTATAACAAGATCGATCATATCTCAACATTCTGTTTTGATCTGAGTTACGAATGTTTTTGATGAGAGCGCATATATTCGTTAATTTTGAGGTCAAGCAACATGCTGATTTCAATAACAACTTCTGATGTAAAAGATTGCTCTTCCAAAAATAACTGTTCCATACGCATACGAAGCAAATAAATTTCATCCTCTAGGGAAAGTATCTGTGAAGACTTCTCTGAGGACGTAGACCATACTCCATTACTCTCTGCAATGTTATGTCCACGATATCCCGGCAAATTATATTCAGCGCAATACAAATAATCCCCTCCCTTGAGTCATGATTTCCTGCTTCCAAAGACCCATTATATCACAGGATCATGTAAATGAAAGCAGGAAAATTGTTAATTCAAGGAAAAAAGAAGATTATGTGACAATTATTTTATTTTAGCTACGAATGAACCTATTCTTTCCAATGCTTCACTTAATTGTGCGACAGATGTAGCATACGAACAACGGATAAATCCTTCGCCACCTAACCCGAATACACTACCTGGAACAGCCGCTACTTTTCCTTCCACTAGAAGCTGTTGAGCAAACTCTTCAGAAGTCAGCCCTGTATTCTGAATACTTGGAAAAGCATAAAAAGCGCCTTGAGGTTCATGACATTCCAGACCAATACTGCGGAATCCATCGACAATCAGACGACGACGGCGATTATAGGACTCTACCATCTTATCTTTTTCACCTAATCCATTGGTCAATGCTTCTAAAGCTGCTACTTGGCCCATTACAGGAGCACACATAACGGTATATTGGTGAATTTTGAGCATCGCAGAAATGAGATCACGATGACCACAAGCATACCCCATACGCCAGCCTGTCATCGCAAACGCTTTGGAAAATCCACTGACCAAAATAGTCCGTTCTTGCATACCCGGAACCGATGCGAAGCTGACGTGCTTCGTACCATATGTTAATTCTGCATAAATTTCATCAGAAATCACGATAAGATCATGCTTTTCGACCACTTTAGCAATCGGCAACCAATCTTCATACGTCATAATTGCCCCTGTTGGATTACTTGGATAACAAAGGATCAAAATTTTGGAGCGTGGAGTAATCTGTGCTTCTAAGGCTTCTGCCGTTAATTTAAAATTGTCTTTGGCAAAAGTCTCAATACCAACAGGGATTCCTCCACCAATAGCTGTAATCGGTGAATAAGAGATATAACAAGGTTCAGGGATCAAAATCTCATCTCCCGGTGTAATCAGCGCGCGCAAAGCTAAATCGATCGCTTCGCTACCTCCGACGGTCACCAGAATCTCGTCTTTCGGATCATAGGCAGTTTTGAATTCATTTTCCAAATAACCTGAAATCGCTTCACGAAGTTCAGGCATACCGGCATTAGAAGTATAACGTGTATATCCACGCTCTAATGAATAGACACAAGCTTCACGTACATGCCACGGTGTAATAAAATCGGGTTCCCCTACACCTAGCGTAATAATATCTTTGCTTGCACTCACCAGATCAAAAAACTTACGAATACCCGAAGGCTTAATATCTTGAACTAATGGTGAAAGGTACGAAGTCATCGACTTGGATGATCCGGTCTGTTGTTCATTATTGACAATCATAGCAATCCTCTTCCTTCAGCGCTCTATTCCGTAAGCGCGATTTCTTCTGCTTATATCAAAAAGAGTTGTATATCACAACGAATATTCAGGTTATGGAGAGATAATCAAGCGACGATCATCTTCGTGCTCTTCAAAGATAATGCCATCTTGCTTGTATTTTTTAAGGATAAAGTGAGTTTTGGTAGACAATACCGATTCAATAGGAGATAAACGATCTGAAACGAAGCTTGCTACTTCTTTCAAATTGGTGCCTTCTACTTCAACCAGAAGATCATAAGCACCAGACATCAAATAAACAGATTTTACTTGTGGATACAAATAAATGCGTTCTGCAATACCTTCAAATCCTCTGCCACGTTCCGGTGTAATCTGTACTTCAATTAACGCTGTGACTTTCTCGTCATCGACTTTACTCCAGTTCACTACCGATGTGTACTTCACGATCACATGCTCATCTTCCAATTCACGAATCGCCTGAGTCACTTCTGCTTCATCAACACCTAATAAGGTAGAAAGAAGTTGCGGTGTGCGTCTTGCATCTTCTTTTAACAAATCTAATATTTGTAATTTAAGGTCGCTCAATTCTTTCATAATGTAATAGCCTCCAAGTGCGCAAGATTAATCATAAGTATGACATGAATCGCCCATTTCTGCCAACCCTCTGATTGGATCGTTCTCTGTCAAACGATTATCTGACGACCTGCTTCAAGAGGATAGCAATCAGGTTACTTAATGTTATTACTTAGACAGTCAGCACCGGTAGCCTATTATTATACCTTGAGGAGCGAAATATTATGGATTTGCACACTAACCGTACAGCATGGGACAAAACACTATCTGAATCCGAGACACCGAAATACCAATCATTACAAGAAAATATTGCCTGTGATGTACTTATTATTGGTGGCGGAATGGGCGGAGCTTTGTCTGCGCGCGAACTTGCACATCGAGGCATCAATGTAGTGCTTGTAGAAAAATCAAAAATCGGTCAAGGTAGCTCTGTCGCCAATACCGGTTTACTTCAATATACTAACGATAAAATGATGACTTCTTGCATCAATACATTTGGCGAACAAAATGGCGTATTGTTTTACCGCCTTTGCCAGCAAGCGATGGAGTATCTAATCGACATTGCTCCAACATTACCGATTGATGCTCAATTGATTCCACGCAGTAGTCTATATTATGCAAGTAATCCTGAAGATGTACCTGCTTTGAAAGAAGAATATGACAATCTCAAACGTTTTGGATTTGAAGCTGAATATTGGGATGCAGAAGAAATAGCGAAACGTTTTTCTTTTGAAAAAGCCGGTGGATTGTATACGCATGGCGATGCTGAAGTGAACCCTTATCGCTTTATTCATGCATTGATGGCTGATGCAATGAATCATGGTGCACAATTATATGAAGGTGTAGAAATCACAAGTCATGTTGCTGATGATACAGGCGTTACCTGTTATGCAGGTAATATCGAGATTCGTGCACGTACTGTAATCTATGCTACAGGTTATGCGACTCAAGAAATGAAAAAAGAACGTGGCGCATTTCTAGAAACGACGTATGCGATTATGACGAACCCTGTAGAAAGTTGGGATGGTTGGCATGAGCAAAGCATGGTCTGGGAAACGACACGTCCATACCTGTATATGAGAACGACTGCGGACAATCGAATTGTTGTAGGCGGCTTGGATGAGCCATTTACAGATCCGGAATGGCGCGATGTTCGTATGGTGAAGCAATCTCAAAAGTTGCTAGAAGAAGTACAGACACTATTTCCAAATGTAGGAGAGTTGTCGATTGATTATGCATGGGCAGCGGTATTCGGTTCTAGCCGTGATGGATTGCCTTATATCGGTGGACATCCTGATTATCCTCATAGTTATTTTGTTGAAGGATATGGTGGGAATGGAACAGTCTATAGCGCTATTGCAGCTCAATTGCTAGCAGATACGATTACTGGAATCGAGCGTCCTGAATTAGAACTGTTTGGATTGACTCGTACAACCAAACCTTCTCCTGCAACAGTCGACGATATTGTGGTGTAATCTACAGTAACCGATTTATTGCATAATCATATCATCCTATATTACAAAGCAAAAAGCTCTTACTCTCACCTATTATCAGGTAGAGAATAAGAGCTTTTTATTTATTGTTCGATATGCTTATTGTTCGTTTAAATTAGTAATCTTGTCGATAATCGCTACACGCTCATCTTCACACAGACTTTGATGCACATGGAAGCAACTTGGACATACATATACATTCACTTTAAATGTAGATGGTAAAATCGCTACATTTTTGGCTGTTGCAGGCAAAGGGGTAAATCCAGCTCCACCCATTGCTTGCGTACCTGCAAGCAACATATATTCCTGACAATGTGGACATTGCGGAATCTCTTCTTGCTGATCCAGCAATTGCTCTACATTTTCTTCATACTGCACCATGTTGAAATTCTCATCACCATATTGCTCAATCGTTTTGAGTGAAGATAGACTTGGTTGTGTAAATAGTTCTGCATCGTTCAACAGACTGGTTGCTCGGGAAGCAAAAGATTGTTGCTCTTCTTCAGGTTGAGCAGCAGGTGCTACAGGAGCTCTACGAACTTCAGCAGGTGGCTTCTGTCCGCCTTCCACATATTCCTCATCTTCGTCTTCATCTAAAGCAATATTAAGCGTACGATAACCATTTAATTCATTATGACAGTGCGGGCACAATTCTTCCGGTCCAAATTCGGGGTCCCATACAATCTCACTATCACACCAAGGACATATTGTTGTATCCATGTTGTAATTCCTCTCATCACTCATATTTCAGTTCAATCTTGATTATAAAATAGTTGCCCCTATCACGTACGATAAGGAGATCGATATAATCATAGAGATCAAACCTACAGCTTTGTTATCTGCTGCAATTTCTTCGTCAATTTTAAAAACAGGTGTCAAAAATTCAAATATAAAATAAGCAGCGAGAAGTAAAACAAAACCGATAACCGACCAGCCGAGACTTTCATATACCGTACTATGCGCTTCGATCGAAAACCGCATAATATTACAAATCCCGAAAATCTTACCGCCTGTTGCCATTGCTACCGCTACATTACCGCGTCTTATTTCATCCCAGCATTTATATTTGGCTACCATTTCGAAACACCATAGAAATACGATAAGCTGTAGTACAGCTACCGAGAAAAAACCGATCATCATCCCGACCGGATGTGCAAGCATCGGATCAATATAATCTTTCACGCCACTTCATAGCTCCTTCCGGTACTGAAATCATCTACAGACATTTCTATTCATTACGCATGAACACTGTAATGGTTTCAAGCCGGATTATTTCAGTACAGCTACAGTAACGCCATTGCCGCCTTCATTGTATTCACCGGTACGGAAACTTTTAACATGCTTATGACGACGCAAGAAATCTTGAATCCCTGTTCTTAGCACACCTGTACCTTTACCATGAATAATATAAATCTGCCCCAGGTTTGCTAAAAAAGCTTCATCAAGAAAACGATCCACTTCCATTAATCCTTCTTCTACATTAGCACCACGTAGATCAAGTTCAGAGCGCATATTGTCTTCGCGTGAACGTTTGATCGTGGTAGCTTTCTTCTGTGGCTGTGCGTTGATCGTAGCGGCTGACTGTACTAATTCTAGATCACTTAACGCTACTTTCATTTTCAAAATACCCATCTGTACGACAGCTTCTTTGGTTCCCGATAATTCTACGATATGTCCACGTTGATTCAGACTGTACACCATTACATCATCACCAGGACCAAGTGGTTTGACTTTTTTGGACTCGGTAGAAGAAGCAGATTTCTTCTTCGCACGTTGCCCTGGTGTAGCATCATCCAATTGTTTGCGAGCTGCAATCAACTTGTGATCTTTTACAGAAGCGCCTTCTTCTTGCGCAAGCTGGCGTAATGAACGAATCACTTCATCGGCTTCTTTACGCGCTTTTTCGATAATCTCACGTGCTTCTTCGTCCGCTTTTTCCAGACGTTTATCCCGTTGTTCTTCTAATCTAGCAAGATCACGTTCATAACGACCACGTAATTTCTCCATATCAGAACGCAATGTAGCTGCCGTATTACGATCTTCTTCTGCACTTAGACGATTACTTTCTAGGGAAGCGATCATATTTTCAACACGTTGATCTTCTTCTCCAACTTCGCCACGCGCAACATCAAGAATCTTTTCAGATAGTCCCAAGCGTGAAGCGATAGCGAATGCATTACTACGTCCCGGTACACCTATTAGCAAGCGATACGTAGGGCTTAATGTATTCACATCAAACTCCATACTGGCATTGATCACGCCTTTACGATCATAAGCATAAGCTTTCAGTTCGCTAAAGTGAGTCGTTGCAATCATTCGACAACCTTGTGAATGAATATGCTCCAGAATCGCAATCGCTAACGCTGAACCTTCTGCCGGATCAGTTCCTGCTCCTAATTCATCAAACAACACCAGACTTTTTGGCGTCATTTGCTCTAAAATCGAGATAATATTGGTCATATGACTTGAAAATGTACTTAAATTCTGTTCGATACTTTGCTCATCACCAATATCCGCATAGATCGCATCAAACACACATAATTGACTGCCTTCATCAGCCGGAATAAATAATCCTGACATCGCCATCAGACTAAGCAATCCAACTGTTTTCAATGTAACGGTTTTACCACCGGTATTCGGACCGGTCACAATAATGCTGGTATGTTCATTGCCGAGTTCAAGATCAGTTGGCACTACATGAGCAAGTGGAATCAATGGATGACGCGCTTTTTTCAATTTCAAAAATCCACGATCATTCATCTTCGGCATTGTTGCGTCCATCGAACGAGCTAATTTGGCTTTGGCAAAAATAAAATCAAGGTCTGCCAGAATATCAATATCATAATTCAGCAATTCGACCTGATCCGAGACTTGAGCTGTTAGCTTCTGCAAAATCACTTCAATCTCGCGTTCTTCACGTAGCTTGGCTTCACGTAACTTGTTGTTCATCGCTACAATCGCTTCTGGCTCAATAAATAGTGTCGCACCTGAACCGGACTGATCATGAACAATACCACCGAAGTGAGCACGGTATTCTGCTTTGACCGGAATTACAAAGCGATCACCACGAATCGTTACTAATTGATCTTGTAACATTTTGGCTACACTTTGAGAACGGATCATACTGTCCAGCTTCTCGCGGATACGTACTTCACCTGAACGTAGTTCACGACGTACTGCCGCAAGTTCCGGGCTTGCTGAATCCATCACATGAGCAGAGTCATCAATACAAGCACGAATCGCTTTTTCCAGTGGACGTTGATCAGAGATCAGTTCGACCAGATCAGCTAGCATCGGTACAGGATTTTCTTCATGTACCATCTCGACATGACGACGTGCACGTCTACCGCCCATAATCGTATTTGCAATGCCTAATAGTTCACTTGGATTCAATGTACCACCAATACGTGCACGACTCACGGCTGCACTGATATCAACAATCCCACCAAAAGGCGGAGTTCCTTTCAGACGATCAACCAATGTCGCTTCATCTGTTGTTTGAAGTAACTTTTTGACATGCTCCAAATCGGTATCCGGTTGCAAAGTAAGCGCTGCGCGTTTACCGATAGAAGTGGCTGCATGTGAAGATAATGTATTCAAAATTTGACCATACTGCATGGTATGGAATATTTTTTCGTTCAACGTAATGACACTCCTCTAACTAACAAATTCCTTTATAATATAATGCACTACTTCTTATTATACATCTAGACCAAATATTCACAAAATACTTGCATGACAAATAATAAATAATGGGTATATGATCAAAAGCTAACTGATCTCAATTGCTTTCTACATGATTACTTGATGAATCGTATTTCTTTTTTTCGCCATATTTTATTTTAAATTTGATGATACCGGTTACTCTTTATGTAGAACAGAGTTATACTATTTATGAATATTGGCAATGATCATTATTATATATCACTATAGGAGGAATCAATGCATGTATACCCCATCTCAACCGAATACCAAAGTAAATACGTATAAAAGAACGCTGATTATCGTTAGTATGATGATCGCAGTCATGGTTCTTTTATCTGCTTGTGGTCAAAAAAATGAATCTGCTACCAATCCACCTCAAAGTGGTGTTACCGAGACAGGTGTTGCACCTGCTGATGGTACAGAACAATTGATGATTAAAGCAACCAATTATGCATTTGATCAAAAAGAATATCATGTCAAAAAAGGACAACCTGTACAGATCGTATTTGAAAGTGTACAAGGTAATCATGGTGTGATGATTCCAGCGCTTAATGTCGATCTGGATTCACAAAATACAACAGCAACCGTTACTCCACAAGAAGCAGGTCAATTTGATATTGCTTGCTCAATCATGTGTGGTTCCGGTCATAGTACAATGGTTGCGAAATTAATCGTAGACGAAGCGTAATCGCTTATAGCTATTAAATATTATTAAAAAATCCCTTTCTGTTTCACTACAGCTAATATATGTAGTGATAAGCAGAAAGGGATTTTGATATCTAATTCTGGTCCTGCTCGATTAATTCCATCCACTCATTGTATTCAATTTCCAGACGATGATGCTGTTCTCGCAATTGTTCTAACTCACCTATAATACGTTCTTTCTCTTCACGCTGATCTTGCAGTTCGATATGAACCAATCGTAATTGGTGGGAAGACACTTCGTATTGCTGCAATATTTCTTGCATTTCTTCTGACTTCTGTGTTTCTACTGTAGCCAGTTGATCTTGTTGCTCACGCCATTCACGTTCTTGTTGCTCTAAACGCTCAATATGCTGTGCTTGCTCTTGTTGTAATTGCTCGGTTGCTTGAATACGTTGTTGCCATTCATTTAATTCTTGACGCAACTGATGGCTTTGCTGTTCTAAGCGTCCGATTTCTTCCAGATACCCTTCTTCATTACGACTCACTGTCCGATAATCTTCTTCCAGTTGAGTATACCGATCATTCCATTGATCGATATTATGATTCGCTTCTTGCAAAATCTGCTCTTGTTGACCTAACTTATCTTGTAACGAAAGCAACTCTTGATTCAATGTAGCTACCTGAGCTTGTGCATCTTGATGATATTGCTGTTCTTGTGACCATTGAGCTTGTAACGTATGCAATTCATCTTCTTGTTCACTAGAACGCTCACGCCACATTTCCATTTCTTCTTGAATCGCTGATTTTTGCTGTTGCAGTTCATTTAACTGATCGATACGTTCAGACTGTAACTCTTCTAGATCTTGGTATTGATATTCCAATGTCTGACGTTGTTCTTCGATAACACGAAGCTGTTCTTCGAGTACCTGACGTTCTGCTTGAGCATCTGTCCACCGGGCTTGCAGACGATTCACTTCATCCTCTTGTTGCGTTGACAATTCGCGCCATGTCTCGGCTTCTTCGGTTGCAGTAATAACCTGTTGCTGTACATCTTCCAATTGTTGTTGAAGAGATGACTGCTCTTTTTCCAGTTGATGACGTTGTTCTTCCAGTGTCTGCAACTGTTGTTCTAATTGCCCAACCTGCTCACTCACTTGAGACAATTGAGCTTGCGCCTGTTCTACTTCTTGCTCTTGCTGGCTAGAAAGTTCGCGCCATGTCTCAGCTTCTTCTTGCGTATTGGCTAATTCTTGCTGCGCCTGATGAAGTTGTTGATTCAAAATAATCTGTTGTTCTTCTAATTGTACTCTTTGCTGCTCTACTGTCTGCGCTTGTTGTTGCGTATCTAGTAATTGAGCTTGAATCCGCTCGACCTCTTGTTCCTGCTGTCCTGACAGCTCACGCCATGTCTCTGCGTCTTCTTGAGTAACCGTTAGTGTTTCTTTCAGTTCCACTAATTGTTGATTCAGATCAGATTGTTGTTCTTCTAATTGCTGAACTTGTGCTTGAACCAATTCATGTGCTGCTTGTTCTGAAGTGTATTGCTGTTGTAAAGCCGTATATTGTTCTTGCACCTGAGCAAATTCAGCTTGAATTTGAGACACTTCTTGTTGTTGTTGTGTGGATAATTCACGCCATGTTCCGGCTTCTTCTTGTGTTACGGTTAATGTTTCTTGAAGCTCTACCAATTGTTGCTGTAGCTCTGACTGTTCTGTTTCCAGCACATGTACTTGATTTTCCAGATCATTACGCTCGCTTTGGATACTATTCGACTGTTGTTGCAAAGCCGTATATTGTTCCTGCACTTGAGCAAGTTCAGCTTGAATTTGAGATACTTCTTGTTCTTGCTGTGTGGATAATTCATGCCATGTTCCGGCTTCTTCTTGCGTTACAGTTAATGTTTCTTGAAGCTCTACTAATTGTTGCTGTAGCTCCAACTGTTCTGTTTCCAGTACATGTACTTGATTTTCCAGATCATTACGCTCGCTTTGGATACTATTCGACTGTTGTTGCAAAGCCGTATATTGTTCCTGCAATTGAGCAAGTTCAGCTTGAATTTGAGATACTTCTTGTTGTTGTTGTGTGGATAATTCACGCCATGTTCCGGCTTCTTCTTGTGTTACGGTTAATGTTTCTTGAAGCTCTACTAATTGTTGCTGTAGCTCCAACTGTTCTGTTTCCAGTACATGTACTTGATTTTCCAGATCATTACGCTCGCTCTGGATACTGTTCGACTGTTGTTGCAAAGCCGTATATTGTTCTTGCACTTGAGCAAGTTCGGCTTGAATTTGAGACACTTCTTGTTCTTGTTGTGTTGATAATTCACGCCATGTTCCAGCTTCTTCTTGTGTTGCTGTGAATGATTCTTGAAGTGTACTTAGCTGTTGATTCAGATCATGTTGTTGCTCTTGTAGCTGTTGTGCTTGCGTCTGTACAGATTCATGCTCGGTCTGTAACTGTTCGCTGGTTGCTTGTAATGATTCATACTCTGCTTGCACTGTAGCATATTGTTGTTGTAGAGACGTATATTGTTGCTGTTGCTGTGCAAGTTCGGACTGAGCTGTCTGTAATTCCTGTTCTTGTTGATCAGATAATTCATGCCATGTGTCTACTTCTTCTTTGAGCGTAGCATTTTCTTGACGTAGTTCAGTTAATTGTTGATTGAGTTCTGACTTTTGTTCTTCCAATTCGTTAAGCTGTTCTTCTATCGCTACACGCTGTTCTTCCAATACAACTTGTTGCTCTTGAGCTTGTGACCATTCACCTTGAATACGAGCCACTTCTTGTTCTTGTTGACCGGATAATTCACGCCATGTTTCTAATCTTTGTTTGGTAGCGGATACTTCGTTTTTAGCATCTGCTAATTGTTGTTGCAAAATAGACATTTGTTCTTTGGTTGCAGATGCTTGCTCTTCCAACGTTTGACGTTGTTCTTGAGCTTGTGTTAATTCGATCTGCACTTTTTGTACTTCTTGCTCTTGTTGTTGTGCTAATTCATACCAACGATTGGATTCTTCTTTGGATTCTGCTATCTCTTGCTGAGCAGTATCGAATTGTGCTTGTACTGCTGTCAATTGTTGTTGAGATTCGCTTAATTGCTGTTCTAATTGTTGTTGTTCTGCTTGTACATTTGTTAAATGAGCTTGTACTGTTTGCAACTCTTGCTCTTGCTGTACAGACAATTCGCGCCATGTCTCGGATTCTTCTTGCGCTTCTGCTATTTGTTTGGTGAGCTGATCATGTTGTTCTTGTAATCCTTGTAACTCTGTCAATATACGTTTGTTATTTTCCTCCAGTTCGGCATGATCCTGTTGCACACGATCATGTTGTTGTTGTAACAGTTGCAACTGCTCTTCTAACTCCATTACTCGCAAACTGGACACTTCTTCATTTTCAGTTAAAAGATTAATCTCACTGCGTAAATTTTCTGTCGTTTGTTGCAGATTTTGTTCCAGTTCTACATTGGATTTCAAAGCTTTTTGAAGAGCTTCTTCAGCGATTTTCCATTTGTGCTGTATTTGTTCGTTATTTAATTTGTGTTCTTGATTTTGCTGTTGTAATTGTTTGTTTTGACCTTCCGCAGAAGTTAACTTTTGCTGAGTCTGTGTTAATTGAGCAGATGTTTCTTTCACATTTTTTTGTAATTGTTCATTGGTCGTCGTTTGTTGTTGATTGTCCTGTTGTAATTTCTGAATCAATTCTTGTTGTTGAGCTTTTACACTTTGCAATTGTTCTAGCTCTGTATTTAAGCGCTCTTGCTCTGCGATCGCTTTATCAAATTCAGACTGATTGATCTGGGCATTAATCGATTCTTCCGCCATGTGTACAGCTGCTAATACAGCTAATTTAGCTTTATCTAAATGAGAATGAGCTTGCGATATATCGTTCATATGCTCGTCTACATAACGAGCAATTTGTCTCATATAATCGGCACTCGTGCCAACTAATTTATAAGTTGTTCCATAAATATCCACGTTTACTCGAATACGTTCGGGTGTCGTCACAATCGTGCCCTCCTTTACTTCTTCTGTTTATTCTAGTTGGATGTAGACAAAAAAGCCACATCGATTGTTATTCGATGCGACTCTTGTCAATTCCTGCTATCATCCCTAACAAACATGATTCTTTATTTCCGAGTCATTTGGATAGGGAATCTACGCAGTATAAAGATTGGACAAAATGATTACTTACGCAGTTCTGCACCAAATTGTTCAGACAATACCGTTAAGACTTGATCATGCACAGTGGTTACTTCTTCGTCTGTTAACGTATGCTCTGCATGACGATATACGATAGCTATCGCTACACTCTTCTTACCTTCGCCTACACGATCACCTGTGTATACGTCAAATACTTGTACGGTTTCTAACAATTCTTTCGCTGTCAGGCGAATAGAAGCTAATAATTCTCCTGCCGCTACGTCTTCGTTGATCACAACAGCGATATCGCGTTGTACAGAAGGGTAACGTGGCAATTCGCTGTATACGATTTTCTCATCAGCTTCTTCATATAATGGAGCCAATTGAATCTCTGCTACATACGTATCTTCAAGATCAGACTCACGTTGAATATCAGGATGAATCTGTCCGATTACACCGATCCATTGTTGCTGACTGCCTACTTGCAAGTATACAGATGCAGAACGTCCTGGATGGAATCCTTGTGGTTGATCTGCTTTGTATGTGATCAACGATTGCAATCCTAGATATTGTAGCAAGCTTTCTAAAGCACCTTTGAGATCGAAGAAATCGACACGTTCATTGCCTGTATTCCATTGCGCTTGTTGACGTCTGCCTGTAAGCAATAGTCCAAGTAAAGGAACCTCTGTTGGTTGACGAGTCAATTCTTGCTCAGAGCTGAAGAATGCACTACCGATTTCGAATAAAGCTAGATTTTCTTGTTTACGATTACGGTTAAATGAAGCTGTCTCTAACAATTGCGGAATCAATGTGCTACGTAACACACTACGATCTTCACTCATTGGCATCGCTAGTGCGACTTGTTGCTGTTCTCCACGCAATTGCGGGAACAGATCATTTTTCGCTGGATGGGTAAATGAATACGTAATTGCTTCTTGATATCCACCATGCGTTAGCAAATGACGAATCGTACGACGCAAGCGTTGAGATTTGGTTAATGCTCCTGGTGTTGTTGTACCTTCAATAGAAGTCGTAGGGATATTATCATATCCATATAGACGTGCCACTTCTTCGATCAAATCAACATCGCGTACGATATCACCACGACGAGTAGGAATACGAACTTCTAATAAATCTTGTGCTACATCACCGCAAGGGAATTGCAAACGAGCAAAAATCGTTTTGATTTCAAGTAAAGACAACTCTGTACCTAA
The DNA here is from genome assembly GCF_028736095.1 of Paenibacillus sp. KACC 21273. Taxonomy (NCBI): domain Bacteria; kingdom Bacillati; phylum Bacillota; class Bacilli; order Caryophanales; family Paenibacillaceae; genus Paenibacillus; species Paenibacillus sp. KACC 21273. The sequence goes on from NZ_CP117876.1 coordinate 3,899,999, forward strand.
ATAACGATTTAATTTACTTAAAGACAATTGCAATGTTTTCTCTTCTGCAACTTGTACCACTTCTTCTACGATACCTTCATGAATTAATCCATGAGCATAACGAACGATCAATTCAGCCGCACGATTTAGCGCAGGCACCACAGCAGAAGGATCAACTTCTTTTTCAAAACGTTGACTTGCTTCTGAACGAAGCCCTAAGCGACGTGATGTTTTGCGAATCGTTCCACCATCGAACTTGGCAGATTCTAATAAAATGTTAACAGTAGATGCAGTGACTTCCGTCTCAGCACCACCCATAACGCCAGCAAGCCCTACAGGTTGTCCACCGCTTGTAATCAGCAACATACGATCGTCTAACTTACGTTCTTGATCGTCTAGTGTAGTAAGTACTTCACCTTCACGTGCCATACGCACTTCGATAGCACCTTGATTTAATTTGTCAGCATCATAAGCATGAAGTGGTTGTCCGTATTCCAACATTACAAAGTTGGTAATATCTACAATATTACTGATCGGACGAATACCTGCTGCAATCAGACGATTTTGCAACCACAATGGAGAAGTACCTACTGTAATCCCGCTAATATAACGAGCAGAAAAGTGACTACATTGCTCGGTTGCTTCAATATTCACGGAAATATGATCTGCTGCTGCATCTCCAGCTTCAACAAAATTCAGTTCAGGCAATGTCACATCACGACCTAGAATAGCACCAACTTCATAAGCCGCTCCTAACATACTCAAGCAATCTGAACGGTTTGGAGTCAGATCGAAATCTAAAATTGCATCGTCTAAGCCAAGCAATTGTACAATCGGTGTACCGATTTCTGTGTTCTCAGGTAACACCAAAATACCTTCTTGTTGATCTTTAGGTAACAATTTATCGTTAATGCCTAATTCTTTCGCAGAACAGATCATTCCTTGAGATAATACGCCACGTAATTTGGCTTTTTTAATATCCATACCGCCTGGTAATTTGGCACCCACAAGTGCTACAGGAACTTTTTGCCCGGCATCGATATTTTTAGCGCCACATACGATCTGTAAGTCTTCACCTTGTCCGGCATCAATCACACATACATTTAACTTGTCTGCATCAGGATGCTTTTCTTTGCTTTTCACATAACCAACAACAACATTGGTAATCCCTTGATTACGATATTCGACGCTATCGATTTCGATTCCTGACCGTGTAATGCGCTCAGCTAGTTCTTCTGGAGTGACTTGATCCAAAGAAACATATTGAGACAGCCATTGTGTAGATACTTTCACTGCTATTCACTCCTTTATATTAGATACGTGAGAATTGTTTGAGGAAACGCATATCATTGCTGTAGAAATGACGAATATCATCAATACCGTATTTCAAAATCGCTATCCGTTCTACGCCGATACCGAATGCAAATCCACTATATACTTCAGGGTCAAAACCGCCCATTTCTAACACTTTAGGATGAACCATACCGCAACCTAATACTTCGATCCAGATACGCTCACCGTTCTTTTTCACAAACGTAACGTCTACTTCTACGCTAGGCTCTGTGAAAGGGAAAAAGCTTGGACGCAAACGAATCTCTGTCGATTCGCCGAACATTTCACGTGCAAATTGAAGCAATGTTCCTTTCAAATCACTCATACGAATACCTTTATCAATTACCAAACCTTCGATTTGGAAAAATTGGAAAGAGTGAGTCGCATCGTCATCATCACGACGGTATACAGCACCCGGACAAATAACTTTCAAAGGAGCTTTTCCTTTTGCTGCTTCCATCGCACGAATCTGTACAGGAGAAGTATGCGTACGCATTAACAAATCTTCTGTTAAATAGAACGAATCTTGCATATCACGAGCAGGGTGATTTTTAGGCAAATTCAATGCTTCAAAGTTATAATGATCACTTTCAGCTTGAGGGCCTTCTGCTACGCTGTATCCCATACCCAAGAAAATATCTTCCATTTGTTCGATCACTTTGTTGATCGGATGAATACCACCTTGTGGCAACCCACGACCTGGCAAGGTTACATCGATTTTCTCAGCTGCTAGACGTTCATTCGTTTCAGCACGTACAAATTCTTCTTGCTTGCGATTAATAACTTCTTCAATCGCTTCACGCACTTCATTGGCTACTTGACCAACAACCGGACGTTCTTCAGCGCTAAGCTTACCCATACCACGCAATACTTCAGTTAAAGCTCCTTTTTTACCAGAGTATTTAACACGTAGATCAGCTAGCTCTTTCGGTGTGGCTACTTTTTCTAATACTTCCAGTGCTTCTGATTTCAAAGCAAGCAAATGTTCTTGCATTTGGACGATTTCGCTCATCGTTGTTAAGCCCCTTTCTTCCTATCCCGCAGTGTGTGAACTTTATCAAAACAACAAAAAAAGGCCTTCTCTCCCCTTAAGGGACGAAAAGACCGTGGTACCACCCTTGTTAGAAATTTATAATCTGTATCTCAACATAGAGTCTTCTCTATATCAATCACATGTAGATTATAAGCTTCTCGCTCGAAACGACGATAACGGATCGTTACACCGGCTATTCCTAATCTACAAATCAGCTTGCTTACGCCACTAACTTATATTTCAGAACGCTGCTCCAGAGTGAACTTCAACAGCCTGCTTCTGTAAAAATGCTCTCAATCTAATGGCATTTTCTCCCTGTACGACAGTACTGTTTACTCTTCTCTTTCGTTGCAGATGTCATAGTGAAAATAGATACTCACTATTTTACAAACAACCAGCCTTCCCGTCAACGATTGTTATACAAAAAAGAATATTCTATTTGATTTACGAATGAGACGAGTATGATGCTAACTCTTTGCGTAACGATTGAATTTCTTGCCAGACAGGATCATTAGCTGGTTGCTCTAGATTTAAATCTTCAATAGATTGTGTCGATTTGGGAAGATGTTCATGGGATCGAGAAGACGAATGAGATTGCTTCTGATCTGCAAGCCCAGCTAACAATTGAGATAGACGCAATTCTAGCATCATACGTTGTTGATAACCTTCTACTCCACCTGCCATAGCTTCTTGTTGCTGATGTGCTTTGGCTGCTTCATATTCTTCTACAGTTCCTTCAAACCATTGATAACGATGGTTACGTTCTAACTGTAACAATCGAGTCGCTAATCGCCGAACTAACATCCGATCATGAGAGACCAAAATAATCGTTCCTGAGTATTGTTGTAACGCTGACTCGATCACTTCTTGTGCAGCGATATCTAGATAGTTGGTCGGTTCATCGAGAATCAACACATTTGCACCGCCAAAATATAATCGTATTAATGCTACCCTACACTGCTCTCCCATACTTAGATGTCCAATCTGCTTATACACTTCTTCGCCACGGAACAAAAAACAACCTAAGATCGTTTGCGCTTCGGTGCGTGTCATAGAAGGCAACACAAGCAGACTATCCAGTAAGGTCATTTCTAACGGCAATCCTTCGAGTTCCTGTGAAAAGTAACCTATATTCAGTGCTGGATGATGCCATAATTCACCACTAGATGGTTGAAGATGTCCAAGTAATAACTTGATAAGTGTCGTTTTGCCTGACCCATTTGGCCCTGTAATCGCAATACGATCGCCACGTTGTACATTCATATCAAGATGTTGAATCAAGGCTTTATCTTCATGCTCTGTATTCTGATGGTGTTCTTCTACTGGCTCTAGATCAGCATCATACGCAAAACTTACATCATCTAACCGAATTAAGGTATGTCCTTTAAACTCACTCGCTTCTAGTTCAAAGTTCATTTTGTCAGCATCACGTGGTTTTTGAACGCTTTCTGAATCTAAACGTTCCAGTGCTTTTTCTTTGGCATGATAGCGTGAAATATTTTTGTTCGCTTTATCTCTATAAAAGCTTTTAGTAATTTTCACTTCATTTTGCTTACCGGCTGCCCGATGCGCTTGTTCGAACCATTGCTGATAATTGCGAATCGATTCTTCTAGCGCTTTGCGCTGTTGTTCTTGCTTTTTGTAAAGCGATTCTTGTGCTCGTAATTCACGCTGTTTGTGTTCTCGATAATCGCGGTATCCACCTTTATACTTGGTCATTCCTGTCTGTGTCAATTCACATACAGACGTCGCCATCCGATCTACAAATTCACGATCATGTGAGACAAATAACAAAGTACCTGTATATTGTTGCAATCGCTTTTCTAACCATTCCATAGTCTCTGTATCGAGATGATTGGTAGGTTCATCTAAGATTAATAGCTGCGTCTCACGCGTTAAGACAGATGCTAGACGGACTCTTGTTTTCTGACCTCCGCTTAACTGCGTATAAGGTACATTCCATAACTCAGATATAATCCCTATCGTAGTCAATTGCTTTTCCACTTCAATTTCCCATAGGAATCCATCTTGCTTTTCATATTGTTCTAACGTACTGCCATACTGTTCCAAAACATCGTTGTAATGATCACTTTGTTGTTCCACTGAAATACTCTGAAGTTGTTGCTCTAATTCATCTAATTGTTGGCGTAAGTTCCACAATTCTGGCTTACCTTGTCTCGCTATTTCTAATGTTGTCCAGCCTTGATGAATATGCTCCATATCATCTTGCTGTCTCATCCAATCCCATTGTGCCAATGGTAAGAAGCGTTCGATTTTGCCTTCTGTAGATTCAGTATCATTCATTAGCAGTTGAATCAGTGTACTTTTGCCACTTCCATTCTCACCGATCAAGGCGAGACGTTCTCCTGCTTCTATTTGTAGATTCACTTGTTCGAAAATTCGTTGACCGTTCCAGTCTTTTGCTAGATTGCTTACTTTTACGATGGTTGTCATTGAACATCATCCTCTCTGAAATCATAAAAAAACCGCCAGAGCAGATGCTCTCGCGGTGATTAATGCTAACGTCAGATCGTTCATTATCCATATGTAAAATAAGCAAAAGGATATAAGTATAGAGTGCTTCTACTTTACGATTGGTCATGTCTATTTGTCGCCTAAGACATCATTAATCACAAAAGTAAAACCATTTTCTTCATCCTGAACTGTTATGATCACAGTTTCCTATTGCTATCCATGGACATACGTCTCCCGTTTGCATCAGCCGCTTGAGCTGTCTGCCTGCTTCATCATGTGCAGTTCGTAGGGAAATTCGTATGTTTACTTCATTGGACAATAGGACCCTCTCATTTCTTCAGAATGGTCAGCTTGAAAAGCATAACGTATATAATTACCGCTGACAACGACAGTATAACAGAGCTCTCTCAAAAAACCAAATCTTATTGTGCTAATTTATATTCGTATACAAGCATTACAAAAAGATAAATACAACAAAAAAAGCCTTTGCTTTCGCAAAGACTTTCTCTTGGTATTTCAGTAAGCGGGTGATGGGAATCGAACCCACGCTATCAGCTTGGAAGGCTGAAGTTCTACCATTGAACTACACCCGCATAAATGGATGGTCGGGATGACACGATTTGAACATGCGACCCCCTGGTCCCAAACCAGGTGCTCTACCAAGCTGAGCTACATCCCGAGGTCACGTTTGGAAAGTCATTAGGCTTTCTTAACGACAAGATATAATATATCATATTCATTTTTATCTTGCAACTTCTTTTATTTATGTATCATTTTGAATATCTTTACGTATATAAAAAGTATAATATACGCTTTATCAATCAGACAGGAGTGATACAAATGATTATCGTAACGACTGAACATATTCCAGGTTATCGAGTAACTAATGTGCTAGGCTCAACTTTTGGTGTCGTTGTACGTGCACGCGGAATAGGTGGCGATATTATGGCTTCTTTTAAAGGATTAGTCGGTGGTGAAGTCAAGCAATATACTCAAATGATCGAAGATGGTCGCCGTCAGGCTTTAGATCGAATGGTTGAAAGTGCACATACAATGGGTGGTAATGCAGTAGTAATGATGCGATTTGATAGCGGAGATATCGGTAATAGCATGAGCGAAATTGTTGCTTATGGTACAGTTGTTACCATTGAACCGATCGCATGAGTTTTTTTAATATGGGTGCTATCTATTTCGTATTACAAATCGCTGGTTTTCTAGCTTTACTTTTAATAAGCTGGTACTTTTTTGATAAGCGATACAAAGGAAAACAACGATCTTCTCAACAACAAAATGATATTCTCAAGCATTCCTATCCTACCCCTGAGGTCTTTGTCGATCCTGCGGATGGCAAAACATATCGAGTCTACTATCATGAACAGACAGGTACACGTTCGTATGTGGAAGAGTATTCTCAATCTTAAAATGATCTTTACTTAGAACACGATAAACCAAAAGAGCAACCTTCCTTAATGACTGGAAGTTGCTCTTTTGGTTTATTTAGTATGCTTTTTTAGCTAATTCTATTTATTTCCTTTAGAAGAATCGAAGCTCACTTCTGGAGTCGTCAACTTATCGTAGAACTCAACCGAATTATCTTTGTCATCCGAAGCACGAAGTGCCATCGCAGAACGTGGATGCTCATCCAATGATCCTGTGATCATATAAGGGATGATATAGCCCCACTCTTCTTTTTCACGCAAAGCAATCATATGTTTGTCGATCATTTCTAAGACTGGACGCAATGTGTACTTGGTATTTTTTAAATGAGTCACTAGCAATTCAGTTGGACAGTTACCTGCCGCGCGACCCATACCGTATACAGAAGCATCTAATAATTCGACACCATGCTCTGCTGCTACAAGCGTATTCGAGAATGCCATTTGCATATTGTTATGGGTATGTACACCCAGACGTTTGTTAGGCAAGTTAGTTTTGAATTTATCAACCAAATAAATCATGTCTTTATAATCTAGACTACCATAGCTATCTACGATATAGACAACATCAACAACACTATCGTTGATCAATTCAAAAGCTTCTAGTAGTTCATTTTCCATTACGTTAGACAATGCCATAATATTGATCGTTGTCTCATATCCACGATCATGGAACGTTTGTACCAATTGAAGCGCTTTGTCTACATCTTTGATATAACAAGCTACACGAATCAGGTCTAGCATACTTTCTTCACGTGGCAAAATATCTTCTTCCGCAACACGACCGATATCTACAAGCGCAGACAACTTAGTTGTTCCTTTTTGAGGAATAACTGTACGCAAGAAATCGTCATCTAGAAAGCGCCAAGGACCTGCTGCTTCTGCACCTTTAAGTAATTTTGGAGAGTTTTTGTAACCGATCTCCATGTATTCTATACCTGCTTCGTTCAAACTTTTATACAAATCTTGTACAAATTCTACGCTGAAATCCCAGTTGTTCACTAGACCTCCATCACGAATCGTACAGTCTACAATTTTGCTTGGATTAAGTTTCATTGTTAATCTCCTTTCAGCCGTTTCATTCTCTCCATGATACTGTAAGCATCCTTTAAAAGTAAAGAATTTTCTAACACGCTTTAAAGCTTCACATGAATAAATTCATGAAATATTCAATCTTTTTTCTCCCAACCTTTCAGTTCTTCAGCATCCACAGACTTGGCACCATACCGAATCTGATTGTACCAGTGTATCAATATCGAGATACGTTGTTCCGAATAGGTTGAAGATTCCTTTGGATTTAAATCAATCATTTTGCGTCCAAGTGTATTCGGTGTATCGCCCTTATGCTGATCCAGACCACGCTTTATTCCTCGCCGAATCAATCGTTCATAATGATAACGCACACGTTCAGCAGGATCATCCGGCACTTTCTTTTTAAAATTCATTCCTATAGATGCAGATGTGGGACGAATCTTTTCGGTTTGATCGATATATCCTGAAGATGGCTCCTGTACAGGTACTACAATATCACTTTCGATCCCTAGAATACGTAATAACCAGCGCCAGAGTGGTGGACCATATTTGCGAAGTAGACGGTATAGAAACAGCCCTACACCTATTACAAAAGCAGCCAGAGCAGCAATCATAATGATCTGAGCGATTCGCTCAATCCACTCCGGATTCAAAATAGAAGGGCTTTGCTCCGGTAAATCCATTGGTGGTAGCAATGGGGGCGGTGTCATCGGTTCAATCATTTGATTAGGTACGGTAGGTTCATTATTTTGGAAAAGAGACAGTATCTTCTGCCACAACCAGCTCAATATCACCGACAATTGTGTACTACCACCGATAATCGCAATCAATCCAATCAGAATCCATGTCCAACGCCGACTCCGACGAATAACCAATTGAAGAGCAGCTAGAGGAAATCCATCTTCCCAGACAGAATAGCTTATCTGACGGGAACCACATCGCATAAGAATCGCAAATAAATGAATCATACCTGCTAGATAAATCGAAAAATGAGTAGATGACAGATCACCTTCTGAACCTGTAATCACATAGAAAATCCATGCTACAATCAGTAAAACCAATTGCAATGTTAACGGAAATAGTTGATCCCAATCACCCATTACTAGCATATTACCGCGAAATAATCCAACAACTAACATACATATACTGGCTATCCAGATCGATGATAAGCCCATCTGTTGTACCATTGTCCAAAGTATAATAGCTCCTACAACTATCCATACTATAGACCAACTGATGATTTTCCATTTTCCAGAAGAAGGTCTACTGGCGATGCGTAATGTAATTCCCAGACCTCCTGCACATAATAGCCACAATGCCCATAGTACAGGCTGATCTGTATGAAATAGATACGCATCTAACAGCACTATAATCGGATAACAGGCGGCGACTTCTGCTAGCATATAAGCAAGCGGTTGCCAGTGACTAGAGATTGAATGGCTTGTTATCGTTGAACGACTTTTGGTTGTCATACGCTCACCTTCTTACGAGGTTGGTGATCTTGCATAGTCTGATATATTTTAGATTTCTTCAACTGCTCTATACCAGGCACATGCAAAATGCTCACAGTAGAGCCAGACTGTTCTAATGTCATGATAGCTTGCTTGATCGGTTCCGATACATGCGGAGTAACGATCAAAATATCCATGTTGTTACTCTGTCCATGTTGCGGAACAAAAGATTGTAAAAATTCATGAAAAGGCAATCTACTTTTTAATTGTACTTCTGCCATACATTGTAGTAATGCTGATAATTGTTCACTTCCATAAGCGGGTAAAATGCGCGCATCTTGTTCATCTTCTGTTGCAATAATCGCATTATGTCCAAATCCTGCTTTCATCCCTTTACCGATTAGATCTGCTGCGATCGTTGCACAATAACTAAGACCACACTCTGCTACTATCGGCTCCGTAACCACTCTCCACATCTGTTCACTAATTTCAATATTCAGAAGAATCATTACGTCTGGATCAGCACTATATCCCTGACGATACACTTGTAATTGACCTGTGCGTGCTGTTGCTTTCCAGTGAATCTGATTCATCGGATCACCCGAGCCGTATTCTCGCACTCCTGTAATCAAAAAAGGATCTTCATTTGTCCAGCGTCTAACTTCTACTTCACCTTGCCAGCTTCGATACGCTTCTGGCATCTCATCTATCGCTGTATACGCAGGATAGACAGTCATTGTAGATTCAATCTGAAGCGGACGATTCGCACGCGTCAATCCAAACACATCCCCTGCACTCATCAAAGCGCTATCCATATGGAAAACACCACGTTGTCGACAAGTAATCTGGTGCCTGCGTGTAATACGTGTAAGCGCCGACAAACTAAATAGACTGGTGTGATTCTGATACAGTGTGCCTTCACTGATCGCTGTCTCTGCTTGATGACCGAATTGAAAGCCTGCTGGTAAAATAGACTCTAATCGTAGCCAGGGTACAGGAATACGGCGCTTATTTTGAATAATCTCGATCATTTCAATGTCTTCGCCAACATGACAGTAAGTTCGAGACAATTTGCGCTCATAATCGATCTGTCGAAGAGATCGTCTGCCTAACACTAGAGCTTGAAGTAAAACAACGACTCCAGCAATCAGAAGTAGCCAGAAAAACTCCATTTACTTCACTCTACTTTCCAGATTGGCTTCAGTAGGAACCTGTTCAGTATCGAGAATAGATTGGATCAATAGATGAGCTTTATGTTTATCATTGTGATGTCGATTTTTAAATACCAACCGATGGGCTAGCACCGGAGATGCCATCGTCTGAATATCATCGGGTAATACATAATCTCTCCCTTGAATAGCTGCATACGCTTGAGCAGCTCGTAGTAAGGCTTGTGTGGCTCTCGGGCTTGCGCCTAGAGCAATCTCTTCGTGTCCACGTGTAGCTTCTGCAAGACGAACAATATAGCCTAATAGATCCTCATGAATAGTAACTGCCTGACATAGCTGTCTTGCTTCAATAATTTGTTCACGAGTTACTTGTTCAAAAACAGAACTTGAATTAGAATCTGTAGTTGTTTCTTTACCTACTTGTAAAAATAACGATGTTCTGCGTAAAATCTCAATCCCTTCTTCTGCGGAAGGATAACCCATCGACATTTTTAACATAAATCGATCCATCTGAGCTTCCGGTAACGGAAAAGTTCCCTGATTATCTACAGGATTTTGCGTAGCGATCACCATAAATGGATTATCTAATTTCATCGTCTCTCCATCTACACTGATCTGCTGTTCTTCCATACATTCCAGCAGACTGGATTGAGTACGTGGTGTTGCACGATTGATCTCATCTGCAAGTACGATATTAGCAAATAAAGGCCCTGCTCGAAATGTGAATTCGCTTTCTTTTTGATTGAAAAAATGGATTCCTGTAAGGTCAGAAGGTAATAAATCCGGTGTGAATTGGATGCGCTGAAAATGACAACTCATCGCTGCTGCTAACGTTTTAGCAAGCATGGTTTTACCGGTGCCGGGTACATCTTCCATCAATACATGTCCAGAAGCAAATAAAGCCGTTAGTAGTAATTGAATCTCATGATCTTTACCTACGATAACTTGTCCTACTTGTTGCTGAAGGCGATCAGCTAGTGTCTTAACGGTATATGTATCCATTATTTAGATCTTCCTTTCTGTACCTATCTAGTTTTATCATACAGTGATTTGGATGAAATGCAAAAAAGGAGAAGCATAATATAGAGCTTCTCCTTTTTTATATATTCAATTGTTCGTAATGTATAAGCTTACTTGTGTTGAAGACGAGAGCGACGTAGACTCATAACAGCAAGGCGTCTTTTCAGATCACGTTCCCATTTCTCATCATTGATTTTTTTGGCTACAGCGAGCAGGTCTAGACCCATATCAATCTGACTTTGCACCATGGTCATTGGATCATCTTCTTCCATATTCACGCAATTCTCGAACATGGTTGCTTCATCTTCCATCACATAATCCTGAAAATCAATCTCAGGTGTGCCATCGCCATGCGCATACTCAGCCAAAATCTCATACTCACTTTCTACTTTGTAGTGAACTTCAACCCGTTCACATACAGGACATACGAGTAGGGGAACATTATGAACCTGGGTTCGAAAATGTTTTAAAGTCCCTTTCGTACCTATCATACTGCCGCCACAGCAAAAGCTCATGTTGCTCACCCTCCATACATTATTCTATGATTTTTAACCTTACCCCAATATCATCAAAATAATTGATTGTGAATGATTATTAACCAGCTTGTGTCCATTCTACACTTTTTTGGGAGAAGACAAAACCCCCCCATTCGTAGAATATACGAATGAAGGGGCAAAATAGATTACTTTTTCTTATATTAAGAAGTAACTAATGTTTTTTGTCCTGGTTTCCAGTTCATTGGGCACAATCCACCAGATTGTAGAGCTTGCAATACGCGAAGAGTTTCTTCTACGCTACGACCTACATCGTTGTGGTTAACTACTTCATATTTCAATTCGCCTTCTGGATCGATGATGAATAGACCGCGAAGAGCTACGCCTTCTTCTTCGATCAATACGCCATAATCAGAAGCAACTTTTTTCGTAATATCGGAAGCCAATGGGAAGTTCAATTGACCTAGACCATTGTTTTCTGGAGCAGTGTTAATCCAAGCTTTGTGACTGTGAATAGAGTCAGTACTTACACCAACAATTTCAGTATCCAATGCTTTGAATTCTTCAGCTGCATCACTAAGTGCAGTAATTTCTGTAGGGCATACAAAAGTGAAATCTAGTGGATAGAAGAAAAATACCAACCATTTACCTTTGTAATCGGACAATTGAACGCGTCCAAAATCTTTACCGTCACCAGAAACAGTCTCCATGTTAAAATCTGGTGCTTGTTTACCTACCAAACGATCTGCCATAATCCAGTATTCCTCCTTTTATATAAGAAAAGTCAATAAACACTTTTCTTTCCTATCTGTATGATAACTCTAAACGCTATGACAAGAATGTTATCATCGACCCAAATCAAAGTCAAGATTAGAAGAGATACTTTATTATAATAATTCTAAATAAGGATTTTTCAGTACAATTTAATGTCTGCTGGCTCTAGCAAAGAGAGCTAATGTCACATTTTGATCACATATACAAACGATAAACGATCTCCAAAATGTGAAATGAATGGATTATGCTTTTTGCATCGCTGCTACGATCAAATCACCCATTTGTGAAGTCGATAATGCCTGACTCTTATCTACAGCAATATCAGCTGTACGGTGACCTTCATCTAATACTTTAGCAACAGCGGCTTCAATAGCATCAGCTGCGTCTGCATAATTGAATGTTAGACGGAACATTAATGCTACCGACAAAATAGTTGCTATTGGATTCGCCAATCCTTGTCCTGCAATATCAGGAGCTGATCCATGTACAGGTTCATACAATCCGAAGCTTCCTGCATCGGTACTGTCTCCCATAGAAGCAGATGCTAACATTCCGATCGATCCTGTTAACATTGCTGCTTCATCACTCAAAATATCGCCAAACATATTTTCAGTAACGATCACATCAAAGCTAGATGGACGACGAAGCAATTGCATCGCACAGTTATCCACCAATACATGCTCTAGTTCTACATCTGGATAATCAGGAGCGATCCGATTTACCGTTTCACGCCATAGACGAGACGTTTCCAGTACATTCGCTTTATCTACAGAAGCTAATTTTTTACGACGCTTTTGAGCAATTTCAAAAGCTTGACGAGTAATGCGCTCGATCTCAGTCACATTGTATACACAAGTGTCTACCGCTTCTTCCCCATGTTCACCTTGTCTTCTTAATTTCTCACCGAAATAAATACCGCCTGTTAATTCACGTACTACCATTAAGTCTGTACCTTCTAATACTTCTGGTTTCAGTGTAGATGCTTCTTTCAAACAATCAAATACAACCGCTGGACGCAAGTTAGAAAATAGACCTAATGCTTTGCGAATCCCAAGTAGACCTGTTTCTGGACGTAATTCTTTAGAGTTGTTATCCCATTTCGGACCACCTACAGCTCCAAGCAATACAGCATCTGCGCTTTTACAGACATCTAACGTTTCTTGAGGAAGCGGTGTTCCTTTTTCGTCTATAGCAATTCCGCCAAATAGCGCATGTTCCGTTTCAAAAGAATAACCGTATAATTCTTCTGCTTTTTTCAATACTTTTTCAGCTTCTGCTACAACTTCTGGTCCGATACCGTCACCGGCAATTACTGCAATTTTTTTTACGTCTGTCATATTAGAAGTCTCCTTTTATGTTAAGTTCGTTCGTTTCACCTATACACAGTTTTATCATACATGTCAGGTCTTAGCCAAGATATACAAACTATGACCTTCATAGGCAAATCCTATAAGCTTCTTTTCATAGATAAGATTGAGCAATTGTAATTGTACTTTGTATAGATAGAAATGGTTTTTTATTTAAAATAATATGTTATTTATAAGCTATGATTTTCCTCGTTCCCCCTTCCGTATTCTTATATGGTATAGCAACATAGGAGTTTGTACCAAATTATGGATAAAGAAATTTGCTGTTCACAGGTACAAGGTCTAAAATAGTTACGGAGTGCTGTTCAACACGACATTCAATATTTTAAAAACAGAGGAGTGCATATTATGGATTATTCATATCTTGGTAAGTCAGGGTTAAAGGTCAGCCGTATTTGTTTGGGCACCATGAATTTTGGACCTGTTACAGATGAGAAAGAATCATTCCGAATTATGGACGCTGCTCTTGATGCAGGCATCAACTTTTTTGATACTGCGAATGTATACGGATTTAAAGTAGGTGTTGGAACAACTGAAGAGATTATCGGACGTTGGTTCAAACAAGGTGGTAACCGTCGTGAAAAAGTTGTGCTCGCAACTAAAGTATATGGAACGATGCATAAAGATTTGGATGGCCCAAATAGCGATGGTGGATTATCTGCTTACAAAATTCGTCGTCACCTTGAAGGTTCTCTCAAACGCTTACAAACAGATCATGTGGAATTGTATCAAATGCACCATATCGATACGAATGTAAGTTGGGATGAATTATGGGGTGCATTTGAAGTCGCTGTTCAACAAGGTAAAATCGGTTATGTCGGTTCAAGTAACTTTGCTGCATGGCATATCGCTATCGCTCAAAAAGCGGCTGAAAACCGTAATTTCTTAGGTTTGATTTCAGAACAGCACAAATATAGCTTATTGTGTCGTCAACCTGAATTGGAAGTTCTTCCGGCTGCTCATGCGCTTGGATTAGGTGTTATTCCGTGGAGTCCACTTGATGGTGGATTGCTTGGACGTAATGCACTCAAAAAAATCGAAGGTTCACGCAGTGGTGGCGATGCCAATCGAGTAGATCAACATAAAGAGCAACTAGAACAATATGCTGAATTGTGTAATGAACTCGGTGAACCTCAAGATGTGGTTGCTCTGGCATGGGTACTTGCTAATCCAGCTGTTACTGCTCCAATTATTGGACCACGTACAGCAGAACAATTTGAAAGCTCTTTACGTATTATCGATGTGAAGCTAGATGAAGCTACAATGACTCGTCTAGATGAAATATTCCCAGGTCCAGGTGGAGCCGCTCCTAAAGCTTACGCTTGGTAAACGATACGCTATCATCTATAAGTATTCTATTTTTCATACATGAATAACCATTAGAAAAAGCTCTTCTACTTGTCTGCAAAGACAAAAGAAGAGCTTTTTTTATTGTTGCTAGCTACTTGCTAGATTGTGGCTAATTATTTGCTGTAGTATTGCTAGTTTATTGCTATCTAGTCATTTGCTAGTATCACTTTACTATTTTTTTAACGCTTATATAATTAAAGAGTTTCTACCAGAATACCTAGCGGTGTAGAAGAAGCACCTGCAATCATCAAAGCAAACGTATATTTGCTATTTCCGGGTGGCGCATTAAGTGTATAGACAGGACATGCTTGTGTGTTGGTACGCATTAATGGAACACCATACGTCTGTCCATCTTTGCGAACAGCTCCACCATAACTACCACCACGTGGATTCAATGAAATTTTGATTGTACGTGTTTGTGAAGATGGGTTATTAACCGGAACAGTAACGTTGTAGACGGCTCCAAATTGAGCACGATTATCTAGAGAACTTGGTAATTCACTATTGGCTGCTGTAAATAATTGATCGGCTGGTAATGATCCATCTTTTTTCGTTTTTGCAGCTGTTGGATAAATGACACGAGCTGATCCTACCGTATAGACAGGAGTGATTGCATTGGTCTCAGAAAAGTTCCAACTACCACGAGGATGAGCCTGTGGTGCAGGTGACAACGGTGCTGATTTGATCAAAGTAAGATCATATGCAGTATCACGCGAAGCAACAGTACGCACTTCATAACTGATCTGTCCACTATCTGTACTTTCTACTGTAAAGTCATACATAAATCCAAGCAATTTACCCGGCGGTACAATAAAGCTCTCGATCAAACCAGATTGTAACTGTTTGATCAATGGATTCTCAGCTGTACGTTGATCGGCTGTTCCTCCTAATGTAGCTCTGGAAATACAAGTACCAATATCGTTAATCCAGTTCACATCATCTCCACCGACCCGGTATTCACGAGTAACCGATGTAATGCGAAGAGCACCATGATTAGCTTTATTTTCAAGTGTAATTCCGACTTTCACCGGATCTTTAAGCACGTTATAATGCCATGCAAAAATGCGGTGTTGTACCGTTTTGTTATTAGTCTGCACTACATCATGCCATAATGTACCATGACGTACAGGGAAATTCGCTTCATTCAACGTTTCTGGATTATCACTTACCATTAAGCGCCGGGTACCGCCTTTGGTAGCTGAAGCGATATCGTACTGAACAATTCCGGTAGTGTCTACTACTTCGATAGGTAAGTCTTTACCTTGACAGGTCATACTGTATTCCTCCTCTAATTTGATATTATTTTGATCTAGACGACAGACTACACTTCTACTTCTACTTCTACTTCTACTTCTACTTCTACTAAATAAATAACCACACTGTCATTTACAACAGTGTGGTTAAAAGGTCTTACATTATATAAAGTAAAAAATCACGAGGTATTTACAACCTACATTATTATTTTTTTGAAAAACTTTTTAGATCATCGAAATATTGTCACGTCTACCGTACGTTTTACGCTTTTCAACCAGACGATTCAATGAGTCAACATACGCACGAGCACTTGCTTCTAGAATATCTGTACTTACTCCGCGACCTTGCGCTGTAATACCATCTTGCGTCAAAGCGACATGTACTTCACCCAATGCATCTTTACCCTGCGTTACCCCTTTAATCGAGTAATCCGCTAGTTTTACTTCTTCTTGTGAAGCTTTGTCGATTGCATTGTAGATAGAGTCCACAGAACCGTTACCGCTAGATTCTTCTTCACGTACTTCTCCATCCGCAGTCGATAAACGAATCTTCGCTGTAGGTGCTCCTTCACTATCAAAGGAAACAAATAACGAATCCAATTGGAACAACTCGGGTGCATCCGCAAGACGCTCTTCTAACAAAGCAAACAAATCATCATCCGAGATTTCTTTTTTCTTATCAGCCAAAATTTTAAATTTAGCAAAAGCTTCATTCAATGCTTCTTCTGTCAGGTCATACCCTAATTCGATCAAATGCTCACGGAACGCATGACGACCCGAGTGTTTACCCATCACTAATTTGGTTGCTTTGAATCCAATCGTTTCTGGACTCATGATTTCATAAGTCGTTTTCTCTTTCAACATACCATCTTGGTGAATACCGGATTCATGGGCAAATGCATTAGCTCCAACAATCGCTTTGTTACCCGGGACGACCATACCTGTCAATTTGCTGACCAGACGGCTAGTACGAGCGATTTCAGAAAGAGTCAGACTGGTTTTGGCACCAAAGAAATCTTGACGCGTTTCCAATGCCATTGCTACTTCTTCCAACGCTGTATTCCCTGCACGTTCCCCGATACCATTAATTGTACCTTCAATCTGATCTGCACCGTTCAAAATTGCAGCCAGTGCATTCGCTGTTGCCATACCTAGATCATCATGACAGTGAGCGCTCAATTGTACTTTTTCAATATTAGGTACATTTTCTTTTAAGTGTTTGAAAATGTTACCGTACTCATAAGGTGTCAAAAAGCCGACTGTATCTGGAATATTTACCACATAAGCGCCTTCTTCAACAGCCATAGTAACCATTTCTACCATAAAGTCGTATTCAGTACGTCCTGCATCTTCTAATGAAAATTCAACTTTGTCAAAATACTGACGTGCATAGCGAATCGCTGAACGTGCTGTATCTTTTACCTGTTCTTTTTCCATCCGAAGCTTATGTTGACGGTGAATCGGTGAAGTCGCCAAGAACAGATGTAGGCACGGATCTTGCGCACCTTTCAGTGCCTCGCGTACCGCATCGATATCTTGTTCTCTAGCTCGCGCTAGACCGATAATACTTGCATTTTTGACTGCGCGTGCTACAGCGTTAACCGCTGCCAAGTCTCCAGGTGATGCTGCCGGGAATCCAGCTTCTATCCGATCGACACCCAATTTTTCGAGTTGATAAGCAATCTCTACTTTCTCGCGAGTATTCAAGTTCACTCCCGGCGATTGTTCTCCATCTCTCAATGTGGTATCAAAAATATAAATTTTGCGCATCATCGCACCTCCTTGTTTTTTTGAAAAAAATACCGATATGCAGTAAGGCTGATATATTCCTATTCCTTACTACATATCGGTCTTAACGATACTTGGGTTCACTTCATAATGCTTGTACTGCCCAGAGATAGCGGAAAATTTAATATCCAACTATCTTTGCTTATTTCATTTAGACAACATAGATAAGTTTAATCTTTTATTTTTTGATCCAGTGCATCATACCGCGAAGTTCTTTACCTACTACTTCTAGTTGGTGCTCGGATTCGTTACGACGAGTCGCTGTCAAGAATGCACGACCGGATTGGTTCTCAAGCATAAAGTCACGTGCAAATTTACCTTGTTGGATATCAGATAATACTTCTTTCATTGCTTTTTTCGTATCTTCAGTAACGATACGAGGACCTGTTACATAGTCACCATATTCTGCTGTGTTACTGATAGAATCACGCATTGTAGACAATCCACCTTCATACATCAAGTCAACGATCAATTTCAATTCGTGTAGACACTCGAAGTATGCCATTTCTGGAGCATAACCAGCTTCTGTCAATGTTTCAAATCCAGCTTTAACTAGCGCACTTACACCACCACATAGTACTGCTTGCTCACCGAACAAATCAGTTTCTGTTTCTTCACGGAATGATGTTTCGATAACACCTGCACGTGTACAACCGATACCTTTAGCATAAGCTAGACCGATTTCTTTTGCAGAACCTGTAGCATCTTGATGAATCGCGATTAGGCCTGGTACACCGAATCCTTCTTCATATGTACGACGTACCATGTGTCCTGGAGATTTAGGAGCGATAAGCAACACATCGTTACCTTCTGGAGCTACGATTTGTCCAAAGTGAACATTGAATCCATGAGCGAATAGTAATGCAGCATCAGGTTTCAAGTTAGCTTCGATATCACTTTTGTATACACTTGCTTGTGTTTCATCAGGCATCAAAATTTGTACAAGGTCTGCACGTTTAGTTGCTTCTGCTACAGATAGTACTTCAAAACCATCATTTTTTGCTTTGTCAAAAGATTTACCTTCACGAAGTCCGATTACTACAGACAATCCGCTATCACGCAAGTTTTGTGCATGAGCATGACCTTGACTTCCGTAACCGATAATTGCGATTGTTTTACCTTTCAATACGTTCAATTCTGCATCATTTTCATAGTAAGTTGTTATAGCCATTTCTTATTCCTCCTCTAATGTATGAAGCTTGTTCTCGGTATACACCGGTAGTCATAATACGCAACCCTCTGACAAGAGCGGGTATTTCAAAAGATAACATGATATAGAAGAAACTTATTTCATCTGTAAACTACACCTGAATATACACTAGGAAGTTATACAGTTATCTTTTCAAATTACCCGCTCTTGCCTGATCAATAATCTTTTATACGTTACCGCGTATCATCGCTGTCGCGCCTGTGCGGGAAAGTTCACGTATACCATAAGGCTTCAATAATTCAAGCATAGCATCAATTTTGTGAGTATCTCCTACCACTTGAACCATAAGACTGTTAGGGCCGATATCTACAACTGCTGCGCGGAACGTTTCTACAACTCCCATAATTTCTGGACGTTCAGCTGGCTCTGATTTTACTTTGATCAATGCTAATTCACGTGTAACCATTGGCTTGGAGCTTAGATCGATAACTTTGATAACATCAATGATTTTGTATAGTTGTTTTTCGATCTGTTCTAACGTTTTCTCGCCGCCTGTAGTCACAATAACCATGCGCGACAATCCTACTTCTTCCGATTGACCTACTGTAATACTTTCGATATTGAATCCCCGACGGCCAAAGAGTCCTGAGACTCTTTGAAGAACGCCGGGCTGATCATTCACTAAAACAGCGATTGTATGCTTTGTAATATTCATTCTTCATCCCCCATTAACATTTGATCAATGGTAGATCCCTGAGTAACCATTGGATACACGTTCTCATGTTTGTTAACAACAAACTCGACAACGACCGGGCCTGGTGTATCCATCGCTTCTTTCCAAGCGGCTTGTGCTTCTTCTTTATTAGTAGCACGTAGACCTTTAACACCATATGCTTCTGCTAATTTTACAAAATCAGGGCTGCCTGCAAGATCAATATGACTGTACCGATTATCATAGATCAATTCTTGCCACTGACGAACCATACCCAATACCTGATTATTCAAAATAACAATTTTGACTGGAATATTATTGATCGCGCAGATCGCTAATTCTTGCGAACACATCTGCATCCCGCCATCACCATTGATCGAAATAACCAAACGTTCTGGATTTGCCATCTGTGCTCCAATAGCTGAAGGGAAACCAAAGCCCATCGTTCCAAGTCCACCTGAAGTCACCCATGAACGAGGTTGGTTAAAGCGATAGTATTGTGCAGACCACATTTGATGTTGACCTACATCTGTTGTTACGATCGCTTCTCCGTTGGTTGTATCATTAAGCATTTCTACCACCCATTGTGGCTTCAATACTTCATCTGAATCATCATAGCGGAAAGGTTTTTCTTGTTTCCAACCTGCTACTTTAGCCCGCCATTCATCTGCTTTTGTCGCATAAGGTACATTAACATTTAACATTTCCAACACCGTTTTCACATCGCCTACGATAGGAATATCAACTGCTACATTTTTACCGATTTCAGCAGGATCAATATCGATATGAACAATTTTGGCATGTGGTGCGAATCCATCTAGCTTACCTGTTACCCGATCATCGAATCGTGCTCCGATATTGATAAGTAGATCGGATTGTTGAATCGCATTATTAGCTGTATATGTTCCATGCATCCCCGGCATACCAATCCATAGATCGTTACCACTCGGGAAACCACCAAGCCCTAGCAAAGTTGTTGTAATCGGAATACCTGTAGAAGTAACGAACTTGAATAGTTCTTCATGACCTCCAGAGTATACAACTCCACCACCTGCAAGAATCAATGGACGCTCTGCTTCAGCGATTGCCTGGTGCAATTTATCTAATTGTAATCTGTTAGGTGTGACTGTTGGATTGTAACCACGCATCGCTACAGGTTCTGTATGTGGTTTGAATAATGCTTTTGCTGCTGATACATCTTTAGGAATATCGATCAATACCGGACCTTTACGACCTGTATTGGCAATATGGAATGCTTCATGAATCACTCTTGGCAAGTCTTCTACATCACGTACTAGATAACTGTGCTTGGTGATTGGCATTGTGATACCAGTAATATCTGCTTCTTGGAAAGCATCTGTTCCGATCAATGTTGTTGCTACGTTACCAGTGATCACAACCAGAGGTGTTGAATCCATATAAGCTGTTGCAATTCCTGTTACCAGATTGGTTGCTCCTGGTCCGGAAGTAGCGATACATACCCCAACTTTACCACTAGCACGAGCATAACCGTCTGCTGCATGAATAGCACCTTGTTCATGACGTGTTAGCAAATGTTTGAAATCTTCAAATCCATGCATTGCATCATAAATATATAATACTGCTCCACCCGGATAGCCAAAGACACAATCTACACCTTCCAGTAGTAAGCTACGAAGTAACATTTCCGAACCTGTAATCACTTCCGGTTTCATCCATTTCTCACGCAATTCATCTGTTGATTGTACATTAGGTATATTCGTACTCATAAGTCATCCTCCTCCCAAAAATTCACATCAATCTTACATTGGCAAATGAACAATATCCCTTGATCCAGCTTAGGATGTACAGTACAGATTTTCTGTTATAACTGGAAGAAAGACATCAAAAAAGCCTTTCGCCGCCTCAAACAGAAAAATCTGTTATTGAGGGACGAAAGGCTAAGCTTCCGTGGTACCACCCATATTTGCGCACAGCTTCACAGCATAAGTACGCCTCATAAAGTAAAGTAGATTAAGACTTTACTTGTTGTCTGTAACGTAGACCTTACGATTTTCCCTAATAATCATATTTGGAGTCAGATATAAATCTATAAGATCCACATCTACTTAAACATGCCTTTCAGGAAAACAGCTCCGAGGTGAGCTCGTATATAAGGGATTCTGATGAAGCTTACACCAAATGCTTCACTCTCTGGACAAAAGAGCCCTTAAAACTTCGTCCTCTTCATTGCCGATACATAGTATTCAATGATTACTGCCGCTTACGCTTGTCAGCGACTCAAATGATTTAGGAATATTATATGATTCATTTTCGATAGAGTCAATACTTCTTTTTTGTCATTCTTTACAATCCCATTTTAATATATCATTTGTTACATACTTAAAAAAAGTAATCAAAACAAGCTTTATCAGTAATCTATATGATAATTTATACCAAGTAATTTAGTATGTATTTTGTTCTTTATGCACAACATCTATAAATAGTATAAAAGAAATCTTTGTCTAACAAGCACTAAAAGTTGGAAAAAATGCTGACTCACTTGCTTTATGTATCTAAATAAGTAATTGGTTAATTTTACTTTTTTATTCATAGAGCATCTCTATAAAATTTAAAATAATGATCTCTTTATAGGTCAAAATTGATTTTATTTAATAGCTTGCAGATATAAAAAAAGTCGAAGTTCAGAAAAATCCAAACTTCGACTTTATTCAATCATGTACCTGTATTACTTTTTATACCGACTTAACGTTTACTTGGATCATAAGGTTGTCCCAGTGCAGAAGGTGCGCTTGAACGTCCTACTGCTGCAACCAATACAATAATCGTTAATACGTATGGCAACATATAAATCACTTCTTGCGGAATACTTTGTGTCCATGCAAAAAGCTGTACATAGTTACGCACTGCTTGAGCAAGACCGAAGAATACAGCCGCTCCGAATGCTCCCCATGGATTCCATTTACCAAAAATCATAGCTGCAATCGCAATATAACCTTGCCCTGAAATCGTATTATGCGAAAATGTTCCTGTAGTTGTCAGTGTAATTGTTGCTCCACCGATACCAGCAAGTGCTCCACTAAGCATAACTCCGATATAACGTAACCGATTGACTTTGATCCCTACTGTATCTGCTGCACTTGGATGTTCCCCAACAGAACGTAGACGAAGACCAAACGGTGTTTTGTACAATACATAATACGTAACAATAACAGCTATTACTGCTAAATACGTTGTAGGATACGCATGGAAAAAGACATCGCCGATCAATGGAATAGTAGATAGATAAGGAATATTTACTTTATCAAACCCAGAGATCAAACCTGTTTCACCTGCACCATCAAATAACAATTTAACCATGTACAATGTACTACCAGCAGCCAAGAAGTTAATTACAATACCGCTGATAACCTGATCCGCTTTGAACGTAATCGAAGCTACAGCATGAATCAATGAAACCAATACTCCAAATACGATCGCTGCCAATACACCGATACAAGCTGCGCCAAAGCCGCTTAATCCTGCATCTTGAGCATAAAATCCTGCTACGCCTGCTGCAAACGCACCAAAAATCATCAAACCTTCTAGCCCTAGATTAGTAACCCCAGATTTCTCTGAGAAAATACCGCCTAAAGATGTAAAGATAAGTGCTGTAGCAAAGACTAGCGTCGTATTAATCAGCTGTCCAATAATAGTCAACACGTCCATTACAACACCTTCTCTTTCTTACGTTTAGCATAAAAAGGTTTTAAGACCCAACGTACAATGCCTTGCGCTGCAATAAAGAATATAATCGCTCCGATAACAATCCGTACAATCTCCGGTGGAACATCAGCACTAAAGCTCATCCCTGCTGAACCATACGTTAATGTACCGAATAGAATCGAACCTAAAATAATACCGAATGGATTATTGAGACCAATCAAAGCTACGGCAATTCCATCAAATCCAGTTCCTGGTGAACTTGCCATAACCGATTGATATTGGAATACACCAAGTACTTCAAAAGATCCTGCTAGACCTGCAAACATACCACTGATAAACATCGCTTTAACAATGTTGCGATTCACGTTCATCCCTGCATATTTGGAAGCATCCTGGTTAAAACCTACAGCACGAAGCTCGTACCCTTGTTTTGTTTTCCACATAAATACATAGAAGAACACAGCCGCAGCCAGAGCAATAGCTGTCCCCCAGTGCACACGAGCATTACCCATCATTTCAGATAACCACATGATAGCAATAGATGCACTTGGTTGAATATCTTCAGAACGGTTTTGACCTTGCAACAACATAAAGTGATTAATCACAAAGTTAGCTAGATACAGACCGATCCAGTTCAACATAATACAGGAGATAACTTCATTAACACCACGAACTGCTTTGAGGAAACCAGCGATAGCCGCCCACAATCCTCCAAAGACAGCTCCTGCAATAATCGCAAGCGGTGCATGGATATAAGCTGGTAGACCATGAAGGTTCACAGCAACCACTGTAGCAGCTGTCATTCCAATTAGAAATTGTCCTTCGCCACCGATATTAAATAGTCCAGCACGTGCTGCAAAAGCAAACGCCATACCTGTCATAATCAAAGGTGTCATTTCACGAATAGCTTCACCGAAATCATAAGGATCACCATATACACGTGTGAGCAATGCAGAATAAGCATCTATCGGATTGTATCCGCCGATCAGCATAACAATCGCACCTAATATCAGACCCATAATAATTGCAACAATTGGCAACACAAACGAATCTTTGGTAATCGCTTTGAGAATATTATTCATGTGCTGCACCTCTCTTCGCGGTGCTTCCTGCCATCATCAAGCCTAATTCCTGATCATTGGTTTTGTCTGGTAGCACTTCGCCTACAATTTGTCCTTCATAAATAACAGCGATGCGATCAGATACGTTAATGATTTCATCCAGTTCAAATGAAATCAGCAATACCGCTTTACCTTGATCACGCTGTGCAATCAATTGTTGTTGTACAAATTCTATCGCACCAACATCCAGACCACGTGTAGGTTGAGCAGCAATCATTAATGTAGGATTTTTATCAATCTCACGCGCAATAATCGCTTTCTGCTGATTACCACCGGACAGTGAACGGGCATGTGTAGCAATACTTGGTGTACGCACATCAAAGCGTTCGACAAGGCGTGTAGCATGCTTATCAATCGCATCAAAGTTCAAAAATCCACCTTTATTGAATGGAGCTTTATAATACGTTTCTAGAACCATATTTTCACTCACTGAAAAGTCGAGTACCAGACCATGTTTGTGACGGTCTTCTGGAATATGAGAGACACCGGATTCTGTAATTTTACGTGGAGACAAATTAGTGATGTCTTTACCAAGTAATTTGACAGTACCTCCATCTACATGACGTAGACCGGTTAGTGCTTCAATCAATTCACTTTGACCATTACCATCAACACCGGCAATACCCAAAATTTCGCCTGCTCGAACTTCTAAATTCAATCCTTGCAAAAT
Organism: Paenibacillus sp. KACC 21273; assembly: GCF_028736095.1. Lineage (NCBI taxonomy): Bacteria > Bacillati > Bacillota > Bacilli > Caryophanales > Paenibacillaceae > Paenibacillus > Paenibacillus sp. KACC 21273. The sequence continues at coordinate 3,925,289 of NZ_CP117876.1, forward strand.
AGCTGCGCCTTCTTTGTTGTTAGAAATGATATTTTCCATTTGCAATACAACATCGCCTGGTTCAGCTGGCTTTTTGTCTACTTTGAAAGTAACATTACGACCGACCATTTTTTCAGCCAGTTCTTGTGGTGTCGTTTCTGACTTTTTGACGGTATCGACTACTTTACCACGACGAATAATAGTTACATTGTCGGCAATTTGCATAATTTCTTTCAACTTATGTGTAATCAAAATAATCGATTTTCCTTCGGCCACAAGACGCTTCATAATTTCCATCAATTCCGAAATTTCTTGCGGAGTTAATACTGCTGTTGGTTCATCAAAAATCAAAATTTCCGCTCCACGATATAATGTTTTCAGTATTTCTACCCGTTGCTGCATACCTACTGAAATATCATGAATTTTGGCATTTGGATTGACTTGCAGACCATATTGCTCTGAAAGCTGACGAATCTCTTCAGTCGCTTTTTTATAATTGATTCGGGTTCCCTTTTTCGGTTCTGAACCCAGAATGATATTCTCAGTAACTGTAAATGGCTGAACGAGTTTGAAGTGCTGATGCACCATACCAATCCCGAGCTCGATCGCTCTGTTAGGACTGTCAATGATCACAGGTTCTCCATTAACTTCGATACTACCTTCTTCAGGCTGATAAAGACCAAATACAATATTCATCAATGTTGATTTACCTGCACCATTTTCACCTAAAAGAGCATGAATTTCTCCCTTGTGCAGCTTAAAGCTAATAGAATCATTGGCAATAATACCAGGAAAGACTTTTGTAATTTGTTTCAACTCTACCACAGGGGTTGCTGCACCCATGAGATCACCCTTATAAGCGTATTGATTGGTACAGACAGCAAGAACTGTCTATAACCGAAAGCTAAAATTATGAGATTTTCCGAAACGACAACTGATATTTACATCGAACCATCAGGTTATAAACGTGACAACAAGGCTAGTGTCTATGAACCAGCCTTGTTGTTGTTTTTATTTGAAAAGCATATTAATGATCAAGTAATTACTCGCTAGGAACTTTCAATTCGCCGCTAACAATTTTAGCTTTGTAATCATCAACGAGTTTGATTACATCAGCAGGAACGTTTTTGGAAGAAGTATCTGCTAAGCCTACGCCATCCTCTTTAAGTCCCAATACTTCTGTACCACCAGCAAATGTACCATCTACGACTTCCTTAGAAACTTTTTCTACAGCAACGTCTACACGTTTAACCATAGAAGTCAAAGTCACTTTATCACCGAATTCTAGTGATTGGTCTTTATCTACACCGATAACCCATGCCGTTTGACCAGAGTTAGAACGGGAAGCTGCTTCGTTAAATACGCCTGTACCTGTACCACCAGCAGCATGGAAAATGATATCCGCGCCATCGTTGTACATTGTAGCTGCTGCTGCTTTACCTAGATCAGGTTTATCGAATGCACCTGTATAGTTAACAAGCAATTCAGCATCAGGGTTTACTGCTTTGATACCTGCTTTAAAACCAACTTCGAATTTTTTGATCAATGGGCTATCTACGCCACCGACAAATCCGATTTTGTTGGATTTTGTCATTTTACCTGCTACTACACCTACTAAGAAGGAACCTTCATTTTCAGAGAAAGTTACAGATTTAACGTTAGGAGCATCTACTACACTATCAATGATAGCTAATTTTGCATTTGGATTTTGTTTAGCAACAGTAGCAATACCGTCTGCTAAGCTAAAACCAATACCCCAAGTTAAGCTGTAATCACCTTTTACAAATTGATTCAAGTTAGGAATATAATCCTGATCGGATTTACTTTGCAGATATTTAACTTCTGCTCCGCTTTCCTTTTGTACTTTTTCAAGAGCTTCCCAAGCAGATTGGTTAAATGATTTATCATTTACGCCACCTACGTCAGTTACCATACCAATTTTAACATCGCTTTTTGCTGCTCCGCCTGTAGCATCGCCACTCCCTGCGTTGTCAGTACCGTTGCTTTTGTTCCCACAAGCTGCTAATACCAATGAAAATGCTAGCAACATAATGAGTGAAAGTTTGTACGCCTTCTTCATGAATCTTTTTCCCCCTTAGAAGTATAAGCTATGATCTGCTGCCTCTCTGTCTGGATACGAACAATTTTTACCCTTATCGAGCTCAACATTCGTTATAGGTGCAGATTTAACAGTCGATGAACAAATTATACAATCAAGTGGTAAGAAAATCTACTATTTAAATTACTATTGGTCAATTAATTTACGATTTTATTTTCTGTAAGCGCTTTATTATGTAAGAAAATACTATTTTATGTTAAACCCATGTAATATTACCGTTCATACTCTTTACACATTTTACGTTTTAATGCGTTAAATCGCGATTTTCATGTTATGTTTTATTACTATGTATTTTTTGCTACTAATTTGCGTATAAAAAGAGCCCCCGGATCATCCGACGGCTCTTTATGCAACTCATAAGAATAAATCTTATGCGTTAATTTTTTCTTTAGCTACATTAGCCAATGAGTTAAACGCGTTAACATCATTTACAGCCAATTCAGCTAGCATTTTACGGTTAATATCAACGCCAGCCAATTTAAGACCGTGCATCAATTTGTTGTAAGACAATCCGTTAATGCGTGCTGCTGCGTTAATACGAACGATCCACAATCTGCGGAAGTTACGTTTTGTTTGACGACGGTCACGGTAAGCATACACCAAAGATTTGTTAACTTGCTCTTTTGCAGTTTTAAAAATACGGTGTTTCGAACCGAAGTAACCTTTTGCTAATTTAAGAATTTTCTTATGTCTGCGACGTGTGACGAATCCGCCCTTCACTCTTGCCATATCAGTAAACCTCCCAGTAAATTAAAATTATTTAAGATTAGATAATTGTTGTTTCAAACGTTTTACATCACCGCTAGACATCAACGGGTTTGTTCCCAAAACGCGTTTTTGACGTTTGGATTTGTGAGAAAGCAAGTGGTTTTTGAACGCTTTATAGCGTTTTACTTTACCTGTTCCTGTAATTTTGAAGCGTCCTTTTAAACTACTATGAGTTTTCATTTTCGGCATTTTAATATCCCCCTTTTAATTTTTCGGCGCCAAGATCATGATCATGCTGCGGCCTTCCAATTTTGGTTGGCGCTCTATTGTACAAAGTTCTTCAACTTCAACTTTTACACGATCCAATATTTTTTGACCAATACTTGCATGTGTAATTTCGCGACCGCGGAAGCGGACCGAGCATTTCACTTTGTCGCCATCTTTTAAAAATTTAACAACATTGCGGAGTTTAGTTTGATAATCATGCTCCTCAATGTTAGCACGGAACCATACTTCTTTAAGATCAACGATCTTTTGGTTTTTGCGTGCTTCTTTCTCTTTCTTCTGTTGCTCGTAGCGGAATTTACCATAGTCCATAATGCGACATACAGGTGGTTTCGCTTGTGGAGCTACATTTACAAGATCCATGTTCAAATCGATTGCCATCTGCAATGCTTCACGAGTAGGCGTAATTCCGATCTGTTCACCTTCAGCACCAACCAGGCGTACTTCTTTAACCCGGATTTCGTCATTGATCATATGTTCTTTACTAATAACTTTCCACCTCCATATTATGATCGTACAACTATATTAAATATAGAAATCAAAAAGGGATGCAGGTCTAGTCACCTGCATCCCTTGATCAGCTCATATCCATAACAAGACAAATTCTTGTTATTACATTCAGATCAATGAACCAGCCGACTATTATCGGGCAGGTGAGAAGCAAAGCTTCTACTTTGTATATCTCAATCACGTACTAAAATAGTATACCATATATTTTTAATATATACAAGCCTTTTATAAACATAAAATAATCATTGATTTATAAGACATTTGAAATCTTATTTAATCATTCTAATTTATGTTGCCTGTTATTTATTGCTTTGTTCATTCTAACTGCCATTTATATTTCCTTATAAAAAGAACCTGTACAACAGATAGACTGTTATACAGGTTCTTGAGTGAGATATCTTTGTGTAGCTTCAAGAGAGATTAACCTTGTTTGCTTTGTACTTCTTCCAAACGTACAACACGCGTATGTTGCGTATGGCTCCATTGTTTGTTGTTTTGTGTGAAGAAAGCATAAAACGTAATTGGCCACCAAGATAGACCGTAGATAGGGAACAATAACAAGTATAGATATACTTTCCAAGACTTCACTTTTTCTAATGCCATTGCAAGAATAAAAGTAACAACATTGGCACCAATTGCTGTAATAGCTACCCACATTGGCAGGTAATTATAGATAGTAGCGATATGTGGTCCACCTAGAATAGATGTATCGATCCACATAGCAGCAGTCATTAAGAATGTAATTAAAACGATATATACGTTGACACTATACAATGCCAAGTCGAATTTGATAATGCTCATTTCTTTTACACTTTTCCATAATAGCGGGAAGAAATAACGACGAGCTACTGTAAAGTGACCTTGCATCCAACGCAAACGTTGGCGAGAAGAAGCTTTGAATGTTAACGGCTTTTCATCAAATACTTTTGCATCATAGCTAAAGCGCGGATAGATTCCTTTTTCTGCACAACGCATTGTAAATTCTAAATCTTCTACAAGGCTTGTTGCGCCCCATCCGATTTCTTTCAATAGTTCATTTTCAAAACACATACCTGTACCACCAAGGAAGTTCGCCATATTCAAATTATGACGGGACAATTGCCATAGACGGTTGATGTACCAGTAAGATACGCCATAAGCAGCAGTGATCCAAGAATCTTCTGGATTCTTTGTATCAATATAACCTTGAATAACACGTGCACCTTCACACATATCGTTGTTCATTTCTGTCAAGAATCTGTGATCTGCCAAGTTATCAGCATCAAACATTACGATACCATCGTACTGACGAGGCATACTCCACAATTCTCTTAGCATCCATTCAATCGCGTATCCTTTACCGCGTTCTGCTGGATTCGTACGTACACAAGCGTTCATTCCATGGCTACGTACGATATCTGCTGTACCATCTGTACAGTTATCACAGATAACAAACACATCATATAGTTCAGCCGGATAATCCATATTTTTTAGATTTTCCATTAATGCTCCAATAACGGTCTCTTCATTGTGCGCTGCAACTAGAACAGCAAATGATTTCTGTGGAGCATGATCCGCTCTTTTTTTCCTTTTAACAATTCCGAATAGCGAGAATGAAAACTGATATACACCGATAACTGCCAGTAGAACCTGGAGCACGATAAATATAGCATCAATAATGTTTCCCATAATAACTGTGAACCTCCTTAAATTTTAAAACCACAATATAACAAATTCATTCTTTTTCTCTAGATCACTAATTTCAAGACGTCACATTTTAAATTTAATTTTTAGCATGAGTCGCTTTAAAACTTTTCACCCCAGATGATTATACTATGACGAACATTAAAGTTATGTTACAAAACGATTACAAGCGACATTAAGATTTTGCACATTTTTTATGGATTTGTCAAAATTCTAAAAGAGGGTATACGGTTAAAAACCATGGAATTACGACGAGTTATATGCAATAAATGTTACAGAACAAGGTTTAACGCCATTTTATGCCTATTTATGTTCTATTTGCTTATTTTTATTGCTAATGGTGTTGGATTTGTATGAGGATAAATAATGAAGCTATGATGACTGATTGAGTTGTGGGTGTATTTCTTTGAATTTTTAAACGTATTTATTTGAGTTGAACCATGTTATTGATAACGATTTACATATTGGTTAAGGCGCATGTGAATGACTTTTGCCATTCTCGGGTAAGGGTAATAAGAAATACTTTTGGATTATTTTGCAAATCAGGTTTAAACTATTGGGTAACTTACAAAAGTTGTATCTATTTTAACACTCTGTTAACGTTATAAAGCTTGAAAAGCGTACTGAATAAAAATATGATGAATATAAGCCGAAAATTGGCAATTAATACGGGGGTCTCTCATGCGTCAGTTTCTTATTCGCCTACAAACGATGGAGCAACACATTTTTAGATGGTTTAACTCAAGGCTCCATAATAAGTTCCTAAATTTATTTTTTTACTACTTAACGAATTTAGGCGGAGCTACGTTCACGATTATAGCGACTTTGGCAGTATGGCAATTAGCGCCATTTCCTTGGAGCCGCGCAGGTCTCCAAGCAGCTGTAGCACTAGCGATTAGCCATGTTCCTGTAGCTATTGTTAAAAAGCTATACCCGCGTATTCGTCCATACTTAGCTATCCCTGAAACGATTACGTTCCGCAATCCTTTAACAGACCATTCGTTTCCATCAGGACATACCACAGCGATCTTTTCCGTTACTGTTCCATTTATGCTGACAGATCCACTCATGATTCTGTTGCTGTTACCATTCGCACTGATTGTTGCTGTGTCTCGTATGTATTTAGGATTACATTATCCTTCAGATGTACTGGTTGGAGCTGCAATTGGAACATCGGTAGCGATGGGTACATTTGCATTATGGCCGTAAAGAGGCTATTCTAGCAATATTACCGGATTGTTACAGTAGTATTACAGAGAAAGCTGGAATGTTTGCTTCCTCTACTCCATTTTATTAGAGAATACCTTGCAGAAAAGGTGAACTGGACGTGTCAAAATATAGAGTGCTGCTTTTGTCGGAAGGTTTTGGTTCTGGTCACACACAAGCTGCTTACGCACTAGCAAGTAGTTTACGCAAAATCTCACCGAATATTCAGACTAAGGTACTGGAACTCGGTAGTTTCCTTAATCCTAAAGTGGCTCCACTCATCCTAACCGCATACAAAAAAACGGTCATCTCGCAGCCACGACTTGTGCGTATGATGTATCGCAGCCAATACAAAAAATCAATCAATCGGCTAGCCACGCTAGCTTTACATCGTCTCTTCTATACACATACACATAATGTGATTCGGCAATTAAAACCAGATGTGATTGTATGTACACATCCGATTCCGGGAGCTGTGATTTCAAGGCTCAAACGATTAGGACTGCGTACACCGTTATGTATGGTGATTACAGATTATGATGCTCATGGTACATGGGTGAGTCCAGAGGTGAACCGTTATCTGGTATCTACACCTGATGTACGTTCCAAATTAATTCAGCGTGGTGTACCGATTCAGAAAATTGAAGTCTCTGGGATTCCTGTACATCCAAAGTTTTGGGAACATACAGGCAAAGTCGAATTTCAACAGAAGTTTGGACTTAAAAATATGCCGACAGTACTAGTGATGAGCGGCGGTTGGGGATTGATGAGCGATGATGTGGTAAATGCGTATCTTACCAGCTTCAGCGATAAGATCCAATTTATTTTTTGTTTTGGTAACAATGAGAAAGCTTATCGCAAAGCTAAGCAGAATGTGAACTTTAATCATCCTAATATTCATTTGATTCGATACACTAATGAAATTGATCAATTGATGGAAGTATCCGATCTTCTTGTAACCAAACCAGGAGGAATGACATGTACTGAAGGATTGGCTAAAGCGATCCCGATGTTATTTTATAACCCTTTACCCGGACAAGAAGAAAAAAATTCTCAGTATTTTACGCAACAAGGTTGGGGAGAACCGATTACATCGATTGATGTGGTTACCGAATGGATGGAATTGTTGATTAATGATTATGACGCTGTTGCAGAGCAACGTAAGCAAAATATAGCTCAGATTGATCGTTATAATCCAACACAAAGTGCTCATAGCATTGCTGAAATGGTAGAAAAAAGTAAGGTCTTATCCTAAATTAACGGATAAGACCTTACTTTTTTTATGTTATAAATTAATATTTATCTAGACGCATCGCTTGATATTCACGCAAAACGTCTTCACCGATCAATACTTCGCAACGATGAATATTCATCCCTTTGCCCATAAATTTAGCTTCATATTCTGTCATGACATGTTCTTCGTTGATACCATCACGATGAAGATTCAAGCTAATATTCGTCATTTGTAGACCGTAATCAGCAAATGAATTTAGTGAAAATTCAAATAGCGTTTCAGAATCGGTTTTGAAATGAATTTCACCGCGAGTATTTAACAATTTACAATACATGTCCAAAAAGCGTGGATGTGTTAAACGACGACGACCATGTTTCTTTTTCGGCCATGGATCGCTGAAGTTAAGATAGATTCGCTCAATCTCACCAGGAGCAAATACCTCTTCAATTTTTTCGATATTTGCGCGAGCTAGCTGGATTGTCGTCGGTTCTCCACGTTCTGCTTCTTCCCATGCCATTCTTGTTTTCTCACTGGCACGGCGTACCAATTCATCATACATATCGAAGCCGATATAATTGACATTTGGATGTTTGACACTCATTTGGCTGACAAATCTTCCTTTGCCCATTCCAAATTCAACATGAATCGGCAGATCATTTCCAAAACGCTCTTGCCATTTTCCTTTATATTGTTCAGGATTCAGCACGACTAAATCTTCCTGCTGCTCCAATCCTTCACGTATTCCTTTTCTACCTCGTAAACGCATGTCGTTCCTCCGATTTCAATGGTCTATATAGTGATCCTACTACTAAGGCATTATTGTGACGAAGAAATGAGCAAATGTAAAGCATTTATCTGCATCATTATCTGGACACAGGAAAAAAGGATCTCCCTTCTCTGCAAGCAGATCAGGAAATCCTTTTCTCTATATTTGGAATTGGGGTCCAACAAATTTAGCAATCATAGTCTACCATTTTTCGTTATAAAATTAAATGGGTATCGTGATAAACTATGAAAAAATTAAGCTTTTAAGACGTTTCTACCTTTGATTACCCCTTTTTTGTAGAAATGAAGCGAACCTTAATTTTAAATCATTTATTTTGCAAATAATATTTTGAACTTCGTCACCTGTTGCTATCTTTTAAATCTAGATTTTTGTTACAATATAACCTGATTAGAGAGATATTATACATGTTAACGAACTGTTAAATACTTAATGAAGAACGATTGAAGGAGCTTCACTATGCTTACAACTCAAGATACATCCACTCCCCTATTATGGAGTGATAAAAGGTTTCATACGTGGAATACAGAGATGCGTGAACAATTTGGAAATAAAGTATTCAAAGTAACACTAGATGCTGGATTTACCTGTCCGAATCGTGATGGTTCGATTGCTAAAGGCGGTTGTACATTCTGTAGCGCTCGTGGTTCAGGCGATTTTGCAGGCAGTCGTCGTGACGATCTAGTGACTCAATTTAATCATATTCGTGATCGTCAGCACCAGAAATGGCCTCATGCACAGTATATTGGTTATTTTCAAGCCTATACGAATACGTATGCTCCTGTAGAACAATTACGCGAATATTTTGAAATTATTTTGAAGCAACCGGGAGTTGTGGGATTATCGATAGCAACTCGTCCTGATTGTTTGCCTGATGATGTTATTGATTATCTAGCTGAATTAAATGAACGGACTTATCTGTGGGTCGAAATGGGTCTGCAAACGATTCATGAATCCACTTCTACACTTATTAATCGTGCTCATGATAGTCAATGCTATGAGGAAGCTGTAGCCAAATTGCGTGCTCGTGGTATTCGAGTATGTGCGCATATTATCTATGGATTACCTCAAGAAACACATGAAATGATGTTAGATACAGGCCGTGCTGTAGCTCAGATGGATGTGCAAGGCATCAAAATTCATCTTCTTCATCTAATGCGCAAAACACCGATGGTCAAACAATACGAAGCTGGATTGTTACGCTTCTTGGAAAAAGATGAATATATCAAATTGATTGTAGATACTCTTGAAATTTTGCCACCTGATATGATTGTTCATCGTCTTACAGGAGATGCACCTCGTGATCTATTAATCGGTCCAATGTGGAGTCTACGCAAATGGGAAGTACTTAACGGAATCGATGATGAATTGAAGCAACGTGATACATGGCAAAGTAAATATTGGAGAGCATTATAACATGGGATTTTTGTCTGTTTTGAGTTATGCACACAAATTGGTTGCAGAGCGTCTGGATGCTCACAACGGCTATGCTATAGACGCAACTGCTGGTACAGGTGTAGACACACTGATGCTTGCTAAGACCGTAGGCAGAAGTGGTCAGGTATTCAGCTTTGATATTCAGCAAGAGGCTCTTGATCGCACACAGGAGCGTTTAGACAAGGAACAGCATACTGTACTTGCTCCTGTGCAACTGATTCTGGATAGTCATGCTACAATGAACCAGTATATTCCTGATCATTTACATGGTAAAATCCAAGTGATCATGTTCAATCTAGGTTATCTTCCTTCAGGAGATTTGAGTATTATTACTGAACCGGATTCAACATTGACTGCTTTGGCATCTGCTTTTGATCTATTAGCTATTCGAGGTATACTAACGATTGTTCTGTATCCGGGGCATCCCGGTGGCGCTGAGGAAGCAGAAGCTGTGCAAGCGTGGGCTTCTACTCTGCCTGTCGCGATAGCACAATCGATTATGTACCGCCAATTGCAACGACAAGATGCACCTTATCTGATTGCGATTGAGAAAAAAGGATCGCCAACATCATGAATAAGTATGCCCTGCTGTATGTGATGTAACATTATATTGAAGGAGTGAGTATGGATGGCTGTACGCAAACTAGAACATGTAGGTATTATGGTGAAATCGATAGAAGTGTCGATTGCTTTTTATGAAGATGTTATAGGTTTGAAGCATCTTGAAAATGCTGGACATATCGATGAACATATCAAACTCGCTTTTCTTGCTTTTCCAGATCAATCGCAAACTGAACTTGAATTGGTGCAAGGATACACAGGTGAGCTCGCTAATGAAGGCAGAGTGCACCATGTCGCTTTTGCAGTAGATGATATTGAACAAGAATATGCACGCATTCAAGCACTGAATTTGCACGAATTGGATACCGAGATTACGACTTTACCTAATGGCAGTCGCTACTTTTTCTTTAGTGGCCCGGATGGAGAGCGTCTGGAATTTTTCCAATCTGCACGTTAAGATAGATACAGATTGCTTGGAGAGACAAAATGCATAGGATACATAGAACGGTTGTATACCTACTACACTTGGAGGAGAGATAATAATGACTAATCCATACCCGCTTCAATTTCAACCGGAATTTAAAGAACGTGTGTGGGGCGGACGTGCCCTTGAACAATTTGGCTGGGATATTCCTGAAGGTGTGATTGGTGAAGGCTGGATGATCGCGGATCACCCGAATGGAACTACTTCTGTAATCGGTGGCGAGTTGGATGGTGTCAGCTTAACCGAACTTACGCAAAAATTCGGTCGTGATTGGTTCGGTACCAAAGGGGTATCTGAAGTGAACGGACGTTTTCCATTGTTAATCAAATTACTGGATTGCAATGACGATCTTTCGGTTCAAGTTCATCCTACAGATGATTATGCAGGGCTTCCTAAAGGTGAACTTGGCAAAACCGAAATGTGGTATGTACTTGCTGCTAAGCCAGGCGCTAAGATCATTTATGGCCTTAAAGAAGGCGTAACTCGTGAATCATTAGCAGAAGCGATTAAGAATAATAAAATTACAGATACACTGCAAGAAGTTTCGGTAGAAGCAGGCGATACATTCTATATTCCTGCCGGTACTGTACATGCCTTATGTGCAGGCGTATTGGTTGCTGAAATTCAACAAAATTCAGATACTACCTATCGTCTGTATGATTACGATCGCCCAGGTTTAGACGGTAAGCCTCGTGAACTTCATATTGAAGATTCTCTTAATGTGATCGCTTATGAAGGTGCTGGCGCAACAACAATGAAAACAGATGGTCTTGCTGCCGGACAATGGTTACAACTTGCGGCTTCTCCTTATTTTATTGTTGAAAAAGGTATTGTCGACGGTGCATGGGAATTAGCGACTACAGCAGAAAGTTTTACTATTCTAGTGATTGCTGATGGCGAAGGTACAATTGCATGGGGTAATGAAAATGTCGCTGTAAAAGGTGGACAATGCTTCTTATTGCCTGCTAATCTAGGACAATACACATTAGATGGTCATTGTACGGTCATTCGTTCTTATTTGCCATAAATAATGTAGCGATACTGACTTCAATGATATCTATTTCTAGCTTTGTATGACTTCACTTTAATGTTGATTCAATCATTAGAATACATGGTTAACATTGCTTAGATTGTATTTTGTAAATAATACCAAAATAGACCTGTACAAACCTACATCGATTGTGTAGATTTGTACAGGTTATTTGCAAGGAGGGATAGGATGCTCGAACATACATTTACTATGACTGATCCTGAAGATGTTGCTGTACATGTGTATGAGTGGCGTCCAGAAGATCAAGCCGATCAGCTACCTGTGCGTGGTATTGTTCAGATTACTCATGGCATGTCTGAGACCGCCAAAAGATACAAACGGTTGGCAGAATCACTTACTGCTCAAGGATTTATCGTCTATGCTCATGATCAACGTGGACATGGCTTAACCGCTTCAGGGCCAGAATATTTAGGCGATCCTGGTGATAACGGATTTTATTGGATGACTCAAAATGTGATCCAATTATCCAAATGGATTCGAGATCATCACCCGACGTTACCTCTTTTTATTATGGGACATAGTATGGGTTCTTTTATTATTCAAAAAGTAATGTATGAGCAACCTGATCTGTATGATGGTTTTATGTTATCAGGCACAAATGGGAAACGTAATCTGCTTCGAGTCGGTAAACAAATTGCTCATCTTCAGCAACGATTTCGTGGTCAGGTGCATCGTAGTCTGCTATTAAATATCATTGTATTTGCTTCTTACAATAAAGGGCTCCCCCGTCCACGTAAAACATTTGATTGGTTATCGCGTGATCCTGATGAAGTGTCATTATTTATGAATGATCCTTTTTGCGGAAAGCTACCTTCTGTGCGTTTCTATGTTCATTTTTTTGAATTATTATTAGAGATTCATCAACCCGGGCATATGAAGCGTATTCCAACGGATAAACCTGTGTATTTATTTAGCGGTGAACGTGATCCTGTAGGGCAGTATGGTAAAGGGGTCAAGCAATTGTATCAACAATATCTTCAGTTAGGTCTACAAGATGTTAAGCTAGATCTGTATCCAGATAGCAGACACGAGACGCTCAATGATATTAATCGTGATGAAGTAACGGCTAATGTGATTCACTGGTTAGATGAACATATATCCAGTACAACGATTGCATCCAAATAAAGCAACCTCTCCTATTCTAGTAGGTAGAGGTTGCTTTATTTTTGTACACCTATAATGATTTATTATGAAGAGACATTCCGTGATGTACGTAACAGATTGAGACCTAATAAGATAAAAATACTACCTGTGATCTTATTCATGTATGTAGCGATACGACTAGATTGTAGACGATGTGCCATTTTGCTTGAAAAGACTACTAACAACATACACCATAGGATGCCAGTCGTACTGAATGTAAGTCCTAGCAAAATAAATGGAATCGCTCCATACGTCTGTTCTGGGCTTACAAATTGCGGGATAAATGCTAAGTAAAACAAAGCTACTTTGGGATTCAGTACATTGGTCATCATCCCTTGTAGATATACTTTACGATTACTTTGAGAATCTACAGCTTGCATCGCTTGAGCCGATTCGTGACGCGCCATTATCGAACGTATCCCTAACCAGATCAGATAAGCAGCTCCAATCCATTTGACTATATTAAAAGCTAGTGCAGACTGCATAAGGATCAAAGAAAGTCCCAGACCTGCTAACAATGTATGTACTAATGAACCTGAGATAATACCGTATACTGACATGATGCCTGCCTTTTTCCCTTGAAAAATACTACGACTCAAAATATAAATCGTATCACTGCCAGGGGTGATATTCAGCAAAATACTAGACAGTATAAAAATCCAATAATGTTCGATTCCCCACATCTATCTTCACTCCTATCTTTTTTTCTATTTGAAGATTATACATGCTTTGATCGAAAATGGGTATAGAACATATGACTTTTAAAACGATACATTCAGATGATAATACAAAAAATACAGACAAACGTATCTTATAGATACAATGTTGTCTGTATTTTGTGAAAGTAACACTTATAGCTAGTACATGATTGACTATTCTATCATCGCTTAGAAATTTATTGACGATTTTCTAATTTTCTTGGATCAGGGCTAGTATTGTCTGTCATTGCTACACCTTCATGTAGACCTGCATCAATAGATTGCCATGGAACCATTTTGAAGTTTTGATTAATCTTTTTACCATTTTTCAAATTCTCATCATCTTGCGCAATAAATACACCATATGGATATTGGCTACCCATATTAGCACCTAATACATCTATTCCGTCTGTCTCGGTAGTTCCATCTATTCCTTTTCCATCGTTGATCGTAAAGTTAGAGATGTACTTGTTATTATCTTGACGATCATACACAGCATACGTATTATTACCTTGGCTAGAAGCCATCAAATACCCAGTTCCATTTGCGCCGTAATACAGAGTTAAGCCCTCAATATCATCGTGCAAACGACGTCCATCTGCGATATCTACAGTACTTAATGGTTGATTACCACCATCTGGCTCAGCGCTGTATTTCCAGATCGCTGCATCTTCTTCAGCAATATACAATGTGCCGTATTCGTCATCAGCAACCATACCTTCGGATTGTGTATCTAATTTGAAATGACGTACTAATGTGCCTTTCACTTTGCCTTTGCCATTATCCGTTAATTCATATTGCTCAAATTCGCCTTCTTTACCCAAAACAAGCGCATAATATTTGTTTGTTTTCAAACTATGATACAAGCTAAATCCATACACTTCGCCCATTTTGGATTTGATCGAGTTAGCCAAAATATTGGTAAGTGCTCCTGTTTTGCCATCAAAAGAAAAAATGTCTACAGTATTAGACGAACGATTGGTTGCACCAACGATATCTACTTTTTTACCATTCAAAGGAAAATCGTAACGTAGATCTGTATTGTTCATTTTACCTGTGCTGTATGATTTTAATTCTTTCCCTTTTAGATCATAGACTAACATTCCGCCACCTTTGTTCGTAGCAATAATCTTGCTATTCGAAGCATTGGAAGGATCGAGCCAGATCGCGGGATCGTCAGCCGCATCTTCACCGGATTCTACAGCATCTGTCTCCCCTGTCGGTTGTACTGCGAACACAGGTACTGCATCGGTAGGATCATTGAATTTGGCATTTTCAGCATTAATCATTGTTAGTAAGGTTTGTGGGATATAAGTAGCTCCCTGTTGCAATTCAGCCGCTTGTTCCAATGTACCGCTTTTGCCTGCTAAGCGATATTTCTTCTCACCAACTGTGATTGAACCTGTAATGCCATTTTTCAATTGGAAAAAGGCAGCTTTGTCTTCCCCATCCCAGTACATTTTGCCACCCATTGCTTCGATTGATTGCCTAAGAGGAACGGATGAACCCTCTGCTGCATGTACAAGCGGACTCGCTACCGCTGTTGTAATACTGATTCCTGCCATTAATAAAGCCGTTTTACCTATGTTCTTCAACATTTCATCTGCTCCTTATCGCGATTACGCTATGTATGGCGTGTCATACCCATCGATTTAAATATAGGTCATGATTGTTAGCGTGGAGTCTGTGTTGTGTAAAGTTCAGGTAAAGCGCAGGAATTCCATTTATTTATCCAAATCTAGCTTCTTTTCATAGCAAAGACTAATTCCATCATCTTCATAATCTGCAAACACAGGAATACGATAATAGCCGTTACGCTCATAAAAAGCAGTCGCTTCAAACTGCTCTGCACCTGTCTCCAGACGAACAAAATGACATCCTTGCTCAATCGCTTTTTGCTCTAATGCTTGTAACATGTTGCCAGCAATCCCTTGTCTACGGTAAGTAGAATCAACAAAAAACCGCTTCAATTCTACACTGTCTGTATCCAATGGTCGGATAGCGCCACAACCTACCGGTGTATCGTCTATATAAGCAACCATAAATGTAGTGTGAAAAGCATCTGGATGATCAAGATCGATCGTATAAATATTTTCCTCGTCATACCGTTGTTGCAAATCTTTATCTAATGCCTGAATTAATGTTCTCAAATGAAGATCAGTTGGCGGAACTTGCTCGATACGAATCATAGTTATAACACTCCTTCGGTGATTAAGATTGAGATGATTCTACAATTTCATAATAATGAACTGCTGGGAACGGATCATAGTAATGATGCAGTAATTTTTTCCATTCTTGATATTCTGTTGATCCGCGGAATCCTTCAGTATGATCAGCTAATGTCTCCCAACGGACTAACAATAAGTATAGATTGTCAACTTCAAGGCAACGTTGTAATTCATGAGATATGTACCCTTTCATACTGGAAATAATCTGTGAAGCCTGGCGAAAACTTTGTTCAAACTCATACGTTTGACTTGCTTTCACTTGTAAATTAGCTACTTCTAATATCATAAAATAATGGCCTCCTTATACGTTAATAGGTAGCAGTATACGAATGATTCAGCACTACCCATAATGAGTTTGATTTAGTATAAATGGCTTTGCGATTTCGTTCAACCTGAATGTGCAAAAAAAGCCTTGCTCCTACAATCAGGAACAAAGCTTTTATATTGATTATTTAATTACGGCTATTCAATTTAGATAACAAACGTAGAATTTCCATATACAACCAGATCAAAGTTACCATCAGACCAAATGCTGCATACCATTCCATATATTTAGGAGCACCTGATTGCGCTTCTGTCTCAATAAAATGAAAATCTAACAATAAGTTAAGTGCAGCAATCGCTACGATAAATAAGCTAATACCGATACCAATCCAACCTGTTTCATGAATAAACGGTACATTGATTCCAAAAAATCCTAAAATAATATCAATAAGATATACAAGAGCTATTGATGCTGTACAAATCACGATCCCAAGTGCAAATCCTGGTGTGACTTTGATAATACGTAGTGTGTAGATCGCTAACATCAAAAATAACGTACCCACAGTAATCAAAATCGCATTGATGACGATTCCCGGGTAACTATAATCGGTCCACGCCGAGATAGCTCCTAACATTAATCCATTCAAAATCACATATAACGGTGCTGTTACAAACGCTGCTCTTTTGAAAAAAATAGTGATTAATGAAGTCACCAGACTACCGATTAGACCTACAATCAAAAAGCCTGTTACATCTTGTCCTTGATAATACAAATACCATGTGTACACTGCCGCAACCATCAATAAAGCAAGAAGTACCATTGTTTTTCCTACTGTACCTCCAACCGTCATTGCACCTGCTTTAAAGTCACTTTCTTTAAAATCCGAGAATGCTTTTTCGCTAAGTGCTGGATTGTTTAACGCCATATGATCATCTCTTTTCTGTCTAAAATGTAAAATCCCCTTTTTCTATACCATGACTGTTATCGATTACTTGTCCATTATAGGTGGGAATGATTCATTTGAACAACCATAAATAGGTAATTTATCATAAATATTTATGAGGATGTAGTTCTTACAATCTACGTATTCACCCATTTGGCACGTAGTACAAATACTTCTTTATTATTTTTAATCGTTTCGGCTAGATTACTACTTGTCGCTGTATGCTCACCGTCATTATTAACACGCATCGAAAGATCAATCGTTTTGTTCATCGGAATTGCGCGCTGATCTAACATTGTACTCGACATAGAAGTAGAAGCATGTACTGGAACATATGTATACTCTAGACTCGTAGAACTGAGTCCAACTTGAATTGTGATATCTACCTTCTCTTGACCATCATCTTCTTTTTTAGAATAAGAGCTGATCGTCATCTGTTGTTCTCCTGTTGGAATAGGAACATTGTTATACAACATTTGTTCTTTGAGCTGTCCATTGCGATAATGATCTATCCATGTTCGGACTGTCGTTACTTTTTGCTGATTGATATTTACTTTGGCGATCACGATATTTTCTAATGTTTGGGCTTGTAACTTTTTATATTCAGAATCAGTATTAGGTAGCACATATAACTGAATCATCTTTTTTTGTTTTATCGCTTTTTTGGTAGCTTCTTTGGCTTTGTATTGTTCGATCAGATCTGTGGTTAAACCTTTTTTTGAAGAAGGCTGTGTGCCAGAATCAGTCACAGGCATATCAGGCGTTTGGATAACTTTAGCTGTGGCAGGTTGTGGTGAAGAAGATTGATTTTCACAACCTACTACTAGAATCAGTAATAAGACTATTATTGTTTTTTTCAATCGTTTGGCTTCCTTTCAATCATAGGATGATCATGATTTCCTAGAAATGATTTTAGAAAATATTGCACTATGGGAAGATCAGGTGGATTGATCATCTGTGGTAAATCAAACAGATCAAAAAATTGTAGTTCTTGAACTTCAGAACATTGAGCTTGCAGTGAACCGCTATACTCTCTACATACATAAGCCGCAACTACGTTATACACTTCATCACCATGTAGATACTGATAATACAGTTCAGGCCCCGAGAAGATATCCAGTAGCTGCAAATGCACAGCTACCAGTCCTGTTTCTTCTTCCAATTCGCGCTTAGCAACTTGTTCTAATGTCTCGCCAAGTTCCATACTTCCACCTGGCAATCCCCAACAATGATTATCGGCACGCTTTTGCAATAGAATCTGTTGTTGATCATTCATCAATACGACTGTAGCACCAGCCATAATAAGAGGTCTGCTTCCTACAACTTCTCTCAGTTCAGTGATATAGCTCATCCACCTTTGCTCCTTATTGAACAGCGATAATTTGCTGTTTGGTCTGTCGCGCGATTTCTCTGCCTTCTTCATCCAGTGAAGCATCTAACATCGCAAACCATGTATCAATATCCATTTTGTCTTTACGAGCAGTCAAAATAATTTTCACTGCTTCCATCGCATGCGGTAGCATAGGCACTCCGCGCATATACAAAAAGGTATCATCTGTAATATGAAGCTGCTTATAAATATCCATTAATTCATTTAAAACAGTAAATGCACGATCATATTCTTTCGCATCTGCCAGTGCACGACAAGCATAATACATCATCTGTGGAATCGGTACACCTTCATCATCTTCAGCTTGTGCCCGTAATTGTTTGGCTTGTGTATAAGCTTCCATACCTTGATCGATATGACCTGCTAGAATAGCCGACGTCATCAAATTAAACCAATCATTGATATCACTATACTCTTTTGCTAACCACTCGAATGTGGCTCGTGCTTGTTCATATTGTTCTAAGCGAAAATACGATAAAGCTGTTAGACCGTATGCTTCTTTCACTACATACGTATCTAGAGATGAACGATACGGTTCTACCTCTTGTAAGACTTCATTGAACTTTTCTTGTTGAAACAATTCACGCAACCGATCCATTTCTTGAAATTCAGGATTGGCTAGATTCACTTGCTGTTGTGCTGGCTCCTGATCCGACGCGGATACTGAAGCTTCTTGTTGTTGTGTAGAGTCGTTATCTTGTTCAGTGGATGGATCGGAATTTTTACCAAATAATGAACGTAATTTTTTCATCATATATACTCCTTTCTGGTAGCTATTTTAAGATTGTTGCCAGTTGTTATCGATAAACTCGTCCCGTCCGGATTGTTCACGATCTTCTTTATAATGTTTAGGATTCTTTTTGTGATAATCTTGATGATATTCTTCAGCTGGATAAAAAACAGGTGCAGGCAAAATCTCTGTAACAATTGGTTGTGTAAATCGACCACTTGCTGCAAGTTCTGCTTTGGATTGAAGCGCTAACTCTTGCTGTTCTTCATTATGATAAAAAATAGCAGTACGATACTGTGTACCACGATCTTGAAATTGTCCGCCATCATCGGTAGGATCTGTCTGTGGCCAGTATAGTTCTAATAATTTCTCGTAAGCAAATAAAGATGGATCAAATGTAATTTCGACCACTTCATAATGACCGGTATTGCCTGTTTTGACTTGTTCATATGTTGGATTTTTGATATGTCCACCTGTATAGCCAGACACAATCCCATGAATACCCGGTAATTCTTCAAATGGTGTAACCATGCACCAGAAGCATCCTCCTGCAAATGTTGCTTTTTGTAATTCTGACATGTACGTGATCCCCTTCTGTTTACAAATATATTTAGTACACCTTTATTATACGTATGTTTAGAAAGCATTACAAAAGCCGCAACACCCAGATGATCACTCATCTTATGCTTGCGGCTGATTTTAAAAATTCATATGGCTTATCATAATAAGCATTGTATAGACTACCTGCTATTTCTGTTCAGGAATATAGACGACAAACCCGCTATCTTCACAAAACACATCACTGAATTGATATACCTGTTTGTTATCGACAAACAACCATTCCAGCACTCTACGGATGACTTGCAGCATGATAGTCCCCTCTCTTCATTTCAACTTCGCCTGTATGGCTTATCGTCATTTTAAGGTCGAGAACTATCGTTGTCAATCATGATTTTTGTAAATAAAATAAGTAGATATTAACGCTGTGTAAACGTTTCAATATAAACGGATTTATGAGGAAGAAATATCAAAGTAATGACCGAATATCCCTAAAGAATCAATCGTCAAATTCCCTTTATTGGTTGAGTATTCATCTGTTGTTTTTTTGTACAAAAACAAATGACGTTCTGCTCTGTCTTTCCATTCAATCGCTTGTCCATTGATACTGCAATCTCTGGTTACACTAGCGCTGGTACACTTCAAATTATATTGATCGACCAACCATTGATTATAAGACTTTTCCCCTGGTACCGTTGCAATCATACTCAAAATAAGTGCAAAAAAGATCATAATCAAAATCCATTTTTTTCTTTGTTTCGGCAAAATGTAATCAGCTCCTATAAATGTGAGAACGCTATAATACTTTGTAATGGCTCCGATGAGGATTGCCATGCTCTTGCTTAAATGCTAGCTGTATATAGAACTGACTGGCTTGCTCACTGTTTGTATACAATACAAGTATATTATAGAACTTCTTCGCTTCGGAAGTCACTTTTTGCACCAATTGCTTGCCAATTCCCAGATGGCGATAGTCTGGATGAACATACAGTCGGCGTATTCGACCTGTCGAATGATCAGAAAAAGGATCTTGATTCAAGCCGACTACTCCTATAATCTGCTCCTGTTCTCGAACGATATACAGAGCTTCTCCTTCACCTGAAAATGTATTTTCTCCTGCTACGTATTCGTTAACCAATCGCCGAAGATGTTTGAATCCTTCTTGTTCACTTCGGATCACTAAAGGTTCCAGTTCATGCACTTTCAATTGTTCTACAACAGAGATGATCATATGTATAACCTACTTTCTTTAGATATTTTCGTTCAACATAAATACAGATCATATCCCTATTTCAATAGAGGAATATGATCTGTCTGAATATACTCTTTTATTTAGCTATGTTCAACTTTAGACTTTTTACTCTGGTTGATCATCGTCTCGATACGTTCATTGCCTAGAATCTGGCGGAAATGAT
Source organism: Paenibacillus sp. KACC 21273 (assembly GCF_028736095.1). Lineage (NCBI taxonomy): Bacteria > Bacillati > Bacillota > Bacilli > Caryophanales > Paenibacillaceae > Paenibacillus > Paenibacillus sp. KACC 21273. The sequence continues at coordinate 3,946,700 of NZ_CP117876.1, forward strand.
GAATCATATGCTCGATATAATCAGCAGCTAGCCATTCCAAAGTCACACTTTCTCCAGAAGGTAAAATACCTTCTTTGGTATAATCTTCTTCTGGAATCTGAGCAAGTACTGTCGAAATCTGTACATTGCGATTGATCCAGAGCTGAATCACATCATACGGATCATAACTATTATGATAATCATTGAGTTCTACCCAGCGATCTTGATCATACCCTTCGATCGGAATAGGATAATCAGACAGAGCAATTTTGACCAAACGTATATAATTGTTGGCTGCCGAATCACATAGATGACCGACAATTTCTTTTTTAGACCATTTGGCTGGATGAGATTTGGCGCTAAATTCGTCTTGAGGAATACGATTCAATTCGGTCTGAAAATGCAACACCAGATTCTGAAGTCGTTGACTGTAATTCATTAAAAATCCTCCTTTAGCAAAATAAAATGATCATCAATCTAACGAATATACACGCCAAAATAATACTGACTGTTATTATCTTTATTCCATGTCGCAGAAAGTACATACTTTGCATAACCACGCTCTAGAGGCACAGTGTACATTCCAGATCTATCTACTTCTACTGGAAAATGCTCTCCATTTTTTACCATGTATAATTCTATTTTAGCAGGCTTAGTTGGAAAGTCGACTTTTATTTGTGATGAAGGTGCAACTGAAATTGCTTGACCCTCAATCTCTTGATCTAATATATCAGGTGCTGGTGGTATGCCACATATAGATTCTAACTGATGTGTCTCTGGATTCCACTTAGACGAACAAAATGCTCCTGAATATAACGGAATCATTGTCCCACTGATTCGTACTGTAGGCTCTAGTAGTCCTTCTGGAAAAGTAGTACTTTGAAGAATCATATCTCTTAATCGATTCGTATCTGTACTGGAAATACGATAACCTTGATGACTATCCGCACCATCTAAAAGTAAACCTTCTGTACGTGCATTATGTTCAAATCCTAGTGAAAGCGAATAGTGATGAGTTGTCTGATCATTATCAACTAATTCTGCATTATACTCTGTAGACATATCGAGTATGCCTTCAACGGGCTTCGCATGTTCAATTGCATCTACAATGATCTGTAGATCGTCTGGATGTGTAAATGAAGCCTCTATACATGAAGCATTCTTCCACGTGGGATTACAGGTAAATGTTGCTTTCTGGATCGTATCATGAGGATCTTTTAATCCCATATGAAAAAGACCATTATCGGCTTCATGATTATAAATAGCTAATAACACAATAATGCCAACGACTACTAAAATACGTGGATAGATGATTACCTTCCCCTTCTTCTAGATAATATATACAAATAATACCATTTTACGTTCAAAACAAAAAGACGCTCTTCACGAGCGCCTTCGGTTCCAGCTTGGATTACTGGATATCAGTATACAATCGAACATAATTTATATGCTGCGATTGAGTGTTATACGAGAAAATAAGAAAAGATTTCGGAAACATGCGATTGGTCAGATGATAAGTGGCTTCTGCTGTATAAGCTATATCTTTCGAAGTATCATTGGTCTCAGCAGGTGTACCTAAGTTAGCGATAACCGTATCTATCTTTAATTTTTTGTAAACATCTGCCCCTGAAGTGAATTCTACTATTTGATCATTAGCATCGAAAGTCACATCGAGTGTGCCGTAACTCAGCATAGGTCCCTCTGTCCCACCTAGTTCAGGCTTACCTTGTAACTGAACTAATGTTGACCGACTTGATCCCAATGATAGACCTTCAGGTAGATCAGGCAATGTACCTTTGTTGGCAGCTTCCAGAATGGTCGTACCAGAGATATCAGTGTCATCGTCGGTAACAGTACTTGTTGCAGATGAAGAATCAGTAGTAGAAGCAGATGATTCTTGTTCTGTTGTAGTCGGCGCCTTCTCTGTCTCAGTAACAGTCGGTTCTACGATCTCATGCGCCGATGAGGTTGCAGATGTAGAAGAAGGGGTTGATGGTTGATTACCACATCCTGCTACAAGCAACAACCCTACGATGAATAAACTGGCTTTGCCGAGTCCAGTTGATAGCTGTCTTTGGCTAGATAATGAATTACGATTACGTGTAGATCTATTCATTTCATATTCTCTCCTCTGTATAACTGATTCATTGAACATAGTATATAGAGAACATGTATCTGCGATATGAACGAATGTATCTAACTTGTAAATAATAGATGCTTTTATAATTGCTGAATTAACGTCGTATAATAGCTGTTACCATTGCGCTGATCTAACCGCCCTGCTGTTTCTAGTGCCATTTGTTGCAGACGATTAGCCAGAGCAGGTAGATCATGTGCTTCCTCAGGATAAGGATAGCTAGCTGGTAATTTAACAGATGTCACATTGCCATCGGCAACCAGACGCTTGAACAGTACAGCCGCATACGCATTAAACATCATCTTATCACGCGGATTCTCATGATCCAAAGATAACCCAACCCATTGTTCGAATACTTCCAAAGCCTGCAAAAGATCGATATTTAATAGGTAATACATATGCTCACCTGAATGAAGTACAAAATCACGATTGCCTTTAATCAGGCGATAGCCTTGTTTTTGATATTTCTCTGCTTCTTCTAATTTACCTTGACGATACAATGGCATTAACACTTTCGATAATGTCAGATGAGGAACTTCACCACAAGTCATTCGTCCTTTCAGAATAGGTCTAGCTGTGCGAATAATCTGCTCGTCATTACCTTTCATCACTTCAAACTCTACGAATTGATGTTGTTCACATGCTTCGCAATCACTCATTTCATCACGATCCATCGCTTTGGTCTTATTTAAAAATTGTTGTGCTTCTTCCACTTCACCATAATCTTTAAGTAGTGAAAAGCGATAGTAATAATAAGAACGTTCACTATATCCGAATTGTTCATAACGTTTACGCATATCTACTAATAATTCATCTATTTGTGCTCGGCTGACTTCTGGAAACGAAGCAATCGAATCCAAAATCCATTTGTATGACCATAATAATGTAAAATCATCATACTCCTCTGGTTGTTGATCAAATTGACCTAGTAGCCATGAGAATGCTACCAGTGCTTTCATGGGGTGACCGCTAAAAGTACAAGTTTCGACTAATTCTTCGCGTGCACTATAGCCCTGTTCTACATCACCAAGACTGTCTGCAATTCGAATCGCTTCTTCTAACAAAGCGATTTTGGCTCTCCCATTAGGCAAACTATACGCTTGATCCATAATATCTTCAAAATCTGGATTGATCTGTTCAGGTTGGTTATTCATTCGGTATGTCCTCCTTGATCTGTATTCGCTGATAATCCCCAATCTAAAAAGCGAACAATGCCTTGATTCAATACTTGCATCTCTTGTCTATTCATCGGATAGTGACCCATCATCAATGCATTTACATATAACATTTCGATAGCAACAACAATCATACTTTCATTTTTAGCTTGGAAAATACGCTCTACGACTGAATTGTTTATATTCAGATAAAGTGTCGAATAAGCAGACTGTTGCAATGAAGAACTTAGACTTTGCAGTACAGAAGTTAAAGCAAGTGGGCTAACTGATTTGGATGTCTCAATAGAGCGCAAATCCGAAGCTTCTTGCGATAAAGTAAATAAGGCTGGTAAATCTTCCGGTTTGAACCGTTTGAGTTGAATCTGACAGCGGAATCGTTGCAAAGCAACATCTGCATAACGAACGGCTTCATAATATTGCTTGCGCTCTTCTGTCGTAATATCGGTAAAAGCAAGAGAGACATCTTCTGGAATTAAGCGCTCTGTATTCGCTTCTGCACATACTTCAGGAAGAAGAGCAATCAGTTCTGCATCGTACACATAACCACCATTTACCACTAATAACGATTGTGCAGAAGCAACATGAGTAATCTGACGATATTCGTCCAGACTGGTCGTATAATACATTTTCTGATTATCTGCTAGTAATTCATGTACTTTACGGCGACCGTATGTTGTCTCAAAAGGCAACCAGCGATAAATAATCTGGAAAAATGATGTATCTTCAACCGCAAGAGCTTTCATTGATAACGCATGCAATTGAATAATGCGTTGCAATCGATCAGGCTCATATTCTGCCATACGTAGCAATTCAGCACGAATACTATTTCCTAGTTCTTGACGAACTTCTTCCAACTTCTCGTTTTCGTAGAAATGTTCACGAGATGCTGTCGGTTGTAATTCATCTGTCCAGATAATACTTTTCACAAAAAACGCCCAGTCTGGCAAAATGTTTTCTGCTTTTTCTGAGACTAGCATATATTTCAAATAGACTCGATTCGATTTCTTCACATTCAGATTCACAGAGTGTGGCAAAATATAAGCGATACCACCTGTACGTCCTGAAGCAGTTCGCAACGGAATATAATCTTGAAATCTCTCTCCGAGTAGACGCTGTCCCAGTTGCAATACTTCATCACGATGACCTCGTGCTCGTTCTGGATCATCCAGCCATACAGGACGCTGATCGTTAATAATGCGCTGAGTCTGCTCATCACGAAATGTAATCGGGTAGGGCAATAATGCACCATAATCATAGATCCATTGTTGCAACAATTCAGATTCATAATACATTTCACAATCAGGCTTGCAACGTAAATATACTTTCGTCCCTGGGGATAATTCTGTCTCTAGTTCACGAATATGATAAGTACCATCTGGATTACCACGCCACTCTAGCGCTTTGCCACCTTTGGCAGATTGAGTCACCATAACGATCTCATCACTCACCATAAAGCAAGATAACAGTCCAATCCCGAATCGTCCGATAAAGGAAGTCTCTTGTGTAAACGCATCTGCTCCACTACGCTTAGACGACTGACCGATCATCGCCAAAAATTCATGTACATCTTCTCTTGTTAAGCCAATGCCATCGTCTTCGATCATCAATGTCGAACCAGCCCCTGAACCTGTTAACTCAAGATGGATACTTCCTTGATAAGTAGCATCTTGTTGCGAACGCGCGGTTACAGCATCGACAGCATTTTGTAAAACTTCACGTAAAAATACTTTAGGATTACTGTATAAATGATTGGATAAAATATTAATCATTCCACTAAGATTGACCTGAAACCGATATGTATCTGACTCACTCATAGAACACAACTCCTTCAATAATTTTAATGATTGTCCATTCTAGCTAACACGTCATCGTATTCCAAAAAAGCATCGTACTCATAATAATAATTAATCGCAATCACCATCATTTCAGGTGTGGGCGTTTTGCCTGTATTGTGCAAAATATCAATAATATCTTCGAACGTAGCTAATTCTAACCACGTTTGTATATGTTGATCATCCACCCAATCAGGAAAAATATCTTTACGAGCGTTGGTAATGGTTCCTCCTTGATACTCCAATTCATTCAGCCAATCTTCATTAAAATAATAAATAGGGGTAGTAAGCGGATTGCTTTCCCACTTTTTCACATTAAGATAGAGCCATTGATTTTCTATCTTATTCATCACAGGCAACAGTTCTACAAAATGATCAAACTTGGCGTGTTGTAATTCTCCTTTTTCATATAAATCAACGATTTGCTGTTGATTTGGATTCATATTATTTCCCTCCTCTTTGGGCAAATACAATTAGACTATACTATGACTATGTTCATACTTATGCTGTACCTTTTGTAATGCTTTGACGATCCCATCTCTATTTTTGGCATCTTTCATATACTTCGGTAAACGATAGGACGCATGACGCTTAATATACAAAGAAGGCTTCATCCGCAGATCAGCCGAAATATAATCAATAAGATAATTCAAATGTTCATGATTCATTGCCCAGATCAATTTGCCTCGATAATGGGTGAGCAAATATAGATTTAATTGAAAAAAAGGGTCTTTCCCATCTTTAATCACAAATCCAGAAGAACATCCATGAGATGTTTTTTTGTTGAGAGGTACTTGATTACTGGTATGGCAGTATGGGCAACGAATATGTACATTTTTATGTTGCTGTTGACCTTTGTCTGTCACTTGCACGTTAAACCAACGCTCGCAAGATGTACACACCCCGCTTGCTCTATAATCATAGTCCATTGGATACTTTTGCATATAAAAACAATGGGAACATCGCATTTCTATTGATTCATTGTCGGTGATAGAAGCAGGGCCAGCACATTTAGGGCATTCTACCAGTACCGGTTTGCCATGATGCAATAAATACCAGATACTATAAGGCTCACCTAATTCATCGAAAAAACGTTTCATGGTGCATCTCTCCTTTGTGTAGTATATCGTATTGTATGGATAAGTATTTCCTTCTATACAATAAGAATAATATCAGTTAGAAGTAGGTGTAATAACGTATAACTACTTAGACAAGCCATACAATCATAGCCACATTTATTCTGTATTACCTTACTTTTAAGTATACATTTCTCCAAAGTACAGAACAAGCGTTTGACCTGAATGCAAAAAAAACTTGCGTAGGGTTATATCTTTTTCCCTACTACAAGTCTTAATGTATTCTTATTCATTTAGATTTCGCCATTCCATTCTTTGTAAAAGCGGTCTACATATTCTTGCATATATTGATGACGTTCTTCCGCGATGATACGTGCAGAAGGCGTATTGATCATATCTTTTAATTTGAGCAATTTTTCATGGAAATGATTAATAGCTGTACTCTTCTCATTGCGATATTGTTCAGAAGTCATTGAAGTACGGACTGGAATATCAGGATCATGAATAGGACGACCGGTATGCCCTGAATAAACAAATACGCGAGCAATAGAGATAGCTCCAATCGCATCCAGACGATCAGCGTCTTGTACAATCTGTCCTTCAAGTGTACGTACAGGAGGATTGTTCCCGCCATTGTAAGACATAGTCGCGATAATCTCTATTATATGTTCCACATCGGCTGGAGGGATCGATTGTGTATCTAACCAATCGGTTACTTTACGCATACCTGCTTCTTTGGAGACATTGAGCTTTTCGTCTGCTACATCATGAAGCAAAGCCGCCATCACTGCAACAAATCGATTGCCTCCTTCAGTCGCTGTAATACGTTCGGTCATTTGTACAACACGGTGAATGTGCCACCAATCATGCCCACTCGTATCCTCAGAAAGAACCGATTTCACAAATTGGGCTGTATCTTGAATCACTTGTTCTTGTATCTGCTCTGTACTATTCGGTGTGGTTGTCATTGTGGTATCGTCCTTTCACTCTAAAGATTATCAAGATTACGTGGTCGGACAAAAAGTATACATGATTTTGGATATACTGTACATCTATCGCTGTATTTTTATCGAAGTTTGTATCAATACATCCATATATATGTAAATTTATAATCGAATATATGGCTCTAACCCTAATTAAACGCTTGAAAATGGTCGATATTATAATCAATATAAACGTGAGACTTCTATCTAAAAATAATCCTTACTTAAATGATCTTACTCGTTTTGAAAAAAAAGAATAGCTGAATTGGATGATTTTATTTGTGAGAGGAAGTTACTTGTGCAGAACTATAATCAACAATCAATGGATGCTTTAGTAGTCAAAGCTTTGGAGAATAACCTTGCTATTATTCGATTTGATACTCATCGACGTGTAGCTTATGTAAACGATATCTTTGCTCGTACTATGGGTTATACACGTGAAGAAATGCAAGGAATGGATCATCGGTCTTTTTGTTTTCCTGAGTTTGTGAACAGTCCTCAATATGAACTATTTTGGAAAAGTCTTTTATCTGGAGAAAGCTTTCAAAATAAAATCGAACGTATGGATGCTAACGGCAACTCAATCTGGTTAGAAGCCACGTATATGCCTATTTTCGAAGACGACAATCATCAAGTTATTGGTATCTCCAAAATCGCAACCAATATTACACAGCGCCAAAACCATATGACTACTGTCGTCACCGAGCTACAAAATATGGCAGATCATATGAGTGAACGTGCCAATAAAGGGATTAACCGCAGTCAAGAATTATTGCAAAGTATAAACAAAATTGCAGATGTCTCTGCTGAAAACAAACATACTTTGATGAACCTTCAGCAACAGGCATTATCGATTCAAGGAGTAGTGCAGACAATTCGGGATATTTCTTCTCAGACGCATTTGCTTGCTTTAAATGCAGCGATAGAAGCCGCTCATGCCGGTGAATTTGGACGTGGATTCGATATCGTTGCCAAAGAAGTACGCAAGCTATCGAAAATGGTAGAACAATCTATTATTGAAGTACGTGATAGTGTAGATGCGATTACACGTGAAATTGAGAAAATCGCTAAAGGCACCAACGAAGCTCAATCCACCGTAGAACAAAGCCAGCAACAGATTCAAGTAGCGATGAGTGATTTCACCCAAATCTCTTCGGCAGCTCAAGAATTAGATATTCAAGCACGCGAAGTATCGGTAATCCTTTAATTTAATAAATAGACGCAAAAAGACCGTTCTATAATAGCAACGGTCTTTTTGTTATAACATAACAGCTAGCACTCCACTTCCCAAAAACACCACACCTAGAAATGCTACAAACCAAACTTTACTCCATCCTCCACTAATCCCATCTGCAATCACAGCAGATTGTGGATCAGCCGGATCGTATAAGATGTTGATCCTTGTTCCTCTAAGATTAAGACTATATTTGGTTCGAGATGGATGCCAGAACGAAACAATATGTCCTGTTGTGGTATAGAACTCTACTTTAAAGCTACGTCTTATATTCACATAATGCCGATCATCATCGTCTCGATCATCAAAATATAGATCGGTATCAATGTCTATATCCGTATGACGATCTATGATTACGCCTACAGTGCGTGTCCAATGACGTAGTCGGTACAAGTGAGTCTTCAGCAAGCGCCAGCTTACATACAATAAAAACAAACCTATGATAAATAAAAGTGGGGTAAACAAACGACCTGTCCAGTGACCCATATGAAAATGAAAATGAATCGAAATAATATTCCTCTCCTCTTATGTAGATAAAGGTATATACGTTCGATTTAATATTTTGTATTCAAAATATTACTAATAAGTATTTTTTATTTTTTTCCTTTAGTGTTGAGAATGATTTGGGTTGGTTACTTCCTCTACGTCTTCTAATGGTTCATCTTTATTTGCACTATTCAGATAACGTTTCTGCTCCGCTTCTGCGTGATATAGATATAGAATCCCTGCGGCTAATGATATCCAACTCAAATATAAAGGTGCTTGACCTACACTATTTGAAAAAGTATCAAACAGTTCACTGTTCCATGTAGTTGTTCCTGATCCCCATATTGCAGCACTCATGTATTTCACACTATACAAAAAGGCGGCTATCGCGATCAGACTGATTCCTGCGGCTCGTTTGTTCATCATGATCTCCATTCTGATTTGCGTATTGGTATGACTTAGAATCTCAAATTGAAGGCATATCAGATGGCATCTGTGGTGCTTGATGATTGGTATATTGCCAGCTCATGATCGTTGCGCTATCTTTGCCCTGTTGAGTATGAATGTGTTGTAAGATGGACTCTATATTTGACGTAAGATCGTGATCATTCACCAATGTTTGATATAGATGTGTAGGACGTTCAAAATAATGATCAGGCGTATCGACTACACCATCTGTCATTAAGACGATAATATTATTCCCTGCTCGTAACTGCCTTTTGCCAATCGTGTAACAAGGAACTTCCAGATCGAACGTATTCACCTGTCCTATCCATTCATAAAACTGTCGCTGATTCAGTCCATATTGACCCCAGTCTGCTAGATCAGAATGAAGTAAATATGCCATACAATCACCTACAGAAAACCACCATAGATAAGCTTCTTTTTGCAAAACGATCAGACAAGACGTTTCTCCGGTTACCTGCTGACACGCTTGACGAAAAGATACACTGGAAAACAAGTCTACAATATACTTTTCAAATACATCGAATAGATCAGGTTGTTCTAACATCGCTTGAAGTCTAGATTCATCTTGTTGTAACGTATCAATAATCAATGCTGCACTGGTCGCTGTCTGATGAGCATCCAAAAGAACAGCTAGCCTGGCAGAACCATCTGCACTTTGCATCACCAATAAGCCATCTTCATTTTTATAAGCGCCTGCTCCTGTATGTCCACCGTACCATCCTATATGTATCCCATGTTGCTCTGTTATCGTTGGCGTATCTAAAAAAGGTTGCTCACTTCCGATCCATCTATAACTGCTAGCACTCATAAGTACCTCCTTTATTTATGTCCCAAAAACCTGATCCATCTTTTCCAAATCATACGGTAAAAGCCAATCATAATATTGCTCATACAAGCGTTGTAATGAACCTTTTTGCATACCTACAATATCGAGTCCACGATCATCGTACATATGGAAGATGATTTGTTGCTTGGGTTCTATAAGATACACGCTTTCAGATAAAGAAACTCCTCGCTCTGGAAAATCTGTATAACTAATCGCTTTGAAAATCCCTGCATAATCAAGATCATGGATCGTACACCATACATATTGGCTTTGAATATATCCGTTTAATTCTGCTGTATCTTCATCATAATCAGGTTGTTGCGAATGGAGCTTAACCTGTGAAAGACATTCTGGTTGTAGATACGTTGATAATACCTGAACTTCATTTCGCTCAATACGTTCAATATCAGATAATACAGCCTGATAAGTACAAGTCATTACACATACTTGTTCACTTTCAGCAAATACAGCTTCAAATAAAGATACAGCACGTTGTTGAAGTTGTTCAAAATAAGTCGGATCATCAATACCACGATAAGGTACTCCTAATTCAAACCGCAATCCTAAAGGAAAGTTATAAAACAAAGGCACTTCTAACTTCATTTGTGGAAAAGTCTGCTCTAACCAATCATTAAAATCATTATTCATAACTGTAGTCACTCTTTACCTCGGTTGGACTGTAATTCTTCCCATTCATGCAAATAGATCATCTGTTCCTGATCGGATGTATCTAATTCAAGCGGACAAATAAATTCTAACAAGTTACCATCAGGATCATCAAAATAAATAGCCGCATGCGCCTGAGGTCTATTTGGTAATACAATCGGGGCAATCGGTTGAAAGCCAAACACTTCGCGGACATCGATTCCTTTTGCTTTTAGCCACTCTTTAGCTTGCTGGATATCTTCATAATCGACGCGAAATGCAATATGACGCAAAGAAGGATGATATGGAGTATTGACCTGTTCCCCTTCCCATAACCCTAGCCAACTGATTCCTTTTTCGATCCACACAAAACTCAGACTTTCTCCGCGGTGGGCAATCTCAAGTCCCAATTTTTCATAAAAAGCGAGTGATCTATTCATATCTTTGACAGGTAGCAATGCTTCGTACAATCCTTTAATCATCATAATCCTCCATTCGTAGATGTAAAATTCAATGTTTCTTTACTATTCTACCTCAATATTAAAACTTGTCTAATTGCACAAAATAGGGTTATATACACATATATCCGTTTACAATCAGGGGGCGTTTTGATGAAATCCAATTCACATACAACTGTACCTTATGGCTATGAACCTGTAATTGAAAAAAGCAAAGGAACGCTTATTTATTACGATTCGTTCGAACACACAACAGATGATGATCTGAACTTGGCGCTACGAACGATGGATCATATGCAATTTACACGCTTGGTGCTCTATCCACTGCATGAGCAGACAGTAAAGCGCATGTCCAAAGAGCCCGTATCTGCTTATTACAAGCGTGAAGACCGTCTACATGCCTGGAAACGAGAAACCGAACGCAAAAGTATCACCGTAGAAGGCTGGGATGGCAAACGCAAAAAATACACACCGATCGAAGCCGCATTACGCCATCTGGTAGATCAATACCAATCTCCTTATTTTCTACTGATGACTCCTGATATGGCGAACTTATTCGCGTCATTTTCTTCTTTTGAAGAATGGATCAGTAAGCTCAAAATCGTTTTGACAGAAGAACCTACTTCTCTTCATCCACGGATGCAAAAGTATAGCAAACGTTGGGTAGTGGCAGGAGTCGAAAAAGAGTAATTCGTCTATGTTTCTGCCTTTTCAAAAATACGTAATTAAGTTATAATGATACAATAAAATATTTATTTACGTGCTATGTATAGGGCTGAAAGGTGTGGAATAGATGGAACATATGCTTCAACAGATTTTGCAGGAGATCAAGTTAGTCCAAACAGATGTGCTATCGCTTCACCAAGATAATCAATCTCTAAAAGATGGCATACAAGAACTTAATCAGAATCAAATTCTTTTAGCAGAAAGACAGTCACAACTAGAAAAAAACCAACTTCAATTTGAACAAAATCAAACGGATTTACAAAAAAATCAATTACGTATGGAAGAAAACCAGGTTCGTCTGGCTCAAAATCAGATCCAACTAACAGAAAGTCAATCCCGCTTGGAGCAAAGTCAATCACGACTAGAAGAAAACCAAGTTCGCTTAGAGCAAAATCAAGTGCAAACTAATATTAAAATCAGTGATATTCATACTGCTGTCGTTCGTCTTGAAAATGATCAACCCAAAGATATTGTCGCTCTGTTAGAAACGTTTGATGATTATTTTTGTGAAAAAGATTCGGAATTAGCTATACTGAATCATCGTATATTTCGAGTAGAATCTAGATTGGAACGTATGAGTATGCGTGCTTAAGCCATCCTGAAGGATGGCTTTTTTTATTATCTATTTATTGTCTGCTTCTTTTTGATCAGGTTGGTACTCAATCAAGTCAGACAATTGACACTGAAATGTATCACATAATTTAAATAATGTTTCTAGCTTAGTGGTTTCTACATTTTCTTCTCGATAAAGCTTATTAATCGAATTGCGACTAAGCCCCGACAATTTCATTAATTCTGTAATATCATCGATTCGATGTTCAGCCATTAATATTCTTAAATTACATTTAAGCACTTCATTCACCCCTTATAGCTATTATCTTATCTTTCACTTTTCTTTTATTCAATATACAACGTATTAATTAACTCTATAAAGTTAAAATTCTACTTCACATTAATATTACAGAGTTATATAATAACCTTATAGAGTTAATTGAAAGAGAGATGATTATATGCTTAATACAGAAAAATCTTTAGAAATAATGCTTGAACCTCTAATACGTAAACGATTAGAAGTATTGTATTCTGATCTACAAGAGGCTGAATCTACATATGTTTCTCTTCGCGATGAATGCGACAAACAATTTTCAGTTATGAGAAATTCTTTACCAGACCATTTGCAACATAATGCATTTATGTATGAAGATGTTCAACTTGAATTACAAGCTATTGTGGAAAGTCGAATTTATTTGCAAGGATTTAAGGATGCTATTGAACTGTTTAGTGAATTGAATATTTATAAATAAAAAAGAGCCTAATGGCTCTTTTTTTATTTATGATCCCTTACTAATTTCTTCATCTAACAGTTTATAGATTTCAATTATATCTTCTTTATAACTATCCTTATATCTTTTGAAATATAAAGAACTATGATCCTTTTCATAATTTCTAGATTTAATTTCTTGATTGTTTTTATCCCAATATTCAATGATTTTTTCTTTGCTTAAAACAGACGTAAAATCTTCTAACTTTAATTGCTGATTTAATATAATACGAGAAGTTTTATTCCCATTTTTTATAAGCAATAGATAATTTAAAAAATACTTGTAATTATCTTTGAGTTCATTTAGACCAAAACATATATCAAATAAATAATCATTCACTAAAATATTAATCTCATGATTATCTTGATTACCTTCTGTATCATAATAACCACAACCAATTGTACCACTCGATTCAATATTGCCAAGATAAAAGATAATAGACCATATAATACTATCTTTTGTGTATTCTGTTTTATTTTCCAATTCTAATTTAGCTATTTCCTTATTATTGATTAAATCTTTAAAATTTTGAGAATTATCTCCTAAAATTTCTTTAGAAGTTAAATCATATACATCTTCAAAAATATTTTTCCTATGATCTATATATTTAATCTTAAAAATTTTGAATACTTTTTGAGATAGCTCTCGCATTTCTTCAATAACCAAATCAAGTACTACACCAGAAAGAATTGCTACAGAATTAGAATGTAAAGAGAGTGCCCTAGCTAAGTTAAACATATTAGAATTTGGACCTGCGATACAATTTGAACGAAAAGATAACAAATCATGTATTCCAAGAATATCATTAGTATTATTAATAAGTGTATCTAAAATCCCTATATTCTCATACTCTTTTTCTCCATATATCCAATAAGAAATCAATAACACATTCTCATCAACATTATTTTGGCGTCTAATACCACCATCTTCCCATCCAATTTCATCTAATAATTTTACAAGAAAATATATCATTACCTCTCTAGTACTAAAATCGTTTTCTAATGTTTTTATAAGTGAATATCTTGATAAGTTACTTGCAATATAGCTAATAATTTCTCTAGCTTTTTCTTTACTAATATTATGGTATGAATTGTTTAATATGACCTTGAAAAATTCTAACTGATTAAAAATATTATTTTTAAAATCCGATTGTAATAAAATTTCATTTATATTTAATCCCTGTTCACTTGTAAATTTGTATAACTCATTATTATAAAAGTTATATTGTTCAGTTTTTATAGGCTGAGCCATTTTTACAATAAGATCTAAATAACGAATAAGATTTTTATTAAAACAAGCATAAGTATGATTTTTCAATATTTCTTTTGATGATTCTCTAATACCTGTATTTAACCTGTATTTTGCTTCAAATACTTTATTTAAAATAAATCTTTGATCATTAGATAACTTTTGAAGATAATCGTTGTAATAGATAGAGTTTTTATAATTATTTCCATTAGAACTTTGGAATTCCGAATCTTTCTCTTTTGGATACCCCTTATCATGTGGAAGCACTAGAGAAAAAAAACCGCTCTTCCCATACATTTCAGTACTATAAATCTTTTTAAAAATTATTGGATAATTTATATAAATTAATAATAAGTGAATAAGATCTTGTCTATCGAAGTCATAATTATAAAAATCTGTTTCCTCTACTTTTAATAAAAGAATAGTATTGACTAATCTTTTTATTTTTCTTGCATCTCCAATAAATGAAAAATAATGATGGAAATCGGTTCCATCAAAAATTTCTCTTAATCCTTCAACTGACTTCAATATAAATTTATTATTATTTAACAAATCGCTAGATAAAGATTGTTCTTCAACTTGTAAAAAATAGTTTTTCATAAATAATTGTTCTACGAAAATACTAATTTTTATATTTATAAATTTTTCTAAAAATTCAGATAGTTTTTCTTCATTAACTTTTTGTTGCTCCAAAGCAGAAATATTTTCTGTATCATAGCAAAGCACATACGATATATTAGGAAAAGTAAAAGCTTTTTTTATAACAAAAAGAATTTCTTTAATGCTAGAAAAATTAAGTCGATCCAAATCATCAATAATAATAATAATTTTATAATCTATTCTTTTAAGAATATCTTTAAGGCGATCTACTATTTTATCAATAGACTCTTCTTCTATAGGTGAACCAAATCTGAAAGGACCTAAAGAAATAGTGGCTTTTGAGTCTGTTAGAATTTTTGCATATTTTGAAATTAAAGATTCCAATTCTGGTGCGAACATATTATTTTTAATTTCTTTTATCAAACCATCGACAAACTTATTAAATAAATTCTTTTCATCTTCATATCTAAGAACATCGAAATTATACACAATGATTTTTTCTTTATATTTTTCTTCCCAGTACTCTTTGCAAAAATTTACAAATGTAGATTTACCTGAACCCCAAGGAGCATCAATTCCAAATACCAAACTTTCTTTGGAACCATTATTGTATACATTTTCTGCAAAGTTATTTGCCTGATTAGTTAAATCAAATTTATCATTTTCTCTTTTTTCTTCTGCCAAATCACTCATGAAATTTGATGATTTATCTTTCTCATCTTTCTTTTTTCTTAGTTCTGCTTTTTTGTTAATATAAATCTGTAAATATGTAATTCCAATAATAACAATCGGTGAAACTATTAAACCTGAGATTTGCATCGCTGAAAGATCATCAATCCATTTTTGGATAAAAAATATTCCAAATCCCTCATATACGAATGTTAAAATAATACCTGTTGAAACAAGTATAAGTAAATCAAATCTTTTACTTTTAAAAATTAAATACCACTTTTTTCTCGATTCCTTATTTAGAAATCCTATATAAATTAAACCAACATAAATCAAGCCGATTATCCAATCGCTTTTTGGATCTAAAACTCCTGTAATATAAAACAAAAATCTAGCTACAAACATATTAATAATTATATAAATTTCCGTTACTAACATTCCCAAAAAAATATAACTCAATATTAAAGAGAAATTGAACTTAATTTCATTCTTATTTTCTTTAGGATTATCCATTTTTTCACTCCTTTAAATTAAATAAAGTAAATTAAATAAAAACACCAGCTATATCATTACAATATAACTGGTGCTTCTTGGTCTTACATTGCTGCCCCTTCAGGCGATAAAGCAGTAGTGAAAAATATAGGTTTTTGCTGTTCATTCTGCTGATACGCTACTAGTAACAGACTGCGTCCTTCGCTAGCCGTTAAGGGTTCGCCGACAAGGATTTTATCCAGACGGAATGGCAGTTCTTCCATCACTGTATGCTTATGAAGCTCTTTATCATTTAATTTCAAATCAACAAACTCGGTTGAAAAGTCTTCCGGTTGTTGAATCGCATGTCTAATATGGCTGGACATCTGGTCTTTGTTCATCGTGAAGTCCCACCAGATTTTACGTGGTTTGTACTTATGGTTGAGGAAGTAGTCTAACTTCATCAATCCCAGTACCACATCCATACGAGGTGTCTGGCGATCCATTAAGAAGGCTTGTAAATGGGTAAATAAATCTTCCAATTGGTGACCGATCTTTTGCCAGCCTTGGGCTTCCCAGTAATTCCCGAACTCCTGGAAAAAGTCAAATGGCGACTGGAACTCATTGTATAACAAGTAATTCAGCGTATAATCCATCCGATGCGCATTCCAGTATTTCTCCAATACATCTTCCAGACGCTTCAAGCGTACAATATCTTCAAAAGACAGCTTATCGCTACTTAGAATCTCATACGGCGCATGATCCATATAGGTATACTGATACTTGTCTGCATCGATTCGAAGCCCTGTTCCGCGTAACATTTTGAGGAATCCTAATTGTAATTCTTCCGGCCCTAAAGCAAATACATCGTTAAATGTTTTGCGGAATGTATCATAATCTTCAAGTGGCAATCCTGCGATCAAGTCCAAATGCTGATCGATATTACCAGATTCTTTGATCTTCGTTACTGTCCGACTAAGCTTGGTAAAGTTCTGACGACGCTTCACCAGTTCATTGGTCGGATCATTAGTGGATTGCACACCAATCTCAAAGCGGAATACACCCGGTGGTGCATGTTCTGCTAGATAATCTAACACTTCCGGACGCATAATATCTGCTGTAATCTCAAATTGGAATGTACATCCATTATGATTCGCTATTAAAAACTCGAACATTTCCATCGCATAATCACGCTTAATATTAAACGTACGATCAACGAACTTGATTAATTTGGCACCTTGATCGATCAAGTACAGAATATCGCTTTTGGTACGTTCGATATCAAAGTAGCGCACACCGACTTCAATACTGGATAAGCAAAATTGACAGCTAAACGGACAACCACGACTCGTTTCAAAATATACAACCCGCTTGGCAAGTTCCGGTACATCTTCGACGAATCGGTATGGAGAAGGTAATTCATTGAGATCAAGCTTCGGACGACCCGGCATCATAATCAGTTCTTCGCCTTTGCGGTATGCTACCCCGTAGACAAAATGATATTTGCCTGCTCCTTCGATCTCTTGTAGTAAATGATGGAACGTTTCTTCGCCTTCACCAATCACGATAAAGTCGATATTGCTGACACGCTTCATCCAGTATTCGGTATCATAAGATACTTCAGGGCCACCGAGTACAATTTTCACTTCTGGCATGACTTTTTTGAGAATATCGACCACTTTAATCGTTTCTTCAATATTCCAGATATAACAAGAGAATCCGATCACATCAGGCTTACGTTGAAATAAATCAGATACAATATTCATCACTGGATCTTTGATTGTAAATTCGGCAAGTTCAATATCAAAGTCTTTTTCACTAAAAGCTTTTAGGCAACGAATCGCAAGTGATGTATGAATATACTTGGCGTTCAATGTAGATAATACGACTTTCATAGCGATATGCTCCTCTCATGCTGTAACAAAATCATTCGGATATCGGCAAGCACCTGTTCTGCGCAAGTATTAATAAAGAAATGTCCACCATGATAAGATTTGAATGTCGTTGGAAGTGATGAATACTCACTCCATGCCTCGATATCTATCGTTGTCATTTGATCCTGTTCTCCGGTTAAGACAGTGATCGGGAACGGAAATACTTCATACTGCTTGTTATAACGATATTGCTCTACAAGCCTAAAATCGGCACGCAATACAGGAATAATCATCTCCAACAATTCCTTATGTTCCAGTATAACATCCGGTATTCCGCCGAGGGTAATGACTTTTTCTATAAAGGCTTGATCTGAAAGTTGGCTCCATTCTTTGCGACTGGCAATATGAGGAGCTACTCGTCCTGAGAATAGGCTTGTTACCGGATAACGACCTGTTTCCGTATACACTTTATGTATCATTTCAAATGCAAGAAGACTGCCCATACTATGCCCGAAAAAAGCAAACGGACGATGGTCTTGAAAATACGGGCGGATCTGTTGCCATAGATCGTTAACAACTACTGCCACATCGCTAACTAATGGCTCTGCAATTCGGTGTCCATGACCGGGAAGCTCAATCGGAATCAATTCAATCTGTGGCTGTAATGATTTTTTCCATGAATTATAAATATAAGCATTACCACCTGCATACGCTAACGTAAATAATCGAATCTTATTATTCATCTGTATTCCTCCATATGATTGTTGGGATAGCGCTATGCAGTAAATATACTGATTCGGCATGATAGCAAGTCTGTTACAAGCATCCCAATACCCATCCTTCTAACAGACTCAATTGATATTCTGCTCTACTTAATGTAGGCAAAGACAGATAAGGTGCTAACGTTTCTTCTTGATCGCGCTCTTGCATCCATGCTGCAATATAATACGCATCACGTTCATGTTCACTATAGGTCGAGATATTGGATAGATGAGGTTCGGTGATCATTCTTCTTTTGTACAATGAAGGATACGCTTCGACAATCACATGATGGTCTTTTGGTATTATTTTACCATCAAATGGCCAGAAGTGGATGTTCATTCCATGTCTTTTTTGCCAGTATCGTAGACGATAAATCCATGCTAATCCGGTATGGGTCGAATAAGAGACTGCCCCTTGCATCCCGGAGACACGATCCAGATCGA
Source organism: Paenibacillus sp. KACC 21273 (assembly GCF_028736095.1). Taxonomy (NCBI): domain Bacteria; kingdom Bacillati; phylum Bacillota; class Bacilli; order Caryophanales; family Paenibacillaceae; genus Paenibacillus; species Paenibacillus sp. KACC 21273. The sequence goes on from NZ_CP117876.1 coordinate 3,966,114, forward strand.
CTACACTTTTGGTTGAAGGTACAAATTCACGTTCCACTAATCGCTTAGCGATAGAGTTGGTGTAATGGGCTTGTTCTTTACTTTGCTTCATGGTAAGTCTGGTCGTCTGCCATGTCTGATAACTCCATTTGAGAAAATCATCCCACTGATCCAATTCCAATTGTTGCAACACTGACAAAGGATACGACAGCCCATGATCGATACCGATAATCATTCGTTCTTGACTGGATAATAACTGATCCCGTAACCAGAGATACACTTCTTCTCTTGACCAGAGATGATCTTTGTCAGATGATGTTCTAGAAGTAAGCGAACTCACAGTAGAGGGATAGACTAGAGAAGCAGGTGAATACATACTTCCCTGCACAACAGCCAGACCTTTAATTTTGGAGCGTGGCTTATCTGCTCCCGAGTAATCTATTCCGATATATCTTTCAAATAAAGGCATATTTATCTTCCTCCGCATGTTCTTATCCTGCTGTGACCTCATTGCCAAACATTACAAAAAACCGATACTTCTTACCGATAAGCTCTTTTCAATATAGATTGTGAAAAGAAACTTGATCGAAGTATCGGTTGTTGGTTGGTTTCTTTTAAAATTCTTCCATATCGTAACGTCCTTGATCCATATCCATACTTTCTTTCTGGAAAAAGGCTAAAAATGGTTCGCCATATTTACGGAATTTCACTTCGCCGACCCCTTTGATCTCCAGCATTTCGCCTTCGCTTTGCGGTTCGACAACACTCATTTCACGCAATGTTGCATCATTGAAAATAATATAAGAGGGTACACCTTCACGTGATGCCAGTTCACGACGAATCAGACGCAATTGCTCGAAGATTGTCTCGTTAACTGCTGAAGCATCGTTATTACGGCTAGTGCTACGACTACGGCTAGAACCTGAACTACTCGACGCTGAAGTCGCTATTGGACGTGGTGCACGTTGCATGACTTTACGCTGTCCTTTGAGCACTTCGGCTGCGATCGGTTGCAATTTCACCACCGGATATTGCCCTTCTGTTAGCAACAGATATCCTTCGGCTGCCAGTACATTGATCCGCTCAGAGATTTCTTTTTCTGATAAATGAGACATTAACCCATGAGTAGGCAATTGATCGAACTGATATTGCAGTACTTTTTTGTTACGTGAACCTTTGAGTACTTGCGCTACCACCGAGACGCCGAATCGTTCACGTAGACGATGAATACAGGAGAAGATTTTCTGCGCATCGATCGTCATATCGACTAACTCGCGAGCATCCCGGCAAGAGCTACATTGTCCGCAGGGTTCACCGGAATGTTCTTCATGAAAATAATCGAGCATCGCATTACGTAGACATTTGGTCGTATAACAGTAATCGACCATTTGTTGCATTTTGCGATAATCGTTATGTTTGCGATCACCTTCATGCATATTTTGTTCCAGTAAAAATTTCTGGGTCATAATATCTTGCGGGCTAAATAATAAGATACATTCACTAGGATCGCCATCACGACCTGCACGACCTGCTTCTTGAATATAAGCTTCCATATTTTTAGGCATATTATAATGAATAACATAGCGAACGTTAGACTTATCAATACCCATTCCGAATGCATTCGTAGCCACAATTACGCGAATATCATCATAAATAAAAGCTTCCTGACTCTGATCCCGTTCATCATCACTCATTCCGGCATGATAACGTCCAGCCGCTACCCCACTACTAAGCAGACGACTATACAGATCATCTACATCTTTACGGGTAGCCGCATAGATAATACCGGATTCATTATCATGAGACTTGGCATAATCGATCACAAAGTCACGTCTCTGCGTACCACGCATGACCGCCATCGCTAGATTATCCCGACCCAGTCCTGTAATAAATACCTGTGGATCATCTAATTTTAAAAGACGCAAAATATCGTCACGCACTTCCGGTGTTGCGGTTGCTGTAAAAGCGGCAACGATCGGACGCTGTGGCAATTGATTTACAAATGGTGAAATCTCAAGATAGCTGGTACGGAAATCATGACCCCACTGCGATACACAGTGTGCTTCATCGACAGCGATACACGTAATATTCACACCGTTCATTTCTTCGCGGAACCAATCCAGTTCTAAGCGCTCGGGTGCAACATATAATAACTTCAGGTCGCCACGACGTGAAGCTCGAATCCGTTCATTCACTTCTTTACCTGTTAACGTGCTATTAATATAAGCCGCTGGAATCCCTGCCGCTGTAAGTGCATCGACCTGATCTTTCATCAGTGAGATCAGCGGTGAAATCACTAGCGTCACTCCGTCATTAACCATCGCTGGAATCTGATAACAGATCGACTTACCGCCACCTGTAGGCATAATTCCGAGCGTATCCTGACGTTGTAATAGACTATTTACAATCTTCCGTTGACCTTCTCTAAAATCTTCATATCCAAAATACTTCTGTAACAAAGTCTGTGCTTCCTGCATCACAGGCGCTTGCACGCTCATTGCCAAAACTCCTTATCCTGATTCTGTAGTGATAGTGTTGCTTTCTTCTGCTTCAAATCTATACTCCTATTTTAACAGAGAACGAACGATAATTCTCAGCAACTTATCAATTCTGATATAATATATGTGATAATGATTATCATTTTCATATGTAAAGGAGAATCAATATTGAACTTTCCACAGATGGCATCGATAACTACCCAAGCAACTGTTCAAGCACATCCTTATGTATTACAACTGCATCATGCAGATATTCAACATATACAACCTCAGACTTCATTGTTATTAACACAGATTATGGCGACTCATATGACTATTCTTGTACTGATCGAAGGCGAATGTATATTAAAGCGTGAAAATGATCCCTACCCTATGAGAACAGATACAGTCTATCTATGTCACTCCGGTAGTACATTTGCTTTGTCTTCCGAACATATGGATACACAGGTAGCAATGCTTCATCTGGAACTGTATCTGCCACATCCAGACGATCTTAGACAATTGCAGTCTGCTACCGATTCTCAACACTTATATTTTCCGGCTGAAGCTACACTTCCGTATGCCAGTGCAAAGTGTCAGCAGATTTGCTCTGCTTTTCGTTCAACTCATGTATTACATCGCTGGCGTGCTCAGATTGATGCTATTGAATTGTTGTTTGAAGTGGCTACAGCCAAAGAAAAATGTACACTCCAGCAAGAAGATGGTCTGGTGCGTGCTCGAAATTATATTGCTGATCATCCTCAGCAAGCACATACGCTAGAACAATTAAGTCAGATTGCTGGACTTAGTGCCAAGCATTTCTCTGATGTATTTAAAAAAACCTATGGTCAAAGCCCTCATGAATATATGACTGAAACTCGTCTTACGCAGGCCAAACAGTTGATGCTTCGTTCAGGCTACAAACTCAAAGATATCGCACATGAAGTCGGTTACCGGGATGAATTTTATTTTAGTCGTGTATTCAAAAAAGAAACAGGTGTATCACCTTCGACATATATACACAAACGCAAGCAAAAAGTAGCCGCTTATGCTAGTGTCTCTACGCTTGGTTATCTGCTACCGCTTGATATTGTACCTTATGCCGCTCCACTACATCCCAAATGGTCAGGATATTATCTAGAACGTTACGGTGCAGATATTCCTTATCATTTGGAATATGGAAATTCAGATCAGCAGACTCATACCGCTATACGACAGCTAGAAGAACTCAAGCCTGATTGGATCGTATGCTCACACGATATTCAAGCCGAAGAATATATACAGTTAAGTCAATCTGCTCAAATGATTACATTGCCAGCTCCACAACGTGGTTCATGGCGAACAGGCTTATATCAACTGGCAGAACAACTTCAGATGAATGAAGAAGCGAAGCAATGGATCAATACATTTGATCAACATACCGCACGTGTTAGAACATTACTTACCCGCTCAGATGGTTCCAGACCTACTGTGTTATTTGTGCGTATGCTTCATGATCAATTATACAGTCTCGGTTCAGCCGGATTATTAGATTACGTCTATAGCGAACTGGGAATACAGCGACCTCACGATACACCGGCTGACGATAATGAAGAAGATATAGTGACATGGGATCAATTACAAGCAAGTGATGTAGAACATATTGGTATCTTAATTCGTCAAGATTCGGAGACATTAGAACACTGGCATCGATTACGGCAATCTTCTCGCTGGCTTGATCTTCCAGTAATCCGTCAACAACAATTGCATATTCTAAGTTCAAGTCCATGGCGCGAATACTCTCCTACTGCTTTGACCAGAGTACGTGAAGAGCTAATACACTATTTATCCGCCAAAAGTCCATGTGCTATCCGTTGATTGTCTATGGCAAAGCACAAATATAACCTCTATGATAGCTATTGAGAATCTTTCTCACTGATATTGAGGGGAGTTATATAATGATTATGAAAAAAACAGTTATGTCTATATGTATGATTGCCACATTTGTAATATTGGCTGCATGTGGTAAGCCTATAGCGACAGAAGGAACTAGCTCTTCAGCAACTACACCTGTAGCTTCGACGGATTCAGCTTCTACAGCTACGCGAACGATTACGTATCTGGACAAGTCTTATACGATTCCAGCCAAAGCCGAACGAATCGTGATTACAGGTTCTTTGGAAGCAATGGAGGATTCTATTTTACTTGATATTCATCCTGTTGGCGCAATCTCTGTATCTGGTAAATTTCCTCCTTTGTTCGCTTCGATCACTGATCAAGCAGAATCAATAGGAGAAAAAATCGATCCTAACTTTGAAAAGATTTTGTCTCTCAAACCGGATGTTATTCTCGGCACAACCAAATTCGATCCGGCTATACTGGAAAAATTACAACAGATTGCCCCCACTATTCCTTATTCGCATGTTGCTACAAACTGGGAAGAAAATTTGACCCTGTTAGGTGAAATTAGTGGCAAGCAAAAACAAGCAGCACAAGAAATCACTGCTTACAAAGCTAATTTAGAAAAAGCGAAAACGACTTTACAAAGTACATTAAAAGATAAACAAGTATTGCTGGTTCGTATGCGTGAAGGAGCTGTCTGTCTATACGGGCCTGACTTATACTTTAATCCTGTATTATACAGCGATCTGGGATTAGCTATTCCAGCAGAAGTTGCCGCTGCCAAATCACAAGAAGCGATCTCGATTGAACAATTTGCTCAAATGAATCCAGATGTGTTATTTATCCAGTTTTCAGAAGATGAGAATCCAGATGCTACAGGCGCTCTGGAAGATTTGCAAAACAATCCAATTTTCCAAAGTATTCAAGCTGTTAAAGATGGCAACGTCTTTGTCAATGTAGTTGATCCGCTCGCTCAAGGTGGAACAGCGTATAGTAAAATTCAATTTCTTCAAGCTTTTGTTGATACGTTACAATCCAAATAAGAAGGTAATGAATCTAATATGTACAACATTTATAGACTACCGGCAGTGATCTTTTGGACTGCGCCGGTAGTCATTATTTTCATCATTGTGATATCTGTTCTATATGGAGCCAAAAACATCTCATCTCTTGATGTCTGGAACGCTATCGTTCATTTTGATGCTGGTAATGTCGATCATCAGATTATACGTCATTCAAGGTTACCGCGCGCGATCGGTGCTTTGTTGATCGGTGCGTTTCTCGCGATGTCTGGCGCAGTCATGCAAGGGATTACTCGTAACGATCTAGCTTCCCCTTCACTACTTGGTGTATTGGATGGTTCTGTATTTGCGATTACATTATGTATGATCTTTGCACCGTCTATACATGGAAGCAGTCTGATTGTGGTATCTATGTTAGGTTCGGCTTTTGGCATGTTATTGGTATTTGGAATGTCTTATCTGATTCCAGGAGCACAGTCACCGATTGTTCTAGCTATTCTAGGCACATTAACCGGTATGTTTTTGAATGGATTAGCTGATGCGATTGCGATGTATTTTCATGTATCTCAGCGGATTAGTTATTGGTATAACGCTCGCTTATATCAGATTGATCCTGAATTGATTCAATTATCGCTTCCATTTGCTATTGTCGGCTTTGTGATTATGTTGATTATTGCGCGCTCTATTTCTGCGTTATCTCTAGGCGAAGAAATATCTACAGGTCTAGGTCAACGGGTCAAACTTATCAAATTGGCGGCTTTTATAGCAGTTGCTTTGTTATCCGGTATTTCTGTGGCTCTAGCGGGAAAAATTGCTTTTATCGGCTTGATTGTTCCTCATATTGCCAAAATGATCGGCGGAACCGATTATCGCCGTATTATTCCGTTATCCGGTGTACTTGGAGGGATGTTTCTAGCTTGTTGCGATATTTTATCTCGGTTTGTAAATTATCCATTTGAGACTCCTATCGGTGTGATTACTGCTTTATTCGGTGTTCCTTTTTTCCTTTACCTGATTCGTCGTAAAGGAGGCTCACGACATGGATAAAGATTCTCAAGCACGCTATATATCGATCATGAGTATTGGAATAGTGTTGATTTTGCTTATAGTGGGGATCGGTCTTACGTATGGTGAACTCAGACTGTCATGGATCGAGATGATGTCTACACTGCTTCATAGATCGAGTGATGCTTCTCATTATATTGTCATTTTTCAATTTCGCTTGCCTCGTATTGTATTGGGTCTAGTGATAGGAGCAACCCTCGGGATTGCAGGAACTGTCGTACAAAGTCTCACTCGCAACCCATTAGCTGATCCGGGGATTCTAGGGATTAATGCAGGCGCAGGTATGTTTATTGTGCTGTTTATGTTTTTGATTCGTGATCAGATCGATATGACAGGAAATATAGCGATTATGATGATGCCTTTATTCGGCATAGTGGGCGGTTTGTTAGCTGCTTTACTGATTTTTCTACTAGCCAAAGATCAACACGGGCTTAATCCACAACGATTGATTCTGGTAGGGATCGCTATCACTACAGGATTCTCGGCAGTTACGTTATATGCATCGCTCAAAATGAACCCGCAAGATTTTGAAAAAGCATCAGCCTGGTTATCTGGAAACTTTAATTCTGCGAACTGGTTATTTGTTTTATCGATGCTTCCATGGATAGTAGTATTGCTTCCGTGGTTGCTTTGTCAGACACGTCTGCTAGATGTTATGCGCTTAGGTGATCATACATTGCTTAGTCTAGGAATACCTTTACGGCAAAAGCGTAGTCAATTGATGTTTATTAGTGTAGGGCTTGTAGCGGCTGGTGTGGCTGTATCCGGTAGTATTGGCTTTGTAGGATTAATAGCTCCTCATATAGCGACACGACTTGTCGGACTTGCTCATCGGCGTGCTCTTCCACTTAGCGGTGTAATCGGTGCTTTGCTAGTGCTTATCGCTGACTTTATCGGACGAACTTTATTTTCGCCAGCTCAATTGCCTGTAGGGATCGTTCTTTCGATTATAGGAGCACCTTATTTTGTCTGGTTATTAAGTAGACGTCGCCAAGCATAATGATCGTCTCGCACAGATAAGATGATATAAAATTAGCTACCAAAAAGTCTGTAGTTGAAAGGAGATACTTGATGAAACGGACAGATCAATTGGATATATTAGGACGCAAATTAACAGTATACTTACCGCCTTCTTATCACCTTTCAGAATGTGATTATCCTGTCGTCTATGTACAAGATGGAGGTCAATTAATAACTCACTGTCAAAATTATATCGAACGATTATTTCGAGAACAGTTGCTACATGAAGTGATTCTAGTAGGCGTACATACCGATCGTCGTACTTATGATTATACCCCCTGGCCAGCTCTGGCTTTGAATCCTCAATTTCCTGCTTTTGGTGGACAAGCACACTCTTATATTGATGAATTAGCCGATCAGGTAAAGCCTCATATCGATCAACGTTATCGGACACTGACAGACGCTATCTCTACAGGGATAGTCGGTGGTTCTTTGGGCGGGTTGGTTAGCATGTTTGCTGCGTACTGGCGACCGGATATATTTGGCTGTGTGGGTATGCTTTCTCCTTCTTGCTGGTATGAAGGAGTGATGAATTATATCGAAGAACATCCGGCTCCTTCCGCTGATCTCAAGCTATATGTGTCGATAGGCAATTGTGAAGGATTATACAAACAGAACAGTCAACAGCATATGTTCCAAAATGTACTATCTGCATGTAACTTGTGGCAAGCAAAAGGCTTTCCTGCACACCAGCTTCTGCTTGAGATTGAAGATGGCGGTACTCATGATCTGATGTTTATGACGCAATATTTTATCAAATCATTACAATTTCTGTTTGGTGCTTCTGATACAGCCTATTCTGGCACAACCTCTTACAGTTAATGGTCTTCTGATACAGCTCCTAAAAGATTATGACTCAGACAACACAAAGCAGACCTCTTACCATTACAGTAGAAGGTCTGCTTTGTTTACTTTTTCAATATAATTATCTATGCGATATTGAATAACTGCTTTGAAGATCTATCGGTTAACAATAAATCATTGTTGCTACATCATGTAACGATTGTCTGGCTGCGATACTGATGCCTGCCAGTTGGAAAAAGCCATGATTCACACCTAGATAACGACGACAATGCACATCTACATCAGCTAGTAATAACTTGCGATACAAAGCTTCATTTTCGAATAATAACGGATCAAATTCAGCAGTTAACATATACGTTTCTGGAAGCCCTGCAAAATTTTCTGCATATAACGGACTGACTTCTGGATGATTTAACGGTAAATCACCAAAATAAGCTTCATATCCACTGATCAATACATCTCTAGTTATAATATAATCGTTGCCATACTGTGCATATGTTGTACTTGTACCGCTAGCATCAAGCATCGGATAAATAAGAATCTGACGCTGTGGCAACCAGTCACCTTGCTCTTTCAACCGCAGACATGTCACCAGCGCCAGATGTCCTCCTGCACTATCTCCTGCAATCGTTATTCGGTTACGATCTCCGCCCCATGCAGTCACATGCTCACGAACAATCTGTACTGCGCGTACAGCGTCATCATGTGCAGTTGGATATGTATACTCTGGTGCTAATCGGTATTGCACAGCAATAACCAGAGCTTTACCTTCATAAGCCAACTGACGCATCTGTTGATCATGAGTCTCCAAGTCTCCACTGACAAAGCATCCCCCATGATAATAGATCAATACAGGTAAGTCTGTCTGATCTACCGGTTGGTAAAGGCGTAATGTAATATCATCAATATTCACATCTTGAATAGAATAAAGCTCTACTTTGTCTCCTGCCAATGGGACTGTACCCAAATATCCTGCACGACGTTCTTCAATACTTTGATGAAGTACAGACGGACGACCCGCTTCTACAAACTGTTCTACCAGTTGACGTATTCCTTTTTCCAAATGATCTAAATGTTCTACTTTATGCATTGTATATGTTCTCTCCTGTCATTCGATATAATCTATATTTACACAGTATTGATCAAAGGAGCATCTTGCCATTCTGTAGCATGACGATGCACGATTTTTAGAAAAGCATCCAAAGCAGGTGATTGCCACTTTTTCAAATGATAACTCAGTTGTGTATACACTTGTTGTTCACGATCATCCCAATCTAATCGTGCTAATTTGTGTTCTTGTAGTTCACGTTCTACTGCTACAAGCGGTAAAAAAGAAATGCCCAATCCTGCCATCACACATTGCTTGATTGCTTCTATACTCCAAAATTCCAGACTGGGATCAGGGAAAATGCCATGACTATTTAGATATTGTTCAAATAGTGTGCGATACGTACAACCCGATTCAGTATGCAAAATCGTTTCGGTACGCAAATCTTCTGGAACAATATGAGCTCGACCGACTAATGGATGATCAATAGGTGCAATCATCGCCATCTTTTCATACACAAGTGTCTCCATATGCAGTTCACGATCTTCCAGTTCTGGTTGTAACAGAAACGCTATATCCAACGCTCCACTACGAATCATTTCTAACAGTTCTGAACACGCACCCGGTTTGAGAATGATTTTGACAGCGGGATGATGTTTGCGATATTCACGAATAATATTAGGTAACCGAAAAGCAGCTAGCGATTCTGGAGCCCCTATAGTTAATGTACCCGACATTTCTGCATCCGAACGAATCGCATCTTTGGCTAATGCATGCATTTTGGATATTTCTTGTGCATACGGAAGTAAACGACGCCCTGCATCGGTAAGCAAAATCTTTTTGTTCATTCGATCAAACAACGGTGTACCCAGCTCTGCTTCAAGCGCTTGAATCTGTGCAGTAATGCTAGATTGCGCATAATCTAAACGCTGAGCTGCACGTGTAAAGCTTCCCACTTCTACTACGACTAGAAACGTAAATAAATGTCTGGATTCCATATTTATCTCTCCCATCGGTTTTTTAGATGGATTGCATTTGAAATTTCCGTTTTTCCGATACCACTATTATCTGCTACGCTGTAGCAAATGACAAGGAAAGCAGGGAAATTAAAATGAACACTTCACATTCATCTCATCTAAAACGGACGATCGGTTTACCACAAGCTGTCGCTCTCTATATTGGAGCTGTTCTTGGATCAGGTGTATTACTTGTTCCCGGACTGGCGGCTCAAATGGCAGGCCCTGCTTCACTGATTGCATGGGGATTTATGACGTTGTTGATTTTGCCAATGGCTTTGTCGATGGGATTATTGTCTGCCAAGTTCCCGAATGCTGGCGGAGTCTCTCATTTTGTGAGTATGGCTTTTGGGCCGCGTGCAGGTGCATTGGTCGGTTGGTTTTTCTTATTATCTGTTCCGATCGGTGCACCTGTAGCCGCTCTTACTGGTGCAGGTTATATGACAGCTGCGATGGGCTGGGATGAATCGGTTCGAATCGGGATAGCGATCTTAATGTTACTGGTTGGATTAATCACCAATTGGTTCGGAATGCAAGTAGCTGGCAAAATCCAAATTGCAGTCGTTATTTCTATTATAGCTGTGCTTACATTTGCGATTATCGCTGCTGTGCCTGAGATTCAAGCCGTTCATTTCACTCTATTTATGCCGCATGGTTGGACAAGTATCGGACAAGCGGCTGCGATATTGTTCTGGTGCTTTATTGGCTGGGAAGCCGTATCTCATATGTCCGAAGAATTCAAAGATCCACGTAAAGCAGCGATTCGTGGTGTTGTGATTGCTGCGATTATAGTAGGTATTTTGTATTTTCTAACTGCACTGGCGACTGTAGGTACACAAAGTTACCTGATAGGTGGATCAGATGCTTCACTAGTGTGGATAATCAGCCGACTGCTTGGTTCATGGGGTGCTGTATTGGCTGGGGTTACCGGTATCTTTATCTGTACAGCTACTATTATTGCGTATGTCGGGGCTTCTTCTCGTGTTGCTTTTGCATTATCCAGACAACAATATGCTCCTAAATGGATGAGTCTATTATCTGCTAGATACAGTACACCTGTAGGCGGTATTCTTTTTCTAAGTGTATGCTTCGGGTTGATTACTGGTTTGTACGCAAGTCATATCATTTCGTTGACCACTTTAATTCAATTGCCTAATGCGACTTTTATTTTGACCTATCTTGGTGGATGTGCCGCAGGGATTCGCTTATTACGTGAAAGTCGCTTTGGATGGATCATCAGCTGGATTTCTTTTGTAGCTACAGCTATTATTTTTCCATTTACAGGTTGGGCTATTTTGTATCCGGTAGCGATCACTATAGTATTCGGAGGCACTCTTCTTATCCAGTCCAAATATCGAGTGAACAAAATACCACTTTGGGATCAAAAGTGAAAATAAGTGATACGATAACAAAAGCTGTTCTGTAAGCATCTCGCCTACAAAACAGCTTTTTGTTTGACAATTATCTTACTCTAGCAAAAATTCACCTCATGATTATGCCTATTGCTGTATCTAATGAATGCTATACGTATCTGTACTTACTGTTGGATCTGTAATATCACTATACGTATCAGTTAGCACCGTACTATGAGGGTTGGCACTATAAAACAATAATAATTCTTGAAATGTCACCCATGTGGTGGTCGTCTCCGTCAATATCATAATGCCTTCATATTTGCCTGCTGGCACAGGAATAGGTGCTAATACGCCACCAAAAGGATTAAAGTATGCTTGAATTTTGCCATCATATAATAGATTCCAATCATTGCCCTGTAGACCATAGATAGTGAATGCCTGCTTACCCGGAACATTCAACATACTGACTAATTGAATCGCATCCAATGCAACAGGCTTGGGAAAATGATAATTAATCGTTCCACTCTTATGATTGCCTGTATTTGGTATCCAATAGGTAGATAGATCGCCATCAATCGTATATTCTGGTCGTTGGTTATCATAATAACCGACACTGGTTACAGTAGTTCCTTTGGGAACAGGATCACCGGTCGCATAACTCATCGGTGTAGCATGTACAATATTGGAATAGTTTTGATTTTGCCCGTTAACAACAGCATTAACAACAAAGTAATACGGAACACTGTTGTTATCTAGCCCTGATACTGTGTAATTCTGGTACGTATCTGCATTCACAGTAATCGTCTGCCCTAGCAAAATATCTGGATATTGCTTCATATAAGTGATGCGATATTGATCGGCTGCTGGAACTGTATCCCAAGTTAAATGTACTTGTCCATTTTGCGGTGTAGCCTGTAGACCGGTTATATAAGAAATATCGCTTTTATATAATAGTTCATTTACTACGACTGGAGCGGCTGTAGAGCTAATTTCTATTTTGAGTAATTGGTACCAATCTGGCTCAATAGGGATACTGTCGATCGCTATCGGAGACGTAGAACCTTGTACATGTACTGTTTTTTGCCCGATCAACGTATTGCTGTGTTCCCCTTCTTCGTATATTTTATACGTAATATCACTTTCCACTGGCGCTGTTATCACAAATTGCAGTTCATTTATATATAATGGATATCCGACAAGATAGCTTAGTGTTGCATTTTTACTGTTGTTTTGAGTTTTCCATGTGGATGCTATATCTCTATCCATTGTATTTTCTACAGGATTACGATAAAACTCACTACTTGCACTTTTACCTGTATTGACCGGGAAATTATATCCGGGTACTGGCATGCTTAGTACTTCTGTGGCGTAATTCGTCCGTACTCCATTGCGTACTCCGGCTACTGTAAAATAATAAGCTGTGCCTGTTGTCAGATCAGGAATCTGTACATCTGTATACGTATCTGCTGATACAGTGATTGTCTCTGTATAATACCCTGAAGTCGTACCATAACGTATTTGATAATGATCTACATTGGCAAGTGGTTGCCATTGAAGGGATACTTCTTCATTGTTATTGGTCGCTTTGAGCTGTGTTGGAGCAATGCTAGTCGTTGTAGGAACTAGATTCACTTCACTCATTAGCAACCAATTACGCGTAGAACTCACTGAAATATCAATTCCTTCATACCAGCCTATTTGTACAGCTATTGGTGTAAGAGCTTGATATTCACTGGCAGTCACATGAAATGTACGTGTTGCAATCGTACGCCAGTATCCATTTTGCAGACCGCGAATTGTATATGTCTCATACCGATCTCCCGTGCCTCCTGTAGAGACTTGTACACCTTTCAGATTCACAGCTTCTGGAAAGTTCATTTGAATACGTCCTGTATTACTAGATACTTTCCATATACTATACCAATCACCATCTCCGATATTTTGCGGTACAAATGTTGGATCATACGTAGTCGAAGTATACGTTGTACCTACAGGTATACGACTCCCGACCATCCCTTCACTTCCATCTGTTACCGCCGAAGCCGCTTCGATCATCTTCGCCTGTGGAATAAAAACAACCAGCATACTAAAGATACACAAATACAGCCACCCTTTACTTAATTGAGATTGGCTTTTCATAATTGACCCCCTTTTATCATTTCATACACTTTTCACACATCTATTCCATTATTCTCACATAACCTCTTGATAAGATGAATTTACATTCTAAGAAGAGGTGATTCCAATGAAAAAATGGACAAAAAATGCGGCAGTATTATTAACAACAATCAGTGTATTAGGAGGAGCAACAAGCGCTTTTGCAGCTACACCGACAACAGCTACTCCAACCACACAAAAAACGACTACACCTGTAACAGCAACGCATAAAACAACAGCCACTCCAGCTAAAAAAGTAACAATGCCAGCAAAATCAACTGCAAAAACAGCAAAAACGGTTACAGCTAAACACAGAGCAACCAAAGCGAAACATAAAGCTACTAAAGCCGCTCATAAAGTAAAACACAAAGCAACCAAAGCAAAACATAGAGCTACCAAAGCCGCTCATAAAAAAGCGACAACTCACAAAACAGCAGGTACTACACATAAAGTCGTTACTACAACTCCAAAACACAAAGCAGCTCGTCATGTCGCTAAATCAGTAGCTACTAAACACCATGCTAAAAAAACGACTCACAAAAAAGCGACTGCTCATAAAAAAGCAGCTACTACACACAAAGTAGTGACTAAAGCTCCAAAACACAAAGCAGCTCGTCATATCACTAAACCAGTCGTTGCCAAACACAACACTAAAAAAGCTACTGCTACAAAAGCTACAGCCCACAAAAAAGCAGCTACTACACACAAAGTAGTAACTAAAGCTCCAAAACACAAAGCAGCTCGTCATGTGAGTAAACCAGTTGTTGCCAAACACAATGCTAAAAAAGTTACTTACAAAAAAGTAGCTCATAAAAAAGCAGTTGCTCACAAAGCAACAACGAAAACAACTGCTACAAAAGCACCTGTAACTAAAGCAACAACACCTGCTAAAACAACAACACACAAATAAAAGGATCGCTTAGATACATCAAGTTCCTTTTAGCTACAAACGTAAGCTTGCTAAGTTATGACTAAAACTCACTCTTAAAGACGGGACTGCCTAGCAGGTTCCTGTCTTTTTGCTTTAGGCAAACTTTGATATTGGTGACCCTGCTCTGCTACATTAAGATTAGAACGTTTATATCTCTGGAAAGATAAGGAGTTACCGCTATGACCAAACTATTTGTAGTTGATGATGATCCGTCTATTTTGCAATTAATTTCTGAGTATTTACGCAAAGAACAGTATGAAGTATTTTCCTTTGCTCATGGACAACAACTGGTTGAACAGGTACAACATGAACATCCGGATTGTTTGATTTTGGATATTATGATGCCTGGTATTGATGGGCTTACTTTATTAACCGAACTTCGTACATTTACAGGTATTCCTATTATTATGATCTCGGCGAGGGGCGAAGAAGTGGATCGGATCAACGGTTTGGAATTAGGTTGTAATGACTTTTTGAGTAAACCTTTCAATCCTCGTGAATTGGTTGCACGTGTAAAAGCAATGCTTCGCTTAATTGACACCGGCAAGCGTGCAAGCAACCCGGTCAGTGTGTCTGCTGTTACAGATACGGCTACACCCTCTGTGCCTGAAGCTTCTACCTCTTATGTTTATGCAGGTAATTTATCGATCTCGGAAGAATTTCGGCAAGTGCTTATCCAGAATAACGAATTGTATTTTACTTCACGTGAATTTGAATTGTTGTTATTTTTGGCGACCCATTTACAGCGTCCATTCAGTAGAGAACAATTGATTCAGCAAGTATGGAATTATGACTTTTTTGGAGAATTACGAGTTGTAGATGATCTGGTCAAACGGATTCGCAAAAAATTAGTTCAGTACCAATCGACACTGACGATAGACACCGTATGGGGATTCGGCTACAAAGCCGCTATACATGAATAATGAAAACGATTCGTGGCAAAATGTTGCTGTCACTTTGTGTAGGTATGCTGATGACGGTAGCGATTACCGTCTTTTTCTTTGTACAATTAATGGATGACATTTTACTCAATCAAGTCAAACAACAATTATCTGCTCAGACGATCAAAGCAGCCCACATTTTGAAAGACCAAGATATTGATGGACTGGATAGTACAGACTTCCGCTTTTTTATTAAAGATATTTTATTTTATGCTGATTATTTTGTACTCGATAAAAACAATAAAATTATCACTTCCAGCAATACGCAAAACAATGGTAAAATCCTCAAAAACTTTTCCAGTAATCATCAAGGATATATGCAGTTGAACGGCAGTAAAGTGTTATACAGTGAAGCTCAACTCAATCATCAGCCATTTCGTGTGATTCTGTACTCTCCGTTATCATCAGTACGTGCCCTATATATTCCTTTGTTACGAACGACTTTATTATCTATCGGTGCTAGCTTTATCGTTATTTTATTTATTGCTTTATTTGCTGTCTGGCGCATGGTACAACCGCTCAATCGGTTAAAAGAAGCAGTCAGTCGGTATGAACCTCATTTACAACCTAATGAACATTTTTTACAAGCAGATCATACCGAAATAGGGGAATTGATCAGTACGTTTCAATTGATGGCCAACCGATTACAGCGACAACATCAATACCAGATTGAATTTTTGCAAAATGTATCCCATGAACTGAAAACACCACTGATGTCGATTCAAGGGTATGTCTTTGCGATTCAAGATCAGGTCGTCACAACCGATCAAGGATTAGAGATTATTACTACTCAATCGAAGCGCTTGATTCATATGGTCGAGAAATTACTGCAATTATCAAGACTTGAAAGTGTAGATGAAGTCTGGCAACAGACCACGATTGATCTCAAAACGATGGCAGAAGAAGCGATTCATTTACTACAGCCAGCAGCGCAAGAGCGCAATATCCAATTACAAGTCATCGGCCCTTCACTGATTATCGCGATTGCGGCTGAACAAGTTTTTCAAATTTTACTGAATCTGCTTCAAAATGCTGTTCGTCATACTGCAACACAGGTACAGTTGATCATCGAACCGACTTCAGATCAGCAATCATGGTGTATTCATATCGACGATGATGGAGAAGGATTATCAGAGGAAGAACGACAGCAGATTTTTCAACGCTTTTATACAGGCAAAAGTGGAGTTACCGGGCTAGGGCTTGCGATCTGTCAACAAATTGCATCTCATTTGCAAGCAGAGCTTCTATGTACTTCTTCCCCGCTTGGAGGGGCTAGATTTACCTTAATCCTACCCAAAACGACAGAATTAACAAATACGGGTGCAAGATCACTATCTCCATGATATAGTGAAGGGGTTAATTACAGGAGGCTTACAGCTTATGCAAAAGAAAAATTCCCGTTCTCATTCATCTTCAAATCGTTCCAAAACAACGAAATCAGGTCATAAAGGTAAACCGACCGCCCACTCATCCAAAGCGAAAAGCAGCTCATCTCGCAATGGTTCCTATCGTGGCAAACCACTTCCACCTACGGTCTATACAGTGAAGGAAACGACAGAACTTCTTCCTTTTTTACTGGATAATCTTACACATATCAGCCGTAATTCGGTGAAATCGATATTGGCGCGTGGTCAGGTCATTATTAATGAAAAAACCGTTACAGCGTACAATCATATGCTTCGTCCCGGTCAAGAAGTAATGGTTCACAAAGAACCACCGGTTGCCGCACCTGCGATGGTCGGTCTATCGATTATGTTTGAAGATGAGCATTTGATTGTGATTCACAAAGATGCTGGACTACTTTCTATCGCATCGGATAAAGAAAAAGATGTCACAGCTTATCGTCAGCTTACCGAGCATGTACGTGCGACTGATCCAGAACAACGTATCTTCGTAGTTCATCGGTTAGATCGAGATACATCCGGTATAATGATGTTCGCCAAATCTCATGAAGTTCAACAACAATTGCAAAATACATGGCGTGAAAGTGTAGAAGAACGTACCTATGTAGCGCTTGTTGAAGGCGAAGTGAAAAAGCCTGAAGGAACGATTTCTTCATGGCTGAAAGAAAGCAAAACACTTAAAATGTTCTCCAATTCACATGATAATGGTGGACAACATGCTATTACTCATTTCAAACGATTACAAAAAACACGCGAATAT
The DNA here is from genome assembly GCF_028736095.1 of Paenibacillus sp. KACC 21273. Lineage (NCBI taxonomy): Bacteria > Bacillati > Bacillota > Bacilli > Caryophanales > Paenibacillaceae > Paenibacillus > Paenibacillus sp. KACC 21273. The sequence continues at coordinate 3,983,973 of NZ_CP117876.1, forward strand.
TCCTTATTAGAAGTTCGCTTAGAAACAGGACGCAAAAATCAGATTCGTGTTCATATGGAAGATCTAGGACATCCTATCGTTGGCGATAAAAAGTACGGCGCTCGTGCTCAAGGTGTAGGTCGTCTTGGTCTACATGCACGCGTACTCTCTTTTATTCATCCTGTTACCGGTGAAACGATGCGCTTTGAAACGGATATTCCTAAAAGCTTCAAACATCCTTTTAAAGATGCGCCTGAATCCACATAAGTGATCATGTATGCTGTTAAGAAAACAGGTGCTGAACTGCACCTGTTTTTTGATGCTTATCTCTTTTTACGTATGTTATAATCACCACTACCCATTATTTATAGGAGGCAATTATGCTTAATTTTGAACAAAAGCTTGAACTGCTACAATCGTATCCACAACTACAACGTAAAGATGTTTCTCTAGGTCGTGTGAATTTCCATTATGAAGACAGTGCCTATGAGAAAAAAATTGTTGCTTTCCATATTCATCCGAACGGTAACGGTTATATTTATGCTGGATTATTGCATAACTACGAAACCGATGATAAAGGATTTGTAAATATCCGCGATTATTCGGAAGAACAATTACGTACTCTACTTGATGAGACGATCCAAGCGATGTCGTACAACCACAAAACGGTTGAGTTGAAAGAAAAAGAAGAAGCAAAAGCTTCTTTCAAATTAGCAACGACGACTTCTACAGGCGGTACATGGATCGATGAAGATGGACATATTCTAACACTAAAATACGAAGATGAGATGTGGTGTGTCTATTCCGGTCTGAATTTAGATATGGCTTTTGAATCCCGCAGTGAAGCTGGCGACTATCTCAAAGACGAAGGATTCAAGCCACAGACTCAAGCTTGATTTTTATGGTAAAATAAGAAAAAGCTATTGAATATCTCATTTCATGACTTTTAATGATCGTTCAATAGCTTTATTTTATTCTTTGAGGAGTGAATTGATATGCTAGGTATTAATGTAATCAAAGATGATGATCAGATTATTGTGACATGGCAATTAGCAAAAATAGAAATTCCAATCAAAGATATTACAGCGGTAGAGTTAGATGATTCTTACGGCGGAACAGAACCGTCAGCTATTCGCATAGGTACTCCCTACGGTACAACTGATCGAGTGATCATTAGCACCAAATCTAATACATATATTTTATTTACTACGAATTATACAGCGATCCAAAATAAAATTAATCGGTATCGTGAAGAATATGCTCAATCGTTACATCAGTAATAAAATCAAAAAGGTCATCTACTCTCAACCTACAGAGCAGACGACCTTTTTTTTGTGGAATAATATCTATATTAATCGCGCAACTTGAATTTACTTAGATCTTCTTGCAGTTGGGTAGACATATCACTTAATGATTCTGCAGAAGCATTAATTTCTTCCATCGAAGCTAATTGTTGCTCTGTTGCCGCCGCCATCGTCTCTGCTTCGTCCGATGTACGCATTGACACTTCAGACACTTCTACAATAGAAGCTGTTACTTCTTCCATCCCTGCTGATATTTCTTCAGAGGTAGCTGATACTTCCTGAATCTGGGCACTCACTAACTGGGTAGCATTCAAAATTTCATTTAACGTCTGATGAGCATTCTGAATAGCTTCAATACCGCTCTCTGTTTCTGTCTGTGTCTGTTCCATCGATTGAACGGCTTGTTGAACCAATTGTTCGATATCAGCCACCAGACGGGAGATTAAGCCTACAGATGATTTGGTCTGCTCTGCTAACTTACCTACTTCTCCAGCTACCACAGCAAATCCACGTCCATGCTCTCCTGCACGAGCCGCTTCGATATTCGCATTTAATGATAACAATTGAGTCTGTGCGGCAATATTCATAATCACAGTGACAATCTGTCCAATTTCTTGCGAATGCTCTGCTAACACTTTGACGGTATCGCCGGATTGATGAACCGAATCACGAATACTTTCCATTTGATTGACAGCAGATACCAATTGCTGATCGCCAAATTGAGCACGTCCTGTCGCTTGAATCGAAGATTCAGCAACTTCTGATGCTGATTCAGCAATACGAGCGATACCAACCGACATTTCGTTCATCGCATTAGCCGTTTCTTCGGTTGCTTTTTTCTGCGTATCGGTTCCTGAAGAAACCCCTTGAATCGCTTCTGCAATTTGTTGCATCGCTTGAGTCGATTCATTAGCAACATCTTTAAGTTGTATAGAAGCGGCGGATGATTGGGCGGCAATATCCTGATTACGACGTAATAATACATTCAATGCTTGAGTGGTCTGATTAAAAGCATCTCCGACCTGACGAAGCTCATCTTGAGTAGTGAGATGAATATGCTGAGATAAATCGCCTGATGCCATCGCTGTCGCTCCATCACGCAAACGTTGTACAGCTTCACGAACACTCCGGTAAAAAGCAAGATAAAATAAAGTCACTAATAGTAAAGCGAGTATAGTAATTCCGATAATAATGTTTCTAGATTCGGTTAAGCGATGAATTCGTTGTTGCAACAATTCATTCAGCTCATTAGATATACTAGTTGTAAATGTATGTGTAGCCTCTATAGTCTGAGTTGCGGCATCATAAAATGTTGATGGGGTTGTAGCAAACGTTTTATCTGTGATTAGATCATTATTTACAGTTGTAAGGAATTGATCTAATGTGGCAAGTGTTGTTTTCCCTTGTGCACCCAAAATACTTTCTAATTGACTGTTATTTTTATACGCTGTGTCTAGAGAATCAGCAATTCCGTCACGGAGAGATTGCATTTGACCTTTTTCTAGCAAAATATCAACCAATTCAGCTTCTGTTATCTTTTTCTTTTGTAGAATGTTCTGACCTTCTCCACGAAGTTGAGCATTTTTTTCCATAGTCTGAGTTAGTTGATTCACGAAAACATCCATTAAATAATAAGAATCAATCTCTGTATCTAATGACATGCCTGAATCGTCTGCTGTAATCAGTACAAAATTATTCATTTTATTAATAATAGCGGTATGGCGATCAAAGCTGTCTGCATTATTTAATGAGAATTGTTCTGTTTGTAGAGTTTTCCAATCTGCTTGGATCGATTGCCACTGCTTGCTAGAATCAGCAAATTCATTTTGAGCTACAACTTGATCGATCTTTTGGATTTGTGTATCGATTTCTTTTTCTGTACTTTCGATATCTGGTTTGACGTTTGTTAATCCATTGGTATAACTGCTATATAGTGCGCGGTGTTCTTGAACCGCTAGAAAAAGAGGAATAATACTATTTATAGAAGTGATTCCTTTTTGCTCTTGATGAGTAATATCAATTTTTTCTTGATGTGTGTTAAACCAAATGACAAATAGCATAATAATCGGAATACAGAACAAAAAACTAATCAGCATAAATTTTTGTGCGTAATTCAATCTAGATATTACTTTGGTAAAAGGCAACAGAATCTTAGTTGACATTGACATTTTCCACCTTTGTTCGACATTTTTTTCGTTGAATCCACTATTTTTATCGGACAGTTTACACTGTTAAGTAATAGAAAAAATAAAATGATGTTCTATTTTAGGTATCTCATGTCATTCATTATGATGTAATCTTTACTGCTTACGTGTATCTGTGCTGGTATTAATAAACATATCATTTTGCATTTTACAGTGACGTTAGTAATGATCTATATAACAAAAGATGTAATTCATAAGCTCAATTTGTAATTTCAAAAAAGGCTACCTACTCTGAATGTACAGCACAGATAACCTTTTTTGAGACATACTATCTATATTAATGACGCAATTTGAACTTGCTGAGATCCTCTTGCAGTTGGGTAGACATACCACTTAATGATTCTGCGGAAGTGTTGATTTCTTCCATAGAAGCTAATTGTTGTTCGGTTGCCGCTGCCATCGTCTCTGCTTCACTCGATGTTTTGGCAGATACATCTGCAACTTCAATCATAGAAGCTGTTACTTGCTCCATACCTGCTGATATTTCTTCAGAGGTAGCAGACACTTCTTGAATCTGAGCACTTACCACTTGAGTCGATGCCAAAATATCTTTTAACGTCTGATGTGCTTGTTGAACTGCTTGAATCCCTTGCATCGTTTCGTGATCTGTTAGTTGAATGGAAGCGACCGTTTGCGATACTAATTCAGTAATATCACGGACTAACATAGAAATCATTTCTACGGAAGACTTCGTTTGCTCTGCTAACTTACCTACCTCTTCAGCTACTACGCTAAATCCGCGGCCATGTTCACCAGCGCGTGCGGCTTCGATATTTGCATTTAATGATAGCAATTGAGTCTGTGAAGCGATCCCCATAATGACAGTTACAATCTGTCCGATTTCGTTAGAATGTTCGGATAATGTACGGACTTTGTGACCTGATCCATCTACTGACTGACGAATACTTTCCATTTGTGCTACAGCGTCGACCAATTTTTGATCTCCAACATACACCAGTTCTGTTGCTTGGATAGACGACTCTGCTACGCCTGATGCTGCTTCAGCAATGCGCGTAATACCTATCGACATTTCGTTCATCGCATTCGCTGTTTCATTCATTGATTTCTTCTGTCCTTTGTTACCTTCAGAGACGCTTTGAATCGCATCAGCAATTTGTCCCATCGCTAATGTTGATTCGGTCGATACAATTTTCAAATGAGCAGAAGCTGTTGCAGATTGATCGGATACTTGTTGATTACGATGCAACAGCTCATTTAGAGACAACATCGTTTGGTTAAATGCATCTCCCACTTGTTTCAGTTCATCTCTAGTCTGAAGTACAATCGTTTGCGAGAGATCCCCTTGTGCCATAGCATCTGCACCGTTTTGTAAGCTTCTGACTGATTGCAATACATTGCGGTAAAACGCGATATAAAATAGTGCCACAAGTATAAGGACGAACAAAGTAATTCCCAAAATCAGATTGCGCATATACGTTAATTCTTGTATACGTTTGGCAATGAGAACATCTAATTCATTAGCAATAGATTCTGAAAACTGTTGTAAAGACTGAATCGTTTGCGTACCTGCCACAAAATAATCTTTAGAAGAACCTTTTAAGCTTTCATCATTAATAATTTGATTGGTGACGATATCTACAAATGCATTCATTTGACTGATATTTTCGTTTCCTTTTTCAGCAAATAATTGTTTTAACTGCGGGTTATTCTCATACGCTGTATTTAAAGAATTAGTGATATCTTCAATCGTTAATTTCATTTTGCCTGTATTTTCTGTAATTTTTACAACGGTATCATGATTATTCTGTTTGCTAATCAGTAGTGCTGTTCCTCTACCACGCATTTGTGCTACCATATCTGACGTTTGAGCTAATTGTTTGGTAAAAATACCAGCTAGTGAAGTGGAGTCGATATCGCTATCTAGAGATAATCTCGATTCATTCGCACTTTTTGTAATAAAATTCATCATTTCTTGGATCAATTCACTGTGACGAGTAAAACTATCTTCTGCATTTAAAGAAGATTGTTCTTTTTGTAATGTACTCCAATCTGTTTGAATACCTTGCCAGATTGTAATCGACTGAGGTAGTTGTTGTGATTGGATAATAGGATCAATTTTTTTTATTTCTGCGCTAATCTCTTGTTCAGTCTGACTCAATTGTGATTGAGCATTGGTATCTCCTGATACATAATTGCCATAAAAAGCACGATGATTCTGCATCAGTAAAATAAGTGGGAAAATACTATCAATATTAACTATTCCTTTTCGTTCTGAAGATGACATTTGAATTTTAGCTTGTTGATTCTCAAACCAAATACTGGTTAATAAGAGTAAAGGTAGCGCACATAATACACTAATTAATATAAATTTTTGTGCGTATTTGAGCTTAGATATAACAAACGTAAATGGGGATAGCAATTTCTCTATCACGACAATAACCGCCTTTTTTCGACATTTTATAGTTCTTAATACTTATCGTCACCATTATTATTTTATTTAATAGATAGTGCAAAATTTTTTTGTGGACTATAAAATAGCGAAAAACTTAATAGCTTATCTACTCAAATGACCTAGCTGTAGAAGTTGATGTTTTACATTTATAGCTATGGATATTAGGCAAGGCATCTGTTAACATTGAATCGTATGTAACGACCATATTCAGCATTCGATTCGGCATTTTATCATGCTAATACGTACAGCTTAATAGCTGAATGTTTTTGAATAAGTCAATGGGGTATATGAATAGTATTTGCTATTACTAAGTGCTCGGCACTTTAAATATACAACTGTCCGATCCATACTATGTATTGAAGCAACACAACATGGATATCGATATCGACGACAATAGGGGGAATACAGATGGGATTGACACCGCAACAGCGCATTCAGCTTCATAATTTTAACAACTTAACAAAATCTTTGAGCTTCAATATGTACGATATTTGCTATACACGCACGAAAGAAGAGCGTGAAGCCTATCTTGCTTATATTGATGAACAATACAATGCAGATCGTCTAGGAAAAATCTTAACGAATGTATGTGATATTATTGGAGCTCATGTGCTGAATGTGGCGAAGCAAGATTATATTCCACAAGGAGCAAGTGTAACGATGTTGATCTCTGAAGGTCCGGTAGAGACAGCACCTAATGCTTCTTTTGAAGAATCACCTGGTCCATTGCCAGAGCATGTATTGATGCATCTGGATAAAAGTCATATTACCGTGCATACGTATCCTGAATACCATCCTGATGAAGGTATCAGTACATTCCGCGCGGATGTTGATGTGTCTACTTGTGGCGAAATCTCACCACTAAAAGCATTGAACTTCCTTATTCATTCATTTGATACGGATATTATGACAATGGATTATCGGGTACGTGGATTTACTCGTGATATTCAAGGACACAAGCTATTTATCGATCATGATATTAGCTCGATCCAGAACTATATTCCTTCTGAAATCAAAGACACTTACGATATGATCGATGTGAACGTGTATCAAGAAAATATTTTCCATACAAAATGTAAATTAAAAAAATTCGATCTGGATAATTATCTATTCGGGTATACCAAAGAAACATTGACTGAAGAAGATCAAGATCAGATTACACAACGTCTCAAAATGGAAATGGACGAAATCTATTACGCCAAAAATATGAATACAGATCGTTCGGTCTAGTCACTATGAGTGAAACTATTCTACGAAAAATAGACCGACGCAAAGAAGATTGGGGCGCAGAGTTCTATGCCCCTGTTTTTAATCAATATATGGGTGTCTATGTTGGTGATCCGAACATTTCTACAGAAGCGGTAGAAAAAGTAGTTCAAGCGTTTAATCAGTTGGATCAGGATACCCTTGCTAAATTATTTCAATTTTCATGGGATTACTGTAAAAGCTTCTGCGATTATGTAGGCGACCAAGAGTGTCCGTCTATTCAACAACCCGAAGAAATTTTACAGTATATCGAACCTATTGATATGATGATAGAGATGGATCCAGAACGAACTGAGACGATTATTCGTATAGAGCTAAATTGCGATTGGGAAGTAGAACATGGATTAGAATGGTTGATTCGAGATCAGCAAATTTTGTATGTAGGTAGTTGCGAAGTTCCTGATGCATGGAAAGAACTATCGTACTATGAAAACTACAGTCTTAACTTTGCTTTTGGTAACAATTACGATAATCTTTAGCAAAAAAAGCTCCAAACCTGTTCACTGTGCTTGAGCGTGAATGGTTTGGAGCTTTTTATGTTGTACAATCATTTGAGCTTCTACGCATGATCACTAGCGATACGTTGTCGAACTTGTGTTAGACATTTTTGTTTTAATGTAGTTACTTTTTGCATAAAGCTATCTGCACGCTGTTGATAATAATGATGTTGTTCTTCATCTTGCAGAGTCACCAGATTAATTTCTAACGTTAGCAGTAAAGATTGCGCCGAAGCTTCAAACAAAATAATACTGATGCCGACATCCGACAAAACAGTTCGATTGCATATCTCGATCAACGGTGATGCGCTATACAGACCGTACAGACAACATTCCATTAACTGTAGCGGAATATCAATCGACTGTAATTTCATCGTCTGTAGCGTTTGTTTACGTTCCTGCTTTTCTTTGTCAGTATGATGTGGCAGACGTAAAGCTTCAATATATTGTCCAAATGACTCCATATCTTTATTCATCAAATGCTCACAAGCACTTCTGATCTTATCCATATCTTGTAGCGCTTGATTCACTTCTACTTGCACTTCTTCATATCCTTCGCCTTGCGAAAAGTGGGCGGTCATCGAAGTCATCGCCGCACCGAGAGCTGCAACAATTGCAGACACACTACCTCCACCCGGTGTCGGTTCTGCTTCTCCTAATTGCTTCATTACTTCACGCAAAGATTGATCCCAAGACACTGTATTAACTTCTTTATTCACCTGTACGCCCTCCTGATAAAATCATCTTATGATGTATTTTACCCTGTTTGGCGACGATTCATTTGCCATTCCAAAAAAGCTTTGGTCAATAACGTCAATACCGCTAGAAATACCAGTAACGATGACACTGCAAATGAAGCGGAAAATTGATATTCATTGTACAAAATTTCGATATGCAGTGGTAATGTATTGGTTTCTCCGCGAATATGACCGGATACCACCGATACAGCTCCAAATTCGCCCATAGCGCGTGCATTACACAAAATAATGCCGTACAGTAAGCCCCATTTAATATTAGGCACAGTCACCCGCCAGAAGATTTGCCAGCCTTTCGCTCCAAGACTTGCTGCGGCTTCTTCTTCCTGTACCCCTTGTGCTTGCATAAGTGGAATTAATTCACGCGCTACAAAAGGAACAGTCACAAAAACAGTCGCTAATACAATCCCCGGCAAAGCAAACACAATCTGAATATTATACTCATCTAACCATGGTCCAAGATATCCTTGAGCACCAAATAACAAAATATAGACTAACCCTGCAATAACAGGCGATACAGCAAAAGGTAAATCGATCAAAGTAATCAGCGCATTTTTACCACGAAAACGAAATTTACTAATCGTCCATGCCGCCGCTATACCAAATATCGTATTCAGCGGTACAGCAATCAAAGCGACGACTAATGTTAAGCGTAGTGCTGACAAAGCATCTGAATCTGTTATAGAAGCTTCGTATACACTCCAACCTTTTTTGAAAGCTTCGATAAAGATACAGACTAACGGCAACACCACCATTAATCCTAGAAATAACAGGGCAATACTAATCAATGTCCAGCGTACAATGCCTGATTCATTGATATGCCGGGGACGATCCGCAGATGTGTGCGAAAGGTGTGCAGTAACAGCACCAGCCATATGTCGATCTCCTTTCTTGGCAATCTATCCGCCTTCAATCGTGCGGCGATTTAACCGCCATTGCATAAAATTAATCAGCAATAATAATAAAAACGAAATAATTAACATTACCAATGCAATCGCTGTAGCTCCTGCATAATCATACTGTTCTAACTTGGTCATAATGAGCAGTGGCGCAATCTCTGTTTTGAGTGGCATATTACCAGAAATAAATACAACAGATCCGTATTCGCCTATCCCACGAGCAAATGCTAGTGCAAAGCCTGTCAGTAAAGCAGGCATTAATTGTGGCAATACCACTCGATAAAAAGTTCGCCAGCGATAAGCACCTAACATCACTGCGGCTTCTTCTGTTTCTTGATTCAAGTCTTGCAATACTGGCTGAACCGTACGGACGACAAAAGGAATACCGATAAAGATCAGCGCAATCGTGATACCCAGAGGGGTATAAGCAATTTTCCAACCGAGCGGGGTAAATAACTGCCCTATCCATCCATTCGGTGCATAGATTGTTGTTAATGCGATCCCGGCTACAGCTGTTGGCAAAGCAAACGGCAGATCGATTAAGCTATCGATCACCTTTTTACCTGGAAAACGATAACGCACCAGCACCCATGATAACAGTAGCCCGAATATCAGATTAATAGCTGCCGCGCAAAAAGCAGTGCCAAAACTAATTCGATACGATGCCAATACACGCGGATCAAGAATGGTATGCCAGAACTGTGCCCAACTGAGTTCGGTCGTTTTGATAAAAATACTTGCCAGTGGAATCAAAATAATTAGACTCAAATAAGCAATCGTGAACCCCATCGACAATCCGAACCCCGGCAAAATAGTACGTGCTTTGGATGGACGAAGCTTGGTGGTACGAACAGGTTGAGTACTCATTAAGAACCCGGTGTATAAATCTGATCAAATAATCCACCATCACTGAAATGCTTCTGCTGTGCTTCTCTCCATCCTCCGAAATCTTTATCTATCGTCAATAACTTCATTTCTTTAAATGTATCTTTGTATTTAGCAGCTATCTTTTCATTGATCGGACGGTAGTAATTTTTGGCGGCAATCTCTTGTCCTTCATCCGAATAGAGATACTCCAGATATGCTTTGGCAACATCCTGTGTACCATGTTGCTCGGCTACTTTGTCTACAACAGCAACCGGCGGCTCTGCTAAAATACTGATCGATGGATAGACAATTTCAAATTGATCAGGCCCTAACTCATTAATAGATAGAAAAGCTTCATTTTCCCAGGCTAACAATACATCGCCTAATCCTTTTTCTACAAAAGTAGTCGTAGCTCCTCTGGCTCCAGTATCGAGAACAGGGACATGTTTGAATAATTGGGCAAGATAAGCTTTTGCTTGTTCTTCATCATTGTTGTTTTGTTGTAGTGCATAACCATAAGCGGCAAGATAATTCCAGCGTGCTCCACCGGATGTTTTGGGATTAGGTGTAATGACCTGTACATCGTCTTTGATCAGATCATTCCAGTCTTTAATATTTTTGGGGTTGCCTTTGCGTACAAGAAATACAATCGTGGATGTATACGGAGAACTATTATGTTCAAATTTGGACTGCCAATCTTCAGCAAGCAATCCTTTGTCTGCAATCGCATCAATATCATAACCGAGTGCTAAAGTAACCACATCTGCTTTGAGACCATCAATAACAGAACGTGCTTGCTTACCAGAACCACCATGAGATTGTTTGATCGTAACGTCTTGACCGGACTTCTCTTTCCAATATTTTTGAAAAGCAGTATTGTATTCTTCATACAATTCACGTGTCGGATCATACGATACATTCAGTAGCTCTACCGCATCTTTACTGGAACCTGCATTTCCTTCAGCGTTGTTAGTAGCATTACTATTTCCCCCGCAAGCACTCAACACAAGTACTAAACTTAGCAACACACTAAATACAGACCATAATTTGTAACTTCCCTTTTGATTGTCTCTCAATCTCAACACCCCATCATTTCGATTTTTCTACTTAAATTTAATAATTCCTACCTGTTTACTTTGTTATGTAGAAACTTTATCAAGCTTTGTATCGACAATCAATATAACTTTTTATATTTTTGGGTAAAACTGGATAGAAGTTTGTAGCATTTCGAGCGTTCAGATAAAGAACATCTATATCATCTCCAAAATGAATCTTTTTTCTTTTACAAACATGCTTTGTCATATCAAGGGTGACTCGGGTATAATATTGTATATTGAATACATGTATCCGTACATATTTCGGGGTACCCATATATGACGAATAGAGAGGACGATTCCATGATCCGGTTTGGTATTATAGGCACTAATTTTATAACAGAGCGATTTATTGATGCTGCGCAACGGAATGATGATTTGCAGATTACTTCACTGTACTCACGTACGCTTGAACGTGCACAACAATTTGGTGGCAAACACAATATTCCACATGTGTTTACAGATATTGCAGAAATGCTAGAAAGCGGGCAAGTAGACGCTATCTATATTGCTAGCCCTAACTCTTTTCATGCAGAGCAAGCAATTCTATGTATGAATCATGGTAAGCATGTATTATGTGAAAAACCACTGGCTTCTAACGTAACCGAAGTTCGCGCTATGATCGAAGCCGCTAAGCAAAACAACGTTACTTTGATGGAAGCGATGAAATCAACGATGATGCCGAATCATATTGCGATTCATGATAATTTGTATCGGATCGGACAAGTACGTCGTTATTTTGCAAATTACGGGCAATATTCTTCTCGTTACGATGCTTACAAAGAAGGCAATATCCAAAATGCATTTAAACCTGAATTCTCCAATGGCGCTTTGATGGATCTCGGCGTTTATTGTCTGTATCCGCTTGCAGTAATGTTCGGTCGCCCGAATGAAGTGAAAGCGACAGGGGTAATGTTAGAATCCGGTGTCGATGGTGAAGGTAGTATTATTTTGTCTTATGACGAAATGGATGCTGTCGTAATGTATTCCAAAATCACAGACTCCTCCCTCCCTTCTGAAATTCAAGGTGAGTTAGGCAGTGTACGTATTGACAAAATCAGTGAACCTCAACAGATTACGATTACGTATCGTGGCGGATATGAAGAAGAGATTAATGTGAGTCAATCCGAACCACCGATGTATTACGAGATTCGTGAGTTTTTGAATTTGATTATCGAAGGTAGACAACAATCGTCTATCAATTCATGGGAACATTCTTTGATTACATTTGAAATTATGGATGAAGCCCGCCGTCAATTAGGTCTGGTCTTCCCTGCTGATTCTAACTAATCACAGACTAGCAACAGAATAAGCGCTTACGCTTTTCTGGATAAAAGGAGTGTCTATCACCTTTGAGTATTGGTATATATCATGCTACTCATCCTTTGCAGTTGCTTCCTTCTGCACGTATAGAGGCTATGGTGGATGCGGCAGTAGAGCTTCAAGTGCAGATTCTTTTTTTCGATGAAAAAGGGCTTGATCTCAAAAACAAACAGGTTACTGCTTCGGTTCCAGACCCTGATCAACCAGGGCAATGGATTATTCAGACACTTCCTTTACCAGATATCGTTATCAACGAAATGGGCAAGCTACCTAAAGAGCGATCTTCGGTAGAACAAAAGTTAAATCGGATGGTCACGTTCACATCACATCCGATTCACGGCAAATTGCGTATTCAACAATATTTGAGTCAATCGGAATCTTTAGCTCAACTGGTTATTCCTACACAACCCTGTCGTAATATCCACAGTCTACAAGATTACTTATCACATTATCGTCATGTGATTGTTAAGCCAGATCGTGGACGACAAGGTCAAGGGATTGTAAGTATACGTATGACCGGAAAAGAAGAATTTCTATGGCAGACAGTCACAACTGAACAGATTATGACATCTGCTGGATTAGAGAAGTCATTGATGGCGCTGATTGAACATCAAGATTATCTAGTACAACCGTATATTCATTGTCAGACTACAGATCATCGTCCATTCGATTTTCGTATTCATGTGCAACGTAATTATCAAGGAACTTTTCAGATCACGAGAATCTATCCACGGATTGGTGAAGCGCATACTGTTGTAAGTAATTACAGTCAGGGTGGAACTACAGCGTTGTGGACATCATGGTTACAAGCACAATTTCCACAGACCGCAGACTATTGGATCAATACTTTGCCTGAAATTGGATTGCAATTAGCAGAGTATATTGATGCGATGTATGATTATCCTTTGGATGAGTTAGGAATAGATGTAGCGATTGATCATGAAGAAAAGTTATGGTTCTATGAAGCGAATACAGCTCCACAGACACGTGATCATGAGTATGAACGTGCTATGCATACGATCGGTTATGCTCATTATTTAGATCAGCGTTATCATATATTGGAGCAATTGCCTTCGCTACCTGATGATCAGATTATGATTGGACTGTTAGCCGAACATCATGGCAATGATAGTGATGAGAATTTTATCGAAGCTTGCGCTGCTGTTGCTGCTGTTAATGGAGCCAGATTAGTACGCATCTATGCTGATGATATCTTTTTTCGGCAACAACGGCTATTAGGTTATGTATGGGAACAAGGCGGATTTGTTCCTTATGCGTGTCGTTATCCTGATGTAGTATTTGATCGATTGAAAAAAAGAGGAATTGCTGCTTATTCTCGTATGTATGATGCGATGGCTTCGATTCCTGCTACTCATGAATTGAAAAGCGGTTCGATGAGTAAAGTGCATATATATCGTCTACTAGCAGATGCTTCTGAGATCGTATCGGCATCGGTGATTCCTTTTCACGATATGCAACAATCTGATCAAGTGGTGGAATTTATGGAGCAGTATGAAAATACCGTTCTCAAACCTGATACTGGCTCACACGGGCAAAATATATTTAATATTCAGCAGCGGGAGTCAGATTATGAAGTTTATGATCAATCGTATCTGCATTACTTAGATGCTGATCAACTGGATCATTTTGTCCGTATGTCATTAGGTAAAGGTTATATTTTTCAACAGTTTGTAGATAGTTCTACTACAGAAGGTCATCCTTTTCATCTACGCACCCATGTGATGAAAGTTGGTGAAGGACAATGGAAAGTTGCTTTTGTACAACCTTTTGTTGCCGTATCCACGTATCGTAAAGTGACTAATCATGCTCAAACGTTACGTTTATCTACCAAATGGGACTGGTTTTTAAATATGGAATACGGCGAAGCGCCAGGACAACAAATGGATCGTCGTGTTCGTCAATTAGCGATCGAGACAGCAACTCATCTTGAGAAACGTCTGGGACGTAACTTCCCTGAAGTGGCGATTGATCTGGGAGTCGATAAGCAGCGTAATATTTGGATATTTGAAGCGAATTTTAACCGAATTGGCAATTCATTTCATGCTTTTGAAGCTGCTAAATATGCAGTTCCTTATGCAATCTCTTTGTATAAGCCCTTATCTTAATCAGAAAGTAATCTGTTATGCTTATATACAAAAATAAAACCGGAATATCCTGCTGGTATAGATCAGCAGTGAATATTCCGGTTTTTTGTTGCTTTCTATGCGGTTACGATCATTAATTAAGAAGCCCTGAATCTTGTAGCCATTTCACCAGCATAGTTGCTCCTTCAGACTGGGTCGTAGTTGGAGAAGCTGTTAATGCGGATCCTTTAGCAGATTCTACACCTGTATTATTCCCTGAAGAGATCGCTTGATCTAATTCTGCTTTTGCCCATTGGCTGGATGAATTGTTACTAGCATTTGCCATATTGTTAGCGTTACTGCTTTGATCCAATCCATAAGCAGAAGCGGCTCGTGTTAAAATAACAGCCAGTTGCTCTTTGCTAATCGTACGGTTCGGAGCAAATTGAGTAGCTGATATTCCGCGTAATACACCCGCATGATAAAGTGCTTGAATTGCTTTGGCTTCCGATGATGATGGATCAATATCAGTGAATGTTGAAGCTGGAGCACTATTCACATTTATACCGAGTGCATTGACTAGATAGGAAGCCAATTGTCCGCGTGTTAACAATCCATCATTAGCCACTGTAGCTTGATTGCTAACCGGAATAATTTGTTTATCGACTAATTTTTTCAATTCTGGTGAAGCATTGGTCACATTGTTGGAAGGATTGACTTTGACAAT
The DNA here is from genome assembly GCF_028736095.1 of Paenibacillus sp. KACC 21273. Taxonomy (NCBI): domain Bacteria; kingdom Bacillati; phylum Bacillota; class Bacilli; order Caryophanales; family Paenibacillaceae; genus Paenibacillus; species Paenibacillus sp. KACC 21273. The sequence continues at coordinate 3,999,385 of NZ_CP117876.1, forward strand.
CGTAAATGTCCCATTTTCCAGGCTATGAATACTCGCTTGACCTTGATTATCAAATAAAACAGGAACTACATGCGTACTTCCATCGCTATCGGTAGATAATGCAATATATTGATCATCGCTAGCAGCATTTTCAGGAGCAGCTACACTTAATTGTACATAACGATTGTTGTAATTATTAAGTGTATTGACTGTACCATCATTATCGATTTGAACACTGACTTGATATGTTCCACCTGCTGTAGTGACCGGATTGCCTGCCCAGTTACTGAACGACGCAGGTGATACTTTTTCAGCTTTGATCGTCCAATTCGCTGTAGTGTTATTACTCAGATTGAGATTGCGATTAACATTGGTAAATGCAGATGCTGGCACATAGATGCGAACATCCCCTGTTTGAATCGCTAATCCATTTTGCTTGGCCACTAATGATTGCACCACATTACCTGCAAAATTAAATTGATATTGTTGCTTACCTGTAATTGCATTAGCAGCAATCGTAATCGTTTCTTTCGGCGCGGCGACTTCGGTAGCTGCATGAACACGATCGTAGATCAGATCAAGTACAGCACTATTATCGTCCGACTTGGATAAGGTTGCTGCACCTTTGGTGCGTTCACTATTACTACCTGTTGCTGTTCCATTGGTATCTTTTGTTGAATGTACTGCATCAATAGTTACCGGTTGTGCCGCCACAGGTGTAGGTGTAGAAGGCGTAGTTGGTGCTGGTGTTGTCGGTGTACTTGATGAAGGATCTTTATCTTCTTTGTCTTTTTTCACTTCGATTGTTACTGTAGCGACTTCTGATTGATTGTTTTGTGGATCAGTAACGTTATACGTAAAAGTGTATGTTCCGACAACTGTTCCAGAATATTCAAATGTACCTGTAGATGTATTGGTTAATACGACTTTCCCTTGTTGTGGTTGAGTCAGTAAATGATATGTTAGATTGTCGTTAGTTTCTTCATCTGTAGCTTGTAACTGACTGCTAAATACTGTTGATTTTTTGATGATAAAGCTTAAACTTTTCGCGATTGGAGCTGCTCCACTTTCTCCATGTGTCAAAGAAGAAGAGCTACCAAAGAAATTTTGCTCAAAATAAAGCATTGAATTACCATTGTATACGGTAGGTTGGTCTGAAGAAGTCTGATATGAACTGGAAGAAGTAGAAGGCGATGATAGACTTTGTGCTCCTGTTACAGTTGGTGCTGCGACTAATCCAGTCGCCAGAATAGAAGTACCTGCGATTTGCATGACCTTTTTGACTGTAGAATTCTCTTTGTTTGTATTTTTCATACTTAATGATCCGCCTTCTCCCTAATGAATATAACGTAACGGTTTAAAATACTTAACTTATTAATATATTGTATTTTTATCGGGATTTTATACGTTTTTTTGAATAGAATTTTAGCGAATATTGTTAAAATATAAAGAAAAAGCAAAGACATAGATAGTGTCTTTGCTTTTTCTTTATATTTTCTTATTCTAAATTGTAATAATATGATATTAAGATAGTTGTGTAGCGATCATCGCTAGTAGCTGAGCGCGAATCTCTGTATAGTTGACAGCTTCTGTATCTGGCTGATGATCCGATTCACGAATCGCATGACGAGCATTGAACCAGATCATATGCCAGTGAGCACTAACGGCCCCCACTACATCATTACGCCAGGAATCACCGATAAAGTAGCTATATTCCGGCACTGTATCTGTCTGTCGATTGACATAAGCAAATATAGCAGGATCAGGTTTTTCCAAACCAATCTCCCCTGAAATAAATATTCGATCACGCGCAAATACTTGATCCATATGTAATGCGCAAATCTTTTTCCATTGATGTTCAGCAGGCCCATTGGTTAATAAGCCCACCGTGTAGCCTTGATCCATCAATTCATGAATCAATTCGACTACCCCATCATACGGACGAATATCGTACTGGCATCCTAAATAAATCTCCTGCATCTGCTTAGCTTGTTGCTCATTGATCTCAATCTCAAATTCCTTCAAAGTCAAAATGAAGCGCTGGTAACGCATTTCTTCTAACGAAAGAGCATGAGGATTCTGAGGCGATACTAACACTTCACTATAATAACGAAAACGTTGATACACATCGCTATACGATAATGACTCCTGTTGGTCTGGAATCACTGTTTGCAATGCTTCAAAGAGCGGTTGCAAATGATCGTATAACGTGTCATCAACGTCAAAAAAGATACCTATTTGTTGTGGATTCAATGGGTCGGATTCTCCTCGGTCATTAATTCATCCAGCGCTTTACCATATTTACTGATACGTTCCATATCTTTGTCTGTTGAGCTCAAAATACGTGACGGGTCCATATTATCTTCAATATCGGCAATTTTGACTGGACGAGCTAATGAATTTTTTTTAGCACGTTTTACAAATTCATGATAATCTTCATCTTCACTACGACTTAATGCTTGGACAGCTTCTACAATTTCATTAGAAAACCCTTCAGCAGATAAATCATGAGCTGTTACATCGGTGTCTTCCAACACATCATGCAAAACAGCAATAATTCGTTCTTCTTCAGTCGTCATTTTTAACATCACGCGCAATGGATGTAAAATGTAAGGTAAGCCTGATTTGTCTGTTTGCCCTGAATGCGCACGGGTCGCTAAAATAATAGCACGATCTAAATTACTCATCTTATTCACATCCTTTGGTTAGAGTGATTATGTTGATACACATGTTATTTATTACACACGTATAGCCGGATGAATCACTTCACCCGGCTGAACGTTATCAATTAATCAGGATATACATTAAAATCAGTTAACAATTGTACACATTGACCATCGCTATCATAACCGATATAACTATGGTAAATACCGTTACCAAAACCGCTAGAAAACAGTGCGATATTATGCCCGTTATCCAGTTCTTGCACCAGCCAGCTTCGTGTATGAAGATAGGACTCTTCTGCTGCTAATTCCCATGCTTCCATTAATTCTTGAGCCACTTCAGGATTTTCTTGTTCTTGTTGAAAAGAAAGCCATGCATATGCTTCGGCATCTAGAAAACTACCTGTGCCAGAATCCACTGCATACCCCCAACGTTCATGTTCATCCATTTGATATAAGCTAGCATCTGGCTGAACTTCACGCTCTGCACCTACCCATCTAGCAACAGGAGCTTGACTAAACGTAATGCGTGCAAAAGCAATCCGTTCATCTACATGATCTTTATGCCGATCTGTTGGATCGGTAATACGAGCAATAGATAATTCTATTGGAAAAGAACCTGTGGGGAAAGTCTGTACAAAAGGTGTAGATTCGATCAAGCTGTATGGATCATCGGCTACAATTTTGCCGGTTATCACACGCAGTTCCCCGATAGACTTGGTATAAAAAGCAAGATTACGTCTCTGGCCTCTCCATAATTTAACTTGTTCTAAGGCAAATCCGTCTTTAAAAACTTCTTCCAGCACCTTACTTTCTTTAAGAACCTCGCCCATCTTCTTTTCCTCCAATCAGATGTAGATTATTTCCCATTATACTCCTATTTAAAGAATACGGTACATGTTATGATCAAAAAGTTTTGAATTTTCACTTAAAATTTTTGGATATTGAGTGCAATATCTGCATTACTCGCATAAACCTCACATTTACCATTGAATGATAGCGTAGAATCAAGCATAATATGATACGATGCTGTAACAAGAGTTCATTCAGAAAATATTGCTTTGTCGCGTTTGGATTGCCAAGCGCTGGATGTAAGATATTTTGCTTTGCAAAAATCATTTTTTTATTTGAATAGAAAAACTCGCGCTTATGGTGCCAAGCGCTAGATGTAAGATATTTTGCTTTGCAAAAATCACTTTTGATTTGAATAGAAGAATTCGCGCTTATAGTTCCAAGCGCTTAGAACGGAGAATAGCTTTGGATCAACCATCAACGATCAGTCGGGCGATTTTTGAAATTATGGATACTTGTCTGCTGGCCGGTAAAATTATGTTGCAAAGTGGTGCAGAGACTTATCGGGTAGAGGATACGATGATTCGTATTGCAGAGACGCTCGGTATTCCCGGGTCCCACAGTTATGTAACCCCTACAGTGATTATGTTTTCTACCAATGGAACAGATCCTGCTAAATTGATACGTATTGCAGAACGGACAACCGATTTACACAAAATTGCTCAAGTGAATCTGGTGTCACGCCGTATCAGTAGCGGGGAATTGAATGTCAATGAAGCGTATGAGTTATTAAAAGTGATTGAAGCTGCACCAAGTGAATACAGTGTTCGTTTGCGAATTATTGCAGCAGCGATTGCTAGTGGATGTTTTAGCATTATGTTTCAAGGAAGTTGGAGCGACTTTTTGCCTGCTATTGTAGCAGGTGGGGTAGGTTATGCGGCTTCACTTTATTTACACCGCTGGGTACAAGTAAAGTTTTTCGCTGAATTGTCTGCGGCATTTCTGATCGGATTATTAGCGGCTATATTTATTAATTTGGGCTGGGGCGATCAACTGGATAAAATTATTATCGGTTCTATTATGCCACTTGTTCCCGGGTTACTTATCACCAATGCGATTCGTGATCTGATGGCAGGTCATTTGGTATCCGGTATTTCCAAAGGAGCCGATGCGCTTTTAACCGCTTTTGCGACCGGATCAGGAGTAGCGATTGTGTTAACATTTATCTATTGAATTTAGAATGAGAGAAGGTTATATGCATTATGCTGGCGCAATTAATTACCAGCTTTATTGCTTCGGCAGGGTTTGGTATTATTTTCAATGCTCCGCGAGCTTCTTTACTACAATGTGGCATCTCAGGAATGTTAGGCTGGATGGTGTATATATTGCTGTATGAAACATTGACTCCTGTCTCCGCTTCTCTAATCGCAACTGTTATTGTTGGTGGAGTCAGTCAGATTTTTGCTCGTATGTACAAAACACCTGTGATTATCTTTAGTGTAGCCGGTATTATTCCACTTGTTCCTGGAGGACTTGCCTACAACGCTATGCGCAAATTTGTTGAAAACAATTATGCTGTAGCTATGGAATTAGCCGCTCAAGCCGCTATGATATCCGGTGCTATCGCTCTTGGTCTAGTGTTATCCGAAGTTCTGAATCAAATGATACGCCGCGTGATCAAATAGATCCCGGCGTATTTTTTATATTTTATCTCGGATGCAATGCTATTAACAGGATATTCTATTTATGATTATACGGGCAACCGTTCTGCGCTATAATCTTCAATTAAGCGATCAATAAACTGATCTTCCACTTCTAATATGGAAGCAGTACAAATCATATCGATATCATCGCTTACATACGCCGCTAGATCCGAATCTCCGCCACCTTGCATCACCTGTGTAAAAGCTAAGCGGCTCCATTCGGTAATCTGTGCTTGCTCTGCTTCGGTAAGACGATCTCGCTCTAATTTCTGATAAGCACCGATCCATTCGGTATCAAAATCAGCACGATCTCGATACTCTAGGTACGATGCACTGTCTAGTTCTTTAAGCAAAGAAGCAGGCAGTAATGATCCTTGTTGCAATTTTATTTTCAAAGCTTCGATCGATTGCTTATCCATGCGCAACCTCCTTGAATTTTATCACTAGACAATCGTACCTTGTTCTAACCGAATCCATAGATTCACATGATCAAATCCAGCAACGACTGCTTTTAACAAATGCCCCGGATATAAGCTTTCGGCAGGAATCCCTTTGACACAGTCGCCTACGTTAATCACACCTAGCGCATCATTCGGTAGACTCAAAATAATGCCTTGCGGATAAATAACTTCAACGATGCCTTTAACATGATCGCCTACTTTAAATGTTTGTTGCGTCTTTTCCCAATCTTTCATATAAGGCTTCATTGCTTCTTGCCATACTTTTTCAAATTCTTCGGCTGAAATATCTTCCCGAATCGCTTGATTCATATCTTGATCAAACTGTTGATCATATAGACAAAAATGTAGCTCTTCATCACGTTGACTGGATACGATCCACCGTTCTTCATCTTCGATCACTTCACGCAATACCGTCTGTTCTTCATTAATTTCAAAATAATAATTCTCATCATTCTCTTCATAGCTCAAACGGTAATATTCCATAACCTTGATCTACTCCTGACTTTGGGAACGACTAGATTCCTGTACTCCTGCATAATAAAGATTACCCGGATTAAGATCGATCACTACTCTACGAGGGGCAATCAATGAAAATTGATGCTCACACGTCCAGCGCTGTTCTTCATCTTGTCCAATCGTTTCTCCATCGGTAATAATATCGCCTTGTTCATATAGATAGTGCGCAATATCCATCAAGAAACCAGCCACTTCATTCGGATTCATATCGTAAAAGTGACACTGCACATCCGGCACACCGAGCGCAGCTAACCCACAGCTATCCATAACCATCTCTTGACGTTGTTGCTCGGATTGAATATTGTACAATCGAATATTTAGCGCGCCATACAGATCTTGTTCTTCTTGTAGAGCAGCTAAAAAAGCTTCCGGTTGAATCATTTTATCACTGCTACGCCAGTAAATTGCATCACATGGAGCAACTTCAAGTATAGCACGCAACACTTGATTAAAAAGTTGTAGACGCTGTTGATGAGGTAGCCCGCGTGCCATCATATCGGTCAACATCAATTCATATTGGCATTGCTCAACGACCGCCGAAGCTTCTTGCCAGTGCCATGATTGCTGTAAAGCAGTCGCATAGGATTCCACTTGAATTGGCGTTTCTGAAGGCATAAGCACCGTTTGTACAGGCAAGTCTCCATCTTCATAATTGATGATATGATTGAGATGGAAAAAATGGTAATAATCTTTCGGGTCTACTTCTGTCTCCACATCATCAGTAGGGTTAGCTTCCCATACAGCCAGTGATTCTTGTTCGGTTCCTTCATCGTCTACAATGGTATGAAGAGGCCCTGTATATTCCTGTACTTTGGCATACAGTATATCTCGATCTATAGTGGGTGGTGTACGATATAGCAATTGTGCAGAGTATATATTAAAAAATCCAAAATCCTCATCAGCTTGTTCATTTTGCTCATTATGATCGTGTTCATTCATACTCATAACATATCTTTCCCCTTTCGCTCAATGGCTCGCTTAAGTAGTATTAACCTTTTTTTATGTAGTCGGCGCATTATTCTATGATTTACTGGTAACAGATGTTCGTCTTTTATCATACAATTCCTATGTGTTAACGTAAACCTATGATTTGGTCAGATTGGATTGTAAAGGGTGAAGTATGTTTAAATAGACTTATAGGCTAACAGCCAAGGAGGTCATGAATATGATTCATCCCAATACAATTAAAGTACGTGAAGATATTTGGAATTTTGCAAATGCTATTGATGAAAATGTAATGAATGAACATAGTCAGCCTAATAAATGGACGATAGCACAGGTGTTAGAACATTTGTATCTGATGGAAACGGCAATTACAGCAAGATTACGAATAAAAGTAGCAGAAAACAATCCAGCTCCTTCTTCTATGCCGTCGACTCCATTTCATCTTACTCTGGATCGCAATCGTCATACGCCTGCACCTGCTGCCCTGGTACCTGCTGATAAGCACTGTACACTGATTGAATTGCAGACAAGACTGATACGTTCACGCGAACTTTTTGTTGAATTGATCGAAAGTATAGATCCAGTGATGCTGGAAAATCGTACGATGGATCACCCTATATTCGGTCCCCTTACTTTGCAAGAATGGACTGAATTTATTGGACTTCACGAACAGCGTCATTTAGAGCAAATGAAAGAAATCGAAGCAGAATTATCACAATATCATTAATAGGCATATCCTTTATCTTAAAGATCACATAGATAATCCTTGATATGAGCAATGATCCAGAAGTAATCCTGCTTTCTAACAAGCCTTCTCTTCTATAAGAGAAGGTTTTTTTAATCTATAATACGTATCAGATCGTTTTATACTATGTACCAGATCGTTAGGATAAATGAGATGATAGAAGTGCTGGATCTTGTACGTATTTGTCCTAACAGCTATTCCACGTTAAAATAGATATAATGTGACAACGTATTCTATAAACGATAAGGGGACTATACACATGGACGACAGAATCGCCAAAATTCGTGGACATATGCAAACAAATGGATTGGACAGCTTACTGATTACCGATCCCAAACATGTATACTATCTTACTGGATTCGCCAGTGATCCACATGAACGCTTTTTAGGGCTTTTTATTCCAGATGGAGACGAAGCCTTTTTACTATTACCTGCACTTGATGAAGACAAAGCTCGGAGCGCTTCTAGCGTCCCACGTATAGAGACACATACGGATACAGACAATCCTTATGTACGGTTGAAACAATGTGTCAAAGGTAGTATTGGCAATCTGGGTATTGAAAAAGAAAATTTATCTGTTGCGAGATATGAACAACTGTCAGAAGTACTCGGGGCAACTTCGTATCAAGATATCGGCAGTATGCTTAATTCAATGAGATCACGCAAATCACCGGACGAAGTGAAGCGGATGAAACATTCTATCCAATTGATCGAAGAAGTATTACGTCGTGGTCTATCCAGTGTACGTGTTGGAGTAACAGAGATAGAATTAGTCGCTGAACTTGAATATCAGATGAAAAAAGTAGGTGCTGAAAAACCTGCTTTTGATACGATGGTTCTATCCGGTCCGAATACTGCTCTTCCTCATGGCGTACCGGGTACTCGTAAAATTGCTGCAAATGAATTATTGATGTTCGATCTTGGTCTATTTGCAGATGGATATGCTTCAGATATCACGCGTACATTTGCTATTGGAGAAATCGATGCTGAACTGAATAAAGTCTATCATACAGTGCTAGCTGCTAATGAAGCTGCTATTCAAGCGACTAAGCCAGGAGTAACTTTTGCCTCTATCGACAAAGCTGCTCGTGATGTGATTACAGAAGCTGGATATGGTTCTCGATTTGTCCATCGTCTTGGTCATGGATTAGGTATGGATACTCATGAATATCCTTCTGTACATGGTCAAAATGAAAACCTATTGCAAGAATGTGTATTGTTCACTGTCGAACCGGGTATCTATATTCCAGGTCATGGTGGCGTACGAATCGAAGATGATGTTATTGTGACTGCGGATGGTGTAGAAGTACTAAGTTCATTCCCTAAAGAGTTAACAATTTTAGGTTAATTTGCACCTCTGCATATACTATTTCTGATTATTATTGTTGGTTTTTGATATTTTTTATAGCTGTACGTTATATGCTGTTAGTTTATTTCATACAAAAAAGACACGCTCCAGATCAGTTAATCTTTTCTGGATTGCGTGTCTTTTTTATATTATGGCTTGGCTACTTCTTGTGTTTCTGCTTCTGCTTCTTTTTCTTTAGCGATCTGGTAGCTAATCATTAACGGTTTGTCTTCTTCTGCTACTTTCATACCTCGTGCAATGTACAAGAACGGTGTACCTGCTGCGGTAAGTACGAATTTAAGAATATACGTTGTTAAAAATATTTCAATCCAAACTTGCCATTCGTATACACCCAAGAAAGCAATACTACAAAATACCAGTGTATCGACAAATGAACTGATCATTGTACTTCCGTTATTACGTATCCATAATTGATGTGGCGCAGGAAACAATTGGCGCAACCATGTATATAGACGTACATCTAGAAATTGGCTAATTAAATACGCTGATAGACTAGCTACCATCAATCTAGGAAGCTGACCAAAAATAGTAATTAGCGCAGACTGTGCTTCACTCATCCCATCGACACCGTAAGCATCGAATTCTAAAACCATTTGCATAATAATCGTCGTCATGATCAAAGTGAAAAATCCAAACCAAATCGCTTTTCTTGCTACTTTGGGTCCAAATTTTTCATTCAACAGATCGCTTGCTAAATACATACTCACATACATCGTATTACCAAGTGTTGTCACAACGCCAAACAATTCAATCGTTTTGATCACTTGAACGTTAGCGAGTACTGTAGCAACCCCAATCCAAGCATACATTCCTTTAATTCCAAATAACCGATAACATAACGTAAACAATCCATAATTGACGATAACAAATAAAATGCCCCACCATATATTGAACATACTTTTCCCCCTAGTTTTGATAACGCGGGATGGTTACGAACCGCGGATCAATCACTGAAAACCTGTTTTACTTTATCATACGAGCAAGCAAGCTGCCAACTATTATAACTAATTTTTCCATAAAAGATATGTCATTATAGATATTGATCTTCTTTTGAGCTGAAAATAACAGGCATCATATCAATCCTACCACTTTATTAAAACCCAAAAAGTCTACTCTTTATCTATAACGATAAGGAATAGACTTTTTGAATGTTTATCTATTATTGCATATACGCTAAAATGAATGATTATTTACGATTAAGAAGCTTCTGCTGTATCCAGATCACGATCAGGTTGATTGTATACCTCTTTATTCTGTTCTTTTAGCAATTTACTACTAATTACGCCAGATGTCATTGATCCGCTAACATTCAGTGCTGTACGCCCCATATCGATCAATGGTTCTACAGAGATCAATAGACCTGCTAGAGCAACCGGTAGATTCATCGTAGACAATACGATCAATGCTGCAAATGTAGCTCCACCGCCTACACCAGCTACACCTAATGAACTGATTGTAACCACTGCGATCAATGTCAAAATAAACTGCCAATCTAATGGATTGATGCCCGCCATTGGTGCGATCATAATCGCTAGCATAGATGGATAAATACCTGCGCATCCATTTTGCCCGATAGTCGCTCCAAAGCTAGCAGATAAGTTAGCAATCCCTTCGGATACACCTAACTTCTTCGTTTGTGTTTCTACATTCATTGGAATCGTAGCCGCACTTGAACGGGAAGTAAAAGCAAATGTAAGTGTAGGAATAATCTTTTTAACATATTGAACTGGATTCAGACCTGAGATTGCTAAAATAATCAGATGAACAACAAACATTGCGATCAAAGCTACATAAGAAGCCACTACAAAGTTAATCAATTTCAGTATTTCTTGACCACTTGTCGTTGCAACCATTTTAGCAATAAGAGCTAAAATACCGTAAGGCGTTAGGCGCAGAATAATCGTTACCATGCGCATAACCACACCGTAGATCGCTCCCATCATATTCTGGAACATCTCACCTTGTTTTGGATTTTTGCGTATAAGACCCAACGCTGCTACCCCAACAAATGCTGAGAAAATAACAACTGCTAACGTAGAAGAACGACGAGAGCCTGTCATATCTGCAAAAGGATTAGTCGGAATAAATTCTAACAACTGTGCAGGCAATGACATGTCTTCTACATCACCTAAACGTTCTTGCAATATCACGCCACGTTGCTGTTCCGCTTCACCAGCAGGAATATCAAGAGCAGTTAGATTGAATCCAAGCGCTACTGTAATTCCTATCGCTGAAGCAATTGCAGTAGTGAATAGCAATACCCCGATAATCGAACCACTGATTTTACCTAGATTTTGCTTACCACTCAGATTAAGAATCGCCATAATGATCGATACCATAATAAGTGGAATAACGACCATTTGTAATAATCCTACATAGCCACTACCTACAAGATCAAACCATTCCATAGAGTCAGAGATCACTTCTGAATCCGGCGTATAGATCCATTGCAAGACTACTCCGTATGCAATACCAAGGATTAACCCGGCAAATACTCTTTTTGTAAATGAAATATGCTTTTTCTGCATCCAACCGAGAAGAACGATCAGTAAGATCAGAACAGCTATATTCACAATAACTAGCAAAACATTCATTTTGACACCCCTTTGTTATATATGTAGTGACTGAATAGCGAGTCGCATTTCATTTTAGCATAATGTCTAGTAAACAGGTAGGGTTATTTATAAGATATATTCATCATGCTTTTTCTACATTTTTTGCGCTTTTTATAGAAAAAAATTAGTTTTATAGCTAAATAAATGAAAAAATACCTATTCAAACAGTGGTCGATTGATATAATATAGATAATTATTTGTATCTTTTTACTCAGTACTTTAAGCTTATATACGCAATTATTCATGTCATTTTTACAGATAAACCTGTTTAAATAGGATGGATATTGAGAGGGGTCGAATAAATATAGTTCTTTTTACTTAAAATATACATAGAATTGTATATTTAGTTTGTTTTACTTGGAATATTTGCGCAATTATCTATGTCACATTTTGTCACGTCACTAGGGGTCAGTTGGAAAAGGTTGTTTAGCTACTTTTTGATGAAAGAAAGAGTAACTGTTTTTAAGTATGGGAAGGGGTAAGTTTGCATGTTCAGAATCAATCAATTTATTAGCCGTAAAATTATGGTGACGTTCGCTTTACTTATTGTAGCAGTCTGTATTGTACTCAGTCTTTTCTTTTTCTTTATGACTCAAAGAATAATCAATCAAAATGTAGTTCCTCAATTCCGTCAAGTCTTGAATATCGCTATGGATGGTATTATCAAAGGAATGGATAATACACAAGCTATGCAAGCAGCACAAGGCAACAGTGGCGAGATCATGAAGATCGAAACATACTTAGAAACTCAACTTCAAGCCTATCAATTGGATAATCTATATCTACTTCGTATTGAAGAAAATAAAGCCGTTGTAGAAGCTGTAGCGAATAGCTCCAAAAATTTTAAAGACAAGCAAGAAGTTCAACTAAGTGACAATATCAATACTGCAATGTCACAAGGCAAGCTTTTGACAGACTTGTATCAGACCGATGCTGGTTCTACAGTAACTTATTATTATCGTGTACCGGGTAGTTCAGTAATTGTAGCAGCTAGTATGGATGCTAGTTTTGTAAATGGAATTATTTCTAACTTAATTTGGACAACTGTAATTGTAGCGATTGTAGCTCTTGCCGTATGTCTATGGGTCGCTTACAAATTCAGTCGTAAAATCACTCTTCCTCTTGCCCGTCTGGTTCGTCATACTCGTCTAGTCGCAGAAGGTAATCTACAACAAGAGATCAAAATGACAGGAAATGACGAGATTGCTCAATTGGCTCGTGGATTCCGCCTGATGACCGAGAACTTGCGAACAATGGTTCATCAAGTATTGGATAGTTCAGACAAAGTAGCTGTAGGTACAGAAGCATTAACTACACGCTTAAACAAAATGCAACATATGGTGGATCAATCGGTTCAATCTGTAACCAGTATCGAATCGGGTAGTGAAATGATCGCTAATACCACTTCTGAAAATGCACGTGCGATGGAAGAAATCACTACAGGTATTCAGCATATTGCTTCGTCTACCGCTGAAATTTCAGAACAGATCGGTGATGCTTCAGACAGCGCGATTACCGGTAACCAAATGGCACAACAAGCTGTTACACAAATGGGTTCTGTTGAGCAAGCAGTACAGGATACCAAATTATCTGTACAGACATTAATCGACCGTTCTGAATCAATCAGTCAAATTCTAGTAGCAATGAGCGATATCACTAAACAAATCCGCATGCTTTCCCTGAATGCTTCGATTGAAGCCGCTCGTGCAGGCGAACATGGACGCGGATTCGCTGTTGTTGCTCAAGAAGTAGGTAAGCTTGCTGAGCAATCCCGTCACTCTACTTATGAAATCGAAGAAGCGTTAGAATCGATTCGCGAAGAATCTCAAAAATCGACACAATCAATGGATATCGTTAATAACGAAGTCAGATCAGGAACAGAGTTAGTTCAACAAGCAGGCGAAGCTTTCAATCGCTTTGTCGAAATGATGCAAATCGCGAACCAAACTGTTCAATCTGCATCAGCTGCTACCCAAGAAATCTCTGCTGGTTCAGAAGAAGTGAGCGCTTCAGTCGACGAAACTGCCGAAATCACTCACAAATCCCTATCCAACGTCAAAGCCATCGCCAAAAACGCCGAACGTCAATCCGGCGAAATGTTAGCTTATGTGGAAATCATGCGCGAACTCAACAACGAAGCTCTATCTCTACAAAATATCGTGAGCAAATTCAAAATCTAATCCATTTGCCAACCATATACTAAAAAAACTTACATCCACAAATCCCATCCAGACCAGTATAGCCATCAAGCTATACTGGTCTTTTCTTTCAAATCCACCATCACGCTCATCTTTTCTTTCCCCCTCCACCAAATCCCTATTAACCTCTCTTAATATCCCACCATCTATATCCATTCCCTATACTAATTTTTTTCATCTTTCTTGTTCACGCTCTTTTCTATTACACCTCCACACTTCACTCCCCCACCTATTTTCATCCCCCACTCCCTGTACCACCTTATCTTTTCTGCCCTTCTCCCCCGGGTTTGAGCATTTTCTCCCCAGCCGATACCCAGCGGAGGGGATCAATTCTTCTGAAAGAGCGAAGCGCTCGCCTTTGTAAAGAAATCCCGACCGCTAAGCGGTTATTCAAAGGGATTCCTTTACAACAGCGACGACAAGAAGAACTGATCCCCGCAGCCTTCTCAGCTCCCAACCCACCCCCTTTTCAATTCCCCTCCCCCTTATATTTTCCTATTGTTTGGTTTACAATAAGAAAGCAGACAATTTACCATACTTTTTGATAAAAATCTGTTAATGATGAGTACAAACGGAGGAAGAATCATGCTTTTTATTGATAATCAGGGAATTCACGATCCAACCATCAATCTGGCAATCGAAGAATTCGTACTTAAACATTTGCCAATGGATGATAGCTACCTGCTTTTTTATATTAATGAACCCTCAATCATTATCGGTAAGCATCAGAACACGATCGAAGAGATTAACGCTGAATATGTAAAAGAAAATCATATTCATGTCGTGCGTCGTCTTTCTGGTGGTGGAGCAGTGTACCATGATCTAGGGAATTTAAGTTTTAGCTTTTTGACCAAAGATGACGGTCAATCGTTCCATAACTTCCGTAAGTTTACTCAACCGGTGGTTGAAGCATTGCACCAATTTGGCGTTAATGCTGAATTGTCTGGACGTAATGATCTTCAAGTCGGTGAACGCAAAATTTCAGGAAATGCACAATTTTCTACACGTGGACGGATGTTCAGCCATGGTACATTGATGTTTGATTCTGAACTGGATAATGTACAATCTGCTCTTAAAGTAAATCCAGAGAAGTTCAAATCCAAAAGTACCAAATCGGTTCGTAGTCGTGTAGCAAATATCACCGAGTTTTTGGAAAAGCCGTTAACGATGGAGCAATTCCGTGACGATATTTTACGCCATATTTTCGGTGTCGAACCTTCCGAAGTGCCTCAATATGTACTGACAGAAGACGATTGGAAAAAAATCCACGAAATCTCTGCCGAACGTTACCGTAACTGGGATTGGAACTATGGTCAATCACCTGAATCCAATATCAAGCATACTCGCAAATTCCCTGTAGGGATTATCGATCTACGTATGGATATCAAAGACGGTCATATTCATGAGATCAAAATCTATGGTGACTTTTTCGGTATAGGCGATGTAGCGGATATTGAAAATAAATTGCGTGGTCAGCGTTATGAAGAAAGTGCAGTACAGACCGCACTTGCTGATACAGATATTAAGCACTATTTTGGTAATATTGAATTAGAGGAATTTGTAGGATTAGTATTTTTGCAAGACTAGAATGAGATAGATAAAAGGAGAGTTACCTACATGTATAAATTAATCGCAATCGATATCGACGATACACTGATCAATGATAATAAAGAAGTAACACCTGCTACACAGACTGCTCTTGAACAAGCTGTAGCCAAAGATGTAGTGGTGACACTCGCTACAGGTCGTGCTTACGCTTCTGCTCAAGCGATCGCTCGTCAAACAGGACTCAATGTACCGATTATTACGTATCAAGGAGCATTGGTTAAAAACTTGATGGATGAAAAAGTATTGTATGAGCGTTATGTACCGATCGAAGCCGCTCGTAAATTATTTGAATATTGCATCGAACACAATTTGCATTTGCAAACCTATATCGATGATAAATTATATGCGCGTGAAGTAAATCAACATTTGATTGATTATGCAACATTGAACGGTACACAGTACCATATCGAACCTGACTTCAACAAATTGATTGAGCAACCTACACCCAAAATGCTGATTATTGATGATCCTGCATTTTTAGATGAATTACAACCTATTTTGCGTGAATTGCTAGGCGACAGTGTTCATATCACCAAGTCCAAACCTCAATTTCTTGAAATTATGCACAAAGAAGGAACCAAAGGGGCTGCACTCACGTTCCTTGCAGATTATTTCAATTGCGATCTAAAAAATGCAATCGCTGTAGGTGATTCTTGGAATGATCATGAAATGTTAGAAGTAGCGGGTCTAGGCGTAGCGATGGGTAATGCGATTCAACCTCTAAAAGATATTGCTGATTACATCTCTGCTAGCAATAATGAAGATGGCGTAAAAGAAGTAATCGAGAAATTTATTTTGAACGCTTAATATATCTTTCATCTGAAAATCGTATGTAACAAACAAGCACCTTGCCAAGGAGTATAGGATCATCTGCATCATTATGTGCTAGATAATCCTATACTCTTCGGAAGGTGCTTTTTTATGCGTTCTGACTCTATTATCTATTTTTCATCTGATCCAATGCTTCTAGATATAACACTTGCAAAAACTTTTTGATACTGACTTTGCTTTTGCCATCGTCTCGCTCTTCATCGATTTCTTTCATTTTGGCACGAATATCTTCAAAGTCGAAATACAGTGGCGCATAATGTTCAAACTTGGGATTACCATAATCGGTTAGCCCTATCGAAGCTAAATGATTCAGCGCTGTTGTCACTGTCCGTCTGATGCGTTGCTCAATCGCTTTGGCTTCTTTATCGACTTCGCGTGGAGTATGCTTGTAACGACTCGCTGCGGCTTCATACAATTGTCGAAGAGGCGGAAATGAACCTGGCTTACCTTGTTGTTCCAAAAGGATCTCCATAATCGCTGTCAAATCACCACATCCTGATTCGCCTACGATCCCTAGATTCATATAAATAGGACGTACCATATCATCGACTGTTCGAGGCTTCACAGATGTAGAAGAAGACGTATGAGGTGATATCTGACTAAGGGTATCCAATTTGGATAAAGATGATTTGAGTTCATTCAAATAATGCTTGATTTCTGTATGCTCACTCACCCGAGACAGTACTGATTCTACTTCTATCCGGTTGATCGGCTTACGAATAAAAAATTCAATCCCGGATTGATAAGCTTCGCCTACCATTTCTTGATTTTCAATCTGCGAGATCATAACGTATTTGCCATGATAGCCCTGACGCTTCAATTGGGTAATCGTTTCTAATCCATCTTGATCCGGCATCAACCAATCGATTAGCACTACATCAGGATGCGTCTCCAAAATAATGCGTGTTCCTTCTTCCCCACCGCGTGCTGTACCAATCACTTCGCCAAGCTGACTTTCTTTGATGATATTTTCAAGCATCGCACGAGTTGCTGGATCATCATCTACAATACAAAAAGATAAAGCCATCTTATTCCCCCTTTTTCAACAATAACGTTGGTAATTTCACTTCAAAGACTGTTTTCCATAGTGATGTATCTGCTTCTTGTAGTTGAATACGTCCTCCTAGCGAAGATACAATATCATGTACATGAGAAAGCCCTATGCCTGTAGCCGCACTTCCACCTTGAGCAAATTTAGTCGTAAATCCAGGTTCAAAAATCAATTCACGTGCTTGTTGCTCTATTCCTTTACCCGAATCATACACAGTTAGTACCGTATCTTGTCCTTGTTCGCATACACTGACCTCAATCGAACCCTTTTCACCCAAAGCTTCGACAGCATTAGATGTCAAATTGTTCAATATCGTGAGCAAAGGAATATATTCAGAAGTACTATAATTCACTTCTAAACGAGCGGTAAATGTTACTTTTTTATCTAACATCGTGGCATATTTACGATTGCCGCGTATTGTATAATCGAGAATTTCGAACAGTGATAATACCGTTTTTGATTGTTGATCAAATAATTTGAGTAAGCCTGCGGCAATACGTTGTGAGTCTTTTTTGACTTCATGTATTTCCTGGGTAATACTCAGTTGTCGTTGACTGTATTCTGTCAGACCTTCTCGCTTCATATCGGTATACAATCGGTAACTACTACTGGTTAGATGTTCTATCGTATCCATCGATTTGCGTAAATAAAACACTTCACCATATAAGCCTGCATTAACAGCTAACATCTGTTCCATCCGCTTTTTCTGTTCACTATGAAGCGCACGAATCTGACTGACAGCGATACTGCTATATAATCCAGTCGTAAAAAATCCACGAATAACAGCGACTAGAAAAATATAGCCCCATGTAGCTGGAATCATAATATCACTACCTGTAAGTCCCCAGCGACAGATCATTTCGACCGTATTAGAGCCAAAGTCGATAAGTGCAGTCACTCCACTTAATAACAGTAGATTCATCTGAGGAAGTCGACTTTGAATAACAAACATTCCAATAGCAAAAGTCATATAGTACAACCCTGCTGAAGTATGCACACGTCCACTTTCTTCGATTGAAAATAAATGAGGTGCCGAAATAAAATCTAACACCATCCGAAACACAACTACCGTCAAAGCAGTAAATACCCCTGTTTTCAAATAAGGCAGACGATTCATCAATAACATTAATAATAGAAAAGCACTACCACCCAGACCAATACGAAACAGATCACCTTGTACCGGATTGATTTTAAATTCTCCTGCTACTGCTGTACCAATTGCTACAGTAAGGATCTGGATTTTTTCATTTTTAAAAAAAGTCGCCATCCGTCCTTCCGCTCCTCTGGAACTGGTTTCTGCTGCGACTTGCTGATTGACTAACGAGTACTTTACCTTTGTCATTAGCTTATAAAAAGTATTTTGAAATTGTTTATATGGTATCATACATTTTCCCTTTCAGGCTGTATACTTTTACAAATTACTTACAAATCTTGATTTCACATACCAAAAACCGGCTTCCCTGCGGAAACCGGTGATATAAAGACACACATAATGATCCATGTTAAGCTGTTTTGGTTTCTAACCGTTTGGAAATTAGCGATAGCGCATAATTAATCACAAAATAAATAACAGCGATTAATAATAAGATGGGAATCGGGTAATTTGAATTTTGTCCCATAATAATCTGTGCATTGTGTACCAATTCCGCAAGCGAAATAATAACAGCTAACGACGTATCTTTAAGCAGTGAAATAAATTGACTCACTAATGGTGGAACCATTTTGCGTAGTCCTTGTGGTAACACAATATGCCATAACGTTTGCATTTGTGTAAGCCCTGAAGAACGTGCAGCTTCTACTTGTCCTTTGGGAACTGAAGTTAGACCGGCACGTACAATCTCCGAAATCATCGAAGCTTCAAAAGCAGTTAACGCTACAATCGCTCCAAAGGTGATCGTCATTTTGATACCAATCTCTGGCAAGCCAAACTGTACAAACAAAATAATAAGCAATAATGGCAAATTACGCAAGACTTCTACTATAACCATTAATATTGGTGATAAAATAGGTACTTTAGCGTACCGAATCGTACCGACAATACAGCCGATTACAAAGCTAAGTATAATAGCGATAAAGGCTACAAAAAGTGTTATTTTCAGCCCTTCCATAAGAAAGCGCAAGTTATCCGGTGAATATGCTCCTATGAAATCCATAGATTGCCCTCCTTTGGTTCCTCTGACTCTTACTTTTTATTTCTGTGTTATGAGAGATTCTATCTCAATCGTTATGAATTTTTCGCCCATTTGCGTTCTAATACAGATGCTCCATAACTCATTGGTAAAGTCAGCACAAGATAGAACATCGCTGCAAAAATATAAGTACTGAAGATAACATATGTCTCGCTACTGATTTTGTCTGAAAAATACATTAGATCCAGACCAGCTACGATCGTAAGTACAGAAGAGTTTTTGATCAGATTAATAAATTGATTACTAAGCGGTGGAATAACCAATTTGATCGCTTGTGGCAAAATAACATGAATCATCGTCTGAATATAAGTCATTCCCGCTGAACGTGCTGCTTCAGATTGTCCTTTAGGTACTGATTGAATACCTGCCCGAATCGCTTCTGCTATAAATGCCGACGTATAGACGGTTAAGCCTAATGTACCTGCGGCAAATCCATCTAATTTGACACCGATTGAAGGTAATCCCCAAGAGAAAAACAACACCACGATCAAAATAGGAATATTTCGTATAAATTCAACATAAGCGGTACCGAACCACTGTAATGGCTTTACACCACTAATTCGGAAAATAGCAATAATCGTTCCTAATACAAAGCTACCAATCAATGCCAGTACACTCGCTTTGATCGTATTCAGAAACCCTTCCAAATATAAAGGCAAATAATCGACAAGAATCGAAAAGTCCAACATATATTCTGTACCTCCTTAGCCTGTGTATACATCATCAAACAAAAAGGTAGGCAACGATTGCCTGTTGCCCACCTTCTGTATGTGTTACGAATGATCGCTTCAAGAGATCATGATTTAGGTTGTTGGCTCTTTACCAATCCATTTTTTATAAATTTCATTGTAAGATTTATCAGCTTTCATATCGGTAAGAGCTTTATTGATCGCTTCAACCAATTTGGTTTCGCCTTTTTTCACAGCGATACCGTAAGGCTCATCTGTAAATGGCTTACCTACCACTTCATAGCCAGGATCTTGCGCAGCCATACCGTACAGAATCGCATCATCTGTTGTTAAAGCATCACCTTTACCTGCTTTGAGTGCGTTGAATGCATCTTGATAATTATCAAATTCCAATACTGTTACACCTGGTACTTTGTCTTCAATATTTTTAATCGAAGTTGCACCTTTAGAAGCAAGTACAGTCGTATCTGCGGTTACATCTTCAATTCCTTTGATCGGGCTACCTTTTTTCACTAATAGAGATTGTCCTGCTTGGAAATACACATCCGAGAAGTCTACTTCTTTTTTACGCTCATCTGTAATCGTCATCGTTGCGATAACCATATCAATATCGCCATTGTTAAGCATAGGGATACGTGTTTTGGATGTTACTTCTTTGAACTCTACCTTGCTCGCATCTCCTAAAATACTTTTTGCTAGCGCATGAGCCATATCGATATCGAATCCTTCTACATCACCTGTAGATGGGTTTTTTAGACCGAATAATTTGGTATCATATTTTACACCTACGATTAATTTATCGCGTTCTTTAATTTGATCCAGAAGAGCATTTGAACTTGCTGTGGACGAAGAAGTCGGTTTGCTTACGCTACATGCTCCGAGTACTGTAACAATAGCTACCATACACGCTAACAACATCGCTAATTTTTTAACATTGTATCTTTTTTGATTTTTCATAAGTAAATCCCCTTTTCTATGTGTTATTAGTGAACTATAGAGATTAGATATTAGTGATTTAATAAGCGACTCAAGAACAATTGTGCACGCTCTTCTTTTGGATTGGAGAAGAATTCTTCAGGTGTAGCTTCTTCTACAATTTTGCCTTGATCCATAAAGATCACGCGGTCTGCGACTTCGCGGGCAAATCCCATTTCATGAGTAACGACAACCATAGTCATTCCTTCTCTAGCGAGTGCTTTCATAACATCAAGTACTTCACCGACCATCTCAGGGTCTAATGCAGAAGTCGGTTCATCAAATAACATAATTTCAGGTTTGACAGCAAGACCTCTAGCAATCGCGACACGTTGCTGTTGTCCCCCGGATAATTGGGAAGGGTAGGCATTCGCTTTTTCTGCTATACCTACTTTTTCTAAATAATACATAGCTGTCTCCGCCGCTTCTGCTTTGGATACACCCAATGCTTTGATAGGAGCCAGTGTAATATTATCGATTACTTTTTTATGGGGATACAGATTAAAATGTTGGAACACCATCCCAATTTTACGCCGAAGCTTATTGAGATCTGTTTTGCGATCATCTACTCTTACATTGTTGACCGTTAACTGTCCACTACTGGTATCTTCAAGACGATTGATGCATCGGAGCATAGTGCTTTTACCAGAACCGGAAGGCCCGAGTACAACAACCACTTCTCCTTGCTTGACATGAAGATTAATTCCAGTCAGCACTTGAAAATCTCCATAGAACTTGTTAACTTCATGGAAGGTAATCATCATATTCCTCCTTAAAATTCCATAAATAGTATATGTTATGTTTCTCTTGTTAGTTATACTTACATTTTATATAATCTTAAGCTACACCTATGTAAAACTACACAATCCTACATTAAATAGTAGTAAATTTCTGTTTTATTCTAAATAATGATCATAAAAATGCAAATAAACCGGTAAACAATCTACCGGTTTATCGTATTTCTCTATATGGTGAATACCTTTATTCTTAGTGTTATTCAGATAATAGCGAAGAATAATTGCCTAAATCTACAGTCATGCCTGTGCGAGCGATACTAACACTGGCAGCCAAATTCAAATCTTCACGCAAATCTACTTGATGAGACATATGCGTATAGATCGTTTCAGAAGGAACCACTTCATCTATAAGTTCAGCCGCTTCATACATATCATAAACAGAACGAGTATGATATTCTGCTTCTTCACGAACAAAGCTTGTTCCTAAAATCAATAAATCTAACATATGCATTGGTTTTTTCTGTTCTTCATCAAGTCCAATAGCATCCGAACAATATACCCAGGCAAACTCATTTTTTTCAAACCGATAGGCATAAGAGTATCCGTTATGTCCATGATGTACTTTCCATGGAGTAATACTCCAACCATTCAATTCCATTCCCTGATCATTCGCTATCAATTCAATATAACTACTAATCCACGGAAATTGCTTACCGATCGCATCCAATACTTCTTGTGGAGCAAATAAGCGACCTTTTAACTGTTGCCAGCGACAAGCGTCCGCCCATTCTGGCAAACCTCCAATATGATCAAAGTGTGCATGAGTCACAATAACGTCTGTAATATCTGCGCGACGATTGATCATTTCCATCTGTGTTCGCCAATCAGGTCCACAATCTAATAAAAAGTCGCCTTCAATACCTTCTACCAGTACAGAAGAGCGTAACCTTCGATTCGTTCCACCACTACGTGCTTCTTCACATACTTCACACTCACAATATACTCTTGGCACGCCCATTGCATCGCCTGTTCCTAAAAATGTTAATCGATCTACTCGTCCGTTCATGTTTATATTCTCTCCTTGAGCGTTGCCATCTAGTATCATTTATTATATCATTTTCTTGTATCTTTCGACATATGAATCGTGACCTTTGGCTTAGTTAAAAAGGTAAGGTATTTAGGTCTTGTTCTGCTTTTACCCACAAAAAAACTTCTTTAAGCGTGAAATGAGCTTCACGTAAAGAAGTTTTTTAATTTTATGCCCAATAACATCTATTTATGTTATTTTATATCCCAGCTAGCACCTGATACCATATTCCACGACTAGAATATAGATTTTTACGTACTTCACTCCATCCACCCAAATAGTTAATATCAAACAGTCCTTTTGGTGTAGGATACTCACTTACGTGTTTTGCCATCACTTGCTCATTCACAGGACGGAACCCATGCTTTGCAAATATTTCTTGGGCTTCTGGTGTCCACAAATAAGCAAGAAATGCTTCAGCCACTTTACGTGTTCCATGTTCATCGACATATTTATCGACAACTGCGGCTGGATTTTCGATCAGAATAGTATCGTCAGGTATAACCACTTCGTATTTGGCTCCTTGCGCCATTCGTGCAAGCAATTCATTTTCATACGTTACAATCACATCGCCTACACCATATTCAAATGCCGCCATAGAAGCACGTCCGCTTTTGTCCAATGACTCCACATTTTGATGTACTGATTGTAGAAAAGCTTTTGCCGCCGCAGGATCTTTTTGACCTTCATCTCGTTCAGATTGCTTGAGACCTGCACCATAGATCGCATTAATATCCCACTGCGCACCACCGGATGTTTTGGGATTAGGGTATAACACTTTTACCCCGGGCTTGGTGAGATCATTAAAGTTATGAATACCGAGAGGATTACCTTCACGTGTACCTAATACAACGATAGAACGTGTAATCATTCCTTTATGCGGTTCATCTCTCCATGTATCTTTGACCAGTCCGGCTTTTACTAATTTATCAATATCACCTTCTAGTGATAACAAAGTAACATCAGCTTCAAATCCACCTGCAATTGCTCTAGCTTGCGTACCTGAAGCTTCATATGATTCTTGAAATTTTACATTTTGCCCTGTTTTGGCTTTCCATTCTGCTTGAAACTTGGGTAAAATCTCGCCTACAGCATCTTTGGCGACACTGTATGCACCAATCACTAAAGTAATATCTTTACCATCATTGGACACAGCACTAGCAGAAGCTGTAGCGTCTGTTTCTGTTTGATGACTACAAGCTGACAAAACTACACTCATCATAAGTAGTAAAGCCAGCACTAAACGACTACGGATCATAGACATTCTCAAGCGATTGTTCTTCAAGCCCAATCCCTTCCTTTCCCGCGTTCACAGACCATACTCAGCTTACTTTTGCTGTTAAATAAACATCGATAATGTATCATTTTTCAGACGGTTTTCAGCAATCCAACTTTCTTGATCATTAAATAGATATGCCCGATGCACCATCACATGTACGGATTGTCCGATTTCTAATGTTTCTTTTTCCAGTGAACGATAGGTGATCAATGAATTCTGACCCACCTGTACTTCAACCAACCACTGACTGCCCCGGAAATGAAGGTGTTTTACTGTACCTTTCTCGGTAGCAGATAATAATGGAAATTCACTGGCATGACCTACTTCAATATATTCAGGGCGAATCAATGCATGAATACCCGGATGAGACTGCTCATGATCGAATCCTTTTAACAGCGATACTTCATCTACAATTGTTGATTCTCCGATAAAGGAAGCTACAAAAGGAGTCGAAGGTTGTTTGTAAATATCCCACGGTGTTCCTTTTTGCTCTAATCGTCCACCATTAATAATCATAATCTCATCAGCTACTTCAATTGCTTCATCTTGATCATGAGTCACAAAGATCGATGTAATGCCGACACGTTCAATCAACTCGCGAAGCCATGTACGTAATTCTTGCCGAATCTTAGCATCAATCGCAGCAAATGGCTCATCCAGCAATAACAATTGCGGTTCAGGCGCAAGAGCACGCGCAAAAGCTACCCGTTGTCGTTGTCCGCCTGATAACTGATGCGGATAGCGATGTTCAAATCCTGCTAATCCTGTGAGTTCTACTAATTCCTGTACACGTTCTTTAATCGCAGACTTTTTCATTTTTTTTACGGTTAGACCAAAAGCGATATTATCGAATACGGTCATATGTTTGAACAACGCATAGTTTTGAAAAACAAAGCCGATCTCGCGTTCTTGTGGAGGTAGTTGATTGACTTTTTGTCCATGAAAAATAATATCGCCACTATCCGGTGATTCTAGTCCAGCTAACATACGCAAAATAGATGTTTTTCCTCCACCACTTGGACCTAATAATCCGATCAGATGACCTTTTTGTACATTGAAGCTAACGTCTTGTACAGCCTGAAATTGTCCAAAATGCTTATCAAGGTTACGAACTTCCAGATGCATACTCAGTGCACTCCCTTTCTCTTCTTGGCGCGTTCCATTAACAATAATAATCCTACAGAAAATACAGCCAACACCAGAGCAACTCCATTAGCAGCAGTGACATTGAAGTTCTCCATATCTTGATACACCAGCGTGGTTGCTGTTTGTGTTTTGTTAATAATATTGCCTGACACTACCAATACCGCTCCAAATTCACCCAAAGAGCGTGCAACTGTCAAAATCGTACCGTAAATCACAGCCCAGCGAATCGAAGGCCATGTAACTTTCCAAAACGTTGTCCAACTATACGCGCCTAATGTAGAAGCCGCTTCTTCTTGATCGTTTCCTAATTCTTGTAGTACAGGCATAACTTCACGCACCATTAATGGAAATGTAACAAATAGTGTCGCAATAACCATCCCTGGAAAAGCATAAACCACTTTAAATCCAATCTGTTCAAAAAATGTACCAATCACTGTATCTGGCCCTAGCAATAACACAATCATTAATCCGCCGATTACTGGTGAGACTGCATAAGGTAGATCGACAATACTGTTGAACAGTTGTCTTACTCTACGGCTTAGCCATGTTCCCCGTACCAGATAAATACCCATCATAATCCCAAAGATTCCATTTAAAATAGTCACCACAATAACGATAAGCCCTGTCATCATCAGTGCATGTCTTGCTTCGGGACGACTTAATGCATCCATAAATCCACTGGTTCCTTTATCAAAAGCTCCTGTTGCCAGTACAGCCAATGGAATCAAAATCAATATGCTAAAAACGATCCATGTGAGCGGAATCCAATATTTTCTCATTAGCGTGCTCTCCTTGTCTGTACTGCATTAATCAGCCAAAGAATAAGAAACGATAATGTTAATAAAATAACCGATACAGCAGCGGCTCCTGCTTCATTATCACTTTCTACTTCACCAAAAATATATACGGAAGCAGTAAGTGTACGTCCTGGAATATTACCAGCTACCAGAACGACAGCTCCAAATTCAGCCAATGCTCTTGAAAAAGCCAGCATAGCTCCACTCACAATACCCGGTGTCATCGATGGTAAGATCACTCGAAAAAAGGTATCTCGTTTGGAAGCTCCTAGTGTATAAGCCGCTTCTTCAGCCGAATGATCGATTTCTTCCAATAATGGCTGTATCGCCCGAATCACAAATGGAAAGGTGACAAATACCATCGCAATAATAATCGCTGGCTGATGGAATACGAACTGAAAGCCTAGTGTATCTGCTAATTTGCCCATCCAACTGTTCGGCCCTAACAAAACGAGAATCATCAATCCGCCTACAGCAGTCGGTAAAGCAAAAGGCAAATCTACAATACTATTTAATAAAGACTTCCCTGCAAAATCATAACGTATCAACACCCATGCAGACATCGTACCGATCAACACATTAATAAGCGTAGCAATCAGCGCTAATTTTAAGGTTAATAAAACAGCTTTCCATGCGATAGGATCACTGATATTCTGTACAAATGCTGCCCAACCTTCTGAAAATGAGTTCACATACACTCCTGCAATCGGTAATACAATCAATAGTAGAAAATACAATAATACGGTAGAGCGAAATCCCCAAGTCCATCCTTTATGACGCAGCAATGTACTATTCACGATATGACTCCTTTGCTTTAACCTTTATTTCCTATTAGTATACTCGGCTTTAAATCTTAGCAATACTTTAGCAAATTGTTATACCTACCGTCAATTAAAAGAGTACTTTTTGTCAAAATGGTTAATAGTGTTAAATGTATTGATATGATAAGCATTTCGTGCAAAATGGGTAATACAGAAGTAGATAGTCACTTATTTTGCGATCTGATTTCAGATCAATTTTCGCAATATTTTGTCTATATATGTAAAATAATAATCGTTGAATATCCAATTTGAAAAAAAGCAGAGAAAGAAGGAATAATGATGCTGTATACATTGCCCATTTCAACGAGTAAACGTGATGCAATGAGAGATATTACGCGTGATGTGTCTTCTTTAATTACGCAAAGTGGAGTACAAGAAGGTATTGTCGTGATCTATTGTCCACATACAACCGCAGGCATAGCAATCAATGAAAATGCTGATCCTGATGTAAAACATGATGTGATTATGCGATTGGATGAAGTCTATCCGTGGGAACATCCGAAATACCGTCATATGGAAGGCAACACAGCTTCTCATCTAAAATCAATTACGACAGGCCCTTCACAGACCGTGATTATTCAAGAAGGTCGTATGTTACTTGGACGCTGGCAAGGAATTTACTTCTGTGAATTCGATGGTCCACGTAAGCGTGAATATATGGTCAAAATTATAGCAGGTTAATACAAAAGGCGATCTATCCATATATATATTTTGGATAAATCGCCTTTTGGCATGATACATTGTTACCCCGTCATGTGTGTAGTGTCTATAGTGATACATGAATTTACTATAGGGGATTACCGTTTTGACAAGGGAAAGTCTTAAAGTATGCAGATATAATCCCGCTTGCTTTGAATCAGTGACCTGATTCTTATTTGTATAAGCAATCATTGTATTGTCCCTTCACAGTACACGACATAATGTCTTGACATGGGCAATAACAGCTGGCTTAATTTCATCATATCCAACACGATCTTGAATATAATACGAAATAAAACCATGAATCGATAAAAATAAACTCAATGGCACAGTATTCATTGCTTCAGCGGTATGATTGGATGTGTTCATAGATTGACGGATAATAGAAGCAAATAAATCAAAACATCGTGCTTGTTCTGCACGACAATAACTTAACAGCTCTTCATCTCGTGTCATAAACATAATTTCATACTGATGCGCATTATCCAGCCCGAACCGAATAAATTCGATCAACAAAAGCTCTACTTTGCTCCATTCCCCATGTTCAGGTTTGTCTTTGACTTCTCTAAATAACACACATAGATGATCAAAATCTTCCATCACAATCGCATAAAATAATTCTGCTTTTTCTTTAAAATGATAGTACAACGAACCATGACTATACCCCAAATGTTGACCAATACTACGCATTGAAATTGCCCGATATCCTTTGGTGACGAACAGATGTCTGGCAGCTTCGAGAATTCTTTCTCTGGATAATTCTTGTTCTACCGCTCTTCGTGCCATGATTACGATTCTCCTTCAAGCATTTTGCATAGTCTGATTCAAAATGCAGCTTCGATAAAGTAACGCTGTTCACCTTCAGTGATCACAGATTGTCCCTGCGTAATATCAGTGATCCATGCTTTGAATGCTTCGGCTTCACTTGCAACAGGTAAGCAATTCATAATCACTTTATCGGTAAAATCAGTCTCGGCTGTGCGAATACCGCGATTTCGCAATTCATTTTCTACTTTGCCGAGCCAGGTGTAATCCAATTCTACTGCAACTTCTTGATGAAGTATACGAGTAATTGCTTCCCCTGCTTCAATCGCCGCTACAGCGCCGTCTGTATACGCACGAATCAATCCACCTGCGCCTAACATAATCCCTCCAAAATAGCGAGTGACTACAATCGCTACATCTTGAAGTTGCTGATTTTTGATCACCTCCAAAATCGGCTTGCCTGCTGTACCGCTTGGTTCTCCATCATCTGATTGACGTTGTATTTCTGCACGCGAACCAATCAAGTAAGCAGAACAATTATGAGTTGCATTCCAGTGTTGCTTTTTAATTCGTTCTATAAAAGCAATCGCTTCTTCTTCATTTTGTACAGGCATCACATGTCCTAGAAAACGAGATTTTTTGATCACGATTTCTTTGACACCTTCTTGCTTTACTGTACGATACCGTTCAGGCTTATCCATTTTAATCCCCACTTTATTCATTAGACACTGTACTATTCTGCTATAATGCTGGATGTATGTAACGCAGAATAGCGCTTGTGTTTCCAAAGATATAATACACTATATTTAAGTATCAAGAAAGCAGTTCCCTGACATCACTGTCAAAGAACTGCTTTCTCGTATTGATTTATTCTATTTTAACTTAAAGTGACTTATTCGGAAAGTCTTGCTTCAAGTTCTGCTTTTTGTTTTTCAAATCCTGGTTTACCTAGCAATGCAAACATATTCTTTTTGTAAGCTTCTACGCCTTCTTGGTCAAATGGATTTACACCTGACAAGTAACCGCTGATTCCGCAAGCTTTTTCAAAGAAATACACAAGGTATCCGAAAGAATACGGTGTTTGATCTTCGATATTTACAATCAAGTTAGGTACTTGACCATCAGTATGAGCAAGCAATGTACCCTGGAATGCTTTTTTGTTTACAAAATCAAGTGTTTTGCCTGTTAAGAAGTTCAAGCCATCCAAGTCATCTGGATCAGATTCGATCGTAATATGACTAGCTACATTTTCAACTTGTACTACTGTTTCGAAAATGTTACGGCTACCGTCTTGGATAAATTGACCCATAGAGTGCAAGTCTGTTGAGAAATCTACAGCTGCTGGGAAGATACCTTTGAAGTCTTTACCTTCACTTTCGCCGAATAGTTGCTTCCACCATTCAGATACAAAGTGTAAAGAAGGCTCATAGTTAACTAGAATTTCGATCGCTTTACCTTTACGGTATAGAGCATTACGCACTGCCGCATATTGGTAGCTTTCGTTTTCAGCAACATTAGGATTGCTGTATTCTTTCGCTGCGTCTGCTGCACCTTGCATCATTTCTTCAATATTGATACCTGCTGTAGCGATAGGCAACAATCCTACAGGAGTCAATACAGAGTAACGTCCACCAACATCATCAGGAATCACGAATGTTTCGTAACCTTCTGCATCAGCCAATGTTTTCAAAGCGCCTTTTGCACGGTCAGTTGTTGCATAGATGCGTTTTTTCGCTTCTTCTTTACCATATTTTTTCTCAAGTTCTGCGCGGAAAATACGGAAAGCAATTGCTGGCTCTGTTGTTGTACCTGATTTGGAGATAACATTCACAGAGAAATCTTTACCTTCAATATTTTCAAGCAATTGGTTTACATACGTAGAACTGATGTTGTTACCAGCGAAATAAATTTCAGGCGTTTTGCGTTTGTCTTTAGGTAGTGTGTTATAGAACGAATGAGTTAACATTTCGATCGCTGCACGAGCACCTAAGTACGAACCACCAATACCGATAACGATCAATACTTCGGAATCGCTTTGAATTTTTGCTGCTGCTTTTTGAATGCGAGCAAATTCTTCTTTATCGTAAGCTGTAGGCAAATCAATCCATCCTAAGAAATCAGAACCTGCGCCTGTGCCGTTATGCAATTGTTCGTGAGCCAAACGAATCGGCTCTGCAAAATAATCCACTTCGTGTTGAGCGACAAAAGAAAGAGCGTTACTGTAATCAAATTTAACTGTTTTAGCCATAATATTGTTACCCTCCCAAAATAAATTATGATACGGTCCCATACCCAATGTGCTAGTGAACATGCTACACTAAATGGATAAGTATAGATGTTCTAACTCACTTACGATATGGAGGAAATCAAGCTATGAAAAAAATCGGATTTATTGGCCTTGGCACGATGGGTCTACCTATGGCAGCCAATTTGCTCAAAGCAGGTTATACCTTAACTGTATACAATCGTACAGCATCCAAAGCAGAATCTCTAGTTCAACAAGGAGCCCATCAAGTACATACTCCACGTGAAGCCGCTACAGATCAAGATATGGTGATCACGATTATTAGTGATGATGCTTCGATTGTTGATGTGTACGAAGGTGAAGATGGTATTTTAAATGCTGTCCAAAACGGATTAACCGTTATGGATTGCAGCACCATTTCTCCATCACTTGTCAAACAACTAGCCACTTCGATTACAGACAAAGGCGGTCAATTTCTAGATGCTCCTGTAACCGGTAGTGAACCTGCTGCTATTGATGGAACACTGGTATTTATGGTTGGCGGTGACCCACACGTTATTGATGCTCATCAAGATGTATTTGAGACACTAGGTCGCAAAGTCATTCCAATGGGTACTAACGGTAGCGGTGCAACTGCCAAACTTGCTCATAATACGATCGTAGGTATTCATACGGTTGCTCTTGCGGAAGCTTTTGCTGTAGCAGCCAAAGGCGGGATCGATCCAGCGGCGTTTTATGAACTGGTACGTATGGGCGCAGCCGGCAGTCGCACAGCTGAACTCAAAGGTCAAAAAATTATCGATGGTGATTACACCAACCAATTTTCATTAGCATTAATGCTCAAAGACCTCAAACTTGCCTCTGTGCTTAACGATACCAATGGTGTCCCTTCGCCCATGCTAAATCTGGCAAAAAGTATGTTCCAGATCGGTCAAACCAAAGGCTATGGTGATGACGATCTTTCTGTTATCGCTAAATGTTATGAAGAATGGATCGGTCAAACGATCAACGGCAAAGAGCTGTAATCCTATATCCATAGTACAGTATAACGGTATTTCATTGTCTTTCGCATGATGTATCGCACAGGTGATGGATCACTTGATTACGCATGAAAAGGGTAAGTTCTCAGTATAATCTATACTGATGAGCTTGCCTTTTTTTGCGATCTACTTTTTGTGCTGACTATATTGCTATTAAGCATAAGAGCAACAATAATCAGTAACCACAGCAATCTCAAGTTTGAACTTGGTATGAGCAGGCACTTCAAATGTTGCCTGTCCTTTAATATCTAACCATTCTTCGGTATCTGGTAACAGGACACGAAGTTCACCGGACAAAATTTCCATCGTTTCATGTTGATCTGTTCCAAATTCATAAGAGCCCGGTAACATAATCCCTAACGTAATTTTGCTACCATCTGGCAAAATTACAGCACGACTTGTTACCTTGCCTTCATAATAAATATTAGCTTCTTTGATTACTGTAACCTGTTCTAATTGCGTCATAAATTCAGACCGCTCCCCTGCTCATCATTTGAAATACAGACCTAGAAATAGTTATAAAAAGGTGCAGAAATGGCGCTTTGCCAACTTCTGCACCTTTAACAGTACTTTATAATTATTTAGACAATAGACCTTTAACATGTTGAACAACGTTCTCAACAGTAAAGCCATATTCAGCCATTACGCGATCTCCTGGAGCAGAAGCACCGAAAGTTGTAATTCCGATAATTCCACCTTTGTCACCCACATAACGTTCCCAACCGAAAGTTTGAGCCATTTCGATCGCAAGACGTGGTTTAACATCAGGCAACAATACAGAATCTTTGTAAGCTTGGTCTTGTTGTTCGAACAATTCCCAGCTTGGCATACTGATAACACGTACTTCGATACCTTCAGATGCTAATGCTTCTTGAGCACGAACAGCCAATTGTACTTCAGAACCTGTTGCAATCAATTGTGCTACTGGTTGTCCCGCTTTAGCATCAGATACCACATAAGCACCTTTTTTGATGTTTTGACGAGAATGTTCTACAGTACCTGGCAAGATCGGCAAGTTTTGACGAGTCAATACAAGCGCGATAGGGCCTTTTTGGTTTTCCATAGCATGAGCCCAAGCAGCAGAAGTTTCGTTACCATCAGCTGGACGAATCACTGTCAAACCTGGAATGATGCGTAGAGAAGCCAATTGCTCGATCGGTTCGTGGGTAGGACCATCTTCACCAACAGCAATACTATCATGAGTCAATACATACGTTACAGGCAAGCCCATAAGAGCAGCCAAACGTACAGCAGGACGCAAGTAATCTGTAAATACGAAGAATGTACCACCAAAGATTTTAACGCCTGTATGAAGAGCAATACCGTTCATTGCCGCAGCCATACCGAATTCACGTACTCCGTAATAGATGTTACGACCAGCATAACTTTGAGGAGTAAAGCTGTCTAGACCATTTAGGTGAGTCATTGTTGAACTCTCAAGGTCAGCAGAACCGCCTGCTAATTGAGGAACACCATTGATTAGACCATTCAAAGCATTACCAGAAGCTACGCGAGTAGAAACTGCTTTGTCTTCTGTAGTGTAATGAGGAAGTTCTTTGTCCCATCCTTCGCTTAATTCGCCAGCGATAACTGTTTCGAATTGAGCAGCTAATTCAGGGTTTGCTTTTTTGTACTCAGCAAATTTCTCGTTCCATGCATTGTTCGCTTCTACACCACGCTCTTTTACTTTAGCGAAATATTCACGAACTTCGTCTGGTACGTAGAAATCTTCTTCGTATGTCCACTCGTAAGCTGCTTTAGTCAATTTCGCTTCAGCAGAACCTAGTGGAGAACCGTGAGTACCACCGTGACCGCCGATACCTTGTTTGTTCGGGCTACCGTAACCGATCACTGTTTTTACTTCGATCAATGTTGGACGAGAAAGATCAGCTTTTGCTTCTTCCAAAGCAGCTGCAAGTGCAGGAAGATCGTTACCATCTTCTACACGAATCACTTGCCATCCATAAGCTTTATAACGGTCTTCTACATTCTCAGAGAAAGAAAGACCTGCTTTACCATCCAATGTAATATCATTGGAATCGTACATCATGATCAATTTACCTAATTTCATATGACCAGCCATAGAAGCTGCTTCACTAGAAACGCCTTCCATCATATCGCCATCACCACAGATAGCGTATGTGAAGTGATCAACAACATTGAAGTTGCCTTTGTTGTAAGTCGCTGCCAAATGAGCTTCAGCAATCGCCATACCTACAGCCATACCTACACCTTGACCTAGAGGTCCAGTTGTAGCATCAACACCAACAGTATGACCAAACTCAGGGTGACCTGGAGTTTTACTGCCCCATTGACGGAACTGTTTGATTTCGTCCATTTCCAAGCCATAGCCTGAAAGGTGTAGCAAGCTGTACAATAGCATAGAACCATGTCCAGCAGAAAGTACAAAACGGTCACGGTTGATCCAAGTAGGATTAGCCGGGTTATGTGTCATTGTTTTAGCAAATAATTGGTAGCCCATTGGTGCAGAACCCATCGGCATACCAGGATGTCCGGAATTAGCTTTCTCGATAGCATCGATAGAAAGCGTACGGATTGTTGAAATCGCCAGATTGTCCACGTTGGAGTTCTCTGATTTACTTATACTTTGTTCTTGCTCTTGTTTCTTGTCAGTCATGTTAATCCTCCTCATTCTTCTTGGTAAAGCGAGGTGCTTGAGATTCTATTTCATCTGAATATCAGATCTTAGCAAAGTCGCAAATGAAATAAATCCTCTTGAGTCTTTCAATTTGACTTATTAGCCTTCAACCATTGTAACACTTGTTTGAGAAGTTTGCCAGAACGTTATTTAACTTCATCCTTATTTATACCCAAACTGGCTATAACGAAAAGGAAGTTACGCATTTAGTTTTAGAAAAACACGTTTTATTTTATCATTTTTCGCCTGTTATTCCGGCTCGTCTGTTGTTATAGCTGTTAGTAAATATTGTCTGTTATTAACTATTGTGTGTTAGGAACTATTTTTGCTAGTGGTAATAATATACGGATAAGCGATCGTTCAACATAATGTACGTTGCAAAAATTATTATTCATTTTATGACATCCAGTCGCGCCATTAATTTTAAGCGCTAAAGAAATGAGGTTTTCATGATAAAGCAGAATCGGATATGGGTCGTCGAGTTTACGTATGCATTGTTGTTGGGCTTGATTAGCGGGTTTATTTTGGGATTCTTTTTGAAATGGATTCAATATGCAACTGGTTCATTGGTTTATACACTTTTATTGAATATCGATTTTGTTCCTTTTTTACCGGAACGTTTGCCTGAACCGATTGAATTTGCTTTACATCTTGTAGTGGCGATCATTATTGCCTGGATCTACAGTATATGGATTCGAATTTCTCCGCATCCGTGGAAGTACGGTCTATATATTGGTATTGCCTCTTCTTTTTTATTTATTCCGTTAACATTAATGTCTGATCGAGTGCCAGACATTACCGATATAGTGGCTTACGGGTACTGGTTAGCAGGTCATTTATTATACGGATTGTCTTTAGGGTTACTTGGAACATTATTATTAATACGCCGAAATAGAGCCGAAATAGAAAAGAACAATAAACTTTAGTTCCAGATTTCCTTGTATGCAGATTAGTGAATACTATATAGATCATTTCCACTATTTTTTATGCAATTTGATGTAGCAGAATTACATTTATAAATTTTCTTTGGATAGAGCTGTATCTATATTCTCTTTAGCATACTTGATCTGTATTAACACAACATTAACGTAGCAACAAAAAAGCACGAATGATTTTCTGCTAAATAACAGCAAAAGATCATTCGTGCTTTTTACATATTTATAATACAGCTTGTCATATACTGCTATCGATTAAATAAAAAGCGATTATGATGACAAAGGATTAATTAAAAACGACTGTTTTGTTTTGATGTACCAGTACACGATCTTCTGCGTGCCATTGCACTGCACGTGCTAATACTACGCGTTCAATCGTACGACCAATTCGCTTCAATTCATTTACGTTGTCGCTATGACTTACACGTTGTACGTCCTGCTCAATAATCGGGCCACCATCAAGCTCTTCTGTTACATAGTGAGCTGTTGCACCGATAATCTTAACACCACGATCATATGCTTGCGCATAAGGCTTACCACCTACAAATGCAGGCAAGAACGAATGATGAATATTGATAATTCGATTACGGAAATGCTCAATAAATAACGGCGAAATAATTTGCATATAACGAGCAAGTACAATCAGATCAATATCTGAACCGATCACTTCTAATTGCTTTTGCTCTGCTTCTTTTTTCGTATCTGCAGTCACTGGAATATGATGGAAAGGAATACCAAATGATTCTACATAGCTGCGCATATCATTGTGGTTACTGATCACCATTGCAATATCTGCATCCAGATCACCTGCTTGCCAGTGCCATAACAATTCCACCAGACAATGGTCTTCTTTGGATACAAAAATCGCTAGTCTTTTTTTGCGGCTTACCTGATTAATTGTCCATTCCATTTTGAACTGATCTCCTACTGCTTGAAAATCACTTTCTAGCGCAGGTAGATTTTTACTTAATTCAGGCAGATCAAATTCGACACGCATAAAGAACATACCGCCTGCTGGATTCATCGTATATTGATCGGATTGAACAATATTCGCTCCATGTTCAAATAAAAAGCGTGATACAGTAGCTACGATTCCAGGGCCATCCGGGCAAGAAATCAGCATACGGGCGCGATTTTCTTGTTGTTCTTCTCTTGCAGTTTGATTTCGTTTTACATGTACTTCCATTGAATCTTCGTTCCCCCTTCAAATATCTTATATTACAATCTATGTCATGATGCTAAGAAAGTAAATATATTTATTCAAATTTATTAATATTCATTCAAAAAAATGTCTTTACTTATCCTGATATGATTAGCTATTCATAGACATTGGGTGCAATTAAAGAATACTTTTTCCTGCAAAGTAAGCAGTTAAGCGGTGATTCAATGCTTCTTCACTCAACTCGGTAAATAATCCTTCAGCAATCACCATATCGTATAGACGTTCCATCGGTTCACGCGGATCTGCTTTACGCGCTTTAGCATCGCTTTTCAGCATATCCCATGTTTCCAAGATATATGGACGTGCTTCAATCTGTTGCCCTTCAAAGAAATGATGTAATTTTTCTACATCTTCCAAGAAACCTGCTCCAAAGCGACCAGTTAGATCACCACGTAGCAAAGCAATTTCAGCTTCATACATCGGACGCTGTGTTTTCGCATCTTTACCGATCCACGGCGTTTCCAAAATAAATGGACGGCCTTTCAACTGATCATGATGCACAACACGACTAAGCGCTTCATAACCAATCCAACCTGAACCAAGTGTAGTATGACGGTCTTTGCCTGCGCCTGTAGGATTTTTACTATCATTCACATGGACAACAGTAAGTCGATCCAATCCGATAAGACGATCAAATTTCTCCAAGACTCCGTCCAAATCATTAACAAGATCATAACCAGCATCATGGGTATGACATGTATCAAAACAAATCGTTAAGCGCTCATTATGAGGAACCATATCAATAATCTGCGCAATTTCTTCAAAGCTACGTCCTACTTCTGTTCCTTTGCCAGCCATTGTCTCCAACGCGATATTTACATCTGTTTCGGATACACCGGATAATACTTTTTCCAGACCTTCTGCAATACGTTTGATACCAAATTCAGCATCCATATCTGTAAAAGCACCTGGATGAAGCACGATATTACGCACCCCGATTTGATGAGTACGACGAATTTCTTCTTGTAAAAAATCAACTGCCAATTCGTAAATGTTTTCTTTGTACGAACCTAAATTAATGATATAAGGTGCATGCACAACGATTTCTTCTACACCCATCGTTTGCATTTTTTGTTTGCCTTCTTCAATAAATAACGTATCTATAGGTTTACGGCGCGTATTTTGCGGCGCTCCGGTATATATCATAAATGAGCTTGAGCCATATGTATCTGCCTCATTTGCTGCACTGAGTAACCCTTTGCTGGAAAGTGATACATGGGAACCGATCTTTAACATAGTGTATTTCCTCCTTATTGTTCCGCTATTCGCGAATCTCACCTATTTTAACGTGAATACCAAAATAAATCTAGAAATAGCTGTGCTTTTCATCTTAAATTCATCGTCTGCTGATCAGATCACCTGTAGCAATTATGGGTAATCATTGAATAGAAGAATAATTAATGCTTAACATCAGTGGAATAAGATTAATCTATCTTATACATGGATAACTATATTGATTATATGACTGGATTCATAGATTGAATGTACTAATGTATTTTCAATAAAGATTATATAGAAAAAGAATGTATAGAATCGGATAAACATAATAAATATTGTTGATGTAAACAGACTCTACTATAGGCGTCACGAACAGGACATAGTGAACTCACTTTAGATTAAATAGGAGGATTTATATGAATATTGTTGTGTGTGGTGGTACAGGTTTAGTAGGTAGTCATTTGGTTCCATTTTGGCTTCAAGAAAATCATGATCTGACTGTAGTGACTCGTAAGCTTCCAGATACATCCAAATCTAATCCAGCAGTAAACTATATCACTTGGAACGATATGGAACAAAATCCTACTCAATTAGAAGGGGTAGACGTGATCGTTAATCTTTCAGGAGAGACGCTAAATCAAAGATGGACAACCAAAACCAAACTTGAATTAGTAGAATCAAGAATGAGAACGGTCAATATCGTTTCCAAAGCGATCGAGGCATTAAAGAAAAAGCCTGAAGTCGTTGTTCAAGCAAGTGCTATGGCAATTTACGGTACTTCCGATACGGAAACATTTGACGAAAATAGCCCTAAAAGAACGATGAATTTTCCTTCTAGCCTTGCAGAACAATGGGAAGCAGTAGCGGATAGTATCAAAGGTGTCCGTCTAATCAAGCTAAGAGTCAGTATTGTGCTCGACAAACATAAAGGTGCATACCCGATGATGAGACTCCCTTATATCCTTATGGCTGGTGGTAAATTAGGATCAGGAAAGCAGTGGAACTCATGGATTCATATTGATGATATGGTGAGATTGATCGACTTTTGTGTTAAAAACAAAGCGATTGAAGGCCCGATCAATGCGTCTTCTCCTAATCCTGTACGCTATGCGGATTTGGGCAAAACGATTGCTAAAGTCACGCATCGTCCACACTGGTTCCACGTTCCAAGTATTGCGCTCAAACCAACATTAGGCGAAATGTCAGATATTTTACTAGATGGACAACGTGTTATCCCGAAAAAAGCAATGGATCATGGATTTACGTTTCTTTTCCCTGAGATATATGGAGCTTTAGAACATATCGAAAAAACGCAATAATTTAGAGATATGATGTAATGCGGTATCTTCTAAATTATCAATCCTATAATCATACATGTAAAACAATAAACTGTTTGCTTATACTTATTATTTGTACAGGTTGAGAAAAAGAATAAAAGGCGATTTCTTTAATATACTCTAAAGAAATCGCCTTTTTACTGTAGTATCTTATGTCTTTGCTGTAGTGTCTTACTGCCTGACTTTTTTGCTATAGTATCTTAATTATTTAGCTTTTATTATTTATTAATCATAATGGTAGTACATAGCTTTAAAATTATATCAACCTAATCGCAACGTATACACTGCTTGCGCAATAGTAAAAGTATCGCCTTCATGTAAAAGATACTCTTTGTAAGGCACAATTGGTTCTCCTTTAAGA
The DNA here is from genome assembly GCF_028736095.1 of Paenibacillus sp. KACC 21273. NCBI lineage: Bacteria > Bacillati > Bacillota > Bacilli > Caryophanales > Paenibacillaceae > Paenibacillus > Paenibacillus sp. KACC 21273. Next base: position 4,039,062 of record NZ_CP117876.1, read on the forward strand.
ATAGTTCCATTACGCGAACTTAAATCTTTGATCGTAATCTGTTGGTCACTAATTTCCAATTCTACATGATTACGTGAAGTGCCAGTCGATTTTTCTAAATAATGAACACCTTCCGCAGCTCTACCAATAATAAAGCTTCCTCGTGTTAAGCGGATAGGCTCCATCTGCATCGTTCCATTTTCTCTACGTTCTAAATATCCTGTAAAGGGTTGAACTCCCGAATGACTATAAGCCTGATCATTAGAAGCATCTTGTCCTAACAATACAGTTGCCATATGAGGAGAAAGCATTTCTGTACTATGATGAGATGATTGTTGTAAATAATTGTCTTCATGATAATTAGGTATAGATGAAGCCTGTGCTGAACGACCAAACTCTATAGGTGAACCTGTAGTAGAATAGGAGCCTGACTGTTGTTCATTTCTATTCATCATCGCATTTTGACTACGAATCGATGATTGTTCTGGTGTATCAGAACCAAAAATAGCAGCAATATTCTCATCCCGCCAGCGCAGCGGATCAGGTGCCGGTGTGGAAGGTATCGTTGCTGAAGCTAGCCCTCCTCCGCCTGCTAACACAGGATCTGCTTGCCAGCGCCAACTTTCGTTTCCATCTTCCTCTTCCGACTTCTTATTACGAACAAAAGAAGGCATTTGAAGCCCTTTTTTTAGTGGAGATTTACCTTTTAAGATCATATAAATAACTAAACCGATCGCTACAGTCAAAGCTGTACAGCCATATAACATAAAATCATTGCTGTGCGAAAGGTAGCCAAATTTCCAGATCATAGCTGTTACTAATGCTCCTCCTGCTAGCAAATATGTTCGATGAGCTGAAGGCATTGGTTGTACTTCCTGATCTGGTGTCGGTTGTGTGGGTGTAGCCGAACTTTGACTTTTAGACATTTTGGTTGGCTTATGATTGTGCTGGCTTGGCAAAGAAGGCGCTGATACTTCTGATAGATCTGTTCTTTTTTTCTTATTCTGCATATGTTGTAAAATAGGATTGGTGGCAGGTTGAGCTGGAATATTTACTTCTTGTTGGTATCTAGAATTAGCAGATAACGATTCTTGTGATGGTATAGCATTTGAAAATGATGGAACTTGCTTATTTCGTAATTCTGCCGGATCAATCCATTTTGAAGTAGCAGATTGAGCAGGTTGTGGCGTAAGATCTATCATTTGCTGTGGATTGCCAAGTAATTCAAGCAGTAGCATTTTGATGCCTTTGATCGTAAAATCTTCTGCATGACAGTAACGCAAAATGCGCTGAATCTGATTACCGCTTAATTCAGCTACAGAAGTCATCCACCTGGAAGCCAATTGACTTAAAATCATCTGTACAGGTTCTTCATTTAATGTCTCCATTACCGGAATATATGTAAAATGTAATGTACCCGCTTGTAGTGAACCTTCTACAAAAATATATTCTTCATCCAGTACATAATTGGTCATCGACAACATATGCTGACTACTTTCTTCGAGAGTAGAAACCACTTGTAATAATAGACCTAGATACTCTGCAATGCCCATCATTTCGCCTTGCATACAATGTTTAAGCATTCGTTTGCCTGTAATGTCATAACGTAGTACAGCTTGTAGATCGACTTCTTGTAAATGAAGTTGTAACACTCCGCGAATACGAGAAGCTAGCATCATTCCTGTCTGTGCTTTACTCAGATCACTATTTTGAAAACCTTGCTCACGACCTACAATCATATATGTTTTGCCATCTTGTACAAAATCCTGTGTTAATTTTTGCATGATCATACATGCCCCCTTACTTTCTTTGCCTAATATTAATGTGTATACGACATACTCAAATGACAGCATGTGAATGATTGTTCACTTATGCTGTGTAAGTAAATTTAGTTTTACGTGATAAAAAAATAACAAAAAGCGACTCCTGGTAATACGGCGGTCATAAAAGGGAATGTTAAAAATTGTTGGTGTTCAGCTTCTGTTGAACGAATCGATTGTTTCCATAACACAGAACCTGCAAGCTTCCAGAATACTCTACGCATACGTGCAATCGTTTCACGTCTCCACAGCATAATAAAGAGACCAATGATACCTGCGAAAATAATAGAATATATCATTACCTGTGCAGTCATTCCCATCCCAAACCATACACCGATCCCACCAAACAATTTCACATCACCTGCGCCTACAGCCTTCATCCAATGAAGAATAAGCATGATACCGAATCCCAATAGAAACCCTTTACCAGCAAAAGCTAGACCATCCCAACCAGACATTACCGCATGATATAGTAATCCACTGACTATAAATAAAATATTCAGTATATTAGGAATTTTGCGCTCTTTGATATCTGTCCAAAATGCCCATAATATAAAAACTCCACCGCCGATAAATATCGTTTCCATTGCTATTCTGTATCCCCTTTTAATATCCAAATAAATATTATAGTTTGATTATGAAGCTGCACTACCAATAACAGGTCGACCATCGTACTCTGCCACTTGGAATACACCTCTAACTTCTTTTCCATCTGCTGTAGTGATTGTGTAATTCGCCCATCCCGGTGTTGCATTAGAAGGGATTTTCCATGTCCAATTCACATTGCCCTCTGCATCGACTGTCGCCTGACCCAATCCCTGTGCAGTACTGTTTCCACTTTTATATTGAATATTAAGATGAACCGTTGTACCGGGTGGTGCTTTGGCTACAATTGAAATATTTGATTCTGGATGAGCAGGTGAAGGAACCGACACTACAGATACGCCTGTCTCTTTAGTGGCTTCTGCGGCTGCATCTTCACCAAATTCTCCAGTATCTCCAATCCACAATCGTTCGGTTGCTCTTGCTTGCAACACAATCGGTTTAAAGATCAAAGGAATTTTGAAAGGTAATTCGTAACGGATCTCAATTCCAAAATACGGATGCGTTTTGGCTGTAAGATCAGGTACGGTGACTTGAGTGACATGAATACGTTCATAATCCAATTTATTTTCTGCTGATAGCTTCTGCATCAATGGTTTGATCATTGTATCGAGTGCAGGTGCAGATAATTGATTTTTCATTTCTTGTAACTTGATATCTCCACTACTTGCCGCTTCCATCATCCATGTATTTAGCGGAGCAGGGACAGAATCTTCATATTTGGATGCCAGTTCTGTAAATGTTAATTTGGGTAGTCGCATCGATTCAGCAGGCAGAATTTTTTTGGCAACCAAATTATCTGCGGCTAATTGAACAGGATACATATGAGTAGCGACATATCTGGCTGTATCAGAAGTTACATTTTGCATCGCTGTATATACCAACGTCATTTGCACTAAATAGACTAGAAAAATAGAAATAAACAAAAAAATCGGTAATACCATAGCGGCTTCTAATACGATACTGCCTCGTTCTCCATTTTTAAAAAAAGTGCATTTTGCACGACGATTTGGAGAAGGATTTTTGAGTTCATATACATTATTAGAAGGTGAAGATTGGGAATGATAAGTATGATCAGATCGATCATTTGTGCTTTTGGAAGAGTAGGTAGCAACAAATCGGGATGCTGTGTTAAACACACCGATTTGCTGAATCCTATTTTTGCTTTTAATAGGAGTAATCTGCTTGTTTATCTGCATAATACACACCCTGTTCTATAGAACTATTCACGCTGGTTGAGTTCACCATTTTGATTACACCTGGTAAAAACCAAATAGGCATCGCTGTTCGTATATGAGCAGACGCATACGTATTTCGTTCTGCTGGATTGATATCTGTTAAAAAGCGAATTAACGCCAACATACGAGACATTTTTTTCTCATTACTAGGTTGCAACAAAAACAAACGCATATAATCTCGATATTCAAATTCTATCGGGAAATACGCCGATAACTTCGTTTTACCTGTATTGAGCAGTTCGATCATGTCTTTGATCGCCATCTCTACTCCATAAGCAACTCCTGCTGCAAGAACAGCTAGTGGATGCCCTAGATTTGCATTTTTAACAAGTCCTTCAGCAGTACGAATCGCAAGTCTCATTCCAAAAATTTCGCTATATGCCGCAGCAATATTAGCAGAAGGATCGTTAATACCGTAAATAATGTATTCAATCTGCTGATTACGTACTCCAGCCTCTTCAAGCGCATCTGTAATTGAGCCTTCTGATAACGTATCTAATAACCCTTGAAGCTGAATAATATCGAACGTATTAAAATACTGAATCGCATATTCATTTTGGAAAAATTCATTTCTACCTGCTAAAAGAGCATCGGATAAACCACCAAATACAACATCCATTGCACCCATAGCGTTTTTGCTTTCTTTATAAGGATCATTATCCATAGTAGAGTCAGAGGTAGCTCCTCCATCTGCACCGTTAAAAGCGATACTTTCTTTGTAATATCCATCTACTTCATCGAACTCTTTAGCTAATAATCTTGCAGCAGCGGCTGCACCTACGATTTGAGCCAACATTTTTTTAGCTTTTTTCAATTCTTCTTTTGCTTTCGCTTCTGATGCTGCTTTTGTTTCTGTTCCTGATCTTGCTGCTTTAAGATCATGCTCGATCACCCCCATGATTCCGTTAGGTGCTTTCCCTGTATAATTATCAATATATTTTTGTAAAAGCTTAGCGGTACGAATGGTACTGCTTTTTAACGAGTTAGCATCGCCAGTTGTTTTAGTAAGTTGAGCTGTAGCTTCTGTAATTAAGTTGCTAATAGCATACGTAGCTGTCATGTAATCATCTTTTTGTGTTTTGATCGAACTTTCCATTTTGCCCAACAGATCATCCGATAAAACAAGTTGTTCTAGATTTTTACGAAGTTCTGCTAATTTAGCTTCCGATTCTGCATCTCCAGCATTCGATCCACCCGGTATATTTGTATTTCGTACTCGTTCATATGCTTCATTTTGTGTACGTGTTTTGGCTTCTTCAATAATGCGAGCAATTTCTTGATTATATTGTTTGATTTTAACCATAATTTCATTGGCGTCTTTGTACGTATTTTCGTGAGTATTAATTAGATCTTTGTAATCTCGCGACAAATTAGATAGGAATGTTTTAGATTTACTTTTGTACGCAGAAATTTTGGCTGTATTGATCGGACTTTTATCTTTTTTCTTACGCTTTTTATCTTCTGCTATCAAAGCTGTATAATTATTGAACTGAGCTGCAATATCGGCGACTGACGTAATCGCTCCTACATTTTTGTTAGCGATAGAATTTTTGACAGGATTCATAATTTTAGTTGTTAATTCTTGAACTTCACCTGCCGTTTTTTTCTGCAAAGCTATTAATTTATCTATTTCTTGTTCACGCTTATCATAAGGCTCGCGTACATCTTCTAGGACATTGACCGTTTGACTTGCTTCTTTTAGTACACCGGACATGCCTTTAAATTTATCTACAATTTCTATGGTGAAATCTATAGGCGCTTTATATTTCATTTCTTCTTGAATCTGGTGATTAAAAACATCATAACTTCCTAAAGGTCGACTTAATTGAATCGAAGTGTTAGCTGCTTTCATTGGAATTAATTTAAAACTATCTGTATTCTCGGTATAATTAAAATTCTCATTTAACGCCGTATCTAAAAGTTGTGTAGGATCAGATTCTCCCGCAGCAAATAATCCATATTGTTGTTGGAGATCGGTATCAAACGCAGACATTGCTGAACGAACAGCCGCATGTGCTAATCGCTCGGATTGTACTTCCATCGCTGCTATACGCGAGTAATCGATAAAAACTGCTGTAAATAAAAAAACACCTGCAAGTACAACAATCATAAAAATAGAGACAGCGCCTTGTGTATCTGCTAACTTGCGTAGTAATAACTTTTTCCAATATGTGATTTTTAGTCTTACTTGTGATTTACGTGCTTTTCTCAAAATGATTCACACTCCTGCTTCAACTACCTGCTGCTGTAGAAAACCATTGCAGTACGGTTCCAGCACGTCCCATGTTCATAGCCGTACCATATTTCCCCGTAAATTTGGCTCCGTAATAACGCATTAATTCAATCGTACGAATAAATTCTACTGGTTCCACAACAACTGAACTTGCGCTAACTTCACTTCGTAGTGGTTGACCCAATTCACGTTCTAATGCCCCTAATGAAATAGGTTCACTTAAAGTTGTATTTACATTTCGCATCATCAAATGGTTGTTATACGTTGTATTCCCAGTCATTTTGCCCGGTATCCATGAAGCAGCCGCTGATAATTTAGTTGCTGGCAATGATCCACTACCTCCACCTGAAATAGCAACATTTGCTGTATTGGTAGCTCCTGCCCATCCAAAGAGTGCACTGATCATACTATCATCTGTAATACGCCAGTACAGACCATCATCTTGACCTTGCGGAAAAGCACCTGTATTGATATCTTTGTGACTGTTATCCCACGTATACGCAGCACGCTCTGAAGTTTTGGATGCTGCTTGTTTGAGCATTGTATTTTGATATTGGTACATAAACATAAACAGAATCAACAACGTTGTGAACAGGATAATAGGAAAAACGATGGAAGCTTCAAGTGTGAAGCTCCCTTTAGTATTTTTCCAAAAACGTTGGATGTTCATATTATTTAGTAAATTCTGCACTTTTAGTTTCCATGTACTTAATTGTATTTGTTACAATTGTTGTAATTGAAGTCTTAAATAATAGAGCTAACGTTACAATTACAGCTACAATTAAAATCATTTCTAATGTTCCAATACCTTCCTCATTACTCCAGAAGTTTTGAACTGCGCTCCATGAACCTTTAATTAAATTTTTCATTATATTTTCCTCCTACATATTCATCATCATAAATGCTGGCGTACCGACAAGAACCATAACTACTACAAAAATCAAAACCATTGGGAATACCATTTTGGAAGAAGCTTGTTCTCCTCGTACACGACTTACAGCTTTACGCTTATCCCACAACGTACGTGAAAGATCGCGTAATGCTAATCCAAACTCTCCACCACCCCGACGGAAATTAAGCAGTACTGTTGTTGTAAACACCGAAACTTCCTGAACTCCACATCGTTTACTGAATGACTCTAATCCTTGCTGAAAAGAGTAGCCATTCTCCATTTCACGTACCATACGATATAATTCTTTGTACAATGGATGATCTGCGTCTTCACCTTGTTTACGTTGTACACAACGTACAATCGCTTTTTGGACTGTTTCGCCTGCACCTACAAGAAGGACAATTTTATTCAAAAATTCAGGCAATTCCAGTAAAATATCTTGTTCACGTTCATGAACTTTTTTTTGCAGATCGCGGAACAATCCGACAGGAAGCAGTATTGCTAGCCCTACTCCCATAACTAACCATGTCATACTACCGCCCGAGATCGCTGCCATCAACAATCCACCTGTTAGTAATAACCAGATATAGCCCGCCATTTCTGCAATATAAAGCAAGGTCATTTCACCGCTACGATGTACCCCAAAACCTTTTTGAATTGAGCTCTGAATCCGGTAAAACACCCCTGAAAATCGTGATACAAAGCGAATTTTTTCGAGCAATACCAACATAGCTGGTAAAAGTGGTCTTAGCTTAATCACTTCTAATGGTAGCTTGGCAAGCTCTTTATGTAACGTACTGGCACTTTGATTCAGTACGACCCATCCGATCACTAATGCTGTCGCCAACAACCCTTCCAACCATATCAAAAGCAGTTTGTTCACCTCCCTTCCAGCTTATTGTGATATTGGTTTACACTTTGATATTCATAAACTTCCGAATTAACCAGTAACAGAACCCCAAGGCCGCCAAACAAATCGTAGAAATCACAATACCAATCGGATTACCATACAATGGCTTCATAAAATCGGCTGCTGTTACATTCAAAAAGATCAGAAAGAAAAAGGGAGTCGCTACAAGCGCATTGGATTCAAATTTTTTCTGCGAAATCATAACGGATATCTCTTGCTGAATATCTAACTTTTCACCGATCGTTGCAGACGTTTTACGTACTACTTCTACCAGATCACCACCAGTACGCTTACACGTCACAAATACATCTGCAAAATTCGTAATATCTTCATTCATCGCTCGATCACTAAAATCTTGTAATGCTTCTTCTATGGGCTGCCCATACTCCAAGCGTGTAGTAATAATATTCAGTTCTCGAATCATATCGTTATCACCATCTGGATATAACATCCGTAAGTCCTGCGCTGCTTCGCGAAATCCATTTTCCACTGAACGTCCTACAGCTAACGAAGACGACAATGAATATAACGCTTGTTTGAAATGGGAGCTCAAAGCAGCACGTTTGCGTTCTAGTAAATGTTTGCGAAGCAACTTCGGCATAAACCATGCTCCTATCGCCAATACACTAGCAATAATCCATTGATGGTAAAATAAATAGCCGATCATCATAAACAAAACTGCGCACAATACAATACAGCTTATTCGCTGTAAAGCAGATAAATGATACACCGTATAATCAGCTAACTCTGCGCGCGGCTGTTCAGAACGTGCAAGTGGTGGAAGTGGCGACGAAGATGGATTAGGTACAGCAGGATTGACTTGTGCTACAGGTGTAGCCGGTTGCCTTTTCCCTGCTTGATTAGCTTTAAACATATTGTTCTCCTTTCTTCATATGTCTTTGCGCAACTGCTGAGTAAATACGTTATACTCTGCTATGTTCGGCGGTAGGTGTATACATCGAAGCTAATTTACGCCATTCTTCGATTCCAGCTGCTCGTAATTTATCTGTATGAATCAATAGATTGCCTGTAGGTACAAGATCGCCGATAATTCGACCTTCTTTTTCACCAGACTCTTGAAATACGAATAAAGGATTCAAGACCACTTCACCATCTACCATTCCTCGTACTTCGGAAATTTCTACAATACGGCGTGAACGATCACGTAAGCGAGCCAAATGAACAAAAATATCAATCGCTGAACTAATCTGCTTACGTACGACTTGCATCGGTAGATCTGCTCCGCTAAGCACCATCGTTTCTAAACGACTGATCATGTCTACAGCGCTGTTAGCATGACCTGTAGATAATGAACCATCATGCCCTGTATTCATCGCTTGTAGCATATCCAGCGCTTCTGAGCCCCTAACCTCACCGACTACAATCCGATTGGGACGCATCCGTAGAGAAGAACGAATCAGATCACGTATTGAAATTTCACCTTTTCCTTCAGTATTGGAATTACGTGTCTCCATAGAGACCAGATTAGGAATCGTTTTGATCTGTAATTCCGCCGAATCTTCAATCGTGATTACACGTTCATCCTCAGGAATGTATTGAGAAAGAGCGTTAAGAAAAGTAGTTTTTCCAGAACCCGTACCACCACTGATAAAGATATTAAATTTACTCTGTACAAGCGTCTGTAGCAAGTTAGACGCAACAGGAGCAATTGCGCCCATACGAACCAGATCACTCATCGTCATCGGTTGCTCTGGAAATTTACGAATCGTCATCGTAGGGCCTTTAAGCGCAACAGGTGGAAGTACAATATTGACACGTGATCCATCTTTGAGTCTTGCATCAACAATCGGAGAAGATTCATTGACCACCCGGTTAACACCCGATACAATCGTCTGGATAATATCTTCTAATCGATCTCTAGATTCAAAGACTGTAGCATTACGCATCACTTGTCCATTACGTTCAATAAAAATATCGGTATGGCTATTGATCATAATCTCGGTCACACTTTTATCATCTACAAGCGGTTGTAAAATATCTAATCCACGAAATGAGTCAAATACTTGCCGTACTAACCGTCTTTTCTCACCAGCTGTTAAGTTAGGATAACGTTGTTGATCTAATACTTTCTGCTCGATACGTTGCATCAGTTCATCATCATCGATAGTAAATGTTACATCTAATCCAGATCGTACTTCATCCCGTAATGTTATAAATAAGTCTTCGTTCACATTTCCACCCCATTAGTACTGCGAAGATCATATGTACCGGACTGGCATAATTTCAGAATATCTCGTTGAAAAATAGGAGAACACCATAATAATTCGCTATTCGTCACTTGCTTCCAAGAAGGAACATATGCCAGTGTACCTTCTAATTGCATATCTTCTACCGGCAATACATTCACAATACTGCCGTTAAATTTGTTCATAATAAACGACGTTTTGGCTCGCAATTCCTGATACAAGCTTGCATAATGATTTTCCCAATAAGACATCCAGATCGCTGTTTTGTTCATACAAGGTAGATCATCCGTTAATAGCCATAACACTCGATCACTTTCTTGTAATGCTACCTGTATCCGGTCATGCCAGCTAGATTCTCCATCAATAACGATATGATCGTATTCCCCACTATTTACAAGATAACGAATTAACATTTGCGTTTCTTCTTTTGTCATTCGCAATAATTCATTTAAATTCTCAGGCGGTTCAAAGGTATCAGCTTTCATTTCTTCAGCATACACTGCGTATGAAGAAGGAAGATGAGTAGGCATTTCTTTTTTTTCAGCGAATGCTTGGAGATCATACAATAAGCGTGATAGTCCATTACCTTGTTCTCGTTGCTGATCCCAATGAAGTAACCATGTGCTACTTGCTGATTCTAGATTCAGATAAAATACATGATGCCCGCTCATACTAAGTTGCTTGACCATATTAATTGCAGTGATCGATTTGCCACTACCTGGAACAGCAGAATGTACCATCGTCACAACAGTACGATTATCACGCCGTATTACATCTGTGCTTGCAGGCTTGGTCATTGCACATAATTGTTCTAGCAAACTTTGTAAAGGCTGATATTTTGCAATCGAAGGACCTTCAAGAGTTTTTTCTCCGTATTCATTTAGACAGACCCACCGATGTTTCTGAATATTTTCACTATCTAACCAGCTTTTAAGAAAAGAATCTTCTGCCGCTACCAATCCTGAATGTTCCCCACTATTCATATAGGTGCGAAATGTAGCTATATTCGAAAATGCTCTGATTCTTACTTTAGATCCATATTCACTGTCTCTTACATAGCGCAGTAACAATTCAATATACTGGCTATCTTCAACGCCCAGAACAATTTGTACTGGAGCCATAGACGTTCCCCCTCAAAAAATGCAACAAAAAAAGCACCGTTTAAATACCACACAATATACATTGTGCGATGCTTAAACGGTGCTTCCGTTGCATGTGTTATCCAATTAACGATAGAATATCATACATTTTATAGGTCTGCAATACTATTTTACTAAAAAATTCAAAAAAATATTGAATAATATGAATATATAGTCTCACTTTTAGTTAGTATCTTTATGATTTAGTAAAGTATATATACCTATACAGTAGTCTAAATAACTATTTTATAGGTATAATAGATATTTACCATTTGTATAGTACAAGTTTTTAATATAGAGATATTACATTATAGTTACATCTGTTGCATTTAATTAAGATAAGGTTAAATGGATACAGAGTAATCAACTCAGTCTATGCCAATCAGGAGAGGTGGAAAATTTATGTTTCAACGCCCTATTAACACTAAGCCATGGGCAGCTTTGCTTTTGACAGGAGCAATCTGTATGGCTTCACCTTCATTTATGTATGCAGCGGATACCGTTATGCCATTAACGAATCCTTCGTGGACTTCAACGTCCCTGTTCACCGATAAGATGGATAATGCTATCGCGACTCGTGCAACCGATGTACACGCGCTTCCATCTAAAAATCTGGTGTATGTACATACGCAGCAAGATATCCCTAATACAACCGGTCAGACGAAAAATAACTGGTATCTGGATACAGTCAAAGCTTTCGATATCAAAACGGGGAAACTGAAATGGCAATACACTTTACATGACTCTGCTGGGCCTTACACATTAAATACAGATATGATCTATTCAAGTTATGGAACAGTGTATGTGTATGCCGCATATTCTGATGGAACATACAAACTTCACTCGATCAATTCAATAGGTAAACTCAACTGGGTCAAAACATTAACAGAAGCGAGCAGTATTACAATGCTCAAAGATAGTTCTTTATTAGTCTCTTCTCAAGGAACTGTAAATACAAAAGGTGTTGTCAAATCGACAATCAGTCGTTACGATTCTATGGGGACATTATTGAACACAAAAAATATTCAAGGTACTGTGCTCAAAGCAGAAGGCGATCGTATTATTGTGACTGCTAGTAACTTGCTCAAAAATCAAAATGGTTGGGAAGCTGTTCCTAATCCGAAGATCGATGTATACGGTCTAGCTTTGACCAAATTATATTCTTATCAGTTCCCTGCGAATATCAATATTTATGGAGATGGCAGTGACTCGATGTTTGTTCTAAAAGACAGCACCGTCTTAATTCGGACGAATATCGATCGTACCAAAAATAAAATATTTGCATTCAATGCCAAAGGTAAATTGATGTGGGGACGCAATATTCCAGGTGGTTCACTCACTCAATCTACTGGCACTGGATACGTGGTTTATGATAAGCAAATGATGAAATTATATAACACGTCTTCTAGCAAAGTGATCGCTTCTCGTGAATTAGAAGGTGAACCTTCTGCTGATTATACATGGGTACAAAAAACAAATGATGGCAATCTAGCTGTTAATTTGGATGATCGTACGTATATTTTATATCCAACAAATCTTTCAACTGTGCATGTATTCAAAAATAATGCTTTAAGTGCACCAAATGATTATGTGAACCATACTATTTATTCAGTAGATGAAGATATGCTTGCCAAAATGGTATTAAAATAATCTACTCTAGCTTTTGATCTTTAAAATAGTATTCAAAAAGCACCTCTATCCGATAAGGACAAAGGTGCTTTTTAATATATATCTTTTTAGTATACATATAGATTAATCTATAAATCGTCCACGAATCTCTGGACTAGGTAACATACATTGATCCGATTTGCCAAACCAACGGTAACGGTTTTGAGCTACATAATTATATACGGCATCACGGAATGGCTTCGGTACAAGCATTAATGCAAACATCATCGGCCATGGAAAACGTAATTTGCGAGCAATACGCAGTGCTCCTGTAGAACGAGTATAATACTTACCATTTTCGATCAATACAAAAGTATCCATCGTATCGGTGCGGATTCCACCGCGTTTGAGCAATTCTTGTCCTATCTCTGATTGAATCGAAGCAAAATGGAATGTTCCTTTAGGATCACGAGCAATAATGATTTTGGTTAAGCCCTGACAAAAGTGACACACTCCATCTACTAGCACAATAGAATGATCCCCATGAATTAATTGTTGTACTTCTGTTGATGTTTTATCTGTTGGATCACCTGGTTTGGATACTGGTGCTTGACTGGTTGCAGGTACATTAGCAGTTACCATTATAGTATTCCTCCTTATAAATTCATAACAGAATATAGAAAAAAGACGCAAGGGTACAAAACCCCCGCGTCTTCAATTTAATGAAAACTATTTACATATTAAGAAAGTGCTTTATCAATCAATTGACGATCTTGAATCTGTTGATTGATTTCGCCTGCAAATGCATCCATACATTTACAAATAAAATCTTTACGGCATACTGGGCAAGGTGTTGTTAACAAACGATTGATGTTTGTCATTTTCCACTCTGGGAAACGATTGTAAAACACACGGCATTGTGTTCCATCAGCAAGTGTCAAAACAAATTCGTACAAACCATCTTTTTCATTGATACCAGCTTTTTGTAATTCCGTAATATTCGGTCTATATGCCATTAATGATCACCCATTATCCTTTAAATTTCGGTCTAAAACAATAGAAATTCACCTATGTCATCTTAAAGAATTTTGCTTTGCCTGTCAACTCATTTTGATTGCGGGGGAGCAACAATATCGTCAAAAAGGCAATCATAGCAATAGATTTGATCATTTTACTTGTACAAATTTATTTTAAAAATACTCTGTTATCTACACTTACCCTTCTCTATCATTTTTAATCTTTTGATTCTAAGATAATGATCATTTTCAGCCTAAATTGTATAAATAAAATAAAAAAGAACCTGAAAATATTCAGGTTCTTTCATCTATTGTGCTTATTTAAAACAAATACAATCGAAATTAGACGATATTCAATTGTACATCAATATTTCCGCGAATTGCTTTGGAGTAAGGACAGAATTCATGTGCTTTTTTAGCAATATCTGTCGCTTCTTCTTTTGATAGTCCAGGAATATTAATATCCATACGTACGGATAATTTGAATCCACCATCTGTATCTTTATCAAGCATAACGTTATTTACAATCGTAGTATCTTTTACATCCACTTTAGCTTGGCGTGCTACGTTTGCTAATGCACTTTGATAACAAGCCCCGTATCCTGCTGCAAATAATTCTTCCGGATTCGTACCTGTACCTCCGCCGCCACCTAATTCTTTAGGCATAACCAAGTCTACATCGAGTCCACCTGTAGTTGATTCCACTTTACCTTGACGTCCACCGTGGACTGTTACTTTTGCTGTATATACTGCCATTTCATTTCAGCTCCTTGTAATAGGCTATTTTAGACCAACACTATATTTGTAAAGCATTTCTAGCAAAATGAAACGTAAGACACACAATGAACTCTATTTTTTGAAATTAAATTGTATCATGTTATAATAGGTTACCAAACAAAAAAGGTGGTGGATTATTAGTATGAGTGTCTATGATTACGCTGTTGATAATATTCGTGGAGAAAAAGTACCGCTAGAGAATTACAAGGGCAAACCTATGTTAATCGTCAATACAGCGAGTAAGTGCGGATTCACTCCTCAATTTGCCGGTCTTCAAGACTTATATGATGAGTTTAAAGATCATGATTTCGAAATTTTAGGATTTCCAAGTAATCAATTTGGTCAACAAGATCCTGGTTCTAACGAAGAAATTTCTGAATTTTGTCAGTTGAATTATGGAGTTACTTTTCCTATGTTTGAAAAGCTAGAAGTCAAAGGTTCTTCTGCACATCCACTTTTTCAATATTTAAGCAAAGAAGCTCCCGGGATACTAGGCTCCAAAGCGATTAAATGGAATTTTACCAAATTCTTAATTGATCGTAATGGTAAACCTGTCAAACGATATTCACCTCAAACGACCCCAGACAAAATACAAGCAGATATCCTTGAATTGCTAAAAAATGATACCGATTCTTCATCTACACCATCATAATTTTTTATAGCATCCTAAAATTTCATAAAAAAAAGCCTTCTAAACCTAGAGACATATAAATATCTCTTACCGTTTAAAAGGCTTTTTGTGTTGAGGAATATGTAACTTTGTATTCGATAAAGCTTATAATGCGGTCGAGAGGACTCGAACCTCCACGGGTATACACCCACTACCCCCTCAAGGTAGCGTGTCTGCCATTCCACCACGACCGCGTACATATCACGTTCTTATAGCGAACCTCCATATTATACTATCCTGACCGTCACTTGTAAACCTTCTTATGCTTTCCATACTTAATAAGCATAAAATGAACACTATCTACTACGCTTTGTTATATATATAGTACAAATTACTTCATATAAAAAGCCCGTCATTGAACGACGGACTTTGGAATACCTTATATTATTGATCTTGCTTTTTATTTTTGCGATACACTGTGAATTCAATATATTCTTTGATAAAACCTTTTTCCTGTTCTGACAGTATTTCATCTTGGCAATTCAATTGCCCCATTAGTTCAAAAAAATAAGGATCAGTCTGCTCTTTAATTAATTCAGGAAGACGTTCTTGCCCTGTAAGCAACCAATCCAGACTTGTGTTAAAGTAAGCGGCAATTTCTATAAGCTTATGTGTACCGGGTGTCGATTTGCCTCTTTTCCAATCACCAAAATTACCTGTACTGATTTTTAATTGTTCACAAAATGATTTTTTAGTAATTCCTTTATTCTTAATCAATATTTCGATTCGATCATAGATAGATTGCATATTGTACCTCCACTCCCGACGTTATTATCTTTAGATACTCAATTAAGTTATTTTTATTGATTAACAACTTAAAAAAGTATATACTTACTTTAGCGACATTTTTTTACTACTTTCCCTAAATAATTATATCACAGGTTGTTCAATAATAAATTTGAGACTCTTTATTTGCAACCTAAGCATACATCATTTTATGTTAAATTAAGGGGTGATTTCTATTGAATCGTAAGCAGCCCGTTACCCCCTTCGGTTGGGCAATCAAGCAACGTCTAGCAGAATTACAGATGGATCAGAAGACATTTTGCACGCGTTACGGGATTCCGCCTTCCCGCTTATCCAATCTTATTAACGGGACACGCAAAGCAACCAGATATCGTAAACAAGTCGCTGACCTGCTTGATATTCATGATTACTGTAACCACTGATATGCGTACATAGGTCACCTATAGCTCTTGCACTATACAGCAGATCAAGATTGATTCGCATCATATTTATGTATTCAAAGCTCTACTACGGATATGACGAATAGAAATGAATCACTCGTTATATTCTACCAAAAATAAGCACTCTATTCTATCCTATATTTATAACATTAGAAAAAAAGTCCATGCTATAACAGCTAGGACTTTTTTTACTTTATATGCGGTCGAGAGGACTCGAACCTCCACGGGTATACACCCACTACCCCCTCAAGGTAGCGTGTCTGCCATTCCACCACGACCGCTCAATAATATAACTGAGGACTATTGTTTACAAAAATGGTGAGCCATGAAGGGCTCGAACCTTCGACACCCTGATTAAAAGTCAGGTGCTCTACCGACTGAGCTAATGGCTCTCAATGTAGATAAATGGTGACCCGTAGGGGACTCGAACCCCTGTTACCTCCGTGAAAGGGAGGTGTCTTAACCACTTGACCAACGGGCCATGCTTTTAACAACAGACATGAGTATAACAAGAATCGATATAGATAGCAAGCATTTCATATTGAAATTATTTTACTTATCATTTACAGAAATACACTTGTTAAATGACTTACTATTACTTATAATTACTTATATATACTTAATCAAAAGGAGTATTCTTATGTATCAAGAGGAACGAATGCTTCATATTTTGGATTATCTGAAGAATCATCAACGGATTAATATTGAAGATATATGCCGATTGTTTGATGTATCCAGAGATACCGCCCGGCGTGATCTTGTACGTATGGAAGAGCAAAATTCGATTATTCGTACACGTGGTGGTGCACTGCTTCCTTCTTCTGAAATGATTATCCCCAGTTACCAAGATCGACTAAATACGGTTTCTTCTGAAAAGAAAAGTATCGGTAAAGTCGCTGCTTCACTGATTAGTGATCGTGATCGGGTTATTCTTGATTCTTCGACGACTGTACAAGCTTGTGCTGAATTTCTAGATGCTACGGGTTGTACAATTATTACTAATTCTATTAATCAAGCAGATATTTTATCTGAAAAAGAAGATATTACGATTCATCTCTTAGGCGGACAACTACATACTCAGCATCGTTATGTGTATGGTTCAGCAGCGATTGAACGACTTTCGCATTATTTTGTTCAGCGTGCTTTTATTGGTATTGGTGGCATTTCGGCTAAAGGGCTTACTTCAGTGTCTGATGAAGAAGGCATGATTAAGCATAAAATGATGCAACAAGCAGATATCGTTATTGTTTTAGCAGATCAATCCAAATTCGGCAGAGAACTGTTTTATAAATTTGCAGATTTGTCTGAAATTGATCTTATTATTACAGATCGTGCTCCTACACCAGAAATGGCGGAGTTATTAAAAAAATATGAAATTGAAGTGCATATTGCCAATCAACCTATTTTAAAGGAGATAAGTCTATGACTGTTAAATTAATTGCTATCGATTTGGATGGAACGTTATTAAGCGCCCATACTCATGTAAGTGAAACAAATATTCAAGCGATTCGTACTGCGCAACAAGAAGGGATTTTAGTTACTATTGCTACAGGGCGCGAACATGGTAACGTACGTGAAATCCTGCAAGCATCCGGTCTTCAAACTCCTGTTATTTCTTCAAATGGTTCTGTTATTCATGATGAACAAAAAAAACAACTATTTGCTTTGCCATTGGATCGTCAAGCAGCTAATGAAGTATTGCAATGGTTAGAAAGCAATGAATACTATTATCAGGTGCATAGCGATCGCGGCATTTATACAGTAAACAATAGTCATCAATTATTAGCGATGGAAGTAGATCGCCTGCTGAGTACCGATCCTGATCCAAGCTTGCTCAAAATGCTAGAAGCGATGCAGTTCCACCATGAAAATGCAGGATTTTTACGAATCTCTTCCTTTACTGAAATTCCAGATCAAGCGGATTTGTATAACGTTATGGCATTGTCTTTAGATTCAGAGAAGTTACAAATAGGACGAGACAAATTCTCTAATCGTGATGATATGACGATGGTGATCTCAGGTAGTCATAATTTTGAAATGGAACATAAACAAGCTTCTAAAGGATTTGCTCTGCAACGTCTTGCTGAACATTTCAATATTGCGATTGAAGATACAATGGCTATCGGTGATAACTACAATGATGTATCTATGCTCCAAATCGCAGGGAAAGGTGTAGCGATGGGCAACGCCGATCTAGAAGTCCAATCCTATGCCGATGAAGTCACCAAAAACAATGAAGAAGATGGCGTAGCTCATGCGATTTATAAAGCAATGGGTATGACGATCCCTTCTGTTTAAGCATTTCTATTTTCGATTGTATTGTTGCAATTAGTTACTATAATTCAAGCGAAAGTGAACTCTGAAGATATTCAGGTTCGCTTTTTTTGTTTATTTAAAATAAATACTAAGACAAAAGTTTCACTAAATATTCGACAATACTAGATATATCAGCTTATATTTGACCTTCTTTATACATATTAGCAATAATAAAATAAAACATTAAAAGTACATAATCCCATATTTAGTAATAAGTGTTTTGACAATAGGTTCTTTGTTCCTATATGATTCTTTTTGGTAATAAAAACATTTCAGGGGGAAGTTATGAAAAAGAGAATTTTTAGTCAATTAAGTTTATTTTTATCAGTTTTGTTTTTAGCCGTATCCGTACTTACAGCTTTGCCAACAGCAACACAAGCAGCAACAACACCAGTAACATGGAAAAATGGTTCTTTAGTTAGAACTCTTTCAGGAACTGCTGGAACTTCAACTGCTGATTTGGCAACTGTAGGTAAAACATCAGGTAAATGGTATTGGGAAGTAGAAGTGACTGATGAGAGTCAATCTAAAACTTCATCTTATGGCATGATAGGAATATCTACTGCTGGCTTTAAAAAAAGTATTGCTTATTATGGAGTAAACGGGAACTTATATAAAAACTACGGTTCTTCTCCAACTAGTGATACCGTTTATGGCAAAGGTTTGGCTAAAACTGATACTCTATCTATAGCACTAGATATAGATAATCATACAATCATATGGTACAAAAATGGCATTAAAGTTGTTGAGAATATTTATAATTATGCAGATTCTGATTTAGATACACCCCTATATCCTGAAATAATAAATGGAAATAGTAGTGGAAGTCGTACTTTGACTGCCAATTTTGGAGCAACTCCATTCAAATATGCAGATAAAATTCCTGCTGGTTATTTAGCTTATGATCAAAGTAATGCTATCGTTGTTGGCAAATCTACTTTGAAAGCAACTGCTGGTGATGCTAAAGTTGATCTTACTTGGTCAGCAGCAAATAATGCAAATAGCTACAATGTAAAACGTGCTACAACTACAGGTGGCCCTTATACGAATGTAGCGACTAATGTAACAGGTAATACGTATTACACAGATACAACTGCTGTTAATGACACTCCTTACTTCTATGTAGTCACAGGCTTAAACGGTACTACTGAAGGTGATGTGTCTAATGAAGTAACAGCTACACCGATCGCAGCGGTGAAACCGAATGAGCAAGCAACACTTGATGTTACGATCGACAAAGAAAAAGTTAAAGTTGGCGAAGGTTTTATCGCTGATTTGTCTTTGAAAAAAGCAACAAATATTTATGCAGAAGATTTTGTTGTGAACTATGATGCTACATTAATGGAATACTTGGGCGCTACTGAAGTTCCGGGTTATAAAGTATATAATGAAACCAATGATAAAAAAGGAACGCTTCGCTTTATCGTAGCTAGCCAAGGTAAAAACTATGGTATTTCTACAGATACTGTATTTTTGAAATTGAAATTTAAAGCTATTGCTGTTGGAACAGGTAAAGTTGATTCACTATCTGGTCGCATTGCAGATACGGATAACGAATATGATATCGCTCCTGCTAACGCTTTAGAAGATACAATTTTAATTGAAAAGCCAGCTTTTTTGGACGTAAATAGATCTGGTTCTTATACGCTTCTAGATCTATCTATTGATGCATTCTACTTCGGTCAAAATGCAGCAGACACGGATAAAACATTGCATGATGCTGATCAGACTGAAGATGATCAAGTTGGTGACGATGATCTAGTATATATTGTTGGTCAAATGTTGACTAACCCTGATTACACACCTAACAAATAATTCGATTTTAGATGAATAGGCATGAGACACTTTCTATCATAGAAAGAATCTCACGCCTATTTTTTCTACTTCTACTTCTACTTCTACTTCTACTTCTACTTCTACTTCTACTTCTACTTCTACTTCTACTTCTACTTCTACTTCTACAAATATTATGGTCTATTTTTAAATATAAAAAAGGACCAGCAATTGCTGATCCTTTTGTTGTATGTACCTATGATCTTACTTATTCTACTCATTCTTATATGGCGGAGAGAGAGGGATTCGAACCCTCGCACCGCTAACGCAGTCTAACCCCTTAGCAGAGGGTCCCCTTATAGCCACTTGGGTATCTCTCCATATGGCTCCCCGAACAGGACTCGAACCTGTGACAACTCGATTAACAGTCGAGTGCTCTACCAACTGAGCTATCAGGGAATATCTAAAAAGAATAATATAGGTAGTACAAGAAATAATTTACCATGATTCCTGAGGCAAGTCAAGCTGTTCCAAAGTTAATTTACCACTGCATTTACCACAACGATATTTGTCTGGATTCATTTTTCGTTTGCGTAAATATTGAGTCTGGCATGCAGTACATAATAGTTTGTAACGGTACAATTCTTTGCGTTTTTGTTGTTCTATCACAGGTGGAGCCTGACAATATCGGCTTCCTCCTACACGTTTGAGCCAGTATTTGAATTCCGCATCACGGTGCCGATAACCCATTCCATGAATATGTAAATGATAATGACACAATTCGTGTTTGATAATCCGTTCTACTTCTTCTATACCAAATGCTTCTAGTTGATGCGGATTGATCTCTATATGATGACTCCGCAAAAAGTAACGTCCACCTGTCGTACGTAATCTAGCATTGAATACGGCCCGATGACGAAAAGGCCATTCGAAATGCTCTAGCGACAGTTGTTCCACCCACGTTTGTAATTCTTCGTTAGTCATGGACAATATGGCTCTCCTTTGTATCTGTTTTCCTGTATTTTAATCTCTTCTCTTGAATTTTAACTTTATTGTAAGCTACACTTCAAGTATAAATTATATAACCTATTCGATATCTAAAGGAGAATCTAATGATGACTGCTACAAACATGCGTTATGTGCTATTGCAACAAAATTCACAGCTTTTTTATATAGAAATGCCTGCTGATTATGCTTACCAATTAAGTGCCCTTAACCTTAGATTACATAAAGAAATCAGTAAATTAACAGCCGCAGACATCCCTGTTCTGCCTCGTGCTATTGCAGAATGTAATGATTTAGAACTGTTAGATGAGCACGCTTCGATTACAGGCGGACTGGATTATATCAATGAATTAGAACGTTCTTTTGCAGTGCTCAAAGAAAATCATTATCCTTTAATCTCCTTATTGACCGAAATTAGAGCTTTGCAAGCACAATTGGAACAATGGTATGAAGAATACGAAGAGACTCAAGTATAATACTTCTTTTCAATTAATTATTTTTCTATCGTAAAACTCTATTTCTCAAACATCCGATATCCAGCAAATGTACATTCATCCCTACCTTATATCTGTCTACAGCAAAAAGCGTACATCTCTCGAACGACTATTCGAAGAGTGTACGCTTTTTAGATTACGTTTGGAGTTATTTATCTTTTACAATTTGTACCATATAATCTCGTATACATAACAAGAATACCTTAGAAAATGCTATTCTAATTGCTTTACGCTTGAGCAGCTTCATCCGCAGAGGATTTGCGCATCGTTAAGCCGACACGACCTTTTTTGTGGTCTATATTCAATACCCACACTGTTACATTATCTCCAACAGACACCACATCCATCGGATGTTTTACAAAGCTGTTGCTCAATTGTGAAATATGCACCAATCCATCGTTTTTGATACCGATATCGACAAACGCACCAAAATCAATAACGTTACGAACCGTACCTTGCAATTCCATACCTGGTGATAAATCTTCTATTTTCAAAACATCTGTACGGAAAATAGGCAAAGGCAATTCATCACGAGGATCACGTCCTGGACGTTGTAAGCTATCCAAAATATCGCGTAATGTAGGGACACCGATATCTAATGTTTCTGAAGCTTGTTCTACATCTACATTTGATAACGCTGTTACTGCTTCAGGTGTACCCAATTGTTCCGGTGTAATTTTCAGTGATTTAAGCAATTTGGTTGTCGCTGCATAAGACTCTGGATGAATCGATGTATAATCGAGCGGATTTTCTCCACCATTGATTCGTAAAAATCCTACACATTGTTGCAAGGACTTCGCACCAAGACGAGGTACTTTTTGCAATTGTTTACGACTTGTAAATTTACCGTTTTCTTCGCGGTATTTTACAATGTTTTTGGCAATCGTCGCATTAACGCCTGCTACATACGATAACAGCGATGGAGAAGCTGTATTCACATCTACTCCAACATGGTTAACTGCGGACTCTACAACGGCTTTTAGACTGCTCTCCAGATGTTTCTGAGACACATCATGCTGGTATTGTCCTACACCGATCGCTTTTGGATCGATTTTGACCAATTCAGCTAGAGGATCTTGAACACGACGAGCGATCGAAGCAGCACTACGCTGAGCTACATCGAGATCTGGGAATTCTTCTTGTGCTAATTTGGAAGCGGAGTATACACTTGCTCCTGCTTCACTAACGATCAAATAAGACAATTCTTGATCTGTAATTTCTTGAATGAGTTCTGCTACGAACTGTTCGGATTCGCGCGAAGCCGTTCCGTTACCGATAACGATCAATTCAATATCATACTGCTTGATCATACGACGGAAGATTTCAGCCGCTTCACGCTTTTTGTTATGCGGTGGAGTTGGATAGGTCACTTCTACTTCAAGCAGTTTACCTGTACCATCTACAGCCGCTAATTTACAGCCTGTACGATAAGCCGGATCGACACCAAGCACACGTTTTTCTTTGATCGGTGCTTGTAGCAATAGATTCCGAAGATTGCCTGCAAAAATAGAAATTGCTTGTTGATCGCCTTTTTCTGTTAGTTCTGCGCGCACTTCACGCTCAATCGATGGTGCAATTAGACGTTTGTATGCATCTTCAATCACTGTAAGCAAAAGATCACGCACTGCCGAGGAACCTTTAACCAGTTGCTTTTCCATATAACGATGGATCGACTCTGGTTGTACTTCAAGCTGTACTTTCAAAATATTCTCACGCTCTCCGCGGTTGATCGCTAAAATACGGTGAGGCGGCATTTTTTTGGCTAATTCACGATAGTTGTAATACATTTCATACACAGACTCTTCTGTTGGTGCTTTGGCTTCTGTGACCAACATCCCTTGATCTAACGTATATCTTCTAATCCATGCACGTAGATTCGCATCATCGGATATCGTCTCAGCAATAATATCCATAGCACCTTGTAGTGCTTGATTACTGTCTTCTACGCCTTTATCTGCATCAATATAGCGCTCTGCTTCAACTAATGGCGCAGGGCTTGCATGCTGTTCCATAATCCAGTTAGCAAGGGGTTCTAGTCCTTTTTCTTTGGCTACACTGGCACGTGTTTTACGTTTCTGGCGATACGGACGGTACAAATCTTCTACAACCTGCAATTTAGCTGCATTTTGTATCGCTGTTGCTAATTCTTCTGTTAATTTATCTTGTTCACTGATGATACGTAGCACTTCATCTTTACGTTCTTGCAGATTACGCAAATATTGATGACGTTCTTCGATATCTCGTAATTCATTTTCATCCAATTCGCCTGTCATTTCTTTACGATAACGGGCAATAAACGGAATAGTATTACCTTCTGCAAGTAAATCGATCGTTGTACGAATCTGTTTTAAAGAAATCTGTAATTCGCTTGCGATTTGTTTAATAATTTGTTCACGAACCTGCTGTTCGGTGACTTTGGCTTCTGCTTCTGTAATTACTTTTTGTTCAGACAAATCCTATCCCTCTTTCTCTTCTCCCTACAATGGAGATTCCTCGCATAATACCTTTATTATCTCAGACAACGCTTTTGATTTCCACCTGATTGCATAACTTCTCTCTTAGAGATGCTCCAGAGACACTTTCTTATTCTCTATATCCATACAAAAAAACCCGGTGTCATTCACCGGGTCGGAATTGTGGTCAGGCTTAAAATTCCACTAAGCCCAAACTGATCTGGAGCGCATCATGTACACGACGCATTGTTTCTTCATCCAGATGTGTGATTTTGTCAGTCAGACGCTGTTTATCAATAGTTCGAATCTGTTCCAGCAAAATGACGGAATCTCTATCAAACCCATGAGATTTCGCGTCAATCTCCACATGTGTTGGCAATTTGGCTTTTTGAATCTGTGCCGTAATTGCCGCCACAATAACCGTTGGACTGAAACGGTTGCCGATATCATTCTGGATAACCAGAACCGGCCTCACGCCGCCCTGTTCGGAGCCGACGACGGGCGATAAATCTGCAAAAAATACATCGCCACGTTTTACGATCAATGTCTACACCCCGCTAACTAAACGGTCCAGAGTGATGTCCGCCTCTTCCTCCGCATGAAAAGCTTCGCAAGCAATTCTCAGATTAATTTTGGCCATTTCCATATATCCACGCTGCATCGCTTCACGGATATACCGCTTTTTGCGTTCAGTGAGATAAATTTTTGTGGCTTTTCTGATTAGTTCACTGCGATCGGAATCTTCTAAAGCTGCGATACCATCCACTTCTTGCAGAAGTTGATCCGGCAAACGGATCATAATGCTCTGCGCATTTTGCATGTTGTCCAACTGTCAAGCACCCCCAAAACCTTTTCCAGCTCTACCCCTATAGCGGCTGTATTGGCATCTTTCGTGCACGAATCTAACTTCCTGGTCTTTGCGACACATACGACATATGAGGCAAGTTTGCTGCCATCATTATAAACCAGATCATAGGTGTGCGTACAGACCTTTCTTGATACTTATGTAAGATTCGCCGTAAATAGTTGGTTTCCTTCTGAATTTACAAATTTAATTTGTAAAATGTGTAAGGGGATTCCAAAGGGTGACAATGGCATTATTCCGGTAATAAGCACGCGGAACTCTAGCGGCAATCATACAAACGACTTCGTAGTGAATCGTACCTAGCTTAGATGCAAGCTCATCAGCAGTAATCACAGCATCTTGCTGTCTGCCAATTAAGACAACCTCTTCGCCGATTTGGATTTCTTCTGCTTCTTCAGCAAAAGATTTAAGTGATACCATGCATTGGTCCATACAAATCGTTCCTACTACAGGGACACGACGACCACGAATCAATACTTCCGCTACTCCCGTTAACATTCGAGAATAACCATCAGCATAGCCAATAGGAAGTGTTGCAATATATTCATCACTTTCGGTAACATACTTACCGCCATAACTTACTTTGGAATGATCAGGAAGTTGTTTGACATATGTTACTTCTGTTTTGAGCGTCAATACTGGAGTTAATTCTATCGCCTGTTCGTTCACTTCAGCTGAAGGATACAGCCCATACAATGCAATACCTATCCGAACCATCTGAGGTGATAGTTCAGGAGTATCAATAGCGGTAGCACTGTTCCCCGTATGTATGATAGGGATAGAGTAACCCAGTTCACGTAATTGCATGTTCACCTGTTGAAAACGTTCATATTGTTCCAATGTATAACTTTTGTCTAACTCATCAGCTTTGGCAAAATGGGTAAACATTCCTTCGATCTCAAGTTGTGGCACCTGGAAAGCTCTTGTAATAAAATCAACTGCCACATTTGTTAAAAGACCAATTCTACCCATTCCACTGTCGATCTTGATATGAGCTTTAAGCTTGCGTTCGGAAGAATCAAGCACAAGTTCAGCTATCGCTTCAAGTACATCCTCCGTGAATACATTAAGAGTAATATCATATTCATAAGCAGCAGATATACCTGCCGGTCCGGTATAGCCCAGAACAAGAATAGGCATACGTATACCTTGCTGACGCAGCTCAATCGCTTCATCCAAAAATGCCACACTCAAATAATCCGTACCTAATCGTTCCAATTCTCGTGAAATTTCAACTGCTCCATGTCCGTATGCATTACCTTTGACACAGCATAACAATTGAGTTTGTGGAGATAATGCTCCACGAAAAGCTTCGTAGTTGGCACGTAATGCATCCAAGTTAATGTCTGCTCTTGTTGCTCGATACTGTTGCACTTGCAGTCACCTTCTAATCCGTTTTTGCCTATAAAGGGCAATAAATATATGTTAATGCGGAAGTAAGATAACTGTCAATTACACTTGGATACATTAACAAGGCAAATATTAAAAAAGACGATGTTCCGTAGTGCAATGATGCCTTGCGGTTTCGTCTTATATCGTAGTATTTACCCGCTTCATGGTCGATAGAAGCGGGATTTTGAGGATTTTGCAAATTTACATTTAAAATTAGAACATTTACTTTTCTATTCATACACAACTGTGTTTCCACAGTATTCACAATCCTTCGTTTCATGCGGTGCAATCGTATAAATCGCTCCACAACCGGAACAATCTACCTTTTTAGGTTGAAGATTAGAAGTAGGTTGTGGAGTGGGTGAAGGATTCATTTGCTGATTACGTTGCTGTTGTTGCCACGATGTATAAGGTGCTGTTTTAGGATCTAATGGATTAAAAATTTTGTAATCGGTTGTTGTCGTACTGTTGCCATTCATATTACTCGTTGTCGTTGTGGTAGATGAATATGATGTTGTCGTATTACTATGATGATTAGGATTCGGCTGACGATGTGGAATATGTTGCATATCTTCGCGATCAATTGTATGAATAGAACCTGATGAATGATTTTGGTGCTGCTGTTGACGCTCATTATGAATTTCATTTTGGCGAGCATACCAATCTTTTTGTGCTTGAATTTTTCGATTATGCAGTTTGATTTGTTTGACACCAAAATAAACAAGTAAAAAACCTGGTAAAAATGTAAATAAGGATACTATAATCCAACTTCCCCAAAGACTACCCATAGGAATAGAAGCTCCTGAAGGATCTGGAATAAAAATCCCAATAGACATTATTCCCCATACTAATAAAAAAGGAATACCAATTATAATCATAATGATACCTAGTGCCATATAATAAACCCCTTTATATGTTTCTCTTTTCTTATTCTTCAAATTACTCTCTTACTATTTATGTGTATCAAGACTTTACAGTAATAAGCTTACGATTACGTTGTTGCAGTACAGTTTGAACTGAATCAAATAATGCTTTTACATTCTGTACTTGCTGAGTAGCTTTGTGTTCGTCTTGCATTTGGCTTTGCATCATTTGTTCTTGTAAACGTCTGACTTCATGCATTAACTGCTCTTCTTCTTGCCAAATATCAGGATGAGTCACAGGATCACTAAAGCGTACATTTTCTTCAAGATTAGTGAGTAATTGTTTGAGTTCGCTGCGATAAGGTTCTTGCCAACCTTTTAATTGCAGATTCGATTCGCTAAGTATAGAACGAATTTCTTGAATACCGAGCATTTGCAATCGTTCTTCTTTATCAATGCCACGTTCTGTCTGCATAAACCAGATCAATAACCCACCAATTACAAAAACAGCACCAAACGTAATCAATTGAATCCAAATATACAAGCTAGCCGGTACAGCGATCACTAACCAGAGCACTACAGCATACAGAATCGTTAAAGCTTGATACAAAACAGCTACAACAGCCAATCCCATAAAAGCAGGAACTGTCTTTTTAAATTGTTCTGCTCGTAATGCACCCCAGCCTGCTAAAGACCATACACATGTTTCTGCCAACACAATCGTAGCCAATGACACCCAGAAGCGAACATCTAATATATGAAAAGAAGCTAACAGAAAAAAGCCAATCACTGTAATCGTCAAAATAACACCGTATAGTAATGTGATGATTTTGATTCCTAAGCGGTTATCAGTCATATTATTGTTCTCCTTCTGGTGTGACCCGTTGACCACATTCAGGGCAGAACTTTTGACCTGGCTGAACAGCATGCCCACAACTACTGCATGTCATCACAGCTGAAGCTCCACATTCCGGACAGAATTTGACGCCTGCTTTGAGTGCTGTCCCGCAACTACGACAAGGCTTAGCAAATGCTTGTCCACAGCTTTTACACGCTGTAGCGTTTTCTGGATTATCTGCTCCACAGTGTTCACAAGAGTGATATTTATCTCCACAATGAGCACAAAATTTGGAACCTGGTGTTAACGGTTGACTGCATTTATCACAAGTTTGTGTAGCTGCCGAATTGGATGATGTAGAACTGTTAAATTGCACATGACCTGATCCACCATTAATATCCATTACGCGTCCAAGACCTGCCATTCCTTGTCCAAAAGCACCACCCAGACCAAAGCCCATCCCCATGCCTAGTCCAGCACCCATCACTCCTGCTTGTGTACTACCTTCATTTTTGGCGGCACCTTCTAACGTATCAAAGCTACGTTCTTGCTGATAGGTATATCCGACAATATCCATTTCAGCTTTGCGTGCTAAAGCTTCTTGCAATCTTTTGACCGAGGGATCGTCATCCGGTGTATTGACTGAATCCATATACAGATTAACAATCTCAATCCCAAAGTCTGCGAAAACCGGCATCATTTTTTCTTTTACATGATTAGAAATTTCGCTTATGTAAGCATTAATTTCCAGGATACTGATCTGCTTGTGAACCAGATAAGAAGAAATACTCTCATTGATATTCATTAACAATAGTCCGCGGAAATAACGTGAAATATCTGCCTGATCAAATTGAGCTAATGTCCCGACCAATTTCACCAAAAATTTACGTGAATCTTCAATGCGAATACCCATCTGTCCAAAAGCACGTACTGGAATAATAATTTTATACTTAGGGTCTTGTAGTTGAATCGGTGCCGTTGTGCCCCATTTCATATCTAAATTGCTAATTCGATTCACATACCATATTTCTGCTGCAAATGGAGAATGTCCACCAAACGGAATATTAACAATATTATTAAGTAGTGGAATATTGAGCGTGCTCAGTGTATGTCTGCCTGGCCCAAAAGTATCAAATGCTTTACCGCCTTTGTATAATATAGCTTCTTGAGATTCGTTAACGATCAGTTGCGTCCATGTGCCTAACTCTTCATTAGGATGTTTCCAAGCATATACATCTGGTGTTCCGTCGTATTTTATTACTTCTACTAATGCCATCTTTCTTCCCCTTTTCTCTATCTTTATATTCGTATTATTACATACGTACGACCTATGAGATAAGTCTCAATTTTGGCAAATGAAGGACAAACTGTTATTTCGCACTATCCTTTATTTCGGTTGCGTATTTGTGAAAATAAAGATAAACACAAAAAAAAGAGCCATTCATGGCTCTTTCTGGAATTAAGAAACTGCTTTGCATTTGTTGTTTGCTTTATTTTTGTCACGTTCTTTGACCCGACACTCTGTGCAGATACCCTGAAAATCAAGACGATGATCGGTAACAGTAAATCCATATTCACGTTCAATACGCTTTTCAAGCGGTAGCAACCAATCATCCATAATTTCTTCTACATTTCCACATTCTGTACAGATCAGATGATGATGCAAATGAGGGCTATTTGCTTGACGAAGATCGAATCGAGCTGCTCCATCGCCGAAATTCACTTTCTGAACGACATGAAGTTCAGTCAACAGATCAAGTACACGATACACCGTCGCCATACCAATCTCAGGAAACTGCTCTTTTACTAATAAAAATACTTCTTCCGCACTTAAATGATCTTTTTCATGTTGGAGTAATACTCGAATTGTTGTTTCACGTTGAGGTGTTAGTTTGTAGCCTTTTGATTTTAAGCGCTCTTTAATCCGGTTCAATTGTTCTGTCAGTATCATTATGTGTTCACACCTTCCGGTTAAATTTGCAAGATATCTACAGATTCTAAGATGAGCATAATCTGGTTTTCACGATAAATCTATATGTTCTAGCACAACTTGTTATGCAATTATTATAATACGATAACAATATATAGTATTTATACTTAGAATAATTATAATTCTATAATAACTAAAATGTAGACGTCTTGTAAAGCATATTGGATAAAAAAGTAAATTTCTTACGCAAAAAAACGTCAATAAAAAAAGATAAAATCTAAAATCGATTTTCATCCTTTTCTTGACGTTGTTATTACAAGCTATTCTATCTCTATCGTTGTCATTTATATATGAGTCTGAAGTTGAAGACGAGCATGTAGATTATGTATCACTTTTTGCAATCCATTGATGGTAATTGTAGATTGAATACCATATTTAGCTTCGATCTGGCGTACAGATTCTAATGGATAGTTTTGATTAACAATAAAATCAATAGAAGCCGCTGGCACACCTAACTTTTGCCCAAGCGATGTACCCAGTATATATTTGGCTAAGTAAGGCGGAACAGACCATATCGGTTGAGGAGCATTCAATTCTGAACTGATTAGCTTCACCAATTGCTTCATGTCATATGTATGTGCAGGGCGATTTAATAGATAGTATGCTTGCATATGAGGTAACTGTGAATGTTGCTGTTCCGATAATAAGCAGATCAGAAAGTCAGCGATATAATCGACATGAACTAAAGGCAACCAATGATGCTTTCCACCCGGTACAATACGCATCTTTCCTTTACGTACAGCATCGACTACGATTCCTAATCCTCCTAATTGCGGAGTGTCTCCTGTCATTGAATCTCCAATCACCACTCCTGGATGAATAATCGACAATGGAAATTGATGTTGTAATGATTGCTTACGAATATAAGCATCGGCTTTGAATTTCATCTGTTCATAAGGGGCTTCATGTTGTAATAACTGATCCAATCGTTCTGGAAACTGTATATGTTCTTCGGTAACCGGGCTTTTGTAACCTACAATATGAATAAATTGTTTTAAAAGTTGTGCTTGATGAATCTGGCTTGCCAACTCTGCAATATGAATAGCACCTTGCATAAAAGCAGACTGGGCTTGATTGGAATGAAGTAAAATATCCATCGGTCCGCCTGCATGAATAATCGTATCAGCTTGCATCGCTAGGCTCCAATCTTCATGAGACAATCCCAAATGTGGTAATCCCAGATCTCCTTCTATCGCAATAATTTGTAGGGTATCACTCCACTTATGTAATCTTCTCCATTCTTGCCATCGTTGTAAAGAACGAACCAGTACAATGATGCGGTAATTGGTTGCTAAACATTTTTTCAAAATTGCCTTTCCAATAAACCCTGTAGCACCTGTCAAAAATAAAGTATCCATATTGTCTCCTTTTGATGTTTATTAATTTTTTCATTTTAGTACCGATCTGTACTAATATATTCAAAAAAAATCACTTCAGCATCGCTGCCAAAGCAAAAAGTGATGATCGAATCATTTGTGGATTTTGATGAACATGACCTAAAAAAAGTCCTCCTTCTATAGTAGATACGATTAATGAAGCAACAGCGGGTGGTTGCAACGAATCATTAAATTCTTTACGCTGTATCCCTTCAATGATCAATTGTTCTACGACTATCACTTGCTGTTCGAAAAAATGCTTGATCGTATTTCGAATATGTTCTGCTTCAATCGGTGTCTGAGTGTATAACGTCAAAAATGGACAACCTCCCAAACAATCGACTTCTTCCATGATTAGAAGTTCAGTAAATCGTTGCAGACGTTCCCATACAGATTGATCATGCTGAGCAGCGATATGTGCAATCTTCTCCGTATACTGTGTAATCAACTGATGAATAATAGCAGCTAACAGTTCTTCTTTACTTGCAAAATGGTAATAAATATTAGTCTTAGAGACTTTGCTTACTGCTACAATCTCATCCATTCCTGTTGCTAAATATCCTTTTTGTAAAAACAATTCTGTGGCTAACTGCATAATCAGATCACGATTTGAGGTTTTATTTTTTTTTGTCATAATTAGTACTATACGGTACTAAAATTAATATAGTCAACTGTTATTGCTTTGTGCAGGTCTATCATTTACATTTTTATTTTAGTTAATGTTTATGTTAATTATTAATATTATTATTGACTGGATAAAAAATATATGCTACATTTGCTTTGTTAAATTATGCAAGAAGTATCCAAATGAAGCGTTATCATTAATGATGATCGATGATAGAAAGGATGAATATTATTGTCACAGTCTAACCTCAAAGCTAAGATGGTCGTGGATAAAGCTTTCCGTATCGCCGAAATTGATAAACGCATTTATGGTTCCTTTATCGAGCACTTAGGTCGTGCCGTATATGGTGGTATATATGATCCTTCTCACGCGTCCGCAGATGAAAGCGGTTTCCGAAATGATGTCAAACAATTGATACAAGAGCTACAAGTGCCTATTATTCGCTATCCTGGCGGTAATTTTGTATCCGGTTACAACTGGGAAGATGGTGTTGGCCCTGTTGCTTCTAGACCGAAACGCTTAGAACTAGCTTGGAAAACAGTTGAGCCTAACGAAGTCGGTACAAATGAATTTATGAAATGGGCTAAAGAAGCAGGTTCGGAAGTGATGATGGCTGTCAATCTGGGAACACGCGGTATCGATGCTGCTCGTAATCTTATCGAGTATTGCAATCATCCGGGCAACTCTTATTACAGCGATCTACGTAAGCAACATGGAGCTAGTGATCCTTACAATATCAAAACATGGTGTCTTGGTAATGAAATGGATGGCCCGTGGCAAATCGGTCACAAAACAGCCGATGAATACGGTCGATTAGCATTAGAAACCGCTAAAGCGATGCGTCAAGTTGATTCTAGTATTGAGCTGGTTGCTTGCGGAAGTTCCAATACAGGCATGCCTACGTTCCCTGAATGGGAAGCTACAACACTGGATCACACGTATGAAGCGGTTGATTATATTTCACTTCATCAGTATTACGGTAATCCTACCAACAATACAGCAGATTATCTTGCTCGCTCGATGGATATGGATCATTTTATTCATACCGTTATCTCTACATGTGATTATATTAAAGCGAAAAAACGTAGCAAAAAAACAATGAACTTGAGCTTTGACGAATGGAACATATGGTATCACTCTAATGAAGCAGATAGCAAAATGGACCCTTGGAGTATTGCTCCACCACAATTGGAAGATGTCTATAATTTTGAAGATGCGTTGTTAGTTGGAAGTATGCTACTTACCTTCTTACGTCACGCCGATCGTGTCAAAATGGCTTGTCTGGCTCAATTGGTCAATGTTATCGCTCCGATTATGACTGAAGATGGCGGACGTGTATGGAAGCAGACGATTTTCTATCCATATATGCACACTTCTACATTTGGACGTGGTGTATCCCTCAAGCCTGTTGTTGATTCTCCTAAGTATGATGCTAGTGATTATACAGATGTTCCTTACTTAGATAGCGCTGTTGTGTATGACGAAGAAAACGAATACTTAACGATCTTTGCACTGAACCGTCATTTAAGCGAATCGTTAGATTTGAATTGTGATGTGCGTTCATTCGAAGGTTACCAGATTGAAGAACATATTGTTCTTGAAAACGATGATCTCAAAGCTGTAAATACAGCAGATGAAGAAAAAGTTGCGCCACATCGCGGTGGTCAATCTCAACTAGATGATGGCATGTTAACCGCTCGCCTTGCTAAAGCTTCGTGGAATGTAATTCGTCTACGTAAAGCCTAAGCTTCGCCTTATTGCCTAAAATCAACAAGGGCATGATTTGAATCTGTACAGTGGTCTATGAATTACTTTTTTGAAATTAAAGGGGAGGTTTAAACTATGTTGCGTCAAAAAAGTTGGCTGATTGTCTTGGCGAGTGTGTTGATGTTGTCTTTGGTGCTTGCAGGCTGTGGAGGTTCTAAAAAGAATTCAGATCCAAATCAATTAACATTTATGTTCCGTGGTGGACCGGATGAGCAAAAAGCATATAATGCGGTAGTCGAAGAATTTAAAAAAGATAATCCTGGAGTTACGGTCAAAGTGATTCAGACGACTGGTGATCAATATGCTACTAAATTACAAGCAGCGATTACAGGAAACAGTATTCCTGATGTATTTTTCTACAATCCTGCTGACCTTAAAGCATATGTAAATAGCAATATCCTATTAGACATTAGCAAGTATATCGAAAACAACAAAGAAGTTGACCTGAAAAACATGTGGGCTGATGGCGTGAATTTCTATCGCTACGATGGTAAAGAAGTGGGCAAAGGCGCACTATACGGACTACCAAAAGATTTGGGTCCTTTCTCCCTCGGCTATAACAAAACCATGTTTGAAAAAGCAGGCATCCCTCTGCCGGACAAAAACAAACCTTATACATGGGATGAATTTATCAAAGTCAATCAAGAGCTAACCAAAGATACCGATGGCGATGGCAAATTAGATCAATTCGGTACTGGACTTAACGTACAATGGGCGCTGCAAGCGTTCGTATGGAGTAATGGCGCTGATTGGATTGATAGTACACATACTAAAGTGACAATCGATGAACCTAAATTTATCGAAGCTCTTCAATTCTTTGCAGATATGCAGAACAAATACAAAATCACACCTGCTATTGAGCAAGCACAAACACTGGATACGTACCAACGTTGGATGAGAGGCGAACTTGCATTCTTCCCTGTTGGACCTTGGGATCTAAGCACGTATGATCGTGAATTGAAATTCGATTATGATCTGATTCCTTACCCTGCTGGTTCTACTGGCAAAACAGCAACATGGATCGGAAGTCTAGGTATTGGTGTATCTAGCAAAACAGCCAATCCTGAACTTGCTGCTAAATTAGTAACCTACTTGTCTGCTTCAAAAGAAGGTCAAGAAGCGTTAGTTAAATCTGGCGTACAGATTCCTAACTTGCAAGATATGGCGAAAACATGGGCTGCTGATACATCAACCAAACCAGCTAACAAAGAAGAATTCCTCAAAATCGTAACTGAGTATGGCAGACCATTACCAGGTCAATATACGTACAATGCAGAATGGTATGACCTTTTCTTCACAGATATTCAACCAGTAATCGATGGTAAAATGTCTGCTGCTGATTATGTCAAACAAGAACAACCAAAAATGCAAAAACTACTTGATCGTGCCGTAGAACAAGATCAAAAATCTAAAAAGTAAGCTGTACCTGCTGTAATAAATCAGAGCCATTTTGAATATGGTGAAAATGATGTTAGCTTTCCCTAGATCCAGATGGGACTAACATCATTTTCATTCCAGATGAATTAGGGGTGAATTATGAAAACCAAATCTAATCTGTATCGTAAAGAAAAATATTTTGGTTATTTGTTTATTTTGCCACCCGTTGTCGGTTTCTTACTGTTCACACTTTATCCTGCACTATATTCGGTATATGGATCATTTACCGATTGGAATGGTCTTGGACAGATGAACTTTATCGGGTTGGATAACTTTAAAGATATTTTGACAGATGATTTCTTCTACAAATCAATGTTCAATACCTTATTCTTAATGATTGGTATTCCGATTGGATTGGTTATTTCTTTGCTACTAGCACTTGGACTTAATCGTAAAATTCCAGGTACCACTACATTTCGTGTGATCTATTATGTACCGGTTATCTCTTCACTGGCTGCAATCTCGATCCTTTGGCAGTGGGCATATAACGGGGATTATGGACTTGTGAATCAATTCCTTGATCTATTTGGTATCAAAGGCCCTAACTGGTTAGCAAATACGACGACTGTCAAACCAGCGTTGATTATTATGACGATCTGGAAAGGTCTTGGATATTCAATGCTTCTATATCTGGCTGCTCTTCAAAGTGTGTCTCGTAGTTACTATGAAGCGGCTGAATTGGATGGTGCAAGTGGATTCAAAATGTTCCGTCACATTACATGGCCGATGGTGAAGCCAGTTACGTTCTTCCTTGTCGTTACGAATATTATCGGGGGATCACAGATCTTTACCGAGATCAATATTATGACACCTACAGGTGGACCGGAGTACTCTTCAGCTACAATCGTATTCTATATCTGGCAAAAAGCTTTTGATAACTTACAAATGGGTTATGCTTCCGCAATGGCTGTTATTTTAGGACTATTTATCTTTATCGTTACATTAATTCAGTTCAAAATGAATGAGCGTTCAAGCTTTGATGTCGATTGATTATTAGCTGTAAAGGAGTGAGTACAGAATGGTTCATACGAAGCAACAAAAGATAAGCAATGCGTTCATTTTTGTTTTACTCTGCATAGGAGCTATTGTTATGATCGCTCCGCTACTTTGGATGGTATCTACTTCTTTTAAAGACAGACAAGATGTATTTGCACTTCCACCTAACTGGATTCCGGCTGTGTTTCATTTTAATAAATACCAAGAAATCTGGACAGCAGGTCCATTATTAAGCGGTATTATCAACAGTCTGATCGTTGCTTTAACCGTAACGATTATCGGAACGATTACATCCAGTCTGGCAGCTTTTGCTTTTGCCAAACTACGCTTTCCTTACAAAAATCAAATCTTTTTACTATTGCTTTCTTCAATGATGATTCCGTATCCAGCAGTCATGATCTCTCAATTTATTATGTTCTCTGAATGGGGATGGGTAGATACGTTACTACCACTGATTGTACCGGGATTATTCGGTAACATTATTATGATCTTCTTCTTGAGACAGTATCTGTACAGTATTCCTAATGCGATTATTGAAGCTGCCAAAATCGATGGAACCTCATACTTCGGCATTTATGCCCGTATTATTTTCCCGTTGATCAAGCCAGCGATCGCCGCTCAGTTAATCTTATGGTTTATGGGGATCTGGAATGATTACTTACCTCCTATTCTCTATCTGAATTCTCCTGAAATTCAGACGTTACAGATCGTTATTGCTAACTTTAACGCCAACTATGCGATCCAAAGTGATTACCCGTTAATTATGGCGGCATCTGTTGTATCGTTGTTACCAATTTTAATTATTTTCTTGATCTTCCAACGTCAGATTATCGAATCTGTGGCGATCTCAGGGGTAAAAGGATAATCATTACCCCCTCTCCATCTGTTCTAAATCATTGTTAACAACACAAAAAAACGGCTAGAGCCTATGCTCTGTAGCCGTTTTTTTGTATGGTTTGATTACGATTGTGGTTCTGCTTCGCGTGCACTGGCATTCGCAGAATGAATTAATTTGTCATAATATAATCGGAACACAATATCTTGATTATAGTTACCAAATCCTCTACCGAACAGTGTTAACCCACCGACATGTTCAGACGAAGGATCAACAGCAATACGTAATGTCCATTGACGATCACGTACATTGACCTGATCCAGATTCACATCAGACAACTTTTGTCCATCCATATATGTACCATCTCTGGATACAGTCAGATGCTTGAGTAGTCCATATTGATTTACAATATCTGGCCACCATTGTGGATTGTACTTACCACGCTTATCTCCGTAATCGCCTGGACTTGTCCATGTTCCTAATTTCACTTCATTTAAATAAAATGTAATGTCTGAAGGAAAACGGTTATCTGTCAAAGGAGCTTCTGAAGAAATCTCAAGTGAAACTAATAATTCTAAAGGATTTTCGGTAGACAACAAAAAGTTAGGAATCTTATACTCTATAAATCCTTCACTAAACCACAAAATTTTGGCTTGAAAACGTTCTGCATCAAAAAAATAACGGGTATCATCTACTTGCCCGATAAACTTCTCGGCTGACGCTAAACCACAAGTCGGTTCTACTTTGAGGTCTGTATAATGTCCTATTGAAATTTCACTTTCATGGTATTGGCGTAAATGCTCGACTTTGTTCGGAAAGTTAATCTGCGCTTCCTCTACTTGAAGTGAACATATTTTTTGTACGCCACCTTTACCAGGTTGCATACTGGTTGAAATAATTCCTGCTTTTTCTAGCTTTTTTACATGCATAGATACAATGGCACTGGTTAAACTTACTGCTTCCGCTAGTTCACGAATATTCATAGGTCGTATAGCAAGTAATTGAATGATTTTGTGCCTTACACTGCTTGCGAGTGCTTCATACACAGGCAATGATTTATCCGAAATATCCAGATTCATATTCAGGCTCCTCCAATACCAAATGTGTGTAACGTAAACGAATACCTTTCCACTATATCGTTATGTTAATAAAAATACAAACGTTATTCTATTTATGTCGCAAAATTATATTATATATTATCAAAAAACGTGTTATTATCGTCATGTAAGCGAT
Source organism: Paenibacillus sp. KACC 21273 (assembly GCF_028736095.1). Taxonomy (NCBI): domain Bacteria; kingdom Bacillati; phylum Bacillota; class Bacilli; order Caryophanales; family Paenibacillaceae; genus Paenibacillus; species Paenibacillus sp. KACC 21273. Next base: position 4,077,599 of record NZ_CP117876.1, read on the forward strand.
ATCAAGGAGGTATATATATATGATTAATATGAATATGAATATTCAAGATATCACAGGGAAAATCAGTCGGCATATCCACGGACAATTTGCTGAACATCTAGGTCGTTGTATTTATGAAGGCATCTGGGTAGGTAAAGATTCACCGATTCCTAATATCGAAGGCATGCGTATTGATGTGATTGAAGCGTTACGAAAACTACATATTCCCGTTCTGCGCTGGCCGGGAGGTTGCTTTGCAGACGAATATCATTGGAAAGATGGAGTCGGCCCTGTAGACCAACGTGCTCGTATGGTCAATAACAACTGGGGTGGCGTAGAGGAAAATAATCATTTTGGTACACATGAATTTCTACGATTATGTGAGTTACTTGAGACAGAACCTTATATCAGTGGCAATGTAGGTAGTGGTACAGTCCATGAAATGCAGCAATGGGTGGAATATATGACGCTGGATGGACAATCTCCAATGGCAGACTGGCGTAAACAGAACGGTCAGGAAGAACCATGGACATTGACTTATTTCGGTGTCGGAAATGAAAACTGGGGTTGTGGTGGTAATATGCGCCCTGAATATTATGCCGATCTCTACAGACACTATTCTACGTATGTTCGTAACTATGGAGACAATCAGATATACAAAATCGCTTGCGGAGCCAATAGTGATGATTACCACTGGACAGAAGTGTTGATGCGCGAAGCTGGACACTTAATGAACGGATTGAGTCTACACTACTACACCCTTCCTTCTGGTGATTGGACATCAAGCAAAGGTTCATCCACTCATTTTACAGAAGAAGAATGGTTTACTACGTTCAAAAATACATTGTATATGGAAGAATTGATTATTAAGCATTCCAAAATTATGGATAAATATGATCCTGAGAAAAAAGTAGGCATGATTATAGATGAGTGGGGAATCTGGACAGATGTAGAGCCAGGAACCAATCCAGGCTTTTTATATCAGCAAAATACATTGCGCGATGCTATCGTCGCTGGAGTGAACTTAAACCTCTTTTATAAATATGCTGATCGGATCAAAATGGCAAATATTGCGCAGATGGTCAACGTACTGCAAGCAATGATTTTGACAGAAGGCGATCAATTGATACTGACTCCAACCTATCATGTATTCAATATGTATCAAGTGCATCAGGATAGCGAGAGAATAGACTTGCAGTATACTAGCCCTAAATATACGATGGGTGCTCAATCGATCGATAAAATCAGCGCAGCGGCTTCAAAAGACCATCTGAATCGTGTTCATCTGACGATCTGTAACTTGAGCCACAATGAAAGTGAATCGTTCTCTTGCCAAATTGAAGGTTTCACCCCTGCTGATATTCAAGGCAAAGTATTAACAGCTTCAGCACTGAACACACATAATACATTTGAACAACCAGAACAGATCGTACCGGTAGCTTTGGATGTTTCTTTTGCCAAAGACGGCACGCTAACTTTTGAGCTTCCAGCGGCTTCTGTCGCAGCGATTACGTTGATCTAACAGAGAGGACGGTCTGCTGATGCCAGCAATCACTCATGGGTGCAAAGGTTGTAACCGTAGCCCTCAATTGTCTGAAGAAAAGATTGAAGTATTGGTCGCTATAGCCATCCAGCACAAACAGCCACATGAGCTAACACCTGAACCTATACAACAAGCACGTATGAATGCCTGTCTGTCTTGCCCTTCTTTACAATACGGAACCACCTGCAAACACTGTGGATGTCTTGTTCATATCCGTACACGCTTGGCTGCATCTTATTGCCCTTCTCCTTATGGATCACAATGGGAAAAAGAAGATGTGCTATAAGACATTCTAAGGTATAATGCAAACGGGAATGGTTAAGTAATAGAATCACAACCCGTATTGAATTCTTGGAGGTCTGGATATGACAACACATCAAATTGAACAATTATATGTTGAAGGTATTATCAATGACGATACACTAACTGATATTTTGCACCAATGGGCTGTTGTGCCCCTACTGTATGATGATGGTCATGAGATCAAAGTGGAAGATTATTTCAATCATTTGGAACATTCATTGGGTGTAGAAGCTTATGCTGCTGCTCAATCCCTATATGAGCTATCTGTACAAGCTTCTCGCCGTTTTGCAGAACCGGATGTATATGAAGTGTTGCAAGACTGTATCAGCTTACAGGAAGACCTGTGGATGACGAATGTTCTGACATTGGGAGATTGGATTTACTGGATGGAACAAGCGGCTCAAGGGCAACTGAATCTGCCTGTAGTTGATTTCCATAGTCTGTTCGAAGATTTGCCAGAAGGATATATGATTCAAGATTTTCATGATGATCTATTATTTATGCTTGAGCAAGAAGATCATCCTAAATATCAGGAAGCGTTACAGCAACAACAATCTTTGTATCACCAACTAGGTGTGTCTGCTTCGTAATCAATAAGCTGTAGGTTCTACCCTCACATTCCTTATTTTGCTATTATTCGGTTCATTTTATGCATAATGTACAGGATATAGACAGCATAAAGTAAAAAAACACTTGTTTAACTAAACAAGTGTTTTTTACTTCTAGAGCCAACTAAACAAAACATATCAGTTTCACAATAAATAACAAATAGCGAAAACTTATAAAAGATTAAGTTAGAGTTCATTAAAGCAGTTATCACTATAAAGGCTACAATTCAATTCCTACGTATGTTCATTTCAGCCTCTTCTGTTTGACACCATATTAAAATAAAAATCATCAGTAATGATTCCTAATTGCATCTATAAATAACATTCTTTTATGTTCAAAAAAAGGAAAAAATTCAACTGAACTCTTATTCTACGTCTAGCATTAAGTGTAAATTGTATGTACTCATCTATAATTTTCTTTATAAAACCTTACGTTTTCGATTGTAAGCACTCTATTTCTTACAAAACAGTCTTACAGTAATACCAATTCACTAATTGATATGTGGATTGAAATTCTAGACGTACCGTCCTATCCAATGTACTAACTATTAGGCTATCAACTTTGTACTGGTCTAATCCATATATATTAAAAGTTGAGAATTTCTATATAATTTCCGCAAATCAACTATAGATTCATGAAGATTTGTTTGAGAATATATTTCTATTAATAAGGATTAATAATAAAAGAAATGAAAAAATTGTATAGGTATTATACTAGCAAATTCATAGGAGTAAATTTAAAGATTTGCGACCTTAAAACCAAAATTATTAAAATATTAAAGATAAATTCCACAATCAAAAAAATACAATAAATTACATTAATAGATAATTTTATCGAAATTAATTAGGTACAAAGATACATTTATAAAACAAGATAAAAAAGGTACAAAAGTCTCTAATCGACAATAAATTCATGTTTATAATTAATGTAAATAGATCTTTAAATTTATTTAAATGATTATTAAGAATTATTTTTGAGCTTATTTATTGAAAAATTTAAATATTTTTGTCGTTAAAAGTCGAATCGAATCATTGTAGAATATACATACCAACTAAAATATTATGATATACTAGTTTTAAGCAAAATAAAGAATTTAAGTTAATAAATTTATTAACCTATTATTACTTTGAGCCTAATTTTTTTATAGGGGTGATTTCTAAAAAACAATAACTCCATAATTAGAAGCAACTTGTATTTGGAAAAGCTGTAATTGAAACAAGAAAAAGAATAAAATAACCTTGAGTAAAATAAATCTCAAGGTTACTGGGAAAAGTCGCACAGAAGTAGTCTAAATTGCTTCGCCAAAAGCAAATTTAGGTACATAGAATGTTCTGCACATATAAATTTAAACTATTCATAGTATAACATTCCTCTTCTGTGTGTCAATTCCCTCCCTTACATCTTGAATAGACATAATGTTGTTCATAAAAAAGTTTAGGGAGGTTTATTACATGGCATTACTTTGGAACAGCGAGCTTACTATTAAATTAGAAAAAATATTATTAAATATAGGTAATGATCCTAAGACTTTAAGAAGTATAGCAAAGGAATTAGGAGTACAAATTGAGAATGAAAGTCATCGTAATTCTCTTCGATACAGAATGAAGAAAATAACTAAAAAATCACCTGAATTTGAGTATTTCGGATACGAGGGTAGAGGCTATATTATTGCTATTTATACAGATGATTTTGAAAGAATTCTATCATTTTACAAAAATAGATTAAATGGATTACAAACACTAGTCAATAAATTTGAAAATGGTTCTATTAAAATTGGAAAGAAAAGAAAAAATCAACCAGAACAATTAACTTTATTTGACATTGATGCTATTAATTGAGAAAGGCATGGTAATAAATTATGGAAGTAAAAAATATACCTTTAAAACTTATTGAAGAAGATAAGGATCAACCTCGTTACAATTTTGAGGAAGAAAATTTAAAAGAATTAGCTGAAAATATTAAAATGGTGGGGCTCTTAAGCCCCATCAAAGTTTTACCACTAGAGAATGGAAAATATAAATTGATATTTGGTCATCGCAGATACAAGGCATGTTCTCTTTTGAAAATGGAAAATATACCTGCTATCATATCTCAAAATGAATCTGAAATAGATATTTACCTACAGCAACTCACAGAAAATATACAACGAGAAAACTTTACACCTGTAGAAGAAGCGGAAGCCTTCAGTAAATTAATGAATGATGTAAAATTTAGAATGTCAAAAATGATGTTGGCCAATAAATTAGGAAAAAACCAGCAATATATTAGCAAAAAGCTTGAACTTTTGAATTTCGGGAGAAATGTGCAAGTATTAATTCATGGAGAAAAAAGAATCATTGCTAATAAATTAGCTGAGGAACAAGTATTACCTTTAAAAAATGTAGCAAAAGAATATAAAGATGCGTTAGCTTTTAAAATTTCTGAGGAAGAAATCCCTGTAAATGATGTTAAAAAACTTGCTGAACTTTTCACAACAGATGACATTAGTCATGAAAGTAAAGAGTTTCTTTTAAACGAGCCTATGTTTAAAATATTGAATATATGGAACGAATATACAGTGGATAAAAAGCGAAAATTAACTTCTCCTAAGTATTCAAAACCACAAATTGCTAACAATTCTTTGAGTGAAATAGATATCGCTGAAAATTCTTTAATTTCTTCTGATTACTCTAATATTGAAATTGTTAAACGCTTAAATTCACTTTTGAATAATTTACCAGGTAACCATGAAATTTCTCAAGAAATCTTATCTTCAATGGATTCTATAAAAATATCAAATAAAAAAGAATTTATACACACTATTGATGCCCTTACTGATTGTCTAGCTGGTCATCTTAACGAATGGAAAAAAATCAAAGCAAAAATTAGTATTACAAAATTAGAAGTTATCAAAAATGATAAATAAATTAGCTAAGGCAACAAATAGATTGTAATCTTGCTATTAATAATCATATTTATTGTTTGACTAATTCAAAAATATTGCTTTTAAAGTATTTTTGAATACCTCATATTTATTGTTCTAAATCTATAAGCAATGGGCTATTGTTTTAATCGGACAACCATACTAAATACTTGCTTTCAATCATTTCACATCAAAAAAGACGCTCAGCTAATAGCTAGAGCGTCTTTTTGTTAGATATTACTTATTTGGCGTGTATATGCTGCTTCAATATTACTTTTTAGGAGCAGTAATTTTAACCAAAGCATTTACAGTTACTGTTGCTGTTGGATCAGTCACAGAAGTGATTTGAACTTTCAACTTCGCCATACGTGAACCGGATGCTGGATACTTGATTAATACACCATTGTTATCTACATATTTCGGATCATCGCTAGACAATACTTTGTAATCTACACGATTATCAGTTGGTAATGTAAATACAGATTGTCCAAGGACATTGTTACCATCAATGATGTAGTTAAATGGTTTTTTCGCTGTTGCAATACGTGTTTTCTCTGTACCTACAATACGGTATTGAGCAGAAGATGTGTAAATAGAGTTGCTATCTACTGAACCTGTTGGAGATACATTGTAAGCAGCCAATTGCAATTTGTACGTGCCTGGCTCTAATGCTTTAAGAGATACTTTACCATTTTCAGTAGCCATAATTACATTATCAATATCATTGAATTGGTAGTATCCTGGATCAAATAAAGGATAACCTTCTTCTGTTGGAGTCTGTACATATTGAGCCGCTGTTCCTCTAAGCTCATCATCCAGACCGTATACATTCAATTCAATAACATTTGAATTTTTGGATGTTAAATGGAAACCAATATCCGTTACATCTTGTTTGCCATCCAAGCGAATATTCGTGTTACTTACGGTTACTTCTTGAATACCCAAGCCTGTATCCGGTAATTCAGTACCTACATGAAGTACAAACGGTAAATGCAATGTAGGATATCCGTTCGCTGTTAATACTACTTCGCCTTCATAAGGCCCTGTTGCCGCAGAAGCATTAGGTTTCACAGCTAATGAGAATTCTTTTGTTGAATTGCCGCCTAGCAAGATCGAACCGTTAGCATCCAATCCTTTCAGTGTAGCACTGATATTGCTTACATCCGGTGTTGACGTCGAATTGTAAGGATCAGAAGTTACATCAGAATGCAATTTGATGCTTGCTTTGTAAGACACAGATAATGAAGAAGTGTTTTTCAATTGTAGTTTTTTCGTTTGTTCTGCACTACCTGGTTTTAATACGCCAAATGCAGCAGAAGAACCATAGTTAGTGACTGTTTTCTTATTCAAGTTTTTGTCTAGAATCACGATAGGTTCTACCGTTTCTAGTAAAGCTGGTGAATAGACAGCTGCTGCTACATTTGCACGTCCAGCACCTTGAGAATATACATCATATTGTTGATCATTTTCATCTTTGATCACATCTGCTGTATTCACCAATGCTGCACGAATATCAAATGGTGTCCAATCTGGATGTTCTTGCTTGAGCAATACAGCTAGACCTGCGATATGCGGGCTTGCCATACTTGTTCCGTTTTGACGCGTATAGGCTTCTGCATACGAAGCATCTTTGATAAATTTACCATAAGCAGGAATCGTTGATTCAATACTTACACCTGGAGCTACAAGATCTGGTTTGATACCTAGTAATCCATCTTGGTTCGGTCCACGTGAGCTGAAGTCAGCCATCGTATCGCCACGTTTTTCTGTTTTTGGATAACTGCTTCCGAATTTGAATGTTAGCGCATCAGCAGAAGATTTCAATGCTTCTCTTGCAAGAGCACGTCCTTCTTTACCAGCCATATCAAATGTTGGAATGTATTCAAAACCATCACCCAAGAAAGCGCTAGAACCGATCTGTCCATCACGTCCACTTACACTTTCAGACAAATCAGCTTGCAATGGATCAGACGCTTTAACATTACCGTTGAAAATGATTGCTGCTTTGGCTCCATTTTCTTTGGCTACTTTGATTTTGTCTACGAATGTAGCACTACCACGCGAGATCAGAACCACTTTATCTTTTACATCTTTTCCTACATAATCACCGACTAGACCTAATCCTACATAGACACCGTCTAGTGGAGAAGTACCCAGTATTCTTTGGAAATCTTCATTTCCTGTACGCCAAGCCATCAAGTTCAATCCATACGATTGACCATAAGCATCTGCGGTTACTGTTGTAGTGTCATCAGCATTATGATAATTGACTGCCGCTGCACTTACTGCTTCTGCTGTAGCATCAGCTTCAGTTTTGTATACAGATGCTGTTACTGTCGAAGTAAACTGTTTGGTAGGGATTGTAGAAGCTCCTACAGAAATCGCTAACTGAGACGATGCAGGTGAACCCATAGAATAGTAGTAATATCCTTGTTTGGCTGCATTACCATTCGCAATAACAGCAACTACACCGCTAAGTACAGCATTGTTGATCGCGATAACGTCCGGTGAGTTTACATCTTTTTCAGCATCAGAACCTAGAGACAAGTTGATAACGTCCATACCGTCTTTAACCGCACGTTCGATACCATCTATTACCTGTGCAGAAGAACCTGAAGAACGTCCTGTTTCTGCGTTACGTCCTAATACTTTGTATACATAAAGGTCTGCATCATAAGCGATCCCTTTTTGTACAATATCACTTGTTTTGTTAGCGGCACGACCTACGATTGTCCCAGATACGTGAGTACCATGCGATGTACCTGCAAATCCTGTACCGTATGGATCATCTTCGATTGCGATTGGTGGTTCTTCATACGGATCGTTATCTTTTTCAAAAGAATCGTATCCGCCTTTATAAGCGCCTTTCAAATCTGGATGCTCATAATCGACACCTGTATCAATAACGCCGACTTTGACACCTTTACCTGTCAAACCTTTTTGCCAAGCTACAGGCGCACCGATTAAGTTCAAAGGTGAAGCATCATATGTAGCAGTTGTTGCTGTCAACGAAGGAGGGTCTTGCACGGGAATCGTGTAATACACACTATTTTCATAGATAGATTTTACACCTGGCAATTCAGCCAATTTAGGAATTTGATTCGCTGGAATCGAAACTTCCATCCCGTTAAGAACAGTGTTATAGCGATAGTTCACTTTTAACAAAATGCCTTGTTCTTTAGCGGCATTGACGATAGCCGCTTGCTGAGAATCAATCGCTCTTTCTGTTGATTCGGTTGCAAAGCTACGAACGCCTGCTTCAGCTGCATATTGACCTACAGCAACTGGCTGATTGGACAACTGCACAATAACGCGAACCACTTTACTGGAAGTTACATTTAATTTAGGAGAAATAACCGGTGCTTCGTTAGAAGTCTGATTTAGTAAAACACTTGGTAGATTACGTCCTATTTCATAAGGAGAGGATGCTGTGCCTGCTTCAGCTGCGAAAGAAGCAGTCGGCGATAATAAAGTACCTACAGCAAGAACTGCTGCCATGGAGACAACAGAAAATTTACGGATAACGTGTAACTTCGTCAAATGATTTCCCTCATTTCGTTAAGTTAGATAGAGTACTCGATGATTTTTTTACCGAACTTAAAAGTAGCCCCAGAATTAAACCGTTAACATCTTACTTTTTGTGTGAGCTATAGTAACCTCCTTTACGAAGAATGTGAGGAAGATTTTGTAACATAAAATTATATTACCACCTGAATTAACCAGTGGCTAGATATTTTATCCATCTATAGACAAAATTTGCGTTAGTTATAATGAAATAATGATTTTTTATCAATCTTTACCCATTAATTAGATATATATTACATTAAATGGAATAAAAAAGAACCTTCCATATCGGACTAACTTACCTGACGGTTTTGTTAGTTTCTACATGAAAGGTTCTTTTTGTCATAATAATTGTTATTTACAGCTTTTGATTATTTGGCATTTGCTTTGATTTTGATCAATGCTTTGACTGTTGTTTTGACGGTAGGATCTGCTACTGATTGAATCTGAATATTTAATTTGACAATACGCGATCCAGATGTTGGATATTTTAAAAGTGTTCCATTGTTGTCTACATACTTCGCATCGCTTGAAGATAATACTTTGTAGGTGATGCGATCTGTATCTTTCAGTGCAATGACTGGCTTACCGATTACCTGTTGTCCATCCAGAATATACCGAAATGGTTGTTCCGCAGTATGAATCCGATCTTTCTCTGTTCCTGTAATCCGATAAGATGAATATGCAGGATGAACCGACTCAGGATCGGTCACACCTTGTGGGCTCACATGATATACAGCTAATTCTAATTTGTATTGTCCCGGTGGAAGTACTTTCAGCGAAGTTCCGTTATTATCAGCTACCATTACTACATTATCGATATTATTAAAGTTATAATACCCTGGCTTGTATAGCGCATATCCTTCATCTGTAACAGGTTGTACGACCTGCGCCAGTGTTCCTTGAGCAACATCGTTCATATCATATACATTCAATTCCATTACATTGGAATCGGTAGCTGTCAAATGAAAACCGACATCTATACTGTCTTGCTTGCCATTCAAACGAACATTTCGATCACTTAATGTCACTTCTTGTATCCCTAGACCAGCATCAGGAAGACTGGTTCCTACATGGAGAACAAAGGGTAAATGCAATGTAGGATACCCATTCGCAGTTAATACCACTTCTCCTTCATAATCTCCTGTTACAGCTGTAGCATCCGGTTGAACGGCCAGAGCAAACTCTTTTGTTGATTTGCCACTCACTACAATCGAATCGTCTGGATTTGTTCCCTTTAACCTTGCAGCAATATGGCTTACATCTGGTGTGGATACAGGTTGATACGGATCTGAAGTAACGCTTGGATTCATGTGTATACTAGCTTGATATTGAATACTGGTTGTCGATGTATTTTTGATCTGTAATGTTTTGGATTGTTCTGCTCCACCTGCTTCGATTACGCCAAAAGCAGCAGACGAACCATAATTCGTCACTGTTTTCTTTTTCAATTCTTTGTCCAAAATTGTAATCGGTTCTACCGTTTCAAGAACAGCCGGAGAATAGACAGCATCTACTACATTGACACGTCCACTTCCTTGAGAATAGACATCATATAAAGTACCTTCTGCGTCTTTGAGTGGTGTCGCTGTATTCGCTAGTACTGCTCGAATATCAAAAGGAGTCCAGTCAGGATGTTCTTGTTTTAACAAAGCTGCTAATCCGGCTACATGAGGACTAGCCATACTTGTTCCATTTTGCCGTAAATAAGCTTCTTTGTATGAAGCATCTTTAATAAATTTGCCGTACGCTGGAAATGTGGATTCAATATTGGTACCTGGTGCAACCACATCCGGCTTAATTCCAAGCAATCCATCTTGATTAGGGCCGCGAGAACTAAAATCAGCTATCGTATCTCCTATTGAAGATGTTTTGGGATACTGATTGCCAAATGTAAATGTTAATGGTGTAGCCGGAGATTTCACAACTTTTCTTGCTAATGCACGTCCTGCTTGTCCTGCCATATCGAAGCTTGGAATATACGGATACCCATCTCCAATATAAGCTCCGCTTCCGATATTTCCGTCTCGCCCTGCGATATGTTCGGATAAGTCAGCTACAGTGGAATCATTGACTTGAGCATCACCATTGAAAATAATAACTGCTTTGGCTCCTTTGGATTTGGCAAGTGTGATTTTGTCTGTAAATTTAGAACCTCCACGTGACATCAACACCACTTTATCTTTTACATCTTTGCCTTTATAATCATCATCCAATCCCAAGCCAACATATACACCTTGATACGAAGCTTCTCCCAAATATTGAGCGAAATCATCTTGTTTGGTACGCCATGCGATTGCATTTAATGGATAACTTTGTGCATACGTATCTTTACTAACTGTATCCGCACCATATACAGAAGCTGTAACAGTCGCTTGGTATTGAGTACCGGGAACGGTAGAAGCTCCTACAGAAATCGCTAATGGCGAACTAGCTGGAGAACCTAGCGAATAATAGTATGAGCCTGGCGCCGCTGCATTGCCGTTCGCAACCACGACCACGACACCGCTTAATACCGCATTATTAATAGCAATCACATCTGGAGAATTGACGTCTTTGTCTGCATCTGTACCTAACGACAAATTAATAACATCCATATGATCTTTAACAGCATGTTCAATTCCATCGATAATTTGCGCAGTTGTACCTGTAGAGCGTCCAGTCTGCGAATCACGTCCTAATACTTTGTAGACATGCAGTTCAGCATCATAAGCGACTCCTTTTTGCGCAATTTCACTGGTCTGATTCGCCGCTTGACCGACGATTGTACCGGATACATGTGTACCATGCGATGTACCTGCAAATCCTAATCCTTGCGGATCGTCTTTTACAGATAAAGGAGGATCTTCATAAGGATCATTATCATGATGTACTGAATCATATCCTCCTTTATAAGCGCCTTTCAAATCAGGATGTTCATAATCAATACCTGTATCAATAACACCGACTTTGACCCCTTTACCGGTTAACCCTTTTTGCCAGGCAATCGGAACGCCGATAAGATTGAGCGGTGAAGCATCATATGTAGCACTTGTTGCAGTAAGCGAAGTGGGTTCCTGTACAGGAATGGTGTAATAATTATTATTTTCATAAATCGACTTGATCCCCGGAATTTTAGCCAAAGCAGGAATCTGATTGGCAGGTATCGAAATCTCCATTCCATTTAGTACAGTGTTATAGCGATAATTAACAGTCATCTTAATTCCTTTAGCTTGAGCAGCAGCACTAAAATTAGACTGCTGTGAATCTATCGTTGTAGCTGTAGACGCCATTACTTGCTTATCTTCTATAGATGAAGTGGTTAAACTTTGTGTTCCTTTATCAGCTTCATATTGATTGACAGCAATAGGTTCATTATTTAGCTGTACAATCACGCGAATGATCTGATTGGATTTTACATTGATATTAGGCGAAATGATTGGAGCTGAATCAGCAGACGAATGCAGTAATGATCGATTCGCAGTTGACGTTAATTCATACGGAGAAGTGATCGTGCCTATTTCAGCAGCAAAGGAACGGGTCGACGATAACAAAGTACTTACGGTAAGTAATGCTGTTAGTGTAATCATAGAACAGGTACGCATAGCTTTGACTTTATTCAAATGATATCCCTCTTTTCAGTGACTAACGTTCACTTATTTCTTCCTTACAATCGTTTGACATAAATTAGACAGACGTCACAACCACTTTGCAAATACAGATTTATTTGCTTTTTTATTATGCCAATTTTGTAATACAAAGCTATATTACCATCAGATACCATGATCGACCAGACCTAATATATAAATATGTATAATGTTTTGATAGTTATATTTGGATAATTATATTCTAAGTAAATAAAATAGTGATTACTTGTATTAAAACAAAAAAACCACCTTTACCTGATCAATAGGTGAAAGTGGTTTTATTTTATAGCTCACTATTCTATTCTTCTTTAGGCACAAAATCGAAAATCTGTCCTTCTTCCATCAGATCAATCAATCGATCTAACCACATATAATAGCGAACCGCTTCTTCCATTTTTTCTTTATCTTTGTTCAATACTTCTGTAGCAGGTGAATCGCTATCCAATTCTACAATCAATTTATCGATTTCTTTGATTGATTTGCGTAATACTAAAATATTACTTTCTACCGATTTGCGCCATTTAATTGCAAAGAAATCCGTAAATGTCTGGTACCAATCATATTCGACTTCATACAAGTCTTTACGTGATCCTTTTTCCCATACTTTATTGACCATACGTAAATCTAATAAATTACGAATACCGGTGCTCATACTTGTTTTGCTCATTGCCATTTCTGTTCCCATATCATCTAAAGTCATAGGCTTGTCTGCAAAAAAGAGCATGCCATATAAATGGCCTGTCGATAATGTGACTCCATATAAATCCATATTGCGTCCTATCACTTCAATAACTCGTTTTCTTACTTTCTCTACTGCTTCTTGCTGTGATTCATTTAATTGGTCCAAGCTCATGCTTGCACACTCCTATTCTATATATACAGTTTATTCTTTATGATCTGAATTTTAAGTTTCCTAAATCATTTTAAAAAAGATATTGTCAAAAGTAAAGTTTCAAAATGAATAGCATCGGTGAGTATATGAGAGAATATTAAAGTATTCCATATAAACTTTCTGTACAGTTTTTTCTGTACATACTAAATATACGGGTTTTACGGTTGATTTGCAAACTTATATTTGTTACAATGAATCTCGTTGGTTTGCAAATGATGAAAATAATCATTTATTTTCTGTAAATATAATGTTTTTCATCTTTATCTTCCTACTATATAAAAGGGGTGACAAATAGTGTCTATTTTAGAAATCAAAAATGTAAGTAAGTTGTTCGGTCCTAATGCAGAACAAAATGCCAAATTATTGGATCAAGGCTGGACGAAAGAAAAAATGGCGAAAGAAAAACAGATTACTGTTGGTGTCAATCGTGTAAATATGGAAATTGAAGAAGGCGAGATTTTCGTTATTATGGGATTGTCCGGTAGTGGTAAATCTACATTGGTTCGTATGTTCAATCGTCTGATCGAGCCTACATCCGGTGAAATTCTGGTGAATGGTAAAGACCTTCGCAAAATGAATAAAGAACAACTTCGCAATGTGCGTCGCAAAACAATCAGTATGGTATTTCAAAAATTCGCTTTATTCCCTCATCGTAGTGTTCTCGAAAATGTGGAGTATGGACTTGAAATTCAAAAAGTGGCTAAATCTGAACGTCGTACCAAAGCAGAGACTTCTCTTGAATTGGTTGGACTTAAAGGCTGGGAAAACAAAATGCCTGATGAATTAAGTGGTGGTATGCAACAACGTGTAGGTCTAGCACGCGCTCTAGCAAATGATCCTGAAGTTCTTTTGATGGATGAAGCATTTAGTGCCCTAGATCCACTGATTCGTCGTGATATGCAAGATGAATTGCTTGAATTGCAAGACAAAATGAAAAAAACAATCATCTTTATTACGCATGATCTGGATGAAGCGCTTCGTATCGGTGATCGCATCGCTCTTATGAAAGACGGAGCTGTTGTACAAATCGGTACACCGGAAGAAATTATGATTCAGCCTGCTAACTCGTATGTAGCACGCTTTGTCGAAGATGTTGATTTGTCTAAAGTATTAACTGCTGCTCATGTCATGCGCAGACCAGAAACAATTACATTGGATCGTGGACCTCGTGTAGCGCTTGAATTGATGCGTGAACGTGGTGTATCTAATTTATTTGTAATAGATCGTTCCAAAAAATTACTCGGTATTATTACCGCAGAAGATGCTGTAACAGCAATGAAAACACAACAAAAACTAGAAGACATCTTAATTCGCGATGTGCCTCAAGTTGAACCGGAACGCATGCTAAATGAGTTGTTTGAATTAGTCAGCACAGCTAAATTGCCTGTTGCTGTAGTAGATGAACGTGATCGCTTAACAGGTGTATTGATTCGTGGAGCCTTACTTGGTGCACTTGCCGGCGAAGTAGATAATGGAGAGGTGAATGAATATGCCTAAGATTCCTTTAGCACAATGGATTCAAACGTTAGTAGATTGGCTGAGCCTGCACTGGGCAGGATTTTTTAAAGGCGTATCTAACATTATTAGTTATGTCGTCGATATTTTTACGTATTTCTTTATGTTGCCACACCCGTTCTTATTCGTCATCATTGTCGGTATACTCGGTTATATTGCGAATAGATGGTCGCTCGCTATATTCTCAGCACTTGGATTTTTACTGATTTACAACCTGGGATATTGGACAGAAACGATGAATACATTAGGTCTTGTTATCACGTCTGCTCTGATCTCCATTATCATCGGTGTTCCACTCGGTATTATGTGTGGTTCTAGCAAATTAGCTGCACAGATCATTACACCGTTACTTGATTTTATGCAGACGATGCCAGCATTCGTATACTTGCTACCGGCTGTAACATTCTTCAGTCTAGGTGTTGTGCCTGGTGTAGTTGCATCTGTTATTTTCGCTATTCCACCAACGATTCGCCTGACTCATTTGGGAATCAAACAAGTTTCTGAAGAATTGGTAGAAGCGGCTGACGCATTTGGGTCAACCGGTGGACAGAAACTATTTAAAGTTCAATTGCCATTAGCATTACCAACAATTATGGCAGGTATTAACCAAACGATTATGTTATCTCTATCTATGGTTGTTATCGCATCGATGATCGGTGCTCAAGGTATCGGTGCTGTTGTATACCGTGCTGTAGGACAACTTAAAATCGGTGAAGGTTTTGAAGCAGGTCTAGCTGTTGTTGTGCTTGCTATCGTACTTGACCGTCTTTCTCAGAGCTTATTCAAAAGCGGTCGTAAACAACGCGCTTAATAGTAACTCACTAACTACAACAGCAACATTTGAAAATATGAATAAAAGGGGCGAATTATACGCATGAAAAAGCATAAAAACTTGCTGCTTTTCTCCTGTATTATATTGATCATGATCATTTCTGCCTGTAACCCGAACCGTCAACCATTTCCATCGTTCCCGGGCAGTAAAACAACCAATAGCTCCGATGCTATTGGCGATCAAGTCGGTTACCAGATTATCGGTATCGATGCAGGTGCAGGCATTATGAAAGCTACACACAAAGCGATTGAAGATTATAAATTAACAGACTGGACATTGGTTGAAGGTTCTAGTGCAGCGATGACAGCTACACTGGATAAAGCAATCAAAAATGAAGAGCCTATTATTATTACAGGTTGGACACCACACTGGATGTTCAGCAAGTACGATCTTAAATATTTAGATGATCCGAAGAAATCATACGGAGATGCTGAAGAAATTCATACCCTTGCTCGTAAAGGATTGCAAAAAGATGATCCAACAGCTTACCAATTTTTAGACCGTTTCGAATGGAGTTCTGATGAAATGGGTGAAATGATGGTAGCGATTCAAGCAGGTACTGATCCTGCTGTAGCTGCTAAAGATTGGGCTGAAGCTCATGCTGATCGTGTAGATGAATGGACGAAAGGCTTGAAAAAAGCGAACGGTAATACATTAACGCTAAGTTATGTAGCTTGGGATTCTGAAATCGCAAGTACCAATCTTATGAAATATATTTTAGAAAATAAATTAGGTTATAAAGTCACTGCTCTACAAGTAGAAGCAGGCCCTATGTTCACCGGTGTTGCTAATGGTGATGCAGATGCTACTGTAGCTGCTTGGTTACCACTCACACATGCTGACTATTGGGAAAAATACAAAGCCAAACTGGATGATCTTGGTCCTAATATGACCGGTGTCAAAGTAGGTCTTGTTGTTCCTAAATATGTAAATGTGGATTCGATTGAAGATTTGCAACCTCAAGCTGCTGCTAAATAATCTTTACCTTTGATAACATTTACTTTTATAGCATTTAAATATAAAGACAAAAAAAGCTATCTTTGAAATCGTCAGTGATTTCAAAGATAGCTTTTTTAATGCATTACAATAGCAGTCTATATCGATTGAAGCTTATTCTGGATCATCTTTGGTATCGTTAAGTTTTTTAACCCACAATCCAAAAGCAATACAAGCTACTACTATCATTACTGCATACAATAAAATGTAAGGTGTGTGTGCATTAAATTCCATAAATAAAGGCAACACAGCCGGCAAAATAGAAGTTCCCATCAGGTATTCCTCCTTTATAAATTTTCAATAACGAATTTTTAATCAATCCTTATCTTATTTTACCTCAAATAATACCCTTGTGCCATCTGAATAATTGTCTAATTGGTTACCTATCCATGAACCTGCGCCTCGATTATCTGAAGGTTTGATATAACGAATATCTGCACCTTCTCCACCTTCCTGACACATTGCCATAGGCCACTCATCTCGATCATAGCCTTTTTTGGTAGCTACTCCTCGCAAAGATAGCTGACGATTTGCTTTGGCGCCCCCACGATCTATCGTACAGATCGCAGAATGTCCTTCTGCTATAGCATCTTTAATGTGAGCTGCGGTCTTAGGATAACGATCAGCAGGCACAACAAGGGTATAATCAGCTTGTCCATTTGATGCTTGGTTAGGATTTAGTATCCCACCTAGATCAACATGTCCATTCACTAGATAAATAACCCCTGCTAGAATCGCAGTAACCACAAATCCCCATATTTTTTTAGAAGACATCAATCGTTCCTCCTGTTGTTCTGATCTCCTTATTATAACCTGTCCTCCAACTAAATAGGAACAGACGTTTCATATATCAAAAAAACACAAAATTCTTCTATCTAAAAGACGAACTCTGTATCATTAGTTCATCTTCTATACAGAAGAATTTTGTTATATTTTGCTTACTTATTTATCTATTGAATCTAATCTTATACGCGGAACTTCGCAACTTCACTCTGCAAGTCCATAGATAGATGGCTTAACGATTCTGCTGCATTGGAGATTTCGCGCATAGATTCTAATTGGATCGTTGAAGCTTGTGTCGCTTCTTTAGAATCTGACGTGATTTGTTGAGAAAGACCTGCAATTTGACGCTCAGAATCTAGAATTTTAGACGAACTGGATGAAATTTGATTAGATGCCGCCGACACTTCTTGTACCTGTTCTGTAACAAGCTGGATCGCACTTTGTACATTTTGGAAAATAGTACCCATTTGTTGTACAGCTTGAGTACCACTTTGTACTTCTTTGGCGCCCTCTTCCATTTTACTTACAGCATGAGAAGTTCTTTGAATAATATCTTCGATCTTTTCGTTGATCTGTCTAGCTGAGTCATTTGAATATTCAGAAAGTTTTTTCACTTCACTCGCAACAACAGCGAATCCAAGACCATGTTCTCCTGCACGAGCAGCTTCGATAGAAGCATTCAAAGAAAGCAAGTTAGTCTGTCCAGCGATATCACGAATCACTTGTACAATCGTAGCGATCTCTTTCGATTGCTCTGCTAATTCATAAAGTGCTGTAGCTGTTGCCTGTACAGTCTGATCTACATTTTTCATTTGTAATACAGTTTGCTCTACATTGCTTCCACCATGTTCTACATCACTCAATGCTTTGGAAGAAGAGTCAGCTACTAATGCTACAGATTCAGCAATACGATAAATATTGTTTGTATTTTTTTCTAACAATTGTTGGTTATCCATGACTTGTTGTAATTGACGTCCTGCCGAAGATGAGATTCCTGTTACAGTAGTTGTAGCTTCATCTGCTGTTTTTACAGATTCTTCGGATGTCGCTGTTAATTCTTCTGAAGCCGCAGCCATCTGCTCTGCACTAGAACCGATAACTTGCATCAATCCACGTAGATTATTTTTCATCTCATTAAACGAAGTTGCCATTTGTCCCAATTCATCTTTACTTGTAATTTGAAGATCAGCAATCGTTAAATTACCATGAGCGATTTCTTTAGCACCTTCAGCGACAAGAGCAATTGGTTTAGAGAACATACGAATGACGAAGTATGCAATTAGAATACCAACAATCACAGCAATCACACTGATAATCATTAAAGTATACAATGTTACATTTGCACTATTATTCGTTTCGACCTGTGCTTCTTTTAATAGATTAGCATGATATTCTTCCATTTGTTGTGCTTTATCTGCTAAAGATAATGCCATTGGAACACACTGTTCTTGTACCATTTTTGTATAAGCGGCTACATTATTTTGTTGTTTATATACGATAAGTTGATCTGTAATACCACCATATTGAGTTTCAAGATCAGATAATTCTTGTAACATTTGCGAAGCTTTGGAATCGTCTGCTAACTTTTGTTGCCATGTAGCGATATCTGCAATTAATTTTTCTTTGTTCTGCTTGAACATGTCTAATTGATTGGTATCCCCTGTAAGTAAATATCCTCTTAAATATTTCGTCTGATCGCCTGCCAAATAACGAAGATCTTTAATCGCTAATATGGTCTGTACTCGTCCATTAAGCAAATTTTGATAATTTTTGCTTGCGGTGTGAACTTCATATCCTCCAATAGCGCCTACAAGCAAAACGATAAGTATCATAATAGAAAAAACCCCTGATAATTTCTGTTTAATATTCATTTTGCATACTCCTCTACTTTCATATCCATTGCCCACAATTTAAAATTACAATTTCAGGAAATCGTTGATAATAATATTATCGGTTTAATCAAGATATGTAACATAAGCATTTGTACCTATTTTTCGATAAAAAACGACATTTTGCGCATTTTATATATTATTTATTTTTCTTGAAATACATTTCTAATCCTTTACAGTTAATATATCCAACTTATTACTCCTTTTCTCAATTAGTAACAAACTTTAAGCCTACATCTTAATACCTATATTTATAATAGATGAAACATGGTTACTTACTTATATTTGTCGAATAATTTTAGGTATTAAAAGAACAGATCATAATATTTTATAAAAAAATAAGAAACGTCTGTATGAATCTGCCGTATATGTTCATATCTGAATTAGCAATTTATTATACAAAAGGGGAAATGTCCAATGTCATTCTTTAACAAAATGCTTGCTCGTGTAGGCGTAGGCGCTGCCAAAATCGATACTATTTTAGAGCGTACAGAGTATTATCCTAACGAAGATATTAACGGAGTGGTTCATATTCAAGGCGGTAACGTCGATCAAGAAGTTGGTAATATCTATATTAAAGTGATGACTGAATATATTCGTGAACATGATGAGAAAAAAGAACATGTACAATATGCGATGGCTCAATACAAAGTGTCTGACGAAATGATTGTGAAAAAAGGACAAAAGTTAGAAATCCCGTTCTCCTTTATTTTACCGTCTCAGACTCCTATTACTTTTGATCGTCAAAAAGTATGGTTGCATACCGGACTAGATATTGGCATGAGCCTTGATCCGACCGATCACGATTATATTACCGTTCATCCTCACCCTTATATGGATACCGTCTTCCATGCTACCGAGTTGTTAGGATTCCATTTCCACAGTTCATCAGTAGAATATCTATCCCGTTCTCGTTATGGTGTACCGTTCGTACAAGAATTTGAATTTACACCAGGACGCGAATTTAGTAATCGGATTACCGAATTAGAATTAGTCATGCGCCTAGAACCTCATGGACTACAAGTACTGGTTGAAGTGGATCGCCGTGGACGCGGACTAGGTGGATTATTCGCTCAAGCATTTGATATGGATGAGCGTCATGCATGGTTAGAACTGCGTGAAAGTGAATTAAATCGTGGCGCAGAATATATCGCAGACAAATTAGAAAATTTAATTATTAAGCAAAGTCGTTAATAAGCAGACATTGCTAAGCATTGATAAAATATAAGCACACTTAAAAGGACGATCTACGCAAATTGGTGTAGATCGTCCTTTTTTTACTTAATCGCTTCTAATTTTTGATCTAACTTGATTAGAGGTGTGAATACTTCCAATAGTAAAGTTCCTCTATTCCTATCATTGCTAATCTTATAATGTGTATGCTTCTCCATCTTCTGGCACTAATAGTTGAGAAGAGAAATCTTTTTCAGCGGCAAATCTTCTCAATTCTTGTCTGGATAGTCCCCAATGGTTCGCTGCTTCCATATGAACAGCCATGATCGTTGCAGTCGGTGTTGCTTGATGAACTTCATACACATCTTCTTTGTCCATAATGATTGGCCCACCTTCCAGGAGTTGATTGGCTCCTGCATTCACTACAATCACTTCCGGGTTGTGAGTATGAATCGTTTCTTCTACGCTCTGATACCATACCGTATCACCGGCTATATATAATGTTTTCTCCTCTTGATGCTTAAACACTACTCCAGATACATGCCCCATAAGGTTCACCAGATCTCCTCTACCATGCTCCCCCTTTGTTTTGGTCAATTGAATACCTTCAAATACAGTATCTTCTTGCAAAACCTCTACATGTTGAAAACCAGCACTTCGAACTTTGTTTGCATCTTCTTCGTTTTGAGTGAACAGTTTTACGTGTTTTGGCAATACTTCTTTGGCAGTATCATCCCAGTGATCCAAATGTAAATGAGTCACAATCACTGCGTCGATATGGTCGATAATGTCATTTATAGGCACAGGTAAATTTTGTAACGGATTATGTTGATCTTGTCTTGCTGAATTTGGGAACGGAGGATACACACCTTTTTCCGCCAAAAAGGGATCAATTAGAAACTTTTTTCCTGCATAGTTGACGATCAATGTAGCGTTGCGTATGAGCTGTATATTCATGTGTGTAACTCCTTTTGTTTGATTTACATACAGTGTATACTATTGAAACATTGCAAATACATGGTATAAATAAAGTGTTTTTACCGTTTAACTTTATTAATGAAGGGATTTGAAAGAATGTTGGATAATACGGATAGGCAAATCTTAGAAGAGCTTTCTAAGAACAGTCGAATCTCTATGAAAGAACTAGGAGCAAAAATACATTTAAGCGGACCTGCCGCTTCTGCACGAGTCGAAAAACTAGAAGCTAGTGGAATGATTGAAGGATATACGATCAATATTAATCAGATCAAGATGGGGTATTTTATTCATGCATTGATTAATATTTACACCAAAAGTACTCATCATCAGCCTTATCTTTCTTTTCTAAAAACACAAGAACCTTATGTGATCCATAATTATAAAATCAGCGGAGACAGTTGCTATATTCTAGAATGTAAATTCCCATCTAATGAAGAACTGGATAAATTTCTTATTCAATTAAATGAGCATGTTAATTATAAATTATCGATTATTATCAATAAATAAAGAACTTTCGTGTATGCACAGAAATCTATAGCCTATGATAGAATAGTTATAGTATGAAAGGAGCTGATATTATGTCTAAATTTTATATGGTTAGAGAAGAAAAATATTCTAGTTATATTCAAGAGACGTTGAATCAGTTGATCCAAAAAGAACAACTTGCGTTATTAGAAGCAGGTCATCAAACAACCCATCAAGATAAAGTTCTATTGTACTGCTCCACTCATCACGATGAAGAAGATACTCCTTATAAATATATTTATTACTTAAATGAAACGGCTAGAATCATTTTTGAAATCCATAACATTCATCTTACGTATTCAGCAACGATTCCTGAAATCGCCCTTCCCCCTCATTGCTCTAAGCTAATAGAAGCGATACGATCTGTATAAAACAAGCGCACTCCATGTATTGGGGTGCGCTTGTTTTTGTAATATCTAATATAAAAAAGAATGACTCTTCATATTCTTCCTTAATTTGCCGATAAAGATAGTGTTATGTATATTTTGTAGATACATGGCTACATTTATTTTCCGACATAAGGCACAAGTTATATTCTCAGCCGATGAGACAATACACATATAAGGGGTTATTATTCAAATGTACAAAAAAATCGTACCAGTCATTTTACTATCTGTAGCTTTAACAGCTTGTGGATCTGCTAACAAAGGAGCTACTCCAGCAACTGAAAGTAACACAGTAGCAACCAACGAATCTGCAACAACTGCACAAGCAACTACCACAGAATTCAAAACTTATGATGCTGATCTATTTTCGATAGATTATCCTGCATCTTGGAAAGAATATGATACTTCTAATCTCAATCAACCTTCTGTTCAAATAGCATTTGTAGATCCTACACCCAAAGCTAAATTTGCTGACAATCTAAATGTAACAATGGAAGCTTCCAATATTACTGCTAAAGCTAATTCTGAACAATTAATAAATTTTTATGAAACAAGTGCAACATACATGGAGAACTTTAAATTAATTGAATATAAAGATAATGATAATAACTCTGGAGTTCTTGTAGGCGAATATACTCAACCAGAAACTAAAGAAAATGTTGTATTAACTCAATACTTGGTTCCTTCCAACGGAAATTTTTATGCTATTTCTTTAAGTTTGGGTAAAGCTTCATATGATAATGGTGGAAAAGCTATGGTTGACCAAATGATTGAATCATTTACACTAAATGATGAAACAAATACAAATAATGAAGTAACTGCTGAACAAGCAACAAGCTCTGCTCAAACAGTAACAGCTGATATGATGACTGAAGTTGTACCTAATGTGGTAGAAGATGGTGCTCTAGATGATTCTACCTATAACTATATTGTAGACAATTCTAACCTATTTCCTGCAACTACTGCTGCTGACAAGAAGCTAGCTAAAGCGGAAGTTGATTCTACTATTACTTCAAAACACCTTTTTAAAAATATCAATCCTTATTTAGACACTATGGTTTCACTTACTGGTGATATTATACAAGTTCAAGAACAAGAAACCGCTTATGGTACAGTTGCAACGATTCACATCTCTGATGAAAATGATAATTCTATTGTAGGCATTTATAAAGGTTCTACAGGTGACATACTTGATGGAGATAATGTTACGATGAGAGGTGTACCTACAGCATCTTATTCTTTTGAGAATGTTGGTGGCGGAACAACGAATGCTGTATTATTAACTGTTTCTACTATCCAAAAAAATTAATTATAAGCAAATAAAAGCAATTTCTAGAGGTTATCTAGAAATTGCTTTTTTGTTATACAAACAATATTAATTATCTACACTTGATTGTTATTTTTTACAGAATAGGTGAAAGCAACCTGGAAATACCTTCTTTAAACTTGATGATCCATGATCTATTCTGGTAACGCTCTAATGTAAGTTCACTACTCACTAGACTGTCTTGATCAAATAAATCATGGAGTTGCTTCGCGATCTGCTCATCGTACACAATCGCATTAATCTCAAAGTTCAACCTAAAGCTACGAGAATCAATATTCATCGTTCCTACAGAAGCCACTTCTTCATCCACCACAATCGTTTTAGCATGTAAAAATCCTTTTTCATACAACAGAATTTTAGCTCCATAATCTAGTAATGTCCCTACATGTGCCCATGTTGCCCAATAGACAAACGGATGATCTGGTTTGTTAGGGATCATAATTTGCAGATCAATCCCTGAGATAAGAGCAATTTTACACGCATCCATAAAGCTCGCATCTGGAATAAAATAAGGGGTCTGAATATAGACATTCTTTTTAGCCGATAAAATCAGCTTAATATACATATTTTTGAGATGTTCTGTCTCCGAATTAGGTCCACTGGACACGATCTGGATCATACTGTTACCATGATGCTTTTCAGAACGGTATTCAAATTCATGATAATCTTCTTTTTGTTCTTTACGAGCTTGATGCCAATCTAAAATAAATCTGCCTTGAATATGGTTAACTGAATCGCCTTCTATTCTAAAATGGGTATCTCTCCAATAACCAAACTTTTGATCTAATCCAAGATATTCATCGCCGACATTGAATCCACCAATATACGCAATCGTTCCATCAATAATGCAAAGTTTGCGATGATTTCTATTGTTAATACGGAAGTTGATTAATTTGAAAAAGGAAGGGAAAAAAACTTCGACTTCTCCACCTGCTAACCGTAGCTCTTTAAAAAAGGAACCTGAGATTTTCTTAGAACCTACTTCATCATAAAGTAATCTTACTTTTACACCTTCTTTGGCTTTTTGAGTTAAAGCATCTCTTAATCTTTTGCCAAGTACATCAGGTTGAATAATATAATATTGGATATTGATTTCTTGAGTAGCTGATTGAATATCTTGGAACAAAGCATCGAACTTAACATGACCATCGTCGAAAATAACGATCTCATTGTCATTCGATAATAAAGCATTGGTTGATCTAAGATTGAGTGTGACTAATTCATCATATTTGGAAGGTATCGGAAATTCATGAGACTGCTTATCTTGTAGTGTAAGTAACTGCTTATCGACTTCAGCTTGTACAAATCCGCGTTCTTCCGCAGAAAGCCCGTAGAAATTTTTCTTTTTAAGATTACGCCCCAGAAAGATATATACCAGAAAACCGACGATCGGAATAAAAAAGAGAATCATCAACCAAGCCCATGTATAGCCAGCATCTCTTTTCTCAAAAAACAGAAATCCGATCGACAACGCAATATTAATGACGGTAACGATTGAAACGATTAGTGTGACTACATTTCCATATTCCATATGTACGTCCCTTCTTATAAAGTCACTTAAACTTCATCTATTAACGTAATAAAACGTCTTTGTATGACTATACAATCCTAATATAGTTAGTTTAAAGCTTCAAGTCATGAATCACAAATAGATATTACATTGTTACATCATAATTACACTATTATGTTAAACATGATGTACTTTATCATATTAGCACATCCAAAATGCTTATAAATCATTAATTATTTTAAAATAATACTTGAATATCATTAAATAAAAACATAACATTACTTAAATGAGGTGATTATAATGTATCAAGAAGAACGATTACTGAAAATACTAGAATATTTAAAACAGCATCAATCGATGAGCGTAGCTGAAATATGTACTGAATTTGAAATATCTAAAGATACAGCTCGTAGAGATATTGTTAGATTAGTGCAAGAAGGAGTCGTTATCCGTACTCATGGAGGAGTCTCATTACCTCAATTAAAAAAAGAAATATTATCTTATCAAGATCGTCTGATTGATGAAGCCGAACCTAAAAGAAACATTGGAATGTTAGGCGCTCAACTTATTCAAGATCATGAAACGATTATTTTGGATGTATCCACGACTGTACAATTTGTCGCAGAACAAATTAAAGCTCAACATCTCACCGTTATTACTCACTCTATTGATAATGTAGGTATCTTATCAGATCGAGAAGATATGCAAATTTATTTGCTTGGTGGTTATTTAAATGTAAAAAACCGTTCTTTATTTGGTCCTTCTATTCTTGATAAACTGAGTCAGATTCGCGCAGATAAAGCTTTTATTGGGGCTGTAGCTATCGGTTCAGATGGTATCTACTACTCTTATGAAGAAGATGCCCGGGTGAAGCAGGAAATAGCTAGAAGATCAGATCAAGTCATTGTAGTAGTAGATCATACTAAATTTACAAGTAAATCATTTTATCGATTAGATTTTGATCATGTAGATATTTTAATTACCAATCAGCCTGTTCCTAACCCATTAAAAGAAATACTTAGTCAGAACAATATTACGGTTATTATTGATCAAGAGGATGAACATAGAATAGATTATAATGACTAAGTCATATCATAAGGATGAGCATATCTATGTATACTATTTTGCAAAATGTAGAACTGGTACTTCCAAATGAAACTTTAACCCTTGTTCATGTAGGAATCCAAAATGGAAAAATTGTAAAGATGGATACAGCCCCTATTTCTACACATGAACAATATCAACAAATCGATTGTAAAGGATATCGGTTAATCCCTGGCATGATCGATGTTCATATTCATGGAGCCCATGGTTTTGATATGATGGATGGTCGTGAAGAAAGTATACAAGAAGTGTCTCGTACATGTGCTTCTACAGGATGTACTTCTTTTCTCGCTACTTCTGTCAGTTCTACAATTGAAGATCTTTTAGCGATGATCGACAATGTGAAACGTGTCGCCGGTCACGAAGTAGGCGCTAAGATCGCAGGCATTCACTTAGAAGGGCCTTATTTAAATCCAATACGTAAAGGTATGCAAAATGAAAAGTATTTACGTCATCCTGATCTAGAAGAAATGAAGATGATCTTTAAAGAAGCCGACTCTCTGATTAAAATGGTGACGATTGCTCCAGAGTTACCGGGAGGGATGGAACTAATCTCATTTCTCAAAGAACAGGGTGTTATTATATCTATTGCTCATTCGGATGCGACTTACGAAGAAGCTAAAAAAGCATTTGCAGCTGGTGCAAGTCATGTTACACATTGCTTTAACGGGATGCGACCGATCCATCATCGTGATCCAGGAATTGTTATCGCTGCTTTTGAAGAAGAACATGTTAGCCTTCAAGCGATTGTAGACCATATTCATTTGCATCCTGCTATTATTCGATTAATGCATCGTTCAAAAGGTGCTGAAGGTATCGTTTTGATCACAGATGCTTTACAAGCGATGGGTATGGGAGACGGGGATTATCTGTTTGGAGGTCACCATGTAACGGTAACCAATGGCGTGGCTAGATTACATGATGGAACACTAGCTTCAAGTACAGTTACGATGAATGAGGCACTTCGGTATACGGTTGAAACAGGAATTTCTTTGACAGATGCTGTACAGATGGCATCCACTACGCCAGCACGTATTCTGGGTCTACAGCAAAAAGGAGCAATTGCAGTAGGTATGGATGCAGATTTAGTGCTACTGGATGATGACTTTCAAGTACAATGGACTATGATCGATGGTCAAATATTATAATAGTATTACATAAAAAAGAAGCTTCTCAAAAGTTTATGCAACTAATGAGAAGCTTCTTTTTTATAAATTTATTATGGTCGAAATATGGTCAGTATAATGATAAAACAGTTCAAAATCCTTTTATATCAAGGATTCTTTTCTGTTTTACATCATTCCACCCATTCCTCCCATGCCACCCATACCGCTCATATCAGGAGCGCCACCAGCGCCAGCAGGTTCTGGTTTGTCAGCGATAACTGCTTCTGTTGTTAAGAACATAGCTGCTACAGAAGCTGCATTTTGTAGTGCAGAACGAGTTACTTTCGCAGGGTCAACGATACCCGCTTCAAACATGTTTACCCATTCGCCTGTAGCTGCATTGTAACCAATACCAACTACTTCTTTTTTCAGACGCTCAACGATTACAGAACCTTCTTGTCCAGCATTCGCAGCGATTGTGCGGATAGGCTCTTCAAGAGCACGTAGTACGATGTTTACGCCTGTTTGCTCGTCGCCTGTAACTTGTACAGCAGATACTGCTGCATATACGTTCACAAGCGCTGTACCACCACCAGATACGATACCTTCTTCAACCGCAGCGCGAGTTGCGTTCAAAGCATCTTCGATGCGTAGTTTGCGCTCTTTCAATTCTGTTTCTGTTGCTGCACCGACTTTGATAACTGCAACACCGCCAGCTAATTTAGCTAGACGCTCTTGCAATTTCTCTTTGTCGAACTCGGAAGTTGTTTCTTCCAGTTGGGAACGAATTTGGTTCACACGAGCATCAATATCCGCTTTGTCTCCAAAACCGTCTACGATGATTGTGTTTTCTTTGGTTACACGTACTTGACGTGCTGTACCCAATTGCTCGATTGTTGCTGTTTTTAGGTCTAGACCCAATTCTTCAGTGATCACTTGACCACCTGTAAGAGCAGCGATATCTTGCAACATAGCTTTACGACGGTCACCGAATCCTGGAGCTTTAACAGCTACAGCATTGAATGTACCACGCAATTTATTTACAACAAGCATAGCCAATGCTTCGCCTTCGATATCTTCAGCAACCAATACCAATGGTTTGCTTTGTTGTACTACTTTTTCAAGCAATGGCAAGATTTCTTGTGTGTTAGTAATTTTTTTGTCTGTGATCAAGATATATGGATTTTCTAGAACAGCTTCCATTTTATCTGTATCTGTAATCATGTATGGAGAAAGATATCCACGGTCGAATTGCATACCTTCTACGACTTCAAGTTCAGTAGCGAATCCACGAGATTCTTCAACAGTGATAACACCGTCTTTACCTACTTTTTCCATAGCTTCAGCGATCAATTGACCTACTTCTTCGTCAGCCGCAGAAATAGATGCTACTTGAGCGATAGACTGTTTGTCTTCCACATGTCTAGAAATGCTTTGCAATTCTTGAACAGCAGCACGAACCGCTTTTTCAATCCCTTTACGGATAACCATAGGGTTAGCACCAGCAGTTACGTTTTTAAGACCTTCACGAATCATCGCTTGAGCCAAAACAGTAGCTGTTGTTGTACCATCACCAGCAACATCGTTCGTTTTAGTAGCAACTTCTTTTACTAATTGAGCTCCCATGTTTTCGAAAGCATCTTCTAGTTCGATTTCTTTTGCAATTGTTACACCATCATTTGTGATCAATGGGCTACCGAATTTTTTCTCAAGAACAACGTTACGTCCTTTAGGTCCCAATGTAACTTTTACCGCATTTGCAAGAGCATCTACACCACGAAGCATTGCGCGACGAGCATCTTCACTGAATTTAATTTCTTTAGCCATAAGAATAGTTACCTCCTTGATATTTTAAAATCATTATAATGACAGATCGGCGTATACCGACTGTGTAAATGTATATTCGTTGGTATTAAGATAGAATAGCGTGAATATCGCTTTCTTTCATAATCAAATATTCTTTACCTTCGAATTTAATCTCTGTTCCAGCATATTTGGAGAAAAGGACACGATCGCCTTCTTTTACTTCCAAAGGAATACGCACTCCATCTTTTAATTGACCGCTACCTACAGCAATAATTTTGCCTTCTTGCGGCTTTTCTTTAGCAGAGTCTGGAAGGACAATACCAAATGAAGTTGTTTGTTCCTGTTCGATCGCTTCTACCAATACACGTTCACCTAAAGGTTTGATCATGAAAAATAGCCTCCTTAAAATAATATATTGATTTGTTTCATGTGATGGTTGTTATTTATGTAATTAGCACTCGACACCTTTCAGTGCTAACAACCAACTTTATGATACTCAACTTGAGCGATAATTTCAAGTCTCTTTGTGTAAATTTATAAAAGTTCGGTTCAAAATAAGAAATAACGCACCATACAATCACTCTTACAATTACCCAATCCCAGGGAATAAAACATCATTCTGGTTAT
The DNA here is from genome assembly GCF_028736095.1 of Paenibacillus sp. KACC 21273. Taxonomy (NCBI): domain Bacteria; kingdom Bacillati; phylum Bacillota; class Bacilli; order Caryophanales; family Paenibacillaceae; genus Paenibacillus; species Paenibacillus sp. KACC 21273. The sequence goes on from NZ_CP117876.1 coordinate 4,107,574, forward strand.
AAAAAAAGAAATCAACGTGATTTGGATATCTTCACGTTGATTTCTTTTGCTTTATAAAACGTTGATTGTAACGCAGTTTCTACCTTTGGTTTTGGAACGATATAACGCTTCATCTGCCAGTCGATAAATCTTTTCTTCAGTCAGTTCATCATCTACCGCGGTCACAACCGCCAGACCTACCGAAACAGTAATATACGGGCTAGCGTCATTTTGATTATGAGGAATACGCAATTCTTCGATACAAGCACGCAATGATTCAGCAAATTCATGAGCTTCTTCAATGCCTGTACTAATATGCAAAATAGCAAATTCTTCCCCGCCCAGACGAAAAGCCATATCTGTTCTTTTGCGCATCTGAGCTGTTAGTGTAGAACCGATCATCCGTAATACATGATCGCCTTCATAATGACCATACGTATCGTTGTACTTTTTGTAATGATCGATATCTAACAACATAAAAGCAAGCCCTTTTTGCTCTTTAGCTGCTTTTAAGATTTTGTGCACAATACGATCGTTAAAGTGTCGACGATTATACAAACCTGTTAGATCATCTATAATCGAGATACGTTCAATTTTCTTTTTGTCTGTAATATTATGACCGATAAACGTATACCCTATAATCTGATTATGATTCAAAATAGGCTCGATAATCATAGCTAACCATAACAGACTTTTATTTTTTTTCGGTTGAATCAATTCGCCATTCCATGTATTTTCTTCATTCATCACAAAGATATCGTAAGAACCTTCGCGGCGATCTTTGGAATATAAGAAATGGTGCTTAGTACCGATCAATTCTTCGCGTGCATACCCGGTCATAAGACAGAATTCTTCGCTGACCATCGTAATTTCGCCCAGCAGATTCGTTTGAACGATAATTACATTTTTATCTACAATGTTAAAGTATTTACTTAGTTCTTCATTTTTGATTGCCAATTCTTCTGTGCGTTCTGCCACCAGGCTCTCCATATTGGCATAAAGACTAGCATTTTCTATAGAATAGACCATGTCTCTGGATAACAAATTAATCATTTTTAGACGCTCATTGGTAAATGCACCTGTCATCAAATTATTTTCCAGATAAATAATAGCAATCAATTTGTTCTGATTGTATAACGGCATACATAATACAGATTTAGGTTGATGTTCTGTAATATACGAATACGCCGCTAGTCCGATTCCAGAGCGAGCATCGCTATGAAGCAACGTTTGCCCACTATGGGCAACATAATCAATGATTTCCCATGGGAAATGGTGATGTTGTTCTCGGTCTTGATCATGGTGCAAGACAATATCCATTTTATTGCCTGCATGATTGTATTCCCCTTCTACCCACAGTGAGAAGTTGGATTGCATAATCATACAACCGCGTTCTGCACCTGCATTCATAATCACAACTTCCATGATTTTTTGTAGCAATTGATCAAGATCAATTTCTTTGGAGATCATCTGTGATGCTTTGAATAACAAATGAATATCGATATTATCGGTAGAAGAAGTGAGTGTAGTCTCTGTATGTGATGGAATCCACTGCACATGATACATCAAGTCTTGATATTGTTTTTCCAGATGTTCTACTTTGGCTTTGGCACCCCAGACCGAATAATAATAAGAAGCTTGCTTGAAAAAGTAAGCCGCCAATTCATTTAACGTTCTGGATTTGTAGAAACGGGCAATTTGTTCGCTTGCTATCGCTTTGTAACGCGTAAAATTACCATGTCCACTAGAGGATAACGCAAGATGATAATATTTTTCTGCTTCTTTGTATTTGCGATTGATCCGTAACCATTCAGCTTTCATCATATGTTGCTGGGTTAAAAAGTTATGCGGAAAATGAATTGCCCATTTTTTCATTTTTCGGTACTCTTTGCGCATACGTAGACGGGCAGTCTGCTTCTCTCCTACGCTTAGCTCATCATAACAAGCTGCAATATTCATAAACGTATAAAACGAGAACTCTTCCAAAAATGTTGAACCTGCCAGTGTCCCAACAACTTTGTAAGCTTTATCGATATATTCCAGCGCTTGCCGATAATTTTCAAAAATAAAAGCAATCTGGATTTTGTTAATATAATAAATAGCAATTCCCGAGTAATAATTGGCAGCCGTCAACTGCTCCAAATACGCTTGTTCGCTAAAAGAATCATCGTCAAATGAATCGGTCTGCTTCAATTCTCCGGCAAGTACGCGAAACTTCTGACGTGATAGATGGGCGGTTGCTAGCGCTTCTTTGTATTTGGTATTTTCGATCATAGATATCATCTGATCGCTTTCTTGCAGATACTTTTCAATTTCAAGTGCTGGATTCCAGAGATTGATATAATAACAAGCATGCGCTAGATACAACATATCACCAGACAGTATACTGGAATCAATCGCTTGACTATACTGTTCTTCTAACAGCTCCCACTCATGACTCCAACTGTAGCAAAATAAGGTATATAACACTTTAACAAGGCTACGCCACTGTAGATCATTGAACTTCTCATTAATATCGATCGCCAGTTTTCCATAATCTTTTGCACCTTTGAGATCGCCCATACCTGACAATAGCATCGCATATCCGATATAGGCACCTGCTGATTCAGGCCCATTTCCATATTGGATCGATAGATACGTTTTTTTCAAAACAGCCCATGCAAATAGTGTCTGTTCGCCTGAAATAAAAGCAGGCGGAATAAAACTTACTAACAAGCGCATTACTAATTTGATTTTCTCATCTTGCACTTCAGGGCCATGCAATAATTGATGAGTTGTTTTGCCACGAAGCTTTAGTTTGACGCGTATAATCTCTTTGCCTACAATCGCCATATTCAGCTTGGTCGGCACAGACATACCAAGACTCGCCAGACCTAATTTACCAGCATCTATCGCTTCTTTCATCATTCCAAGATACATATAATGGTTAGACTGCATTTCATAGATGGTAGCGAGTTCGAGCGGTGTCTTTACATGATTGATTAATACAAGACTGGCTTGATCTGCCGACTCCAGTTGATGAACAAGATAAGAACATTCGCTATACAGATAATACAGGTCAAATGTAGTCTGATAATCTGTTGTCCAACTGTCCGTATCCAAAAGGCTGAGTGCCATTTCAAGAAACTGGCATGCAATCTCATAACCAAATGCTTCTTTTGCACGCTTGGCAGCTCGAAGATTGATCTGAATAATTCGCTCACGCTCTTGAGTCGATTGAACTAACGATATTCCTTTGTTCAAATGCCCTGCGATATCCATACTATTTTCACGCACTTTATCGACTGACCAGTGATCTAACAATAACCATCCGATCTGTAGATGTAGACTTTGACGACTCTGTGGATCTAGCATTTGATACAATGCTTGCTGAAGCTTATCATGTCCGAATGCAAATGGAACATCTAACTGCTTCAATTCGATACTTACTTCTTCTACACTGCTTAGCATTTGATAATTGGAATGCAGAGGTGTAATAATATCGTCTTGAACTGCCTGGGTTAAAGACTCTATGATCACTGTAGGGGTAGCATCGCTGACCAGATGAAGAATTTGCCAATCAAAACTACGACCAATAGCAGCAGCTAATCCAAGAATATGTTGCATGTGTACAGGCAATGTTTGCATTTTACTAATCAGATAATCAATCAGATCTTCATTCATCGTCATCTGTGTAACTTGCGCCTGATTCAGATTCCATGTGCCTAATTGATCATCAAAAAAGATCGCTTTATTTTTGTACAAATCTTTTAAAATTTCATGGATAAAAAAGGGATTCCCTTTGGTCTGGTGATAGATATTGTCGCGTAAAGGCTCAATAATGGTCGCTGTTGTTGTACCTAATGTATCTTCGATCAGATGTTGTACATGCAGTGCAGATAACGAAGTCAATTCAATATGATGCACCATTGCCTGTGCTTCTATCTCCTGCAACGCTGTCGCTAACGGATGACCAGGATTGACTTCATTAGCACGATACGAACCGATAATAAATAGCTTTTTGAGACTGCTACTTTCCATCAATCGTCCTACCAATTGAATACTGGATACATCTGCCCATTGTAGATCGTCTAGAAATAAAACCAGTGGTCGTTGTCCTGCGGTTAACCCTTCAAGAAAACGTATAAATGATAAGAAAAATCGATTGTTTTCTTCTGTAGGATTGAGTGGTTCTAGCATCGGCTGTATACCGAGTATTTGCTCTAATTCAGGCAACCATTTGGTGATAACACCTGCATTGTTACCCAGACAATTACGAAGAGAATGCTGTAGTTGTTGCTTTTCTTCAGGCAGTCCTTTGAGATACTGCACCAGCAATGTACGAAAAGCTTGAATAATAGCACTATACGGAATATTTTTGTTGTACTGTTCGAATTTTCCTTGAATAAAATAACCACGTTCTTGTGAAATAAAGCTGTGTAGCTCATTTACAAAAGAAGTTTTACCTATTCCTGCTTCTCCAGATACTAATGCCAATTGAACTCGCTCTTGAATCCCTTCGGTCAAAATGCGTTTCATTTTACTTAACTCTTCATCACGTCCATGCAATCGTTGTGGAATATGAAATAGACTTAAACGGTCTTCATGTCCGATCTGAAAATCAGCTTGAGGATCATAGCATTTTCTAAGATCCGCTTTGATCCCGTAGGCACTGCGATAACGATCCTCCGGTGATTTTTCTAACAGTTTCATAATGATATCCGATAATGGACGAGCAATTTCACCATTTGAAAGCTCATACGGTGAGATTGGCTTTTTGGCTATAATCGCATAGATCTGTTCTACAACTGACTCAGCAGGATGTGGCTTTTGCCCGGTAACCATTTCGTACAATACAACACCTAGAGAATAAAAGTCAGAACGGTAATCGATATTACGATTAATCCGTCCTGTTTGTTCAGGTGAAATGTATGATAATGTTCCTTCCATCACGCCTGCATTTTGAAATTCTTGCTTTTCATTGGTGAGTTTGACAGATAGATCAAAGTCGATAATTTGAATCTGATCGCTTTCACGGTTCCAGATTAAATTAGCAGGTTTGAGGTCTTTATGAATAATCTGCTGTTCATGGATACGTCCAACAATATCAACAATTTTGATCGCTAAGCGCAAAATCGTTGATATTTCTAACGGCTCATCCCGGATTATATTGCGTAGCGATTGCCCATCGATATCTTCCAAAGTAAGTACAAAAAAACCACCGCGTTCTTCAAGTTGAATCGGTTGGATTACACCGTCTACTGCACCTTTCAGTTCGGATAGCATTTTGTATTCTTTTTTAATACGCATCACTGCTTCATATGTGGATGCTTTGGCTCCTAGAACCTTGGCAATAACTGTTTGTCCGGAAAGATTATCAATGCAACGATAGATCGCCTTACTTCCATGATCGGCGATCTCTTCAATCACTGTATATTTTTGATCTTTCCATATCATTAGTGTTCCCTCGCTTTATCCCCTGTTCCTACAATTTCAAAATTAGGATCAAATTTAAATACATATGCACCTGTTAGCCAAATAACCCAACAATTGACGCCAAAGAATAAATAACCGAAATAGCCCAAAATAGGCATTTCTGAAAAGATATGAATTTTATCTAAATAAGGAACAGAATATTTCCAATAATTCGGATTGACTGGAATCCCCTGATTAAACCATTCACTACCAAAGTTCCACATTTCCCAGAAGAAACCATTCGCTACGGTAGCAATCGCTATTAACAGAAGCGGCGACCAATTACCATTCTTAATCGATGTAAATGGTGTCCAAAAACCGATTAATCCCATAGCTGCTGATAACATAGGCACCAATGCCACCCATAATACAAAGAACAACTCGAACGGGAAATATCCCATTGCAAAAGCAAGGATCAACCCTACGATATAGAACCCTATAAGCAATGGTTTGTTTAAATGAATTTTAGGTCCATTGCTGTACCTCTTTTTCAAAGCTGGAAACGTCTGAAGCAATAAATACCATTCGATAATCGCTGGTAATACAGTAGTATACGACAACGCAAACCAAAAAATATTACCAAAGTTCGAAAATACATCTTTATTTGGATAATACCAATTTTCCATAACAAAAAAGTTCAAATATTCAAACGCAAACCAACTAAAACAAGAAACAATTGCCAGCAACTGCATTATGTATAGCTTGCTGGATAAAAGAGAAACCCCGTTATTTCTTTTGTATACGATACCATCCAAAATTAAAATAAATGCCCACCATAATGGTACAAAAGTATACGGTTCAAGTAAACTTACAAATCCTGCGCGAGACCATATAATAAACCAGCAGATCAATAATATTGGAAAAGCAGCCCAGAACCAGATCGGAAAAGCTACTTTTGATCGGACAACACGTACCGTTTTCTCTTTTTTAAATCCAAACAAACGTGGAAATAACAAAAAGGCAAGTATAAAAGCAGCAATCACACATGCTCCTATAAAATAGATTAAGTTAAATCCAGGATCTTGTACATTATTCTGTACAGGAAATACTCCGTATCCCGGAGGTAATCCGTCCCATTTTGCCAGACTCCCCAGTAATGGCAAAATAAAAATCAACGCAAATGTAGTCAATAAAAACGATATTTTTTTCATGATATTTATCCCCTTTTTCGTTCCTTCCCTTACCATTTTAGTACAACCACTCTGTACAAATACTGAACAAAAGTCGCTCTTTTTTGCTTTATCTATGCTTTTTTGCAGTATTTGTCATATTTTGACGATTATTTTGTTTTCCTTTCTATATTCCAGAATAATTTCTATTTTCTCTCTTCTATTTATAATAGTTGCTCTTCAAAAAAGATAGTGATTTTTTTAGAAAAATGCACATTAAAAAAGAGCATTTTGACTAGCTTTGTCTGATTTGTCAGATCAACGCTATTGCAAAAATGCTCTTTTCTTTTGATTGATATCTTAATATCACTTGTTGAGTTGAAGTTAGTCGTACTTTTGCAGTTCTTCATCGAGCCTTATAGCGTCTGATCGTTGTTGCTTACGATAAACGATCCCAGACAAAATAACACTTAATTCATATAAAAATAACAATGGAATAGCAACTAAAATATCCGATACAAAATCCGGTGGGGTAATCACAATAGCTATAAATACGAGTACAAGATAAGCGATTTTTCGTAATTTCCGCAAAAGTGCTGGATTCAAGATACGTAAAGTCGTCAAAAACATAATCAAGATAGGTAATTCAAACAGAGCCGCTACAGGAAACACGATATTGGACATAAAAGTAAAGTATTGCACCACTCCATACGTTTCAGCAAGTCCCATATTCCGAGTCACATTGGATGTAAACGTCAGCGCCATTGGAAATACAACATAATAGGCAAATAAAACGCCTAACAAAAACATCATAAATACAAAAGGAACATAACGTAATGCCGCTCGGCGTTCTTTATCTAAAAGTCCTGGACTTACAAATGCCCATATCTGGTATACCGTCACTGGTAGAGTTAGCAACAAAGCAACTACCATTGCAATTTTCATATACAACCCGATACCGTCCCAAAATGAGAATACATGAAATACCAGATTTCGTGCGGTCTCTGCGGCTACTAAATACTGATAAATCGGTTGAGCTACAAATAGTCCCAAAATCATCCCTAGAAACAATACAGCAATAATAACAATCAATCTACGCCGTAACTCTCCTATATGTTCGATCAAAGACATCTGCTTTTCAGGATTATCCATATGTTCCTCCTATCTCAAAAGAAAATCCCTTCCGTAGGGAAGGGATTCGGAATCGTCTACATTCTTTAACGTTTATCTTCTGGTTGAGCAGGTGGAATCACTTCTGCGGACTGGATCGAGTCGGTACGAGTCTTAGATGTTGTATCTTCATCTTTCATCATATCGCGTGTACCTTCCTTAAATTCACGGAAAGTTCGTCCTACTGCACGTCCTAATTCAGGTAATTTGTTCGGACCAAATAAAATAAGCGCCAATACAATCAACAATATAAATCCAGTAGGTCCTATACCAGTTAGCATTCGGTATTCCTCCTTATTCATGAGACAAAGCGTGCTTTGTCTGTTTCATCATAGCATATCGAAATGTACACTTCATCTTTAGCCCTATTATAAGTTAACGACAAAAAAGCACAATTCTTTAAGCAAAAAAATTGTGGAACATCAATCACTCTGCTGTATACACTTCATCAGTCTCAACGCTCATCGGTATTGCTGTACTGTCCGGTAATCATTAACAACGCTTCAGGTAATTGATCCATAATTGCTGCTAGATGCTCGTGTACACCTTTGGGAGTGCCTGGCAAGTTCACAATCAGACTACGTTCACGAATACCACAGATCCCGCGAAATAGCATTGCCGAACGATTCTTTTTCATTACTGTAGCTCGCATCGCTTCTGCCATGCCGGGTACTTCGCGTTGAATGACACGACGTGTGGCTTCAGGGGTTACATCACGCTGAGCTAGTTCTGTTCCTCCTGTGGTTAATACCAAATCAGCATTGAAGTACTCTGTCATCTCAATCAATGCAGCAATGATCTCATCAGGCTCATCAGGCACGACCCGGTATTCAACAATTTCTCCACCTAACTCTTCTTCAATTAATTCGCGAATGACTTGTGCACTGGTGTCTTCTCTTTCTCCTCGTGCACCTTTGTCACTGGCTGTAAGAATAGCTGTTCTCCAAACCATGCTCTCACCCTCCCCGTCTATCTGGCATATTCATCTATTGATTACAACTATTTTCATGTGTTCAGGTGGATCACTATTCTTACTCTATAATATTCGGCTAAATGCTACATATGGATGACTTCTATTCTTCTCTTTTAAAATCTCCACTTTTTCCGCCGCTTTTCGACCACAACATCGTTGGCCCAATCACCATATCTTTTTGTAATGCTTTACACATATCATATACGGTTAAAGCAACCGCTGATGCTGCTGTCAAAGCTTCCATTTCGACGCCGGTTTTGCCTTCTGTTTTGACTTGTACTTTGATCTGAAGTTCATCATGATCGTTATCGTCAAACATAATATTTACACCGGTCAATGGCAACGGATGACACATTGGAATCCAATCGGATGTACGCTTTGCCGCTTGAATACCAGCTACCTGTGCAACAGCGAGTACATCTCCTTTGCCGATTTGCCCTGCTTTGATCGCAGACAATGTCGTAGGGAGCATTTTCACTGTTGTTACCGCTATAGCTGTACGTGATGTACTTTCTTTATCTGAAATATCAACCATTCGGGCGCGACCTTGCTCATTAAAATGAGTCAATTTCCCTGTCGGTGTTGGTAATCCTTCGTACTCTTGATTGTGGTTATCAGTCATGTATATTCATCCCGCCTACGATCTTTACTGGTATTGATACTATCTACTATTTCTATTTATCGATTAGCACATATTCAGACGCCATAAACAGCACGTCGATACGGAAATCATGCGATTCCATAGGAATCTTTTCCGTGATTTGCGTGCCAAAAACAAACGCTCCGCATACCGGCAAATCAGATAAATGTTGCTGTAACTTGGACATAAAACGATCATAATATCCGCCACCGTAACCGATCCGTCCACCTTGTCGATCATAACCAAGTCCCGGTACAAGTATAAGATCAATCTGATCCCATTGCGATTCTGGTAATGCAGACAAATGATGTCTCGGTTCAGGAATACCATAAGCACCCGGTTCGATATCATGAACACCTGTAATTGGGTATACATGAAATAGTGCATCTTGCTTTGCATCAATTCGTGGAGCAAGTACAGTATCTCCTGCTTGCCAGCATTGATGTAATAATGGCATCGTATCCGGTTCATCTCGATATGCTAGGTAAGTAAATATAGTTAACGCAGATTTCTTTTTCTGTTGACGCAGTTGATTCATATATGATGCAGCAGCAGCACAAATGTCTGCTGATTCTTGTATTCGTTGTTCAGGAGTTAAAGCCATACGCTTACGCTTTAATTCTTGTCGTAAACGTTGTTTATTTGAGATCATTTCCATCGTTTACCTCCTAATACAGACCAGGCTGTCATAGGAATAATAAGCCTGAATGACCATTGCAAATTTCGCAAAAATCCCGATAGTGACAGTGTATCATTCTTCTTTCCAAAAACCAACTTCACCTTCTATTAAAAATGATCATACGGTGCAAATTAACATCCTTTCATGTAAACTAAATACAATAACTCTTTTTATACAAATATATGATTGTCCATTATATAGATGATGTGGAGGCTCGATAAGTCAATGTTACTGCAAGCAAATGGAATTACAAAACGATATGGAATTACCCCTATTTTGGAAGGCTTAAATCTACAAGTCGAAGAAAGAGAACGGATCGGTCTTGTTGGAGTCAATGGCGCAGGCAAATCCACGTTGCTCAAAATTATTGCTGGTGAAATGTCTTACGATAGTGGACAGATTTTCCGCAACAAAGAGATGACGCTTGGTTATCTAGCGCAAAATAGCGGATTGCATCAAGGGAGTACGATCGGCGAAGAAATGCGTTCTGTGTATGCGAACTTGATCGATACCGAACAAGAATTACGGACAATGGAACAGCAGATTGCTGATCCTGCTATGATGGAAGATGATAAAGGATATGCCGATCTACTTGCCCGCTATGCTGAACGCTCGGAATGGTTCCGCGAACAAGGTGGATATGAAATGGATACTCGTATTCGCAGTATTTTACATGGTATGGGTTTTGGTGACTTTTCCCAAGATACTACTATTGATACGTTAAGTGGCGGTCAGAAAACAAGACTTGCTTTAGCCCGTATTCTTCTACAAGCGCCTGATCTATTAATGTTGGATGAACCGACCAACCATCTGGATATTGATACATTAACATGGCTAGAAGATTATTTACGCGGTTATTCTGGCTCATTAGTAGTCGTATCGCATGACCGTTATTTTCTAGATCGCTTAGTTACAACGATTGTTGAGATCGAACGTCATCGTTCCAAACGTTATACCGGTAACTACAGTCGCTATATTGATATCAAAGCCGCTGAATACGAAACAGCTATGAAGCAGTTCGATAAGCAACAAGGCGAGATTGCTCGTATGGAAGCTTTTGTGCAGAAAAATATTGTAAGAGCTTCTACCACCAAACGTGCTCAAAGTCGTCGTAAAGCACTCGATAAAATGGATCGATTGGATCGCCCTGCCGGTGATCTCAAGAAAGCTAACTTCTCATTCGGTGTCTCTGTGGTATCCGGTAAAGAAGTATTGCGTGTACATCAGCTTACGTTGTCCTATGAAGATAAGCAGAAATTATTTGAGCCGATTTCATTTGAATTAAGACGTGGAGATATGGTTGCGCTTATCGGACCTAACGGAACCGGCAAAACAACTATGCTCAAAGCACTTATTGATGAACATGAACCTGATACAGGCAAGATTGAATGGGGAGCCAAAGTAAAAATTGGTTATTATGATCAAGAACAAGGTCATCTGAATCCAAATAATACAGTACTTGAAGAAGTATGGAGTAGCTTCTCCCATCTGGAAGAAGTGCGTATTCGTACAGTGCTAGGTAACTTTTTATTTAGCGGTGAAGATGTACTCAAAAAAATATCTGCGCTTAGCGGTGGCGAAAAAGCGAGAGTATCTTTAACCAAGTTGATGTTGCTTGATGCAAATATGTTGATTCTGGATGAGCCTACCAACCATCTCGATTTGATGAGTAAAGAAGTATTGGAATCAGCATTGATGGATTATGAAGGCACCCTACTATTTATTTCGCATGATCGGTACTTTTTAAATAAAATGGCTGAACGAATCTTAGAACTTCGACCGGAAGGCTTAACTGCTTATCTGGGTAATTTCGATGATTATTTAATCAAAAAGCAAGAATTACTTGAAATAGCGACAGAAAATGCGTTGCTACAATCCAAAAATAATTCGACTTCAACAGCTACCACTGAAGAATCTGTTGCTAACTCTTATGAAGAAAGCAAACAAGCCAAACGAGACGAACGTAACCGTCAACGCCGTACAGAACAATTGGAAAAAGAAATCGCGGATTGGGAAGAACGTATCGGTGAATTAGAGCAACAATTGACGCTACCTGAAGTCTACCAAGACTATGAACAAGTACAAAAACATCAAGCAGAAATTGCTGATTTGCAACAGTCTTTGGAACACGCTTATGAAGAGTGGGAGACATTAGCTGTAGAATCATAAGCTATTTTGTCAATACTTGTACACGGAATTGTAAAAGATCAAAACATTTATTAAAATCAAGTAAAAAAGTTTACGAACAAAGTTATCCACAAAAATAACGATTTATTCACTATAAAAAATGACCCATAAGGGTCATTTTTCACTGTTATTATACTATTTTCTGTCCATATCCATATTTATCCACCGAGTTATGCACATTATCCACAGATTTTGAGCAAATAAGGTGATAAACATATCCCCTATTTCATGATTTTGAAAAAGCTTCGTATAATCACTTATTTTGTACTTATGCACACTTTGTGGGGGATATGTGGATAACTTTGTTAACATCTTGACAAATCGCTCTTCATTCTAACGTTTTCTGTAAACGCCTGATTACACAAACATGCAATTATAATTACTGTGGCATATCATCTATGCAGTAGAATATATATAACATAATTACTTACTTCTGCTAACAGATTATTTTCACAATTTATTTATTTGTCACTCTGATTCTATTTAAAAATAATGCTTCCATATTTTCCAATTATGATTCTCTTTTGATTCTGTAGCGCAACTTCAAAAAAACCGTTATCTCCTTAAAAGAGACAACGGTTTTTTATATTTTGATATAAAATTCGTATTAATCAATACTATTTTCTGTTTGTGGAACAGGTTGATACGTAACTGACCATTTTTCAAGCGAAAAAGAAGGTTCTGCTTTCATATCTAATGCAGTAAATTGTTGATGTTTCCATTTCAGATACGCAGCCGCTCCGATCATAGCAGCATTGTCTGTACAATATTCAAATGGTGGAATCAATAACTGAATCTGTTCCTTTTCACAACGCTCGGTTAGATTCGCTCGTAGTCCACGATTCACAGCTACACCGCCGCACAATAACAACTGCTTGGCTCCATACTGTTTGACAGCGCGTACTGCTTTTTCCACCAATACTTCAACCACTGATTCTTGAAATCCACGTGCAATCTCGCCTATCATCGGTTCTTCGCCACGCATCTTTTTCTGATTGACTACATTAAGAACAGCCGACTTCAATCCACTAAGACTGAAATCATATGAATCTGCTTCTAACCATACTCGTGGCAAAGCCACTGCCGATCCTGCTTCCATCGCCAGGTTATCTACATACGGGCCACCAGGATAAGGGAATCCCAAAGCACGAGCTACTTTGTCGTAAGCTTCACCTACAGCATCATCACGTGTGCTACCGATCAATTCAAATTGACCTTCTGATTGTAATAACACCAACTCTGTATGTCCACCGGATACGACCAGCGCCATCGAAGGATACTGGATATCTGCGGTTAAATTGTTAGCATAAATATGCCCTGCGATATGATGTGTTCCGATTAATGGTTTGTCCAGCGCAAATGCTAAACTTTTCGCCGCCATAATCCCTACTAATAATGCGCCTACCAGACCAGGCCCTTGTGTAACAGCGATAGCAGAAATGTCTTGTAACGATACGCCCGATTCGTTGATCGCTTCTTCGATCATCAATGTGATACTTTCCACATGCTTACGTGAGGCTACCTCCGGCACAACACCGCCAAACGCTTTGTGCGTCTCAATCTGACTTGATACGAGATTGGATAGCACGATTTTACCATCTCGCACAATAGACACTGACGTCTCGTCACAGCTCGTCTCTATCGCTAGAATATGGCATCCTTCACTTTGTCTATCTTGTTGCATCATGTTTATTCCACGCTTCCTTCCAGCTGATCTTGCGCGTCTGATAGCTCACACCACATAATCATGGCATCTTCATTATTATCAGAATAATATCCTTTGCGAATACCTGCATTGGTAAATCCAAGCTTCATATATAATTGCTGAGCAATCTCATTAGAGACACGTACTTCAAGTGTCATGCGTATCATGCCTAATTCTAGCGCCCAGTTCATCAATTCAATTAACAACCCTTCACCCAGTTTGCGTCCACGATAGGCTTCTCGAATTGCAATATTAGTCACATGCGCTTCATCCATAATCGTCCACATGCCTGCATAACCGATCGTGCGTCCATCGATCACCATAACCATATAACGGGCAAAATGGTTCATCGTCAATTCATTGCGGAACGCTTCTTCTGTCCAGGGCAGTGTGAACGCTTCATGTTCAATCTCCATCACTTCTGGAATATCGTCAATCGTCATTTTACGTAGCACAGGTTGCTGTTGATTCTGCTCGTACAATAATGCCATGAGCACACTTCCTTTCTATTTCGATTGGCGTAGCAAATTCGCTTCTGCTTCTGACAACTGGGTGTAATTAGGCAATAGATGATGCGTCTCATCATATGTTTCAGTGAAAAGAAGACTTGCTCCTATTTCTCCTGCACAACCTGCATCCAATCCACACTCTACTATAGTCAGTCTGCCTTTTACTATATCTCGTAGTTGCTCTGCTCGTTCTTGATGATTCGGTGTTTCACCTACGATCAAAATATGATCCGGGCGCTCTTGTTCAGATACTGCTTGATATTGCTCTGCTATTTGATTCATCCAGTGATCCATTAGCATAATGCGATCTTCTTCTAAACGATGGGGCAAAGATAGAGTCTGCTCTGTCTCAGTTATGTGATTAGCTCGAAACTCAAATAACGACGTATATACTTGAGCACGACGACCATCCATCAATGGAATAATCCAGAATGTTGATTCTGCCTCATCTGTTGTTGAAGCTGAATCTGCTGATGTTGTATTAATGTATTCTTGATATCCGCTCCAAGCCAGTGCTGCTAGGCTGGAAAAGCCTACCACTGGAATATTTAATGTCCATGCTAATGTTTTGGCTGTCGTTACTGCAATTCGGATACCTGTATATGAACCAGGGCCTACGCCTACAGCAATACCAGTTAATTCATTGCGTGCTGTGTTGGACTGTTCCATTAGCTTCTGAATTCCATTGACCAGACCTACCGAATGATTACGATCGGCATAACTATTTTCAGCTACAAGTACTGTATTGTCTTGCATCACAGCTACATTCTGAGCAGCTGTAGATGTATCCAAAACCAAAAACCGCTTGCGCGGCTGTTCGTTGATTTCACTCATTGATTGTCACTAACTCCATTCTGTATTAACTCACGACACCATGCTGAATAAGGCTCTCCATAACCTGTACAGATGAACTTGCGTGTATCGTCTTCATTGACTGTAATCTCAATCTGCAAACGCTGAGCTGGCACCAATTCAGGAATAATACTTGCCCATTCAACCAGTGTAGCACCCTGTCCGTAAAAGTATTCATCTAACCCCAGATCAGCCGCTTCATCTTCACTAATCCGGTATACATCCATATGATAAAAAGGCATACGTCCTTCATATTCCTTAATGATCGTAAATGTGGGGCTATTCACCAACGCAGTTACACCTAGATAAGAAGCAAATGATTTGGAAAAATGCGTTTTGCCTGCACCCAAATCTCCATCTAGCGTAATGATCGTACCCGGTGCAGAACGTTTTGCTAAAAAAGCAGCCAATTGATCGGTATCTTCCAAGCTTTTGCTTATAAATGTATATGATATTGCAGGTAATCGTTCAGACATGTGTTCCTCCATTAAAAGGGCAACCGACAGATCATCTATACTTGATATCTATCGTTTGCCAAATCTTTTGATAGAGCGATTATACCATATTCTTGAGCCAGTTCCTTGTTAAGATCACAGACTGTTGCAGAAACATGCAAGTGGATAGATAGGTGCTATTTTATAAAAGAGGTGACAACATTCGTGATAACGTCTCCATCGTTTTTTGCATACGAGATCGCTTGATAAATTGCTCATAATTCAAAAGACGACTATGTTCCAGATCACGTTCAAAATCTTCCATCAACCGCTCAATCGTAGACTGCTCTGCTAACACAGCAACTAATTCGAAATTGCTATAAAAGCTACGCATATCCATATTAGCTGTACCTACTGAAGCCAATAGATCATCAATAACCATCACTTTAGCATGGACAAATCCTTTTTCATATTGGTGAATACGTACTCCTGCACGCATCAATTCTTGCATATACGATAATGACGCATAATGTACAACCTGTGAATCAGATACTTTAGGAATAATAATATCGACCTGTACACCACTAACAGCGGCTGTTTTGAGCGCGGTATAGATACCTGCATCTGGAATAAAATAAGGCGTGGTAATACAAATACGTTGCTTCGCTACAGCAATTGCACTAAAACACAACTCTTGAATAGCATCCCAGTTCCGATCAGGCCCACTGGATACAATTAATGCGCGTTCATTGCCTGCACATTGATGTTTTGGAAAATAGATTGAATCTGTGATCCGTTGCCCTGAAGCAAATTCCCAATCTTCTAGAAATACCGTTTGCAAAAAGTAAACAATATCTCCGCGTGTCTCCAGATGAGTATCCCGCCAGTATCCCAGCTTAGGGTCATAGCCCAGATAATCATCTCCTATATTTAATCCACCCATAAATCCTACTTCACCATCAATCACCAAAATTTTGCGATGATTACGATAATTGACTTCACGCTGAATAAACGAAGTAAACGGAGGTAAAAAGAAATAAAATTCAATTCCTGCGGCTTTTAACTGACGCACAAATTTGTATTTCAAATGATAACTTCCTAATCCATCACATAACATTCTAACTTTGACTCCTGCTTGTGCTTTGCGGATTAGAATCTCGGTAAATTCTTTGCCTATCATATCATCTCGAAAAATATAAAACTGAATATGGATATGATGCTCTGCTTGCTCTAACGCTCGCAACATAGCTGAAAAAGTAACTTTTCCATCTGTTAGCACTTTAATATCATTACAAGCAGTGATTGGATTTTCAGTTAAATGAGACAATAATCCGAATAAACGCTCTTCGTTTTCAAATTTCGGATTACCCATATCTTGTGCATGACGTATCACATGAGATTGTCTCCATAGACGATGACGAACTTCGCGGAAAATAATCGTTCCTTTTTTGCGAATCGTA
The DNA here is from genome assembly GCF_028736095.1 of Paenibacillus sp. KACC 21273. NCBI lineage: Bacteria > Bacillati > Bacillota > Bacilli > Caryophanales > Paenibacillaceae > Paenibacillus > Paenibacillus sp. KACC 21273. The sequence goes on from NZ_CP117876.1 coordinate 4,124,725, forward strand.
CGACGAATCCGATAATTACGAGCTACAAAATAATAAAGTACAAATCCTAAAAAGGGCACACAATATGAAATAAACATCCACGCAACTGCTTTGGATGGACGACGAAACTCAAGAATTAATATAATCCCTGTTTGAAAAATAAAAATAAGGCAAATCAGCACAATCCAAATCATATGATGCTTCCTTTCTGTACCACTTTTCTTGAAAACCTATTATCTATCAGCAAAACTATAATATCCTTTAGCTTCACTGTTATAGGTTAATCACTTCCTCTATCCTTATAACCAACTCATTGTTAGTTGATTCAACAATTAAAATGTAATTATTACCATATCAAAAAGCACTACTCTTCCGAAGAAGAATAGCGCTATGTTGATCATTATTGTGTACCACTTATGCTCGAACATCTCTTTTGACAAAAGAAAACCATGTTATTGCGATAAACACGATCATATACACAAGCAATACACCTAAAGAGAATCCTAATGAAGTCACACCAAATGTGCCTGTAGGTGAATTAAAATACTGTGTCAGATCCAAATTCGTAGATAATAAATACTTCACAACTCCACGATCTTCCGGCTCAAGGAATAGTCGGAAAATGCCATTCAATGTTCCGCCAGAGAAATACAGCAAAATCGAAATCATAATCGCTAACGCTGTAGAACGGAATAACGAGGACAGCATAAAGGCAACAGTGATTAACACTAAAGCGCGAATATAATTATATACAATCGTCAGTAAAAGATCAGGTGTAGGCCCTGATAGAACGCTACTGCCTGTCGTTGGAAATAAAATATAAGCAAAAATCATATTTAAAATAACAAATAGGATTGTAGCTACTAACGAAAATAAAATCACAGCAATATATTTAGATAGTAAAATTTTCCAACGATCCCATGGACGAATCAATAACAGCTTAATCGTTCCTCTTGAAAATTCACTTGATACCGATTCGGAAGCAATAATCAGCGATAACATAATAACAATAAAATACAAAATAAATGACTGATATAGTACACCTGATGCTGTAAACTCTACATCGATTAGTTTGAGAAAAATCGGCACCATCGGTGAACCGATAATCATTAAAATGCTCAAAATCCATGTTGACTTTTTAAGTACAATTTTGAGATTCTCATTATGTACCAGTCTCCAGAAATTCATCATAATTGTCCTCCTCGCGTCAATTCTAAGAATTGATCTTCTAAGCTACGTTTGATCGGACGAATCGAATACACAGCTATACCATTTTGCACAAATAACGTATTCAGTCGTGCTACTTCTTGACGATCTGCTTCAATCGTCCATGTATTGCCTTCCACTTTGCCAGCTGATGCTAATTGAGCAGCTAATTCAGGTTGATCCAGTTCAAATACAACCGTTACTTTTGCTATCAGATCCGCTTCTGCTTCTTGAGTCGTATGAAGTTCACGTACATCTATTAATTTCCCGCCATCAATCACAGCAATCGCATCACACATCAATTCCATTTCAGCAAGCAAATGACTGGATACAAACACAGTCGTTCCTTGTTCACGAGTCAACGCACGTAAATAATCTCGTAGCTCTCGTATACCCTGCGGATCAAGTCCATTGGTAGGCTCATCCAGAATTAATAACTTGGGACGATGTAGCAATGCTTGTGCGACTCCTAGACGCTGGCGCATACCCAGTGAATAGGTGCTTACTTTTTCATGAATACGTCCTGTTAAGCCGACAAATTGAATTACCTCATCAATTCGTGCTGGATCTACACCAGGCGACATACGAGCATATTGCATTAGATTTTGTCTACCTGTCATATACTTGTACATTTCGGGATTTTCGACAATCGCGCCTACTTTGGCAATAGCTTCTTCAAAATGAGTACGAATACTTTGACCTTCGATCAAAATATCCCCTTCTGTAATGCTCATCAGCCCTACCATCATACGGATCGTCGTCGTTTTCCCTGCACCGTTAGGGCCTAGAAATCCAAATACTTTACCTGCTGGAATATCTAGAGTTAAATGATCGATTAACGTTTTGCCACCGATTACTTTACTTACATTTACAAATTGAACTACAGGTAGATGACCTGCTGCATAAGGGACTTTGGTGTCTGTGAGTGGCTCTTTCATATGCTGTTCTGTAGAAGACATGATTGTATCGGAATTGGATTCCATCTGTTTTCCTCCTGCTCTATGTATCAATCTCAATAATGGATACGTGCTCCATCTTTTACCCAGTGTATCATAGTTCAAGCTAGACATAAAAAAAGAACCTGTTCACTGGAATATTCCAGTAACAACAGGTTCTTCAATCCATTATTTAGATAACCATTACTTGAGATGCTTTAATCCTTTTCTATTCTATAACATCGAAAAGGGCTAACAACCATCCCAATGATGCTAACATGCTACGCACCGGAACGTGCCAGTTCACGCATATTGGCTTCAAAGGCTGCAAGTAATGCTGCTTCGCCTGTTAGACCTGTATCGTGAACTTTTTGAATTTGCTCGGTCATCCGTTTGTAGTCTTTAGGGATAACACGTACAAAGTCTTGAGATTGTTGATTCCAGTCTTGCAATACACGTTGTCCTGCTTGGCTACCCGTATACTCCACATGACGTTCGATCAGAGATCGTACTTCTTCCAGTTCAGCTGCATCTTCAATCGATTCAAGTAGAACCATTTCAAGATTACAACGCTCTACAAAGCTACGATCTGGATCAAGCACATAAGCAATACCGCCAGACATCCCTGCTGCAAAGTTACGTCCTGTACTGCCTAGAACAACAACCCGACCACCCGTCATATATTCACAACCATGATCTCCTACGCCTTCAACGACTACATTTGCGCCAGAGTTACGTACAGCAAATCGCTCACCAGCGATACCATTAATATACGCTTGGCCGCTTGTAGCGCCATACAGAGCCGTATTTCCGATAATAATATTATCTTCTGCTACAAATGTAGCTTTGGCATCTGGACGAACGACTAATTTACCACCAGACAATCCTTTACCTACATAGTCATTACAGTCGCCTTCTACTTTGAGCGTCATTCCTTTAGGAACAAATGCGCCAAAGCTCTGACCTGCTGATCCTTTGAAGTTAAATGTGATTGTATCTTCCGGTAAACCTGCTGCGCCATATTTACGTGTGATCTCGCTACCTAAAATAGTACCTGTCGCCCGGTTCACGTTGCAGATCGCAAGGTCAGCTTCTACACGCGTACCATTTTCAAGAGCTGGAGTTGCCAGTGGAACCAATTGTTGCATATCCAATGTCTCTTCCAGTTGGTGATTTTGTCTTTGGATTCTGTAGCGTTCACTACCTTCTGCAAGCTTAGGCTCATGAAGCAATACAGATAGATCCAGACCTTTTTTCTTCCAGTGTTCTGCCGCATCGACAGCGTCCAGACAATCCATACGTCCTACCATTTCTTGAACAGTACGGAAACCAAGTTCAGCCATAATTTCGCGGAAATCTTCAGCTACAAATTTCATAAAGTTTACAACATGATCAGGATCACCTGTAAAGTTTTTACGAAGCTCTGGATTCTGTGTCGCTACACCTACAGGACAAGTATCCATCTGACAGACACGCATCATAATACAGCCTAATGCTACAAGTGGTGCTGTAGAGAAACCATATTCTTCTGCGCCCAATAGAGCAGCTACCGCTAGATCACGTCCGCTTAGCATTTTACCATCGGTCTCCAACACAACACGATCACGAAGATTGTTCATAATCAATGTTTGTTGTGTCTCCGCTAGACCGAGTTCCCACGGCAAGCCTGCATGACGAATAGATCCTTGTGGAGATGCACCTGTACCGCCATCATAACCACTTACCAAAATAATATCTGCACGACCTTTAGCAACACCTGCTGCGATCGTACCTACCCCTACTTCAGCTACCAATTTTACATTGATATCTGCGCGTGGATTTGAATTTTTGAGATCATAGATCAATTCAGCCAAATCTTCAATCGAATAAATATCATGATGCGGTGGTGGTGAAATCAGACCTACACCCGGTGTAGAACCCCGAACTTCAGCAACCCACGGATACACTTTACGTCCTGGTAATTGTCCACCTTCACCTGGCTTCGCACCCTGTGCCATTTTGATCTGAATTTCATCGGCATTGACCAGATAATTCGATGTAACACCAAAGCGTCCAGAAGCCACCTGTTTGATTGCACTACGACGTGAATCTCCATTCGCGTCTGGAACAAAGCGTGCAGGATCTTCGCCGCCTTCACCGGTGTTACTTTTCCCACCGATACGGTTCATCGCAATAGCCAGACTTTCATGAGCTTCTTGACTGATCGAACCGAACGACATCGCACCTGTTTTGAAGCGCTTGAAGATCGATTCCAGTGGCTCTACTTCTTCCAAAGGAATAGGTGCACCATTTGGTTTGAATTTGAGCATCGAACGCAATGTCAGACGTTGCTCATTTTCACCTTCAACCAATGCTGCATATTTTTTGTACAATTTATAATCGCCCGTACGTACAGCATGTTGTAATAAATGGATCGTTTGCGGGTTGAATAAATGTTTCTCCCCGTCATTACGCCATTGATAATCTCCACCCGAATCGAGCACTTTGTCATTGCCATCTTTGTCTGTAAACGCACGATTATGCTGAGATAGACTTTCGGCTGCAACTTCTTCCAAACCAATACCGCCAATACGAGAAGCGGTCCAAGTAAAGTATTGATCGACAAAATCTTGCTTCAATCCTACAGCTTCAAAAATCTGTGCGCCACGATAAGATTGAATCGTCGATATTCCCATTTTAGACAGAATTTTAGTTACGCCTTTGGTAACACCTTTAACATAGTTTTTCACAGCTTTTTCATGTGAAATTCCACGTAGTAATCCTTGTTTGATCATATCTTGCAACGATTCAAATACCAGATACGGATTGACAGCACTAATACCGTAACCTAATAACAAAGCAAAATGATGCACATCACGAGGTTCACCAGATTCAAGCAACAAACTGACTTTCGTTCTTGTTCCTTGACGAATCAAATGGTGATGCAAACAAGCGACAGCAAGCAATGAAGGAATAGCTGCATTTTCTTTATCTACACCACGATCGGAAAGAATCAAGAAATTATGACCTTTACGAATAACACGATCTGCTGCTGCACATAGATTATCTAATGCTTTACGTAATCCTTCTGCACCTTCTGCTGCTGTATAGAAAATAGGAATAGTCATCGCTTTGAATCCAGGGCGACGAACATGACGGATTTTGGCAAAATCTTCGTTCGACAATACCGGTGTATTCAAAATAATCTGACGGCAACTTTCCGGTTGTGGATCTAATAAATTGCGCTCCGGTCCAATCGATGTTGCTGTTGACGTTACAATCTCTTCTCGAATCGAATCAATCGGAGGATTGGTTACCTGTGCAAACATCTGCTTGAAATAATTGAATAGTCGTTGCGGACGATCAGACAGTACCGCAAGCGGTGCATCATAACCCATTGAACCAATCGCTTCAGCACCTGTAGATGCCATAGGCTCTAGCACTTTACGCAACTCTTCAAATGTATAACCGAACGATAATTGCAATTGCTCAATATTGCTATGATCCGGTTGAATCGCTTCCGGTGCGTCTGGAATCTCATCCAGATTCATCAAATGCTCTTCAAGCCATTCGCCATACGGTTGCTCGGAAGCAATTTTATCTTTGATTTCTTCGTCTGAAATAATACGACCTTCTGCTGTATCTACCAGCAACATACGTCCTGGACGCAGACGGTCTTTGTACAGAATATCTTCTGCTGGAATATCCAGTACCCCTACTTCAGAAGACAAAATAATACGGTCGTCTTTGGTAACATAATAACGTGCTGGACGTAGACCGTTACGGTCAAGTGTCGCTCCGATCTGAATTCCATCGGTAAATGCCATTGCTGCTGGGCCATCCCATGGTTCCATTAGACAACTGTGATATTCATAAAATGCTTTTTTCTTCGCATCCATGCTGTCGTGGTTACTCCATGGTTCAGGAACCATCATCATAGCGACATGTGGCAATGAGCGTCCATTCAAATACAAGAACTCTAACGTATTATCAAACATCGCTGTATCAGATCCATCTGGATTGATAACCGGACGAATTTTGTCAATATCATCACCGAATACTTCACTCTCGAAGAGCGATTGACGAGCATGCATCCAGTTTACATTTCCACGCATCGTGTTAATCTCACCGTTGTGAATCATAAAACGATAAGGATGAGCACGATCCCAACTTGGGAATGTATTGGTACTAAAACGAGAGTGAACCAATGCCATTACAGATTCAAACTCTTCATTGCGTAGATCCAAATAAAACTCGCCTACTTGAATCGTGGTTAACATCCCTTTATAGACCACTTTGCGACAAGACAAACTTGGAATATAGAATGTTTCTCCACCCGGTTCACTTGCAAAGCGAATATGACGTTCTGCTAAACGGCGAATCACATATAATTTACGTTCAAACGATAATTCATCTTGAGATTGTAACTCTGAGCTACGTCCAATAAAAAATTGGCGAACGACTGGCTTCGCATCTTTTGCCGATTTGCCAAGTGTACTGTCATCTGTAGGCACAGTACGTACACCAAGAAGAACTTGTCCTTCTTGCGCAATAATGTCTTTCAGCATGTCTTCATGACGGTTACGTAGTTCTTCATCACGGGAGAGGAACACCATCGCTACACCATACTGACCTTTTTCAGGCAATTCAAAATCAAGTGCTTTTGCTTCTTTAACAAAAAAACGATGAGGAATCTGCACCATAATACCGGCTCCGTCACCGGAATTTGGCTCGCTACCCTGACCGCCACGATGCTCCATATTTTCAAGCATTGTCAGCGCCTGGCTAACGATCTGGTGACTCGGTGTTCCTTTGATGTGTGCAGTAAAACCCATACCACAAGCATCTTTTTCAAATTGAGGATCATAAAGCCCCTGTTTTGGAGGCAAACCAGTAATGTTCATAATACGCAACCTTTCTATTATGAAGTGAGATGTCAAGAGAACAGCCAGTGGACGGCACTACGAGGACGACAGTGAATATCGCAATTTCAGAGATAGGGTATAACAAAACAGGCTGCTCTTCCAATCATCACGACCTGTATACGTAAATTGACGATACAGATGGTTGGAAGCAGCCTATCTGAATATGATATTAGAAATGAATAGTAGAAGTATAATTATCCGAATCTCTGTTAGTAGAGATTATACGTAGCATAAGCATGTTTGCTTTTACCCTGGATTAGTTATCTCATTTTAACACTGACCTGACATCGTGGCAATTCAAAATTTTTATAGTTCTGATAAAATATTATTTTGCGTCAAAGCATTAGTGCAATAACGTATCGCATTAGCTTCTTAACAATATAGTGTATTATTATACATTAAAATTAATAATTAATACATACTTTTTATCTATTATTTTATCGTTATTTTTGCAAACAAATAAAGCCTACCCTTTTATAGTAAAGGTAGGCTTTTGATTTGGATACTGCTTTATACTATTTATCTAAAGATTCATTCTTTTATTACAAAGTGAATCGGCTGGCACGAATTAGATCTCTACACTTTCACCGATCGCTAATGGCAAACCTTTCATGCCTTCACGCTCTAGCTCTTTTGCAAACGCATCAGCATCTTGTTCGATTGGCGGGAATGTATTGTAATGAATCGGAATCACTTGATCCGCTTTGATCCATTTCGCCGCGATCAATGCATCTTCAGGGCCCATCGTAAAGAAATCTCCGATTGGCAAAGCAGCTACATCAATCGTATTCAATTCACCGATTAATTTCATATCTCCAAATAGCGCAGTGTCTCCTGCATGATATAGCGTTTTACCGCCCATCGTTAACAGAATACCGGCAGGCTCTCCCAGATAAATATTTTGACCATTTTCTTCAATCGATGAAGAATGGAATGCTAGCGTGTATTTTACTTTGAACCCGTCGAATTGTTTGCTACCGCCAAGGTTCATTCCTACTGTATTTTCAACACCTTTGCTTGCTGTGTATTGAGCCAATTCTACGACTGCAATCACAGGGCAATTGTTGTTATTAGCAATTTCGACTGTATCTCCAAAATGATCGCCATGACCATGAGTTAAAATAATAGCGTCTACTTTAATATCTTTTGGAGCAACATTTACATGTGGGTTTCCTGATAGAAAAGGGTCAATAATAACTGCTTTTCCATCTTGTTCAACCAGTAAGCAAGACTGACCATAATATGTGATTTTCATAAATAAATGCACCTCCGAAATAAATTAATATACCCGCATTGATTTTATCATTCTCGCCAATGAAAGTATAATTCCTCTACTTCTTATAAACTAGAAAACAGCAAACTAAAACAAACCAGCTTATTTCATGGTTTTATTTAAAGAAAGTATGATGTCCAATTTGTACTACTTTGGTACGGGTACGTTCAATCGTATCATCGGTCGCCAAAGACAATGACACAAAATAATACGTATTATCAGGTACTTCTTTATGACCGGATAGAGCTGCACTTACTGCTTGAACAGACTCAGCATTAGGTTTCACACGATCAAATCTACCGTTGTTTACAGGCGAAAACTGGTATCTTTGATAAATCACATCTTTGATAGTTTTGGGAAAATTAGCTGACCGTAGCCGGTTTAAGACAACGTTGGCAACTGCCACTTTGCCTTCGTACGGTTCGCCTTCAGCTTCTGCCATAACGATACGTTCTAACAGTAGCCGATCTTTACTAGACATTGCGTAGGTCCAGGTTGCTTCGGATTTCTCCTTCTGGTTAAGTAGCTCGGTCCGAGTAAAGTATAAGTGGGTTGGAGTTGAATGATTAATAGACGAACTTGCCGTTACAATGCCAGACGATGCTTTCGCTTTGGCTGAACGTGCGTTCGCTGCTTTCAATTTTGCTTGTTTCGCCAATTTTTTAGCTTTAAGAGCTTTGGTCTGTGCTACTGTTGTTTCTGCTTTGACTTGCTTAATCACTTTTTGGGTATGTGTATTATTCCAGGTGACAAAGCTTAGACTTGTCCTTGCTTCAAGCGGAGATGCAGACGCCACTACAGGCTTAGTTCCCCATATCGGCAATTGAGTAAAAGACTCTTCTTTGGTTGTACGGTTATCCATCCAGAAAGGCATAGACATTACAAATATAAAAAGCACGCCTAGCAAAGGCGTAATCCATTGGTTGCGTTTAATAAACTCCATTTTTTTCCTCCAATATTGTTAGCTTACTCCATCCTCTATGTAACCTATCCGATTTCAATTGAATACACCAACATTCAAATTTTGAATCATTTTTTCAATTTATGATTCAGTCGAATATACGATTACAAGCCGAAGTTACTAATCTAATTTGAATTTTCTTATTGCCGAAAATTCGATTTCCATCCCGCCTTCAATTACAAAATTGCAGCAGAACGTATAGTAGTATAGTTACTTATCTTTTGTCAAATTGACAAAAAGCCAATATTAGGCATAGGTTACTCTTTCACTAAAGGAAATGTAGCAATATTCTCATATGAGGGTTGATGTCCTATTCGTATTTTGCACAATACAATCTCTGTGACTTGCCATCCTATAGGTGGCAACTGAAAGGTATGATCCAGCTCTGAAAAAGGAATTTCACCTTTATATTTGCGAGCTATTGTAATATGCGGTCGATATGGACGATCATCTATTACATATCCCAACTCTGTACAAGCTTGTCCAATCTGCTGCTGAAGAATATGCAATGATTGAAGATCACCTTCAGGATGTACCCACCACACTCTGGGTGCTTCGATCAGACCAAATGTATCTAATGATCCAATCTGTAATGCAAATGATTGGGTCTGTGCTGCTATTTGAGCAATGGCTTGTTGTAATGGTGGAATCTCTTCTACCCATACATCACCTAGAAACTGAATTGTGATATGTAAATCCTGTGCATGTGTCCATTTGCGAAAATTATATTTCTCATGTAACAAAGTACTCCAATCACTTAAAGATTCTGCTGCTTCTTGTCCGATCCGCAAAGCAACAAACATTCGCTCTTGTCCTGCTTGTGTACCCATGATCCATATAACCTCCTTCATACTAAAATCACTTTTAACGAACACACGTTCTATCATTACTTCCACTTAGTATACACCAAATGATATAAATCTGCAAAACACTACATTCCTTTACTGCTTCTAATTTGGTGTGCGGGTTATTATTTGATATCATTTAAAACAGAAATAAACATTCAAGCTTTACTACTCGAGGAGGGAATCACATGTCTACCATTGTCTTTCTACAAGAACTAGATGAAGCTCAAAAACAACAGATTCAAAAGGCAGCACCCCATTATGATTTGAAAGCTGTTCCTGCCAAACAAGCAGATGCTTCCCTTTTTCAAGATGCCGAAATTATTGTAGGATGGTCTAAAAAGCTGGCTGATTATATTCTTGCCGAAGACTGTCCGGTTAAATGGGTTCAAACCTGGTCAGCAGGTGTGGATAATATGCCTTTAGACAAGTTGAGTCATAAGCAAGTTCAATTGACCAGCGCTAACGGTGTACATACCGTTCCAATTTCAGAACAAATTTTTGGATATATGTTGTCATTCTCTCGTAACTTTCATCAAGCGATTCGTAATCAGAGTCAACAGACATGGGATACGAGTGGAACATTTACCGAACTTAAAGGAAAATCGATTGCTATTGTAGGTGTTGGTAATATTGGACAAGAAACGGCAAGACTTGCTCAAGCATTCGGTATGCATACAATCGGTGTTCGTCGTTCAGGTAAAGCAACAGAACATATCGAACAGATGTATACGATGGATCAATTAGACGATGCTTTGGCTGAAGCAGATTATGTGGTGAATATTTTGCCACTAACAGATGAGACAAAGCAGTTATTTAATCAAGAACGTTTTGCAGCGATGAAGAAAAATGCTATTTTTATAAATGTGGGACGTGGTTCTACAGTGGACACCGATGCATTGGTTCATGCTTTGGAAGATCACGTAATTGCCGGAGCAGGGCTTGATGTGTTTGACCCTGAACCTTTACCTGAAGATCATCCATTATGGAAAATGGATCAAGTGATTATTACCCCTCATATTGCAGGTAGTAATGAACATTATACAGAACGTGTATTAGATATTTTCCTAACGAACTTGAAAGCTTATCAGAACGATCAGACTCTTCCTATCAATCTAGTTGATTATGGTAAAAAATATTAATTAAAACAATAAAAAGACTCGTTCCCAATAAAAGGACGAGTCTTTTTTGTAATGAAAAAGTATGATTTATTCAAAAGTTCGTTTATTTATTCAATCGCATTTATCTTTTGAATATAATCTATACTTTTATTTTTTAGCATTTTATAACAACGAAACAGAAGATACCGATTGATTGGCTTCTGCAATTTTTTGATACACATGGATACGTTGATCGTACGTTTGCAATGGACAAATGAGTAGTAGTTCGTCCGCCTTATATTGAGTTTGCAATTGTTGTAACTGCTCTATAATATTTTCGGTGCTTGCTACAATCGGAGCTGGAATTTCGTCAGTACTTCCGCCCGGCGCTTGAGAATGACTTTTCCAATGCTCATATAACTGCTCCGCTTCTGTTTGCGTATCTGCGCAAATAACAGAGATTGCCATCATGACTTTAGGATGAGACTGTAACGATGTAGCTTGATATTGTTCAAGATAATGTTGGATGGCTTTCTGACCATCATTATCACTCATAAAGTAACCAAATACATATCCTGTTCCATATTCAGCGGCTAGACCTGCACTCTTAATATTGGTGCCAAGTAACCAGCATTCCGGCTCTTGTGCAGGAATCGGTCTAGCAAAAACTTCTCCGCCTTCAATCTCATATTTATTTTGCAACAAATGAGTAAGGTCTTGCATCAACGTAGGCATCTGAGCCACATGTTCTAAATAATTGCCACTAAGTGCAATCGAAGCATGAGCAGATCCACCGGGTGCACGTCCTATACCAAGATCAATTCTGCCTGGATATAGCGCTGATAACATCCGAAACGTTTCTGCGATTTTGAGTGCACTATAATGAGGCAATAATACACCGCCAGAACCTAGACGAATGGTTGAGGTATGCGCTCCGATATAAGTGATTAATATTTCAGGTGCTGTACAAGCAAGTCCTGCCATATCGTGATGCTCTGATAACCAGAATCGCTCATATCCTTGTTCTTCTGCCATTTGTGCTAATCGTACAGATTGTTGTAATGCTTCTTCAACCGATACGCTTTCTAATACAGGTGACATATCCAGAATGCCAAGGGGTAATGCTTTCATGGTTTCACCTCTTCTATGATGTTTCTTCTATAATATAGTTTTTTGTAAGAACATAAATAATATTAATCGAGATCGTAAATAGACCCGACTTTGAGACCGTATAATTCATTATATATTTTCTCGGCAAATGCGTCGGTCATTCCAGCAATATAGTCAATGACCATTCGCTCCCATGTCCATACAGGATTCGGGCTTAATTGATCACGTTCAAATCGTTGCAACCAATCCGAAGGAATAATAGACACAGACGATTCTTGATCAAGAAAAGCATCCCACAAGCGACGAATAATCCACTCACTGCGTTTTTGCAATCGCTGCACGCGTAGATCACGAATCATCGTCACCCAGGCAAAACTTTTGAGTACACTTACAGTTCGTAACAAATCTTCGTCTTCCGCTTGATCATTGATAAAAGTGACCTTTTTCCAATCACCATCATCAATTACACCCAGATGACTGACAAAATGACTCACCCAGTACGCTTTGACCTCGCGGCGAGTACGAGAGTAATCATGATCACAAACAGGCAACTTTTCACGCCAAATGCGCAAGTATGCTGTTAAGACTTCATCTACTTTAGCTGCTATACTTTCACGACTCCATCCTAACCAGAAACGATCTTCAAGGGTCATGATTTTTTCGATAATTAATTTATGCGTATATGGATCATGCATAAAATGTTCATGAACTTCTATTTTACCTGCTTTGATCCCATCTTCTAAATCGTGAGCCGAATAAGCGATATCATCACACAAGTCCATCAATTGAGCTTCCAGTGTAATTTTACGATCTGGAATTTGCCACTGCTGACGAATCTGGTTGATATATTGCCACTCCCGATGGTACAGTCCTTTTTTATTAACGATTCCCGTATAGGGATATTTGTTAATACCAAGTAGAACAGCATCACACAGATTGAGTCCATCTAAATTTTCACGTTTTTCCAAAAACATAATCAAACGAAAATTATGAGCATTGCCTTCAAAGTGTTCATATTTTTCTCGCATTTGCTGACGCACAGCTTCCCGTTCAGCAGAAGTTACTTTTTTGCCTTTTAATGCTTTTTGCGTTTTCTCGGTAATTAAATTTTCCAATATACTTTCCAGTACTTCTTCTCCCTTATGTCCAAACGGCGGATGCCCAAAATCATGAGCAATCGAAGCACATTCTACTACTTCAGGATGAATAATTAGCCCGGGATTACTAGCAGATGATTCATCAATTTCAGGATAACGGCTGAGTAGACTTTTGGCTGCTTGTCTGGCGATCTGTGCCACTTCCAAAGAATGAGTCAATCGTGTACGGTAATAATCACCGGTTCCTGCTCCAAATACCTGTGATTTTCCTTGTAAACGACGAAACGTTGGAGAATGAATTAATCGCGAATAATCGCGTTCGTAAGCTTCGCGGGAAGCTTCATGTTTATCCTCTGTGTATTGACGGTGTTCACGCATTGATTTTAAATTATTTTCCATATGGTTTCTCCTATATCTCTATATCTATTGGCTATACATGGTTGGAGTGATTATACACATTTTTGCACACTTCGCAAAGTAACGCATTTTCACAAATACATGCCTAATTAGATGGTAAACTATTTATACCCATTTTACACTGAAAAATATACGTTACAAAATGACTGTATATATAGAAGAAAAAATTTAGAGTTATTCTATTGGATATCAAAAAAGAAGATATACGAGCCTACAATCGGTTCGCATATCTTCTTTTCATTTGGTCATAATCATTCCTAGATTAGCGCTTCATCCTCGGATCAAATGTATCACGTAATCCATCGCCCATTAGATTGAATCCAAGCGACGTCAACAAAATCGATACTCCGGGAAAAATAACTGTCCAGGGAGCGGTCTGAATAAACTGACGTGAATCAGATAACATCTTACCCCATTCAGGTTCAGGTGGTTGAGCACCCATTCCTAGAAAGCCTAGTCCTGCGGCTTCTATAATCGCTGTTGCCACTCCGAGTGTTCCTTGTACAATAATCGGCGTAAGACTGTTCGGCAAAATATGTCTAAATAAAATCCGTACATCTCGAACACCTGTTGCACGAGCAGCTGTAATAAATTCTTCTTGCCGTAGCGAAAGGACACGTGATCGCACCAATCGACCATAGGTTGGAATATTGACGATTGCAATCGCATACAGCGCATTTTGCAGAGAAGGCCCTAATATCGCTACAATCGCAATCGCTAACAGGATAGCTGGAAACGCTAGCAATATATCGAATACACGCGAGATTAACATATCTACCCAGCGACCATAAAATCCTGCCAGTATGCCTAAAAATGTACCGATAATAATAGAACCGATCACAGATACAAAGCCGACCCATAATGATATACGTGCTCCATATAATGTACGGGTCAAAATATCTCTACCAAGATCATCTGTACCAAACCAGTGTTCAGCAGATGGCGCTTGCAGACGTTCTGATAATACTTGTGCTTTGTAATCATAAGGCGAAATCAGTGGTGCAAGTAAAGCCAGTATGATGAAAAATACGACAATTGCTAATCCGACCACAGCTGTTTTGTTACGCATAAATGAACGTATGCCATCACGCCACGGCCCAGACTTTACATGTTTGACGTTGCCACCTGATCCGGTATTCAGGGTTGCTTGTGTCATCAGATCACCTCTTACTTGTACTGGATACGTGGATCAAATAAAGCGTACAGCAGATCCACCAGCAGATTAATAACAACAAAAATGATAGCAATAATTAATATGCCTGATTGGATTACCGGATAATCACGATTGCTAATTGCTTCATAAATATATCTGCCTACACCTGGCCAAGCAAAAATCGTCTCGGTCAGTACAGCTCCACCTAGAAGTGCACCTGTTTGTAGACCAATAACAGTCAAGACTGGAATAAACGCGTTTTTTAGTCCATGTCGATAGACTACATAAAATTGAGATAACCCTTTGGCTTTGGCTGTACGAATATAATCAGACTGCATGACTTCAAGCATACTGGAACGTGTCATTCTTGCGATAACCGCCATCGGAATTGTTCCTAGTGCTACAGAAGGCAAAATAAGATGTTTGATCACTGTCCATAACTGTGCTGTTTGCCCTGAAATAATCGCATCGATTACATAAAATCCAGTTACCGTTTCTAATGGTTCGCGTACATTCACACGCCCGATCGAAGGTAACCAATGCAATTTATTGGCAAAGATCCATTGCTCCATTAATCCTAACCAGAAAATAGGCATAGATACGCCAACCAACGCAATAATCATACAGATATAATCAAACCACGAATTGTGTCTCCAAGCACTGATAATCCCTGCATTGACACCAATCACTATTGCAAATAGCATACTGGCTACAGTGAGTTCCATCGTTGCCGCCAGGTAAGGACCTATTTCTTGCGAAATAGGCTCCTTTGTGCGGATCGAACTTCCTAGATCACCTGTTAGCAAATCTCCTAAATAAGCAAAATATTGTTCTAACCACGGACGATCTAATCCCAACTGTTCACGCAAAGCTTGCTTTGACTGTTCTGTTGCTTTTTCCCCTAGAATCGTATCTGCCGGATCACCTGGAATCGCATGGATAATCGAAAATACAATAATAGTCATACCTAGCAATACGGGAATGAGTACAATCAGGCGTTTAAAAATGTAAGAGCCCATGCTGATCACCTACCATGCTTTTATTGTTCGATGTATACATTGGTGTATGCTTCTGAGCCGGTTGGTGAAGGTACATACCCTTTCAATTCAGCTTTGGCTGCAAGTAATGGCGTAGAATGTACCAATGGAACCCATGGCGCATCTTTTTTCACAATCACTTGAGCTTGTTCATACAATTTACTACGCTCTGCTTGATCGGTTTCTTGTTGAGCTTTGACAATTAGATCATGGAATTCTTCACTATCGTATTGACTATAGTTGTTACCACCAATAGAATCTTTATCAAGTAATGGATAGAAGAAATTGTCAGGATCACCATTATCACCCGTCCAACCAATAATAAATAGATCGTCTTTTGTACCGTTTTTCAAATCTTCCAAATAAGTTGCCCACTCTGGAGATTCAATTTTTACTTTCACACCAATTTGTTCAAAGCTCGCTTGAATCACTTCAGCTACTTTACGTCCATCTGGCATGTAAGGACGTGGTACAGGCATAGCATAGAACGTTAATTCTTGATCAAGTCCATTCGGGTAACCTGCATCAGCTAGCAATTGCTTAGCTTTCGCTAAATCATACGGATAATCTTCAACCGATTTGTTATATCCCCATAAGGTTGGTGGAATTGGATTGACCGCTGGTTCTGCTTGTCCTGCGAAAAACGCATCAATCAGACCTTTTTTGTCAACAGCATAATTTAGTGCTACACGTACTTTAGGATCATCAAATGGTTTTTTGGTTGTATTGAAACCGAGATAAGCGACGTTAAATGGTGGACGGTTGATTTTTTGTAGTGCTGGATTAGCTTCTAATGTAGCTAAATCATCTGGACTTAAATCTTCCATCATATCTATTTCGCCGTTTTGAAGGGCATTGTAACGAGCAGTGTTATCGGGAATAGAGCGGATAATGACTTGATCCATTTTTGGCAATCCTTCTTGCCAGTAGTTAGGATTTTTGTCGAGTGTGATCGAATCGCTACGTTTCCATTCTTTGAATACAAATGGACCTGTACCGACTGGATTGGATTTGAAGTTTGCTTTTTCATCTTCGATTGCTTTTGGACTAGCAATACCGAAGCAAGTCATCGCTAGATTTTGTAGAAATGGAGCTTGTGGTTTATTCAATTTGAAAACAACCGTTGTTGGATCAGTTGCAGTTACACTTGCAATTACGCGATCTTCTTCCGGTCCAAACATGGAATCATAATAGTCGAAAGAGTCACCTTCAAATTTGTATTTACTTTTGGTATCGCCCCAGCGGTTGAAGTTAAATACAACTGCATCAGCGTTAAAATCAGTACCATCATGGAATTTGACACCTTCACGTAATTTGAAAGTATACGTTAGTGCATCATCTGAAATCGTCCAACTTTCTGCGAGTGATGGCATAACTTCAGTTGTTCCTTCTTTGTAATCTAACAGTGTATCAAAAACCTGTTGTGCAATTTTGAGCGATTCCCCATCAGTAACGATTGCTGGATCGAGTGCGGCTGAATCTCCACCCCGTCCTACTATTAATGTTCCGCCTCCAGTAGCAGCGGTCTCTTCTGTTCCATTTGCTTCTGGTGCTGTTGTAGCTGATTTGTTTCCGGTACAACCTGCCAACAATAAAACAGACGCAAACATCAACGTAAACATCAACAATAATCCCTTTTTCACAAGCAACAAACTCCCTTCTGAATTAGAAAATCATGGATACGTACTCAATCCTTTTTATCCAGTATATTCTCTTGTATATGTATTTTGAGAATGTTGGCTAAAATTGGAATTGACCACAGGTTGAACTTAATTTACATCATTGTTACTTGTTTGGCAATGTTTTTTCACATAAAACGTTTATTTGTTACAAAAGGCTACATCAAACGACAGTAATATCAAATTATTGCGTTTATATTATATTAAAATCCTTTTATATGCTGTTAAATTGACTTCTCATTATCAACATACTTTGATTTTAAAAATGAATGATATCAATGATTGTTCTAACATAATGTATATAATGTCATATTAACTAACTTTTCTTAATATTTTTTACAAATAGTTTGCTCAAATCTAGTGACACCGTTAACAATTAACTGATAGAATAAGGAGAATACCAAATAAAAGGGGGCATTTCATTTCTATGTTTACAAAGAAAACGTTTTTATCATTTGCCGCGTCAGCATTGCTGACTCTAAGCTTTTCAAGTGTTCTATCTGCGGCTGCACCTTCCACACTAACGATAGAAGGTATTAATCAGCAGGCTCAACAAGATGCTGGTACTGGAACACATATCACTCTCTTACATACGAATGACGTTCATGCTCACGCTACAGAAGCTACGCCTTATATGGGCTATGCCAAACTTTCTGGAATCGCTAATTTGTATCGTGAAGCGAATCCGAATACGTTGTTGTTAGACGCTGGAGATCAGATTCATGGTACTTCTTTTGCTACATTGGTTAAAGGCGAAAGCGTCATCCAAACGATGAATCTAATGGGTTATGCAGCGATGGAACCCGGTAACCATGAATTTGATTATGGGTATGATCGCTTGCTAGAACTTTCCAAAATGGCTAATTTCCCGATTATTTCTTCTAACATTGTCGAAAAAAATGGAAAGGCTCCTTTTGAACCTTATATTATTCGTGAAGTAGACGGAGTCAAAATCGGTATTTTCGGATTGGAAACGCCTGAGACTGCATACAAAACAAATCCTAAAAATGTAACGAATATTGAATTTACCGATCCTGCGGTAGCTGCTAAAAAAATGGTTGCTGAATTGCAAGGTAAAGTGGATGTCATTGTTGCTCTAGGGCATTTGGGCCTGGATCAATCCAGCACAGATACAAGCTTGAAAGTGGTTAAAGAAGTTCCAGGCATCGATGTATTTATCGATGGTCACAGTCATACATTGCTTGAAAATGGACAGACTGAAAATGGAACACTGATCGCTAGTACAGGCGAATATGGTGAACATATGGGCGTTATCGATCTATGGGTAGACGGCGGTAAAGTAACGAAGAAACAAGCTTATGTATTAGACGAAAAAGCAGCAGCAAATGTTACTCCAGATCCGAAAGTTGCTGCACTGGTTGATTCTATTCAAGAATCACAAAAATCGATCCTTGAAGAAACGGTTGCTGAATCTTCCGTTAAACTAGACGGTGAGCGTACTCAAGTTCGTGCAGGTGAAACGAATCTTGGGGATCTGTTAACAGATGCTATGCGCAAAACAGCAGGTACAGATGTAGCGATTACGAACGGCGGAGGTATTCGTGCTTCAATCGCTGCGGGTAAAGTAACCAAAGGTGATGTGATCACTGTTCTTCCTTTCGGTAATCTAATCGTTTCGATCAATGTAACAGGTGCTGAACTGTTAGCGGCATTGAACAACGGTGCTAGTGATTTCCCGAACGAAAAAGGAGCATTTACTCAAGTATCTGGAATCACGTACAAAATCGATACCGCTAAAGAAAAAGGCAAACGTGTCCACTCGGTAACAGTAGGTGGCAAACCACTTGATCTCAAAGCAACCTATAGTCTTGCAACTAACGACTTTATGGCTGTTGGTGGCGACGAATACACAATGTTCAAAGGTAAAGCGCAAACGGGTATCTATGGTTCATTAGATGAAGCATTGATCGAATATATGCAGTCTCTGGGCAAAGTAAATATCAAAACAGATGGGCGGATTGCAGAAGCAGCTACTCCTGCTTCAAGTACAGGTGAAGCGACTACACCTGCGACTCCAGTGAAGCCGGTTCCTGCCAAACCATCTACAACGAAGCCTGCAACACCAGCTAAACCTGTTCCTGCTAAGCCTTCTACAACCAAACCCGCTAAGCCTGCTAAACCAACACCAGCCAAACCGGTTCCAGCAGCAAGCGATGTATATGTAGTTAAAGCCGGGGATACACTGTATTCAATCGCTGTAGATCATGGTACAACATGGAAAGTACTACGCGATCTGAACGATCTTACCAATGCACACTGGATTTATCCAGGTCAAAAAATCAAACTACCTGCTATGACTGCAACAGCAGCATCTTAAGCTAAGCTCTTGGTAAAGATGCTATAAGAGCAATCAGGTATATGTAAAATAAAGAAGTTATACCATCCTGCATAATGGTAACTTTCAATGTAAAAAGTAAAAGGATCTGGATTCTTCCAGATCCTTTTTTTGTTGTCTATTGAGATTTTTTTGTTACCTATTTGAAAAATGAACAATAGTACATATAGCGGCAGTATTCAAGAATGAGTCGAATGTTCTTAATCGTATTATTCTCTAAATAGCTATAGATAAGACCTTTTTAGCATAGATTAGATAGGTATTACTAACTTACCGATATAGTGATATACAAGTGGTCGTTTTCCTATACGTACACACATTTCTCAGATCATATAATCTGCATAGTTCACTATTACATACTTTTACTGGTGCCTGCTTTTGGATTAAAAGCTAATTCAAATAATCCTGTTGCAGACAATCCAGCAAGTCCACCTGCCCACAGACGAGGAACCAATCCCAATTCTGTAAATGGATAAGCTGCTGCTCCAATGCCTACACCAATAATAATCCCAATCACTGGAATCCAATTTTTCGGTGTAGCGACTGCGGTTTTGAGTGCTTGTACAAGTGCTAATACGATCAGCGACAAGGTAGAAGCAAATGCTAATACATTATTTAATTCTTCCATATCCTAACTCCTCTCTATTTCTAAAAGTTTATTAGTATCACTTTTATTTTGTTTATTTGGTTATAGCTATTTATTAGTAGATCTATTCATATCATGAAGATGGTATTAAATCAGACCTTTACGGTGTAATACGGTGAGCAAACGATAAAAGTCGTAACTGCCGCCTTCTGCATCTTGAATCAGCCCACTAGCTAATGCGCTATCCACCGCTTCTTTGGCCCAAGTAGGAATATCCATTTTTTGAGTTTGCTCGATCCGTTGGATACGTGTATCTACTTTGGTAATACTGGTTTTGAGTAGATCACGACTGTCTGTTAATGCAGCAATACGATCTGCTTGTGCTTTGACAGTAGCTTCTAATGCTTGAAAAGCTTTTTTCTCTTCTGCGGTCATCGGTTGTTCTCCCTCCTCTACTGGTTCATGATCTTGCTTGTGACGATAAGTGGATATTAATTGTGCTAATGTGCCTTTATAAATATTGAGATCTACATTGCCACCGATTCCATTTACATATCCAGAATCTGAGTACTGCCAGAAATCCCATGATTTCCATGCGGTACAATCGTCAGGAATACGGGTGTTACTGTATCTTGCGATCCATAATGAATACTTGCTGAGTGAAGTATCAAAATGAGCAGCAAACGCATTACCTGTGTAGATCATAGGTTGAATCGTGGTTAAGCGTTCTACTTCTTCTAGAAAAGCTTTAGCAATAGCATTAATCGAGCTTTTACTTAGTCCACCCGGGTTATTTTCGTAGTCCAATACAGGTGGAAAATCTAATACTTTCGCTCCGCCAATCTCTTGCAGTCTTTGGACAAAATGAGCAGCTTCTTGCTGTGCAATACTGGTACTGGTAGCATTCAGAAAATGATACGCGCCTACTAACAATCCAGCAGCTTTTGCGCCTTTGATATTCGCAATAAATCTAACATCTTTATTACGCGTACCTTCAGTCGCTTTGATAAAAGCATACTGTTTGCCTGCAGCTTTGACTTTGTTCCAGTCGATATTTCCTTGCCAGTGCGACACATCAATGCCCTGTGCACCATCTGCTGTTTTGGCTTGCAATCGATTCACCTTCTCTCTGGTGTATTTATGAATTTACTTGCATTTAAGCTACATCTATTCTGCTATTGCGCAAATAAAACATAGTATCAGGCTCAGCTCTACTTGAAGCGAATACTGAGACGTAGATATGAATGCAATATATTATTCTGGAAAAATGAAGTTTTCTAACGTGTTTTCTTTGCGTACAAATTGCTGATCTCGTTCTGCTTGTGTCATTGGAGATAATTCGTCGGTAATGGTTAGATCGTCGTCTTGCTTGGGCTTATCCTCTGCTACTGGATCAGATGGACGATTATTGTTGGATTGGTGAGATTCCGGATTGTTATGGTGATCTGACTCAATCTGTCCATTCGTTGTCGGTAAGATGGTTGCCGAATGGCTTGTTGAGCGTTGAGAAGAAGAGTTAGCATCTTCATTCGGTTCATCTTCTCCACTATGAGATTCGAAGATTTTTACAGCATGACGTAACACTTTAGGCATAGGTACACCCATCCGTCCCATATTTTCGATCACAGATAACAATTCATTCGCTAAATAGAAAAAGATGACAGCATCTTGAAAATAATGCAGATCACCTACCGCTTTATCAATAAAATGAGCGATCGTAACCATAACAAAAATAGCAACTTTGCGAGCAATTCCGCGGTAACCTGTTCGACTTTTTAATTCTCCATTGATCCATGCAGCTGCCCATCCTGTTACCCAATCGACGATGACAAGCATCAATAGTAGATTGATCATTACACTCCACTCCCCGAAAAAGTACCTGATCATGGCCCCCGCACCAGTCGATACCGATTTGACAATGGCTTCAACCTCCCCACCCATGGACCTTTCCTCCTGTTATTGTAGTATGTTGTTTTGTTTAGGTTAAAAAAGAGCCTCCAGGCGAAGTGCCGGAGGCTTTGGGACTTGGTTTATTTATACTTGTATTTAGGCTTCTTTTACATTATCCAATAATTGTTGTACCTGATTGCGCATTCCTTGATACGTAGGCACATCTTCTATTGTTTTCAATCCTTTTTGAATGAGACTCACATAAATGGCAGCCATATTATTTGCCACCTCCTTCAATAGAAGTCATACTGGCTAATTGTTCATATAAATCAGCAACAGCTAATTGTAAATTCGTGGTCTCTTGTTGAGAAGCTGTTAACTTTTCGAATGTATCGGTAAGTGCCAGCTGGGTATTCGTAAGTTCTTGCTGCATTTGAGTAATATCTGTTGATGGTGGGCTAGTCGATAATTTTTTTAATTCATCAATCTCTATTTGTGTTAGTCCTTCCACCCATTGATTATGATCCAAATCCCATTTTGGTTGATACAGACCACTTGGAACACCAGTGCCAATAAGATAACTAGTAATCGGAGAATCCGTATCTGATGGATCGGTATAAAAAGGGACGATACCGCTAAAGGTATCGTCCTGAATAACATCTTCGATATATAGACCATTTGCGTCTACTTTAGGTACAGCTTTCATAGAACTAACCTCCTTTTAGTCTAAAGGATAACTAAATCCTTCAAATGAAATATAAAGTTGAGCAGTATTAGTAACAAAAGAGACTCTACCATTAGAAAAGAAATCGATAGCTACTGTTGAACTTGTAGATGCTGTGTATGAGCCAAATGTAGCTGTAAAACCTCTTTTTGTACGATATTGTTCTGGCATTGTAAAAATTAAGCCTGTTGGTGTTGGAGTACCCCCGCGTAAAATACCTTGTAAATAAACCCGATTCCCTTCGATTCGATATCCAAATCCTAATGCACCTTCCCATCCAAGAAATATTGTAGGTGTAATCCAAGTCGAAGTATATTGATTTATTTTTTTATTTTCAACAATAGAAAGACGTGTATTAGATTGTTGTACATCTTTGATCAGTTCTTCTAGTATTGTTTTTTCGTTAAGAGCATAGGACCCTATAAAGTTAGTTAAAGGAGATCTTTCATTAGTAATATAAGTGATTGTATACGTTGCTTTGGGATCATAATTGTTAGAATTGATAGGAATATAAGCATCTCCACCACCTTGCGCTGTAAGACTTTCTCCATGATTACGAATAAGCCAAGCATTATCTTGCTTATTATTTTTATATACTTTTAAAATTCGAGTCGTTTTGTAAAAAAGCGATGAGCCATTTTGGTTAATAAACCAATTATCATTTGGCATATTTGGTTTAGCAGTTTCTCTTAAAATAATACCTGTTCCAACCTCGACTTGATTACTCCTTTCTTTTAAAAGAAGTTCACCTTCTGTAAGAAGCGGTTCAAGATCAGGTTTGTTTAATCTATAGACTAGTTGATATGAATTAACTTCTCTGGATTGCCGATAAACAATTCCACTTGTCTCTGGCTTAACTAAAGGTACAGTAGTAGTAGCACCAGAATAGTTAATATTGTTATAACTAGCTAGTGGAGTCCATGCCTTATTTGTTCCATCTGTACGATTATAAGAAGTATTACCTGAACTATCTGAACTATCATACATTTTCCAACCAAGAAAATAAGCTTTAATCTCATCTGATGTTGGTGTGTAAGTATCACTCCAACCACTGTCTGCTATAGAAATAGATATATAAAGATCTCCTGCTGCTGTAATTGCATTTGTATCAGGAATACTTCCTGTACTTCCTTGTAGTATTAATTTTCCATCAAATTTAATAGAAATACCACTTGCTACTAATGCACCAGTAGTCAATCCTGAAATTTTCACTTGTCTACTTCCATTTGTAGCTTGTGCGTCACCAAGTACCCATTTTTTATCACCATCTAAAATTATCTTTTTCCATTTAGATAATTTAAAATATTGTCCATCTTTTTCAAATACTTCATCTGCATTAGCTCCTGTGACTGGATCAGCATACAGATCTGTTTGTAGTGCTAACATAGAATCTTCTCGAGGGACAAATGCGTTCGCTGTAGTTCCAATATTCAGCATTAGATTAGAAAGATTAACAGCAGTTGTACTTGTTCCTAAGACTCTTACTTCAACTACGTTTACTCCAACCGGTACTTTAAATGTAGCAAATATTGTTCCACTACCTGTACTATCCGCTAAGGCTACAGAGCCGTTTGTATTATATACAAAAATGCGCCCCGTCGAACCACTCGAAACAGCAGACAATGTATACGTAGCGCCTGGCACAACAGCTACAGAATTATGAATAATCTTATTAGTACTACTTACATCAACACTGTACCGATTATTTATAACTGGTGTTCCTTCTGTATTTGACCATTCTTGCAAAGCAGGCAACAAATTTTCACCGTATGCAATCACATATGGATTTCGTACAGGCGAAATGCTATCCACATAAGGATAAGCAGCAGCAATTTGTTCGGATGTCATTGTAGCAAGAGTGGCATATTCTGCGTCTGAAATTTCATATAGACGTAATCCGTCTGCATATCCTGCATTTCCAACTGCACTCGCATTAAGTCTTGCAATAGGATAAGCATTGCTCACATTTCCTCCAGCAGTAAATGGAATGTATACAAACTCCCATTTATTTTTAGATGTAGTTACAGGACTTTCGATAGCAGTGTTTTGGATGACTAACTTCATGCTTTGCCCGGTTTCATTGTAAAGGTGTCCTAAAGCTATATATTTTTTCCCGGAAACTAAGTTGACAACATTCTTCCCAAATCCGTCCGCAATACTATTAGCGACAGTTGCTGTAATTTTAAGAGCATTGCCACTTGTTACACTTTTATTATTATCTACACTCAGTGTAGATTGATAATTGCTAAATCTTGTTATATTTTTGGTAGGTGTCCAATCAGATCCAGTTAAGTTTAACAAGGTACGACCTTTTACATTTGTTAACTGAAAAGGTGAAGTTTTCTCAGCATTTATAATTTGTAGCCCAGGCTGTAATGTAATATCTTTGGTTTTCACTGTATTCAAACGTGGTAAAAGATTACCATCCACTTTATTAGTCATGTCTTGAGCATAGGTATCGACTCTGTCCCAATTATCATTTAACATCGTATCAATATTAAAATACTGTTCTCCATCGGCAACTGGATCTACCTTAAGCAATTTCAATTTATCTGTATTACTCGACATTGTGTATACCTCCTGCGAAATCTGACATTTTTTTACCATCTAGTTCTTTAATTTTCATTTGTTGATGAATTTCTTTTATTCTTAAATAACGGAATACATAACGTGCTACTAAATGAGCTGGCTTGATCTGCTCAATCATATTTTGTAAGTCTGATAAATTTGGTGGTACACCAATCGTATCTACAAAAGTAATCGTAAATGCCCATTGTGCAGGTTCAAAAGAAATATTTACTGCACCTCGTTCATAAGCAGCAGCTACATTTTTGACCAGTTTACCTGAAAATTTACCGCCACCACGTAGTTTGGATTCAACCACTGCGCGTCTTTGCTCTAATGGCTTGTTGAGGTTCGTTTCAATACCTAATTCAGCTTCCCAACGGGGTAATCCCCAGGTTGCTGTACGGACAAAAAATTGCTGGAATGTTTCTTCCAGCGCTTGATAGAAATGATCCATTTCATATCCTTTGGTATTCATATCTGCACGTATCACTCGTGAAGTCTCATAGTATGCAGGTAAATAAGAAAACAATTCAGCACCTTTTACACTGGAAAAAGAAAAAGGAGCACTACCAGGCAGATTACTCATGAACGGTCACCGTCCCGAGTACTGCTACTTGATTAGCGCTCATTTCAATATTTTTGTCACTTGTACCATTCACTGTTAACTGTGCATAATCGATGATCGGTGGAATATCCAATAAAATAGCAGCAATGCGTGTATACCTCACAAGCGAATCTGTAAAAGCCAACTGCTTGAGGTAAGCTTTTACTCCTTGTTGAATTAAATTCTTAACTTCGGCGACTGAAGCAGTACTAGCAAGTGTTAATGTAACATCAATATTCATCGGTACTTCTTCAGCTGGCATCACTGTAATAATGGGACCTGCTGGAGCTGTTCCTTCTCCTTGTCCATCTTGTGTAGGATCAATATAATTTTGTACTGCTTTTACAATATCGGTATTGGCTGCACGCTTATCTGTATCCAATACATAAATACCTACCGTGCCCGGGCCTTTCCATAAAGGAATCACTCGTGCTCCGCCGACTCCAGCAATTTCACCAGCCCACTGCATATATTGTGCTTTGTTGCCACTAGTTCCTTGATTACGCACTTTCGCATAAAACCGTTCTAGCAAAGACATATCAGATTCGATATCGGCTCCACCTTTGATCTCTACGGTATTGGTCACACCCGTAACACCATTAAGCGAAGTAGATACAATGGTAACAATACCTGTAGGCACATTGCTTGCTTTGCCTGCAACGACTGCACGAACAGGCACGGTGGCTTTACCTGTACTATCCAAAATACCAGCTACAGTTGTCTCATATTCCAATGACGCTTCGCCTGAATTTTCATCTGCTGGCGTAGCAACTATAGTCCCAATAGGGATAGGTTTACCGACTTCACCTGTAAATAAAACTGCGCCGGATGCTGTTACTGCTCCTCTACGAGTCACACCATGCTCTGCTGCACGTAAATCTAATTCATCGGAACGAAAATTCTCATCTGTACTGGCTACCGTACTAGCGAATCCACGTCGTAACAATTCTTGTGCCCAAATAGCTGCTTCAGATAACATAAAAGCAACCGGTGCTTCTGCATCCCAAATAAAAGAACCTTCCGACTTGTCTAGATCAGAAGGTACTCGTTCTAGCATACGCTGCATAATATTTTCTTCTGTTTGCTCCGTTAAATACTGAGGAAGTTCTGCCAAGTTAGATCACCTCACTTTCCAAAATTTGTGTATCTTCTTGCACACTTGTAATCCGGCAGGTAAATACACATTGATCGTCTACCCATTTAAAAGTAAACTGATCTACACTTTCTGTGCGCTCATCGGTCAATAATGTTTCGGTAACCATTCGAGTAATCTCACTCTCCATGATTGCATACCCGTATCCTTGACCTACTAATTCTTCTAATTCACTTCCATAATCACGAGAGTAGATTACATGCCGATAACGAGGGGTCAAAATAGCTTTGTGGCACCACTGCACCCATGCTTCTTTCTCATCAGCAATCGCTACTTTACCACTAGGAGTAAGCACAAAATCACCCGCATCATAGTCATAACGCCAACTTTTGCCGAATATGACTTCTGTGCTGTCTGTTACTGTCGTCTCTGCTTCATCTCCCCAAATAAAAGCATCCGTATCAGGAAAAAGGTTAGCCATTGCCACTCACCACCTTGCATACAATAACAACGTCATTACCACTATTTACACGCAGAGCAAGTACTCGGTCGCCAGCTTTGAGACCTTTGTTCAAGTGAAGTACCGTTTCTTCTACTTCGACTTTATCGAACACAAAATCACTTTTCGTTGCTGTCCCACCGTTCCCACCTTGACCTAAAGGATAGGTACGTCCTACATCAGTACGTTCTGGCATTTCAAACATCCCTGGCAATTCAGCGATCATATAATCTTGAATTTCATGTTTGAAATCATCTAACTTTACTCCTGAGCCAGTCATTGTTCCAAGTACTGCACCTAGACCACTTGTCGCTTGCTGGGTATGCTTGGACATGGTGGAGCGCATCAGATCTGCGAAATGTCCATAAGGATCTTTTTTACTCAAGATAAAA
Organism: Paenibacillus sp. KACC 21273; assembly: GCF_028736095.1. Taxonomy (NCBI): domain Bacteria; kingdom Bacillati; phylum Bacillota; class Bacilli; order Caryophanales; family Paenibacillaceae; genus Paenibacillus; species Paenibacillus sp. KACC 21273. Next base: position 4,153,133 of record NZ_CP117876.1, read on the forward strand.
CCTCCTTCTCACATAATCTGCTGTACCTAACTCTAATGTCATTGTTCCAGGATTGCCTAAATCATGACTAGCAGATGTAACCAATAGTTTCATACCGCTTAAAGTTACAGCATCTCCAGCACGAATCGTATTGATATCTGGTGCAGTAATAGTAAATGTCTGTTGAATGCCTGTTAAATAATTTTTAGCAGATTTTTTAGCTGCATCTGCTGTTTTAATCTGATCATCATTAATCATTTTTTGCAGAGTTCCTAATTCTTCAGTTCCTTTTTCCTCAACAGCTAAAACTTTAGAGGGCACTTCTTTATCTCCACTAGATTCTGAAGTTGCTAATATTTTCACTTTAGTTACAGCACCTTCTAGTGTACGCATTTGAGTTAAATCGATAAGACGATCTAGCTCAACAACTTCACTATTACTTCCAATCTCAAATAAACTCAAACCTTTACTTGTCATTCGTGGATGATACATAGTACCTCCAGATTTAGCTGTTTCTTTAAGGTCTGCAAAAATCATTGAAAATATAGTCTGAGCACGATAAGCTGCTTTTCCCAATTTAACTTTTGTATCTGGTATATCACCTAATCTAATTTGCCAATCTTTTGCATATTTTTTTAAGCGTTGACTAGCTGTCTGATCTTTAGGTAAAAGGTATTCATCTTCCGATTTTTCTAAATAAATCATGCGATCATATACAGTCATAGATAACCTTTTTGTTCCACTATTGGAACTTTCGACTTCCCAAATCACACCTAAATCGAGTATCGGATGATATGCTTTTTGATTAAAAGGAATACCGCTAATCCGAATATCCATCCCTGGAGCAATAGTAGGTAATCCTAATTTAGAAGATACTGCTAAGCGAACACTAGCTTGATAAGCTATTTGATCTAAAGAATCTTTCATACTCAGTGTTTCTACTAAAGAAGTGATATCATACTTGTCTTTGATAATAACTTTATAGCTCATGTTGGCATCACCAACTTTTGTCCAGGTTTGATTTGATTAGGATTCGCACCAATTAACTTAGTATTTAATTTGTAAATATCATTCCATTTAGAGCTATCACCAAGTTCAAGCTTAGCAATTTTAGAAAGAGAATCTCCAGATTTGACAGTATACGCTTTATTGCTAGTTTTAAGATCAGCACGAGAACCAGATTTGTTTGTAGTTTTACCATTCTTACTGGTTTTCTTTTGTTTTACTTTAGCATCACGCCATGTGCGGAAAGTGAGATCAAACGAAATATCACCTGGTTCTCCGCCTTTAAAAGAACTATTAAATGAAATTAGATAAATAGGGACATTTATTCCTGTCGTAGTGATCATTAATTGCATAGGATGATCTGAAATAAGAAGTTCATTTAATTTATTGATTGCTATATTCGGTGCAGGAATATTTTTATATTGGCAATATGAAGGATTATATTCTTTTGGAAAAAAAGAAGAAAAACTAATTTCTTTTACTTTATCTCCTTGAACAAAATCAAACTCTCCATATTGCAACATATTTACTGTTTCATATCCCTTTGATCGAGAGATACTTATTTCTTCTGGATTTACAGGAAAATGAAAAAAACGACGTTTACCATCAATCAGAAAAATATCCACAGTAATCCTCCTTTCTTATAAAAATTATAAAGTTTACACTACATAGGTAATGGGGTAGCTTTTGAAGGATTGGGCTTCATATTTTGCATAGATTTACGAAGCTCATTCGCAATACGATGACCAATCTGTAAAGCTAATCCTTCATAATCCAATTCGTTTTCTTTGACTGTTACTTGAACGGCTCCTGTTGGGACAGTAATCGATACTTTATTAACTACTTCAGACTTAAATTCTTTTAGCATGCCTGAAATAGCTCCCATTTGTGTTTCATTGATTTGAACGGCTTTCGTTGCATCTCCACCTGGACCTTTGCTTGCAGGTTTATCAGAATTAGTTGCTGCATTTTTAACTATTTGGGCAGCAGGAGTTGTCATTGCGGGGTTAGCTGTATTGGCATTAGTCGCAAGCATCGGGTTGTTAGGTTGTTGAGCTACTTGAGCTACTGCTGGAGTAGCAGCAGCTTCTTGTTTAGCCTTATCTCCACCACCAAACCAACTCATAAATCCATCTTTCAATCCATTGGCTTTGTCTGAAAGATAATCTTTGACACCTGTAATGCCATCACCTACTGCGCTAACAGCAGCTTTACCTAGATCACTACCACCAACCAATCCACCTAATTTCTCTCCAGCCCAACCACCGACCATAGAACCTGCCCAAGTACCAATACCCGGTAAGATAGCTGAACCAATTACAGCACCTAGAGCTGTTCCTGCGGTACTACCTACAGCGGAACCAACTGCCTCTCCTCTATTTTCCTCTGAAGAAGTAGCGATATTGACCATGTCTGATATAAATCCTAGTGGTTTCAAGATCTTACCGCCACCGTCCGCCAGTCCGCCACCGACCATTTTCAAAAACTTATTATTACTTCCAGATAAATGTTCCGAAAGTTTACCCATGCCTTCTTCCATATTTGGTAATCCGGCTGGACCTGAACCATCCATACTAAAAAAGCCTGATAAAGCACTTTTGATTTTCCCTCTTCTACCGCCTGTAGCAGTATCGTTATCACCATCAGTAGCAGTATCATTTGGATTGGTTCTATGAAGGGTTCTATTCCTAATTGCATCTGTAGTTCTAGCATTTAATACTATTCTACGTTGTGCAGGGTTTGCATTATTGGGCGGATTAGGTGAATCAGCAGCTGGCGAAGGTCCTCCTGTAGAAATTCTCTGATTTCCAAATCGTCCTCTTCTCACCTTTTTACCATTTGCTGCATTATCACGATTTGGATTATTTGCAGCTGGATTAGGTTGATTGATGAGACTAGAAGCCCCACCTGATCCACCTTTGTCTGAACAACAGCAGCAGCATTTTTCACTGCTCCCATTGGCAGCAGCATCGCTATTTGAATTACCATTTGTATCTGTAGGAGCTTTCTCACCCAAAAACTTCTGAAAGAATTTGTCTCTTACTTTATCTACTCTACTTTCTCCTACAATATTTTTAATTCCATCGAAAACTTTATTACCTGAATCAATATAATCTATAGTTTTCTCAGCCCAATTTTTAGAGTCTTCTTTTGCTGCTGAGCTAGTCGATTTATTAGTCAGACTATTATTAGAAACATTAATTAAACTAGGACTCATATTAACTGTAGCAGGGGCTACTTTTGAATTCGGTAATTTAAGACCTTTGATCGTAGCATTAATTTGTTGTTGAACCGTAAAGTTACCTGACGCGCTAATCATTTGGCTTTTAACATTACTTAATTTTTTAAGCAATCGATCTAATGCTGGAGAAGCTTGATCATTCAAACTTACCTGTAGTGTAATTCGAGTACTAGCCAATTTTGAAGCTGCGCGAGAAATATTATCAAAGTAACGAGTAGTAGATTTTAATTCGTTATTCATTTTGATAATATTCTGATATCTTGCACGTCCCAATCGATCAGATGATCGCTGAATCTGATCAAAGTATCTGACTGTTGCTTTCAATTGACTATTATCTATACTTTCTGCCATACATTCACCTCCCTGTTTACTCAAAGGAATTACTAGTAAATATCTTTTATCTTCCCATTTGGCTACTGATCGATTGTAGTTCTTCTTGCGAAAAAGCTAGCAATAGCGAGCGCTCGCCTTGAGACAAATTCCAAAACTCTCCGGGACGGAGGTTGTGCCGTACCCACATGTGATACAGCATCGTTGTGATCCCGCCGGAGTGGATTAGTTTTTTAGGTCATCAAGCTCCACACCGAAGCCAGATAGTTCAAGGACTTTATCGCCGACTGCATCCAGTTCACCTGCTAGCAACATACGACGAACGGCTTGCTCACCACCGGATAATTTCAAGCGACTGGTAATACGCGGATCGCCCCATCCATTCAATTTCAAACCTTTGACTTCCAATTGAACCGTCGCTTCAGAGATCAATAGTGCGTTAAATGTTTCACTATCTACTTTTTCTTCTGTGCGACCTTTGGTCGTTTTGCGAACCGTACAACGTTCACGAATACTATCCACTTTGCTGGAAGTCAGTCCACGCAATGTCATTTGCAAGTCCAGACGTTGAATACCTACTGTTTCTTCTGGTAATTTGTCTGCTGCTTCAAATAGGCTGTCCAAGATTTGTTCTTCTGATAAATTTTCGTTCAAACTCATGATTATGTCCTCCTCAGGATCGTCAATAATAGTGTTTTGCTACAAACAGAAAAATGATTTCATATTCAGTCCACGCCAAGTAGCGACAAAAGAAGAAATAGCTAATAAGTTCTTCTCTTGCCGCTTACCCTATAGTGGAATAAGATATAAAAGCTTATAAATATCCAAAACAGTAATAGTAAAAAGTAGCCTTTTTAGCCTTACCTATTCGCATACTAATTTACTCATACACTGTAAAGTTATTGAGTAGTTTATAAATAGTTGAATTAGTTCGCTACAATCGGATCTAGCAACTCATATCCTTCAAACGTAAACGCTGTTTCTTCTGGAACTTCTTCACCAGCTGTCCAGTTCGCCAATTGAATTTTGTCTGGCATGCAACGGATCAAGCGAACACGCTCATGACCATACGATTCAGGATCGTCTAGTTTGGAAATAATATCGAATTTTTGGAAACCACGTACCAACATATCGGAAGTCACTTTATAACCAGTCATTGTACCTGTACCTTTTTTGGAACCATTTTTGTGTACTTTCCATTCGTTACCAACTAAATTCAGCTCACGTTTTTCAATTTCTACGCTTGCTTCCAGTTTGTTGATATGCGTTTGCCATACCCCATCGATGTGCAATTGTCCGTGTGTACCCAGAATAACTCTTGAAGCGTCTAACATATATATTTCCTCCTTCGATTTTCGGTTCTTATTTTTGTTTGTAAAGGGAATAAGCTATACCTAAATGAATAGATATAGCGCTGACGACTACTATTTATTGCACGTAAAATGTGCCAAACAATTGCTCCATGACATCTGTCAATTTCACATTCCATTGCAAGAATACTTGGTCTGCTTCTGGACGTAAGATTGGAGCTGCGCCATAATAAGCAGGATCTAAGATTACATCGAAGCCAGATGCTTCAATAACACTACTTTGCGCCAAAAGATTCAGATATTCTTTCATTGCACCAATAAGAGCAAGGCGACCTTCTTCAGTGTTATTCACTTTACCGATATAAGAATCTTCTGCCGCGCGTTGCAAGTCACCATTGATCGCATCCATAACACGAATCGAACGGATTTTTTTCCAAGCATTATTTTGTCCAGCAGCCGGAATCACAAGACTATTCACCCCACGAAGAGCTTTCACTTGACGACCATCATGGAAGAAAATAAACACACCATTTTTTACAGCTTGTTCTTGCTCAGAACGTGTCCAACGACGAGTCACATCATCGAAAGGCGTAATATGGTACGTTGTCGATTCGTTTAAACGTTGACCTGCAATGAGACCTGCTACATACGCACTTGTTTGTGCAGAAGTATAATCTGTTGTACCAATGCGCACACCCGTACCTACATTGATAATACCTTCGTAGTTCAATGAAAGAGAACGTGTTGCTGCAATCGTAGCTGCTTTGGAAGATAGATCATCTGCTGCTGTACCACCGACTACTGCAACCGTATGTTTACCCTCACTACGTACACGTTTGATCCAAGCGGCAAAGCTTTTCAGTAAAGCAGGATCAGCAGCAAAGTCTAATGCCAACACATCGAATTCTTCACTTTCAAGTGCTGCTTGTGCTTCAATATAGTCAGCATTAGCTAGACCTGCGTTACCACTTGCGCCCCCTGCAAATGCAGCGTTCGCTACGTTAGCTGGAATACCACCATCTACTAAAGCTTTTGCTGTAATCCATAGATTATCTGTATCTTCGTTGATCGCTTTGGCAAAAGAAGATGCTTTTCCATCTTTGGCTACAAATGTGCGTACCAATTTGGTTCCTTCATATAGACGAATTTCTTGTTGAGTACTGTCTGTTAAGTTCGGCTGAACTGTTACAGTAAAGCCATTACCACGTGTACCGGTATATTTTGTATCCAATTGAAGCACGTTAGCGCCTGCTGTGCCTTCTGTAGCACCTGCCGCTTTCAATACTAGACTAGAAGATTTAGCTGTATCATCTGCCAAACGGTAAGCTAATAATTTTTTAGGGCCACCTAGCAATGCCAAATAGAGTGAATTGTAAGCTGTTGCTCCATTTTCGCTGTCTCCAGAAAAATGTTGTGAGATCGCTGTTTCACTACCAATTTCCACAAACTCTCCTACAGGTCCCCAGTTTCCTTTGACCAAAACAACCACTGTACCACGATTACCTGCTTGAATTGCTGAAGCAGCTGCTGCCTCAAAATTCATATATAAACCCGGAAGTACCGGTTTGTTCGTGCTTTCCCATGTGCCACTTGCCATTTTACTTCACCTTCTCTTTCATAAATTGTTGGATTTTTTGTGTAGCTTCTTCTACTGAAAATAATGTTTCGGAATCATCGTAAAACACACCATGCAATACTTCAGCCTTTACTCCAAAAAGCTCATCTGCATGTTGCAGAAGTTCAGTCAGCGTATATTGAGGCTGACTTGCTTGGGAAGAGGACTGCTCCGTATCTTCATGTACTGGAGTGCTGCTTGTTTTAGCAGTTACACTCTTTTTGCTGACATTTGCCATCAGAACACCTCATTTTCTTAGCATGACTATGAAATGAGTAAGCTTGCACTTATTCGCTTCAGCATACATTTAGTAATCTAAAACAGGTTTGTTGGTCACTTCGCGAATTAACGGTGCATTAGGTAATTCTCGCTGGACACGACGCAACAACGTTAAACGAATCTGTCCATTCAAAAAAGCATCTGCTTGTAAATCTACAGATGCTTCACTTACCGTTAAATAACGTCGATCAGCCAGATCGAGTGGGATTCGTGTCTGTGAACTCAGACGTTCTACCAACCCGGTCGCTATTCGCTGTGTTTCTTGTGCATTTCGCCCATAGACATGCCCTATCCATTGCTTGCGCACATCAAAAGCAGAAGTTCCTGCCGCCGCAAAGTTACTTGCAGTCAATCGCCAGAGCACAGCAGGAGCAACATAACCAGCAGGCCACGCTTCCTTATAGATTGTCCACTCATTGCCTAGTTGTTCTTGTGTCCAATCGTGTAAGGCGGTGAGCCATGAATCAGGTTGTCCAGATTCAAGTGTTGCAGACGGATTGGCATCAGCAACGCTGGAAGTCAGAAGCGCATTATTGCTAGTGGATGTATCTAATGGTTCAGGAACATAGATACCAAATCGTATCGCTCGTGTAGCTAATCCACTGAGTGTATCGATTCGGTCACTGTCCGAAGCACCAAGATAGATACATGTAAATGCATGCCCTTCTTTATCTTCCAAACGCACATCATGTAATGCTTCAATCAATTGTTGTGTCCAAGCTTCTACTTGTTCAAAGCCGCCATTACTCACCCGGGCGTAGGGCCAGACTTTAACAATCCGGCGATAACCTGCCCAAGATGACTTCTGTACTTCTTCTGCAAAAGTAACGACTGCACAAGAACCTGGCAAAATCAAATCAAGTGGCGGAAGGTCGTAAACCTGACCTTTCCATTCTGGAATAATCTCTGCCAGCTTGGACTTGATCGTAGCTCGCATCTTAGGAATATTGTTCACCTCCTTTATCCAGAAATATAAGCAAAGGAATCATCTCACCGCATGAAAAAAAGACTGAATCTCTAGGATCAGTCTGTACATTAGCGTATGTGCTTTCGGTTGATTGTGTTCCTTTTGCTTCATTTCCGATAATACAATCTTACCTCGTTTTTCTCCTAATGGAGACGGTGTATCGGACGAAAAAAGGACGGTTAATAGATGACTTACGGTGGTAAAAAGAAGAGGTATTGGAAACCCTCTTGATAAGCTTTATTTTCGTTGATATAACAGGCTTTATAGCGCTTTTTCTGCCTGATTGAATTCTTTTCTTCTATATAAATGAAGGTTAAAACAATTTAGCCCTATTAGTGAATCAAATCATATTCGTTGTGTTATTCTCATTATTCCGCTCCATTTCGAATATAATACTGAAATCTATTATGAAAAGCGTACATAATAAAAACAAAAAAACGTCTGCTTGTAAGCAAACGTTTAGGACGACTTATATATGATTGAATATTACTTATTTCACTGGATGATTGCCTGCCGATGTATCTACAGCGTTGGGATACGATTGACTGGCTACTTTGCGAGAAAGTACAATATCGACTGCACATACTAGCACAGATGCTGTAGCAACTTTGATCCACCATGCAGGTTTTACTTTTAGGCTCATGATTCTTCCTCATTTCTATTGAGATCTGTCTAAAGGTAACACAATCTATGAGTTCTATTCCACTTTACCGTTGGACTCTCTATCTTCCTTATAATGATTATATGAATCTGTGCTTTATCATATAATCATTATGAACTATAAGGAACTTCTGTACTGCGACGGGTCCGGTTTTTTTTCGGCATCAATTCATCTAATTTGATCATTCCTGTATCAGCAAGTGCTAACGCCATTTTGTAAAAAGCTTTGGTTCTGACTTTAACATACGTATCTTTGCTGATCGGCGGATCGAACAAATAACTGTACACTTTATAATCGAATACATCATCGTGTTTGAGATAACGCTCTTTAAGCAACAATTGCTCGCGTTCTCCCAAACGCTCTACAATCGCTTCTACTCGTTCACAATAAGCACGACGTGCGGCTGGTGTATCTACATTATAGATCGCAGCATTTGCTGTAGAATCGCTAGTTACATTTGTAGGGCCATGCATCCGTTCTTGATAAGAAGCAGTCATCGACGTTTCACGCATTTCAAATGTGATTGTTTTGTAAATCCGATATTTTTCAAATACCGCTTCGACAGCAGTACGAGTTTGGCGGCGATCTAATTCAGGTAGAGCAGTTAATAAATTCATGAGACAACACTCCTTTAGTAGGGTTAGTATAGTTATAAAGTAGAACGGAGCTAACAAAATACAACCAACTGGCAATATTCTTGCTATTTCATCCATTACCTTTTGGCAATATTTTAAACAATAATGACTTTCTCTCATTCTATAAACTGATCAAAAATTCCAATTTATTGATCTTGTTCGTATCTTGTTCGTATTTTATGTTTTTACAATATCATACCGGAGAATATTGGTAAAATCGGAAATAAAGCGATTTTCGCACAAAAAACATATATTATCTCGCTTTTACTCACAAACCCATACCTTTTGGCAAAGAAATAAAAGAGTGTGTTTACCTAATGGCAATACTAGGGTATATTATAAGTGTTCTTACTTTCATTGAATATTTCGCAAGTGTACCTATAGAAAGGGTGTATTGTCGGTGGATAATCTTTCATTTGGTCTATATTTGAAGCAAATACGTGAGCAAAAACACTGGAGTATTAATCAGTTGGCAGAGATCGCCGGCATCAGCACTTCACAAATTTCGCGGATCGAAAATGGTAGACGTGGTGTGCCTAAGCCACAAACGATCGAAAAACTAGCCAAAGCGCTAGCTATTTCTTATTCCGAAATGATGGATCAAGCAGGATATTTGCGCCCTGAAGAAGCGGAACAAATTCCCGAGTGGGCTAGTTCGCGTGATAAAAGAGATTTCAAAAAAATGTTAGAGGAAGATGGTGAATTAATGTTTGATGGAGTGCCACTGGATGATGAAGATAAGCAACGGATCAAAGATGTATTAACCGGTTTGTTCTGGGAAGCCAAGCAAATGAACAAACGAAAACCTCTTTCTTCTGACGATTCTACATCCAAATAAACACTTTATCTTATATATAGTAAGCAGTTACGTATTCTATAGAAGAAAGGCGCTTTTACTGCCAAGCGCTTGAACGAAAGAAGTTTTGCTTTGTAAAAATCACTTTCTTATCAGACTAGAAGAAGTCGCGCTTATTCGACTAAGCGCTCGGAGGTGGCTTGTAACGATGGAAGAGAACGCAGCTCATCTGGTCCGCAAATATAAAACCAATTGCCCTTTTGAAATTGCTGAAGCGCTCGGCATACATATTCGCTATATGGATCTTGGGAAATCAACCAAGGGATTGTATTACAAAAAATTGAGACGACGCTTTATTATTATTAATGAAGGGCTTTCGGATCAATGGCAGCGATTCGTATGTGCGCACGAACTAGGACATGACCGACTGCATAAAGGCATTAATCGCTTTTTTTTAGAAGAACATTCTTACTTCTGGCCAGGTAAATTAGAAAGACAAGCCAACTATTTTGCGATTACATTACTAACAGTTGGACAAGAACAACGAATAGGAGAAACGACCGAAGCTTTTGCTAAACGAACAGGCATCCCACCAGAGATGTATTATTTTTTTGATTATTAATCGAACATACGTTCTTTTTAACGTTTTTAAGCTTATATTGACTACAAAAAAAGAGTGGTTTAAGATAACCACTCTTTTTGCTGTACAGATCTAGATTATCTTTTAAGATTGTTGAATACGAAATACATGAGCAATTGGCGCACTTGTTACATCGGTTACAGATGCAGGCAATTTCACCACAATACCTTCTTCATTTTGTTCAAAGTCTAATCCTTCAATGACTTCTTCGCCTAATAAATCGATACTTGTGATCTGTTCCATATAAGGAATACTGATCGTAGACGGAACCACTATCGCTTCGTTCGCATATAAATACGACGCATATACGGTCTGCTGAGCTGCTTTACCTGTAAATGCCCAGCCTTGTGTATACACAGGCGCAATACTGCGTGTTCCATATACAGCTTCTCCATACACATTGAGCCAAGCGCCCAATCCTTTGATCCGATCGATAGCTCCTTCTGGCAAACGTCCATCCGGTTGTGGCCCTACATTCAGCGCTAGATTACCACCTTTGGCGACAATCTCCATTAACATATGCACTAATTCACGCACTGACTTGTAGTTGTCTTCATAGCGGAAAGAAAACGAAGTTCCCATCGTCACACAGCTTTCCCATGGAATCGACATCGCATGTTCTGGAACTGTCTGCTCAGGGGTTACTATATTTTCATAAGCTCCTCCTACAGTACGATCTGCTGACAATAACCACGGTTGCTGTTTACGCGCTTTTTCAACCACTTCACCCAGACGAATATCTTGATTGCCTTTACCCGGTCTAACCCATCCTGCATCTAACCACAGTACATCAATCCGTCCGTACTTCGTCAACAATTCCAAAATCTGCTCATGTGTAAATTCAACAAACTTTTCCCATAACCATGGATATTGAGCAGGATCGTATGAAGGGCCGCGCCATGAATTTTGTCCACGTTCCATGCCATCTGCCCAGTAATATGGAGTATGCCAATCCGCTTTGGAGAAATAAGCAGAGATTGCTAATCCTTTTTCCCGAAAAGCATTGAACACATTGCCAACAATATCGGCGTATTTGTGTTGATGAAAAGGAGTGTCTTTGCCTGTAATACGATAATCGGTTGTGTGCGTATCCCACATACAAAATCCATCATGATGCTTGGTTGTAAAATTTAAATATTTGAATCCACCTTCTGCCGCAAGTTCTGCCCAGACTTCCGGTTGAAAGCGGATCGGATTAAATGTTTTGTTCAGATCGAAATACTCTCTTTTCAATTCTTCTTTGTCCGGTTGCCAATCGATCCCGTCTCTTGACCAATCGCCATCATCATCACTAAGCGCCCAGGATTCGACTACCCCTAGCTGTGAATAAGGCCCCCAATGCATCATCAGCCCTAGCTTCTGATCTTTGAACCATTCTAATCGTTCCAAAATGAACGGATCTTCTGGCTTAACCCAGGATTCCTCACTGCTGTAATTATGTACCCCACCCTGTACTTCCATCAGCTTTTCCATCAATTCACGTTCTTGTTCATTCATCGGTTGCTCACTCATTGCTTTTTCCCCCTGTCGCTTAGTTATAGATTGAAATGCTTACTATATCAATTGGCGATACAGAGGGAACTTCCTGCAAGATTCTTTTATGATTGTGTATACTTTTTTTCGTTCTACCCTGATAACTTCGGTAAAAAGACGATCCCTAGCAAAATAAGTGTTAATACGATACATATATTTTCAAATTTATCGCCTTTTTTGGTTCCTGTGCTCATCAAATTAAAACGCAATCTCCATTTAAGCGGTGGCAATAATTTTACGCCTCGATTAGTTAGAGAATCAGCTAATAAATGTAGAAAATAAGAAACTCCACCCGCTATCCAGATACTTTTGCCTAGATGAGCAGTCGTTCCATACAATAACGCTGACCATGCGGCTGTACCATAGATCGTATGAGTTAATCCCCGGTGAGGTAAAAAGGTACAAATAATCAGCAAACTACCTGCCATATAATTCCATGGAGCTATATCTCGGCCATAAATAATCATACCGACTCCAATCATAAACATCACAAATTTGCGCAAAGAACGAACAGGCAAAAAAGCTATAAAGACAACAGCGACTGCGATCCCTATATCCCACGGCATTCCAAAAAGCCCTTTCCACAAAATCCATACGACCGATACAAGCATAATCGTCTGTAATACGCGCAATAGAGGTTCAGATAATGTTTTGGAGACAAGCAGTGAATTAGGCTCATCGATATCGGGTAATAAAGAACTAACAGCCGCTGCTACAACAGCTGCTGATGTCACCGGTATTCCTGCAAGTGTCATCAACGAAACGGTGACGCCGGTACTAATAATAAAATGCGATTTACCCATCATAATAAAAAAATCTTCCTTTCTGCCAAGCACATCCAGTTATTCATGTTGTTTTGTAAATGAAATGTTTGATTTGTTAGATGAATGTTAAATTTTTACTATTCACCTTTTTATCCTGATTATTCATAGTAAGATAGCTATAAAGACATCACATAAGAATTCGATCACATTTTCTACCATCTTTTAAAGGAGCGTTCATATGGGAACATTATCAAAATTGCTCCGTATTACATTATATTGTTCACTATTGAGCCTGATGCTTACCAGTTGTAATACAGACCATCTAGCTTCTTCATCTGTAACTAGCAAATCATTCAAGATACAGTCAGGAGAACAAATTATGCATAAAACTTCGCAATCTGTGCGTGTCACACCTAGCGATACATCAGAATATCCGATTCATCCCGATCATCTGGCAAATGAATTAGTTAAAGGAAATTATGAGCAAATTTATTCTCAGACATCTCAAGCTTTTAAAGAAGAAGTATCATGGGATACGTTTCTCAAAGTTATTTCTTCGTTTGGCGATGATGCCAAAGGGTTCCAAGCTATATCTGAACTCAAACAAGACCATACGATTCGCAAAGTCTGGGTAGACGAACAACAACGTCGCGGAATCGTTGCTGTGTTCGCTGATCAGCTGCCTGATTATCCAGATCATACAATTTTAGGCTTACGTGTAAACGAGCTAGAAAAGTATCCTGCTACAGATCATATACAGACTCAAACGATATTCAGTCCACCTGTTCAGCAAAACTGGCAAGTGGTCTGGGGTGGCTCTAATACATTGATCAATTACCATTATGAATATCCGAATCAACGTTATGCTTATGATCTTATCGTTACTCAAAATGGATCTTCTTACCGTGGTAATGCAAAAAAGAACAGTAGTTACTTTGCTTTTGGCCGACCGGTTACTGCACCTGCTGATGGCAAAATCATTAAAGTCGTGAACGATATTGCAGATAATACTCCTGTAGGTTCAACAAATGAACAACAGCCTGCTGGTAATTACGTGATCATTCAACATGCTGATCGTGAATACAGTATGCTTGCTCATTTTCGTCAACATTCGATTACAGTACAAGTCGGTGATACGGTGAAACGTGGACAAGTGATCGGACAATGTGGTAATTCTGGCAATTCCAGTGAACCTCATATTCATTTTCAAGTGATGGATCAAGCCAATTGGGCAGATTCTACTTCGTTACCTGTACAGTTTGTCAATAACATTTCACCTATTCAAGGCGAGGTTATGCATCCCTCATTATAGCACGTATGTTCGCTTTTGTATAAAAGAGAAAGACAAGCGTTATCTCCAGCACGAGATGGAGAACGCTTGTCTTTGTTTACAATAATTAGCTATTCATATGTTTAGCATAGAACCTGCTCAATCAGATCTATTCTATTACATTTTTTCTAATGAAGGAGAACTTGTTTCAGCTTGTTGTAACTCTTGTAGACGTTCTTGAATACGACGTTTGCGATACAACATTTTACCTGCTTCTGCGACACTTTCAAGTGCGGTATGGTTCGTAAATGCGCCAAAAGCAATCCCGGCAACAGGGATCAATTGAAATAATTTTTTGATCCCAAAATTATCACGATAGGTGGTGATGACTTCATGCCACCCTTTCATTTGCGAAAATACTTCTTTGGATGTATCTGCATGATCAAAATCTGATAATTCTGCTAAAATTGATTTTTTGCCTACTACATCAGAAGAAGCGAATTGCAGACATTTCATAATAAACAAACGCTCTTTCGGATCTTTTGGATCATAACCGTAACATAATGCAATCTCTTGTAGTATTTTGAGCGACATCCCAATCATTGCTGGAATATCTGCCGAAATAGTGAAAATACCGCCTATGCCTGTTGTTGCTCCTTGAAGCGCTGCCCAGTTGGAACGATTTTTGGATAAAGAGTCTGCTGTTTTGTTCATCACTTGCAAAGGCAATTGAGATGCTTGTGATATCGTTAGCTCTTGCTCAGCTTGACCTTGTTCTTTAGCTAGACGTTGCAGGACTGCTTTGGATGAAATTAGATATGTTCCTCCACTTTGAATAAAACGTCCTAACTCATTTAAGACTACTCCTAATTTGTTACGGATCATTTTAGGTGTCATTTTATCGAGGATCATAAAAGGAATACGTCCCAATCTGTCCCAAAACATAAGACCACCTTGATTTTTTTCCCACTTTTTAATCTGTTGTAATGCTTGTTCAAGTTCAGCCTGACTCTCCATAGTGTTCATCGTATTGGGCTCCTTCAATCCATAATTAATGCTCTATTTTATTTATTATAATAGATATTAAGCAGTTACTACACCTATGTTACCTATTTATTTATCAAAAAAAGCCCTATAACCATTTTCTCTATCTACAGAAAAAATAATTATACGGCTTATTGTCTTTGTAGATGCTCCGTACACATAATTTTAGATATAAAAAAGCCGCGGGTCGTGGATCTCCGCGTCTATCGGTGATACTCATTATATTAATGTTTATTTAGATAGAAGATATGGCTTGATGTTGATTCGCTTTATCTGCTTGATTGTCTTCTTCACGTAAAGGTGCATAAGTGACACGATCTAATACCAAACCGTCGCCTACTGGCTCGCCATTTACTGTAATTTGAATCTTTCTATAATTATGATCAAAGTTAGAATTGTACATTTTTCTTTCACTCCTAGTATAGTTAATCTTCGTATTTGTATGTGGTGGAACTGGAAATTTTTCTTGGCCTGTCTTAGTATTACCCGTATTTAGAAGAAGTTAAACATCTTTCATATGTTTTTGCCGGAAATGTATCTGACTCATATAGAACAAAATGTATTTTTTCCTGTAAACCATGTAATATTAGGGTATATGTATTATGATACATCTTTACACTGAATCTATTGAAAAGAAAGGGGGATCACAATGCCAAAAAGGACTCAACCGTTACGAATATTTTTGGTCGGCTTCATCGTATTATCAGGGCTATTTACAAGCCAGACGATGGCACATGCAGGTTGGTGGGAAGACTACAAAAATGGGATTGAGACTTTTACGAATTTGCCCCAGGAAGTGAATGAACTCAAACAAGGGTACGATCAAGCATTAAATAAACTTGATCAAGCTCAATCGAATATAGAAGCTTATCGCACAGAAAATGCACGTCTGGCTGAACAAAATGCTTTACTCGCACAAACGGTAGAACAACTCAAACAATCGGAAGCTGATCGTGCACAAAGCGCTCGTTTTTGGAAAGGATTGGTCTTTACTGCTATAGGGATAGTTGTACTTTTCTTTATATCTACCCGTCTGATCCGTTTTGGCTTACGTCGCCGTTAATGATACGATTGATCGAAAAGAAAACAGTGACTATGTTAATTATAAATTTCAGGAGGAACCCTTTTGCACTTGGAATGGCAACAATCAACCAAAATGCCTTCGTCCGGACAAGCGGTAACGATTGTACTAAATGAAGCGGAAAAATTGCATATGCTCCATCCCGGTCAAGTGATAGCATATACCGGCCCTTCTGGAGGACGCAGTGATCGCTTTATGGATGTCAAAGGAATGTACCGCAAACGTAATCTGATTCGAGCTGACTTTACAGGTTCATGTCGATTTATCGCTTCTCTTCCCCCCGGTTTTAATTTGATGCCTATTCCTATTAGTGGTGGTAGTGATCTTCTTTATGATTTTCGACACCTTTTTTATTATACAGATGGTATCAAAATGCAAACCCGACTCTTACAGTTCAAAAATATGCTAATTACTCGTGATGCGATCAAAGTAAAATTTAGCGGTGAAGGTGAAATCGGCATTTTGACCAAAGGTGCTGTTGTTGAAATGAAACTTCATCCTACCGAACCTTTATATGTAGATGCTCGTAGTCTACTTGCTTATCCTGAGAATGCTCAATTGAAGTTAAGTGTCTATGGTAATCATCTGGCTAGCCAGCATATGCATTATCAATGGCAAATGACAGGTAATGGCTCGGTACTGATTCAAAGTGGGCATGATAGTGGCGAACTGGAAAAGCATTTGCAAGGCGATGGATTGTTCAAGCGAGTGCTACGTGAAGTGATTCCTTTTGGTGGCATATTTATTAAATAATAAGTTGAATCCAAAAATGGATCGATTAGCACACCTTGTTATCTCAGGTAGCTATTCGATCCATTTTGCGATTAACGAGCTCCATTATCCCATAATTCAAACTCGGGTTTGATCCATTTGTTAAGCTGTTTGAACTGCTTCTGATCAATATATGCAATCAATAAATGATGATCTTGCGGGCTAGCGACAAATTGTCGTTCAGGATTACGTGTGCGATCCAGCGCAATCATATGATCAAAAAAGCTTTTATCGATCCATTCATTTTTATAATCCAAATTCCATTCTATCCGTTCTCCCTGATAGATAAACGAAAACAGTACATTGCGTTTCTCATGATCGACACAACTGCGAATATGTTTCATTTCAAGGGCGCCATCGGTCATTTGCACCATACGCTCCGCCAGTTGAGTATAAATATCGGTATCTTCTACCGCTTTGAGATCCACATACCAGATATTACTTGTATGATTTGCCCATTCTTCTTCGATCAATGTCTGCCCGCCCAATGCGATCAATAGATGCACATAAGGCTTCTCCTCAAACCAAGCTTTATCTTTACCACTCATTAAATGTTCAAGACTAATTCCTTCATTTACGGTAATACCTGCTTCTTTCAGACGTGTCCACTGATCAGCTAAAGGAACCGTTTTGTTACGAAAAAAACCAATCATCATACATCTCCCTTCCATATGTGCTGTCTATTATAAGCTACGATGTGTACAATTATTGCTGCATCAAAATCATGCCGCCTGGAACTCCTACTTTCTCTCATTAGATATATGAATATGGAATAGCTCTTCTTTTGCATATTATCCTATAATAACCCTTTACGCCAAGTGTTATAACTCCATTGTATGTAAAAATAACAAAAAATAGCTAACATCCTGTCTAATGATGACGGATATTAGCTACTTCTTCATAGGTTGTCTATGATTTACTCGGAAGCAGGGTTTTCTTCATTCGCTTCATAAAAATCCCAAACCGCATCAATAATACGATCAAACGTATCATCATCTTCACTAATCAGCGTTTCCAGTGCCAGAATTTCTTCTTCTTTACCGGGTTCATTGAGAAAGTGCAAGCTATAATCCCACTCTTTGCCACGTTTGGTGAACAGTGTCACTTCATAAGGTTCTGCATGCCCTTCGACGACTAATTCCACTTTGCCAATATACCCTTTATCCGGTTCAGGCACTTGCTCCAATTGAGCATTACGTATCGTGATATTCATTGTATATTCTCCTTTGTTGATGAAAATCAGTTGTTTGTTTTATTGTAACATGGTTTGATCAATATATTTATACCAACCTATATCGATCACTTCTTTATCATTCGGTTCAGAGAAATCTTCATATTTAAACCTTGAGCTCTTTTGTCTAAGTATAAAATCTTCAGGATGAGCCCATTCTGTTTCGCACTCATTGCAATACACAAAATATTTTGGAATGGAAATTTCTTTAACAATCACAACCCATCCTTGTGAGCAAACACAACAATTTCCAATCGGATATTTTTCAAAGTAATCCAAATGAAACCCTCCTTAATTATTGAATATTCTTAAAAATCGTGAACATCTGACCATACAAAATCTTCTTCAGTTAAGTTTTTTGTATCCATATCTTCTAATGTTTTAAAAAAGTATATAATCGTGTCTTCCAATGCTTTATCTATAGAATGACCAAAACCTGAAATCCAATCAGGCTCATGATCTATCTGACTTCTAACAGCGACATTTGGTGAACCAAAATATCCACCTGTACTGCTCTCTCTTATTTTTATTTTAAATTTAAAAAAAGGTAGCTTTTCCATTGCATGTATATTAAATTCAGCGACTACTTTTTCTATCTTATTTACACCATCTATTTTAATATTTTTCCAATCCTCCAAATGTTTATCTCCTTCTACTTAGTTTTATAAATTATCTGCGATAATAATCCAATTGTTGTTCCAAGGTTCCTGTATGGAACTCTAATAAATGTCCATCAGGATCGCGGAAGTAGATAGATTTGTTTTCCCCATTTGGATTATGCTGATGACTTTCTTCTATTGTTGCACCTGCTTTTAATAATCTTGCTTGTAGCGTTTCTATATCTTCTTCTTTTACTGAAAAAGCTATATGAGTATAGGACTGTTTACTTTCTTCTTTTACCATATTTTCTTGCAGATTTAATGTCCACCAAATTCCTGCACTTTCAAAATAAGCTATGTTAGGTCTTACTAATAAAGGTTGTACGCCAAAAACATGAATATAAAAAATTACTGCACGCTCCATATCTGCTACAGAAAAAGTGATATGTCCTATGCTACGAATAACAGGCTTATCCTCTTTATCTAAATCAACATCAATATTTTTCAACTGTTCTCTCAAATCCCAATTTTCTGGTCTACGTGTAAGAAAGTTAGCCCATGTACCCTTATATCTTAACCAACTTTTGCGATATTCTTCTACAGTCACAGGCTCACTTGCTCCATCATCATCGAAACCTGCTTGAAAAAAGCAACAAGAACATATCTCATAACTTGGAGCATCACCTTCCCATTGCGGTTCATCCAATTGATCATATCCACATACAGCACATATATATTTCATTACTATTCACCTAGTCCTGTACAAATTTTAAAATCAAACCTATAACATTCGTAGTATTCATTCTCTATTTTTAAAATCTTATGTTTATTTGAGCAATTCAACTCTAACTCTCATCTACGATTAAATAATATTAATTAAAATATTGATCGTATGTTCCAATCCTCCAAATGTTTATCTCCTTCTACTTAGTTTTATAAATTATCTGCGATAATAATCCAATCGTTGTTCTAACGTCCCTGTATGGAACTCTAGTAAATGTCCGTCCGGATCGCGGAAGTAGATAGATTGCCCTTCTCCTTCTGGATTGCGCTGACGGCCTTCTTCTATTGTTGCACCTGCTCTTTGAAGCCTAACTTGTAAAGTTTCTAAATCTTCCTCTTTTACCGAAAAAGCAATATGAGTATATGATTGGTGAATCTCTTGTCTTGGTATATCTTCTTGTACATTCAATGCTAACCAAATACCTGCTATTTCAAAATAAACAGTCTTCGGTTTGACTAATACAGGCTGAACAGCAAATACATTAATATAAAAAGTCATTGCATGCTCGATATCAGCTACAGAAAATGTAATATGTCCTATCCCATGAATAATAGGCTTATCCTCCTTATCTGGATCAACATTTATATTTTTTAATTGCATTCTTGCATCCCAATGCTCGGGCTGATTTTGATATGATCCTCTCCATGGGCTTCCATTCTCTAACCAACGTTTGCGATATTCTTCGACACTAACAGGGTAACTCGCTCCATCGTTATCAAATCCTGACTGAAAATAGCAACAATCACATATTTGATAACTTGGCGAATCACCTTCCCATTGCGGTTCGTCCAATTGATCATATCCACATACAGCACATATGTATTTTTCCATCGATTACTCCTTTAAAATCTTTATAAATTATTTAGTTCTAATCATGCATCATTGCTTGCAAATATGCTATACTAACGAAGCAGTTTTTTTAAGTTTTATCCTGAACAGAAGATAATCCGTGGTGTCCTGCAAAGAACTACTTTCTGCTGATAAAGTAGATAACGTGGTTCCGTACAGAGCAACGCGGGAGAGGTTCGCGAACTCCCTCTATAAAAAACTATCAATCCTGATTAATGCAACGATTAAAAAAGATCATTTGTGTCTTTTTTAGCATTGATATGAGGTTTGTTTTTTGTTGGACAGGTTCATGGAACTCTCTTCTTCCCGAAGGACGACAAGATGTAGTATGTAGAACACTTTGCTAATTAGAATGATACAGATTCTTTTGACCAAGTGATTTTCATGCTGATGTCTTGATATCCCTTTAAGGAAATGGAGAGATTTTTTTATGCTTAAAAATGAAAAAGCGGTCGTCGTTTTCAGTGGTGGCCAAGATAGTACAACCTGTTTGTTCTGGGCAAAAGAACAATTTGCTGAAGTAGAAGTGGTAACGTTCAACTATGGTCAACGTCATAGCGCAGAGATCGAAGTCGCTACTCAAATCGCTAACGAATTAGGTGTTGAGCAAACGATTCTCGATATGAGTCTACTCAACCAATTGGCTCCTAATGCGCTAACTCGTTCGGATATTGATATTACGCACGAAGAAGGCGAATTACCAAGCACATTTGTGGATGGACGTAACTTGTTGTTCTTGAGTTTTGCTTCGATTATGGCCAAACAAAAAGGCGCGCGTCATATTATTACCGGTGTCTGTGAAACGGATTTTAGCGGATATCCCGATTGTCGTGATATTTTCGTCAAATCACTTAATGTAACGTTGAATCTATCCATGGATCATCAATTTGTGATTCATACTCCTTTGATGTGGCTTGATAAAGCTCAGACATGGGAAATGGCAGATCAATTAGGTGCTTTTGATTATGTACGTGAAAAAACGTTAACTTGCTACAACGGTATAGTTGGCTCCGGTTGCGGAGAATGTCCTGCTTGCAAATTGCGTCAAGCTGGACTGGATCGTTATCTGGCAGAACGTCAACAAAACAACTCTACTGAAGGTACACGTCGATGAATCAACCGGGCCCTTTCCGTATCGTCGAAAAGTTGCAGCAGTATGGTACAGATATCCAACATGAACAGCTCCGCTACCATCGTAGACGGGTGCTTATCAATAAAGAATTTACATTTGATGCGGCGCATCATTTACATGCCTATGAAGGTAAATGTATGAATCTGCATGGTCATACGTACCGGGTGATTTTTGGAATTAGTGGTATTCCGAGTGATAATGGAATCGTTGTAGATTTTGGCGATATTAAAGACATTTGGAAAGCACATATCGAACCTTTTCTGGATCACCGTTATTTGAATGAGACACTACCTCCGATGAATACAACGGCTGAAAATATGGTCGTGTGGTTATATGAACAAATGGAATTAGCATTACAAAGTGAGCCTTATGCAGCTCAAGTCGAAGGCGGACGTGTAGAATTTGTACAATTGTATGAGACACCAACCAGTTACGCAGAAGCAAGACGGGAGTGGATGCAAGCATGAGTACAACCTTTAAAGTAAACGCCGAGCAAGTTGCCAAAGCGAACCAGTTAGCCAGCTCAGATGCTAACGACCATCATCATTCCGAACACACCACTCAAGCCAAAGTAGCTCCTATTCCTGTACTGGAGATTTTTGGACCTACTGTACAAGGTGAAGGAATGGTGATCGGGCAGAAAACGATGTTTGTCCGTACAGCTGGTTGCGATTATCGTTGTAGCTGGTGTGATTCTGCTTTTACATGGGATGGCAGTGCCAAAGATCAGATTATGCGCCTTAGCGCTGAAGAAGTGCATGCTCAATTGTTTGAAATTGGTGGCAATCGCTTTAACCATGTGACAATCTCAGGCGGGAATCCTGCATTGCTTCCTCAATTAGGTGAGCTGGTGAAGTTGCTTGCTGAAAAAGGGATTCGCACCGCTGTTGAGACTCAAGGTTCCAAATGGCAAGATTGGTTGACCGATATTAATGAAGTTACGATCTCTCCTAAGCCACCAAGTTCAGGAATGACAACAAATTTTGAAATGCTAGATGATATTATTCGTCGTCTGGAACACAATCAGATTAGTCGCTATACCGCTCAAGCGCAAGAAACGTCTTTATCTTATGCAGGAACATCACAGTTTGCTCATTCGTTTAGCCTTAAAGTGGTTATTTTTGATGAACATGATCTGGCTTATGCAGAGAAAGTACATGTGCGCTATCCGAATGTATTGCTTTATTTACAGACGGGTAATCCGGATGTGACCAGTGCAGATGATCAGATTGCTGCTTCTTTATTGAAGCGTTATGAGTGGCTGATCGATCAAGCGATGGAAATGCCTGCTTTTAATGATGCTCGTATTTTACCGCAACTGCATACACTGGTATGGGGCAATAAGCGCGGAGTGTAGCAGATCATAATATACTTCATTTTTTCACGTAACATGCTAGAAGCAGTAAATTGAAAGTCATTATATATTTAGAGGAGATTTGTTCTTATGTCAGGAAGACAACCAGATGAAATGCAAGATTTAACATTGCTCGGCAATCAAGGCGTCAAATACAATTTTGAATACGATCCAAGTATTCTTGAAAATTTTGATAATAAACATCCTTATCGCGATTACTTCGTCAAATTTAACTGCCCTGAATTTACAAGCCTTTGCCCGATTACAGGACAGCCAGACTTTGCTACAATCTATATCAGTTATATCCCTGATCAAAAAATGGTTGAAAGTAAGTCACTTAAGCTCTACCTGTTCAGTTTCCGCAATCATGGTGATTTCCATGAAGACTGTATGAATATTATTTTGAACGATCTAGTTAAATTAATGGAACCTCGTTATATCGAAGTCTGGGGTAAATTTACGCCACGCGGCGGGATCTCTATCGATCCATATACGAACTATGGCAAGCCAGGAACCAAGTATGAGCAAATGGCAGAGCACCGTATGATGAATCATGATATGTATCCTGAAACGATCGATAATCGTTAATTGTAATATGAAAATGCTCTATAAATAGAATTTTGCTTGAAGCTAACGTGTTATTGCGTTAGCTTTTTTTGTTATTTTTCTATGATAAAGCATATATTATTTTGTCGATTTATGGTGTTCACAAAATATACTAAAAATATTTTATTTCCAAATTATCTTTAAATTCTTTACTTTCTCTACTTCATTTTAACTTCCATAATGATAGAAAAACCTATCCCTATAGTCGGAATAAGCGTATGAACAATCTGGCTAACACCTTATCATTATTCTCTTTTATATATAACAATTTGAATATAAAAGTCACTTATAATTCTTTTTAACAATCCTTCTGCGCTCAATGGTAGCCGTACATATGATCTTATAATGATATTAATTTGTTATTCATTTATTTCCATTAAAATAGACTATTTAAATTCATTTAAAAATCAACAATCTGGTATTTATGATATTTCATATTCAAAAACTATTGTTACGAAAGCGTTATTTTAAATTTCGCTATAATTATATTCTGTGATTTTTAACTATTTTTTATAGTATTTTCTGGTATCGCTTCCATCAAATATTTAAAATTTTAACAGTTGATTTTACTTTATTTGGGAATAAAATAGGTAATGTACTCTTTTCCATACTTACAAGAAAGTACAGAAAAGAAAATGATTATTTTCATAAACAGAAAAAGGAGATGGACAGATTGAGTACAGAAACCAAAATTAAAACAACGAATCCAACCGACGTAGCGAAAACAAAGGTGACAACAGGTGCTGATGTTGTTGTTGATAGCCTTATCGCTCAAGGAGTTGAATATATCTTCGGCATTCCAGGAGCTAAGATTGATGCAGTATTTGATGTTTTGCAAGATCGAGGTCCACAATTAATCGTATGTCGTCATGAACAAAATGCTGCTTTTATGGCGGCGGCAATCGGTCGTTTAACAGGGAAACCTGGCGTATGTCTTGTGACTTCAGGTCCAGGCGCATCTAATTTAGTCACAGGTCTTGCAACAGCCAATGCCGAAAGTGATCCAGTAGTTGCTCTTGCAGGTGCAGTCTCCAGAACAGATCGTCTTAAACGTACTCACCAATCGATGGATAATGCAGGATTGTTCGAACCGGTTACCAAATACAGCGTTGAAGTCGAACATCCTAACAATGTAGGCGAAGCAATTACGAATGCGTTCCGTGAAGCTTCTGCTTCTCAACCGGGAGCTGCTTTTGTTAGTTTGCCGATGGATGTACTGGTAAGTGAAGCTAAAAAATTCAATTTCCATACAATGCATACACCACAGCTTGGTACAGCACCTACTCATCTGATTGATGAAGTGGCTACAGCGATTCGCCAAGCCAAATTGCCTGTTATTTTATTAGGTATGAAAGCAAGTAGCCCTGAAGTAACACAAGCGATTCGTGAACTGATTCGTGATACTGATATTCCAGTAGTCGAAACATTCCAAGCTGCTGGCGCTATCTCGCGTGATCTCGAAAAACACTTTCTAGGTCGAGTCGGACTGTTCTGTAATCAACCTGGTGATCTACTACTCAAACAATCTGATCTAGTGCTCACTGTGGGTTATGATCCTATCGAGTATGATCCTCATTTATGGAATCAAGAAGGTCAACGACTTGTTTTTCATTTAGATAATCGCAAAGCGGATATTGATCATTATTATCAACCACAAAGCGAATTGATCGGTAATATTGCGCTTAATATAGAAGCGTTATCTACACAGTTGGAAGGTTTACGCCTTTCTTCACAATCGCTTGAAGTGCTTGCACGTTTACATCATAAACTAGAACAAGATGGTCAAGGATTCCATTCTTCGCATCCAGATCTTGTTCATCCGATAGAATTTATGAAAACATTACGCGGTATGATCGGCGATACAGTCACTGTGGCTTGCGACGTTGGCTCCCATTACATCTGGATGGCACGTTACTTCCGTTCTTACGAACCTCGTCGTCTGTTGTTTAGTAACGGTATGCAGACGTTAGGTGTGGCGATGCCTTGGGCAATCGGCGCTTCATTAGTACGTCCGAATGAAAAAGTAATTTCGATTTCTGGTGATGGCGGCTTCTTATTCTCTTCGATGGAACTAGAAACGGCTGTCCGCTTAAATACACCACTGGTGCATATTGTATGGCGTGATGGTGCTTACGATATGGTTGCTTTTCAACAAGTGATGAAATACGGTCGTACCTCTGGTGTCGATTTTGGCAAAGTCGATATTGTAAAATATGCTGAAAGTTTTGGCGCATTAGGGCTACGTGTCAATCGTCCTGAAGAGTTAGAAGATGTACTCCGTCAAGCGATGGCACATCAAGGTCCTGTTGTTATGGATGTACCTATTGATTATCAAGATAATATCAAATTAGGTGAAAAACTATTGCCTGATGCGATCAACTAATACAGATTTATTGATCTCAACAATCGTATAACAATTATTTATGGATAACATTGGATTTTATTTGAAAAAGGAGTCAGACAGAAATGGGAAATCACGTAATATATCAAGCTTCAACAATGATCGCTTTACTCAGCGGTATGTATGATGGTTCAGTCACATTTGGCGAACTCAAAAAACATGGTGATTTCGGCATTGGTACTTTTCATCAATTGGATGGTGAAATGATCGCTTTTGATGGTAAATTCTATCACCTGTATCCAGACGGTAGTGCTCAGCAGGTCGGTATGCAAGAAAGTACACCGTTCTCGACAGTGACTTTTTTTGAAGAGGAAAAAACATTCCAGATCAATCGCACACTGACTCGTCAACAATTGGAAAAAGTACTGGACGATCTACTGGATAGCCCTAATATTTTTCATGCAATACGTATCGATGGTCAGTTCCGTGAAGTCAATACACGAACTGTACCGCATCAACAAAAACCGTACAAACCGTTTATCGAAGTAACCAAATCGCAGCCCTCTTTCCATTTCCCTAATACAGGCGGAGTGATTGCAGGCTTCTGGACACCAGCATTTGCTCAAGGAATTGGTGTAGCAGGTTATCACTTACACTTTATTAATGATGAGCGTAATGGTGGTGGTCATGTGCTCGACTTTATTGTGGATCACTGCACGATTTCAATATGCAGTAGCGAAGATTTCCAATTGGCTCTTCCACATGATCAAGAGTATTTACATGCCAATCTTGAAGCTCCTAATTTGGAGCGCGATATTATGACTGCTGAAGGTGCTTACTAAATCAACACACTTTATAGTGTTTGATGAATATTTTTGATGCTAGACCAGTTATACCCTCCCTATTACTTAACCTACCTTTCTTTTGACGAAGAAGAGGTAGGTTCTTTTTTGTATTGTTTTTCGTCAATTTTTAACAATTTTTGTATATATAAAAGCAAAAGAAGTTCAATATCTAAGGCTATAGCAACTGTGTTGGGCTCTTTATTATTGTTACACTGTACCTATATTCGAATATACACTTTTGTTGATACTTCCATCCTACCTTATCGTTCGTTCATGCAAGTAAGCTTTCAAGCTTTATTGTTGTTGATCTGATCAGATATGATTTAAAGGAGGGTAAAACATGGAACGTAATATGCGTATTATTCCTTACGAAGTGATTGCTCATGCAGAACAAGTTACTGAAACACCAACAGGTGTAGAAATGATTCAAGCTCCGCAAGTCTGGGACACTACCAAAGGTGCAGGTATTACTGTCGCTATACTCGATACAGGCTGTGATACAGATCATCCTGATCTACAAGGTCGTATTACCAAAGGACGTAACTTTACAGATGATGATCAAAGTAACCCTGATATCTATGAAGATTATAATGGTCATGGTACTCATGTAGCAGGTACGATTGCAGCGATCCAAAACAATACAGGTGTAGTCGGTGTAGCTCCAGAAGTGAATTTACTCATTGGTAAAGTTTTAAATAAAGATGGTTCCGGTCAAATTGACTGGATTATTCAAGGAATCGAGTATGCTATCGAGCAAAAAGTAGATATTATTTCGATGTCTCTTGGTGGGCCTGATGATGTACCTGAATTACATGAAGCGATTCAAAAAGCAGTCAACAGCAATATTCTAGTGATCTGTGCCGCTGGAAATGAAGGCGACAACGATTCTAATACTGACGAATATGGATACCCTGGTTATTATAATGAAGTCATTAGTGTAGGCGCAATCAATCTTAATCGCCAATCTTCCGAATTTTCGAACTCGAATAATGAAGTTGATCTAGTGGCTCCAGGTGAAAATATATTATCGACATATTTGGATGGTAAATATGCCACACTGAGCGGAACCTCTATGGCTACTCCTCATGTATCCGGTGCGATGGCGTTAATCAAAGTAATCGCGAATCAAAGCTTTGAACGAGAGTTAACAGAGCCTGAACTTTATGCTCAATTGATCAAGCGTACGATTCCTCTCGGTGACTCTCCTCGTCTCGAAGGAAATGGAATGGTCTATCTGACTGCTCAAGAAGAGCTTGCCAAATTATTCAAACCACAGACTATTGCTAGACTGTTAAATATTTAAATGCATCAGATTCATATTCTGCGTATTTATGTCTACTTTAGTGTAGATGTAGATACGTTTTATTTTTTTCTAGAATGAACCTGTATGTCATTTCTGATATACTGATAAAAAGACAATATCGGTAGATCCGAATTGTACTTTTAGCTTTACAAATAGCTATACAATACATATGTATGTTGGAGGTGTTAGGACTAAGCCAGTGAATGGGTGAATATCCATTTAAGCTGACTTTACATTGTTTTCTGCTCTGATCCTGCTTGGGACCGAGACGGAAAAGATGATCGCCATGTGATTCTTTTTTGGACTCAGTGCCTTTTTAGTGATGAACTAAAAGGTTTTTTTGTGTTACAGCGTGTATATTATACTGAAAAAAGGAGTATTATGAACATGTCGTTGCCATCACTCACCAAAAAGATAAACAATGCTTCTCCCGGTTCTACAGCGAATCAGACAATATTCGGAGTTTTACTTGCAATCTCCCTTGTTCATTTGTTTAACGATTCGATGCAATCGGTCATTCCAGCTATTTTTCCTATTTTAAAAGAAACGATGAATCTCAGTTATACGCAAATTGGTTGGATTGCGTTTGCGATTAATTTTACCGCTTCTATTATGCAACCTGTTGTTGGTCTTTTTTCAGATAAGCGTCCTACCCCTTCTCTCCTGCCTATCGGAATGGGATTTACATTTACAGGCATGTTATTACTTGCTTATGCAAGTTCTTATTCAGCAGTGTTGCTAGCTGTAGTATTTGTCGGATTAGGGTCAGCAACTTTTCATCCTGAAGGTTCCAAAGTGTCTCATATGGCGGCCGGGAATCGAAGAGGATTGGCTCAGTCTATTTTTCAGGTGGGTGGTAATGCAGGACAATCACTAGCTCCCCTGCTCACTTCACTGATCTTTGTACCGTATGGTCAATTCGGAGCTATCGGATTTACCGGAGTTGCAGCGGCAGGAATTATTGTTCAAATCTTTATCGCACGCTGGTATGGACGAACGATTCGTAGTGAAAGTTTTGCCAAAAAGCATCGCAATGCTGGAAAAATTCGCCCTGAACTGAAAAATCGAATTGCATTTGCAATGATTATTTTAATTTCACTTGTTTTTGTGCGCTCTTGGTATTCGTCTTCGATTGCAAGTTATTATAGTTTTAATTTAATCGAGGGTTTTGGACTAAGTGTAGGCGATGCACAGATTTACATTTTTCTATTTTTAGCTGCTGGGGCTTTAGGTACTTTTTTCGGTGGTACACTAGCAGATCGTTTTGGAAAACGAAATCTTATTTTTGCATCGATGGCAGGTTCAGCACCTTTAGCTTTGATTTTGCCGTATGCTAATTTATTTTGGAGCGGCGTATTGTTAACGATTATCGGATTTATTCTTATTTCTAGCTTTTCAGTCACTGTCGTCTATGCTCAAATGCTTATCCCTGGCAAAATTGGTACTGTATCTGGATTGATTACAGGATTGGCTTTTGGATTAGGCGGACTTGGAGCCTTAGTCGTAGGTAACTGGATTGATAAAATAGGGATCTCGCCTGTGATGCAGTTATGTAGCTTTTTGCCATTACTTGGAGTCATCACGTTCTTACTTCCTTCTGATCGCAAATTAAGTGAATGGACAGAAGGTGCTTCTGAAGCGTAATCACTATATAATCGTGCTTTTAGTAAAATCATATATATAGAAAAAAGCCCACCCTTTATACAAAGGATAGGCTTTTTTTGTTGAATAGATAATACTTAACCTGCGCTAGAAGCAGATGAAGCACCGGAAGCAGCAGCACTAGAAGAAGCTGCAATATATCCGTTTTCCATAGCTTGTACTTTAGCTTGTTGTACATAAAATTGTAGTTTAGCCAAGTCTTGTTTCACTTGATCTACATGTACTTGATATTGGAATTTATCAAAATCGTATTTTGTTACTACGCCAGCGTTGTAACGAATCTGCATATTGGTATTATCCAGAGTCACATCACTTACTGTACGTTGCGCTGTTACAACACTTTTATATGCTGTATCTGCATCAGTGTAACTTGATTCGATAGATTTAGCCAAATCAATTTTACCTTGAGTCAATTGTTGTCTAGCAATTTCAGTATTTGCTTTGGTTGCTTGCTCATCAAAGCTGTTGGCTGCATTTTTATCTTGGTTATCTTCTTCCCATTGAGCTTGAACAATGCCATTAGCAAGCGTCTGTACTTGGTATGAAGAAGACAAGATTGTATCTACATTTTTCTTTGTAACCGGTTCTACAGTTACATCAATATCTGTTAATTGAATATTTGGATTGTATTCAATACCTAGATCAAATGAAATAGTAATCAATGCTTTTTGGTAAGCATCTTCAAGATTAGTTAAGTTATCTTTTTCTGCTAACAAAGCACGATTTGCTTTATCGATATCTTCTTGTGTACCTGATCCTAGAGACTGTAATGTTTGAGCACGTTGTACATCACGAGTCAATACATCGATATAGTCTTTAGACAATTGAACTTGTTTTTGACTTGCCAACAGTTGTACATATTGACCTGTCATACCAAGTTTGATACCTTCTTTAGCTTCATTGATTTGAAGTTCTGTATTTTCTTTTTGAGTATCCAAGCTGTTAATATTTTTTTCTAGTGTTTTACGAGAAGTTTCAAGTTGTGTGTTTTGAGCGGCTGCACTTTTATTTAGTCCATCCGAAATTTTACCTACAGCATCTTGAAGTTCTTTTAATTGTTGCTCGTAAGCATCACTTGGATCTGGCTTTGATGGTTCAGGAGTAGGTGCTGGTGTAGGATCAGCAGCATCTGTAGCACTAGCAGATCCAGAACCACTATTGTCTGTTGTTGCAGCTGGCGTAGCATCTTCTGCTTGAGCGCTCACTGTATTAGCAGCTTTTAGTGAAGGACTTACTGTAGTTACAGAACCACTTTGTGAATCATCACCGTTAACACCTGAATCTGTACCACTATTATTATCAGATGGAACATGCAATACAGGAGAACCATTACCTGCTTGAATATTAAAGCTATTATTCAAGTCAACTAGATTTACACCTAGACTCGCATTTTGTTGATCTAACACTTTATATTTTAATTGAAGAAGTGCAAGGTTATAAGAATCATTTAGTGCTAGATTGATAACTGTATTTAGATCCAAAGTATCAAGCTTTTTCAATTCGCCTGCTCCAGAGATCGTTAATTGTGATGCTGGGGTAGCTGTTGTGTCTGTTACAACTGGAGTCGGTATTGCATCCGCAGCATGAGCCATAGTTAGTGGTTGAGATGCTACAAGTACCATAGCCAGAAGAGAAGCGCCGACCATTCCTTTTTTCATATCCATATTACCTCTTTTCATATATTCAAAAAAATACTTTCACTCGCAAATGAATGCTTCTGCCAAAAACATTTAGTATAGCTAATAAAATTAATTTAGCATTACTAACAAAATAAATCAACTACAATTCAATAAATCATTTATAATTAAAAATAAGTTTGATTTAAAAAATCGTTTCTTCTACTTATATAAATGTATGAATACCCTACCTCTATATTATATACCTTAAATGACATATACGTAATCCTTGTTCAAACATTATTTTAAAATAAAATCATACCTTGAGATATCCCTTTCCTTAAGTCCACTCTAATAAAATAACCACCAGTGCTACCAAAATAGACGCAGCAAGTAAAAGATGTATTTTTTCTCGCACCATAGCAGGCTTTGTATTTATATAATGAAGTTTGTGATTTGGCGTATTATTGTTCCTCTGATCTGGATCATAATGATCTGTCGGTCTCACAATGAATCACCTTCTCTTCCATATATTGTATATATTATGATACTACAATCTTACCATTCGTCACACAATATTCACAATCTTATTCTGCATAAATGAAGCATCCACTTTTAGATTTAATTTATCTTATCCAAATCTACATCCAGAGGTTGAGGTCGGTTCAAATTTAGTTTGATACAATTGACAAGCACCGTAAAAACAATCTATAATTCAGCCATGAACTATAGAGTATAAATTAAACTGGTGAGTTCAGAGGAGGATACTGTAACTATGAAAAAAAGCTGGCCAACGGCCTTTACAGCAATTCTGTTAGCTGTTAGTTTGACAGCATGTTCAACAGAGAAAGCTGCAGTGGAGCCGGCAAGTAGTAGTGTCGAAGTCACAGCCGTCAAAGAAGTAACATTAGATGCGGTCTATGACTTATCAGGCACCCTACAAGCATATGATGAAACCCCTGTTTCTTTTAAAATCGGTGGAACAGTCACTTCAGTGAATGCCGATATTGGAGATCAGGTTACAAAAGGGAAAAGTTTAGCCCAACTAGATAGCGCAGATTTACAACTTGATCTCGACAATGCCAACCAAAGTGTTGCCGCAGCTCAAGCATCCCTCAGCAACGCACAAGCTTCTCTTACCAGCGCACAAGCTTCTCTTAGCAATGCGCAAGCCGCCAAACAAGCAGCTCAAGCAGGTATCGCATCTGCGGATGCACAAATTCAAAGTGCGAAAGTTCGTGAGCAAGGCGTAGCCGCTGGAGCTCGTACACAAGAAAAAGCACAATCACAAAATGCAGTGAACAAAGCACAAACTGCTTACAATCAAGCCAAAACAGCAGCTGATCGTGCCAAAACACTATTTCAAAATGGTCTATTAACGCAACAAGAAAATGAACAAGCTCAAACGACTCTTGCTACAGCGCAAGACAGTCTGAATGATGCCAAAGAACAACTTTCTCTTCTATTAGAAGGAGCAAGCGCATCAGATCGTGCAGCAGCTGCTTCTACGGTTAAAGAAGCTGAAGTTGGTCGTCAAAGTGCTGTTGCTAGTGTAGAACAAGCCAACTCAGGAATTGAGCAAGCAAATGCAGGTATCGAACAAGCGAATGCAGGTATTAGCCAGGCACAAGCAAGTTACGAACAAGCTGTTATTGCTAAAGAAACCGCTCAATTGAATTTATCTAGAGTAGGACTTGCTGCTCCTGTATCCGGTGTCGTATTAGAAAAAACGATTTCTAATGGACAAACGGTAACTGCGGGTACAGCTATGTTTACACTGGGTGAAATTAATAAACTTAAAGTGTTGCTTCCTATTGCAGATAGTGAAATCAGTAAGTGGAAAGTTGGACAACAAGTTAGCTTAAACCTTTATGATGAAGCACGTACAGGCAAAGTCACAAAGCTTTATCCTGCCACCAATGAAAATACAGGTTCTATCAATGCAGAAGTAACGATTGATAACCCTAAATTAGATTGGAAACCAGGTCAGGTTGTCAAAGCTTCTCGTCAAGCTGCTTCATTAAAAGGAATCGCCATTCCTGTAGAAGCGGTTGTAAGTACAGGCTCTGAACCGTATGTATTCAAAAATGTAAATGGTAAAGCTGTCCAAACCCCTGTTGAAATTGGTAATCTATACGACAATCGTTATCAGATTACTAAAGGCTTAAAAGTAGGCGATCAGGTGGTGACTCAAGGAGCCGACCGTTTATTTAATGGAGATGCCCTTACAGTAAGTGAGGCGACCACTAAATGATCAAATATATCGTCAAAAAGCGTAAAATTACGCTTGTCTTCTTTATCATGCTTATCCTTTTCGGTATCGTAAGTGCATTGCAGTTGCCTAAACAATTAATGCCAGATATCGTTGTAAAAACAGCAACAGTTACCACTACTTATCCTGGTGCAACTCCAGAGTTAATGGAACAAACGGTCACCAAAGTGTTAGAGCAGAAGATTAAAGAAGTTACCAATCTGGATACGATCTCTTCTACTTCCAGTAACGGAGTATCCAGTATCGTGATTCAAGCTCTTCCCTCAGCAAACGCTAAAGACACATGGAGTGAGTTACGCCGTAAAGTGCAAGATGCTGAAGGCGAACTTCCTTCTGATGCTAACACGCCTGTCGTTAATGACAATTTAACACAGACATTTGTTCAATCATTTGCTGTATATGGCAAA
Organism: Paenibacillus sp. KACC 21273; assembly: GCF_028736095.1. Lineage (NCBI taxonomy): Bacteria > Bacillati > Bacillota > Bacilli > Caryophanales > Paenibacillaceae > Paenibacillus > Paenibacillus sp. KACC 21273. The sequence goes on from NZ_CP117876.1 coordinate 4,187,056, forward strand.
ACCAAAGAAGATATTTATGCTTTAAGTGATCTTATGAATACATGGCGTGACCAACTTCGCTCTGTACCGGGTATTACCGATGTAGCGATTAAAGGTATCCCGGATCAGCAAGTTCGAGTAGACGCTGATATGGCGAAGTTAAAACAGTACAATATTTCGTGGGAATCGGTTATGCAAGCGATCCAGTCTGAAAATAACCGCGTACCTACAGGTGATATTGCCTACCAATCACGTACTTATCAATTAACTGTTGATGAATCTCATAATGTAGATTCCCTCAAAAATATTGTTGTTTTTCAAACAGAAGCCGGTATTCCTGTTTATGTTAAAGACATAGCTAATGTGCAATTGGTAACGGATAAAGAAACGTACTTAGGATATTACAACGGTGTACCTGCAATTTCACTCGATATCAGTAGTGAAACAGGTTCTGATGTACCTACAATGCATGAGCGTGTAGCAGAAAAAATGTCTTCACTTGAAAAAACATTGCCTGCTAACATCAAGATTACTTCCCTGTTTGCTCAAAAAAATGAAGTGGATCGTATTTTCAATGATTTGATTCGTGAAATGTTAATTGCGATTTTGGCGGTTATTATTATCTGTATGCTTGGATTGAACTGGTTAACAGCTTCTTTTGTAGCTTTGGCTATTCCAGTCTCAATCGCACTCGGTCTGATCCTTTTGCCTACTCTGGGAATATCGCTGAATCAGATTACGATTGTAGGATTGATTATCGTACTGGGGATACTGGTCGATGATGCGGTTGTTGTGAATGATAACATTGAACGACGATTAACCGTACTCAAAGAAAGCCCAACCGATGCAGCTATAAACGGTACCAAAGAAGTATCGATCTCTATTATTACTGCTACATTAGCAACAATCGCAGCTTTTGCTCCATTAATGTTGCTTGAAGGCGATATGGGATCATTTATTCGTCCGATTCCAACCATTATCTCGTTATGTATGTTAGCTTCGATGATTATGGCATTAACGATCATTCCTATTTTCCGTGAATGGTATGAAGAGCGTCGTAATGAACAAGGTAAAACACATGGCACAGAAAAACCTGCTGGACTATTAGGTAAACAAATCCAATCGTTAACGAATGGCTATGCTAAAAAATTAATGCCTAAAGTGTTAAAACGTCCATTAATTGTCGCTTTAACAGGACTTATTGTGAGTACACTTGCTTACGGGTTAGCTGCTTTTACACCAATCGAGCTATTCCCAAGTTCATCTGATCCTCAGTTAACGATCAATGTATCGTTGCCTACAGGTACTTCTTTACAGAAAACAGATGAAGTCGTACAAGGCGTTGCGAAATGGGTCAAAAAACAGCCAGGTGTTGAAAATATAGCTTATGCTTCTGGTGGCGGTGCACCTCAGTTATTTACCAACCTTAGTCTAGGTGGCGGTGGTGTAACGACTGGACAGATTCTAGTCACCGGTGAAGAACATAAGCTCGATGTAGCTACAGCGTCAGAACAGTGGTCTGATCAACTTAAAAAAGATTATCCAGGTATCAGTATCTCTGTAAAAGCTACAGATTTGGGTGTCTCTGTAGGTAAAGCAGTATCGATCCGTATTCTAGGTGATGATCTAGAAGAAATTCGTAGTTTGACAGATAAAGTGAAACTTGCGATTGCTGATACACCAGGAACATATGGTATTACTGATAGTATCGGTGTCGAAAATTATGCTTTGAACTTTGTCGTTAATAAACAAGCGATGGATCAATATAAAGTGAGTTATGAGAACTTAACACGTACACTATTGATGATGGGTAGCGGTATTAGTGTAGGTGACTTTGATAACGGTGAAGACCTGATCGATATCAAGCTTTATATGAAAGATTCTACAAACGCTAGTCCAACAGCACTATTCCAACAAGTCAGTATTACTAACTCTGCTGGAACTCAGATTCCATTATCACAAGTGGTTGAAATGAAACCATCATTTGCGATTCAACAAATCGATCGTTACAACTTAACACGAGTGAATACGATTGAGGCAGATGCGAATGGACGTACAGCTACAGAAGTTATGCAGGAATTAGAACCTAAAATACAACAAATTAATTTCCCTGAAGGATACACATGGGATGTCGGTGGAGCAACGTCCAGTCAAACAGATACCTTTACTGATTTGGGGCAACTGTTTGTAGTCGTTATCTTCCTGATCATTATCTTAATTATGATTCAGTTCTACTCGCTTTCGATTCCGATGATTATTATGACTACAGTCTATCTAGCGGCTGCGGGCGGTATATTAGGATTATTTATTACTCGTACACCAATCGGATTTATGTCAGTCATGGGGATTATAGCACTCGCCGGAATTGTTGTAAGGAACGGTATCGTATTGATCGAATTTATAGAAGATGCAAGGCATGAAGGTATGGAACTAACCGATGCTATTATCTCTGCGGCATCTGCTCGTTTCCGCCCTATTCTTCTTACCTCGTTGACAGCGATTGTGGGTATGATTCCTATCGCTACTGTCGGTGAACTATTGTTCCGACCGCTTGGGGTTACTATTATTTTCGGTCTTGTATTCTCGACGATTTTGACATTGTTTGTAGTGCCTTCCTTATACATGGTTGTTGCTAGACGGAAAGATAAAAAAGCAGCCCGTAAATTAGAACGCAAGCAACAACGTCGTGAAAAGTTGAATTTAAGTAAAAAAGTGTAATCGAATTATTCTGTAGATATGAATGTGTACTGGATAAGAACAGGCTTCTTTTCAAAGAGCCTGTTCTTATTTTATAATGACGTGATGACGTAGCGGTAAAGGAGATGTGCACTTGAAAAACAAAGAAGATGAAATTATTGAAGTAGCACTTCAACTCTTTTCCGTAAAAGGGTATACAGCTACTTCCGTAGATGAGATTGCGAAGGAAAGCGGAATAGCCAAAGCTTCTTTTTATAAATTTTTTCAAAGTAAAGAAGATGTGCTAGTGGCTACCGTAATGATGCATGGACGCAAAATCGATGATGCGATTCGTATCATGTATTCTGATACTCAGCTAGCTTCCGAGCAAAAAATTGCTGAATTTGTCCGTATTTATTTACAAAATTCGTTAGATACCAAATTCCATACGATGATGATGTCGATGCATGATAAAAGTTTATTTCATAGCGAAAAGCTAATCGAAGCTTTTTTGATTGTAGAATTCAAACTAAGCAAATGGACTACCGATTGTCTGGTAGATATCTATGGTGAACAGGTTGAACCTTTTGCTTATGATGTTATTTTTATGATTCGTGGCATGATGATGCAGTACTTGATTTTACCGATGATGGGTCTCAAACCGAATACTACAGATGAAGAATTTGCTGCCCTTCTGGGGAATACAATCGATATATGGATCAAAGGCATGATAAAATATGATTATGTACCGATCTGGGATTGGAAGCAGCTTAAAGTAGATCCTGAACATATTAAAGAAAGCCCTGTTTTTAAAGGGATTATTATTCATGATGCCCTGCTAGACCTCAAAAGATTACTGCATCATCTGCAAGTCTCTGATGAGCAAAAAGAAGATTATCGTCAGGTTCTACACGAGCTAGAACAAGAAATATTAAGTACTCATCAACGAAAAGGAATGCTCAAAGCGATGTTCTCTTTTCTTTCGCAAGAATCTTCGCTTGTAGAAAAATGTACTCTTTTGCAATCTGTACTGGATATCTAATCGTATGGATACCAAAAAGCTGCTTCCTGTTATGATGACAGAAAGCAGCTTTTTGTTTTATATTTTAGTAATGTGTTAGATCATTTTTTTGTTATCACTATCACGCAAGCGAACTTTGAGCTGATCAATCGTTCTCTCCAGTGTTCCAATAGCATCGGTTACAATACTGCGATCTACTGAATCTTCAACCTCTTTCATACGTGCAGAAGCTCGCTCACTTTCATACGTCTGACGACGTTGAAGTTCATTATATTTATCAAGCAAGTCTGTAATGACTTTGTAAAAACGCTCATAATCTAAAATAACATCATCTAGAAAAAAGTCGACTTCTTCTTGAGAATAGCCACGCATTTTGGTCGCAAAATCTTTTTCATGAATCGTAAGTGCATCGAACTTAATCCCCAACTGTTTAAATAAACGCTTTTGATCTTCTAGCTTACGCTGATAATTCTCATCTACAGCCATGATGATGATCCCCCTATTCCCGTAAGAACTTATACTCACATACAGTTCTTTTTTATAAATGTACCATAAACATAGCATAGGGGAAAACAATCTGCTCAAAGATATTTCGCCTGAGGATACAGATGATATCGAACTTGTCAGAAGATACGTTATAACATCAGGGCATAGATGATGTTGACGATTGTGCTGCTCTCCACAAATCCAGTTGTTTTTGCTCTTCTGCTATTAAGCGTTCGACGCCTGCTGATTGTAATTTTTGCAAAAAAACAGGCAGTACTTTTTGCGGATTAACAGTTCCATTGATAAGCGGACGATAATACTCTGCCAGTACATTATTAATTGCTGCTACTTCTGTAGATACCGGCGCAATATTCATATTAAATCCGAGTGCTGGTGCTGGAATATTGCCACTATTAAATGCTTCGTATTGTTCATACGTATCTTGAGGATACGATTTATCAAAATAAGAAATAAAAATATTGCCCCACATCCAACCATATCCATAATCATACTTGGGATTCAGCGGATCGATTCCAGGAGCAGGCTCAATATGCTTATCGTCTACTTTGACATAATGAACTCCTTCAATACCATGCTTCAATAAATTAGCAAGATACGGATCAGTGTATAACAATTCCAAAAACATCATCGCACGTTCAGGCTGCTCAGAAGATCGAGGAATGGCAAAGGCGCCACTTTGTACATCGCCTGTCTCAATCACACCCTGCCCGATATTAACATAATCCAGATCATAACCCAATTGACTGCTACGCTCATATACATAGTTAGGTGCATAAGATAGGGCTCCTGCGAATATTTGACCTGTTTTCCAATCATTTTCCGCATCATACATCGGATCTTTTGGCAAATAGCCTGCTTGATTCCAGCGATACATCGTTTCTACAAAATGTTTAAATTCGGGGGTAGCATACTGATTGAATACGTTCGTATCATCACGCTTAAAAGCAGGCGATTCTCCGATATTGATCGCACCTGGCAAATACCAATCTCCTGCAATATGATTCATTGGAATAGAGCGGTACAACATTTCAGGTGTATCAAGCGGTCGTAATTGAGGTTCATGTTGATGAACGATCTGCAAGAATGGCTCTATATCTTGCCATGTTCGAATATGATTGATCTTCAAATGGTATTTATCTACAATGTCTTTGCGCATCAGTATACCGTATTGATGTCCGATTTCTTTGTTAAGAGGTACAGCATACGTCTGATTATCAACCAGCATCCCTTTCCACAAAATAGACGGAATCGATTTTTGCATACCTACACCATATTCCTTTAACAAATGATCCAGCGGCAAAAAAGCTCCTTTAGACACATTGGCCAAATAATTATTTGTCCAAGAGCTGGTGAATACTAGATCGGCTGGCTGACCGGAAGCTAGAATAGCCGGTATTTTCGCTTCAAATTCGGTTGGATTTAATGTAATAATTCGAATCGTGGCATTGATTTTGCGCTTTAGATATTTATTCACTTCGTCCATCACTTTGGCTTGATCTGGCATTGGATTCGCATAATTGTAAAATACCAGTTCCGCAGGTGGAAGATTGCTTTGCGTGACCTCTTGCCCTGTCTGTGATGATTGTGAAGTCGCTGAATATAAAGTGATATCTGGCTTACCCTGCTTCTGACAACCTGCTCCAATAAACAACAATACAGATACCACCAGAATCAAAATAATTCGGTGATACCTGTATCTGGAATGATTCATAAAATCCTCCTTACCTTGTGTTAGCCTTTGATACCACCAATCGTTAATCCTTTAACAAAGTACTTCTGGAAAAACGGGTATGCACAAAGAATCGGTGTTAACACAATGACCAGAATAGCCATTCGTGCGCCTTCTGCTGGAATCTGTGCCATCAGCATATTGTTGGTGGCTGAAGTCGCGTTACTGGTCACAAAATCAATATTAGACTGCAATTTCATTAACATGTATTGTAGGCTGACTAATTTGGGATTGGTGATATACAGTTGTCCAAGAAACCAATCGTTCCAATACGTCACTAAAGTGAACAAACCAACTGTAGCGAGACCTGGCTTGGACAATGGCAGTACGATACGGGCAAAAATATACCACTCTCCTGCGCCATCTATCCTTGCCGCTTCTAAAATCGCTGTTTCGATAGACTGCTGCATAAACGTTCTCAAAATAATAACATTAAAAGCACTCAGTGAATACGGTAAAATCAAAATCCAAAACGTATCTGCTAGATGTAGTACATTTGTATTTACAATATAAGATGGAACCAACCCACCGTTAAATAACATTGTGAAAAATAAGAAAAATGCCATCACATTACGATAACGAAAATCACGTCGTGACAATACATACGAGAATAACGCAGTGACCAGTAAGCTGAATAATGTTCCAATAGCGGTAACTCCGATCGTAACATATGCTGATTGTAGAATCTGATCTCCGTTGCGGAACACATAACGGTACGCATCCAGACTCCATTCAGATGGTAAAAACTGATAACCTTTTGCCGATAAGCTAGCTTCACTGGTGAATGAGATCGCATAAACCAGAATAATTGGAATAATACAGACTACACACAGCACAATCAAAATCAGGTTAAATACAAGATTCCAACTTTTTGGAAGCTGATTGAATTTACTAGATGTTTGCTCCATCGAAATTCCCCCTTTTCTAGAACAGCGCGCTGTCTTTGTCCATTTTTTTGACGATCCAGTTGGTAATAATCACAAGTACGAATCCGACAAACGATTGATATAAGCCTGCTGCTGCCGTCATACCGTAGTTCCCCATCGAAGTTAGACCGTTGTAGACATACGTATCAATAACCTGTGTAACAGGGTACAGAGCGCCCGAGTTATATGTCACCTGATAGAATAGTCCAAAGTCAGCGTAGAAAATTTTACCGATACTTAGAATGGTCATAATAATAATGATAGGCTTTAGACAAGGAATGGTGATAAAGCGAATTTGTTGCCATTTACTAGCGCCATCAATCGTAGCGGCTTCATAATACTCCGGTGAAATACCTGTGATCGAAGCAAGATAGATAATACTGCTGTACCCTACACTTTTCCAGAAAAAAACGAAGATCAAAATGTACGGCCAGTATGTCGTCTCGGAATAGAAATTAATCGGGTGCATCCCCATGTAGGTGAGTGCTTGATTGATAATACCTTTGTCTGCGCTAAGAAAAGCGTAAAAGATCAAGGCTACAATCGTCCATGATAAAAAGTAAGGCATAATGAGGATCGTCTGATAGGTTTTGGAAAGGAATCGGTTACGAATCTCATCGAGTACAATCGCTAGGGCGACTGCGAGAATCAGTCCGAAAATAATAAAAACGAAGTTATATAACAATGTATTACGGGTAATCAGCCAGGCATCGCCTTTGAACAAATATTCAAAGTTTTTGAATCCAATCCATGGACTGCCTAGAATCCCATCGTAGAAATTATAATTTTTGAAAGCAAGGATGACTCCGAACATCGGCAAGTAGTTAAACAAAACTAGCAAAATTAATGCAGGTAATGCCATCAAAAAAAGAACTTTGTTTTTACGCAATTCATACAAAAAGGTCATGATTGAAGTCCCCTTTCTCTCCGGTATCTCTCTTATATGCTTATACTTTTATTATGAGCAAGAGACGGTAAGGAAACTACGCTAAGTTCTTTAGGTTATGTGTACTTTTTTTAGGTAAGCGTTATCAAAATAGAATTGTGGGATCAAGAGCAACTTCACTATGTCAGTTATAGTTACATATTTAATGAAATTGAAGATAACAAGAAATAGAAATGTCGTAGCGATAGACCGCTCCGATAAAGGATTACCCTGTCGATCGCTGGTAAGACTTGGATATCTTGATTTGACCGCTTAACGGTCGATATCCAAATCTTAAAGGCGAACGCTTCGCTTCTATCGGGCAATTCCTTTATCTCCGCTCTGTGCTAGGATCATATTTGGGAGACGATTAATTTAAAAACTTTTGAATAAAGTTAAGCATAATAATGATATGAAAGTAAATGTAGTATGTTTGGAAATGGACACAGCATGGGGTTGAAAGTTTGAGGTAAAGAAAAAGGATACTATTTGTAGTAAATAGCATCCTTTTTCTTTATTCTTTATTCTTTATTCTTTATTTAACTCTGACCAGAGTAGATAACCTATACCTATGATCACAAAAATGATAGGTATAGCTAAGTTGTATGGTGTAAGCGTCCAAGTTAGCATCTCTTGTATAGCTGTATTAGACATGCCATTACTATGAAAAGTCATTGCGGTTACCACTATAAAACGTAAACTTTGTTGCTCGATGATAATGATTAATCCTAATGATAAAAATATAGTTCCTGTAGCTCTTTTATTCAAAATAATTCATCATGTCTTATAATCTACTTCCTTAGCAGATTATAATTTAGAACCACTTTCAAATTGTTACTTTATGCTGTTCATAAAACTTTGCAAATCATCTGCGATAGCTTTGGATTGAGTGTAATGCAGATAATGAGTACCGTCTAATAGAACCACTTTGCCATGTACTGAATTTTTGATCTGTTCTTCATGTTGAGTTGTCCAGTTTTTAATATCAGGATCATTTTGGACTAGAAAGAAAATAACAGGCAAGTTTTTAGGGAATTGTAAGCCTTGTACCGCTTTGAAATTTGTAGGTAATAACTGTGCTTCGCTGACAATATCAGGATTCATCAAGTTTTTGAGCGTGATCATTTTAATTTGTTGTTTGGTATTGTCATCGACATCCGGTGTCATGATCTGAGACGGATTCAATTTGACTAATAAACGGTAAAAGCCTGATTTTTGCAATAAACTTACCGATTCGGTATCCATCACTTCTGTCGGCTGCGTAGGGAAACTAGAATCAATTCCGGCAAAAGCAGTCACTTCATTAGGATATTTATTGACATAATCTAATCCATAGATGCCTGAAATCGAGTGACCCATCAGAATGTATTTATTGATTTTCAATTGTTGCAATGCTTCATGAATCTCGTTCGTAATATTGTCTACCGTACGCGGTTTGTCGGTGACATCACTTAATCCATAACCGAATGGTTCCACAACGACCACTTTGTAATGTGGAGATAGTTGTTCGATTAATGGTTTGAAATCAAGTGCTGGCGATGCTGTACCGAAGCCTGGCAATAACACAATCGTTTGCTTGCCTTCTCCTTGAATCATAACATTCATGTTTTTCCCATCGACCACAACAGATTGTCCGTATGGTTGAATTTTGCTTTGTTCTGACTTGCTAGCTACTACGTTAACAACATAGACTGTCGCTAGAAAAATAACAATTAACAACACAATCACTGCGACAGCTTTGAGCATAAACTTAAATACCTTTTTCATAAATTCATTCCTTTAATTCTAATTTGATACATATGTATATCATTATTTAATTATAAAGCATTGTATAATGTTTATCCAACTTCGTGTTATACGAAGCTATTGACATATACTATATACAAAAAGAGATTACCTTTACAGGTAACCTCTTTGCAATCGATATCATCATTATCCTTGTTGATGATTCCTATAGCTTATTTCGTCACATCAATATTAACTTCTTCCGGGCGATAGATCGTAGTAATCGTCCCTTCAATATCAGTGGCAAACATCACCGTACGTTCTGCATCCAATAGGAAATTATAGATTTTGGCGCTGATCGGATCTTTCACTTGAATCTGAGCATTAGCTCCGTATTCAGATACAAAGATATACAGATTGCCTTTTTCGAAAGATAATTTGCGTCCATACACTCCAGATAATTCATCACCTTGTATCCATTCCAATTCAGACGATACGTCTGCTTCAGCTAATGCATATTCGTAGAGGGCAATCTGTGTTTCTGTACGATCGCTTAATTCTATCGGCAATGGACTCCAAATGATTTTACCTTTACCGATATTAACATTTTTCACTTGAGAAATACCTGTTAACGGTGCTTGTTTGACCAATTCAGCAATACGCTTACGACTGAACGATACAGGTAAAATCTCTTCACCTAACTGCAACGCTTCTTCGCGGCGTACATTAGATAAAGGAGCGCTCTCAGTCACTTCACTAAGGCGATCGGTATGTTGCCAGTATTCATCCAATGCTAGTGGACCTGTAAATAGTAAAGTACTGCCATACTCTTCTACATAATCTAACAGTTGTTGGAGCGCTGCGCTCTGGAAGTTATGAGGACTGGATACGATAATTAATTTGGGTACATCACCTGTCGTTAATTCATGTAAATGATATTCGCCAAAAGCACGTGCATGTACATTTAATTCATAAGATAAAGTACGAATCAATTTGGTAGTCGCATCATGAGCGAATTTACGATTAGACAGATCATTAGAATAAGGGAAAACAACAGCCACTTCTTCCAATTGACGATTTTCAAATAGATCACGAGTCGCCGCCATAAAGCGTCCAAAATCATAAGATACATCGGCTTCTGGTTTTTCTGTGCCATCGGCTCGCACTGCTCCGATATGAGATTCATTGACATTGTGCATATAGAAATTAATATTCCAGATCCACTGTACAGCCCCTGCTCCGCCTGTTGAAAAAGCATACGCATATTTGCGTTCTAAAATATATTTCAATTCATTTTCGCTACGTTTGGCTTTACCTTCCGGTGTCTCAATATACATAATGCCTGTTTCTTGAATCAGATTCGGCTTTTGCGGTGTCTTGGTGAAAATGCCGTCCCACACCAGATCGTCCATTTCCCACCATGAATGTACCGTTGTATAATCGACTGTCTCTGCATACAGCAATGGCGATGGTCGTTGTCCGGCTAGACCTTCATCTTGTCCAACAGTAACTAATTGCTTGGGCTGAATACTTTGGATCATACGGGTAAGATCCGTCGCCCAGCGGTTATGCATATCCATCGTAAACAGATTATAATCCAGCCAACGAGTACCTTTTTTCGGATGAATCGATGTAGGATTGTAGCTAATATCATTCACATGAACTGGATATACTGCATCAAAGTTTGGTAATTCTTCCGGTGTCATATTCCAGCGCTCTTGCACTTTAGTAATATCGCTATCATAACGCTTTTCGACCCATTCTTTGTAAGCGGCAATCTCAAATTCATCGTATACCGGTTGTGGACCTGAAAATGGAATATCTGGATTGAACATCGATGGTTCATTGATCAGATCCCAATGGATATTAGATGTGTGACGATGACGGGTCACAATTGCTGAAATAAAACGCTTCTGCGCTTCTACACTACGTGGATCAAGATACGGGTTAACCCCTTCCCAGGCTTCCGGTGTAAATGCAAAAAAGTTAAATGTCAGTTCATGACCATGCTTTTTACTTGTCAAAATAAACGCATCGATCGCACGCATCACTTCTTCATACGGATGACCATCGACAAACATCACATGACGCCAAGCGCTCCATACGCCTGTGCGCAGATAGTTAATCCCTGCATGCTTCATCTGTGCCATATCTTTATCCCAGACCGCCGCATTCGGTAAAAATAAAAATTTACGCGCTACATCTGAAGTCATATATGTCATGCCCACAATAGGTAATGGGCGACCTTCTTTGCGGAAATAATCACGATCGGCTGTTAACATTTCCCCTGTTGCCAAAAAGTCTGCATCAAATCCCCAGAATCCTTGATGAATATTACGAATCTCATCAGACGGAGACGTGATCGTTCCTTCCAGACGGTAATATCCAGCTTCAATTGTGATCTCAACAGGCAAGCGTACAATATCCAGTTCACGCGAAGATGAGATATTGAATTCTTTTGCCCAGACATCTGTAAATTGACCGGATAAATCCTGATCTTCTTTAGCCACTTGTAGCTTAAATGTCCATTCTCCACTAATATCTGCACTTGTAGAATGACGTTGTAAAGATTGTAATTGAATCGTTAGTGTTGGACGTTCTCCTGGTTCATAACTGGCATAGTTAGGCTTTACCCAGATTTCTGTCACGCCTTTAGCAGCGAATTCTCCCCACTTAGAAATAGCTTCTACTCCTTTTTCCCAGAACGAAGCTCCTGCTAGTTGATTGACAAATATCCAGCGTCCACCTGCATAAGCGCCTTTTGTATTTTCGAGCAAAATAGCAGGCGCAGCTACTTCACGTCCGTCTTTGGAGATTCCTTTGAGCAGTGGATAAATATGAGCATCCATCGGTCCACTAGATCCACCCTGTGCAGGATGATCGTTGGCTTTGGTTACATGAAGTGCGAATCCCCATGTGCTCTGACGCTCAAATAAAGATTCTTGTCCTGCAAATAACGGAAAATCTGTACTTGCTTTATAATGATCAATCGGTGTTACTTCTACAGGCAACACTTCATTTATATTCAAAATTTGATGATACGCTGTTTGTTCATGTTCAGCTTGCCATCCATCTGCGGTTTCATTTACAGGATTGCGGAAAGGAATACCGCCCATATGTACAAACCCTTTACTGTCATTCAAATGATTATGAATAGCTGTCCATGCTTGTTTGGGAAAATAACTGCCATGCAGATGAATAAACAAATCTGCTTGCGTAAGCGCTTTAGCAAGTTCGTTCGCATTAACAACCGTACCTTGTTTTTGTAAATGAGTCAGTTGTTGCTCATTCGGACGTTGCCCATCAAATGGAAAAGCAGGATCATAAAAAATAACAGTATGGAGCTTAGAAATTAGAGTCATAACAATCTCCTTCATATACATTGGATTGGAATACAACTGGATTGGAAAGTTTCGGACACTTGGAGTTAGACCGCTATGAGAAGATGAATGTTCTTGTCGCCGCTGTTGGACATGAATCCTATGTATCACTGCTTTGCAGTAAAGATTCATGTCCAAAGGCGATCGTAGTCTATGCTTCCGAAGTACCTTGTTTACGAAAGCTTGTAACTCTTTCAGAACAATCATATTCCCTTCGCTCTATGCTCTTGCATCCTCATTTCTAAATCATTTTGTTCGTAATGAGGGTGAGTAAAGGGAAGCCTTTTACAGATAACTTTAGTTGAACATGCATACATGATAAAGATTGGTTAGTTATAGCTAAGTGTTGTTATATTCTTTTACTATAACTTTCTTTTACTATAACTGATTTTATTAAGTTACGCATTAAGTAATTTTTGAAATAATTAATTTCAACTTTATTCAACTTTTTAATATGTTTTAAGATAATGAATTTGTCAGTAAACCTTTTTGCATCGCTTTATAGATCAATTGTGAAAATAAGCTATTCGACCATGCAAACCACGGACGGGTAAAAACAGTTGGATCGTCTGAATGGAATCCTTCGTGCATATAACCTGTATTGGCATCCGTACTTTCTAATAGATGGATCATCTCTAACATTTCAGCATCATTGTTGGCTGTTAATCCTTGCATCGACAATCCCATATGCCAGATATACCCTGCTGGTGTATGAGGACTACCCATTCCTTTAGCCGCTTTCCCTTCAAAATAATACGGATTTTCAGTACTTAAAATAAATTTGCGTGTATTCAGATACATCGGATCGTTCACATCACAATATCCTAGATAAGGCATCGATAATAAGCTTGGTGTACCTGCATCATCAACCAGACAGTAATTGCCAAACCCATCCGTTTCATACGCATACATATTGCCATGTACCGGATGTCGATAAATGCCATACAATTCGATTCCATGCTGAATTTCTTCTTCCATTTCGGCTAATTCTGCGCAAAAAGCTTCATCCCGATAAACAGCTCGCACCATTTCTTGCATTTGGCGTAACGACACGACCGCGAACATATTGGAAGGAATACTATAATGAAATTCGCACGCATCATCACTTGGACGGAATGCTGACCAGATCATCCCTGTATAGTTCACCGGCATCCCTAATCCTTTGTTCCGAATCGTATCAATAGCCGGACAATTGCGTCTGGTAAAACGGTACGATGATTCTTCCATATGACGTTGTTCTGTTCGCCATAATTGGAAAATTGTACGCAACCCCTGCTTAAATCCTGCATCAAAAATATCGGTATTCCCGCTTGTTTTCCAATAGTGATACGCTAGCCGAATCGTAAAACAAAGTGAATCTAACTCGAACTTGCGCTCCCATACCCACGGACTCATCTCTGTTTCATCTGCCGGGTCCCAGTGCCAATCATTCGCTGTTTCGTTAAAAGAATTCGCGTACGGATCAATTTCCAGATAGAACATATGTCGCTTTATCAATCCGCTAATCATACGTTGCAAATCTTTATCTTCTTTACAAAGCGGAACATAGTGTATCAACTGTTCTACTGAATCTCGCAACCACATCGCTGGAATATCTCCTGTAATCACAAAAGTAGTCCCATCATCCATCAATTTGGTAGTCGTCTCTAACGTATTGGGAAAGCAATTGCGGAACAGTTCAGCTAACTTGGGACGGTGAGCTAATGTTTGCTCTGCTTCTGCTAGCACATCCTGAACTGCCTGTGGCAGCTCGAATGTGGACATTTGAACATGTTCTAACTTTTCTAGCATGATGATTCCCCCTTATTCCATTTCAACGTTTTGATCTCATACGGTTTGAATGATAGTTCTAGTTGATTATCTATCACAGGTAATGTTCCAACATGATCTTCCAGTATATTGACCAGTGTGATTGCATGATCGTCTGTTATATTGGTCTGTACAGGCCATTGAATACGAGCGGTGCCACGACTACCTGAAGATTCATACAGACGGATAATCGTACCTTGTCCATCTTCTGCTGGCTTGATCGTATCGAGAATAATATGCTCACTATGATAGGAAAATAGCGATGTAGATAGCTGATGATCTACAACTGTCGATATTTTTTTATCCATAGTGGATGTGGTTTCAATGATTCTATAAGATACAGGTTGATTGAGCTCTGCTGCTGCACGTACAATGTGCGCTTCACGCCAATCTCCACCATGTGGTAATAGTGAATAAGTGAACTCATGATGACCTAGATCGGCACCTTTATCAGGCCATTTGGGCGCCCGTAGTAACGAAAGACGCATATTGCAATCTTTGATATCATAGCCATATTTACAATCATTAAGCAGACTTACTCCATAATTACCTTCTGAAATATCTGCCCAGCGATGTCCACAGACTTCGTATTGAGCTTTGTCCCAACTGGTATTGGTATTCATTGTGCGTTGCAAAGCACCAAATGGAATCTCATATGTCGCTTGCTCTGCTATCAGATCTACAGGGAACGATACTTTTAGCAACTTATGACTTTCATTCCACTCTATTTCTGTTTTAAAATCGATTCGGCGATTGTCATTATACAGATATATATGTTGGGCAATGATCGACTGTCCGATCTGCCAGCGGAATTGTAATATATCTCCTGTCTGTCCACTCATAATTACCTGAGAAGAAATACACACAGCTGTATCAGCTATCTGCTCGGCAAAATGAGGATCAATATCCCACGCATCCCATAGCAACGGACGATCATGATAAAAGCCAAATACATTACCATGCTGATTTTCTTTTAATACGTTGCGTTCATATTGCTTATCATACAAAGCAGCAATCTCGCCTTGCTCGCTAAACTGAATACGATAAAAAGGAGTTTCCCAAACTGAAGGCACTGCTTTTCCAATTTTTACTTGAGATTGGAATCGTTTATCAGTCTCCAGACTGCTAGCAGATGCAACACTATGATTACTTTCTGAACGCAACCAGATCACGGTATAACCGAATGCAGGAATCGATGGTATATAGACTCTTAAAGTGTATTTATTTTCCAATTTAGACTCGTTTTCTGTGGATAACTTTGTTGCATTTTGCGCTGTAGATAGATCGGTATTGGTTGTATGTCCTGGTAAAACAGGCTTGGCTGATGTAAATAATAACTGTGGTACTTCAGTTGTTGTAGACGGAATCGATGTGGGTACAGTCTGCTCAACAGTAGCTTGTGAGACCACATCACTGCGTAACAATGTTCCTGCTTGATCATATACATGAACATCGGCTAGCTCGGCGCCACCTTCAATCTCGATCCATTCTCCACGTTCCCAACTTAGACTATTGAACACAGCATACGCTGTACCTTGTTGATCAGACTGTGCTAACTGCTGTCCAATCCATGCTGTCCACGGAGTAAGCGCTTGATCCAGAGCACTTGATCCAATCTGTAAAATCTGAGCATATTCGACTTCAGACGTATCGTACACTTCTGGAATCGCCGAACCCGGGACAATATCATGAAACTGATTAAGCATAATACCAAGCCATCCATTTTTGAATTGTTGTCTGGTAATTGCTCCATCTTGTTGTTGTTCAAAAAGAGCAGGATGTACTGATAAACCCTTATCTGCAGATTGTTTCGCTAGTACTTTTATACTTTCAGATATGGATGTATCTTCTTGTCCTATAGATATTTCGGTAGGTTCACTATTCGATAGACTGCTTTGATTGAAATAGATCGTGGTGAGTCGTTCCCATACTTCAGCTTCACGATACAGTAATTCTGCTTTGCGGTTATGACGTTTATTCCATGCTTGCGTCGTATACGTTCCGCGATGTAATTCTAAATACAGATCACCACGCCATACAGGTAGCTCGTCTGCTGATTCCAAAGTTTGTTCAAAAAACTGCTTGGCTGTTCCAAATTCTGCTTGAGGTAATCCCACCATTAAGTCGGCATGTTCTACATATTCAATCATCTCATGGGTGACTCCGCCGCCGCCATCTCCATGTCCGTAGAGTAGCATCTGCTGAGGATGGATATCTTTTTGACGGAAATATTCCCAGTGTTCTGCGATGTCTTTAGGTGTAGTCGATTCATTCACACCATGATTCAGATAAGAAAGGATCGGCGTACCATCAATGCCTACCCAGTGGAACAGATCATACGGGAAAATATTGGTGTCATTCCAATTCAGCTTGGTCGTCATAAAATAATCGATTCCGGCTTGACGCAATAATTGTGGCAATGAAGCACAATAGCCAAATGTATCAGGTAACCATTCGATCGTAGAAGTGATACCAAATTCTTCACGGTAAAAGTGCTGTCCATACAATAGCTGACGAGCTAATGACTCCCCACTTGGAATATTCAGATCAGGCTCGACCCACATTCCTCCAACTAATTCCCAGCGACCTTCCGCGATTCGTTCTTTCACTTTGGCATATAGCTCTGGATAATGATCTTTCACATAAGCAAACAATTGCGGTTGACTCTGAGAGTAAATAAAGTCAGGATATTGCTCCATTAACGTACACATGGTTGAAAATGTACGACTGGACTTACGAACAGTCTCCCGCACAGGCCATAACCATGCGATATCAATATGCGATTGTCCGATCATGTACATATAGCCACTTTCGGATGCATCGGGAGCAAATACGACTACCTGTTCTCGTAGTATTTCTTCCAGTTGTTGCCACGGTTCTTCCAGTTGCCATGATTCTTCCGGAAGTGCATATGCAGCATGCATCGTTTGTTCTAACGCTTTTTGGATTTCGATTCGGCGCAATTCATTTTCAGGCAAACGGCGCATACTATGTAGCAATATCCGTACACTATACATCAGACTACGCAGTCCACTGTTGATACTGACCAGACTAGCCTGATACCCTCTCAATGGAGCTACATATTCGGGTTGTCCATTTAACGGATCATGAGGTTCAGGAATCGGATCGTATAATTCAATATCAAGCATTATGTCTGTACCGATATATGACTCTCGCAAAGGAATAAATGTATGATTTTTATCCAGCCCATGATAGAACTCGCCATTGATTTTCAGTAATCCTTCTCCACCGCCTGCGTTAAAAACCAAGCCGACAGAATGGGCTGACCATGAAGCTGGAATCTGGATATTGGTTTGTAAAAAGTAGGTGATCCCATACTCTTCTTTCAATCTCATATCACTGTTCTGACGTGGCACTAAAATCTCATAATGATCAGGTGTAATATAACGAGCTTCTTCTACCGTCCATTGATTCAGTTCTTGCGTATCCAACCATTGTTTTGTAGATAAAAGTTTGATAAATCGTTCGATCCGGTACATATACAGCCTCCTCGAATAATCATTGTTTTGAGATACAATAATACATGTTGATATCAATACTCAGATAACCTATTCCAGACTAGCGTACAGTCAACGTTACAACCTGACCTTCTACTGAATTACTGCCTACTTGTATATGGAAATCACCAGGCTCTACAATACGGTCTAATTGAGAAGTGACTAATTCTAAATGTTCTGGTGTCAAAGTGAATGTAACAGTTGTAGTCTCTCCCGGTTGTAAAAAGACTTTTTGAAATCCTTTGAGTTCTTTTTCCGGACGAGTGACAGAAGCGAACAGATCGGTCAAATACAATTGAGCGACTTCCCATCCAGCTACTTCTCCTGTATTAGTAATCTGTACACTGACTTGAGCATGTTCATCTGGTGCAATAACCGCAGGAGTAACAACAGGTGCATCATAAGCAAATGTGGTATAACTTAGCCCATGTCCAAAAGCATAAGCAGGTTGCAAATCCATTTCAAGATAACGCTTACCACGTGTACGCTTGCTATTGTAATACACAGGCAATTGTCCCACATGTCTAGGCACAGAGATTGTCAGACGACCGGATGGATTCACATCTCCATACAAAATTTCTGCCAGTGCATGACCACCTTCTTGTCCCGGATACCATGCTTCTATAATCGCATCCGCATGTTCATCAATCCACGGTTCTGCTACAGGTCGTCCATTGATATAGATAACAATCAGCTTTTTGCCAAGCGCATAAATCTGCTGACACAATTCGAGTTGTACCCCTGTCAGATTCAGATTAGAGCGGTCAATCCCTTCACCACATTCCATATCACTTTCCTCTGAATCATGCACTAATGATTGACCTGTGCGCAAATCAATCGTTCCTTCGCCAAAATCACGAGCACTTGATCCACCGAGTACGAGAATAACTGTATCTGCTTGCTTGGCGGTATCTAAAGCAAGATCAAATCCTTCGCGGGAGTCGTCTTTGATCCGGCAACCCGGTGCATATAGTAGTTGATCACTATCCGCTCCTAACTTTTGACGTAATCCTTCTAACACGGTTATCACTTTGCCAGCCGGTTGTGGAGAAGTATAATCACCTAATTGGTTATATGGTTTATTCGCATTTGGGCCAATAACTGCTATTTTTCCAGTAGATGATGGTTGTAATGGTAATGCAGATGCTTCGTTTTTGAGCAAAATAATTCCTTGTCTAGCGACTTCACGAGCCAATTCAATATGTTCTGGACTATGGATCACCCGAGCAGCACGTTCTGGATCGACATAAGGTTGATCAAATAATCCTAACTGAAATTTCACTTTCAGCAGACGACTGACGGCTTGATCCAAATGAGCCTCTTGAGCAATTCCTTGCTCCAAAGCAGATTTGAGGTATTTGCCAAACATATACCCTGACATTTCCAGATCGATTCCTGCTTGGAGCGACAGTGCTGTCGCTTTTTCTCCTGTCTCTGCCACATTGTAACCATGCACCAGCATATTCATAGCGCTTGCATCGGTAATAATAAAGCCATCAAATCCCCACTGTTGGCGAAGCACATCATCCAATAAATATTCACTGGATGTACAAGGTACACCATCAATTTCGTTATACGCAGTCATGACCGAGATGGCTCCGGCTTCAATTGCTTTGCGAAACGGAACTAGATCGATCTCATGCAATTCTTTCATTCCCATATGTACAGGTGCGGCATTGCGTCCACCTTCTGAAGCTCCATAACCGACAAAGTGTTTTAAGGTGGCAATCACTGTATCCGGTGAATCTAATCCTTTGCCTTGTAGACCGATCACAGCAGCAGCGGCAAGTTCTCCTGCGAGGTATGGATCTTCTCCATACGTTTCTTCTGTTCTTCCCCAGCGTGGATCACGCACAATATCGAGTACCGGTGAATAGGTAGCCACGCCACCTTGACTGCGGGTTTCTATCGCTACCGCTTCACACATTTGTTGATACAAAGCTGGATTCCATGTGCTTGCTGCAAGTAGTGGAACAGGATAGACTGTTGCACCGATGGCCATATGTCCATGTGAACATTCTTCGCCAAACATCAGCGGAATCCCTAATCTGGAATGTTCGATCACAAATCGCTGAATATCATTTAATGCAGCAGCGCCTTCGGCTGGGGATAAGCCCGTTTCCAATGTGACTTCTGTCCATGGATCAGCACGTAAAGTGGCATATAAGGAACCGATTTTACCTTGACGAATATCTTCTTTAAATTCTTCAGTCAGGGTAACTGTTCCATCTTCATTTTTGGTAAAAGTGCGCCAGCCAAACAATTGGATCAGTTGCCCTACTTTTTCATCCAGTGTCATTTGAGCAAGCAGGTCTTGCACGCGTTCTTCGGTAGAAAGTGCTGGATTTTTATAACTAGTCATAGTGATCATCCTTTCGATTGGAGTTGCAGGGTAGGAATAAAGTGGAAAGTTTCTGCACGTCTAGGGACACCGCTGCGGGGGAAGAGAGGCTATTATCGTCGCTGTTGTAAAGCAATCCCTGAATAAACCGCTTAGCGGTAGGGATTTCTTTACAAAGGCGAGCGCTTCGCTCTTTCATAGCCTCTCTTCCCCCTCCGCTCTGTGCTAGGTGCGAATTCCTCACGTTTATTTCTAGCAACTTGGGTGGGCAGTGTAGGGACATGGTAAAGATAGAATAGTAGTGATGATAGGGAAATATGAGTTTTGGTTTGATGTTTTGATTTAGAGTTCATTTTAGGTTTGTTTTATTTTTTTAATTGTTTTGGTTTGGGTGCAACGTTTTTATTTTTATTGGTTAGTGTATTGGTAGTTTGATTTTTTATTTTTTTACTTTTAGTTATTTATTAGTAATTGGATATGGATGGTTTGATTAGTTTTAGAATGGTTCTTTTGGAATGATTATAGGGTTTTAATTTTTTAAAATAGGAATGATTATTTTTTGATATTTTAGGTTTTAGTTTTTTGAAAAAAATGGGCTATAGTAATTACTTCTGTTCTTGAGGTGGGATACCTGTATGAATTTGTTTATTATTTGATTTGTTTAAAAAGAAAAGGACGGAATTGGGGTTCCGTCCTTTGGTGTTGATATGGAATTGCTGATGGTGCTTTTGGAAATTAGGAACCGGTTTGTTGGGATTTCCATGTATCGTATTGAGTTTGCATTTCAGCGAGCATGTTGTCTACACCAGCGTCTTTTAATTTCTGAATAAATTTAGGTAAATATTCATCTGGATTGACGGTTCCGGTGACAAGTGGTTTGTAGTATTCGCTAATCACATTATTGATTGCAGCAATCTCGGTCTGTACCGGTGTAGTATCAAAGTTAAATCCTAGTGCCGGAGCAGGGGTATTGTTGTCTTCGAATTTTTTGAATTGTTCTAATGTATCTTTAGGATACGATTGATCATAGTAGAATATATTCACATTTCCCCACATCCAACCATAACCGTAGTCATAATCAGGATTTGCAGCGTCTACACCTTCAGCAGGTTTGATAAATTGATCGTCTACTTTGGTGTAATCTTGTCCTTCGATTCCATGTACAAATAAGTTAGCTAAAGTTGGATCAGTGTATAACAAGTTCAAGAACATCATCGCGCGTTCTGGATTTTTGGATGAACGTGGGATTGCATAAGCTCCACCTTGCACATCACTTGTTTCTACTACACCTTTGCCAAGATTTTGATAATCCAGTTCATAGCCTAATTGAGCGCTACGTTTGTATACATAGTTCGGTGCGTATAGTAGGGAACCGGCAAATACTTTACCTGCTTTCCAATCATTTTCACTTTGGTAATCGACATCTTTAGGCGTATAGCCTGCTTGATTCCATTTGTATGCTGTTTCTACGAACTCTTTAAATTCAGGTGTATCGTATTGGTTGAAAATTTTATCGTCAGAACGTGCATAATAAGGCTTGTCGCCTACATTGATAATCCCTGGTAAATTCCAGTCACCTGACATATGTTGTACAGGGAATGAGCGATACATTCCTTCGGTTCCATCTAATGCTAGAATACTTGGATCTTTTTCATGCAAAGTTTTTAAAATAGGCTCCATATCTTTCCATGATTGAATGCCTGCTACATTTAATTTGTATTTATCCACCAAGTCTTTACGGAACAACACGCCTACCTGATGACCAATTTCTTTGTAGATCGGTACAGCGTACAACTCTTTGTTGACTGTCATCCCTTTCCAAAGCGTATCAGGCACTGTCTTTTTCAAATCCTGTCCGTATTGATCAAGTAATGAAGTTAATGGTGTAAAAGCTTGCTTGGAGACATTGGATAAGTAGTTATTTGTCCATGAACTAGTAAACACGATATCCATCGGCTGACCTGAAGCCAACATCACAGGTACTTTGGTTTCAAAGTCACTGCCTTCCATCGTAACTACTTTGATCGTAGCATTGATTTTTTTCTTCAAGTATTCGTTTACTTTCTCCATCACTCGATCTTGACCTTTCATCGGTGTTGCATAGTTATAAAAGACCAATTCGACTGGAGCGAGCTGACCATCGGCTGTGGTTCCGTTACTTTCTTTGGAACCGCCACATGCAGACAACACAATAGACAACATCATAATAACAGCTAGACTTAAAGACCATGCTTTTGGTTTACGTAACATAGACCCATCCCCTTTTTCGTTCATGATTCATCTTTACCGACAAATTAGTATTGTCTACACGTTGTTTAAAGAATAATATGTACTATTTTCTAATGATAGTGTACAGAGATTATTCTTTAGCCACTCCGTAGATTGTATCTTTTGGAATGGCTTAGACTTTGTATCCTTATTATCCGTCAGGCTGTCAGAAAGGTGTACCGTATTTTCTTTAGATTAGGTGGATATTTTTTCGGTAAGCGTTTTCTTACTTACTTTATACGGAATAGTGATGACAGATTTCATTACACTATCTGTATAATAAAACCGTAAACCAAACATCTCATCTGCATAATGTAACTTAATTCGTTGATGAATATTACTAATTCCGATTCCATCTGAACTGTGTAATACTTCTTGCTCGCGATCCAAATAATCATTTAATAATTCGGTATCTGCTCCTGGTCCGTTATCTTCTACAATAATTCGTACTACAATTCCATCGGTATACGCACGCAATACAATGTTGCCATGATCGGCAATCTGTTCAGTTCCATGCAAAATCGCATTTTCAATTAAAGGCTGAATAATAAATTTTGGCAATAGATAATCATATAATTCAGGTTCGATATCATAACTAATGTCAAAGTTATCTCCATAACGAAGCGATTGAATATTAACGTAATTCTGTACATGTTCAATCTCTTGTCGTAACGGCACTTGTTCATTGGGTTGCTTGATACTGTATCTCAAAATATGAGCCAGTGACGATACCATAGTCACAATGTCTTCTTCATTTTTACTAAGTGCCATCCAATTGATCGAATCCAGTGTATTATAGATAAAATGAGGATTAATCTGCGCTTGCAAAGCTTTCATTTCTGCTTGTCGTTCTCGTTCACCGCTTTCGATCACATCGTCTACCAATCCGTTGATACGTTTCATTAGATTGTTGAACTGACGATACAATACTCCGACTTCATCTTGCTCTGGTGGTTCGATAAATACATCCATCGTCGAACCGTCTTTTATATTTCTCATCACATTGGCTAATGTAATCACCGGCTTGGCTATGCTGTTGGACAATAATAACGTAAAGCTGATTCCTGCTACAATCACTGCGACGGTAATTCCAACGATAATATCGAAAATAATCGACAAACGATCTGTAATATCACTGTATGGAATAAGAGCAATCAGATTCCATCCCCATTTTAAAGGATACGTATCGGCAATATACTGTGTCTGGTTGTACTTCAGATCACTGGTTCCACCAATATCAGTATATTGTAATACAGGAGCTAAGTCGGGTGTATGACTGATATCTACCCCTTTGAGTGCAGGATTGTTACTATATAACACTTGATTATTCTGATCTGCTAACAATAATTGTGTTCCCTGTGTAAGCCTTGAGGCTTCGATTTGCTTTCCAAATTCAGCCGTATCAATCGCAATAACTATAACGCCCATTTCATTCGTCGTATTCAGAATTAAAGGATTGCGAACTTGCTTGGCAAAATAGACACGATCACGATTTTGATCCGCATAAAAGATATTCAATGTTCCACTTAATTCGACTGTTCGCTTGAACCATTCTTCATTTTCCGCTTCATTGGAATTGAAAAAGCGATTTGATCCTGTGCCACCAGGCAATTTATTTAATTGCTCCAATTGAATAGTAGGCAATTCAGCAGCAACTGGAAATGTATTTTTGACAAAAAAGGTAGCCGAATACGTACTGACTACATTGCTTAGTGGCACATCCAGATATTTAATAAACTGCTGATTGATCGTATTAAGATCACGATAACTTTCAATATCGTCAAATGTAGTTTTGTTCAGAATATCGGCTATCGTTTTGTCTGTCGAAAAATAATAAGTCGCCTGATCGATGCTATTCTCTACATTTTGCACATTACTACGACTTTGAAGCATAATATTCTGCTGATCTTCCAGCAATTGTTCTCGCATAATGTTCATAAATACAAAGTACAGTATTCCATTAGACAACAGCGCCGATAAAGTAATCAGCACAATAAAAAGAACAGCAATTTTCACTTTTATACTCGCTTTGGGGATCAAAGAAATCGATTTGTTTTTGAACAATATTATTTCACCTCAGCATCCGCGCGTACACTATGGTTCAGATACAAGTTACGGTATTCTGAAGGTGTAATACTTTCGACTTTTTTGAATACACGGGCAAAGTAATGTGGATCTTGAAATCCTAATTTTTCTGAAATGCTATAGATCGGTAGTGACGGATCAAGTAACAATTGTCTGGCTTGGTCAATACGCTTCTGCGTGATATATACATTTAATTTCACCCCGGTATTCTGGCTAAATACAGCACTTAGATATGCAGGCGAACGCTCCATATGATAAGCAATATCAGCGAGGGATAGATTCACATTGTAAATATTATCATGCACATATTGCTTCACATACTGTACTAATGAATGTTGGCGATCTTCCTTTTTCTCTGTTGCCAGTTCATTCACCTGACGGAACAGATCATACGTAAAAGCAATCGCTTCATGACGGGTCTTGAGACTGAATAGATCATCCAGACGGGCAGATTTGGATTGCAACAATGTAGAAGCTCGATCCCCACCTACACCTTGATAAAAATCAAACAAAATAGTAAGTAGACGCATACATAATTCTTTGATCTCATTAGCATTGGCTGTCGATAAAGCTAACTCGTGTTCAAATAGCTCTTCGAAAAAAAGCCTATTGCCTGTTTTGAGCGCTTCATAACAATTGATTTCAAGCTGACGGTTAAAAAGCGAAGAATAATGATGAAGCTTTTCATTTTTACGACGAGAGACTTCTTGAATATACGTGGTTAATTGACTGATTTCTTTACGTGCCATCGGCTTGACAATATAAGTATCGACACCGTATTGCATCGCTTGACGAGCATAATCGAATTCTTCATGAGCACTAAGTAATACGATCGCTGTATCTGTCATCAATTCACGAATACGACAACATAATTCAAGACCATCCATAATAGGCATTTTGATATCGGTAATGATTAGATCAGGATGTAGACGCAGTGCAATCTCCAACGCATCTTTGCCATTACGTGCTTCTCCAATCACTTCTGCTCCTAATTCCTGCCATGGAATAATATTGCGAAGTCCGCGGGATACTATGACATCATCATCAACAAGTAATACTTTCATGATCCAGCCACCCTCTGTCGAAAATTGTGAAATTGTGTCGTGAGTTATTATGCTTATCTTACCGTTATTCTTTACTTCATGACAAGTCTTCTTACATGTTATTCTCATTTATTTATTTTCATATTTTACCTTTTTAAAATGATAGCGTTACCAAAATTAGGTATTCTAAAAAAATGAAAAAGAAAAAAGGGCTTAAAAAGCCCAATTTCCTTGACGGAATACAGGTTCTATCGTTCCATCTTCCAATTCTCCATCAATATCCAGTTGATCTGAACCAACCATGAAGTCTACGTGAGTTAAGCTTACATTTGCACCTTTAGCTTTCAATTCTTCTTTGGTCATTTGTGTACCGCCTTCAAGATTGGTCGGATACGCACTACCAAGAGCGAAATGACAAGAAGCATTTTCATCTATGCCTGTATTGTAAAAAACACGTTTTAAATGCGAAATAGGTGAATCATATGGTACGAGAGCAATTTCTCCTAAATAAGAAGCCCCTTCATCTGTTTCTAACAATGACGTTAAATGTTCACGTCCAGATGTTGCTTGATAATCTACAACTTTGCCATCTTTAAATGTAAGTTCGATTCCTTCTACCAGACGACCGTTCAAGTTCAGCGGTAATGTACTTCTCACTGTTCCATTCACGCCTGTACGGTGAGGCATGCTATATACTTCTTCGGTCGGCATATTTGCTACAAAGTACACCCCTTTTTCATTTTCTCCACCGCCACCACGCCATAGGTGACCTTCTGGTAATTGGACGTGTAGATCAGTTCCCGGGGCGCGATAATGAAAACTTTTGTATCGTTTATTATTCAGAAGATCCTGTCTTTTTTTCAAATGATCGATATGTTCTCTCCAAGCAGCTACCGGATTATCTGAACCTACACGATTCATCTGGAATACCGCTTCCCACATCGCAGGTACACGTTCTTCTTCTGGCAGATCAGCAAATACTTTATTTGCCCATGCTTGCGTTGGTGCTTTGATTAATGACCAGCTAATCCGGCTATTACGGGTATACCCTTGATAATTTTCGCGAGCTATAGCTGCGGCTTTGACAGCTGTAGACACTTTCCACGAGTCAATGCCTTTGAATAATTCAGGATCAGGCACTTTGATATGTAAAATCGCTCCGCCTTCTTCAGCGAATTTTTCCAACATATCAGCATGCCATTGTGGATAATAGCCAAACGAATCATCGGTCGCTTTTTCATAACGAATACGAGTTATCTGTTCATCATCCCAATCGACCTGTACATATTTAGCTCCTGCTTCATAAGCTTTGCCTACAATAAGACGGGTCAAATCTACTGTTTCTAGTGGTGCTTGTACAATCAATACTTGACCAGGTTGAATATTTACACCGACTTTGACTACAAGTTCTGCATATTTTTCTAACATCAATTTGAATTCGCTCAATTTCTTCGCCCCTTATGTGATCTATTTTGAGTAAAGTTACGAACAAGTAATGCCAGAATCAATTAAAACAATTATTTTGTGCTCAATATAATTAAATCTTAATTAATTCTTCATGTTTAAATGTTACAAAATGTGTTGAAATAGACGATATATTACTTAGCTACTTAGCAAGCATGATCCTTTCATCTTGAATCAACGCTATCTATTATACTCTTTATCATTACAAACCACACTATTTTCACCTAATTGATCTTTCGATTACCCATCTTATCTGAATTTAGAGGAGCCCCACACATGTACGCGAAAAATAAAGTTATGAATATGTTATGTTTGATTACTGTTCTTTTATCTTTTATTGTATTTGCTCTACATCAATACACCCATCTTATCCCTGTAGACCGTATGGCAGGTATGGATCACTCTGCAATGAGTCATTCTTCGATGGAACATATCACTATTTTTCGCTATATTTTGTTAGCGGTTCCACTTATCCTTTTAATATGGTCAGCTTCGCTATTTCGTAGTCGGTCAGATCATGCTTATCTTCCTGTCATCAATACGTTGGTACTTACTTTAGGAAGTATTGGCTTGATCGCAGCAGGTAATGGATTGGTTGAATATCACTTTTCTGTTTTCATGGTAGTTGCTTTTGTCGCTTTTTATGATTCAATCGCTTTGGTTTTACTCAGTACTGCTATTTTTGCTTTTCATCATTTAGCTGGCTTTTTCTTATTCCCTGAACTGCTGTGTGGCGAACATGCTTATTCTTTTTCGTTACTTCTGATCCATGCTATCTTTTTGTTATTAACAAGTGGAGCCGCTATCCTGATTATTGTTGCCAAAAAGAATACCACTCAAGCGTTACAATCCCAAAATGACGAAGCTTCCGCACGTAACCAGCAATCATTAATTAATTTACAGCATACTGAACAATATATGGAACAATCTGCTGGGTCGTTACGACTTCATTCACAATCGTTGGTCTCATTATCTGAACATATTGCTGATGCTGTTCAACTACTACGTACACAAGCAAGCGATGAATTGTTACCTTCGCAACAGGTGAGTGAACAACAGCTCACACAAGTCGCCGATGCTATCTATCAAATAGCCGCTTCTCTGGAACAATTACATCAATCTTCTACGATTACACTTGAACGTGCGCAATTAGGGCAACAATCTCTGACTCAAATAACCGATCAAGTGTCTTCATTACAAGTCGATGTAGACGATATGGCTTCAGGTATTCATGCAATGTCTGATCAATCTTACGAAATCGCTCGCTTTGTCGATATTATTGCTAATTTGGCTGAACAGACCAATTTGCTCGCATTAAATGCTTCTATTGAAGCGGCTCGTGCCGGACAACATGGACAAAGCTTCGCTGTTGTTGCTCAAGAAGTCAAAAAGTTATCCCTGGAGACCAGCTCTGCTCTCAAAATGATCTCAGGTATTATTGCACAATTTAGCTTGTCGACTGCTTCTGCTATTCAATCGTCTGAACGTGGAGCCGCTAAAATGCAAGATACTTTACAAACCGCTACACAGACACATTCAACATTCGGAGTTATTTTGACAGCCACAGGAAGAAACCAGTCTTCAGATCGCACATATGTCCAGTCAGGCACAATCTCTTAATGGTTCTGCTGAAAAAATCAGTCAATCTATGAGCTATGTCACCCATATTATTCAAGATTCGATGAAAAGTCATGAAACGGTAAATCATACCGTTCAACAGCAATTAGAAAAAACACGTCTGGTTAATGAAGAAGCAGATCTTCTCAATCAAATGAGCGATAAATTGGGTCAACTGGTTCACGATCTTGAGCCTGTGGCTGCTAATTTATCTGCTGATTATACACAAGATTCATTCTCTTCTTCAAACCGTACTGTACCTGCTATAAGTTAATATAACTGTATACAACAAAAAGCACGATCTGCGACTCTTTTATCAAGTCATATGATCGTGCTTTTGAATATTTCAGAACCGCTGAGAAGATAGTATAAATTATTGCTTAACCTGTATCAAGAATATCATTATCGTTAGCTGTGGCTGGTTAACTGGCTTGACGTGCTGTTTTGGTCACACTATGACTTAACCAGCTTGTCCGCCATTTCATTTGCATCACAACAAGCAAGCTCAAGCAACATAATACAATAATACTTAACATGATAAATCCAATCGTATAAGAACCTGTAGCTTTGTACAGATTGCCTAGAATAAGGGGTAACGCGTATCCACCCAATCCACCGGCTGCACCTACAATCCCTGTCATTAATCCAATCTCATTACCAAATCGTTGCGGTACTAATTGGAATACCGATCCGTTCCCTGCTCCCAGACACATCATTCCGACGAACAGCAAGCTTACAACAACCGGAAGTGGTGGCAAAAAGGAAACACATGCCAACATAATTCCTGCGCCCGAGTATAAATACATTAACATTTTGGTTCCCCCAATACGGTCTGCCAGAAATCCACCAACCGGACGGAAAAAGCTTCCTGCGATAACACAGATGGTAGCAATATCCGCCGCTTGTACTGCTGTTAATCCATATTGAGTATTAAAGAAAATCGTTAAGTAATTGGCAAGCCCTACAAACCCGCCAAATGTCACACAATAAAATGCACAGAATACCCACGCATCTCTTTGTTTAAGTACGGTAGCATATTGCGATAATTTTTTAGGTTCAGGACGATTAGGGCTATTTTTGGCAAAAATCGTAAAGAAAATAAATACCAGAATAATCGGAATCATCGCTATTCCAAATACAATTTCCCAGCTACCAAAATGTTGAGCTAACCGATTCGCAAATAAGGTCGCTATTACGGTTCCGCTATTACCTGCTCCTGCAATCCCCATCGCTAGACCTTGATGTTCTTTGGGATACCATTGTCCTGCAAGTGGCAAAGCCGCCGCAAAAGATGCTCCTGCAATACCTAGCAAGATAGCTACCACATATAACTGCTCTAACGATTGTACCCATTGCCAGCCCAGCAGTAGAGGAATTAGAGTAAGAATCATGCCAATCTGCGCGGTTAACTTGGGCCCTATATAATCAGATAAGAACCCTAACACCAATCGCAAAATCGAACCGCCCAATACAGGTAAAGCAACCAGTTGTGCTTTTTGTACAGGGTCCATAGGATAATCCAGTGCAATAATGACACTAAGTGGTCCAATCATTCCCCAGATCATAAAGCTGATATCAAAGTATAAAAAAGAACCGAGTAATGTAGGCTTATGCCCGCTTTGCCAAAAACTTTTTTTGTCCATCATTGTGTATCATCCTCTCCACAGTTGGTTTATTTTTGTCTATAGTTATAATAAAAAGCCGCAATTTGCCCGTATATTACATTCGGGACAAGTTGCGGCTTCATTGCCGTTAGGAAATGGTACACGTCATTGTGTGCCATCTTATAAATGTATGATATTGTTGTGCAGTTGGTTGCCATCACAAATATGAATTTGATTCAAATTATATGAACGACAGACTAATATGTCAATATAATTAACTCAAATTCTAAATATTTTTATTTTATGTTAATTATATTGACATTAAAAGCATCATCTATTAATGTTATTGATAAGATTTCACACAATGGAGTGTGATTACGTAACGGCAATGATGCCCTTTTCCTGAATATGGAGAAGGGCTTTTTCTGTGCAAATGACGATACACCTTTGAAATAACACCAAAGGAGGAACTTGTTATGCGACAACAATTAGTCATTATCGGTAACGGCATGGCAGGTGTACGCTGTGTCGAAGAGATCATAAAGTTAGCACCTGATATATTTGAGATTACGATTTTTGGTACAGAAAAGCATCCAAATTATAACCGCATTTTGCTATCTAAAATGTTACAAGGTGAACATACATTTGAACATATTATTCTGCATGATTGGTCATGGTATGAACAGCAACAGATCCAATTATATACGACAGAAACAGTGACTCATGTTGATCCAGATACTCGAATATTAACTACTGCTTCAGGTCTACAACACACCTATGATATCCTGATTTTTGCTACCGGTTCGGTTCCTTTTATTCCTCCTATTCAAGGTGCGGATAAAAAAGGAGTAATTTCTTTTCGTACTGTAGAAGATTGCGAACAGATGAAAAGATATGCTCAGCATTATCAACAGGCGGCTGTTATCGGCGGAGGATTGCTCGGACTGGAAGCGGCTCGTGGTCTGCTTCATTTAGGAATGGACACTCATGTGATTCATAATGCACCTTACTTGATGAATCGTCAGTTAGATCTACTATCTGCGCAATTGTTACAACAAGAACTGGAGCAACAAGGAATGACCTTTCATCTCAATGAGAATACGACTCGCATTACAGGCGCTACTCGTGCTCAAGGGTTACGTTTTGCAAGTGGAGCCAAATTAGCAGTCGATCTTGTAGTATTCGCTGTCGGAATACGACCTCATATTCGTCTAGCAGAGTATGCAGGATTGCATGTTCAGCGCGGGATTGTTGTGAATGATTATATGCAGACCAGTATAGAGGGCATCTATGCGGTGGGAGAATGTGCAGAACATCAAGGTATTACATACGGTCTGGTCGCTCCACTTTACGAACAAGGCAAAGTGCTTGCACAGCATCTTTGTCAGCAAAATCCTTTACCTTATCAAGGCTCTATCCCTTATTCACAGTTAAAAATATCCGGTGTATCGGTATTTTCAGTAGGCGATACCAATGCTTCTGATTGTCAGCAAATCGTACAGCAATATGATGGTGTACGCAAAACGTACAAAAAAGTCAGTGCTGTTGGAGATAGAATTACAGGTGCTATTTTGTACGGGGATACCGCCGAAGGCATTTCATTATTAGAAATGATCAAGCAAGGCACTTCTGCCCATTCTTATCTTCAACAGTTACAAGCGGTAGATACTTCAAGTGCCAAATCAATAAACAATCCTACAGATATAGCCGCCGCCAAACTAGAACATACTTCTACCGTTTGCGCTTGTAATGCAGTTACCAAAGCGACCATTTTGCAATCTATACAGACACATGGATTACAGACCGCAGACGAAGTTCAGCAACATACCCAAGCATCCGGCTCATGTGGAGGTTGTCGCCCAATCGTTGAAGCGCTTGTTCGTTATAGCTTATCTGGCACCATCGAGGAAGATCAAGATCATATTCTCGATACTCCTCTTCATGCTTCGCTTGCTACACATCCTGATCATATCCCTGTCTGTTCATCGATATCTTTAACGCATACGGCTCTAAAGCAACAAATTCAACAACATTCATGGAGAACAGTTACAGAAGTGCTAACTCAATTGTCATCTACTGATATACCTATTGCATACAGTCCTCTCGATATCAAAGATGAAGATAGCTTTCATGTAGATGATTTGTCTATCTCCGATCAATCAGAGCATTATGGTTGTGACACCTGTATCACAGCAATTCGTTATTATCTACAATTGTATTTAGACAGTTCTTTGGCAATAGATCAGGCAAATCTGTTACCTCATCTACAGATATTGTTAGATCGTGAATGGCTAGCAGGGTATCCTGACCATCTTCATACTGTAAATGGAGCAAATGTGATCGAGCAGATACAACAATGGCAGTCTACAGTACAACATCTGATATTCCCTTATCCTACACGTATAGCTGTAGCGCAGAATATCTATTCTCCTATTAGTGTTCGTGTGCAAGATATCGGCATATTATATTCACCGGCTGGTTGGGAAATTTATATTGGAGGATGTGCTACAGATCGTATTCAAGAAGCGCATTTGTTAACTACAGTAGATCATTTGCCAGACGCGCTATATCTAATCTTTCTGTGTCTGGAATTGTATCGTTATCAAGCATATTACAGTGAACCGATATGGAAGTGGGTACAACGGACAGAAGTATTGCCTTTGCGGGAACAGGTATTATCTTTATTTTACAACAATGCGATAGCAGATGCTTATGATCGAGATCGTAAAGGAGACGGAACTTATGATGCAGACGCAATGTCCTTTTTGCAGCGTACAATGTAAAATCACTCTTCATTCTTCTGAATCTTCAACGTTGCACCCTACTCTACCTCTCGTGACTTATCAGGCAGAAGGTACACCAAATGAGGCTTCACAAGGTCGTCTATGTATCAAAGGTATGAACGCTCATCAACATGTATTTAACCGGGAACGCTTGAAATATCCTTTACTTCGTCGTCACGGAAAGCTTGTACGTGCTTCTTGGCAAGAAGTTACCGATTATATCGCAGAACATCTACAACAATCTATTGATCAATCAGGGCGTGACTCTATTGGCATCTATGGCGGCGGTTCGCTTACAAATGAGACCGCTTATCTATTGGGCAAATTTGCACGAGTCGCTATCGGTACCAAGTATATTGATTATAATGGACGCTTTTGTATGTCAGCCGCGGCGTCTGCTGGAAGCAAAACATTCGGAATTGATCGCGGACTCACCTGTCAGTTATCCGATATTCCATTAGCCAAATGTATTATTCTGGCTGGCACTAATATTGCAGAATGTCAGCCTACATTGATGCCTTATTTGAATCAAGCCAAACAAAATGGCGCTCAGATTATAGTCATTGATCCTAGAGTTACCGCTACTGCGGCAATCGCAGATATTCATTTACAGATTCGTCCAGGTACCGATGCTTTGTTAGCCAATACGATGCTCAAGATTATGTTAGATCAAGATTGGATCGATCACGACTTTATTGAGCAACGAACCAATGGATACGAGCAATTAGGTGAGCTGGTGCAGGATATCGATATCGAACAATCAGCAGTTATCTGTGGTATTCCTGTTGAATTGATCTATCAAGCCGCTCAGGTGTACAGTCAGGCAAGTACTGGTATTATTTTTACTGCTCGTGGCGTTGAACAGCAGACCGATGGACATTTGGCTGTACGCTATTTTCTTAATCTGGTATTAGCGACTGGTAAAATTGGCAGAACCGGTTGTGGATATGGAGCAGTAACCGGACAGGGCAACGGACAAGGTGGACGCGAACACGGGCAAAAAGCAGATCAATTACCCGGCTATCGCTCAATCGAAAATCCAGCAGATCGGGCGTATATCTCTTCGATCTGGAATATCGATCCCGAAGATTTACCAGATAAAGGCGTGTCTGCTTATGAAATGATGGAACTGATTGATCAACAACAAATCTCCACGTTATTCGTTATGGGTTCTAATCCTGTCGTATCCAATCCAAATATCCCTCTAGTGCGTGCCGGATTAGAAAAGTTAGACATGCTTATTGTTGCAGATTTATTTTTGTCCGAGACCGCGCAATTAGCTGATGTTGTTCTGCCAGTCACAGCTTATTTAGAAAATACAGGCACATTGACCAATCTGGAAGGCCGAGTATTATTGCGAGAAGCAGCCCGTCCGATTCCATATGAAAGTAAACACGATTGGCAGATTCTATGTGAATTAGCACAAGCTCTTGGCAAAAAAACTGGATTTGATTTTGCACAGGCAGAAGATATTTTCAACGAATTGCGGATCGCTAGTCGCGGCGGATTGGCTGATTATTATGGGATTACATATGATCGACTACGCAACGAAGAAGGCATCTACTGGCCTTGTCCATCTATTGATCATGCAGGTGTGCCGACGATGTTTGAACAATCTTTCGCTCATCCTGATGGTCGTGCGGTATTTACTTCGATTACAAATATAGCGATCAAAGATACTATTTCTTCTGCTTATCCACTGATTATGACCAATGGACGTGTGCTTGCTCATTATCTAACAGGTGTACAGACTCGTCGCAGTGCTACACTTACCGCACGTGAACCAGAGAACTTTATGGAAATTCATTCTCAGACTGCTAAGCAGTATCATATTGAAGATAACGATTGGGTCGAAGTCGCTTCTGCTCGCGGTTCATTTACGATTCGTTGTAGGATCAAAGATCATATTCGTACCGATACGATATTTGTCCCGATGCATTGGGGCGGTGAGCAAAATGTAAATCAAGCTACTGATCCTACACTGGATGCTTATTGTAAAATGCCCGGCTTCAAAGTATCTGCTGTACGTATTCAACCTGCGACGATGCACTCGTCATTAGCAACAACTTCTTCTGCTTCACTACATTATCTATAAACGCTAACCTTCTCTAAATCTGATACATTCAGGTTTAGAGATTTTTGCATATATACATCTAATCTTGCCCTTATGAACCATCGTATTTGCTCTATAACTAATGTATGCTAGAACTATTCAACGATACTTGATAGGTTGCAGATGATTTTACATTTGACTTTATTATTCTCAATAGGAGGACTACATATGCAAATTAGACGTGTGCTTACCGATGAACTGAAACAAGCTGCTTTATTAGCCGAAGATGTATTTTGCGCAGATGGGGATCGATATATGGAATCTTCTTTTCCCGCTCTTTTTCAAGCAGGTATTAGTCATTCGTACGGTGCTTTTACACCGGAAGGTACACTGGTTTCTTTTATGGGAATGGTTCCGGTACAAGTTCAATCAGGCACATTTACTATATCAGCTTATTCAATCGGCGCAGTATGTACACATCCTGATTATCGGGGACAAGGATTGGCAGGACAGCTATTAGAATTATGTAGACAACATGCACGTTCAGCAGGAGCTTCTGTGTTATTTATTTCAGGAGATCGTTCATTATATACACGAGCAGGCAGTGTGCCCTTTGGACAAGTCAGTACGTTTAAATTATCTTCAGATATCGCCAAAACATTGCATGATGACAATACGCATCTCACATATCGGGATCTATTACCACAGGATATTTTTGCTATAGCTCATCATATCCAAAATCAATATGCTCATATTCAGTGGGGACTTGGAGATCTTCAACAATTTATCGCTTCTCAACCCATCGCTAACATCAACAAACAGCAACAACAGATTCGAGTAGCCGAAAATGCCGATCATCAAGTGGTCGGATTTGTAGCTCTTTCTATACCATACGCTGAAGATTCGTCTGCTGAGCCAATCGGTAGTGTTATTGAGTATGGCGGCGATCCTGAAGTTATTCAGCATTTATGTGTAGAGGCTATGACTCATTATGCCCTATATTCACTTACTGTACGTGTTCCATGGCAAGATAAAGCGTTGAGCGATTTACTGGTTGAAGAAGACGTTCCTGTAACGATCGAACCAAATAGCGGTACTTTACTTGTATTGGATGATCAGCTTTTATTAGAGCAAACAGGTGTAGCGTGTTTTCTAGCTTCTTATGATATAAAGTTCCAATTAGAAGAGGATTACGTGCTACATACACCATCTGGTTCGTATCCACTGAAAGATGCTTCGGAATTGTATACGCTATTATTCGATCCCGATGCTAAGCTTGCAGACCGTCTAGATTTTTCATTCCCGACTGTTCCTTTACCTTATATGTATGGATTATATTTTATCTGAACTGTTTAACAATCGGAATTCAAGGGTTGTAAAAAGATATACCGTTTAAGAAAGAAGGAACATATAAATATGAAAGATCGGAGTATTCTAACTGATTATGTCCAAAAGCATTGGCGATATTATTTACTCGCTGTCAGTTTGATCATTCTGTCTAATATCGGGCAAGCTGCTATCCCCCGTGTACTGGGACAATTTACAGATGCTCTGCTGAATGGTGGAATACAATATCAAATGATTATTGAATATAGCGTAATTCTGGCTGTGATCGGGATTATGTATAATCTCTTTTTCGGTGCAGGGCAATTCACAGTCATGCGATTAGGACGCAAGTTCGAATTTGAAATGCGTCAAAGTCTTTTTAGCAAATTCTCTACACTCAGTGAATATTACTTCTCCAAGCAAGGAACAGGTAAATTACTAAGTTCGATGACCAATGATGTCAATTCTGTTCGTGAATCGATTTCAAATGGGGTCACGATGACCACCAATGCTATTTTTTTGTTTTTATCGTGTATTGTAATGATGTTACTCAGTCATATTCCATTGTATTTGATACTGGTAAGTGTTATTCCGATGGTAGGGATTCCTTTTCTAGTTATTTACTTTGGCCCACGAATCCGCAAACGTTCGCAAAATGTACAGGAATCATTAGCCGTTATGACTGAATCAGCAGAAGAACAATTGAGTGGTATTCGAGTGACCAAAACATTTGCGATTGAACCTACAGCACGTCAACGTTTTGGCACAACAGTCAATCATATTCGTGATAACCAGTTACACCTTGTTCGCATGTCCTCTTTATTTCAAGCGGCTGTTCCGTTTTTAGGCGCATTATCGCTTGTGATTTCGCTACTATATGGAGGATACTTAACGATTCAAGGTACGATTACGATCGGTAATTTTATCGCATTAACGTTGTACTTGCGAATTATGTCAGGCCCTCTACAGCAAATTGGTAACGTGATCAATATGATGCAACGTTCAGGAGCTTCGCTGGATCGCGTGAATCGTTTACTTGCTGAAAAGCCAGATATCGAAGATCATCCTAATGCACAACCGTTAGCTTCAACACCTGATCTCAAAATAAAACATTTATCATTTGCTTACCCTGGTAGTGAGCGTTACGCGCTGTCTGATATTAATCTGCATATTGAAGCCGGACAAACTGTCGGGATCGTTGGCAAAACAGGTTCTGGCAAAAGCACGTTGGTGAAGCTGTTACTCCGTCTATACGATCCACCTGAAAATACAGTCTGGTTAGGCGGTACAGATATTCGTCAGATCTCATTGCAAAGTCTACGCTCACGTATCGCTTATGTGCCTCAAGATGGATTTTTATTTAGCACGACGATTCGTGACAATATTGCTTTTAGCGATCGAGATACACCGCTTGAAAAAGTAGAAGATCATGCACGTCAGGCGATGATCTATGATCCTATTTCTAATTTTCCAGAAGGATTCGATACGAAATTAGGTGAGCGTGGTATTACTCTATCCGGTGGACAACGTCAGCGTACCAGTCTTGCACGTGGATTGGTGAAAAAAGGGCCCATCTTGATTCTGGACGATAGTATGAGCGCTGTCGATGCAGTCACCGAGACAGGGATACTAAATAACCTGATTCGTGAACGGAATAATTATACGAACTTGATTATTTCGCATAGGATCAGTGCAGTAAAACATGCTGATCTTATTATTGTGCTGGACGAAGGTACGATCGTACAACAAGGAACCCATCAACAATTGTTGCAACAACAAGGCATCTATTCATCCTTGTATCAATTACAGGAAGAAGGGTTGCGCGCATGAGCAAACTATCATCGACTACCAAATCCAGTACGCCTATCCGCTACGAAGCATTGCGTGCAATCTTAGCTTATGCTCGTCCTCATCGTTGGACATTTGTCGGTATTTTCTTTGCAACAATGCTTGCTATCGCTGCGGATCTATTACAGCCATATCTGGTCAAAATTGTGATTGATGATCATATTGCTGCCGGACAAAATGGATTACCTTTTTTAACAGGAATGGCGGCTATTTATCTAGGGTTAGCCGTAGTCAGCTTTCTATTCTCTTATTTACAAAGCAATCTGTTGCAATATGTCGGTCAACATATTGTCGCCAGTATTCGTAATGATCTATTCGCTCATATTACCAAGCTACCGATGAGCTTTTTTGATCGCTCTAGCAGTGGCGGATTGGTAACAAATGTATCCAGTGATACTGAAACGATCAGCCAATTTTTTACACAGGTGTTATTAAGTCTGATTCGTGATGGTATGATGCTTGTATTTATTATTTACTTTATGTTCCGTCTGGATACTACATTAGCATGGTATTCGATGATCACTTTACCTGTTATTGCTACACTAGCCATTTTATTTCGCGGTAAATTGCGACAGGTCTATCAGTATACACGCAGTCGCTTATCCAAATTAGTTGGATTTACAGCAGAGAACTTATCTGGTATGGGCTTAATCCAGATTTTCCATCAGGAACAAGAACAGAAAAAACGATTCAATGAATACAATGCGGATTACTGGCAAGCCAATGTCGAGCAATTAAAATCGAATGTATTTTTCAATCGTACTTTTGATATTTTAGGCAATATTGCTCTGGTCTTGATGGTCTGGCTTGGAGGCGTAGCTGTATTTAACAAACAGATTGAAGTTGGTGTACTGTATGCTTTTATCAGTTATATCCGTCAATTTTTTCAACCGATTAATCAGATTACGATGCAATGGAATACGTTTCAATCTACCACTGTCTCTATGGATCGAATCTGGCGTATTCTCAAACTCCAACCAGAGATTCAAGATCCGACACCTGATCAAGCGGTAACGATAGATCTAGACAAAGTAAAAGGAAAAGTAGACTTTAACCATATTTCATTCGGATATAATCCAGATCAGACAGTAATTCCGCATCTGGATCTGCATATTGAACCTGGTGAAATGATCGGTGTAGTAGGTACAACCGGAGCAGGCAAAAGTACATTGATTGCTCTACTCAATCGTTTCTATGATGTCGGTCAAGGTTCTGTCGCTATTGATGATATTGATCTACGACAGATGCCCCAAGAAACACTTCATCGTATTGTAGGACTGATTCAGCAAGAACCTTTTTTATTTTCCGGTTCGATTATCGACAATGTACGAATATTCCAGCCGAACATCACTGATGAGCAAGTCAT
Source organism: Paenibacillus sp. KACC 21273 (assembly GCF_028736095.1). NCBI lineage: Bacteria > Bacillati > Bacillota > Bacilli > Caryophanales > Paenibacillaceae > Paenibacillus > Paenibacillus sp. KACC 21273. The sequence goes on from NZ_CP117876.1 coordinate 4,227,049, forward strand.
CGAAGCTTGCCGATTTGTAGGTGCCCATGAGATGATTACACGCTTACCGCAAAAATACGATACTCGTCTATCAGAGCGAGGAAGCGGATTGTCTGCTGGTGAACGTCAATTGATTTCATTTGCCCGTATCGTCGTCTTCCGCCCTAAAGTATTAATACTTGATGAAGCTACCGCTAATCTGGATTCGCATACTGAACAACTGGTGCAACAAGCTCTTGATACGGTATCCGAAGGACGTACAGCGATTGTGATCGCTCATCGTCTCTCGACCATTATGCATGCAGATCGTATTCTCGTTATGGAACATGGTGAAATTATAGAACAAGGTACGCATGCTCAGTTAATTGCTCATCATGGTACGTATGCCAAGTTATATCTTCATGCTAGGCAATCCAATCAACACGTTATTCAAGCATAGAACAAAAAATCCCTTTGGTGCATACTCCTACAGGATGATGGTCGATATTGACCTAATCCAGTATGCATCAAAGGGATTTTTACATCGTTCTATCATATAATACCTATTACTTCAAAAGTCCAAGTACATTTTTAGTAGATGTACTTGTTGTAGAAGTTGTAGTCGGAGCGGTAGTCGTTGTTGGCGCTGTTGCTGTTGTAGTTGTTGGAACAACAGTAGATGTAGATTTTGGCGTTAACAACGGACTTGTCACTGATACTAAAGGTGCTGACGTTGTTGATGTTGGTGTAGAAGTGGATGATACCGGAATAGATGTGCTTACGGTAATAACGTTAGGAACAGTGACCGGAATATTAACTGAAGTAGAACTGGTTGTTGTATTGTTACTAGTAGAATTTGTTGTAGTGCTCACCGGTGTACTAATCGTGTTTGTTGTGGATGGTGCTGGTGTCGGCGTACTTGTTGGCACTGGTGTTGGTGTTGTCGCTACTGGCTCTGGTGCTGGCGTACTTGTTGGTGCTGGTGTTGGTGTCGGCGTTGTTGCTACTGGCTCTGGTGCTGGCATACTTGTTGGTGCTGGTGTTGGTGTCGGCGTTGTCGCTACCGGCTCTGGTGCTGGCGTACTTGTTGGCGCTGGTGTCGGTGTCGGCGTTGTTGCTACCGGCTCTGGTGCTGGCTTAGTTACTTCAGATCCTGGTACAGATGGATTCACTGTTGAAGGGATCGAATCTGTAGCTGTACCTACTGGAGTCAATATCGGCTTCACCATAGAAGCTGGCGGTGAATATACACCTGTTTTGATCATAGATGGATCAGTTTTTGGTTTAGAAATCTGATCTGATACAGGATTCAATTGTCCATAGACAGCTTCTACATATTTATCATATGCATTTTTGCTAATTTCCATTTTCATCTGATGTACTTTGGAAGTCAGCGTCATTTTATTCTCATTGGAATCCACTTGAAATCCTTTGTTAAATAAACTCTTGATCGTCTCATCTACATTTTCTTTTGTAAGCGCCATTCCGTTTTGTGCACCAATTTGATAAAAGCCATTGTCTGTTAATGTCTCAATCACTTGCTTATGAATTTCTTGTTTACGTTGCTGTTGATTATCAAAAAGTTCATCTAAATCTTTATCTCTGGTTTCCTTTTTTTGTAGTTCTTTTTTGTATTCTTTATTGCTTTCTATTTTTTGTTCAGCTGGTGTTTTGTCTGTACCATTTTGGTCAGTTGTTGTAGTCGTATTGGTAGAAACAGGGCTTTTTACAGTGCTAGCTGTAGATCTAGTAGTAGAATCATTAGAATATATAGAGTAGTATGAATTCTGGCTAGCCGTCGAAGAGTAACTCGCATTAGGTGTAATATTCATAGGGCAGTCTCCTTCATAATATTGATATTTAATATCGATCGAATGGCAAATATTCTCTTTCCATCAAAGAAACATAATAGTAATATTTATCCAAATTAGTATAGTAATAATTTACTGTTTAACAACTTAGTTAGCAAGGGTAATTTGAACTATAATTTTTAAAAAATACCATAAAATGTAATCACATTTTGTCGAATATATGTACTTCTACAAAAAAAACTCTTATTCGACATTTCTATCGCATAAGAGTAAATAAAGATATTTATTTCACTAATCCGCCAGTCAAAATAGAGCCGATACCATTTCCATTATTTGATGAGTTATTGCCAGAAGATGAGGTGTTATTTCCAGATGATCCACTTGTAGAAGTTGTAGAACTGCTAGATTGATTCGTACTGGATTGATTAGTTACGCCTGTAGTAGAGCTGTTATTATTGCTATTGGTTGTTGGCGTAGTCTGCGTTGGTGTAGCTGCTGGAGAAGGCTGTGAGGTTGATGAGCTATTGTTGGTTGTCGTGGCTGAAGTTGGTTCATTAGCCGATGATTCTGTTTGTGTTGTCTGTGTTGAAGGTGCAGTCGCTGGAGATGAATGAGTTGCACTTACTGGTTCGGATTGTGGCGTAGCTGATGGTGCAGATTGATGTGTTGTCGAGGATGGTGATGTTGTTGTAGCACTTCCTGTTATCGTATTGCCGGAATGGGCTGGAGCAGGAAATGATGACTGATCTGTATCTGTATACTCATCCGCAATTTCTTTACCATATACTGTTTTGACATATTGATCGTATGATTCTTTGCTAATTTCTAATTTCAGTTGATGTAGCTTAGAACTAATCGTTAATTTTTGCTCATCTGTATCAATTTGAAATCCTTTGGCAACTAGACTTTTAACAGTATCCCCGTAATTGTCTTTGTTCAATGCTAGCTGGTTGTCTATCCCAATTTGAGCAATTCCTTGATTGGCTAACATCTCATAAGCGATTTTGTCGATCTCTTCTTTATGCTTTTGTTGTTCTTCAAAAAATTGATCAGCTTCTTTCTTTTTTAATTCTTTTTGCTGATCTTCTTTTTTGTATTGCTTGGCTTCTTCCAATTGCTGTTCCTGTGGACTTTTTTCGTTAGGCGATATTGTTGCTGGTCTAGCGTCACGATCTTGAGCAGATAATGAATCGGTTGATGCGCTTTTGGCGATTGGATCATTGCTAGCTGATGAATGATATCCCAGATTACTTGTTCCGGCATAGCTTGCAGATGAAGAAATGTTCATACACTGTACCCCTTTTTTGAAATAAATACCCATTTTTTAGTAAGTTAGTTAGCTTTAATAATAGTTCAAATTTACTATTAAATTAAATATTACTCAAGGGTATTAAGACCTAAACGAAAAAAAAGATACTTCCACTAAGGAAAGTATCTTTTTAAGATTTTCATTTATGTTGTAAAATAATCGATCTGCGTTTTGCCTAGCCAGTGTTCGATACGAAGCAATACTTGCTGCATTTCTAGTGGCTTGCTCATATAGTCAGAAGCTCCCGCTTGAATAGCTTTCTCGCGGTCTTCTTTCATCGCTTTGGCAGTTAAGACGATAATCGGAACTTGAGCATATCCATACAGATTACGAATTGTACGCATCGTCTCATATCCGTCTAATTGGGGCATCATAATATCCATAAGAATCAGATCAATATCCTGTGTCATATGCAAAATTTCTAAAGCATCCCGTCCATTTTGCGAAATTAGAATATTCACACTATGACGCTCCAACAGACTGGTCAATGCATATACATTTCGAATATCGTCATCTACGATTAGAATTTTTTTGCCGTCTAGACCTTCGTACTGCTCTTCTGTCATCACCTGCTTTACCACATCGGCTACTTGTTCATTGCTAGCTGTTGTCATACGATCCATCTCTGAATACGATGTAGCTAGACGTGAAGATTGAATCGATGTGTTGGTATGAAGCTCCGACTCGGTATTTGTTGATGTGAGTTGATCTTTTTCAAAAAAGACAGTATGACTGATCGGTTGCTGAACAGTAAATAGTTCACTTTCATCATTCGGATCTGATTCCAGACAAGGAATATAGAATGTAAATGTACTGCCTTCGCCTACTGTACTTTCTAGCGTAATTTCTCCACCTAACAAATGAGCCAATTGGGAGGAGATCGATAAGCCTAATCCTGTACCGCCGTATTTGCGAGCTGTCGCTCCATCCGCTTGTCGGAACGCTTCAAAGATCAAGCGGCTATTTTCAGGTGAGATTCCTATACCTGTATCACGAACAGTAAAAGCAATCATCGGTTGATCGGATTGATACTCTTGTGTCTGTACCTGATCTAACTTCTCGATCGTTAACGTGACACCACCGGCTTCAGTAAATTTGAACGCATTCGATAATAAGTTACGCAAGACTTGCTGTAGACGCATATCATCGGAATAAATCATATCCGGCACATTATCATTGACCTCAATATTGAAATAAAGATCACGTAATGCTGCACCTTCTTTGAAGTAACGTTCCATTTGTTCAGGAATCGCTTGTGTACTAACCGGATCAATCTCGATATGCATTTTGCCTGCTTCTACTTTGGATAGATCTAGAATATCGTTGATTAGATTCAGTAAGTCTTTACCGGAATGATGAATAATAGAAGCATATTCTTGCTCTTTTTCTGTCAACGTATTGGCACTATTTTCAGATAGGATTTGTGAAAGAATCAACATACTATTGAGCGGTGTACGTAATTCATGAGACATATTTGCCAAAAATTCTGATTTGTAACGTGAACTGACTTGTAGCTGTTGAGCATATTTATCAAGTTCAATCGCTGTACTTTCAGCCGCCATCTTGCCTTGTTCCAGACGTTCGTTCAGCATTTGCAATTCTTCTGTCTGCATATGCAGTTCATCAGCTTGTGTCTGAAGTTCTTCCGATTGAACTTGTAATTCCTCGGATTGAACTTGCAACTCATAATTCATATTTTGAGAATCATGATACATTTGCTCAATCTTTTTACGAATCAATAACGAGTTCATCGTAACCGCAAAAATATTTAATAAATGCTCAAACAAATCCGATTGTTCTATTGTCATCGGTTCGATAAAAGCAATTTCAACAACAGCTAATACTTTACCTTCAAACATAATCGGAGCCGCTACTAATGCTTTGGCTTCTGCACTACCTAATCCTGAAGTGATCTGCACATAACCTTTAGGAAGCGGGCTGTACGTTAACATTCTTTTTTCTACAATACATTGTCCGGCTAATCCTTCGCCTTCAGTAATATAAGCTGCCCCTAATTCAATATCTTTGGTATGAGCGGCAAAAGAAGCAGATTTGAGCCAGCCGTCTTCTTCATTTTCGCTATCATAATAGACAACACCATATGAAGCGTCGAACCATTTATTCATTTTAGTTAATAATGCAGAGGACAGCGATTCAATACGATCCGCTTCTTGAAAACGAGTCGATGCAATCGCGATCTGGTCTTTGATCCAATTCTCATGCTGTACATGATCTAACAATTGGTTAGTTGCTGTACCTAACTCTGCAATCTCATCGCGCGTACGAATAACGATCCGTTTGTTCAGATCGCCACCTTCTCCAATATCATGAATCGTATCGGTTACATCACGCAATGTTCTTACAATTTGACGCGCAATCACCCATGCTGTAATCAAAGAGACAATCGCTACTACAATCCATAATGCAACCATAGCTATAAATAGACGCTCATTACTAGCGGCGATACTTTCAATACGTGCATCAGTTAATGCTTTTTCAGTCACACGAAAAGCTTCAAGTTCGCTACGCAAACGATCAATCTGTTCTTTACCAGGATCGACTTTGAAAAATTGTGTAATCCCTGCTTCATTGTTATTACGTCGCATGGAGATAACCGGATCGCCCGCATCTTGAATCCATTTGTCTATGCCTGTCTTGATCGTACCCAAATTGCTACGTTGCAATTCGTTATCTTCAACCAGAGTTACTAATTTGTTATAATCCGCTTCCCATTGCAGAACTCCGTTGTTATAAGGAACCAGATAACTATCATCGCCAGTCAAAGCAAATCCGCGCTGCCCTGTTTCCATATCAAGCACATGCTTTTCGATCAGATTGGTTAGATTATGAACTTCCAGATCATGATCGTTAATATATCTATTTTCTTGTTCTAATTGATTCACACGTCCAGACATCATCAGTAACACAACGCCTACGCATAAAATAATGACCACATACCCAGAAATAATTTTGGTGCGAATACTCCAATTTGCACGCTTGGGCAATCATAAAACCTCCAATACCTACTCCATATTCCGTAATTTCATCGGTACTTGCTTCATTATTTTACTGCAAACTTTAATGAAAAGGAATCTATTTCTTGCATATGCAATTATTTTTTATTATTTGCTTTCATAATTAGATCAAAGAGCGCACATTCATTTTGGAACGATACTCCTGCGGGGTAATTCCTTCTAGTTCCCGGAACACTTTTGAAAAGTGACGACTGCTCTCAAATCCTACCTGTTGACTGATTTCGTTTAATCGGTAAGAGCTTTCGGTTAGCAGTAATTTGGCTTTGGCAATACGTACTTTTTTGAGATAGATAACAAAGCTCTCACCTGTATATGCTTTGAAAGCTTCACTAAAATAAGAGTAATTGAGTGAGACATGATTGCTTACGATTGCCATATTTAAAGGACGATCATAATGAGCATGAATAAATTGCACCGCTTCTTTGAGATGTTGAGGCTCGGTATGAATAATACGCAATTGCCGGATATAATCATCAAGACAGATCAGTACATTTTCTAGGTCACGGAAATAGTCTTGAAAATAACGGTAATGATTCAGATTGCCTACACGCCGATACAGACGCAACACTTCTACTGAAGCTTCGCCGTAATGTCTAAAAATCTCATCCAACACCTGTTCATTGATACACTGAGCCACTTGCTCAATATAAACGATTGGCAGATAGATCAATTCATGAATTCTAAAAATCTGATACAATCGCTGCTCAATCTCTGGATCACGATCACTTCCCAGTGTATTGCCTAGCAAGCGAATCTCTTCTTCTGGAATACTCCATGTCGTATATATCTGCTCTACAACACGATAATGGATAAGATGAATACCAGGATGAAGAAATCCATAATGAAGTGCCTGACAAGCTTCTTGATAATGTTTAGCAATACTTTGCAACTGACTGCCTTGTTCGCTAATTCCGATAAGAAGTCCTTCTACTTCTCGCTGTGCTGCTATCTCTGCTAGGTGTTCTAAATGATGTAATTCAGTCGCAGGTATAATCCAGACCAGCCGATCTTCTTTGTCATACAATTGTGCAGTACACTGAATATTCATCCCTGCACATAATCGCTTCATTAAGACGGTAAGCTCCTGCTGATCAATCAAGATGCCTTCTTTATTTTTGTACTGAAATACACCGATCACATAATGTTCTGGCAACCGTAGACCGTCTATTTGTTCCGATAATGCAGTGAGCTCTAATGGATCTGCATACAATAGACTTTGTAATTGCTCTTGATCTTTTTGCAACCGATATTGTTCGACTTCAGCAAGACTACGAGAAACATGATCACGCTTTTGCAATTCTTCTTCTAACCGACGCAAAGCATCAAATAAATCTTCACGTCGAATCGGCTTGAGCAAGTATTCGCTCACCTGATAACGAATAGCTGCTTTGGCATATTCAAAATCATCATATCCACTTAATACGATGACATAGGGTTGGACAGCTAACGTCTTGAGACCACGCATCTGTTCTAAAAACTGCACACCATCCATTACAGGCATCCGTATATCGGTAATCACAATATCAATAGCAGTATTCATCATCTGATCTAAAGCTTCTTGTCCATGACGTGCATGTATATATTGATAATGCGCAGGAAATTCTCGCTCAATCATCACTTGTAATCCTTGTCTGATATTACGTTCATCATCTACGATCATTATTTGAGTCATCTGATCATTCTCCTCCTGTCAGCAGTACTTTCGGAAATCGTAAAGTTACAATCGTTCCTTCTCCCAAAGTACTGGTAATATGTAGCCCGTAATCTTCTCCATAAAATAAAGCAAGTCGTCTCTGTACATTGCGTAGACCTATTCCACCTTTACGTGACTGTTGCTCTTCAGACGCATGGGCAGGATAGCTATTGCTCATATGAGAATGATGAGGTTCATCTGGCATATGAATCCATTGTTGTAACGCTTCTAATTGCGCCTGACTCATTCCACTACCGTTGTCTTGAACCGTTACAGTAATCACTCGATCCGGTTCGGCAACAACCTGAATCATTAAGCATCGTTCTATATATTCATCTTCATTCCAAGCATGTTTAAATGCATTTTCAACTAATGGTTGTAAAGACATTTTTAGGATTTCTAGCTCTAATAATAACGCTGGAATATCAATATGAAGTTGAACCGGCTCTTCAAAACGGATATTCATAACATCGATATAATTATGAATATGACGTATTTCTTCGCTCAATTTCACATATTCACCCGACCATTTGAAGTTATAACGCATCATTCCGCCAAGTGAAGTTAACGCATCCGAGATGTGGCGCTGATCTTCAATCTCCGCTAACATTTTGATATTTTCAAGCGTATTATAGAGAAAATGAGCATCAATCTGACTATATAACGTACGCAGTTCAGCTTCTTTCATCAAAGCTTGCTTGCTGACAGCTTGGGCTATTAATTCATTAATCGTGAGTGTCATCCGATTAAAATGATACGCCAGTTCTCCAATCTCTCCTCCACCATCCACTTTGACCCCATGATGAAGTTCACCACGACGTACTTTTTTCATAGCGGCTGTTAATCGGCGTAGATTTTTAAGAATAATCGTATTTGCGAGATACGTAATAAGAGATACCAACAAAATAAATCCGATATTCAACAGCACAATACCATTACGAGCACGCTTCGTATCTTGTAGTACTTTTTCTAATGAAACGATATGAACCAACTGCGCCCCTAATCGATCGATCCGGGTAGATGTCGCTAAATAAGCATTGCCTTGATCGGTATACCGAATTGAAGACATGTTTTCGTCTGTTGTGTAGTTGTCTACCGACTGGTGTTCTACTTGATATGATGGGTTCTTGGCTTGTACTTGATTCTCTTTCAACCATTGTTGTAAAGGAGCGGTATACTTCTTATCCTGAGGAGAAGAAGGGATATATCCACCGCCTGCATCTAACAGCAACATTTGCGATTCATCTTCCTGTAAAGTTCCATACGTACGTGGAGCAAAATTGGATAACAACATATCGACCTGTACAATACCGGCATGATGTCCTTTAGGTAACTGAATTTCGCGTAACAATGATATTTTCGGTGGATCAAGTTCAGGCACTCTGGTACGGTCAGAAGGTCGTGATAAATCTTGCTGTTGCACATACCATCCTTCAAGATCACCTAACATACGCGCAAGCTTGTACCATGGCTGATCCTGTACTCGCTTTTCCTGAAAAAAAATCGGCCAAATCTCATAAGTGTATTCACTAGCACTATATAAACGAAGATGTAAAATAGTCGGGTTATTAATCTCAATTTGTGCCAGATTGGTATAAAAACTGTTGTTAAACTCTATTAAATCTGAGGTAGGTGCACTTTCATTGCCAGCAAGATATTGAATCACTTCTTTGTCTGATAAAGCTAGCTGGGCTGCACGTTCCATCGTTTCAATCTGTGTTAACAAAACCTGTTTCTCATTTTGCAACGCATCTATACTTTTAAGCCGTGTATCTTCAATATACGTTTCATTGACCTGATTATAAAAATATAATGATACTGCTGTAGTCGGTAACAAAATCACAATAATATAGGTGCCGATCAATCGACTTTGTAAAGAAAGAGTGTTCAGCCAATGCAGAAAAGGCTGTATAATTTGACGAAACGTAATCTATTCCTCCCTATCCAACAACTTCAATGATGATCACAACTTATAAATGTAAGCGGTTAAACTATGTATTCTATTGTAACTCAATTAACTGGAAAATTGTGTACAAAAAGGGACTTTTACAGAATAGGCTTCTGCTCAAGTCCCTTTTTATACTATTGTATGCAATTTGGATCGCTATCTGCTCTTTTATTGTGCTTCTAGTTTGGCTTTATTTTTCTCATATTCTGTTTGTTGATATGCTTGTACTTTGGCTAATCCATCTGCTTCACGTTTACTCAAGTATTCGTTAAAGATCTGATCAAACTCACTATCAGAAGAAGCTAACAACAATTTAGGTAATGTTTTACCCCATAGTTGTGAGATCTTAGTGTTAATAATTCCTTCTGGTGAATTACCTGTTGGATTCAATTGATCAAATTCAGACGCACTAACTGTTTTGCCTTTCGTCCATTCTTCCATTTGTTTGAATGGTTCTACACTCTCTGGTTTCCATTGATCGGTGATATTCGTATTCATTTGCATCCAGTATTTATGAGAAGCACCATACTTGGTATCAAATTCTGAACGATCACTGTTTAGTGATTTCAATACTTCTGGCTTGAATTGGTCTTTGCCATCTACAGTATCATATGTGACTCCTTTTTCACCTAAATAGAAGTCTTTTTGTCCTTCTTCACTAATCATATATTCAAGGAAACGGATCGCACGTGCTTTGTCTTTGACATTTTTGGAAATTAAGGTTACTGTCCATCCTGAGATGACCGGCCCTGATAAGATAGGTTGATCTAATTTGGAATCAGAAGGACCGTCGACTGCAATATAGACTGAATTAGGATCTTTAGCATATAACGCATTTTGTTGGGTATTAAAGTCACTACGTTGATACAACATTGCAAAGTAACGCCCTTGTGCTATTTTCTCTTCCATTTGCGAACGCTTGTCGATAAAGATATCTTTGGATAATAATCCATTTTGATTTGCTTGACGGAACGTTTTGAGCCAGCGTAGATATTCTGGATCGGTTGTACGATCATACAACTTGCCGTCTTTTTCCATCGGGATTGCTAAGAAATTCTGCAAATATCCTTCTAATGAATAGTTCCCGTTTTCCGTAAATTCGTGTAATCCTAGTGGAATTAGTGGCTGTCCATTCACTTCAGGGAATTTCTCTTTTGCCATGTTGAGCGCTTTCAAAAATCCTTCCGGTGTACGCATATCTGGTTTACCTAGTGCTTCATACATGTCTTTGCGTACAACAAACACCTGATTGGACAAATAATTTTTGCCGTATTTTGCAAAATCCGCAGGAGAAGAAGACGCATTCGGATATCCATATACATTACCATCTGGCTGAGTATACCATGCTAATTTGGCTGGATCGGTTACTTTGTAGAAATAAGGATCATACTGGTCTGCTAATTCATTCAGTGGCAAAACCAATTTACCTTCGATCATTTTTTTGACTGCATCTTCACCCCATGCGAGTGTGATAAAGTCAGGCAATTTGCCAGAAGCAATCATTGTGTTCAGCTTTTCATTTTCATTACCAGCAGGCACGATAAAGTTTAAGCTAACCCCTGTTTTCTTTGTTACATATTGGCTTGTTGGATCAGTTCCCCAATCACTTCCAGTATACCAGGAGAAGTTCATATACCAGTCAAATGTAATCGGTGATGTATCTACTTTCCAACCCGGTTCATTAGCAGAAGCTGCTTTGACCGGTGTATTATTTTGTTCAGATGCACTTTTACTTCCTCCACCAAAGTAAGAACAAGCTGTAGTGAACATCATCAAGCTAGCTAGCGTTAGCATCAATGCAGGTTTGTGCCATTTGCGATGATTTATATTTCGTTTCATCAGATCAATACCCCTTTTCTATTTGTCATCATTAGTTATTCATATCGAGTGAACAAGCTGTTACCGCTTTGACTATCAAACGAATCAAACTTAGCCTTTAATCGAACCAATCATCATGCCTTTCACAAAGTATTTTTGTAAAAATGGATAAACGAATACGATTGGCATCGTTGTAACGACCATTGTAGCTAATTTGATCGACTGCGATGTCACTGAGCGGGTAATTCCTCCCGGTACCGCAGAAAGCATCTGGTTAGAGCTAGATTCAGCAACAACCCGGTAAAGATACGTCTGGATCGGTTGTAGGCTGGTATCATTCATATAGATCATACCTGTAAAATAATCGTTCCACTGGAACACTCCATGAAAGAGAGCAATCGTGGCGATAACAGGCATAGACACTGGCAATACAACCCGTAGGAAAATCGACCAATCATTCGCACCATCAATCCGCGCGGCTTCTTCTAGTCCTTCCGGTATTTCACGGAAAAAGGTCATAAAAATAATAAGATCAAAAAAGCTAAACATCGCTGGAATAATATATACCAAAAAGTTATCTAACAACTGTAAATCCTTCATCAATAAAAAGGTAGGAATCAAGCCACCACTAAAAAATAAAGTGATCGTTCCGATCCAGATATAGACTTTGCCACCGATCAACCCTTTTCGAGACAAGGCGTAAGCTACCATTGCTGTAAAAAATACATGTATGACTGTACCAATCAACGTCTTGGCTACAGTAATCCACATCGCTTGCATAATACCCGGGCTTTGAAATACCGCTTTGAAACTTTCTAGACTAAATATTCGTGGCCACCAATAAATCCCACCACGCATCGCATCGGTTCCTTCATTCAGTGCATTTACAAGCACATACCAGATCGGATACAGCGTAATAAAACAAATCAAGATCATCAATACTGTATTCAACGTATCAAAAATCGCTTCACCACGCGTCTTACGATCTGCCTTCATACTAATCATCGTCATTCTCCTTTACCATTAGAGTGAGGGGTCTTTCAGGCGCACTTTCTTTTAAAGCATTTTTAGATTAAAGATTAAGAGATTTAAAGATGAATTGCTTTATTTAAGTACAGTGATCTAAGTACAGAGAATTAAACACAAAAATTTAAAAGCAATAGATCAAATTCGGTAGGTCAAGAGATTATGCTTCTTGCAAGAGCTTGGTTGGGGAGTTAACAGCTCAAAGTAACTAAAAGACTTATAAATGTATATTTAGTATATTTTAAAGTCTTTATCTTTCCTGCCCCTCCCCCACCCAGGGTAGCTTTAGCGGCGAGAATAGAGTGTTCTGAAAGAGCGAAGCGCTCGCCTTTAAGGATTAATATTTACTGCTAAAAGCAGTGATCAAAATATTCATCCTTAACAGCGACGACAAGAACACTCTATTCTCAAAGCGGCTAACGCTCACCCCCCACCCCCTTTTAAAAGAGTGAAGTGTTGTTTAGCTTCTTCGTCACCTGATTAGCAATCACCAGTAAAATCAAAGCGATAATCGATTTGATAAGACCGATAGCTGTTGAGTACGAGAAGCGTCCGGATAATAGACCCGTTTGATAAACATAGATATCGATAACGTTACTAGCACTCTCGTTGAGCGAGTTCCGTAAGACGAGAATTTGGTCAAAGTTAGAGTTTAGTACACCGCTGACTGCTAGAATAAATAGAATCGCAATCGTGGCTTGAATACCGGGCAACGTAATGTACCACATTTTTTGAAAACGTCCTGCACCATCGATTGTAGCTGCTTCATACATTTCTGGAGATACACCTGCCATCGCAGCCAGATAGATAATCGCTGACCATCCAAGTTCTTTCCAAATATCAGATGTGATCACAATCGTCCAGAAGTATTGCGGTTCCGCTAAGTAAGAGATGGGTTCTTTGATCAAATGCAGTGCCATTAAGACATTGTTGATAATCCCGACATCGGCTAACCATGTCGTCAAAATACCGCCGAGAATAACCCATGAGAGAAAATGCGGTAAGTAAGAGATCGTTTGAACTGCTTTTTTGAAACGTACTGACCGTAATTCATTCAGAAAAAGAGCAAAAATAATCGGTAGTGGAAATCCGATAAATAGCTTGATTAAGCTGATTCCTAGCGTATTACGGATCACATCGGGTAGATTTTCATCATCCATAAATGCTTTAAAGTGCTCCCACCCGACCCACGGTGCATCGGCAATACTTTCAACAATATTAAATTCTTTGAACGCAATAATAATGCCGTACATAGGAATATAGTTGAAAATCAACATCCAGACGACACCAAGCAATGCCATCACCTGCAAATGTCGCTGAGTATACAATCGGCGGAACCAGCGTTTGGTAGGTGAAGTGGTAATTTTATCTTTTGTTTTTCGTGTGGTTTTGGATTCTCTTTTGATATCTGTATCCATAAATAAATCCTCCTTTACGTTCTCTATCGATGTCTGTGTCGCTGTAGTCTCCTATCCTCCGTTTATGGAATCAATGTTATCCATCTTCTTTCTTTTTATGTAAGCGATTACATTTAATAAATTAATTATATCTCGCTGATGTTAGAACGGTAATGCTTCATATTTCGTATCAGGTGTATCATTTTTCGGGTGAACACAACTAAAAACCGCCAGAACGTATTGTCCTGACGGTTTGGGATAGTTATTTTGTTAGAATGAATGATTTTAATTCGGTATCATAACCATCTGATTTACATGCTACGTTTACGTTATCGCAGAACTTTTTTATACAGACGATGTACCTTTGTTTTTGTTGTAAATATCAAACGCAACCGCAAGTAGTAATACCAGACCTTTGATTCCTTGTTGCCAGTCGATACCTAGTCCTACAAGAGACATACCGTTATTCAGTACACCCATAACCAGACCACCGATAATCGCTCCGAATACTGTTCCGATACCACCTGAAGCGGAAGCACCACCGATAAAACAAGCTGCAATCGCATCTAGCTCAAAGTTGGTTCCTGCTCTTGGTGTAGCTGCATTTAGACGAGCTGCGAAGATCAACCCTGATACAGCAGCCAATACGCCCATATTCACAAATACCCAGAATGTTACTTTTTTCGTTTTAACACCGGATAATCCAGCTGCTTTTTCATTACCACCGATCGCATATACATGACGACCCATGACTGTTTTGTTCATTACAAAAGAGTAGATAATAATAAGCAAGAATAACAGTACTAGAATCGTTGGAATCCCTGCATAACTAGCCAGTACAATAGTGAAAGCATTGATAACAGCAACTACCAGAATCATTTTCACAAGGAAGATCGCTTGTGATCCCGTATCAAAGTTATATTTGCGTTGCGCTGAACGATTACGCAGTTCAGTTACAATATAGAGAATCGATAAGGCAATTCCGGCAAGCACAGCTACAATATTCGTAGCCATATTCGAAAAGTCAGGGATAAAGCCTGAACTAATCTTCTGGAAACCATTCGGGAATGGCGAAATGGACTGCCCTTCCAACACGATCATCGTTAATCCACGGAATAATAACATCCCGGCAAGGGTTACGATAAAGGCGGGTATGCGTACATAAGCAACCCAGAATCCTTGCCATGCACCGATCAATCCACCGATTACGATCGATAACACAACCGCTAAGATTGGGTTCATTTGCCATTGCACCATAAAGATTGCCGATACCGCACCAACAAACGCTGCGATAGAACCAACCGACAGATCAATATGCCCGGTGATAATAACAAGTACCATCCCGATCGCAAGTACCAGTATGTAACTATTTTGCAAAATCAGGTTGGTAATATTGATCGGTTTGAGTAGCAAACCTCCTGTTAAAACTTCAAATAGTAACATAATAAATAGTAATGCGATAATCATGCCGTACTGACGAATATTTCCTTTAAACATTTTGCCAAGTGTCGATTCTTTTTTTGCCTCTGGCTTGGTTAATGTAGACATACGTTATGCTAACCCCTTTCGTTTGTTAAATAGATTGTATTTAGCTCACCCGATGATCATGATTAATTTATGAGGAACTGCGTGTCATATAAGTCATCAGCTTTTCTTGAGTCGCTTCCTGACGGTTGACTTCCCCTGTAATACGTCCTGCATTCATCACATAAATCCGATCACAAATGCCTAGAATTTCTGGCAATTCTGATGAAATGACAAGCACTGTTTTGCCTTCGTCTGCCAGTCGATTAATAATCGTATAAATTTCATACTTGGCGCCTACATCAATACCACGTGTAGGTTCATCCAGAATTAGAATATCCGGACCGGAAAAGATCCATTTGCCAAGTACGACTTTTTGCTGATTCCCACCGCTGAGATTACCTGTTTTCTGCAAAATATTCGGTGTTTTGATTTTCATTTGTTTACGCATATCTTCAGCAACCATCACTTCTTCTTGCTCATTGACGACGGTATTTTTGGTGATTTTGCCAAGTCCGGTTAATGAAATATTGCGCTTAATATCATCCATTAGAATCAGACCGTAGTTTTTGCGATCTTCGGTCACATAAGCGAATCCATTATCGATAGCCTGAGTAACGGTATTATTGGTGATCGGCTTACCATTTTTGATCAATGTACCATTGATTTTTTTGCCATAGGATTTGCCGAAAATACTCATGACGAGCTCGGTACGACCGGAGCCCATCAATCCAGCAATCCCTACAATCTCACCACGACGTAGATTTAAGTTAGCATTGTGAATCATCTGGCGGTCTGCATGTTGCTCATGGAATACATTCCAATCTTTGACCTCAAGCACCACTTCACCGATCTTCGGTTCACGCTGTGGATAACGATGAGTCAGATCGCGTCCTACCATTCCACTAATAATCCGGTCTTCGGTAATCTCGTCTTTGTGCATATCCAGCGTCTCAATCGTTTGTCCATCTCGCAAAATAGTCACTGAATCAGCGACTTTGGAGATTTCATTTAACTTGTGAGAGATCAGAATACAGGAGATACCTTGACGTTTAAATTCAAGCATCAGTTGAAGCAAGTTCTCGCTATCATTTTCATTCAAAGCTGCTGTCGGTTCATCCAAAATCAGCAATTTTACTTCTTTGGATAGTGCTTTGGCGATCTCTACCAATTGCTGTTTACCGACTCCGATATTGGTAATTAGCGTATTCGGTGATTCGTTCAAGCCTACTTTGGTCAGCAATTCTTGTGTGCGTTGAAGCGTCTCGTTCCAATCGATAATGCCACCTTTTTTACGTTCATTACCGAGAAAAATATTTTCAGCAATCGATAGATAAGGAATCAAAGCCAGTTCTTGATGGATAATAACGATGCCTAGTTCTTCACTTTGCTTAATATCGCGAAATTCGCAGGTTTTACCTTGAAAAATAATATCGCCTTCGTAGGTTCCATATCCGTAGACGCCACTGAGTACTTTCATGAGCGTGGATTTGCCAGCGCCATTTTCGCCACACAGTGCATGAATTTCACCTTGTTTAACTTGCAGGTTTACATTTTCCAATGCTTTTACACCGGGGAATGTTTTGGTGATATTTTTCATTTCTAAAATGATGTTGTTGG
Organism: Paenibacillus sp. KACC 21273; assembly: GCF_028736095.1. Classification (NCBI taxonomy): domain Bacteria; kingdom Bacillati; phylum Bacillota; class Bacilli; order Caryophanales; family Paenibacillaceae; genus Paenibacillus; species Paenibacillus sp. KACC 21273. Next base: position 4,244,188 of record NZ_CP117876.1, read on the forward strand.
ACATGGTGGTGCTCCTTTCATAGTGGTGGGAGTGGAAAAACACTCTTGAGTTGGTGGTGAGGGCGTACGGTGATGGGGAGACGCTACGGGAGGGGAATCTTCTTGCAGTCGCGGTAAGGATGAGATCCTTACAAGGCGACTTTCAGAATGATTCCTCTCCTTCGCTCCGTTGGCACGTACGCTGTCCTTTTAAAGATGGGAAAGATTTAGGGATTAGAGATTAATAATTAAAGATTTAGAGATTAAGGGCATGTTTTGTCCACTTGTTGGGTGGGGTTGGCAGTTTTTTTAAAGAGTAGAGCATTAGTTTGTTTTGAGATTAGGGCTTGGTGAATGGATTCAAGAAGGTACTTTGTATACACATTTCGCTTCAGAATCTTTGCTATTAAAACACCGTATTCTGTTTTAAAGGATAAAATTCTGCGAAGTGAGGTCTTGATTAGTTACCTTTCACTTCTGCTTCGGTATAGTATCCGCTGTCGATGATGATTTTTTGGACGTTGGATTTGTCTACTGAGATTGGGTCTAGCAGGTATGCTGGCACGACCATAATGTTATTGTTGTATGATTTGGTATCGTTGACTTCGGCTTTTTTGCCTTGCAAGATGCTGTCTACCATATCTGCTGTTTTTTCAGCAAGTTGGCGTGTATCTTTGAAAATCGTTTGTGTTTGTTCGCCAGCAACGATCGATTTGATCGATGCTAATTCACCATCTTGTCCGGTGATTACAGGTAACGGTTTCTCTGCTGATCCGTAACCTACACCTTTTAGTGATGAAATAATACCGATACTGATACCATCATAAGGCGAAAGAACAGCATCCAGATTGGCATCGGCGTAATAAGCGCTGACTAGATTATCCATACGAGATTGGGCTAAAGCGCCATCCCAGCGTAGGGTTGAAATCTGTGCCATCGTTTTCTGATTACTACGAACGACTAACTTGCCTGAATCGATGTACGGTTGCAGGATAGACATAGCTCCATTGAAAAAGAAGTACGCATTATTATCATCCGGTGAACCGCCAAAAAGCTCGATATTGAAAGGGCCTTTGCCTTTTTTCAGTCCTAACTTATCTTCAATGTACGATGCTTGTAGCACCCCGACTTTGAAATTATCAAAAGTCGCGTAGTAACTTAAGTATCCTGTATTCATAATCAGGCGATCATACGCGATAACTTGAATACCCTGTGCATGTGCTTTGCTAATGACATCGGTCAACGTATTGCCATCTACAGAAGCAATAACGATCACATCGACTTGCTTGGTGATCATATTTTCAATCTGAGAAATCTGATTCTCGACTACATCTTCTGCATATTGCAGATCGGTTTTGTATCCTTTGGATTGGAAAAGCTTCACCATATTGCTACCATCCGCTACCCAGCGTGCCGATGACTTGGTTGGCATCGATATGCCGATATATCCCTTTTCCTTACTTCCTGCACTGCTCTCTGCAAGATTACAGGCAGATAAGGTAAACATCATGAGGATGATCAAGGTTAATAACGATCCTCTTTTCATCAGTTATTCTCCTTTCGAGTAGGTGTTCAGTGAACGTCTTTTATTTTGGTAACGCTTTCTTTTATGTATAATAACATGGTAAAGATTGGGAGTCTTTTTGATAAACCGACCTTTTTTATAAAAATCGGACATAATTATTAGTTGGGGGAAATGAGGTAGTTCGCTACGGGGAGCGAATCTTCTTGCAGTCGCGGTAAGGATGGGATCCTTACAAGGCGACTTTCAGAATGATTCTCTCCCCTTCGCTTGATGCACCTGCATTTCATGGGGTGGGGTGAGCAGGGAAAGATTTATGATTTTAAAAGCTTTTGTAGTTTGATTGATCAATGGGTATTCAACAAGAAGAGCAACTCTGATTTTATTTATCAGGGTTGCTCTTTTGAAAGCTGTATAGGTTGTGATTGGGGGGCTTTAGATAGTTATTGTGGTTGCTTCTCTCCTCTTACCTTCTCAATCAACTCCAAATACTGACGATCGCCAAGTCCGTAGCGTTGGAATAATTTCAGCATATTGTGCATGACCTCTTCTTTGCTTTCTTTGGGATGACTCCAAATGTAGCGGGTTAGTTCATTATCGTCTTGGTGCAGGTCTAGGTACAATGAAATGCCTTGGTACATCACAGGCATCAACTGAACATCTGGCATTTTCTTGTCTAACAACACTTCACGATACACTGACGTATATCCGCCTAATGGTATCTCCGTTTGTTGTACATCGTAAGTCTGCTCCTGTACGGAATTAAAATATACGATTCCTTTGTATCCTTGTTGCTCCAGATAAGCGAGTATGGTCAACAGGTTGATCTGGCAGAACATATCTTCTCCGAACCAAAGAACGATACACCGATAGTCTTTGGTTAATAATGGAGTCAATGGTTCAACTACAATCTGTTCATATCCTGTTAATGAGCTACGATGTCCGTCTGCACGAATTTGGTTGAAGGCGTGGCTGAAAATATCAGCGGTTGATTCATGGACACACATCGCTTCGTTAAAAGGTACATATTCACTTTTACCCATTAATTCCTGTGTGCGGAATTGTTCAAACATCACTTGCCCGTTCAATACATTAAGAATATCTTGATCGGCAAAAGTGTTTAATTGATTTTGTAATTCGGTAATCACTAATTTTTGAGAAATGTCTATCATCGTGATATCCTCTCCTTGTTCGATATTGAGTTTGAAATACGATTGCCACGGCTTCTGTTGCTTGCGAAAAGTCATAGGGGTTACACCAAATACATCTTTGAACGCTCTAGCAAATGCTTCTTGAGAAGAATAACCATGTTCGATCGCAATATCGAGTATGCGCTTTTGGCTGTTTATCAGAGAAACCGATGCTACGTATAATCTCCGAAAGGTACGATAACTTTTAATACTGACTCCTGTGTGATGGCGGAATTTGAATGAACAATAATACGGAGAATAGCCCATTTTCTCGCTCAACCGAAGCAATGAAAAATCTTCAAATAGATGGGCTTCAATCCAATCGATCATCTCTTGAATCCAATCGTTCATGATCACTTCTCCTTTCTGATCTTATTATGTAAGAAGATAAAGATTATTTTTTGATACTGGTTGTGTTCTATGTTTTTGCTTAATGGTGGGATATACTACTTTTTTTCTGTACTTTACCTATCTAGTCAAAGTAAAACCTACAGCATCCTTATACTGTAGGCTAAATGATTCTATAAATTAACGTTAAAATAAATTCATACTCAAATACCGCTCTCCATTATCCGGAGCAATACATAATACTTTGTGACCTGCACCGAGACGCTTCGCTTCTTGTAGTGCTGTCCATACGGTTGCTGCAGAAGAAGGGCCGACGAGAATTCCTTCATATCTCGCCAGATCACGCATCGTCTGAATCGCATCTTCGTCAGACACCTGTACAATTTGATCGTAAATAGACGTATTCAAAATCGCCGGTACAAATCCCGGACTGGTGCCGACAAGCTTATGTGGTCCTGGCTGTCCACCAGACAATACAGGCGATCCTTGCGGTTCGACAACCAGAATACGGACATCCGGCAAATGCTGTCTTAATGTCTCGCCTGTGCCTGTGATCGTACCTCCTGTTCCTGCGGAAGCTACAAATGTATCTAATTGATATTCCATCTGCTCCAAAATTTCAATAGCTGTTGTATTACGGTGAGCATCTGCATTGGCTGGATTATCAAATTGTCTGGGCATATAACTATTTGGAATCTCTGTTAATAACTGCTCTGCTTTGCGAATTGCGCCCGGCATTTTCTCGGCAGCAGGTGTTAATACTACTTCGGCTCCATATGCTTGCAATATCTGGATGCGCTCGCGTGACATATTGTCCGGCATAATCATAATCGCTTTGTAGCCTTTTGCCGCTGCGTTCATTGCTAGCCCTATTCCTGTGTTGCCACTGGTAGGTTCGATAATGGTACTACCTGCTTGCAGTAGCCCCTCTTGCTCTGCACGTACAATCAGGTTTAGTGCCGCTCGATCTTTGACACTCCCACTTGGGTTAAAATATTCTAACTTCACATAGACAGCCGCATCTTCTGTATCAGGTAAATGATGCAAACGTACAACAGGGGTATCGCCAACTAATTCGGATATATTTTGAACAACTTTTAAATTCATAGGGGTGCCTCTCCTTATTCAGAATCTTTGCCAATTGTTGATATATATACTTGTTCTTCTAATTGAGTATAATGGTTTACTTTGTGAGCAATTTTGTTCAAATGCTGTTGCTGTTGGTCGATCTGAGACTGCACCAATTGATAATGACTTTGCAATAATCGCTTTCGTAATGCAACCGTATGATCTCCTTGACTGCGCAGATCAGCAAATGCTTTCATGTCTTGTATCGACATTCCTGTTTCTCTCAAACGCATTAAGAAATCTAACCATAATATATCTGTGTCTGTATATTGTCGATAACCTTTAGAATCTCTTTGAATATCGTGTATCAGATGAATCTTTTCATAATAGCGTAGTGTATGTGCAGATAATCCTGTAATTTCGGTAATTTGTTGAATCGAATATAATTTGTCCATATCTCTATTATACTACGATCTCCAAAAAAAGATTTGCATTAGAGCGCGCTCTAACGTTTACGATTGCTCTTGTACTTCATAATCATGAATATAAAGGAGCTGTCTATATGTCTAATGATCGTTATACTCAAGGTTGGAACAAGCTGGTGGAAGTGGATGGCGAAGCAGGGCAACGGGTGATCGATTCTTTGGCTTCGATCGCACCTGATCTTGGCAAATACATTATTGAATTTGCTTTTGGTGATATTTATTCTCGAGATACTCTTACGTTGCAACAACGCGAACTGATCACTATTTCTTCACTGATTACTCAAGGTGATTGTGCTGCGCAGTTAACTGTTCATCTGAACGCTAGTCTAAATGTAGGGATTACACCTACCGAAATTGTAGAAACGATTATTCATTGCTCCCCTTATATTGGATTTCCACGGGTATTAAATGCAATGAATATAGCTAAAGACGTATTTGCACAACGAGGTATTGAACGGCTGTAACTGTTTTGCTTGTTATCTATACAACTATTAGCAATAATCGCAAAAGCCCACACCTCTACAATAGTATAGAAGGTGTGGGCTTTTGCGATTGAGATATTATTTTGAGCTGTGTTGTCTGGTTAGTTGAAGTATAGTGCGATCATCTTAATGACTTATTCTATACTTAATTTAGCGGTTCTTTTTTCGCTTTTTCGCGGTCTATTCCTTTTTCTTTTAAAGCTGGTTTTAATTCATCTTTTTCCAGCTTCCATAAAGGGACACCTGTCCGATACGCTGCTCTTGCATTCAAATGTCCGGCTACCGGAGCAGTAATAAATACAAATAAGATTCCCAGTAAAATACGTGCACTTGGATAATGATCATATACCCAGAAAAACAAAAAGGCACTGGATAATACACATAACACACCTAACGTTGCACTTTTGGTAGCGGCATGAGAGCGCAAGTACACATCAGGGAAGCGAATAATACCGAATGCACTCAGTACGCTTAATAGCGCTCCAAGCAACACTAGAATCGATATTACGGGTTCACCGATCCACTGGATCATCTCGATCATCTCTGTCTTCGTCTTCATGTTCGATGACCACCCCTCTTTCGATATACTTGGCAAAAGCAACCGTTCCTAGAAATGCTAAAATCCCTACTAACAGCATAACTTCTAAATACGCTTGTGTATCTAACATCATTGATAATACAGCAATAATCGCAATCAGATTGACACCGATCGTATCTAATGCTGTTATTCGGTCTGCCATAGAAGGGCCTTTTAATACCCGGAACATACAACCCATCACAGCCAGCGATAACAAAATCAAAGCAATCAATAAAGAGATTTGTAACATTATCGGGTCACCTCCTTAATTGCTTGTTCAAAGGTTCCACGAATATGAGCAGACAACTCTTCAGCATCTTGAATATCCATAGCATGAATATATACCAGATGCTGATCACGCGAAATCTCAATCAGAATCGTACCCGGCGTTAACGTAACCAGTGTAGACAATAAGGTCAGTTCCCAATCTGAAGTGAGTTCAGTCTGATACGTCAAAATTCCTGGTTTGAACTTAAGGCGTGGACTGATAATATGTTTGAGCACAACAGCACTCGATACAATCAATTCTTTGATAAATAATACCAATAACTTAATAACCGCCCATATTTTGATCCCATAAAATTCTCTTGGGAAAAAACGACGCATAATATAAATCAGCAATAACCCGATCAGATAACCAATCACAAAGTTGAGTGTATCCCAAGTCGTATGCAAGGACATCCAGATCAAAGCTATCAACAGATTAAGAATAATTTGAAAAGCCATAGCTTCACCTACTCCTTCAATACGGCTTGGATATACAATGTCGGATCAATCAGTACATCTGTCGCTTGTGCAACAAATGTCTCGATCCAACCTGCACCCAGTCCGATCAGAATCACAAACGCAAATAATACAGAAGATGCTCCAATCAATCGGCGAGGACGGAAAGGCGACCATTCATGATACACTTCTCGCTTCACTTCAGGGCTATCTTGAAATGCTGCTCGATCATCAATAAGCGGGCGATCTTTGCCCCAGAAGGCTAACATAAAGATACGCATCACTGAATATAACATCAATAGACTGGCTAGCAGACTAATAATCGTCATCGTATACCAACCGCGTTCCATACCGCCTTGAACAATCAATAATTTTCCGACAAATCCGCTCAGCGGTGGTACTCCTGCCAGTGCAAGCCCTGTAATAAAGAACATCCACCCTGTAAACGGATAACGCTTAATCAGTCCACTCATATGTTTTAACTCTGTGGTTCCTAATGCGGCAATCATAATACCTGCTAATAAGAACAATAGTGCTTTGACAATCATATCGTGAAGCATATAAAAGATAGCCCCTTCGATACCTGCACTATTTGCAGTAGCCAATCCAAAAGCGATCAATCCTACACCTGCAACAACATTGTAGACCAGAATTTTATTCACATCTCGATATGCAACCGCTCCAATCACACCAAGTACCATAGAAGCAATTCCCATCCACCCGATCAATGTATATAAAAATCCGGTATCATGATAAAAAATCAATGTAAATGTGCGAATAATAGCGTACAGCCCTACTTTGGTGAGTAGACCTGCAAAAATCGCTGTAATCACAGAAGGTGGAGCAGCATATGAACCCGGTAACCAGAAGAATAAGAATAATCCTGCTTTTAACCCGAATACGATTAAAAATAAAAATGCGATTACACCTAGAATTCCATCTTGTCCGGCTTCAGATACACGCTGTGATAAATGAGCCATATTTAGCGTACCCACAGCCGCATACAAATAAGCCATCGATGCTACAAACAGAGAAGAAGATACAATATTGATCAAAATGTATTTTAACGTCACTTGCAATTGACGCTTCGTTCCACCCAATACAATCAACGCATACGAAGATACCAACATCACTTCAAAACAAACAAATAAGTTAAATAAATCACCTGTTAGAAATGAACCGTATACTCCCACTAGCAAAAATTGAAAAAATGGATAAAAGTGATGCTTTTCACGTTCTTCTCCGATACTAGCGAAGGCGTAAAATAAACATACAGCACCCAGTATCGATGTAGTTAATACTAGTAAAGCGGCAAACATGTCTGCTACAAATACAATCCCGTAAGGAGCCGCCCAGCCACCCATTGCAAGCGTCTGAATACCTTCCATTCGTACACTGATCACAATCCATACGGCTACACCTACATTGGCAATAACAGCAATCCCACCTAACCAGCGCTGGATCGGCACATGACGCATCCCGAATATTTGAAGGACTGCGGCTATCAAAGGAATCAATAGTGGCATAATTAATAAATTATTCGTCACTTTCCATCTTCACCTCCTCCATATCATCGGTCTTCAGCTTAAGATACGAACGATAAGCGAGGACAAAGAAAAATGCAGTTACACCAAAATTAATAACGATCGACGTCAAAATCAAAGCTTGTGGTAAAGGATCTACATAAGACCCTGATTCTTCTCCTAATAATGGTGGTGCGCCTGACTTGAGTCTCGACATCGTAAGCAATAATAAATGCACACCATGTGTCAAAATCGAAGTTCCTAAAATAATGCGTAGCAGACTGCGCGACAAGATCAGGTATACCGCGACTGCAAATAATATCCCAACAGCAATGGACATCCATACTTCCATATCAGCGATCCTCCCCAATCTGTAAAATAATTGTCATCGTCACACCAAGCACTGTCAGAAACACACCTAGATCAAATAGCGTTGCTGTAGCGAGTTCCGTTTTACCCAATAAAGGCAATTCAAAATAACCAAAAGACTGACTTAAAAATGGAGCATCAAAGAAAAATGAACCGATACCTGTCGCATACGCAATACTTAATCCGACTGCGGTGACTGTGCGATAATCGATAGGCAATATCCGTCTTACCGTTTCTGCATTAAACGCTAAAGCCAGTAAAATCAAAGCCGAAGCTGTCATCAATCCACCGACAAATCCACCACCTGGATTGTTATGACCGGCAAAGAATAGATACAACGCAAATGTTAAAATAATAAATACAATCACTTTTGTGCTCGTTTCCAAAATTACATCGTTACTTTTGAACTGTGTCATATTGCGTTGCACAGTTACCGTCTCGCGACGAGTACGACCGACATCAACACGATGCGTCTGTACATCTTTATTGCGCAAATAATGAATACGAGCGCCGGTATCATTTCCTTTGACCTGAAGCTGAATCAAAGAATAGATACCTAACGAAGCAATAGCCAGTACTGTAATTTCAAGCATCGTATCAAATCCACGGAAATCTACCAGAATAACATTGACGATATTATCGCCACCACCCAGATCATGACTACCTTCTACAAAAAAGGTAGCGATCGAATCGAATGTGCTACTACCGCTGGCCGCTAACGCGATAAAGGTCATCACTATACCGACCCCTACAGACACAATAATATTGATAATACGATACCGTTTCGATACAATTTCACGCCGTAATTCAGGCATATGATAAAAGCATAGTAAAAATAAAGATACAGACACAGTCTCCACAATCATCTGAGTCAAAGCCAAATCCGGTGCACGAAATAGAACAAAAAACAAAGTTACCAGATAACCGACAGCTCCGGTCATAATAATCGCTGTAAGACGTTTACCTGCAAATGGAACAGCAATAGCAGTGACCACCAGACCAATTAACAACACAATTTCATAGATGCTAATCGGTGCCGCTCCTGCTGTAAGTAACGACATTCCATCTGCTCGCCAGAATACAGTGACCATCAAAACAATCATAAATATAAAAATATAAATTAAATAGTTATGCACAGAACCGCTCATATATTGATTGGTTATTGCTTTAGATCCTTTTTCGCCCCATTTCAGGGTACTGTCATACAGATGATTCCATGTTAACGTTTGAGGATATTTGCTATAAATCCCTTTCCAGCGTGCTAATAACAGATACATCAGCGTTCCTAACACAATAATACCTATTGTCATTAGCAAAGCAGGTGTAATACCATGCCAGAATGAAATATGCACTTCAAAATGTTCGCCCGGCGCTACCAGACTTGGTAATACTGCTCTCATAGTAGGTTCGATTATGCTATAAGATAACAGATTCGGAAAAAATCCTAACCCTACCACACATAATCCCAAAATAACGGGTGAGATCAACATGCCAATCGGCGCTTCATGCGGAGTACCACCTAATTTGTCCGGTTGAAGTGGTCCTCTGAATGTTTTGAACACCAGAATCATACTGTAGACAAATGTAAATACACTGCCCACAAAAGCAAGAATAGGGAACAAGATGCCCCATGTCTCTAAGTGATATATGTCCATATGGCTTAGTTCTACCATCGCTTCTAGAAATAACTCTTTACTCAAAAAGCCGTTAAACGGCGGAATACCCGCCATTGCAAATGCACTTACACCTGCTACCGTAAATGTAATCGGCATCACATTCATCAATCCACCCAGACGACGCAGATCACGTGTGCCTGTTTCATGATCGACAATGCCAGCTACCATAAATAAAGCACCTTTGAATGTCGCATGATTAATCAGATGGAAAATAGCAGCCATCGTCGCTGTCGTATATAGAAGTGACTCATTGCCATATCCATAATACACAGCAGCAGATCCTGCGCCGAACAAAGACATAATAAGCCCCAATTGCGAGATTGTTGAATAGGCTAGCAATGCTTTGAGATCCGTTTGTTTGACAGCTAATATCGATCCATAACACATCGTGACAATACCTACTATCGATACGATCCAGAACCATTCTGCTTGAACAGCAAAAATTGGACTAAAGCGTGCTACTAGATAGATTCCTGCTTTGACCATCGTAGCTGAATGTAGATACGCACTGACTGGAGTCGGTGCTTCCATCGCATCAGGCAACCAGATATGGAAAGGAAATTGAGCAGATTTGGTAAAAGCGCCCAATAAAATCAGTATCATTGCTGGTAAAAATAAAGATTGTCCTTGAATCTCAGTTAATACAGCGATCGTCTCACGAATACTAAAAGTGCCGGTCATATTATGTAGTAATATAAAACCAGCTAACATCGCAAAGCCACCAAGTACAGTAATTAGCATCGACTTGAGTGCTCCATAACGCGAACGATCACGTTCATACCAAAAAGCAATCAGTAAGAACGAAGAAATACTGGTCAATTCCCAGAATGTATACAACACGATCATATTATCTGAAAGCACAATCCCGAGCATAGCGCCCATAAAGATCATTAGATATAAATAAAATCGATGAATTGCTTCTTTGGCAGGATCAAGATAAAAAATAGAATATAAAACGACTAATGCGCCTATCCCTGTAATCAACAGAGCAAATAATAGACTTAACCCGTCTAAATATACGGTAAAGTTAATCCCTAAAGAAGGAACCCAGGGTACACTAATCGTTTCACTGGTATCTGACTGAATCGCAGGTAAATAACGTAGAAAATTTGCAAATAATAAGGTCGGAATAGCTAAAACGATCCAACCTGTATGTACACGCGGCAATCCTTTACGGATCAGAGGCACGAAGATTGCAAATAAAAATGGAATAATAATAGCAGCATGCAATACATACACTCTTGTTGACACCCCCAATTTCTTTATCTATTACTTCCTGTATTCTTCTTCTAATGAATGTATACAAAAAGCCCTTTACCTTTATAGTACCCAAAAACAGTACCTTCTGCCCGTAATTTCATCATTTCAGGTCAAATTAGCTCAAAATAACCCAAAAAACAGCAAAAAGGAGCCTTGGTGACAGGCTCCTCCGTTTTATATACCGTATGATGTTAATTACGAATCCGATCGCATATGTTTATGAGAACATAGGGAAAATATACTTCACTAAGAACCATAACACAATTGCCAAAATAATAATATAAGCAGCATATTTAATAAAAGTAGAAGCGACCATACTTGAATCTGATTTACGTTCTACACGTACCTCTTTTTTGTCCACATCTACGTTACGATTTTCGTCCATTGTCCGTAATCTCCTTTGAGCGCCCTTTGCGGTACGCATTATCATCTTGTGAGCATTATTACACGGAAATGTGATCAGTGAATCGCTATTGATTTGTACTCTTTAAAATTTTAGGCAACTGAATAGACGACCTCTAATAAAGGATTACTCATACTGAGCTAATATCTTTTTGACATATTGCTGATATTCGGTACGCAAAAGTGGTGGCGATACAATTTCAATATGCTGACCAAATCCCAAAAAGTACTCTACTAGAAAAGAAATTTCATGCTCGCCAAAGGTTCCTACAATATAATGCTCTTTATTTTCGCTATCATTTCCTGTGTCCACCTGTTGCAAAGACATATTGGAATATCTTTTTTTATAAAAGTGTTCGATACCTTTTAGATCTACTTTGACTTGGAAAGATAGTGGACGTTGTATATCAAATTGTTGGTTGACTAACGTATGAATCTGCTCTGCTGTCCACTCGGTGCCTTGCTGATCGGTTATATGTAACTCCTCTATATAATCGCAACGAAAATTCCGAAATTCATTTTTGTTGCGATCCCAGCTCAAACAATACCAGTATCCATCCCATATCGATAAGCGTAGCGGTTGAATAATCCGCTTGTCCTGCTGATACCGATTGTATTGAATTTCGATGACCTGCCTGCCAACAATTGCAGCAAATAGTTCTACAATCCATGGCACTTCTTGTTGCTGTTCTACACCAATCCACTGAATCCATTGTTCCGCTTGCGCCATTTGTTGTTTGTGCTTATCCGGTAATGTAGCTAATAATTTTGTTTTGATCTCTTGATAGTCCTGTTGAAAAGGTGTTTTTACTAATCCTTTTAACAATTGTAGCGAAAAGAAAATGGAGTGTAATTCATTGGTATTAAAATAAATCGGTGGTAATAAGGAGTTCGTTAGTACACGATAACCGCCATGACTTCCTTTTTCTGAATACAATGGAACCCCTAATTGTTCTAACGAAGCGATATCCCGTAAAGCCGTACTTCTAGAAATATCAAATGTTTCGATCAGATCGCTAAGATTAAAATTCTTTTTGGTATTGATATAGATCATCTGCTGAATCAGACGTTCATTTTTGTTCATGCAATACTCCTTTATTTTGCTTTTTTAATAGTGTCATGATTTGACACTATTCTACCATACAATAAAAGTATTCAATCAAAGGAGTGATTACTATGTCTAATTTAACCGTCAGTACTTTTTTATCTCTACATGGTCAAGCCAAAGAAGCGATCTCTTTTTACCAGGCTCATCTTCAAGCTCAACTTGTGTTCTGTATTACTAATCAAGAGATTACAGAGAAATTAGATCCCACCTATACTTTTCCAGCAAGTGAAAAAGATTGGATCGCTCATTCTGTGTTAACTATTGGCAATAGTGAATTAATGATCGCTGATGAATTGATGAGTGATGCTCCCGATTTAGTCAAAGGGACTAATTTCTCGTTGTGTATCACATCATCGCAAGCAGAGATTACTACATTGTACAATCTGCTTTTGGAACATAATCAGACACGTATTATCGTTCCACTTGCACCTAATTTATTTTCCAAAGCATATGCGATTGTAGAAGATCCTTATGGAGTTGTTATCCAGTTAGTAACCGAAAAATAAACATAGTTAGATGATTAATCAATAATAATACTCAAAAAATAAGCAAAAAGACCTTATCGCTATCGTTAAGGTCTTTTTGCTTGTGAAATTGTATTTGTTGTCTAAAAAGTACATCTATTGTGTATGGCGGTGAACATTGTTTTTAGCGTATTGCTTACGATTGCTCTACCGTATCTCGACGATATTGATTGGGTGATACACCGATCATTTTTTTAAAAGCTGTACTAAAATAATGCTGTGAATCATAGCCCACTTGTAGCGCAATCTCAAGAATCGATAGCTCGGTTTCTTTCAGTAGATGCACTGCCTTTTGAATCCGAACCTGTACTAATACATGGATAAAAGAATGCCCTAGCTCTCGTTTCATTAAGCGGCTCAGATAGGTTGGAGAGACTTGTAACACATCTGCCAGCTTTTCCAATGTTAATTCTGGATTATGGTAATGGTTCTGGATATAATCACGCGCCCGTCTTACCAGTGGAGATAACCTAGATTGCCCGTCTAATTGTAATTTGGCATGTCGATAAGCAGTAGTCATCACTTGGCTGTAATCTACCTCTTGTTCTAAAGATAACAAAGGGTCATCAGGCATATCTGTATTGTTGATCTCTTCATCTATACTAGCCACCAATTGCAAATGCACTTGCACATGTAGACCTATACAGTCTTTGACCGCACTCATCATTTTATCAGCCTGTTGCTCATTATCATACATAACAGACGCAGTAGAATGATCGGGCGGACACCATGTACAAATGACTAACAACCCTGATGATCCTCTACAAATCACAAGTGGTGCTGGCTGTAAAAGCTCGGCGGCAATATTACCTATAGCGAACAACATCAATTGCTTATCTTGTTCTTTGAGCATCGGTCGTCCTTCCGCATGACCCGACCAGCGGATTAATGCTAATGTAGATGGCAAGCACACAGGTAAGTGCAAAAACTCTAATTGTTGCTTGATCTCCTCATGATGGAGTCTACCGCTTAACCAATCTAGACAAAATTGTTCTTGTAGTAAAGATGTATTTTTCTGAATTTGATCGGTTGCTAACTTTAAATACTGTTCTTGATGTAGTGTTCCATTCATTTCGGTGCGAATATGGTGCAGTACATCATACAAATGCAGAGGATCGACAGGCTTGAGAATATAATCTTTGACCCCTAATCGAATAGCTTCTTGAGCATATTTGAATTCATCATGTCCGGTAATAATCACAAATCGACAATGCGGTCGCTCAGTACGTAATCGTTTCATCAAAGAAATACCGTCCAAAAAAGGCATATTCATATCGACCAACAAAATATCGATCTGTTGTTCCAATGCAATCTCTAAAGCTTCTTCTCCATCTTCTGCTTCTGCGGTAACGATCATCCCCAGACTATCCCAGTCGACGCAATCTCGAATTCCTTCGCGAATAATCGGCTCATCATCAGCGATTAATACGTTATATACCGCACTCATTGATATTCGTCTCCTTTACGATCTGGTTTTGCAAAAATCATTGTTTCATTCGTTTGGGTCGCGCTTATGGTGCCAAGCGCTTAATGTAAGATATTTTGCTTTGCAAAAATCATTGTTTTATTGAACCTTGTCGCGCTTGTGGTGCCAAGCGCTAGGCATATTCCATAACAATGGTTGGGTGACTTTGATGGTTGTGCCGCCTTCTGGGCGTGGGTGAATACTTACACCGTAGCTTGTGCCGTAGGCTAGGTGGATACGGGCTTGAATATTTAGCAGACCATAGCTTCCTGTTGGTTCAGGGCCTTGTTGTCCGATCCAATCGAGCGGTTCGGCGAGTTGGTGTTGGATTTGAATCAATCGCTCTTCACTAAATCCTGCACCATCATCGCTAATGGTATACACTAATTTGTCGTCTTGTTGTTGTGCTGCAATATAGATATTGCCGGGGCCCCGCCTTGCTTTGATTCCATGATAGATGGCATTTTCTACAATCGGTTGTAATAGTAATTTCATCACATATACATTGCGGATTGCATCATCGATCTGGATATCGTATTGTAGTCGATCCCGATAACGTGTTTTCTGAATTTGCAAATAACTAACGATATGCTGTTCTTCTTCAGCCAGTGTGATCATATCACTGCCACGACTTAGCCCAATACGGAACAGTTTGGATAATGCATCAACCATACTAGACACATCATCTGCTCCTTTTTTCTGCGCCATCCAATGAATTGTATCCAACGTATTGTATAGAAAATGAGGGCGAATATGGGCTTGTAGACTGCGTAATTCAGCTTCTCGTTTTTGCTGTTCTTTTTGCTGATTTAGTGAGATTAGATTACGAATCTCATTCATCATTCGATTAAAGCTACGTCCCAACATCCCTACTTCATCCCGTCTATTGCTAATATAACGAGAAGTCATATCGCCTGATTCTGCTTTTTGCATCAACGAAGATAGTCGGTAGATTGGTCTAGAGATCGAATTGGCTAATCCGTATGAAGCGGTAAGCCCTGTGAAACAGACACAGAATAGAAAAATAACGATATAAAAGCGAATCGTACGCGCTTCAGCTACTGATTCACTAAATTGGAAAACTCCGACTGTTTTCCAGCCTGTATATGACGATGTCCGATAAATAAATTGCAATTGTTGTCCTTGAATCTCTTCGGTAAATACATTCTCTGATTGACGAAGCGAAGCCGTTAATTTGGCAGGAATACTTTGCATAAAGGTATCGGACGGTGCGTAAATAACATGCCCCGTAGGATCTGTTACCATCAGATACCCTGTTTTGCCCAGTGTCACATCTTTAGCAGCTTGAGCAATCACCCGTAACTTGAGATCGATCAAAATCACACCTTTGACTTCACCTGTGGTCGGATCATTGATCGAACGCACGACCGTTACAACCTCATCTTCTCCATAATTCGCATGGCTTGTAATATTGCGACCGGATGGATGACCAATAATCGTAAAGATTCCTTTTTGCTTGATCGCCTGTTGATACCAATCTTCTTTGGTCAGACTTTGATTGTACCTTGCATACAGTTCATTACTGATATAATCGCCTTTGGTATTAACGATTAGGATTCCGGCAATCTCGGAATAAACAGTTGTAAATCCTTGCAAAAATTGCCGAATCTGATACGTCGATGTATCGGAAGCATCATTTTTGTTTAACGATTGACCGGCTAGAAATTGGTCAACATTCCGATCAAAACTGATTAAATACGTGATACTTTGCATATTTTCCATATACGTATCTAGTGTTTGGTTGACCTTGCTAATTAATTGCATCGTATTCGCTGTCACCTGACGCTCAATAATCTGATTGGATGTCCAATTCACCATAATTCCCAGTAAAATTGCAGGCAAAATACCTACCATCAAAAACAACACAATCAATTGATGGCGCAAAGGTAAATTTTCAGGATGCCAGTAACGCCAATCTTTTTGCAAAGAGCGACGTATCCATTTATTTCGCATAATAATCAGCCACATTTTCTTGAGTTACCACAGAGATTCCTGTATCTACACGAACAGGTACAGGCGATACAATACCACTAAGCGAACGAGCAGGAACTGTTAATCCATGATGCAAATGAAACAGATATTGTAGCGACCAGTAACCCATATTCCATGTTCCTTGCGCAATCGTTGCATTGATCGTACCAGACTTGATCATATCTAATGTTTCTTTATTAGTATCAAAGCTAATAATGACAGGCTTACTTGCCCCTGTACGTCCGGATTGTTCTACTGCTCGCCCTACTCCATAACTTCCTGTAGCTTCGGTAATAAAAATACCTTTGAGATCAGGATATTGACGCAATAATCGAGTTGTAATCTGCTCGGCTTTGACTGCATCGCCTTCATGATTTTCGACTGCTACAATATTCATCTGTGGATAACGATTTTTAATTTCTTGTTCAAATCCTTGAGTGCGTTCTTTATGATTTTGCTGATTGGTTAACGTAATAATCGCTATCTTTCCTTGATGCTTGGTTAATGTAGCCATCTGATCTGCCGCGGTTGTACCTGCATTGGTATTATCTGTTGCTAAAAAAGAATACGCTTTGCTACCAGATGCTTCGGCATCGAACATCACGACAGGAATCCCTGCATCTACTGCTTTATTAACCGATTTGACCAATGCTGGTGAATCAATCGCAGATATCGCAATACCGGCTGGCTTTTTAGCAATAATCTGATCTAGCACAAGCGCTTGTTCACGCGCATCATATTGCGTTGCCCCGCGATACTCAACCGATACATTGAGCGCTTCAGCAGCATCTTCGAATCCTTTCAGCCCGCTTTTCCAATATTCCATTCCAGACTGAAAAGTGACCATTACATAATTCTCATCAATATTCCCCTTTAACCCCTGCTCTGTCCAAGCCGCAGATTTCTCATCTAATCGATATTGCATAATATAAATAATCAAAGCGCCGATCAAAATCATATAGATCAACAACATTTTACGCATACTTCTATATTCCCTCCAGATCATGTCACTGACCACTCTTTATATGATCTAATATAACTCAAATCAAGAGTTAAGAAAACGCTTTAATTAGAAGCACTTGTAACGATTAACTCTCTATATAGAAATACAGATATCATTAACAAAAAAAAGATCATAATTTCGCAACGGTAGCGAAACTATGACCTGATCTATCTTACATTATAATTATGGATGTTGAAATCTGATCCGTTCTGATGGATGTTCTGGCAATATCGCATGAACTAATTGTTGAACTGCGGGATGTTTGGATTCCATAATCGAATGATCTCCATAACCTTGATATACCAGTTCACCTTGATCTAATACCATGATTCGATCACAGATTGTCAGTGCCGCTCGAATATCATGGGTGACAAATAAATAAGACAATTGATAATTTTTCTTCAATTCAGCTAACAATGATAAAATCTGTCCCTGATTTACCATATCCAGACTGCTAACTGATTCATCTAATACAATAAGCTTGGGATTCAGTGCAATCGCCCGCGCAATATTAATTCTTTGTAATTGCCCTCCACTGAATTGATGAGGACGCTTGCTACCATCTTCAACACGAAGTCCAACTTGCTCTAAAAGCTCTGCTACCCGTTGCTTATGTTCTACAGGTGTCAGCTTCTCATAATTGTCTAACGGCTCCCCGATAATCTGCGCCGCTGTCATCAATGGATTCACTGCTGAATAACAATCTTGAAACACGACCTGAAGATCACGTCTTATTTGATGCCGTGCTTGTGAATCTAGACGATAGATATCCTGTCCTTCGAACAAAATCTGACCTTCTACAGGCTTTTCCAGACCAAGTATAATATTGCCTAGCGTACTTTTACCTGCTCCACTCATACCAAGTAGACCCAGACAACAACCTTTTTCCAGTGTAAATGAGATCTGTTTTAATACTTGAGTGGGTTGTGTTTTGCGAAACCATTGGTTGCGGTTTTGATACTGATGACTGATATTAGATACTTCAAGCAAGCTGTCTCCTCCTTTATCATTTGCTACGTTATCCATGGTGAAGAAGATCAGCGACCACTCGTTATTGTCGGACGGGATTGAAGCAACATCTGCGTATAGTTATGTTGAGGATGATCAAATATCTGATAGACATCACCCTGCTCTACAATCTGTCCTTGATACATTACAGCTACCTGATCAGCTAACTGAGAGATCACGCCAAGATCATGAGAGACAAGTAAGATCGAAGTGCCACATTCATAACGTAACCGATCTAACTCACGTAACACTTGCAACTGATTGACCACATCGAGGGCTGTGGTCGGTTCATCTGCAATCAGTAGTGAAGGTTTGAGACACATCGAGATCGCAATCATTACTCTTTGCAACATACCTCCACTAAGCTGAAATGGATAACGCTTTAATACTTGGTGAGGATCAGAAAGATTCATATTTGCCAAAGCATCGGTTGCTTGCTGTATCGCTTGTTGCTTGGATATATGAGTATGTGTACGTAATGTCTCTACAAATTGGGCTCCAATAGTATATACCGGTGTAAAAGCATTCATCGGATTTTGCATAATACATCCAATCTCTTTACCTCGTATCTTGCGCATTTCTTGATCAGATAGCGTACCCAGATCATATCCATTGAGACGAATCGTACCCGACCATTCCATATGACGGGGTTGAAGTAAGCGTAGAATAGCATTACAGGTTAAAGATTTGCCACTACCACTTTCACCGACGATACCCAGAATATGCCCTTTTTGCAGCTTAAAATGAAGCGGCTCCAGTAAAGGAATACGACCTGCACGAGATTTCAGTTGTACTTGTAAATGTTCTACTTCTAATACGTTTACGTTGTCTGCTCCCAATTGCTATACGTCCCTCCTTCTGTATGCCGCTATGTTTGATTTAACGTTTTTTGATACCGTACTTTTCCGATAATGCTTCACCCAAAATATTAAAAGTCACTACTACAGCAAGAATCAATATTCCAGGATAAATCATCAATTCAGGATGACTACGAATATAGCTAGTTCCTTCATGAATCATAGCCCCCCATTCTGCATTGGGTGGTTGAATACCCAGACCTAGAAAAGATAAAGCCGAGATATCCATAATAGCCCAACCTATCTCTAACGTACCGACAACAATAATTGGTCGCTGAATATTGGGGATAATGTGTTTATAAATAATTTTCCATGAAGATGATCCACTGATACGTGCCGCTGTAATAAAATGTTGCTGTTTTAAGCTGACAACCATATTTCGGCAGATCCTTGCATAATATACCCATTGAACCAACACAAGAGCTAGCAATATTTGCATAAGACCGGGTCCGAAAATGCCTACTACTCCGAGTACGAGCACCAAATTAGGAAAAGCCATAATACCTTCGCATAAACGCATCAGGATACTATCGATCCAGCCACCAATATAACCAGATACTGCACCGATAATAATACCGATTCCCAAAGAAGTTATAAAAATAACAGTAGCAAATCCAAGAGAGATACGAGCACCATACAACAATCTGGATAATGTATCTCGTCCTAAATGATCGGTACCTAATAGATGTTGTGGAGAAGGATCTTTTAGTTTTTGTAGTAAATTAACATGAACAGGATCATGGGGAGCAATCCATGGTGCTAACAATGCAGCCCCAAAAAATATAACAATAATGATAGAACATATCACTATCGCTTTTTGCCCCAAAAATATCGCTTTATATCTTTTAATCAATGTTTTACCCGTCCTTTCAATGAAATTCGCGGGTCCATATACAATTGCACGATATCAACTAACAAATTGCATACAATAAACAAACAAGCGGCAAAAAAGATATAACATTGAATTACCGGAATATCACGATTAAAGATCGCTTCAACAAAATAACGACCAAATCCAGGCCATGAAAATACCTGTTCTACAATAATCGTGCCAGTCAATAACTTACCTAGATTCATACCCATACCGCTAATGAGAGGCATAATCGCTAATTTGAGCACATGCTTTAACATAATCGCACGTTCACGCAATCCTCTGATCCGAGCATAATGAACGTATGTTTCTTGCAGCTGATCTAACATGCTAGCACGTAATAGTCTGGTATACACCGCTATTAGAACCATTGATAAAGTAGCTGTAGGGAGAATTAGATTTCTCCAATCCCCACGCCCTTCTACAGGTAACCAATCTAACTTAACAGCGAAAAAGAAAATCAAAAGATACCCTAACCAAAACTGTGGAATAGATGCACCCAGATAAGCAATCACACGACTAACCATATCGATCCAGCTATTTTTGTAGACAGCTGCTAATATGCCTAGTGGAATACTAATCAATGCCGAAAATAACATACTCCAAATTGCTAATTCAGCAGTAGCCGGAAATTTAGCAACAATCTCATTCCAGACAGGCTGATTGGTTAGATAGGATTTGCCAAAATCAAGCTTTGCCATATTTCCTAATGTATTAAAATATTGAACAAGTAACGGACGATCCAGTCCGAATTCATGTCTTTTTTGTTGTAACAATTCATCTGTTGGATAGATATGAGCTGCTGTTAGATATGCTTCGGCTGGATCTACAGGTGAAATATGGATCAATGCAAATGTAATCAATGTAGCGATAAAAACAATCGGCACAATTGCGACTATTCGTTTACCGATATAACCGATCATTGTGTATTAAATGTAATACCAGAGAACGGATTCTCATCACGATTCGCAGGGAATACGAACTTGGCAATATTTTTATGATATACTGCTGTTTTCTTAATATACGAAATCGGTACGATCGCTGATTGATCTTGTAGTGTAGTTAGAATCGAGCGGTACAGTTCCTGACGCTTCGTCTCATCGGTAGAAGATAGGGCTGCACGAATCTGCTGATCTAATTCTTTTTTGTTAGAAATAGCGCTAAGTGTTTCCGAGATACCAAATCCTGGACTGGCTACGACATTAATAAACGAATGAGGATCATAAGGAGCACCATAGTTATACCAGAAATACAAATCAAAATCGTTCGCTTTTAAGCGTTTGATCTGCACTGTCAGTTCCAGACCCGACAGATTGACTTTCACACCTAATGCTCCCCATTCGGCTTGAATCGTCTCTGCCATCGCTTTTTGAATAGGATCTGTTTTGTCATAAATCAATTCAAACTCTAGCTTTTCTCCATTTTTCTCACGTACTGTTCCACCTGCTGGCAATGTCCAACCAGCTTCATCTAACAAAGCTTGAGACTTGTTCACATCATAGGTGATAGGTGTAAGGTTAATATTGGTGTATGTGTAATTTTTGGATAGGATCGAATCTGCTGGTTCTTCTAGACCGGAAGTGATTCCTTCGACCATATCTTTTTTATTAAAACCTTGATGCAAAGCCGTACGTACTCGAATATCCGCTAACTTGGGATTAGAAGAGTTGAGAAGTAGACTTCTTGTACCGACAGGTTCAGATAACTGTGTAGTGTACTCGTCATTTTCACGAAGCTGGTTAAATGCATCTAGACTAATTACACCTTCGCCATAGATCAGATCAAGATCACCTTTTTCAAAAGCTGATACTCTTGTTTCTGCATCAGGAATAATTTTGACAGTGACTTGTTTGACATTTGGAAGAGTTCCCCAATAATTCGGATTTTGCTTAAACACCGCATATTCATCTTGCTTGTATTCTGCTAGCATCCATGGGCCTGTTCCTACAGGTTCTTTGATTCCTTCCGCAGTATCTCCATTATCCGGAAAACCCGCTTGTCCTAGAAAACGGAATGGTCGCACTACAGACAAATCTTGTAGCACCGGATAGTAAGGTTCAGTCAGCGTTAGACGAAACGTATGATCGTCGACAACTTTAGTCTGATCGATCACACCAACGATGCCTAACCAGCTATGTGTATCTTTATGCTTCATCACCGCATCAAAGTTTTTCTTCACAATTTCAGCATTAAAATCAGTACCATCCGAGAATTTCACATTTTGACGTAAATAAAATGTATAGACTTTACCGTCTTTGGAAATATCCCATGACTTTGCTAATGCGGGTACTAATTTACCATTGGACTGATAACTGACCAAAGGCTCATAGATCATCGATTGAGCAAACAACTGGGATGGATTATATGTATGAGGATTCATTGTTCCGATATCACGAGGCCATGACATGGTAATCGATTTGGCAACCGTTGATTGATTGGTCGCATTAGATGTAGTACTTGCATTATTGTTACTACACCCTGCTACAACGACAAAAATTGCAATCAGGAAAGTAACAGGTATAGCCCATTTTTTAGGATAAAATGACATAAATAATAAAACCCCTCTTCTCTTTTCTTAGAGCAAAAATGATAATGATTATCATACTCATTTAATAAGAATAGGGATGGTTAATTGTTTTGTCAATCTAATTGTGAACATATGTATAACGATTGACAATTCAACGATAAATAAGTGAAAATACTTACATATCAGCTTGGTTTTTATTTGTATTTTTTATCTATTATATTAGCTCTCTATAATGATCTAGAAATATTAAATTAATTATACAAGCAAGAAATAGTAAAACAAAAAGAACCTGCACTCAACCTAATAATGAGTACAGATTCTTTTTGCTTTATACTATTGATTTCATATCATTTATCCACGTTTTGCAAGTTGTACTGTTGCTTGAATTGCCGCTTCGATCTCACGTTTGACTGCGTTCGCTACAGTATCTGTATTAGGATCGTATTCTTCTGCTAGATCAGCATCAGCATAACCATCCAAAGCTACAATTGCTCCTGCACGAATACCGCGAAGCGAAGCGATAATATACAATGCAGAGATTTCCATTTCTACAGCTAAAGCACCGGCTTGTTTATACTTTTTGTGCGGGAATTCTTCTACCCCGTTGAAAAAGACATCCAATGTAACAGTGATTCCTTTTTGCACAATGCCTTCACTTTGACGTGCCGCTTGATACAACGCTTCGGTGACTTCGCTATCCGCTACTGCCGGGAACGCTTCAGGCACAAGCTGACGAGTTAATCCATCGGTACGTACGGCTGCTGTACTGACGATTAAGCTACCTGCTGGATGATCGGCAGAATACGAACCTGCTGTACCGACACGAATAATCGTTTTGACCCCTGCACGAATCAATTCTTCAAAACAAACGGCTGCTCCAGGCGAACCTACGCCATGACTAACAACAGCCAATTCAATGCCATCACGTGTACCGACAAAACTACGATATTCACGGCTAAATGCTAATTCCCTTGTATTGTCTAACAATGAAGCGATATGAGCCGCACGCTTAGGATCACCGCAGACAATCGCGTATTCAGGTACATCTTCACTATTGATTTGCAAAATAGGCATTAACATTGAATTAATCAAACTCCTTTTTTGTCCATTCATCTTCCGGTATCGGCAAAGCTTCACCAGAGAAACGTTGTTCTGCAAAGGGATCGGCTTCATTATGAAAACCATTTTGTTCCCAGAATCCGGGACGGTCTTCTTTCATAAATTCAAGCCCTGTAATCCACTTCGCACTTTTCCAAAAGTACAGATGTGGTACCACCAGACGTACAGGATATCCATGCTTGGGTGTCAGTGGCTTATGATCATAATGATACGCTAGCAATACATTGTCAGACAATAGGTCCGCCAGTGGAACATTGGTCTCGTAATCATTACCACCATGTACCATCACATATTGTGCTTCTGGCTTCACCTGCAATACGTCTAGCAGATCACGAAAGCGTACACCTTCCCACAGCGTATCAAATTTTGACCAGCGCGTCACACAATGGATATCGCTAGTCATCTGTACTTTAGGCAAATTCAGCAAATCTGCATATGAAAATGTCTGCTCTTGCTCCACCTCACCGAAAATCTTCAACTGCCATGTATCTGTGTCTACATCAGGTACATCGCCTTCATGCAATATCGGAAACGTTTCGGTTAAAAATTGTCCGGGTGGTAAACGATCTGCCTGATCGACTCCTAGATTTTTGGATAATGGTACTTTGGCATTTTTGATGCGTTCTGCTTTATTTTTCACTGAATACCCTCCTTTTGATCAGATTACGTTCTCTATAATAGTTCTGTGCTTACACTCATACATACTTCATGCTTACTATTAACGCGAGCTTCCGTTGGCACGTTGAGCATCTTTAAGATAACTGCGATCTTTGAAAAAGAACATCGCCACCAGTGTCACAATATACGGTAACATCTGTGTGAATTGAGCAGGTAATGCAAAGCCTTGCAGACGAATACTAAATGCATCCATAAAGCCAAATAGCAAGCTAGAAGCAACCACACCAATCGGATTGGATTGCCCTAACATCGTAGCAACTAGAGCGATAAATCCACGCCCTGCGGTCATTCCTTCGGTGAACATCGTGACCTGTCCTAGCGATAATTGTGCTCCTGCCAGACCACATAATACTCCTGACATTAATACCGCTCCATATTGAATACGACGTACAGGAATACCCAGACTTTGCGCAGCTACAGGATTTTCACCTGCGGCACGTAAGCGGAATCCACTGACTGTTTTGAATAGATAGATTTGCATCAGAATTGCTGCAAAAAAAGCTAAATAAACAAGTGGTGAATGACCGGATACGATTCCGCCTAATACCGGAATATCTTTGATAACAGGAATATCCCATTTAGGTAAGCCCATCATATTTTTATCATAATAAGCGCCTTTTACATCGAAGATCGCTCGCAGACAAAATGTCGTTAATCCTGCCGCTAAAAAGTTCATCGAAATCCCGACAACAATTACATTTGCCCTCAAATTAATACTAATATATGCAAAGATCAGCGAGAATAACATCACACATAAAATAGCAAAAATGATCGCCAACCATACATTGCCAAGCAAGTGATTTCCTAAAATAGCAGAAAAGGCGCCAATCAATACCAGACCTTCTAATCCTACATTAAACAGTCCAACTCGGGCACAGATCGCTCCACCTAGAGCAGCGAGAAGAATAGGCGTCACAATACGCAACATGGAATTAAATAAAGACACATCGAATAACTGATCCATTATTTCTTCTCCTTTCTGCGTTTGAGGAACGCATAGCCAAATCGTGCCGATACAAATAGTGTCAACACCGCTTGAATCACACTAGCCACCTCTAGCGGTACATTCGTGTTACGTTCTACACCCATCGCACCTGTTTGTAAGGCGGCTAGTAATATTCCTGCTACAGCTGTTCCTAACGGATTAGACGAAGCTAGCAATGTCGCCATAATACCGCTCCACCCATAATCTGCGGAAGCAAGTGCACCGTCCAAATAACGATGCTGTGTACCCAATACCTCCCCAGCACCTGCAAGCCCGGCGAGTGCACCGCTTGTTAACATCGCTACCACCATCATCCGACCTCTTTTCACACCACCATAAGCCGCGAAAAAAGGGTTGTTCCCCAGCATCCGAATCTCATAACCGGATACACTTTTTTGAATAAAAATGTACAAAGCAATTGCCGCAACAATCGCTAAAATAAAACCAGCATGTAGACTCATACCGGAAAATAATTTGGGTAACCAGATACTTTTATCGATCATAGGTGTCTGTGCCATAGCGGCTGAACCACTCTGATCTTTTAACGGAAAAGCAACCATATAGCCTGCAAATAGCGAAGCGATATAGTTCAATAATAATGTCGATATCAAAAGGTTAATACCGAACTTAGCATCCATATACCCTGCGAATAATGACCATAGACCACCAATCGCCATACCTACGACTAGAGACACGATCAATACCATCCAACCCGGTCCCGGTAAATATAGAGCGGTAATTGCCGCCGCAAGTCCTCCTAATACCATCTGTCCGGTTGAACCCATATTAAAGAATCCTGCACGGAAAGCCAGAGCGACCCCAAGTCCTGTCAAAATAATCGGCGTAGCCCGTGTTAATGTATTGGTTAAAAAGTAAAAGCTTCCGAAAGCGCCATTCCACATTTCACGATACGTATCAATAACAGAATCGCCTAACAATATAATTGCAATTGCGCCTGCTAACAATCCAATGATTACCGCTATAATCGGTTGTAGAAGCGCCAAAAGATTTCGTTTCAGTCTGGTCATAATTTGCGCTTCCCTCCTGCCATCAATAGACTAATCTGTTCTTCAGTTGCTTCTGCCGCAGATAATTCTCCTGCAATGGCACCTTCATACATGACTAGAATCCGATCGGATAATGTAAGAATTTCTGTTAACTCGGAAGAGACTAGCAAAATGCCATCTCCTGCTTTACATTTAGCTAGCAGTTCACCATGAATCGTCTCCATAGCCCCTACATCGACACCACGTGTAGGCTCGGCTGCAATCAGAAATGGTTTATTTTGAGCAAATTCACGAGCTGCAATTAATTTCTGTAAATTACCACCGGATAGGAATTGTGCTTGCGTATCCAGTGATCCTGTTTTGATTGAAAAGCGCTGTACCCATCCATCTACAACTTTGCGAAGCTTGTGACGCTGGATCAGACCGCCTTTTTTGTATTGGTGTTGATGCCCCATCAGTCCATTATCCAGCACAGTGGCTTCACGCGAAGCTCCCCACATATAGCGATCTTCTGGAATATGTGCCATTCCTTGTTCACGAATTGCACGTACAGATTCTCCAGTTACATCTTTGCCGTTCAGTTCGACAATACCACTGTCTGGTTGTACAAGCCCTGATATCACCTGTAGTAATTCAGATTGTCCATTGCCTGAAATGCCAGCAATCCCGACAATCTCACCCTGACGTACGGTTAATGTAATATTGTCCAATAACGGCTTGGCGCCTTTAGCTCCTGCAAGTGTTACATTTTGCACATGCATAACAGAGGCTCCCGGTTCATTGGCAACACGACTCATTGGAATAAGATCACGTCCTACCATCAGACGAGAAATTTGCTCTTCATCAGTTGTATTGGATTCCATATGTCCGGTGACTACACCATCTCGCAATACGGTAATTCGATCTGCCGCTTCCATCACTTCATGGAGCTTATGTGTAATTAAAATAAAGCTTTTGCCCTGCGCCGCTAGACGTTTGATCGACTGTAACAATTCTTTGACTTCACTAGGCGTCAGCACACCTGTAGGCTCATCCAGAATAATCACATCTGCTCCTTGATACAACACTTTCAAAATCTCAGTTCGCTGCTGAATACCTAGCGGACAATCGCCTGCTTTGCGCCACGGATCGACAGGCATTCCATACATTTGCCCCAGTTCGTTCACTTTATCTGCCGCCGCTTTGCGATCAAATAATCCACTTCGCTTTGGCTCTCCACCGATTACGATATTTTCAGCCAGTGTAAAACTTGGAAATAACATAAAATGTTGATGCACCATACCAATGCCTTGACGAATCGCTTCGGATGGATCGTGAAAATGAACTTCTTTTCCATTGATCGTAATGCTACCGGAAGTCGGTTCTTCCATGCCATATAACATGCGCATTAAGGTCGTTTTACCTGCACCATTTTCACCGACTAAAGCATGAATTTCACCTTTACGTACATCAAAATTGATATTATGATTCGCCGTAAAATCTCCATACTTTTTGGTTATATTTTTCATTTCTAATAACAACGTCATCGGTATAAACCTCCATTCCAGATTACAATGTACATCAGATAACAACAAAACCGGCTGCTCGGTATAGCAGCCGGTTGATCAACTTGCCGTGCTTATCAATTGTATGTCTTATTTTTGTTCTAACGGATTTTTGACAACGATTTTGCCAGCGATAATATCGTCGCTGATTTTTTTCACTTTATTCACAACTTCTTCTCCGATAAATGGACTAAGCTTCGATGTGCTGTCTGTGGTTACAAAAGTAAGACCTACACCTTTTTCTTTCAATCCATATGCTGTCGTACCGAATTTGAAGTTACCATCTACAAAGTCTTTTACAGTCTCATAAGCAACTGCATCTGTACCTTTTAATTGAGACAATACGACATGATCTGGATCTTCTACGGTGCGATCTGTATCTTGACCGGATGTGTACAAGTTTTTCTCTTTCGCTGCTTCAAATACACCTAGATCACTTGTTGCTGATGCTCCTGCGACAAAGTCAGCACCTTGACCGTATTGTACCAATGCTAATTCTTTTGCTTTAGCTGGATCGTTAAAGCTACCTACATAACCAATCAAAAATTTCGCTTTAGGGTTCACAGATGCTAATCCTTCTTTGAAGCCTTCACTGTATTTTTTAAGCAAAGGTACATCTTGTGCCGCTACCATACCAACAACATTAGTTTTGGTCGCTAGTCCTGCTGCTGCTCCTAATAAATAAGAAGCTTCATATTCACGGAATCCTACGCTACGTACGTTAGGAAGATCAACCGTTGTATCAATAATGGCAAATGATTTGTCTGGATTTTCTTCTGCAACTTGCTTCAAAACATCTTCAGCTTGGAACGTTGCTGTAATAATCAGATCATAATCTTCGGCTACTGTTGCACGCATATTTTGTTCAAATGCTGTCGGGTCAGAAGACTGGATTGTTTTTGTCTCTACACCAAACTCTTTACCTGCTTTTTGGAAACCTTCGTCCATTTGTACGAAGAACTGATTAACCCCTATTTCTTCTGGAAGAACAAGAGCCATTTTTAACTTTTTACCTGTGCCTTCAGCACTGCTACCATTGGATGCTGATTGTTCGGAATTAGACCCACCAGAACTACATGCTGCTAATAATGCGAACACCATAACCATAGTAATTACGAACATTAAACGCTTCTTCATTCTTTTTTATTCCCCATTCCATCCAAATTTAACGTATGTTTTCACTAATCCTAAGAAATTTGTCGCCTTTTGTCAAACCTTTTTTAGGTGATATGACGAATAAACGATCATTTTATAACAAATTGCTCTTTTATTGCGTCAAATGCGTGCTCAAACTTTTATATTACTTTAATATGGTTAACATCTTTATACAAGGCTTTTTGCTTGTTATTCACTTAAAATCCAATCGAAAAAAAGTCCTGAATATTATCATTCAGGACTTTACGTTATACATTGTGAGCGATTGGGCTTGGCAAAAATTATAGTTTTATTAAATGAAGTCGCGCTTTTCCTACCAAGTATAGATAATATAAATTGCTAATTATTTGGGTACCCAACCATCGTCGCCTGCCAAAATATGTTCGACAGTATAATCTTCTGCTTCTGTACTATCTAATAAGTAACTCCACGATACTCGATCTTTAATAGAAGCACCTGCACCCTCATTATTATACTCTTGATATACAACCGTCGATTGTGCTTCAGGCTTATTCCAGTTATCCCAACCTGTAGGATGAATATGAGCTCCTATATGACATCTGATCCATGCCACTTTAGCATAATTACGCCACGGTCTACCTAAATAAAAGCTATGTGGTGGTGCATCACTGGTTAACTGGCAATCCAAAAATACATATCCGTATTGCACATCTTCTGGTGTGGAAGCCGCTGTTAACCAGCCATGTATCACTGGTTCATGACTACCCTCCGCATCCTGAGATAAGGTAGACAGACTTTCACGTTTTCTAGCAAAAATTTCACACTCATCAAATACAGCAGTCGCTGAGCCGAAAATAAAATCAATATTTCCTTCTATATAACAGTGCTTATAATATTGCCGTTGATAATGGCGAGGTACACCTTCACGCGGTCCACCGAATGTACTACGATCGATCGGCTGAGGTGGTAATGGACCTGTAAACAATGTATCTTGCTGTCCAATAAACCGACAATTATAAAAACCAGCTCGATCACTATCCACATACATCGCCAAAGCTTGCCCTACTTGTTCGCCTGCACCTGCGCTGTTGATAAAAGATAGATGTTCTGCTCTAAAATCATCACTACCTACAAATACAGTATAGGAATAAAAAGTATGATAGAGCGATCCGTCAGGAAATGTTTTGCGTGCATAATCATCATACACAATAACAGTGGGTTGATCAGGATCACCGATCAAATGAACAAACGGCTTTTCAATATGAAGCTTTTCGTAATACGTTCCAGCCTGGATATATATAACAGTAGGATATTCACGCTGATGTGGTATCTCATCAATAGCACGCTGGATGCTAGTGTAGTCACCGCTCCCATCCAAAGCAACGGTTACTTCCAATAATGAAGCTGGAATATCCCGCACAGTTCACCCTCCTCACTTATGTAGCTTTGTATGAAGCAACTGATTGACGATGATATAATTGTGGCTGGATAATTACAGGATATTGAACCTGTTCTCCTCGAATTAAAGCCACAATCAATTCAGCCGCTTGAATAGCTAGCTCATCTAATGGTGGTCCAATCGTAGTCAACGCTACTTCTGCATATTGCATATCAGGAAGATCATCATAACCAATTAACGAAATATCCGATGGTACTTTATAACCCGCTTCCAGCAAAGCACGCAGAGCACCACGTGTGACCATATTGTTCAATCCGATAAAAGCTGTCGGCGATGTGGAAGTCCACTTATAATTCCGAATCGCAAAATACCCATCTTCCCACGAAGAATATGCTGGTAATATATAATCTTCATTCCATTTCAATCCTGTACGTTGTAATGCTTCACGATAGCCTTCTAGCTTGATCGGTTGAGAATTACCGATAAATCCAATCTCTGTATGTCCATTGTTTTTAAGATGCTCTACCGCTTTGTAAATACCTTCTTTACGGTCAATTTTGATATATGGAGAATTAGGTGAATCATCGGTTCCTAGTACAAAACAAGGGATTTGAATATTAGCAAATCGTTGCCAGAATGCTGCTCGATCGGTCATTTCATAATCCCAAAAAATACATCCGTCTACTCGTAAATGATCTAATACGTCCATACCTTCATCAGCCACTACCAGAATCATTTGATACCCTAATTTTTTTAATTCTGCATGAAGATTACCGGATATGTTGGCAAATAACGGATTATTCAGTTCATCCAGTACAAATCCGATAATATTACTTCTACCTGAAGATAACTGTTGTGCCATAATATTTTTGCGATAATGATGCTTTTCCGCTACAGCCAGTACTTTCTCACGTGTCGTGTGTTTGATACGTGGATCATGATTTAATGCTTTGGACACAGTGCTATAGCTAACTCCTGCCAGCTTAGCGATGTCTTTAATAGTAATCATATAACACCTTCTTTTTCGTAAACGATCAGGAGCAGATGGGCAATACTTTGTTATTCTTCTATTATATAGGTTGAATGAAATATTTCCCAAATCTCTACTCTGCAAATAAGATTACATTATTTTTTCTGAGCTGCTAGATAGCGATCATACTGAGCTTGTTTGTTAGCAATAACTTGATCGATATTCATACTTTTGAGAGTACTAAGATAATTATCGAATTGATCTAATCCCAGACTACCACTGACAAATTTGAAATTCATTTCTTCTACATACGTAGTAATATCAGGCATCGCCATACTATCTGTACTCGCTTCTTCTGGAAGAGCATATACAAACGGAAAAGGAGTATGGATATACGGTTCTAATTTTTTATCTAATTGCGAATGCCATGCAGGAACTAATGCGTCAGCAGATTCGGCTGATTGAATATTAGGTAGATTCACAGGCCCAATCCCTAGCTTTTGGATATAATCATTATCTCGACCTTTAGCTGTAAACTGTTTTTTGCCATCTTTGTCGGTATACGTATCATCTTTGATACCCCAAGTGTAATACGTCTGTGCTTCTTCGCTAACAGCATAGTCTAGAAATTTAAAAGCTAATGCAGGATTTTTACTATCTCTTGAAATTCCAAAAATTCCACTAACAGGCGTACGCCCAATATAAAATTGATCTCCATTCGGCCCTTTAAGTGGTAAAATTCCTTTGAATATAGGTTCTTTTGGATTGTAATCTTTAAATAATGGACTATAGACCATCGACATATACCAGCTAAAATTAAATGTAGCTCCGGTTACATTTTGTGAAATTCTTGAAGTCACCTGATCACTGGTTGTACTTGCATAATCGACACCTAATAATCCTTCTTTGTATAGACTGTTCAGGTAAGTTAAGTATTGCTTGTAAGCAGGTTCATTATAACTAAAATGCACTTTTCCTTGATCATCTGCATAAAATTGATTTGACAAATCTAATCCAAACACAGGGCCAAATGCCATTTCTAAAAATTTGGGTTCCATCGACATTGGAATCTCGTCTGCTTTGCCATTTTGATTCGGATCTTTTGTTTTGAATTGACGTAACATCTCTGTAAATTCATCCAGAGTTGTCGGTTCTTGCAGACCTAGAGTTTGTAGCCAGCGTTCATTAACCATAAATACAGGCATATAGTTTTTGGTAAGTGTCTGTTGAGGTACATAATACATTTTACCATTAGGCGTAGTTAGACTGGCTTTGACATCAGGAGATTGCTCATAGATTGTTTTCAAATTCACTCCGTATTTTTCGTACAGTTCATCGATCGGGATCACAATACCACTATTGATATATTTCATTAATTGATCTTGATCAGGCATATAAATAATATCTGGTAAGTCTACTCCTGCGGCAAGTCTTGGATTGACAGCATCAGCATAGTTTTGAGGCGGAATCAGATCCCAATTCACTTTAATACCGGCATTATCTGTAATTTGCTGTACGATCTTAGCATGAGCCAAATCCACATTGGTTGTCCAGGCATTGGTCGCAAGTACAGACAATTCGGCATCTTTGATCGCTGTTACAGGTCCTTTCCCTGTATATGTAAAATTCGGCTCCGCTTTGACCGCTGCACTTGTCTGTGATCCATTGCTTCCACTGTTACAACCTGCCAGACTTGCTGCTAACATTGTGACCAATACCAGTGTGCTTACTTTTTTGGCTTTCATCCTGCTTGCCCCCTTTATGATCATACCCAAATCGCATATTTCATCGAATCTCGCATATCACTAGCCACTTATCCTTTTACTGCACCCAACGTAATTCCTTTGACAAAATAACGTTGAATAAAAGGATAGATCATTACAATTGGCAAAATGCTCACTACAATAGAAACATAACGTACCTGCAATGTAGATACTGCTAATGCACTGGTAGACATTGATCCGCCCATTTTCTGCATCACTTCAGGCGAAGCCATAATTAACACTCTGCGTAAAAACATCTGTAGCGGTTGCAAATCCTGTTGCCCCAGATATAGTAGAGCCGAGAAAAAGTTATTCCAGTGATAGACTGCATAATAAAGTGTCAATACAGCCAGTGTAGGCTTAATGATCGGAATCGCTAATTTAAATAACATCGTAATATCGTTCGCTCCATCAATGTTAGCGCTCTCAAATATTTCATTCGGTATTCCTTCAAAAGCAGATCGACAGATCATGACATTAAATGTAATCACTAGCACAGGTAACACCATAGCCCAGCGTGTATTGTATAACCCTAACGAAGTAATTAACATATACACAGGGATCAATCCACCGGAAAAGTACATTGTAAACGCGATAAAAAAATTCAATTTGCGACGTAAAAAAAATCGAGGTCTGGATAAAGGAAATGCCGCCAAACAGGTAAATAAAATATTCAGTACAGTCCCTACAACCGTATACCAGAGTGTATTGTAAAAGGAGACCCACAGCTCTTGATACTGCAACACC
The DNA here is from genome assembly GCF_028736095.1 of Paenibacillus sp. KACC 21273. Taxonomy (NCBI): domain Bacteria; kingdom Bacillati; phylum Bacillota; class Bacilli; order Caryophanales; family Paenibacillaceae; genus Paenibacillus; species Paenibacillus sp. KACC 21273. The sequence goes on from NZ_CP117876.1 coordinate 4,278,475, forward strand.
ATTTTGTAACCAGACAATGTAAAGCCTACCGGAAATAAAATGACTTTCTGCTGATCAATCGCTTCTACAGAACTAAATGAAATACTCAGTACATACAAGAATGGATACAAAGTCACTATAATCGCCACAATCGTCATAACATAAATCAATCCGTAAAATGTACGATCGCTTAATGATTTTTTAGGTGTAAATGTATCGCTGTTGATCTTCACATACGACCGATGCGGACTTTCGAGCATAGATTTTTTCATGTGCGTCTCCTTTAGGTACTCTGGCTACCATGTACAAAACTACCAGAGAGACATATTAGTCATACGTCTTGTTATCCGGTTCACTGTGAACACAAGCACAAATGTAATGATAGAATTAAACAAACCGACCGCTGTCGCAAATCCGTAATTTTGCCCTTCTATACCCATACGATATACATAGGTGGATAATACGTCTGCTGTCTCATAGGTTGCACCATTGTAGAGTAGATATACTTTTTCAAAACCGACACTCATAATCCCACCCAGAGATAACAGCAACAAAATAACAATCGTAGGCTTAATACTTGGTAATGTCAGATGCCATAATTCTTGAAATTTGCTAACACCATCAATTTTGCCGGAATCATACATTTCAGGATCGATGCTCATAATAGCAGCGATATAGATAATAGAGCTAAACCCAAAACTTTGCCAGATTTCAGAACTGGTAAAAATCGTTCGAAACCAACCTGCTTCCATCATAAAATTCACTTTTTCAAAACCGAATCTTGCTAACAATGTATTCACAATTCCATCAGCTGGGGATAAAAAATTGATTAACATACCGGCAACGACGACTGTGGATATAAAATGAGGTAAATACGTAATCGTTTGAGCAAATCGTTTAAACACTTGATTTTTGATCTCAACAATACATACCGCGAATAAAATAGGAATACCGAATCCAAAAAGTAGAGGTAAAAAAGCGAGTAAAAACGTATTGCGTAACAACCGCCAGAAGTAAATAGAGTGAACAAATTGAGCAAACCATTGCAACCCTACCCAATCTCCACCGAAAATGCCCTGTCCTGGCGTAAAATTTTTGAAAGCAATCAGTACACCGGGCATAGGAATATACATAAAAATCACATAATACACAAAAACAGGTGCAAACATAATCAACAAGTACTTATCCCGCTTGACCAATTTCATAAATGAGATTGCTTTTTGACCCACTATAGACCACTTCCTTTCACTACTTTCATCGGTATAGCTTTGAATAGTTCACTTAATTACAACGTTGTAATTTTGATATAAAAATAAAAAGATAAGCAAAATATAAAGTGATTGTGTTCTATATTCTCATTTAAAAAACAATAGATTCAGCACAATTATTCTTTTTATTTTGCATTATCCTTTTTACCTTTTAAAATTACAACGTTGTAAATTTAGTGTTTATGAATACGCTTACATTCATTTTTGTTTATTCTAGCAGACTCTTCTGTTTTTGACAATCATTCTCTTATGAATTACCTGCTTGTTATTTAGGACCTGCATTAGCTTGGACTAGATTCGGTACATTGGCTGCCGGGTCTAACGAATAACTATACGGGAATGATGTTCCACCTGGAAATGCTGCTCCTATAGCCGATGTTCCTGTAACTGCATTATACACATTGTTGCGTTCATAAAATTTATAAGCATCCCCATTACTGTCTAGACCAATTTGATGGCTGTTATTGGTTTTGTAAAAATAGTTATTTTCCGAAAAAATGTTACCTCCACTACCGATCTGTGCTGCATTATATTGTTGTTGTGAATAACCTTGTGCATTATTGCCTGATGGTGTTGTACTGTTATCAAAGTAGTTATCATACATATGCACATATCCACGTAACAATGGACGTCCTTTTAGATTAGGCCCGAACCAGTTGTGATGCATAGTCACATGTAATTTGCCACCACCATAAGTATACGAATCATTTTTGTTAGAGCCGATAATCAATGCCAACCGTTCAGAAGCCAAATCTTGATTGCTTCCTACCCAGTTCCAGATCGGATTAGGATTCATTTTTAACCAGCTATCTGTAAAATAAAAGTGGCTGTTTGACAAAGTCGCATAATCAGAACCTTGCGAGATAACAAATAGATCATCGCTGATATTATACATAGTGACATGATCTACCAAAATATTGCTTGTACGGCGGAAAGAGACTCCCAAATAGTTGGTACCTATCCCACCGGGCTGTGTATCTGCTCCACTTAAGTTTTGCAAATCTTTAATATTTCCGTAGAACGTAATATTTTTGATCACTACATTTTCAATATTTGTTCCTGCTGGAAGATTTTCGCCACTGAATTTTAACTGAATATTTTGTAATACTGCTCCTCCACCGCTTGCCCCTTCGATCGTTGTATTATTCCAATTGGTTGTAGCAAACGTAAGTGTTAATGGTTTGGCTCCACCATAAATATTGCCTTTGATCACAATATGATGTTTGCCTGCATTAAAGGCATTTTTCAATTCAGCAAGTGTCGTTACTGTTACAGCGGCTTCATTTGAACCTGTTGTAGTAGCATATCCACCTGTTGATGCTGCATGTGTATAACTCATTGTGAGTCCCGGAAACAACAATGTGGATAACATGATTACACTAAGGAAAGACATCGTCATCCCTGCGAAAGATGTTTTACTTCTTTTGGTCATTGTATACCCTCCTGAATGATTATATTGTGATCGCTGTACCCTGTAGACTCCCAAGCCTTTTACTGAACGATACTCCTTTCTATCGCAATCTTTTGTTACTGTTTTGCGATGTATCCAATTATATATTTCTATGTATTTTTATTCCATATACGATTAACGATGTATTTTATGATTCTATTTTCATATCGCATCTAATAAGAAATAGATTATTTAATCTAATAATTACATATAAGAATACCGAAAATTTCATATTTTTCTATTTAGTAGTAAATCATATATATATTACTTTTGCTAAGCACAAAAAAAAGGACTAGAAAAGTAAAAAACTCTACTTTTCCAATCCTTTTATAAAACAATCATTAGAGAACGTTATTACGATCATCATAGGCTACTTAGAAATGAAAACCGACTCGACCTTCACCATTATGAAGCCATACGCCTTTGCGACTTTTATCCAATTCACCGCGAAGTCCTTGAATCAATTCTTTCATATCCAATTGACCATCTTCATGCCAGTGCAATGCTGCCGAGATATATAATTCGCCAAGTTGAGCAAAAGTAAATCCTTCTGTTAACTTGGCTGTTTCCTGCACTATATCGTCTCCTGCAAATTCATGCAGACGTTTGCGATAAAAGAATTCTGCTCGTAATTTCTCATCAGGCAAAATAATCTCATAAGCACGATCAAAACGTCCGGCACGATTCATCAAACCAGGATCGATTTTTTCAGGATAGTTAGTCGTTCCGATCAAAAATACACCTTCTTTGGACGTTGCTCCATCCAATGTATTCAAAAAGAACGAACGTGCATCTTTGGGCATCGAATCGATATCTTCGATCACAAGCACCATCGGGGTCATACGCACAGCCGCATCGAACACTTCTTCGATCGATTCACTGCTTGTATACTCTGTAATCTGCCAGTACGCGACAGGTCCCGGTACACTACCAGCAATCGATTTTACCAGTGTTGTTTTACCATTACCGGGATGCCCGTATAGTAAAATACCACGTTTATACGGAATATCATACGTTTTGTAAAAAGAACGATCTTCTGCAAAAAAGCGATCTAATGAACGATAAATATCTTGTTTGATCTCTGGAGCCATAATCACATCATCGCGTGAAACCGCACGACTCACCGGTTCCATTTGACGATTGATGCCATGACGTGTATCTGTAAACACCGTCACACGACGCAAACTTTGCTCCCGCTGACGTACACGTACATCCCCCAGAAATTTCAATAACGATTCATCACTTGTTGCAAAAACAAGATCTTCACTGCTGACTCCATGCGGACGGAATACCGGCATACGTGCTAATGCTACACCTGCTTGCGCATACGCAAATACATTATTCATCACTGAAGGATGTACACAATAATCAGGTTCTGTACGATCTCCGTCATAGACAAAAGTACGTTCTTCCAAGCGATCATAGATACGAATAACATGCTCTACATCGGTGCTATTATGACGCAAATCTTCGTCAAGTAATTCCCAATATTCAGTATTCGGATCACTGCTTGAATATAATTTATAAGTCACTCCATAACGCGCTGTTAACGATTCTTCAATTCCTTTAATCACCCGAGCATAATCTGCATATTCAGTAGGTAATTTCTGTTCATCTTTTGTATAAATCACAATCGCTTCAGGAGTGTTTTCACTATCGATCGGTTCCACGTTAGTATGACTTGTCTGAAAAAGTGAATCCATTCATTTAGCCCCCTTGATTGCCGCAAGCGGCTTACATTTAGCGACTACAGAAGCAAGTCCTGCTCCTGTAACACTTTCAATAATCTGATCTACATCTTTATATGCTTGTGGTGACTCATCTAATATTGATTCCAGTGAACGCTGATTAACGACGATCTCATCGGCTGTACCGACTTGAAGTGAACTGGCAAATTGATCGACAGTCACTAATTTTTTGGTCGCTGACCGAGAACGTGCACGTCCTGCACCATGACAGATCGAATAATAATTATCATATCCACCGGGCTGACCCACCATAATATACGATGAAGTGCCCATCGAACCTGGGATCAATGCGGGATGACCTGTAGCGAGATAAGGCTTCGGATTACCTGCATGACCGGCTGGAAGAGCACGAGTGGCTCCTTTACGATGAATAAATACAGCTCCTTCGTCACGCTCTTCTGCCCACGCATAATTGTGCATTAGATCATACAGTGTACGCATTTCACAGGAACGACCGAATACATCACGGAACGCTTCACGAATACTATAAGCGATCAGATGACGATTCACTGTAGCATAGTTCAGCGCCGAATACATCATATTCACATAATACTGACCTTCAGGATGAGATAAAGGTAGAAAAGCCAGTCTAGGATCGGCTGTTCCTAATCCCAATCGTTGCATCTGAGAAAGCATCACACGATTGCTTTCCTGACTAACACTTCCGCCCCATGAACGTGAGCCAGAATGAATCATCACAACAATTTGTCCGTCACTCATGCCCCATGCTTCAGCGATATGACGGTTTTCTTCATCAATTTCAAGCGCCTGAATCTCTGCAAAGTGATTGCCACCACCAAGTGTGCCTAGTTGACGATGCGCTCTACCCCATGTCTGATCTCGAACACCATTTAACACTTCTTCATCAAAAGAAAAACGGCTTTCTTCTACATGAGTCAGCGATGTCGATTTTTTCGGTGTATAGCTATCCGGTACATATTTGCCCGGTAGACCATGTAATCCTTTGCGTACGACATGTTCTAATCGTAAATCTGCAAAATGTCCTCGTTGCTGGGATTCCATCGGTAAATATTTTTCGATAGCTTTGACTAATTTACGGCGTAATTTTACATCTTGCAGATCATCCCGATGCAAATTCGTTAGATGAACACGCATACCACAGCCGATATCGCTACCTACAATCGAAGGTGATACATAACCAGCACTTGCATCCCAGACCGCAGTTGTGCCAATACATGTGCCGATGCCCACATGCACATCAGGTGTATATCCCATATACTGAATACCCGGGATTTGTAAATTATTATTAGCCATATTAAATACTTTATAATCCAATCCTGCAAATAATTCTGGATTGGCATAGACATGTACACTTCCCGCAGGAAGTTTTACTTCATGAATATAAGAAGATGATATTGGAGTGCTCATAATCGGTAAAACCTCTTTCAATTCAGCCCCTCTATGTTTACAGAGGCTTCTTTATTATTGTAAACGAGTCTGCTTACAAAAGCGAAACTTCGTTTGGATACGCATATTGCAGTGTTTCCCGAAACAACTGATCTAATAGCTCATCTTGCAGTTGTTCAGAAGTAGGCATATGCACGACTTGTTGTTCTAAAATATCGATCATATCGGTCAAAAAGTTCTGGATCGATGGAATCTGTTGTTCTAAATGAAATTCTTCGCCTGCTTTTTTACGAGTCAGTAGTTGATCGATATCACTACGAAGTTGCCCCGGTGGCAACATTTCATCAATTAACTCATCAAAGCTTACCGGTGGCATCGTTCCTTTTTCATCGATCCACAGACAAGCCAGTATCGGACGCAAAACGTAAAAATACTTTTTGATTTTGACGGTATCGCCTTGCAAGTACCCACGGAAGTTCCCTTTCGCCATATGCAGGTAATGATACATGCACGAACGAGGAGAAAAATGGTTTGGTGATACGTTTCGAATTCGCTCAGCAAGTGAACCATTTTCGGCATATGGGATAGGGGAATGCAACCATTCCAATAATGGTGGATTGGATTTGCGGAACAAATTCAATGCTTTACGCAAGTCCCAACCGTTAATATCTAACTGCTCATTAATTGGATATTCGATAACGTCGCGCCTGTTGAAAATCGACAAATACCATTCTGGAGGATGAACATAAATAAAGCGCACATCATAGTCGCTATCTTGAGAAGGAAATCCCCATGCGCGACTACCGGATTCGCAAGCATATAAAATACGAACTTGTTGTTCTTGTTCAATACGTTTTAATTCAGTCTGAATGATAGAAGTCATGGCTTGAGTAACGGGCATGATCGATCACTCCTTTCATATGAAGGGGATGGGTGAAAATTCACTTTACGTTTTTTTGGATTAGAAACCGCTACAGAAATAAAATGGTTCTTGTCGTCGCTGTTGAAATGGAATCCCTTGATAAGACTGCAAGCAGTCGGGATTCCATTTCAAATGCGAGCGCTGCGCTCTTTCAGAATCCATTTTATTTCTTTCGCTCTGTGCTGGGTGGTAATTTTCCTTTTCGATAAAAAACGATGAGTTAGAGCGTTATTTATTTTCTCCTTTTGGAGGAGATGCAGCAATTAGATTACTGCTTTGATGGGTGGTTATTTTGATTTTGTGATTTGTATTTGTGTTTTATCTTTTCATTTTTATTGATGCTCGGTGTTTGGATATTAGTGTTGTGTTGATGAATATCAGTGAGCTACAGATATCCTTTTTTTATAATTGCTTGTTCTATAATTTCTTGCTTATGATATTTTTTGACGATCTTATTTTTAATTTATTTGCTGATATGGAATAGTTCATTTTAAGCTTGTTATTCGATTTATAGTTATCGTCTATAGCTATTAGTTCTATATGTTGAAAAGGTTCATTTGAATTGAATATGTCTGTTAGAGATATATTTCATTAGTAAGACGTATTCAATATTGAAATGGTTTTATTTCATGATTTTGATTTATTTGGGTTACATTAATATGTTGTACTTAGTGATTTACACTGATTAGAAAAAGGTATTAAAATCCTTTTTATAAACTTTATGGATGTTAAAGACATAAAAAAGCCGCGGACCCCTGTATACGGTCTGCGGCTGGTGGTTTATGAGGCAAATAGGTGTAACGGCACTATTTGCTATCCAATAAACCCTGCATATTTAATTCGATGCCTAATTGGATCATGGCACAGATTGAACTGGAAATTATTTAGCTAGTTAGCATTGAATATACACAATTATGTATAAAGTAACTGTTCCAATATAAACTAAGCTTTTATTTCCGTATTGCAGTTTATGTCGTCCGTAAGAGATTGAAGAACATGAAGCAAGTGTATGAAGTTTTCAAGCAGCAGTTGATATTACGTTCATCTTGTAATCCTAGATCAATATGCTGATCCGGCTGATACGGGTTCTGAATATTCATATCATTGCGTAAAATCATGTCCTTCAACCTCCTTCCTTGTTTATAATATAGCCATCATACTCGGTATATTTTGACATTGTCAATTCCATATTTGGAAAATAGGTCTATAGACACAATCTTTTCAGGGTTATATAAAGACCTATTTTGGTGCAAAAATAACGCATTTCAACATATTTATATGACATATCATTATAGTCAGAAATGGTTATAATTCCATAAAATGACTGGTATAATCGGGTCAGTGTACAGCACACTAATCCCATTATTCAAGGAGGACATTTATGATTACTCAATGGATTCGTCATCGTCTAGGGTCTCGTTTTTTGGTATTCACGGTGGTATTATCGTTGGTTATGGTTTTACCGCTTCAGGCTTCAGCCGCTTCCTCATCTACAGCCTATGATAAGCTCAATTTTGCTAACAATAAGTACTATGTATTTAACAATGTGTGGGGTCAGGATACGGTTCAAGGATGGTGGCAAACAGTCTATCATAACAGTGATACCGATCTAGGCTGGGTATGGCACTGGCCAAGCACTACATCTTCTGTCAAAGCGTATCCATCGCTTGTTAGCGGATGGCATTGGACAGAAGGATATACACCGGGTAGTGGTTTCCCTACTCGACTTTCCGACAATAAAAATATCAATACCAATGTAGCGTATTCTATCAAAGCAGACGGAACGTACAATGCGGCTTATGATATCTGGTTCCACAATACGAACAAAGCTAGTTGGGATTCTACCCCTACCGATGAAGTAATGATCTGGTTAAATAATACGAATGCAGGGCCACTTGGTTCTTATGTTGAGACCGTCACGATCGGCGGCAGTAGCTGGAAAGTGCACAAAGGTTGGCTTGATGCTGGTAATGGTAAAGGATGGAATGTGTTCTCTTTTGTACGTACTTCTAATGTCTCTAGCGCTTCATTGAATGTGAAAAACTTTACCGATTATCTGGTGAACAGCAAAAAATGGATGGCAAATACGAAATATGTAAGTAGTGTGGAATTTGGTACAGAAATATTTGGTGGTGATGGTCAAATTAATTTTTCGAAATGGAATGTAGCGGTACAATAACATTCGATTACCATATACTTCAAAGACCTTCCTTTTCTTTCAAGGAAGTTCTTTTTTTAGTCGACATCTGTTGATAATAAAACAAATATAATTCATCTTCTATTAACAATTGTCTGATATACTGCTTTACTAGTGTAAAGAATGGTTATGGATGATTGAGGTGAATATATGTCTAGAGAACGGATCAATGAATGGGCATTGCTACGTGGGTTTGCCTTTTTGGCGGTCGTGATGCAACATTCGATTGGTGAATATATTTATCGAAGTGGCAGTATACAAGCTGATTCGATAATGTTAGGTATGCTTTATCATTTTACACGATTTGGTACGTTAACGTTTGTCTTTTTAGCCGGAGCTATTTTATTTTATCAATATGGAGATGGACGCAAATACCGTTCGGTTATCTTTAGACGGATTGGCGATATCTATATTCCTTTTGTTGTATGGACAATCATTTATTGGATCGTCATGCAGTGGATATTTAACGCGCCATTGCTTCGAGCAGATAGTTTGCAAGATATTGTACAGCAATTATTCGCACCTACCAATGGATATCATCTCTGGTTTGTAATTATGATTTTTCAATTTTATCTGTTATTCCCGCTTTTCCGCTGGCTCGGTAAGCAATTTCAAACACGATTATTGGAAAATCGCTCACCACACGAGCAAAAGCGACATATCGTTATTATGTTAATCGTCATCGGAATCATCTATGGCTGGTTAATGTGGTTATGCTATTATGCTATGCCTACGTGGAATGTACAGGGGATCTGGAAAATTATTTTAGATCATCGTACTAGCGAATTTATCTTTTACTTTTTTTATTTTGTACTGGGTGGAATCTGTGGTTCTGCAATTCAACGTTGGAGAGCGATGATCATCAAAATACTGCCCTGGACGGCTGTATCGTTTTTGATTATGTATATCTGGTTAGGTTATGATCTGTTACGCTTTGATCCTGTAGCTATTAATCTAAATGTATCGACATATCTCAAGCCGACTACCTTTTTGGCGGTCGTGAGTCATATGTTGTTGATGTACGGATTAGCTTTATACCTTGTAGAACGAAAAAGTGTAATGGTTCGCTTTCTTCAGTGGTGTGGACGCTACTCCTTTGGTGGTTATCTATCTCATGCCCTAATATTGATGGGCGTGTCTTACTTTACCCGCCAGATCACAGCTCCTGGACTGAATCTTGTGCTCACAATCCTTACCTTTATGATTGTAGCTCCTACAGCTATCGCACTAACGAGCGGACTCTCTCGCTTACCGGGAGGACAATGGTTAACCGGATCAGCAGGCAAAAAAGGGAATCATTCGATACGGACTCATGCTTCCAGACCACAATCCACATTGCCTCAAGATTCTTAAAATAAATAAAACCGCTATGTTCTCTTGTGACAGAGAATGTAGCGGTTTTATTTGTGCTGTTATCAGCTTATCTCCATATGTTACGAACATATAGAGTATGATTATAAAGATTCACTTGATCCATGTCTTGCATGGCATACTTTAGAATTAAAGTGGTAAACGAACAGAGAACTCTGTCCATTCTTCATCACTTTCAACCCGAATGATACCCCGATGTTTGGACAAAATTTTCTGTACTATTGCCAGACCTAATCCTGAATTTTTGCGGTTAAGCGGCTTGGTACTGAATCCTGCTTCGAAAATTTGTTGTTTTAATTTTTCGGGAATCGGATTGCCATTATTTCCAACTGTGAAGGTTAACTGTTCTCCGCGAACACGTCCGGTCACTTTGACCATTTTATCCGGTTTGTCGGTTTCGCTCACAGCATCAAAAGCGTTATCAATTAGATTACTAACAATCTTAACCAGTTCTGTCGATTTCACTGTCCCAAATTGAACCGATTTGAGATTACTGATATCATATTCGAACTTGATTCGACGGTCATACGCTTGTGTGGTTTTGGCTTGAATCAATGCAGACAATGCAGGCAGATTGATATTGATAATCTGATTCATCGCAATCGATTCCCCTACCAGCTCAGCGGTATACGTCGATAAGTCGTCATATTTTTTCATTTTGACCAATAATTGAATCGTATTCACATGATTGTTGAAATCATGACGTTGTTCTTTGATCGAGTTAAAGAGTGCGTCTATATTTTCCAAATAGACATTTTGCACACTTTGCGCTGCTGCTTCGGTGCGACGATTCAGAATAGTGATCAATCCCAATACCAACGCAATAATAGCGATTGAACAAGCAGAAATCGTCAGTGTTAATCGGATCAGTTGTTCATTGAGTGTCTGCTGAACTTCTGTCAAATCCGATACGACCGTTATAATAGCAGGATACGTTAACTCTACCGGTATAAATGTTTTGAGCACAGGGACATTATCAAATTCATCTGTAATAGATATGGTATTCCCTGATTTATTAACTTGCTTAATATTTGTTTTGTCGGTAGCACTCTTATAAGAGTAATCGTTATATAATGTCTCATTATCAGAGTACCAGATCACACCATGCGAATTGAATTGATTCGCTTGATCGAGAAAGATAGGCGGATTAAAAATAGCAATTCCTAATGTCTGACGACTACGCTCACCATTCAGGATTTCACGAATAATCGCTTCTACGCCTGTTTTTTCTTGAAATTCTCGTACAGACTTATCATTCGTATAGACATTTATCACATAATTCGTTTTGCCATCGTAGTAATAACCCCACTTTTCACCAGCAGAGTTAGCATTATCTACTTTGGAGATCATAGGCGCTCCCCAATAATCAGGTAGCTTCTGTCCAATATCGACAGTAGGCGTTTTGCGAGCAAGCAATTCTTGAACCGCTTTGAGCCAATCTGCTCGCCATTCTTCTTTCACCGATAATTCATTAGGGTCTGAAGAACGTATAGGAACAATATTATTACCTGAAGGAGCTAACAGTGTAATCCGATCTACACCTACTTCTTTGCTCACTTCAGCAAGTTGTTGATTGGTAACTTCATTCATGTCTGACCCAATCTTAGACTGTGCAGCTTGAGCTGCCATTCTCAGGTTCTCGCCTATCAAGTCCTCTACAAAAGCTTCTCCACTTTGAGATAATTTGATAGATGATCTAATCTGATCAGTGATTGCACGCATATTTTGTTCTTGGACCGAAATCAATGCTTTTCGTGTTGTTACATAATAGGTAGTATTCACAATAATCAACACAACTGTCATAACAGCCAAAATATATACAGTCACCGGAAAAGGTTTGGGTACCAGGCTCTTACGTTGTTTCATTTTAGGAAATTAACCCCCATCTATATCAGCCGCACTTGCTCCATGCCTTTTAGCCGTATTAAAAATCTAAATGCCCGAATATCGACAAAATTCGATTCTTTTTTTAGTATCATACCATGAACCGCATAGGACTACACCTTATTTCCATAAAATCGGACTATTAATTTATGGAAAAGATACCTTTATTTATTGTAACGTAGCGGACTGAATAAATCTATAAATAAAGGTCCTGTCAGCACTGTAAATGCTATTCAGGACCTTTTTTTGGATAACATAGACTATACAATTTATAGAAATAGCTTACTTTAAGGACTGTTTACGTTCAGTCCACCATTCCACATATTGATTTTCGATCATTTCGTATTCATGCTGTTCATACTGCTCACGCTCGGAAGAAGAGATCAATCCTTCTTCATCTTCGTACATATGCCATAAGTCTGAAAATAAATAATCTTTGATTTGGACGTATTGTCCTTGCTCTCTACCATTGAACCAAATGATGCCTTTGGTTGTACGCATGATAATACGTGCTCCATCCATAGTACTGGCTTTTTGACCCACACGAATACTAGCGATCATTTGTCCAAACGTATACCATTTCATCTCATTTGGTCCTAGCGTTCAATCAATTTGAAATCATCGTAATGGAATCCCGGCGCCACCACACATGATACAAATACAGGATCATTCCCAAGTGGTCTAGCCATTTGCCATTCTCCTGCTGGAATCAATACTTGTGGTGTCTGTCCAGCTTCGATATCCATACCCAAAATCATTTTTTTGCCTTCTATCGGTTGATCGCCTTTACCACCTAGCGTTAATTCTAGCGGGCTACCGGAATGAATCAACCACAATTCATCAGAGTGAACAACATGCCAATCTGAGATTTCATCACCATGCAGTATAAAATAGATTGATGTTGCTGAAAAACGCGGTCCTGAATATTGTTCTGGTAAAATATCTTTTGGAATTTCAAAAGAAGCTTTCCACATTTCTTTATACCAACCGCCTTCGCGGTGTTCATTCATATCTAGCAATTTAACTAACGGTGATAAAGGTAATTTGGTTCCCATGTATCATGACCTTCTTTCCTCAGAGTTTGGAGTATTTTACTTAGTCAGCAATACTAATTAACGGTTGGGTCGTGATCGTCACATTACCAGCAATCGCACGTGAGATCATACAAGACTGCTCTGCTTTGTGTGCAAGTACAGTTGCTTTTTCAACTTGATCGGCTGATTCGGCACTTAATACAATTTCAGGTCGATGAATCAATTGTTCGTACGTAAAAATATTATTGGTCACATCTACAATACCTTCAGACTTCATTGTCAGACGTGCAACAGTAATATTGGAACGTTCAAGCATCGCTGCAAGTGTAATAATATAACAAGTTGCGGCTGCCCCTAACAACATCTCATCAGGATTAGTACCTATACCTGGTCCGCCCATAGGTTGCGGAATCGAGATCGCTGTTTTGAGATTGCCTGATTCGATCGTTCCTTCGCTATTACGTCCACCCTGCCAATTAGCATCCAATACAAATTGGTGTTTCATAATACATTCATCTCCTTGCTCTACTTACACATTTCATCTTGAACATTTTACCATATTCTATGGTTAGTATCATTTCCAAAATAAAAACGTTCTTACTAAACGCGTAATTGCGTATAGAAGAACGCTCTGTAAGCAATAGAATCTTCTGTCATATCGTTTAAAAATCTTTTTTATAAAAGCGACGCATTCCCCAGAAGAAGAAAATAACTGTATAAATACCAGCATAAAAAATAAATGTAGCAGATGGTACTTGACCAACTCCCATACCGGCACGCATTTGCTCATCAATATTAAACATCCCTGCTAATTGATCTACATTTAGTATAACCGCTAACATTTTACGCTGGATTGCATCGGCTGGCATCACTAATGAAATCATGCCTGTAATATTATACAGAGAACGAGCCATTTCTGGCTTCAATTCAGCACTACTGGATAATTTCTCTACCATACCACCTAACCAACCTGCTCCATATAACATGGTCATAAATACACCATTTCCCAATGCCGAAAAAAAGGTGGCTCCCAGTAAAGTCACAGTAACCAGTAGAGGTACGGTAAGTGCAAATAATAAAAACGATTGTATATGTACAACAAGACTTTGCGGTACAGTCGCATAGATGTTCGCAATAACAACAATCGCAATATACAAAACTAAAGCATAAGCGATACCAAATAACGTATATCCTAGCCAACGTCCTAGATACCATTTCCAACGCTGAATCGGACGGGTTAACATCGATTGCATCATACTCACTTCAGCTTCTCCAGATATGGAAGAAAACGAGCTGAAAATAATTAAAAAAGCTAAAATAAAACTGCCAAAAAAGAAACCTAATGTCAAAATAGAAGCTCCTGTCATAAACTGGGCTACTAACTGCTGACTTGGTTCTATACCAGATGTTTTTCCAAGAATTCGAGCAATAAATGAAAAAACGATAATAAATAATACGGTCATAATCAGTGTCATTAAAACCACTTTTTTACGCATTAATTCTTTCCAGGTCATGCCAATCACTGTTGTCATTATTGCTCCCCCCTGTGACTTAGCCCGGATACGGCATCCATAAACCATTCTTCTAATTTTTCTTTGACCGGTTCTACATTGTATAAGGTCATCCCTTGATTCACGATTAATGTGTTCAACCAACCAATCTGCTCTTCATTATCTATCGTTGCTTCTAACCAGACAGTCTCTTGTCCTACAGGCAGTGTGGCCGTTGCAGATAATATCGTTGGTGTAGCATATCGCTCTATCGAAATACCGCTAGTCTCGCTTAACCACGGTAGAATCTCAGGTGTGAATCCACCCACTTTGAATCTCCATTTGGTCTGGGTGTATAAGACCTGACTGACTTGTCCATGACGCAAAATCTGTCCATTATTCAGTAGCGCTATGCGTTCACATAGACTTTCTACTTCTTCTAACAAATGAGAATTTAAAAAGATCGTTTTACCTTCATTTTTTAAATTTTTAAGCAGTTCACGTACTTCTAAGCGACCGATTGGATCTAAAGCTGAAGAAGGTTCATCGAGAAATAAAATAGGTGGATCATTGACTAATGCGCAAGCCATCCCTAGACGTTGTTGCATCCCTTTAGAATAATGTTTGACTCTGTCTGTTCCACGCTTACCGATACCTACTTGATCTAACAATTGCTTGATTCGCGGCTTAATTGTACTCTGATCCATTCCACACAGACGACTATGCAACCGAACGACTTCTTCACCGGTTAACCATTCTTGGTAACGATATAGCTCGGGTAAATAACCGATATGTCGCTTGGCTTCTAAAGAACCAATAGGATCACCAAATAATGTAGCACTTCCTGAAGTGGGGGCTGTTAATCCAACTAACATTTTGACTAGTGTACTTTTCCCTGCGCCATTGGGACCGAGGAAGCCAAAGGCTTCCCCTTCTCCCACACTAATCGTTACATTGCGACAACCACGACCATTATCATATTCTTTTGTTAACTGCTGAATATCGATCGCCATTGTACTCATGATTGAATCAACTTCTCGATTTCTTTTGTAAATGATTCGTATGTGGTATAGGCACTCCCACCATCAAATGTAAACAATTCTCCATTGTGAAGCCATGTTGCACTATAAGTTATTCCATCATCATTAACTTTATAGAATGAGATCAAAACAGGTTCTCCTGCGATAGTCAGACGTTCCGTTTTACCTCCTGATTCAACAGGTAATGGCAGTGAACCGTTAATAACTTTATCACTTTGCAATTCGTCTTTAAGCGATTGTGGCAAGAATGGCAGATCAGCAATCGCTTTAAATACTTCATCTGTCGAAACAGAAGCATCAAATTGGACTGTTGGAACTTTAGTTTGAGTCAAAGATGCTACATTTTCACCTTTAAACATCGTGTAATAAATGCTTTCCGGGAAATGTATACTTATCGGAGTATTGTTAAGGGATTGAGGTAACAATTCTTTTCCGCCTAGACTTTGGATCGCTTTGTTAACCTCATCTATATTCATAATTAATGTCCTTGTTCTTGAACTTTGTACATTTACCGTTTCTTTATTATCTTGGGCAGCTTCTTTAACTAATGTGTAATTTAATAACTCTGCTGCTTTGGAAGGACTAAAGTCTCCTTCTATATTGCCATACGTCGAACTAAATATTCCAAATCGATTTTCTTGTTCATCAAATTCAGCGTCACCTCTGTATTGATCGAACATGTCAGACAATTGCTGACTATCTACAGCTGTTAATGTCTGTACACGAAATTGATCCAATAAGGCAGCCATCGCATTATTGCCAAATGGAGTAGCGATTACTGCTCCAGCGACTACACACGCAGCAATACCTGTTGTCCATCTTTTGCGAGTGAAACTCATTTTACGACGACGCTTAACGGTTGGTTCTGTTTCTGTTGATGAAGTATATGATTGTTCTTCATTAGATTTTTTCATAGTAATTACACTCCTTTGAGATTGTTGTGGTTGAGATGATGGATCATCGATTTGAAATAAATGCGGTTCATTAGCCCATTTTTCCCAGTTAGAATGTGGCGTTTCATTAACAAGCTGGCTTTTTAATTTTGCCCATGCTTCATCTGTGGCATTGGATGAATCTACTGGCTCTGTAGGCTGGATGTTATTAGGGTCTTGTGGAAACTTGCTCACGTCTATTCCTCCTTTTGCTCTTTATTTACGTAGAACGTAGCATCTTTTTACGTAATTTATTGGTTGCCCGATGTAGTAATGTACCGACAATAGGTTGCTTTAATTGAAGTTCTTCAGCGATCTCTGCGTAACTGTAACCCGAGTATTTCATGAGTAAAGCTTGCCTATCCCGTTGAGGTAATTGTTCCAGCCATTCTTGTACCTCTTCTTGTTCCATTTGCTGTATCACGATATCCTCACCCGAAGGTGGAGAGTGTTGAAGATCATAGTATTGTTCTTGTTTATTTTGCAGTCGGCGTTCTCTTGCCTTTTTATCCATATAATCATAAGCAATCCGGGTCAGAACTCTGTGTAGCCAAGCCCCTATCGCTTGCGGATCATCGGGTGGATTGCGATATAGACGGAGAAAGACTTCCTGTGCCAGATCATCGGCTATAGCTTCGTCACGTAACAATGCATGAAGTTTACGTTTGACGATTGGATAATGTTCATAAAATATCTGTTGAAATTGTTCCGGTTCCGGAATGTCCATGTTTTCATGCTCCTTTCCGCTGCAGCTATAAGAAAGACGAGCGGTATTCACTTTTTGTATCTATTCCCTAGTAATTTATTTTTTATCTTTATGAATATGTCTATCTACTCAGGCTATATGTATGATTTTCGACAATATCATACATGTATTATTGATAATTTTGTTAGTCAACGTGTATAAAGTTCGATATAATAGCACATGAACATCCAATATATTCAAATGATGTCGTATACTACCTGTAAAAAGTTCTTTGCTTATATAAGAATTTGAGGAGTGGAAGCTAATGCTTTGGTTAAAACCATTTGAACTTCAATTAGATGCTGTCTTTGAGGAAGCGAAGCAAAAAGTAGCCCATTTTCCAAAGCCACTACATGAATTAGGATTAGCCTATCTAGCCAAATTTGATATCCGGCAAAAACATAGCACCAAAAATTATGTCTGTTATTTGTTACCTTTCTGGATAGCCGAAACGATTCAAGCTCATACGGCTAAAGCAGTCAGTCATCCCTCTTCAGCTACTGTTTCTTCCCTTCATCTGCAATCGTTACCTGAATTATCGCATCGTATGGGTGTTGCTAATATTTTTTGTATGCTTCATTTTTTTATTCAAGATGATCTTATGGATACACCTAATTTATCAACAGATCAATTACATGATCTGATCCCGCTTAGTCAGTTGTTCTGGAATGAATTTGTAAGTATCTGTGGAGAAAATCTAGGTAACGACTCTTCGTTCTGGCAATACTATAAGCAGTTTTTAGCCGAGTGGGCAAGCGCTGTATACAATGAAGCCGATGCCGATTATTTGTTTGAACAACCACAACAAATTGCAAGTAAAGTGAGTCCATTGAAGATTTCTTTAATTGCGATGTTGCTTCAATTGGACTGTATGTATATGTTACCTGATCTATTACAACAATTGGATCAAGCTTTGATTGTATTACAAATGAATGATGATCTTAGCGATTGGCAAGAAGATATGATCGAACGCAATTACAATTGCTTGCTCGCTTTTATTCGCTATGAGGCAGTCGAGCATCATCAAGCTTTATTTTCAGATAAAGTTACTGCGGTACAAGTGCAGCAAGCGATCTATGATCAAGAAGTTATTCGTCGGTATGCTCAGTATGCACAATCTTCTTTTACCAGTGATCCTTCATTATTTGTATCCGACTCTTTAATTGCATTTCGGAATTATTTAATTGAGCAATTGCATGAAGCAGCCACCTCTATCCATGAAGCTCGAAATACCCTTTTACAGGGAAGCTTACTATACTTTATTCAAAAAGACCTTACATCTTCATAGATTTTTAGAATTAGACATGATACACTGAATAGGTAATTATAACCATTTAAGGGAGGAAGATTAATATGTCCAGCCAAGCTATTTTTCAAGCACAAGTTATTCAAAAGGCGTGGGAAGACCCTAGTTTTATGGAGATGTTAAAAACCGATCCAAAATCAGCATTGAAAGATGTCTTGGGTATTTCTTTTCCAGAACATGTGCAGCTCAAAACAGTTGAAGAAAAAAGCGATGAGTTCTATCTGGTAATTCCTCCAAAGCCTTCATCTATGATGGCTGACGCTAAAGTGAAAGTTGACGCTGGTTGGTAATATTCCCCTTGTATTGTTAATATGGTTTTCTATACTTATACATGTCATACAATCGTACACAAAAAAACTGTTACAACCTTCTGGCAGCGAACCCCTTAGACTTGCGGGTCCGCTGCTGGAAGATGAATAACAGCTTCTGTGCCTACATTCTTTTTACTTTTAAATTCTAATACTCCCCCGAGTGCTTCTATAATGCGAAAAGTCACCATCAGCCCCGGGCCTGTTCCTTTGGTTTTATTCGAAAAGTATGGTTCTCCTAATCGTTTTAACTCTTCTTCTGTCATACCACTTCCGTTATCTTGAATATGAATTTCAATTTCTTTGTCATTTTGTTCTGCCCAGATATGAATTTTACCTTCTTCAGGTAAAGCTTCTATACTATTCTTCACAATATTAATCAAAGCTTGCTTGAACTTGGAAGAATTGCCCCGGATATCGATATTTTCAGGGATATTCATAGTGATCGTTCCTCCTGCCAATGTAGCAAGTGGTCGCATAATCCCTTCGATATGTTGGAATTCTTGTGCTAAATTAAGTGTATTAACTTTATCAAATTCAGGCTTGGCAAATGTTAAAAAGTCTGTAATGATCGCTGATGCGCGGTCGAGTTCTTCTAAGGCAATCTTGAGATGCTCTCGTCCTTTATCATCTGTATTCATTTGTAACAATTGCAAAAATCCACGTGTCACTTGTAACGGATTGCGTACTTCATGAGCTACAGAAGCGGCAAGTTCGCTGATAATGTCCATTTTTTCTGAGCGCTGAAGTTCATTGTTAAATAATTCTAAGCGACTGGAGTAGAGCACCATCTGTTGATGATTTTGAGCAAATCGTCTTGCCATCACAGATATTAGTGAAATCACAAAAATCATTACGCCCCATTTCCAGAGGGTTACACTATAACTTCCAGCTTGGATATAAAACCATGTTAATTCTCCCCCGCTGATCAAAGCGAAAATAGAAAAGCCGGAAGCGAATAAGATTGCATCTTTGTTTTTGCGAAAAGCATACGTTACCGCTACGACCATCAAAATCAATAATTGAAGAATCAGCAGAATACCTAATGTTTTGACAGAAATAAAGTAGTAGACTGCAAAGTATCGTTCATTTGTTAAAATGTTAAAAATCATTGCCATTACGCAGATAAACGAATAGGCGTATTGGATTTTTTTCATTTTAGTAATGATGCCTTTGTAACCACTACCAAACACACATTCAAAAAAGTAAAGCAATGCAGGCAATAAGATAAATAAGCTTAAATCGAGTAAAACTGAATACAATTTGTAATAAGTCGGATAAAAAGTAAACAAAAATGGCGAGTAAGTTACCACTAATATGCCAAGAGAAAGAATAATGGCTGCTAGACTAAGCCACATTCTTAATTGATCTCGTCGTAAAAATACAGAACAGATCACCATGACCAGAGAGATAAAAATACAAGCACTACCCAGTACCACATCAATCAGATCCGAGCTAACATAAGAAATCAACATATCTTGATAATCGCCAACCATAATGCCTTGCTTCAGACTAATCTGTTCGCGCGCCGATTCTACCCAGATATACAGCAACTTGTAAGAATCTTGTTTGGTTAGTGGTAATAACAATTGATTTTGTTCATATGCATAACTACGTTTCGATTCAAAAATCTTATCTTGATCCAAATACACAATAATATGCTTACCATTTAGTTCCGGAATCAGTACACCGGCTGTATTCCACGATAATTCAGGCAAAGGGATACGAATCCATGCTGATGAACTATTCACCGGTTTGCCATCTTTCATAATTTCAGATGAAATCCAGGGGCTATCTTGATCACTATCCCATGGTTTGGATGTTAACGTATTTTGCGATTGCCATTTAATTTGCCAGTAATTAATAGAATGACCTGTTCGTTTTTCACTTTGAGTTGAAAATAAAGATAACGCCAAGACGACCACTATAACTGCGATTAAAACCCCGATTAAGGCTTTGGACAGAATCTTCATTTCAGCACCTCATTATAAATAAACTATGTAATACATATTCGTTTGGAAAATATACCCACCTTTATCTATTATACTTGCTCTCTTACTTCAGAGATACTATTAATTTTACAATGATACACCATCTACAAAACATTTCAAAATGCTTGCTCTATCGACTGATTTTGCATATTATTCTATATTACTTCACGTCTATTTACATCATGCTTCAGTTGTTGATATAGGATACAAATGACGAATAAATAATGAACTTTTATTTATAAAATAATACCGATACCGTTTGGTCAGCGACAGACTAGGGTAAGCACTATTGATATACGGACGTATTGGAGGGATTTACTAATGACAGACGACAAACATTACGATGACGTATTTTGGAAGACACGCAACACGATTTTAAATGATGAAGATTCCCAAACAAATACCGAAGAAGAACTGCCTGAAGATGCTAAAAAGGCTGTGATTTTACCGGAAAAGATGGATAATCCTTTGTTTGGACAGCTTGCTGATGAAGAAGATGCAGGTCCACATCCAAGTGCTGATCCAGAAGATCCTGAATCAGATGCAGCTCATATCAGCAATGATAAGCAAGAAGAATAATATAGGCTAACCCCTATCATTCATACAAAAAGATACCTGTTTTCGCACATATTGTGAAAACAGGTATCTTTTTGATGTTTTTTATTATTCTAATCCTATTTGCGTCCATAATCGGCTTTGATCTCACCCCAGCTTTTTGTTTCCCATTTCAAAATCTTATTATCATACTTATGTGTACGTAGCCATTGTTCTGCACGATCTACCAAATTCCAAATCTCGGCGGTAGATTCATCACGAACCAGTGTAGAGACTGCCTTTTTTTGTTTTACCCATTTCAGCGCATTAGCAGAATCACTATAGATTGTTTTGCTACTGCCTTGACGATGCAGATAAGCAAGCGCGTGAACAATCGCTAGAAATTCCCCTAGATTATTTGTTCCTTTGGCAATCGGGCCACAAGTGAAAATGACTTTACCTGTCTGTGTATCCACTCCCTGATATTCTACAGGCCCCGGATTACCGCGTGTGCCTACGTCTACTGATATACTATCGTAGTCTATTAGATCTTTAGAAATGGTGGCTGAAGACGAAGTACGCTTACTATAACTATTACCGCTAGTTGAATTGCTAGAAGAATTACTTTTGCCTTGTCCCCAGTGCTTTTTCCAGCCTTCTGCATATACTTTTTCAGCTTCAGCAAGCGTTTCATATGATTTATATTTAGCATCTTTGTATCCATTGGTATGTTGCTGACAATCTGCCCAAGAGGTATAGATTCCTGGATGATGTCCTTCCCATACTACATAATATTTTGACTTTGCCATACAGACCTCCATATTGTATTCCATCATTACTATTGGTTTAGATTGTAGTGTTCTTTTGCTCTGTGTGAGCTTAATTGTATTTATGAATGAGGTACTTTACCAATCGATTCAGAGGAATTCTCCAGTACAGGAATTTCCCAGCTGCGTCGCTTCACAAAAAGCGCGCAGATCAATAACATAACCCCATTGATCACAAACACCCAGCGAATATCAATCCAGTGTCCGAGCAGACCACCGATAATCGGCCCTGCCATCGTAGCGATCTGGGAAGCCGATTGATTCAATCCAAAAGCTCTACCGCGAAAATCAGACGGTGTGACTTTGACAATTAAAGCATTGATCGATGGTAATACTGCCGCATAAAATAATCCATACGCAAATCGCAATATACCAAATCCCCAGATATTCGTAAAGAAAAATTGTAACAGATTTCCGATACCGCTTCCTAATAAGCCGATAAATAAGATTTTACCGTATCCTATTTTACCACCTACTTTACCCCAGCGTGGAGCCATAATTAAAGTAGCTACACCGACAGCGGAGAACACAATTCCTGAACTTAATGAAGCATTATTGTTCGATACTCCCAAACTTTGTACATAGATCGTAATCAGCGGTTCCAAAATCATAATTGAAAATGTACTGATGCCCGCCAGTATCAATAGCGCTACAAATATAGGATTACCTGCGGCTTGCTTGAGATCATCACGAACATGAGAACGCTTAGCTGAACGATTAAAATTATGTTCTTTTGCCCAGAAGGTAGCGATAAGAGCTGCGATCAATACAATTGCTGCTGAAAATAAAAATGTATTGCGATTACCAAAATAATAACTCACAACTCCGCCAATCAGCGGGCCTATAATCGTACCTGTTGCGCCTGAGGTTGCCATGACTCCCAGTGCATAACCAGTTTTATTTTCCGGTGTGTTGGTGCCGACAAGAGCAATCGATGCTGGTACAAACCCTGCAAGCAATCCTTGAAAAATACGCACCACCAAAAATAAATAAGGATCTGTCACAAAATAATTAATCAAGTATAGAGCCGCTAGACTAAAGCCTGAACGAATCAGCATCGGTTTCCGTCCGTATTTATCCGATAATGATCCCCAGAATGGTGAAATTAAAGCACTCGCCAAAAAAGTAATCCCAAACGCAATCCCTGACCATATCTCTAAATTGCTTGTTACGCCCAGATCGGCTTTTAGAAAAATAGGTAGAAATGGAATAGAGATAGAGTACGCTGTACTACAAAAAAAGACTCCTAACCACAGTACAACTAAATTCCGTTTCCATGAAAAGTTCTCGATAGCTACCACTTATGCCTGCACGTCCTTTCCATCACACCACTTAAATATCTTACATTCTACTCTTGTTTAACCCATTCTCCAAATTCATTATCTTTTATAAGGAATGAATAACAATTTATAAGAGAGCGATTGCAATATTATAAATTCGGGTAAAGTACATGTAAGCCAAATCAATACGTGAAATCAAAATAGATATATTTATAACGTTAAGGGAGATGAATGATAATGAACAAACCATTTGATGATAATAGAGATGCTGCGGCGCAGGAATACAATAGATACCGGACGACTGAACCTGTCACTTCGGATGTAGAAGATGAATTGCGTACGATTCCTGAAAACGATTTAGATATTATTAATCCTACGATGCGTGATGAAGAAGGTATTCAACCGATTACAAGTGAAGATGTGGCTGTACGTGAAGCTAATGCAGAACTTGAAGATGAGCATGACGTGTCTCCATACAGTATTGATCTAGATGTAGCTGAGACACCGATTGATACAGGAAACGACTTGAATAGCGATCCACTTACAGATTTGGAAGATGTTACGATGGATGATGAGTTCCCAGACATTCCAGATGCTGATCTGTTAGATGGAGAGACTCCTGTCGATCCAGCGGCTGTTCCTTTAGAAGATCAAGATGCACATGGAACGGATATCTTAAACGGATCAACAGGCGAAGACGAACCAGACCGTTACGGACGTTAAGATAGTAACAAGGAGGAATCTACGATGAGTACTCATGATAAAGATCAGGATAAAGAAAAGAAAAACTTGGTGACTGAACGCGATAATGATGATGAATTTGGATTGTTCAAAGAAGATTCTTTTCCCGATTCAGCACCGGATGAAATTCAAAAAAGAGTAATCGATAATGAACTTCCGCATGATAATGAATTACCACGTCATGAAGAAGACAAAGATAAACCTGAAATAGAATAGAGTCTATACACCAAAAAGAACCTTTTCCTTATTGATTACAGGAAAGGTTCTTTTTGATTGTATATTAGGTCTTTTCAATCACAATAATACAGGTGCTATCTGGCAAAGGAACAGATTCGCCCCACTCATCTGTTATGTTTACTTTTGGTTGCAATGCTTCGGTATAACCGGCTTGTAAAAAAGATTCTAAATGAACAATATGTGCTTGTGCTCCTAAAGTCTGCTCGATAAAAGTACGATATTGAGAAGGTGTCATATACCCGAACTGCTCCTGCACTTCATGCACATAAGCTTCTTCTCCCCATGTGTACGTATATAGAAATTCCATCGCATCATTTACAGGCATTATCACTTCTTGCTCTCCTGTCACTTCATAATCAATCGAACGACCGACAAAATCTTGAGCATATCGTTCCAATGCGGACAGACCATCATCTTGCAAAAACTGAATCCGGCGCTTCTGCCCTGTCGGTTCAGTCATAATGCCATCCCGAATAATAATGCGTCCACCTTTAGAAAGAACATCATACGCACTGGATAAAGCCGCAGCGACCGTTTCCAGATTGAACTTATGCCCGTTAAATGGAACATATGAATATAACTCATGTAAAATCGACGAAAATAATACACTATCTACACTGCCAGGTTCAACAATTTCTCGTAATGCTAGCGCATCGCCTTTCATTACTTCCCATGAGCGACCTTCTAATTGCTTTTTACGTTGCAAAGCTTCGATCACATTTTCCGAAATGTCGATACCGATCGCACGTTTATCCGACGACCATTCTTCTTCGATCAAGTCTAGCATCACCCCGCCACCTGGCCCGATATCTATAATCGTCTCGCCGACTATATAACGGAGCAATATACGCTTATAATCGACCGTCTGATTCATCATTTCAAGATAACTTTCTTCATTATGAAAACGATCATAAGCATCACGCCGTAATCCAAATAGATCGAATAATAACAAAACAGCTTTCTCATATAGCGGTGACTTTTCTGCTTCGATACAGAATTCAATTAATTTCTCTGCCGCTGGTGAAAAAACAAAGTTAAAAAAGACTGTATCCGCAATATGAGGCTCTTGCACACATTCATAACTCAAATGCGGACTATCTTGTCCCCATGTACCTGTAGACAATTGATCCCAAGAGCACTCTGCCAACACTTTCTCAATCATTCTTTTTTTGTAGACATTTACTTTTTTGATGCCTTTGTAATCGTAATACATCGTATTCATTAATCGTTCAAAGCTGATATGGCGTACATCTTTAGGAACGATATGACTAATCAAAGTGAATATTTTGGCAAATTCTTCAAATGAGAAATCTTGTAATGCCGCTTCTACATACCAGAACGTCTGATGGTCAAGCAATGCAAAAGATTGCTCTACATTAATCTGTGCATTCAGTTGGTGTAGACTTTCAACTGTATTTTCTCCTTTATGAATACTGGCAGCCCGTAAGCGCAGTATCCGATCTTCGGTTGTCCAACCTACAGGATGCTCTTGATAGACAATCGGTTGGATCAACGCAAGCACATCATCTTGTACTTGTTGCCATAATTCTGACGAGACGGCTTCTATAATACAGCGGTTCAGTATCAGTAAAGTCGTTTTCATTTCTTCTGGTGATAAAATGCCATGACTGACTTGATCAGTTAACGGGAAATTTTCTGCAAAAGGTACTTCTCCACGCAGACATTGACCGATTAGTCCATGTGTCCGAATCAACGTAGTCACTAATTGAGTACGTTCTTGCTGTGGATCAGCAGAAGCATGCATATACAATTCTGCCGAGCCTTCATTATGTACAAATAAATTAATGCCTTGTTCTTGCCAGCGTATCCGTTCACGCATCGTTCCGCCTTTGGCTGTTTCAGACCATATCAGCACTTCTTCGATCATCTCTTTTTGCCAGTACGATACTCGCAATTGATCTAGAATGCGTAATGTACGTTCTACATAATCCAGTACAGGATTGGCATTGCTTAATTCTTGCAAAGTCGTTACACGTTCTAAATTGACAATTCGTTCTTCAGCGGATACCAAATAATGTAACCAAAGATATGGATTATCGGCAGATAAATAACCAAGATTACGATAATTGTCTATAGCAGTTAATGAATGTAGCATACGGTCACATCCTTATTTTCTCCAGAGTATAGGGTTATTGTTAGTTTACCCGTTTTGATGTGGATTGATAATAAAAAAGCGTTGAACCTGATGTTCAGCGCTTTTGAGTTTATTTGCCCATAGGAGACTCTACAAATTCTTTTCCTACAGAATACAGTTTATCTTTGTTAATAATATCTCCCAACCAACGACTTAATTTCACACCACTTTCTTCAGCAGTGTAAAAAACGCGTGATGGTGATAACGTATGCGGTGTACTTCGTTTCTTCGTACCGACACCATAATCGGTCACAAAGTAATAATAATTGTCTAACTCTTGATCCAGTTGTCCGGCAGAATCAAGCATACCTTGAGACCAGCTCTGCGTCATAACATCGTCTCCACTCACCAATCCAATCGTCTGCTGATTCAGTACAGCTTCATAGGAAGGTAAGACTTTATCATATAACGTATTGGATTGTAGCAAAATCGTATTCGCTGGAAGCTTCTGCGCATTGTAACGAAATGCCGCCGCAATAATATCTTCTTCGATCGGATAGCCGAAATGCTGCTCAAATTTGGATTGCCACACTTCATCAATAATATGATGCCACTGATGAGACGATAAATAAGAACCATCTGCATAATGATAGATTTGGGCATTCGGATAATGTTCTGCAATAT
This sequence comes from Paenibacillus sp. KACC 21273, assembly GCF_028736095.1. Lineage (NCBI taxonomy): Bacteria > Bacillati > Bacillota > Bacilli > Caryophanales > Paenibacillaceae > Paenibacillus > Paenibacillus sp. KACC 21273. Next base: position 4,305,906 of record NZ_CP117876.1, read on the forward strand.
GAGGAGCCCAGAATGCTGATCCAAATCCGCCTGCACTAGCTCCTGCGATAAATAATTTATCCGGTTCAGTAATATGATCGAATAACCAATCTAATCCTTTTAGCGTATTCGGTCTACCACTATAATGAGCTGTAAAATGAATTTTGCCTTTTCCTTTATACTTTACTTTATTGTTGCCAATATGGAAGTCTCCTGTCGCATAAGGGATATAAACAATCGTCCAATCGTAAAAAGGATTATCTTCACGATGATTATCCAGCATACCGCCTAACAGATCGGTTTTGTAAAAAGGAATATTGGCAAAATAATAACCTAACTCCCGATTATGCAATAAGGTACGCAATCCGAATGGCTTGGAAGCGGTATTGCGATCCCAGCTAATCCCTCCACCGGAAAAATAAACGACTACATTTTTACTTTTGCCACGCTTAGTTAGCAAGTAATAAGGTGATCCGTCTCCCGCTACTACAATACCGCTTAGATCTACCCGATTCCATTTATACAATGGCGATTCAGCAAAGCTGACTACACGAGTAGGACGCTTAATAACAAATAGAATAACAACGACAACAACCGCTACAATAATCAACCATTCAATGGTAGTCAACACCATTTCGATTCCTCTTTTCCCGCTTACTCTTCCTGTACGATGAATACTTTTGTTTTGCGCGGTGTACGATTCGCCTTTTTGCCTTTCAGTAACCATAGATCAGGGGTATCACTCACATCTTTGATCTCTAATTGAAAAGAGGTATTCGGTAACGATCTCGTGAATCGCAAAAATAACCGATTGCCATCTACAGCCGATTGACTGACTTTCAACTCATATGATTTACCCAATCCGATCGCTGGATATAACGTAACCGTACCAATAGATTGTGGATCAATACGCTTATTATAAATAATCATCACTTCATCAGGTGCTATACGAAGACCCGATGAAGGTAAAGGAGGCTCTGCATACATATACCCACCAATATGGTATTCATAAGCGGTCCAGCTCTGATATCCAAGCGCATAGGCATGATGTTCCAGTTCATCTATCCAACGTCTTCCTTTGATCATACTGGATTTGGAGCCGATATCTGCTTGAATACCAAGAGGTAATTTGGGATGTAATGCTCGGATCGGTGCAGCTATACTTTCATAATCGCGTATATAGTTAGAGGGTAGACCACGCTTCATCCAATCCGGCCAATGTGTCTGCAAAATATGCATATCAGGCTTGACCAGATCGATCATCGCCAGCGCATCCAGCCCTTGCCATTCACGTAGCTTTTGAGTGGCTTCAGGATCGCGTACAGCTAATGACCATGTAGCTACTTTAATATCCGGGCGCACATCTCTCGCTCCATGCTCGCCATTAATAATTTCATGGATTAATCCATTGACTGCTTCTACACGCATATCAACCCAGCGCTCATAAATATAAGGAATTTTTGTATAATAATTAGCTGCGGAAGAACGGGTAAAATTGGGCATATCCATTCCATATTTGTCGAGAAAAGCTTGCTGTGCAAGCGGTCCGATATCTCCATATACTCCGCGTTCGATTCCGTTCCATTCTGGAAAATAAGGTTCTGCAATCTCAATTCCATCGAAAGGAACATTTGCTACCAGATAAGCGATCACTTCTTTTTTCCATTGAATATATTCGGTTGAAAAGTGAGAAAAGCGCTCAAATCCATCATTGATCGGCTTGAGCAATTCCATCCGCCAAGACGACCATTCTTTAGGCGCAAGTTCTACACTGAATGTACCATTTCCTAATACAAGCGCCCATACGGCTATTTCTCGCTGTTGCAATGCTTCTACCAGTGCGATATCGACCTGTTGCTCATTCACAACAAAATAATGAACTGTTCGGTATCCAGCAAGCGCTAATTCATCAGCGATACTTTGCGAGGATCGATTAGCATAATACGGAAATAAAGGATCGATCTGTATACTTGCGCCATGCATCGCCCACGGACGATTACGCTGTAGCGGTGTACTCATCTGCGCGCTCCTCCTGCTCGGTATACCGGTGGTTTTCGCTTACGCCAAAATAATTGAAGAGAGCGGTGTGCACACCACAATGAAAAGCCTGCAAAAAGCACACCCCATAATACAGCAGGAATCCCAAATTGTTGCGCTAGCCCTGCCGCATCTCCAGCTCCAGCAGGGCTAGTAATACTAAGCCACAGAATCGTAATCGAGGATAATACCGATTCTTCTAGTGTCAAAAACAGAATCAACAAATAATAACCATTACGTAACCATTCGGGCGCAATCACCATGACACCACTAACAATCACAAATCCGATTAACCAGTACAGACCGAATCCATGATGCACATATAATATCAACATAATCAGCGCAATAATGCCTGTTAACACAATGCCTTCTTTTTGCTTGCGTTTGTGATACAGATAAAATAAAACAATCACAAATATCGAAGAACCCATATATCCTGCTAATCCGATCGGAAGTCCGCTCCACATAGAACTTATCGTTGTATATGTCACTCCACTATGGTCTGCATTCAGCTCTATACTACTGACCTGACCGGATGTAATTAACGTAATCATAGCATGTCCAAATTCATGAATCATCGTGTTCAAATTACGAAATAACGATGAAAAAGGGATCAATCGCGTCAATACCGCTGAGGCGATCAATAACAAAATCGTATTTAACCATTTATTCAAAAGGTCACACCCTTACTATTTTAAGTTGCTATCTTAAATATATCGCTTTATAGCCTGTAAATCCATCTTCTACCTTTACAGCTTATGGTATAATTTGTGAATCAAATCATTTGTAAAGGAGTGTCTATTGCTGTGGATCATAACGATAAAGTAGAACAACTGGAACAGCGTATTCTCAGGCTTGAACGCGAAGTCGCTGAATTGAAGCAACTAGAAATGCAACGAAGACAGGCTTCGCCTCCACCCGTATCTCCTAATCGAACAGCTCCGCCCCCACCATCTGGCTCACCTTTCACTCCGCCTCCGCCAACATCGAACTGGCAAGATGCTTATGTGAATGCACCGCCACCGAAAGGAAATTACAACGCTAGACCGCAAGCGCAGCCACAGTCAGGACCATTTGCTGGTGCACAGCGCCCACCTGTACAAGCGCCTTATACACCGCCTGTTCCCAAGCCACCCAAAGACTGGGAACATCTGATTGCGCGTGTATGGTTGCCGCGTGTTTTTATCGTTGTATTGATTCTCGGGATTGTGTGGGGATTTATAGCTGTGGTCAAAGCAGGCTATTTGTCTGAACCGATTCGTTGTATTCTCGGTGTACTGGTAGCAGCTATCTTATACTGGCTCGGAGAACGTGAGGTCAGTAAAGAACGACCCGCACTGGGCAAAGTGTTATTAGGCGGATCGATTGCGATTTTAATTTTGTCGATTGTTGCATCGTATCTGTTGTATGACTTGCTTCCGTTTATCTTTGCATTTTTACTGTATATCGGTGCACTTGTATTTGGAGTGTATATAGCATTAAGTCAGCGTTCTCAATCGATTGTTGGGATCACGTTGATTGCAGGTTATCTTGCGCCTGTATTGATTGCTCCTGATGATCCGAATCTATGGATATTTGCTGGATTTGAAACGATTTTCTCAGCAGTCATGTTAGTGGTAGCGATGAAATATTCATTCCGGGTCAGTTATATCCTGGCATTTGCTTTACTACATATTACGCTTGGACTAAGTATGATCTGGTATGGCTTCTCTGTACAAAATGTAGTAGCTGTTTTGATTCAACATGCTGTGATTTTAGCGATTTCTGTATTATGGAAAAAGCGCAGTACCAGTATGCAACTAGGTGTTCTTTTTACGAGCTTTGCCTTTGTCGGCGGATGGCTTACCATTTACTATCTCGATGGTAGTGAGACAGGCGCACGTTGGATGATTGCTATTTTGTCGCTGATGTATAGCATCTTGTATGCTTCCGGTATTCAAAAGCGTACTCCTGTCGGCATTGCTTATCCTGCTATGGCGATCTTTGGCTGGTTTTTGTTATTAAATATGATTCCGAATTTCCCTGCTCGTATGGCTGTTATTTTGGTCGAAGGTACACTAGCGTTCTTACTGGCTCTTCGATTCCGTAACAAATTACAATTGGTTCTCGCTTGTATTGTATATGCGTATGCACTGTTAGCGACATTGTTTGTTCCGATTGAACGTTTCTGGTCTGCATCTGCTTTTAACTGGTTAATCTTACTCATTACAATTCCAGCGATCTATCAGATTATTGGAAAATGGGTACATTCAGAAGATAAAGTCTATGGCTCACTGTATCGCAAACGTTATATTTTGATGTGGGCAGAAGCGATTCTGGGATTGATCTACCTTAGTCAATTGGTACACGTTGCTTCCCGATTCCAAAATGCTGATGTACGCCATCTGAGTCTTTCCAGTGCATGGATTATCTATGCGATTCTCATTATTGTGATCGGTATGGTTGTTCAGAAATCCAAATTGCGGATTATCGGAATATTGTTTATCTTTTTCACCTTACTCAAAATTATTTTTATCGATCTTCCAGATATTTCGATTGGCGTACGGGCGATCTTGTTTATTATATTAGGTGTGGTTGGACTGGGATTATCGCGTTTATTTTACAAACGCCGGGATAACAATGGACAACCTCCATCACAAGAGCCACCACTAGAAGCTAATATACCAACGAACAATCCTGAACGTTCTTATGAATCTTCAACTACACCATTAGAGAATCGTTCTGCTGATGTACCACCTGCTTCACCCGATAAACCTAAACATAATGATGATCTTTCATAAATGAAAAGATCCAAATGAATGATTAAAGAAAGAAGTGGAGAGATTGATTTTTACGATTTTGTACAGTGTGGTTCTACCGATTTTTGTTTTGATTGCGGTCGGGTCCATATTACAGCGTGTTTTCCAGTTGGATCTGTATACACTCGCCAAAATCAACTTTTACTGTATTACACCTGCGGCTGTTTTTATGAGTCTCTATCATTCCGATATGTCTGCTCAATTACTTGGAAGTGTTATCTTTTTCTATGCTTTGTATGTATTGATCTTGTATATTTTAGGATCAGCCACTTCCAAAGTGATGGGATATACCAAAGGGAAAAAAGCCGCTTTTAACAACAGTATTATGCTCGATAACTCGGGTAACTATGGTTTACCTATTAACGATCTAGTCTTTAAAGGCGATCCACTGGCTGCTTCTATGCAAGCTTTGATTATGTCGCTTCAAAGTCTACTGACTTTTACGTATGGAGTCATTTCGATTCAAGGATCACGACTAAATGGTAATTATCGAAGCGTGATTGTTGGATTTCTGAAAATGCCTGTACCGTATGCGCTGTTATTGGGTCTGGTTATGCATGCGTTTGCGATTCCTTTACCAGTGATTCTGGCTCAACCGTTAACGTATGCTCAACAATCGATGGTGGCAATTGCGCTAATCACGCTTGGTGCACAGATTGTCAAGTATCCGCTACGCTTATATCGGAAAGACATTTATCTAAGTATGGCGTTACGCTTATTCGCAGGGCCTGCTATCGGGCTTCTACTGATCTATATATTAGGTATTCATGGCATTCCTGCACAAGCACTGCTGATCGCGTCTGCGATGCCTACAGGTGTGAATACATCGATTCTGGCAGAAGAGTACCGGAATGAACCTGACTTTGCGGCTCAAACGGTATTGGTGTCTACATTAGTGAATGTATTTACGATTACTGCTGTTATCGCTTTGTCTCATCATTTATAAAATAAGGATAGAACTGGACGTTAAAGGGAATAGAGATGGTCTTATCCAAACTTGTATCTTGTTCTGTAGACGTTTTATACTAAGAATTGCTGATTCACAAGCGATCATTGAGCACTATAAACGACCTCAAAGGAGATGGATATTCAGATGTTGCGTCAATCACGTAAAAATGTAGCCTTTTTGCTTATCTTCACAGCGCTATTTTTGATTATTGCAGGCTGTGGTAACAATGGAACAAGCAGTTCCAGCACCGGACAAACAGGCACTTCAGGTACAACGACTGAAAGCACTTCAACCAGTACTTCAACTGACCAATCTGGTTCTACAACTGAATCAACAGGTACAGACAGCTCAGCAACAACAGGCACAACCGAAGAAGCTTCAGCGACAGACAATTCTGCTGATTTCAAACAAGCCAATGACCCTATCGTTACGATAGAAATGGAAAATGGTAAAAAGATCGAAATTGAATTATTCCCCAAAGCTGCTCCAAATACAGTGAACAACTTTATTTCTTTGGTGAAATCAGGATTTTATGACGGTTTAACTTTCCACCGCGTCATTCCTGAATTTATGATTCAAGGTGGCGATCCTGATGGTGCAGGTACAGGTGGACCTGGCTACAGCATTGCAGGTGAATTCAAGTCCAACAATGTACAAAATGATCTAAAACATACACGTGGTGTACTTTCAATGGCACGCGCTGCTGATCCTAATTCCGGCGGTTCCCAATTCTTTATTATGGTAGCTGACTCTCCTCAATTGGATGGAGAATATGCGGCATTTGGTAAAGTGACTAGCGGTATGGATGCTGTCGACGAGATTGTTAATCTTCCAAGAGATGGACAAGACAAGCCTAATACTCCTGCTGTTATGAAAAAGGTAACTGTAGATACTAAAGGGGTTACTTACCCTGAACCTGAGAAAGTAAAATAAGATGTATTCCAAGCCATTATCTCTAATGTAGATAATGGCTTTTTTGTTGTGAAGCTTATAGAAGCAATACTATTGATCGCACTTCACTAAAATGCATGCCTACTGAATAATCCATCACAATAAAAAAGGACGGTATCTGCATCGACACGTCCTTTCCCTTTTACCTATACACTTAATATCCAAAATCACAGCTCTGTTTAAATGTAGGCATTCCGTACTTATTTATACAGACTACAATTAGCCGATACTTCTCGTCCCATCAGCTTAAGTTATAGGATATACAAGATTGCCTTATTTTCATAGATTTGGATACTCAATTGCCTATCAATCCTCAGTCATTAAAATCAGGATAAATCCCTTCCCAACAAATAATATACGTAATTCCTACAAAAGGCTGCATATTATTATGTGGTTGAGTCATTCCGCTTGCCCCTATAGTTAAAGGTCCCATTATAGCATCTGATGCAGTATTATAAGTTGTCACTAGACCAGCTTTAGGAATATTCCCCCATATTGCTCCAGTAGGTTCTCCAGTACTTACTGTATTCATTGACTGCGGAATATGGTCATGTATAGGCATCTGACTGTAGTTTAGCGTCTCCGTTGTTGTCCCACCTGAAGTAGCAAAATTGTGTACTGTCAATCCTTGGCCTGCACCTCGATGGAGAGGAGCCTTTCCTGTCAAATCAGGTACTTTAAAATTTTGCATAGCTGTCCCACCAAATGTATTACCAAGCAAAGCATACAACACCTGATAATCACGAACATTTACCTGTTGACCATTACACAGCAACCAACCTATTGGTGCAAAGTTACCAGAAAACAATCGAATTTCTCCAACAAAAGGGTCCATAGCTAATTCCTTCCTTTCTCAATGTGAAATGCTTACGGTCTCGAAGGATATATACCTGTCAGTGCAATACAGAAGTTGAATGTCAAATATGGTTGCATGTTATTGTGTACAAGATCCCCACCACTTTTGCTAACTGCCGACGGAGAAAGTAATTGATTGGGATTAATACCTGTAGCATACGAGTTTACTGTTCCGGTCACTGCTGCAAAATTGCCAGCTGCTACTTTACTATTCGAACTAGTTTTGTTAGCTTTTAATGTATGGTTATGGTTAGGCATTTCATTTGCTGTCAGAGCATGCGCCGCTTCCCCCGAGGACTGCCCCAGTGTGATTCCCGTTCCTGGATTGACTGGAACACGTCCTTGCAAATTAGGAAGTGCAAAATCGTTCACACCGTCTCCGCCGTATAATGTAGTTATAATTGAAAATAAAGCCTGATTATTTCGGATTGGCAATTTTTGCCCGTTACAAGGTGCCCAGCCATTCGGAATAGTACCAAAAGCAAAGATTCGAATTTCACCGACAAATGGTTCTGCCATATCTATTCATCTCCTATCTAATATTATGAAGGCGTTGGGTAAATACCTTGCAGTGCAATAATAAAGCCAATCGTCAGGTAAGGCATCATATTATTATGTGCAGCATTTCCACCTTCACTCGAAATACTTGTATTATTCATAGCTGCTATCGTTGTTGTAGAGGTAGGAATACCATACATATTAACTGTTGTTGTAGCTGGCATGGCATTAGCAGGATTCGGTGTAGTTGCTTTCCCTGTACCACTTGCTGCATTTATCGAATGAGTATGAGATGGTAGTTGGCTAGCTACCAATGTGACCGTCTCTACACCTCCAGAATTACCCAAGTTATAAACGTTACCCCCAGGTGTTAACGTGCCCGCATGGATCGGTAAACGTCCTCGTAAATCTGGCAATGCAAAATTAGTTCTGCCATCTCCACCGTATACAGTTCCAATCAAAGCAAACAGCGCTTCATTCCCCGAAACAGATAATACCGCTCCGTCACAAAATGCCCAACCATTCGGAGCTTTTGTTCCTGCTAGTCCTGCAAACATCCGAATCTCACCAATATACTGATCGCTCATTGTGTAAACTCCCTTCAGGTCATTTTAATCAACTTTAAGTAAGTGTCATGTCATTATCGTACTGAATATAGGGCTTTGATACGTGCTTGGTAGGTACTCTCAGCATCGAATATAGCCAGCCTCTCCTCCTCTCCATGCATTTGCCTATTATCGTTGCCATTGCATTGTGATATAAGGAGGTGACTCTTCCTGTTCTGTAAACCCGAGCTTATAATAGAGCTGCCTTGCAGGGTTATTCTCTGCAACCTGTAGCATAATAAACGATGTAGTTTCTTTCAGTTGTTGTAATATAGATGTGCCATACCCTTGATTGCGGAAGTCTAGTAATAACGCGATAAATATCAGTCTTATTCTATCATCATGACGATCTGTAATGATGTATCCTGCCTTCCTATCATTAATCTCAATAATCTGATGACTTGCGGATGGATATTGATTTTGATAAGACATTTGCTGTGCCCGAAACTGCATATGCATAAGCATCTCAAGCTGTTCTTCTGGCATATTCATCATTATAAATTCCTCTACCCGTGTGCTTTTGAACACTTCAAACACAAAAACGGTATCTTGCTCTGTTACTTCAGTGAATACGAGCATAGGGTACCCCATTTCCTGCGATCAAGTTTATGTAATTTTATGTAATGCCTATATATCCGGTCTGCTCGATCAAGCAGATGCTGCCTTATATTAAAGCAGCATCCCACTCATCGATCTGACTGCCAAAAGCTCAGTCACTTGTTTCAACAGACTTACGGATCATAAATGTGACAAGATCAATTATTCGTTACCGATCCGTTTCTCCAACCCATCAGAAGATACTTGATAGTGGTGAGAAAAGGAGGCTTCTTCAATATCTGCAAATGCCCAGTGCGTAGCAGGTACGTCTTTCCAGCTTGGTGTTTCTACACCCGTTAATGGTCCTCGTTTAAGCAGACGATTCATCATCATAACAAGCTCTGCGCGAGTAACGCCTTCGTTCGGATGGAATCTACCATCCGAATAGCCTTTAACAACGCCAATCTGTACCAGTGTAGCGATGCTTGCTGCTGCCCAGTGACCGTTAACATCTTCAAAAGATGTTGTCGATGTGCTTGCTGGCGTTAGCTTCTGCCAGCGTACCGCCAGTGTTGCAAATTCTGCACGAGTGAGTGGACGATTCGGTGCAAAACGATCTGCCGACACACCTAGCATAATTTGTTGTGCCTGCAACTGACGAATCGCTTCGGATGCCCAGTGTGTACTCGGCACATCACTATAACGTGCTGATGTTGGCATTGCGGCCTCACTATCATTCGCTTGCATCACACGCCACAACATCGCGGCAAGCTCTGCACGAGTAGTGATTTGCGAAGGACGGAACGTATGGTCAGGATATCCATTAATATATGTTGTATGCTCACCTGTTGCTCCTGGTTGTGCCGGAGTTGATGGCTGAGATGGTATTGTCGGATTACTTGGTGTTGGAGTCGGTATTGGTGCTGCTGTACCACCTCCACCTCCGCCACCAGATGATGAGCGTTTTGGTTCGACATGCAAGATTGTGAATGTACTGAACTTACTAATATCTACTGTAATGCCTTCAACCTGACCGTTAGATGCCATTTGCACCATTCCACGTTGTAAGGCTATTTCACCATCACTATGCTGAATGTACACATACAGTCCAGCCGCATAAGCTGCTTGCTGTGCTGATGTTGCTGCTGGCAGATTCAACTTCGCTGCCGGGAATAACAAAGTTGTATTGTAAGAGCTGTAGTTCGTCTCAATCATCATCGGTGTACCAACTTGAGTTACAGTTCCCATAGATACTACCCGCTTCACCATCGGATCATTCATTGCCTGATCGGTAACTTGTGATACTTGTCCAGCTTCACGAATAGGTACGAAGCGGAAGAAAAGGCTTTGTCCAGCTGTTTGTAGCTGTGACAGTGTACTCTTGCTCAAAATCACCTGTGCAAAATCAGTATCCAGATTTAGGTCGACTTTGCTCGCAAGATCATTGTACGACGTTGCAGGTACATCAATCGTTACTTCACTTGCTGGATCGTTCGGTACATCAGTAACAACCACACGTACTTTGCTCTGATTATTATTGATTGCAGATTGCAGTGCAGAGGATAACTGAGATGCTCCAGCTACAACCTTATCAATTTTGCTTCCATCTGAAAGTGTTTTACGAGTGATTGGCGTCTGCTCCACATCGGTAGTGCTATTACCTACACGAATCGGCACGTTACGAGTCACTTCTGTACTAATAATACTGAGCCCTTGAGGCTTAACGATCACAAGGAACGTACGGCTAAGCTCTACACCATTATATTGAATCGTCGCCGTCAAAATAACAGAAGCTTCATCACTACTAGGTCGTATAACCGAACCATTACTTTGAACAATCTGCGACTGATTGGAGCTCCATACGATAGGCAATCCGTCTTGCATTGTCGGTAGAATCATATCTTGCGTTACAATTTCCCATGAATCATTGCCGTTATATCCAATCGCCAGATTATTGAGCGCATTCTTCACTTCATCCAGTGCGTTGGCACGAATAACATTCACTGTATAGCTAGCTGAAGTCTGTCCATCCTGCGCGGTTACTTTCAGAGTGATTGTGTTCGTTCCAATTTGTAGATTTGTTCTATAGGTGCTGGTACTGCTATCATAAGTCGCTCCAGTTACAGTTAATGTAGATAACGAATTGTATACGTCTGCTTTTACACTGTATTGCTCTACATTATTTGCTACATTGACTGTATACTCTGTAATCGCCGGGTCAAAAGTTGGCGTCAATGCGACTGGTGAAGCAGTTAATGCTTTCAGACGTGCATCCTTATTTGGTTCACGCATCACTTGAATCGTATATGTTTTGCGTGTTTGACCGTCTGTAGCAAGGACCTCGATTACTACAGTATTATTACCTGTTTGCAGCTCGATTGCTGCTGAAGTCGATCCATTCTGTACCGTATTTCCATTGATACGAATCGTTGCGTTGCTATCTGCTACAGTCGGTGTAAATGTAATACGATACACATCATTTGGTACCGAAGCCAAATAGCTTGTCTCTGCCGGCGTAAAGATTGGAATCAATGTACCGGCCGACAATTGCACAGATGTCAGATTTGCGTTACTGGATAGAAAATTGACGTTGACTGTCTGACTCAGTGTCGTATTCCCACTCACTACATTAGCCGTATAGACTACATTTTCAGTTTTCGTATTGGTGACAGTGAAGCTTGCTACACCATCTACATTCGTAGTCGATGTAGAAGGCGAAATTAATGAACTGCCACTTCCTTGTTGCAAAGTTACATCCTGACCGGATAGAACGTTACCATACATATCTTTGACTATTACTAGCACCGATGCAAAGTCTGATCCATTCGCCGAAGCACTAGCTTTGGAGGATGTAATCTGCGATATATTGGCATTTGCGGCACCCGGTGTGAATATAACCGGAATCGTATGCAAGATTAGCGTCACACTTCCGACAATAGCAGTATAGGTTACGCTCTCTGCTTTAGTACTTTTGACCATAAATGTTGCTACTCCGCTCGTATCCGTTGTTCCTTGAGTAGCTGTAATATTGGAGCTTCCGCTTCCTTGTGAAAGGCTAACAACTTTGCCACTGATTGGATTGCCTTGACTGTCTTGCAGTGTCACCGTAATTGTTGCACTATCCGTATTGTCAGCAACAACTCTTGTTTTAGTTGTCGTCACTTGTGATAAAGCAGCATCGACAGTACCGGGATCGAAGGTGACAGTTCCAGTCTGTGAAAGAGTAATGCTATCAGTTACATCAGTTGCAGTATATGTTACTACCCCAGCTTTAATGTTAGTAACAGTGAATATCGCTTGGCCGTTGGCATCAGTTACGACACCTGCCGATGGGGAGATAGCAGAGTTGCTGCTTCCTTGTGACAAGTTGATAGTTTTGCCAATGATCGGATTGCTATATGCATCCGTCAGTGTCACCGTTACCGTGCTACTATCGGCGCCATCTGCTGCTACATTCGCTTTAGACACCGCCACTGTAGATGCAGATGCACTTACCAAACCTGGCTGAAAAGTAACTCCCACCGTCGCTGTAATCGTCACTCCACCAGCAGTTGCTGTATAGGTAACACCTTCTGCCTTAGTATTTTTCACAGTAAAAGTGGCGACTCCATTCACATCCGTTGTTCCCTGTGTCGCTATAATTGACGAGCTCCCGCTTCCTTGATTCAGAGTTACCGTTCTATCATTGATTGCATTGTTACTAGAGTCTTTTAATGTAACCGTAATGGTCGCACTATCGATATTATTTGCAATAACTTTAGCTTTAGATGTAACTACTGTGGATAAAGCTGTATCCACAGCTCCCGGTGTAAACGTAACTGCTCCCGTTTGATTAATAATAAGGCTATCGGTTGCATCGGTTGCAGTATATGTTATTGTCTCTGCTTTTAAGCTGGTCACGATGAATACTGCTTGACCACTCGAATTCGTAGTTACCGCTGTAGATGGATTAATGGTAGAGCTTCCGCTTCCCTGCGTTAACGTTACACTTTTGCCGCTAACTGCATTACCATTCGTATCATTCAAAGTAACAGTAACGGTACTACTATCGCTTCCATCTGCAAACACGCTGTTTTTGGATACACTCACAGTCGATTGCGAAGCGTTCACTGCTCCCGGTTGGAAAGTGACTGCTGTAGTGGCTGTCAATGTCGTACTACCTGCTAAAGCAGTATAGGTAACACCTTCTGCCTTAGTACTTTTCACTGTAAAAGTAGCGACTCCGTTTGCATCGGTCGTTCCCTGTGTCGCTGTAATCGACGAGCTTCCGCTTCCTTGTGATAATGTAACAGACTGACTGCCCACAGGATTATTATTGATATCTTTTAATGTCACTGTAATGGTCGCATTATCCGTATTATTTGCGATCACATTAGTTTTGGAAGCTACTACAGTAGAAGTTGCTGCGTTCGCTACTCCCGCCTGGAAAGTAACGGTTGGTGTATTGGAGAGAGTTACGTTGTTCGCCGATGCCGTATATATGACAGCCTCTGCCTTAGTACTCTTGACTGTAAAGGTAGCAACGCCACTTGCATTCGTAGTAGATAACGCTGGCGAAATGGTAGAACTTGCGCTTCCTTGTGATAGCGTTACATCTTGACCGCTAAGGAAGTTGCCGTTTGCATCTTTGAGCGTCACTGTAATCGTTGCAGTACTGGTATTGTTCGCTGTAACTGTCGTTGGGGAGGCAGTTACAGTAGATTGTCCTGCACTGACTGGACCTGGTTGAAAGATAACACTAGCTGTTTGTGCAATGGTTACAGTATCAGCTGCTACAGATGCTGTATAGGTGTTTTGCTCTGCCTTTGTATTGGTTACAGTAAAAGTAGCTACACCACTAGCGTTGGTGACTTGCGATGCTGAAGAGATCACCGAATTGCCTGATCCCTTGGATAACGTAACCGTCTTGTCACTAAGCAGATTATTACTAGCATCCTTGACTGTAACAGTGATCGTTGAGCTAGATACGCCGTTTGCTGTTACAGTTGTTGGAGATGAGGTCACTGTCGATTGACTTGCACTCGCAGGCGCACCACTAGCAATCTGTGTAAGCACAGGAGCATCTGATACAACAATGATATTTTGATACGATGGATTAACAGACGTAGCAGCCCCAGTCAATAAAAACTGCACTGCTGAACCTGCTTTCGATCTTACAGCCGCATCCACATCAAATAGCAACGGCGTTCCGCCGGAAAGTGCTGCCGAAATAGCATTTGAATTTTTTGTATCGAGCAAGGTATAGTTAGAATCATTTTGTAAAGCTGTCATGGATGAGGGCCACGAGCCAGCATTCGGATTAGATCCACCGACATCAAACGGTGTAGCACCCGTATATTGCCATACTTGCAAAATCGGCGGATTGCCATCATTTTGATCCTGAATCTGGCTTACTTTCATTGATAGCATAGCTTTTTGTCCACTAGCGGGAAAACCGCTACTTGCAATATTATATTTAGCATAGGAATGAGATACTTTTGCATTACTAGATGATCCACCCATATACAGAGAATCATCTGGAAAAGCAGTATACCCAATATCAAAATCATGTGAACCCAATACAACAGCACTAACGTCTCCTGCCGCTGCTTCCGAGGTCTGCGATCCCCCTGGAAATGTATTGATAACGAGCAGTATACAAAGCACTCTTATCAAAAATACCCTCAACCACTTTTTCATCTTATTGCCCCTTTTGTTTTATTATTTGTATTTAATCAAAAATATGGTTAGCAAATATACAAAAATTGTATTAGGTAAGTATTGACGATACCCAATAAAATATTTATAAAAATGACTATTATCATACATGATATCGTATACAAAATAACTTATTTCCCATACAATTCCATAGAAATATATTACTCCTTGAAGTTCCTGTTTACAATAAAAATTATATCGTTAAATTCATTAAATATCGCATTGAGTACGTTTACAAAAAAATCATCCTATTTAAGAGTCTTGGACGTGACTACATATTTGATCATGTGAGAAAAATGACTATTCACAAGTAACTTTAAGCAACCGATAAACATTGTGTACAATCTTTTTATACAGTACATGTGTAAGTCTATCTAATCTCATATTTAATCAGGCAAATTTACTGAAAAGTAAAGACGCAAAGCCAAAGGGTCTAACACATGAATTGTAGGGCATGTCATGACAGCCGGTTACCGAGGAATACCTGATGCGGTATGAATCGAAGGAGTCCGATTCATCATGAATACGATGATGTCTTTTGTTTATAAAATAGGTCTAATGAGTGTAATGATTTGTCTTTTGCTAGGAGTTAGCAATATGAAATCGATTCATGCGCAATCAATTCAAAAAGCAACATGGTTGTGGAATACAACGCTTATCTTAGATTCGACAGCAGATATTTTACAGTTTGCCGCTTCACAACAGATTAATATGATTTACCTGCAAATCAATAGAGATCTGGATATTTCGCAGTATCAACGTTTTATCACAGCCGCTTCTGCACAGCATATTACCGTTGAAGCTTTGGATGGTGCGCCTTCCTGGGCATTGGATCAGGATCGCCACAAGTTGCAAGATACGTTGCAATGGATTACTTCGTATCAACAAGTCTCTTCGGCTACAGAGCAATTTAGTGGGATTCATATCGATATCGAGCCTTATTTGCTTCCAAATTGGACAACAGAACAATCGACTATCATTGCACAATGGCAACGTAGTGTACAGATGATTACAACCACTGCTCAAGCGCTTCATCTATCCGCTAGTGCAGATATTCCTTTCTGGTTGTACACATTAAATACGCCTGATGATCATTCTACACTCAGTCAATGGATGATCGATCAATATGATTCATTAACAGTAATGGCATATCGAGATTCAGGAGCAGCTATCTATGATATAGCTCAAGCCCAATTAAGTGAAGCCGATCATGCAGGTAAAGATATGTATATCGGTGTGGAAACGAATCCATCTTCTGAAGGCGATCATATTAGCTTTTATGGCAAAGGAGCAGATGCACTGACTACAGCGTTGAGTCAGGTGACTACACAAGCATCTACTCATTCTTCTTTTGCTGGAATCGCTGTGCATGATTATGTAGGCTGGGGCAAAATACTACAGCATTAATATCGCGAGTAAGAAAGTGATCTCTAATGACTTTCTTACTTAGCGGTATACATACAAAATCATTCAACGATCATCTCTCTTCTCCCACTAATATAACTTCCTTATTCAAGTTCCTGTATCTTATGACTATTAATAAAGTCGCTTAGAGATTTAACCCAATTGCTGATATAATTGAATGAATACATATTGTCAGCAAAGGGGCTCAATTAAAATGGAATCTTCACGAAATATCACCTGGCAGTCTTCCAATATCACACGCAAAGAGCGTGAGCAACGATACGGACAACGCAGTGTAGTTATCTGGTTAACAGGGCTTTCCGGTTCAGGGAAATCTACACTCGCATTTGCGCTGGAAAAAGAATTATTTGCACGTGAACATGCTTGTTATGTACTTGATGGAGATAATATTCGTCATGGACTCAATCGTGACCTCGGATTTTCAGAGGAAGATCGCAAAGAAAATCTGCGTCGTATCGGAGAAGTTGCCAAATTATTTATCGATGCAGGTACGATAGTGATTGCTGCTTTTATTTCTCCTCATGCTCAAGATCGGCAAATGGTGCGTGACTTATTTGATGAAGGCGATTTTATTGAAGTGTATATTGATTGTTCCCTTTCTGCTTGTGAAGAGCGTGATCCTAAAGGATTATACAAAAAAGCTCGTGCAGGTCAGATTCCGAACTTCACAGGGGTTAGTGCTCCTTATGAAGCTCCTCAACAGCCTGAATTGACGCTAGATACGGAACACCAGTCTGTAGAACAATGTGTTGCTAAAGTAATGGCTAAATTAGATCAACGGACACTTTAAATAATCCAAAAGAAAAACGGCTGTACAGTGACTTAGCCTCTACTTTTCCAGTGTTGGAATAGTGAGTATTAAGCGTTCTGTAGAGCCGTTTGTTTGGTTAATAATTGATGGAATGTGCCTTTGGTTTCGCGAGATAGCGCTCCAAATTCACCTTGTTGCACGATCTGTCCTTGATCCAATACGACCACTTGATCTGCATCACGAATCGTAGATAGACGGTGAGCAATCACGATCAAAGTCATTTTACCTTTGAGCTTCTCTATCGCCGCTTGAATCTTCGCTTCATTCTCACTATCTAGTGAACTGGTTGCTTCATCCAGTATCAGTACTTCCGGTTGACGCAGAATCGCTCGTGCCAGAACAATCCGTTGACGTTCTCCGCCAGATAGACGCACACCACGATCACCGATTACAGTATCTAATCCTTCAGGCAATTTGCGGACAAAATCTTCACATGCTGCAAAAGATAAGGCTTCCCATAACTGCTCTTCTTTCGCACGTGGATCAACTAGTAACAGATTTTCACGAATACTGCTATGGAATAAGAACGGCTCTTGCGAAACATACCCGATCGAATTACGCCATGTCTGCAAACGTTCACCGGTTAATGTCTCTCCATCTACAGTGACTTTACCTTCTTGCGGTTCCATCAGTCCCATTAATAGATCAATCAGCGTACTTTTTCCTGCTCCTGAACGTCCTACAATCGCTGTCATTTTACCGATAGGAATAAATAGATTGATATTGTTCAGCGCATTACCTTGATCTTCTAGATAGCGGAAAGATACATTTTCACAGCTAAGTCCCTTAGTCATATGAACTGTTTTTACTTGACCGGGTGCTACTGCTTTGTAAGATTCTTCTGCTTGATCGCATTCTTCTTGTAGTGCTGTTACCGCATGGAAAGCAGGAACAAGCGCACCAATATACTCTAGTGAAGATTGAATACCGCCAAATCTAGGCCATAAGCGAGCAAAAATCAAAATAATCAATATAGAACGCTCGGGTTGTAATTTGAACACTTGAGCTGACAAGACGACAAACATAATAATAAATACAACCGAAATAATTTTATAAATAAATTGAGTTCCCGAATTCAAACGAACCAATTGAATCGCATTTTTTTCTAACTTGCCACACATACTTCTAAACCATTCAAAATGTGAAGCTTCTAACATATTGCTTTTGATATCTTTGATTCCACTTAAATGTTCTTGCATCCCTGAAAAATACTCTTGTGATAAAAAGGTAGTTCGATCCCCCATCTGTTTGGCACGTCGTACAAATTTACGTGAGTACAGGGTTAGCAACACCCCACCGACAATCACTAATAAAGTCATTTGTACCGATAATACCATCGCAAATGCGATTTGGATCACCATAAAAATAAAGGATGTAGATAATTGCATCACTAGATTGGTTCCTTGACTCACACGCGCTAATTCTGAAGTAAGTACATGACTCAAGTCTGATTTGCGTTTACGTAAAAAGAATGTCCAATTCGCACGCAAAATCGAACGATACGTACGGATTCTCAAATTATTAACGAATCCTTGCTGAATCTCTGTTCCCATTACAGCCTGTTTACGCTGGATCAATCCCTGTACAATCATCAATACACTGTACATGCCAAGTACGACAAATAATGTCATACTTGCTGGAATACGCTGCAACGGCTCAAATAACCAAGCCATAGGCATTGAACCCTGTGTTCCAAATAACCCAACCAGACTAAGCAACGGAACCAGTAGATAAATACTTAATCCATCCAGACAGCTAATCATCAACATTAGGAATACATAGATATAAAGGCGCTTGCCCGCGAAGTCATGCAGTTGTCGCATATAAGCGCTGATAGCATTCACTGACCCACCTCCCGTTCCAAAGCAGCCCGTCTTTGAATACGACGATGTAATAATAAAAATGGATGCAAAGGATAATAGAGAAAGCGTAGCGATTTAGGTAACGGAAGCGTCTGTGTATCCCATGTATCCGGCACCATTTTCCGAGCTAAAAAAATCGCCTTCTGTCCAGGTGTTCGTAAAGAAAAAAGATAATTACGATAAATCTGAGCCAGTATTTCACTTTCCGGTTCAGGGCATAAGCTAACTTGTTCACGAATAAAAATCAGGACACGACGCGCCAGATCCTGTGGACGATCTGTACTCATCAACAAAGCCATTTCCCGAGAAATCGGTGTATTAAGCATAGCAGCAGACAAAATTAATGCCTGACCGACTAAATGTGTGCATTTGTAACGACGTAGTAGAGCGGTTAACTTGTCCCAGTCGAGCTCCATACGTGCAAGGCGATCAATATCCGCTAACCAGCGCAAACGAAACCATGCATGCCGAGCACCATGTGCTGTAAGATAAAACATCAAATCTTCTTTGCCCAACATATAAACATTGGTTCCTGCAAATTCTAATGTCTGACGACGACTCCATAATTCATAAAAACTAGGTTCCGCGCCTGCATCTCCATTCAAACGCCAGTGTAATTCAATTTCTATTCCTGTAGTCGCATGAGTAAATGATTCATGATTTTGACGCCATTTCCAATCGCTTACGATTCGAGAGACTTCTTGTGTTTTGATATATCCTAACTGCTCTAATACTTGTTCTGCTTGTTCAATCTGATCGGGATGAACCAAAATATCCAAATCTTTAGAAGTACGGCGTGACAGACTTCCATAAAGAAATTCTGCTAATGCCGGGCCTTTTAATTGCAAAGCATAGATGCCTTGTTGATCCAAAGCTTCACTAACCTGCGCCATTTTACCGCTTAATTGCAGCATAATCAGTGCATTGCGACTATAATCAACACTAAGCTGTTGTACCATCCCTTTTGGTGCTTGAGACAAAGGCTCTGCGCTAAATTGTTCATGAATAGTAGGGTACACCCGATGATGCCTTGTTAGTGAATAAAATTGTTGCCAGTTGATTCGATGATTCGACCAATCGATTGCAGATGGAGTATCTGTATCTACTGCCATCAGTTCAAGTAAACATTTTAATTCCACAGGAAAATCCTGCACGTCTAAATCCCAATCTATATTCATACCGAACTCCTTTGGATATAAACTGATGTTGATCATGTGTTCAGTTTATAGCGTTCATTCAGTGATTTTCAGATCCATTAAAGTATATACATGTTACTCTAGTATTAACCGAGTGGAATAGTATACTTTGTATTTATGCTAGTTTTTAGCAAATTTCCCCACTACCGTATACTGTTCAATTTCTTCTGCTCCTGTAACATAAAAAGCACCACTTCTAACCCACGCATGTGCAGCTACTTTACCCGCCCGATTGCGACGCATCCCCAGATATAAAGTGCTTGGCACTTTACGCCTTGCTAACATTTTCATGGCTGCCATTCCCATCACCATACATTCCGTTTCCCAGAAGACATGCCCGCTTACACGATGCAATGCTCTTGAGACCTGTACCCCTTGCCATTTCTGATCTCTGTTTAGATCATATGAAGTTTCTTCCATATAAGAACCTAGCGTCGGAGATACTTTGGCAAAAGGTAACATTTTCAAAAAGCGAGCCCACGCTAAATATACTAACGCTTCTAGCATTAATTTACGCATAGGCATCGGGGTATTACGGAATTTGGCGATCTTAGTCCACACGAAGCCCATCCTGTTCAGGAGCCACTTCAATCAGACCTTCTTTAAACATTTGTCCGGCAAATTCACTAACTTGCTCCAGACACATTTCATACGATACATCGTATTCAGCTACTAACGTATTGACAATATTTTGCACAGATACAGGAGAAGAACTAAGCTCCCAGATTCGTCCACCGACCATACCTAAATTATAGTATTTGCCAGATTCTACGTTCATCATTACTGTTTCGCCATTCATATCACTAGCAATATATTGTTTATTTTGTTCAATGACCTGATCGGGTCCGATTAAGCTTGTATTCATTCACATTCTCTCCTTTGATCTGATTTTCAGTTGAAATGTTTTGTAGAATAGATCGTATCCTCTTGCATTTCTTCTTGTTGCACTTTTCTCATAATCTGATTCATTAATTCTGGTGCTGTAAACCCAGAAGTCGGACGTAAAATTTGTAAAGCAAATAACTCTCCTGCTAAAGCGGCTGCACTTGAGAAATGCCATTGTTTGAGCCCTAATCTTGGAATCAAAGCACCACGATACGTGTGTAGCATCATCGCATGTAATCTTTCCAAACGATTCATTTCACGCATAACTACATATTCGCTATCCATTTTGACCAGTTCAAATACGCCTGCTAAAGGAACCGTCTGATTGCGAAATTGCTTGGTAACAGGAATAGCAAATTTGCTGACTTCATCATGAAGAGGTTTGAACTGCTCTTCTGACATTCCAAACAGGTCTAAACTTTCTTTCCATAACTTTTGCTGTGGATAAGCAGGATGGACAACAGGCTCCCCATTTTCATAGCTTACAGCGATAACATCATCACTTAGTAATTCAAATCCAGATTGTACAAAAGTAGAGGCAAGTGTAGATTTACCTGCACCTGATTCTCCGACAAACGCATATGCTTTATTATTAATTACGACTGCACTTCCATGTAAAGGCAAAATTCCACGTTGTAACAACAATACGCCCATGCAAGTTCCCAACACATATAGACGAATTTTGTCTATATTCGCATCGTGCAACGGATGGATCATAATCCGTTTGCCTTCTTGAATACAAAACAAAGCGGTATCTGGAATTTCAAACACAAATCCAATAGATTGCATCGTAAAATTATTTTCGCGTGTATTAACAACAGATCTCCATTCAGATAAATCCTGAAATTCGATTTTCACATCAGCTTCTTCAATATCTTGGCGTTGCAACAATTCCGACAACAATATCTCACTTTCAAAACGTAACCCAAATGCTTGATAAATCGTCTTATGCATAGTTTTATTTACGGTAAAAATGGTCATTACCTCCCATAGAGCCTATGACTCTGCTTTCTCCGAATATTATTCAAAGGATTGCTTTTATTAAAACAGAAAGTCCCTATACTAACTCGTATAAGGACTTTCTGAACAACTGCGTGCTTTTCTATCCCAGTGCTGCTTATAATACTCAGCTAGGGTTATATAGATCAGCGTCTTGCTCAGATACCCAGTCAATTTGCTTGTAACCAATACCTGCCATTGTTTCGTTAACATCCAAAACTTCTAGTGTTGGAGCTTGCCATTGCAATTTTTGTTCTTTCATTATAGTAACCTCCTTATAGTAGAATGGTGGATCGTTATGTTAAATGCTCAGCTAGGATTGAACAAATCAGCATCATGTTCAGACACCCAGTCAATTTGTCTCCAGCCAATACCTGACATTGTTTCATTCACGTCTAGAACTTCCAATACCGGAGCTTGCCATTGCATTTTCTCTTGATTCATTAATATAACCTCCTTTGAATGTTAAAATCTTTTTAAAAAATGCCTCAGCTAGGATTGTACAAATCAGCATCCTGTTCAGATACCCAGTCAATTTGTTTCCAACCAATACCTGCCATTGTTTCATTGACATCTAAAACTTCCAATGTTGGAGCCTGCCATTGCATTTTTTCTTTGTTCATGTTTTCACCTCCTCATTAAAGTAGTATTCGTTGCTATGCTAAGTTGCGGATGAAGCGCCCTACAATCAAGCTTCTCATCAACAAACGTGTAGCCGGATGGGCTGCTGCGTCGGCGTGAGGATGTTCGCCTACTTTTTCTAAAGCTTTCATAATCGTAGTCGTATTCATCCAATGTGCTACTGCTGGATCTTTGCACAAATCTCGAAGTTCATCTGTAAATGAAGACCATTTCGGTTGCATCCGTTGTACCCAATCTGCTGGTTGCATGCCTCTCACTTTTTGATTTAATCTCACCTGATCCGGTAAATCACCTGCGGTAGCACGTCTAATCAAAGCACGATCCATTCCGTCTTGTACATATTGTCCCACCGGAATCGAAAGGCAGAATCGCACTACACGTGCATCACTTGTGGGATCACGTTCCCAGACACCGTAATGCTCCGAGATTTTGGAGGTCATCGCTCCGTTTTTATTCGCAATCGCTAAATTTTTAAACTTTTCCAAACGAATATCAAATGCATTCTGAACTTCGCGACCGACTAACCATTCTTCTTGCTGTTGTACACGTTCGGTCATCCCTGTCTGACGTGCCATATCGGCATTGATCCAGACTAATGGATTTGGACGATCTTTCGATGCAGCAGCCTGATTCCATTTCGGAAAAGCTTTGCTATGAATAATCGGTAATAACCGAGAACGCCCTACACCTGTTTTGTGACCATACAATTTTAGTTCCCGATATAATTTAGTCCATTGGAACTTTTTGAGAAGCACTGCATAATAATCTAATGCAGGTCCCCATGAGATGGTAAAATTCCCTCTAGCTCCTGTTAGCAAAACACCTGCACCTTGTTGTTGAGCTTGTTCAAATATCCCTCTAATCCAAAATGAATTTTCAAAATATTTGTATGGCATTTCCAAAAAGTCTAACCACGAATCTACTTCTGTCAAAGGATTACGATCGGCAAAATCAAGATAATTCCCTTGAACATTACCAATATATTTTAACGTTTCCTCGATATATGGACGCTCATCAGGCACTAAGGTTGCGGATGTCCAATCATCAAAGCCGGCAATCGGTACATAACTATAGGTCTGTAAAGACTTGCCCTGCTCTGCCAAAATTTTGGATGCGTAACTAACAACAGCGCCGGAATCCAGTCCACCACTTAACGTTGATGCTACTCCTAGCCGGGTACGAACTTTAGATTTTACGGCTTGAGTAAAAACATCACGAAAAGCTTCTTCATATTCTCCGTTCGAGCGAAGTCGAAGCGGTTCTTCTGGCAATAACGTACCATACTGGAATATATGACTATGCTGCTCTGTGAGGATAATAGCGTGTGCAGGAGGCAACTGTAGAATATCTTCATATACGGTACCTTTAATATCCAAAGATTCTGTCATACCAGCCATAGTCAGAAATTCGGCCATCCAGGGAGTACTCATTTTTTTCTGAATATCACCTGTCTGAAATAAAGGCTCCATCAATGTCGAAAATGCAAATTGAGAAGAGGTGTGATAATAGTAAAGGGTTCGATTGCCTGACCAGTCTCGTGCACCATAAAGCTGATGCTTTTTCGTATCCCAGATCATAAAAGCAAAATCACCAATTAAATATTTGGGAGTATATTCTCCCCACTTTTGATACGCTTTTAAAATCAGTAAGACATCTGACAGTTGACTACCTTCAGCGCGGTTAATCCCGAGCGCTTCAAATAGTTCTTCTCGATTATCAATAATCGCATCTGCTGTAATCACAAGACCACTGATCGGATCGTGATAAGGAACGACTTGATTGACTGATTCCTCGGTAATCCAACGATCATGACAGCCTACAAAGATATCTTCATCTTGCCATACAGCAGAAGCATCCGAAGGATAATGTCGCATCTTTTTCATTAATCGTTGACCTTGAAGTGTGAGTGTTTCCGAGCTTTGACGTTGAAAATTCCAAATCCCTACAATCGTACTCATTTTTCGACGCCTTTACGAACAAGATAAGCATTAAATACGCGCCCGAGTGAACGGTTAAACGGAATCAATGATTTAATTTTGTTCATTTTTTGCTTCATATCTTTTACTTCTTTACGTAGACGTTCACTTTCTTGATGGAGACGATCACGTTCGATATAATGTTGCTCCATTCGTTTTTCCAAAGAACGTAATGTCATTCGCATACGTAGCAATTCATCAGCTTCGGCTTTTTCTTTTGATTCTTGAGACAGCGCACTTGCAACTTCTGGTGAAGTTTCAGGTAGAACAGCCGATTGCATCTTATACTCCGGTTCCCAGCGACAGCCGGTAGCCTCGGCGAACTGCTTCGTTTTGGCTTCAATCCACTTCATGTCTGGCTCCTCCTCAAACACAACGCCTGTTAGACGCTGTGCCTCTTCAAGCTCTGCTCCATATCCTAGCTCGCGGAATAGTCTCGCACCTAGTATACGGCAGTAAGCTTCGATTTCCCGATGGTCTAGCATGGTACGCCAGTTACCGATAGACTTCATATGTGGTGTACGGTGTTCACTGAGATATGGATCACCTACACCCATGCTATAGAACAGTTCCGACTTGGCAGAATCCATATAATCTCCATACTTTTCGATTCCTTCTTCGTACGAAATATCTAGAAATTCACATACCTTCTGCATCTGTTCTTCTGGATGTGCAGCCATTTGTTCATACTTCAACCAGAAAGCATTGTTGTTGCTTTGTGAAAAATATTGATGATAACGGAATAATCCGATAGTGATATCGACCATCTTCATATTCAACGACGGGTCATTTAGCTGATCTGCCAAATTAAAATTCGGTGCAGATCGCTGATTTACTTTTTTATAAGAAGCCGCTACATCCAGTGGATTACGAAATAATCCGATCCGCTTGGATTGCGGGAATAAACGATCCAAAAATTCAAGAAGATAATAGTAGCGTGGTGATTTGTCTACAACCATATCTGCTTCACTTGTAGATAGTAATCCATTATAGACATTCATTCCAAAGCTACGACATGCCTCATCATATACACTTTCAGGCAGAACACCATCAAAGAATTGATTTAGAATAGCTGTTCCACCGTATGCACGCTTCTCTGGCTTCTTCAAATCATATAGACTCATAAGAAACCACATTTCTTGTGCCGCATAAATGCGTGTGTGATTTTGTAGCATCACTGTTGCGAGCGAGCTACCACTACGTGGCACACAGAGAAGAAAGATGAGTTTGTTACCATTTCTTTCAATCATCCGGTTTCCCCTGCCTTCCAAACCTCTTTCATAACATGTACCCAAAAGTTATTCGTTTTGAATAACATTAATCAGCTAAGTACATTATATATTTAAAAAGCAGAATTTACATGATAAATTTTCCAATTATGAAAAAAAGTTTAGATAATTAGCTAATATCAAATAGTGTTGGTACGATCATGTTTTGACTGATTCTCAATTTATATTTTTTTAATTATAACTATAATTTATTCCCAAAACCTTATAACCACGCGAAAAAATCTGCATTCTCACTTTTGGCGTGAATGCAGCTTTTTTCTTTTTTTTCTAAAATTAAATTGGTAAAAAAATTCAAAAATAATATATTACATTTTGGTTACAAAACCTATTTTTCTGTTACCATTTAGTATATTTATACCATTAAAAGAACATATATTCCCATTTTATAGCATTTTTAATTTTAATTAGCATCATTTATTTTCTGCAATATGCGACTTAATGCGACAATGCTATCAACTCGTGTAAGCTTTTCCTTTGGTTGGAATTGTTTTAAAGCATTTCCTTTTAATATTCCGGTAGCACTCACATATTGAATCGCAGAACGCGACCATGAAGAAGCTTGTTTCGCATCGCTAAACAAAATCGTCGGTTCAGAGGTTACTGTGGCCTGATTCTGATCAATTAATGATAATATCCGCTGCAAAATAACTGCTAACTCTTCACGTGTAACTGCCGCTTGTGGACGGAACGTACCGTTAGCATCTCCCAACATCAATCCTGCTTCGACAGCGGTACGTACTGAATTGTTATACCATGCTGTAGAATTCACATCAGCAAATGAAGAAGCTGAGTCTGATGGTGAACGTTCTGCCAAACCTAATGTTCTGGTTAATAAAGTAGCCAGTTCTGCACGGGTAATCGTACGAGCAGGTTCAAATCGATTTTGGCCTGTCCCTGTGACAATCATCCGATCAGCAAACTGTTGAATATCTGCTTGTCCCCAGTGACCATATATATCGGTTAATAACGGCTCATTGCGATCTAATACCAGATACGTACTATTGCTACGACTATAGATCGTAACCGCTCCGTTAAAAATAGTAAAAGGAACAGGAGTATACGAAATATTGCCATTACTATTTGGCTCGGCACGAACTACTGCTAGACGATCTGTTGGATTTGTATTTGGACTGATCACCGAACGTTTAACATATTGATCAAAATACGGAATAGAACGCTTCTGATTCTGATCATCTAACATGTACCAATCAAAATCGACAGCTGTACGTACATCATAACCTGCTTGTTTGGCTTGAGTGATCGCCGCTGGTGCACTGGCTAGATCAAGGACGAGCTTTTGATTAGAAGATAAGGTCTCTTTTTGGATTGTAGAGACAGGCAATTCATAAGTGCCTATAGGCGTAGATACGATCAGACGATCTATCGCTGTTTGTCTGGTGAACGATTGTTGTACCGAAGCATCCCATTGCAGTTGATATAGAGTAGCATCTGGAACTTCAGGTAAAGAAAGACGTAAAGTATGTGCTCCTTCAGCACGAGCCATTATTTCTTGCAATATAGCTGGTGTTACTGTGCTAGACGCAATCACTGCATGATCAGAGTTACTATTGGATACAACAGGCAGTGTCCAGCTAGCTACTGTACCATTGCTAGATACTCCTTCATATACAGGTGCTGTCGGAAGTGCAGGCACAGATGAAGGATCTGTAGGAAGATTGGTTGTCGGGCTTGGTCCACCGCCACCATTATTTCCGTTACCATTTTGTGAACCCGGTCTTGTTCCAGAATCATCGTCTGAATCTTTTTTGGCAAAATCAATTCTAGCTAACAATGGATCATGATCGCTCACTCGTCCATCTGCTTCCATAAAATCAGAATTGATATGCACAATATCCAATTGAGCACGATTAGCGATATTGGCTGTCATCAGAATATGATCCAATGTCTGCGAATTTCCTTCATATACATAAGAGTAACGTTCATTAGCAGGCAATGTATCGACCAGATTGGTTAATTCTTGCCCTTTCAGAACATTAATCGTATTCGAAAATTGAAAATCGTTAAAATCTCCTAACAATACAACATTAGCCTGACTATTTTGAGATAATGTCTGTTTGACAAATTGATTCAACAATGTCGCTTGCTTCGCACGTTGAATTTCACTACTACGTACAGGTGGTTGAATACTGCCATATAACGCCTGATCTCCACCTTTAGAGTTGAAATGATTGGCAATAACGATAACAGATTCTCCGTTAAATACAAATTGTGCCGCCAACGATTTGCGCGAATTTGCAAAAGCTTCTTCTGTCGGTGCGATTCGCCCCGGGTTGTAGGTCAGTCCATTCGCACCATACGTTGTTGCTGTTACTGAATCACCTGCGCCGTTGGTAGCTACAGGCAGACTCACACGTGCTGGATTATACAAAAATCCTACACGAATATTACCACCTGGTGCGCCTCCATCTTGCTGATCTTGTGGAGCGATACTGGCATATTGGTATGTCGGGCCACCTGCAAGCTGAATATCTTTAATTAATGCTGCAAAGCTTTGACTTGCATCTGTTGTTCCATCGTTAGTCTCACCATTGTTATCCTGTACTTCCATCAGTCCCAAAATATCAGGATTGCGAAGATGATTCACTACATCGTCTGCAATGCGTGTTGTTTTTTCTTTGTCTTTAGGATTATCCCAGAAGTTCTCTACATTAAAGGAAGCAATCGTTAATTGTTTACTTCCATTTTGCAGAGTGGATACTTCACGTTGTAACCCATGATCGATAATAGGTGGCAATGATCCTTCAGGTAATATTTTAAAATTACTATAGCTGTAACTCATGATGCCATGTAATGCTCCTGCAAATTGATCACCCGTACTTACAGTTTGGGTAGGCTTAGCACTAATTAATAACCTTTTAGCATTCCATTGATTATGATCGATAACAAGCCCTCCTGCCGGAGTGACCAGTGGAGAAGATTTCAGATCGACAGTGACCGGAATCTCATACGTGTATGGCCCGATAATAGAAGCATCATTTAACTGTATACGCATACCTTCCAGACTTTCATAAAAGTCGATACTATAACGATTAGCATCATATCCAGCTAATCCATCACTACTAGCAATCTGATCAGGAATAGCACGACCTTGTTCACCAATGATTGTTGGAGCAGGCAATGGTTGATTCGATGCTTGTAGACGAATTGCTGAAGCGACAATTTCAGTCGTCGTCAGATCAGCCGCATCAGCATATCCTAATTCTTGATATTCTTTAATACTGCCATCGACACTTACTTTATCGCCTACTTTTAGACCATGCGCAGAACGATAGACTAATATACCTTCAGATGTGCCTTCATCACTATCCACTTGATCATCGGCTTCTTGCAGATAAAAACTTGTTTTGCCTTTGACCATGGTGACGATTCCTTCAACTTGTGTTACTTCTTTCCCTTCATAAGGAGAACGTTGAGCCGCGCCTTGAATATCATGAATACGTAACTGTAATGGAGGCTCGATAACAGGAGGTGTACCTCCCTCT
This sequence comes from Paenibacillus sp. KACC 21273, assembly GCF_028736095.1. NCBI lineage: Bacteria > Bacillati > Bacillota > Bacilli > Caryophanales > Paenibacillaceae > Paenibacillus > Paenibacillus sp. KACC 21273. The sequence goes on from NZ_CP117876.1 coordinate 4,335,400, forward strand.
ATATCTTTAAGAGTACGTGGTATCAATTCAAACGTATTGTTATAACGAGACATAACTCCTGTGATACGGGTATACGTCTGATCTACTTCTAACCATGGATTAGAGGTATAAATAATAAACGTCCCTTTTGCATCTTTGACAGTGTAATTACTCCCGCTTTTGCTAACAACGGTCACGTTAGGAACACTGATCAATTGAGCTTCATATGTATTACCTGTTACAAAATCCGTACCATTTACTATCCGGGCAATCGGTAGCTGGATCGTAGAATTAGTAATATGGACTGCGCTTGCAGATGCTTCGATTTGTAAAAGCGCTTTGTACGCTGTTAATGTACCCTGAACTTCGACTTCTTGCCCTTCAATGCCCGATACATTTTGCCCCCGTATAACAATGCCTGCGCTTCCATCTTGAATATACAGATTACTATATCCATTACCTGTATCTTCCCGATACGTAATCACTCCACGTGTAGAGACTGTACTGCTCAAAGACTGACTGCGTACATCGGTGATCGGCATCGTTGTATACACATCTTGACTGACATTCTGAACTATAGAACGGCTGGCTAGCGGAGAAGAGGTGACGTTGACCATGGAGTTGGATAGATGTTCACTAGTTTCGGCGGCTGAAGCAATCTGCTCATTAACCGGAAGACCTGACCAGAGTGAAGTAACTAATACACTTGCAGAGATACCTATACTTATTTTCTTTTTCCAATAAGCCATACATTATATTCCCCATTTCATCAATAAAAGTCTATTCTTCATTTAAAGTATCATAAAATGGTAAAAATAAATCCATTTAAATGTAAAATAATCATATTTGCAATAATGATGTTCCCATTTGTATTGTGTTCTTTATTTTTATCTCTCTTTTTATTTGTAACCTTATGGAATATATAGTATATTTATCAAGAACATAACGATATCTATAGTTAAAATTAATATTTATAGGTATCAAAACTCTTTAAGGAGGAATACATGTGAAATCAAAACATAGTACACGTAAATGGAGTACAGCAAGCATGTTGATACTACTCGGTCTATTGGTATTTGCTTTGCCTGCTTCAGCAGCATGGAACGATACATATAAAGGATATGCCACTTACACAGGATCAGGATACTCGGGTGGAGCTGTTTTACTTGACCCTATTCCTGCTAATGCCAAAATTACAGCACTTAATCCGACACAGATGAATTACGGCGGTGTCAAAGCAGCACTTGCAGGCGCTTATCTGGAAGTGCAAGGCCCACTCGGCAAAACCACTGTCTATGTCACTGATCTTTATCCTGAAGGAGCTAACGGAGCATTGGATTTATCTCCAAATGCGTTTGCAGCAATCGGGGATATGTCTAAAGGAAAAATTGATATTCAGTGGAAAGTAGTTAAAGCGCCAATTACAGGTAACTTTAGCTACCGCATCAAAGAAGGAAGCAGTCAATGGTGGGCAGCTATTCAAGTTCGTAATCACAAATACCCTGTGATGAAATTTGAATATGAAAAAGCAGGTCAATGGATCAGCTTGCCCAAAACAGATTATAACCATTTTGTTGGCGAACAAATGGGCAATCAACCTTTAAAAGTACGTATCACCGATATTCGCGGCAAAGTCGTAACCGATACCTTACAACCATTGCCTAGCGAAGCTACATCTAGTTCTTATATTGTAGCTGGCAACACTCAATTCCCTGATTGATCATCTACAGCAAATAAGCGCTGTAGTGATATCCTGATATGGACATCATTACAGCGCTTATATTTACACACTTCTGCTACATTTAAGGCAACAATGTTCCTCGTGCACTTACATATAACGTATACCATTCATCCCGCGTCATTAGACTGGCTTGACGCTCTGCATCTGCACAAGCTTTGATTCGCTCTGGATTGGATGTACCGATAATCGGTTGAATCATCGCCGGGTGATACATTAACCATCCCAGTACAATCGCTTCTGCTGTTGTTTCTTTATCAGCCGCCATTTGTTGTACCAGTTGAGCTGTTTTTTGAATATGTTCAGGTTCATCTTTGATATCTCGTCCAGAGAATTTACCTTGTGCCAGTGGACTCCAAGCTTGCAGTTGAATATCTTCTGTACGACAATATTCCATCAATCCTTCAGCAAAATTCACTGCTGTGCCTGCTTGTTGGTTCACATGAACGACATGATCTACAAAATGCAGATGATTTAGACTCATTTCTAATTGATTGACCGCAAACGAATCTGGAATCGCTTGTTGTAAAAATTTGATCTGAGACGCGCTCATATTAGATACACCGAAATAACGTACTTTGCCTGACGATTTTAATCGGGCAAAAGCTTCTGCTACTTCTTCTGGTTCTACTAAAGGATCAGGACGATGCAATAACAAAACATCCAAATAATCGATTCCTAATCGCTCTAAATTACCATCTACAGAATCTAGAATATGTTCTTTTGAAAAGTTAAAGCGACCTGGTAGATCACCTTCACCTAATTGAATACCACATTTGGACTGAATCACAATCTGTTCCCGTAGATCCGGTCTAGCTTGCAATACACGTCCAAAAACCTGTTCTGCTTTTCCCCGGGTATAAATATCTGCATGATCAAACATCGTTATTCCGATCGACAATGCAGCTTCAACAGCAGCTTCTGCTTCTTTGACATGTTGCTCGGTAAAAGGTTCTGTATCCCAACCTCCACCAAACGGCATACATCCTAGTGCGAGTCGGCTATTTGAAATTCCACGTTTAGCCAGTGGCATTACTTTAGTCATTGAATTACCCTCCTGTCGATGATAGCGCTTTTACCACATCTATACTCTCATACTTGTTAGGCTAAATACAATAGTGAACTCCTAGCATTCACAAGCTTTGCAACAAAAAAAGAAATGATTCTAAAAACGAATCACTTCTTTTTATTTCAGTCTATTTGATTTTGATCAATAACTTATTCTTTTAAAATAATTCAAATTCACTTACAGCAACTGTAGATGGGCCTGAATTACGATCAAAAATCAGTTTGTATGTTTTGTAAGCTTTGGTATTGTCGATTTCATAGACTTTTTTCTGACCAACTTCCCAACGATAAGAAGATTTCACATCATGCAATACTTCTTCCCACTGTTCACCATCGTTACTACCTACAAGTGTCCAGAACGCAGGAGCTGTTGCTTTGTTAGCCAATGTAATCGAATAACCTTTCACTACCTGTGGACTTTCAAAACGATATTGAAGCGAAGCATCCATAAAATTATCATCATCTGATTGCCAGTAGCTATCTGATGCTGTATTGTGATCAAATGCTTTCCATGCTGTATCTTCATTTGCAGAAGCAGATGCTCCACCAGATGTAGATGTCATTGCATTGGATAATGGAACAAGATTGGTATTATCTCCAAATTCATATAATTCCAATTCGCTAACGGCTACATGGCCGCCGCCGTTATTCGAAGAGATAAACAAAGCATACGCTGTGTAAGCAGTATCATTTGCAATCGTATATGTTCTTTGCTCGCCTGACTTCCAATGAGTCTGATTGATCTGCTCATCGACTACCAACCAGTTTTTGCCGATCTTCCCTGCCAACTGCCATTTTTTTGGTGCTTCAGATGTATCATACGTATCTGCTTGCACTGTATATTGAGTAATTACTTTTTTCGTATTAAATTGATAAATCAGTTGATTAGAAGAACTTGCTGGAGCTTTCCATGAACTTTCTGGAGAGGAATTGTCGTCAAATGCTTTCCATGCTTCATGACCTGCTTCTTCCGCACTTGCACTTGCTGTTCCATTTGTTCCTGCATTTGAACTCAATACAGGTACTACATCATTGCTGTAATTCAAAGCATGTGCTGTTCCACCTTGATATACAGTCCCCATCAATAATGCACCAAGTAATACTGCACCCGTTTTTTTCAATGTAAGCAATCCCATTTGTCAATCTCCCCTTTAAAAATATTAGTCTTGCGTTGGGATGGCTAGATGTAGAAATAATCTATTTCGGAATACTGGTAGTACACAGAAGATAATCTGCGCCACTATAGAGTACAGTCGTTGTTTAGAATCTACTTCTTTGTTCCCCCAAAAATCATCAATGGACATCTAATTAAGTTACATATTCATAGATCGTTAATAACCGTTTTTCCAAACTTTGACACATTTATCATAAAAAAAGTTTTTATAGTAAAATTTTACTAGGTATAATTCATTAATATTGTGTATATTTTAGACTCAAATTATAATTAACCCCCCTTTCGTACCTACAAAAATAAAGGCGTTACTAAATAGGACGTAGTACTTACGACTTCTAATAAAGGTAATATGTAGTTTGTATATTACTGCTAAATAAGAATAATTTTTACTAATTAACTTATTAAGATGTTGACGCTTTATTCTATAATCAGTTGATCTTCTTTAGCAATACTTTTTTTGGAAAAAATAGGTATTTGATTCTTTAGACTCATATGGAGGTATGCAAAAAGGGTATTCTACATGTTGTAGAATACCCTTTTTCTTATAACAATGTATTAATTATCTTATTTGCGTTCTACGATAATATAAGCAGATTCAGATTTTACTGTTGCTCCCAAAATCTCTGCTACCGAACGTACAGGGACATAAGTTACGCCTTTAATTTTAACTACTTTGTGAGTCATTATTTTGGTTTTGCCATCGGTTACTGCTTTGTTAGAATTCAAAGATAATGTTGTCACAGCGCCAGTAATATCATCTGTTAATGTGATTTTTTTAGTCGCTGGGTCCCAAGTAAATTTGGCATCTAACTCTTCAGCAAGTTCTTTGACAGACATTAATAGTACACGATCTTTGGTGATTACATTATAAGAAGCATACGATGGATCTTTATCAATATAGATCGATTTTTCGGTAATGTGTGCTACATCATGTAATAACAAATACACAGGTGAAGTTTTATCAAAGCTACGCAAGAATGCACCTGGTGTCAAATCTTTTGAAGTGATATCAAGCACACCATTTGGGGTTGCAATTGGATCTGCTACAATATTACCGTCCACATTCCAATTTTCATTTTCTGTGTGTACATTGAACATACTGTAAGGCATATATTCTGAACTAGGCAAAGCCACTGTTAAGTCTACAATTTGCTTACGAGTATGCATATCTTTATCAAAATAAAGATCTAGGGATAGACGGGTATTTGTACCAAAAACCGTTTTGAATTCAGGCTCTGCTGATACTTCTTTTAGATATTTATCATATTCAGCTAATACATCTTTCAAAAAAGATTGAACCTCTGTATACGATTCATCAACAAATTCTTCTTTAGTCTGATCTAACGTTAAATAAGCCATAGCTTGTTTCTCATCAGCATTCATTTGTGATTCAGCATAAGTGATAAAGTCATATAACGTAGCTAACAGATCACGCCAGCCTGCTTCATCTGTAGAAATACTTGTTAAAAACGGTTTGACCAAAGTGATAAATTCTTCACCTGTTAGCTCAATGTGTAAATGAGTCAGATCCACTGATTCACCATATACTTCTTGAGTCACCGAATCTACGGTTACATTAGATGGATTAGGTGCATGCTTGAAAAATAAGCTAGCTGATTTGGTAATCAACTCTTTTGCTTGATCTTCAATTTGATTCATAGTTAGATTGCCAGGTAAAAAAGCCATTTGTTCTTCTGTAGTGAGTGGTATGTATAATGGCTTTTGCGCACCAGATAGAGCAATCGTAACTCCTTTCGTATCCATAAACATTTGGAATGGTAACGTCATTCCACTGTAAGCGATACCACCTTCAATCGAAACGTTGCCATTATCTTGAAGTTTGGCATGATCGATATTCAATTGCATACCGTTTAACACTGTTGCTAGTTGGCGTTCTTGTGCCGAAGCTGTTGAAGTAGGTGTTAATTGAACTGCAAGGGATTGCTTGGATTCGATCGATTTGACTTTGAGATCACCAACCATTGCACTGTTAATGTCTAAATTACCTACAGCCTGACAACCTGACAATAGAACAAGAAGCAGAACTAGTGGTAAAATAACCCATTTTCTATTTTTCATAATGTTCCCCTTTCGATATTAGATTCTTTTTTATTATCCCAGTTAAAGCGATATTTGTAAAACCTCAATATCGTCATTAACTCATGATATTGTATACTAGGAATAAACAATAAATAGGGTGCTGGAGGATAACACAGTGATCAAAAATGAGAAAATCAAAGCGATAGAAGTACATTTAACTGGAATCGATGGAGAAGACTTGGGGATTGTGCCTACTGCCGAAGCTTTGCAAATGGCAAAAAAATTAAAAGTTGATCTTGTATGCACTTCTTTATATAGTAGCCCGCCTCCTTGCCAGCTAATCTCAGCAGGAGCTGCCAAGCAAAACAAACAACAATCTAAAAAAAGTGATAAACCTATCAAAATCAAAGAAATTCGCTTAACTGCTAATATTGAAGATCATGATTATGAAACGAAAAAAAATCAGGCTGAACGTATTCTACAATCGCATAATGCTGTATTACTTGTAGTCAAAACACAAGGTAGCAAAGAATCAGCTAAAGCTAAAACGATTATTGAAGAATTGTTGCGTGATCTTCAATCATCTGGAAAAGCCAAAACAGGTATTCAAGTGAGTGGCAAACAATCTATGGTTCAAGTCGATCCTTTATCTTAATATAGACTGTATTACAAAAAAGCGTATTTCTTCTTCTTCAGAGGAAATACGCTTTTCTTATTAACTGTTACTTATTCGTAGTGATCTTTTTCTAACAGATGATTCGATTCAGCCAGCGACGAAGAATGATGAGGACGATGATGAATATGATTACTCCAATAAGCGAGCACTCGTTGTAGATCGGTATTGATCACAGGCTTACTAATAAAATCGTGCATACCTGCTGTCAAACAACGTTCCCGATCTTCTTTTCTAGCAAAAGCAGTAACTCCCACAATAATTGGCATCTCTTCATGAGCATAATGTTGATGAATCTGTTGAGTAGCTTCGATTCCATTGATCACCGGCATCTGTACATCCATAAAGATAAGATCATATCGATGTTCGATAGCTTGTTGAACTGCTTGTTGCCCATCGGTAACCAGATCAGGATCATAGCCGTATTTGTGTAACATTGCCAGCAGTACTTTTTGATTAGCAACATAATCTTCTGCTACCAGAACACGCATAGGATAGTAATCTTGAACTACCACTACAGGTTCTATTCTCTGGATAGGATGTGAGATATCTTCTTTTGCCAAAGACATACCCGGCAGATCATTCAGTTCCGAAGAAACTTCTAATTTCAACACAAAATAAAATTCAGCCCCGCTATTCTCATCACTGGTTACATCAATACTTCCACCCATTAATTCAACTAGCTTTTTACAAATAGATAATCCCAGTCCTGTCCCGCCGTATTTACGGTTTAACACAGGATGCAATTGGGAAAAAGGTTGGAATAACTGGGATTGTTGATGAACTGGAATACCAATCCCTGTGTCTTTGACTGAAAATTCAAGCCAGGTATCTTCACAAGTGGCGGATTGTCCTTCTTCTCGTTCTAACGGACGAACCTGTACTGTAATTGAACCTGTATCTGTAAATTTAATCGCATTTCCCACCAGATTGACAAGCACTTGACGAATACGTCCTGCATCTCCTACAAACCACTGCGGTATCGATTCCTCTATTTTGAAGATGAAGTCTAACTGTTTGTCTTGCGCTTTAAAAGCGAACAGTTCTTTGACATTATCCAAAATCGCTCGTAAGTTAAATGGCTCTGTATTCAGCGTCATTTTGCCTGCTTCGACTTTACTAAAATCAAGAATTTCATTTAGTAAATGCAGTAGCGTTTCACTACTATTACATACGATATCCAGATACCCTTGCTGTTGTTCATCCAATTCTGTATCAGCCAACAATCCACTCATCCCAATAATTCCGTTCATTGGTGTACGTAACTCATGACTCATGACAGACAAAAATTCAGATTTGGCGCGGTCTGCACGTTCTGCTGATTCTTTTGCTCGAATAATCTCTTTTTCTCCAGTAATATCGCGAAATACAATCACTGCACCACGTTGTTCTCCATGATCGATAACAGGCGTTACCTGATAAGCCGCTATAAAGCTAGAACCATCTTTTTTCCAAAATACAGTTTCTTCTTCTTGATTGGGCTTACCTTGACGAATCGCTTGAATAATCGAAGAATTTTCACCAAGTACATCATCATCATGAATGCCCCAATTACGTATTTGATTGGAACGAACAGACTCAAATATATCTTCTTCTTCAATATCCAGACCTAACATCATCGCACCGGCATGGTTAATAAACATCCCTTTGCCTTCACTATTAATACTAAAAATGCCTTCAGAAACCGCATTTAAAATCAATGAATGTTCATTGCTAAGGCGCTCAATCTGATGGATATATTGTTTTAATTCTGTGATTTCTGTGACTATTCCATATAATCCGATTACTTCACCATTGGCTACTATAGGTACATTAGTAATATTGGCAGGAAACAGTGAACCGTCTTGACGATATACATTTAGCTCATATGTCTGCGGGATTCCTTTTTTGGCTAGTCTAGCATGATGAATAATCCGATCCATCTGATTTGCTTCAAATAGAGGCAGTATTGATTGACCGATCAAATCATAACGTGAATATCCTGTAATTTCTTCGAGACTGCTATTCACAGAAATAAAATAACCTTTCAAATCAACAGCACATACTCCAGAAGGATTATTTTCAAATAAAGAACGATAACGATGTTCATTATCTTGCAGTACCATTTCTAAATGTTTACGTTCGGTAATATCTCTTGATACCGCTGTATAACTATACGAATCAGTGTCCTGATTATACATATACCGACTTGTCGTTTCTAACCAGACATAATGCCCTTTCTGATGACGACAACGAAATACAACAGTTTCTTTCTCATTTTTACGTTCACGTACGCCTTTTAGAAAATGAATAAATAAAGGTAAATCTTCTTTATGAATATGACTATATCCCGGGCTTCCAATCAGTTGTTCTGCTTCATACCCCAGAATAAGCTGACAGGCAGGAGATACATACAAAAACGTAGAATACTCATCATCCGCGTGACGGGAGATCATATCCAATGAATGCTCGGTAATCATGCGATACTTCTGTTCACTTTCCCGTAACTGTTCACTGATCATATAATGTTCTGTAATATCTTGAGCAAGACCGATTAATTGCAAAGGTTTTTTCGTTTCTTTATCGACAATAGCTTCCCAGTATCCATGAATAACTTTCTGTATATTGCCCGGTAATAGAATACGATACCTTGCTTCTTCACTCGTTTCCTGATGGATCGCTTTTTCGATACATTGTTTAACCTGCTCTACATCATCAGGATGAATCACAGCCAAATACGAATCTAGATTCTGCTCGACCAATAGTACATTTTTTTCGTAAATACGCCGAATATCTTTAGAAAAGTAAATTACATTTTCTTGCAAATCCCAATTCCAGGCGCCTAATAAAGCCATACGGTGAGCATGAGCAATAATATCTTCTTCTGATTTTTGCTTGGTTACATCCTGAGCAATAGCTAATACTTTTTCAACATTACCAAGATCATCTCGCATTAACTGTGTGAAAATTTCTAACCATATATAATGACCGTCTTTATGTTTTACACGTCGAATAAATGTTTTATCGTCGGCATACATACTGCCCGGTTGATGCATCTCTTGAGCGTCTTCTTCGTGGTAATATTCCATTCGCATTTTAGATACCATTTCAGAAGGTTCATATCCCAGAATCTTTTTGACCGATGGAGATACATATTGGATATTACCATCAGGTTCACTAACAGAAATAATATTGGAAGAATTTCGCACAATCATCGAATGTAAATCTTCTACTTCTCGATCTTTGACCACATTGATATACATCATCACATATTGCAATGTAGATGTATTATCAGCAAAAATATAAGAAACTTGTAACGACAACCAAACAGGTACATGATCTGCATTCATCCAGCGTCTTTCTGCTTTTTCTAATGTGCTGTTTGTGGTATGGTCTAGCCACTCTTCTGCTACTTTCCATGTAGTTAGTACATCTTGTAGTTCAGATTCTTCATACTTTAATATTCGGCACAACGCAGGATTGGCTTGTATGCATATCCCTTGAGCAGAAAATATAGCAATACCCTCGGGAATATTTGCATACATATGTGCCAGTACAGATTCTTCTGGGAAAGAAGCATTAACCACAAACCCATCCTCCTTTAATCATTTATCAATTCATACTGCTCTAAATTCGCAAATCTCGCGAAAATTGCAGTCTTTGCATTTACGTTGTGAAGGCATCGGAGTAAAAAAGGATTCTGGTTTGGGACGATTGTAGTAATCATCATCTAAACACGACTTCATTTCTTCAATATATCGACCGATACTTTGTTCCACTTTACCGATATCTTCTGTCGTGATGCGGTACTCTTTATGTTCGCCTGTTACCAGATATTCAACACGAATCTGGATTTTATCAAGCGGCATATTATATTTTTCTTGTACATATGAGGCATATAAGTACAACTGATCCGAGAAATCATCTTCACGTCCTGTTTTCCAATCTACAATCACAACTGTACCATCTGGTTTGCGGTACAATAAATCCATTTTTACATAGACTTTTGTATCAAACAATATCATCGTATCCCATTTTTCGATTTCCAAAATCTTCATATCACGCCGGGTCACTTCTTTCCATGTGAGCGTGTCATACAAATGCCGTATACACTCTTCTTGCCGTTGCTTAATCGTAGCAATTCGGCTGTTTAGCGTATCATCACCATAATATATTTCAGAAAGCATCGTATGGTATTTGGGATTGTTGATCCAGGCTTCTACATCTTGAGATTGAATATACGCTTCATTAAGTAATTTGCGCATTTGTTCTAACAAAAAGGCTTGTCTTGGAGCTGTTTGAGATTCTTCCCATTGCCGAAGCGCAGATTCACACATCCGGTGAGCGAGATCACCAAACAATAAATAAAAATTACGTAACTGCTTTAAACGGTAAGCGTGTATTTGCTCGTCTGAGCCTAACTTTTCACTCCACCCATTATGTGCAGCATAGTAATGAAAATAATATTTGCGTAAACATTCATCGAACATATTTGCTCGAGATTGAGAATAAGACCATTGCGGGTATTTTGCCATGCTAAACAGCCTTTCTATGACTTTAAACTATAGATTGTCATTATAGTTTAAATTATAACAAATATACGTCAAAAACGATGCAATTCTATCTATTTTATTCATAACAATAAGAAAGTATTTCTGTACATAAAAAAATCTGTAGCACCTATAGGCACTACAGATTTTTAAAATGTATACATTATATAATTTATATTATTCACTCATTTGGATAAACAATAATTTTAAGACTTTCATTTTTGTGATGAATGGCTCGTTCCATCGCTTCTTGTGTGCGAGATAATGGATATTTATCTGTAATAATCAGGTTCGCATCTACTTTACCAGACGAGAGAAATTCGATTCCCATCGGGTATGTATTGGCATAGCGAAATACGCCATAAATATCGATCTCATTATCTGCAATTGCAGGTACATTAACAGGAATTTGATCTTGAGGAGGCAACCCGACGATTACTAATTTACCGCCACGTCTAATAGAAGATAATGCACTTTGCAAAGCTTTGGGATTACCAGCCGTTTCCCATGCAACGTCTACACCTCTACCATGAGTTAACTCTTTTATTTTCGCTACAGGATCTTCTTCTTTAACATTTATGACTTCAGTTGCACCCATTTTGCGAGCGGCTTCTAAACGGATAGGTTCTAGATCAGTGACGATAATACGTGTAGCCCCAAAACATTTGGCAGCAGCGACAGCCATCAATCCAACCGGCCCCATTCCCATAATCGCTATCGTTGAACCAGGTTGTAGATGACATCTTCTAGCTGCATGAATTCCTACCGAAAATGGTTCATTCATAGCGGCTTCTTCAAAAGAAAGGTGCTCTGGAATAGGAAAAACAAAGTCCTGACGCATAATGATATATTGTACAAATGCTCCATCTACAGGAGGTGTCGCCAGAAATTGCACGTCCGGGCATAAATTATATCGTCCCTCTTTGCAATATTCGCAATGTCCACAAGTGACTCCCGGTTCAATTGCTACCCGATCTCCGACGTTAAAACGTGATACTTGTTCACCTACACTGACTACAATTCCAGCACATTCATGTCCCAAAATAATTGGCTTTTCTACTACGTATGGACCTATACGTCCATGCTCATAATAGTGTACATCTGATCCGCATACTCCTACAGCAATCACTTGAATTAATACCTCATTAGCTTGCGGTGTAGGAACAGGAATATCTTTGATAATGATCTGACCGGGCTCTGTCATTACTGCTGCTTTCATCGTTGCTGGGATTTCAACATGATTCGACATAAAATTTTTTCCTCCCTCTAGCAATCTGCAAAATTCCATGATATGATAGCGCTTACTTACAGATATAGTTTACCATTTAACGACTGTAAGTTGAAATAATCGGTCGTACTTTAGCTAACGAATGTCATGGAATGATTGACGAATATGAAGTGATTCGTCAATATATGGTAAAGAGCGATTGTAATTTTTGATACAAACACTCTTACTTTTTTTCCAGTTGAGGGAGTTGGCTATATGACTGTCAAAATTAAAGATGTTGCAAAAAGAGCCGGCGTATCCGTCACCAGTGTATCTAGAGTGTTGAATGGTGAGAAATATGTTAGCGAAGATATACTAGCACGAGTGAATGAAGCGATTGAAGAACTCAAATACTCTCCTAGTCATATTGCTCGTAGTCTCAAAAAACAGAAAACCAATACGATAGGCGTGATTGTGCCTGATTTAACGTCTAACTTCTACTCTACGATTCTAAGTAGTATTGAAGAAAATGCAAGTAAATACGGCTATAACCTGATCGTCTGCAATATTGCTGAGAACTTGAGTAAAGAACTCAAATACCTGTATATTTTTCAGGAAATGAGAGTCGAAGGCATTATTATTATGCATGAAAAAACAAATGATGATATTGTATCGTTTATCCAAAATGCAACAATGCCGATTTTGTTTTCCAGTGTAAAATCGCCTGACCCTACGTTTATGTCAGTATTGATAGATGATTATCAGGCGGCTTTTGATGCTACTGAATATTTGATCGATGCAGGTCATACTGCTATTTCTTATCTGGGTGGCGATCTACAAGATATTACTTCTGGCCAAAGTCGATATAACGGATTTCGTGATGCGTTAATTAAGCATAAGATAGCGATTAATCCTGATTATATTAAATTTGGTGATTATAAGCTTCCTAGTGGACAAGCGTTGATGAAAGAATTGCTTCATCTTCCTAATCGTCCAACCGTTGTATTTGCAGCTAGTGATGATATGGCAGTTGGTGCTTTGAATTGTGCACTGGATCAAGGTCTTAAAGTTCCTGATGATATTTCGATTATTGGCTTTGATGGTAGTACAATTACTAATATTGTTCGCCCGGCTATCACCTCTATGCAACAACCGATCTATGAAATGGGTCAAATTTCTTTAGAAAGTCTACACAAGTTAATTACTCGTCCCAAAACACAACAAAAAACAGATATCGTTTTGCAACATCAACTGGTAATCAGAGATAGTTGTAAAAAAATAAATTAAACTTATTTCAAATTTATACTTGTTATTTATAAAAGTTACGTAATATAATGTCTCATATCAAAACATTTTCTTTAAAAAAACGCTCCTAAGAATACTTCACAAGTTACTTTACCTCACACATTTGTTTATCCTTATCTTATTTATAACTCACAACGTCATCTTATTACTTTCACTTATCGTTTTGTTGTATATGGTATCTTACATTCTATCTACACCAGATGGAGTAACAAGCTCATAATGTGGTATCGATTCCAGATAACAGATATCACATTTTTTGATCTTTATGGAATCGATACCATATTATAGAAATTGATGTTACTTTACTTATTTTTTCACCTGCTTAATCTTATAACATAGCTTATACATCTGTATGGTATCGATTCCATAAAAGGGGGAATACAGTTGAAAAAGATAATTGTTGATAACATCTCCGTCTCACCGCTCATTATAGGCACAGGGGATTTATCCAAAATGAATGGTACATGGATATTGGATGAATTTGTAGCTGCTGGTGGAACAACTATCGATATGGCTTATCAATACACCAATAGTGAGGTCATTATTGGGCAATGGATGAAAGAACAACACAATCGCGAGCAACTTGTATTACTTAGTAAATGTGCTCATCCTCTCAAAGGTGAAACCGCACCACGAGTACATCCCGAAGCGATTACTCATGATCTACTTATCAGTCTGGAACGATTAGGAACAGATTATATCGACCTTTATGCTCTACATCGAGATGATGAGTCTGTTGCTGTTGAACCGATTATCGATACACTCAATGAACATGTCTCGAATGGTCTTATTCGTACATTTGGTGCTTCTAACTGGAGTTATCAACGGATACAACAAGCTAATGATTATGCAGAGCAACACGGATTAAAAGGATTTACTTTTAATAGCCCTAATCTTTCACTTGCTGTTGCTTTGGAAGCGCGCTGGCCTGGTTGTGTATCCGCAGATGAACACACTGTTCAATGGCATCATAACAACCAGCTTCCGCTACTTTCTTGGTCAGCACAAGCGGGTGGATTTTTCTCCGGTGCTTTTGCCCCTGAAGATCGTTCGAATGAAGAAATGGTGCGTGTGTATTATAGCGAACCGAACTGGGAACGTTATCGCCGTGCTGTCATACTGGCAGATGAGAAAAAAGTAACTCCTACACAGATCGCTCTTTATTTTGTACTTCATCGTCCATTCCCTACAGCAGCTATTATTGGCCCTCGCTCTTCCGAAGAATTGGCTCAATCGTTTGCGGTATTGTCGCTCGATATTCATGAATCTGATCTACAATGGCTCAATTTGGAAAGGGATGAACGATGATGATTCAAGATAAATTAGCAGCTCAATTGTTTACGGTACGCAACGAACTCAAACAAGACTTTATATATACGCTAAAAGAACTTCGCAAAATGGGCTGGACAGCGGTACAGATTGATGGATTGCATGGTAATGATCCTGCTGAAATCGCAGCAGTAATGAAAGAAATTGGACTTCGTACTGCTGGAATGCATGTAGGTTTAGAACGAATGAAACACGATCTCGATCAAGTCATTATCGAAGCTGATCTTTTTGAGACACCGGATATGATCTGCCACTCTTTACCGGATGAACACAAAAATGAACAAGGTTATCTGTATGTACGACAGGAGCTACGCAAAGTATCTGCTATCGTTTCCCCTCAAGGTTATCGTGTTGGATTTCATAATCATGATTGGGAATTTCATACGATGATGGAAGGCAAATATGCACTTCAATATTTGCTTGAATACGATGAAGCAACACCTGTATATGCTGAGATCGATACGTATTGGGTCAAAAAAGCGAATCTTGATCCGCTACGTATTATTGAATCGTATGCTCACCGAATGCCTATTTTACACTTTAAAGATATGACAGATGATGATCGTCACTATTTTGCAGAAGTGGGTAGTGGTGTTATCGACTTTACCCCTATCTTACGCTGGGGCGAACAACATGGTGTAGAATGGTACGCTGTTGAACAAGATTATTGTTCGGGATCACCAATGGACAGCCTAGAATCCAGTCTACATTACTTACGTCAGTTAATCACCACTCTGTAAGCTACCCGCATCATTTCTCTATTTATGTGTATTCGCCAGTATGAAAGGAGTAGTGCTATGCAAGCCGAACTTGATTCTGTTCCCAAAAAATCAACGAAAAGCAAAAAAGCATCTTCATCAGGGTTATGGAAAACGATTGTTGTGAATCGTTATCTGTACCTGATGTTGCTACCATGTCTTATCTTTTTCGTCATCTTCTCCTACCTTCCTATGGCAGGGCTGGTCATGGCATTTAAAGAATTCCGATTCAATGCCGGGATGTTCGGAGGTCCTTGGGTAGGACTTCGCTACTTCAAATTATTTTTCTCTTATCCTGATGCTACTCAATTGATTTTGAATACGTTTATTGTAGGTTTTCTCAAAATTATTGTGTACTTCCCTTTCCCTATCTTACTAGCATTAATGTTAAATGAAGTTCGATCCAAACGATTTAAATCGATAACCCAAACGATCTCCTATCTCCCTTACTTCCTCTCATGGGTTGTTGTTGCCGCTTTTACCAATAAAATCCTTGCTCCTGATGATGGTATTTTCAATCAATTTATGGCTGCTCTCGGTGGCGACGGTAGTATTTTTTACATGATGGATGGCAAGTACTTCTATCTGATTATGTTTCTCACTTATCTCTGGAAAAATATCGGTTGGGGTTCGATCATTTATCTGGCTTCGATGGCAGGAATAGATCCTACTTTATACGAAGCCGCTGAAATGGATGGCGCAAGCAAGTGGCGCAAAATCTGGCATATTACATTGCCTTCGATCCGTCCTACTATCGCGATTTTGTTTATTTTGGATATTGGTAGTCTGTTAACTACAGGGTATGAACAGAACTATTTACTTCGTACTGCAGGTAACTCTGATTACTCCGATATTCTGGATACGTATGTATTGCGAGTAGGTATGATGCAAGGACAATATGGATATGGTGCAGCTGTCGGTTTGTTACAAGGTCTGGTGGGTTTAATCCTCGTTATTGTAACCAATTATCTAGTCAAGCGCTTTAGCAAAAATGAAGCAAGTCTCTGGTAGTCCAATAAACCATTTGGAGTGATTTTTGTGAAAACTATTAAACGCCACACTTCACTTACGCTTTGCCTTTTATTGTTTATGGTTGTATTGTTATCTGCTTGTTCTTCAGACAGCAGTGGTAGTGAAGCAACAAGTGACGTTGCCGCTGACGGTCGCAAAAGCGGTGAAGATGGATTTATCGCTAATCGTGATTTAACAGGACGTATTTTCCTTGAAGGCGATGGTGCACAGTTACCAGATGATCAAGTCGGAAATCCGATTGCACTCAAAATCAAAGAAAAAACAGGCATGACGATCAACTGGCAATCTAGCGGTGCGGCTGATGGACTACAAGAGTTAACAGTAGCTCTAGCAACAGGAGATTTGCCCGATGTGATCGAAGCGTATCTCGATCATGGGGGGCGCCCGGAAATGAATGTACTTCTCAAAGGTGCTCGTGAAGGTCTATTCACTGATTTGAGCCCTTACCTCAAAAATACCAAAGTACTCAAAAACTATCTTGATCCTGAATTCTTACCTCGTGATACCAAAGAAAATGTTATGTTCCGTCCTGAATTTGGCGGCAAAGTGTACTTTATTCATATGAATATTCCTGCCAAAAATACAACCGATGAAGATCGTCTTCACTATCGTGCAGGACTATGGATTCGTGCAGATATCGCCAAGGCATTAAATGTCGATCCTTCCAAAATCAAAACACAAGATGATCTATACAATCTAGCACTCAAAATCAAAGCTGGAAATTTCAAAGATAACAATGGTAAACCAATCACTGTTATTGGCCCACGTAAATGGGGCGGTCAGGTGACCAGCACTTTATTTAAAAACTTCGACTTCGGTAATGGTACACAGTTCGATATTGAAAATGGACAAGTCAAACATGTAGCTGAAACTGATTATGCACTTAAAAGTATCGAATTTGTACAAAAGCTGTTGAAAGACGGTCTACTGGATAAAGAAGCTTTTAATATGGATGGTGTACGTGCTGAAGAAGCATACAATAACGGCTCTTATGCTATTTCTTCGTATATGAATATCGCTCCAGATTCATTGACAATGTTCGAGAAAACCAAATATTTGCCGATGGATCAGATGGAAAATCACAAAGGCGAAACAGACATTTATGAAAAAGAAAAATCCGGTAGTCAAGTGGTAGCCATTCCTTCTACTACCAAAAATCCAGAGCAAATTATTCAATATATGGATTACCTTGCAAGTAAAGAAGGAAAAGCGCTTTGGAACTATGGGATCGAAGGCGAAGATTACAAAATCAATGATAAAGGACAATATATCTACACTGATAAAGTACTGGATGTAATGAAAAATAATCCAGGCGAAGAACGCAATACCATTCCTTACTTCTGGGGTAGCTTACTTGGCAAAACTGATGTCAATAACAACAAAGACTTTGGTGAATTGATTCGTAGTGCGAACTCCCAGCCAGAACGGTACAAACTGTATTTTGAATTGATGAATTATGGTAATCCAAAATATAAATACTGGGATGGTTACACAGCCGCTTCTTATTTAGCCGAAGTTCCTGATATTGAAGCATCGCTCAAACCTGTACTCGATTCCTATAAAGATGTGTTAGTCCAAGCATTTTTTGCTAAAGATATGACAGAAGCTACGCAAATGTTAAACGATTATCGTCAACAGTTAAAAGATGCAGGTGTCGAGCAATACGAGAAATATTTACAAGATAAATACAATGCCGATCCTTCTTCAGTTGTATTCTATATTGATGCATTTTTCTAAAAATATATGCTGTGATCTAATCGTGATCCACCACTGAACTGCTTAGGGGATGTGTAACCATCCCCTATCAAATTAAAACTGCGGAGGTTATGCAGATGGATAAAGCAGTAGGCAAAGCACCGCTCAATGAGCGCATAGCTATTGCAATCAACTATATGTTACTGGTGGTTTTGTGTCTGGTCATTCTTATGCCACTAGTCAATATTCTGGCGCTTTCTTTGAATGATGGTAAAGATGCTTCACTCGGTGGGATTGCTTTTTGGCCTCGTGTTTTCTCGGTATCTAACTATGTAGAAGTGTTCAAAAATCCAGCGGTACTACAAGGTATGGAAGTGACTTTATTTCGTACGATTTTAGGAACATTTCTAAGTGTATTACTTACTTCTATGGCAGCCTTTGCACTCAAAAATAAAAATTTACCCGGTGTAGGCATTGCCAGTATATTTATCGTGTTCACGATGTTGTTCAATGGTGGGATTATTCCTTACTTTATGGTTTTGAAAATGTTCCACTTGAACAATACGATCTGGGTATACATTATCCCTACCTTGTATAGCGCATGGAATCTGATTCTAGTTCGTACTTTTTTCCAATCGATAGATCAAAGTATGGAAGAATCGGCTAAGATCGATGGTGCTCATGATTTTCAGGTGTTATTCCGCATTTATATTCCGCTCAGTATGCCGGTATTATCCGTTATCTGTTTGTTTAATGGTGTTATGCACTGGAATGACTGGTTCTCAGGTGCCTTTTATGTCACTGATGAGAAATTAAGACCTTTACAGACTATATTGCAACAGATGTTAACCGCAGCCGAAGCGATGCGCAAAAACTTATCGATGAATGCGATGATGAGCGCGGGCAACTCGGTAACGACCGAATCGATGAAAATGGCGATGGTTATTATTTCAGTCGTGCCGATTGCTACAGTTTATCCGTTTATTCAGAAGTATTTTGTACAGGGTATTATGGTCGGATCGGTCAAAGGATAATTCCACGATCTCCACTGCTGGACGATCACCCTACAGAAATAAAGTACAAAAATCGGGATGCGCTATGTCCTTAAATAAATGAGGGATTATCATTGAACGAAAAACAATACGATGTTGTCTCTATCGGTGATGCTAATATCGATCTGATCGTCGCAGGAAGTGATCAGCTACCTCTTCCAGGGCAAGAAGTGTTTGTAAAAAATATGCTTATTCATATTGGTGGAGGTGCTGCTCTATTCTCGATGGCACTTGCCAAAATGGGGCTTAAAGTTGCTTTTAACGGGGTTCTGGGCAGTGATTACTACGGTCGTTTTATTTTGGATGAATTCAGTGAATTGAATATTGATACTTCTTATATTCGTCAGAGTGAAGAAAATAATACAGGCATTTCGATTGCGATCAATCCTGAACATGATCGTTCATTTATCACTTATATGGGCTCTAATTCTGAAGTGCGTATGGAAGACTTGAACGAAAACAGTATGCGATACGGTCGCCATGTTCATTTAACTGGCTATCAAGGTAGTCGTAATCATGATGCTTATCTACAAATGATCAAAAAAATCAAATCGTTTGGTGCTACGATTTCATTCGATGTCGGTTGGGATGATAGTGGTGAATGGTATAGCGGTATTTTTGAAATTATGAAAGAAGTCGATATTTTCTTTCTTAATGAACTTGAAGCATTACATTACACAGGCTGTACCGAGATTCGTGAATCGATTAACAAAATGTCGCAACATGCGAAACATTTAGTTGTTAAAATGGGCTCACGCGGAGCAGTTTCTGTTCAGCAGCATCATATGGTCTACCGCTCTGCATATACGATTACAGCCGTAGATACGACAGGTGCTGGCGATAGTTTTAATGCAGGGTATATGTATGGCGTATTGACAGGGCATGATAGAGGAGAATGTCTACAATATGGCAACGCTTGTGGAGCACTTTCTGTATCGGCTTATGGTGGCAATACCGGTATACCTGATCAAGCAGGCGTAGAAGATTTTATCGCCAGACAAGCTGGACATATTGCAGACGATTGGGAAGTTATTGTCTGATCAAGGGAGGCACACTATGTTTTTCACAGAAGATAAATTAAAAAAACGTCTACAGCAACTAGAACCACTTCGTTATCGGGATGCTTTTGAAGTGCCCGAGTATATCGCCATCGAAGATATTATAGGTGAAAATGGTATGCGTCCTCCAACAGCAACGTTAAACCATCAAAATACAAGCATAAGAACAGGTGATTTTTGGAAAGGCAGAGACCGTTATCTATGGCTCTCTGCCTCTGTTAACGTTCCTGTAGAATGGTGTCATCGAACAGTGGTCGGATTATTTGACTTCGGTATTACAGAAGGCGGTAACAATGGTGGATTTGAATCGTTAGCCTATTGGAATCATCAACCTTATCAAGGTGTAGATAGCAATCATATCGAGATGATTTTACCGGTAGGTTACTCTGGTGAAGCACGACTGGATTTTCGTTTATGGTCAGGGCTTGAAGGTGGTGGCCCTCCGCGCGAAATGAATCATCAGATAAAGCAATCACAGATCGCATGGTTAGATCGCCAAGTCGATACCTTTTTTTATACAGCCAAAGCGATATTACAGACGATTACGATCTTATCAGCCACAGTATATGAGCGTTCCGCATTGATTCAATGTCTGGATAAAGCTTTTCACCATATCAACTGGTCGAAGCCCGGCTCAGATTCTTTCTATGAATCGGTTTATATCGCTGCCGATCAATTAGATCAACAATTGACCACGATGAAGCAGAATCATCCGGTGACTGTTACAGCTCTTGGGCATACCCATATTGATGTAGCATGGTTATGGCGCTTAAAGCATACCCGCGAAAAAGCGGCTCGTTCCTTTTCGACCGTACTTCGTTTAATGGAACATGATCCTGATTATATTTTTCTTCAGACTCAACCGCAACTGTATGAGTATATCAAGCAAGATTATCCAGATATTTATGAGAAGATCAAAGAAAGAATTAGTGAAGGTCGCTGGGAAGCTGGCGGTGGGATGTGGGTAGAAGCGGATTGTAATCTAACCTCTGGCGAATCGCTAGTACGGCAATTTTTATTCGGGACTCGCTTTTTTGAACAAGAATTTGGCGTATCCAGCAGTTATCTATGGTTACCCGATGTATTTGGTTATAGCTGGGTGTTACCGCAGATTTTGAAAAAATCAGGTTTTGATACATTTATGACAACCAAAATCAGTTGGAATCAAGTCAATCGGATGCCTCATGATACTTTTCAATGGCGTGGGATTGATGGATCAGAAGTGTTAACTCACTTTATAACCACACCGGATGATTGGGAAGATGGCAATTCTTTCTTTTACACTTATAACGGATTGATCGAAGCTCAGACTGTTCAAGGCATCTGGAATAGTTATCAGGATAAAGAAGTGAATCAGAACCTTCTATTATCGTATGGCTATGGTGATGGCGGCGGTGGGGTTACACGTGAAATGTTAGAACTTCGTCGTCAGTTGGATCGTATACCGGGTGTACCTCAAGTCACTACCGGGCGTGCTGATGATTATTTTGAACAGTTAAATA
Organism: Paenibacillus sp. KACC 21273; assembly: GCF_028736095.1. NCBI lineage: Bacteria > Bacillati > Bacillota > Bacilli > Caryophanales > Paenibacillaceae > Paenibacillus > Paenibacillus sp. KACC 21273. The sequence continues at coordinate 4,357,539 of NZ_CP117876.1, forward strand.
CAACATTTGATCATACCGATCGTTATGTGCATACATGGGATGGTGAGCTGTATCTTGAATATCACCGGGGAACCTATACCAGTCAAGCCTATAACAAAAAAATGAATCGTAAATTAGAGTTATTATATCGGGAAACAGAATGGCTACAAACGTTCAGTAGTGTACTTGCTACAGACTGGTCGATGTACGCTCAACAGTCAATCAATGAAGGTTGGAAAATTATTTTACGCAATCAATTCCATGATATTATTCCTGGATCTTCAATTGCAGAAGTGTATGAAGATAGTACCAAAGAATATGCCGAAGCGTTACAGATCGGTCAACAAGCTTGGTCAGCTGCTTCCACCACATTAACAACAACCGACGATCATAGTATCACTGTATTTAACAGTTCTTCTTGGGCAGTCTCCCCTGCTGTTCATATTCCATTTGCTTTATGTGGAACAGAAGATTATATCTGGACAGACGATCAACAACATCTACTACAAGCACAACGTACCGATGATCACTGGATTGTACAGACATCGACTATTCCTGCACTCGGTGTAAGTACAATTCATTACAAGACTATAGCTACTTCCGACGATAACGGTATGGTAGATTCTATTCCTTTCTTATATGAAGAAGGTACATTGGTCACTCCTTATTATGAATTAAAATGGAATGAACAAGGACAACTGATAAGTATTATGGACTTGGAAAATGTACGTCAGGTGCTTGCTCCTGATGCTCGTGGTAATGTATTTCAATTATTTGAAGATAAGCCTATGAACTTTGACTCCTGGGATATCGATATCTTTTATCAAGAAAAAATGGAAGAAATCAATCATCTCATCTCGGTACGTCTGTTAAGCACAGGTCTATTACAGACCACTGTTGAATTTGTCTGGCAGTATGATGAGACAGTGATTACGCAACAATTAACCGTATATGCTCGCAGTCGCCGGATCGATTTCCAGACACATGTCGATTGGAAAGAACGTCAAAAATTACTCAAAGTTGCATTTCCTGTACAAATTCGATCTACAGAAGCAACTTATGATATCCAATTCGGTAATGTAAAACGTCCGACACACTGGAATACCAGTTGGGATTGGGCACGATTCGAAAGTGTAGGTCATCAATGGGTAGACTTATCAGAGCGCAATTATGGAGTGAGTCTGCTGAATGATTGTAAGTATGGCTATGATATTAAAGACAATGTGATGCGTCTATCATTACTAAAATCAGCCATCTATCCTGATCCTCATGCAGATTATGGACAACATGAATTTACGTATTCACTGTATCCTCATGCTGGAGATTGGTTAACCGGTCATACTGTTCAAGAAGCTTGGGCGTTAAATCAACCTTGCCAGATCGCTTTAGGCAAAGCTCAAGTATTCAATACAGATCGTTCATCGTTCTCGATGTTCACTTTATCCGCTTCCCACGTTATGGTGGATGCAGTCAAAAAAGCAGAAGATCACAATCTAATTGTGCTTCGTATTCATGAATACGGTGGTATTCGTTCCCCTCTTCATATTACGAGTGATCTTCTTATCGATAGCTGGCAAGAATGTAATCTGATGGAACAACCGATTGGAGAAATTCATCATACTCCATTATCGCTAGAAATCTCACCTTATGAGATTCGTACTTTTCTTATATCACTTCAAGGGGGATAACCTATGAATACTCAGCCCCCTTTGCCACTGACAACAGCAATGAATACGTATATTCAGCACATTGAACAACAATTGGAACATCTGCCTGTATTACAGGGGATGTTCCATCAGTGTTATGCCAATACGTATGAGACGACCTTACAACGATTAGCCGATGGCAGTACATTTGTGATTACAGGCGATATTCCAGCGATGTGGTTACGAGATTCCACAGCTCAAGTACGGCATTATTTGCCTGTCGCTGTGCATGATACTGAAGTGGCTGATATGATCGCAGGTGTAATTCGTCGCCAGATCTTTTATATCGGGATTGATCCTTATGGAAATGCTTTTAATATCGAAGATAATGATCATCGGTATGATATCGATCTGACAGAACTAAATGGCTGGGTATGGGAACGTAAATATGAGATTGATTCCCTTTGTTACCCGATTCAACTTAGCTATTTATTCTGGAAAGCTACAGGACGTACAGATCTATTTGATGAATCTTTTCGCACCGTGCTCCACCGGATTATCGATCTCTGGCGTTGTGAACAACATCATGATGATCATTCTCCTTATGTATTTATGCGTGAAGATTGCCCTCCTTCAGATACACTTCGTAATCAAGGTAAAGGTATGCCTACTTCATATACAGGTATGACGTGGTCAGGATTTCGCCCTAGTGATGATGCCTGTACATTTGGATATCTGATTCCATCTAATATGTTCGCCTCGGTTGTGCTTGGTTATATGGCAGAAATTGCAATCGACATGTATCATGATGAGCGTCTGGCAACCAAAGCTTTGCGTTTACAAGAAGAAATCGATTTTGGAATCGAAAATTACGGTACTGTAATTCATCCGCAATATGGCAAAATCTATGCCTATGAAACAGATGGACAAGGCAATCATAATCTAATGGATGATGCCAATGTCCCTAGCTTATTATCTATTCCTTATTTGGGTTATCGTGCTGTCGAGGATAAGGTATATCAGAACACACGTGCATTTGTATTGAGTGAGCACAACCCGTATTATTTTACAGGTATAGCCGCAAGTGGAATTGGTAGCCCGCATACACCGACTGATTATATCTGGCATATTGCGTTGTCGATGCAAGGACTCACTTCGACCGATCCGTTAGAAATAAAATCAATTCTTGATACTCTGGCTAGCACTCATGCCGATACAGGCTTTATGCATGAAGGATTCCACAAAGACGATCCTACAAAGTTTACCCGCCCGTGGTTTGCATGGGCAAATAGTTTATTTGCTGAATTCGTTAGCCAGTACGCACTTCAATCCAGTAAGGAGCCATCTTCCCTATGAATACGACCATTCCTAGCTATTGGAAAGACCTGAATGTATTGCAAGTGAATCGTGAACCTGCCCGATCTTATTATATTCCGTATGCTGATATACCAAGCGCACATACTCGTCAACGCGGAAAATCTCCTTTTTACCAGTCTCTAAATGGAGGTTGGCAATTCCGTTATTATGATACAGTGCGAGATGTAGAACCTGCTTTTTTTATGCCAGAATATGATGTACACGCATGGGATTCTTTGCTTGTTCCTTCTTGCTGGCAGACCAATGGATATGATCAACAACATTATACGAATCTTAGTTATCCGTTTCCTTGTGATCCTCCTTTTATCCCAGATCAGAATCCAGCCGGTGCTTATGTAAAAGAAATCCGCTTGCAACAAGGCTGGCAAGAACGAGAATCGTATATTGTATTTGAAGGTGTTCAATCGTGTATGTACTTGTGGATCAATGGACAGTTTGTCGGATACAGTCAGGGTAGCCGTATGCCTGCTGAATTTCGTGTTACTCCTTATTTACAAGAAGGGGTGAACCGTATCGCTGTACTGGTACTAAAATGGTGTGATGGTTCTTATCTGGAAGATCAAGATATGTGGCGTTATAACGGGATTTTTCGCGATGTTTATCTGCTGACACGTGACTCTCAACATATACGTGATGTGTTTGTACAGCAGTCGTTGGATTATGACTATGATCATTACCATCAAGCCCGACTCGATATCCAATTGGAATGTTCTACACTGGTAACAGCGAACGAACATCTGGAAGTGCAAGCGATTCTGCTGGCACCGGACGGCTCCGAATTGTTAACGACAACTGCTTTAGTAGATCAGGCTGCAACGGTCACTATGGAGATCACTCATCCCATTCTTTGGAATGCAGAATCTCCCGCACTGTATACTTTGTATATCAAATCCGGTCAAGAAGTTCTGCGATTTGCAGTAGGTTTACGTCAGATTGAGATTACAGAAGATGGCGTATTTCAGATAAATAAACAACCCCTTAAATTAAAAGGGGTAAATCGTCATGATTCTCACCCTGAGCTTGGACAGACGATTCCTCTTCAACATATGCTGACTGACCTACAGTTAATGAAACAACATAATATTAATACGATTCGAACTTCTCATTACCCTAATGATCCTAAATTTATGGAGTATTGTGATGAATATGGCTTCTATGTTATCGATGAAGTCGATCTAGAATGTCATGGTATCGGTATTCCTGAAGATTTTGCTGATGGGGCTTTTCATCAATTATCGGTCAATCCTGACTGGAAAGAATCCTTTGTTGAACGTGCAGTACGCTTAATCGAACGCGATAAAAATTTCTCTTCTGTAATCATGTGGTCAATGGGCAATGAGTCAGGTTACGATATCAATCATATTGCGATGGCTCGATGGACACGCGAACGCGATCCTTCTCGTCCAGTCCATTATGAAGGTGCGGCTCCTATATACAAAGGGCATGAAGATGTAAGCGTTCTGGATGTAGAGAGTCGTATGTATACTTCGCCTGCTGATATTATTGCGTATGCTAGTGATAACAACAATACCAAGCCTTTATTTCTTTGTGAATACAGTCATGCTATGGGAAATGGACCCGGTGATCTCAAGCAATACTGGGATGCTATTTATGCTTATCCCAAATTGATGGGTGGCTGTGTCTGGGAATGGGTCGATCATGGTATTGCTCAAGTGAGTGCAAACGGACAATCGTATTATGCGTACGGAGGAGATTTTGGAGATAAGCCTAACGATGGTCATTTCTGTATCGATGGTCTGGTGTCGCCTGATCGTAAGCCACATGCAGGATTATTAGAACTCAAACAAATCATGGCTCCTGTGCGTATTGAATCGTTAATTACAGTAGAAGGAAATACACGCTCTGCTATCGGAAATCAATTTAGCATTACCAATCTATACGATTTCACCGATGTATCTCACTTGGTAATACACTGGAAAATCGAAGATGAAGGTCTGCTTATCGAGCAAGGAACTATACGTATGCCTGCTATCGCTCCACAGCATTCGGCTACGATCACTGTTCCTACTTCTGCTCTGCAATACAATACTCATCCTCTGCGCTATCTTACATTCTCTGTGCTGACAAATACAGAACAGGTATGGGCGCCGATCGGTTATGAGATTGCATTTGCTCAATTCTATATTCCTATTGATCCTGTAGCGATAACAGAGTTTTCTACCAAGAACGATTCTGAATATCATCTATTGGTAGATCATCCGTTACAGACTAACGAATCTTATGGACACTTAGTTATTGAAGGTATAGATTTCCGTTACGTCTATGATCTGGAACGTGGACAATTTACAGAATGGAGCAAATCAGGAGTTCCATTACTGCAACAGCCGACAGCATTTACTATCTGGAGAGCACCGATTGATAACGATATGCATATCAAAGAAAAATGGTTAGATAACGGGTACGATCATCTTGCAACCAAAGTGTATAATAGCCATTGGTCATGTGTAGCAGAGCAATCAGTGATCATTACTACTTCTTTTTCACTGTCTTCTTATAGTCAATATCCTGTGTTGCGTGGTGAAGCCTGGTGGACGATTCAAAGTGATGGCAGACTAGAGTTCAAAGTCAAAGTCAGTGTACTGGATACCGCTCCATTTCTACCCCGGTTTGGCTTATTGCTTGCTATGCCCGCAGGAACGGAATATATAGATTATTTTGGACGTGGCCCGCATGAAAGTTATATAGATAAGCATCACAGTACACGTTTTGACAAATATAAGAAAACGGTCGATGATCTCTTTTACCATTATATTATGCCTCAGGAAAATGGATCACGCTTTGAAACGCAATGGATGAGTGCTACGCAAGCGATGGGTGCCGGGCTTTATTTTACAGGTTCTCAACCTTTTTCTTTCAATGCTTCTCATTACACGACAACAGACATCATGCAAGCAAAACATACTTATGAACTGATTCGCCGACCAGAAACGTTTATCCATCTGGATTATAAAATGAGTGGCGTTGGCTCAAATTCTTGTGGACCTCAACTGGCTGAAAAGTATCAATTACAGGAAAAAGAGTTTGTTTTTGATATGCAGATTATGCCTTTTTTTAAAGAAGTATAGTGAAAAGGATTAAATCTTAATCCTCTGTGTAGTCTTAGCAGAGAAATAGATTTAATCCTTTTTGTATAGATACTATTATTTGAAAGACTTTAATTTCTATATCTGAGCTGATGTTATGGGGTGAGATAAGGCTTCAGGTGTACGCAGTTTACCGTCCCCTTTTTCCCATAACCAGAGGATCGAAGTCACTCCGCGTGGATAATATTTGCTACCGCTAATAATGCCGGATATAATCTGGTCACTCCAACACCAGTAAGAATACTCTGGATGAGTCAGCCATTCCACATGAGCAGCATCTGCTGTAAGTCCCTGTTCATCCCATGTTAACCCCATAATCTCACGTGCTATAAATTGTGACAGATAGATTTTACTAAGCCATGAATTGTTACTTGTCGATGATAATTTCCAAGCGCCATTATCAAACAAACATGTTCCTTTGACCAGTACAGTATTCAAATGAGTATGCAGTGCTTGAAGATAATCTGCAAATCGTCCATCACGTTCAAGCGCTTTGGCACAGCCTGTGAAATAAGGAAATACCAATCCTTCGATCGCTGGAATAATCTGCGAATCATTGCCTTCGCCTATAACTGCTGGAATATACCCTTGCTCATTCAAATGAGCCGTTACTGTTGCGGCGCAGCGATCTGCTTGTGCTCCTGCTTGCTCTGCATATTCCGTCTGACCTTCCTCAACAAATAATTTTTCTAATGCCAAGTAGACTGCCCAGCATTTACCTGCCAGATAAATATTGTTACGAGATTGACCGAGCGATACATCTAGACTGTCATACGTTGTAATCTCAGCTCCGCCTTGTGTACGATCGCTATCTAATCCCATCAGACCGTTACGTTGTTCTGGATCTGGATGATCCCGATTAAGCATACTTTGCAATCCATCTTGCAGTATATTCATATATTTTTGCTTAAAATCATGGTCTTTGGTCTGCTCGATATATGTTAATGCACAGCAGAGCCAGTTGATCAATTCTTCATGACTCATATAAGAGAAACAATCATCAATCCCTGCTAATTCATAAGCTGAATACTGTGGACGAGAAAAATGATTGGCTATACCAACATCATGTGTAAAGGATAACCCCCCCGGATAGGCTGTCCGATCTTGTGGAAAGCACACTTGATCATAATAGCTATATCGCTCCACAAAAAGTTCTAATTCATTACGTACAGTCCATGGATTCATAATCAGTTCGTAATACAATTGATCAGCAGTAAGATCGAGTGTATTCATCATCCGGTATTCACCTTCATTGACGATCCAGAGCGGTTGGTGATCGACTGTCTGTAACAATTGAGTACTGCCATAATAACTATGAATCGATTGTGCCACCATAAAATGCTGATCTGGATTAAGCTTATTACTTTCACCAATCCACTTATTCGCTTGTTCACAAGCATCAATCAACGATTCCCAGTTGTGTAGCGCATATGTACCTACTTCTTCTATACGCTTAAAATAACGGGTGTAATAATAAGAAGTGTCTATTCCTGTAGTCACTATTCCATCTCTATAAAAGCAGATCGCTAACCGGAAAGTACGCTTTTGCCCTGCGGGTACATCCATCAGGAGCGCGCCTACAATCCCTAGACCAAAATATAAATTATTAGCAAATGTTTCTTGCAATACTTTTTCAATACCAAATCCAAGTGCTGGTGTTACCTCTGAATCATCGCATAGAATGGCTGTCTGTCTTCCTTGTCCTACTCCTACATAGGAGTCATTTGCTTGATCATCTGCTCCGCTAATGACACGCATTGAGCGATAAGGATCACTTCCTTCATATCCAAAAAAAGATCGTCTGCTTGTTTTACCTTCTGTATTATCAATCGTCATTTCGGCAAATACAGCAGGCACGATAGCTGATTGGAGTTCTTCGTCACTTGCATGTGCAGGATCAGGAACAGGACGCACAGAAGAATAAATTTTAAAAGTAAGATCGCCAGCTGTCCATGTATCTGTAGCTATATCTAAGGTACGCTCGATTTGTTCGTCTTGATACTGAACTAACGATATTGCTGACGAATCATTTGTCTGTTTCTCCTTTTCTACATCATAACGAGAACTTTCATCTTCCACTTGAGTAAAAAAAGGTAGTGCTTCATACGTAGATCCATCTCTTGATTGTAATCCGATATAGATATTCTCATCCGCTGGTTTGCCAAGTTCTAGACCCAGTCCTCCTTTGGCTCCTTTGAATCCTAATGTAAAGCTAGCAAATGCACCGATTGGAGAATGTTGTACATTATAAAATGAATTTTTTATCATTTCATGTAACCCCTTTCATTTTGATAAGTATCCGTGTATGCTATCAGTAATTACCTTAATAGTTCAGATTTATCCTAACAAACTACATTCTGTAATACCATTTCCAAATCGCTCCACTATTTACCCAAATCAAGCATTATAGTGAGATTGGAGGTTGTCCATGTCTACTTCCTTTATTCCACCCGAATGGGGACAAAGTCTAGCTGAGACCATTTTTCCCGATGTGCAGACAACAATGAATTTGTTCGGTATTCACTTGCGTACTGTCAGTACAGATTGGCAATATCCTATTCACGATCATCCACAATATGAGATTAATTATGTGTTAGAAGGTCAACAATTAATGACTGTTGGCTCTCAAAGCTATGTTCAGCAAAAGGGCGATCTGATGATTCTTCCACCCGGTACTTCTCATTCCAGTCGCACGATCGAAGGACAGTCTTTTACGTATTTTTGTATTCATTTCGATATTGATGATCGTTTATTTCTATCTTTGTTAGAGCGATTGAATCAAGTCATGTTCAAACAATCCAGTGCAGTAGCTCAAGCGATGCAACCATACTTACTCAAAATTGCCAATCCTATCGAACATACAGATGAACATATCATTACGCGTCGAATGCATCTGCAAGCTGCGGTATTTGAATTGTTTGGTGTCCTCTGGGAAGCGATATCTAATGAAGCGGCTGGTCTTGCTCCTGCTAGTTATGCTCATGTCGAGATGGCACATCAGATTGCTGCTCGATTGCAAGGGATAGCTAATCGAAATATTGCTCAACTGGAAGCGACTTCTGATTCTCATTATGGGATTGATGATATTGCAGCAGAACTAGGTATCAGCCCTTCTCATTGCAATCGAATTTTTCATCAGGTATTTGCGATTTCTCCACGTAGCTACTTATCTAATCTTGTGCTTCACAAATCCAAATTATTATTGTCCGATCAACGAATGTCGATACAAGATATCGCTTCGATTTTGGGGTATCGTGATATTGCTCATTTCAGCAGGCAATTCAAGCGCTGGTCGGGTATATCGCCCAGTCATTATCGCAAAAATCAAATGATGATGCCTTCCGAATGGAAAGCCTAACTATGAACTTGCTCTCCTACTGGCGGGCAAGTTCGTTGTTGTGTAATGAATATTCTTACTTTATTGTTATAGTTATACTTATTTTATACAATTCAGGATATGCACTATAAACGTTGGAGGTGTTATCGTAATGAAAATGGTATTCAGATGGTTCGGCGAGCATAACGATACCGTCACATTAGATCAGATTCGGCAGATTCCCGGAGTCGAAGGCATTGTCTGGGCACTGCATGATGTGCCTGTTGGTGAAGTATGGCCGCAAGAACGGATTCATGAGATTCAGGCGACTGCCAATCGTTATGGTCTACATACGCATGTTGTTGAGAGCGTTAACATTCATGAAGATATCAAGCTTGGATTGCCTTCACGCGATCAGTATATTGCCAATTACAAACAAACCATTATCCATTTGGCTGAAATTGGGGTACAGGTCATTTGTTATAATTTTATGCCTATTTTCGATTGGTTACGTACCGATCTACATCGTCCTGCGGCAGATGGGTCTACTTCTCTTTTTTATGAGAAAAGTAAAATCGAAAATATCGATCCACTGGAATTAGTAGCCCAGATCAATGCCAATTCTGCGTTAACGATGCCCGGCTGGGAACCTGAACGGTTAACCCATTTAACCGAATTGTTCAAAGCTTATGAAGGATTTACCGAAGAGGATTTGTGGAATAATTTACAGTACTTTTTGGATGAGATTATTCCTGTCGCTGAAGCAAATGGTATCCAAATGGCTATTCATCCTGATGATCCACCGTGGTCAATTTTTGGTCTGCCTCGTATTATTCGCAGTCAGGATAATATTCGGCGCTTTTTGCAAATGTATAATAGTCCGTCACATGGCATCACATTATGCAGTGGTTCACTTGGAGCTAACCCAGAAAATGATATTGTATCGATGGTACATGAATTTGCAGATCGAATTCCATTTACCCATTTGCGTAATGTCAAAGTGGAAGAGAACGGCGATTTTGCAGAAACGTCTCATCGTACACAAGATGGCACAGTGAATCTAACAGGGATTGTACAGGCATATCAAGAAGAAGGATTTACAGGATATTGCCGACCGGATCATGGCAGACATATCTGGAATGAAGAATGTCGACCGGGTTACGGGTTGTATGACCGCGCTTTGGGTATTATGTATCTATGGGGATTGTGGGATTCATTTCAATATAAGCATTCTTGAACGTTGTAACACCCAAAGAAGCACTATGTGAAAGGAAGGGATACCTTTGAGCCAATCTTTTACAGGAAAAGACGATCATCATAAACCTACTTCAGATGTAGAAACAGATACATTATTCGCTGCCGATGTCCCTCCAACCGTGCCTACCAAGCCTTCAACAGGGAATGCGCTTGTAGACAAAACGTTACGTGAAGTGATTCGTTCTGCTGAAAAAACAGCCGGCGAACCACCTACCGAGACAGAAGCCAGTGAACTTCCACTACACTCTCATCTTAAAGGCAAAGTGGTCGTAATTACAGGCGGAGCAGGTGTATTATGTCGCACCATGGCTTACGAATTGGGACGACAAGGATGCAAAATTGCTATCTTAAATCGTACATTAGCCAAAGGTGAAATGGTAGCAGCTGAGATTCGGGATGCTGGCGGAGAAGCGATAGCAGTAGCCTGTGATGTAACCAAAGAGGACAATGTGATTCTAGCAGAAGCTACAGTGATGGCTGAATTTGGAGCTTGCGATATTCTTATCAATGGTGCAGGTGGGAATCATCCTGATGCAAATACGACAGAGGAATCTTTTCGAGAAGAGCATCTGAATGATGTCTCCAAACAGACTTTTTACGATATTGGACTCAATGGATTCCGCGATGTACTTGATCTGAATATGATCGGCACATTGATTCCTACCCAGATTTTCTCACGTAATATGATCCACCGCGAAGGGGCAACAGTGATCAATATTTCGTCCATGAGTGCATATTCGCCAATGACCAAAGTACCGGCGTATAGTGCTGCCAAAGCCGCAATTAATAACTTTACCCAGTGGTTAGCTGTACATTTTGCCGATGCAGGGATTCGGGTAAATGCGATTGCCCCTGGATTTTTCTTAACCGATCAAAATGCGAAAATGCTTAAACACGAAGACGGTTCTTATACTGAACGTGCTGATAAAATTATTACTCATACCCCGATGCGTAGATTCGGTGAACCGTCTGATCTACTGGGTACATTACTCTGGCTTGCCGATTCGCAGGCGTCTGGTTTTGTAACTGGTATTACCGTTCCTGTCGATGGTGGATTTATGGCGTACTCAGGCGTATAACGTTGTAACGATTCTTATAAAGACTTGAATAAATTTTATTCATTTCATCACTATACAAAAAAGCCTGTTCATTATTCCCACACGATGCGGAGTAAGAACAGGCTTTTACTTTGTTTGCTAGAGATCATGGTCAATAAACCTTGATAATAGATTATTAGCTTTTCGAACAAAATTAGATCGTTACGATGATGCTACAAATCAATCAATATTTTGAAGTCGCCAACTTTTTATCCTGTAGATAACCTTCATAATCTTCGCGGAAAATAGCACGGCTGACAAAGCCCATAATAATAGCGGCGAGTGTTAAAAGACCTGCGAGTAAATACATATTGCTCATACCGAATGTATCGGCAAACCAGCTTAACAATAACATCGCTATCGCAAATGTAAGATTACTCAGTACACTCCAAGCGGACATCACATTAGGCGTTTCAGCAGGTGTTAAATTTTGCTGAATCAATGTCCGACGAATCACTCCTGCGATCTGTACCGGTAAGCCTGACAAGCCGATCAATATCAATGCAATCAATGGTACCGTATTATAAGCAAAGAAAATCGTAATAATCACATAAGCCAGTAGGCTGATTAACATCACTGGAAACGCATTTTTTTGTAGCTTTTTCACTCTGGCTACAACAAATATTCCTCCTGCGATCGATCCTACAAAAAAGGAAGCATTCATAAATCCCCACCAGCGTGCATCTTGATGTAACACTTGTACTACAAAAGCAAGTACAAATGCACCAATCCATGCCGCTCCACCAAGTGTATCAATATTATCGATAATCGCTAACATTCGAACACGACGATTGCGCCCTAGCACTCTCCATCCTTCCGATAATTGCACCCAACGGGAAGTGGTATTTGCTGGTGATTCAGAGATTACTTCTGTTGCTAGAGTATCTTCGGCTGTAACAGCAATCACTGAAGGCTCTGTACGCGGAGAAGCATAAGGATCGCGGATAAATGCGGTAAACACCATCGCTAACAAATAACAAATTGCTGCTATCCACATCGTTGGAATTGCGCCAATAATCGCTACAATCAGACCACTCAATGCCCAACCAGCACATTTGATAATCTGATCACTAATCGACATAAATCCATTTGCTCTCATAAGTCCTTCATCATACGCTAACCGCGGAATCAAAGCATTGCGCGCTGGGTCTGTCCATCCATCTAGAAAAGACATCCCGAATACGATCAAAAAGATAATCAAATACGCAGGTGTCGTTGTACTATTTAAATAAAAGATCAAACCTGAAAATAATACAAATTGCCCGAATTGCGATACCATTAATATAGAAGTCAGACGGTATTTGGCTAATACCAATGGAGCAATTAATCCGCTCACAATCTTAGATAACATTCGAAATAATGGAATAAGAATCGTGGTCACAAGCGAACCGGTGGCTGTAAATACGAGCGTAATCAGACTCAGTAAATATACAATATCGGCAATATTCGAAACTGTCTGTGTCCCCCACAACATATAAAATGATTTTCGAATCAATAGCTTCGCTTCCTTTCTTATAATGGAATAATCAATGACAGGCACTTCAACATCATATACAGGTATAGTGTATGTATATTCATTTTTCAGGATAAATTATGTATAAAATAAGTTTTAATTTTTGTGAAAATGCCCATTATTTAGTATATGATTTTCTTTTTCGATTTGTCAATTTTAAGTATCATAATCATATGTTATATTATGCTACATTCATGAATGAGTTACAAGAACATATTAGACTATTTTGCACTTATTTTCTATATAAAAATAACGTAATTAAGTAATTAAAAATCAATAAAAAAGACTTTTACTGCTGTGATGGCAGTAAAAGTCTCTTAGGAAAGTGCAGCTATATTCTAAATACGATATTAATCTTTATACGGATCAAATTCATTTGCGCCTGCCATACATACACCGATTGGTCGAAGTACATGCAGAATATCTAATGTTTCTTGATGAGCATCCAGTACAGTCTGTAGCTTACGATATGCAAATGGACTTTCATCGGTATCGGCTCCACGTAATTCTACGCCAAAATCAGCGACTGCTGCTTGCATCTGTTCCGGACTAATCTGTCCACCGGAACGAGTGCGTGTTTTCCAATTCATTTTCCCTGCCGCCTGCGTACGACTCATTACTCGTCCTGCACCATGAACCGTACTATAGAAGGAATCTTTATTTTCAAGACTGTCTTTACCGCGTACAATTACCGAGATATCTGCCATACTTCCACCGATAAATCCTAACTGACCGGGTGCAGAAGGCGTAGCGCCTTTACGAATAACGATCGTTTCTTGATCATTATGCATTTCTTTCCATGCAAAATTATGATGGTTATGCACTTCAAAATCCGCTTCTGCTCCTAACACTTTCAGCACTTCTTGAATGACATAATCACGACCTGCATAAGCATAACGTCCAGCAAGCTTCATCGCGCGGTAATACATATCTCCTAATTCATCATTCATATTTAGCAGTACAGGCGGTTGATCCATATGTTCACCGGGTGCTTTGGCAAGAAATTCTCGTCCTGCGGCTAAATTAAGAAATCCACTGGCTGTTTTGTGTCCGAATCCACGACTTCCAAAGTGATTCCCGATCCACAGCTTACCACTAACAGGCTCGACAAATAAATCGACATAGTGATTACCACTACCTACTGTTCCTAATTGATTATGAGCTAATTCTTTTAACAGATTATGCGTTTTGAGATCACCTGCTGTTTTGTATATATCCCAATCAGGATCATCGAACAATTCATGATCGACTTTATGTTTGTTATTACGCCCTACTCCAAATGAAATCGTATTTGCAATCCCATCCATAATTTTGCTGATATTCGGCAATACATCTGCCGCCATCAGATTGGTGCGCACAGCTTTATTTCCGCAAGCAATATCATAACCTACACCTGACGGAGAGATTTGCCCATCATAAGCTACCACTCCACCGATCGGTTGACTATATCCTTTATGATGATCTGCCATTAATAAAGCTTGGACGACATTGCCGGTTTGCGCGCAAGTTACCGCTTGACTTAGTGCGCCTGCATCTGGTTCACCCCAGACACGTACACCATCTATGACTTGAAAAGCCACTGTATTCACACTCCTTCAGTGATTTTGAGATTATTTTAATCGTTAATTTAGTTCTACAAATGCAATCTATAATCGTGGATCAACAGCATCTGATTCTAACGATAATGCCGCTAATACACATTCATGAATCTGTTCCAGACGATCACGTCTGACAAATCGTTCTACCGATTCTACACTTAATGCAAATTCCATTAGCGCATGGCGTTCTTTTTTACGCGTTTTACGTTGTTTGAGACGACTCAAATTATTCGGATGCAAATAATCGATACCATAGATCATATGCAGATATTTGCGTCCTCGCACTTTGATCGCAGGTTGTATCAACTGTTCACGATGATGCATAATCATCTGCTCGGGCTTAATGACTATACCTTCATGTCCATCTTCTGTTAACTGTTGCCACCATGCTATCACTTCTTGTTCACTAGCAGTATCTGTGATCACTTTATACTCTGTCGCCATAAACCAATCACTGTATTGTGCTAATTCTTCTGCATGCTCCATATGCCACTGATGAGTCTGATCCATATGAGATCTCGTACTATGTGCCAAAATATGAAAAGGAGCAATTCGAATCCCATCCATACCATCAGTATCCCAACAATATTGCTGGAACGTTTCGCGGAAAATGGCTGCATTTTGCTGTTTGATTGTCCATTCCTGAATCCATTCATTTACGTCTATACCCGCGCCTTGAGCTTTGCGCAATTGATTTACAATATAATTTCGATCCATCGTAGCCGCTTCAGAGACATGCCCGTATTGAGAAGCGATCAGTTCACGTGCTTTAAGATTCCACGGTACAATTTCAGCATCCATCAATACAAATTCAGTCTCATACTTTGCAAAATAACCGGCTTCTTCTAATTGTTGTTGTAAAGTAATCAAGACTTCACGCTCTAACTCGGTCTGGAAAAAAGCTCTACCTGTACGTGTATAAATTGTTCCATGAAGCGGCCTACCGATATAAGGTATAGCTGCTTGTTCATTACGGAATAATAACAAAATAGCACGACTACCCATATGTTTTTTCTCGGCAATCATCGTATCTACTTCATGGGTACGATAATAGTGTATAGCTTCTGCTGGATGTTCTAGATAGTTCTCAGCAACTGCCGCTTGTGGCGGTGGTGTCATCGTTGGTGGAATATAGATCAATTCTTCTAAAGGAATCGTATAATGTGAAGTTGTATCTAATGCTGTTTTGACAAACTCGCTTCGTACTTTCACTTCTCCATAGACTTTTGTCTGCACCGTATACCCATCAATCAAGCGTGATAAAGAAGGCGGAGCGAATCGTCCTTCTTCCCAGCGAACAAGTGGGCTATTGGGATCTTGTGCATAATCGGCATACGCTTTGACACTGATAAATGTCTGTTCTGGATAACGATAAGCGGTTAACATCCCACCGAATACAGCACCTTGATCGATATTAATCGTCTGATGGACTGTCGTAGGTTGTGGACGAGGATCATGTCCCCATATAATCCATTCCCCTGAAGTATGATCTACAAACCAGTCTTTACGAATCGGCTTGCCTGCTTCATCGATTCCTTCAATATCTCCATAACGGCAATAATCATCAATTCGTTTGGAGTTTTTACCGATAAAATCATCTCGAATCCCGGCATGAGTTACAACGACTCGCTGAACACCTTGCTGGGTAAATACAAGATGCGAAGGTGTAGATAACAACATCTGTTTTAGCTTTTCTTTTAACCATAACGCCGCTTCTTCTCCATGATCCGCTTCGTATTGCTGGAACGCTTCAATAATCTGTTCATCGCCATGATTCATTGTGACCTGTCTGCCTTCTAAATAACGAGCGATCTTCCAGCCATGATTACTATCGACCATCCATGCCAGATCTGCATCTAAATGCTTTTGCCAGAAAATCATCGTTTCAAGTGATTTTGGTCCACGGCTCATAATATCGCCAACGGATACTAATTTGCGTCCTTCAGCATGACGATATAATCCTTCTTTATCAACTGTATAACCCAGACGCTGAATCAATTCGATCATCTCATCATAACAACCATGAATATCACCAATAACATCAATACCTGTCATAAGTTCGATCAACATCGGATTGGTAGATCGTTGCCACTGTATATCAGCATATTTGTGTTCTTTGATCACATACACTGCGCCAAATCCTTCGCTTCGCAACCCTTTTATTGTTCTTTTAAATTGATGTGCTTGTTGCTTCACACGTTGTCGCCCTCGTGGATGTTCACGATTACGATCACGTTCTATTAAAGTCTGATCGGATATATCAAGTGCAATTAATATTACAGGTACATGATATCGCTTCCCCAATGTGATATAGAGAGCTCGATCTTCCGGTTGTAAATGAGTTGCATCCACCACTGTTAATTTATTTAAGCGACAGCGTGCGATCAATACATCTTGCATCACTTTGAATGCCTGATCCGAAATACGTTTGTACTGTTGATACATTACTTCGCCTTCTTCACGAGACGGTCGTCGCCAATCAATATAATCGATATCGCCAACTATTTTCCTAAATTGATCAGAGGACAGACTTTCATGTTCTGCAATCACTTGTTGTTGTTTGAGTTGCTCGATCAACGTACTTTTTCCACTGTTGGAAGCCCCCATTAACAGGACGATGCCTGCATAAGGAATGTGTATAGGAGAAGTAGCTGAATCATTGCGTTGCTCTGTTATTTGCCCGGTCATATCTGCTGTCCTCCTGCTCTGTGAAATACAACCATCTGTGTTGGTTGTCCATACTGTTCATGCTTTTCACCGATCCCTGAGATCGTAAAAGTGTACGGTCTATTTTGTATCCACTGTGTACAATATTGTTCAAATTCTGCACGCGTCCACTCAAAACGGTGATCAGCATGACGAATCTCTTCTATATCCATATCATAGACTTCGTTATATTCTCGATTCGGTGTTGTAATAATTAAAGTCTGTGGACGGTAATCTGTGAATAATGTGTGGATGACTTGTGGCAATCGCACTTCGTTAATATGCTCGATCACTTCGCACAAAATAATGACGTCTTGATCGATCCAGCGTTCATCTCGATAAAATAATGAACCGGTAGTAATCACAGGAATCACATCATCGGTGCGTCCTTCTAACTTGGCAAAGCGATCAATCGCTCGTAATTGAGATTGCATCGAAGGTTCAACCGCCCAGACCTGTTCGACTCCTTCAATCTGCCCAAGACGAACAGATAACTTACCTTCTCCTGCTCCAAAATCTATCACTTGCTTACGCTGTGGCAATAGACTAACTTGTTCGACGATCGCACGATAACGCAATTCGTTCAATCGCACTACAGGTGGTTCAGTGGCAGTCTCTAGAACATCAATCAATTCGAGAGGTTCGGCAGATTCTGCTTGTACTGTGACATCTTCTACTGAATGTGTTGATATCTCTGTTAATAAAGTGTCCATAGATGCATCATTGGCTACTTGTTGTTCATATTCTTTAATTAACGGTGCAAATCGTAGACTGCGCTTAATCATCAAATCATGCTGTGGATGTGTGGATAACCACCCTTCTCCATAACGTCGTAAGCGCTCAATCTCATCTTCATTGATATAATAATGTTTATAATTATCCAGAACTGGTATCAAAATATATACTTGCCGTAGCATCTGTTGCAGTGTTTGTTGCCCGCTAATCTGAATATGCCGGACTGTACTGCGATTTTTGAGATCAAATGAATAATCAATCTCCCCGCGCTCCATCTGCACTTCATAACCAAGCGGTTGGAACAACGATTCTACAACATGATCTGGCAAATCAGAAGCCACCGGCCCAAATGTCATTTGTAAATCAAATTGATAATCTACCCAATTCATATAATCTGCTTTGGGCTTGCCATTGAGTGCTGTTCCTAATGCCGGACGAATATAACTGCAAAATAAGCTACTAACAGCTAATTCACGATCGTTGATATATTGTGTAATATCATAATGATCTGGAGTGCCTTTGACCAACTCAATAGGATCAGGGGTGACAAATAATATAGCTTCTGTATCGTGTGGCTCAAAAGATATATACACCAATCTCACTCTAGCGCCTTTTTCGGTACGGTCGTAAAGGTTATGTGGATTTTTAGCTAATAAATGCGAGATCATATTCGCATGTTCTCCGGTTGCTTTGATTGTTAAATACATTCGTATTCCCTCCTTCAAATTCAGCATGATCTGTTTATATCTGCCATTTGTACATAAAAAAAGACCACAGACTTAATCGTCTGCGGTCTCTACAGTGTCATATACACTGGAATCATTATACGGTAAGACACAACTGTATTATTCTACGTTCCTAACATAGAAGATAAGCGGTAATCTATAAGCATATGTATTCTGCAAGCATAAAATCTTGCGAGGTCCGATCAGAATGATAAGTCGTTATAATACGTATCGAATTGCGCTGATGATAATAAGATTGTTCATCTTTCTTTAGATCAAATAGTTGCAAATCGGGATTATAACTCATCTTCTCGTAACCTCCTTTTTTTAGTATATGTGTATTTCTAATGGGTTGATGTATCTAATCATGTTAACTGTCTTGCCTGAATTGTGATCATCATATAACGTTTTTCCAGACACTGTCAACACTATCTTGAATACGTCATCCTATAGCATAAACAACAAAAACCACAATATAAATTACAACCGCTACTCCAAAACTTCGAATCGCCCACTGTATTCTTTTCTTTTTGCGTGCCATATAAGCTTCAATTTCAGCGTCATCATTGCGCCTTCTAACACCGATTTCTCCAAATCCACGACTGCTCAAAATAACTGCTAATACCATAAACAATGTTCCAATCCATGCCAGTGTGTTAATCAACAAAATATCTCGTCCTTTACGCAATTACGCTTTATTTTTAGATACATCAATCTACTTCTTTTTATATTACGTATACAGTATTCATTTGGTAGCTATTTCTTTTGTACCTTGTGAACGAATAGCACGTTGTGCTAGTTGAGTAATCGTGACATCATCCATCGGTGGGTTGTGCAGACCAAAGCGTACATCTCGATAGAGTCGTTGTAATGGATGGCTCATTGCCAGACTATGAGCGCCAACGATACGCATCGCTTGATCGGTCACCGATATTGCCGCTTGAATAGCTACAGTTTTGACAGCTGCGATATCAGGACTATTCCAGTTCTGGTAATCGGAAGATGATCCTTTTCCAGCAGACAATCTATTCTGTTGCTCCATATCCCAACGGTTCGCTACTGCATACATAAAATGACGTGCTGTGGTCAGTTCTAGCTCCAGTTGCCCTAATTTCTGCTGAATATGAGGCAAATGAATAATCGGTTCATTCACACTATTCGGTTGGTAGGTTGATGCAAAATCAATCGCATGTTGTCTGGCGGCTATCGCTATTCCCAAATAACTAGCAGGAATATTCATCATATATGCACTTAATTCCCATTTACGCGGTTGATCTGGATTAACATTTGGACGTATACCGACACAAGCTTTTGATGGTAAAGTTACATTTTCCAAGACTAGATTATGACTGGCGGTTCCGCGCATCCCTACCATATCCCATACAGGATCAATCGACACCCCTTCTACGTTACGTGGAATTAAGAAATCAGCCACTTTGTTATCCGGCTCGATTGTTGCAGAGATCAGAAAATAATCTAACATCGGTGACATCGTTGTAAATGATTTTCTACCGTTCAGTACATATTGATCTCCTGATAATGTCACTTTGGTCTGTGGTCTACCTCCACGTGAAGGACTGCCTGTTGACGCTTCAGAATCCGCACGATTGATCAGTGCTCCATGTTCAACCACATCACGACAAAGATCAGCAAAAACATCTTCATCCCAGGCACGACTTTGCGCTAGATTAAACATCGAAATATGATGCCAGCCTATCGCTATCGCTGTCGGTGCATCGACTTGAGCTATCCGTTCCTGACAAAGTAGAAAGTCGGTTAGCGAGATACCTTTCCCGCCATATTCTTGAGGAACTGAAAAGGTATGATACTCAGCGTCTTTAAGCGCTTGAATAAGTTCTGCATTTAAATGATTCTGTTCATCTGCTTCTACTGCTCCATCTGCATAATGATCTGCTATCTCTCCGATCCATTGCACCAATTCCTGTTGCTCCATAGTCACTGCAAAATAATTCTGTATATTCATCGATAAGCACCTCATTTCTTAGATTAAAATAACGATTTTACTTTGATAGCTTGTCTGTGCTTTGTAGATTGTATTTGTTAAACTATATCTATTACTCATTTACATAAATTATAGTTTGAGGTGTTCACATGTTAGTAGAAAATAGTACAGGTAAAATGATCCCCATGTGTATAACTCCAGTCAAATTAATAGATATTCAACACTTACAATCAGACTGGACACTTACATTTGATTGGACAATATATTTCAAGTACGAGAACGTTGAAGTTTATATATTAACTACTGCACATTCTACTTATGTTGAAGGTGCTATTGCTTTAGAAAACAGAGGAGATCATGTATGGATACATTTAATTGAAAAAGCTCCCCGTAATCGTGGTTCACAAGAAAAATACAAATATATAGCCCATCATTTATTTGCATTTGCTACAAAAAGACATTTAGATCAAGGTGGAGACGGCTTTATTGCTTTCGATTCCAAAACAGGATTGATTACACATTATATAAAAGAATATGGCGCAGAACGTATAGGTTCAACTCGAATGATGATACCTTGTCTTGCTGGACAACATTTAATTGATGTATACTTAAACAAAGGTGGTGGATGAAATGAAAAAGCAAACTACCCAAACCAACTTACCTAAAGAGAATATTTCCTCTATTACATCATTACAAAAAAATCAGTTCTCTAATTATGAAGTTTCCCCAACAATTCCTGAATCAAATGATCAATTGAGAGATAAAGAAGTAAGTGATGCTATTGCTAATTGGAAAAAATTAAATCAATCATCTATCAAAGTTCGCCCATAAGGTGAACTTTTTTTATATTATTCCACATTTGCAAATGATGCCCGTATTTCAGTAGGCGAACCGTCACGGTATTTTTTGAATGTTCGACTGAAGTACGAAATATCGTTATATCCTGAAGCCATCGCAATCTCGGCTACGGTCATACTGCTATTCAGCAATAAATATTCGGCTCGATTGATACGCACACGATTGATATATTCGGTCACTGTGCGATTGGTCAATTCGTGAAAAAGACGACTAAAATGAAAACGGCTTAATCCTGCCATTCGAGCAAGCGTTTCTACAGGAATCTCATCCCCATAATGCTGTTCGATATATTGCAAAATAGGAGTAAATCGTTCCAAATTTTTGATTCGACTGTGATGATTTTGCCAGTTGGAATCATCAATTACATAATGACGTACAAGCATAGTAAGCAAGCGATACATATTGGATTTGATCGATAATTCATACCCCAAATGACGTGTTTTGAATTCATGTACAATATCGTTCATACAGCGTTCAAGCGCATCATCTGCTGTAATATAACTTTGAAAAAGCAGCCGATTCTGTGTCATCGGCGTAATAAATTTGGTCTCTACCGCATCTTGAGAAAGACTTTGCAATGAAGAAAGATCAGCAATAAGCGCATAATAGACCAGATGATTACATAGACTGATACCATGATGAAGATCATTACTATTTAACACAATAATATCTCCTGCACGTACATGAATCGGTACTGAATTGCATTCTATAATTGCTTCGCCTTCTTCAAAATACAAAAATTCCATATGAGGATGCCAGTGGTGTGGGAACAAAATCTGTCCATACTCTGAAGAATGGCAAAAATTCATTTTGATAGGAAAATAAGGATCAGGCATATTCATCGGTTCTTGCAAATCTACAGGCCAGTTCATAGAGAGACTCCTTTGCCAGCAAAATGCACTTTTTTATTCTATTTCTTTCTCTATTGTATCATTTCAAATCGCACAATAGTACAAACAAACCGCACACCGCTTCATGACCGTTCTAGCGATACATTATATAATTTCAACAGAACGATATCTTTCCCAAAGAAATACATATAGGTATATGATTGTATTCCCATTGTTTACCCCAATTCATGTGTACTTTACTTGAAGTAAAGACGCTAAAGGAGACTACGTATGACAGCCAAAATTGGTATAGGTGTGATCGGTGTCGGCAGTATTTCAGAATTTCATTTAAAACCTTATAACAATCATCCAGATGTACAGATTATCGGTGTCTGTGATCTTAATGCAGAACGTGCACAGACAGTAGCCAAGCAATATGAAGCCGCAATTCCTTATACAGATTATCAAGAACTTCTGAACAATCCAGATATTGATGCTGTCAGTATCTGTACATGGAATAACAGTCATGCTGAGATTAGTATTGCGGCGCTTCAAGCAGGCAAACACGTACTGGTAGAGAAGCCTCTTTGCCGTACAGTAGAAGAAGCACAACAAGTACAAGCTGCTGTACAATCTACAGGCAAATTATTGCAAGTCGGGTTTGTACGTCGCTATGATTCCAATGCCCAGATGCTTCACCAATTTAGTGAACAAGGCGATTTTGGTAATATCTATTATGCCAAAGCTTCGTATATTCGTCGTCTCGGCAATCCGGGCGGTTGGTTTAGCGATAGCAATCGTTCTGGCGGTGGGCCATTGATTGATATTGGTGTTCATGCTATCGATCTCTGCTGGTATCTGATGGGCAGACCTGAACCGTTATCGGTTAGTGGTAATACGTATTATGAGTTAGGCAATCGAGCCAATGTCGAACATTTATCACGTTATCAAGCCGCTGATTATGATGCCACTCAAAATGATGTAGAAGATATGGCAAATGCTATGATCCGTTTCAAAAATGGAGCTTCCCTGATCGTAGACGTCAGCTTTAGTCTGCATGCCAAACAAAATGAAGGCATGATCAAATTGTATGGAACAAAAGGTGGATTTGAAGTGGATCCAGCTGTTCATATCACTACCGAAAAGTACAATACTGTACTGAATATCGAACCTCAAACCGATCATAAAGATTTTCAATTTGAGCAAGCATTTGATAATGAAATTAAACACTTTATCGATTGTATTCAGACAGGCAAACAACCACTAAGTCCGGTGGAAGATGGCGTGCAGATGATGCGTATGCTCACAGCTATCTACGAATCCGCTAAGCTTGGCAAGGAGGTACTATTATGAAGCTCGGACTGAGTACGTATAGTCTACATGGACAATTGAGTTCTGGTGCTATGAGTGTACCGGATGTGATCGACTTTGCAGCAGATCATGGAGCTGTTCATGTAGAGATCGTTCCTCTTAGTTATAATTTGACAGAACAGCCTGAATTGATCGAACAGATTGTTACCCGCGCTCGTGAACGTGGGATTGAACTTTCTAACTATGCGATTGGTGCTAATTTTTTGACCGACAGTGATGAAGAATACGAGCGAGAAATTCAGCGTGTGATGGACGAAGTCAATATTGCTCAGCAATTAGGGGTTACATTAATGCGTCATGATGTCGCTTCTTCACCAGATGTATCGATTCAACATTTTCATCAACAATTAAATCGTCTCGCTTCAGCTTGTCGTCGTATCGCTGATCATGCACAATCATATGGAATAACGACCAGTGTCGAAAATCATGGTTTTTTTATTCAACAGGCAGATCGTGTACAGACACTTATCCAGACTGTAGATCGTCCGAATTACAAAACAACACTCGATATCGGTAACTTTCTATGTGCTGATGAAAATCCGGTAGCTGCTGTTGCTCAGAACTTGCCTTATGCCTCAATGGTACATGTCAAAGACTTTTATATTCGCCCTGGTTATCGTCCTCCTGGTGAAGGATGGTTTACCAGTACAGCAGGACAATATCTACGTGGAGCGATTATCGGTCAAGGCGATATTGATATGTGGGAAGTACTGCGTATAGTGAAGCATTCTGGATATGATGGATATATTTCTGTCGAATTTGAAGGTATGGAAAATGACTTGCTTGGTGCACGGATTGGACTTGCGAATGTACAAAGAATATGGGACGAGGTGTAATCACATGGTCACAACATTAGGCAAAATCGGTGTTATTTCAGATAGCTTCGGTCTGGGTGTGAGAGCAGACTTGCAAAAAGCAAAAGAAGTTGGTGCAGACGGTGTACAGATTTGGGCAACACAAGGCGAAATGGAACCCGATCAACTCGATGCTAAAGCACGCGCTGAACTCAAACAATATCTAGCTGAACTTGGACTGGAAGTATCTGCTCTCTGTGCAGATTATGGTGGAGAAGGATTCCGCAATGAAGCAGATAATGTCTGGAAAATCGAAAAGTCCAAAAAAGTGATGACATTAGCGCTTGAATTAGGCAGTCCGATTGTAACGACTCATATCGGTATTGTGCCTGAAGACGAGAGCGATCCGATCTATAAAGTGATGCAATCTGCTTGTAATGAACTAGCTGCTTTCGCTTCTTCACTTGGAGGATACTTTGCGATAGAGACCGGTCCTGAACCGGCATTACGCCTCAAATCTTTTCTAGATTCATTAGAAAGTAAAGGCGTTGCTGTCAATTACGATCCTGCTAATATGGTGATGGTTACAGGCGACGATCCTGTACAAGGTGTCTATACGTTACGTGATTACATCGTGCATACTCATGTCAAAGACGGTATTCGTACGCGTGAAGTGAATCCCCATGATGTATATGGTGATCTAAGCCACGAACAGATTGCGGCGATGAATGATGGAAGTATAGGATTTAGCGAAGTACCACTTGGTGAAGGAACCGTTGATTTTCCAGCTTATTTTGCCGCTCTTCAAGATATTGGATATACCGGTTATCTAACGATCGAACGTGAAGTGGGCGACCAACCAGAGCAAGATATTCGCCAAGCTGTTTCGTTTATTAAGCAATATAAATCTACTCTTTAATCATGCTTGATTAGGGTAAATAATAAGCCTTTAAATGATCAATTTCATCTTCATATATAGACGAATATACGATGTCTATATAGAGTGGGAATGATCTTTTGAAGGCTTTTTTCACCTTATTTGGCTTTTGTTGTACGTCTACTCACTCTTCTAACCTGAGATTAGATACTATACTAGATCGACTGTTGTACATTCAGACTGACTTCCACTACTTTATGTTGTGGTTCGTAATTTCCTTTGATCTGCGCATGTACTAGTTCTACTGCTAACCTCGCAATCGTGCGTTCATCTTGCTTCAAGTAACCAACTCCCGGCAATTCAGGATCATCAAAAGAAATCAATTCTACCGTCTCCGTCTTTTTCAACTCTACTAATGACGCATAGGTCAATTTCGCTGCTTCGGCGCTCAATGCTAGCACTGCGGTCACTTGCGGATGATGAGTGATGAAATGGGCAATATATTCTTTCCCCTGCTGATTACGCAAAATATCAAGCGGAATATGACACCACAAATTTTTATCAATCGAGATATGATGATCGATATACGCTTTTTCAAACCCAACAGTACGATCTTCAATAACAGTATTCGTACGATCCGGTGAAATTAAAGCAATATGACGATGCTGTTTACTTAACAAATACTCAATCGCTTCATAAGCCGCACTCAAATTATTCGAAGTAATCCGAAACGTCTCGATATTGCGTAGATACCGATCCATAAATACAAAAGGAAATTTATCCAGTGATAACCGCAATAACGACTCATTATACTTTTCATCTTCTGTTGGAAATACGATCATTCCTTGCGCCCCAATCGACAACAATCGATCAATCGCTTCACTTTCATTGCTAGAAGATTCACGCGTAATATGAAGAATCAATTGATAACCCAATTGACCTGCATAATACTCACTATAATCAATCATTTTCTGGATAACATTAGTTTTCATCGTAGGAATAATAAGCCCGATCAGTGGTAGATTAGCAAGAGGAGTATTTGATAATACACGTGGTTGAGTACCGTATATCGAGTCAGATTGACTTTGCTTACTACACTCTTGCTCTTTCCAGCATACAAATGTACCTTTCCCCTGAACACGTATCACTAATCCTTCTTCAGCAAGCCCTATCAACGCATTTTTTACTGTAATCTTACTCACTTGATACTCATCCATCATTTCTTGCTCTGAGGGTACACGATCTTTGTAGCGCAATTCCCCTGAAATAATTTTCTCTTTAATCTGCTGTTTGATTTGCTTATATAGCGGTATTTTTTTCATTTTCAGCATTCACCTCCTGCATGATTTTTTACCATTTTTTATAGCATAACACTTTTAATGTAAACGTATACATTTTGTTTGGAGCAGATTATAGCATACAAATTATATTTTTATATAAAATATATTTTTACTAAATTTATAACCAATTGAGTATATAAATCCTAAATCAGCAAACGTATACTACAGAAATGAAGCGTTTACATTTTGAATTTGGAGGTCATTTATGAAAAAGTCAGGCTTATTGCTTTCTTCTTTGCTACTGGTGACGACCCTTCTATCTGCTTGTGGTAACTCTACTGATTCTTCTTCTGCCTCTGGTGGAAGTGGAGCGAATGACAAAGTGACATTGACCGTAACTCACTATATGGTCGAAAAACCAAAAGTCGATACATTCAAAAAATTAACCGATCGTTTTACAGAATTGAATCCTAATATTACATTCGATGTGCAAGTCATGCCTGTGGACAAATACAACGACAATATCAAAATGAAAGTAGCCGCAAGCGATGTACCGGATATTATTTTCGGTCGTCCACAAGGTATGGTTGATATTACCAAAGCAGGTGCTTTTCTAGACCTTACCAACGAACCTTTTATTCAAAAAGTGAACAAAGACTATCTGCCTAACGTGTCTTACGACGGTAAAGTATACGGATTGCCTACCGATCTTATGACCAATGCAGTGATCTACAACAAAGATTTATTCAAAAAAGCAGGTGTTGAAGTTCCCAAAACATACTCTGAACTTGTAAAAGTAGCACAAACATTACAATCCAAAAATATCACTCCATTTGCGGCTTCGTGGAAAGATGGGGCTTCGTATATGAGCTTTATGTGGCCAGATATGTGGGGAACTTTGCTCAAAGACAATCCTGATTATGCTGGTAAAGTGATGGCAGGCGAGACTACGTTTGCAGCGATTCCCGGATATAAAGATTTCTTAGGACGTGTGAATACATTAAGCTCTTTTGCCAATAAAGATGCCGCTGATATTGATTATGATCGTTCACTTCAATACTTTGCGCAAGGTAAAGCAGCTATGGATATTATGGGTAGCTTTGCTATTGGAACAATCCGTAATTATAGCCCTGATGGTAATTTCGGTGTATTTATGTATCCGGCAACAGATAATCCTGAGAATAATGTAATGACCTATTCAACAGATGATACATGGATGATCGGTGCTCAATCCAAAAATCTAGATGCCGCGAAAAAATTCTTAGAATTTATGGCTTCGGAGGAAGGATCTCAAATCTGGGCAGATGGCGTACAGACATTAAGCGCTATTTCAGCAGATATCAAACCAGCCAAACAAGATCCGATCGCTGAAGAATTTCAAACGATTTTCAAAACAGGCAAAGTGGTCAACAATCAGGTCAAACCACTCTGGTACGGTCAATATGATGATACTTGGCAAAAAGATTTAACCTTCTTCCTTGTCTCTGATCCTGCGACACGTAGTGTCGATGAATTGCTACAAAAATTAGATGCCGACTTCGCTCGTATTAATAAAATGAATTAATCATATGTACCCTATTCTAACTAATGTGGTGGTGATCTCGTGACCCGTAAGTACAAAGACGAACTGCTCAAGTTCAGCTTTATCGTTCCTGCATTACTATTCTTTTGCCTTGTCGTTGTATTTCCGTTTTTTCGCGGAGTCAATATCGCTTTCACCAACTGGAACGGTATCGATATGTCTTACGATTATGTTGGTTTGCACAATCTTAAATTATTATTTACCGATACAGAGCTACTAAATCCGATCAAAAACACATTGTTTTTTGCTATCTTTACGACTGTCTTTATTAACGTTATCGGCTTGGGACTTGCTGTTGCGCTGAATACCAAGTTCCCGGGTGTTAATTTGCTCAAAAGTTTTATCTTTATGCCGATGGTGATCAGTCTGGTACTGGCTGCAATTATCTGGCGTTATATTTACAGCGATATTTTCCCAACGATTTTCCATACCGATGGAGGATTATTGGGAAATCCGACTACAGTTATGTTAGGTATCTCAATTATTAGCGTCTGGAAAGAAGTTGGACTCGCGATGGTTATCTACTATGCCGGTCTACAGACGATTCCCAAAGATATGTACGAATCTGCGCATATCGATGGAGCCGGTAGCTGGACTCAATTTTCCAAAATCACTGTTCCTTTATTAATGCCTGCATTTACGTATTGTATTCCGCTCTGGATCGGGACTGGATTACGACAATTTGATTACCCGATGGTCGCTACAAAAGGTGGCCCGGGTACATCATCCGAGACACTAGCGATGTATGTGTACAATTACGAATTCCCTTATTTCAAAGCAGGTTACGGACAGATGGCGGCATTGATGTTATTTTTCTTCATCTTAATCGTCACAGTGTTCGTCACTAACTATTTCCGCAGAAGAGAGGTGGAATATTGAATACTTCGGTTCCGATCGTACAAATCAAAGAAGCGCCCAATCGTCGTTTTCTCAAATTATTACGAATCATTATGCTTTATATCATCGCTATTTTGTTTTTATTTCCGTTTTATATTGCTATCGTGTATTCGATCAAGACACCTGTAGAAACAGCTCAAAGTCCGCTCGCTTTTCCAACACATATTGCATGGTCCAACTATAGTGATGCGATAGCTGCTTCTAACTTTTTTTTGGCTTTGCGTAATAGTGTGTTAACGACGATCGGGACTGTACTCTTAACGATTACTGTCTGTTCTATGGCGGCTTATATGATCGCTCGTAACAACAATCGGTTTTACAACTTTTTCTACTATCTATTTATGTCTAGCATTATGTTGCCTTTCCAAGTACTGATGTTTCCACTTTACAAAACGTGGACAGAGCTGCATTTATTAAATACGATTCCCGGTTTGATTATTGCTTTGACCGGTGTACAGATTGGGTATTTTGCTTTTCTCTATGTAGGCTTTATCAAGACAGTGCCGCGAGAATTAGAAGAATCGGCAACACTTGATGGCGCATCCAGATATCGGACATTTTTCAGTATTATTTTTCCGTTACTCAAGCCAATCAATTCAACGATTCTCGTATTAAGTGCACTTGGAGCATGGAATGACTTTGTGGTATCGATGATTATCGTTCAGAAAAAAGAAGCTTCTACATTACCGCTTGTTCAATTTCAATTTTTCGGAGAATATACATCAGAGATTAATATGGCATTTGCAGCGATTATTTTATCAATGATCCCGATTATGGTGTTCTATCTATTTGCGCAAAAGTATATTATCGGCGGTGTAACGGCTGGAGCTGTTAAAGGCTAATACGTAATCATATCGCTATACTACATGACAGATTATACAAAGGAGTTTTGAGATGGATACTCAATCTTCACCTTCTTCTGCTACGAATACTTATCGCAATCCGATTATTGAACAACGTGCTGATCCCTGGGTGTATCGACATACTGATCAACAATATTATTTTACCGGCTCTGTTCCTTCGTTTGATTATATCGAACTTCGGCGTGCAGCTACGATTCAAAGTCTAGCTGATGCAGAGCCTGTAATCGTATGGCGTAAGCCAGATAGCGGGCCGATGAGTCATTTAATCTGGGCTCCTGAGCTTCATTATATTCATCAGAAATGGTATATCTATTTTGCTGCCGCAGCTACAGACGAGATTGTCGATGGGCTTTTCCAGCATCGTATGTTTGTACTGGAAAATGATCACCCTGATCCACTACAAGGTTCATGGATCGAAAAAGGACAAATCGTTACCCCATGGGATACGTTTGCTCTGGATGCGACAACATTTATACATCAAGATCAACAATATCTGTTATGGGCGCAAAAAGAACCTGAAGTCGATGGAAATTCCAATTTATACTTATCTCTTATGGCAAATCCCTGGACATTAAAAGGGACTCCTACTCGATTAAGTATTCCTGAATTATCATGGGAATGTATCGGATTCAAGGTCAACGAAGGCCCTGCTTTTTTACGTAAACAAGATCAATTATTTATCAGCTATTCTGCCAGTGCTACCGATCATCATTACTGTCTGGGACTACTTACAGCCGATATCCATAGCGATATTCTAAATGCTGGATCATGGCGCAAAAGTGATCAGCCTGTTTTTGGCACAGCAGAAGCCCATTCTCAATATGGCCCCGGGCATAATTGCTTTACAATCTCAGAAGATGGGCAACATGATATAATAATCTATCATGCTCGTAATTACAAAGAAATTTCAGGCAATCCATTATATGATCCTAATCGTCATATGCGCGCTCAAGTGATCCAATGGAAGTCTGATGGTACACCTGACTTTGGTCGTCCTGTTGCCGATACTGTCTAGATTGATTGCACTCTATCTGTACAGTACCTATCAAAAAATACCACTTTCTCTAAATATCTTATCAAATAAAATAAGCAAAAAAACCTCTGTATTACTGAGATATTTCAGCGATATAGAGGTTTTTGTTGTGCTTTAGCATAGTATATGTAACATTTGTTCTGACTACAATCTTCATTAATCTTCATTTTATATAGCTTCATACAGATAACGATATAAAAGAAATAGCGCAATCCCCCAGATCATCAATGCTGAACATTTGTTCAATACATTTAACCATCTGCCGGAAGAATCAAAACGACCTACCCAATGTCCACTTACTGCCAAGCAGACAAACCATACCCATGAGACAATAATACATGTGAGAGTAAAAATAAATTTATCAATACCTTCGTACGGTAATGAACTAATTCCAATCACACCGATCGTATCTAACAACGCATGTGGATTGAGCAAGGATACAGATAAAGCAAACACAATCTGCTTGCGTATCGACAATGGTTGTATACTCCCTTGCTCAGAACGAATACTACTTTTCCATGTGATATACCCCATATATAGAAGAAACACGATTCCACCGATCATTAGAACATGCTTAATCCAGGGTAATCCAAGCACTACTAATGACACTCCACCTACAGCCAGACTAATAAGTAAAGTATCGCAAATACCTGCTGTTATCACTACAGGCAGAGCACGCCAGAGTGGTCGCTGCACAATCCCTTGTTGAAAAATAAAAATATTTTGCACCCCTAACGGTAAAATAAGCCCTAATGCTAATAAAAAAGCATGCATCACAATACCAACCATATCTGTTCTCCTTTCACTTGCATATCTAAGTCTATCTTGAATAGGCTAGTAAAGGTACAGCCAAATGTGTAGTATATAACCCAACCAAATCTATAGGATTCAATCTATTGTACAAAGGAGTACACTCAATGAATTATTGGAAACCTGATCGACAATCCACTCTACCTTTACATAGACAAATCGAGCAACATATTCGTTATAAAATAGTCAGTGGTGAATGGCCAATCGGGACTCGCTTGCCTTCACAACGCCAACTAGCTACTGTATTTGAAGTAAATCGTAGTACAATTACGATCGCATTAGATGAATTAAAATCATGGGGCATTATAGAGGGGAATAAAGGTGGAGGCACAACTGTAATCAACAACACATGGAACCTGATAGCTGCTGCTTCTCAGCAAACGATAGATTGGCAAGCTTATGTAAATGCAGGCACACATCAACCCAATCTAAAAACGATTCAAAAAATTAATCATGCTGAATTTGCTCAAGGAATGATTCGTACAGGCACAGGTGAATTAGGCAAAGAGTTAATGCCTCATCGCCAAATATCTTCTATTTTACAACAAGCACCGTCTGAACTGTTTTTAGGATATGAAGAACCAAAAGGCAATTTTGAATTAAGACAGCAGATTGCTCATTATGTAAAGCAATGGGGAATACATTGTAGCACTGATTCTATTTTGATCGTATCTGGATCTATTCAAGCTCTACAATTAATAGCTGTAGGACTTCTCGCTCGCCCTTCTAGTATTGTAGCTGAATCTCCATCTTATATTCGTTCTATTCAAGTCTTTCAATCAGCAGGTATACCTATTCATTCTGTTTCTCTGGATAAAGAAGGGATTGATCTGAAGGTTTTACATGCCACAGTCGCTCAATATCAATCAGGATTACTATATACGATTCCTACTTTTCATAATCCAACAGGTATATTGATGTCTAAGCAACGCCGTAATGATCTTATTGAACACTGTAAAGAATTGAGATTACCTATTATTGAAGATGATGTATATCGTGAATTATGGTTAGATGATCTTCCCCCTTCTCCGCTCAAATCACAAGATTCTAATGGCAATATCGTTTATTTAGGAAGTATGTCCAAAATGATGAGTCCGGGGCTTCGAGTAGGTTGGGTTATCGCACCTGAACCAGTTATCGAACGATTAGCCGATATCAAAATGCAGACCGATTACGGTTCTAGCAGTCTTTCTCAATATGTTGCTACCCAATGGTTCGCTCAAGGTTATCACGAACCACATATACAATGGGTACGCGGGCAATTGCGTACGCGTCGTGATCAGATGCTTGAACTATTACAGCAACATTTTAGCGATATAGCCGATTGGCAAATACCGACAGGTGGCTTTTATATTTGGGTAAAGTTAACTGTTACAGTACCTATGCAATTATTGTTTGAGCGCGCTATTCAGGCAAATATTTTAATTAATCCGGGTTATTTATATGAAGACGAAGCCACATCACATATAAGATTATCATATGCGTATACCTCACCAGAGCATCTACACACTAGCATTATCCAACTCAAAAAATGTATTATTTCGTTATGTCGTTAGTTTGAACAATCATTTATTATTTTTTAAGACATTTTGCTGTTTTATTGGTGTTATTATCTCACTTACTTATTTACTGTGCATACTATCAATGATACTATTAGCTGTAGCTTTAACAGACAATTTCATGTATGGAGAAAAGCAAACTATTCGAAAGAATAGGACGCAAAGTGTGGAGTCTAACAAGTATAGATCGAATATACTTTATTGATTGTCCTACCGCCCCGAACAATGATCGGGGTTTTTCTGTTTTTTTTATCGTATACAACAAGAGATACGGAGTGATAACTATGAAAAAGTGGTCTTATTTATTTATTCTGTTAGGCATTATGATTCTAGCTTATCCGCAAGTCAGTGAATGGTATGCCGATTGGCAACAAGATCGCTTATTAAATGAAGCTGAAAGTGAAGCAATCGCACCGTCTACTGCTCAACCTGCGAATTTAAAAAGTGGATATGCCAAAGTAAATCATCTTTTAAATGAAGAAAGTGAACAGTCTACTTCTGCTCCAGCACCAGTACAAGGTGATATTTTAGGGATTATTACTATTGATAAGATTGATGTCAAATTACCGATTGTCGAAGGAGCAACACGCGATAATATGCGTAGTGCAGCTGTACACATTTCTGAAACAGATCAATTAGGTCAAGCAGGCAACTTCGCAATTGCTGCGCATCGAGCTCACAAATATGGACGATTATTTAATCGATTAAATGAGGTCAAAATTGGCGATATTGTGAAAATTGAGTCTAGGGGTAAAGTTTTCGAATATAAAGCCGATAATATAAGTATAGTGGAACCTACTGACGTATCAGTATTAGAAAGTCACCCTAATCGTGAAGAAATCACGTTAGTGACTTGCGATCCTCTAGTTAATCCGACTCATAGACTTATTATCCATGCTGAACGAATATCGACAAATATTTCTAGTTGATTTTTCTCAATTTAATGATATTATAGTAAATATGAACAACCAGTAACTTTTAAGGTTTAGGAATTTAGACACTTAACCATAAAAGCTTCTGCACGATAATGGCAAACCTTTCGAAAGAATGGGACGCAAAGCTAAAGGGCCTTACCTCTTATGGGGTTGGCAGCCAGCCACCGAATGAAGAAGCTTTTTTCTATACACTAAATATCCTTTTTATGTCATATATGCAAATTTAAACTAAAATTCAAACGATAACGGCAAACCTGTCGAAAGACTGGGACGCAAAGCTAAAGGGCCTTGACCACATGGCAGCCAGCTACCGAAAGGAATACTAATCATGAAAAAACTTTTGCTAACTTGCTTGACAGCATTCACTCTTATCTCTTTCGCTCCGACGCATACTTATGCAGCTACACCTCCTGCTACTGACTCTTGGTTAGACACTTCAACTGTAAGTGAAGGCTTTATCGCCGTTCATTATAATGCACCAAGTCACACTCGTACTAAATTGATGATTAGCAAAAACGATGTGAACTACACTTACGATCTTAACTCAACTCAAACTGATTCTTCTTTCCCTTTACAATTAGGTAACGGAACATATAATGTAACTATTCTTGAGAACACATCAGGTAACAGCTACAAAAAAGTCCAAGGTGATTCTCTTGAAATGAACCTTAACAACGAAAATGCTGTCTATCTTGCTTCCACTCAAAATGTAGATTGGAAAAATGCTACTGCTCTTATCAGCAAAGCACAACAATTGACTAAAAATGCGACAACAGATACAGAAAAAGCACAAGCTATCTACGATTATATTACTACTAATGTAAAATACGATTATAAATTTGCTAGTGCATTGCCTGCTGTATATGTACCAGATGCTGCAACTACATTAGTATCTAACAAAGGCATTTGCTACGATTACGCTTCTCTAAATGCAGCAATGCTTCGTAGCGTAGGTGTTCCTACAAAATTGGTAATGGGTACTTCTACAAATGTTAAAGAATACCATGCTTGGAACGAAGTTTTATTGAATGGCCAATGGGTAACAGTAGATACTACAGTTGATGCTACTTTAAAACAAAGCGGTAAAACAACAACATTAGCTAAAGATGCTGCTGAATACAAAGCTGTTAAAACTTACTAATCTCACATTTCAAATATTCATTACATTTGCATATTCATACACAACTCAAAAAGCGAGAAAGATCATTTATATGATCTTTCTCGCTTTTTTGATTGGATTTATTATTTGTATTTACAGCTATTCTATGACTACCATACACTGTATTTTAATCATTGTGAGCTTTGAGGAGGTTCTTTTTTGCTCAATTCCCCGCCCATTGCTTTGAGAAACTGTAATCCTACCGATAGTGAAGATCTAACATCAGGATCGCGCATCATTCCGAGCAATCCAATCATACCTGGCGGATGATCATCAGCATGACTATTCTTTTTCCCGACTTTGGAAGGCTTATCATTCTCATACAATTTCTGTGAAGAATCAGAATATAGGTCTCCTAGATGATCTAATCCTGCTCCTAAAGCTTTGATTAGCTTTTCTAGTTCTTTTGGATCAAGCTTACCTAATACTTGAATAAGCGTAAACGCATTTTTGATCAATGGGGGCAAATTCATCCCTTCAATCATATCAATGCCTATCGCACTGATTGGAATTCTATTTTTGAGCGCAGCATCTGCAATATCCAGTACGCCTGCTCGATCCAGTTCTTTAACAATCTCTAGCATTTTCAAGATCGATTCTGTATTGTCTGTTAATGCTTTAATTAATAGACCTAGTGATTGAGCTTGAAGCTCCGCTTCTGTCGGAATATGACGTTCTATCTGCTTAATAGGTCTCGCCATGAGACTCACGCTCCTTCTGGATCGTTGTAGCAATCGGTTCATAGTCTGATCGATTCCACTTATCTTCGACTCGTACACTGATCTGAGGACGGCGTGTAGCGAAGCGTGGGTTGACCTGAGGCAAAGGCGACACCTGATGCTCTACTTCATCTACCAACACTTCCATCATCACATTGATTTCTTTGTAACTTGGCGTATGGGTAACTTTATCGGTATAACTACTGGTTAAGCGGTTGATGGCTTCATGTTCATTGGATGTATTCATCGGCAAATACAATTCTTTGCCTTTCACCCGATCCGTTACCAGTACCGACAATTTTACTTTACCAAAAGGAGAAATCAATCGAACTTTGCTACCGTCTTGTACTCCTCGCTCTGCTGCCAGTTCTGGTGAGACTTCTAGCCATGTGCCAGGTACTTTATGGCGAATCCCTTCAGCTTTGTACGTCATATTGCCTTCATGGAAATGTTCTAATAAGCGTCCGTTATTTAAATGCAGATCATACATCGCTTCTGGCTCATACGGTTGTGTCCATTCTACCGGATATAATTTTGCTTTTCCGTTAGGGAAATGGAACTCTTCTTCATACAACAAATGTGTACTGGTTCCGTTTGGATGCACAGGCCACAATTGACTATTCCAACCTTCTAACAGATCATAATGAACACCTGCAAACAAAGGGGCTAGACTCGCTGCTTCTGCCATAATTTCGCTCGGATGAGTATAATTCCACTGCGCTCCCAAAGCATTAGCAACATCTTGAATAATGCGCCAGTCTGGCTTGGAATCACCTAGAGGGGCAAGCACTTCATGGAACCGCTGAATACGGCGCTCGGTATTGGTAAATGTACCATCTTTTTCAAGACTTGGAGAAGCTGGCAAAATCACATCAGCGTATTGAGCTGTATTGGAGAAGAAAATATCCTGTACAACGAAAAAGTCCAGCTTGCCTAACATCTCTGCAACAAAGTTAGAATTAGAATCGACCAACGCCATATCTTCACCAAATAGATACATGGCTTTTAGCTTACCTTCTTCGATCGCATCAACCATCTGATGATTATCATATCCAGGTTCTGCAGGAAGCTGAACGCCCCATGCTTGCTCATAACGATGACGTACATCATCATCTGATACTTTTTCATACCCGGGGAAGAAATTCGGCATCGTTCCAAAATCACAAGCGCCTTGTACATTGTTGTGACCACGTAAAGGATAAGCTCCTGTGCCCGGACGACCGAAATTACCTGTAGTTAGCAACAGATTACATAGCGCTGTAGATGTATCTGTTCCACCGCGATGTTGAGTTACACCCATTGCCCACAACACACATACTGATTTTGCTTGATGAATCATTTCAGCGGTAGCAATTAATTCTGCTTGTGAGATACCGGATACTTGCTCTGCATATTCTAATGTGTACTGATCGAGTGATTGACGGAACTCTTCATATCCATCGACACGAGCTGTTAAAAATCCGTTATCTTCCCAGCCTTGATCAATAATATATTTGGTAACCGCAGATACCCAGACCAGATCAGAACCCGGACTTGGATGTAAATGAATATCTGCACGTTCTGCCATTTCATTTTTGCGTAGATCGGATACGATCAATTTTTGACCATGCAGTTTATGTGCTCTTTTCACTCTTGTAGCTAGTACCGGATGGGATTCAGCAGGGTTCGCTCCTACAATCATAACTAGATCTGCTTGCTGAATATCTTCGATCGTACCACTATCTCCACCCATACCTACGGTACGCATCAATCCCGATGTAGCTGGAGACTGACAATAACGAGAACAGTTATCTACATTGTTCGTGCCCATAATAGAGCGTACAAATTTTTGGAAAATATAATTTTCTTCATTAGAACATTTCGATGAAGCGATATAACCAATCGAATCCGCTCCATACTCATCACGAATACTGCCTAATTTGCCAGCGATCAGATTAAGCGCTTCTTCCCAGCTTGATTCGACAAATCGATCACCTTTACGGATCAAAGGTTTGGTCAGGCGTTCTTCACTATTTACAAAATCCCAGCCCCATTTGCCTTTAATACACGTCGAAATTCCATTCACCGGCGCGTCGATTGAAGGTTCGATTTTGAGAATATCGCGCCCTTTGGTCCATACTTCAAAGCTACAGCCAACTCCACAATATGTGCAGACGGTTTTGGTACGTTTGATCCGCGAACTACGCATAGAAGCTTCGATCTCTGATACTTTAAATATTTCTCGGTATCCCGGTTCGATTTCTTTGGTCAGTTCAATCATCGGTTCCATCACTTGATTATCAATACCTGTTAGGAATCCAGCTTCACCGACCATCGTAGTCTCCATCAACGCATTACACGGGCATACCGTAACACAATGTCCGCATGATACACAGGAAGATTGATCAACAGGCACATCATCATCCCAGATGACACGCGGCTGATCACGACTCCAATCGATCGTTAATGTCTCATTGACTTGAAGATCCTGACAAGCTTCTACACAGCGTCCACATAAAATACATTGATCTGGATCATATCTATAAAAAGGATTGGTATTATCAATTTGATAAGGTTTGGGTTGAAAAGGATAAGTCTGATGTTCGATCCCTAATTTTTCTGTTGTGTTATGAACGACACAATTTCCATTATTGTTATCGCAGACCGTACAATACAGTTCATGATTTTTGAGAATACGTGACATCGATTCTTGCTGTGCTGCTTTGACCAGTGAAGATTCTGTAGAGATTTGCATGCCTGGACTAACTACCGTGCTACATCCGCGAACCAATTCTCCGTTCACTTCTACCATACATGTATCACATGTCTCGATTGCTCCTAGTTGCTCGTTATAACAAATTTGCGGAATATAAAATTCGTCTTGTCCTTTGGCTGCTTGCACGATAGTTATACCTGGTTCTGTAACGACCGATTGTCCGTTTACTTCAATCACGATCTGTTCTGTATGGCCTGTCTTCATCATCCTGTTCACCTCTACCTTAAAATTAGTCCTAAATAGTCTAGTTGTATGATGCAATAAGCTACTTCTGAATTGATCCTGCCATGATGTCTTGCAACGACTTATCACAAAATAATGTATTATAAAATTGAATGAATCATATTTACCCAATCCCTTTTTAAAGTAAGCATCTTTTCCCTTTTATGTGATGATCTATTATTTCTATTCGTACATAATTTATATTAATTTAATTACATATTATATTTATAGTTTATTTGCAGCTAAATAATGTGTGATCCTATTAGCGCTAGAGTGATACTATTTTGGCGTTTGAATGATTCTTTTGCTTCTTATTTCTGGTGATTGATAATGAAGTTATCCTTTAGAGCTGACTTTACTTTATAGCTTAATGAGAGTAACGTTAGAAAGTAGCTTGTAATGAAATGCTTGTAAACCATAAGGAGATACAATCTATGAATACTTCGATTCATTCTCATTCGTCCTCTAAACGAATATTGATTATGACAGCTGTTGAAGCGGAGCGTGAAGCTGTTCTGCAAGGATTGTCTGCACGGGGTGAAGACCGCTTTAGTGTGCAATTAGCTGGTGTAGGCCCTGCTTCAGCAGCAGCGCGAACAACTTCGATTCTTGCTAAAGAATCTTTTGATATGGTGATTAGTGCAGGTATTGGTGGTGGATTCAGTGGCTATGCAGAGATCGGTTCGATTGTACTTGCAAGTCAGATGATTGCAGCAGACCTCGGTTCAGAGACACCGGATCATGGATTTCTTTCGGTAGATGAATTGGGATTCGGCTCTTCTGTTATTCAGGCGGATACTGTCTATAATGGAAGTCTTGCTTCGGCGATTCAATTAAAAGGTCTTGCTGTGCATATTGGCCCGGTATTAACTGTATCTACCACTACCGGTTCGGCTGAATCAACAGCCAGGTTAGCTGAGCATATTCCAGGTGCTTCGGCTGAAGGAATGGAAGGTTATGGTGTAGCGCTGGCTGCTCATTATTTTCATCTGCCAGTCCTAGAAATTCGTGCAATCTCTAATCGAGTCGGTCCGCGTGATCGAAGCAGTTGGCGTATTCCTGATGCGTTGCAAGCTTTAACTAAAGCAAGCTCCATATTACCGGAGGTGCTATAATATGAAAATCGCTTTTTCTCCATGTCCTAATGATACATTTGTTTTTCATGCGTGGGTGCACGGTCTTATTCCGAATGCTCCCGAGCTTGATGTAACTTATGCTGATATTGATATTACGAATAACTGGGCAGCTACAGGTGAAGGCCCTGAAGTACTGAAAGTGTCTTATGCAGCATTGCCGTGGTTATTAGAAGATTATGCCCTAATTCCTTGTGGTGGTGCTCTTGGCCGAGGCTGTGGTCCATTGGTATTAACAGCCAATCCTAACGAAACGAACCCTGCCAGTCTATCCGGTAAAAGAGTCGCTGTACCTAGTGAACGTTCTACCGCTTATATGTTATTCCGTCTATGGGCAGCACAAAATGTTCCCGGTGGTGTTGGGGAGATCGTTGTTATGCCATTTGATGAGATTATGCCTGCGGTTCGAGATGGTCAGATTGATGCAGGTCTGGTTATTCATGAAGCACGATTTACGTATCCTAATTATGGTCTAACACTAATGGAAGATATGGGTAGCTGGTGGGAAGAAGATACTGGATTACCGATTCCATTGGGAGCTATTATTGCTAAACGTTCATTAGATGCGAATCAGATTGCTGATTGGGTACGTTCTTCTGTGGAATATGCTTGGGAACATCCTGAAGCTTCACGTCAATATGTACTGGATTATGCACAAGAAATGGATCCTACAGTAGCAGATTCTCATATTAATCTGTATGTTAATGAATTTACACGTAATCTAGGGGAAGATGGTTATGGAGCGATCGAAGCGTTGTTAGGACGTGCTGCTAATGAAGGTCTTGTTCCTTCATTCGATCTTTCATTGTTACGTAAATAATGGTCATAGTTGGTTTTTATCATAAAGCATCATAACGACTCATCAAAAAGCCCCAATTCACAATCAATCTACAGTGAATTGGGGCTTTTTTTTGTCTAAATAACATTTTTTTAAATTTTTTTGCGGATTTTTTATATATTTGTAAGCAAAAAGTTTGCCAATTGAATTGATTATCTGGTACACTGGCATTAACGCTACAATATTTGTAGCGAGAAATACAAATAGCCCCTTTTCACAGAAGGAGCTGCTTATTTCTAATTCCTATCATTCTATTATGGGAGGTGAATTACTATGGTACAAAACGTACTTTGTGAAGTGAACTCTTGCACACATTGGGCTGAAGAAAATAAATGTACTGCTGAATCTATTTTCATCATCAACCATGCTCACAAAAAAGCAACTGAGTCTGAAGAAACAGATTGCCAAACTTTTGATAAAAAAGAAGCAATCAACTAATTGAAAATGTTTTACAACTGAGAAGGGACTTTGCCGAGTTCCTTCTTTCTTTTTATATTCTACCAACAATGATTATTATTATCAAGTAGATTTAAAAAAAAATTATAGATTATCTCACTTTGTCTGTGTTTTACCTGTAAACATACTGATTGCATTTCTCATTCTCAATACAATCAGTAATTTACAAGTCTTATTCCTTATCACTAGCCGTATTAGATTTTAAATTTAGAAACAGATGCTAATAGTTCATCTATGCCTTGCTTGGACATACTCATACTTTCGATCACTTCGTTTGTTTGCTCTACAATCGTCTCGGTTTTACCTGCAATAGTAGACGTCCCCGCTGCACTTTCATTAGAAGCCAGCGCAATCTCATGAATCGACTTCACTTGATTTTCTATAGAGGATAATAGCTGTTTGGATGTTGAACTTAGATCTGTCGCAATATCATCTATTCCTTTGGCACTTTCTGCATATTGATCTGTTGAAGTTAGCATCATATGATAGTCCTGTTTGATCTCATTGCCAAATAGTTGAAGCAAATCATTCGAGTTGGATGAAAGATTGCTAACCGATGTGATTACATTGCGAGTAATCTGATCAATCTGATCAGCCGCTTGCTTGGAATTGGCTGCTAATTTACTAATCTCACTTGCTACTACTGCAAATCCTTTACCGGCTTCGCCTGCTCTTGCCGCTTCGATACTTGCATTTAGTGATAACAAATTCGTCTGTGCTGCAATCGTAATAATCGTTGATACCAGTCCATTGATTTTGGATACCGATTGCGATTCTAGCAGTGCTTGTTCCAGACGTTCTTTTACACCGGTATAGATGCCTAAGCTTTTATTATAAGAAGTGCGGAAATCTTGACTAAGCCCTTGAGCACGACGGGTCAATTCATCAGCAGACTTGGCGCTTTCTTGTGCTTGAACAGCTACAGAATGAACAGCATGTTCCAGATCACGAGCTGTCATATTCATTTCTTCTGTCGATGAAGCTGTCTCTTCTGTGCTTGCCGATAACTGCTCGGTTGTAGCAGAAATATCCTGTACGCTGTCTTCCAAATGAGACATGTTATGATTCACCGTTTGAATATGATTCTGTAAATTAGAGCTCTGTGTAATCACCTGCTCAAATACTTCTCTAAATTGCTTACGTGCTCCACCCATTGCTGCAATAATAAGAGCAAACTCATCTTTTTCTTCTAAATATTTTTCATAGCCTTTGCTATATTTCAGATCAAGTGCTGCTGTTTTGTTGATAATTTCTAATGTGACTTTGGTACGACGGTTCACATTACGAGCGAAGATTATACATACAATTAAAGAAATCAGCAATACAACAATTGCTGCGATAATTAATGTTTTTGCCAGTTGATTCTGTAGTGTTTGGCTTTCTAGTAAAATCGCTTGATTATAATTGTCCAAAATCTCTTCTGCCTGATTGATATCTTCACGTGCCGCATCAAAGCGTGCAGTGCTTTCAGTTAGATTTGCTACAGTATTGGTATTGATATCAAATTCTTTTTGCCATGCTGCAAAATTAGTATCAAAATCTGCAATCAATTCAAATACGTTCTTGTTAGAATCAGCATGTTGATATTGATTGAATTCTGCTTGATGAGCTTTAAAAATAGCTTCTGCTTTGTGAACACGTTCATACGTTTGTTGTGCATTTTCAGTGTAATCTGCTTTGGCTGCTTCCAAAATGGCAGGGTCTGTCGAACTGGTTAATGTCATTTGCGCTACTAACGATTGATAATAATCACGATCTGCATTCAATAACCAGTAATTTGTCATATACGATTGATCATAAAGTTTGGTAGTTAACGTATGGGCGATCGATTTGGTATGACTTAGTGCAAACACCGTAATTCCGATCAAAGCAATCATAACAATTGCCATCGGTACAAACATTTTCAGCCGTAAATTCCAATTGTTAATATTAAATAGTGTTCTCATAACATGATCTCCCTGCTACACTGTATTGTTCGAATAAATGGCATATTACATTGTTACGATTACCTATTATTTACATAATATTTATATCGGATTTGAGTACACTTTGTAATAGCACAAATATTCACTTTATGATTACTGGTGTGATCGCTTGTTAACAACAAAAAGACTACTGACGTATTAACGTCAATAGCCTTTTGTATTTGTTTTATTTAATTGTTTGATATGAGGATATATTCACGTTAGAGCATGAGGTGTATTTTATTTATTGTACATAATAAATATCAGGTGCTTGAGGTTGCTTCATCCCTACTCCTATATGAAAACCTGGATGTGGTGGTTGATTGTATCCTGCATTTTGCCATGCGACAGACAAACGATACACCGGATCATGCATTAAGGTACGCAACCGATAATCGGTTATATCTGTCGTCGTATAGATACGTAATTCACTATTATCATTGGAACGCAAAACCACTTCTTCACGCCAGTCTCCATACAGATCTGCTTGTAGCGCTGGTGTCGCTTTGGTTC
This sequence comes from Paenibacillus sp. KACC 21273, assembly GCF_028736095.1. Classification (NCBI taxonomy): domain Bacteria; kingdom Bacillati; phylum Bacillota; class Bacilli; order Caryophanales; family Paenibacillaceae; genus Paenibacillus; species Paenibacillus sp. KACC 21273. The sequence continues at coordinate 4,402,003 of NZ_CP117876.1, forward strand.
CGTTGTTAGAACTACTGCCTGTTGCTATAAATAGATTGGTCGTCGTGCTGTTAGTATAATCCCATTTATCGATCCGATTATCATCTAACAATTCTCGTAATAGATCGCCATCCCACCAGATACCAAAATTGGTCGATGAAGGAATAGTTTTGCTAATTAATTCACCTGTAATACTGTACAATCCGGTGATTGGAACATGTTGGGCATTAGTAATGGTAGCTGCCCACACTTCTTCTCCGGGAAAACGAGGATCGATATCTGCTGACATACCACGTCCTGTATCAATCCCTGTTTTGACTCCCCATAGAATTTGTCCGGTATTTGCATCATGAACTTCCATACCGTATGGAGAATCTTTATGCTCATGCACTCCGAATACTTCAAGCCCTGCTCGATTCGGATTCAGATCACCTAAGTGCTGAGCGTCACCATGTCCAAGCCCTGTAGTATAACGTGGGGTTCCATTATCATCGATCGAAATAGAACCAAAATTAATCTCGTCTTTGCCATCTCCATCGACATCTGCTACATTCAGCGCATGATTACCTTGAGCTGTATACGTAGTCTGATTGCCTACATTGGTATCGTATGTCCAGCGCTTGACGATTTTGCCTTCTCGAAAATCATAAGCTACCAGAACAGTACGTGTGTAATATCCTCGGGTCATTACAAAGCTTGGATGTTGCCCGTCCAAATAAGCAACTCCTGCTAGAAACCGATCGACCCGATTGCCATAATTATCTCCCCATGAAGCTACTGTTCCACGAGGCGGGTCATAATTAACGGTGTCTAGTGCCGCTCCTGTGGCTCCTTGAAATACCGTCAAAAACTCGGGACCTGTGAGTACATATCCAGCACTATTGCGATAGTCTGCTTTGATATCGCCAATAACTTTGCCTTGTCCATCAATCGTGCCGTCTGCTGTGCGCAAAGCCACTTCAGACTTTCCATCCCCATCCAGATCATAGACTACAAATGGAGAATAATGAGCACCTGCACGAATATTAGGCCCCATATTGATCCGCCATAAACGAGTACCATTTAACTTATATGCATCCAGATATACAATGCCTGTATATCCAGATTGTGAATTATCTTTGGCATTAGAAGGTGACCACAACAGTACAATTTCGTACTCTCCATCTCCATCCAGATCGCCTACACTAGCATCATTTGCACTATACGTATACGATACTCCGTCTTTGGTGACACCGTCAGCAGGCTTTTGCAAAGGAACTGATTTGTATTGCTGTTGCCATACAGATACAGGAGTAGCTACTGATGTTTCTTTACCATTTTGCACTGTAAATAATGTATAGACTGATTTGTCTGTTCCTTGAGAATCCAGCAGATTGGTAGCGCCTGTAATCGGTTGACTATTTACCAGCACACCGTCACGGTATACATTAAATGCGATCCCGTCTGGATCAAGCCCTAACATTCTCCAACCTACATAGATCCCATTTTTGCTTTTCACAGCAACCAGTCCACGATTCAACTTTTCCATAGCACGTTGACCGGAAGCAACAGTAGCATCTTCAGTCATCGTTAGATTCTGTACATGTTGTGCTAAAGGAAGATTCAGATCAGCGATTCCTTCTGCTACCAGTCTTGCGATCTGAATAGCTCCGTATTCTTGAAAATGAGTGTTATCTACCACTCCATCTGGAAAATTAGGATACACACCTGAAGGGACATGTAAAAAGACTTTTTTGGATGCTTCAGCACCGATCGAATTATAATAAGCAACACTGCGAGCGCTAAGATCGATTAAAGGTGTATGGGTCTGAGTAGCGACTTCTTTCATCGCTGTTACATAATTGGGGAAACTGATATTGAATTGCCCTGTTGTCGTATTAAAATCTCTGCGACCTACAGGAGTAACAAGAATCGGAGTGGCTCCATGAGCAAGAGCACCATCAATATACTGCTTGAGGTATACTTTGTAATCAGGTACAGGTGTGTAGCGCTCTGGCTTCGTATCGGCATCATTGTGACCGAACTGGATCATCAGATAATCGCCAGGTTGAATCTGGTTCAAGATCGTATCTAATCTACCTTGTTCGATAAAAGAACGGGAACTACGTCCACCTATCGCTTGATTGCTAATCTTCACTTTGTCGTCCAAATAACGGTCTATCATTTGCCCCCATCCTGCTTGCGGTTGTTTGGATGTTGCATAAGTCTGTACAGTAGAATCTCCTGCCAGATATACAGTTGGATTCGAGACTATAACAGGCTCATTGCCATACGTATTATTGATTACAGTAGGTGTCTGTTCTTCTTGTTCGATTGTTCCTAGATAAGAAGGATTAGTCGGTTGTTCTTGATCTTCAGCTGCGATAGAGCGGTTCAAAGGCAATCCAGCAAATAACATAACCATTATAAGCACAAGCGATATCCATGGACGATACGAAAATGATCGATTCAAATATACCCCTTCTTCCTCATTTTTAATAGTGAAGCGCTTACATTAGCATCATACATGGAATGATCATCAGTGGATATTCAATATACAGTGGTGTTTGTGCAATAATCAGACCTGCTGTTGACGTGAGTTCGATATGTTTATGTCAAATAACAAAAAAAGGATAGAGTCATAAGACTTTATCCTTTTTACACTTATATTTCATTGGTGACATATAATATGCGGTTTAGACTCGTCGGCGACGGAACCATAGTACAATGCCTATCGCTAACACCAGAATGCCTATACTTATTGCTGTATATTTCGCCTGTGCGGCTGTATCAATAGTAGGTGTTATCGGTTCTCCAAATCCTCCACCCGGGCCTCCGCCCATTCCACCACCGACACCATCAGGTGGAGCCATCATTCCGCCATTTCTATCATTATCACCGCCTGTTGGAGCTCCTTCAGGTCGTTGACCACGTTGTCCGCCACCCATTCCCATTCCACCGCCCATACCGCCATTTCCAGAACCATCACCTGATGAAGCAATCGTCCCATCTAGTTGTCCTTGTATATTTGCGATATTGGTCTGATTCCAAGCGATTAATGATTTCACACCTGCTTGATATTCTTCATACGTATAGAAAGAAGTAGGATCGCTTTTCACATCGGCTGCGATCATATCATTTAATGCATTCACTTTTGCTGTAAAAATATCATTTGCTAAAAAATGAGTGAGTACATTCTGGATCATCGTATGATATTTTTGTTTGTATTCATCGACTGCTAATAATTTGGCAACCAATGGACGCTCTGCTAAAGCTCCTGATGTAGGCTCATCAATCATCAAAGATGTAGAACTTGCTTTATTTGCTGTATTCGCATTTCCAGTTGTATCAGTCGTTTGGGCAGTAGGCTTGGTATCTGTTGCGTTAGTATTGGCTGTATTGGATTGAGGCTGGTTGGTTGTTGGCTCTGTTGTTGCTTTTGTCGTGTTGGTATCTGAATTAGTATTAGCATTTTCACCACCACGACCGCCGAAGCCACCGCCGCCCATGCCTCCTCCCATACCACCCATTCCGCCGAATGCCATGTTATAATCCCATGGAATCATAGAAAATACGCCACCATGTTCGTACAGATAATAGTTCTGCTTATTGCCACCAATGTAACTATCTGTATTGTTGGTCACCACATTTAACGTCAGATATTCAAGGATACTATCTACATCAAGATAATCCGTATATGGCGTTTTACTATCATGATTCAGCTTATCCAGCATATTAATTAACGCGTCTTTGTCCTGACTTTCTGACTTCACATCAAGACCTGTATACGAATCTGCATCATCATCAATCCACTGTAGATCACTACCGCTACCTGTCATCAGACCTTTGTATAATGTGCCTGTTGTATCTTCATAATGAGTCTCTATAAATTGGTCGTCTACTTGCTCTACAGCCAGATATAATCCTTTATATGTACCATTAACATAGATACGCACAAAGGAGTGCTTAGGTGTAGGGAGCCCTAACATTTCAGACATTTCATACGCTAAAAATTCACGCATATAAGAAGCATCACTATAGTTGTTGTTCAGATTAATTTTGTCTAAGCCGTATAGATTTTGTCCGGAAATGTATTCATCAAAACTCAGCTTAAAGCTATACCGATCCGAATCATCCATCTGTACAACACTGCGTAAGGAAAGATTACCTTTTGTACGGATACCTACATTTGTGATTGTTTTGCCGTTATAATCCACTGTTGCCGAGTGGTATTCTTCATCAGACGCTTGATCTAACATATCTTGAAAATCCGAATCAGGAAGCGTTATTTTGACATCGACCACTTTATCTTCTACAAATACATTCGTATCTTGTGCACTTTGTTCTGTCACTGTGCCTGCATGAGCTTCTTGCGTTGATGCCCACGGTATAATAGCCACAAGACATAGTGTACCTGCCAGAACCACTTTTAATATCCACTTCACTTTATCACCACCAATTTTAAAATAAAAAACCTTTGCATAAATCGGTATATTGACTTGTGCAAAGGATTTCTATGAGCTTTCATTTCGATCAATTTCAGCCATGTCTATTCGCTTCTATTATGAAACGTAATCACCGTTGTAGCTAATCAACACAGCATTTTTTACACCTGCAATATTAGAAATTTCATTTACAAATGTAGGCTCATTGTTTTTGATACGTACTTCTAGCGTCAATTCAATATTGTCTGCTGTAATTGTTTTTTGTCTAACTGTGTGGCGTTTTACCAGTGAGTTCAGCTTGCTGTTTACTTGTTTCTCTGCATCGTCTCCTTGAGCGTTTACGACCAATAGATACGGCGTTTCGAAAGAAGATCCTTTGATGAATAAGAACATCACCAACCCTACAATCACAGAACCGATAATCGCCAAACTATAAAAACCTGCTCCGGTAACAATCCCTGCCGCTGCTGCCCAGAATAAGAAAATCAAATCGGTTGGGTCTTTAATCGGTGTTCTAAAACGAACAATACTAAGTGCACCAACCATACCTAGAGACAGAATCAAGTTGGAGTTAATCGCAATAATCACCATAGAAGTCACTAGCGTCATGCCGATCAGTGAGATATTGAAGCTTTTGGAATACAGCACTCCGCTAAATACACGTTTGTACAGGAAGTAGATAAATAGCCCCACCAAAAAAGCGATCCCCATCGTGAGCAAAATATGAGTGATACTGATATCAGAAGTGAAGCTTTCCAGTACAGAATTTTTGACGATATCTGAAAAATTGGTTGTTGCGTCAGTTGTTGTTGCATTTGCCGCGGCTGCGACTGGTGTCGTTGTTGCCATATGTTATTGATCCTCCCAGGAATTTTCTTTACCGAGTTTACGGCAGATAACGTATTTGGAATTGGATTGACGAACTAATCCTTCGAGTTGTAATGCTGTTTTGATATAATCCGGCAAATATTCATCAAATTTCACTTCAAGCACAAAAAATTTATGATCAATCGCATCGACCATTGCTAAATTCGGATCAAATATATCGTGATTGTTCAGACCTGTTTTCATATATTTATCAAACGTAATACGGACATTGCCTAGCTTAGAGGTATAAGCTTCCCGTACATAATCTACAATCACTTGTGGACGCAATAAAACATTGTTAGCCGCATGATAAATCTCATACAGTAAAGGTTTGTGAGGTAAGTTGAGCACTTCATAATTGCCTTTTAGAATCTCATCGTACATGTCACGGGTAATCGATTCTTTGACTTTGGCAATATAATCGTTCATTTTAATTTTCTTTTCAAAATGAATAATCTTATCTTCGCCATTGTAAATACGAATCCGGTACTTCACACGATCTCGCACACCGCCTAATTTCTCATGCAATGCCGTATTATTGATATCATCAAAATACAGACTTCGAATCAGATATTCTCCAGCTTCATTGGAATTCGCATCTTGTGTCATCAGCGGACGTAGCCGTTGTCGAATCGTAAAATACTGATGGTAATTCACGTAATGCTTGAGTTCATGCCGATATTTCAAATCCAAATTTGGATAATACATTTATTCATCCCCTTTCTTCTTGATCTGCTATCCATGAGATCCATGTTTTACATTCCGTTAACATCACGTTTACATTGTTGATTATATCGAGGGATTTTGAACTTTATATGAACAGATGTTTAAAAAGAGGTAAATTGATTAGTACGACAAGTAAAAAATAATAATTGAATAATTGTGTCCTAATACTTTGATAATAAAAAAGCATCGACATAATCGGAAACAACATTTCTGTTGAATCTGATTATATCGATGCTTTAGATAAATAAATTATTCAGGTAATACTTTACTTAGTTCAGATGTGACTTGTGATTGAACTAGATGACGATAAGTTATCGTACCATCTTTAAATTTTAGTTTTAAATAGTAAGAAGCATTATTATAGTCAAAAATATTTTCACTAGCATCAAGTAATATTCCCATCATTTTTTTATCTTTTGCAACAAATTCTTTATCTGTCTTATACGAGTCTGTAAATAAACTCTGCTCACTTGTTGTATCTTTCTCAGTTTTTGTCCGATGATCTCTAACAACAATTATAGCATTCAAGTCTTCTGGTTTCGTAATAATCTGATCCCAGTATCCTTTCTTTTTAAGCCAAATTGCTAAAGGTTTGTAAGAAGCATTCCAATCATAGTATTGAGAAATTTTATAACTGATTAGATCAGATTCAATAGAAAAATAAAGACTACTATAAGGTAAACTTGCATCTGGATTATCAATTGCTAATTTTTCTTTTTTTATTAATTGAATTAATTCTTTAATATCTTTTTTATTTGAAACTTGAATTTTATGCTCTTCTCGATCTCGGTTTACAATTTCAATCGGTTTACTTACATGATCTAAAGATGGAAGATTGTAAACTGCAATCTTATATGATGGTGATTGTTGTATTTTTGCTAGATAATATTGATATTCAGGAGCATTAGAAGGTACTTGGTAAGAGCGTACGATTAAGCTTCCATCTTTTAGCTTATATCCAATATCTACTGACTTATAATCTGATGTAAATTGTTGCAGTTTATCAACTTTAGGACGTATTTGTTCAATTTGCATATGGAGATTACGAACAAGCTGAATATAATTAGGATCTGAAGAAAGGACTCCTGGACGTATGACTCTTGGAAACGTTACATATCCTTCATTTTCAAACAAATAATAAGAAAGATTACCACCTTCATAGACTCCAGCAATCTCTTCTGCACTTGGTATCTCAGCTTCATAATGTACATAATTCGAAACTGGAATATACAAAAGCAAAGCGACCACAACACCATGACCTAACATTCCTTTAACAAATCCCATATGGTATATATTCCAGCTTTTACGTATGATCATTTCTGCTATAGTGTAAGCTACAATAGCTCCTACAATATAAGCAATAGGTGTCCAATCATTCAGAAACGATACAGATAAAGCACCTGCAAATAAGGCACCACAAAACATAACTCCCACTCTAAATAAAGGATTAAAATATGTGAATGTGACAGCATGAGTTGTCTTTTCAGTAGCACGTATTTTATAAAACAGATAACTTAATACGATTAATATAATAGCTATCAAAAGATATAAACATGTTTCTAATGTTGTAATTATTTTGGCAGATGCATTCATAATATTGAAAAGTGGAGACCAATCTTCATTCAAGTTCTGTTGATTCCGAGACGAATATCCAAATAAATAAATATCTAAATGTTTATTCCACACTTTAGGAATAGCTACAGTAAGTGTTAATAAAATAGCAACAACTATACCCTGTAATATCGTTTGTCCGATACAAATGCCTACAAATACAGTAAGGCTAAATAACAAAAGGCTAAGCACATTTGTAGCTATCGTCCATTCTAAAACTTGCATGGCTGTAAAATCAACATACTCAAACTGTCTGCTTAATATTGCTGCTATTATAGCTATGATCCATAGTGGAATCGTTAATGCTATAACTCCTACTGCAAAATGAGTTGTTAATAAATGAACTCTCTTTAAAGGAAGGCTATGAAAAAAATCAACTGAAGCTTTATTTTGCATATATCTTGTTAGCAATAGACCCATAAGGATGGATATAATAAGCATTGCCATATTGGGCCAACCAGCGCCTACTTCAGCAAAGTAACTAACAACAAAATGAAAACGTTGATTCTTATACGAATCATTCAGCATATTTAAAGAGATGAGTATAGATAACAAAAGAACTAACAAATACAATATTCCAAGCCAAGCACTTTGCTTTAAGGTATGATTCCATAACCCTCGATTAAAGAAGAATCGGTTGAACATCATAACCGGCGTCCCCCATTTCGTAAATAAAGATTTCTTCTAGTGTCATCGGCAAAATATCAAATACGTATGGCGTATAGACGTTGAATACTTCTTTGATACGCTCGATCTCGCCTTTGATGATATAAATACCTACGCTACCTCGTTCTTCCTTATACACCACATCCAGTAGACTGGAGATGGCATGTTCATGACGCTCATCCCGGAAAGCGACTTGTATTTTGTGCGTATCGGCTTTGAGATCGTCCAGTTCTTTTTCCACTAACAATTTGCCTTTGTGCATAATGCCTACATGATCACACAGGTCTTCGATTTCACGCAGATTATGCGACGAAATAATGACGGTCATTTCGCGTTCAGCACTTTCTTGAAACAGCAAATTTTTGACTTGTCGTCTCATTACAGGATCTAGTCCATCTATCGGTTCATCCAAGATCAATACATCCGGTCTACAACTCAAAGCTAACCACATAGAGGCTTGGCGCTGCATTCCTTTAGATAAACGGTGTAATTTACGCTTCATATCAATACTTGCGAATGCTGGAGCTAACTGTTGAAAACGTTCTTGACTCCACTGAGGATAGACAGACCGATAAAAAGAAGCCATTTGCTTAATAGAGGTTTGCGGGAAAAAGTAAGGCTGATCGGCTAAAAAAATCATTCGATTTTTGATCTGTGGTTGCTCATATACAGCTTGTCCTTCTAAAGTAATCTGTCCTTGATCTGCACGGTAAATGCCTGCGATCGTTTTGAGCAATGTCGTTTTACCTGCTCCATTGGAACCGAGTAAGCCAAAAATCGAACCTTTATGTACGTGTAACGACAAATCATCTACTGCTTTTTCACCATCAAAGTATTTGGTGAGTCCTTTAACTTCAATCATGATGATGCCCCCTTTCATGTTCTTGCATCGCTTGTTTATACAATTTGATTAAGTCTTCTCTGGTAAATCCGAGATAGATTGCTTCTGCAAACAATTTTAATAATCGCTCGCGCATATCTTCTTGCTGTTCTTGGGTCGGTTGTTGTTGCTGTGGTGAAACAAAGCTTCCTTTACCTGGCTGAGAATAAATATAGCCTTCTCGCTCCAACTCTCGATACGCTTTCTGAATCGTATTTGGATTAACCGTTAATTGAGTGGAAAGTGAACGCACTGAAGGTAATTGTTCTTCAGGCTTCAATATGCCATACATAATCATCTCTTTGATTTTATCCATCAACTGCTCATAGATTGGCTTCCGACTACGTACATCCAATTCGAACATAAAGAGCCTCCTCTCTGTATTAACTGTACTACTATTATTAGTACAGTTAATACAGATTGTCAATTATTTTTTAGAGCTGCTACTGCCTAAATAAAAAAGAAGTCACTGCTCCTTCGGTTAATCAAAGGAATCGTGACTTCTTTTGGATTGCGATACATTGTATATCTAACGGTATCACAAGCGATAAGCGTCTAACCACTGTAGAATATTTTTCTTATGATACATCTATATTCTGAGCCTGATCGGGTAAACGAATTTCAAAACAGGTGCGAATAAGATCGCTTTGAACGGTAATGGTTCCTTTATGATGCTCTACAATATTTTTGGCAATAAACAAACCGATACCCGAACCTCCATCTTTCTGAGTTCGTGCTTTGTCTCCGGTATATAACATTTCAAAAATATGAGGCAATTCTTCTGGCAAAATACGACTGCCGTAATTGATAATCTGAATGACGATCTCTTCTGCTTCTAGATAACTATTCACATCTATATAATGTCCATCTTCCCCATAACGAATAGCATTGGTGAGCAAATTTTCAATAGCACGAGCCAGTTGTTCTCCATCTGCATAAATGGTCATTGATGGTGTAGTGGTGATACGGCTAATTAAATGCTTTTTCTCCAATACAGGGTACAATTCCTCGGTCAATTGATGGAGAAGTTCATTTACATCTAACCATGACTTTTTAAGAGAAACTGTACCATAATTCATACGAGCAATATCAAATAATTCTTCGATCAATTTTTCCAACCGCTGAGATTTATTATAAGCAACACCAGCATAATGTATCATTTGTTCTTCAGTCAGTTCGTCTTTTCCTTTTAAAATAAAATCCAAATAACCAAGTACCGACGTAAGCGGTGTACGCAGATCATGTGCTAGATTAAGCACTAATTGTTCTTTGGAATTTTCAGCAAAATCGCCCCGAATCATCGCTTGCTGTAATTTGTGGCTGGCTAGATTAATATCACGAGCAATCTCTTCAAATTCGTCTTTAGACTGTATCTGGAGATCAATATCGAAATCAGCATTCGCCAGTTGGTGGATTCCGCTTGTAATCTCTTTAAAATACAACGCATATCTTTTGGTTAGCAAAAAGAAAAAGAAAAAGGACAGTGGAATAAAAAAGATTAAAAAGAAATTTAGATCTCCAATCTCGCGAATAAAATAACGATATTTCGTCCATACATCTTCAAATTTAGTCGTAGAATAAAACCATTGCAATAAACGATATAAAATATAAGTGACTATGCCTGACAACAACATACTAAGTCCAAACAACATCATCATATTAAAACGAAAGCTTCGAACCTGCTTAGCCATTATACGTATACCCCACGCCCCAGACAGTTTTAATCAATTTGGTTTTGAGCTTGTCTTCTTCCAGTTTTTTTCGCAATGTACGGATATGTACCATCACTGTATTACTTCCTTCGTAATAACTTTCTTTCCAAACAGACTCAAAAATATGTTCTGAACTGAATACTTTTTTGGGATGACTCACAAGTAAATACAAAATATCAAATTCTTTAGGTGTTAATTCTACAGGCTGATCATAGACAGATACAGTTCGTTGTTCTGGATTAATGACCAATACCCCTGTATTCAAAATAGACGTATTATGTGCTCCCCCGGCAGTATTAAATTGATTGGCACGTCGCAATTGTGCGTTAACCCGCGCTACTAATTCCATCGGATTAAATGGTTTGGTCACATAATCATCAGCACCAGTCACTAGACCTGTAATCTTATCAAGATCAGAAGATTTAGCACTTAAAAAGATAATCGGAATATGATGGGTTTCTCTAATCGTTCGTGCTGCTTCATAACCATCCATACGGGGCATCATAATATCGAGAATAGCCAGATCAATCGAACGGGTTAAAATGACTCGTACCGCTTCTGCACCATCGGTTACTTTGATACATTGATATCCTTCTTTTTGTAAATGCAATTCCAATAAATCGGCAATGGCTTCTTCATCATCTGCGATTAGTATCGTTGTCATAGTGATTGTACATCTCCCGAACAAATATAATAGGTTACCACAATTTGATTATACTAGATTAGAATCGTTAACCCAGTACTACATATACATCATGGTTCATGTAAGCATAGCACGCACAATCTGGTCATTATCGATGCCTTTCGGTAACAATCACTCCATCTACATTGTTACCTGAGATTGTATAGTCACCATCGGCAGGAACAGCGATTTTTTTATCATTGAGCATAGGATGATACCGAACATTATAATGCTGACCTTCTATCGTTATAGACAACGGTTCATCTCTTAACGCTTCAAAATACTCTTCTAATACCATATCATGTTCTTCCATAATAGCACTATGAGGTAATCCAATATAGCGGAAATGCCAGGGTTCGTATTTGATACTTGTAATCTTTTCTTTGTTTTTCGGATAACGGAGAATGAATCCATACTTCCACGCATTGTCGCGCAGCCAGACGCCTTCCTCTGATTTCTCAATACCACTTTGTGTAGAACCAACATCCAGAGCAAGTCCCAAATTATGTTCGCTATATCCGGCTGGCATAGCGTATTCTGATCCTTTCTCATCATACAAATTATCTTGTTCTTGATTCGTTCGATATCCACTACTTGCCATAAAATGACTGACTCCTTCTAAGTTAGCTTCTTGCACCATTGTTAGAAATCGCTCTGCTACATCTTGAGACAATGACAAAGATCGATCCAATAAAACAATCTGGCTTGCAAAAGTAGAATAATCAACAAGCTTAACAATATCCTGCGCTTCATTCCCATCCACTAATGGATAATCTTTATTAATTAATAGTAGATCCCCTTGATAAATCTGACTTTTGCTCACATCGACTAATATTTCATTTTTACCTGCCACCTCGTCTTTATCATCAATGACCCGGTCATGTGCAAATCCTCGACCTATTTTGTAATCGAAAGAATCCGGCAAATAGCGAGTGACTAACAGTACAATACCTAACAAAACGACAAGTAAAACCATCCATTTTTTCATTATCATATCCTCCTTGATCTTGATCTGTGATCTCAAAATCATAAAGAAGATTGTTAAAAATAAAAGTAGGCTAAATATAAAGTTTTCCTTAAATATGTAGATTCTATACAACTAAAAATAAACCTACCCGACTAGCGATAGGTTTATTGGATTATTAGACATTTGTTATTACATAATCATAAATACCAAACCACTTTGATTGGCAAATGCTTTTTCAAAAAGTTCAAATACCGATTCCAGATGAGGAAGCAAGTAACCATCTACTAATTCTTCATAAGTCTCATCACTTTGCATCGGAAAAGCTAACATAATCATTGCCCGTTCATCCAACTGCTCTATGTCCATCTCGGGAATGTTTTTCCACTTTTCAAAATCAATCCGTTTGGTTAGATTCTCAGGTTGTTTCAATTCAGGAATTTGCGCTGCAATTTCAGCTACCTTGTCCGCAGGTAAATAAAAAGAACCATATTCAGTCGCCTGACTGTCAACTTTATATTGCTCCCCTACCGGAACCAAAGGAATATCCGGGAACATATCTACAATCAGACTCCATGTTTTATCAATATCCAGCGTGGGTGGTTGTACATTTCCCTCCAAAATATCTTCTAAATTTTTATGTTCCTCATAATAAACGCCTGTAATACCCATATCTAACATCTCCTTTAACAAGCATTACCCGATTATAGGATTTACGATTGCATAAATTCATGATACCGATTGATCTGGTTCGCCAATTCTTCAAATACAATAAAGCGAGCCGCCCGATATACCTCTTTGCCTTCCATCAGTAACAACAATACCGGTGAAGTAAAAATCATATACTCTCCTGCCAATTCAGGCACATCCTCCATATACACAAACCCACCCACAATATGCTCATACCCTTCTAACAAACGTTCCGCCTGCGGTTGAACTGCTTCACAAACGCTGCAATTCTGCGTTTTGAGCATAAGCAATGTCAACGAATGCTGACGAATAAAATCATCTACCTGCTTTTTAGAAAAAAGCTGTTCCATCCCTTTTTCCTCTTTTCTAATATCTATTCTCTATATATTTTTCCACACTTCTATTCTACTCTCTTATACATCCTTATTCTCTTACCCACATCATCCCAACACATAATATCCCAATAATCAAACAAACAGATCAAAATATCAACAGCCAAACCATACCATAAAACAATTAAAACCGAAAAAAGGCTGCCTTTCTGCTTAACACACAGAAAAACACCCTTTACTTCACCCTTTTGAACTCATATATAATCTATATTTATCTCTCTATTATCCCTATCTATAGATCAGGTATCTCCCAAACCATCCCAACCTGCTACCACACCAAATCTAATCTAATCTTTTAAAATCATTGCTTTCCCAACTCCCCCGCCTGAGCGAAGGGAAAGAAATCAATTCGAAAGGAGCGAAGCGTTCGCCTTGTAAGAATCGGATTTTGACTGCAACGCAGTCGTTTAAAAAAATCCGATCTTACTCAGCGACCGACCGAATGATTTCTTTCCCATAGCGGTTTCTCAAGAAAGCTATTTTAAAAATCAAATTTAAAATCATCATCAGTCAAACGCTCAACGTTCATCGCACGCACATATCCATTTCCTTTTTTCGAGAAAAAGTCATGTTGTTTCGTATGTGTGCTGATCCCGTTGAATACAATCGGATTTACTTCTTCTTCAGCAAATACAGGATCAAAGCCCAAATTCATAAACGCTTTGTTTGCATTATAACGAAGGAAGACTTTTACATCTTCAGTTAGACCGATTGGATCATAAATCTCTTCTGTATACTTCTCTTCATTCGCATGAAGATATGTCAGTAGACCTTCTAAGATTTCGTAAACGTCTTTTTGCTCGTCTTCTTCAAGATCATTGTAGATTTCTTGTGCAAGTACCCCTACATACACACCGTGAATACTTTCATCACGTAAAATCAAATCAATAATCTCACCGCTACACGTCATTTTACCTTGTCCAGCTAGATAAAGCGGATAGAAAAATCCACTGTAGAACAAATAGCTTTCAAGTAATACAGAAGCCGCCATAGCTAAAAATAGTTCTTTTGGCGAATTAATATTCAAATAGTACTGACGGATCGTTTCTGCTTTGGTCTGTAGACGTGGATTGTCTTCCACCCATTGGAAAATCTTATCGATCTCTTCTGTAGAAGACAATGTTGTGAAGATACTGCTGTATGATTTCGCATGAATCTGCTCCATCATCGCCATAAAGCCTAATACTGCTTTACGTTGCATCCCTTCGACGTGTTCCAATACTTTCGGCATACCTACGCCACCTTGAATCGTATCAAGTAGAGTAAGTCCTCCAAGCACTTTCATATACGTATCACGTTCGATGTCACTCAATTGAATCCATGACATTTTATCATCAGACAATGGAATTTCATCATCCGTCCAAAATTGCATAATATTTTGATTCCAGAACATCATTGTGAAATCATCATCAGGACGGTTCCAGTTCACAGCTTTGATAGGTCCAGTCATAAGTTAAAATTCCTCCTTTTAAACATTGGATACTACTTATTGCACTTTGGTAAAAGAACACAAGTATGTACTCAAACGGTACAGCCTACATATCGCCAAGCGCTTGCTGAAAGATATGATACCGGGCAAAAATCATGGTTCATTTGAATCCGATCGTGCTAATATTGCCAAGCACGTAAAGCATACAAAAAAGCCTAAAAAGGCTTTCTTGTATACTGCATAACTATAGATATTATTTTATAATCAACTACCGAAAAAGATTATACCGAGCAAGTAATACACTCTTCTACGCTAAGCAATTTGGTACGTGTATAGTAAAGTGATTTTAGACCTTTGTGTGCTGCATACAGGTAATAACGAGCCAATTGACGAGTCGTTACATCGCTACCTACATGAAGTACTGTTGAAATTCCTTGATCGACATGATTTTGGATTTCAGCAATCAGATCCAATACTTTAAATTGATTCATTTGGTAAGCAGATTTGTAGTAGAAATAGTTATCCTGTTGCATATATGGCATTGGATAGTAAGTCGTTGAGTTCGCATACGTACGAGTCTCAATTTGTTCTACAATCGGCATTACGCTAGATGTTGCATTTTGGATATATGAAATACTTGCTGTTGGCGCAATTGCCAAACGGTAAGCATGATATAGACCATGTTTCATTACATCAGCTTTCAGGTTTTGCCAGTCTGCTGGTGTTGGGATATACATATCGCCGAACAAATCGCTTGCACGTGTTGTTGCTGGACGATAATCAATTTCTAAATAACGATCAAAGTACGTTCCTTTTGCATATTCTGATTTTTCAAAATCAGCAAAAGTCGTTTGACGATCACGAGCAATTTCCATACTTTTCTCTAATGAGTAGAAATTCATCATCATAAAGAAAGTACGAACAAAGTCTCTTGCTTCGTCACTTTCATACGCAATTTTGTTTTTAGCAAGGTAACCATGCAAGTTCATAACACCAAGACCCACAGAGTGCATTTCACGGTTTGCTTTGGCTACACCCGGTGCATTAGCGATATCTGTCATATCACTAACCGATGTTAGACCCATAATTCCTTCATGAACGGATTCACGAATTTTGCCAAGTTCCATGACGTTTACCATATTAAGTGAACCCAAGTTACAGCTAATATCGCGACGAATAACATCATCTTGACCATAATCAGTAATCTCAGATGTTTCTTGTAATTGGAAAATTTCTGTACACAAGTTAGACATACGAATCGATCCGATATCTTTTAGTGCATGACCGTTATTCGCATTACTTTTGTTCATAATATACGGATAACCGGATTCTAATTGTACACTTGCGATTTTGGTTAGCATATCACGAGCACTCATGATTGCTTTCTTTTTGACACGATCATCAGCAAGCAATGTATCGTACATTTCATCGATATCTAGATCATCCAGATATTTACCATACGCTTTGTATACACTGTAAGGTGCGAATACATGCAATAGTTCATTATCTGCTGCTAATTCGTAAAAGCGATTCGGTACAACAAGACCGATTGACAATGTTTTGAGGCGTGTACGCTCATCTGCATTGATTTTTTTGCTATCCAAGAACTCCATAACGTCCCAGCCGAAAATGTTGTAATACGCTGCCCCAGAACCTTTACGTTGACCCATTTGATCTGCATAGGAGAAAGCATCTTCCATCAGTTTCAATACAGGCATAATTCCTTTTGCTGCACCTTCAACACCTTTGATCGGCTCACCGCGTCCACGAAGTTTGGACAAGTTAACCGCTACACCGCCACCAATTTTCGATAATTGCATACAAGTGTTTAGTACATGGTTAATCGAGTTCAAAGAGTCATCCATTTCTAACAAGAAACAAGAGACCATTTCACCACGACGACTTTTACCTGCATTCAAAAATGTTGGTGTTGCTGGTTGTAGACGTTGTTCCATCATGGATTTGGCAAGAGTTTTGGCATTATCCGCATCCCCGCGTCCCAAGTGAAGCGCCACGACTGCGACACGATCCGCATAATGTTCCAAGTATTGACTACGGTCATTCGTTTTCACTGCATAATCTGTGTAGAACTTGGAAGCCGCCATATAAGATGGAAATTGGAAATCATAACTGTGTGTAATCGCATATACTTCTTCTACATCTTGAGAAGTATAGTTTTTGTACATATCTTCATAATAATCGTTATCGATCATATAACGTACTTTGGTTTTGGTGTCCGGGAAGTTGATACTTTTACGAGCTACCTCTTCCATATATTCTACAACTGCTTCTTTATCTTTATCCAAACGGAAAAATCCACTCTCGTCCCGTTGCATCAGTAAGTTGTTCAATTCAATATGCCGCAATTTTATCTACCTCCTGTTGAAATCGTTGTGCGTCTCCTGTTGTACCTGCTAATTCGAACTTGTACACAACCGGTACATTATAACGTTCTGAGATTAGATCAGCACTCCGAGCGAATTTGTCTCCCCAATTACGATTGCCACTTGCTGCAACTCCGATCAGGCGATTGTGATTTCTCTCCAAAAAATGAACTACCTTATCAGGAATCTGACCAAATCCAGTTGTGTACGTTACCAGTACAAAAGGTTCATCCAACGTCAGCGCCTCATCAATCTGTACAGCTTGTACAGCAGGTAATTTTAATTTGTTGATAAATCGTTTTACATTGCCTGTTTTGGAATCATAAGCAATTAGCATGGTTGTGACATCTCCTTCTCGGTTCAATATGTAGTACTGTTCATCCGTTCAATCACTATATAAATACAGATAACAATGATCTAATATCATATAAGTGTTATCTACTCTAGCACGTATAATTAGCTATAACCTATATATTACCTGCTCAAACATCATAACCGCAATATATAGAAGGCTTTATCAAAGATATACGCTATATATAGTGTTGTCAATAGGAACTGAAGGTCTACATCTCGGCCCAAACATGCCTTAAAAACGGTCTATTTTTTCAAAATATCAAGTAAAACGGGCACTTCTTTGAACACGTATTTTACATACATCGCGATAATCATTTATAAAAAAATAATTTTCTTGACATACTAGATATAGTACATATCGTTTAACTTTTGCCGAACATTTCCAGATTATGCAGTGAACATAAATTCACTCTAAAATGAACATAAATTCCGGTCTATTTAGACGCTCAAGTATAAAACTTTAGCTGTTATTGAACAAAAAAGCAAATAAAAATTTCTTTAATTTAAGAAATCTTAGCATAGAAATACACAGGAGAATTACACATGCTTTTTGTATTGTATTTATTACCATATATTGAAATAATTAAAAGCGAACGTGGAATCGCATACAATTTGAATAGGAGGATATGTGTATGAAGAAAATGGGTTACTTCTTGCTTTTATCTATGCTTGTTCTTGTCAGCAGTCTTTTTCCACCAGCATCATCTTCGGTATCGGCAGCAGATTATACTCAAGGGGTTACTACATCCGGGACAACAGCCACTATCTGGTTCTCTTCCAACGTAAATACTTCCTGGGTCGATGTGCACTACTCGGTGAACTCGGGTAATCTGCAAAATCTACGAATGACCTATGACAGTGGATCTAAACGTTATGTACAAAATGTCGCCAGTGTATCATCCGGTCAGGTGATTCAATATTCATTTACGTACAATAATGGAACAGCCGCTTATGACACATCGAAATTTAGCTATACAGTCACAACAGGCTCAACCCCACCTCCCAATCCTGGAACAGGTGACAATTCGATCTACAGTATCCCAGCGTCATCTATACCAAACGCTACAGGGAGTGGAGCATTATCTTTCAAATTATTAAATGGTACCAAAGGTGCTTATGCTGATAATCAGATCTATTGGGGGATTCTAGGAATTAATCCTGCCACCAAACAATGGAGTTATCTTGATAACAACGGTCAATTGAAACCGATCTCGACGGCTCTCAATAATGCGACAGGGCATTTAACCAAGAACGGAGTGAATTACGCTAACATTTATAGCACGATCAGTCAGATCAACTGGGTGAGTATGCCCAAAATTGATTCTGGGCGGATGTTTATCTGCGTAGGCTCTCCATGTTATATCAAAACATATGATGATGGATTCGCAGGGCCTGATATTAATAATACAGCTGATCCGAACCGTAATATCTATTTTGACTTTGTTGAATTTACTGTAGACGGTACAGGATATCATGGAAATACTACTCGTGTAGATGGTTTTGGATTTCCTTTACAACACCGCCTTGTCAATCGTGCAGGTAATTATGATCAAACAGTAGGTGAATTGGAATCCGAGACACGTGCAGGTCTATTTAGTAAGTATCGGAGTGAAGTTCCGGCTGCCTTCCAATCTCTTGCCGATGTACAAGCTCCGTATCGTATCGTAGCACCGATTCATGGCGCATTCGGGGTAAATGGTACGCAAGCTAATTATTTTGCTGGATACAGCAATTACAGCACGCAGGAGATCCTACTATGTAATGGTCGACTGGCAGAGGATTCAGGTACATGTTCAGCGATCAATCGACATGTGTATGACAACCAAGCCAATTGGAATAATCCTGCTCAATATTACAAAGCTGCACCTGCTAATTACTACGCGAAGTTCTGGCATGATCACAGTATCAACCGCTTAGCATATGGATTTGCTTATGATGATTACAATCAACAAGCTTCCTATCTTGAAGTGGGTGATCCAAAAGGATTGATTATCCGCGTCGGCTGGTAAACGTATCTATAATTGCGTGATATAAAAAGCCTGCTTCTACGGTCAATGTTAATTTGACGGTGTAGAAGCAGGCTTTTTTTCAGTGATTGGTTTGTAAAATATCAGGTAGATGATTCTAAAATAGATGTTACAAAAATGTATTCTTTAATTGAGGTGGTTGTTCAAGCAGATGGATCCATGTTGACGTACATTGATGATATACGTAGAGGTGCCTAACGTTTTTTCGATCAATGCTGTATATTCACTAACTAATGTTTTTGGCAAAATAGTCAAAATGACACCTGCAAATCCGCCACCATGTACACGACAAGCGCCTGCTTGCTTTTGCTTCAAGAAAATCTCAGTGATTGCCAAAGCGATCGAAATACTTTGCTCACGGGTATGAGAATCTTGATATACGTTTTGAAGCCATTTCCATGATGAATTACCAGAGCCGGTGATCAACTCTAAGAAATGATCCCATTCGTTCGATTGTAGTGCTTTCACTTGCTCATCCACACGATCATTTTCTTCTAAGAAATGCAGTGCACGCAATATAGCACGATCGCCTGTTTGTTCACGAAGGCTTGCTAGATTGCTGTATACTTCTTCCAGCGTAATCTGACGACACACTTCATGACCCAGCGCTTCCGCAACCGCCTTCATTTCTTCCGGTACCGCAGCATAGTCAGCAGTCAGATCGGCATGGTTGCCTCCTGTGTTCACAATGACCATTTCATACCCTTGTGCATTGAAATCATACGGTACATGTTGAATCGCAGGTTCTTTTGGATTGATAAAATCGATTGCGATTAATCCGCCATGCGCACAAGCCATTTGATCTAATAATCCAGATGGTTTGTTCCAGAATTTATTTTCAGCATATTGTCCAATTCGAGCCATATTTACGATATCAACTTGACTGTTATTGTAGAACGTATTTAGGATGCTAGTGATTAACATTTCAAAAGAAGCTGAAGAACTAAGCCCGGAAGCTGCTAATACATTGGTAGATACATAAGCATTGAATCCGCCTACACGTAATCCCCATTGAACAAAGCCAGCAACGATTCCGCGAATAAGCGCTAATGTACCGCCTTCGCCTTCTACAGGCTCTAATTCAGAAGTATGGATTTTGTATACATCTTTATAGCCTTCAGACACAATCGTAATATAAGGTTCATCTACAGGTACAGCGGCACTGATCGTATCTAGATTGATACTTGTTGCCAATACTTTACCGTAGTTATGGTCTGTATGATTACCACCAATTTCACTTCTACCTGGAGAACTGAATAATTGAATATTGCCATCTCCAAATTGTTGATGATAGTTGTTCATAAGTTGTTGATAGCGCTCCAACTGATACTGTACTTGTTCTTGTCCATACATTTCCACAAGTAGTTGGTTCATCTTCTCCGTATTGTATTGTTCCAAGTTCTCTGTAACCGTTCTCAATTGCATCCTAAATATCCCCTTTAATATTAAAAATAGTTGTTCCTATGCTATTGATATTTGTGCCTATATTGATTGTACTGAAATTTTGCGAAATTGTCAGGGGTATTGTTGCAATCATTCTGCACTTTTGGGAATAGTATTGTAGACAGCCATCATTGTAGACAGTGTTATACAGTCTATTCATCTATAATCATGGCTGTAAAATAATCTATTTCTTAACCTATTAACTTACTGCATTAAATAACCAACTTGAATATGAAGTTGCCTTTCTAAAGCAAGACCATCATCATAAGCAAACTCTTCTAATTTCAAGCCGTAGATTTGTCCATTTTGTACAGCAGGCAATTGACTCCACATTGGATGTTGTTGCATCATCGATTCCATATTTTCTAACCACTGAGCTGGCGCTACCACAAACATGTGATCTGCTGCATAATGTGGCAACAAATGCTCTTCGATAAATTTGAAACCACCTGCTTCAAATACTTCATGACGAATCGGATACGGCGGATGTAATTTGAGCGATCGATATAGATTATATCCTGCACGTGTACCTTCTCCCCAGATCGCAATCTGATGGTCACCTCGAATTTCATATAGACCTACTGTCTGCTCTGTAATATGTTCCAACGCTAACTCATGTCTGGCTGTTTCGATTTGATACTGATAACGTTTTATCCATTCTTGCGCTTGCACCTGACGATTTAAGACTTGCCCTAAATAAAGCAATTCATCAATATGATTTCTTCTTCCCCATTCAACAATAAATAAAGGCGCAATCTCTCTTAATTGTGCATACAACTGAGGATGCTCCAACACACAATCCGCTACAATAATAAGATCAGGTTTCGTCTCTTCGGTAATCGTGGCAGGCAATTCAAATTTCCATTCACTTGGCGGTTGATTATCCCCTTTGTTAATATGCCAGATTGGGACTGACGATAATTCTTCTTCTATTAACATCGAGTATTGATTGATCTCTAGCGCAGTGACTACTGGCGTTATTCCTAATGCTAACAATGTCCCTGCAAATGGAAATGAAGCTACACGAGTTGTTCCTTTGCGCGCTCGAAATGTACCGGGTGTCATCCCTGTAAATGAACGGAACTTTTTACTTAAATAAATACCATCACTGTATCCGATCTGCTCGGCGATATGATGCAAAGTATGATCTGTGCATAACAATTGCTCTTTGGCTTTGTTCATACGCCAGATCGCTAGATAATCAGAAAAGGTGTATCCGATTTCTTTTTTGAATACTTCGGAAAAGTAATGCGGATGTAATCGGGTCTGTGCTGCTACATTTTCACGAGTCAGTAGCTGTTCTGATGCATATCTAATATAACTAGCTACCTGTTGCATCGAACGATTTAAGCATTTGTGATGACGATAATCATTCAAACTGCTGAGAAGTTGTAACAATTCATGCAAGATCACATGAGTATGATCGATATCTTGATTCATATATTGAGCGATCTCCTGAATCAACGTAAACAAACGTTCATCCTGAGGATGTACAATCGCTCCATGTTCAGGCAGACTTTCATAACTTAATTCATAACTCATCCGATCGGTATAATCATTCATTAATTCATAACGCTCACAAGTGATGATATGTAAAAAGCCAACTTCACTATAGGAAAGTTGTAGTTCAACATTTGGATGGATGACTAACAAATCACCAGCTTGCAAATACCATGTTTCAGGTTGATCCTTAGATGGAGTATCTACAGTTGCAATAGCTCTAACCGTCAATGTGCCTTTTTCGACAGCAATAATCGTAAAATATTCTGCATATAATGGAGTCATAAATACAGCACGTTTATTCATAACAGCATGCGTAGGAGTAAGATGAAAAGAGTAGATTGATTTGCATATATCTAATATCGGATGTATGGCTGGCTGAATCATAAAAGAATGATCACGCTGGCTACTCTGGTAAATATCCATACTGCAAACCTCCTCTGTAAATGATACCTTTTATCATTTATCTGTTAGCATTATATAATGTGAGAGAACTGTTTGTATAATTTCGGTGATCTTATTAGGAATAAAAAGCCTGCTGCTTTTTAGGGATTAAGTAAAGTCTAATCCATAAAAGCAACAGGCGGTTAACAAATATTTAACTATTTAGAAATTACTTTCTTTTTCCAGCAGTATAAAAGTTCGGTAAAGGCACTCTGGACCAATCGATATCTGAAGCAAAATAAAAGTCTGTATACGTTGGTTGATTGTAAGTTGTATTCTGACGAGCTACTCCTGTACGGTACTGTGTATTATGCAAAAGAGTATACAATTTATGAGTAGTCACTTCTGTACTAAGGTAAATACGGATCGCAGAACTATCTGTCGTACGTACCAGCATTTCTTCACGCCAGTCACCAAAAATATCCGCTACCAGTGAAGGAGTTCCTTTGGTATCGTTATTAGTGAGCGTTCCGGTTGCTGTAAGCACTGTTCCTTTGCGCCAATCTTGAATCGTAGGGGTCACTTCACGAGCACCATCAATAATCTGTGTCGTCATATCCGCGCCCCATTTGATATTCATATTGGTTCCCGGAATCTTCGTACCGATCAATTGACCATCGGCTGTACGCAGATCCATCGACCATGCTTCTAATCCCGGACGAGATGGATCAATATCTCCGATCATGCCACGTCCAGTGTCTTTCCCACTATAAGCACCGAAAATCACTTTGCCTGTTCTGGCATCACGCATACTATAGCCGTAAGGTGCATAGGTGCCGCCTTCATGTACCATATAGATTTCCATACCCGGACGATTCGGATCGATATCAGTGACATGCATCGCATCTCCATGCCCCAACCTTGCTATCACACCTGGTGTAGCACTATTCGCAGGCATGATATCCATCGAACTGTACAACAGACTACCATCATCATCTATCGTCGCTGATCCATATACAATCTCATCTCGTCCATCTCCATCGACATCTGCCATCGTGAGTGAATGAGCACCTTGTGTAGTGAGTGTACCCAGTTCTGGATCGGTTCCATTTACACCATGAGGCCCATCGTTAAATGGATTGCTCATCGGTGTCCATCCACTATCGGCATTCCATACTTTTTGCAAATGACGTCCATCCCAATTGTAGGATACCAGTACAGAACGTGTATAATACCCGCGTGCAAATACTGCCGATGGTGTTTTCCCATTTAAATAAGCGACCCCTGCTAGAAAACGATCTACCCGATTGCCCGGCTCAATTCGTGACATTGCATAGTCGCCCCACATTAGACCATCATCATGACGATCAGGTTCATAAGCGATCGTTTCTAATTCTTTACCCGATTCCCCTTCAAATACAGACAAATATTCCGGGCCATCCAAAATAAATCCTTCAAAAGTACGCAGATCGTTACGCGCACTACGAGCTGGTGCATATACATCCATAAAGTAATCGGTCAATGCTTCAGCATCAACTCGGGATAAAGGATAGTTATATTTCGGCGCAATTCCAAAACATTCTTCTAATGTCTGAGGCCAGTGACCATTTTTCACTTCTTCTTGATCACGCCATCCTTGAAACATGCTCACTACATGATCATAGTAATCGCTACTGCTTAGGCGGTAATCGTCTGTATTCGCATATCCTGCTTTTTTATCAGCTTTGGGTAGAGTGATGTATTTTTCAGAAGAAATTTTACCGCGTGAATTATAACGAGTGATCTTGGTGCCTGGAGCGGTTTTGAACATCATTTCCGCTTTGCCATCTCCATCAAAATCGTACACCATAAATTGAGTATAATGCGCACCTGAACGGATATTCACTCCTAGATCAATACGGTACAATAATCGTCCATCGAGTTGGTACGCATCTATATACGTATTGCCTGTGTATCCTTTTTGGGAAACATCTTTGGAATTGGAAGGGCTCCATTTAACAAAGTATTCATACGCTCCATCGCCATCAACATCGCCTACACTCATATCATTCGCTGAATACGTATACGCTTCACCCGCAGGTGTCACTCCATCAGCCGGTTTTTGTAAAGGAAGATCGTAATAGGTGTCATTCCAGACTGTTGCAGGAGCACTAAGTTTCTTTTTGTCTGGTTTGCGGAGATCGTTTAAATTGTAATCAGTACTATACGTAGTTAACTTGGATTCTTCACTGCCTGTGGTTGAAAATGATTGAGTATCATAGGCAGATTCAGTCACTGTAGCTGATGAATCTATCGTACGGGGCTTTTTCGGTTTGATCGGTGCTACTGTATATTTAGCAGTGGTTGTTCCTTGCCGATCCAGATAGTTAGTACTATCGGTGACTACGGTTAGAAATGTACCATTGCGATATACAGCAAAATCAGTACCTGTGAGTCCTGTCTGCGAATAACCGCTAGCTTCATCTCCGAGCAAGCGCCAACTTAGAAAAATACCATCAGCTGTTTTGGCTGCTACTAGACCTCGATCCAGATACTCTAGTTGTACTCCCTTATTCCCTTTACCTTTGGATGCTGTCATCATCTCATTCGAATCAGCCGCAAATAATCCACTGGTCGGTAATACTAATATAATGCCTAACGCCGCAGCTACAATTTTAATCGTTAGCGAATATTGCTTTTCTTTCATACCCCTTCACCATCCTTATTATTTTGGTAACGCTTACAAATATGAATAAGTGAATATTGCTGTGCAGATGATACTCTACAAAACTGTACGTTACATTCCTCCTTTTCTAGGATAGAAGCTCACTTTTACTTTCTTTATCCATCCTCTGTGGTAGCTCTTTTATTATAAATTTGTGATGTTCTCAAAGGTGTACACAAATCAGAGTCATCTGTTTAAATAACAGTGCCTTTCAATTCCTATATCTTTTGAGTTTTATCTACTTTATTGATTGAATTCAGCACCTAATTACCCTTTCAAATCATTATATGTTATATTACCTAACATATATTTTATAACATTGCATAAATTAAACCCTCTAAATTATATTTTTGCACAAATAGATAGAATACATATCGTCAAAACAGAGAATTAAAAGATATTATTACGTTACATTCTTTATTCGTTAACGTGTGGTGTTAAATTATATTCAAAAAGGGGCGAATCAAATGGACATCAAACCAACCGGAGGTAAAATTTGGTCTTTGGGATTACAGCACGTACTGGCTATGTATGCAGGAGCTATTCTAGTGCCATTATTAGTTGGACGGGCGCTTAATCTTACCGCAGAGCAATTGTCTTATCTAGTAGCGATTGATCTACTCACTTGTGGGATAGCGACTATGTTACAAGCCTGGAAAAACAAATATCTAGGTATTGGTCTACCGGTTATGCTAGGAAGTTCTTTTGTCGCTATTACTCCTATGATCGGGATCGGTAATCAATATGGACTGAATGCGATCTATGGCGCTATTATAGCTGCTGGATTGTTTGTCTTTTTATTCGCTGGCTTTTTCGGTAAAATCATTCGTTTATTCCCTCCTGTAGTGACCGGCACTGTTGTTACGGTTATCGGTCTTTCACTTATTCCGACAGGGATTCGTAATATGGCTGGTGGTGCGAATAGCCCTGAATTTGGTAGCCTCACGAATTTCCTCCTTTCCTTTGGTGTACTGGCATTGATCTTGATCATCAATCGCTTTTTTACTGGATTTATGCGCTCGTTGTCTGTATTAATAGGTATTGTTGCTGGAACGGTTGTTGCTTTTATGATCGGTAAAGTTAATTTTTCCAGCGTAAGCGAAGCGTCATGGTTCCATCTTCCTCAGTTATTTATGTTCGGTATGCCTGAATTTAAGATTGCTCCGATTTTAACTATGATTATTGTATGTATGGTGATCGTGGTTGAATCTACAGGTGTATTTCTAGCATTAGGTAAAGTATGTGATCAGAAATTAACACCGCAAGACATGACACGCGGTTATCGTACAGAAGGATTAGCGATCGTTCTTGGCGGTATGTTCAATGCTTTTCCATACAATACATTCGCTCAAAATGTGGGACTGGTCGAACTGTCCCGCGTCAAAACACGTAATGTAATCGTTGCGGCGGCAAGTATTCTGATTGTACTTGGACTGGTTCCCAAAATCGCTGCACTGGCTACAGTTATTCCTGCCGCTGTTCTAGGGGGTGCTACTGTCGTGTTGTTCGGTATGGTCGTCGCTTCAGGAATTCGGATGCTGACTGAAGTAGACTTCAAAGAACAACGCAACTTGCTAGTTGTCGCTTGCTCGATCTCACTTGGTATTGGCGCAACAGTTGTGCCTGAACTTTTCGCAGGCTTGCCTTCAGCATTACGCATTATTGTCAGTGACGGTACGATCACAGGTAGTTTATCTGCTATTCTATTAAATGTATTTTTCAACTTACCTCTCAAATGGAAACGTCCTGCGACTATTCCTGCTCAAGTTGAACCGCTCAAACAACATGGATAGATAGCCAATTCTACGATAGACATAAACATTACCGGATAAGTCTTTCTTGTCTATTGTATGTACTGATACGAGAAATACCGATTCATATACTGACATCCAACCTATCCAAAAGCTACTTTTTTGTGAGTATTCTTTCTCATAAAAAGTAGCTTTTTGGGTATATAACGATAGAGACTATACTGAAATACAAGACACAACTCTCGATTGACGGTTATAATAGAGTCATACTGTGTACACCAAAAATAGATAACAACGATAGGAGCTACCCATGTCTAATCAAAGTATTATCTTTTTCGACATTGATGGAACGTTATTGGATTTTGATAAAAAATTACCGGAAAGCACTAAAAAAGCTGTATTTGAGCTCAAAGCACGCGGTCACGAAGTAGCTATTGCCACCGGTCGTGCTCCTTTTATGTTTGACGATATTCGCAAAGAACTTGAGATTGATACGTATGTTAGTTACAACGGTCAATATGTTGTTTTGCGTGGCGAAGTGATCTATACCAATCCACTGAACAAAGACGCATTACTTCAATTGACTCAGACAGCGTTAGAGCAAAATAATCCGCTTGTCTATATGGATGCTGAAGATATGAGAGCCAGCGTGCCGGAAGAAGACGAAATGATCACAACCAGTATTCATACTTTAAAAGTAAGTAAATTCCCGACCTATGATCCGTTATATCATCAAGGTAGAGAGATTTACCAGTGTCTACTATTCTGTATAGGAGATGCGGAGAAAAAGTATGAGCAAGACTTCAAATCATTCGATTTTATCCGCTGGCATCCAATGTCTGTCGATGTTCTTCCAGCAGGTGGTTCCAAAGCACATGGTATAGCCAAAATCACCGAAAAATTAGGGTTCCCGCAAGAAAGACAATATGCGTTCGGCGATGGACTGAATGATGTTGAAATGCTCAAACAAATCTATAACAGTGTCGCTATGGGCAATGCTGAACCTGAAGCCAAAGCAGTCGCTCGCCATATTACCAAATCTGTCGATGAAAATGGCATTTTACATGGACTACAAATGGTAGGGCTGTTAGACTAAGCCACTGATATTTTATATCCACTATCTTCATTTCTTCCCCTTATTCTCCGATATTTTAAAAGGATGTAGATTCTGCATCTTTTTATGATATTTAGAGAAAAAGGGGATTTTTCACAATGAACAAAAAATGGTTACGTGTATGGATCTGGATGATGGTGTTTGCTATCGTTATACCGGCTCAGACGATTCATGCTGTCAATGTAAAAGGAAGTACATATCAAAGCGTTTCTTTATTTGTAAATGGTAAATTCCAGATTACTCAGCAATACACTCAGTTTGTGAATAACAACAAACTATATATTCCTATCAAAATCATGGATCGGATTCCAGGTATCACGATTCAATATGGTAGTCCACTTACGATTACTGGTAACAAAGGTAGTATCACAGTCAACGATTCCAATTCATTTGCTTATGCAGGGGTTACTTATGTGA
Source organism: Paenibacillus sp. KACC 21273 (assembly GCF_028736095.1). Lineage (NCBI taxonomy): Bacteria > Bacillati > Bacillota > Bacilli > Caryophanales > Paenibacillaceae > Paenibacillus > Paenibacillus sp. KACC 21273. The sequence continues at coordinate 4,431,103 of NZ_CP117876.1, forward strand.
TGTACAAATCGTTATTAGCGATTACTGATTTGGATGGTAAATATGCGTCCAGTGCTCAAGCATTATTTCTATGGAGCGATGATGAAGGTAAGCGCGCATCCAGTGAGATTTTAACAAATATTAGTCAACTGCCTGCGAATTTCGGTTACTTTGTCGGTGAGAAAATATATCCGTTTTATTATCCGGGAGCTTATTGGATTACCGATATACGTTATGCTTCTTCCAGCTTGTATATAACGATTCAAAATAAATCAGGTGATACGTATGAGTTCAATAGTCCAGTATCTGATTTGGACTTTCTGTTAGATAGCGAGCTGACATCATTTAATCAGAACTGGCATGGCAAATATGTCTGGTTCGACAATCGTGCGTATAATGGAAGCGGTCTTAACCATCTGGAAAAGTTAACATTTATCGCTGTGCAAGTAAATGACCAAAATGATGCTTTTGTGACGTTGCAAAAATCCAATGGCAAGCAAGTCGGGATCAAACTCAATCGACAATATGATGTTGGTATGATGCTAAGTGATATTTTATGGTCCAAAAACCCACGTACTTTATACAATTGGAGCAATAGCGTCTGGACAGCCATCAGTAAAAATAAATTATTAAATAATATGACCCGCGAACAAGTGATATTATCCTGGGGCGAACCGTCTGATAAGAATACGTATCAATCGTCTTCGTTAACGTATGAACAATGGATCTATTCCGGTGCTTATCTGTATTTCTGGAATGGCCGCCTCAATTCAGCGCAAAGTCGATAATACAAAACCAACTACAACAAAAAGAGCTATCATAGTGATAGCTCTTTTTTGCATAAAATATAATCTATTCATACTTATTCAAATCGTTTACGGTGTTGTTCCCCATACCAATGTGCCTTTATTGTAGATACTTGCTTTATTCCAATCGGTTAGCGCAGTCTGATTAGCTCCATAAGAGTAATCGTTAGCTTCATTGTAGTTACTCCAATCGGCTGGATGAATACGAGCTTGAATATCTCCGCTTTGACCTCCGGCTGGAATCGAACCGGCTCCACTACCAAAACTCAATTCAACATAGCGATTCGCTGTTGTTTTGGATATTGTCGGTGTACCAAATGCACCGCTAATATTCGTTCCACCTACACTCGCCCAGTCGATAAAAAATTGTTGCTTTTGCTGACTCTCATCACTGTAATAGTAACGAATTTTGAGATCACTTAGATTGACCGCTGTACTACCGTTATTTTTGATATTAAAAACAGGTCGAATCGCATTATCGGTCGGATTGCTATCTCCGTTACGATATTGCAATACCAACTTCCCTTTAGGATCGGTTGGTGTAGTTGTACCTGTATCGCCACCTCCTGTAGTCGGAGGAGATGTATCGGTATCACCGCCTGTCGTTGGAGGTGTTGTTGTATCTGGGTCTGTTGTACTGGTGGTTGCTCCAAGACGAGTCTCATCACGTACAAATTTGCCTGAAGCTGTTAAGTTATTGACTATCCATCCACCTGTTGAACTTGCTCCCGACTGAAGAGCCGCTGACGCTTCGTTTTTATCTGCAAGTGACCAGTTCGCCCAACTAATTTTGCGATTAGCTAAGAAGTTAGTCCATACTTTCGATTCACTCAGGAATGGCCCTCCGTTACCAGATGCATCGCTTGTACCCCATTCTGTTACAAATACAGGTGCTTTTTTGCTTAACGCATAATCGATGCGATCACGTAAAAATTGTCCGTGTGTTCCTGCATAGAAATGTACAGCATACATTGTATTTTTATCAGGTAACTGGTTATCTGCTGCATCGTGTACATCCTGACTCCATGTTCCTGTTCCGACGATAATAATATTGTCTGGATCTTTGGCACGAATCACTTGAGTCACTTCTTGCGCATACGGACGAATCTGCCCATTCCATGTGACCCCACCATTAGGCTCGTTGGCTAACTCATAAATAACGTTTGGTGAATCTTTGTACAAGCCAGCCATTTCACTAAAAAAGGCTTTGGATTGCGTTTTATAAATATTCGGATCATTATCTGAAAGTATATGCCAATCGATAATCACATAGACACCCAAATCCTGCGCTGCTGCTACCGCTTCTTTCACTTTGTTTTTCAGTGAAGGATTTGAAATATATCCATTCTCTGCGGTATACATTGCTACTCGAAATACAGTAATACCCCAATCATCTCGTAACCATTTCATCGTATCTTTATTCACATAGTTACCATACCACTGAATGCCATGAGAACTCATACCTTTTAATTGGACAGGGGTACCATTCTTATCCACCAATTGTCCGTTAGCGATCGATAATTGTCCGTGCTTCTGCACTGGCGTTGTAGCTGCATTTGCTTGTGGTACCCAGACAGAAGTGGTTAGCGATAACGTCAATACAGCCGTTAACACAGAAGCACTCCACTTCTTCAACATCGTTTTTTTCATTAATTATCAGCTCACTTTCTTAATTAATGTAAAATTATGTTATTTTAGGACACTCACCTATTATAGAGTAACTTTTGCAAGAAATATAGTTTTTTGTGTAAAAATGACTAATTAATACCATACTATAGGTGATAGTATGTATTACCTTATGTTAGGTATATGAATCTTATTTAGCGCGATTTTCCTTATTTTTATATCGTACCGGTAACGATTGACATATTAGAAAAAAAGCCAGCATAGTTACGGCAATTGTCCGCATCTATACTGGCTTTATCATTTTTGTATTTCGTTTATTAGGAATTGATGGTTCCCTCGGTAGGTGCCAATTCAGTCTGTTCGATCTGCATATTCGATTCTTTGGCATACAATACATAAGTAATCAGACTGAATAAAGCAACAATCGCCATCATCCATTGAACATAAGAAGGAGATAACGTATCTAGCATACGTCCTGCTACAACAGAGAACAATCCTCCACCAATCGCACAACCAGCCATAACGATACTAGTATTACGAGCTATATTTTTGGGCATTAGCTTTTTCATATAGACCAGTGTGACTACGTATAGACCTGATAACATTAGACCTAACAATACGATCAAAATATAACTTATTACCGGATTCCGATTCAGTGCAAATAAAGACAGCAATACGATCATACTGCTCCAATGAATAAATAAATAGCGACGATAACCGATACGTTCTGCTTCATAACCGGCAAACATCCGTCCGACAATCATAGCCGCCCAGAATACTGTAACACTGATCGGCGCTGTGCCTGCATCTGCCATTCCTGTCTCTAACATCAGCGATGGCAAATAATTTACTAACCCGATATCGGTTGCTCCGTATAAGAAAAATAGAAAAACGAACGATGGTAATAACAGACTGCCACCGACCCATAATCGCTTGAGACGAGCAGAAGGATGATTGGTTGCCGCCGCTGCTACTACAGCACCTACAGGCCCTGAAGAAGCTGCTGTTGCAGGAACGACATGAGGTAGATCGGTCAAATGACGTGGCAAAAATAAAGGCTCTACACCTTCAAATCGGCTAAATCGTACGAATAAAGATAAAAAGATACAATACACAGCGATGCCAAGCAACGCATAATTCCATAATCCTGAGCGCACCAGCATACCAATCGCTAATGGGAATAATAGTGATCCTACACCAAATGCAATCTCTAAGCGACTCATAGCAATCGCGGCATTGGATTGTAATCCTTCCAAAATCACAGCCGCAATAACCGATTCAATAATACCGCCCAGAAATCCTGCAATAGCGATACCGACAATTAAAATCGACCATGGTGGTAAAAAGGCGATCAAAATATAACAAATAGCTACACCGATTGCGCCTATATGTAACATTGTTTTTTTCGATATTCGATTCGCTAACCACGGTTGAATCAACATCCCGATAATCGATGCTCCAAATTCTATAAAAATCAGTGCTCCGGCATCTGTATAATCTCGATCATACAATGGCAATAATACGGTAACAATCGCTGCCACCGTCACTTTGATAGCACCCATTAATAAATAAAATAAACTTCCCATCCAAATCAAACGTTTCAAGACTGCCTTCCCTCCTTTATAAGTCTGGTTATACTGACCCAGATACAACGCTAACTGCAAGAATTATACTTCTTCTTTTGCACAGATGCATTAGATTTTCACTATTTTTTAAATTTTCATGAAAAGCGTTGGTATTTACTATTTTCTTACATTTATAGACAATACAAAAGTCATCTGCATGCTTAGTGTTACAGCATTAGCAGATGACTTGTATATATTTTTCAATATAGCAAAGATAAGATTAATACATTACTCTTCGTCTATTCTTACATCAAGCACATGTTCAGCTAGATCGACATAATTGTTATCAAGCTCCACTTTCACTTTGCCTTGTCTACGCTTTTCACGCCATGAGGCTAGATCTGCTTCCGATTCTAATCGTAATTCAGCTAATTCTTCTGCACGATCGAACATATATTTACTTGTATATAACAATGTATAGATACCCTGACCTGCTAGTAAAATAGGACTTGTCCGTTCTTCCCAACGAGTCACTGTGAATTTCACATATAAAAGATTCGCTTTCTGCGGATCAGCAGGAATCTCAGTAATATCAGATCGCTTGACGATATCCCATCTGTCTACTTTGCCATAATAGCTTATACCCGTTCTACCGAGGGATTCAAACTTTCGTCTAGATTCACACATTGCTACATACTCTATCTGCGTAATCACCTGTGTATCCACAAAGTTAGCCAGTGGCATATGGTAGAACTGTTCTGCCAGTGCAATCTGTATTTGCTCCGGTCCGCGTACCGACCCCACCAGCATATTTTTATCTAGTAATTTGTTCTGGTAATATGCTTTTGTTCCACGTGGTGCTGTAGAACGTTCGTAGGCTTTTTCGGGACTATCTTGAATCAATTCGTCTAGAAATTGCTCTACGAGCGTAGTGGCATTCGGCAAAAAAGGTAACGCTCCTACATTTAACTTACGAATACTACGGTAAAAGTGGTGGTCACGAAATTGCTCTTCATCCCCATATGGAAATAATACATACGCGCCAAACATACTGCGTTCATACTTCTCACCAGCAGACGAATGTACAATCGCATCCCGATAACGATGCATTGTGTTAATATCTTCTTCCTGTGGCCCGGGATATTGGTACGCAGAAGCATAAGGTGAACCTTCTACAGCGGCGTTCAACTTGTATTTGGCATCAAAAATAAAGCTGTATTCTTTTTTCTGTCCGGCATCTACTTTCATTAAAGAAAGCACATTATCCGGTCGCTGTGGCAACGTCGGTGTAAGTTCTTTGCTAGGCAGACTATTGTAATACAGCACAAATGTCTCGTTATTACGCGGATTCAGATATTCCATACGAGATTGTTGCCCTCGACCTAATGTTACAAATAATCCGCTATGGTTGAGCCTGATCAGATTTTGCTTAATTAATGGATATTTACGACTCAGCAATTCATTTAATTTCAAAAAGCACCAGTATTCATAGATTTCTGCAATATCTTTCATCGAAAGCCGTAATAGATCACTCTGAATCGATAACCCTTTGAGAAGCAAAAGATAATAACGATACATTTCCCGATACCCTGGCGCCATCTGCAGAACCAGACTTGTACTCATTTGCCGTATCGGTGAAATCTGTTGTAGCCATTCTAACGATAATAACTGCTCTAACCGCGAGATCATCTGGCTAACACGCTTTACAAACACAGGATCATACGCCCGACTACGGAAATTCTGCGGTCTGGTTAACTGGCTATACTGTTCTTGTAATTGCTGTAACTTGCTCAATATGCGCTCTAACATCCAGCGTAGAAAACGGTTCTCTGCGGTATCATAAGAGATATGCTTGATCGTATCTAGTAAATGAGTCGGCTGGTAGCGTTCTGCTCCTATCGGTAACCATCCATGCACAGAGTCCTGTTCTAAATACTGCGGATGTCTGGCAAGATACGCATTGTTGCGATTACTTCCTCGCTTGACCCGTGAGGCAGGCTTACGTTCTAAAGATTTGTCCAGCTTATGATGAGGTTGCCGATTAATCCGTTCCATCGCAATCTCCATCTGGTGAAAAAGATGCGTAATCAATGCAAAAAATTCACTCAAACTCTGTTGCTGTGTATCTCGAATACGAACCGACTGATATGTCCGCTTGAGAAAATCAAACGATAAGTTGTACACCTGCTCATTCACTTCACGTAGCAACTGGATATAATCTTGCTTGTAATCCAGCTTGGACGGGAAAATTTCCAGTTCGATCGTTATTAACCGCTGTCCTCTGCTACGTAATTCCAACTCTGTAAAGCCGACTTCATTTTTAAAATTCAAAATCCCAGATAAGACCTGCTCACCCTTAGGCGTAACCGCTTCACGAATTGCCAGATTATCATGATGAAATTGAACAGGTAACTGCATATCATCTGACTTAATCAGCACAAATTCGTAGTTCTGTTGCTCGTAAAAACAAGGAAAAGACGGTGTAGTCCCGTCCCATCGAATTAATTGATTTGCAGTTGGTGAAAATACAGAGATATCGTCTATTATCACCTCAGGCGCAAGCGAACGACAGATTAGATGCGCATTCACCCATTCGCCCTGATCGCGATGCAATTGCAATGTCTCCACTACCGGATGATACGGTTTGCCTTTGATATAGATCGTCCCGATACTACACTTCACTTCTAACAGCTCGGTACTCTGATTAAGAAATCCAGTAGGATGTGAATCCATCTTCATCTAACCTCACAATCATATCCACCAGCTTATGCGCTGTCTGCGGATAGGTCGCCTGTGGCGGTGTATTTCCGCGATCCCATTGTGCCCAGAAGACATCATCGTCTTCCATCGGTGACGGAATACGGACACTATCTTGTAAGCACAGACGTAACAGCTTCACCAATACACGCCGTACTCCAGACTGACTTCCTTGAATACGTGGCAAAATCTTCTGCATCATCTGTAGATCAAAAGCTTCTGCTTCACTCATCAATCCAAAACGTTCATTATAGATCACATAAAAGCATACGGCATCTCGTATCCGAAACCCTACATGCGCATGAATATCTTCCAGTATCTCGTTCACGGTTACCAATCGCTCGGTAGTACGGGTGATCAAGTCTGCATAATGGTCATAAGCATCAATCAACTGCAAATAATCTGCGCGTAAAAAAGACTGCTCGACCGGTACAGCTTCGACCACCTGCTGGCTCTCCTCACGCAACTTGGGTAACTGCATCAGATCAATAGAGTTAAATTCCAGCGTATTCGCTCGATCAAGAACCTTTTTGCTAAAGGGATAGGTCGTCTCATCCATATTAACGGTTCCGATCAGATATACATTTTCCGGTATACCCAGATTCCCATATCGCTCTAGATCGCTTTCCAATTCTAACGTAACTGCTGGAATCACCGGATCAGTCACAATATGTCTGCCCTGCCACGATTGTGTCTCCAATAGACTCAAAATATCGCTAAAATAATGTTCGACTCGTGCCAGATTCATTTCATCCAGACAGATAAAATAAGGCTTGTTCCGATTCTCTGGTTGAGATGCTTCAGCAATCACCGATGTGAGTGGGCCAGGCTTGAAGGTGCCAGACAAATCTTTGTACCCGATCAGATCTGTCGGATCACTCCAATCTGGACGTACAGGAATCAACCGAAATTGCCCGTTCAACGCAGTCGCCCCAACCGCTTCAGCGAACAAACGGATCAACCGCGTCTTCCCTGTGCCAGAGATACCTGCGAGGATAACGAACGGACGTGTTTTGAGCGAGAGGTAGAAGTTGTCGATTAAGTGGGCTGGGAAGTAGAATCCACGTTGGGTGATGTAGTCGCGGATATGATCTAATACTTCTTTGATCTCAGCATCATGGATAAGTACAATAGATTCTTCTTCGACTTCGTCCACTTCTTCCTCTTCTTCATCATTCAACTGACTTGCCCACTCTGTGTTTGGTGTTGCATCTATACTTTGCACATAAGATAGATAAGTCTCTACTGCGTCCCATAAATCGTCTACCAATTGCTCATTATTAGGCATATCATTCAAATCATAACGAGTATAAGCAATAGTAGATGCCTGATAATCTTTGGCATACGTACTTTCACCCAAATCAATATTTCCTTCTAAATTCAATCGTGTTGGCGGTAACATAGCTCTGATTTCTTGTGCTTTTTGTTCAAATTGTTCATAGGCTTTTTTAGTACCTAGACGGTTCTTCATATCGGTTACACCGTATTGTAGTACAAGGTAAACAGACTGCAAATCTTCTGCAAACAAATAAGCTACATACAATCCACGTTGGGTAGTATCAGTAATTTGACGGTGCATAATCGCAATCCATGGAATATACGCCCAATTCCCTTGCCCGAGTGAACCTTGTACTCGAAAATAAGTATGAATAAATTGCAACGAACGAATATGCTCTGGGATCACATTTCGCATATATTGAGCTAAAGGATTACGCTTAAATGGTTCTCTACGCGCTTCTGGATAGTCCATCATAATCCGCATTAGATCATCTCGAATCGAGAAATCTGAAGGCGGTTGAGCATAATATAATTCCAGTTCATCTAACGTAAATTGGTATAATTCGTCTAAAACAGACTGATCCCATTGGTCGTACAGGTCTTTTTTAAAGCCAATTGTATATTGCTCACTAGGTACATGTAAGATGGAAGATAATGCTTTGATTGGCGTGTTCATCACATACTGAATACGACTTAATTGGACATCTGCCCAACGCGTTGCTTTCACTTGAGAAGGTGGTTCATCTACACGTAGACTCTGTGCTTCTCGTTGTTGTAAATAAGATAAGAAACGTTCCCGTACTTTAAGCATGGATACTTCATGCAGATTAGATTCTTTCATCTCGTCTAGCAAAGATAACATAAGGATCATTTTATATGATTTTTGCTTGTGATTATAAATGGATTGTAATTCTAAAGGCAATGTCATAAGTATTCTCCTGTAAACGAATTAGATATTTTAATTATACTAAAGAAAGATAAATTCTCTAAATATTATGTATACATGCAATATGATAAGTTACTAATTCTTCTATATAAACAGATGTATAATATATAAACATGATTTAGGTATTAAAATGTTGACGATAGCTTATTTTTAAATTCACATAATCAATCCTTATCACCTATGATCTAAATTAATTACATGATAAAATAACACTATAATACATTTTAGAAAGGAGAATTAAATATGGCAGTTAGTTTGAGACAAAGACCTGTACTTACAGGCGAAGAAGCCAAACGTTTTATAGAGAAAAACCAAAAAAATGAAGAACTTATGAAAAAACATGCCGAAAAGAAAATGAAGGAGTATCATGAACGATTATCCCATTCCTAATATTGAGAGTTTGCAATTAGACCATAAAATTATATCCATAGAGTATTTACCTCATGTAAAAAATTTCTCTTGTGGTAATCATTCTATGGATTTTTTTCTGCAAGTCGAAGCTTATCCTTCTCACATTATTCGTGAGTCTAGTACAACATTAGTTTTCTACCAGAATCAAATTGTTGGTTATTACACTCTTCAACATACCCTTCTATCCTCTTTGATTGATGATCCTGCTATTTCAAAAGAACAACATGTACTTGATATTGCTAGATTAGCTGTCAGTGATCATTTTCAAAACAAAGGAATAGGCGTAGAAATAGTTAATCACATTTTACATATGGCAATACAATTAAATGAACGTTACATTGTTCTAGATGCGTTGAAAGAAAAATGGACATGGTATCGAGATAAATTCAATTTTGAAAGTTTATTTGAAGTCGATCTTATTCATGATAGTCCATTTGTAACTATGTTTATGGATTTATATGATGAGGATTTAATCAAGAAATACTATGATGAATAAGTAGTATAATTACAAAAAGAGTATTGATTTTAGACAAGTGATTTTTGTAATACATGTTTTAGATTTCACTTATTAAATATAGAATCTTATTTTTAAAATAATAAATAAAAAGAAAGTGATCTCTTTACGGGATCACTTTCTTTTTGGATTCATTTACATTCTACGCGATTCTCTCTACGACTTACCATATAAATCGAAAACACCCCCATCATTGGCGCTAATGTAGCTAAATTTATCGTCCAATCGTAATACATGATTTTCTGTATCATACTCGCTGTAAAGATAACCACACAAAAGATCATCGACAAGAACATAAGCGTGTGCGCAGGGTGCTTGGCGCGCTTATAGATCATACGAATGATTCCCCATATAGCTAATCCATATATCAGCACATTAACAAGTATGATTAATACCAAAGCAAATACATCTGACATCATATAACCTCCTTACTGCATATTCTATGTATTTCTATTGGGATATACACTTATCTTTTTACTTATTTTACTATAAAATGAAATAAAGTATAAAAGCAACCATGTAAGGAGGGTCATTATGGCGTGGGGAGCAATTTTGCCGTTTGTGTTGTTTGTGGTGATGCTAGGATTATTCGGGCTGTTTGTGTATGGATTTGTTGTCTTTATTTCTTATCTGAAACGAAAACAATAACAATAACTTTATGCCTACCTGTCTATGTCACTTACCTACTCTACAACTACATACTACTTTAAAAAAGCTTACTTCTTGCTCTCTTACCAGAGAAACGAAGCAGGCTTTTTGCTGATCTCTTGCTATCCTTTTAAGCGTAAAATAACTAAAACATATATATCCAATGTTCATATCTATAGAAAAACAAGAAAAATCATCAAAAAGCATCGTTCTTTATTTTTGGATCGGTATACCTATATTTCAAATTTTCGACACTTTTAACAGACTATAATTGGTTGATTTCACTTAAACAGCACTTTCATCCAGTACCTACAACATGATAAAATAGATAGAACGACATCAAGCAAATCGTTCGCCATTATATAGAAGAAACCCAATAGCATGACCCTCAATTTGTTGTATTCATTGCATGCTTGTACTATACTTTAACTCCCCAGCTATCGCACTTTTTCCATTCTGTTGACGTACTATGGTGAGGACCTTCTGGATCACAGCAAGATTTAATATAGATGTTAAGATATACAGCTTCATAACTTATTGTTAAGTAACTTATTAATTGATATTAAGGTGAGATGATAAATGACAATTGAATTACTCGATCGCTTACGCAAAGATACCGCTGTATACCATGAACAGATTGAAGGAAACTTTTATGCTAAAGGTATTATGGCGAAAACGCTCACTTTAGATGAATACCGTACGTACCTTGCCAAGTTCTATGGCTTTTTACAACCGTTAGAACAACAAGCTATTGGGCATATGGATGCGCTGGAGTCTGATTCTGGATTTGATATGAATATACGTGCCAAATCGCCGTTGTTGGAACAAGATTTGATTCACTTAGGTATGTCGATACAAGAGATTCGACAACTACCATTATGTACAGACTTGCCGGATATTTCTACACCTGCACGTATGTATGGAGCTTTCTATGTTATTGAAGGGTCTACTCTGGGTGGACAAATTATTACCAAGCAATTAATGAAATTTTTGCCGGTTGATCCTGAAGGGGGTCTGCATTACTTTAACGCTTATGGTGCAGAGACTCGTGAACAATGGTCGGCTTTCCGCGATCTATTGCTACAAGCTGGTGTAACAGAAGAAAATAAAGAACAAATCATATATACCGCCAAAGAAACATTCAGATTACTTGATCTATGGTTAAGTACCGATCCGAACTAGCACAGTAATGACATCATGATATACAGGAGGCTAACCAACTAATGTCAGTTTCAAAAAACAATGAATATGATTTGCTCAATCGTACGCTTTTAACAGAAGGTAAATTTACCACTCAGGAACCGATCGATCTGACCAATTGTGATAAAGAACCGATTCATATTCCCGGGCAAATTCAACCTCATGGCGTATTGTTAGCCATAACCAAAGATAATGAGCATACGATTGTACAAGCTAGTCGTAATACGATGACTTTATTTGGTATTGAAGCCGAAGAATTGCTAGGTCAGCCACTAGCTTCACTGATCGGTGAAGAACAACTTCTCTCCTTACTTCAATATGATCTTAGTACAGAATCTACTTCTGATCTCCAATATACGCGTTTAATGATTAATCTACAGGATACAAGCACTGAATTTTTTGTGATTTTGCATGAAAGTGAAGGACTGATTATTTTAGAGTTCGAACTGGATGCGATTGATGAATCTACTGTTGTGAATGATTTTGAATGGATTCGTGCCTTTTTCGGACGGGTGAAACAGACCAAAAACCGATTTGAAGCGAGTCAGGTGGCAGCAGAACAGATCAAAGAAATGCTCGGTTATGATCGTGTGATGATCTATGAATTCGATGAGAACTGGAATGGCAAAGTTATTGCTGAAGCGAAAGAAACAGCGCTTGAACCTTTTCTAGGGCATAACTATCCTGCTTCTGATATTCCAAAGCAAGCTCGTGAATTGTATCTGCGTAACTGGTTACGTACGATTGTCGATGTCCATTATACACCGGTAGAGATTATTCCAACTGTACAACCGGTAACAGGCAAGCCGCTTAATCTAAGTCTATCGATTCTACGCAGTGTCTCGCCTCTTCATATTGAATATTTGCATAATATGGGTGTGGGCGCTACTGTTACGATTTCACTGATTCATGATAATCAGCTATGGGGGCTGATTACGTGTCATCATTATTCACCTAAATATATTCCGCATCGTGTGCGTAATTTGTGTAATTTCCTAGGTTCGTTCTTCTCTAGTGAATTGTACCAACGTCAGCAGATCGATGATTATGAATCTGAACTAGCTATGCGTCGTCAGGCTTCACGAATAGCGGATGTTTTTATCGGAAATACAAGCTTTGTGCGTGTTATTGAACAACTGCAAGAAGAAGAAACAACGTTGCTTAGTCTTATGAGCGCTTCGGGAGCGGCTATTAGTTATCAGGATAAATTATTGTTATACGGACAGACACCAACAGCTGGACAAATTCGTGAATTAGCCGGTTGGTTAGGTAGCAAAGCCAAAAATCATGTCTATGCAAATTCTCGTCTAAGTCTGGATTATGAGCCTGCCAAAGCTTACAAAGAAAAAGCATCTGGAGCGCTCTATCTTGCTCTTTCTCCAGGGCAACAGAATTATATTATCTGGTTCCGTCCTGAGGTGCTTCAGATAGTAGATTGGGCAGGAGATCCGGTCAAAGCTGTTATTCAAGATAATGATAGTATGCGCCTTTCTCCGCGTAAATCATTTGAGAAATGGAGACAAGTTGTTCAATCTACTTCATTTTCTTGGAAAGCCAAAGAAATTAATATCTTGCCTGAACTCAAAACGATTGTGCATCGGCAAACCGAAAATCAATTGCAACAAGTAGAAGAATTAGCGCTACAAAATGCTCGTATTTTACGGCAAAATGAACAGCGTTATTTGCAATTGATGGAATTGTCTCCTGTCGCTTTTATGACAATTACAAACGGGCAAATTATTTATTCTAACAGTGAAGCAGCCGAATTGTTTGGCGCCAAAAATACACAGGCGTTAATTGGCAAAGAGTTTGCACAGTATATCGGTAAGCAGTCTCAAGACGATATGCAAAAAAGTCTGGATGAATTACAGGAAAATGTTGTTCAATTGATCTCGACCAACGGATTCTTTATCGATGTCGATCAGAATATGATGCAATTGGAAGTCACATTAACTTCGATTACGTATGGTGGCAAGCCATCGGTTATGATGATTGCTCGTCTAGTGGCTTCTAATATTGAGCAGGCTGAAGCGTATTCTACCATGTCTGATCAATTGCACAGCTATCTAGCTACTGATCCATTAACAGATATTCCTAACCGACCTGCTTTTGAAAAATCGCTAGAGTTGAACTGGGATACTGCGCTTGCAGAGCAACAATATCTGACTGTATTTTTAATCGATCTGGATGGTCTACGAGCTTATAATGCAATTCATGGTCTCAATGGGGGCGATCTGTGTCTACAATGGGTAGCCGATGTCTTAGCTATGATAGGTAGTATCCATGATGCTACAATTGCTCGCTTTAGTGGTGGTGCTTTTACAATGATGTTATTAGGATCAGATCAGGTACACGCCAAAAGTCTTGCACAAGAGATCAGCCAGAGTGTGCTCGCTCTACAAATTCCAAGAGACACTTCGAATTCCGGTGAATTTATGACCGTTACAATCGGTGGTGTATCTGTTATTCCTACTTCTTCTATGCGTCCTTCTGACATGATCGATCAGGCTGAACGATCGTTGATGAGAGCCAAAAATAAAGGAAAAAATCAAATTTTCTGTTGTGATGGTGAATAATCATCTAGCTTAATTACAAAACCCCCTTTCGATCTATCCTTGATTCAGTAGGATAGATCACAAAGGGGGTTTTGATATGCAAATTATGCTGTTATCACAAAGAATGTTGCTTTTGATGAATCGAATATTTACTATCGTCTTGCTCGATCTCACGATATCTTTTTTCATTTTCTGTCCATGAATAGATACCTGCTATAACTCCCAAAGTAACCACAATAATAAAGCTTGCGATTAGTGTGGTAGGGGTCAATAAAAGTAACCATTCGCTCCATACTAATCCATAGCTAAATAGTTGAAATAAAATCACCATGCCTATTAATAAAAGTGCCGCCTTCACACTTTGCCAGATCATATGAAAAGCAAATCCTCGCTGACGAGCTATATTCCACTTCTGATAAAACTTTTTCTCGTATCGCTTGTAAGCTACTTCTCTATATATCCCTAGTGCTATCAAGCATAGTAACCCTATATAGTACCAGATAGGATAATAGATATTGGTGAACAAAGGTACTAATAATAACACCAGACTCGTCATCATCGTTCCTATCAATTGTATCTTTCGTTCCCGGTTCATATGTAGGCTCCTTTCTGCTATATCTTACTTCTATACGTGCTCTACTCTATTCTATCATTGCTAGTTTGGTGATAGCCAATCTATATGTTATTAACGACTTATTGATTATGTTCGCAGTATCATATCGTACATTTCATTGCTTGTATCCTTTGTTTGCAGACGTTATTATACAAAGTGGAAAAGCGTTTCGTCTGTTGAGAAACAGTGTATTAATACAGATTGAAAGGCTTGATCCAAACCATATACATAGACAAGATTAGGGGGGCTATCTCGAAGTGGCTGAACAACCAGAAAAAGAAAGTTTGATGTCTTTAGTGAAAAAAGGAAATACCTCTTCGGCTGTAGCGATGATCGGTAATGCTGTGCTGGCGATTTGTAAAGGCGGTGCCTTTTTGGTTAGTGGAAGTGGTGCAATGTTCGCTTCTGCGATGCACTCACTTGCCGATGCGGTCAATCAAGGATTCGTATTTGTAGGTAGTGTATTGTCTGAGAAAAAGCCTACACCTCGCTTCCCTACAGGCTTCGGACGGGTGATTAATATCTTCTGTATGATAGCCGTTATTGTAGTTACGATTATGGCATATGAGACGATTCACGAGGGAATTCACTTGTTGCAACATCCAGTCGCTCATACTGGTGGCGTATGGATCAATATTGCGGTATTGGTACTTAATATTTTGATCGATGGAGCGATTCTGATCAAAGCGATGAAAGAAATTTTGAAAGAAGCTCGCGCACCACAAGCGAAAG
Source organism: Paenibacillus sp. KACC 21273 (assembly GCF_028736095.1). Lineage (NCBI taxonomy): Bacteria > Bacillati > Bacillota > Bacilli > Caryophanales > Paenibacillaceae > Paenibacillus > Paenibacillus sp. KACC 21273. The sequence continues at coordinate 4,446,733 of NZ_CP117876.1, forward strand.
GCTTTGCACTGATGCCAGCGGCTTTCAAAAATGTAGGACGTGCGGCTCCACCTACACGCCTTGTCTTTTATGAAGATATTGTAGCAGTACTTGGTGCTCTGTTTGCTCTAATTTCTGTTGTTGTTATTGCTCTAACTAACTTTGCACTTCTTGATGGTATGGTAACTACATTGATCGGTCTATTGATGATTGCGGTTGCTTTCCGCGTCGGATACGACAATATGATCGGGCTAATCGGTGTTGCAGCGCCCAAAGATATCGAAGACAAAGTATCAAAGACGATTCTTGCTGATGAACAAGTCGCTGATATTCAGATGATGCGTATTATTCAAGAAGGACGCTATTATCATGTAGAAGGTCTGATTGAACTGCACAAAGGACTTACACTTGCCGACGCTGATGATATTAAGTTCCGTGTTCAACAGCAGTTGATGACTAATCCCGATATTGCTGATGCTTCGATCTCTATTATAGAAGATGATGGTATTCATAGCTGGGGTAACAAGCAAGCCGATGTATTAAAATAAAAAGGTAAGATAGAACCTCTAGTGAACTGTTGAGTGAACAGCGAATTAGAGGTTTTTGGCTTGTTCTGCAAAATGCTTTTCAATTAATGAAATAAACATCGTAGCGGCGGCGCTCATATAGCGATCTGTCCGATATAGCAGTTCGATACTTCGTACAGGCGTATGATTTACGATCGGAATCGCGGTCAGTTCATCATCTGACAAAGCCACCAGTAACGCATGAGGATGAATACTGAATCCGATGCCTGCTTTGACCAGTTGTAGCTGAGACGCGGCTGATCCGTTATCCATCATCGTCTGTACTTTCCACCCTTTCGACTGAAAACAATCGTCAAGTAATTTGCGACCGACAAAACCTACAGGATACAAAATTAAAGGTAACTGCAACAGTTCTTCTAATTCGATCTCTACACGTTGAGCCAGTGCATGATTCGCAGGCACAAACAAACTATAACTTTCAGTACCCAAAGGAATCTGTACTAACCTTTGATCCGGTAAAGCAGCCAATCCGATCCCAATATCCACTTTATCTTCAAATACCATATCTTGAATTTCAATTGTAGGCATAATCTCTAAGCGCACATTAGGAAATAATTGATGAAATGCGATCCAGATCGATCCCATCCGATAATCCAGATCAGACGGTAACACAGCGATTCGTAATGTGCCACGTTGATTAATCTGTAATTCAGCAATCGACATTTTCGCATTTTGTAGATCACGTAACATCTGTGTGCTGTATTGTTGAAGTAATTTGCCTGCTTCTGTAATTCTTATTTTTTTGCCAATCCGATCAAATAAAGGCGTATTCAATTCGTCTTCTAACACTTTGATCTGTTGACTTAATGTCGGTTGAGAAATGCCTAGTCGATCAGCAGCTTTGGTAAAATGTAATTCTTCACATACGGTTATAAAATATTGCAGTTGGCGTAATTCCATCGTCAACCTCCTGAATGGTTCTAATTAAATCATAGCCTTGTACTATCATAATAATAGAAACAATAGTATGGTACAATCGTTATTCTTTTCTTATACTATACCTAATTCATCATATTTAATATAGACAAGGAGCTTTCCAATGCGTATACGATATTTAACGATTCTTTTATTATTAGCGGCTCTTAACTTGCGCCCTGCAATTACATCGATCTCTCCTTTACTGGAAAATATACGAGCTGATCTTCATATTCAAGGTGTAACTGCCAGTCTTTTAGTGACTTTGCCTGTTTTATGTATGGGATTATTCGCTCCACTCGCTCTATCATGGAGCAAGCGATGGGGATTGGAAAAAGTGATTACTTTTTCATTATTATTGATAGGACTTGCTACTCTGTTACGTCTGATGGCTGATTCGACTGTGATCTTAATGAGTAGTGCTTTACTCGCAGGGATTGGAATCGGATTAATCGGCCCTTTACTATCTGGATTTATTAAGCAGTATTTCCCTAATCCAGCGGCTATGGTCAGTGTTTATTCGGTATCGCTTGTTATCGGAGCAGCATTAGCAGCAGGTCTAGCAGTGCCTTTACAACAAGTATTACGCGGTTCTTGGCAATACTCTTTATCGTTCTGGGCGATCTTAGCGATTGTCGCAGGATTGAGCTGGTTGCGATTAGCTCGCGTTCCTCAATCTAAAACAATTACAGCTTCGGTGTCTTTACCTTTACGTCAGAAAAAAGCTTGGCTGTTAACGATTTTCTTCGGCTTAATGGCAGCGATATTCTATTCATTGACCACATGGTTATCTCCTATGATGGCACATGCAGGATACAGTAAAATTCAAGCCGGTTATATGATGACTTTATTTACAATTATTCAGATTCCGATCAGTTTTTTAATTCCAATTGGAGTGAGTACATTCGGTAAACGTGCGTGGTGGTTAGTCGGATGTAGTGTTATGGAAATCATCGGACTATTGGCATTACACTTGCCTGTATCTCCCTGGTTAGCGATAGCGATTCTTGGTATTGGTGCAGGTGGATTATTCCCATTAGCTCTTATGCTACCGATTCAAGAAGCTCATAATGCAGGTGAAGCGAATGCGTGGTCTGCGATGACACAAAGCGGTGGTTATACACTAGGCGCAATCGGCCCATTGATTGTAGGGTTATTATTTGATCACTCTGGAAGCTTTGTCACTGCACAATGGGGTCTGGGTGTAATGATTGTACTGATGATTATTGTGCAATGTTGTATTGGTAATGGAGCCAAAGATGTGATGAAGCAAAAGCCTGTAGTTGCAACTGCCAACAAAAGTGCTTGATAGTGCTTGATTCATAGTAAATGCTATTCTCTTCAGACAAATTTTTTATATCGCATAATTTCGGATAGATATTTCCAATCAAGATGCACTATCCTATTCAGTTAGATTTTAGGTGATTTTAAGCTATACGATATATCTTGTTCATGGTCGGCTACTATACTGAATATACTATTTAGTCAGTCCTATAGTGACAACTGTGAATGGAGGTTCTACCTATGTTACCTATATTATGGATGATCTTGAGTCTACTATTTGTTATCACAGCGATTTATTTTACGAAGCAACAGGTATTGCAAGGGCGGTATGCTATCTTATGGCTATCTACCAGTAGTTTTATATTAGGTATAGCGTTGCTGAACTTATATCAGACCCCTATTCACTTGTTATAACATCATTGTCTGGCATCATTATTTGTATAGTAAAAAGGCTTCCTTATCATCATTGCTGATGGTAGGAAGCCTTTTTTTGTTCGCTATTTTAATATTCTTACAAACAATCACTTTTATCCTCTGTAGAAACTACCTACGATTTTCAAATGCTTGGAACGCATAATTCGAAAAGGATAAATATAACCATGATTGCCAAGTTTCAACGGACGAGGCCATACATTGATTCCAGATGTAAATAAATACGCTTGATAAATAAATTTCGAACAGTAACTCCGTTCAACCTGATCCAAATTCGTATTTAGACGATACGCTTGAACTTGTTGATAATGCTCTTGTGCCCATAATGCTGCGGCTTGTCCCGCTTGTGGAGATTGTGGACGAAATACGATAAATCGATCTTGATCATAAAATCGCTTGATATACCATTCGACCGAATCTGAAAATACAGGGCCATACGGGTGCACATGATATACTTTACCGTCTTCCCCTAATATGCCCATATGCCCTGCATAGTACGTAGATTCTGAACTAGGCGTATACAAAATATCGCCTGCTTGCAAAGGCAATTGCCGAATTTGGGAGACTGGAAGATCGGCTTGCTGTTGACGGGTGGCTGTCCATTTGCGCGGTTGTTCTACTACTACACGATGTATCGCTCCTACAACAGCAAGATAGATTTCTGCCCAATTTATTTTTTGGAACCATGATTTGGAGACTGTATTTATTTTATTAAGCTGTAATTTGGCATGTAGATTAATCAAGAGATTCCCACCTTTATTTCAAAGTTACAATGATGACTATCTATCCTATATACGTATCATGTAGCATTTGGTATCACATCATTCTATTATGCAAATAATTAAATCTACTATATGCTTGAAACAACACCAAAGTACAATTTGAACAGCAAAGGATGTTGATGATGAACATTATTGATTTGCATTGTGATGTTTTGTATAAATTTGGGGAAGCGAAAGGAAAATTGAATTTTGCGGATTCGCCTGAACTGGATACTAATCTTGAGCGTCTAATTGAAGGGCAAGTTAAAGTACAAGGATTCGCTGTCTTTGTAGACCCTGCACTCAAAGACCCTGAGAAATTCCAATCCTGCCTTGATCAGATTCATTATTTCTATACCGAAGTGTTGGAAAAAAATCCACAGATGGTGCATATTACGCAGTGGTCGCAGATAGAGCAATTGCAAGATGACCAAATTGGTGCTTTTCTAACTTTAGAAGGAGTCGATCCGATCGGAAATGATCTGCACAAAATGAATCTGTTGTATCGGTTGGGTGTTCTTTCGGTAGGGTTAACATGGAATTATGCTAATCTGGCAGCAGACGGTGCACTGGAGAAGCGGGGAGCGGGACTGACTGCATTTGGTAGAGAATTGATTCAGCTCAATAATAAATATAAGATTTTATCCGATGTCAGTCATTTGTGTGAACGTGCTTTCTGGGATGTGATCGAGATTGCCGATTATCCGATAGCCAGTCATTCCAATGCCAGTCAGATGTTTGAGAATCCTCGTAATCTGAAAAACGATCAAGCCAGTGCCTTATTTGCCAAACAGGCTATGATTCATGTCGTCTATTGTCCATACTTTGTAAGTGAGCAGGAGATTGTAACGATCCCTGAACTGATCCACCATATCGATCATTTCTGTTCATTAGGTGGAGAAAAGTTGATCGGACTTGGATCAGACTTTGATGGGATTATGTATCATATTCAAGGCTTAGAACATGCCGGACAAAGCCAGAATCTGATTAATGAGCTGTTGAAGCATTATAGCGAAGAGCAAGTCAAAGGATTTGCTTATGATAATTTTATGAATTATGTACTGCGATAAACAAAGAATTATTATATTCTAAAAAAACCTATCTGAATATACCCTTTAATAAAGTATAGTCAGATAGGTTTTATATTTTAATTAATCTTCAAACGAATACTTGAGTCCCCATTGTCCGCGGACTTGATCGAGTAGACGCATAATATCTAGAGATTCTTCCAGTGAGATAACTTCACTTTCCAGTTCTCCCGCTTGGATCAAACGACCGACTTCTTCGGCTTCAAAAGCATATCCTTCACTTGGACGATCATCTTCGAATTTCTCGACTTCTTCATTGTTAACATATAAAGAAGCTTCGCGGCTGAACAGAAATTGTGGAATACGAATATAACCTTCTGTTCCATGAATATACGCTTCATTCGGTAAGTCTACACGAATCGCACCATTCAATGTTGCTGAACGTCCACCTTCATAAGCAAGCAAGATCGAGAACTGCTCATCGACTCCTGTCTCGCCAATACTTGCAGTACTGTATACTTTTTCAGGCTTTGCTCCAAAGATCATCGAAGCAAACGATACCGGATAGATACCTGCATCTAGCAATGCACCGCCGCCCAATTCTGGATTCAGCAGACGGTGTTCCGGGTCCCAGCCCATACGGAAACCAAATTCAGCTTTGACCAGACGTACTTCGCCGATCTTGCCATCTCTGATCCATTCACGTACACGACGAATCGGTGGTAAAAAGCGTGTCCACATCGCTTCCATCAAGAACAATTTTTTCTCGCGGGCTACAGCGATCATTTCTTCTAATTCAGCCGCATTCATCGTAAATGGTTTTTCGCACAATACATGCTTGCCTGCATTCAAAGCATCGATAACATTAATCTTATGTAAAGGATGCGGAGTACCTACATAGATCACATCTACGTCAGGATCTTGCAACAATTTGTCATAGCTATCATAAGCTTTGGGAATATTATATTTACCTGCAAATTCATCAGCACTTTCCTGATTACGTGAACCCACAGCATAAGCGATACCGTTAGATGTGTGTCCTAGATCAGCGACAAATTTGTTAGAGATCATTCCTGTACCGATAATTCCCCATTTCAACTTACCTTCGTTCGATGTAGACATATAACTATTCCTCCTATCAGTTGATGTTGCCTTTTGCAGTCATTCGTTATTCTAATACTTCCCCAATAATAGGTTATATTAAGCGTACAAGTTCAGATTTGCGAAGTATAGCAGTATTCTGACCTTTTATAACAGATATTTGTTGTAACATGAATCAACCACTCAATAGAACAGTAGAAAATGGATATAGATGGATATTACAAAGAAAAAGGTGAAAAAACAGAACTATTCTGCTTTTCACCTTTGAAGATATCGTCTATTGACTTGATTGATTATGATCAAAATAGATGGTTATTCAGATATCAGATGCTATTGATTTTGCGCTTTATGATTGTTGAACTTTTTCCCGATCTTTGCCTTTGTCAGATTCACCTGCATTTTTGTTAGCGGCATCTCGATCTTCTTGCATTTCAGCAACCGTTTTGACTTTTAGACGAGCGGCTCCTGCATACTCACGAGTCGGAATCAGGTGATCTGAAGCCAGTCTTTCTTTGGCAGCAACAATTGCATCTGTGTATTGAGGTAACCATGCTTCTCCAGCTACCAGCATTTCATCGACCATTTGCCAGATTTCTTTGGGATTGCAGACAGCGCCTACTAACGGGTCCATCATAAAAGCTTGACGCAGAAGCAAATCATCTCCTGTAATTGCCGCTTCAACAGCTAGACGTTGTACTGAAATACTGACGTTACAGACAGCCGCAGGACCCAGAGGTAGATTTCCTACATGTGGCATAGAAATCCCATTTCGATCGACATAACCTGGAGCTTCGATAATCGCATCATCCGGTAGATTAGCAATCACACCGTTATTGATCACATTAAAATGCCCGCGATAGACACGTCCTGTCTCCAAACCTTCAATAATATACGAACCATGCTCTTCGCCACGCTTTTCCGGTGCAAATTTCATTGGTTCGTCTTTCATCCAGTTAGGGAAATCAGTCTCAAACCAATTACGTCCTTCAGTACATACCCGCAAATACCCACCTGTCTCTCCATTGATCCAGTTGTTGAGATCGATCCATTCACCGATTTCTTGAGGACGCTTGCGATACCAGGGTACATACTCACTTAAATGCCCGTTCGACTCTGTACTGTAATAACCGAAGCGACGCATCATATCGATGCGTACTTTCTCGGTACGGCTGTATTCTTCATGATTTTCAAATGCTTCTAAAAGTCCTGCGGTTAAATCTTTCCCTTGATGAGACGCTTGAATATACCATGTCTGATGATTGATACCTGCACAGACGATATCTACATCTTTCTTCTCCAGACCGTAGACTTCAGCGATCTGGTGATGGCCATGCTGTACCCCATGACATAGACCGACAGTATGGACTCCACCATAGACGTTGCACGCCCATGTCATCATTGCCATTGGATTCGAATAATTAAGTAAGAGTACATCTGGCTTCGAAACTTCGCGGATATCTTTGCAAATATTCAGCATTTCAGCTATGCCACGCTGTCCGTACATAATCCCACCTGCACATAACGTATCGCCGACACATTGATCGACTCCATATTTGAGTGGAATATCAACATCGGTTGCAAAAGCTTCCAGTCCACCTACACGAATTGTACACAATACATACTTGGCATCTTGCAGGGCAGCACGTCGATCTGTTGTCGCTTGAATCTGAATCGATAACCCATTTTCAGTGATATCGCGCTGACATAACTGAGTCACCATATCGAGATTGTGTTGACTGATATCGGTAAAAGCAATCTCAATATTATGGAACTCCGGTACTGTTAACAAATCGCGTAACAACCCGCGCGTAAATCCTATACTTCCTGCTCCTACAAAAGCTACTTTAAAAGACATATACATATCCTCCATTCTAAAATACGCTCTACTAGCGCTTACCTACCTAAAGGATTGATTATGCTTTTATTGTAGCGTGATTGTACAAGGAAGCGTTACCAAGATCATGACTACTTTGTCGATTTGTTGTCTAATATCCTAACTTAAGCACTTGAGACTTCAAGTGCGACTGCATGTTAATCAAAAGTGATTTTTGCTAAGCAAAATATCTTACTCTATAACCACTTGAGACTTCAAGTGTAGCTATTCTTCAACATATTGCCGATCATAACGAACCACATTTCCGCGGTATTCCGCAGGAGTCTGTCCGGTATGCTTTTTGAAAAGCAAATGAAAATATTGTCTGCTACTCACACCGATATAATCAGCAATTTCTTGAATCGGAATATCGGTCTGCCCTAAAAGCATGCCTGCCTTTTCCATTCGTAAACGGGTTAAGTAATCGGTAGGTGTAGTATTCATATGCTTTTTGAAAATACGATGAAGATAACCGGGATGAACATTCACCGCAGAAGCAATATGTTCAACACGAATCGGACGATCATAATTTTGATGAATATATTGAATACTACGCTTCACATACCATTCTGTCTGCGATGTACTATTGATCTGTGTCTCCTGCCACAGACGGGCTATACGAACCAATAACTGAATAAATAATAAATCCGCCATCGTACCGGAGCGGTGTTGTTGATCTAGCTCCAATACCAATGACTTCAGTACATAATAGACTTCTTCTGGATCAGACAGCACAAAGTAATGCTGAGGTTGAGATAACAATTCAGCGAGTGCTACTTCTTCGCCAGCCATCTGAAATAGAGAAGGAAGAGGCAATGATGATGAAGCAAAGCCAAATTCTACATTAAGCATCCGACAAGGTGATTCCCCTTCAACGATCAGACGGTGAGGAACATTCGCATCGATGACAATAAACTGACCTTTTTTCAATTGCACTTGAACCGTAGTCGCAGATACTGGAGATTGGCTTGTATCTGACTGAACCTGCAATTCGATCAAGCAATGTCCAGAGATCATATACATAATTTCAGTCGATGGATGTTGATGATACGCCATACTGTAGTTATGCCATTGCTTATAATAATACGCATAAAATTCAGGACGATACGGTTCTTCCATCATGCGTTGACCGAATAGACTTCCTGTCCCCTGTGTATACGAATCTGCATCACGATAAGACTGAATCGGCTGAGTTAACGGATTGGCAAAAGGTCGCTCTGACTTGTGCTCCATCGGTGGCATTGTTGTTCTTCCCTCCTCACTTGAGCAAATATCTTAACGGAATTCTGGTGGTGTACGACGTGCTACTCCAGTACGGATAGCGGCTTCTACCACTCCGCGACGAACATACTCGACTACTTTTTCATTAAATACCCCTGGAATAATATATAGTTCATTCAATTCATCTTCTTTTACAACAGAAGCGATCGCTTTCGCTGCCGCTACTTTCATTTCTTCGTTAATTACACTTGCCCGGCAATCTAGCGCACCACGAAAAATACCCGGGAAGCACAAAACATTATTAATTTGGTTCGGATAATCGCTTCGTCCTGTCGCTAATACACGTACATGTGGCTCAGCCAGTTCAGGTTCAATCTCAGGATTGGGATTCGCCATTGCAAAAACGATCCGATCTTCTGCCATCGATTGAATATGTTCAACAGTTAGCAATCCAGGACGGGATACACCGATAAATACATCCGCTCCTTGAATCACTTCGGTCAGTCCTCCACGTTCTTGATGAGGATTCGTATGTTCTGCGATCCAGTTCCACATATCATGCGGATATTCTTCACCTGATACTAATGCACCACATTGATCAACAGCGATCACATTATGAGCGCCTGCTGACAATAACATTTTGATACAAGCTGATCCGGCTGCGCCTACACCAAGCAGTACAATTTTGGCATTTTCTAGCGGTTTATCTACGATTCGTAGCGCATTTAATAGACCTGCAAGAACGACTACTGCTGTACCATGCTGATCATCGTGGAATACAGGGATATCTAGTTCTTCTGTTAAACGACGTTCAATTTCAAAACAACGTGGTGACGCAATATCTTCCAGGTTGATTCCTCCAAACGAAGGAGCCATCCATTTAATCGCATTGATAATTTCTTCGGTATCTTTGGTATCCAGACAGATTGGAAAAGCATCTACGCCGCCCAACTGTTTAAATAACATCGCTTTACCTTCCATAACAGGCATAGCAGCTTCAGGTCCAATATCGCCAAGCCCTAAGACAGCAGTACCGTCAGATACGACAGCGATCATATTCCGTTTGATCGTTAGTGAAAATGCTTTTTGTTTATCTTCGTGTATTGCCATACATACTTTGGCAACGCCCGGTGTATAGACATGAGATAAATCTTCACGGTTTTTAACCGGAAATTTAGGTTGAACTTCGATTTTACCGCCTAAATGCGCAAGGAACGTACGGTCAGATACGTTGACTACTTTAACACCACTTAGTTCTCCAACCGATTTGAGAATACTTTCTCTAACTGTCTCCGGTAGATTAACCGTCAAATCGCGGGTAGTACTTTCAGGGCTAGCATGAATAACGTCAATTGCTACAACGTCTCCACCGGCATCACTAATCGCAGCAGCCACTTCACCAAATGTAACTTGTTTTTTATCCATTTCCAGACGAATGATCATACTTGTTCCGAGCGCCATAAGGATACCTCCTAATAATGTGGGTAAGATGATTTTGCACTATTCATTCTTTTTTAGATAACGCTTACATTATAAAGTTCGGACTTATTATAGCACAGTTTACAGGTAAAAAACTTCCAGTTTCTATCGCTCATTATTCACCTATGATTAGGAGGAATAATGATGTACTGATCAGCTTGATTTAGCTTTCTTCACGTCCTACCCATTCCCGTATATACTCCAAAAATCGCTTGGTCGCTGGTGAGGCTTGTTTCATGGAATGTACAGCTAATCCTAATGAACGGTAACTCGGATATTCCAGTTCTAACATTTTCACTTTATGATCCCGTCCTTGTAGAACAAGCTCTGGCAAAATACTAATTCCCAGACTATTTTCGACCATCGCAATAATCGCATAATCATCTCCGACCGAAAATTTGATATCCGGTGTAATCGCAAAGCGTGATAATAACCGTCTCACATCGTAATCTGATCCTTCGCGCGGCATAATAAATGGTTCATTCGCAATCTGTTCTAATGGAAAATTCTCCAGATGACTGAGTGGATGATCCAGCGGAACAATCGCTAACATCCGATCTTGTTTTAATGGAATCACTTCAAATGAAGCCTGACTAGGAATCGTAATAAATCCACAGTCGATCTGTCCATTAGAGATCCAGTCTTCGATTTCTTGATAATCTCCTTCGACTAATTTGAATTGGATATTGGGATACTCTTGTTGAAAATATTTAATCATTCCTGGAAGCCAATGCACCGATACGCTGGTAAATGTACCCATCCGAATAGTACCTGATTCCAGTCCATGAATCGATGTTACTGTCTGTTTCAATTGCTCATTCCAATTCATAATTTCGGTAATCGGTTGTAATACCTGTTCTCCATTAACCGTTAACCGCACACCTGAACGATCTCGTAACAATAACGGAAAGCCAAATTCAGTCTCCAAACTATGTATAATATGGCTTACACCGGATTGTGTAAACCCTAGTACTTCTGCCGCTCTGGTAAGACTTCCTAGCTCAACGACTTTTAGTAACACTTCAAATTTGTGAATGCTCATTGGTGCGCCTTCTTCCCTTATTTTCCGCTCTTGGTGTAGTCTCCAACATCCATTAGTTTTACTCATGTGATCCATGACAAACATTCAGTGTACTTGGGGATATAATCTTACTATACTGAATTTGGAACATTTTGATAATACGTTATTTTGAAGGTGGGACATTGTGAAGCAGTCCAGAGCAGACTTGTTGATTTTACTGGTGACGTTATGCTGGGGATCATCGTATTTATTTATGAAAATGGGGCTAGGTTCTTTATCCGAATACAATCTAATTGCTCTTCGTTTTGGATTAGCTTTTATTTTGACAGGCATTTTATTTTTTAATCATTTACGCCGGATCGATTGGACTACACTTGGATACAGTGCGCTAATCGGACTTGCTTTGTTTGCTGTATTTGTATTTATTATGTTTGGACTCAAAACGACTACCACTTCCAATGCTGGATTTCTAGTCAGTCTTACCGTTATTTTTGTCCCGCTAATTCATTTTATTGTATTTAAAAAGAAATTACGTATGACTCAGACCGCAGGCGTATTGCTTGCGATTGTCGGTATAGGACTACTGACATTAAGTGGCCCTCTCGGTATTCATTCCGGTGATCTTTTGTGCATTTTGGCATCGATCTGCTATGCTGTGTATATTTTGCTTACCAGTGCTGCCGCTAAGATTGTCCGCAGTACACTGAATCTAGGTATTTGCCAGCTTGGGTTTGCTGGATTATATGGATTGATCTTTTCGTTTATATTCGAATCGCCTCATCTTCCTTATACGCTTAATGGTTGGATCGCTGTGTTGGCTTTGAGTGTAGTATGCAGTGCTTTTGGCTTTATTATTCAACCTGTCGCGCAAAAGTACACTACACCTACACGTACCGGGCTGATTTTCTGTATGGAGCCTGTTTTTGCCGCTTTATTCGCTTTTCTTTTTGAACATGAACTGTTATCTATTCAAGGATATATCGGTGCTGGCGTTGTTCTGCTCGGTGTAGTCGTCTCGGAATGGACTTGGAGACCGTATTGGAAAACAAAAAAGAAGCATAATATAGAACGTTTACCACAAGCTATTCAACAAACAGACACTCATCATCCAGAGTTAACCAAAAAAGAACCTGTACATCTCTCTTGATAGAGCGATACAGGTTCTTTCTAGTTATCTTAATCATTCCTACATATGCTTAAAAAGCAGGTACAGCGATATCTGCATATTTTTCTTGCAAAAATTTCTTCACTTCAGGCCCTGCCATACGTGCTTTTAATTTCTGAATTGCTTCTGAATCTTTGTTATCTTCACGAGCTACTAGATTAATCGCAAATGTAGAATCTTCTTTCTCGGTAACCAATGCGTCTTTGACAGGCGTCAAGTTCAGAGGCTTCGCATAAGCAGGTGTCATTGCGACTAGATCTGCTTCATCATACATACGTGCTAACATCAATAGATCGACTTCTTTGAATTTAAAGTTTTTGGGATTGGATGTAATATCGGCTTGAATTGCATTCATGCCAACACCGTCTTTGAGTGTAATCATACCCGCTTGAGCAAACATCTGTAATGAACGACCGATATTTGAAGGATCATTTGCTATCGCGATTGTTGCTCCTTCAGGTAAAGCGTTAATGTCTTTATAATTTTTAGAATACGCACCATAGATCGCATTATAAATAGGTTGAATTGCGACTAGATTTGCACCTTTACTTTCATTGTATTGCTTCATATACGGAGCATGTTGGAAAAAATTAGCGTCGACTTCTTTATTAGCTAAAGCATCATTAGGCTGAATATTATCAGACAATACGATCACATCAAGATTAATACCATCTTCTTTAAGCAATGGTTTAACAACATCCAAAATTTCAGTCATTGGTGGAATCAAAGTTGCAATTTTGAGTGTCGTTTCTGTAGACGTACCTTCTGTAGCTGTAGCCGCATCATTAGATGTCGTTGTTGTTTCTTGCTTCTGACCACATGCTGCTAATAAAAGCATCATAGCGAACATCAAGATCATGATTGATTTGCGAGTCGTTAACACGTTGTTCATAGTTAAAGTTAGCCTCCATTACATGTATAATATCCAAATATCATCTAGCGTTTATCCAATACTCTAGCAATCGTACTTCCTACAAACTGTACAGCCTGTACCAAAATAATCATCAAAATAATCATATAGACCATCACATCAGTCTCAAACCGCTGATATCCGTAACGAATCGCAAAATCCCCAATCCCACCACCGCCAACAATACCGACAACAGTAGAATATGAAATAAAGCTAATCGTTGAAGTGGTCAGTCCCAGTACTAGACCTGATCGTGCTTCTACATATAAAAATTTGAAAATGATCTGCCATCTCGATGCACCCATGGATTGTGCAGATTCGACAACTCCTCGCGGTACATCCAATAAAGACTGTTCAACTAAACGTGAATAATAAGCAATTGCTATAATCGATAACGGTACAGAAGCCGCTTCTGTTCCAATCGCTGTGCCTACCACCAGACGTGTAAATGGAATCAAAAACACCACCAGTAGCAAAAATGGAAACGAACGAATCACATTGACCAGTGTATTCAGTACCGCTGCTACATACGTATTTTCGTATAATTGACCTTTTTTGCATAAATACAACATCGTTCCTAACGGTAAACCAAACAGTATAGCGGCTAATAATGAAATGCCTACCATAGAGAACGTTTCACCGATCGCTGACCAAATCTGTGATTGATATAGATCAAGCATTTCGCTAAAAGTACGATCTTGATCCATTAGTTCCCCTCCTTATACCCGAGCAATTGCTCACGATAAGATAAAGTATAGGCAGGAGATGCTGTAAAGCCATCTTGCGCACGTGAAAAGCTTTCGGTGATGAGCCCATTTTCCATCACAGACACAGTATCACATAGACTACGTACCACATCCATCTCATGGGTGACAATCACTATCGTTACGCCTAATTGTTGATTAATCTGTCTGAGCACATCCAGAATACCGGAAGTTGTTTTGGGGTCAAGAGCAGATGTAGGTTCATCACACAGTAGCACTTGCGGATGATTAGCAATCGCTCTAGCAATTCCGACACGCTGTTTCTGTCCACCACTGAGCTGTGCAGGATAATCACTGCCTTTATCCAATAAACCTACCAGTTCCAGACATTCGTACACACGTTGTTGCCTTTGCGACTTCGGTACGCCAGCAAGTTCAAGCGGAATTTCGATATTTTTGCTAACGGTTCGATTATGAACCAGATTGAATTGCTGAAATACCATACCAATCTGTTGTCTGGCTAGGCGCAATTGATGATCTGTCATTGTAGTTAAACGCTTACCGTTAACAGTAACTACACCTCGATCAGGACGTTCCAATACATTCATCATACGTAGCAATGTGGATTTTCCTGCTCCACTGCTTCCAATAATGCCATGAATCGTTCCACGTTCGATATGCAGACTCACCTCTTGCACTGCGGCATTACTGTTCCCCATCTTGCCAAAATATTTGCTCACGCTTTCCAGCGAAATCATCGTCGTCCCCTCCTCATCTCATAGCCGGTCCGATGAGAACTTTTGATTCAAAGTGTAATACAACTATAGAGAAGCTGTTATACTCGATACTTCTGCTATATTATAAGGAATGTTATATGCTGTGTCACTATTTTTCTCAATAAGATCATTAAATATTCATTTGTTCTCCTATTCTGCTTTATTTAGACAAAAAAACATCCTCTCTATACATAGAGAAGATGTTGGCATCGCTGTATTGAACAGATTTTATCGCTAGAGACATTTGTTGTAACTCTAGATATTATTGTTGCTGTTCTTGTTTTTGTAAAAATTCGCGCGTTTTGCGTAGATATTTCGGTGCATCCATTGGATCTTCAATCATCATTTCAATCAAGCATAACTTCTGATTCTGTTGTTGTTCTGCTTCTTGAATCGCTTGATCTAGTTGTTGATTGGTATGCACTTGCATTGTATACGCATCTCCGCCGAACGCTTCGATTAATTTGGTATAGTGCCATCTAGGAATATCATTGTATACTTGCTTATCAATATCTACTTTGACATTCAGATACTTTTCAATCGTATACCCTTTATTATTGAGGACGAAAATAATCGGTTTGCATCCTTGTTCTAACATTGAGCTGATCTCTTGAACGGTTAATTGTAATGAACCGTCTCCTGTAAATAACAACACCCGACGTTGAGGAGCTGCTATACATGCGCCAAACGCCGCTGGAGTAGCATAACCGATACTTTGCCAGCCTGCTTGCCCGATATACGTTGCTCCTTCTGGCAATTGAAGCTGAGAAATCCCATACGTAAATGTCCCCGTCTCTGCAATTACGATATCATTTGCCGCTAATAACTGTTGAAAACGCGGGTAGTAATTGCCTGCTTGTAACGGTTGGTCTTTGTCCGCAGATAATAACTGTTCTGTATCATATGGAAATTCTGTAATATTAATCTCTGCCTGACTTCTCCAATCCAGTTGAGCAAGCGCTTCTAGCATATCTTTTGCAACAATATTAGGATACACAGACTCGCCAATTTTGACTTGATCCGGTTGAATATTAATGACTTTTTGGAAATCCAATTCAGCTGTAAAATTGGCTGTATTGAGGTCTGACCAGATTAAGCCTGCCGCAATTACAAAATCTGCATTTTCTATCGTACTACGTACTTCTTCACTACCGAATGTGCCTCCATACATACCGATATAATGCGGATGCCGTTCATCGAATCCACTTTTCCCCATCATCATCGAAGCCGCAGGTATATTCAGATTCTCTGCTACTTGTTGTACCGATAATTGCAACTGGTAACGAAGAACAGGGCTATCAGATAATAAAACACCATTGTTAGAGGATTGGATTAACTGCTCTGCATGCTTTATGGCTGCTTGAAGTGAATTGGAATGAGTCGATGTTTGAAAAGAAGGCTCAATATGCGTTGTAATCGGTTCTAACACATGATCCAAAGCAACTACTAGATAGACCGGCTTCTTGGTTGTTTTCGCAGTATGAATAGCTTGAGGTATCTCGATCATTGCATTCTCTGGTGTGATCACTGCATTATACGCTGTAATCGGCTCATACGCTTGACGGAACACATCGTAATTGCCATCCAGTAAACTATGATGCATCAATTGATGATCTTGTTGTGCTTGAGATTTGGGAGCACCTACAATATGAATAATTGGTACACTTTCGCTGTAAGCACCAGCAATAGCATTACATGCGCTCATTTCTCCTACACCGAATGTAGTAATCAGTGCAGATAGACCTTTGATTCTAGCGTAACTATCTGCGGCATATCCAGCATTTAGCTCATTGCGTCCGGTGATAAATTCAAGCCCATCGTACTCTTCTAACGTATCTAACAAAGTAAAATTATAGTCACCAGGGATACCGAACACTTCGGTTAATCCTTCGCGCTTGAGACAATCTAACATATATTGACCTAACGTAATATTGGTTACTGACATTATATTTTCCTCCTGTGTATTGCTATTGATTACGCATAATTTACCGTTGTACTTTGGTCATATTCTAAGTCTTGCTCTAAAGACATTACCCTATTCTGAAAAAATGACTTCCATTTTCTGATAATTTCTTTGGATAGTTCTCTTTTTTCCTATAATAAGACACCAAAAAGAAGCCTCTATATGCTAGAGGCTTCTTTTGTTACTCATATGCTGATGACCGCATTAATAGTAGTACTGCACCCATACTTTGCCTGCTTCTACTTTGGTAGGAAATACTGTTACCTGTCCTTCGTCCGGTGCTTGTACACTTCCTGTTCGTAGATCAATCTGCCAATCATACAGCGGATCATACAAAATATGCCCGGATACGATTCCTTCTGCAATCGGCCCACCTTTGGGATGAGGGCTTTTATTTTCAAGGGCAAATACTTCTTCATTCGAGGTACGGAAAATTGCCAGCTCTACCTGTTGCAATTGTACAACTCGTCCGATCTGTGGCAAAAATTGATCGATTGAGCCGATTGGATAAAATGTGTGCGTAGTATTCATTATACTTTTTCTCCTTTAGACTTCCATTTTATGAAAAAGAGCTTCACGAGTAGCAGTATCGTTAATCACTTTTTGCCACGGATCTTCCACCTGAGCAAGCGCAAGATTCACACGTTCGATTAATTGCTGACGATTCTCTACATTGTTCACTACAGCTTCATAGATAGTAGGTAAGCCGATACGCTCTACCCATTCAGATGTTCTTTCTAAATATTTACCTGTTTCGCGGTAATACTGAATAATCGCTCCGCATAGATCGATCAATTCTTGATCCGTTTTGACTTTGCATAACGAATCTGCCAGACGAGCTTTGATTCCTCCGTTACCCCCGATAAAGATTTCCCAGCCCCCATCATTGCCGACAATACCGATATCTTTGGTACATGATTCTGCACAGTTACGAGGACAACCGTTAACTGCCATTTTGAATTTGGCAGGGAAATCCAAGCGTTCAAAACGACGTTCTAGATCTGCTCCCATGCCCATCGAATCCTGTGTACCAAAGCGGCAATATTGAGCGCCTACACATGTTTTGACTGTTCGTAATGATTTGGCATATGCATAACCAGAAGGCATATCTAATTCTTCCCACACTTTAGGCAAATCTTCTTTGACTACACCGATCAAGTCGATCCGTTGTCCTCCGGTCATTTTCACTGCTTGTACATTGTATTTGACCGATACATCAGCGATGCGTTTTAACTCTTCCGGTGTAGTGACTCCGCCATACATACGAGGAACCACTGTATACGTACCGTCTTTTTGAATATTAGCGTTCATCCGTTCATTGACAAAACGGGACGATTTCTCATCTTGATATTGTTCTGGATCAAGCATACCTAGATAGTAGTTGATCGCAGGACGACATTTTGAACAGCCTTCTGGTTGTTTCCACTCCAGTACATTCATGACTTCTTTGATCGTTTTGAGTCCTTTTGCTTGGATACCTGCTACGACTTCATCACGGCTAAGCGGTGTACAGCTACACATTCCTTGACTGGCTCCAATAGTCGCTCCATCACCTAAAACATACTGTAGAATCTGTTCTACAACCGGCTTACAACCACCACATGAACGACTAGCTCCTGTACATGCTTTGATCTCATCGACAGTAGTTAATCCTTTTTCTTGAATAGCACTTACAATATCAAGCTTGGTTACACCGTTACAACCACAGACAATTTCGCTATCTGCCATCGTATCGATCGACGATTTCTTTTTGCTATGATCGCATCCGCCTGTACCCATCAATTCTGCATATAATTCATCCGTCATCGGTGCGCTATCACGAATTAATTTTTGCAATGGAGCTGCATCTGTAATATCACCGAATAGAACAGCACCGACAATTGTCTGATCTTCTAAAATGATTTTTTTATACGTACGTTTCCAATCATCACGTGCTGTAATGACTGATTGGTGTTCATTTTCAATAAATACGCCTGCGGAAAATACATCGACACCTGAAATTTTGAGCTTGGTTGATACGATAGAACCTTCATACGGCTGGGTATCGATACCACATAAATGCTTCGCCAAAATCATACCTTGTTCAAATAAAGGCGCAACTAATCCATAACAGTTTTCTCTATGTTGTACACATTCACCGACCGCATAAATATGATCTACCGATGTCTGCAAATAGTCATTAACGATAATGCCCCGACCTGTCTTAATATCACTTTGTGTAGCTACAGCAATATTCGGCTTGATTCCGGCTGCCATCACTACGAATTGAGCAGGCAATGTTGTGCCATCTTTGAACAATAATTGTTCTACTCGCTCTCCACCTAGCAACTCTACAGTCTGGGTACCCATCAGGAATTTGATTCCTTGACGTTCTAATTCTTTGCGTAACATCGATGCGGCTACAGAATCGAGTTGACGTTCCATCAGATCATCCATCAAATGAACAACAGTAACATCCATTCCTAGACTAACTAATCCTTTAGCTGCTTCTAAGCCTAACAATCCTCCACCAATCACTGCGGCTTGCGGGTAATGTGCCGCGGCATCGATCATTTGATGACAATCCGCAATATCACGGAAACCGACAACCCCTTGCTTATCATGACCCGGTATAGGCAAAATAAACGATTGTGATCCTGTCGCGATAATCACTTTGTCATAAGGAACTGTCATGCCATTATCGGTATAGATCAGTTGTTGCTCAGCATCAATCCGAGTGACTGTTGTACCTGTGTGCAATGTGATTTGATTTTGCTCATACCATTCATGACTATTCAAAATAATATCGTCAATCGTCTGCGTACCTTCCAGTACATAAGACAACATAATCCGATTGTAGTTTGGATGTGGCTCGCTACCGAATACCGTAATATCGTATTGCCCGCCTAATTTGATAATTTGTTCTAACGTGGCAACCCCTGCCATCCCGTTACCGATTAGAATCAGTCGTTCTCTTGTTGTTGTCATATCAAAATCCCCCTTTTTTGAATACGTACCTGTATGTGGTTTATGCCATGAGTATGTTATATATAAAACAATCTTTAATATCTAAAATTTATTGGTTTGTATTCAGTATATCGGTCTTATACAGGAGATGTAGTGATTAAAATCACAAACTTTTCGAACATTCATATATCAAAAATACACACTTTTTATCAAATTGGTGCTTAGAATGGTTCATTTTAGTGAGAAAATACACTTATTTTACTTCTAGGATAGGCTTATAGTGCCATGTACCATTCAACTGACTATGACAAAATACAGATTAGCTAAGAAGATGAATCATATAAGCAATGGAGGGTTATTATGACAAAAACATTCAAATACAGGCTTGAACAACAAACAGCTTATAAACATAGCGGTGGTACAATGCGCGAAGTCTCGGTGACTGACTTTCCTGTATCTACAGCAATGACAGGTGTATCATTGCGACTAGCTCCAGGCACATTGAGAGAATTACACTGGCACACCAATGCTTCAGAATGGGGATATGTAGTCAGCGGAAGTTGTCGCACAACAGTTTTGCATCCTGATGGCACAACGTACATAGATAACTTTAACAGTGGAGATGTATGGTATTTTCCCAAAGGGTATGGGCATTAGATTCAAGGGATTGGAACAGAGGAATGTCATATTATACAGATTATGAACAATGGTACGTTTACCGAAAAACATACCTTTAGTATTACAGACTTTATTGCGCAGACTCCTATCGAGTTGGTTGCTCAAAATTTGGGCATTTCGATTGCAGAAGCACAGCAATTACCGACACAAGAGTCTTATTTCGCCTCTGGACCTGTACCGGATGATTCGACTCTGGATGCTACAGAACGTAGTACAACAGGGCTTACCAGTATGCATCGCTATCCACTTATGGCTCAAGATCCTAAGCGTGTTCCTGGTGGAGGTACAGAACGGGTAGCTTCGGCACGTCTATTCCCTATTTCTACAAATATGACAGGCGCTATTATCGAGATTCAACCGGGCGCTTTACGAGAAATGCACTGGCATCCCAATACCGATGAATGGCAATATTATATAAGTGGCACAGCACGAATGGCTATTTTTTTAGGAAAAGGAGAACTGATCGAAGATCAATTTGAAGCAGGCGATGTGGGTTATGTACCTGAAGGTGCAGGGCACTATATTTACAATAATGGAACAGAAGTCTGCCGAATCTTAGTCGGATTCAACAATGGACAACACGAGACGATAGATCTGACCAAATGGATCTCTAGTACACCGGATGATGTGCTAGCAACGAATCTGGAAATCAATCGTGAACAGGTAAACCAATTGCCGCAACGCCACTGGTTTATCGCTCCTGCTCCTTTACAGTAATCGATCATTATCGCTTTCTACCTCTACAATTTACAATTTTCTACCATATAGATCCTTACATGTGGATATTTATGCGGTGTATAGAAATAAGCTGATCGATAACATATATTGAGATTCACTTATGGATATTTACTGAAAGTGAATATCTAGCTAATGATCAATTTAATTTGTCCGAGAGCGACTGCACGTATACTATTTTGATAAAAAAGATCATGTGAATACACCCTAACCTACATGAAGAGATCCAATAATGGTATCTAGCGTAGAGTGTATAACATGATCTTTTTTATATTACAAGATAAGCTTGTTCATCATATCTTTGGTGATCTAATATTGTTTTACTGAAGCAAGACTACAGTAGCTTATATTCTTCGAACAAAAAATCACAGGTATGCTCATCGACTACTTGAATATTATTTTGGCGAAAAAGAGCTGCGGTTAGACCGGAACCAATGATTTTATTACCGCTAAATGTACCATCATAGACCATCTGACTTCCGCACGAAGGACTATTGGCTTTTAGCACTGCAACAGTAATTTGCGCTTGTTGCGCTTGCTCCAATGCTCTTTTGGCTCCTGCTTGAAACGATTGGGTTACATCTTCGCCTGAAATTGTGATCACTTTGGCATTGCCTAACCACACATCTTCGGCTGTTCCCCCTACAATCTCTGCTGGTTCGCGTGGTGTAGTCAGACCACCTAACACTTCAGGACAAAAAGCTACTGCTTTGCCTTGCTGAATCAGTTGATCTAACGGTCGTACGAGGTTGCTTCTTCCATCATATCTACAGGCAATACCGGTCAGACACGCGCTAATACCAATCATGCTTCACTCCTCCTTTTTACCTACTTTTTTCCGAATCGGTCAAATCTCTTCAAAAGGATCAATATTCGGATTGGTTGCATCGATCATATCAGTCGGCGATTCTGTAAACGATTCTTCCAATTGCTGATCGAGTTGCTGTTCATCTGCGATACTTTGAATATCTTCCGAACTGATACTGATATATACATATCCATCAGACTGCTGTTTTTTTAACGCTTTTTCTTTGAAAAATCGAGGGCTTCCCTCGCCTCCATCTTCATCATAAACTAACAAAATACCATCTGTTTTGCGAAATAACAAATCATCCCGAGCAGTAAATTGCCAGATCCCTTGATAGGGCTGCTTGCTCACCAGACCATAATAGTCGACCCCTTTACAAATCTCTTCATAATAGGTCTTTTTATCTTCACTCCACTTTTCTTCTGGATTGGCAAATGCTGAAATAATCGATAAGCGTAATTGAGGATATTGTTCTTTGAGTGCAATCACCACTTCACATGCCCACAAATCTACACCATACTGCCCCGGTGTAATCACCCATTCCAATCCTTCTTCGATCAGTGGAATTAATTTGCTACGTAATGCTTGCTGAATAAAAGGAATACCTTCATGCTTTTGTCCAAAAATATTCAGCTCGTGCGCACGATAACCGGTTACCAGTAAATTCTTCATGCCTTGCTGTCCTCCGCTTCTGTTCATGCTCTTCTTCCATCATAACATGAAGCGAAATAAAGCAAAAACCGATCCCTTTTAAATAGGAGAATCAGTAGTTTGTAGCGATCACTAGAAGTATTAACTGGCTGTAGTGACAATACGATTCGTATCACACTATTTCCAATGATGCGGATAACTACCTTACATATAAAACAGATATACAAAATAGATAAAAAAAATAAACCTACTCAGTATCGACTGAATAGGTTTACTTCAAGAGATAAGATTGTTTTGGTTATACGGTCTTTGGTAATTTCATCGGGTAGCACTGGTATAAATGTGTGCTTAGGTTCCCATTTTCTTACGTTGGTTATTTACTTTTTTGGTCATCTGGCTTTTCATCTTTTTACCGCCGCCGTCAAATCCATTATTAGAACCTTTACCTGGTTGGTTGGCTTGCTTTTTCATCGCCAACAAACGTTTTGCTGCTTCAGCCTGGCTGACTTTTTGTGCTTGCTTGGATTCTTCTGTTACTTCATTGTGTTCTTGTTCTGTACTCATTGTGTTCACCTCAGTCTCATCATAGCATAAGGGATGGTTCAACTCCACGAATACTTTATCTTTTGGTGCTGTCGAATCCTTCATTTATTGCCAGATCCGCTGCATACGAATCAACTGATATTCATCATCAAATACCAATTGATACACATCAGGATTAGACAAAGCTTGCCAGTGTTCAAATTGGATCTGCTCATCATAATATTTAAGCAATAGGGAGATCAAATTACCATGTGAGACCACTGCAATCTGCTTCGCATCAGTACGTATCGCTTTATCAAGTACAGCTATCCCTCGATCCATCGCTTGCCGGCTCGATTCCCCACCGGTATAACACAGATCCAGATCATCAAATGTTAATCTGAGCTTTTCTAACCAATCGGGTAGATTTTCTTGAGACAATACTCGTTCTTGCAGATCAGTATCTGTATGAATGCATAATGATCTTCTACTAGCAAGAGGTTCGATCGTGCGATAAGCTCGTTCATAAGGGCTAGATACAATATAATCGATCGAAAAATCGTTTAAAAAATCAGCTAGATACATCGACTGCCCTTGTCCGAGCGTAGTTAATTGCGCATCAGGTGCTTGCCCTTCTGCCTGACAATGACGAATAAGAAAAATAGACTTCATTGATCACAACTCCCTGATTTTGCTTAATCTTTGCTCTATACCAGTTGTAAATATATATGCATCAAAATCAAGCTGTACATTAGTCGATAGCAATCCCCAAACGTTTCACTAGATCACTCAAATCTTGACCTTTAAGAGCACCTTCAACCAGTGCAGGGAGTAGTGCTGGTGTACAAGCAAAGCTCGGCGTACCATCACGGGTAAATTTTTGTGCTAATTGCTTATCATAAAAAGGCTTACCTTCATCTGATAAAGCTAGCAGACATAATGTTTTGACCCCTGCTTCTTTCAGTTCACGCATACGGCGAATCAGACGTGCCTGACTACCACCTTCATATAGATCAGAGATCAAAATAAACAATGTCTTTTTGGGTTCTTCGATAAATTGTTCACAATAAGCCACAGACTTATCAATATTGGTTCCTCCACCTAGCTGTATCCCGAACAACATATCTACCGGATCATTGTTGCATTGTTCAGTGAGATCAACAACACTGGTATCAAAAGCGACTACTCTTGTATCCAGAGCAGGCATACTAGCAAAAATAGAAGCGGTTACTGAAGCCCAAATAATCGAATCTGCCATAGATCCACTCTGATCAATATCAATAATCACTTTCCATTCGTGACTACGACGTGCTCGATCAAAATAATAAAACTTTTCAGGAATAATCTGACGACGCTCCTGATTATAATGCTTGAGGTTACGTTGAATCGTTCGCTTCCAATCGATTCCGCTTAATGAAGGCAAAGGAGAATGTTGCCTGCGATTTAGCGCTCCTGTGACTGCACGACGCATATCTTGTTCCAATCGTTTGACCAAATCATCCACTACCGATTGAATAAGTAAACGTGCCGTTTCTTTGGTTTTCTCTGGAATTTTGCCTTTGAGTGCCATAAGAGTGCCGACAAGTGTAATATCAGGTTTGACCTGTGCTAACACTTCCGGTTCAAATAATAGCTGTTTCCACCCTTTGCGTTCCATCGCATCATTTTGAATAATAGATACAACATCTTCTGGAAAAAAAGTACGTACATCTCCCAGCCAGCGTGTTAATGTCGGTGAAGAGGGCCCTTTGCCTGCGCCTTTGCCACCATTTCGGTTGTTACCTGACTGCGCTTCCTGACCTGAAGTATCATCATAAATGGCTGCTAATGCTTGATCCATAATCTGTTCTTCTTCTGTCAGTGTTATTCCTTCGATTCCGCTAGAAGTCTGACGTTCTAACTGTTGCTCTGCTTCAGCTCCTAGAATCAATCGCCAACGGGACAATCTTTTCTGTTCATCATGAGTAGGAGTCATAGTCAAAAGTCCTCGAACTCAAAATCATTCAGGTCATCGATCATTTTGGCTTCTTCCTCCTTCAATTCTTCGGTCAGGATTTCAGCAGCTTGTTCGGCATTCACGCCCCATAATTCTCCTAATAACTCAGC
This sequence comes from Paenibacillus sp. KACC 21273, assembly GCF_028736095.1. Taxonomy (NCBI): domain Bacteria; kingdom Bacillati; phylum Bacillota; class Bacilli; order Caryophanales; family Paenibacillaceae; genus Paenibacillus; species Paenibacillus sp. KACC 21273. Next base: position 4,472,378 of record NZ_CP117876.1, read on the forward strand.
AATCATATTTTTTTCTGACGGCGAAAAAGTACTGAAAGCACGTCTTAAAAAGACCAGTGCACGTATAAAATCATCATCTTCTAACGATTCGATATATTGATGTAACTGTTCCCATAAGCTTGCACGCGATAATAACATATAACGATTACGACTGGATAATCCTTCAAACCAACCTGCTCCCAGATCAGCAGGGACACCAGGAGATAATCGGCGTGAGACTTCAGCAGCTAATTGGGTAGAAGATACTTGATTACGCTCAATTAACAGAGAACAAGCAAATCCAGATAATTTAGCATTCAGATCGTCTCGTTCCATCACTTCTGTCAGTTGTTGTAACCACAGCTCATAATCCAATTGCTCGATATGATCAAGTCCAATCGTATGCAGTTCACTGATTGACTTCATCATTTCATGGGCTACATCATCATTACATTGACAACTACTCACCAGAAATAAAGAAGCACGCTTAAATAACTGTTCTAGCAATGGAATTAAAGGTGTTGTATCTATACGACGGATATCACCATACTGAATAATTTTGGATAAGCTTCTCGCCGCCAGCGTAATCTGTATCACATCTTGATTGTCAACAGCTAATTGTTGCAAGGTCTGACGACCATTTTCTAACTGCGAGACCATTCCACTCTCACAAGCAATTAAGATCAGGTCAGAGGCTTCGGCAATCGTAGAACAACGATCTAACTTTTGCTGTAAAACATAAGCCGCCGCAATCTCAACTGTTTCTCCAAGCAAAGTCGATTCTACTACTTGAATTTCTACTTCAGGCGACCATTGTATTACCCAGCGCTCTGCCCATGTAGCTTGATCCTGCCCGGTCTGTTGCTGATGTACAAACTGAATATTTAACAAACGCAAGCGGTGAAATAAAAAGGAACGATGCAGATCCAGAAAAGCCGCTTCTTTAGATTGAACACGTCGATTTTCACGCAAATCAAGCATCAAATCTTGAGCAATCGTTGTTTTGTATTTTGTTAACTTTAATTGATGTAACAAGCGATTAAGATCATCTTGAATCGGAGTCTGACTGACCCCTTCAGCCAATTGCCCGATCGTTGTCCCTACATTAATCTGTGCTAACGACTCGGCAATGACTGTTAGATCACCATGTCCGAGTAATGTCTGCGCTGCATCTTGCAGATCACGTAAGACTGGAATATGACCACCATGCAGAGCAGACAGAGATTGCGCCATCCGTACCGCTTCAATAACTTCCGCAGTCGAACGATGAGTACCTGACTGACGCAATAAGCGAGCCACAGAAGATAAATACAGATGAGGTAATTCTTCCAATGCTCCTCGGTTCATCTGTTGCCACATCATTTCATAATAATGAGGGGCATGGTTGCCAGCACCGTATCCAGACATAGACGACAACTTATAATAAGAATACGGCATCAACGTTAGCTTGGTTGAAGAGACCGGAAGACTCTGTAATTCTTGATCTGTCATCGTATCCGATAGATCACTTAATGCAGCTGCATGATACGCACCACAGACTACCATAATCTCGTGTGGTTGATATCCACTTTCTAGCGCTTGCTTGATCTGTCTGCGCATATACGCTTCACGAATAGCATTATAAGCATATTGATTGGTAAAAGAGTCTTTTTCTTCTGCTTCTGTTAATTGACGCATCTGCTCTGAAAACTGTAATATCGTTTGCCGATACGCATGTTCATTGAGATTATGTTCATAATTCCGTTCCCAATACATATCATAATCATCTTCACCAGCTAATTGCGCGATCCGATCATACAGCGATTCATGTACCGACTCTGGCAATACTTCTGCTTGAGGAACCGTCTGCTCTGGATCTGGTACAGATGGAGATTCTATCTGTTGCTGTCGTTCAAGTCGACGTATATCTTGCAGAGCGATCATGACTGACGAAGGCAAATCAATAAATAACGATTGTGCTTTGTGATCTGCTGCCCATTTCATCGCCTGATATTCAGGAGAATAGGAAGCTAGTGGCCATAGTGCTGTTCGTACAGGCAATTCTTCTGTAAAAGCAAGAATAGCGATCGGTGGCTTTGTTTTGCGCTGTGTAATATGCTGAATCTCTGATGTAGCATCAGAAGGCCCTTCAATCAAAATAATTTTGGGCTTGATCCGATTCAGATCGTCCAATAGATGCTTGGAGCCGCCCGGGGAAAGGTGACGCACTCCGAAAATATGCACACCGATACCAAGCTCAAGCTGGCTACTCACTCGTTCATCTCCTTACAAGCTTGATACAGACCACGCCACTGCTCTCCCCGCTTTTTCATTACATTATCCAGATACTCTTTCCAGACAATCCGATCTTTATCATCGTCTTTGACGATAGCGCCTTGCAATCCTGCGGCTAAATCTTCATCGGTCAATTCACCGCTACCAAAGCTTGCTGCTAAAGCCATACTATTCGTTAATAATGAGATCGCTTCTGCGGTAGAAATAATCCCTGCTGGCGATTTTAATTTATCTTTGCGATCCAGTGTCATTCCACTGCGTAATTCGCGGAATATGGTCACGACTTTGAGCAACGCTTCATCTGCCGGTACAGCGGCTTGAAGATCGTAAGCAGAAGCAATCTCGCCTACACGTTTGCGTACGATATCGATCTCGGTCTCCAGACTAGATGGAGCAGGTAACACAATAATATTAAAACGTCGCTTGAGAGCGGCTGACATTTCATTGACTCCACGATCTCGTGTATTCGCTGTTGCAATAATCGAGAACCCTTTGCGAGCATTCATTTCTTTGCCTAATTCGGGTACCGAGATTGTTTTTTCAGACAAAATCGATATCAATGCATCTTGCACTTCTGAAGCGCAACGCGATATTTCTTCAAATCGAGCTATACCACCCAGTTCCATCGCACGCATAATCGGACTTTGTACCAATGCTTCTGGTGTCGGGCCATTAGCAAGCAACATCGCGTAGTTCCAAGAATAACGTACATGTTCTTCACTGGTTCCAGCTGTTCCCTGTACAACCAGATTAGAATGACCATAGATAGCTGCCGCCAAATTTTCAGATAACCACGACTTGGCTGTTCCTGGTTCACCGATTAACAATAGCGCACGGTCAGTTACTAATGTAGCAATCGCCATTTCGACCAAGCGCCGATTACCGATATATTTAGGTGTAATTGTTACTTTGCCTGCTTTTCCACCTGTAATAAATGTCAGTACAGATTGCGGTGACATTTGCCAGCCTGCCGGAACTTTGCCACTATCATGTTGACGTAACGCTTCTAACTCGTGCGCATACAATAATTCTGCCGACTGTCTCATCGTATCTTGTAAAGATTCAGGTGTACTCATTATTTCATCCCTTTCAATGTGTGGACTACGAACTCTAATTGTTCTGCTGCATACCCTCTAAACTTGGGAATCGTTGCTTCTCGATTTTCTGGTAACAAAGCCTCTAATCGCTCTATATCTTCAACAGGAAATTCTAAAAAAGAATGAATAATATAAGGTTCAAACATATATGAATTGGAATTGCGACGATCGTCGATAGCTTGCCACATCAGTTGACGCTTATCTTCTTTGGAGATACCCAGACGTTCTTCAAGAGCACGTAAAATCAATGTAGCTGTACGATTACGAAACTCTGGATTGTCCTGCAATTTTTGGCGTAAAAATTCTTCTACTCCTGCAACACCAGGGCGAGCCAGAGCCGCTACCAGTTCAACATCATCTTGCTTCATCGCAAATTCCAACCACCGCTTGTCCCATTTTTGTTCTACTTCAGCTAATGGCAAAATCTTTTGCGTATACACATGTTGTTCTTGATACCCTAATGAGACACTTTCATATGCATTTTCGAGTAACATCGGTCTCATCGTCGCTATCACTTTGCCAAGACGTTTTTTGGCTTCTTTATTAATTTTGGCTTTCATTTGAGCTACCATACCGCCAATATAATGATCGTACACTTGTTTTGGAGACAACATCTGTAGCGATAGACGGAAAGCAGATGGCACAAAATCAGCATCTTTTTCAGACACTTCATATAATAATTCCAAATCTTTGGAAGTGCCTACATGTTCGATATAACGAGCCGCATCCCATAATAGATTACGCCAATCTGTAATCTGATGAGAAGCACTCAGATTGTACAAATACGTATAATGTTGCAACATATCCCGATAACTTTGATGAACCGTTTCATTTTGGCTATGCGTCCACATTTTACCGAATAATAGTAAGCGTTCTGCTATCTTTTCGATTGCTTTGTACTCTACAGATTCTTGATGTTCTGACTGAATAACTTGCTCTACATCGCTAGCAAAAACAGTCGCCAACTGTGCTTCCAAATCTGCTGATACCTCTTGATAACGAACAGCCTCTACAACATATTCCAAATCTTTACCTGCTGATGCTGTCAAAAGACAGGCTATCGCTTCGCTGGAGTCACTACCAGCAAGTGCATAATAAGCAGATGCACGCACTGTTTTCTTTTTCTCTTTGGTCCACGCTATACATTCCGGTACATACTGTTCATGCCCGGATAAAAAGCGAATCGCTGTTGCTCGAATATCATCCGATGCAGATCGAGATAGTTCTCCATACCAATCCAGTAGATCCAATTGGTGCTCTTGGGAAATAGTATGAATCGCTGTGAGCTTACGTACTTCTTTTTTGTCTCCTTGAGGATTGAAAATATCTCTCAAATACGGAAGAATCGCTAATCCATAAGAAGGAACTATCTTATAAGTCATCAGTTCTGCAATTTCTGAATACGCATCATATAATCCTTGTATAGCAAGTGGCATTAGTCGAATATCTTGAAATATTCCTTCTTTGAATGCATGATCAATCACTTCAAGACGTCCGCCACCTGTGGTAGACAACGCTTGTACGACAGGAGCTAATTTGCGATAAGAATAGGTTGTATATGAATTTAGACTTACATCTTGTGGATGATTCACTCCTAAAGGCTTCAGATCGCCTTCAACCGTTACACTGCCTTGAGTATGAAGCACAGACGATAACAACAAAGTAAGATTCTGCAAACGTTCAGCACTACTAACATCATTATTCTGATCCATTATACTTTCGATCTGATCTCCAAGACGCTTAAAAATAGGTGCTTTCTCGCCTAACTGTTGAAATCGAGGTAACAATTTGCGTAAGCGTATATCTTCTACAGCTAATTCACTGCCTGCAATATAGAGTCGTCTCGTTTCTTGATACAATTCTTGTAATAAAGCTGTACTCATACGTATACCCTCCTAACAATCTATAGGTGCTTTTACACTTTTTGCTACATGGGATGATAAACTTTACAGTTGTTGAATCATATATTTCAGTGGTTCTACTGCCAATCAACAATAGCCAAATAGATTTCCCGATACAATTCCTCTAGTAGCGATGTACTCCATATAACTTTCTTCTAACCATCTACTGGTTTATCAATATAACAAACGCATAATTCCATTCCCATTAATAATAGAAAGTGGTTGAGCGATTAATTGACCTGTATCCATCTGATGTTCAAATACCAACAGCACCGTCACATTTTGCAACGTTTCTTGTGGTAAGTAAGGAAGTAATCCTGTGCTGGTACCAATCGGTAGCGAAATATCGGTAAGTCCTATCGTTTGTCCTTCAGCATCTTGAATCACCAATCGTTGATCGTCACTTTGATAAAATTGACTAACTTGAAGCAAAAGTGCCGGGTACGGATCAGCCAGTGGATTTTTCAGTTGATTTTTGATCACTTTGATTCCTTCTGCAAATGAACGATAAGCTTGTGCATGAATAGACTGCACATCTTGCTCGGTCACCGCTCGGGTCGTTAGACTTTCCCAACGGACACGTGGATTAAGATCCCCTGGATATACATAAAGAGGCTTCGGACAAGCAATTTCGGTAAACGTATCTTCTTCCCGAATATGTTTGGCTGCTTTGTACGGACGATATTGCAACGTTCGGCGGATCTGTTGACTGCCTAATTCTAACCAGTATCCCAGATCAACAAATTCCATTCTTCCCGGATCATCATAGCTCGTAAATGCTAATTGAATTAATTCTGCGTTCTCTGTCATACGCTGATATTGTTCCAATTCGCTAAGTTGCCATGCATGCCCTAACCATTCTTCAATCGTAGACTCCGCATCCAAAGCCAACTCTGGGTCTTCCAGCTTCGACTGTAAATGAGTCCTGCCTTTACGAATCAACGCATGAATAAGCGTTAATTGTTCTACTGCATATGTATAGTTCGCTTCAGGATTGTTTTTCGGAGATAACAGTCCCGCCAGACGACGCAATTCGACTTGCGCACCGGTAAGGTAATAATTGCCCATTTGTTTGACATGTTCTTGAATGCGCTTAACGACTGTAGCATCGACTGTACTTAGACCGTTGCGGATCAATGATAAGGTGAACTTTTCTAAAATATCCAATCCCTCTAATTGAGTCTGGATTTTCTTTTTCAATGCATTTTTGTTGACTGTTTTCTTTTTTGGTGCCTTTTTCTGTGTAGGATCACTTTCTACAGCAGCAGCTTTTTCTTCCCGCTTTTCGATTTTGGCACGTTTATCTGCGATATCTTCCGGAATTGTAGCGGTTGTAAATGTCTGCCCTGAGACGTAAGCGTACATAAGCGCTAAAGCATGTTTGCATGGAAATTGGCGACTCGGACAACTACATCTGGAAGTTGGTTCTTTGTCTGTTTGTATAAAGTCTACAGAACATGCGTAATTGCTTTTGCCACTACCTGCGCACTCTCCAAACAGTAAAGTACCATCCTCTGTTTGATGAAGTTGTACTAATTTATTTTTTTGAATTAATCCTTTAGCATTTTTAATTGCCGCCGCATTAGGTGCAAGTGCATCTACATATCCTTCTGTCAGTTCAATAGCCATATAAATCCTCCTTTAAATAGTAAAAATATAAGATGTATACGTCTCTATAATATATTCAGTATATCCTGTTATCAGAATTATATATCTCATTATAGAACATTTGTTCCTATTTTTAAAGAGGCATCATTGTATATCGTCAAATCAATAAATCTGATATTGTAACAGGAGTTCTACCAATCGTTCCTTTGCTTCTTCCTCTGTATCATCATAGCAAAGCGCTACTTCATAACCATAAGCATAATTAAAGCGAGCATACCCTTGAATAGAGCGCCAGAATAACAAACAACTGTATGGAGATTCGATCTTCAAATCTGCTGGCAGCTGCGTATTAATCTGATCAGCAACCTGTGTTAACTGCTCTGCACTTGAACTGATCGAAAGCAAATTGTTACCTTCTTCAGATGGGTGAAATGTCAGCGAACGATGTTGTTGAGATAGAGTCCATGACTCATAATAACGATGTTGTTGTATCTTCTGAAAAGAATCCCCGTAAGACATCGTCAACCATTGATCCATCATCTCGATCCATGAAGCTTGAGAATCATACTGGCGTACTTCGATCTCAGTAGAATGCCTCGGTAACCATAATAGATCACTCACTTGAGGATGAAGAGCTAGAAAGTCTCCATCAATCGTTGTTCCAATCACGATACATTCAGCTAGCTGTTCATTCGTAATCGGGCTATGTTCATCATTTTCCCACAACTGATATTCTACAAATTCTTGTAACTGCTGAGCATCTGGACGTTCTATATTCAATACTCCACAATACGTACCTACTCCATATTGCTGTACAAATTCACAATAAGCTGCTGGCAATTGTATATGATGATCTTGCTGAAAACGAAGTAATGTTGCGCGTTCTACAGGTTGTACATGTTCGTTCACCAAATACATACCAATACCTACTTTCTAATCATATTATATTTTTATTGTACAGATAAATAACAGAGGAATAAACATTGGCAGCTAACTCGGAGCGAAAGATTAGATAGACATAACGAATGATCTTTTTTCCATATTCTTTTGAGATATAAAAAAAGTCCCTCTAATTATGCAGAGAGACTTTACAATATTCACTTATAAATTAGCATGTAACATATTCAAAATACTTCTCAATTCAGACACAGGTACTTGTCCGGGAGCAGATGATTTTTGGATAGCACCGAATGTAATAGCTGATCCGAATAATTCTCCTGTTAAGCGGCTAATCATGCCTTTGCCTGCCATCGACATTGTAATCATCGGGCGATCAGCATGTTGTTCTTTCATTGTATTGGTTGCATCCAGTAAAGTGATCACATCGCTACTGCTTTGAGGCATAACAGCGATTTTGGTCATATCTGCACCCAATTGTTGGGCACGACATAGACGTGAGATGATTTCTTCTTTAGGTGGTGTCTGATGAAAATCATGGTTGGAAATAATCACAAATGTATCATGTTGATGGGCTGTTGTAATCAATTGTTCAATATCTGTTGCTTCATTAAATAGTTCTACATCTATCAGATCCACTTCACCTGTTGAAGCTACCGCCTGATTCAATGCCACATAATCACTACTGCTTAATTCATATTGCCCGCCTTCTTTGGCACTACGAAATGTAAAAATAAGCGGAGTCGATGGAAGAATATCACGGATACGTTCCAGTGTATGAGTGACCATATCCAGTTGCTCTACTTGCTCAAAAAAATCGACACGCCATTCGACCATATCAATATCAGCTAATTTGAGGGCATGTGCTTCTTCTACTAATTGTTCAGTGGTACTTCCTGTTAAAGACACGCAAATCTTAGGCTTTCCTTCTCCGATTGTAAGGTGTTTGACTCGTACTGGTTTGAATGTATGAGAATTAGACATTTGATTTGAACTCCTTTGCCATACAAAATAAATGAAGATGTCTTGCGATACTGTATCATAATATCTACTATAGTATAGCCCAATTTGAAGCATGCTGACACCGCAGGCTATTGTAATGTACAGGCTTTTTATTAGAATTTATTGATTAGACGAGTATGGGTATCAGGATCACAAATAACAAATAATTTGGCTTCTGCTGGAATATGTTCAGTTAATTTACGATTAATCGTCATATCGTTGCGATCACTGATCAATGTAGCTCCTTGAGACAGCAGTGCTTGAAAAGCTTCACCATACGTATGCCAGCTTGCATCTGTTGGTATATGATAAATATCTTCGCCGTACTGACGATTGAGCAATTGAGCTAATACATCGTTATTGCCTTCATTGAGTGCAGAGCGAACAGCTAGTCGTGAAATCGCATCATGAGACAATACAAATTCATTAACATGTACATGATGGAAGTTTTTGATATGATTTTCTAACATAATTTCAACAGTAGTATGTACATGGGAAGCTAATCGTTCAATACTGGAAGCGACCAACAAAGATTTGCCATCGACCAAAGAAGCATCATCAATTCGGGAATCTGCAAAAATAATCGCCGCACGCGCAGTACTGATCTCGGCTTGTTGTAATGTCTCGTCTTTGGTTGGATCACCATTGACATAATGGACTTGTGGATGATCGTATGGATGCTTTTCCAATTGGTCGATAATTGCGATATCTATTTCTGGATTGCTGGCAAATAATTCATCGATTGCATAATGTGCTTTTTTGCTCCAATTGATAATAATGATATGATCTTGCCCTACATATTTCAATTTACCTGCTCCTCTTCTTCGGTTATATTCTCCCATCGAATCTACAATCTTACTAATGATTAAGCTTAGTAGACCAATACCGAAAATATACAAAAATACAGTAAATATTTTGCCACCTATACTTTTCATAAAATAATCGCCGTAACCCACAGTTGCCATTGTGGTCAATACCCAGTACAACGCGTTAAACCAGTGAGTAAATGTATCCGGTTCGATCATATACGCTATCGTGGCTGACAATAACACAAATAATAATGTAGTTGTCGCTAATACCGATTTGCGCATTCTTACCATTTTGCGAGAAAGACGAAGAATGATATGCATAATGCTCGGGTGTGCTCCTTTGTTAGAATAATAGCGATTGGTGAAAAATAACTTGAATGTTAAATAATTCGACAACTGTTTGTCATTCGCCTTTTTTGCTAATCTATCCGTTATAATAAAATGAAATGAATGGAAAGATATTTTGCGTTGCAAAAATCATGTTTGATTGAATGAGGTCGCGCTTTTAATGCCAAGCGCTTATTGTAAGATATTTTGCGTTGCAAAAATCACTTTTGATTGAATGAGGTCGCGCTTTTAGTGCCAAGCGCTTAACAGAAAGGATTTAGAGAGGTTATGGATATTTCGCAGTGGTTGTCTTATTTGACGGAAGAAAATTTGAAAAGTTGGATGAGTGAATATCGTTCATTGGGTCCGCTTGCTAGTATGTTATTGCCTTTTCTCAAATCCTTTATCCCTCCATTACCTACGATTGTTATTCTGGGTGTAAATGCGGCTGTTTACGGGTTATGGATCGGTTTTCTATATTCGTGGATTGGTATTACAGCAGGGTCACTGACCGCATTCTGGTTGGTGCGTAAGTTGTCAGAACATCGCTACCTGTCACGGATTGTACATAATCCCAAAGTCGTTACTACAAGACGTTGGATTCGAAATAATGGCTTTAATTATATTTTTTTACTGAGTCTTTTTCCTGTAGGTCCGTTTACATTGTTAAATGTGGCTGCTGGACTAAGCGGGATACGATTTCGTTCTTTTATGATAGCGATTATTTTTGGACGAGGGATTATGGTGTTCGCCGTATCATTTATCGGTGCCGATCTGTCTCGTTATCGTGAGAATCCGTGGAATCTGTTGTTGGTGTTGCTGTTTGTGATTATCTGCTTTATCTGTAGTCGTAGTATTGAAGCATGGTTCGGTCGTCGGGATGAGCTTGCTGAACAACAATAATATATTCCAGTGTAAAAAATAACATAAAGATCATAATAACCGAGAATTTATAGGCATGATTGGGTAAATAAAGATATAGAATCAATTGAACGAAAGGAACGTGGCTATGGATATTGCACAATTCATGTCTTATCTCCAAGAAGGTGATATCAATCATCTGATGGATCAATATCGTGCTCTCGGTCCATGGTTTAGTATATTGATCGCTTTTCTAATCTCTTTTATTCCTCTATTACCTATTATTGTTGTGATCGGGCTTAATGTGGCGGCTTTTGGATTATGGTGGAGTGTATTGTACTCTTGGATCGGTATAATGAGTGGGGCTATTCTGATGTTCTGGTTAGTGCGTAAGCTTTCCCATTACAAATATATCGATCGCTTTTCTCATAATAAAGCTGTCCAAAAAAGTATACGTTGGATGAAAAATAACGGATTTATGTATATTTTTATGTTTAGTTTGTTACCATTTGGTCCTTTTACATTGCTTCATGTGGCTGCTGGACTCAGTGGCATCAAATTCCGTTCTTTTGTAATTGCCGCAGGTCTGGGTCGGGGCATGATGATCTTTATCATTTCATTTATCGGAGCCGATTGGGCTAGCTATTTCCAGCAACCGTTGAAATTATTATTTGTAGCATTATTCGTTATTATCGGATTTATTTTTATCCGCAAAGTCGAAGCTTGGTTCGGTAAAAGAGAAGAATCGGAAATACTAGATATCGAACCCGAACCTCAAGTGTGTAAATAATATGCAAAAGCGCTTGATCTCCACTTGTTTCCTGTGGATCAAGCGCTTTTTTTAGATCGATGTAGATTTATTTCAGTTAGGATCTTGTTCTGCACTTTATAGAATAGTGGCTTTTGATCTCTATCGTATTACCAAGCCGCAATTGTACCATCGGTACGCCACTCTGTTCCACCGATCAATACACCTGTCTCGGGATCACGCAAAATAATCTGTCCACGTCCAAATCCACCAACACTATTAGCACGTACAATATGATGTCCTTTGCGAATCAGACTTTGAGCGAGATGTTCAGGGAAATTCGGTTCAATCTCGATCACTTTGCCTTCTACCCATTGCCAGCGTGGAGCGTCCAGTGCTGCTTGCGGATGAAGATGGAAATCGATCATATTCATTACCACCTGCACATGACCTTGAGGTTGCATAAATCCACCCATCACTCCAAAAGGACCAAGTGGCTGACCGTCTTTGGTCAAAAAGCCTGGAATAATCGTATGGTACGTCTTTTTCCCCGGTTCTAAGCGATTATCATGCGTAGGATCAAGTGAAAAAGAATGTCCGCGATTTTGTAGTCCAATCCCTGTACCGGGAATCACGATTCCTGAGCCAAATCCCATATAGTTGCTTTGGATATATGAGACCATATTGCCTTCATGATCTGCGGTGGCTAGATAAACCGTTCCACTTGATTTTGGCTTGCCTGCTTCAGGCTGTAATGCACGTTCGCCGATCAATGCTCGCCGTTCCTCTGCATAATGATCAGATAACAAATCTTCTAATTTGGTTGTCATTTTATCGTGTTGAGTAATGTATTTGAGTCCATCGCTAAAGGCTAACTTCATCGCTTCCATCTGCTTATGATGTGTATCTACTGTATCTCTGCCTGCAAATCCATATCCATTTAGCAGATTAAGAGCCATCAACGCAATCAATCCTTGACCAGATGGTGGAATCTCCCAGACTTCATAACCTTTGTAATGGACTCCGATCGGATCGACCCATTCAGGATAATATGCCGCTAGGTCTTCTTTACGCAAAAATCCACCATATTGACGAGAATAATTATCGATCTGCTCTGCCAGTTCACCACGATAAAACGATTCTGCGCCTGTCTCAGCAATACTTCGTAATGTCTTTGCATGATCTGGTGAACGCCATATTTCACCAATGCGTGGTGCTCTTCCTTTTGGAGCAAACGTTGTAAACCAGTTCTGATACTGCTCTTCTGTCAATATGTTAGCAAAACGTTCATACGCCAGATTCCAGTAATATCCTAACGTTGGGGATACCGGAAATCCTTGTTCTGCATAATCAATTGCGGGTTGAAGCACTTCGGTTAAAGGCAATTTGCCGAATTTTTGCGATAATGCTTGCCATGCGGATGGTGCTCCCGGCACTGTGACTGGAATCCAGCCATGGGTTGGGATTTTCTCATGCCCTGCTTGCTGAATCGCTTCAATAGAGATACTTTGCGGTGCAGGCCCATTAGCATTTAGCCCATGTAACTTGCCTTGCGTCCAGACGATTGCAAAAGCATCGCCTCCGATTCCGTTAGATGTTGGTTCAACAACAGTCAAGCAAGCGGCTGTCGCAATTGCCGCATCAATCGCATTGCCACCTTTTTTCAAAATATCTAATCCTGCTTGCGCTGCTAACGGTTGCGAAGTAGCGACCATGCCATTATTTGCATAGACCGGTTGTCGTTCTGAAGCATAAGGATGAGATAAAGGATCAAAAGGAATCATAAGTACCTCCATAGGATGAATAGTCAATCAATTATGTATTACTATAGTCTATTTGAAGTCATAATTACATTAGATCATCACTTACTAAGTAGAAAGAACGATTATACTTACAATAAAATTAATAATTCCTACGATCATAAGCATAAGGATAGGCGAATACGATTGTTTGGAGTTAGGATTCATGCGTGCATCAATACACATACAAAATAAATGAAGAGACAAAGAAAGTGATACCAGCCCTAATATAAATGATCGTGCAGGAAATATAAAACCGATGATTGCACAAACTATAGTAGATACAGCAAATAACCATTTTAATACCTTGATTGCAGACACTTTACTATTCAATTCATTCCACATTCCTTTCTTCAAATGTATAGTCTATTCTAGATAATGACTTCCAAAATTACAAACTCTTTACTTTAATGTAGAAGATAATGTTCTGCCTATACATAGAAAAAAACTCCAAGCATATGATCTACTTAGAGTTTTTCATTATAATCATTGAACCTATTTATTCTTTTCCAATATAAGATCAAGGCGAGTTATAATAAGCTGTAAATGACACATTTGCTGTCAAAATCGGACCTGATTTGCCAGGTGTATATGGTTGTTGGAAGCTAAATGAATCGACCGTAATTAAGCGTGGAAGCTTTTGCAATTGATTCATCCATTCCCGAATCTCGGTATATCCGCCTTCCAGTTCAGCATTCATTCGAATCTGCCCTACATTTACGCCTAGATTCTCAGCTGTTATGTCACCGCTGTTATTGTTATCTACATTTACAAATTCAATATCTGTAATACGAGCATAACTGGTCTGATCGACTTGCTGTAATTGAATTAATAACTTCTCACTTGCTACTGTAGCAGGAATAGCCGCTTGAATCGCCTGTTGTGCATCGGTAGGCTGACTACCTTTTAACTGAGCAATTTTGGTCTGGATCAGGTTGTATTCTTGTTGCATTTGATTAAGCTGAACATCATACTGTTCGGATTTCTGAGATAAAGGATAGAGCACCCACATGTAAAAAGCTAATAAAATCACAAATAACAAGATAATCCCTAATAAAATGACATTACGATATTTATTGAGCTGTTCCATTGGATACTCCTCCTTCCTCTGATGATCCAGCAGTAGATGATGGCGCATACGTATCGTTAGTTACACTTGGTTGTTGGAGATCTATAGTGTAGATCACTAGATACAAGGAAGCTTGTCCTTTGGTTGGTCGTACTGCTGAATCGACCGAGTTATCTTTGGTCGCTTTGTTGACTGAAGCCGCTTGAACAAAAGGCATACTCCGTAGCTTCACCAAATAATTAGCCGCATCGTTAAAGTTACGCATACTTGCTGTCACTAATAGATTTGAACTACGATTATAAGAAATATCGCGAATCATCCCACTTTTCGGTAATTGTTTGGTCAATGAATCCAATATACTAACCACATCTATACGATAATTCATCACAGCATCGACTACAGACTGATTAGCAGCACCTGATGATCCATTGCCGTTCCATTTAGACAATTCCAACTGTGCCATTGCATTGCGATCACTCCATTGTTGTATCGCACGTTCTTGTTCGGTAATCGTTCCATTTTGACTAATCATATAAAAAATAGATCCGCACATAGCAAGTATCCATAGGGCTATTAAACCTATAGTCGAATATGAAAATTGCTGTTTTTCTCTTTTTTCTTGAGGCAGTAAATTGATAGGTTTGGTATCTTCTCTACGAAGAGCGGCACCTACAGCTACCCGATAGCTATTCAAATCAGGATCAGTCTGAAATGCATGCTGCGTCGTTTCCAGTTCAACCGCTTCGACTTGAATATCAGATAACGATTGACTCAGTTCATGTGCCAGCAGTTCTCGTTCTTGTGGTAATCCTGTTACAAAAATCTCTTCGATCTTCACAGAGCCGTCATGGAGACTGTATTGATAAAAGTTCAACATACGCGAGATTTCAGGAATAATATCATCAATCTGTTGACGGGATAATGAAGTGTTCAGATCATCCAGAACAGACATATCCTCTAGCCCACGAGAAGACTCGATACTACGCATAAACACAGGTTGTCCACTGCGGAACATATAAATATCTAGCAGATGATCTGTAAGATGAATCAACATCGTATTGGAAAAAGAGCGTCCATGCTCGGTCACAATCGTTCTAGCTAATGCTGTAGCCGATAATTCTACAGCTGCTACTTTGATCCCAACATCGCCCAAAAGACTAATATAGTCTTTAATTAACTGACTTGGCGCAGCAAATACAAGCAAGTGTGTATGTTCTTCATCAATCGATGTCACAATATAATCGTAGACTGGATTTTCGAAAGGTAAATGCAATCCGGTCTCGACTTCAAGTTCTACCAATTGACTGACTTGCTTACTATTGGTACTCGGAATACTCATCGCACGAACCAGAATACGAGAAGGCGGAATCGAAAGTGTTACCGATTCTCCTTTTAACCCTTCCTCGGTCACCCATTTGCGCAATAAATGATTCATACTTTCTGTATCTACGATCTGATTTTCAACAATAATACCTGAAGGGATCGGCAAAAACTTTTTCTTTTCCAATTCCCATTGTTTTTTCTTTTTTAACGATACATAGCGAATCTCTGTCTGTTCCAGCGATAAGCCGACATGAGGTAAATTTCGTTGAAACATAGGAACTACTCTCCTCCTAACCAATAAGCGAAAGATATGCATCAATGATCTGTGATCCGTATACAAAAGAAATTAATGTCCCGGCGGCTAAAAAAGGCCCGAATGGAATCGGTTGTTGCTTGTCTACTTTACCAAGTAGTCTTAATCCAATCCCGATCAGTGTGCCAAGTAAACACGCTATAAAAAGAGCAAGACACACATTAGCCAATCCGATAACCCATCCATACAAAGCAAAAAGCTTTACATCGCCCATCCCCATGCCACCGCGACTGATAAAAGCAATCAGCAATAATATACCTCCGCCTGCTATTGCTCCACCTAGATGGGAACCTAGACTAATCGCATCTGGTAACCATGCAATAAGGATTAGAAAAATAGGGGCAAAAAACAGTAACACTTTATTCGGAATCTTCATCACTTGCAGATCAGACAATGTAATAATGACCGACAAGCTAACCAATAACCAACCGACTACTGTATCACTTGTCCAGCCAAAATGCAGAAATATCCATAAAAATAATAGGCCGGTTATCGCTTCACCAATAGGATATTGAATCGATATACGTGTTGCACAATGCCGGCATCGTCCTCTTGTACCGATATAACTGAGCACAGGAATCATATCGAGTGCTGTTAAGCGATGCTGGCAATGCGAGCAACTGGATGGAGGATGGATAATCGACTGCCCTTCGGGTACACGCCAGGCGACCACATGAAAAAAGGAGCCTAATACCATTCCTAGTACAACAATATAGATATTAATCCATAACATGATGTCCATCGTGATCTAATCTACTTTCTTGTTCATGATTTCAAAAAGACCGGAAACATGGTTCCGATCTTTTGTAGGTTTTTGATAGATTTTATAATTTAATGCTTCATTTGATTAGTAGCCAAATCTTATTTAATTAGTTGCAGGAGTTGCGGGAGTCGCACTAAGAACTTGAGCTGCTGTATATGTTCCATTGTTTGATCCTTGTCCTACAGGTGCAAGCGTAACACTGGTAAGTTCACCCTTGTCTGTAAATATTACAGTAGCTGCTGTTAATTTTGCTTTTGAACTTGGTAAACTTGTATCAGCATTTAAATAACCGCCATCTACCATATTAGCCAATGTTACTGTTCTGTTCGCAGCAGTAGTGAAATCACCATTTTTTTCACCAATCACATATAGACGAGCTGCATTGTATACTTGTGAAGCTGTCGCTAGATCACCATTTGCTTTGGATTTATTAATAACATTACCAATCATTGGAATCGCGATAACTGCGATAATAGCCATAATTACGATAACTGCTAGTAACTCGATCAATGTAAACCCTTTTTCCTCTTTACCCATACGTTTCATCACTTTGCTCATCATTTTGAATTCCTCCAGTTAATTAAATGTAGTGTTATTCCTTGATGCCATTTCTTACAAATTGTTATATAGACTAAACATCGGCAACATAATTGCAGCGACAATAATACCAACAATAGCGGATAAAAAAGTAATCAATAACGGCTCAAGCAATGACTTTAACCGATCTACCGTATTATCGACATCCATCTCATAAAAATCGGCTACTTTACCAAGCATCTGATCCAGAGCACCTGTTTCTTCCCCGATTGCGATCATTTGTGTAACCATTGGTGGAAATACCCATGCTTTTTTGAGCGGTTCAGACAATGGATTTCCTTTGCGTAACGAGTCCCCTGCCTGACGTAAATACCCTTCGATCACTTTGTTACCAGCTACTTCTTCTACAATCGAAAGGGCTTGTAGAATAGGTACAGAACTTGCATATAATGAAGAAAACGTACGGGCAAATTGAGCAATCGACCCTTTTTGATTCAACTTTCCGAAAATAGGCACTTTGAGCTTGGCATAATCGATCCAATACGCTCCTCGCTCCGAACGCTGAACAATAATATATGAAATGATCATAAGCAGAAGTACCAGTACCCAGATATACCACTGCTTTTGCAAACTATTACTTAATGACAACACAATCACCGTAATCGCAGGTAACTGTGCATTCATCGACGCAAACATATTGACAAACTGTGGAATAATAGCGGCTAGCAGATACACCGTTACCGCAACAGCAAGCAACCCTACTGTTACTGGATACGTTAATGCTGATTTGATCTTTTCTCGTGTACCATGACGCTTTTCAAAATAAACTGCTAAGCGATCTAATGTACCTTCCAGATCACCGGATTCTTCGCCAGCTCGTAACATGCTGATAAAGAGTGCCGGAAATACTTTGCGATGTTCCTGCATCGCTTGTGATAAGGCAATGCCTCGCATCAGGCTAGCATATACATCTTGCAATGTTTTGCGTAACACTTTACTTTCGGTCTGTTCGGCTAGTATTCGAGTAGCATCTAGAATCGTAACTCCTGCACGAATCAAGGTGGAGAACTGCCGACAGAAAATAATAAAATGAATCGTTTTGACCGGACTACCAATATAGATTTCTTTGGAAAACAGCGTCATACGCTGTTCATTAAGCGAGAATACCGTTAAGCCACGCTTACGTAATTCTTCCATCGCCGCTGTTTTGTCAGTAGCATTTAAAGTGCCTTTAAGCTGCTTACCACTATTGGTTCGTACTTGATATTCAAATTGAGCCATTATGCATTCACCTCGGAAAGATATGGCTTACCAACCGCTGGCAAAATTTGTCCACGTTGCAACAGTTCACGAATATTCATATCCAGTGTGTGCATGCCTAACATTCGCCCTGTCTGCATCAGACTTTTGATCTGATGTGTTTTTTCGGTTCGGATTAGATTGGCGATCGCAGGCGTCTGGATTAGAATCTCAGTCGCACATACTCGCCCTTGCCCATCAGCTAAAGGTAATAATCGTTGTGAAATGATCGCTGTTAACACAGAAGCTAACTGGATTCGTATCTGTCCTTGCTGGTGAGCAGGAAAGACATCAATAATCCGATCAACGGTCTGTGGTGCATCACTGGTATGCAAAGTTGCGAATACAAGATGCCCTGTTTCAGCCGCGGTTACAGCAGCAGAGATTGTATCCAAATCTCGCATTTCCCCTACCAGTAATACATCAGGATCTTGTCGTAAAGCTGCCCGAATTCCGTTGGCAAAACTTGCTGTATCATGACCCACTTCCCGTTGATTTACCAGTGAATATCCATGTTCATGCAAATACTCAATAGGATCTTCTAACGTGACAATATGCTTGCGCTGATGTGTATTGATATATCCAATCATTGCCGCCAGTGTAGAAGATTTACCACTACCTGTAGGGCCTGTGACTAATACTAATCCTTGTGGCTTTTCGGTTAATCCTTTGAGCATCGTAGGTAATCCTAGCGATTCTAATGTAGGAATACGATCAGAGATCGCTCTTGCGGCAATACTGATATGACCTTTTTGCCGAAATACATTGATCCGATAACGTGATCCATTTTCTAGCATATAAGCAAAATCCAACTCGCCTGCTTGATGAAAAATAGCCCATTGATCGTCTCGCAATAACATTCGAGCCATTTCTTCTGTATCACTAGCAGTAAGAAGTGCTCCTTTGCCTGTATGCAACATACCGTGAACCCGCATAATAGGCGCTGATCCGGTCGATACATGCAGATCAGAAGCTTCTGCATCTCGCATGTTACCAAGTAACTCCTTGATATTCAGACCGATATGAGCCATTCATTTCTTCCCCCCTCTGACTGGAATATGATGTTGTGATGTATTGGGATTGGCTAATTAATAAGCAACCGTTTCACGCATAACTTCTTGAACAGTCGTTATACCTTCTATAACTTTGTGCAATCCATCATTCATAAGAGTTACCATCTCTTGATCTTTAGCCGCATTTCTAATTTCTTCGATAGCTGCTCCTTCTGTAATGATACGGCGCAACGTTTTATCAATTTTGAGAACTTCTTGAATCGCTACACGTCCGCGATAACCGGTGTTATTACAGTTACCACAACCTTTGCCACGATGTAGAACCTGTACATCTAATCCATGACTTTCTAGCACAATCTTTTCTTGATCTGTCGGTGGATATGATTCTTTGCAATCCGAACAGATACGACGTACTAAGCGCTGAGCGACAATCCCGATCAGTGAAGAAGCGATCAGATACGGTTCAATGCCCATATCACGTAGACGCATCACTGTGCTTACTGCATCATTCGTATGAATCGTTGATAACACCAGATGACCTGTTAAAGAAGCACGTACAGCAATTTCAGCAGTCTCATCATCACGTATTTCTCCGACCATAACGATATTAGGATCTTGTCTCAAAATCGAACGTAATCCTGATGCAAACGTTAAGCCGATTCCCGGATTGACCTGTACTTGATTGACACCTTCTAATTGATATTCCACCGGATCTTCGATCGTGATGACATTGGCACTTTCGGTATTCAATAGATTAAGCGCCGAGTACAGTGTCGTTGTTTTTCCGCTACCTGTAGGGCCTGTGATTAACAAGATACCGTAAGGCTGTTCAATCATTTCGCGGAACCAGACTGCATTTTTACGATCAAATCCTAATTGTTCTACAGGCTTTACACCTGTACTTAAATCCAACAGACGAAGAACTATTTTCTCTCCATGCATCGTTGGTAATGAAGATACCCTAATATCGACCATCTTCAGATCAAACTGTAGCTTTATTCGTCCATCTTGTGGCAGACGACGTTCAGCAATATTTAATTTCGCCATAATTTTCAGACGAGCGGTTATAAATCCTTGCATTTGTTTCGGTAAATGACGCTCTGTGCGTAACACTCCATCGATACGGTAACGAATGACTACATCATTTTCACCAGGGTCTACATGAATATCTGAAGCTTTCAAATGAACAGCTTGCTGAATCATCTGATTGACCAGACGTACAATAGGCGAAGCTTCATCGGTAATTTCGGTTTCTTCGATCTCATCTTGACTGGGCAACTCGCCCATCATCAGACTCATCGAATCACGCAACCCATAATAATGAGCAATCGCGCGCTGTAATTCATCCCGACTAGAAATAGCTGGTTCAATCCGAAATCCAGTCGTCATCCGCAAATCTTCGATTGCAAAGTAATCCAGTGGATCAACCATTGCTACTGTTAATTTACTGCCATCTTTCATAAATGGAAGTACCTGATAACGCTTGGCCATACTTTCCGGAATAATCTGTGTGATTGCCGGATCGATCTGATATTTAAAAAGACTCACATGAGGAATACCTAATTGAAGTTCTAACACTTCAATTAATTGTTGCTCTGTGATAAATCCTTGCGCTATTAGTACATCCCCAAGCTTGCGTTTGGATTTATTTTGTTCTGTTAGGGCTTGTTGCAATTGTTCTTGCGAAATTAGACCACTTTCAAATAAAAGATCGCCTAATTTTTTTTTCAGCATTTTCATTCATTTCAACTCCATAGCCATGATGATGACGTACTGATGAGTCTCTATATACCTGTTTGTAAAATAGATGCGATTAGGAACAACAAATTGAGTGAAATGCCTTTGTGAATTAACATCATCAACCGATATAGATATCAGTTACTTCACTTTTATCGGACACTTTTACAAAATTTGTTATATAGCGAAACAAAAATATTAAGGAGAAATTATATATGAAGATGAGAAAGCGCTGGATTCCTTTAGTTATCGTACTTTTATGCCTGATGATTATACCGATCACCCATATGATTGTAGGCGCAGCGGCTGCATATCCTGTGCGAATTTTAGAAATCAGTGATGATGGCACGTCGACTTTAAAAAGCCAGTTGGCTAACGTTTCTAATTTCACAGTGCGCTCGATTCGTATGAAAGAGTTCGTGGCTCAACGCGAAGAGTTAGATGGTAGATATGATGCAATCTATATTGGTAAAGGAATATACAGTACAACAGGCGTTCAAGGAAATAATCACAATACCACTCCTGTGATGAACGATATTACACATCTCAAAGCAGATGATATTGTCAATAGTTATATCAACAAAGGATTACCGGTTATTTTGCATACGTCTATTTTGAGTCAGACAGCCAATACTTCCAAAGCAACAGCTGATCAACGGATTTTGTATGATACATTTGCCAAATACAATCAGGCGGCTTCCAAAGTAAGCAATGTGTTTTTTGTCGATGATAACGGCTTAACAGCACTGGTAACACAGATGAAAAATTCAAGTTCTACTATTAGTAGCTTACTGATGCAGCGTCCTCAGTTTACGGTTACAGCTGCTCCGATAGATTATTCTGTGAATAAGACTAATGTATACAAACAAGGGGATACGATTAGTTTTGCATTTAACGTTGATCGTATATCTGATTTTAGTAGTGGTGGAGTTGAAGCGAATCTGTATCTAGGAATCGATAAAGTGATTACGATGGGTAGAGATCAACTGGTAGCGACCACTTCGCTTACTCAATCGAATGGAACATTACAATACAAGTTACCCAAAGCATATTCAGGTCTACTATACTGGAAGCTTGAAATTGTAGATCGCCAAAGTAGCGGACAACTGAAAAACTATACAACAGGCATTATTCGCTATCAGGATGAAAAAACAGTGGTACGTGTATTACAAATCCTGCCGTCTGATGGCACTGCTAGTAGTTTGTTAAATACAGCGAATATGACGCAAAGTTATCTGATGGGAAATGATTACAACCTGAATATTACCGTCAAATCTTTCAGTGATTTTAATACTCCGGCTGTATATAGCACGCTCAACGGAACGTACGATATGCTTGTGTTTGGTTTTCGTGATGAATACAATCAATTCGCTCCGTTAACCGATGCATCTGCTACAGCGGTACAGAAATTTATCGCTTCCGGTCAGGGCGTAATGTTCACGCATGATACGATTTATGATAAAAGTAATACCAATTCTAATCGATGGTTAAGCTACTTCCAGCCTAGCTCCGGTCAGATTGCTCCAAAAACGAATATTGGCTTGAACGCAGTCTCTGCTTCTTCCAGTACAGCCGTTGTTAATGATGGGTTATTGACTCAATTTCCTTTCGATCTGAGTCAAGCTCCGACGAATACCGGTGGATATGTAGGGCAAATCAATCTTACCCATGATCAGTACTATACGCTGAATTTGGAAGATCCAGATGTGGTGTCATGGTACAACATTATTGGTAGTAGTCGTGATGCCGCGGATAGCTGGAATCATTACTATACGTATTCCAAAGGAAATGTAACTTATTCAGGTACAGGACATACCAATAGTAAATTCCCGCAATGGGAGCAGAAATTATTTGTAAATACGTTATACCGAGCATTTATCGGTTCTAACCATGCTCCTTATATTACAATCAATGCACCAACCGATCAGAGCACCAAGCCTTCTTATCTAAAAGACCTTGTACTGAGTTATATTCCAAATGATCTGGATCTGAAAGATCGTAATTTATATGCCAGTGTCAAATTCAAATCAGGCGGTGTGTACTTGCCTGACCTTGAAATTCCCGAAAAAACAGTCTTATCCGGTCAAAATGTTACCGAAACGTTTAACAATCCTTTGCCACAAGGCGGTACACTACAGATCGAAGTGACCGTTCGGGATAAACAAGGGGCTGTGTCTACGCAGACCACTACTTTGAATATTGAACAAGCTCGTGCCAATCTATTAACCGATCGCAAAATTGTGTCTGGTGTACAAAATGGAACCATTCAGCGCAACACTCCGCTGACGTTACAGTATTCGGTCACTCCACAACCGATCGATTTCAAAACAGTGAATACACAAGAACAAGGATTCAGTAAGCTTCTTATTTCTAATATTCAATATACAGAGAAGCTTCCACCTAACCTTGAGATTGTCGGTAATCTACCAGAAGGAATCACCAAAGAAGGCACAGTAGCAACAGGTTATACTTTGAAAAAGACATTAACAGACATTCCATACAGTCTGACAACCAAAAATAATGTTCAATCGTATACACCGGATAATCCAGATCCGCTTACATTCTCTATAGCACTGACTCCGGTTAGTCAGGGAACGTATAATCTGGTTAATGCAAAGCTCGAGTATGCAGATATTCATAATGCTTTTGAAAATATCGGCGATCTTGGAACAGCTGGAGATTATAATATCTTTATGCTTGGCGATATCAATATGAATGCTTCTGGATTTTCAACAGAAGGTCGTGTTGCTGGCGCCGGTACAGTTACACTCTCTAGTGGCTTCAATATCGGAACCAAGCTTACTTCGGCGGCTGCTGGAACAGGCGTATTGGTAGCAGGTAAAAATTTAAACTTGGGTCTAGTAGGTGGAACGATCAATTATGGTAATGCTGTCTATGGAGGAACTGTAATCAGTCCTTTCTATATCAAAACAGTAAAAGGTACTCCGATTGACTTCGATGCCGCTAGTGCACAATTACTCAAAAAAACAGATCGGCTAGCTACTGTGACTGCTAATGGCACAACCAAAGTAGAAACGTCAGGGGCAATTACTTTAACAGGTACAGATCCTACCACCAATGTATTCAATGTCTCTGGTGCAGCAGTAAGCAAAGCCAGTTCATTTAATATCAATGTGCCTGCAGGTTCAACTGTACTGGTCAATATTGATGGAACGGTTGTAAGTATGACTGGAGGATTAACATTGAGCAGTGGCGTTAATCCGAAGCAAGTATTATTGAACTTTAGTGGCGCGACTGCTCTTAATCTAGGAAATAGTAGTGTCCAGGGTACCGTACTTGCTCCACGAGCAGCAGTTACATTCAGTGGAGATATTAAAGGAACACTGATCGGAGGATCATTAACAGGTTCAGCGCGTAGTGCTTCCCTGTATCCATTTGCAGGCGATATTCAAGTGCCTACTCCTCCACCGACAGAACGAGTTACTATTGTGTTTCCAGATATTATTTTCTCGTCTGTTGCCCGTATTACCAGCTTGCAATTGCCTAATGACACATTATGGGTAGGCGATCAGAAGACATTAATTCCTATCGTTTTACCTGCTGATGCTAACAATAAAATATTACAATGGAAATCGGACAATCCTGCTGTTCTAACCGTAACACCTACAGGTGAAAATGGAACCATTACAGCCGTTTCACCAGGAACTGCTCATATTACGATTACAGCAACAGATGGTAGCAATGTATCAACAACAGCGACAGTAGTCGTTACCAATCCCGGCGTGTCGATTGTCGGAGCAGATCAGCTCAAAGTAGGCGATAACACTACATTGCAAGCGATTCTCGTCCCTGCTAATCCTAAAGCAACCGTGACATGGTCATTTAAAAATGCAACTGATAAAGACAAAGCTACACTGACACCTACACTACTCGATCCTTGGAAAGTAGTCGTTCGCGGATATGATTCGGGTACCGTCACTCTTGTTGCTACAGTGACGACTAACGGTGCACCAAGTCGTACCTATACTAGCGAACATCCTATTCTAATCACCAGACCGGTCGAGAAAGTAACGATTCAAGGGCCTGATACGGTAGCTGTAGGTTCTACAATCAATTTACAAGCGATTATTTCTCCAGCGAATGCAGATACACCGAAGTATAGCTGGTCATTTGAAAGTCCAACCAGTTCTACTCTGGCTGGTATCACATCAGGCACAGGAGATACTGCTGTTATTACAGGTAAGCAAAAAGGAACAGTGACTGTTGTCGTCAATGCTGGTGGTATTGAAGTAAAAAAACAAATACAAGTCGTACAACCAGTACAAGGGCTATCTATTATCGGAGCGAACAAAGTTAATATTAGTGAAAGTATTAAATTACAAGCGATATTAACACCAGCAGATGCAGATATACCTGATTTCAAATGGTCATTCGCTGATCCTATTCAAAGCAGTTATGCTACGATTGTAGGAACAGGCAGTACAGCAGTTGTTACAGGGATACAAAAAGGAACAGTGACGGTCGTAGTTAGCGGAGGCGGGAAACAAGCGCAATTAAATGTAGACGTCATACCTGTGCTAACCGGTTTACGACTGCCAAGTGAAATTCAGATTTGGGAAGGCGATTCGATGAATCTGAATTCGGTCTTGTTCTTCACCCCTGCGAATGTCGACTTAACGAATGCTCTGCAAAATGCACTGCAATGGAGTACAACCAATACAGACAATATCACTGTAACCAAAGATGGTATTGTGAAAGGAATTCGTAAAGGAACCGCTGAAGCAACTGTGATCTATACCGATCAAGCATCTATTCGAGCAACGGTGACGATTAAAGTACTCGCCAAAAATACCAATGGTGACCGCTACTAATTCATTTCTACATGTGATAATCATATAACGATACGAAAAAGGCACTTACGATCTGATATCAGATCATAAGTGCCTTTTGTTGTATTAATCATATCTTATCTTTGGAGAGCTAGAGACTGATTTAACATAACGATATTTATTTCAGTTCTAACTTGCCTACACGTACATTCACCTGCTGAATGCGTGGTAAGCCTGCTTGTTGATCTGCATAGACACTTTCGTTATACGTGACCCGGAAGCGACTACCTACATTCGAAGAAGGATTAACTTCAATATCACTAGCGCCTCCTACAGCATCACCAACGACTGCATTGACTGTCAGATCGCCTTTAGCAAAAAAGCCACCGTCTAACCAGAATACCGAGCCTACACCGTACAAATCGGCTGCCGCTTCGGTATAAAAGAATCCTTTTATCGTTGTCGGTGTACTGCTGAATGCTTCAATACGATTGAGCAAAATACCACCTTTTGATAATAAAACGACCTCTTTCCCATTCAGACCTTTGATCGTGGCATCTTGCAATACCGTTGTGTAGTCTGTCGCAGTGCTTGGTGTTTTCATCACATAGATCGTTGCATCCAAATCAGCTTCTCCATGTATCGTCACATTGCCTGCGGTAAGCATATTAGCACGTATATTGATCGAACTTTGCTGGTAATTATCAATCGTCAAACTTCCATTAAGCAAAAACCATTTACCTGCTTTTTGTGCATAATTCAATTGGTTAAATGTAACACCATCCAGTTCCAGATCACCGTTGAACACCACAGATTGATCAAGAGTAGCGAGTGTAACTTTGAGCTTTGCCATCTGTTCTTCATAAGACTGCATAGCGGCAACAGCCGCATTGTATTGATCCCACTCGGTAGATGGAGCACCCACTGCCGGACGAACAGGAGTAGCTGGCTTCGTAGGCAAGGTCAATTGCTTGATCCCGTAGCGTTTGGCGACATCTGTCATCAGTTGAGCCGGATTCTGATTGGAACTGTTATACATCGTCTGAATATCATTACGATTCACCGAGACTGCTTCAGCTATTTTATCTATAAATGTCTGATCCATATTGACCTGTACAAATTTCTTTTTGTTTTTGATATTCACTTGTTCTAGTGAAATACCCAGTACTCGTCCTAGACTATCGTTGGCAAGTGTAGCATCCATATTGATAGGTGTGTACTGATTCATGACTTTTTCCTCTTGAATCGCATCTAATGATTGTACATAAGCATCACCGTTCAGATGAGGATATTGAGTAGATTGCGTATGATTAGCTGCTTTGTACGTGTAGCGAGCGGTACGACTGGTAAGCAAACTATTTCCTGCATAGATATTACCGATAACATTGGGCGCTCCATTCAGAATCAGATTATGTTCTGATCCTAGCGCATAACTTAGAAATTCTGGGAACGTATCAATATTCACTTCTTGCACCAGTGTGCGAATGACTCCATTCACATTAGCTTGAGCTGTTAAAGTCAGTGCATAGCGTGTAAGCTGTGAAGTGGTTCCTTTCTCCGGGCCTTTGTATACAATAGACATCAGTCTGGCTTGTGACGGGCCTGCTCCTGATGCTTGTAGATCAGTACTTGTCTTAATATCGGTATTGATCTGATTCTGAACCTGTTGTGTAATATTCAAAATATCGGCATCCAGACTAACCGGATCAATATTTCGCTTTTGATCCAATTGAGCTGTAATATAAGCAACCGTCTCATCCAGTGACTTCTGCGCCAGATGCAGACTTTGTACATCATTTTCACGTGTTTCTGTACGTTTGGCTCCTCCTACTGTTGCACTTAGTACAGCCAGTCCTAACACCGTTAATATCAGTACAACAAACATCACCATTACCAGTGCTGATCCTTGTTCCTGTTTAACAGAATGGCATACCCTGTTGCGATCGGGATGGGTTAGCAGTAACTGAATGTTGCGTTTCCATTTTTGCAATATAGACATGGATAACCTCCTTTTCCAATATCCAAATTAAACATCTGAATATCTATCATCAAAATCCAAAATTGCTTTCAAGCACCAGACTTTTATTTTGACCTTGTACTTTCTGAGAAAGTGCTAACTTGATCTGAATAATGCCGCTCGTATAGACTGTTCGTCCATCCGATTGAATCTGAATCGATGAACTATTCTCCAATTGAGACTGTATCGCTCTTACCTGATCTTTGGGCTGCACAATCGAAGTAACGGTTGATGAACTACTTACGCTCTGCAAGGCACCGATATATAGCGAACCTGCCTGCATATAAATATTTAATACTTCGATCGTTCCTGTTGAGCCACTGGCTATCGCTGGATCACGTTCTAAGCGAATCCCTATATTTTTGCCATTGACTGTTAATTGACGAACACGATCTGGTGAAAAAGTATACAGTTCGGTAATAATCGAAGACATCAATATATCGCCTTCATCCCGCAACGAATTTTCGACTTTGATCTGGTTATAACTACGCATTCCAAAATGAGCCACTCCATAGACCATACTCATGACCATAGCTAACAAAAGCAATGTAGGCAGCATTTCGACTAACGTAAATCCATCTTGCCGACGTAAGCGATCAACGAATTTTTTCATCAGTGATATACCCCTCCACAATCGTTCCCACCTGCCCTGACTTTTCTTCTATTCCATGTATGCTAATCTGAATCGGAAGCAGATAGGGAGACTCTTGCCCTTTGATCGTTGCAGTCGTGCCCGTAGAGGATTGCAGTAAATCTTTCTGATATTTAATCGCTACCCGATACTGCACTCCATTCACAACAGGATTCAATACAGCCGCCAGGACAGCAGGTTGTTCTACCAGTGAAGCATAGATACTACAATTGCTGATTGATTCGCACTTTTGGCTATCAATACTAGCATTGGATTGAAAATACGTTTTCCATGTATCAAAATCTTGCTTCTCTGCATATACCAGTGCATTACGAGCAAGATTCACCATTACTGTTTTATTGGCATTGCTTTTGGCGTACGATAAGGAATCACTAAAATAAGACATTAACACCAACGAAACAATCGCCAAAATTACAATAGCCGCCATCACTTCAATCAAGGTAAAGCCTTCTTCATGTTTGTTATACTTTCTCATCGGTAGGCTCCTTTTTCTTTAGCTATATTTATATATGTAGCATCCGATCATTGTAGATAGTCCCTTATCTACTTCTTCGACTAATTATGCTCTGAACTTTATACATCCTTTTCCAATTTCATACATCTACTTTGTAAACGTGACAAAAAATGGGATTATATTTATAGAGGAATCTGATCTATAGGGCAGATGATACGAATAAATTTGCACCAAAAAAAGACAAATAAAAAAGTGCCCGCAAAGGCACTTTTTGATTGATCTATTATCAGTGGTTGATAGTAATGATAGATAGTAATACAGTTGTATTAGTACTTAATACGCTTTTTCCAATAAAGCATCACACTGCTGGATAATCTCTTGTTGAGAAGATTTGCCAGACATTTCGTTGATTAACAGTTCTTCCG
Organism: Paenibacillus sp. KACC 21273; assembly: GCF_028736095.1. Classification (NCBI taxonomy): domain Bacteria; kingdom Bacillati; phylum Bacillota; class Bacilli; order Caryophanales; family Paenibacillaceae; genus Paenibacillus; species Paenibacillus sp. KACC 21273. The sequence goes on from NZ_CP117876.1 coordinate 4,502,072, forward strand.
ATAACCGTTGCACTTCTCGTGCTCTTGGATATCTTCGATCATAATAAGCAGATAGAGCTTCTGATAAAGAGTGATGTTGAGCAATCTCTTCTGCTAATACAATCGCGTCTTCTATCGCCATCGCTGCACCTTGTGCCAGATTCGGAGCACTCGCATGAGCAGCATCGCCACCGATGACAACACGCTGGCTATACCATTTTTCTTTCAGCACAATCTGACGAATCATATTAAATAGAATAGGACTGTCAGGTTGGAAACAACTGTTCAGGAAATCTTTTTTCCATTGAAAAGGTTCCAACATATGGCGCACAGTGTGATAACGCTGTTCTTTTGGATCACGATAGTCTTCGTGAACAGGCTTCAGGATAAACATATAACCACTGGTAGCTGTCAGCGGAAAAATACCTACTTTATTGTCTTCATTTAGTAACATATAACTCGTTGTCGTCAATGTACCGGCAGGAAATTCAATCGGCACACGCCATGAACCCATCCCTAGATAAGACGACTGAACCTCACGTTGAAGCATAATATTACGCACTTTCGAACGAATCCCGTCAAAGCCTACAAGTAGATCCGCTTCTAAAATCGTATCATCTTCAAAATAAACAGTGACTCCATGTTCGTGTTCTTCATATGTTTTCAGCTTTTTATCCCATTTCATCGTAACTCCAAGTGCTAGCGCTTTGGATAACAAAATCTGATTTAATGTAGAACGCCAGATCGAGTTACGTCCAGGTAAATCTTCATTTAGAAACTTTTGATTTACTTCTAGCAGGACATGTCCTTCTTTGTTCAAAATCTGCATACTTTCTAATTGTATGCCTTGCTCCAGACATTCTTCATATACACCTAGATCCTTCAATACTTTAAACGTATTCTGAGGTTGTGTAATCCCTGTACCCGCAGGTGCATCATGAGCATTGCCTTCGCATAAAGTAACCTGAAGCCCTATTTTCTGTAACGAAATCGCAGCCGATAATCCTCCGATGCCTGCTCCGATAATAATTACATGTTCTATTGTGTTCGACATAATGCAGCTCCTTCTGTGTAATAAAACAACTTGATGATTGAACAGCATTTTCAACTGCATCTAGAAGAATAGTTAAAAATAAGCTATATCCCATATTTTACATGTAAAATTTATAATATGTAAGATTGTTATTTTTGCAAAAGTATGGACAAAGAAACATATTAATCACTATTTTCAGAATAAAGGAATGTACAAAATAGATCATAAAGGTAATATTTATTGTATTGAGTTCGTCTAACTAGAGGAGGTGTTCTTATGAATAAACCAAATCAAAGTCTAGCTATAGCTTCTATCTTATTTCTTACACTTACAATGACGGCCTGTCAAAAGCAAACAAACGCTCCAGCAGCTACAGATTCACAAGCAACGCCAGCAATATCTAGCACTACAGAAAATCAACAGGTGGATGATAATACAGTAACAGACAGTGCAGCATCTTCAGATGACGAAGCAACAGCTTCTGTAGTAGAACGTGAACCTACGAAGTCTTTCGATATGGGAATGGGTGATACACGAAAAGCTACACTTACAAAGAGTAAAGATTATTCATTATACGTGTTTGATGGATATACATTAGACACAGCAACCCATCGTCTTCAATCGACGAACAATCCGAAATACTATGCCGAAATCGAAAAAGTATCTTCTGGTTCCAACTTAGATGAGTTGCGTAATCAAGGAATCAAAGAACTAACAGAATATGGCGAAGTCAAAGAGTATAAAGGCGACCAGTTAGCAGAAGGCCCAATGTTCAATGCAAATTTACTTTTACAAGTTTCTGATGAAAAAGGAGTGCATGATTATATCGTCTGGGAAGATCAGCAGAGCAAAGATACTTACATTTTCCGTGCACATGCTCCAGAAGGAAAAGAATCGGACACTTTCTTAACACCCGCACTTACATCGTTATCCAGCATTATGTCTTCCGGGGATCATTTATCAGAAAATTAAATAACAGATTCATGTACAATAGAGATGTAAGTGACATTCTGTATAGGAGGCATCTCTAGTATGATTCAATCTATTGTTCATATTGCATTAGTTGTCAAAGATTATGATGAAGCTATCGCATTTTATACCCAGAAACTTCATTTCCATGTGGTCGAAGATATTTACCAACCTGAACAGGATAAACGTTGGGTTGTGATCTCTCCACCAGGTTCAGCAGGAACGACTATTCTGCTCGCTAGAGCATCTAAGCCTGAACAAGAATCTTTTATCGGGAATCAAACAGGGAACCGAGTATTCCTTTTTCTCAATACAGATGATTTTTGGAGAGACTATCATGATATGATCGCCAATGGAATCGAATTTGTGAGAGAACCCAAAGAACAAGACTATGGCATGGTGGCTGTTTTCAAAGATTTGTACGGCAACTTATGGGACTTATTACAGTTAAATAAAGATCATCCTATTGCAAAGCGTGCACAATAATTGGCTTATTGTGATCTGTAATTCGATTCAACAGATAGATTAGGTATCAAAAAAAGACTCTCGTGATGAGAGTCTTTTATCTTTTGTAGATCAATTTGATCAATATTTACTACGCTTGCTCCACTTGACTCAAGTTTTTACTACGAGACAACTGAATCGCTTTACCCACTTCATGCAAAATAAAATCAACCGAAGCTGGATCATGCACATCGTATTGATCGATATTCAGACGCAATACCGGGCATCCAGTAAATTCATTAATCCATGTCGAATACCGTCCATGCATTTGTTCCCAATACGAACGTTCTGTCTCGATTTCCATCTGACGACCACGAAGTTCGATCCGGTTAAGAATCGAAGGTAGACTGCCTTCCAAGTAAACCAATACATCTGGATGCGGGAAATAAGGAGTCATCACCATCGCATCAAAAAGACTGGTATACGTCTCATAATCAGTAACAGACATGGTGCCTTTATCTGCGTGCATTTTCGCAAAAATACCAGTATCTTCATAGATCGAGCGATCTTGAACATAACCGCCACCTGCTTCAAAAATCGCTTTCTGCTCTTTAAACCGTTCTGCTAGAAAATAAATTTGCAAATGAAAGCTCCACCGTTCAAAATCATGGTAAAACTTTTCAAGGTACGGGTTATGATCTACTTTTTCTAAAGACGTTTTGAAATTCAAACGTTCAGCTAACACAGAGGTCAATGTCGATTTGCCGACACCTACTGTACCAGCGACTGTAATTAATGCATTATCAGGTATGTTGTATTCGTTCATGTATAAGCTCCTTTAGATCAGAAGCAATCTGTGCGAAATGCTCCTTATTTTCCACAAAATCAATCAAGTTGCCATCAATCGTAATAATCTGTGTTGATGGTTCGTTGATTGCAATCGACGCCATCGCTTCTTCATAATCTAGAATTAATTGCTCCAAATAAGCAGTGTCCATCGATTGTTCGAATACACGCTCTCGCTTTTTGATGCGATACAACAATGTTTCTAGATCAGCACGAATATACAGAATAATATCAGGCTTTGGCAGATCATCCGTTAACAAATGGTAGATTTGACGGTATTTGTCCCGCTGTACACCTTTCAGTGTACGTTCCGAAAAAATCAGATTTTTATAAATATGATAATCCGAAATCACAGGTTTGTGATTGGCAATGTACTGAAGTCCGGTGTCTTCCAATTGCTTGTAACGATTGCAGAGAAAAAACATCTCCAACTGAAAACTCCATTCATCGATATTCTCATAAAACTTACCGAGAAACGGATTTTCTTCTACAATTTCTTTGATGAGTGGGATATTCATTTCTTGTGCTAGCATCGTCGCAAGTGTTGTTTTACCAGCACCGATAGCACCCTCTACAGCAATAAACGGGGTTTGTTTCATAGATGTGGATGTCCTTCCTGTTCACAATAATCTTAAAATAGACTTATGTATTGTATCACAAGAAGAACGATTATAGATGCCTATGTTAAGAAGTTTTTTGTTCAATATAAGCTTCTAATAATTTGGAGAACCTTCCGATATGGATAGGCTTTGTAATATATTGTTCAAATCCAGCGTCTTTGCCTTTTCGAATATCTTCTTCCAGTACAAAAGCACTGATTGCCCAGACCGGAATCATAGATGTACGAGGATCTGCTTTTAATTGAGTAATTCCTTCAAAGCCGTTCATTCCCAAAAAATGAATATCAGACAATATCAAAAAAGGTTGTACCTTGATCGCCAGACCAATTCCTTCTTGAATCGTGGAAGCTTCTAATAATTCTACCGAGGGTAACTTCTTTTTAAATAAGTGACGCATCAGTAACATATTCACTCCATCATCTTCAATATACAGAATTTTGATGTTCTTGTATTCCATAGGATCCTTCCTTTCCGAAAAAAGAAAAAGCCGAAAAAAAGGTAGCTCTACCTTTTTTTCGGCTTAATCTCAGCGCATATATAATGTCTGTATTATGACCGTATACTTATATAGTGGAGAATGGTTATTCTTCAAACACATACACAACCATACTCTGATCACGTTCAAAATTCCAATCAGCATACAAATCCACTAATTTTTTTTGAAGAATTTCTTCTAGATCCACATGCTGTTCCAACAGCCGTTTTTCTAATTTACGTTTTGTCGATTTCAATATATTCTCATAACCCAAATCTATTAATTCTTTTTCAAGGAGTATGGTTATACCCTTTCGAAAGATGATTAACAATCTTGGATGAACCCACCAGGAGTCGATAAAAGCAGGCGTTTTTTGAACTTCAGCGGTGACCTTCATCACTTGACGATGAATCTCATTTTTTCCTTCATAATCTTCTGTCTCCATCCAGCTAGAACCGAATAAGCCAGCGATTACGCCGGAAGAATTGTGTCTACCCCAATCATAGTACATATCGGTTACCTCTAAATTCAGGTGTTCATTTAAAAACACTCTCAATTCAGGTAACATCGATTTCATAATCAATTCGCGAGTATAACGAAAAGCTTGTTCTTCTTCCTGGCTTAATAGAAATTCTTCTACAGGACTCAAAAAATTCCGCAGATGAATCAAAATGCACCGATCGGATAGAACAATATGTACCGATTCCGGGCCTTTACCAAAACGCTTTCTTAGCATTTTATTAACAAAACTGGTTGCTTGACTCACTGATTCATTGTACTGCATAACTCTGCCTCCATACGAATATACTCCATTTTGCTTTATTATTCACATGGAGCGTAAAGATTACAATACAATAAACTCAAATGTGCATATTCTGTAATGATTATATTTTTATTTCATTTATATAGTTATAACGATACCAAATAAAATCGTAAAAAAAAGATTAACAATGACCTCGCTAGGGTATTATATCATTTTACGTTCTTAACAACTACCTTATTTCGTTATTCTTCGAAAGTGTACATAATCATACTATGATCGTTCTCAAAACTCCAATCTACATAAAGATCAGCGATCTTTTTGTTGAAAAGGGGTTCCAGATTCGTTTCTTGTTCCAAAAGCGCTTTTTCGATCTTTCCTTTGGTCATTCGTAACATGTGTTCATACCCCATACTGATCAATTCTTTCTCAAGCAGAATTGTTGTCCCTTTACGAAGAATAAATAACGTTTTAGAATTGATCCACCAGGAGTCGATCCATGTAGGTGGTTTTTGCAATTCGGTAGTGGCTTTCATAATATACTCATGTAACTGCTCTTTCCCTTTATAATCTTCGGAATGGCTATAAAGGTCATAATCGAGTAATCCTACGATCACACCTGAAGCATTATACATCCCCCAATCATAATAAAGGTCAACCACTTTCAAATCTAATTGTTGCGTGAGAAAATTTCTAAGTTCAGGCAACATCGATTTCATAATTAGTTCACGTGTATATCGAAAAGCTTGTTCTTTTTCTTGACTGAGTAAAAATTTCTCGACTGGACTCAAAAAATTTTTGAGATGTAGAACAATACATTGTTCACATAAATAAATCGATACCGCTTCAGGTCCCTTACCAAAGCGATTTCTTAATAATTTTGTAGTATAACTCGTTGCTTGGTTAATTATTTTTTTACGATTCAATGACTACACTCCCAGTATAATATCCCAATCTATTCACTAGATTCGGTACATTGATGCTTCGTTTATATCGTTTTTCAAAGCTATAACACATCATGGACGTTCAATATAAAAGACATCATTTTAACCATACAATCTTTGTTTATACATGCAATTAACCTAAATAAAAATAGACCGAAGAAAAGGTATCTCTACCCGTTCTTCGGCCTAATTACAGCGCATTATCATGTCTGAATCATTACCGATCATTCTTATTTATATCTAGTCATACTCAGTAAATATAAGTAAACGATGATCAAGACTCACATTCTAATCGACACTAATATCTATAACCAGCTTATTGAACCATTGATCTTAGATGCGTATTTTCGGAGTCAGTTGTTCATCATTTAATGTGCTTGTTTGTGTATTATTTTTATCATATCTCACTATTTTTCTCAAGCAATACGGTTATACCCTTTCGAAAAATAGAGTTACTCTGGATATATATATCATCAACAGATGCTCAGCATACTATTTAAATAGCAGGCATCACATTTCCCCCGGTTACTGGAATATACGCTCCTGTAATATAACTAGCAAGATTAGAAGCCAAAAAAGCGACTACATTAGCAATTTCTTGATCTGTTCCTCTGCGTTGCAAAGGGACATGCTGAATATAGGCACTATCTTGTCGATCAGAACTGTCTACTCCTAGATCACGCTCACTTAATGTCCAACCAGGTGCAACTTGATTTACTGTAATCTGGTGTTCCCCTATTTCTTTTGCCAGAATACGATAAATTCCATCCATTCCACGTTTACCAGCGACATAAGCGGATTGTGTAGGTTCATTTTGCATCGCACATTCGGTATTAATTCCTATCATTCTTCCATATTGTTGCTGGATCATATGAGGAACAAATACTTTGGATAGATGAACAGCCTGAAGAACAGTAGTCTGAAATTGATCTACATAATCCTGCATATTCTGTTCCAATATGGATGTCCACTCATATTGAGAAACAGCATTACCTACAACAATATCAGGCATCTTGAAATTTGTCGATAATGTATCACGCATTTCTATCACATCTGCTAATTGCCCTATATCTGCCTGAATAATAAACACAGAACGTCCTAATTGCTCTAGTTCTTGTTGCAATACAAGAGCTTGTTCCTGATTACGAAAATAGTGAAGTATCACATCAGCACCACTCTGAGCCAGTGTACGCGCCATTACTCTTCCTAGCTGACCTGTAGCTCCTGTGACTAATGCTGTTTTACCATTCAAATCAATAGCAATCATAAGATGCCTCCATCTATTGTTGTGTCGATCGATATAGATAATAGAGAGTAAGAATATTCAAATATGATATAGATTTGACAAAATTATAGTATAAAAATAGTAACAAGTCCAAATGCAATCTGTAATGTAGCAAAAAATATAGTATATAATTACTTTATTTGGTAAAATAACTAAAGTTATAAAGATACTGAATATAAGGTAATGAGGTGAATACAGGTTACGCGTAGATTGGAATCATTTGTATACATAGCGATATATACTAGGAGGAATATAGTTGAAAACGATCGTCAAACTAACTTTATGTAGTACTTTGTTGATGGGTAGTCTGGTTACACCTGCTTTATCTTGGACATCTTCAGTTGCTCAAGCTGCTACCAGTGGTGGAGTGAGTATTATGTTAGATGGATATGCTTTGCCTTTTCCAGTTCAACCTGTAGCTATTAAAGGAACAACGATGGTTCCGTTCCGTGCTATCTCTGAAGCACTTGGTATTGATGTTCAATGGAACCAAACTTCCAAAACGATTACAGCTACTAAAAAAAAAGCTTCAACTACCAAAAAAGTAATTTTAACTATGGGAAGTACCCAAGCAACAGTTGATAGCAAAAACGTTACATTGGCTCTGGCACCACAGACGATTAGCAACAATACGATGATTCCGCTTAGCTTTTTCAGTCAGCAATTTGGAGCAGGCGTGAAATGGGATCAAGCTTCCAAAACAGTCTCGATCACTTCACCACAAGAAGATTTGTATACAATGGGATTTTACGCTTTATCTTCGTATGATGAGCGTGCAATGATTCCTGATTTTGATACGATGGCATTTGGTTGGAGTCGAATTGATCTAAATGGCAAATTCACGATTGCCGATACAGGCAAAGAATACCGCTGGCCTCAATCTGCAGGAGCCGATACACCGGAATCGATTATTCAGAATACCGCTACACAAGGCACTTCTCCTTATCTCATGGTCTATGCTGTTGATGGACATGGAGAATTAACCAAGAATTTGGAAAATCCAACATTACAACAACAAACGATCAAAGGTATTGTCGATACAGCTAGTCAAAAAGGATTTAAAGGAATAGTACTTGATTTTGAAGGATTAGGATTAACCGGAGACAAGCTTCAAGCGCAAAAAGACTATAATGCATTTATCCAAAATATAGCCACTCAAGCTCATCAAAAAAATCTTAAATTAACTGTAGTGCTCCACCCGCTTAATAGCTCGTATCAAGGCTACGATTATCGCACATTAGGCATGCTAGCAGACGATATTATTATTATGGCGTATGCGTATGATAAAGAGAAAAGCCCTGAACCGCTTGCCAAAGTCGATGAAGCAATCACATTAGCATTAAAACAGATCAATAAAAATAAACTTATTCTAGGTATCTCATTAGGTAGTGAAAATGCAGATTCAGTCAATTCCAAAATCGGTCTAGCGAAGCGCTACGATCTAAAAGGCATCTCAATCTGGAGACTCGGTATTGTAGGTCAAGCCGCATGGAATAGTATGCACGAGTCTGTTGAATTTAAATAAGCTGACAAGTAAATATAATGTAAAAAAGCTCTTTCCTATTAATGTAGGAGAGAGCTTTTTATAGTTGTATCAGGAATGCGAATAGATACAATATTCTATTCATTTTCTGTTTACTTTATGCTATATTGACAACTAAATTATGTTCAGATGAAAAAAGGAGAGATTATACAATGAAAAGTATAGCTATATTTTGCGGTTCAAGTGATGGAGCTTTGCCTAGCTATCGAGAACATGCAATAGCTTTAGGTCATGAACTAGCTAAGCGTAAGATTACACTTGTCTATGGCGGCGCTACTGTCGGATTGATGGGTGCAGTAGCTGATGCTGTTTTAGAAAAAGGCGGTACAGTTATTGGTGTATTACCTCATTTTCTTCAAAATCGCGAAATTGCCCATAACCATTTAACTGAATTGATTATTGTAGACTCTATGCATGAACGCAAAGCCAAAATGGCAGAAATGTCTGATGGATTTATCGTTTTACCTGGTGGTGCTGGTACAATGGAAGAATATTTTGAAATCTTTACATGGGCACAACTGGGATTACATAAAAAGCCTTGTGGTCTAATGAATATAGAGCATTATTATGATCCTTTGATCGCTTTATTTGACCAAATGACAAGTCAACAATTTATGCAACAAAAATATCGCGAAATGGTGATTGTTGACACCACTCCTGAAGGAATACTTGAACAATTTGCTCATTATAAGCATCCTTCGGTTAAAACGTATCTAACCGAAGATCGTACATAAATTATTGTTCATCTACAAATTAAAAGAAGCAGATCGATCCATAAGGAAACGATACTGCTTCTTTAGTTTATCTTGTTATTGTTTTCTCCATCTAGCGATACTCCAGACTACAAGTGATAATAGCATAAAGACTCCACCGGATAGACTCACAGCACTCCAACCGCCGATTTTCCACATATAACTACTCACCGAAGAACCGATCGCTCCACCTACAAATGTACTGACCATCAGTACCGTATTCAGGCGACTGCGAGCACTATCATTGAGCGCATAGATTCGAGCCTGATTGGAGACTTGGGCTCCTTGTACGCCTAGATCGAGTAATACGATTCCGATCATCAGACCGATCAATGTACCCCCTAACCAGCCGAAAAAGGCAAATGAAATCAATGTCACCACAATCATCGCGCCGATAATCCATTTGGGTTGTATCCGATCCGCAATGCGTCCAACAATAGGAGCACCTAATGCACCGACGACACCAACCAATCCGAACAGCCCTGCAATCTGGCTACTATAATGATAAGGTTCTCCTTCTAGATAGAAGCTAAGCGATGTCCAGAATACACTAAAGGAAGCAAAATTGAGCGCTCCAATCAATGCCCCTTCACGCAACACCGCATACTGCCGGATCAATCCACCAATAGATATTAACAATTCAGAGTATGTTGATTTCATCAACGGTTCTACATGTGGTAATTTGCGTCGCAACACTAGAAATAGGACAAACATCATTATCGCCGCAATCCCATACATCCAGCGCCAACCCCATGTCCCGCCGATCAATCCTGAGATCGTTCGAGCGAGCAAAATACCGAATAACAATCCACTCATGACTGTCCCGATCACTTTGCCCCGCTGTTCCGGTGTAGCCAATTGCGCTGAAAAAGGAACTAAAATCTGTGGAACTACCGTTGTCAGTCCTATCGCAAAACTGGCAATATACATCCAAACAATATGAGTGGAAGCCGCCGCACCTAATAGCGAGATCGTAACCAAAATAAGCAGTGTTGAGATCAGCTTACGTCGCTCTCTAATATCTCCCAATGGGACAAATAACAACATGCCAAGTGCATATCCGATCTGTGTAAAAGTAGAGATATACCCTGCTTTATCACGACTAATTCCGAAGGAAGTCGCCATATCTGCAAGCAATGGCTGATTATAATATAAGTTAGCAACAGCTAACCCTGAAGCAATCGCCATGATCCACAGTAGACTCTGGCGTAGAACAAATGGCTGTGACTGTTCTGTATTCATACACGACTCCTTTATATTCATTTGGGCTTTATGATTATACACTACAATTCAAATTATGATATTCAAAATTTGGTATATACCTGCAAATAAAAAAACTATATTCAGATCACTTTATCGACAAAGTGATCTAAATATAGTTCTGACCTATCTATATATGATGAAGCTATTCAAGTTATTGCTGAATTAGATTGTGGTTACAGGAACATTTACTTTTTCACCTGCGCGATTAGCAGATAATATTTCCGCTTCCACCAGTTGTACCGATATCAGTGTACTTTCAGGTGTAGCTTGTGACATCGGTTGACCATCTAGCAATCGTTCTACAAAATAACGTAACTGACGATAATATCCCATATCTGATGACAATTGAGCGGTGTATCCTTCGCTATCATTAGGATTCACCTGTACACTCCCCTTCTCAAATACAAGATTACCGTGTTCCAAATTCACACGATACGTCATCGCAAATCCATAATCCCCTTGTAGTGTCCAATCTGCTTGAGCATTAATCACTTTGCCATCTGGATATATATAATTGGTCGATACAATATCATACCCACTACCCGGTACAACATTACGTGCTAACGAAGACACCGCTTCGGGTACACCGAATATCCATTGAATAATATCGACATCATGAATATGCATATCAAGCATCGCTCCACCACTGCGCTCTTTTTGGACAAACCAACCTTTAGGCGTCTCTCCACCGCGAAAAAAAGAACCGCTGATCACCTGACCCAATGTCTGATTCATCACTATTTCTCGCAAATATTCATATGCTGGCCAGAAGCGTAGACATTGCCCGATCATTAACTGCTTTTGGTGAGCTTGTGCCGCTTCCACCATCTGTTGCCCGGCAGATGCGCTTATAGCCATCGGCTTTTCACAAAACACATTATATCCACGAGATAGCAGATCACAAGCGATAGGAGCATGTAAGTATGTTGGTAATGTAAGATCGATAACGTCTAACTGCTCGTGCAACAGCATCGTTTCCAGATTGTCGTACAAATGATACGCAGATAGATCGATCTCGGTAGTATCTGTATCTGTCGCTATATTTCCGGTTACTCTTGTATGCTGTAACTCTTCAATTCGCACATCACAGATCGCTACTAATTGCACATCTAATCCTTCTTTTGCCAGACGAATATAATTTTCTAAATGCATATGCCCCATAAATCCAAATCCCACTAATCCTACTTTTACCATTGTAGATGCCTCCTTTATCCCAAAATACTATCCATAGCATGCGACGTGTTATAAATTAACTGGTTCGAATAGTATTTGTACGCTGGAATCATCTCCGCAGTGACATAGTTGGTATAGCCAATCTCGCGCAGAGCATTAACAACAGCCGGATAATTCACATCACCTGCTAACAAATCTACAAAGCCTGCTAGCCCACCTACCTCACGGCGATAATCTTTAAAATGTACTTTTTTGATTCGCTCTCCTAAAATACGAATCCAATGCTCGGGATAACCGGAGTAGACTACATTACCCACGTCAAAATAAGCACCGACATACGCTGAATGAATATCATCCAAAAAAGATTTCATTTCAAGCGGTGACAGTAAAAACTTATTCCATACATTTTCGATTCCGATATGCACACCAACTGATTGCGCTTCTGTAGATAATTGGCTTATCGCTTCTAATGCGCGTTCATATGCAAGATCATAAGCAACAACAGGATAATCAGGGATAAAATCGACCCCTACACCTCCGGGAATCACTAGAATCGCATCCACTTCCAGTGCGGCGGCTACTTCTAACTGTTTACGGCAGATATCGATCGCATGCTGACGGATCTTCTGATCGTCACTGGTCATCGAATATTCCCAGTATAGCCCTGTAGCTAATCCACTAATCTCTAATCCTTGATCGATAACAGTGTTGCGAATTGCAATCAGCTCTGATTCAGAACTGTCTAATGCCAGCTCACCTTCGGCTTGTAACGATAATTCGATTCCAGTAAACCCGGCATCACTTGCGATACTGGCACATTCTGCGATACTATAGTTGTCTGCAAATGACCAGATATTAATTCCTTTTTTCACAAAACCGCCTCCTATAGATATAGATTCCGTATAACATTTTAAAGTGATAAATAGATTGATCTATCGCTTAATTAACGTTATTCTATCAGCAATAAAATGAAATAGATTTAGGAAAAGGAGAGGTTTTTTTGGACAATTCCGGTTTATTTTCTCTAGAAAAGTATCGCAAACAACGTCTTGCTCCTATAGAACAATGGTCTCCTAATATTCATTACGCACAGTATCAGAAGTTACCTACAGGTACATTGAACAAACGAATGATTTATGACTTTGAACTGTTATATGTACGCAAAGGAGAAGCTGTGACTCATGTAGCAGAGCAACGTATTGTGATTCCGACAGGGCATTTATTGTTTATTCCAGCAGGGGTATATCACCGCAATGAAGTCACTTCTACCCCTAGTGCACAATTTATCGGGATTCACTTTGACTTTTTCCATGAGCTGCATATTGTGCGTGAAGAAGATTTAATCGTACATCCACACAAAATTACCGAAAGTAAATTTGCTACTGAAGCGATAGCAGAAGGATTTGCTCCTTTATCTACCCGTTGGTTATATATCCCTACTCCATCATGTGTGCAATTAATTGAACAACTGGTGCATGAATTTACGATGCGTTCTCCAGGTTATTTACTTATCTGCAAAGCGATCTTGTTACAGATTCTAGGTCTACTGCTACGCTCTCAAAAATCGTACCATCACACCAACCAACCTGTGCATGGAGATCGTATTTTGGAAATGATGAATACGATCGAACAGCATCCCGAGAATCATTGGAATAATCGTCTATTAGCTGAAGAACTCAATATGAATGAAGATCATATGATCAAAGTATTTAAAAAAATGGCAGGTATGCCTCCGGGCGAATATATTCAAATGCTCCGTCATCGTGAAGCAAGGCGATTATTACAAGAGACAGACGCATCGATTGAAGAAATTGGACGACAAGTAGGTTATGCCGATATCCATTATTTCAGCCGTATTTTCCGTAAAAGCGAAGGCATTCCTCCGCGTGCTTATCGTAAGCTATCGCGTATCTTGTAATGCGCAATCCTATAATGCTTATTCGTATCTTATGCTATATACAGTTGGATTGGTTAATATACTCTAGTTGCCTTCTCCCAAATAGAAGCAAATAAAAAAACGACTATCTACTAAGATAGTCGTTGTCTTACATCATACTTATACCTAATTATAAGAACGGCATCGTTATACTGCTTCTATACAATAGTGTATCTATGAGGTTATATCTGTAATGATCTATATCAATAACCAACCTTAATGCTATCATTCTCTACAGCTATTCCTTGAGATACAGTCAGCGATAGGCGTTGCTCTTCTGAGAAACCTATTGTCTCGCCCTGTTCTAATGAGACATTATAACTAATAACATAGTCGACCACCATCATCGTAAATTCAAATACCTCACTTAACGAATGTTCGGAATGGATCACTTCGATCTCGTATTTGCCAAAACGTTCAAGCCCTCTTGTATAAGAACAACGACCTTGTTCATTTTGATACAATCCGATAAATACCCATAATTGTACAGGTAGTTCTCCTTCTTTGAGCATTTGCGCACTTTCTACATAACTTTCAGCAGATACGACCATCGGAGCCATATAAAAAGCTAATGCTTCGTTGAGCTGCATCATGCTACTGACTACTTGTGTAAATAACAAATGCGCTGCAATTGGATTAGGTGCACCGGATACACTGACAATAACATGAGAACGATGAGTAGCTACCACTTGCTCTGCTTCTGGCCACAACAAATTATATTTACAGCATTCTTCCACTTCACGATTAGGTATCGGTGCAGGCATATGAGCGACCACCACCTGCATTCCTTCAACTTCAAATACAATATTTTCTTCATTGGGTTGATTTTCAATCGTAATTTCAGCATCTTTATGTAGATTATCAATAAATGATGACCAATCACAGGTCTCACTGCTTAGTAATGCAAACCCAAGTACCATCGGTACTTCTTGTTGATCAGGTATGGCTGTTGGCATAGGAACAATATGATCGTATGCTGACGTTGAAGTGGATTCTTCTTTAGGTTTACGAAATTTATCAAAAATCCCCATGATATCATTCTCCTTCATTGATCGTATAATTATAATGATTTGTAAAAATAAACCTGTGCATATTGTAGCAGGAATATGAGCAACATTCACTTGTATTCCTTAATTTGATATTCGCTGACGGTCTGTAATATAAAAAAAAGAAGAGCACTTTGCTCTTCTTTTCGGGTAACACTTCAATCCACTTTATAAGCTACAATTATTCAGCGTTCTCAAAAGCTGCTTCTACTTGTGGAATAATATCATCCCAGCTTGCATCAGGTAATTTACTTATCGTTACAAAATCACGCATCCCAAAAATATTATCAACACCGTCGATACTGATCAATGCGCTTGCTAATGGATGGTCTGTGCTATCTCCTGCTTTGAGTGAAGTACTAGCTGGACCTTCAAAAATATGTTGATTGGCATTGATTTTGACCGCGTTCGGGTTAGGTGTGTTCTGGATACTCATTTCGATAGCCATAGGGTAATTCCTCCTGATAGTTGGATTAGGGAGTAGATGTTAGTACTAATCGGATGATCTTACTTGGTGTCGTAAGATTCCCATTTTGCTTTTAACCAGTTGTCGAACTCTTCGCCTTTTTCGCCTTCATACGTGTTATAGATATCCGCACGCATTTTGTGCAATTTCACTTTGAAATCTTCAAAGCTATGGTCTTTCGGCAAGCTCTTTTTGATACGAATTAATGTTTTAGTTAATCCTTTGAACAATTCAGGCTTGGTTTTGGATGGTTGTTGCACATCTTGTCCCAGACCTCGCAATTGCTTGTAGGCTGCATCTTGAACAGCGTATACTGGATCATTATTCATCATATGCGTAAGCAGATCAATAATCGGCTGATGGTTGTATTGTCCTAATTCATTGACAGCGTTTAGACGCTCCTGCCAATTGGATTTGCGGTGAGCCGCTTTTTTTAATTCTTCATAATTTTCTGGTAATTCAAATGACGTACTTTCGAACTGTGATTCTTCTGTCAAAACATTCAATCCCCTTCTATTTTCAAATCCCGTTACTCTTTATTATAATTCAGCTTCTATAGCGATTGAAAGACATTTCGCTGAAAATAACAGTTAATCTGTACTTTTAGTGGTAGGTGTAGACTTGGAATTGCCTTTTTTGTCTTTGTCTGCTCTGGTTGCATAAGGTTTAGGTGCACTTTTGGTTTTTTTAGCGCTAGCTTGCCAGCGATTCCAACCTTTTTTCCCCGTCCCGCGACCTGTTCCACCTTTGCTTTTTGCATTAGCCAAAATATCACTCCGTTAGATGTAATACATAAATCTGCCTGTGCATACAGACATCCCTATGCTTCTTTAGTCTATTGTAACAAACCCTGACACATATCACCAACTGGAAAAACAATAGTTACTTATGTTAAATTGGATATTGATATGTTAAGGTCGATATTACAGGCTACGGATAGGAGATATAAAGTAATGCGAAAAATAGGTTTGTTGATTTATTTAATTCCTTTAGTCGTGATCAGCATTATTGCGTGGAATGATTATGCGGGTGGAATAGAAGAAGCACGAAACAATCCGGCTGCTGTACATAACGTCTTTTATTTGGATAAAGGTCAAAAATTAATCAGTATTGCGGATGGCGAACAAGGTCTGCAAGGAATGATCTACAATACCAGCAATCATCAACTGGAAAATGATATTCCTCTTGCCTCCAATATATTCAAAGACATCGCTGCCGCTTATCAGAATAAGCAATTGATTGTTGCAACAAAAGATAATAATGATAGGTTATCTGTCCATGCGATCGATGCAATAGGCAATAGTAAAGAACTCAGCAATCATTCGATTATTATCGATGATTATTTGAGAAACAGTACATATATGTGGCGCAACCGTCTTATATTGGTCAATGATGGTTGGACAAAGCAGAGTAAAGCAGGGCTCTCAGAAATACAGAATGGACAACTGCACTCGATAGACCTAAGTGACAGTTCTGTCTTACCTGCTAGACCGACGAATATAGATAACACTCATAATAGCTTTGAAAGTGATGTAGCGATTCCTATGCTGGTGGCTACGCTGAAAGATGGGCGTTCTGCTTATATCAGTGGCATTTTGGATAAGCAACATCGTCCTGCTGTATATGTTCCTCAGGCTGATTTAGTTGGCTATGAAGCAGAAGAACAAGCTGAGCAACAATTTGTACAACATTTCCAAGCAGACCCTACCCGTTTGTTACAAGTAGAAAGCGATTATCCAAAGCAAGTACGGTTCTACAATCAAACGACAGATCAAGTAGGCGCATTACTTCCTACTCCTCAACCTGTCTATCAAGCCCAGATATTGTTGCTTAATGATGAGGAAGCACTGGTAACCGGTTCGACAACCAAAGATGAAGCAGATGGCAAATTAATCGGTTATATTTATAATGAAAAAACCAAACAATTTACAGATATCTCTCCACTGCTTACGAACAAAACATACGATCAGGTAACGAATGATAATTTCACCTTTTATAAAGAAAATACAACTACACCACTGTATTATTCAGAGACCGATAATTCCGCAGGTTGGTTCAATCCACAAGATGGTTCTATCTCTCAGATTACCAACGCTGAAGTGGAGCAATGGCAAGCAAGTGATCCTGCTAAGCAAAAGTCATGGCAAGGATTTCTAGCGTATCTTTTGGAAGGCGGGCCGATTGTATTCAATTTAATTATCTGGTTGATTATCCCTTTTCTTTTGTTAGTCATTCCGTTCGTGATTCACTTCATGTTGCGTAGACGCAAAACCAAACAGCTCCAAAAAGGAGTAGTGACTCAAGCGACTATTATAGCTCGTGCTGAAACGGGAACATTTATTAATGAACAGCCTCAAGTGCGATTTACAGTGCAATTTGAAGATGAAGGTGTATTACGCAAAGTAAATATCAAAAAAGTCGTTTCTTATTTACAGATGCCTTCTATAGGTGACTCAGCGATGATTAGCTATGATCGTCGTAAGCAGACTGCTATTTTTTTAACAACTGAAGATGTTCCGGCGCAACCTCAATCTCACATATTGTATAATGCCGTCCTGCAAAAAATAGATACGTATGAGCAAGTCAATCGTGGACAAGCCTTACTGTTACATTTTGAGTTGGATGGTCAGACTTACTCTGTTCCGGTAGTACAACCAAATGGATTCCAATACCGTCTATGGGACAAAGCCAATCTGATCCAAATTGCAGGTATGACACGTCTACTCAGTTATGGCGTATTGACTGACCTCAACAAAAAAGACGAACTCACTTTACAAGGTGAAATTATATCGATTCAACCTTTTGCTGTACAAATTCATCAGCGTCAATTGATGCTCATGGAAGTACTGGTATCCCAAAACAATCAACGCATTCAGAAAGTGAGCAGTCAATTTGTACCATCACAATTAGCGTTGTCTGTCGGTAACCAACTTCCTGTTACTGTAAAACAACATGAATTCCAGCGTGATCTCCGCCTGATACAAGGCAAGCAAGGGAGCGCCAAAGTCATCGCTGTCGAATTCAACGGCACTACCGGAGAGCGTCCACTTGCACGCATTACTGTTCAGCGTGGTGATGCAGAGTATGTATTGGAACAATCGATCGAGCCTGTATACGGTGTCGAAGTAGATGATGAATTATGGATTGCTTATGATGAACAGACACGCGAAGCGATGATTGTAAAGTATGCTTCGATGTAGATCAAATGTAGCTAGAGTTGAGCTAAATAGAGCATACACAACAAAAAACCTTCTTATCTGCATCGGCAGAGTGGGAAGGTTTTTTGTTTTTATATAATTTTAACTAAACGTAGCAAAATAAGCTCTGGACAAAAGCAATAATAAGAACATTATAATACTCCCTGCAATATAACCGGATAGCCCAGAAGCACCTTCTTTTTTGAGAAAGATTCCGCCTACACTCATTATCAACAACCCAAGTGAAGGAATCCCTACAATAAAAGCTAAAATAACTCCATCAAGAAAAAGTATATGTTGAAAATGATCTGTATGTATTAAAATCATAGCCACAAAACATACTATATTTATAATAGCAACGACTGCCCATATTCCTTTAAACCATTTCATCATAGTATATTTCTCCATTCTTTATTTACAAATTCATTCCATTTTAAAATATGTAAATCACTCATAATTGATTTCTTTCTCTTGTGCTATTAGGATCGAAGTGGCTTGAGCTGTATCTATTAAAAAAGTATCTTTCGGAATGCTAAACACATCATTTATCGTCATAATATATCGATGTGGTTGATCTGTTGATTCCATATTGACCCATCTCTTATCACTTGATTGAATGATATAAGCATCGCCCAAATCAATAGCAAGATTAATTTTTGATTCTTTGCCTGTATGTATATGTTTGAGATACAATCTCACTTTTTCATTACTCTGGAATGTATTGACCAATTCTAATCGGTACTGATATTGCTGATCTGATGTTGTGACCAGTTCATGCGTTTCGATTCGTTCCGTTAGCCAACCGGCAGGTTCAATAGCTTTAAATTGACTTACACTCAAAGCTAATAAAACCACTGTGCACGAAATAAATACCGTATTACTAACCAGACCTTTGGAAAGAGTATTACTCACCAAAAAAATGATCGTAAACAATAATGTCATTATCGAAATAGTGCCATACATGACGACCACTACAGTCCCTATCAAATCCAGAACTCTTTGAAAATTAGCTGTTGCGGTGAGCACCAACCAAATGTATGAAGCAATATTACCTAATATCGCTATGATTACAATTCTTTTCAGCCAATCGTTTATACCCATTTCACTGGATGGTATATCTCGCTCATCTTTCTGAAATAAATAGCGTATCTTCATTTGAAAGGTTCCACCTTCTCGATACCGACTTGCTCCACAATCTCGTTAATTCGCTTCATATATTCTGTACTTTCTTGCTCTACTTTCTCATCTGTATAAGGAGGTTGAGCGCCTAATTCTTTGATTTTGAAAAGCTTCATCACATACAATATCCGTTGCTCACATTCCATAGAGGTATCATTTTTCTTGATAGCTGCATCTATCGTTTGGGTACTTAGCGTTTCTCCTTTGACGAACCGGGCTTGCACATTATGCTTAACTTTCACTACTGCTTCTTCGCCAGTATTGAGCGCATCTTCTATCAATTGCATCGATTGATCATATACCTCTTGATGTTCTTCTTCACGAGCGATACGGGCTTGGAGAACCAGTGCATGCTCTACCCATGTCCAGTAATCATAATTGTCTTCAAAAGGAATCTGTGATAGCTCCTCCAGTAACTCTTTGATCTGTGGCTTCTGATCGCTTTGAGTGATATATAAGAGATAACTTAATTTTACCAATGCCGCCAGATACGCTTTTTGGGTCTTTTTATATTTGGCTGGAATCTGTTCTATGTATGAATGTAGTTCTGCTTTCTTTTCGATACGGGTAAATACTTCTTTTAATTGCATCTTAATCTCCTCCATCTGAAATATCACTTTATTATATTCTAGTTGCTTCCACTTCTTCATGATCTTAACATAAAGCCACAACCTTTTCTCGAAACAATGTGAGAAGGTCGTGGCTCTATTGGTTGTTATATTTGCTAATTATCGTTGTGCGATATAAAGATAGTATACCTGATCTAGTCGAAAATTATACTTTGCAGAAAGCGATCAATTGTTGTAATTCTTCTGCTAACTGTGATAGATGACGAGCAGATGAAGCTACATCTTCCATCGTAGATAACTGTTCTTCACTAGCAGCATTCATTTCATCAATACCCGCAGAACCTTGCTGTGATAATGCACTTAAATGTTCCATTGCTTCAGCCACTTTTTGAGTCTCTTGAGTGGCATTATTGATTAACGTATTTGTTGAATTGGTCTGTTGGACAGTCGTGTTAATAGATTGCTGAATCGCTTCAAATGCAACTGTGACCCGTTGTCCTCCATCAATACTAGCTTGAACACTGTGTACAGAACCTCTTGCTTTGTCGACAGCACTTTGACTTTCTTGTTGTACATCTTTGATCAAGCTAGTAATTGTAGTGGAAGAGCTCGCTGAACTTTCAGCCAGTTTACGGATTTCATCAGCAACTACGGCAAATCCTCGTCCAGCATCACCTGCACGCGCGGCTTCGATAGAAGCGTTAAGTGCTAATAGATTGGTTTGTTGAGCGATCTGCTGAATAGCGGAAGAAGCAAATCCAATCTGCTCTGATTTCGCATTTAGATTCGTAAGCACATTTAATGTAGAATGAATATCGCTTGATAATTGTTCAATACGATTAGTAATATCTCGTACTTCATCAATTCCTTTTTCAGCAGTTTGTTGCATGTTTTCGGTCATTTCGCCCACTTGTTGGCTCGTATGAGAGATTTGATCCATCTGACGTGCCATTCCATTTACCGAATCTGTCACTTGAATAACTGTTTGTGTCTGGGAGGTAAAGCCAGTTGCTAATTCGCCAGAAGACGTAGCAATATGAGAAGAAGCCTGTGCTGTTTGCTCTGCACTAGCGGTTAACTCTTCCGAAGATGCAGACAGAGTCATTGCACTTTCATCTACACTTTTAATAATTTTACGCATACTTGCTATAAGCGTATTAAAAGCAGTAGCCACCTGACCAATCTCATCTTTTGCCTGGTAATCTGCTGCTGCTGTAAGATCCCCTTGAGCCGCTTGATTCATCAATTGTTGAACTTTACGTAATGGACGAGAAATAAGTAATGCAATCCATAAGCCGACCAACAAAGACACGAGCAATCCAATAATAATAAAAGTAACCATAACTATAGTAGACCGACTATACGTATTATCAGCTGTAACTTTACTTTGATTGGCTTCATTTACCATACTGGTACGCAAAGTATCTAAATATTTATTCAAAGTAATACGTGTATTTTCTAAATCAGTGTAATTTGACTGAGCAGTCGTAAGATCACCTGCACCTACCGCATCTAAAATATTCTGCCGAGCGTCTGAAAATGCTATATTTGTTTCTGTAAGATTAGCTAAATTTTGCTGATTTTCAGGACTAAGAGTCGTTTGTTTAAGCAATGCGTATTGTTTGCCTGTATCCGAAGCTGTTGTAGCCACTTCTTTTATCAATGTTTCTCTTTCGGTCATATCTGTTGTACGCGTAAGTATTAATAGGCGTTTGGCATTGTTACTATAATTAATAATAATCTGATCCATAGCCATCACAGGTTTCATATTTTTCTCGTACATATCTGTTGCAATATTAGACATTTGTTTTGTTGAAGTCGTACCGTTAAAACCTAAAGCAAGCAATAATAGTAGATTAATAATAATTAAAATTACAATTTTGGTACGAACACTTAGATTTTTCATATTCAATAAACCCCTCTGAAAGTTTTTTAGTTTTTATTAGTAGTAATGCCTGATTGTGTATTACTTCATATCACCAACTTCTATCTATGATGTTTATCTAATTAGGATTTTGAGGTATATCGTTATTCAGACTAATGGCTTACCGACTTAAGTTTTGATCAATTAAGACTTTAGTAGTGTATTAGTTTTAATTTTAACTATAATTATATGTCGGTAGTACTAATTTAAATATGTATAGCAAATCCTCCATTTGTTGTAAAAAATATTATTTTGTCGTTTATTGGCGAATAAAAGCACAAAAAAACTCCTTAATCATAAGGAGTTTTTTTGTATTTTATAGATTAACTATTGAATTTAAACCATCACTTTACAAATATCGTTCGTAAATTCTACTGGATCTTGTACCGGCAGACCTTCGATTAACAAGGCTTGATTGTATAACAAGTTTGTATACAGGTTCAGCTTATCTTTATCATTTTCCAGTGCATTTTTAAGTGATTGGAAAACATCATGATTAACGTTAATTTCCAGTACTTTATCTGCTTTTACGCCGCCACCATCTGGCATCGCTTGAAGGATTTTTTCCATTTCAATCGATAGTTCGCCTTCTGTAGACAAGCAGACAGGATGCGATCTTAGACGTTTGGATGCTTTAACATTGGATACTTTACCTGCCAAAGTTGCTTTCATCGCTTCAAACAAATCTTTATTTTCGTTTTCTTCTGCTTCTGTCGTTTGATCTTTTTCGTCTGGCTCAATACCTAGATCGCCACTAGAAACAGATTTGAATGCTTTGTCTTTGTACGTATTGATCATTTTGATAGCAAATTCATCGATATCATCGGTAAAGTATAGAATTTCATATCCTTTATCAGATACCATTTCTGTTTGCGGTAATTTCTCTATACGTTCGATCGATTCACCTGCTGCATAGTAGATGAACTTCTGATCTTCTGGCATTCTGGATACATATTCATCGAGTGTCACTAATTTCTTCTCATGTGAAGAAGCGAACAACAAAATATCTTGTAGGTCTTCTTTGTGCATACCATATTCGTTGTACACGCCGAATTTTAATTGTCTGCCAAATGATTGGTAGAACTTCTCATAGTTCTCACGCTCATCTTTAAGCATCGACTGTAATTGACCTTTGATTTTGTTTTTAATATTTTTAGCGATTAATTTCAATTGACGATCATGCTGTAGCATTTCGCGTGAAATATTCAGAGACAGGTCTTCAGAATCAACCATCCCTTTCACAAAGCTAAAGTAATCTGGTAAGAGATCGCTACATTTATCCATAATCAATACGCCATTAGAGTACAATTCTAGACCTTTTTCATACTCTTTCGTGTAATAATCAAACGGTGTATTTTCAGGAATAAATAGAATCGCATTATAGACCACTGCACCATCTGCGCTAATATGCACATGTTTTAGCGGTTTATCGAAGCCATACCGTTTTTCATTATAAAAGTTCTCATAATCAGCATCGGTTAATTCGCTTTTGTTTTTGCGCCAGATTGGAATCATGCTATTTACTGTTTGCTCTTCAGTATATTCTACATATTCTGGCTCTGCATTTTCGTCTGCGTTGTCATTTTCAACAGGACGACTGCCACTGATATCCATTTTGATTGGATAACGGATAAAGTCAGAATACTTTTTGATGATCGCTTTCAAACGATATTCTTCCAAATACTCATCGTATTGATCATCTTCTGTATTTTCTTTGATTTTGAGTGTAATGATTGTACCTACTGTATCTTTCTCTGTTGGAGTAATAGAATAGCCCTCTGTACCTTCAGAATGCCATTGGAACGCTTGATCGCTTCCTAGTGCCTTACTGATGACAGTCACTTCATCTGCCACCATAAATGCCGCATAGAAGCCTACACCGAATTGACCGATAATATTGTGACCATCTTTTGCTTCATTTTCTTTTTTGAAAGCAAGCGAGCCACTTTTTGCAATAATACCTAGATTATTTTCAAGGTCTTCTTCAGTCATACCAATCCCTGTATCTGCAATCGTTAACGTTCTAGCCGCTTTGTCCGCAGAGACTTTGATATAATAATCTTCTTTGTGGAATGTTAACGAATCATCTGTTAATGCTTTATAGTAAATTTTATCAATCGCATCACTTGCATTGGAGATTAATTCGCGCAAAAAGATTTCCTTTTGCGTATAGATCGAGTTAATCATCATTTCTAATAATCGTTTGGATTCCGCTTTAAATTGCTTGGTAGTCATGAAAAGTAAGTCTCCCTTCGATTCTGCTTTTTTTAGCACTCAGGCAATACGAGTGCTAATCACTACCTTTTATATACCATATACTGATTTTGAATGTCAATTCTTATTGGTTAATTTGTGTCTTATATCTGGCAGTAGTATGATAGACAACATACATAAGCTATTTTTACTCTACCTATATGAAGATAAGGAGCGAACGATATATGCCTCCCTTTTCCAACTTGCTTGATTTGAAACCGTTATCTGGATTTGATTGGTCTTGTTTTAACGGAAATATCGCTACCGCTGTGTCTTATTTTGGTGATGATTATTTACAAGCTTTTGCCCATTCATGGACTTTTTCTCAATTTGGAACAGATCCATTTTCGTATGATTTACTTGGTCATGAATCCTATACGTATGAAGATATTTTGAAATATGCTAATACTGATTATACATTACATCGCGAGATTTCTTTACCTGATGCACTGAACACTATTTATCAGGAACTGGAAGCTGGCAGACCGGTATTGGTCAAATGTGACTCATTCGCCTGTCCCTGGTTCCCTGACAATTATCATGCTCTGCATAACACACACTTTTTTATTATCGTAAACTATGATCCACAAACCGATATGTTCGCTTGCACAGACGTTTCTTATATGACGCACAACTATACTCAAAGTGTAGCTGACTTTAGTCAGGGATTCATGAATGAGATTATGACATTCTCTCCTCGTACTTCTACGTTAGATTTAGAAGATACAGATATAGATCTTGTATTACTGAATATCGCCAAAACAAATCTAGGGCTCCAACCGCAAACGTACTCTATTTTTGAAGCTATGCGCGTATTTGCAGATCAATTTGAGCAATGGTATCAACTCGCTGTGATGGAAATGAATCAATTCAATCCCGGTGCTGCGAACAAATTACACCTTGAATTGCTGTATATTATTCAGTCACGCATGCAATTTTTGAAATTTGTAGAATATCGAGCAGATCTAGAACATGCCAATATGCAATGTATTCGTGCTGCATTTACCCAGTCTATTAAAAGCTGGTCTGTTATTCGCATGATGTACCTCAAATTATATGAACCCAAAGCGAATAAAGAACACATTTTCAATACGCTACCTGAAAAAATCAAAGCAGTAGCAGCGATGGAAGAAGATATAGCGTATACCATTTTGCATATGGAACAGATGCGTCTATTAAATGACCAGCTATCTCCTCGTCACCGTCACAACTTTTCCACTCTCTAATAGGCACTATATGAAAATCATCAA
This sequence comes from Paenibacillus sp. KACC 21273, assembly GCF_028736095.1. Lineage (NCBI taxonomy): Bacteria > Bacillati > Bacillota > Bacilli > Caryophanales > Paenibacillaceae > Paenibacillus > Paenibacillus sp. KACC 21273. Next base: position 4,527,978 of record NZ_CP117876.1, read on the forward strand.
AAAAAGAACAGCCCTTTGATCGGGCTGTTCTTTTTGTTGTAGACATATCATCTTTTATCGTAAATCTTCCCAATCGCTAAGCGCTTCTTCAATCACTCTTTTTCGCAAAGGTTTACTGATATAGGCGTTCATTTTAGATTCTGAAAGTAAATCTACATTCAGAAGATCTGTAGAACAAGCAATAATATAAGGCTGTTTCTCATGTTCTGAAATAGAAGATCGAATTTGTTGTACAGCTTCGATCCCACCCAATTCGGGCATACGCAAATCCATAAATATCATATCATATGAATATTGAGTAGCAAGTTGTACAGCTTCTTTACCATGCTTTGCCCCTTTGACTTTATGCCCTAATTTTCTCAACATTTCCATTAACACATATCGGTTAATGTCATTGTCATCAGCAATCAAAATCTCAAGGTTTTTTGTTTTCATATATTCGGAAGAATATACCACCTCTCTCGTAAACCTGGTGATGCATCTATCCGATCATTAGCCTGCTTTTTGCTGTTGTTTTTTGTTTTTGACTTTAAGCGAAGTATCAATATCTTTGAATCCGATAAATTTCTTCGTATCTTCGTTCCAAATACGGAAACGTAATGATTGCAAGCTAGTTAATAATGTAATCGTCTGTACATCTTGCAACACCGGACTTGTATTGTGCGCGGACTCCAAGAAATAATTGGGTACACGAGAACTTAAATGATGAATATGATGGAAACCGATATTACCGGTAATCCAGTGCAAGATTTTAGGAAGTTTGTAGAACGAGCTACCATGCATAGCCGCTTTGACATAATTCCAATTTTCTTCTTCTTCAAAGTAACTTTCTTCAAACTGATGCTGTACATAAAATAACCAGATACCGCCTACACCAGACATAAAGAAGATAGGGCCTTGAATCATTAGAAATGCTTGCCAGCCAATAGCCCAGCAAAGTAAACCGATAATAGCAACAAGTGCTACATTGACCATATATGTGTTCATACGCTCTTTTTTCGGAGCGCCTTTACGGTTAAAACGGTAAATTAATAAAAACGTATAAATCGGACCGATTGTAAACATAATCATTGGATTACGATACATACGGTACACCCAACGGCGTAATGGAGATAATGCTAAATACTCATTTACAGTTAGTGTCCAGATATCGCCTGTTCCACGTTTATCCAGATTACCATTTGTTGCGTGATGCATAGAGTGGCTATAGCGCCATTGATCATAAGAACATAAAGTCATAATACCTGTAATATTACCTACAATTGTATTTGCTTTACGGTTTTTGAAAAAGGAACGGTGACAACAATCATGAAAAATAATAAAAGTGCGGACAAGGAATCCACCAGCAAGTACCATAATAGGAATGGTTAACCAGTAGGATACGGATAAACTAAGGTATGCAAGATACCAGAGGCCGAAAAAGGGGACAAGTGTATTAATCAGTTGCCATACACTGTACTTCGTATTTGATTTCTCATAAGGAGCTAAACTTTTGCGCCAATTATCTTGGTCTTTCGTCACACGCGTAGTGGACATATTTAGGTAATTCCTCTCTTGGGATCGATTCGTAACCTACTTCACAATGATTCCACAGTAGTCACTCATGGAATCCCCGAGAAAGATTAAGTTATCACATAGGGCATTTTGGACAATTTTTGAAAACTTAGTACCTGCCTATAACTCTATTGTATTACGTTCTATAGGTGCTTGTAAACCAAGCTAGCTCTTTTCACATGATATCCATACAATATGTCTAAAAACCAAACTTTTCCATATAACCATATATACATAACAAAAAGATTATTCTAAAATGATAGCTATTTTGCCTATCTTCAGAATAATCTTTTTGTTTCATCGGCGAGCTTTTTATTGATTATCTATCAGGGAAATTACCTGGGAAATAATTGATACAACGTTGGTTGAAAATCAAAATAGAATAGCCAAACCAAAACCTGATGTTATCATCTTTTGGTTTTTACCTATCAAATATTTATCTCTGTATTTTCCCACTTACTTTTATAATGTTCATTTCATAAAAAAGTAAATTTAATGCTAATTTTACAATTTTTAATCTCCTAAATACGATATAACGCTTCGCTTTCCTTATTTAATCTTAAATGTATAACCTTACATATTCTTAACTTGACTATTCAAATTTAAGACTCTATAGTTATTTATTGTAATTAAATACATAATTTTTACATTTACTCTCAGCTTCATTTTAACTACTTGTTTTCTTTTTGTAGTGGCTCAATATGCAAGTATTCGAATTCAACATGACAGCCATCTCCTTGCGGGCTACATGCGTACACACCACATTGAAAAGGTGTCTGATCATCTTGATCTTCGAATAAATGAGCGATTCGTATCTGGTTCCATTGGGGCTGTTCAGATTCATCTTTTTCTTGCTCTGCATACTCAATCGTATAATCACCAGCTTCACGACGAATACGGAATAACAATTCAGTCTCACCTGCAACAAAATTTTGCGTAGACCAATCCGAGTAGCCGTTGTTGGTAACAACCGCACCTAACTTGGCATGACCATCCGTTTCGAATTCAACAGACGTTTTGAGCCAGCAATGTTCTGAAAAACGAATCATCAATCCAGCTTGATCATATTGATGAACTGGATATGTACGCACTTTCGTTGTCATAATGATGTCACCTGTCATTTCAGCAAATAAAAAATGTCCATTGTCCACTCGAAAGTCATAATGCGTTTTTTGCCAGAAATCTGTTTTGGCGAGTGGCTTAAACGTAAGCACCTGTTTGTCGGAAGATACTTCCCATTCTTCTGGTGGGCAATGCCATTGTAATCGTTCATCCATTGCTTTACCTTGAAAATTTTCTAATAACTGACTCATTCACTATCACTCCTTATAGGCTAAATACATAGATGGCAGTCACTGTACAACGTCTGCCTTCATTCATTATGTTGATCATAGATGGAAATTTCAAGTGTATTTGATTATTTATGGAAGGGTGATGATGTTGAAAAGGATTTTTGGATTAAGTTGTGGCTTTTATTTTTTGATCGGAATTACCAGTGTTTTGTTAGGTGCTCTGCTCCCTGTTATATTGCCGCATTACGGTAAAGATTACAGCGATGGAGGCACACTGTTATTTCTACAGTTTATGGGCTTTCTTGTAGGGGTAATTGTATCGCCATCTTTATCCGCAGGGGTAGGACGTAAGTATATGTTATTGATTGCACTTGGTGCGATTACGATTGCTTATGCGTTGATGGGAACATTGCCTGTATGGGGTTGGATGGTCACTATGACGATTTTTGTTGGTTTTGGTTCAGGAATTATCGAATCTTCGATTGGAGCATTTACTATCGAATTTGCTGAAGCGCAAAAAGCGGTCGCGATGACCAAGTTAGATGTTTATTTTGGCGTAGGTTCATTATTGATTCCTGCTCTTGCTAGTCTGTATATTTTCTTAAATGTATGGCAGCTGTCTTTCTATACGGTTGCATTAGCTACATTATTGCTATTGATATTCTGGATGACGATGCCAGCAGATAGTTCTGCACAGCTTCGCCGTATTCAAGAGCATGATGCTGATCATACCGGCGCTGTCGTGAAACGAAAATACAGTGGCAAACAATTACAATTTCTCAGTATTTTTATTTTGTTCTTCTTCGTATATATGGGTCTTGAATTAGGCGTAATGAATTTTTTACCTTCTATTCTGATCGAAAGTATCTCTATTAGTGATTCAGCGGCTTCGCTCAGTGTCACTTTTTTCTGGGCAGCTATGACGATTGGTCGATTATTTGTCGGACGTATAGCAGAATCGATTCGTTATGTTCCTTTTCTAATAGGTAGTTCACTTGGCATGATGCTAATGATTATTGGACTTGCTCTGGTTTCTCATCCTGTCGCTATGTATATTCTGATTTTTGGTATCGGATTATTTATGTCAGGTCTATTCTCTATCGCTCTTGTATTTGCGAACGTGCTGATTCCGGGCATGACTGAACGTACAACCAGTATTCTGATTGCTGCTGGCGGTATCGGTGGCTCTGTATTGCAATACGTGATCGGTTGGAGCATGGCGAATTGGTCAGTCGGGCCTACCTTGTGGGTATTTGCTGGATTTGCACTGGTGTTGTTAATAAGTATTGCTTTTACTTCTCAATGGAGTTCTTCTCAAGCCAAATTAACATCAAGAGTACAATCATAGAAATCACTCTGTAAAGGAGGTGAGGAACAGCGTTCCAGTAATCGATTGTAGTTGTAGTGCTGACAGTCTATTTTGGCAGATCAAGTCTATTTGAACTTAAAATCAGGAGGCAAAACATGCAAACTTTAACTGAGAATCGGTTTCGTTATGGTAGAGGTATTAAATTAATTGACGATACAGGCACAGAATATATAGACGGTGTATCCGGTACATTCAACCTTTCTCTAGGATATAATCACCCTTATGTTGTAGAAAAAGTACAAGAGCAAGTTGGTAATCTAACGCATATGTCGTCTACTTTTACAGAGCCTTATGTAGATGAAGTGTTATCGCATTTGTTAGAATATGCACCTAATGGGATCGATGCAGGCTGGATGCGTGACATCACGGGTTCCACTGCAAACGAATGCGCAACTAAAATCGCTCAAAAATACACCGGTGATACTGATATTGTCAGCCTTTTCTACTCTCATCATGGACAGACTCAATTTGCTACAGGTATTTCGGGTAATGCTTTCCGTCGTAAAGGATTCCCTAATTCATCTGTTCCCAATTCTCTGCATGTCCCTGCACCTTACTGCTATCGTTGCCCGTTCGATGCGAACCCTTCCAATTGCGGAATGAAATGTGTAGAAGCACTAGCCGATCAGCTTGAATACGGTGGTTCTGGTTCTACCGCTTGCATGATTATCGAACCGATTCTAGGTAACGGCGGTAATATTATACCTCCACCTGAATATTTCAAAGGCATTCGTCAGTTATGTGATGAGCAAAATATCATCTTAATCGCAGACGAAGTACAGACAGGTATCGGTCGTACCGGTTATATGTTCGCAAGTACATTATTCGATATCAAACCTGATATTATTACGCTAGCTAAAGGGCTTGGTGGAATCGGCGTTCCTGTTGCTGCCGTATTAATGCAATCTCGTCTAAATGTACTTGAAAAACATGAACATTCATTTACGTCTGGTAGCAATCTGATCTCTGTCACCGCAGCTAAATCAACATTGGAAGTTGTGTCTGAACCTGGATTTATGGAAGAAGTACAACGCAAAGGCAAATTGCTTGGCGATTTACTTTTAGATTTGGAAGAGAAATATAGCTGTATCGGTGAAGCTCGTGGTGTTGGTCTTATGTGGGGTCTAGAAATTGTAGATGAATACAATGCTCCAGATACCAACAAAATGAATGCGATTATCAATTTCGCTTTTGCTGATCAACAATTAATTCTACGTGGTTCTCGTTATGGATTTGGTAATGTCGTGAAAGTTCGTCCATCCCTTACAGTTACTGATGAAGAAATTGTAGAGATTATTCGCCGATTGGATCTCGTTTTGTCGTCTTTGGATTAAAGCGCTTTTACTTAATTGCGAATAAATTATGTATATACGTTGTTAGATGAATATAAAAGAATACGCTTATAGTTAATATGAGGAGGAATATTATGTTATCACTTGTCTACAAATCAGCGTGGGATGTTGCTCTGGAAGAAAGACCTCAACCACAAATCACGCAAGACAATCAAGTATTGGTACGGATTCATGCAACAGGTGTATGTGGAACAGACCTCGGTATTGTGAGTGGCAAATATCATGCCAAATCTTCAATCATTCTAGGGCATGAATCGGCTGGAGAAGTCGTACAAGTGGGCGACAGAGTCACTACTCTACAAGTCGGTGATCGAGTTGTGATCGATCCTACCTACTATTGCGGTCAATGTAATATGTGCCGGACAGGAAGGCAGAACCATTGTTTACATAAAAGCACGACCGAGACAGGGGTAAGTAGTGACGGTACATTTACCGACTACTATGTGACTGAGGATCGGTTTCTTTACAAATTAGCAGATCATGTTAGTTATGCAGAAGCGACGCTAACAGAACCGTTGAGCTGTATGCTCACAGGTATCAACCAAATTCAACTACTGCCTAATTTCCGTACGATTATTTTGGGTGCAGGCCCGATCGGAATGTTATACAGCTATGCTCTAGCTTCCAAAGGAGTATCCGGTAGCATTGTTGATATCTCACAAGATCGCTTGCATATTGCGGATGCGATAGCCCCGGAACGTTGGGATACACATAACTCATTTGAGAGTGCTCTAGAACACATCTCTCCTTCTGATCGTCAGGTTGATCTGATTGTGGATACAACCGGTGCAGTCGGCACAACCGTATTATCGAACCTTGCTCATGGTGGTTATATGATGCTGGTTGGTTTGCGTGATGGAGTCAGTTCTTTTAATCCTAAAGAAATCGTGGATCGTAGTCTCAAAATTATCGGTTCGATCGATTCTCTAGGTACATTTGCGACAGCTCATTATATGATCGAACGCAATCTGATCCCAGCAAGCAAATTGATTACCCATACTTTTGCACTGCAAGATTATGAAGAAGCGTTCCAGACGCTAGGTTGTAATATCAGCAGTGGAACATTGACACCATCTTCAAATGCGATTAAAGTCGTTTTACAATCTACTTAATAGATCTGAGGAATGGAGGTCAATACCATATGGCATCAAAGCATCTGAATAACGCTTCATCTTCTTTGTGGCAGAACCCACCGATTCAAGCCGTTATTTTTGATATGGATGGCGTTCTGATCGACAGTGAACCGATTTATTTTGAAATTGAAAAAAGTTCTTTTCAGCATCTGGGTGCTACAGTAGAAGAAACAGAACATCATACGTATGTAGGTGTTACGTTGGAATCGATGTTTCAGCAAGTGATGGATAAACACAAGCTGGATCATGTGATGGAGGAAGTTCTGGCTTTTCATAAAGACAATGTGATGAAAGTAATGCAAGATCACAAGGAATTGCAAGCATTTGACCATGTAGAACAATGGATCGAATGGTTATCTGCATCAGGGATAAAGCTTGCGGTCGCTTCGTCTTCTCCACGTTCCTTGATCGAATTGATTTTAGAGCGTACAGGATTACGCCGCTTTTTCACAGTCATGGTTAGTGGTGAAGAAGTAGCACATGGTAAGCCTGCACCGGATATCTTTTTGCATGCGGCATCATTATTACAAGTAGAACCACAACACTGTGTAGTAATCGAAGATTCTCGTAATGGTGTACGTGCAGCTAAACTTGCAGGTATGCGTTGTATCGGTCATCAGAATCCAGGTTCAGGTAATCAAGATTTGAGTGAAGCAGATATGATCGTGGATCATTATGCAGAACTACTGGAATTACGTGATTCTTTGCATATCGGTGTCCGTCTATAACAGTTATGCATTAATGTAGAAATATCAAAAGCCTTATTCCTGTATATGGAGTAAGGCTTTTGTTTTGCAAAAATAAATAGACCATTTAGTCAATGAAATTCTGTATGTGCTTCTGTAATCACTTCTGTATGGACTACTTTATAGACTACAAATAAAAATCCTGCGCTTGCGGACTCAATGTACGAATATGTTCTAAGTAGACACTCACCTGCTGGTCTTGTACCCTATCATATTCAAAATGTAATTGTGTTGCTACATCTAAAGCGACATTTCGGAACAAATCACCTGTTTGGTGTAGAGCTTGCCAGATCTGTTCATTATCTGCTTGAGGATATGTTGCTAACAATTGTGTCCATATAGCTGGATCTACATATTGTTGTAAATACTTATGATTTTTGCCTACGCTTACTTGAAAGTCTGTATGAATTCCGACTTGCCAGGTGATCATTTGTAGTAACATAGGACGAACATACGTATTGAGATGATCGATCGCATATAGAATTTCTTGTCGCCATAATCCTTTTGCAATATAAGTCGATACCCACCACAATTCATTACAGCAATCTGCATACTGTTGCGCTGTCGGGCATTCAATATGGTAATCTTTATCTGTGGGTGGCGACAGTTCAGACATTCGCTGATCTTTATCCAGTAATACTTTAATCAACCGATCTTCAGCAATATAAGTCGCTTGAAGAGATAATGGAAATAATCTTAGATCGATCCGATTGCCATCAGCAAGCAACATCAGATAAGCATATCGTCCATCATTATTTTCAAGCGAATCTGCCATAGCGTCTGGCATTTGCATAATAATCTTCTCACCGAAATAATCTGTCCAATTCGAATCTTCCACAAAAGATGACACATCCGTCACCAGATACACGATATCGTAATCTTGAAATATATCAGTCTGTATATTGCTATTCACACGCGAACCATTCATCGCTACTACTCGCACCCGTTCATCCTGCTTGGCAAAGTTCAAAATCAAATCCATCATCTGTTGCTGATTACGTATCGCACATCATCCTTTCTTTAGAAAAGTAAAATGTCTTCGCACTATAGGAACTCTTTTGAGTACAAGCTACTTGTGATGGGATATCCAAATAATGTTGGTCTATTTATCTTTTATACTCTTGCTCATAGATTCTATGCACCTTCTCACTAATTACAGGTGCAATCTGTTTAAACTTCAATAGAGCCGATTTCCCTTTCACAATATAATCACCTGCTGCAAATAACGAACGATCCTCTCCTAAAGCCGCTTCATATAATAAAGATGCTCCACGAGTTGGTGCTGGAAAAAATAATCTAGTCAGAATTTTGATGAAAAATGGAATGCCTGATCGTTTACCCGAACGTAGCGTATTATTGCCCCCGGGATCCACACTTAACAACTTGATTCCTTTCTGATGTTCAAATTCAGAAGCACGTTCAAAAGTCCAAAGCGATAAAGCTAACTTAGCGGTTGCATAGGCTCCGAATAACGGTTTAAATTTTGTCGGATGTTCTAACTGATCAGGATCGAATGTTAACAGTGTAGCAAATACAGCACTGGATGTATTGATCACTGTGCGTAGGGTTCCCTGCTGAATTAATTGCTCAAGTTCTTTCAGAATAATATATGGAGCTACAGTCTGCGTATCAAAGTGAAGCTCACGCCCTTGCGGGGAAAAGCTTAATTCAGGATAACTTCCACCTGCATTATTATATAATATATCAATATGGGTTTCTTGGGCTTGAATCTGTGTGAGTGCTGTTCGTAACTGCTCAAAATCAGATACATCAGCCACATAAATACGTAAGCGCTGATCTTGTATAGCTTGCTGAATTTGTATATCATCAGTAGCAAATGAAGATCGAATAATCGCTATCACCTGCCATTGTTGCTCTAGTAATTGTTGAGTCAAAGCAAGACCGATTCCGTGATTAGCTCCAGTAATACATGCAATACGTGCTAAAGATGTAGTATTCATTCTATTTCCTCCTATTTACAAGTGAACAATTGGAACCCCCGTAATAAAGGGTTGAGTTCACTCTACAACTTGGAGTCGAATCGAAGTCAACAGTAAACCTAATTCAGCTATTCTATAAAGCAATCGCTATAGGGAGATTACAGATAAGTACGTAGATTGACTTGGAGTCGACTCCAAGTTATAAAATAACATTACAGTCTTAAAGGAGTGATAGGATATGTATTCATCTGAAGAATTTTCAATCAAAGAAGCAGCCAGCCAAAGTGGCTTATCTGAAGATACGATTCGTTACTATGAAAAAATTAAATTACTTCCTTACGCTCAGCGCAAATCTAATCGTCATCGTATATACCATACAATGGATATTGAAAAAATGAAATTAGTGGTATGTTTGAAAAAGACGGGTTTATCTTTAGAAGAAATGAAACCCTATCTAAACCTATCATTTGATAGTGATCTGACTGATTATCCTGATCTCTACGAAATGCTCCAACAGCATCAACAAACGATTGATAAACATATTCAATCGCTACAACAGATATCTCATTTTATTGATATCGTGTTAGAACGTACACCCTCTTTGCGTCCTCCTGCAACATCTTGTACAGATGATGCTCAAGACCACCGTGTTCCTTTGAACAGACACAACCTTTTAAAAAGTTCTGTCTCTTAATTATTATAAACTAAAAAGAACAAGTCCAAGGCATTACGCCTAGACTTGTTCTTTTTAGTTTACAGCCTTTTATATACTTTTCAAAAACTGATTAAAGCATGGTTCAGTTCTTCTAAAACAGCAATTTTTTCTTCTGTTGTTGAACTGCTTGTTAATGCATTTTTGCGATTTAGAGCCGTTTGTAATGCAGTGATATCTTGTCCAGCCGTAGCAGTATTGATCTTGGATTGAGCTTCTACAGACGCTTGCTCGATCCACGTATCTATAGTAGGAACTTTAACTAAAACAGTCATTTCCAAATCTGCCTCACCTAGAGATAAATGTAATGTCACATTATAATCTGCCGCATAAGCACTTCCATTATATTGAGCTAATCGTATCGTATCTTCTGTATCGGAAGTGGTTAAATACGTATCACCTGTTACACCTACTGGATGACCATCCACAATATGAGGTAATAATTCAATATCAGAAACAAACGTATTGATATTACTATTAATTGAATTGGATAAGCGCAATGATATATCCTCATCTACTTTGGTATCATAAGACAATTCGCTATATGATGAGATAAGTTCCATCTCACGTTCTAAGTCAAGCATATCCAAATCTCCTTGATCAGGAGTTTGATGATAAATAGAGATAGGTGGCTTATTAACTAACATATTTTGATCGAAAAAGCTGATTTGATCACGATCTACATTCATATCAAACACATGCCAGTAAGGTTCTTCTCCATCGCCTACAGGGATATGATAAGTTTTCATCGGAAGTCTGTATGCGCCATTATATACTTTTACAGTAGCTGATGATTTTCGCAATGTTGATGCTTCTCCATTATTAGCAGTCGCACTATAATTTTGTACATAAAACGTGTATATGCCATCTACACGTTTATTAATAGTGATCACTTCTGGTCCGTAAGAACTCATATTATCTGTATCTAAAGATACATAATTCTGATTCTGATAATTGTACTGTCTATTTTCGGTAGAAGTATGGAATCCATAGCCATCAGGTGTAGGTCCTAACAAATGAGCATCCTCATCGTAAGGTAATTCATCCCATGTTAACACAATACTAATTTTACCTTCTGTTGGCATTCTGGAAACAATAGCATCTTGTTCATAATTATATTTGTCTGCCAAAGATGTAGCAATCAGATAGGAAGGAATATATCCTTCTTTTTTCAACTCGCCTGTGTATGTACCAGGCGGAAGAGTAGCTATATAATCTCCATATTCATTGGTTGTAACAGTTGCTGCGATTGGTCCCTCTGTCACACCTACTCCACGACGAAAATTAATTGTCATTCCTTCTACATAAGCACTATTTTCTTCTGAAATCCACCCTGTAAATCCATTTATACGTAGATTGCCTTTTGTAGTTATTAATAAACGGCTTGCAGGTGAGGACGGTGTAATTGTAATCTCTAATACTTTATTATAAGCATATTTTAAATTAAGCGGATCGAATTGGATTACCCCTGTCACACTATCATAAATAACATTTGTTAGCGTATAAGGTTTACCATTTAATGTAGCCGTTACTTCCATATCACTAAGCAATAATTCATTTGTTGGTTGGTTTAGATGTAAGATCGCTTGTCCGTTTCTAACATCCAAACTTTGCACAGGTTGTTGCACAACGACAGGTGTGGACGATTCTTGGTGTTTGTTATCGTCTTTACGAATATTAGTAACCACTTGCTCCCCACCGACCATACCACCTTCAATTCGGGCTGTTACGCCTGCACTGGTTGTTGTCTGGTTAACTCGTGGTGTAATCGTTGTTCCGGCTACATTAATGTAGGCTTTCTCAATCGTGCCGTTACCACTCACTTTGGCTACACCATTCAAAGTTAATGATTGGATCGAGGAAGATGTTGTCGTGCTGATCTTATTATCTGTCGTTCCTGAAGCTACTGTCAGATTATCTACAGAACCTGTAAGCAATTGAGTTAGCACAGACGATGATGAAATATCCATACTATCAATACGCCCTTTTAGTGAGACTGTTGATCCTGCTGGAATCTGATTAGACAAGACTACATTGGTAAATCCTGAACCTGTAGTTAGACCCTTTTCTTCAAGTAAACCTCCAGATTGAAGGATCATCTGTTGAACACTTGTTGTACCTGTAGTGACTACACGTACATTGCCGTCTTTTTTTTTGATTACTGTTGTATTAAGTGTAGAATCTTGCAGATGAATACTGTTGATACCGCCACCATTGATCGTTGTTGTTCCTTTGACAGTAACATGATCTAGAATAGCATCGCCTTCACCAATACCTGCACCCAATAGAAGATCGCCCTCGATCACCATATTGCGCAATGTACTGCCAGCACTATTCAACTGCATATCACCTGTGATCTGTTGTTGACCGGATGCCGGCCCATAGACACCTGCTGTGTTGTATGTAGTCGTAGGCGAATTTGATTTGGACGTATTCGTATTATTCGATGATTCTAAAGAACGTTCTAATACCGTTACAGCTTCCGCACGTGTTGTTGTATCTTTAGGACGGAATCCTTTTTCATCACCATTCATCAGACCATTGTCAATAACGGCTCCAATAGAACCTTTACTCCAAGAAGGACTATGGACAGTGTCTTTCATGCGTGCGGCTGAACTCGATGATTTTAACTTTTTCAATGAAGTCAAAATAACCGCTAATTCTTGACGTGTTACTTTTTGATCAGGATGGAATGTATTGTTTTTGTATCCTTCCATATATCCCTGTGACTTAGCAATGGCTACATCGTGATAGAACCAATCAGAAGGCTGTACATCCTGATAAGCTATTGATCCGGCTTGTGTAAATCCAAATGATTTGTTGATCATAGCGGCTAGTTGCGATCTAGTGACACTTTGATCTGGTTGTAAGCTTCCATCTTGAAATCCGCTGATATAACCTTTATTTTGCCATTCTGTCAGCACATCTTTTGCCCAGTGATTTTGGATATCGCTTGCTTGAGCTAATTCTGTTGCTGTTAACCCCCATGTAGGCAAAGCAATCGCTACGCTCAGTAGTAACATCATCCACTGGCGATTTCTCTTTTTCATGTTCCCCAACATCAATTCCCCCAATGAAATGTAAGTCTGATCCATTTTTTGTACCTTTAGACGTAGGTATATAGACATATTTATTCATATTACTACATATTTTTTGTTTTGGGAATTGATTTTTCCTATAATGGAATTGTATGGATAACGATTAAAACCTTATGTCTAACTTGCCAAATTTATTATTCTCTGTTAACATACTGAACAAACGTTCAGTATTATTTCTTCTATATATAACGCTCTATACTGTATGATTCAGAACACCTCAAGAATCGGAGTGAAAACTCGTGAATAAAAAGCAATTGCAAACCGAACAGACGAAAAAAAGAATGGTGGATGCGGCTCGCGCCCTATTTGTGCAAAAAGGGTTTAAAGCGACATCGATTGAAGATATTGTGGCAGCGACTGGTAGCAGTAAAGGAAATATCTATTACCATTTTAAAAGCAAAGAAGGTCTTTTTCTTTATTTGTTAGATGAATGGAATCGAGATTGGGAAGAGAAATGGTTAGAAAAGGAACATCTTTTTCCAACTACAGTCGAAAAATTATACGGGCTTGCCGAGCATCTGGTACGTGAAGATCTGAGTCATCCACTTACCAAAGCAGCCGATGAATTTTTTAACAGCGATGAGAAAGATAATGATGTCGAAGAACGAGTCTCTACAATGATGGATTCTCATTTAAGCTTTAATCAGCAATTGATCCAACAAGGAATCGACAAAGGTGAGTTCAAAGCCAATGATGCTTCCAAGTTAGCGATTATTATGGAAAGTCTGATTATTGGACTTAGCCAAATGTCCCGTCAATCCAGTATCGAAGAAGCATTGAGTGTATATGAATTAGCTGTACAGGTGTTGCTGTATGGGATTGCACATCCTGCTCCTTCTTAGCGTTTTACAACCATACTACTATAGATAGAATAGTGTGATCTGCTTTATCAATAAGATGATAAGCAGTAACATATTCTATTAATGTCATATTACAGACCGAACGTTCAGTATTTAAAAATGATCAAAAGAATAGATGGAGGATTTACTCATGTTGTTATTACTTCGTAACAGAGGTGCTATATTACTTCTGATGATTAATATTTTTCTTATTTTTACAGGTGTAGGGTTAGTTATTCCTATTATGCCTACCTATATGAATGAACTTCATATTAACGGTAGTATGGTTGGATTACTAGTTGCTGCCTTTTCACTTAGTCAGTTGATCTGTTCTCCGATTGCCGGACGATTATCTGATACATGGGGACGTAAAAAAATGATCGTCTCCGGGATGATTATTTTCGCAGTGTCTGAATGGTTATTCGGGATTGCAAATGATCCTACACTATTGTTCGCTGCTCGTATGTTAGGCGGTATCGGTGCAGCCTTTATTATGCCTGCTGTAATGGCTTATACCGCTGATATCACATCAGATGAAGAACGTGGTAAAGGGATGGGTTATATTAATGCCGCGATTACGACTGGATTTATTATAGGGCCGGGGATTGGTGGCTATATTGCTGAATTTGGTATTCGTGTTCCTTTCTATGCAGCAGGAATTGCTGCGGCTATAGCGGCTATTATTACATTGTTAGTGTTGCCTGAATCATTAACAGCCGAGAAACGTAAAGCGACAATCGCTGAAGCATCTCTAACCAAGCAACCCAATATGTTTTTACAATTGATTCATTCGTATCGTGAATCGTATTTTCTTAGTCTGGTGATTGTATTTGTAATGTCTTTCGGCTTAGCCAATTATGAGACTGTATTCGGATTGTTTGTCGATCACAAGTTCGGATTTACACCGAAAGATATTGCCTTTATTATCACCTTCGGTTCGATTGCTGGTGCTGTTGTACAGGTCAGTGCATTTGGCTGGATCGTGAATACATTTGGTGAGAAAAAAGTGATCTCATGGTGTCTTGTGTTCGCATCAGTATTTGTACTGTTAACGTTATTCGTCAATCAATACTGGATGATATTAGTGGTTACTTTTATCGTATTCTTATCGATCGATATTTTGCGGCCTGCCATTAGTACACAGTTATCAAAAATTGCTCACAATCAACAAGGTTATGTCGCTGGTCTGAACTCTGCTTATAGCAGTCTCGGAAATATTGCAGGTCCGATTGTAGCTGGATTATTATTCGATATTAATATCGGTTTCCCTTATATGGCGGCAGCGATAGTATTATTCTTATGTTTTATACTATCCCGTAATACCAAGAAACTTGATGTATAACTAACATATTCAGCATCACCAAAAAGAGTATCTATTCAGCATCTAGCTGTAGATACTCTTTTTGTAGTTTCTTTATTGCCAATCTTCTGCTCTAAAGCAATACCGATCATCTTGCGGCGGATCAATCATTCGATAAGCTAATGGTGCTAAAAAAGGTTCTAATTGTTCTGCGGCAACTACGCTGGTTGCTGTTACTTCTACCGGATGTTCTAGATTCGTGATACTGAGCTTCATACGATCAGGATACATCCATATAAAAGCTTTTACTCCTGCAATCATCACATGTTTGGGATGTTCTATTTGTGGATATTTCCAATTTGCTGTAGTAGATGTAGAGGAATCAGATGCTAATACAATCGGTATATCTAACTGTTCAAACACTTCATGTAGTTCTTGTTCTGACTGAATCCGAATCGCAATTAAAAGAGAATCGCCATCTCCTACATGTCCTCCATAAGCTCGACAATATCGAAAATATTTCAATCGCTTAGACCATTCTAATAATGTATCCAATGAATGACGTTCAAAAAAATACCGTTCCCATAATTGTTGCTCTGATAAAGGTTTATGAAGTGATTGTTTGTTCTTTTTTCTGCCCCACATTATTGTCTCCTCCTGCTATAAAAGATTAGGTTACATTTGCTTTAGCTAAAATATTTTCTACAAAATCAGTCTTGAGTAATGTATATTGTTCCCGATCTTCTGTCTGCTTAATAAGCTGTTGCTTCAGTTGTCCATAAGCGATGACTTCCTCAGGATGTTGACGAAGATAATTGCGAAAAGTAAGGTGTCTATGTAATTCTTGATTATCTTGAGCACATACATACACATGCTGTTTCATCCAGACTCGCTGATCTGAATTCCAGGGCACATAATCATCTATTCGTCCAAAAGCTTCTCTTCCCTCGACATCCAAGTCTCCTCGATAATTGTAACCGAGAGTATGTAAAGCTGTAATAACACTGGATAATTGCTGTCTACTGGGGATAATGATGTCGATATCTAGAATCGGCTTAGCACTTTGTCCTACCACTGAAGTACTCCCTACATGTTCAATACCTATACAATATCCTGTCAGTTGCTTTGCTAAAATACATTTAATCTGTTCAAATTGTTCTGCCCACTCTGGCTGGTACGTTTGTATATCTATCATAGCGCGCCTCCTTTATTTGAAGTTAATCAGGTAGACTTTATGTATTCATTATCTATTACCTATAAAAAATAGCACTTCAAACAGAATAATACCTGCTTAAAGCGCTATTGTACTACTTTCTTAAGATCCATG
Organism: Paenibacillus sp. KACC 21273; assembly: GCF_028736095.1. Taxonomy (NCBI): domain Bacteria; kingdom Bacillati; phylum Bacillota; class Bacilli; order Caryophanales; family Paenibacillaceae; genus Paenibacillus; species Paenibacillus sp. KACC 21273. Next base: position 4,544,640 of record NZ_CP117876.1, read on the forward strand.
TACAACTCTGTAATCTACTTATTGAGAAACTGTAATTGGACTTTTATCGTCTAACAAAGCCAGATTATTGGTTACGATAGTATCTCCATCGTTAATTCCACTGTTAATAAATACTTGTGATCCGGTTGCTTTGCCTAAAGTAACCTGTTTACGGATCGCTACATTTTTTTGTACAACATAGACGTACGATTTACCGTCGATCGTTTGGATCGCTTTGGAAGGAACAATAATTCCTTCTTTGGCACTAGCATCTACAAAGCTAATATCTGCTAACATTCCTGATTTGAGCTTATTGTCTGCATTAGAGACAGCAACTTTTACCGGATACCCTTTACCACTCTCATCCATCGGGCTAATATTTTTCACTTTGCCTGTTTTGAGAATATTGGATGAAGTGACTCGCACCTGTACAGGATCACCAATTTTAACATTGTTGATTTGATCTGCTGGAACATAGATCAGTGTATTAACTGTACTTAGATTAGCAATAACAAGTGCTGGTGAAGATGTAGATGCCATCTCACCGACTTCTGCATTTTTAGTACCGATAATACCGTTAATTGGAGAAGTAACAACTGCATCATCTAAAGCATCTTGAGCAATATTTACATTCAGTTCAGCTTGTTTTTGCTTTTGCTGACTGGCTTCAATACCTGATGTACTTTGAGATACTTCCAGTTGTTTCTGTGCATTGCTATAACCGCTGTTAGCATTCTCATAACTGCTGGTTGCATTTTCATAAGCACTTTGAGCTGTACTCAAATTTTTCTTTGCAATAACCAATGCTTTTTGCGCTGCATTTAACTGTTCTTGTGCATTGACCTGTGCATTTTTAGCATTATCATTCGCTGTTTGCGCTGTTGCTTGAGCGGTCTGTGCTTGTTCTAATTGCGCTTGTGTTGCTAGACCATTTTGAAATAATGATTGCGTACGTGTTAATGTTTTTTGCGCAGCAGACAATGTTTCTGTCGTTTGCTTAATATTATTAGCCGCACTAGAAACGGCTGTTTTGGCTTGTTCTACCGCTGTTGTCGCTTGATTAATCGATCCGTTCGCTTGGTTGATCGAACCTGTTGCTTGATCGATTGCACTTTTAGAAGAAATAATCCCATTTTTGGAACTTACCACTCCAGAATTTGCAGATACCATACCGGATTGTTGTGAATCCTGAGCGGTTTTGACTGCTGCTCCTGCCGCTGCTACATCTGCTTGTGCTTTTGCCAAATTGTTGCGAAGATCATTGTCTTCGAGTTTGAGAAGCACTTGTCCTTTTTTCACTTCTGTTCCGATATCTACAGGTAATGATACAACTTTACCGCCCATTTTTGGCACAATATTAACCGTTTCTGAAGGGGTTACTGTACCTGTATAGATTTCACCTTTGCCGATCAATCCTTTTTGTGCCTGACTGACTTTGACAGTCACATTCATTGCCTGTGTTGTTGCCGCTGCACTATTGGAAGAACAGCCGGATAACACAACCGTTCCAACCAGCAACGCTGCTAATGGTAATTCCCACTTTGTTCTTTTCATTCGTGTTCCCTTTCTTTCTATCTATATTGGATGAAAAGCTTTCGTATCTGAAAGCATATCGATATACGATTATTCTTTGATTACTTTGACACCTTTACGTCGACTAATAAACAAAAAAATAAATGGAATCGAACAGAATAGCGGAATAGAAGATACTAAGAACGTATCGGCGATTCCTCTGGAATAAGCATCAAGCGTAATCAACCCTGAAGTAATACTTGCCCAAGAGCTTCCCAGTGTGGCTTGAAGCGTTTGTGCTCCATCCAGTGTGATCGATTCTGATATTTGTTGTGAATGTAGTGCTGTACGACTTTGCATTAAGAATGTCAGAATAGCAATCGCCATTGACCCTGCTATCGTACGTACTAGATTCGATGCTGTAGAAGCTTTACCGACTTTTTCCGGTGCCACAGCGTTCATCCCTACTGTAGATAATGGCATCATACAGATTCCGATTCCCATACCGCGGAACATCAATACGACTTGTAGCCATAGATGTGAAGTATCTGGAGTCAGTGTGTGTAGATGATAGGTCATAAAGCTCGTTAACGTTAAGCCGAATAACGCAATCGGTACAATCCCGATTTTATCAAATAATTTACCAGCAATCGGCATCATTACCGCCATCGCAATCGCCTGTGGCAACAAGATAATACCGGTGTGTACAGGAGAGACCGATTGAATATTTTGCAAAAATAATGGAGATAAAAAGGTTCCTCCGTATAGCCCCATCATAACAAAACTCGAAGTAATAACACTGATCGTAAATTTATAATTTTTAAATAAAGAAATATCGATAACTGGGTTGTCTTTGCCACTTTCGACAAAAATCAAAAATACCAGTGACCAGAAAGCTACAAAAAATAATCCGACAATTTTGAAAGAACTCCAACCATCGCTTGAACCACTGGATAGTGCATATAATAATGTTCCTGCACAGGTAGCCGCTAATAAAAAGCCGGCTAAGTCAAATTTGACGATAGCGCCTTTTGGTGGTTCTTTGATTAACACAATAACCATCAAGATCGCGAACAGTGCAACAGGGATACAGACGATAAACAAAAACCGCCAGTTAAACCATTCGATCAAGTATCCACTGAGTGTTGGCCCGATAGCAGGGGCAGCCATTGCTGCTACACCCCAGATCCCAAGTGCCATCCCAATTTGTTCACGCGGCATAATTTTATATACAATCGTCATACTAAGCGGCATAATTACACCGCCACCTAATCCTGCCAGAATACGTGCAGCGATTAAAGACGAGTCACTCCAAGCAAAAATACAAAATGCTGTTCCCAGTGTAAATACACTCAGTGCAGCGATCAAAAATTTCTTATAACCAATACGCTGCTCCATAAATCCCGTAATCGGAACGATTATTCCTGATGCGAGAGTATAGCCGGTAATCACCCATTGAATTCGTGACGTTGTTGATCCCAAATCGGTGGTCAACTGCGGAATCGCTACATTGATTAGACTGTTATTCAAAATAGCGACAAAGGCTCCTAATATAATCGCTATAAAAGCAAGCCAGCGTTCTCTAGGCGAATCTGCGGGAGGAGCGGCGGCAACGACTGTGTCAGCCACATAAACCTCTCCTTACGATGTATGAATTTTCACAACCACATTTGTTCCAGGAATCAATTTGAGGTCTTTAGGTACATTGAGCGCAATTTCAACAGGAATACGCTGTGTGACTTTGTTAAAGTTACCACTTGTATTGGTAGCTGCAATAGTAGCAAAAACCGAGTTAGACGCTTCACCAATTTTGCGGATTTTACCTTGAATTGTGTAATCTCCATCTGCATCTAACGATACATCGACCACTTGACCTGCTTTGACGCGATTGATATCTGTTTCTTCGATATTCGTAGAGACATATAGATCATTCATATCCGCTACAATCGCTACAGGAGAACTTGGTGTACCGATCTCATGTTCTTTGGAATACACTTTTAAGACTGTTCCATCTATCGGTGAACGTAGAACAGACTTGCTAATCATACTTGAATCTAGACCGGATACATCTTGTTCAGCAATCGGTTCGTTGCGTTTTAATACATCGCCTTCTTCAACATCAATATGATTAAGCTCTGCTGTAATCTGTGGCATCACTTTATATTGGGTTGCTGAAATGCGGGCATCTTCTGTTTTGACAAAATGAGTACCTTGATACCAGTAATAATAACCTAACGTGCCACCGCTAATAACTAGTAACACGATGAGAATTGACAATACGATCTTCCTTCTCACTTACTCCACCCCTGTAGTTCAACTTTTTTTATTGTTACAACAAGCACTGTTTAACATACCTGTTATGAACGTCAATATGGCTATAATCATGTGTCCAGTATGCAAACACACAAAGACAAGGAATTAGATGATGTTTATCTCCAAAAGTCACCCAAATTCCTTATACATTTCTACTTAATCCTCGCTTCAACAAATCCAATTCCAACTCGTAATGTTCAATAATATCGTCTATCGGAACTTCTCTCGCAAAAAAACGAATAAAATTCTGAATCGTGATCGCTACAATAATTTTAGTTAAATGAAGAACTTCTTTCTCATCAGCTACATTCAGACGACTACGATTGATCGAGCGGATAAATTCATCGGTACGTTCTTTTGCCTCTGGATTATTCACATTCAGTGCTAAGCGATGCTCTACTTTGTAACTCATATTCAAAAAGATATTTTGAGCAAAATAGCGATATTCATGATGCTGAAATCGTTCTAACATCATTTTGAAAAATTCATTAAAAGCTATAAAAATATCCCCATCATTTTCTTTGAGAAGCAACAGCACTTTCTCACGATTATGCTTGTTATACTCTTCTAAAATATAAAAGAAAATATCAGCTTTATCGTCAAAATACTGATAAAAACTTCCTCTAGGAATACAAGCTTCTTTGATAATGTTCGAAATCGAAGCATCTGCCAGAGAGGCTCGCGAAAATTCTTTGAAAGCCGCATCGATTAACCCTTTGCGTTTTTCCTTAGGCAAATTAAAAAAAGTCTGAGTAGGCATGGATTCACTCCAAATTAAGCATTTTGTATCATATACTGTTATTTCAAGTGTAAAAAATTACATAGACAATTATAATGTGACACAGTGTCACATGTCAATAGTCTGGTGCTCCATATCTTCATATTTCTTTCCTTATCTTTATATTTACATTATGTACAGGATAATATTTGTATTTTCTGGCTTTATTTTTATCTCTAAAATAGGTAAAATCACTAATTTTTGTATGAATTTATTACCAATTTTTATGGTATTTACTTTGGATAATCAGTGCTATATTACATTTTAGAAAACGCTTTCATTACTTATTTATCAGGAGGTGGTCACGCTTACAATATTCTCATATATATGTAACCTGTCAGTGCAACGACTGTTTGTCAAAGGAAACACATGTTGTTTTCAAGATGTACAGCTCATTACGTTTACAGATTGTCCATAACTTTCACAAAGGAGACTTTATTAATGAAACGTAAATCCAAATCATATCTTTCATTGACTGTGATTGCGGCTCTACTACTTTCTTTATTTTCCTCTTCGATGGCTTCAGCAGCTTCAGATAAAGAACGTTCCCTTTCTACCACAGCCGCAACAGGGATTCAATCTTATGTTAGTGCAATGCAACCGGGTTGGAACCTGGGTAATTCACTTGATGCGACAGGTGCAGATGAGACTTCATGGGGCAATCCTCGTGTGACCAAAGAATTGATTCAACAAATTGCTAATCAAGGATACAAAAGTATTCGTATTCCTGTAACCTGGGATCAACATACAGGCAGTGCTCCAAACTATACGATTGATGCCGCTTATATGAATCGTGTACAAGAAGTGGTCAATTGGGCGCTGGATGCTAATCTGTATGTAATGATCAATATCCATCATGATTCATGGTTATGGACAAGCTATATGGGTCAAAATCATGATCCTGTACTGGCTCGTTATAATGCAGTCTGGACACAGATCGCAGATCGCTTCAAAGGATCTTCTAGTAAGCTGATGTTCGAAAGTATTAATGAACCTCGCTTTACCGAAGGTGGAACTACAGATCCGGCAACAGCTTACAAATTGCTAGATGAACTGAATACGTCTTTTCACAAAATTGTAAGAGCATCTGGTGGTAACAATGCTACCCGCGCTATCGTTCTTCCTACATTAGCAACTTCTTCTACACAAGCAGATTTGGATGCTCTATCTCAGACGATTGCCAAATTAAACGATCCTAATATTATTGCTACGGTTCACTACTATGGCTTCTGGCCGTTCAGTGTAAATATTGCAGGCTATACCAAATTTGAAGCCGATACGCAAAAAGATATCACAGATACATTTGACCGTGTCTACAATTCATTTGTAGCTAAAGGGATTCCAGTCGTTATCGGTGAATTTGGATTATTGGGATTTGATAAAAATACAGGCGTAATCGAACAAGGTGAAAAGCTGAAATTTTTCGAATTCTTTTCTAACTATGTACGTCAAAAAAATATGACTACGATGTTATGGGACAACGGTCAGCACTTTAGCCGTACTACCTACAAATGGTCTGATCCTGAATTATACAATGTGATGAAAGCAGGCTGGACAGGACGTTCTTCCAACGCAGAAACAGACCTATTGTATTTCAAAAAAGGAGCAACGATTCAGGACAAAACAGTCAAATTGAATCTAAATGGGAATACATTTAGTTCTCTTTCTAACGGCAGTACAACGCTGGTCAAAGGAACAGATTATACGATCAGTGGAGATACACTTGTTATCAAATCCAGTCTTTTAACGAAATTGCTTTCCTCTGGTAAATTAGGTGTGAATGCTACACTAACAGCTAAATTTAGCAAAGGAGCCAACTGGAACTTTAATGTAATCTTGTATAATACACCTACATTAAGTGCTACAACAGGCACAACCAGTTCATTCGCTATTCCGACTACCTTTAATGGTAACCAATTAGCAACAATGGAAGCGACGTATACTAATGGTGGTAATGCAGGGCCGCAAAACTGGACTCCTTTCAAAGAATTTGCGACTGCATTTAGCCCGGATTACAGTGCAAATGTTATCAAATTAACACCAGACTTTTTCAAAGAAACAAACGATGGTGAAGTATTGCTCAAATTCCACTTCTGGAATGGCGATATCTTGAATTACAAAATCACGAAGAGCGGATCAAACGTAGTTGGTAAAACTTCTTAATTGAGCTACCATTTTAGAATAAGATCTATATCCAATAAAAAAGACAAGCTATGGAGCTTATGCCCATCAGCTTGTCTTTTGATTTACAATAATGGTTGAAGATGTAATTCACTTATGTCTTTCCATTGACCATCTATGTGCTTCCCAAAATTAGCAAAAAAATGTGTATGATAGCCTTCGATTTGCCAGATAATACGACCTGATACTACGATTTCATCATTGCATTTCAAATGATAATATACTGTCTGATGTTCATCTTTCCAATGATCGGTTACTGTTTCGATATGATATCCTCTACGAAACATATCTGCTAATAATTCCTCAGAGTTATGTTCTTTCAAAATATCGATATCTACCCCTACCAAGTGATGTAGTTGCTTCAATACTTTGTAAATGCACTCTTGAAATTGATTAGAAACCTGATCAATGTAAGTTTCCATCAGCTTGTCCAAATTAAACATCTCCCAAACATCATATTAGTATCCACGCTTCATTATATACTAATTTTATCCATTTTAGATGTTTAATTGAAATTAATAAAGTTATTTTGTAAATGATTAGTTATATCTGTTTTATGATTTAAGTTATTGCTATTCTCAATTGAAATTTACCCGATCAGATCGCTCCAAAATGGAACATATTCTATATGATTATCATTGATAAAGTATTTTCATATCATTTCTTATTAATCAGAATGCGTTTGCAAATCGTCTTCGATAATAGCAAAAGTGATATGATCTTGCCATACTCCATTGATTTTTACATTTTTACGAGCAGTGCCTTCTTGAGTGAATCCTGATTTCAATAATACTTTGGTCGAACCGATATTGTGTGGCATAACTCCTGCTTCGATACGATGTAATTTTAGTTCCTCAACCGCATACTTCACTACTGCTTGCACAGCTTCACTCATATATCCTTTACCATTGTAGTCCTGATCCAAAAAGTATCCGATCCAACCACTTTGCAAATTACCACGCACCACTTCAGACAAAATCACTTCACCAATCACTGTCTCTGTATTTTTTAGAAAAATAAGAAAACAATAACCGGTATCTTGTTCAGTAGATTCCAAAAAACGATGTACACGTTCTGCTTGACCTTCGTATGTATAGAATAATTCATGACGTATGCCAGCAAATGCTTTGAAAAATTCTCTATTTTTCACTTCTAAAGCGAGTAAAGATTCTGCATGTGCTTTAGTAAGTGGCTTTATTGTTAATCGCTCCGAATATATACTCATATGTAAGCTCCTTTAGTTGGGAATATACTTGTTATATTATCCTTTAGTACCTGATTATTACAATGTCATATGACGTCCATGTCGTGCAAGATACTCTTCTTTTTGTTTGTAATCAGGCATAATACTACCTAACCGTCTCCAAAATGAACGATCATGATTCATATGCAGAAGATGGCATAATTCATGTACAATCACATAATCGATCACTTCTACAGGAGCCATAGCGAGACGATAATTAAACGTGATTTTTTTGCTCGAATGACAACTGCCCCATTTGGTTGTAGACTCTTCGATTTCAATACTTTTTGGCTTCACACGTAATTGTTTCTGGTAGCCTTCGATCCGTTCTAATACGATTTTTTTACAGCTGGTAAAGTAAAACTTTTTGAGTCTTTGACGTAATTCTTCTTCGTTCGCATCGCCTACTTCAATAAGCTCATGTAGAAAATACTTTTTCCCTAAATACAAAAACTGTCCTTGCTCTTCATATTCTTTTGCTTGAGGAACAGCATTTGCTCTAGCTTGATCTAGCTTACTGGTATTATCCAACAGCCATTGCTTATTGCGCTCCATTACACGTAAAATGTCTGCTTCAGGTGTTCCATTCGGTGCTTTGACTGTAATTAAGCCTATCGTCTCCAACTGAATAGCGATCTTGGTACGCTTGCTATATTGCACATTAAATTCGATTGTTCGCTCATCAAATTGTATTTTCATAACATTCTCTTTTCTATGACATAGGATATACGCTTATGCTCTCGAATCATTTTTATAGCGCATATACATCTATATTGTTTTATTTACTATATTATCATTTTAGATGAAGAAACCAAAAAGAGAGGCGTTATGCCCCTCCTTTTATTAACATCATTATTGTATTTAGAAATAAAGCCAATACGATTAAGTTATGGACTAACCATACCACCGTTAGCATTGATCGTCTCGCCACTTACATAGCTAGACTCTTGGCTTGCTAAAAATACGTAAGCTGGAGCCATTTCTACTGGCTGTCCTGCACGTCCGAGTGGTGTATTGGAACCGAATTCTTTCAATGCTTCTGTAGGTTGTCCGCCTGCTACTTGTAGAGGTGTCCATACTGGACCCGGCGCTACAACGTTAACACGGATACCTTTTTCACCAACTTGTTGTGCCAGTGCTTTACTGAACACGTTGATCGAACCTTTAGTTGTTGCATAATCGAGCAACCCTGGTGAAGGAGAGTACGCTTGGATAGATGATGTATTAATAATTGAACTACCTGGTTTCATATGCTTGATAGCTGCTTTGCATAACCAGAATAGAGAGTATACATTTGTTTTGAATGTTGCATCAAATTGTTCTGTAGTTAAATCAGCAATCGATTCAACAAACTGCTGTTTACCTGCTACGTTAGCTAGAATATCGATTCCGCCTAATTTAGCTACAGAGTCTTCGATCAATTGTTCGCAGTACTTCTCATCTTTCAAATCGCCAGGCATCGCGTAAGCTTTTTGACCTGCTTCTTCGATCAATTTCACTACTTCTTGAGCGTCGGCTTCTTCTTCAGGTAAGTAAGAAATTACAACGTCTGCACCTTCACGAGCAAAAGCAATTGCTGCTGCGCGTCCGATACCACTATCTGCTCCTGTTACGAGTGCTTTGCGTCCTGTTAAGCGACCTGTTCCGCGGTAACTGGTTTCTCCTGAATCGGGACGTGGAGTCATCTCTGTTTGCAAACCGGGTTCTGGTTGTTTTTGTTGCCAGTCTTCGTTTGCCTTAGGATATTGAGTTGTTGGATCTTGCTTTAGATATTGGTCAGCCATGATTGAATTTCCTCCTCGTAGATGATGTTTATAGTCGTCGTTCTGGAAATTAATGAGCTCTTTTTCTATGTAACCGTCATGGCTTGTCTTCAAACAAAAAGCATATCCTTTTTTTCTAAACATGTCAGAAAAAAGAATATGCTTCGTATTATGGCATCTTTGTAGGCATTATAGTATGAAATGTAATATCCAATTAATCTATTCTCTGATCCGATTTCTTCCCAATTCGAAATACATAATAACTAACAATGACAATCGCAATAAATACAATTCCGACAATTAATGAGTTATGTGTATCCGGGTTGAACCACATGCCGATCAGCACCAGTGACAAAAAGATAATCACGATATAATTACTAACTGGAAAAAATAACGATTTAAATGGATGCTCTTGGATATCATTTTTCCATTTTTTGCGAAACTTAAATTGGCTAAATGCCATCGCTAACCATGGAACCATCCCCGGTAATATACTGGCACTGTAAATGTACAAAAATAATTTGGAATCTGGAAACAGGTAATTAAATAGTACGCCGACCAACAATAAAGCAATCGTCGTCATAATACTGTTGCGAGGCACACCACTTTTTGAAATTCTAGCAAAAAACGGTGGTGCTTGTTTGTTTTGCGCCAGTGTATACAACATTCGTCCTGCACTATAAATACCACTATTACAACCAGACATCGCTGCTGTTAAAACAACAAAATTAATAATACCTGCCGCTGCTACAATCCCTACTTTGGCAAATGTTAAAACAAACGGGCTGCCTGTTGTACCAACTTCATTCCATGGATAGATCGTCACGATCACAAAGATTGCACCTACATAAAAAATCAATATCCGCCAAACGATATTTTTGATCGATTTTTTCAGCGTCACTTTAGGATTTTCGGCTTCTCCTGCGGTAATCCCGATCATCTCGATGCCCTGATATGCCGCAGTCACAATACATAATGCAAATAAGAATCCTTTTAACCCGCCTGCGAAAAATCCACCATGGACATACAGATTAGATAAGCCGATAGGCACTCCACCATTACCAAGTCCAAAAAAGATCATACCTGTGCCGATCACCAGCATCGCACTAATCGCGATCACTTTAATCATCGCAAACCAGAATTCAAATTCTCCATAAAATTTAACCGCCGCTAGATTCGCTGCCGCTATAATGCCGACACCGGCTAACGCTGGAATCCACTGTGGAATCTCCGGGAACCAGTACCCTACATAAATACCTATAGCAGTAACTTCCGCCATCCCCACCGTTACCCATAAAAACCAGTAACTCCATGCTGTCAAGAATCCAGCCAACGGACTAATATACTTATGGGCAAATGTAGCAAATGAACCTGTGACTGGTTCAACGATTAACATTTCGCCCATCATTCGCATCACAAATAACATAATTACACCTGCTACCAAATACGCCAACAGCACAGAAGGCCCTGCCCATTGAATCGTACTGGCTGATCCCATAAATAGACCGACACCTATCGTTCCTCCGAGTGCAATCAGCTCAATATGTCGTGTTTTGAGACCTCTAGTTAATTGTTTCGTTTCCAAACAAAACGCTCCCTTTCAACTGTGTTCATTATGTACAACGATTATAATATGGCTGTAAATGTATTCGCTGTGACATACATTAACGCATTACAGAATTGCTTCAACAAATTGTAAGGGAATATGTAATGAAATACAACTACTATTATCACTTTTAAAGACTTAGTAAATAATTTAAAAAAGTAGACCTTTTCAAGTCTACTTCCTTATTGTTATATGATATTATTTCTGCATTGTTTTATACGATTTTGGTGGAATGTCATATAAAGAAACTTGGTGTGGTTTTTAAATATTTATCTATTCTGACTTGAATTGAATCTGCTCTAAATAAAGCCCTTCTGCATCTGCCATACCACCAGTTTGTAGCTTTTCTTTGGATAGCAAAATCGTAGGAATATCTGAGGCTTGCTTTTCTCCTAATCCTACTTCGATCAGTGTACCGACCATTTTGCGTACCATATTGTACAAGAATCCATTTCCAGATACACGGAATTGTACAAATCCGTCTACTACCTCGACATCTAATGTGTAAATGGTACGTAATGTATCTTTTTTCTTCGACTTAGCATTGGAATAAACTGCAAAATCATGTTCTCCCAAAAAGTGAGCACAAGCTTCTTTCATCTTGGCGATATCTAGCTTTTTGGCAACATGCATACTGTACTTGCGCATAAATGGATGGCTGTATGCTTCGTTCCATATTTTATAAATATACGTTTTGTTAGTCGCATGATATCGTGCATGAAACCGATCATCGACTTTCGATACTTCAGTGATACTGATATCAGGCGGTAAATAATGATTCAGGAAGTTAAATATTTTAGACTCTGGTAAGTCTTCTTTAATTTTAAAATTAGCCACTTGATACAGCGCATGTACCCCTGCGTCGGTACGGCTAGAACCTATAATTTCGATCGGTTGATCGACCAGTACAGAGATCGCTTTTTCAATCTTACCTTGTACTGTATTGTCGCTATCTCCAAGCCGTTGCCACCCTTTATACCGCCCACCATCGTATTGGATGATTAATTTGTAATTGTTCATGTGTACTCCCTTTGTGTTGGATAAAATAATTACTTTGAAGATATCTACTGTATCATATTATGTGTATTTCGTTTGGTTTTTAAATAATTGATTTTTAGTCTTCTATTTTTGTAGGTTCCCATGCGTAATTACAAGTATCACACCTAGAAGTCATGCCACCCTTTAGTATTTTGATACATGCAAACAATGTGAATAGACCTATTAAAATAATTATTCCGAACGCTATAGGATGTTCCATTAACTGATTATCTACTCCGTTAGCTATAATTATGCACATAACGGTACTCATAAAAAATAATAAAAAAGCAGGCCATTTTCCTGATCCTGTACTGACTTTTGCTGATCCACATCTCGGACAACGTTCCCATTTATACTCCACATTTCATTCCTCCAACATTATATAATAACTCTCCATAAGCGCTTGGCACTATAAACATGACCAAGTTCAATAAAAAATATTTTTGCAAAGTAAAATATCTTACATTTATGTATTACGACATATGTAGCTGAATATTTTACACTTCACAATTCCTTCCTGCCAAAAGTGGATTATGAGCGATCACTTGCTTTATATTCTGTTGCGCTTGTGGCTGTACAGTAATGCCGCCCTGACGAGCAAGTAATATCCACCGCAGACAGGCAAGTGCTTCAAATAATTGTAATTCTTTTTCAGCTATCGGATGTTCTGCTAGATAAGCATCACGAAACACTTGAGCATATCGTTCTGAAATATAGATTTTCTGCAAAGTGATCGACCAGACCGCATCATATCGGGCATCCCCTAATTGTCCATTTGTCCAATCAATAACGGTATATCGATCCTGCTTATTTAAAATATTTCCCAGATGAAAATCACCATGAATAATACAACTCTGCTCTAGCGTAATCATAGGCATAACCTGATATAGAATATCGCTAATATCTGTATACATTGCTACATCTGGAAAAAAGTAATCTACAAAATCGTATTTTGGCAGTAAAGCATATTCGCTTTCTGTAATCTCAACATGATGGATAGCAGACAACAAGATAGCTGTCTGTACAATTTTCTTTTTGTTCATTTTGGTAAGGGCTGTTCCGTCAAATGCTGTTAGCAATACTGGATCTTGATCATCAAGCATCCCCCAACCTATCGGCTTAGAGACAGCGATCCCTTTGGCAAAAAGAAACTGTAATAACTGATATTGTGCTCCTACATCCGGCTTCGCCTGTTGATTCCATATTTTCAATACCAAATCACCTTCAGCATATGACAACTTGATCACTTGTGCTTCAAATCCTTGATCTAACGGATGCTCCGTTATCTCATATTCAGGTTGTAATAACGTATGTAAACTATTGTCTTGTTCATTCCATTTTATCGTGTGAAGAATATTAGCCAACAAGGTTCCTCTTTTCTGGCAATATGTACTACCTGTATTTTACATATATCTTATCATTTCTACAGATAGGATACATCTCAGAATAGTTAGCCAACGAATGATTAAAAAAGAAGCGGAATCGCACACTATTGTGCTTATTCCACTTCTACATGTTCGATTGAACTTGGTTATTTTATGTTTTTCAAACGATAACATAAATTAATTAGTTCGTTTTCAAATCGTCTACATCTTTTTCGAAAGCATCTTGATACTGTTGGAACAATCCTGTATCAAACTTGTATTCTGAATCATTCTCTTTAGGAGGATTTGTTTGCAATTGTTTGTAAAGTACATCGATTTCACTAGAAAGCTTAGTCCATACTTTTTTCACATTAGCATATTTACTATCGTCCAATCCTTGTATATAAGTATTATATTCCGCTTTCTTATCCATTGCTGTACCTAAACGATCTACTAAAAAGTCTATATCTAATTTATCCCCTGTAGCACTGGTTCCATTGTAAGTATACGAATTGATGTTTACAAATCCATCATTCCAAATGTCTGAAGTTACAAAATTTCTAATTTCGCTCAGCTTTGATTCTACAGTAGGTTGTTCTGCTTGAGTCGTAGCATCACTATTACTCGCAATCTGGTTGCCTGCTGCTTCACGAATAGCATCAGCAATTTTTTCCTCGTCTGTTTTTTCATTTCCACACCCTGCAAATACACTTAAAGATAAACAAGCTAGTCCAATCATTACTGTTTTTTTGCTCCAAATAGGCATCATCTATTACTCCCTTTTTTCATTTTACATACCTTTATTATTATCGGATGATTTAGGAAAATTATGAATTTTTAGAGATACTATTCTATTTTGGATAAGAACAGCATACCTGAAAGTCTATATATAGACATAAAAAAAGAGGAGCTTATCACTCCTCTCTTAGCTACATCAGTTATCCATTACGAGTCCATCACACTGATTTTCTCCACAGTATTCGTATTATCTTTATACCAGATCATCAGAATCTGTCCTGCTTTGAGATCAGATAATTGAAGTGTCGTTGCTGTACGATTATTGTTAGTTTGTGGCATCATCGCTGTGATTTGAGATATGGGTACATTTTCACCTACAGTGATCGTTTTTTTCACTCCTGTACTGCTTATATTAGACGTGTTACCATCTGGTCGAACTGTTGTAGGAGTAGAGTCGGTATTCGGTGTATTGATATTAGGTATGCTGTTATCAGCCATACGGTTTGAGCGTGGTGCAGTTGCATCGGTTGGGCTAGACATTGTAGCACTATGATCACTCGGAGACGAAGAACGGCGCTGTGCTTGCTCCATCACATCGATTGTAAGCTGACTACCGTTTACAGACACTACTTTGCCTATCAGATCAGCATTTATCATTCCACGCATGGCGTTGCGATTGCCCGCGCCACCCATTCCACTAGCATTCTTCAGCGTAATCTGTTGCGCAGTAATCGCACTACAAGATGTTAGGACTAGCATTCCGCACAGTAACAGCATAAGAAGAGATACTGAATATTTATTTTTACGCATATTAAGACTCCTCTCGAACAGAAGTACGTAATCGTAAAAAGTCCTGTCGAATCAGCCATTGATACGTATCTTTAAAGCCCATATACGATAAAATAATCAGCAATGGATAGACAGGATAGATATATCTAGACTTAATTTCCCACAAAATATAGAAGCCTACAAATCCTAAAATGACTAGAATCAACGACATTTCATCAAATCGCTTCGCTCGTAGACTACCGATCAGACGAATTAAAATAAAGCAGTACATTAAGAAATTCATCGTATATAAGAGCCATAATATGCCACTACGGTAAGGTGAATTACCTGCAAATAGCTCGGTAGCAAATGTAGGATAACTATACCCACCCATAATAAAGCCTGTACGTGAACCACCTGAGGAACCGTCGTTACCTATACCATATCTTTCAATTTGGTACGTTCCTTCTGTCCATGTCCAGATAATTTTTTTATAATACATCGTGACAAGATCTGTTAAGCTTGCTGTCGATAATTTCTGCGCAATCGATTCTTTGAACAACTCTGTACTGAGCGCTTTGTTATAATCTGCATCTCGCTGGTAAATATTATAACTTTCGCGGTTATCCCAGAATCCAAATGTTTTGAGGTTAATCCCCATATTCAGCCACATATAGATTGGTGCCGCATTGGTCGTAGTCGAAGTCTGCACTTTACCTGTTGCTTGTAATAGCGCATTTTGTGTCCAGCTCGGAATATTGAACAAAACAGCAAACAAACATAACGACAGTACAACCTTTTTCCAACCGATCTGCTTCATATGCAGCAGAAGTGAAATCACAATCGCCAGTAAAAAGATAATGCCTATACTTCTAAAATAGTTACCAACAGTCACTAAAATAGCGGCAAAGATCAAATATTTAACCGACTTTTCTTTCATAAAACGAATCCCAAAATACAGTGCTGACGTAAGCAATGTCGTCGCAATCACATCATTGTAGATAAAATTGCTCATAAATAAAGCAGGAAGATACGTTGCGGCAAATACCAGTACTCCATAATCATGGCTTCTGGAATTAGGAGTAAGCTGTTTGTAGATTAGATAGATCATCAACGTTGTGATCAGAGCAAAAACAATATTGGCTACCTTAATCGTTACATAATTATCTGGAAACATCGCTAATAGTGCTTCAATATACAACACAGTCGAATAATTAAACGGGAACATATGCAAATACCCGGTCTGATTAAATGTAGAATAATCGCCTTTATACAGCATATTCATCGCCAGTGAAACAACGGTCTGTGAATCATCTGTAGGCAAACGGGTAAACAGAAAAATAATAACCACCTGAATCGCACATGAACAGAGCAGAACAAGTGGAATCACGATCTGAGGACGATACTTGTTCAACTTTAAGCATAAACGGTACATGATCACACTGAATATCAGCAACCCAATAATCAATAATAGAAATGTACCTAGATGCTGTTGTTGCAACATCGGTGTATCTCCATACACCACATAATTATACTGTGCCCGAATAAAAAACGAAGAGGCGATAAACAAGCTGACAAAGAAAATCAATAAGAAATAAAACGTTTTTTGAATACCTTTCAACATTGAAAAACTCCTTTGCGGTAACATGGTAGTAGGCATACTAAAAATGCCAGCGATATTTCAAAAATTGAATGCAAACTGTTCCCGTCCCATTCGGTGTCATCTATCGCAAGCAAGTCTTATTCCCACTCAAAAATAGTGATATCCGCAATGTCGATCTACTATTTTTTGGTTTATCGGTGCTATTGGTAGCATACGTATTCTCTCTTTAGTTGCTTCTGGAATCTTATTATAAAGGCTCAACCTGAATTATTGATGAAAATTGAAGTCTGCTGTAGACAATTTTTTAAGTGTTCTCTTATAGGTACTGTATGTATTTTTAATCTAAGGAGGTTTTAGTATGGATTATGAGCAATCCAAACGTCATATTGTAGAACAAGCTAATCTATATATATCTAATCACCGCCATTATAAATGGTTTCAACATTCCGGTTCGGTCTATGAATTGGAGACACTTAAATTATTAGATATCAAAGGCATTACCACTTTTGCTCCTTTAAAAGAATTTCCTTATCTTAAAAGTCTAGAATTCGGTACAACCAATAGCACATTAACGATCCCGGATCTGGTCGGTTTGGAGCAAGCCAGTCATGTAGAACGATTAGCTTTTGTCAGCAAAACAAAGATCAAGCATAATATCGAAGTCATCGCCCAGCTCTCCAACTTACAATCGCTAGGATTATACAATGTACAACAGACGTTGCCAGCACACTTGCTATCTGAGCTCACTTCTCTGCAATCTGTTAGCTTATCTAAGCACAATTATAATAGTTCAGCTTCTCTTCCTGCTTCTCTAGAAGAGATCAGTATCACTGTAGATGGTCTAGATACATTACCATCTATTCCTCCTGCAACTGGTGTAAAAAAAGTATTATTAAACGGTAATCGTTGTCAGATCAATACCCTTCATTCGTTTGCGATTTTTCCAAATGTGGAAGAAATCAAAATCACTGCTCCCAAAACCTTAACAGACCTTGCTTATGTATCGAAGCTTCAGCGACTTAAAGTGTTGGATATTAACTTTGCACCTGTAAGTGATCTCACCGCTCTAGATCAACATCCAGCGATAGAAGAAGTAAGACTACGCGGATCATTGGTAGAACAATTAGATTCAATTACAAGTTGTCCTGCACTCCGAACGTTATATTTAGAAAAATCGAAGTTACAATCTATCGCAAATATACGTACTCAATTCCCCCAATTACAACAATTATGGATATGGGGTACCAAAGTGAAAGATTTAAGCCCTTTGACAGATATGAGTACTCTGCAAAATCTAGATGTAACGATGCTCAAACCGAAATCGTGGGACTTTTTAGCAACATTAACCGGATTAGAGATATTGGATTTATGCAAAACATCTTTTGCCGATCCTCAGTTGTTGTTGGAACTTCCGAATTTGAAAAAAGTACGGTTAGCCAATAGTGCTGTAGATGTGGAGTCGGATGCTTATCACGCATTGGAACATGTTATTTTGGCGCGAGGTGGGGTTCTTACATAAGAAACAGATGTGATGGTTATTCTGCTTCATATGCAGGGGTATAAACATGTTTAATATCCATATCAATCACATAATGGACTTGTCTCTCTTTTGTAGACGCAACAACATTAAACTGATGTAATTTACAAAAGACTTCAATCTCCTCTTTCATCGTTGTTGTTTCTTGAAGAACTTGAGCATACATTTGTTGTAATTCATTCAGACTACAATACTTGCCGTAAATTATAGCTTGTTGAAAATATCCATCCATTTCTATAAATATCATTAGATCACGATTGAGTGCTAATCAATCTATATAGCTTAGAGTAGGTAAATCATGTGCTGAGATCGTTCTTTTCTATTTTAATTGTAACTCTACCGTTTATCTACATCGACTTATGTGTAATGGTTAGCAACGTTGTTTATACACATTTCAACGATTAGGAAAGGTGGGAAATGATATGTCTGAACATTTAACTACAGATCCAGAAGCGATTGAAACGGTCAAAGAACTGATTAAAGATATTGATACCGCTATGCTCACAACGATTTCGGGAGGACGTCTGGTATCCCGTCCGATGAAAACACAAGAAATCGAATTCGATGGCGATCTATGGTTCCTAACGAAAAAAGATACGTCCAAATACGAAGATATTTTACAAGACCCTCGTGTTAATGTATCGTATGCAGGCAAGTCTTATGTATCAATTAGCGGAACTGCCGAATTCGTCGATGATCCTGCTCGTAAAAAAGAAATGCTTAATAAAATCATCGAAAAAATTCTGGATACCTCTCCAGACGATCCGAACCTAACATTGATCAAAATCCATACCGAAACCGCAGAATACTGGGAAAGTGGAAGTGCGATCAAAATGGTCACTCATTTGCTCAAAAAAGCAGTCGGCAAAACCTCTGATCCGAAATCCGAACCAGGATTGAACGAGAAAGTAGATTTGAGTCATGCACCGAAGAGTTAATAAATAGTAAAAAGAGCCACCTTGCAGAAAGTATGCGAAGTGGCTCTTTTTTGCTCATTCTATATTTTTATCATACATGTCAGCAAGAGTTTTAACGTTTAAAGGTGGTTCAGGTCTGTCTGCACAATAACAACAATGATCGTCTCCACATGTTGGCTTGATCCATTGATTACAATAAGGACAGAAGTCATTATCATATTTATCGTAATAAATAACGATTCCTTCACATTCATGACACATCTTATTTGGAACAACTGCTCCACCAATATAGAAATAATTATCAATAATGATTATGCGTTCTTTTTCTTTTGTTCTTATTTTCAACAGATCACCTATAGTACTTTTTATGTGTAAACAAGCACTTTATTATAAATCATTTTCATACGGATTGGCATACAAATCAATAGAAAATTCCGCTCCTATAGCTGAAGCAAACTGAATAACTTCTTTTTCTAAAACCAACCCAGGCGTATAACCTTGTTCTATAATAATAACGATAACAAATATGCACTCCATATTATATCTACTTTTTAGTTCATTTATGTTTGTAATTTTATCTTTTAATTGGAGAATGATTTGCTGTAATTGTTCGTTAACATCAAAAGATTCCTGATTGCCTGTATCAATCTCCCAACTTGTATTTTTTCTATAGCGAACTGTCGAACGATTAGGGATAACATCACCTTTATTATAAGTTATAGTAGGTATAATATTTAAGTTCTCTGTTACATCATGTACGGAAAAATAGTCACCATACAAACTAAAATAAGTCCTTACTGTAGTTTTGTTTATCTGACTCATTCCTTTTAATAATTTATGTATTTGTCTTATACTCTCCGATCCAAACATCCCCCATTTTAATGCTATACAATACATTTTTATCATTCTTAGATTGTATAATCTCTTGCTTATACGCTTTATTTTGAATGCATTTAACTTCTTTTTCTGTTCTAAATTCTAATGCAATATCTTCATTCAGCTCAGATAATGAATAATAGTCTGCTTCTATTGCAAGTTGCCATTCAAATTAGGCATAAACTCTCCTTGTCTATCTAATTTGTGTTAAAGAGCAAACATTTTAATATCATCCAATGCGGAATCAGCATGACCTCTTACGATTTCACTCTCATCTTGCAATCCAGCATGTACAATAGGCAATACTAATTCTTTATCTATCATTCCAAATCGTCGTGCCAGATGACCAAAACCTAGTATAGCGACTCCTCTTACATTGTCATGAGGATGCTGACTGTATTGAATCATCGTATCTTGGATAAACTCCGGATCGTCTACATATAACGCTAAAGAAACTAATCCCCTAACAATAGCATCAGGATCATCAGAATAAATGAATGTAAGCAATTCTTTATGATTTTCTAAAATATGATTATCGTACATGCCATGTTTGTAAGAAATACAATTTAATTCTTGTTCAAGCCTATTGATATTTTCCCATATTTGCGAATTCAATTTATTATTTGAAGTTTGCAATTTCTCAAATTCATGAATTGCATCTTTTTTAATACGAAGCTTTTTCTGATTTTGGATGGAGTCAAAGTTTGTTTCTCTATACATTGTATAATTGTGTTTAAAATTATGTCTTGCTTCTGTTAATGAATAATCTGCATTAGGGCCGCCTTTTACTCGATCTGCATCCAAATCATTTTGACCATCATCTTGCCAATTACATAGCCAGCAAATATCGTGTCTTCCTTGTTCGTCTAGTGTAAGACAACCACAACAAGGGCATTGAAATGTATTCATATTGCACCTACCTTTCGAATATATACTTCTACTGAATATATTTTTATATTTAATACTTATTAACTATTCTTATATGTAGTCTCCCTTCAAAAGCTATACCGTTATATCACTTTTAAAGGGAGATTTTGATATTTCAATCTGTATAAGTCAATGTTCTCTGTTAGCTGTAGCAATCATAGATGATTAACCATTAATGTACGATAACCTGAACTAACGATTTTCTGACGTTTGGACTGAGACTTATCATCGTTCATTATCATCTATGCTACTTCAAGTCGCTAGACCGTTTTAGTTGATTTCATTATATCGCTCAATTGCCTTGCTAAGCAGGTAATTGAAGTTCTCTGGCGTTCCATCGGTTGTATCCAAAAACTGACCGCTTAGATCGGAATCAGATACCGGTTCTTTTTTATTGATATGTTCAATAATTTTGGAAGCAGCGGCTTTGGCTTCTGTAGCAGAATGAACGTAATTCTCAATACTGAAGCTGTTCATGCCTTCTTTTTGAATCTGTTGCTGGTCTTTGGAAAGAGTCACAATTGTATTCAAGTCAGCAGTCATAAGATCATATTTGGCTTTGAATTTCTTCATATCGAGTTCCAGCACATTACTGGCATTAATCCCTTGCTCACTCATTTCGATAGCTGTCGCTTCAGCATCAATCATGAATTTCAAAGCATTATACCGAATCTGCTGTCCTGAATCTTTAAAATTTTTAAGATCAGCTAGACGTTGCTCGGCATCCATTTGTTGCAAAGCTTTAAAGTATGCTTTAGCCGCTTTCTCGTAAGTCAGATTAGTATTGATCAGCTTGGTATGTAGCTGTTTTCCTTTAGCAAAATTATCATCGACATAACCTTTGCTATCATAGTAGACTTTCATCTCATCAAGAATAGCTAACAGCTCTTTGATCACTGGTGTTAGTTGAGTCACTGTAGCGTCCGCACTCGCAAAAGCAGGCTGTCTTGTCGTATAACCTTGTGCTTGATCAATCACTTCTCGCTGTGATGCCGGGACATCCAGCATGATAAAGCTTAGGTTCTTCTCAATAACAGGCTTCTTCTCGGTACCAAACTTCTCAAAGTAATGAAGCAACACCTCATTGATTCTGCCTGTCATCAAGTTGTTAAGCATGACATAAGAATTATATTTTTCAATTTTTTGGCTCTCGCCTTTGTTCATACCTGAACCTGCTTGCTTGATACTAGAGGTCATGCCCGAACAAGCAGACAATACTGTAACTAACAGGATACTGGTAATAATAAAAGATAATTTTCGCAAAATCATAATTCCCCCGATTGATTATTTGACCTATTTGTTTGTCTGTTTATGTATGTACATATGGTCTACTCTATATTAGAGTTCTTTGACGAGTTGGTCTTGAGTCTGGAGTAGGGTAATTACACGGTGTTTGCTGTGTTTTGAGGAATAGATATAGGATTACAGTAGGTAAAAACGGAAATAGAGAAAACTATATCTTATCTTCTAATAATAAGGAGTTGTTAACATTAGATTATGATTCACAAGTATAATATGAAACACTTTGCTTTTCTCTATAAAAGTTTTTTTATGATCGACAATATTTGGCTACTTTATATTTTTAAAGGAAATACTATTGGTATTTATTTCAAAAATACTATCTTGATTTAGGATATTATTTATAATGAAAATAAACTTAAAAAATTAATAGCACTATAGCTTTTCATTTATGTTATCTTTCTCTGAATGTACTTCCAGATGAATCATATGTACTTCTAAATAGAAATAAAATACTTACAAAATTGTAAATGAAAAAACTCTAATCTCGAAAGGAAATAAAATGATACATATATCAGATGTAAATAGCATTGTTCAACGCCTTATCCAAATAGATGTAATCGATTCTCATTCCAAACTGAATCATAAAATGAACGGAACAACAGATGGATTAGTATACACGCTTACCGTCTACGAAGAACCCAAATATATATTAAAAATAGATAGCTCTGAAAACATATCTATAGCAAAAAAATTTTATTCCACTTATGAAGCTAATTCAGTTCTACCTAAACTTTATTATACTGATCCTGCTAACAGATTTATCGTATATTCTTATATCAAAGGAACAACTCACTACAATCGTGGTTCGAAAATAAATTGGCTTTCTCTATTAGTGACAGAACTTTTGAATCATTATCAAATGGATGAATCTACTAAGACATGGGGTAACTTTGTAGCACCATATCATTCTTGGCGTGAATTTAATGAACGAGGTATAAACGATGCTCGCAAAAATCTAGGCACACTTTTACCGACTGAAGATTATGATAAGGTGAAGTCTTTACTGGATAGCACTTCTACAGTAAATAAAAAATACTTACTGCATGGTGATACTGGTGTACATAATTTTGTATTTGATAAAACTATACTAACTGGTGTAATTGATCCTTCTCCTGTGTCTGGCCCACTCATCTATGATTTTGCTTACGCATTTTGCTCATCGCCTGACGATCTGAACTTAGAAACGTTATTTACTGCTTTCGATTTACTACATGATCCCTCTATCGAAAAATCCAGACTTATCGAAGAAATCATTCTTCAACTTTATTGCAGAATAGGAGTCTGTGTTAACGTTCATCCTCATGATCTCAAAGACTATTTAAAGGCTTGGGATTATTGGAAAGTATTTATTTCTTAGCGGTCATTTTCAAATAAATGAGTAGGTGAATAAAGATCAAGTAATACCACCTGCATCTATAGTGACAATATACTTTTTTTACATTTTATACTTTTAATGTTAAGTTAATTCATTATAGACGAAGGAGGGCTAAAAATGATTTAAGACTCACTAAAAGTATAGATATTAATAGTAATTCACTTCATTATTTTATAAAATTCAAAGTTCTTTATGATTGAAAGGGGAACTAATTTGAACCAATCATCCGAACGAATAATACGTCATTTTCAGCAGCAAGACATGCCATTGCTCGAAGAGTTATACAACTCAGTTAAAACGATAGAAGATGCAATATTTTGGTGGGTGGGAGATGAAGATAATTGGAGTAACGTTTATTGTGCTTTTGAACATGGAAAAATAGTCGCCAAAGGGCAAGTGAGTATTATTAGCATTGTATCTACAGGTTGTACAGAAAAGAATAAGCATTCTATCTACATAAATCTTAAAACTATATCAGAAAGACAACATGATTATATATTGTTAGATGAGGTATACAACTATCTTTTCAAAAGAGCGATGGAATTAAAAGCAACATTACCTCAAGAATATAAAACTATTCTTTGCGTAGGCAATGATTCCAAAGAAACAGCGAACAATCAGTTTTTTATTCAAAAAGGATATCATCCTTTAAATAGCTTGTATCATATGACAAGAGATTTGACTCAACCTATACTTGAATTGAAATTATCCGAAGAGTTGGAATTTTCCTATTGGAACATGAATACCCCTAGTGAAGAAAAAGAGTATCTTGAAATAGATACTGAAATTTGGCCTGAAGCTCCATTAGGATTAACAGCATTGTCTGAACATAAAAGTAACGCTTTATGGACATCTATGATTGTCAGACAATCTTCAACCATATTGGGTGGATTGATGGCATGGCAAGAAGAAGATCATGGTGTGATCGAAGATGTATTTGTACGTGAACTGTGGCGTAAGCGAGGAATTGCAAAGTTCTTACTAACAAAGGCTTTAACTTATCTTCAAAATCATCAACTGCCTTTTGCTGAGCTTACGGTTTTAACGACTAATCAATCGGCGTTACATTTATATGAATCGGTAGGATTTTATACAGAAGGAGAAGAAGTTAGATATTTTGTAGCACTTGATTAAGGTGTCTTATTCCTCTCTACTTTCTTGCTTTTGTATGATGATGTTTTATCTATTTCTTTTAAAGTGAACAATTTGAATATATATACAAAAGAGCCACTCTACGATAAATGCGTAAAGTGGCTTTTTTAATGTCGTTTATTTTCAGACAAAAGTTAAAAAACATAGTTATGTCTAAAGGCGTAGCTCATGAAAATACTGCACAATAGGATGCTTTAATTTAACACTGTCTGACATGCTCAAAATTCGCTTTTTCCCTACTCTTCGATCCATCAAAGCCAAAATATTCAACAAGATATCCTGACTTTCTAGACTCTCATCGATCGGTGTGGCTAAGAATTTGGTCGCGGTTGCTGTAAAGTTCGATTTACTAAGTGCAGTCTGCGCGGATAACAGTTCTTTGGCAAGACTGTTCATTTTGCGATTACGTGCCATGACGTGAAGACGATCTTCGGGAACAGCCCCATCGGTTTCTTTACGAAGGGCTTCGATCTCTTCTATGCTGACAGGAATGCGTAGATTGGGATCGTTTTTGATTTCTATTTCACTTTGGTACCAGGTAATCGGACTGGTTTTGTCGTTCATATTAAAGATGTTCTTCTTATCTACCGTTATATAACAGTTGCCTGATTTGCCGGTCAGATAGCTGTAACTGGTTGCACGGTATTCCACTTTTCCTTGTAGTGATGGAGCGAGAAAACCTTCTAAATTTTGCTTTAATTTACTCCAGGACATAGTTCCTCCTATATTGTGAAAGCCTGACGACCAGTTGAATGGCTGTCAGGCTTTATTTGTATATCTGTACTACATACTAAAATATGTGCATACGATATCTAAAAAATTTTTTCTATCATTATATCCCTACTACACTTCTACACTGTCTATTTGCTTCGCTGTAAATTCATCAAGCAATGCCCGCACTTCATCGGTATTCTTAGCGCTCATCAATTCATTTCTTAACTCACTGGCTCCACGAAATCCACGAACGTAAATCTTGAAAAAGCGAGGCAGTGGCTTGAACGAACGAGGTTCAATTTCAGAATATTTGTCATGCAGATCCATGTGTATTCTGAGTAGATCCAGTAGTTCCGTACTACTGTGTTCTCTGGACTCTTGTTCAAACGCAAAAGGATTACTAAATATTCCGCGCCCGATCATCACACCGTCCACACCGTACTGCTCCACTAATTTCAAGCCAGCTTCCCGATCAGCAATATCGCCGTTGATCGTAAGCAGGGTATGCGGTGCGATGGCATCGCGAAGCTTTTTGATCTCTGGAATCAGTTCCCAGTGTGCAGGCACTTTGCTCATTTCATCTCTGGTACGCAAATGAATCGACAGATTCACAATATCTTGCTTGAAAATATGAGTGAGCCAATCTTGCCACTCGTCCACTTCTGCGAAGCCAAGACGTGTTTTGACACTCACAGGCAGACCGCCTGCTTTGGCTGCTTGAATAATCTCTCCTGCGAGTTCAGGACGACAGATCAGCCCGCTTCCTTTTCCATTCTCGGCTACATTTGGTACAGGACAACCCATATTGATATCGATCCCTTTGAAGCCTTGCTCTGCCATACCGATACTCATCTGCCGAAAAAACTCAGGCTTATCTCCCCAAATATGAGCCACGATCGGCTGTTCATCTTCGGTAAACATCAACCGACCACGCACACTATGATGCCCTTCAGGATGACAATAACTTTCCGTATTCGCAAACTCCGTAAAAAACACATCTGGCCTAGCCGCCTCACTCACGACATGACGAAACACTACATCCGTCACATCCTCCATCGGAGCCAGTATAAAAAATGGCTTCGGTAAATCACGCCAAAAATTGTCTGTCATGTTAAAAATCCTTTCGGTTAAGCTATTCTGTAATAAAGAATAATCGAATAGTTATTTTGTTCTTATTTATTCTTATAATCTATTGTTAATTTTATTGATTCTATCATAAAAATACCTGCAAGCGTTCAACGACTGAACGTCAGTCTTAAACCCTAACAATATCAGAATAGTTTAAAATTTATTTATTATTCCATGATTTTCCGAATAGTTCATTTCCATTAGGAGAAAGTTCTAGAATTTTCGTTTCTATTAAGATTTTTTGGCTACCTGCTGAATATGCTTTTTTCTTATCAAATGAAATAAATATTTGTTTATCTGATTTAAGATATTTTTTCAATATTTTTTCTACGGCTATATCAGCAATTTGTTTTAAGACTATAGAATCATGAATTAATATTGGTAATAATGTTAGCTCTAGTACACTGAGATCATACACCACCATGTTTTTATAGGATGTACCTGTACCAGTATCATCAATAGTTTCAAACTTATATTGATTTTTATCAAATGTAATAACAGGCGGTTTCTTTTGTTCAGAGTATATATAATCATTGATTTCCTGCATCTTAGTATTAATTTCTATTTGAAGTATATATAATTGATCTCTTCTGATTTGATCCCTGCGAGCCTTAGTATCATCTCTAGATATTTTAAGATTTATTGAAGTTATATATGCTTTATTTTCATCTTCTAATTTTTCGCTCATTTTTTGTATCTCTGAATATTTTTTTAGTATGGTTTTTGATAAATTTGGTATTTTAATAATTTCCTTAATATTTTCTTCAATAATATTGATTTCATTTTGTGATACAGAAATTATTTTATTTAACTCTTCTTTCTTTGCCTTTAATTCTTTTCTTAAAACGTTCCTTATCTCCGAATGAAACTTCTCGATTTTTGTAATATTTTGTATATTAGCATTAGGAAAAAACCTTAACAAATCGTCAAACTCTTCACCTTTTATTTGTGAAGTTTCTTTCATATTATTCTCAATAGTTATATATTGAGAATAATATTTGCTTCGCTTTCTCTTTGCAAGGGAAAGTCTTTGTTTTAATTTGATAACTTCTTCCGCTTTTTCTGAATCAATATCTAATAAATTATTATTCAAATCTTTTGAAATTCTTTCTTTTATCTCTTCTAATTGTTGAAGTTCTTTCAAATTTTCTTTGTATTTTCGTTTACCAATCGAAGCTACAAAGTTATACTTCTGTGCATTTCTATAAGCACTTAGTTCTGTTTCTCTTTGTTTTAATAAGTCTTCCAATTCTGAAACTACGCTAAACAATCCGAACAACTTCAATAGTGCATTTATTGGCGCTCCAGCAGCCTCATTATGAATAATATCTAAAGGACGCTTTTCATTAAGATTTTCTTTACCATAAATTCGTGAATACCTTCCAACTATATCCCGGAAACTAATACTTGGAAGGTGTATATCATAATTATGCTTTAAAAATTCACAATATTGAAATAGAGAGATTTGTGATACAACATTATATAATTCGTCACACTCATTTACAATTTCTAAATCTTCAGTATCTCTCGAAAAGTAGTATTTTTTCTCTTGGAATATGAAACAAAACTTTATAGTATGTTTACCCACATGTCTTTGAATCTCTGTGGACTTTAAAATATAATCTTTACCGCCAAACACAAAATCTATAATCATTAGAAACGTAGATTTTCCAATAGAATTATTTCCAAAGTCATCTCCTAATACTGTATTTAATGTGGGAAGGAATTCAACTCTTTTTTGTTTAAACTGATTGCATATAATCTCAAATAACATTGCTAACTCTCCTCGAATCAAAACTATATTCTATTTTTCCTAATGCGTATAGACAATCGAGTGCATCTAGAAATTCGGTGATGTTTTGAAATTTACTAATTACACTAGAATATAAATTATAGATAGAACAGTTCTCGTGATTTTCAATTTCATTCATGATAATAGGGAGTTTACTAATAATACTTTCATTGTAAGTATATAATTTATTAGGAAATTTCATGGAACACCTCACAACTCTGAACAAAATACGATATAACTGCTTCGCAAGCTTCACTTGATGAATCATCTGCTTTAGATTTCAACCATTTTACGAGTGCTTCAAATATTTCACTTTTACTAACAATTTCTTCTTCACATTTTAAGAAACTCGATCTAACTTCAGAAGCAACTAAATCAAAACTTAATTTATTCTCTTGGTCTAAGTTCTGAAATGTTTCTTTGATAAGATTGAAATAAATACAAACATATGTTTCTATTTTAACTTTCAAAATAGAATATGTCACCTCAATCTTACTAGAAATTTTTAATGCTTTATATTCTAGTTCCATTTTTTGTAGTGTTACAGGATCAATACTCATTAATGAGTTAATAACTATAACTATTTCTTCTTCTATATCTTGATGTGAGGCAGATATCTTCGCTTTAGACGTTGCCAATAGACGTTTCTTGATCTTAATTAGTCTCAAATATTCTTCTTTGGTTTTGTGATCATCATAATATCCGTGACAATCCTTGCAAAGAGCTACTTTATTTTCAAAATCTTCACAGTTAGTACCTAACCTTTCCAGACCATAAAGTTCTCTTACTTCGTGGAAGGTTGGACTATTCGGATATATATGTGCGATTTGATACTTTTTGTTCATTCGTTTACCTTTTGGCATGAGCAAGTAATTTCCACATAATGGACATATTCCATCTACCTCTAGTAAATGTGCATTATCCGTATTTTCTGTAATAGAGACTCTTAGTATAAGGTAAGGATCATTTAATTCTGGCATTTCCAATATAGACCCTCCATTAAGTTAAATTATTGCTTTGCATTACTTTTCTCAAAGTGAATTTGTTTTCTCAACACTGCAACTCCTCTAATATTTTTATTACCATCCTTTTCATATCTTTCAATTTTCCCAAAGAAAGTTATCTCGATGGTCTCATTCTTACTTTTTGCTTCATCTAATTTTTTAAAAAAATTGGTAAACATAGGTTTAAACAATTTAATTTGAGTAAATGTCTGAGAAGTTATTTTCGAGGATATAGATGTCTTCATTAATCTAATATGAATCCACTCGTGACCATTTTTATCTATATACGATTGACCTGTAGAAGCATAAACTCCTCTTAAACAAACCAATTCTTTTGGTGATCTTGTCTGGAATTTTTCATAAACTTTATCCCACTCTTCAAAATATATATCCATCCACATGGCAGTAATTCCAAAAAATTTGAATTCAAGATAGTTCTGAATTTTATTTTGCTGAAAATGTTTTGCTATTTTCGCGAAAGCTCTTGCTGAATTTATGTAGTCTGATAGTTCACCCTCAATTTTCAAATAATTCCCTGGTGATTTTTTATTTTTAGGAGTCTCCAATTTTTCCTTTTTAGGTATTAAGTCTTGAGATAATAAATCCATTAATGATTTTTTTAGTTCAACAGGTATGTTAACTCTAATAATAGTTTCTTTATCTAGGATAACACCTGCCACTTTGCTCTTACGAAGTGTCTGAGTTTGATTGTTAGATTTATTATAAGGACATTCTCCTCCATCATATTCTAAATGGTTTTTCTTACCTTTTTTCAATCGTAAAATTGGAGCAACATATTTATCCTGCTGTATATGAGTTCCTACA
The DNA here is from genome assembly GCF_028736095.1 of Paenibacillus sp. KACC 21273. Taxonomy (NCBI): domain Bacteria; kingdom Bacillati; phylum Bacillota; class Bacilli; order Caryophanales; family Paenibacillaceae; genus Paenibacillus; species Paenibacillus sp. KACC 21273. Next base: position 4,575,075 of record NZ_CP117876.1, read on the forward strand.
AAAGTTAAATCAACATAACAAAACTCACATTTAAGTGAATCCTTTAAAGTTTCATCCAATTGAATATCATCGACAGATACTTTTCCAGCAGTAGGGTGTAATGCCCAACTCATCTTCATTTTTGAACTCATATTTATCTCCACCTTTTAGTTTAAATATTTGAGACTTCCTTTTACATTTTGTTACTGAAACTACAATTTATTAATATTCTATATTTACAATAATAATAATAGACTATTTGAGTTTTAAACTCTATAAAAATCCTATTTTTTACATATAGAAAAAATAATACAAGCGTCAAGAGATTTATTTTAAATTAGTTCTATAGAACTTAATTAGTTTTAATATATTATGTAAGCCTAATTTAATATTATTCTAAGCAGAAGATTATCTAATCCACCAATGATTTTCTAAAATAATTGCTTCTATTTACAAATAGAACCTTCATTTAAAACGCTCTAATATTACTCAATTAACTACTTAACTATAATACATATAGCCCGAACTTAAGAAAGTTCAGGCAATTTAAGTATTAAAGGAGACAGATATGGATAAAATAACTAATCGCTTCCTCCAAAAATGCTTCTTTCGTCAAATCAATAAAATACCACGATTTAGAACATACAGAAACTTTTATTGATTTCCAAACCCACGAGCTGAAGAGTTAATACTCGCATATCATCCATACTCATATCTATATTATTACCATGAATAGAACTAAACTGGCTATTTCAAATCCATCAGCTAGTTTCCTATATCTCATAAATTATCCTTAGATTTGTGATTGAAGTATAAGTGATTTTATGACGGAAGGCATCCCTATTAATTTTGGTGTTTTCCATGATGCTATTATTTACATTAGACATCCTTGACCTTCAACGGATGGAGATGTATCCGGCAAGCCTCAATTACGTTAAAAAAAGGGACGTGAATGGCTCACGTCCCTAACTCCTCTATTCACTCTCAAACCGTATAGAGTCTATCTTGTTATACTCCTAAAATGAAAATTTATATTATATCAGTTAGTATTAGCAATGTTTCCCTCAAGATAATCAGATAGAAAATTCTTTGACTATTTACTTGTAAAGGACATCGTTATCTAGCATGTCTTTGAAAGCTCTACGAACCTCTTCCCTAATCGCTTCAACATAGTACGAGATATCATTTCTGTTAGCGAGGTGTCTATTAACTTTTCGAATATAGGCCTGGAACTTTGCACCAAAGGAATAGTAAGGTTCAGTCATTACTGGCCGGAATGTCTTCAGATAAACAAGCGTAGCCGTAATTTTTCGAGTATTAAGATGTGATATTAGCTGATTAAATAGTCGATCCTCAATCTCTGAATCCAAATAAATCATACCTTCAAGCAAGATGCACTGTCTAAGGAGTATAGACAGTTCCTGGTCAATTGAGTTGAGTGAATTTTTAATTGTACCTGGAAACGTAACTTTAAAAGATTGCACATTTTTGAAGCGCTCGTGTAATTCAACCTTATAGCCTTCACCATATGCCAATTTATTCGGTAAAGCATTAAAACTATTGCCGTGAGGGGTTTTCCATACGTTCTCATCACAATTCCTCTGTATATTCTCAAATAATACTGGTTTGATTAAGTTCTGCAAACCTTTTTCAATGATGTCCTCCTTAATCTTGAGGCCGATATCTGTCCCATATTCCGGGTTTATTTTGACTGTGATTTTATCAACAGTTTTCTTTACTGATGCAAAACTACCAAACATTGATATAATCGTACCCGGCACATTTTCTATATTTTTAATTCCGTAATTATCGAATGTAGTTGGAGAAAATGAAGTGGCTTTATGGCCCAGAATATGAACGCGACCATTACCACGCTCGTTAACATTATCAATCAACTCCTTTCTAATCCTACCCATTGAATTGAAAAGTTGCTCTTGAATGTATTCTGATGTTGGCTTTGAAGCTACTATATTCTGTGCGAATGGGTCATAGGTGTTATTATCTCTGATCCATTGAGTTTCAAATTGATTAACGGCAAGATCTAATTTATTACTTACAATAAATATATTTAAATCAAAGGGGACACTGCGAAGAAACTCTACGGAAAGTGGTATGAATTTTTTCTCGTTCGCCGATTCTTCCAGTGGAGTCAGTAAAATCATACCTTCAAAGTCATAACTACGTAGTAAATGATTATAGAACTCTTTGTTTTCCAATTTGTCGCCAAATCGGTGAAAAGCCCCCATCGTGTCAATAATCCCTACTTCAAAATGTCCGTTTCGATTACGATATTGAGTTGCATCCATACCCAATTGGGAGACAATGGCTTTATTAATGCCTACATAAATGACAATATCTTTGAATAGAACCTCCATTGAGATATTACCGTTGTTATTATTGCAAAAGAACATATCCTTTTTTTGTTGAATATTGTCATCAGTTTCATCAAGGGGAAAATCGAAGCTGAGGTAACCGTCTTCAGTTAAGTAACCATTTTCAAAATACTCATATGCAACATTTAATAATTGTTTGTTGATATCGATATATTGAGCAGCTAGCTCTTCACCGATTTCTTTACCTGACTGATGATACAGCGTCCCGTCCAAATACTCTCGAAATACTTCGGCGAGTTTTACTTCTACAGAAGACTTATTGGTATGTGATCCCCCTTCTATTGGCTCTGCCTGGGGATCTTCCATTCTTACCTTTGCCAGTTGGTGTAATTCTCGCATCTCATCTCGATTAATCTTTTCGATGATTAGTGCAGTATCATTAATCCAAGCATCTCCACTGTCGTTCAATAAACGAAGCAAAGCAACATAATTTTCTCCGTTGATGAATTTTTCTTCCAACAGATCTCTAACTATTTTAGGACGTTTTACAATTTCCTTAGCCGCATCCACGCCTAAAGCAACTAGCACTTCCACGATCACCTCATCAAAATCCTTACGGCTCAACGGTTGCGTATCTGGCTTTGCAAATAAAGAAATTTTTGAATCATATTGAGGATCATTAGACAAAACAAATACTTTCGGTTTTAACGTCGAACTTCCGGTCCCTACCATTTTTCCAATTGTTTTTGTTGCTGTGGGAATAATAAGATTCAAAAGGTAAGTCGTCTTTCCTGTTCCCGTCGTGCCGACGAGTAGATAACAATCTCCTCCGTAACCACCATACATCGGAATTGTTTTTAGATAATTATCAACCATAAAAAAACCTCCAGTTCTTTAGTCGATTACACGATCCAAGGAAGGAATGTGCGTTCGCCTAATAACCCGAGGGAATTATCAGATTCGTCACATTCGCTACTTCATGGTCGCGGGCGGTCAGCCAGCTACAAATAACGAATAATCAACGTTTATTATGTTTCCTATTTAAGTTAAACTCAAAACCTTATTTTGTCAATTTAACAAATCGAGATCCAATCAAATTATATGTAAAACTAAGTCAATATTGCGCGTAAATATGTTGGCTCTTTTTTGAACTTCGTTACTCATTTGAATAAACTCCGTTGGCTATTCTTTCTACTGCAATATTTCAGCCATATCTTGTTTTCGGTATTTCATTTACCTCAATCATTAAAAACAGGGACGTGAATAGCTCACGTCCCCATTTCGTCTCCAACTCCTCTATTCACTCACTCAAAACCCTTATAAATCAAGGAACAAACTGTTTCGATATGTGTCGTATGCGGGAACATGTCCACTGGCTGAACTTCCATCGTCACGTACCCACCATCTTCCAACACACGCAAGTCTCTCGCCAGTGTCGCTGGATTACAGGACACATACACCACACGCTCCGGTTGCATCGCTAGAATCGTCTCCAACAACCTCGGATCGCATCCTTTTCTCGGTGGATCGACGACGATCACGTCCGGTGTAATGCCATTCTCTTTCCAACGTGGAATCACATCCTCAGATGCGCCCACTTCAAATTCTACATTCGTCATCCCGTTCAATACCGCATTCGAACGAGCATCTTCGATCGCTTCTTTCACAATCTCCACGCCATACACTTGCTTCGCATGTTGCGCCAAAAAGAGTGAAATCGTTCCTATACCACAATACGCATCAATAACTGTTTCTTTCCCTGTCAGTCCAGCATATTCAACGGTTTTGCTATATAACACATCCGTCTGCACCGGATTCACTTGATAAAAAGAGCGAGCCGATATCGCAAACTTCACATCACCGATATAATCGTGGATCACTTCGCGTCCCCATAATACTTTGGTGGTATCGCCGAAGATGACATTGGTCGTCTTGGTATTTACATTCTGGCAAATACTAACCACTTGTGGCATTTCAAGACGGATACGATCGATCCATTCGCTTGGGCGTGGTAGACGTTCTCCGTTGGTGACAAGAACGACCATCATCTCGCCGGTACGGAAGCCGACTTTGACCACGACATGGCGCAATAGACCTGTACCTGACTCTTCATTATATGCAGATACACCCAGCTCTTTGCCGATCTGTTTCACTTTAGCGATCAGTTCATCGTTGCGTGTATCTTGAATAAGACAGGTATCCATATCAATAATGCGATGACTGCCACGCGCGTAGAAACCAGCAACCAATTGACCATTGATTTCACTGATTGGCACCTGTGCTTTGTTCCGATAACGCCACGGTTCAGCCATTCCCAGTGTTGGCAGTACTTTGATGCCTTTATTTTTGGATTCGTTCTGTGTATCTGCGTTATGATCGAGATCAAGCTGAACCTGCTTTTCTACCGTTACATTCAGCTTGCCAATCCGTTGTAAATTATCTATCACATGCTGACGTTTCCATTCCAATTGAGCATCATAACTCATATGTTGTACCTGACAGCCACCACATTGATTATAGATCGGGCAAGGGGCTTCTACGCGATCTGGGCTGGCTTCTAGGATGGCGGTCATTTTGGCATAACCGTATTGTTTTTTCGTTTTGAGTACTTTTGCTTGAATCTTTTCACCCGGTAGAGCGCCTTGAACGAACAATGTATATCCTTCTGCTCGACCTACGCCTTCTCCGTCATGATTCATACCGATAATCTCTAATTCCAACTCGTCATTTTTGGCAACAGGTAGGTTCCCTAGCGCAAGAGCTGTCGCTTGACTCGGTTGTTGCCGGTTGTTGCTATATTTTCTGCCGCCTCTGCGGTCTTTACTCATCTCGTTTGGCTCCATTTCTTTATACACATGACTGCATTTCATTAATTGCTCAAAGCTATCCAACATCTCAATTCACAAATACATTGTCCACTACGAATGGACATTCCGAAGAACAATTACTCTAAAGATTGTATAGAAAATTACCTATACTTACAATAACTATCCGTGTTTTTTCATAGAATATTTAACAGTTTTATCTCAACAAGCTCCAATTGAAAATAGTTCATGTGCACACACCAATTCTATTATAACGCAATAGTACTTCTACAGGAGATGTTAGGTTCATTTTAAAATAACGATTAGAATGTATATGCCCCTTTGATCTTGTCATGTAAAAGTGATCTCTGTTAAAATTTATATAGCATTTAACGGTTATACATACACAAGTTTTAACCGTATTGGCGAACAGATATAGTATAAGCAGATGAAATCATATCTGTTTGTGCGAAGAGTACTTGCTATACATATAACAATAGCTTCGGCAAAAGGAGTACATGATGAAAGCGACGATTAAAGATATTGAACTGGATTACGAAATGTTTGGTGAAGGTACAACGATTTTATTTTTACATGGCAATGCTCTGGATAAAATAAGTATGAAGCATTCGTATGAACCTATTTTTCAAACGATCTCTGGATACCGACGTATCTATGTAGACTTACCAGGGATGGGCGACTCTCACAGTAGTCTGTCGATCAACAGCACTGATGATATGTTAGACATCCTTCTAGCCTTTATCGGTCAGGTTATTGGTCATGAAGATATTTTATTATTTGGACATTCCTACGGGGGATATCTCAGTCTGGGCATTATGAATAAACTGCAACAGCGGGTCAAAGGAGCCTATCTTACTTGCCCTGTGGTGATCGGACAATTTGACCAACGACGAGTCGAGCAGCAAGTTCCTATCATAGAAGAAGAGATTCATACCGATACAAGCAACAGTGAATATCAAGACTATTTGAGTATGAATATTCGGATTAACCCTAAGACATGGGAGCTGTATCAACAATTGATTGTTCCGGGAGTACGCCGGGCAGATCATGACTTTATGGATCGGATTCAACGAGAAGGTCAACAATATTATCGTTATGCATTAGAAGAGCAACTTTCTTTGCATCATGACACTGTTCTGCATGTATTGTTAGGCAAAAGAGATCATGTAGTTGGTTATCAAGATCAGATTGATTTCTTTACGAAATATCCTTATTCTACCACCACTATCTTAGGAAATAGCGGTCATAATTTGTTTATTGATGTAGCCGAAGATAATCATGAATGGGTTACGCATTTTTTGAACAAAGTAAATCAATAATCTTCTAACTAGCATTACATGCTGAAGAAATTGGAATGAACGATCATTTGCTCTGTAAAAATGAAATGGTATCTGATTATACTAGGAAAATTAGTACTGATTTTGTTATCGTGCCCAGCACTTATTATATGAATATAAACGTTATAGCTAATATGCAACATTCAAAAAAGTGCCTATTTCCCAAAGGAAACAGGCGCTTTTTAACGTTGAGATCGTTTATTTCAAATCCGAGAATACTTGTAATTTCTGTGGCAAAATCTCAAAAATCCCCGGTAATGATCCACCGAGTTCACCGTCTAGATTAATTTGTACATTATTACTAGGAGCTTCAATCTCCAAGCGATTGGTCTGGAAATAAATAATCTTTGGATCGTTAAGATGTTCTCCACGAGCGGCGATAGAGATTAAGCGAATAAATTCGGCGATATTACACTTTTTAACACCGATAAAATCAAACAATCCATCATCTATTCGTGCTCCCGGCGCTAACTTTTCAAATCCACCGACTGAATTGGTATTAGCAACTAGAAAAATCATAAATTCTTCGTGTAGCGGTTCTTGCCCGGCAGCTGTAATTTTCAATTCGGTTGGTGTTAAGTTAACGACTTTCTCGATGCCTTTCATATAATATGCCATCTGTCCGATCATCGTTTTGAGTCGACTCGGTACTTCATAAGTCAGCTCGGTCAATGATCCTCCACCAGCAATATTAATAAAATAGCGATCGTTAAAGCGACCCACATCGATCGGTCTCGCATTCTGACGAATCACCAGATCGCAATAATCTTCCCAATGTCTCGGTACGCCTAAAGCACGCGATAGATCATTGGTTGTACCTAGTGGAAATACGCCAAGTGGCGGTGGATTATCATATTCAGCCATGCCGTTAATGACTTCATAAATTGTACCATCGCCACCAGCGGCAATAATCAATTCATATCCATCTTCGATCGCTTTGGCGGCTGAAATGGTTGCATCGCCTTCACCTGTTGTCGCATGACAGCTGGCTTCGATACCGCCTTTGTCTAACCGATCCAAAATATCCGGCAAACGGCGCTTCATTTCCTCCCGACCTGAAGAAGGATTATATATCAGTCTCGCTCTTTTCATTCCATCATGCCACCTAATATGAATTATGTTGTTATGAGTTGGTTCAACAGTGACTGAATCTGACGCTCCATCCAGTGAGATAACAGTGGATGTGGCAACAATGCTGTACCTGCATATTCATAGCTTAACCCTTCTACACGCCCCGGAATCACTTGATTCAGGAATATCCCTTTGCTTAGAAAAAGTGGCGCAATCAGCACTTTATAGCCGCGTGCTGTCCATTCTTCTGTTTTGGCGCGCAGACTATCTGGATTAAGTAATGCATAGTCAGTATGAGCCACTTCACTAACCTGTCCTACCCGCTGAGCTAACGAAGAAATACCTTTTTCCCAGCGTTGTCTGAATCCGTCATGAATACTGCCGTGACCGACGACTAACACCACTTCATTTTCAGGTGCAACCGATAAATCTTTCACTTGATCCCAGACCATCCGAGCGATATCTTCATCATCGTCGGCTGGATACCCGAAATGAACATTCGCTTGAATCGTAAAAGGTTCCAGATCGGTCTCGCGATCAGGAGTTTCTTTGACACCCAAAGCATACGCAATCTCATCCATATGTGTACTACCAGAGGACACAAATAGCGGAACAACCAAAAGATCGGTTACCCCTTGCGCTTCCAATTCATCGATTCCATCCTGAATAAATCTTCCCGGAACATTGTCCAGGAAGACTGCATTTACAGGTAGATCGCTTGGCAGATGAATATGAGATACCGCTTCATCAATCTGCTCCATCCAAGACGTTTCCGGCGAACCATGACTAATTATTAATACACCGGGCTTCATAGAGATTACCTCCCTAGACGTTCCAATGTCATTTTGTATCCATCATTACCATAATTCAGGCAACGTTTTACACGAGAAATGGTTGCTGTACTTGCACCCGTTTCTGCTTCGATCTGATTATAAGTTGAACCTTTACCTAGCATACGTGCGACTTCAAGACGTTGTGACAGCGACTGAATCTCATTAACTGTACACAAATCATCAAAAAACACATAGCATTCTTCTAAATTTTTTAGTGTCAAAATCGCTTCGAATAATTGATCAACACTTTTATCATCAAGTTTTTTAAGTTGCACGATGTGATCATCCCCTACTACGGTTACTGTACCTACATTGTATAGATTACTGGTTATTTTTTCAAGCATTAACGATGTACAGCATTACAGGATACCAGATTTTGTTTGAGCAGAACAATTATTTAAACCATCCACGCTTTGTAAAAGCAGTCATCATGCCTGCTCCCAAAGCAAACATCAGCAATAATACACCGAAATAACCATATTTCCATTTAAGCTCTGGCATATTTTCAAAATTCATACCATAAATTCCGGCTATTAACGTCAGTGGCATAAATATAGTCGTAATCACCGTTAACGTTTTCATAATCGTATTCATCCGATTGGAGTTGAGTGAGATATAACTATCCCGTAGATCAGATGTCATTTCACGATTAGATTCAATCATATCAGACAATTTGAGCAAATGATCATAAATATCACCAAAATACGAATGATGCTGATCGACTTTCTGAATATGTTGTGAATTAATAACCCGATACATCAGATCACGCATCGGAATAATAGTACGTCTTAACTTCAGTAGACGAGAACGTAATACAAATACTTGAGCTAACAGATCATCAACCGGTTCATCTGGCCCTGTATTTTCAAGTTCATTCAACTCATCTTCAATCTCATATACACAGGGGAAATATTCATCAACAATTTTGTCTGTCACGATATAAGCCGCAGCAATAGGGCCGTTCGCCCATTTGGGACGATTGCCTTGCTGACTGTAACTAATAATTCGTTGCCATGCGGATTCAATTTCTCGTAGATCGCTATGATGAAATGATACCAAAAACCGATCACTGACAAACAAATCGACTTCTTCAACCAGTAACGTCTCAGGATGCATCGCATGTAGTACCAGAAATTGCACATCTCCATAATAATCAATCTTCGGACGTTGAAGCACATGCAGACAATCTTCTACGGCTAGTGGATGAAAATGAAAAAAAGTACTTAATAACTTGGACTCTTCTTCAGTAGGCTGATTAAAATCTACCCAGTACCATAAGTAATCGCCAGACTCTATCTCTTCTAACTGTATATTCTGTACAATATCATGTTCTTGAGTAACACCGATAATGCGAATCATTGACCACATTCACTTCCTTTGTATCAAATATAGACGGATCATCTGCGAGAACGTCCACTGCTATCCCTATTTTACTTAGAATCGCACAAAAAACCGCCGTTCGCAAGAAACGGCGGAAGTGATCTATCATGATCCGATTTATATTAGAACAAATCGAATAATACTTTGAAAATAAGGCCAGATAATACAGCTGCAATTGGAATCGTAACGACCCATGCAATCACGATACGTCCAGCAAGTCCCCATTTTACTTCACGGAAGCGCTTGGCAGAACCTACACCCAGAATAGCAGATGTAATCGCATGTGTTGTACTTACAGGTAAGTGAGTCAATGTTGCTGTGAAAATAACCGATGCTGCTGAGATATCCGCTGCAAATCCGTTAATAGGCTCGATTTTGAAAATTTTGGTTCCCATCGTTTTGATGATTTTCCAACCACCGACAGAGGTTCCAAGAGCCATCGCAGTTGCTGCTGAGATTTTAACCCATAACGGTACATCCAGATTATCTTGCACACCAGCTGCTACAAGAGCAAATGTAATAATACCCATCGCTTTTTGCGCATCATTCGTACCATGTGTAAATGATTGAATCGCTGCTGTCAAAATTTGCATCGTGCGGAATCCTTTGTTAACAGTATGCGGGCTACGTTTGGCAAAAATCCATTTCAGAATCGTCATCACAATATAACCAATCGCAAAGGCAATCAAAGGAGACAAAATCAATCCTTCTACAATCTTGATAAATCCGCTCCAGTTCACAGAACTTGAACCTGCTCCAACAAATACAGCTCCTGCTAGTGCACCAATCAAAGCATGTGAAGAAGAAGAAGGAATCCCGAACCACCATGTTGCCAAGTTCCAGATAATTGCAGCAATCAGTGTCGCAATAACGATCTCTATACCGTTATCCAAAGTTGCTGGATCTGCTACACTACCACCTATCGTTTTGGCTACGCCTGTGAACGTGATCGCTCCCAGAAAGTTCATCACTGCCGCCATCAAAATCGCTGTACGTGGCGGTAACGCTCGAGTAGAAACCGATGTAGCAATCGCATTTGCTGTATCATGGAATCCATTAATAAAATCGAACGCTAAAGCCAAAAATACGACGATAGCCAGTATCCATATTGAGGTTTCTACCATATCATTCATCGCCCAGATGGATCTCTTGCACTCCAATCAAGAGAATCTGCGCAATCCTACCTCCTTAGTTATCTGTTACAGATTATTGCATCTCTGCATATTACATCCATCTATACTCAGCAAAATGGATCATATGCGTATCTTGTAAGCAATTTTAGGAATTGCGCATAATAATAGATTCGAGTCTATTCGCTACATCTTCGCAAGCATCAGTCGTTGTTTCCAAACGCTCATATATTTCTTTTTTCTTAATAAGTTCGATCGGGTCTTTTACTGTGGCAAACAAATCTTTAATACAGTTACGCAATACGTCATCACCCTGATTTTCCAGATCATTCAGACGAATCGTGTGTTCACGAATAGCCAACAGTTTTTTATGAGACAACAAGTGAATAGCTTTTTGAATTTCATAAGCAGATTCACGCAAAATTTCAGCAAATTGAACAATATAGTTATCCGGCTCAGTCATATGATACATATCAAAACGAGAAGCACAAGCTTCCAGACCGTCTAATACATCATCCATCGTTGTCGTCAAATCCATAATATCATCACGCTCAATAGGTGTGATAAATGTTTTGTTCAGTTCGGTAATAATGGTGTGCGTGTAATCATCACATTGATTCTCGTAAATCTTCATTTGCTTCGTAAACTCTGGAATATCCTTCAAGTTAGGTACTTGTTCCGCAAAGTAATCTGCAGCCTGCACAATTGCATCTGCCATGTTCTCCAGCGTTTGAAAAAAGATATCCTTTTTCTTAACACGCATTTCTATAACCCCTTTTCGAAATTTTGCCGAAAAATGTCGTAAATTAGAATTATGAAAACAAAATGATTTCATAACAACCTTTGTTATCTTATCAATCTGTACATAGGTTTGTAAAGATTCTGTTTACATTTATCATACAAAAATCATACAAAAATCGACTTTACTTTCATCATTTTAGCATATTTTTCCTTATTTACCCGTTTTCGCTCAACTTTTTACCATCTATTGTTAAATGATTTTCAAACGACGGGCTATTAGGGACAATATTGTAATACGTTACGCCAGGGACAAGCGGCACTTCTTGACCACTGCTCATAAAGCGAATTACATCACCACTTTTTTTACTCCATTGACCTTTAATCTGTTGACCCTTTTGAAATAAAATAGCTTCTCCGCCAGCGTCCAGATCCAGACTTAATCTACCAATATCATCTAATACTTTGTAATCTCCACCCAGCACAATAACATTGGACGCGGTTAATGGCTTTCCACTGTTCAAATCAATATGAGGTTCATTGTTCATACTGCGAGTATAGACTCCACTTTTGGCATTGTAGTCATAACCCACTTTATAACTTTCCAGCAAAAATTGAAGTTGGATCGATGTTGCTTTGACTCTTGTGGTAGCAGGTGTTGTCGTGGTTGTGCTGGTTGTAGAATTTGTATTATCTGTAGGATCGGTAGCACTCTGGTTAGGAGTAGCACTGTCAGCAGGCTTATCATTATTATCGGCAGAATCGGTATAGTTATCGAGTGATTCTGTATTTGTAGTATCTGTTACTTCTGTTGTAGATTTCAAAAAAGGATATGTTGGAATAGTTACTTCTTGTTTGTAATCTTTTTTGAGTGCACCTTCACGTAACTTCTCTTCATTTGTATACAAATTATGAGGAGCTTTGCGACTGGAATCTCGCCAGAATGGAGCACTTGCATTAGTAATCTCATCGAGGTGTTCTTTGTGTCCTTGTTGCAAGATACTGTACGCTTCAGGGCTACCACCCGCATGAACCAGTAATGCACCGATACTTTCCCCGATTCCGATCAAGTACGGGCGAATACTTCGCACAGGGCCGATCGTCACATCACCATGATAACTCTGATATACAGCGATTAGACGGGTAATTCCTCCCTCTGCTAGCACTTCATAGACCATATCGGCTTGAGCTAATCCAGATTGCGGACGGGCAGCAGGAGCATTATTGATCATCACTGCAATCGGTCTAGATAGAGAAGGCTGATCAACAGGTAATCCTGTAAGTGGCGCTGTATAGACGACTTCTGCGGGTTTTTCCGGTGTTATCGGTTCTGTCACTTTGGCTGGTTCCGGTTGTTGCTGTGGTGCAGGGGTAGCCACTTCCTCAGATCCGCAAGCGATCAAGCTCATCGTTAACACAAGCGGTACTGACCATTTGGTGACTTTCCATAATCGGGATTGATTCATTACAATAGTATCCTCCTCGGTGTTGAACATCATTAGACAGATCAGTAGCTCATTCTGATGTGCACTAGCAGGATACACTCCTACTATAGAACACACATATGAACTCCAAATGAATTCAATAGTCTCTTTCTTAACGTATGTATGATTCAGAAGATGTTAAACACAGCTTACTATGTATTAAAACATAAGCTTCTTCTATATAGAATACATATAGCGTAATTCACACATTCAAAAGCTCAAAAGTGTTCTCTCAACTATATATACCATATTTTAACAGTACAATAATAAAATATTAAAAATTTATATAAGATTGTGATTTTTATCACATTTAAAAATTTAGTTGTGATTTAAAATAAAGACATGGAAGAGATGATCATCACCAACTCAACAAGTTAACACAGACTTAAAAAAATAATACATTATTCAGGGGAGTGGCAATCATGAACAGATGGCTAAGAGAAAATAGTGTGGCAATGTGGTTATTAACTATCTTACGGGTATACATCGGATTCAAATGGATCACAGGTGGATGGGAAAAATTAAGCAGTGGCGGATTTGATGCTAGTGGATTTTTGACAGGTGCTATCGCTAATACAGGCGGAGAACATCCAAGTGTACAAGCAGGCTGGGGAGCATTCTTACAACACTTTGCTTTACCAAATGTCGGATTATTCAATGTTCTTGTTCCAATCGGTGAATTCCTTGTCGGACTTGGATTGATCTTAGGAGCTTGTACTACACTAGCAGCATTAATGGGAATGGTAATGAACTTTGCCTTCTTATTCTCGGGTACTGTAAGCACTAACCCTTACTTGTTACTTGCTGAAATCTTTATCGTAGTTGCTGGCGCAAACGCTGGTAAAATTGGTCTGGATCGCTGGATTGTTCCTTACCTACGTACTCGCTTTTTCAACCGTCGTAACAAACAACAAGATACCTTGCCTAATCAGCATAAAATAGCTTAACGATACAAATAAACGCATTACTTGGCTTCTACAGAATGATCGATGTTATTCGCAGTAACATACAGATCATCATAAGAATAGCGGAAAGAACCTACTGTTACGTTACACTATACAAACAGAAAATAGTGTTTACCATTCAAAGTCATTCGACACACCGTACTGTAAGCTACGGTATACCGAATGACTTTTTTTGATGGGGTCAACAAACATGTATTCAGCATTAGATCGTATCGTGGTGATTAGTTCGCAATCAATCGACGGGTAAGCGTATTTAACTGCTGCGTCGCTTGCTCTATATCTGTCTGTCCTGCGATCGCAGAGATCACTGCTATTCCATCTGCGCCCGCGTTAAAGATCGGCTCGGCATTACCTGCATGAATTCCTCCAATACCGACTAATGGAATATCAATATGATGGTTCTTCAGTGCTGTAATAGTGCTTGTTCCTTGTACGGCTTGCGCATCAGCCTTAGAGATTGTAGGGTAGATCGGTCCTATGCCTAAATAATCAGCGCCATCTTCAATAGCTTGTCTGGCTTCAGCTACGCTATGAGCAGATACACCAATGATTTTATCATCCCCTAGACGTGCCCGAATCTGATCTGCGGGTGCATCTTCTTGTCCTACATGAATTCCATCCGCATTCAGAGCGATCGCTAACTCTACATCATCATTCACAATAAACGGAATCTGATGAGTGTGGCATATCTGTTGCAGACGTTCTGCCAGCTTATAATACGCTTGCCCTGTTAAAGCGCCAACCCCTTTTTCCCGAAATTGAAAAAGAGTGATCCCTCCTGCAATAGCAGACCTTAATACTTCTTCTGGTGGTCGAGTACAATTGACGCTTCCCATCACTAGATAAAGGCGTAAGTACTGGCGTATATGCTGAGTATCAGGCTTGGTGATCATAGACTCGGCTCCTTTGCTGATAAGCAAAATGATTGGTAGGCCCATGACCGGAACCGATACCCAATCCATCTTCAATCGCTGCTTGAATAAATTGCTTCGCGGTATGTACAGCTTCATAAATAGTTTTGCCTTTAGCAAGTTCTGCTGTTAATGCCGCTGAAAAAGTACATCCTGTGCCATGAGTATGAGGCGTATCAATCCGCTGACTTTCCAAATAATCAAATTGATTTCCATCGTATAACAGATCGATTACAGTAGACGTCGATGTATCATGTCCACCTTTGATCACTACATATGTTGCTCCCATTTCTACAAACTGCTTGGCGGCTTGTTCGCGCTGCTGTAGATTGGTAATCGATAGACCTGTTAATAACTCGGCTTCTGGCAAATTAGGCGTGATAATCTCTGCCAGCGGAATCAGATCAGAGATCAGCGCTTGCAACGCTTCTTGTTGTAACAGCACAGAACCTCCTTTAGCGACCATCACCGGATCAATCACTAGATGTTGCCATTGATACTGTTTTACTTTTGCTGCGACATAACGAATAATATCTGCACTAAATAACATCCCTGTTTTGACAGCCTGGGGTTGTAGATCCGTTCCGATCGAATCCAATTGCTGTACAACACCTTCAATCTGAACCGGATAGACACCTTGTACCCCTGTCGTATTCTGCGCTGTGATAGCAGTAATAACAGACATGCCATAGACACCGAGTTCTTGAAATGTTTTGAGATCGGCCTGAATGCCTGCGCCTCCTCCACTATCTGAACCTGCAATCGTCAATGCTTGATACACGTTCATCTTGTCTCGCTCCTTTATCATATGAATGTATGTTCAATATTAAGCTTTGGATGAAGTGATCTGGGCTCGTGCAGTTACGATCTCCGGGGTGACTAGAGACAATTGATTGATAAATTGCATCTGAAAACTGCCTGTGCCTTGCCCTGCTGTCTGTTCATAGGCAATCTCTGCGGCTATACCGTAAAATGCTAAAGCTTCTGTCACGGCTTCCAGACGTTCTTGAGCTTGTGTAGGATCAGCGACTGCGATAAATGCACCGACTACGGCACTTAGTAGACAACCACCGCCTGTCACTTGCGTTAATATCTGATGACTGTTAGCAATGGTATAGGTGTTCTGTCCATCGGTTACAACGTCTTTTTCACCGGTGATGGCTACAATGCACTTTAATTTTTGAGCAGCCTGCTCTGCGATCTGGATCATATTGCCTTCGCCTGCTCCTGCATCGACACCTTTGATCTGCCACGATTCGCCGATCACATTAGCCACTTCAGCTACATTGCCACGTAAAACATCTACTTGAACGTGTTCAATAATTTGCAAAGCCGATTGTGTACGATACGGGGTAGCTCCTGCTCCTACCGGATCAAATACAACAGGCACACCTGATTCATTCGCTGCACGTCCTGCACGTTGAATCGATTCGACGGTGTATGGATCAAGCGTACCGATATTAAGCACAACTGCATTCGCTATAGCTGCCACATCGGCTACTTCTTCATGCGCATATGCCATAAAAGGAGAAGCCCCCAGCGCCAGCAATCCGTTTGCTGTAAAATTAGTCACGACCATATTCGTAATATTGTGAATCAGTGGATGTTGCGCCCGTACTTTGGCTAGAAAAGTCATTGATATTGCCTCCTATAACGTAATAAAGACCCATCCATCTCCAGAAGAGACAAATGGGTCAAACATTCATTCAGGTATATCACAACATGAGTGAAAATTCAGCCTCCACTTCCCTCCGCTAGTATAATCCAGATCAGGTTCCAAGGGTCCGAAATTGAATTTTCGTCTCAGCCAACAGGCTCCCCTAGTGAAATCAGTAACTATTCGATTGTTCTTTCTTACCATACCACTGGTGAATGATCTGGTAAAGGATTACACTAGAAGAAATCGCGTTTGTAACTGCCAAGCGCTTAGCGAAAGATATTTTGCTATGCAAAAATCATGTTGGATTATATTAGAAGAAGTCGCGCTTATACTGCCAAGCGCTTAGCGAAAGATATTTTGCTATGCAAAAATCATGTTGGATTATATTAGAAGAAGTCGCGCTTATATTGCCAAGCGCTTAAATCATCCAGTGTTGCCAATCGGTCTGAGCGACTTTGCGTTCGGTGAGCCATTGGCGGGTTTTGTCCAGCAGTTCGCGGCGGTGGGTTCCATTGGAATATGTGTGATCTGCTTGGAAAATAATTTCTTTATCACAGCGTCCTTCTGAACGTGTCCAGAATACTTTTTGATACAAAAAAGCATAATCTACCGGAATCACATCATCCCCTGTACCATGAATCACCAGCACATCGCCACCAAATTGCTTGGCTTCTTGAAACGGTTGGAAATTGCCTAGCGAATCAAAGTATACAGGTGTAAACGAGTAACCTAAATGATCGGCTTGTCCTTCGATCACTGCTTGATCGTATTTGTCCCGACCGGTTAATTTGATAATATCGTTAAATGGATGTCCTACTGCTGACCATAGCACCAGACTTTTGACACGATGATCTCGTACAGAAGTAAGAATTGCTACAGCACCACCCAGACTATGACCGATCAATGTGACGCGGGTGGGATCAATGTCACTGCAATTCATTGCATAATCCAGTACAGTACGAGTCTGAGCGACCATTGATTCAAGTCCTTCTTTGCCATAGTCGCCGCCACTTTCACCGCAACCTGCATAATCAAAGCGAACCACCATATAACCGTCAGCCGCCAATTCACGGGCTGTACTAACAAATAGGCGATCCACTCCAATACGGCTGCCAACAAAACCATGGCAGATCACAATTAGCGGTGTACGGCTTTTGCCTCGTCCTGCTGATTGTGGTTCCTGTTCAGGATAATGAATACTAGCTGTCAGATCCAAGTCGTGATGTCGAATGACGATATTGCGTTCCATGATGATTCCTCCTCTTAAATAAACAATTCCGATCAGTTTAATATGCTTTAATCTTGAAACCATATTATCATTAACGCTAGATCATTGTCAACGCAAGGAAAGTATGGCAAAATAGTAGCTTCGAACAACGAGAATGGAGGAATGAATAATGAGCTCAATACGCCAAATGGTTAAAAATATTAACACCGTACGGGATCAATTAAAACCAGAAAATTTGGATTATTATGATGATGTTATTGTACATGTACGGGATGCACGAATTGATCGTGAAGCAGGCGAAGAATTGCTTTTAGAAATGGGTCATCATTTGCTAGAAGCGCAGAAAAAAGGTAAAACTGCCAAACAGTTATTCGGTAAAGAATCGATAGAGTACGGCAATATATTAATTCGTAATTTACCGGAAAAGAAACAATTGAGCAAGCCGATGTATTACTTGATGATTCCGTGGGTAGCGTTAACATGGGTATTTCTTATTCAAGCATTAATGGGACTGTTCAAAATCAGTATTAGCGATTCAGGCATTGTCGGGCAGATCAATGTAGCGACTCTTATTATTGTAGCTGTAGGTTCGATTGCTCTGGTCGAAATGCTTACAAGATTTACCGATCAGCCTGTTGAACAAAGTGATGCGACAAAGCCAGGCATGCAAATCAATGCACGCGCTATCTTAACGTATCTGGTGATTTTGGTACTGATTTTTGGTGTGGGAATCTTTTTACGTGAAGTGATGCCTGTGATTACGATTGCTCCATGGGTAAGTTTGTTGTTATTTGTGATCGGTGTAGTCGGACAGAAATTTATTTTTATGCGCAAATAAAAGATCAGCAAGCCTATCTATTATTGGATAAAGCAAAATAGAAAGATTGCATTTTATTTTGCCAAAGGTATACCTATCGCTTACAATAAATAAGATTGATGAATATCGTTAGCTTATACACAAATCTTATTCATATTCTACGAACAGGTATAGTTAAAGGAGGTTTATGCTTTGCCACCTCGCACCGGGCTTAGTCTTCATTCTATTTTGCAAGCAGCTACAGAACTAGCAGATGAACGTGGATGGAATGAAGTGACACTTACGATATTATCTCAGAAGCTAGGGGTTCGTTCGCCTTCTTTGTATAATCATGTGAACGGATTACCCGGATTACGTCGTGAAATGGCATTAACAGGATTGGATCAACTCAAAGACGCATTGATGCGGGCTGCAGTAGGACGATCTGAAGATAAAGCGATACGTGAAATGTCGCGCGCTTATCTTGAATTTGCTCGTGCTCATCCAGGATTATATGAAGCTACGTTCTATACATCAGATATAGATGATGCAGAGATCAATGATAGCAAACATCAAATGCTGGAATTATTCATGCAAGTATTAACCGGATTTGATTTGAGTGAAGAAGCATTGATTCATGCGATACGTGGACTACGCAGTGTTTTGCATGGCTTTAGCTCACTAGAACGTATCGGTGGATTTGGCTTGAATGTGGATATAAATCAAAGTTTTGAATTGATTATTAATACTTTTCTGCAAGGTCTGCATACGGTAGAGTCCAATCATAAATAAGCAAATACACCACTTGTACAGAGATAGTAACGTTTAAATATGTTACTTCTGTCTGTAGAGTGGTGTATTTTTTATGCTTTTTGGTAACAGAATCATCGTTAGATTAGCAAAGAAAACCTCTTTCTTTTACAAAAGACTTATAATTTTTTCAGAAAAATGAATACAGTTATTGATTAAACTAATAATATTAGTTTATAGTGTAATCAAGAGGTGATTGATATGAAAATAATTAGCAAGAACAACTTACATCAACTTATTTTTTTACCACGTATATTTCCGGTAAATTGTTATATCGCCGAAGAAGAGTCTAGTGTGACTTTAATTGATGCAGGATTGCCAAATAGTTATAAAGGTATTCAGCACGCGATTTCTCAGATCGGCAAACCGTTAGGCGCTATCGTTCTAACTCATATCCATGATGACCATGTCGGTTCATTAGATACATTACATCAGCTTTATCCTGATATACCTGTCTATGTATCACAGCGAGATGCACGCTTAATGATTGGTGATATGAGCTTGGATGCAGATGAACCTCAGACTAAGATCAAAGGCAGTGTTCCCAAGCGTTTACAAACTCGCCCTTCTGTTTTGCTCCATGAAGGGGATCGAATAGGTTCTCTTCAAGTCATCGCCACACCGGGTCATACGCCAGGATCTATTTCGCTGTGGGATACTAGAGATCAATCACTTATAGCTGGTGATGCTTTGCAGACTAGAGGTGGGATCGCTGTGGCAGGTTCAGTACGTCTGACATTTCCTTTCCCTGCTCTGGCGACATGGAGCAAAGAACGTGCTCTACAAAGTGCTCACAAATTAGTAGCATTACAACCGAGTTTACTTGCTGTAGGTCATGGTGCGATGATCACCGATCCGTATCAAGCTATGCAAGATGCTATTCAGCACGCAGAACAACGTTTGCCCTCTTCCTTATCAATCAAACAATCGCTGTAATCATAAAAGAAACGCCAAAAAACCGCACAGATCTAACTTCATCCTGTACGGTTTTTGCTTTTGTACTCACGCCATAATAAAAATAGAAAATACGGTGCTCCAATGACCGAAGTAACCAATCCTACAGGAAACTCTAGAGGTGGCGCCAGAACACGTCCAATCACGTCTGCTAGTAACATCATGATCGCCCCTACCAGTGCTGCTACTGGCACAAAATAACGATGACCACCAGATACCAAGCGCCTTGCAATATGAGGGCTCACCAGACCTACAAAGCCTACCATACCTACAACCGCTACCGAACCGCTGGCTAATATCACTGTCAGTAGCAGCAATATAGTACGCATCCACTCTATGCGTAATCCTAACCCTTTGGAAGATTCTTCGCTTAATCCGAAAATATCAATAGATTTTGCTAATATCCAGACGATAGGTACAATAATCAAGATAATAGGTGCTAATTGAACCACCTGCTCCCAATTACGTCCCCATAACGAACCATTTAACCATAAAAGAACGGTATTCGTATTCGCAGACGATTGTGTAATCAGTAATTGTACCAGTGTGCTTCCACAAGCACTGACCGCAATTCCGACCAATGCCAGCCGAACAGGATCGACTCCATTTCGATAAGATAATAGATATACGCAAAAAGCCCCGAGAGCTCCACCGACAAAAGCTGTTAGCGATGTCAGCCATGTACTCTGTATACCTACAGGCAAAAGAAGTACAGTACAGACCGCTCCTAAAGCAGCTCCTGCGGAAATTCCTAGTGTATCAGGAGCGGCTAAAGGATTGCGCAAAATGCTTTGTGCCACCAGACCAGACACTGCAAGCCCGCTACCTACTAAGATCGCCAGTATAATGCGAGGCAATCGATAATGAAAAATAATATAGGCTAGATCAGCATCTCCATACTGTGTAAATGCTCTGCCGATATCTTGCCAGCTTATATCGACAGCACCTACTTGAATACTTATCATGATCAAAACAAAAGTAATCACAATAAGCCCGATCATGATCATAACATTCCGCTTTTTCCCGATAGAATGAATCATAATGAACTCCTGCTCTGCCGTCTAGCTAAATACACAAAATAAGGCGCACCAATTAGAGCTGTTATGATCCCTACAGGCGTCTCTGCTGGAAAATGTATAAACCGAGAACTGATATCTGCAAGCGTTAATAAAATAGCTCCAAATACTCCAGCAAAAGGAATCAACAAACGATAATCTGTTCCGATAAGATAACGTGTAATATGCGGTACGATTAATCCGACAAACCCAATCGGCCCAACAACAGAAACCGATATGCCTGCTAACAAAATAACGATCACACTACCAACTATACGTACTGTCCATATTTTCTGACCGAGTCCGCGTGCGATATCTTCACCTAGACTTATCAGAGATAACGAACGGCTAAGACCTATAGCCATGATCAAGCCAATAATGCTTACGACCGCTAATAATCTGAGTTCGTCCCATTTGACTCCTGCTGCTGATCCGGCAAGCCAGAACAATATTTTACTAGCCGATTCTTCATTAAAGATCAATAATCCCTGTGTAAACGAAGATAATAATGCTTGAATAACCACACCGATTAATGCCATACGAACTTCGACTTTACCTCCACGAATCGCAACACTCATTATCAATACAATCATCACTGTTAGCAATCCACCTGCAAAACCTGCCCCTGCTAGAATCCATCCATTGACAGCAGGTAAAACAATCGTACACAAGACGATCATAAAAGAAGCGCCTGCATTAATTCCAAATATACTAGGAGAAGCTAATGGATTACGGGTCAAAGCTTGCATAATACAGCCAGCAATACTGAGATTAGCACCAATTAGTATTACTGCTATTGCGCGCGGCATTCGTAAAATATGCAAAATAATATGTTCTTTGACTGTCGTAGAATAATGAAATACATAATCGATCACTGTCGGTAAAGAAATCCAGGATGAACCTATCATTAGCGAGAGCATCAACAACGTGATCAAGATTGCTAGACTCCCTACTGCTAAGATCAGCTTGTTGATCATTTAAAATAAGTAGTCGCTTCACTCATAATATGGTTCAATGCCGGAATACTGCGTTGTCTAGACCATTTGGCTAATTCAACTTCATGCGCTTTGCCTGTTTGCACAGCTTTTAATTGATTCCAGAGTAGATTGTCTTTTTGCCCTGCTAATACAGATGGATCATCTTCGTTAATCAAAATGAGTAGTTGATCAGGATCGATCGCTAATAATTGTTCTGTAGTCATTAGTTGACTTACTTCTTCTGCATCAGTCAAAGCATAATTCAGACCTAACGCTTGAAGAAATGAAGCATGAAATGCTTGATCTGTCCGTACTTGGAACGAATTGCTTGCTTCTTCATCAGCTGCAATAATAAGCACAGATTGATTACTGTTAATCGATTGCTTTACATTGTCCAATTGTTGTTGATGTTCTGCTAGCATCGCTGTTGTCGCATCTGCTTTACCCAAAGCTTCACCGATCGCCTGAGTAGAATTTATAATATCAGAGTAATTTGCTGTATCATTTTTGAAAACAATTGTAGGTGCAATCGCTGATAATTCTTCATATACATTGCTATGACGACTTGTATCTGCAATAATCAGGTCCGGCTCAAGGGTACGTATCACTTCCAAATTCGGCTCCGAGCGTGTACCTACAGATGTATATCCTTCAATATAAGCTAGCGTGTCTTGCGGGAACCGTTCAGGTTTATTATCATCTGCTACACCGACAGGTTTGACTTGTAGTTCTGCCACAGTCTGGGTAAATCCTTGCTCTAATACAACGATACGCTTCGGTTGATCAGGCACTTCAGTACTGCCAAGATCATGAGTGATCGTGCGTGTAGAGCTTTGCGTCGCATTTTCTTCACTCGTACTTTGTTTGCTTGAAGCGGTCTGACTTGTTGAAGAAGCGGGAGCTGAACAAGCACCCAGTAAAAGAGTAAAACTCAGAAGCAGCATCAACACTGCTGAACGTCTTATCGGATTATGCATCATTAAAGAACCTCCACTTACTATAATGTTTTGAGAATCATTATCACTATAGCGGTGTCCATCTAACCCAACAATAGAGAAATCGGACATGTTGGATGTCATATTGAGACTTTGTACGTTCTGGCGATGTTGTTGACGATAACGTATCGGAGACAAGCCCATATACTTTTTGAACATACGACTAAAATAATATCCATCTTGATAGCCCACATTAATCGCAATATCTTGTAAGGTTAGCTCTGTCTGAGTCAGCAGTTCACTCGCTTTTTGCATACGAAACTGAATCAGATAATCCGATGGACTTTGACCAATATCACTATTGCGGAATAATCGGGCTAGATGACGTGGACTGCATTCTAATATAGAAGCCAGCGAATCAATCGTAAGCGGCATTTCATAATGCTCGTGAATATAACGAATAGCTTGTGAGACAAGATCTGTAGTTGTGGGCTGATGACCTGCGGTCTGTAACTGTTCCAAAATGTCATATACGATTTGCAAAAAAGAAGTACGGACTTGCAATTGTTGTAATGGATGAACATATGTCCATGCTTGGTGCAATTGTTTGATTTTATCGTGCAACAGAATAGGATGATGTGGTTTAATTTCATACGCAGTATCTAATACCGGATGATGCTCTAATAACGAGCGGGCAGATGAATTGGAGGTGAATAATTGTGGTCGGTATAATATCAGATAGTATTCTAATAACTCGTCATATACTTCAATCTGAAAGATACTTTCTTTCCCACTATGAATAATATGAAATCGTTCTGTTGTGTATGTGTTATCATTGATCGTAATCAACGCATTCCCACGAACAGTATATAAAAATCCGTTTTCCGGTACATAATATGGTAGCGATAATTGCTTAGCTGTCAGTACATGATGCTGAACATCCATGACTTGAATAGAAGCTTGATTCCACAGCTTGATATAATGATCTAGATTCATGATTAACCCCTTTGAACAAACCTATTCTACTTGAATACCTATCTATACTTCTTTCTATTTTAATGATAATCATTATCAATTACAATCCATTTCATACTTTTACATCTTTCTATGATCTCAATCGCGAGCAAAAATGACATTCTATTTACTTTCGATTCACCTCAGATAAGCAAGGGTAGGGATATACATAAAGCTTTGGTATCGTTATTTTGTTGAATCTGATATGGATATGTATTTATATTTTTCTATCGAGGAGAATGATCATTAATGAAATTATCCAATCCGATCACTATATCTGCTGTGGGCACACTGCTTGTTTTACAGACGCTAGGATGTAGTCAACAACAGACATCTACGCTCCCTACAGTTAATTCTTCATTTGAAAGCACGGCTGAACTTGCAGCTCCCGCTCAAAAAAGTACCACTAGCCATGCACCAACATCTGCTTCATCTACAATTACTGTTGCTCATTTCAAAAAAATGCTGACAAGCAGTTCCAAACTTCCTCAAGCAGTCTCTTACCTCAAAAAGAATATAAAAAAAGTGACTCCTTCCACTGGTACTTTACTGGTTCTAACTTTGGAAAATGCTCAAAATAAATATCTGGATGCTTGGACAGATCAATATACCGAATCGATCCAAAAGAAACTGATGAATATGTATGCTTCAACCGGTGTATATGGCGATGAAAAAATAGAAAATATGATCAAACACACTACCGATCCAGCGCTTAAAAAGTTACTGTCCAACACCAAAAATAGCGGTTATCAAATTATCAATGTCGAAGGCTATTTTATGCCTATTATTGACTACGATCAGTATGATGCGTATGACGACTATGTCACCAAAGACATTAATGATTATGTAGATATTATGGCTGAAGAGTCAGATGAACCAGCGCTGATGGATGCAGGGCTTGTGATCGGATGGGATAAGTTATTAGTACGCACACTGGATATGGAGCAATTTATTTTAAAATATCCTCATTCTAATCGTCTCTCAGTTATTCAGCAAAATTATAGTTATGCTGTTTATACGGTATTTTATGGTGCAGACAACACTCCACTATTTGATAGCACGTCCAAAACTATCGATCCTGATGCCAAAAAGCAATATCTCGATTTGTTAAATGATACGGATACCGCAGAAGATTATCCGTCTAGTACACTTCTTAGTGACCTGCATGGATTGATGGATTTGGCGGCACAATCTAATTACAAACTGACATCCAAGCTAGAAGCATACCGAGCACAAGTTGCTCCTCTGGAATTATAGAACTTCCGCCAAAAGTGCAACATAACCTGTGATCTGACCGTCTTTGCTAGTATAGGGAGACGGTTTTTTACTGTTTTGGATCAATCGTGAAAGTTGTCGATTTTGTCATTTTAGGGATATCATAGATAACTATGGGTAATAGAAAAAGGACACCATTCTACCGAATAGGTCTTTGACTTCGCAAAAATCTGTTCTAATTGAATGTGTCGCATTCTACTAGCATATGCTAAAAGTGATGTTTGCTAAGCAAACGATTCTTCACTATTTATGACAAAGGAGTTTTATGATGAAAAAAATCAGTTTAATCCTAACCAGTATTTTGTTAATGTCTGCTCTTGCAGCATGTAACAGTAATTCCAGTACGACAAATCAACCTGCAACCACGCCTACTACTGAAAATACAGGCACAGGTAATCCATCAGCTACCAATCCAGAAGCAACGACACCGACAGAAGGTAGTACTTCTACTGATCCGGCTAGTACAGAGTCAGCTTCTGCTCAAAATGCTAAAATCGTAGCAAACAAAAAAGTTGTTGCGAGTATGTACCAAGACGTACTCAATGGGCATCAGACCGATAAAATAGATATGTATCTTGCAGACGATTACAAAGAACATGATCCTATGATTGCTACAGGTAAAGAAGCGTTCAAAACGTATATCGCTTCCTTTATCAAAGCGAACCCTGATTACAAAGTCAATGTCAAAGGTATGATCGGTCAAAATGATCTAGTTGCTGTCATGAACTACCCAATGGCTAATCCAGATGATCCCGGTCAAGCGGCTGTAGACATTTTCCGTGTAACTGACGGTAAAATTGTAGAGCACTGGAATACGGTTCAACCGGTAACAGGTGCTTCTAGTATGATCCAAAATCTACTACCAAGTGCGTCTACGAGCGCAGATGTTGCTGCTACTGATAAAGCAGTCGTAGCTTCTAATGCTCAATTTGTAAGCAACTTCTTTAACAGCTTTTTTGTAGAGCATAATACAGATGCGGCTTCAGGCGTTGTGAGTGAATCATTGGTTCAGCATAATGTGAAAATGAAAGACGGTATTGAACCATTAGTGAACAACTATCTTGCTCAATTCCGCGCTAACCCGGACAGCACTGCTACTGTAGTTAATATGGTTGCAGAAGGTGACCTTGTATTGATCCAAAGTCAGATGAAAAAGAACGCTGACGATGCCGGTCAATCTGTAGTCCAAATCTTCCGCGTAGAAAACAATGAAATTGCTGAAATGTGGATGCTTTCTCAAGACGTCCCTGCCAAAACAGTAAATGAAAATGGTATGTTTTAAAAATATAACTGTTTCCCTATGATCTTTATAAATATGTAGACAAAAATGCACCTTTCATATCACTGTTAGAAAACCTTGCGGTTAACTAATGGATATGTAAAGGTGCATTTTTTATTTCACAGCATATGGTTTAACAATGATGTATGCCAAATCAGTATTACCTATTAATGTTCTTGTTTTGGTAATAGACTCACCTGGTTTTACTGCACTATGCTTTTCACGCATATATTTGTATAGTTCTCCCTGCGAATTACCATTAGCAAGCATATACGAAGAATGAATATCTTCTTTTCCTTGCTCGATGGTTTTACCTGTAACATTTTTAGATGTATAGGTTATGCTACCTTTCCAAATACCTGCTTTTTTATCCGTTGCTCCTAGATTTATTTGATATGAAGTGACTTGGAATGCATTTTGATTTTCATCCAACCCTACTCTGTCTTGAGTTTCTTGGGTTAACTGAGGGGTATTCTTCATATACTTAGGATTATTTAATTCAATTATTTTAGTGTTAGCATTGTAAGCTCCATCTACATCTAAATATTCTAACATTACTTTAAGAGGAATATAAAGAGCATTCCTTTTTTGTACAGGTATAGTATCCATCTGCTCTATATTTTGATCAATAGTCACTTCTTTAGAGCCTGTAGTCAAAACTAAATGATGATTATTAAAGTTAATAGTTGCTTGCTTTTTATCTTTATTATATGCCACATCTGCTCCTAAAAGATCACTCAATGAACGTAAAGGTACAAGTAATCTATTATTTTGATCCACATAAGGTGAAGTTGGATAAGTAAATAAAATATAATACTGATTTATTTTGAGAATAGGTGGTGAAGATGTCTTTATTTTTGATTGAGCAAAAGTTGAATCAGGAAAAATTATTAATGTAATTAGAAAGAAAATAAGTAAAGATTTAAAATATTTCAAAATATCATCTCCTTGATTATTTTACTTTATAACGTTATATACATAATAAATGTTGCAGGTAAATAAATCTGTTTACTCTTGAAAAATTCAATTTTATTTTCAAGTTATATTACAAATCAATACTTACTGTTTCTTCTCCCTGATTAGTATAAGATGTTTTCACTTTAGTATTATTGGGATAAGAACACAAGCCACCTGATTGTGATCCACTATTCCAAGGCGTATTATTAATTGAGCTCTTACCAATATTAACGTCATACCAATGAATATTATTCATATAACTACCAGTCGCAAAATTTTCTTTACCTTTAGTCTGACCAATACTAGTAATTCTTTTTAATATATTATTTGACCCATCCAGAGTAAAACCTTGCGCTTCAGCAACTACTGTTTGAGTTTTTTTAATACCATCAATCAAAATACCAGTGATAACTAATGTAACAGAGTTATTAGCATTGACATAAAATTTCATCTGAACGTCTTGATTAGGTTGATAGCGATTGGTCATATCGAAAGGAGCAGAATTTCCAGAAACTCTTATTGCACCAGACCAATTTTTCTTAAGCGTATTATGTTGCATTCCTGCATCAACCGTCAAAGATTTATCACCACCCCAACCTCCTGTATAAATATAACCAGTATCACCAGTTGAAGTACCTGGTCCTAGGTCTTTAATTTCTGTTTCAGATGGAATATGAACTTTCATGGAAAGCCAAGAATATCCTGTACTACTATAAACTCGTCTATACGGGCCTGTGCCGCCGTTTGAACAATTAGGAGCGGCCACTTTACTAACTGAAAAATACGTATTTTTTACTACTGATGGTTTAGGGTCTGATTTAGGGAATATAAATTGCTCACCTATACTATTTTTATAAACATTATCTTTTACTGATGTTAACTCTTCAATATCATCTTTCAACTCAGGTTTATTGGCATAAATATCTCCTCCCTTTGTTATATAAATAACATTCTCTCTGTCTTCAATAGGAAGAGTTGAAATGACATCTTCCATTATTTTCTTTTCTGAACCTTGTATACTATTATTTATGTATAAATCTGGCTCTTGACTATTCTGTGCTTGGACTCCATTAATTCCTATAGTTGATACTCCTAATACAATACTTGCTAATAAAATTTTTACTGTTTTCTTTAATCTCATACATCAGTCTCCTTTTAAAATGTTAAATAAACTTAATTTAGTAAGTTTTATTTACATTTGTATTATATATATTTATTTCCATATAAGTAAATGATACTTTTTACATATATTTATAAGCAAGAAAAAATATATTAATCATTTCTAGTTAAAAAGAACTAAATATGATACTTTAATTTCAATGTACATTTTAAATCAAAATTATAATTATTAAATCTTTATTTATATTGAAAAATATCTCTATAATTTATATAATCTTATACTCCCTTAGATATTGATTTTATTTGTTTTGTTATATAAGACAACTCTTTACTTTATCTCAAACTCTTTAGCATATGATGCTTAATTTTATAATAAAGAAGAGGCATTACCAGTTTTACTTAGGTAATACCTCTTCTTTATTTTTATTGAACAATAACTTATTTATACGTATGAGCGATAGCATTAGCAGCTACAATCGCATTGTAGACATCATCTGGAGTTACAGGGAAAGGCATATGTCCCATTGTATCGTCTGGTGCACAAGCACTTTCAGCAACTTGTCTCCATTCAGCTTCTACAAATTCAGTCATACCTAAATCTTCAAGTGTCAATGGAAGACCTACTGCTTTGATCAAATTGACTACTGTTTCGAACTCTTCTTTAGGCGAGTTTTCTAGCACCAATTGTGCTAACAATCCGAATGTCACTTTTTCACCATGTTGTGCACGGTGGATCGAAGGAACAGCCGTCATTCCGTTATGAATCGCATGAGCAGCAGCAAGTCCGCCAGATTCAGCACCTACACCGCTCAAGTAGATTGTTGCTTCGATCGTATTTTCTACCGCTTTGGTTACTACTTTTTGTTGAACAGCTTTAGTTGCACTGACTGCATTATCAAGCAACATTTCATAGCATAGTTTAGCTAATCCAAGTCCAGTAGCTGTTGGTTTCATAAGAGCCAGATTATCTCCATTAGAAGCATAACACGCACGAGCTTCAAAATAAGTCGCTAACGCATCGCCGACACCCGCAGCGAAGAAACGAACAGGTGCGCCTGCAAGAATACCCATATCGGCAAGCACCGTATCCGGGTTATTAGGTAAGAATAAGTATTCGTCAAACGAACCGTCTTTTTTATAAATAACAGCAAGTGCTGTACAAGGTGCATCGGTAGACGCAATTGTTGGGAAAATGACTACAGGAAGTTGCTCATAGTAAGCAGTCGCTTTCGCTGTATCTAGTGTTTTACCGCCACCAATTCCGACAATAACGTTAGCGCCAGATTGTTTAACCAATTCGCGGTGACGCATTACTTCTTCTTTGGTACATTCATATTCAAATTTCTCAAAATGTGCTTTATGATTAGCTGCTGTAAATGTAGGTTCAGCTTCTGTTTGTGCACGTTCTAATATAAATTCATCACAAATAACATAAGCATGATCACCATAACCACGCGTATAATCATTTAATTTAGATAATAAATGCTGACCTGTAATAAATTTTCTAGGTGAAGTTACGGATCTGACGAAATCTGCCATAATGAACACATCCTTTTGGATAATTACAGTCTACTACATAAAAAAATTGATGTTCCTGACCGACATAGTGACCTTGCTACGTACGCTTCTACTGCCAAGCGCTGAACGTAAGATATTTTGCTTATGCAAAAATCATTTTCTATAGAATCAGTAGATGTCGCGCTTTTACTGCCAAGCGCTGGGCTGTGATACTTATCACTACACACAACTATACTCCTTCATTGATCCAAACCAAGTGAATTATGTCACTGACAGGTATAATTAAGTATGTTATAGTAAAGCGTTTACAATAGTTTATTTCTTTATTTTTACATCTAGTTTTATCCTGTTTAGCAGAAAAAGAAGAAATATATTTACAAGCATATAGAAGAATAATTCAATACCTATGGATATAACAAAAAGCTGATTTCTACATACTAACAGGGAATCAGCTTTTTAGCTTTTTGTTCTAAATTTAGAGTATTCTTCTAAAATAATTACTTATTTAAGATATTAAAATTGTACCTATCATCATATTAAAAAGGCGTTCAGCTCGTGATGCAGATGAAGGCTGATCGCCAAGCCATGCTAACGCAGCAACCAAAGAAAATAAATCTTCACCATCTATATCAACACGAGCCAAACCTTCTGCTTGAGCACGTTGAAGAAGTCTTCCTCCAGATGCCCGTAATGTGACGCATGAAGCATGAAGGGCAGACTCTGTATCTTCCATAGCTGCAATCATCGCAGATACAACTCCTTGATAAATGCCTGTACATATAAAGACATCATGTAACCACGATACAAGGGCATCCTCGGCAGAATTCGCTTTTTCAAACTCAGATGCCTTTGTAGTTAACTCATCAAATTGCGTACGTAGCAATGCTTCAAGTAGTGCTTCTCTAGTAGGGAAATGACGGTATAACGTGCCCAGTCCAACTTCTGCTTTACGAGCGATATCACGTAGTGAAGCATCGGCTCCATTTTGAGTGATGACCGTATCGGCAACTGCTAGTATATGATCATAATTTTTTTTGGCATCGACGCGCATATCCTTCCTCCTTGACAATTGGAGCACTGCTCCGTATAATCATAAACGGATCACCGCTCCTTTTAATCGAAATGTGAATCAAGTAAGTATAACTCATCTATATGGAAGGGGAAAGTAAGATGTCTAAAGATACAATGAAAGCTATTCGTTTGCATGAATTTGGCGGTCCCGAAGTACTACATTATGAGGAAGCACCAATTCCGCAGTTAAAATCAGGTGAAGTACTTGTGCGTGTTCATGCTGTTGGTATCAATCCTCCCGATTGGTATCTGCGTGAAGGTTATAAAGATCTTCCGCCTGATTGGCAACCACAAGTAGCTTTTCCACTTATTCTAGGATCGGATATATCAGGTGTTGTGGAAGCAGTAGCTATAGATGTAGACCATTTCTCTGTCGGTGATGAAGTTTTTGGTATGGTTCGCTTTCCAAGCGTAGGGGAAAGTGCAGCTTACGCGGAATATGTTGCTGCACCAGCTTCCGATCTAGCACTCAAACCAGCCGGTATTGATCATATACATGCTGCTGGCGTACCTATGGCTGCTCTTACTGCTTGGCAATTTTTAGTGGATTTAGGGCATGATGAAGCCAATCCATTTCAATCTTATTCCCATCATCCGGTGCCGCTTAAAGGTAAGAAAGTACTTATCAATGGGGCTGCAGGCGGTGTAGGGCATTTAGCATTACAATTAGCGAAATGGAAAGGCGCACACGTTATCGCAGTAGCATCTACTAGACATGAATCGTTTCTTCGTGAACTTGGAGCAGATGAATTTATAGACTATACCAAAAATAAACCTGAATACAGTGTCCACGACATTGATCTTGTTCTGGATACGCTCGGTGGTCCTACAACGGGTCGTTTTTTACGCACAATTCAACGTGGAGGTGCTTTGTTCCCCGTCTTTTTGGGTTTCTCTGATGAAGAAGAAGCTACAAATCTAGGCATCACAGTATCAACGACTCAGGTACGTTCGAATGGCTCACAACTAGCAGAGCTAGGGCAATTACTGGATAGCGGAAAAGTTCAGGTGGCTATCGACAGTACGTTTGCACTTGCAGATGCTCGTCAAGCTCATGAAAGAGCTACCAGCGGACATATTCAAGGCAAGATTATATTAACAGTGCTGTAACACAACAGCTCTAATAATTATAGGTACACTGTCCCAAAATCCAAATCATTTTTAACCAACTTTACTCCGAACCCCCTCATGCCTATAGCCTGCTCACTTCGAAAAGTGTTGAGACTATAGGTATCTTTGGGCTATAACCAGATTAATATTGCTCTAAAATAGCAGTGTAGGAAAATGTAAATGGTAAGATATAGTGCAGATCAGAGTAGCTAGTGCTCCTAAGATAGAACTACAGCACCATAAAATTTTATTATGATTTAGCCGATGTTATATATAGAAACAAAGATATCTAATTCATAATATCACTCTTAGCTTTACTTTATAAAGAAGTGACGTTTATATTGCCAAACTCTTAGAAAGGAGAATTACAGTTATGCGGGCTCGACATTTATTTGTACTCATGCTCTATATTTCAATCGCATTTGTGATCACGTTCTACATACTTAGCTTAAAGTATCCGCATGCCTCAGCTTTTTCTTATAAGACTTGTAAAGCTTCCTATGATACCAAAAATGATTTGTTTGCTAATTTGCTCAATGCTGGTGAAGATAATGTGGCTTCAGCTTCAGAGTCGATCAAAACTGCTCCTAAAGGCAAAGCTGCACGTATTCCTGTATTGATGTACCATTATGTTGTACCTGAGAAATACAATGTAGAAAAGAAAAATAATGCTCGCATGAGCTTAGAATCTTTTACCAAAGGTATGAAATATCTACACGATAATGGCTACAAAACAGCCACTTTGTCCGAGCTAGAGCAATATGTGAATGGAGAAATTCAATTACCTGAAAAGACGGTTGTCATTACATTTGACGATGGATACCAGAATAATGTGGTCTATGCGTATCCCGTATTGAAGAAATATGGATTCCACGCTTCGATCTTTATAGTAGGAACTAAGCTCAAAAGCAAAACACAAAAATTTCTACCTAAAGAAAAAACAACGATTTCACGTAAAGAAATGAAAGCGACCAAAGATGTATTTGAATACAATAGCCATACGTACAACCTTCACTACAAAAATACGATTCAATGCGGAGATACTGCGGCGGTCGGTCTAGAAAATGATCGTCTTAAAAACGATATTGAATTAATGAAAACCAAAACAAAGATCGATACGCCTTACTTTGCTTATCCTTATGGAGAGTATCAAGATCAGATGATCTATACGTTACGAGAAAATGGATATCGTATGGCGTTCACGGTTAGACCTGGCTTTGTTCATCCGGGTGATGATTTGATGCATTTACCACGACTAAATGTTAATTCGCATACTGAACTAAAACATATTCTTCATCTAAAAGATTAAACCCAAATACCTGACATCTACGATGCGTTTGACGCCAATCATGTAGAGATCAGGTATTTTTTTCATACCCACTATATTATCAAAACGAATGTATAAGGGTAATATATATTGAAAGTAAGCTATGTAATTATTCAAAGGAGCCTACACTTGATGACATTAGCAGAATGTTTGAGTCATTTACATCATGATTTATTACTTGTGAATATGCACAAGCCCGGTTATCTTACCCGTTCTGTTGCTGAATTGCAAAAAACGATCCCTCCAGACCAGTTGCATGAGGACGGTTATGAACTGCGTACTCATGGCTTTAACTTTGGACGTACTCAGAAAAAAGCGATTGGCAAAGTAGGCGGTCCTAATTTGTGGAACGAATGGTAATTCGCTTTTACACAGCGTTAACAATTGAACGTTATAATGACTCTATACGAGTTGTTTTGACACCTTATGACAAAAGTATTTGCATACCCCACATTTGGTATTCCGCATACTGCACGTTACACTAGATTAGAGAATATGATTGGATAACAATGATTAAGCGGAGGCATTATGGAAAACAAACATGTAAACCATCCTACTCATTCAAGCTATATTAACCGTGATCTAAGCTGGATCGAATTCAATAGTCGAGTACTGGAAGAAGCGCAAGATTCAGAAGCTCCACTGTTAGAACGTATCAAATTTTTGGGGATTGTGTCCCGTAATTTAGACGAATTTATGAGTGTACGTGTTGCTGGGATTCGCAATCAAATCAAAGAAGGCTATCTCAAAAAAGATTTTACCGGCTATACTCCGTCTGGTCTATTCAAGCGTCTGACCAAAAAAGTAGAAAAAATGGTTCATACTCAATATCGTACATACCGCGAACTCATGCGTCTACTTGGCAAGCAGGGCATTACGGTCAATCGTTATACCGATCTTAGTGCCACTCAGCGCAAAGCGGCAGATACGTATTATGAAGATGTAATTTTCCCTGTACTTACACCGATGGCTGTCGATCAGAGTCGTCCGTTCCCACTTGTTCATGGACTGAATGTGTATTTGTCTGTCGTGCTTGAACATGGAGGTAGAGAACCGATTACTGAAGATGAGCATGATGCCTTTTATTTTGCAATTGTTCAGATTCCATCCAATCTTCCTAGATTGGTAGCACTACCTCACCGTCAAAACAGTAAAAAACAACAATACATTATGATCGACGAATTAATTTGTCATCATATTCATACATTATTCGGCGGATATCAGCCTGTAGGCGTGAATGCTTTCCGTCTGACACGTAATACAGATCTAGATATCAATGAAGAAGAAGCAGAAGACTTGTTAGAAGAAATCGAGAATAAATTACGTAAACGTCGTCGTGGCGCTCCTGTACGTCTTGAAGTGGAGAAAGATTTTCATCCATTTGCTCTTCGAATGTTACAAGAAGAATTCGACGTGTCTGAAGCAGTGTACGAAATCGATGGCCCGCTTGATCTTGGATTTTTATTGCCATTTTCAGATTCGGTGCAAAATCATGAATCGTTACGTTATCCGCCAGAAATTCCGCGTTATGCACCAGAATTTCCAGAAGGTAGCGACACTGACTTTTTCAGCGTCTTAAAAGAACGTGATGTATTGTTATATCATCCATACGAATCATTTGATGTGATTAGTGATTTTATAGAACAAGCTGCTGAAGATGATGATGTGATGGCGATCAAAATGACATTGTATCGGGTCAGTGGTCGCTCTTCGATTATTCAGGCACTTGCCAAAGCTGCTGAATCTGGCAAACAGGTTACAGTAGTGGTAGAACTGAAAGCAAGATTTGATGAAGAACGTAATATCGCTTGGGCACGCACACTGGAAAAAGCAGGTTGTCATGTGGTCTATGGTCTGGTTGGACTCAAAACACATGCCAAATTAATTCTAGTGGTACGCCGCGAAGCAGATGGACTCAAACGTTATATTCATATCGGTACAGGTAATTACAATGCTTCTACAGCGAAGTCATATACAGATATCGGTCTGTTAACGATGAATCCTCATATTGGTGAAGATGCTTCTGAAGTGTTCAACCATATTACAGGATATACAGAAAGTCATGAATGGCAAGCTGTCGCTGTCGCACCGGATACAATGATGAACAAATTTATCGAATTGATCCAGCGTGAAGCTGAACATGCACGTAACGGCAGACCTGCACGCATCATTGCCAAAATGAACTCATTATCTAACCAACAGATTATTGATGAACTATATATCGCTTCTCAAGCAGGAGTGAATATTGATCTCATTATACGTGGAGTGTGCTGTCTACGTCCGGGTGTAGTTGGTCTGAGTGAGCGAATTACAGTTCGCAGTATCGTCGATCGCTATCTAGAACACTCTCGTATTTACTCTTTTGAAAATGGAGGCGATCTTGAGATCTGGTTATCCAGTGCAGATTGGATGACTCGTAATCTCACTCGTCGTGTTGAACTGATGTGTCCATTATTCGATAAAAGCACAAAAGCCACTATGCAGCGCATTCTGGATCTTATCCTTGCGGATAATATCAAAGCCAGATTGCTACTACCTAGTGGCAGTTATGAGCGATTTGATAACGGAAAACCTCCGTTACGCAGTCAATTCAAAGCGTGGGAAATTAACTCTTGGAAACCATATGTACCACCAGTCTCACTCTCACGTCCCACTCCTTCTCCAAATCTCTAACTGCTTCTGTAATTTCATGTGTTTCCATAGAGGCTTCGGTATGACAGTGAACTGTCAGCTCGAAGTCTCTTCCTTTGCGTACAGCGACCAAGCGATCCACAGGTTGCGTCTCGCTCACATCCATCGCAGCAGCTAATTGCAATACAGCACCTAAGCGGCGAATACGCTCTTCGTCTTTGGGATGAAGAATATCAGCATACTCTGTCGAGATGCGTCTTTTTTTGATTTTGCCTTTGCTACCAAAAATAGCGATAAAAGCAACTAGAACCGTTTCGCGATGATTAAGTCCGGCTACCGCACGAGTGGTCAGCAAATAGCGGGTATGTTCTTCAAAGTCATGGTAACCAATTTTCATACCTACCCGATACAATAACGAAGCTGTACGTAATATTTTGCGATTAGAAACGTCTTCCTGACCTTCTCCAAGCGCTTCATATAGTTCAGAAGATAACTGTTGTACCCAGCGTAAATGGCGTTGACGTGGCAAAGGCTCTCCATGTAGCGCTGCACCAATCTCATACTCTAATACATCTTCGACAATCACATTATCTTTACCGCGTTCCCATTCAAAAAACAATCCATCCCGTAACCCTGTTCCACTAATCACATAATGCGAACAATGCATATAACGGAATAATGTATTTAAAATAATAACGCCCGGTACAATAATATCACTGCGTGTTTTGGATAGACCGGCAATACGCTTACGTTGATCATTACTCATTGCAGGAAGCTGTTGATAGTAATAATCCGTATCTTCTGCTTCTAATGTATAATGGTGAATCTGTTCCAGCGAATATTTTAATTTGCGTTGATGCATTTTACCTACAGCACGAATCGTTCCTCCCAGACCGACCATAGGAAGATCAGGATACTGACTGATCCAATCATGCTTTTCTGCGGCATCCAGTACCAGTTGTTGCAGTTCATTAACAGACGATTCGTCCCAGCGTCCTGTCGTTTCGTTACCAAATCGCACATTCATATTGACAGCTCCGAAAGGGAAAGACACTGTAGAGACGCGAGCCCGATCGCGGAACAAAGTGACTTCGGTACTTCCGCCACCAATATCAATAATATATCCATCTTCGATATCGATTCGGTTCACTACCCCGATAAATCCATAATGCCCTTCCATTTCACCGGGTAACAATTCGATGGTAATTCCAGTTTCACGATTCAAATATTCAATTACTTCTTCGCCATTGCTAGCGTTGCGTATAGCCGCTGTAGCGACAGCTCGAATCTCTTCTACTTCATAAGCAGCACTGACATCGGCAAATTGTTTTAAAACAGGCACGATGACACTGACTGCTTCCAGTGGCATATCTCCTTGAGGAGTAACAATAGCACTGAGTCTAGCAGATTCCCGGCATTCTTTAAGAACCTGATATCCACCACCATTGCCTGTTTCATAAATAACCAGTCGAATCGAGTTCGATCCTATATCCATAATGCCTACACGGCGACGTTCTTCCTGTTCTTTCATGGTAGCTCCTCCTGACCTGTACAAGCTTCTATTTACAAAATATGAATCATATCTTGATTACAGTTAAAGTCAGTCTATCTTATTTGCATCATTGTCACAATCGTTTTTCGATTAAACCTGTGTACATATTTACTTACGTAGTTATTCAAATTTTGTATGGATAGTATATTTTTTATAGAATATCTTTCTAACCGATAAAATCTAATCCCTATAAATATCCGCAACATATAGTTTGATGTATTAAAATAAAAAAAGCGAAAATCCTCAGATAACAGCCAGAGAACTTTCGCTTTTGTATATTCACTATCTATTATCTACTTAGTAGAACGTATAGCGATTAGAGATTATAGCAATTCAAGCATCGCTTTCGCTGTGCTTTCACTAGAAGCAGGGTTTTGTCCTGTTACTAATTTACCGTCAACGATTACATGATCTGCAAAAGCAGAAGCGGCTACAAATGCTGCACCTTGCTCACGCAATTTGCTTTCAAGTAAGAAAGGAACATATTTCGTCAATTTCACCATATCTTCTTCTTCATCAGTGAAACCTGTAATGTTTTTGCCTTGTACATAGTAGGTACCGTCTGCTTTTTTCACATCCACAAGAGCACCAACACCATGACATACAGCACCAACTACACCGTTATGAGCTTCTGTATCATGAATCAATTGAGCGATTACCGGGTTGCTTGCAAAATCGACCATAGGGCCATGTCCACCAGCAAATAATACGCCATCAAAGTCGCTTACATTGACGTCTGCAAGAGCTTTGGTGTCTTCAAGCATATCAGCTACCGATTGCAATTCAGCAGGAATCCCATCTGGAATAGAGTTTTTGTCGATGGTTACTTTACCGCCTTTAACCGATACGATAGTAGGTTCTACGCCTGCATCTTGAAATACATGATAAGGTGCAGCCAATTCTTCTAACCATAGTCCTGTAGGGTGTCCGTTCATTTCTGTAGCACTTGTCGCTACTAACAATACTTTTTTAGTCATATTAATCGACTCCTCTATTTATATTTAGAAAACATCAGTCAATGATTTCTGTTTTAGATTATGAACTTTTATACATAATACATATTTAGTATTATACAACTTTTTTGTGCACAATCAAATTTTTAGCAAAAAAATTTTGACTATAAACAATAAACAAGATTAATTTGTCATCTTCGTCCTTTATTACTTTACCCTTAAATCAAAGATGTCAAACGATATACATAAAAATGATTACTTATCATGTTTGTTATTTTATACTTATTGCTACAAGTCATCCTATCTCCACCAGAAGAACATATCTAATACACTGTGCAAAAAAGATTCTATCTTTTTCTCTCTTTTTCGCTTAGATCCTTTTGTTTTGCGTCGCATACTTTATTATCTCCTTATTCGCTTTATATTACTTTTTATTAGGATACAGCTATGGTAGCAAAAAATAAACAGATTAAAGGATATCCCTCTAATCTGTTTATTACTTTCATCGTACTTCATAGTTCAGATATTTCGCTGTTTAACCTTACTTATCAAATCTGCTTGGTGGGATCACTCTGTCGTAGTCCATGTTGATACAAATCATAAAAATGATGTGTAGGTCCCGGACCTGAACCTATATGAAGTGAATGACGAATCGCTGTCGTTACATAAGCTTTGGCCTGCTTCACCGCTTCGTGCAAATTATCAGTTAAGGCAAGCCCTGCTGCAATAGCAGAAGAATACGTACATCCTGTACCATGCGTATTCAAAGTGTCTATTCGTTTTTCTGTAAAGTAATACATCTGCTGACCATCATACAGTATATCTGTGGCTTCATCGCCAAGTGAATGTCCACCTTTAACAAGGACATGACGGACACCTTGATCGGCTATTCGCTTAGCGGCTTCTTCCATATCATGTATAGATTCAATCGTTATCCCAGTGATCCGCTCTGCTTCTGGAATATTAGGCGTCAGTACATCCGCAAATGGTAAAATGTCTCGAATCAATGTACCTACAGCATCTTGTTGCATGAGTGGGCTTCCATTTTTGGCATACATAACAGGATCGATCACAATATGCTTCGGACGATACTGCTTCAGCTTATAAGCAACAGCTTCCATACATTCATGATCCGATAGCATGCCAATCTTGACAGCATCTGTTCCAATATCTTCATAGATTGCATCGATCTGATCACTGATTACTTCTGGAGTGATATTCTGAATACTTATCACACGCGCTGTATTCTCAGCCACTACAGATACAATCACACTCATACCGAATACACCATACGCGGAAAATGTTTTGAGATCCGCCTGTATTCCAGCGCCTCCACTACAATCAGAACCTGCAATCGTTAGTAGTTTTTTCATCATCAGTCTCCTAATCTTACTAGAATAGAAGTAGCTTTGGTTACT
The DNA here is from genome assembly GCF_028736095.1 of Paenibacillus sp. KACC 21273. Classification (NCBI taxonomy): domain Bacteria; kingdom Bacillati; phylum Bacillota; class Bacilli; order Caryophanales; family Paenibacillaceae; genus Paenibacillus; species Paenibacillus sp. KACC 21273. Next base: position 4,615,700 of record NZ_CP117876.1, read on the forward strand.
GAACAGCTACAGTTGCTAATCGATCTGTAATCGTTACTTTAGCTTGTTCGATCCAATTTCTTGCATCCGGTCCCATTTTGAATATTTTGTTATCAGGATGAGTAGCAATCGGGATCAATTGGCTATAAATCGGAAATTGTTGCTGCATTTTTTGGTATACACTATGTCTTGCAGGTAACAAATATTGAGGATACACTTTAGCTTCATTTGGAGAAATAGCATCTACCATCGTTTGGCTGGCTGTAATCACATTTGCCAATTTGATCGCAATATCTTGCTTAGCAGGATCTGTAATTGCCGAATTCACACCAACCATATCTCCATAAAAAACAGGAATATCTGTTTTACTCGACATTGAGATGGTTTTAAAATTCACATCATCTGCATAATCACCCATACTGGACATCGCTTCGGTATATCCAATAAATGCACGACCTATACCACTACGGAACCAATCTGCTCGGATATAAGCATCGTTGTTGTCAGGCCAGTACTCAATCTGATCTTTACCACCCATTTTTTGTAATTGTTTTAGACTTTTAAATGCTTTTGAATTTAACGTATTAGGATCAGGCAAAACAGTATAATCCGTATATTGTTGACGGGTGTCTAACAACGCATCCAGATACATGGCTGCTTTGGTAGTACCACCAGACATGTCGATCAGCAATCCTTCATTATTGTCAGGAATAACGCCTGTTGATTGTCGTTCACCTAAAATGCGATATAATTCCGGTACGCTACGGACAGAGGCAAGAGCTGTATCATCTTCTCGATAAAATAATAAATTAGTACACACAATTTGTGGAATACAGTAGGCTGCTCCATTTACTGTGCATCCTTCCATTGCAAAATCAATAATATCTTGGCGATCTTGAATTTGATTCTGTGGTATCGCTTTCAAATATCCTTTGTCTACAAAATGAGATAAAAAGATCGCATCAAATACAAACACATCTACATTCGCATCTGGATCGGCTTCATATCCATCCCATTTAACAAAATTTAAGCGTACATTGGGTTCAACTTCTGCCCAATTTTTTACGACTGCTTGCTGAAAACGCTCAGGATCAGGAACATAATCGTATAAAGCTACATTAATGACTGTCGGTTGATCGGTAGCTGCTGCATAACTGTAACTCGCATTCGGCATAATACCAAACATCAGCAAAAATGAAATAAATACCAAAAACCCTTTTTGACGAACTGTACTATTCCTCATTATCATTATCCCACCTCTTCGTAGCAATTTGTCTATCCCATGCTTACACCGATTTTATAGCTTTATAGATCACAAAAGGAGCATGATACTGTTCATCACCCCATTTCGGATGATCGTATTGCTCTTCGTACTCGCGCAATTTGCTTACCGAAATATCATCAATACATGGTTCCATGATCTGAATCGAATCAAACCCTGCTTTTTCTAACATCTCTTGATAAAAACGCTTGGACCAGTAAAAATCATTTAAAATTAAATCTGAACTTTCAGGAATCTTGAGAAACTGTTGTTTGCGGTCTCCGTCTGTATATTTCTTTCCTTTTTCTCCATTGCGAAATGTAGTGAACTCATACCCTGTTGCATCTGGATTCGAATCCAATACCAATAACGGCTTGCCCGGCTTCAATACCCGGTAGATTTCTGTAAGCATATGATGAATATGATCTACACTAGAATTATTGATAATTACAAAACAGTTCACAGCACAGTCTATCGAATCCGATTCTAAAAAATCCAACTGATTATTGTGAATCAACTGATAATTGATCTGTGGATGTGACCGTTGAGCCGTTGCTATTTTTAGCATATTTTCTGATTCATCTACAGCAATAACTTGATAACGTTCATGTTGCTTTGCTATGCGCTCCGCTACTTTTCCAGGTCCGCATCCATAATCAAGTACTGTACGAATGGTAGGATCTGAATCCAGAACAGCGAATAAATAGCGGAATCCTAATATATCTTCTAACATATCGTTATACGCGTTGAATTGACTGGATACATTATTTTCTTTCCAAGAAGTATGCATTACGATTCCTCCATTGTGATCGAAAAGTAAGATTCCCACTTCTGCTGAACAAGTATCTGATAAAGTGGAATCAATTCTTGGTAAAGCGCAGGGTCTACTGCTTGCTTTTGTTGAATCGATTGATACACAGCTAATAACAAAATCACTTGCTTCCAGTAATCGTCTATATCCAAACAACGAATATCTGCTAGATCTAAAGTCGTGATTCCTTGTCTAAGTTGCTGTTCGTATTCAAAAACAACTTGCAAATCTGATCTATTATCTTTTTGCGGCATATGCGGGAAAGGATACGCTGGTACAGCTCCGATCTGTTTAGCTTTGGAAAGGACTGTTTTGGTCTGAGCATAATCTGTTTCGTAAATGTGTACAGAAGCTACATTGTGATAATAGGCGCCCACTTCTATTCCAAGCTCAGTAGCCATAAGTTCTTGTAGAAAAGTAAACGAAAACACATCACTCAACATGCCACGATAAGCATCATTTGCACGCATATAACTGCTCATATGCAATTGATTTTCACGGATAAAAAACTGCAATCCAAGTGTACAAGACACATCAATATTTTCTAGCTGAAGTACTTCATTCGGGTCAAAAATAGATAGAAATGCACGTTTGGAATCAGGATCTTCACGAAGCACTTCTTTAATACGCTCCCATTGATTTAAGCGCTTGTCGCCATAAGTAAATAGCTTTGGCCCATAAGCTGTGCCTGTCAGTGTCCGACCATCTGCTGAATATTTACTCATATTGCTGGCATAATAACGGATAAAGTCCAAATCATTACTCCCTGATAAATACCATAACGCTTCTGCAAAATTAAAAATAATATTAGTTTTCCGCTCAGGTACATAACAAATACGTTCAACGGGCGATTCAATTCCATACGTATAATTCAGAATTTCTCGGCTTCGGTTACCACGCGGCTGATTGTAGAATTGGGGCTTATGATACACTTTAGCAAGAGTATACAAATACGCATCATGAAAATGATTAAAGATCATAAGCAATAAGCCTTTCTTGCAGTAGCTGTTCCAACTGCTGAATACAATCTTCTTCCGTATGATACGTTACATAATCAACCGGACATACCGTGTGTAAACCTCTAACCAGATAAGCATATTGTTCAAGATCATGATCCAATAGCAAAATCATATTTTTTTGCATAGCAGACGCCCAACCTATTTCTATATGTGTTCCTGGTGATGCTGGGATACCGGGCAAAGCTACAAATAAATCACATTTCTTAATCTCATCAAAATCAATTTTGGTACATTGTTCTGGAGGCATAAACTTCTGTCCCCACTGTTCTCTTTTGTGCGCATTATGTACCTCATAACCTCGATGTTCAAAAAACTCAATTAATCTGATCAAAAAATCCTGTGTACCTTTTTCTAAAGTAGAAGTTTCCATATTCATCAGATTTTTAAAAGGAGCTGCTAAAAATAATTTTTTATTCATATTCTATCCTCCAATGATGGATTTAATTCCAATATATACTAAATAATATCATTTAATGTTATTTTAGTAAATAAAGGGTATTTATACAGAAATGTTTTCTACTATGAGGAAAGTGTATAATAGACTCAACATTTAATGATGATATTTCATTTAGGAGGAACTACTTTGTCTGTCGTTATTGATGAACTGTATGCAGGGATTGCTGTTATTATTTTTAATGCTGAAGGTCATGTCTTTTTGCAAAAGCGGCTTGATGTCGGACAATGGGGCATACCTTCAGGACATATTGAAAAAGGGGAAACCGTCACACAAGCAGTTGTACGAGAGATCAAAGAAGAAACAGGACTAGACGTGGAAGTGACACGCTTAATCGGAGTTTATTCGGATCCAGATAGCCAGATTTTTGAATACCCTAATGGAAAAAATGTTCATTTTATTACCAATTGTTTTGAAGCGATGATTATCGGTGGCGAGCTTATCGTTGACCCCAAAGAATCGCTTGATTATCAATTTTTCCCGACCGACCAGTTACCTACCAATTTACTTCGTATGCATCCTAGATGGTTAGCCGATGCACTAGAACAGCGTCCTCAAGCTTTTATTCGCTAACTCTTTTTTATACAGGTCAAAAATATCAGGCTAGTGATGTCTCAAATCAAATGACTATCGAGAATAAAAAAGAAGGTAGACCTTGATCAAGGTTTACCTTCTTTTTGCTTACTCAAACTTTTATTTCAATTTCCTTACCACCCTTTTTTTACCAACCATAAGCAAAAATATTGTTACTATTTCAAGAAGGCGATGTAACTTTTTATATATTCATTTCGTTTACAATAAAGTGCAGATGTCATGTTTCTGCTTAAATGGATAGCTGGGATTAGCGAATTTATTTTCGTTAATTACTTGTTGCGTCCATTTAAAAAAAGTAGCATTTGTCCGATAATAAGATTTGACCACCAGTATAAAGGAGTACTTAGATACGCATGAAAAAGCATTGGAAGAAATACTCACTTGCCCTAATGGCAGTGTTGCTCGTTGTCTATGTTCTAGGGGTTAATTTCCCCAAATCGTCTGTTCTTGCACACAAAATATGTAGCTCCTGGGTAGCCGCTCAAAACGAATTATTTTACTATGAGCATCATAATGTATTAAATGAACGTAATGTCGCACTAGCCGCAGATTATGTTGTTCCTACAGGTACAGCCGATAAAATCCCTGTACTGATGTACCATTATATTACTCCGCAAAAAGATAATACTGAACCGACAAACAATTCTATTGTGAATTTGGAAGCTTTTGAAGCAGATATGAAATACTTGCACGATAACGGTTATCATACAGCAACACTACAGCAGTTAGAAAAATATGTAGATGAAGAAATATCGTTACCCGAAAAAACAGTGGTAATCTCATTCGATGATGGATATCAAAATAATATTATTTATGCGTATCCTATTCTGAAAAAGTATGGTTTTCATGCCACCCTATTTGTAATTGGTTCACGTATTCAAGCCAAAACAACAGTGTTCGATCCACACAAAACAAGCTATGTGTCCAAAGAAGAAATGGAAGCTTCGAAAGATGTATTTGAGTACAACAGCCATACGTACAACCTGCATTACAAAACATTACTTCACTGTGGCGATGATTATGCCGCAGGTATGAATGAAGCTAGCTTTATCGCTGATGATAAAATTATGCGTTCTGAAGCAGGTATCAATACACCGTATTTTGCTTATCCTTTTGGAGATTTCCGGATGCAAATGGTCTATGCACTTAAAGAGTCAGGTTACCGAATGGCATTCACTGTCCATCAAGGATTTGTCCGACCAGGCGATGATCCGTTAACATTGAAGCGATTAACCGTCGTATCCAATACCAATATCGGAGAATTGCTGAATATGGATCATGATCCTGACGGCACCTCCCCTGTTGCACCTTAATATAAGAATGATTATCCAATAAAAACAATCAAAAAAGCGACTTCTGGATAGGCATACATCCTATCCGTTGAAGTCGCTTTTTTTGCTTATGAATAATAGAAAAACTTAATTGGCTGTCGGCAATGCAGGAAGGTCGGCTGGATTTGAAGGTTCAGTTGGACGATCAAGCAAACCACCTACTCCATAATCTGCAAAGTTTTTGATAAACTGCAACGCTTCGGCACGAGTTAAAGCTTTACTTCCTTTGAATGAAGCGATCGATACTTGAGAAGCATCACTACCGTTAGCTAGGCCCAAAGCTAACATATATTGAATCGCATTATTACCGCTGTAATTGACACCTTCCGCAGAAGAGATTAATTCAGCCACTTGAGTACGGGTTAGAATTTGATTACGAGTTGATGCATTGGTATAGCTACTCACCGGATAATTCAAAGCTTTGGCACGAACATAGTAAGGATTCGCCCAGTTGCCTGTTTTGCTACTGGTTACTTCGGGTTCAAACGTACGAATCAACATCGCCAAAAATTCGGCTTCACTGACTGTTTTGTTCGGTTTGAATTGACCGTCTTTGTATCCGTTGACTAAGCCAGCTTCATAACCCCATTGAATCGTATCTTTTGCCCAGTAATTATTGGAAATATCTGAAAAAGGAAGTCCATCTGCCGCTTGTGCTTTATTAGCAAACATAGTGCCGAACAAAGACACTACCAGACAAAGCGTAAGTCCAATCTGAAATACTGATTTTATTTTCATCGGTGTGCACCTTTCTGATCTGTGTTATTTTAACGTGTTGTAAATTGCAAGATTAGTGGAGTGGTCGATGTGACTTGTTGATCACTATTCGCTGATGGCTTCGCCTGGATGCCTTTTTCAATAATGATATTATACGTTTCATTTTTGGCAAATCCACTAGCTGTTGGTGTGATAAAGATACGATTCCATTTGACAGATAGATTCACATTGGTGACTACTTCTCCGTTACTGTTAAGCACGGTGACATGATCGGCTGTAATCGAAGAAGGATCGATATATTTATATTGTTTATTTTTGAGTGCAACTTGCAAGCTAATACTTACCGGAATCGAAGGAGATAATTGCGCTTTGCTTGGCAAGTCTTTAATACCCATAGACTGTTTGATTTGTGCTAATTGCTTCTGGAAATTAGCATCTGTTACGTTTTTGCCATCAAATTTAGCTTTTAACCAGTCTGAGGCTTTACCTGATGTTTTGGCTGTATTTAGTTGTTGTGTTGCTTGTTGAGTCGGTGTTGGTGTTGGAGCAGCCACAGGTGCAGTAACACTTGTGCTTGGTGTAGATGGTTGGCGTGGAATACCGCCACCTCCACCACCGCCGCCTCCTCCGCCCCCACCACCTGATGGAACAGCCGCTACCAGATTAGTAGGTGCTGGCGTGGTCACGACGGGTACAGTTACGACTGGTGTTGGATTCACGACAGGTGTTGGTGCTGGAACGACAGGCTTACTTTCAACGATCGGTGTAGAATCACTAGGTGTAGATAGTGTCTGACCGGAGATAAATTTGCCTGTGGATTCATTACCTGTTGTATCTACTGTTTTTAATGTAAATGAGTACGTTGTCGATGGAGATAAATCTTCTGCTTGATATACATTTTGAGTAACAGAAGTTACGAATTTGCCTGCATCATTGTAAATATTTACTTTTGCAAAATCTTTGTCTGCCGGGTTTTGCCAATTCAATGTTAAGGAGTGAGTAGTTGTATTACTTACAGTTAAGCCACTCACTTCTGCTGGAGCTGTTTTGTCTACTTTAGGAGCGAATGTAACAAATCCATATCCGTATGAATTATCTCTTCCTGTTGCTCCTAGATCGACCGTATAATTTTCCAAATCGGTACGTAGATTCGCTATAGATTCGGAAGGATGTTCTTGTTTTAAAATTGCTAGTATACCTGCAATATGAGGAGCTGCTTGAGATGTACCGCTAGCTACAGCATATTTGCCATTAAGATACGTAGACACAATATCAACCCCAGGTGCAGAGACTTCTACTTTGGGACCTGTAGATGAAAAGTCACCACGATTTAAATTTTTGTCTACTGCTGCAACAGCGATTACACTACTGTATTGTGCAGGGTAATTGACTGTATCTGTGCCTGCTCCACTATTTCCCGCAGAACATACAACCAAAATTCCATTTTTATATGCTTTGTCGACCATATCGTGCAATGCTTGTGAATCATATTCGGTTCCCAAAGACATATTGATAATATCCATATGATTTTGGATCGCCCAATCTATACCTTCTAATACATCTTGTAGATTTCCTTTACCATCTGCGCCCAATGCTTTGACACCGTATAATTGCACTCCAGGAGCTGTTCCTGTTACAGCACCATCGCCGCTATGAGCTGCAATAATCCCGCTGACATGAGTACCATGTCCATTATCGTCTGCATAAGATGTTGTATAATCTACAGTCGATACACCGCCAGCAATAGTAAGTTCACTATGAGGGGCTACACCAGAATCAATCACAGCAACTTTGATGCCTGATCCGTTGTATCCTTTGTCCCACATTTGGTTAGGCTGTACTGCTTGATAATTCCATTGTGATTGTTCGGTGGCATTGACTGTCGAACCTAACACTTGAAAATCGGATGAATCAGTGACTTGAAAAGGAACATTACGTTCGATATAAGCAATATTAGGATCTTGCACAAGGTCTTGTAATTCACCTGCACTGACAGTCGCAGAAACCGCAGGCAATGTTTTAAATTCATGCTGTACTTCTACACTTTGATCGATAGCTGCTTCTTTACCTGCTGCATTTTTGTACACAATCACGACTTCTTGATCTGGCCCTGTTGCAGAAGGAACTGATTCTTCCCCGTACACTAAGCCGGTATGAACTAGAGATAATGTAAGCAACGAAGAAGCTACGATAGCGATATATTTTTTCATTCACTGATTCTCCTTTGATAGATAAAATGAAAGCCTTTGATGCAAGATACTATTTATAGTACGCACATTTTCTCAATTAAGATTACGTAAAATTAAATAGCGAAAAATATAATTTTAGACAGTAAAACACGACGTTACATTCTACTCAACTAATGCCTTTTCTACTCTTTCGAGCAATTTCGACATTTACCTTATAGCATTTATCGGATGGCTTTTAGGAATTATGTATACTAAATAATAAAAAAAACGTCCTTTCCAATGGAAAGAACGTTTGCTTACGTAACTATTTAGTTATCCATACCAAATGATGCAATACGAAAACGATTGTTGCCACGCAACATATCTATTTTAGCATCGAGATACAGGTAATTAACCTCTTGGTACTTCTGTTGCGTTGAACAGTTTTGCATCCAAAGGTGCCCCTGCAAATTCTTGCATATCTTTAACGAATTTTTGGAAATGAGCGCTTGCGTTGTGTTCTTGTACCGCTTGCTCATCTTTCCATTCTTCAACCATTGTGAACAAGTTCGGTTGGTGAAGATCACGCATTAGTGTGTAACGGATATTACCTGCTTCTGCTTGAGAAGCACTAACCAAACCTTCTGCTTCTACTAAAAATTCTTCTACTCTGTCAGGTTTAATCGTGATATTAGCATGAATAACAAACATATAAGTAAACCTCCTATAAGTATATAATGTAATATGATTTTTTTAATGTTCTAAAAATCTCACTTACTAATTATAACCTATATGATGTTAAAACCCAAATTATATTGTAAACCTACGAAATTTAGCTACGGCTAATAACACATATAGATATACAAAAGGCTACTTCCCGAAAGAAATAGCCTTTGTATAGTACAGACTTATTTACTTATTAAACTACAGGCAACTGCATCACTTCATATACTTTAACGTTCAAAGGTGCAGCCGCCATATCTTTTGTATCATTGATATGCTTCAGAAAATGAGCACTTTGTTCGTGGGCGGTAAGCGCTTCTTGGCTTTCCCATTCTTCAACCATGGTAAATAGGTTGGATTGATGTAAATCCACCATCAGTGTATAACGAATATTGCCTGCTTCTGCTTGTGAAGCACTCACAAAAGGATCAGCAAGTTGTAGAAAATTTTCTACGTGTTCTGGTTGAATCAATATTTCAGCATGAATTACTAACATTGGGGTAAAGCCTCCTATAAATAATAAACTGGCACGACTTATTAATTATATAGTAATTCCGCTCAAAACCCAACTATAACTCTAAGAATACTCATTAGATAAGCAAATTGAACAAATTCAGATCCCGATTAAGCTCTGTATATTTAATCCCATGAGCTTCCATTCGTTCGACCAGTGCACCGTAATCTTCCGGTGTACTAAGTTCGATACCGACTAACGCTGGCCCATTTTCTTTATTATGTTTTTTGGTATATTCAAAGCGAGCGATATCATCATTTGGCCCTAATACTTTTTCCAAAAATTCACGTAGAGCGCCTGCACGTTGTGGGAAATTAATCATAAAGTAATGCTTCAATCCTTCATAGATCAGTGAGCGTTCTTTGATCTCTTGCATACGATCAATATCGTTATTACCACCACTGATAATACAGACAACCGTTTTTCCTTTGATCTGCTCGCGGTACATATCAAGCGCCGCAATAGGCAAAGCTCCTGCTGGCTCCGCTACAATCGCATTTTCATTATATAGATCCAGAATCGCCGAACACACTTTACCTTCTGGCACTTTCACGACATCGTTTAACACCTCACGGCAAATATCAAATGTGAGCTGACCGACACGCTTCACTGCTGCACCATCAATAAATTTATCAATTTCACCAAGTGTGACGACTTCATTACGAGCAATTGCTTCACTCATAGACGCCGCACCTGCTGGTTCGACACCGATCAATTGAGTAGTAGGACTCATCGTATGCATATATTGCCCAACACCAGCAGCCAGACCACCGCCACCAATCGTTAGAAAAATATAATCAGCAGGTACATCTAGACTTTCCATAATCTCCATCCCGATCGTACCGTTACCGGCAATAATCTTCGGATCATCAAATGGATGAATAAATGCCATGCCTTGTTCTTCACATGTTTTCATCGCTTCTTCATAAGCATCGTCAAATGTATCACCGACTAGAATTACTTCTACATTTTGACCACCGAACTTTTTCACCATTTTTACTTTTTGGTTCGGTGTTGTGCTTGGCATATAGATTTTGCCATGAATATTAAGCGCATAACATGAAAAGGCTACACCCTGCGCATGGTTACCTGCACTAGCACACACAATGCCTTTATCCAATTCTGCTTGAGAAAGACTACGAATACGGTTATACGACCCGCGAATTTTGAATGAACGAACGACTTGCATATCTTCACGCTTTAAAAAGATATTACATTCGTATTTTTCAGATAATGTATTGTCTCGCTGTAACGGGGTACGCACAATTACTTCGCGTAATACATGATGAGCACGGACGATATCTTCCATGCCTACGATTTGCGGATTATATTCACCAGTTGCTGTCATTGATTCTCTCCTCACTCCAAACGCCTCATTGATCTCAACCATCTCTATACGGTTCTCAACGTTTTCTCATTTATCTAAAGTACTCCTAACGTACCCTATTTTCAAGCTTAACCGAAGAATTTGTTGAAAATTAATCTAAAACCAACAAAAATCTTACATTTATTTCTATATACAAAAAAACCTTTTCCCTAAAGGAAAAGGCTTAAATGCAGGTAGCAACCATCGCCCTATTACTCAACAACGATGACATCGACACCCATATCTTGTAAATCTTGAATCGCTTCTTGAGGCAACTGATCATCGGTTACAAAACGATTCAAATCTTCCATACCCATCAGACGTACTAATGATTTGCGGCGAAACTTCGTACTGTCTGTTAATAAAATCAATTCATCTGAAATCTCAATAATCTTTTTCTTTAATTGTACATGTGCTTCAGAAGGTTCGGTTAACCCGCGTGTTAGATCAAAGCCATGACAGGAAAATAGAAATTTATCGACATGATAACTTTCGACCATTTTCTCTGCATGAATCCCTGTATTCGCCATTGAATCTCGATCCAGGTAACCTCCAATCACAATCACATTGATCTCGGTTTTTTGTACCAATTCGTTAGCAATCGCTAGTGAATATGTCAGTACAGTTAATGATCGATTAGGCAATTGTTTGACCAAATGCAAGCAAGTTGTACTTGCATCCAGCGCAATCACATCACCGGGTTCAATCAAAGATAAGGCATATTCGACAATTGCTTTTTTCTCTTCTAGGTTCTGTGTCTCACGCTGAACAGCAGGAGATTCATATTGTTCCCGATTACGGTTAAATACGGCTCCGCCATGCGTACGAACTACAGCGCCTTCATGTTCCAGACGTTCCAGATCACGTCTTATTGTCTCTTCAGTTACTTGAAAACGGCGACTGAGTCCGGATACCCGCACAGTGCCTTCCGCTTCCAAAATTCGCAGCGTCTCCAGCTTGCGTTGTGCTGCGGATGTAGTGTCTTGTCGCTTTGGATTCTTGCTGCTCATGGAGTTACACCTGGCCTTACTATTGTATATTGTCAAACGTATATAGGTCAGCATCTAGTACAATGCTCATTCGTGTCGAAACGATTCGTGTAAGCGTTTATCAATAGCTTTAGCTATATACTCTAATGATACCGTATTTACCTTACAGTAACAATAAAAAATGAAAGAGAATGTCTACTTTAGTCGTTTATTTGTACAAATAAATTTCAATTTTATAAAAATTTTGTCAATAAGTGACCCTGTTCAGACATCTATTAGCATTATGATCGGATAACAATAATGGCTCACAGATATCTTTTTGTAGATAAAAGTATAAACCATCATCCAACCCAAATATGTTGAAATCATCTCTATTGTATTCATAAATTTTGGCTAGATCTCATAAAAAAAGCCTGTATAACTCAACAAGGATAAACAACATCCTTATATACGCTACACAGGCTTGGGATTATTTCTATGCAAAAATGCTTACACAATTCGACTTAAAAAATGATTTAAAAAGCGTGAAGAATCTACATCTAAAGCAACATCAATATGCGGTAATAAAGTATCGTGTTTGCCTGTTGTATTTCCTAGTGTATCTTGTTCTGTACATTCTACATGTACTGCATATGAGGTTGTGCGCACGATCGTTGGATCAATCGCTACGCCGACAGCTAATGGATCATGTAGAGCACAACCTTTACCACCTGTTACAATCTCATTGTATGCACCCATATAAAATTCAGTCATATCTGCTAAAAAAACAGATAACGAACTGTTTTCCCGTCTCCACTCATCCAGATGAACACCGGTTAACAATGTTTTCATCGTGACATCCAGTCCAACCAATGTAATCGGCATGCCAGAGGTTAACACAAGCGCCGCGGCATCAGGGTCGGAATAAATATTGGCTTCCGCATATGGAGTGACATTCCCCGGTACCGTTACCGCTCCTCCCATGATTACTAATCGTTCAATAGTATGTACGATCTCTGGATTGGTCTGAATAGCTTTGGCGATATTGGTTAGAGGGCCTACAGCAACCACAGTCACTTTTCCAGGAGAAGCCATAATTTGCTGAACGATAAAGTCAGATGCACTCATCGTCTCTGCTTGACGCTCAGACGGTTCCCGATACTGATTGCCAATACCATCTTCTCCATGAATATGACGGGCAAATGGCTTCGTATATTCTCGACTCATCGGCTTGCTTTCTCCGGCATAGACTGGAATTTCTTCACGCTCTAATTTGTCGAGCACTACCAGTGTATTACGTGTTGCTTCTTCTACTGTAATATTGCCGAATACCGTCGTCACTCCCAAAATATCCAATTCAGGTGAATGAGCCGCATAGGCTAGCGCTAATGAATCATCGATCCCTGTATCTACATCTAAAATAACTGATTTCATATATCCCGTCCCCTTCTTATATGTTCATTGCATTTTATCATATGTGGTGAAGGTGTAAAGGGATACAAATTGAAATTCATTCTATCTATACAATAGATACCAAAACAAGACTGCTGTACATTAACTATATTTGGTTTTTTAGTATAGTATTATTCATAATTTGAGTAATACCTAACATGAATATTTTAATGATACCGTTTACGTGATACCTATTTAGCTGAAAAGTAGAATGAACTATAGTCAATAGCTTGTTTTTTTTGTAGAATGGGAAGACATGTGATGTAAGATATCAATTTGAGATATCTATTGTAAGCAATACTGATCGTAAGTAGATTTGTTCTAGCTCGATCCAGGTATACGCACTACAACAATTGCTGATGTACATGAAGAAGTCAATGAAATGGAGGATTTTATGAAGAAATCTAGGGTAATGTGGTTAGTAATGGCTCTCCTTCTTTTCTTTGGAGTATCTACAGGAAGCTTTGCCACGACTGCAACTGCACAAGCACAGGAAGGCAAAACTTATCAAATCGGTACCGATGTTACATTTGCTCCTTTTGAATTTCAAGATGCTGACCAGAAATTTGTAGGAATCGATATGGATATATTAGCAGCAATCGCTAAAGATCAGAACTTTAGCTATGAAGTCAAACCGCTAGGGTTTAATGCGGCTCTTCAAGCACTACAGACGGATCAGGTCGATGGTATGATTGCTGGAATGAGCATCACTGATGAACGTAAACAAACATTTGATTTTTCAAAGTCCTATTTTGAAGCTGGCGTAGCTATGGCAGTCAAAAAAGGTAACACAGATATTAAATCTTATGAAGATTTACGTGGCAAAAATGTTGCTGTCAAAATTGGAACACAAGGATATACATTTGCTGAATCGATCAAAGATAAATATGGTTTCAGCCTAGTTCCTTTTGAAGATTCTGCACAGGTCTACGATGATATCAAAACAGGAAATTCAGTTGCTGGTTTTGACGATTATCCTGTACTCGCTTATGGTATTCAACAAGGCAATGGACTGCAATTAGCTCCAACTGAACAAGAAGCTAAAGGTTCGTATGGATTTGCTGTAAATAAAGGCAAAAATGAAGAATTACTACAAAAATTCAATGCAGGTTTGGCGAATATTCGTAGCAATGGCGAATATGATCAGATTCTAAAAAAATATTTAGGTGAATCCGGAAATGGTGTACCTGCTGTAAAGCTAAGTAGATTCGAGTTGATTCAACAGTCCTTCCCTTACTTGCTTAAAGGATTATTAAATACAGTCGTATATACAATCGTTTCTCTATTCTTCGCATTTATTTTAGGTCTAATCTTTGGATTTATGAAAGTAAGTCATAACCGCATCTTACGTATTATCGCAACTGTATTTGTTGATATATTCCGTGGTATTCCACTACTTGTATTAGCATTCTTTATCTACTTCGGTCTACCAGGAGCATTTGGATTTACGATGCCATTGTTTGTCGCTTCAGTGCTCGCGTTGAGTCTGAATGCAGGGGCATATGTAACTGAAATTATTCGTGGTGGTATTCAATCGATTGATCGTGGACAAATGGAAGCTGCTCGTTCACTAGGGCTACCTTATCGTACAGCCATGATCAAAATCATTATTCCACAAGCTGTTAAATTAATGATTCCTTCTTTCATTAATCAGTTGGTTATTACATTGAAAGATACATCGATTATGTCTGTTATTGGTCTTGTAGAATTGACGCAATCCGGTAAAATCGTTATTGCTCGTACTTTCCAATCGTTCGATATCTGGTTGGTCGTAGCTATTATGTACCTGATCGTGATTACCATTCTTACTAAAATCTCTAACCACATCGAAAGGAAGGTCAGCAATGGATAAAATTAAAGTTACCGGTCTGAAAAAAAGCTTTGGTTCCAATCATGTACTGAAAGGTATCGATCTGGAAGTTAAAGAAGGCGAAGTGGTATGTGTTATTGGTCCATCCGGTTCTGGTAAAAGTACCTTCCTTCGTTGTATTAATCGTCTGGAAGATATTACAGCAGGTACGGTTATTGTCGATGATCACAATATCAATGACAAACAAACCGATATCAACAAAGTACGCGAAAATATCGGAATGGTATTCCAGCACTTTAACCTTTTTCCGCATATGAGTGTTATCAAAAATATTATGTTAGCTCCAACTGAACTCAAAAAATCTTCTCCCGCAGAAGCTCGTAAAGTTGCGCTTCAACTGTTAGATCGTGTCGGTCTTGCAGATAAAGCAGATGCTCTACCTAACCAATTATCGGGTGGACAAAAGCAACGTGTCGCAATAGCGCGTGCACTGGCTATGAATCCAGATGTGATGTTATTCGATGAACCGACTTCTGCACTTGACCCTGAAATGGTTGGTGAAGTATTGGGTGTTATGAATTCCCTTGCTAAAGAAGGTATGACCATGATGATCGTAACTCATGAAATGGGCTTTGCTCGCGAAGTGGCGGATCGTGTAATCTTTATGGATGGCGGTTATGTTGTCGAAGATGGTACGCCTGAAGAAGTATTTGGTAACCCTCAGCATGAACGTACGATTAGCTTTTTAGAAAAAGTACTTTAAGTTATAAAGCAACATGGTAGCATGAGCATTATGATGTTCGATTGTAGAAATCTGATTGATCTTAGTTGTTAGGTATAATGTCAAACGTTTAATTGATATAATAGACAAAAGACTGCGAATAGATTATTCGACAGTCTTTTGTTTTATCATCGTAGATTGTAGATTGATCATCGTTACCAATACATAGTAGAAAGGTGTAGATCGATATGAAAAAATCAGGTTTGCTGTTAGGATCGGGCGCTCTTTTTCTAGGGTTATTGTATTTGATTCATTTTCTATTACCCTACGACTTTAATGATATTCTTAGAGTCGTCACCATTATTTTAATTATTGCTACACTGGCTCTTTCAGGTACAATGGTCAGTGGAGATCGGATGCGTGCGAATCAAGCAATCGATCCCAGTTCCAGAGATCGCAATATGGTGAACTCATGGAGTATGTTGTTGTTCAGTTTACCTATCTATGTAGTAATGATTGTCTCGTATCTTTGGGGATAAGTTGATTAATAAGTAGTGTTTTATTATTGTAGCTTTATCTTACTATCTATTTTCTCATAACAAATAACACACTAAAAACCCTGCTCAATTGATGGATAAGCACTTTTCACTACAAAGTGTTCTGTATCCAAAAATGGTATGCAGGGTTTTTGATATTTATCATATTCCTATCTATTCTATCAGTAGTAAATGTAATTACTTATTCGACATTGCTGTGTTTGGCAAATACATCACCATGTTGAACTTGCTTGAGCTGTCCGTAATTCAAGCAGACTGCGTCCAGTAATACATGTGTACATTGATCAAATAAAGAACCTAACGGCTGAATACTTGGCGCTTCACCTTCTCGTCTGTACTTGGTTGCTGCTGGAATATGCAAGATTGTATCTGCTAGAGTACCTAGTGGCGATGATTCGTCGGTAGTCACCGCCACAATATGGCATCCTAACTCTTTGGCTTTGTCTGCGGTCCATACAGCCGCTTTGGTGGTGCCTGATCCAGATACAGCGATTAGTAGATCACCCGCAGCAAGTGCAGGTGTGACCGTTTCTCCAATCACATGGGAATCAGCCCCTAGATGCATCAACCGCATTGCAAATGATTTAGCCATAAATCCAGATCGTCCTTCACCGGTTACAAAAATACGCTGACTATTTACTAATTGGGTAGCTAGCTGTTGAATCGTTTCTTGTGGAACCTGCGTGATCACCTGACTAATCTCAGCAATAATCTGCTCTGCGGTTGCTGTCGATTGAACTTGGTTCATTGAATATCACTCCCTGTTATATAGTTATAAAGAAGCTAAAGGGTTAACGTTTGGGATAGCAAATTGATTAATCTGTTCTCGAATCTGTTGCGCCGCTTGTTGGGGTTGAGCAGCTTGAGTAATCGCAGAACCCACAATAATCACAGACGGAGATTGCTGTAAAATTGTCGGTAATGTCGTTAACGTAATTCCGCCTGCTACCGCAATCTGAGGTGTTGCATCATTAGAATGAGAAGTAGCATGAGCTTCATGTCTATTTAATTGCCCAGCCTTTTGTCCGTTATGCTCTTGCTCGTCTTTGCTAACATGATGGCATAATACAGCATCTGTATAGCGCTCAAGATCTTGAATTCGATCAGGCGATACGCTGAGCAGATCAATCATTGTCTGCCCCTGATAGCGACGTGCTGTCTGCATACATAATTCTAATGTAGCATCTGGCGCCGCTCCCATAACAGTAGCCACATCTGCTCCTGCTTCAAAACAAAGCTCGAATTCGTATTTCGCATTATCAAAAGTTTTGATATCCGCAACAATGATTTTATGTGGAAAAGCTTGCTTCATCTGGCGCACACTTTCGATGCCGAACTCTTTGATTAGGGATGTACCCACTTCAATCCAGTCAACATGTTGCTCTACTTGTTTGGCCATCGTTATCGCTTCCTGGATAGTCATTCGATCTAGCGCTAATTGCACACGTACTGGTTGTTGTTCACTCATACTCCTTCACTCCTTTACCAAATATAGACTATATTTTTTTACATCATTAGATATACAAGAATTACGCTGTTGTATTGTTGTGTTATTTTATGTGTTCACTACTCTTTGGATTACGTCGCACTGACTTTGCGTTTCCATTCTGGAGAAGCTTGAGGTTTCTGCGTCTGTGGCTTGCGTACCATCATTGTTAAGATCGCCGACAGAAGCAGTGATCCCGCCATAAACATATACGACGCATCGAACCCACCTGTCAGATCATTTAGATACCCTACAATATAAGAACCGGCAAATGAACCTAATGCTCCCATACTGTTAATCAATGCCATAGCTCCACCGGCTACATTACGTGGCAAGACTTCCGGTACAATCGCAAAAAACGGGCCATACGGCGCATACATCGCTCCACCAGCAATCACAAGTAGTACAAATGAAATCCAGAAATGATTTGGTCCAATGAGATAGGAACCGTAAAAAGCAAGCGCACCAATCAATAAGAACGGCCAGACAAAGTTTTTGCGACTTTGCATTTTATCAGAAAAGAATGAAGTCACTAGCATCAAAATAACAGCCAGTACATACGGAACAGCCGCTAACCAGCCTGTTGATACCATATCCATATTCGGTGCTTTAGCAATAATAGATGGCAACCACATCACAAATCCGTACACTCCAATACTCCAGAAAAAGTATTGCAGACTTAACTTAATAACCGTAGGCGAACGAAAAGCTTCGCGGTAATTTTTTACTTGCTTCATTCCTGCTTGTTCACGTTCTAATTCATCTTCTAATGCTTGTTTTTCTGCATCGGTCAACCATTTGGCTTCTGAAGGCTTATCTTGTACTACTTTCCACCATACAAATGCCCAGATAATAGCTGGCATCCCTTCTATAATAAACATCCAACGCCAACCGACTGCGGTCACTAGATAACCGGAAATAATCGACATCCACAAAACGGTTGCAGGATTACCTAAAATCAGAAAAGTATTTGCACGTGAACGTTCTTTGTTCGTAAACCAGTGTGCATTAAAAACAAGCATCGCTGGCATGACCGCGCTTTCAACAATTCCAAGTGCGAATCGGATGACGATCAACAGATTGACATTGGTGATCATCCCTGTAGCGGATGCAAGTCCACCCCATAGAATTAATGACCAGAAAATCAGTTTTTTCGCACTTTTTTTCTCTGCATAATGAGCACCTGGAATTTGGAAAAAGAAATAACCTAGAAAGAAAAGTGCTCCCAGTAACGATGACATCGCTGCTGAAATATTCAGATCATGTGCCATGCCTGATGCCGCGCCAAAGCTATAATTCGCACGATCCAGATAAGCGAGGCTATACGTAATAAAAATAACCGGAATCAGTCTTAACCAACGAGAAGCAGGTAATGCTGTCTTTTCTTGCATGTTTATTTCACTCCTTCCAAAGATGGGTCATAACGAGTAACGTCCTCAACGACTATATCTGTTGCTGGATATCTGGGATGATGTTCAATCATATATTGTAATTCATTTTCCGAAGGGTACCCTTCATGATCGCCGATCGATTGGACTGCTAAAGCTCCAATGGCACATCCTCTAGTGATCGCTTCTTCTATTGTTAATCCGGCTAACCAACCACTAACAGTTCCAACAGCAAACCCATCCCCTGCACCTACCGTATCAATCACGTGCTCGACGATAAAACCAGGTACTGTGCCTGATTGTTCCTGCGTGCGATAATAAGCACCAGCCGGGCCTAATTTAACGACAACGACTTTGACTCCTTGCTGCAAGTAAAATTCAGCAATTTCTTCAGGTACTGATGATCCTGTTAATATCTGTCCTTCTTCAATACCTGGCAACACGATATCAGCTTGAATAGCAAAATGGTTGATCGTCTCGATCATTTCAGTATGACTGCTCCACAATGCAGG
Source organism: Paenibacillus sp. KACC 21273 (assembly GCF_028736095.1). Classification (NCBI taxonomy): domain Bacteria; kingdom Bacillati; phylum Bacillota; class Bacilli; order Caryophanales; family Paenibacillaceae; genus Paenibacillus; species Paenibacillus sp. KACC 21273. Next base: position 4,635,531 of record NZ_CP117876.1, read on the forward strand.
ACGCAGATTAGGATCAAATGAAATACTTCGATGGTGAGCACGCATCTGCTGAATTACATGCTGTGCAAATACACGATTATGATCTGATAATGCTAATGGAATACCTGTCATATGCAAATGTCGTGCTGAGCTAAAATAAGTAGCATCCAGATCAGCTATACTCATCTGACTTGCTGCTGAGCCACGACGGAAATATTGAACTTGCGGATCACCGCTGATGACTTTGGACTTGAGCTGAAATCCTGTAGGACGTTCTGAATCTATCCGTACATGATCTAGATTCACATGTTCACTCGCTAGCTTATGTTGTACAAAAGTTCCAAATGCATCGGCACCGACTTTACTTGCCCAACCCGATCGAAGACCGAGACGTGCAAATCCAATCGCTGCATTGGCTTCAGCTCCTGCTAATCGTTTAATAAATAAAGCCACATCATGCAGATCGCCTACTTCTTCAGCTACAAACATAGTCATTGCTTCGCCAAATGTCACAATGTCCAGTGATGTGTTATCACTTTCTACAGGTAAGTTGGATGATGGTAAAAGCTCATTTCCATTTACTCTAGCAGTATCTGTTGTGTGATCCATTGCAATGTTGCTCCTTCCTGCTGTGCTTAGTACATGGTTGTAATATTTAATCTCTGTATCATCAGATAAAGTAAATTCGATCGCCCGCCATGCTTGATTCGGAAGAAGTTCGATTACTTGTCGCCATAATGCTTTTTCCTCTATCGGTAAAGGAAGCGTTAGATATCTATTCTCTTGCTGAACCGAATGCTTCGCATGAATATAAGTCACATAAGGTGATAATTGTTGCGCCGCTTCCAGTGCATCTTGTCCTGCATACAACCAGTTACCGATATCGAATGTTATTCCGATCGAATACCATTGCGAATGCGCTTGCAAAGTAGCTAATTGTTCAAAAAACGAAAGTATATGTGCAGGATCTCCCCCGTATGTTGTCTGATCGTTTTCTATCCATAGACGAATTGGAGATACCGATGACTGTTCAGCAAAAAATTGATCCAAACTTGTAAGCAATACATCTATAGAAGATTGCACATGATCGTAATGACCAAGTGATAACTTGACTGCATCTGCTCCTAATCGCTGTGCTTCTGTGAAAGAACGATATACTATTTCTTGATTCAGTCCATGATTCTTTTGCCATAACGATGCAGGTACAGAATAAACGGTATATAAAAGATTAGCTTGTTGAATCGCTTGTCTACACTGTTCTAAAGGCAAACTATCGTCTGACTCTACAAAAAGTTCACGACGAATCTCTATGCCCTGTGCTCCAAGATCAGCAATACGTGTAGTCACTTGTGATTGTGTAACTTTTCCACTAACGACATCTGCAAAAACAGAAGTCGGAATAATAGTAATCGACATTGATAATCTCCTTTCTACTACAAAGTAGAGCATTACTATCTATTTCATCTGCTCAATTCATATGAAAATGTTCAACACAATAAGTTAATTTCAATTTAATAAATCGGTTTAGTAAATCGGTTTATGAGGTCAGTATAATGCAACTATTTTATAAATACAAGTCTTTTTGTAAACGTTATCTGTATTTATATGGTAAAAGGTACTTTGGACCCATTCTGAAATAAATAACTAATAATTAACTAATAAATATAAATTTATTTGCATTTAAATTCATAATTATGTATATTTATTTTTTACATATAAAGGAGATGATGTTTTTGGAAACTGTGCCGACAGTGATTCGTCAAGCAACTACAGCAGATGTCGAAGCGTTGATAACTATTATGAATGAATATATTGGAGACTTTTATCAAAAGCCCAAACCGCCTGTAGAAAAGCTACATCATCTGATCACGACGTTATTGGATCTGCAATTAGGGGTACAATTTGTAGTCGAGCAAAATGATCAGACCGTAGGATTTGCAACATTATACTTTTCATTCAGCTCGATCAAAGCCGATAAAGTCACAATTATGAACGATCTTTATCTGCAAGAGCATTTACGAGATACTGAAGTGGAAGTTCAATTGTTTAAGCACTGCCAGACGTATACTCAAGATCATGGATTTGCTCATATGAGCTGGGTAGCTGCACCGCATAATACACGTGCGCATCGCTTTTTTGATCGAATGGGATGTACGAGAGTCGATTGGGTCGATTATATGATTGTATAGCACCAAAAAAGACCGTCCAACATCAAGTTGATCAGATGTTGGACGGTCTTTTTTTTGATCACAAACGTATAGTTCTATCTTCATTCTGATGATCAAATATTCATTTTATTGTATATTCAGCGGTTGTGCCGAAGATTCGCGGATCATTAATGTACAAGTAAATTGCTTTTCTTGTATAGCTGGTTGTTCTTGTTGTGTACTCTGTGCAGAAATCGAAGCAAGTAACATTTCTGCGGCTTGTCTGCCCATGTCATGCGAAGGTTGAACAATCGTAGACAATGTAGGGGTTAGCAATTCAGCAAACGGTATATTATCAAATACGATCAATGCCATATCTTGCGGAATCTGCAATTGATATTCTTTGAGAAAAGCAAGAACTTCAAGCAATACCAGATCGTTACCTGCAATAATTGCTGTTGGTAATTGCTGTTGCTGTGCCCAGATGCTTAATGTATGACGTAATTGCTTAACTTCATCCGATAATATCATCGGTGTGATCTGTGGTAATAGCTCCTCCATTGCACGTGTATATCCATGTACTCGCTCTACACGAGTAGAAATAGACAGCGGTGCTGTGAGCATTGCAATATGTTGGTGCCCCGTATGGATCAGATGTTCTGTCGCTTTATACGCAGCTTGTTCATTATCTACAACGACACGACTTACCTGTACCCCTTCCAGCTTCCGATCTACAAATACTAATGGGAAGCCTTCTTGAACTAGCTTCTGATACAAAGGAGTTAATTGACCGGACGGAAAAGCAATCACTCCATCTACTTGCTTGGAGCGCAACAATTCCAGATCTTCACGTTCTCTTGCTTCATCTTCATCGGTATTGCATAGAATTACGCTAATGCCCTGTTCCCGGCAATAACTCTCAATCCCCCGACAGATTTCCAAAGAAAATTGATGCAACATATTTGCAACGATTACGCCAATCGTAAACGTACGTTTTTGTTTGAGACTGCGTGCCAGTACATTCGGACGATAATCCAATGCCTGAATCGCCGCAGCTATTTTATCTTTTGTATTACTGCTCATATATTCATAACGCCCGTTAAGATATTGGGAGACTGTACTTTTGGATACTCCTGCTTCACGAGCTACATCTGCCATTGTCATTTTCGCCATAGTTACTGCCCTTTCTCTATGATCCGAGTGTAGTTACAGATGCTCATACGGATATGGTTGATCTGTGTTTGAATATTATCATAGCGTAAGGACTCATTGTAGCACAAATGGCTATTTTTGAAGAATATCTCATCTGGTTGCTACGCTGTAAAACAAGCATAAAGATTGACATCAACAAATATGTGTATATACTCATATTTATGAGAAACGATAATTCTAATCTGCCCAAAACAATCGATTACACAGCAGAGTGCGCCTGCTTAAATTTTAGAAAAGCGTCACGTTTTATTACTAGCCTATATGATGAGTATTTAAGACCTGTAGGGCTTCGAGCAACCCAGTTATCATTGCTGATGGCACTTGAACAAGCAGGATCGGTCACTATTACGACTCTTGCTGAATTACTTTTGATGGATCGGACTACACTACCACGCGATCTAAAACCACTTGAACGAAATGGATGGGTATCAATTACACCAGGAGAGGATCGTAGAAAACGTTTTATTGCTTTGACACCTGACGGTCAGCACCTTCTTAACACAGCCTTACCACTATGGGAACAAGCACAAGTTCGTGTACAAGAGTATATGGGCGAAGATCGTTATAGAGGTTTACTTGGACAATTATCTGATATTGTGAAGCTAAATAGACAAAATTAATTTTTTTTGATTAATTAGGTGTATATACACTTATTTTAGAAAGGATCGATATATATATGGCTGATATGAAAAAACATCCTACTGTTCTTCGTTATTATGAATCGGTTGCGCAATCTACCCCTGTCAAAAATGAAATTCTTGATTATGATTGGATACGTGAATTATGTCTGGACGCTGGAGCAGATGATGTCGGAGTGATTTCTATGGAACGCTCCGAATTGGATGATCAACGTGAAGATATTCTATCTGTATTTCCACATGCTAAAACGATGATTAGCTTTGTTGCTAAAATGAACCGAGAACCGATCCGTACCCCTGCTCGCTCACTTGCTAATATTGAATTTCATCATACAGGGGATAGAGTGGCAGATATATCTCATAATATTGTATCCACATTAGAAGCACGAGGCATACGGGCTTTGAATGCAGCTATGGGGTTCCCGATGGAAATGGATAAGTTTCCCGGCAAAGCATGGGTCGTTTCACTTAAACCTGTAGCGGTTGCAGCAGGCTTAGGTAAGATGGGGATTCATCGCAATGTCATCCATCCCAAATTCGGTAATTTTATTCTACTAGGCGCTATCATACTAGACGCCCCGGTTAGCAAAGAAGACCGTCCAATCGACTATAATCCTTGTCTGGAATGTAAACTTTGCGTAGCCGCCTGCCCGGTAGGTGCAATCGGAGCAGATGGACAATTCAATTTCTCATCTTGTGCTACACATAATTATCGGGAATTTATGGGTGGTTTTAGCGATTTTGTAGAGACGGTAGTAGAGAGCAAAAATACGAAAGAATTTCGGAGCGAAGTACCAGCAACTGAAGCGGCTTCGTGGTGGCAAAGTTTGAGTTTTGGTGCTAATTATAAAGCGGCTTATTGCTTATCTGTGTGTCCGGCAGGCGATGATGTAATCGGGCCATTTCTAGAAGATCGAAAAGGATTTATGAAAGATATCGTAAAACCGTTGCAAGCAAAAGAAGAGACTATTTATGTGATACCGAATTCAGATGCAGAAGCGCATGTCAAAAAACGTTTTCCTCATAAAACGATCAAACGTGTTGGTAATGGACTGATACCCAATTCGATAGGTCTTCTGGTGACTCTTATGCCTCATGTATTTCAGCCGAATCAGTCAGCAGACTTAAACTGCACGTATCACTTTACGTTCACAGGCGATGAAAATAGACAAACCACATTCGATATTCGAGATGAAAAGCTTCAGGTACAAGACGGTCTACAGGGTACACCCGACATCCAGATTACAGTAGACAGCAAAACATGGCTTAAAATCGTAGCGAAAGAAAAAAATGTAGGCGTAGCCTTACTCACAGGAAAACTACGGCTCAAAGGTAATCCTAAATTGCTGATGAAATTTGAAAAGTGCTTTGCCTAATAGCAAACGTAACATAATACTAGAGTACATTTTTATTTTGTAATTGATATGAAAAAGAAACCCTGATAAGTGATACCGTTCAGGGTTTCTTTTTTTTAGTTTAGCATGTAATAACAGAGACATATCCCTATATAAGCTAATATTACTTATGATTTGGAGCGAGCTATATATTCTTTTGCAAGTATAGAATACAGAGAAGAATCATGAAATTCGCCTTTATAATACCAGTGTTCACGCATAATGCCTTCGCGTGTCATTCCAATCTTCTGCATCACTTTCTCTGAAGCGATATTAGCGGGGCGACAGGTAGCATAGATTCGATGTACATCCAATATCTCAAATCCATAAGCCAATATAGCACGCGCAGCTTCTGTTACATAACCGTTGCCCTGGTAATCAGGATTCAGCACGTAACCTATTTCAGCGTTAGTGTTATGGACATGAATACCGATCCCACCCATCAATACCCCTTCATCTTTCAAGCAAATAGCAAATTCATAATCTTGACGAGAAGATTGCTGTTGCTGAGCGATAGCCTCTTCAACATATGCCTTAGTATCTGCTTCAGTATTAGGCCCCCACGCAGTATATTGGGTCACCTCTGGCAATTGCGTATAAGTATGAATCGCTTCCCAATCACTATGTTGTATTTCACGAATAAGCAGTTGCTGTGTTTCTAATTGCATATGTAAGTCCTCCAACTCGAAATATTTTTTATGTTAAAAATGGAAAAAATATAAATATTATACTAATAGAGATTAATATCAATATTTAATTTATAATTAGAACTCACATTTATTATTGGAAAAAAATAGTTCATTAAGCTTTTAAAAATAAAGCTTAATGAACTATCCTATATTTAAATTTTGAAGTTATCTTAATTTATATTCATTTATCTTTATACCAATTGGCTTGAGAAAGATACATTTCATAATACATTCCTTTTTTACTCATGAGTTCATCAAATGAACCTTCTTCATATATTTCTCCATTATCCATAACTATAATTCGATCAGCTAACCTTGTTGGTCCTAATCGATGTGATATTGTAATAATAGTTTTATTTTTTGCTAATTTATAAAAAACCTCAAAAATATTTAATTCACTTATTGGATCTAATGCTGCAGTAGGCTCATCTAAAATGATAAGATCTGTATTTTTAAGAAAGCCTCTAGCAATCGCTAATTTCTGCCATTCTCCACCAGACAGTTCACTTCCATTTGGCATTTCTTTTGTTAGGTAAGTATCTAGCTTTTTATCAAAATTAATTATTTTATGATATAAATCAACTTTTTTCAAGTTATCAAATAGTTCTGAATCTTTATTAAATTTTTCTAAATCTCCAAAACTTAAATTTTCTCTAACCGTATACTTATATCTACCAAAATCTTGAAAAATAGCAGACATGATATTATATAAGTTAACTTTATCTATTTCTTCGATGTTATGGTTATTTAATTTTATTTGTCCATCAGTAGCACTATATAATCCAAGTAAACAATTTAGTAAAGTTGTCTTACCTGAACCATTATGACCTACTATAGCAATATTTTCTCCTTTTTTTATACGCATAGAAATATTTTTCAATACTTTTTTATCAGTTTGAGGATAAACAAATGTTAAGTTATTAATATCAAGTTTTTCAAATTTATTTGATGAAATATTATTAATAATTTGATTCTTCAATTCATAATTTAATACTTTAATTAAAGAATTGTTATAGATAGCAGTTTCAAATATCGACCCTAAACTTCCACCAATCATACCGAATATTCCTTGTACCGATGTTACAGCTCCTAATAATGCAACATAATCACCAACTGTCAACATATTGGAGGAAATTTGTTTAATTAAAAGTAGCGAAACTACCAGACTTGAAGCTTGTAGTACAAAAACAGCAAAAGTAGTAGTCTTGAATTCCCAAAATGCTAATTTTAGATTATGTGTCTGAATATATTGAAAAAGAGTTTTCCATTTATTTAATAAATATTCACCAGTATTATATATTTTAATTTCTTTTATAATACTTCTATTTAAAAAAAGATCAGAAGTATAGTCCAACTCTCTAGATTTCAAAGCAGTTTCTTTGCTAATATTGTAACTTTTAGTTTTAACAGCAAAAAGCAGTATTATACCAGGCAAAGTCGATATAAACAAAGCTAAAGGCATGGTCCAATGTATAGTTAAAAGTATTCCTAACATACCTAATAATGAAATTATACTTCCTATAATTGTTATTATATTTTGAATAACATTAATCCCACTGGTAGAAATTGCAATATTCGATAAACTAATATCATCAAAAAATTTACTATCTTCATATTCCTCATATGGTATTTTTAATATTTTTTCATAAAGTAATTTTTTTAAAACAAAATTGACATCCCGAGAAATTTTAGTGAAAATATAATCACCAAAGCTATTTACTAGCGATGATATATACTGAATTAAAAAAACAGCTATTACTAATTGAATAGTCAATGTTAATAAATAGGGTTGATCATGAATATTACTTATTGAATCTATAACTTTTTTATTAAGTAAAACTACTATAGGGGGTAGAACAGAAATAATAAGTTTACATATCATATACCAAATAAAACTACTTGGATTCTCTTTATAAGCTAATATAAAAAAATACTTTTGACTTTTAATAAATGCTACAATATCTAGTTCTTTTAGCATAAGTACCTCTTAATTCAATTAATATATTTAGTTATAGTATCTTCCGAAATGTATCCTTTGGAGGTAATTGTTCCATCGATATTATTTTTGAAAATAAAAGGAAACCCATTCACTTTTATTTGATTGATTACATCTTCCATTTGCGCTAATAATAATTGATTTTGAAATGAATGATTAGATATTTTAGAGGTGATATCTTCAGATCCGACAGCCAAAAACCTTATATTTTTTAAATATTCCGGCTTAATAATTTTTAAAGTTTTTAAAACTTTTTCGCATTGACTACAATTAACATCTATTAAAATTAAAGTATCTATTTTTTGAGAATAAATTTCCTTTAATAAGGGTACTTTTTGATTAATAGAATTATAGACTATTATATTTGGAAACTTTTCTCCTATTTTTATACCTTGATTGATTACTTTTGATACTTTAGATTTATGTATAACTAGTATAATAATAAATAAGATAACTAAAATCATGAAAATTAATGAAACAATAATTTGGTATTCAGCATTCATATTTTTCTCCTTTAAATTTCATCTAATAATCTTCTAGATAGTACTAAAATAATGCCCCAGAAAAAAGCACTTATTAAAATTATATAAAAGTTTATATTTACGCCTTCACTCATTAATAAATACAAGCTAGAAGGTAAATATAATACACTAGGAATTAAGCTCAAAAGTAGAAGTATAGTCTGAATTAAGCCTCCTAAGCCATGCTTAGCACTTATCACATTACCAAAACAAAAGCATTTCGTTTCTTTTTTATTTAGCATGGCATCAATATGTATAAAAATAAAGCATAATAGTAACACTATGGCTAATATTTGCACATAAATAATATCTCCACGAAAAAGTAAAGATATAGCTAAAAGCACTTCGAAAATAGGCAATAAATAACTTAAAGGTACTAACAAATAATGAGGTATTATTTTTAAAAATTTTAACTCGTTTTGATTTTCTTTAATAGAAAAAATCTTACTTATACCTGAAAACAATAAAACTAAACCTGCACCAACATGAAATATCGTAGACAGAATTTCCATAATGTATTCCTCTATTCAATGATATCTAATTTTCAAACCATATAATAATATAATAATAAACAGAATTATAATATTATTTAGTACGTTTTTAGCTGTTACTTTTCTAGGTATTTGTAACGAAAAACAGCCACAATTATTACTGAATATTTTATTTAAACTTTTTATGTTTAAAAATATATAAAACAATTGTAAAAGTGCTGCTAATAAGACAATATAGGATAAAGAAAAACCAGCAATAAAATTTAAAGATACAAATAATTCGATTGTAATGAGTAAAGGTACCAGTATAATAACTAAATACTCATATTTTATAATTTTATAATCATTAATAGCTTCAAAAAATAAATATTTCTTCTTGAATTTAGTAATACTATTTTTCAAAAAAAAACAACCTAATAAAAAAAATAGGACCTTAGTTACTAAGATCATTAGCAAGCCTCCCATTTAACTTTGATTCAATACCTTTTTTTCTGTTCTCAAAAGAGGTTTCATATAAAAAATCATTATCAAAATCAAATAATTCGATTGATTTATTATTCTCAATGTAAAAGACCGCAGGAAATTGATTTATTTTTAATTTTTTCAATATTTCTATTGCTTTAATATTATTGTTCTCTTTAATGTCTATAAATATAACATTTTGTTTTTTTATAGCTAGATTATATATTTCTTTGACAATTTCTATTTCATACGACAACATATTATCAAATATTAAAATTACATATCCAGTGTAATTATGATTAATGTTTTGTTTGATAATTTTTTTCTTTTTCAGAAAAAACCTATTAGTATATATCTTGAAAGTAATATACAGATATATCAGTATACAAAAAATTATTATTATTTCATAAATGTAATTACTCATAAGCCACTCCATATAATTAATTAAGATCGCACCACATTAAATATGATGCGATCATATAACAATATTATGCTATTTATAAGGTTTTTTATTTTAGTAAATTTTTTTTGATTAATTAATTTTTAGCACTGATCACTATCAGTTTCACATACTAGTTCTCTACGGCAAGCATTATAACCTGCACCTGGCCCCTGACCTGTAACAACACGATAAGTTCTATTTCTGTAAGCTTTTTTAGCTCCAGTTTTATCCAAAGTAGCGTTTTCAGTTCCCCAACCACATTCACCTTTGATAACTTCCATACTATTTCCACATTCTACAAGTGTTGGACTAACATATTTCATTAATAATTCCTCCTATTTTTACCTTATAAATAGCACAATAGTCTTATATCAATTATTAACTTTAGTATTGTATTTTGATATCCATAGTTCAATCGCTACCATGATCCAAAAGCTATCTGATACAGCAATTCCATTACGCCATTTCATAAGTTCTTTATTCCATTCCTCTAGAGAAATAAAGCCTAATTTAATAATTAATTGAGGTTTAGATAAAATATTATATATCTTTTCCCAATTTGTTCTTATACTTTTATATGTATAAGCTACATGTGTCGTTTTATTTATACGATTTTTTATTCTTTCTGTTAGAATGTCTCCTAATGCGTTTCTCAAAATCAATTTACTATGGTAATCTGAGAATCTTAATTCGCCTGGTAAAGTATATATAAATTCAATCAATCTTCTGTCTAGCAATGGATGTTTTATATCCATTTTATGAATAGCACCTATTGTTCTATCCATATACAAATGAGCTTTTGCATTACTAATTTGATAATACAATTGTTTTTGATGAGAATATTTTATCTTCTTCATCTTTTTCTTCATTTTTGTATAGTAGCTACTTTCTTTATTTTTCACCTCCTCATCCAGAATATTAGAAGATAGTGTATACTTAAAGAAATTTTTAAATGCAGAGCTATTAGTAGCAATCGAATATTTTGTAACATAAGAAAGTGCTTTGCCTAACTTTCCTCTTTTGATGAAATCATTTGTAACATCTAAAGAACCTGTTAATAACTGATCTCCAGCAAACCCAGTTAATATCCGATTTATTCCATTTTCAGCTGCACCTTTAACTAATCTATTGGTAAACTCAAATGTCAAACCACTAACATGTGGCTCATATGAAAATGGAATATCCTCAGGAAAATTATCATACATTAATTCATTGTCGAATTCTTTGTAATTTCCTTTATCTTCATATTTGTCTAGTAATTCATTTATATAAATTTGTTCGTCCGATTCTTTAAGTTCATTAAATACAGCACTTATTGAAGATATTTGTTGGTTTTTTTCTTTATCTTCTTTTGATATTATTTTTGAAGCTGCATAGATTGAAGTAGAATCTAATCCGCCGCTTAGCATAATCGAGGTTTCATCATTTTTTTTTAATCTAGACTTTACTGATTCGAAAAATATTTTTTTGAATTTCTCTTCGTATTCTTTTTCATTTAAGAATTCAATATTTCCATTTATATTACATAGGTCCCAGTAATTATGTATTTGATGATCTAACTTATCATTTAATTCTAAATAATAACCACTGCTTACTCTTTTTATTTCTTTATAAGGAGTTAATTCACTATCTACTATTCCATTACAATTTAAAAATTCTTTAAAGTATTCCATCTCTAGATCTTTAATATTAAAATAATCTTGTAATATAAAAATATCATTTGCAAATATATATTTGCTTCCTTTTTTAATCCAATACAACGTTTTTATTCCTATATGATCTCTTACGGCATAAGTCAATTTCTTATCACTGTCATATAGTATAAATGAAAATTCTCCAACCAATTCATTCAAAAAATCTATTCCTTGATTTCTATATAAGTGAATTAATAAATCTTCTATACATAATACTTTAGTAATTCCATATTTTTCTTTTAACATTTCTTGATTGTGTATATCTATATCACCTAGAATTACTATTGGGTTATTTTGTATTTCTGGTAAAGATTCACTATCACAACATGTAAATCTATTATTAAATCTTTCAACTTCTTTTTGATATACTTCTATATTAAATTCTTTTTTTATATACTCTTCAACTTTTTGCTTCTGACAGTTCATACTGTTAGTATTTATTTCTGCTAAAAACCAACGAATTGTAATCAACCTCCCATAAAATCATTTGAATTTAAAATGATTTTATATTTATTTGTTTCTTCTTCGTCACCAAAAAAATTTCTATCTTCTTCGATCAACCACGCATGCGCTTCGAAAGGAAATTTTCTAATTCCTACTACCATATCAACTTGGATATGATATTTTTTTCTGAGAATCTTATATCCTAAAAAAGTTTTATGTATACAATCTGCTTTTCTAGGATACCAGGTACATACCATATCTAGCACATTAAATTCAAAATTTATTCTTTCAGAGAACTTTTCATAGTCAACAATATTAATATTCTTACTTTTTTCTAAAAAATTCTTTTTTGAATACAGATCAAAAATATTTGTAAAACCTATTTTGTGTAATTTAAAATCAAACATTATCAATAATAAATATAAACGAATAAATGTTAAGAAAGTTAAAATTTTGCTATTCAGTTATAATCACTCCTGATTTCTTGAGATCTCTCAAAAAGATTTCAAGATCTTTTTGTACTTGTTCTTTTGTTACTTCGAACTGTTTACTTATGTAATCTACTATCTCTTTATTTTCTTTTTCTAAATTTATTTGCTTCCAAAAAATTGATGATATAAAGTCTAATGCAAAAAACTTATTATCTACTAAATTCAATAAAATTATTTCTTCATCTTCTTCATAAACTATTAAATGCTTATTAATTTTATTTTTCATTTATTCACCTATTATAAAACTATTTTAATACTTTTTTCTTAAACATCTACTTAATAAATCTATACTTTCTAAAAAATTATATATCAAATTTTTGATTTTTCTAATCATACATTACTAAAAAAAATATGTCAATAAAAAACATAAATTTCTTTTAGAATCCATATTTAGTAGAAGTCTAGATTAAAACTTCCAAACTTCTACTAATTTTATCTTTAATTTATTTTAAAAAGAGCTTTGGCTGCAATATCACTACGTTGATGCTTACCTTCAAATGTAATTTTTGCGGCTTGTTCATACGCTTTGGTGCGGGCTGAAGCGATATTTGCTCCTAAGCCAACTACACCCAGTACACGTCCACCGTTTGTCACGACTTCACCGTTCTGACCTTGCGCTGTACCTGCATGAAAAACAAGTGCTTGTTCATCGGTATGCTGTAGTCCGCTGATTGGCAATCCTTTAGCATAAGCCGCTGGATAACCGCCTGAAGCCAAAATCACACATACTGCGGCTTCCTCGCTCCACTTGATCTCAATATCTGCAAGTGTACCGTTAACCGTCGCTAGAAAAATCTCAAGTAAATCACTTTCTAGACGCGGTAATACCACTTGCGTCTCTGGATCGCCAAAGCGTGCGTTAAATTCAATCGTTTTGGGCGTACCATCTGGTGAGATCATTAGCCCGGCAAATAATACTCCGCTAAATGAACGTCCTTCGGCAACCATCGCTTTAGCTGTTGGTACAATAATCGTCTCGATCGCTTGATCGATAATACTTTGCTTGATATGTGGTAATGGTGAATAGGTTCCCATTCCACCTGTATTTGGACCTAGATCATTATCGTATGCTGGCTTGTGATCTTGCGCAGCAGGCATGGGACGAACCGTTTCTCCATCGACAAAAGCCAAAATCGACATTTCTTGTCCGGCTAGAAATTCCTCGATAACCACTTTGCTACCGGCTTCACCAAATACTTTATCTTGCATAATGGACTGTAACGCATCGATTGCTTCATCCATATCATGAGCGACAGTTACCCCTTTACCTGCGGCAAGTCCATCGGCTTTGATAACGATAGGTGTAGATTGTTGCTGGAGATAGGTGAGTGCAGACTCATAATCGTCGAACTTCGCATACGCAGCAGTTGGAATATTGTATTTATGAAGCAAGTCTTTCATAAATGTTTTGCTACCTTCGATAAGTGCTGCATTTTTGCGAGGCCCATAGACAGGAATTTGATGCTTTTCAAAAACATCGACAATTCCATCAGCTAACGGATCATCCGGGCCGATCACGACCAAACCTACTTTTTTCTCAGTCGCAAAATCAGCTAACTTTTCAAATTCATTCACTTGAATCGGAACACATTCTGCTAATTGTGCAATCCCTGCATTACCAGGTGCACAGTAGATTTTGTCTGCTTTTGGGCTTTTGGCAAGTGACCAGATGATTGCATGCTCACGTCCGCCACCACCCACAACTAAAATATCCATAACGTCACGCTCCTTTGAATAGAGAAGGATTTTTCCAACTATGTTCAAGCATTATTTCACTTTTACAAAAGTCTCAAACTAGCATAATAACGCTCTACATCGAGTACATTAAGCAAGTGCACCCAACTAACAAAGCAACAGACCGAACAAGAAATATTCGGTCTGTTTTGTTGCTTATTGCAAGTGGATTTATAGGAATACCAAGCATTATTGATCACGATCTATCATCAACATTTTTGCACTCTTTCTAAATACTATCTTGAAGTGCTTAACTGTTGACGAATTTCACACTCTCTTAGTGAACCTATGTCCACTATTGCAAAATCATATGCTTATAATTAGTGTTTGAAATGACGTACGCCTGTGAATACCATAGCGATTCCGTATTCATTTGCCATTTTGATCGATTCTTCATCTTTGATTGATCCACCTGGTTGAATAATAGCTTTGATCCCTGCTTTGGCTGCTAATTCAACCGTATCGCCCATTGGGAAAAAGGCATCTGATGCCAAAATCGCTCCGTTTGCTTTGTCTCCTGCTTGTTCGATTGCAATTTTGGCTGCTCCGACACGATTCATCTGCCCTGCACCTACACCTACAGTCATATCATCGGCTGCTAGTACGATTGCATTGGATTTTACATGTTTGACAACTTTCCATCCGAATAACAATTGTTTTAATTCTTCGCCAGAAGGAGAGCGGTCAGTCACGACTTTTAGATCGTCTGTTGTAATCGAATGCACATCGCTTTCTTGTACCACCATACCGCCTTCAATCGTAGTTACCACATGCTGTGCTGTACGTTCTTCCGATGAAGTCAGTTCACCCATTTTGAGCAAACGAATATTTTTCTTTTTCGTCAAAATTTCTAACGCTTCCGATGTAAAGTCAGGTGCTAATACGATCTCTAAGAAAATTTCGCTTAAAGGTTGCGCTGTTGCTGCATCAATTGTACGATTTGCTGCTACAATTCCACCGAAAATAGAGGTTGGATCTGCATTGTATGCTTTGTTGTATGCTTCAGCGATCGTCTCGCCTACACCGACTCCGCACGGATTCATATGTTTGACAGCCACGACAGCAGGCTCTGTAAATTCTTTTACAATTTGTAAAGCTGCATTTGCATCGTTGATATTGTTATAAGATAGTTCTTTACCATGTAATTGTTCAGCCGTTGTTAATGTGCCTGCTGGAGCCATTGGTTTACGATAAAATGCCGCCGCTTGATGCGGATTTTCACCATAACGAAGATCTTGAATTTTCTCATAAGTGACCGTATAACGCTCTGGCAAAGGATCACCCAAAACTTCACATAAGTAATCAGAAATCAATGCATCGTAAGCCGCTGTATGACGGAATACTTTAGCCGCTAGACGTTTACGTGTATCCAACGTTGTATCGCCTTCTGCACGTACTTCTTCTAATACTTTGGCATAATCGCTAGAATCAACGACTACACTAACAAATGCATGATTTTTAGCTGCACTGCGTAGCATTGTCGGCCCACCGATATCAATATTTTCGATCGCATCTTCATATGCAACGTCTGGTTTGGAGATCGTTTCTTGGAAAGGATATAAATTAACAACAACAAGGTCGATATATCCTAGTTCCAAATCTTTCATTTGTTGCTGGTGTTCTGCGCTATCTCGAACCGCCAACAGACCACTATGTACTGCCGGATGTAACGTTTTGACACGACCATCTAGAATCTCTGGAAATCCAGTAACATCTGAAATTCCAATAACCGGTACACCTGCTTCAGCAAGTAGATTTTTAGTACCACCTGTCGAAATAATTTCTACACCCAATTGAGACAACTCGCGGCAAAAATCAACCACACCTGCTTTGTCGGACACGCTCACTAGCGCTCTTTTGATACTCATGATGAATTTATTCCTCCTTCAATTTTAAAAAGAATTTAAGCTTCCACAATCACCTGTCGTCCTTCAAGTGTTACTTTTCCTTTAGCAATCTGAGCTACAACCTGCGGATACAATTTCCGTTCGATATCATGGATCCGCTCTGCTAATGTCTCTGCTGTATCTTGTTGCTGTACTTCGATCGATTGTTGCGCAATAATCGGCCCTGTATCCATACCATTATCGACAAAATGTACCGTAATCCCTGTTACTTTCACACCATAAGATAACGCCTGACCTAACGCATCTTTTCCTGGAAAAGCAGGCAATAACGATGGATGTACATTAATCATCCGACCCATATATGGATCTACAATGGTTGGCGTAAGTAGGCGCATATATCCTGCTAACACAATCAGATCAATCTCGCGGCGTTGCAATTCTGCTACGATTTCCAGTTCATATTGTTCACGACTGCTATATTCTTTGGGATGAAATACATACGTATCTACACCTGCCTGAATCGCACGCTGAACTACAGGAGCCTGCGGCTTATCAGATACTAACAATTCGATCGTAGTCGCATCTGGTTTACCGAAATATCCATCTTGCCATGCATCGACCATCGCTTGAAAATTAGTGCCTTCGCCTGAAGCGAACACAGCAATTCGAAAAGGCTTCATTACACATCGACTCCGGTAAATGTTACCACTTTATTTCCTTCTTGCACCGTACCTATTTGATACGCCGTTTCGCCTTGTTCTGCTAGTAATGTCAACGCTTGTTCTGCTTGATCCGCAGGAACCACAATGACCATACCGATTCCCATGTTGAACGTAGTAAACATATCTTTATGGCTGATACCGCCTTTAGCTTGCATCAATTGGAAAATCGGCAAAATCGGCCAGTTTCCGTACTCGATATCTACATTTACATGTTCAGGCAACATCCGCGGAATATTTTCGATAAATCCGCCGCCTGTAATATGTGCCATTCCTTTGACTTTAACGGCTTCTTGTAGCGCAAGTGTAGACTTAACATAAATTTTAGTAGGCTCTAGCAATACATCACCTAGCACGGCATTACCCAGTTCTGTTACGGTGTCTTTGAGATCATATCCAGCATCTTCAAGCAATAATTTACGTACTAGTGAAAATCCATTACTGTGAATACCACTTGAAGCTAGTCCTAGCACTACATCACCTGCTGCAATTTCACTGCCTGTAATCACTTTAGCTTTATCTACGATACCTACTGTAAATCCAGCAATATCATATTCGCCTTCGGAATACATCCCAGGCATTTCAGCCGTCTCGCCACCGATCAACGCGCATCCTGCTTGACGACAACCATCTGCAATACCGGATACGATCGCTTCAATCTTTTCAGGAATGACACGATCACATGCTAGATAATCAAGGAAAAATAACGGTTCTGCACCTTGTACTACAATATCGTTCACACACATCGCAACAGCATCAATACCGATTGTATCGTGCTTATCCATCGCAAATGCTAGCTTCAGCTTCGTACCGACACCATCTGTACCGGATACGAGTACAGGCTCATCGTATTTATCTTTGTTCAGGCCAAACAATGCACCGAAACCACCAAGTTCTGTCATCACTTCCGGGCGAAACGTTGTTTTAACGTGCTTTTTCATACGTTCTACTGCTTCATTCCCTGCCGCGATATCGACCCCGGCACTTTTATAGGCTTCTGACACTGTACATCGCACCTTTCGTTTGGGCTTAGGAAATGGGGTGTGGTAGAAAGAGGTTGGGAGCTACAGCGCTGCGAGGAAAAGGTTGTTCTGTCGTCGCTGTTAAGGTTGGATATCTTGATGGACTGCTGGGCAGTCGATATCCAACCTTAAAGGCGAGCGCTTCGCTCTTTCGAACAATCCTTTTCCTCTCCGCTTGAGCGTGGTTCAACTTTTCTAAAGCACACCCTAATTCTCTAAGGTTGTTTTGGTAGTCTAGTTGGTGAGGCTCTACTTCGTAATCGCTGGTTGTATTGGATATTAGTTCGTATTGATTCTGTGGGGCTTGCTCTTTGCTCTTTGCTGACTAATTTTTATTTTTTTATAAAGATAAATTTATATTTTTTTATAAATTGCTATCTATAGTAGGAACTTATATTCATTTTTTTAGAGAATATATCACTATTCAAAATGGATTTCACGATACCCAATAAAAATGGAACGAATACTCAGAGTAAACAAATACTTTTCATGCAATTCAAAAGCATAGTTTCCTTAAAGGTTCTACTTCATCATCCCCAAATAATACTGAATATAATTCCATCCAAAATGCCTAGAACTCTATAACACTATACCTATCATACAAATAGATATCTTCCTTAAATACATCATTCTAAACGTCAAGAAGTTCCAAAAATCCCTACTGTGAGGACGACAGGACAATACAGTGCTCTACCATCCTTCTACACTCCCACTAAAAGAGAGCATGAAAGCCCACTGCTTTAGATCATTCTGATCTACCCTGCCACCCCAATTAGATCGAACTTTATATCACTCTGGAATGGTGGCTTTTGAGCGGCGGAGCGACGGGACAGGAATGAATCTGTGAGAAGCGTAGCGTTCGCCTTTGTAGATGGATTTTAACCGCACAGCGGTTGTTCAAAAAATCCAGCTACAACAAGCGATCGGGAAGATCATTCCTGTCCCATAGCGGTCCCCCACTCAAACGCCCGCCACCTTTTCCAAGATACAAAGCCTTCGACTAACACCCACATCCGAATTGCTCTTCGCCGCCGAAGTCGGTTTGTGTTGGATAGTCGTTGTCGAAGCATGCCATACACATGCCACCTTTGTAGTCTGTGCTGTTGTCGCCACCGACAGCTTTGATTAATCCTTCAAAGCTCAAAAAGGTGAGTGAATCAGCATTTAGTTCTTTGCGCATTTCTTCAATCGACATGGTTGATGCGATCAATTCGCGTCGATCCGGTGTATCAATACCGTAGAAGCATGGATTTTTAAAAGGAGGCGATGTAATCCGTACATGTACTTCTGTCGCTCCTGCATCACGTAACATATTCACGATTCGGCGTGATGTTGTTCCACGTACAATCGAATCATCGATCATGACGACACGTTTACCTTCCACCACGCGGCGTACCGCACTGAGTTTCATTTTCACACCTTGCTCACGTAGTTCCTGACTCGGTTGGATAAATGTACGCCCGGTATATTTATTTTTGATCATCCCAAGTTCATAAGGGATACCCGTTTGTTCAGCAAATCCGATCGCTGCTGAAATACTGGAATCCGGTACACCTGTCACTAGATCCGCATCGATAAATGATTCCTGTGCCATCACCGAACCCATCCGTTTGCGAGCCGCATGTAGATTGGCACCATTCATATCACTATCTGGTCTTGCAAAATAAATATATTCCATCGAACAAAGCGCTTTACGTTGCGGTTCGATATAACGATCTTCGATCAAACCATGTTGATCCAAAATCAGTAATTCTCCTGGTTGAACATCTCGTACTAACTCTGCTCCGATCGTTTCAAGAGCACAGGTCTCTGAAGCAAAAATATACGCTTCACCCAGACGACCCATCGTGATCGGACGCAATCCGTTAGGATCAGAAGCCACTATTAATTGCTCATTGGTCATAATCATAAAAGCAAAACCGCCTACAATTTGTCGGAACGCATCTTTTGCTGCTTCGACTAGAGGCTTATTTGAACGTGCGATTAAGTGAGCAACCACTTCTGTATCACTGGTCGTTTGGAAAATAGAACCCGCTTCTTCCAATTCACGCCGAATCTGTGGTGCATTGACGATATTACCGTTGGTTGCCAGTGCTAATTCACCTGCACGATAACGGAATACCAATGGTTGTGCATTGGTCAGACGACTATCTCCACTGGTGGAATAACGAACATGACCAATCGAAATATCACCTGTTAATGAACCTAATGTATCTTTATCAAAAACTTCTTTGACCAGACCCATACCCCGATGGTAATGAAACTGGTTGCGATCACTTACACACAAGCCTGCGCTTTCTTCACCACGATGTTGAAGCGCATGTAATCCATAATAAGAAAGGGAAGCGGCTTCCGAATGTCCGTAGACTCCGAAAACGCCGCATTCTTCTTTTAACGTATCAAAAATATCATTGGGACCGGTGCCTTGATTGTAGTAATCACCTGTCCATAACGTCTGTTTGTTTAATTCATCAGACATGGAATCGCATCCTCCCAGACTTGACGCAGATTGTTCACCTGCTCTGCCAAGACTTGTTTGCCGTCCACTTGGATTTGAAGTTCTGTTCCTTGCACTTGACCGATACGACGTACAGGCACACCTTGAGATTGAATATGACTTTCCAACGCATCTGCTTGCGCAGGAGTCGCTGATAACAAAATACGAGATTGGCTTTCGCTGAATAACAATAGATCATGACGCAAGTTGTCGCTGCTCAGTGCCACGCTTGCACCTAATTTACCACTAATACAAGATTCTGCTAAAGCTACAGACAATCCACCTTCAGATAGATCATGTGCAGATTGTACTAGTCCGCTTTGAATGGCGCTCAGTACGCTACCTAGCAATTTCTTTTCAATCTCCAAATCTAATGCTGGTGGGCGACCTTCTGTCACATTGTGCACGACTTTCTGGAATTCACTACCACCTAGTTCGGCAAATGTATCTCCTAATACGAAAATAATATCGCCTTCGTTTTTGAAACCTTGCGTTGTAATATGATCTGTATCGTGTACCAATCCAACCATACCCACAACTGGTGTAGGATAGATCGCTCCACGTGTATTTTCATTATAAAGACTAACATTACCACCGATTACTGGAGTATCCAGTACACGACAAGCTTCTGCCATACCATCTACTGATTTTTCCATTTGCCAGAAAATATCTGGTTTTTCCGGGCTACCAAAATTCAAGTTATCTGTGATCGCAAGCGGTTCTGCACCGGAGCAGACAATATTACGAGCCGCTTCGCTGACAGCAATTTTGCCCCCTACTTCTGGATCAAGATATACATAACGTCCATTACAATCTGTAGTCATAGCCAGTGCTTTGCGTGTACCACGAATCGTAATGACTGCTGCATCTGAACCCGGACGAACCGCTGTACTCGTACGAACCATATAATCATATTGATCATAGACCCATGCTTTGCTCGCTACTGTTGGTGAAGCAAGAATCGATTTTAACGCACCACTGAGATCTGTAACTTCATCATAACGATTGGTATCGACATTCGCTTGTTGCTCATAATAAGCAGGTACTGAAGAAGGCTTATCATAGATCGGGCACTCATCTACAAGCGCATGTACAGGCATATCGCCAACCACTTCGCCATGATGTAATAATTTCAAGCGTCCATCATCTGTCACTTTACCAACTTTGGCACAAATTACGCCCCAACGTTCAAAGATTTCCATCGCTTGCGCTTCGTCTTTTGGCTCTACTACGAACAACATCCGTTCTTGAGATTCCGAAAGCATCATTTCATAAGCTGTCATGCCATCTTCACGTTGAGGGACTTGATCAAGATACAATTCTAGACCGTTACCTGCTTTACTTGCCATCTCTGCACTAGAACATGTTAAGCCAGCCGCACCCATATCTTGAATCCCCAGAACAATACCAGAATCAATCAATTCCAAGCAAGATTCCATGACAAGCTTCTCCATAAATGGATCGCCAACTTGTACTGCGGTACGACGTGCTTCTGATTCTTCTGTTAATTCTTCTGATGCAAATGTAGCGCCATGAATCCCGTCGCGTCCTGTAGGAGGTCCTACATAAAATACCGGATTACCTACTCCTTTAGCGACACCACGTTGGATTTTGTCATGATCGATCAATCCGACACACATTGCATTAACCAGTGGATTTCCGTCATAACTTTCATCGAACATCACTTCGCCGCCAACCGTAGGAATCCCGATACAGTTACCGTAACCTGCAATCCCGGATACCACATGCTCGAACAAATATTTCACACGTTCACTTTCGAGCTTACCGAAGCGTAAAGAATTCAATACTGCTACAGGTCGTGCTCCCATAGAGAAAATATCGCGGATAATCCCGCCTACACCTGTTGCTGCTCCTTGAAAAGGTTCTACCGCAGATGGATGATTATGACTTTCAATTTTGAAAACAACCGCTTGATTATCACCAATATCTACAATCCCTGCACCTTCACCCGGTCCCATTAATACACGAGGACCAGAAGTTGGGAAGCGACGAAGTAACGGTTTGGAGTTTTTGTATGCGCAGTGTTCCGACCACATTACACTAAATACGCCGATTTCTGTGTAGTTCGGTTTCCGTCCGAGAAAACCGCAGATCAACTCATACTCGCTGTCCGATACACCCATTTGTTTGTATATTTGCTGGTCTGCGACTTGCTCCGCCGTCGGTTCCTTAACGGATGTTTGCTGCATCATGTTGATCCCTCCAAGCTTTCAAAATAGATGTAAACATTTTTTTACCATCTGCTGATCCTAACAATTCATCCACTGCACGTTCAGGGTGAGGCATCATACCTACAACATTTCCACGTTCATTACAAATCCCTGCAATATCATGTAGTGATCCATTCGGATTATGTCCGTACTGGAACACGATCTGATTGTTCGCTTTCAGTTGTTCCAATGTTGCATCATCACAATAGTAGTTCCCTTCGCCATGAGCAATCGGAATCGTTATTTCTTCACCATCTGCATAATCACGAGTAAATGGAGTCTGATTGTTAACTACAGTAAGCAATGTATCATGACAACGGAATTTCATTGATTCGTTACGAAGTAAAGCACCCGGTAAAAGGCGAGCTTCAGTGAGAATCTGGAATCCATTACAAATGCCGAGCACATATTTGCCTTGCTCTGCTGCTTTGGCTACTTCTGTCATTACCGGAGCAAATTGAGAAATCGCTCCACATCTCAAGTAATCTCCATAGGAAAAGCCACCTGGAACTAAAATACAATCATACGCTGACAGATCTGTCGCTGTGTGCCATACATACTCTACCGATTCCCCTAACGTATCTTCGACTGCTTTAAAACAGTCAATATCACAGTTAGAGCCCGGAAATACCAAGACTGCAAATTTCATGGATTTAACCCTCCAGTTCGAAACGGTAATTTTCAACAACCGTATTAGCTAGCAACTTCTCGCACATCACTTTGAGGCGTTCTTCTGCTTCTTCACGATTATCTGTATCCAATTCAATCTCCATGTACTTCCCGATGCGAAGACTCTCGACTTCATTGAATCCTAACGAATGAAGTGCACCTTGAACAGCAACACCTTGTGGGTCAAGTACGCTTTGCTTAATGGTCACGTAGACAGTAGCTTTAATCATGTTATTTTTGTTCCTCCTTAGATTAGGTGATGCTGAGTTGATATTGCTGGGTGTATCAGAGTGGTGATTGCTTTACTTTGAGAACTTTGAAAATCAAGATTTGGTGATTCTTTAGATACCCCGCTATGGTCACGGATTATTCTGGTCGTCGCTGGTAAGATCGGATATCTTGAATGACCGCTGGGCGGTCGATATCCGAGTCTTAAAGGCTCCTTTCAGAATCATTCCGTTCCCTTCGCTTTGATCGAAGAATCACTTTATTTGTACTTAGTGTGTAAATGCTTAGTTTAGAGCAAAGAGCTACAATTCTGCTTGATAGATCAGATCGCAATCTCAATCAGATAGGGGAGGTGAGCAGACAATGTTACTTGGTAGACCACTATGATGATTGAGTAAGATGATAGAGGTTTTCGAGTTTCTTACTATTAACTATCACTCGGCAACACTCATCACCAATTAATCTTACTCCACCACTTTTATATAAAAAGTCCGCAAAGTGAACACCATGACATCCTTATCTTTTCTGCCCCACCCCTAACGAGCGCCAATTGATCTCGATCCGAGCGGAGGGAAAGAAATCATCCGTAAGAAGCGTAGCGTTCGCCTTTAAGATTTGGATATTAACCGCTTGGCGGTTATTCAAGATATCCAAGTCTTACCAGCGATCGGCAGGATGATTTCTTTCCCGCAGCGGTCCCCCAAGGATCAAACCAATTGCCCACCCGTTAACTTCTGATATATGGATAGGTAGCGGTCGGATGTGGCTTGAACGACTGCATCTGGTAAAGGATCAGGTTGGCTATTTTTGTCCCAATCTGTGCCTGCCAGATAAGACCGTACCGGCTCTTTATCCATGCTGTCGATTTCGATATCCAGTGCATAGTTGTTTTTTGCCCAAAAGCGTGATGAATCCGGAGTGAAAATTTCATCAATAAGCACCACTTTGCCATCGATTAGACCGAATTCGAATTTGCAATCGGCTAGAATAATATCGTGTTGATCGCAATAGTGACGGGCATATTCGTACAGTTGAATACTTTTCGCTTTCAACTCTTCCGCAAGCTCTGCACCGATACGATTTTTCATTTCGTCAAAAGAAATATCTTCATCATGACCGATATCATTTTTAGCAGCTGGAGTGAACAATGGATTCGGGAACACGCCATTTTTACGCAAGCCTTCTGGAAGATCGATACCATTCACCTGACCGGTTTCTTGATATTGTCTCCATCCACCGCCTGTAATATAACCACGTACTACACATTCCATATCGATACGCTGTGCTTTGCGTGTCACCATAATACGGTTACGCAATGCATCTTTATCACGTACGATGTCCCCTAATTGATCAACATCGATATGTACAACATGGTTATCAATCAGGTGAGTCGTTTGCCCGAACCAGAAAGCACTCAAGCGATTCAACACTTCCCCTTTGTGCGGTACAGGTGGATCAAGTACATAATCGAATGCAGAAATGCGATCGGTAACAACGATCAAGTAATGCTCGCCCAGATCATACAACTCACGCACTTTACCTTTATAGATCAGCGGTGCATTGACCAGATCAACAGCTGTTGTGATTGCTTGCGATATCATGTGTTGTGTCCCCTCTTTCCTATTCCAGACCGAGTTTTTTGAAAATCGTATCAACGTGCTTCAAATGCCACGATGGATTAAATGCTTCTTCGATTTCTTCAGCATTCAATAGTTCTGTAATTGCAGGAGTCTCCAAAATAATATCTTTAAATGAACGTTGTTCTTCCCATGCTTGCATCGCACGAGGCTGAACCGTATCATACGCTTGCTCACGACTGATCCCTTTATCGATCAATTTAGTCATCACACGACCGGAGAAAGGAACTCCATACGTACGTTGAATATTGCGTTGCATATTTTCAGGGAACACCGTCAAGTTTTTGATAATGTTACCGAAGCGATTGAGCATGTAGTTCAGCAACATCGTTGCATCTGGCAAAATAATACGTTCTACCGATGAATGTGAAATATCGCGTTCATGCCATAATGTCACATTTTCGTATGCTGATACCATATGACCACGAATCACACGGGAAAGACCGGAGATATTTTCAGAGCTGATCGGATTGCGTTTGTGAGGCATAGCAGATGAACCTTTTTGACCTTTAGCAAAAGCTTCTTCTACTTCACGTACTTCACTCTTTTGCAGTGCCCGTACTTCGGTTGCAAATTTATCAAGCGATGTCGCTACCAATGCGAGTGTTGCCATATATTCAGCATGACGATCACGTTGCAATGTTTGAGTAGAGATTGGAGCCGCTTTGGTGCCTAGTTTGTTACATACGAATTCTTCTACAAATGGATCAATATTCGCATACGTTCCTACAGCTCCAGAGATTTTACCGTATTGTACATTGTCTGCCGCATGACGGAAGCGCTCCAAGTTACGTTTCATTTCTTCATGCCATAGTGCCATTTTCAGTCCAAATGTTGTCGGTTCAGCATGAACACCATGCGTACGTCCCATCATCGGTGTATCTTTATAAGCGATCGCTTTTTCTTTCAAAATTTCGATAAAATTGATAATATCACGTTCCAAGATTTCATTAGCCTGGCGCAATAAATAACCAAGTGCTGTATCTACCACGTCTGTCGATGTTAACCCATAATGTACCCATTTACGCTCTTCGCCCAAGCTTTCAGATACCGCGCGGGTAAATGCAATTACATCATGACGCGTTTCTTTTTCGATCTCATAAATACGATCCATATCAAAAGAAGCACCTGCACGTAATTTTTCTACATCTTCTTTTGGAATAACTCCTAATTCAGACCATGCTTCACAAGCGCAAATTTCCACTTCCAACCATGCTTTAAATTTGTTTTCTTCACTCCAGATATTTCTCATTTCAGGTCTGCTATAACGTTCGATCATAAGTTTATTCTTGCCTCCATATATTCGTTTGGTCTATCCATGCCAGAGCATCTTCTATATTATGACACAGCACATTGATATGTCCCATCTTGCGCTTGTGTTTGGCTTCTTCTTTCCCATATAAATGGTACTTAGGGTTCACATGTAATGAATTCGCTGATAGATCAACCTGCATCATTTTTTCAGTAATCGCCGGGATATGTTCTCCCAGAATATTGACCATAACGACAGGTGAGCGTAATGTCGTACTTCCCAAAGGCAATCCGCAGATTGCTCTTACATGCTGTTCGAACTGCGAAGTATCACATGCTTCAATCGTATAATGACCGGAATTATGCGGACGAGGTGCTAATTCATTCACATATAACTGCCCATCTTCTGTACAAAACAGTTCAACCGCTAATAATCCTACTGCATCCATCGACTCTGCAATATCTGCCGCCATCTGTTCTGCTCTGCGCTGTACTTCTTCCGACACACGAGCAGGAACAATTGAGAGATGAAGAATATTATCAATATGAATATTTTCAGCTACCGGAAAAGTTTTAATTTCTCCATTCGAGCTACGAGCAGCGATCACAGACAATTCACATTGAAAATGAATAAATTGCTCTACCACTAACTCTGTGCCTGCGACGCTTAATTCGTCGTATGCTTGCTGAGCTTGCTCTTCACTGCGAATCACAAACTGTCCTTTGCCATCATATCCACCTGTAGCTGTTTTGAGTACACAAGGCGTTCCGAACTGTTGAACAGCTTGTAAGGTTTCGGCTGCGCTTCGCACTTCCATATATGGAGCAACGGTTGCGCCTGCCGCTTCAATCGCACGCTTTTCACGCAAGCGGTGTTGAGTCGTATATAACAATTGACTGCCTTGCGGTACATACGATTTCTGCTCTAACAATGCGGCTACATCGGCATCTACATTTTCAAATTCATACGTAATCACATCGGCTTGACTGGCTAACATTTCAGCAGCTTGTGGATCATCATAACGCCCTACAATCTGCTGACTCACCTGACCACAAGGTGCATTCGTCGCTGGATCCAGTGTAATAAATTGATAACCCAGCGGTGCGCCTTGCAATACCATCATGCGTCCTAATTGTCCGCCACCTAGAATGCCGATCGTAGAGCCAGGTGGAATCACTTTAGAAGATCGAATCTCACTCATAGCGTATCACTCGAAGCGATCACTTCTAGACGAATCCGTTCCCGTCTAGCTTCTGCACGCTTCATCACTTCAGGGTCAAAAGCACCGATCATCTGTGCCGCTAACAATCCTGCATTTGTTGCACCTGCTTTGCCAATCGCTACAGTCGCTACAGGAATTCCACCAGGCATCTGAACGATCGATAGTAATGAATCCAGACCTTTCAGTGCAGCAGACTGTACAGGCACACCAATCACAGGTAGTAATGTTTTGGCTGCGATCATACCCGGCAAGTGTGCCGCTCCGCCTGCACCTGCAATAATCACTTTGATACCTCGTTCTTGTGCTTGTTCTGCAAATTCAAACATCAAATCCGGTGTGCGATGAGCAGATACCACTTTTTTCTCATAGGCAATTTCTAATTCATCTAGCATCTGACAAGCATGTTGCATCGTTTCCCAATCTGATTTACTGCCCATTACAACAGCAACCTGTACCGACATGTGATAACCTACTTTCCAGAATAAAATTAATTTATCGTGTTCTATAAGTAATCTATCATTGTATTTAGCATAACATTCACTTGTTCTCACAGTGTTAGAACCGCTTAACACGAAAAAAATCCGCAGATCCTGTTAGAAAGATGTTCATTTCCAGGTTCTTCGGACTTCAGGAGCTTACAGAAAGACAAAGTATGGTCATCAGCCTACACAGACGTATCACTTCAAAACAAAGGTATAGTCTGCTGTAATGACTGCAATCACATCGATCTATCTGTTTACTCTCGTAGTCCGAATATTTACGGTATTCGGGTAGAAACGTCCGGGCCATATTCCCGATTTTATACGAGTCATTATTTCATACGTTTAATAAGCTTCATGTGTTAGTGTACCAATCTACAACACATCATGTCAACTTAAAGACGAACGTTTTATGTCGCTAATATTCTATTGTTCGTATTTAAAGGCTTTCATCTTTGATTTTTTCTGCGTTATTCTATATCAAAATAAAAAAGACGCATAGAACCATTGTCACTCGGACATTGATTATATACGTCTTGATCATAGTAACCTATTCATCTTTACACGTAGTTCGTACTGATTGTATTGCGTTTACTTCACAATCAATACTGGGATTTTAGCATGTTGAACAACATTATGACTTACACTACCCAGTACAAATTCTCGAATACTGCCTAGTCCACGACTACCGATAATAATAACATCGCAGTGATTAGCTTCAGCATATTCTAAGATATTTTGTGCTGCTGCACCCTGAATCATTTCAACACTGATCGTATTGCTAATTTCAGCTGCTTCTAGACGACGTTTAGCTTCTTTCGCTGTTTGGGTAGCTAATTCATACAATTCTTCGTTAGATGTAGTCGGTACAGGTACAATCCCTTCGCCTACAAAATAACGTGGGAAATCAAATACATGAATAGCATGAATTTCAGCATGTGGAGCTGCTTTGGCTAATTCCACTGCACGATCTAACGCTTTGTTTGATGCTTTAGAACCATCGTATGCTAATAAAATTTTGGAAAATAACATATTATCCATCTCCTCTATGCCAGTGGGTATCCATTGGTGGTGTGATTATGCTGCGTCTGGATTTCTGAGATCAGGATTCTGTAGGATATCTGTTGTTATGTAAGCTGGTCAACAGAATGAAGATATCATCCATCCGTAACACTTATCCAGATAATCATAAGTGTTATACATTCAGTATACTCCTTTATTACCCGTTATGCTCATTTCATGAAACGAAACAAAGACCTGACGAATCTTCATCAGGTCTTTGACTTATTACGTTATTTAGCGTATCCATGTCATCCATACATAGCCGTATACCACGATATTCAGAACCAATAACAGCGGAACGCCTATTACAAATGAACGATGTTTGGTTTTGTGTCGCTTGGTCATCATAGCGATCCAAATACCTAATGCACCACCGATAGCCGCCCAGATAAACAACGTTTTCTCTGGTATACGTTCACGACTGCGATGACGTTGTGCACGTTTTTTGTCTATTGCCATTACGATATAAGCAACAATATTGACAATCAGCAGCCAGACTCCTAATATCTGTTCCATTTCTGCCTGCCTCCATTAATTCAATCTCTACAGTGTAAGTGTACTATTCCACCGCTTTGAATACAAACAAAGCACTATAGAAATCTTCTTGCGCATACGGAGCAATAATACCATGATACATCAATTCATCCCCTGCATAAGTGTTAGGATCTGTAACACCGTTGACAGACATCGAATAACGACGATGTGGATCAAGCCCTTTTAATTTCAGACGACGAAGTGGTCCATTAGGCACACTTAACACTTGGAAATAACCTGCAAATGCTTCTTGCTGATCTTCCGAGACGAACATCCATGACGTAATATTACTTTCAAAAGGACTGAGCAAACGATAAAATTCACCAAATTGAATCAGTTCGCGCAACTCTTTATATTGAGCTACTTGTTCTTTAACTTCTTGCTTTTCTGTATCTGTAAGCTTGGTCAGATCGAGCTCATAACCGAAATTACCAGACATCGCTACATGACCACGAGTCGTAAACGAAGTCATTCGTCCGACTTGGTGATTCGGTACATCAGATACATGCGCGCCCATCGCACTTGCTGGATAGACCATACTGGTACCGTACTGAATTTTAAGACGTTCAACCGCATCTGTATCATCACTTGTCCATGTTTGTGGCATATAATATAGCATTCCCGGGTCAAATCGACCTCCACCACCAGAGCAACTTTCAAATAAAATATGTGGGAATGTAGAAGTGATTTTTTCTAAAACACTATATAGTCCAAGCATATACCGATGTGCTGTTTCCCGTTGACGATCCGCTGGCAACAGAGCAGAACCAATCTCAGACATATTGCGGTTCATATCCCATTTCACATACGTAATCGGTGCAGAAGATAGCACAGCGCTAACCGACTCTACAATATAATCACATACATCTTGACGGGACAAATCCAGAATCAATTGTTCACGTCCCATTGTACGACTGCGATCCGGCACGTGCAGACACCAGTCAGGATGAGCGCGATATAGATCGCTATCTGGAGATACCATTTCCGGTTCAAACCACAATCCAAATTGCATACCTGTAGCTGTAATTTCTTTTGCCAGTTTGCCCAGACCTTCTGGTAATTTGCGACGATCTTCTACCCAATCTCCAAGTGACGTACGATCATCATCACGATGACCGAACCAACCATCATCCAATACAAACAGCTCAATCCCTAGCTCTTTTCCTGCTGCTGCAATAGATTTGATCTTCGGTGCATCAAAGTTAAAGTAAGTCGCTTCCCAATTATTAATCAAAATAGGACGCACTTGATCACGATGTTCCCCACGACTTAGACGTGTACGATACAATTTGTGATACGTGCGAGACATTCCTCCCAATCCTTCAGAAGAATGAACCAGTACCGCCTCCGGTGTCTGGAACGTATCACCTGCTTCTAATTTCCATTCAAAATCAAACGGAGACAATCCAATCTGCATACGAGTGGTATGGAATTGATCGACTTCGACTTGAGCGACAAAGTTACCGCTATAGACAAGACTCATGCCATAGACTTGCCCTTGATCTTCATTCGCATCTTTACCAAGCAAAGCGATAAACGGATTTTGCTGATGACTACTGGAACCACGCTTACTTTCGATCCGTTGCAATCCCGGAGCAAGTGTACGGTAATGAACATGGCGTTCACGAGTCCATGCACCAGACAATTGCATCATCCGATATTCATCATCTGCCAAATCTACGCTACTGCTTAGTGCACGCTGAATATGAAGTGTTGTTGTTCCATCATTACGGAATTTCACAGAACGTGTAATCGCATTCAATTCGTTAAATACAGTATAGCTGACTACAGCTTCAAGCCCGGTCAATTTATCACGCAATACAATTTCCAATGTATCTGCTTCCTGCTCCTGCTCTACATATGTAGCTGGTAATCCTTGAAGTTTCGGTTTGCCTGCTGTAATAGTATGACTTACATAATGTAGATCGTTGACTGTTGTACCATTACTATGTTTAGCTTCAAAAGCAGGTTCGCCATAATCGCCACGACCATAACCTGGATATTCTTGTGGTAAAGTATCAAAAGAAAAAGTACGATCATCTGCATGATAATTCGGGCTAAATGAAGCACGTTCTATCTGTTGTAGCAGACTACCAATAGATGTTCCTTGTAGACGAGGTCCCCAATATAAATGAACCAAATGAGTCGATTTCATTAATTGAATAACATAACTCGTTGAACGAGATTGTAAATGAAAAGTCGATTGAGTAGTATCGAAAAATATAGACATGGAATAATCCCTTTCTGATGGATCGGCTCAATACCGAATATCCAGTTATTCTATCGCATTTGTTTTTAGTGTAACGGTAAAATGATCAAAAGCACATAGCATAATTCCATTATTTGATGGCACTATCCTATAATATAGAGATCGCTCTTCAAACTATACTATAATAGAAAGAAATCAACTGTTCGCTCCCTACTATCTAACCGCAATCTAACATATGCTACGAATATAAAAAATCATTTTTTATAGAAACTGAGTCGCGCTTATATGATCAGGCGTTTAAGGAGGATGAATTATGGCTCTCAATGTACTCGACGAACTACAATTACGATACCAACAATTATCTGCCAAAGAAAAAGAAATTGCAGATTATATTATGCGTCATAAAAATTCTATTCATAATATCAATATTCGTGATCTCTCCGAGCGCACACAAGCTTCAATGTCTACAATCACACGTTTTTGTCGCAAAGCAGGATTTAGTAATTTTATAGATTTTAAGCTAAGCTTAAATCGAGAAATTGATATTCCACGAGATGAGCTTAATTTTTTTGCACAGACAAGACATTTATACAATGAAATTATTATGGCAACTGCTGATATGATCAAGCCTCAGATGATTGAAGAAGTCGTTCAGCAGATTCAGCAAGCCAGACGTGTCTATGTATACGGATTAGGAAGCTCTGGCTTATCCGCGCTAGAGTTCAAGTATCGTCTAATGCGAATGAATATTTTAATTGATGCTGTTACTGATTCGCATATGATGATGATGAATGCGTCTTTGATGGATAAACAGGATTTGGTGATTGGATTATCCAATTCTGGTCATACCACTGAAGTGAATAGTGCTCTACGCATTGCCAAAACAAATCAAGCTCAGATCATCGGAATTACTAATTTCGATCATACGCCTTTTACAGAAACAACTGATCTATGTCTATTTACACCCGGCTTACAGCGTATGGGCGATATCCCGTTTATCAATAGTCAATTAGCGATTATCTATGTGCTTGATATGATCTCGATGTTATTGCTCCAAAATGAAGAACGATTATCTGCACGTCAGCGTACACTCCATGCTTTGTACAAACAAGATCATTCATAATGCCAATTTCAGACAAAGAAAAGAACCGATAATTATTTTCGGTTCTTTTTTTGATATTACTATGATTGATGTTGATAAGATAGAATGTGCAGCACAAATCTATTCTGTTGCAATCGATGCAGGACGAACTTGTTTCATTTTGTCCATAAAACGTGCTGTAATCTGTTGCGGACGTGTGATCGCTCCGCCTACTACCACGCTGTATACACCAAGTTCCAGACAACGTGCCGCCATCTCTGGTGTCATAATATTTCCTTCAGCTACAATAGGAGTCTTGATCTGACGAACCATTTCTTTTAGAATCTCAAAATCATTTTCATACACTTTCTGATGAGCTGTATATTCTGTATAACCTACCAGCGTAGCCGATACCAGATCAAATCCTAACTGTTCAGCAACAACGCCTTCTTCTACAGTCGATACATCTGCCATCAATAACAGTTCAGGATATAGCAGACGAATTTGTTTGACCAGATCAGCCAATGTGACACCATCCGGACGAGGACGTGAAGTCGCATCTAACGCTATAATTTCACAACCAGACTCTGCTAATTCATGAATTTCGGTTATCGTCGGTGTAATAAATACAGGATGGTCTCCATAATTACGTTTGACGATTCCAATCACAGGCAATGATACTTGTTGTTTGATTTCTTTAATATCTTGCGCAGTATTCGCTCGAATTCCTACAGCTCCACCTTCTTGAGCGGCAACTGCCATTTTTCCCATAATAAAAGAACTATGCAAAGGCTCGTGTTCTAATGCCTGACACGATACGATTAACCCCTGCTGTAATCCCAATGAATCCAAATCCATATTGTATTCACTCCATTTCCATATATTCCTCGATTTCATTTTTAATAACACTCACTTGCGGACCATAGATCACTTGCACACCATTACCATTAATCAGCACACCTTTGGCACCTGAATGTTTCAAGCGATCCTGTGATACTTGATCTGGTTGATAGACTGATATCCGTAGACGGGTTGCACAACAATCCAGATCTTTAATATTTTCTTTGCCACCTAATGCACGGAGTATCACAGCCGGACGAGAAGTATCAACTTCACTATGATCTGTGGCTACAGCATCGGTTATCGGTGTTGTTGACCCTGTTCCACCTGCTGTATTTCCGTTCGTATCTGCTACAGTCTCATCTTCACGCCCCGGTGTTTTGAGATTGAATTTGACGATTAAAAAGCGGAATGTGAAATAGTATAGAGCGAACCACACCACCCCGATTATCGGTACATAGATCCAGTTGGTTTTGGCATTTCCCTGTAAAATACCGAATAAAATAAAGTCAATTAAGCCACCGGAAAATGTCTGACCAATCGTAATCTGAAATATATGTGCCAGCATAAAAGCAAATCCATCAAACACAGCATGAATAACATACAAGAATGGAGCTACAAACAAAAAGGCAAATTCCAATGGTTCTGTAATTCCTGTCAAAAAAGACGTCAACGCCGCTGATAACATTAAGCCACCGACAACCTTTTTGCGTTCTGGACGTGCAGTATGATAGATCGCTAATGCAGCTCCCAACAATCCGAACATCATTGTAATAAAGCGTCCTGACATAAAGCGCGATGTACCTGAGAAATATTTTTCAGTCGAAGGGTCACCTAATTGAGCAAAGAAAATGTTCTGGGTTCCTTCCACTATCTTACCAGATACTTCCATTGTACCACCAAGTCCGGTTTGCCAGAAAGGGAGGTAAAAAATATGATGCAATCCAAGCGGCCCTAACATCCGTAGAAAGAATCCATAAAATAATGTGCCTACATATCCGGTCGCATCTACGATTCCACCTAACTTGGTAATCCCTAATTGAATTGTTGGCCATACTAGAAATAACACTAACCCTACAAATATCGCTGCAAATGAAGAAACAATCGGGATAAACCGAGAACCACCGAAAAATCCTAGAAATTGAGGTAACTCAATTTTGTTATATCGATTATGAAGACCTGCTGTCACTAAGCCGATAATAATACCGCCTAGCACACCTGTCTGTAACGATTGTATCCCTAGAATCATACCTTGACCGGCTGCCGCCATATTTTCAGTAACCAGTTGATTACTATTGATCAACATCGCATTGATCGAAGCATTCATCACTAGATACGCCAGTGCCGCTGCCAACCCTGCTGTTCCTTTATCCGAGCGTGCCAGTCCAACCGCTACCCCGATCGCAAAAATCAATGCTAGATTGCTAAACGTAATATCTCCTGCACTACTCATCACTTTGAAAATATACTGTAACCAGCTAATCTGTAGTACAGGATATGTACTTACTGTATTAGGATTAGAGAGTGCTCCCCCTATGCCTAGCAGTAACCCTGCTGCTGGTAATACAGCAATCGGAAGCATAAAAGATTTACCAAACCGTTGTGCCTTCTCGAAAAAAGTTTTCATTTAGTTACACCACCTGAAAATATTTTCTTTTAAATATAGATTATGAAAATATTTTCGTCAACGATTATTTTAAGAAAATAGTTGCCATTGCATACCAAAAAGCTCTTTAGCTACTATTACGGCTAAAGAGCTTTCAATTGTGTTATTAGGTTATCTCTATTCTTTTTTCTCTTCCAAAGCAGCTTTTAGCAAATCACCCAGACTTGAACCAAACGATTCTTTCTTTTCAAATTGCTTCACTAACTTTTGCTGTTCACGTTTGTTAACCGGGCGACCGCCGTCTTTATTTAACGTTTCGGTAATTCCACAACCGAGACATTGTACATACTTTCCAGCTTTTCCGTCTTTGATTTCCATTTTTTTATGACACTGTGGACAGCGACGATTCGATAACTGCTTTTCAGTCGAACGACGATAACTACAATCTTCACTTGGACAGATCAAGAATGTGCCACGTTTCGATTTTTTCTCTAACATTCGTGTTCCACATTCAGGGCAATGACTGGAAGAGACATTGTGTGGCTTATAATTCACATCACTCTTTTTCACACCATCGACCATCGATTGCGCCATCTGACGAATCTCTTGTAAAAATGGAGCCGGTTGCCCTTGTCCACGAGCAATTTTTTCTAACTGCTGTTCCCAACGTGCTGTTAATTCAGGCGTTCGCAGTTCAGGCGACACCAATTCGATCAATTGTGCGCCTTTTCCTGTAGGATGCAGATGATTGCCTTTACGTTCGATCGTATCAGAAGAGACTAATTTTTCAATAATATCTGCTCTAGTTGCTGGCGTACCCAGACTATGTTTTTCCATTTGTGATAACAGAGCGGCTTCTGTATATCGTTTAGGTGGCATCGTACGACCTGCTTTAACAACACAGCGAGCGATCATTTTCGATTCCCCTTGTTTGAGTTCAGGCAATTTCTGCGTTCCCCGGTGATCTGCTCCATGCTCTGATGAACGATGATGTGAATCGGTTTCTTCATCCTCATCTTCTTCATTCCACTGATCACCATATACAGCACGCCAACCTGAATCTTTGATCGTAACCCCTTTGGCATAAAACTGCTCTCCTGCGGCTTCAATAATCACTTGAACCGTATCATAAGTAGCAGGTGGATAAAATAAACTGATAAAACGGCGCGCAATCAGATCATACAGTTTACGCTCATCGGTTGTAAGTGCGTTCAAAGATACTATTTCTTCTGTAGGGATAATCGCATGATGATCACTAATTTTGCTATCATCTACAATCCGTTTATCAATTTTAAGTGCATTGCGTAATAAAGGACGTGCGAGTGGCGCATATGGACCTACCGCTACACTGGATAAACGTTCTTTGAATGTATCTGTCATATCTGAAGACAAATAACGTGAATCAGTACGCGGATACGTGACGATTTTGTGTTGCTCATATAACTTTTGCAATACATTAGACGTATGCTTAGCAGAAAATCCATATTTTTTATTCGCATCACGCTGTAACTCTGTCAGATCATACGCTAGTGGATGAGGTTCTTGGCGTTCATTCTTTTTGACCGATACAATCTTCGCTTGCTTGCCTGCCAAAGACTGCTCTAACTGCTGTACATTCTGTTGTTCAAAAATCCGTCCGTCTCCTTGAGCATTCCGCCATTCTGCTTGTAGATCACCTAGATCAATCTGCAATGTATGATAATCTTGAGAGCGGAAATCTTTAATTTCATTCTCACGCTTCATCATCATACCCAGTGATGGTGTCTGCACACGTCCTGCTGATAATTGAGCATCGAATTTGCAGGTTAATGCTCTGGTAATATTCAGTCCAACCATCCAATCAGCTTCTGCCCGGCAACGAGCCGATTCATACAGACGGTCAAATTCTTTACCCGGACGCAATTTTGCAAATCCTTCACGGATCGCTTTGTCTGTCTGAGAAGATATCCATAATCTTTGAAAAGGTTTATTCCATTTTGCCATCTGAATAATCCAGCGTGCTAACAATTCTCCCTCACGTGCAGCATCGGTAGCTACGATCAATCCTTGCACATCATTTCGTCTCAGAAGATGCTGTACAATTTTGTATTGATGACTACTTTCCCGCAGTACTTTTAACGTCATCCTTTCCGGCAAAATCGGCAAATCGTCCAGATTCCATTTCTGATAACGAGTATCATAATCTTCCGGCTCGGCTAGACCGACTAGATGTCCAAGCGCCCAAGTTACTATATATTTAGGGCCTTCCATATACCCTTTATGTTTCTGATGACTTCCCATCACACGCGCGATTTCTCTTGCAACTGAAGGCTTTTCAGCTAATACTACTTGCTTCATATAATTCATTCCTTTCGCTTTCCTGTATATATTTGTGTATCATTTATTTACGGTTATTTCTCTACTGTGTATTCGTTGCAATCCAGACAGCGATATACACATCTATATATTGTAACACTTTTCAAATAAATATTAAGGTTATTACACGACCTTATACGCTGATCCAATTCTTATGATAGAACGCTATATGTACAGTCCACTTGGATATCACAAAAAAGCCGATATCTATATTTCACTATAGAATACCCGCTTTTTGTGTAATTCATTTCTACCTATCTATTGTTAAAATTCTTTATGAATCACTGCATCTTTTTCAGCCGCTTCAAAAATCGTCTCGATCAGCACTAACACTCGATGTACTTGTTCATTAGGTACAGCCGATTGCGCAGAGCCTTCGATCACAGACAAAAAGTTCACATAGAACTCTTCTGGCGGGTTTTGGATCGGTTCAATCGATTTACGAATTGTAGACTCTTCGGAAGGTGGAGCCATCGTTTTGGTCAATCCACGACCTGCTTGAATCGGTTTGGGTTCTACTTTTTCCACTTCTGTATTACGGGTAACGATCTCCCCGCTTAGATCCCAATCTTGAATAATTGCTGTTCCTTCGGTTCCTTTTACATACCAGCGTGGTAATTTAACATAGTTAGTTGTACCGACTTCTACAACTGCTGTTAATCCATCTTTAAAACGAATCGTTGTTGTAAATCCATCATCTACTTCTGTATCCAAAATGGTACTCAACTGAGCATGGACACTTTCGATCTTA
Source organism: Paenibacillus sp. KACC 21273 (assembly GCF_028736095.1). Lineage (NCBI taxonomy): Bacteria > Bacillati > Bacillota > Bacilli > Caryophanales > Paenibacillaceae > Paenibacillus > Paenibacillus sp. KACC 21273. The sequence continues at coordinate 4,674,106 of NZ_CP117876.1, forward strand.
CTATCAGTAAGCAATAATAGCTGATCTAGTAAATGGACTCCCCAATCAAGCAACATGCCGCCGCCATAAGCTTTGAGCTGTCTCCAATCTCCTGGAATACCATTGGCTCCTTGTACACGTGATTCCACATGAAAAACATCTCCAACAGCCCGTTTTTCAAACATATCACGGATAATCAAAAAATCTTCATCCCAGCGACGATTTTGATGCACTGTAAATGTCTGACCGGTTTCTTCTGCTACTTTGACAATGTCTAACAGATCCGCACTATTGATCGTTACAGGTTTCTCACAAATAACATGCTTACCTGCACGTAAAGCCTGAATCGATAATTCTTTATGTACATCATTAGGAGTAGCAATCAATACAATATCAACATTTTTATCTGATAAAACCGCTTCCATACTTTCATAAGCATGATAACCATGTTGTCCAGCAAGTTCCATCCGATAGTCTACGATATCGTACACACCGGTTACTTCAAGTGCAGGTACTTTCTCAATCAATTGCCCATGATAACTTCCCATTCCACCATAGCCTACGATGACTAAATTGTATACCGACTTGTTTGCCATGTTGATTCCTCTTTCTATACTGGATTATAATTCCATTTAAGCCATTACCATTTTATTCTACCAAACTTTTAACTGCAACATCACATTTCTTTTGCACAAATATTAATTTTATCTGCTCCTTGTTAATGTAACGAATTTTCTTTAAAAGAACAGTTAAATATGTATCATTTTAATCATTATTTTATATTCAAATTTAAGCCTGTTTGATCTTTTGTATTGACATGTTATCTTTTTTAACACTAAAATACATAATTAATTACATGTATCAACAATAATCGATGATATCTTACAAAGGAGTGAAGTTATTTGTCTAATATCCAACATATTAAAAAGTATCAAAAAGTAATTGTTATGTGGTTTACAGTTATTGCGTTAATTGTTGCTCCATTCAGTACATACGGTGTTACCTCTTCTGCTCAAGCTGCTGGCTCTCCAGGAACCAATGAACCTTTTGTGATTACAGAAGCAACGATTGCTCAGATGCAATCAGCTATGAAAGAAGGTCGTCTGACTTCTGTTCAGCTTGTACAACAATACTTAGATCGTATTGCTAAATATGATGATCAAGGGATCAAGCTTAATGCTATTCTCACGATCAATCCCAAAGCACTTGAAATTGCAGCTCAATTAGACAAAGAACGTGCTACGACAGGAGCACGCGGGCCTTTACATGGTATACCGATTATTGTAAAAGACAATTTCGATACAGCCGATATGCCTACAACAGCAGGTTGTGTCTGTCTTCAAAATTCGATTCCAGATCAAGACGCTGATCAGATCGCTATGCTCAAAGCAGCAGGTGCTATTATTTTAGCCAAATCCAATCTGCATGAATTTGCATTTGGAATTACTACTTCAAGCTCACTTGGAGGGCAGACGCTGAATCCTTATGCACTCGATCATTACCCGGGCGGTTCGAGCGGTGGAACAGGAGCTGCTATCGCTGCTAACTTTGCAGCGGCAGGTCTAGGAACAGATACAGGTGGATCTATTCGTATTCCATCTGCATTTAACAGTCTGGTCGGTATTCGCCCTACAGTAGGCTTAAGCAGTCGTGATGGTATTATTCCACTCGCTCTCACTCAAGATGTCGGTGGGCCTATCGCACGTACAGTAGAAGATGCAGCGATATTATTACAAGCTACTGCTGGCTATGATGCAGACGATATTGCTACAGCTTATAGTGTTGGACATATCCCTGCGAATTATACCGATTCATTACAAGCAGATGGTCTGCAAGGAGCTCGTATCGGTATAGCAACAGAATTGTTCAATAATACAAAAGACAGTGAAAAATCCGTCACTCAAGTGGTCTATACGGCTGTCGATGATATAAAAAGATTAGGAGCTACACCGGTTCCTATCCAAATTCCTAACTTACAACAAATTATGAAATACCCTAGCCTTAGTGGTTACGAATTTAAATTTCAAATCAATGATTATCTGGCAAGCTTAGGAGAAAATGCACCTTATCATAATCTGACCGAAATTCTAGCATCCAATCAATTTGATCCCAAGCAAGCTGAAGCGATGCAAAAACGTAACACTGTAGCCACACTTGATACTCAAGAATATAAAGATATCGTACTCAACCGTACTAAGGTTACACGCGAATCTCTTTTAAAAGTAATGGCAGACCAGAATCTAGATGCCATTATCTATCCAACCACTACCCAACCAGCAGCTACGATCGGTGAAGAACAAGTATCAGGTGACAATAATCGGTTAAGCCCTTTTTCCGGCTTCCCTGCGATTACAGTTCCTGCTGGATTCACCAATCAGAAATTGCCGGTAGGAATTGAATTTTTAGGTAGACCATTTGATGAAAGCACATTAATCAAATTAGCATATAGCTATGAACAAGGCACTCATCATCGTCAAGCTCCTACATTAACACCATAATTATCTTTTTTTGAAATCTTTTATATATCATTCAGTCATTCAGTCATTCAGTCATTCAGTCATTCAGTCATTCAGTCATTCAGTCATTCAGTCATTCAGTCATTCAGTCATTCAGTCATTCAGTCATTCAGTCATTCAGTCATTCAGTCATCAAAAGTATACTCGGATAGTGCAAAAGCACAACTATATTCAAAAAAAAGCTTATCCTCTACAAAGTGTATAATGCACTTCAGTAGAGAGATAAGCTTTTTTAGCTTAATTATCATTGCAAAATCATACTGTTTATATTTACGATTTGAACTGTATGATTCCTTTACAGTATCACTATTCATATGCTTTCACGTTCTATAAGAACTTCCACCAGTTAAAGCGTTCATTCTAAAAAATCACTCTATACGTACATCACTAATACTGCACTCATTCACATGTGCTTAGAAAAAGTCCATCAAATGTGTGGTAGCAAAAGGAATCCGTGATTCCAAAATATGAACAGCTTCTAACTTGCCTTTCCATTTACCCCAACTATACAAGGCTAACGGACGTTTATACCCCATCAATGCTACAGTTAATGCTTGAATATCTGTATCAATATCACTATGATCCCATAGATCTTGTTGCAAACCTTCTGGCAAAGCTTCACGCCGACTCACTTTCGCTTTACCTTCATCATTAATAAGCACATCCCAGATCCCATTGTTCCACTCTGCTGTCGCATCATTCACCCGGATTGATAACGATTCTACTTTACCAACTGTAAATGGATATTGCTCAAGAAACGTTTTAACATTAACTATTCTCGCCATAAAATAAGGAACGATCTGTTGCTCAATACGCGGATCATTCAACAGATACGACAACGAATCATCAATCGGTGCTTGCACATTAACTTCAGTCACCATTGAATCGTGGTTGGAAATAAAAGTCCATAGTGCTTGGCGTGAACGTTCATCAAGAGATACCAATTCTTTAATATTCATTTTCTGATCTTTGATCTCATAAATAAGATAACCACAAGCTTGATCTTGAGGATTATAATAAACAGCGGTAAACAAATCACTATTCGGTACTAATTTTCGTTCCCAACGCTCGGTATCTCTCACCAGTGTTCCATTATAATTAGAAGCATATTTTTCATAGACAGCATTAAAAATATCCAAATCACGAATACCACGTTTTATTGTACCTTCAACTTGAACTTTAGCAGGTAGCTTATTCGTAGGAATAGTATATTGACGATATTCAATATAAGTCTCCCAGCCAAACTTACGATAAAATGGAAAATGAAACGGATGCAAAAAGGATATCGATTGCCCTGCTTCATTCATCTGTTGCAGTGTATGATCTAATAACTTCGCAACCAATCCCTGTCTTCTTTTTTCTGGCCAGGTCGCAACACCTGCAATTCCACCCATATCAAAAGCTTGCCCGTGTATGTACGTTTGTAACGGTAACAATGTCAGTTGAGCGCTCAATTGCTCTTCTTCAAAAATGCCCCATGTTCTTTCCGGTTTAAAATGTTGTTTTTCTTTCTCCAGTTCTTCTGCCGTTTTACGATATTGAAAAGCATACATTCCTAATTCCGCTCGTGCATCAAAATCTTCTAATGTTAATTGTCTGATATCCATTGCTATAGTCACCTCACTGAAAATGATAAATTACGTCAGATCTGAATCATTAGCACTTTCCACATAGTATAACTTATATACTACTTCAACTATAAAACAGTCCATACAAGCAAAATAAAGCATATCATTTAAAATATACTTTTCTCATGATTTAAACAATATGATTCTGTATGGTATGATAACTCCATATGCTTCCATTATAACATTTACTATTACCTCAAAACCAATCGAGCTATATCAACATCACTTAGTCATCCCAAAATCAATAATCGATTTACAATATTGTTCAAATAGGTTATATTTAAAATAAATTAGTACCTGGTACTATAACCTAGTATTAAAAGATGTTAAATACAATTATTATGCTACCTTTTTATAAAATACCCTATCATAATCTAACTCTGTCAATACAATCGGTTTATACAGTCATTGTATTACAAGATAATCAGCATCTAACCAAATTATCAATTACTCCAGTGTATACACATCATTCAAATCATATATAGAGGTGATCTTTATCAATCATTCAACAGCTCGTCTTACAGCATTAGGAACTTATGTCCCCGACAAACGTTTAACTAACACTGATCTTGAACAGCTAGTCGATACGTCTGACGAATGGATTGTTCAACGTACAGGGATAAGAGAACGCCGTATTGCTAATGAGCAACAATTCACATCTACACTCGGAATAGAAGCAGTCAAAAATCTACAGAAAACTTATCCAGGTACTTTGGAAGATGTAGAACTCATTATTGTGGCTACCACAACTTCAGATTATGTATTTCCAAGTACAGCTACTCAAATTCAATCTTATTTCAATATCAAAGGTGCTGGTGCACTAGATCTCAATGCTACTTGTGCTGGCTTTGTATATGCACTTCATGTAGCCAATAGCTTTATCACATCAGGTCTTCATCGCAAAATTCTAGTGATTGCTAGTGAAACGATGAGCAAAATAACAGATTATACCGATCGCAGCACATGTATTTTATTTGGTGATGGTGCAGGTGCAGCCTTAGTCGAATACGATCCAGAACAACCTAGCTTTCTAGGAACTTTTATGGATAGCGATGGTTCTGGTGGAGAACATGTATACCGTACCGGATTATCCGATCAAATCAATAATCAAGCGATGCTTGGTAATGGCAAAATCGTACAAAATGGTCGTGAAGTCTATAAATGGGCTGTACGTACAGTACCAAAAGGCATTCAAAACCTTTTAGATCAGACCAATCAATCCCTTACCGATATTAATTGGTTCGTTCCACATAGCGCTAATCTCAAAATGATCGATTCGATTTGCGAAAAAACAGGATTTTCTCTAGACCATACACTTACCAGTGCTGAATGGTATGGCAACACTTCTTCTGCTTCAATTCCTCTAGCTTTGCAATTAGGAAGAGATGATCATAAATTAAAAAATGGAGATACCGTATTACTATATGGTTTTGGTGCAGGACTCACCCAGATGGGTATGATTTTACGCTGGAATTTAAAATAATCTTTTAAAACTAATACCTAGCTAAATACGTTTAAAATATATTTGAAATACATGCAAAGCAATATAAAAAAACAAAGTAATACAAAAAGAAACAGTACAGAATAAGAGTTACTTCTGTGCTGTTTCTTTTTTATCCAATACTATTCAACCTATATCCATAATCTTTTATCACTTATCGCATTCTTTAGCCTATTAAATTAATAAAAAACTAAAAAGGATGCCTGCATAATGCAGACATCCTTTTTTATAAAGCGGGTGATGGGAATCGAACCCACGCTATCAGCTTGGAAGGCTGAAGTTCTACCATTGAACTACACCCGCGGATTAAGAGGATATGGTTAACATCAGGTATATTATAAAACCTGAATAACCATGTTAATCAAATCTTACACATGCCAACTATAAACAAATATAGTTGTTATATGAATTAAAGCGTAGAATAAAAACGTATATAATATATACGCTCTACACTGAATAAAGATTGGAGCGGACGATGGGAATCGAACCCACGACCCTCGCCTTGGCAAGGCGATGCTCTACCGCTGAGCCACGTCCGCAAAATCTATGCGCGTGGAGGGACTTGAACCCCCACGTCGTGAGACGCTAGATCCTAAGTCTAGTGCGTCTGCCAATTCCGCCACACGCGCATATAAGAAAATGGTGAGTCATGAAGGGCTCGAACCTTCGACACCCTGATTAAAAGTCAGGTGCTCTACCGACTGAGCTAATGACTCATACAATTTAGGCAGTAATAGTATTGATTTAACATACATATTACATTTTACATCATTTTAATACTAATATCAAGCTAATTCTTTATAAGATTATAAAGGGCGACCGATGGGACTTGAACCCACGAATGCCGGAGTCACAGTCCGGTGCGTTAACCCCTTCGCCACGACCGCCATAGCAATCAAATTAATATTAAAAATAAATGGTGCCGGCGAGAGGATTTGAACCCCCGACCTACTGATTACAAGTCAGTTGCTCTACCAACTGAGCTACACCGGCATAGTGTATATGTTAATGACCCGTAGGGGACTCGAACCCCTGTTACCTCCGTGAAAGGGAGGTGTCTTAACCACTTGACCAACGGGCCGCTTAAAAAAGTAACAGCGTAACTTTTCATACGCTTCAACCTATTAAAAACAATCTTAACCCTTCGGCGAAAAAAAAACCCCGAAGGGATAAAACTATTTTGCTTGGCAACGTCCTACTCTCCCAGGACCCTGCGGTCCAAGTACCATCGGCGCTGGAGGGCTTAACGGTCGTGTTCGGGATGGGTACGTGTGGAACCCCTCCGCCATCATTACCAAACGTGCAGGTGTGTTGCTCCCTGAAAACTGAATCCGAAAACGAAAACATCGCGTGTTAGCTTATTTGGATAAGCCCTCGACCGATTAGTATTGGTCAGCTCCATGCCTTGCGGCACTTCCACCCCCAACCTATTGACCTCGTCGTCTACAAGGGGTCTTACATACTGGGAAATCTCATCTTGAGGGGGGCTTCACGCTTAGATGCTTTCAGCGCTTATCCCTTCCGCACGTAGCTACCCAGCGATGCTCCTGGCGGAACAACTGGTACACCAGCGGTGCGTCCATCCCGGTCCTCTCGTACTAAGGACAGCTCCTCTCAAATTTCCTACGCCCACGACAGATAGGGACCGAACTGTCTCACGACGTTCTGAACCCAGCTCGCGTACCGCTTTAATGGGCGAACAGCCCAACCCTTGGGACCTACTTCAGCCCCAGGATGCGATGAGCCGACATCGAGGTGCCAAACCTCCCCGTCGATGTGGACTCTTGGGGGAGATAAGCCTGTTATCCCCAGGGTAGCTTTTATCCGTTGAGCGATGGCCCTTCCATGCGGTACCACCGGATCACTAAGCCCGACTTTCGTCCCTGCTCGACGTGTCTGTCTCGCAGTCAAGCTCCCTTATGCCTTTACACTCTTCGAATGATTTCCAACCATTCTGAGGGAACCTTAGGGCGCCTCCGTTACACTTTAGGAGGCGACCGCCCCAGTCAAACTGCCCACCTGACACGGTCCCTGTACCGGATCACGGTACGAGGTTAGAACTCAAATGCGATCAGGGTGGTATCCCAACGGCGCCTCAACCGAAGCTTGCGCTCCGATGTCTACGGCTCCCACCTATCCTGTACAAATCGCACCCCAGTTCAATATCAAGTTGCAGTAAAGCTCCATGGGGTCTTTCCGTCTTGTCGCGGGTAACCTGCATCTTCACAGGTATTAAAATTTCACCGGATCTCTCGTTGAGACAGCGCCCAAATCGTTACGCCATTCGTGCGGGTCAGAATTTACCTGACAAGGAATTTCGCTACCTTAGGACCGTTATAGTTACGGCCGCCGTTTACTGGGGCTTCGGTTCATAGCTTCGCTTGCGCTAACCACTCCCCTTAACCTTCCAGCACCGGGCAGGCGTCAGCCCGTATACTTCGCCTTGCGGCTTCGCACAGACCTGTGTTTTTGCTAAACAGTCGCTTGGGCCTTTTCACTGCGGCCCCCTCGTGCTATTCACACTACCGGGGCACCCCTTCTCCCGAAGTTACGGGGTCATTTTGCCGAGTTCCTTAACGAGAGTTCTTCCGCGCGCCTTAGAATTCTCTTCTCACCCACCTGTGTCGGTTTACGGTACGGGCACCTGCTTCCTGGCTAGAGACTTTTCTTGGCAGTGTGAAATCATGACCTTCGCTACTGTAATTTTCGCTCCTCATCACAGCCTGGCCTTGGGGTATGCGGATTTGCCTACATACCAGCCTCACTGCTTG
>NZ_CP117876.1:4687500-5222500 GCF_028736095.1 Paenibacillus sp. KACC 21273
GCATCATTATCATAAGATTGGTTTGTTGCCGCCAAGTTATATTGCTGATAATGGATACCGGTTCTATGATCGTCAGACGCTTGCAACGTTACAAACGATTTTGCTATTTAAAGAAATGGGATTCTCCCTTACAGAGATTGCTACAATGCTACCTTTATCTAAAGCGAAACAGACCGATATTCTGATCCATCAACGGCAGTTGCTTGAATCGAAAAAACAAAAGTTGACCACAGTTATTGAACAGTTGGATCATTATATAGAAGGAACAGATATTTCCAAGCTCACTCTATTCGATGACTCTGATACTCTTTCTATAGAAGAACAATATGAGTTAGAAGCCAAATTAGTCTATGGTGATACAAAATCTATCAAGAATTTCAAGGGAATATAGAGAAGTTATCTGACTCTGATAAAAAGCAGGCATATGATCAGTTTGCTTCAAATATGGAGAGTGTTTTTCGTAACATTGCTTTATATCAAGATCGTTTTCCCTCGGATGATAAAATCCAGTACTATATTGATCAATGGAGTCAGTATCTTGCGCAATTTATAGGGGATGATATATGTATTTTGTTATGTATAGCAGAGACTTATAGAACTGACGAACGGTTTGTGCGTTACTTTGATACATTTGGTGAAGAAGGTTATCTGATGTTTTTGTATGAAGCTATTGTTTATTTTGTGGAAAAGAAATCAAACACCCCTATAGCAGATTCATGATCTGTTACAGGGGTGTTTGATATTTATTGATTTAATCTTTTATTAAATAAGGCACTAGAAATGATCACGGGCGTACTATTTGATTATTCTGAACCTAAAAATGCATAGCGACAGATCACCAAAATAGCTAATAACCACATCAACCAGTGTACTTTTACTTTGCGCGGAGAAGCGATATTGCTAAAGAATCCTAAAACAACGAACGCAATAATACCTGCTGAAATCCCGTTCGCAATACCATTTGTAAATGGCATAAAGATAATTGTTAAAAACGCAGGGAATGCTTGCATAAAGTCGTCCCATTCGATCTTGCTTACCTGACTCATCATCAGTACACCAACAATAACTAGTGCTGGAGCTGTTGCCGCAGAAGGAACAACCAATGCTAAAGGAGCAATAAACAATGCACATAAGAACAATACGCCTGTTGTGATTGCTGTCAAACCTGTACGTCCACCTTCAGCTACACCTGCTGTACTTTCTACATAAGAAGTAATCGTACTTGTACCTAGAACAGCACCAGCACTTACCCCTACTGCATCTACCAACATTGCTTTGCTAATTTTCTTTTCGCCTTCTTCTTTGTTTTTGAACAATCCTGCACGTTCGGCTGTACCAACAAGTGTACCGAATGTATCGAATAGTTCTACAAACGTAAAGATAAAGATAATTTCGAATAATCCGATACCGATTGCGCCTTTGATATCTAATTGCCCTACAGCTAGATTATCAAAAGAAGGAATCCAATGTGCAGTCGACAAGCTACTTAGATCGGTAACACCCATTGGAATACCAATTAAAGTGACAACGATAATACCGATCAATAATCCACCTTTAACCCGTAATACCATTAATATTCCGATTACGAATAACCCGATAATAGCCAGTAGTGTATCCGGGCTATGCATGAAATCTCCTAATGCTAATTGGAAATCAGAACCTTTGACTGTCACAGGCGCTGCTAATTGCGCAACATCTGTAACGCCTTTAACTGTAGCTGATACTGAAACCACATTTCCTAACTTCAGACCAATAATAGTGACAAACAATCCGATACCTACAGTGATCGCAAATTTGATCGATTGTGGTACAGCGACCAGTAGTAACTGACGAACTTTGGTAATGGTTAAAATAATAAAGATAATCCCCGAAAGAAACACTGCACCTAAAGCAGCCTGCCATGTAATCATTCCGTTGGAGCTAAGTACAACTGTCATAAAGTAAGCATTCAAACCCATACCTGGTGCAAGCGCTACAGGAATATTTGCAAATAAGCCCATTAAAATAGTTACTAATCCAGCACCTACAGCTGTAGCAAAAAATACGCCTTCTGCTGGTATGCCTGCTCCACCCGGTCCCAAGAACAAGTTATTGACGAACAGAATGTATGCCATTGTGATGAAGGTTGTTAACCCTGCCACCATCTCTGTTTTTACACTCGTGCCGTGTTCCTTCAACTTAAAGAAACGTTCCATTATTGCTATCTTCCTCCTCTTGGAAATGAATAGAGAAAACGACAAGAGACCCCGATGGACGAGCTGTTCATCGGGGTCTCTAAAAATCAGAATAAAAGCGCATGATGTTACCTTTAAAACTATCTATTCTATACCTATATCGATATTAGACTAGATGCCAAAGAAAACCCATACTGCCATTTCTTCATTCCGTAGAGAGATCATTCCGGTGATCCGTAGAGACTCCTGAGCCTATTCTCAGGATTATACGAAGTGCTTTTCAATTGTCGCAAAACTCTGTTCGCTGTCTTTGATACGTGTTGTTATTTTCATATCAAACAGCTTTACTTGTTACATTCTAGGACAGGATTATATTGTTGTCAATCAAAAAGCGAATGTTAATAATACACCTATACATAATCGTTCGTTAATATATCAATTTTATGCACAATATTGATACCGCTTTCCTTTTTTATTGTCAAAAAATGATAGATTTCTTCTGATTTTAGCGTTTACAGCGATGATCTGGACAAAGTGACTTAATTTTGTGATAGCAATCTTACTTTTTGTCTAGTGCTACAAATTCATATTATGTTTAATATGTTAGTTAATCGAACATAAAGTTATATTATCTAACATATTATATTGATTTCATTCGAGATATTGATTATGATGTGACTTATTTAGTTAGATTAAGCATCATCATATGTTTTATGAATCTGTAAAGGGGGAAACCAGATGTCTTTGACTGCTTCGACTGTTACGCATCAAACACACATACCTGAGATTCAGCTAAACAATATTGAAATGCGTTACTCTACAGATACCGCAGATGTACTGGCTCTTCATCAAGTTAGTCTGTATATTGCCAAAGGAGAATTTGTTTCTCTATTAGGGCCTTCTGGTTGTGGCAAAACTACACTACTACGGCTTATGGCTGATCTGATCCAGCCTACTAATGGCACTATTCATGTAGCAGGTAAAACCGCTAAAGAAGCACGATTATCGCAAAAGTATGGCATCGTTTTTCAAAGTCCTGTGTTATACGACTGGCGCAAAGTAAAACAGAATGTCGCTTTGCCACTGGAATTAACAGGCGTTAGTAAAAGTGAACGTGAACGCAAAGCGCTCGAATTATTGGAATTGGTAGGATTAGAAAAATTTGCAGATCAATATCCCTGGCAACTCAGTGGTGGGATGCAGCAACGAGTAGCGATTGCTAGAGCTCTTGCTATGGAGCCTGAGATTCTACTGATGGATGAACCGTTCTCCGCATTGGATGAATTTTCAAGAGAACGATTAAATGAAGAATTATTATCGGTATGGAATAAAATTCAGAATACGATTGTATTTGTCACTCACAGTATTCCAGAATCGATTTTTTTGTCAGACCGGGTATTTGTATTATCTCCGCATCCTGGACGGTTATCTGCTGTGGTGGAGATTCCTTTACCAAGACCACGTACACAGGAAATGCGTAATAGCCCGGAATTTTTTGAATTGATTGCGCAGATTCGCGATAGCTTTGAAGGGGTGTGACGTATGAAAGGAAATAGCCTTTTTTTACGCAATCGCCTTTTGCCTGCTGTTGTGTGGATCGCTGTTATTCTGGTGATCTGGGAGCTTGCATCATGGGCCATTTTAAATATAGGTCATCTTCCTTTGGCTCAATCGAAGCTTCCTTATCTTCATAAAGTACTGGCAACCAGTATTCAATACAGTGGCACATTAATACAAGAAGGAAGTGCTACCTTCGGAAATGCTGGAATTGGATTTCTACTCGGTACATTAGCAGGGGTGATACTCGCTATATTAATGAGTGTCTCCACCTGGATCGAAAAATTAACTTTTCCTTATGCGATAGCTTCACAAATGATTCCGGTTCTTGGTCTGGCTCCTATTATTTATGGAATTGTACGGGATGAATATATCTCGCGCATTATTATTTCGGGGTATATTACTTTTTTTCCAGTAGCGCTAAATATGTTACGCGGATTGCGTAGTGTAGAACCTTCAGCGCTGGAATTAATGTATTCCTATGCGGCAAAGCCTTGGAGTATTTATTGGAAGCTACGCTTACCGGCTGCTATCCCTGGACTATTTAGCGGATTAAAAATCGCGGCTCCTCTAGCTGTAACCGGTGCTATTCTCGTTGAACTGATGGGAGCGCAACATGGGATAGGCGTGATTATGCTTCGTAATCTCTATTATGGTCCTTCTCATGTGTATATGTTCTGGTCGACTGTCTTTGTCGGGGCATTGCTTGGCATACTCAGCTATTGGTTGATTAGCTTGATCGAACGTATCGTATCACCCTGGCAGCCGGAATTTCGCTCGAAAGGAGGCCGCTCTTAATGGAAAAACCATCATTACAAAACAAAAAATTAACAGCTACATATCTATCTGATACTTCTTCTACAACACTGGATTCTTTTCAATCACAACCCGCAGATCAACCTTTGCATACACGAAATAGTTCCAAAAAATCATTTTTAGGTGGTGGAAAAGTATGGCTTCCTCTTTGTTTAGGTATTTTATTCGTGCTGTTATGGCAAATCGAGGTTTTTCACAAGATATTTGATCTTAAAAAATATCAACTTCCTCTTCCGTCTGCGATTGCATCCTCTATACAAGAAAATTGGAGTCTATTGCTATCCTACACAGGATATACATTGGCTGAGGCTGTTTTGGGGATGATCATAGGTTCTTTATTTGGATTTGTGATTGCTCTTATCGCTACGGCTTCTCCACGTTGGGGTGCAGGAAGTCTAACACTCGTAGCCGCTCTCAATGCTGTGCCTATTGTAGCGCTCGCCCCTATTATGAATTTGTGGTTTGGTGACGGTATCGGTTCTCGAATCGCTATCGTCACTGCAACAACGATGGCTGCCATGGCTCTTAATGCTTACAAAGGAATGTCATCTGTGAATCCGTTAGCGCTTGATCTGATGTATTCTTATGCAGCCAATAAAGCAAAAGTATTTCGTTATTTGCGTATTCAAAACAGCTTACCTTATGTATTCACTGCTCTCAAAATCAATGCTACTGCCAGTATGATTGGAGCGATTGTCGGTGAATTTTTCTTCTCTTCGCAAGGACTCGGTTATCTCCTCTCTAACTCGATCAAAATTGCTAAAATGCCTTTGGGCTGGTCATGTATCGTACTTGCTGCTATTGCAGGCATTATATTTTATATGATCGTAGAACGATTAGAAAAAGTATGTATTCGCTGGCATCCTTCTCAGCGTACCTGATAGTGAACTGGAATATTCAAATTGACCTAACAAGCATATATGCGTATAGCATCCATTGGTTTGACTTTGATAACCATCTATTCAGGATAGATTAACGATTCAGGGGGAATGAAAGATGAAAATAAAACCACAAAAAATTCAAGCAAGTCTTGTGATTATGTTGGTGATTGTGATCACTGTACTGGCTGGATGCGGTGGAATGAAAAGTACTTCAACAGATGCTGGTGCAACGGCAAGTACAGGGGAAACGACTTCCACTGAACCTGTAACAGTGAAATTACAGTTAAAATGGGTGCCTCAAGCACAATTTGCCGGCTATTTTGTTGCAAAAGACAAAGGCTACTATGAGCAAGAAGGGCTGAATGTTGAAATTCTTCCAGGTGGACCGGATATTGTTCCTGAACAACAAGTTGCCGGAGGCTCCGCAGATATCGGAGTAGATTGGGTAGGCAGTCTGCTGACCAGTCAGGAACAAGAAATGCCACTTATCCAAATTGCTCAGATTTTCCAAAAGAGCGGTCTGGTGCTTGTATCTAAAAAATCTGCTGGCATTAACACTCCTGCTGATCTAAAAGGTAAAAAAGTAGGCAACTGGATGGGTGGAAATGAATTTGAATTATTAGCTTTATTCGATAAATATGGACTTGATCCGAATAAAGATGTGAGCTTTACGAAACAAGGATTTACAATGGATCAATTTCTAGGCGGTGAACTGGATGCCGCTTCTGCTATGACTTATAACGAGTACCAAATCTTGTTAGAATCCGGTCTCAAAGATAGTGATCTCAATGTGATTGATATGAACAATGAAGGTGTGGCGATGTTGGAAGATAACCTGTTTGCTAATAAAGAGTGGTTAGATTCTAACAAAGAAACAGCCGCCAAATTTGTTCGTGCTTCGCTAAAAGGCTGGAAAGATGCTATCGCCGATCCTGAAGCCGCTGTCGATAGTGTGATGAAGCAAGCCGAATCAGGCAGTACTACCAAAGAGCATCAACTTAAAATGATGCAAGAAGTCGCCAAATTAATCCAACCGCAGGGAATGGATGAAGCCAAAATGGGTTACACTGACGAAAAAATGTTCCAGCAGACAGCTGATATTGCTTTGAAATTTGGAGTGATTAAAGAAGCCGCCAATGTGCAAGAAGCATATACAAATGAAATTGTAGATATGGCTAGCAAAACACAGTAGTATTCTGCTCCTCTATCACCTATAACACTATTGCTCTTATTTATTGCTACTATCTTATGTTCTCGATTTGAAAGGAGTTCTTAGAGATGTCTGTAATCAACAAGGCGATACAGAAAGTACCTAACTATATTGGTGGACAGTGGGTAGAATCTACCACTACCGAGTGGGATGAAGTATACAATCCTGCGACAGGCGAACTTATCGCTTATGTTCCGTTATCCAGTAGTGAAGAAGTAGATCATGCTGTTCATGTGGCTCAAACAGCGTATCAAAGTTGGAAAAAAATCGCTGTGCCCAAGCGAGCCCGTTACTTTTTCGATTATCAGCAGTTGCTTGTGAAGCATTGGGATGAACTGGCGGCATTGATCACACTTGAAAATGGAAAAAGTCTGGAAGAAGCATATGGCGAAGTACAACGCGGAATTGAATGTGTAGAATTTGCCGCTGGTGTCCCTACTCTGATGATGGGTAGTCAGTTGCCTGATATTGCGACAGGGATTGAGTCTGGTATGTATCGTTATCCTATTGGTGTTATTGGCGGGATTGCTCCTTTTAACTTTCCAATGATGGTTCCTTGCTGGATGTTCCCTTTGGCTATTGCTTGTGGTAACACATTTGTACTCAAACCTTCTGAACGAACGCCATTATTGGTTAATCGTTTAGCAGAATTATTTGCTGAAGCTGGATTCCCATCAGGTGTCCTTAATATTGTGCACGGTGCTCATGATGTGGTGAATACATTGCTAGCTCATGAAGAGGTCAAAGCGATTTCTTTTGTCGGCTCACAGCCTGTTGCTGAATATGTATACAAAACAGGAACATCGCATGGCAAACGAGTGCAGGCTTTAGCAGGAGCTAAAAATCATTCGATCGTATTACCGGATGCTGATCTGGATCATGCAGTCAAAAATATTATTGCAGCGGCTTTCGGCTCGGCAGGTGAACGTTGTATGGCTTGTGCTGTAGTCGTTGTACATGAACAAATTGCTGATGAATTGGTGGAGCGATTACGTATTGCTGCTAACGAAATCACGATAGGCAACGGTGCAGATGAAGGTGTATTTCTAGGGCCTGTGATTCGTCCTGCTCATAAAGAACGTACGATTGCTTATATCGAATCTGGAGAACAGCAACAAGCTACATTAGTACGTGATGGACGACAAGATCAGGCTGTGAATGAGCAAGGTTATTTTATCGGCCCTACTATTTTCGACCATGTGACGACAGATATGAAAATCTGGCAAGATGAGATTTTTGCACCTGTATTATCTATTGTACGAGCTAAAGATGTAAGTGAAGCGATAAAGATCACCAATACTTCTCCATTCGCTAACGGTGCTTGTATTTATACAGACAGCGCCAAAGCAATTCGTGAATTTCGTGAAGAAATTGATGCTGGTATGTTAGGTGTGAATCTGGGAGTTCCTGCTCCGATGGCTTTTTTTCCTTTTTCCGGCTATAAAAAGTCATTCTATGGTGATCTGCATGCTAATGGACGGGACGGGGTTGAATTTTATACTCGCAAAAAAATGGTAACTGCTCGCTATTAAATGGATCTTTCCAAACTTACTATACACAGCTAGATATTCAATTATGAAATAACCGGGAGGAGAAATCATCATGCTCGAATTAGGAACAGACTACGAATCAGCTATTAAAAAGGATCAACAATATCTGTGGCATAATATTACTCCTTATAATGAAGCCGCTCCACCGATGATTGCGGCTACAGGTAGTGGATCATGGGTGACCGATACCAATGGTCAACGTTATATGGATGGCATGTCTGGGCTATGGTGTGTAAATGTTGGATACGGACGCAAAGAATTAGCAGAAGCCGCTTATGAACAATTGTTACAACTTCCTTATTTCCCATTAACACAAAGTCATATGCCTGCGATTGCTTTAGCGGAAAAGTTAAATAGCTGGCTTGGTGATGATTATGTGATCTTCTTTTCAAATAGTGGTTCTGAAGCGAATGAAGCCGCCTTCAAAATTGCCCGTCAATATCAACAACAGATTGGTCAACATTATCGGCACAAATTTATATCACGTTATCGCGGGTATCATGGCAGTTCTATGGGGGCACTTGCGGCTACAGGACAAGCTCAGCGCAAGTATAAATATGAACCGTTGAGCGGTGGATTTCTTCATGTAGCTCCACCGGATAGTTATCGCCGTCCAGCAGGGCAAACGATCGAAGAATTCAATCTACAGTGTGCCCAAGCGATCGAAGATATGATCATCTGGGAAGGTGTCGAGACGATTGCAGCTGTTATTATGGAACCTGTGATTACAGGTGGCGGTATTATTATCCCTCATCAAGTATATATGGATCGTGTACAAGAAATCTGTCGCACTCATGGTGTATTGCTGATTATTGATGAAGTAATCTGTGGATTTGGACGTTCTGGTCAAAAGTTCGGTCATCATAATTTTGGAGTAAAACCTGATATTGTGACGATGGCTAAAGGATTAACGAGTGGTTATCTTCCTCTCTCTGCTACTGCTGTGCGCAAAGATATTTATGAAGCATTCAAAGATAAAACCGATGATTATGGACATTTCCGCCATGTAAATACATTTGGTGGTAATCCAGCGGCATGCGCTTTAGCACTACGTAATCTAGAAGTGATCGAACAAGAAAATCTAATTGAACGTGCTCGTCTGTTAGGGCAACGTCTCAATACAGCTATGATGGAGATTGTCGATCATCCTCTGATTGGTGATATTCGTAGCTTCGGTCTGGTAACAGGTGTAGAACTGGTCGAAGATAAAACCAGCAAAAAACCAGCTTCCCTGGATATCGTGAAATCCATTATTGCCGGTTGTAAAGGTAAAGGATTGATTATCGGCAAAAATGGCGATACGGTCGCTGGCTACAATAATGTACTTACATTTGCACCTCCACTATCTTCAACCGACGAAGACTTGGAGTTCTTGATTACTACGTTCAAACATGTGATGAGTGAGCATTAGGTAAAGACATTTTTTCAGGATACAGAAATTGATACGCACGCAAAGCTACTTGAATCGATATGCGATTTTCGGGTGACATATAATCTTCGCCTAACAATTCTGTAATTTTGTCCAATCGATAGTATAACGATTGACGAACAATAAATAATTTCTGGGCAGCAATCTGTTTGGAACCGTCATGATCAAGATACACTCGTAGTGTAAGCAGTAACTCACTACCTTTGGTCTGATCGTGATCGATTAAAGGCCCTAGATAATTGCGAATAAATGTCTGTAGTGTTTTGCCATCGTTAAGACTAAGCAGTAATTGAAAAACACCTAATTCTTCATAAAATAGCAACGTGCTCTCAGAGCAATTATAAAGGGACAATGCCTGTACTGCTTCCTGATAACTGGCTGAAGCATTTTTCAAATGATGCCCTGCTTTACTAACACCGATAATTAATTTCAAATGCTTGAGCTTATCATCAGAATGAATCTGTTGGAGCGATTGTAGTGCCTGTTGAAGTCTTGGCTTCGCAGGCATTTTGGCTTGTCTATCCAACGCTATAACTGTCAGTCGATTATTTTTGAGCGTGATTAACGGATGGAACAGATACTTTTCAAAAATAGAACGCAATACCAGTGAAAGATGGAATGTGATCGATTCCCACTCATTTTCTGAACTGTTCCATTTTACATCTTGAGGATTTTCGATCTCAATCAGACAGACACGATAAGGCAATTCGTTCATCATATTAAAATCAGGCCCGATCAGACTTTTGAGTCGATTCTCGTCTTCGATACGTCCGTAGATCAATTCCTCGACCCATAAATTTTCCGAAAATAATTTGCGTTCTTCCATATAACGGGTACGCAACAATTCTTGAGCGATTGAAAGAGAAGCTGAATCTAGCAATAAACACTCATATTCTTGCGGTTTGTGCGGACAGATCAACATAATATATGCCCATGTCTGATCCAGAGCACCTACAGGTTTTAATAAAATACTTTGCTGTTCATATTCGCGAAAATAGGGCGCAGTATCATGCTGTACACCATCCATACTTTCATTAAACTCTGCGAAAAATTGCAATAACGGGCGTTGTTTATCAGGAGACAATGCTGGAAAAAAAGAAGGTTTGCCTTGCAACTGTAAATAAACTACTTGATGATGGGTGCTTTGATGAAGTAATTGCAACACTTTATGAGTACCTTGCGAAGTTAATGTTAGGCGATTGAATTCACGCGAAATACGTTCTAACTTTTGGAGCATCCGGTGATGGTGATTAATAATTAAGGAATGGAGATCCAATGTAATATCTACAAAACGTACCGTTTCTTTAAAAATGATCAATGGAAAATCGTACCGATCGGCAAGCTCAATCATTTCAACGGGAATCGTTTGAAAAAAGTCGCCTAATTCAATACAAAGACAGGCTGCTTTTTTCTGAATTAAATTGTCCATAAATTCAAGCGCTGTTGTCAGTTGACTATGGAATTGTATCCCTGTTGTCAAAATCATTTCTTCGCCATGAATTAAACTTTCAAAATTGGAACTTTCCAGAATATGCACCCAGCGAACAGAATTGGAGATTCCTCGACTTCCACCGATCACTTCTGCTTGAGCAAATAAAGGTCTTGTCATCGCATCTTCGATTGTAAACATACGGTTACTATCCATATTTCCCCCACCTTTCTGTAAGCAACGAATAGGCCAAACTATGCTAAAGTAACGTTCAACCGGACCTGTCTCTGCGCTACTTCTAGCTTTGTTGCTCTATTCCAATCATTTCAAAACAGTCGTCAAAAATTAACTTTCGAAATTAGACACTCTGTCTAGTGTAAAAAAAAGACACATTGACTATAGTTTTAATATATAAATGTCAGAATACATAACTTATATAGATATAAATTATACTATATTTATGATTTTGATGGTATTTATAAATATTTTCAACAAAAAAATCTAAAATATATCGAAAATATATTAAAATGTGTTACATTATTTAACATTATAAACACAAACAATTCTAAGGAGGTTTAACCGATGGAACATTCTTCTACATTTACTTCATTTTCACCAGATATGTTTATGCGCAACTTTGCTGAAGCAGAGCCTGGTCTAACCCATAAGGGAGCTATAGAAGAATCGAATCGCTGTCTATACTGTTATGATGCCCCCTGTATAACAGCTTGTCCTACCGGAATCAATATCCCTTCTTTTATTAAACGAATCGCTACCGACAATCTAAAAGGTGCTGCTTATACAATTATGGATGCTAATCCTGTGGGAGCCAGTTGTGCACGTGTCTGTCCAACAGAAGAACTATGTGAAGGCGCCTGTGTACTCAATGAAAGTTCAAAACCAATAGATATCGGTAGATTACAACGGTATGCCACTGATTGGGCTATCGAAAAAGATGCTCAATTATTCGAAGCAGGTATATCAAATGAAAAGAAAGTAGCTGTCATTGGTGGAGGCCCTGCTGGATTAGCTGCTGCTCGTGAATTAGCACGCGAAGGATTCCAGGTGGTCATCTACGAATCCAAACCACTTGCAGGCGGACTGGATACACATGGTATTGTGTCATTCCGTTTACCTCAGTCCATCTCTCTGTGGGAAGTGCAACAAGTTCAACAATTAGGCGTCGATATTCGTACCAATATGAAAGTAGGGGTCGATATCACTTCTGAACAACTGCTAGCTGAATATGATGCTGTCGTATTAGCTGCTGGAATGGGATATGTCCCTCCTATTCGTATAGAAGGTGAACAGCTAGAAGGCGTCTATGATGCGATTCAACTGGTTGAACAGACCAAAACAGGTCAACCTAATATCAATCTGCTCGGCAAAAAAGTAGCTGTAATCGGTGCAGGAAATACTGCAATTGATGGAGCTACCTGTTCTGTACGCTTGGGTGCTGCCAATGTCAAAATGGTCTACCGTCGTACACGTGAAGAAATGACTGCTTATGATTTTGAATATGAATTTGCCAAACAAGAAGGCGTAGAATTCAACTGGTTAACTTTACCGAAACGAATTATCGGTGATGCTACAGGTAAAGTCACCCATCTAGAATGTGTACAAATGAAATTAACAGGTGAAATCGGTAAAGATGGACGATTGGTACCAATGCCTGTCGAAGGTTCTGAATTCTTAATGCCTGTAGATGCTGTTGTAACAGCGATTGGACAAGAACGTCGTACAGATCTTATCGAACATTTCGGACTGGAACATTCATGGGGAGTTGTCAAAATAGATACTTCTACTCATCGTACTTCTAATCCTAAAGTATATGCGGCTGGCGATATTATATTCGGAGCAGGTCAAGGTGAAGCAATGGTGGTATCAGCAGCACAACAAGGCAAATTAGCCGCTTATGCCATTAGCAAACATCTGCTTCCGCAACAAGATCATTCCCTGAGTTCGATCGTATAAGGTGTTCTCTTTTATGGTATAAATGAAATGATATTTATGGGAGGTTGTTAATTATGGCAGATTTGAGTATTGATCTTGCAGGTATACGTTCCCCTAACCCGTTCTGGCTCGCTTCTGCGCCACCTACCAATACAGGGTATCAAGTACAACGTGCTTTTGAAGCAGGTTGGGGCGGAGCTGTCTGGAAAACACTGGGTGATCCGATTATTAATACATCTGCCCGATTTGCAGCCGTTAATTTCAATGGACAACGAGTGGCTGGATTTAACAATATTGAATTGATCTCTGATCGTCCGTTGGATGTGAATCTCAAAGAAATCTATGAAACGAAAAAGCGATTCCCCAATCATGCAGTCATTGCTTCACTTATGGTGGAACCAACACAATACAAATGGCATGAAATTGTAAAGCGAGTCGAAGATGTAGGTGTGGACGGACTAGAACTTAACTTTGGTTGTCCTCATGGTATGGCTGAACGTGGAATGGGAGCCGCTTCCGGGCAGCAACCTGATCTTGTGCAAGCACAGACTACATGGGCTAAAGAAGTAGCCACAACCCCTGTGATTGTGAAATTAACACCAAATATCACAGACATTACTGTAGTTGCCCGTCATGCTGTTAAAGGTGGAGCAGATGCGATTAGTCTTATCAATACGATTAATAGTCTAGCCGGTGTTGATATCCATAGCTGGAATACGATTCCTCATGTAGGAGGCAAAGGTGCACATGGTGGATATTGCGGGCCAGCAGTAAAGCCGATTGCGCTTAATATGTTAGCTGAATGTGCGCGTGATATCAATGTAGGCGTACCGATATCCGGTATAGGTGGTATCTCCACATGGCAAGATGTGGTTGAATTTATGTTAATGGGTGCTACAGGGATTCAAGTCTGTACCGCAGCGATGCATCATGGATTCCGTATTGTTGAAGAAATGATTGATGGTCTGAATAATTATTTAGATGATAAAGGTCTAACGTCGGTTCATGAACTGATTGGTCAAAGTGTATCCCGTTACTCCAACTGGGGTGATCTGGATCTTAATTATCAGGTGGTTGCTCGTATTAATGAAGACAATTGTATTAACTGTAACAAGTGCCATATTGCTTGTGAAGACACTTCTCACCAATGTATAGATATGTTAACAAATGCCGAAGGTAAAAGTATTTTGCAAGTGCGTGAAGAAGATTGCGTAGGTTGTAATCTATGTTCGATTGTATGCCCTGTTGATGGAGCAATAGATATGATCGAAATCGAAAATGGCATGGCACCGATGAGCTGGAACGATCGTCAAAAAATGATCGGTTCACTGAATAATTCCTATACTGGAGCAGAGGTGATTGGATGAAAAAGATTATTCGAAATGGAACGATTGTCACAGCATCAGATACGTATGTCGCTGATTTATTAATCGAAAATGGGATTATTGCCAGTATAGGACTTCATGTAGAAGCTGAAGGTGCAGAAATTATCGATGCAAGTGGTTGTTATGTTTTTCCGGGAGGGATAGATCCTCATACTCATCTGGATATGCCTTTCGGTGGTACAGTAACTGCTGATGATTTTGAGACCGGCACCAAAGCGGCTGCATTCGGTGGAACGACGACAGTAATCGATTTTTGCTTAACAACCAAAGGCAATACATTGCAAAGTGCTGTAGATACATGGCATAACAAATCACGAGACAAAGCAGTAATTGATTATAGCTTCCATCTTATGGTGTCCGAGATTAACGATATCGTACTGGATGAATTACCTCAGATTATCGAAAATGAAGGTATCACTTCTTTTAAAGTATTTATGGCATACAAAAATACGTTTCAAGCTGATGACGGTACACTATTCAGAACGTTACAGACTGCTAAACGTGAAGGCGCACTGGTTATGGTACATGCTGAAAATGGCGATGTGATCGAATATCTGGTTGAACAAGCACTCGCCGCTGGACAGACTGATCCGATCTATCATGCACTGACGCGTCCTCCTGAATTGGAAGGTGAAGCAACTGGACGTGCCGCTTATCTTACCGGTCTTACCGATTCACAATTATATGTGGTCCATGTAACCTGTGCTGAAGCTGTCTACAAAATCGAAGAAGCGCGCCGTAAAGGTCTACGTGTATATGGAGAAACATGTCCGCAATATTTACTGTTAGATCAGAGCGATCTGGAGAAGCCCGATTTTGAAGGTGCTAAATATGTATGGTCTCCTCCTCTACGTGAGAAATGGAATCAAGATGTACTCTGGGATGCGCTCTGGAATGGCAGTCTGCAAACGATCGGTTCTGATCAGTGTTCTTTTAATTTTAAAGGGCAAAAAGATCTGGGACTACATGACTTCTCCAAAATTCCGAATGGCGGTCCGATGATCGAAGATCGATTCAGCGTATTGTACTCTGAAGGGGTGGCTAAGGGACGTATCTCACTTAACAAATTTGTTGATATTATCGCTACCGCTAGCTCACGTCTATTTGGACTTTTTCCGCAAAAAGGTACACTTGCTATCGGTAGTGATGCGGATATCGTTATTTTCGATCCTACAGTGAAACGAACGATCTCTGCACAAACACATCATATGAATGTGGATTATAATGCTTTTGAAGGTATAGAAATTACAGGTGAGCCGGTATCTGTACTGAGCAGAGGCGAATTTGTTATTCGAGATAAACAATTTGTCGGTACACCGGGAGCAGGTCAATATTTGCACCGTAATCGGTTTGAAGTACCTACAGTAGAGTTATCTTCTACAGCAGAAAAAGTAAGCGGAGGAATACGATAATGTCTGCGTTCGCTGATTTTGAAAAAGAAAAGCTGGCGATCGATCAATTTCTAGATAGCGGATATGTAGTAGTTGCGATTCAGGAAAATCTGGAAGGCGCACTGGTGAAATTTAGTAAAGATCGTTCTAGTACTAAGCATGATGATCTTCATCTTATTACTGCTGATGCTCGTAAATATCTAACCACTCGCTTACTGATGAATGGACAACTCGCTCGTTCGGTATAACATCTCCTCTCTTACGCATTTAGATACACTCCAACTCAAAAAAAGCCCATCTACACCGAACCAGTACCTCTTACTGGATTCGATATAGATAGGCTTTGAGCTGTATTGTTATTTCAAATCCAATAGAACTATTTTAAAAAATAGATTGAACTGGACATGATATAGCAAACATGAACTTACTGCAATCGTGCCAGCAATTCCCACACATCCGACGTACCCGGAGCTTCTCCACTTGTCCACCATTTGGCACGATACGTTTTGCCGTTATAGCTGACCGTATCTCCACCTACATAAATCCCAGAAGCAGTCCAAGCGTTAGCAGAAGGTTGGTCTGGATTAGTAGGGGTAGTCGGTGTAGTGCCTCCTGTACCCTGACCTGTAACATTCACATCGATCACTTGATAAAAAGCATTGGCAGTATCACTAATATCCCATACGCCCAAAATCACATGATAACCACTACGATCTGATGGAATATTAATCGTCTGACTCACATTCGCAGACGGCTTCGCTCCATTATCATTAATGACTGCAATTTCTTGTAATGCACTACGCTTTAATGGCTCATTTGGATTCCAGCCTTGTTTGGTCATATAATATTTCCAACTGGCTGTTGCATGTTGAGCTGTTAATTTCCATTGCACTTTAAGTGCACCTGTTTTGATATCCGTTTTGTGCCAGCGGGTAGATGTCTGCTCATCTAATGGTGCAAAACCTGCAACCCCTCCACTAGCGATATGTCCATCTGCTGGCCCTGCCGCAGGGTATCCTTTGAGTGCTTCGATACTTTGCGGTTCATACTGTGCACTGCCTACATTGGTATTCAGCCCCAGTGCATTCGATCCTTTGTAAGCACGACTAGCAGGCTGTTCAATATAACCATGTGCCCATATCGTACTGCTCATCAACAACGCACATGTACTGATAGCAACAGTCGCTGTCATCGCTTTTCTCCAATTCATCTATATACCTCCCCAATAATATCACTCACTATGCGGTAAGATTTATGTGATCGAAAAAGAGATTATAGCTGTTGCCATACATCTGCTTGTCCTGGTGTCTCGCCGGTAGTCCACCATTTGGCACGATACGTTTTGCCATTGTAGCTGACTGTATCTCCACCAACATATACCGCAGACGCTGTCCATGCTTTGGCTGTTGGTTGAGTAGGATTGGTTGGTGTAGTCGGTGTGGTTGGAGTCGTTGGCGCAGTACCGTTATAGATCAAGTTATAATATGCATTGGAGAATGCTTTATTATACGGTGTTCCTGCGCTATTGCTACCTAGATCCCAGTTCACTGACCATGTCATTAGACCTTTGAGCGATTGACCTTGTGATTGTAATTTGGAAAATACGTTATAGACTACTGTTGGATCTTTGACAGTTCCATTGCCACCTGCATCTGGATTCGCTGGTAATCCTAGCACTAATTTATCGGCTGGAATCTGTAGTAATCCTCTTGTGCCATGAATAAAGGAATCTGC
Organism: Paenibacillus sp. KACC 21273; assembly: GCF_028736095.1. NCBI lineage: Bacteria > Bacillati > Bacillota > Bacilli > Caryophanales > Paenibacillaceae > Paenibacillus > Paenibacillus sp. KACC 21273. Next base: position 4,705,010 of record NZ_CP117876.1, read on the forward strand.
CATATAGTAAAGGAAATTGTATTTGTCTGCATCTGAATTTTGCGCTAACCATTTGCTCACTTCATCTACCCAAATACCGTCACCTGCTTGATTGTATAGTTGAGGCGCTATAAAGTCATAATAACCCGCTAGACTGGTTAAGTATGGTTCGTACGCTCCGCCTGGCTTGAGGTATGGAAATTCTGGAGCCATACTGATCAAAAAGTTCTGTCCTTGAGCTTTATAATGATTTTTGACAATTTTGAGAGCGGCAGGAATAACAGTCGTGTTGCTTCCTGCTTTGATCGAATTTTGCTCCAGATCGATATCTAATCCGTCAAAACCATACACATCGACCAGACGAATAATTTCATTGGCAAATGCTTGCTCTTGTCCTGCACTCAGTTGCACATGAGCATCTGCTCCACCTAACGAAAGAATAACGGCTGTTCCTCTTGCATTTAATGTAGCCACTTGCTGACGAAATTCAGCATCGGTTCCTCGATCTGGCTTGAATGTAGGAATCCCGTTGCCAGTCATAAAAGCAACTGTAACGACATTGTAAGCTGTTGGAGATTCACTTAAAGCTATTGTGCGTGAAGACCCTCCCGCGTATCCATCTTTGGCAGAAGACGTCCAATTTTGCCAGTAACCCACCATAATTTTTTTACCACTAATACTTGGCATTGTTGAAGCACTATCTGCGGCTTGAGTCGTTGGCATAGATGTTGCTAGTAGTGAACAACTCATTACTCCAGCTAGTACCCATTTCATTAATTTGCCTTTTTGAATGATATTCATTATATGCACTCCTTCAAATAGTGGAATAAGATCATGCGTTATACGACGGTTGCTTTTCACGACATCTCCATAAACGATGCAATCACGAACAGACGACCTTCCTCCTTTTCCAATAAATTCCTTATTTCAGGTATAACTGAATTATAATGCTTATATTGTGAAAAACTTATGTATATCCGCATAATATAAGGCGAATTATACATCGCCATATTACTTTTCCGATGCGTTACTAGATCCAAGAGAACGATCCAAACAAAAAAACCTTCTCCCTAAGGAAAAGGTGGACGGTGTATTGTGACAGCGACTATGATAGGTTGTCGAATGAAGAATCAATACGTGCAAAATAAATCTTGTAGCAACTGAAACTTGGTGTAACACTGCTCTGCTTTGAACTGTTGTCCAATCTGCTCATAACTGTAGCCACATTCATAATACAGTTGATCAAGGTAATAACCGATTTTATGATTTTCGCAATAGCGAATACCTTGCGTAGCATATTCAATAGCCATTCGATAATCTTGCGTATCCGAGTAAGCTTTCGACAAATAATAAAAGATAGGCGTAAACTGATCACTGCCTTCACGGTAGACATGAAGTGCACGCAAGCATTTGTGTAACCAACCTATACATGCTCTATAATCTCCATCGAATCCATACGCAATGGCTAACGCCTGAATCACTTCGATCTCATACAACGCTGGAATTCGCTCGCAATGATATGTTAATTTCAAAGCTAACTGAATCATAGGAAATCCACGATCTACAGCTCCCAGATGAACATAGGCATTTCCTTTCTGATACAGTACAAATTGCTGATCCATCAACGAATAACGACATATCGCTTCTACTTGATGATCTTCAATATATTGCAATAACTCCTGATACATATGCTTTTTTTGCAAATATCTAATATTTTTACGAATACTCTGAATCTCATTGATCTGCTGTTCAGTCATATCGAAAAAAATACGGATATCCAGACTAAACTTGTGTGCAATCTGAAATAAAATCTCAGCCGATACCGATTCGACTCCTTTTTCAATACGACTGATCTGCGATTGATTGCAAATCCCTAAAGCCAATTGTTGCTGTGTTAATCCACGTTGCTGTCGAATCTCTCGAATCCGTTGCCCGATCCAGCGGTAATCCAGTACAGTCTGGCTAACCAATGTGCACTACCTCCTGAATACTTCTGTTATACGTCTATCATAAAGATAGAATTGCTCTAGTATCAGGTGTAGAAATACGCATATCGAGAGAATTTCTTAGCATCTATCAAAAAAGAAAATTATTTGTACTATCTCGGATAAACTGTTATTGATTCTGTTGAATAGAAACATACTTACCTAGTATTCTACAGACTTTATGGATAATCTAGTGTCCCTTTGACGACGATATGTTTGCCTTTGCGATCTTCGAATACTTTCACATGGACTTTGGTACCTTCTTGAAATTTGGGCAGATTCATCGTATAGACCGTTGTCTTGACTGTTGCTTGAAAAGGAAGTGCTGTTGGACGCTCAATCTTCACCACCAATAGAATCTCCGGTTGTCCACTGCTATATTGACCTGTCGGGGTAATCGAGATAATCGTTGCTCGTGCCGAATAACCTTCCAGTATGGTCTGTTCGGTGATAGTTTTCTTATTCAAGACTCGTGGTAATACAATCGCAATCACTGCAAAAAAAATCAGTAATCCGATACAACTTAATATCAGCGTTAATGGTTCCAATCATCTGCTCTCCTTTGGCTAACGATAGCTGGTATTATCCATTTCTAAGCCTGGTAATATCCAGATATCAGTCGTAGTGTTATATACATATGGCTTAGATTACAATGTATTATGGTCTTAGCAGTAATATCTAGCTGAGCTAAGTATTGCTTTTTGTGATTATAAGCTATTTATATTTTATCATGTTCGATGTATAAGCCCTATAGATGTATATATGGTTATATACGATTAGAGCAAATAGGATCTCAGATACCAAAAAGCCACCTGATTTGAATTTCAGGTAGCTCAAGTGATTGTTATCTTTTTTCATATCCACATCTATAGGAAGGTTATAAATAAGTGATTTCTTGCGCAGGAATAATCTGCTCTGCTTCTACAAATACACATAAGTCCTGCAATATACATTCAATCTGGCGCTTGTGCTCTACGGCTTGAGCGGAATCAAATAACGTTAATTTTTGCACCTGTAACTCCCGACGTTGGCGATCATTTTTGAGATCAATCACACCCACAATCTGTTCTCCAATCAAAATAGGCATTGCAAAGTAACCATATTGTCGTTGTTCTTTGGGCATATAACTTTCCAGCTTATAATTCACATCAAATAACTTCAACAACCGTGACCGATCTCGAATCATGTTATCAAAAGGAGATAACAATGTCGCTGCGCTACCTTCTAACTTTTCCAAAGTAGACAGTAACGGAATATCCTGTATACGAATAAAGTGCTCTTCCGCCCAATCTTCCACCTGTATCTGCTGAATATTCCCTTGTTCCAACTGTTGCTGGATATACTCGCTGACTGCTGTTTTATTGAGGTTAAAGCAAGCTTTTAATTCTTTGAGCGTGGCGATCCCCAAATTTTCAAACGTCAAATCAAGCAAATATGTATTCAGCGTCGGTTCATGTTCCAGCGTCCGATGTTCTTCAATATTCTGATCTGTTATTGTATATAACTTATTGAAATGATGATCTCGACTGACCTTGATCAAGCCTGCACGCCATAATTGGTCTAATGCTCGTCTTGCCGGTGTCATACTCCATGTTGCTCCACTTGACGGCTGATCATGTTCAATATCGCGTGAACGTAGTGGCTGATTAAGCTGTACTTGCTCATAAATATTTAATATAAAATCTAACTTCGGTTGGTTCATGATCTTCAAATGATGATGTGCAAAATAATGATGCAAATGCTCATAAGAAGATGCTGGCAACAAACACAAAGCAAACAAATACACTTCAAAAATCGACTGCTGCTCATACAATTCTAACAACCATTCCCGCTGATACCGATGATCTCTCGACCAGAAAAATAAATCCTGACTACGAGATAATACATTCATCGTATCAAGCTGAACATAACCGAGTCGATTGAGTGTATGTAATACTCCATTAGCATCCTGATAGTGATTCAAGTGAGGTTGTAATAGTCCTTGTTGATGCAATTGCAGACGCTTCATCTGTGCTCTGGTCGTTGTCAGCATAGAATCCTCCTGTTATGGATTGGATATGTTATTGATACACAAATTTCAGTTGATGATCATTACGTTCGTAAGCATATTCCATCAATTGAATAGTTCGTTCACGTGTTCTCGACAATTGGGCACTAACTGCACTTACTTGTCCTTGAGAACCAAAATACGAATCTTTCAAAAACGTATCTTCGACGAACTCTGCTTCTTGTTGATCATACATCTCCCAACCTTTTTGAGATTGTTGTAACAAAGCATACTGGGATGCAGATAACTTGGACTTCAATTGTTGCATCGTATTATTCATTTCGATATCCCATAATTTCAAATACTTTCCTTCAAGCGCAACCCAACCGGCGGTCGAGAACTGACTAGAGTTCTGAAATTCATTATACTCTTTATTGTACGCTCGATCTAACGGATTGTTATGGATCAGATGATTAAATGTATCTTCCGGGTCCATCTGGTAATCACCATAATATGAATTATCTTCTGTAGATTCTTCCGATTGCTCTGTAGAAGTCTGGTTTGCTTTGATTGTCTTTTGATCAACTTCAGCCGATGCTGTAACACTTGGTTTGGATGTGGCAGTAGCCTCTGGTGTCGTTTCCTGATGATTCGATTGACCGCAAGCTGTTAATACCGTGCATGTTAAAAGTAAACTAATCGTCCATTTCATAAATATTCTCCTTGTATACGTTAGTTGTATCTGATTGTAGATTACATATTAAATTGATATGTAGAATCAAATCGCTATTTTGGTATTTAAAATCATGAATTTTCTGGATCATGATCTAATGTATCTAAAATCTCTCGTGCTGTAATATGACTTTCCGTCTCCTACTCCCATTGTGTCGGTGAATCAGCTATCCGACGAATTTCTGGTTCTAGCTTTCGAATCAAAGCTACAGGTAAAAAACCAACAATATATTGCAGACACCATTCAATCCATTCGGTATCATCTGTATGCAATACGTCTCGCACATGAGGAACAATTTCATCGGGAACTGTAAGCAGTATTTTGGACATCGGTATAGCAACAGGCCAGTTAATATCCTGTAACCAGACAAGTAGTTCTGGAAGAATAGGGATTATATCTTGAGGGTCTAATTGCTGTAATCGCTGGATTGCACCAAAATCAAATTTGGATTCTGGTATTAAGTGGTTGGATTCGGTCATGTTCAAGCCCCCCTTTACTTAACGATACAATAAAAAGAAAAAGTCCGTAAATTAGAATTTACGGACTTTTATTTTACTTTGGAGATATTATCAAATCAATCTATTAAAATTATTCATAATATTGTTATACGTTTATAAAATCCTTGTATGCAAAGGAGCTTATACACTTACTAAATTTAAAAAAATATCATCAAATTTATGTTTATTTATATAGATCTTGCAGCACAAATCTTAGTGCATTCACATATTCTTGACCGCTATAGTTGATAGGTAAGTTCAAACTAATAGTTTTTAAATTATTATTATTGAACTCATCAGATGAAAATGGATGTACATTTGCTGCAATCAAATAATGCTCTCCTCCTAAACTGGCAATAATATTCCTATAGAATTCTGAGAAAAAAGCATCATCAAAAGAAAATCCAATAAATACTAGCTTTTTATGACTAAATATTGCTTTTAATCTATTCATAAATTCTACATTGTTATATAAATCATTATAATTTTCCTCAGTAACAATCATAGTAGATGGTCTATCAATAATGCCATGGATATGCACTACACGCTTCTTTCGTTCTCTGAAAAAAGAAGGCACATCTTCTATATCGTTGATGCATAATGGATTAGGATGAGGACGAGTAATAAATTCATTCAAAATACTATCATAGTTAGATGTGAGAAAAAATTCGCAATTTATATTAGCAATATCCATCATATTATGTGATTTTTCGTCTATTGCTAAATTAGGTGAAGAAAACAATCTTGCTATATGTTGCTGAATTTGTTTTTCAGTTGAAAAAGATCGTGAATGTCCTTTTAACATAAAAGTAATTGCTTTAAAAAACTCACCTTTTTCTACTAAATTCTTGTAATATGTTTGTTCTTCTTCTATTACATATTCTGACATATCAAGAAACATTTTTTTCCAATTAGGTAGTCTAAAAGGAGTGGAGATTCCTGAGCCTAAAAAAGGAACAATATTATTTTTATCTTTTTTTAAATTATTAAAGTTAATCAAAAAATCTTTATGAATATATTTTGTTCTTAAATTCACTCTATAATCATTGATTTCTGCACTAAAACTTTCACTAAGAATATATGATAAGGTTATAATATGATGAATATCAGGAATGCATACTTCTTTATTACAGTATTCGCAATAAAATGGAAGGTTTTCAGATAATTCTGTAGCTTCATATAACTCACATTCATAAGAAAAATATTCAGTGACATAATCATGTTCTTTCAAGATTTTTATTAGTTTGTTAAATCTATCTTCTTCATATCCTATACTTTGAAATGAAATAAAACTAAACAAATCATTTCCAGCTATATCATTGAAATATGAAATCATTTCAAATGTATCTTCATTTTCACATTTCTCATCAATACTGACGATATTCATTAATGTTTCTAACGACATGATATATTATATCCTCCTCTAACAAACGTCTTGCCCTAAAAACTATTTTAAAACTGTTTGCTTGTGCATATATAGTAGTTTGTATAACATCTCTATCTTTAGGTGCTTTAAAATTATAATCAGTAAACCAAGCAATAGAAAATAACTGTAGTCTTAATGCTTGTTGAAAATTAATGTAAAGACTATGAAATAAGTCAGAAGCTGCAATTGGTTTTCTTGCGCTTGCAGACTCTGTAGATCCTCGACTCATTTTTGATGTCTGAAAAGTAATACGTGTAGTATATCCAACTAACTTTAACTCTTTAGCTTTTGCAACTATTTTTGCCGCAGATTGAGTTGTTGTAATATAACTTGATAACATTAGAGCTTTAGATCTTTTTATATAGTTTTCTTTTTCAAAAACCGAAACTTTTTTCTCAGAATCTTCAAATAGACTTTCAAATAGTACTTCTGTAGAAGTCTTTAACTGATCATCAATCTTTTGAGATACTATATCTCTAAACTCTGACAATAACTCATTGTCTAAGCTTTGACAAAGCTCAAAGATGCCCTTTCTATCCTTCTCAACATCATGACTAGTTTTTATGCCAAGAGGAGTCACAATTTTATCTAAAACCCTTTTGATACTACTAGAAATGGAGTGGTCATAATGCATACTATCCTCAACATCTAAATTGCTTTTATCAACGCCTGATAACCACTTTGACATAAGCATAAAGAATTTTTCTTTAAAGTTAAACTCTACTCCTACTATATTGTAATAGGGAACTTCTTTTCTAGATACAACCTCTACAAAAATAACTCTTGCTTTTACTATCTTGTTATCCTCTTCTTCAAAATCCATACCCGCTATAAACTTTAAACCTATACTATTACTTCCAATACGATCTAATAAATAGAAAGGTTTATCTGCACTGATTACGGATGCTAATTCCCCATTAAAATATTGATTATTATTCATATCTTTAACAATATTATTCATTGATTTTTTAAAGTTAACATTTGAAATAGTCATTGGTGAATTTATTTTGTATAGATAAATATGTTTTAAATCACTGTATAAAATATTCTCGAAGAGTAATTTTCGTAGACTCCGTCTTTCATCTTTTGAAGCGTTCTCAAATATTTCTCTCATGCTAGTATGTTCATCTAAAGGAATCATAAAATTGGTTGGAATTTTTTTTTTGAATGTAGGTACATTGACATAAGGTAAAAAATGATTTCCATTAAATAAATATACATCTTGAATTTCCATGTTTCCTCCACTATAATTCACTATTAAAGATATTTTAATTTATTATTTGAAATATTTTAATTTTTTTACATAAATTAAAGATTATCCTAATAATAGTACATATATTAGATTGGGACAATAGTACTAATAAATTAAATTGCAAATCTATATTAAGATTGAGAATTGGAAAACATAATCCTTAGATTAAACCAAAAAACCACAACCTCTAAATTTAGAAGTTGTGGTTTTTCTTCATCTTTATTCTACTCTACTCAATCGTAGCTGGCAGTTTGGAAGTAATATCATACACAATCCGTTTCACATTATCGACTTTATTAATAATACGTACCGAAATCTTCTCTAACACATCCCATGGGATACGTACCCAGTCGGCGTTCATACCGTCAATCGACGTTACTGTAATCCCATAACCTGATATGGATACATCATTTTGTAATACAAAATGAGTTATTTTCTGCTTGACGATGCCTACTTGAAACGCTAATAACTCTCCAATTAAAACAAAGCTACTTTATTTAATCTCTAATGTTTCTTTCATATACTTTTTGAACACTTCATTTTTCCAGAATCCTAGCCGAACCCCATCAATTCCTCTAGTCATCAGGATATAGTAAATATTCAATACAAATAACGTAAATTCTTGTTCATTTTCAGGATTCTCATCATTATTCGAGAACTTTCCATTTACATTATGAAAATTTGCTGGATTGCCATATAAATGACCTTTTGCATTAACTTGAAGATCATTACCAATTAAAACACCTACTTTGTTTAAATCGATTCCCTGAACCGCAAAGACAGAACCGATCTGTTCTTCGGCATCAATATCGTCTGAATAAATCCAATTTTCTTGAGTCGAATTCCATCTTCGTTTGATATTTCCTTCATGCCAATGAGTAATTGATAGATCTTTTCCATCAGCCTGCTTCCAAGGTTCCACTAATCCACCTAGTACTCGATTTATATGTGCAGGATTGAAATTTCTATCTTCATCTACCCAATCAATCAAATTTTTCAAAGGTTGTACTTCAAAATATCCGAAATAAGCATCGCTATTACTATCATGAAATACATTTCTATCAAATTTCGGATTAAAATTCGTTTGTTGCAATAAACCCGTATCTTTATATAAAAGGTATTTTATACCATTCACAAAATCTTCTGATGTATAGTTCTTTCCCATTGGAGCTTGGATTCTGAATTGTGTTGTTAAGTATCTTTTTTCAAAGTCTTGAGTAGCTTCATTAAATTGCGTACGTGTCATATTCGCAGGACGAATAGCTTGCAATATATCATACATTAATACGATTTGACTGCCTAATTTCTTTAAAGCCTCCAAATGGTTCTCATCCTCAACAAATCTTCCTTTATATACTTTGTTAAAAGATGCCATTTGCTTAGAAAATTTTCTAGAAAGCTTATGAGATTCATCAACAATTACAACATCATAGTTTTTATTATTATTAATAAGTTGTGTTGAGGTAGCAAGTTTCAGATTACTATTATTCATTCCATACACTCTAAAGATATCCTTTGCCGTTTTAATCCAATTAGGTTGCAAAACGACTGCTATTTGCTGATTTGGCTTTTCCTTCAATAACTTAGCTACCAAATGAGTAAGCAATACAGTTTTGCCAGTCCCGGCATCACCGTTAATCACAAAACTTTTATCAGGATTCGATAAAATTTCATCCAGAAACTTCATTTGCTCGATTGTAATTTTTTTAATTGGACTATATTTGACCAATGCTCTATTCCGCAACTCCTCTAAAGTTGGCGTATTTACCCATTTATTAGGATATAGCTCTACTTCCCAAAAAGGTAAAACGACTTCTAAAGCAACTTTTTCTTGTTCTCTATATTCATTTACTCTGTTGCCACCATTCAGATTTATAATTTCATCATTATCGTATTGAACTAGTTGCTTCATAGAATTTGGATTGTCAGCAATAAAGTAAGTAATTAACTGTCTTTCGACATCGTCTAAAGCTGAACCATTGAAGTAAACTGAAATAAGAATAATTACTTGATCAAAGTCTGCATTACTAAATTTTTCTTCTTTACCATTGTAATGTTGCTTATTACGTACAATAAAATGTATTGTTTTTCCAATATAAATCTTTCTAGACTTTGTGCTTTTGTAGATATAAATTACATTTCCCTCTCTAAGTATATTTTGTTCAGGCACGCGAAGCTCATCTAAGCCTTCCAATTCTCCATCTTTCACTTTCAATGTTATATAATTGTACTTAGCCATTTCTTAATCTACCTCATCCAATTCATTATATTTCTTTTTTTGATTATAGCTTTTGGAAACTGGATATTTCTTAGCATTTTTAATTAGTTTCTTAGCAATAATTTCATCAATATCAAATCCTAGATTATCAGCCATCATGTAAGAGTAAATCAGTACATCTGCAAGTTCTTCTTTAAGTCGCTCTTGATTTTTCTTAGCTTCCTCTGGTGTTTTCCATTGAAATAATTCCAACAATTCATTTGCTTCTAAAGAGATCGAAATAGCCAAATCTTTTTCATTGTGAAATTGACGCCAATTGCGCTCATCTCTAAATCGATTAATCTCTTTCATTGATTCACTCATATTAATCTATACATCCCTTTCATAAAATGCTAGGTGATCTTTTCTAAATCTTATTTTATATTTTAATTCCTAGTCTTATTTACATCTCCAATTTTATTATAGATAGTGAACTTATAAAACATGAATACTTCATAACTCGTTGACTCTAGAAACTTTTTCTCTTTAATATACAACATATATTATATGAGCCAGAAACATTAAGTAGAGAACACTCATGTTTATTTACACAATATCATCTACAAAAATCAATCTCTTTATCAAAGTACTTTCCAATCATGGCTATACCATTTCGCACTTTTATTATTTCTACTAATAATTGTTCCATTTTCATCTTTTGCCAGCATAATAAAATTATAATCTTTCTCTTCTAATCTCCCTCTTTTTTCAATTTCTAAACTCACACAAATTGTTGTATTTGACAAACCAACATCATTAATCGAATTATATTTAAATGATTTAAGAAACCTTTCCTGAAAATGTTTTTTAATGCGTAAAGGTGGTTTTATTTCACTTTTACTAGTAGGAAGTATCTCAGTCATATTCCCATAATTTTTCTTGATCCAACAATTCAAAAATATATTTAATGCATATTCTGGAGAGCCCACTTCAAATTTTTCCGGGTTTAATGATATCGAATCTCTAGCAATCCAACTTTCTAATTCATTTCTAAAATCATCTATTCCTTTTCTTTGGTCTATTAATTCAGACAAGGTCGTTGATGGTTTCTCTTCCGGAGCATTTACTTCTCCCTTCTCAACTTTTTTGGCCCACTCTCCTACAGCAAAAAGTAGAGCCCATGTTTTAGCTGCTACAGTAATATTGTCGTAACCTAGATCAGTTCCATGAAGTATGCCGTTTCTATAAGGAAGTGTAATTTGTTCGGTTTTAGTTTTTCTTCTACCTGTGAATAATATGCCTTTTAGTTTACCTAGTCCCTGACTATGAGCAGCCATAGAGTCCCATGCTTTCAACTCGGTTTTTTCTGCTGAAATCCCTCTATGATCTGGGTGAAGATCGTTTACCAGTCCATCTATTAATGCTAACACAACTGGAATAGAAGCATGATACCTGCCTGCTACATAATCATCTAATGCTAATTCTATCAAACGCTTACGAGGCTTAAATGCTTTAATTCGATTCAATTCAGTTAGTATTTTCATTTGAATTGTTTCTTTATTGTAGTAATTGATCAAAATCTCTTCTGCTCCTGCTAAATCTCTTGCTTTTGCTTTCTTAATAGCATTTTCTGCTACAGTTATACTCATTGTATCGTAGATAATCCATCCGTGATCCACAAAAAGATTATTAAATCGATCTGGTAAACTTAGTAAGTTTTCAGCATTTTCCAAGTCAATTTTTTCTAATTCTGCCTTCATTTTTTCTAGATTAACATCTAAAAAATTTTCCAATAACGGTATGGCTTTTTTAATTTTTTTTACACTTTTCACCTTTTTATCAATTGATTTTATACTGGGAAGTTCTCTTAAAGCATCTGCTGATTTTGATTGCTTTTTCTTGGGCATTTTTCTCCTCTAATATTTCTTATACTAGTTTATTTTGTATTTAAATGATCATTGAATCTAATCAAATTATAAATAACGATCCGATTACAGAACTATTTTAAGCAATGTAATAAAGATAGTTATGATGCTAACATCTACTTACTTTCACATCAATAAATTATTCATTCATAAGCTGTTAAAATGTCCATGATTGTTTCCCCATAAAAAAACTCCCTTCTATTTGCAAAATAACGCAGATAAAAGAGAGTAATTTTTTCATTCTATTGTTGTCAGTGTATAAAAGTTTTCAATTGAAATTACCTATTCTATTCCCACTCAATCGTAGCTGGTGGTTTGGATGTAATATCATACACAATACGGTTTACATTATCGACTTCATTGACAATACGTACTGAAATCTTCTCTAACACATCCCACGGGATACGTGCCCAGTCAGCAGTCATACCATCGATTGATGTTACAGCGCGAATACCTACGGTATATGAGTACGTACGAGCATCGCCCATAACGCCTACGCTCTTCATGTTAGGAAGTGCGGTAAAGTACTGCCAAATTTCGCTTTCAAGACCTGCTTTTGCGATCTCTTCACGCAAGATATAATCGGAATCGCGAACGATTTGCAATTTATCTTCAGTCACTTCGCCCAAGACACGAATCGCTAGACCTGGGCCCGGGAAAGGTTGACGCCATACGATCGCGTGTGGCAATCCACATTGTTCGCCGACTTTACGTACTTCGTCTTTGAATAGTGCTTTGAGTGGCTCTACCAATTCAAAGTGCATATCTTCTGGCAATCCACCTACGTTATGGTGAGATTTGATCGTTTGTGCTGTTGCTGTACCACTTTCTACAATATCGGTATAAAGTGTACCTTGTGCTAGATATGCAAAGTCGCCTAATTTACGAGACTCTTCATCAAAGCAGTAGATAAATTCGTTACCGATGATTTTACGTTTTTGTTCAGGATCGTCAACGCCTGCTAATTTGGACAAGAAACGTTCTTGGGCATCGATTTTGACAACTTTCATATCGAACTTACCAACAAACGTCTCCATGACGCTTTCCGCTTCGCCTTTACGTAAAAGACCATGGTCGATAAACATACATGTTAATTGAGGACCGATCGCTTTGTGCAAAAGAATCGCCACTACCGAAGAATCGACACCGCCACTTAGTGCGCACAATACATTTTTGTCGCCGACTTGTGTACGAATCTCTTCGATTGTATCTTCGATAAACGTCTCCATGCTCCATTCGCCCGCACATTTACAAATTTCATATAAGAAATTACGGATCATTTCGTTACCGAACACAGAATGACGTACTTCTGGATGGAACTGTACAGCATACAATTGACGCTGTGCATTACTCATCGCAGCAATTGGAGCCGATTCTGTACTTGCATCCAATACGAATCCTTCTGGCAAGCCGACTACATGGTCACCATGACTCATCCATACAGTGTGACTGGATTCCATACCTTTATTCAATGCGCAATGAGCCATAAAGTCTACATCAGACTTCCCGTACTCACGCTTCGCAGAACGTTCTACTTTACCGGACAATTGTTGAGCCATTAACTGCATACCGTAGCAAATACCGAAGATTGGTACATTCAGATCATAGATCGCTGGATCGACATGCGGTGCATTTTCTGCATACACGCTAGAAGGTCCACCGGAAAAGATGATCCCTTTCGGTGACAATTCACGAATCTTTTCGACCGGGGTATTAAAAGGCATTAATTCACTGTACACGCCTAGATCACGGATACGTCTTGCGATCAACTGGTTGTACTGTCCCCCAAAATCGAGAACTACAATAATTTCACTTGGACTATTCATTCACGAACCTCCCACATTTCAATGAGTCTAATTATACCTATGTGCAAAAGCCACCGTCAAGGCTTCCAACCTTACTACAGCAATTAAAAGTGTACTTTCTTCCACTCTGTATCAAGATTACGTTTACATTTCAGAAATAACGAGATTTCTTTTAAAATAGACCTATTAATAGACTTTGTAGTTTCCGATAGATTATGATGTAATAGATTGTTTTATTTTAGGAAAAATAGTCAAATACAGAGAAATTATAGCACTACGGAGGAAAGCTCATGCAAGTTATACATTATATAGAATCTCTTTTTACACATCATAGTTATCTGGTGCTTTTTCTAGGACTATTGCTTGAATTTATTGCTCTTCCTTTCCCTGGTGAAACTACGATGGGATATGCTGGCTATTTGTCTTATATGGGTCGCCTGAATATAGCGCTATTATTTCTTTGTGCGTTTGCCGGTACAACGATCGGGATGACGATCACTTATTTTATCGGTCGAAAAGCAGGGCTTCCGTTCTTACGTAAATATGGAAAATGGTTGTTGTTGCCACAATCCAAGCTGGATAAAGCACAACTGTGGTTTGGTAAATATGGATATACACTTGTATTCTTTGGATATTTTATACCGGGCGTACGTCATTTCACCGGTTATTTCTCAGGTGTTATGAACTTTAAGTTCTGGCGCTTTGCTGCTTACTCGTATAGCGGTGCATTGATCTGGGTTAGTATCTTTCTAGCATTGGGTCGCATTTTCGGACCACAATGGACGATGGTCTTTCACTGGATTCATCACTATTCATTTGAAGCGATTGCGATTATTGTGGTGCTAATCTTGTTCTTTATTCTTGTGAAGTTCCGCAGACGATTAGGAATTGCACTGGTGAATCGATTTGGAAAGAAAAAGCCTGATGATTCCGCAGGTGAATAAACTAAAAGTATAAAAAAGCAGCGAAGAACCGGGCAATAGATGCCACGATCTTCGCTGCTTTTTTAATTATTTTATTTTAAATGTGACACTATTAGAAGATATACTCATACTGCTATTTGTACTTTTAGCATCTTGGACAGGTGTTTTAGGTACACCATCTACAGTAATGTTAGTTACTGATGAGTTTACCTGACCTGAAGCTTTTGTATTATTTACATCAGCTATAGTAGCTAGGACCTTATAAGAATCAATATTAGCAACTCCTGTTCCATTTTTTTCCATTATAACTGCCAATTTTGTTGGTGAAGCATTTGAACATGTAGAATTAGCACATTTAGCTAACCCTTGCAATTTAAGTCTTGTAGTCCTTACATTATCATGAATATAATTTTTCCAAAAACTCACTTGTACTTCCTCACCAGGGATATACCCATTTTGAAATTGAACTGCATCATAACCGTTAAGCATAGTGTCTGTAGACCAAGGATCACTAGAACTCAATTTCAAATAAGGTTTCCATACCTGATGACCATTTGATTGTGCATTGAGTGCACTATATTGCAACCCTGCATCCGCCTCTTTACTCCCGGTAAATCCTACATACGTATACGAGGTACCTTTATTTAGATTTAATTGCTTTGTATCGCCATCTGTGTGTATTCTTGCTTCCAATAGATTACCAGAAGGTATAGTTGCTCTAGCACCCATTCCTCCTGAGATTGAAGCGAGAGAGGCTAAATTTTGGATATACATACTATTATTAGAACTTGATTTAACAGAAGTATCCATAGACGAATGAGTATTTAGGTCAACAATTTTGGCAATAGGATTAGAGTTAAAAGAATCTTCATAAAAATATAAATCTTTATTAGCTTCATCAATATAAAAATAATCGTAAATCTCTTTATTTGCTACTAACATTTGAGAAAACTCCGATGGCTGAGAAGTTTTTCTATTTTCTTTGATAACACTTTGTGCTTGAGAGATAAATTTATTTACATTTTGAGTAGAAACATTAGCTGCATTAGTTACTTTCACAAAACTTGGTAATAAGTTATTATCCTGTGTATATGTATTTGCTGTTACTGTACTATTTGTCCCACTTACATCAGCTGCAGAAATTTTTAAAGAACTTGTTTCTAAAAACAACATACCAATAATGATTACAGTTATAAATTTTCTCAATTCTTCCACCTCAACTATTAAGTTTCCAAAAATTTAACTTCACTTCTATCCTCCTTATATGTATTTTTTTTCCTAACATTATTCTTATATCATTTTATTGTAAACATGTAAATCTTTTATTTTAAAAAATCTACATTTGTATATTTTTTCTTCATGAAATATACTGTTTATGTAATAAAAACCATATGCACTCAGGAGGCACAATATCATGAAAGTAAGTAAATATGTTATTCCACTAGTTGTTTGTCTATGTTTAGGTCTGTATATACCTTTTCATATTACATCAGCCAAAAACAACACCACGCATGCTTTAGAATCTATCAGCTACATACAAACTTCGTTAGGTACTTCCTATGCAATTGACAAAGACGGTACAATCTGGACATGGGGTATAGGACAAAATGCAGGAACTGGCGATAATTTTAATCACATTTCTCCTCTTCCTTTTACGACACCGAATGCACCTTTCAAAACGATTGCTCCCGGTGCAGGCATATATACAAGTGCAGTGACCCAAGAAGGGCTGGTGTATAGCTGGGGAGTCAATGATCCTAGCAGACAAAAAACATCTAGCCCGATACAAGTGCAAGGTCTGAAAGATATCGTTGCTTCAGCTACCGGATCAGAACACTTTCTCGCTTTAGACAAAAATGGACAGGTTTGGGGCTGGGGGTCGAATGCAGCTGGGCAGCTGGGCAACACCAAAGTAACCCAAACTTACACTACACCTATACCCTTACCTGGACTTAATGGAGTAAAGACGATTAGCACCTATGATAACTATTCCGTTGCTCTAAAAAAAGATGGTACATTGTGGGGATGGGGATCTATTAACGAATCCGATACCTCTCCTACTTTACTGACTAGTGGGCAAAACATAGTATCCGTTACTATGAGCTATAGAGAAGTTATCGCTGTCAACAAAGAGGGACAAGTACTGGACTGGGATTTATCTTCCGGCATGCATGCTCCCAGAACCTATACATTGAAACTACCGGTCACTTCGACAGATAATGGTGCAGCAGGTGGGATCTATGCGATCACAACTAATGGTTCGGTCTGGAAAATAGATCCTCGTAATCAAGCAAATATCACACAGGTTAACGGATTAACACAAATCATACAGATTGCTTCGGGCAATAGCTTTACGCTGGCTCTTGATCAGAAAGGTACAGTCCACAGCTGGGGTTCAAATGCCGGAGGACAATTAGGTATAGGTAATCCATTTGATCCAGCCGGTACTTCCACACCGGTTATTGTACAAAAGCCTATCACTGTACAATTGAATAAAACTGATATTCGGATACCCAATCTGCCGTTTTTAAAACAAAATGCTGTCTATGTGCCTGTACGCGGGCTATTCGAGAAAATGAATGCTAAGGTTGTTTGGAATAAAAAAAATAGAAACGATGTATCTATCACAAGCGGCACCACTAGCATTCACCTAACCAAAGGGAAAAATACTGCTATTGTGAATGGTAAAAGTGTTCCTTTGTCTTCTCCACCGCAGTATGCTAATGAAAGTATTTTTATTCCGCTACGCTTTATTTCAGAGACCATTGGCGCTCATGTCAATTGGGATAGCACAAATTATACGGTTAGCATTGATACCAGTTCTAACCATCAGTAATATACGCTAAATCAGAAAACAGTCAATGAAAAAGCCTGTCGATAAGTTACTTTAATCGACAGGCTCTTTTTATAATAATTTATTGTTTAGTTGCATGATCTATATCTATCTTAGCCTACCATCATACTTCGTTATCGTTACAGTCATCATTTACATTTGTTTATAAAACATATTACATACCTATAGATAAACTCTTTGTTTGTAGACTTCATCTATTTATAACAATTTCTCTGCCGCAATGCCCAAAAAGACTTTACCTGCATTCACAAGCGCACGTTCATCGATATCGAATCGTGGATGGTGATGTGGGAATGCAGTATCTTCGGTTTCATTTTTCGATCCGACAAAGAAGAAATTACCCGGACGCTCTTGCAAATAATACGCAAAATCTTCCGCTCCCATCGCTGGTGGTAACATCAGAAATGCTTCTTCACCCATCGTATCCACGACAACTTGTTGAACATGCTCTGTCTGCTCCGGTGTATTCACAACGGTTGGATAACCATGAATATAATTAATTGTATATGTCGCATGACTGGCTAATGTAATGCCATGTACCAGATCTCGAATATCTTGCTCAATTTTGGTGCGAATCTCTGGATCAAATGCACGCACTGTTCCTTCGATCTTCGCTTTATCGGCAATCACGTTAAAGGCTTGTCCTGCTTGGAACA
The DNA here is from genome assembly GCF_028736095.1 of Paenibacillus sp. KACC 21273. NCBI lineage: Bacteria > Bacillati > Bacillota > Bacilli > Caryophanales > Paenibacillaceae > Paenibacillus > Paenibacillus sp. KACC 21273. The sequence continues at coordinate 4,723,229 of NZ_CP117876.1, forward strand.
CACCGATAGTCACTACCGCCGACTGCATCGGGCTGATATGACGGGATACGATGGTCTGCAAAGCTCCTACTAACTGGCTACCGATCACGATAGAATCGACTGACAAATCAGGCTGTGCACCATGTCCGCCTTTCCCTTGAATCGTAATTGAAAAGGAATCTGCCGATGCCATTGCAGGCCCTGAAGCTGTGCCGATTTTGCCTAATGGAAGAGCACTGGCCAGATGGGCACCGTATACTTCATCGACTCCGTCCAAAGCTCCATCTTCGACCATCGCTTTGGCTCCACCTGGAAGAAGTTCTTCAGCATGCTGGAAAATAAACCGAACCTTTCCTTTCAAATGTGCTTGCTGATCGCTAAGTACACTGGCTACACCCAGTAATGCCGCTGTATGCCCATCATGTCCGCAAGCATGCATCACGCCATCATTTTGCGAACGATAGTCTACTGTATTTTCTTCATGAATGGGCAGTGCATCAAAGTCTGCTCGAAATGCTATCGTTGGGCCTGATTGTGCCCCTTGTAGATCAGCGATCAATCCGCCTTCGCCTACACCTGTACGCACTTCATACCCGAATCCTTTTAACGTATCTGCAATATATTGAGAAGTTTTCACTTCTTGAAAAGATAATTCAGGGAACTTGTGCATATGTCTACGCCAAGATACCATTTGATCAAATTGTGCTTCGATTGCTTGTATCCATTGTTGTTTTGTCATAAGTGTGTGCCTCCTTGAATAGTGTGAATCAACCTCTAAATATTCCATTATTTAGAAAAACCCAATGACTCCAAACTAACATAGCTCACTCTTTATGTCAAATTTATCATATAGAAATAGAATATTTAAACAGTAAATCGCTTTACTTTTTGTACGCATGCAGGCGCAATTCACCTGAGATATATTCACCTAGATAAATTTCAGATATATGATGATGGGTTTCTTGTTTGACCCGCTCTTCTAGCCATTTGATATCTTTATGAATTAGATCAAGTACATCTTGATTGACCTGTCCATCTACAATAATCGGATAGCGAATATTTTCATCACCATATTGGATAACGGTTAATTGTCCGTTTTGCTCTAAAATGGCTCGTTTTACATTTTTAATCTCGTATATCCCTATCGCTCGTAACTTGAACATCAATTCATTTGCCGATATGCCGCAACGTAGACATTCGCCAACATTAACTTCCCCGTTGACAACTAAGTTGATCGGCTTGCCATCGACAATACGCTTAATGTATGGATTGTGTTGTTTGAGGAATTTGATCATAAAGACCAGTAACGTCCAGATCATCAGCACGAGGAAAAATTGTAAAGGCTTGACTGCTTCATTATAGATCACACCGCCTATAATGCCCCCGAGTACATAGTTCTGCACTTGATCAATCGCCGATGTGGGTGCTAGATTGCCTTTGCCCATTAGATTAATCTGTAACACCAGACAAAGAATACCGAGCGCTAATTTGATAATAACAGGATAATAAGCTTCCATAGATTGTTTCCTTTCTCTCTACTTATTGGTTGATGATGTGAACGTCTGGATTCACCAGATAGACCGTTTCTAATGTATAAGCACTCATATCATCATTAAAATGAGCGGTATAGTAAGCTGTTGGTGTTTTGATAATAACTTCGTCTACAAGCGTAGTTGAATTCACACTGATCGTTGTTTCATCCAACTTCTGGTCTTTGGCTAATTGATGGACAAATTGCACCATCTGCGAGTATTTGGAGTAGGTGCTCTGATCTTGCGTATAATCCGAATACTGTACACCGATCATAAACACTATAATAAGTAGCAAAATAATACTTAGATCTCGATATTTGGTCTCAATACGCTTACGCATATATAAGGAAAATAACACCAGCAATAAGATCAATGCGACAAAAATAAAGATGTATTTGAGATAGACATTAAATGTCGATTGATTTTCCAAATAAGCAATAGTGTAAAAATTCATAAGTCGTTCTCCTCTCCTTTGGTATAGAGTGCTATCCACAAGATGACTACAGGTAAGCGCTATTTTTATCCATTAAAAAAGCAACGTCTTTGGAAGGACGTTGCTTTGGTAGAGCTATCATAGAGCCATATTGATTTGTAGCAACTTTACTTGCTTCCATAACAATGTCTTTTTACAGTGCAGCAAATACTTCTTCGGTATGCCCTTTAACTTTCACTTTGTTCCAAGCTTTGATCAAGATACCTTCTTCGTCGATCAGAAATGTAGACCGTACAATACCTTCGTATTCTTTGCCATACATTTTCTTCAATTGCCATACGCCAAATGCTTCTGCAACTGCATGATCAGGATCGGATAATAACGGGAAAGACAGTTCATACTTTTGTACAAATTTATCATGAGATTTGACCGGATCAGGACTGATTCCCAACACAACCGCACCTTTTTGCTCATACGCTGCTGAACTATCGCGGAAATCACAGGCTTCCTGGGTACAACCCGGTGTGCTGTCTTTCGGGTAAAAGTATAACACGACCTTTTTGCCACGATAATCACTTAACGAGATTTCCTGACCTCCAGATGCTTCTAATGTAAATTCAGGTACCGGTTGCCCTATTTGTAATTCACTCACGGTAATTCCTCCTTCAGCTATCTTATTCTTTTTAGCTTCGATGTAAAATATAAAGAACTCACTTTCAAAATACAATCATATTCCTTCTTAATATACTCAACTTATGATCCTGCTCCGCGATAACGCTTGATTCCACCATTCCAGAATAACAATCCTAGTGCGAAAAAGACAATCCCCATCACAGGTGTAATCCACGCCATACGAATCATTTCGGGTCGATCTAAAAACAGTGCCGCAGGATAGATACCTACAAATGCGAACGGCAATATCCATGTTAGCAAAATTTGAATAATACGGTTGTAGATCGTAATCGGATAACGTCCGTATGTCTGGATATTGTACATTAACGGAATAATCCCTGTCGGTGAATCCGAATAAAAAGAGATCGACGTTAGAATCGTATAGATTCCGGTATAGATCAACGTTGAACCGAGCACCATCACAATCAGTGCAGGAATATGCCACCATAATAGCTCGATTCCTAACTGACCTCCACTCCAGATCATAATAATCACACCAATCAACGAACCGATCAACGACGGCGGATCAAGATTTTCTAGAAAAATCTGAAATAGATTATGAGCAGGACGGGTCAAAATGCGATCCATTTCTCCTTTGACAATATAACGATCCCCAAAGTTCCATAGATTCACAAAGCAACTATACAATCCATACGGAATCATAAAGTATCCATATACAAATACCACTTCTGCTTCGGTAAATCCACCCAATGTATCTGTATGTGCAAATACGACAAAAATAAAGATTAAGTTGGTCGCTTGAAATAACAAATCTGAGATCACTTCTACCCAGAAGTCAGCACGATACGTTAGACGTGTCTTCGCATAATTCAGAAAGTATTCCCATACCAATCCAAGATAATATTTCATCTGCTTAGCCCCCTTGTACGAACAGCCGCACACGAGCAGCGCGCCATATAAAATAAATTGGAATTAATAATAGAACAAACCAGACCACCTGAATCCCTAACACTTCTAAAATGCCTGTTCCTTTGACACGACCTGTAAATACCGAGCCCGGCAAATACGTGATCGCTTGAAAAGGTAGAAAATTCATAATCGATACCAACCAACCCGGGAAAAAGCTAATTGGAATCAACAGCCCTGAAAATAGATCAACGACAATTCGCTTCATCCGCATCATACCTTCGTTATTTTCAACAAAAAAGGCAAGCATTCCGATAATAATATTAATCTGTGAATTGATCAAAAAGCTAAAAAATAACATGATCAGAAAACCGATCCAAGAGGTGATACTTGTCGGCAATTGAACCGGAAATAAAAGTAATGCAATCAACATCCCTGGAATCATAAATAATAAGAAACGGAACAATCCTTCACCGAATCCTTGCATCATTTTGACCATCAAATAGTTGTAAGGGCGGATAAACTGAATCGCTATCGTACCGTCTCGAATCTCGGTCGCTATCTCCCGATCCAGATTGTTAAAATAAAACGACCGTGCCATCCACGAAACAGCTACATACGTGGTCATCTGTGCGGCTGTAAAGCCTGCAATCTGCTCTTTGCCCCCGTAGATTGCTTGCCATGTAAAATAATACACACCGATATTAAGCGTATAGACCAGAATACCAGAGTAATAATTCACTCGATATGCCAGCATCGTCAAAAAACGAATACGAATAAAATCCCAATACAGACTAGACATGAATCTTAACCTCCGGATTTTCGGCTGAACCGGAACTATAAATCTGACGTACAATTTCATCGGTACTGGTCTCGGAAATCTGAATATCTAGAATTTCGACCTGACTGAGTACTGCGGTTAGCACATCGGATACGGCTGTATCTGCGGTTACTAATGCTGTAGCTACAAGTTCACCTTCTTGTGTCCACTGCACAGGTAGACTGGCTGTCCACGCTTGGAGCTGAGATGCAGTCACTGCTTTGCCAAACTGGAAGCGTACTTCTTTGCCTTTGCCCCAGCGAGTCTTCAGATCATCTAAGCCGCCATCATAGATGACGTTACCAGCATCCAGCATAATCACGCGTGAACAGAGTGCTTCAATATCTTGCAGATCATGTGTTGTCAGTAGAATCGTTGTCCCTTGTGTACGATTAAGATCTTTTAGAAATTCACGAATTTCGGATTTGACGACGATATCCAGACCGATCGTAGGTTCATCCAAAAAAATAATCGATGGATTGTGTAACAATGCTGCAACTAATTCACAACGCATCCGCTGACCCAAACTCAGCTTACGTACAGGACGGCTTAATAAGTCTTGTAATTGCAGACGTTCCACCAGCTCATCGAGGCGTTTTTTGTAATCTGCTTCAGATACCTGATATACTTTACGAAGCAATTGAAAAGATTCGATTACTCCTATATCCCACCACAACTGACTTCTTTGTCCGAACACAACACCGATTCCCTGCACGAACTTTTCCCGTTCTTGATAAGGCACATACCCGTTAACCTTAATCTGTCCGGATGTAGGGACAAGAATACCAGTGAGCATTTTGATGGTGGTCGATTTGCCAGCACCATTTTCCCCGATATACCCACAGATTTCTCCTTGTGGAATAGAAAAGGTAATATCGTTCACCGCAGCAACTTCATTATATTGCCTTGCGAATAAGTCTTTCAGTGCTCCGGTTAATCCTCCGCGGCTCTTCTGAATCTGAAAGGTTTTGCGTAAATCTTGTACTTCGATCGCCTGCATGAGTATCTCCTTTATGCTTGATTGATGTTCATGTTAGAAATGCGCTATAATTCGCGTTATTTATAACAATCTTGTCAATTCGCTGTAATTGATTGTTGCCTAAAAAAAAATTATAATGTACGGGTGTCATGAAGAGCAATCAAAAGTGATAAACAATTTTTCAAATTGGCATTAAGATTCTGAAAACATAGTATAGACCTCACCCTCGAAAGGAAGAAAGAACATGAATGTAAAGACAAAGCGAACGCTGCTTTGGACCGTAGCGATCATTGTAGTTGCGGTTATAGGCTATGCGATTTATTACTTCACAGCAGTATATAATCAAATTGATGCATTACAAAAAACAGGCGATGCGTCACCTTTTAAAAATGTGCAACCTACCAATGTCGCCGCTACTCAGCCTCCTGTATGGGAAGGAACCGAACCTGTCAATATTCTTTTAATGGGTGTCGATTCGCGTAGTGCAGACGATGGTGAAATTCCACGCTCAGACACCATGCTTGTCGCTTCACTTGATCCTGTCAAAAAAACCATTCATTTATTCTCGATCCTGCGTGATACGTATATTCCGATCTCTGGTTATGGCGAGAATCGGATCAATAGTGCGATTACACATGGACCGAATACAGCGATGAAAACAGTTAGTGACTTGCTTGGTATTCCGATTCAATATTATGTCTATACTGACTTCCAGGGCTTTATCAAACTGGTAGACGCTGTTGGCGGTATTGATTTTAATGTTGAAAAAGATATGCATTATACCAGTGCAGCAGATAAACACGAATACGATATCGATCTCAAAGCAGGTATGCAACATTTAGATGGCAAAACTGCTCTGCAATATGTACGTTTCCGTCATGATGCAATGTCTGACTTTTCCCGTACGGAAAGACAACGTGCCTTTTTAACTGCGGTTGGTGAGAAAATGAAATCCACCACTTCAATTATGAATCTGCCAACGATCTTACAACAGGTCAATCCTTATATCGATACGAACTTGAGCACTGATGATCTATGGAAACTCGCTTCAGTCGCTTACGATAGTAAAATGAATGGTAGTGACCAACTGCCTCCAGACGATCTACTAGCCGAGAAAAAAGTAGGCGGCGCTGATGTGATCGGTATCAAGAGTAGCGAAGAATTACAGAAGTATGTACAAGATGCTTTGAATAAATCAGCAGTGGAACCAACACCGGTATCTACAGGTACTAACAAAAGCGGTACAAGTTCAGACAGTTCTTCGGGCAGTTCCAATTCAAGCTCAAGTACAGAAAGTTCCAGTACAACCAATACAGGCGGTTCTTCTTCACGCTCCACATCGAACAGCTCAAGCTCTTCGGTGCAGTAAGCCTGTTAAGATAATCACTCAACATTCTGTAGCAACAATGGTAAAATAGAAAAAGCGCAGTTCAATCATCGTCACATCTGTAGTTATAGCGCCCATCTAAAGGGCGCTTTTTTCTTGTCTGAACGGTGGTTGCTGTCATTTTAACTAAGGAGCGATTGTATTGAATCCACGAACACGTTCTTCCCAATTATATGAACAAGCACTAGAACATATTGTAGGCGGTGTGAATAGCCCGTCTCGCTCATTTAAAGCTGTCGGTGGCGGCGCACCTGTATTTATGGCTAACGCCAAAGGCGCTCATTTTACAGATGTCGATGGCAATAAGTATATCGATTATCTAGCGGCATATGGCCCGATCATCACCGGACATGCCCATCCACATATCACTGAAGCGATTACAAGAGCCGCGCAAAATGGAATTCTGTACGGTACACCGACAGAACTTGAAATCCAATTAGCAATGATGCTTAAAGACAGTATTCCTTCTCTGGATAAAGTTCGCTTTGTAAACTCGGGTACTGAAGCAGTGATGTCGACGATTCGTGTCGCGCGTGCGTATACCAAGCGCAACAAAATTATCAAATTCGCTGGCTGTTATCATGGACATTCGGATCTGGTGCTTGTCGCAGCAGGTTCTGGCCCTTCAACACTGGGGATTCCAGATAGTGCAGGGATTCCAACCAGTATTGCGCAAGAAGTCATCACGGTACCATTCAACAATCTAGAAGCGCTACGTGAAGCCTTAGAACACTGGAGCGATCAGATTGCAGCCGTAATGGTAGAGCCGATTGTCGGTAATTTTGGTATGGTTATGCCTGCTCCGGGATTTTTGGAAGGGTTATGTAAGTTAGCTCATGATTATGGCGCTTTAGTCATTTACGATGAAGTCATTACAGCTTTCCGTTTCCATTATGGTTCTAGTCAGACATATGCAGGATTAGACAATCACGATCAGATCATGCCTGACTTAACAGCACTTGGTAAAATTATTGGTGGTGGACTTCCGATTGGTGCTTATGGTGGTCGCAAACATATTATGGAACAAGTCGCTCCACTAGGGCCTGCTTATCAAGCAGGTACGATGGCAGGAAATCCTGCGTCTGTCGCTTCAGGGATTGCTTGTCTAGAGGTGTTGCAAGGCGAAGGCGTCTATGAAGAAATGGAACGTCTAGCTATTCGCTTAACGGATGGATTACGTGAGTCTGCGGATCGTCATGGTGTAGCGATGACCATTAACCGTATTCGCGGCGCATTCTCTACGCATTTCTGCGATCATCCGGTAACTGATTACGATCAAGCGCAAGATACCGATGGTGAGAAATTCGCATCTTTCTTCCGTCATATGCTAGATCGTGGTGTATGCCTTGCTCCTTCCAAGTATGAAGCATGGTTCTTAACAACCGCTCATGTGGATGCTGATATTGATCAGACGTTGCAAGCGGCAGATGAAGCGTTGAAGTTGGTTGCAGCAGGGAAGTAATGTGCTAGCAGACTTTATAATGAAAAGCGTTAATATATAGCTTTGATGATCCCAAACGTAAATTAAGCGACTTGTGAGTATATCACAGGTCGCTTTTCTTTTGCCTGAATCATCATACCGTATGCCGTAGAACAATGATTTTTAGTAGATGAAGACTATTACTCATATAACTTAGGCGTAATCGATAACTTACGAATTTCTTTGGAGATAATGTTCAGTGTGTGGTCAATCTGCTCTTCAGGTACATTGGATACATTCATCCGCAATAGATTAATCGTGTACGGACTGTCTGGTAAAAAGTGCTGGCTACCATCGCCTACGATAATGTTCTGCTGTGCTAAACGAAGGATCAACACAGAAGTCGGGAAATTATCGGGTAATCGTAAAAAGGTATGCACTGCCTGATTACGAGGAGCATTTGCAAAAATAGGATCATCTGATAAAACATCTAATGTGCGATGCAACTGCTTGATTCGGCGATCATATCCTTCAAGCAGATAGCGACGATAACGGGTAAACATCCCGTTTTTGATATACATGTGTAATGCGGCTTGCGATAGCACAGAACTATCGATATCCAGTAAACGTTTATATTGAGCAAAGGTATCGATTAATGCTGCTGGCAACACTGCTACACCGATTCGTAGACCGGGAAAAAGAATCTTAGAATAGCTTTTGAGATAAATAATATGCTCTGACGTGTCATACGCATACAGCGGGTCATTCGAGACAGAGTGTTCTAGATCGGACAAATAATCATCTTCTACGATATACACATCATACTTTGCCGCTAATGCGACTAGTCGCTTTTTATCTGCTGTCGATAGCGATGTTCCCAACGGATTATGAAATCGTGGAATCACATAAAAGAACTTAATCTCTCCACTCTGGAAAAGGATCTCGATTCGCTCCCAATCCAGTCCATTCACTGTTCGCTCTACTCCTTCCACAGGTACATGAAGTGCTCCCAGTAATTCGATCAACAAATGGTAACTTGGTTGCTCGATCATAATTGTCTGCCGACCATTTGGAAAAGGCATCATCGTCAAAATCGACAATGCTCGCTGTATCCCTGATGTCACAAATAACTGAGACTCGCGCGCAAATACTTGTACTTCTTCTAACTGCTGTCTTACTTCACACAATAATGGAGGTAATCCTTGAGGCATCCCATATGAAAATAATTGATCTCGGTAGACATGAGTTGCTTGATTCAGACAACTTTGAAAATCGTCATAAGGAAACAATTCAGGTGCTGACGCTGCTGATGACAAATCAATCTGTTCACGCACTGGATAACGCTGTTGATTATATCCTTGTTGAGCTACATAGTATCCGCTTCGATCCATCGCATAAATCCAGCGTTCTTGCATCAATTGTTCATACGCTCCAATTACTGTAGAAGGGCTACACTGATTAGTTTGAGCCATAGATCGAATCGAAGGTAATTTCTGACCCGATACTAACGTACCTGCTTGAATCTGCTGTGCGATATGTACAACTAATTGTTGTTGTTTATTCATAGGTTTACTTTTTGATGTGTTTTTAAATTTATTCATGAGTTGGCTCCTCCCTTACCCTGTAGTGCCTTCGTCTACTATACGTACTCTGCTGAATACTTATGGTATAGACCATTATAGTCTCTTCTCCATTGGATCTTCTAAAAGTTGTATACAATCTGTATCGGTACAGTTTGATTTTATCGTGATTGTGAGCTGTTTGTCCGCCACGTATATTGAATAAGCAACCTATTCATATTGCAAATGATCACCTGGAGGTACATACAAATGACTACCCAATCTAATCGTATACCCGCTTACCTAGCTGCTCTAGCTTATGCACTGATTATCGGATTTTCGTTTTTATTTATGAAAATGACGATCAATACAGCACATCCACTGGATGTACTGGCTCATCGATTTTTGTTATCTACTATCGTGTTAGGAATTCCTATTCTACTAGGCTGGATCAAAGTCACCTGCACCTGGCGAGATATCTGGCGCATCTTACCACTAGCGATGTTATCACCTATTTTGTTTTTTGCTTTTCAAGCGTTTGGATTGTTGTATGCTTCTTCTTCTGAAGCTGGTATTATACAGGCGACTGCTCCTATTTTCACATTGATTCTGGCGACTTATTTTCTCAAAGAACAATCGTCATGGATACAAAAAGGATCACTGTTATTGTCTGTGATAGGAGTTGTGTTTATTTTTGTGATGAAAGGCGGTACCAACTTTTCGCTCAGTAATCTGGGTGGAATCTTGTTATTGATCGGGTCTGCGCTTTGTTTTGCAGGGTATGGCGTACTCGCTCGCCCGCTTACCAAGCAATATAATCCACTTCAATTAACATGGGTAACGATGATAACAGCTTGTGTGTTATTTAATATCGTAGCACTTGGTCGACATCTGATACTCGGGACAGTAATTGAATATGTTCAGCCATTTACAGAGCCACATTATGGATTCGCTTTGCTTTACTTAGGGATATTGTCTTCGCTGGGAACGACTTTGTTATCCAGTTATGCGCTCTCTCACCTGGAAGCGACCAAAATGAGTGTATTTAGCAACTTTGCAACTATTACGTCGATGATTGCAGGTAGTGTATTTTTGCATGAGCAGTTAATGTATTACCATATCATTGGCACAACATTGATTATTCTTGGGGTATTGGGAACCAACTGGGGCAAACGCTCAGGCGATCAATCAGGGCACATTATAGCATCAAAAAGTTAAAGTGAGGTAAAGTCCTCTTTTCAAAAGAGAAGATTCTCTAATCGTTGTTGTGGCAAGATGTCTATTCTAATGCGATAGAAAACTGATATGTGAAAACTAAAAAATAAATTTTACGCATTACTTCTATTTCATAGCAATGTATAGCCTTTCTTTATTCAAATAAATGATTCTTATCTATTTCAGTTCCTTCTTCTAATTCAAAAAAAGAGCCAAAAGCTAGTAAAAGTCATCTCTACATTATACAAGATGCTTTACTGCCTTCTGGCTCTTTTACTCTTTTACTCTTTTATTCTTTTATTCTTTTATTCTTCACTCTTCACTCTTCACTCTTCACTCTTCACTCTTGTGCAATTATGCTAGAATTCCTTTGCGTCTTGCTTCTACAATCCAGCTTGGGAATTCGTTCAATAGGCGATCATATAGCTCTTCATCGCTCACTTTAGAAATATCGTCTAATTCGAAAAAGCTGGCATTATCTATAAAACGTCCTTTAAGCTCATCCAACTGACGCAAAATACCATAATTCGCATTGCCCAGTCCAACAAATTGCCAGAACAGATTTTGATGAGAACTTTCGGTAATTAACTTGGTAATTTTGCTTTTACTACTGACTCCACCATCGCTAAAAAAGATAATATACGTCGGAATACGTACATTCGGTTCTTCGACTGTATATCTACGAATCACATCTTCCATCACAGGCGGTTCGTTATTTGTTCCGCCTTTGCTTCCTAACTTATAGGTGCGCGCGACATAATCTTTGTAATCTTCAGCACGTACACTTGGTGCACGTAGAAATTCTTTGGCAAAAAACCATACATCCAATTCACCATTATCATCAAATGCTGCTGCAATCGCCAATATACGTTCAAACGCTTCTTGCACGACCCCTTTTTTGTACAAAGAATACATCGAACCCGATGCATCGAACACTACCGCCACTCTGGCTTGAATCGGGGGGATTTGTTTCTTTTCAAGTGATAAGGTGACTTTGCGTTTGAGCAGATCGATTTTGCCTATCGATGTATTCGCTGGTGGGATGACAGGTTCAGGTGTGGATACAGGCTCAGCAACAACCGGCACAGGTGTTGGATCAGCCGGACTTGCTTGCGAAGGCGCTGTTTCTTCTTCAGGGCTATCGTCAATCTCTACACCAAATGATTCTGCTAAAGGCTTCAAACCACCAAAAAATCCACGTCCAATCGCTCGCACTTTGAACCCTTGCTGATAGCGATACACTTCTATAAAAATAAGCGCAGTCTCTGCTGTCGCTTCTGTAATCGTATATGTAATCTCTTGTTCACCAAGCGTAAGCACCGCTTTGCAACCCTGTACTTCTGCAAATGTGCCTGCCCCTTCTAACGTAGCTGTAAATACACATTTGGCAATAGGAGCCGCTTGCAATTTAGTCATATTTAACGCAAATTGTGTACTCCGCTCTGTTGCTTGTTCCAAATGCACTGATTGATGCGGATCGACATTTTGATTGTAAAAAATAAAATAATCATCTGAAGGTACTTTGCCTGCTTCATTCACCATAAAGCAACTGATATCCAGCGGCGACGGTGAAGCATCACATTGAATCATTACTTTTAACGAATCACCTTGCGCCAGATTGGTATTTTGTCCTTGATTCAGTACGATATGTTCACTAGCCATAAGAGCAACCCCTTTTTCAATCATTATTTTTATATTATTACCATAAAGCCTATTATTTACCTCGTCAAATCTAAATAGTACACATGCTACAAATATACGGTATAATATATATAGGTATGCTACATAAAATAAAGGATGTGCAGAAAGGATTACCTGTGATGAAAAAATGGATTCTAACGTTAACACTATTGCTATTATTACCTGTACAAGCATTTGCTGCTAATCCTACAGATGATCATTTATCTTTTCCAGACGATTTTCGGATCGATACACAGATTGTGAATCTACCTCATGATCAAGCAGTTTTGGTAGATATAGCGAATAACCGCATAGAAATCGTGAATTTGAACACATCGATGCCTCTTTGGAACAATACGTATGATCGTATTTTCAGCTATAACGTATTGACCAGTTCTAACAAATTAGTATTAATTGTACAACATAAACAATCTCTACAAAAAATCACATTATCGACAGCTCAAGCAACACCAGGCAAAATTTTATCAACGGTTACGTTACCTGCACACTTGTATGAAGTCGTTTCGGGCAATGGTTCGCAGTTAGCATGGTCTGCTCCTACGTCCACCAGCAAAGAACAAATTGTTGTTCAATCGAGCAAGCAGTTATCTGTCTATCAAGCACCCTGGAAACAAGCATCTCTGACTACAACACCAACGATTCAGCAGACGTTTAACTACGAAAATGCTAATCCAACTCAAGTAAAAACATTCTCTCATTATGTGGTCGCTCAATACAATGGTGGTAGCTTGATGCAAACGCAAAATGTGTTTTACATTTGGGATACTGCTCATCCTAACGTAAAAGCCAAAACGATTACGGTACCGTGGAATCTAGATGCTGATTTTCAATTACAATCGAATGAATTGATTGTCTACACGACCAATATTAAAGGAAATCCGTTAGGCGCTAATACAGACAAACCTTTCCCAATCTATGCTCGTTACAATCTAGCTACAGGTCAACCTGTCTATGAAATGATTCGTACGTTAGCTGATCGTGATGAAAAATGGACAACCGATTATAATAACAATCAAGTCTTTCTCATTGATAATAGTGAGCAAAAGAATTATCTGTATGATCGTAATGGTAAAGAAATCTGGCAAATGCGCCAAACATCTGAGAATACGGTATCCAAATTTATTAAATACGAGAATGGTCTACTCTATATGATCGTTGAGAATCTAGATCATCAGTTCTCGATTGTGAAGCAACCTTTGCTGTAGAATATAATAAGATTTAATGTAAATCAAAACACGCTGCTCTTTGAATAAGAACAGCGTGTTTTTTTATATCTTATTTGCTAAATTAAAATGTCCAGGAATAATACTATACTATATTTTTTCAAAATAACGATCGATATGATCGATTCATGATAATCAACCAAATACGTCTTCTTTGGTACGTACCAATTGAGCTAGAAAAGCTAAGCCCAGTCCTTGTCCCCATCCTTGAATGCGTTTGGCGGGTACTTTGCGGTAGCCATCAATATCGTTCATGACGGCTGTACCTGCGGAAACGCCTGTTATAGTGCCATCTTCTTTGATCTTCGACAAAATGCCATCAATCGCTTTTTGCGTATATTTATTGTACAGTCTGCCTTGCAACAATAACGCTGTCGCGATACCCGCAGAACCGGATGTTTCCAGATAAGATGTCTCATCGGTCAGTACGGTATGCCATAATCCTTCTGGTGATTGCAGACGTACGAGAGCGCTTAATTGATCTCGCAAAGAACCATCAATAATCATATACGATGGATGTTGCACTGGAATAAACTTCAGTGCTTTTGCCATGGTCAGTGCCGCCCATGAATTGCCACGCGCCCAATACATGCCTGACATATGATGCTGATTCACATGATCCCAACCATGATAATACAGATTGGTATCGCTATCTTGTAAAAACTCTTCATGTCCATGATACTGCCTCAAGCCATCCTCGATATATTTCTCATTGCCTAACAAATGACCGATCCGTAGCAAATAATACCCTGCCATAAACATCGTATCTACCCATGCTTGCTGTGGAAATACATCGGTAAGTGAATTGACCGTATGCTGGAAAATACCATCTGCAAAACGCTCTGCTTTGCTATCTAGAAATTCAGCCATTTCTTTTGCAATATCTAAATATTTTTCTTCGCCTGTTGCTTCATATAAGGTAAGCAGACAATGACCGATCGATACCCCGTTGACCGATAACTGTGGTAATCCTTCTTCAATCTGCTCATCGATCCAAATTTTAAGTTTGTCTAGATATTCCTTTTTTCCTGTTGCTTCATAGGCTTCGCAGATTCCGTAAAAAGCGACTCCACCCGGCCAATCCCAGCGAAAATCCATATTAAATGTACGTTCAACCACACGATCAATCACATCGCGTATATGCTGTTCATCAAATTGTAAAGCAGGCATAACTAATCATCCTTTCTGTATCCCATATTAGATTGTCAGTAGATTCGAAATGTAATAATGACCACTCTATACAAAAGTAACGATATTAGCATTAGCGCAAATACATCACTAACGGTTGAATCGCCAACGCACGAATACTTTCAGCCACAAGCCCTGCCACTTGCATAGCACCTTGTTCTTGAAAATGAGTATTGTCTTCCATCCCATCGGGAAAATGTAGATACTCCCCCGGATAGAGCCAGACAAATAAGGATTTACTTTGTTCTTCACCCAGTGACTCTAACAATACTTTGGTCTGCTGAGCGAGATCGATTAGTGGAACCTGTTGCTCTGTCGCTAATTCTTTTATCGCTACAATGTAGTCGCCATGAGTATCTGTAAGAACGCCATCTGCGCCAAAGTAACGCCGACTAACCGGAGTTATCAAAATTGGAGTTGCCCCTTTGGTACGAGCGACTTCGATATATTGCAATAAGTACTCTTTAAATGTAGTAAATGGCTCTGTACCGCGCATAGGATCATTTTTTTCATCATTATGACCAAATTGAATCAATAAGAAATCCCCTGCTTTGATCTGGTCTGCAATTATAGCCAGTCTACCTTCATCAATAAAGCTTTTGGAACTGCGACCGGATACTGCATGATTATCGACACAGACATCGTGCTTGAATTTTGCAGGTAACATCTGCCCCCAACCCGCATAAGGAGCTCCACCTTGCTTCTGATCAGTCACTGTTGAATCGCCAGCGATAAATAGTTTGAGTGCTTGCGGTACAGCTGTAATCTCAACCGCATTTAGACGTGGAGCTTTGCCGCTGATATGCAATTGCAGTTGATGTTCAATCACCGGAACGGTAAATAGTTTATTTACAAATTGACCGGGCAATGTATCTACAGGCGGTAACATCAGCTTGCCAGCGCCACATTTAATGATCGTATGAGTAGCGGCTTGTTCATCTCCAACCGTAATCTGGATCTGATATGTACCGTTAGGCAGATCGGTTATAAATGAAGTGCCCAGTGGAATACAGAAGCTACTTAGCAAATGATTAGACGTCTCTGCGAATTGATCTCCACTTAGCAGATTGCTTCGATCTCGTCCGTATACTCTCTCTGGATGTGCAAATCCATAACTTGATCCAGCCTGTACATTTTCATATCGATCATCAGGAGACACAGATATATAACCGGGAGTAACTTCTCCCGGTCCAAAATCATACCGCAATGGTGATAATAACGGTTCATGTGCCGAAAGATCCGGTGCAGATGCATGAAGTGTAGATGAAGGATCACCTAATGCTGCCTTGGCATCGCCACCTTCGGTGATCCGCCATTGTTCTGTAGCCGTATCAGTAGCTGATTTGTGATTCATTTGGCTTCACCATCCTTGCATAGATCGCTTTCATGATTATCTATACGTACATAATATCTATTTCGATAACTACAATAACGAGCAACATAAAGTATTTAGTATGAGATATATACCTAGCTATTGTTGATCAGTATCTTATCCTTTGATCCCGCTAGAACTGATACCTTCGACAATATGTCTTTGGAAAGCAAAGAAGATCGCTACCACAGGCAATAGACTTACGATAGACATCGCGAACATCGCTCCCCAGTTAGAAGAAGATTCGCTATCCAAAAACATTTTTAATCCCATCGAGACCGTATATTTATCCGGTGAATTCAAGTAGAGTACCGGACCGAGTAGATCTTCCCAGCGCCAGTAAAAAGAGAAAATCGCCGCTGTCGCCAGAGAAGACTTGATCAATGGCAAAATGATCTGTATAAACAAACGGAATTTGCCACACCCATCAATCGTCGCCGCTTCATCCAGATCTTTCGGAATCGTACGGATAAACTGTACCATCAAGAAAATAAAGAACGGTGCTCCAAAAAATTGCGGTACCACAATAGGAGCAATACTGTTTAACCATCCTAATTTAGTGAAAATAATATATTGCGGAACCAATACCACATCATGAGGGAGCATTAAGGTCACCATCATAATCGCAAACCAGAAGTTCCGACCTTTAAAATTCAAACGAGCAAATCCGAAAGCAATCACTGCCGAAGAAATAACTACTCCGACTGTCGATATCGCTACAATTACTAATGAATTCCACATATAATGCCCGAAAGAATAACCACCGACACCTTTCCAACCGGTAATATAGTTATCCCACATCCATTGAGCAGGCAATAATGTATTCGCTGTAGCAAAAATGGTACGGCTTTCTTTAAATGAACTGAGCAACATCCATGCAATCGGATACATCATCAAGATCGCCAGTAACCCGACAAAGATATGATAGATAGGCCATTTGATTTTGCGCCAGAACCACCCTTTTTGCGCGCGTGTACTGCTCATTACATTGTATTCAGGGATAGACGCTTTACGTTCAGCCATAATTAACGTCCTCCTTCTGATTCATAGAACACCCACATTTTAGATGTTTTGAATAATACAAATGTTAGAATACCGATAAAGATCAACATTACCCAAGCCATCGCGGCGGCATAACCCATATTGTTGAACATAAATGCCTGACGGAATAAGTAAAGTGAATACAACATTGTTCCATCCAAAGGGCCACCTTCTCCTTTGGAGATAACATAAGCAGGTACAAATGTCATAAATGCACTAATCGTCTGCATAATCAGGTTAAATAAAATAACCGGACTGAGTAGCGGTAATGTAATATTCATAAATTTGCGTACAGGTGAAGCACCATCAACACTGGCGGCTTCATACATTTCAGGTGAAATATTTTTCAAGCCAGCAAGGAAAATCAACATCGATGAACCGAATTGCCATACCGATAACGTGATCAGCATGCCCAGTGCAGCGGTAGCATTACCAAACCAATTGACAGGTGCTGCGCCGAAAGCCATTAAGAAATGGTTGACGATCCCTTGCTCACTAAAAATATTACGCCACATAATAGATACAGCTACACTACCACCAATAATGGATGGTAAATAATAAATCGTTCGATATGTACCCACCATCCGTGATGCTGTATTGAGCACCATCGCTACAAATAAAGCAAATGCTAATCGTAAAGGAACACCTACAAAAACATAATAAATAGTCACTCTGACCGAGTTCCAATATTTCGGATCATTGGTAAACATTTTTTCAAAATTACCAAGTCCTATCCAGCGTGGCGAAGTAAACAAGTTATAGCTAGTAAACGAAAGATACAACGATATAAACATCGGGATCAAAGTAAAAGCCAGAAATCCAATAATAAAAGGGCTAATAAAAGCATAACCGGTCAAATTGGTTTTTAAAGACTCATTACGTATAGCCATAAGCGTTCGCACCTCCTCAGATCGTTGAGATTTTGAAAGAAAATCGTGAACCGATTGGATATACATTCTCCAGCGATCGGTTCACGTTCTCTACATCTATCAGCTAACGAGTTCGTTACGGTTGATTGTTCGACAAGATCGCATTCGCATCTGCCCGGAACTTCGGTGCGACTTCAGCAGCAGTGGCTTGTCCAAAGTTAATTTGCTCTACATAATCGGTTAATGCTGCAATAATCTCAGCCGACCCTACAGGTGGTGGTGGGCTCATTGGTGAACTAATTGGCTCCATTTTAGCCACAAAATCAAATACTTGTTTCTCGGTTTCACTTAGTTCTGGTGCTACAGCTTCTTTAACAGCCGCAGAAATTGGTACACCACGCTCACCTTTGATCAATTTATTGGCATCTTGATTGTTGATCCAGAAGTCGATAAATTTAGCTGCTTCGTCTTTGGATTGCGAGCTTTTCGCTACAGCCCAGTACATACTTGGTTGCATATAAATTCCTTTTTCCATATCAGGGCCTACCATCGGAGCAAGCTCCATCGGACGATTGACGACACGTTGTAACGCTACGAATTGATTCGACCATTGCCAGATTCCGATGCCTGTACCTTTTACAATATCGGATTCTTCTAGAATGCCTTTGGTCTGGTTCAATTTTTCCTGAGAAGGTACTGCGCCTTCTTTAATCAGTTCAGCTAACATACCGAAGAATTCGGTGAATAGCGCATCGTCTTCATATCCAAGTGCTGTTCCTTCAGCATTGTAAAGCGATTGACCTTTGGTACGTAAAAAGTAGTTAAAGAAAATATCTGCTGCCATCGAGCTATCAAAGTAGATTCCTTTTTCTTTCGCTTTAAGTGCGATTTCTTTGTATTGATCCCAAGTCCAGTTGTCTGGAATTTCGCTGATCCCTGCTTTTTTCAAAATCGCTGGATCGTATTGGAATCCTAAAACGTTAACCCCTGTTGGCATACCGTATTGTACGCCACCTATTACACCTGTTTTAAGTACGTTTTCAGTCACATCATCGACTTTAATTTTGCTTCCTAAGTATGGGGTCAAGTCTTCCAATTGTCCGTTTTTAGCGTATTGGCTAATATACGATACATCCATTTGCATAATATCCGGTAATTGATTAGCAGCTGCTTGTGGAGCTAGCTTTTTCCAATAATCATCAAAAGAAGCATATTCGATATCAATATTCACACCGGGGTTTTGCTCTTTGTACATATCAATAATTTTCTGAGTATATTCATGTCGGGTATCTGATCCCCACCAGGCGATCCGAAGTGTTTTACCGTCTGTACCTCCACTAGCATTACTACCTCCGCCACCTGAATTACCACAAGCTGTGATGAAAAGTAGAATTGTAACCATCAATACCAGTGCTGTCTTTTTTCTCATTATATTCTCCCCTTTCGTTAATCAAGCTGATGATTGCTGTTCATATTGCTCAAAATCAATAAGTAGAATGTGCTGACGCTCCTTTTTTGTTAACGCTTACATTTAAGTTGTACCTTCATTTTCGCAGATGGAAGATCACAATTGAATACACAAATCCGATGTGATCGTGTAAAAAACAGAGTAGTCTGAATTTCTGCTAAGACGGATATTTGTATGAACTTGGTTTGTTTTACGGTATCAAGGGGCTGTCGCTACGATCATCATCTTATTCTTATCGTCGCTTGTTGTCATGAACTCCCTTGAATAACCGCTATGCGGTAGGGATTTCATGACAAAGGCGATCGCTTCGCTCTTTCAGAATATGATGATGCTCTTCGCTTGTGCGCTGAGATACGCTAGATAGATTTGAGTCAAAATAAAAAGCGACCATCAAAAGTCGCTTTGTTCTTTGTTCTTTGTTCTTTGTTCTTTGTTCTTTGTTCTTTGTTGAAGTGTACTATTATTCGTATCCATTCATTTACATCACAGCATAATAGTTAGACAAGTAAACTCCAAAAGATAAAACTTCTTTATAAGTTATAGCTACAATAAGTTATATCTACAAATAGTTTATTTTGTATTTGCTTTTGCTCTACTCTTCACTTTTCCGGTACTCGGTTGGGGTCATGCCTGTCCATTTTTTGAACACTTGGCTAAAGTATTGCGAGTTACCACCGAATCCGAACAGTTCAGCGAGTTCGAATACTTTCACATCACCGCTACGACGGATATGATCGGTGGAGCGTTCGATTCGATAACGATTGACATAATGAGAGAAATTATCGCCAGTCACTTTTTTGAAAATCTTACCGAGGTAGTCCGGGTTCATATACAGCATTTGATTAGCAACTCCGTTTAGTGATAATTCAGCACTGGTGTAATTTTGCTCGATGATCTGAATCATTTTATTGACGACAGAAGATTGGCGATTCACATTGCTCTTATAGTAACTCATCGTTAAGTAAGCAGCGGCTTCCTGTACGAACTCATGTAATCCAGTTAATGTATCTAGCATTGCCAGTTCTGCCATTCGACCTGTAAATAAAGAACGTTCTTCTGGCAAGCATAGACGGATCATCACTGCATATAATTGCAGTACATACGAGCGCGTCACTCCGATATCATGTCGCCATTCCGCTAATGTTATAAATAAACGATCAATCTCTGCGGTCACTTCTTCCATTTGTCCGGATTTAATTAACAATGTGAATGCTTCTTCATCCATTTCAAACGAAGTATTATCTTTCTGATCAGCTAATGCTAGATCCGACTTGGTAATAATACTGCCTTCCCCTACATAAAAGCGGTGATTCATACATTGCTGTGTATCCCGATACATTCGCCGTAACGAGATCATATAATCCGGTTCGCTTAGAGCAATCGTCACATCTAATTTGTAAAAGCCTGCAAACACTTGTTGTACATGTTCCAGATCACCAATCAGCTTGGTAATCGATTCAGGATCATCCAGTAAAAGTAGTAACTCATCTTGCATATGAATCGTTGTTCCCATCAACACACCATCTAGTAGATCATCAGCGATATTTTTGAGTGCAAATAAATGTTCATATTCATGCGATTCTTCGACACGCATCAAAGCCATTCGTACCGGACGGTCACGCAGATTCAGATGAAATAATTGCTCATAATAAGCAAGATCACGCACACCATACATTTTATTAGCGATAAATTCTTTCAGAAATTGTTCTTTCACCTGTGGCAACATGCGTGTAAATTGCTCTTTCATACTGTTTACAAATTCATCACGCTCATGCTCAACCTCACGTTCGGATAATAATTCACTGATCGCTTCTTGAATCTGACGTTCGTTACAAGGCTTCACCAAATAATGTTTCACCCCGTACTGCATCGCTCTACGGGCATAATCAAAATCTTTATAACCGGACAACATAATAAAGCGTACCTCTGGAAATGCAGCATGGGTTTTGGCGACCAGTCCAATTCCATCGAGTCCAGGCATAGAGATATCGCTAATCACGATATCAGGGCAATTTTCTTGAATACGCTCATATGCTTCCAGTCCATTACGTGCGGTGCCGATCAATTCGGTTCCACTTTCATGCCAGTTCACGACCTGTGATATCCCTTCCAAGATCATCCGTTCATCATCGACTAACAATACTTTATACATCTTGCGCTTCCCCTCTCTCATAAGGAATACGAATATGAAAAGCAGTAATCACACCGGGCAAACTTTCGATCTCCATTCCGTAATCCGAGCCAAATGTCAGCCTTATCCGTTCGGTTATATTGCTGAGTCCAATCCCTTCACCACGCGTCTGTACTTGTCCACTATGTAGACGTTCTAGAAATTCAGCCGTCATTCCCGGTCCGTCATCTTCTACACTGATATAGAGCAGATCTTCTTCATGTCTCACTACAATACGAATATGGCACACGTTAACACTCGGCTCCAACGCATAATGAATCGCATTTTCGATCAGCGGTTGTAGCGTTAATTTGGGAATTAGTGCATCTTTAAGATCGTCAGGAATATCGACTTCAAAATGCAAACGTTCTTCAAAGCGCATCTGCTGAATCGTGACATAGCTATAAACAATATCAAGTTCGCGTCCTAACGGAATCAATTTTTCGCTCATATTGACAGAGCTTCGTAATAAAAAGCCTAACGCTTCGACCATTTCAGAGATTTTGGATTGTTTGTTGACTTTCGCCATCCAGTTAATCGATTCTAGGGTGTTATAGAGAAAATGAGGATTAATCTGTGCTTGTAGCGCTTTGAGTTCAGTTTCGCGAATAATCAATTGTTTGGCATAATTTTCATCAATCAATTCACTGATTCGCAGTAACATTCGGTTAAATGTGCGGTGCAGTAACCCTACTTCAGTCTGTGATCCTTCAAGCACAGGCCCGAGTGTTAATTCTTCCAGACGATCCAGATTGCCAGTCTCTACGGTTCTCATTTTCTGCAACAAGCGTTCCATCGGTCTTGTAATACTGCGCGATAATCGTGTGCCAAATGCCAGCCCTAGTAAAAAGATCGCAATAAATATAATCGTCACCAGACGCTTCATCCATGTTATTCGTTCAAACATCGGATCAAATGGCGTCATATGCAAGTATGTCCATCCGGTATATGGCGATTGAATACGAGCAGAGAAATAACCACCTTCCGGCAAATTCACTACACCATAAGGCTGATTACGACTCAATTCTTGATTGATCTCAGTTTCGCTAAATGACACCTTTTCAGGATAAACAATCTGTTGATGATCTGCGATCACAAGTGTACTTCCAGCAGACTGATGCACCTGTTTATCGACAATCCGGTCTATCCGAATCCGAATAATCACTGTACCTAGATTTTTGAGCGTGAAGGTTGATCCGGTAAAAGCCTTGAATTGACGAACTGCTAACAAAGAAGACTTGCCCCCGACATACCACGAATTGGCTCCATCATTCTGATCTGCTAATGTGGTTAGATCGGTTCGCAATTCAGCCGGTATCCCTTCTCGATTGCCTGCTGACATTACCTCACCTTCTTTGTCGATCACCATCATCGAATAGACAAAAGGCTCCGAACCTGCAAAAGCGATCAACCGATTGGTTAGCTTTTTGCGTAATACATTTTTTTGATACACTGAATTGGTCTGTTCCAGCTCTGTTAAGTAGCGTTGCAATTGTTCGTCGGTAACCACTTTAAATGATAAATGCTCCATATCTTTCAGTTGATTTTCAATACCAACAGAAGACATATTCAGTAATTCAGATGTCTTTTCGTACATTTGGCTATCATACGTTTCATACAGATTGCTTAATACCAATGCGTAAAAAGCAAAACTTCCTAACAACAATGCAGAGATCAGTAGCAACATTTTACGATGAATACCTAAATTATTGTAAGCGCTTTTAATTCTGGTAAACATAAGAATGGTTTCCACCTTTGCTACCCCGACGTATTTACATTTTCAATGATAACGTTTACATTTTTATTAATTAAATTCCAATTACTGTATGTTTATTATAGCGTGAATGATCTAAAATTTCAGTATATGTTTATAAATAGGTTCACAAATCTATTGATAGTATTAGCAAAAAAAGACATCCTTTAAGATAGAATGTCTTCTTTTATTGCTATATTTTCTATTGTCACTTGGTCATTATCATCGTTAATCGTTACTTATATTATGAATTCACTTCAATTATGATCTGACAAAAACAGCTTTCCAGCGGTCTACATATTGTACATCATAATCAAATGCTTGAGTGAGTACAGTTAAAGGTACATAGACTTTGCTTATTCCTTTAGTCGTTTGGACAAAAGCAGCATAATCGACAGACTGCGTAGCACCATTTACTTTTATTTTTGGACTATTTACAGGAATACTGATTTTGTTTTTGCCACTTTGGATCGTAGCTGTTTGTGAAGTATTAGACCAATTTACTGTAGCACCTAGAGCTGTTGTTACATCTCGCAACGTTACATACGTTTTGCCATTTCGAATAATAGGCTTATATGTTGTTGCTAACGGTTGCCCATTCGTTACAATGGCAGGTGTTGCAGAAGAGCTAGATTGTCCTTTGACAAATGGACTCAGGTAGCCTTTGCTTCCCCAGATCGTCTGTATAAATGTACGTGCTATCGCATCATATCCAGTCTGATTCGGATGGATATCTCCCTCAGCGATATGAGTCATCGCTAATTCTTTGCCCGGGAAGTCTTTGGAGATATGAGCTACACGTACATCATATCCTTTGGCTACATACGATTTCGCTGTTTGATCTACAATCTGGCTAAATTGATTTGCGACTGTATTAAGCCCTGCATATAATTTGGTGCCTACTTGAACAGGCATAGGTTGATATTGATCTGCAACCACGATAGTTGCTTTAGGATTGAGTGATGTGACTTGCTTCATAATATTGTCGATATTGATTTTGTACTTTGTTCCTACTTGATCTAGATTAAGACTGGAAATGTCTTGGGGTAATTCATTTAAAGAACCCAGCGCATTCAAAAAATCATTGCCACCAATCGTGACCGTAATTAGATCTGCTTGCGCAATATCTTTTTTCGCTTGAACTGTATCTAACGTATAGACTGCTCCTGGCAAATTGCTTTGGATATCTTTAGTCGTGATCGCTGTTCCTGCGGTGACTGCACTTAGATAATTATCCAGCCCTGTACTGGTAAGTCCAAGTATACTGTGATTATCTGATTGTACGGTTGCACGGAACAATCCTTGCTCTGCTACTCGTGGTGCAAAGCCATCGTAATGAGAAGCTTTTACACCTGGTTCGTATCCTGCTGTAAGCGAATCTCCTAAAAAGACCATATGTGAAAAAGCTCGCTTGGGATCTGGAGTCTGACTTGTGGTCGCTGCATGTACAGCTGAACTTCCTATACCTGCACTACTACTGACCAGAATAAACATAATCATGACAAAATACAGTATGCCTTTAGAATTGCTTTTCATTCACTGCTTCACCCTTTCTGTGTCTGTATATCTCTATCTAATTTGTTGGCGTATGCACACCAAAAAAGCTGTTATCTATTTTCCCTGGAGGGTGATAGATAACAGCTCTGTACCCTGTATCCTATAATCAACGAGACTCTGTATCATCTGTTGACTCTGGGCGCTTGATTTTGTTCATATACTCATCATAACGTCCATCAATTTCTTTTGCCATTTTGCGATACTGCTTAGTTTCTTCAGCGATTGGATCAAGTGTCGTCTGAATCCGAATCTCATACTTTGAAGGGATCATCCGTCGTTCTCTTGCTTCACGATCTTCTTCTTGCATCAGACCTTCTGTCAGACGCTCGGTCAATTCGCGTTCCAATTCTTCTGCTGATTTCTCAAATGAACTCATCGTGACTCACTCCTTTAACGATAATAATAGATTCGCCATAAGGACTTTATGCGTTATAGTATAACTTCTTTCTCTATCTTATGATTACCCAAAAAAGTAGAGATACTAATCGTAAGCTGAGCAATTGGTCGATGATCTATAGATTACTTTTGCGCAGGAATATGTTGTAAGCCTGCCTCATGTAATTCAGTCATTAATTCTTGATGAATATGACCGTTGGTTGCTAATACATTACGTACAGCTAGATGATAATCTTCACCTGAAATATCGCCAATACGTCCGCCGGATTCGGTCACTAACAGTGAACCTGCCGCCAGATCCCAAGCATTTAATCCAATTTCCCAATAAGCGCTAAGTCGTCCTGCTGCTACATAAGCTAAATGTAGAGCTGCTGAACCTCCATTACGAATACTGCGTACTTTCGGTACAATCGCATTCAGTCCACTCATATTCAGACGTAACGATTCACCACGATCTGCCGGGAATCCAGTAGCCACTAAGCTTTCACCCAGTGTAGCTTCTTGCGAGACTTTCATTAGATTACCATGCACATAAGCGCCTTTGCCTTTTTCAGCTACAAATAATTCATCATGAGAAGGATCATAGATCACACCAATAATCACTTCGCCTTTGTGTGCTAACGCAATCGAAACACAATAGTATGGGAAACCATGCACAAAGTTAGTCGTGCCATCGATAGGATCAACGATCCATACATATTCTGAATCTTTAACCGCATTGATTGCTTGAGCGGAAGCCGCCGCGCCTGCGCCTACACTTTCTTCGCCCAAAAATTCATCGTCCGGGCAGTACGTTAAGATCAATTTGCGAATCATTTGTTCTGCCCCTTTATCGACTTCTGTTACCAAATCTTGTGAAGATACTTTGGTGTTCAACTGTTTATAATCGCCTAGTTTGCTTTTGATCCATTCTCCCGTTTTGGAAGCTGCATTAATAGCTACTGCTACTTTGCTTTTTCCGCTCACTACATAAGGTACTTTTTGTTGTTCTTCCATCATTTCATTCCCCCTGATTTCTGGAATTGACATCTACCTACATTATATCATGAGAACACTTCGATACTTCCACCGTCTATGATCCGTACTCCATCGTTTTCATACATTGTCAAGTCACGCATCAATTGAAATAACGCATGGTCTTTGTGCTTCGCTTCCAGCATCACATCCAGATGAGAAGAAGTACGTGCAGCTACTCTTAGAAAATCAAGTAAAGGGCCCGCTTCTACACCGTCAGCATGACTTCGGCGATCGGTTTCACTTTTTGGACTAGAGGCATGGATTTTGGGTGGTAAATGTACACCTTCAGGCACATCGGTGCGTGCTAATGGAGATTCCCATGTTTTGGCGACTTCTTCCCACCAGTCTGAAGCAGGTTCTCCATGACAATTCACCATATGATGATGGATATCTAGTACCATCGGTAATCCAGTCTGTTGAGCGACTGCAAGCGTCTCACCGGTAGTATACGTTTTGTCATCATTTTCAAGCGTAATCCGGCACTGAATCTCTGCACTCAAGCGACCAAAATGTTCTACAAAACGTGCAGCAGACGTAGGCTTATCCCCATACGCACCGCCGATATGAATATTATTCTTCGAACGAGCATCCAGCCCCATCGCTTTGAGCATATTTACATGATATTGCAGATCACGAATTGACGAGATCAGCACTTCCGGTCTTGGTGTACTGAGCACTGTATAATGATCGGGATGAAACGATACTCGTAGATCATGTTTACGCACATACTCGCCGATCTCTGCAAATGGTTCTGCTAACGCTTCAAACGGATTCCAATCATGCAAATCAGTATGAGTCGCTAGCGGAATCAATTTGGATGAAAAGCGATACATCTGGATACCTTCTGCTACATTATGGCGTAATAAACGCAGTGTATTGTGTAAGTTGGTTGTTGCGATTTGTTCTAACGCACGCAATCCTGCTTCGCGATCTGGCAGTTTGCTAAATCTAGCCATAGTCATTGTTTTGGAAGGTGAAGAATCTGCGATTTCAAGTGACATCGCCACATAGCCGAATCGTACAATCATATATTTCAAGTGCCTCCTCTAGAGTAATATTCACTGGTGTATACAGAAGAAAAGCATTTGATGATGATAGGATTCTGTATGTGTATGATTAAACCGATTCTTGCTCTCCGAAAAACATTTCATGTGCAAGATCGGTCTGCACTCGTGCTTCTTCGTCTGTTAATTTGCGAACTAATTCCAATTCTACTGCGGTTACTTCCCGACCTTGAAAATTGATTTCAGCGATAGATGCTGTGATTTTCACAATTGCGATTGCTACATTTTTCGGTGTATAAGCGATAACTTTTTGTCCGGTTGGATAGACGCGAAATCCACTTTTGAGCATTTTGCCTTTGCCGTATTCTAAAAGTTCGAGCAGTTCTTGTTCGTTTTTGAATTTGCATACAGAGTTAAATTCGGTTTGAAATCCCATGGTCATTGCTCCTTTCGAGTAGGCGGTGGTTGAGGTGAGGTACGGACGCTTCGGGGATAGATGTTCTTCCCATCGCTGTTAAGATCGGATATCTAAATTAGACTACAAGCAGTCGATGTCCGAGTCTTAAATGCGACTTTCAGAACATTCTATCTCCTCCGCTAAAGGTACCTACACTTTTTCCACGCGGGTTTGTACATTTAATACCTTGAACACCTTTAGCACATTGATGATTGAAATGCTTTAATGTTTTGTTGTTTAGTATTTATGGTGTAGAGATAGTAAGGCTGGTGGAGATTTTAGAGATTTTCAAGACTTTAGAGAACTTAGGGACAAATTCATGATTTACTGGGGTAAATTAATGAATTTTTTGTAGGGTGTTTTATGATTAGTAATATAACGACAATATAAAAATGATTGAAATATATATCATTAGAGATAGGGCTTGGAGAATAATGTGATGAATAGTAAAAAGAATACTCTTTTATCTACATTATTCTATGTGTGAATCGCACTATCCATCTGGTCTAATGAGAATCGTTCTAGTCTAGACTATTCTCTTCCGTATTTCAGTTCATGGCGCTGGTTATAGCGATCTATACCTAAAGTGATCAATTGATCCAATAAATCTGGATAGGCTGTACCAGTTTCGCGCCATAGTAATGGGTACATGCTATATGCGGTAAAGCCTGGCATTGTGTTCACTTCGTTAATAAAGATTTCACCATCGCTACGACGTACAAAGAAGTCGGCACGACATAAGCCGTTTCCGTCTATTGCGCGGAATGCGCGGATAGCCAGTTCACGTAAGTTTTCAGCAAGTTCGCTATCAATTTCAGCAGGGATCACCATTTGAGATGTGCCGTCGATGTATTTTGCTTCATAGTCATAATAATCACTATTAGATACGACTTCGCCAGGAACCGAAGCTTGTGGTAATTCGTTACCAAGTACACCGACTTCGATTTCGCGTGCGTCTACAGCTTCTTCTACAACAACTTTCAAGTCATAGCGTAGTGCATAAGCAATCGCTGTTTCTAATTCAGCACGATCTTTAGCTTTGGAAATACCTACGCTTGAGCCCAAGTTAGCGGGTTTGACGAAACAAGGGTACCCTAAATTCGTTTCGATCGTTGTCAAAATATCGTATTGTTGTGTTTCCCATTCTTTTGAAATAAAAGTCTCATATTTGCATTGTGGCAAATGAGCTTGAGCGAATAACTTTTTCATAATCGCTTTATCCATACCTGTAGAAGAAGCAAGTACACCTGCACCAACATAAGGCATATCCATCATTTCAAAAAGTCCTTGAATCGTGCCATCTTCACCATATGTACCATGAAGAAGCGGGAACAATACGTCAATTTCACTAGTTTGTCCGCTTAATTTTTTCCAAAGAATACTCATCGCTTGTGAAGTAGCTTCTCCACCACCACGGATCTGTAGATCGCTTAATTGAGCAGGTGCTGCATGGTACGCGTCCCCCATATTCCAGCGTCCCTGAGGATCGATATAGATCGGTACTACGTTATATTTGTTATAATCGATTGCATTTAATACAGAAAATCCAGTCTGTAAAGAAACTTCGTGTTCACCAGATTTACCACCGTAAATCAAACCTACTGTTAATTTTGTTGCTGTCATGTCAGAACCCCCGTTAGTCATTGTACATATGAAAACATATTGATACATGCTATTGTAAATGATCGTTATTGTATAACCTGTATTCAGTATAAAGCTTGTACAAAAACACTGCAAAAAAACTTTGTCTGCTTATCTAATTTTGTAGTAAAGGACTGACTTCACTTTCTATTTGTATTAGAAAAAGGTAGTCGATAACAACTACCTTAAGTATAGTTATTTTCTTTGTGATGATCTTCTTTATTGAGATGACGGTGGTGTTGACTGAATCCGCTGATGCTCTTGTAGCTCATCTTCAATAAAACTAGCAATCATCGCTCGATATACATTTTCCGCAATAGTAGGATTTAGTTGGTGCTCTGTTGCCAGTTGGCGAACTTTGGTAATTATGGCTTCTACTCTAGCGGGTGCTTTCACTGCATCTATATCTTTTTTAAAAGAAGCGGCTTGGTTGACGTATTGACTACGCTCACTGATTAACTGGATGATCTGTTCATCTAATTGATCGATACTTTCTCTAACCTCAGCTAAATTCTGACACTCTCTCATCTCTGCTCAGCTCCTCTATTATGTACTTGATTGATTACTGTCTTCTATTATAAAGGTATTGCTCCTAATCCCCAATGTCTAAATAACAAAAAAACAGCTCAAACACTCAGCTGTTTTTTCGTATTTTATTGTAGACTTCATTAATGATTGATGACTGAATCTATTATTGGTAAATACCTGCTTTTTTCGAAGTCGCTTTGATTCCATTAGGATCATTCACAATAATATTTCCAGCAGTTGTTAAGCTACCTGCGGGGCCATTATTGAGATCAAGGTAAGACAGATCAGAGCTATTACCATACCATGACCATGCTAACCAACCGACTCCTTTTTGCTGACCGTATTTCATAATAGCATACTCATCTACATCTTCCCCTTGATGGAATCCACCAAATTCGCCGATGATCAGAGCAAGACCTTTATTGAGTACATTCTCCATATTGGCTTTTACAGTAGCATCGTCTTTACCTGCATACTGATACATGTGAATAGAGAATACGGTATTCTTTTTAGAATCGGCTGCTAAAACAGCTTGTCCGTAATCTACAATCGATTGTGGATATTGTCCCCAACCCGCAGCATCTACGATTAGTGTGTGATTAAGTCCTGCATTTCTCAATTTAGGAATAGCTTGTTTGTAGCCATTCGCCCAACCTTCACTGTTCCATGAGCCGTACCATTCATTAGCAATATTGATGATTACTCGGTCTTCTTTACCAATTAAAGCATCTTTGATACTGATCCAATAGTTCACAGCATTATTTAATTTGGCTACATCGTCGCTTCCTGTTGCATCATGCACTTCAAGGACAGCGATCATTTTATATTGATTGACTAGCGCCAGAATATTTTTTACAGAGTTGATATCGTCTTTGGTATATTGAGTTCCATCGGATAATACAATACGTACGGTGTTTGCACCTGTTTTGGCGATAGCTGGAATAGCGGCATTCAAATCATTTTTGAACCACGTATGAGAATGGTTAACCCCTCTCATGACAAAAGGCTTTCCTGTCGAATCATATAATTTGGTACCGCTTACATAAAATCCAGTAGCAGCAGACGATTTGGATACCCCAACTGTCACGAATACCATTATCATTGCTAGTACCATCATCAGGCTTTTTCTCAACACCATATTATTATTCCTCCTTTGTCATTTGAAAATCAGCTAACTGTTCGACATGTCCCTTGTAAATTATCATCAAACGTATTCAATTACAATATTTGTTTTAAATGTAAAAATAAAATTATTCATATAATACGTTCTTAATCTGATACCACCCTACTATCATCTAATAAAAAGGAAGTGAATTTTGTCATTTCACTCTTTATCAAAAGTAAATATTTAGTATTCATATAACTATATAGAAAAAAATTGAGTGTATAAAGTAACTCATTATGTTTATACGATTTGGATCAAATTTCTACTATTTAAGGAAGGATACAATTCAGAAAATTATTGCTTTACTTAAAAAGATATTATCGAACCACAATCAACTCCTTTTTAAGATTGTAATTGAATCAAATTTCTTCCAAAAAAATCTTTACTACCTATCATGTAAACGGTATACTTAATACAAGAGTTACTTTTTGAAATTGTGTTTCACTGTATGAAACTATAAAACTTTTTACCTTTCTTCATTTTGAATAATTCGATTTTAGTTGCTTAATAGTATAGAATAGTAATGAATTGAACCGTTTTCATTTCTAATTTTATCCAGCAAGCGTGTCAAGATCATTTGCCAAAATGTAGAGGATTTTTCCCTGTAACGCAAAATCCAAAAAGTAAGCCGTATTTTATTTGAGGAGGGGCATCTATGTCACCAAAAGATTCATTTTCTGTTGGCCGAGAACTGAAAGTGAGAGACCAGTCTTACCGTTATTACAGCCTTAATGCTTTAGCTGAAAAAGGTTATGAGCACATTTCCAAACTTCCTTTCTCGATTCGTGTGCTTCTTGAAGCTGCTGTTCGTCAATATGATGGACGTGCGATCACTGAAGAACATGTTAATCAACTTGCGAACTGGAGTGAAGGTCGCGAAGAGAAAGAAATTCCTTTTATCCCTGCACGTATCGTGCTTCAGGATTTTACCGGTGTACCTGTAGTTGTTGATTTAGCTGCTATGCG
The DNA here is from genome assembly GCF_028736095.1 of Paenibacillus sp. KACC 21273. NCBI lineage: Bacteria > Bacillati > Bacillota > Bacilli > Caryophanales > Paenibacillaceae > Paenibacillus > Paenibacillus sp. KACC 21273. The sequence continues at coordinate 4,755,608 of NZ_CP117876.1, forward strand.
TGATTTTGTTAAAAAATCCGGTGGCGATCCAAAACAAATCAATCCGCTTGTACCGGTTGACCTTGTTATTGACCACTCCGTTATGGTAGACGCATTCGGTACGCCTGATGCACTTGAATATAATATGAATATTGAATTTGAACGTAACGAAGAGCGTTACCGTTTCTTGCGCTGGGCACAAACAGCATTTGATAATTTCCGTGCTGTTCCACCAGCTACAGGTATTGTTCACCAAGTTAACTTGGAGTATCTTGCTTCTGTAGCAGCTACTCGTACTGTTGATGGCGAACTACAAGTATTCCCTGATTCCTTAGTAGGTACAGATTCACATACTACAATGATCAACGGTCTTGGTGTTGTTGGTTGGGGTGTTGGTGGTATTGAAGCTGAAGCAGGTATGCTTGGACAACCGCTATACTTCGTTATGCCAGAAGTCGTTGGTTTCAAATTAACAGGTAGCTTGAGTGAAGGCGCAACAGCAACAGACTTAGCGCTTACGGTTACTCAAATGCTTCGTAAAAAAGGCGTAGTTGGTAAATTCGTAGAATTCTACGGTCCAGGCCTAAGCAATATCAGTCTAGCTGACCGTGCAACTGTAGCTAATATGGCTCCTGAGTACGGTGCAACTATCGGTTTCTTCCCTGTCGATGATGAGACGTTGTTCTATCTTCGCAATACAGGACGTGCTGATGAGCAAGTTGAATTGGTAGAAGCTTACTACAAAGCACAAAACATGTTCCGTACTGCAGAAACACCTGATCCAGTATTCTCTGATACGATTGAATTGGATCTAGCTTCTGTTGTACCGAGTCTTGCTGGACCAAAACGTCCACAGGATCGCATCGAACTGACTAATATGCAATCCAGCTATCAAAATGCAATACGTACTCCTGTAGATGCAGGTGGTTACGGATTGTCTGATGAGAAAATTGCTGAAAAAATCACAGTCAGTCATCCAAACGGTAAAACGACTCAAATGGGTGCAGGTGCAGTCGTTATCGCTGCAATTACCAGTTGTACAAATACATCTAACCCTAGCGTTATGCTTGGTGCTGGATTACTTGCGCAAAAAGCGGTTGCTCGTGGCTTGAAAGTACCTAGCTATGTGAAAACAAGCTTAACACCTGGTTCATTGATCGTTACCGAATATTTGCAAAAAGCTGGCGTAGACAAAGATCTTGAAGCGCTTGGTTTCTACTTAGCAGGCTATGGTTGTGCAACATGTATCGGTAACTCCGGTCCATTGCCAGACGAAGTAGGACAAGCTATTGCAGATAATGACTTAACCGTTGCTTCTGTATTGTCAGGTAACCGTAACTTTGAAGGACGTATTCATGCTCAAGTGAAAATGAACTATCTGGCTTCTCCTCCACTTGTTGTCGCTTACGCTCTTGCAGGAACGGTTGATATCGATCTACAAAATGATCCAATCGGTTATGATCCTACAGGCGAAGCAGTTTACTTGAAAGATATCTGGCCTACAGCGAAAGAAATTCGTGACGCTATCGGCTTATCCATTTCTCCAGAAATGTTCCGTAGCCGTTATGAGCATGTATTTACAGCGAACAAACGTTGGAATGAAATTCCTGTTCCAGAAGGTGAATTGTATGAGTGGGATGACAAATCAACTTATATCCAAAATCCACCATTCTTTGAAAAACTGGCTGATGGTATCAAAGATATCGAAGATATTCGCAGTGCACGCGTTCTTGCATTGCTTGGCGATTCGGTAACAACCGATCATATCTCACCAGCAGGTAACATTTCTCCTTCTTCACCAGCAGGCGAATACTTGAAAGAAAACGGTGTTGAGCGTAAAGACTTCAACTCTTATGGTTCCCGTCGTGGTAATCACCAAGTGATGATGCGCGGTACGTTCGCTAATATCCGTATTCGTAATCAGGTCGCTCCAGGTACAGAAGGTGGCGTAACCACATACCTTCCTACCAATGAAGTGATGTCGATTTATGATGCATCGATGCGTTATCAAGAAGAAGGCCAAAACTTGATCGTTATCGCAGGTAAAGAATACGGTACAGGTAGTTCTCGTGACTGGGCAGCAAAAGGTACATTCTTGCTAGGCGTCAAAGCGGTTATCGCTGAAAGCTTTGAACGTATTCACCGTAGTAACTTGGTAGGTATGGGCGTATTGCCACTACAATTCCAAGAAGGTTACGGTTGGAGCAGTATGGGACTTAAAGGTACCGAGACATTTGATATTGTAGGATTGAGCAACGATGTCAAACCTGGTCAACAAGTTACTGTCAAAGGTACTCGTGAAGATGGTACAACATTTGAATTCCAAGTAACCGCTCGTCTGGATAGTGCTGTAGACGTAGATTACTACCATAACAGTGGTATCTTGCAAACTGTACTTCGTCAAATGATGCAAAACACTAACAAAGGTGAAACAGTATAATTGATTAACCATTTCGCTTAGATCATAAAGTCATACAAAAAGAGGCTTCCCTAATGTGGGAGCCTCTTTTTTGTGTTATAAAAAACAGTGAACACCTTAGCAATCGGGCATTCACTGTTGGTTTAGTTAGATCATATCTTGGTCACGCTGTATATACTTTTAATATGAATAATTGAACGGTATATATCATTTGACCCAGTGTTAGATTTGTTATTTCTACGTTCTTACTGCTCTATTTATATCTATTTACTGCTCTATCTATCCATTATCTCAATTTAAAGCCCATCTCTTGCGCCGCTTGAATCAATACAGGCGCATACTCATGTAACTTGTCCATCGACAGACGGCTAACAGGGCCTGATAACGATAATGAAGCTCGCAATGCTCCTGTTCGATCAAAAATCGGTACAGCGACTGCTGCTGCTCCGGGTTCGCGTTCTTCATAACTGGTCGAATATCCGTTACGTTGTACCTCTGCGATCTGTTCACGATAATGTGTCACATCGACAGTTTTCGGCCAATCCGGACTATTCAACAACTCTTCTTGCTGTTCGCTACTGGAAAAAGCAACAAGGACTTTACTCGATGCGCCCACTGTCAAAGGCAATCTTGCTCCTACAGGCGCAACACGTCGCACAGCTTGGTTACTTTGCACCGCTTGAATCCGTAAGCGCTCGTCGCCATCTCGCAAGTATAGACTGATCGTTTCTCCCAATTGCTCGCGTAATTCTTCCATATCTGCAAGCAACAATAATCCAGGATCATCGTTTTGGGAAAGGTGGGTCGATAACTCCCAGATTTTGATACCCAGACGGTATTTATCTGTACTGCTATTGCGAATCACAAATCCTTTTTCTTCTAAAGTCGCTAACAACCGATGTACTGTACTTTTGTGTAATCCAATCTCGGTTGCAATCTCGGTGAGTCCAAGATCGCTCGTTCGGGTAAAACACAGTAATATGTCTAACGCACGTTCTACTGCTCGTACAGTTAACTTGCGATCTTCCATTGTTGTCGCCTCCGCATTTGAATCTATTCATACGCACACTGTCTAATTTTGTAAGTTTCATTGGATGAAACTTGGTTACATAAATTATATCGAAGCTAGCTCTAATCGTAAAGAGAAATACGTCGATAATAATGAAGAAGACATTGAGCTGACATTGACTTTGCTGTCATAGACTTTTACCATAAGTAGATAATGTCGAATCAAATCGGTTCATGGAACAATGGATGCTAGAACGAACAATACATTTTCACTTCTAGGAGGAGCAAGATGTCCACTACTTTGCAAGAAAATGCAAAGCCCCATTCATCTGAGCTAGAAGAGACACCTCCTGTAGTTTCACCAAGACAGATTCGAATAAAGCATGTTGTGGTAGCTTTCCTGTTATCCATAGTGTTTTTTTTCCTGTTTTGCTTTGTGGCACTGCATGCCTATATTGCTTGGGTGCTGTCTAATCCGACAGTAGCAAGTGTCTATTCTAATCCGATGCAGGCAAAAGGAATGGCGTACGAAGATATTACATTTCCAGCAGCAGATGATAGCCGGATGATGCAGGGCTGGTATATTCCAGCAGAACAAAAGTCGTCCAAAACGATTATTTTTAGTCATGGATATGGTGCGAATCGAGAAGAAACATGGATTCCTATGTACGATCTCGCTCACTACGCACACAAACTTAATTTTAATGTAGTCATGTTCGATTATGGATTTGCCGCCAAAACGAATAAAGAAGTCGCCACCGGTGGTAAAAAAGAATCTCAACAATTACTTGGAGCGATTCAACTTGCCAAGCAAAAAGGATCTCAAGAAATTGTAGTCTGGGGCTTTTCGATGGGAGCAGGTACAGCCTTACAAGCTGGACTCAAAACCAAAGATGTGACTGCAATGATTTTAGATAGTACATTCTTGTTAGAACCGGATACACTTTATTACAATATTCAGCAGCAGTTGGATCTTCCACGACATCCATCACTGGAAATTTTGGAGTTTCTACTGCCGATCGTTAATGGTACTAGCTTGAATCAGATTCCATATCAACAGGTGAAAAAGGAAGATTATCCGTTCCCTATTTTCTTTATTCATGGAACCAATGATGATAAAGCACCTTACCAGATTGCAGAACAACTTGCCGCAAATCAGACCAATCCGAATTCAGGAAGCTGGGTAATACAAGGAGCTCACCATGAGCTTGAATTCCGCGAACATCCGCGAGAATATTTGCGGAAAGTTTCAGATTTTCTGAGTAGTCTTAATCTAGCTGAAGAAGATGATGTCAATAATGAGCCTCTGTTAAATGATGGAGCCACAGATAACACTTCTTCGACTTCCAGTTCATCCACTTCTACTGGAAAGACTGCAACATCTTCTTCCAGTAGCAAAAGTACATCTGGTACAACATCTACTTCTAACGAGACTACAAGTAAATAATGGATCGGTATATCACAAACAGCACAATTCACCTTTAGCTAAGGGATGAATGGTGCTGTTTTTTATTATTGGTGCGGAGTGTGGTTTTACTTTAAGATTTCAAAGCCCGTCCTATCACCCATTCAAGCACACGCCACGGTACCCATTTGCGAGCCCAGATCATAATGTGAGAACCTTCACCAATAGCATACCTCAACTTAGGAGAACGTTTCTCTACAATACGGCCCACTAGATCAGCGACTTCTTGTGGATCAGGAGCCGATGATGCGGATTTGCGAGAGTAGCGTAATACAGCTTCTAAGCGAGATTGATAAGGTGAGTTAGGAACCGTATGGATATCTGCCAGCCCTTTTTCCCAAATAGAGGTGCGATAAGAACCAGGCTCGACCAGAACCACTTTCACATTAAAATCAGCCATCTCATGGCGCAAACTTTCACTGAATCCTTCGATCGCAAATTTGGAAGTGGCATAAGGGGCATATCCGGGAAAAGCAGACAGTCCGCTGACACTGCTCATATTAATAATATAGCCATCCTTTTGCTCACGCATGACAGGCAGAACAGCGCGGGTAACAGCAATCAGTCCAAATACATTCGTTTCCAGTTGCGCTCGCCAGGTCTCTATCGGGACATGCTCGATAAATCCGCCAACAGCATAACCTGCATTATTGACCAGAATATCGATCGTTCCGTATTGCGCCTGAATGTTCTCTATCGCTGTAGATATCGACACTGTATCAGTCACATCTAATTGCAAATAATGAATCCGGTCAGCAATTCCTTTTTGTTCTGCAATACGTGCCAGCTCTACGTTGCGTGTCAGATCACGCATAGTCGCAATAACGGTTATTCCTTTTTCCGCTAAGGATACCGCAATTAACAATCCAAATCCGCTAGATGTCCCTGTCACCAAAGCGATACGTTTGTGTTCCGATGACGCTTTTACTTGGTTGGACATGATACCCTCCTTTATCTACTCAAGCCTGAATACATATGACTTTATTCTAGAATGATCTTTTTTCGATATAGAAAAGGTTGTAGCGCTACTGACCTGCTACTCACAACTTCCACTTTCGCTCCACTCGCCGTAACTTTACGATCCCGGGCGTGAACTCATATGCTGTAAATGTAATCACTGGCGTGACGGCTTGTAAAGTATCGCAAATATGCTGAATACGATCGATTATTTGTGCTTCGACAGCTTCATCGTGTGCTACATAATCTTTGTTTCCAGTAAGACGATAACTTATTTCCAGTTGATGGCTGTCATACTGGATCACACGGTAATGTTCTATTGCTGGCGATGCGCCTATAATTGCTCTCGTAACAAGATCAGGAAATAGCGGTACTAATTCTTTGGTTGTCTGATGAGCAACGTAGATAATATCATCGTAACGTCCTTCTATTCGTTCGATTCGGAGCATTGGCGATCCACAAGGACAAGGCTCTACAGATTCGGTCAAAATATCATTTAAGCGATACCGAATAATCGGTTGCGATCTACGCGAGAAATCAGTCACAATCGGTACAAAGCGTCGGCTCTGCTCATCTAATATCTCCTTTTGAATATGTACAATATCTTCATTCAGATGCAGATGACCATACGCACAAGTCGCCGCTAGAAACCCTTCGGTACATTGATAGACCTGATGTACAGTCTGTGCGAATACAGACTCTATATATTCACGATCTAATGGATCAAGTACTTCTGCTACTGAAATTATTTTTTGTGGTTGGATCGTTAATAGACCAGCTGTCTTCTGCTCGGCTAACAAACGCAACATCGAAGCAGGTGCAATTAACAGACTTGGATGATAACTTTCCAGTTGCTGAATATGTTCTGATAGAGGCACCAATAGATCGAAATAGCGAAATTGCAGTTTGCCTTTTTGTACCGATTCATACAGATTGCTATTCGCTCTTAAAAAGAAAGCTATCTTTTGTTGTTGCCGAATACTACCGGGTAACAACTTGGCAAGCACTGTTCCTGTCCATTGTGCTTGTTCTTGTGGACTGACTAGAAATAACCCCCGATTACCGGATGTACCCGAGGACAGACCGATTGTCACCCCTTGTATAGTAGGCTCAAAATCTCGCGTCTGCTCAGCTTGATCGGCAATCTGCATCGCTTCCTCTTTTGTAATTCCAAGTGTATTCAATTGATTGAAATGTTCCATCATTATCGACTTATCAATCAGCGGAAAGTCTCTCCATTGATGATCAGGTACTCCCTGCCACCATTGACGATAAAAAGGAGATTGGTTACGGATATGGCGAATATGCTGGATGATTTTCTTTTCTTGCCAGTTCATCAACTTGGGTCTACTTGTCCACCCAGCTAAGCGGCGAGTGCGCCAATAATGATACAGTATCCGAAGCGTGTAGAGCAGTTCGCTCAGTCTTTTCATAACCATTGTCCTCCCCAATGCTGTAATACTTGATTACAGTGGCTAGGTACTATTCGAATAGATGGATATTCATTATGAAGCTGACGTAATTTGTTCAGATTGAGCATATAGTGCTGACGATCAGACATAATAATACTTGCTAACCTATGCGGTGGACGATTTTCGGTAAATGCTCTACTTGACCATACGGTATCTGCACAGAGCAAGTAATCTGCTGTCCCTGTCGATAACAGAATCCCGATCATTCCTTCTGCATGACCTGACAATTCAATCGCAATCAGACTTCTATCTCCCAGTAGATCATAACCTTGTTGCCAGGGGAAATTTGTCAAAGAAGGTGCTGTAGCCAAAGATGAATCGTTATGTAGGAGCGACGTTACAGGTAATGCTTCTGAGCGATGTAATATATGCGAGCGCTGAGCTAGATCATCCGGTAATAATCCCGCTAGAAAGCCTGCTTTGACAGCACGTATCTCACTCAAGTCTTTGACTGCTTGATACGATTCAGAAAGGTAGATAAATGTCGCTTGCGGAAAGTCTTTTGCTCCAGCAATATGATCTCCATGAAAATGCGACAAGATCACATACGCAATCTGATCACTACGTATGCCTTGTAGTTCTAACTGAGTTACTACTGAATCTGCTTGTTGGTATACGACAGGCGTAATATAACGATATAACGATTGCGGTAAGGTAGCTGTCTCTTCAAAAAAGCGCTCACTATATCCTGTATCGAACAAAATATAACCATGCTCTGGATGATGAATACAAGCAAACCCTGCTGGAAATGATACGGATCGTAACGAACCGCCACGCAACGTCAACCATTCAGGATGTGTACAATATCCTGCCGCCCCTATCCATAATCGAACTGCTGTCGAAGTGATCACTGTTTACACCACCAATCTGCAAATCGTTCTAACCCTTCATCTACACTGATATGTGGTACATAACCCAGTTGTTGCTGTGCTAACGAAATATCCAACGTATGCGGTACAGCTATAGAACCGACACTATAGCGAGTTAATGGAGGCTCACCCAATGCAGGGATAATTCGGTACACCATTTCCATCGTTCCAGCTACCGCATGAGCAACAGGATAAGGCACGCGACGAGTATGTAAAGGAATATCCAACCGTTGAAATAAACGGGTCAACAATTCGATAAAAGGAATCGGCTCCCCGTTGGATATATTATAAGCTTGACCCAGGGCACTTTCAGGAGCTTGTACACCTAATAACATCGCATCCACTACATTATCCACATATGTAAGATCAATCGGAGCACGTCCACCCTGCAACAAAGGTACACCGGATTGACGATTAGCTTCTAACAGACGTGGAAATAATGTCTGATCCATCGGTCCAAAAATAGCACGTGGACGAATCATCATCGATGGTAATCCTTGCTTCTGATACACCGTTTGTACAATCTGTTCCGCTAATAATTTGGTACTTGCATAATGATTTACTGCTTTTCGAGGGAGCGGATCAGACTCTCTAATCCCGTAATGAGCTTTGCCATCAAAATAGACACTTGGTGTAGAGACATGAATCAATCGCTCGACATCATGCTCAATACAACCATCTACAATATGTTGAGTCGCTTCTACATTACTTCGATAAAAAGAGGAATACGTGCCCCAGGGCGAAGACAGTGCTGCACAATGAAATACTACATGTTGCCCTTTACAAGCTTGTCTCGTCTGTTCTGCATCGCCTAGATCATAATAGTTCATCTGTACGCCCAGATGCTCTAAAGCTTGACCACGACTGCGATCTCGTCCTGTTCCGGTCACATCCCAGCCTAACTCTACCAATCGTCTTGCCATATGCCCGCCTAGAAATCCTGTAGCGCCGGTAATCAATGCTTTAGTCATAGGTTCTCCTTTCCGTTCCATTCGATATCATACGTTAAAGCTTCTGTAAGCGATATTCGCTGTGCGCGACTGGTAAGATATGCTTGCATAACGAGCCGAAATTGTTCCCCAAATGGCTTACGATCCTCTTTTTGATACACAACATCAGTCGCTTGTTGCAGACTTTTCCACCAATAGCGCCAGTCTTGTGTACTGCGATTGTATTTGAACCCTGCTACCCACATCGGTAATGTGAGAACTCTAGCTGTTCCAACATTCGGCATAATCACTTGTCCACGTTGTACACAAGAATCGGGATCGATGACTGCTTGTACCAATTGATCTTGTTGCTGAAATAGATGAATACCGCTTGTTGCTCGTGGATTACATTCAATTGGATATAATATACCTGTAGAATCTTCTTCTATAAAATCAAAGCTAATCTGACCGCTAAATGCTGAATTAGATGTCTGCTGATGATCGACGTGTAGATGATGCACAAATTGACAGACCCATATGTATGCTTGATCATGCTCTATCGCTTCGAAGTATACACTTGCTCCTGTACGTGATGTTCTATAGTCGCTTGTATAGGTTGCATGAGCGATAACGACTCCTTGATGAACGATGCTATACGTACAAATCGCTTTGCCTTTAATATACTGTTGAGCAATCCAGCGAGGTGAATCAACCTTTGTGTTTGTTTCTTTTATGTGTGTTGTTGTAGACAAGGTTGGTGCAGTAGATTGTTTATTTTGAGCGAAAATGCGTCTAGATTCCCACGGCATAATAACGTTAGATGCAAATCGTGAATAAACCGGCTTACGTACAAACGTATTGCCTGCTTGATCAGGTACAGCATAATCATAAGAATCTATAGATGGATCTTCTACTGAAAAAGTAATAGGCACAGCGAGATTACTAGACATCACCTGCTCGATAAATGTCCCTTTGTGATGCAGATGATGAAGTGTATCTATATTCGGTGTCAGTACAAGACAATAAGGCTGTAACCCTTCTAATCCTTCCGCAATATAGAAAATCTCCTCACACGTAGGTATAAGAAGATCGATCTGATACTGTATAATTAACTGCTTCAATGCAGTGAGATAAGCTTGCGGTTGTTGACGTGGTGGTGGCACTTGAAAGCTGGCTAGAACAGCCTCAGATACACGACACAGATGATAACGACTACTTTCAGCTACATAGACCTGATGACCGTTACGATGTAAAAGACGCGCCCATTCAAGCGCTACAGGAGCACGTCCACCTGTTATCAGTATCCGTTGTGGTGCTTGAGCTGACTCAGTATCAGTAATCAAGAACCATTCCTCCCAGTGATAGACCCGCGGCTGTTCCCATTAGTAATATACGATCTCCTCGCTGAATCCTGCCTTGCACAATCGCTTCATGAATCCCCATTGGAATCGAAGCAGCTATCGTATTACCATGATTGGGGGTAATATCGAGAAATTGCTGTTCATGGATGCCTAACTTTTTGCGTATCAGACGCATCGCCATAGCACTCCCCTGATGAGGAATCACCAATTTGAAATCTTCCATTTTGGTCTGGGATTGCTCCAAAATTTGATCGATAAAATCAGGCAATAAGCGTGATGCCATGCGGAATATTTTCTGTCCATCCATAAAAAATAAAAAAGGGTCTGCTAACTCCTTTTGCATATGAGCAGGTAATCGAGTTCCTCCGCCTTGAATTTCAGAATAACGTGCACCTTTGCTATACGTTTGAAGCGATGTATGTATAATCCCGGCAGACTCTTCTGACGTAGATGCACCAATAATGACTGCTGCTGCACCATCTCCGAATAACGCCGCACTTTCTTTTTCATTCCAATTAAGCCCTGCTGAAGCAATCTCTGTAGATACTAACAAAACATAACGATACCGTCCGGCGGCAACCAGATAGGACATAGTATCTAACCCTACTACAAAGCTAAGACATGTCGCATCAATATCAAAAGCAGGCACACCTGAATCTTCTTGTCCCATTGCTTGCTGAATAAATACCGCTGTACTCGGTAACGGTTGTTCTTTCGTTCCGCTTGTGCACACCAGACAATCGATATCTGCAAAAGTAAGACCAGCGGCATCCAGAGCATCTTGCGCTGCCTGTGCGCCCATCGTTGAAGCTGTCTCGCCTTCACTTACATAATGTCGCACGCCCACACCTGTAGCTTTATGAGTCCATCCTGCTTGTACGCCTAACTTCTGATCCAATTCCTCATCGGTTACTGTACGCTTGGGTAGATATTTTCCAGTACCTACTATTTTCACTTTACGAAGTTGCATTATAAACCTCTTTTCTAGTCCAACCTGTTGCTTGTTTGAGATTGTACTATCTTTGATTAGTTATCATATCTCTCTATCAAGTAAGCTTCCATCTGCTGAATCTCTTCTTTGGTAAATAGCTCTTGCTCATCTATCGTCTGAATCGACTGACCTTGACTTAATATATATTGTAATTGCTTTGTATACGATGCCACATCCGGTACCTGTGCTAATTCAGCCAGACTTCCCATCGTACCTTGCTGTACTACAGGATATCCTTTATCTTGCTCTCCGACTGCCTGATCATAAAAGCTTCGAATACCCGCTGATAATTCGTTTCCACTGCCTTCTACAATAATAAAAGCCGTAATAATATACGCTTTGGCTTGTCTACGCTGAGCAATTCCGCAGAATTTGCGTCCAGCAATACTGACATCATAATCTCCCGGGCAAAAAGCTCCTTCAATCTCTCCTACATACGACTGATCGTTCCATGGATCAACTGCTCTACTGATCCAATCCGCCATAAAGCGAAAATCACGATGAATACTAATATCACGCTTCGGATTAGGCAAAATAATTGATAAATTCACAATCCCTGGATGTAGTGGCACAGCCGCTCCACCGGAAGGACGTACACAGACCGATGTCCCTTTTTGACGGAATTGCTCCATCGCTTGGGTCGCATAGGTCAATCGCCGATCCCGTAGACCGATTGCCATTCCATCGGTATGTCTCCAGATATGAACTACAGGAGCATGCCCTTGTCCCACTTGACGACACATCAATTCTTCCCATGCTAACGGTGCTAATATTGACTCTCCTTGCTCTACCAATGGTCGCTCTACCCATACCGCATGTTCTAAACCTATCGGGCGATCTACTAATGTAGGGATAGCAAGTCGATGATGATTTTCTGCTGACACCATAATTCCTCCGCTTCATTTCGTCGATCCTGATGATTATATTATAACAGTTTATGTATGCTCTCCACATAAAAAAATGGCAGGAACGATGCCATTTGGCATAATCCCCACCATTTTTGAATGATCATTTAGTCTTTAATCAACGATAAAAACTCAGCACGTAATGGAGCGTCTGTACGGAATCCACCACGAACTGCGGAAGTGATTGTTTTGCTGCCCGGCTTTTTGACACCTCGTGCACACATGCATAGATGTTCGCCTTCAACCACAACCATAACGCCTGTAGGGTCAAGTACTTCAACCAATATATCAGCGATTTGCGAAGTAATACGTTCTTGTACTTGGAGACGACGACTTACTGCTTCGACCAGACGAGCGAATTTGCTCAAGCCAGCGATCTTGCCACTTGGCACATAACCAATATGAACTTTGCCGAAAAAAGGAGCCATATGATGTTCGCATTGGCTGTAGTACACAATGTCTTTTACGATAACCATTTCTTCATGATTTTCGTTAAACGTCACACCAAGCGCTTCTCTAGGATCTACGCTATAACCGGCAAAAATTTCTTCATACATACGAGTGACACGTGCAGGTGTATCAAGCAACCCTTCACGTTCTGTATCTTCTCCGATCAATTTCAAAATCTGACGGATATGGTCTTCAATCTGTGCGCGGTTCTCACCGACTTCAAGATTGGTATAATCTTTGATACCAGCCATAGTGACCTCCTTTTTCCATTACAAGGTCTTTATGGACCTAATCCCTGTGATACGGCTTACTATCTTCTACGTTTACCTGTATTGCCGCGACCCATAGGAGGCATTTTAGCTTTAGGCGCTTTGCCACCTTGTGTATTGTTTTTCATCATTTGTTGTGCTTGTTGCATCTGCTTACCATTCAGGTTGTAACCCATTTGCTTCGCCATTTTTTGCAAAGCTGCTGGATCGTTTTGCATTTTTTCCATCTGTTTGCGCAAATAATATGCACCAATAAAAAAGCCGCCAATCAGACCGACAATTAAAGTCACGATTGGAATGACCCAGTTTAACCACGTCATAACTGCCACCCCTGTAGATGAATTATAGTGTAAAGTTCCTTCTCAAAGGGTACACTACTCCCTTTACCATAAAAGGCAGGAACAGCATTTATCATAACATTTCCGTTATCGGCTTAGCAAACATTTTCAATCGTTATTTGCTACATCATTACAGCTTCAATAAATGTTGTTGTAGCATTGGCTAGATCAATTTCTTTCACATCCAGATCGCTGCCACTACCACTAACAATGCGTACAACCGGACGACCCGGTAATCCGCGATGCTGTCTTACAATCACACCGGTTTCTTTATTGGATAAGCGGACACCTGTACCATTAGGATATACCGAGATAATACGTGTAAATTCGACTAGCACATCATGATCCAACATCCGATCAGATTGAGCCATCATTTCTTCACATGCTTGATGTGGTAGCAATCCCTGCCCGCCATTTTCTTTGGACGTGATCAGATTATCATATATATTTGCTGTCGCTACGATTCGAGCATACATATGAATCTCTTCTTCATTCAGTCCGCGTGGCTTGCCTGTACCATCGATTCGTTCATGATGTTGAAGTGCAATATGAGCGATCATCAGATTGAATTCCCGTTTGGTTTTGATCCATTCGAATCCGCGCCAGGTATGATGATTTTTAGAATCGATATTCAGATCATCTTCAGCTACATTGGAAAATTTGCCTACATCATGCAATAGTGCACCTGTTGCCAAATCTTTCAATTGATGCTGATTCAATCCCATATTCATACCGATCATTGCTGATAATAAGCAGACATTCATCGCATGAACATACTGCACATTATCACGTGTTTTGATATCGGTTAATTGAATCTGGACTTCACGCATCCCGGTAATATCTTCAAGCAATTGTTCTATACTAAATCTAACTTTGTTAGGGCTCCATTCTTTGCCAGAACGAACAGCATCGAACGTATCACTCATTTCACGAATCATCATCTGTTTGGTTGCTTCACTGAGTACTTCTTCCATTTCTACATCTGCAAAGTTCTCATCTTGAATATACAACATAGTGACTCCGATACGATTGAGCGTATTGATCATATAGACGGTCAGTTGTACGCCAGCAGACAACAGAATCGCTCCATTGCCTGAATAGATCGCTTTCCCTAAATATTGCCCTGTCTCTACTTTATCGATGTTTACGTACCTCATGGGAAGTCTCCTTTACCGATATTAGGATATGAGCTCTATTTCATTAGAATAGTACAGGTTCAATATGATATCCTTCCAGACTGAGCAACCATTCTTTAAGTGGCAGACCACTACCATAGCCGACCATTTGTCCGTTCATTCCAATCACACGATGACATGGAATAATCAGCGGAATCGGATTGCGATTGTTAGCTCCGCCTACTGCTCGCACTGCTGTAGGATGACCGATCTGCTCTGCTATCCATTTATAAGAAACAACCTTTCCATAAGGGATAGTTAACAATCCTTCCCATACTGAACGTTGAAACGCTGTACCTTGTAAATCAAACGACAGATCAAACACCTGTCGCTTTTCAGCGAAATATTCGTTCAACTGCTCAACTGCTGTCTGTAAATGAAAAGGCGAGTGAATATACTGATGTTCTCCATACCAACGATTTGCCCAGACTTTCATCTTATCTTTATTATCGGCATAAGATTTAAAATCTAAACGACAGATCCCTTTTAGTGATGTAGTGATCGTAATTACACCTGTAGGCGCTTGAATTTCATCGTAGTATAAAGACAACACTAGACCATCTCTCCTTCCAATATTTCTTTAGCAGTAATCAAGCGTTCTGTCACTTCCGGGTCTACTTCTTTGATTAGCGCATGAGTAACAGCTTGTAACGCATCTTCGCCACCAATTCGGCTGAGTGCCCATGCGATAGTTCCTCTAAGCTCCGGTCTAGGATCACGATGCAGTAATTCTGTTAATTTGGGAACAGAGGATTTGTCACGGAAATTACCAAGTGCAATTACAACATTCCGTTGAATCGGCTTTTTGCCACGCCATGCGGCTGAGGTATCACCAAATTGTTCTTTGAATTCACGATTGCTCAGATCAAGCATCGGTAATAATAACGGTTTGGCTTTTTCTGGATCAGGACGAAGTTCTTCTTGATGGTTCCAGTTCTTGCCTTTATTTTTGGGACAAACGATCTGACAGGTATCACACCCGTACAATCGGTTGCCAATTTTGCGCATATGTTCATCCGACAACATTCCTTTGGTCTGTGTTAAAAAAGAAACGCAGATTTGTGAGTTCAATTGTCCGGGCCCCACCAGTGCTCCTGTTGGACAAGCATCGATACATTTGGTGCATGTACCACAATCTTCGGTTACCGGGGTATCCGGTGGAAAAGGAATATCGGTAATCATATCACCGAGGAATATCCATGAGCCCAATGTAGGCGAGATCACCGCACAATTTTTACCGTAAAAGCCGATCCCTGCACGCTGAGCGACTGCTCGATCTGATAGCACACCGGTGTCCACCATACTTTCGATGCGAGCTTCCGGTACTTTTTCACGAATAAAATCTTCTAACCGCTGCATCCGATCACGAAGCACATAATGGTAATCTTTTCCCCAAGCCGAACGTGCCATAATACCTCGATATTTTCCAGGTTCTGACTTTGGTGGATTTTCCATTTTGGAATGGTATGTGACAGAGATCGCTATAATCGACTTCGCTCCATCTAATGCTAAGCTGGGGTTAATGCGTTTCTCGATATCCGGTTCTTCAAATCCAGACTCATGCCCTTTACGACGATGCTCTTCCAGAACTCCTTTTAGATACAAAAAAGGATCGGCGGTCGTAAAGCCTACATCATCTATGCCCAGCGATGGCGCAGCCTGCTTGATTTCAAGCTTGAGCTGTTCCCATCTAGTTGTTGATTGTTGTAATACTTCTTGCTGCGTCATACACTGTCACCTCCTCTAGTACTCTCTATAACAGTGCCGTTTTGGATAACGGCCATATTACAAAATCTGCCCTTCCGACAATTTGCTTCAATGATATCGTACCAAAAATACGACTATCTTTGCTCATTCCTTGATGACGATTATCGCCCATAACATAATATTGCCCTTCCGGCACAATGATAGGTGCCCGATCTACATCGCCTATGACTGTATCAATATAAGGCTCCTGTTGCTTGATCTGATTGATATAGACTTCATGATTACGTATCTCAATACGATCTCCACCGATCGCTATTACTCGTTTCACTAATAATTTCGATGTAGGCTGTGCACTGAGTACCGGATCATGCAAAATAATCACATCTCCACGCGCAGGTGGATGAAATTTATAAATAAATTTATTGATAAACAACCGTTCTTGCTGAACAAGTGTAGGTTGCATCGATTGTCCTTTGACTGTTGAAATATTGAATACCCACATATTTAACATTCCGAGTATGATTAATGCCCAGACCATCGTCTTGAGCCATTCCCGCCAATACATAATACACCTCATTTAAAATCTTATCTTGTTCTATGTTTATTATACCTTACATTTTCCCTAAATATAGAAAAGCACATCTTTATTCCCATCCGTGTTTCGGAGGGCAAGATGTGCTCATATGTGGATATTACATAAAATTCTTCTCTCTAAGCTTTACGCATGAACAGCAACGATACTGAGTTTGTCAAAAGTCTTCAAGACTTTATTTTCTCCATATCCCATTGCTTCGTAAAGTGGTAATACAGCATTGTTGTGCTCATCGCCAGCGACCATAATTCCACTGACATTGCGTTGCTCAAAACGTTGTTCCATAGCTTTGACAAGTGCTGTACCTACACCTCTGCGTCTAACATCAGGATGTACAGCGATGCGGTAATAACAACCAAAATTCCGATCGATTGTACCGATTAACAGACCTACAATTTCTTCGCCTTGTTCCGCTACTACGATTAGCTCGGAATCCCATGATAATTGTGTGGCGAATGGTCCCATCGTGTTCTCGTAACATTCTTCAGATAAAGCTACCTTCAAAAGTTCTGTAACGAGACTCAAATCACTTAATTTAAAGGAACGAACATTCATACTCCAAACTCCCTTTTCATCAGCTTGATTAAGTACACCCTTATAAAAAAACAAAAAGAAGCACACTCGCTTATAGAAGCGATGCGTCCAACAGTAAAGGATTGTATAAAATCCTAATAATGCAAATAGACCAAAAGACAACAAAAAACTGCAAAAATGTGCAGAATATAACCTCACCGATAATTAAACCACATTTTTCGCCAGATTACACCATTTTTCTTTTGAAAGCGCTTAATTACTCTGTATTTCACCTATCGATTCCAACTTAAACATAATTTGGTAATCAAAGGATGTACAAACATATTTATAGATAAACGCTTATAAATATTCATACAAATTATTATCTCTCAAATTCAAGTTATATGCAGCACAAGATCTAGTATACCACTACCTAAGCAACCTAACTATACTTTTTGTCATATTTCGTGTATTTTCGACTCTTTTATAGATCATGATTGTAGGTTAGCAAAATAAAATAAATCGCTCTCAACCCGCTCCACATCAACTTTCTAAACATAAAAGTTGATTTAATCAAAAATATACGGTTTAATAAAGAGTGTAATATGTTTATTTACATAGGGAACGGTTTTTAGCAGTGATCAGTAAGTTGAATTATTTTTTCTTATTCTATCTGCTATCTTTCGTTTCTGAATTCTAAATTCTGGGAGGTATTTTACAATGGCATTCGAATTACCAGCATTACCGTACCCTAACAACGCTCTGGAACCACACATCGACGAACAAACGATGATGATTCACCATGACCGTCATCACAACACATATGTAACTAGTCTGAATACCGCTTTGGAAAGTGCTCCTGAATTGCAAGGCAAAAGCTTGGAAGAATTGATCAGCAACCTGGACAGCGTACCTGAAGGTATTCGTACAGCAGTTCGTAACCACGGTGGCGGACACTACAACCACAGTCTTTTCTGGGAAATTATCGGACCTGACGCTGGCGGCGCACCTACTGGTGATATCGCAGCAGCAATCGATAGCGAACTAGGTGGCTTTGAGAAATTCAAAGAAGACTTCGCTAAAGCAGCAACTACTCGTTTTGGTAGCGGTTGGGCTTGGCTAGTTGTTAAAGATGGCAAATTGGCAGTAACAAGTACTCCTAACCAAGATAGCCCGGTTATGGAAGGTGCTACTCCATTGCTTGGTATTGATGTATGGGAACATGCATACTACCTTAAATATCAAAACAAACGCCCTGACTACATTGCAGCTTTCTGGAATGTAATCAACTGGGATGCAGTTAACAAACGTTACGCTGCTGCAAAATAAGAATTTATCTTTTGACAATATAAGCATTTCAAAAAAAGACCTCTTGATTAGTATTAATCAATGAGGTCTTTTTTGATTTATATGATTTTCTTCTGCTTTTGAATACCGTTCATTAAAATAATACCTGCCAAAATCACCAGCAATCCTATAATCGTTCCTACTGTTATCTGTTCATTTAATAACAATACGCCCCATAAAATACCGAATAATGGCACTAAGAACGTCACACTCACCGTTTTGGTCGGACCTACACGTTCTACTAGATAAAAGTATAATAAATATCCTATCGAAGTTGATAATACCGCCAATCCCAATACCGCTAGTATCACGGTCAAAGAAATAGGCGCTGTCGGTACACTAACTACGCTAAACGGAATTAAAATAAGCCCTGCACTCAATTGCTGTCCAATTGATAAAGCAAGCGGAGGTGTACCGGTAAAAGTACGCTTAGTATAGACTCCACCAATACCATAAAATAAAGCCGCCATTAACGAAGCTCCAATAGATAACCAGACTTCTACAGTGAATGGAACTGAACTCCAACCCATCAGAATACATACACCTGTAAGCCCGACTAGAATACCGATTACTTTGCGAACTGATAACAATTCACCGAGCCAAAAGCGAGCAACAATTGCTGTAAATAGAGGTGTAGTGGCATTCAAGATCGCTGTTAATGACGCATTGAGATGAATCGCTGAATACGCGATCAAGACAAATGGAATCAATGCATTCAGTAAGCCTAACATCAGATATGATTTCCATTGGCTTTTGAAATGAGGAAGTTTGCGTACTATTAGTGCATAGATCAGCAATACGATCCCTGCAATCAATACCCGTAGATCAATAAGCCAGATCGGTCCTAATACAGGAGCCGCTACACGAATAAATAAAAAGGATGCTCCCCATAGTGCACCCAATAACAGTAAAGCACCTAACTCTTTGGGATTCATAATCTTGCGCCTCCATCTTCTCCAAAATATCACTTATCTCTCTGAGCACTATGTATTTCTTTTTCTACTTTTTACTCTTTGATAGAGAGATGTCTTTTTACTATAAAAGATCACTCATGATAAAACTTTCAATTTATTGCTATTCTATTCACAACAAAGATAGCGTACATATAGCCACTATATTGTACGCTATCTTTTGTTGTTATATGGATAGTCTACTCAATTCCTAATCATCAAGCTTAATAATAAGGCAGATCTTCTAGCAACTCGGTAAAAGAATCTCGAAAAGCAATAATCGACTTATCTTCTTCTAACCAGACCACAACTTCTCCGTAATGTTGAGGTTCAATGCGTAATAGAAAGCTATTCCCTCCAGGATCCGAAGCAAATGGAATACAGACTTCCTGCAATATATCCCACGCATACTGCATATCGATCATCGATTGCTCAATCGTTAGTGAACCATGTGTAATCGGCATAAATCCATGAATCAACGGAGCGTATTCTTCTCCATCTATAAATAACGTTTCTAAATAACCGCCATTATGTTGTAGATAAAAGTCTTTGAATGACTCTGGTAACGGATATTCTATCTTTTGAGCAAAAGTCTGCCATTCTTGCTCGGTTAACGATTGTTCACTTTCCTCTAACGATATCATGGCTATACCGCTCCTTTTTTTACTTGGCAAAATGCTGTTGCAGAATTTTGAGGAATAGATTGGGAAAAGCATAATTTTTCATATCTTCTGCTGTAATCCAGCGATAATCGTAAGCAAAAGCTTCTCCAACTAAAGTACTTGGAACCGCTTGATACACTTCAGGATGTTCAGCAACTGCATCTTGATGCTCTACAATCAATGTATCATCCAGCTGAAGTTGTTCTTTGATCTTCTGTAAGCTACCCGGTGTAGAACCTGATAATTTGAGTTCTAATGTAGCTTGTTCATATTCCAATGGATCGATATCTTTCAAAGCTCCTTGAGACGCTTCTAACGGCTGTGTCATAGAACTTGTATCATTCTCTGTATCTTGTGAATATTGCCCTGTAGCCTGCACTCCAGCTTCATGACAGCGGAATACACGCATCGTCCAATGGATATGGCTAAATGTATGCTCTTCGGTAATCCATGGTTCTAACGGTTGAATATCTACGCCTTCATTATGAATACCATTAGTCAAACGCTTCATCGCTTCTGCATCTGGCAAATTTGCACCTGCACCTGCTTTTTTGGAATCATCAGCAAGAATATGAGGCAATTCCCACATCCGTGCAAGTAATCCGGTAGCCGGGCGCTGGCGAATCAATACCTGACCTGCACGTTCGCCTGTACCTTCGATCAGAGCAAGCAAACGATGTTCAGGACGTGGTGGTTTGGATTTGGTTTTGATCGGCAAAATAAGTTCCATCCCATTCATTCGACCTTCGCAATGCTTCATAACCGGACAGGTTAGACAGCCAGGTGATTTGGGCGTACATACCATAGCACCTAATTCCATTAATGCCTGATTGAAATCAGAAGCACGTCCACGTGGAATTAACTCTTTGGCTAACACTTCCATTTTGACTCTGGTTGGTCCTTTGGCAATATCATCTTCCAAGCAGAAATATCTGGATAATACACGCATTACATTTCCATCAACTGCTGGAACAGGTACACCGTAAGCAATACTAAGTACTGCACCTGCTGTGTAAGGCCCTATTCCTTTGAGTGAAGATATTTCTTCCGGTGTATTCGGTACAATGCCTTCATGACGCTCTACTACTTGTTGCGCTGCTGCTTGTAGATTGCGTGCGCGCGAGTAATAACCGAGTCCTTCCCAGCTTTTGAGCACTTCTTCTTCCGGTGCAGTTGCTAATGCTTCTACCGTAGGAAATTTTTCAACAAAGCGAGTAAAATAAGGAATAACCGTATCGACACGCGTCTGTTGTAACATAATTTCAGATATCCAGATATGGTAAGGGTTACGGCTTCGTCTCCATGGTAAATCACGCTTATGCTCGTCGTACCATACTAACAATTCACGACTAAAATACGTTTTGGCTTCTTGCTGTAATGCTAGATTAGACATAATACTCTCCTTCAGTGATCGAATATCTTTTCGACCGGATATGATGTAGAATCGTGTTGTTCATCTGATGCAATATATTATTTAATGTATAAATTCTATTTTTTCAATCACCGCAAATGCAGAAGCAAGTTCTGTCTGATGAGAAATACTTACATGCATCTGGTAATATTCAGCTTGGTATTGCAATCCTAATCGCTCCCATGCTTGAGCTGATAAGGTTACAGTAGGCTTGCCTGAAGCATCCGGTACAATCTCGATATCAATAAAACTCAATATTGCGCCAATTCCACAGCCGAATGCTTTAGAAATAGCTTCTTTAAGAGCAAACCGACCAGCTACAAATTCATATAATTTGGCTCCTTTGGTCTGAGCAATCTCACGTTCAGCCGGTGTGAGAATACGATCGATAAATCTTTGCCCGTGTGAGCCATTCATAATCGTAGTCACCCGTTTGATTTCAAGAACATCGTGTCCTATACCATAAATCAAAATACGTACCTCCTGCACATTCTAATTTCGCATACTTCTATTGTACCATTGCTCACACTTTGACTGCCAAGCACTACTGTAAGATATTTTGCGAATACCAATCATTTTTAATCTATAGAGGTCGCGCTTTGAGTATCAAGCACTTTGGGTAAGTAGTATTTAGAAGGAGGTAATGATGATGTCTAATTCATTTACAATCCCCGGAGCAGACGGGGCAGTCATTCGTTGTACTCGCTACCCTGCTAAACATGAAGTACGAGCAGTCATAATCATCGCTCATGGGTATAAAGGATTCAAAGATTGGGGGATGTTCCCTTATGTTGCTCAGCAATTAAGCAGTATCGGCGATGTGATTACATTTAACTTTTCACATAACGGTATTGGCGAACAGCCAGAAGAATTTACCGAGCTTGAATTATTTGCTCATAATACGTATGGTTTTGAACTGGAAGATTTATCGAACGTGACGAATTATATAAAAGAACAACCTGAATATCAAGAATTGCCACTATTTGTGCTAGGACATAGTCGTGGAGGTGGAACCAGCCTTATTCATGCACTGGATCATCCAGATCAGATTGCAGGTGTATTATCATGGAATGGGATCAGTGATCTACCTAGCCTGTTCACTACTGAACAGAAAAAAGAAATGGTGACGACCGGTAGAAGCTATATTACGAATGCACGCACAGGTCAGCAGATGCCTCTGGATCGTAGCATTATTGATGATATCGAGCAACATCGTGAACAATACGATCTACTTCATCGTATCACTGAAGCGGCTTTGCCGATTATGCTCGTGCAAGGCACAGAAGATCATCCGCATCTTCTTGAAGGATCACAAGCTTTATTGAATGCCAATCCTTCGATTAATTATGTTGCTATTGAAGGTGGCAACCATATGTTTAATACGGTTCATCCTTTTGTTGATTCTTCTCCTCAACTGGATCAAGCCATCGAAGCAAGCAGTACATTTATTCGTAGCGTGATCGGTAGTCGGTTGGATTAATCTATATGAAACATCTGTATTTTCTATAATAAATCAAAATATAAACAGCGCTCTTTCAACCTTTTGCTACGGTTAAAAGAACGCTGTTTTTCGTGTGTATAAAAAAATTCGTAATTATGTTCGGGCTTGATAGTGTACCGATAGTGATTTAGATACCTGGAATCGGATCACGTTTGTGTGCAGTGCGTTTGTAATAACTTTCAAGACGCTCTGCTGCTACTGGGTCTATTGTTTTGCCTTCTAGATAGTCGCTGTTATCGTTATACGTAATACCTAATTCGTCTTCATCTGTCTGATCTTCCCATAATCCAGCAGAAGGAGCTTTATCCAGAATCGATTGTGGAACAGCCATATGTGTAGCTAACTGACGAACTTGACGTTTGTTTAGTGTACTTAGCGGCGTAATATCTACAGCGCCATCACCATATTTAGTGAAAAAGCCTGTGATTGCTTCAGAAGCATGATCGGTTCCTACTACTAACAAATTCAATTCATTTGCCAGTGCATATTGAGTGACCATACGTGTTCTTGCTTTGATATTTCCTTTAGCTTGTGGAGTGATTGGATCTTGGATATCGATACTAGGCAATACTTTATTCACTAGATCTGTAATCGCATCTACACCACTTTGTACATCAGTTTCGACAGTGTGCTCAAGCTTGAATGCTTCAGCAACTGCATAACTATCAGCGATATCTGATTGTTGTCCATAAGGTTGATATACACCAAGTGTCATGTATTTTTTACCTGTAGACTCGCTCAGTTCATCAGTCGCTTGTTTGCACAGACCCGCCGCAACAGCACTGTCAATTCCACCACTAATCGCAATCAGTAGACCTTGTGTACCTGATTTTTGAATATAGGATTTGAGAAAATCAACACGCTTGCGAATCTCTGCATCCGGTTCAATCGTTGGTTGAACGCGTAAATCATCAATAATTTGCTGTTGTATACTCATCTTCATTTCCACTCCTTTATTTATTCTGTACTACATGTTTACCCATTCCATTCTATTCATATCAGCGAAAAAAAACAAACGTCCCGCAATTTTCAGCTTTGCCGAAAAAAGCAGGACATTTGATGATGTTTATATAAACCATGCGGTTAGATTACAGGCAATATTTTTCAAATGCATCATTCAATGCATAAGCAATATCTTCTGCCGAGTTGTTTTCAATCTGGTGACGCTCGATAAAGTGGACTAATTCTCCATCTTTCATCAAAGCAATCGAAGGCGAAGACGGTGGGAACGGTGCGAAATATTCGCGTGCTTTAGCTGTTGCTTCTTTATCTTGTCCTGCAAATACCGTATACAAATGATCCGGTTTCAATTCATTTTGTAGGGCTTGAGCAACGCCTGGACGACATTGACCTGCTGCGCATCCGCATACTGAGTTCACGACAACCAGTGTTGTTCCTTTTTGATCAGGAAGATGTGCTTCTACTTCTTCTGGAGTACGAAGCTCCGTAATACCTAGTGTAGTAAGTTCATCCCGCATCGGTTGAACCATATCTCTCATATATTGATCAAAAGACATTGACATTGTTATTCACTCCTTACTTTTAATAAGCGTTAAGTTATATTATACAGTCATGTGTGATGAAAGCAAGAGACAGAATCGAATACTTGTTAAGACAATACTGTAAAGAAAGTTTTAAATAGGCTTTAATCGATCTGATCGTATGCAGAATCAAATGTAACGATAAAGGTTGTTTTGATCCCTTGTTGCGATTCCACCTGAATCCGTCCATGATGACGTTCGACAATACTCAAGCACAGCGATAATCCCAGACCAGTTCCTTTTGATTTGGTAGTATAAAAAGGCTCAAATAGCTTTTCTAACTTATCTGGAGAAATACCTGGCCCTGTGTCTTGAATACTCATCGTGACTTCATTGCCGTTACTGTGAGTCTCTATCGTTAACTCACCTTTATCCTCCATCGCTTCCATCCCATTACGTGCTAAATTCAGAATCAGTTGCTTGATTTCTTTTGAATTCAAATTCAATTCCGGAATATTAGCACCCTGTACGAATACAATACTTTGTCCGCGTAGATTCGCATCTGCCCATAATAACGGAAGCAACTCTTCTATAATAGAATGTAAATGAATCCTTTGCTTCTCTACTACACGATTTTGGGCTAATGATAAAAAATCGTTAATAATACTATTCGCTCGATCCAGTTCATCCATCACAATCACATAATAATGATCTAGAGAAGGAGGACTCTTTTCTTGCATCAACTGCAAAAATCCTCGAACGACCGCCATAGGATTGCGAATTTCATGTGTAATACTAGCCGCCATTTTGCCGACTAGACTTAATTGCTCTACATGATTCAGTTCATTGCGTAATTGCTCGATCTCTGTTGTATCCTGACTCAATATCACCACACCGGATAACTCTTCTGAAGGCGTAAATAGCGGTACAATATTGACATAAAATGAACCATACCCTAGACGAAGTAATTTGTTAATCGTTTCTTGTCCGGATTGTGCTGCCTTGATTAGTATAATGATCTCGTACAGACCTGGGGTAATATCTTCTTTTTTTAAATCTGTAAGATGTAAGCCAATCGCAGACTCTAATGTAAGATCAGGAATTGAACGTTTTATCAATTGCAGAGCACTTGCATTAATAGCCGTGATTCGTCCATCTTCATCTAAAGATGTAATAATTAAAGGAGCTACATTCATAATCTGACGTAACTTTTCAGCTTCAGTAATAAATTTATTCGATAAACGAAGCATTTGTCGGTTCAATTGCTTCTTCTCTATAATACGTTCAATCGCTTGCACGCAATAATCGCCTGCACCCAATGCTGCCAAAACAATCATCAATACCATAATCCAAAGTTCGGTATTCATTGGTTGTGTATTTTGATTTAACAACGAAACAATCATAGACATTACAGCACTCAACAAAATCAAGATCGCAACAAACAATCGTTTCGATTTTAAAGTAGCTGTGCGGAATCGTAGTGAAAAGATGCAGATAAAAGGAAACAACAATAAGCCTGTATCAATAAGTAACCCCGACCAATTCCAACGGTCATTAAATAAAAAATACATAATAATACCCAGACCTAGCAATACCATCCCTCGAAGAGGCCCTATATACATCACTCCTACAATCAATGAAACAACGCCCATATGAAGAGCGTACGGAGATGCACTATATATTGAGAAAAACCAACAGATCATTATACTGATGGCGAAAGAAAACACGACAACAGGAGAATACCCACGCCATGCTAATCGCCCATTATGCAAGGAATCGTAACCACTGCGTTCAATTACTCCCAAAAAGAAAAAAACAGCAGATCCTACAGCCAACATTTGCAGCAGAATTTCCTTGACGACAATGATAATGACGTGTCCCTCCTCTACAACTGTCCTATTTCGATTAAAGTATATCAGATACCATATTACAATATATAGTACCTTACTCTAAGATTTTGAAATCCTATACTCAATACCCTTGATGTCTACTATTATAAACAATAGTGCTACGTTAATTATTTTTGAATACTATTTATGAATTGTACCCCTTTCCTACACCCATTAGTGGTATATTGAAAAAGAACGATTCTTTTAGATTCAAAGGGTCGATTCCTATTTTTAATACAAAGGAAAGATATATGTTGATATACGATATTATAGTTATTGGTGGCGGTTCAGCCGGGTTGATGGCAAGCGTCGCAGCAAGTGAAGATGGTGCTCGGGTATTACTGGTTGATAAAGGAAATAAATTAGGACGCAAACTCGGTATTTCTGGTGGTGGACGTTGTAATGTCACTAACGCTAAAGAAATCGACGACTTGATCAAATACATTCCGGGTAACGGACGTTTTTTATACAGTGCTCTCGCTAATTTTAGCAACCGTGATATTATGAGCTTTTTTGAAAATATGGGTATTCAACTTAAAGAAGAAGATAACGGCAGAATGTTTCCCGTATCTGATAAAGCCAAAACTGTTGTTGATGCTCTGGTCAACAAAGTTCGTTCACAAGGAGTCGATATTCGCACCAATAGCCCTGTGGATGAAGTGCTATATGATCAAGGGCAAGTGGTTGGCGTACGGCTTCGTTCTGGTGAAGTATTTAAAAGTAAAGCAGTTATTATTGCAGTCGGTGGTAAGTCTGTACCTCAGACCGGTTCTGAAGGCGATGGTTATGCCTGGGCAGAACAAGCAGGTCATACGATTACTGACCTCTATCCTACTGAAGTTCCGATGACTTCACCAGAACCTTTTATTCAGAGCAAAGAATTACAAGGATTATCTTTACGTGATATCGGCTTAACCGTCTGGAATCCGAAGGGCAAAAAGTTGATCTATCATGATGGAGATATGATATTTACCCATTTCGGGATATCCGGCCCTACCGCTCTAAGATGTAGTCAATATGTGGTCAAAGCACTCAAAAAATTCCCGGTAACTTCGATTATGGTGACACTGGATTTATTTCCTGCTAAATCGGTAGATGAAGTATATCAAGAAACATTGGCGTTAGCAGAGACCGATTCCAAAAAAGCGATCAAAAATGTGCTCAAAGGCTATCTACCCGAGCGGATGATTCCTATTATTTTGAGCAAATCAGGATTAGCTGACGATATTACATTCTATAATATTCCTCGTCAATTATGGTTGGAGATGGCTAAATTAATCAAAGCATTTCCAATCGCTATGCATGGTACACTATCGATCAAAGAAGCTTTTGTAACAGGTGGCGGTGTCAATCTAAAAGAAGTTGATCCCAAAACGATGGAATCCAAACTGATGAATGGGCTATATTTTTGCGGTGAAGTGCTAGATATTCACGGCTATACCGGTGGATATAATATTACCGCTGCTTTTACAACAGGTTATAACGCAGGCAAAAGTGCAGCGCTTCAAGCTAGCTTTGTATAATCATTATATACTGCATTTGTAGATACACAAAAAGAAGCTTTTCCTATCATCAGGGAAAGCTTCTTTTCGATATTACGATAGCTATCTATTCATTCAGATAAGCATACAATCCTTCGGGATCATCCGTCTGAATCATATTAACACCGCGACCAATATGCCAACCCCATCCTTCAGATACGTCTACTCTCGAAATAATATCGGAATGCCCGCCACAGATCGAATCCCACATCGTATTCGTCCAGATTCGGCAACCATTTTGCTTGATTCGTTCTAGTACTTCTATAGAGATACGCTCATACTCTTCATATTCAAAACAAATCTCAAACGCTTGCGGATGTACCATAGCACAAATATAATCAATCTCATTGACCATCTCAGGGTTAGAATCATCAAGAATCTGCATATACAATGGCTGTTCTATTTTATTGTTTAGAAATGCGTATACTTCTTCTGGACTAGCTGTGCTTTTGAATAATGCTTGCGATACAGTACCTGTACGTTGTAACACTTCATATACTTGTTCACGATAATCCCAACATTTATCCAAATTAATCATGACTTTATTTTTGGTCAAAATTAAAATTTCTTCTAATGTAGGAATACTGTAATTGGTTAAAGGTTGATTAGTTCCACCTTGATACCGACGTAAGCGTAATTCGCGTAACTGTCGAAAAGTCATTTCACGAATAGCACCTGTTCCATTGGTCATTCGATCTACAGTCTCATCATGCATCAAAATTAAGACACCGTCTGATGTCTGTTGAACATCGATCTCTATCATATCTGCTCCAGCTACGATTGAATATTGAATCGCTGCTAATGAATTTTCAGGCGCTTGCTTCCAATTTCCTCGATGCACTGTCATCATCACACGACCATTATGATCCCAAAAACTAGACAAAATCTCTGTTAACGAAGATTCGAAAGGTTGTTTTCTCGGCGTAGCTGTATGATTTCCCATTTATTATCATTCCTCTATTGTTTTATTCGGTATGATGAATTACATCTGATCAAAATTGATGTCTGCGTTATAACTGATCTTTATACTGTAATCAATAAGAGTCAAAATCAGTAGATAATTGATCTCTTTTTGTGTAAATTCATTTTTTTGATTATAAACAGCTTATACACAAATTAGTACCAGATATTAAGGTTTTACACACAAGTTATCAACAGGTTGTGAACAGATTGAGGATAGATTTCAGTAAAATAATTCCACACTATACATCGAAAAATATAATTATGCAGATAAAATAGGGGATAGATTGTGGAAAACTACTGATTTAGAGCACTTTTGCTATATATTCTATTCTGATTTTGCATATATTGTCCGTAAATAACCTTTTTCTTTATTTATACACATAGTTATCAACAGTATTTATCCACTTATACACAGTTAACACACAGCAAACAATTCATAAAAAAATCACTTTTTACGTAAAATCAATGTTTCAAAAATCGTTATCCACAATTTATACCATCATTGCTCGTTTGATTGGAATTTAATATTTAAATTTAATATTTAAAAAGTCTACCATTGTGACAAATCGCATGTTTTTTCAAAAAAATTACACGTAAAATAGATTTATATCCAATCCATTAATTCATTTGATGAATATATTCCACATTAAAATGCCTAGAAAGGGTGAATTTATCATGATTAATATGTCCATGAATGATACTGAACAATCGATGCATCTTTACCGCGTTTTTGCTAAAGCTTTTAAAAGTTTGAGTGAACATGCTGTAGCAGGAAGCAAAATTGAAGGCTTCAACTCTACTGCTTTTGCTGTAATGGAAGTTCTTTATTTTAAAAGCGCCCAACCGATCCAACAAATTGGTGCTAAATTATTACTACAAAGTGGTAATGTTACTTATGTGATCGACAAGTTAGAACACAGCGGCTTGTTGCGTCGTCATCCTTGCCCTACCGATCGTCGCGTGATCTATGCTGAATTGACTGATGTAGGACGCGCTGTAATGGATGATATTTATCCAAAATACGAAGAACGTCTGAACTATGCGCTAAGCGGTCTGAATTTCCAAGAGAAAGAACAAATGATTTTCTTACTTAAAAAATTAGGTATGGAAGCAGAACGTTTGTCTCCTGCTATGCGTAAATAAGTAGCTTGTACGTGAGCGTACGAATTGCAAAAAGGATCATTCCCTATTTTCTCCATCTTGTTTTAGGAGAGAATGCGAAATGATCCTTTTTTGGGTTTTGTTTTTGGAAATGGGGGAGGGTGGGGTGGCGCTATGGAGAATTATCGTTCTTGTCGTCGCTGTTGTAAGCTGATCCCTTGAATAACCGCTTTGCGGTAGGGATTAGCTTACAAAGGCGAGCGCTTCGCTCTTTCAGAACGATAATTCCCCTCCGCTTCACATCGTGGGTAGTGGCATTTCAAGAAAAACATAGACCTTTGGGGCGGTGGGTACTGTAAAAAGATTTAAATATAATGCCTTTAAAGATTATGTTAGTTTTCTATACAATTAGAGATGCATATATCATCATATTTCAAATGATTATGTTGACCACTTTTGGCGGATGTCTTGGGCTTCTTGGGTCATTCGTTGGATGAGTTCAGAGACGGTGGGGATGTCTTTGATTAGGCCGATGACTTGTCCTGCCCAGGCGAATCCTTGTTCAGGTTGGTCGTCGTAGATCCAGCGTTTGTTGGCTTCTCCGCTGATATAGGATTTTAACGCTTCGTAGGTTGGTGTGACTTGTTCAACCTGTAGAATTTGATTGGTATAGTCAGTGCGTAATACTCTGGCTGGTGCTTTGATAGAGCGTTTGATAATAACGGTATCGGATGCGGCGCTATCGACCAGTGCTTTTTTGTATGAAGGTGAGGCATGGATACATTCGACTGTAGCGATAAAGCGTGTGCCCATTTCAATACCTTCTGCACCCAGCGCATGAGCTGCCATCCAGCCACGTCCGTCTCCGATTCCTCCTGAAGCAACTACCGGAATCTTCACAGCATCAACCACCTGAGGCACCAGTACCATAGTGCCGACATCATCAATACCTAGATGTCCGCCTCCTTCTTGTCCCACGACAATGACAGCGTCAGCGCCCAGTTGCTCGGCTTTTTGAGCTTGTCTAGGTGAAGAGACTAGCACTAATGTTTTGATGTCTGTTGGTCGTAACATCTCAAGCACCGGTGCCGGGTTACCCCCTGTAATGGTCACTACCGGTACTTGTTCATCAATAGCGACCTGCACTCGATCTTCATAGCCGAATCCATATTGTCCTATCGCAAAATTTACACCAAACGGCTTATCTGTTAAGGTGCGCAGACGACGAATATCTTCGCGTAACGCTTCGGCATCTGGCAGGCTCATCGCTGTGATCTGTCCTAGTCCTCCTGCATTGCAGACCGCAGCAGCTAGATCAGAATAACCTAGATACGCAAGTCCTCCTTCGATAATCGGATATTCGATTTGCAATAACTCTGTGATTCTTGTTTTCCAGTTCATGATAATCATCCTTTACAGTATGCGTCTATCTATTCATTATATTTAATAATAACAGACTTACCGCAAATACGATGGCGATACCGATCACTATATAATCAATAGATTGCAAGTGAAGTTGTCGATACGATGTTCTTCCTTTGCCATTTCCATAAGCACGTGCATCGATTGCATCGCTTAGATGTTCAGCACGTTGAACAATAGTAAATAGAAGCGGAACTAGAATAGGAATATACGCTAGTATGCGTTGTGGGAATCGCAGTGTTGTTATATCGTATCCTCTTGCTTTTTGAGCTAGCAAAATACGTTCCAATTCTTCTAGAATAGTCGGGATAAATCGAATAGCAATCACAATCATAAGCGAAAATTGCTCAACAGGTACGTTTAGCTTAGACAGTGGCGACATTAATTTCTGCAGACCATATGCCAGCGTCAAAGGTTGGGTAGTCAGCGTCAATATAGCCGCAAGTAAGATCAGTAAGACTATTCGCCATACAAACCGTCCTCCATTCTGTAACCCTTCTGTCGTAATCTCAAGCCATCCCCATGACCAGATGATATGCCCTTGTGTGAATAACAGATGATATGCAAACGTAAATAATAAAATGATCCATAACGGCTTCAATCCACGCCAAAACACCACAACCGGAATACGAGTTAAATATACTAATCCGATAACAAATACACTAGCAATCAGATAGCTAATCCCTGTATGCAGACTGATAAAACTCAGCATCAGTATCAACAAACTGATTAATTTGATTCGTGGATCTAAGCGATGAAATACCGAATGCGTCTCTATATATTGACCGATAAGCACCTGATTAGTCATAACTCTGTTCCTTTCGATGCCAGATCGGTAAGATGCGGGCGAAAATATCTTCTTCCCGACAACTATCTACCTCAATCTTCTGTCCATAACATTGTTCGATCAACTGAAGTAGCTGAATCGATTCTGGCAATATCAGTCCATGTTGTTCTAATAGATGCGACTGCTCAATCAACAAAGTAACCGGATCATACTGACCTATCAATACACCTTGATGCATCAATATAATCTCATCTGAATATTGAGCCACATCGTCCATATGATGCGATACCAGAATAAGTGTACGATTATTTTGCTGTTGCCATTGGTGCAAATACTGTAGCAACGTTGCTCGACCTATCGGATCAAGACCTGCGGTAGGTTCATCGACAATCAGCACTTGCGGATCCATCATCAAAATCGAAGCAAGCGCTACACGTCTTTTTTGACCGCCACTTAATTGAAAAGGAGCTAGCTCCAGAACATCTTCAGACAGACCGACTTGAGGCAAAATCTCTGCGATCTTTTGCTGAATATGCGAAGTCGACCATCCTTGCTGTCTTGGTGCAAAAGCTAATTCCCTAGCTACAGTAGTCTCAAATAATTGATGCTCCGGATATTGAAACACATAACCAATCTCTGGTCGGACTTGTAATCGTCCTCTGGCATCTCTTGATACCGATTGATAATCTATCAGATATTCTCCTTGAATAACAGGAATTAATCCTTTCAATACTTGCACCAGTGTGGACTTTCCTGCGCCTGTCTGTCCAATCACTGAAATCCATTTGCCCGCTTCAATCGTACAATGAATATCTCGTAGCGCATCCTGTTCCTGATAACGTACACTTACGTGTTGGAGTTGATAGACCATTGTCTACGAATCGCCTCTTTCCAATCTGTTGCCACAGGAGTTGTGAGTTGTAATTGACGGTGAACCTGGACAGCAAATGGAAGCTGTAATTGATAATCATTTACAGGTATCTCGTCAAAAAAAGAAACAGGTGCTCCATCAAATACCAATCGACCTTGATCGATCAGCAATACTCGCTGTGCTGTCAGTACTTCATCCATATGATGTGTAATATGAATAATCGTAATTCCTTGTTGATGGAGCTGATGCATAATCGCAAGTATCTGCTCTCTCCCCTGCGGATCAAGCATTGACGTTGCTTCATCGAAAATAATCATCTGTGGACGCATCGCTAATATCGCGGCGATCGCTACCCGTTGCTTTTGCCCTCCAGATAATTGATGAGGTTGTGCATCGATATAAGATTCCATCTGTACCGCTTGTAATGCTTCTTGTACACGAGGTTGCATCTCAGCGCGTGGTAACGCTATATTTTCTAAGCCAAATAACACTTCATCCATCACAGTTGTGGTGATAAATTGATCTTCTGGATTTTGAAAAATATAGCCGATCTGTTGCCTGATCTCTGCTAGTTCATCTGGCTTGGACGTATCCCATTCATTCCAATGTACAGTTCCCTGTTTTGGTACAACCAAGCCATCGATTAACTTGGCAATAGTCGACTTGCCACAGCCATTAGCCCCCACGATTGCTACAAATTCACCTTGCTGAATAGTCAAACTTATATCGTCGAGAACAGGTCGACCTTTTTTATAATAAAAATGAACATGATTCAATCTGAGCATAATTTCACTTCCTTAACGATTCGCCCTTGCTTCGATAGGACTAATTGCTTTTAATTGCCATACAATGATAGCGGCAATTACAGCTTTGATACAATCTCCTGGTAAAAAGGCTACACCTCCTACAAGCCCTGCCCATACAGAAGTATTCGTTATGAACGCCATAAAAGGAGCACCAATTACATTGATTAACAACACGCCAAAAACGATATGAATCACAATCATTTTCCATACTTTTAAACTTCCCCATACCTTTTCTGTTGCATAGCCGATACAAAAAGCCGCAATCGGCCAGCTTAATAGATAGCCACCCGTAGGCCCTACTAATACAGATAATCCTGCACGACCGCCCGGTAATACAGGTAGTCCGATAGCAACCAATACAAGAAATAGGATTAAACTAATACCGCTAATCTTTTTACCTAGAAATGCTCCAGCAATCATCACTCCAAGAGTCTGTACAGTAATTGGCACCGGAATAAATCCTAAAGGAATCGGTGGAACCAATGCTAATACGCTAATTAGTGCAGCAAATAAAGCCGCATATACCATTTCTTTTGTTGTCATTGTCTTACCTCCATCAATTGTTAACCACTTTATATAATTTAGGTTAACAATAAAAAGAAGTCAATTTCTTTTTTCTCCACATACTAAAAAGAGCGCTGGTATTCGCTTATATAGCGAAGATCAGCGCTCTTCTCAATATCATCATTTTATCGAATTGTATTACATGACTACAGAAGGTTCTTTATACGATTTGCGGCTACTGCTTTGCTTGGAAGAACCCGGAACGACTTCTCCGCACAATAACGATAACCGTTTACGAATCGCTTTTAACTCTTGAATCCCTGTACCTGTAATTATATATTCATCGCTACTGGAGGTCAGCATATTTTCCTGCACCAGATATTCTAGTTCTTGCTTAATCTCACGTTCGCCTACACGATAACCCCGATCTTCCAGAAACGGTTGCATATCATTGACTGTTAATTTTTCTTCATTGGAATGGTGAAGTAGATGAATACGAATAAACAAATTCTGTACTTCAGCGTGCATAAATTCCTCTCCTTCCGGTTAATAGATTCACGCTGTAATTACCCGTCGCCCTAGAAGCGGAAACAATTTCTGGGTTATTTATTTATCATTTACCTAATTGTTGTCATTAGGCACAATTTCGACTTTACTATTTGCAAATAAATACACCAGTTGTATACTGTTCTATAGGCTTTATGGTTGTAATCTATCGGAAAAAAGGTGAAACTTATGTTTGAAAATATAGCGTATAGCGGTACACGTGAAGAACAATATCAGACCGCTTTGAGTCAATTGCAAAGTCTTATTGCGGATGAGCCAGATCGTGTAGCTAACTTGGCAAATGCTTCTGCATTGTTAAAACAATGCTTAAATGATACCAACTGGGCAGGCTTTTATTTATATGATGGTACTGAATTAGTATTAGGGCCTTTTCAAGGATTGCCTGCTTGTATCCGCATCCCTTTAGGTAAAGGCGTATGTGGTACATCTGCTTCCGAACGTCGTACATTGCGTATAGCAGATGTTCATGAATTCCCTGGACATATTGCTTGCGATGCCGCTTCCAATAGTGAAATCGTGGTGCCTTTAGTAAAAGGCGATACTTTGATTGGTGTACTTGATATCGATAGCCCGCTTAAAGAACGCTTTGATGCACAAGACCAAGCATTTTTAGAACAATTTGCTGAAATATTGGTCAAAGCGCTATAATTCTATAGCATTTATGTTCGATGTTGTAAAAGATTAAAAAGTAGCTACTTTGATCTGATCAAGTAGCTACTTTTTTATGCGTTGTATCCATAATGTATATGAAAGGACGAATATTCATCTGATGAAATTTCTAATAGCTCTTCTTGTGATTGTAGCAGGTGTAAGTGCAGGATTGTATGCACAGCATCTTAATAAACAATCATCTGTATCTTATTCATACAGTGACAATGACTCAACGTTCGGTTACACTGAACCCCAAAAAGTATCTCACGAAGAAGAAGCACCTTTTTATCTCAAAAATAAAAATTTCACTTCTCTCTATACATACAAAAAGTTAAAAAACACCGATTTATTAATCGGTACTTCTCATATGCTGTCTACTTCTTTACCAGATGGCACAGGCACTGCTCAATTTCGAGGAGCTTTAATTACTTTGTTTGGTGTACCTATTTTGCAATCACAAAATGCTGAACAAGCCTACGATTATATTATTCAAGCTCAAGATGACAATGGACATCAATGGATACTTACCGCATATGAAGGGCCAAGTGGTCCTGCTATTGGTGGCGATTCAACAGATCGTACAATTTATCCTGTCGCTAAAGACTTATTACAAAAAATCGAATCTACACAACCTTCTTCTTTTGAAGAAAAAGTATATTATGAAGACTTTGGTAATACGATTGTGTATGGTTGTACACAAAACAAATGTTATTACAGCGAACATTCACAGAATAAATAATTGTATCCACATGTGGATAACTTTTTTCGAAAAGTTATCCCTATTTATCTTAATATTAAGATTATTTTCTTTTTTCTCTTGATTTATAACAAATATGTAGTATCATTATAAAAGTAAGTAACAAACATTTAGATATTCCAAGGAGGAACCACATTATGGCTTTAGACTTTTTCCAAGCACTTGAAAACAGACGTTCTATCTATGTAATCAGCAAAGAATCTCCAATCGCAGATAACCGAATTCAAGAAATCGTTGAAGAAGCAGTAAAATACACTCCATCTTCTTTTAACTCACAAAGCGCACGCGTAGTTGTATTGCTAGGCGAGCAACATGATAAATTATGGGATATCACAACAGAAACATTGCGTGGTATTGTAAATAACGAAGAAGCATTCCAAGGAACTGCTGACAAAATGAGCATGTTCAAAAACGGCTATGGTACAGTATTGTTCTTCGAAGATACAGATATTATCACTAATCTTCAAAATCAATTTGAAGCATACAAAGACAACTTCCCACTTTGGGGACATCATGCTAACGGTATGTTGCAATTGGTGATCTGGACAGCTCTTGAAGCAGAAGGTCTAGGCGCTACACTACAACATTACAATCCAGTAATTGATGAAGAAGTCAAATCTACTTGGAATATTCCAGCACAATGGCAATTAGTTGCACAAATGCCTTTCGGTAAACCTGCGGCTCCTGCTGGCGAGAAAACATTCCAACCGGTTGAAGAACGCGTTAAAGTATACAAATAAGATTGGCACTCTCACATAAAGTTAGGCGTAGATCTAACAGGCTAAATGTAAGTGCTAGCTTCTCAAAGCCCGGATTATTGGTTATGTACTTCTCAAAGCCATCCAGTAAGGGCATCTTACTTTCAGTGAAGTTCAATTATTAGTTACATGGATTTTTAAGATTAAAACTTTCGAAAACAAGAGTAAATCAGCAAAAAATGGTAGAATTAAATGTGCATATAAAATTATTAATTTTTCCGAAAGATTTAGTAGTCTCTTTTTCAATTGAAGTTTTATTACTTTATTGAATGGTGAAAATAACAAAAGCCCTAGATTTGCCTTTATTCTGGCGAACCTAGGGCTTTTTTCAAGGTATAAAAGATATAGTTATACTTCAATGAAAAAACTTAAACTATATTTTAATTTTTAATAAGACTATATTAAATTATCTATAAATTCATTGATTACACATGAATTTCTGCAACACAGTCATTACAGGAGACAGATTGTGTGAATTGATTGCCTTCCTCTTCAATAAAGCAGATACTCCCAAAAAATCAACGAGTTCCTCCTTCATCTTTGTGATAGAGTAAAGAAGCGTATGACCTAGAATTTTCACGCTTCAGAAAAGTTCATCGTTCCCGCGATCGTTTTTTTGTTGTACATAATAGCGTTGTTTCTTTTTTAATTAATTGAGCAAATTTCTACTTCTCGACAAGAGTGCGTCAAAAATGCCGAAAACCAAAACAATTAGTGAGGCAATTAAGACATAAAACGAAGGAAATATGGAATTAAATAGATACAGCGCAACCGCGATAACAACAAAACTTATTAAGATGATCCATGATTTTTCAGTGAAGAATCTGATTATTGTGGAGATGACGCCACCACCAATTAATATAAAGCAGTAGTTAACGGCTGCTATTATGAGGGTGTATATGATTGTCTCCTGAAGATTAAAGGGAACATCTGGATTTCTATTCATGGACATTAAAATCGCGACACTTACTACAGAAGAACAAAGAGTGACCAATAAGTAATGAACTACTAATCGATGCAAGAATAAAACCCCTTTAACAAAATTAAATGCAGTGCATTGTGTCATATCGATAGCTAACAAGAGTAAGATCCGCTACGTTTCAAATGAACTCTTATAAACAAATCGTCATTACTTAGATTGGTTTGAATCAAGAAGAGAAAAGCAGGCTAATGTTGCAACTGCGAAAAATGAATTATAGAAAATATCATCAAATGTAGACTGAATCTTTTCCAATTTGTCACCTCATTATCTTTACTGTATCATCTGGTACAAGGTATGAGCAATACTACTACTCTAGCTTTCATCCATAGTAATACGAGTCACCAAACAACATTGCTATGGCATAAGATTTCCCGAATCATAATCATTACATGTATCGTAAAAATTTACTTTTCCAATTAAATTTATATATTTAAATAGCGATGTGCTTTTGTTAATGTTATGCAAAATTGTTCTAAGAACAACAGCCATACGTTTAATTTCAGCATATTTTCCTTCATCGTATGAAAGTATAAAGTGTCCGTATAACTCTTCTTCTGACATCTCATGTTTAATTCAATCGAGTGATGAAACCTTTCGCAAAGCTGTTAGATCATCACGATCCATATGTATAACAAAAGCACCTCTTATCCGAAAACATTCCCAGTGACTTAGGGAAGGTTTTCACCGATAAGAGGTGCTTTTTAATTAGCGTTTATCTTCTACATAGATGCAATCAAGAGCAGTCCAATGAATAAATGAATTAACCTGAACTTGTATCTTGATATTGCAAGCTAACGCGCTTAACATTACCATCTGCATCCAGTTCCAATTGAACGGTTTTACCTGTCATATCCGCTGCACCAGCTTCTACATTTTCCTGGAAATCAGCCGCTTTGTTATAAGATACTTCTTTTTCACCTTTTTTGATCATAACGGTCTTCGTATCTTCACTTACATACGTTCCGATTGGATCTTTAGTAGTGTTGTCTGCATCGTTAGCTGCTGTAGCTAATTCTGCACTAACAGCGGATTGACTTTGATTATCAATTTTCACACTGATATCTTTGCCATCCATATTGTCTGGCAACGAATCGCCTTTTTCAAATGAACTTTTCTTCGGAATTACAACTTCATTACCGCTTACTTTGATCGTCAAATTATCTTCATTTTGACTGACAAATGTACCTACTACGTTAAAGTCAGCGTTCATATCTGATTTGTTTGGATCAGACGAATACTGTCTTAGATCCGCTAGATCAGATTGTTCGCTTGCATTTTTTTGGTCAGTAGTGCTGCTATCGGTCTGACCTGTATTTGGACCTTTATTTTCGGTCTGGTCTTGTGCAGCAGGTGTTGCATCCGGGTTGGAACATCCGGTTACTGCTCCTGCAATCAATAGACTGCCTAGTACAGTAAGTGTCGTATACTTAAATGATGTCATTGGAATGATGCCCCTCTCTTTGAGAACAATAGAATAACGATTCTGTATGCATCTTGCATTAGATGCTTTCGTTATCCTTTACCCCAAATACACAGGGTTCCAAACTATCAATCATTTACAATATTAAGCCTGCTATCATATCATGTCGAAATTGATCATACAACCTCTTTTTGTAACCCTTTTCATTTTTTCGATTTACCCTTTTCTAAAATCCAAATCGTAGCATAATGGTGATGGTTAATAGCATTATTGTGCAATAGAAAACGCAAAGAACCCCTTACAATAAAAAGAACAACAACACACTTAGCAAAATGTAAGCGCTACAAAAAAGAAACCGTTTAAAGCACAAAGGAGGAATATCACTTGGATACAGCCAAATCGATCCCTGCTGTACGTGTCAAAAATTCCAAACGTAAGCAATTCCGCAATAGCCGTGTGCTCCTGCTGATGTGCTTGCCAGCTATTGTATTCTTTTGTATTTTTGCTTACTTGCCGATGCCTGGATTATATCTGGCTTTTGTCAAATATAATTACACCGATGGAATATTCAGCAGTCCATTTGTCGGATGGGACAACTTTAAGTTTCTGATTATTACTGGCGATTTATGGCGACTTACTTTTAACACAGTGGCATACAATATAGCGTTTATTGTACTTGGTAATATTGCCCAGATCACCGTAGCTATTTTACTTAATGAAATTCGCAAAAAATGGTTCAAAAAGATATCGCAAACGCTGATGTTTTTACCTTATTTTATCTCGGCGGTTCTGATCGGGTTGCTAGCTTACAATATTTTGAGCTATGACTATGGACTATTAAATGGAATTTTGCGGTCTCTTCATCTTGATCCTGTCAAAGCATACTCTGAACCTCATCTATGGCCTTTTATTATTGTGATCACTTACTTATGGCAGACGACTGGATATGGCTCTATCGTTTATTTTGCCGCTATTATGGGGCTTGATAGTGAGATTGTAGAAGC
Source organism: Paenibacillus sp. KACC 21273 (assembly GCF_028736095.1). Classification (NCBI taxonomy): domain Bacteria; kingdom Bacillati; phylum Bacillota; class Bacilli; order Caryophanales; family Paenibacillaceae; genus Paenibacillus; species Paenibacillus sp. KACC 21273. The sequence continues at coordinate 4,796,382 of NZ_CP117876.1, forward strand.
TTCAGAGATTGACGGAGCGAATGCATTTCAACGGATTATCTATATTGTACTTCCATGGCTCAAACCTACCTTTATTATTCTTTTGCTGTTCTCACTAGGCGGCATTTTGAAAGGAAACTTCGGACTATTCTTCAACCTGGTTGGTGCGAACAATACTGCACTGTATGCAAGTACAGATATTATCGAAACGTATGTTTTCCGTTCGTTAATGACTAACTTCAACTTCTCTATGGGTAGTGCAGTTAGTCTGTATCAATCGGTATTTGGATTTGTGGTGGTAATAACTGCGAACTGGATTGTCAAAAAAGTATCGCCTGAAAATTCACTATTCTAGGAGGTGAACATCTATGGATATTCGTAATGAACCTAATCTAATCGGCGGTAATACGCCAAGACCTGCACGTATTCGTACTGACTACACCGAGATTATTATGAGTTGGTTTGGTTATATTTTTATCGGCTTATTTGCCATCTCGTGCCTACTTCCATTTTTACTCATTTTGGGAACCTCATTTACCAGTGAAGAAGCGGTGAAGAAGTTCGGCTTTAATATATGGCCTCATGAATTTAGTACATTTGCTTACCAGATCGTTTTTGAAAATCCCAAGCTGATTATCGGCTCTTATTTGGTCACAATGGGGATCACGATTGTTGGTACTGTAGTTGGTTTATTTATCGTAGCAATGACCGGTTATGCGCTACAGCGACCGGATTTCACATATCGTAATAAGATTTCATTTTTTATCTATTTTACGACGTTATTCTCCGGTGGATTGGTTCCATTTTATCTACTAATCACCCAATACTTAGATCTCAAAGACAGCTATCTTGCTGTACTCTTGCCTGGATTATTAACACCATTTCTAATCATTATGATGAAAAGTTTTGTCCGTTCGATTCCCCATGCGATTACAGAGTCTGCCAAGATTGATGGCGCTGGCGACTTTACAATCTTTTTACGTCTGATCTTGCCGATGACTACTCCGGCACTAGCGACGATTGGACTGTTTATTGCACTGGGTTACTGGAATGAATGGTACAACGCGATGTTATTCCTTTCGCCGGATATGGATTATCGTCCGCTGCAATTATTCCTGTATAACGTAGTGACCAGTGCTGACTTTATTCGTAACTCTGCGGCTTCTTCTAACGTAGCGATGAGCGATGTTCCACTGGAAACGATGAAAATGGCAACGGCTGTGGTAGCTACAGGGCCTGTGATTTTGTTTTACCCATTTGTGCAACGTTATTTTATCAAAGGGATTACCGTTGGTGCAGTCAAAGGCTGAGCGTATTCTACCCTTGATATCGCACAAGCAAGATACGCTTTTATTCTAAGGAGGTTAGCAGATGTCCAGATTTCGTAAATTAACGATTTCAGTATTGATTGCTGTTATGGTCATTAGTCTCGCAGCGTGTGGTGGAAAAAAAGAAAGCAGTAGTGCAGGCGGTGATACCTCTCAATTTGTAACGATCAGCTTCGTCGTACTTGGCGATAAGCCGAAGAACGGGCAATTTGAAAAAGTCATGGAAAAAGTCAATGCGATTATGAAAGAAAAGATCAATGCAGAACTGCAATGGAAATGGGTCGAATGGGCAGATTGGCAGACCAAATATAATCTGTTACTTGCATCCGGTGAACCTGTCGATCTTGTCACGATCGGAACGGACTGGTTAGATACATGGTCGAATGCACAACGGGGTGCTTTTTTACCATTAGATGATCTTCTTCCTAAATATGCTCCTCAGACATGGAAAGAGATTCCTCAAGAAGACTGGGCACAAAGTAAATATAATGGCAAAATCGTTCTGATTCCTGAAAACGATTACACACAATGGATCAATCATGGATTCTTCTATCGTGGGGACTGGGCGAAGCAAGCAGGAATTACAGAACCGATCAAAGATTGGAATACGATTGGCAAATACCTGCAATGGATCAAAGACAACAAACCAGATGTGATTCCTTATGATGTACAAGCAAGTACAAGTAACTTTGGTGGCTGGGTACAATCGTATACGCCGCATTTAGAGTTACCGATTTCTACAGGATATATGCCTATTTTCAATACCGAATCGTATGATGATCGCTATAAAGTCGTTAGCCCTGTATTTGAAGATACGTTCCTCGACTTTGCTAAAATGATGAAAGATTGGGCTGATAAAGGATACTGGCGTGAAGATGTACTGAATAACAAAAATGATGCACGTAACGCACTACGTGCAGGTCAGAACGGGATGGACAGTCATCATACACAGACATTCTCTGGACTCCGCGTGCAAATGGATAAAGATCAACCGGGTTCTGAATTGATGATGTATCCTTTCTCCCGTACAAGTAATAACTTACTGGAAATGCCGATCACGCATGGTGGTGTATCTCTAGGTGCACATAGCAAAAATCCTGAACGTGCATTGATGGCTTACGATCTGATTCGCAATAACAAAGAAATTTATCAGTTGATTAACTACGGTATGGAAGGCGTTCAATACGATATCAAAGACGGCAAACGTGTTCTTCCTGCCAACTACAACGAGACGAATGATTCGTTCTACTCTGACTTCTGGGCAGGACGTATGGACAAATTCGAGATTCCTAGTGATACCACATGGGACAAAATCGATACGATGTATAAAGAATACGACAAAATTAAAAAACCGTATCCATACGGACAATTCGTATTCGACAAAACAGCGATTGAGTCTGAATTAACAGCGATCTCTCAAGTTACAGGTGAAATGGGCCCTGCAATTTCTTACGGTAAAGCTGGCGACCCTACGCAAGCTGTACAAGAGTACCGCGATAAGCTCAAATTGGCGGGCTACGATAAAGTGATGGCTGAACTACAACGTCAATTAGATGCTTACAAAGCCCAGATGGATAGTACAGCTAATAAATAAAAATAAAACTAATTTGAAAACCAATATAAAAAAGCAGAAAACTCTAAATGATGTGTGTTAGAGTTTCCTGCTTTTTTTTCATTTTCGACAAGGTGTTACAAAACTTTATTCCTGGTTTATAAACTATCAGTGACTTATTATAGTACTAGCGACTTATTTTAAGAATAGATATCATTTATTCATGCGTTATTGTCGGCTTGTATGATATAAATAATGAGTCAGTTTTAATTTCTAGTATTTGGCTTTGCTTCAATTCATTGCTTTGCGTTGATGACTTGTCCGAAAGTTCCTGCCCAATTGCTAAAAGTTGTTGAGAAATTGTTCAGAAACAGCATGTATACTGTCAAAGCAGGTATTTACAAAAATGAAAGGAGCAACTCACACAAATAGCTTAATTTTAAAACTTACAGTAAGTCAACTATTGTGTCGTCAGACTCGCACGTTATTCATCATTAGATTGCAAGGGGATATTAGATGAAAAAAGCAAAACAAATAAGTGCATTTGTACTGTCACTGATACTTATGGTACACCTTCTTGTCGGTGCCACCAGTACAATCTATGCTGCCGATACGTCATCGTCATCAAGTACGGAATCTACAGATTCCTCACAAGTCGCTAATTCGGGTTCAACAGATACTACAAGTACCAATGATCAATCTACTGTACAGTCGGATACATACGCCCCGACGGATGGAAGTGGATCTGGTAATAGTGGATCGACAGGAGATCCAAGTACAACTCCACCCACTGACCCTACAACCCCTACTACACCGGAGCCTGCTCCAGTAGCTAACTCACAGAGTATCTTAACGAATGTCACTATTGTTGATGCTAACAATAACGTGATTGATATGGTCAAAAACCCTGATTATCAGATCGAAGCAGGCGCACCTGTAAGTCTGATCTATCAATGGGCTTTACCGGATGACGGATCGTACAAAGCAGGTTCTACGTATGAATTTGATATTCCTGCTGCTTTCAAATTGTACAACGATATCAATAATGTACCGTTAAGTTTTGATGGAGATTCTGTAGGTAGCTTCAATGTAACCAGTAAAGGTCATGTTACTATGACATTTAACAAATTCGTTGAAGAACATTCTCAAATTGGCGGTATGCTTCAGATCAATACAGAATTTAGCAAAGAGATTCTAAAAGGTAGTACAGAAATAGAGATTCCGTTCCCGATCAATGGTTCTGATAAAGTGATCGTTATAGTGATCAAACCTGAAAAAGGTGCGGCAATCAGTAAAAAAGGCGACGTTCAAAAAAATCAACAAGTCAACTGGACAGTTGATGTGAACACGAACCTCAAGCATATTCAAAATGGTGTATTAACTGACCCGATTCCTACAGGTCTTACACTTGATCCTAATTCTATTCATGTCTATAACTTAGATGTCAATGTAGACGGTAGTACAAAAGTCGGTCAAGAAATCACGTCTGGTTATCAATTAACAACCAATCCAGCGGATTTCAAAATTACATTTGCTCAAGATATTCGTTCTGCTTATCGTGTGACATACTCTACAGCAGTAGACAAAGGAACACAGACTAGCTACACGAATACAGCTACTTTGACAAGCAGTGTTGAATCAGTAAAAGCTAGCGCAACAGTTAGTGTAAAACGCGGTGAATTTTTGTCTAAAAATGTAGTTGGTTATGACGATAAGACTCGTACGATCTCATGGTCTATCAATTACAATATGAATGAACAGCCGATTACAAAAGCTAAAGCATTGCTTAAAGATCGCTTTAATGGCACACAACAGTTCCTTCAGAATACATTTAAAGTCGTTAATGTAACTACAGGTACTACAATGGTCGAAGGTACAGACTATACGTTAACTCCTGTAACGAACGACAAAGGAACCAATGGTTTTGATCTTCAATTTAATTCTGATATTACTTCTGGTTACACGATCACTTATCAGACACAAGCGACTGGACGTGTCTATACGGATGAGAAAGTAATCAACAAAGTAACTTCAGATGGAACAGGCGTACAAGCAGGTCAAAACTTGCAAAGTACGATTTTTGTTAAAACATTATCAGATGCAAATTATATTAGTAAAATTGCAACATGGAAATTAGTCGTCAATCGTGATGGATATACAATGTCTGATGTAGCGATCAACGATTATTTTACAAACGGTGGCTTAGAATTTTTACCATCTACACTGGTTGTTCGTACAGCTGATGGTGCTAAACTTCCAAAATCTGCGTATACCGTAACCACAAGCAATGCCAAGTCTGGTTTTGATATCAAATTTGCTCAAGACGTTAAGGAACAGTTAACGATCCAATATGGGACAACGTTCAATAACGATTGGAAAATAGATAAAACAAAACCTGAGTTCTACAATGGTGCTAAATTAACTTGGACAGAAAACGGTACACCTCGTTCTCAAACAACAGAAGCACGTTTCTGGCCAGATAATATGACTGTCAACAATGGCTCTAAAGAAGGCGTTTATAACGCAACAACGAAAGAGATCACTTGGACAATCAAAGCAAACTACAACAAAAAAGAACTACCTAATGCTGTGATTACAGATACACTTGAATCCGGTCAAACGTATGTACCTGGATCGCTAGAAGTGAATAATCTGAATTTGTTAGGCTGGTGGAATGGTACTTCTAAAGGATCGACTGTAGATTCTTCAGCATATACATTCACTGCTCCTACAGCACAGAATACGAATCAACTAAAAATTGCTTTTAATGACACAATCAACACACCTTACTGGATTACATTCAAAACAACGCTTGAGAATCAAGTGATTGATTCCAATATTCATAATGAAGCTGTACTTCGTAGCGGTAATGATTATTATCCGTGGGCAGCTGTTGTAGAGATTCCTAAAGGTGGCGAATATGTCTCCAAAACAGGTACACAAGATGGAGACAAAATCAATTGGACGGTTTACATTAACCGCGGTCAATCTTATGTAGAAAATGCCAAGATTGTAGATACTCCTACACCGAATCAAGTGTTATCCAGCAGTTCTTTCCATTTGTTTGCAGCGAATGTAGCTAGCAATGGTGGATTGTCTAAAGGAACTGAAATGGTAAAAGGAACCGACTACAAATTAGCATTCTTTGCAGGCGAAGCACCTCGTTTTGAATTAACGTTCATCAAACCGATCCGTTCTGCTTTTATTCTTGAATACTCAAGTATGATTACAGCAGCGGATAGAGAAGCAGTCAGCAACAGCGTAGCCTTTTCCGGTAACGGTATTACAAAAGGAACGGTTGCGACAGAACAAGAAATTGAAGTACGTACTTCTTCTGGTTCAGGTACAGGTTCAGGCGTAGTCGGCAAATTAGCAGTACAAAAAGTCGATAAAGACGATAAGAGCTTACCGCTAGAAGATGCTACGTTCAAATTACAAGATGTAGCTCAAAGCAAACCAGCAATCGAGTTAACAACAGATGCACAAGGACAAGTAATGTACACGAACCTGCTTTATGGTAAATATACATTACAAGAAATCAAAGCACCTGCTGGATATGTACTTGATCCTACAGTACATGATGTAACTATTGATTCTAGTACTTTGAAAAAAGGCAATATGTTGTCACTGACGATCACGAATGAGAAACAACCGGTCGTGATTCCACCAGTAACACAGCCACCAGTGGTAACACCACCGGGCGGCGGAGGTGGCGGAACACCGGAGACGCCTCCTACTACACCGACAACGCCTACAACACCAGATGGTACAACGCCAACGAATCCTGGGCAACCATCTAATAATGACGATGATGACGTGCCAGGTGGACGTGTAGAGCCTACACCGGATGACCCATTTGCTAATGTTCCAGTAAATGATGATCCGATTCCACAAGGTTCTGGAGAGCCTACACCAGATACACCGACACAACCATCACAACCAGGAAATGAACCATCGACTCCGGTAAGCAACAATCCAACACCGGATTCACCATCAGACCCAGAGGTTCCGATCAATGATGATCCGATCCCTCAAGGGAATGTACCGGTAACGCCGGACAAAGATATTCCGGTAAATGATGATCCAATTCCTAAAGGAACTGTACCATCGAATCCGTCTACTCCAACAAATACACCTGATGTGGATCGTTTGCCACAAACAGGCGAGTCTAGCAATATGCCTTTCTGGTTAGCTGGATCAGCATTGTTATTGTTTGGATTGATTATGAGACGTGTTCACCATAACAAACAGGCTCGTTCTAAATAAAAACGGATAGCCTTTGTTAGATAGATACACCAAAGCCCCTGTGCTAGAGCAGATCGATAATTACTATCGTCTCTGTTCTAAGCCACAGGGGCTTTTTTGTTGATTACGAAGTCAATATAATCGGTTGAAGTGTATGTCCCTGACGAAATGTCGAAGGATTGACACCAAAGTGCTCAGCAAATTTACGAGAAAAATAAGTCTGTGAATTAAAGCCTACTTCATAAGCGATTTCGTTAATATACTGCGGGGTAAAGCGCAACAAATATTCAGCTTGTTCTAGCCTCATACGAGTCACTGTATCGACGATCGTCTCTCCTGTCTCTGCTTTGTATAAATGTAGCAATCGTGATGGAGAAAGGCAGACACGCTGTGCCAGGTGCTCTATACGCAAGTCTTCTTTGTAGTGTTCCTGCAAGTATTGGATAATCTCTGTAATTCTCGAATCTGTACGATCTTCTTGAGGCTCATAATAGACTGTAATAGAAAGTAGAATTTCGCTAAGGGTGTGAAAAGAAAGTTCTTTATCGTATCTGCTTATAGGCTCTGTACAATATTCCAGTAGACGTTCAAAAGCATGTTGAACACGTGAAGCTAAAATAGAATGATCCATGTGGATATGTAGGCTAGGACAGAAATCTTGAATACTTTTGAGTAAAATAGACCATTGTGGATGAGCGGTAAAAGAGCAACAAATGCCTTCTAGTCGATGATTGGAAGGTTGACATACACTTTTTTGCATACCAGGCGGAATAATATCAATACTGCCTGCACGACATTCGAGACGGTGATCTTGATCATGGATCATCCCCTGACCGGACAATGTATAAAGAATAACCCATTTCTGTTGTACCTGTGGACGGTAGCAAGGCGATGGTCCAGCTAATAAATAACGATCAGCCGTTAATTCTGCATACATAGTGATACCCCTTTCCTTTGAATAATGAAGGAATACGTACCTGTCTTTTCATAAAATGTAAGCGCTTTATTTCGATGATATCTGAATTACTGTAGTCTGACAAGAGGGAAATTACGCATTCGGATATAAAAAAAGCGCAATCCTCTATATTAGGATTGCACTCTTTTACAAAGATATAGCTGCATTTACTCTTCCAAAAAATACGAAAGATCCGACATCGCAGTTGGATAACCGTAGATTGTTTTTTTCCACTCATCAATATTAAGATCGAATTGAATCGCTGTCGCAAAATGGTTAATCAAATCATCTGCTTCGCCGCTTAAAATATGAGCACCCAGCACTTTTCTAGCTTTCGTATCTATAATCACTTTGATACGGGTGTGCTTTTCGTTTGTTCGTTTGTAGGTGTACCATGATGAGGTGTCCATATCGTTAATTTTGATATGATCTCCTAACTTTTGCGCTTCTTCAGCCGTCAGACCGACCGATGCCAATTTGGGAATAGTAAATACAATACTTGGCATCACTTTGTAATCCGGTATTTGTACATTATGTTGAAGCAAATTCGTACGTACAGCTTGAGATTCCATACTTGCTATTGGTGTTAATGGTAATCCTTTGGTCGCAGCGACATCTCCGGCGGCATAGACACGTGGATTACTGGTACTTTGCAAATATTCGTTGACTGTAATCCCTTGTTTCTCTGAGGCGATATTGGCTTGATCTAGCTGAAGCTGATCGATATTCGCTACACGACCCGCACCATGCACCACCAATCCACATTCTATCTCTATAGATTGCTTTTGTTGATCCGAGTTCTGCGTCGCTTTTACTTTATACTGTTGATCTGCTAGTTGTGTGATAGATTCAATCTCGGTATTCAGATGAAATTGAATGCCTAATTCACGTGAACGCTCGACCAATTCATCGACCAGATCAGGATCGAATTTGCCCAACGGCTGATCTCCATGATGGACAATATGTACTTTTGCCCCTGCTCTCACAGCGATATGCGCAAATTCCATCGATATATAACCTCCACCTACAAATACAATAGTAGATGGCAATTGTTCTAAATTAAGAAAATCATCGCTATTGGCTAAATATTGCTCGCCTTCGATCGATAATGGAGCAGGCTTTGCCCCTGTAGCAATCAGAATATGTTTACCTGTAAGCTGCTCGTCTCCGACTTGAACTGTATCCTCGCTCACAAATGAAGCGAATCCATGAAAAGTATCTACTCCTGCTTCTTGTAACTTTTTCTCATGTGCTGGTGGAATCTCTTCTACAAATGTTTCTTTAAATGCCATCAGATCTGCCCAGTTAATCGTAGGCTGGTGTTGTATGCCTTTCCCTTGCATCCGTTCATTCCAATCAATAATCTCGGCCGCACCCACCAATACTTTCTTCGGATCACATCCACGAAGCGCACACGTGCCACCGTAAGCTCTAGAATCGATAATTGCTACCTTCCAGTCCTCCTTGCTACAAGCGGTGGCTACACCCGCTCCTGCGCTACCTGTGCCGATGACAATAAGATCGTATTGTTTGTTCATTTGTATTTCCTCCTTCATTCTATTGGTATATCCATATTCTTATACTCATTCTTATAGTCGATTAATGGAGTAGGTTCTCTTTACTACTTAAACCTTAATAGAAGATAGCAATCTACCATACGTTGTTAACGTTAATTATTATTTTTAAAATTTGACTAATTTGGTATTGGTTTTTTTTAATTTACGTGGTAAATTTTCAACATAATCATTTTATATACTGCCAGATGCTAAAAGAGATATTTTGCTTGGCAAAAATCATTTTTCATTAGACTGGTCGCGTTTTTACTGCCAAACGCTAAGGTAGATATTTTGCTTGGCAAAAATCATTTTTCATTAGACTGGTCGCGTTTTTGTTGCCAAACGCTAGAAAAAGGGGATTATTACAGATGAAGAGAAAACTCATGCTTACACTGGTGTTAACCGCTGTTTTGACAGGTTCCAATGTGATGTTTGCAAACGCTACCTTTGCGGCTACGGATGATGTTTTACCGGATGGCACGTATACGATGGATCTGGAAACGATGGCTTCTTCTTTTTCCGCTTCTTCATTAGAGGATCCTCCTGTAGCGGTAGATCAAGATACTTATGACGAGAGCGAAAGTGTAGAGAATCTTGACCCTGCTTTGGTGGAGGAAGCGACTCAATTTCTAGAGTATAGTGATCAGATGGCGCCATTACTGGAGTATGAGAAAAAAGCGTGGACAGCCTATTACAAAAATGATTATGTTAACAATACCAATCGCAAACAAGAATATGCACTGGTTACAAATACGATTATTCCAAACTATAAAAAATTCTTAACAGGTATCAAACAAATCAAACCGACTCATCCTGAATTAGCTAAAATGCATGCTAAGTATATCAAAGGCGCTACCCTTGAAATGGAAGGCTTCCTTTTGTTTCAAAAATATGTATCCAAAACCAAATTAAATGATGATATACTGGACAAGTCCAATGCTAAATTAGACGTAGGCGGCGATTTGTTACTTCAATTTGATAAAGAAATGGAAGCATATATTTCCAAATTTCTACCTGCACAATAAACCTTAGCATGTGACTATTCTAAAAATCGTACGCTATACACACTAAGGGGCTTTTATTACTCATGAACAAAAAGATTCTTGCTACCGCATTACTTGCTTTTCTACTGATTGGTACTTCTTTGATCCCTACAGCTTCTGTTTTTGCAGCAGAAGATACCGCTACTTCAACAGACAGTGAATGGATCACCGAGGACGATAATACCAATGTAGACGAAGATACGTATACAGATGAAGATATCGATCCTGCTCTATTAGAAGAATACGAGCAATTGTTGGATTATACAGATGATATCTCGGTATTAGCTGATTATGAGAACAAATCGGTAGACAAATTAAATACGTTTGATGGATTCGGTACTTCTAACCGTAAGCAAGCATACACTGCCCTTACTAATACTATTATTCCGAACTATACTTTGTTTTTAAAAGGTATGAAAAAGATCAAAACAAAAAATAAAGAACTCGCTTCAATGCAAAAAGTGTATACCAAAGGTGCTTCTCTAAACCTGCAAGGGATGAAGTTGGTCAAAAAAGGATTGTCTACTTCCAAAGTTAATTACACCTCTGTTCAAAAAGGAATTAACTTGATCGGACAAGGTGGCGATTTGGTTGAACAATTCAATGATAGATTTGCAAAGTATATTACTAAGTTTCAATAAATAAAAATAAAGCCTTCCTCTGAATCGATGAGGAGGGCTTTATTTTTATTCTACTTATACAGTAGGATTGTCTTTATTTAACTGAATAATCACTTCATACACTTGTCCCATACGTTGCCATTCTTCATCATCAGTAATATGATTCAAGAAAAATTCGTCTTCTTCCTCATCATACTCCACTCGTAAAATCGTACCATCTAACGGCGAAGGTTCTTTATGTAACAAAAGAGCATACGGAATCTGATCATACGTAAATGTTTTGACGATCATCATATCATGTTCATTACCTTGGTCATCCAAAATGAGAAACCCTTTTTGAAATGCTTCGTCTTCTAGCAATCCAAGATCATCGCGGAATTGCCCTAGTTCGATCGGAAAGTTGTTGTGGTTACTCATCATTATTCTCTCCTCAAATATACAGATATTGTAATGTCACACCGCCATGTTAGCATCAACCAGACTCAGCGTCAATCCAACAGATTAGATTACAATTCCATTTGTTGCAAAATCATCACAGCAGCACCCACAGCCACTGCTCTTTCTTGCAATACTCCTTTAGAAAAGATCGGCTGGTAACTGTTATCATACCCTACTTTTTTGCGAGCAACTGCTATCGCCTGTTCATAATAAGAAGGATCGGCATTGATCAATGCACCACCGAGAATTACTTTCTCGGGCAATAAAATATTAATCAGATTAGCAAGCCCGATCCCCATATAACTAGCAGACCTCGCAAACAATTCTTGTAAAAACACATTGCCTTGATTCAGACCTGTAATTAAGGTATCAAAATGAATCTGCTCCGGTGTTAACTCTTGCGCCGCTTCCCAGATATCCATACCTAACTTCACCCGTTGTCTGACTTGCTGTTCCAGCGCTTGTACCGAAGCAAAAGCTTCCAGTGCGCCATAATTTCCTTGATCGTGTAATTTTTCTCCATCAGTCTGAATAATCATCTGGCCAATCGAGCCTTCACGATCAACAGCACCTCGCACTAATTGTCCGCCAGACATCATCGCAGAACGAATCCCTGCGCCCACATTTACAAATAACATATGTTGCATATTCTCATCTCGCACTGCCCAATGTTCGCCTATAAGTGCTGTATTGGCTCCATTTTCAAGCACTGCTGTTAATCCAGTACGCTCGTTAATCATCTGGCAGATCGCTACATCTTTCCAACCTGTCGCTGGAAAATAAACAGGATTCAAGATCATTCCTTTTGCTCGATCTAAAGGCCCTACTGCTCCTATCCCTATACCAATCATCTGACTTAACGTTAACTGATAATCATTGAGCATCCAATCGATTCGTTCTTCTACATAATCCACCAGACGCTCGGGAGTCATCTGTTCATCCATAAACCAGCGATACGACACAATCGTATTCATTTGCAGATCATATAATCCCAATACCGAATAGACTCGTGAAATCTCCAATCCTATAATATAGCGGTGCGTAGGATTGATACGATACAATGTAGGTCGTCGTCCGCCTGTAGATTGCCCTTGTCCGGATTCACTGATCCACCCTTCTCGTGTCAGTTCATCTAGAATACGATTCAGACTACTACTCGTAATATCCATTTCTTGCAGCAACTCTGTTTTGGAAATATGATCTTGTGTAGCTATCCGGTCATAGACTTGCCGTTTGACCACTTTCATCGGAAATTGAAATGTATTCATACGTTCTTCCTTTCTCTAGCATATAGCAGTATACATGCGACAACATTGGATCATAAAGAAGTTGCAAAGCACACCGTTTATACCGCTCTGACTCCGCTTCAAGGTTAAAATCTGCCTTCATTGTAACGTGTAACGACCACCTTGACCACTTTTTATCAATGAGAAAAAAAGAAGATGAATACACTTATTTCATAGCTTATTTTTCATTTATAAGCAAACGTTTTAAGGATGATCAGAAACATTTACAAGATCAGCTTCCAAAGTTTATTTCAAAATGATTAAAAGATGATATACTGGTAACTAAGAGTGGAGTGAACGTGATGAAAACTTATTGGACTGAAACCCTTCAGTTAAAAATACATTTACTATGGAATTTGTTTTGGATCTTTTTCAAAATTGGCCCTGCTACATTTGGCGGAGGCTATGCGATGATTCCAATATTAGAACGAGAAGTTGTACAGAAACGAAAATGGATAGATGGTCAGGAAATGAGCGATTTATTATCGATTGCAGGTTCTGCACCCGGCGGTGTAGGGGTGAATGCTTCAACTTTTCTCGGATATCGGATGGGGAAAATTCCTGGTGCTATCGCTGCTGTACTCGGTATTACATTACCTACCTTTTTTATCGTATTTGCACTCAGTGCTTTTTATTCTGTGTTTCAGGATCAACCGAAAGTGCAAGCTGCTTTTCAAGGAATACATGGTGCTGTAATCGGGTTGATTGCTGTTGCCGCTTATCGGATGGGGAAAAATGCATTATTTGATCGCTCTACGATTGTAGTAGCTACAGGAGCATTGATTACTCTTTTGATTACAGGCTTGAATCCGATCTTTATGATTTTATTTGGACTAGGTATCGGTATCTTAATTATTCAAGCCAAAAAGAAATTAGGATTAACTGCCCGTACTGAAAAAGCAACTCATGATCATATCCCACCTACGATTGAATATTATATCTAAGGGGGAGATATCATGATATTATGGCAATTATTTTTAAGCTTTTTGAAAATCGGCTTTAGCTCATTTGGCGGAGGTTATGCAGTTATTCCGATGATCCAGTATGAATGTAGTCGATATGGATGGCTAACTGACGAACAATTTCAAAGCACTGTTTCACTCGCAGGCATGTCCCCGGGGCCGATTGCTACTAATAGTGCGACCTTAATCGGTTATGAGACTGCTGGCTTAACAGGTGCTATTGTCGCTACAAGCGGGATTGTGCTTCCTTCGCTGATTGTAGTGATTATATTAGCAGCATTCTTTTACCGAATTCATTCGAATATATGGGTACAATCGTCTTTCTACGGATTACGCCCGATTATTACCGGATTGATTGCTTATGCAGCGATCCATTTTGGTCTGTCTAACCATGCAGATGTGATTATGAGCTGGACTACAATTGCTACATTATTGATCGGTATTGCAGCATTCTGGGCGATTGTCCGATACAAGCTTCATCCATTAATGGTGATAGCCGGTTCAGCCGTCATAGGCATTGTGTTATTTTAGTGTTACCTCTTTGTGCTTTATTTCTGGTATGATACCTTTATAAATGGATTTTTATAGAAAAAAAGGTACAAAGGAGACTTTATTGTCTATGAAAAAGCAATCGTTGTTGGTGATCATGATGATAGTGTTATTTACGTGTATTCCTGTGTTTCACTCGCCAGCGACGATACATGCAGCAACCAATACAACTATAACGAATGGTAGCCCTTCTGCACCTGAACCTGGTTATGTAGAAGATGATACGTATAATGAAGTTGCACCTGAATTACAGCAGGCTTTTGACGATTATGTAGATTACTATAATCAATATAAAGAATGGGTTCCTTACGAGACCAAAGCTGCTACTATTCTAAATAAGTACAAAAAAGTACTCGCATCTACGCGCAAACAAGCTTATAGCGAAATGACGACTATTGCGATCCCGAGTTACAAAAAATTTCTAAGTGGAATCAAACAAATCAAGCCTAACAATACAGACCTTGCCGCTATGCACGCCCAATTTATTAAAGGAACAACTCTTCAATTAGAAGGAATGATCCTTTTTCAAAAATACGTTTCCAAACTAAATCCAGACCCCACTATTATCAAAAAAGCGAATGTAAAATTCACTCAAGGTCAGCTATTGATTAGTGAATTTAATGAAAAAATCGCTTTGTACAATGCTCAATTTTCACAATAAATCGCTTCGTTCAGCAAAATATCATTTAGCATTTTAGATAATGAACGATAGCAAAAAAGGGTGTAGCTACGATCAGCCGCACCCTTTTTATTATATTTTGTATAGTAATTCTATTCGGTATCTACATAAGATCTCCAATAATGTTGTTGTTCAAATCCAAGTAGTCTTTTTACTTTGGTATTGCTCACTAAAGTCTCATATTCATCCAGTTCTTTTTTCAAAGGCACATTCGGATAATAAGCAGCTAGCAACTCTTTGGTTGGTTTGTCAGAAGAAACATCATTTGCGGCAATATTCATTACCTGAAATCCTAATCCATCGGTTTCAACAGCCAACCTACATGCTAGCGCTAGATCACGAGTATCAATATAGCTCCAAGTAATCCGTTTACGCTGAATAGGCTCGGCGAAATAAGCAGGGAAATCAGCATATTTGGAAGGATCTATTACATTGGCTATCCGAAAACAATAGATATCTATACCTGTGCGGGTCTGAAAAGCTTTGGCTGTGACTTCATTCACCACTTTGGATGTAGCATAGCTATCCATCGGATTAATATTGTAATCTTCATCGAGCGGGAAATAATCAGGATCACGATGCTCGTCTGCAAAACAAGTTCCGTACGTCGTTTCGCTGGAAGCTAAAATGACTTTAGGAATATTGTATTTGGTTGCGGCATCCAATATATTGTACGTACTCATCACATTGATACGATACACTTCGTTGTCTGGATATGTGTGAATTTGAGGAATTGCTGCTAGATGCACAATGGCATCGATCGGTTGCGGTGCTATCGATTCATGGTAACTTTTATCAATCGTAGGACTGGCTAGCGCATTGAATACTTGCCCTGCATCTGTAAGGTCTGTAATCAGTGTCCGTACATGCGGATGATCCAAAGGAACTTTGTCTAAATTGAGTACTTCGTATCCTTGCTCAAATAATTCTTGTACTACCCATTTACCAGCGAGTCCACTACCACCTGTGACAATTACTCTTTTGACCATGTGTACACTTCCTTTTCCTTAACAAGATAGCCAAGCACGATATCGAACACTTTAACTTGTTACAATGTTTAGCAGTGCGCTAAATGTTCATTCTTTATATGTTAACCGTTTCCAATGTATACCAAGCAATTAAATTTGCTTATATTCACTATATACACTAGAATATGCTTGCTAACTTTCTAAAAGAAAGAGTGCAAAGTGACGATACAAATAGTAACAGGAACTGACAAAATCAACCTATGTTATAATGAGTCTTCTCAAATATATTAGCGAAAGGGGATTATATAGTAACGTGAAAGCTCGATTGTTATGGATAGTAACGCTCACCTTTTTGATCGTACAAAGTATGGTATTGGTTGTACCTCTTCCATCTACTCATGCAGCCACTTCTTCTGAATATGGTTATGATGATAGCCAAGTTCCTGCCAAATACAAGCAGGCGTATCATGACTACGTGGATTATGACGATCAATTGGAACCACTGCAAGAATATGAACAAATTGCTCTAACTATTTTTAAAGAAAATAAAAAATTCAAAGCTTCAGATCATCGTTCTTCTTATGTAGAGATTACAGGTATTGCTCTTCCAAACTATAAAAAGTTTGTTAAAGGGGTACAAAAAGTCTATACACCCAACAAAGACTTGGCTCGTATGCACAAAATATATGTAAAAGGTGCTAACTATCAACTACAAGGTATGCTTCTTTTCCAAAAATATTTATCCACCAAGAAATTAGATCCTAGCATATCCAAAAAAGCAAATACTCAATTAGCGATTGCCAACAAATTACTTACACAGTTCCATAAAGAAATGAATGCGTACACTGCGAAATTTTCATATTGATTGAATGCTATTCTAGTCCAAAGACCACTTAATCTATAAGTGGTCTTTTGGTCATAATCAAATCGGTTTGCTGTTCATCCCCCATATAGAACGAATGTTGACCGGTTAGCTCGAAACCTAGCTTTTGATAAAATAAGATGGCATTGTCGTTCTTTTCCCATACTCCTAGCCACATCTGCTGTTTGTTCATCTCCTTCGCAATCTGAAGGGCTTGCTGAAAAAGATGCTTCCCTACTCCATGCTTTTGAAATGATTGCTTGATATAAATGCGTTCGATCTCCAGACTGTCCTCGCTCATCTTTTCAGACTGTGCTTGATCGGTATTGATCTTGAGATAACCAGCAAGTTCATTATTCACATAAGCGAAAAAGAACTGTGAATACGGATTGTTTAATTCTGTTTCTAACTGTAGACGATTGAATGCTTTCTCCAAATAATGATCTATATGTTCAGGTGAATTCTGTTCTCGAAATGTTTCATTAAAGGTGTCATAGCTGATTTCCTGTAATTGTTGTACATCTTCTAACGTACACTGTCTTATTATAATATTCATATCGTTTGTGTACTCCTTTCACCATGATTCATAATTTCGTTTATTGCCTTTTTTGACAAAAGTCCAATCTTTTTCTACATTTTTTCTTACCTTTTGTAGAAGCTCGAATAGTAGGTCATTCTCTTGCTCTGATAATCCTTCCAATGCCATTAGATTAGAATAATCATTTTCTTTTTTGATCACAGGATAAATCTGTTCTCCTTTCACTGTAGGAAAAAGCTTTTTGATTTTTTTGTTATGCGGATCTTCTTTTTTTTGCACAAATCCATTCTCTTCTAAATTTTTGATTGCACGCGCAGCAGTGGTACGATCGACTTTGATCATTTCAGCTAATTTTTCTTGAATAATCCCAGGATTTTCATAGATACGCACCAGATACAAATATTGACCTTTGGTGAGTGCATACTCTTTAAATTCAATATTGCTAATGCTATCTAACGCTCTAGCGATCATTCCGATTTCTCGAAGAATTTCTTTCATAATAATCTCCTTTTATTTTTTGTTGTAAATGCAACAATTATTCTTTTTTAAATATATATTATTCATGTTGTATTTGCAACAAAAAACCACTCCATTCACTATAGAATGAGGTGGTTTTTTGGAGCACGTTTATGTTTTGGATATTGTTGAATCTAAGATCATACTTATATTTACGCTAACTATACTGTTATTTTCTGGTGACGGTATATCCTTTTTTCTCAAGCAAGTGAATAATACCATCGTTACCTAGATAATGAGCCGCACCGACAACGATAAAGTATTTCTGGTTACCACCACTTTTTAAATAGCCATCAATTTTTTGCGCCATTCCAATATTGCGATCAACCAGCATTGCTTTATTATATTCTTCATTACCAGCTGTACTGTTTGTTAATTCTAGCAATTTTTTCTCATCGCCTGTTTTCCACATTTCTGCGGCTTCATCTGTATTTTCATTCAGATCGGCTTGATTAGGATTGTCCAGATCATACAGTGTCGAATATAACATTTGTTCTTGTAATTCATCAGAGAAGTTATTGAGCATCATAAGCTGAGAATCTTGTGATTCCAATTCCATCACTGTGATTTTGCGTTCTACAGCTTTTTGGATAAAGTGTAGATCAATCCCATCTGCTGATTTGTATTCTGGATCGCTTGGAGCAAAAGAACTTACAATCATTTCTGCAACCCATGGTTTGAAATGATCTAATGCATCGCGTTTCCAATCATTCGCTAGAAGTGCTTTACCTAATTTGGCATACGTATACGTAGATAGATGATCTTGCAGTCTGCTTCCATCTTTGTACTCACCGATTTCCAAAACACGTTGTTGCATCGCTTCATCCGATATCTGTGTAATGTCTACTTCTACGCCAAGATAATTAGCTTCTGCGAAAGCTTGCTCATATTCTTTGCGTAGCGGATAAAAACTTTCATTGGCAATATGTATCGAACCGACCAAGTACACGGTATTTCCGTTATTTTGTACTTCCCACATAAATCCACGACCACCTGTATCGGCAGTTTCTGTAGATGGTGCAGGTGTTGGTGTTATCGTACTGCTAGGGTCTGGAGTCACTACTGGTGGTGCTGTATTCTCTGTAGGAGCAACCGTTGTATCTACTGGAGGAGTATTTTCTTCTACAGGAAGAGTAGGTGTAGCAGGAGGTGAAGTCAACTGAATCGTACGTGTTTTGGCATTCCAAATCACAGTATATCCAGTTAATTCAGCAAAGGTACGAATAGGCACATATGCAGTACCATTGATTTTAGCCAGTTTGCTTTTAACAGTTACACTTTTACCATTGGCTACAACGGTAATGCTATCTTTGGATACGTTGGACAATTGAATCTTCATCGCTTGCAATGTTGAACGAAGTGGAACCATTGTCACTTTCTGCTGAACTGTAGGCGCTATTCCTTTACTGTACTGAACCTTCTGATCGTTCACTTTCAAGATTAATGGCTGTGAAGCTGTCGCTGCCATCGCAGGTGAAGCTGTCGCAAGTAATCCTGCTGCCAAAACAAGCGAAAGCATTTTTTTGTGCCAATTTTTCATTATATAACTCCCTCTGAATGTGTAATGTTCATCCAAAGCCAAACGTGTCCTTTTAAATATTGCATAATCCTCTTTCAAGTACAATACATTATTTCTTTATATTTATACTTTATTACAAATAAAGGGATACCTATAGCAAAAGCACCCATACAAGATGGGATAATCATCTTATACGAGTGCTTCTTTATATACATATCAGTTCATCTATCCGTTAACTTTGGAAGGTGCAAATACATGCTTAATCTCAGGGAATTTGGCATATAATATTAAACTACGTGTAGCGAAAATAACAGCAATGCCGACCCACAATATCCACTGAATACGATGATACCCTGTTGCGAACTCTCCGAAAGCAAATCCTAATGCGATTCGAGTCAATATAAAGCTTGCCCATGTGATCAATGTAATCGTAGTGCCTTGAACATACACAATATGATTCTGAATATATACTTTGCTGTGCCATGCCTGAATCGTTCCAGCGATCAAAGCGGCTACGACCACTAAGATACACTCGATCCACTGGGTTACAGGCACCTGTTGCCGGGGAAATGTCTGATACACTTCATACAAAGCAATCAATGGTAACACAATAAAAAATAATTTTTTGACCGGTTTGGGACGCAATTGATGTAAAACAATCCAGACGATCATCCCAATCACAAGTAATGTTGTAACTATATTAGAATACATATATTGACCTCCTTAGAATGTGGTTATACCTTTATTCTAAAGATTCAACAGTATGTATACGTCTACTTGCAGATTGATCTTTGAGCATCCATTGATCTATCTAGCGATATACATCAACATCAATTACTTGACCAATCCTTGGCGTATCGCTAGCACAACAGCTTGTGTCCGATCTTCCACATTTAACTTTTGAAAAATACGATGAGCATGCGTTTTGACAGTGCCATGTGAAATGTGTAGCGCCAGTGCAATCTCTGAATTACGCTTGCCATACGCCATTTGTTGTAACACAATTAACTCCTGATCGGTTAACGGTTCGATCAGTTCATACTTCGCGGGAGTTGATAGCGGTGCTGGTTCTGCCTTTTTAAGTGCTTCAGCGAGTGCTTTGCTTGCTAGCGGTGTTTTGTACAATGCTTCTCCTTTATACACTGCACGAATCCCTGCCAGTAATTCTTGAGTATCTGCGTCTTTGAGTAGAAATCCGGTAGCCCCTGCGCGAATGCCTTCCTTAATATAATCTTGTACATCAAAAGTAGTCAACAATACAATTTTCATATCAGGCAATACACGTAAAATCTGTTCTGTTGCTTCTAGACCAGAGCATTCAGGCATCTGAATATCCATCAATACCATATCAGGCTGTTGCTCTAATGTAACTTCTAACGCTTGATGTCCATTACTGGCTTCACCAACACATTCCATATCCGATTGAGCATTAATAATATACTGTAATCCTTGACGTACAATCGGCTGATCATCGACAAGCACGATTCGAATGTTAGATGGAACACTCATGATTATTTCTCCTTATGATGGGGTTGGATTTCCGATAGGGATTACAGCTTGAATAGACAAACCATGAGGTAACACAGGCTCAAACTGACAGGTTCCACCCTGTTGCTCACAGCGTTCTTTCATATTTTTTAATCCATAGCCTATCTTCAATGAATCTGTAGCGGTATAGACACCATTATCTGAAATACGCAAATACACGTTATGGTCTTTCTCCTGAATATGTACAGAAGCGGTATCTGCTTGTGCATGACGAAGCACATTGGTTAATGATTCTTGGAGCACCCGGTACAAGACAATACTGGTCTGAATCGACCATTCGGTAATTGGAGAATCTTCTACAAAGGTAAGCTTGAGTGCCGAGCGTTGCCCCGTCTGCGTGATCAATCCTTTCAAAGCGACCAATCCTAAGCCCATCTCATCATTCGACCATTCTTTGACGGCTATACGTACTTCTGTCAGCGCCTGACGAGCAATCGAGATCAGTTGCTTGATACGCTCTGGCATATGCTCTGGTTCTGTCGATTGCATAATCTCCAAAGCCTGTAATTGAATAATCAGCGATGTCAGTTGATGCCCTAATCCATCATGTATTTCTCGTGCCAGACGGGTTCGTTCTTCCAATGCCGCATAACGTACTGAATGCGCGCTTGCTTCTTGCAGTTCTAGATGAGCTTCTTGTAGCTCTCGATGAGCTTGATCCAATTGATCGAGATGTGATTTTGTTAAAGCATGTGCATTTTGACGTATCTGAGAACTACGTACGACTAGAAAAATACCAATAATCGCTAGCAAACTACCAAAAGAAAAAGCGTATACTAATGCAATCACAGTAATCGTTACTAGACTAACGATGATAGTCACATACCGATAATCTCGATTAATAAATATACTCAAAAACAACAATGGCCATAATAGGCTTGAATTCACAGACCCGTATTGATAATGAAGATATAACGCTGTGCTGATAATAATGATCGAAAGAATAATATAGATCGTTCGACTACGCCATATTTTCGGAACCCAAATAATCATTATATACAGAAATAAGATCAATAATGTGCCATACTGATTCACTGCTCCATAACTTACATATTCGTTATAACTGGTAATCATCAGTGAGATCGTTCCAAATATACGGATCAGATATCTATACGTTTTTTCCTGTTCAATACCCATATGTCTCCCCCACTGCTCTGTACGATTTTATTTATTGTAGAACAATAGGCAAAGATATACATCTACTTGACGGTCGATATTGAGGAAAAGCTGTATATCTGTAGATAGATGCTAATCAACTCAACAATCTACTATCTATTCATTCTGTTATACCCATGTTATAACATGAGATGATTTTTACATTGTTTATTCTTGTTCTGCCTCTTCTTGTGTTAATAGATATTCAAAAAAGTTACCAAATGTATCCCACGTATCCGGTGCTATCTGAAAAGAGCGATCATGTAGTTGATGTACATCTATACTATCGCACCAGATCACTGCTGGAGTCTGTGCTGTATCCAGCACGATCATACTTCCCGCAGGCTCTGCTAGAAATAGCAAAGAATGAGGAAACTGAATATCTTTTCGCAATCGAAGCGTTTCTTCTATTATATTGGGTGTATAGTGATCATAACTAAATATAGAAATACCTCCAATCAATCCTCCATTAAAAAATGAAGCGATCTTTTTAAAATCGTCAGGTAATTGCAACTGTAATTGCTGTTCCATCTTAGCTATTACTTGTGGTGTGATCACATCATCTGGAAATAGTAGATCATACCGTTTTTTGATCGACTGTATAGTGTTCATCTCTGCATCGCTCCTTGCTATGTAAATCTACAATTATTGTATTCTATGTATTCATCCAAATGATACAAATTTCACTCTCTCACCTAGCTAATTGGAGCCATACCGATGAAATAGCACTCTTTTCTATTTTGTTGTTGATTCTCGCTATCATTTAAGCAATACTAAACTCATTATCATTCTAGGGGGCGTTGCTATTGGTAACTATAATGATCTGGACAGAAACGAGAAGGATAACGTCTATTCGTCCATAAACTACGTATTTCCGACTCTTAGAGGATAAACAAAGTTATGCCAACGTATACGATTAGTAAAATGACTGATTTTTCAGATCAGCAAATTGATCAAATTCGATTATTAGAACAAATATGTGCACTTTCTGACGCATCAGACTTACGGGTTGGTGTAGAAAGTTTGAAAGCAATACATGGAGACGAGGCTTTTCTGTGCTATAACGAAGATCAGCTTATCGGTTTTCTAAGCTGGTATACTTCAGACAGGATTGAAGCTAATATCAATGCTATGGTTCATCCAGAGTTCCGTCGTAATGGTATTTTTAGAAATCTATTGAACCATGCAGTTGCAGATATGCATCTTGTAAATATACAACATTGTCTTTTTAGAGTTCCTTCTAACTCACAATCAGGTATCGATTGTATAGGGCATATTGACGCTGATTTTAGTCATTCTCAATTCTCGATGACTTTTAATTCTATACAAGATAGGATGCCCTACTACAATCATCTTACTATAAGAGTTGCCAACAAAAAGGATACTGCCTTTCTTATCTACTGTTTTGCGCAAGCTTTTGAAGATTCAGAGTCCTGGACTAAGGAGTATCTGGAGAGCACAAGTCAAGAGCCTAGCCGATTAACTTATCTGGTTCTACACCAATCCAATCCTGTCGGAATGA
The DNA here is from genome assembly GCF_028736095.1 of Paenibacillus sp. KACC 21273. Lineage (NCBI taxonomy): Bacteria > Bacillati > Bacillota > Bacilli > Caryophanales > Paenibacillaceae > Paenibacillus > Paenibacillus sp. KACC 21273. The sequence continues at coordinate 4,820,202 of NZ_CP117876.1, forward strand.
TTCGAGTCAATACCATTCAAGCTCATACCGCGGTTATACATGATTTCTGTGTACTTCCTACAGAGCAAGGTAAAGGCTATGGTCGAGATATTCTTGCTCAACTGATTACTTTATTACAAGATCAACAATACACTCAGATTCGCTTAAGTGTAGTCACAGCAAATCGACATGTATTACGTCTTTACACGTCTGTCGGATTTGAAATTTCCGCTGAATTTCATTATTATTCACTGCCACTTCTTTCAATAAATCATTAAAAATAAGCAGATCTATATATTAAAAAGCTCTTTAGTCTATAAAGTACTAAAGAGCTTTTTGATGATCTATTTTAAAGTAATAAGACAGTCCAACGACTTTGAGTATAAGACAAATCTTTCCTTGTTATCACTAAAACTTAAGAATGTGTGGGCGTTGCAGATATCGCTTTATCTTTTCCCCATGTACGAGGATTAGTGGTATCAGCAATACCCTCCGTAAGAATAGCCTGATATTGAATCGTTTTTTGTTCCAAATGGGCTACTCGCTTTTGTGCTTCTTGTAGTTGGATCAAAGCCACTTCTTTGTATTCCATCATCATTTCATTGCGCTGAGGAATAGTCGCATCTCCTTCTAAGCAAAGGTCAACGTATAATTTGATCGTTTCAATCGGCATTCCTGTCTGCTTGAGACATCTTGCTCCATACAACCAGTTAATCGATTCTTCATCAAATAACCGAATATTATTTTTGTTACGTTGGACACTAGGCACTAATCCTTTATCCGTGTAAAAGCGTACAGCATGTTCGGTAAGTCCTGTCATCAGAGCAGCTTCTTTTACAGTAAGCATCGCCATATCCACCTTTCCAAATTCATTATAGAGAATCGCTTGACTTCGTGTAGCACGAAGGGAATAAGCTCATTATACTGCAAACACATCACAAGCAGAATCTATATTCACGCGTTATGTATATAGAAGTGATCATTTGCTATTTCAAATACAAAACCAGTACAGGAGGAATAATTATGCAAACTGTCACATTGAATAATGGTGTTACTATGCCCATCTTAGGCTTTGGTGTCTATCAGATTCCAGATGCAGAAGAATGTGAAAATGCTGTCTATGAAGCATTACAGATTGGATATCGTTTGATTGATACAGCGGCTGGCTATATGAACGAAGAAGCAGTAGGACGTGCTATCAAGCGTAGTAGTGTGCCCCGCGAAGAAATATTTATTACGACCAAGCTGTGGATTCAAGATGCTGGCTACGAGAGTGCCAAAGCCGCTTTTGCCAAGTCTTTACACAAACTTCAAGTCGACTATCTAGATCTATATCTAATTCATCAGCCATTTGGTGATTATTATGGAGCTTGGCGAGCGATGGAAGAACTCTATAAAGAAGGGAAAATCAAAGCGATCGGTGTTAGCAACTTTTTGCCTGATCGCTTAATGGATCTGATCGTGCATAATGATATCGTACCTGCGATCAATCAAGTGGAAACCCATCCTTTTCATCAACAGATCGATAACGCTACTTTTATGCAAGAACAAGGTGTACAGATCCAATCGTGGGGGCCTTTTGCAGAAGGACGTAACCAGATGTTTAGTAACGAATTGCTAACTTCTATTGCTGACAAACATAACAAATCAGTCGCCCAAGTCATATTACGCTGGCTTGTTCAACGCGATGTTGTCGTAATTCCCAAGTCTGTACGTCGAGAACGTCTTGCTGAGAACTTTGATATTTTCGACTTTGAGCTAAGTGTAGAAGATATGGAGCAGATTGCTACTCTGGATACAGAAGAAAGTCTTTTCTTATCCTATCTTGATCCCGAAACCGCTAAGATGCTCGGTAACTTGAGAGTGGAATTGTAATGTAAATAAAATATAGCTATACTTTTACAACAATATAGACTTCGATTACTTTTACCTAGAAAAGAACACCAGCATAGCAGTCTGGTGTTCTTTTTTTCGCTTTGGTTATTCTATTTTTTTAGTAGGATGTATGACATTTATAGTATCAAAATTCCTATTACAATTAACGATTAACCTAATGATCTGGCATGCTTTATTTAGATATTATACTTTCTGCTGGATACTCAATAACTGTTCAAAAGCTTTTATATTTGTATCAAATGTAGGCACTGTTTGAGATTCTTCGGCAGATTTGACTTGTGCTATAACCAAATCGTTAAAAGGTGTTGGGATGCCAGTGCCTTCTGCCATTGTTGGAACAACGCCATTAATATAATCGATTTCTGTTTTACGTTTTTTCTCCAGATCCTGAAGCATACTTGCTCTTAGCAATCTGGATGGTTCCATCACTACTCTAAAGGTTTGGATACGTTCAGGGATATCATTTTCGCTGTTTAATTCCAAAGATTCTATATCAAATCCACCCATTTTAGCAAAAGCGACACCATTGGCGTGTCCAACTTTTATCGTCTCATCGGCGATATGAACGGCACTAACAATACCAACTTCATGATCAAGAATAGATCCATATTCTCCGTTTAATGCTGCCGATAAACCACTGAATGCATTGTTAATCAGTAATTTGGACCACTTTGTTCCAACTAAGTTATCGGAAATATGTGTTCCGCCTACAAGATCTAACACAGATTTGATCTGTTGGATTCTTTCTGTCGTTTCACCGTTTAATTCTCCAATTTGAAAAGCGTACTCTTTAAACTGGTTATACTCGGTGGTAAGTTGAGATACGCCGGGTTCGATAAAAGTAGCTCCAAATTCAACAGAACCTGCTATAACACGTTTTTCCCCAACGATAGAAGCCACGTTGTTTTCAGGTATACCATTTTGCAAAGAACAGACAACACTATCTTCTTTTAAAAAAGGAAGCAACTCTTGCAGAACAGCGTCGTTATATAATTGTTTGGTTAACAGTAAGACTAAATCGTACTTCCCTGACTTGTTTTCAGGGATGATAGCTTTCACTTTAGCCTGAAATTCTGTCGTTCCGATGACTTTAGCACCTACTTGATTGAGAGTATCTACATGTTCTTGATATGAATCAATTAACTCAACATCTATTCCTCCAGCAGCAAGATATGCTCCAACGATAGTTCCTAATGAACCTGCTCCTAAAACTGCAATTCTCATTTCAAAATCTCCCTTATTTTTCTTCTAGGTAATTATATACAGGTTGTGCAGCATTCAACGTTAAATCCGTCAGAATATGAGATGCTGAAACAACTTCTAATACAGGCAAGTCTGCAAGTGGGGCTAGTGCATGTTCAAATAATTGCAGTCTAGCCGGCCCACTCCAAGCCCCTTTCACATCTATATTCGTTATCTGTGTTCGTACCAAATCGCAAATCTTCAAATCTCCATTGTAATCTGTAGCAATCTTAACCATAAAAGTAGGTCGACAAATTTCATTTTTAGCAATTTCTTTATCCATCTCAACATGCTTATATCCCATCGTAGCAGTAGCTACACGAAGTGAACCGTAATCCAACGTACCTACTAACGTATCTGAATCGACATAAAGCTTCGGTGCACCTAACTTCTTAGGATACGCAGTCAGTTCTCGACCACTTGCAATCGCTGGAAAGTTGTCGACGTACATCGAATGCGTATAATCTCCATCTTCCCCATTAAATCGGACAGGAATCACTTGTCCAGCTTCAGTATAAGCCCCTAATCCCGATACGTCTGGCATCCACATCACTTCGAATTTGACCAGAGGATCGCCGATCATTTCAAGAGGTTCTGGTACTGCTGCTCGTAAAGCTTTTGCATCTGTGCGGTAAACAATATTCAGATATTCACGATTAACAAATTTATAAGGTGGCATAGGGTAAGCGGGTGCGGTTAATGGTGTGTTAAGATTTTGGGCAATATTATTTATATCTATTCTCATAATGCACCTTCCTTTTACTCATATTTTTTATATTTGTTTGCTTATCGTTAGTCTTTGATCATCTATCTTCTATAATCTTCTATAATCATCTTACATCTATATTTACATATAATCTAATATATAATAATGTATATATACATTTATCCCAATAAATAAGCGAGGTGTATCTATGGAATTGCTCCAGCTCAAATACTTTCAGACTGTTGCTTATACAGAACACATTTCTAAAGCAGCCCAACAATTAAATATCGCACAGCCTTCTTTAAGCCTTACGATCAAAAGACTTGAAGACGAATTAGGAACTAATCTATTTGATCGGAAAGGCAGAAATATTCAACTAAGTTCATCTGGGAAAATTCTTCTAAAGCATGTAAACCGGATTTTTATAGAGATTGAAAATGCACAAATAGAAATTCTATCTCAGGAACATCACATTGCTAACACTATCAAAATATCTATTTCCAATCCAAGATTCCTAACTGGTCTAATCAGTGAACATATTAACCACTTTCCTACATCAAAAATTCTTCAGTCAATTGGAGTGAAAAGCGAAATATTAACAAGTTTAAAAAAAGGAGAGATAGATTTAGGAATAACCGGACATCCAATTCAAGATGAGGAGCTAGAAAGTTGTTTACTGGTCGATGAAGATATTGTTCTTGTGCTACCTTCCAACCACCGATTGACAGGCAAACATGAAATTTCGTTAAGTCATGTCGCCGATGAACCGTTTATCACTTTAGCTAATAATGTAGAGTATAGTGATTTCACGACTTCTCTTTGTGAGCAAGCTGGCTTTATCCCCAATATTGCATTTGAGGTAGACTCCCATTTGCTGGTCGAAATTATCAAGCTTGATCAAGGTGTCGCTTTACTTCCTATTTCCGTGTGTAGAACACTGGGGTTAAATTATGTACAAGTGACAGATGATTCTACGACCTATCCAGTAAGCTTATCTTGGGTAAAACATAAAACGTTATCCTCTTCAGCAAGAGACTTTCGCGACTTTATTATGTCGTACTATGAAGATAATTATAAAATGTTTAAAGTTTATTAAAGATTTGCATATTTGTTACTAATCATACGAATCACTACTGATACTTCAATACTTTCATTTTGCGACAATGATTGATAATACACTTTGCGAAAATTATAATGGGACTTAAAGTTAACTTTAAGTCTGGAGGAAGATCAATGTATACTATTGGAGAAGTTCAAGCATTATTTGGTATCAACGCCTCTACTATTCGCTATTATGAAAAAGAAGGAATTTTGCTTGCTATAGCACGCAATGATATAGGACGACGCATATATTCTAAAGAACAAATCGAGTGGTTAAAGCTTGTTATTGCGATGAAAGAAACTGGTATGAGTCTAAAAGATATAAAAAGCTATATTGATTTAATTGTGGTTGGAGATGATACGCTACTTGAAAGACGCGAATTTTTAGTAGACCACAAACAAAAAGTAGAAGAACATCTCAAGCAAATTCATCAAAACTTAGAAAAAATCATTCAAAAAATAACGTATTATGATCTTAAAGTACTTAATAAAGATTATTTTCAATAACGATTTGACATAAAGCTTCCTTTAAGATGTATTCTCAATCTATACCACTTAAAGGAGTGAAGGAAATTGATATCTAGTCAAAAAGTTATTTTTATTACAGGAAGTTCAAGTGGTTTTGGACGTTCTATTACTGAAAAAGCATTAGCTGAAGGCTATAATGTTGTCGCAACAGCTAGAAATACAGATACACTAAAAAGCTTAGCAGAACAATATACATCTAACATTCTTGTTCTTGAATTGGACGTAACGAACCCGGAACAAATCAAACAAGCTGTAGCTACTGCTGTAGACCATTTTGGAAAAATTGATGTGTTAATTAATAATGCAGGTATCGGCTATTTTGCTTCTGTGGAAGAAAGTATCGAAGAACAAACACGTAAAATGTTCGAAATTAACTTCTGGGGACTTATGAACGCTACAAATGCGGTACTCCCTTTTATGCGGAACCAACAATCAGGTCATATCATTAATTTATCTTCGATCGGTGGGCTCACTTCGTTCCCAACTCTTGGTTACTATCATGCTACTAAGTATGCTGTTGAAGGGATCTCAGAAAGTCTTGCTCAAGAAGTTAGTCCATTTCATATTCATGTTACACTTATCGAGCCCAGTTCTTTCCGAACAGACTGGGGTGGTCGCTCCTCGGTCAAAACCAAACCAACTATTTCGGCTTATCAAGAAACCCTGAGTCCGATGTTGGATCATATGGAACAAGCAAACGGTCAAGAACCCGGTGATCCTGAAAAAGCAGCAATAGCTATTTTAAAAGTAATTGAGTCGGATAATCCTCCACTTCGCCTTCTCTTAGGAAAAGCAGCATATCAAGCAGCTACTCATAAATTCACTAATTTACTTCAAACGATTGAAGATTGGAAAGAGACAACGATAAATGCAGATTTTGCAGAATAAATAATTATTAATATTAGAGTATCAATGTAGGATAGAAAACAAAAAGGGATAGTCATGATGACTATCCCTTTTTTGGCATATTTGATTTATTTGGCTGTAATCGTCTCACCCTGTACAGGTTTACTTCCATCTTGCCACTTGATCTGAATCGCTTTGGACTTGAACAGATCAGCCCCATCAGACACCTGATAATGTAAATGCGCTTCGCTGGAATTACCCGAGTTCCCAACCAATCCTAGCTTATCGCCAGTCTTGACCATATCCCCAACTTTCACCAATGCCGATCCTTTTTTCATATGACCGATTACGCTGTATTCACCATTGCTATGCGCAATAACTATCTCGTTACCCGCAGGCACTTTCGGGTTCATTTTACCTACAGGCTCGTTATCTGGAATATTACTTAATACCGATACCACTTTACCGTCAGCAGGTGCATATAGCGGTTGTCCAAAAGCATAATAGCTTTCATTTTTGAGTGGATCACCTTTGTAAGAGTATCCATCTTTGCGCTGGATAAAGTCATACGCATAACGCTGACTTTCGTACTCATAATGGTAATTGATCAACGCATTATTCCCACCCCAGAACACAAACCAGTCGCCTTTGAATGGAAACGCATATTCATTTTTGGTGGTAACTTTATCGGTTGTAGGTGTAGGCGTTAAAGCTTTGGCTTGTAGCCCTAGAATTGTCCCCTGCTGGTCTATTGTTAGGTTAAGCCCTATATTTCCTGAATCACTAACCCATGAACGCACATCTGCATCGTTGATCTCCATATCTGCGGCTTTATTAAATGCTTTGACAGATTGAAGAGATGCTTCAGCTGAACTAACAAAATCTTTTTCAGAGATTTGCTTTTTGAAATTATCGCTAAATTGAGCATATACTTCTTTATAGTGGCCTTCTAGCAAGGCAGTTGGAACTTCTTCTGCTGTAAGCTTAGCTGTTGGCGTAGTCGGTTGCTCTGTAGCTGTAGTTGGAGTCGTTGTATCCACTGTTGTGGCTGGTTGAGCTGTATTTGTACCATTACAAGCTGTAATCGCCACTGTGAGTGCTCCAAGCGCTAATGCCCATTTACTGTAATGCATCCATGTTACGTTATTGTTTTTTTTCATATTATTGCACCTCTTACTTACTAAATTTTATAAGATTTCATTGCTTTGCGTAGTTCTTTCAAGCTTGGACGTTTTCCATACATCAATACACCAGTGCGATAGATTTTGGCAGATAACCAGCCGAAGAACAGGATAGATACCAGTAAAATACCAATAGATATCGCGATTTCCCAGATTGGCATTGAGCCAAGCCCAATTCGTACAATAGATGTTGTCGGCGAGAAAAACGGAATATAAGAAGAGATACGCATTAATAACGAATCTGAATTGGAGATACTAAATATTCCGATATAAAATGCAGCCAATGTTAACATCGTAATCGGAGAGATCGCTTGTCCCAAATCTTCTGTACGACTTACGATCGATCCAATCGCCGCGAACAATGTCGCATACAAGAAGTAACCTAACACATAATACAACAATCCAAATCCAACAATATTCAAAGATAGATTACTAACATGCAGATCAAATTTAGCCAGCACTTCTTGATAATAGGGTAGAGATAAGTTAACTGCGATCACGATACCGTATGAAGCAATCTGCGTGAGTCCAACTAAAAAAACACCGATAATCTTACCGAACATCTGGGTCAGTGGAGATAGACTGGAAATTAATATTTCCATTACCCGCGAACTTTTCTCTGCTGTAATCTCGGATGCAATCATATTGCCTGTAATCGTCAATGAGAAGAAGAACAGCACCATAAGTAAATAGACCAGAATATAATTCTCAGTGTTAGACTTGATTGGATTTTCTTTTTTAGAATCGGCATTGCCATTAAGATCATCTGGAGAAGTATGATTTACTGTGACCGGTGTACCGATCTGTTCTAACTGTGTATTAGTCAACTTCCCTGCGGCAATATATTGTACTTTGGCTGTTTGTGTAGCCGTCTGTAATAGACTTTGAATAACAACATCATTTTTTTCACTCACATACGTAACGGCAGGGAACGCTGGATCGCCTTGAGACGGCTTTTGTAATAATAAATATCCGCCAATCTTGCCATCTTCTACTTGCTTCCGCAAAGTGGCTTCGGATTCCAATTGATCTTGCCATTGTAGCTTTGTATCCTGCAAGTCACTACTTGCATTCATCATTGGATTGTCTGTAGAAGACTTGGCTTGTTGTTGCTTTTGCGCAGCTTGCTGAATCTGAGTAGCAATCTCATCATAATTACTGCTTGCGATAGCAATCTTCAGATTATCTTCCCCGTTGTTACCTGAAAATAACTGAATAAAATACGGAATATTGAGTCCAATTAGTAATAACACAGCAAGTGATAATGTCGTCCAACGAAATGATTTGTTTTTGACTTTATTACGATAGGTAAAGCTAATTACATGCCCTAGCTTATTCATTATTGCCCACCACCTTAATAAAGATTTCGTTTAATGTTGGTTCTTTGATCTCGAACTGTTCTACACTTCCCTGTTGCATCGCTAATTGTAAAATCTGTTGTGTCGCTTCTTCTTCATTGATATGAATCAGATAACGACCATTTTCATCTTGTGGTTCTACATTGGTAACGCCTGTTATCTCTTGTAGACCGACAAGTGGATGTGCTGTACGCAAAACAACTTTTTCGCGCGGATACGTATGTTTAATTTCTCTTAAATTGCCTTGTAGTACCGGCTTGGAGCGACGTAGTATCGTCATATTACGGCATAGTTCTTCTACATGTTCCATCCGGTGAGTTGAAAATAAGATTGCTGTTCCTTCATCTCGCAATTCTTGAATGACTTCTTTGAGCATTTCCACATTCACCGGATCAAGTCCACTAAATGCTTCATCTAAAATAAGAATACTGGGATGATGAATAACCGCAGCGATAAAGCCCATTTTCTGCTGATTCCCTTTGGAAAGTTCTTCGATCCGTTTATCCAAATATTCCATCGCATCAAAACGTTCCAACCACTTTTTAAGACTTTGTACTGCATCTTTGTGAGTCATACCACGTAATTGTCCGAGATAGACTAACTGATCACTAATTTTAATTTTAGGATACAATCCACGTTCTTCTGGAAGATAGCCCATTTTGTGTTGTAACTCTGTCCGGTAGGGCCTGCCATCATACAAAATTTCACCTTCGTCTGGATAAATCAGTCCGAGTACCATGCGCATTGTTGTCGTTTTACCCGCTCCATTTGCTCCTAGTAAGCCGTAAATCTCTCCTGCTTCTACTTCTAAGGACAAGTTGTCTACCGCTGTTGTCCCTGCATAATGTTTGATAATTTGATTCAATACCAATGGTTTCATCGCTTGATCGCTCCTTTAAGATATTTTGCTGACGCAAAATCATTTTTTCTTTGGACTTGGGTCGCGCTTTTGGTTCCAAGCGCTTATCGTAAGATATTTTGCTAAAGCAAAAATCATTTTTTTATTTTACTTTGGTCGCGCTTTTGGTTCCAAGCGCTACGCCAATAGTATAACAAGTCTTCCCATTCTAGCCCTCTGGTCTGGGTAGGGATTCCGTTTTCAGCGGCGGTAGCTTCTAGTTGTAGAGCATCTGTGGTGATGATGCGTACAGATAGATCGGATTGTACTTCCCATGCGATAATACCATCGCAGTCGCGCAAGTTATGGATTACGTCGGTATCGCCTGCGCCGGCATTGATCCATATTTCTTTCCATTGTTGATAAAGTGTATCTTTTTCTTCAATTCCGTAGATAATACCGTCATTCATCAGCATGACATAATCGGCAAGTCGTTCTACTTCTTCCATCCGGTGAGTTGTAATGAGGATACTAAGATCACTGGTATCCATAAGTTGGTGCAATGTACGGATCATATCTTTCCAGGCAAACGGGTCTAGCCCGGAAGAAGGTTCATCCATCAGTAGCAAGTCCGGTGTAGTCGCAATAGCTGCGGCAAATTCAAACTTTTGTCGTTGCCCTTTGGAGACTTTGCTTAGATGGGTATTGGATGGTACTTGAAATTCAATCAACAACTGTTCAAACTTTTTTTGATTCCATTTAGGATACCAATGAGAACGGAAGCGAGCGGCTTCTAACGCTGTCATTCGATTTTCTTCAATCGACGAATGTTCTGATACATAAGCGATCCGCTGCCGAATATGAAGAGGTAACTCATCTTTCTCGGATTGACCGAACCATGTCATCCATCCTTGATCTGGATAAATCGTCTGCATCATCAGATTTAATAAGGTACTTTTTCCTGCTCCATTTTCACCGACAAGAACAGTAATATATCCTTGAGGTAATTCAAAATTAATCGGGCCAATCGTATGTTGACCTCGTGTTTTGTAGACTTCGTGTAATGAAATGACTGATTGTTCCTGCATAGCTGTTTCCTCCTTAGCTATATAATAGGCTTATCATTCAATAGTGTTGTTATGTTGTAAAATGTTGTTGTAATAACTCTGCAAACAATTGTTGCAATTGCTGTTGATCCCAGCCTAGAGCAGCACTTTTCTGAATAGCTTCATTCATAATTTTACGTACATTCTCTTCACTCATCTGAGTAAGTTGCCCTTGTTCGACTTTCATCACAAATGTTCCTGTTCCTTGACGTGTGCGTAACCATCCTTCGTTCTCCAAGTCTTGATAGACGCGTCGAATCGTAATCACACTACATTTCAGATCGGCGGCAAATTCACGAATAGAGGGTAATAATGTACCTTCTTGTAATGTTCCTCCAATAATGAGAGAACGTAATTGATTCTCCACCTGCCGATATAATGGCTCAGCACTATCTTCATTGATCTGCACAGGTATCTTCATACCTCTACCCCTCCTAACCGTTCCACTCTCAAATACATTATCTTAGACCAAATCTCTATGCCGTAATGTACGCCGAATGCCATAAATAGATAACGTCATACACACTATACCGACTCCAATAGCACTCCACATCAGCGGTGACGCTAATCTATATTTCATCGCTACTAATAAAAAGTTATTTGTGATATTCCAATCTAACCAGACACTCCCGATCGACAAGAGAATCAGTACAAAAATAGTGACAAACGTAAATTTGATATACTTTTTACCGGAAAGACTAAATTCAAAATATAAATAAAAACTCATTAATGCTACACAAAAGCCAGCCCAAGTGAGCGCAAAAGCAATATAAGAAACAAATGAAATATCTACTTCAAAACGAATTCTCATAATATACAAAATAGAGAAAAACAATGTCCAATTATATAAAAAGATAAGCGCCATCTGCTGAACTCTTCCCCATATAATCGCTGTTGAAGAAACAGGTAAAATACGAAGATAGACTAAATTTTTGGTGTAAGTATCTTCTTTTTGCAAATTAAACGCTCGTCTAGAAAAATCAGTTCCTAACAACGGTGCACAGATCAGCATAATAAAATCAGTTGTACTGGATTGTAAAAAGTGATTTTTCCCAGCCAGTGTACCTGTATAAAAAAGTAAACCTAATACTCCGCCCATATAAAGTACAAAGATCGTAGACCAGACAAACATCATCCGATTGTTCGAAAAATCTTTACGAGCTAATATCCAGCCAGACTTGAAATTCTCGCTCATCAATATACCCTCCATTCAGTGTGTATACTGTATATATCTATATACACAGTATACATTGTATATATACACTGTCAATAGATTTGGAGATATTCCTTTTTTTATTTTGGAGAGATGATGATTTATGTTATTAAAAAATCATCGATTTACGTTGTTATACGATTTTAAATATAAATTCCATCTCACAAAAGCACAAAAAAAGTCCTCTGGCGGTCAGTCGCCAAAGGACGGTATGTCTTGCTTTCATTAAATTACGAAAATAATCATCACATTCATTGTTCAGTTGTTACATAAAATTATAATCATTACATTTTCAATAATCGTCGCATGTGCTTACATACGTAATCAAGAGACGGACGAATCTAACTTAACAAGTTCATCCTCGACAAGAAGCGTGAGTTCTTCTTCGTATCCCCCGGTTATGTGATACTTGCGAACATATTCCTTAACAAATTTCTTTGGATCCTTAGGCCGAAAAATGCGTGTCATTTCCCGTAGACTTTCCTTGACTTCGTTGTGTCCTTTAGTTGCCATGGAATTCCCTCCCAAAACGTGCCTTGTTTTTGAGAACGCCGAAAAGATCCTTTGGTGTGTTTGTAGTTAGATATGAAGTTGTATCTCATCTGTGATCTTTTAGCACTTTCTGCGGGCATCTGACATATTACATACCCTTTAAGAGAAATGCTGAATCAATCCGGCTGAATGCTCTTATCTTCTTAGTACAAGGCTGATGTACCCGCATATGGTATATCCCTGCGCATGTGAGCGCCTCTCTAGTGTGTTGGTCGCTGTTAGCAACGTGTTCAACGCCAACCCTTATCTAAGCACCTTATTATTTTATAATATCATACTTTTTAAGATTATAGCACTTTTGTTTGTTAAAAAAAGGTACGAAATAGGTTAATTTTTTGGCGAATCTTTGTTGGATATATTGCGTATATGATATGTAATTCCGTTGCTTGGTCACTGTAGTCAAAAAGGTTGTCTCTAAAAGGATTGTACAGGGTAAACAATAAGAGAACGTTGCTTTTTCTTTTCTATTTGCTATAGTCATCCAGCCCATATTGGATTATCTATAACCGCTCGTGCTATGCTCAAGTTCAGGCAACCTATAGAAGCAGCTTTTTATGGAAATAGAATACATTTGGCTTAGAAAGGAATTTTCGTATGCCGCACAATTCGTCTTCGATTCTAATCGTATATGCAAGCTATGGTCATGGACATTATCAAGCTGCCAAATCGTTGCAAGCTAGTCTGTTAGAACGTGGTGTTCCACATGTAACATTACTGGATGTGATGGCTGAATCTCATCCATGGATCAACAAAATAACCCAGTTTATTTATATGCAAAGCTTCACTACGATTCCTCATTTATATGGATGGGTGTATTATAATACCCGCAAAATGAAAGCCACTTCGTTATTTGGCAAAGCACTTCATTCATTGGGAATACGAAGCTTGCAAGCTGTGTTGGAGCAGGAACAACCTGATCTGGTGATTCATACGTTTCCACAATTGGTGTTGCCTACTATGAAAAAGCGCTGGCAACTAACGATGCCACTTGTCAATATACTAACCGATTATGATCTACATGGACGCTGGCTTCATCCTCATATCGATCATTACTATGTATCTTCTACCGATATGAAGCAAGATATGTTAGCTCAGGGTGTACCACCAGAGCGGATTAGCGTTTCAGGTATTCCTTTACGTGCTGACTTCGATCGGAATCTATTCACAGCCCAGCATCCAGTAACAGACGTACCTGATCGCAAGCAACTTCGTATTCAAGCTGGATTAATACCTGAACACAAAACAGTTCTATTGCTTGCCGGTGCTTATGGGGTACTCAAAAATGTTCGTGAAGTGTGTGACCAACTTGCTGAGCGTACAGATACACAAGTGATAGTAATTTGCGGTAAAAATGAATCTTTGTTACAAGAGTTAGCTAGTCACTATAGCGAACATCCTGCGTTTACGATTATAGGTTTTACAGATCGGATGAGTGAATGGATGATGATGAGTGATTGTGTAATCACCAAGCCTGGCGGGGTGACGGTGGCTGAATGTATTCATTGTGAATTACCTCTTTTTCTACTCAAGCCTGTACCGGGACAAGAATTAGCCAATGCGCTGTATTTGCAATCGTATCAAGCTGCTGAAGTATGCGACTCTTCTTCTGCTCTAGCTAAACGGCTTATGACAGCACTGGATCAACCAGAAATTCTACAACATATGCAGACACAGCTACGAACTCTTCAGACTCCTCAAGCCGCAAGCTATATTGCAGATGATCTGATTGAACGCTATCTGTCTCAAGCACACGCTGCTCAGTTACGATCTGTATCGCTCAAGCCTAATTTACAAACCACTATAAATTAGACTTCAATGGAGCGATCCAGCGCACTGTAGAGCTAACACATAATACAAACTATCTATTTCTATTCCATAAAGCAATACCATCATGACTGTGAATCTATCAAGGTGTGTCTACAAATTGAACCTGTCCGTTATCTAATGAGCGGATTCGCACCAGCGATTCTAACCGATATCCTTCATCGATCAACAATTGCGCTCCTGGTTGGAACGACTTTTCGATCACGATGCCGATTCCTACTACTTCTGCTCCTGCTTGTTTGACTATACGGGCAAGTCCAGAAGCGGCTTCTCCGTTCGCTAGAAAGTCATCAATAATAAGTACCCGGTCACCTGGCTTGATAAATTTTTTGGAGACGGTGATATCATTGCTCTGCTTTTTGGTATACGAATATACGGTTTCTACAAAGATATCTTCAGTAAGAGTCAGTGACTTTTGTTTACGTGCAAATATCAATGGCACACCAAACTCTAATGCTGTCATAATGCCGGGAGCGATTCCTGAAGACTCAATAGTCAGAATAGTCGTTACACCGGTATCTGCGAATAATTGCGTAAATGCTTTACCGATTTCTTTCATTAATAGCGGATCCATCTGATGATTCAGAAAGGAATCTACTTTCAGAACCTGCCCTTCCAAAACGATACCTTCATTGATTACTTTTTGACGAAGCAATTCCATTATTGTATTCCTCCTTGAGTAAATATAACGAATAGGATCAAGCTAAAGTATCTAAACTATATCATGTCTGCTTCGCTTCTACCTGTAAGATGTTCTTCAATATTAATTAATTTATTTTTAATAATTTATGTTATTTGTCCAAATACCATAGTAAAAAATAATAAAGTAATGGTATAGTAGGACTATATAACTATTATTCATTTATATGTAAAGTAAGTTCATAATATTTTTCTAAATTCCGATATATAAAGTGATCCATACTACCTTATTTTTACGTACATTTTTTATATACAATTTTTGGTTATTGAGTAAATAAATAACTAAGTAGTTAAGTTATATGTTGTATACTTAGATTTTACATAAAACAGCATATGCAATTTTACCTAATCAGTATATATACTAAGATATATATCCCATAGACTCCACTCTTTATAATTTATCTACTAAATTAGTATATAGCCGTATAACAACGCATATCGTCGAAATAGGGAGTATGATTGATATTATAAGCTAGTTAGGAATTGTATTTATATAGGCAATAATAACTTCACATGATATAATATGTATTATTGTCTGCGGCTTTTTTCCTAACTGTAACAGCATCCAAGTCGCACACATTTTAGGTTATTTAGGGGGTTTTTGTATTGTTCGCCAAACGCCTCAAACTACTTCGCAAAAGGCGAAATATGTCGATGAAGGAAGTTGCAGATCATGTAGGAGTAGCCAAAAGCACGTATGCAGGCTACGAGTCCGGATACAGACAACCCACTTTGGAAACGATCCAATCTATCGCTAAAAAATTGAGTACTACTTCTGATTATTTACTCGGTTTGACCGAAGAATTTGATCCTGCTCAACAAAATACGAATGCACGCGAATTTTTAAATTATACTCAACTTCATTGGGACGGTGTTCCTTTAGAAGAAGAAGATCTTCAATTGATTCGTCAATTGTTAGAGCGTGTTGTCAGAGATCGTTCCCATACACAGTGAAATTTCCATTCTATTTCTCTTGATTAGCGCCGATTGAGCGTGCTGATAATCAACTACGATATACACCTGAAGCTCTTTTATTTGCTAGTGATGATCGATAGATGTTCTGATCCTCATATCTGAATACAACAGCAAAAAAACCGACACTGAAGTTGATCTTCAGCGTCGGTTTTTGCTATAGGTTAGAATCTTTGATTATGATTGAGTTGCGATAAAGCTATCACGAAGCAATGCTGGACGACCCATAGAATGGTAATCGAAGCCTGTTTCTTTGACACGTTTAGCGCTATATACATTACGTCCATCAACAAGTACGGATTGGTTCATAACAGCTTCGACTTCTTTAAGATCGATATTGACGAACTCGCCCCACTCGGTTAACAAGCAGACTGCATCGCAACCACGAGCCGCTTCTAGCGCACTCTCTGCAAAAGTAATAGACTCATGATCATATTCACGACGGAAGTTTTCTGCTGCTACTGGATCAAATACTTGTGGTTTGGCACCGAATTCTACTAATTTCGGTACGATCTCCAAGGATGGTGCTTCACGAATATCATCTGTATCTGGTTTGAACGCTAGACCCCAGACAGCGATTTTTTTACCTTGCAATGTACCTAATGCTTCTAACAACTTATCAACGATTCCCCAGCGTTGTGCTTGGTTGACTTCAACTACAGATTTGAGTAATTTAAAGTCATACTCTACATTACCTGCGATTTGGATCAAAGCATGAGTATCTTTCGGGAAGCAAGAACCACCATAACCGATACCCGCATTCAAGAATGAAGGTCCGATACGACGATCTAATCCCATCCCTTTAGCTACTTCGTCAACATCTGCGCCTACTTTGTCACAGATATTAGCAATTTCGTTGATAAATGAAATCTTTGTTGCAAGGAACGCATTCGATGCGTATTTGATCATTTCTGCACTACGGATATCGGTTACAACTAGATTTTCTGTTAATGGACGGTGCAATTCAAGTAGCAAGTCTGCTGCTTGTTGTGTCTGTACACCCAATACCAGACGATCTGGATTAAATGCATCTTTAACCGCAGAACCTTCACGTAAAAATTCTGGAATCGAAGCTGTATCAAAAGGTTGATCTGTCAAAGAAGCAATAATGCTGTTTACGCGCTCATTGGTTCCAACAGGTACTGTACTTTTCACAGCGACAACCGTGTACCCTTTCATAGAAAGAGCAATTTCACGAGCTGCTGCTTCGATATATTGTAGATCGGCTTCACCGGAAGGAAGTGGTGGAGTACCTACTGCAATAATCACGAGATCCGATTCGGATACCGGTCCACTCAAGTCCGTTGTAAATGTTAATCGTCCTGCTTCTACATTCTTCATCATCATTTCTTGAAGACCTGGTTCGTAGATCGGGATGCCACCGCTTTGCAATGTTTCGATCTTAGAAGCAATTTTGTCCACACAACGCACGTTGTTTCCTATTTCTGAAAAGCAGACACCTGATACCAAACCTACATAACCTGTACCTATTACAGTAATATTCATCATTACCACTCCTGTTCCTTATTTGTAATTTTATATTTCAAAACAGATTGAGTATGTTATTCCAAAACCTCTATTCATCTATCCCGTAGTTCAACCGATATAGTATTTATAAGAAATTGATTCATTTGTCAGATTGACAGATTCAATCTAGTACGGATTCAATCTATGATTGGACAAATATTTTTCAATCTCATTCTATATTTGGAGGCTGACCATTATGAGATATCAAACTAATCCAACATTTGCAAAAGGATGCCTATGGGGCACTGCAATTTCACTATTATTATGGGGTGCTATCGTCTGGATCGTTATGCACTAAGTTCAGACTACTTTTACATGATGTAAAAGATTCTGAATATAATCAGCAATCTCTATCAGAGTTGAGCTGGATACATGATGATCAGTGCTTGACACTTTGCTTGGTGGCGAATGCTCAAGCTCATCTATCCGATCCTCAGCCGCAAATGTAAGTTGCTGAATCTCTTCCCATGACATCAAGTACAAAGGATGATCGACAGGAACAGCTGCAATCGTATGACGATCTTCATAAAAGTGACTGCGATTAAGCAAAATGAGTGGCTTTGCTAACTCGATCGCTTCACAGACGGTGCCCCATCCTGGCTTGGTTATCACCAGATTGGCGGCAGCTACATAATTCTGTGATTCGGTATATTGATCAGGAATCTGCAAGACATTGGGATGGTCAATATCCATATTGGAAGATACGATAAATACGCAATCTTCACTATCCCACAGTTCCATCGTTGACCAATGATCTACCTGTATACTACGACCTAAGCCAAAAAAGATAATTTTGCGTTTTCCAGTCGGATCTAATACTGTGCGAATACGTTCGACTTCCTGAAGATCAGGCTGTCTGCAAAAGAATCCAGTATCTATCCGGCATTTGCGTCCCCATTGTGGTTCAGCACAACCGGCTAGACTGATAAAATGATCCATCTGCGCGTATGCTTCGCGTAGCTGATTCAGATCTGACTTGTCCAACATATCTTGATAAGCGGTGTACCATGTAAAGTTGGAAATACCTAACGACTCTACACCTGCACGCTGTGCTGCAACGAATGGAATCGGTGAAATATCACTAATAACCAGTTGTGCTTGCACATTTTCTAAAAATTGCTGTTCTTGGGTAACTCTTTCTTCAAACAACGACATATCGAGGTTATATTGTTGTCTAAGGCCTTGTATATCTGCTGCTATCGAATCATTGTGTAACACATAACCCGTATCCGAGAATATGCTTCTGAATTCGATATGGTGATCTTGATGAATCGATGACATCATTTGTGATTGCAACGAATCTATTAAAAACGGTAATGCTTTGCCACAATTCACGATTAAGCGGATAGGTGCATCTTGATGTCGCTCTAATATCGTGCGGATAATCGCGATACTTCGAGTCGCATGTCCATATCCATAATCTGAAATGTAATAACAAATGGTGATCAAATCTTCATGCAGTTTTGTTCGATCTCTTCCCATGAATGGAATAGCTCCACAATTTGATCGTTCTGCGCATTGAAGCCCGTTTGGACAACGATCACTTCTAGATCCTTCACTGCACGGATACTATGAAGTGCTTTGACTGGAATATGCAGTACGTTCCCTGCTCTTACCCGCATCATGTTACCGTTTAGCACAAATTCACCTTCGCCTTTAACGACTGTCCATACTTCTTCACGATCGGTATGAGACTGATAACTCAGGTTCTTACCTTCTTGCAGACCGATACGCTTCGTTAGTACACAGCGTCCGTCTTCATACTTCTGATCATCCAATACAACAACCCAGCCCCATTGACGCTCTTCATACATAGGACCTTGATCAAAATTCACTAATTCTTTCAGACGTGGACTGGATGCTTTATCTGATACCAGAATACCGTCCGGGCTAACAGCAACAACAACATCTTTCATACCTAAAATCGTGACAGGTACGTTCGTTTCGTTCACCAGATGTGTATTTTCACAATCTTCACTGATAATACCGCGTCCGATTTGTACGCTGCTCATTTCCTCGGTCAATGTATTCCATGTACCTAAGTCTTTCCAGTAGCCGGTATATGGAAGAGCAATAATGTTATTCGCTTGCTCGACAACTTCATAGTCAAAACTGATTTTTGGTAAACGATCATATTGTTTAAGGAATTGCTCGTATTGAATAGGCAATCCTTTTTCTTCAAGTAAGCTAATCAGATAGCCTAGTTTGAAAGCAAACACACCACAGTTCCACAGTGCATTTTCAGCAATTAATTGTTCTGCATATTCTTCGGTCGGTTTTTCTTGGAAACGACTTACTTTGCGTAGACCGGTTTCTGTTGTTTCACCTGACGGAATAATATATCCGTATTTAGAAGAAGGATAGGTTGGTTCTACACCGATTAGTGCGATATCCGCATCAGATTCTTGTAGTGCCATTTCCATACTTTTTACAGTGTCAAAAAACATATTGTCTACATAAGGATCGACCGGCAAAATCGTAATGACTTCATCCAAGCTGACACCTTCCATAGAATATAGATAGGTTGCTGCAAGTGCTATAGCAGGAAACGTATCTCTTCGTTCTGGCTCAATAATAAGGGGTACATCAGCACCGACTTGACTCCGCATAATCTCGACTTGAGATTGACCAGTTGCGATAAGGCTAGACTCGCTTAATCCACAAGCATCCAATTGATTCCATACACGCTGAACCATCGATACCAGTTCACCTTTTTCATTTTCCAGTACTCTCAAAAATTGTTTTGATCTTGCATCGTTAGACAGAGGCCACAAACGCTTACCTGAACCTCCAGATAAAAGGATAAGTTTCACTCCAATCCCTCCCATTTCTTTTTTAGTATGTTACGGATGGTTGGTCGTTCCGACTATATTTATCTTGATTCAGAAACCATAGTTGTTGACGGGGACTGTGTCGCCATGGATAACAATAGCTGACGATATTTTTCCAGCGATACATCGCGGCGTAAATATTTTTCCAGATAATCCCGTCCATTCTGACCGATCGCTTGAATTTCTTCAGCATCCATCTCGTACAGACGACGAAGTTGAATCGCAATATCCTCATAATTTTGAGGTTCTGCTACCAGTCCACAAGCTCCTTCGACAATAAGGCGATGTGCTTCACTACCTGATTCAAGAACACCAAGCACTGCTTTACCAGCCGCCATCACGCCGTAGATTTTACTTGGAACGGAGACCCCTTTGATGCCTTTCTGATTCACGACCAGATGAACATCAGCAGCATTAAGCGAATATTTCAAATCCTCTTTCGGTTGGAAAGGGAGAAAACACACTTGACCGGATTGTTCGAGTCCATGTTGTGCTGCATATTCCTGCATCTTTTTCTTCACCGCACCTTCTCCGATAAAAGCAAAGACCAGATTTTTGCAATCTTTTAGACCCGGTATAATCGTCATTAGATTTTCCAGATCATAATACAGACCCAGATTACCGGAATACATCACCACGAATTTGTCTTGCCAGCCATGATCGGCAATAAACTTGGCAACTCGTGGATGATTTTTGTCCAACGGAACGATTTCTTCTTCATTCGTCCAGTTGTTAATGACGGTATTTTCGATATGCTTGCGTCCACCAAAGCGGTTAACCAACGTCTCCTGCATATCTTTACCAACAGTAATGATATGATCTGCCATCGAGCAATTGATATTATCGATCGCACGAGCCACATTGAAGATCCATTGACGCTTGGTGTACCCAACAGCTTCTGCTTGCTCAGGATTGAAATCTTGAATATTGTAGATATGTTTGGAACGTTTGAATAATTTGCCTATCGTACCGATCAGTCCACCTAATACCGGCGGTGTAGAGATCGTGTAGATAAAGTCTGTATTTTTTTGCTTCAATAACAAGTAAGTCGCATAGAAGAAGTATGTGGAAATATACTTGATCCGGCTGAACTTACTTTGCTTATCGACCTCAGGAAGACGAATACGAATCACTTTAATATTTTCAAGGTGATCGGTAATATAGCGACCTTTCGGTGCGGCTTCGCCTCCATAACCTGGAGGACATTCAGCAATAACTGTAATATCAAAGTCATGTTGTAAGTACAGACATAACTCGGTTAATAATTGTCCCGTTGATGCATAGTCGGGATAAAAGTAGTTAATGACAAAAACTATTTTTGGTTTCACACTCATCCCTCTTTTGTCTATAGGACTCATTTGATTTACTTGATACGGTGTACTTGAGCAATCGAAGCCACTGAATTTTCTTTGGTCACTTCTTCAGGAAAACGATACTTGTGAAAAGCAGCCGGAAAACCGATATGCACTTCATTTGCTGGAATGTCTTTGAAAATCGTACTGCGTGCTCCTGCAACACCTAATTCGTGAATCGTTACGCCTGGATAGACAAATACGTCGCTTGCTACCCATGCGCCATCTTTTATCGTAATCGGCTTTGTAATCAATCCAAACGTTGGATCGTTCAGCTTATGACTTCCTGTACACAGATAGGAATTCTGGGAAATGACACAATGACTACCGATCACAATCTCATCTAGACTGTAAAATTCAACATTGTCTCCGATCCATGAATACTCACCGATCGTAACTTTCCATGGATACGTAAATTTAGCCGATGGACGAACATGAACACCGAGTCCAAGCTTCGCTCCAAAGCTGTTGAGAAGAAATCTTCTCCAGTTGTACATGTTATGCAGGGAGAAGCGGAATAATGTTCCTTGTACAAACCACCAGAGTAGACAATATAGCCCTGATCTTCCGCGCGAATACTCCGCTTGCGAATATTGATCCAGTCTAATATTTACCATCTTCATCCCTCCTTCCCGCTTATTTCATTGAAGTGGATTCTGAATAAACCACTTTTTCTTGCGTACCTCCGTTGATTGCACGATTGAGCACTTTGTCTAACTTGTCAGCAACGACTTTATGCGAACAATCACTGATTAACCATTGCATCGCACGAGCTGGATATAGGCTGTATTGTGCTGGATGACGCAAAATTTCGTTAATCGCTGCGGCTAATTCTTGTGCATTATCATTGCCATAGGTTACAAACATATTCTGATTAATCAGATTGATATCGGATACGCCAGAAGTTAGAACCAATTTGCCATATTTGATATATTCGACCACTTTAGAAGGGAACGAACATTCACTGAATAGAATCTTTTCACGCTGTGTATTTACAAATAAATCTGCTTGCTCCATCAATGCCGCATAGTCGTTATCATCCAGAAAACCATGGAATGTGATATTGATACGTGCATTAGACTGGCTCGCGATAAACTGTTTTACTTTTTCTTCTAACGGACCATAGCCTGTAATATCTAATTGAATCATGCGCTCGGTGTTCACGTGGGGGAGCGCTTCAAGCAGAATTTCAATACCACGGTCGTAATCGAGTCGTCCAGAGTACACCATACGGAATGGCCGATCAGCAGTACCTAGATTCACTTCCTGCACAGGCTTGAGCTTCGCAGGATGAACTGTACCTCCACGAACCACTGTATAGTTGTCGGTGCGAATTCTTTTCTTGAGTACAGAAGTAACAAGTACAGCACCATCTAACAATTTGTTGGCAAATTTCTCTACCATTACGGTTAGCTTTTTGTAGTACTTATTCGTTTCTGTTACAGCGTAGATCCCATCTTCATACTCAACGATAAGCGGCACACGATACAGCATTTTGAACAACATCGCTGGTAACGCTGTTTCTAGACGATAGTTGTAGAAAATCACAGCACGTGATTCTCCTTTATGCGCCCGATTCCAACGAACCAGTTGAAAAAAGGTCGTAAACAGTGTCAAAAACAGACTGATAAATTTCGCATCCACCGTTGCCGGATAAATGACTTCACTTCGATGTCCAATCGAATAACGATCTGCGCTAAAAAAACGAAATGTATTCTTTTTGAGTAGCAATGGTGAGATAACCGTAATCTGGTTATCTCCTTCCTCCAACGCATGCAAGATACAGTCAATTTTTTTATTGCCTGCCGTATGTTTTGAGCTATATCCCCTTTTCTGGTGCAATTGCTCGTCCACGTAAGGGGCTACGTAAGCGATTGACTTCGTTTCCATGGAGTTGTTCACCACTCTTTAATTTTTGTTCTGAAGCTTTTATATCGAAAAACATTAACATAACGAACAATGGCTGAAAGATCATATTTTCAGTAGAAAAGACTATGATCAGTGCAATAAAGATCAGTATGCTTTGAAACACACTGCCGATTGCTCGCTGTAATCTTGAATAATAGTAGATCAACATAATCAGTAGTAATGGTAAGCCAAATTGATAACCAAAGGTCAGTAATGAATTTGAAGAATCACCTATTCCATACCGTTCCATCAGTACGCTATTGTTCTGGAAGCCCCAACCGACGAGCGGTTTCTCGATCATTAGCTCCAGATTCGATGTCGTATCCAGTGATCGGCGATCAAATGATTGATTGCCATCCTGAAACTTATCTGCAATAACACCACTTTGACTTTCAAAATAAATCAGCGGAATTAACAGCAATAACGGAATAATAAGTTGCGTCATTTGCTTGCGTTTACCGCTACGGATAAGATAAGCGAAGTAGATCAATCCGCAGATCATATATCCGGAAGTGGACATCGTTGTGAGTAATGTACCGGTAACGAGAATCAATTTCCATTTGGGCAGCTTCCGGTTGGTGAACAGCATCAGGAAAATGCCCAAATTCAGAAAGACTTGAAAAGCACCAGGTTCCCAGAAGATCCCCTGATTTCGTGACATATTCCAATTCCCATATACATAAAATGGTGTGATTCGATAAACACCATTCCATACATCGACTGTGGGGAATGTCGATCTTACAAATTCAGGGCTAACTACACCCAGAGCATAGAACGGTAAGCTTAGCAAAGCCAACGCGACGATAATCCACTGATAACTTTTACCAGCTTGCTGGATATCCAGACGATTGATAATCATAAAAATCGCTAGAATTTTGAGGATCAATCCACCATAGCCGCCCACATTATCGCGATACAGTAACATGTTGAATAAGATGAAAGCTAAGATCACCATTAAAGTCAAAAAGTGCTTGGGTTCAATCCGCTTCGGAAAGTAGAACACTACCGCTGTTGCGAACAGAATCATAATAAAGAGGGAATAATATAATTTGCCGAATAATACAGAACCCGACGTAATGACAATAAGTACCATCGTAATAAAGATGATGAGCTTATTTTTGACGGTAATATCTATTTTTGGCGACAAACTCTGTGCATTCAGCATATTATTCCACTCCTTCCAAGTGCTTAATGACTTTAGCCGGTACTCCAGCAGCGATGCAATTGGGTGGAATCGAGCTTGCGACAATACTGCCTGCTCCAATCACACTATTGCGACCGATTGTTACTCCTTTGAGTACAGTCGCATTTGCACCAACCCATACATTATCTTCAATGACTATATCGGCTTTGCCCACATCCAGTGGATTTTTGTTGAATCGACGATTTTCCGGCTTGATCGGATGAAAATCGGTATCACTGATCTGTACATTGACACCTAGCATCACTTGATTACCAATACTGACGCGAGACACTGCACAGATACTTGCTCCGCTAATCCCTACATCATCGCCAATTTCAATCACAGCACCTTCTGCAAGGGTACGAATCACTGTACGATGATTGAGTCCGATCGGGTTGCTATAATCGGATGAGCACAAAATAGCGTTATGTCCGATCTGAATCGAGCTTCCCTTTTCTCGATCCACAATCGGCATGCCTACAGCGATCAAGTTGTTGCCAAATGTGATCTGCTGTTCTTTTAGCATTCTCCGGGTGAAGACGGTAGAACACTTTTTAGCTACTTTGCGTTTGAAGCGTATAAAGCTTGTGATCATACGGTTTCTCTAACGAAGAATCGGTTATAGAAATCAAATGTCCGCTTGGTGTTTTTACGCGCATCGAAGTTCTCTTCTGCAAAAGCTAATGCATTTTGAGAAAGCTTCTCGTATAATGCTTTGTCTGTACCGATTTTAACCATATAATCTTCCATCGCTTGATGATTACCATCCTCGAACAGGAATCCTGTTTTGTTATGAAGAATCAGTTCATTCGGTCCACCAATATTGGTAGCGATCGCTGGTTTCTTCATTGAGGCTGCTTCAATAATACTGCGTGAAAAGTGAGGTTCTACAAACGGGCACATCATGACATTACTTGCGGCAATTAACTGCGGTACATCGTCACGGAAAGCCAGTGTAATGATCTGATCATTTCCTTTAGCTTCTGCCATAACTTTGTCTTCGTATGCATTATTTTTATTAAAGTAAAATCCACCAACGATCAACTTGAAGTTCGGATGACCTTTGCTGATTTTGTTAAATGACTTCACCAGATCCAATACTCCATTCCCTGTTACCACACGACCAATGTACAAAAAGACGATATCGTCATCGTCTATACCGAGTTCCCTGCGAACAGGAGTCCCGTTTACATCTGGATTGTAGGTTCCAAAGTCCACGAAGTTGTATACGACTTCTAATTCTTTACCATTGCTATCAACCGTCTCGGAATCGAACTGATCGATCGAGATATACCCATCCACGTATTTGTGATTCATTCGTTTTAAAATATTTCCTGCGAATGAGTTGAGTAGCGGTTCGCGTACATGGCAGACTACTTTAGTATCAGGAGATACTTTTTTGACTGCTTTAGCGACTTGGAACAGACATGTGCTGTTCAAGTGAACGATATCCGGTTTGTATTTACGGATATATTTTTTAGCTTGAAAATACGTAGGTAGTGCTCCAATCAGATTACGAATAAACAGTTTCGGTCTCATTCCTGATACTGTTGATCCGTGGAAAGGAAACATGCCTTTAGCGACTTCTACCGGTAATCCACCGGATTCCAGCAATTTTACAGCCGGGCCGTTGCGAATTGTCAGTACATGACCATCAAATTTTGTCTTATCCAGATGACTAATGAGATAAGTCAGACTTTTCGGTGCTCCGCCCATGAATCCTGAATGATGGACATATAGTACTTTTTTCATCAGCTCTTACCTCCTTATGTCTGTGATTAAAATGCTTTGAAATGATCAGCTTGTAGTGATTACGAGTGACACCGCTACGGTAATTCAATTGTTCTACCGATCGCTGTTAAGATCGGATATTTTGAAATACTGCTTGTCGCAGTTTATATCCGAATCTTAAAGGCGAACGCTTCGCTTCTAACGAACAATTCAATTTCCTTCGCTCTGACGCTCGTTGCTCACTACGCTGCCATTTCAAAAATGATTTGTAAGCAAGATATAATATCGGCCTGCATGGTATAGACAGACCTTGTTAATGTAGAGATTAGTTATTGGTTCTAACTTCACGTTTTTTGCCAGGTCTAAGTTTGTTGAAGATGGCAGTGAATGGAGAGATTAGTGTTTTGGACATCATGATGCCGGATACGCGGGTTTCTTTGAATAAGAAAGTAAAGGCGTAACTGGATACGATAAATGCCACGACTGTTCCCATCGCTGCACCGACTCCACCGAATAGTGGGATCAGAATCAAGTTAATTCCGACTTTGGCGACAGCGCCCATGACCTGACTGATCAGTTCGAAGCGATACAATCCTTCGCTAATGATCCATTTATTCAACGCTGCTCTCATAAAGACGAACAAACATGCCCAGACGTGAATAACTAGAATACTGATAGCGCCTGTGTATTCTTGACCATACAAGATGGAAATTACCGGTTTGGCCATAAATGTCACGACGATACAGATAGCAAGTGCGAACCAGAACAGCATGTTATACAGCTTTTGCAGTTCGGCTTTGTAAATATCAGGGCCGAGTTGCTTATTTTTGATCATACTCGGAAAGTACGATGCCGCGACTACGGTTGGTATGACGTACCATACTTCGGAAAGTCTGGCGGCAACCGCGTATACTCCAACGGCTGTCTCATTGATCATATAATTCAGCATAACCTGATCAATTTTGAGATAGATAATCGTGGATATTCCGGCTACGATCAAAGGCCAGGAACTATTCATCAATCGTTTACCAAGCGGCCAGTTAAATGACCATTTGGTGAACTGGATTTTGTTTCCCTGTGTGAATAGTAGGAAAAGAAATCCAAGAATCAGCTCCAGTGCATAAGAAACAGCGAACCAGATCAATGGTGCATGCATAACCACAAGCAATACTTTCATAATGGTTGTTAAAGCAAACGCAGCACCTTTGGCATAGACAGCATATTTGGCTTCCACGACTGAATCAAACCACTGGGAAATAACATCCAGCGGTTGAAACAGAAGGTTAGCGGCAATAATGACCATACTCCACTGCACGACTGGATCTTGTCCCGGCAGTGTAAAAGCAGCGACAACAGTTATTGCAAAAGCAATCAATCCACTGAACAGTCGTAATAAGGAGACTGTTCCGAGAATTTCGGTTTTATTATCAGGATCTTGCACCAGTTCTTTGACGATAATATTAGCAAGTCCTAACGGAACAACTGCACCAATAATCGTTACAAAAGCAATCGCGAAATTATATTGCCCAAATTGCTCGGGACCCAGATAACGCGCTATCCAGATACTGGTGATCATGTTGATCGCAAGTCGTCCGAACTTGTCCATGATCTGCCAGTTGGTATTGAAAAAGATTTTGCGTTTCTCTGGCGTCATCGAAAATTTCTTTCGCATTTTGGCGATCGGGTTAGCCATGTGGTTATCATCTCACTTCATCATTTTGCAAAAGTCCGTGGCAGTAAGTTACCCCTTAACTGATCTTTTCCTAATGGTGTAGAAGGAATCGATTAATATACAGGTACTTCTACTGGTCTTCCCGCATGACGTTTAAGATCGGCATCCACCATATTAGCTACCAATTGTTTGAAACCAACTTCCAATTCCCAGCCTAATTCTTGTTTTGCTTTTGTGCAATCACCAAGCAACAAGTCTACTTCTGCTGGACGAACAAACTTCTCATCAATTACTACATAGTCTCTCCAGTTTAGACCCACATGATCAAAAGCAACTTGTACTAGCTCTTCAACCGTATGCATTTCACCTGTAGAGATAACGAAATCGTCCGGTGTATCTTGTTGAAGCATCAACCACATTGCTTTCACATAGTCACCTGCAAATCCCCAGTCACGTTGAGAATCAAGATTACCTAGACGAAGCTCTGTTGCCAGACCCAATTTGATCTGTGCTACACCATCAGTGACTTTACGAGTTACGAATTCAAGACCACGACGTGGTGATTCGTGATTGAACAAGATACCGGAGCAAGCGAACATATTGAAGCTTTCACGATAGTTGACTGTGATCCAGTGTCCATATAATTTAGCTACGCCGTAAGGGCTACGCGGATAGAAAGGTGTTGTCTCTACTTGTGGAATAGCTTGTACTTTACCAAACATTTCACTACTGGATGCTTGGTAGAAACGAGCATCTGGCTTAGCGATGCGTACCGCTTCTAGCATGTTTGTTACAGCTAGTGCTGTTAATTGACCTGTTGCGATCGGTTGTGGCCAAGAAGCTGCTACGAATGATTGTGCTGCTAGGTTGTATACTTCATCAGGGTTAGAGATGCGTACCGCTTCGATCAATGAAGCCAAATCTGTCAAATCACCAGAGATCCATTCGATTTTATCTTGGATATGAGCGACATTCTCGTAGTTCGGTGTACTTGTTCTACGACGAAGTCCAAATACTTGATATCCTTTTTCTAAAAGCAGTTCCGCCAAGTACGATCCATCTTGTCCTGTTACTCCAGTAATTAGTGCTCTTTTCATAGTTAATTCCCTCCACAGTATGTTTTTATTTTTTTGATATTCATTTGTTTATAGAAAAACTACTTATTGATTAACAGCAACGCTATTACGGAAATCAGCATAGACTGCGCGGATACCTTCTTCCAAAGGAATACTTGCTTTCCAGCCTAGTGCATTAATTTTAGTTGTATCGACTAATTTACGTGGCGTACCATCAGGTACACTTGAGTTAAATACAAGGTCACCTTCATAACCAACAATGTTTTTGATCATCAATGCCAGGTCTTTGATGGCGATATCTTCACCAACACCGACGTTCACGATTTGGTTATCTTCGTAGTTGTCCATTAAGAACAAGCACGCATCTGCAAGATCATCCGCATGTAAGAATTCACGTTTTGGTGTTCCTGTGCCCCAGATTTCAACCGTTGGGCTGTTGTTTTCTTTTGCTTCATGAATTTTGCGTACCAATGCTGGCAATACATGAGATGATTTAAGATCAAAGTTATCATTTGGGCCATACATATTCGTAGGCATTGCTGAGATAAATCGTGAACCGTATTGACGGTTGTAAGATTCACACATTTTGATACCTGCGATTTTAGCGATAGCATAAGGTTCGTTTGTTGGTTCCAATTCGCCAGTAAGAAGATATTCTTCTTTTAGCGGTTGTGGAGCGAACTTCGGATAGATACAAGTTGATCCTAAGAACAACAGTTTCTTCACTCCATTAAAGTGAGCTGCATCGATTACATTCGTCTGAATCAATAAATTGTCACGAATAAAATCAGCAGGGAAATCGTTGTTAGCCGCAATACCGCCTACTTTTGCTGCGGCTAGGAATACATAATCAATCTTTTCTTGTTCGAAAAAGCGATACACATCGTCTAATTTACGCAAGTCCAATTCAGAACTACTGCGATAGATTAAGTTATTGTATCCTTCTTTTTCTAGAGCTCTCAGGATTGCAGATCCAACCAATCCTTTATGACCAGCCACATAGATTTTGGCATCTTTATTCATTAATGTGTCACCTCGTCCTTATCTTATGATGTTATTCTCAAAACGCGTCTTTAGAACCGAAAAGGACTCTAACTGTTTTGAAAAGGATATATATGTCGAACATGATTCCTCTTTTCTCAATATATTTCAGGTCTAGATCAACCATTTCTTCAAAGCTTAATTCGTTACGTCCACTTACCTGCCATAATCCGGTACATCCCGGTATAACACTTAGACGCAATTTGTCACGTTTGGTATATTCTTCGACTTCTCTTGGCAATGGAGGACGTGGTCCAACCAGACTCATATCACCGCGCAGGACATTCCACAATTGTGGAAGTTCATCAATACTCGTTTTGCGGATAAAGCGACCGATACGAGTAATACGTGGATCGTCTTTCATTTTGAACATCGCACCCTGGATTTCATTCTTTTCTAAAAGTTCTTTGAGCCGTTCTTCAGCGTCAGAGACCATAGATCTGAATTTGTACATCCTAAATGGCTGCTCATCTTTACCGATCCGTGTCTGATAGAAAAATACTTTCCCTTTAGAGTCCTCAAGTTTGATCAAAATGCCAAGTACAATGAAGAGCGGTGACAACACAATCAGACCGAGCAATGAGCAAAAGATATCCAACATGCGTTTCATCAGTACATAAAAACGTAATCTAGCTGACGTTTTCCCTACATGTCTTGCATAAAATTCGCTATAGTTCGCCCAGGCTTCCGCTTCACTCCCTTGTCTTGGAGTCATTAGCTATCACCTCTTACCACGAGCAACTCTTCTTGCAGTAACTCTCTTTCCAATGTTTCTTTAAGAGAACGCAATAAAGGTGCTTTCAGGTCTTCGTTTCGTAAAGCAAATTCAATCGTTGTTTGAATAAAGCCTAATTTTTCACCTACATCATAACGTGTACCCTGGAAGTCATAAGCGAATACTTGTTGCAATTCATTCAATCGTTGGATCGCATCTGTCAGTTGAATTTCTCCACCTGCACCTACTTCTTGCTCCCCGAGGAACTCAAAGATTTCCGGTGTAAGTACATAACGTCCCATGATTGCTAGATTAGATGGTGCTTGACCTGCTGGCGGTTTTTCTACAAATTGGCGAACTTGATGCAACCGACCAAATTGTTCCGACGGATCAATAATTCCATATCGATGTGTCTGATCTTCAGCAACCGTTTGTACACCGATGACTGATTTCTCAGTGAGCTCATATTGTTCGATTAATTGACGTGTACAAGGTGTGTCCGATTGGACAATATCATCACCCAATAACACTGCAAATGGTTCGTCTCCAATAAAATTACGTGCACACCAGACAGCATGCCCTAATCCTTTTGGCTCTTTCTGCCGAATATAATGTATATCGACTTTAGAAGACTTCTGAACTTCGTCCAGCAAATCCAATTTGCCTTTTTCTAAAAGAGTCGCTTCCAATTCAAAAGCATTGTCAAAATGATCTTCAATTGCGCGTTTACCTTTACCGGTTACGATAATAATGTCTTCAATACCCGAAGCGATGGCTTCTTCAACGATATATTGGATCGTTGGTTTGTCTACGATCGGCAGCATTTCTTTCGGCATAGCTTTGGTTGCTGGCAAAAAGCGTGTGCCTAGCCCCGCCGCGGGAATGATAGCTTTACGAACCTTCTTCATAAAATCACGCCCTATCCTGTTTTTTTGTGTGGTTTACAATCATGCTGGCCAAGTTGCAGGTATGTAAGCATTCCGACCTTAACCTTTTCATAGAAGGTAAGATCGATGCTTATGAGCCTTCTGTTACGATGAGAATTCTGAAGACAGGAGTTATATTCTCTCCAATGGTTTTTTACTATAACGCATATCTTCAGCCTATTCACATTCCGGCTCTGTAACATTATACGAATCCGGGCATTCAACCCGTCCTCACCATCATACCCTTGACGATAAACGTCTAAGGCTACTTCTGTAGCCCACAGCATGACCGAGTATCTCCAGTGATATGGGTGCAGGAGACATTACCCCAAGCTTGACCTATATAGTTGAAAGTTAGTTATTGCTCTTCATGATACGCTGTTGTTAATGTTTTGCGGCTCGCTTGATTCAGTACAGCTCCTAATACATGAGCACCTACAAATTCAAGACTAGCTGTTGCTTTGACAATATCTTTACGACTGGCTCCACCTGCTTTGATCACCATAACAACACCCTCACATAGCGGCGTCGCTACCTGTGCATCGGTAAATGGTAACAAAGGGGGGGTATCCAAAATGACAAGATCGTATTCTGACTTCACTTCGTCCATCAAAGCTTCCATTCGCTTCGACCCTAGAATCTCAGAAGGATTCGGCGGTACAGCACCGGAAGTCATAACACTTAGATTCAATGTGCGAGTCGATTGAATCGCTTTGGATAGATCATCTTTATCAAACAACACATTCGATAACCCTACATTGTTTGAAATGTTGAAAATGCGGTGCATTGCCGGGTTGCGTAAGTCTCCATCAATAATAAGAACACTACGTCCTGTCTCTGCATAAGCAATCGCTAGATTAGCGACAGTAGTACTTTTACCTTCGCCCAATGTTGCAGAAGTGACGATAATGCTTTTCACTTTGGCATCCAATCGGGAAAAATCAATATTAGTACGCAGACCTTTATAAGATTCTGCGATCAATGACTTTGGATTTTCTTTGGTAATTAACGGCCATTTAAGTGTGGTTGGCACGTTCTCCACCTCCTGTAAACGGCTTAGCTGGCACTCTTTCTTTTGCCGTCATGTCTTCTTCTTTCATTTTGGCGATCACTCCAAGCACAGGCATTCCGAGAACATCGCGGATATCTTCCTCGCTTTTGATCGAATCGTCCATATACTCCAGTAAAAAGGCAATCGCAATACCTACAACCACTGACAATACCAATGCGATTAATACAAATAACATCGGGCTTGTTGTAATCGGCGGTGTAGAAACACTAGGGTCTGCTTTGTCCAAAATAATAATGTTATCAAAATTCATCAGTGTTGGAATTTCACGTTGGAATACCGCTGCAATCGCATTTACTTTTTTAGCAGCATTCTCATAAGAGGTATCCACTACTGAGACTGACATGACTTGTGTTTCATTCACTGCATTTACGCTAACTTGATTGATCAACTGTGAAGCATTGGCATTCAAATCTGGATACTCTTTTACCACTTTGTTCATAATGGCAGGCGTTTTAATAATTTCTTTGTACGTTTTGATTAACTGAATATTAGAGTTGATCGCTCCGATATTAGCTGTCGTACTGTCATCACCTGCTGTTGGGCTGCTGTTTACAACCAATTTGGCTGTAGCACTGTATTGCGGGCTATTTGTCATATAAGCGTACACGCCTGTTCCGACCGTAATCACCACAATAATTAAAAGTACCAACCACAATCGCTTTTTAATAATATTAAAATATTGTTTAATCTCCACAATCCTACCTCCAATTACGTATAAGTTGAGTTGATCTCAAGGCTACGAACCTGTTGGATCACTCTTTACTTGTAGATTGAATGACTTTTCGCACTCCTCCTATTTTGAAAATATCCCCTTATGATTACTTTCAAAAAACGAACCAACCAAGTTGTAGCACAATCAGTTACAGTTTGTCATTTATTTATTACAAATTTGTAACATAGTTTGAATAAGAAATAACGGCGTTCACATAATGCCTACGATTACGAGAGATTGCCGTCTATTGTGACTGGGTTGGAATCGTTAGAGTATCACAACTCTGTCCATAAATCTAATTGTGTGTTCTGCATAGTAGGAAACATCTTAGGTGCCGAGGTTGGCAAATGTCGTAACTTCTTCATCAGCCACATGATCCGGGTACACCTGATAGGGATTTAACGGAGTTTGAAAAAAGGTTTGTGTATGAAGTGGTTGTTTAGCTGCCCATTGAGTAGAAATCGCTGTCCATTCACTTTGACTTGTCTCCAACACTTCTTCGTTAACGGATGCCCTTGATTCTATATGATTCTTTTCTTGAAGCGGACCGTCAATCAATCGAATTAGCATAAATACTTCTTGAGGCGTACCCTCCATATCAATACCTTTAAAACTGATTTTCATTACGTGCCCACCTCTCCTAAAATTGTTTGTATGATTTCATTAGTTTAATAGTTAAGATTCTAAAATATTACATTTGTGTAATATGATTTCCAATCCAAAAGTTATTCGTTTTGAATAACTCCTGCGCTCATTATAATGCGTTCTGAAAATTTTGTAAACCTCTTTCAATTGCAAATTTTCTTACATTTTACTTTTTTAGGCAATTTAGATGTCCTGTTTTGTAATAAATCCTTCCAGTGTACCACCATTATTCATATGTTTTACAAGATCGTCCGCACTGGATTTCAAACCAGATTGTTTGAAAAGCAAGTCCACTAACACAGCAACATTCACTCCGTGATGGGTATTTGTTTGTAAAGGACGATACATTTTATCTTCATAAATGCCATACTGATGGGATATTTCTTCAGGTAATGGAGAAGTCGCCATCTCTAACCATTCATTTACATCAAAATCTTTATTTCCTTCTTTTTCCTGCTTGAGCGATGGATCTACGGAAAGTTTATGAAAGAAAGTTTTAACACCATTCCGTTTTTGCATCCACTGTTCATTAAGCACGTTCTGGTTTCTCACAATTAATTCCCTCCTGTTAATCCTGTCTCTTTTTATTCGTTTCGAATAATTATAAAATAGGTTACCTGAAAATCATGTCGAAATCTAGTATAAAAATAAAACTTTATTTATTTAAATTTCGACTTTCTATCTCTTTTGAACTGAGCAAAAAGAAACACTAAATGTCGGATGACTATACCTAAGTCTCACTTTATTTGTTTTCACTAACCAAATTGAGTCTTATTATCTAGTCCTCTATTAAATAATGAATAATTCATTTAACAATTCAAATTTTAGGTTTATCGCCTATTATCTGCTTTACATTAATTAATTTAGGATGTTAATTGTGTAGTCATGACATTATTCCATTTATTACTCATTATCGCTTATGTTAAAATTATATTGTTTAAAAGGCATAATGGAGCATTACCCCAAAGTAATGTATTTTATTCAAATATGATAAAAGAGAGGAGTTAAGAACTATGGGCTTAGTGAAAGAATTTAAAGAGTTTGCGGTACGTGGAAATGTGATTGATTTAGCCGTAGGGGTTATTATTGGAGCCGCTTTTGGTAAGATTGTAACGTCTCTCGTTAATGATATCATCATGCCTCCAATCGGGAAATTGCTCGGAGGTACTAATTTTTCCAATTTATTCTGGGACTTGGATAGAACATTCAGCGGTTCTACGGTAGTGTACCCTTCTCTTGCAGACGCTGAAAAGGCAGGAGCGTCTGTGATCGCATACGGACAATTCATCAATACGGTGATCGATTTCTTAATCGTTGCGCTATGTGTGTTTCTTCTGATCAAAGGTATTAATATGATGAAACGTAAAGAACATGAAAAACCTGCACCAGAGAAAACAACACGTGAATGTCCTTACTGTATGACTGAAATTTCGATCAAAGCAAGCCGTTGTCCTCAATGTACATCTGAGCTACATAAGGCACCTGCGTGAATACGCACAAAAAACCTCTTTCCGCATCTATGGAAAGAGGTTTTTTTAAAGAATCAGAACATATTGCAACCTTGTAATCATTTTTCTGCTCCCTCTGTATCACTACTCGTTTTAAATAGGACGATTAGAGGTAGGCAGCAAGTTGGACAGTATTCCTTTTAAATCCCGATCTTCTGTAAACTTTTTGTTGCCTGTATCTAATTCTTTGATACGAATATACTGAAAAGAAGCAGGCGATTGGGTAGGCACAAATCGTAAAGAGTCTCCTCGATCTACAGTTACTTCATATTTCATATCTTTAAACATACCTTCAAGCTGTTCGTTTGTTGGCACTTTGTCATCATCTACGAATACAAGACCTCGTAACGACTTCACTTCATGGTCATGAACAACATCAAATTTTACAATACATTCCATTGTTTCTCATCCTCTCCGAATAATAGTATTTCTTCTCTGTAAGAACTCTACTATTATAATAGTAGAAAGTCGTTTTTTTTACGTTGCCAAAACAACTTATAATTCAATAATAGAACAAATATGACTTGTTTGAATATGAAATATTTAACTTTGAAGGGAAGTGTCACGAAATGGTAACAACTGAATGGCTCGATATTTATGATGAACAAGATCAACATCTAGGCACCTGTGAACGCTCTGAAGTTCATCGGCTAGGTCACTGGCATCATACGTTTCATTGCTGGTTAATACGAGATACCTCAGAAGGGCGCCAATTGGTCTTTCAACAACGTCATCCTGACAAAGATACATTTCCAGATATGTATGATATTACAGCAGCAGGTCATTTATCTGCTGGAGAGACTTTTATCGAAGCCGCTCGTGAAATACAAGAAGAATTAGGGGTTCCGCTACATTATGAGCAATTAACTCATCTACTTGATGTACGTGATGAGACGATTGGCAGTACGCGGCATGGAGCATTTATCGATCGTGAAGTTAGCAGTGTATTCGGTGCATTCAGTCCGTACGAACTTCAACAGTATCAATTACAAGTGGATGAAGTGTCTGGTATTTTTGAAGCTCCTTTACAAGCTATGATTGAATTATATCAAGGTACACGCGATAAAGTGATGGCTTCTGGGGTCTATACGACAGATTCTACACCAATGATTCACAAGCTCACAGTTCAGCGTGAACAATTTGTTCCTCATGAAGGCAATTATTGTATCGATGTTTTCCAGAAGCTACTCACTCTTTAATCTGTTTCTTTCTGTACAAAGCCAGGCATATATTTACTCAAAATCTGTTCATATCCTTCTCCATAGCGCCGAACTAACTCAGCACCCAGGTCATTTTCAAGTTCAAATAGAATAATTTCCTGGGCAAAATGCTGAAGTAACAATTCCACCATCAGTGGATGTTCGGTAACAATGGCTTGGGCAGGCAATTCATCGCCTCTCATCCCTACAATACACCAACGCCGATCGACCACTAACCAGAACTTGCGCCCGCCTTGTTGACTTGCTGTTAACGGTAGCATGCCTGAAAATTTGCCATCTTCTTCGCCTTCAAAAGACCATAAGACTCGTACACCACGTTGCTCTGCTCGCTCTAATCCTTGCCTTGACCATTTGGCTTCTTCCCGCCATATTCCAGCTACAATCTCTTCGCTTGCTTTATCCAACTCACGATTTAATGTCTCAATGACTTTACGTTCTCCTTCTACTATAAAAAAAGACGGTTGTTCATGAGTTTCACTAGGCATATGTTGTTCTAAATACGATAAAGATTCACCCACCTGACCTGAGATCATGTGGGTAAATTCTTTGATAGGCATCATGGTGTAACGAGCAGGCTCCCCTGGAGTCAACTGAAGCACACCCCGGGATACCAGACGTTGCAATGTAGCATATACATTAGATCTGGATACACCCAGTCGCTTAGCGACTTCATAACCGGATTGTGTACCTTGCTGAGTCAGACTTACCATCACTTTGGCTTCCAATTCTGTAAACCCGAGATGGCGTAAATGATTAAGCAATTGTTCCATCAGGTTCGTCATCCTTCCCGAGTGGTCTTCAAACGATCGATGTTGATGTATTGAAGATAAGCATATTCATTATCATTCAAGCAATAATCAGTAGATTACAACTGCTCTGCTCCACAGTTAGGGCACCATTTGGAACCTTTTTGCAAAGCACTTCCACATACCTGACAACTGAACATATCTGTGCCGAGTTCAGGCTCCATATCTTCTTCTACCATAGTAGGTGTAGGTGTGACTGGCGTAGCAGTTGCCGCAGCAGGAATGACCGGCTTATGTGCGGGTTCTGCTGGCAACTCTTCTTTTTCTAATTTTACTTTAGATTCCGGTTGCCCTGGAAAATCTTCTTCATCTACATTGTCATCTACGCCTAGATTTTCTTTCCATGAGCGTACAAGACGATCCAATTCTTCCTGACGTTCATGCTCTTCACGTAGACGCTCTGCACGACGCGATTCTTCTTCGTCTACAGGAACATCTTGCAACTCTTCGTCTTCTTCATCCAGTTCTTGTTCATACTGAGTTGGATACACGATAGGTGAATTGCGTTCATCATCAGGATCATCACCAAATCCTTGTTCACGTTTGACGGTGACTGGCAACTTTTCCATTTTGCGTCCACAATTCGGACAGAAATTAGCTTCCAATGAGACAACGGTTCCACATTCGCAGACGCGTTCATTTTTGAGAACAGCAATTTTAGCGTGTACTTCATCAATCTCTTCCATTAACAGATCACATGCTTTGCATAAATCAGTCATCTCTTCTTCAGCAATGGACATGTCTCCGGCACGGTACCCTTCGTAAAATACTTGACCCATCCGCAAATAATGAACCTCGATTTCGCGTTCAATATCTGTCACATGACCGTTTAACCGGTTAATCTCTACTGCATTCTGTGCACGCTCGGTCGCTTTACCTGCGCCACTTTTGAGCCGTTGCAACAAATTCATGACTGTTCTCCTCCTCTAATTCACACCATTTATATATAGATCATACATAAATAGTCGTTACCGTTTCATTGAATTTTTCATATGAATATACTCAGGGTACTACTTCAACTGCTATCTATCCATTATAATAGAAGGATATGTATAGCAGTACCCGGATACGGGTTGCTTCTATCATACCAAATTTCTGCTGTACTTGAAAAAGATAAGCCGGAAAGGAAGATTTATCTGTTGAAAGACACCCTATGGCAAGATTACCCACGACCTCAAGGTATTCAACCGCATACAACTGTTCCGGCTGCCGAAAGCGCACCTCGTGATACCAGTATAACTCTTATTTCGGATGAAGAGGGAGATGCTTCGTTTTTCCGTGCTCTGGAAAGTCAGGGTATTCTACTTAATGCTCCGCAAATTGAAGCGGTAAGGCATGGCACAGGTCCACTTTTGGCATTGGCTGGAGCAGGCTGTGGCAAGACTACTGTATTGACTGCTCGTGCAGGATACTTATTATCTGTACGTAACATAGATCCACGTCAGATTTTGTTAGTGACTTTTACCACCAAAGCCGCTGCTGAAATGAAATCAAGAATAGCCGCATTGCCCGGCATTTCTGCCGCCAAAGCGCGTGCTGTCGAAGCTCGCACCTTTCATTCTTTCGGTCTGTTGATGCTGAGACGATATGGCAATCTTACAGAAGAAATCTTTGGAGATGCGCGTGCTCAACATGCCGTTTTGCAACGATTACGACGAGAGATCGGTTCGACCAGTACCACTCCACCGGAGACATTGTTAGCCACGCTATCTGCGATGAAGCTAGACGGCGGATCAGCAGAGGATCTACCTAAAGATACGCCTGAAGAGCGAGATCGTTGCGCTTTACTTTGTCGTTATGAAGAATGGAAGCAAGAATATCGCCGTATAGACTTTGATGATATCTTACTACGTACCGATAAATTGCTAGATGATCCGCATACGTTAGCGATATTACAGGAACGTTTTCAATATATTATGGTGGATGAGTTTCAAGATAGCAATCGACTGCAATATGGCATGGTTCGCAAAATCGCAGATGCTCATCGTAATTTAATGGTCGTAGGTGATGATGATCAGACGATCTATTCATTTAACGGAGCCAAGCAAGAATACATTTTGAACTTTCCGCAAGAATATCCGGGAACTAAGATTATTGCGCTGGATATTAATTATCGTAGCCATCCACAGATTCTAGGTCTGGGTACACATATTGTGACGCATAATACCGCACGCCATCATAAAATATTAAAAGCAGGCGTAGCCGCAGGTCAAGCACCACGTTATTTGCGTCCCGCTCATGCGGATGCCGAAGCCGATCAAGTGGTACAACGATTGTTAGAACAACAAACGCAAGGTATTCCGCTCGGCGATATCGCTCTACTTCACCGGACAATCAGTGGTACGCGGGCGATTGCAGAGCGATTGTTGATGGAAGATATTCCATTTATTCAATATGGGGAAGCTCCTGTATTTTATGATCATGCACTGATTCGCCCGATTATGGATCATTTGCGCTTAGCGATTAAGCCGCGTCGTATGGATGCATTACCTGGTGTCATTGGCCCATTATACATTTCAAGAGATGCCGGTATGGATCATATTATGATGAAAGAACAACAGCAATCGAAGAAATATCCACTGATTCATCTTTATCATTGGGATCGGCTCAAATCGTTTCAACGTCAACAGGTGAAAGATCGAATCGTTTTTCTCAAAAAGATCAAAGAAATGAAGCCACTTTATGCGATTCAAGAAATTCGGCGTGTATTTTATGATAAATTCGCCAGTGCAGACTTTAGTGGCCCGGCAACCCGTCACAAAGAT
Source organism: Paenibacillus sp. KACC 21273 (assembly GCF_028736095.1). NCBI lineage: Bacteria > Bacillati > Bacillota > Bacilli > Caryophanales > Paenibacillaceae > Paenibacillus > Paenibacillus sp. KACC 21273. The sequence goes on from NZ_CP117876.1 coordinate 4,860,933, forward strand.
ACGATCCGTGAAACACTGGATGAATTGGAAAGTGCTGCTGGCAAATTTGCTACTGTAGAAGAAATGGTCAAATTCGCAGATGAATTGTCGATGAAACGAGAAAAAATGACCGAACTACTCAAACAAGAATCACCTCAAGGTGTGCATCTAATGACGATTCATCGTGCTAAAGGATTGGAATTTCCTTGTGTGTATCTACTTGGAGCTTCAGAAGGCATTTTACCGCATGAAGCGGCTTTGCAAGACTTTGCTCCTGAAGATGTACGAGCTGCGCAAAATATGAAAGGCCCTGATAAAGAAGGGGTCTTGATGAAAGCAGCTCTGGAAGAAGAACGCCGTATTGCTTATGTTGCAGTAACACGAGCCAAGCAAGAACTATATGTCTCTTCTCCAGCTATGCATCATGGCAAAACAGTGGCTCCGTCACGCTTTTTAATCGAAGCTTTTAAATCATAAAGTTGACTATTGCTAATGTCACAAATTTTGTTTACCTTTTCAACCCATGTACAATAGAAGCAGAGGTGACTGGTATGAGTGAAATAGACAAGATTATTTCGTTAAATCTAAACAATCTGGATTTATCCAAACTTAAAGAAATTAGTGAACATGCAGATACACTCAAGCAATTTGAAGAGTGGAAAAAGCTACCGATTCTATATGAACTGGCTTTGGAAGAATTACAGAACAAAATCAAATTGATTCAAGCTGAATGGGAATTAACCGATGGATTCAGCCCGATCGAACATATCAAAACCCGTCTTAAAGATCCTAAAAGTATGATCGAAAAGCTAGTTCGTAAAGGACTCGATACAACGGTTGATAATATTTTTGAACATATTCATGATATTGCAGGAATGCGTATTGTGTGTGCTTTTGTACAAGATATTTACCGGATGTTCAATCATCTACAGCAACGGGAAGATATTAAGATTATCGAAATCAAAGATTATATCGCTAATCCCAAGTCCAATGGATACCAAAGTCTACATGTGATTGTAGCGGTTCCACTGGTATTGATGGAAGGAAAACGCTGGGTCAAAGTGGAGATTCAAATGCGTACACTGGCGATGGACTTCTGGGCGAGTCTGGAACATATTATTTTCTATAAGTATGACAAACAGGTACCTGCACATATCGTACATGAACTGACCGAAGCCGCCAAAGCCGCAGATGAATTGGATCTCAAAATGCTGAATCTGCGTAAAGAAGTCTTATCGTTAGACGATTCAGTGACTCCACCACCGCCTTATGTACGCAAAGAATCGACCAATTGATCTGATCTTCTAGATACTGTTTTCTTTATTTACAATATCTCTATAACGCAAAAAGCATGCGATCTCCATCCTATGATGAGAAACGCATGCTTTTTGATTTATATTAGGAGGCGACAGCTTCGAATGTAATCTGACTGACTTTCATTGTTCCTTCATCCCACCGATAATGTAAAATAGCAGTGCCTACTGCTTCACCATCGGCTAATTGAGCCGCCACTTCTGCTGTTAATGTCTGATCTTCACCTACATGATAATCAATAATATTACCGAATTGTGGTAACTCATTCCGATCGGTAGGGTCTAAAGGTATTTCTACCGCAGGTTGATCTGCCACATTGGCGTTGACCAGAGATTTGCCAGACTTATGCACAACAGAAAAAGAAACATGAGCTTTGGTATATGCCAGTGCATCTTCCACTGCTACTTCTGTCTGCTGTTTTGGTTCAATCACATGGGCTTCGGATATGTATACCCCTGTTCCATAGCCTTTTGTCGTGATTACAATAATCTCTGCTTGCCCGTCTCCATTCAAATCTTGTTCATGAATCATCGGTTCATAACCCGGGTTGCTTACTGTCTCCCAGTCATAATGTTGCGCTTGCTCGCCTTGACCATCATCAATCGCTATATTGTGATAGAGCCCATCTTTTTCCTCACTCGCATAGAGACTGATCTTGCCTTCTTGAACCAATGGCGCAACTGACGCTTCAACAGATGGAGTCGACTTCTGAATCGATGCGCCTGGGTTAAACGCACATCCGGTCGCTTCCAACAGTAAAATAGTAGCAAATACCGTCATTTTCCGCCGATGGTTCATAGCTTCCCTCCTTTATTTCTGAATCTGATCTTCGTCAAAATATTCTTCAAGCGTTAGATTTTTAGCTGTTACATCTTCCGCTAATTCTTTACCAATATAACGAATATGCCATGGTTCCCATGTATAGCCGGTAATCGCATCTGCACCTTTTTTGTAGCGGATCACGAATCCGTACTCTGCTGCATGTTTGGCTAACCATTTGCCTTCTGCGGTTGCTCCGAAAGACTGCTCCAGACCATAACCGATACCCGGGCCTGATACGTCAATCGCTAGACCAGTCTGGTGTTCACTTGTTCCTGGCTTCGCACTCACACGATCGGTATAAGCTTGACCTTTGGTCGCTACGTTATTATTGTAGATCGTCACCTGACGCTTATATGAACGGTAACCAGACACAGCTCTTAGATCAAGCCCTGCTTTTTTGGATGCAGCAAATAGTTTTTCTAATGCGCCTGCGGCTTCTTTACGCATATGACTTTTTTCTAATACACCATCATAAGAGAACGCTACTTTGGGTACTACCAAATCTGGCGGAATATACCCATCTGGTAATGACCGCTTTTTGTTCACAATCACAGTCATCGACTCGGGGTTGGTAATCACCATTTTACCGTTCATCTTTTTAATAGTCGATTGAAGTGAACTGTCTTCACGCTGTTGTAGTAATGTATCACCTGTGCTATTTGTCGTGCTTGCTGTTGTTGCATTTGCACTGGTTGTGCCTGTTGTCTGTGCTGATGAAGATGGTGTCTGGGTAGTTGCATTAGATGTATTGCTTGCCGATGTTGGAGCTGTCGTAGCTGATTGCTCTGCACTTGCTCCACAACCTGCCAATAGTACTCCTGATAACAGCACACTGGCTGGAATAATCATATTCCACTGCACACGTAGTGGCTTTTTGGTATTCATTCTAAAACTCCTTTATTTTGCAAAATGACTCCGCATCATACGTTCTGCCACTTGTTTACGAACTTCTTGATAACCTGTACTTGCTCCTTGAACGCCTGGTAATAATGCTTCGATATCTGGTAATTGTAACTCTTTATTTTCGACAAATGGAATTAATTTTTTGGCAGTGGCACCTTCTAGTTGTTTGTTCCATTGTTTGTTGGATTTATTCAAATATGCTTCTACTTCTGCCAGACCTTCTCCGGGTTGATGCAATGTTCCAGCGGTAGCCGCTTCTGCCAGTAAACTGCCTAGATTAGGTTCATCGGAAAAAGATTGTCCTGCCATTGTCCCGTCTTCTATAGCAAATTCACTTTGAGCTTGAGCCGATACTTGCTGTCCCCAGATATGGAAAATATCTTTAGATAATACTTGTGGACTCCACCCTGCCAGTTCCCATGCAAGCAATGGGTTAGCCGATAATCGTTCACCAGAGTAATCGATTAGAGCTTGCACTTGAGAACTTTGTTGCTCTAATGAACTCTCCACTTGATGCACAGGTAGATCGATAGTAGAAGACGATTGGTCTTTGAAATAAGGCGTATACAGCAGTAAATCTTCTCCAGCTCCAGACCATTCATGTACATCTTGAAGCACATGTTTGGGCATAAGCTCAATCTCTTTGGCTGTTGTTGAAGAAGGAGACTCCATATTCAGCAATAGATACATACTCCATGCTGAAGCACTTAACGATTGAAGCATTTTTTGCTTTTCTTCTTCAGCAGGAAGATCGATATGCAATATCACTTTCGACTCTGCTGTAGGTTTGGCTGTAGCTGGATACACATCAGCCTGAATCTGCCCTGTATCAACTTGCCAGTTGCTTACTGTCCATTCTGTAGTACTCATTCGTCAGCTCCCCATTCCGCAGATTGAAGAGATACCAGTTGCTTCAATTCTTCGTCTGACATTTCGGTTAGCCATTGTTCGCCTGTACCGATTACTTGTTCTGCCAATGTTTTTTTACTTTCTATCAATTCATCAATACGCTCTTCTAGTGTACCCTGACAGATCAACTTATGCACCTGTACATTACGACGCTGTCCGATACGGAATACACGATCTGTCGCTTGATTCTCTACGGCAGGATTCCACCAACGATCATAGTGAATAACATGATTCGCTCGTGTTAGATTTAACCCGACTCCACCTGCTTTGAGAGATAGTACAAATAACGGTGGCCCTTGATCATTTTGAAAAGCATCGATCATTTCGTCACGCAATACTTTGCTGACTCCACCATGTAAAAAGAACGGTTCTTGTCCGTAATGCTTACTCAAGCGTGCAGTTAGTAATTCACCCATTTCAACATACTGGGTAAAGACCAGCGCAGATTCTCCGCTATCTCGAATCATATCGAGTAGTTCGATCAATCGTGCCATTTTACCGGAACGCTCTTGCTTGGACGTATCTGGCTTACCATTGCTAGCTACCAGATGAGGATGATCGCAAATCTGCTTCAATTTGGTCAATGAAGACAGTACGATTCCTTTACGTGTAATGCCGCCACTGCTTCCCATCCGTCCTAACATTTCAGATACAACACTTTGATACAGACCTGCTTGTTCAACTGTCATATAACAATACGATTTCAATTCAATCTTATCCGGTAGATCACGGCGAATATCAGGATCACTTTTGAGACGACGCAACATAAATGGAGCAACTAATTTGCGCAATGTCTGTAAGCGACTCTCCATTTCGACTCCAGACGCATTATACGTCTGACGGAAAGAAGAAGAGGTACCCAGATAACCCGGATTCAAGAATTGGAATATCGACCATAACTCACTTAGACGATTTTCTACAGGTGTCCCTGTCATCGCTATTCGGTGAGGTGCATTAAGTTTCATTACACTTTGCGCTTGTTTGGTACGGTAATTTTTAATATATTGTGCTTCGTCTAATACGATCGAAGCCCAGTGGACTTCACGTAAATCTTCACCATCTCGTCCTGCTAGATGATACGTAGTTAGTACGATATCATGTGATCTAGCTTCCTGAAGAAACTCTTCGCCACGCGGACGACGACTGCCATGATGAATATATAGATTCATTTCAGGAGCAAATCGTTCTAACTCACGTTGCCAGTTCCCGAGTAAAGATGTCGGGCATACGATTAAACGTGGACCTGCGGCAGGTTGATCGAGCATACAAGTAATCACCTGTACTGTTTTACCAAGTCCCATATCATCCGCCAGACAAGCTCCGAATCCTAGATCACGCATAGCGGCAAGCCACTGGAATCCTCGTTCTTGATAAGGACGCAGTGTACCATGTAGACCTTCAGGCACTTCACGCACTGGAATATCACGCCAGGCATTACCTTCCATCAGACCATTAAGTAATGATCCGGTCTCGATCTCAAAAATATGCAGACCATTCCATGAATTTTCATCTTCATCCGCATAGATATGCATCAATTCATTAAATGAAATTTCGCCTTCTTCATGACGACGGATAAAGCGTAACACCTGACGAATCTCGGTCAGATCGACTTCGATCCATCCACCATCGAAAGGAATCAAAGGCACACCGTTTTTAGCGATTTCTGCGAGTTCGGCGGCTGTTAATGTTTTGCCATCTAGCACAGCTTCCGGTTCAAAAGCCACCATCTGATTCATGCCCAGACGGGATGTTTCTTCAGGGCCACGACTGCTGTCTTGCGGTGTTTTGAGTTTTAATTTGACTCCGCTACGGCGCTTACCTTCTCTTGTCCAACGTGAAGGAATCTGTACAGCTACACCGGATTTGCGCAATCGAGGCACATCTTCTTTGAGAAACGTATATACATCCGCCGCTTCCATATATCCACCTTCAGGGCTGGACACTTCTAAAAATGAAGCGACAATCGGTGAGCGTTCTGCGGCTTGACCGAGCTGAATCAAAATATGCTGTTGCACATTTTCATACGTACGACCACGCACGACTAGCTCTGCATCTCCATGTTTCCATAATACACCGACAGGTATCAAAATAGCTGCGTCAGATTCATCATCTGCCCAGAAAGACATACGCCATTCTTGAGTATTTGAGTACATCGCTTGTTCCGCAGGAGTAGCATCTGCTGAGACTGGTGGTTCTAATCGCACGACCAGACGCAATTCTCCTTTGCGTTCTTCTACATTTTCCACTTCTGGAACAGGGACTGCTGCTCCATTATGTTCACGAATCTGTTGAGCCAGTTCAGCCATATCATCGGCAGTTCCTTGTACTGCTAGATCGCCTGTAGCATCGAACATCGAATTCCACCATAGATGAGCTTGAGGTGAAGTGCCCCGGCGGTATGCCGCCATATAAGCTCTAAATTTCCCGTAACCTGCATCCCGGAACATACGCCGAATCTCAGCATCCATCACTGCTACTAAAAATGAGTGAAGAACATCTGCGCGCGCTTGTGCAGGACGATCCGGTTCTGAAGCAGGAAATAATGACAATGCCGATAATCCTATCATCGGAATAGCATCTGCTAATTTGACAAACATTTCACGGTCTTCCCCTTGTAAAAGAGGTTTCCATGTTCCATGTAATGTAGCTTGAGCACTACGGCGACCTGTTCCTGCAATCACTGTACTATCCGGCAAAATTTTACCTTCACGCAACAGCTTTTGAGCAAATTGAACAGCTTTGTGCCAGTAGCGCATCTCTCCGCCTGGTGTAATGCCTTGACGTGCTAATAATGCTTCATCCCAATTGAGTAGCAAATCATACGCTTGCTCAGGGGACAGAGCTAACCCTTCTACCATTCGGCCTGGCAGACGCTTACTTCTACCTGCACGACGTGTAGGTGCTTCTTTCGCATTCGTATTTCCCGAAGGACCAAACTTCAATTCAGCCAGACGTAATCCAGACTGTGCAAAAGGTTTGCGACCAATAGGCATTTCCAGACGACGCATGACTTTCATCCAAGCATCGACCTTAGGTTCAGACATTTCACCGGAAAAACAAAAAAATACGTCTCCGATCCATATTCCATATAACGGTTGATCCATCTTTGTCTCCCGTCCATCTCAGTTACGTTTTCATAATAAGTGCTTATCTATACCAGCACGACTAAGTTTAATGAGAAAAATGATTTGAGCACCAAAATTCTGACAAACAGCAATAATCTTTGTCAGAGTAGGTATCTTATCTATTATAAGGGTGGATGTCCGAAAATTCCAGATTTCCAACTAAAAAGACTGAGATTCATTTTAAAAATCTTAAAATTGCAATCTAGAACATCAAATTATCCACTATACAATCAAGTTCATTCCAAAAAGCTTTTAAAGTAGCAAAGCTTCTGAAGCTAAAATAAATGAGTGCTCAGTGAATTGCTGAATCAAAATGAAGACAAACCAAAAACACACGAATTACGCTCCATAGCGTATCCGTGTGTTTCTCTTTTAGACCTGAACATATTATTTTTGGGTACATTTTATCGTTGTTATGTTACATGGTATTGCAGAACAGGCGCTTCCCGCTCACCGCCTACTATATCGACAAGTGCTTGAAACAAATTAGGCGGATACTCTGCAATCCGGTGACATAGATATAGATACCACTCCTGCCCATAGGTTAAATAAATACGTACAGGGTAACCTTGCTCGCGTAACTTCACGCACAGTTCTGGACGAATCCCATACAATAGCTCTAGCTCAACTGAAGCCGCTTCTTTGGAGTCATATTGCAATAATCGAGTGATTAGCGCTTCATCATGCGTGGCAATAGAAATATGACAGCCCCGCTGTACAGCTAACTCGAATAGCTCTTCATACCGCTGATCTAGCTCTGCTGAACGTGAAAGTGCAATCGTATCTGGCTCCTCGTATGCTCCTTTAACAATCCGTACACGTGTATCTTTAGCTAGCACATCTAATGCATCGCTTGATGTCCGATTCAGCTGTGCTTGTAACGTAATACCGATCAGCGGATAGATTGCTACCGCTTGGCGATAGACCTCCAAGATCGACTCCGTTTTTGCCGACTCTTCCATGCTAATAAATAGCTCAATCGTATACCTCTGCGATAACTCTCCTAACTCTAGGAGATGGCGAAGCGCTAGCTCACGATCTACAAGCAGACCAATATGCGACAGGTCAAACGAGACACGTCCACGCACTCCCTGCTGCCCCATCTCAAGGATTAATCCGATAAGCTCTTGTTGTGCCTGCTGACAGGCTGCGACCGATAATGTATTTTCACCGATGTATTCTAGCGATATCGCATAACCATAGTCTATCAGCTGATTAGCCACCTCTAACGCTTGCGACCGCTCTTCTCCTGTCACATAACGTGCTGCTGCACGCTGTAGTAGGGCATAGCTAGACGGATTATGCTCTATATATCCTTTAATATCTGGACGACGTGCAATCGCCTTTAGCGCCGCGGATGCTTGTGTAGCAAGTCGCTGCTCACGCTCTCTCATTTGATCCATCATTCATCACTCCTCTTCCCTATACACTAGCGAAAAGGAAAAGAGAATTATTGTACAAAATTGCTATGTAGCTACTTTTCTATACAAACCTTATACTTTAAGTTCACAAGTCAAACCATAACTAGCTTTACTACAATGCACCTCACCCTAAGTAACCGAAACTTTATATTTTCGCGGTGTAACTCCAACGACACGCGTAAACATCCGGGTAAAATGACTCTGATCATAAAATCCGGCTTCTGTTGCTACCTCTACAATAGGACGCTGGCGATGTAGCTCTGTTTTGGCATAATTAATACGCAACAGATTTTGGTAGACGTGTGGTGGTACGTGTTGCCACTGTTTAAACAGTCTAATCAAGTGAAACCGGCTAATGGAAGTGACCTGCTCCAACTCTTCTAACAGGATCGGACGATGGAAGTTCGCATGTAAATACTCCTGTACAATCCCAACATATTTGCGGTCAGCTGGTGAGGTCATGCTTTGGTGCTCCAGATCGCCATGCTCACTACGCGTAAGTTGCTGTAGCAATCCAATCAATGCCGTTTCAGTTTCAAGTGGTTCATTCCCATTCATTAGTGAGTTCATCGTCTGCTGCATCTGTATGGTACAATCTTGATTTTTCTGTGTGGATAGCAAATAAGGAATATCAATCTGTGCCAATTCCTGCTGTTCCATACCTTCTAGCCATTTCGGATCAATAAAAAGCATATCATAGCTCCATTTCAGTCCTTGCTTCGGATGACAAGCATGTAGCATATGCGGAGGAAAACTAATCATACGACCTGCTTCTACTTCCCACAGCTTACCATCACACCATGCCTCCGTATGCCCATGATGAATCAGACCGATTGAATATTCCTCATGAAAATGTCGATGATAGGTTAGTTCATCCGCATAGCAACGCTTACCTTCTACAAAGGGAAGCTGGAGATTGCGATAAAAAGATACATCCGCCATGAACTCCTCTCCTCTCATCTGTTTATTTACTTCTAGTATAAAAAAAGGATAGACACAGGCAATTATGCCCTGCTAATCTTTACTTGGATATTAGCCTATGTTATTCTTCGTTGTTATTGTAGCTCGTTTAAATGTACTATATTACATCTTTATCTAACATAATGGTACATGAAAATAGAAAAATCTCCACTGTACACCTAATGTAACGTATAGATTCATGATGTGATTAAATCAGTCATGCTTTATGCAAAACAAGATAAACGTCCAATAAAATCAAACTTACAGTGGAACAATCGTGAATTCAAAGGTCATATTCTTTTTAGACGGAATTTGGTACTCGTCATGGGTCGGAGCACTCTGGCTATCTACGTTATCAGCTATATTATGCTGATAATAAGCTATCTATAAAATAGGAGTATAGAAAGAGAGGTTATTATGCGAAAAAGACTTGAAGTGATTGCGACTACTCCAGAAGATGCGATGATTGCAGAGCAAGCAGGTGCAGATCGGATCGAACTGATCGCCGCTCAACAAGAAGGTGGACTCACACCGAGTCTAGGAATCATCGAATATATTACTGAAACGGTACATATTCCGGTTAATGTGATGGTGCGTCCTCATAGTCGTCATTTTCGATATGATCATGCGGAACTAAACAGTATGATGCGAGATATTCGTCATATCTCCCGTACAGGTGCAGCAGCGATAGTAACCGGGGTTCTGACGGAGGATGGACAGATTGATACGAACGCTTTAGAACGATTGCTGGATGCAGCAGATGGCAAGCCTTTTACGTTCCATCGTGCGTTTGACGAATTGGATGATCTGGAGCGCGGTCTGGATATGTTGTCACGCTATCCTCAGATTACTCATATTTTAACGTCTGGTGGTCAACCTTCTGTGCTACAAGCTGTTGATCAGATGATTGCCCTGAATCGCTTAGCTACACAGTACCCGATACAATTGATTGCTGGAGCAGGATTAACTTTGCAGAGTCTGGCTGATTTTGTTACAAATACTTCGATACAAGAAGTTCATTTGGGTAGTGCTGTACGTATCCATAGCGATATCAATCTTGCTCTTGATCCTGTACGTATCGCCCAAGCACAGCAATTATTACAAGCTAGCATTTAACATCGCAATCCGAGCCGCTCCTACCATGCCTGCATGATTACCTAGTTGTGCAGGCATCAATAATACCGGTCTACCACCTAATTCTTGAATACGCTGAAGCAATAATTCCCACCACGTTCCACGTGTAACAATGATGCCACCACCGATAATAATCGCTTGTGGATCAAAGATTTGATCCATATTAATAATCGTATTTGCAAGATCATTAATCCAACCATCTAATACAAAAAGTGCTTCTGTTGTGCCTTGTTTCGCTTCTCTCATCAACGTATACGCATTCCAGCCCGGTACATATTCATCTGCGCGCCGATGTAGAGCTGTTCCTGATATATACTGTTCTACACATCCTTTTTTACCGCAATTACAAGGCAGACCGCCCGGATGCAGAATCATATGCCCTAATTCACCTGCGCCTCCATACTGACCGGAGATCACTTCACCATAATGAACAAGTGCACCGCCAACTCCTGTTCCTATCGTTAACATTATCGAAGATTGCACATGAGAAGCCGCACCAATCCAGTCTTCTCCTGCCGCCGCTGCATGAGCATCATTAACAATCCATGTCGGTAGTCCTGTTGAAGCTGTAACTAATTCAGCCAAGCGCATACCTTTCCAACCCGGCAAATTATCTGTCGCATCAATTACAATTCCGCTTTCTCGATCGATTCGACCCGCAGAGCCTATACCGATACCATGAATCGTAATAAAGCGTTGTTTGACACTATCATAAACAATACTTTTTAATTCATTAGCGATATACAATACTCGTCCTAAAATAAATTCAGCACCTTGTTCTGCTTGCGTAGGCAATTCCATACGTTCTATCATCTGCCCTTGCTCATTCACCAAGGCACCTTTGATGCCAGTACCTCCTATATCTATCCCTATCCAGCATGATTGCATGTGTTCATCTCCGTTTTTTTTAGATTTCTATGTAGTTGTATACTATAAAATAAATGTCTTTTCAGGTCATTTTAGTCTGTTGGTTTTTCTTTATCTGGATATGCACTATTTTTCAATCCATTTTTAGAGTTATCATCATTATCGTCTTTTCAGCAAAAATAATGAGTAAAAATTAAGATATTGTCTATCTATCATAACATTAAAAAAAGGTCACTTCCTTCACCAATCTCTGTGAAAGAAATGACCTTTTTTTAGACTTTTAGAACCAATTCATTTTGCTCTGTATCAGATACTTGAATCAAAATATCTCCACTATCTTCATCCATACTCCAACCTGATTTTCCTTCAGCAAGATCGTCTAGCGAAATACGCTCTAATCCTACAATCTCTGTCGGTTGAAACTCCGGTTGCCGCAGTGTAAAACGTAACTGATCACGAACAGCTACATACTGTCTATTGGCATAACGAATCGACAATCGTAATTCATCCTGTCCACCACATGCACGAATGTCAAGTTTCGAATGATTGCCATTTTCATAAGCAAATGTCTCTCCATCATCTTCATACAGGCTATACTCTGCTGTAAATGAGGCATCTGCAACAGCACCATAGATATGGAAAGTAATGGATTCATCTGCCTGATCGCCTGTGTATTGACGTAGCGATCCTTCAACTACAATCGAACCTGCACGAATAAACATCGGCAATACATCTAGCGGAGCATCCACCAGAATATGTCTGCCACCTTCGTGACGCTCGCCTGTCCAATAATCATGCCATGTTCCTTCAGGTAAATACACTGCGCGACAATACGTATCCGGTCGGTAAATCGGAGCAATCAACACGTCTGACCCAACTAAAAATTGATCGCAAAGATTAGTAACCTGCGGATCGCGTGGATATTCTAGAATCAATGGACGAATGATCGGCATTCCTGTCTGCGCGGCTTCATGGAACAGATTATATAAATGGGGTAACCAGCGGTAACGCAGTCCGATATATTCTCGTAAAATGCTTTCCGTCTGCTCGCCAAACGACCACGGTTCTTGACGTGCTGTACCAAGCGATGAGTGATTACGACAATACGGGAAAAAGGCTCCCATCTGTGTCCAACGTACAAGCAATTGATCTGAAGTATGATGGGCAAATCCACCGATATCCGGCCCGGCAAAAGGTAACCCTGACAATCCCATATTGAGTACCATTGGAATCGCCATCGCCATATGCTCCCAGAAACTGCGATTATCGCCTGTCCAGATTGCCGCATACCGCTGAATTCCTGAATAACCTGCACGTGTCAAAATAAAAGGACGACGTCCATTCATATTGTTTTTCATACCTTCATACGTTGCTTTGGACATCAGTAATCCATACAAATTATGCAATTCTTCATGCGTCATCGGTTTACCATTATTTTTATGAATAACATCCAGATCCATTGTTTTGAGTGTATTAAATACAGCAGGTTCGTTCATATCGTTCCAGATGCCTTCAATACCAAGCGATGTATAATAATCGTGCAGTTGTCCCCACCACTCTGCTGTTCTATTATCGGTAAAATCAGGAAAAGCACTGGTTCCTGGCCATACATCTCCGAAATAAATATCCCCTTCTAAGTAACGACAGAAATGATCTTCCTGCACCCCTTCACGATAGACCGGATATTTAGGATCTTTTTTCACTCCGGGATCGACAATCGGCACAATACGGATACCCATTTCTTTTAGTTCTGCGATCATTTCTTTCGGATTCGGAAAACGAATTTTATCAAATGTAAATACACGATAGCCTTCCATGTAGTGAATATCCAGATAGATCACATCACATGGAATTTGCTTTTCCCGAAAATCACGAGCTAACTGCATCACTTCACTCTGATTCATATAGCTATAACGAGATTGATGATATCCAAGCGCCCATTTAGGAGGCAACGAAATCCGTCCAGTCATCGATGTATAACGACGAACTACATCTTTCAATTCCGGTCCATAAATAAAATAAATATCATACTGCCCTGTAGAACATCCAACCGTATAGGCTACTCCATGTGAACGCATATCAAAGTCAGAACGTCCCGGATTGTCTAGAAATATGCCGTATGTCGTCTCCCCTTGCATATGCAATAGTAAGGGAATCGATTCATATAGCGCTTCGATCTCTGGCATATGAGGAGCATAGACATCGGTATTCCACATCGTATAGCGCTCCCCACGTTTATCCAAAAAGCTAGATTTCTCACCTAATCCGTAAAAATGAGAACCTTCCTGCATATTGAACAAGCCATTGATCGCACCCCGAGGGCTCCAACTGACGGTTTCTTGACGTGCAATTTCGTTTCCATTTTTATCTAACACTGTTAGTGCAAACGTTTGCCTATTGAGCAAAACTTGAATAAGCGATGTTGTAAAAACCAGGTTTTCTTCATTTTCTTCGACTTCAGGTTGTGATGTTTCACTGCGAGGTAATACAGCTATTGTTGTTGATAGATCAGGATATTCTCCTTGAAATACTTTAAAGCGAAATTCTCCCTCAGACAAAAAAATCAGTGCGGCATGACTACGTTCTCCGTAACAAAGATAAGCTCCATTATGTTCTTGCCAGCGAATCATATGTCCAAATGAGTTCCATGTTTCTTGTACAACAGGTAATCCTGCCTTGTCCGGGTGTATCGCTTCGCTTGTATCTTCCATTCTACTGTTCCCCTCCGCTGTTGGATGTTGGTAGACATGTAATAGCTTTGATGTAGATCAGGCTTGTATCTATTGCTCGCTTCGCCTGATCTACCCAAAGATATATTCATGTCAGACTATCTTAATTGCAAATTAACCCATTCTGCTTGCATTTGTTCCAGCATTTCATCTCTGGTCAATTCTCCAGCGATATAAGCTTGAATTGTACTGCCGTAATCTTTGGTTAATCCTGTTGCAAATCGTGGGAATACCCATTGGAGCGTTTTGCCTGCTTCATTGTATTTCACAATATCTGAACCGATAGGGCCTAGCTGTTTATCGGTCGTTGGAATACTTTTGAAAGCAGGTATAAATTTAAATTCGTCAGTGATATAGTGTTTTCCTGTATCTGAAGTCACTAACCAATTTAAAAATTCTTTTGCTTCTGCTTTGACTGGTGAATTTTTGTTCACGACCCAGTTGTTCGGCACGCTTACAAATAGACGATCATTCTCTTGTTTGTCATTATTGATCGGAATCGGCATTAGACCAATATTCATATTTGGCTTAATTCCATCGATCTGTACTTGTGTCCAGTTCCCTTGTTGCATCATGGCTGCTTTGCCATTGGCAAACAACGTCACCTGTGTATTGTAATCAGTAGTTAACGGATTATTATTTCCGTATTTTACCATAAGATCAACCAGATTCAACCAATCTGTAAATTTCTCATTTCCCGGTATTTGCGCTGTACCTGCATCCAATTGTTGCAAGAATTGTACCGGATCTTTCTGATGAGCAAATGGAATATTGGAATTATGATTACCCAGTACCCACCACTCTTGGAATGCATTTGAGAATGGAATATAACCAGCGGCTTTGAGTTTTTCGCAGACTGCTTGTAATTCTTCTAACGTAGTAGGTAACTGTTTAATGCCTACTTTATCAAAAATATCTTTGTTATAAATAAATCCATATCCTTCTAAACCAATCGGCTGTCCATAAATGTGTCCATCCCGACTAATCGATTCTTTCGCTCCATCGACTAGATCGCTTACCCACGGCTGATCCGACAAATCTTCCATATATTCAAACCAGAGATTCATTTCTTCATAGCCGCCATTGCTGAAAATATCAGGTTCATCACCTGAAGCGAATTTGGCTTTGAGCGAAGCCGCATAATCACTACCACCACCGACAGACTGAATATCTAACTTCACGCCCGGATGAGTTTTCTCGTATTCTACTTTTAATTTGGCAAGAGCGCCGGATATCTCTACTTTATATTGATAAATATGAATCGTCTTGGTTCCACTTGCATCTTCTGTATTCTGATTGCCACAACCGGATAATACGGTCGCTAATCCGAAGAGCAAAGTCAGTGGTAGTAAAAGTATTTTTTTCATACTTCAATCCTCCTGTTTTGCTTATTTCAATTCTGTCTCTATTTCATATTGGATATTCATTTAGGCGCTATAAATATTAACCTTTAACAGATCCTGAAGTGATACCTTCGATAATATACCGCTGCATAAACAGGAAGAAAATAATAATCGGTGTAATACCAAGCACTAGCGCAGGCAATGCCATATCCCATTGCTTCGTATATTGACCGAAAAAGCTGTATGTTGCGATCGGAATTGTACGTAATTCAGGGCTGGATAAGATAAGAGAAGGCAATAGATAATCGTTCCAGATCCATAATGTATTCAAAATAATAACCGTTACAAACATCGGTTGCATTAACGGACACACGATACGGAAAAAGACTCCATAACGAGAAGAACCATCTACACGAGCCGCTTGTTCGATTTCAAGAGGAACCGTTTTGACAAATCCGTGGAAAAGAAACACAGATAAAGGTGCACCAAATCCAAGATAACTTACGATCAATCCATACATACTATTATTAAGACGATATTTGCTCGCCATTTCCATTAACGGCAACATAATCGATTGGAAAGGAATAACCATCGCAGCTACAAAAACAAAAAACAAGATGCGATTAAATAATGATGGATGACGTACCATCTGATAAGCAGCCATCGAACTGATTAATACTAATAATAGATTGCTGACAATCGTCACAATCAATGAATTTTTAAGCGCTGTAGGGAAATCGATAGCTGTCCATGCTTTGGCATAATTGCTCCACAAATACGCTTGAGGCAAGCCTGCTGAATTGGACAAAATATCGGCAAAAGATTTCACTGAATTGACCAGTAGAAAGTAAAAAGGAATCAAGAAAATCAAGCCGACAATCACAACAATAATTTCGAGAATCAGTGTACGAACACCGTATCGTTTTTGAATATCCATTATAGTTCAACCTCCCTACTTTTCGTCAGACGTACCTGCACACTGGTAATCAATGCCACAATGACGAAGAAAATAACAGCTTTTGCTGTACCCAATCCTAGACGGTTATTGGTAAAAGCTTCATTGTAAATATCCAGTGCTACCGATTCAGTGGCTTTGAACGGTCCACCATTGGTTAACGCTAAGTTAAGATCGAACATTTTGAACGCCCATGAGATCGCTAAGAACAAGCAGATCGTAATCGCAGGCATAATTAATGGGAAAATAATATGACGCACTACTTGCCAGCGTGTAGCTCCATCAATCTCTGCCGATTCCAAAACATCTTTCGGTACATTGTTTAACGAAGATATGTAAATAACCATCAAATAACCTGCAGTTTGCCAGACAAAGACGATAACGATACCCCAGAATGAAGTCGCGCGATCACCTAACCAGGGAAGATTAAATAAAGATAACCCTGTAGCTTCACCGACAGCGGCGAAACCTTTGATAAAAATAAACTGCCAGATAAATCCGAGCAACAATCCACCGATCATATTCGGCATAAAGAAAATTGTACGCATCAGATTACGTGTAAATAGTGGCTTCGTCAAAATATAAGCTAAAGCAAACCCTATAACATTGGTAATAATAATGCCTACTACTGTAAAGCGAACGGTAAACCAAAACGCATTACGAAAATCAGGATCTTTGGTAACGATATGTGTGTAATTGCTAAATCCAACCCAGTTGATTGTTTTTGAAATACCATTCCAATCTGTAAATGAATAATACAGACCCAAAATAAATGGAATAATCACAATTAGTGCAAAAAACAAAGTGGCGGGCCCTACAAAAATAATCTGTTGAATCCATTGTGATGCTTTTTTACCGACCATATTCAGTGTCCTCCTTCAAGTCCCTTTTATCAGATGAAACAATCAACATATTGTTATATACCCAAGCTTTGACAAATTGATGACTGTTTTAACAATATTCCTATTCACAAAATGATAACGCTATCATTTTTACGCTTTTTCAATATGATATTTTAGCACCAACATGCTTCTACTATTACAGTGTTCGAAATAGTGATTGCTGTGTAACTACGCTTTGAAATGGGTATATAGTTAAAGCATTCTGTATACTGAATGTCAGCTTTACATATGATCTCAAAAAATAAGGAGGGACTCCTATTGTCCAAACTCAATACGTACAAATGGCTGAATGTAGTAGCTATTGCGGCGGTATTGGTGATGAATTATCTAGCAGCCACCCTACCACTATTCGGTAGAGGTACAGGTGAAATTTCGGATATGTTCGAAATTCTATTAACACCTGCTAGTTATGCATTTTCCATATGGTCTGTGATCTATCTATTGTTAGTAGGCTTTGTGATTTATCAATTCCGCAATTCTTCTGAAAGTAACGAAGGGATCGAAGCGGTTGGAATCTGGTTAATCATCAATTCATTATGTAATATTATCTGGTTGTTCTTCTGGCATTCGTTGTTAACAGAAATTGCGACAGTGATTATTGTTCTGTTATTATTAACCACGATTGTATTGTATGTACGCACAAGAAGAATTGTTCGTCCATCGGTCGCTCAGATTATTCTGGTCAAATTACCGTTCAGTATTTACATGGGTTGGGTATCGGTTGCTACCATTTTGAATATCGGGATTGTGTTACACAAAAATGATTGGTCTGGTTTTGGACTTTCACCGACTGTCTGGTCAGTCATTGGACTAATCGCCGGTGCATTGATTGCTCTTGTGATTGGATATCGCTATCGTGACAGTATTTATCCGCTTGTTTTTGTATGGGCGTACAGCGCGATTGCTTTCAAACATCAAGATTCCCATGGTACTTGGTTAACCGCTATTATTTTAGCAGTAGTGTTGTTTATTTATGCGATTATTATTTTCTTTGTTCGCAATCGAACGCGAGATTAATAGAATTGTCATTTTGTCTTTATAGGCAGAGCCCTTTCTTTTATCAAAGAGAGGGCTCTTGTTGAATTATGCATTTTTATATTAAGTTATATTTTTTTATTATCAAAAAAAAGACATTCTCATCCAACGAGAACGTCTTTTTTAGGTTACACTGAATTATTTTTTCAAAGCGATAACTTCGATCTCAACCAAAGCATCTTTCGGTAGACGAGCGACTTGCACAGCACTACGCGCAGGATAAGGTTCTTTGAAAAATTGACCGTAGATTTCGTTCATAGCTGCGAAATCATTCATGTCTTGTAGAAAGACTGTTGTTTTCACTACTTGATCCAGACTGCTTCCTGCTGCATCCAGAACAGCCGTTACATTTTCAAGAGCGACACGTGCTTGTTCTTGCACGCCTTCTGCTAATTCTCCACTTACAGGATCAAGTCCCAATTGACCCGATGCAAAAATAAACATCCCTGTATCAATCGCTTGTGAATAAGGGCCAAGTGCTCCAGGAGCACGATCGGTAGAAATCGGTTGCTTGCTCATTCGTAATAACCTCTTTTCCTAAAAGTAGTATATGTCTGACATCATTTTAAGCGTGCAGACTGACGTTTGGCAATCCTCACTACAAAGTTAATCTAGTCTAAAGCGCTACAGGTTAGCTCAGATCATCTTTGCAACAGATCAGGTTGCGTCCAAGTTAACCACTATACTCGCTGGTTACAACTGTTGCGGACTTGGATTTTTTAATACTTTGCGTCCTATCGTTACCGCTAGAACTAACAATAAGACCCCGACAGCCGTCTGAAATCCAAATACTTGTACCCATCTAGGTAAAGGTTCGATCCACTCAAAGATTTTTCCTCCGACCAATGGCCCGATAAAAGAAGTGAGCCCTGTAATTGCCGAATAGACAGCGATAAACATCGGACGATCATTTTTGGGTGTATCTCCTATAATAAAATTGAACGATAGCTGATTAAATCCACCTACTCCGATCCCAAGTAACATATGAATAATAAGCAGTGCTAACACGACCGGAATAATTGCATTTAGACTCCATGCGATACAAGAAGCTGCAATAAAAGGTAGCGTCCAATATAGCAATGTTTTGTTACTAAAGCGTGCATTCATATTGCCCCAGAAATAAAAGCTGATCATCATAAATATTGTCTGTACGACAGTCATCGTTGACGTAATCGAGTAACTGACATGCAATACTTCCAACATCACATACGAGTATAACGGCACTACCAAAGTCTGCAACAATAACCAGAAGGCTAGAAACCATGTTGCTTTCATAAATAAACGATCATAGAGTGGCTTGCGTAACATCGGTACAAACTTCGTCTCTGCTGATCGCTCAAAAGGCGCATCTGGATAAAATAGAAAAATAACCACATTCATCACAACACAGATCCATACAATAATATACAAAATCAGAAAGCCTTGCCCGCCCGGATACTTATCAAGCAAAAAGCCTCCTACAAATAAAGTGATACTTCCTAACGCATTCAAGATCGTATTGCGAATCCCAAAATATCTACCCCGCAATCGTCCAGGAACAATATCTCCGATTAACGAAGCCCATACGACACCGATCACGGCATTGGCTACGAATGCTGAAATATATAATACGATAAAAGCAGGAACCCAGAGTTCTTTGGTAAAAATAAAGGGAACTAATCCGGTGGCTCCCCATAATACGCGATGCAGAAATACAGATAAAATCAATACCCATTTCCGCTTATGTAAACGTTGGATCAAAAAAGCAACGATCACCTGTCCAACATTTACAAGTGTAGTCAATGCGATTACTAATCCGATTTGTCCTGCGGTTGCTCCAAGATACAATAAAAAACCTGTTAAAAAAGGGCCGCTTAATAATGTGGAAAAGATTGTAGCTGGAATTCCTTCGGTTGTAGCGATTCGTAAATGATTGCGATACATCGAATATCTTCGTTTCTGCAAATTCAAACGGTTGAGTCCAAGAGCACGTCTTCGTTTGATAAGTATCCTCTCCTTTGTACATTACAAAAGATGACTTTGATTACATAAACTTTAGAATGAATTAGGTTTGTTTACCCTCTCTGACGATAACCAAACGTTAACCGCGCTCTTTTTTGGAACATGTATCCGCATTCATTGCAGTACTTATCTAGCTTTGCAACATTATTAATCTTTTCAAAAAAATCGTCGATGAGCATCATAGTAATGCGGAATAGTTATGAAGCTCATCGGTAGCTCGTATACAGGATCATTCTACAGATGGAGGTCGTAGCAGTGGAAGATACAGTGAAAATATACTGCCTTCATGCTCTCGGCTCTCCATACTCAGATATCCCCCTAACATAGTGGCTAGATCTCTACTGATCGACAATCCTAGACCTGTACCTCCATAACGACGAGTAATCGAACTATCCGCTTGTTCAAAAGCTTCAAAAATCACTTGATGTTGAGAAGGAGCAATACCTATCCCTGTATCCTGAACAGAGAATACGATCCATTCACTCTGATCTTCACTATTCCAATGTTTGTGTATACGCATAGTGACACTGCCTTTTTGAGTAAATTTAAAAGCATTGGTCAGCAGATTACGTAAAATCTGTTGGATTCGCTGAGCATCTGAAAAAATCGTTTCTGGAACATGAGAATCTTGTACAGTGGCAAATGTAATGCCTTTTTTCTGAGCAGTAATCTCAAAATGCATACGCAATACTTCTACTAATTCCCACAATCGTACTTCTTCATACGTAATTTCAAGTTTACCGGCTTCTACTTTGGATAGATCGAGCACATCATTGATCAATTCCAGCAAGTCTAAGCCGGATTGATAGATCATCTGGCTGTACAGAACCGTTTCTTCTTCTGTACGTTGATCTTCTTTGTCAGCCATCATCTGTGCCAGATTAATAATGCTATTGAGCGGTGTCCGTAATTCATGAGACATGTTTGCCAAAAATTCAGATTTGTATTGAGACACTAACAACAATTGCTTTGCTCGTTCTTCCAACACAAATTGAGTCTGTTGCAGTTCCTCGGTCTGTTGATACAATAATTCATTGGCATGTTCAAGTTGTAACATTCGTTGGCGTTCGGTATGAAAATCACGCAAAATAAAAACAAATACACCGCTCATTAAGATAGACATCGGTAAGGTAAACGGCATAATTTCAAATACATAGATACGTATTGGCACAACACCCAGTACAGCAATATCAAACGTATTGATTATATTGACGACAAGCACTGTTATAATCGCTTTGATATGAAGTTTGACTGTACTATTGCGCATCCAGATATTCAGAACTGCACAGACCGCTCCCAGAATAGATAGATTCAATACGCCTACAAAAGCCGCCATATCGATGCCAAACGTTAAACGGGTTAATCCAATGCCGACACCGACTAACATAATCACAATAGGTCTAGAATAGACAGCCGCCGCAACAATCAGAGGTAGAAAACGAAGATCAAAAATAACGTTTTCACTTAATCGAAAGCCAAAAAAGCAACTTGCCCAACCAGCAAAAATTAATAAAAAGATCGAACTCACATATTTGATACGTGCCGAAAAACGGATAAGTGCATATTTATAAATAATATTTGCCACATATGCAATGGTGACCATCATCCCCGCATTCATCAGGAAATTCTTTATGAACCCCATATGATCACTCCTGCTTTTAATGTAAAATAAAGTAAAATATATATCACATATTCCAATTTAAATTGTAGCATAGGTACTTCGTTTATTCCTCTTTTATAACCTTTCTCAATTCTGTTATGATGGATATATCTCAATATCAGGAGGTTTTTATTCGCTATGAAATTTCGCGTATCGGCGGTACAATATCGCCTTCACACCATATCTTCTTTTGAAGAATTTGCTGCTCAAGTCACTCATTATGTGAAGACTGCGCAAGAATTTGAAGTAGACTTTATTCTTTTTCCTGAATTTTTTACCACTCAATTGTTATCGATTGGTGATGAACATGGACAAGCACTAGGTATTGAGAGATTGCCTGATTTTACTGAAGCTTATGTGCAATTATTTCAACAACTGGCTCAGGAAACAGGTACTCATATTATCGGCGGAACCCATGTGATCGAAAAAGCAGGAAAATTATACAATACAGCTCATTTATTTTATCCAGATGGACGGGTCGCTGTACAACCCAAACTTCATATTACGCCAACCGAAGTGACAGAATGGAATATGTCAGCAGGCGATGGCTTAACTGTATTTGAAACAGATAAAGGAACGATTGCTCTGTTAACCTGTTATGATATTGAATTCCCTGAAATTGTGCGTATGGCAAAAGCAAAAGGTGCAGATGTGATTTTCTGTCCGTCTTGTACCGATGACCGTCATGGCTTCCATCGTGTTCGTTACACCAGTCATGCTCGTGCTGTCGAGAATCAAGTCTATGTAGTTACAACGGGTACAGTCGGTTCTTTGCCAACAGTAGACTTTATGCGTGGCAACTTCGGACAAGCGGCTGTAATTACGCCGAATGATGTTCCTTTTCCACCACGTGGTATTCTGGTGGAAGGCGAGATCAATGATGATATGATCGTGACCGCTGACCTTGATCTGGAGCTGTTATATCAAGTCCGTGAAAAAGGTTCTGTCACTACATGGCGTGATCGGCGTACAGATTTGTATACCGATTGGTCTTAACATATGACGATGAATGAAGGTACTCTTCCATCATATTATAAATCATGTTATGTATTCCATAACCGCACCCCATATCCTGCTATTGTCCGGTCATATACACAAAAAGATTTTGAACATTTAATAGAGATTCAGCGTGCTGCTTTTCCACCGCCTTATCCTTCTGAGCTATGGTGGAATACCGAGCAACTGCATGAACATATAACACGCTTTCCTCAAGGTGCACTTTGTATTGAAATTGATGGTGTGCTAGCAGGTTCAATGACTTCATTATTGATTGATTTCGACCCTAATCATCCACAACACACCTGGGAAGAAGTCACAGATAACGGGTATATTCGCAATCATCAACCGACAGGAGATACATTGTACGTTGCCGATTTATGTGTACATCCTCATTATCGGCAATGGGGGCTTGGTAAATTACTCATGCAGTCCATGTATGAAGTCGTCACAGCGATGGGGCTTACACGATTACTAGGTGCAGGTCGTATGCCCGGTTATCATCAGGTCGCTCAGGACTATACACCAGAGCAGTATGTAGAAGCGATCACGCAAGGAACATTGTATGATCCTGTAATATCATTTCTGCTCCGCTGTGGACGAACACCGCTCACGATTATCGAACATTATTTAGACGATGAAGAATCGCTCCATTATGCTGTGTTGATGGAATGGCAGAATCCGCTCCTAATTACACGTAACTTGAAAGGATGACTATACTGATGGAATTTGTACGTATTACGAATATTGAAGATCCTTTATTTGCAGATATGCATGGTTTGATGGGACGTATTTTCCCGGCAGAAGAAGTATTATCGTTTGATCTTTGGAAAGAACCGTTAGAAGATCCGGGTATTCGTGTGTTTGTAGCTGTACATGAAGGCAAAGTCGTTGGGGCTACCGAGTATCGTTATTACGAAGATGATAATGTGGCGATGACTGACTTTACGATTATCGGTGAACCCGGTCTAGGTATCGGAGCTTTTCTAGCTAATCAACGTCAAGCTGATCTACAACAAGTCGCTAGCGAAGCAGGCAAAGAATTATTCGGGATGTTCGCTGAAATCTACGATCCTTACCGTATCGAACATCATGAATTCGGTGGCATCAAACCAATGGACCCTTTTGTCCGTCGTGAAGTTCTGTCTCATCTGGGTTATCGCAAACTAGACTTCCCTTATATTCACCCATCATGGAACAACGATGGCGAAGCTGTATCTGAACTCGATTTCTGCTTTCTAGCTTATGATCCAACGACCACATCTCTACCTGGATCACTAATCGAAAAGTTCCTACGTCGCTATTACGCCGTTCTCGCTCAAAAACCAGAAGCATGGGAACAAATGGTTACCCAAGTCGGTCAACGCTCCCAAGTTGCCCTACTTCCACTCTAAATCTATTTATAAAAAAATAAAAAAGCTGATGCAAAGCGGTCCATTCTCCCCCTTTGTCATCAGCTTTTTACTTTTCATATGTAGTATTTTATACGTAATATTTTCAAATATAATATATCTTAATTTTATTCCTACTTAAAAGTAAACCATCCCTTGATTCTATCCGTACATAAATTATAACTCTTTCTATTACACAGACTATATCCTAATATCTTTTTAAATATTATTTCTGTACAAATTCATACTTATTATATATTGTTCTATATCCCTTACCAAACTCATTCCTTGACTCACCCTGCCACTCCCACAGCGGCAGAGCCGCAAGAAAATCATTACTGTATGCTCCAGCACGTAGTGAGCGAAGAGAAGGGGAATCTTCTGAAAGTCGCTGGTGAACGGTGATCCCCACCGCATAGCGGTTATTCAAGGGATCATCGTTCACCAGCGACGCCAAGAAGATCCCCTTCTCGCAGCGCCTCACCACGCGCCCCCCAGCATCCCAATCATTTTCCCATTACAAATGAATAAGGCGATTGTGATATCCCCGATTAAGGATATTACAATCGCCCTTTATGTTATGTGCCATCTATGTCGTTGTTAGTCACATGCAAGACCAATTCTACGATACTTTGACCATTCTGGCAAGTCTAAATTGCAAAATTATAAATGTACAGCTTATAACAACGTGTTATTAGCATCATTTTCGTAATGTCGTTTGCTCCACGTATTGTACTCTTCTTCAGCCGCTTCTTTACTATGACCGTAACGTTCTTGCAATTTCCCGATAAACTTCTCTTTTTCACCGTTGATCACATCTAGATCATCATCGGTCAATTTACCCCACTGCTTTTTCGCTTCACCTTTAAATTGCGTCCATTTACCTTTGATAATATCATCATTCATTGTTATTCGCTCCTTTATCATTTTGGGTTGGATCAACATTGATAGGTATAGATATGCCGATCAGATGCTGATACTGACTTATTTGACTCAAAGCACATCCATATGAAAATTGTGGTACAATAAAATAAATAGATAGCCTACCTAAATAAAAAGATAATATTCACTTGCTTGTTGAGCCTGTAGCGTTTATTATCCATACTCAAGGCATACAACCTGTTGAAGGATTAATATATAAGCTATCCTACGTTGTATTTAACCTGACCTTTTACTTCTGAATCGTTAGGGTAGTGTAAGGAGTTAGAGGTTAAATGATAGTATGAAGTATTGAATTTATTATAGGCGATTAGGTGGTATAACGAAGTTATGAGAAACATTTGGAATATTTATAAAAGTGATTGGAAAAACATTTTCGGTGTATCTACAGGTATTTTGTTAGTCATTGCGATTATGTTATTACCTTCGGTATACGCGTGGTTTAACCTCAAAGCGATGTGGGACCCCTACAGCAATACGTCAGGTATCAAAATTGCCATCACTTCTCAAGATAAAGGAACCACAATTGAAGGAAAAGAGATTAATGTCGGTGATCAAGTACTAGAGAATCTGAAAAAGAACACAACATTAGGTTGGACATTTGTAGATGAAGATACCGCTAGACATGGTGTCGATACAGGCGAATATTACGCCAGCCTACTTATTCCATCTGACTTTTCCAAAAAAATTGGTAGTATTCTAACCGATAATCCGGTAAAGCCTAAAATTATCTATACTGTAAACGAAAAAATCAGTGCAGTTGCGCCCAAAATTACTGATAAAGGTGCTACTACGATTACACAACAGATCAGCGATGAATTTGTAGAAACTGCCAGTGAAGCAGTGCTTACCAAAATGCAAGACGCTGGAATCAAATTCGAAGAAGAACTTCCAACGATTCGCAATATTGAAAATAAAATTTTGACAGTAGAAGCACGCTTACCAGAGATTGATGAATTTGCGGATAAAGCTTTAGAGCTAGAGAAAAAGCTTCCACAAATCGATGCCCAAGCACAAAAAATTGTCGCTTTGCAAAAACGAATTCCTGAGATCGAAGCCGCCGGTAATATGATTCTCAAAGTAGAAGATAATCTGCCGAAGATCAAAGAAGCAGGCAATCAGATTTTATTGTTACAAAAACGACTACCCGAAATTCAAGCCGCCGCAGATAAAGTGAGCGAACTTGATAAAAACTTTTACAAAGTAGAAGATGCACTCAACCAAGCGATTGAGGATGCTGACAAATTATCCGGTATTATTACAGCTGCTCAAGAAGCATTGCCAAAAGTAAAAGAAATTACAGATATCAGCGCTGATTTTACCAATCGAGTTAATACTTTTTTAGATGAAAATGATGGTGCTTTTGATTCAGTGGCACCGATTATTCGTCAAAATCTAGTTCTGTTACAACAAACAGCCGATGCGACTACTCAATTAGTCGATGCAATTCAAGGCGCAGATATTGATCCGCAAGCGGCTCTGGATGCTCTCTCATTTCTAGATACACGCTTATCTCGTGCTGTCGGTATTATCGAGCGCACTACCGATCTATTAACGCGTCTTAATAATGTATTGCCGAACCATCCGCTGGATAATCCAATCAGTCGACTCAATACGGTACATGACAAATTTGAACGTCAATTGGAACTGGTACGCAGTATTCAGCAAGCGATCACCAATGGTCAACAACCTGCTGAAGATATTTTGAACAATCTTCGTCAATTGTCTACAGATGCTAGCGATACATTAGGGGATATCATCTCAATCTATGATAGTCAGATCGTACCTGATATTAATCAAGGGCTGGACAATCTTAGAACCGTAGCCAAAGATGCAGCAAGTGTGTTGCAGACGGCTCAGCAAAAGTTACCCGATGTTGAAGCGGTGCTAAATGATGCTCAGAGCGGAGTACAGTTCGGTCAAGAAGAATTGAAACAATTGCAGACTGATCTTCCGAGTATTGAGAAAAAATTACATGAGGCTAATCAATTATTACAAAGCAAAATGGCCGAGTTCACCAAGCTTATTAATAATGCGGCTGACTTTGTAAATAACGATCTGCCCGGTATTGAAACGAAAGTTCATGATGCCGCCGATTTTGTACGTAACGATCTACCCAAAGCAGAAAAAGAGTTAGATAAAATTACAGATTTGATCCAAAATAAATTACCAGAAGCCGAAAATGCGGTGCATAAAGTAGGCGATTTTATACGTGATGATCTACCGGGACTTGAAAAATCGGTGCACAGTGCAGCCAATAAAGTCAGACTGCTCAAAAATAGTGATAGCGAGCTGTCCCAAATTATCAAATGGTTAAAAGGAGATATTCAGCAAGAAAGTGACTTTTTATCAAGTCCAGTACAGCTAGAAGAAAATCGCACTTATCCGATTCCTAACTATGGTTCAGCGATGTCGCCATTTTACACCACCCTTTCCATCTGGGTAGGCGCAATGTTATTAGTATCTATGTTCAAAGTCGAAGTCGAAGATATAGAAAAACGTTACCGTCCGTATCAGATTTATTTTGGTCGAATGTTTACCTTTATGACGATCGGTATGATACAAGCGCTTATTATTTCGCTTGGAGATATCTTTATATTAGGTGCATATGTTGTCGATAAAGTCTGGTTTGTCGGATTAAGTATATTGATCAGTATGGTTTTTGTAACACTAACCTATACACTCGTATCGGTATTCGGCAATATCGGTAAAGGACTGGCTATCATTTTGCTTGTACTGCAATTTTCAAGTTCAGGTGGTACATTCCCTGTCAGTATGACCAGTACTTTTTTCCAAGCATTACATCCATGGTTCCCATTCACCTACGCTGTAGAAGTGCTACGTGAAGCAGTCGGCGGGATGCTGATGGAGACAGTGTATCGAGATGTACTGTATCTGATCGGATTTATGATATTGTTTATGCTATTTGCAGTTGTATTCAAAAAACCATTAGGACCACTAACTGAAAAAATGGCAGAAAAAGCGAAAAAAACAAAACTAATTCCTTAAGCGTTTAGCACTATAAACGCGACTTCTTCTACTTCAATCAACAATGATTTTTGCACAGCAAAATATCTTACATCCAGCGCTTGGCACCATAAGCGCGATTTCTTCTACTCTAATCAACCATGATTTTTGCATAGCAAAATATCTTACATCCAGCGCTTGGCACCATAAGCGCAACTTTTTCCACTTCTATCCAACATGATCTCAATCCTCACCCAACCAAAAAAAGAGCCGATCCCTTAGGAGATCAGCTCTTTTTTCTTACGATAACTATCAATAAAAATCGAAGCAAATTGCGGGTCCCACTGAGTTCCCCGTCCTTCTTCCAAAATCATAATCGCTTTTTCGGAAGGCATTCCTTTACGATAAGGTCGGTTCGATGTCATCGCATCATACGCATCCGCTACAGCAATAATCCGTCCGAATAACGGAATATCTTCACCTTGTAACCCGTCAGGATAGCCTTTGCCATCATAACGCTCATGATGAGAACGTACACCTGGCAAATACGGTTGCATCGCATCTTTTGGTTCGACCTGTTGTAAAATACTTTCACCTAGAGCCGGATGTTTTTTGATCTGATCAAATTCTTCATCTGTCAGCTTACCGTCTTTGAGCAATACCGAATCTGTAATTCCGATCTTACCGATATCATGAAGCAAAGCTGTTTTGCGTAAGCGATCCAATTCATACGTATTTAGACCAGCATTTTCACCAATAATGACAGCATATTCAGCTACACGTAACGAATGCCCGGCTGTATAGGGATCACGCGCATCCAGCGCCGCCGCTAATGTAGCAAAATAACTATCCTGCAATTGAGCACTACGACGATCACGCAATTGTAATCCTTTGATCATATGATTAAATCCTGAAATCAATAGCGAAAAGTCATCTGAATAATAATCTTCCGCTTCTCCGCTAAAATCACCGTTTTTGACATGTTCCATCTCGCTGTACAGATTACGAATAGGATGCTCTACATCTCTTGCCAATAACTGTGCTCCAACAATACTAAAAGCGATACTGACTAGAATAACAGCACCTGCCCAGCTCCAATATTCGCCACTTTGCATGCCTGTCATTTCTTGCAAGCGTATCTGCGCCGCCAGACTAAATAACACTAATGGAAACACACCGATCAAAAAAATACTCCATTGAAATTTACGACGAACCGATACATGAACTTGCCCTAATTCCAAAATATCTTTGCCATACAGACGATGCAGACGTTCTTTCATCAGGATCAACATCGGACGAATCGCGGAAGCTGTTAGAAAAAATTCAATAAAAGCGTGCATACTCGCTACCATTAATGCTCCTGCGCCGCCGATCCACAAATAGTAGGTGGGTAACGTAATCCAACCTTTTCCCATACAAATAATCATCAGTATCAATGCCGGCACAGTTAATCCTAAAAAATGCGGCAACATAATGCGATACACTGATAGCTTGGGAAATTTATGTAGTTGGATATAAGCGCGTTTGATCATTTCTTCTGTTGGAAAATCAATCACACATGCTTCACGAATCCTACGGATATGATGTCTAAATACAATACTTTCAAGCCCTAACATCACGACAAACGAAAACATCATAATGCCAACCATTCTTATATTTTGTAAGAGTGGTGCATCAACCGTTGTTAAAACAAATAATCCGCCAACGACAGCGACTGCAATCACCGATCCGATAATATAATTCAATAAAATTTGCTTGAGGAACGTTCGATATGACTTCAAAGTAGTCTCCTCTTTTCCTAAATACGTCACTTGATAAACTAGCAATTGATTCTTACTTTATTTATTTCGGTTCTACCTGTTTAAAAGTTGATGTTTTTATAAAGATGATTTCGTTTATATATAAAAGCTTAATATATAACTATAGATATATTTTACGATAAAAAGGGGCTTGCCTATGCATACAACAGAAATGACCAGTAATTTGATCTTACTTCTTGGAAGCCTTCTACTGATTGGCGTGCTTTCTACCAAATTTTCTTCTCGTTTCGGGATGCCTGCACTTGTGTTTTTTATACTAGCTGGTATGGGACTCGGACGTTTTATTTATTATGATAATGCTTTTATCACTCAATGGTTCGGGGTATTAGCACTTGTCATTATTTTGTTTGAAGGCGGGATGCAGACAAGGATGGATATGGTAAAGCCTGTGATTCGTCCTGCTTTATCTCTGGCTACAATAGGTGTATTGCTAACTACTTTTATTATCGGTTATTTTGCTCATTTGATTTTAGGGGTAAGTCTTACCGAAGGATTATTATTTGGAGCGATTGTAGGCTCGACCGATGCAGCAGCCGTTTTCTCTGTGCTTGGCAGTAAAAATGTCAGCAAGAAAATTACGTCTACGCTGGAAGCTGAATCTGGTAGTAACGATCCGATGGCGGTATTTTTAACGATTATGTTTATCGAATTAATTCAAGATCCTTCGATTAGCATTTGGAGCAAAATCTTTTCATTTTTCTGGGAAATGGGTTTTGGACTGGTACTCGGTATTATTTGCGGTAAGCTTGCGGTAATGCTGATTAACAAAATTAATTTTGAGACAGCGAGTTTATATCCAGTACTGGCGATTTCAGCCGCACTTTTTACATACGGGGTAAGTTCACTCACTCATGCTAGCGGTTTTTTGGGTGTATATGTGATGGCTCTAGTGATGGGGAATTCTGATCTAACGTATCGACGTTCTATTTTACAGTTCAATCAGGGTTTTGGCTGGATTATGCAAATATTAATGTTTGTATTACTCGGTCTGCTCGTCTTCCCTTCACAATTACCTGCTGTAGCATGGCAAGGGATTATTTTATCGGTCTTATTGATTCTAGTAGCCAGACCTCTTGGGGTATATGCCAGTCTATTGATTAGTAAATTTTCATTTCGTGAAAAAACACTGGTAGCATGGGCAGGGCTTCGCGGAGCTGTTCCGATTGTACTGGCAACGTATCCGCTATTAGCAGGTGTGCCTAATGGACATTTATTTTTTAATGTGGTCTTTTTTATCGTTCTGTCTTCTGCTCTTATTCAAGGAACGACCATATCATCGCTCGCAGAAAAATTAGGTTTAACTGAAAATATACCGGATCAACAACCTTCGATTATTGAACTTGTAGCGACCGGTCGTACCACTTCAGAGATTAGCCATCTTACTCTGGATAAGCGAAGTTGTATGATCAATCGAGAAATTCAAGATATCCATTTACCTCAAAGTGTATTGATCACTGCATTGATTCGTAATGAAGAAATACTGACACCACGCGGCAATACTGTGTTGCTAGCAGGTGATAAAGTGTATCTACTCGGGCCCAAAGCCAAACGTGAAGATATTCGCAAATTATTTACAGGTGAGATCGATCCTACGTCTCCACCTCTTACATGATGTAGCCAAATTCTTTTCTGTTGCCTATACACAAAACAAGCGCTCTTCCAATAATGGGAGGGCGCTTGTTATAGGTGTACATATATGATCGAACACGAGATGAAAGTAAACTGGTTACCCCTGAATCTCTGCTGCCAGAATAACAGGTCCTCTTGGTTGATCCCCTTTTTCATCCGGTTCAAGTGTAATCGCAATGGTGTCATAATTTTCTGGTTTGAATGTATAATACATCGCTCCTGTTCCGTCTTGAGTAAGGAACGTTCCTGCACTTTGCTTCACATCACCTTTAATCAACCAGACTTGAAACGCTTGTTTACCTTTTAGCTTGGGTAAGTTATCTGCTTGAACAAGTAAATGGGTTCCCTTATCATCAATAACAATTGATGCGAGTCCCTGCGCAACAATATCGGCTGTAGCTGGATTCAGCTTCACTGCTTCATCTACTTTAAGCCCTTGTGTAGGCATAGAAACAGTCGCTAATTTTCCTTGTAGACTATTCACCTGCGTACTTGAAATAGCTAATTGTTGCTGTAAACTGTCAATCTCCCCGCGTAAATTAGAAGCATATACTCCTATAATAACAGCAGCAGCGGCAACAAATGTAGTAGCAATGCGCCAGAATCTGCCTTTGTTTTTATCTTTTGTCCATGCTTTATCTTCTTGCGCACTGTATACGACTGCTGGCTTCACAATAGACTCATCCGATGATTTTTCCACTTCTATAGGAGTGGTTCCCCGATCATCTGATATCGTCTGTTCTGTATGGCTAGGTGTAAGTATATGACTCAACACACGATTCTTCATACCTTTTGGTGGCGCAACGTCTTCAACGGCGAATGGCAAAATGTCCATCACCTCCCGAAGTTCTTCAACCGCCAGACGGCATTGTTCATCTTCTTTCATGTATGCTTCGAACTGTGCTTGTTCTTCTGGATCCAAACCGCCCAGTACATACATTTCAATCATATCGTTTAGTTCATTTTTATTATATTGATTATCATTATTCATAAATAGTTTTCCCCCCTCACCGCTCCAGCAAGCTTCTTGTGAAGCTGCCTTATGGCAAGTCTTACTCTGCTCTTGACGGTTCCTAGCGGAATACTATATCGCTCGGAGACTTCATGCTGAGTCAATCCTTGAAAATATATAGATTCAATCACTTGCTTCTGATCTTCTCTCAATTCATCCATTGCTTCTTTAATACGCTGCCGCTCCCAGTTCAGCGTCACTTGCTCTTCGGTATTGGCCTTCATATCAGGTATACCACGAAGTGTTTCATCTTTAGTAGGGTCAACAGGTGCCCGCGATGATTTGCGTCGTAACATATCTACAGCGATATTACGCGTAATCGTAAACATCCATGTAGATAGTTTCCCCTGGCTTTGATCGTAACGCTCTGCATGATTCCATACACGCAGAAATAATTCTTGTACTACTTCTTCTGCTGCCATCGTGTCTTGTACAATCCGATAGGCGAACGAATACACTGCCCGTTCATAACGGTCATATATGCATTCAAGTGCTTCGGCATCTTTTTGGGAAATCCGTCGCATAAGTTCTCTGTCTTCTGCTATATCGTTCATCCAAGGGCTCCTTTCCTGTTCCCTTATATTATAACCTTCGCAAGAAAATTTGCTATGGATGACTTTTTAAAAAATATTATTGCTTCTCTGCTTTATTTACATTAAAAGTTTATTTTTGGAAATTTGGTTCAAGTCTAAGTGAATAGCTTATTAAATTAGAGTAAGCAGTTTAGTTGTTACATTTTTAAGAAATGCGTCACAAAGGGGTTACAATTCAGTTAAACATTTTTAATTTTTTTCAGGAAAGATGATCCACTGCTCTAAAGTAAGCGTATTCTTCTATGAAGTACCTGTTTGATGAACACAATGTAACTGATCCCAAATTACCTAAGGAGAGTGGAAACATGTACAAGTCTGTTCTATCTAAGATTGGTATTCTGCTAATGGCAGTTGTATTGATCTTACCAACAACAGCAGGAGCTGCCGCTGCAACAACTAAAGGCGCTAAAGCTGATCTTCGTTCAGCATTGGGGCAAGTTCTTGGAGAACATGCGTTGCTAGCTATTATTGCAATGCAAAAAGGAATTGATGGCAAAGCTGATTTCGATCAAGCTGCCGCTGCTCTAAATGCTAATACAGATGATTTGAGTGCTGCTGTTGCTTCCGTATATGGTAATGAAGCTGGCGCTGCTTTCAAAACGATCTGGGCTTCGCATATCGGATATTTCGTGGATTATGTAAAAGCAACCGCTGCAAACGATAGCGCTGCTAAACAAAAAGCGAAAGACGAATTAGCAGAATATAAAGTAACACAAGCCAAGTTCTTTGCAGACGCAAATCCTAATTTGCCACAAGCTGCACTAGAAGCAGGACTGGAAGAACATATCAATATGCTGTTGACTGCATTTGATGCTTATGTAGCTAAAGATTATACAAAAGCATATACAACAGCAGATGAAGCTTACAAACATATGTTTATGTTTGGTGATACATTAAGCGCTGCAATTGTAAAACAATATCCTGACAAATTTACAACAGATATGTCTACAATGGGAGCTTCTGACTTGCGCTCTGCTCTAGGTATCATCTTGGGCGAGCATGCAACATTAGCTGCGTGGGCAATGCAAAAAGGAGTTGACGGTGCTCCTGATTTTGAACAAGCCGCTGCTCTACTTAACAAAAACACAGATGATTTGAGTGCTGCTGTTGCTTCTGTATATGGTAACGAAGCTGGCGCTGCTTTCAAAACAATCTGGGCTTCTCATATTGGATACTTTGTAGATTATGTAAAAGCAACAGCTGCTGGCGATGCAACAGCGAAGAAAAAAGCAGTTGATGAATTAGCAGAATACAAAGTAAAACAAGCGAAATTCTTCGCAGATGCTAACCCTAACTTGCCTCAAGCTGCTCTTGAATCTGGGCTTGCAGAACATATCGGAATGTTGCTTAAAGCATTCGATTCTTATGTAGCTAAAGATTACACAACAGCTTATTCTGAAGAACGTATGGCTTATCACCACATGTTTGGATTTGGAGACATTTTGAGTGAAGCAATCGTTATGCAATACCCTGCCAAATTCGGCGGTACTGCAACTCCGACTCCTACAACACCAACTACACCATCTATGCCGAACATGCCTAATATGCCAGCTACACCACCAACAACACCTTCTACAGGTGGAGGGAATGGTACTAGCGCTGATACCAGCCCTGAATTGAAAACAAAAGTAATTCAATTTACACCTGGTAGCAAAATGTATATGGTAAATGGCGTATCGATGACTATGAGCACTAAAGCTACAGTATACAATGGTAAAACATATGTGCCATTGCGTTACCTTGCAGCTAATGCAAATATGAAAGTATTCTACACTAAAGAAACAGCTACAACTTGGTTGGATACAGGTATCCAACGTTACGAGTTCTGGGTGAATTCTAAAGTATACAAAGTAGACAACATGCGTAAAGGCATGAACGATATGGTTATCTCTCGTAACGGACAGACTTTAATCCCTGTACGTTGGTTTGCAGATAACTTTGAATGGAACATGAGTGTAAATAATAATACGATCACGATTAGCAAAACGTATTAATATCTCGTTTGCTAGGTAGCATCATATTTCATATTTATACTTCATGATTGTCCACATGGCGACACCTTGTGCAGATTCAATGCGCAAGGTGTTGTTTTTATGAATTGTTAGCTGATGTATACAAGATTTTATCTTTAATTTTTGTATTCCCTGCTAAATATTACTCTATTGTCATTTTTTTTAATTATTAGCTGATTAGTAATCGGTAAATTGGTTTATAAGTTAGTAAGAGAGCAAAAAATATATCTATTAGACGAAGGAGCACTACACATGAAATTAAACAAATTGCTAGCACCTGTACTTGGATTATCCCTATTGTTACCAGCTGCTGGAGCATTCGCAGCAACACCTACAACAGCAGATATGAGTCCTGAATTAAAAACAAAAGTAATTCAATTTACAATGGGAAGTAAAATGTACATGGTAAACGGCGCTTCAATGTCTATGCCAATGGCTCCTGTTGTATATAAAGGAACTACATATGTACCATTGCGTTACCTTGCAATGAATGCAAACATGAAAGTATCTTACAACAAAGAAACATCTACAACTTGGTTGGATACAGGTATCCAACGTTATGAGTTCTGGGTTAACTCTAAAGTATACAAAGTAGACAACATGCGTAAAGGTTTGAACGATATGGTTATCTCTCGTAACGGACAAACACTTGTACCTGTACGTTGGTTCGTAGACAACTTCGAGTGGGACATGAACGTAAGTAACGGCATGATCACAATCAACAAAACTTATTAATCTACTAAGTCTAACGTAGATCATATATACAAAAAGAACATTCTAGATCATAGAGTGTTCTTTTTCTTTTGTAAAATATACAGTCTATGGTCTAAAAGTTAATTCTTGCTTTTTATCTGAAATAAGCGTATAATAATTACTGTTATTGTTTAACCCTCGGTTTTATCCTTCGCATTCTTTTTTCGGTATGCTGCCGGAATCATCTCAAATTTCCTTTATGATTAAAACCCAAGAAATTTGAAGTTTGCCGATTCACACTGGCGCGGTCATCGGAGCCGCAAGGACAAGAGAGAGGTAGGGCTTTTGTTGTTTTGGACTCAACTGTTACTTAGATGTAATACAGAGCGAACCAAAACCGTCCCCGTCCATTTCCAAATTCGGGGTTACGGGTTAAAAATAGCTGCAGTCAGCAGCCATATTATCATCAGATTGGGCAGATTATAGTAATCGTGCTCCTACGAAGTGTATTTTGTATACGCGGCAACTTTGAATATAATGATTTATCACATATTTCTGATATTTTTTACACATATGGCTTTTCGGTTGCAATCAACCGGCATAACCTTTGGATATTATGCCCACACATCCCCGGGAACTTCTACACCTGTTTACAGGTGAGGTTCCCGGGGATTTCTATGTCTTATTCAGATTGGAGTATGATCGATGTCTAAGCATCATTTGCGTTATGTATTGTTATTATGTTTATGTTTTACTGCTGGATTAGTAGATGTGATAGGCTATTTGCGGCTAGAGCATGTATTTACAGCAAATATGACAGGAAATATTGTAGTGCTCGGTATGTCACTCGGTCGCTTGCACGATCTGGCGATTGCACGTGTACTTACAGCACTTGTTGGATTCGTCATCGGCAATATGATCGCCGCAATCATTATCGGAAGCGATAAGTCTCCTTCGCTCTGGTACTATCGTGTGACTACAGCATTAATCGTGGAATGGGGCTTATTATGTACCTTTGCTCTACTCGCTTATCTTCCTTTGACAGAAACGCTTGTATTTGTATGTCTGGGTAGTTTGAGTATGGCGATGGGGATTCAGACCACTGCAGC
Source organism: Paenibacillus sp. KACC 21273 (assembly GCF_028736095.1). Taxonomy (NCBI): domain Bacteria; kingdom Bacillati; phylum Bacillota; class Bacilli; order Caryophanales; family Paenibacillaceae; genus Paenibacillus; species Paenibacillus sp. KACC 21273. Next base: position 4,898,153 of record NZ_CP117876.1, read on the forward strand.
TAGACGATTAGGTATAGCAGGTATTTCTACAACTGTACTTACCAATAATCTGGTCAATGCTGTAGAAGATATGGTCGCTCATGTACGTCAACTGTTGTCTGGTCATCCACAGTCGACCAGTCGATTATTATCAACTGAATCCCGGTTACGCATTTTGGGAATTGTTTTGTATGCCTGTGGTGCCATCGTAGCGACTGTGTTAGAACGGCATACCCCTCTTTTGCTTAGCTGGATTCCTGTGAGTCTAGTAACGATCGTTATTGTGATTGCCCTTTGGAAATACTCCAAATCAGACACCACTCCATCTACACAGAAAGTATAATTTTTTATCAAAACAAAAAAAGAGACCTCAACGGTCGCAGCCGCTGAGGTCAAGGTATAGTAATTCAAAAGGGGTTATTACAGTCATTATAATAGGTACATCTTAATATTACCTTAGGCGAACCTGAAAGAAACATTAATTTTTCAATTTTAGGTATCTTGCTTTATAATGTCTTCCAAAAAAAAGGAACTCCACGGTCGCAGTCCATGGAGTTCAGTAATGCTTATATATTCAAAAGGGGTATGTCATTACTATAACCGCTGTATCTTAAAAGTTTATGAAATGCACCTAAAAATCGCATTAAAATTCATTTTTTCTATTTTTTTAAGATTGTAGCTTTTGATTCACTGAATCTAACTTATATTGTGCTGATGTTGGATGATCCCGTCGATCATCAATTTTGATCGATGTGGATACACGCCCTGCTCCCTCTTGAAAAGGAGATTCATGCAATGCCAGAATCGCTCTCATCACATCTCCAATCTCACCTTCAATAATCGTACTCATCGGTGTTAATTGTGTCTGTACACCTGTCTGCTCACTTAATACCCGTTGCATCTGCGCTACATAACTACTAATACTGGTACTTCCTGTTCCTAACGGAATAACGGTCACTTCAGCAATAGCCATTTTTGTATCCTCCTTTAATAAATTACACTCGTCTATTATATAGTTTACCCATTCTGAGGTTTGATGCATGTTTATCATCATTGTGATCGTTCATATATGACTACATACCCCTACTTATCCAAAAGGTAAAGAGACAATTATCACTTACATAATCAATATATTGATATAAATTAATAAAGTGTTAACTAGATATAGATAATAATTGAAATAACGAATTATTTTAGGAATGTGATGATCTGTAGATAGACTTCACTTGATCGATATGTAATCTCTGCTACCCGACACCAGTTGTCTTTATGATGTCGGGTTTTGCTTTATCTGTGAGTTGGATTTTTATTTATATTCTAACGAGAGGAAGTGTGATTGATGTCTATTTTGACTCCACATACTAAATCAGCTTACATAACACCTCCTATATCATCCGAACTGCAATCGGTACTCGATATGGGCGAACATATTATTGAAGGTGAACACGAATCCGCACGTGAAAATGCTAATCTGAATGGAGCAAGCTTTTCTGGAAAAATGAGTCGGTTGGGTAGTGAGTATGCGAAATGGTATACCAAACGCCAACTGTTACCTCAACCAATCGCTGAAGCAGTTGCCCAAAATCGTATCTATATTCACGATCTGGATCATTATGCTGTCGGTACCACGAACTGTATCTTTATTCCGTTTGATAAATTATTGCGCGATGGATTCAGTAGTGGCAACGGTAGTCTACGCACACCTAATTCGATTATGACTGCTATGGCGCAAGTGGCGATTATTTTTCAATGTCAGCAAAATTCGCAGTATGGCGGTGTAGCAGCGAATAAGCTTGATTATGATCTTGCTCCTTATGTAACCAAATCATTTCGCAAGCATCTACGCAAAGGATTCCGCTATTTTCAAGAAGAAAGCGAAATGGTTGAAATGATCGTTCAGAATGCAGTCATGGATGATCAAGTGTTAGCTACTGATTATCCGCGTGCATATCAGTATGCTCTTGAAGAAACCAAAGTCGAGACACTGCAAGCGGCAGAAAGTCTTATCCATAATCTTAATACAATGTCCAGTCGTGGTGGCGGACAGATTCCATTTACCAGCATTAACTATGGCACATGTACATCGACAGAAGGACGATTAATTGTGCAATGTCTACTCTCTGCAACTGTACGTGGATTAGGTCATGGAGAAACACCGATTTTCCCTATTCAGATTTTCAAATGTAAACAAGGGGTGAATCAACAAGCTGGTGAAGTTAACTATGATTTATTTTTACAAGCGATCGATTGTTCAGCTCGTCGTCTTTATCCTAATTTTGCAAATCTGGATGCTCCAATCAATCGAGAACATGAAATTCCAGGTCAACCGGATACTGAATTTGCAACGATGGGTTGTCGTACACGTGTAATGGCAGATCGATTCGGACGCAATCATCTGTCTGGCAAAGGCAATCTTTCTTTTAATACGATTAATCTTGTGAAATTAGGCATCGATTATGGAATCACCGGACAACGATCGGTTGCCGATGAGCAAGGGTTTTATCGAGAACTTGATGAATGTATTGAACTTGCGGCTCAAGGACTATTGCATCGTTACCGTCTTCAAGCATCTCAACCTGCCAAAGCGTCTGACTTTATGATGCGTGAAGGGGTATGGGAAGGTGGCGATCTACTTGCACCTGACGATCGTGTAGAAGACTGTATTAAGCATGGTTCATTATCAATTGGCTTTATCGGGCTAGCGGAATGTATGAAAGCTTTGTACGGCAAACATCACGGGGAAAATGATATGGTGTATGAGCAAGCACTCTCACTGATTGCTTATATGAGAACAGCTTGTGATGCGCTTAGCGAAAAATATAATCTTAATTTTTCATTAATGGCTACGCCAGCAGAAGGATTATCCGGCAAATTCGTTAACATAGATCGTGAATATTATGGTTCGATTGAAGGAGTAACTGATCGCGAGTATTATACCAATTCTTTTCATATCCCTGTCTATTATTCGATTACAGCCGCTCGCAAAATCCAGCTAGAAGCACCTTTTCACCATTATTGTAATGCAGGAGCCATTTCATATATAGAACTAGACGGTAACGCTCGTCACAATGTCAAAGCCATGTACCAGATTATTCAGTATGCGCTGGCTCAACAGATCAGCTATTTTAGTATTAATCATCCGATTGATCGGTGTACTGGTTGTGGACATGAAGGCATTATCGGAAGTCATTGCCCTGCGTGTGGTATCTCTGAATTAGAAGTACCTATCGCCCGTTTGCGCCGTGTCACAGGATATCTGACCGGTGATTATCAGACTCGATTTAATCCTGCCAAGCAAGCTGAAGTGCGGGATCGGTTGAAACATTCACGATGAATATCTGCGGTTATATTCCCGAGTCGGTCAATGAAGGCGATGGATTACGAGCTGTTATTTTTATCAGTGGTTGTAGCCATGGTTGCAGTGGTTGTTTTAGCAGACACACCTGGTCGTTTCAAGCAGGCGAACGATTCACAGACAAGCTACAGCAACAACTGATAGACGAAATGAAGCAAAATCCTTTGTTAGACGGATTAACGATAGCTGGAGGAGACCCTTTCTTCTCCGCTATCGAAGTGTCTGCTTTTGTTCAACAAGTGCGTCAGCAGATTCCTGATTTCTCAATCTGGATCTATAGCGGATACACATGGGAACAATTAATTCATTCTTCAGTAGAGGGTGCGGTTTCTTTGCTACATCTATGCGATGTACTGATCGATGGCAGATTTATAGAGCAACAACGCGATGTTTCTTTGCGTTACCGGGGAAGTCGTAATCAGCGAATTATTGATATTCAGCAAAGCATAATACAGAACAAACCTATTTTATGTCAATCCAGTGATATGAACGATAATAATGCTGATATCAACGCTATGACTACATTAACATAATTGACTTATTTTCTTAAATTGCTTATGATTTGTTTAGCAAGATAATGGTTAAGTAAGAATTGTAAGAGATTTACTAACCACATAACTCTATATTCCTGTTAAAGGGGAGTAGCTGTACAGGCAAAGTCGTCATTACGGGATTTATCCCCGGTTTTGCTTGGCAATGATAAACATTGTTAGCGAGACCTTTACCATGTTTTGGTGAAGACTCGTTATTTTTCGGGAGACCTTTACCAATCATGGTAAAGGTCTTTTTTATATACTAACGCACAAAAAAACGAGATTTAGGGAGGCAATTCTATGGATGTAGCATTGTTATTGGAGTACGGATGGGTATTACTTGTACTGATCGTACTGGAAGGTCTGCTCGCAGCAGATAACGCTTTGGTACTCGCAATTATGGTTAAGCATTTACCTGAAGAAGAACGTAAAAGAGCATTGTTCTATGGATTATTCGGTGCATTCGTTTTCAGGCTAGGTTCATTATTTATTATTTCGTTCCTTGTCGATGTATGGCAGGTTCAAGCGATTGGTGCATTGTACCTTCTGTATATCGCGTTCAATCATATTATTCGTAAAATTATTTCCCATCGTTCCAAAATTGATCAAGCTGCTGAAGAACCAGGGCCAGACGGTAAGCCTAAAAAGCAATCTGGTTTCTGGATGACGGTATTCAAAGTCGAAGTTGCTGATATTGCTTTTGCTGTCGATTCTATTTTAGCGGCTGTTGCTCTAGCTGTAGCATTGCCTGCAAGTGGATTGCCTGCGATCGGCGGTATGGATGGCGGACACTTTATCGTTATCTTCTTGGGTGGATTTATCGGTCTAATCATTATGCGTTTTGCCGCTTCTTATTTCGTGAAATTGTTGCAAAGTCGTCCAGGTCTAGAAGTTGCTGCGTTTGTTATCGTAGGTTGGGTAGGTGTGAAGCTTGCGGTTATCACTCTTGCGCATCCAGCACTAGGTGTATTGCCTGAGCATTTCCCTGAAAATACGATCTGGAAATTATCGTTCTATATTGTGCTTGTAGCGATCGCTGTCTGCGGTTGGTTGTTATCAAGCAAAGTAGAAGTCAAAGACGAAGACAATGCTGTACGTGAAGTCGAAAAAGAGATTAAAGAAGATCTATAATTAACCTATGCATGAATGGTTAATAGGTCTGATCGAAGGATTCAAAAGTCTGGGCTATGTTGGCATTGCATTAGCCCTGACCTTCGAATTCATCCCGGCAGAGTTGGTTCTTCCACTCACCGGCTTCTGGATCTATGAAGGTGATTTCAATATGATTCTGGTAATTCTAGCAGGTACGATCGGTGGTGTAACCGGTCCATTAACATTATATGCACTGGGTCGTTATGGAGGCAGACCGTTAGTTCTGCGCTTCGGTAAATACTTTTTAGTTCGGGAAAAAGAAATCGTCAAAGCCGAACAGTTTTTTGAAAAGTATGGTAGCGGTGTTGCTTTCTTCGGCAGATTTATCCCCGGTGTACGTACCGCAGTATCGATTCCTTGCGGGATGGCAAATATGAATGTCTGGAAATTCAGTATTTATACATTTGCAGCTATGTTACCGATCACCAGTCTGTATGTATATCTAGGCTATAAGTTAGGCCCTCGCTGGGAAGAAGTCGGTCCACTCGCTTCTCAATATTTAACACCTGTAGCGATTGTGATTCTTGTTGTTCTAGCGGCATGGATCGGTTGGAAGTGGTTAAGTGCTCGCCGAAAAAAAGCGAATACTTCCTCTACTGAACGTGATGCTGAATAAATAATATATTAAGAAAGCGTCTGTTGAATCTCGAAATGTATCTTATTTCGATGATCTACAGGCGCTTTTTTTGTATGCATGCTCCAACGATAGAAATGGGTCATGCAGATATTTCAGAAAATGTATAGACTGGCAAAAGCAGTCCCGCACAAGATTGTGGTATTTATAAATCGCTATTTTGAAAAAAGCCTTTATAGACAAGGTTTATATCCTCTACAGCCAGCAAATAGATGTATATATTTTGGACGATGTATTTTTTACAATTGAATTGTTATCCACTTATTTACATAATTTATTTACAAAAAATTGAAAAATAGTATTAATAATTGTAATTTATAAGACGACATAGTAAGTATAAACGCTTATTTTGCATAAATACGAAAATAAGCTGCTTTTAAAATTTGATCGATGTAATTGATAATCAAATTACATATCGATATGGAGTGGATAAAATGAGAATAGGTGCTAATTTTCAAACATTTACTAAATTAATTGCTGCTTTTATCTTAGTGGCATTAATTGTAGCGGCTATCGGTTTGTATGGTTTGAATAATCAGAATCGGATGAACGAAAGTGTAAACGGTTTGTACAATAACAATCTAGTATCCATGCAAGCCTTATCTGCTGCCGAGTTGTCTTTGCAAAAAATGCGTGTCGCTTCACGAGATATTGCTTTAACCGCAGATGATGTTGCGAAGAAAAAAGTTGTAGATTCTATTCCTGACCTTATTACCGCTGTTCAACAAAACATGTCCCAGTACAGCAACACCCCGTTATCTGATCAAGAAAGAAACGAATTGCAAAACTTCAATAAATTCTGGGCAAATTATAACGATGTCTACAGCCAAGCTGTGAATCTAGCAGAGAACTCAACGCCAGCCGAATTTCAGACGTATGTTCAAAATAGTGTCGTTCCGGCAGGTACAGATATGTATGATAGTATTGCCAAATTGAACCAAATCAATGAGCAAACTGCAGATGCGGCTAACAATAATGCCAAAGCCATTTTTGCAAGTGCTAAGTTCTGGACGACTTTATGGATTGTTGTGGCGTTCTTATTCTGTATTTTATTAGGAACGATCATTTCTCGGATGATCAGTGTGCCATTAAAACAGATTAGTCGCTTGCTTAAACAAGTAGCAGCCGGTGATCTACGTGAACAATCCAACCTGACTGGTAAAGATGAAATCGGACAATTAGCGATTGCTGCTAATGATATGACTAACCGTCTAAATGGTCTAATTGCAGATATTATTGAATCTGCTCAAAGTGTAGCGGCTACTTCGGAAGAAATTTCGGCAAGTACAGAAGAAATTGCTGGAAGCAGTGCTAATCAATCGCAATCAGCTCAATCGATCGCTCAATTGTTTAAAGATATGTCTATAGCTATTGATGATGTGGCTCGCAGTGCAGAACAAGCGGCTGAACTTTCTAATACTACCGTAGAAAAAGCACAACATGGTGGTCAAATTGTGGATCAAGGTACACAAGCGATTCAAGAAGTGACTCAGCAAATGTCCAAACTTGAAAATGATTCTACTCGTATCGGCGATATTATCGAAGTGATTGATGAAATTGCTGATCAGACTAATCTGCTTGCTCTCAATGCAGCGATAGAAGCTGCTCGTGCCGGTGAACAAGGCCTTGGCTTCGCTGTAGTCGCTGATGAAGTACGTAAGCTAGCAGAACGTAGTAGCGCTGCGACTAAAGAAATTACAGGCATTATTCGCTCTATGCAGACCAATATGAAACACAGTATTGAAGCGGTAAATAGCAATGCAGAACACTCTGTACTAACCAGCAACGCTTTTGAAGATATTGTGCATCGTGTCAGTGATTCTTCACTCAAAATCAATGGTATTGCCGCAGCTAGTGAACAACAAAGTGCCCAATCTGTCGATGTGATGCATTCTGTTAATGAAATTGCAGCCGCTACAGAAGAAGTAGCATCTGCTTGTGAACAAACAGCTTCTTCTTCGCAGACACTGGCTCATTTGGCAGATCAACTTCATTCATCTGTCAATACGTTCAAAATTTAATTTGTAATGTAGGTTAGTCGGTAAATAACAAAAAAATTGGAGGTCCTACTTATGATCAGATCGTCCGACCAATATATTGAATGTATGGCTGATAATCAACGGATCGCTCTTCCTATTCATGGGGTACAGGAAATTATCCGTTTTGAGTTATTTACCCCTACCCCACAATCCGATCCGCAAGTATTAGGAACAATTAGTTGGTATGGAAATACATTGCCTGTGGTTCGTTTGCAGACCAATCAGGCAACCAACCATACTAATGAACGTGCACAAACATCAGCTACAGCACGCATTTTAATATTACGCCAGCATAATCAAGCTATCTTAGGCTTATATGTAGATCGAGTATGCAGAATCGCAACATATCCTCAACATCTATGGATAGCTACGTCTACATACCCTTGGATTACACGTTGTGTAGAAGAAGACTACACGCATATTTCATTATTGGATATTCATTGCTTGAATCATACATTCGGTCTTACAACGACTCGATAAGATCACCTGCAAGTAAAGAAGCAGGATTGCCTGTACGTTGATACGCGGCAACTTCACCAGCATGACCATGTAAATGCACACCAAATGTGGCGGCTTGTATGCCGCTTAATCCTTGAGCTAGCAATCCTACGATGATACCTGTTAACGCATCTCCAGACCCGCCTGTAGCCATTCCCGGGTGTCCGGTAGTATTTACGAATACTTGTCCTTCTGGCGAAGCAATAACCGTTCTAGCGCCTTTGAGCACTAACGTAATATGATGCTTCATTGCAAATTCACGAGCTATGCCGATTCGGTCACGCTGTACTTCCGGTGTAGAGATGCCTGCTAATCTAGCCATCTCTCCCGGATGTGGAGTCAGGACAGTATCGGCTTTTCGCTGTTGCCATGTAGATAATCCATCTGCTTCAGCAATCATATTCAGACCATCTGCATCTAACACAAGCGGTTGGTCGGTTTGCTCCCATAGCGTCTGCAACCATGCTCCATCCTGTTCAAATCGACCTAGTCCTGGCCCTATCGCTAATACATCACATTTTTCTGCCAATGTTAAAATCGATGTTGCGCTTTTATATTCCCATTTCCCTTCTGCTCCTTCTACCGCAGGAGCAAGCATTAATTCAGGTACATGCCCTGCAATATGGGGTAACAATGCTTGCGGAAGCGCCCATGTCACCAGTCCGCTACCGATACGTAATGCGGCTCGGGACGCAAGTAACCCTGCCCCACTCATATTCATACTGCCACCTATAATAAGTACATGTCCGTAGGTTCCTTTATGTCCATCTACTGCTCGAGCACGTTCAGGATCGACTTCCAAAACATCCTCCAACACTTGCTCTGTGACCAAATGAGTATCCACTGCTAGCTTTTGAGCAGTAAACCGAGGAATACCAATATTACGCACAACCACATCGCCTGCTACTCCTGCTCCCGGATATTGCACTAATCCACGTTTGAGAAACGCAAGGCTTACAGTTAATGATGCTTGAATACAGTTATCTGCTACTTCGCCTGTATCTGCATTTAGTCCACTTGGAATATCTGCTGCGATGATTGGCTTACCACTGCAATTCGCCACATGGATGATGGCATCATACGGTGCACGTGGTTCTCCTTGACTCCCTGTACCCAAAAGCGCATCCACAATTCCTGTATACCCTTGCCAGCGGGATTCAGTCTCCCATTGTTCACTCCAGATATCCGATACAATACCAGAATATTGCGCTGCATCACGCTGGGTCGCTGCATCACCTGTTAATTCTGCCGGATCTTGAGCATATAGCACCGTCACTTGAATACCCGCATCTTGAAGATAGCGAGCAACGACTAATCCATCGCCTCCATTGTTTCCTTTGCCGACAAGAATAAGCCAGTGTTGCTTATGATCTTGAACGTTCCATGTATAGTCGTTACGAATCTGTCCTACTTTTGACAGACTTTTGCCAAAAGGGATATCCGCTTGTTCTTGCTTGGAAGTATTATTCCAATGAATCACTTCTTCAGCGATAGCTTTGCCAGCACTCTCCATCAGAGATAAAGCAGGTATTCCTAATTTCTGAATCGTATGTTGATCCAAATCACGCATTTCTTGTGCGGTCACAATATACATTATCTATTCGCTCCTCTATAGCTCAACGCGATAACGTTTGGCTTTATTGATTTACTTTTGCAATCTATTTACTATGTATTAACCGTATTTGGCGCATAACAAAAACACCGCCTACCTAGACGGTGTTTTGATCAAGTATAGTAACAGCTCTATACCGTTTAATATGCGACTGTAAAACGAGTGCGTGTAAATAATGGATCAGCTACTTCATCAAATAAAGCTGCTGCATAATCTTCTACCGAGATGCGACTTGCTCCATCATCATCTGTGATCAGGCGATTGGTTCCGATACGGAAATTACCTGTCCGTTTGCCCGGTTCGATCCAACTTGCCGGACTGATATACGTCCAATCCAGATCACTCTGGCTATAAATTTCGTAAGCATCGACATGAGCTTGTGCCAGCGGTCTAATTTCTGCTGGAAAATCAGGTGTATCCATCAAGCGCACACCCGGTTCTACTTCCAGACTTCCTGCACCACCAACGACTAGAAGACGCTGTACTCCTGCTCTTTTCATCCCTTCTACAATAGCACTCGCCGCTTCTGTTAGTTCGCCTTCATTTCCAAATTGAGGGCCATACGCGTTGATCACTACATCATGTCCTGAGACAACCGCTTCTACACTAATTGGATCAAGTACATTTAAGCTTATACCTTGTAGACGTTCTGTATTTTTATCGATTTTGGAAGAATCACGAGTAGCTGCTGTGATCTCATATTTACGTCGTAGTCCTTCTTGTACAAGGCGTTGTCCGATCGTTCCGGTTGCGCCAATAATAGCTATTTTCATTTGTGGTTCCATCCTTTCCGTCATGAGCGGTCTTTTCTTTTACATACCCGACTCAGCCGATGATGATTCAGTATTAGTTCTGGATCGCTTGACGAACCTGTTCCATTTCCTGCAAATCAGTTGTCACCTGCTTGAGTGTAATCTTTTCTAGCTCATGTTCCATAGCTCTCTGTGCCCGTTGAAATACGGTTTCAAGTTCTGCTTGAATATTACGTCCAATATCGCAATTGGGATTCGGATTCTCGTGAATAGCAAACAGCTCATCTTTGGCATCATTTTGTGCTGCACGATAAATATCCAACAATGTAATTTCAGACGCAGGACGTGTCATTTGCGCTCCAGCTACTCCTGGCTGAGTACGAACAATACCTGCTTTGGCTAATTGACTAATCATCCGCCGGATCACAACAGGATTGGTATTCACACTTGAAGCAATCCATTCTGAAGTGATATGTCCATCACTTGCATCCAATAATGACAATGTGTGAATAGCCACAGCAAAACGGCTATTATATGCCATACATGTACACCCCTTCTTTATCTTTTTATAATCATTTGATCAAGTTATATGAGACTCATCTATATAAGAATGATTTTTGTGAAAAATAAAACCAGCACTACACTTCAAAAAGCATCTTATTTCAAGCACTTATATACTATAGTATACATCAAAGAGTTATACTTCTAAAAGAAAGTTACTCTGTTGTACAAAGAATTATTGTCAGGACACTTATTCTGTAATAACCATTTTGGTTAAGGATAAGATGTACGCACAAAAAACGATATATGCAAGTACGGATGATAGCTAAAGGAGTGAATCTGTTGGATTGGTCTATGTTACTGCGTTCTCATGCTCTCGGATTATATATGGTCGGGATGATAGGACTGTTGGCTTTTGCAGTTGTGTATGGATTTACAGCCAAGCAACGTAAATATAGAGATGATGAACGTATGCGCCGGATTCAAAATAGCCTCGATCGATTAACCCGGGCAGCCGGAGAAGTCTATCCAGCTATTATGAACAAAAATCATAGTGCTCATACAAATCAAACTGCTTTCCCTGTTCCTGCTGAAAGTGTACTGGCTTGCAAAGCCGCTACGTATGCTTCTGATGAATTGTTAGAGCGAATTGATCAGTATATGGAAGAACGAGATCGCAAAAGTCTGGTGTTACTTTATCGTACGTTAGATAGTGATATTCGCCGCTTAACTCGTGAGCGCAAAATGGTACTTGCTCGTGGTGAACATCCACGCTGGGGATTATTGTTATGGCTAACGATTCGACCAGCTATCCCTTTTATGGTTATTATTGCAGAATCATTATTACTATGGAATCTATGGCATGATCTATCTACCGCTATGTCTGTGCAACCTTCTTCTGTAGCATTATTTGCTATTTTGCGCTTTATCTCTTGCACAGGAGCTTTGATTGTACTGTATGCTGTTATTACGGCTGATTTTCGTGAAAATGCGCGCAGACTGGTATTTATTTGGTTAGCTTTGTTGATTAGCGGATTATGCTTTATACATATATTCAGTCTTCAAGCCGCTCCTTATCTACTGATTGCCCAGATCCTTATTTTTGTGACCGGATTCCGTTTTACCCGGGAACCCAAGCGCAAAGAACGTCCTTTTGTAGGCGAATACGAGTAAGATTGTTATCCCAAGCAAAAACACTTCAGTTATAGAGCAGATACAGTCTGCTTATACTGAAGTGTTTTTGATTATAAAGTATGATTTATAGCGTATTGATTGCTAGTGATGGTATAACGTCAATCAATCGTTTATTGTACACCAGGTTCTGGTTGTTCAGCCATTACACATACTGGACGACTCAGTGTTAATTCATTGCCTGTGATCAACAATTTACCCGTATCCGCTTCAATCGCAAATTGTACAATATTGTTGCTATCCTGATTGCTGACGAGAATATATCCACCCGGTACGACAGCAACATTACGCGGCGTTTCCCCTTTGACAGGTACCCATTCGATAGGCGTTAATGCACCGGACATTTCATCGATATTATAATGCACCAGACTGTTATGCCCACGATTTGAAGCATAGACAAAGCGTCCACATGGAGAGATACGAATATCTCCGCCTGTATTTTCACCTGTAAAGTCTTCTGGCAATGTGGATACATGACCAATAATCTCTAATTGACCATCTTCCGGATTACGACCATATGCTGTCACAGTACTATTTAGCTCATTGATTCCATAAGCTAATTGTCCGTTAGGATGGAAAATTAAATGACGGGGACCTGATTCTGCTGGCAGTTCAGTAGCCCCTTCTTCTGTTAATGTCCCATTATCTTCTAAGCGATATGTAAATACCTTATCCAACCCTAGATCAGATACATACACATGATGATTATCCAAAGAAGCCACAGCGGAATGTGGATGTGGCGCATCTTGACGATCTGGATTAGTGCCACTTCCGGTATGTTTGACTTCACCTGTCATTTCAGCCAAAGCGCCTTGATCCCCTACAGCAAACACATTAACATTAGCACCTGTATAATTCGATGCTACTAAATGCTTACCATCTGGAGTCAATTGCACATAACAAGGAGCGCCTCCACCTGTAGACTTGCGATCTAACAAATGAAGTTCACGCGTTTCTGGATTGATTGTATACGTTAAAATTTCACCTTCATCTTTTTCACTAGCGGCATATAATGCAGTGCTATCTGTCGATAATGCAAGATACGAAGGATTTTCAATACCTTTGATCCCACCCACCAGACGCAATTCACCTGTATCTGTATTCATTACTGCGGTCTGAATACCTACTTCTTCTTCACTTGCATACGTACCGATATAGAACCAGACTTCATTTTCAAAAACAGACATGATTATATCCCCTTTCAGATCATCAACTGGATAAAGACTTCCTCTATCTTATAACGACCCCGAGAAGGGATTGAATCATTTATCTAGCAATTCGCCGGAAAATCAGCTTTAATAGCGGTGGCACAGCAAGAAAAATAAACAATGTTCGAAATAACTGATAACAGCTTACGGTCGCGATATCTGCACCTACTTCATGTGCAATAATACTCATCTGATCCATACCGCCCGGCGCCATACTCAACATTGCTGTAGCTGGAGATACGTGGTGCCATTTCATCAATATAAAAGCAAGTATGCATGCAAATAGCAACAGTACAATCCCACTGCCGATTGCTAGACCAATCATCTGTATTTTGTTAGTTAACAGTTCAGGCTTGAGCATAAGACCGATAGAACTACCGATCAACAATTGAGCGATATCTAACATCGCAGAAGGTAACGCTGGTGCAGAGATACCAGCAAATTGAATCATCGCAGTAGTGATCATCGGTAACAAAATAAAGGCGGTTGGAAAATGAATCTTTTTCCCGAGTAGCGCCATACCTGTACATGCTATAGCAAATAAAAAGATATTGGGAAACAGCCCACTCCAACTGGCTGTTGAATGTTCTAACGCCTGTGTCACCATATCCATATCCACACCGAAAATAGGGCTAAATATCAATAATGGCACAAAAATAATAATCATCATTAAGCGAGAAACCTGAAGAAAAGTAACGACTGTGATATCGATTCCTTTCACTTCTTCGGCTAGAACTACCATCTGGGTCAAGCCACCTGGAATGCTTCCTAACAAGACAGTAGGAAAAGAAACACCTGAAATTTTGAAAATGATATACGCTGTGAGCAAAGCAAATAAAATCAGCAATGTAGTTAAGCCGATCATAGAAGGCAATTGTCCGCCAATCTGTTGCAAGGTAGCCGCAGTCAATGATAATCCAATCGAATAACCGACAATAATCATACCTGCATTACGCGCTGCTCCCGGCCATAGCGGTGGCATCGAAGGCCATAATTTAGAACCGATGAAAATAATAATCATCGGTCCTAGTAACCATGGAATAGGTAAATGAGCCACTTTAAATAACAATCCACCGATCAAAGCAAGTGCCAGTGTATACAACCATCTGATCCACGGCTTGGGCTTAATCACGAAGGATTCACTAACTCGTTAAGTCGTTGTTGAATATCTCCTTTAAACAATCCACCATGATAACAAACGATCGCTTCGATCGGAAGCTTCTGAAAAGCTCGCAAAGAATTTGTCGCTTGTTCCATATCTAATGTAAATGATGGATTTGGACCATGTAATTCACCATTTTCTACAATCAGAGCATCTGCAGCGATAAGTGTTTTACTAGCGATATCATAAAAGCTAGTATGCCCTGGCGTATGTCCCGGTGTATGTATTACTTGTAGTCCTTCACCAAAAGGCAGAACTTCATTTCCTTGTAATACATGGTTCACATGATCAGGTGTATCGGTTGAAAATACGCTACGAAACGATTTTTGGATCGATTCTGGAAATTGTTTTAACATGGAATTAATTCGTTCAGGATTCGCTTTGGAAAAAAGTTCTGTACCGTTAATAGCACCTACATTTTGCGCTTGAGTATACACATCTAACGTACCTGAAGCAGCTTCTAAAAATTGTGGAAAACTTCCAATATGATCAAGATCATCATGAGTCAAAATCACCGATTGAACAGGATAAGCTGGATCGATCTGCTCGATAATTTTGTCGTAACAACCAGGAACTCCAGTATCAAACAATACAGCTTGATTGTCTGCATAGATAACGACAGGATGAATCACCATTTCATGTTCACCCATCGGTACTTTAATTTCTAACATTTCGATATGATCTGCAATTTTCATAAATAACCCAGAGCCTTCAATAAGAACTCTGGTTCACCTCCTTATGGTATATAAATCATAAAAGTCACTGCTTCTTATATCCAACCATTATAGTCCGTTCTCAAACAGCATATATTCGGTTACGCCCTTGATGCTTCGCTTCATATAAAGCTTCATCCACTTTATCGAGCATCAGATTAGACTTTGTATCTGGAAAAGTAGCTACACCGATAGAGACAGTAATTGCTAATAAACGATTATTCGGCAATACAAATTCATTTTGTTCGATCAAGACACGTAACTTTTCAGCGATATGGATAGCATGATCACGAGTACATGAGTTCAAAATAATAATAAACTCTTCGCCACCTTTACGAGCGCAGATATCCCCGGAGCGTACAAAATCTTGAAGCAATTCTCCGATTTGAGACAATACCGCATCTCCGCTACTATGTCCGTACGTATCGTTAATCGCTTTGAAATGATCGATATCTAGCATCAATAACGACATGTTTTTTTGATGAGCCTTGGCATAATTCAGTGTTTCTTCAAATAAAGCTTCAAAAGCACGAGGGTTATGCAATCCTGTTAGATGATCTCGATTAGCCAACTCTTTGAGTAATACAAATAAATGATTGGAACGTGTAAGATACACAAGGATAATATACGTAAATAATCCGCCTACCAAAAATACAATTAAAATCGTAATAAATTGCCAGAATATACGGGTCTGTAATGTAAAATAAAACAAAATAGAAGGCAAAATCATCGAGCAACAAATAATGATCAACCAGCGGCTCAAAGATACCCGATAATCTCCTTTAAGCAAAAAGGAAGATAAAATCCAGGCAATCATAACAATACTTGCTCCTACAACTAATACGTCTATATTACCATATTCAAAAAACAAAACGCGACCTGAGATAATAATCAAAGTTGCAATCAGACCGGCTACACTACCTACCGTATAGACAGCTCCGATAACTGCAAGTGCTCTCAAGTCAATCAGTATATGACTTTCAGGTAAATGAAATCCCCATAAAATAAGAACCAGACCAAATAATCCATACGTTATACCTGCTAGGCTGATAAACAGTCGTTTACGATTTTCAAATTTATTACGAATTTTATTTAAAAGCAAATTGCCTAAAAATAAAAAGGTTGATGTTAATGTTAAATTGTTAATTAAGTCAATCGCCATAAGATTTACTTTCACATCCTATTACATTTCTTTTATGCCCTCTCTTATATTTCGACATATAGCGCCAAAAAGTTCACAGTAGCGAGCCAAATTTAACGCTATTTGGATATTTAATTGATAAATATAGAAAAAGCCTGGCAATCAATCGCCAGGCAGAACATATAAATAGGATTTTTTTTAATTTAGAATGAGTTTTTGATAATAGCTTCACTTAAATCAAAACGTCCAGAAGCATAAGCAGGTTTAGCTGCTTTACCTACACTGATTAAGATGGTAGGAATATAACGAGCCGGTACATTGAAATGTTCTACAAATTTATTTTTATCGAATCCACCCATAGCACAAGTGTCATAACCAAGTGCTTTTGCTGCAAGCATTAAGTTCATCGCCGCAAAAGAAGAATTGATATTCGCGCTATCGCGTGCTACTTCTGCACTTTGATAAGCTCCATTAATTTGACCTACTAATGAATCACGAATTTCTTGAGTCATTGCGCCTGCTTCAACAGCTCCATCATAGATTGTTCCTGCATTTTTGTTCGCTTCTAGATCACCTAGAATAGCGACTACAAAAGAACTATCTGCTACTTGAGATTGGTTGTAAGCGATTGGCAACAATTCTTGTTTTTTCGCTTGATCATCAATCACAAGGAATTTCCAGTGTTGTAGGTTCCAAGCAGAAGGAGCATCATTAGCAGCTTGCATAATCGTATCTATATCTTCTTGTGGAATTTGGTATCCTTTTTCGTACGACTTTACAGAATGGCGTTGCTCAATAACCTGAATAGTTTCTGGCTTAATTGCATTAGACATGGGTGTATTCTCCTTTTGGATGAGGGTTTATAAAACATATCAACTAACATAATTTCATTTTTGAATTAAGTAATATTTAGTAACTATCTATATAATTCATTGTTATTGTAATAGATATACTAACAGCTTGTCAACATATGTTAAATAGTATGAAATAGGCTCTTTACTTTAGTAAAATTAAATAAGCTCTCATCCAAAATCTTTTGTAGGATCTAAGGATTTTTGATGTAGAGCTTATACTATATTTAGTTATTTTTGTAACGTGTCTGCCCAGTTTTTGACCCATTGCAGTAAACGGATATCTTGACCTTTGCCTGCAATAATAGATAAGCCTATAGGTGCTCCTTGTAAAGTAGCTACAGGAATAGTGATCTGTGGCAGACCGGATAGACCAGCAATACACGATAATTGCATCGTTTGAGAACGACGACGTTCATTCGCTTCTCCTTGAATATCCAATGAAGGGGCTGAACTTGTCGCTGTTGGCAAAACAAGTAATTGATGAGTGTCTAACAATTGATGCAGACGCTCACTAACTTGCTGTTTGAGAGCAAAAGAATGTTGATTCTCTTCTGCACGCAAAGTCGAAGCCCAATCAAACCGATCTGCTATATCTTTGCCAAATACAGGCTGTGCTGTTTGAATCCATTCTTCATGTTCTTGCCAGATCTCTAACGCTTGAATCGTGCGGAAAGCGGTCATCCATGCAGATAATCCTTCAGGAGCAATTTCTGTCCATGATGTGCGACCGTTAGTGATTGTCATATGATAGGTGATCTGCTCCAACGATTTTTGCAAAGCCTCACGTGTCTCCGGTTCTGCCAGAGCCCATGCTTCTTCTGGAAAATAAATATGATCAAATGCAGACTGCTCTGCCTCTTCTTCTGAATCATGGATCAATACTTTGCCGACTTCTAATAACACATCGGCAGAATTAGCCATCCATCCCACTGTATCAAACCCCGGTGCAAGTGGAATCACTCCATCAATAGGAACCAGACCATGCGTAGGACGCATTCCATAAATGCCACAATACGACGAAGGAATACGCACCGAACCCCCTGTATCTGTGCCGATAGCGAAATCTCGCAGTCCAGCTGCTACTGCTACAGCAGAACCGCTCGATGATCCTCCTGGAATACGATCTGTCGCTTGTGGATTCGTAGGAGTGCCATAATGTATATTTTGTCCATTCAAACTGTACATCAACTCATCGGTATGAGTCGTTCCTTGAAGCATAGCTCCTGCTTCGAGCAATCGCTGGATCGCCGATGCAGTCTGCGTTGCAGGTGAATGAGTACGTAACCAATCTGGATTACCTGCGCTAGAAGTATGACCTGCAAGTGCAAATACATCTTTGACTCCGAACGTCCATCCCGATAATGGCCCTTGTACCGCTAGAGGCGAAGATGAAGTCATCGTCAATTGTTCATTCATAAAGGCATTCCATGTTGATCCCATATCTATTCCTCCTACCGATAACATTTCTGTATATCACTACATCACCGCGTAAGCTTTGTGTAAGTGAATTTTGATTTTTATGTTGAAAACGATTTTTAATCATTATATATTTAAACATATCGTAAATGAAAGAGTTATTTTTTGATCAAAATGAAATAAAATAAACGATAGATATTACATACAAGGAGGCACACTTATTTATGAACCACCACCGTTCTACATCCGATAATCAACCAGTTGATATTGATGAGATCGATCGCAAAATCATTACGATTTTGAATAAAAATGGGCGCATCTCCTATACGGATCTTGCTAAAGATATTGGGTTATCTCGTGTAGCTGTGCAAGCACGAATTAATGCGTTAATCGAAAATGAAGTGATCGAACGATTCACTGCTGTGATTAATCCCGCCAAAATTGGGATTACGGTTTCTGCCTTTTTTAATGTAGAAGTAGAGCCCAAACATCTACAAGAAACGGCTGATCAATTAGCAGAAGAACCTTTTGTAACCAGTCTTTATCATATGACAGGTCCGAGCAAATTGCATATGCATGGATTATTTATGGACAATCAAGAAATGGAATCGTTTCTTAAAGACAAATTATACAATATGCCTGGTATTATGAGCGTGGACTGTCAAGTGTTGATCACCCGTTACAAAAGCCGGATGGGAATGAGGTTGTAATACATGAGTACTGAACCAACAACACCTTCAGAGCATAGCTCAACTGCTCCTTCTTATCATAAAGCTACTTATCGTGAATTATCATGGGCCATGGTGCGTACCGGTATTCTCGGTTATGGCGGAGGGCCTTCGGTTATGCCACTGTTCCGCTATGAAGCAGTTACTCGCTATCGCTGGTTAAGTGATGATGAATTCGGTGAAATTCTGGCGCTTGGTAATGCACTTCCCGGGCCGATTGCGACCAAGATGGCGGCATACCTGGGTTATCGTGGCAAAGGAGTCCTAGGCGCTATTCTAGCAGTCATCGCTCATATTCTCCCTTCTTGCCTGGCGATGATCGTCTTGTTATCTGCGGTGTCTTACTTGAGCCATTCCAAAATCATTCAAGGAATGATTGCCGCTGTAGTGCCTGTCATTGCTGTTATGCTAGGTGTTATGGCGTATGAATTTGGTGAAAAAGCTGTAAAAGGGCTAGGAATCAAAGTAGGAATTGGACTGTTTATCGTTGCTTTTATTTTACTGCAACTGTTGAGCGTTCATGCCGCTATAGTGATTGCATTATTTTTAGCATATGGAGCAGTTCATTTCAAATTTGTACAATGGTTAAAAGATCGACGTAATCCACCTAATCCGCCTGTGAAGAAAACCGAAGGCGGTGAGTCTTAATGCATACGTTCACGATTGAATGGATCGAATGGTTGCGGTTATTCTGGGGGTTCTTTCTAGCCAATGTACTCGGTTATGGTGGTGGCCCTGCTTCTATTCCGTTGATGTACAACGAGATTGTCACTCATTATCACTGGTTAGACGATAAGACATTTTCGAATGTGCTAGCACTTGGGAATACACTTCCTGGGCCGATTGCAACCAAGATTGCGGCATTTGTTGGTTATGATGTATCTGGGATAGGCGGTATATTTATTGCGTTATTCGCAACAATCGTGCCTTCTGCGGTTGCATTGATTTTACTGCTTAATCTATTGCAAAAATACCGTACTTCTCCTGTAGTCAAAGGATTAACATTACTCGTTCAGCCTGTTATCGCTGTAATGATGGCTGTACTGACATGGCAATTAACAGCAGGTTCTTTTGTTTCTATCGGAATCTGGCAAAGTCTTGGTATTGCTGTCGTCGCCTTCTGGGCGATGCAAATTCGTAAAATCCACCCTGCCTTTGTGATTCTGGCGGCATTTGTCTATGGCGCATTGGTACTTCCGAACTTTATTTGATAGCTCCCCAACCATATTTAATGTGCAAAAAAACGACTATATCTTATCTACAGTCGTTTTTGTATACCTATTTATATTATTAATCTGCAATATTACTGTTATCACTTACTCCGCTGATACTACCTGCTTTGCCTTGTACCGGTGAACCGTCGCCATTACTTGCAAATTGAAAAGCATAGCCGTAATTTGTATTCGCTTTGAATTGTTGCAATTGATCCGCTGTTAGATAAGCACCTACATACGTGTAATCTACTTTTTGCAAATTCCCTTCATATGTCCATGCTTTAGCAAAATCAATATCATAATTCAATCCTTGTAGACGTTTTACTTCTGCTTGTACTTCTTTGCTATTAGTATCTAAAGGAGTTCCATTTGAGAATAGATCGATCGCTACAAAATACTTCACATCTTGTCCTGCATGTTGATCCAAAGCCATTTTTACTGTTCGAACATATAGTTTTTCTCCGTTAGTTGGTGTGGCATAACTTTCAGATACCATACTTCCATTGTTCGGCTGAGTCACAGGATTAGACCCTTTTTCTTCATGTGGCAATACATCAATCGTAGTTTGTTGGCCTTTCATTTTATCCTGTGCACTTTTGTTCAGATAGTCTAATGCATCATAAAGAATAACGGCTGCTTCTGCACGTGTGATTTCTTTTTGCGGGTACAAGTTTTTGCTGCTATCCAGCTTCACGATACCAAGTGCAATCGCTAATTGAGAGGAATCCAACATAGCAGGGTCTAATTTGTCGATATCTTTGATATCCGGTGTAATCACATCAATAGCTGGCATTTTTCCTACTGTTTGTAGTGCTGTCATCACATAATCGATGTATTGTTCGCGTGTAATCTTTGTTGTAGGATTAACAGATTTAGGAATATCTACACCGTTTTTATACGCATCACGAAAAGCATCGGTATACCATGCATTGTCTTTAACAGATGGGAATACTGTAGATAACTTTTGATTATCTTTCAAAGCAATTACGCCTGTTTTGGCATCTAGCTTGAATCCTTTTACGATAAACTGAATCGCTTGTGCCTGTGTTAAAGAGGATTGCGGAGCAAATGCTGTATCACTTAATCCATTCAAAATTTGTTGGTCATGTAATTTCACAATTTTTTCTTGCCCGTTTACCCCTTTCAAATCTTGAAACGATGATGTTGTAGCAGCAAAAGATACACTTCCTAGCGATATTGATAAAATAGATGCAGATAAGATTGAAGTTACGATTTTTTTGTTCATTTTGTTTGTTTTGTTATTCATGGTAATTCCTCCTCGAATGTTTGAATCATAATGGCTTACACTATAAAAGACGACGTTTAGCAGATCAGGTTATTTTTGATTTCAATTATTTTTTAAAATTCATATCGATACCTTGATCAGCAGATACAGGCGATCCATCTCCATTGGTGGCAAAGTGGAATACATATCCATATTGAGTATTGATAGCAAAGTTTTTCAATTGATCGGCTGTAAAGTAGCCAGCGATATACGAATAATTTACTTTTTGTTGATTGCCTTGATATGTCCATGCTGTAGCATAACCAACGTTATAATTCAGCGCTGTCAGACGTTCTAACTCGGCTTGAGCTTGTGGACTGTTGTACTCTACAGGGTTCATATTGGCAAATAAGTCGATCGCTACAAAATACTTCACATCTTGTCCGGCGTACTTGGTTAATGCTTGTTGTACTCCTGCATCATAGACTTTGCTTCCATTGGCTGGTGCAACCGTACTGCCTGACAAGACATCACTTGGAACCCCTTCTATATTTTGAATAACGGTTCCAGATGCAGTGTAGATCTGACTTTGTTCATTCCATACACTGGTAGCCATAAAGGCGATAATAACAGCCGCCGCGGCAAAAGCAACAGCGCTAGACCATTTCAGCCAATAGGTAGATTTCGGTTGACGGCGTGCTTCATATCGAGTCAATAACTCATCGTCAATCTGACCGATAGCACGATACAGTTGTTCACTATTCATAGATAGATTCCTTCCTCCATAAGATAAGCTTTGAGTTTGGTACGTGTTCGAAACAGACTGGCTTTGACATTGTTTTCTTTCATAGCAAATTGCTCTGCGATCTCTGCTTGTGACTGACTATACCAATACCTGGCTAAAAATAAATTGCACTCCCGTTCAGGTAACGTATGCAGAAATCGATTGATCGTTTGACTCAAATCTTTTTCCAAAATAGCTTGTTCCACATCATGTTCGGAAGGAATACAATCATCCAGTTCACCTAAAATAATAGTCATTTCGCCACCACGCTTTTGAGCTTTTTTGGCTTTGAATTTATCAAGTGAAAGATTTCTGGTGATTCTGCCTACAAAAAAAGACAGCTTATTCGGTCGTTGCGGAGGGATCGCGTTCCATGTACGAAGCCATGTATCATTGACACATTCTTCCGCATCTTCAGAATCACTTAAAATGTTATAAGAGATCGTATAGCAATATCTTCCGTACTGACGGGAAGATTCGGTTATAGCTGATTCGTTACGTGTCATAAACAGTTCTACAATTTCGTTATCCTCCACCTGTATGCTCTCCTTTGTTATAAATAAGCCCTTCACTTATACAGACGATAAATAAAGGGTCAGGTTATTTTTGAATATAAAAAAATATTATTAATTTCTTACTCCTTACAAATGTAATATAATTCCAGTCAAAATAAAATTCATTTTGCTAATTGGTATCTGATTCTAGTGTTGCTATTTATATGTAACTATTTTCTTTTTACTGTAAAAAGAAGGATAATTCTGTCTTGTAGCGAATGCTACCGTTAGGCTTACGATGCCAAATTAAAAGTACAGGAGGGATTATTTTTGAAAAAAAGCAAGTCGCTTGGCGTAATTGTTGCTATGACGGGGTGTCTGTTGTTATCGCCATCGACAGGATGGGCAGCAGAAGCAGTGGATTCAGATATCCAAACGATTATTGAAGGCACAGACACCCATTGGGATAGCCATTTGATCGAAAAAAGCCTATACAGCCCTTACGCCGTAGTGGCTACTCAGTTGGGCGCTCAAGCCACATGGAATGCTGAAAAAAATGTCTTAACATTGACCAAAGGAAGTACTACATTCACGTTACATGAAGAATCTGCATCTGCTACTACCACCTCACCAGCGCATCATACACTACAGCTTGTAGGGGATAATGTACTGGTTCCTGTACGTGCGGTTTTCGAAGCTTTTGATTACAAAGTGGTCTATACTCCTGCTACTCGCTCTGTAAATATACAATCAGCGTCTACAGAGACCAGCAATCCTAACCCTAGTGTCACTTCAGACACTTACCGATCCGTATCGATTCTGGCAGACCTTGATCCAAGCACAGCGACAGGGCTACGGATTGAAGGCGTGATTGCTAATGAAGATAACCAAGTGTTTACTGTTGAAATGGGTAGTAAAAAGTTATATCGCATCGCCGCAGATACCGGGCAGATCGATACATTGACTGAACTGCCACGTTCAGGTACAGGTATGGCGTTAGATACTGAAGGTAATCTGTATATTGCAAGCGGAGGCGAAGAAGGGCTTATTTATAGAATCAATGAAGAAGATTTATCCAGTGCTGCTTTTGATTCATCTAAAGTGGAAACGTATGCGAGTGGTGTGCCCGGAGCGAACGGATTAGCTTTTGATCGTAGTGGTAATCTATATGTCAGTGGCGGAGCGAACGGAGCGATCTACAAAGTATCTTCTAATGGACAAGTAAGTACGTATGCAAGTGGTATCTTGCCTACACGAGAAGAGCAAAAAATCGTAGTGAATGGTATTGCTTTTGGCACTGATGGGCAATTATATGTTAGTAATACCAGTTCTGGAGAAGTAAATCGCTTTGCAATCAACAATGATGGTTCTTTAGGTGAGCGCCAACTTGTTGCTCAAAGCCCGCTATTATATGGAGCAGACGGCTTGAACTTTGGCCCTGATGGAGCGATCTATGTAGCGGCTAATGAACGTAATGCTATCGTACGTGTAAGCCTGAATGGACAGGTAAGCGATATCGCTAGCAATAATAACAATGGGCCTTTAGAATTCCCTGCTAGTCTTCATTTTGTAGGAAATACATTATATATTAGTAATTTTGATCAACCACGTGGAATCAATAATCCGAATGATCCCGGTATCGGCGCTTCGATTGCAACGATTGATTTCAGTCAATAATCTGGTTCTGGATCATATAACAAATACAAGCCTAACTGCTTATTCAATAGGAGCAGTTAGGCTTGTATGATGTTGCAATCGTACATGATATATGGTTATACGATAAGTATCTACAGACTATTTAGTCTGTAATATTGTCATTATAGTATTCAATAATATCTTTACGGCGAATAATGCCGAGGAATATTCCTTTGGTATCTGTCACAGGTACAAAATTCTGATCTGCGGCGAGCGATAACATATCTTCCATTGCGGCTGTAATAATAACACTTTCATTGCGAACATGCTTTTGAATATCATAGACAGGAATCTCACGCATTTTTTCAAAATCAAGATTGCATGTATTTTTGAGTTTCCATAATAAGTCCCCTTCAGAAAGAGTACCTACATATCGTCCAGATTCATCGATAATCGGCAATGCTGTATAAAAATGACTTTCTAATATTTCTAATGCTTCAAACATCGAGATTGTCGAAGGAATATAAGCGACTTGTTCTTTCGGCAGTAAAAAAGAAGAGATTTGCATCTGCTGTAGACACTCCTTTGGCTATAAATTGTGATGTATATCTATTAAAACATACATATGACTAGATGTGAAAGCGATTGCAGGTTGAGATTTTGTAACTATTTGATGAGATTGAAGCAGTCATTCTGTTTATTTATACTATAATAGACACGACAAAATGACACCCGAGCTATACTCAAGCTCTAGAAATGAGGTTCTTGTTATCATAATCTATCATGCCAATCAAATTATAGAAAAGATCACAGCACTACTTCAGAAAACAACGATCTATGATCAACAGCACCATATGAAATGGGTACGTGCTCCTTTTTTTGATCAAGAGCGATTTGAACTTTCTCCGTATGTTCAGATTACAGACGAAGGATATGTATTACAAATGTACGAACGCAATGTGCAAATGCTCAACAAACTTACGACCGATGTAGATGATGTAGTGTACTGGATTTTGGAAGATACGATTCAACTGATTCTACATACCGATCGATTACAGCGTCAACAGGATTCTTCTTATACAGCTACAGATGAAATATCTATTGCAGAACAAGCCAATCAAGCCTTTTCTGAAATAGGTGGAATCTATGAACAATGGCATCATCAACATCGTCGCAGTACATTAGAGACGCCGTAGATACATCATAATCACTACTAGAACAGTGGATAGCACGCAAAAGGATCTTGTCTCTACAAGATCCTTTTTTGGCTAACACCAAACAACGTTAGATCGTTTGCTGATCTTTGCTCATAGTAGGTACAAGAGATTTGTGATCGATAGGAGAAGAAAGTGTGATTAACGTGGTGTATGAACCGTGGCTGGTAATGCAATTTTCGAACGGTTCCAAATCCATAATAGATGAGGTCACCACTTTGATCAAATAATTGTAATCTCCACTAACTCGATGACATTCTACGATCTGAGCCGTCTCCTGACAAAACTGAACAAACGATATTCCATCATTCGCGCGGAATAAATAATACGCTGTTGTCAATTTGCCAATCTTATCCGGTGCAACTATGGCTCTATATTGCTGAATCACTCCACTCTCTTCCATCCGACGTACTCGTTCCGTTACTGCCGGTTGAGACAGCCCTACTTCTTTCCCTAGTTCGGTCATTGAAATACGTGCTTGGGTTTGTAGACAGAGTAGAATATGTTGATCCACCTGATCCATGAATGTTCACTCCTTTAATTTCAAGGTTATATCGCTAAATAAATTTAAATCATGATGCATTTAAGCGAAATAAATCGGTTGTTATATGTAGTATTGCGATAATATCATATAAAATGAATAGAGTAAATCATAACTATAAATAGCTCATAACAAAAACACCTTCATACTTCAGTCGCTGTAGATCTACTTCATCATGTTCAGTCGACGTTACAAGCAGAAGGTGTTTGTATCATTTACAGATTACTCTTGAGGCGGGGTATCTTCTTTAATCCAATCCACTTGAATAAAATCTTCATTAAGTTGTAATTCAGCTTCGCCAAGTCCATTTTTTTGCAAAGTTGTTTTGACAGTATCTTCATTTTGCATCGCTACAACCAATCCTGTACTTTTCGTATCACTATGGATTAAGTTCATCCCTAACTCTAACAACCGTTCTACACTAAATGGCTTTTGTAAATAGCGCTCATTCGATGTCTCGGCATAATTGTCCGGTTGATCTAATGCTGATGAGATAATCACAGGCACATGACGATACGCTTTGTCATTTTTGAGCGCTTGAATAAAGTCCCATCCATTTTGCGAACCATGTAGCTGTACATCCACCAGACACAATAAAGGCGGTTGCTGACTATACTCCAGAGCAAGCAATGCTTCTTCTGCGGTATCCATACGCAAAATTTCGTAATTTTGTTCTTCAAACGTAGCCCCAATCAGACGAGCTAGATTTTCATCGTCTTCCAGTACCACAATTTTGTCATCCAGTGCACGCAGATGGAATTTAGGCAATTTAATATAGAATGTACTGCCTTGACCTAATATAGAGTCGAAATACACTTCTCCGCCTAAGTCTTCTACGATTTCTTTGACAATCGCAAGCCCTAAGCCTGTGCCACCGATCTGACGACGATCTGAATTGTCTACACGATAAAATTTACCAAACATATGAGGCTTGGATTCTTCCGGTATACCCAGACCATAATCTTGGACTGCCGCAATCCAGTGCGTATCTCCATCCACTAAGCGAACATCGACACGTTCTTGCCCCGGTGAATACTTAATCGCATTACTAATCAAATTATGCATAACCTGTGTAATCCGATCACTGTCTGCGCGTACCAGACATACTCCTTCAGGTACATCAATTCCAATCGTATATCCTTGTTTGTTATCCCATTGTTTGGCTACACTTTGCACAATCGGATTCAGATCAAACGGAACCAGTGTATAATTTTGCTTGCCTGATTCCATCCGTTGGAGATCCAGAAAATCACTGATTAGATTGGATAAGCGATTAGCTTCTCCATGTATCGTTTCCATATATTTTTTCGCTTTTTCCGGTTTGACTTCACGATGAAGTAGTATCTCTACAAATCCCAGAATACTTGCCAGCGGAGTTCGTAGTTCATGCGAGACAATACTTACAAATTCATTTTTCAATTGATCCGCTTGTTCTTCTTCGGTACGGTCGCGGAATACAAATAGATGATAATTTTCTAAATTCATACCTTTGATCATATTCATATACATTTCCATATAATAAATAGATCCGTCACGTCCTTGGAGAGAGAACTGCGTTTTCCACTCTTTGCTTTCTTCAGTCAGCAACTGCTGAATCTGCTCGCTCAACATTGTGTGTTCTACTGTATGATGATCCAGATATTCTGTGAGTGAGGTAATATTAGCTCCTGTGATCAGTTCTGGATTCACACGACTTACCTGTTGATTGCAAAATGAAATCGTCCCTTGTGGATCGCAAAGTACCAAGCCTTCATGCAGAGAATCGATAATTTGCTGAATCGTATCCCGTTGTTGCTTGAGCATCCGTTTTTCCAGTTCCAATTCTGTATTAAGTTCTTCCAGACGAACACTTTGCTTGCGCCGCTCTTCACTTGCGAGTTGCGCTTGATATGCCAGTCCAAATTGTCCGATTAATCCTTCTGTCATCAATTTATCTTTGATATGCACCATTAGACTACCGTACGTTGTAAACAGCACAAACCCAAGCACATTCATTTCTTCATTAAAAATAGGATAATAATGATCGTCTGCACGTTCATATCCTTGATGAACTCCTTTTTCTTCGGTGCTGAGAGTACGGCTACGAACAATAGGAGACTTTTCTTCTAATACTTGTAATGCGGGCCCAAATAAATGATCAATAGCTTCTCCATGTATCGTATGTGGCCATCCAATCGAATACATCATGCGTGACGAAGCAGGGTTGCCAATCTCATCTTGAATAACAAGCATTAGAGCATCATGACGTGTCGCTTGCATCAACGCACGCAGACTGCTTTCTAAAAAGTCATTCATCTGCGCAAAACCGGTTAGCTTTTCTTGATACGAATTGATCCATTGTAACTGTGTCTCACGCTCGGTCAACCGTTCCAAGATCGTTTCCTGCTCTTGTTGTTGCATCATAATTTCTTCATTCTGAGCTTCCAACTCGTCGTGTTGTTCTCCCATTTGGCGCAGACTTTCTTCCAGTTCTTGATGGCGTTCTTTCAACTGATCACTCATATGATTAATACCAGCAACAAGCCCACCAATCTCGTCCTGCGAAAAGGTATTTTCTAAATGAATATATTCCCCTTTACTTATCCGCTCTACTGCTTGCTCCATCTGGGCGATCGGATGAATAATCGATTTGCGTAAATAACGAATCAATATAACAGCAGTTCCCAGTCCTAACAAAATCAACACCAACGGTACAAACAGGATCAAAGAATTGATACGTTTACTTTTGGCAATCAGATCGTTCACTTCTTGGCGTTCAATCTGCATTAACCGATCTAACTCGCTATTGACCGATTGCACCAGAGAAGTAGTGATCGTCTGTGAAATACGATTGATTTCAGTTTGATTATTTTGCTGTTTGAGTGCTTGCATCACTGGAAAATAGCTAAAGTATTCTGTGCTTTTGCGTGATAATTCATCCAGACGTGAATCTTCGGTCTGAGCTTTTTTAAATGTATCCAAACGCTTTACAAATTGATCGCGACTTGTCTCGGCTTCCAATAAAAATTCATTGCGATCATAAGCCAGATATGCCCGAAAATCAGACACTGCTGTACGATAATCTTCATCCATATCTTGAATCTGATTTTGCTGATTAAGATGTGTATTAATATCATTGGTAATATCTGCGGTCTGTTGCTTAAAAAACCATTCGACAGCAAAAATGATAATGCCAAACACCAAAAAAAGAACAATCGTCCATAAAGCGACCCGGCGTGCCAGACCCCCGCGGGCTGGATTCATTATTCATCGCCTCCACTGGCTGACAGTAATTCTTCGGCTGCATCCATCAATTGTAGCGGGCTAAATGGCTTGGACATATATAGAGATACTCCTGCTTGCTCCGCACGAATCCGATCTTTCTCCTGTGCTTTGGCTGTCAGTAAAATAACAGGCTTCTTCGCATTGACTCCGCCACTTTGACGTAACCATTCGCATACTTCGATCCCTGTAGCTTCAGGCATCATATAATCCAAAATAACAAGGTCAAAAGGGTGACTGGATAGTTTGTCTTGAGCTTGCTTACCATCTTCTGCTTCGATCACATTGTACCCTTCATCTTCCAACGTTTCTTGTAGCAAAAATCGTAAAGCTGGTTCATCTTCTGCGATTAAAATTTGATATGTTGTCATTTCACTGTATTCCCCTTTGGTGTAACAGATTATCGAACATGATACAGATCTGCCGAGCGAGTATACTTTGATTTATCTTCTCTACATTTTACTATATTTTACTATTTCGACAAAACAGCTTTTTATTGTTGTAGGTCTTTCACACTATAAGTAAAATTTTAACAAAATAGACCACTTTACAGACTTTGATAACAACGATCACGACTGGTAATATGATATAATGAAAGCGTAATTCCATTTTAATTGCAGAAGAGGGGTTTGACCTTTATTATGCTACAATTTAGTCCCTCATTTTTACAGATCGGATCAACTGTAGGTCTGTTAGTGATTGCGATAACCGCTATTCTGGTACGTTCTCGTACTAATCACAGACCGGTCAATGCCAAAAAAATTCTGATCCCGCCTATGGGAATGAGTACTGGTTTTTTTATGTTTGTTGTGGCTGATTTTCGGGTGTCCTGGATATGGGCTTTAGGCGCTTTTTTAGCCGGATGGTTTATTTTTTCGTATCCGTTAATTCGCGGTACCAAGTTTGAACGATCTGGTACAGATATCGTTGTGCAACGCTCCAAAAGTTTTCTGTTTATTTTAATTGGTCTATTAATGATCCGTTTACTGTTACACCGATTTATCGAGCAGTATATTTCGATTCCACAAACAGCAGGCGTGTTTTTTATTCTGGCTTTTGGCACACTATTACATTGGAGAATATCGATGTACCGTCAATATCGCAAAATGACATCAGATTCTGCTATTCCGTTGTCTAAATAATCTATATCAACACATAAAAAACCGACTTCTACAAAATAGAAGCCGGTTTTTTGATATATTTATATATTGTTTTGCAGATTGTATTATTTTATAGATGATCTAGTATATGATTAATCAGTCACTTTAACCAATTGTTTACCTAGATTTTCACCGCTAAATAATCCGATAAAGGCTTGCGGTGTATTTTCAAAACCTTCTATTACATTTTCGCGATATTTCAGCTTGCCTTCTTTTACCCAGCTACCCATTTCTTTCAATCCTTCGGCTGCGTCAGCTGCATAATCACCAACTAAGAATCCTTTAAGCAATACTGTCCGTTTGAGCAAAGTAGGTTGGATACGTGGGCCGATATCTGGTTTCTCATTGTTATATAGAGAAATCTGTCCGCATAATGGAATACGTGCATTGGTATTAAGTAGATCAATAACAGCATCCGAGATTTCACCACCGACATTATCAAAATAAATATCGACACCATCTGGGCAAGCTTCTTCCAATGCTTCACGCACAGGCTTCTCGTCTTTATAGTTAATTACAGCATCAAATCCAAGTTCATCTAATAGATAGCGGTTTTTCTCCTCTGAACCTGAGATACCTACTACACGACAACCTTTGATTTTACCAATCTGTCCTACTAACATCCCTACAGCACCACCTGCACCGGAGACAACTAGCGTCTCGCCTGGTTGTGGATTACCGATACGAAGTGTACCAAAGTAAGCAGTAAGTCCAGGCATACCTAGTACACCGACAGCTGTAGAGATTGGAGCCAGTTCTGGATCGACTTTGCGACAAGTGTCTGCATCGACAACAGCATATCGCTGCCATCCCCATCCACCGACTACAATATCGCCTTCTTGATAACGAGAATCGTTACTTTGCAACACTTTACCGATAGAACCGCCACTAACAGGTTCATTTAGAGCATAAGAAGCAGCATAAGACTTCGCTTCACTCATTCGTCCTCTCATATAAGGATCGACTGATATATATAACGTCTGAATTTGCAATTGACCTTCTTTAGCGTCCTCTAGTGGTTGCTGATCGATCGTAAAGTTTTCTGCAGTTGGCACACCTTTTGGACGGCTTGCCAGTAGAATACGTTCATTTTGAATAGTAGACATTATTTATTCCTCCTTGTTTTGCTTACTATTTGTTATTACCCTTAAACGACTATTGTATCGCGTATTCACACTTTTATCACATTCTATTCATTTCAAATAAATATTAAGTTAAGTTTCATGACACATCTGTTAATAAGAAGCAAAATAAAGTACTATTATAAGTGATCATGAATAGTTAATTGACATTGAAATGCACTTTAGTTGTATTTTATTAAATATAGATCAGCCAATATTACATTGTATATGAAAAAGAGCAGGAGGTTAGCTATGCGTAGAAAATCAAGAAAAGTGGCTATCGTAGGCGCTGGAATGGTAGGAGCAGGTTGTGCGTATTCGATGATTAATCAATCTATCGGTGATGAGATTATGATGATCGGACGTACTCATGAACGTGCAGTAGCCCAAGCATTGGATTTGTCACATTGTATGGAATTCACCTCTCACCGTACCAAAGTCTATGCAGGTACATTGCAAGATTGTGGAGATATGGATATTGTGATTATTACTGCCGGAGCTAATCCGATACCCGGGCAAAATAACCGGATGAATATTTTGCATGAGACTGCCGCGATTGCTCGCGAAATTACAGAACCAATTGTCGCGAGTGGATTTAACGGTGTATTTATTGTCGCGGCTAACCCTGTAGATGTGATTACTCATCTCGTATGGCAAATTTCAGGCTTTCCACGTGAACGTGTGATCGGAACAGGTACATCGATCGATTCTTCTCGCCTCAAAACGCTACTTTCTGATGTGTTTTCGATCGATCCACGCAGTGTACATGGATATGCACTTGGAGAACATGGAGAATCTCAATTTGTCGCATGGTCACATGTTACGATTGGCGGTAAGCCGTTATTGCATATTTTGGATCAACATACCGCTCGTTTTCCTGATCTGAATCTGGATGATATCGCTCGCAAAACCAAAGATGCAGGCTGGGAGATTTTTACCCGCAAAGGCAATACACAATTCGGTATCGGCAATGCGCTTGCATATATCGCCCGTTCGATTCTTAATGATGAACAACGGATTATTGCTGTTTCTTCTATATTAGAAGGAGAATACGGACAATATGATGTCTGTGCAGGTGTACCTGCCATTATCGGTGGCGAAGGCATCAAAGAAATTATCGAACTTCAACTGACTGCGGAAGAGCAGACCAAATTTGAATACTCTTGTCAGCAGATTCGTAATGGTATTGAAGCTGTTCTACCAGTGATCATTCCTAATAGCGATGTTGTCTAAAATGTCGTCTAAGTCATAACAAACTAATCTGCTCACTCTAAATCGTTATCAACTACCCATATCAAAAAAAGAGCTATACTTCTGAATAATCAGATCGTATAGCTCTTTTGCTGGTATTAGATATTCATTTATACAGCTATATTACATATTCTTTCTTCTTACTCTCCCGAACTCGACGCTGCATCCCACTCTAGACTTTCCAGAAATCGATATACATCTTCAAATACCAGATCATGTTGCTTGTCCATCGTCAGAATATGACCGGATTGGTCATACCATTTCAGCTCCTTGATCGGCATAGTCAGATCTTCATAAATAATCCGGGCACTCTCTAGATAAAGGTCTTCATCAAGCTCACCCTGCATAATCATGGTCGGTGCAGAGATACGCTTTACCTGACTAGCGGTAGAGGATATTAGTTTACGTAATTGATCCAGACTGTGCAGAGGTTCTTCAGCTAGCTCTATCAGTTCCTTCTCAATCTGTGTCTCTTCTTTGCCTTCGATAGACTTGAACCAGCGGGCATATTCCAGTACCCGTCTGAGAATATCTTCATTGTCTTTTTCACGTATAGGTGCACACATCGAGACGATAGCTTTGGCAGGAAATAGAGTACCCAGTCGCAGGGAGAATACACCGCCCAGTGATACACCAACTACAGCGATCTCTTCATACCCTTCCTGCTCTAGATATTCATAACCGTCTACAGCACTTTTCCACCATTCCGAAGGTTTGGTGTGTAGCAGTTCTTCTGGAGTACTGCCGTGTCCTTTATACAGCGGGCCATGACAGGTATACCCTCTATCATTCAGGAAACGTCCCAGTTTGCGGACATGCAGTGTATTGCCAGTATATCCATGTAGCAGTAGAGCAGCCCTTGCTCCTCCGCGATATGTAAATGACTGAGGGGGAACCAGTTTCATCTGATCATCTCTCCAATTCTATTTTCTCTATATTATAAACAGAATGACTGCTCTAAAAGCAGAACCAGAAGTAAGAATACCATATTTACTATCAGTAGCCTAATCCGCAGTATACAGATCAGAAGTCCTCGTCAATGTTAGTTATCCTACTTCTGGAGAGAGATTACTGTCTTATTCTGTTACTGCGATATCATCGGAATAAGTCACTATATAGTCTGCTTCATCAATCCATGTACCTGTTACAAAGTTCCTTCCGCGGACTTGTACATGATGCTCATAAATATCCACCTCGTATCCTTCGCTTCCTTCCAGATATTCATCCTCATCCGTCCACAGATAAGCGACCGAAGAAGCATTGAACATCGTAGGTAGCTTGCCTTGTCCATCATACATAGTATGCGGTGCTCCCAACTGCCAGTGCGTATGTCCGGTAAACAAAATCACATGTGGATATGCAGATAATATATGGCGTAGCAGCTCATCTTGATCTACCCCGTACCAGCCCTGCTGTTCCAATGAACCCGCCACCGTATTGATCAAAGGCTGATGCAGAAACAGAAAGATCGGTCGCTCCTGTGAAGACTGTTCTGCCAGCTTGCGATCAAGCCAATCCAACTGTTCCTGCGTCAAATGACAGTCTTTGGACAACGGCTTTTCGGTGCCGATAAAAATGAAGTGATAACCACCGATCCAATGATCATGATAAGAACCGTCTGTGTCTGTAGCTTCATTAAAATTACCAATCCTCCGCTGCCACAGTTGCTGCGAAGCTATATCCTTTTTTTCTGGCAGAGAAGATTCAGCACCTATTTGCGCCTGATATTGCTCCCATAATTCCAGCAGTTGCTTCCCCTTCAATCCGGTCAATTCCTGCGGTGCTTCTTCCCAAATAAAATCGCCCACATCATGATTTCCCATCGTAAAAAAGAAAGGGGGTAGCTGATCACAATACTTTTCCCATATCCGGTGCATTTCCCAGTATTCTGCTTCCAGACCGTGATCGGTCACATCTCCTACATGCATAACGCCGAGACTATCGCCGCCGCGCCGAGCAATATCTGCCAGTGCCCTGTCCCAGTGAAGATTGTGAATATGTTGCGGATCTTCTGTCACATGCGTATCTGTAATGACCTGAAAGCTAGCCAGCCGTTGTCCGAAATTATGGTTGGCTGGCTGTACAGCAGGATTATTTTCCAAAGGCTTCATTGTGCATCACTCCATTTCAATCCGATAATTCCAACAATAATCAGTACTATCCAGCAGACCGATGCTGTTCTTAGACGCTCTCCAAAAAAGTAATATCCAGCAATACTGATCAATGTAATTCCCACACCAGACCAGATCGCATAAGCAATGCTAATCGGCATATAACGTACTGCATAATTCAACAGGGTAAAGCTAGCTCCGTAACAGACAAACATTAATACCGACGGCACAATACGACTGAACCCATCCGACATTTTCATCATAATCGTACCGGTTAACTCCAGCACAATCGCCAGCAGAAGCAGAATCCAGCCTGCATTGCCTGTCATTCCTGTACTCCTTCATGCTCAAGCAACTGGGTAAAGGAGAAAATAACAGCGTCCGCAGACTGACTAGCTACACCTGTACCTATACCGATCGCGATTGCACAGTCCGCTGCTCTAGCCATCTGCATATCGCCATTCGTATCGCCAATCACTGCTGTCTGATCCGGTGTAATACCGAGTTCCTCGCAGGCTAGTAGTATCATATCGGCAAATGGCTTGCCTTGCAATACGCGATCATTGCCCACAATTACTTCAAAATAATCTACCATGCCCATCCATTCCAGATGCTTGCGGGCACTGTCTGTATCATCTGCGGTTACCACGCCAAGCCGTATTCCTTTTTCCCTGCACTGATCCAGAAATTCTCTTACTCCTAGTAGCGGATATGCCGGTCTAGCATGCTCCATAGCCAGATTGGCTTCTTGGATACAACCATGTACGATTGCTTTGGATACCGCCCATGATAATCCGGCACGATAGCCATGCCAGATCAGTACAGCATATACTTCGTCCATCGTACCCATCGCCAGCGGTCCACGAGCATCATAATCGATCATGTGTCCCTGCTCGTCATGTATCGTTCCCCAAATATGAGGAATATCCTCCTGACTGATCGAACAACCATGGTCTGCCAGCCGAAAATGAAACAATCTTATCACTTTGTCAGTCCAGAATCCCCACATACGATTAAAATCAAGTAGTGTACCATCCTTGTCCAGCAACACTGCCTTTATAGATTCAGATTCAAGATTCCAGAGTCGATTATGGATAGAAGCGAGCAGATTCGGTTGCTCTCTTATTGCTCTTATCGATTCTGCGGTTTCTGTGGATTTTGTAGTTTCTCTGCTTACTTCTGCCATGTGTGCATGTCCCTTTCCTGCGTGTAACTGAAGACAGTGCACAGCATTACGCAGCTGCACACTGTCTTTGTTTATTTACTGTAAAATTCAGTAGGAGAACTTTGGAGAAAACATGATCCTGTCAAAGAAATCTGTATATTATTGCTAACATTATTGTATTCTTATCGTCAGTCTGCCTGTTGGCTCAGCGCTTCAGTTCAACAATGCTATTAGCGGCTATTCACCCGATCCAGCTCCTGCTGGGCTTTGACTTTGGCTTCTTGCAGTGCCTGCGTAGCTGGTACATTATTGATCTCTACCTGATCAGCAGCTACTTTGAGTGCATCATTGATTTTGCCACCTGTTGGGTCTTGAAATGGTGCCGATGCATGGGAAGCCTGCTTCAGCGGGACTTCGATCTGTGGATTTTTTTGACTGAATGCTTTGAACTCTGGATCTTGCAGTGCTGATTGACGTACCGCAATATATCCGGTATTCATTGACCATTGTGCTGTATTGGATGCTTTGGAGAAGTAAGTCAGCCATTTGAAGGCTGCTTGCTGTTGCTCTGGACTTGCTTTGGCAGGAATACCTGCCATAATCGCATTCGCAACTGGCTTGCCTTCACCTTTTCCTTCCCAACCCGGCTGTTCCATCGCACCGACAATTTTGAAGTCCAGATCTCCCTGATCTCCACTGGATCCGGTATAACCTGCTGCTTTGTTTTTCATCACATCATCAATCGTTTTGTACCAGTATTCCCATCCCTGTCCACCAGAGTGGATCGTCATGATCTGGTCTTCATGAATCCATTTGCGGAACATGTCCCATGTCTCGATCCATTCCGGTGAATCGATCATAACCGTTTTACCATCATCACTGATTATTTGGCCGCCTTTACTCAGCACAGCATCGATCATATTGTCACTGCCCCACATCGGTTCCCAGCCGTAGAAGATCGTTTTTCCATTTTCTTTTTTGGTCATTTTGGCAGCCGCTGATGCCAGAGATTCCCAGGTAGTCAGACTGGCTGGATCTATTCCGTTAGCTTTGAGCGTATCTTTGCGGTAATACATGATCTGGGTTGTACCGTACATAGGCAGGAAATACTGCTTGCTATCCACCTGTCCTTGCGTTAGAAACGTCTGTACAAAATCGTCTTTCTTAAAATCAGGATCGGTTGCAATAAATTGATCCATCGGTGCATAATAGCCTTTTTTCGCCCACTCTACATTAGAGCTGAGCACAGCGGCAGGCACCTGACCGGAAGCAATAGCTGCTTGTAACTTTTGTTCGGTCTCATCATAGTCTGCCTGTACGATTCCTTTGACGACAACATCCTTTTGTGAAGCATTGAATGCATCGATCGTTTTCTTCATATTATCGCCCAGCTTACCACCGAGTCCGTACCAGAATTCGATCTCTACCGGTCCATTGGATGAAGCGGTAGAGCCTGCTGCACTGGTTGCACTGTTGCTTGGTGATCCGCAAGCTGTAGTTAGCAGGAAGCTAGAGATGACCATTAACGGTAGAACAGATTTCCATTTCAGCAAGGAACGACGCTTGGCTGTACGGCGATGCTCTGTCAGCGATTCCGGATGTATACTAGAGTCAGACTTGTGATCGTTTCTCTCTGCGTGATAACTGTTATTGAGGATGTTGTTAACAGGTTTTTTGACGATCTCTTTTCCGAATAAACGAAATGATTTCATAGTCGTAATCCCTTCTCATATGTAAAATGATTGCCTGTTGTAAAGCATTTTTCAAACTGATCTTGTCTGGTTACATGCAACTGTAATAGCCAATCTGTATGTTTCACAGATTGCTTTTAGTTTTTGTTTACTCCTGCCGACATATTTACACTTTGCATAATCGTTTTCTGAGTAAATAAAAACAGAATCAACAGTGGAGCAATAGTGAACGCACTGGCAGCCATAATTTGCGGCCATTTCAGACCATAGGCTCCCCCTTCCACAAAGAAACTGCGTAGTCCAGCCGATACTAGCTGAAGATCAGGACTCTTGGTAATAAGCATTGGCCAGAAATAATTATTGTACTGCTCGATAAACGTAATCAGCACCATTACTGCAAACGTAGAACGCGCCAGCGGTGTGATGATCGTCCATAGAATCCGGAAATGAGAAGCACCATCAAGCTGCCCTGCCTCTACCAGTTCGTGGGAAATCTGCATAAAGGCTTGCCGGATCAGGAAAATCGAGAATACACTGACACAGTTGGACAGAATCAATCCGGTATAACTGTCCAGTAGCTGTAACTTGCTCAATACCAGATAGCTGGGCAAGTATACGGCTGTACTCGGAATCATATAACCGAGCAGTACGACACCGGTGAACAGCACTTTGAGCCGAAAGCGCATATGAGTCAGCGCATAAGCCATCATGCTGGAATTGATGATCTGTAGCAGAGATATCGCTGCGCCCACGCCGATACTGTTCAGAATATAGCGGGCAAATGGAGCCGCATGCCATGCATCTATATAGTTGCTCCATAGAAACGTCTCCGGCCAAAATGTCGGCGGAAAGCGGAAAATCTCATCATTGGTCTTGAATCCGCTCATCACCATCCAATAAAATGGAAAAGCCATCATCAGACTAATTATAGTCAGTAGCACATAGCGCACTAGCTGGCCTGTATTCCAGCGATAACGAGTCACAGTTATAGGATCGTTGCTTTTGCCTGCTGTTCGCTGACTGTGTGACGCAGATTCATGCCGATCCGGAGTGATTGGCGGATAGGATGTCTCCTTTTTTTCTGCTCGTGTCATATTCACTGGTAATGCACCATCTTTCGCCCGATCAGGAAAGAACATCCCGACAACAGCACACAGATTAGAATAATTACTACAGCCACAGAAGAAGCCTCCCCTACATTAAATGCCTCAAAAGCAGATTGATAATACAGATACAGCAGTGTACGCGTTGAACCTGCCGGCCCGCCTTGTGTCATTACATTGATCTGATCATAAGCTTGCAGAGACTGAATCGTTAGGATCACTGCAAGGAAAAAGGTTGTTGGCGAGATCAGTGGCAAGGTAATATGCCGGAAACTTCTCCATGCACCAGCTCCATCTATTGAAGCTGCTTCCAGCAGATCCGATGGAAGATTACGCAAAGCCACCAGATAGAAGATCATCGCCCAGCCGACCGATTTCCACAGCGTAACGATCAGGATAGCTATAAGTGCCCAGTGCGAATCTTGTAGCCAGCCGATTCCTGCTATACCAAACCAGCTCAGTACATGGTTCGCATAACCTACATCTGGCTGAAAAATCCATGACCAGACAATAGATACAGCGACAGTCGGCGTTACCCATGGAGAGAAAATAAAAGCACGGTATATGCCTGACGTACGAAGTTTGCTGTTCATCAGCAAAGCCAGTAGCAAGCCGCCTACCATAATCGGAATAACACTGCCTAGTCCAAACAATGCTGTTACTTTCAGCGCCTGATAAAATTCGGGATTGGTCAGCAGGTACCGATAATTATCCAGTCCGACAAACAGCTTGTCCGGACTCATAAAATCCCAGTCCGTAAAGCTCAGATAAAATATGTATCCAAGAGGGCCTAGCCAGAATACCAGTAGCGGAATCACAGCCGGCATAGTAAACAGCAATGCCTCGGCCTCTCGGAATATTCTCGTTTTCAATACATCCACTCCTGTGTTCAATTTTTCTTTAATTGTTGTCTTCATTTGTTCTTTTTCGTGTTATTATATGTTCTGTACAAAAAATATTGTACAATCAAATTCACATTGATGAGTTATCACAGTGTAAAAACATTGGTGATTCATGTAAAATTTATTAATTTCACCGGAAATAAATTACATATTATGAGGTGACATAATGGAAAAGGAAATAAATGAGATATCCAGCGAACCCTCCCGTTCCAGACAGCAAGAGCTTCGCGCAGACATGATTGAGGCGATTGCTCAGACGATGGATCTGTATGGAGTGAATCATTCCTTCGGTCAGTTATATGGCGTTATGTACTTTGAAGATCGTCCAATGACCCTTGAAGAGATGAAAAACGATATGAATATGAGTAAAAGCAATATGAGTTATGCTGTCCGCTCTCTAATGGAGTCACGCATGATCAACAAGCTGGACGAGAAGCGCGACCGCAAAGATCAATATCAAGCAGAAACCGATTATTTTCGTACATTCCAGAACTTTTTTGGTAGTCGATTGCAACGGGAGATCGATGTAATGACCGCTTCTATGGAAGAAGTTATTCCCAAGCTATCGGAAATCATCCTTTCCCGGCATACAACAGCCGAAGAAAGGGAAAGCTGTCTTCGTGATCTGCATAAGTTGCAACATGCTCAGCAGTATTATAAATGGCTACAACATTTTGTAAGCGAACTGCAAGCAGGTTCTTATTTCCCATCTTCTACTCAGCCACAAAATGAGTAATCCAGTAGATCGGTAATAAAATAGTATTGAAGCTATTCTACCTGTGATCATTGCTAAAACGATACTATCTAAGATGTTGGCTAGTTTATAACCAATCTATCTGCTTACTCCATATCGTTATACATTTCATATACCAAAAAAAGAGCTATACTTCTGAATAATCAGATCGTATAGCTCTTTTGCTTGTATTGCATATTTATCTATTTGTATTCTGTTTGTTATTTTACAGTCAATACCGGACAGTTCGCATGCTGGATCACTTTGTGACTGACACTACCGAGAAATAATTCAGACATTTTACTCATTCCTCTAGTTCCCATCACGATTAGATCGTAATTTTGGCTATTCGCTAAGTCACAAATAATCGTCGCTGGTTCACCTGTCTGGTAATTAATATCATACTGAATACCTGTAGGATCAAGTACCTGACGATAAGGTTCTGTCATTTCATGCCCTTCTTCATTTAACTTAGCATCAACATCAATGCCTAGCGGTGGTTCAGCAACCATCATCACTGGATTGACATGAACTGCTGTAAGTGAAGGTTGGCTCGATAAAGCTTGAATCAATTCGATCGCTTTTTGCAACGCTCGATCTGCGTGCTCTGATCCGTCTACAGCTACTAATATTTTACGAAATACGGAACCGGTCGGCATCTGTTCTTGTGATTGAATATTGGTCATGATTATCCTCTTCCTTCTATTATATAGAATCAAACATTAGATATAGAACCTAAGATTAGTGAGCATGAGATACATCAATATCACGTAAGTGACGACGACGTACAATCAATACCAATACACCGATAAATACCATTAATGCACCAAAGTAAAATGGCATCTGTGCATTGTACCATTCAGATAATTTACCTGCTAACCACGGAGAAGCCGCACCACCTAAGAAACGAACAAAGCTATATGAAGCCGAAGCAACCGAACGTTCTACAGGAGCCGATTCCATAACAGCCGTTGTAATCAACGTATTGTTAATTCCTAAGAAAATACCTGCGACAATAACAGCCACAATAACAGTTGTTGGTGAACCCATAAATGTACCGATACCCATTGCTAACAAATCCAGTGTAAATAGGGTTAACATTACACCCATCGAAGCAGCAAGGTTAAAGCGACTTTGCAATTTAGGGGCTACAAATACAGAAGTAAAAGCAAGCAAGATTCCCCATCCAAAGAATACATAACCAAGTCCATGTTCATCCAAGCCCATGACATAAGGAGAATAAGCCATCAATGTAAAGAAACCAAAGTTATATAAGAAAGCGACAATCGCTAATGTTTTGAGTGCTGGATAGCTAAGTGCTTTGAACGGATCAGCAAGTGAACTGCGTTTAGCTGGTTTTGGAATTTTCGGTAAAACGAATAAAATAAATAAGAAACCAATAACCATCAATACACTAACACCGAAGAAAGGACCTCTCCAAGAGATTGAACCCAATTCTCCACCAAGCAAAGGACCGACTGAAATACCTAGTCCAAGTGCTGCTTCATACAAAATAATCGCTTTGGCTGTACCTGATGTCGATAAGCCCACAATTGCCGATAACGCTGTTGCAATAAATAGCGCATTACCTAATCCCCATCCACCGCGGAAACCAACGATTTGAGCAATCGTATCAGATGCTCCACCTAATGCTGAGAATGCAATAATCAGCAAAATACCACTTAATAATGTCCATTTAACCCCGATCCGACTGGATACAAAACCTGTGATTAACATCGCAAGACCGGTAA
The DNA here is from genome assembly GCF_028736095.1 of Paenibacillus sp. KACC 21273. Classification (NCBI taxonomy): domain Bacteria; kingdom Bacillati; phylum Bacillota; class Bacilli; order Caryophanales; family Paenibacillaceae; genus Paenibacillus; species Paenibacillus sp. KACC 21273. The sequence continues at coordinate 4,940,977 of NZ_CP117876.1, forward strand.
CCAGATTATAACTGGTGAATAGTAACGATACCTGACTTTTACTTGCATGTAATTGATTAGCGATTGCTGGCAAAATAGGGTCAACTAAACCCAGACCCATAAATGAGATCACACAAGCAAAAGCAACAGCCCAGACTGCTTTAGGTTGAGAAAACAACCCGCCACGTTCAGGCAGTTCTTTTAAAGTTGATGTTTTGGTACTCATATTGATGTATTCCTCCTTGGAAACCATTAATTTAATTTAGCTAATCCTTCTTGAATCCGTTGACGCAATAATTCTGCATCGGCTTTGAACGCATAGATACGGTTTAACTTCTCATCCACCATATGTAGCTGTTGATCTAACGTCTTATTCATTTCGATCAATTGCTGACGACGTTCTTCTTCATCCGTAGTGTTGCGGTATTGCTCGCGCTGATCATTGAGCATCTCGGTTACTTTGACATAATGCTGTAATTCTTGAAGCGAGAAGCCTAGCACATCGCGAGCATTGATAATTTTTTTGAGCCGATCAATATCTGTCTGACTGTATAACCTTGTTCCACCATCACTACGCTGAGGAGAAACAAGCCCAATCTCTTCATAATAGCGAAGTGTACGCTTCGTTAAGTTACAGGCAGTAGCGACTTCATCAATCTTGTAGAGAGTCATCTGTCATCCCTCACTTTGTTTGTACTCATATATCTTTTATATAAAAATAATTACATATAAGTTATGTAACTATAATACTACTATCTCACGTTAACGTCAATGTTATATATCAAATTTATATGTATTTTTTGTTATATATTTTAAAAAGGGAAATCTGTTAGCTAATCTTTATTACGTATCTTATTTTCAAAATTCATTATCATTCAAATTTGTGGATATATTAGATTATTTCGTTTCATTTCAGTATCCTTTTGTGTATACTAGGAATATAAAGAAAGCCTACAGTGGTGGTACACTGTAGGCTGGATCGACAAAACAGGTAGTAAGCAAGACGATGCTACACTGTCAAACAGTATAAGAAAAACCGCCGAATAAGACTTCTACCTCTTAGTCCCGGCGGTTTTTCTTGTGTTTTGCTTTCTTCCAGATTCCGATAACTTTGTTTAATCCAACCATTAAGCTGGTTAACTTGATACCTACATCTAAAAGAATAAGCAATACCTCCAAGTATGACATGGCTTCACCCCCTTTCGGGTTGCATCGCCATATCATTTACCACCGGTACTTTGTCTTTCCTATGATATTGTAGCATATGTAGTACATTAAAATAACTTAAATACGTATAATTAATTTTGGAGATTGAAATATAAAAAAGCGACTCTATAATATAGAGTCGCTTTTATTTTACCAAGCGCTAGATTATTGTTTTTTCTCTACAGCGTGTCCGCCAAATTCGTTACGTAGAGCTGCAACAACTTTACCTGTAAATGTATCGTTGTCTAGAGAACGGTAACGCATTAATAGAGACAATGCGATAACTGGAGTCGCCATTTGTAGATCCATAGCTTCTTCTACTGTCCATTTACCTTCACCAGAAGAATGCATGATTCCTTGAATTTCTTCCAAGTTACCATCTTTTGCAAATGCGTTTTCTGTCAATTCCATTAACCATGAACGAATAACAGAACCATTGTTCCATACGCGTGCTACTTTTTCGTAGTTGAAATCGTACGGGCTTTTCTCTAATACTTCAAATCCTTCACCAATTGCAGCCATCATACCGTATTCGATACCGTTATGAACCATTTTCAAGTAATGACCACTACCTGATTCGCCTGCATACAAGAAGCCATTTTCAACAGAAGTATCGCGGAATACCGGTTCAACTACATCCCAAGCTTCTTTGTCGCCACCAACCATATAACAAGCACCGTTACGAGCACCACTCATACCACCTGAAGTACCTGCATCCATGTAACGAATACCTTTTAATTTCAATTCGTTATAACGACGGATCGATTCTTTATAGTGGGAGTTACCTGCTTCGATCACGATATCATTTTCATTTAACAATGGAGCGATCTCGCCTAGTACGGAATCAACAACACCATGAGGAACCATGATCCATAAGATACGTGGAGATTCTAAGTTAGATACCACTTCTGCTAATGTATATGCTGGTGTTGCACCAAGATCAGCGATTTCTTTTACTGCTTCTTTGTTCAAATCAAATGCAACAACCTCGTGGTTGTGATCCATTAAGTTTTGTCCAAGGTTCATACCCATTTTTCCTAATCCAACTAATCCGATTTTCATTGTGTAACCCTCCGTGTCTTTTTTGTAAAAGTAGTTGTTACTCACTATCCATAAGTCTTTTCTCTATTGATCTATATCTACAAAGCCAAATTTTAGCTTTAGATCACATGTAGAATACGCTCTGTAAAACATATACCAGAGCGTATTACCCATTTTATGGTATCTGTTAAACGACTGCTACAGGAGCAGAAGCTTGAACAGGTTGATCTTTTAACCATTGGAATCCTTCAACAGCAAGCAATTCATTAGAAGCTTCAGGACCATACGTACCTGCTGCATAATGATGAATCGGCAAATCGTTATCAGCAAATGCTTCTAGGATCGGTTGTACCCACTGCCAGGACAATTCAACTTCATCCCAGTGAGCGAAGAATGTAGCATCTCCACGTAGTGCATCATAGATTAACAATTCGTAAGCTTCAGGCTCATTGTCTGATCCTACTTTAAATTCAGCTGTCATTGGCTCAAGACGACCAGTGATGACATTTTTATGATTTAATTGTAGCGTGATTTTTTGATCTGGATTAATGCTGATCACCAACATATTCGGTTGAGCATCACAAGCTACACAGATATCTTCATTTTTCATTACATCTTTAAATTCAATTACGATACGAGTTGATTTCTCTTTCATACGTTTTCCGGTACGAATATAGAAAGGAACCCCTTGCCAAGAGAAATCGTCTACCCATACACGAGCAGCGATAAATGTATCTGTCATCGAACCTGGAGTGATTCCTGGCTCATCTTGATAAGAAGCTAATGCTTTACCATTGCTTTCACCAGCACTATATTGAGCACGTACGATATGTTTGTGCGCATCTTCTTTAGAAATGGAGCGTAAAGACTGAGCGATATGTTTTTTGTGAGAGCGTACATCGTCTACGGTATGACCAGCAGGCAATGTCATTGCAGTCATCATCAACACTTGCAACATATGGTTTTGCATCATATCACGAATCGCACCTGTGTGATCGTAATATCCTGCACGTTCTTCAACACCCACTGTTTCTGCTGCTGTAATCTGTACATTAGCAATATGACGGTTGTTCCAAAGTGCTTGAATCGCTGGATTGGTAGAAGCTAAAGATTCCAAATTTTGCACCATTGGTTTGCCCAAATAGTGATCGATACGGAAAATTTCTTCTTCTGCAAATGTTTTGCTTAATTGTTCATTCAACTGACGAGCAGAAGAAAGATCATGTCCAAATGGTTTTTCGATGATTAGACGTTTCCAACCTGTTGTTGTTCCAAGTCCGCTATCTTTGATATTAGTAGCAATCACTTCAAAGAATTCAGGAGCGACTGACATATAGAACATACGATTTTGCGGAATATTTAATTCAGCTTCACGAGTTTCAACGATTTTGAGCAGTTCTTGATAACCTGCTGTATCATCAACATTTAAGATATGGTAACGAATCGAGCGAAGAAAAGCATCTACAGATTCGCGATTTTCTGGTTTGTTACGTGAAAATTCTTCTAACGCCTGTTCTACGTAAGTTTGGAATGTAGAATCATTGAACGATTTTCTTCCTAAACCAATTACCGAAAAAGCTTCAGGCATTTTGCTATCTACAAACAAGTTATACAAAGCAGGGAAAATTTTACGTTTTGCTAAATCCCCTGTTGAGCCGAACAATACAAAAGTCATTGCTTCCATTCGTTTCTCCTCCAAAGTACCCTACTCCAACACAGTTTCTATTTTATCGTGCGGGTATATTTTATCTACGTGACATGTGGTGTTTTCATTCTTGCTGAAAAGATACGGTTGATATAGCAACTATATCGCCAAAAAATAAACGAGCATTTTTCATTATGTACGACTTTACATAAAAGAAGTCGTTGCATATCCAAATCTCGCTTTAAAGTCAATCCGTCGTTGTGTCTCTTTTGTGACAGACACTGTTTACAAAATCCACAATAGACCTTGTGTCGAACAATGTCAAGGATAAAAATGAAAGTTTCAGAATGAACATTACTTATTCCGTCAATTTATTATCGGTATTTTGCCGCTACTTGTGAATAGCTTCGTTGACAATAACGGTTACAAGTGATAGGCTATTTTTGCACAAAAGGTTGCTATAACAACTAAAACAGTAGGTGAATGATATGCCTTATGACGTAGAAAAGAGTTATACCGTATTGATTCGTGATGTCCATCTAGCGATCTCCGGTCATATTAAAAATAAATTATCCCCATTTAACCTGGCACCCGAGCAAAATTTTATTATGATGCTGTTATGGAAAAAAGATGGCATTACGCAAAATGAAATTGGCGAGCGCTTAGGAAAAGACAAAACCAATATTACGCGCATGATCTCTAATTTAGAAAATAAAGGTTTTGTCCGTAAAATTACATGTACTGATGATCGACGTTGCTTCAAAATTTATCTTACTCCCGCAGGTGCGCAACTTGAAAATGAAGTCTGCCCTGTGATGGAAGAAGTCGGGCAAGAACTGGTAGATGGCATTTCAGCAGAAGAACTGGTTCTACTGCGTCGTCTGCTTACCAAAGTTCGTGATAACGCAAGCACTACGACTGTCGCTAACGATTCAGCAATCACACCACAATCGATAGTTACAGCTCCTCTATAACTGGGAGCTAAATGAATACGGCTGGTAAATCCTCTTTTCACTTCAAAGAGCAGGATTTGCCTTTTTGGTCTGTCTGCTACTTCTCCTCTTCTACATACATACGAATAATCTGAATCGGTCCGCGTGAATTAAGTTCCATCATTTGCTCGGTCATTTTCTCCGGTGTATACGGCATATCATTGTCTAGCCACCAATAAATGACTCCTACATACGCTGATCCAATATAACTAGCGATCACATCTTTATGGACAAATAACTTATCATCGTCAAACCGCGAAAACTTTTGCTCATAAAAAGTAGTGATATACCGCTTCATATACTGGATAAAATTCATACTCGCTTTGCGTTCAAACATCACCCGAAAAAACTCTTTGTATTTGATCACATACTCAAAAATCCTTTTTGCAATATAACGTTGTAGATCGTCTATTGAAGGATTAATAATGGATGCTTCTTTGGCATCGCCAAACAGTTCGCCCAAAATCTCATCTGTAGTTGTATATAATAAATGATCTTTTGTTTCATAATGCAGGTAAAATGTTTTACGGTTTAAGGTGGCAAGATCGGTAATATCTTGAATTGTGATTTGAGCATACGGTTTGCGATCCATCAGATCGATTAACGCATCTTGTAATAAACGGCGTGTACGTCGCACGCGTGGATCTAATTTTTGCTCAGGCATATACGCTTCCCCTTCTCTTCTAATTATCATTGGATAATAAGTAATGCTTCCAACATGTTGCATCTTGTTAACCCTATATACCCACTTTATAGACAAGTGCCGCTTTAGCCACATCTAAAGAAAGTTTGGTTATTGTAACTATAGGATCAATAGCGTATAATTCAATTTAACACAATTTAATATGAAAATTTATTCATATCTATCAAGCCGAATTGGTTTGTTTATTATAAAAACAGATATCAAAGGAGTTTTACACATGACAACAGCACATGAGTTAGTTCAACAACAACGACAATTTTTTAATACAGGTAACACCAAAGATGTTACTTTCCGTATTCAAGCACTGAATCGTCTTAAAAAAGCAATCGAGAAATTTCATCAACCGATTTTGGATGCTTTGAAAAGTGACCTTAACAAATCAGAGCCTGAAGCATTCGGTTCTGAAATTCGTATCGTTTTAGGCGAAATCGACTTTACGTTAGAACATTTAGAGCAATGGGCAGCACCACGTGAAGTACCTACTGCTTCTATTTTGCCAGATTCGTCTAGCTTTATTCATCCAGAACCTTATGGTGTTGCTTTGATCATTGCGCCTTGGAACTATCCTTTCCAATTAGCATTTGGTCCATTGGTTGGTGCGATGGCAGCCGGTAATAGTGCAGTGATCAAACCTTCTGAATTAACACCTGCGGTATCTAAAGTCACTGCTGAATTGATCGCAGATACATTCCCTAGCGAGTATATTGCTGTTATGGAAGGCGAAGTAGAGACTAGCACAGCACTACTCAAAGAAAAATTCGACTATATCTTCTTCACAGGTAGCACAGGCGTAGGTAAAGTGGTGATGAGAGCGGCAGCAGAGCATTTAACACCAGTTACATTAGAATTGGGCGGTAAAAGTCCAAGTATCGTGCACAAAGATGCAAATCTACAAATCGCTGCTCAACGTCTAGCTCGTGGTAAATTCTTAAATGCAGGACAAACTTGTGTAGCACCTGATTATCTATTGGTACATGAAGATGTACGTGAAGAGTTTATTTCTTTATTACAAGCAGAAATCAATGATAAATATACAGAAAATGCAACTCAAAATCCAAACTTCCCGCATATCGTTAATCAACGTAATTTTGATCGACTAGCGAAATTTTTGGAAGATGGCGAGTTCTTAATCGGTGGTCGCTCGATTCGTGAGCAATTGGTTATTGAACCTACATTACTAGGCAATGTCGATTGGAGTTCACCAGTCATGCAAGAAGAAATCTTCGGACCGATCTTGCCAGTTATTGAATACAATGATCTAACTCCTATTTTAGACGAAATCACAAATCGCCCTAAACCACTGGCTCTATACTTGTTCACCAATGATGAAGAAGTACAAGATCAAGTATTCAACACTGTATCTTTCGGTGGCGGTTGTGTTAACGAAACATTATCTCATATGACTTCACACTACCTACCTTTCGGCGGTGTTGGTGATAGCGGTATGGGTTCTTATCACGGACAACAAAGCTTTGAACTATTCTCTCATCACAAAAGTATCCTAAAACGTAATTCTTAATACACTACAGTTACAATGACTATTATTTTGAGATCGTTTATTTTCAACTAAAACAGAATAAAAAGTAATCCTCACAATAGCCAAAGTGATCTTCGTTATAACGGTACATGTTCCTTAGCCATGAACATGACCAGAAGATACTTTGGCTTTTTTCTATATACTTTTTGCTCTATACGTTTTTTCGTATATTGAATTCATTCCCCTTTTCTTCACTTTGTTTTCTGTCTCCTCTACGTACAGAGCGAAGGGAACGGAGTTGTTCTGAAAGTCGCCTTTGAAGTCAGATATCGACCACTCAAACGGTCATTTCAGATATCTGATTTCACCAGCGACGGCAAGAACAACGCCGTTAACGTAGCGTTTTCACTTACTTTATACACACTGATTGGTTGTATGTGGCTTTCTCCTCATTTCACATTACACTGGTTATTGAGTCCTCTATTGGGTAAGTTTATAATTATATGTATACATTTACTTATGGATGGAGTGAAAGCAATGAGTAATTCAACTAATGTAGAAATGAACACCATCGATCAAATCAAACAACGTATTTTAGATGCTAAGCATAATCGCCTTACTCATACTGATTTTGATATTCATGCAGAATTGGAGAACGTATTACAAGATATCGGACTTTCTTCTGCAGATAGTGGCGGAGAGATTTCATTTACAGGGAAAGATCCGATTGTACCTAGCGTATTGCGTCTAGCTAGTTCAGCAGGGATCGGAATGGTTGCCAAATCGGTTGCTGCTGCTAATCTGTGGCGACTACGTGGAGGTAAAGGACAAGATATCTCACTCGATTTACGTAAAATTTTACATCGCTTATCTCCTTTTTATGATCGCAAATGGGAGAAACTCAATGGATATTCACCTGCTAGCCCTTCTGATCCTAGTCAAGCGCTCAAATTTGGCTTTTATGAAACCAAAGATCATCGCTGGGTGATGCCACTTGAACCTTATCCTAAGCTCAAAATCAATACACTTAAATTATTAGATTGTTCAGATACACCAGAAGCTGTCGCTAAAGCGATCTCTACATGGAATGCCAAAGATTTGGAAGATGCTGCTGCTAAAGTAGGTATCGTAATGCCGATGGCACGTACGGTAGAAGAATTTATGGAAGAACCTACATTCGCTGATGTTGCCAAATTACCCCTTATACAAATTGAAAAAATCGGTGAAAGTGATCCAGAACCGTTGTCGCAAGGTGTCTCTTCTCCACTTGAAGGTGTACGCGCATTAGGAATGGGGCATGTGATTGCAGGTGCAGGTATCGGACGAGCACTGGCTTTACAAGGAGCAGATGTACTCAATATCTGGCGACCATCCGATTGGGAAGTAGACACTACTTATTACACATCTAGTGTCGGTATGCGCTCTTCTACATTAGAAATAGGCGAACCGCAAGGTCATGCCAAAATGCAAACATTGTTACAAGACGCTGATATCTTTTTTGCGAATCGTAGACCTTCTTATCTGAATCGATTTGAACTGGATCCAGAGCAATGTGCTAGTGTAAGACCGGGTATTATTCATGTATCTGTCTCGCTTCATGGCGAAGAAGGAGTCTGGGCAGATCGAGTTGGATTCGATCAGACCGCAGGAACGGTTACAGGGGTTATGTGTCTTGAAGGAACACCGGAGAAACCACAACTACCCGCTATTCTAGTCGTAAATGACTATATTATCTCATGGCTAGCGGCGGCTGGCGCAATGGCGGCTCTTGCAAGACGTGCAGAAGAAGGCGGTAGCTATAAAGTACACATTTCGCTTAGTCGTGTATCGTTATGGTTAATGTCGATGGGTATTTTTGATAAAGATTATGCGTATGCAACAGCAGGTTCGTCGGATGAGCATCTGTATCTTGATCCTGACTTATTTACAGCAGAAACGGTATGCGGAGATTATCAAGGAGTGACCGACCAAGTGCAAATGTCTGAGACACCGGGACATTACAATACTGTACTTGTTCCACGAGGATCTAATCGCCCAGAGTGGTTACCCAAAAATCTTTAAACTTCTCTGTTCATTCCTATATTCTATACAAATGATATAGAAGTATCCTGATATAAATAGTGATGACTACTTTAAAATAACTTCTGATCTTCAGCCATTGGGTTACGATAATAAGCTTAAATATCGCTTGTTATTGTAACCTTTTTTGCCTTTAACTAAATTCTGTCAAACGATTTACAATCATGTGCTTATGAAGACGCTATATAATTGGTTCCTACAATTCTTTTTAGGGTATAAATCGATAGACCATACGCAGTCTAATACATATCTTATGTAGGAGGAACATCTATGTTAATCGAAGCTGTCTATCATCGTCCCAAGCTGAATTGGGGTTATCCTTATGATCGTGAAACGATTCATTTACGTCTACGCACCAAAAAGCAGGATGTGAAAGAAGTCTGGGCTCTTGCTGGTGATAAATACATGTGGGAAAAATCCAAAGAACGCGTACAGATGCATGTTTTTGCAACAGATGATCTGTTCGATTATTGGGAATGTGAAGTAGTTCCTCCTTTCCGCCGTATCAAATACGGATTCCTTCTCAAAAACGATGATGAAGAAATTTGGATGGACGAAGATAAATTTGGTAAAGAAGAACCGAAAATGGATCGTTTATTCGATATTCCATTTATCAATCCAGTCGATGTATTCACACCACCAGCATGGGTCAAAGATGCTGTCTTTTATCAAATTTTTCCGGAACGATTCGCTAATGGAGATCCTTCGATTAATCCGAAAGACACATTGCCATGGGGCGAAAAGCCAGAATGGTTTAACTTTTTCGGGGGCGATCTGCAAGGGATTATTGATCATTTAGATCATTTGACCGATCTTGGGATCAATGCGATTTATATGACGCCTATTTTCAAAGCAACCACTAATCATAAATATGATACCGAAGATTATATGGAACTTGATCCTCATTTCGGAGATAAAGAAACATTGAAGAAATTAATTACAACGTGCCATGACAAAGGGATTCGCGTGATGTTTGATGCTGTATTTAATCATTCTGGCAAAACATTTGCTCCATTTGTCGATGTACAAGAAAAAGGCGAAAAATCTAAATATAAAGACTGGTTCCATGTACGTAAATTCCCTCTAGCTGTAGAAGACGGTATTCCAACATATGATACGTTTGATTTTGAGCCACTAATGCCGAAGTTGAATACGGAAAATCCAGAAGTAAAAGAGTATCTACTCAATGTAGCTAAGTACTGGGTTGAAGAATTTGGCATCGATGGTTGGCGCTTAGATGTTGCTGATGAAGTGGATCATCATTTCTGGCGTGAATTCCGTCAAGCTGTGAAAAGTATCAATCCAGACGTCTATATTTTGGGCGAAATCTGGCATGAATCTTCTCCGTGGTTACAAGGCGATCAATTCGATGCTGTAATGAATTATCCGTTCAAAAATGCGGTAACTGACTTCTTTGTCGAAGATACAACAGATGCGTTAACATTTGCTCACGCGATTGGTACACAGATGTCACGCTACCCTCGTCAGGTAACGGAAGTATCTTTTAACCTGTTAGATAGTCATGATACTGCACGCGCATTGACGCTTGCTAAAGGTAACAAAGATCGTCTCAAATTAGCGGTAACTTTCCAGATGACATATAGCGGTACTCCTTGTATTTATTATGGAGACGAATTTGGCATGGAAGGCGAAAACGATCCAGATTGCCGTCGTTGTATGGTCTGGGATGAAAAAGATCAAGACTTAGAATTGTTTGCTTTTTATCAACAATTAATCAGTCTGCGCAAACAATATCCTGCTCTACGTCAAGGTACATTTAAGTTCTTACATGCCAAAGAAGGCAATAACGGACTGATCTATGAGCGTTCTGATGATGAAGACACATTTGTGATTGCGATGAACAGCTCTTCTGAGCCGGTAACGGTTAGCATTGATGTAGAAACATCCAAGTGGGAAAACATGTTAGATCAGACTACACTTCAAGTTGAAAATGGTCGTCTGGAAGAAAAATTACCTACTTTTGCTTTTGTTATTTTGAGAGCTGTTCAATAACAAAATCTATTTATATAGAAGATAAATCTCTCTCGAAGCCTGCTTTCTTTATAGAAAGTAGGTTTTTTTATTGTTTTTTTAGTATGTAATCATTTTTCTCCTCTCGCTTATAATGCATATCATTTATCATTTTAAAGTATTCCTTCGCTCACACTTTAGATAGAAGTAATGCTCTTTTTTTGCAATAAAATATGTAATATTGAAATTTATATTAAGTATTGAGAATAAGGTTCCGATATTCAAAGAGACAAACTTTTTTTTACATTTTATTCAAATGTTTCAACAAGTATTATTTAGGTTTATGTTTATACATTATTTAGTATTTGGTTCTAATGATTTATCACTTTTTGTCGAATTATTTTTGAACGTAAGTAAGACTTTATACACCCTTTTTTTCAAAACAGTAGTTGGATTTATCCTTTTTTATTATTTGTTTTGGACTGCTGATTTACTCCCTCTTTACCTTTGTCCCTTATACACAAAGGACAAATCGTATCATCTTTCAATTGATATCTTCACGTTAAAACCTTAAACTTTGAAGTATTCACTACTAGTTCTTATTTCTTAGCCCTATGTTTATGATATCGTTTTCAATCGGACTTTGGAAAGGAGGATATCGATTTTGGAGAAGCTGACCGCTCGCCTCACAATGATGCTACAGTTTCTGGTTGCCTCTCATGGTGACTATATTACAATCAGGGACTTGTCCGATCATCTAGATGTGAGTGAGAAAACGGTCAAGCGTGAATTGCCGAGCGTTGAAGACTGGTTACATCAAAGACAGCTAACCCTGATTCGCAAACCGGGTACAGGGCTTGCACTGGAAGGTAGTCCGGAACATCTGGCTATCGTACAACAAGAACTGGAAGAACAGACACCTAAGAAAGACTACACCCGTGAAGAAAGGCATTACTTCATTATTAGTGAACTTCTACTTTCCAAAGAACCGATTAAGTTATACACCTTTGCTTCACAGTTCAAAGTCACAGAAGGCACGCTCAGTAATGATCTGGATCGTATCGAACAATGGCTTCAAGCTTTTGAGATTACATTGATTCGTAGACCCGGACTTGGTGTCTATATTGAAGGAACTGAAAGTAGTATCCGTTCTGCACTGGTACATCTGCTATATGAAAGTGTAGACGAATACCAATTGAATCATCTGGTACGTGACCGTTTCCCTACAGAAGAACAACCTGGACGCGTACAATTCCATATCCGCAACCGCCTGCTGAATCTGGTTGATGATGGAATGATGAACCAGCTTCAGCAGTACTTGAGTGATCTGGAACGTGAAATGCATATGAAATTGACCGATAGCGCGTATATCGGGCTGGCTGTTCATCTAGCGCTGGCGATAGAACGTATTCGAAGAGGGCAACGCATCACGATTGCTCCTCGCATACTGGATGAGCTTAAGCAACTAAATGAATTTGAGACTGCACGTACACTCGCGATCAAGTTAGAACAGTCTTTTGATATTGTGATTCCTGAAGATGAGATGGGTTATATCACTATGCATCTCAAAGGCGCTGAAACAAGACTTAGCGTCGAATCTGATCCGTATTATGAGCACGTTAGCTTTGAACTGGTCAAGCTTGCCCGGGATGTACTGAAAATGGCCGAAAGTGAAACCGGATTCGAACTCAAAGGAAACAGTAAATTGTTCGCAGGCTTTATTAATCATCTTGGACCTGCGGTAGAGCGACTACGATTAGGATTAGATATTCGTAATCCCCTACTCGCACAGATCAAAGAACAATATGGCCCTACGTTCGAAATCGCTCGCAAGTGTTCGACTTTACTGGCTCAATTTACAGGCAAAGAAGTACCGGAAGCAGAGATTGGTTATATGGCTATGCATATCGGTGCTATGTCTGAATATGCTGCTGCTCAGAAAAAACCATTTAAAGCATTAATCGCTTGTGCTAGTGGGATGGGAACATCCAGTTTGCTGTCTGTTCGAGTCAAACGTGAATTTCCAGCATTACAAATTATTGATGTGGTTTCTTCTTCAGAAGCTGTTCGTTTAGAAAAGCGTGCCGATATTATTATCTCTACCGTAGAAGTAGATAGCCTCATTCCAACTGTACGAGTATCACCCTTACTTTCATCAGAAGACATTATCGATATTCGTAAAACCTTATCTCAGCTAGATACTTCTAAGCATACACAACATGTACAACAACAATCGCTTGATCCGAGTGTACGCTTAACCGAAACATTGAACACTCATAAAGAAACACTGACTGGCATCTTAGATTTAACACAAGGGTTAGTGATAAGAGATGGATACACTTCCACTTCTGTAAGTGACTTGATCCACCACATTGCAACGACTTTTACTGCTTCTACAGAAAGAGCACATGTATTAGAACAAGAACTGCATGAACGTGAGCGATTAGGAGAAACTGTCCTTTCGCAAGATGGATTGATTTTGTTACACTGTCGTTCGTCTGTCGTGCCCAAGCTTTTTCTAGGTGTGATGCGATTTGCCCATCCAATATCAGCCGCTTCTCAATCGGTTGATCTGTATGCAGCGATCGTCTTGCTTGCTCCCAAAGACAGCAGTAAGTCTTATCTGGAAGCAGTTAACGAAGTCAGTAAATCATTGATCGACCGTCCTGGATTTGTGACTAGAGTCGTATCGGGTAGTGCCGCCGAATTAACGGCTGAGATTTCTAGCTTAATGAAAGATTTGTATACTCGCAAAATCGAACAATATATGATGGAGGTCGAACAATTATGAGTTCTGTGCAGACAGCTACAAAAGAAAGAAAAAGTGCTCGTGATCGCGTACAAGGTTTTGGACGCTTTCTAAGTGCTATGATCATGCCGAATATCGGTGCCTTTATCGCTTGGGGTCTACTCACTGCTTTATTTATTCCAACAGGTTACTGGCCTAATGTTGAATTAGCAACAATGGTTGATCCAATGATCAAATATTTGCTTCCTTTATTGATTGCTTATACAGGTGGTAAAGTCGTTGCTGGTCATCGTGGTGGTGTGCTCGGAGCAATCGCCGCTATGGGTGTTATCGTCGGTGCTGAAATTCCAATGTTTATCGGTGCAATGATTATGGGTCCACTTGGTGGATATGTGATCAAACAGTTCGATAAATTGATCGAAGGTAAAGTAAAAACTGGTTTTGAAATGTTGGTTAACAATTTCTCTGCTGGTATTATCGGTATGTTACTTGCGATTCTAGGCTTTGTCGGTATCGGTCCATTGGTACAAGCATTTACTTTGCTAGTAGAATCAGGTGTTAACTTCTTGGTTGCTCATAATCTTTTACCATTGGTTTCGATCTTTGTAGAACCAGGTAAAATTTTATTCTTAAATAATGCAATTAACCACGGTATCTTTACACCACTAGGTGCGCAACAATCTCTAGAAACTGGTAAATCTATTTTCTATCTTTTAGAAGCGAATCCAGGGCCGGGTCTTGGTGTATTGTTGGCTTACTGGATCTTTGGTAAAGGTACAATTAAAGGTTCTGCTCCAGGTGCAATCATTATTCAATTCTTTGGTGGTATTCATGAAGTATACTTCCCTTATGTATTGATGCGTCCAATCTTGTTTGTTGCTGTTATTCTTGGCGGTATGGCTGGCGTATTTACAAATAGTATCCTAGGTAGTGGTCTAACCAGTGCTGCTTCTCCAGGTAGTATTTTTGCAATCTTAGGTCTAGCACCAAAAGGTGGTCATCTGGTTGTATTAGCAGGTGTGGCCGCAGCAGCCATTGTCTCCTTCATTTTCTCAGCGATCTTCTTACGCAAAGCTCCAAGCGATGAAGATTTGGAAAAAGCTCAAGCCGCTTCCAAAAACATGAAGTCTGGCGGTAACGCTGGTGGTCCTGCTTTGACATCTGCTAACGATCTTCAAACAGGTGAAGTTCGCAAAATCGTATTTGCTTGTGATGCAGGTATGGGTTCAAGTGCTATGGGTGCTTCTTCTTTCCGCAAAAAAGTACAACAAGCAGGTCTACCGATCAATGTAACCAATACAGCGATTGATGCGATTCCTTCTGATGCAGATATCGTCGTGACTCAACAAAATCTAACAAGCCGTGCTAAAGGTAAAGCACCAAATGCACAGCATGTATCGATTGATAACTTTATTAACAATCCGATCTATGATGATATGATTGAACGTTTAAAAGCAGCTACAGCAGGTAGCCCTGACTCTTCTATTCCAGATAATGCTGCTGGTGTGAAACAAGAAGTCAGTGATGTATTGAGTCACAATGCACCACATGTGGTACAAGATACAACAACGTCTAACGCAGGTTCTACCATTTTGCGTAAAGAAAATATTGTATTAGGTCTTGCTAGCACATCGAAAGAAGATGCGATTAACAAAGCAGGCGAAATGCTAGCTGCTGCTGGTTATGTCAAACATGATTATATTGCAGCGATGCATGAGCGTGAAAAAGTAGCTTCTACTTACATCGGTAACGGTGTAGCGATTCCTCATGGTGTCGGTGAAGCGAAAAAACAAATTCAAACATCCGGTATTGTTGTTCTACAGTATCCAAATGGTGTGGAATTTGAAGGCGGTACTGCTTATCTTGTGATCGGTATTGCTGGTGCAGGTGGAGAACATCTTCAAATCCTGACTAAGATTGCTGAAACGATTGAAGATGAAGCGACTGTACAACATCTAGCTAAAGTCACAGATGCTGAAGAAATCTATCGCACATTCTCAATCTAATCCTATAGTTATTCCGGTTGAATCAGCAGCGATCTCGTTGCTGATTTAACCTGTTTATATCTACTTTTGCTTATATAAGCTACACATTAAGGATGGCTTCTGGTTATATACAGAAGGAAATCCTACAAATACTTACGGAGGTGCAATATTATGAAAAAAGCGATTCAATTTGGTGCAGGAAATATCGGTCGTGGATTTATCGGAGCTTTATTATCTAATGCAGGTTATCACGTGGTTTTTGCAGATATTAACGAACAAATGATTAATGAACTGAATGAGAAAAAAAGTTACCAGATTCATATTCTTGATCTGGAAAAAAGCGTAGAAACGATTACCAACGTATCTGGTTGTCTTTCTAATGGTACAGACATTATTGATGAGATTGCTAGTGCAGACATCATTACAACCGCAGTAGGGCCAAATGTACTCAAATTTATTGCGCCTACGATTGCACAAGGCATCGAAGCTAGACGTACAGCAGGCGGTGGTTCACTGAATATTATCGCTTGTGAAAATATGGTTGGTGCCACAAGTCATCTACAAGAGCAAGTACTGACTCATCTTTCAGAAGAAGGTAAAGCCTATGCTGAGCAAAATGTCGGCTTTGCCAATTGTTCTGTCGACCGTATCGTCCCTCCTTTCCAGGGTGACAGCATTCTAGATGTAGGTGTAGAAGCCTTCCACGAATGGATTGTAGAAGAGCCTAAACTTAAAGGTGGTACACCTGAAATTGATGGTATGAAGCTTACAGACAATCTGGTTGCTTATGTACAACGTAAACTGTTCACACTGAATACAGGTCATGCTATTACAGCCTATATCGGTTTCTTGAAAGGTCTAGAAACGATTGACCAAAGTATTCAAGATGAAGGTGTACGTGCGATTGTACGTCCAGCGATGGAAGAAAGTGGCGCAGCTCTTGTACAAAAACATGGCTTCGATGCAGGCGAACATGCCAAATATATCGACAAAATCGAAACTCGCTTTAAAAATCCATATATTCGTGATGAAGTGATTCGTGTAGGACGCGAACCTTTACGCAAATTAGGACAAGCTGATCGTCTGGTAGGCCCTGTAAAAATGGCAACTGAATTTGATCTCGGACGCGATCATTTGCTCAAAGGAATTGCTGCTGCATTCCACTATGACAATACAGCTGATCCTCAATCTGCTGAACTACAAGGACGTATTCAAGCCGAAGGCTTTGGCCCTGTCGTCAGCGATGTAACAGGATTTGCCAAAGACAGCGAAGACTATAATAAAGTCATCACTGCTTATGAAGAGTTAAAATCTCTAAAAGGTTAATAAAATTAGTAAAGTTTTACAAGTAAAAAGATATTCAAAAGAGCCCTTAATTCGAAGTGTAGTTTATAACACTTTAGAATAAGGGCTCTTTCAGTATATCTACAATATGATTAGCCTAATTGCAGACTAGTAGGCGATTGAGACGGTTTGCCAAACAAGTATCCCTGGGCTAATTCAATCCCGATACTACGGCAAAAGTCGTACTCTTCGCGCCGTTCTACTCCTTCTGCTAACACAGTTGAACCATGTTTTTGCGAACGCTGCAAAATATGAATAATTTTTTGCTGTTTCTCAGCAGAGATATCACAATGATCGATTAAGCTACGATCGATTTTGACATAATCGGGTTGCAGATGATCGATTAATTCGGGCTTGGAATATCCTGAACCTACATCATCCAAAGCAACAGATATCCCATTACTGCGATACACATCAAAAATATTTTGTAACTTAGGCATTTCAACAATATTTTCGGTTTCAACGACTTCAAATACAAAATCTTTAGGATTTAAATGAAGACGTTCAATAGCGGCAAACGTATGACTCAAACAATACTGCGGATTGTAAATAGAAGATGGTAAAAAGTTAATAAAACGTTTGATACCTGGTTGTAAATATTGCGCACTCGTCTCAATCGCTGAAATACGAGCTGCCCGATCCAAAAATGAGTGTAACCCTGTCTGATGCGCAATATCGAATAAGCGATATGGCTGAAATGTAGGGCCATCTATAATCGGACGAAGCAAAAATTCATAAGCAATGACTTGCTCATGTTGATTCACAATCGGTTGCATATGGCTTGTAAATTGCTTTTGTCGAATAATTTCAACAACATCGTCATGCTGTAGTCGATTAACAAATACAGACAATGGCAACCATACTGGCTCTCCGCCAATATCGTCTGAACCTAACAAACCTACAGATACACAAGATGTAATTTCTTCAGGTAAACTTCGTACCCAGTGCATGATATCAAGCATCTGTTCTCTTGATTGATATGAAATAGAGCAAATATCTTCCATGATATACGTATCATAAGACTGTTGTCGAATTAGATTTTCAAGAGAAGAAGAAAGCGGTCGCAAGGACACTGTTCCTTGGTCTTCTATCGGCTGAACATAACTGCAACCGCTACAATTCATAGAGATCCTCCTTAATATTAAAACAAAAACGTAGTATAAACGTGAAAATTAATCGGGTTTAAATAGAGTTGCTTTACTTTTCATTTCTCATATTATAACATCCTCAATCAAGATCACATTAGGCGTTCAGTATATTATCGGCTTTATTTTAATATTTTTGAATACGACAAAAACTGCAATAATTACTATTGCAGTCTTTGAAGTTGATACATTCATCATCCACTCTAGTTACGTTGCTATTAGCTAGCAGGAATCTCGATGGAATCTCCAACTTGAAGCTTCGTTGGATCTGTAATTTTATTGTATTTAGCAAGTTCTTCCCATGTTACGCCATATTTCAGACTAATACGGTACAGATTATCACCTTTTTTGATAATATAGGTTTTCTCATCTGTAGGTTTAGCTGGCTTATCAACAGCTGGTTTTGTCGGTTTAGGTGCTGGAACCGGCTTCGTTGTTGGTTTGGTAGGCTTCGCTGGTGTTACTGGTTTGGCAGGTGTTACGGCTGGCTTGCTACCTGCTGCTGCGCTAGAAAGATTAATTGAATATTTAGCAAAACCATCTGCTGCTTCTCCTACATAAGCAATTGGATCTGCTCCTGCAACTGCTTTGGCACTAGACAATGCATCTTTTGCTTTTGGAGAAGTGTTAAATGTTACTGTTGGGTTGCCTTTGATTGGTGCAAGTGACCAGTTGCCATCAGCAGCCGGATTGATTGTTTTGTTTTCACGAATATAATCGATAATTACTTGACGGTTCTCGTCTGGTGCAGCCAGAATAATACGTTTGCCATCTGGATTCGCCAATTTGGACGAAGAAGCGCGGTAGTTATTTGTAGCTACTACGAATTTTTGTTCAGGATCGATAGCTTTACCGTTAAATTGCAAGTTCACAATACGGTTAGAAGATGCGTTTAGAACAGCACCTTTTGCATCGTATTTCGGTGGTTGTGTGACATCAATTTGGTAAGTAACTCCATCGATAACATCAAAGTTATACGTTGGGAAGTCCATATTGATTAACGCTTGCTCGCCCGATTTGGCTGGATCGATTTGATTGAATTGTCCTGCTGACCATTCCAACCAGTTTTTCACTTCTGCTCCATTAACAAGCACAGCATGGACTGTATTTGGATATACATAAAGGTCAGATACATTTTTGATAGCTATCGTGCCTGCTGGAATATCTGTGTAATAACTTGCTCCTGAACGTCCACCTGCTTTGAATGGAGCTCCTGCAGAAAGAATAGGTAAGTTCTCATATTCTGTCCCTTGAAGTTGTTTCTCCAAGTACCATTTTTGAGCGTTGGTTACGATTTGGATCGATGGATCATCTTCTACCAGTGCAAAGTAACTGGTGATACGAGCAGTAGATTCACCAACAGGTCCACGAATATATCCTAGCGTTTCTTCGTGTTCTTTGTATACAGAATCGACTACACCTTGATCTGCATCAACCAATGCTTTTTTGGTAGCAGTATCATAGATTGGACGAGCTTCTACTTTAGAATCAGAGACTGTCCATTTGTCGCCTTGTTGTTTTAGTTCAAGATCAATAATTCCCAGGTGATCGCCCCAGAAACCTGGCTCTACTGAAGGAACGCCATTAATTGTTCCTTTTTCTAGATCTACGCCTGTTTTACCAGCGAAATCAGCACTAGGGAATACTTTGTGTGCATGTCCGAACATAATCGCATCGATACCTGGCACTTTGCTCAAATACAACACGGAGTTTTCCATCAATTCAGTCTGAGGAATATCTTCAAAGCCAGAATGTGGCACTGCAATAATAATATCTGCGCCTTCTGCTTTCATTTGTGGAATAAATTTGTTCGCTGTTTCAACGATATCTTTAGCAACCACTTTCCCCGACAAGTTTGCGCTATCCCATTGCATTACTTGTGGTGGTACGAAGCCGATAACACCTACTTTAATCGTATGTTTAGCTCCACTTTCATCAGTGACTTCTTTATCCAAAATCAAATAAGGAGTAAAGTAGTTTTTCTCACCTGAACCTGTGCCATCATCTGTATAAATATTAGCATTCACATAAGGGAAGTTAGCGCCTTTGAGAGCGTTACCCAAGAAATCCAGACCATAGTTAAATTCATGGTTACCAATATTTCCTGCATCATAACCCAATTGGTTCATCGCTTTGTAGACAGGGTGAACTTCGCCTGCTTTTAAAGGATCAACTTTGGCTACATAGTCACCTAGCGGATTACCTTGTAATAGATCACCATTATCGATCAATACACTGTTTTTGGCTTCTGCACGCGCATTTTTGATCAATGTTGCTGTTTTGGCATATCCATATTGATCTGTCGCTGCATCTGAATAATAATCATAGTTCATTACGTTCACATGAATATCTGTTGTCTCCAACAAACGTAATTTTACGGTAGATTCAGAAGAAGTGGCTTCGGCTGCAAAAGCAGGAACTGCCGACACTGCAAACAATTGCAGAGCTGCGATGACAGTAATTGCTTTTTTAAATGTTTTGTTTCCCAAGTTCAAAATAAAAAACCCCTCCCAAATATATTCGCATTTGCTTGACCTTTTACTATTTATCTCTATGCCCTATATGTATAACAGCATGAACAAGCAGTGACAATCTACTTAACATGCTGATTTTAAAAAAATCATATTAGAAATTATGATTTAGAGTAGGCAGATAAATAGTAAAAAGGCTACCAAAAGAAACGCATGATAGAATTGTATACTATCAGCTGATATATTTGAAGGGTTATTAGTTCTATTTTTTATGAAAATAAGATTTATTTTGCGAAAAATTCTATAATTTACATGATTGTGTCATGTTTCTTTTCATAAATAATAACTCATTGAGATTAAGGAGTTAAAAAATTAGTATTTCGATCTTTATATTGAAAATACATATCTAAAATTCGATCTAATTGTTCTGATTGGTCTAACACACGATAATCGCGCATCCCATGTTCTTCTGCCATCTGGTTCAATATGCGGCGTTCCTGCTCAATCTGTTGTTCTATTTGTTTTAAGTTCAAGGAAACCACCTCCAGTATATTTCCTTATATCTTGCTATCAATGAGACTTTCATTTTATTCCATCATCGTCATTTTACAGGTTAGTCTATAAAATATTTCTATATACCTTTTTATACCTTATTTGAGTATACCTTATCAAGTTCCTCAAGTACCTATTTTATCCTTTTTATGGAAAAATAAAGACGAAAAAACTCGGAATTTGAATTTTGCATTCATTTCTCTTGTTTCGCAAATTTCAAATTCCGAGTCATTTATGTGATAACTGCTATCTTAAACAATTAAAGTTGTATCAGATTACGCAGTCCACGTTTTTTTGTTACCATCTTGATCTGTATATTCAATCGTTTGTGGTTTGATATCTAGGATCACATAATCAGGATCTTCTGGACCGGAGAACCATTCTTTAAATTCTTCTTTCCAGACACGTTTTTTCAATTCGTCGTCTGTAGATACAGCACTTACACCTTCGATTTCAACGACTTGATTAGTGCCGCCTTTTTCATAACCCAACAATACATAACAGTTCGGATTTTTTTCTAACTCTTCGACTTTATGTGTTTTGCGGTTTGTCGCGAGATGAATATTCAAGCCTTCGTTATATAGCGCCATGTAGCGTACTTTAGGTTTGTCGTTTTCTACTGTACCTAGTGCACAAAATGGATTACCTTCTAATGCAGTTAATATCGCTTGTTCTTCAGCTGTTTTACTCATGATCAATCTCCTCCTGTATATAAACGTATGGGTGTATTCAATATCTATGTCTATGTATATCTATTCGATACGTATAGAAGAATATTGAATGGAACTTTTGTTAGTTACAAACTTCCGTATATGTAAATACCCTTAGCCAGCGAGACTGAACCGAAATACACTGTCTTTTGCTGATGACACCGCATTCTCTTTACTGGACAGTTGATACCCTCTGGTCTATAATTACAATGTAAAAAAACCGCATATGTACAGGGGAGCTAGTTGCAACTGGCTGAGAGTGTATTGTGATAAATACAGACCCTTATACCTGATCTGGATAATGCCAGCGTAGGAAAGTAACAAGTCGTTATATGCTGTACTCTAGCTTATAATTGCACCTATGTCGTCCCGATGGGGGCGTTTTTTTTATGCCTTTTATCCAGTACTACAGGATTGACTATTTGAGCTAGAAGAAAGAAGGATGACGGTAATGAGAACTCAAAAAAGGTGGCGTCAAAGCTTACCGTGGTTAATGGTAGGTTTATTGTGGATCACCACTGCATGTGGTTCAGCAACAAGTACAAGCAATACAGCCAATCAGGCAGGATCAACATCTGCACTTAAAGATGTGAAAGTCGTGCTCGACTGGACACCAAATACAAATCATACTGGCTTATATGTTGCCCAAGCACTGGGCTATTATAAAGAAGCAGGATTAAACGTCGAAATTATTGCTCCCGGTCAAGGTGGAGCAGATACCATGGTCGCTTCTGGTGAAGTGCCTTTTGGAATCAGTTATCAAGAAAGTGTGACTCAAGCGCGTGTACAAGGAGTGCCTTTAGTGTCACTCGCGGCAGTTATCCAGCATAATACATCTGGCTTTGCCGCTCCTACAGATCGCGGAATCAAAAGCCCTAAAGATATGGAAGGCAAATCCTACGGTGCATGGGGATCGCCTGTTGAAGAAGCGGTTATGAAATCAATTATGGATACCGACGGTGGCGATGTTAGCAAAGTCAAAAGTGTTAATATCGGTAATGCGGATTATTTTACAGCTGTACAAAAAGGAATCGATTTTGCATGGATATTCTATGGATGGACAGGAATTGAAGCAGAACTTCGCGGACAACCATTAGATATGTTATATGTAAAAGATTATTCAGATCAATTAGATTATTATACGCCTGTTATCGTAACCAATGAGAAGCAGATCGCTACCGATCCTGCACTGGTGAAATCATTTATGGCGGCAACCAGTAAAGGATATGAATATGCAATCGCTCATCCTGATGAATCAGCAGATATATTGCTCAAAGCAGTACCCGATCTTGATCCTGCACTGGTCAAAGCTAGCCAAAAATGGTTATCTCCACGTTATCAAGATGATGCCAAACGCTGGGGCGAGCAAAAACAATCGGTCTGGGAAGGTTATGCCGATTGGATGTTCAAGCAGAAATTGTTAGACAAACCGTTAGATGCAACCAAAGCGTATACAAACGATTATTTACCTGAAGCCACCAAATCATAAATAGAACATAAGGAGATGACTACTATGGCACACACCCTTTTAAGTATTCAGGTTATTCCCAAAACTCAAGCTGGTGAGAACTCTTACGATTATGTCGACCGGGCAATAGAAGTGATTCAAGCCTCCGGTGTGAAATATGAAGTGCATCCACTTGAGACCACGATGGAAGGCGAACTTAGCGAATTGTTAGAAGTGGTTCGTCAAATGCACGAAGCGTTAGTGGAAAAAGGAAGCCCCAGTATTATTTCTCAGATCAAAATTGCTCATAGTCCAACCGGAATCAGTATGGATGGATTAACCGAGAAGTACCGCTAATGTCTACGATGAATACATGGTGGAACAGGCTATGGCCGCCCCTCGGGGCGGTTGTTTTATTACTGATTATCTGGCAACTGGCAACCAGTCTATTCCATATTGAGACATGGATTCTTCCTAGCCCTGCATTGATTGGACATGAAGCATGGAGTGAGAAAGACCGACTGGGCTTGCACACATGGGCGACGTTAAAATTGACACTATCCGGCTTTAGTATAGGTGTTGCTTTTGGATTACTGGTCGCAGGCGTGCTTCATTATATTCCTTTTCTACGTTCAGCATTATATCCATTATTGATCTTGAGTCAAAATATCCCTACGATTGCTCTGGGACCGCTACTCGTTATCTGGTTCGGATTTGGGATATTGTCCAAATTAATTGTGATTATTCTGGTTTGCTTTTTCCCGGTGACCATTGCGGCGCTGAGCGGACTGGCTACTACCGATCGTATAATGCTTAATTATATGCAAATGATCGGCGCTTCTAAAAATCAAATCTTTTGGAAATTAGAATTACCTTTTAGCTTACCTTCGATCTTTTCTGGAGTTAAAATTGCTGCAACGTATAGTGTGATGGGCGCTATTATCGCTGAATGGATTAGCAGTAGTGAAGGGATTGGCTATTATATGATGTTGCAAAAATCAGCTTTTCGCACCGACCATATGTTTTTAGCGATACTGGTAGTTGTAGTGATCAGTCTTATGTTATTTATGCTAATTAATATGATTGAAAAATGGTGTGTTCGCTGGCATCACCCTGCACAACATCGTGCTGTCAAAGGAGGTTCTAAAGATGTCGCTAAATAAACCTCAACATACAACTTTATCGGTGAACAACTCTATTCCACTGTTAGCATTACAAGGGATCGGCAAATCTTTTACACAGGGCAAGCAATCGTTACATGTGCTGCAAGACATTTCGCTGTATGTAGAGCAAGGTGAATTTGTATCGATTATCGGCCCTTCTGGTTCCGGTAAAAGTACCCTTTTGCAAATGATCGGTGGCGTAGTGCTTCCCGATCAAGGACAAGTCCTTTTGGATGGACAAAATATAACCGGTCGTAAAGGATTGAGCGGTTATATGCCACAGCAACCTGCTCTAATGCCCTGGCGTACGATTGAAGATAATGTTATTTTGGCGCGCGAAGTAGCAGGATTACCACGCAAAGAATCGCTAGAATTAGCCAGACAATGGCTGGATAAAGTTGGACTGGGTGGTTTTGCATCATCTTATCCTCATACATTATCTGGCGGGATGCAACAGCGGGTTGCGTTTTTAAGAGCTTTGCTAGGACCTCGTGATCTTCTATGTCTGGATGAGCCTTTTAGTGCGTTAGATGCTTTTACACGCAGTGAGATGCAATCATGGTTGTTGAACATTTGGGAAGAAAATAGACGCTCGGTTATTTTTGTCACTCATCATATTGAAGAAGCATTACTACTTTCAGATCGAATCTATGTGCTATCTCGTCGTCCTGCTACTGTACTGCATAATATTGTAGTTCCTTTTCCTCGTCCAAGGCGAGAAGAGATTACCGATGATCCGCAATTTATTGCTCTACGCAGACAATTGATGAATGCAATGCGTGATACGCATGAAGGTGATCAATCATGAAGCCCGTCTATGCTCCGGCTCCGCTTATCGATAGCCATATCCATCTGGATCAATATCAAGATCAACAGATTGAGCGAATCATTCAATCGCTTCCAGAACATCATATCCAGTCGCTAATTACAGTCTCGATGAATCTACCTTCCTGTCAGCGTAATGAGAAGCTGGCTCAACAACACCCGTCTATCGTTCGTCCCGCTTATGGATATCATCCAGAACAGCCTTTACCCGGCTCGCAGGAGCTTGAGACGTTATTGTTATGGATAAAGCAACGTATCGATAATATAGTAGCGATTGGTGAGATTGGATTGCCATATTACTTGCGACAAGAAGCAGAAGAACGTGGCGACCAATTAGATGAACAAGGATATATCGATGTATTGTCTGCTTTGCTACAACTTGCTGCTGCTTATGACAAGCCTGTTATTTTACATGCTGTCTATGAAGATGCAGAGATCGCCTGTGATCTTTTAGAACAATATGGTATCACTCAGGCTCATTTTCACTGGTTCAAAGGATATCCTGCTACGATTGATCGTATGATAGCCAAAGGTTATTATATTTCGTTCACGCCAGATATTCAGTATGAACCGGAAATTCAGCAATTGGCTATACTATATCCTACTCATCTGGTGATGGCTGAAACGGACGGCCCGTGGCCATTTGAAGGTTCTTTTGCCGGACAAATGACTCATCCGTCTATGACTGCTACTGTCTGTTCTGAATGGGCTAAGATTCAGCAGATATCAGAGCAAGAAGCTCGCCACTTGATCTATCAAAATACATTATCATTTTACACACCAAATCAGGCACAGCGTCTCTAATACGAACGCTGTGCCTGATGTATGTTGTACTATTCTATAATGATAGACCTTTATTGTTGTTGCTTTTGATTTTGATTGTATAGCCTTTGGGGATGTTCCCAATCAGAAAGCCATACTAGAATAACAGATAACAACTGCTCCACATTCATCGGTTTACTAATATAATCAGATGCTCCTGCTTCTATACATAATTCACGATCATCTTTCATTGCTTTAGCGGTAAGTGCAATAATCGGTAGGTTTTTCCACTTTTCTTCCATCCGAATCCAGCGCATCGCTTCATACCCATCCATAATCGGCATCATCATATCCATCAATACAATATCTGCGGATTCAGCATTTAATAAAGCAATCGCTTCTTCCCCATTCTGTGCACTGCGTACATGCATACCTTTACCTTTGAGCACACCTTCTAACGCAAAAATGTTACGTAAATCATCATCAACGACAAGCACAGACTTACCTTGCAATCGTGCTAATGAATCTTGTTGTTCTTCTTGATCCATCCATGTTAAAGGTAATGGCTTGGTAACAGGCTGTCCTTCTTCATTGATAGCAAGTGAAGGTAGATACAACGTAAATGTACTGCCTTTACCTAATTCACTTTGAACAGTAACATATCCTCCTAGTAATTTGGAGAACTCACGACAGATTGATAATCCTAGACCTGTTCCACCATATTGACGCTCTGTGGTTCCATCTTCTTGTTGAAAAGCTTCAAAGATCAGATTTTGCTTATCTTCTTTGATTCCTATTCCTGTATCTGTAACTGAGATCGCTAGCATATAATCCATTTGTTCTGGAACATTATATCCTTTAGCAACCATCGAATCGTCTGCTAGACCAATATTGATCGCCACTGAACCTTTACTGGTGAATTTAAAAGCATTGGATAACAGATTTTTAAGAATCTGCTGTAATCGTTTCTCATCGGTATAAAATACATTAGGAACATTCTCAGCAATATAAGATTGAAATTCGATCCCTTTTTGCTCGGCAATTTTTGCAAAACTATAGCCCATCACTTCAGGTAGATCATAGACGGATACAGAATCACGTTGTACTTCAACCATACCTGCTTCGACTTTAGACAAATCCAAAATATCATCTATCAGATTAAGCAAATCTTGACCGGAATGATGAATCACTTCGCCAAAATGAGGCGTATCATCTTCTTCATGAGTTTTGTCTTTTTCGCTAATCAATTGAGACAGAATTAAAATACTATTGAGCGGTGTACGTAATTCATGAGACATATTGGCTAAAAACTCCGACTTGTACTGCGAGCTACGGCTCAATTCTTCTGAATACAATTGAAGTTCTTTTTGCGCAATTTGTAATTCTTCTGTTTTGATCTCTGAATAGTGATTACGTTCACGAAGTTGCTCGTTCGTTGCCTGAAGTTCTTCTTGTTGTGCTTGTAGTTCTTCTTGTTGAGACTGTAATTCTTCTGTTAATGTCTGTGCTTCACGCAGTAACCGATCTACCTGCATCCGATTATCTACATTATTCACAACCACTCCAAATGTAGACGCTACATGCTCAATTAACTTTTGCTGTTTGTCTGAAAATCCATAAATAGAACCTAATTCAATCACAACCACTGTTCGATTTTCAAATAAAATCGGCAATAGCATAATCTGCTTCAGTGGAATAGAGGTAGCTCCTGTCTGAATACGAATAGGATGATCTGATGGAGATTCCATCAACATAATCGTTTGTTCTACGGCTGCCTGTCCAACGACCCCTTCACCGAATTGAAATTGGCGCATGGCATCTGGCATCGCATGATACGTAGAATAAGAGGCTTTGTGCATCAGCATAGGAATCCCATTCTTTTCTTCGCAAAAATAGAAAATGCCATACGCTGAATCTACGATAGGAGTAAGTTCACGAATAAAACGATTTGCCAGATCATCGATTTCATTAATGTTCTGATATACTGTTCCCATTTTGGCTAATTGCGTCTGAATCCAATTGCTTTCTTCGATCTGTTCGTTAAATTCACGAGCTTTTCGATTATGATCTTCTAAAGCACCAGACATTTTATTAAATGCGACTGCAATATTGCCGATTTCATCACCAGTGACAACTTGTAGACGTGGCAAATGTTCCGCTGTATTAAAATCCATTTCTTCCATTACCGTTGTGACTTGCTTTAGTTGACGGGTGGTTTTCTTTATCGTCCATACCGCAATCGTAATCCCAAGAATAATAAGAATCGCAGATAAGACTACAACAACTACGCCCCTGCCTGCAAAAGATCCATTTTGAGATATCATAAATTCGATAGCCATAAAAAGAATAGCCACTATTAACACACTAACAAAACCAAAAATTTGCTGATTTTTGTAGTTCATTCGTTCGATAATCTTCCTCTCTGTTGTACGCGCTTAGTGGGAAAATAGAAAGATAATATTCATATATCAAGAATACGCTATATTTGCTTTCTTGTCTTGATTACATTGAAGTTTTTGCTAAATTTTGTTTGTTTATGAAAGTGTTCGTATTTTGTGTGAATAACCTTGACGTTCATTTTATTCTGATATACGATGTGCAGTGCTTCAAACAGCGTTATTTTCGTTAATAATAACCATTATTACTCAGGAAGAAGGAACAGTATATATGTCCAAAGCAACCAATCGTTCTATGGTCACTATAGGTTTGCTTGCAGCCTTATTTATCGGTGCCCTCGATTCAACTGTAGTCAGTACAGCATCACCACGTATTATCTCTTCACTTGGAGGATTAAGCCTGATTAGTTGGATCTTCTCTATCTATACATTAACGACTTGTATCGCTACACCAATCTTTGGTAAGCTAGGCGATTTGTTCGGTCGTAAATCGATTTTCGCTATTGGACTGGGTGTATTTGTGCTCGGTTCTATTATGTGTGGATTCGCTAACTCGATGACCGAATTGATCTGGTATCGGGCTATTCAAGGGATTGGAGCAGGTGCGCTCACACCGGTTACATTTACAATTGTAGGCGATCTTTATCCTGGTAAAGAACGTGCTAAAGTACAAGGACTCTTCTCATCTGTATGGTCTGTAGCCGGATTGTTTGGACCACTGGTAGGCGGTTACTTTGTCGATTATATCTCATGGCGCTGGATTTTCTTTATTAATCTGCCTGTAGGGATTATAGCGATTTTGTTTATCTTTATTTACTTTCATGAATCGTTTGAGAAAAAGCAAAAATCGATCGATTATGCAGGTGCAATTACGTTTACGATCGGAATGACTGCTTTGTTGTTAGCTCTTTTGACAGGTGGAGAAGAATACGCCTGGGGTTCACCTATGATTATCGGTTTATTTGTTGTTACAATTATTTTTATGGTTTTATTTTTGCAAATAGAAAAACGTGCGGCTGAACCGATGTTACCTTTATCGTTATTTCAATCCCGCATTTTATCGATTCCCTATGTGCTTGGATTCTCTACCCGTTGGATGGTGATGGGTGTAACAGTTTACTGTGCGCTCTGGATTCAAGATGTATTCGGCTATAGTGCTACCAGTGCTGGACTGGCTCTTATGCCGATGTCTATTGCTTGGCCTGTGGCTTCTACTTTAGCCGGACGCTGGATGTACAAAGTAGGCGCCAAGCTACTGATTGTGCTTGGATCTGCATTTGTAGTAGGCGGTAGTCTATGGCTTGCTCTGATGCATGCTCAGTCGTCTTATGGAGTGATTGTAGGTTCATTGATTCTGATCGGACTGGGTATGGGCTTTATCGTGACTCCTTCACTTGTTGTGATTCAAGGTGCTGTTGGCTTCCAGATGCGTAGTGTAGCTACATCGACCAATACGTTAATGAACTCACTGGGACAGACGATTAGTGTAGCTGTATTCGGGATGGTGTTCAATGCGATTGTGACGACAGGGACTGCATCGCAACTAGCTTCCGGGATTCACTATGTATTTATATTAATGTTTGCGGTATCTGTTTTGAATCTAATTATTGCATTATTCTTACCATCCAGTCAGCAGTTATTCAGTGCGATTCGAGAACATGAAGCACCTACAGGTGCTAGACCTCAAGGTCAGACTTCTACTTCACCTGCACTGGAACGTAGCTAATCAACACGATATAATCGAAGAGTCTCACCCTACACTATCTATAGGAGTGTGAGCTTGATCATGATAGATTGGGAAAAATGGAAAGAGCTTGAATGGAAACTATTCAAGTTCTGGATTTCTATTCCGCGTATTTTACGTATATCTATTATTCCGTTGATTCTTGTGATTATTTCTATTCTAGGTTGGGTCAAAATCTTTTCAGAATAATATACAAAAAAACCGTTATCAGCTCTTCTTACGAAGATCATAGGATAACGGTTTTTTGTATACTATTTTTTAGTGCTATGATGATGGTTTTGAATTAACGTTTGTTGAAGCCTTTGCGTTCTAAGAACGATTTTAATTGCATACGTGAAGGAGCGGTCATTTTTTCAGCCATCAGTGCAGACCATGGCGCTGTTTTGGCTCCGCCGGTACGCTCAGACAAATAGCGAACCATCGTATCATCGTATTCTTTCATCGCTTCTAATGTAGTATCTGCTTGATACGACTCACGATGCAAAACAGCTTTCTGTGGTAAACGTGGACGAATACCTGGCTCTTGATTCGGATAACCAAGACACATACCGTATACAGGATACACATGGTCAGGCAAATTCAAGAATTCAGAGACTTCTTCAATATGGTTACGAATTCCACCAATATACACAACGCCAAGACCCAAAGATTCAGCGGCTACTGTAGCATTTTGTGCAGCTAATGTTACATCAACAGTAGCGACAATAAAGTTCTCAGCGGCATCACCATAAGATTCTGCGTCAGGCATATGTTGTTGAACGGCATTTTCCAGACGATACATATCCGCACACCACACTAAAAATACAGGGCATTGCTCGATATAAGGTTGGTTGCCTGCTAATACAGACAATTTGGACTTACGCTCTGGATCTGTAACTGCAATCACACTGTATGCTTGCACATTGCTAGAACTAGATGCCATTTGTCCAGCAGCAATAATCGCTTCTAACTGTTCTTCGGTTACCGGATCAGGTTTATAGCTACGAATCGAACGGTGTTTCATCAATAAAGAAATGGTATCATTCATAAATAAGAACACTCCTGTCTACTAATCATTTATAACTAACTGACTATATATAACTATTATCATATTAATTATACGTTAATGCAAGTCTATTACAATTTAATTCGTTGTAAGCGTAGCGCATTTAATACAACTGATACTGAACTAAATGCCATTGCTGCTCCTGCTAACCATGGTGCTAACAAACCTATCGCTGCAATCGGAATCCCTATCACATTGTAAGCAAGTGCCCAGAATAGATTTTGCCGAATATTGCGGATTGTACGTCGACTGAGCATAATCGCGTCTGCAATTCCATTCAGATCACCGCGCATCAAGGTGATATCTGCGGCTTCTATCGCTACATCGGCTCCTGTACCGATCGCAATCCCTGTATTGGCTGTAGCCAGAGCAGGCGCATCATTGATACCGTCACCGACCATAGCTACGATTCGACCTTGTTGTTGCAAACGGCTAATTTCAGTTGCTTTGCCTTCAGGAAGTACACCTGCTAATACTTGGTCTACACCTGTCTGCGCAGCGATCGCTTGAGCAGTACGTTCATTATCACCTGTAATCATAATGACATGTAAGCCCATCTGCTTGAGACGAGCAATCGCCGCTTGTGATGTTTCTTTGACCGTATCGGCTACAGCAATCCAACCTGCATATTGTCCATTGATTGCAGTTAACATCACTGTTTTACCCTGCTGTTCTACCTGTTGAATCTCTGCTTCCAGATCATGTACATCAATCTGTTGAGATTGTAACAATTGACGGGTTCCGATCCATAACGATTGTGCGCCGATCGTAGCATGGATACCCTTACCAGGTATCGCTTCAAAAGTATCTACTGATTCTGCTTGTAATCCGCGTTCTTTGATACCTTGTACGATAGCTTTGGCAAGTGGATGTTCAGAAGCCGATTCTGCTCCTGCTACCCATTGCAACCATTGCTGTTCAGACATCTCTTGACTATTGTTCGCAAATTGAATATCAGTCACAACCGGTTCGCCGCGTGTAATCGTACCTGTTTTGTCTAATACAACCGTATCTACTTTATGTGCGGCTTCTAAATGCTCTCCGCCTTTAAATAAAATACCGTATTCCGCAGCCCGACCAGAGCCTGCCATAATCGATGTCGGTGTCGCAAGCCCTAATGCACAAGGACAAGCAATCACTAGAACAGCAATCGCTTTTTCTAGTGCCCCACTAAAATTACCTGGAGCCACACCCCAGAACCAGATAGCAAAAGTGACTAAAGCGATCCCGACCACAATCGGTACAAAAATACCTGAGATGACATCTGCTAGACGCTGGATCGGTGCTTTGGAGACTTGCGCTTCTTCAACGACACGAATAATTTGCGATAGTGCTGTCTCTTTACCGATATGCACCGCTCGAAATTTAAGTCGTCCATTCTGATTAATAGTTGCTCCAATGACCTGATCGCCGACCGTTTTTTCAACAGGTAGACTTTCGCCGGTTAGCATCGATTCGTCGATAGAAGAATGACCTTCTACCACTTCGCCATCCACCGGAATTTTTTCACCCGGTTTGACGATAAGGAGATGTCCCACCTGTACATCATCTACAGGAATCTCTACTTCTTCCCCATCACGATCGATTCGGGCTGTTAATGCGCGCAACCCCATAAGACTCCGTATCGCTTCAGAAGAACGCCCTTTAGCACGATATTCAAACCATTTGCCTAACAAAATTAATGTAATTAAAATAGAACTGACTTCAAAATATAATTCAACACTCGTTCCCGGTACAATCAGTGAACGAATCATTAGAAATAAACTATAAAAATAAGCAGCCGATGTCCCTAGTGCTACCAGTACATCCATATTGGCGCTTCCACTACGCAATGCTTTGTAGGCTCCTACATAAAAAGCACCACCAATCACAAACTGAACCGGTGTTGCCAGAATTAACTGTACCCACGGATTCATTAACAACATCGGTACACCAATCCATGAAGTGACGCTAAAATGACCTACCATCGCCCATAATAAAGGTAATGATAAAATCGCAGACGCTATCAATTTCCATTTACGTATCGTTGCCTCGTGTTCTCGGCGTTGTTGAATACCTTCTTCTTTTTTCGGTGAAGCGGTATATCCTAGCTTTTCTACTTTGCGGATAATATCTGTCGTTTCTAGTGTACCCGGTGTGTATTGTACTCTAGCTGTCTCCAATGCCAAATTCACATTGACCGCAGACACACCATCCATACGCTTAATCCCTTTTTCGATCCGAGTAGCACAAGCGGCGCAAGTCATTCCTGAAATATCCAAGTCGACAGTTTCTTTGAGCGACTGGTAACCTAATTGTTCGATTTTTTGTTCAACCTGTTCTTTATTAATCGCAGACGGTTCATAAGTGACAGAAGCACGTTCAAGCGCTAGATTTACATTCACTTCTTCAACACCATCTAGACGACGTAATCCTTTTTCGATACGTGTAGCACAAGCAGCACAGGTCATTCCACCAATCTGTAACGTTAATTGTTTGGTCTGACCTGAGGCCGGTGTAGGTGCTGAAGATTGGGGATCACTGATATTACTATTAGACGATACACTCATCACAATAACCTCCTTTTGAATACTATTGATATCACTTATATACCCCTATAGGGTATTTATATTTTCAAAAAAAGTTGCCCTGAGCATCACTAAGGGCAACACATTTACTTTATTTACAATAATTCTACAGTTCCATTGGAGTGATCGAATGATCTGATCATACGAAATAAGGATATCTTAACGATTAACCGCCTGTAGAAACTACATCATACCCTTGCTCTTCGATAGCGTCGGTCAATTTCATAATATCGACTTGATCTGCATCATATTCAATATCCACAGATTTGGCTTCCAAATTCACTTTACCTTTTGCACCGATCTCTTGAAGTGCTCCTTCTACCGCTTGAACACAGTGGTTGCAAGACATACCTTCTACTTCTAATTTAATATTTGCCATGATTATATCCTCCTTTGATTATGATCGTTATATTATTTCAATAATTTATTAATCGTGATAAGTAGCTCGTCAATCACTTCATTTTCCCCTGCTTCGATACGCTCGACCACACAACTCTTCATATGGCCTTCTAACAGCAATCTACCGACAGAGTTCAGAGCAGATTGAGCGGCTGCAATCTGATTCAGCACATCATCGCAATAAGTGTCTTTCTCAATCATGCCTTTGATTCCTCGAATCTGTCCTTCAACACGATTAAGGCGACGGATCATATTGCTTTTCATCTCATCTGAATGATGACTACGACGAACCTCTCCCGGGCTATGATCGCAAGATTGATGATGCTCATGAAGTGAATCTTCTGTATTCAGATGATCTACCTTCTCCATAAAGTATCCCCCTTGATCGTTTATAATTACATCTTAACATACCCCCATAGGGTATTCAAGTTTGAATTTATATGTATATAGCATTTAATGGATCAGGCTTCCAAGCTACAGCACAAACAGCCTATTTGCTAACGATAGGCTGTTGTTTCGTAAATATTCATTCCATATCATCTTAAATATTACGTTCATTTTGCCGATTAATCAGTAAGCCATTATACCCAAAGCAGACAAAACATCCTGTTTATTTACTTAAAATTTGTGCTAAAATGTACCCAGTAAAAGCGAATTCATGATCCCTCTATTCCTCTGTCTAAATGATCCAGTACTCGCTCGATCAATTGTGCCGGATCAATTGGTTTTGTCATAAAATCAATAGCGCCCATACGCATGCCACGAATAACCATTTCAGAACGAGAATCACCTGACAATAGTAAGACAGGGATATCTTTGGTAGCTGGTTTGTTTTTAAGACTTTCTAGTACATGTAGCCCGTCCACATCCGGTAAATGAATATCCAGAATAATCAGATCATACCCTGTAATGCGTGAAGGGATTTTCAGAAAATCTGCCGCATCCTCATACGATTCTACAATTACATCTTCTGTCTCCAATAATTGTTTAATCAACAATGTAAAGGGAGCGCTATCATCAATAATGACTATTTTTTTCATGAAACGGTTACACGTCCTTTGCAGAAAAATAGGGAGGGAAAAATCCATGTCAAAAGCAGATCGGTATCAACAGATCATCCAACAAACTAGAATTCGGTTTTTGGCGGATGCTTCTCTCAAAATGCAAGATTTGCAACATCGCTTTGAAGATTATGATCACGGTCGATTATCCGCAGATCAACGTACATTACCTGATTGTATTCATCGTCATGCTCATGCGATCAAAGGATTAGCCCTTACACTGTCGTATGAAGATATTGATCACATCTGTGAAGAAATTCTTAATTACATTCTATACCAACCAGATCATGTATGGACAGCAGAAGATATCCATACTTTGCGTAAAATGGTAATCACACTGGATCAATTGTTAACTCAAGCTTCTTCAGCACAGGTATAATGTAGCTTCCATGCTGTACAGATATGATGTGCATTTGTTGCTTTTTCGTTAGATTTTCCATTGGTCTCTCTCGTTAATTCCTGCTACAATAGATCACGCTGACAGAAAGAACGATCTACAGAAAGGGGTATTACGACTATTGGCACAGTTATTTTTTAAGTACGGTGCAATGAACAGTGGGAAATCGATTGAAATTTTAAAAGTTGCCCACAACTATGAGGAACAGGAGAAACATGTTCTGATTTTTACGTCTGCCCTAGATAATCGCGATGAGACCGGTTATGTCTCTTCTCGCATTGGTGTACGTCGTCAGGCTATTGCAATTCATGATGATACCGACATCTATAGTATTGTCAAAAATTATGCGCCTAAGCCTTCATGTGTATTGATTGATGAGTGTCAATTTATGAAAAAAGAAGCGATTTTGCAACTGGTACGCATCGTGGATGAGTTAAGCATTCCTGTGATGGGCTTCGGTCTCAAAAACGATTTTCAAAATAATTTATTCGAAGGTAGTCAGTATATGCTACTGTATGCAGATAAAATTGAAGAAATGAAAACAATTTGCTGGTTCTGTGAACGCAAAGCGATTATGAACCTGCGTGTAAAAGATGGAAAACCTGTGTATACAGGAGAACAGATTCAAATTGGTGGTAATGAAAGTTATTATCCTGTGTGTCGCAAATGCTACAATAATCCTCCGATCGAATAGATTGGCGGTTGTAAACTCCAGAACGCCTACAGACATGATGTTTGTAGGCGTTCTTTATTTATTATTGTAAAGCATACCAGAGCAAAGCACGCTGTTCTAATTGAGTGACAAATTGTTTTTTGGCTGGGCTGTACTCGTTGGTTGTAGTGAATTTCTGGGCAAGTTCTTCTTTAAATTGGCTATATCGAGTCACTTCTTGAGGATGGCAACGTAAATAATCTCGTACAACAAGATGACGATGGATATGAGGATTATGTTGTTCATAACAATGAATATGGTGAGTGCGCTGATCGCCACCTTTTCGGAATAACCGCCTGCCTTCTATTCCCCATTCACCTGCTACATCATATCCCAAATCACGCATATGATTGTTCCACTCATCCATCTTTTCAATATTCTGAACGATTACCAGCATATCAATCACCGGTTTTGCTTTTAAAAAAGGAACCGATGTGCTTCCAAAGTGATGTATCTCTATGATTTGATCTGTAAATATATCTCTAAGCAACTCAGCTTCTTCTATAAATTGTACTGCCCATTCTTCACGAAAATCACTCAATCGTACATCCATCATCTAGCCTCCTCTCCATGTATGGTGCTTTTACGTAATTGGTTTTTACTATTTTCCCGCATTTCCCGATACATTAACCATCCCATCCACAGCAAAATGAAGAGATGAATCCATACTACGATCATGCCTGGTATACGCGGAAGGTTGCTTGTTAGCACGCCCCATAGATTATACGTAATCGTTACACTCAATACGCAGGCGATTGCAATCCATTTCCGATCTACCATAGCGACAAGTAACAGTAGAATCAGCGCCGGAATACTGTAGCGCTCGTGAATTTCTGTCGGTAACATAAAAAAGGCAAATGAAATCCATGCAGCAGCTTTGAGCAAAACGGCTGTATAAAGCACGCGACATTTCCAAAGATAGATCCCTGTATAGATCACAGCGATCAACAACAATATAAATCCCAAATTACGCAGTGAAATGATGTTCCAAAGCTTCTCTGTATCATTCGTCGTGGGAACAGTTCCGATCACATAAAACCAGATATTTAATGCATTCAAGGTGACTTGAGTGTATAAGCCTACAGCGCTGATATAAGCACCTTTGAACATCGCTTGTAATCCACCATACGAGGCAAAATAAATAACGACCACCACTACAGGAATGATCGCCCCTACTACCATATAAATAAGAGGCTTTATCTGACGTTGCCATATACATTTCAATACATAAAATCCGAACACAGGTGCAATCACAATCGCTTGTAATTTTGTAAATAAAGCGATCGCAAATAGTAAACCTGCTACTAGAGGAAAAGCGACAACAGTCAGTAGCGCACCTGCCATCAGGACTCCATTTAATATATCAACTTGTCCCCAGATCGAACTGTTGACGATCAAGGCTGGATTGAATACAAATAAACTGAATAATAACCAGCGTGTAGGTGTGGATCTGATGTTACGCGACCAGCAAAAGACGATTATACATGCACATAGATCAAGTAGGATCAGCAACCATTTAAAAGACAATTGACCTGCTTGTATCGTAATTCCGAATCCATGTACAAGCGCGGCATATCCTTGCATAATAAGTAAAAATAATGGCGGATAATTAATATTGGTATCATGGATATAGACCGTTCCTAGCCCATACTGCCGTATCTCATTCATCCACTGAACAAACAAATTCTGATCGCTCATAAATCCTGCATAATGGCTTCCCAGCCATACACGTATCCATAGCCCTATCGCCAATAATATCAACAATGCGATCCATTCGGTTAGCGGTGTAATATACATAGGTTTTTGCTTTCGTGTGCTTCTCGATACTATATCTGTAATAAGTCATACCTCCTTGTATCTGTACAAAAGTGGCAGACGTTGTTCCAAGAAAATAAGGCGATTATGCTCTTCTCTACCTTATTAACAAACGTTGTTAGGCTCATTATACAAGCAACTCTTTACTGTTTGCGAATTTGGTATTCATATTCTTTTTTTTGCCAAATATAGCGAATATCTTATGAAATATTTGTTCCTATTTGCAAAGAAATCGGTATACTGGAAAATGTGCATCTTTTTACAAATTACGACGTAAAAAGGAATAGTCTATCGATGTATTATTCAAAAGGGAGTGAACAGTATGTATTATCCTCTGCGATATATAGAATGGTCAGAGACCAAGCAGATGGAAGTTGGCGAAGTGTATCAGATTCATTCACTGTCGCAAGAAGAATTATTTGTACATAAGCTAGTGGATGCAGTAAAACTTAATCATCGTATATGGGTTCATGTGTCTCATGAATCTATAGATCATGAAAAGCATACGATTTATGTACGTCCATTTGCAGAAGAATTACCCGCGACTTATCAGCGTAGTCTAGCCACGACGATCAGCGGACAGAAAGATTATCCGAATGGACTTGCTCCTGAATATTGGCTCTGGGATGGCACACAATTTCAACGTCGTGATGCAATCGATTCGTATGTATCACCCATTCATCTGGCTCTGCGCTTATTGGATCACTATTTGTTACAGCAAGATATTACGTATGATATTTTGTATACCGTACTGGATGCAGATCGTCAGAAAGTGATGATTTTTTTAAATGAGGTGAATGAGTGATGAATAATCGTACCAAAATGATTGCTTTCTCATTAATGCTCGCCGTTCCTGCAACTCTTTCCGGCTGTGGCAATGATTATGATGACGATTGTCAGTATGATCAGAACGGGAATGCATATAACTGTAATACCAGTAGTGGCTATCACAGTGGCTCATCGTATTCGAAAAAAAGTAGCTCCCATAGTGGATTTGGTAGTGGTGGCTTTAGCGGTTTCTTTTCTGGAGGTTAATTAGATGCGACAGACACGAGCTCTTCCATATACAAGAGCACAACTATTCACCCCGGAGATCGAACAACGGGTTCCTTATCATATGATGTATGAGAAGCCTTACTGCTTAACAGCGCTCACTCTTTATCAGGCACATGAATGGGAACAGCTACGCATTGGTTCTGAACAAGTAGATCATCTATATCGCAAAACGTTGCGATTTGTACAACAACATTTACCCGATGATTATTTATTACAGCAATTAGGGATTCATCCTGCTCTACTAGAAGGTGCTCGTCAAGATATTCCGTTAGATGGACTGACTAGATTAGATTGGATCATTAGCCCTCAAGGTGAGCTGAAATGTATCGAAAATAATACAGATACACCAAGCGGTGTGCCTGAAGTGGCTTTTTTGGAACAGGAATTATTGCGATATGCTTCTGATCTAGAGCCTGCTTCTGCTTTGATGAATAGTTGTATTCAGAAGATGTTCAAGCAAGCGGTTGATTATTATAAAGGTCAGGGATTAGGCGAAGTAATCTATTTTACCAGTTACGACTGGCATGATGAAGATCGTGCGAATACGTTATATATGATGGAACAGTGTATAGCACTTGGTATTGAAGCTACATATGTACCTTTAGAACAACTACAGATTATACCGGGTAAAGGGCTATATTATGGTCAAGAACGTATCTATATTCTGTATCGCTTATACCCGTTAGAGTATCTTGTAGAAGATCGAGAAGCAGATTCAGAGCGTCCTGTCGGTGAAGACTTATTGCAACTGGTAACTGACGGTAAGCTTGGTCTACTGAATCCGGTGCAACATATCGTGACCCAGAGCAAAGGATTTATGGCAACAATCTGGTCATTATACGAACGCAATGCGGAGATGGCTGACTATACAGGCTTTACTTTATTTACAGACGAAGAATGTGAATGGATTCAGCAGTATTTGCTACCTACGTATTTTACAGATCAAGTGTTTGTGCAACAGCAGATTCCTTATGTAGTCAAAGGTTTTTTTGGACGTGAAGGATTAGGAACGCATCTGATCGAACAACCGGAAACACATTCATTAGATAGACCTGAGTCTACTTATCGTGATGATTCTACGCCACAGACAGAAGCTGATGAGATTGACGCTTATTATGAAAATCAGCCCAAAATCTATCAACAACTGCATCCGATGGAGCCTGTATCTGTAACGACTAGTGAAGGAACATTTGATGGTTATCTGTTAACAGGAGCTTTTGTGATAGGTGGTCAATTTGCTGGATTGCTACCTCGTATAGGAGGCAAAGTGACAGACAATTTAGCTTGCTATTGTGCGGCGGCAATTGTTCCCTCATCATCCTTTTGAACAACTGATTATATGTTTATATTTTGAAGGAGGAAATACAGTTGAAAAACTTTGGAACTGACTTATTACATATCGGAATAGGGTTAGTTATTTTATTTGCTGTTCTGTTTGTAGGGTATTATATTTTTAGTCTTATGACACGCTACAACGATAATCAGCAGATTGCAGATGGTAATCAAGCGGCGGGTATGTATATGGGTAGTAAAATGTTAGGGTTATGTATTATCGTCGGGCTGGTATCGATTAATTCTGATGCATGGATAGATGTATTGATCTGGTCAGGCGTTGGTATTGTGATTCTGTGTCTGGTGTATCTAGTATTCGATTGGGTAACTCCGCGTACCAAAGTCTGTGAACAGATTGAAAAAGGCAATATGGCGATTGCTCAATTGTTACGTTCTTTGATTATCGGGATTTCATTTGTGATTGGAACATTTGTAATG
This sequence comes from Paenibacillus sp. KACC 21273, assembly GCF_028736095.1. NCBI lineage: Bacteria > Bacillati > Bacillota > Bacilli > Caryophanales > Paenibacillaceae > Paenibacillus > Paenibacillus sp. KACC 21273. The sequence continues at coordinate 4,982,185 of NZ_CP117876.1, forward strand.
TAATAAATCAATATACTGGTAAAAACATAAAAACAGCTTTCTTCTCTGCTTTATAGGCAGGTCGAAAGCTGTTTTTATTTGATATGATAGGCTATATCTATTTGTAACTACATGTTAGGAAGCTGCTCCATAAGAACCGTTTTTGTATGTCGTTGGATCATACCATTTGTAACCTGCTGCTGGAGCTGCCCAAGGTTCAGCTTGTGGCTCTGTAGATGTAGCAGGTGTCTCGATAGAGATCAATGATGTTGGGCTATCTAACGTCAACCCTGATACTTGATTTAAGCTGGTATAGCTTTCTTTAACAGCCAACCATCTTACCGTCTGTACCAATAATTTCGCATCATCGACTTCTTTGTAGCCATCATAGGTTGTCTTTTTAGCGCCTGTTTCTTCACGTAGATATTTAGGAGAAGCATCTTCTACTGGAGAAGAATCACCGATAAAGGCAGCTTTCCCTGCGCCTACTTTAGAAACCGCTGCATAAGGACCTTCTGCACGTCCGCCGCCATTGTATACACCTTGATCGACAGCATTATTCCATTTGGATACAGAAGACGGTAGATATACGATACCTTTTGCTTTGGTCGGATCTAGAATAGCAAGTGTTGAGCCTGCATGCATCGCTACAGAATTTACACCAGCTGTAATGCCGAACGCTTGTGATGAAGCAACGATATCATTGGCATTCACATCACCTAGAGCGTTGTAACGGAAACGAATACCAAAGTTCGTACCCAACCAGTCGGAACCACTCACACCTTGCATCGCTGGTGAAGCTGCTTCTTCTGCACTCATTCCTTTTGCCGGGTTACTGTAAGCACCACGACGGTATCCGTTGATTGCTTCTGATCCATCCCAGCGATTTTTGTTGCGGTCTGCATTATAGTGATCGGCAATAAAGAAAATACTACCGCCGCCTTTTACATATTGAAGCATAGCTGCTTGTTCTGTTGATTTGAAAGGAACGTTAGGCTCAGCGATAACGAATACATCGTATCCTTTGAGCTTATCATACGTGATCGCTTGCTCTCCAAATGTATACGGTATTGGACGAGTTAGCGCATCCACTGTAAATCCATCTGCTTTGAGTCCATTTGCAAAATCAGAGAATCCACCATCGATTACCCAATCTGCTGCACCGGCAGTTTGAGCATGCGTATTATCGAACAATACTTTTTTACCTGTTCCATTAGGAAGAGGCGTATCTGTTCCTGGCTCAGTAGGAGGTGTCGTTGTACCGCCATCTAAAGTCACAGACGTTGGATTTTTAACACCTGCAAAATTGTTATATGCACCAGCTGTACCCGTAACGACAATCGTTTTGCCAATTAGACTTGGATTGCTCTGTAAACCGAACTGCGAGCGGAAAGAGCTGCTTAATTGCACATCTACTAATTTGCTAGTTGTACGTTCACTGCTGCTATCTGCGATTAGCACGTTAAAATCGTTAGCAAACGGGCTTGTAAAATCACCTGTAGAAGCTCCTGAAGCATGTCCAACCACAATCCCTTTAACTGTAATCGTAGAGCCACCACTTTGAGCTTGAATCGCTTGTGCAACCGTTAATGTTGTTGCCGCTTCAGCTACCGGACGATACCCACCCAATAAAGAAATGAACATCAATAATGCTGTTAAAAGCACTACTGTTAACCGCTTCGTGACTACCTTATGCATATAACAATTCCTCCTTTGAATAGGTAGAGACAGAATGACTATTCTGATTCTCTTATTATCATAATTCTATTTTGTCTATCTAATTCCTCTTTTATGTAAATTTTTAATTAAAAGTAAATTAAGTAAGAGAGAATGCTGTATGTAAAGCAAAAAATACGACCTCCATATACTAAGGTCGTATTTCTATTTTTTTTACTTATAAAAATATTATGTGGATCTAAAAAGTTCAAAACTGAGCAAGGCAGGAGCGATTGCGTCCTTGCTGTTTGGCTTCATATAACGCTTGATCGGTTTTTTCTAATAATTCATCCCACAATAACGCCGGGTACATGCCAATACCTATCGAGATTGTAATATGAATGATTTTACCATCGGGTAGTACAAATTTCTTTTTCTCCACATTGGTGCGTAACGTCTCAGCAATAATTTTGGCTTCAGTTAATTGGCAGTATTCTAGCCAGACAGCAAATTCTTCTCCACCTTTGCGAGCTCCATAATCTGTACTGCGAATACTTTGTTGAATCACGTTAGCCAACTGAAATAGCACCGCGTCTCCTGCCGGATGACCGTATTCATCATTTACTTTTTTGAAATGATCGATATCGATAAATAGCAAAGAATGTGCCATATCTGTTTCCTGATGTTGTAATTGCTCAAACTTGTGCTCAAATGCTCTTGGATTATATAAGCCTGTCAAAAAGTCGAATTGAGCTTCTTTGCTTACTTTTTCAAATAATTCATTATTTTTTCGTAAAGATCGAGTAAGCATAAAAATAAATAAAGTCGCTGCGGATTCCACGATAATAAATACAAACACTTTATCAATTTCATTTTTGCCTAATACAATACTGAGCGAGATCATAGCAATAATCGTCAAAGCAATTCCTGAGTATAACCATTTTCTATAAAAACTAATTTTACGTGAAAAAATCCATGAAGCTGCGATACAGAGAGTTGCCGCATTGGCCAAGCCCAATATTGCACTTAATCCAATCGTCGGACTTAATATAATTCTGGTAATCATAATAATAATCGTTGTAATAATTCCTGCTATACTGCCACCCATACTAATCGACAGAACGATCGATATCTGGCGCAAATCCAGTAGTACATTATCTCCTACTGGAAATGTAAATTGCATTAGTGTAGCTCCTAACAAACCAAAAAATAATCCGATCCATTGGCGCTTTATATACGTACTTGTTTTGAAATGAGCATTCAAATAATTCAATAACATACTTCCAAAAAAAGAAAATGTAGCTAAAATACAAAAATTCATAAATAAATCTTTGAACAACATTTGTTCACGTCCCTCTGACTACGGAAATAATAAGTATATCTATATACATCGTCAGTCTGAAGAATTTATTAAATAGGCTAAATTTATTATTTTAGTGTGCAATACAAAACTGATTTCTTCCGCCTTTTTTAGCTTCATACAAAGCACGATCGGTTTTTTCTAACAACTCGTCATCAGCATATAAAGGATAAAACCCTATTCCAAGCGACACTGTCATTGATACCGTTCTGCCGTCAGGAATCACAAACTTGTGCTCTTGGATATTTTGGCGGATCGTCTCTGCCCATCTGATCGCTTCTGCATGCTCTTCTACATGTTCAAGAATAATTGCGAATTCTTCTCCCCCTTTGCGAAAACAATAATCGAATGAGCGCACACTGCTACATAGCACTTCAGCAAATTGAGCCAGCACCGCATCACCAGCAGAATGACCATATTGATCATTAATCACTTTGAAATAATCGATATCTAACAATAGTAACGAAAAAGGAATTTTCTTTTGCTGACTTAATTGATTGTATTTATATGTAAATCCACGATAGTTATATAACCCTGTCAAAAAATCAAATTGAACTTCTTTGCTCATCGCATCATAAATCTTGTTATAACGTCGTAACCGTTCGATCAGCAAATAAGTAAATATAAACGACGAAAAGAGCACCACAATAAATAAAATCAGTGTCGTCTTTTTTGAAAATCCAGTCCATAACAGAAAAATAAGCAATGAATTCAATGTCGATAACAGTGCAGTCATAAACCATTTGTAACGAAAAGAAGGCTTGGTTCGAAATACAAAATACGCGATCACAAATGTAATACAGGCATTAGCTATTCCTAGAAAAGAAACACCAGTGATCGAAGCAGAAAACCATAAGCGTGCTATTGAAATCAGAATAGTCGTAATAATGCCAGCCATGCCACCGCTTAATACAGTAGCTACAATAATAGGAATTTGTCTCAGATCAAGCAATGTTCCATTATCTAATTTGAATGTGAACTGCATTTGGACAATACCAAATATCCCTAGAAAAATCCCTGTTAACATCTTAAACGCAAATGGACTGATACGTGGATTACTACGCACACTGCGAAAAAGAGCATTACCAAAAAATAAAAAAGTAGAAATGATGCAAAAATTAATAAACAAGTCTTTTATGATCATAAATACAGTACCCCTTTTACTCTAAATCACGATTGATCAATAGGTTATCTATTCTTGAGAGCAAAAGGCTTGATCGCTGTATTCAGCTCTATTCAAACTAAGATTGCCCATTCAATTAAGTTACTGTCTTTTTTACTTTTTGTTAAGCATAAGACAATCTGACATGAAAATCACTTCAAATTTGTCTTTTTTTACTTTACAATCTAAAATGTTTTCGATAAAATGTCCAATAGACCAATCATCCTACCTTTAGGAGTGAGCATTATTTTTAATAAATTGGAAAAGCAGTCGTTGGTAGATCAAGTCTATGCTCAGATTGAACAACGAATCAAAAATAATAGTTGGGCGATCGGAACACGAATTCCCAAAGAAGCTGAACTGATGGAGCAATTTGGCGTTAGTCGCAATACGTTGCGAGAAGCGATTCGTGCGCTTGTGCATGTCGGTCTATTATCGACTAGACAAGGCGATGGAACCTTTGTAATAGCAAATAGTGAACTTCATTCCGTATTGCAAAAGCGGGTACAGCACTCCACTGTTGTTGAAATTTTAGAAGTACGCCATGCCCTAGACCGAGAAGCTGTAGCTCTAGCTTGCCGTAGACGAACCGATGATGATCTACAGCAAATGGATCATTATGCTAATTTGTGTCAGCAACATATGGATGCTGGAGATATTGAGCAATTTGTAGAAGCAGACTTCAAGCTACATCAAGCTATTACTGCGGCTTCATATAATCAATTGCTGATCGATCTGTATGCTCATCTTTTTGAACAAATTCAAATGTCGATTACCAGCACTACTGTGCTCAATGATTCTTATTGCACAGGGCATCGTAATTTAATCCAAGCGATTCGTGAACAGCATAGTGAACAAGCGATGTTGATCGTTGATGATTATATTACTTATTTTACAGATCGACTTCAGTCGCTAGATCACTCTTCGTAGTATCAAGCGCATATTAGAAAGGTCAACGCTTATGTATTGCCAGGCGTTGTAGAAAGGACTATAGAAATGAATCGTCATTCGTTGGAGACTGCGGAATCAGGGTTATCCCTGCGTAATCCGCTTTTTTTATTGATTTGTATTTTGTTAACAGCTCTTAATATGCGTAGTCCAATTACAGCTATTAGTCCATTGTTGGATCTTATACGGCAGGACTTCCCTGTATCTAATGCAATGGCTGGATTTTTAACAACGATCCCGTTAGTCGCTTTTGCAATTTTATCTCCTTTTGTCGCAAAAATGGCAGGCAAATACGGGATGGAACGCATTATTATCGTATCCCTGATGGTGTTAACTCTTGGTGGCTGGTTACGTCCATTTGGTGGATTAACTATGCTCTTAATCGGTACGTTTTTGACCGGTCTTGCGATCGCAATCGTCAATGTTATTTTGCCCGGAATGATCAAACGCGAATTTCCTTTTCGTGTCGGTATTATGACCAGTATCTATTCAATCTGTATGAATGTATTTGCCGCTACTGCTTCTGCGGTTAGCTTGCCTTTAGCCAATGCAGGGCTCGGTTGGAAAGGTTCGATCTTGATCTGGACTATGCTTGCAATGGTTGCCTTGATCTTATGGATTCCGCAACAACGTTATAATCAACCCGCCAAATTGCTAAAACATACTGCTCACGCTACTCGCAGTGTATGGCGTTCGCCTTTGGCATGGAAAATTACGATCTTTATGGGTATGCAATCGATGATATTCTATGTATCTATCGCTTGGTTACCTGATATTTTGCAAGAACAAGGGCTGACCAATATCCAATCTGGATATATGTTATCTTTAATGCAATTTTCGATGTTGCCATTTAACTTTATTATTCCTATTCTAGCCGCGAAGCTCAAAACACAGCGTCCTCTTGTTTTATTTACAGTCATGCTGTACTTGATTTCACTGCTTGGTATTATTTTTGTTGATGGGCACTTATGGTGGACGGCTATTTGTTTGATTTTGCTAGGGATTGCAGGTGCTTCTTCATTCAGTCTATCTATGATGTTCTTTAGTCTGCGTACACATACGGCTACCCAAGCGGCTGATCTATCCGGTATGTCCCAATCTATCGGTTACTTGCTTGCGGCTTGTGGCCCAACGCTTTTCGGGATATTGCATGATATCACTGGCAACTGGAAATTACCGCTCAGTCTGCTGGTCATTGCTACCTTTATTATTTTGTATACCGGAATGATGGCAGGCGGTAAAGGCTTTATCCATCCTGAAGAAAAACCGGCTTCTGCCAGCTAATTAAGCATAACCTGTGTGATTATCCTCAAATTCGGGTATGTTTAATAAGAGATCAGATTTAAAGGAGGAGCTAAATAATGACTACTGATTTAATTTCAGTGAAGAAGTTGAACAATGGTGTAAATATGCCCTGGTTTGGTCTAGGTGTATGGCAGGTTGAAGATGGTAATGAAGCGATTGATTCGGTAAAAGCTGCACTTAAAAGCGGTTATCGTGCAATAGATACAGCTGCTGCTTACGGTAATGAAGAAAGCGTCGGCAAAGCAATCAAAGAATCAGGGATTGCTCGTGATGAACTATTTATTACTTCTAAAGTATGGAATAAAGATCAAGGTTATGATTCTACCCTTGCTGCTTTTGAACAAACGATGAAAAAATTAGATCTAGACGTATTGGATCTATATTTGATTCACTGGCCTGTTGCAGGTAAATATAAAGACACTTGGCGTGCTATGGAAAAACTATACAAAGACGGACGTATTCGTGCGATCGGCGTAAGTAATTTCCAAACTCATCATTTGGATGATTTGTTAGCAGATGCTGAAGTGGTTCCTGCGGTCAATCAAGTTGAATTCCACCCGCTATTAACGCAATCTGAATTGCTTGCATATAGTGAAGAAAAAGGAATTCAATTGGAAGCATGGTCTCCACTCGCACGCGGTAAATTATTTGATAATGAAGTGATCAAAGAGATCGCTGATAAATACGGTAAAGAGCCTGCTCAAGTTATCTTGCGCTGGGTACTGGATAAAGGTGTAGTCGTGATTACGCGTTCTGTTAAAGAAAAACGGATTGCGTCTAATGCTGAAATCTTTGATTTCAAATTGACTGTCGAAGAAATTGATCGTATCAGTGCGCTGAACAAAAACGAGCGTACCGGTCCAGATCCAGACAACTTTGATTTCTAAATTACTAATAGAAGCTTGAATGTACTGCTATCATAGCGGCGCATTCAAGCTTTTTTTGATACAAAAAAGCTTCCGACGAGTGCCGGAAGCATAAGAAGAGCGAAGTAGCTACTTACTACTTGAATGACTTTTTCAGTATAAGCGATCAACCTACAATTGAACTACGAGTGCCTAGTAAAGCTTGCTTGAGATGGTTGTATTGATTAAGTATGGAATCTACTCTTCTAGACTGGTCCAATACGCGGCGATCGTGAAGGTCGTAAAACTGCACCATTTCATTAAGTTCCCGGCGCTCTAGTTCTATCGATTCCTCAATCTTTTTTAGATGTTCCAAGAAACTCACCTCCTACCGCGGTATCTTATATAAAGCGTGATAGTGAAAACCATTCTTTTCTCTGAATCTTCTACAATCATGGTCTTCACTATTATAGTACTAGATGCAAATAGAGTACTTTCTAAGAATTTTACCAAACGATTCCTAATTCTACCATATCAGATTTACACGTACTTTAGATTATAAAGTGAACAATTGTCACCAGATTGCCTTATGAACCGAAATGCCCTGAACGAGCTACTTTTGTTTTTAAATACTTTTCATTAAATTCTGAAATGTCTCCCCATAACGGCACACGTTCTTTCACTTCAGCACCAGAGCGTTGCAATGCTTCTAATTTGCGAGGATTGTTAGTAATCAATGTCACAGGCAATGTACGTAAATGATTAAGAACTGCAATAGCATCATCATAATTACGCATATCATCTTCAAAGCCAAGTTCCAAATTCGCTTCTACTGTGTCTAATCCTTGTTCTTGCAATACATAAGCCATGGCTTTACTGAACAGACCGATACCGCGACCTTCGTGATTAGCTAGATAAAATAAAGCACCTGATCCATGAGCGGCAATCATTTTCATCGACTGCTTCAATTGGAATCCACAATCGCACCGTTTGCTGCCAAAGATATCCCCTGTATGGCAAATGCTATGCATACGAATCAAAGCGTCAGGAGATTCTTTGAAATCACCATACACCAATACACTGGACTGTTGCGCTTCTGCTAAATTAGAGGAAGATAACATTTCAATAATTGCTGCTTGATCATATTCACCTTCGCCACAAAGATTACCTGGCATACTGTCACAGCGCAACCAGCAATACCACTGGAATACAACTGTTTCATTATCTAAATTGACAGGTAAACGAATCGGGCCGACCAAATATATAGATTTATCAGCGCTTGGTACAATCTTAATATGATCTTGCAAAGCAGCTGTAATTTTAGGATTAATCATGGTTATTACCTCCAAAGTCCGTATGTTGGATCATAGATATTATTGTAAGATACGTTGTATTGAATGATATGGATTATATGCCTTCATGCTGGAAAGATGCAAATTGCGCGCGAAAAGCAGCTTCTTTGACAAATTGACTATCCAGTTCAGCTCTAGTCTCCGCACGACGAGCTTGTTCGAATTCTTTTAACCGGTTAGCACTCCAATTGCGTGTAGCCAGTGCATCTATAATAATCGGTGTTAAAATATGAGCATCTTGCATCGCACTATTCACACCAATCGCTCCGGTCGGGCTAAAGGTATGAGCAGCATCGCCCATAATCACCAGTCCATCTTGTACCCATGTATCGCAGACACAGCTTTGTACTTTGAGTAATACAAAATCTTCCCACGATACAATATGCTGTTCTACGATAGATTGTAATTCAGGAAAAGCTTCAGTCAATGAACGCACAAATGGTTGAAACGGTGTTTTGCGTAGTTGAGGATACGTATCCTGCGGAATATTCCAACCGATTTGGATATAACCGCCTTCTTGGCTGAAGAGCGATAATTGCGCATCTTGTGCCAGTGCCATACGTACTGTAGGCGGCCATTGTTCAGGTGCAGGAATACGTGCCCATAATAGATCGAATCCGTGTTTTACGATATCTGCATGAATCCCGGCAAGCTTACGTACAGAAGAATAGCGTCCATCGGTACCTATAACGATATCACTATGGATCACTAATTCTTGTCCATCATGTCGTACTTTAACACCGTTAACATTACCATACTGCTCGTCTTTGATCAGATCAATAACAGTGGTATTCATCATTAATTCGTAGTTAGGGTATACAGAAGATTGGTCTAACAGAACCTGTAACAGATGTTTTTGAGGAACATGAATGCCTGTATGTTGTTCTCCAGGTGCAGGTTGAATCGTTTTGATGATTTGACCATGTTGAAAATATTCTACACGTTCCATAAGCAACAGCCCTGCTTCACGCACTTTTTCATAAAGCCCGTATTGCTTCAGAATCTGCTCACCCTGTGTATTTAAATGTTCACCACGGAACTCTTTATCAATATGGTTATGCCGTTCTAACAGTATGACGGATATCCCTTGTGTAGCCAGCAAATAACCTAACAATGCACCACCAGGACCTGCGCCAACAATACATACATCTGCCACTTTTTCCATTGTGTACTTCTCCTTACCTTGCTTTTCAGTAGCTTTATTTATTACAGCTTCAATAATAATATTTATTAGTTACTTTTAATAAGTTAATTATATTTAAGAGAATAATCATTGTCAACTTTTACTTATCATACCCGATCACCTATACATTTTACGATATGAAAAAAGCTAGAGCGACGCATGCCCTAGCTTCTTTATCGGTTGAACATTACAAATTAATTTGAGGTTTCTGGGAATTTAATCCACTTTTCAAACCTTCGATATCTAATCCATCTGTAGCAAATGCTTGCCGTACCAGCAACGGTTGAATAAATTCATCGTATTTGCCCATATAAGGAGCTTCTTCTTCTGCCAATAATTGCTCAGGATTCTCGATCCGTTCACATTCTGCGATAATCTCAGCTTCGATCTCAGCAGCATCTGCTTGACCGGATACGACAAAATAGTAAGGCTCTAGCGGTGTTACTGCTCGTAGCCCTAGACGCTCGGATAAATTATGCTTGAGCAATCGTTCCAATGTACGGAATGACTTGCTACCGACCCATGGTAAAACAAAACAGGAATCTCCGCCAGCAGGTAACACGATCTTTTTGAGCAAATCGGTTTCTCTTGCTAATCGGCGTGCTCGTTCTAATCGGGTTTTGGCTTGAGGAGCTAGATAAGGATAGTGATCATTGGATGCTAAAATTTCGCGAATCTTCTGCATAATCATGGTATCGATATCACCACCTGCTCCAAGCCAGAGCGTATCCACTTTCCCTTTCGAAGATTTGACATAGACTGCCCGATGGCGACTGTCGATCTCTTCGACTTTCCAGAGCTTGCCTGCCAGTGAAAAGCAATAGCCCGGTGGTGGAACGGTCGTAATCGAACCGATTTCTTCAGATCCATTATAGACAGCATGTTCTTCATCGTCTTTGAATACGGCATAAAAGCGGAAATTGTTGACGATCTTTTCTCCGGCTAATCCGATAATTAATGTGCCTTCTTCGGTATATTGAAGATGATCCAGTTGCAGTAAGTATTGAAGAAACGATTGGTATTGCTCCGCACTAAAATGGCGAAAAGGCGGTAATGTCAAAATAGCACGCGCCAATTCAGCAGGCTCTGCTTCGCCCATACTTTTGAGTATACTCATCGTCTGGTGATACAGAATACCGACAGGCAATTTGCGTGCACTGAAAGGCTCTACCCATTTCTGCTTCACATACAATTCAATGACTGCGATTGCTCGTAACATAATCCATGGCATACGTGCCGGCAATTGTGCTTCTTCATCCTCTTCTTCCGGACAGACAAAGATCATTTCTGATACAGACCCTTCACGTCGCCCTGAACGCCCTAATCGCTGAACAAAGCTAGAGCATGAATAAGGCGCACCTAATTGAATAACACGCTCTAATTCACCCAGATCGATGCCTAGTTCAAGTGTCAGTGTCGCCGCCGCTACAGCAGGGCCGTATCCTTCACGCAGAGCCGCTTCGGCTTCTTCTCGTAACAATGCCGAGATACTGCCATGATGTACATGAAAAATATCCGGTTCTTGACGCTTAGCAGCAACAGCTCTCATTTCGAGCGTCATATACTCCGCATCTGAGCGACTATTGGTGAAGATCAGTGCTTTTTTATGATGGGTCTGGTCATAGATAAAGTTATGATACGCTTGTTGTGCATATTCTAATTGTTGAGCTTGTTCTTCATTTCGAGCATTGGGAAATGAAAAGTGTTCGATACTCAAACGCAATTTACGATTGCCTTCCGGTGATACAATCTCAACCGGTTGACCTGTACCTGCGGCTAACCACTGGGTCGCACTTTCGTAATCGCTTAGTGTCGCAGATAATCCGATTCGTTGTGGACGACAGCCACCCATACGCTCAATACGGGACAATTGTGAGAGTACTTGAATTCCCCGATCGGCTCCCATAAAAGCATGCACTTCATCGACTACAATATAACGAAGATCACCGAATAGCGCTGGAATCGAATTGGGACGGTTCATCAACAATCCTTCCAGTGACTCCGGTGTAATTTGTAAAATGCCAGAAGGGTTTTTCATTAATTTGGTTTTCTGTGATTGAGGAACATCCCCATGCCAGTGCCAGACCGGAATATCCGAATCACGCAAAACCCCTTTGAGCCGTTCAAATTGATCATTGATCAATGCTTTGAGAGGCCCTATATATAAAATGCCGACCGATTTGGACGGATGTTCATGTAATGCGGTTAATGCTGGAAAAAAAGCAGCTTCTGTTTTACCAGAAGCTGTACCGGACGCAATCAGTAAATGATGGGAAGTATCCAAAAGCACCCGACAAGCTTCTACCTGTGCTTCACGCATTTCTTTCCAACCACTACGATACATATATTCCTGAATAAATGGAGCCAACCGATAAAATGGATGATTTCTACTCATAGATCAAACTCCGCCAAAAAATCATCGACTTCATCTTTGGGTGCAGGTGAAGCTGATCCTCCAGCTGGTGTACGCTGACTGGAAGCTGAGTTAGGTAATGCATCAGGATCAGCCGCATATCCACCGCCATGCGGATTGGTCGGCGCTGTCGCTAACTGCCCTAACAATTCATCAAACGATAATTCTTCATTAAAATGAAGCGTATTAAGCAAATCAACAAAATCACGTACCACTTCACGCGGAGTCAGCAATTCTTCTGCCCCCATGCGTGAGACAGCAATTTGCATAAAAGCGACCAGTTGATGTTGCTCTAATGTCGATCCATACTTGTGATGCTGACTATGAATATCACGTAACTTTTGTAGCATTAATAATATTTCTTCATGCGATAACATTTCTAAACGAATCACAGGCCCTGCAAAGTTCTTGGTTCCACTGCTACCGAACCGACTTTCAGATAAACGGGAACGTAAAGCTTCATAGCTATATAATCCACGGCGCGGGTCTTCGACAAACTGCGGTGTGCCACCGATAAATACACCCAGATGCCCTGCTTTACCTTGCATCGTATCGTTAAAGATCGTTAACAGCTTTTCATAATTACTTTGACGGGATACACTATTAGAAATTTTGTATAAATTAACACCTTCATCAACAAATAACAGCAATCCTTGATAACCGATACGGGCGGCAAATTCTGCCCATAATTTCATATAATCATACCAACCATCATCATCAATAATCACGCCTACATTTAGTTCACGTCTGGCTTCGGTACGGGTTGGATATTCGCCACGCAACCAGCGTAGTGCCGATTGTTTGAGCGTGTCTTCACCCAGGCGAATCCCTTGCCAGTACGCCGATAACACTTTGGCAAAATCAAATCCATGCACCCAGCCTTCCATTTCAGACGTTACTGAATGAATACGGCGTTGCACTTCAATCCCTATAGATGGATCGTCTGCAGATACATTATTTTCTTCCATCACTTGTTGTTGAAGGGTCGATATCCATTTCTGTAACATCGATTCAAGCGCTCCACCGTCTGGACGGGTACGAGTCGATAGATTGGTCATTAATTCACGATATGTGCCAAGCCCTTGACCTTTGGAACCAGTAAGACGGCGTTCAGGAGATAGATCGGCATCTGCGACTACAAATCCGCGATCCATTGCATAATTACGGATCATTTGTAGCAAAAAGCTTTTACCACTACCATATCGACCTGTGATTAATTTGAAAGCCGCTCCGCCATCAGCTACATTATCCAGTTCACGCAAAATAGATTCTACTTCATATTTACGACCAACCGCTACATGTTCCAGACCGATACGGGGAACAACTCCTGCCGCAAAAGAGTTCACTAATGCAGTGGTGATCCGTTTGGGAATTTTAACCTCATTCATTTTCTTTTCACCTCATGATGATTGCATCAAGCACTGTTCTATATTCTTCCATAATCGTACCTTCTTCAAGCAAAAGGTCACCGATTGTATCCATCGCCAGATCATTAATTTCATCGACTAGCAGTGCTGGCATTGTACCACCTTTACTAGCGATATCACGCAATACTGAATCATCCGCTTCATCTAACAATGCGCCCAAAAATTGAATATGATGCGTCTGTAAGCCATCGATCCACTCTTGCCATTCGTTATCCAGTTCAGCAGGCAGCGGAGCAATGCTCACCCTCATCTCTTCTGTAGGTTGATCCTGAGGAAGAGAAGATTGAGCTGGTAACGTCTGCTCTGTATCGTCTACTGATTGGAGGGTATCTTGTTGTGTGTCTATCCCTGACTCTTCTTCTACCAATGGTGATTCAGCATCTACAGCTAATGCATGTTCAGCGATCCATGTTGTCCATTCTTCTTCATTGCTAATCTTCTGTTCTTCACGCAAAGTCAACATATCACGTACTACATTAGAATCAGCTTGTAATTGTTCAAGTACCGATGTATCAATCTGCACTTGTCTTGGTGCAGGTAATTCTTCTGGCACTGTAAATATACGCTTGATATACCGTTCAATCAAGCGAGCGATCTCTGGTTCAACCGGTGGATTGATACGAAGTCGACCGCTAAATTCCAGATGACGACGAAATTCATTTTCTGTTAATTTGATAATACCTGTCAAAAATTCTCGTAGTGGCTTGTGCTCACATAACGGCAATCGTCTGACAGTAACAGTGCGCCCGTAGATTGTAGCATCATAGACAGCACTGCGGAACAAATAACGTTCAGTCTCCCGATATACAGGTGGACGGAAAATCTGGATCAACCTTGCTCCTTGTTGTTTATCTAGAAAAGCATCGACCGCAGCCAACACTTTAGGCACATATTCTTGTATCCATTCGCTACCTTTTTCCACATAGAATCGGCTACGTTGCATATCATAATCAAGTAATTGATGAACCAGTGCAAAAGGAATCTGTGCTGGTTGAGATGACCAGATACGTTCCCATTCCAGATCAGCTAATTCGGTAGGCAAATGATCAGATGCTTCAATCATAAATTCACTCAGCGGTTCATGCAGATCATGAACTTGTCCAAAATCAAGTACCCACTGCGGGATATATCGATCTAATTTGATAAACTTTTTGCGATATTGACGCCATAGATTCATTAGATATTGATGCCCTTCTAACGGTTCTGTCCACCCTGCGCCATTGATAATTTCGTAACACATTAAGAAAATATAAGATAAATCTGTTGCTGGATATCGACCTTCACGTACTTCTTGACGCCAGTAGAAATACCACTTTTTCTGTCGCCATGTCATACTCTCATAAGTCGGCCAATAACTCATAAATGGAACAAATTCAGCTTCTTCTTCACGATGTTCTATCATTTCATGTGCACGCTTCGCAAAAACATGCTCTGCGGTCTGAATTGACGATTGAGAGCGCAATTCTTCATCGGTCTCTGATGAATCATACTTCGATGAATCTTCATACGATACATAGCGTGGTGCAAGTTCGCTATCTAGCACGATCTCTTGTGCATGATTATCATGAGCAACACGATGATCTACCGACGAATCGACTTCTGCTAGATCACCTTTTGCTTGATCCTGCGAATAAATGCTTTCATGTTCTGTCGCATCTATAGGCGGAATCTTCAATGCAGACATCGAAGCAGTATTGACCGGAATAGAAGTACTTTTTCCAGTAGAATGAACTACTTTGTAAGTAGGTGGTTGATTAAGATCCATTTCATAGCCACTGATGTCGTCCTGTTCTCTATCATTTGCAGATTGTCGATCTGATGTAGATTCAGGTGGCAAAGTGACAGAAGGACTATCTTCTTTTTTATATTGAAAAGACTGTAACCAGCCTTGATGGTCATAGATAATATGATCTTTTTTCCAATCTTCGTCTACAGTGGTATCCATCGTAGGAATAGAAAGGTCAGCAGGACGTTCAGGAATACGCAATCCCCGTTCTTCTGTTCCCCATTCAAATTCAGCAAATCCACCTTTGCGTTCACTTACTTGTGGCAATCCCGATTGAAGTGCACGCTTGACCACCATCGGAAAAGCAGGTGGTAACTCGGTCAATGGATGGTCGGGATCGACAATCGCATATTCGCGTACTACGGAATGAAATAATTTGAGCAGACTGGTCTGAGCTGTTCGCATATGAGGTTCATCCAAATGTTGACCTTCTGCATAGATCGCCAACCGTAAGCGGGTAGTTAACTTATTCATAGCTTTGTATACTTTGCTCGTTACACTATCTGTTAATTCATCAGGTTCTAAATAAATCGCAATATCGACTCCACCTGGCAACAGCGCTGTTCTTCCAGTCAATAGACTAGCAGGTACAGCAATCAATGGTAATGTCGATTTATTTTTGGTTGAGCTTGTTTTGCTCGACAATTCAGATGCTTCTTGCCAGTATGATCCGAGTGTCGGCTGCCATAGCTTTTGCAATCCAGTCAGTAAAGGCTTTTTACCAATAATCGCAATCTTACATGCTGGAAATTTGCGAATATAAGCTTCCAGAAAATGCTGTAGCGATTCGCTATGCTTCATCACTCCGCCTAAAATCCCGCCAGAAATTCCCCAATGTGTTAGAAAATCAAAATGTTGCGCCAGATCACGTTCTGTACCCGGCAAAGCCAAATCTGGAATCAGCAATTGTTCCCACGGGCCACTGAGTCGTTCAGAACCACGCTGAATAATTTCTTGCGATGTTAATTTACTATTTTTATCAAGTGATGTACCGTCAGCCATTCTACCCATAGGCCCTAATCCTAATTCGCGTAATACGTCTGCTTCGATCTGTCCATGCTCATGTAATCCAACATACGTTCCAGATGCACCCAGACGACGTGATAATTCTACAGCAGGATAGCGAATCCCACTGATCTCGATCATCGGTACAGCTGTAACTTGTCCGACACCATTTTTCTCGTCTCGTCTGCCTTCAAGCACCCATTTGGCATCCATATGAATACTATCTGTAAATTCTTCTGGAGCAGCATACGGAATATATTCTTCAGCAACTTGAAAAGACTGATCTTGTGCATAGGCAGGATCGATACCATACACGATTTCTTCATCAGTAATATCTTCAAGATAATGATCCAGATCATCTACACTATAGCTTGATTCTGAAGATGTAGAGATAGCGATAGTCGTAGCAGGTTCACTCCCGCCAGAAAGAACAGCTTCAGCGCTACCATCGTAACTTGCTTCAATCGGTGTACCATCAAATAACTCTAATGTTCCCGGTACTAATCTGGTCAATCGTGTATATAATTTGTGTGCTTCTTCCGGTTTGAGCAGACATTCGCTATGACCGTAAGAGGAGTGTTGCCATCTATGTTCAGCATTACGAAGCGTTTTACCCATAACCATCTGCTGTACTTCCTCAGCTTGTTCCTCTTCAACGACTCCATCGGCGCGCGAAATATGCAGGAAAAAGCCTCGATCTTCTTCGAAGCTTAATAATGCCGTATAGGTTCTGTCTGTATAGGATAGTGGCGATGGTGAATGCATAATAGACTCCTTGCCTTTCCTTTAATAATATTGATCATCCGTTTGGTAAACATAATATCCCATTATACATGAAGCAGACCGAAGAATGGTATAGGTTACGAACATATTTTCGTTTATTTCTTTTTATTTTCTACAGATTTTCTACAATTGAATAGGTGAGGAAGGTCTAGCGGGTATCTGAAAAGAACGATGTACCCAGCCAATCAAGTCCATTTCATCACTTAGACTGCCAATATAACTGATATATCCATCTGGACGAATCAGCACATATCCACCTTTGCCCATTCCATATTGTTGATGCAGATGATTGTCTGGATCGGTATGAATATGCGATGGTAGTGATAATGAAGTCATTAATGGTTGATCCGGTAATAAAATATGGATATCGATAATATCTTTCCATTTTACAGCTACTTGATTCAGCAATGAACGGTGATCTGGCTCTTCGATCTCATCTTCAAGTGTGGGCGGCTTCGGACTTGCTATTATAGGATGTTCTCCTGTAAATAAAAGTAGCGTATGACGAGAGGATTGTCCGTATCCTCCATCAGGTGCTCGCTCTCCTGCATGAAGCATTGGTCGTTGCCAGCCTTTGCCTTGTTGCACAATAGGGCTATGAGGATAAGCCAATCCTGTTTCAGAGATTAGACTGAACAATCGCTTTTGGATTACTTTACGAGAAGATAGTAATGGAGCGACTGTATTACGAATCGCAATCGGTACAGAATATCGGGTTGTCGCTAACCGGGTAAAAAGAGAGGTTCCACGTAGTAATTGTCGTCCAATCGGTTCACGTTCAGCATGATAGCTATCCAATATAGTATCGGAAGCATACCCCTGACAGACTAGCGCTAATTTCCAACCTAGATTAAATGCATCTTGAATCCCTGTATTCATTCCTTGTCCACCGATAGGTGAATGAATATGAGCGGCATCTCCTGCTAGAAAAATGCGACCTGTACGATAAGACTTCACTTTCCGTTGATGTACAGCAAATTTCGCTAACCAGATCGGATCTGAAATAGTGACTTTGATCGGCAGACAAATATCCAGTACTGCTTGAATATCTGCTAATTCAATAGATTGATCGGAAGCAGAAGAGCTCACAGCATGATCCGGTGGCATACCAATAATAACCCGGTGTCGGTGATTCAGCATCGGGAATAGAGCTGTCAGATAGCCTTTATTCAGATAGACATACAGCTTATTATGATCTTGCTTCCAATCGATCTGTACATCAGCTAGAGCAAACGATTGAGCCAGTACTTCGCCTTCAAAAGCAATATCACTGAGATGACGCACAGTACTATGAGCTCCATCGCAACCGACTACCCAGCGTGCCAATATCTTTTCTTCAGACTGAGCAGATTTGTCTGTATGTTGAATAATTGCCTGTACATATTGCTGAGGCTGATCTAGCTGTTGCAGAGCAGTTAATTGAACCTGTCGCTCTACAGTACCTCCAAGTGATGTTAAGCGATCAATCAATACTTGTTCGGTGATATTTTGCGGAACCATCAGTACGTAGGGATAAGGGCTCTGAATTAATGAAGTAAAGTTTACCTGTGCTAATACTTTGTTATAGCTAGATGCTTGCATCCCTGTGACTTGATGCCCTTGAGCTATTAATGTATCTGCTACCTCTGCTTGATGTAATAATTCTAATGTACGTGCCATCACACCTAATGCTTTGGAATATTTGGAAGGATGCGGCGCCTTGTCAATAATTCGATACGATATACCGCGTCTTGCTAGTTCAATTGCTAGCGTAAGTCCTGTAGGACCTGCGCCTACAATCAACACATCACAATCAGGAGCAGTCCGATGAATATCAGCGTTGATAACCATATCTACCTTTCCTTTCATCTCCAAAATGATGATATATGCTATTTCAATGATTGACGTGCTAGATACAGACTGTACTCAATAGCCGGGCGCGCCAATTCTACGTAATTAAACAGTGTCGATGGTAGTCCGATTCCAGCTTCAAATAAGCAAATATTGCGATATTCATCTACACCAATATCCAACCCGATTTCATGAAATCCTGATCCAATTTGTGATTCCAAATAATTTGCTAATTGTAGGGCAGTTTTTTGTATTTTTTGATCCATCGGCCCGTTCACTTCTTCACCAAATTGATGCTCCAAAAATCGATTCCATGTAGTAGATACAGTCAGTGTTTTTTTGCTGTTGGCTATTTTAATATTGGATTTTAAAGAAATCCCTGCTGAACAAAAAGCGACAATCCATTCGTTTTTGCCATTTTTGGCAATATGCACTCGAATATAAAAAGGAAAGCCTTGTATAACGGTAGTACTCTGCACTAATTTTTGTACACAATAGCGTCGTTCCGTCAATAATTCTACCAAAGCCATCGTTTGCTCGGCGTTCATCTGATGAATATACGTCTGATCGAATACTTCCAGCATGTCTCCTTTTACTTCTGCTGTAAATGTATTCTCGCCTTTAGCACCTCGATCGGCTTTGAGTACCACTTGCTGATGTTGCTGAATAAATTCAATCACCTTCTCCGGTTCTCGCATAGTCATAAAAGGGATTACGATTTTTTTAAGCTCAGGATGACCTAACAGCAAATTGTACACTTTTGTTTTGTACATCGACTTGCCTATAAGGGTATGTGTTATTGGAATACCCGCTAACTTTTCATAAATATTGCCGAATTGATCTGATCCTCTACGGCGCATTCGATCATAAATCACATCAGGATAATCAAAAGTGTTGTAGACCCATTTTGTACCATTCCATTCTTTGCCACGAATCGTACGTGTTGCTTCCTTCACATCGCCAGGGTAGAAATAGAAAAAGTCCGCTTGATGACTGCTAGCTGCCATCGCACTGGCTAGACACAATTCAGGCTCTATTTTCCAACCGATAAGCATCCCAATCGACAATCGCTTCTCCATCGTATTCTCCTTTGCTTTTATCCAATGTATTTATAGATAGATTAGACAAGCTATGATCGCTTTTTAAGAAGATTGCGACTGACGTACTAAGTATTGACAGTAAGCGATCGCAGGCTGAGCCAGCTCTATATTATGGAAAGAAGTATCCGGTATCCCCAGACCTGCTTCAAACAATCGAATTTTATTTTGCTTATCAATTCCGAGGTCTAATCCTATTTCGTGAAATCCTGTACCCCATTGCTGTTCAAGATATTGCGAGATTTCAATCGCATATGCTTGAATTTTGCGATCCATTGAACCACCCGGTTGTTCTCCGAATTGATGATTGAGAAAACGAGTCCATGTGGTGGTCACACGAAATGTACTTTCGCTATTCGTTACTTTGATCATCGGATTAAGCGACAAAGAGACTGAACAGAACGCAACCATCCATTGCCCTTGACCGTCTTTGGATACATGAACACGAATAAAAAATGGAAACTCTTGCACTGTTGTACTTTGAATTAATTTCTGTGCACAATATCTACGTTCAATCAATACTGTAACTACCTCAAGCATTTGTTCCTGATTCATCGTATGCAAATAAGTCTGATCGAACACTTCATATCCATCATCTTTCACTTCTACTGTAAACATATTTTGAGCAGATGCCCCACCATCTGCTTTGAAAATCACACGTTGATGTTTATGAACAAATTCGATTACTTTTTCAGGATCTCTCATCGTCATAAAAGGGATTAGTGACTTTTTCAAATTCGCATCCCCACGAAGCACATTATAGACTTTCGTTTTGACAATAGAACGTCCTCTCAGCGTATGAGTGATAGGAATACCTGCTAATTTTTCATAGATATTACCGAATTGATCTGAACCTTTGCGACGCATCCGATCATAGATCACATCAGGATATGCAAATGTTCCGGTGATCCATTGTGTGCCGTCCCATGCTTGCCCTTCAATCGTACGCGTCTGTTCATCTACACCCGCAGGATAAAAGTAGAAAAAATCAACTTCTTGACTGTGTGCTATTAATGCACAAGCCAGAGGTAAATCTAATCGTATTTTCCAGCCAATCATCATGCCAATCGACAATCGTTTTTCCATAATGATCTCCTTTGCTTTCTACTCTTGTTGTGATTTCATAGTACAACATATAGCAAAAGCTCGCTTTCTTAAAAACAGAAAAGCGAGCTTTTGCACATTCAAACGTTTAGCTAGAGGAATCGGTTGTTGCTGAATCTGCACTAATAGATGTTATAGCATATTCAGTGCTATCAATTTTGATTTTGTTGATATTATGACTATCTGTTTTGGCTGGCAAATCAATCGTGACTGTATATGGATTACTTTCAGTCAATTGAGCTTCAGATACAGGTTCTGTTTCTTCTGTTGGTGATGTACTTGATGTAGAAGAATCGGTTGTTCCTGTGTCGGTTGTAGCATTGGTTGAGCCTTTAGGATCTATCGTATCGGTTGTATCTGAATCTGTAGTCGATTCAGACGTTGCTGCTACAGTAGCTATCGTAGGATTATCGCTCATACCTGTAGTACTGGATGTATCGTCGGTACGGTTAGTTGTAGAATCTTCTGCTGAAGAATCAGAAGAAGTATTCCCGCTACTCGTGGACGTCTTGCAAAGCGACTTGGCATTCAATTGAGTATAATCTACTTTTTGCCCGTTCCCCATCAGCAATGTTGCTTTGGTAGGTTTGAATGCTTCACAAGTAGCTAGATCAGCAAAGTGAAAAGCAAGACCTGTCGCATTACTAGTACTGGTATTGGTACTGATACTACTGCTATCTGTCCCTGTTGTTGGCGTTGCACTGGTATCTGCATCTGGAGTCAATAATGTGACTACTACTTTGGGCAATTGAACGGTTTCTATCGGCGGTTCGGTCACTTCTGGTATCGGATCAACCGCAGGTGCCGCTTGCTCGACAGTAATCACGCCAAATACTTTTAATGCATATACAGATAATCCACCGATCGCTACCAGTAAGACAACCGCTAGTAGCGCTAATAAGGGCATACGTTTATGATTACGTTTAAACCATTTTGATAATGGTGTAGCTAATTCATCTCTTGCTTTAAGGTATACTGCTCGCAATGCTGGCCCTTCTTTGGGAAAATCAGCTTTTGCTTGCGAAGCAAGTTCTCCTCTACGAAATGCTTCTGGATCATGTCTGCGAAAATACGCCAGAATAGCCGTCTCATAAGCAGGTACAAATCGTGGACTTTGCGACTTGCGCCCCGATGTTTTTTTGGGAGTATCGGCTGTACGGGCTCGATCTTTATCTAACAAATGATCGCTAGCCGATGAAGCAGGGTCAGGTAGCATAAATTCTGCACGTCCTTCTGACCAATGGAAAAAAGTATAGATTTGTTCAGGAGTACTCGCATGCTGACGAACCGCTTCTACCATTGCAGAATAATCCAGGTCATTCGGTTCAGCACTATAGCTAAAAGCAGCTGCCAACCGTCCAAATTGACCTTTTCGAATATCATCGGCTAGCCATAAGCGTCCTAGTTGCTGTACTTGATCTTTCTCATTCGGTTGCAATTGATGCAATAAATTCATTAAATCTGCGGATAATTCTTTTTCAGTAAACCAAATATATAATAATTGTAGTGCTAATTTTTTGGCATTGAGACGGCGATCAGCACGTTCAGGATATTCATCACTTGGTAACGGAAGAGATAGGAAATCTGCTTGCAACAACTTTTCACGAGTCAGTGTTGACCATTCCAGATCATTCAATAACAATCGTTCCGCAGAAGCTCGCATATCATCTCCTAGACCGGATTGTCTCCAAGCTTCGGGTGGAATCACTTTTCCATGTAATGAACCTGTATCTACTTCATCTAATAAAGTAAATACTTTACCTGTAGCGATCATCAAGTCAGAGCTATGCCGTAAAGCTTCCATAAAAGATTGACCTGCACGATTACAATAATCGTCCATCTCTAGTAAATCTGGATAGGTCGTGCCCCATTCTACAGCCAATTGAATCACTTCTTCAACAGTCTGTGCTTGATGGAATTTACGTTCTATTAACGGATTTAATAACATAACTGCAAGACTAGGCTGACTACCTGCCATTTTGATAAATGCATCATTTAAAGCAGGATGTTTCTCCATCATTACATAGAATGCCTGACTTGCTGCTGTCTGTCCTGCCGCAACAGCATTACGAATCGCCCAGATAAAATACTCTACAATTTTGCGTCCGGTATGTACTTCATCGATACCGTAATACTCTGCAAAACATTCTGCAATCGCAATATCCGGTACAACACCTGTCCGTACTTCATCAAATTCACGATCAAAACGTGATAAAAATAAATCATTTACACGCATTGCAGAATCCAGCGCGCCTGCTGGTCGTAAATGTGTAAGCAACGACTGCAAAATAGCTGCAGGATGCTCGCTATATAATTGTTCGTCGCCCGCTTCTACACGAAACAACGTTGTCCACTCATCATAATGTGCAGGGTCAGGTAACTCTTCTGTCGAAGCATCGATTCCTGCTTGCCCGCTATCAGCAAATTCTTGTAATGCACGCAATTGATCCGGTTGTGTAATATGCTCCCAGACCCATTCGGTATATACTTGACCTGCTTTTTCCGGTTGAGCTGGATGGATACGACCTGTACTCCAGTCAAAATGATAATCACGCTCAATATTGCGATCACCTGCACGAATCGAACCACTTTCAACAAACATCAATTGAATCCCTTTACGGCTTTCGGGTTCTTTCGCATAAGTGGTAAATCCTAGACGACGACGGAAAGCATAAGGAAGAGCTTCTGCAATCACCGCTGTTAATCGCTTGGCATATACAGACAGTTCAGTAATCGGTACATTCAGCGAAATATATACTTTACGACGCTTATGAATCGCAGACATCACTGCACCGATCAATTGCCGAAAAGTAGCTCCATCTATTCCTAATTCCTCTAATACAGCCATACTATTTGAAGCAGACGGTGTAGACGGAATATCTTGCAATTGTGGTAAGTCTTGCCCTTGCTCTACATCATACTTTTCCTCAAAATCTGCTTGTAACCAACGATCATAGTGATGTACCCATTCTTCAGCACGCACCGCAGGAATTACATAATTATGGGAAAAGAATGTACTTCTTAGCCCTGTAAAATCAGCATTTACGTAATGGCTATTTCCCAGTACAATATCACCATTTTCCAGTCGTACCAATTGTAAGGCAGACGGAAATAAAGCATCTTCTTTCTCACCTTTGGCTAACAACTCTGCCGGCGCATCATATACGCATAATGGATGAATATACTTTTTGATAAACGAGTTATCAAGTCCAGACGATTTGGCAATCGTATCGTACCCCTCGGTAGAGCGAAAAATACCACTTTTCTCCCGGGTATACATCTGTTGATCGATAAGGGCATTCGAGAATAAACTCAAGCGTTTCCTCTCCCCTCGATGTAATTCAGTTTGTACAATAACCAGATAAATGGCTCATCGACACGAATCGGACTAACGACACTTTGTAGCTTCTGGTCGATAGGATTACTTCCTAATGCCGAGACAGCAAAATAAGCAGTGTCTTTGAAATATACATCCATCGTTCCTTTAAATGGACGATCGACACGCTCAATAAAACGGCGAATTTCACCATCTATATTTTCAAATTCATTCAAATCAAAATAATCACGATGAATTACATTATGGAACACATTACTGTTGGATTTGATATATTCGCCTTCATCTCCACGCAATGATTCCAGCATATCGCTTTTGGTAAGCACAACAGCTGTTGGAATATTGGTTTTGCTATCTTCTTGATGAGCTATAAAATCGCTAAATAAAGTTAATACCACATCACGTGGCTCATCATAGCGAGACACCCATTCTCCTTTATCATCACCAAGCTTAATCCGAATACGATCTCGGATCGAGCGAATCTGAAGCGGATCGACCATAAACAAAATCCCCGCAGAGTTTTTAATATGCTGACCATGCAGTCCCAAATAATCCTGATCAACCATACCTTCACCAGCTACATCAAAAAACACCAGTGTTAACGGTGGCTTCTCTTCATCTTTGAAAACAAATTGGAAAATAAACGGTTCTTGCATCCGTTCTTTTTGCGTAGAACCCAGTAGATCGCCACGTTCAAATAAAGGCTCTTCATAATTGATACGGAACTTGCGACTAATCTCTGTGGTCAGTGGCATACAGGCGGCATCAAAATTTTCTGCTGTAGTATTTTGCAACGTATGGATTAGTGCTGTCATATAGACAGACTTACCTACCTGCGAAGCACCCACAATCGAAATAATATTGCTAGGCACTTTGCCTGAAGTGACCGGTAATTCATTATGACAATGCGGACACAGACGACGACGTGTGACTTCACCATAGCGGTCATTGAGTCCCACCAGTACATGATCCGAATAAATACGCTGTTCTTCAGGAACATCTGTTGGTAGCAATACCGCTTCCATATCATGAACCGTATCCAGCCCAAAGCGAGAACGATATTTATTTAACTTTGCATCTTCACCGAGTCCGTAATCTTCATCATCTTCACGGTGATGTGAAGCACGAAATTCTACTTCTTCCGGTGAAAATTTATTAAAACAATACGGGCAAACGATATCATAAAATAACGGTCTAGGCGCGGCTTCCGGTTTCTTTTTAAACCAATCGAAGATATTCATCTCAACGATCTTCCCCCTACTCCAAAATCAATTCGTACATCTGTCCGTATGTACGTCCATCGGTAAAAAAGAGTCTTACATATTCATTTTTGCCTACCTCAATCGCGGGTAATTCATTACGTCCTGCTTGAAAAGGAGCTGCAAATGGATATACAATGCCATCATCTTTATTGACAGCATACCCGCCTTCTTTTTTCACATAACATAATACTTCTTTGGGAATAGGCACTTCCGCATGAACTTCGATTCGCACCGTTTTACGTTTGCCAAACCATACTCCTTGTTGCTTAATCGAGTAATAAATTTTGGCTTTGCCTGCACTAAGTTCAATCGTATTTTGACCATCCGGTTGACGCACAAGTACAGTTTCTCCTTGTTCTTCATACGTCATATATACGGTATATGTCATCCTACCAAAATGATCGACTCTTTCGATATATCCATTGTTCGCTTTATATTCTTCTTTGGTATATAGACGCAGACTCGCAGGAGAAGAATCTGGCTGATCTGATGAACTACCTTCTTCGCCAACTGCGGACATCTGCGTTACTTTTTCAATATAGACCGCTTCTGTATCGCGTGGCCATAACCAACGCAATGTACACAATCCATCTTGCGCTTGTCCGGTCAAACCATGGATTCCTTGATTGGTTTTCAGTTCGGTGTACAGCATATAAAGATCCCCTTTCCTGGTCTGCATCTGTAGAATTACTGATAGATTCAAATGATGTTAAACATATTGATATGAAATAGATTGATCCTTTATTTAACGTTGAAATGTACCACTACTTGTTCCACGACGTCGACGTGGGCCTTCTGAAGGTGTAGGTGGCGGTGGTGTAGAACTGCGTTTGATCATACGTTTACTATTTTCACCAATCGGAACCACCAATGTAAACAGTGCAATAATAAATGCCAGAATCATAACTGCTAAAAAGCGTATCACTCCGTCTGTCCAATCGGTTTTGCCGATCCCCCACTCCAATAACCAACCAGCCAGTAATCCAGCTACACCGCCACCGATTCCGAAGCTACGTGCCAAAAAGCGATTGTCGAACATTAATCCCATACCTACACCCATCAATGCGCCTAATAACATCACCAGTATCACATGCAGAATCACATAATACAGATTGCTATAAAAAGGTTCACTGCGTTCTGTTACCAGTGTACGTTTGTCTAATGTATCGTAAATCTGTTGGAACGTCTGTGGCAATTGCGAAGCATCAGCTACATTGTAATAGTTACCGCCTGTTTGACTCGCGATATCTGTAAGTAGATTTGTGCCGCCTGCATCTGTCAAATTCAAACCAACCGTATTGATCGAGATGGATTTGGCTTGATAAGGAGCAAGTGCAGACATATCCAGTGCACTATATCCATCAGACAACATAATGACGACTGTACCACGAGTATCATCATTTTGAGCAGTAATCTGTTGCATTGCAGTATCCAAAGCACCTGTAAAGTTAGTACCGCCTGTAGTCGTTGTCATCGCATCCATCGTAGCTGTAATCTGCTGTTTGGAAGCATCATTGATTTCGGTCAACGGCAATACTACATTCGCTTGGTCGCTGAATCCGATAATCCCAACACGCTTGTCATCATCCATCGAATTGACCATATTTTTCACTGCTTGAAACCGTTGATTTTGAGCATCGGTTTCTAGCATACTACCGGAGTTATCGATCACTACGACAACGTCACGAATCGACTTCACTCCATTGAATCCGATCTGGTAAATCGCTTCTCCACCAAGTCCTCCTAAAAACATAAGCACCAAAGTAGCCGGTACAAATAATTTCCACGAAAGCCCTGCATAACGTTGACGCCAAGATGCTCCATTTAATTTCGGTGAAATCGTTTCAGCTAACAAACAAAATCCACCAATAAATAGACTGATAATTCCAAAATACAATCCAATAAGAAGCACTCGTGGCATCCGATCAAAATAAGAATGAATCAACCATTCTCCTACGATAAATCCGATCGCGCCTCCAATAAGGCTGAACAATACCATAAGCCAATTCACTTTGCGTTGCATACGTGGCATCTCCCCTTTCATATGAATATATGACATTTCGTTTATACATTTGAGCGATTGAAGTGTATCCTTACATCTAAATTTTAATGAAGTAGATGAAAAAGCTATGTAGATGGTTTGTTTTGATTAACACCGCTTCAAAAAAACAAGAAACCAAAATGTAAAAGTAATTTGCTCTTATCCTTCACCCCTTGCCTCACCCTGCCAGGCAAACGCTCCTATTTTGAACTTTTAGCATTTACTCCCCACTCTGAGCGGAGGGAATGCAATTGCTCTGAAAGAGTGAAACGATCACCTTTGCAAGATTGGCCCGACTGCAAAGCGGTTATTCAAGGGACAATCTTGCAACAGCGACGACAAGAGCAATTTCCTTCCCGAAGCGGTCAAACTCAGAGTAAAAGCTAGACGTGAAAATCATACCCGTTTGCAATATACGTATCATAGTACGTTTTACCATTACGATAGTAAATTAAATCTTCAATCGTAAATCCACCCATCAGATTCAGCTTTTCTACACCACTGGTGCGATCTTCATGGACGAATCCTGTTTTGTAAATACGAGTCGTATTATCTACACCTGCGGCATAACGGACAAAGTCACCATTAGCATTACCAAACATATATTTTTCTTCATAACGATGTTTATGCGTATAATCTAGCAGACGAATATGGATAACCGCTCGATCTTCTAAAGTACGATACAGTTCTTTGAACAAATCTTCTTGCGATAAAGCTTGCTTGTTCTCATACTCAATCGTAACATTAGCACGATTCAGCAGTTCCTGTTCGAATGTCTGTGTAAATGAACGTGATGCTAATAGTTCTTTACGACACACCTCCATCAGACGTTCCACCAGCGTCGAAGCTCCTTGTTGCAACAGCAATGTCACATCGCCTACACTGCGCTCTTCAAAAAAAGCACCATCACCACGTTTTTCCTCAATCTCCTCCATCACTTCAGCCGTAAGACGACTATAGTAATCATGGATATTTTGCCCGATATAATCATCTGCTGTACGGATACTGTCTGTTGCCGCCGCTTGTAGATTAGAACCGATGGTATCCATACTTTTTACCTGTTGCATACTATCACGATGAACAGCAGTAAGATGCTCTTCGAAACGACGATATAGACGCAATCTAGTTTGCAATCTTAAAATATGCAATTTGCGTGGATAAATCGTATCAATCAGCGCGCGCGTCAAACCGCGAATATTATGCTTTTCCATAAAAGGTAATCGTTGAAAAGATAAATCATCTGCCCGACTGTCATACCATTCGTCCAATTCCGCCTGTGCACTTTCAAGCGTATTCATTAGATCACGAGTACGTGCATGATAATCATTCCACATACTCTGTTCGCCAGATTCATCGGTCCACTCTGCAAGCTGGTAAAAATGAAGATAAGGATGTTGACGAAGCATCTCTGCAATATTAGCTTGAAGTTCACGCCCTGCATCCCATTGCTCGATCCGCTTGATCATTTCTTGTTCATAATTATCATGGAAAAAGCGTTCTCCACCATATTCGAATAATGCATGTTCTGCTTCACGTAGACTTAGTGATTTCAGATGACTAAAGCTTGTTGTACGGGTCATAAGACCATTCATATCTTCCAAGCGACTACTATTAGGGACTAACATATCAACTCGTTCGTCGATACGTTGTTCATCCAGACCTAACAACTCGAACTTTTCACGACTGCCTAGAATCGTTGTATGTTTCATTCGTTTCATTATTCCATAGAAAAATTGCTCCAAAACAGTTAATGCAATCGCTCGATCGGGTCGTCGTACTCTAGCAAATCCAGCAGACACTAACCCTTGATTGCCTTCCCCATTACGAACATTATTTTTGAAAGCATTATTGTTATAATCAGATCCGTAAAAAGAAGATTCTCCACCTGTTTCCAGACGTTGACGATTTTTGAGCAAGCTAATCCGGCAAATAATATCGTAGCTGCTTTCCATCCCACCATTAACCGAAATTCCGCGTTCATTACGATCAGATAACACATACGCTAATTCAAATAACGGCGATGGTGAATGTTGTACCATCACAGCTAATCCATCTTCAGTACGTTGTAATGGTGCAGTCAATGTATAATCTGCACGTTGAATATGTTCCAATTCTTTTAGAAATGCTACTCCTGCTGAACTGGCATATCCAAATTGTTCTTCTTGATCGCCTTCATAGATGAGCGCATACATATCCATCTGCACTGATTTGAAAGACTGACCTAGAATCGAACGTGCTAATAGCGATATTTCTGGAACCAAAATATTCATCGGATCATCAACACGCGTTATCAACGATACATGCAATCGATCAAACGAAGAATACATCCGTCCGAACTCAGCTAAACGGCGAGCCGCCTGCCGGAACGTACGATTCAGTTCCAGCAGATGCTTGCCATCTTTTTGAAAATGGTGATGCCAATCAGGCCGTTGTGTTTTTTTACTATGATCGTTAACTGTCGGACGAGATAAAAAGGTAGTGATTTTTTGCGATTCTAATGAACCTATACTTTGACCTGTACGCATAGAATTCACGTTTTGTTCTTGTTCATATCGAGCTTCATTAGCCCGTCTTGCTTGCTGTTCTTCTCCTGTAGGTTCAGGAGCAATCTCCACATACATCACGCCAGCACTATTATCCCACTTCTGAGCATTAATCTGCATGACAGGACGGACAGCATCTTGAATCAGATCCCCGATAAACAGGAAAACGGCGGGGTAGTGAATACTGCTCCGCCCATCTCCCTGCCCGGCTGTTTTCTCCTCGTCAGCAGCATATGCATCTGCGAATTGTTTCAGCCGAACGTCCATCTTATTTCAACTTCCGGCGAATATCGCTTAATTTAGTAACCATTTGTTTGTAGAACTGGTAAGCTTCATCTCCATTAGCCAATTCTACACGTTCGTATTCTAGACGATCTCTTGCTTCTAGATACGCTTCGTACAATTCATCTAATTTATTTAGAAGCGGTGCAATATCTTCAGACGAAGTGATTTCATTGTCACGACGATCTGCTTTGCGCATCAATGTTGCACGATTTTTCTGATCTAGATTGCGGAAATGTTCAAATACTTCAAATTCCACAAAATTACGGCTCTTCATCAGATTTGCAAAAGCATCCCAAGCTTCTTCTTCAGGATCACGATCATAGACGTACAATGCACCTTTTTTGGTA
The DNA here is from genome assembly GCF_028736095.1 of Paenibacillus sp. KACC 21273. Classification (NCBI taxonomy): domain Bacteria; kingdom Bacillati; phylum Bacillota; class Bacilli; order Caryophanales; family Paenibacillaceae; genus Paenibacillus; species Paenibacillus sp. KACC 21273. The sequence goes on from NZ_CP117876.1 coordinate 5,013,232, forward strand.
ATCGTATCGGTATACAATGCTTGTAAGAACTGATCGGTTAGTTTTTCTTCGCCTTCATAACGACTTAACATACCTTCTAGTTCTACAATTTTGGCTTGAATACTTTCATACTTCGCTAGTTCTGCACGTACACGTTCGATCATTTTTGGTGAACGAATCAAGTTCTCACGTGCTAGATCTTCGTTAAAGCTACCGAAGATATCTTTCGTCGATTCATGTGGCAAGCCTTCTGCCATAAGACGTCTAAGTTCTGCTAGTGCACGTTTCACTTCACCTAGATTCGGACGAGGTGCATCCAGACGCATATCATAGCTAGCAAGTGTAGGAACCAGATCGAATGGCTGTGTGAAATGAACAGCAAAACGACTGCTTGTATTTTGGTCTGCATCTTTTTCAACAATAATGCCTAGTTGTTTTGCACGCGCATAGTCTGCACGCACACGAGCATTGTAGCTTTGTACACGAGCATTGGTGTATGTTTCACCCCATGATTGCTCAGGAATAGGTGAAGGCAAGTATGTCCAGTTTTCTTTCTCGGTCTGTACCAGATGGCGACCAATACCTTCACGATCCAGGATCGTACGCTCATAGTTCTCTTCATATACTTTCAGCGGTGTATAGACGAACAATGGCACACCATTACGAGTGTTCAACCAGAAAATACGGTTTTTAACTTTACTTTCTTTAATCGTAAAGTGTGATTTACCCAGTGCATTGTTCTGGAAGTTACGAATACCACGCAAAATGCTAGGCGCTTGAACAGGAACAGATACAAATCCCCATGAAGGGAAATGCAGATTACCTGCACTATTGCTCAAATGGAACACCGGTACAGCTTCATCATCCAATTTACTAGCAATCGTGCGCTCTACGAATTTCTCAATCGGCTCGTCTTGACCGTATTTCATCACTAAGAAATCTTCCATTGAACGTGTGATCAGATCACCGAATTTGTCGCTCAAGAAATCAGAGATCGAGCGTACAATATCAACTTCTTGCTCTTTCACCCATTGATCGGAATGTTCTAGCAATTGTGCAGAGAAATCACGAATCAGATCATCGCCATCTTTGCTATCCATAATATCGCTCACCGCTTTGGAAATATCCGGTACGCTCACTAGATTCCAATAATACGTTTTGTTCCCACGATGATCTTCTTGCTCATTCGCATTGGTCAACAACTCACCATTTTTCTCGAAAATAGAACTTAATGCATTTAGTACTTCGGTAAATACTCCGTAGATACGGTTATTTTCACGATTTAACATTTCATATAAATCTTCATAAAATTCGATCATTTGTTGTGTACGTTCTACATCTGCACGCAACCAGTACTCGTCGATTTTAGCTTCAATGTATACATTTTTCTTTTTGTCTTTAGAAACGAACGCACTTTTCGCATCACCCAGACGTTCATTCGCATAATCAGCTGCTGATTCGATATCACGCGGAATACGTGTCTGACTTTCACGCAATGTCTCGATATACGAAAGAAGCATTTTCAGTAGTGAGAATCCTTTTTCCGAGTACAACAAACGTGATACATAGAATGGGCCTTGTTCTGGATGTAAGAACATACGGCGAATCTGATCCGAAAATTGTCCGACAATCTCGCCCGGCAATTGTTGCTTCGCTTTGATATATTCTTCACGAGCACGAATCAGGAAGGTCTGCTCAAGTTCGGTATCCATATTAACAGCTTGCATTTTAACTACATTATTGAAGCTTAGACGTTCACTATTTTCAAATCCAGGCAATGGTTCAGGTACACGAGATTCGAATGTTTTGGTCATGGTCTCGACATCTACCCCTAATTTGCGGGCAAAGTTCTCAACAGCTTCTTGGTCTGGCGCTTGATCAAACATTTTGTCCATCTTTTGGAATAGACGATACGCTAGATATGTGGTCATTTCTTCGATTGGTAATACCGCAGAAGAAGCACCGATAATATTGTATTCATAGTTCGCAGGATACGCACGATTCATCTGTGCAATATTGGTACGAATATTACTGATATAGTCATGGATCGCAAATTCTTCACCAGACGCTTTTTCTTCACTTGCCATAAAGTTCGTAATATTTTCAGCCGTTACATTCATACAGTAATCATATGCATTTTCAAGCAATTTACCTTCGGTATTGGTTGCTGAGATCAAATGACATAGATTAAATGGTGCAAGTGGTGAATTTACATTGAGTATGCTGCCGTATTGCTGTTTGAAGCGTTCACCACGACTATCGACATTCATCCAGTAATCCAGTTCTTTCAGAGCCGCATAACCATTTTTGCGAATATATTCGCGTGTGTGCTCACTTAGACTTTTATTGGATAAGTTGACGTCTGGTGTAAACAGGTAACCGAGCATATTCAGACGGTCTACCCCTGCTGCGCCATAATCGCGTTCTACAATACCACGTACAATATATGAAATATCTAAGAAACAACCACTACCTGTACCACCCGATAGTCCTGTTAGTAGAAAGACCATTAATTTTTTATTGGTACCGACAGACAGCGTTTTGATCTTTTTATCTATACTTTGTACGACCTGATTAATTTTAGTAAATAACAGCAATCGTCCTGCTTGGCGTACACCAGCCGCACCGTTCATACCATCAGTGATCCCTAGTTCTGGAGACAACCATTCGGTGATATAAGGTTCTAGCAGGCTACGGTTTTGTAGCAATCCACCGATCTCTGCATTGGACAGCAATACAAATTCGTTAATTGGATCAAGTCCGATGCCTTTATATTTTTTGTTGCGATCTTGTTCGTTCGTTTCAAAAGCAAGAAATTCAACATTATCTGGTTTGTCTTGTTTTTTCTTAGTCATTGGATCTTCTGGAAGTTTGAAGCGACGGTTGATCTGGTATTTCAGACGCAATAGTGCATCAATACCTGTACCCCCAAGTCCGATAATCAAAATAGGGTTGTCGATCGTATCGACGCGTATTTTATCACTGACAATACCACCGCCAAGTGATACGTCCAGTTGTTGAATGTGTTCTCTAACGATTGGTTTCATGAATGATCCCCCTTGGGCGAATTAAATTTCTTTATTTGGTGATGGGTGGATGTGAGGACAAGCGCTACGGGGTGGAATCGTTCTTGGCGTCGCTGGTAAGATCGGATATCTTGATTTAACCACAGAGTGGTCGATACCCGAGTCTTAAAAGCGACTTTCAGAACGATTCTATCCCCTTCGCTTGTGCATCCTTCCACTTTGGAGCGCTTGGGTAGGAAGACGAGAGGTTGAATGCGCTTGGATTTGCAATCCGGTGCTGGGTTGTAGTTAAACATTCTCCAAAAGATTTAAAAACTTAAAGTACTATGATAATAGGATGAGCACTGGATTGTACTTTAAGATATATGTCATGAGATACATACTTTAAAAGATACGTTTTGGTTTCAATAATATATTGTAATCAATGATTATGAGATTTTGAAAAGAGATAGACTATTTTTTCAAAAGAATATCTTTGTGTTTTAGCATACACAACCTAATTTCAGCATGATACACATTCTGTTTCAGTATACAGATGTAATATGAATAGTTTGTGTATAGGAATTATGTTAGGTATTCAAGCATAATTGTTTTGTCGACCTGACGTAAGCTAATCGTGATACGGTCGCCGCTTTTAAGTTCAAAGCCTTTGGAAGCATCGATCGCACGGGCAGATTTTTCAATTACGTTGTCCGCGTTGTTACGAATCATAATACGGTCGTTACTACTTGGTGTGAAAATAATATTTTCGGTTTCTTTCAGTTCTGGTGCAAGTTGAACCAGTTGATGCAGATTAAATTTGCCACGGAATGTAGTTAGTTTTTTGTATTGTGGATAAGAGCGTTCGCCGGTATTTTCATCGCGAATCTCGATAACCATTTGTCCAACAAAGCCGCGGTTTCTTTTTTTCAAGAAGCCGAGTAAGAACCACAATCCTGCAAGTATTAGTAGCGCAACGACTGCAATAATGATCCATGTAACTAGACCTAATCCAGCTTTTTCGCCACTACCGGATACACCGCCTTTGGCATCAATCGTTACTGGAGCAGTCTCACGATAAAAGCTTTGTTCTTCTGCACGAGCAACCAGTTGATAGACATGATTGTCAGGCACTTCAAATGTACCTTTAAATTCACTACCATCTGTAGTCAACGGAACTTGACTGGTTGTTCCTGTATCCATATCTTTCACATTCAGTACAGCTTTCATACTGCTTGCTTGCGAATTATCTGTTAATTTCTGACCGCCGCTTGTTAAATAAGAAACGATATCGATTTTATCGCCTTTACTGTACGCTTTGGTCGGGATAGGATCTAGTGCTAATTCCAGGTTATAGTTAAACACCAGATTAATATCAATCTTGTCTTGATCGACACCTTTAACCTGTAATGTCCAATCTCCTTGCTCTGGAGATAACAATTTAACTAGCGAATAGCTTTTGGAAGTAGACATGCTGACTTTGTCTGATGGTACAGCTACAGCATTGCCTGACGGATCGACTAATTTCACTTCAACCGCTTCTGACGACATAATAGAAATATTTGCTTCTTTTACATTGGCATTCGGAATATGAATCTTCACATCTTGAAATTGTCCGTTACCTGTTATCGAATCGACAGGTACCACATTCACTTCTTGATGATCTGCAAAAATCTCACTTAGAATCTCTGGCAAGTCTTGCGCCGAAGTTGTTACAAAAGATTTACCACCTGTATCATCAGCAATCTTTTTCAATGCTTCTTGATTCAGCTTACCGTCTGCATTCAGCCCGATTGTATAGACAGGATACCCGTCTTTTTTGGCTTGTGCTACAGCTGTATTCAGATCATTATCTGCATCACTGTTACTGCGTCCGGAATTACTGTTCAACTGATTGTTACCATCAGCGAACAATACAATCATCGGTTCATGCCCTTGCTGTGCATTGTCTTGCAAAATGTTAACGGCTTCTTTCATTCCTACCGAGATATCCGTATACGCTCCTCGTGTTAGACCATCGATAAAAGACTTGAGCTGTGTTTTATCATCAGCAGACTGAATAGCAGTCAATGCCTTTTCACGTTCAATACGGTCTGTATACGATACAACTCCTACTCGATCGCCTTGCGATGGTAGCATATCTATAAATAATTTCATCGCTTCACTACCTAGTTGTTGCGGGTCACTGGATTTCATAGAATTACTAGCATCCAGTACCAAGACCGCATCAATCGGTGTAGTCGAATTATTAGTACTATTTGTCGCTGAAGCAGCGAACATCGTGCTAGGCAACTGTGTCAGGCACAGAACCAAAGCTAGCAGGATATACATAAAGTTTGTATTTCTTCGGGACATAAGTCTACTCCTTCACTGGATAGATAGATGGCGCTATCGTACACCATCTTACGACATTTTCATTAAGCGCCGGTTAAATTCACCTTAACATGCCTTAAAAATCATAAAGTGAAAAATTTGATACTATTCTTATCGGTATATCCATTTTACTCCATTTTAGATCATAAATCACAAACACATATGCGCTATTTATCATAACAAGCCGGATACCATTATAACGCATATTCACAAATATCTTCCCCACCTTAAGACGGGGGAATCCACTAGACTATAGGCTAAAAGTTGAATATCACTCCTAATTTTCGCTATTCTGTAATAGATTATGCGCTAAAATATAGGTATAGTGAGGTTGTTGAACACTTTATAATTCAACAAGTAATCCCGATCCTCCCTTAGATTAAAGTTAGACTCGATAAATCTGATTAAGAAAGGAATGTCATATGTTTGCATACGTATGTCTCGCTGTTTTGTTTCTTTTTGTTATCCTAAGATTGTCTATGTACGCATTTAAACGCAAACGTGTCCCAACAGAAGATGAATTAGAAAAGCAGTTACTATCTACTATTAACCAAAGAAGCTAACAGATTCGCAGATTTACCCAATTCCTTGTTAGCAGACTCCTGAAGTTATTTATAAATACGATGTATAGTGAGTGATCTTAATCTATGACAACAACCAAAAAATCGATTCAATTACCGGTGCTTCATCGCACCCGGCGTGTATACGATAACTTACGAATATGCCGGAAATGTCAGAATTACACCATTTTACCTGGTGATGCTTGTCCGGATTGTGGCAAGCAAGCACTTGTTCCTGTGACACAACATGCCCGTCTACGTGCTAAGCGCAAAATGATGAATGAGATTCTATTTGCTCTTCTTCTTACTATTATAGCGGTTGTCGTATCGAAAGAGGTCACTGAAATCGTTATTTCTGTGATCACAGGTGCAGTATGTATAGCGGTTCTTGTTTTGGTTCAACGCCGTATGATATCTAAAGAAACATTACGGCAGTTAGCACGCTTATTCAAAACAGATAGTAAAACGATCTATGAAGGCACTGTACGTGATCAATCAACAGCTGTAACGGCTGTACGTAGTGGTGAAGATGTCGAAGGATATCATATGTTACGTCAAGCAGCTGTTGTCGTGCATAATGATCGTCTACGACTGGCTCAATTGTCTTTATTGCAAAATTTCCGATTGCGTAGTGATATGGATCTGGATCTAGATTCATTGATTGTGCAAGATTTTGATCCTTTATTAGCCGAATATATCGGTGAAATTGCCAAGATCAAACGCGAAATGGTGAAAGATCGAGCTATTCGTTATGTAATAGCCAACGAACCTCAGATTTTGAAATTAGAAAATGGAATGAATATTCTGGTCAGTGTAACTTCGGCAGCGGTACGAATGAAGCGTTATGTCACGATGTATCCGGGATTTGTTCGTCGTTACGCACGCTTTTTACCGAAAGACCGTTTTTTACGATTGTACCGGATGATCAACAGCGATCCTGCGCAAAAAGACAGTGCAATGGCAATAGACTTGGAAACTATTCGTCAAGAATTGTACAAAGGCGATTCTGATTTTGAGCCTGCTATTCCTGGAATAGGGATCTCATGAGTATTATTCGTTTATTTGCATTACGTAATCTGTTAATCGTAGCTTGCGTCATTGCAGCCGTGCTAGCAGTCTATAAAGGGGTTCAAATTTCGCAAAAAATCCATGCTGTGCAAGAAGCAGATCGCTATTATGCTCAGAAGCAATGGGTAGAAGCCGAAACCTTTTATCAAAAAGCGAATACCAACACATCGATTCAGTACCAAAATGAACATATTGCTAATCGTTTATTGCAATTATTGCCGATTACAGATTGGAAGCAGACAGTAAGTTCCAGTCAGCAACAGCTTCAATCTGCCGCCAGTACCCAACAATTTGAAGCGTATCTTACTGCTTATAAATTATGGCAACAACGTCTCAGTCAGCAACAACAAGCCGACAAAAGATATACAGTTCAATACAAGCAAATTACAAATGAATCGAAGATCAATGATCAATTAAAGACCGATTTTCAAGCTTTTCGTGAATTGTTCGAAGCAGGGCTACAAAATAATCTACAAAAGCGCAATTACACCGATGAATCGGATAAATGGAATCTATTGCAGATTCCGGAAAAGTATCTAGCTGTTAAAAGCACACGCCAAGCTTATCTGAATACATTGTTCAAAACGTATGATCAGACCAAATTAACACGTCTGGCAGCCGCCGGTGATTTTACTGCTTTTCTAGAACAAGCACGCAGTACATGGGATGGTTATCAACAACATGATTGGAGTGCAACCTGGGTACTGACAGCGGCGCAAAATAATGCAGACAAGATTCTTGCCACCGATATTGCAAATCAGCAGATTAATAACTTTGTCACTCATGCTCAAAGCTTTAATCAGTGGGTCACTACAGTCAATCTAAGTTCTTCTCCTGTGACAACCACGATCAATAATGAGATTAATTCATTACTTCGTGAAGCCAATAATATGGTGACAGCAGGTCAGTATCAACAAGCTCTCGATATTTACCAAGCGTTACAACCTGTCCAAGATACTACGAATCTAATAGCACAGACAAAAGTCGCATGGGCTTCCAGTGATCCGCTGTATGTGTTGCAAAGCTCTAATCCTTCAGTTGCGTATCAACATGTAGTTGGAGGCACTAACGGACTTAATGCAGATGTCTATGCATTAGCAACCGATGCTGAAAATCATCTCTATATTAGCAGAATGACCGCTAATGGTGATACCAGTATTCTGTCTGGAGAAATTGCACAACAAGCGTCTCAGATCCGTAGTCTAGCGATCGTGAATCAATTAGGGACACCTGATCAACCTGTGATCGAAATTCAATCCGAACCTACTACAGATCGTACAGCTACTTTTTCTTTTTATGCGGTTGAACCTAGTGAGTTCCGTGCGTTGCTTTCTGTCGAAGCTGATGGATATACAATCGGTGACAATCAAACGATACAAGTACAAAATCCGTCTGATTTAGAAAAAGGACAGACTGCTATCTATGCCCGTAATGAAGATGGAGAGTACACACGTACCGAGACACAGAATGAATATACTTCTATTGATGGAAGTACATTAACAAGCTATCTTAATGAGCCTGTGTCATTTGAAGTCAATATTGTATCTACTGATGCGGATGATCGAGGAGCGATTGCATTAGTCGGAGAGCAATATATTCGTCTTCGAGGAGAATTGAACTGGAGTACAGGTTCCTTCGTTGTCTCTGGTGTATTCCGAGGTGAATTCGAACCATTTACTAACACATTAGGAGCTGGAGATACCCATTCTACAGGTGAAAATAATACACCTACCGAAGAAAATGGAACACCAGAATCAACCGACGAAACAGGGCTATTACAAGAACCAGATTATGGAGTAGACGCTCCTGATGCTCCTGCCAATCTAGAATCCAATATCACGATCCCTGTGTTTGAAGTCGAATCTCTGCAATAAGGTTTTAACTAAAGGCACAGTATTCAATAGTTGAAAATAAAGCAAAAAGCTATCTATCAGGAGTACATACACTCTAAATAGATAGCTTTTTGCTTTTGAATCTTACTGATTTTATTTGGTCGCAGAAGGAACAACATCTGCTGGAATCGGACATATATACGTCTCGCCTTGCAATCGCTCTTTCAGTTCTGCTTGTGCAGTTTGACGCAATTGAGGATTTTGCATAATTTCGATAGCGGTAGCCGCCATAATTTTACTAGCATAGAGCATGCCTTTATGAGCAATAGAAGTTGCTCCTAACGTAACCCATTGCCAGCTATGAGGCATTGTACCAATCGCAAAGCAAGCGGTTGTACACTGCACTGTAGGCGTAATCCAGCTTACATCTGATACATCGGTTGATCCGTATAACATAAGTCCATGCAGATATGGATTCACATGATCTGCTAACACTTTACCCTGAAGAGTTGCAGGTAGATGTGGACTGCCCTTTTTTTCTTGCGCTGTTAATGTATTTTGCACCGCAGTAGCCAATGCTAATTCTTCTGAAGTATGTTCAGGAATCGGAAATTGAGCAAATTGGTCATACACAACCTGTTCTAACGTGGTATTCGGAATAATATTTGAACATGCTTTATCAAATACAATCTCTACTTCTGTGCCTGTCATCAGTGCTGCACCTTTAGCGATATCATGAACTCTTTCCATAATATCAGTGGCTTCTCGTACATGAGGCGCACGAATCAGATACAGCACTTCTGCATTCGCTTGTACCACATTAGGTGATAAACCACCGGTATGAGTCACTGCATAATGAATACGAGCTTCTTGAATAATATGTTCTCGCAAGTAATTCACACCAATGTTCATCAATTCTACCGCATCAAGCGCACTTCTTCCCAGATGCGGACTTGCAGCGGCATGAGCGCTTTTGCCTTTAAATTTATAATAAATCTGAAAGTTCGCCAGCGTATGAACCGACATCACACTATGATAATCCATAGGATGCCATGTGACTGCACTGTCTACATCGTCAAATAACCCTTCGCGCGCCATAAATGTTTTGCCAGAGCCGCCTTCTTCCGCAGGACAACCGTAATAACGAACCGTTCCGGCTAATCCATGTTGCTCCATATAATCTTTAACAGCAACCGCCGCCGCTAATGCACCTGTTCCAAGCAGATTATGACCACATCCATGACCATTTCCACCTGCCACAATCGCTTGTTCAGTTGCACTACCTGATTGCTGACTAAGTCCGGATAATGCATCGTATTCCCCTAACAAAGCGATCACAGGTTGACCACTTCCATAACTGGCTATAAATGCAGTCTCAATACCGCCACTTCCACGCTCCACATGGAATCCTTCGTTCTCTAGAGCAAGGCATAACAATTCAGCAGATTGCTTTTCTTCAAAACGAGTCTCTGCATATTCCCAGATCTGATCACTCATCGCTGTCCATTTGTGTTGACGATCATCAATAGAGCGATGAATCGTATCGGTATTGATCATAATATTATCCTCCTAAGCCTACAAAAATCATAATAAGAATCAATTCCACCATATAACCGATCACCAGCAACATCGGAATACTGATAATTAAAAGAAACCGACGCATAGGCACAGTCACATCAGGTGCTTTGCTTATCCAGCGATACAATCCTCTCCATGCCAGAATCAGAGCAGGCACGATAGCCAAAATCCCCACTGTTATTACTGCTACATACAACGATTGTTGCTGAGCAGTACTCGCACCTTGTGTCATCAGATTTGATTTGCGAATCATCAGAAAAACCCAGACAGCCGCTACGATAATGTAATATAATTTGATCCCGTTACTAAATGAAATAAGCTTCTTATCCAACATGACTCCCCCTTTAATCTAGACTGTGGTTTGTTTGTTCAAGTGATGCTTCAGCAGAACCGTGCACTTGAGTTAAACGGTAAATTTTGCGTGGTCTCCCTCGTAGCGCTTGTAGCTCCTCGCCTTCTACCTCGGCAAGATGAATGTGACAAAGGCTACTCATAATCCGTTGGGCATTACGCACAGTCATAGACAAATGTTGAGCAAGTTGAGCGGTTGTGAAGCCATCCCAGTTCATCCGCTGTGTCAGTGCTTCGATTTTTTTGTACGTTTTGACACTGATATTAGCTTCGTTCAATTGAGACAATAATGCTCGATCTAGAGAACGAGAACTATAACTCCATTCTTCGATCTGCCCTACCGCTTCACGAATCACACCGTTATCTTGCACAATAATAATGTGTGAAGACGATTCTTGTTGTTTACTTTGCTGAAGAGCACGTAGCGCATGATTCTCCGCGGCTAACGCTGTGTCTCCATATCCTATTCCTACAGAAACTTCCACTTCAATTTCCAGAGCGATCTGCTCGATACTATGATGCAGTCGCGATAATTCACGTTCAATCGCTCCACGTGTACTAAATATCTGGTAGCGTCCATTTCCTTTGTCCACCAGCACACCATCCATATGTTCACACAATTGCAAAAGTACGGTTTTAATCCGTAATTCAGCATACTGCAATCCATACGAAGTAGATTCGGTTAGCGAGCGGTGATTAAGTAGATCGGCTTCGATCATATGAATCCCAATCTGAGTATCTTTAAAATAAGAACTTCTCGCTTGCTGAATCAGTAGCTTGGCGGCTTGCCGAATATCTTGCGAACTTGTCGTCAAACGATACACCGGAACCCCTTGTTCTTGCAGAGCAGCATAGACAAAATGCATACAGGTTAATGCCGCTACACTTTGCCCGCTTTTCCATTTATCCATATGAAATTGAATCAATGTCTCTGGTTCATCCGAGCCTTCAAATATATTGAGATACACTTGGTCGATCGGCAATCCTGCTTCAGCAAAAGACTCGTGCATATCCAAGTCTTCTGAACGAATAATATCGACCGAATAGCGGTGATCCCGAATATGATAATCCATATTCATTTGTAATAAAGCTTTGTATAATCCTGAACCAGCAGGCTTACAATAAGCTGTTAATTCATGTTCTTTCAAAAAAGGGCTTGCAACTGATAACGGAATAGGCCCTGAAAATAGCCAGCCTTTGACTGTGGAACGATACTGTTCTAAGATTTGTGGAATTTCTCGTGGATGATTATAGACCATCGCCACAAATTCTACATCGTCCGCTAGATCCCGGGTCAGATTTAAAATACGTTCTACAGATGGGAGTGGCCCCACGATACCGAATCGATACGTCATCATCTTCTCCTTTGTCCTCACACTTGAATATACGTTACTTCTTATTATATCAAGTTCTATGGGCAAAAGAAGCTTGGACGATTTTAACGCAGAATACGCATCGCGATTCGGCGGAACCATTCGATTCCGATCGGTAATGCCGCTTCTTCAATATCAAACTTTGGATGATGATGCGGAGCAGGATTACTGCCACCTATAATCATATAAGTCGCTTTACCGCCATTCTCTTGCACACGTCGCAACATATAACTGGCATCTTCACTACCGGTAGAATAAGCACTTTCTTCAGGAATTGTATGCACCCCTTCGATACCGACCGCTTCTTCTCGGGCAATCTGTATCATATCTTCATCGCAAGTAATCGGTATGGCTCCACCTATGACTTCAACGTCATACTCCAATCCATGCATGCCTGCGCTATGTTCAATAATCGTACGCACACGTTGTTCAAGCTCACTATTCACCTCTTCGGATTCAGAGCGAGTCTCGATAATCATACGCGCATGTTCAGAAATAATATTGGCTGCTGTACCGCCTTCCAACACCCCTACATTGATTCGTGTATCTCCTGTGCTGTATCGTGGAATACTATGAATATTAAGTAAAGCAGTTGCCGCTCCAAGCAGTGCATTCCGTCCTTTTTCCGGTGTTGCTCCTGCATGCGAAGCTACTCCATGAAAATGGGCCGCTAATTTGGTCGTTGCTAGATAGCCTGTTGTTCCTCCATGCAATTGACCGGTAGGCACTTCACAACCCAGATGAGCGCAAAATAGATAATCCACATCGTCCAATATCCCTTTTTCGACCATAGCATAAGCACCGCGTACTCCTTCTTCGGCTGGCTGAAAAATCAACTTGATCGTTCCCGCGAACTCTTGCTGGCTTAACGCTTCTGCAACACCCAGTCCGATCGTTGTATGACCATCATGCGCGCAAGCATGCATATTCCCTGGAAAATGCGAGACAAATGTATGTTGTTGTGGAAAATGATCATCGTCTTTACTTTCTACAATAGGCAGTGCATCCATATCAAAACGAAAAGCCAGTGTCGGCCCTGAACGCTTTCCTGTTAACGTGCCGACGACCGCCGTATATCCCCCACGCATATTACCTACAATATCTGGATCAGCGCCATGTTCTAGTGCACGTTGATACGATTCTTCCAGTACTTTGTCGCTAGGTAATCCGCGCCGACTGTCTCCATCAATCGCATCTTGCCCGTAGATCACATCATAACCTAACGATTTTAAAGTCTGTACAACAATCGAAGCTGTACGATATTCGGTAAATCCCAATTCAGGATGTTGATGCAAATCTCGGCGTAATTCAATGATGTTTAACATGCAAGTTCATCTCCTTGTTAAATGTGCATCTTATATTGGAAGCATATAGTAATCGATCTAATCGTTTGTTTATGAATCAGCTAATCGCGGATACACACCCGGGCCAATCGGAAGCCCTAACATATACCACACAATCAACATCAACGACCAGACGATCAGGAAAACGATCGGATACGGCAAAATAAGTGAATAATACGTGCCTAAACGTGCATTTTTCTGATATCGCTGTAAAAATCCTAAAAACAATGGAAGGAATGGTGACATTGGAGCGAAAGGAATTACTGACGAATCAGCGATACGGAAGATCATTTGCGCAAATGCTGGATGATAACCGAGCAACATAAACATCGGCACAAATACAGGTGCCAGAATCGACCAGATCGCTGATCCACTGGCGATAAACATACATAGTAGAGCAGACAAGAACATCAATCCTAGAAAAGCAGGCATGCCTGTCATATTTGTTTTTTCTAATATATCAGTTAATCCTAAAGCAATAAATTTCCCCATATTACTCCAGTTGAAGAAAGCCACAAATTGAGATAGTGGAAAGACCATGACAATAAAGCCAGCCATTCCTTTCATCGGATCAATCAACAACAGTGGAATATCACCTTGATTACGAATCTGCTTGGTTACAACCCCATAAGTAACAGCAACCACAAAAAAGAAAATAATAATAATTGGCACAATACCGGACATAAATGGCGAAGGCACAATCGAACCTGTTTCTGGATTTCGAAGAATACCGTTGCTAGGCAAAATCAATAATAACATCACACCAATAAATACAATTGCCACTATACCGCTTGCAAGTAGACCTTTATTTTGAATAGGCGTCAAAGCTTCCATCTTGTCTTGATCGGTTCCTTGATATTTAGGCAATCGGGGCTCTACAAATTTATCGGTAACGATTGCTCCTGTAATCGTCAGCACAATAACCGATGTCGCCATAAAAAACCAGTTGTCCAATACACTGACACTAATCGTGCTGTTCACTGCTTTGGCGGCTTCTGTACTGATTCCAGATAGCAATACATCTGTCGTCACCACCAGTAAATTCGCTGTAAATCCAGAACCCACGCCTGCTATAGCCGCCATCAAGCCTGCAATCGGATGACGACCTACTGCTAGGAACATCAGCGCTCCCAGTGGAGGCATAATCACTAACGCTGCATCTGAAGAAATGTGACTGAAAAAGGCAATAAACAACACCATATAACTGGCATATTTGGCACTGACGCGAGAAGCCATTTTCAACATTAACGCTTGCAACAGCCCTACTTTTTCTGCTAATCCTGCTCCTAATACCAGCGCCAGAATCGAACCTAAAGGCGTAAATCCGCTAAAATTTTTGATGATATTAGGTAGAATCCACTGAATGCCTTCTGCACTAAGCAAGTTTTTGACAACAACCGATTCTCCATTCGTCGGATCTTTTACCGACACATGCAACCACGACAAAATAGCTGTCGCTAACATCAAAATAATGATCAAATACACAAACAGTAAAAATGGATTAGGAATTTTATTACCGATCTTCTCGACCCATGTAAATATTTTTCCTGGACTTGACGGCGATTGTACTGGTGTTTGACTCACTAGCATTCCCTCCATTTTAAGATCATAATACGACATTTTCGTTTAATGCAGTATAAAAAAAATATGCACAGGATACAATAGATATGTAAGGTTTTTTAACAAAAATATTAATTTTTTTTATAAAAATGAGTTTTTCTGCATAAAAAAAGCCAAAAAGATCAAGAACAATGACAGCTAAGTTCTCAATCTTTTTGGCTTTAGATGATAAAATGTCTTTTTATGGTACGTTTTTATTTACGTTTGCGTGAATTCATTACAGCGACTCCACCTAATATTAAGGCAATAATCGAAATAATCAATGTCGTTACTTGTAGACCATTACTGCTAGCCGGTTGTTCCATCGGCATCGTGTTCATATCATTTGAAGCCGCAGTATCTGTTGTTGTACCTGTCGCTGGTGTGCTTTCCGTTGTTGTAGTATCTGTTCCAGTCGCTTCATCTGTAGCTGTAGCAGTATCTTCGGTTGTTGCTGTATCGTGTCCATCAGTTGTTGGAGCGGCAGGTGTTGTTGTAGCTGCATTTTCTGTAATCGTAGTAATCGAATGAGGAAGTTCGCTTCCTTCTTTGCCTGTCCATTCAACTACGCTACCATCGCTATAGTATTGGTACGCATCCCATGCTAATTCGCCATCTTTAGCTGGATTTTCACCTACAAATACGAACTGTTGAAATTGACCTGCTTCAATCCCGCCACTTTCTGCTTCCCAAGTGATCGATGTAATTTCACCAGCATCATTTTTTTCAGTTGTTGTTTTCCAACCTGGTACAGGCTGATATTGTTTGAAAGATAAGTTTTCCGGTACTTTTAATGTTACTTTAGTCGTTGGCAAATCTTTTTCAGAAGGTACTTTGATCGTATACGTTTCCCAGGCGGAAGGCATCGACTGAGCAGGTTTGACCGTAACATGCGCACTTGCAATACTGCTAAATGTTAATAATCCTGCGACCATAACTGCTGAACCGATTGTGATCATTTTGGTAAATACCGAGTTTTTTTTCATTCGTCATACTCCCTTTTTTATATATCATACAGGCATAATATAATCTGCCTGTTGTACCACAGCTTATTGACCAATCCGTAGTGTAAATTCAGTATCAATCGTATCTAACGACTTGGTCAAAATATGAACTTTGACATGCCAGTTGCCATTCATACTCACCATACCTGTTTTCTGATAGACTCCATCTTTGCCATCACTGGCTGTAAGCAGAATTTCAGTAGGAGCCATCGCCATATCCATATGATTCATCGTTAATGTAATTTGTTCGACATCTACAGGTTTGGCTTCATTTTTATTTTTAACAGATACGATAAAATTATTGCTACCCATCTGCGCTTGAGGAACCTCTAATTTAATCTCATATCCATCGACTTCTTGTGTCTGTACGGTCTGCTTCGGTGTCGCTCCATTACTGATCGGAGCGGCTTGAGGAGAAAGATGCACCAGCGCCGCCGCTAGCATCAAAATCACAAAGCCAGTTAACACTTCCCACATCAAGTCTTTGCCAAGCTCTTCTTTTTGCTGTCGTCCTTTGACATAATTCATGGCACCGAATGCCGCCATCACAAGGAATAACAACATTTTTGCAAGTAGCGTCAACCCATAAGCGGTATTGAACAGCGCCATCAGACTAGGCAGATAAATAATACTTCCATAAATACCAGTAACCAATAAAGCCGCTACCGATATAATCGCCCACCATGAGAAGCGGCGTACAATACTCCAATATACCGTTTTGCGTTCTTCTCCTGTAAAAGGAGCTACAATACGCGGTACAAATACCGCCATTGCTACCAGTGCACCACTCCATACCAGAGCCGAGACCAGATGGATAAAATCAGCTGCAATCGCAATGCCTGCATACGGTTCTGCATAAGCATGTCCATCCAGCGATTTGGCGAGTAATTGTACAATCATCAAAGCAATTGCAATCATTCCGATAGCACGCTTCGCAGCAGTTGCAAGCTTGCTATGCGCATACAAAGCTACCAGAATAACGATCAGTACAGCGGTGATCATCTGGATCAACCATACCTGACCGAAAGTCGTTTCACGGAATGTATTTCCTAATTCTGTTGTAGTCTGCATAACCGGAATATCTGCATTCCAGGCGATGCGTAGTGGCAATTGAACCAATAACGCAACCACTGTTAGTGCCATCCCTATCCATAAAAATAACGCATATCGACGCTGACGCATCCATGTTGTTGCTTCAGATGTACGTAAGCGAGCCGGTAATAAAAATAGTGATAACGCAAGCAATCCTAATACTAATGATTGACCGGTATACTGTAACCACCGCATTACAATCAATAATGGATTGACCGATTTATTATCTGGTAGTGTAGTCGGCGCATCTGACATTTTTTTGCCAGCACCGTCTCCGACTTGAAAAACGATTCCACCTTCTACCGGATGTCCATCTCCTGAGACCGCTTTCCATGAAATATTGTAAATATCATCAGCAAGCTTCACCGGAATGTTTGCTTCTAATAGAGCTGCATTTTTACTATCAATAACAGCTTTGACTCCGTCTATTTTTTGACCAGACGAATCCATCAATACAATCTGATAATACGCAGGCTGTATCGATTCATTGAATAATAATGTGATTTTGTCAGGTGCTTTGTCTAGCACTTCATTTTGAGCAGGGACAGATTGTTGCACATACGAATGAGCCGAGGTGCTTTGTGGAAAGGATAATCCACTACAAATACTCAAAAGGACTAGCAATACAGGTAACAACAATCTCCGCTTGGTTATCGAAAAATAAATTGATGTATGATAAATATGATTCACCTACTTTATGTGAGATGCCTTCTATGAAGTCTGTTTTGTGCAATCACAATCTCTATAGTATCGAAGTGAGTACATTCTGAACATGACTATATAGGGCTATATCTGTTACAAATATGGCTTAAATTTGAAAAGATTATGGACGATAGAGCTGATCTGACGCTAATCCATGCTCAATCGCATATCTTGTCAATTGTACTCGATTTTCTAATTGCAATTTGTGTAGTAAATTTTTGAGATGATTTTTGACCGTTTGCTCTGAAATATTAAGCTCTGCCGCAATATCTCGATTGGTCAGCCCTGACGATACCCAGTGCAAAATTTCTCTTTCACGTGGTGTTAAAGTGTTCGCTACCGGATCATTTTGCGCTTTGGTCGATGGGAACTGTTGCAGAATACGTAGTGCAATCTCTTGACTAAGCCCTGCTTCATCCAGCACAACACTACGCAAATATTCCAACCACATTGAAGGTGGTAAGCTTTTGAGAATATATCCTTGTGCGCCTTGCTTGATCGCTTCGAATAGATGGGCGGCATCATCGGATACAGTCATCATAATAATTTTGATATAAGGAAATCTAAGTTTAATCAGACGTGTCGTTTCTAACCCATCCATCCCTTTCATTGAAATATCCATCAAAATCAGATCAGGCATCCATTGCTCGGTGAACTCTAACGCTTCCTGACCGCTTGTCGCTGTACCTACAATATTGAACATTGGATCTTCAGACAAAATCACACGCGTTGCTTCGCGTGCATGAGCATGATCATCGACGATTAAGACACGTACACTATTCATCACGATTACCTCCTTTGATGATAAATAAAGTTCGCTCTTGTTGACGTTGCAAAGCAAATGCCCATCCTCTCCACTGTGCACGTTCAGCCGTAATTTTCAATCCAAATCGATCGGGCAATTGCAAAGACTGTTCATGAAATCCTTCTCCATCATCTTCAATCACAATCTGCCAGCCATTCTCGTTGCCTTCACTATGTATCCAGACCTGCTGGGCATGCGCATGTTTGTGAATATTCAATAACCCTTCTCGTATACAAGCTAATAGTTCTGCTTGTTCTTCAGGTTGGATATATTGATCGTCTAACTTCCAATCTAATTCTGTTTTTACACCAGCTAACGGAATCATTTCCCATACACGATAAGCAAGTGATACTTCTTCTGTTGCTCCACTACGAGGAACATGCTTTAGATCAGCAATCGCTTGTCGTACATCGTGATTAGCTTCACTTACTGTGCGACTGATATCGTTAAGCGTTTCCTGTACATGTGGATCATCATACATCCGTTTTGCTCGATCTAACTTTACGCCGAGTAAAAACAAAGATTGAGCTACTCCATCATGCAGTTCTCCAGCGAGCAACTGACGTTCTTCCAATTTTCCTTTGACGATCCGCTCTTGATCGAGCGCTGCACGCGTATTTTCTAACATATCAAATAATTGCCGTAGCAAAGTAACACTGACCACATAGATAATAACCGGTGATAACCAATTACCCACTTCCATCGAGAGATACGGCATTAGAAATTGATGACGAATATATTCCCATAAGCCAATCGTTACTGTAGGTAAAAATAAAATGATCCATTTAATTTTGGTATACGACATATAACTCTCCTTTACTTACGTAAAAATTGATCTTTGCGATCACTATTGTACGTGTTTGCAAAGGATTATGACATATCTCACGTATGGACATCATGTGAACATATCGAAATATATACTTATTTTTAATAAAAATTGAATAATTCATTTGCATTTGACTGTATTAATGTTTACAATAAATTTATGATAATGATTATCATTCCTAGTCAACTGATAATGAAATGATAATATAGATGTTGATGGAGCACAGTAACCTATTTTAACTTCAAAGGAGCCGGAATCTCGATGAACGTAATGACACAGAAGACTTCACTACAAGTAGATGATTATCTGGATCTTCTCAACCTTGCCGTACGTATTGGCGATCTTAAATGGCAAAAAGAAATTATTCGTAAATTAGAATATATGAAACATAGCCAGACTCCTTCTAGAACACGCGCATAGTTTGTTAAGAATCAAAAAGTATCCTTTTTACTGAGAATAAAGATCATATGGATGATCTTGTTATACTATATATAAGGAAGATTGGAATGGTTGAATCTACCACCACAATCTGTTCCTCAAACCGATACTTCATGTGTGAAGATGTCGGTTTTTTTATGCACAAAAAAAGCCTGTTAGGACAAAATCCTGTCAGGCTTTCACTATATATTCAATTCATTGATCATGTCGTTTATATTTATAGCTTACATTATAGTGGATTACAATTTTATAACAGTGCTTCGATATCTTCTTCCATATCCAAAGGATCAGTTGTCGATTCAAAGCGTTTCACTACTTCACCGTTACGATCGATTAGGAATTTAGTAAAGTTCCATTTGATTGAATCGCCTGGCAAATATTCTGGATGCTTCTCGTTCAGCAATTGTACCATCAATTTAGATACGGAATGATTCATATTAAATCCTTCAAATGACTTCTGTTCTACCAAATACTTGAACAATGGATGAGCATTTTGATCACGCACATCTACTTTTTGGAACATTGGGAACGATACACCATAATTCAACATACAAAATGCTTCTACTTTATCATTACCATCAGGCTCTTGATCTGCAAATTGGTTGCAAGGAAAGCCTAAAATCACTAAACCTTTTTCTTTATAACGATCATACAACTTTTGTAAATCTTCGTATTGGAATGTAAAACCACATTGACTTGCTGTATTTACGACTAAGATAACTTGATCTTTATATTCTTCTAATGATACTTCTTTACCATTCATAGCTCTTGCAGAAAATTGATAAACACTCATGTTGGCTCTCCCTTTGTGTTGGACACGTGTAATAAGTCTCACTACTATATAATTATAACCAATATTTTGTCGAATAAACACACATTCATTAAAATTTAAAAATATTTTTAGTTCTTTAAGACTATACAGTAAAAAAGACCAGCCACATGATGATCATGGCTGGTCTTTTATCAGTATTTAATTGGCTTATGCCTCGTGTTCTTCATCCATAAATGGCTTATTAACATAATAGTACATCGTCGACATAAAGATCGCTCCGCCGATCAAATTCCCGAGTGTTACCGGAATAAGATTATGAATAACCCCTGCAAAATTAATAGTAGATGGATGATCCACTACCAGAGCAATCGCAAATGTACACATATTCGCGATACTGTGCTCATATCCCGAAATAAAGAAACAAAATACGAATAACATCATAGCAAATAATTTGGCGCCATCGCCTTTCAAGCCCATCGGAATAAAGAAAGCCAGACAGACAAGCCAGTTACACAAAATAGCGCGGAAAAACAATTGCATCGTAGGCGCTTCCATTTTGTGCTGAACGACATTTAACAGAAACGCATTGACCGAATGATCTGCATATAATCCTGTTAAAAAAATCAGCAACGCAAATGCACATGCCCCGAGTATATTCCCAAAATAACTTGTGATCCACATCCTGATCACATCTAACCACTTCAGCTTACGCCGTATCGCCGCGTAGGAGTAATAGAAGGTATCTCCTGTAAATAAGTCTCCACCGCCATAAGAGATCAATATGATCGCCGCTCCGAACGTTAACGCAGCCATCGGGTACGCCATAGGAGATTCAACTGCATAAAAGAAGTTTCCTGTTTTGAATGCAACAATAACGCCAAATCCGATAAACATACTGGCAAGCATCGAACGCGATAAATAACGAAGCTTGCTTTGTTTGTAGATCCGATTTTTTTCAAGTGCTAACTTTTCGACCTGTCGTAGTGATTGTACTTCCATAATTCACCGTCCTCGTTATTAGAATTTGTTCGATGTGCTGTTGATCATAGACATTATAATCTTCTTTACACCATTGTTCTGATGTTGAATAGGTCTTTTTGCTACAAGACGTCCCCTTTTGCGATGTGTTTTTAGTTATAGACAATCTGACCGTTACTGTATCACAGGTTAATTATTTGGAAAAGAGGTTATAATGTATATCATAGATTTATATGTAAATTTATACTGTGTATAAAGATTTATACTAGAATAGTACTAGAAAAAATAGTAAATATACGGCTATAGGAAATTAAGTAGGACATAGTTCCTATTTATCGACAAATTGTGACTAAAGTAGTATTTGCTATAACATTTGAAAATAATTCTACCGAAATGATAGTATAGACATTAACAGACACACATTGGACACATCATTTTTCAGTAAACAATGACCTTTAACCTAATTCAAAGGTCTTGATCATATATATATTTTTTCCCTTATGTATCAACACTTTATTGGACTGTCGTTATAGTTCGTTCATAAATTTGTCAAAATTTAATCCGAATTTAAGGTAATTAATGTGAAAAAGTGTTAATGTAAATTTACAATTAATAATAAGAGGTGACCGAAAATGACAAACACAAGTAAAGTACAACAACTTCGTGATATGCTTCCAAAAGACCAACAATCTATCACTCGGTATGTAGAGCACGCATTAGAATCTATTGATGAATTGGTTGAAAAACACCGCCAATATACAGCTTCTCTAGCAATCTACGGTGACAAAATCAACGGTAACGAAGAACGCGTATATCGTGATACAATCGCTGAGATCAAAGCACAATTGGTAGAAACATTGGAAAGAACAGTAGAAGACTTCACACACAAAGGCGACAAACACTGGCAGAACAATTACAAAGACGGTATTGTATAAGATACAGCTTTTACAATAACTTTATCATTATTTTTCTATACAAAAAGAACCGCAGCCCGGATCGCTGCGGTTCTTTTTGTTGTGTTCAGTTATCCAAAGTGATCAATAATACGGTGCCATCATCAGATATACGATAACACCTGTAGAACTTACATATAACCAGATTGGCATTGTCCAACGTACAATTTTTTTGTGTTTTGCAATCTGCATCGTCCATCCCCATACCAGAGCAAACAAAGCAAGCGGTACAATAATCGCAGCTAAGAAACTATGTGTAATCAGGATAAAGAAATAGATAGGACGCACAATACCTACGCCACCAAATTTAGCGGTTTCTGGTGATAGATAATGAAACGTTAGATAAGTGACTAGAAATAACAATGTCGATGAAAAAGCCGCTAAAATAAAGCCGCGATGGACTTTAATATTTTTTCTCAAAATCGCTATTAAAGCTGCTACTAGAAAAATAAAGGTAAAGCTGTTAAAGATCGCATTCATTCGTGGCAATAACGTAATATCAAAATCGACTGTACCTTTGTAACCTATTGCTGGTGAGAAAAATAACAACAAAATAATAACGTTAGCAATAACGGATACAGTAATAATAATTC
This sequence comes from Paenibacillus sp. KACC 21273, assembly GCF_028736095.1. Taxonomy (NCBI): domain Bacteria; kingdom Bacillati; phylum Bacillota; class Bacilli; order Caryophanales; family Paenibacillaceae; genus Paenibacillus; species Paenibacillus sp. KACC 21273. The sequence goes on from NZ_CP117876.1 coordinate 5,036,456, forward strand.
CGGCAAAGTTTTTATTCGTTTTTGGTGTTGCCATATTAGGCTGTGTATTTTTATCCATGCAGACGCTCCCCATCTTTCAAGTTCATACTCTCATTATAGTTTTATATTGGAGTTGAGGGTAAGCCCTTTGGTGACAACAGTTTGAACATTTTGAGGTTGTTTGGATTTTATACGTCTTTACGCCAGATATCGTGATAATCTTTATTGCGTTTGAATAATGCTAATGCATACGAACAAGCAGGTACAACCGTTTTACCTTGTTTACGAGCAATATCTACCGCTCTTTTCACCAGATCTTGTCCTACTTTTTGCCCACGTAATTCTTCAGACACAAAGGTATGGTCGATACTTATCGATTGCTCATCATAATCACTAAATCCTATTTCAGCTTTCGTTTCACCATCTATTTGCAATGCTAACCCTTGTTCTGTCTCGATTACTTTTTCCATTCGTATAATCTCCTTTTTTGCATGAACCTGCAAATATATTTTAAATGAATACTTCTTATAGTTTTATCCCCTTTATTCCTGATCCAGAAACAAGTCTGCTATCAACGCCATAATGTGGAAATATGAAGAAAATGTATTAAAAATATTTATTTTTTTTAATTTTTGGTACAAAAGTTTTAATTTCCTATTAAGAATTATCATATAGTGTCGAAATATATATCATGTTTACATTATGCATTTGGGAGGTTTGGGTATGCAGTGGTTTCGGAATTTGAGGACGGCAACAAAAATTATCTCTGCTTTTTTAATTATTACCTTAATCTTTGTTAGTTTCGGATTATACAGTTTGCAAAATTTAAAAGATCTGAACAACAAAGCTAAGAATATGTATAGCCATAATCTCGTAGCAGTAAAAGATTTATCGCAAATCGAAGTCTATTATCAGCGATTGCGTGTAGCTGTGCGGGATGTGAGTACAGCACAGACATCCGAGAAAAAATTAGCCTTACTGACCAAAATGAAAGATTTCCAGACGAATATGGAAAGTTTGGCTCAAACATATGGCAATTCAATCACTACTGAAAAAGAAAAAGCGAATCTGGATAAATTTAATCAAACATACAAAGATTACTTAGTCTTATACGAAGAAGCTACACGATTAGCACAGGCTAATAATCTAACTGTTTTTAACAACTACAAAGACAACACACTAAAACCTGTAGGCGATCAGGTGGCTGATGCCATCGCCGTAATGATCGATAACAATTCGAATCTTGCTCAACAAGCCAGTCAAGAGATTGAAGACAGCTATGTTGCTTGTGTCAAAATCACTATTATTTCTCTGATTCTGGTTACGTTATTTAGTATTTTGCTAGGTTCTATAATCTCGCGCAGTATCTCTTCTCCACTACGTAAGCTTACTGATTTAATCTCCAAGTATGCTAAAGGCGATCTTAGTGAAAGTTTGGAAAATAAAAATAAAGATGAAGTTGGACAGTTATCTACATCGGTTCACACGATGGCTACCAATCTACGCCAATTGATCGAACGGATTACTTTATCTTCAGAAAATGTAGCGGCTTCTTCACAAGAAATATCAGCAAGTACAGAGCAGATTGCGAACACTAGCAATACGCAAGCTGAATCTGCTTCAATGATTACCGAATTGTTCAAAGAGCTCTCTGCGGCTATTGATTCTGTCGCTGTAAGTGCAAGCGGTGCGGCTGAACTATCTAACCTTACAGTAGATATGGCTGAACAAGGCAAACAAATTGTTAGCGAGTCCAAAGTGTCGATGAATGAAGTCAGTAATTCTATGAATAAATTAGAAGATGATTCTCAGCGTATCGGTGAAATCATTAGTGTTATCGACGATATTGCGAATCAGACGAATCTACTTGCACTAAATGCCGCTATTGAAGCTGCTCGTGCAGGTGATCAAGGGAAAGGATTCGCTGTTGTTGCAGACGAAGTGCGTAAATTAGCTGAACGTAGTATCGATGCTACCAAGCAAATTGCCACGATTATCAAAGTGATGCAAAAAAATACGCAGTCCAGTGTCAAAGCAGTGACTCACAGTGTAACTCAATCTGCTCATACTGAAGAAGCATTCCAAAAAATTGTGAATGTAGTAAATGACTCTGCTATTAAAGTCAATGAAATTGCAGCGGCTTGCGAAGAAGAAGCTGCTCAAGCTAATGAAGTTATGTTTGCTGTAGAATCGATTGCCGCAGCCAGTCAGGAATCTGCTGCCGCTTCTGAAGAAACAGCCGCTACTTCTCACTCGTTAGCCCAATTAGCCGAAGAGCTTAATACCGCTGCTTCTGTGTTCAAAGTATAATCAATCATTAATATCCGCAATACTATACAAAAGCCAGTCATTTTCAAGTCTGAATACATATCAGATACGAAGACAACTGGCTTTTGTTGTTGTTTTTTATGATAATTATCCTTCTTGCCCACCTTGAAATAATGTCTCATCTTGCGGAAGTTGCTCTTTCTTTTGATTCTCAGCAGCCAATACCTCGGTAGCATCATCTTGAGGACGATAACCAATCTCTTCTGCTAAATAATCAATATTATAATAATTATCTGTATTCGCTGATGTACCGTACAGATTCATATATTTGCGCTCTGCTGGTGCTTCTATACAACATTTCACCAACTGAAGTAGATCACGTTCAGAGATCCAGATATGGGTAGCACGTTCTGAATGAGGTCGATCATCACCAGGAAAATTCCCGATACGAATATTGAAAGAAGAAAGATGATTTTGATCGCTATACAAACGCCCTAACAATTCAATATAACATTTACTCAACCCATAAATACTGTCAGGGCGATACGGATCATTTACATCTATCGTTTCTCCTACTTGATAGAAGCCTGTAGAATGATTCGAACTTGCGAAAATAATCCGTTTAACGCCATTTTGTTTGGCGGCTTCAAACAAATGATAAGCACCGGTTACATTGACAGGTAAAGCTACGCCCAAAAAGTCATCTTCATCTTTTTGCCAGGCTATATGCAATATCGTATCGATTCCTACCGTTTTTTGTTTAATTTGCTCTGCATCAGTAATATCTAATGGTTGTATCCCTTGTGCTGTATCGCCTTCAATATCTGTTGCCAGTACATCATATTCTTGTTGTAACCCTTGATAAAGACTCTTCCCAATCACACCACTTGCGCCTGTTATTAATAGTTTGCGCTTCATGTGACTCCTCCTTTATTCGGATTGCTGAATATATTTAGCATATTGTTGTAATGCACGATCAATATCAGGAAAGCGTAATGGTTTACTAATAAAGTCTTGCATACCTGCGTCCAAACACATTTGACGATCTTCCATTCGTGCAAAAGCAGTCACCGCAATAATCACTGGTTGCTCTTGTTCGGTTAGACGCTCCCGGATATTACGTGTAGCTTCAATACCATCCATCTCAGGCATTTGTATATCCATAAATATAATATCGTAAGGATGAGCGATAGCCGCCGATAATGCTTCACGTCCATTATTCGCTACATCTGCTTGATAACCTATCTTTTTCAAAATCTCTACCATTAATTTCTGATTAACCGGATGATCTTCCGCCAGTAGAATCCGTAAAGGGCCATACTTAAATTCAGGCATCATATAACGGTTCTGTTGTTCACTATTTGTCCCTATAGCTTCAATAGCCTTCGGTTCTTCAAATGGTTTGAAAGGAACTACAAAACGGAATGTTGCTCCTTGCCCTTCTTCGCTATCCACATCGATCGAACCACCCATCAGCTCGATCAGCTTTTTACAAATAGCTAGACCTAGACCTGTTCCTCCATACTTACGGTTGATGGCAGGATGAAGCTGAGAAAACGATTGGAACAGTTTATCCTGTTTGTCTGAAGATATACCAATTCCGGTATCTTTGATCTCAAACTCCAAAATACATTCTCCTGTCGAGCGCATATCTAATAGCGAAATCGACAATCGTACACTTCCTTGATCGGTAAATTTAATCGCATTACTAACCAAGTTAACCAACACTTGCCGCAAGCGAGACGCATCGCCGACGACTGAAGCAGGTACGCGGTTATCGACATGATAAGTTAACTGAATATCTTTTTCAGCAGCGCGAGAAGTGAATAGATCCAGTACACTATCGACTAACATCACTAGATCAATCGGTTCATGATCCAGCACCATTTTACCGGCTTCTATTTTACTGAAATCTAAAATTTCATTCAGAATATGCAGTAACGCATCACTGCTGTCTTTAATAATTTCGGTATAGCTCAATTGTTCTTCGTCCAGTGGTGTATCTGCTAATAATCCTGTCATGCCGATAATCCCATTCATCGGTGTCCGAATCTCATGACTCATAATAGCCAAAAATTCAGACTTCGCACGATCAGCACGTTCTGCTAATTCTTTGGCACGAATAATCTGTTTTTCATTCGTAATATCATTAAATACAATAACAGCACCTTTGCGCTTACCTCGATCCCAGATCGGTGTAATACGGTACGATACGAGAAAGCTAGAACCATCTTTACGCCAGAAAATCGCTTCCTGTTCTTCATGAAAACAACCTTCTAATAGAGCAACATAGATCGGATTTTCTTTCGCTACATACGGCCCTCCATCTGGATGAGCTAGCTGGAACATATCCAGCAGATGTTTACCAATCAACTCACGTGCATGGAAGCCTAACATCCGCGTTGCCGCCGGATTAATAAAGGTAGCAACGCCTTCATTGTCCAGACCGAAAATACCTTCAGAGACTGAATTCAGAATCAGTGTATACTCATTGCTTAATTTCTCGATCTGTTCAATATACCTTCTCATTTCAGTAATATCTGTCGCTATACCGTAGACACCTACAATTTGCTTATCTACCACAATCGGCACATTCACCAGACTGATAGCGCGCCGATCTCCATTTTTCAAAATAATCTGAGATTCGTACGTCTGCGGTTTCCCTTTTAAAGCCAGTTCAAAATGTTCCGCTGTATCATAAATATTTTCAGGAGCGACCAGCGGTTCAAAAGGCATACCGATCAGTTCGGCTTCTGTACGTTCTAGTAATTTTTCCATATTAGAATTAACAGTGGTATAACGTCCATTTACATCAAATGAAAATACGCCTGCTGGATTATATTCAAATAACGATTTGTATCGCTGTTCGCTTTCTTCGATTAACAAAGCCGCTTGTCTGCGCTCATTAATATCACGCGCGATCGACACCATCTCTTGAATATTGCCATGTTCATCGTATACATACCGACCGGACAACTCCATCCATACGTAGCTACCTGATTTGTGGCGCTGACGATACGTAATCGGTTGAGGCTGTTCTCCTTGCAGATTCAAGGTCATATACTGTTTGATATCACTTACATCATCAGGATGAATATACTCTATCGCTGGTGTTCCTTCTAACTCATCCGGCTGATAACCCAGAATAGAATAACAAGCTGGTGAACAATACAGATAAGTAGTATCTTCTACAGAATTACGTGATATAAAATCTAGCGATTGCTCTGAGATCAAGCGATAATTACGTTCACTATCTTTGAGACGTTCTTCCATACGTGTGCGCTCTGTAATATCCTGAGTCATCCCAATAATATGAATCGGTTGACCTCGATCATCAAGTGCTGCACTCCAGTGAGACTGCAAATATTTCATCGTACCATCGACTAAAATAATCCGGTAAATATGTTCGCCGCCTTCACCAGTAAGCATCGTGTAACGAATCGCTTTACGGAAATCCGGCAGATCTTCAGGATGGATCATTTTCAAAATATCTTCGCTATAAGGCTCTTCCGCTCTAAATGCATATCCAAACAAACGTCTTGTTTCTTCTGCAAAACTAAAGGAGCCATTCGAAATATCCCAGTCCCATGCTCCAATATGCGCGATGCGCTGAGCTTCAACCAGTCGATCTTCATTCTTTTTGCGTTCATTCACATCACGTCCAACACCTAGAACTTTCTCGATCTCTCCTTGATCATTGCGTACCACTTGAAATAAAATCTCGAACCACAAATAATGACCTTTTTTATGTTTGAGACGACGGGTCATCGTACCCCATTCTAGATACGTATTCCCACTATTTTTCATTTGTAATGCATCATCAGGATGATAATATTGCATTCGATCTTGCCCGATCATTTCTTCAGGATGATAGCCTAGCACAGCATAAAATGAATCTGACACATAGCGCAATATCCCATCCGGCGTACTATATGAAATCAAATCGCGCGCATTCTCGGTAATTAAAGTATATAAATCTTCATTCTCCGCAATAATCATTTCATGTTCTTTTTGCGAAGTAATATCCTGAAATTGAGCAATATAATATAAAGGTTGATGCTGCATATCATAAATAATCGAAATATCGATAGAAGTCCAGATTAAATGACCTTTTTTGTGCAAATACCGATGTTCTGTATGATATTGTTCGGATTGGTTTTCTCTCATTTGTGCATATATACTTTGATATCCGATTTGGAATTGATCTTCCAAACAAGTAATATTCTCTTCTCGCATCCGGCACATTTCTTCTTCAGAGTAACCAAGCATTTTACAAAAAGCAGGGTTCACCTGTAACCAAGCTCCATCTTTAGGTGAAATAACAGCAATCCCAAAAGGAGACATACGATATATATGTTCATAAATCAATTGATTTTGTTCTGAATGGTTAATCACTGTATTCCCCTCCATGTTGCCGTACGCACTTTCGCAATTGAGACTCGGAAAGCTTTCATATGTATAAACTACCCTTTAATGCGTTTAACGAATAGTCGTTGACTATCTTTATTATGTATAATTTTTCACTTATTCCGATTCAAGATCACGCTTATGATATAAAAAAAGAGATATCTTGTATAAGCAACAAGATATCTCTTTACTATTAAGCAGGTTGTACTACTTCTTCACCATTCAAAATCAGACGATAATGAATATCTGCACTTAGTGAATCAGAGACAGCACAATACTTTTCTTTGCCCATTTGAATCGCTTTCCACACACGATAATCTGGAATATCTCCATCTACTTTGAAAATAAGATCGATCGCAGTAAATCCTTTAGGCATAGCTTCTTTGCGCGTACCTTCCGTTTCGATCTCAATTTTATTAATATTATGCAAAAACGCATCTAAAATCATTGTAATATCAATACCAATACATCCTGCTAGACCCGCAAGCAATAATTCCATCGGTGTTGCACCTTTCCCATCGCCACCATACGCGGCTGTAGCATCCATACCGATTGGATAACCGGAAGGCCCTACTGCTTCAAATGCTCTTTTACCATTCCATACTGTAGTTACGTTCATGATCTCTACCTGCTTTCGTTCATTTATTTGAAATTAATAATCCATCACTTTACTAAGAAAACGTTGCGCTCTTTCCGTTACAGGTCGTTCAAAAAAAGATTCAGGATCAGACTGCTCGATAATGCGTCCCTCATCCATAAAAATCACTTTATTCGCTACCTGACGGGCAAATTTCATCTCATGGGTAACGACAATCATCGTCATGCCTTCTTGTGCTAAAGATTTCATAACATCCAACACTTCTCCTACCAATTCTGGATCAAGTGCCGATGTTGGTTCATCGAATAAAATAATGTCTGGCTCCATTGCTAATGCACGAGCGATACCAACACGTTGTTGTTGTCCTCCTGACAACCGAGAAGGATATTGATCTTTCTTTTCCAATAAGCCTACTCGATCCAATACCCGTTCGCCGACATGCCGAGCATGAGTCGCTTCTAGCTTTTTGACCATTCGGAGAGATTCGGTTACATTTCCGAGTGCTGTTTTGTGAGGATACAAATTAAATTGTTGAAATACCATACCTGTTTGTCTACGAATTTGGAGCATTTTGTGCTGACGTTCTTTCAGCTTCATCGTGCTAGTTACTTGAATACTATTTACTTCTATCGAACCTGCGCTTAAATCTTCTAATCCGTTTAGACAGCGCAGTAATGTACTTTTTCCTGAGCCGCTGGGGCCTAGCAGTACAACAATTTCGCCTGCTTGCACATCCAGATCTATCTCATGTAATACTTGATGTGTACCAAATGTTTTGGACAATCCACGAGTTTGGATCATAATACTTCCCTCACATTCGTTTTAGTATGCTTTAGCCAATCGTCGTTCAATACGTTCCAAAATCGTTGAGAATATTGTACTCATAATCCAGTACATGATCGCAATTCCAATATAAAAAGGCATATATACATAATATTGAGCAATCAACAAATCAGCAGATCGTAATAGATCGGTGACCGTAATAACCGATACCAATGACGTTTCTTTAAGCATACCGATAAATGTATTTCCCATCGGTGGAATCGCTGTACGTGCCGCTTGTGGTAAAATAATACGCCACATCGTCTGTGCTGATGTCATCCCTGTTGCATAAGCCGCTTCGGTCTGCCCTTTTGGAATCGAAAGAATCGCTCCGCGAAAAGTCTCTGATAAATACGCACCAATATTGATACTCAAAGCAATACAAGCGGCAGGAATCGCATCCAGTGTAATTCCATAATCAGTCAGCCCGTAATACACGATCACTAGCTGTACAAGCACTGGCGTCCCCCGAATAATAGATACATAGAACCGGGCAATCCAGCGAATCGGACGGTTGCCTTGCATACGCGCAATCGCTACGATCACCCCGATAATCAATCCGAAAAACATGGATATGATCGTAATCAACAATGTATAACCTGCACCTTTTAAAAGAAAAGGGAGGTTATCCCATACTAATTGCATATCTATAGTCTCCTCTCTTGATCATGGTAAAACAGAAGACTGCGCACCGTAGTGAACGCAGTCCTGATCAAGCTTTGATAATTGTTATTATTCAGCAGCAGGCTTTTCACCGAACCATTTTACAAAAATAGTCTCGTACGTACCGTCTGCTTTCATATCTGTTAACGCTTTGTTCAGTGCTTTTAAAAGGTCAGGATTATCTTTACGAATCGCAATACCAGCTTGGTCGGACTTGATTGCATCACCGACAGCTTTGATTTTGAATCCATTTTCTTCAACGATAGGTTTGAGAGCATAAATATTGTTGATCGTGGCATCAATACGACCTACATTCAAATCTTGTAGAGAAGTAATTACATCGTTATACGTTTTGATATTAAAGTTACCGACTTGTGGCAATACTTCTGTACGTAGGTAGGTCTCATCATTTGTTCCCAGACCTACACCGATATTTTTATCTTTAAAATCAGCTAGCTTTGTAATATCTGTATTGTTAGCATTCACTATAATTTTGACCTGATTGGTAATATACGGATCAGAGAAATCCAATTGTTGTTTACGTTCGTCTGTAATTGTGACCTGACTGATAATCGCATCGAACTTGCCTGCTTGTAGACTTGGAATCAATCCTGAAAAAGCTTGTGTTGTAAATTCAGCTTTGACACCTAGACGCTTGGCTACTTCTTTGGCGATATCTGCATCGAATCCGTCTACTTCTTTATTTGCATTCAAAAAATTATAAGGTGCATATGTGCCCATTAATCCGACTTTCAGTACACCAGCAGATTTGATCGCTTCCAGTGTATTACCTGAAGTAGCGGTAGCTGTAGTCTCTGCACTGGTATTGCTCGCTGGATCAGTAGCTGTAGAACGTGGAGCAGCATTACCGCAAGCACTCAATACCACTACCACCATAAGTAACATTGCCAAAACGATCGGTGTAGACGTACGACGTAATGATTTCATTATTGCATTCTCCTTTAATCGGTTCTGCCCAGCAGACCATAAAATTCAAAACGTGCTGTTTCTTTTGCCAATTGTTCAGCGGTATGATTCACCAGCCCTGAAGAAGATGCACTTGTACCTGAACTGAACAACCAGCGTACAATTACCCCTTCGATCAGACTCATTAGAAAAGCTGCCCGTACAGATGCTTCCGTATGTACAGGTAACATTTCTAACTCTATTGCCCGCTGAATATTTTGCACAAATCCTTGCTCCATCTGTGAACGGGTAAGCATAATCTGTTCCCGTACTGCTTCGCTAAATCCTGTGCCATCAAGCAACATGCGCATCAAATGAGTGTGTTGCTCGGCAAATTGAAATAATCGATATAACAACTTCTCCGAAGCTTGTACCATATCATCATCAGTACCTGAATGGGTACGGTAACCTACACCAATCACTTCCAGTAACTGCTGTCTACCTTGCTCTATAATTTGAAGTGCTATACTTTCTTTGCTTTTGAAATACCAGTAAAACGTTCCTTGCGCTACCCCTGCTTCTGCAACAATATCAGACACTTTAGTTGCATGATAACCAGCATCAACAAATTGCTTGAGGGCAATCTGCATTAACTTTTCACGCTTCTCTATCGCATCCTGTTCACGAGAACTTAACGTTGTATGATCGATACGATCAACCCCTTGATTGACTCGTCAGTCGGTTTATTTTTAAATCCTATCTGATAACTTGGTATTTGTCAATAAAAAAACGCCCACCTCGTATAAAGCATACGTTGTAGACGTTTGATCTGTCTTTTTATGATCTAATCTATTAATAGTTATTGTTCGTTGTGTTGGATGAATTACCATTTTTCTTATCACGCATCGACGTTGCTACACGACGAACTTGAGAAATCACTTTATCACGTGCACTTTTGTTACGCATAAGGTACGCTGCACCCATTCCAATAGCACTCCATAACGCTTTTCTTCCAGTCATTTTCATTTCCTCCTTCATCCTATTCAATATATACGTTCATTTCATTTGATTCCTGTGTGTATTGCTTATCTACAACTTACCCGATCTTTAATGAAGTAAACATAATGTTAAATATATATGAAAGCAAATCGTTATTTCTCAAAAAGTACCTGCTCCTCCGCCGCCACCTGAAGAATGATTAGAAGAAGAATCGGAATGGTTTTGATCTGAATCGTTACGATAATTAGGAGTATAGATTGTTGAAGAATCCGATGGAGAATATGTGGATCGCTTCATCGTCTGATACGTGTATTGAATGGTATAAGTATTTATTTCTGCCCAAGACAATAATGGAACAGTCTGACTCATATGTTGATAACTAGTGAGCTGAGGATGTGTAGCTAAAAAAGATGTACCCTCTTTCAAAATAATACTGTATTGGAGTAATAGATCTAACTGTTCTGGATTATTCTCATGTGTATAACCACCTGTACGTAATTGCTCGCGAAATGACTTAATTCCATAACGGTAAGGCAATCCTTGAGCTGTCCATACTTTATTAGGTAATACATAACGTCCTATTAATAATAAAATACTACAACATAGTAATAGATTGTATACCTCGGATATAGTCACACCAAGTGTCAGTATCAATACATATACGATCATATATAACGTAAATACGAATTTGGAACGATAATATACGATCGTAATTCCTGTCATGATGATTAGACTAGTTAATCCTATAGTAGTTGTGAACGACGGCAAAATATCTATCACGTATAAATAAGCCAGCATCCCTGCATGTAGTAGCGTTAGCATAATACATATAGGAGACAACAGCATAGGCGCATGATAGTAGCTATTCCAATCTAGCCGTTTTTTGACTTGTTTGCTCCATTTTCGATAATGTTTATAAAATTTTTTATATTGAACACGATAATATTCCATCCGCTCTGGATCATGCTTTTCTTGCGAAGTCGGTCCTGCTACAGTATCTAATGTAAAACTGCGTTGAGAGTCAGTGAAAAGCCATTCTAACAAATAACGTTCATCTTTTTGCAGAGGGATAGAAATCACATCTTTAATTGAGAAGCGTAATGTATAATCCGGTGCTGTACTATCATGAAGATAATTAAGTCGAATCGGAACAGTCTCTATAGTAATCACATTCCGACGATACAAAGAGAATAACGAAGCTATAATATCTTCAGGTATAATCTGACCTGGATGCCACAAATAAGCTAATAATAAAGGATCTGTATGTTCTAACTCTCCGACAGCGAAACGAGCATTTTTAGCACGACGATGATGATAGATTCGCCAGATTAACCCACCGATAATAAGAAGAATGAACCCAATCATAACAAGATTTAAAATGGATCGTAACTGTTCTAAGTTTGCAGTTCTTGATGCATATTTTATAGCCAATGTGTCTTCTTCACTAATTAGTGAATCTTTGGCTAAAATCGGTTGTGCCTGCATATTAGACATCATTTGCGCTGGAAATAATATACGTATTTCTGATAATCGATGTGCAGGGAGTTCTTTATTTTCATAATAAACTGTTCGATTTTGATCAAAGAAAAGCGTTCCACCATATTTGTCTTTGAGATAAGCATGTATATCTTGTATAGAGCCTTTTTGCGGTAATGTAATACTAATTTGGACATTGTGAAGTGTGCTACTATTCTGTTGATCAAAAAAAGACCAGTAAAGATCACTAATATCTGTATATTTATGTACAACCTGTTGAATTTCATAATGATAATAAAAAGATTGAGTCTCATGTACAGAAGACTTGAAAATTTGGTAGGTATCTAGCTTACTGTTACTATACTGCTGAACCGGTAACAACTCTAAACGTTCAGGATGTTCAATAATAGACTGTATACTGTCTCCTTTAGGAATAGCATAGGCTTGAAAATTAGAAATACCCCTATGACCTTGTTGACCTATAGAACGAGTAGTTCCATGAACAGCATCTAAAAAGGTATACGTATAAAACTCGTGCACATCCAAGTTCCCATTCGGTAAAACAAAAGCTCGAACATTTACATCATCGATTCGGTACGAATTTTCTTCATCGCTCGCTTGGTGATTACATCCTGCAATCACCATAACTAGTATGATTAATAGTAGTCGTAGCACTGCTTTTTTGTACATATATTCACTTCCTGCATCTGATTAGTATATATTGATTATACCAGACGCGCGCCCAATTGATTAGATATACCTCGCACCGCTTCCCCCATAACACGATTATGATTCCAGATAAAAAGAGGACGCAACAACGGTTCCCAGCGCTGCATCCATGGTTTGTTGGTGTGTACTTGCCAATCGTAATCCAAGCGAGTATACGCTCCACTTTCTTGCAATCGGAATATCCCTTGACCGCTAAGATCACCATAAGCTTCCAGACAAATCAGCGTCTGTTCTTGCTTTTCAGTAACTACAAAATCAAGAGAAATCGTATACCAGAGCTTGGTTCTCATATTCATTCTATATTTATCGCCAATTCCATTTTTACTGGCACCTTCTTGCAACCGTTGAAATGACACACCTTGCCAGCAATGCAATTTTTCAAAATCTTTAATCAAATCCCATACTTCATGCGTGCTTGCTTCCAGTAACCAGCTTTCGGTGAACTCATATTTCCCCATAATGATGCCCCCTGTGTAAAAATTGTTGCCTGATCATCAGCGATGTATTAACGATATATTTTGGTAATATGAGAAGCTTCAGATACGCGGGCTTGCAAATGTCGACCTACTCCTGCTACCCCTTCATCCATCACTTTATTATGACTCCATACATAGACAGGGCGCATAACTGGATTGCTCATTCGCAACATAGAGTGATCTAGACGGACTTCCCAGACACAACGAATCAGTGTCGCCTGTGCATCATCTAATTCTTCTAAAAAACAAGTTCCTTCCCCAGCTAGCGGGCCTTCTACCATTAATTTAAACTGATTGGGTTTGCTTTTATCAGCTACTTTTAGCAGAATTTTGAGTTTGAATAACATTTTGGTGCGAAATGTACACTCGTACTCATCGCCAACTCCATTCGTATCCCCAGTTTGCTTTACTTTCGAAAAGCTTACCCCTTGCCAGAAATCGATATCTTCAAAATGATCCACAAGTTCCCACAATTGCTCTCTTGGCGTCTCCATCTTCCAGCTACTGGTGAACCGATAGTGGTACATATCAAATAATATCCAACGATACCTTGTGATCTGGAGCAGGAAACGCTTGATCCAATTGAGCGATTTCTGCTTCACTTAATACCAGTTCTGCAGCTTGAGCGTTACTTTCTACATGACTACGGCTGGATGCTTTGGGAATCGCCAGTACATTGCCATCACGAATACACCATGCCAGCAACACTTGGAAAGGATGCACGCCATGTTGCTCGGCAATCTGTTGTACGGTCGCATCTGTAGTGAGTTCGCTTCGTAACGATCCTGCTTGTGCTAGTGGAGAGTACGCCATAATCGGCATCCCTTGTTCTTTTTGCCACGGTAACAAATCCACTTCTATACCGCGTGATCCCAGATGATACAATACTTGATTGGTTGCACAATGTTCGCTATTAGGTAATTTCATCATTTCTTGCATATCTTTTGTGTCCAAATTCGATACACCCCAGCGACGAATCTTACCTTCTTGCACCAGTTTTTCCATCCCTTTAATCGTTTCTTCCAAAGGAATACGTCCGCGCCAATGAAGTAAATACAAGTCTAACACGTCGGTTCCCAATCGATTCAGACTATTTTCACAGCTACGGATCAAGGAATCTCCACCTGCATTATGAGGATAGACTTTGGAGACCAGAAACACTTGATCTCTCATCCCTTGAATCGCTTCACCTACAAGCAATTCTGAACGTCCTTCTCCATACATTTCTGCGGTATCGATCACCGTCATGCCTAATTCTACTCCATATTTCAACGCATCGATCTCCTCTTGTCTACGAGAAGAATCGTCGCCCATATTCCATGTTCCTTGTCCAATTGCAGGTAAAACTGTTCCGTCTTTGAGTGTAATGTGGCGTTTAGTAGTCATCTGTCATCCTCCTTAGCAGTCTGTTAATGCTTTAATGTAGTATTAACCGTTATTGAACCATTAAGAACAATTCATACTTATCACATGACTTAGCACATAGACTGAACAGAATAACGATATGTATGCTATCTCTCCAAAAACGTATACAACCTCGGCAAAGATAGAACCTAAAAAAAACACCTTATTATCTCGAAAGATAACAAAGTGTTTTTTGAGTTAAAAGCTTGAGTTGCTTTTGGATTATGCTGTATATCAATAGATCTATAGGTGAATCAAACTTTTTTCTCACCATCATACGTACCGATGATACCGTACAATTCAGGACGACGATCACGGAAAATGCCCCATTCTAGACGTTGCGTTTCCAATTGATCCAGATCAAATTCAGTGACTAATACCCCTTCACTGTTCCGATCAGCTTCTTGAATTTTGTTACCTTGAGCGCCTGCAATAAATGAAGAACCATAGAAGTTGATCGAAGAATCTTCGTCTTCTTCTTTGCCAATTCGGTTTGAAGCGATCACAGGAATCAAGTTTGCGCCTGCATGACCGAGCATACATGCTTGCCAGTGATCTTTGGAATCGATCGATGTATCTTGTGGCTCAGAACCGATAGCTGTCGGGTAAAATAACAATTCTGCACCCATCAGTGCCATACAGCGTGCCGCTTCAGGGTACCATTGGTCCCAGCAGATTCCGACGCCGATTTTGGCATATTTGGTATCCCATACTTTGAACCCTGTATCTCCTGGATTAAAGTAAAATTTCTCTTCATACCCCGGGCCGTCTGGTATATGACTTTTGCGGTATTTACCAAGAATCTCACCGTCTGCATCGATCACAGCAAGTGAATTATAACGCGCATAATTTTTCTTTTCATAAAAGCTGATTGGCAACACCACATCTAATTCTTTCGCCACTAGACGGAAATGATTGATCGCTTTGTTTTGCTCCAATTCAGTTGCATATTGATAATATTCTGCTTTTTCTTTCTGACAGAAATATGGAGTCTCGAATAATTCTTGTAGTAAAATAATTTGCGCTCCTTGCGCCGCCGCTTCACGAACCAATTTGTCTGCTTTGCGGATGTTGTCGTCGATATCCCACGTACAGCTCATTTGAGTAGCCGCTACTTTTACATTTCTCATGATGTTGTTATCATCCTTTCTATAGTAAGGTCATGTAGGTCTATATTAAGCTTGAGCAGGAATTTGTTGGGTTGTGCAGTGGACGTTACCACCTTCGCGAATCACAGCCATACCATTGATGGCACGAATTTTACGATCAGGGAAAGTGTCTTGCAATACATTCATCGCATGTTGATCCGCTTCTTCTGCTGTACCGCCGAATACCGGTAAAATAATACCACCATTGACGAAGTAGAAATTCAAATAGCTCAGTGTCAAACGTTGCTCACCATGCATCACCATAGGCGGTTGCTGAATCTCGATAATTTCTAATTTGCGTCCTTTGGCATCGACAGCATCGTTTAAGATACGTAGGTTTTCTTGCGTGATCTCATAATTATCATCGGCAGGATCATGACACACTTGAATAATCACTTTACCAGGAGCTGCAAAACAAGCGACATTATCAACATGCCCATCTGTTTCATCGCCAGCAAGACCACGATTGAGCCAGATAATTTGTTCTACATTAGTAAAATCTTTGACATGCTGTTCAATCTCTGCGCGAGTGAGATCAGGGTTACGGTTCGTATTAAGCAGACATTCTTCAGTTGTCAG
Organism: Paenibacillus sp. KACC 21273; assembly: GCF_028736095.1. Taxonomy (NCBI): domain Bacteria; kingdom Bacillati; phylum Bacillota; class Bacilli; order Caryophanales; family Paenibacillaceae; genus Paenibacillus; species Paenibacillus sp. KACC 21273. The sequence continues at coordinate 5,052,910 of NZ_CP117876.1, forward strand.
CATAGTGCCTTCACCATCTACATGAATCGAACCGCCTTCAAGTACAAGTGGTGCATCGAATTGACGAATATTCAAGTGTTTGAGAATCGCTGGAGCTACTGCATCATCCAGATCCCACGGCTCGTATTTACCACCCCAAGCATTGAAGTGCCAGTTGATTCCTGCACGTTCACCTTTGTCATTAACAACGATCGTCGGGCCATTGTCACGTAACCAAGCATCATTATGTGCAAGTGGCAAAAAGTCTACCGCTTGACCGACAAAACGTTTGCTTACATTGTCTACATCATCTGGATTCACAACCAGTGTAACTGGCTCAAATTCAGCAATCGCACTCACTAATTCTTCATATCCATCACATACAGTAGCATAATCATCAGGATAGACCATCGAATCCATAATCGGCCAAGATAATAATGTACGTTCATGTTGTTCCCATTCCGCAGGCATCTTATATTGCAAATCTATTGGTTTCATTATATTTATTCACCTTGTCCATTCATAAGTATTAGGATGATTTCACAACCTATATCATACAATACTCCTTCTATTGTACCAAGTGATTTCAGTAAATTTTATGTAAACTGACAACAATTTTCGATATAGAGCAACAAATCAAAAAAAAGAGCAATGATCTACAAGCTATCATCACTCTTTTTAACACATGATTTGAATACATTAGAGCATATTGGAGATCAACCTTTATTCGCACCGCCAAAGCTAAATCCTTGCGACATATAACGCTGTCCGATAATATATAGTGCCACTGCTGGAATCGTATAAATAATTGAAAACGAAGCAAGTGTACCGTATTGCACCAGACCATTTTGCCCAAAATATTGATAAATCGTTACTGCGGCAGGTAATTTATCCGGACTTTGTAACAAAATAAATGGTACCAAAAAGTTACCCCAACTGCCTGCAAAAGCAAAGATGCCTACAGTAAAAATACCCGGTAACATTAACGGTACAATAACCAATCGCAATGTCGTCCAGATCGAAGCACCATCTACCCATGCCGCTTCTTCCAGTTCAAGCGGAACCGAATCCATAAAGTTCTTCATCATCCAGATCGAATAAGGAAGTGCCGATGCGGTCAAAAACAGTACGGTAAAAAAGAGCGAATCCTGCATACGGAAATAGATAAAAAATTGGTAAACAGGCACCATAACGGCTGTAATTGGCAAGCCTGTAGCAAATAAAATGATATACATAAAGGAACGTTTATACTTGAGTTGATAGCGAGACAATGGATAAGAAGCAAGCCCTGCTACGACTACTACAAGCAGTGCCTGACCGACAGCCAATATCAATCCATTCCCAAACGATTTCTGGTTATCGGTATTGGTAACAGTAGAGACGTAATTATCCAGTGTAAATGCACTTGGAAGCTTGAGAGCTAGTGTCGCATTTTGATCGAGTGATGCAAATAACAACCATAATAAAGGTAATAAAAATAACATACCGATTAGAGAGAGAATAATATAAGGCAACGTACGTGCAACGACAAAGCGATTCATCCGACGCCGTTTACCGAGATTTAGACTGCTCATGGTCTCTCCTCCTTTATAACTTCACTTTCAACATGCGCATATACAACAGACTGGCGACAATACCGATCACTAACAACATTAGTGAGATCGCTGTACCATAACCTAATTGATAATTTACAAAAGCTTGATGATACATATAGATAGGCAATGTCTCGGTCGCCATCCCAGGTCCACCACCCGTTAACGCATAGATTAATGTAAATGAACCAAGCGTCTGCAATGTCACCAATACCATATTCGTAGTGACTGAGCCCATAATCATCGGTAACGTAATTCGAATCATCCGTTGCCATGCTGAAGCACCATCAATCATCGCTGATTCTTCAACTTCTTTTGGTACATCTCCTAATGCCGCTTGAAATACCATCATCGAAAAGGCTGTACCATGCCAGATATTAGCGATAATGACAGACACCATCGGAAAAGTATACAACCAGGCTATCGGCTTCATGCCAAGCGATTCAATAACAGTATTGACGGTTCCTGTATCGTTTAAAAAGGCAAACCATACAAACGCACATACCACTTCTGGAGCTACCCAACCTGCAATCACGATCGAGCCAATGACACTGCGGAACCATTGTTTGCGACCGTTCATCATTACAGCGATAATAAAGCCCATCACTTGTTGCCCGATCACTGCTGAAAAGATCAAGAAAATTAATGTATTCCATACGGACGTACGAAAGTTAGCATCCTGAAACATGTATTTAAAGTTCTCAAACCCGATAAATTCTGTTTTGGCTGCTGTTGCACCAGTAAGTGCCATATTGGTAAAAGCAAAATAAAATGTCAAAATCGTTGGAACAAAAAAGAACAGTAACAATAGCAACCAGCTAGGGGATAAAAATAAAGCTGCGCGCCATTGCTCACCACTTCTATGGCGTTTGGGTTTGGACACACGCGGATGTGACACTTCCATCTGGAACCCTCCTTTACCGGACAATCCTGACGAGCAGATAAGGCTGATCGACGCTAGATCCCGCCTCTACTCAACCTTATCTGCCAATCATAGATTGAACGATGCTCTTCCTTTACTTGGTCTCTGTTTTATCTGCACCCACACTACGCTGTACACTTTGCGCATATTGGGTCATTGCGTCTTGAGGGCTCGCCCCTTTAGTCACTACTTTTTCAACCATTTCTTGAATAGCCGTAGAGACAACAGGATAATCGGCTGTACTTGGACGAACATGAGTGTAAGTGATAAAATCAGCCGCTTTGGCATACAATGTACCCGGTTGTTCGCTATATTCTTTGTCTTTGGCTACGTCAAGACGAGGTGTTAATGCCCCATCTAACATCGCAAATTCTTTATTGTGTTTTTCATTGACAGCCAGTTGAATAAATTCCCAACCTAATTCTTTTTCTACAGACTTAGCACCTACAGCAAGTGTCCAGCCACCAGACATAGAAGTGAATCCAGGTGCTTGTCCATTTTCTGTTGGCATTTTGACAAAATCATAGACTTCTAACGCTTCTGGCCATGGTTTGCTACCTGAAGATGCCCATGTCCCTGTCAACCAGTTACCATTAAGTGCAATCGCTACTTTTTGATTGGGCATCAAGTCTGTTTCTAACACTTGACCTGCTTGTGCAGTCAGCACTTGAGATAATGGTGGCCCGAAGCCATTAGAATAAATATTGTTGATAAAGTTAAGCGAGCTCAAGATTCCCGGACTTTGTGTAATCCATTTGCCATTTTCATATAGCGGATTTTCTGTGCCGTATAATAACATTTCAAACGTCTGCATCGTCGTCGCTTCTTGACCTGCTTTACCGGAGTTCATCCAGAATGGAATAATATCTGGTAATTTCTCATGAATCGTCTGGGAAGCGGTTAAAATATCCTGCCAGTTTTTAGGTTGCCATGGAACCGGTAAGCCTGCTTTTTTAAATAGTTCTTTGTTGTAATACAATCCACGTACATCTGTAGAGAAAGGGATGCCATACGTTTTGTCATCTTTTCCTTTTGCCGCGGCTTTGATAGCTTCGTTAAAATTACTCCAATCTGACCAGCTATCTACTTTAAGCGGTTCCAAATAACCTGCTTCACTATCTGCATTGATCATAAAAGAATCTTCAGCCAGTACTTCAGGAGCTGTACTTGGATCAGACATCAATAATGGAATTTTGGTCGCATATTGTGCTCCTTGAATCGGTTGTAGTTCAACAGTGACACCTGGATGCGCTTTCTCAAATTCTGTTTTGACACTGGTTAACCATTTTCCCCAGTTATCTGTTTCATTCCATTTTCCATAAGCCACTTTGACGATTTTGTTAGAAGAGTCTCCACCAGACGCACTCGTTCCTGCGCTGTTATTCGAACATGCTGCTGTTAATACAGTCAAACTAACCAATAACCCTGCTATCCATTTACGTTTGCCTTTTGCCATCGTTATCGCTCCCTTATCGTTAATTCTGGGTACAACATCATGTGACATCTAAGGTGTTATTTACTCGGTATGACGTAATAGTTATTACTGCATAAGCTTATGACGATTGAATTTTACCGCTGGGAACTGTATAACCGCAGTATGTCAAAATCAGTTCACTGAATAACGAATTAGCCCATGAAAACCATTCACGTGTATATTCTTCCGGTCGATCCATATGAAAGCCTTCATGAAGAAAATCAGTATCTGCATCGGTATTTTCCAAAGTGTGTAACAAAGATAGAATTTCTGATTGATGTTGGGATGTCAAAGCTTGCATAGCTAACGAAATATGCCATATATATTGAGGAGGAGTGTGAGGACTACCAATCCCTTGAGCTGCTGTACCGCTATAATAATAAGGATTGTGATGACTGAGTATAAACTTTCTAGTGTTTTGATACAATGGATCATCAAGTGTGCAATAACCTAGATAAGGAAGCGAAAGTAGACTGGGTACGTTAGCATCATCCATCAGATTGTAATTGCCTAATCCATCGGTCTCATAAGCATATATCCGTCCAAATTCAGGATGATCTACAATACCATATTCCTCAATACCTGCTTGAATTTGTGCTTTTAATAGAGAAGCTTGAGAGATCCATTCGTTATCTTGATACACTTCGCTTGCGATCTGCTCCATATAACCTAATACCACTACAGCAAACATATTCGAAGGAATCAAATATCCGTACTCACAAGCATCATCACTCGGTCGAAATCCTGACCATGTCATCCCTGTAAAGCCAACCGGAGTTCCTTTGCCTTCATAAGGGAGCGTATCGGATACCGGACAATCGGTTCGTTCAAACGTATACGGTGAATGTTCATTATGCTTCTGCTCAGTACGCCATAATGTCATAATAATATGACAGGCTTTGCGGAAATGTTCATCCAAATGATCCGTTCTTCCTGTAGTCCGCCATAAGAGATAAGCTAACTGAATCGGATAACATAGCGAATCGATCTCATATTTGCGTTCCCAGATCCATTTACTCATATCTGTCTTATCGTCTTGATGTCCATTGCCATTCTCTGCTTCATTAAAAGCATTCGCGTAAGGATCGAGCTGAATATAATGTACTTGTCGTCTGACTACATTGGCTACTAGATCACTTAACTCTCCATCTTCATTAGCAAGGATAAGATAAGGTCTAACTTGCGCGGCTGAATCCCGTAACCACATTGCAGGAATATCTCCAGTGATCACAAATACGGTTCCATCTTCTAAAGGCTTAAGCGTAGTCGTTAGTGTATTACTGATACAGTTATTGAACATACGTGCGAGCTTGGGACGTTCTGTAAGATGAGCTTGTACATCTGCTATCAATTGTTGAACAGAGAATGGTAACACACCATTTCCGATATCATTCATTGCAATCCCCCTCTTATTAAGCGCTTACATTTATAGCTATATAATAAATCACACCTTATTAACATGTCAATACATTATATTATGTTATTAAAGAAAAATATTAAGTATACCCAATGTATATCTATGCAAAAAAGATGTATCTTCTTAATAAGCAAGATACATCTTTGGATAAGATTACTTATGAATGAACAGACGCTTCTGCAACAGAATGTCCATGAATCAAGTTCGCTTGTAACGAAATTTTGCTAGGCAATGATGCACCTTCGATCAGCGCAAGTACATTTTCTATCGCTAATCTGCCTAATGATTGTTGATCTTGTTGCATATGTGTAAATGGATATAATGCTGCACTTGCCTGCGGACTATCAAAACAAATAATCGAAATGTCCTGCGGGATATGCAGTCCCATATGTTCGATCGCTTCTTTGGCGAATAATGCTAGTTCATACTGCATCGCAAATAATGCTGTGATCTGCGGATGTGCTTCGATCATCTGCTGGATCATATCTACATTATGTTGAACAAGCACTTGCTCATCTTCTTCTTGGTTACTATTCCAGTACATATCGGTTAACCACGACGAGCGATCCAGTACCACGCCACGTTCCGCATGAGCTTGTACGAATCCTTCGATTCGTTCTTCAATCGCTACATTATCGGTTACTTTGGACGTTAATAACGCGATATGACGATGTCCTTGATCCAACAAGTAATGTGTACCCAGGCTTGCTGCGGCTACATTATCCGTGCTAATCGACGTCGAATCAATCCCTTTGACATAGCGATCGACCAGTACATGTGGAAAGCGATCTATTACCAATTTTAAGATCTCCGAATTAAATATTTGCCCGCGTGTCGGATAAATAATCAATCCATCAACTCCATAATCTCTCAACATTCGTATCGCATTTTCTTCGATATCGGTCTGTGAAAAAGAAAGCCGTAACATCAAATACACACCCATTTTTTGCGCAGTTCTTTCCATTTCGACCAGCATTTCTTTACCATAACTATCGCTAAAATCTTCCATAATGAGCCCAAGTACAATCTGATTACGATCGGTACGTGGTCTGCTTGGAGCATCATATTTGTCTCCATCTTCTGTTTCTATCACTTCGAGTTGATCCCCATTATAGATAACAAAAGAACCTCTACCGGGTTGCCGTACAATATATCCATCTTGCACTAACATATCTAACGCTTTCTTCGAAGTAATACGGCTTACTTCGAATTGTTCCATCAATTCTTTCTCCGATGGAATCTTATCCCCTATTGTATATTCGCCTGAATGAAAACGATTACGTAACGTTAAATACATTTGCTCGTATCTCGGTTTAAGCGATATTGAACTATCTGCCATACAATCACCTTCAATTTAGATTTACTATTATCATTTAGTATACTATGTTATATCATTTATGCAAAGAGGTATACACCAAATATTTGGATTATAGTTATCATTTTCTATTATTTATGTAAATGACTGTTATATTCAGTTAATCTCAAATGATATCAAATTAAAAAAAGCATCAGTCTATCTGTGGATCACAATCATCCATCAGTAAACTAATGCTTTTTAATATTGTTGATAAACTCTTCATCCGAATTAACGCTTTTTGTTGGGTCTACTATAGCTCGTATTATCCAACACCGGCAATTCTTTTTGAGCGCGGGTCATGGGCGACTTGCATTGTGAACAAACCGGTACATCTGCAAGTGCAAAGTTATCTCGCATCCATCCTTTGCAATCTGGATTTGTACATTCCCATATATCAGTCATTGCCATTGGAATCTCTTGCGATGGATTTTTCCGTGAATAGTACATGTGTAGTCCCCTCCCAGTAGTAATATCTATTTGTTTCTTGCACAAGTTACAAATATTTGAATAAAAAAACACCCTTAACTAACGTTAAGGGCGTCTTATAAACTGAATTACAGTTTTACAACGTTCTCAGCTTGTGGACCACGGTTTCCTTCAACAACGTTGAATTCTACGCGTTGACCTTCGTCCAAAGTTTTGAAACCGTCGCCAGTGATAGCAGAAAAGTGAACGAATACGTCGCTTCCGCCTTCAACTTCGATAAAACCAAATCCTTTTTCTGCGTTAAACCATTTTACTGTACCTGTTTGCATTGTAGTACCTCCAAAGAAATTAAATTTACATGACCTTCTTTATTCAGAAGATTAACATCCGATAAAATAGAATAATCACATATTGTACAAGGCTCTTCGCCTTCTAACATAACAACCCTCTACAATATGTGAGTACCAGTCACGTTTTCGTTACTCTTATTATAACCGATTACACGAATAAATACAATGTCTTTATCAGGTAATTTTTGTAATTTCGCTAAACCGCATCTTTCATCTTAGGTGGTGACATTTTTCGTCAGCAATCGCTAAGGTCATAAGGCTCACTTTATACTTATACCAGAGCATACAGAACTGAATCGCTTTCAAACAATAAATGTAAGCGTATACTTTATTAGTTAATTACCGTTTAATCGATATCGTATGCTGTATAAAAAGTACTCACATGAACAGGTTGGTGATCAACTACTTTGACTCCTAATCCATGTTCTGTATCCCATGTACAGTGAAAATTAAGATAGTACGTCGCTTCCGCTGAAGTTTCTTTGATCAGAAATCCTTGTAACGTTATATACGCTTTTAATTGCTCCGGTTGTGTAATATACGGAATTGATTGATCTCGTTCTTGAATCGTAGCAGGATCTTGCGGATCAATTTGCCATGCTTGACGATAACGCTCTTCAATCTTTTGATAATGTTCAAAAACGATCTGTAGCACATGCTGCTGAATATATTCGCTATGCTCGATATAATGCTCCCAGATCTGTTGTTGTTCTATAGAAGGAGCCGTCAGATGTTCAATCTCTTCTTCATTGTCAATCGCCTGAATAAATTCTACTTGCATCACAACCTGTTGCCCCATCAGTTGAAATGTATAGTCTCCTTCAAATGTTACTTCTTCAGTCACATCATAAGCATCATCTTCTAATGTTAATTGTGTGTACCAGCTTGGATCGATCATCGTATTCTACCTCCTGCTATACGTATATTTTTTGTTTTGGTAAAGCTTGTCTTTTCTTATGATCCTATAATGATTTATACTTGTCTTTACATGAATGTGTAAGAGTACGCATTTTAAATCTTGAGGCTGTATGGTGATGTTATGAATAAGCAGTCCAAATGGATACATCAATTTTTCAGAGTATACTGGATTGTCATTAGTGTCCACTTTTTTGCTCAGTGGGGTTCTTTTGTATTTTTGGATTATGACGATAGTGCTTCTCATTTCTATATTTATATTCTAATTCTACCTACTCTTTGGATGAGCATCGTTACTTTGATCACAAAATGGATGTATGTCCGTTGGAATCATTTATCTTTTTACGTGTTATTTAGTGCAAGTACACTGATCACATGGACGATTATTTATCTAAATTATGATATTCGTATTATTACCGCACTATGTTTGTTGCCGATTCTTTCAGCTGTCGTATTTTTCAAACGTCGTTTATTATGGCTTCCTTCAGTCTTACAACTTATCGCATTTACTTCATTGTATCTGACAGATTCACACTTCCGCAATTATCTATCTTCCTTTGATGTGATTGCCGTGATTGCTTTTATTATTGTAAGTACCTGTATTGCTCATATTATCGTTGCTTGCGGTATAGAAATTTTAACCGATTTACAGGTGACGATGTTAGCGAAGCAAGATCTGATTGTCAAAAATGCTATCATGAGTAAACTGTCCAAAACAGATGGTCTGACGAATCTATATAATCAAATTTCTTTTCATGATTATTATGATACTGCTTTTGATTATGCTAGTAAGGGTGCTGAGCTTCATCTGGCTTTATTGGATATTGATGATTTCAAAGCTATTAATGATACGTATGGTCATCAAGCAGGAGATACTATTCTTGGGAAAGTGTCTCAAGTGATTCAACAACATATGTCTTCTAGCGATATTGCTGCCCGTTATGGTGGGGAAGAGTTCGCGTTGCTTTTATTTGATCAGACATTTGAAGAAGCTTATGCTCTGGTAGAAAGTATACGTAATGGCGTTGCTGAATTACAACATCCTGAAATGAATGGCAAGTCTGTTACAGTCAGTATCGGTCTGCAAAGCTATGGCTCTGAACAGACCAAAGAGCAGTTATTTGAACAGGTCGATCATTATCTTTATCAAGCCAAACGCACAGGTAAAAACAAAACAGTGACTGCTTGTAATGTAGGATAATTCTATTACGATAACGTATAGTACAATAACAAAAACTCCAATCCTATACATATTAAGGATTGGAGTTTTGCTTATATCGTATTTAGAATCCTGTTACAGGATGCGGAATATATGGCTCTTCTAGACGCTTGATTTCATTTTCAGTTAGAACAAGATCTACAGCCGCAACTGCATCTTGCAAATGATGTAGCTTGGTTGCTCCTACGATTGGTGCTGTGACCGGTTCTTTTTGCAATACCCATGCCAGTGCAACTTGTGCGCGTGGAATATTACGCTCAGAGGCAATCTCTGCTACCCGTTCTACCACTTTACGATCTGCTTCAGCGCTAGCTGCATATAGACTTTGACCAAAGCTATCACTTTCAGAACGTGACGTTTCTTCTTCCCAGTCACGAGTTAATCGACCGCGTGCTAATGGGCTCCATGGAATCACGCCAATCCCTTCTTCTTTACAAAGAGGAAGCATCTCACGTTCTTCTTCCCGATAAAGTAAATTAACATAGTTCTGCATAGATACAAAGCGTGTCCATCCATTTTGCTTACTGATATCTAAAGCTTTCATAAATTGCCAAGATGCCATCGAAGAAGCACCGATATATCTAGCTTTACCTGCTTTCACTACATCATGAAGAGCTTCTAATGTTTCTTCTATCGGTGTATGCGGGTCCCAGCGATGAATCTGGTATAAATCTACATAATCAGTTCCTAGACGCTGTAGGCTATGATCGATCTCTGCCATAATCGCTTTGCGTGAAAGCCCACCACCATTTGCACCTTGATGCATTTTGCCATGTACTTTGGTAGCGATAACGATCTCATCACGATTCGCATACTCTTTGAGCGCTTTTCCTACAATCTCTTCACTGGTTCCATCTGAATAGACATTCGCTGTATCAAAAAAGTTAATACCTGCTTCCAAAGCTTGCTTGATAAAAGGACGACTGCTCTGCTCATCTAATGTCCATGGATGTGCTCCACGATCAGGTATTCCATAACTCATACATCCCAAACAAATTCGCGATACATCGAGACCGGTACGACCTAATTTTACATATTGCATTAATGTCCCTCTTTTCCGCCCGGAGGCAAGTAGATATGATTCATAAAAAAATCAATACTTCCTTCCTTATCATAACCAAAAATAGACATAATGAGTCAATAATCTAAATGTTCTTGCCCGAATCACCAGTACATATGGAGCAATCAAAAAGCAAGCTCTACCGTTAAAGACCGATAAGAGCTTGCTTGAGAAAAGAACTTATAGATAACGCTTAGCATTACTGAGCGATGATTTGAGCTTCTCTCGAAGCTACAGAGAGAGCATTAACAGTCGCTACACGTCCATCAGCAATAGATAATACAAATGCTTTATAAGCAACGCCTGAGCGGATAGCAGCGCCATTAATATCAACATCTGCTGTTGTAAATGTCCACTCGCTATATACGCCTTTGGTGACTGTCTCATAATTGCGTTCACTCACACGATTCGCATCTGCCAATGAGAAATTGCTTGAGCTTGCAGACGGTACCAGCATCACAGCATAGCTTGCAATACCTGTTTCACCGGATGGTTTGGAGAAAGTTACTTTGATTCCACCATTGGTTTCCGTCGCATTCAGGTTAGTAACCGGCGCTACCGTTGGTGTCTTGATCGTAAAGTCATTTGATGCTCCAGATAATGTATTTACCGAGCGAACCGAACCATCGGCTACACTTAATACATACACACGATAAGCTACATCTTTGACAATCGCATTACCGTTATAATCTTTGGTGCTCGTTGTTAAAGCTTGCGTTACTTTGGTTGCTGTTTTGGCAATGCGTGTATAATTTGCACCAGCTACATTATTTGCTGTATTGACATTAAATGAACCTGCTTGATCGGCACGTACCACATAGACACGATATTCAGAAATACCGGTATCGTTAGCCGGTACAAAACTAAACGTAATATCCGATGCTGTACTTGTTGAATTGCTATTCGTTGTTGCTACGGTATTAACAGCTGATGTCGCACCATTCGCAGCTAATGTAATAACAGAGGAAGCGCCTGATAATGAATTGTTGCCCGAAGCATTTCCTGTACCTGTCGTTAAAACAAATACTTGATAATTAGTACCATTTTTGATCAGATCACCATTTACATCTTTGGAACCTGCACTGAACGTTACCATACGATTGGAACCATTTTTGCTAATTTGTAAATAGTTCGAACTGGATACACTGTTAGCTGTAGAAAGATTGAACTTGCTCGCATTGATTGATTTGACAACCATAACACGATAGTTATTTACTAATCCTTCATCACTTGCTTTGTTAAATGTCACTTGGAGATCGCGTCCATCGCCGTAGTCGCTAATATCACTAACAGCTATTCCACTCACATTTCCTGTCGATTGCGTACCTGTCTGAAGTGTAAGTGTAGAAGAAGCAGAAGATAAGCTATTCGCATACGAACCTGAACCAAGCGCCATCACATAGATACGATAAGGCACATCATTGGCAATCGCTTCTCCGCCACTGTCTTTAAGTGATGTCGATAGCGTAACTGTGCGATCGCTACCTGTTTTGGATACATCGATATAACGGCTTGATGCTAATCCGTTAGCTGTTGCAATATCAAAGTCACCTGATGCTTTGCTACGCACTACGAATACACGATATCCGCTAATTTTGGATTCTTCAGAAGACTTGGTAAACGTCACTTGAATATCCCGTCCATCTGCGTAGTTACTCACATCTTCTACTTTAGTGATCGAAGGAGCTTCAACCGTACGTCCTAATGTTAATGAATTAGAACCAGCAGATATACCAATATTGTCGCCACTGCTTGTGATTGACACTACAAATACCGTATATGCTGTTCCTGTTGTAATCAATTCACCCGATGTATCACGCGTGGTATTCGTTAAGCGTGTTGTTGGATTGGAACCTGTTTTGTTAATCGTTGTATAGTTAGAATTGCTAACTTTTGCTGCTTCTGTTGAACTAAAGCTACCTGCACTTGTCGTTTTTACAACGAACACACGGTAATTGCTTAATTTACTTTCATCGCTTGCTTTGGTAAATGTCACTGAGAAATCTCGTCCATCGCCATTGTCGGAGACATCACTTGCTTTGACGTCGGTTGCTATAGCAGAAGCTGTAGCGACTACACCTAGAGACACAATCGGTGAACTTACGGATAAAGCATTGTTATATCCAGTCGCCCCTACTGCCAGTACATAGACACGGTAATTTACATTTTTCTGAATTAATTGTCCGTCTGTATCACGAGCTTGAGGCATTAATGTGATTGTATAATTGCTACTGCCTTGCGGAATAGCTGTATAATTCGCTGCCGGTACATTTTGTGCGGTATTGATATTAAATGTATTACTATTGGCTTTGACTACTAGAATACGGTACTGACTGATTCCTTTTGTGCTTGCAGAAGCTGGAAAGCTTATTTCTAGATCATTACCATTTCCTTGTTGCCCGACTACTTTGGTATTCACATAAGGTACCGGTGAGATCGAAGTCGATGGAGTCGTTGGTGTGGTAGGCGTTGTTGGTTTGGAGCTAGTGGTTGTAATGCTAACTGTCTTGGTCGATGAGTTCCAACCTACTTTTTCACCTAAAGCTTCGCTGACAAAGCGTAAAGGGACAACTGTTCTTCCTTTAATCGACTTTGCAGGTACGTCTAATACAACAGATTTGCCATTGATTGTTGCTGTTCTAGAACCAAGTGGTAACACAATCGTTGTACCATCTTTGGTAGCTGTTACTGTTTTGGTGCTTTGTTTCCAGAGTACTTTTGCGTCTAGCGCTTCAAAAACACCTCTTAATGGAACCATCGTACGGTTAGCTGACATTACAGGTGCCTGGTCTGTTGTTAGCTGAACTCCATCGATCGTAATTTTAATTGGTGTTGCTGCGCTGACGGATGGTGTATGTAGACCTCCGCTTACCGTCAATGCTGTTACTAATACTGCTGAACAAATCTTCTTTTTCATTTGTATTCATCCTCGTTCCCCCGAAATAGTGCCAAACGCTATCTGCCAAGCTTGTCCTTTATTCCCTGTCTATTAGACGAACACCATAGCTGAAAAGTTTCCATACTTGTTTATTTATTTGGAATCTTTTGCTGATGATCTATTGATTCTCAGGCGCCCATCTATCGACTATATGTAAGTTAACATCGTTACCTCAAAGTAACAACCAAAGATTCGTCATAAATTAGCAACAGTTTTTTAATGATTGCTTCAGTAACTGTGATTATTTACAAGTTGGATACAATTGGTATTTAAGTTAGATACATTTGATGTGTAATATAAAAAGCAAGACAACAACACACCAGAGGAGATGTACAATAATGAATATTCACAAATGGATCGCAACTTCGGTTATCGCAGGTGTACTTCTGACAGGCGCAACTACCACGCACGCTGCTACAACTCATTCAGATAACGTTGAAGCCAAAACAACTACTGCTAGCTCTACGACGACTAACAAGCAATATCCTGTAACTAATGTGGATTACTCTACCGCTCAATTGAAAAAAATCACTCAAGCTTTTGCCGGTTTTGATGGATTTGAGACTCCTTATGTACCTACTCGTATGATCAAAGGCGATGCTTTCCGAAAAGTCAGTGGTGTGGGTGATGGAGTAACTTTTTTGTTTAAATATATGACTGTTTCGGTATCCCCACGTGATTATTCTTATGATTACAAAGGTACTACAGTAATTCTTCCTAATTCTAATCAAGTCAAAGCCAAATGGTACAAACCGGATAAAGTAGATATGTTAACATTCAAACTAGATGATCGTTATGTAACTATTTCTTCACCTTATCATTTACTGGGTAAAGCGAAGCTAGAACAGGTTGCTGTAGATGTTGCTAAATATGTTCCTGTATCTGTTCCTAAGTAATAATAGGTAGTGTCATACGATAGAAATGACAATTCAGAGATATATGTAGGATGATGAGATGCGAAGTACGCTTATAACTTGAGAAACAACACAAAAACACGTATACAAAATGGGAGTATTTTGGATAGACTCCGCATGTATACGTGTTTTTGTATTTTATTTCACGATCAGGACAGGACATTTGACACCGCGGGCTACTTTGTGGCTGACGCTCCCGAGTACCATTTCTTTCAAAGAGCCCAGCCCTCTACTTCCCATTACGACTAGATCGAAAGAATGATCGTTAGCGTGCCTGATTAGGCTTTGTCCGGGTTCTCCATGTAATATTTTTATCGCATATGCGGCTTGTTGCTGTTGCAGAAGTTCTTCGATTGGAAATAATTTTTGTCGTCTGGATAGTTCTAATTCATCAATATCTCCATAGCGCAGTACTTCATCACGACTTTTGCCGAAATCCGCTACAAATACCACTTCAATCTCACCTGACTGTTGTAATGATACCAACTTGATCGCTTCTGTTGTTGCTCGTAATGAGTGTTCGGAGCCATCTACCGCCAACAATATTTTTGGATACATAAGCAACCTTCCCTTCTATATAAGAGATGTTATCTTGTGATCTATTTGCTGTGAGGAATATTCTTTTTACGCTTACTTTTGGATTGATGTTCTAAATTCATATCCAAAATATCTCCGGTCAGCCCTTTACGTTTGAGCCACCAGTACGTTAAGCCAGTAAGTCCGAAGATCAAAATCAATGAAGCTAAATAACCCCATTTCCATTCTAATTCCGGCATATTTTTAAAGTTCATTCCCCAGATCGCACCTAATGCGGTCATCGGTGTTAGTAATACCGTAAAGACTGTTAATGTTTTCATAATATTATTAGAACGGTAATTTGCTACGTTATCATCGATTTTGAGTAATGTATCTATTTCATGTTCATAGGCTGTTTGAAGCATTTGAATACGGGACAATCTTACTTTTAACGTATGGAATGTCTGTGCGTCTTTGACCAGATCAGGGAATACTTCTTCGATTGCAAAACGGATTTCTTTCAGCGCTACTGTCTGCACGTTCCAGCGTGTCATCTGATTACGCAAATCTACAATTTCCCGCAATAATTTCCCGCCATTATTTTCTTTCATTTTAAATTCAATCTCTTTCAATTGCATCTCAATCTCATCCATTCGCCCGAAAAATGCACGAATAATCGCATTCACGACAAACATAAATCCATCGACTGGATAATCACAGCCCAAAATATATTGATCCCACTCTTCATTACTCATATCATGTAACAACCATGTATTATCGCCGATAGTGATCATTCGATTCGCATCAATATAGTAATGCAATATATTGATATCTTCCCAGTGATCTGGATTCATATTAATCGCCAATGTTCCACTAATATAATTTTGGTCTTTTTCTTTATAATAAATAGAAGCTATTCGATTGTGCGTACACATCAGGCTTTCCTGCGCCCATTTCTGCAAATGTTCATCAAAATCTGGATGCTCCATAAGACGCTTCACATCTTTCATTCGATACCATGTCCATTCACTCTGTGCAGATTGTATGACTTCTACCTTATTCATAACTATTAGCCTCTCCTTACTCTTACTTCTTTACATTATTATATTACCCGACTTCAATAGTTCATGAATTACAATTTTTTTGAATATTTATAGATAAACATGTGTAAACGTATCGTTGAACATTATAGAATTGATACGCTATCTGACACAATAGTATGCTATAACTAGAAGGAACGTACTTATTGTTAAGGAGGATATATTTATTTATGAGAAGTACCTACATAACCCGTTT
Organism: Paenibacillus sp. KACC 21273; assembly: GCF_028736095.1. NCBI lineage: Bacteria > Bacillati > Bacillota > Bacilli > Caryophanales > Paenibacillaceae > Paenibacillus > Paenibacillus sp. KACC 21273. The sequence goes on from NZ_CP117876.1 coordinate 5,069,285, forward strand.
TTTGATTTTATTTACCTGTGTATTGTTATTTGGTACAAGTACATCCAGCATCACTCAAGCGGCTACTACTACAGCCAAAACGTTTCGTTTTAATCTGTATTTGGAACCGGTTACTCTTGATCCTGCATTGTCCAGCGATAGCACAACCAGTACGATTGTGGAAGCTATTTTTGAAGGGCTTGTACGTACCCAATCGAATGGAGCGATAGAACCAGGGGTTGCGGAATCGTGGACCATTTCACCGGATGGTAAAACATACACATTTACATTACGTGCCAATGCTCGCTGGAGTAACGGTGAGCCACTTGTTGCTTCTGAATTTGTCGACGCATGGCAACGAGTACTGTCACCCGCAACCCGTTCTCCATTAGCTTCTATGTTATTTCCGATTGCTCATGCTCAAGACTATTATAAAGGTACACTTACCGATGCTAGCCAATTAGGATTTCAAGCGTTAGACGATCATACGTTGCAAATCGTTCTGCAACAACCGTTGCCTTACTTTCTCGAAACATTATCGTCTCCTGCCTTTTTCCCTGTACATGCTACAAGTATGACAGCCTCTACTCATTGGGGAAGCCAAGCATCACCTATTGTAAGTAACGGCCCTTTTGTCGTTAACAATTGGACCAAAGGACGCTCCATCACATTAGCTCGTAATCCTCAATATGCTCAAGCGGAAAAAGTTCATTTTGATCAAGTATTTATCCGTTTTATCAATGATCCTGATAAAGAAAATAATATGTACCGATCAGGAGCCATTGATTGGTCAGGCATCACAGAAAGCAATATTCCAACCTATAAAATGACTAACACCATGAGAAAAGAAACGGTTTATCCAAACACAGCATCGCTCTACTATTATACTTTTAATGTGAATAAAAAGCCGTTTAACAATATCAATATCCGTAAAGCGTTTGCGATGTCGATCAAACGGTCTTCGTTAATCAGTCCCAAATCTGCTTATGGATTTGTACCACCTGTAATCAAAGGAGCTACTTCTACATTTCGTAAAGAATATCCAGTAACGAACTTTGAGACTAGCGCTAAAATTGCCCGTCAATTATTGAAAAAAGGAATGAAAGAAGAACATATTACTTCTCTGCCATCGATCACGTTAATTACTAATGGTGAAGGCAATCAATATGTCGCTAATCAGATTACAGATATGTGGAAAAGAAATCTGGGTGTAACGATCAAAGTAAAAGTTGAAAATTTCTATACATTATTACAAGATAAGCAAAAGAAAAACTATCAGATTGCACGCAGTGGATGGTCAGCCGATTATAACGATCCTGCTGCATTTCTAGAATTATTCACTTCCTGGAACAATGAAAATACATCAGGTTGGAAAAATGCTACCTATGACGCTCATATTACAAAAGCATACAGCTTAACTGATGCCAAAGCTCGTATGAAAGAATATCGTGCCGCTGAAAAAATGCTTACCGATCAGATGGTTGCTATCCCTCTTTATTATTTTAATACGTATTTTCTGCAAAAGTCGAATGTACATGATGTATATGTAGATTACTCCGGTGCTATTCACTTTGTGTACGGATATAAAAAGTAATGTCTTATTCAAAAAGCACAACTGCCATATGTAGCGCAGTTGTGCTTTTTGATCTATAACTATCAACCTTTCGGCTCAAAAGTAGACTGTTCACTTGTAGCTCGCCATGCAGCAGCGATCAATTTCACCGAATGTTCATCAGGTGTATGGTATTGTTCTTCCTCTATATTATCTTCCCACTCCACCATTCGTCCTGTATCTCGAAAATCCAAATCTAACTGTATTTCTTCAGGAGTTAATCTACCTTCTTCCCAGAGAGGATCTTCTTTTGTACTTATGTATGCGTATGCACGAATTAAATGCCCATTGATTGCTTTGGCCCATGCGTAATAATGAACGGTCTGGTAATGAGCAAAATAATGAACTTCTCCAAATCTACTACTTAATAATTTTAATAGTTGTTCCAATTGTTGCGACCCCTGATAATCTTCAGGAGAAGGCAGATCATAACTGCTTACCAGTATCCATTCTTCGACTGTCGTAAACACCCATTTTTCACTGACAGATTGCCGAGATGGAGCAAAGCGATCCATCTGTGCTAGAATACGGTCGATTTCCACTTGAACCGCGATCGAATCGTTACTTTTCACACGTAACCATGTGGCTTTATGATAAAAGTCGATCCCTTCCTGTTGCTTGGCTTCTTTGACAAAAAAGGTAGCAGGTGGCGGTGTATCCAATCCGATAATCACTTTTACCGGTGTATTCAATCGCTTGCTCTTCATACGCTGAACGAACCAGTAGCCTAGATAAACTATTCCTGTCACTAGCAATGCAATCCACATGTATGTATCTCCATTTCCAGTCAATATACACTATCTATTATATCTATTTTGTTTATCAGCGATCACTTTTCTTTACTTTTGCTTTTCTGCTACTATGTTTTACAGTAGAACTTATTCATGGTGTGCTTTGGATAGTGTAAAGGAGAGAGCGATTTTGCGAATAGCCGAAGATTATGTACAGCTCAGATTCGCTTTTCAACAGTATACAGATCAACAATCTTTTCATATTACGATGGATCAATTAGCACAAGCTTTATTTTGCACACCTCGTAATGCCAAATTAATTATTACCAAAATGGAACAAGCGTGTTGGATCGAATTTCGCTCGGGTCGAGGTCGTGGAAATACGTCTGAGCTAACTTTTTTGCATCCGGTGACGACTGCATTATTAGATGAAGCTAAAGAGCGAGTTCTTCAAGGAGATGTGCAAAGTGCTTTTGCTTGGCTTCAAGCCCATGAGACACTCGCTATTGTACGCCCGTTATTTCTAGAATGGCTTATGACTTACTTCGGATATAGTACCCAACAGGTTGGACAAGATCGGGTGATCGAGACATTGCGGTTGCCGATTTATCGACCGATTGTATCGCTAGAGCCAGCTAACGCTCTGTATGCTTTCGATACGCATCTAGTGCATCAAATCTATAGCCGATTAGTGCAATACAATCACTTGCAACAGACATTTACCAAAGACATCGCTCATCACTGGGAAGTTAACGAAGATGCTACCTGTTGGACATTTTATCTTCATAAAGGAATGACTTTTCACCATGGACAAGAGTTAACTGCACAAGATGTATATGCTAGCCTTACCCGATTACAAGATCCATCTGTTGTTCATCACTGGTTGGTTCAAGATATCGACTATATTCAAGTGATACATCCTTATCAAATACAGATAATACTACGCCGACCGAATACACTTTTTCTTTTCTATCTTAGTCATAGTGCTGCTTCGATCTCTCCTGCATCCGAGCTTTCAACCCATCCACAACATGCACTGCCGATCGGTTCAGGGCCTTATCAGGTAGTATCTCATCATACTGGAAAATGTACGCTGACATTATTTCCATCTTATTTTGGATATAGAGGTCATATTGATCAGATCGAGATTATTATTGTACCTGAGAACGAAGCAGAAGCTTGCTTTGGGACTAGCCCTGGTGTATTGACTGTAGTGACAGGAGAATTTCCTATTCCTGCCGATCTGGAAATGCCTTTAACACAAACAGTTACAGGGGTATCGACACTAACCTTTAATCTGCGAAAAGATACTATTTTGCAAGATCCCCGATTCCGTAAAGTGTTAGTACAGGGTATCGACCGTCTACGAATGGTACGCGAACTAGGATCAACATATCTGTGCCCTGCATCTGGATTACATATTCAAGCAGAATCGTTAGCAGAGCAAGCACCATATCATATCATGACAGAAGATACAGTAGCGCAGTTACAACAAACTTCGTATGCTGGAGAAGCACTGCATTTGTATACGTTTGCCCGTCATGCTACAGATGCGTACTGGCTTCAACAACAATATCAGACATTCGGGATCGTTATACAGGTGCATATTGTAACATGGGCGGAGACGATGCAACCGGACACGATGGAACAAGCAGATCTTATATTATTCGAAGCAATGGTTAGCGACAATCCAATTGGACTACTAGAACATGTCCAATCAGATCGCAACTTTATCAGACATTCCCTTCCTGCCCGGACGGTCGATCAATTAGATCAACTCACTCAACATATGCTTGCTTCTTCTGCACAGGAAGCTATTATGCAATGGTCTGTTGCTGTTAATCAGTTACTACAGGAATCCTGTACCAGTGCATTTCTAGTGGTACGCACAGCCAGTACAATCTATCATCCATCATTGCGCGGAGTACACGTAAATCCTAAAGGATGGGTAGACTTTGCTACGCTGTGGTTTCAAGACACCTGATCGTCTAAAAAACAGAAAACCGATTCGATACGAAAAGTAGAAATATTTCGCTTCCACTTTACTATTTTTACAATAAAGGTGAGACGATACAATAAAACCTATAGTATTACTGACTTATATATGGAGGTGCTCCCTTGCTACAGACAGTTGTTATCGAACAAGTACAACATATCGAACCGTATCTGGATGAAATGTCGGATATGCTGGTACAGATTGTAGATGCAGGCGCATCTATCGGTTTTCTTCCCCCTATGGATCACGCAGAAGCTAAGGCTTACTGGGGACAGGTGCTACAACCAGGAACATTATTGTATGTTGCCAAAATCAACAATGTTATTGCCGGTACGATTCAATTACATCTATGTACCAAGCCCAATGGAGATCACCGGGCTGAAGTAGCCAAGCTTATGGTACACCTGAACTACCGCCGTCATGGTATTGCTCGCCAACTGATGGAACATATCGAACACAAAGCAACAGAAGAAAACCGTATTCTCCTTGTACTGGATACCCGAGATGGAGATCCTTCCAATCTTCTTTATCAGTCACTAGGCTATATCCAAGCCGGACAAATTCCAAACTACGCCAAGTCTGGTAATGGTGGATTAGATGCTACCAATTTGTATTATAAGCACCTGGTGTAAAGTAAAAGCAAAAAGAGATAGGTTCATATAAATGAATCTATCTCTTTTTTGTTTTTTTAAATTATAATGTGAAACAAATATTTTAGGAAAACTGCTATCTTTTCTCCCAGATTAATGCTCATGAATCAACTTCTACTGTATTTTTATGTCAACATTTCGCTATTATTTTATTGTAAACGCTTACAAAAATATCTAAAATAAACTTGAAGTCTCACTTCTTTTGCTATCGAGGCTATCTTAGAATGACCGAAGGAGGTTTTTATTATTTTACAAATCTCTTGGCAATTCTCACGCAAAACCGTTATGTTGTGGCTGAGTCTGGCACTGGTTATCAGTGGAATCGGTATTGGCGGAACGTCTACTCAGGCTGCAAGTGCTACGATTACCAATGGTGGCAACTGGACAGACACCGCAGGGAACCCGATTCAAGCGAACAGTGGTAATATTCTCAAAGTCGGTTCTACATATTACTGGTACGGTGAACATGCAACCAATGGTACTTTTGATAAAGTAAATGTATATACCTCTACCGATCTCAAAAATTGGAAGTTTGGTAATAGTATCCTCACCAAAAATTCCGCAACCGAACTCAATACTAGCAAAATTGAACGCCCCAAAGTCATCTACAACGCAACAACCAAAAAGTATATCCTATGGGCACACTATGAAAATGGTAGTGATTACTCACTAGCTCGTGTAGCTGTCGCCACTAGCGATACACCGGATGGCAATTTTACGTATAAAGGAAGCTTTCGTCCACTTGATTATGAATCCCGTGATATGACGGTATTTGTAGATACAGATAACAAAGCTTATCTAATTACAGCATCCCGTCAAAATAACGGTGGCGCCAACAACTCGATGGCCATCTTCCGCCTGACTGATGATTATACAGGAGTGGCTTCTTTTGTAGGCTGGGTGTTCGAAGGTGCTTACCGGGAAGCGCCTGCGGTTGTGAAAAAAGGAAGCAAATATTATCTATTTACTTCTCAGGCTTCGGGCTGGTATCCGAATCAAGGCAGTTATGCAACGTCTTCTTCGATAACAGGAACATGGTCGGCGCTGTCTCCTTTTGGCGATCCTTCTGCGTATGCCACACAGATTCATTCGATTGCAACGATTACAGGTAGCGCAGGTACGAGCTATATTTATATGGGCGACCGTTGGAACCCACTAAACTTAAGTGACCATAAGTTTATCTGGTTGCCTTTGACATTAAATGATAGCAACAGTACAGCGACACTCAACTGGTATAGTAGTTGGAATATGGATGCCGCTACAGGTACAGTGACTTTGCCTGCTCTGACAAATCATGCTCTAGGCAAGCCTGCTACAGCGATCTCAACCGCTTCTTCTTCTGCAACTACCAATGCCAATGATGGTAATGCTCAGACGTCTTGGGCAGCATCTTCGGCCACATGGCCTGCTTGGTGGCAAGTCGATCTAGGGTCTGCCAAAAAGATCAGCGAAGTCGATATCTCCTGGTTTATGTACAAAGGTTCTGAAGCTTATTACAAATACAAAATAGAGTACAGTACCGATGGTGTAAATTACACTACGATTGACCGCACCACTAATACAACCTATGGATTTACAACAGATGCGGTCTCATTCACCGCTCGTTATGTACGAATTAATATGGTCAATGCTGTACTCCATAACAATCCAAATAATTGGTATACGCCTACTTTACATGAAGTACGCTTGATGGGTAATTAGCAATAATAGATGTATAACAAAGAACCTCTTTTACGCCAATCGTGCGAAGAGAGGTTCTTTGTTATACATGGAATAAATCATAATTTTGAAACTAGTGTACCTACTTCTTTTTCTGCATCTTGTTGAATATGTTCTGCGATCCATTGATTAAGACTTTTTCCAGCTTTGTGTGCAGCAATCGTAACCAGTTGATGGTTTTCTGGTGAGATACGGAGTGTTAACTGACCTGAGTATGGTTTACTCGGTTCTTCTCCTCTTTCCTTACAAAATTCTAAATAATCATCTACTGATTCTTGAAAAGCCATTCGAAGCTCTTCTACAGAGGTTGCTTGAAAAGTAATGACATCTTTGATATTCATTACTTCGCCATGTAAAATCTCAGCTTCACTATCATAGTGTGCAACGCCTACATACCCTTTATATTTCATCATGATTATCTACACCTGCCTCTATTAAAAATTTGCGCATGGATTTCACTGCACCTTTATCTGTTTCTTTTTTAGGATGTGGACGATGAAAAACAGCTCTAACTCCATTCAAATAAAAACGAACACGTGAACCATTACCTTCTGTAATTTCGGCACCGCAAGCTTTTAACAATGATTCAATATCTGCCCATTCAATATTAGAACGAAGAGGATCCTCAAAAATATTTGTCAGTGTATTGCGTTGTTTATTGTTCATATAATGATACCATCTTTTGATACCATTATAATCAAACTAATTTTAGTTTTCTAGTAATCTATAGTTATTAGTGATTATTTCTTTTAGACCGCCTGCGATTGTTGTCATGTTTGAAAGGGTAATACTCAGTAAGTAACTGCCTATGTTACAACAGAACAGGAGACCGACAAATGAAGACGATTATGAAGCCAGAATTCTGGAAAGAAAGTGTTGTTTACGAAATTTATCCTCGTAGCTTTATGGATAGCAATAATGATGGAATTGGCGATATTCCCGGAATTCGGTCGAAGCTGGATTACTTACAACAACTTGGAGTAGATATATTATGGCTCACTCCTGTTTATGTTTCTCCTAATGCTGATTATGGATACGATATTCAAGAACACCGAGAGATACAGCCGGAATACGGCACGATGGACGATTGGAAAGTATTACTGCAAGAGGTACACGATCGTGGTATGAAGTTAATTATGGATCTGGTTGTCAATCATACTTCAGATCAACATCCATGGTTTCAAGAAGCTCTTTCTTCCAAAGATAACCCTTATCGCGATTACTACATTTGGCGTACTCCCAAAGAAGATGGGTCTGAACCGAATAACTGGCTTTCTTATGTCGGCGATTCGATGTGGAAATTAGACGAAAACTCCAATGAATATTATTTACATTCGTATAGTGAAAAACAACCTGATCTGAACTGGGAAAATCCTAAAGTACGTCAAGAAATGCAAGACATGATGCGCTTTTGGCTGGACTTGGGGATCGATGGTTACCGGATTGATGCTGTAAATATGATCTCCAAACATACAAGCTTTCCAGACGCCCCACCATCTAACAAATTACAAGGAAATGCCGAAGAATTTTATAAAAATGGACCACGTATACATGAGTACTTGCATGAATTATATACTGAAGTCTTTTCGAATTATAAAATGTTTACCGCAGGCGAAGCTTCTAGCGTATCGATCGAAGACGTCAAATTATATACCAACCCTGAACGTGAAGAAATGAATATGGTATTAATGATCGAAGCGTCCAAAGTCTGTGATGCAGATGAGGATATGTGGCAAAGCAAAGAATGGTCACTGCATGATCTCAAAGAAATTATCGCCAAATGGGAAGAAGATATTTACGGACAAGGTTGGATGGGAATCTATCTCAGTAACCATGATCATCCTCGCTTAGTCTCTTATCTAGGGCATGAAGGAGAATACCGCGCAGATTCTGCCAAAATGCTAGCGATGTTCTTGCTCACTTTACGTGGGACACCTTATATTTATCAAGGTGATGAGATCGGTATGACCAATGCCGAACATATGAAAACGATCGAAGATGTGAAAGAACAACAAGCTCAAGGATATTACAAACAAATGGTAGACGATAAAGGCGAAGATCCTGAAGTTATTATGGAGCGTATTCGTACCAAAGCTCGGGATAATGCACGTACCCCGATGCAATGGGACGATAGTGAACATGCTGGCTTCTCGACTGCTGAACCGTGGATACCTGCTCATTCGAACAAAAGTGAAATCAATGTTGCTCAGCAACTTGAAGATCCAGACTCGGTCTTTCATTTTTACCGTCAATTGATTGACATCCGTAAACAAAGTTCTGCATTAATCTATGGTAAATACGCTTGTGAACTTTCAGATGATCCGTATATTTTCGCATATACTCGTGAGTGGAACGATGAGCACTGGTTGATTATTCTTAACTTCTCCAAATCATCGACAGAGCTTCAACTACCCGATCAACTGGTAGAACGTATTGAGCAATCCGAACTGATCATCGCTACACATGGAGAACATTCTGAAGAAGTCGCACAGCTACTAAAATCTGCGCAAAAAGCAACACTACATCCTTATGAATCATTAGCTTTCCGCGGTCTGTCGATTTTAGATCAATAAAATTGGGGATCAGTTAAAAAAATAATCAAGAAAAAAGGTATCTTCTACTGTATACAACAGCGAAGATACCTTTTTTGGGGTATAGATCAAATCAATTGAATCAGTGATAATACAATACCGACTAAGAAACCACAGACAGCACCATTGACACGAATCCATTGTAAATCTTGTCCTACTTTTTCTTCTAACATATAGACAAGTGCTGCATCGTCCATTCGGTCTAAGTTTTCTTTGACCAAAATTCCGATACGATAATGGTTTTTCTCTACTGTACGAATAATGCCTTGTAGCAAACGATCTTCCCATACAGCAACTTTTTGCGGGTCTTTGCCAAGATCGCGAATAATCGAACGATAGATCGCAAATACATGACGACCACCGCCATCTCGTTCTTGCTCTAACATAGATACTAATAGACGACGCAATTCTTCCAGACGCTCGATCATAAATGTATTTGCAAATTCGCCCTGTATTAGCTCTGCTGTCCAGTCTTTGATCTTCATCCAGTTATCTTCTTCATCAACAACCTGGAACATCTGGATACGTAGTTCACGGATAATTGCTTCGCGGTATTCGCTATCTTTTTCCTGCAATTTACCTACACCGGAAATAATCATATTTTGCAAAATACTACCCAGACTTTCTTCATTCATCATGCCTGCAAAAGCTTGAAAAGCAAATCCTTTTAGTCCGCCCATATTCACATTTGCTAATTGTTCATGAGCAATTTTACCCATCGTATCACGGCTTTGTGGACGGGCTGCCCATGTTCTTACTTCTTTTAAAATATGGTCTAATGCTTTCTCATCATAACGCTCGTTAAGCGCATTCGTTAACACCGTTGTCGCAGCCGATTGCAAATCTGCTTTTTGCGTATAATTTGCTAATCCTTTACCGATAAAAGCAGCAACCGGTTCAAGAGGCAACCGTTCGATCGGTGGAATCATCATATTTAATAACTCACGCCGTATTTTCTTTTTGCCCAATTGACGGGTCAACATAGAAAGTGCAAACGGAAAAATACGGAATTGACGCAATTTATTTTCGATACTTTCTTTGTTTAACAGTTCATTCTCCATCGCCGAGATCAGAGAACGGATAATCTTATCCCGATTACGAGTTAAAAGTGATGTATGCGGAATCGGAATACCGAGTGGATGACGAAATAGAGCAGTCACCGCAAACCAGTCTGCGATCCCTCCGACAAGACCGGCTTCAAAACCGCCTTGAATAATTAACAATAGCGTTGTTTTTGGAAAAAACAGAGTGGCTATAAATCCAAGCGCCATAATCGCTAAAGATCCACCCGCCAAATATTTTGATTTCATAACTTTCCTCCTCTTGATGGTGACAGCGCATGAATCTGCCGGGATTTCCATTCCATAGTATAGCATATGAGCAGATACTATATTAAATTATCAGGCAGATTAATGCATAGATGGCATAGCTACTTTATCAATAGAGAACATGGAGAAAGTTAGAAAAGGCTTATCAATATTCTAATAATTACACAAATCAAAAATCGCACTCTTCTACTTGTAGAAGAAAATGCGACTTTTGATCACTTTTAATTACGATCCATTAATACGTTGATTCTTTGGGTACAAATAATAAAGCAAGTACATACACCAGTAAACTAGCACCACTCGTGGCGAACACACTAATCACAAATAGAATCCGTAACAGACTTGCATCGATATTCCAACTTTCTGACATTCCACCGATTAAACCACTAACATATTTATCACGATTCGAACGATACAATTTTCTCATCATTGATCTCCTCTTTCTTATTCTCTTTCTTATATCATAGAAAATAAGCGTCCTCTTTCCAACCGCCTAAGGACGGTTTTGTGATTTGGACTTTAGTCGGGGATCATACTAGTCAGATTGCAATTAGGATACTGTCTGCAAACATGTTAAATTATAATTATCCTTTTAGATACAAGAATTCAGCAAATATCAGACACATATTTCGTTTAATATGAAAGGTGGATCACGATGTATATTTATATTAGCTCGCACCAATTTGAAGAACATTTTCCTGAAGCGGCTGAATTGCCACAGACGATTACGTTGCAACATGAAGATGAGACTCGGTATGTATTAGAGATCGATGAACCATTGGATTTTAACACTGAAAATGCATCACGATATGAGGTGCTGGATCATAGTGGGGATATTGGCGGTAGTTATGCTGTACTGAACAATATTCCAGTAACCGCAGATGGTCGATCTGCATTTGAAGAGCGCTTTAGCAATCGCGCGCGTAAAGTGGAAGACGAACCTGGCTTTGTCGGGATTCGAGTGATGCGTCCGCTTGATGATGATACGTATGTCATTATGACGCTCTGGGCATCGGAAGAGCATTTCAAAGCATGGCAAGAATCTCAAGCCTACAGCCATGCTCATCGTAAACGGGATACGTCTGAAGGCATTACTGCACAGCAACCTTCTATTTTCCCTCGCCCTTCATTTGTTAAAAATTATGCAGTCGTTGTCTAATACATTCTGCAAAAAAAGAACCTCTCCATTTGTATTAGGAGAGGTTCTTTTTGGATAATTATATTTCTTTCGTGCTAACCAATTGATACGTTTTGAGCTCATTGTCGATTAATTTCAGCGTATATACCGAGTTGAACGACTTCTTCTGTGTTGTACCATCTTTAGCTATAATATTGTATGTTTCTGTAGTGTGTACAGTATACGTATTATCTGTATTGGCTTTGAATGATTGGACAGTTGAACTGACCAATTCTTCGGTGATTCCTTTACTTTGAAGATGATCGATATAACTGGATGATTCTTTGTACACAGGGCCGTCTGCATCCAATAATGAAGAAACCATACTAAAATCGCCTGCATTGATCGCATCTACCGAAGTGCTTAGATAGTCGGTCATAAAATCATGAATTGATGTATCTGTTACTTCTGCACTTTCTAATGATGCTTTATCTGTGGATGCTGTACTTGTAGAAGCTGTATTGGCAGATACTTGATCTGTAGAGTCTATTTCTGCTGATGTAGTCGTTGCACTACTTGCTTTTTCAATCGTATTTTTAGCATTTATTGCATTGCTCCAACTTGTAGATGCAGAATCGATCCACCATTGTTTTTGATTCGGCTGTTGGGTAATCTGGTAAGTCCAACTTACATTTTTATCATTAGACGTGCCATCTTCATTTTTGGCTGTATATACCTGTGTAGCTGTGATTTCAATCGATTCTTTGTTGATTTGAATAGAATCGAGATCGATTACTACTTTTTGCAATGTATATTTCGGTTGCGTAAAGTAACTATTCATTTCCCATGTAGCACGATTGTAATAATCTGAATTGGGATTAACACCTTTGACTGCTTTGGCGTTGCTTGTATTGATCGCTTCTGCCAGGCTAGTCGAAGCATTATAGATAAGATCCAGTGACTTGTCGGCGATCGGCTTTTGCAAAATCGTATTCAAATCATAACGATCTTGTTCACCCGATTGAAGTGTGGTCTCTCCCGTAATCTCTGATCCTTGTGCTTGCGTAGTGACTACAAATTTGGATTGCGCGGGTACAGGTAAAATATCTAGATAATCTCCAGGTGTACCTGTAATCGGTTTATCATTTAATGTGATGGTCGATTCTACCGGTGGAAGCTGAACTTCCAATGAAGCAAGCTGGGTATAATCCAGGATCGCTTTATTATTTTCAGTCGTATTAAAAGCTTCTACTGTATCAGTAACAGGCGCTTCAGCGAACTCTCCACGAATTACGCCTTTGTACGTATATACAGAAGGCCACAAGTCCTGAATACGATTGTCTTGCGCCGCTACATTACCAATCGTCATTGAGGTAGTTAGACTTTCATTGAGATAAGGTAAAGACGCTTCAATCTGTACGGGCTCTATATGTGCTGTCCATTTGGTTCCACGCCATGATTCTACAGGTACAAGTGTCAACCACTGACCTCCGCCTAGACTTTCCCGAATCTGTTTTTTCACTGCATCTGCTAGCGAAGCATTTTCTTTCTGAATATATTCTGCACGATCTAATGCTTGGGCAATACCATTGTTATATGCTTTTTTAGCATCATCGGTTTGGAGCGTTTCAGCAAATAAAGATATTTTGTCTGACTGGTGTAACGGTGAATCTTTATCATCTAAATAACTGGCTAACGTATTGGCATCTCCGGCTTGAACAGCTTCTTTCATTTGCTGAGCAAGTTCTTCCGCAGATGAAGGACCATAAGTAGCACGCAACACTAGAAAAGCAATCAGCAACAACACAATGACTCCGGCTCCAACACCGCCCCATAATTTGGTTCGACGCGATAATTGAATCGGTTGACGTGCTGGCTTGGCAACTACAGGTACATGTTCTGTTGCTCTAATTTCATTTGCAGATGCTTCTGGTTGTAATCGATGTCCACATTCTTTGCAAAATACCCAATCTGGTTGTGTCTTTGTTCCACAATTTCCACAATACATAACAGGTAATATCCTTTCTTGGATCACTATTCATTAAGTTAGCGTAGCTCTATATGATTTTAAAATAAATTACGGCTAATCCGTTGTGCTTCTTCTACTAATTCACTACCAAAGGAATTAAAGACAACAAGAATAGCACACACTTGAATCAATACAGTAAGTCCAATAAATAAAGCTAGACGATCACGCTGGATACGGAACATTTCGATACCTGCAACCAATGTTAAAACCAATGCAGCTAGCGAAGTAGTAAATAATAGTACAAATGACAATTTGATAGATATAAACATCATAAGAGCTGCTACGATAAATCCAATACCTGAAATAAGTTGTAATCCGCCTAGCTGTACCATGCTATCTTTCCAATGTAATTTATGTAATCCCATTTTGTTGCCTAATAAAAATGTTATACCTACCAGTACGATTAACGAGATTAGACCTAGCAATAACATATGATTTACGATAGGCAAATATTCACTAGCTTCGTGATATGATTCTTTGTCATCACTTATCAAACTTCCAAATCCTAAAATCATTAGCTTGATCAATTGATGCTTAAATGACCATGCCCACAAAACAAAACCTAACAATGATACAACCAATCCTAAAACTCCGTACAATAGATCGCTTTCTGCTCTTAGTTGCAAAGCAGACATCGGATTTTTGAGTAAATTCAAAATCTTATGCTTGTCTACATGTGCTAGATGATCTCTTGCTGATGTTAATATCGGTGATGGTGTAGACGTTGGTGAAGCAGCATTTACTATCGGTTGTTCTGTAGAAACACAAGTATGTATTTCATTGGGTTGAAGCTGTGTACCGCATTTTGTGCAAAAAGACATTGTTATTCCCCCCTAAGAATAGTTAAAATGAACTAGGTAATATTATCTATTTTTAAATTCGTTGTCTATATTACCATGTATAATGAAGAGTTACCAACTATTTTTACAATTGGTAGAAAAAGAGATTTGAAATAATTACTCTCATCTTTTTTTCAAAATCAATGTCATATAATGAATATTTCCCTCATCTAACAACGTAGAATACAGTAGATTAAATGGGATAATCTTGTTAAAATGGCATTATTGATGGAGAGGTACGACTATTTTGATAGTAAAGGAGTGATAGAAATGGGATTAAGTTATAACAATTGGCAACGTAAAAGTCAGTTAGATACGCGTGAACTCATGTTGCTTGAATCTGAAGTTAGAGCCTATGGTAAAGATATGACAGTAGCTTATGTTCTATGGTTCTTCTTAGGCATATTTGGAGCACACCGCTTTTATATGGGCAAAACGGGTTCTGCTATTGCACAATTGATTTTGACGCTGACGTTTTTCGGCTCATTTATAACCGCTATATGGTGGTTTGTAGATGCTTTTCTTTTGCATACGATGGTAAAAGAGCGTAACGATTATGTTGAAAGTAGTATTATCGACCAAATTTTAATTCAAAAACCGATCTCACCGCCGAATTATTCTAATTATTAATAGCGTACTCGCAGATAGATCGTTCATACTTAGCTTCATATGTAATGCAAAAAAGATGCCTTAACCAAACGGCATCTTTTTTTCGTGGAATGATGTATCATTGCAATTCATTCTGCTACACTAACAGTATCTTTGGACAAGAAAGGAGAACAATCATGTATCTACTATCTATCATCTTTGTTGTATTAGTTGCAGTTGAACATCTTTATATTATGGTGATGGAAATGTTTCTTTGGACAAAGCCGCGCACACTAAAAACGTTCAATCTTACGCCTGAATTTGCCGAATCTTCCAAATCACTTGCTGCCAATCAAGGGCTATATAATGGCTTTCTTGCCGCAGGATTAATCTGGGGATTGGTTCATCCGACAGCTATTTTTGGCTATCAGATTCAATTATTCTTTATTATCTGTGTACTGATCGCTGCTCTATACGGCGGTGCTACAGCCAGTCGCCGAATCTGGTTGATGCAAGGTGCTCCTGCTCTGCTCGCATTGCTTTTTTTACTGCTTCGGTAAGTGCTGGAATGATGAGCCTAAGATCAAGCTTGCAAGGCATCGGATGAATGCAATTGACTGTAAAATAAGTCGCTATAAAATCCGCCGGTGTCTAGCAATTGATCGTGAGAACCTTTTTCCAAAATCTGACCATCTCGCAATACTAGAATCTGATCGGCTGCTCGAATCGTATTCAATCGATGCGCAATCACAAAGCTTGTTCTGCCTTCCATTAAGCGCTGTAGCCCTTCTTGAATTTTGATCTCGGTGACCGTATCAATACTGCTGGTCGCTTCATCCAATACCAGAATCGAAGGATCTGCTAACAACGCACGTGCGATATTGATGAGTTGTCGTTGACCTTGACTGATTCCACCACCATCTCGATTGAGACGATGATTATATCCTTCAGGCAATCGTTCGATAAACGAATGTGCATTAGCTAAGATTGCGGCATCTTGCACTTCTTTATCTGTCGCATCCAGTCGACCATAGCGGATATTATCCATCACTGTACCTTCAAATAAAAATGAATCTTGCAATACAAATGCTGTATGTGACCGCAAACTTTCTCGCTTAATACTTTGGATATCCCGTCCATCAATCGTAATCTTGCCTTGATCGGCATCATAAAAGCGAGAAATCAATTGAATTAATGTCGTTTTGCCTGCTCCGGTAGGTCCTACAAGAGCTATCATTTCACCCGGTTGTGCTGTAAATGAAATATGCTGTAATGTATCGCCACCCTCACTGGTATCATAAGCAAACGATACATCATCAAAAACGACAGCACCTTCGATATGATCTACCTGAACAGCTTGTTGTTCATCTTCTGCTTCTACCGATTCATCCAAAATTTCAAATACACGCTCTGCTCCGGCTATCGCAGACAGCAATGTATTCCACTGATTGGCAAGATCATTTAACGGGCGGGTAAATTGACGTGCATACTCGACGAAAATAACGATCACACCTACTGTAATCATGCCTTTGATCGCCAATATACCCCCTACTCCTGCAATCAGACCAAAGCTCAAATTATTCAATCCATTCATAAGCTTAGGAATAAACCCGGAGATCGTCTGCGCCCAAAATCCAGATAAACGGATGCGATCATTACGCTCTCCAAATTCGCCGATCACTCGTTGTTCTTGAGCAAACGCTTTGATAATTTTTTCACCAGACAACGTCTCTTCGATATATCCGTTTAGATCACCCAAATTTTTCTGACGTTCACGATATAAGGGTCCTGTACGCCTTGTAATCCAGCGCATGCCGAACGCCATTAATGGCACAACGAGAAACGTAATCAGTGTTAACAGTGGACTTAACCACAACATCACAACCAATGTACCGATCAACGTCAATACACTAGAAAAAATTTGAATGGCCGAACTATTAAGTGTAGAACTGACATTTTCGATATCATTGGTCACCCGACTCATCAATTCCCCTTGCTGTCTTTTGCCGAAAAAAGGAATAGGCAATTGGTGCAAATGGGAAAATAAATCGACTCGCATCCGGTAGACTGTTTCTTGCGCAATCTCAATCATCCATATATTTTGCAGCCATGATGTAACCGAGTTGAGAATATATACGACAGCTAAGCCAACAAGGAACCAGACCCACATCTGCCCTGCATCCCTAGCAAGAAAATCATCTATCGCTATCCCGATCAGATAAGGGCCGAGCAACGTGAGCGCTGACGTGAGTAACACCATAAAGAGTACTAGCATTAACTTCAGTTTGCGTTCAGCAAGGTAGTACCAGATTCTTCCTAGCGTCCCTTTCCAGTCTTTTGCACGACGCTTTTTACCAGCTACAGGTTCGACTTTTGTCGATTTGTTTGCTACTGCTTCCGTCATGACAGCAGGTTTGGGATAACGTAAAGGATCAGTTAGTGCTTTCCACATGCTCTCGTTCCTCCTTTCCAAATTGGGATGCATAAATCTGTTGATATAGCTCGGAGGTCTCTAACAAATGATCGTGATCGCCCTGTGCAATCAACTTGCCATCACTTAATAACAGCACTTGATCTGCTCGAATCGTTGAACTGATCTTTTGTGTAATCAATAATGTCGTACATGATAACTCACGTAGAGCATCAAGCAATAACGATTCTGTGCGTACATCCAATGCACTGGTGCTATCATCTAACAGTAAAATCGATGGACGACGTACCAATGCTCTTGCGATAGAGATCCGTTGCTTCTGTCCACCTGACAAATTGACTCCCCGCTGACCAAGCAATGTATCATATCCATGTGGCAACTTGATAATAGTGTCATGAATCTGTGCAATACGAGCCGCTTCTTGAATCTCTTCAAGTGTGGCATACTCATAACCCCATGATATATTTTCACGAATACTGCCGGTAAATAACACAATTTCTTGAGGTACATACCCAATCAATCCACGCAATTGATTATCATCTAACTCTTGAATACGTCTACCTAATACATCAATTTCTCCATGATCACTATCGTATAATCGCAAAATCAGTTGAACGAGCGACGACTTACCTGAACCAGTAGAACCCATAATCGCTGTAGTTACACCAGCACGAGCTATAAAATCAATATTTTGGAGCACTTCTGCTTCTGTACCAGGATAATGAAAACTCACCTGACGGAAAGCTACACCAATATTAGAAGGAACAGACTTTTGTAATGCGCTTACAGATGAAGCAGAACCTGCAACGTATTGATCTTGATTGCCTTGTGGACGTTCATCTTCAACGGTAAACATCACTTCTTGAATCCGTTCTGCTGATGCTTTGGCACGAGAGAAAGAAGCTACAATCATTGAAAATGCAGATAAAGCACCCATCGTACGCATCGCATAGTTGATAATCGCTACCACTTCACCGACCGAAGCTTGACCCACGATAATATCCAAATGCCCGTACCAGAGAACTGCAATAATACTGGCATTGGTAATCAATAAAATAAAAGGCATCGTTGTTTCCGTTAAACGTAATGCCGACACGGTGCCTTTCATCAAATTGTTACTGCGCTCTTCAAACCGCTGACGTTCATGGTTTTTGCGAACAAATACTCGAATCAAGCGCATACCTGTAAGATTCTCTTGCATCACACTGTTAACGGTATCCAGACGACGCTGTACTTGTTGGAACAATCCTGATGCCCTGCGCATAATCACAATAACAAAAAATAAAAGAATCGGAATTCCCACCACTAATAACAATCCTAATTTCACATTAACAAGCAAAGCCATTACACTGCTACCGACAACCAACAACGGCATTCGTAGCATAAATCGCAATCCCATAAACACCATATCTTGCAACTGGGTAATATCATTGGTCAAACGCGTGATCAAAGAGGAAGAAGAAAAGCGATTAAATAACGCATACGAGAACGATTGTACTTTGTTATAGACCGCTTCCCGTAGATCATAACCTAATCCTTGACTGGCATGAGCGGCATAAAATGACCCAAATATACCTGCAAAAAAAGCAATAATTGTACCTCCTGTAAGAATACCGCCCCACAACAATACTGTCGAAATATCTTTTTGCGTTACACCATCATCAATAATTTTGGAGATCAAAAAAGGCTGTAACAATTCAAGCGCCAATTCGACTAACATCATACCCAGCGCCAAAAATGCTGCAACCCGATATTTTTTCAAAAACGAAAAAAGTACTGTCATATGTAGTCCCCTTTGTGATTGACTTCATGATGTAAACCGATGCTGTTCTAAGAAAGGATCGTTGGAGTAACACTTCTCTTCATATATACCCCTTTTTTGTAGACTGACTTGATCGTAAAATGTTTATTTAATTTTTTGTTGGTACGATAGATCAAAGAATTGACTTCGTCGATCCCTACCAAATCGGCATTTTCACTATACCGCTCTGACCATACTTCTTCGATAATCTGCTCACGTGTAACAAAATGATCCAGACATCCGTACAATAACCGGAATAACTGGTATTCTTTTTTCGATAATGTAATACTTTCTCCGTCTACTTCAATTCGCTGGAAAAAATCATGTAGTTGAATACGATGATCGATCAGGTCGCTAAGTACATATTCGCGCGTTTCTTCTAATTGATTGCCTTGTTCTATTTGTAAACCTACCAAACCGTTCACTAACGTTAATTGATCTTGCGCAGACATTGCGTAGCGCTGATACGGAACCAAGCGTTGCCCGTTCAATTCTGTTCCATTTTTACTACCCAAATCTTCGATATATAGCTGGTCTCCTACAAGATGAATTGTGCAGTGTTGCTTGGACACCAATTGATTATAAATAGGTAGATCAATCTGCCCTGTTCCTACATGTCTACCGATCTGAATACTTTGCCCTCTTTGGATATAGACAAATGAACCATCGCCTTCTTGACCGGCAGTATTGATTACAATTTTGATAACGTCCGGCATTAGATCTCTCTCCTTCTATACGTAAACAATGATAATTTCATCAGATTTGTTCTATTGTTTGCTAACGTACATCCTTTTATAGTGTAAACAAGCGCTAGTTATCGCCTTATCTTATTATACTAAAGTGATTTCAACAAATCCTACCGATAATCAGATTTATTCTGATTGATATGGACTAAAGTGAGGTTTTTCGATTGAAAACGAAACATATTATTATTTATGGTCTGCTTTCGTTTCTTATTGCTAGTGGGCTTGGTCTGTATGTATATATGCAAAGTCGCTTTCAGGAACAGCCGGACACTACAGTACAGAAGTATATTAACACATTGCAAACCAAAAATTATGACGAAATGTACAACTTAATGACACCAGAATCGCTTCAACAATCCGGTATGACCAAAGAACAATTTGTGCAGAAATATCAAGCGATCTTTGACGGGATGAATGTTTCTTCGATCGAAGTGAATGCCGGATTACCTGCCCCTGTAGCAGATAACAAACAGCAATACACACTGAATTATTCAGCTCAAATGAATACCTTTCTTGGTAATATCGATAAAAAATATCAGATGAAGCTTGTACAGCAAGATAGCGATCATGGCAAAACATGGCGTATTGAGTGGCAACCTGCACTGATTTTACCTGAAATGACGCAAGGCGATAAAGTAAAAGTACAGATTCTACATCCAGAGCGCGGAGAAATAGTCGACAAAGACGGATATCCTTTAGCAACCAAAGGCACGATCTATGAATGGGGAATCGTACCCGGCAAATTAGGTGCTGATGATGCTTCCAAAGCAGCTTCTCTGACAGCAATCAGTGAGTATTACAATGTGCCTGAAGAACAGATTCAAAAAGCACTCAAGCAGTCATGGGTCAAAGACGATTATTTTGTTCCAATTGCTACAACTACTGATCCGACCATCCCGACCGAACTGAACGGTGTCTCAATGCAGACCAAAGAAGTTCGTAATTATCCTCTAGGTACAGCAGCAGCTCATCTTATCGGTTATGTGCGTCAAGCGACAGCAGAAGATTTGGAAAAAGATACCGAAGGATATTACAGTGCTCAAGATTGGATTGGTAAAGCAGGGCTTGAACAGTCGATGGAAAAGCAATTGCGGGGAACTAAAGGTGGACGTATCGAAATAGTTGATAAAACAGGAAAAAGTAAATCCATTATTGCTGAACATAAAGCGGTCGATGGTGAAAAGATCACGTTAACGATCAGCTCATCGGTACAACGTGAACTGTATACTACTATGTCCGGTAATCAAGATGCAGGTTCGGCGGTAATGATGAATCCGACCAATGGCAAATTGCTCGCTCTGGTAAGCACTCCTGCTTATGATCCGAACAAAATGGTGACCGGATTATCGCAAGCAGAATGGGATGCTTATTCCAACGATCCTAATCTTCCCTTTACGAATCGATTTACTAATCGGTATGCTCCTGGCTCTGTATTCAAAGCGATTACAGCTGCCGCAGGCTTAACTGAAAAAGTAACGACACCGGACAAAGTCCATACGATTCAAGGTCTACAATGGCGTAAAGATAACAGTTGGGGCGGATATTATGTAGCTCGTGTCAAAGATGTGCTTCATGTGAATATGAATGATGCTTTGATATATTCAGATAATATTTACTTTGCTCAAGAAGCTCTTGAAATGGGTAAAGCCAAATTTATCGAAGGTATTCAGAAGTTTGGCTTTGGAAGTAATTTTGGATTAGATGCTCTTTATCTCAAGCCCAGTCAGTATGCGAATAAAGATCATAGCACATTAGATTCAGAAGTGCTTCTAGCAGATACTGCTTATGGACAAGGGGAAATGTTGATGTCACCGATTCATTTGGCAGCTTCTTTTACTCCTTTTATTACAGAAGGCAAATTGATCAGCCCTATTTTATTTGAAGATCAAGCACAGAATAAAAAAACACCTGCTAACACAAATATCATTACAGCAGATGTCGCTAATACTGTTAAAAGTGCATTATTACAAGTCGTTGAAAATTCAGGTGGTACTGCACATGCGCTTGCTGATCTTCCTTATCAGGTAGCAGCCAAAACAGGTACCGCAGAATTGAAGTTAGCCAAAGGCGAAAGTGGCCAGGAGAATGGATTCGTGATCACTTTTGATCCTAATGCTTCCTTTGTACTTGCTGCGGTTGTCGAAAAAGTAAACGGTCGTGGTGGCAGTCACTATGTCGTTAACAAGCTTCATCCTTTTTTACAACAATATAAATAAGGATCAATTTCCTAAGTGTTACATGCATTTTCTCTGTCTGGAGTTCTCTTCTTCAGGCAGATTTTTTGTATAGACTTTTCTTCGTTCTGGTATAAAGAAACATATCTTCCAATTATATTGTAACTGCTTGAGCGATATAGTATAGTCAAGGGGCAAGATACTACAATTCGAGGAGATGAGCAAATGGATAAAATGTGTATGCAAATGATGATGGGTATGTCGATGGAAGATATGATGAGCAAAATGACTAACATGAACATGATGATGACACAATGTAAAAACATGGACATGAACATGAAAGATATGGGCATGGATATGGATATGATGATGAGTAAATTGCAAGAGTGCGACGAAATGATGACTTCTATGATGACAATGATGCGCGACATGAAACAAGCTAGCATGTAATTCACAGAATTCATGTGAAAAACAGCTAGCTTGTTGTGTTTGATCAGATAGGTTACATCTTATTACTTATTTCATCTATTATTACTTGTGTCAGATCATGTGCGAAATGATCTGGCACTTTTTTTGTATTTATTTCGATCAATAATTAACACTCTATATTAGAAGTTTCGGATTTAATTTGACGAGATACATCAATGCGTTGCATTTTAAGTTCCCACATTTGTTCCAAAAGGCGCTGCTTATCTGCATCGTCTTTACTGGCACGAATCGAATAATAGATTTCGGTAAGTCTGGAATTGATCCTATCAAATTGTCTCCACAGGTCTTCGGTTGTAGCCCATTCCTGCTTCGTTTCTTCTGAAGCGTTCAACTTACGCATCGATTCCAAAATCTCCTCTTGCCACTGTACATCATCCAATTGGATCGCGTAATTCAATAGATCCAAATAATCATCATTGCGTTCGGATATCATTGCTTGAATACGATTCACAGTTACCATCACCTTCATTCTTTTTATATACCAAGTATTATACTCGGAATATACGGGTTTGCAATAGTGAAAATGATTTTTTTTAATTTTTCTATATTTTATAGATAGTGGAGCGCAATTATTTCAAATGATGCAAAAAAAGCATCTACCCGAGGCAGACACTTCTTATAGATACTCTATGCTATTGTTGTAACGTGACTACTCACGCTTATGATTGATCTCATGTTGATTTTGATGCCATTCTTTAACCATCGTATGATAAAAACTGCTTTCTTGACGGCTTAGTCCATCTTTGTTGTTTTTCATCGTCATCGTTTCAATATTGCGTCGTAAAATTTCATTTTGGCGTTCTAACACTGCTGTTGAATTCAATGTATTTCCCTCCAATGGATAGTGATGGTCTATATGCCATCTGTTATCTAATGATAATCTCAATCAAACTAGAGTAAAGTATATCGAATATCTGTACAGAAGCAAAATTGCCTTAGCACGCCACAACAGGTCTGATCCTCGCTCAGCTGGAATGAACTCTTACTCATCTCACCTGTCCATACAATTACGGCACTATCCTGCTTTTAAGAGCTAGATACGTGTTTGCGGATTATTACGTCCATGCCCAGAAAAAACCATCTCGATCCCATGCGACTCGGCCTGCATGGTGTTTGCGGAACGCTTTTTTGATCTCTTTGGATAACGAGACATTTCCACTTTCACTTGTAAATATATACTCTTCTCCATACTCTGCACGTACATAAGTAATCGCATCTTCTTGTTTGAGTGTACCTTGATTTTTGATCTGCTCTACCATCCATTCAGCGATACGTTGCTCGGTCGTTATTGAATCTGTCATTGGTTTTATCCCCTTTATATGGTTGAACTCATTATAACTTTGATATTTATGAAACCATTGTGTTCCTCTCAGAGTAGTATACGTTAATAACGATACTTTGCAAAAAGATTTTGATATCTGTCAAAGGAGTGACCTATGATGAAAAAAGGATTATTATTGCTTATTTTAAGTATAAGTCTGTTGTCTGGCTGTTCTGCACTGGATCAAGTAAATCAATCAGTAAATTATGTGAGTGAAGCTACTTCGTATATTGATCAAGCTTCTCAATTTTCCAGTCAATTGCCTGAGTTAACGCAACAAGCGGTTGTCGATAAAGAAGCACGCACCCAACTTGTACAAGAACTACAACAAATGCAGACGCAAATCAATCAATTTAGCAATGTAGAAGCACCCGGGTTTGCCCAAGATTTGCATCAAAAGTTGATCGGTTATAACGAAACATTAGGAACAGAGATTAATGGGCTGATCGACCAGGCTCAAGCCGGACAGATTACACTGGAAAAAGTAAATAATTCGCAAATTTTTCAGACGATCGATCAGATCAATGGACTGATGAATCAGTTCCAACAGTTAGGACAATAATCTAAATATCATTTCTGTTTATCTATTTACAAATACGATGTACATCTGTCTATATTGAACATTCATTAAGATGTAAAATACTTTGCTATCGCAAACATCACTTTTCTATCCAACTACAAGAAGCCACGCCTATACTACTCAGCGCTATTTTACGCAAAAAAACCTTCACTGCATACTAGAGCAGTAAAGGTTTTTTGTGATTTAACTGTACCTTATCAGGCTGGATAGCTATCTCTTATTTAATCAATTGAATATTGCCCATCAATGGTAAAGGTTTGCGTTCGCCTTTGGAAGCATTGATAATACCGATGATCATAAATGCGAAAATAGCTAGACTCACTAATGGAAGTAACAATCCCAAAAATGGAATAATCGAGAATACTAGATTTGCCGCAACAGCTACTAAAAATAGCGTCAATCCTTGATTCGCATGATACATCGCAAATGGTGAATTACGAGCAGCAAGCAAAGGAATAAAGAAAATGATATACGCAAGAATAGCCATCACTTTGTTGTCTTGTACGTCTTTAGAATCGTTTGGCGGATACGGCGGTTGGAAGTCAGACATTGGTTAACCCCTTTTCTTATCATGTAAGTGACAATTCTCGATTAGCGGCAGTCTGGAAGTTTAATAGTGCATATTGTATGTAATCTTTGCCTCATTTGAAAATCATCCAAATTATAACATTACTGTGTTCACTTGAGTAGGTAAAAAATGACTTATCTTTTCTTTTTATTTTGATTATCTTATTATAACTATCAAAAACAACTTTGGATAATCTCAATGACTTCTTCTAGAATAGAAGATGGTAGTACATCTACTTTGTAAGGAGAACGTGCTTTATAATCTAATGACTTCATTTGTTCACACATAATCTTGCCTTTAATTTTATTATCTTCATTTAAATGAATATGCAGAGGATGTCTTTGAATAGTGTTAGTTACAGGTACAACCATCATCATACCTGTACGATGAAATTCATTATTACTTACCACTACTGCTGGTCGATGACCTGCTTGTTCATAACCTTTGGTAGGATTAAAGTCTAAATAAATAATATCACCTTGTGAAGGTATATAGCTCATGATTATGCTCGCTTCCTATATATTATTTCGATTTCAATAAACCAATCTTTTTAAAATGAGCTACCACACTTCTTTGCCTTGAGGACTTCCTGTATCCCATTCACTACTTTTTAATTCTTCTGTAGTATATGAAGCAAATCGTTCTTTTAAGGTGATCGGTTGTTTTACAGCTTTGATCTGAATAATACCATCAACAACATAGAACTCGACTTCATCATTTTCTTTGATATGTGCTTCCTCTAAAATAGACTTAGGCAATCGTACACCTTGACTGTTTCCCCACTTTTTGACTGTACCCCTCATTATTATTTCATCTCCTTTCACAAAGATTATATTCCTGCTTTAAGTATATCCTTTGTGTATACATCTTTTTATCTTTTTGCAAATAATGATACACAAAAAGACGCTCCTCAGAGCGCCTGATGATCTAATCTATGCTATTTTTACACTTTAGTTTCTTTTGCTAACTTGCGTTGCTTTCTTTTCTCTTGTGAGCGCACAAGTACCATATAGAGCGAAGGTACGACTAACAGAGTTAATACAGTCGAGAATAACAGTCCGAAAATAATCGCGATCGCAAGCGGTCGGAACAATAACTCACCGACAGTCGCCATCGGGATCAAAGCTACAATCGCTGCCAGAGATGTTAACAAAATCGGGCGGAATCTTGCCGAAGCAGCTAAAATAATGGCTTCTTTCAATTCTTTGCCTTCTTTACGCGCATCTTCGATAAATTCGATAAGCACAATCCCGTTCCGTACGACAATCCCTGCTAATGAAATTACACCCATCATCGACATAAATCCGATCGGTGTTCGAGTAATAAATAACCCTAGTACTCCACCTGCCGCAGCTAGATACACAGTCGTCATAATGATTACCGGAATCCAAAGCGAATAAAATTGCATCGTAATTAGAATAATAATCAACATGATAACGACGATAAATAATTTACCGAGATCGACGAAAATATCACTTTGTTTGGATGTTTCTCCACCTGTTTCCCATTTGTATCCATCCGGGAACGATACACTTGCCATTTTAGTTTGCACATCGCCCATCACTTCTGTAGCGGTACGACCGGATACATCCGCTTCAATCGTATTCACTCGTTCCAGATTATAATGATTGATTTGCTTGATCGAGAAGGATGGCTTCATCTCTCCGATCTGTGAAAGGGGAACCTGTACACCGGCTTCATTAGTTACATTGGCTTGCCGGAATAATGTCTCTGCATTGAGTTGGTTGGAATCTTTCATATAGATTTTCATATCTATTAATTCTTTACCTGTATCAAAGTCGCCTATTTTGACTCCTGTACCCATCATCAACAATGTTTGAGTAAGGTTTTTGTACGTGACTTGATATTGATCCATCGCCGCTTGATTAACTACAAAATCGAGCGAATAACTTTCGATTCCCATCGTATCGGTGACATTGGTAGCTCCATTGGTAGACGCGACTACACTTTTCACCTGATCGGTAAGTTTGCGAATTTCAGCCAAGTCATTACCTGATATACGAATAGAGACGGGCTTACCTACTGGAATCCCAAGCTCTGTCATACTCACTGAAGTCGTCACCGCAGGGAAATCTTTTTTCAATTCTGCTGCCCATTGGGTAGAAGCGGTAGCGACATCTAACTTGTCTTTGTCTCCAGTTAACACAACAGCCCCTTGATTCGTTCCATAACTATCTACACTTGTAATATTTGAAAATAAAGGCGCTGCGGTTCCGCCAGCAGAAGAAGATACTTTGGTAACACCTGGTTGTTTTTTCACCCATGCTGCCATTTGCTCTATAGTATCGTTCGTCTCTTCGATCGATGTTCCTGAAGGCATCTTCACACTGATCGTAAGCTCTGCATTATCTGATTTGGGGAACAATTCGACAGGAGTAAATAAGATTAGAACATATGCTAATGTGCTAAATAACAGCCCTAAGATAGCGACAAATACAGGACGTTTTAAAATGCCCGGCATCACACGATGCGCATAGACATTGGTTGCTCCTTGAATCTGTTTGCCCAGTAATCCCGAAGGCTTATCACTACGTGTTGCTTTGCCTTTTTTCAATTGACGGGTCTCATACCATTCACGAAAAATAGGAATAATCGTTAACGACATGACCATGGATGCTAACATCGCTAAAGAAATAATAACAGGAATAGGACGGATAAATTCTCCTATATCGCCTGTTAACAATAGCAATGGTGCAAATGCTGCAATTGTTGCTAACGTAGCTGTCAGGATCGAGATAGCGACTTCTTTGGTTCCTTTGATTGCGGCTTCACTTGGACTTTCTCCATGACTTAATCGCCGTTCAATATTATCATTGACGACTACCGCATCATCCACCAGTATACCGAGTACAATAATCAATCCGACAACCGTCATCTGATTGAGCGTAATCCCCATCGAAGGCAATAGAATCATAGCGATTGCTATCGAGACTGGAATCGCCAGTGCGACAAATAATGAAGTCAGCATATTTAAGCCCAGCATACAGATCACGACAACTACAGCAATCGCGATCAAAGTCTCTTCGGTTAATGCATGGAAAATGCGATCTGTTTCATCTTTTTGTGCAAATAACGAAGTGATTTTGACATTAGCAGGTAATGTTTTTTGCAGTTCAGTCATTTTGGCATTTACACGTTCATACATCGTAGGTACGTCGGAACCGACTTCACTACTAATTTTAATCGCTATCGAAGGCACGCCATTATAATAAGAAAGATATTCAGCTTTGGCATGACTCATTTGTACATTCGCTACATCTTCTAGATATACAGGAACTTTGGTATCTGAACGATACACTACGATTTTTTTGAGTTTATTCACATCATAACTAAGCGGTACATTCAATTCATAACTTCGTTTGCCATTATCAATCGTTCCTGTAGGCACTCGATCATTAGACGATTGGATCGCTTGTAAAATACTTTCCCAGGCAATGCCATACTGTTGTAATTTATTCATATCGGCATCGATTCGTACTTGTTGCTCAGGAATGCCATCAATCACTACATCGGTAACGCCTTCTACCGAACGCAATTGATCTTCCCATGTATGCATTAAGTCATTCAATGCCCAGATATCTTGCGTAGATTTGCCATATAGAGCAAACGATTGAACAAACGATTTGGTTAAATTGTCGTTGACGATTGGCTTATCTGCATCGTCAGGTAGATCAGCTTCTACATCTTGAATTTTTTTGCGCAAATCATTCCAGACTGTCTGAGCATCAGCATCCGGTTGCGTCTCAATAATAATCGAAGAGATCCCTGCACTTGATGTAGACGTAACGGTTTTGAGATTAGGTACTTCTTTGATTTTTTGTTCTAAGACTTTGGTAACTGTCTGCTCCACCAGATCAGGATTAGCCCCTGCATAGACTGTTGTCACCATCGCTTGCTTGACCACCACATCAGGCATTAACTGCTTTGGTAATTGAAGTCCACTGGCTACCCCTACAATAATGAGTACAATAAAGAACAACAACGTAATTTTGCGCTTTTTGACGATATAATTAATCATGTTATTGCCCCTTCTGTACTTGCAACGCATCGCCATCCATCAGACGATCTGCACCACTACTGACAATCTGATCGCCTACTTGTAGACCAGACTTGATCTCATACTGATTATTGTATAATTCACCGATCTGAACAGTCTTTTTGACTGCTTTTCCTTTTTGATTTACAAAGACATAAGGTTTATTCGATGTGCTCACTACAGCAGAAGCAGGTACAGCGATGCCGGTTCGTCCTGTAGCTTGCTCTGAAGCTTTGACCACTTGACCGGGTTTCCAATCTTGTTGCGGATTATTGATTACCACTTCTGCATTGATAGATCCTGTATTTTTATTGGTTGCTGGATATAATTTTTTGACAATACCGCTACGTACTTGATCATATAGATTAATACTGACTTTTTGACCCACTTTCCAGTTTTTCAATTCTTGATCTGCAATCGGTAGTAACACTTTAAGCTGGTTCACTTTGCCGATCGTAAATACAGAAGTACCTGCGGAGATCGTCTGTCCACTTGAAATCTCTTTTTCCAAAATCACACCACTAACCGATGATCTCAGTGTGGTTCGGGATAGATTAAGAGAAGCTTCTTTTTGCGCTACGATCGCTTGTTGATAGCTCGCTTGGGCTTGTTCTACTCCAGCTTGGGCTTGTGCAATACCTGCTTGTGCTTGCTCTACTTCTGCATTTGCTTGCTCTATACCTGTTTGAGCAGACTGTACACCCGCTTGCGCTTCTTTCACTGCTGAGGCTGCACTTGCACGATCAGACTGACTTGCTCCTTCGACCAATAATGATAATTGTTGCTTTGCATCATTTAGACTTTCTTGAGCTACTTGCATTGCTGTCTGTGCTTGCTCATATTCTTGCTTGGTTAATAGTCCATTTTGATATAAAGTAGACGCTCGATCTGCTTCCGCTTTATTTTGATAATATGTTGTCTGTGCCTTGTTAACCGCATTAATTGCTTGATTCTTCTGTTGAGAACGCGCTCCATCTGTTACGCCACGCTCTGCTGCGCGAGCACTGTCGACTTTGGCATTTGCCGCTGCTACACTGGCCGCTGCTGATTGCTTGGAAGCTTGCGCTTTGCTAAGTCCACCTTGAGCACTTTTTAGTTGTGCTTGTGCACTGGATACACTTGCTTGTGCTTGATCGACTGCTTGCTGAGCATTGCTTACTTTTAACTGAAGATCAGCAGGATCGAGAGTAGCCAGTACATCTCCTTGCTTCACAGCATCACCTACACTGCCATTAACTGCTTCTACTGTACCAGCAATTTTGAAAGAAACCGGATATTCATCAGATGCCGCTAATGTTCCAGATAGATCATACGTTGTATCTAAAGGTACTTTTTTAACAGTTGTTAATTCAACGGTTGCTTGCGCTTCACTTTGCGCTTGGCTATCTACTGTAGAACAAGCGCTCAAAATAGTCATCATTAAGACTATGCACAAAGCAGATAAACTGCGTATCTTCATTCTCATCTGCTCCTTATCATCTCAAAATCATTATAAAATAAATCGCTTAATCTGTTCCAAAATCTCTTCTGCTGATAAAGGGTCTCCAAATTTCTCCCACTCAAATACAAGTGCTTCATACATACGGCATAGTAAGAATGCTGTTAATAATTTGTCGGGTACTTTGATCAAATTCGCTTGTTCTGCTTTTTCCAAACGGCTGGCTATAATATGAATCGTTTCACAATTGATTTCTTCCAGCGCATTTTTGGAAGCTTCTGTCGCGTATTCAATCGCTTCTTGTTCTAACTTACCTAACAACTCATGATCTTTGCGGAACTGCATACACCCCTGTATTGTATGATGAAGCTTTTCATGAATCGTTCCTTCGATCGCCATGTTGTCGTCTATCGTCTGAGCCAGATCATCATTCACATTTTGAATAATCGCTTTTAAAATATCTTCTTTGGTCTCAAAAAAGAGATAGATAGCGCCTTTGCTAATACCTGCTGTTTTGGCAATATGCTCTACTGTTGTTCCTTTATATCCAAACAAAGAAAAAACCTGTTTGGCTGCTTTTAAAATTTTTAAACGTCTCTCATCTACATATATTTCTTCCATCATGATATCCTCCAGTGATCCAAAAATGAATAGCGGCACCATTTGTTGCAAACAAGAATCTTCCTCCAAATGGTGGTTCTGGTTTAGTATATCATTCATTGGCTTTACCTCCATGACCAAAAAACCAATTTAGTTTTCTGGTCAAATCATATTATGAATTGATAGCAATGTCAAATAGAAAGATCTGTTTTTTCGACAATTTTTGTTGTTCGAGATTCTTTTTTCGTATATGATATGGAAAACTTTATTATATAATTATTGTATTTCCTAAATTTGAAAATACTAAGGGATGTTGCAGATGAATCATAACCTTCTGGTCTGGAGTACACCTGATCTATGGAATCCGATATGGATCGTTATTGGGATAGGTATTGTTTTTGCGGTGATCACTCTTGTGATCTATGCTATGCGAGGGATACGGAAGCTTGTTCGTTTTGTACGAATACAATTGCAAGCGGTTCACAATCTTCATCTGTATCAGGATGTCGGGCAACAGTTAGATCGTATTCGTAAATTAGAGCATAGCGATGATAAGCTAGCACGTCTAAATACACTTATTGCTCAGACGACTGATCGTCATCTGCTGGCAAGAATACATATTGTACGTGCAGAAGTATATGAACAGATCCACCAGCCTGCAATGGCGATCAAAGATTATCAACAAGCGATTCGGAATCATCCTGAAAATGATATTGCTTATTTCGCACGTGCTTTACTGTATGAAAAAGATCAAAAATGGGATTTAGCTTTGCGTAGTTACCATCAGGCGATTGATCGTTATCCTGCACATATTGATGCGTATTACCATTGTTGTCAGATTTATTTTGTACAGAAAGATATCTATCGTTCACTGGAATATGCTAATACGATAGTGGAACTTCAGCCTGATGCACATGCTTATTACAATCGTGGTGTCGCTTATGCAAGAGTTGAT
This sequence comes from Paenibacillus sp. KACC 21273, assembly GCF_028736095.1. Lineage (NCBI taxonomy): Bacteria > Bacillati > Bacillota > Bacilli > Caryophanales > Paenibacillaceae > Paenibacillus > Paenibacillus sp. KACC 21273. Next base: position 5,101,624 of record NZ_CP117876.1, read on the forward strand.
GACTATACTCAAGCCGTTGCTGATTACGAGAAAACGATTGAACTGGATGCTAATTATGCTAATGCTTATGTGAATCTAGGCATTTATTATGGAAAAATAGACAATAAAGATCTAGCACTACAGTATTATCAATTAGCAGTGGAATGTGGCGATTATAATATTGATATGCATTACAACCGGGCACTCTTATATATCGATCTACAAGAATATGCGTTAGCGCTTGAAGATTTGAATATCTATATCGCTTTGGAGCAACATTATGGTGATGCGTATTATAATCGGGGTTGGATTTACAATGAAGTGTATGAACGTTCTGATCTAGCATTGGAAGATTATACACGCTCGATCGAATTACAACCGAACCAAGCACGAGCTTATAACAATAGAGGATTGATTTATCTGGGCCGACAACAATATGATCTGGCGATTCAAGATTACAATATAGCGATTTCGTTCTATCCTGATACATCCAAATACTATGTCAGTCGTGGATGGGCTTATCAATGCCAGCAAGAAGATGAACTTGCGCTACATGACTATGCCAGAGCATTAGAACTGGATGAACGCAATTCGCAAGCCTATATTAATCGGATTGCGCTGTACAAAGCCAAAGGGTATCGTTCATGGGTGATTCACGATTATCATCGCTTAATGGAAATAGAACCGGAAGCCGTCTGGATTTATTTTGACTGTAGTTGGTATTGCCTAGAAAACAATGATTATGAATTAACTATCCAGTATCTCGATCAAGCTGTTGCTATTGATCCTAACCATGCTTTATCGTACAACAATCGTGGGTATGCTTATCAACGGCTCAAAGATTATGATGCAGCTCTAGCTGATTACAGTAAAGCTATAGAATGTGATCCCGACACAAACGCATTATACTATCGCAATCGTAGTTATATTTACGATTTTCAAGGAGAAACAGACAAAGCCAAACAAGATTGGCATAAAGCTGATCAGATTGAACAACATCTACATCTTGTCTAATCATGTCATGGTTATACTCGATGATATTATTTTGTTATAGCATGTACTCAAATAAACAGCGCCGAGCCTACAAAGCACTCGACGCTGTTTATTGTGGAATAAAGATTGTATATCGATTTGACTTACAGCTGATTGTACTATGTCTCTTTGTATCCTTAGATGTTGCAAGAACAGTTGTACTTTTTATTTGGCTAATACTTGAATTTCTGCTTCGCTTAATGCTTTATTATAAACTCGCACTTCATCCATCATCCCTTTAAAGTACGCATCTGCTGCAAATCGGCTTTTGCCTAAATAAGCTTCGCGTGTCATCAAATCACTTGGATTAAATGTCATTTTGTCATTGGTCGCAGATAACTTTCCATTTACATATAACTTTCCTGTATTTCCTTCAATCGTAACAGCTACATGCACCCATTGATTGAGCCGAAGCGGTGTTGAAGTGATTAGATTCTGGTCGGTATTTTGCTGATGAATAGTGAACTGCATGCCTGTGCCTTGAGAAGGTGTCAAAAACATAAAGCTATTCATGCCATTACCAAAATCCAAAATACGTTGCCATGCAGCTCCACCTTGCCAGTTCACCCAACCTGCAAACGTAAAGTCTTGTCCATCCGTCACTGTACCCGGCAATTGTACATATCCGTCCGCTCCATTCAGTGCTACGGCTCCACCTTGTACACCTGCGGTGCTCCAACTGGCTCCATGATGAAGTGTTCCGTCATAATGATTATAAGTGTTGTCTTGTACAGTTGTACCTGATGTCTGGTTAAAATCATACTGACCTAACAAAGACCCACGCCCTTGTTCTAGCACAGTCACTTTAAAATTTTTGTTCTTTTTCGCATCGCCTTTGGTGATTGTTGCAATCATCGTCACTTTGGCATTGCCTTTGCTTGCTTCAGGACGTGTCACGACTCCTTTGTCTGAAATGATATCTGGCTTGGACGATTTCCATGTGATCTGCGTGTTATGCGTACCTTTATCAGGTAGATCAAGATTATAGAACACAGCGCTAATATCCCCGAGATCCAGATCTTTGTCCACAGCGGATACGAATTGCTTGTCTTTTCTGGGTGCCATCTGGCTACCCCACACACCTATACCACTTTCCGATAATGCTGTGAGTGTCAGCGTTGTATCACCTGATTGCGGGTTTGTCTCGTGGAGGAAGACACCATTATATTCCACACCATCTATATTGATTTGTACGTTATGATCATCTTGTAATGTCCATGTACCTTGTACTGCCCCTGTAATCTTACCGTTATCTTGTAACTCAACAGATACCGATGAATGTACATTGGCGCTGATTTCTTTATCCTGTGTAATCCATTGATATTCACCTGTAATATCGCTAGCTTTGACTGGTGAAGCAACATTTTGTTCGCCTGCATAACGGTAAGGAGCGACAACAGGCCACCCTTTATCATTCATAAACATCTCGTGCACACGCACTTCATGCTCTTCCCCACGATCTACAAATCGAGAATGGAAAATAAGAAAATACTTGCCTGTTTGCTCATCATAATAAGCGGAGTTATGCCCTGGAGAGACTGCATTAGCTCCAACACCTTGACCTGGATCACCAATTTCACGTTCAAACTGATAATTCCCCATAATCTTCACACCATAACGTGCTATCGAAGCATCGTCAAATACTGGCTTGGAAGGATCAGCTTGTACATTGGTCATATCATTCCCTTGCGCATCGTAAAAAGGGCCATCTGGATTGTGAGAACGAGCAATCCGCACATTGTAGCCCCCGAATGAATCCAGTCCGCCGAAAGATAAAAATAAATAGTAATAATCTGTCTCAGGGCTATACAGCATATACGGCCCTTCGATACGACTGTGATTGCCACCGATTAACTTTTTACCATATCCTTGATCTGGAAGTGGCTTACCGCTTACCGGATCTAATTGCAGAATAAAGATACCACCAGAGTATGAACCATAGACCATCCATAACTTGCCTTCTTTATCGAAAAAAGTATCGGGATCGACAGCATTCGGATCTTTAGTTGCATCATAGATCGTGCCGCCTGCTCCCGCTTCGCCCCACATCCCTGATTTGAGGAAAATACCTTGATCTTTGTAAGGGCCTTCGATATTATCCGAGACTGCTACACCGAGTGCAGAACGAGGAGAATCGCCTTTGCATGCGTTGTAATACATATAGAATTTACCGTCTGCTAACTGGATCACATCCGCAGCCCATAGCGTATCTGACTGCGCCCAATCAAACGTTTCTTTTAGTTCTTCTTTTACATTAGGAATCAACGGATTGCCGTTGGCTACACCGGAAGAAATCATTTGCCAGTTCATAAGATCACTAGACTTGGCAGATGCTAAATGGGAACCAAAAATATAAAATTCATCGCCCACACGAATCACAGACGGATCATGCACAGAAGCTTCCTGATACGTAGGCGCTGTTTGTTTATTTGCGCTGTCACTTGTTGTACGTACCGACTCAGATGCTGATAGATGACTACCATTATCACTTGCCCATGTCGGCCCTACAGGTAAAAGCAGTGCAGCAGTTAATGCCAGTAGACTTGTTTTGGTCCACATATTTTTTGTCATTACTTGATCTCCTTTGTATAAAAAGATGTTTGATAGTTAATATATTTGTTATCATTTCTGATGTGATCTACAATCATTTTTTGTATCTTTCCAATAATTAAAACGCTTACAAAGATAATATATAGTTTATTTTTGATTGTTTCAAGCTAAATATTTATTTATATGTAATTAATTAATATTTATATGAATTATATCATTTTATATTTTTATACTGATTGAAAACAAAAAAAACTCTATACCTCATACAAGGCATAGAGTTCTAACTAATCTTTTATTTGAAGCAATATGTTAATCAAGATATCTACGAGCACCTGCAAATTCTTTAGCATATGCACTGGTATGGATAGAAATGATTTCTACTGTTTTCCCTGCTTTGGGTGAGTGCATCATTTGTCCATTGCCGATATACATAGAGACATGATGAACACTGCCTTTACCATTATTTGTAGCGAAAAACATAAGGTCACCTGGTTGTAACTGGTTCCAGCTTACTGCTGTACCTTCTTTGATCTGTGCAGATGCATCACGCGGTAAAGCAATACCATAATAACCATATACTGTTGATGTAAATCCAGAGCAATCGAATCCATACGCAGATATGCCTGCCCACAGATAAGGCAATCCTAGAAATTGTTTGCCTGTCGCTACCAGATCAGCACCGGTAGGCTTCGGTATATCCTGTAATGAATCGTATACTACTACATCTGATTTTTTCATCCATGCTTTATTCTCATTAGGTGTCCAGACTTGAATCCAATTGCCAGCTTGCGCAATCACTGGAAAACGTGTGTTAAAGCTAACTTCTACACTTTTGGTAGTTTGATCTGCTTTGTAGACATAAGCTGTTTTTGCACTCACAATCGCTATCGGACATTTGCTGTAATCCATAGTACTTAATGTACTTACCTGTGCTTTAGGCAACCAGCCGGGATAGCCGTATTTGCTTTTCGGTGTAGATTGTCCGACTACAGCAACTTGCGCCCATTCGCCTTTCACTTGCAACATACGTACTTCTTGACCATATAAAGCTTGAGTTTCTGTTTTGCCTGTTAACCATCTGCGCTGCGTGACAGAAGACATTGCGGATGTCCACTTTTTCATATCGACCGGATTGGATAATGAAGGTGCGTCTATCGCACGCTCCAGACCTGGTTGTTTCCACAGCGTAGCTACAGAGACGTTAATATAATGTTTGCGGACTTTGGTAGTAGCCGAGCATAGGTCTGTAGATGATGTAGATGTTGCACTGGCTCCGTACACTGTCGGAATCAGACCTATATATAGTAGTAACACGCTGAGCAACGACAACGACCAAGATTTTTTACTCATCATTTGTAATATCTCCTGTGTTCTTAAAAGTGATGTTAGCATCCATCATACCATGCCTGTTCACACTAGGAGTACCACTTTACCTATATTTCTGTTTACCTTTTTTTAGCTATACTGAGGTAACCAATCTCCATGCGCTTCAATCAATTCATCACACAGCGCTACAATATCGTCTATCGACAACTCGGCAGATGTATGGGGATCAAGCATAGCTGCATGATAAATATGTTCCCTTTTGCCTGTAATCGCTGCTTCAATTGTCAACAACTGCGTGTTAATACTTGTACGATTCAGTGCAGCTAATTGTGGTGGAAGATGACCTGCGTACGTAGGCGTAACTCCTGAAGCATCCACCAGGCAAGGCACTTCAACACATGCTTCAGTCGGCAAATTCGGAATCAGACCGGTATTCATTACATTGGCTCCAATTTTATAAGGTGTATTGGTCTCGATCGCTTCTAAAATATAAGAAGCATATTCCAGACTACGTGTATGCTGAATATGTTCACTCGCAAATAGTTGTTCTTTCATATCATTCCACCCTTTGATCTGCTCTACACAACGGCGTGGATATTCATCTAAGGGAATATTGAACTTTTCGATCAGTTCAGGATATTGACGTTTGATAAAATACGGATGATATTCAGCATTGTGTTCAGAAGACTCGGTCACATAATACCCAAATCTCAACATCAACTCAAAACGCACCATATCATCATGTTTGGTTTTTTGCTTTTCAGCGGCAAGTCGTTTGATCTCAGGATACAGGTCTACTCCATCTCGCGTGACTTCTAACAGCCATGCCATATGATTAATACCTGCAATTTTCGCTTGAATACCTGTTTTATCTATACCCAGCGCATCAAATAAGTTCGGAATACATTGCTGTACACTATGGCATAATCCCACAGTCTGAATGCCCCCGTAAGTGTTCATCACATTTGTTAATACCGCCATTGGATTCGTATAATTCAAAAATAGAGCATCCGGACAAACTTCACGCATATCTTGTGCAAATTCAAGCATCACCGGAATGGTACGCAGATTACGGAAAATCCCTCCAATACCTAATGTATCTGCTATCGTTTGGCGCAAACCGTACTTTGTAGGGATGTCAAAATCCGTTATTGTACATGGATCGTATCCACCCACTTGAATCGCATTAATCACATATTTTGCTCCACGTAATGCTTCTTTGCGATCGGTATACGTTACTATATTACATGTACTTCCTACTGTGTTTTTGATACTGGTTAATAGATTTTCGGACTCTTGTAGTCGGTTCACATCAATATCGTATAAAGCCAGTTCGAATCCTTGTAGTGCAGGTGTAAGCATTACATCACCTAATACGTTTTTGACAAATACTGTACTTCCTGCACCGATAAACGTAATTTTAGACATCGTTATAACTCCTCCATAGGTATCCCTTATTAGACTGCTTTGATACAGTTAACTATAGAGGTAAGCGCTTTATAAAAACATAGAGTAAACGATCATAAACATGGCATAATCCCATTTTATATTTGTATCTCTAAAAGATGTATGTACGATATACTAATGATATATAGATAGAGATTGTGTTGTGGAAAGGAATCGATATTATGTTGCTTCACCATTTACCGTATACGCATTACACGCATTCCGTATCTTATCCGCCGATGGATTTGAATTTATTATTTTTCGGAACAGAACAATGTACAGCAAGCCATGCGTGGGGGCCAGGAGTTAGAGATTCATATATTCTTCATTATATTCATAGCGGATCAGGTATTTTGCGTATTCAGGACAAAGAATATTCTCTTACAGCAGGACAGGGATTTTTGATTTTTCCCGATACTATTATGAATTATGAAGCCGATGCTGATGATCCGTGGGTCTATACGTGGATAGGATTCAAAGGAATCAACGCCAAATCATTAATGCAGCGTGCACATCTTACACTCGATCATCCTGTATATGATAGTCAGGGTAGAGCATGGTTCCAGCATTTCTATGATCAACTGTTAGCGGCTTACAATGAACCAGGCGAAGATGTCTATGCGCAAGGTATGTTGTATCAGTTAATCTATGAATTGATCGCTTGTGCTCCAGTATCGACTACCCCTATACGGGTCACGCCTTCGAGAGAACGTTATCTGCAACAAGCGATCGAATATATCGAAAACAGTTATAGTCAAAAGATCAGTGTACTGGATATCGCTGCGGCTGTCGGTCTTGATCGTACGTATTTATCAGGGCTGTTCAAAGCAGAACTTGGCGTATCTCTGCAACAATTCATGATCGAATATCGTATGAAACGAGCGTTAGAATTACTTCATCATAGTCAGTTATCGATCAGCGATATTTCTCGTTCGGTCGGGTATACCGATCCTTTTCTTTTTTCTAAAATGTTCAAAAAAGTGATCGGTCAATCGCCCAAGCAGACTCGTGAACGATTGTAGTTGATCGTATTTGATTTACAAGATCGGTGGGCGATCATGCATCAATTCAGAAGGAACAGTACCCATCATCCGCTTGAATACACGATAAAAGTACGACAGATCACGATAACCCAAAAATTCTGCAATTTCAGCAATCGTTAATTGAGATTCGGTTAGCATATATACAGCACGCTTCATCCGCTGATGATGTACATAGTCACTGATCGTCTGGTTGGTGACACTTTTGAACAGATTAGCGGCATAATTCGGCGTTCGCTCAATCACTTCGCCTAATTGTTCTTTGGTAATCCGGTGGTTATAATTACGTTGAATATAATGCTTCATCATATCGACCAATTGATGCTTATCGCCACTGATTAGCTTTTGATCATATTCCCGGCTAATCTCAATTAACAACTGCATTAACAACGTTTCAGTCATCAACTCATAATATGGAGTATGTTCTGTCCATTGCGAAATAATCATTTTCAACTTCTCATGAATGAGATCATAACAGCCCAGTTTGAGCCTTAATGGCTCGGGCTGACGCAAAATCGATAAATCCAGATCCGGTTGCTCTACTCGAAAATAAATCACTAATTTGGTATGCATCATCGTTGGAATACTTTTGCCATAATAAGCAAGATGAGCTGGAATCAGTAGCATTTCGCCTTTTTCCATAATCTGCTTCTGCTCATTCACCCAATATACACATTTGCCATAAGTCACCAGACTGAGACAATAGATCTGTCCGGCTAAATGATCTTTTTCGTACCAATTCACTGTGTGATGCTCCTGTACATCAACAATCTTTAACATTTCTGACTTTCCTCCTTTGTTGCACGTCTGCTCCGCTCATATGACTATTTCCGACATCCTTTTTTATACTTTTAGTGTACTATAGTCTAATCATTGTACTATAGTTCATAGAATACTGTGTGTATTACAGTTACAATAATTTATGAAAAGTGTTTTTTCGCATATAGAAATACGCCAATATGCATTATGATTTTCGTACAGTTAAGTATATTAATCGCAATCGTTAATCTATTTTATTGTGCGAAAATCATTCCAATGTAAACTAAATAAAATCGCTTCTAGGAGGATAACCAATGCTTAGAACTAAAATTATCTGTACGATGGGACCTGCTTGTGATTCTGTAGAAATGTTAAAAGAAATGATCAAAGCGGGCATGACAGTAGCTCGTCTAAATATGGCTCATGGTGAGTTAGAAGATCATGTGATGCGTATCCAGAATGTACGTCAAGCTGCGGCTGAATTAAATACATTTGTACCGATTATGATGGATATCAAAGGACCTGAAGTCCGTATTGGTAAATTAAGAGAAGCTTCCTGTGAATTACGTGCAGGCGGACAATTAATTTTAACCACAGAAGAAATTCTAGGCGATGCTGAACGTATCGGCGTAAACTATGCTGAATTAAATGAAGTCGTTAAAGCAGGCGACCGCATTCTGATCGACGATGGTCTGGTAGACCTGAATGTACGTGAAATCAGAGGCAACGATATCTTCTGCGATATTATTAGCGGTGGTACACTCAAACCTCGTAAAGGTGTAAACTTACCAGGGATTCACACGACTTTGCCAGGAGTAACAGAACGCGATGTTATGCATATCCATTTCGGATTAGAACAAAAAATCGAAATGATCGCTGCTTCTTTCGTTCGTAAAGGCGACGATATTCGCGAAATTCGTGGCATTCTAGCTGAAAACAATGCAGAACATGTACAAATCTATTCTAAAATCGAAAACCAAGAAGGTATGACTAACTTGAACGATATTATCGTCGCTTCTGACGGTATTATGGTTGCTCGTGGCGATCTTGGGGTAGAAGTTCCGATTCAAGACGTACCGATGATGCAAAAAGAAATGATCGATAAATGTAACCTTGCAGGTAAACCTGTTATCGTTGCTACACATATGCTTGAATCCATGCAAGTGAATCCTCGTCCAACTCGTTCAGAAGTAAGTGACGTAGCGAATGCGGTATTGCAAGGCGCAGACGTAGTGATGTTGTCTGGTGAATCCGCAGCAGGTAAATATCCTGTACAATCCGTTCAAACGATGGCGGCTGTTGCACAACGTGCTGAGACGATGATCGATTACTACGAGCAATTTTCTAAAAAAAGAGCAGAACACTCTACCAATATTACAGAAGTAATCAGCCAAAGTGCTGTAAGTGCTTCGCTTGAACTAGCGGCTAAAGCGATCATTATCTCGACCGAGAGTGGATTTACCGCTCGTATGATCTCCAAATACCGCCCACAAGCGCCGATCTTTGCAGTCACTCAACATGAATCAGTGATGGCGAAAGTATGTCTATTGTCCGGTGTTATCCCGGTTAAAGGCGATGCAGTAAGCACAACTGATGAAATGTTCGAATCGGCTACACGTAATGCCATCAACACAGGCTATATCAATAAAGGCGATGTTATCGTATTGTCTGCTGGCGTACCAATTGGACAATCGGGTAATACGAACTTGCTGAAAGTTCAACAAGTGTAATTTAATCGTTAACATGATTTGAATGAATAGCAAAAAGACCTGTATCCCGATACTTTATGAAAAGTGGGCGGTGTACAGGTCTTTTTTTGTTTGAGCATCTATAAGTTTGAGTCATAATATAAATAATTAGATGAAGTGTGTACTTTTTCAGATGAAATTCGTCTATATCTATTAGAAAGGATGTGTTGATTATACATAAAATGAAATGTATGCTCGCTATGTTAACTTTTACTGTTAGTTTGCTATCTGCTTGTGGAAACGAAACATTCGTATCACAACCGTCTTCAATGCCAAAAGCGACCAGTGAAACTGCACCAGCTACTTCTGATAATAGTCATGAGGCAACAAAGCAGTCAAAAGCATCAAGTAGCGATGAAATTAATTGGGATAAAGTGAACGATCCACTAATAGATGATCCAATGAGCAACAAGCTAAAAAAAGCAATTGATGCCATTGTATCTAAAGATATAGAACAATTTCATCAATCTATAGATACAGGTATGGGTACCGCTCATGACTATCTGCTCGACAATACAATGACATTCACACATATTGATACGGCATTGAAAGAAGGAAAACGTGTCCTTGTCGCTGTACACGGTCAACTAACCGTTGCAGGAGATACAGCAGAAAAAGAAGCAGTATATACATTTTATTTTGAAAAAGATCCACAAGATCAATGGAAGATTGTTATGATCGACTAATATAAGCATATATAGAAATAAAAAAAGAGCACTCTTATTGAGGCTCTTTTTCGTAGTTCATTTTATATATAGACTGTATTCCAAAACTTTGAGTCTACTATTAAATTTGTTTCGCAAAATCAACAAGCGACTCTGCCATATGATTAATCTCGTCCATCGAAGCATTCACCTGTTGTGTTAATGCTGCTTGGGTCTGGGTCATCGTTGTCATATTGCCGATATGCTCTAGAATCTGTTCGATTAGCTCTTTCATATCGCTTAGACTGGTTTCGATATTCTCCGTTGCAGAAGCACTGTTTACAGCTAACTTACGGACTTCATCGGCAACTACTGCAAATCCCATACCCAATTCGCCTGCGCGTGCGGCTTCGATTGCTGCATTCAATCCTAGTAGATTCGTTTGGTTAGCAATTTCACGAATAAAGGTAGAAATGTTTTTGGTTTCATCTGCACTGTTTTTCGCTTCATTCGCCGCTTCTGTTGATTTCTCTTGAGCCGAAGCGACTTCTTGTGCTTGTTCAGATACCGATGCCATAGCGGTTGTCATTTCACTGATCGACTGAGACAATTGTTGCATACGGCTATTCATGCCTTCTACAACAACATCTTTATTTTTCTCAAATGTAATATCACGAATCGTTCCAGCTACACGTACCGGTAATCCTTTGCTATCTCGAACTGTAGCTCCACCTGCATGATACCAGCGGTATTCTCCATTTTTCAATTGTAGACGGTAATCGATAGCGAACGGAGTCTGTCCGGTATGATCGTTCAAGTGAGCAGCAAAAGCATTCAACGAATATTCTTTATCTTCTGGATGTAGACGATCGCTCCAACTGCTTAATACGTTAGGGAAGTCTTTCTCATCTTGGAAGCCCAGTGTTGAACGAAATTGTGGTGACCACCAGAACTCATTATTAGGGTTAACCGGATCGCCTGCAATGACTTCCATATCCCATGGTGCTTCGATCAATGCTTTGTTGATCAGATCATAACGCGTAACAAGTGCTTGCAACTCTTGCTCTTTTAACTTTTTGTCATGAATATCAAATAGTGCTCCGGCTACACGTAAAGGCACACCTTGACGATCACGAATCGTTGTACCTGTAGCTTTGAACCAACGATATTGTCCATTTTTTAATTTGAGGCGATATTCGATATCATAAGGAGTACGACCGGAGTGATCTAGTAAATGCGTGGCAAAAGCATCTAATACAAATTCTTGCTCATCGGGATGAAGTAGAGAAGCCCAGCTATCTAACACATTCGGAAAATCACTTTCGTCACGATAACCGATCATATGACGGAACTCATCAGTCCATGTAAATTTATTATTCGGATTCACCGGATCACCAGCAACTACATTCATATCCCATAATCCAACTTGAATCGCTTCAGTGACTAGATCCAAACGTAGTGAAATATCTTGCTTTTGATCGTACAATAATGCAAAAGCATTATTCATATGTTTAACTAATTCTTGTACTTCTGGGGAAGCATCTTTAACATTTAATTGAGGTAACTCTTTTTGTTGTTGAATTTGGGTGATAACGTTTTGACTGGCTTCAATAACTGATTGTAACGAAAGACTTGCTTTTCTAGGGGAAAATATAGACATTTTGTTGTCTCCTTCAATAATGCAAATTGTGTATTCAAAAATAACGTCCGTGATAAACGATGTTCTCTCATATGCTGTTACCTTTATTTCGTACATTTGACCTTCTTTTTGTATAAGACTTTATACCCAATATATCTTAAAATCAATCTTTTTATTATAAAAAAAGCTTATTTATTACATTTTTCGACATTAAATTAATAAAAGATCGACTTTTTATACTATGTAGTCCTATAAAACTGATTTTTGCTTTTTATGTCTATGATGCTAATAGAAAAAGATAGGAGAGGCATAATGCAACCATTTACTAAACATGTCATTCGAATTATTCAAGCTATTCCGTACGGAAAAGTAATGACTTATGGACAGATCGCCGCAGAAGCAGGAAGTCCGCGTGCTGCGAGACAGGTTGTGCGTGTGTTACATTCGATGAGTAAGAAGTATGATCTTCCGTGGCATAGAGTGGTGAATAGTAAAGGAGAGATCGCTATAGCAGACGATGAATCGCGTTTTCTTCAACAAATGCTTCTTGAAGAAGAAGGTGTAGAATTCGGTATCCAGGCTATTGTCGATCTCTCTATCTATCGGTATGAATACGTGGAATCTGAACATGTGTATGAAATGTAATCTTATAATGCCCGGATCGTTCCTCCATCGACGATCAGAGACTGTCCGGTTACATACGTATTGGCAAACGAACCGTAAAATACAACCATACGTGCAAATTCTTCCGGCGTTCCCATCCGTCCAAGTGGAATCTGTGCAGTAGCTTGTGCTTGCAATTCTTCTATAGATATCTCTTGATCTGCTGCACGCTTACTGTCTAATTCTAAGATTCGATCAGTCGCAATCCGTCCAGGTGCTACGGTATTGATCAATATTCCTTTGTGTCCGTATTCTGAAGATAATGTCTTGGTTAGTGCCTGAATACCCGCACGAAAAACATTGGATAAAATCAATCCATCGATAGGCTGTTTGACAGAAGAGGAAGCAATATTGACTATCCGTCCACCTCCATCGGCTTGTAGAGCTGGTAAAGCCGCACGAATCAGACGAATCGTACTGAGTAGATTTTGTTCAAATGCTTGTTGCCAGTGCTCGTCTGCCATATCTGCAAATGTTCCTCCTGGAGGCCCGCCAGCGTTGGTGACCAATACGTCTAACCGACTTGTGCGTTCGATTACTTGTGCTATAGCCGATTGAATCTGGGTAGCATCATTCACATCCATTTGTACAATGTCTACTGTTACTCCGGTTGCCGAAGCAATCTCTTGTTGAGCTTCTTGAAGCTGTTCGATATTCCGACTAGCAATCGTTACGCGGGCACCTTCTCTTGCAAATTCAAGCGCACTCGCTCTTCCTAATCCTTTACTAGCAGCAGCTACAAATACAGATTTATCCTGCAATCCTAATTCCATATCAAACCCTCCTAAAATTGTGTTATTGATTTCCATAATCTCTCTGGTTCATTTTGAAAAATCCCTATATAATTCATCTAGCTTAGTGAAAGGTCTTTATTTCAAATATAAGATATTTTTTTTAAGATTTCTCACAAATTTGCTCTCAGAATTTATTAAATAAGTATGAAGTGTCGATATAATGAATATACCCATTTTGCACGGAATCCGATGTGATTTTCTTTTACCAGTAATTGAAGATTACGTATCGCTTATTGAAATCTTACCTATACAATATAGACACGAACCGAAATAACAGAAGCGAACTTTATCTATCCGGCTGGTTCGAAGGTTTTTGACCATGTTTATAATGATTGTCGAACTCTTCAATAAGGTGTTCTTATACGCCAATACTTAACAGTCTAAGTGGAATTGTTACCTTAAACTATAATAGATGGAAGTGACTACTATTGAGGTTGATACCTGTTACCTCCCTACAGCCGGGAATGCGATTAGCCAAAAAAATACACAATGATGAAGGAGTTGTACTCCTCGCTATAGACTCCGAATTAACAAGCGGTATTATTCGTAAATTACATAATCATGGTCTCGATTATGTGTACATTCAAGATGCAGATACTGAAGATATCGTAGTCAAAGATATTATTACTTCTGAGACTCGTCACAAAGCGTTACAAGAAATAAAGACCGGGTTCCGCAGTCTGATCGATCCTCAAGCCCAAAAGAAGAATTACCCTTTAATTGGACGTTCCTTCTCAGGAGTAGTTGATTCGATTCTAAATGATATCAGCTCAGACCCTGAAGTAATGATTATGTTATTGAATATCAATGCCAAAGATCAATATCTATACCATCATTCTTTAAATGTATGCATTTATACCCTTTTACTTGGCAAAGTACATGGATATTCTACAGAAGAACTGCATGTGCTTGGGATTGGTTCTTTGTTACACGATATTGGCAAAATCAAAATCCCTAACTCAATATTGTCCAAGCCAGAGCGATTAACTGATATGGAATACGAAGAAATTAAGCTACACACCGAATACGGGTACAAAATGTTAAAAGACGAGCCAGGCATTCCGCTACTCGCTGCCCACTGCGCTTATCAGCATCATGAACGATTGAACGGAAGTGGCTACCCGCGTGGTATTACCGAACCGGATATCCATGAATATGCGAAATGGATCGCGATTGCTGATTCATACGATGCATTGACCACAAGTCGTGTGTACCGCTCTGCCCTTTTGCCTCATCAAGCACTCGAAGTCTTATATGCAGGATATGGCACGATGTATGATAAATATATGATGGAAGTTTTCAAAAGTCGGGTCGCTATTTATCCGATCGGTCTAACTGTCATTTTGAGCAATGGTCTCAAAGGTGTTGTGGTGCATATTCACAAATCGATTACTCAACGTCCTATTATTCGGATTCTATATAATGAAGCTGGTGAACGATTAGATTCACCTTATGATCTAGATCTACTTGCTCACCATTCTATCGTTATTGCAGGTGTAGAAGGTCTAAACACACATATGCACACGTAATCTACGCTTATAACTAAAGTTATACAGGCTTAACTATACAAAGAGATTCGTCAGATCATTAAGATCTGGCGAATCTCTTCTTCGGTTAACGCTGTTAACGCAGGTTGTTCGGTGCCTGCTTGAATCACTTCGTCGATCAAATGCTTTTTGGTCTGTTGCAATTCAAACATTTTATCTTCTACAGTACCTTGCGCAATCAAGCGAATCACTTGCACCGTATTTTGCTGTCCGATGCGGTGAGCACGATCAGCCGCTTGTTCTTCTACCGCTGGATTCCACCATAGATCATATAATATTACCGTATCCGCTCCGGTCAGATTAAGCCCTGTTCCGCCTGCTTTGAGCGAAATTAAAAAGATATCACGCTCTCCTTGATTGTATCGATTACATAACTCTACCCGTTCCGCTACAGGCGTACTTCCATCTAGATTAAAGTAAGGAACTTGCGCTTGTTGAAGCTCCTGCCCGATAATCCCTAACATCTCGGTAAATTGAGAAAAGATCAACAATCGCTTGCCTGCATCCAGACTTTCTTCCACAATTTCTAACAGCTGTTCTAGCTTGGCTGATCCACCTTCATACTGCTCTACAAATAAAGCAGGATGACAGCACAACTGGCGTAAACGGGTAAGTCCTGCTAGAATTTTGATTTTATTTTGCGGTACAGCCTTGTCATTCAAATGCTTCAAAGCATCTTGTTGTAGTCTGGCTAGATAAGCAGCATACAGTTTTTTCTGCTCTGGCAATAATTCAGAGATCAGGATATGTTCTTGTTTGTCAGGCAATTCTTTGAGTACATCTTTTTTCAATCGTCTCAGTACAAATGGACGAATCCGCTTAGCAACCGTTTCGTTAGACAGATCAGCAAATGACTTTTTATCGCCTAATAGTTGCGGAAATACCACATGCATAATTGCCCATAATTCATAGATCGAATTTTCTATCGGTGTACCTGTTAATGCAAAACGATACTGCGCTTTGATCTGTTTGACCGCTTTTGCAACTTGAGTAAGATCATTTTTGAATGTCTGTGCTTCATCTAAGATCAACGTGTGAAAAGAAGATCGATACACTTGCTCTAGATCGCGACGCAATAATGGATAGGAAGTGATAATGACATCCACCGCAGGTCGATCACTCCCCTCGGGTTCTGACGACTGCTGTGGCAACGATTGATACCAGCGCCGATTACGCTCCGTTTTGCTTCCATCAATCAGACAAATATGAATCTCAGGAGCAAAGCGCCGAATCTCATGTTGCCAGTTATACATCAGTGAAGCTGGCGTTACGATCAATGCAGGCTGACCACTACGCCGGATATCAGACAACATAGAAGCTAGAAAAGTAATACTTTGTAGCGTTTTGCCAAGCCCCATATCGTCCGCCAGAATACCACCGAAACCATAATGAGCCAGTGTTCTCATCCACTGATAACCATACTGCTGATAATCCCGTAAAATAGGAACTAAATGGGTAGGTACAGGCTCTTCGCGCAGATCAGGGTTACGCATATTGTCTAACAACAAACGCAGCGACTTGCCGAACTGGATACTTTCGTTCGTTGACTCTTGATCTAGCCCTGCGAGTCCTTGAATGAGCGGCATCCGCATCACCAACTGTCCGGTCTGCTCTTCATTGGTTGTATGATCCAGCAGATCATGATCCAATGGCATAAATTTCGCCATACCCGTTTGCTGAATAAAAGCGATAATTTTGCGGAATTCTTGTTGTTCTAAAGGTAATAACGCTCCATTAGGTAAACGATGGTAACGCCGTTGTTCACGTAGCGAATTGAGCACTTCTATAATCTGAGACTCTGCTATACCATCCAACTCCAAAGTCAATTCCAACCAATCATGGCGCGGGTCTGTATTCACTTTTAATTTGGGTGCAGATAAAGGATTATATACTCTGGCCTTAACTGCTGAAGTCGCATACACTTCGACCCATTGTTCCAGACGAGGCAAAATATGATACAAAAATTCATATTCAGCATCTTCATCTGTCAAAAAATAACCGCCTTCGGTCTGTACAAAAGAACCTTCGTCCAACAACATCATAATCTCTTCTTCTTGCTTACCATCTCTTAATAAAATCTGCCCTTCTGGTAATGAAGGCACTTGTAGATCTAACGGATTGATAGTGACCTGCCCGTATTGAAATTCTAATCCTGCTAATAGCCGATCTCGCACACGATCCAGATACAATCGTGCTTGAAGCGGAGTACGTACAATATATTCAGAAACAGCGCGAGTCATATGAACCTGACCTAATGTCATCAACCCTGGAATCACTTGCTCGATAAAAGGCTCTAATTGCTCTTCCGGAATAGTCATCGTCTGATGAGTGCGATATTGCTCTGACGCTTGCAACATCGATTGAAGCTCACTCAGACGCTGACACTCGTTCTCAGGTACATGAATCAATTGACCATAAGAAATAACCGTTTCATACCATTCCAGTATAATAAGGTGCTCTAGCCCTTCTACATGCAATTCATATCGGGGTGGGGCGCTAAGAGATGTTGTATCTCTGCTACCCTTATTGAATTCTGGTTCATAACGATCCAGTTGAAATTGAATCGGCAACGATTCCTGACTTGGCATCACTGTACCCCATTGCTGACCGTTATATTCCAAAGCAGTGGATGATGCATGAGACAATTGCTCAAGCATTTCTTTCCAGTGTGAAGCTGGAATTAATACTAACCGCTGATGCTGTTGATGGTATCCAGCAATCGCACCTTGCGCTTCCCAGCTTCCGTATTGTTGTTCTTCTTGAATAATATCGAGCATATGCTGAATAAGACGATCATCTGTACGAGCAAAGCTATGTAGTTCAGGATCATATGTGAACGATTTGGAAAAATAATAACTTTCTCGCCGCTTCACATGCTCTAGAAATTCGATCAACTGCTGTACAATATAGACACGCTTGGGTCCAACTTTCATTTCGATGCCTATTCGGTATTGCCGATTACCGTAAGCAATAGGCTTGCAGATCCATTCTACTTGAAGAGTTGTTCGAGTCTCGAAATACGTTCGACTACCACTAGGACGTTGCTTTTTATCGGCAAATAAAGAAAGCATATGCCGGGTTAATTGTAGTGCATCGTTGTGCTGTTGTTGTATCTGATGATTATCTTCTTGCGAAGTATCTACCTCTTGCTCTTCTTCAGCCAAAGACCGCTCAGGCTTCGCAGAGGACTCTACCAGAATAGGTACAATCCCTTGCTGTTGTGCATAATAGATATGAATTAACACCGCCGCAATATGCTGACAATAATGATCATAAGAGGACAGTGAAGGGCAACTACACTGAGCATACACTTCCCCTTCTTCATCCACATTTATCGAAACCTGTTCGGTCAGCTTAGCTCTAATATTCACAATTGCTTGATACATTGAAGATTGCTGATCATATTGAATGAAGGATACTTTACCATTACGGTAATACGATTTCCCTTTCGCAAAAGCAGTCTTTCCACACCATAATTCGATCGTTGGCAAATGAAGTTCGGTACTCACGTTAGAATCCTCCTTTTTTGAAATGATTATAGATAGATCGTTTGGATGTCTATAGAATCCTATTTTACAAATGAGCCGTTATAATCTGTACAGTGTCGCCTTGATAAATTGTACCTTCCCGTTCTACGGAACAAACGATACCTCTTGATTTGCGGGCAGCCGGTACAAATTTGGAACGTAATTTGGGAATATCATATACTTCTTCAATCACTTTCCCTGGAAAGATACAAGGCAGATTCTCTCCTTCACAGATTAGGCCGGTTCCATCGGGGAAAATTAATCTCGCTCCTGCTGGCAAATGTGTAAGTTGATCGAATCCACGTATCATAAGATTAGCCCCTAGCCATTCAGGTCTTACTTCAGGCAATTTCATACGTAATGCAATCTGCTCACAATCTTCATAAGACACAATACTGATCTGTCTGCGATTAGCAATCATAGTTCCTTTTTTATATATTTTCTGTCTGGAATCAGCAGGGCGTAACAATCCATAATGACGATCTCCAGAAATACCTGCTAGCTCTACCGCAATCGAAGGTAATTCTCGAGTAATAAAGCTTTTGGGTGTATCTGCTATTAATACTTGTTGTACGGTGATGATCTGATCGGTCATTGAATTTCTCCTTTAGTATAGATACTTTAACGTTATTCTTGTTGTATATACAATGTGAATATCATAGAGGAAATACACATAAAAAAGAAGCCCTATCTTACAGGCTTCTATCCAGGAATGATCTAGGAAATAGATTGTTGCTGCTTTATAGTGACTGCTGCTCTACGGCGATAAAGGATAGTCGCACCAATAGCTGCACCGATAAAGCTATAAGATACGATACTCGATAATGCAAGCACCTGAATAACACTAAGTTCGTAGACCATCACTATTTTAGTACCAGCTTCTAAAACAAGTAGCACGCCCCAGATCAGTGTCATATTGCGCATGACTTTGCGGAAATAAGCATATTGCCATTTTTGCTCAAAATCTGAAATGGTACTAAAGCGACTAGCTATATGATAAATAAGTGGCTTGCCCACCCATAATGAACCCAAAAATAAGATACCAACTACACCTGTAATCATTGATTCTCGCAAAAGAAGTAGCTTTTCACTACCTCCTAGCAATACCATCACCAATGAGAGCACAAAAGTTAGTAACATCAAACCGCTAAATACATCAATCTTCCGATGTCTGGCAAAATGAAATACATTATCAACCAAAGGAATTAACGTCGCAATCGATAATGCAGTTAGTCCTCCTACATACGGTGACAGCCATACATAGACTCCCCATGGAATAAGACCGTTAATAACCAGTGTAAATATGATATAACTACGCGTTGACATATTAAGCATGATGAACACTCCTTTGATTATATAATGTTGAAATAGGCTACTACCCTCGTTCGTTCTCTGTTTCATCTTGTAATTAAATCTTAACAGGATGACTAACAAATAAAATCTACCGCAAGGTTAGTGTTGAAGTATATCTCTAGATAGACAAAGGAGTCAGAAGCTGATTAAGAAGACATCGTTTTTCTTATCGCCATGATATGAATTGTACCTTTGTTGCTCAAATTATTTTCTCAAAATATATTGAGTGAATAATTCGTAAATGATAATGCTCTTTATCGTTAATTTTCATAAAAAAAGACTTCCCTGATCCAGAACATAATTGTTCGGAAAGGAAAGTCTTTGGGTTGTATCTAATTTAGACTAGCGGGTGAATCGTAAATTCGAACGCTAACGGTTGATCCGCAGGAATCTGATACTCATCTAATACAGGAGCACCCCAGCTATCATCCCCACCTACACCCATTTGCTTGCCAGCTACAGTAACTACCGTATAGTACACATTTGGCAATTCATATTGATGATAAGCACTTTCTAATTCAAAAGCAGTATACGGCGAAATATTACATTCTACCGGTGCTGTCGACGGTGCTGTAATCCGAATCCCTTGTTTACGTTGATCGGTAATATCCACACGACGTACACCTGTGCGGTTACCGGATTCTTGCGGTACAACATAACCGGATACATTATCAGATGCTTGATTCTGGAAATGTGTTAAACGAGCGCCAAATGCGCGGTCGCTATAGTTCTCATCAGGTCCCATCGCATACCAGTCCAATTGATCATAATCTGCCGGTACTTTGAACGATAAAGCGAAGATCGGTAGATTCGCAAGTCCTGTCGCACCGTTGTAAGTAGACTGTACTTTTACACTTCCGTCTCCATACACAGTATAGGTTGTTGTTACTTTCAGATCAGCATGAATACTGAATCCATAATGGAATGTAACCGTTACATGGTCTGCTTGCTCATTCACATCAATACCTACACATTGACGAGCAAGACTAGCTGCAAACCAGTTGCCTGCATGGAATCCTCTAGCTGTTCCTTTATCATTATCTGTTGTTGCACGCCAGAACAATGGTGCGGGTGGCGTAGAGATCATTTCACGTTGTCCATAACGTAGAGAAGTTAAGCTACCTGCTCCTTTAGAGAACATCACGCTAAATCCTGTACCATGTACACCGATATTCACATCACCATGCGCTACACGTAATGTACCTATAGGAAGTGCAAATTCTTCTTTTTGTTCCACGTGGAAAATATGTTGTCCAAATGCGACTTCATAACCAGCTTCTGCCCATAGTTCTGCTTCTTTCAGTACAAGCGACGCATGAATTACATACTCACCTGCTTGAGTATGCATATCTGGCAATACCCATTCAATACGTGCTTGTGATTGTGCATTGACTTGAACAGGCATCGTATTCGTATATACTTCTACACCTTCATGGTGAAGGCTATAGACGAGATTGTACGCATCAGTGCCGACAAATACATTTTCATTTACAATCGTAATCGCACTTACATCAGGAAGAAGTTTGATATTTTGGTATAAGAATTTCACTTCTTGCATTTTAGGAGAAACTTTACGATCGGCATATACGATACCATCTGTACAGAAATTATAATCGGTAGCACGATCATCATAATCGCCACCAAATGCTAAATATTCTTTACCATAACGATCTTCTTTCATGACTGCTTGATCGATATAATCCCAGATGAATCCACCTTGATACATCTCATACTTCTGTTCCAAATCCGTATATTTAGACATACCTCCAACCGAGTTACCCATTGCATGCATGTATTCACAACTGATATATGGTTTTTGCGGATCATTATTCAGATACTCTTCCACATCAGCTACTTTGGCGTACATTCGGCTTTCCATATCACTTGTTGCATCATAATCACGATTATGGAAGACACCTTCATAATGAACTAAGCGTGTAGGATCAGTCGTACGGAAATAGTTGGATACATTCAGAATTACTTCACCTGCATATGCTTCATTACCACAAGACCAGATCAGAATCGATGGATGGTTTTTGTCACGTTCTACCATAGAGATCGCACGATCCATAACGATATCTTGCCATTCTGGCAAATTACCTGGAACGTTCCAAGATGGCTCAACAGCGCCCATCTTCTGCCATGAACCATGACTTTCTAAGTTCATCTCATCAATGACATACAGACCATACTCATCACATAGCTCATACCAGAGCGTCTGGTTCGGATAATGCGATGTCCGTACAGCATTCATATTATTTTGCTTAATTGTGCGAACATCCCATAACATATCTTCTGCTGTAATCGCGCGTCCTGTACGAGCATTGAATTCATGACGGTTGACACCTTTGAACACAATTCGTTTGCCATTTAAGCACATCACTTTGTTGATCATTTCAAAACGGCGGAATCCTGATTTCTGTGGAATCACTTCTACCAAACGACCTGCTTCGTCATAAATAGAAATCAACAACGTATACAGATACGGATGCTCTGCGCTCCATGTATGTACATGATCAATAGTCGTAGTAAGCTCTGCTTTTCCATCGACAAATGTAGCTTCAAGCGAACTTACATTAGCCCCTGTCGCATCTTGTACTTCGATCATTGCTTTTGCCGAGATCGCTTGCTCTAATGTTAATTGTACCGACAACTGACCTTGCGTATAAGCATCATCCAATCCAGCATTTACATGAAGATCGCGAACATGCACAGACGGTACAGTATACAAATACACATCACGGAAAATACCGGAGAAGCGCCAGAAATCTTGATCTTCTAACCATGAACCTGTACTGCGTTGGTACACTTCAACTGCTAATTTATTTTCGCCTGCTTGAAGATAAGGTGTCAGATCAAAATCAGCCGGTGTGAAGCTATCTTCGCTATATCCGACAAATTGTCCATTAAGCCAAACGTAAAAAGCAGACTCTACCCCTTGAAACGAAATATAAATAGGCGATCGATCTCCAGATGGACGCTCTAGTAAATGTTGAGGCACTGTAAAGTACTTCACATAACTGCCGACCGGATTCGATTGAGTAGACAGACTGTTTTCTACTGTAGCTGTCTCTGATGTGAACAATGGACGCAAATCTTCATGTCCATCCCACGGGTACATTGTATTCACGTATTGCATTTGTCCATAACCTTGTAACTGAATATGACCCGGAACAGTAATATCTCCCCAACCGTCGCAAGCAAAGTCTGTTTCTTGAAATCCTTGCGGACGCGTGCTTGGATTGGTAGCATAGTTGAATTTCCAATTACCATTAAGTGAAGAACGAAGCTTCATATCGCCACGTGTCTGTGCTTCTTCTAACGTTTCATAATATTTATGATCTGAGTACGCTTTCAAGCGATTCACAGCAAATACACTGACATCGGTTAACCAGTCCAAACTAGGCTTTTGTTGATTCATGTCCATACCCCCGACTTTTCTTTGTTTTAGAGTGACTAGCGCTCCGGGGAATCGTTATTCTTGCCGTCGCTGGTAAAACTCGGATATCTTGATTAGACCACCAAGTGGTCGATATCCGAATTTTAAAGGCTCCTTTCAGAATAACAATTCCCCTCCGCTAGATGTAACTGCTACTCCATTTGAATGCGTCTCCATAGTAGAACCAAAACCTCAACCTTAGATCCTTACTTTGGAGTACATGATCATTTTGGAGTTTTTAGCTCATATGCGCTTTGGCTATATGGTTTTTTCATTGCATAAAATAATGATGTTAGTCTCGCTCTAGCATTGCTATTCGCTTTAGCATCGATATAATGATGGCTCTGATCTTAAACTAATTCATTTCACGTTACTCTCAAAATCAAATAAGCTTAAAACATCAAACAAGTCAAAACCATAAAATCTTTTTAACCCTTACATCCTTAAATCTTTTACTATTTTATTCTTTTATTCTTTTATTCTTTTAATCCTAAATCCTAAATTCCAATTTAAAATTCCCCAATCCTTAATCCCTATATCCCTAACTCTCTAAATCTCCCCTGCTACCTACTCGAAGTAAAATGAAATCTCTTTCTTGTGGACGTGGCAAAGTGGCTGTGATGCGGCGGAGCGGAGTCTAAGGAAATTGTCCTGAACGTCGCCTTTAAAGATAAATGCGACTGCTTGGCAGTCATTCAAAGCATTTATCTTTACCAGCGGCGGCAAGGACAATTCCTTAGACGAAGCGGTCCCCATCAACAGCCACAGTCCATCTCCACAATTTGGAGATTTATTTTACCGATCCAACCATTCCTGCTACGAAGTGTTTTTGCATTACGAAGAAGACAATTGCAGTAGGTAATGTAGAGAATACGATAGCGATCATGATCACACCATAATCCGGTGCATAACTTGATCCCAAGTTAGAAATTAACAACGGAATCGTTTGATTTTCTGGCGATTGTAAAACAACCAAAGGCCATAGGTAGTTATTCCAGCTCGACATAAACGTAATAATCGCCGCAGCAGCATAACTCGTTTTCATCGTTGGCATGTACACACGGAAGAATAATCCCAACTCGGTAAGACCATCCATACGACCTGCTTCAAGCAAGTCTTTCGGGAACATTTTGGTACTTTGACGGAAAAAGAAGATCAAAAACGCTGTTGTTACGGTCGGAATAACTACTGATGCTAATGTGTCGATACCGATCGTTGGTACAACATTACTGATTTTACCGAACATCCGATATAACGGAACCATCATCGCTGCAAAAGGAATCATCATCGACAATAGTAAAATGTTAAATACGATATCTTTCGCTTTACTGCGGTATACTTCAAATCCATATCCAGCAAGAGAAGCGATTAACAATGCTAGAATCGTAGTACTGATCGAGATTTTAGCAGAGTTTCCGAGAGCACCCATAATATCTACAGAACTCGTTAATTTTTGGAAGTTTTCGATTAAATGTGACCCCGGTAACAATTTACCTTTGGTGACGTCTACCGAAAGGTTCGTTGAGCTGACGATCATCCAGAAAAATGGAAAAATAGAGATGAATGCGGCGATACTCAAGAAAATATAAGTGAAAAACGTTTTCGATTTATTCATTGCGATCACCTGCCACTCTGAATTGAATAAATGCTAAGATGATGATCATAATTACGATAGAATACGATACAGTTGCTGCATAACCAAAGTCTGCTGAATATTTGAACGACAGATTGTAGATATACTGCGAAATCGATGTAGTCGCATTACCTGGTCCACCTTTGGTAATATTGACGACTTCATCAAATAATTGCAGCGTACCAATTGTCGATGTGATCGATGTGAACAAAATAATAGGTTTTAGCATAGGAATCGTAATGCTGAAAAATTGACGAATTGCGGAAGCACCATCAATACGTGCTGCTTCATAAATAGAGTTGTCGATATTTTGTAATCCAGATAGATAGAAAATCATGTTATACCCTGTCCAGCGCCATGTGATCGCGATAATAATTGTTACTTTTGCCCAGAACGGATCAGCAATCCATTCAATCGGAGCACCAATCAAATGCAATTTCAGTAACAACGCATTGACCAAGCCATCGGAAGAAAATAGATATTTAAATACAACGGAATAAGCAACAAGCGATGTAATACAAGGTAAGAAAATAGCTGTACGGAAAAATCCTTTAAATCTTAAACGAGGGTTGTTCAGTAATACAGAGATAAACAAAGCAAGCACAACCATTAAAGGCACTTGGAAAATCAAATAAATAAAGGTATTTTTTACTGCAGTCAAGAACATATCATCTGTAAATAAACGAGCATAGTTATCAATACCGTTAAATTTCAGATTAGAGCCTGTTCCCGTTTGGAACGAAAGAATAAGTGCTTGAATCATTGGATAAAAGTAAAACGCACATATCATTAGAACCGCGATTGCAATAAATAACCATCCGGTTAAGCCAGCTTTGAAACGAGGGCCGAACTTGGATTGAGGTTGAGCTGCTTTCATTTCTTTCATCTCCTTTATATCGCTTGTGGGTTATTTTTTTTATTTATAGCTTAGATACGGCAATAAAACCTTGAACGGCGAAGCCCAAGGTTTCATTGCTGTGTCTATCGCCTTACGCCCAGCAAGCTTTCTCTATCCACTGCCTGAGCAGATCGGGTACAGTATGCTATTTTATTTCAATTGAGCTTCTGCTTGAGCTTGAACATCGTTCAATACCGAGTCGATGTCTTTACCAGCAAGGTAATTTTGTACTTCTACTGTCATGATATCTTCGATAGCATACGTGTGTAGACCGTAGTTTACGTTAGGAACTTCTGTTGTCCATTTTGCAAAGTCAGCATAGATTTTTTGTCCGCCAAAGAATTCATCTGCTTTGTCATAAGCTGAACCTGAAGAAGCAGATTTCAACGTACCGATAATACCAATTTTGTTTAACATATCTTGATACAATTCTTTATCAGAACCGAATGTTTCTTTCATAAAGTCTGCTGCTGTATCTTGACCATCAACGTTCATCACATACCATGAGCTACCACCGATGTTAGATGCGTGAACAGAGTTTGGTGTATTTTTCAATTTAGGGAATGGAACAACAGCCCATTTACCAGATTGTGAAGCTTCTGCTTTGATAGAAGGTGTAATCCAGTTACCTGTAGGAACAGATGCTACAGCACCACTGTTGAATGCAGCCAAGAATTGACTCCAGTCAGAGTTTGTTTTTACGATATTTGCATCAAACATTGCTTTGTAGTTTTCCATCGCTTCTTTCAAAGCTGCGTTTCCTGCAATGTTAGGAGTTTTACCGTCTTCTTTCAGATACCAAGAACCAGCAGATTGGATCATTGCACGAATCAATCCCAAATCATTCGGATCTTGAGTTAACATATCTTTACCAGTTTTAGCTTTAACTGCTTTACCGATTTCGATAAATTTATCCCAATCGATATCTTGCATATCTTCAGGTGTGTAACCTGCTTCTTTAAGGTAATCTGTTCTTACGTACATACCTGTTACACCGGAATCAAATGGAACTCCATATTGTTTACCGTTGTAGCTTGTAGGGCCTGCTTTGTAGTCTGCGAAGTCTGCACCTTTGATGGAATCAGACATATCGCGGAAAGCATCTGGATACGCTTGCAAGAAGTTTTGTGAACGATAATCTTCGATCAACACAATGTTTGGAAGACCTTTTGTTGTACCGGAGTTCAAACCTGTGTTTAACTTTTGTACGATATCCGCTTGAGCGTTTTCAACAATGTTGATTTTTACGTCAGGGTGTTTCGCCATATATCTTTCTTTAGCTAAATTCAATGCTGCGATATTAAAGTTAGGGTCCCATGCCCATACTGTAATTTCTTTTTTAGCTGGATCAGAACTTGCACCGCTACCCGAATTACTGGAACATGCAGATAACATGAAAACGGTTGCTAGTAAAAGAAACATCATTTTTTTCATTTTGTGTTCAACCCCTGTTCTTTTTTTGAAAGCGTTTACCATTTGGTATATTTATCTTAACACCTCTTAATTTGAATACGGTATGACTATCTTTGTAAGGATTTGTGATTTTGTTATATTTTAAATTTTTGGTAGCGTTATCATTAGTAATATATTTGGATAATGGTAGAAATTAAACATTGGATTTGTTGGGGTTGGAAGTGGAACTGGACATAGGTAGACCGCTTTGGGGATCTATTCTTTCTTGGCGTCGCTGGTAAAACTCGGATATCTTGAATTGACCGCAGGCGGTCGATATCCGAGTCTTAAAGGCGACTTTCAGAAAGAATAGATTCCCCTTCGCTCTGTGCTAGGAGGATTTTGGGTGGGCACTTAACTATGGGAGTGCACAAATCTGGTGTTTGGGTGGGGTGGGCAGGAAAGATGAGAGTAGGAGTTAGGTGGGTGCGTCATTATGTGTTGTACTATAAAGTTCAATTTGTTCGGGTTTGTTTAGATTTGAATGTGATAGATGAAATTAGGCGCTTGAATAGGAATATTTTTGGATAGAAAGATTATGGGGTGGTTTCAATCACAAAAAAAGATAGGCACTTGATTAGAAGTGTCTACCTTTTTCGTGTGGGATTATTTTGGGTTGGTATTTTCTATTGTTATTTAGTAAGGGATATGAATAAGAATAGACTAGCAAACAAAATGGTAAGAGATTGCCCATAGATCTTTAAGCAGATACGATGTTGTGAGTATTTTCGGCTCTTTTACTTTTTACTGCTGTTCCAGAATTAAAGGCATGGTAATTTTCACTTTTGTACCTTCGCCTTTGGTACTGGAGATCGTGACTCCGTATTCTTCGCCATACAGTAGTGTGATGCGGTTGTGGACGTTTTGGATGCCGATGCCTGTAAATAGTTGGCGTTTGCTTTTCGGATTCGGGAGCGGGTTGTGTTCGCTCTCTGCGGAAAGACCTTCCATACCGTCTCCATTGTCGACCACTTCACAGGTAAGTACGCCGTCTGATTGAGAGACCATAATATAGATGATTCCGTTTTGTTTCTCATTAAACGCATGGAAAAACGCATTTTCGATAAACGGTTGAATAATCAATTTGGGCACATGGTATTCGAGACAATCGGGCGATACGAAATAATTTACCTGTACACGTTGCCCGTACCGCACATGGTTGATAAATACATAATTTTTCATATTGCCGAGTTCTTGCTCGATAGTAATCGTTTCACTCACATTGCTGATCGTATTTTGCAATAACGAGATCAAAGCATTAATGGTCTCAGCGGCTGTTTCTTTGTTGCCTTTTTGCACCAGAATTTTGATCGAAGCCAGCGTATTGTATAGAAAATGTGGATTGATTTGTCGCTGTAGTGCAGCCAATTCGGCGTTCCGCTGATCTTTCTGTGTCTGAAGTAAACGTTCGATATAATCGTTCAGCTCATCGAGCATATAGTTATACGCACGACCCAGTTCCTGAACTTCATAGCTTCCACTCACTTGAATATAATTGTCAAAATTCTTTTCAGTAATCGTAGACATCTGCTTCACCAGACGAGTTAACGATTGCGTCAATCGGCGCGAGATTAAAAATACGATCAATAGTGCCCCACTGACAATCGCAATACAGATCAGCGCCACAGAGCGCACATTAATGATCTGTCCAACTGCAAATTCACGATCAACCAGATTTACCAGATAAAAATCATATTCAGGTACATAATTCGATAAAATAATATGATCTTTGCCCATCACATCTGCATCCATATAATCCAGATGTTTTTTGTTAATTTGAGTCGCATAATTAAGCAATTCCGGTGCAAATGTACCGATCAAATCATCCCGATTACTTGATACGATCCGACCGCTTGCATTGACAATAAGCACGTCATTACCTGTACTGGTAAAATTACTATAAAACCGCTTGAACTCTCGCTCTTGAATCGCTATATAAATCGTTCCGTACAAAAAATTACTGGTGCGCTCCATCAATGCTTTGGACGCAATAATATAATGTTCTGGAGGTTGATGGATATCTGTCGATTCTTCATCATATTGATACATCAATCGTTTGGGTTCAGCAATCGTATTTTTGGTAATCGGGCTTTTGGTTAATGCATTCATCGGAATCGGCCAGTATCCATAATCAGAAGAATAGCCTCTTCCATTCACTCCGATAACGGTTACCCCTACTTCATAAGCATCTACATTCGATTTTATCTGCTTCATCTGTTGACCCATACTGAAATACGAGCTGGCTGTGGCGACTGAATCCCCTTCCCCACTGGTGAGAAAGCTTTTGACTGTCGCTGTCTGAGACGCATGGCTGACTGCATTCACAATCGAATCGTTAAACGACTCAAAGCTTGTTTTGATCTGGTTCAATACTTTGGAATTGGTAATACTGAACGTCTCGGCAAATAACCGCTCTGACATTCGAATCGTTACCAGTGAAGTCAACAAACAAACAGCAATAATACTCACGACCATCACGATAAATAATTTAAAAAACAGACCTTGCTGTTTGAAATTGTCGATACTTTTTTTCATACTCATTCCCTTTTCTGTAACCCATTCATACATATAAAATAGTAAGATATTTTGCTTCGCAAAAATCATTCTCTCATTGGACTGGGTCGCGCTTATAATGCCAAGCGCTTGATGTAAGATATTTTGCTTCGCAAAAATCATTTTCTTATTGAACTTGGTCGCGCTTATGGTGCCAAGCGCTTAACGCAAGTGTTTACGGCGGTATTGGCTTGGGGATAGTCCGGTTAGTTTTTTGAATACTTTGGTAAAATAACTAGGATCGGAGTAGCCTACTTTACTGCTGATATCGGCAATCGTGAACTCGTCTTCTTTTAACATCGCAGCTGCTTTTTCAACACGAATTTTGTTCAGATATTCGCTAAATCCTTCTTTATTATGGGTAGTGAAATAGCTAGACAGATACGACGGGTTAAAATGAAAATATTGCCCTAAGCCTGTCAGACTAAGCGATTCTGCAAAATGATCATCAATATACTCCAATAATTTTTTCATATTAGAGTTACTATTTGGCTGTGTACGTGCAGCAATCTGCTCATCCACCACCAGCAAAAAGCGATTTAGCAAATCAATTGCTTCATTAATGTGTACCGCTTCATTGATCTGTTTGAAATAATTATATTTCTCAGCATCCAGTTGTTCGATATCGTAATCCAGATTGCCGAGCAATGTAATAATATTGAATACGACATTACCTAGAAAAGACTTCAACTCAAATGGAGTCGAGACATAATTACCGGACATCGCTGTCACATACTGACGCAACTCTTGAAAAGCAAATTCAAAATGCTCTCGTTTCATTTCTTCGGCAAACTGCTTTAGATTAAATGCCCCTTGTACTGCAACCGGTGGCGGAAGTTCCGACTCTAACATCAGTCTGCGATCCGGGAAATAAAAGCGGTAATCTAACAATTTCAAAATCTGTTGATGATACACTGGATCAATCTGTTCAAATACAGCAAACGGATCACTCATCACCCAGCCGATTTGCGGAGATTGGGTATAGATATCATCTGCTAATTTTTGAATAACAGTTACTAATCTAGCATATTGCGATGCTTCCAGGTTAACTAGAAACACAATTAGACCGGAATCACTAACCGGTGCAGGTCGAAATACAATCGATGTCCCTAACGATTCAAGCACTTCTGCCAGTCGCATCCCTAAAGTAGATAAGTGACTTTGTACCGCAGCAGATGTGTGATTGTTGGCGATATAACCGGAAGGCTGAACCCCGATCAGACAATAATGATCATACGGAAAAGCTTGCTTGATCAGTTCTTGTCCATAATTCACTTCATAGCCAGAGATCACTTTTTCAATAATATGGTCAATCGATAATAACTCTTGATCATTGTGTTCATTATATTGAAGAGATGGAATACGACGTGCAGTCTTTTGTAATACCTGCAACAATTCTTGCGTTTCCAACTTCGGTTTTAAAATATAATCAGCGACCCCACTTTGAAAAGTAGATCGTACATAGCTAAATTCTCCATAACTGCTCAGTACGATCACTTCGATATGAGGGTACCGTTGCTTCACAATTCGTGTAAATTCTTCCCCATCCATAATAGGCATCACAATATCTGTTATCACAATATGAGGTTGCAATTGATCCACCAATTCAAGCGCTTCTTTTCCATTAGAAGCTTCCCCTACGATCTGAAATCCGTGTTGTTCCCAGACCATATAGTGTTTAATGCCTTGTCTTACCAGAATTTCATCATCTACGATCAAAATTCTACATAGTTCTTTCATTATGACACTCCCTATATAACTCTACTGAAGACTACAAGAATCTTACAGAATACCATTTATGGTAGCGTTTACAAACGTATAGTTTATTATTTATCTATTTAGTATTTTTATGCTAACACAGAATAGAGAATCGTGGGACAAAATATTTGAATATTCATAGATGCCGCAATGAAGAGCTGTACTATAAATCAATAAAAAGTATTTCTATACCAAGATCACTTATATCATACACACCATATAAAAAATGGCATTAGATCGCTGATATTACTTGCGATCTAATGCCATTCTTGCTGCTAGAGCTGTCAGTACACTTGCCATTACCCAGCGCTGAACTCTTAGCCAGATTGGACGTTTCCCAAACCACGATACTACCTGACTTGCGACCAGTACGATCAATAGATTGATAATAAAGCTAATACTGATCTGAATCAGACCAAGAGTTGCACTTTGCATCAATACTGATCCACGCGCAGGATCGATAAATTGTGGTAATAAGGAGACGTATAATACGGCTGCTTTGGGATTAAGTAAATTGGTCATAAAACCCATCATAAATAGCTTTTTAGGAGACTCAATCGTTAACGCTTGAGGTTCTAATATATTGCGATCACTTCCTGGGCGAATCGCTTTCCATGCTAACCAGAGCAAATATACAGCCCCTGCCCATTTAATCATCGTATATAGCATAGGAACCGTTAGAAATAGCGCAGATAATCCCATCATAGTAGCTACAATGTAGACCACAAAAGCGAGCACTACACCGAATAGCGAAATCACTCCTGCTACTCTTCCTTGTGTTACCGAACGTGAGATAAGATAGATCATATTAGGACCTGGTGCACAGACCATCCCCAAAGCTACCGCCGCAAAAGCAATCATCGTTCCAAAGCTTATCATATCCATTTCTCCTTTACCGTTTAATCAGTTGATCTCAAATAATGATAATAAACATAGAACGACTACTACTTATAAATACATATGTAAGATTGCTATAAAGTATACGCTTTTGCTACCCATCTGTTAACCTTTATGTTAGTTATTTGACAATAATTGATTATTCCTTCACAATAAATATAATGATCGTTCTATATAAGGAGGGGTATAAGTGAGCAAAAAAAAAGAAACATTATTAACGGTAGCGGAAAAGCTTTTTTATGAACATGGATTTCATGCGATTGGTCTGAAGCAGATTATTACAGAAGCAGATATTGCGATCATGACGTTATACAATCATTTCGCTTCCAAAGATGAATTGATTGTAGAAGTGTTAAAGCGACGTGAACAACAATATATGGAGTACCTGCACCGCTTTCTCACCGATGATCGTGAAGCGATTTTGCTGAATCTAGCTAAAGGACATGCGCAACGGTTGATGGATATTCAATCTCGTGGTTGTATGTTTTTACGAGCTAAAGAAGAATTTGCAGGTGATCCGGCTCATCCGGTCGTGCAGACTGTTAACCGTCACAAAGAAAATGTGATGAACTTTATCAAGCAACTGGATTCTTCTTTAACACATCAACAGATTCTGCAATTTTCTCTGTTATTAGAAGGTTCTACTGCACTTGCTGAGACGGAAGATACAGCAACTGTCTGTGCTCAATTTATTGATATGACTGAAAAGCTATTTGTACGTGTAGCTTAAATAATACCTATACATGATGATCAACAGACACTACCTCATCGTATGCTGTCTATTTCACTACTTATTTGATCATAAACGCGAGTCATAAAAACCAGTGAGTATAAAGATACTCACTTTTTATTTCGCTATAAGTATAATGATCGTTCTATATATTTTATATACATAAAGGAGTGTTACGTGATGAATGCTAATAAGATCATTTTGCCGGGTATAGCGATGATTGCGGTTTGTTACACATTAGGTCGATATAGTTTTGGATTGTTTTTACCTGAAATTTCGCACTCTCTTTCTTTATCTGCAACCGATGCAGGCTCAATCAGTTCAGTAATGTATATTGCTTATTGTCTAGCGCTGTTGACTGCTCCGTGGTCGATTCAGCAATGGGGACATTATCAAATTATTCGCTTGAGTGGTCTAAGTGTAGCGGTCGGTATAGCTGGCGTAGCATTAGCCCCCAATGTATGGATATTAACAATAAGTCTATTTCTTGCTGGATGGAGTACAGGCTGGATCTCTCCTGCTCTAGGTCATGCGGCTTCTACTGAATTACCGGTGGCAGATCGGGATCGTGGCAATGTATGGATCAATAGTGGAACAAGCTTTGGGATGGTGTTATCCGGTCCTATTGCGTTGTTATTTACCGAGTATTGGCGTTTGAGTTATGGATTATTTGCTGTTATTGCTATCTTGACTCTTTGGTGGAATAGTAAAAATATACCGAACCGCAGACTGACTGACTCTACATCATACCCTATGCAAAAAATACAAATATTTCAGCCGCATAGTCTAGCATTATTTGTAGGTTCTTTATTCATTGGAAGTAGTTCTGCTATGTATTGGACTTTTGCACGTAGCTTTTTGACTGTAGAGCAAGGAGTATCTTACACAACAGCGATCTGGTTTTGGATTGTAATGGGGGCATCCGGTATGATCGCCGGTAGTTCTGGATCATGGATTAATCGCTTAGGGCTAGCAAAGTCTTATCGGTTAGGTATGCTCATGATGGCATTAGGAACCGCAGTGCTTATCGTACCCTCGATCGGATATAATTTTGCATCCGCTATTTTATTTGGCAGTTCATTTATCTTTTTGAGCTGTATCTGTATGGTATGGGCAACACGAATTTATCCTGAGCAACCTTCGATGGGCATCAGTCTTTCTTTTTTACTGCTTGGAGCCGGTCAATTTATAGGTTCTTTACTCGCTGGTAGCGTGATTGATCTATTTTCGTATCCGATCGGATTTGCTCTATTTGCAGGAATAGGACTGGTTGGTCTTACAATTAAAATCCGCACAAATACAAGCTATTAATTTACAACAATCAGTGCTAGGTAAGATTGCTTTTGATCTCTCTTCCAATCATCTTAAAGCTCACCAACAACAGATGATCCAATAGCAAAAAGAACATTTACATCCTTCGCCGGAAAACCTGTTGATCGACGACCTTTTAGAAAAGCTAAATCATCCTTAATACACATCATGAACAATATCTGTAGATATATAATCGACTGTATCAAAGACATCGTAGGATGTCTTTTTTTGTTATGTAAATCATGCTTATTCCTGTCTAGCATTCGATAGGTCATGATATAATGAGAACATATGTTTATACTGGTAAACTCTTATATGTTAAAAAGCTGATACTACTATAGTATGCTTTGCAAAAATCACTTTGGATTGCACTAGAAGAAGTCGAATCGATTTTGAACAAGTGCTTAGGAGAATAAAGGATATGACGTTGATATTAAATATAAAAAAAGATATCGATGATGCAGTGCAACAATGGCATCAGCAGTTCGCTCAAGATATCGCGCCACTCGGGCAAGGGATTCGTAATGTACAGTATACAACAGAAGCGTTGACGCTTATTTTCCAAAAAGAATTACCCTCTGATCCTGTAGAACAAGCATTATTCAAGCTAAATGCTTATTTATATATGCTACAAATCGTCGTTCAACCTGTGCAAAATCATCTGAGTCGCACTATGGCATCGCTCGGTTATCATACTCATTTGGCTGTAGCTGAATTACAGAAATCGTTACAGCATCTTTTTGCAGAATCGCTACACCTGACCGATTCTCTAACTGTAGAACAAAGTAAACTTTTAAGTGGAACCTTGTCTTATATTCGCTTAGAAATGCTGAGTGAATCACGAGATTCGTTTATTTTTTTAGATAGCTATATACGACTCTGGATGAACTGGATGATATCTATATTGGCTGATTCCACTTCGGAAGATAAAGAGCAACTACTACAAGCAGAAGTCGAGCTGTTAGAACAACTAGAACCGCGATCCGGTCATTCCGCACTCAAGCAAGCATGGTGGTTAGCACAAAGTTATATTCATTTTGAACGTGGCGCCGAGCATGATGAAGTTGCACTTGCTCTAATCCATACCGCAGCTACCAAACAAGATTTTTATCCTGATCGGTTACCGGATTATCTGGAACGTTTGACTCAGCAAGCACAGTGGCAACGGTTAGCCCACTGGCTGACTGAACTTGCGGATGTATTGCGTCAACAACAGTCCAATTTACAACATTATGCTTCTTACTGGGAGCAAGTGATTGCAGAACTTCCAGCAGAAGAACCCCAGATGTGGATTGCACTGGAAAAGTTATTGCCTGTCGGCGGACGCATTTACGAAGAAAAATTATTAGCTTATGGCAAATGGCAATTATGGATGGATTATCAGTTAGCGGCTGGAAATGATCCTGCTAATTACAAAGTGACCGAACTGCAACCCTTAGAAAATAACGCCCCAGAGATGTTGTTGCCTTTTTACCATCAAGCGGTAGAGCGTCATATGGCACACAAAAATAGACAAGGCTACAAAGCGGCAGTCAAATTACTCAAACGTCTAGCCAAATTGTATAAAAAAATAAAGCAAGAACCGCGCTGGACTGCTTTTATCGAGCAATTTGCTCAGCGTCATAGTCGCTTGCGTGCACTTCAAGAAGAATTGCGGAAAGGAAAGCTGATACCATGAGTCATTATATTCAACACATCACTGTCCAGATGGGACTCAGCGAGTATGGCGATGCTCTAATCTACGGTTCCAAAGAAGCTTATGGATTTTTACCTGCTACTTATCTCAAGCATCTGCTATTTGCATGGCATGAAGATTCTTTTTACGGGACAGAACTTGAAGTAGAAGAAACACCGGAAGTAGAACTGATTGTATTGCCTGCTGAACAGGTTATTCCTTATTTTGCATCTGCTCCTTTACTTCATCATGTGCAGTGGAATTGGGAAGGTGAAACTGCTCAGATTCGCAAGCTAGCTCCTTATCTGGAGCGCTGTCTGGATGAACGTAAATATCTACCGAGTCTTGCCTCGTATCGCAAAGGCAAATTGCAGTGGAGCTGGGATCAAGATGTACTGTTAGAATGGGCGCAGGAAGACGGAGTTGAACGTGATATTCGGGCTTTGCTCAAAAATTCGTCTCAACTCCAATTCGTACAGGGACTACAAGCGGCATTCTCCGCTACTGTATTCCGCCAATATTACAACAGTGAAGCAGAAGCCGCTGATCTACGGCGGGAATATCCTCAGTTATTTGATCGTAACCAGAGTACAGCCGGACTAGACGAAGAAACATGGTTAGTCTCCATCGGTTGGAAAAGCGACACGGCTCCTTTTCGCCCGGCACTTCAATTGCTGGAACCGGAAGACGCTAATAGTGGCTGGCGATTACAGTTTGTACTGCAAGACAAAGCCGATGAAACGGTGCTTGTGCCTGTACAATTGGGAATTGACGGACATGTTAATGGAAAATGGCCTGAACAATGGAATATTCATGTGCAAGATCGGGCTTCTGGCTGGCTAGAACATCTAAGAGCTACTTTACCAAGAGCACAATTCGCCGAAACGTCGGATATTTTACAGCGTCCGATGAACAATGAAACAGCATGGCGCTTTCTGACGACAGAAAGTAATCGATTGCTTCAAGCTGGCTGGTTAGTGCTACTGCCTGCATGGTGGGAAGCGGCACGACGTAAAAAGCCTAAATTACGTGCTAAAGTCAGCGAAGAGAAAGAAAAACGAGATGGCAAATCGTTTTTTGGCTTAGATGCACTGATCGATTTCGATTGGCGGGTCTCAATTGGAGATACCGATCTTTCAGAAGAAGAGTTCCTCGAACTTGCCGCTCGTAATGAACGATTGGTACTTTTCCGCGGACAATGGATTGCACTTGATCCTGAATTGTTAGAACAGATTCGGCGGGCGATGAACGGGATTGATAAGCGTCGTGGACTTTCTTTTCAAGATGTATTACAACTTCATCTGATGCGTCAACATCGAATAGCTCAAGCAGCGGAAGAAGAAGCTATTGAGGAAGAAAGTACGCGTGTAGAATTGGAAGTGGAACTTAATGAACATCTCACTTCGTTAATCGAAAAGATTAATCAGCAAGTAGATCTTCCACTCACTCCGATTCCAGCAGGATTACAGGCGCAATTGCGTCCTTATCAGCATGAAGGATATTCATGGTTATCTTTTTTAAGAAAATTCGGCTTAGGTGCTTGTCTGGCAGATGATATGGGACTCGGTAAAACGGTGCAATTAATCACGTATTTACTGCATATCAAAGAACATGCTGAGATTGCTATTCATCAATTAGCCGAGCAATTTCACCAAACCGAAGAAATGCAAAATATGCATCAGGAGACGATTTTCAGCCCGACCTCTCTTGTCATCTGCCCTACTTCTGTACTTGGTAACTGGCAAAAAGAAATCAGTCGCTTTGCGCCTTCCCTTACTGTGGCGCTTCATTATGGAAGTAAACGTCGTTCGGGAGCGGAGTTTCAGCAACTGATCGATCATGCCGATGTGATTCTGACTTCATACGCAACAGCTTCACTGGATCAAGAACTGCTCCAAAGTTATACATGGGCAACTATCTGTCTGGATGAAGCGCAAAATATTAAAAATGCGCAGACCAGACAATCGCAAACGGTTCGTAGTCTATCCGCTATGCACAGGGTAGCATTAACCGGTACACCGATTGAAAACAGATTGGCTGAGTTATGGTCGATATATGACTTTATTACGCCAGGGTATCTAGGAACAGCCAAAGGGTTTCAAGAACGGTTTAGCAATGCGATCGAAAAAGATCATGATGAAGAACGAACTTTACATTTGCAACGACTGGTCAAGCCATTTATGTTGCGACGTACCAAAAAAGATCCTAATATTCAATTGAATTTGCCTGAAAAAAATGAAATGAAAACTTATATTCATCTGACTGCTGAACAAGGGGTATTGTACGATCAAGCGGTTAACAGCTTAATGCAACAGATGAACAATCTGGATGGTATCAAGCGCAAAGGCGCGATTCTGTCTGCGCTCACCCAGCTCAAGCAATTATGCGATCATCCGATCCTTGTGACCAAAGAAGCGCCTCCTGAACCGGAAAAAGGTAAACGATTCAATACCGAAGCCTGGATTAGTCGCTCTGCCAAATTGGAACGCTTGCTAGCAATGGTCAAAGAATTACGTGAAGAAGGCGAACAGTGTTTGATTTTCACCCAGTATATCGGGATGGGTCAGTTGATGCAGAAAATTTTGGAAGAAGAATTGCAAGAAAATGTATTGTATTTGAACGGAAGCACCTCCAAAACAGCACGCGATCGCATGATCGAGCAATTCCAAGCGCCTGCCGTCGAAGGAGATTCCACTAAGCCATCTGTCTTTATTTTATCACTCAAAGCTGGTGGGGTCGGTCTGAACTTAACGGCTGCTAACCATGTATTCCACGTGGATCGCTGGTGGAATCCTGCGGTCGAAAATCAAGCCACTGACCGAGCGTATCGGATGGGTCAGACTCGTGATGTGCAAGTACACAAATTCATATCCCTCGGCACACTGGAAGAACGAATCGATGAGATGTTGGAGAGCAAGCAACAGTTAAGTGATAATGTTATTTCCAATTCAGAAGGCTGGATCACTGAATTGTCTAATGATGCATTGAAAGACTTATTTGCGTTACGTCGTGAATGGGCGGAATAAATAAAGCAATAAAATAGATACAGCAAAAAGAGACCTGTTAGTTAAGGTCTCTTTTCTTAGTGTCTTAATGAACTATAATTTTTGAAATTTTCTATCGTGTTAATAGAATTACTCCAAGTCTAACTCTACAGCTACTCCCAAATGATCCGATACGATAGCTCCATTCACACCATTCAACGCCACAGCTGAAGAACGAACAGATAACGGACGATTGGTTAAAATATAATCGATGCGCAGACTTGTTGCATTGTTTTCCCAACCTGCGATAGCTTTGACGACGGTATGTCCATCGTCTTTTACTTTGGCTAGTGTATAAGTGTCGAACCAGCCTTTGCTCATCACATAGTCATAACCTTCTTCTCGAATCTCTGCCACATTGTTCAGATCGCCTAACATGAGGATCAATTGATCTTGGTATGGTGCTAATAACTGCTCTGTACGATCCCATTGTCCACGGAAATGTTCTTCGTCATGCCACCATCCATAATGTCCATCTGCTATCCATACAGGCTGTCCGCTGATCTCGGTCTGCACCATCAACAGACGACGTGTCCGATAATTGTTATAGTCTTGCAGTTGAGAAACAAAGTCGTAGCTTGCTTGAACGATCGGCGTACGAGTCAGTATCGCTAATCCTTCATCATAGGTCTGTCTGGTCTGGTGAGTCGGAACCCATGTCCAATAATAATCAGAAGATAATTGCTGTAACAAGACATAAGCAAAGTTATTTTGCCGAATATTCACATTTTGATCAGTAGCGTAATAACGTGATCCCTCTAATATCGATACCTCTACATGCGGCTCGCTCATCGATTGATTCACTTCTTGCAGAGCAATCACATCAAATTGTTGTTGATTGATAAAATGAGCCAATTGACTGATTTTTTCTAACTGGTTCGTTTCGTGCCATGAATGCGTATTTAAAGTTAAACATTTCAACAGTGGTCACCTGCTCCATCTATTTTCATTATTTTTGTCTGAGTGATACTTTATCTCACTATACCACAATCCAAAAATAGACATCTAAAGTAAGCAAGTGACACTATAGGTTAGCGAGAAAAAAAAGACAAACCTCCACTCATTGCAGACAGCAACGATTAGAGGTTTGGTGAACATATCTACATTTGAAAAGCATATTATCTGATCTCTGTTGTTATAACACTATATGCAAATCATCTATGCATGTACTGCCTATCATCAAGAGGTAGCAGGCTTCCACCAGTTACCGGAGATAAATAACATACTGAGCAGATTATAAGAGTCGCTAAAATAGCTTTCTTTGCTATTTTTCATCCAATCCCAACCTGTATTGACCCATGTCTGATGGGCATGATCTGTGACACCTGCGGCGACAAATGGAGCAACAAATACAGCAGTTGCATAAGTACCACGCGCAGTCCCGTTTAACTGATATCCATCTTTGATACTGGCAGGTTTGCCACTGGTTTTGCCTTTGATCCAGACTGCTATTTTGTTAGCTATATTCTTGCCACGGGTATCTCCATACATTGCATAATCCATCACGATTCGAAGCGGTACACGAGAAGCATTGTAATTGTATTCATTTGTTTCTTTAAATTCATCCAAAAACCACTCTGGTGCAGGCTTCGCCGGATTCCCCACTACAAAGTCTGAAATTAAGCCCGTATTAGGTGAATAGCTACTACTAAATTGCGCATATTTGCTATACAGATTGTTGATCACATTCAGCCATGTCTGATCTCCAGTCACATCGTAAAAAGCATGAAAATGACTGAGCATCCAATCCGATGGACGGGTATCATAGCTGTTTTTGGCATCCCAATCTCCCAGATTAATACCATTATTAGACGTTACATAGCTAGATTTGATGGCACTGATCATTTTTTTAGCTTCTGACAAATAATTTACCGTTCCATCAGAACCCCACTGCGTATGTGCCAAAAGTAAAGAGTAGGCAATATCCAGATCACCATCGGTTGCTGATCCAAAATGACCTTGTGCAGCAGTATCATCAGCGACGACCCAACCCATCAGAGCAGGATTGCCTGAACTTTTGTACGCTCTGGCTGTTTTGAACAATCCATTATAGATCGTCTGTGCTTGTGTATCTTGTCCTGCCATCAGAGCGGTAATCACCATGCCATACCCCTGACCTTCGGATGTTCCTAGCGGGTCAAATCCTTCTGCATCACCGGTAATATCACCACGCACATAATAACCACCTGGCAAAGAAGACAAGTCATTTTTGAGATACGTTGATTTCCAGTAACTATAATAAGAAGCTACGGTTTGATTCATCGCCGCCTGAGTCACATGATTAGGCTTGATGATCCCTGCATAATTCACCTGTTGTGGAAAAGGTTTCTTTTCATTAGCCGCATAGACAGATGTCGATAATCCTAACATTCCTGATAACGAAATACTAAATAGTACGATTACAAGAGAGAAGCTAAGCCAACGTGCCTGTGTCGATGAAGTACGCATACTGGTTATTCCTCCTTAGCATAATGTAATAGGTCATATTTTGAATCTAGTAGGATCGAATCATCTTTTTCTGCTCCAAAACGTTTATCTACTTTCGGCTACTGCTAGATGTTCTTGCGGGAAAAATAAAGGCAAATAATCACGATTTGCTTCTAACATTTCGTCTAGCATGTCTTTGGCAATCGCTATCGAAGGCACTAATGGATGATGAACCATCGCTTGCAAAGCCAGTTGACGATCTCCGGTTATTGCCGCCTGAATCGTTAGTTGTTCATAGGTTTTTACCGCATGCATAAGTCCTTTAATATGATCTGGTACAGTAGATAATTGAATCGGTAACGGGCCTTGTTGAGTCACTACACAATTGACCTCAATACAAGCATCGTCAGGTAGGAAATCAATAATGCCACGATTTGGAACATTAAGTGTCTGTATATCTCCTGTGCCATTATGAAGTGAACGCATCAAGTTCACTGCGGCTTCCGAGTAATACGCACCCCCGCGTTGTTCCAGTTGCTTGGGCTTTTCTTGTAGCTCAGGATCACGATATAACTCAAACAGTTCTTGTTCTACTCGCTGTACCACCTGAGCACGCGTTCCTTCATTTTCAAAAGCTAACAATTGATCTTGGAGCATCTGAGGAGTCATATAGAAATACTTGAGGTAATAGGAAGGTAATGCTTGTAGCGATAGTAGAAATTCGGCATCCCAACCCTGCTGAGGAACATTGGCGGCTGAATATTCTTCACGCTGTGCTAGCAGTTCTGTTAATTTGGATTTTCCATCAATATCGATTCGAGTAACCCAGTGTAGATGATTAAGCCCTACAAATTCTGCATAGACTTGATGAGGTTCTACTTGATAATGAGCAGTTAACCATTTGATCAGACCAATAGGAGCATTGCATAAGCCGATACTGCGTACTTTACTATGCTTATGAATCGCTTCTGTAACCATACCTGCCGGATTCGTAAAATTCAGCAACCATGCATTCGGCGCTAACTCTTCAATATCCCTGCAAATATCTAATAATACAGGAATAGTACGTAGTGCCTTCATCATTCCACCGGGGCCGGTCGTCTCCTGTCCGATCACTCCATATTGCAAAGGAATACGTTCATCCACACTTCTTGCTTCTAACATACCTACTCGCATTTGCGTGCTCACATAATCAGCATCTTTGATTGCTTCTCTTCTATTCGTTGTTAAATGTATCTTGATCGGCAATCCTGAAGCAGCGACCATACGCTTAGCCAATTCACCTACAATAGTAAGCTTGTGTAATCCTTGCTCAATATCGACCAGCCACAATTCACGAATCGGCAGATCCTGATAATAGCGGATAAATCCTTCTACTAACTCTGGTGTATACGAAGAACCTCCACCGATCACAGCTACCTTTAACCCTTGAGTCCTATTCATATATGATCACATCCTGTATTTATAAAATAATAGACGTATACTGTACATTTGATCTACGTAGTGGTGATTGCGATTAGATAGATTGCTCTTTTACTTGCGCTGTAGTGAGGCTTCCTATATTGTATAACTGCTTATATACTTGGGGTGTAATATGACGTCCTGCCTGTTCCATTGCTCGTAATATCGCTCCGATCACAGGTTCGACTTTTAATTTGACCAGTGAGGCATGCGGTGCTGATTGTTGTAAGGCTTGCTCAATCTGTGGACGAATCCAATCACGATCTCCCCGTGTCAACAGACTTCCAGCCATCACCACATCAAATGATAACGTGTGCATTTGCAATCGATTAACGATCGCTGTAATCGATTTTCCTATTTCCTGACCTTGTTTTGCTAAAATATCTAATGCTACTCCATCTCCCCATGCGGCAGCTGTAAATAGCAATTCAGCCACTTGTACAGGTACTTGATAATGATGATCTAGATAGTCGTGAAATAATGTATGCACATCT
The DNA here is from genome assembly GCF_028736095.1 of Paenibacillus sp. KACC 21273. Classification (NCBI taxonomy): domain Bacteria; kingdom Bacillati; phylum Bacillota; class Bacilli; order Caryophanales; family Paenibacillaceae; genus Paenibacillus; species Paenibacillus sp. KACC 21273. The sequence continues at coordinate 5,145,443 of NZ_CP117876.1, forward strand.
GAATAATGCAACATATCCAGTAAAAGCTCTGTGAGTACAGTAGAATGACCTCTTCCATCCCATGCTCGAATCACCGATCGAAACACTTCGATACATAATGATCCGCCCCCACCAAAATCTCCATACATATAATCAAATCCACCACACTGATAACTTTCACCTGCTGGATTCATCCCGGCACTGTTCGTTCCTGTTCCACAAATCACCGCTATCCCGTAAGCATTCGTAGTTCCAGCACGAAGCCCAATCATGGTATCTCCAACCAGATCATAATGATGAAATCCAAGACTCTGAATCATAGGATGCAAAATAGCATAATCGGCGGGTCGATCTGCTCCTGCTAATCCAAAACAACTGGATGTTAATTGGTCACGCTGAATACTGGCTTGCTGTAATGCTTGCTCGATAGCAAGTCCAATCTGTTCTCCTGCAAGTAATCCTGTCGTCTGATGATTACCTGCACCCGCACGTCCTTGCCCTATTAACTGCCCTTGTTCATTGGTAATGTAAGCAATTGTTTTGCTACCACCTGCATCAATGCCCAGGTAATATTCCAATATGAGTCACCTCTAATCGTTGCTAACTTGCGCTGTCGATTGCCTGATAATCAATTCTGATTTTAATTTGAGTCCTGTAGTGCGCTTACTCTGATTACTGATTTTGCGCAAAATCATATCTGCCGCCGCTAGTCCAATCTGATCTGCCGGTTGTTTCATCGTAGTCAAAAATGGACGCAACTGTGAAGCGATATCCTGATCATCATAGCCGATAACAGAGACTTGTTCCGGTACACGTATACCTGCTTCTGTCAGCGCATTAATTAGACCGATAGCGATATAATCATCCCCTGCAAAAACAGCGGTCGGTAATTGGTGATCAGCCAACCACTTTTTCCCTGTCTGATACCCAAAATCCATACTGTAATCACCTTGTATAATAGCAAATGGCTCCAGTTCTGCTTCTTGCAAAGCATCGATAAATCCTTGTCTACGATCTCTTGTACTCGTAAATACATCTAATCCACACAAATGAGCGATCTTAGTGTGTCCCAATTCCAATAGATGACGAGTCGCTTCATAACCACCATTGTAATTATCAATCGTGATCGCAGACGCATTGTTTTCAGACAATTGGTTATCGATCAGCACATAAGGAATATTACGCTTTTTCAATTCCGATACAAAACGTTCTTCTTCTACAGGAGATAACAAAATCAATCCATCGACCCGATCTTCTTGAATCAAATAATGACTTTCCTGATTACCAAAGCTACGAGATACCGATACCGCTAAAAAATAACCTTGAAGCGCTAATGTATCATTGATTTCTTTAGCGACAGCATCAAAAAATGAATCATGTAGTGTTGTTACAATCAATCCAATAATTCCGGTACGACCACGAGCAAGAGAACGAGCAGCAGCGCTTGGACGATAATCTAATTCTTTGATCGCATCCATCACTTTTTGGCGATTTTTTTCACGCACTGTTCCTGCACCATTAAGCACACGTGAAACGGTTACAACAGATAATCCTGATCTTTTAGCAACATCAAATATACTGGCTTTCATCTTATATTCTCCTAATTGATGCTATTTTTTGAAAGTATGCTATAGATACGCTACCTCACAAAAAACGAACATCCTGTTTTTGCTCATTATACAGGATGATATAGGATAGGGACTACACTGTAATGCGCTAAATTGTTATTTATTTAGTTTACTAAAGACAGATAATTTCTTTGGGTGACATTATAGATAAGATATTCTGTTGTAAAATAGTGATATATCATCGTGATTAGACTACTATTCATACGAAATATATTCTTCCTAAATCATAAGTTACAGCGCTTTAACTTTCGAAATAAAAAATAATCGAACATTTACTTGCAACTAGAACTGATAGAATCATTTCACCTCCTACGCATAATATTACTCTGTAATAGCTTTTTATTCTTAGATATTACGAATTCATATTTATGCATATTTTGTGATAACTTATTGTAAAGATACGCTCTACTTTTAAAATTTTCTACCAATACCACTTATGATCATTTCATAAAGTTATAGCGCTTTAACTTTTTATATTGGTACTATCATAGATGATCTTATAGTCAATTACAAGCTTATTTTAGGTCTATTCTGATTTTTTAACACCTTTATTTTCCATTTTATGATACGATTATTGACTATTTTAAGTAATTTTTGATATATATGAGCTATAATCTCTGTTATAACGTGGTTTTTAGGCTCAATTAGTCATTTGTAGAGCTTTGCTGTATCCATTCCAATATATTATTCCGTTGTCTTTTGGCAACACTTTGTAATTCTTTGTTTTCCCACTCCTTTATTATATCTGCCCAAGTCATATGTCCTTTGGAAAGTGCATTTAATCGTGTACCTATTGTAGAGTGAAAAAGATTTTCATAATTGCCTAAATGGTCTACCCATGACTTGAACAGTTCTGGTTCTCGTTGCAGATAATACTTCTGGTGACGCTCTTCTGCTTCTGTAAAATCGGTATAAGGAACAATTTCTGTACTGAGCGACTCTGGTGCATACTGCTGTTGAACACGTAACATCACTTCATATTGTTGTTGATTACGATAAAAAAGAATCGACATATACTGTCTACCTTTATATCCATTGATCGCATTAGGACGATGATTTTCCCAAAAGCAACAAAGCAATTGTTCTAACGATATCGCTTGCGGATAAAATGTCATCTCTATACTTTCCGAATGGTCTCCTAGGTCGCGGTATGTGGGATGACTTGTAGTTCCTCCTGCATATCCAGTTGCAGTCTGGATCACACCTGTGAATTGTCCGAACAATGCTTCAGGGCTCCAAAAGCATCCCATCGCTAACGTCAATTGCTCATCAGATTGTGATCTATATTCTGTGTGTTGTGTACTCATCATCTGCTACTCCTTTACAATATAGATAGACATTTAAATTTTGTAACCCTGCTCACTCTATTTTACAGTACACTAGAAAGGATACGGCATATTTTCAAGCCGTACCATGAAACTTATACATAAGGTGGTTATATCAACAGTGAACAGACAGAAATCTTTACTTTTGTGGAGTCTTTTACTTGTCGTCATTATTATTGCTCTTATTCCTGTAGGCATGAAAATGTTCTCCGCATCCAATAATGCTCAACAAGCGCCTACATCCAGCCAGACGACAACAGATTCTACATACGACCCAACAGCTACTCCAGCGCCTGTCGCACCTACCATTTCCAAAACGTACGACCTTGTCGTGATCGGTAGTGAAGTCGAAGGGATTCTTATGGCCAAAGCCGCACACGATCAAGGGCAAAGTGTTCTGATTATCGATCCACGTGAAAAGCCAGGTGGACAATTGATTCAAGGACAGATGCTTGTACTGGATGAACCGAATACCAACAAAAAGAAAAGTCTGGTTCAAGGTGAAATGAAAAAGCTATACAACGCTTATAATGCAGGCGATATTCGTACAGAAAAACAATTTATAGACTATTATAACAGCTTAATTCAAGGGATTCCGCTTCAAAGTGGGATTCAGATTGAAGGCATTCAGCAAAGTGAGGCAGATGCTAACTATGCGATTACTTCACTAACGTATAAAACAACAGACCAACAATCCCATACGATTGCAGCGAAGTACTGGGTTGAAAATAGTGACTACAATGCGCTCACGTCCAAGCTCCATGTGACTCGTATTCCTGGTGTAGAATCGATTTTCGGTGGCGACAAGCCTGAATATATGGCAGCAACGTATATGCTACGGTTCAAAGGTGTAGACTGGCTGAAGCTTCATAGTGCGACATTGTTAGATTATCCTTTAACCAATCTCGAAGCCAAATACGGTACTAACACGTATGTCGATTATGATTTTGGGACAGGCTTTAACAAGATTACCGAAAACTTCAAATCGCTAGACCCACAGCTCAAATTGCGTGGTATTAACTCCACTTATCAGAAAAATGGCGAAGTGATTATCAATGCACTGCTCATCTATGATGTCGATCCTGCGAATCCAGAGTCGGTACAATCGGCTATTGCTAAAGGTAAAGCCGAAGCGCCGCGTGTATTAACTTTTCTCAAAGAAAATATTCCAGGGTATGAACATGCAGAGTTAAATGGATTCCCGGAGTACTTGTATATTCGAGATTACAATCGCTTCGAAACAGATTATGTATTGTCATACGAAGATGTCGTAGCTAGTAAAATGTTCTGGGACAATGTCAGTATTGGCGGTTATCCGATGGATATTCAAGGAACACGTGCTGTGCCAACTGGTAAAGGATACGGCAAACCGGATTTCTATGGGATTCCACTACGTTCCTTTGAATTAAAATCTTATGACAATGTTCTGGTAGCTGGCAAAAATGTAGGAGCTTCGATCAAAGCTTACGGTAGTGCACGTATTACTCCAACAACCGCACTGGCAGCCGAGACGATGGGAATCATTTTAGGACGGGAAACGAAAAAATTACGTGACCTGAATGAAGAAGATTTCAAGCGAATTCATCGGTATTTGAGTGAGGATTACAATATTAAATTGGACTGAGTGAAGTTTGTTTGCAAAATGAGGATATTCTGAGGGAAACCGCTTCAGCAAAAATATGGTTTTTGCCGTCGCTGTTGAAGATGAATTCCTTGATAAGACTGGATAACGGTCGGCAGTCGCCTTCAAAGGCGAATAGACAGAAGTTTCCGAAGTTGTTTTCTTATAAAAACTTGGAGCTCTTTCAGAACATTGTTCTTCTTAAGCTCTGTGTGGAGATAATATTCTCAACATTGAAAACCGTTCTTGTAGAGAGGGTCGCATTGGCAGATTGGCTAATGTGGCTCTCTTTTTTTATTTTGGTAGTCGAGTTACGCTTTTGAGGAAAGAATTTATAAGTGTAAAAATAATTAGGAAAAACTTTAAATAATTAAAATAGCTAAGTCGTTGAAAGATTCGTAGGATCAACGACTTAGCTATTTTTCTTTTTCTTTTTTAATTATGAATATCACTTCATACAGATCAGGATATCTCTTCTATCCAACTAATTGAGCTTGATTAGGGAATCTATTAGACTGTTGTGACTTCTTTCAAACGTTGATCTAGCCATGCTAGCGCTTTTTGGATATGGTCTTGAGGAACATGTTCGTAGCGAGCACCGATTACTAATTCAGTCGAACAGTGAGCCCCTTCTTTTTTGTCTGTTAAGTATTGCACAATACCTACACCTGTCGCCTGACACATTTCGATTAAAATCGGTTCAATTTGTTCTTTGGGCAGTTCGAAATGAATATGGAACATGTTGGAGACAGGCACTTCAGGTAGCGTGTGAATAGCTGTGCATTTGTTCATCCACTGGGCTAATTGCACCGCTTCTTGGTAGTATTGTTCCATGTTGCCGACACGTTGTTCGTAGTAATATTTGGAGCTCAGAATATACGGATACAAGCTAATCAGATCGCCACCGTGTCTTCTTTTCCAGACTTTAGATTCTGCGGTAAAGTCACTCGGCCCTGCTAAGATAGCTCCCGCAATACCACCGATGCCTTTGTAAAAGGAGATATAGACACTATCGAATAATTCGCATACTTCGGCGGCTGTTTTTTGGTAAAATGGTAAAATTTCAAACAAACGAGCACCATCCAGATGAATCGAAATACCTTGTTTACGACAGTATTCAGAGATAGCTTGCAGTTCGCTGTAGGCAGGTAATTGTCCACCGATCTCACGTTGAGGCAATTCAAGCAATAAGCAGGCAATATCTTGATCCATTTGCTGTACATCTGCAAGGGTAATCAAGCGATCTTGATCCGCTAGCAAAATCGACTGAATATGGTGCAATTCTTTCAATCCATCTTCTTCATGGATCTCTAAATGGCACAAAGGATGGTAAGCCACTTTAGGGCTATTGTGGCGATCACACCAGATACGCAAAGCAATCTGTTGTGCCATCGTACCTGTTGGGAAGAATACTGCACTTTCTTTGCCTAACACGTCTGCCATCTGTTTCTGGAAATCTTCGATCACTTGTCCCCGACCATACTGATCACTGGAAAGATCACCATCAATGTCTGCAAATGCTTGTTGCAACACATGTATATTCCGATCGCTATGACCAGGTAAGATATATTCTGTTTTTGCAAATGCTTCTCTTAGTGTTAAAGTTGGTTGCTTGGATGAAGCAGATTCTGGTGTATTGTACATGGATATAAGCTCCTTTGGATGTCAGTTGAAGTGAATATGTAACCATAGCTTTAAGTTAACGTTATCATATCTGCGTAGCGATGCGTAATAGATTATACAAAAAAATAAAGTCATAGATAAATAAGTTTCTATTTACATATTAATAATACATTTAAGGTTATATTTGGAAATTAAGTATACTTGTGTTATAATGACATTGGTTGTCAACTAATCAAAAAGGAGAATGATGATGAAAAAACAGAAACTAATCTTGATCCCAGCCCTGTCGCTCGCCGCTTCTCTTGCCCTTGCACCTATTGGATTTGCTAGTGATTCATCCAGCACTCCAAACACACCAAACGCAACTGGTTCCAACCAAAGTGTAGCTCCATCGTTTACTGCTTCTCCCGTTTACAATGTAGGTACAAGTTCAGAACAGCTATTTTTACATGGTGAATTTGAAGTGAAAATTAACCCAAGTAAATATGCTAACTTTAACATTAAAATTTACGATAGTGTAGGTCGCCAAGTATCTGCAATGAGTTATAGCGGTAGTAGCCCTACTACACTGCTTAAATCTGACGAAAATTTAGTAGGTCCACATAAAATAGCAGTTACTACTACTCCAGTCGTTGCAAATGCAGGTACATTCCAAGTGAACTATTAAGTTACCCTGACATTTTATATAAAACTTTTAAATAGTTATTAAAGAAAAAGCCTTTCTCTGAAAAAAGAGAGAGGCTTTTTTATTTCAATTATCTGACTTATCTACTTTATTACAACACTCTAATCTTCTAATTCATAATCATCCAAAGACCAAGGTTCTATTTTTTTGATAGCTGTCATAGGAATAAGCATTCTTGTATCATCATGAGCTTCTTCAGGACAAATTGCAATAACATTATTGAAATAGTAATAATGAACATATAGTCCGATTACAAACAAATTATCAAGAAAAGTTATTTTGATATCTCTATCCAGATATGCTAGCATAAATATTTCTTGTTGCTCCATAATAATTCCTCCTAAGTTTTTATTGTGTGATATATATCTTTACTAATATAGCATTGATATATAAATAGGCACTTTTATATTTTCTTTTCCTATCAACATGTTCATTTCCACCCTTTTTTCCAATCATTTAGCAAAATATGATCCGCTAGAGTAGGGCATAAGATCTGGCTAGATTTCAAAAAATGATAATAAAAATGTTCAAACATCATTAAAACCTTATCTTTTTCGATATAAATAGCCTCATCAGGTGTCCAATCGGTATGACTTACACAGCTTACTCTGACCTGATTATTCTCTTCTTCAAAAATAAGCAAATGTTCAATCCCTTGTTCATAAAAATCCAATTGAAATGAGAAATCATTTTTGCTTATTTTCTTTAAAATAAATGGAATTTGTTCGATTACTGTTAATAGATCCGTTCTACAATCGACAGGCCATTGCTCTTGTCCGAAACCAGAAACAAGAAATACAATTGATTCTGAAATTTCAAAAACTTCACATATGTCAATCAAAATGGCTATTGGATCATCTAATTCCATTTCAAATGATGAATCCATTATTGATACTCTATTTGTAGAAGAAACGTTTTTCAAAATTAGCTGAATATTAAACATTTTAATTCCTCTTCTCTTACATTAAAAAACCAGTAAAAGCTATATTATGTAGTATTATAAAATGGCTAGATATCTGGTCACCTATTTTCTTACATTTATTTAATACCCATCTTCCTTATTATTTTTATTGAGAAGGCATTACATCAATACTTCCTTCATCTACATTTATTTTAAATGATTGAATAGGCACACCTAACTCACTAGTGGTTATTAAAATATACTCATTTATATGATCTGTATTTTTCAAACGTGCCCAAGCCCAATCTCCTGTACCTAAAGAATATCCATAAGAAGGCTCCATTTTAATTGGAATATCAATATATTTTTCTTGTTTTGTAGCTAACTCTTTAACATACAACTGTTGGCGTACATTTTTTTGTCCTCTATTAATAATTTCTAGACGATAATCATATTTTCTATCTGCTGTAGATTTAATAGGGTCTTGATTTACTGAGTCATACAACCACCCTCGTTCATCTACACCATCTTGATTCATATAGGAGCAACCTAATAAAAGTAATGAGAAAACACAAGCGATAGCACAACCTGCAATCCCTATATTTTGTTTTTTTGTTTTTATCAAATAAAAGATAGACAGTGAGATCACAATAATTGAAAAGATACCTATAGAAAATAATGTGTATATCGCTACAATATCCATAGAACGTTGAAAGTTAGCTGTTGAACCCACAATTAACCATAGAAGTGATGCTACATTTATGGCTATAGCTATGATCCAAATGCCTTTACATACGGTTGTAAGTATTCTCAATGTGTACTCCTACCTCATTTATTATTTTATTCAAAAATTTATGTACGTTTTATATACGTTATATATTCAATAGATTCTTTCTTTTATTATTTTGATCAGTTAGAAATAATGAAACTCTTTCCAGATACCATTAGTTTCAATTTATTATTCTTATGCTCAAATACTAAGTTTGAAGATAGTTGCTTTACTTTTTCGTTTAGTATGTTTATATCAGGTATCTCATATAAAACAAGTTCGAATGTTTGAATATATTCTGTCTCTGGATCAAGTGTCATATGAATTTCTTTAATTTTGGGAATGGCTATTTTATTTTTATCTGTACCATCAGTATTTACCATTACATATTTTTCATTCATTAAATATGTAAAATCTTTTTTAAATACCATTTCTAATACTCGATAATCTGGTTCTATACTCCAAAACATTTCTACAAATTCAAAAATAGAATCTTCAATCAAATCTTGATTTATACGATTTTGGACTATTTCCTCCGGACTATAATTCATCCATAGCTCAATGTCATTTTCCCCATCAATAATCAGTCCTGGTTTATATGGTCTTTTGTCTAAAAACTCCCATTTTTTTTGATACTTAATTTTATTTATTTCCATCATACTCCCCCTATTTAGAAGCTGTTCTGATAAACCATATATCTTATATGTACATCATCATACTATACATTCAAATAACAAAGTCTACTTTCGTGCTTTAGATATTCTCATGTGTCTTGAAATAAAGTTAATATTTTCACTGATTTTGTTATTAGATGACCTAATTACTATTATAAAAAAACCACCTAGCCATACTTAAGCGCAAGGTGGTTACTTATTTATCAAATATAATTCAAACTCAACCTTCCAAAATTCCTAACACCGTATCCAGCAACACATTAATCCCTTTCTCACAATCCTCATATGAAGTCAGCTCTTCTTCACAATGACTTTTTCCATTCACGCTCGGTACGAATACCATTGCAGAGGGCAAAAAAGAAGCGACAAATTGGGCATCGTGTCCGGCTCCGCTTGCCATTGTTTTATAGGAATATCCTAATGTCTGAACAGATCTTTCCAGTCTTTCACAAATGGCAGGATCGAACCAGACTGTATCGCGTCCCCATAATTTGGTGCTAGTCACTTCGCAATCTCCTTGTACCGCAGGTAAAGACTGAATAATACGCTCTACTTCGCGGACAACTTCTTCGTTTTTGTGTCTGGCTTCTAGTGTGAAAATGACTTTGTTCGGGATTACGGTATGAATATTGGGATATACATTAGATCGTCCCATCGTATAGACTAATTCCGAATCCAGCACACTTAATTGCGTGCGAAGTGTACTTACTAGATCATTCATCGCAAAAAAAGCATCTTTGCGCATATCCATAGGTGTAGTCCCTGCATGATCCGATTCACCGGTGATCTCAATCTCATAACAGACCATACCAACCACACAATCTACCAGGCCAATGTGTAATTTTTCGCGTTCTAACACAGGCCCTTGTTCTATATGTAATTCTAGGTAAGCTGTGGCTGCTTGGATTCGGTTGCTCTCTTCTCCTGCATACCCACTTTGGACTAATGCATCGCCAAATGTAATGCTGTCGCTATCTTTTTTGTTTAACATATCTGTTTTGGTGAATTTACCGGACAATACTCCAGAAGCCATCATCGAAGGTTCAAAGCGAGCACCTTCTTCATTAGTAAAATTCATCACTGTAATTGGAATACGGGGCGTAATACCATGATCTACCAGAGTGCGGACAATTTCCAGCCCGGCGATCACTCCCAATATCCCATCAAAACGACCGCCTTTTTTGACCGTATCCATATGAGAACCGAGTACTATAGGAGGCGCGTCTTCTGTTCCTGCTAATGTAGCGTACATACATCCCATATCATCGACGACGACTGTCATCCCTAATTGTTCACAACAGGAGCGAAAGTAACCACGTACCGCAATATCTTGTTCACTTAATGCTAATCGTGTCACACCATTGTTGGCTGTCCGTCCAAAATCAGCAAATTGTTCGATCGTATCTGCTAATCGTTGAGCATTAATAAATAATTTTTGTTGTTGCATAGCGATCACCCTATCCTATTTTGAGATATGTTCTACTGCTAATATGATACGTTTATGTCATGGTGAAAATCACAACTCACAGAGCTTATTTCAACCTATGAATATACCGTTTATGTATCTTACATCTTACCGCATTATGGGGAAAAGTCATTTGACATAGTGTAATATTTTATAAGATTTCAAAGTTACTTTATACTACATCCGGTACAAAAATCATGTCAGAATAAGAGTGTAAAAAGAGTATTATCTCTTTCCTTGGATTTGTCACTGGATTTTGATGAAATATAATGAAAAAACGTGGTTGCTATGCTACAATATTAGAATTGTATTGGGAACATTTAGGGAGGGTAAAGTAATCACTATGCTGATTATTGGTATTGCCGGGGGAACCGGATCAGGAAAAACAACTGTCGCTCGTTCAGTGATTGAACGTCTTGGCACAGACAAAGTCACTTTTATATCTCAGGATAATTATTATAAAGAGCACTCCCGATTGACTGCGGAAGAACGCCGATTGATTAATTATGATCATCCGTTTGCCTTTGATAATGAACTACTGATCGAACATCTATATTTGCTCAAACAAGGACAGGCGGCATTTGCTCCTGTATACGATTTTACAACTGATTCACGTTTTGTGGATCAGACGCTTGAATTGCATCCGAATCATATTGCGATCGTTGAAGGTCTGCATGTACTATCTGATGAGAAATTGCGTGCAGAGCTTGATATCAAAGTATTTGTCGATACCGATCCAGATGTGCGGATTTTGCGTCGTGTATTGCGAGATATCGAAGAGCGTGGACGTAGTATTCAATCGATTCACCAGCAGTATTTAACAACAGTCAAACCGATGCATGAAGCTTTTATTGAACCTTCCAAAAAATATGCAGACCTGATTATTCCTGAAGGCGGACAAAATGAAGTGGGTATTCAACTGCTTTCTATTTTGACCGAAAAATATTTAACCGGTGATCGTGCATGGGGCGAAGCGTAAATTCACCCATCTATAATGATAGTTATATAAAAAGAACAGGCTACACACCTTTTATGATGTTAGCCTGTGACTGTGTTACTATAAAAGCTGTTGGATAATTGATCCAGCAGCTTTTTTTAATTAATCCATTCATACTCTTGCTTGAGAGCGACATTGGAACCTCATGTGACACATATAACAGAATACATGACTTTTGATACTACCTAGTGTCATTGTTAATTAAAAAACTACCTTCCCTCTTAATGATACGTAATGACGAAATGTAAAACAGTACTCTTTTCAGATGGATTGATGTACTTATGCTGACGATCGGCTTTGAAACGAATACATTCTTCCTCTATCAGATCATATCGTTCTTGATTGACTTCTACCGTAAGCTGACCAGACATCACAGTGACCAATTCGGTCACTCCCGCTTGATGGGCTTCGGAAGTGTAAGAGCTATGCGGTTGCAAATACCCTCGGTACAACTCAAATCCATTCGAGCGAAATAACGGCTCTACTACAAAAAACTCATCAGAACTTCTTAATTGCACACTATCTTGCTTGCGAATAACAGACACATCGGATTCTCCAGATAATAAGGATGCGATAGGAACATGCAAACCATCTGCAATTTTCCAGATTACCGATAAAGTAGGATTCGCTTCTCCTTGCTCAATCTTAATCAAAGTTAATTTACTAACACCGATTTGCTTGGCAAATGCTTCTATCGTGATGCCTTTTGCTGTTCGAAATTGTCGTAAATTTATACCAATCTGCTTGCCAACCTCTTCTTCTTTAGCTTGAAATCCAGCATTTTTATCCATTGTATTCTCCTTTTATATCAAGCATTCTCTTTATTATTCTTCTTATAATGTATATTTTAAAGTACTAATAGTTAATTTTATTTTACTTTTATGATCTTTTTATACTATAATCTGATAAAAGTTAATTATAATATACTATTTAATTATTATTTTATACTTTAGAAAAATAGAATACAAGGAGAATACGTAGATGCTCACCAAACAACATACGGTTAAAACGGCTTTACTTGAAGCTTTTCCGTTGGCATTAGCGATAGCCGCATATGGATTATCTTACGGAGTGCTTGCTACTCAGGCACATTGGAGTCTTTGGAGTACTATCATGATGTCTGTGCTCGTCTTTTCAGGTTCAGTGCAGTTGATGATTATAGCTATGGTTATATCTGGTGCTACATTACCGGGCATGATAATCACTGCAGTACTGCTCAATTTGCGTAATTTGTTATATGGAGCTGCACTAGCAGATAATTTAGCCCCTGCTTCTCGCAAATATCGCTGGTTACTGGCATTTGGCGTCTCTGATGAATCATTTGTACTGGGAAATATACGTTATCAGAAGTATGGAGCAGATCCGTTGTATTTTGGCGTTGTAGCAGGATTATTTTATAGCGCATGGGTGATTGCTTCTTATATTGGTGCATATATCGGGGATTTAATTGATCCGGTGCGTTGGGGATTGGATTTAGCGTTTCCGATTACATTTGTAGCTTTACTTATTCCTTCTCTTACTGACAAACCTATCATCGCTACAGCAGTAACTGCACTCGGTATCGCCAGTATATTGCATTATATAATGCCTACTAATGAATTCAATCTAATCATAACAGGTGTCATTTCTCCGTTCGTTGGAATGTATATTGCAAGGAGGCAACAACATGTCTGAACAGTGGATTTTGATTCTCGTTCTATGTATAGTAACTTTTCTATCACGTCTAATAGGCGTTGAAATGATGGCAGGGCGAATATTGCATCCGACCCTGCGTTTGTATTTTAACTATGTGCCGATTGCGATGATGGTGGCGCTTATTGTAGATCAGATCATTACGACTGATCAGGGATCGACGTCAATCTCATTGCCGATTATAGCTGGTGCTATTGCTACTACACTAATGATTAAAGTTACACGTTCCTTTTTACCTACTGTAATCATCGGTGTACTTGTAGGGCTTGGAATACGTTATTTGCTATCCAGTTAACATAACACCAAGCCATTACCTTTTATTGATCGGCACCCATATTGAGCTTAGCGCCTTTTTTGCGAATTTCTCCATCGATATCTAATGTATTGATAAGCGATAGATCGGCAACTCCTTGATCAATCGCGGGTGAACTTTGTTGTAGATGGAAATTCTGCTTGGCTGGATTAACAAATACAGGATTGGCAAATAACGAATGAGCATCATTTCCACTACGTTTACGATAGTCCGGGAAGCCTGTATACTCTTTATTTTTCCAGATCCATGTGGCTTCGACACGTCCATCCGGTGCATCGTACAGATTATAGTCGATAATATTGCCACTGTTTTTGGTGTATTCATTATAAATTAGAACATTTGATGCTCCAGCGACCATAATATTATTTTGGATCACATTGTTACGGGTATCGTATTGAACATATAACTGTCCATTACCACGATTTAACGTATCATTTTTATACAAAGTATTATTCATAATATGACTGTTGGTTGTAGAACCTCGCTCGGTATCATATCCACCCATAGCTATACCTGTTAAGCGGTTAGAGTAGATCATATTGGTACGTATTGTAATATTATCTGTCGCTTTACCTTTATGTTCGGATGCAATTTCGATACCGATATCGTTGTTATAGACTTTATTTTGTTCGATAATCGTATCTTTCCCTCCATCAATATAGATAGCTCCTGCCGAGTTGCTGTTATTGGGTATCTTTTTTCCGTAAAATGGATTGCGATTAGATGAGATATTGTAGATCGTATTGCCTTTAATTAATCCTTTACGAGCGACATCGTATTTGACATCAGGTGCTGTTCCTTCATAGCCAATCACATCGATCCCGATATTATCGTTATCATGTAAAAGATTATGACTTACAGTAAATTTCTCTACATTTCCATTAATGGCTAACGATTCGCTAGAACCTAATACGAGATTGTACAGTTCATTATTATTGATCGTAATATCATGCAACGACTCTGGCGCTTTGTTACCATAGACTGCTATACCATGTGCATCTCGACCTGTGGCATTGTTACCTGATAATGAGACTGTACTTTTGATATCATGAATTTTATTGCCTGTAATTTGAATATGACTACCTGCTCCTTGCACACTTATACCTGTAGGAACTTCATCTACATGAGTGGTAGTGTAATTACGAATCTCTAATCCTTTGACCGTAATGTAACTAGCATCTTGAATATCGACCATACCTTGCAGTCCATCTACAGATTGCCCTGTGCCATCTAAAATGGCTTTTTCAGAACGGTAATTGGTAAATGTAATATTACCTTTGCTTGCTGAACCTGAACGAGTGATCGCTAGTTGTTGCTTATACACCCCTGCGCGTATATACACAGTACTACCTGCCGGTACTGTATCTGCGGCATGTTGGAGCGTTTTCCAGGGAGAAGTGATCGTTCCTGCCTGACTATCTTTGCCTGTAGGAGACACATAATATTGAGTAGTCGCCGCTTCTGCTGAAGGTGGAGCACTATATACTAATAAACTTATACATAATATACAGCCCAGACCGATCAAGCTATATAATTGATATTTTCGCAATGGATGATCATCCTTTCCTGACTAAAGTTCTGAACATGTCCCATTATAAACGTAATCTGATCGCTGTCTAGCATACGATTGCATATTCGGTAGTTTTTATTGAAAGATCCTTATTCGAAAAAAAGCCTTGATTACGGTATAGCACGTCCGCAATCAAGACTTTGACTAATTATGCTAAATGACTCGATGTTGCAGCCATTTTTTACCCCTGAATCGCTTCATAAAGATCAATCCGCGGACTGCCCATTCACAATCCATCGCAATCCAGATCCCTAGAATACCCCAACCCAGTGTAATCCCGAGCACATATCCAAGAACAACCCGGAATAACCACATCGACAACATCGATACCAGTGAAGTAAACTTGGAATCGCCTGCTGCCCGTAACGAAGAAGGTGTAATAAAAGCTATCGCCCATAATGGCACTTGAGCAATGGTATTGATAAATAAGACTAAGAAAATATCATCTACAATCTCTGCCGGCGGGTTGAAAATAGAGATCAGTGGATTGAAGAATGGGAAGATCAACAGTCCCATAACGACAAAAGAAAGAGACGATAACATCAGAAACGATTTGGTAAATTTGCGTGCATCTTGGATATGTCCGCTACCGATACACTGCCCGACTACGGTAATAATAGTGAGTGATAACGCATTTGCGGGAATCTGCATTACCCCTGCCAACGAAGAACAGATAGCATTGGTCGCTATCGCATACGTTCCCATACCAACGATAAAGATTTGCGTTAAAATTTTACCACCGTTGAAAAACATTTGTTCGGCGGCAAAAGGAATCCCGATAAATAGTACTCTTTTGAGCATAGAGAACTTTATAATCAGAATCTCACGCAATTGAACTTTGAGGTTTACATCCATTTTGAACAAATAATAGATCGCACAAGCCGCACCCAAATATCTTGCGATATTGACCGAAAGTGTCATTCCGAATACGCCCATATGTAACCCGTTGATAAATACAAAATTTAATAATACATAGATCACATTCATAATCAGCGACAACATCAATGAAGCTCGTGTACTCCCTACCCCGCGCAATGCTCCGCAGACTGCTTCAACAATTGCGATGCCTAGAAAAGAAGTACAACTTCCGATTAAATACGTTCGCGCAAGATTCATTACATCTGCTTCAGCCGATCCAAAAAGGATATTAAGTAGCGGTGCATGAAAAATAATCCCGAACAACGCGACCGCTATCGCTAGTAAAGAAACGGAAGATACCGCCCCTGCACTCGCTTCGGAGACACCGCGTTCATCTTCGCGCCCTTTGTATTGGGCTACGACTACGGTTCCGCCTGTAGCCACAGCAATAAATACGCTCAGTAGAAAAATATTGATCGAATCGATCATATTGACTGCACTGACAGCGGCGACTCCTGCTGAACTGATCATCGCTGTATTGATTAAGTTCAATCCCATAATAAAAATCTGATCGATCAAAATCGGTACAAACAGCGCAATCATCTGGCGGTAATGAATATTTGAGCCTGAAAAGTACTTATCCAGTAGCCGATGACTTCGCTTAAACTTAAGTTCAAATGGTTGCATCATAGTTCACTTCTTTTACATTAGAATGGGCATACGTAACAATAGACCGACGTTCGTGTATCAAAAGTTTTTGATACAATCATTTCAAAAAATAATATAAAAAAAGCTCTTCAGATGAGAAAGCAACTGAAGAGCATGGATGATATCTTAACTATAATAGGCTTGTTGCCAAGCGCATGTTCGTCGATTGCGTACATGAATATATCACTCTTTACATGAAAGAACAATACTTTTGACGCAATCTTAAGTGATTTTATTTTCCTTTCGCTAATTCGGATAATTGAGCAGGCGTTAGACTACCTTTATAAATACGTAGTTCATCCATCTGTCCTTTGAACGGAGTATCCCAATAGTTCACACCGAGTCCGAAGCTAGCATTATTATCTGTAAAAATATCCGGGAAGTTATCGCCACTGAACTTCTGTACTCCATTCACATAGATCGTTAAGCGACCTTCATCTACAGAGAAAGCTAGATGTGTCCATTGATTCGCTGGAATAGTTACTCCGGTCACTCCGTCGTACCATGCTGTTCCAGACCAGACCATAGCATTGTCTGCTGTTGCACCACGCGGGATCAAGCTTACCCAATGGTCGGTATCTTTCGCTCCGAAAAAGGCTGGCGAATAGGTAGTTAATTGATCAGGCTTCACCCATAAAGACACCGAATAGGAATTGTTCGAGATTAATCCTTGTGGCAAACGAATACCTGATTTTCCATCGAAAATAGCAGATTGTCCCTGAACTCCTGTGCCATACGTAATCGTGCCTACTGTTGAATCCAAGCGTTCTCCTGTCACTGTTCCTTGTCCAAATGTAGACGTTGTATCTTTTAAATTATTTTCAAAGCTATATTGAGCAGTTAACGTAGCTTCTACAAATGGCTGTACTGTCACCTGAAATACTTTGGTCTGCTTGCTGCTGCCCTTAGTAATAGTAGCTGTCAGTGTTACATTCGCTGGTGCCTGCCCTGCTTGTGGACGAGTGACTGCGCCTGTATTCGCAACTACAGCTGGATTAGAGCTTGACCATACTATCGATGTTCCGCGACTACCTACTGTAGACAATACGACATCACTGATCATATTAGAAGTATCTCCTAGACTAAGATCACCATACACATCGGCAACCACTTGCTTATCCGAAACATCTGCTAAACGACTGCCCCAACCCATTGTTCCGTTGGTAGACAATGCTGTAAATGTCATCGTATATTGCTTCGATACCGGATTCCAATTTTTCACGAATACGCCTGTATAGGTGACGCCTTCGATTGTTAATACAGCATCAGCTGTTCCTTTTTGTCGCCATGTGCCTTGAAGCTCGCCAGAGATGGTACGATCTTTGTTTAGACGAATATATTTGGTGTTTTTGATCGCTGGTGAAGAATCGTTACCATGATCGATAAATTGGTAATCGCCTATGATCGTATCTTCACTGACTTTAGTTAAATTTTCACCTGTATAACGGTAAGGAGATACAACAGGCCAACCGTCTTTGTTAATATACATCTGGTGAATACGAAGTTCGTGTTCTTCTCCTCTAGCCGGGAAGCGAGTATGGAATACAAGGAAGGTCTGTCCTGTTTTGTTATCGGTGTAGACGGAGTTATGACCTGGAGAGACATAACCTAGATTTTCTCCATATCCAGGATCGCCTACTTTACTATCCCATAGATAGTTACCGATGAGCTTGTTACCATACGTTACATTAGACGTTTGTGCAGGCCATGTTGCTTGTTGTCCTTTGGCATCTTGATAAGGGCCTTCTGGCTTGGTCGCGCGGAAGACACGCATATTGTATCCCCCATTAGCTGCTAATCCACCATAGGTCATATACAGATAGTAGTAACCACTTTCTTTGTTGTATTGAATATAAGGGCCTTCACCTGATTGACCATAACCACCTGCTACTTTGGTGCCGAAATAGCGATCAATTAAGCGTCCATCTTTTGTTTTACCATCTTTGCCCGGGTAGATCGGTTTGCCTGTTTTGGCATCAATTTCTAATACAAAAATACCACCAGACCATGAACCATAAGTCATCCATAGCTTGCCTTTGGTATCGGAAAATATAGTTGGATCGATCGCATTTGGATACGTTTGATTGGCATATGTTCCATCTGCATTGAACCATGCTGCATTTTCACCAGTTACTTTTTTCTGATCAATAAGCGTCTGGATATTGGTATTTGTCCATTTTTTATCAACAGTACTGTTATTATCAAATGCTTTGTCTTTGGTAAAACCAGAGTAGATCATCGTATCAACATACGTATAAGGGCCTTCTATTTTTTGCGATACTGCCATTCCGATCGCAGAGCGGATATATGTTGATGATGTGCAATAGTAGATCGTATAAGCGCCTTTGGTTCCATCGGCATTCACATATTTGGGATTCCAGATCACATCAGGAGCCCAGACCGAGAAGCCACCTTTACTATCTGCATCATTTTCGCCTGCCCATTTGAAAGAGCCAGCTAGATTTTTGGAAAGATCGCCGTATAATGTATTGCCTGGAGTGGTGTAGCCGTTTGCAAATGAAGTCCAATTGATTAAATCTGGAGACTTGGCAGCCGAGATATGCGAACCAAATACGTAGAACGTTCCACCTGCTTTGATAATCGATGGATCATGTACCGATACATTGGAAAAAGTAGGCGTTGTGACTGCTGGCTTGAGATCATACTCTTCTGCTCGCACTGTTGAAGCCCCTCCAAAACCTAATGTTGGGATTGTTAATGAGATCATTAATGTGAAGGCTGTCGCTTTTTGAATCCAACCTTTATTCATTACTTATGCCCCTTCCGCATTATAAAGATCAGAGCGGATATGATTAACCCGCTCTGTCATACTATTAATAAGCAATCGATAACAATGAATTATGACTGTACATCAAGTACAAGTACATTGACTGAATTGGCAGGTAAGACGACAACCAATGACTGATTATCGATCTGTACTTGTTGCTCTTGAGGAACTACTTTTTCGTCGTTCTTTTTGTTCACATTGGGAACATGTACCAGTTCAGCATCCCCTGTTAATGTAATCCATTTGGCTGTCTGAGATACGGTAAATGCTTGCAGATCAATACGTGTTGCTTTGTCTGCATCATCTGCATTAACTAATTTGACATAGACATGATTCTCGTCTTTAGTGACGGAATGGAACACTTCACGATTGTAAGCTTCTAATTTGTAATCCAGTACTTTACTTGCCGTCTGACCGTTCGTGTAGGAGCAGATAAGACGATTGCCAGTATCTCCACCGTAATTAACAGTGATGGTATACGGGGTATGATCGGTAATAGCTTCATAGCTTGCTGCTCTTAGATTACCTGCTGCTGTACTGGTAGAATAATCGCCCAGTGTATAGCTTTCGACACCTTGCTTATGCACTTTGACACCTGTCGCCTGACCACCATAACCAATCGCATATTCGATCACATCTTTGTTCTCCGCAGAGATATCGGTCAGACCTGCACCTACGTAAAAACCATCTGTACCGGACACTCTAGAAGCAATCACCTCCACTGTGTAATCTGTCCATTCTTCATTGAGTATATAGAGACCATTTAAGCCACTGGCTTGAGCGTGCAATACTAATCCTTGCGCTGGATCGATCGTATAACCAACAGAACCCGGAATTTCTTGCCAGATCGATTGGAGTGGTTGTGTGAAATCTTGCTCTAATAGTACTGAACGATCCCGATTAGATGTGACTTTGGCATGACTGATGATCACTTCTGCATTTCCTGTTGCAATCTCAATTCCGCCACGAGGAATAAGTTCCATCGATTTACCATTTTTATAAGTGGAAAAGGAAGTGCCCAGTACTTTATTTCCCAGATATTTTGCATATAAATGCTGTACATAATAGTTCGGTGTAAACCAGACACTTTCATCATCAAACCAGATACAATCTGGAGTCCAGCGATAAGTTCCATCGGTTAATACTTTGTTAAATAGTGGCGCATAAGCGGCGAGACGGACTACATCTGCATTATTCTCAAATCCTGTAATTACAGCGGCTTCGGCTACCGCTCCTGCTAATGTATTTTTATCAGTAGATGCATATTCACCGACAAATACTTTGGACGATTGTTGCCAGTCGATACTGCCATCTGGCTGATACGCTCTATAGTAGTAGTTATACCGATCTGCATTACTTAGCAAATATTCATTCGAACGATAATAATGTTCATCTGCAATCGTATCCATATAGTTAGGTTGGTCTTTGTACCATGTGACTGTTTCTTCGATCACTTTCTGTCCGTCTGCAAAAGCTACTTCTGCCGATCCTTCCATATTTCCGCTCAAAAATTTCCATCCTTGTTGATACGCATCATCGTCTGCCTGTGCTCCCACTGTTGAGATAATATGCAGTTCATGATCAGGATAATGTTTCTCCATATATTGATCGATTGATACTTTGAACACTTCAAAATTAGCAAAAAACTCTACGCCCCAGTTTTCATTTCCAACGCCTAAGTAACGCAGATCAAATGGTGCTTCATGCCCCATATGACGACGCATCGCAGCCCATTCGTTATGTTCAAAATCCGTACTAATCGCAAAGTCGATCAGATCGGTAAAGTTCTTAATAAAGTAATCCCGTAATTCCCCACCTGCTGGATGCGCATAATCCGAGCGTGCCTGACACAATACACCACATGCCATCACAGGAAGTGGAAGAGCATTCAAGTCTTCGGCTAATTGGAAATATTCCATATAACCCAGACCCATCGTCATCATATAGCCCCAGACGTTAAAGTTTTCTTTGCGTAATTCGATATCTCCGATCGAGTCTTTCCAATCGTATACATTTTCCCAGATAAACGAACCTTCTGATATACAGCCTCCTGGAAAACGTAAAAACTTAGGATGCATATCGACTAATGCATTGACCAGATCTTTGCGCAAACGGTAATTCGGATTGCCTGTATAGTTACTATGAGCAGAAGACGAAGACACTTCTTCTGTCGCTCCCCATACATCACGAGGCATTAGCGACACCATATCAATCGAGATATCTCCATCAAAAGTCAGCGCTAATTGTCCAAATCCATTCGCTATTCCTGTCAATGTAATCGGAGTCTCTACACCATACTTTTTCCATGTGTGATTGCCTTCAATAAGGATGGTGATTGGTTCGCTAAGACTGTCATGTTCAGCAGACTGTAACTGGATCGTGATACTTCCGACAGATTCAGCTTTTGCCCAGATCGTGAAATCATACTGCGTTCCTGTACGGATCGCCATCGCACAGTTATGATTCGTATCCCCAAATCCGCGGTTATAAATAGTCGCTTCATCCGCAACTGTCACATAATACGAATTCACTTCTGGATCTTGTACACCAAAGTGTTCATTCAAGCCACCACTGGATTGTGGAGTCATTTGCTCTGTATCACCGAACCATGCAAACAATGGCTCACGATTACGCCCTGTAGAACATCCACATTCTCCAGAAGCATGAGAATAGGTATCAAATGCAAACGATTCAAACGAACGGTTCTGCACCAACTCCGCATAGATCCCACCGTCTGCCGCGTTGTTGATATCTTCATAAAATAAGCCATACATCACTTCGCTCACGTCCAATACTTCCCGGTCACCATGAATCGTAAGCGTATATGGTGGTACATGTGCAGGAAGTACAGACACATGGTAACTTTTCTCCAGCGTAGTCGTACCTCTAGTAAGCACCGCGGTCAAAGTCACCGCTTGTGGCTCGGTCACGTCTCCGATCTGCCCTTGATCAGATAACCATTTCGGTTGATTAGATGTCCATGCTACATTGACACGTCCACCCATTAATTGCTGTGGTAATAAGATATCTTTGGTAATAATGGTGGTTGGAAATGAAAGATATTTATCACGTGCTAATCGAATAATCTCTTCATCAGTTAACGAATCGCACATTACTTCTATGATCTCGTCCGCAGATAATCCTGCTTCATATATACGGAAATCAGATAACGAGCCGACAAAATCATCATCTGCTACAAATTGAGAGCGTCCGATATAATTGGCTTCTTTGCTGGTCTGTTCTGCAAAGGCTTGGAACCAGTGGCGCAGACGTGCATAATTCCCACTAGACGTCTGGCTAATCGATCCATCTGCAAGCACTTCACCATTTACATAGACGACAGGCCCTGCACTGCTCAGTGTGCCACCTTCGGTTCCTTTGACAGATAGAGCTACATGCATCCATTCATCCCGTACAAATCCTTTGCCCGGATCAATCGCTAAATCCCCATCTGCTGTTAATGTTCCACGCATCTGGCGTGTCATAAATAAAGACGGACTTCCTTCACCATTACCAAAATCAAAAAGACGCTCCCAGATACTCACGCCCATCCCCAAATTCACCCATGTCGTAACTGTTATTCCATTGTTATCGCTTACATTTTGCAGTGCATCAACAGGAAGTTGGATAAATGAACTACCATTTTGCCCACCTGCAAACGTAACTGCATTTCTACCATACACTTCAGCAATCACAGGCTGGGTCGTGCCTGCAACGATCCCATCATTTGCTTTTCCTGAAGAATCTTGAGCGATATGTTCTGCGTTATCAAACTTATATTGTACAACTAACTTATCGTGTAATTGAGTCATTGCTATTCTCCTATCTCTATCTATAGTTAATAAAAATATTAATAAATTAATATAATTGCATATTATATAGTCATATTACTCTACTATGGTTATACTTTTCAATGCTTAATTTTGTAATCGTTGGAAAATAGATAGCAGTAGAGAAGATTTTTATGTTAACAAGCGCTTTTAAGTGATGTATAATTGTTATAACAGTATAATTATTTTACAGGAGGAATTGATGATATGAGTAAATCATTACACTTAGAACGTAAAGTTTCTAAGTTTGGCAACAGCTTAGGTCTAACGATGACAGAAGCATTTAAACAACTCGGATTAGAAGCTGGAGATAAAGTAGAGGTCAATATTAAAGAAAATAGCGAAGAAATTGTGATCAAAAAAGTGCAAAAAGTAGATTTACCTGCTGGCATCAGCCCAGATTTTTTAGATACCCTTTCGCAAGTTATGGGGCAATACGATACGACTCTCAACGAATTGAAAGATAGATAATGGATGCTATTCGTTATCTATCTTTAGCAGAAGTTGTCGCTATCAATATTGCGGTTATTCAGAAGTATAGTCCTGGTGAACCCATCGGTATTAAAAGTAAGAGCCTATTAGAATCTGCTCTTCTTCGTCCTCAATCTTCAGCTTACGAAGAAGCATCCCCCTCTATTTTTGAAAAAGCGACTGCTTTATTTCAATCTCTTGGTGAGAATCATGCTTTTCAACATGCAAACAAAAGAACAGCCTTCACTGCTCTCGTTATTTTTCTACATTACAACGGCTACCATTTTAAAATGGAACCCAAACAAGCTACAGATTTCACGGTAAATATGGTTAATCATATGTACACTTTTGAGGAAATTGTTGAGCTGATTTCAGATCATTCGGTTTCTTTTTAAATTTCTGTGTGCATATATTTTGTAGTATTTATTTTTCAATCATATGGGTATAGTCACCAAAAAATAGCATGAAAGAACAAAAAGCCACTAGTCTAAATGCAACTAGTGGCTTTCTTCCTTTTGAAATTAAACCAAATATTTATACTTTTCTTAATTCCAAATGTTTCACTTCAATACCCGGCTTCACAAATTCAAACTTCAATTCGTATACGCCGGCTTCTAATTCCACTTTTACTAACTTCTGTGTGATCCATTTGCCTTCTGTACCATTGGTCTGGATCGTGGTCACTAACTGATCATTAAACGTTAAGTTACAAGCACTTTGCGCTAGATCATTTTCAGGTGACATCACGTAAGCGAACAATCGGTACATACCGGCTTCTTTGACTTCGATAAATGTCGACTCATTCGTATCCAGTGGAATCGGTTGGTTTGGTTTCACTTTTTGCGCTTGTTCTGCGGATAGATTAGCATTTCCTTTAAAAACATCTACACTTTCAACAAACGCTTCTTTTCGCCCAAATACAGGCGCTTGCATAATAAATTCACAAATATTGATCGCACAACGTTGTAACTCACCCACCGTTAACGCTCCATTTGTCAATGATTCGATAATATTATCGCCCCATGCATTGGTCTCTGCACCATAGTTAGGCACAACCATATAGAGATCATTTTGCGCGCGTACCATTGCATGCATATGTTTGCGATCAGCCGGCCCTGCGTCTGCTGGATCATTCATAATCGCCCACCAGTCAGTCATCACAATACCGTTGAAGCCCCATTCACCACGCAAAATAGTTGTATTCAGATCATAGTTAGAAGCCGCCCAGTGGCTATTAATCGGGTTGTATGAAGTCATGACCGAGTTCGCGCCACCTTGCTTCACAGCAATCTCGAATCCTTTGAGATAAATCTGGCGTAGCGCACGTTCAGACACGACAGCATCTACTTTGCTACGATGCTTCTCCTGATTATTACAAGCGAAATGCTTCAATGTTGCATTGGAACCGCCTTTCATAATGCCTCGTGTACAAGCAGCTGCAAATACACCTGAGATCAACGGATCTTCTGAAAAATATTCAAAATTACGTCCATTTAACGGACTACGGCGAATATTCAGTCCCGGCCCAAGCAATGCGTCAATATGGTTAATCAGCATTTCCTGACCTTCCATCACATACAATTCTTCGACTAGTTCGCTATTCCATGTTGCCGCCAATAGTGTTCCAATCGACACTTGAGTAGACTGCTCTCCGCTATCCATACGAATACCAGATGGGCCATCTGCTGTACAAGCTACTGGAATCCCGTAACCAAATAGACTATCGCTCACGCCGCCAAAAGCAGACGCTGTACCCGACGTTACGAGCGGACTACTCATCCCTTCGCCACGTACCAGAGCAGCCAAATCTTCATCATTTAACTGAGATACAAAGTCTTGAATACTGACTTTGCCATCTGCAACATCTTTGAGTTTGTGTCCTTTGTCGCCTGTCTGTGGCAAAGGTTCTGGTAGATTTTGCTGAATCCGATCTTTTAACGAAATCTGACGGGTAGGCACTTCAACTGAACTCAGTTCATACGAACCGTCCTCTTGACGAGCACCAGGTTTGAAACGGTAAAAGCTTTCTAGTGGAGCCATCGCTTCTGCTAATTGCTCAACCACTTGCAGTTGCTCCAATACATAACCGTTTTGTCCATCGACCTGTACAGGTTGTACCTTTTTCACACTGGTTCCTACATGGAAAATATACGTACCCTGTTCCAGCACATATGCGGACGGATGCCCAGTAACACCACTATCATCATAAGAAGCGAGTGAATGCATAGGGAACGTAATCGTTAACGTTTCAGTTTCTCCCGGTTGTAATACTTTGGTTTTGCCAAAAGCCGCTAATACTTTAGTCGGTTGTCCAAGCTCGCCTTGCGGTGCTTCGACATAGACTTGAACCACTTCTTTACCTGCAAACTTAGAACCGCTATTTTTCACATTTACATTGATCTCAATATGGTCTGCTCCATCTCGGGAGATCACTTTCGCTTCTTGAGGATCTATAGTGAAGTCTGTGTAAGACAATCCATAACCAAATTCGAATTGCACTTTATCCGGACAGAATGTCTCAAAATAACGATAACCTACATAAATATCTTCTTCATAAATACTTTTAAATTCATTACCATAATTGCGTGTAGATGGATAATCTGCAATCGAGTAAGCGATAGTATCGGTTAGCTTCCCGCTAGGTGTCACTTCGCCGACAAGCACATCTGCAATCGCGTTACCGCCTTCCATCCCACCATGCCATGCGTAAATCACACTGCTAATCGGGTGTATGTATCCTGTATCATTGATCCAGCTCATATCTACAATATTGGATACATTTAAGATCACAACTGTTTTGTCAAAATGAGTAGTTACATGTTGCAACATGGATTTTTCCTCTAACGTTAACTTATAACTTCCCGGTTCGTCTGCATTATCCTGATCTTCACCAGCAGTACGCCCGATAATCATAACCGCTTTATCCGAATGTTTCCGCGCTTCAGCTACCAATTCATCGGTTAAAGGCATTTCTTTCTGGAACCACGGTTCTGCTGCCCAACCACCGCCACCGTTATCAAACGGATTTTCCTCGATCCATTTCTCATATACCGAAGCCAGTTGTTCGTTGACCGTAATATCTGCTTTGCTACGCAATCCATCTAAAAGGTTAGTCGTATACGCTACATGCACACTACCACCTGAACCTGTCCCACTACGATAATAATTCACCTGCGTGCGTCCAAATATTGAAACGCTTTCTTTTTTCTGAATCGGAAGAACTTGATCATCATTTTTCAATAATACGGCACCTTCCGCAGCTACTTTACGACTGAATTCTGCAAAACCTTTCAATGGAACACCTATTGTAGATGTACTCAAATCTATCGCCTCCTGTTTTCATACGTCTGTCTATATTATGTACTTCATCGTGTGTAAAAGCAAAAAATAGCGATGCTCAAGAGTTAATACTCTTTGAACAAAGCTAATGTATCATAAGACCATTCTGGAATTTCCGCTATACAATAAATCATCTTATTTTTTTCTATTTCAGCAATAATAGAAAGCTCATATGTATTATCTATAATAATGACCTGATCGGCTATAACTAGAGTAGCATTCAATTCACTCGTGATATTGATACTCTTTACGCTCTCCTGATTCAGTATAAACAATCTCATATTTTTGTCCGCTAGCATCTTCACGGAGACGTTTATTATTTTTTATATAATAAATAGAAGCTCCTGCTTCTTTCGCTTTTAAACGCACATTTATGTTGACTTGTTGAAGTTGCTCTCTACTAAGTAGCATAAGATTTTCCTCCTCTAAAAATAAGCTATTTATTCTATTTATTATATCATAATCTAAAATAATTTTTGCGTTCTAAAGAGAACATCACTTTTTCATCAAGCTTCCCGACCATACACTTCAAACTGGGTCAAAGCTGGAAAAGGAGAAGGATCATCGGATTGGATTAACTCGCTCAATGTGACCCAGTCCACTGTTCTTTTTTCAATAGAGATCGTTTGCGGTTGATGTGTTTTGACCAGATTCACTTGCTCTGAACTTCCATCCGAATAAGTTAATGTCACACGTTCCCAATAATTATCATGCGGAAAATCTGCTCGTAACGTCAGCACCACCTGATCGATCAATACGTTACGTCCAAAATGAATCGTAATCGCCGCATCTGCACGCTGATTAATCCCCCACGATTCATAAGGCCATTCTCCATGCGAATGATTGGCTCGATTCCCATTGATCGCATTGCGCGCTGCAAAAACAGCTTCCCCACGCGTCTCTACATTTGCCGAAGCATGTGGATAGCAGACTTCATTGATGTGTTGGTCATACGGGTTATAGGCTAGATTCCGATAAGACTGTATTTCTTCATTTGTTGCTAGACGGGCAGTTAATAAATGCATTTCTCCTATAAAAGATTTCGGTGAATATGAGGTTCTTTTTTCAGCAAAGGGGATAGGATATCGGTATTCTTCACCTGTAAAATAAACAAAAACTTCACCCATCGAGTCCTCAAGTTGGATGATGAGGTATGTATTAGGGTTGGAGCATTTGAGTACAATGATATCTTCCGGTTGATAAGCTTGAGTGTAGACAAGATGTACTTGATCGGTGTCCGTATGAGAAGCTAAGACTTTGCCTGTAGTGTTTTGGATTTCAAGAGATAGGTTGGTCATAGGCTTTGGCTCCGTTCTATGATTTTATTTATAGTGCTTGAAAAGTTGATCAATAGCTCTTTCAACGAGACAGATATATGTAATACTAGCTAGAGAAAACGCTATCATATTTAAACCGAAATATCTATACTAGGTCGAGATACGTTTGTTTTTATATTTATTTTCACAATTTCAATAAAACACTATTTGGATACAGAATGCTCATAAAGTATAGTGACAATTTGCTCTAAAGAAGTATGCCCTTTCGCAATATCTACAATAAATTCAACAGCAAATACACGTTCCATTCTCAAATGATAACCATTAATCATTAAAAAAGATTTCACCACTAAATAAGCTGTACGTTTATTGCCGTTATGAAAACAATGGTTTTTAACAAGAGATTCTAATAACGCTCCCGCTTTATCAAACAAACTAGGATACGCATCTTCCCCAAATAAACTCTGCATCGGTCTATGTATAGCAGAATCAAGCAAGGTATGATCTTTGATTCCTGCCTGATCCACATCGTTCATTTGTCTCATCATGTAATAATGAGCAGCAATGACTTCTTCTTTGGTTAAAAACAGAGTCATATTATCTGTCCTTCAAATCATCAAATATCGCACGATCTTCCTCAAATACATCATAAAACGCTTCTAACACTTCAGGGCGAACATGTTCAGGAAGCTCTATTTGACGAACCTTTCTTAATATAATCTCACCCTCATTATTTTCAATAAACTCAATTTCATCCCCTTGAGAAATATCTAACTTCTCAGCAAGCAACTTTGGAAAGCTAACTCCAAGACTATTTCCCATCCGACCAATTTTACGAGAATATACTTTATGATCTGACGTTTTTTGATTTAGTTTTATAATTTTGTTCACTATAATCACCTCTATTTATTTAATCTTTGAAGTTACAAAGTTATAACTATTATAACTTTGAGTAGAGGATATCATAGTCAATATCAAAAAGCCACTCATTAAAATATAATGAATGGCTTCTCTTTTACTATAATAGAGTAATCTCATAATCTGTATCGTTTATTATGAAGTAGAAATTTAATTCGCCCAATACTGCTCCGCAATCTTCTGCCCTTGATTGATTTTTTTCCACTGCTCTGCTTCGGTCAATTCATTACCACCATCGCAAGAAGCAAATCCGCATTGATGAGAAAGCAACAAACGATCTTTATCAATAATCGTAGATGCTTCATCCAGCAGTCGAAGAACACGTTCTTCATCATCTAACGTACTTGTTTTGGAAGATAGTAAGCCCAAGACAACCTCAGTATTTGGCTTGTCTTTGAATACAGCAAGCGCTTCAAGTGAACCTGCGCGCTCGTCATCCCACTCTAAGAAAAAGCGATCATATTTCAATTGCTTTAAGAACAGATTCGCAATCTTCACATACGATCCGCCACCCATGTTGCGAGAATCGTAGTTACCACGGCAGTTATGCGTCCACATTTTCAGTCCCAGACTGTGACCATAGTCGATAACAGTATTGCTAATATCGATAAATTCAGTCGCAAGCGCCTGTACTTCCTCTTGGTTGATATGCTCGCCAGTGTAAGGAGAGTTCGGGTTATCGTCTGCGAATAGTTCCCATAAGCAATCGTCAAATTGTAGAATTTTACCGCCAGCTTCAGCAAATTCTTTCACAAATTCAGTATAAGCTTTCACCAGACCCGCTTTGAGTTCTTTGGAATTTTGGTAGACCGCATCCGTTCCGCCGATATTATCCGACCAGGACAATTCACCGAAAATATGAGATGGAGACGGTACACATAACTTCGTCTCACGATCGCCTGCATGGTCTTTTAGCTTTTTGAATACTTCGATAAAATGATGGTTTTTCCCACCTAGTTCACCTGTAATCCGTAGCCCGATATCTTTGCGTGTCTCGTATTTGGAGCTACCATCCGTATCGCGGAAAAAGTATCCATGATCTGCAATATAACGTTCGATCCCTTGAAAGCCCCAGACAAAGTCCAGATGCCACATGGATTTGGAATATTCACCATCTGTAATGATCGACAGGTCATTTTCGATTTCTTTTTCCACAACAGACTGGATCGCCTTCGCTTCCGTCTGCTCATATCCATCGAATTCCTGATAGAACGGATAGTGAATATCGTCCCGATGCTCGATTTGTGTTTTATATTCTAACAACTCAGCCGGTCGCAACAAGCTTCCTACGATTTGAAATTTATCACTCATATTAAAGTCCCCCTTGGTATTGTTCACGTGTAATGATGATTTGTTTATTTTAACACGGGGAGACTTTCTTTACGTAAGCTGAAAAGGTATATCTGGTTATAGTTATTAGCTATGGCAAAACAAAAAGCAATGTAGACAGGGAATTTCTAACTCCAATACATATCTTTATACACTCAAACATTAATCATATTGCCTCTAGCGGATACAGCAGAACTTATATCCCAGACGACAAAAATAATTTAAAACCTTATCTGTTTTAGCGTAGTTTTATAATGATCCATCTTTTTCTGAAATGCACTTCGAGAATCCTTTATTAAGCGAAGCTGACTTCGATCTGCAATCTCCTCGATGATCTGATCGATACTTTTATCGTCTGTTATAATTTTCTCTTCTGTAATGAAATGGTCAAAAGCATACATACACGGCTCAATTCTTTCCCTCGTCCATGTTCCCCGTTCAAAGCGCTTTTTGAGTCTTTTCTCAATCGTTTCCTTTTCCGCATAAAGGATAAAGTGATATACTTCTACACCATCTCTCACTAAACGACCGATAATTTCCTCATAATAGCGAGGATCGATCAATGTCATAGGTGCAATAATAGTCCCTTCATATGTAGACGATAAATATTTCAGCATATCGTAATTAAACGAACGCCACTGTGTATGGTCTTGAAAATTGGGTTCATGTAAAGCTATAGGTATATTTTTACGAATAAAATAGCCAACATTCTCAGGATCATATACGAATGAATCAGGCAATCTTCGATGTAACTCATATGCACAAGTCGATTTGCCAGAACCGTAAGCTCCATTAATCCAAATAATCATTGGAACACCTCATCTTCTAAATGCTGTGCCACTTTCCCCAAAATCTTTTCAAACTTCTCAGCTTCTTCTGGCTCAAGCGGATCATAGAAAAATTTAATCATTTTCTCTGAAAATGCCGCTTCGATCTTCATCATGTCGAACCCTTTATCACTTAGTTCTAGTGTAAATCTTCTTTTATCTTTCAGATTCTCTTTTTTGATCACATATTGATGCTTTAATAATGTTTTGACCATTTCAACGACAGACGATTTTTTCACACTCAATCGGTTAGCAATTTCCGTAACCGTAGCTCGATCTCCATCCTTATGTAATTTATAAATAGCGATTAAATATTGATAACTATTGAAGGTCATTTCGCCGTATCCAGCTTTTAAAAACTCGGCGGTTAACTGACGGTTAAAGAACTTGTAGCACGTGTCCATACTTTTAAAAATAGTCATAGGTTCTCCTTTTCGAAATTTAGTGAGTTAGGCTACCTAACATAATAAACGAGAATAATAGATTTAGCAATGCCAACTAGCTAAAACAGTATAGAGATACAAAAAGGCCACTTATAAAAAAGATGGTCTTTCTGCTACTAGATCACTATCTATTTTTAAATAACGTAAACTACAAAATCTTGACTCTGATAACGAGTACATAAAAAATTGTAAACATGATTGGAGCCAAATAAGGAAGTTCTTCCATATGTAGCATATAACTTAAAAGGTCAAGCACAAGGAACATAAAGGATTCTGTTCATATGTAAGGTAGGGGACTAATTCAAAAAATAGATACCCAAAAAACCATTCCTGAAAAAGCTCCAATACTTGAAAATAATATGAAGCGCACAGCCTCGCTAAACAATATTTTTTCTAAAAATACAGAATAAATAAATTATACACTAAGATATAGAATTATGATATTTGATAACCTGCTAAATAAATTCTAAATTTCTAACTTAACAACTCTGCAAATGATATAATAATGAAGTGTTAGGAAGGAGGTGATTACTTTGGACCTTCTTGCTCTGATTGCAGCATGTATAGGGTTACTGACTGCACTAATCAATTTGTTTATTGCATTGCGTAATTCCGCTGACAAAAAGAAAAAAGACTCTAAGCGCTCCCAACGTTTAAAGTCCCAAAGAAAGAAAAAGTAATGATCTGAACAGGCAATAATATTGCCTGTTCCCCTAACACAATTATACCCCAACTCATCATATTACAAAAGATAATATGATGATTTTCTTTATTTTTCTATGAGTTTAATACATTCTTATATTTTTAACTCATCTCAAAATATAAAGGAGGGAAAACGATGCTACAGTATATCACTTTAGCAGTAACACTAATAACTTTGTGCATCAGCTTTTTCACACTCTCAATTGTGATTCGTCGTCAGAAATAAACATATTCTTTATTTCTGATCTTATTTTCATATCAGTTTGTAAAAATGCTGTTAGCTTAATCTCAATCTCATTATTTTTAATAATTAATTTATTTGAAACGGCTGCATTATAAAAAAGATGCATAAATGTAAACATAGTATTCGAAATAATCCACATTGTTTTTCTGATATATTTTGGATGATATCGATCATGGAAACTAAATATAAACTGATTATCATCTAACTTCTCTATTAAAGAGTGTGCATCAAAAGCATTACCGTGAGCAACATTTTGATTAATAAGATCTTTATTATGTTTTATCACTTTAGAATGCTCAGGGAAGCTTTCAGCTAACCATTTATAAACCTTCTCTTTTAATTTCTTCTCCTTATATTGCCGATCCTTTTGTAATTCATCAATATTACTTTTTTGATTGCTAAACACGAATTCAGTTTCTGGAAAGACCAAAGAATAAGCAGCCAAACACCCCAATTCCAATGCATTTCTCAAATCCATATATGCTTGATTCATATGTAGTCTAATGATTGATAATCCAGCCAGTTTTAACATCTTATCTAATTTCATATATAAAACTTTAAAGTTATAAACCTCTTCAACATTGTTGAAAAAATTGTCTTCTTTAAGAAAATAATCTCCAAAGTATTCGGAGATTTCTTGAAGATATAAAAAATAATCTCCATGCGATAACTCAGCTTCAATTATTAGTTCATGCTCTAATCTTGAAATATTTTCGAAAAAACCCAATATAGCACCTCATTTTATAAATATTTATTCATATTATCCATATACAACTACTTAATAAAAAGCCCATAGCGTATATTTAATTTAGTAATTTTAGTCAATTGATTTGTAAAATGAACTCACCCTCTGCCAATGATAGTTAGTAGAGAGAGATTATTTGTTTTAAGCAGCACGATTGCTCAGTACAAGTTCGAATAATCCTGTAGCTAATAGTTTAACTAATGCTCCAGACCATAAAAGTAACGTTAGGCTAAGATCAGTAAACGGTTGGGCTGTCCAATTAAGGTAAGCAGTCTAAAATTTCATCAGCTTACTACTCAGAAGCCAGCTATATCCAAAGACTTGCCACTATCACCACACTATGTGAGCAATGTCGTCAAGTCGTAAGAAAGACAAGTTATCCAATAGAGGTTTGTGTTTTAAAATGAACGCTTCCAGCAGTTTGCGGTCAATATCGGTCTACAGAAAAAGAAATTAAGGACTTG
This sequence comes from Paenibacillus sp. KACC 21273, assembly GCF_028736095.1. Lineage (NCBI taxonomy): Bacteria > Bacillati > Bacillota > Bacilli > Caryophanales > Paenibacillaceae > Paenibacillus > Paenibacillus sp. KACC 21273. Next base: position 5,179,628 of record NZ_CP117876.1, read on the forward strand.
GTGTTCAATTTAAAAGAGAATTGAAGTTATATCGAAATGGATACGCAAAAATAACTCACCCAGTCTATGTTCCGGTGAATTATCCTTTAAAAGGACGAAAATATATGAACAATAGTAAGTTGTTTCCTGTATAAAAGAAAAAGACACCGCCCTCGAATGGCTGGTGTCTTTTTCTCTACCACTTTCCGTACCTGAGAAGTCCCCATATAATATAGAAAGCTAGTATTTCAATGGAGGCGAGGGGAGTCGAACCCCTGTCCGAAGGCAACGTTACATAAGCTTCTACGGGTGTAGTGACAGATTTGATGTCACCCTAGGAACTCCCTGTCACCGGATTCCCTTTGGGTCAGCCTGGTTATCTTATTCAGCACACCTCAGGCGGAGATGTGACAGCGTAGCCCACTATTAGTTGGGCCCTCGTCCTGGCACATGGGCGATGCGAGGGGAGAGCACGCTCACAGGTTATTAAGCTGCGAAAGCGTAGTTAGTTTGTTGTTTGCCGTTTAATAGGCTTTAGCGTTGATAAAGCGGACGCGTCCCCACTACCCGCTACCCATGCTCGAACTACCCCCGTCGAATCCATAAACGCCCCCTTAATAAAAAGGGTGCTGGATTAGAACGGATCACATGAGTCTCGTTATCCGAATATACAGCAACAGTCTTTCCCTCCATAAGAAAGAACTGTAAAGTGTGTCATGTATCAGCAATATGCTGTTTCTACTGAAAGAATATACAACGACCACAGACTATGAGTATACCACATTTTAGGCTCTGTGAACAGTTGTACGAATACACCAACGTTGTTCTGAGATCCATACCATGTTGTTCCTCTAGCCATTATCTGCTCTGTAAGCCAGCACGTACTAACCTCATCGCTGATTCACACCAGCTTCACTATCCATTTACCCATCTGTCTGTTAATTGTAACTAACTCACTACAAAATGATGATGACTTCGCTTTTCAACGTTTACTTACTTAACGAGAAACCTTCTGATTATCCCGTAGTGCGCGTTGAATATCACGATCTGCATCTTTTTTGGCAGCAGACGCACGTTTATCATGCTGTTTCTTACCTTTTCCTAGACCGATTAATAGCTTGGCATACCCGTTGCGGATATAGATTTTGAGCGGAACGATGGTATATCCGTCTCGCTTGGAAGCACCGATCAATTTGCTGATCTGACCTTTATGCAGTAGCAATTTACGAGTACGTGTCGGATCGGTTGGATTCGCACGATTACCTTCTTCAAAAGGGCTGATATGCATATTGTGCAAAAATACTTCGCCATTACGAATCGTCGAGAACGCATCTCCAATATTCGCTCTTGCGCGGCGCAATGATTTGATCTCTGTTCCGGTTAAGACCATTCCTGCTTCATACGTATCTTCGATAAAATAATCGTGTGATGCTTTTTTGTTCTGTGCAAGAACTTTACTTTCACCCTTTTTAAGTGCCATAAGGGTTCACTCCTTTATAAACGAATTAGTTAACTATGACTTATGTTATACCTTGCAGATTTACTTTGTTATCTATACTTGTCTACCTATCATTTTAAATAAAGACCGGCATTTCTTCATCCTCTCTCCTCATTCTAAGGTATACAGAGAAAGAAGAAAGCCGATCTATCGTTATTTATTCAGGTTTTTGCTCGGTAGATTTCGGTTTACGTTTGCGTGGACGACTTTTTTTCACTTCGCCACCTGTTTTACCTGTATCTACTTTAGCCGAAGACGTTTGGATATTGCCTGCTTCTGGATCGAATACAGGACCTTCTATCTTTTTGCGTCTTGGTGCCGGGCTACCTTTACGCTTTTTGCTACTTTCGACAGGGCTGTTATAGCCGCCTTTTCCTGAACCGAAGTTAAAGTTACGAGAATTGTCTTTACCCGAACTTTTCGGAGCATTGGTCGAAATGCCTTTCGCTTTTTTAGGCTTACCCTCACCTGTATTGACAGCTGTCGTACTGTCCGGGTTGCGTGGTTGAGTAGTCGGTACATTTACCGCAGTCGTCTGACCGGAAGCTGCCGCAGATGATTTACGTTTGCGTCTGCCTGGCTTTTTACTGCCTGTATCTGTAGTAGGCGCTACTGAAGTGCTAGGAGCTTTGGTCGCTTTGGCAGCCTTCGCTGCTTTACCGAATTTCGCCGCTTTACTAGCTGCTTTGTTTTTACCACGATCTCCGCCACGTCCACCTCTACGGTCGCTATCTCCACGCGGAGGACGAGCACCACGATCTGCGCGTTCAGGACGATTGCTTTTCGGCATATCTTTAAGCTCAAAGTCGATCGTATGATCTTCCATATTCACGCGGGCTACACGTACCGTAATTGCATCACCGATACGATAGATTTTGGAAGTACGTTCACCAAGCAAGATCATTTGTTTATCGTCAAAATGATAATAATCGTCGGTCAGCATTCCTAAGCGGATCAGACCTTCTACTGTATTATCCAGCTCGATAAACATACCGAAGCTTGTCACACTGCTGATAATACCTTCGAATTCTTCGCCCACTTTATCCAGCATATATTCCGCTTTTTTCAGTTGATCGGTATCGCGCTCTGCATCGACAGCCACACGCTCACGTTCTGAAGATTGTTGCGCAATATCTGCCATACGAGAATTCAGATAATCCTGGCGCTTCGGCTTCAGCTTACCACCATTTTCGATCACTTCACGAATCACGCGGTGAATAACCAGATCGGGATAACGACGAATCGGCGATGTAAAGTGACTATAATAATCTGCGGCTAGTCCAAAGTGACCTGAACTGTCTGCGGAATATTTCGCTTGTTTCATCGAACGAAGCATCATTGTGCTGATCACTGTTTCTTCTTTTTCACCTTTGATATCTTGCAACAATTGTTGCAAGGCACGTGGATGAATATGATCGCCTGTTCCTTTGATCACATGACCAAAGTTGGAAGCGAATGCTAAGAAGTTCTGTAATTTCTCTTGATCTGGATTCTCATGAATACGATACAAGAAAGGCACTTGAAGCGTACTGAAATGCTCGGCTACCGTCTCATTCGCTGCTAGCATAAACTCTTCGATAATCTGTTCTGCTACCGAACGCTCACGCTTCACGATATCGACCGGTCTACCTTTTTCATCTAAAATAATCTTCGCTTCGTCAAAATCAAAATCAACTGCGCCACGACGAGCACGCATCTCACGTAACTGCATCGCCAATTCACGCATCAATTTGAAATCTTCGACAAGCGGAGCATAACGTTCTAACAATTCTGGATCTTCATCTTCCAAAATTTTGCGTACATTCGTATAGGTCATACGCTCTTTGGTTTTGATCACACTGGTAAAGATTTCATGCTTCACGACTTTCATATGCTCATCGAATTCCATTTCGCATGAAAGGGTAAGGCGATCTACCTGTGGATGTAGACTACAGATACCATTAGACAAGCGATGAGGTAGCATCGGAATGACGCGATCCACTAGATACACACTACATCCGCGGTTGTAGGCTTCAATATCAAGCTTAGAGCCTTCTTTGACGTAGTAGCCTACATCTGCAATATGAACGCCCAGACGGTAATGTCCGTTCTCGAGACGCTCTACATTGACCGCATCATCCAAGTCTTTGGCATCTTCACCATCGATCGTTACGATATTTTTGTCGCGTAGATCACGTCTACCTTGTTCGACGATCTCTGCATCTGTAATAGAATCAGGAGCCGCTTGCGCTTCATCCATAATTTCATCAGGGAATGATTCTGGTAATTGATGCTTACGAATAACAGATAAAATGTCTACACCTGGATCATCTTTGTGACCCAACACTTCAACAATTCGTCCTTCTGCTGCTGCTCTGCCTTCTGGATAGCTGACGATTTCAGCAACCACTTTTTCCCCTTCAACTGCACCACCGAATGACTCTTTAGGCACAAAAATATCGCGGTTAATCCGCTTGTCATCAGGGATAATAAATCCGTACGTATCGAGTCCTTGAAATACACCAACGATGCGTGTATTTTTGCGAGTAATCACGCGGACCACTTCGCCTTCCATACGACCACCTGTCGTACTGCGAGAAGTGACTTTCACAAACACGATATCACCGTTCATCGCCGTTCCCATATCATTGGCATTGATGTAGACATCGCCATGCTCTTTTTCCTCAGGAATCAGAAAAGCAAATCCTTTAGCATGGGCTTGAATACGTCCACGAACCAGATCCATATGTTCAGGTAGACCATAACGATGAGACTTGTTCTGCACGATCACTCCTGTGTGCTCAAGTTCATTTAATATTTTGACCAATTCTTTAAAATCAGAAGCCGCTTGAATCTCTAACTGCTGCTCCAACTCTTGATAAGTCATTGGTTTATAATCGATACTTTTTATTACATCTAATACTTGTTGTTCAGTAATCATATCATTTCACCTCGGACGACCTTCAGGGTAAGCTTATGTTCCCTTCTTGATCCGTATGTACAACTGTATGCATTGTAGCGTTTAGTATACTCATACCCTAGTATACACTAAATTAATCTCACTCATTCAATTCGCTTCAAATATTCAGTTGCCTGTATTGATCTGTATAAAAAAAGAGGGCAGTTCTATTATCCCCTCCTTGGTTGGGAATAACAAAACTGCCTGAAAAGTATTGCACATCATGGACTTCGGTCTTACATGTCTTGCATGGGAATAATGGACAAGCTCGGGAACAATTCCAAGTATAGTTCCTTTATATGAATTCTCTATGAACAATCACTAACCAAAGAACAATCTTTTGCCTAACATATAAAAATCGCCTGAACCGGTAAAATGATGCTCTACCGAATCAGGCGATTCATGATTTAACTAAAGACCGCTACAAGAATAGCTAAAACAAAAAATCCAATAGCTAGACCTACTGTTGTACGTTCCAACACCAGTTCCATTCCGCGCGCTTTGGTTTTACCAAAAAGATGTTCCGCACCGCCGGAGATGGCACCAGAAAGTCCAGCACTTTTACCTTTTTGAAGTAGAACAATAACGATCAACCCAACGGAAAAAATCATGAGCAGTACTTTCAAAGTCAATAACATGAATTCCACCTCCTCAAACGAATACGCCGAACATCTATCGTTATCATATAAGAACAATAGCGATTGACTATCACTATCGTATGTAATAATCGTATAGAAAACAGCATTCTTATTTTAGCATATTTTTCAAGTGAAAAGCAATCTTTTTACGCCGATATGTATGATTAAGTCAGTTTTTGAAGCTTACCCTTCTTTTTTACGTGTCAACATATTCATAATCTTAGCCAACACCTATCTATACAAAAACAACCACCCGGCATGATACCGGATGGTTGTGATCTATCTTTTGACCTTTGATCATCTTCTTCTAAAAGAATCTGAATCCAAAGTTAAAAGTCAATTATTTAGTCAAGCCTCTGTGTGCAGTCAAGTTATAGAAAGATTTAAGACCATCGTATTTAGCAAGGTCACCCAATTGATCTTCGATGCGAAGCAATTGGTTATATTTAGCAATACGGTCTGTACGTGAAGGAGCACCTGTTTTGATTTGTCCAGCATTTGTCGCTACAGCGATGTCAGCGATTGTGCTATCTTCGGATTCACCAGAGCGGTGAGAGATAACAGCTGTGTAACCAGCGCGTTTAGCCATTTCGATCGCATCAAATGTTTCAGAAAGTGTACCGATTTGGTTAACTTTAACAAGGATAGAGTTACCAATACCTTCTTCAATACCACGACCAAGACGCTCAGTGTTTGTTACGAACAAGTCGTCACCAACCAATTGAACTTTGTCTCCCAATTTCTCAGTTAACAATTTCCAACCTTCCCAGTCATCTTCAGAACAACCATCTTCGATTGTAATGATTGGGTATTTATCAACCCATGAAGCCATCAAGTCTACGAACTCAGCAGAAGTGTATGATTTACCTTCGCCAGCAAGTTCATATTTACCGTTTTTGTAGAACTCAGTAGAAGCAACGTCCATACCCAAGAATACGTCAACACCTGGTTTGTAACCAGCTTTTTCGATTGCTTCGATAATAGAAGTCAATGCTTCTTCGTTAGATGTGAAGTTAGGAGCGAATCCACCTTCGTCACCTACAGAAGTGCTAAGTCCTTTAGCTTTCAATACAGATTTAAGGCTGTGGAAAATCTCAGCACCTGTACGAAGAGCTTCTTTGAAGCTAGGAGCTCCAACTGGCAATACCATGAATTCTTGAACGTCAACGTTGTTATCAGCGTGCTCACCACCGTTGATGATGTTCATCATTGGTACTGGCAATTGTTTTGCGTTGAATCCGCCCAAGTATACATACAATGGAAGGTCAAGAGCATCAGCAGCTGCACGAGCAGTAGCCATAGATACTGCAAGAATAGCGTTAGCACCCAATTTAGCTTTGTTAGGAGTACCATCCAATTTGATCATTGCTTTATCGATACCCAATTGATCCAAAGCATCCATACCAATGATTTCTGGAGCGATGATTTCGTTAACGTTCTCTACTGCTTTAAGAACGCCTTTACCCAAGTAACGAGATTTGTCTTCGTCACGAAGTTCTACAGCTTCATGAGCACCAGTAGATGCGCCAGAAGGAACGATAGCGCGACCCAAAGCGCCAGATTCCAAGTATACTTCAACTTCAACTGTAGGGTTACCGCGGGAGTCAAGAACTTCGCGTGCATAAACATCAGAAATAATAGTCATGGTTAAATGTTCTCCTTTTAAATCGTTATTTTAGATCATACATGATCATTACATTTTAAGTCATATCTTTATAGCGAGCAATTACTTACGGCTGTTGACAATAGATGTACCTGTCATTTCTTCCGGTTTAGGTAATTGTGCAAAATCAAGAATGGTTGGAGCGATATCACCTAAGATACCACCTTCACGCAAAGTAACATTTTTATCTGTGACGATAAATGGTACAGGGTTTGTTGTATGTGCCGTCTGCGGACGACCCAATTCATCAATCTCTGTCTCAGCGTTACCATGGTCAGCAGTAATTAGGGCTACGCCACCTTTAGCTAGAATCGCATCTACGACTCTACCTACACACTCATCTGTTGTTTCTACCGCTCTGATTGTAGGCTCTAGCTTACCAGAGTGACCTACCATATCAGGATTAGCAAAGTTCAAAATGATAACATCTTGACGCTCTGCTTCAATCTCAGCGATACAAGCATCTGCTACTTCACGTGCACTCATTTCCGGTTGTAGATCATACGTAGCGACTTTAGGAGAGTTAATCAAGATACGAGTCTCACCTTCAAGTTCTACATCACGACCGCCACTGAAAAAGAATGTAACGTGCGGGTATTTCTCAGTCTCAGCAATACGCAATTGTTTTTTGCCATGCTGTACTAAGACTTCACCAAGCGTGTTGCTCAGATCTTTAGGGCCATACGCTACCGTTCCACTTACTGTATTGCTGTATGTGGTTAAGCATACATAGTACAGGTTTTTCGGTTGTGCATGTCCACGATCAAATCCTTCAAATGCTTCTTGCGTAAAAGCTTGAGATAATTGAATTGCACGGTCAGGACGGAAGTTCAAGAATATGATTGAATCTCCATCACTTACTGTACCGACTGGTTTTTCTTCACTATCCACAATAACAGATGGTTCAACGAATTCGTCAAATACTGAATTTTGGTAAGAAGAAGAAATAACGTTTTCTGGATCTTTGAATGCCGGACCTTCGCCAAAAGCGATAGCACGGTAAGCTTTTTCCACACGTTCCCAGCGTTTGTCACGATCCATTGCATAATAGCGACCTTGAACGGTAGCAATTTTACCTACGCCCACTTCTGCTATTTGAGCAACCAATCGTTCCATATAACGTTTACCGCTATCTGGTGATACGTCGCGTCCATCCAAGAATACATGAATCAGTACATCATGGAAGTCTTCGCGTTTAGCCATATCCAGTGTAGCGAATAAATGATCGATATGACTATGTACACCGCCATCGGATAACAGGGTGAACACATGCAATTTTTTGCCGTTTGTTTTTGCATTTGTAAATGCGCCAACCAACGCTTCATTTTGGAAAAAGTCTCCATCACGAATCGACTTGGAAATACGAGTCAAATCTTGATATACGATACGGCCTGCACCGATATTCAAGTGACCTACTTCCGAGTTACCCATTTGCCCTTCAGGCAGACCTACAGCTTCACCACAAGCAGTTAGTGTAGTGTGTGGGTATTCGCTTAGATATCTATCATAATTCGGTTTTTTCGCTTGAGCAACGCCGTTGCCTTCTACTTCTGCGCGCAGACCGAATCCGTCCATAATGATTAGTGCTACTGGTTTGGGTGCTGACATTTACTTCGCCCCCTCAACGAGCTGAATGTAAGAATCAGGTTGCAAGCTTGCGCCGCCGACAAGTGCGCCATCGATATCGCTTTGTCCCATGTACTCCTTCACATTCTCCGGTTTCACGCTACCGCCGTATTGAATACGAACTGCGTTAGCCACTTCTTCGTTGTATAGACCTTTAACCAATTCACGAATATAAGCGATAACTTCATTCGCATCTTGGGATGTAGAAGATTTGCCTGTTCCGATTGCCCAGATTGGCTCATAAGCGATTACTGTTTCTTTCGCTTGATCTGCACTTAATCCGACAAAAGCACCTTCTGTTTGTACTTTACATACTTCTTTGGTTTGGTTAGCTTCACGCTCTTCAAGCTTTTCACCTACACATACGATAGGAGTCAAACCATGACGGAAAGCAGCATGTACTTTTTTATTAACGATTTCGTCTGTTTCAGCAAAATATTGACGACGCTCAGAGTGCCCGATGATTACATAGTCCACACCAAGATCTTTCAACATTACGCCACTGATTTCGCCAGTGTAAGCACCATTGTCTTCGAAATGAAGATTTTGTGCACCGATTTTGATAGAAGTTCCTTTTACTGCTTCAACCAAAGCAGGAAGATTAGTGAAAGGAGCGCAAATTACGCTTTCTACGCCATCTACTTCTGCTTTGCCTTTGATATCTTCAATAAACGCTTTTGCTTCAGGAACGGTTTTGAACATCTTCCAGTTCCCTGCAATAATTGGTGTTCTCACTGCGATATCACTCCTTCTGTTTGCATAACTACAGTGTTCTGATCGAAGCCACACTGAAGTGCTTTGTACAATCCAAAGCACTCAAATCTATATACATTTTAAACTTATTTATCGTTCAATGCCACAACGCCTGGAAGAGCTTTACCTTCCATAAACTCTAGGGAAGCACCGCCACCTGTAGAGATATGGTCCATTTTATCAGCTAAGCCGAATTTCTCTGCTGCTGCTGCGGAATCACCGCCACCAATGATAGTGTAAGCTTCAGTTGTTGCACATGCTTCTGCTACTGCTTTTGTACCACCAGAGAAAGGTGCGATTTCAAATACGCCCATTGGTCCGTTCCATACAACCAATTTGGAGTTTTTGATTACATCAGCATAAATTTCACGAGTTTTAGGACCGATGTCTACGCCTTCCCAAGCTGCTGGGATTTTATCAATCGTTACGATATCTGTGTTAGCATCTGCGCTGAAATCGTCAGAAACAACGATATCTACTGGAAGATACAATTTTTTACCTAATTTTTTTGCTTTTTCCATGAATCCAAGTACAACATCCAATTTGCTTTCGTCTAGAAGAGATTGTCCTACTTCATGACCTTGAGCTTTGAAGAATGTGTAAGTCAATCCACCACCAATAATGATGTTGTCTGCAAGTGTGATTAGGTTATCGATAACATCGATTTTGTCTTTTACTTTAGATCCACCTACGATTGCTGTGAAAGGACGTTCTGGGCTAGTCAATGCTTTACCCAATACATCTAATTCTTTCTCCATCAAAAGACCAGATACTGCTGGCAAGTGGTGTGCAATACCTTCTGTTGAAGCATGCGCACGGTGAGCTGCACCAAATGCGTCATTTACGAATAGATCAGCCAATTCTGCAAAAGATTTAGCTAAGTCTGCATCGTTTTTCTCTTCACCAGGGTAGAAACGTACGTTTTCAAGAACCAAAACGTCGCCTTCTTTTAATTCAGCGATTTTTGCTTTTACTGCATCGCCAATAGCTTCGTCAGCTTTAGCAACCGGTTGACCTAGCAATTCAGATAGACGCTCTGCTTGTGGAGTTAAGCGTAGTGATTCAACCACTTCACCTTTAGGACGACCCATATGACTTGCAAGTACAACTTTTGCACCTTTTTCAACTAGATATTGAATCGTTGGTAAAGTTTCACGGATACGTTTGTCATCTGTGATTTTACCGTCTTCCATAGGTACGTTGAAATCTACACGTACAAATACCACTTTACCTTTTACTTCTACATCACGAACACTTTTCTTATTCATTATATTGTTCCTCCATGCCCTGAATTTTGATTAACGAGCAATTTAAAACAGATATTCATTTAGAAAAAGCGGAAACACAAGAAACCTGTTTCCGCTTTATGGAATTAATATTTATTTCAGTTCACGAAAGATTCTTACGCTTTGTTAGCGAAGTACTCAAGAGTACGAACCAATTGTGCAGTGTAAGACATTTCGTTATCGTACCAAGCTACAGTTTTAACCAATTGGTGGTCACCAACAGTTAGAACGCGAGTTTGAGTAGCATCGAATAGAGAACCGAAAGTCATACCTTTGATATCAGAAGATACGATTTCGTCTTCAGTGTAACCATAAGTTTCAGCATCAGAAGCAGCTTTCATAGCAGCGTTAACTTCATCAACAGTAACTTTTTTCTCCAAAATAGTTACCAATTCAGTAAGGGAACCAGTTGCTACAGGAACACGTTGTGCTGCACCATCCAATTTACCTTTCAATTCAGGGATAACCAAACCGATTGCTTTAGCAGCACCAGTTGTGTTAGGAATGATGTTTTCAGCAGCTGCACGAGCACGACGGAAGTCACCTTTAGCATGTGGAGCATCCAAAGTGTTTTGGTCGCCAGTGTAAGCATGAATTGTAGTCATCAAGCCTTCTACTACTCCGAATTGATCTTGCAATGTTTTAGCCATAGGAGCAAGACAGTTCGTTGTGCAAGAAGCACCAGAGATTACAGTTTCAGTACCATCAAGAATTTCATGGTTTACGTTATAAACGATTGTTTTCATTTCGCCTGTAGCTGGAGCAGAGATAACAACTTTTTTAGCACCAGCTGTTAAATGTTTCTCAGCTGCTTCTTTAGTTGTGAAGAATCCAGTACATTCAAGAACGATATCCACACCAAGATCTCCCCAAGGAAGTTCTTCTGGGTTACGGTTAGCTAGAACTTTTACTTCTTTTCCGTTTACTTTGAAGAATCCGTCATGAACTTCAACTTCGCCGTCAAATTTACCTTGAGTTGTATCATATTTCAACAAGTGAGCCAACATTTTAGCGTCAGTCAAATCGTTAATTGCTACTACTTCAATACCTGCTACATTTTGAATACGACGGAAAGCCAAGCGTCCAATACGTCCGAAACCATTAATACCAACTTTAACCATGAGTTAATTCCTCCTAGAGATAGTGTATTTAATTTATTTCAAGACATACCTTATAAAAGGCATGTCAAGACAACATTATAGAGTAAATCTTGTGTGCCGACTGCTAGACGTTCGAAAATGAAGCAAAAGGACTAGTCTAGTTCTTTCACAATTTCTCTAGCAGCGGCTTCGTCAATGACCAGAATATCTTCCTGACCGAATTTGAGTACAGCATGAATCGATTTGGCTTTGCTACGACCTCCAGCAATACCGATAACCACTTCCGCTTTGGAAATATCATCGAGCTGAAGTCCCATCGTTAACATCTGGTGCACCGTCTCACCCTGTTCATTAAAATAATGACCGAATGATTCAGCAACAGCTCCAGCGGCATGAATTTCTTCCGCTGCCTCGGGTTCAAGTCTACGGCGACGCACCATCTCCATCGCATCTCCAATTCCATGCATGATGATACGTGCTTTACGAATCAGACCGACAATTTCGCGGATATTCTGATCCTGATAAAGCAATTCATAAGCATCTTCACGCAATAAATCTGGAATATGCAACAATCGATATTGTGCGCCTACACGCTTTGCCATAGTGGAAGCAATCGAATTCGCCTGAAATTCCATACTCTCTCCAAGTCCGCCTCTTGCCGGTACGAACCAGGCATTCTTGAGAGGTGCTGGTATGGATGGACTGAGTTGCTCAGCGACTTCAGCTAATGTAAAGCCTCCTGTAACAGCAACGACATCGTCCTCACGGATGACACTGAGCAGCGCTTTGGCTCCTGCTCGTCCAAGCTCTTGCTTAGCCATAATAGATATGTCACTATCACCAGGAACGACAATTACTTGTCTCAACTTATAGAAAGTGCGAATACGTTCTTCCAGATTCGATAATCCAAGCAGTTCCTGAATAATAGGTTCAAGCTCATCAAGCAATTGCTTGCCTGCTTCACTAACCTTCATTCCCGTACTTTCAATCTCAAGTAACCCTTGCGATTTGAGAAGATCGGTCTCTGCACGTAAGACGCGTTCAGTCATATTAAGCGATGTGGCGAGTGATCTTCTTCCAACCAGCCCTACCATCATAACCTGATGCAGAATCGTATATCTTTTTTTGAGTACTTCGGTGAGATCGGGCAGAAGCTGCTTTTGTATTTCTAATATTTTCCGCATGCATTCCACTCCTGCAACTTATCTCGCTCAGTGTTCATTATATCCGCGATTCTTAATGGACTCAAAATGTCCCGGCATAACTTTTTAAGTCCCACGTCTATCTTAACCAATTTTTCATGCAGAAGCAAGTTTTTAACACAACTATTCTGTGAGAGGTTGATGTTATCGTTTTTATCCGTGATTTCCTCCCAAGCTAACTTGCTTTTTATAGGTAGATATCCTATAATCAATCGTACTGCTGTTTTGATGTGCGCCCGTGGTCCAATGGATATGACGTAGGCCTCCGAAGCCTGAGATCCAAGTTCGATTCTTGGCGGGCGCGCCATTTATATTTTTTATTTCATTATCTTTTTTACATAAGAATCGGTATGATCGAATGCCTTTTGATATGTTCTATCATATCTAAGAACTATTTGCGCAACATTAAGTGATTGACTTATAAATGCAGAACACCCTTTAACCAGCCTATGCTGGTTATTTTTATACCCAAATTTTGGTTGCCCTCTTCTTCATTAACCGATTTTACTGATGTTCCTACACTTTTGGTCAGGATAGTTTGACTTTCTTTGACTTTTGATTCGAATTATCCTATAATGTGGTAAGAACAATGAGTATCTTCTAATACAATATTTGATCTATAATTAATCTATTATGATGTACAACTTTGAAGGAGGGTTTCTAGTGAGTTATATTCCAATGGTCGTTGAACAAAGCAGTCGTGGAGAACGTGCCTATGACATTTACTCTCGTCTGTTAAAAGACCGCATTATTTTTCTAGGTTCTGAAGTTAATGATGTTGTAGCTAACGCGATTATTGCACAAATGCTGTTTCTGGAAGCCGAAGACCCGGAGAAAGACATCCACCTATATGTTAACAGTCCAGGCGGTTCGATCACTGCGGGAATGGCTATTTACGATACAATGCAATTTATCAAAGCTGATGTATCTACCATCTGTGTAGGTATGGCTGCAAGTATGGGTGCATTCTTGCTTAACGCTGGTGCTAAAGGTAAACGTTTTGCTTTGCCTAACAGCGAAATCATGATTCACCAACCACTTGGTGGCGCACAAGGACAAGCAACAGATATCGAAATCCGTGCTCGTCGTATTCTTAAAATGCGCGACAAATTGAACAAAATTCTAGCTGATCGCACAGGTCAACCGTTGGAACGTATCGAAAAAGATACAGACCGCGATTACTTTATGACTGCTGCTGAAGCACAAGAATATGGCATAGTTGATAAAGTGATTGAAAATACACCTCCACAAGGGGTATAATTTTACTCCAGCATGCTGGAACAACACGCGAAAAAGCCTCCGGGATATAAACCGGAGGCTTTTTTGTATTCTTTTTTATAATAGTAAGTCTAATAACTGCTACATTTACTTCATAATATTGCAATTACTCTATCATCCGATCACTTATATTATCAAAATTAAGCTTTGTACGCATCCAGTGGATTTACACCTGTAGGTAACAATTTTTTGAAAGTAAATGAGAACTCTGGTGTACCTGCTGCATATGGTGCAATTTCGTATTGTTGGAAATAGATTGTTAGTCCACTATCTGTTAAATAATATCCTTGATTAGCAGCAATTCCTTTAAAACTATCTGCAAAGTAAAGATCTTCTTTTTTGATTTCAGCATTAATGACTTTGTCGATGTCTTTACGATAATTGCTATTGGATTTGAGTAGATCACTCAATTGAATTTGCTTACCGTCTTTCAACGAGAATGTCATCCCAGTTAGCGTAGCCCCGCCGTGTGCACCACCGAGAAATTCATAGTCGTTTACTAACACACTTAATACACCGTTACGATTATAAGTTACTTTATAACCACTATCTATTTCATATGTCATAGCTGAATCTTTAGGAGGAGCCCCTAATTCTTTAGCTTGTTTTTGTGTTTGTTCCAAATAAGTTTGCGCATGAGCTTTGAAAGCTTTATTAATAGCTACTTCAGCTTCTGAATTGTCCAAACCAGATATGACTGGATATTTAATATTAATCTCTGTATAGCTGTTCGTTTTGGTCGGTTTTAGAGTAGCTGTTGTTAGTTCAATATTATTCATGCCTTCTTTTGTTATATTTACAGTACGTGTAGCACCATTCCATACCGCACGATATCCGAATTGATCTGTAACTGCTTTGATAGCTACATAAGAAGTACCATTGACTATTTTAGCATCATAACTATCTCCAACCGTACTACCATTTAAGGTAACAAATACACCGTCATTTACATCTACTCCTAGAGCAAATGATGCTTTATTTTTGTCTTTGGTCACGGTAACTGTTTTCTCTTTAGCATTGTACGTTACTGTAGCCCCGATTGCTTTGGCTGTGTCTTTTAAAGGAAGTAGCGAACTACCATTTGGACTCACAATCCCTGTTGTAGCGATCGCTTTTCCTTCTACTTGTACATGAATAGCTGATTTAGCAGTAGACGATGTTGCAGCCGCCGCTTGTACTGTATAAGAAGTTCCTGGTAGAACAGCTACCGTTCCTACAGTAGCCATCGTTGTTGCTAACAGAAACGCAGAGATTTTTTTCAAATATGCTTTAGATGTATTGTTTTGATTCGTGTTCATTCCTTATCTCTCCTTTAACATTATGTATCATGTTATATTTGGTTTAACCTTCTTTATTATATCCTTAACATTTATCAAGAGATTTACAAATCACTCAATATCAATTTACAACATAGTCACGATTGCACTACTAAAAATGATGAAACTGTAAAACATTTTTAGGTTTTTCTGCTGAATATCAAAAAAACGTTTATCTTGCTCATGTAGATATTGAACAAGATAAACGTTTCTAATTTGAGGACTGCTCTGCTTTAGTAAACTTCTACTATACTGAAACGATACGTGGATTTGCACGTATAATTAGTTACAATTCTGATTATTTTGCTCTAATCAGATTCATTCACGCTTCAATCTGTTAATTCATAGCATACTGCACGTTAAGTGTAGCATTCAATTCAATCGTACCTGGCTCAATATTTGTACCGGCAGCATCAGGAGTATCCAACGCTTTAGCACTTTGTTTTTCCATATATACAACAGGTGGTGCACTTACACCTGGATCACTTACGGACAACAAGCTTCCGAGTGAAAGGTTTGCTGCTTTTGCAATCGATTGAGCTCTTACTTTTGCATTAGACATTGCTTTGGCAATGACTTGCTCTTGATAGGTATCTTCATTTTCGATCCCAAAGCTTACAGAACCGATATTGTTAGCTCCTGATTTAGCAGCAGCATCCAACAATGAACCTAATTTGTCCAAATCACGATAAGTCACTTGCAAACTATGATATGCCGTATAACCTGTAACTTTTTGCGGGTCTTTACCGTTATAATCATAGTTGGGTTGTACATAGAATTGAACACTCTCAATATCCGCGTTTGGAATTTTCCATTCTCCTTTGAGCAAAGTATTCAATTTTGCCATTTTCTCAGCATTTGCTGATTGGGCTTTGGCAGCAGTCGCTGAAGTTGTCTGTACTCCGATCGTTAGATATGAGATGTCTGGTTTGACTGTTAACTTACCTGTACCACTCACATTAATCACACCTGGTGCTGTTGTAACTGCCGTTTCCGCTGCATAAGTTGTATGACTAGGCAGTGCTACAAACGCACTCATACCAGTTAGTAATGTACCTGCGAGCATCAATGAAGCTAGGGATTTACTTGTTCTTTTCATTTTATTCACTCCTTAATTGGTTGTACCTACTAAACGATAAGGAGCAAATAAAAGTTGCATCATTGATTATTTGAGCGATTATGGAGAGAGGAGTTGTTTTTCAAACTCGGCCGAAAAATAGAGAGATCAGACAAGAGCGTATGTATTTCACACAACAAGTTGAGCATTGTTCAAGTTCATCGTGACAAGTTAGATTATTTTTTTTATAATCTCATATAATCCCACCATTATGGACTTTAGCGCTATAATGAGTACACGAGATCGGGAATAATAGAATGAGGGGAGAGTCACCATGTCAAAAAACAAATATCTATGGAGTTCCATTTTGCTTATGATGAGTATTCTAATTTTTAATACAACAGCCGTTCAAGCTGCCACTCCAGCCAAGCCGCGTGAAGTGAAGTTAGAATGGAATGGAACACGCCTTCCGCAAAATGGTCTTTTGATCGGTGGTAATACGATGATTCCAGTCGTTATGCTACGTGACTCTATAGGAATGACGTTACGATATGAATCTGGCGTCAAAACATATACGTTATTGCAAAATGATGATCAGCTCGATATGATCATGAGCAATTCTGGCGTAACGATGCGTCTGAATAATCATCAATGGAATGGGCCTGATGCTACAGTGGTCAATGGACGGATGTATATTCCATTTGCTGTATTGCGAGATGGCTTCGGATATCAAAGTTCATGGAATGCGTTTCAATTAAAATTGAACTTTGCTAAAAAAGGCATTTTTCTAAGCTAATTGATGCTAACTATACAAAAAAACCGCCACAGCAATCTGTGACGGCGTGCCCTCCATATATGCTATGGGGGGCTTATTGGTTTTCTAATTCTTCTTTGCTTACTAGACTGACTAAAGCGTTTACAGCAGATTCTGAATCTGCGCCTTCAGCACTAATGTATACTTCAGTGCCAGAGCTGATTGCAAGGCTCATAATGCCCATGATGCTTTTAGCATTCACTTTTTTATCGTCTTTTTCAACAAAAATCTCTGAAGAATATTTATTCGCTTCCTGTACAAACAATGCTGCAGGTCTTGCGTGTAATCCCGTTTTCAATCGAACAACAACCGGGTGTTTTGTCATGAGATCGTTACCCCCTATAATACATATTCATTACATCTATTGAGCGTGCATACGCAGCTCACAGTGTTTAATACCATGTTCATAACACTATACCATTATAGCACGCACCGTACTAGAAAAAAATAAAGCTTACGTGAGATTATTTTATTCAAGCATAGTGTTCATTGCGCATCTTTTCAGCCATCTCGTCTAATTTGCGTAGTCGATGATTGACGCCAGACTTACTGACTCCACCTTTAAGCATTTCGCCTACTTCTTTGAGATTCATATCGGGATGTGCTAGACGAATCTCTGCTACTTCACGCAATTTATCAGGCAATTGTTCAAGTCCAATACGGCGCTGAATAAATTTGATGTTATCAATCTGACGAACTGCTGCACCAATCGTTTTGTTCAAGTTAGCTGTTTCACAATTTACGATACGATTTACGGAATTACGCATATCTCGCATAATACGAACATCTTCGAATTTGAATAGCGCTTGATGAGCTCCGATAATACTCAAAAACTCAATAATTTTTTCGCCTTCTTTGATATACAAAATAAATCCTTTTTTGCGTTCAATACAGCGAGCATTCAATTCAAATTCATTCGCAAGATCAACAAGCGCCTGACATTGTTCTTCATACATCGATGCAATCTCCAAATGATACGATGATCCTTCTGGATTGTTCACCGATCCACCTGCCATAAAAGCACCGCGTAAATAAGCACGTTTACAGCAGTTTTTGCGTACCATTTCCGTATTAATGCCCGGGGTAAACATAAATCCTTCAGACACAATTTTAAGTGTAGTCAGAATGCTTTGTACACCCATCGGAATACGAACAATGTAGACATTATTTTTTTTGAGACGCATTTTTTTACGCACCAGTAATTCAGTATGCACAGCAAAATGCTTTTTGATCAGGGAATAGATCCGTCTTGCGATAGCGGCATTTTCAGTAGAAATATCCAAAATCACTTTCTTGTTGGAAATTTGCACTGAACCATTCATCCGTATAAGCGCAGACAGTTCTGCATGTTCACAACAGTCATCAGCCTCTACCATCGTTAATTCTTTTTTCGTCTGCGCCGCAAATGACAATGGACTCACCCTTTCGATAACATAGATTTTTTAACTTGTTCATAAATATGATGACTTAACTTATCTGCATCATGACGAAGATAGGTTCCATAGAGCACCAGTTTGTCTGCAATAACTTTGTATCCGAGCGACTCCACCGTTTCCAGATCCAGAATTACTGGCTTCGCTCCTTGTTCGGCATACCGTTTTTGCATTTTCAAAGGAATAGGATCGTTATTCACAATCACATAATCAAATAAGCGATGACCGACATGCTCATAGATCGCATTCAAATGATCACTTACTGTATAATGATCTGTTTCTCCCGGCTGTGTCATCACATTGCAGATAAATAATTTGAGCGCATTTGAATTCAATATCGCATCTGCAAGCTTATGCACAAGCAAATTGGGCAACAGACTCGTATACAGACTGCCAGGTCCGATCAGAATCGCATCTGCCTGCTGAATAGCGAGTACCGCATCAGGCAATGGTTCTACATGATCAGGTTCTAAAAAAATGCGTTTGATTTTTTGACCGGCTTCAGGAATCTTCGACTCCCCAGTGACGATAGAGCCATCCTCCATCTCGGCGTGTAGAATAACAGCCTGTTCTGCTGCTGGAAGCACTTGTCCTCGCACAGCAAATACACGACTCAATTCTCGAACAGCAGTCACGAAATCACCCGATATGTCTGTCATTGCTGCCAGAATCAGGTTACCTAAGCTATGACCTGCAAGTCCTTCGCCTTTTTGAAAACGATATTTGAGCATCTCTGATAAAAGAGGTTCTACATCCGCCAAAGCGGTGAGTACATTACGAATATCACCCGGAGGCGGCATTTTTAGTTCGTCTCGAAGAATACCAGAACTTCCACCATCATCTGCTACAGTAACGATAGCTGTAATATCCAATGGCTTTTCTTTGAGACCTCTAAGCATTACCGACAACCCGGTGCCACCACCCATAACCACGATTCGCGGACGAACCACAGGTAAAGTGGGTTGTGAAATAGACATATCTTTCACTCCTTAATGCCGATCGCGATCAGCATCCCTATGACTAACACGTACAGTTTCTGTTTCGCTTGCGCCAAGCATGCGACCCAGATATTCAGAGATCGCAACAGAACGATGCTTACCGCCTGTACAACCAATGCCTATAATAACCTGACTTTTGCCTTCATTCCGGTAATGAGGGATT
Source organism: Paenibacillus sp. KACC 21273 (assembly GCF_028736095.1). NCBI lineage: Bacteria > Bacillati > Bacillota > Bacilli > Caryophanales > Paenibacillaceae > Paenibacillus > Paenibacillus sp. KACC 21273. The sequence goes on from NZ_CP117876.1 coordinate 5,199,370, forward strand.
AAGAAGTGCAACATATCTAATAATTTAGTCAGAAAAGCTTGTGTTTCTGGCCATTTCATTACATATTCGTACACATCACTATCCTGTCCGGTATGTGGCCTTAGATGGTCAATATAGTGAGGATTAGGTAAAAAACGAACATCGAAAATGAGATCGGCATCAATCGGAATACCATATTTGAAGCCAAATGAAGTTACATTAATCGATAACCGATTGGATTCCAAATGAGAAAAACGAGCAATGATTTTCTCTTTTAATTGAGCAGGCTTGATAATACTTGTATCTATAATCTGAGTCGCAGATGTTTTGAGGTCATCTAACATTTGACGTTCTAAACGGATACCATCCAGCGGCATACCTTCAGGCGCTAGCGGATGCCGGCGTCTGCTTTCTTTATACCGCTGAACCAGTACCGAGTCGCTAGAATCCAAAAATAATATTTCAGAATGAATCGTATAGTGGTTTTTGATATAGCTTAGGGATTCAGACAGAGCAGCAAAAAATTCACGTCCACGTAAATCAATTACAAGTGCAACTTTACCGATTTTACCATTGGATTGCTCTATTAATTCAGCGAACTTCGGAATAAGTACAGGTGGCAAATTATCTACACAGAAGAATCCAAGATCTTCAAGACTCTGTACAGCAATCGTTTTGCCTGCTCCAGACATTCCGGTAATAATGATCATTGTTGCTGTCGATGAATTTTCGCTTTTGCTCATGCTCAAGTACCCTCCCTTTAACGACTCTAGACGTTGATATGATAGTTATAATTAACGCAACAATAGACCTGCTGCTCCAACAATCCCTGCATCGTTACCAAGCTTCGCAGGAATAATTTCTACTCCACGTTGCAACGGTTCAGGTGTCAATTCAGCAAACACTCTACGGATTTCATTGAACAAAATATCGCCAGCTTTGGACACACCGCCACCGATAATAAAGCGTTCTGGATTCAATGTTGCTGCTACAGCAGCCATCGATTTACCCAAGTAAAAAGCAGCCCGATTGATAATACGGATACTCACTTCGTCGCCTGCTTTGGCTGCATCAAAAATATCTTTTGCCGATACTTTTTCGATTGCAGATAAAGAAGTATGGTCGCCACGTTCTACTGCTTCTACTGCCATACGTACAATACCTGTTGCAGAAGATACCGTTTCAAGACAGCCCATTTTGCCACAACCACATTTAATCGCTTCCAAATCAGGCACAACAGAAATATGACCGATCTCTCCTGCTAATCCTGAAAATCCTTGATAAATATGGCCATTCACAATAATACCGCCGCCTACACCTGTACCTAATGTGTAACAGACGCAATCGGTAATGCCTTTACCTGCTCCACTCCAAGCTTCGCCCAGTGCAGCTACGTTAGCATCATTATCGACACGAATCGTTTTGCCCAAACGTTCTTCCAAAATAGCACGGATCGGCACATTCTGAAAATTGATGTTAGGAGCCATCAAAATAACGCCAGCACGCACATCGGTGAAGCCAGCAACACCAGCTCCAACACCTACGACTTGATCCCACTCATACGGCGATTGCTCTACGATATAACGTACATATTTTTCAATATTTCCGATAACCGCATCTGAGCTTTTTTCTTTTTCAGTCGGACCTTCGTACGTATGGAGCAATTCTCCTTCTTGATTGCAGATACCTACTTTAATAGCTGTGCCGCCAAGATCAACACCAATATAAATATTTTCAGACATATGACCGATCCACCTTTTCCATTCAAAATTTAATAGTTCGTGATTTATAAAATCTCTAACCATTACTATGATTATACGTAATTGTATCATCCTTTGAGTGATTCGAAAGTAAACAAAATGATGACTTTTTGTCATAGGAATATGATTAGGTTTGGATATATAAGATAGAACATGCTTCTGATGAATGTACGTATCCCACTATAAGCGAACCTTAGACTCTGGTCAAGCGAACCCGTGGCTCTGTTGTCTTGTCTAATACCGCCAAAAAGGGAGCCATCATGGCTCCCTTCTCCATTGGTGTTCTTACTCGTTCAGTGATTCGCTCCAGTCGTGTACCATACTGCCTTCAAGATACTTCTCACAATCCATTGCCGCCATACAGCCACTACCTGCTGCTGTGATCGCTTGACGATAACGTGTATCTTGCACATCACCACAAGCGAATACGCCCGGGATATTGGTTTCTGTTGTGCCTGGAGTAACCATAACATAGCCATGTCCGTCAGTATGAATTTGCTCGCCCAAGAAACCGGTATTCGGTGTATGACCAATCGCTACGAATACGCCATCTGCTTCAATGATTTCTTCTTGTCCTGTTTCATTGTTTAGCACTTTTAGACCTTTAACACCCATACCATCCGCTACCACTTCAACCGGTTTGCGGTTTAATTGCCATTTGATTTTAGGATTGTCTTGTGCACGATCTTGCATGATTTTGGAAGCACGTAGTTCATCACGACGATTGACTACTGTTACTTCTGTCGCAAAACGAGTCAAGAAGCTTGCTTCTTCCATCGCTGAATCGCCGCCACCGACAACAATTAGTTTTTTACCACGGAAAAAGAATCCATCACAAGTCGCACATGTACTTACACCGCGTCCTACATTATCTTGCTCGCCTGGAATACCCAAGTATCTTGCAGAAGCACCTGTAGAAATAATAACAGACTCAGCTTCTAACTCGCCCATGCCTTCTACTTTTATTTTGAAAGGACGTTGAGAAAGATCTACATTTTCTACCCATCCTGATTTGAATTCTGCACCAAAACGTTCTGCTTGCTTACGCATGTTGTCCATTAATTCAGGTCCCATAATACCTTCTGTAAAGCCCGGGAAATTTTCTACTTCTGTAGTTGTAGTTAATTGTCCACCTGGTTGTAAACCTTCAATAATCAAAGGTTGTAGATTTGCACGAGCCAAATAAATAGCTGCTGTTAATCCAGCAGGTCCTGTACCAATAACGATTGTTTTATACATAAATAGAAAACCTCCTTGATGTAGTTAAAAGTATAGTTATCACACATAAACTAATCTAAAACAGATAGATTCGATACCGTAGACTCTGTGTCTACTCTAAAATAATCGGCAGATAATGCCTGTGTATTTACACTTTGCCGTAATACACGTTTTATTTCTGTACGTAACGGATCTGAAATCTGTGGTTCCTGTAATAAATGACGTAAAGCTTGATACACTTCTTCATTATCATCCAATACATACGATTCAATCGCACGTAGCTGTTGTTGTTCATTGCCATGCGCTAAAATATGGAGCAATTGAATATGTGTAGGTTCTGCATACATATAATTTTCTATATTCACTCTAGCATGAGCTGCACTTTTGGGTTGAAATGACAACTGATAATGATAAGATGGCATCAACTTGCCAAGCTTAATCTGTTCCACATGTTCCATATAAAATGATGGTACTTCAGCTTCCGGTTCAAAGCGCAAAATCATACTCCATAACTTGCGAGCTTCATCTATTTTGTGCAAATGACATGCTGCTGTTGCCGCATAATGATACAGCGCCCATTGATGAACAGATTCTTGCTGTTTGATCAGCTTGCGAAAATAACTATACGCTAATTCATGCTCACCTAACATTCCAAGTGTTGTAGCTAGCTTTAACAAATGCTCCTGTTGAAAAGGAATAATACGTGTTAACACGTCGATTTGTTGCTTCACTTGCTCGGTCTGCCCTAGATGTTGCATCAAAATCGCCTGATTACATAACCCATGAAGATTATGCGGATCACGCATGAGCACTTCTTCAATCTGTAGAGCTGCTTCGGTCATTTTGCCCTGATAGTACAGCGCAATAGCTAGATGATTACGTGCTGTATGAAGATCGGGTTGCACTTTTATAATCTGCTCCAATTGTTCAGCCGCTTCTACAAACTGCCCTTGCTCCAATAAGCTTTGTGCCGCATCATAATCATTAACAGGTAATTTCGTATCATGATTCGTACTTGATGAACGCTTCAATTCTTTGTGTAATAAATCCATCATTTCTCCAGCTTCATCTAGAAATTGACCGTCTTTGTCCAATTCTAGATAAGTTAGCAATGATGCCTCTGCTTGTTCAAAGTGACTCATATTGGCATAATTATTCGCCATATAGAAATGACATTCAACCATAGCAGGATCAACTACGTCCAGAATATTAGCAAGCACTTGATTCGAAGCTTCATAATTACCTATCTCTGATAATATACCCGCCATATTGCAATGATTCACAGGATTGTTGGGTTCATATTCAACAGCTTTTTCAAAATACTTCAATGCCTTGTCATAACGATGACGGTCTAATGAACGGACAGCTCTTTCAAAAAAGAAATTAGCATCCCAATGAAGCGAGATGACTTTACGTTCATCTTCTCCTACTTTTCGCTTATAATCATTCACCGGATCAAGGCACCTCCTTTGTTTCTATACCACTTTTATCAATAGTTAATCATATATTTAAAATTAGCCGACTATGAGTTGGGAAGTAAAAATTCTTATCGGATAAGTATATCATATCCCAGAAGCACACTAAAGCTACGACCCTAAACTATTCATAGTTACTTCTTTTTTGTCATATTCACGTGAGATCAAATACCTGCATCACTGAACAATGTAGCGATAGATCCGCCTTCCATAATGATACGCACAGCATGCGCAAGCATTGGAGAAACCGATAATACAGTTAAGCGATCAAGATGTCCTGGTGGCAAGCTGATCGAATCGGTCACAACCAGTTCACGAATATACGGATGATCCAGACGTTGCAAAGCCGCTCCTGAAAAAAGACCATGTGTCGCACAAACGATCACTTCTTTGGCTCCGCGTTCTTTGAGACTTTCGACCACATTAATAATCGTTGTACCTGTATCGATCAAGTCTTCGATAATAATAGGCGTTTTGCCTTCTACATTACCGATCACATGGGTAATTACAGATTCATTATGCGCTGGACGCTTTTTGATCATCATCGCAAAAGGCGAATCCAGACGATTGGCTAACTTTTCTGCCATCGAAGCTCGACCTGCATCTGGAGATACGACAACAGCGTCTTCTATTTTTTTCGTTTTGAGATATCCACTGATCAGATCAAGAGCAGTCAGATGATCGACAGGAATATTGAAAAATCCTTGAATCGCAGACGCATGTAGATCGATCGTAATCACACGATGTGCGCCTACTGTTGTTAGGACATCAGCGACCATTTTGGCAGAGATCGGCTCACGTGGAGCGGACTTGCGCTCTTGTCTTGCATATCCATAATACGGAACAATAATATTGATTGTTCTTGCAGAAGCACGTTTAGCCGCATCGATCATCACTAAGAGTTGGACAAACATTTCATTGATCGGATGTGATAACGATTGCACTAGAAACACATCCATATTACGAATACTTTCTTCATAATGAACATAGGTTTCGCCACTTTTGAATTGAGATAATTTGATTTTGCCTAGTTGTACACCCAGTCGTTCGGCGATCTGAGCTGCTAACTCCGGGCAAGATGATCCTGAGAAAATACGTAATTTATCTTTCATAAGCGCCTCCTATTTCATATCCAGACTCCATCCACTCAACATTATATTATCGGTAGTTACAGACAGATTATTTATTTCTATCATACCGTAAACCTGTATAAAGCGTTAAAGAAAACGGTATTCTGAAACTTTCATAAAATTTTCTTGACGAAATATAGTACGGAACCGTACAATATGATAATCAAGTACAAGCAGTTATTATGCAAATATATGTCCTGCCCTAAAGAAAGGTGAAGAAAATGTCGATAATAGATTCATCTGATGATCATGTTCCATCAGAAGAGATGGATAAATTAAGCGAATTAAGTAAATTATACCCTGATTTCAATATCGATTGTATGCGGACTTCGATTTTATTGATTCGCACTTCGCATGAAATATTTAACGAAACATCAACTTTACTTGCTAGACATGGATTATCGCCTAGTAAAATGCGTATTTTAGTCCCATTGCTGTTACGCAAAAAGCCGCTGTTGCCTTCTGATCTTGCTGAATATTCAGGTGTAACACGTTCAACAATGACCGGACTTATTAACGGTTTGGAAAAAGATGGACTTATTCGACGGGGTGCACATGAAGATCGCCGGATGACATCTATTCATTTAACCGATGAAGGCAAACAATTGATTCATAGTACGCTTCCTGTATATATGGAACAGATTAATCAATTAATGTCTCATATAACCGAGGATGAGCAAAAAGTATTACACCGTTTATTGTACAAGATTCAAGCGGGACTAGAAACATCTAAACAAGGTTAACTTTTTTTTTGGCAAAGTAATACGGAACCTTACTATCAGCCCCCGTACCATATCTTTTTAAGATAATTACGATGCGATAGTTTGAATTTAATGTTAAAAAAATAATATTTAATTTATGAAGAACAGGAGCACAAAAAGTGAAAATTGCAAAACTAATTCCTATTATTGTATTAATTGCTGCCCTCGGTATAGGTGGATACTTACTAACTATGCATGGTAAAGACGCTGTTTCAATGGCTGCTCTCAAAAAAGAAGGTGTCCTCACTATAGATACGGTGAACAGTTCATTTGAAGGACAATCTGGTAAATTAAGCTCGGTTAAAGTCATTGAAGAACAACATGTTAAAAAAGGACAAGTGTTGATGACGCTTGATACAAATGATATTAATTTGCAAATCAAAGGAATCAAAGAACAAATGTCTCAAATTGATGTGCAGATCAGTCAAGCTAAAAGCTCTTTATCCAGTCAAGCTAACAAATTAGCAGAACAAGAAGCAAATGCTAAATTAAATATTCAAGCTGCTCAATTAGCTGAGACACAAGTCAATCAAGGCGCACGTGCAGAAGATATTACCAGCCAAGAAATCGCTGTTGATTCAGCTAAAAAATCTGTAGAAATTGCTAACAATTCAGTAACTTCTGCTCAAACTGCTGTATCGGCTGCTCAACAAGCTGCTGATTTTGCACAAACAAGCTTTGATCGTAACAAATCGCTTTTCGATAATGGATTAGCGACTCAAGCAAGTGTAGATAGCGCTCAAAATGCTGTCGATACGGCTAATAAACAATTACAAAGCGCACAAGATCAATTAGCCACTGCGCAAAAACAAGTAGAACTTACAGGCAATCAAGTAAAAGCTCAAGAAACAGCACTTGAGAAAATGAAAAATGGTGCTACTGCTGAAGATCGTGAACAAGCGCATCTCAAAGTAGAACAAGCTCAACAAGCACTAAAACAAATTCAACAAGGTCAAGAAGATATCAGTAACGGTAAGTACAATATTGAATTATTGCAAAAACAAAAAGATTCCTTACAAATCAATATGGATACGTTGAATGTGCAAAAAAATCGTCGTGTACTTAAAGCGGCTGTAGACGGTAAAGTCACTCGTGTTGTGCCAAAAGTAGGCGAAAACGTATCTGCGGGTACACCGGTAGTCGTGATCGAGACAGGTAAATTGTATTATGATCTATACGTTGGTGAAGAAAACATCAAAGCGTTTAAAGCTGGCTCTAAAGTGAAAACAGATGTTATTTCACTCAACAAAGATGTACAAGGAACTGTTCGTTATATTACTTCTGCACCACAGTATGCTGCTCTACGTATGAGTCGTGAAAAAGGTCAAGCCGACACTACTTCTTTCATTGTGCGTGTCGATGTGAAACGCACATCTGAATTGCTGCCGGGAATGACGGTGGAGGTTCTAACCAATGAAAGCAATAATTGATGAATTTAAGCTCATACTGAATGGTAAATTTATTTTTATTATCGTTATTGCTCCATTAATTATTTCAGCCGCTTTTGGTTATGTTTTCAAAAACAATCAGTTAAATGAAGCTCCTGTTGCTGTGGTCGATATGGATCACAGCACATACAGTCAACATTTGATAGAACAACTTAATGCTGATCAGTATATCGATATTAATTACATTACGTATAACTACACCGATCCCAATGACTTTTTATATAACGAAAAATATTTAGGTGTTATTTATTTGCCAGCAGGTCTGGAGAAAGCTCGTGCTCAAGGAAATCAAAGTAATATTGGATTCTATGTAGATACCGCTTTGTCTACAGCAACCGCTAGCTTGCGTACAGGGGTTACCGAGGTAATTACAGCAGAGAACTCTACTGCTTCCTCTGGTAAGCTTGTAGCGATGGGATTGAACGCTACACAGGCAACAAATTTATCAACTGGACTGAACTTGCAGACTCGATTACTGTATAACCCGACCAACAATATGTTAATGAGTTCGGTTATCGGATTTGTAAATACAGTATTTCTATCTATTCTGGGTGGTGCTACTCTAGCGATTGTACCTCGTCTACGTGAGCAAGGTTTACTTGCAGGCATGGTACAGAAACCGCTCAGTATCGTGTTCCGAGTCATCCCTTACTCTTTGATAGCAACAGCCTCAATGTATCTGGTTATGGGCTGTCTGAAGCAAGTAGGTGGGTTACGATTTGAAGCGAATGTATTTCAATTATTTATTCCATTCATTATGTATACAATCGCGTTATCCTTGTTATGTATGATGGTCGGTTGGAATGCTTCTTCTCCTGCTAAAGCAGCAGGTCGGATCACGATGATTCTATTACCATCGTTTATTCTAAGTGGTGCACAGATTCCGGTTGCTTTGTTACCACCTATTTTGCAACAAGTCAGTCATGCGTTACCTCTATCCTGGCATTTTAAATTTTTACGCGGACTTGGTTTCCGTGGTGGCGATTTGAAATACTTTTCACAGGAGATAGGTGGATTCTTGATTCTGATCACTTGTATTTTGTTCGTGATCTTCTTATTGATCTTGAACGAACGTCGTAAAGCACGTAAAGCAGAACGCGAAGGATTAAATACGACTCCAGATGAGCCTACAACAGTGGTTTCATCGGATGTTAATAGTACAACGACTGATTCTTCTGCTACATTACCTTCAGGTGGCAAACCACAAAAAATATAAGCATGATCTCAAATTCATTTTTCATCAATAAGCGTATCTTTTACGCTTTATCCAAAAAAGCCCTTTGCACTGCTATGCAGTCAAAGGGCTTTTTTATTATCCATGTAAAGGTACAAAAGAACGTTGCCGTTGTTCAAATACTGCTAATTGCTGTACACCTAGTTCTTGCAACAAAGCTCTTGCTTCATCCAAGTGATCACTTAATTTTAAAGGATCATGAGCATCTGAACCAAGTGTCAGCGGGATATCCAGCGCAATTGCTTGTTCTACAATCCGACGACTTGGAAAAATTTCTTTACACACTTTCGATAGACCGGATGAATTAAGTTCCATCACCATATCGGCTTTTTTCACCGCTTGTAGTGCCTTATCTTCAAGAGCTATACGTTCCTCTGTCTCTTCTGGCAACGGCACATAGCCAAAACGCTTAATCACATCCAAGTGCCCGACAATATCATAAAATCCTGTTGCACAGGCTTTGCCGATAGCATCATAATACTGCCGATATACATCCAGTACATGCTTGTCTTCCCAACCCTGAGTCTGCCGAAAATCAGAAATATCCCATTCTCCTAGAAAATGAACCGACCCAATCACATAGTCAAAAGGATATTGATTTAGAATATTCTGAATCACTTCTTCATATCCTTCTATATAATCAGCTTCTAAGCCTACTTTAATATCTATCTGATTACGGTACTTTTCTTTGAGCATCAGACATTCTTCAACATAACGAGGTAATTCATCCATCGGCATAGCCATTTCAGGATAATACGTTGCAGGATCGACATGAATCAATGGCAAATGATCTGATAACCCTAGTTGGGACAATCCGATCGCTATACCGCGCTGCACATACTCTTCAAGTTCACCCACTGCATGTCCACAGCGTACATGGTGTGTGTGATAATCTATTAGCATAGACTTTCGCCTCCGCTCTTAGTCTTTACGTGGACGCTCATGACGGCGATCCAGTTCAGCCAGTACATCATCTAAAGGCAATTTACGCTCTTGCAACAATACCAATAGATGATAGATCAGATCGCTGACTTCATAACGAAGCTCATCATTATCTTGATTTTTGGCTGCGATAATCGTTTCGGCTGTTTCTTCGCCTACTTTTTTCAAAATTTTGTCGATCCCTTTTTCAAACAGGTACGTTGTATATGCTCCTTCTGGGCGATCGCGGTCACGATCTGAGATCATTTGCTCCAATTCTGCTAAAATCGCAAACCGTTCTTTGCCAGAATCCGATGGAGTTGTATGTTGTTCTTCATTATTATTAAATGTTGGTTGATTATCCACTTCATTCACCTCATTATAGAAACAGCTTATTCTGCCTGTATGGCAAGCAGGACCATTTGCATGAACCATCACTAACAATGTATCTCCATCACAATCATACGATAATGATGTGATTTGTTGTGTATTGCCTGATGTTCCACCTTTATGCCAGTATTCTTGACGAGAACGGCTCCAGAACCATGTCTCTTGCGAGTCTAATGAGCGCTTTAACGACTCTTGGTTCATATAAGCCAACATTAATACTTGCTTACTGCTCTGATCCTGTACAATCGCAGGTACGAGCCCATCGGTATCCCATTTAATCGTTGCCACCAGTTGTTCCCAGGATAAAGACTGATGAATAATCTCATGTTGAAAATCAGACGAATTCATCGAATCTCCACTCCTTTGTCTTTTAACTGATTTTTGAGTTCAGGAATACCGATTTCTTTGTAATGAAAAATAGTTGCCGCTAGACCTGCATCCGCTTTGCCTTTAGTAAATACATCATAAAAATGCTCTGATGTACCTGCTCCACCTGACGCAATAATTGGAATATTTACCGCTTCAGACACCGCCGCAGTGAGATCAATATCAAATCCATCTTTGGTTCCATCTGCATCCATACTGGTCAGCAGAATTTCACCTGCTCCACGTTGTTCCGCTTCTTTGATCCATGCGATCGCACGAATACCTGTTGATTTACGTCCTCCATGAGTATACACTTCCCATTCGCCCCATTCCGGGTTGAACTTCGCATCAACAGCGACTACAATACACTGTGCTCCAAATCGTTGTGAACCGTCATTAATCAATTGCGGATTCAGTACTGCTGCTGTGTTGATCCCTATTTTATCTGCACCGGCACGTAAAATATTTTTCATATCTTCGACTTTGGATATCCCGCCACCAACAGTAAATGGAATCGATATTTCACCTGCTGTTCTACGAACCACATCAATCATCGTTTCCCGACCTTCAACCGAAGCCGAAATATCGAGAAATATAATCTCATCTGCACCTTCTCGATCATACAGGGCAGCTAGCTCCACCGGATCACCTGCATCGCGCAGATTAACGAAATTCACACCTTTGACGACTCGGCCTTCTTTGACATCAAGGCATGGAATAATACGCTTTGCAAGCATGATTTGTCCTCCTCAAGCTTTATAACATTTTACTGAATCGTACGTAATGCTAGTTCCAGATCAATATTGCCTGTATAGATCGCTTTGCCTACAATCGCGCCACTAATTCCTTCTGCACGACGTGCCGCTAATTTCACCAGATCATCCAATACTGTTACACCACCAGAAGCAATCACTTGCTTACCTGAAGCTTGAGCAATCGCAGCAATCGCATCGATATTAGGTCCTTGCATCATACCATCACGCGAAATATCGGTAAAAATAAACGTTTCCGCTCCTTTAGCCGCTAATTCTTTTGCCAGTACTTCTGCTTTCACTTCTGAAGTCTCTAACCAGCCACGAGTCGCTACCAATCCATTACGAGCATCTATCCCGATCGCTACACGATTACCATATGTACCTAGTACAGACTCTGTAAATTCACGATCTTCAATAGCTGCTGTGCCGATAATAACACGACTTACTCCGAGATTTAGAAGATTCTCAACATCAGCTAATGTACGTAATCCACCACCAACTTGTACAGGTACAGAGACAGCATTAGCAATACGACCAATCAACTCATGATTCACGGGATGACCTGCTTTGGCTCCGTCCAAATCGACAAGATGGACATATTGTGCTCCTTTTACTGTAAAATCAGTAGCTACAGCTACAGGGTCGTCATTATAGACGGTTTCCTGATTATAGTCGCCTTGAATCAGACGTACACAGCGACCTCCTCGAATATCAATAGCAGGATAAATAGTAAAAGAAGACAATATGATTTCCCCCTTGATTATAATAAGTCTTTGCACAAAAATGTTGCTCTACCGATCATTACACTTGGCTACAACTTCACTTTTTGGAATGATTCATCTATCAATTAATCTATCCGTTCACCTGTACACAGCGCCAAGAAATTACGCAATAACAATGTACCCAATTCTCCACTTTTTTCGGGATGAAACTGCATACCGTATACATTGTCTCTTCCTACGATCGCTGTAACCGGTTGTCCATAATCACATATAGCGATAAGATCATCTGCATGATCTGGCTTTACATGATAAGAATGAACAAAATATACATGCCCATTGTACAGATTACGCACTAACGGATGATCCGGTTGTGTATACTTTAATCGATTCCAGCCCATATGTGGAATTTTGTAATCTTCATCTTCGAACTTCACGACTCTGCCTGGCAAAATGTTTAACCCTTGATGAATACCATGCTCTTCGCCTTCGGTAAACAATAACTGCATACCAAGACAAATTCCTAATAAAGGCTTACCACTGTTAGCGACTTCATTAACAATATGATCCATACCGCCTTCACGAATATGATTCATCGCATCACCAAAAGCACCGACACCTGGTAAAATAACACCTTCTGCACGTAGAATCTCATCACGATCTCCTGTGACTATACCCTCATAGCCTAATCGTTCAATCGCTTTGCTGACACTATGCAGATTGCCTATTCCATAATCAACAATAGCGATCGCCATATGTTATAGCACTCCCTTCGTCGAAGGTACTCCTGTCACGCGCGGATCAATTGTTGTTGCTTCATCTACAGCACGTCCTAATGCTTTGAAAATCGCTTCAATCATATGATGCGTATTTTGTCCGTAATGTACGATAACATGTAGTGTGATACGTGCTTCGAGTGCAAATTTCCACAAAAATTCATGTACCAATTCAGTCTGGAAGCTTCCCACTTGATTAGAAGGGTATTCGGCACGATATTCAAAATGCGGACGATTGCTGATATCAATCACTACCTGTGCCAAAGCTTCATCCATCGGAATAAATACACTGCTATACCGCTTAATTCCGCGCTTATCTCCTAATGCTTCACGTAGTGTCTGTCCAAGACAGATTCCGATATCTTCTACCGTATGATGATCATCAATCTCAATATCACCTTGTGCTTTGATATTCAGATCAAAATGCCCATGCTTGGTGAACAGATCGAGCATATGATTTAAAAAAGGAACATCAGTCTCAATTTCAGAAATTCCTGTTCCATCTACATTAAAAGCAAGCTGAATATTCGTTTCATTGGTTTTACGGCTGACATCTGCTTGACGTGTGCTCTGGTTTTCAGTTGACATACATATACCTCCTGCTTGGGCTATAAAGTATCTATAAATTAAATATTAACCTTCTTGTTCCAAACGAATAGCAATGGCGCGTGCATGACCTTCTAATCCTTCATGACGTGCTAATTCCATAATCGTATTGCCATTCGCAAGCAAAGCTTCTTTGCTATAATAGATCATACTCGATTTTTTGATAAAATCGTCAACATCGACGGGTGAAGAAAAACGAGCAGTTCCGTTGGTCGGGATAATATGATTTGGGCCAGCAAAATAATCACCTACTGGCTCTGAACTATAATTACCGAGGAAAATAGCACCTGCATTTTCGATCATGCCTACATAGTTCATCGGTTGCTCGACCATAATTTCCAGATGCTCAGGAGCCAGTCGATTCACTACATCGATACCTTCTGTGATCGTTTCTGTAACAATAATCGCTCCATGATTCTGGATCGAAGCATTGGCAATATGTTGACGAGGCAATGTTTCTAATTGCTGTTGTACTTCAGAAGCAACAGCGGCGGCAAGCTGTGCAGAACAAGTGACAAGAATAGCAGAAGCCATTTCATCATGCTCCGCTTGGGACAATAAATCAGCTGCAATATAAGCAGGATTTGCATGCTCATCTGCTAGCACTACAATTTCGCTTGGACCAGCAATACTATCAATATCAACTACCCCGTACACTTCACGCTTCGCTAGCGCCACATAGATATTGCCGGGTCCACAGATTTTATCAACCGGTTCTATACTTTGAGTACCATAAGCAAGTGCTGCTATCGCTTGTGCACCGCCTACACGATACATTTCTGTTACTCCAGCTTCAGCGGCAGTCACTAGAATATAAGGGTTAATTCCTTCTTTGCCACCTGTAGAAGGAGGGGTGACCATCACGATTTCAGGTACACCTGCGACTTGAGCTGGAATCACATTCATCAATACAGATGAAGGATAAGCTGCTTTCCCACCCGGAACATACACACCGACACGTTTGAGTGGACGAATAATTTGCCCTAATAGACTGCCATCAGGTTGTAGATCCATCCATGAGTTACGTTTTTGCTTTTCATGAAATTGACGAATATTATGCGCGGCAGCTGTGATCGCTTGGACAAAAGAAGGTTCGACTTCTTGGTACGCTGCTTGCAATTCTTCATCGGTCACGCGCAGCAAATCAGCTGTAAGATCTGTCCCATCGAACTGCTTCGTATATTGCAACAAAGCTTTGTCTCCTGTGTGCTTAATATCTTGAACAATTTGCTTTACTGTAGCATTTTGCTCTGGCGATCCATAATCTACTTCTCTTCGCAAATCAAAATCTTGTGCAGATACGATCTTCACTATCGGTTCCCCCTTATCCGTCCTACCCTTTTGCTATTGATCGAGTGATATCTTTTATCGTTATAGTTAATGTTCAGTTAGTATATATTTATTGGTGCAGAACTGGCTCTGGAATCACCATTTGCAATTGATCGCATAGTTTTTGAATTTCTTCATTTTTCATGCGGTAACTGACACGGTTAGCAATCAATCGACTGGTGATACCGAATATGGTCTCCATTTCCACCAATCCATTTTCGCGTAACGTTTCTCCAGTTTCCACCATATCGACAATACGATCAGCCAGACCGATCATCGGTGCAAGCTCAATCGAACCATTTAATTTAATCACTTCTACTTGCTGTCCTTGCTCGCGGAAATATTGAGAAGCCACATTAGGATATTTGGTAGCTACACGTTGCTGAATACCTGGCTTCCAATCCGGTAAACCAATCACAGACATTCGGCAACGAGCAATTCCTAGATCAAGCAACTCATAGACAGCTCGATTTTCCTCAATCAATACATCTTTGCCAACAATACCGATATCAGCAACTCCATGCTCTACATAGATAGGCACATCGACTGGTTTGGCTAGGATAAATTCCATTCCCACTTCAGGTAAATGTACAATCAATTTACGAGAATCATCAACATCCAATGGAACTTCAATTCCTGCTTTACGAAAAAGCTCTGCTGCCTTTTTATAGATACGCCCTTTTGGCATCGCAACTTTAAGAATTTGTGTCATAGAAGGGTACATCTCCCTGTTATTTACTGTGTATCTTAATTTATGTTTATACCGTAACTGCTCGTCCATCTGTAAAGCGAATCACCTGACTATACGTCACTACAGATGAATCAGATGGAGTAGCTGATTCTAGCTTCTCTGTTGCTTCTATATGTTCAGTAATTACAATTTTACCTTGCTGACGAAGTTGTGCTGCATGTGTGAATGCTTCGCGCCGACTATTTACATCATAAGCGATCAATACAGGTGGTTCTTCTTCTGGTAAATGAAGATCGACTCCATCCAGTATCCGATTCGTTTTCAAAGCAAATCCGGTAGCCGTCACAGAACGTCCGAACTGAGTCAGCAGATTATCATATCGTCCTCCACTACATACAGGGAAGCCAAGTTCTGCTGCATACCCTTCAAATACCATACCGGTATAATAAGAAAAGTCTCCAATCATCGTTAAATCGATCATCACATGCTCAGAGACTCCATAAGCTTCTAACACTTCCCACACTTTGCACAAGTGTTGAATCGAAGCAATCGCACGTGGATTACTGCTCAATGCTGTCGCCTGAAGACAAATATCTTGAGCTCCACGTAGACGAAGCAATCCTTCTAATTCTTGACGTTGCTCCACCGATAATTGGAAATGCGATAAACGCTCACGAAATCCAACAAAATCTCGATTAAGTAATGTTTCTTTTAACGCTTCTTGTTCGATGGTTTTGTCAGGCAATACTTCTTCCAACAATCCTGTCAAAAATCCAACATGTCCGAGCGAAATTTTGAATGTTTCTACACCTGCGGCTTGTAAGGAAGCAATCGCAAGTGAAATCACTTCAGCGTCGCCTTCAGCCGAATCATTTCCGACTAATTCAGCACCGGTTTGAAAAAATTCAGTTTCTCGTCCAGCTTCTTCTTCAATCGAACGAAATACATTCGCATGGTAAGACAGACGAACAGGCAATGATTCTTCTTTTAAAAGAGAACCCATCACACGAGCGATCGGTGTCGTCATATCAGAACGTAACACCATCGTTGTTCCACGGTTATTTAACATTTTATATAGTTTGCGGTCTGATGTAGAACTAGCTACACCTACCGTATCATAATATTCCATTGTAGGCGTTATAATCTGACGGTAGCCCCACTCGGACATGCAGTCCAATACATTGCGCTCAATATGGCGCAATTTGGATACAACATGCGGTAGATAATCACGTACACCTGCGGGCTTTTCGAATCCTTTGGGCTTGGACAAAACAGTCACCTCTAATTGATCAATATTTTAACGCTTTAAAGTGTTACTTTGCTAATAAAGTAAAGGATATTTGATATAATAACATAAATCGATATCGACCGTCAACGCAACTGTATCTGTTGTTATCGATCACAAAGTTGTTCTGTTTACATCATATTTATATTTCTAATTGTATCATTAACCACACCTGCCACCTAGCTAATCGAAGCTAACTAGATCTCTAATTATTTCCCGGAAAATAAAAAAACCACCTTGATCATAAAGGTGGTTTTCCAAAGCTTATTTTTAGATGAATCATGTCATGACAACTTTAAGGGCTTGGTCTTTTTACAGCATCCGTTTTGGTTGTCCGACCGCTCACTTTTGCTTGTTTTTTGTTTTTATGTCGTCCAGATAATGAAGCTGGAATACTCCCTAACAATACCCATGAGAATGATACTCTTCTAAACACCATCTGCACAAATACCGCTGAAATAATCAGAGCACACAACATACCGCCATAAATCCAGACAAAGTAACCTAATGTGCCTAAAGTAAGATATTCTCTTGTATCGCGATAGTAAGCCAGTATAAATGGATGAACTAAGTAAATAGCAAAAGATAGTTCTCCTAATCGACGCAAAATCGCCAGTATCCATTTCGGCGCTATTCGATTTAAGATAAATGCCGAATGAAGCAACACTAATGAAGATAACATCGTATAGACATTCCACATCAGTTCATACACTAACGAATCTAACCATTCATTGGTCATTCGAGCATCATACCAGATTTGTACATAGATCAATCCGGTGACCAGCCAGCTTCCCCATAGCAATATTGTGCTGACTCTTTGTCTTTCTGACATGTCTGTCCATTTGCTCATCAACCATCCACGGAAAGGTTTGAAATAAATGGCTACAAATGCACCCATCATATAATAAGAGAAATATGAAATAGCTAGACTGCCTTTTGTCGCATAATGAAGATCGTATTTATTCCAGATCACGAATCCCCACTGTAACGCAAGACCGATAGGAATCGCAAAACGTGCTACCCAACGCTGACTTTTTAGCAAAGCAAGCATAATCGGAAATAACAGATAAAACTGCACACTAATAAATACAAAATAAAGATGTGTATACGCAGAACCATGAGTGATCGCATACCAGTAATCCCCTAACAATTGCATTGGGGGATCATCCAATTGACCACGCTGAGCAAGCTTATACCAGAAATATAAAGCAGATATCAAAACATACGGCAGCAAAATGTAGAGCATTCTTTTTTTATAAAAGCTCCCGATTAATTTGCCTGTAAGAGGTCTGTCATAGTAATTATAAAACAATACAAAACTACTCAAAAAGATAAATGAAGGCGTTCCGTATTTAAAGAAAATATTCAAAAAGTTAAACAGATAATAAATCGACGTATTCATCGCTTCTGTCGTTGCCACCGATGTAGAATGAACATGCAGTACCCCAATAATGGCAATCGCACGGAAGAAATCAAGCTGTGTCAGCCGTTCCTTCTTTATTTGATTCAATGTAAAAGCATCCCCTTATTCTTTAAAATGGTACATCTATATGATGCAAAATGTCGGCTTATTCTGTTCCCGAACAAGTCCAAAAGATTGCGCCCTTGTACCACAACGCTCAGATACAACTATTTAATGCAATAGATCTTCATCCTTATCACTTGTAAGATCTACCGTATGTTCTGGACTTCGACGTGTTAATACGCGTAAAGGATTCCCACCAACAAATGTACCTGCGGCTACATCTGTATGTACGACTGATCCTGCTGCAACCACTGCTCCATCGCCAATTGTTACACCTGGCAAAATAGTACTATTTGCACCAATCATCACTTCATCACCAATGATAACATTGCCTAATCGGTATTCACGAATCAGATATTCATGAGCAAGAATGGTGGTATTGTATCCAATCACTGTATTCGTCCCTATCTTTATTTTTTCCGGAAAAAATACATCTACCATCACCATCAATCCAAAAGCCGTATCTTTACCCACTTCCATATGTAGCAAGTGGCGGTAAATCCAGTTTTTCCATTCCAAGACTGGACAATACCGCGCTACTTGAATACATATAAAGTTCCGAACGCCTTTCCATGGGCTGACTGTGCGATAAATTTGACGCAAGGCATTAGGTCCCTCTTTTACAGGAAAACGCTCGGTCTTTCTCATCGATCGACCGTATCGCCAAGCACCAGTTCATACAGATCACTCATCGTATGCAAAATATACTGTGGATGATACTTGGATAGTTCTTCTTCCCCTTTAAGAGACCAGGCTACAGCCGCTGACATAACACCTGCTGCGGATGCAGCCTGCAAATCGGCAGGACTATCGCCCACCATCAATGTACGCTCAGGAGACGAACCAAGAGCTTCCATAGCGCGTTCAATCGGTTGCGGATGAGGTTTGGTATGCTCAACATCATCCTGCGTAATGATCACTTCCATAAATTGATCCAATTGAAACATTTCTAGCACTTTGAGTGTATTCGGACGAATTTTAGTCGTCACGACTCCCAGCTTAATACCTTCTGCTTGGAGACGTGTTAACACTTCGGTGACTTCTGGAAAAGGAGCCACCATCGTATCGTGATGAATCGCACTATATTCACGATAAGCCGTAACATAAGAAGTCACATCATCGACACCTGAAAAAGCGCGAAGTTGCTGCTCCAACGTTAATCCCATATGCGGAATAATCTGCTCTCTTGTCAATGGAGCTAACCCATTACTTTCCAATGTGTTAATAAATGAAGCAATAATCAATTCATTGGTATCTACAATCGTTCCATCCAAATCCAATAAAACCGTATCAATCATAAATTCACTACTCCTTGCGTTCATTGTGAATCGTATCTTCCTTTTTCAGATCATGTCTATCTTTAGAAGAAGATGACGAATCTACTGTTGGCACTGAAGAAGATCCTGTAGTGGTATCATGATCAGTAACCAATTCATGTTGTGCCACTTTGGACGACACAATTGGATCGCTATAATGTTCGTTAGCTAGACCGGCACGACGACGAATAATCATCAATAGAATAGCTGCTATAATCAACACAAGCGACAATAACTGTGATACTCGAATATTTCCGTATCCAGGTTCGATCGCTCCTTGTTGGAAGCCAAACCATGTCATAGGAGTCCACAGACCATTTACTATAGCTACCAACCATTGTGGGCCTTCAAAGGTAAGACTATCTGTACGAAGTGCTTCAATAAAGAAACGCCCAATACCATACCAAATAAGATAAGAGAAGAAAATTTCTCCACTACGCACAAATGCACGACGACGTAATACACATAGTACAATCACACCAACCAGATTCCATAGCGATTCATACAAAAATGTAGGATGATGGAATACACCATTAACATTCATTTGATTCACAATAAAATCAGGTAAATGCAAATTACTTCTTAAAAAAGATTCTTCGACAGGTCCGCCATAAGCTTCCTGATTGACAAAATTCCCCCAACGTCCAATCGCTTGTCCAACAAGCAAATAAGGCGCACACAAATCCATAATTCGCCAGAAGCTATATCCTTTTTTACGCGTATAAATAATCGCACAAATCACAGAACCTATTAATGCACCATATATAGCAATACCGCCATTCCAAATTTTAAAGACATCCCATAAGTTATCTCTATAATCAGGCCAACGGAAAGCAACATAATAAATACGTGCAGCAATAATAGCGGAAGGAACACCGAACAACACTAGATCCATAAAAAATTCTTGTGGAATCCCGAATCGACGTCCTTCGCGAATTAATAGTAATAACCCGACTAATGCGCCAGTACCCAAAATCAATCCATACCAATGCACCTGAAGCGCTCCGATCGAGAAAGCAATCGGGTTAATTAATGATGTCCCCATACAGCACTCTCCTTAATCCAGTTCGTCGAGATCTTCAGCAATCGTCTCTGTTAATTTATGAGTAAATTGCAATGCTGCATTATAACCCATACGTTTTAAGCGGAAATTCATGGCTGCCACTTCAATAATAACAGCTAAATTTCGTCCTGGACGAACTGGAATCGTAACTAGAGGTACATCTGTATCAATGATACGAGTTGTTTCTTCATCCAATCCGATACGGTCATACTGCTTGTCTTGTTGCCATGCTTCTAGACGTACAACCAAAGTAATTCGTTTGTTGTTACGAATTGCACCCGCACCGAACAATGTCATTACATTGATAATACCGACTCCGCGAATTTCAAGTAAATGACGAATCAATTCAGGAGCAGTACCATGCAGTTGATTATCCGAAGTTTGACGGATTTCTACCGCATCATCGGCAATCAATCGATGCCCACGTTTTACTAACTCAAGAGCGGTTTCACTTTTACCGATACCGCTACTACCTGTAATTAGCATCCCTACACCGTAAAGGTCTACCAATACGCCATGAATTGTCGCAGTTGGTGCTAATTTTTTCTCCAAAAAGCCTGTAATCCGGCTTGATAAAATAGTCGTCGCCAGATTGCTACGAAGTACCGGAACATTATGCTCTTCGCTACTTTCAATTAACTCCTCAGGTACTTCAAGTCCACGTGTAATCACAAGACAAGGCGTCTCATCATTACAAAGACGCTTCATACGATCTGCTTTTTCTTCATGCGTAAGCATTTTAAAAAACGCAAGCTCGGTTCTACCCAGAATCTGTACACGTTCTGTAGGATAATATTCAAAATATCCTGCCATTTCTAATCCAGGTCGATTCAGATCATCTACAGTAATTTTTCGTTTTAAACCAAGTCCTCCAGATACAACTTCAAGCTGGAACATTTGTACCAATTCTGAAACTTTCACATGTTTGGCCATTCTGTTCTTCCTTTCTCTAAGTAGGTTGCTGATTCTGTATTGTGTATTCTATGTGATTCATCATCCAAAGCCAAACGATCATCGCCAAAAAGATAGATTTTTCACAAACCTGACTTTTCCGCACTGTACATAATATGTCCAATGTACCCATCGTAATAGAAAATGCTAGTTAAATCAATTATATTGGCATATTCGCTTACCATTGTACCGATTATTTCAAAGCTTCGCTATGAGATACGTCCATTTATTAATATGCACATTTTATCATAAAAAAAGACTTACCTTTCTGATCGAAACCAGAATAAGTAAGTCTTTTATCAAATGTTCTATCCGAACTCTGTTACGTTACCTTTAATAACGAATTAAGAAGGATCTGTGTAGAACAAGTTATCTTGAGATTCTGTATCAAAAATATGAACTTTGTTCATATCAATTGCCATCGTTGCTGTAGCGTTATCACGAGTAGTGGAACGTCCATCAACACGAGCAACAACAGTGTCTGTACCTACACCGCTCAAGTATAGCAACATTTCATGACCCAAGTTCTCAGATACATCTACTTTAGCAGTAAAAGCAGTAGCTGGAGAAGCTTCTAAGAATACAGGCTCTTCATGAATATCTTCTGGACGAACACCCAGAATCACTTCTTTACCTGTGAATCCTTGGTCTTTCAAGATTTGCGCTTTACCACCAGGGATAGCTAGTTCAACACCAGCAGCGCTGAATGTTAAACCGCCAGATTTTTCGGACAATGTACCACGGATAAAGTTCATTGTAGGAGAACCAATAAAGCCCGCTACGAACATGTTACGTGGGTGATTGTACAATTCTTCTGGAGAAGCGGCTTGTTGAATAATACCATCTTTCATAACAACGATACGGTCACCCATTGTCATTGCTTCGATCTGATCATGCGTTACATAGATAACAGTCGTTTGCAGACGTTTCGCTAGTTTAGTAATCTCAGCACGCATCTGACCACGAAGTTTAGCATCCAAGTTAGAAAGAGGCTCATCCATCAAGAAGACTTGAGGATCACGGACAATCGCACGTCCCAAAGCAACACGCTGACGTTGACCACCAGAAAGTGCTTTTGGTTTACGATCTAGCAAATGCTCGATATCGAGAATTTTAGCTGCTTCACGTACACGTTTTTCGATCTCTTCTTTTTTCACTTTACGCAATTTCAAACCAAACGCCATATTAGAATATACATCCATATGAGGGTACAACGCGTAAGATTGGAATACCATCGCGATATCGCGGTCTTTTGGAGCTACGTCGTTAACAACGCGATCGCCAATGTACAATTTACCTTCTGAAATTTCTTCCAGACCAGCAATCATACGAAGAGTTGTAGATTTACCACAACCAGAAGGTCCAACCAATACTAGGAACTCTTTATCCTTGATATCCAAATTAACATCAATAACTGTTGCTTTATCAGAACC
>NZ_CP117876.1:5232500-5282500 GCF_028736095.1 Paenibacillus sp. KACC 21273
CATCTTAATCATTAAAACATCCCGGAAATAATAAAGCAGGTTCTCCATACACTTCTCTGCACTTTTACCTTCTTGCATAAATGACTCTACCATCTGTAATACTTTGGCGATATCACCATGTAACAAAGCAGAAGCAAGTTCAGCAAACTGTTCAGAAGCGATACCACCTGTCATTTGCAACACTTGAGTATATGTTACTTTGCCATCTGTAAAAGCAGATACTTGATCCAGAATACTTACTGCATCACGCATCCCACCATCTGAGAGGCGAGCAATATATTCTAATGCGTCACGATCGGCTTCAATCTGTTCTTCGCCTGCGATCAATGCAAGACGATCGGTCTGCTCAATCAAAGATACACGACGAAAATCAAAACGTTGACAACGCGATATAATCGTAGCTGGCAATCGATGAGGTTCTGTTGTAGCTAAAATAAAAACAACATGAGCGGGTGGTTCTTCAAGCGTCTTAAGCAACGCATTAAATGCTTCTGTTGTTAACATATGAACTTCATCAATAATATATACTTTGCGTCGTACTTCAGTAGGCGCGTATTTAACTTTTTCCCGTAGATCACGAATTTCTTCTACACCACGGTTGGATGCAGCATCAATCTCAAGCACATCCATAATATTGCCTGATGTGATCCTTTTGCAAGTTTCACATTCATTACACGGCTCTATAGCTGGCCCATGTTCACAGTTAATCGCTTTTGCAAAAATTTTGGCAGCAGACGTTTTACCTGTTCCTCTGGGACCACTGAACAGATAGGCATGTGAAATACGCTCTTCCCGAATGGCATTTTGCAGCGTCTGAATAATATGCTGCTGTCCAACCATGTCCTGAAACGACTGTGGTCGCCAAGCACGATAAAGTGCGATATGCTCCACTTGCTTACCCTCTTTCTTCTTTTAATACTTCACTTAATTATACTATAGATTAGAGCCAAGCAAAACAGCAGTAACCTTATTTAACAAACAAAAAACACCTGATGTCCTAAGACAAAAGGTGTTATTACATACAATTATAATATACCGTGCACCTGTCATTGATTATTGCGATCCAAGCGGTTCTTCTGAACCACGACTCAGGATAGGCACTCCTTCGGCACAAGAACAAAACTGCTTATGGCTGCTTTCTTCCGAACCTGACCAGATTCACAGACGTCCTTTGCGAAGGACCCAGCCGTCAACACCGTATTCAGATACCAGCCTCACATCGACAAAACCTAAAACAGGAATTCAACCTCGCTACAGCGGATTGCGAGTTACAGGGCACCGCTACCTCCCCGTCTAGCACGGCATTAAATTATTATAACCGAGAGAAGCTTCTATTGCAATGGACAGATATATTGTTTTCAAAAAATTCATTTTTATCCAATAAAATAGCGTTCCAAATGTAACCCGCTACTAGATTATAATCTGAATATTATTTAGTTGAAGCTGAAGCAGTGGAACGTGTTGGACGTCTTCCAGGACTGCTTGAAGTACTGCTATTTGCTGGCTTTTTAGCACTGCTGCTTTTGCCTTTTGCATTTGTTTCTTCAGCGGTATCGAAAGATGCTAAGAACTCTTTGTTAGTCTCTGTATTGCGCATTTTTTTGAGGAAACCATCCACAAAGTCAGGGGTTTCATTCATATTTTTGCGAATATGCCAGATCGTATCTAATTCTTCTTTACCTAACAAATCTTCTTCACGACGTGTACCGGAACGACGAATATCGATTGCCGGGAAAATACGACGTTCTGCCAATTTGCGATCCAAATGAAGTTCCATATTACCTGTACCTTTAAATTCTTCGTAGATAATATCATCCATACGTGAACCTGTATCGATCAAAGCTGTAGCGAGAATTGTAAGACTACCGCCTTCTTCTACATTACGGGCAGCACCAAAGAAACGCTTCGGACGATGGAAAGCTGCTGGATCTATACCACCGCTTAGTGTACGTCCAGATGGTGGAATAACCAGGTTATACGCGCGTGCCAGACGAGTAATACTATCTAACAAAATAACAACGTCTTTTTTGTGTTCTACAAGACGAAGTGCGCGTTCAAGTACCAATTCAGCTACTTTAATATGATTTTCTGGCAATTCGTCAAATGTAGAAGCAACTACTTCACCTTTGACCGAACGCTGCATATCCGTTACTTCCTCAGGACGCTCATCAATTAATAATACAAACAAATCAATCTCGGGATTGTTGGTGGAGATGCTGTTAGCAATCTCTTTAAGAAGCAATGTTTTACCTGCTTTGGGAGGTGCAACAATTAGACCACGTTGTCCTAGTCCAACCGGTGCAAGAACATCCATAATACGAGTTGATAGTTTGTTTTGAGCGGTTTCTAATACTAATTTTTCCTGTGGATAAAGAGGAGTTAATGCTGGGAAATGAAGACGCTCTGCGGCTTGTTCAGGGCTTGTTCCATTGACTGCATTGACTTGAAGTAATCCAAAGTAACGTTCATTTTCTTTTGGCGCTCTACATTTACCAGATACTAGATCACCTGTACGAAGATCGAACTTACGAATCTGTGAGGCTGAAATATAGATATCTTCATGACTGGGAAGATAATTAATTGGTCGTAAAAATCCGTAACCTTCAGGTAAAATTTCAAGTACACCTTGCATAAACATCAAACCACTTTTTTCAGCTTGTGCGCGCAAGATAGCAAAAATCAATTCTTTTTTCTTGAGCTGTCCATAATAAGGAATCTGATACTGTTTGGCTAGCTTATACAGATCAGTCAGCTTCATTTCTTCCAAATCGGAAATTTGTAAATCCATAAAATAACCACCTATTCAATTTTATCAAGATTGTTGAGACAAATATAAGTAAACTAAAACAAAACTACTATTATTCGGAAGATTGAGAAACTACATGTAAAAGGAGTGGAATTTTTCAAATTTGTTCATAGGATAGCATTACCCATTTTGGGAGGAGATATTCAAGAGGTATGTATTTTATAAAAATACAAAAGAGTTCTCCTCCCCAACAGAGGGATGACTTGAAATATGATGATATAACCTATTTAGACGATTTCTCTCCACACATCTGCGCCTAGATTACGCAAATTCTCGACCAAATGATCATAACCACGGTCGATAAATTCAACACCAGACACTTCTGTAATACCTTCAGGCACGGTTAAGCCGGCAATAACAAGCGCAGCTCCTGCACGCAAGTCCATCGCTTTGACTTTGGCCGCATTAAGTGGTGCGCCTTCAATGATAGCAGAACGACCTTCTACTTTGATCTTAGCGCCCATACGCGCCAGTTCAGGAACATGCTTAAATCGGCTACTATACACAAAATCGCTAAGTACACTGACACCTTGAGCTTGTGTAAGTAGACTTGTCATCGGTGATTGCAAATCAGTAGCAAATCCAGGATACGTTAATGCTTTTACATCAACATGGTTATACGTAGGTCTCCCCATCACGCGGATACCTTCATCTAACTCTTCTACTTGCACGCCCATCTCTAATAATTTGGCAGTAATAGCTTCCAAATGCTTAGGAATAACGTTATCAATTAAAACATTACCACGAGTCGCTGCTGCTGCTACCATATAGGTTCCTGCTTGAATACGGTCAGGAATAATAGAATGTCTACAGCCATGCATTTCAGTGACACCTTCAATACGAATAGTCTCTGTACCTGCACCTTTGATACTTGCACCCATAGCATTTAACAGTGTTGCTACATCTATAATCTCAGGCTCTTTCGCCGCGTTTTCAATAATAGTATGCCCTTTGGCTCTTGCAGCCGCAAGCATAATGTTAATCGTTGCTCCTACACTAGCAACGTCCAAGTAAATCTTAGCTCCACGTAATTCTTTAGCATATAAATGAATCGAACCATGTTCATTTGTTACTGTTGCACCTAACGCTTCAAATCCTTTGATATGTTGATCGATTGGACGAGGTTCAAAATTACATCCTCCCGGTAAACCGATCGTTGCTTCTCCAAAACGTCCAAGTAATGCACCCATCATGTAATACGAAGCTCTTAGCTTTTTGACAGGGCCATTGGGCATTGGAATTGATCGAACGTCACTTGGATCAATGCGCATCTGGTTTTCACTTTCGTGCCAGCTTACACTTGCTCCTAAATTTTCTAAAATTTCTGCATAAACGGCTACATCGCTTAATAGCGGTAAGTTATCCAACACGACTTCCGATTCCGCAAGCAATGCCGCAGGAATAAGCGCAATGGCACTATTTTTTGCACCGCTGATCGTTACAGTTCCCTGCAACGGGCGTCCGCCACTAATCATTAATTTTTCCATAAAGCTTAATGTCCCCCTACGTGTTTTGCATCCGGTAAACGATACGTGATGTTGAATTTTGGTAATGAAAATGGAAAGACACCGACTAGGCGGTGTGCTTCCCACAATCTGTTATTTAAAATGTTTTTGACAAAAACAATATGATTACGCTTTGTTGCTTGTTCCAAACTCACGGATTTTACCGATAACTGTTTGTTTGATAGCGTCGCGACCTGGTGCAATAAATGTACGAGGATCGTAAGCATCTGGTTTAGCAGCAAGTACTTCACGAACTGTTTTTGCAAATACGATTTGGTTCTCAGTATTTACGTTGATTTTGGATGTACCCAAAGAGATTGCTTTGTCGATATCGTGTTTAGGGATACCAGTACCACCGTGCAATACTAATGGAATTTGAACTGCGTCACGCACTTCTTCCATTTCTTTGAATCCTAAGTTAGGCTCGCCGTGGTAAGGACCATGTACAGAACCCAATGCTGGAGCTAATGTATCGATACCTGTTTCTTTAACGATGCGTACACATTCGTTAAGATCAGCATACATGATACCACCGATAACGTCATCTTCTTGTCCGCCTACAGTACCAACTTCAGCTTCAACAGAAACACCTTTAGCATGTGCATAGTCTACTACTTTTTTAGTCATTTCGATATTTTCGTCGATTGAATGGTGAGATCCATCGATCATTACAGATGTAAATCCAGCGTCGATCGCTTCTTTACATTTGTCAAAGCTTGAACCATGATCCAAGTGAATAGCAACTGGAACAGTGATTTTCATGTCATGAAGCAATCCTTCTACCATTCTAACAACAGTAGTGAATCCACCCATATGACGTGCAGCACCTTCAGATACACCAAGGATTACTGGTGATTTTTCTTCTTCCGCTGCTCCCAGAATCGCTTGAGTCCACTCCAGGTTATTGATGTTGTATTGTCCAACTGCATACTTTCCTTCAAGTGCTTTGTTTAACATGTCTGTCATAGATACTAATGGCATAATGATATCCTCCTTGAGAATGATGGTATTTGTAAGCCGATACTCGCATACGTTGCTTATTATAACACAACCCACTTCAAATACTAAACAAGCAATTTAAAAAGGGCTATGCGTCTTTGCATAGCAAAAAACCTATCTTAGAGGATAGGTTTTTATTTTTGCTGATCCACTTGATTACCTCTTAGGTTTTGATCTACTACATTTCTCATTTCATCAATATCAAATGGCTTGGTAAAATGGCTGATTGCCCCTAGATCTTTGGCTTGTTTGATGATGTCCAATTCTCCATAAGCTGTCATCATAATCACTTTAATATGAGGATGGGTAGATTTGATATGCTTCAAAATTTCCAGTCCATCCATACCTGGAATTTTCATATCTAGAAGAACAAGATCCGGGTTATCTTTCTCTACCACTTCAAGCGCTGCTTTACCGTTGGCTGCTTGATACATCTGATATCCTTCATTTCCAAAAAGCTCCATCAGTAAAATTCGAATTCCATTTTGATCGTCTACGATAAGTATTTTCTTTTGTTCCACTTGTCATCCTTCCCTTCATCGCTGCTAAAGTATTATGCTGTGATTTTTTTCTTAATTAGAATGATGACGAACACACAATTCAAACGGTTGTTAGATAGATGTCAAAGTTTATGTTGTATAACATAATATACAAATTCGCTCTGACTTGCGAAATTCCTGCTTATTCTACAAATTTGTCCCAACAAAATTTAGGTTTACTTTCTAATAATAACCATTATTTATAATTACTCTTTTCTTCTATTAATTATAAACGGTGCATCGTATAGAAGAGAATATAAAAATATGTCACTTTGATGTATTGCAAAAAAAAGACGATTTCTTCCTCATATAGTGAGAAAGAAATCGCCTGTTATCGATCTAGTATATATTAACCTTGATGCTTAATAGAAGCTTTGACAAATTCACGGAATAACGGTTGTGGACGGTTTGGACGAGAAGTAAATTCTGGATGGAATTGTACTGCTAAGAACCACGGATGTTCAGGAACTTCTACGATCTCTACCAGTCTACCATCTGGAGAAGTACCAGAGATTTTCATACCCATTTGTTCAATTTGTTCACGGTATTGATTGTTGAACTCATACCGATGACGGTGACGTTCATATACCAATTCTTCTCCGTAACATTCCATCGCTAGTGAACCTGGTTGCAATTTACAAGGATATAAGCCAAGACGCATAGTGCCGCCTAGATCTTCAATATCTTTTTGCTCTGGCAATAAATCGATCACCGGATAAGGAGTAGCTGGATTAATCTCAGAACTATTCGCTCCTTCTAATCCTGCAAAAGCACGAGCATATTCGATCACAGATACTTGCATACCCAAGCAAATACCAAAGTAAGGAATGCTACGTTCGCGTGAATAACGAATTGCACTGATTTTACCTTCAATACCACGATCACCGAATCCACCTGGAACCAGAATACCACCTACACCACCAAGCAATTCGTGTACGTTCTCATCAGTGATTTCTTCTGCATTAACCCAGCGCAATTTCACGTCAGCATTTGCATGATATCCTGCATGTGACAACGATTCAACCACACTCAAGTAAGCATCATGTAAAGCTACATATTTACCAACAATCGCGATCTCAACTGTTTTTTCCAAGTTTTTGATACGATTAAGAAGGCTTTCCCATTCTGTCATATCCGGTTGAGGAGTATCTAGTTTGAGATGATTAACAACGATCTCGTCCAGACCTTCATCACGTAAATTAAGTGGTACTTCATAAAGAGAAGAAGCATCACGACATTCTACAACTGCATTTGCATCAATATCACAGAACAATGCAATTTTAGCTTTCATATCTTCAGATAATTCATATTCTGTACGACATACAATCACGTTAGGTTGAATACCGATACTGCGTAATTCTTTAACGCTATGTTGAGTCGGTTTTGTTTTTACTTCACCTGCTGCTTTGATATAAGGAATCAAGGTAACATGAATATACATTACATTTTCGCGGCCAACATCGCTTTTGATCTGACGAATCGCTTCAAGGAACGGAAGGCTTTCGATATCACCAACAGTACCACCGATTTCGGTAATAACAATATCAGAACCAGATTCGCGACCTGCACGGAATACACGCTCTTTAATTTCATTTGTAATATGTGGGATAACCTGTACTGTTCCACCCAAATATTCACCACGACGTTCTTTGCTAATTACGGAGGAATATACTTTACCTGTTGTTACGTTACTATTTTTGGACAAGTTAATATCGATAAAACGCTCGTAATGTCCAAGATCTAGATCTGTCTCTGCGCCATCATCTGTTACGAATACTTCGCCATGTTGATAAGGGCTCATCGTACCTGGATCGATATTGATGTACGGGTCAAACTTTTGAATCGTTACTTTCAAACCTCTGTTCTTTAACAATCTACCAAGTGATGCTGCTGTAATCCCTTTGCCGAGTGAAGATACAACTCCGCCTGTTACAAAAATATACTTTGCCACTGTATGACCTCCTAATTATTTTCCAGAAATTCCGGCGATATATGGGGGGGTTACACAGCCCCTTTTCCTTATAAAAAACAAAAAAAGTGACACCCGTAGCTACGGGGCACTTTTATTTATTACAGCATTTGAGAAAATGCGTATACGTTTAGTTATAGGTTTAAATGATAAGCCCAAGCAATAGTTTACTCTGTATCTTTGTACCATGTCAAGACATATCCGCAAGAAAAAAAGCCTGCCCAAAACAGGCAGACTTTCATCGTTCTTTGTTCAAGATTACTCTTTATTGTCTTCTTCTACATATTCTTCATCTTCGTCTTCATCGTCGTCATCTTCATCTTCGTCGTCAATAACAAGATCAGCTTTGTCTTCATCGTCATCTTCGCCGTCAACAAAGATATCATCAGAATCTTCGTCTACTGCATCGTAGTTCTCATCTTCTGTTTCATCTGCATCAACAACATCTTCATTGTTGAATTCTTCGTCTTCGATATCATCATCTTCTTCATCGTTGATGATACGAGGGCGCTTCGCATTCGCGATTGGATCTTCTGCACGCTCAAGCGGATACCAACGTTTAAGACCCCATAGGTTAGTACCTACACATGCAAAACGTCCATCTACATTAATTTCAGTATATAGTTGAGCGATATACTCATCAGTTTGTTCTTTAGTAAAGCCACGTAGTTCTGCAACTTCCTTCATAAGGTCACGGTAATATAGAGGCGTATTGATTTTTTTCAAAATAGCAACAGCCAAATCTACCATCGGAATTTCGTGTACCTTTTCCGGATCGATTTTTAATTCTTGCGGTGTACTCACTTACGGACACTTCCTCTCGGATCCATTTTCACGCTTTATTATTCACGTTTTTTCGCACAAAAAATGCAAAATGCTGAGTTAAGTAAAACCTATTTATCAGCAAAAATCAAGTTTTTTACAAAAAATCGGAAGTTTTGCGTGTTTTGAGATATAACGTTCTAGATTTACGACAATATCTGACGATTACATACGTTCTGGAGCAGATACTCCAACAAGGCGAAGTACGTTCACAATAACTGTACGAACGCTGCCTAATAGAGCTAGACGCGCAGCCGTTTGTGCTTCGTTATCTGTCAATGTACGCTCTGCTTTGTAATAGCTATGCATCATAGATGCTAGCTCGTATACATAGCGAATCAAGCGATGTGGCGCATAGTTATCAGCAGCTAAAGCTATTTCTTGAGGCAATTCGCCCATTTTGTGCAATAGATTGTACTCATGCTCACTGGTTAACAAGCTGTAATCAATCTCAGACAATGGAGGTAATTGAATACCTTGCTCTTCTGCTTGACGATAAATACTACAAATACGTGCATGTGCATATTGAACATAAAATACAGGATTTTCATTCGATGTTGAAATCGCTAAGTCCATATCAAAATCAAGATGAGAATCGATACTGCGCATTGTGAAGAAGTAACGAATAGCATCTACGCCTACTTCTGCCATCAAGTCTTCCATCGTTACCGCTTTACCTGTACGCTTGGACATTTTAACTTTTTCGCCATCTTGGAACAGACTTACCATTTGTGCGATCAATACGACTAATTTCTCAGGATCGTTACCTAATCCTTGCATCGCTGCTTTCATCCGTGGAATATATCCATGATGATCGGCACCCCAGATATTGATCATTTTATCGTAACCACGACCGTATTTGTCTTTGTGATAAGCGATATCCGGTGTCAAATACGTGTACGTTCCATCATTTTTGATCAATACACGGTCTTTATCGTCGCCATAGGCAGTTGTACGAAGCCATGTCGCACCATCAAGTTCGTAGACTTCTCCGCGCTCACGTAGCTCGTCTAATGCATCCAGTACTTGACCTGTCTCATAAAGAGATGTCTCACTGAACCAGATATCAAACTTCACACGGAACGCTTCTAGATCACGTTGGATTTTTTGCAATTCTTTTTCCAGACCATATTGACGGAAAAAGGCAGCACGTTCTCCTGGTGATTGGGATAATAAGCGATCGCCTTCTTGCTCTACTAACTCTTTGGCAAATCCTTTGATATCTGCGCCATGATAACCATCTTCTGGCATAGCTGCATCTTGACCTAGTTCTTGCAAATAACGTGCTTCAATAGAGCTACTTAAATTCGATACCTGATTACCTGCATCGTTAATATAATATTCACGGGTTACTTGATAGCCTGCAAAGTCAAAAATATTACACAATGCGTCGCCAAAAGCAGCTCCACGAGCATGTCCTAAATGTAGACTTCCTGTTGGGTTAGCACTGACAAACTCAACTTCTACTTTTTCCCCTTTGCCATGCTCAATACGACCATAATTTTCACCTTGCTCTGCTACCACTTGAATAACTGGATACAGATAACTTTTGTTCAATGTGAAATTGATAAATCCAGGTCCTGCGATCTCTGCATGTTCAATATCGCCTTGTTGAAGATCAAGATTAGCGATAATATCTTCTGCGATCTGACGAGGATTCTTTTTAGCAATTCGAGTTAATTGCATTGCAATATTGGTTGCTAAGTCTCCGTGCGCTTTGTCTTTGGGTACTTCAAGCACCACTTCTGGTACTTCTTCACTGCTTACAATATTCGCTGCGATTACCGCTGCATGCACAGCTTCTTTTACTGCACTGCGACTTTGTTCCAATGGATTACGTGTCATCTTCTACTGCTCCTCCTGTGTTCGCATGGCTCACATTTCTGCTACTTCATGTGTATCCAATGCCTGTATATGTAAACTGATCTTAAATGTCCCTGTAAGCTCTTCGTGCACATACAATTCGTATTCCCAGTTTACACGTCCAAGATGTCCATCTAGCGCTTGTGTCAATTGTGTAGTGTGTGTCAAAAGTGTAAATGTCGTAAACGGTGAACGGTACGAACCCGGCAATCGCTCTTCTTGACGAAAAGTCTGATCCGATTCTACAGCACCACGTCTCATAATTTTCACTTCATGATCATCGATCTTCACGACAGTACGAACTTCCTGCTGAAGAGTATCTGCGGATTCGGTGTAACGAATATATAAACTGCTGCCTTTTTGAAAAGCCTGCCCGATAAATTGAGTTGTGCTTAGCTCTCCATCTTGATCGCTCTGCAATGTCAATTGTACCTGATTGAATTCAGTCATAAGATCCAGCTCCATTTTTGATGATGCGCCATGTTAGCTTGTTGAATATAGAACATTTTCACGATTAATTCAATAAGCTCAATCTTTTCTATTGTACCATTATATTGAACCGTACGTAGAGATTCTGAGCAAAAAAATCCGTTTTTATAGCCAAATGCGTATTTTGTTATCTCAATGAATAGTTTAACAATTAGCGATTGAAATTTAATTTCTTTTGTTATAAACTAATTTTACCTACCGGTAAGTAAAATAAAAGGAGTCATGATATCACTATGGTTAAAAAGTCGACTTATGCAGACATTTTAGAAATTGCGTATCGTTTATTTGCTGAACAGGGTTTTGATAAAACCAGTATGTCTATGATCAGCAAGGAATTGAAAATGACCAAACCTGCTCTTTATTATCATTTCCCCTCTAAAAATTCTATTATTGACGCTTTATTTAATGAAATTTGCCAGAGTATTAGATTTGAATATTTCTTTGATATTACCAGCTATACCAAGCAAAATTTTGAGCAACAGTTTATAAATGATGGATTAAAAATCTTAGCTGCTCAACAGACAGACGAATATTATGCTCGAATTATGAATCAGTACCAAGCACTTGGTTATCGAGAAGTGCATTATGCTCAGACATTGATAAATATTTTGGAAGGATTTCAGACGGGTTTTGAAAAGTTACTGCAATACGGGGCTTCTTGCGAAGTTGTTCATACTCAAGATCTTTCTCTAGCCGCTCAAACGCTCACTATGATTATTGATGGTATGGATAACTTTGTAGGCTATGGATTTCATTACAGATACGAGGATATTTGGACTAAAACGGTTCAGACTATTATCAAAGGAGATTAACCATGAATACTAGGCTTTCTCGTATTGTAGCTCTAGATTATGCAAGAGCACTGGCGATTTTGGGTATGATTATTGTTAACTACAAAATAGCGATGGAAGCCACTCAGAGTCATTTGACATGGCTCAACTTATTTACAGGAATCTTTGAAGGGAGAGCATCTGCGTTATTTGTGATCTTAGCAGGGTTTGGCATTTCTTTAATGACACGTCGAGCTAGAATATCTAAGGAGCCTACACTAATACGTAAAAATCGCCAACAATTGTACTACCGCTCGTTATTTTTATTGATTGCTGGATTCGTATTACTGCTTGTAGGTTGGAATGCAGATATATTGCATTATTATGCTGTATTTATGATTTTGGGTTCGTTACTTATTACGGCTTCAGATCGTCTACTTATGCGATTAACTATTCTGATTTTAGTGAGTTCGCAGTTATTTCTAATCGTATTTAATTACGGTAAAGGCTGGGATTCTTCTTTTCATGAATATGTAGATTTCTGGACGCTCCAAGGATTTTGGCGCAATCTATTTTTAAATGGATTTCATCCTCTTTTTCCATGGTTCAGCTTTTTTCTAATCGGTATGTGGTTGGGACGTAAAGATTGGACTTCTCCGCAGTATCGCAAAAAGATATTCTTGTTATCATTAACAGGTACTTTTATCTTCGAAATCATTTCGTATCTATGTATTCGCTTTTCGTCTCCATGGTTAGATTATGAATCAGCCACTTACTTATTCACCACCAAGCCTATGCCACCTACCACACTATATATTTGTTCTGCCACCTGTTCAGCTTTATGTGTATTAACTGCTTGTTTTTATATTGTTGATAAAACGAGTCATTTCTGGTTAACAAGAAGCTTAATCTCTACAGGGCAACTTTCTCTTACGCATTATATCGGGCATATTTTGATAGGGTTAGAATTTTTGCAATTGATTGGATACTTAGAAAATAAAAATGTAGTGTTTTCTACGTGTTATGCATTTTTGTATTTTGTAGTTGCGCTGATCTTTTCTTCCTTTTGGCGTAAACGAGTAGATCGAGGTCCTATCGAACTCATTATGCGTAAATGTTGTTAAACTTCATCACAATGAAGTAGATAAAAGCCAAAAGCAACCTATCTAAAAAGACAGATTGCTTTTGGTTATATTAATTATTATCTTTTGCTGTAAATTTTAATGTAGCAGACCATGTTTTACCGCCATCTTTGGTCATATAGATTGATGGTGTTAAAGAATCGGTAACAGCAAGATAACCTACATTTTGACTTAAAAATGAAATGTTAGCACTGCTACCGTCGATTGTAGCCGGCATATTTTTCCACGTTTTGCCGCTGTCTAGCGATCTTCCGACAGCTACTTTACCACCTGCTGGTGATCCACCTGCAAGATACGCTATTGTGTTACCTACAAATTGCATATTACCCGGTTGTCCACCTGGCTGAGCAGGGCCTTCACCATTACCTAAAGCGCCTGTACCCGGTGCTTTACCGCCACCTGCTGTCGATTGTCCGAACACTTGACGCCAGCTTGTGCCACTATCTGCACTGGCATAGACCGAATACGATACTTGAGACATTCCTGATCCACTGTATAAGATTGCCCATACTTGCTTGCCACTAGCATAAATTTCGCCGCCAGATACTTCAAGCGAACCTACACTAAGCGAAGTTGTCCATTTGTTTCCGCCATCAATCGTTTGCATAATACGGTATCCACTATTGCTACCGGATACTGTTTTGACTACCCATCCTGTGTTGCTATCCTGAAAATAACCACCGCGTGTATTAGCCGGTGTAGGGATCGCTGTCCATGCGGCTCCACCGTTAATCGTTTTGTATACACCTGATGTGGTATATGCAAATCCAGTACTTCCAGATTTTTTATCGATTTTGGTAAAGCGAAGATTTCCGTTATATGGCTTTTTCCAAGTCGTACCACCATCGGTTGTCGTTAAAAAGACAGGTTTTTGTCCAGAAGCAGCACTTGCCAGAGCCCAACCTTGTGTATTACTTGTAAATTCAATCTGACTAAACTGCCATGTACCTGTATAAATCTTCTGCCAGTGACATCCACCGTCAGAAGTACCGATCAAAAATCCATTGCCTGCTACTCGCCCTGTCGTCTGACTCAAAAAGTCGGTATCGGTAAAATGAATATCTTCTTGAATACTAGATGAACGTCCTTGTTCCAATTGAGATTGTAGCGTAGTTCCATTCACATCGCATACTTTAGACGTTGCCGCAGATGCAGGTGTTCCACTCCATCCAACCATTCCTAACAACAATACAAATGCCATCATAATACTAAGTGATGGATACGATCCATATTGAAAACGATTATCTTTCATCTTCATATATTCAGCCTCCTAGAATATGTTACATACATGGAATATTAGTCTATGTACTATAGTATTAACCTTAATCATACAAAAAGAAGACCTGTCTTCTTCTATATTATATAAAAGAGGATACAGATCTTCTTAATCAACTTATAAATACGTACAATCTATAATCCTTATTTGCAAAGGTCTTCTACAAATTTAGGCAACACAAATGCTGCTTTGTGTAGACGTGGTGTATAATATTTGTTGCTTTCCATTTCAGGGATCGCTGTCTCGTCGACTTGAAGTGGATCATGTACTTTGCTACCCATTGTAAATGTCCATAGACCACTTGGGTATGTTGGAATATTCGCACCATATACATGTACGATCGGGAAGATTTCTTTAACATCTTTGTTTACTTGTTGAATAAGCTCTGCTTTGAACCAAGGGTTGTCAGTTTGCGCTACAAAGATACCATCTTCTTTAAGTGCTTCATAGATACCTTGATAGAATCCACGCTCAAATAGTGGCGCAGCAGGTCCTACAGGTTCAGTAGAATCAACCATAATGACATCATATTTATTTTTGCTTTCGATAATGTGCATATAACCATCATTCACCAATACTTCAACACGCGGGTTGTCGAGTTCTCCAGCGATTTCTGGTAAGTATTTTTTGGAATATTCGATCACTTTACCATCGATTTCAACCAATACCGCTTTTTCCACTTCAGGGTGCTTCAAGACTTCACGAATAACACCACCATCGCCACCACCTACAACTAATACGTGTTTAGGATTAGGGTGTGTGTTTAATGCAGGGTGAGCGACCATTTCATGATAAACGAATTCATCTTTAACTGTAGTCATTACCATGCCGTCTAGTACAAGCATGCGTCCGAATTCTTCCGTATCGATCATCGCTAAATCTTGAAATTCTGTTTTTTCAGTTACCAGTGTCTCACGAATTTTAGCTGTAATGCCGAATACCGGCGTTTGTTTTTCGGTGTACCATAATTCCATATTTATTACCTTCTTTCGCATATATTTATCGGAATTGGAAAGGTCGATGTTACCACATTCATTTCGCATTATACGCGATATAACCCTAGACTGCAAAAGGAACTTTAAACCGATTTGTACAAAAGGATACGTTGCCAAAATATCTTACATTTGAAAAAGGAGTCGATTCGATGAACATCTCAGACATTGTCCAAATGAAGGCACTTGATGCGGCTCCACGTCTACTCGGTCAAATCATTAGCCGGATTACGCCAGCAGGTGAAATACGTTGTCGGATCATCGAGACAGAGAGCTATGGGGGCGCTGAAGATAAAGGCAGTCATGCTTACGGTAATCGGCGTACTGCTCGTACAGAAATGATGTTTAGACAAGGAGGCACTTCGTATGTGTATCTCATTTACGGTATGTATCATTGTGTAAATGTAGTTACTGGTGATGTAGATGATCCGCAAGCGGTACTGATTCGTGCGGTAGAACCTGTATCCACGCGAGACGAACAATTGATGCTGCAATTAAGACCGACCGATTCGCGTCGGATTCGTAATTTATCAAATGGGCCTGGAAAGCTCTGTCAGGCATTAGCGATTGATAAGTCTTTAAATGGTCTGAATCTGTTAGCTAGTGGGGGTCTGCTGCGCTTAGAACAGTCGCCTGATTTGGAGCAACATCCATTTGAAATCGAATGTGGCCCACGTATTAATATTGATTATGCCGAAGAATATGCAAGCAAGCCGTGGCGCTTTTATATCAAAGATCATCTCTATGTCTCTGCCAAAAATTCGACGCCCACTTCACTATTATTAGACTCTTAATACAAAAAAAGATGTCGCTTCATGCAGAATAGTTACTCTGCTAGCGACATCTTTTTGTCTATCGATTGTATCCATTGATCCATCTGTGAAATGGTCATCGGTCGGCCATAATAATACCCTTGTATCACATAACAACCTTTAGATTGTAAAAATTCGACTTGAGCTTGGGTCTCTACCCCTTCTGCCACTAAATCTAAATTGAGATTATCAGCGATTGCTACAATGGTGCTAATAATAGCTTGCTTGGAAGCGATATCGCTTTTGCGAATAAAAATCTGATCGATTTTGAGAATATCTATCGGAAGTTCATCCAAAATACCTAATGATGAATATCCTGTTCCAAAATCATCTAAAGCAATTTTTACTCCAAGTTGTTGAATATACTGCAATTGTTCTACCGTTCCTTCAATACCATCCATCGCAATCGATTCTGTGATCTCTAATTCCAAATAGCGAGCTTCGATACCTGTTTCAGCAATGATTTGTTCTACCCGATTTGCAAATCCAGGACATTCGAACATACGCGCGGACATATTAACTGAAATAGGCACGTAGATATGATGCTGTTTTTGCCAGATCAAGTTCTGTTGACAGGTTTCTTCTAACATCCAATTCGTAATAGGCATAATCAAGCCTGTTTCTTCAGCTACAGGGATAAATTCAGCCGGAGATACCATACCTAATTCTGGATGATTCCAACGTAATAATGCTTCCATTCCTGTCAGACGATTATGCATCGAATCCCATTTAGGTTGATACACAATAAAAAGCTGGTTACTTTCAAAAGCTCGCCGCAGATCATTTTCAAGCTCCATTCTCCGAATCTGACGACGATTCATATCTTCACTAAAGATACTGTATTTGTTTTTGCCTGAATTTTTGGATACATACATCGCTGTATCGGCTGCACGCATTAAAAAAGAACGTTCATATCCATGTTGAGGTACTAGAGCAATGCCTATACTGACAGTTATAAATAATTCAATACCGCCCAATTGATATGGTTTTTTAACAACATCTAGAATATGCTCTGCAAGTTGTTCAATATCTTGAGTAATTCCTTTGTTAGTCGCAATCAAAAATTCATCGCCACCCAAGCGAAACACAATCCCTTGATCCACCATACAAACTTTAAGCCTTTGGGCTACCTGTACTAATAATTCATCCCCAATATCATGCCCGAGTGTATCATTAATCGATTTGAAGCGATCCAAGTCTAGAAATAAAACTGCGCCTTCTTTTTGCAGTTTAAATTCTTTTTCAAAATAACGCTGTAAGCCATGACGATTAGGCAGTCCAGTTAAAGGATCACTGTAAGCCATCCGTTCCAAAATATGACGTTCTACAAAAATCGCTGCCCACGAAATCGCCAAAATCAAAAAAGTCACTACGGCTACTCCTGTAATCAAAAACAGTTGCCCTTTCATTGACTCATCAGTGGAAGCCGTATGAGTATAATGAAATTGCGCTGCCGCCATACCGGTATAATGCATACCTGATATAGCAAAACCCATTACGATCGCGCTATACAATTTCCACAGACTAAAATTAGGTCGACTACGAAAACGCCGAAATAAAAATAAAGCAGCATAAGAAGCTCCCAAAGCTACAAGTACAGATAGCATCAAATAGAAAGGATTATACGTAATATCTGCATCCATCTGCATCGCCGCCATGCCGGTGTAATGCATCGTGACGATTCCTATGCCCATCGCTGCTCCACCGACAGCTATTTTCCATAAGCGCATCACTGAATCTAAAGTTACATAAAAGGCAATCAACGAAGCAGTGATGCTGGCAAAAGCAGATAAAAATGTAGTTCCAACATCATAACGAATATTTACACCTGTATGAAAAGCCAACATGCCTACAAAATGCATAGCCCAGATTCCGCCACCCATCACAAAAGAACCTGAACTCAACCATATAATTTTATGCGTACCTCTCGATTGAGAGACTTTATTTGCCAGATTAAGCGCTAAATAAGAAGCGAATATCGAAATGATTAATGATAGTACTACAATTTCAGTATTATAATGAATATCCATATGTTCCATACTCATCCTCCTTTCAAACGACTCTCTACTTATATAAAACGGTTATTTTCCTTGTTTTAGTTATAGTAAATTATCCCAATTTTTATTTTAAAAAAATAGATGGCAGATTCTGTTACGAATCATACCATCTATTTGTTAATAAAAAGATATCACTCCACTGTAGTTATTCTGTGATGTTGAAGTGTGTTGCCATTTTGTCCATTA
The DNA here is from genome assembly GCF_028736095.1 of Paenibacillus sp. KACC 21273. Lineage (NCBI taxonomy): Bacteria > Bacillati > Bacillota > Bacilli > Caryophanales > Paenibacillaceae > Paenibacillus > Paenibacillus sp. KACC 21273. The sequence goes on from NZ_CP117876.1 coordinate 5,250,728, forward strand.
AACGTGAAATCGTCATAGCTGCTTCTGCACGTGTTGTATTATCTTTTGGTGCAATCTGTCCATTTGGTCTACCTTGCATAATACCTTCGTTTACAGCTGTAGCAAGGCTGTTTTTAGCCCAATTGGATGTGTTGTTGCGATCTGTAAATGGTGTAAGTGCCTGGTTAGCATCTGCTGCAAATGAAGTAGATGGCTCCAAGTAGCTTAATGTGTTATTAAGAATATTCGACATTTCTTCACGTGTAATCTGTTGATCTGGTTGATATGAATCGTCTGTATATCCTTTAGTGATACCCGTAGCGGATACCGCATTAATCGCATTGTAGTACCATTTATCAGGTGCAACATCTGCATACGTTACATTGTCAGTATTAGACGATACTTGTAATAAGTTACTAATCATCTGTGTGAATTGTGCACGCGTAATCAAGGCATCTGGATTATACTGATTATCGCCTACACCATTTAGAATGGACAAGTCTTGTAGTCTGTTAATCTCTGATTCTGCCCAGTGTCCACTCACATCATTAAAGTTTTGTTTATTTGTCGTTACTAAAGTAACTTTTGTAGTATTATCTAGCTCTACATCTGTCGCTTCTCCACTAGCTGCTTCTACCGCATTGTCAGCTGGTGGTGTTACTGGTTCTTCTACAGCAGGCACTGGTGTATCTACTGTAGCAGCAGTTACTGGTGCCGGTATTCCTAGAACTCCTGGTGTACGATTAGAACCTACATTATCGTCATCATCCGATGTTCCAGGATTGGTTGGCGGCGGTGTTTCTCCTTCACGATAATTAATCGTCTGAAGTACACTTGTATTGCCATTACGATTCAGTGTAATTACCAATTGTCCTTCAGAGGCTGGAAGTTGAATATTAAGATTTCCGTTACCATCTGCTCCAATCGTAATCGTTCCTAGTTGTACTGTACCTTGCTCATACACATCGCTTTGTACAGTAACAATATCCCCGGCTTGTAGACCACTCAATTGAATAGTTCCTTGCGTTCCCTGTACATCAACCAAATTGACAACTGGTGTCGGTGGTGTAGTAGGTGGAACTTCAACTCCATTGTATGGCAATGTTCCTATTTCGGTTTCCGTTCCATTGATCGTTACTCGTACAGACAGTTCACCTTGTGCATTCGGGAAGGTAAACGTTAATACCGCTTCTCCATTTGCATTCGCTGTTCCTGTTGCAAGTACTTCATTCGCATCACTATAAACCGAAACGGTATTGCCTACTGCTACTCCACTTACCGTCACTGTTCCTTGATTTCCATTGATCGTTGTTAGGTCAGCGGCTGGGGTTGGTGTCGTTGGAATATCGATTCCGCTATATGGCAATGTGACAATTTCCGTTTCCGTTCCATTAATCGTTACTCGTACCGACAGTTCGCCTTGTGCATTCGGGAAAGTAAAGGTTAATACCGCTTCTCCATTTGCGTTCGCTGTTCCTGTTGCGAGTACTTCATTCGCATCACTATAGATTGAAATCGTGTTGCCTACTGCTACTCCACTTACCGTTACTGTTCCTTGATCTCCATTGATCGTTGTTAAGTCAGCGGCTGGGGTTGGTGTCGTTGGAATGTCGATTCCACTGTATGGCAATGTCGCAATTTCCGTTTCGGTTCCATTGATGGTTACTCGTACTGACAGCTCGCCTTGTGCATTCGGGAAGGTAAACGTTAATACCGCTTCTCCATTTGCGTTCGCTGTTCCTGTCGCGAGTACTTCATTGGCATCACTATAGATTGAAATCGTGTTGCCTACTGCTACTCCACTTACCGTCACTGTTCCTTGATCTCCATTGATCGTTGTTAGGTCAGCGGCTGGGGTTGGTGTTGTCGGAATATCAATTCCGCTGTATGGCAATGTCGCAATTTCGGTTTCGGTTCCGTTAATGGTTACTCGTACAGATAGTTCACCTTGTACATTCGGGAAGGTAAAGGTTAACACCGCTTCTCCGTTTGCGTTCGCTGTTCCTGTTGCAAGTACTTCATTAGCATCACTATAAATCGAAATCGTGTTGCCTACTGCTACTCCACTTACCGTCACTGTTCCTTGATCTCCATTGATCGTTGTTAGGTCAGCGGCTGGGGTTGGTGTGGTTGGAATATCAATTCCGCTGTATGGCAATGTCGCAATTTCGGTTTCCGTTCCGTTGATGGTTACTCGTACAGATAGTTCACCTTGTGCATTCGGGAAGGTAAAGGTTAACACCGCTTCTCCGTTTGCGTTCGCTGTTCCTGTTGCGAGTACTTCATTCGCATCACTATAAATCGAAATCGTGTTGCCTACTGCTACTCCACTTACCGTCACTGTTCCTTGATCTCCATTGATCGTTGTTAGGTCAGCGGCTGGGGTTGGTGTGGTTGGAATATCGATTCCGCTGTATGGCAATGTCGCAATTTCCGTTTCCGTTCCATTAATCGTTACTCGTACAGACAGCTCGCCTTGTGCATTCGGGAAGGTAAACGTTAATACCGCTTCTCCGTTTGCGTTCGCTGTTCCTGTTGCGAGTACTTCATTGGCATCACTATAGATCGAAATCGTGTTGCCTACTGTTACTCCACTTACTGTTACTGTTCCTTGATCACCTGCAATATCGGTAATCGCAGCACCTGGTGTTGGTGTCGTTGGGATATCAATTCCACTGTATGGCAATGTCGCAATTTCAGTTTCCGTTCCATTAATCGTTACTCGTACGGATAGTTCCCCTTGTGCATTCGGGAAGGTAAATACGATCTGAGCAGATCCATTACTTCCTGCCACTGCTGTTCCTAGAACGTTATTATCTTCGTCATACACTTTGACTACTTCTCCTACAGCTATATCTGTAATGTTCACTGTTCCTTGATCGCCTGTAATATCAGCGATCACAGCACCTGGTGTTGGTGTCGTTGGGATATCAATTCCACTGTATGGTAGTGTAGCAATTTCGGTTTCCGTTCCATTGACCGTTACTCGTACGGATAGTTCTCCTTGTGCGTTCGGGAAAGTAAATACGATCTGAGCAGATCCATTACTTCCTGCTACCGCTGTTCCTAGAACGTTATTATCTTCGTCGTATACTTTGACCACTTCACCTACAGCTACGCCTGTAATATCTACAGTTCCTTGATCACCTGTAATATCGGTGATCACCGCACCTGGTGTTGGTGTCGTTGGAATGTCGATTCCACTGTATGGCAATGCAGCAATTTCGGTTTCAAGTCCATTTACGGTTACTCGTACGGACAGTTCTCCTTGAGCGTTCGGGAATATGAATGTTAATGTTAACTGCCCACTTCCATCTACTGTTCCTGTAGCAAGCACCTCATTAGCATCACTGTAAATAGTAACTGGAGAGTTTGCTGTAACTCCAGTAATATTCACTGTTCCACGACTACCAGTAATATCAGTAATCACAGCATTAGGAGACGGCGTCGTCGGAATATCAATTCCGCTGTACGGTAGTGTAGCAATTTCCGTTTCTGTTCCATTTACTGTTACTCGTATCGACAATTCTCCTTGTGTGTTCGGGAAAGTAAATACGATCTGGGCAGATCCATTACTTCCTGCTACTGCCGTTCCCAACACATTGTTATCTTCGTCGTATACTTTCACGACTTCTCCTACAGCTACTCCGGTAATGTTCACTGTTCCTTGATCACCTGTAATATCGGTAATCACAGCATTAGGAGACGGTGTAGTTGGAATATCGATTCCGCTGTATGGTAGTGTGGTAATTTCTGTTTCCGTTCCATTCACCGTTACTCGTACCGACAATTCTCCTTGTGCATTCGGGAAGGTAAAATCGATCTGGGCAGATCCATTACTTCCTACTACTGCGGTTCCTAAAACATTATTATCTTCGTCGTATACTTTCACGACTTCTCCTACAGCTACGCCTGTAATATCTACAGTTCCTTGATCACCTGTAATATCGGTGATCACAGCATTAGGAGACGGCGTAGTTGGAATATCAATTCCGCTGTATGGTAGTGTAGCAATTTCCGTTTCCGTTCCATTCACTGTTATTCGTACGGATAATTCACCCTGAGCGTTCGGGAAGGTAAATATGATCTGGGCAGATCCATTACTTCCTGCCACTGCTGTTCCTAGAACGTTATTATCTTCGTCGTATACTTTCACGACTTCACCAACAGCTACGTCTGTAATGTTCACTGTTCCTTGATCGCCTGTAATATCGGTAATCACAGCACCCGGTGTTGGTGTCGTTGGAATATCAATTCCACTATAAGGTAATGTGGCAATTTCCGTTTCCGCTCCATTGATAGTTACTCGTACGGACAGTTCACCTTGTGCATTCGGGAAAGTAAAGGTTAAAATAGCTTCTCCGTTTGCATTCGCTGTTCCTGTTGCGAGTACTTCATTGGCATCACTATAGATTGAAACAGTATTGCCTACTGCTACTCCACTTATTCTTACTGTTCCTTGATCACCTGTAATATCAGTAATCGCAGCACCTGGTGTTGGTGTCGTTGGAATATCAATTCCACTATATGGTAGTGTAGTAATTTCCGTTTCCGTTCCATTCACCGTTACTCGTACGGATAGTTCTCCTTGTGCATTCGGGAAAGTAAATACGATCTGGGCAGATCCATTACTTCCTGCTACCGCTGTTCCTAGAACGTTATTGTCTTCGTCGTATACTTTGACTACTTCACCTACAGCTACTCCTGTAATGTTCACTGTTCCTTGATCACCCGTAATATCAGCGATCACAGCAGCTGGTGTTGGCGTTGTTGGAATATCGATTCCGCTATAAGGTAATGTAGCAATTTCAGTTTCCGTTCCATTAATCGTTACTCGTACGGATAGTTCCCCTTGTGCATTCGGGAAGGTAAATACGATCTGAGCAGATCCATTACTTCCTGCCACTGCTGTTCCTAGAACGTTATTATCTTCGTCATACACTTTCACGACTTCGCCTACAGCTACTCCTGTGATATTGATAGTTCCTTGATCACTTGCAATATCAGCGATCACAGCACCTGGTGTTGGCGTTGTTGGAATGACAACTCCACTGTATGGCAATGTAGTAATTTCGGTTTCTGTTCCATTGACCGTTACTCGTACCGACAATTCCCCTTGTGCATTCGGGAAAGTAAATACGATCTGGGCAGATCCATTACTTCCTGCCACTGCTGTTCCTAGAACGTTATTATCTTCGTCGTATACTTTCACGACTTCTCCTACAGCTACGCCTGTAATATCTACAGTTCCTTGATCACCTGTAATGTCGGTAATCGTAGCAGCTGGTGTTGGTGTCGTTGGAATATCGATTCCGCTGTATGGCAATGTAGCAATTTCGGTTTCTGTTCCATTTGTCGTTACTCGAACAGACAGTTCCCCTTGAACATTCGGGAAAGTAAAGTTCAAAATCGCTGTTCCGTCTGATCCAATTGTAGCTGTACCTAATACTTGATCATCATCGCTGTACACTTTTACAATATCGCCTGTTACACCATTAGCAATATCAATTGTTCCTTGTGCACCATCGATATCAGATAATACAGCTGTTGGTGTCGTTGGATTTACTGGAATTGGGATACCTTGATAATCAAATGTGTTTACTGTTGTTTCTACTCCATTTACAACTGTACGAACAAACAATCTACCTTGAGCTTTCAAAAATTTGAAATTAATGATCGCTTGTCCATCGATATTAGCTACTCCTGTACCTAATACTTGATCATCGTCATCGTAGACTTTGGCTGTTTCTCCTTCAGTCATACCGATCACTGTGATTACTCCATCAACACCTTGTACTTGCGTGATCTCTGCTGTAGGTGTATCTGCTGGTGGAGCTACTTCTTCCGCTATATAATTAACATTTACAAGATTACTATTAATTTGATTACGAGATAAAATAACAGATACTTGTCCACCTTCAGGCAACAGAGCAAGTTGGATAGTCACTAATCCACTACCATCGGCTAATCCTGTACCCAAAACAGTATTATTGGCATCTAGAACCCAAATCATATCTCCAGACTGCACATTACTTACTTTGACTGTATCGTTGCTACCAATATTATTAATCACTTGTACATCTGCTGCTAATAAAACTGGACCAGGTTCAGTCAGATACACAACAGGTGTAGGCACACTGTCTATATTGCTATGCGTATTTATCGCTGAAATCGTACCGCCTGTTGGATTTAAAGTAAGATTAATAGTGACATCTCCAGATGACGCTACTGTTCCTGTACCTAAAATTGATCCTGCTTCAGATATAGTGACTTTATTACCTTCTGGTAAGCCAGTAACAGTCACACTATCTGCATTGCCGGCATTATTGAGAACAGTAATCGCTGCGGCTGGGATAGGAGGCACAATTTCTGTTGGATAGTTTACAGAGACTGGCTGACTTTCTAATCCTAAATATTCTAAAGTAGCACTAACAGAGCCACCAGTTGGTATTAATTTCAAGTTGATAACAGTACTACCATTGGCTGGAGCTGTTCCTGTACCGATAAGATCTGAGCCGGAATAGATATTTACTTTTTGGCCTTCGTCCAAACCTTCAATAGTTACGGTATCGTTATCACCATAATTGTTGGCTGGCACTATATCTTCTGAAGGAATAGCTGGTATTAAAACAGCAGCATATCCAACCTGAATCGCTGTACTTTCTATTGTGTTGCGAACCACACTTACACTGATTACACCACCGTTAGGTGCCAAATCTGTATTTACTTTTGCTAATCCATTTGCATCAGCAGGACTTGTACCAATTAGTGTACCGTTAGCATACACATTGATAATATCTCCTGCTTGTAATGCTTTGACAGTGACTGAGGAGTTGCCTGCAATATCATTCACAATAGCTACATTTTCTTGTAAAAGAGCAGCTACTACTTCTGTCGTATAGTTTGCAAGCGTAGGTGCACTTTCGACTCCATTACGAATCAAAGTCACTCCCACCGTACCACCAATCGGCAATAAAGTTGTATTTAATGTAGCTTTGCCATCAGCTTGTACAGTTGCAGTTCCTAATAATGATCCTGCTCCATATACATCAATACTATCGCCTGCTGTTAAGCCACTTACTTGCACAATATCGTTATCGCCCGAATTATTTGTCACTAAAATAGCATTAGCAGAAATAGCAGGAGTGACTTCTGCTCCATAAATCACTGTTGACGCAATACTTTCTACTCCTTGATTTGTAGTCGTTACGCCAATCGTTCCTCCAAGAGGTACCAACGTAACATTTAATAATGCAGTTCCTTGAGCATTAACTACACCTGTTCCAATTACACTTCCATTGCCATATACGGTTACAATATTTCCCGCAGTCTGTCCTGTAATTTGAACAGTATCCGAGTTACCCGAAACATTGTTTACAGTAATATTAGCAACTGGAATAGCAGGTACAACAACGCCACCATATGGAATCGAAGTCGTTACACTATCAATTCCATTTCGTGTAATGCCTACTCCAAGGCTACCACCTAAAGGATTAACCGCGACTGGAATAGCAACAGTTCCTGTCGCTCCAGCGGTTGCAGTTCCCAAAACAGTACCATTTCCATAGACTTTCACAATATCTCCATTGGTCAAACCACTAATTGTTGCTGTTGCGTTCCCTGCAACAATAGGAGAAAGTGAAATCTGATTAGTTAATAGTGGTGTAACCACTTCTGCCAGATAACTGACTGCTGTTGGAGCACTATCTACTCCATTATGATTCAAACCGATATTTACACTCCCACCGATAGGAGTTAATACTACTGGAATTGTCACAGTACCTTGAGCATTGACGGTTCCTGTACCTAACAAACCATCAGCATTGTATACATTAACAGTATCGCCTGCCAATTGACCCGTCACGACAACCGTATCTGAAGTATTACCTGAACGATTGTTCACCTGAATATTAGCTGATCCAATAACAGGAACAGTAATTGAAGGGTAATTGACTGTTGTTGCTGCGCTTTGTAATAATCCTTGCTTGATAGTGACACTTAAACTGCCACCTGTAGGAGCCAAAACAACCGGCAAACTTAGGCTACTTGTTGTTGCTGGAGCAGTAGCTAATACGGTATTCCCTGAAGAAACAGTAACGATATCTCCTACTGTCAAACCACTTACTTTAACCGTAGAAGTACCTCCATACGAATTGGTTACTGTAATATTGCTAGAAACGATAGGTGGAATAACCTGCGCTCCATAACTTACTGTAGTTGGAGTACTTTCAATCGTATTTCGTTTTAAAGTAACACCTACGCTACCCCCATCAGGAGTTAATGTAGTCGTTACAGTAGCAACTCCACTTGCGTTTGCTGTAGCATTGCCAATAGCTGTTGTACCATTATAGACAGTGACTACATCTCCAGCACTTACACCTGTAACGGTCACTGTATCTTGATCACCATATTGATTATCAATAGCAATATTAGCGGCTGGAATAGAATTTAGTACAGCACTACCATACGTAAAAGATGTTTTAGTACTTTCAGCAGTACCTCGAACCGTACTAACATTGATTGTGCCACCACTTGGAACTAGCGTTGCTGCGATAACGGCTGTTCCTTGCGCATTGACGACTCCAGAGCCTAGCAATGTATTGCTAGTGTTATAAACAGAGATAGTATCTCCTTGAGTCTGTCCTGTAACTGTAACCGTTGAAGAACCGACGACTACATTGTTTACACTGATTTGTGCAGAAGAAGGGGCAGTAGGAGCAGGAAGTATAGTAAAGGTTCCTTGCTGTGTTGCACTGCCTATAGAAACATTTAATGTATTTTTAGAAGTTCCGGTAAATTGATAATTACCAGCGGCTGGTAATATTTTATTATTAAGGGTCAACGTTGTAGAAGGTAATAAAAGAAGAGCTGCGGTAGTAATCGTAACTGTTTGTCCATTATTCGTAATTTCACTAGCTACCAAATTTCTACCGTTAATCTGGTCAGCTGTTGTTGCTTTAATTCCGGCAGGTAAAGTATACGTGATACTGCCCAGAAGACTAATTACATCTCCTAAATTATAAGTAACACTCAAATTAGCTGATTGTCCCACAACTTGTACTCCATTAGCAGAAGTAATAGTCATCGAACCTGCAGCTGCACTTGCGTACCGAGGCAAGCCTGTAAAAATCAAAGTTACGATTAAAAATACTATAAAAACCGAGTAACTCCGTTTCTTCATATTTTTCTCCCCTTTTGTTTTAGTTAAATTGCCTGTCGCAACAAATAACACATCTTGTTATAGCTTACAGATTCATTTTCCTAGAAACAGCGGCAGTTATATATAGACTTTATTTCCTATTTTATACATTTTAGGAAATAGGAAAACCCTCCTCTTTCTTTTTTTCGCCTATAAAAAGGAAAAAGATCACCCTTTTTGAAATAAAGGTGATCTTTTTTATTTAACCTATACTTTTGTTAAAAACAGCCGCAATTGCTTGTGCACGGTCGGTTACACTCATCTTATTAAAAATATTCGTTAAGTGATTTTTGACAGTATGTTCACTTATAAATAGAGCCGCCGCAATCTCTTTATTACTGGAAGCTTTGACGACTAGCTCCAATACTTCTTTTTCCCGTGGAGATAATCCAAATTCTTTGACGATCGCTTCCAGACCACGTCCCTCTGCTACTTCGGCAGTTAACGCACGAGGAACAGGTTTTTCTTCCATTAAGCTAATTTCCGTTTGCAAAGTATGACGACTAAGCATGAATAAACGGAACTGACTGATCAAAGCAGGATCAATATTAGTAAATTGGGAATCAGTCATGAGTTGGATATCGTTATCACCTGAAGCAGCCAGAGCAAATACCAATACCATTGTTTGCCCGCCCTTACTATATGGATGGGAGGCTGGACTATTTTGATTCTGTTGAATTTTCCTAAAATCTTCAATCATTTCTGCTTCTTGTTCAAACAAGTGAGGAAAACTACGTAAAGTGGCTGGATCTGAAAACGACATCAGACAAGCACGTGCAATCGTTTCTCCTTCTTCTTTACGTAATCCGCCCCATAATGCAAATTCCATCACGATTTTCTGTGCATCCGTAGCCAGTTGATATTGCGCTACATTCCATTCCCGAATCGATTCATGCAAAATATGAGCAAATCGATTACTGTTTGATAAAAACTGTTGGCGATCATAAAGTAGCTTCATAATGACACTGCCCATCGTTGCCAGAGCAGACAAAATCTCACGACATTCTTCGCCTTCTTGCTCATCTCCTATTGCAACAGCAAGTACAGCTCTAGTTTTGTCTGCATAAACGATAGGATATTCAATCATTAATGATGAAGGCACTGAACGATTCAGATATGAATGTGTTGCCGGTTGATTATTTCCATTTTCCAAATAGCGACGAGCAATATCTCGGGCATACGTTTCTCCGCGCGGGCTTTCCATACCACGAGCGACCATTTGCACTTTTTCGTCTTCACTTGCCCGATGAACAACAATTGATGCAGATGGACTCCATACCAGATTCAGACTCATATCTACCAGCATAAATAGAACCCGCTGAATATCCTGCACAGATACCATTACACTGGCTAGTTCCATTAACGGCTTGAAGCGCTGAATCTGCTTTTCCATACGACCATGAGTAATATGGTTACCAATATACCAACCAATTAAAGAGATCAATGTTTCTTCAAAACGAATATTGGTATTTGTTGATAATTTTTCTTCCAAACCGATGCCAAATAACAACCCGTAATTTTCATCGTCATACCGAATCGGAAAACATTGTACTTCATAGATCGAAGCTAATCCTTTTTGTAGAAAAAAGTGACTGCGTGGATCTCTACCTACATCTTTCCAGTGGCTTAATTGCTCGCTAAGTACTGCTTGACCGAGAAAACCTTCGCCTTCGTGGAAAATAGCTCCTTTTAACTCAGCGGCGGCAGGCCCTGTACTGCTCACAATACGATAAGTACCAGAAGATGTTTTTAAAGCAAATCCGAATACATCTGCCAGATCGCTAGAAGCAAGCACCGCTCGTGTCACTTCTTCTATAGGCATATTGCGACTGGAATCCGACCGCAACGTTTCATTAAGAGTCGTCAGACGTTCTGCGAACTTTTTCTCTTTGTATCCTGATTTCAAGATAAGCGCGATAGCTTTAGATAATTTATTAATCTTATCTTTTTTATATTCTATTTGCGTAACATCGTCTTCTGGTGTACTTTGTATTCGTTCTCTCATGATACGGAAAAGTTCCGCAGGCCCTTTCAAATCCGGGCTATTGTAATTCACATGATCGATAATGTTTTGTCTGGTATTTTCTTGAATAATAATGCCTGCCCAGATATACATCTCAATCGGTTGCTGATCGATACTAACAGGTGAAATAATCCACTTGATTCCAGGTATCCATTGATCAGACAAAGCAGTAACTCGAAGCCTTTTCAACTTATCGATTTCTGCTTTTAACATACTTTCAAGTTCTTTGGGATACGTGATGAACAAATTAGCGATTTCAGCATCTGAAGGTGTACTTAACAAATGCCCTTCATGATTTGTAATAAAAATAAATAAACCTGTAAGTTCTGCATATACATTTTGGAGTTCCTGACAGCTGTCCAAGTTATCATTTATAAAATAGCTTTCAATCATAAGCATTCATGTCCACTTCTGTTTGAATATAAGGCGTTTTATAACGATAAATAGCACGCGTACCCTGACCATTTTTTTCTAAAATTGATAATTCAGTCAAACGATCAAGCGCACGTTCAATTAAATGCGCATTGCGTCCAAGTCGTTTGGACATGCCCGTACTGGTTTCTAATGCATAAGGATTATTTTCAAAAAATAAGGTACATTCCATCTGTAATGTGATTACATCGCTTTCTGATACCATAAAAGCTTAATCCCTCCTTATACCAGCCGGACAAATGGTGTTTCTGAAATATTAGCTACGATGTGTGGTGCTGACACTCTTCCGCTTGGTGATTTAGTTACTTGTAAATACTGATAATTACCATCAACCCATGTTCGGATTACTCCATTACAAGTACGTTCCAAAAATGAAGCTGTCTCTGTTCCAATTTCACTAAAATTACAATGCGCCATTACAGTAATGCCAAGCGCCCGCCAAAGTGAAATTTCTTCTGAGAAGTATTTCACAACAAAATCTTTGCCACGTTCTGAAATAATTGTATTTAGATCATAATAGATGAACCAACGCTTATCACAAAGCTCTTCACATTCAAAAATAGGAGAAAGCTTTTCATTTAGCGTATTAGCATATTCATCATTCTCTACATCATCTACACGAATAAGCGCTTTTTCTAATCCACTGTCTACAGCACGCTTATAATGCTCAATAAAATGAGCTTTTCCTTCATCGACAGCCTGACGCAAAGACACTCCAAACAAATCGATCGTATCGGCAAACATATCTAAAGTAGTATTACCAGACATCATCGTCACTGTACAATCATCGTCTTTGATACGTTGTGCATAAATAGAAGAAAGTAGATATCTATAGTTGGCTTTACTATTTGTATCGATCATAAAGACGCTGCCTTTAGGAATACCACCCATCAACAGATCATCTAATGAATCAATACCTGTGGATAGTACTTCAGTTTCCTGTACCAATATCTTATCTTCTGCCATCGATAACGAAGGAATAATATATACTCCATCTTCGATAAACTTATAAGTATGTTCACCTTCCAAAATTCGGGTACCACGCATTTTAAGTACTTCAATAGTACGCTTACGATACTTTTCCATTAAAGGCTTTAACGAAAGTCTGATAATCCCATCACAGATATAATTCTCGAAAGGAATATTCATCCCTTCTACTTCTGAATATTCTCTTATAAAAAAAGAAGTTAAAGTATGCTTGCGCATAATGTTACGAATGGTATAAACATTTGTCCTGGCTTCTTGTTCACTACTGAGTAAGCGAAATAAACTAATACTATCCATAACTACGCGTTTACAACCAATTTCTTTGATCATATGTTCAAAAAGACCATTGGGTTCAAGCATTTGTTCTAATAAAATCTCGGGTTCTATACAGATCACACGTAATAAGTTACGCCGTTCCAACTCTTTCAAATTCCAACCGAACCGTTGCATATCATCGTAAATTTGTTCAGGAAGTTCTTCAAATGTAATGTATATCCCCGGTTCATTATGTTTAACAGCACCTTCAACCAAAAATTGCATGCCTATTGTAGTTTTTCCTGTGCCTGGTTCACCTTCCAGAATTACGACGCCTCCTGGCGGTATGCCTCCACATAAAATATCATCCAGTCCCGGGATACCTGTACTAATTGGCTGTTTTAATGTACTAATATAAGCAGCTTCACTTTTTTGCATGTAGTGTTCCCTCCATCTGTAGAATATTTTAGTCAAGCAAGGGACAGCTTCTTACGATGATAACTTTATCTTAATTATAACAAGGCTTTATCAATAGAAGAAAGCAAATTTCCAATTTTGGTAAGGACGGAAAAAGACGCATTGTATTCACAACCTTTTTTACCATATTTTACTTGTTATTATATGATATAAATAAAGATAATCCTACTGTTTTGAATCCTGAATAATTACTTTTAAAATATAATTCTTCTATAGAAGCTACATATTTGGAGAATGCTTCAAAACGCTACGAATAATAAAAGACCGACGATCTGAGGGTCGTCGGTCTTTTGCATAAATAGTAGACTATATAAAGTATTATTAACCTTCTAATGCTGTTTTAAACTCTTCAGAAGATTGGTTCCACCATTCTTCATTATGAGCGACTAATAATTTTTTAAGTGCAGCCTTTTCTTCGCTTCCCAAACCTTCTAACATAATGCGACGCTTGATAGCATAATCCAGTTTGTTCACATGCTCTGCGAGGATTTTCCATCCTTTTTTCTCTTCTTCGTTAATCCACATTTCGCAAGCTGTAGCGCCAGCATAATTAACACCTTCAGCTAATTTATCGACTGCTACCCATACTAACCATACTTGACGACCGCCATTTACTTCTTCGCGGTTAGTCGTAAATTTGATCCCTTTTTCTACTTTACTTTTGGCGTGCATTGCACCAACATCGATTTTTGCTTCGCCATGGTCTATAATGATAGGGGACACATTATTGAGGTTAATCGCTCCTGCTCCAAAACCTTTGTGTTTACTGCTTTTTGCACTACTACTTACAATATTAAGTGACATCGACTTTTTACTTGGTTGATTTTCATCCATATCGTTCAAATACTCCTTTGTGGGGTCAGTATAAATAAGGTTATTATACATAGATTTATGGTTCGATTTATTATTCATATTGTATCGAATATTGCCTTAAAAGCCAATAAAGTCGATTATTGTCATCAATTTTCATAAAAAAAGGAAAAAAACGTTCATTATTGGGATCGACGAACCGAATAAAGTATATATAGTGATCACAATTCTTCATCAAACGCCACTATATGAGCAAAAGATTAAAATTTTTTAACTTTTAAAAAGACGATAACCGTAGGGTTTCACAGAGATTTAATACTAAAATACAAAAGTAAATCTTAAAAACAGATGAATAAACGTTTGCCAAAGTAAAAAACCTCTGGTAGAATAAATCCAGTGAGATTTTAGTAACAACTTTGTAAACTTTAAAACTAAATGCTGTAACCTTTATAGCAACTGAAAATTTTGTCGTTTTGTCGTAATGATCCGTGTACGGTACACACCAAGCTTTGAGCCAAATTCCGTGGTACCGGGAAACGGGGGAACCGTTTTGGGTGAATTGATCTTGTTTCGGAGGGATCATAGGGGAATACCTTCTACCGAATCCTTAAGCTAACCTCGTAGGCAATTGGAAGGGGACAATTGATTTTGAACATGAAAAAGAAACTAACAGCCGCAGTAATGGGACTTGCTATTGCATTTACGTCACTTGGAGTAACAAGTGCGCATGCAGATTCTAAAATGGATCAAGTTATCGACGGAGCTATTGGAACACCTTATCGTATTGGTGGAACATCTTTCAGCGGTTTTGACTGCTCGGGATTTACACAATATGTATTCAGCAAAATGAACATTGATCTTCCTCGCCAATCTAGCTCTCAATATCAAGTAGGCGAGCCTGTATCAAAAAGTGATTTAATTGCTGGAGATCTGTTATTTTTCAATACTACTGGGGCTGGCGTTTCACATGTAGCAGTTTATGTAGGAAATGGTAACTTCGCACACGCTTCTACTTCCAAAGGTGTGAGAATTGACAGTTTGAGCATGGATTACTATCAAAATCGTTACGTTGGTGCTAAACGTGTTATGAGCGATTCCACATATAACACCTTCGCAACTGACAATTAATCATCGTATTTACAACTCATATAAATGAACCTATAAACCATTGAAGATTCCCGCCAGAATCTTTAGTGGTTTTTTTATGTTCCTATATAAGTAAGACGTATTAAACATCCAATAGGTTACATAAAATAATAAATTTATATCAATTGTTCTTTATAATTATGTCTACTTATTATTAACCTACTCGTAATTATGGTAAACAGGATATTGCAAATTTTTTAAGTTTTTTTTATGGTATATATAAAGTACAGTCAGAGGAGGTTATGTCATGAGCTCACTGTCACATTCTATTTTTCATACGATTCCTTTGACAGAACAACATGCTGCCCAAGTATGTACATGGATATATGATCCTCCTTATAATATCTACGGCTGGATGCCCTGGGATCAAATGAAAGAATTAGGGATTGAGTTCGGTGATCCTGAGATTCGGCAACAACAGTATGTATCGGTATTGGATCAGACAGAACAGTTAGCCGGATTTGCTCAACTTTTTCCATTAGGAGATACGATACGCTTAGGGATTGGCATGCGTCCTGATCTTTGTGGTCATGGTTATGGAGAAGCTTTTGTAGAAGCTATTGTAAAAACGGCTCAAAACCGTAACGCGACAGCCGAAATCGATCTGGAAGTGTTGACCTGGAATCAGCGGGCTATCCGTACGTATCAAAAAGCAGGCTTTTATATTACAGATATGTATGAGCGTAGAACGCCTGATGGTATGAAGCCTTTTTATTGTATGGTCTATCAAGCACCTACTGATGCACGTTATCTTGATATATAAACAAACAAAAAGCACAGCGTAGATGATCTTCTAGTTCATCTGCTCTGTGCTTTTGCTATATACGTATTTTATTAATCTTTTGTTAGATCAAGGTCACAAATGTCATTTCTTCTTTGCCAATCAAAATATCAATGCGATGTGTGTCTGCATCATAGATGACTACCCCACTACCTACGTGGATCATAGATTGTGAGCCAAGCGCAAAAAATAAGTCTTCTGCCAACGCTTCATTTACTTCATTTCGTTCACCCTCAGCAAGCACTTCCCACTCTTGAGGTTCCATATCAAAAAACAAATAACTGTCTGGAATCATGGCTACTGCTGATGTTAAATCACTCAATATCTCTTCATAATCTCTTCCATGCTTAACGCCCATACTCAACCTCCCGATCTGTCGATATTGTTACAATTCCCAACTTATTTACATTATAACGCAAATATACACTAAAAAACTCTTAACAATGCAGCATATCTTGTCGATAAAAGAGTATCAGATGTTTTTGGAAAACACATCATTACATGGAAGTGGATGATGAGAGAGATAAACTATATACTCACGGACGAGGTGTATTATGCAAATTTCAACAATTATTGGTCTAATACTTGGTTTGGGTTCACTTATATTCGGTATGCTTCTAAAAGGTGCCCCCCTTATCAATCTGGTTAATAACCCGGCTGCTTATGTCATCATTTTTGTTGGTACAGCAGCAACAATCTTTATGGCTTTTCCAATGAATGAAGTTAAACGTCTTGGCAAATTGTTTAAAGTTGTTTTTGTTCAACAAAAATTAATGGACAAAAAAGATCTAGTAGGTATGTTTATGGAGTGGGCTTCTATTACGCGTCGTGAAGGTCTACTTGCATTGGAATCCAAAGTCGAAGAAATTGATCATCCTTTCCTTCGTAACGGAATGCGTATGATTATTGATGGTAATGATCAAGAGTTTGTACAAGATGTATTGATGGAAGATATTAATGCGACAGAAGAACGTCACCGTTCAGGCGCACTTCTTTTCTCACAAGCAGGTATGTATGCTCCTACACTGGGTGTACTTGGAGCGGTAGTAGGTCTGATTGCTGCGATGGCGGATTTGACTGACTTGGAAAAGCTTTCTCATGCGATTGCAGGGGCTTTTATGGCAACATTGCTCGGTATCTTTAGTGGTTATGTATTATGGCATCCTATTGCAACGAAGCTTAAACGTTTATCCAAAGCTGAAGTAGAAGTTAAATTAATGATGGTAGAAGGCTTACTATCTATTCAATCCGGTGTATCTACTATTGCGATTAGCCAGAAATTAGCTGTGTTCTTAACACCTACTGAAAATGCAAAAATGAACAGCGAAGAAAGTAGCGGTGGGGCTGTAGGGGAGGCGGTAGCCAGTGAGTAAAAAAGGTAGACACGAGCCTCATGAAGAACATCCAGATGAAAGTTGGTTACTTCCTTATTCTGACTTAATGACCCTTTTGCTAGCATTATTTATTACTCTATTTGCTATGAGTTCATTGGATGCATCCAAATTTCAACAAATGGCAGCAGCGATGAATGCAGCGTTCACCGGTGGTACAGGTGTTTTGGATCAAAATGCTATGGAAGAAACCAGCGGACAAACACCTAAATCCGACGATAATGAAACACCTGCTTCTGCGGCTTCACCGGCAGACAATACTCAAAAAAGCAGAGAAAGTTTACGTGAAAAACTCAAACAGCAAGAACAAGAAAATTTAGAAAAATTAAAAAAACAATTAGATAGCTATATCAAAAACAATGGATTGAGCCAGCAGTTAGCTACCAAGCTCAATCAATCTCAATTAAGTATCACAATCAGTGATAATACGTTATTTGCTTCTGGACGAGCTACTGTAAAACCAGAATCTCGTATACTGGCCAAATCAATCTCTAATATTTTGCAACAATTCCCAAATTACGATATTATCGTGTCTGGTCATACAGACAATATTCCAATCTCGAACTCGCAATATGAATCGAACTGGAATCTAAGTTCAGACCGTGCACTCAACTTTATGAAAATTCTATTGTTAAACAACAAATTAGATCCTCGTAAATTCAGTGCAATCGGATACGGACAATATCGACCTGTGGCTAGTAACTCTACTAATCTAGGACGTGCAGAAAATCGCCGGGTAGAAGTATCGATTATTCGTAAGTATGTAGACGAAGATGTGAATCCTACACTTCAATCTATGGCGAACAACGGTAAATAACAATCAAACTAACAAAAGAAACTTTAGAGATCTCTCTAAAGTTTCTTTTTTATTTCAAAATAATAACGATAGATTGAAAATAGACAATAGTTTGCCTAAAATAGAATACGGGCTAATTTTTATCATTTAAATATAGTTATCCACAACTTTTTCCGCTAAAACGGTATCATTTTCGTTTTTCAAGAGTTATCCACAGTTCTATCCACAACGTGTTAACAACGAATATCTGTTCGATGTACAAGTAAAGAAAGTATCCACAGTGAAAGGTTGGGTTTATTATTTCTCAAGAAGTACATGAGTATTGGATGCGAGAAGCAATAGCCGAAGCTCACAAAGCTGAACAGCTCGGTGAAGTACCGATCGGAGCGATTGTAGTTAAAGATAATGTAATCGTTGGCCGGGGTTATAATTTACGTGAAACTTCATTCGATGCTACTGCTCATGCCGAAATTATAGCGATTAGACAGGCAAGTGAAACATTGGGCGCCTGGAGATTATTAGATTGTACCCTGTATGTTACTTTAGAACCTTGCCCGATGTGTGCAGGGGCGATTGTACAGAGTCGTGTACCAACTGTAGTCTACGGAACTGTAGATCCCAAAGCAGGCTGTGCTGGTACATTGATGAATCTGCTACAAGAACCTAGATTTAACCATCGTACAGAGATCATTACAGATATATTGCAACCTGAATGTGCGTTACTATTAACTGACTTTTTCAAACAGCTACGCTTGCGACTCAAAAAGCGCAAACCGTTACAATCATAATTCTGTATAAGGAGGGGTTGTATGTCGCTAGAATTGTCTGATCGTACATTAGGTATTTATATTCGTTTACTTGAGCCAGAGGATGCTTCTGCCCTTCTCCAGTTACGAGTCAATAGTCGTGAAGCCAATCAAGTCTTTGAGCCAAGATATCCTAATGAGTTTTTTACACTTCCTAGTCAATTGGACTTGATCTATCGCAGACAACAAGAAGCATGGGAAGATAAAGCGTATCTGTTTGGCTTATTTTCTTCAGAAGATCATGAGTTACGAGGTACGTTATCTCTAACACATCTAGTACGCGGTGTAGGTCAATTTGCAGACATCGGTTATTCTATGGATTCTAGTTTTCAAGGTAAAGGGTATATGACTGGTGGTGTAAAATTGCTTTTAGCGTACGCTTTTCGCTCTCTAGGGCTTCACCGGGTACAAGCAGGTATTTTGCCTCATAATATTGCTTCAAGGCGTGTACTGGAGAAATGCGGCTTTCAAGCAGAAGGAATTGCACGCAAGCTGGTCAAAATCAACGATCAGTGGGAAGATCATCAGATGTTTTCGATTCTAGAAGAAGAATTTACGCGTCTCTCAACCGATTCTACAGCAGATACTTCTACATTATAAATAAACTGACTGGTATCTATATTGATTTCACGCATAAAAAAAGCTCACTGCGTATAAGCAGTGAGCTTTTTGCTACCAAATGATTAGTTACCACCGTACATGGAACCAACTTGTTTTTGGAATTCATCCATTGTTACAACATCAGCATCTGCTGGGATACCGATAGCAAATGTTTGTTTTTCATTGATTTTGGAATACTGACTGCTACCATCTACAGACAATTTCACATTCTGCTTAGTATCAGGATCAGAGAATACAGCATCCATTACCATTTGTTGATATACAGGGAAATCATCTTTGTTGATTGCTGTATTGATATGGAATTGGTTTAGAGTCAAATATTTATCCAATTCGTTAACAGATTTGCTGAAGCTGTTTTGAGAATCTTCAGATTGAAGTTCTTTTTTCATTTCATCAATATCTGTTTGTTTGATATTCAAAGCATTACGGTATTCTTCTTTAGACAATACATCCAGTACAGCTGGCAATGCTTGTTTTACGAAGATTGTTACTGCTTCTTTAGCATTATCATTTGTTACTGCAAATTGAACTACTTGTTTTGCATCTACACCTTCAGGAAGCGCAGCATCTTTTGTATCTACATCTTTGAAGTATTTAGCTTGGTCATATTTGTCTAACACTGCATTAGACAAGTCTTGAGTTAATTGTTGTGTTGTAGCAGGGCTCAAAGGTTTGTATTCTTGACCTTGTTGAGCAGCCAATTCTTTTAGATCCAATTTCAAGAATTTACCTACTAATGTATCAGGCAAAGCCAACATTGGGATTTGTGGAATTTTGATATACAGAACTTCTTGAGTCATAACCATAGGCACTGTAAATGTCATTGCCATATCGCCGCTCAATTTCAATTCCATCGTCAATTCTGTTTGCATAGGGTCACCTTGATATACCCCTGTTACGTTAAATTCTGCATTTTTAAGTAAACTTGCGATTTGTGCACTTTGAGCATCTGTTGTAGCTTTGCCATCAGCAGTAGTAAAAGATAATTCATTTACTTTCAACTTAGTTGCGATCGCATAAGATGTCATTTTAGCTGCGTTGGTTGTTGCCGCCTTTACCGCTTCTTTCGGTTCAGCTTTCTTTGTACAACCTACAAGTGCAACTGTAAGTATCATGAGCATAACTAACAGCCCAAGTGTCATTCTTTTTTTCATTTTGTTACCCCTCTCTTTTTTTACAGCGATGAAGTTTTACTTCATTTTCAAAATACGACAGGTATAAAGCCAGCATACATAATAACCCATTTTAGCTAATTTTGAAATACAAAAACTCAAAATTGGTTATTAATACTTACTTTTTACGAATATACTGACAATGAAGCTTTTACCAACATACCATACATTCTGGAAAATGAAGTTACACTTTGTTAATGGATATCTTTTTTCTTGAATCTTCCACCTTTAACATCATGGATATTACCAACAGCCATAAATGCGGTTTCATCAAAATGATTCACAATTTCTTTTAACTTGGCTTCTTCTAAGCGGGTGATAACACAGAAAATGACTTTTTTCTCTTCTCCGGAAAATCCACCTTCACCGGACAGATACGTGACTGTTCGTCCCAGACGATGAATAATAGCATCTCCGATATCCTGAATACGATCACTTATAATCCATACGGACTTGGATTGATCCAGACCATCAATTGTAATATCGATCACTTTGGTGGCAATATAATACGCAATAATAGAATACATTGCTCGATCCCAGCCAAATACAAAGCCTGCTCCGCATAGAATAAACACGTTGATAATCATAACAATCTCGCCTACTGAAAAAATAGACCGTCGCGACAATAAGATTGCTACAATCTCTGTACCGTCTAATGATCCGCCAGAACGTAGTACAAGTCCTGTGCCTAATCCGAGAAACATACCTCCAAATACAAAAGCAAGTACGGTTTCTTTTACAAATGCTTCTACAGGGTGCAATAAAAATGTGCCTATCGACATCACAGTTATACCTAACAAAGTAGACAAAGCGAATGTTTTACCTATTTGCTTATAACCAATAATCAAAAACGGAATATTAATTACAAATAGAAACAGACCTAATTGCCACTTTGTGATATAGGACAAAATAATAGATATGCCTGTAATTCCGCCATCTGTAATATTGTTAGGAACCAGAAACAGCTCTAACGCGACAGCTACAATCATAGCACCGAGCACGATAAGCAATGTACGCATCACTGTACTTTTCAAAGACCGTCTACCGTGCTTGATCGGCACGAATGTGGATAAATCGGGAGGTTGATTCATATCTACCATGGTATGTCCTCCTATTCTTATGTACGTAGAGATATAGAGTTTGGTAACATCTTTTTCTTGCAGTAGATGATAATGGGTGAAATGACCACATACCATATGATCAGGAGTCCATAATCTATATATCAGAGTAGTCACTATTTATTATGACATAAAATAGTTGGTTGTCCTACAAAAATCAAATGCAGATAGTATAAAAATACTTATAGCTTATCAATGAACAACAAAAAAGCCGCTCCTGTAAAGGAACGACTTGGATTTAAATATATGGCGGAGAGGGTGGGATTCGAACCCACGTGGAGTTGCCCCCTAACGGTTTTCAAGACCGCCCCGTTATGACCGCTTCGGTACCTCTCCAGAAAAGCTTTATCAATCTTGCACAACATAAATATCATATCATGGATTCTAAGATTTGACAAGCTTTTTATAAAAAAAGATTTAAAAAATTATTTTTTGCTTGTAATTACTTCTGCCCCGCGCATATATGGACGCAATACTTCAGGGATAATGACACTGCCATCTTCCTGTTGATAGTTCTCTAGAATCGCTGCAACCGTACGGCCTACAGCCAATCCTGATCCATTTAACGTATGCAAAAATTCTGGTTTGCTCTTCGTATCTTGACGGAAACGGATATTGGCACGACGTGCCTGGAAATCCTCTACATTCGAGCAAGAAGAGATTTCGCGGTACATATTACTCTCAGGCAACCATACTTCCAAATCATACGTCTTAGCAGCTGTGAAGCTCATATCCCCTGTACATAGAGCAAGTACACGATAAGGTAGACCCAATAACTGCAATACACGCTCTGCATTAGCTGTCATTTTTTCTAATTCATCATAAGATGTCTCTGGTTGTACGATTTTGATCATTTCAACTTTGTTAAATTGATGTTGGCGAATCAAGCCACGAGTATCACGACCTGAAGCACCTGCTTCAGAACGGAAACAAGAGCTATATGCTACGTAATGTTTTGGTAATTGATCGGCTGGCAAAATCTCTTCACGATGATAATTGGTCACCGGTACTTCTGCTGTAGGAATCAAATAATATTCTGTATCATTTAGCTTAAACAAATCTTCTTCAAACTTAGGTAATTGTCCTGTACCTACAAGACTATCTTTGTTTACGATATATGGAGGTAGAATTTCTTCATACCCATGCTCACTGCTATGCAGATCCATCATAAAGTTAATCAATGCGCGTTCTAAACGTGCTCCAAACCCTTTATAAAAAGCAAAACGTGAACCTGTTACTTTAGCAGCCGCTTCAAAATCAATAATATCTAGATCTTGAGCAACATCCCAGTGTGCTTTTGGAGTAAATGCGAACTCACGTGGTTCTCCATGACGACGAATCTCTACATTATCGTCTTCAGAAGCACCAATAGGTACACTGCTATGCGGAATATTAGGAATCGATAACATCATCATATCGATTTGTGCTTCCAATTGACGAATCTCTTCATCTAATCCTTTAATACGATCAGATACTTCACGCATTTCAAGAATTAATTCTTCTGCATCTTCTTTGTTCTTTTTACGTTTAGCTACATCACCTGATACTACATTACGGCGATTTTTAAGTAATTCTGTTTCTTGTAATAATTCACGACGCTTGGAATCAAGTGCAGGAAATTCTGCGATTAAATCTAACGATTTGCCACGGCTTTGTAATGCTTGTTCTACACGTGCATAGTCATTACGTAATATCTTTACGTCTAACATCAATAAACCCCTCCTAATGAAAATAACCTTAACTCCTGGTTCTCTTTTCCGCCGTCAAGCTTCATTCTTTTACAAAAAGAGTGAACGCTTTATACCGGGCAAGTGAGAACTTGCCGCCATCTGTATCAGGAGAAATTCCTAATCACAGAAGCTACCAAGAGTTAAGGTGTAATGTATTTAAACGATCTAGCTAATTACAACATGCGATTACTTATGAGAGACGTACTCTTGCACCATGTCTGCGAAATACTGATGCAAGCGATAATCATCTGTTAACTCTGGATGAAAAGAACAAGCTAACAAATGCCCTTGTCTTGCTGTTACAATCTCATCGTGATACGTAGACAATACTTGTACGCCTTCTCCAACTTCTTGAATAAGAGGAGCGCGTATAAATACTGCACGAATCGGCTCGTCAATTCCAACCACATCCAGATCGGTTTCAAAGCTTTCACGTTGTCTGCCAAAAGCATTACGTGAAACGGTCATATCCATTAAAGAAAGATGAGGTTGATCTTGCCCGGCAATTCGTTCTGATAATACAATCAGTCCTGCACACGTTCCAAACAGTGGCTTTCCTTGCTCCGAAAATTGCTGAATCGCTTCGATAAATCCATACTTACGCATTAATTTACCGATCGTAGTACTTTCCCCACCAGGGATTACTAATCCATCAATCTCTTCTAATTGCTCGATACGCTTAATACTGATCGCTTCTGCACCCGCCAGTTGAAGGCTTTTCAAATGCTCTGCAACAGCACCTTGTAATGCTAATACACCAATCTTCATGGTCTACCTTCTTTCTTACCAGCCACGATCCTGCATACGTTCTGAAGGAGCCAATTTGGAGATTTCGATACCTTTCATAGGAGCACCCAAGTTTTTGGATACTTCTGCAATCAATTTATAATCATCAAAATGTGTAGTTGCTTCAACGATAGCACGTGCGAATTTTTCAGGGCTATCTGATTTGAAAATACCAGAACCAACAAATACTCCGTCTGCTCCCAAATACATCATCAATGCTGCATCTGCTGGAGTTGCAATTCCACCTGCTGCAAAGTTAACTACTGGAAGGCTACCTGCTTCGTGTACACCTACCAATAGATCATAAGAAACACCAAGATTTTTCGCTTCAGCATATAACTCATCTTTAGACATATTCGTTACTTTACGAATTTGGCTATTTATAAAGCGCATATGACGAACAGCTTCTACAATATTACCTGTTCCTGGCTCGCCTTTGGTACGAATCATTGATGCACCTTCACCAATACGACGAAGAGCTTCACCCAAATCTTTAGCACCGCACACAAATGGAACTGTAAATTCATGTTTATCAATATGGAACACTTCATCCGCTGGAGTCAAAACTTCACTCTCATCCAGATAATCTACGCCTAGGGATTCTAATACTTTAGCTTCTACATAATGACCGATACGAGACTTAGCCATTACCGGAATTGATACAACTTTCATAACTTCTTCTACGATCGTTGGATCAGCCATACGAGCTACGCCACCAGCGGCGCGAATATCAGAAGGCACACGTTCAAGAGCCATAACTGCTGTAGCACCAGCAGCTTCTGCAATCTTAGCTTGCTCTGCATTCATAACGTCCATAATGACGCCGCCTTTTTGCATTTCTGCCATACCTCTTTTAACTCTGGATGTACCGGTTTCCATGTTCATGCCCCCTGAATTCGATATATAACATAAGATTATTCTTCGATTACAAAGACTATTTATACTCCATAAGGAATCATAAATAACTGGATGCTTACGTCTCAAATTCATCGTTAAATTTGAGACAGAATCTAACTCATCATTTTACAGTAGAGCTATTGAATATACAATACATTTGATAGGATCATCTATATTGCAGTCAGCCAACTTTTAGGTATTAAAACATATTTTTAGCGGAATCGAATAAATCAACGAACAAATCACCAATAGCCCGGAAAAATAATCGTATCCAGCTACCTTTTTCTACAGGTTCTGCGGCAATCAAGTTTACCGTTTCAACTTGATCTTCTGGCATATTGGAATCTTTATACGTGTACGTAATTGTTCCTAATGCTTTACCTGCTGCTATCGGTGCTGTACGTGTTGCTTCATTTGCCGCTGCTACAGTATACGTAACATTTTTAGGTGTTGTCCCTTTAGGAACAACCACATTAACAGCTGCATCTGTAACAACAGGAACTTCTTTCGCTGTACCTTTTACAACTGGAAGAGAAGCAAGTCCCGATACAGCTGCTTTTGCACCAACTACTTGTTTGACTTCAAAATTATCAAATCCATAATCAAGAATCTTTTTCGTTTGAATAAAGCGTTCAGGTTCAGACGTTGTACCCATTACGACGCTAATTAGACGCATACCATTACGCTCAGCTGTACCTGTAAAACATTGTCCGGCTGCATTCGTATGTCCTGTTTTTAGACCGTCTAATCCTTTATAAGCATAAGCTTTAAAGTTAGTGATCGAAGCATTGGATTCTAACATCCAGTTCCAGTTTACAACCGGATCTTTATCAGTCGGACGGAATTTGAACGATTGAATTTTAGTAACATCGTTAAAATCAGGATGATCATCTACAATATGTTGAGCTAACAACGCAGTATCCATTGCGGACATAATCGTTTCTTGATTTGAATCCGGTCTTGTTGCAGCAGGCATATCTGCAATATCTAAGCCTGTAGAGTTAGCAAAATGAGCAGTTTTCATGCCAAATTCTTTTGCTTTTTCATTCATAATTTTTACAAAGTCTTGTTCTGTTCCACCAATAAATTCTGCTAGCGCTACCGAAGCATCATTTGCTGATCCTATAGCCATCGCTTTATAAAGATCAAGTACTGTATGCTTGTCGCCTTTAGCCAAAAATACTCGTGATCCGATTTGAGCAGCAGCATTTTCAGATACAGTTACTACATCGTCCCATTTAATTTTACCTTGTTTGACATAATCAGATACTAGATATTCTGTCATCATTTTGGACATACTAGCAGGTGGTAATGCTTCATCTGCATTAATAGACAATAAAATCTTACCGGTAGAAGCTTCCATTAAGACAGCCGATTTTACATCCAAACCAAGTGATTCAGCAGTAGGTAATTTGCCTGTAGCATTTGAAGTAGCTGGTGTAGATTTACTGTCTGTAGTAGTGCTCTTCGAATCTGTAGCAGATGCCGCAGCCATAGTAACTGTAGGAATAACCGCCATACAGAACATATTTGCCACCATGATAACTGTAATTCCTTTTGTAACCATTTGACGTTTCGACTTATTCCAAATTCCGTTTTCTAACCATTTGTTGCGTTTCAATGTGCTGATGCTCCCCTCAAATGTTTAAGCATGTGAATATTGTTCAAAGACTACCTACTACTTGATTGCAATTCAATTCAAAATAAACTTGGTATATATGAATGTACCAAGACCTTATTAGGAGTCTATTCCAAATAAGTAGCTTACAGTTATATGAACGGTAAAATTTAACCTAAATTAAATTCAAAAATAGTCATACAATCCAATAAATTCGTATAAATCCCTACAATTTCTTGTTCTTGGTCATTATGTATCACCATATAGAGGTATATACCGAAAATTACCGAATATCACAACGACTTTCTCATTTTAACATACGGTTAAACGCAAAAAAAGACAAGCTTGTCTTAAAATCACAAGCTTGTCTAAACGTCAATTAAAATGTAAAAGAAGAAGCTATAAAATCTTCATTCTTTTGCTTATATTGGCTTATTTATATCTATAATGTAGCTTTAGACAAAGCTACATTATAGAATAAACGCAATTACATCGAATAGTTAGGAGCTTCTTTTGTAATTTGAATATCATGTGGATGACTTTCGCGTAATCCAGCACCTGTAATACGAATAAATTGAGTATCATTACGTAATTCAGTTAGATCCCCTGTACCACAGTAACCCATACCAGAACGAAGACCACCAATCAACTGATGAATCGTCTCAGATAAAGGTCCTTTATAAGCGACACGTCCTTCAATACCTTCAGGAACAAGCTTTTTATCATCATCTTGGAAATAACGATCTTTACTTCCTTGTTTCATTGCCGCCATAGAACCCATACCACGATACACTTTAAAGCGACGACCTTGATAAATTTCAGATTCGCCTGGGCTTTCTTCTGTTCCAGCAAATAGACTTCCTAACATAACAGCATCCGCACCAGCAGCCAAAGCTTTAGTGATTTCACCAGAATACTTGATACCGCCGTCTGCAATGATCGGAATACCATATTCACGAGCTACTGTTGCGCAATCATAGATCGCTGTAATTTGCGGTACACCAATACCTGCAATAACACGTGTTGTACAGATCGAACCTGGGCCAATACCGACTTTGACGACAGAAGCGCCTGCTTGGATCAGATCACGAGTTGCTTCGCCAGTAGCCACATTACCTGCTACAATAGTAAGTTCAGGGAACATCGAGCGTAGTTTGCGTACAGCATCCAAAATATTAATATGATGACCATGAGCCGAATCCACTACTAACAAATCCACGCCTGCATTTACTAATGCTTCCGCACGTACAAACGAATCTTGAGATACGCCAATAGCCGCACCTACTAACAAACGTCCTTGAGCATCTTTAGCTGCATTAGGGAATTGAATAGCTTTTTCAATATCTTTAATCGTAATAAGACCTTTAAGAATATTATTCTCATCCACTAAAGGTAATTTCTCGATTTTGTGTTGTTGCAATAATACTTCTGCTTCTTGTAAAGTAGTTCCTACAGGAGCAGTGACCAATTTCTCGCTAGTCATCACTTCTGTAATATCAATATTGTAATCGTGAATAAAACGAAGATCGCGGTTAGTAATAATACCTACTAATGCATTATTCTCATCTACGATAGGTACACCAGAAATACGATATTTCGCCATTACTGCTTCAGCATCAGATACTTTTTTGTCCGGTGTCAAAGAAAATGGATTAGTGATAACGCCACTTTCGGAACGTTTTACACGGTCTACCTCTTCTGCTTGTTGTTCTACAGACATATTTTTGTGAATAATACCAATACCGCCTTCACGAGCCATAGCGATAGCTAAAGCTGCTTCGGTTACTGTATCCATTCCTGCACTGATCAAAGGAATATTTAATTTCACGTGCTTGCTAAGAACTGTAGCAACACTTACCTCTTTTGGTAAAACTTCAGACTTACGGGGTACCAACAAGACATCATCAAATGTTAGTCCCTCTTTAGCAAATTTTGTTTCCCACACAAGGATGTTCCTCCCTTATTCTTTTTTTATTCTATAATAAAAAAACCTTACACAAATAAGGCGTTAAAATAGCTGAAAATGAGTTTCTGCATTAGTTTCTGAAAATATATTATTGCAATCTTAGCAAAGCGTATTACAGACTGTCAAGAATGTTAAAGTATTATCTACAATTGATTTCTCCTCGCAAACGAATGTCCACCTAGTAGAGACATTCGCCTACGTTCTTCCTTATTTATCAAGGAAAAGAAATATAAGTATGCTGGATAAAATGGATTATTCTAATTGTATTTTTCTATCTGTATATAGGCTATAAAATGATGATATTTTTACATTTATCTTAATGAGTATACATACAGATGATAAGAGATAGCGCAAATAATTATAATCTTCCTCCTTAAATAGCAGAAAGCTGATAGAAATAAATACAATTAGAAAAGCAAAGTAAAAATACTTAAGGAAAGCTATCCAACAAGCCTAAAGTAGAAAAACAGAGAACTCTACTAATATATATGTAATGTACTATCAGGAAATCATAAATGACAGTAGGAGAAGGAAAGAGCAACATTTAGGCAGAGCCGATCAGTAGAGAGAAAAGAACACCAACAGTACATAGAAATGAAGGAAAGTGAGAATGAGTAATGGGAAACGTTTCTTTAGAGGGACAAAGGGATAGACTACTCGAACACGACTCCAAAAAGGTTAGACAAACTCATCAGACGAAGTGACCCAGACACCAGACTTTGTATATTCCTCGCCTACAACAGCAACAGTAAACCATCTCTACCTACACCTTTCCCTCCATCCCATTCACCAGACTTGTTCCCACACCATGGTTTATATCCTTTTACACATAAAAAAAGAGCGACTCCTTCAATCAGGAGTCACTCTTTTGGGTCTTACTCGTTGCTTGGCAACGTCCTACTCTCCCAGGACCCTGCGGTCCAAGTACCATCGGCGCTGGAGGGCTTAACGGTCGTGTTCGGGATGGGTACGTGTGGAACCCCTCCGCCATCATTACCAAACAGGCAGGTGTGTTGCTCCCTGAAAACTGAATCCGAAAACGAAAACCATCGCGTGTTAGCTTATTTGGATAAGCCCTCGACCGATTAGTATTGGTCAGCTCCATGCCTTACGGCACTTCCACCCCCAACCTATTGACCTCGTCGTCTACAAGGGGTCTTACATACTGGGAAATCTCATCTTGAGGGGGGCTTCACGCTTAGATGCTTTCAGCGCTTATCCCTTCCGCACGTAGCTACCCAGCGATGCTCCTGGCGGAACAACTGGTACACCAGCGGTGCGTCCATCCCGGTCCTCTCGTACTAAGGACAGCTCCTCTCAAATTTCCTACGCCCACGACAGATAGGGACCGAACTGTCTCACGACGTTCTGAACCCAGCTCGCGTACCGCTTTAATGGGCGAACAGCCCAACCCTTGGGACCTACTTCAGCCCCAGGATGCGATGAGCCGACATCGAGGTGCCAAACCTCCCCGTCGATGTGGACTCTTGGGGGAGATAAGCCTGTTATCCCCAGGGTAGCTTTTATCCGTTGAGCGATGGCCCTTCCATGCGGTACCACCGGATCACTAAGCCCGACTTTCGTCCCTGCTCGACGTGTCTGTCTCGCAGTCAAGCTCCCTTATGCCTTTACACTCTTCGAATGATTTCCAACCATTCTGAGGGAACCTTAGGGCGCCTCCGTTACACTTTAGGAGGCGACCGCCCCAGTCAAACTGCCCACCTGACACGGTCCCTGTACCGGATCACGGTACGAGGTTAGAACTCAAATGCGATCAGGGTGGTATCCCAACGGCGCCTCAACCGAAGCTTGCGCTCCGATGTCTACGGCTCCCACCTATCCTGTACAAATCGCACCCCAGTTCAATATCAAGTTGCAGTAAAGCTCCATGGGGTCTTTCCGTCTTGTCGCGGGTAACCTGCATCTTCACAGGTATTAAAATTTCACCGGATCTCTCGTTGAGACAGCGCCCAAATCGTTACGCCATTCGTGCGGGTCAGAATTTACCTGACAAGGAATTTCGCTACCTTAGGACCGTTATAGTTACGGCCGCCGTTTACTGGGGCTTCGGTTCATAGCTTCGCTTGCGCTAACCACTCCCCTTAACCTTCCAGCACCGGGCAGGCGTCAGCCCGTATACTTCGCCTTGCGGCTTCGCACAGACCTGTGTTTTTGCTAAACAGTCGCTTGGGCCTTTTC
The DNA here is from genome assembly GCF_028736095.1 of Paenibacillus sp. KACC 21273. Lineage (NCBI taxonomy): Bacteria > Bacillati > Bacillota > Bacilli > Caryophanales > Paenibacillaceae > Paenibacillus > Paenibacillus sp. KACC 21273. Next base: position 5,281,917 of record NZ_CP117876.1, read on the forward strand.
ACTGCGGCCCCCTCGTGCTATTCACACTACCGGGGCACCCCTTCTCCCGAAGTTACGGGGTCATTTTGCCGAGTTCCTTAACGAGAGTTCTTCCGCGCGCCTTAGAATTCTCTTCTCACCCACCTGTGTCGGTTTACGGTACGGGCACCTGCTTCCTGGCTAGAGACTTTTCTTGGCAGTGTGAAATCATGACCTTCGCTACTCCAATTTTCGCTCCTCATCACAGCCTGGCCTTGCGGTATGCGGATTTGCCTACATACCAGCCTCACTGCTTGAACGGACATCCATCAGTCCGCGTCACTATCCTCCTGCGTCATCCCATTGCTCATAACGGCTTTCGGTGGTACAGGAATTTCAACCTGTTGTCCGTCGACTACGCCTTTCGGCCTCGCCTTAGGTCCCGACTTACCCTGAGAGGACGAGCCTTCCTCAGGAATCCTTGGGTTTTCGGCGGATCAGATTCTCACTGATCTTTTCGTTACTCATACCGGCATTCTCACTTGAATGAGGTCCAGCGCTCCTTGCGGTACACCTTCAATCTTCATTCAACGCTCCCCTACCCCTGATACAAATGTATCAAGCCA
>NZ_CP117876.1:5287500-5342500 GCF_028736095.1 Paenibacillus sp. KACC 21273
TTGTCTCTACGTATTTGTAGTAACTCGCTTATTTCGTTTTCATTATCCATCTCTTCTGGATTGGGGTTTACATTTTCTTCAGACATTGCTGAACTTCAACTCCTTCAAAGTAGTACCTGTTTGCTATATTTCATATCTTTCGTTCATCTTACATACATGCTATGAAATATACACTATGACTATAGTGTACCTGATTTGACAGTATTCATAAATCTATAAAACGATTTTACATGATAATATCTGCGCAACATTTGCGAAATGTCCATATATTATGTGTTCATTTCAAGAAAAAAGCTTCCCAAAGGAAGCTTTTTCATAGGATATAACATAAATACGATCTACTTATCTCAACATACATAAGGCAATCTTATTTTTTGATTTCAAGAATTTTGTACTGGATTACACCGCCAGCAGGAACGCTAACATCAACGGTTGTTCCTTTTTGCTTACCAAGAATAGCTTTACCTACAGGACTTTCATTCGAAATCTTATTCTGTGAAGGATTCGATTCAGCACTACCTACAATGGTATATTCCATTGTATCGCCAAATTCCATATCTTCTACGATTACAGTAGCACCAATACTTACGATATCCGTAACAATCTCATCGCTATTGATAATACGAGCGTTGCGTAGCAACTTTTCAAGTGTAATAATGCGTCCTTCGATAAATGCTTGTTCATTCTTAGCATCTTCATATTCGGAGTTCTCACTAATATCACCGTACCCGATAGCAACTTTAATTCGCTCTGCTACTTCACGTCGTTTTACAGATTTAAGCATTTCTAGCTCGTCTTCCAGCTTCTTCAGACCGTCCTGTGTTAAAATGACTTCTTTGTCGCTCATCTCAACCGATTCTCCTGTCATGTGAATAATTTTCGCTCATCGCGCTTCGGGGTTTCTTGTCGAAATGATGATTGGATTAGGGATTCCCCAAAGAGGCTTAATTACTGTATCTAAACCTTTAGTTCAGGCAAATTTATACTGAAAAAGTATATGGGAATGATTACGAAATGTCAATAAAAAGGCAGGAACAGTATCAAACCCTGTATCCTGCCTTAATTATTGCTATACATTGCGTAGATTTAGATACTGCAAACTTGCTCTACTTCTTCTAATTCGTTTCCCGGAGAACTTAGTTCGCCTTGAGGTAATCCTTCTAGGAAATTGTGCAAAATCTGTACCATTTCATCACGTTTAACTTCTTCCATGATTGAGTCTTTGATTTTAGCTGATCCTTTTATTCCTTTTAGATACCAGGAAAGGTGTTTACGCATTTCTCGAACTGCCACATGCTCGCCTTTGAGATTAATCAAACGATCCATATGCAAAATAGCTATTCTGATTTTCTCTTCTGCTGTAGGCTCGGATAGCAATTGTCCTGTTTTTAAAAATTCAATCGTACGATATAACATCCATGGATTGCCTAATGCTCCGCGTCCAATCATAACTCCATCGCAACCGGTTGTATCCAGCATACGCTTCGCATCTTCAGGAGTAACAACATCCCCATTCCCGATAACAGGAATAGAGACTGCCTCTTTGGCTTGTTTGATATAAGACCAGTCTGCTTGCCCTGTATATAGCTGCTGACGTGTACGACCATGAACGCTGACTGCTTTACCACCTGCGTCTGCTACAGCTTTGACATTATCGACCACAAAAATATGATCGCTATCCCAACCGATACGCATTTTCACTGTAACAGGCTTGCTTACATTAGCTACGACAGCGGCTACCATTTCATTGATCTTGTTCGGATCAAGTAACCATTTCGCTCCTGCATCGCTTTTATTAATTTTAGGCGCAGGGCAACCCATATTGATATCTATAATGTCTGCATTAGTATCTTGATCGACCACTTTGGCTGCGGCAACTAGCGATTCACGATCTCCACCAAAAATTTGCAAACTTAACGGCTTCTCACGCTCGTCGACAAATAACATTTCGTGTGTACGCTTGTTACCGTTCAAAATAGCTTTATCACTGACCATCTCAGCACAGACTAGACCTGTACCAAATTCTTTGGCTATCAAACGAAAAGCAGGGTTACATACTCCAGCCATAGGTGCGAGTACGACCTGATTTTTCATTTCTATATCACCGATCTTTAACATTCGGGTTCACTCCTTGTATCTCTATCCATGGTTTACGATCAAAACAAGCGACTGATTCCCTTTATCAAAAAGCAGATTATATGATCTGCGGTTTATTTTAATTTTGAACTATAAGGGCATCGTAAAAGCTTTGACATAATGAATCCCTTGTTGTTCGGCTTCAATATCACTTAATGATTGCTGAATCGACTGAAATAACTCGGGATGGTGATCAGACGATACTAATTCTGCTAACGGAACCAGTACAAAAGCTCGTTCATGCATTCGTGGATGAGGTAATTCTAAACGTTCGGTATGCAGTTGTTGATTGTCCATCCATAACAAATCCAGATCCACTGTACGTGGTCCCCAGCGAATATCTCGTACCCGACCTAACTTATTTTCTACATCTAACATGCTCATTAATAATGATTCCGGTTCTAATGTTGTACGTAACATCAATACCATATTGAGAAAAGAAGGTTGATCGATATATCCGACAGGAGCAGTCTCGTACAGACCTGAACAATGAACAATCTCTATATCGGAATGATCATTCAGCATCTGTATAGCTTCTGTTAAGGTCTGCTCACGATCGCCCAAATTAGCGCCTAAAGCAATATAAGCCTCTGAGTATTCAGAGGGAACAGATGACTTCATGACAAATTCTCACTTTCGTGTACGCCGCAATTCCACAGTAACGCCTTGAAAATGAATATCAAATGGTGGATGAGGCTTGGTTACTCTTACCGTTAGTGCATGTACATCAGTATAAGCGTCCAATAAAGAGGATGCAATACATTCTGCTAGAGCTTCAATCAATTTAAATGATTGCTGTTCTACTACCTGTTTTACTTTTTCATGAATTTCAGCATAGTTGATTGTAGTGCTAAGATCATCGGTCTGACCTGCTGTTGATAGATCCATTTCTAATTCTAAGTCGACATAGAAACGTTGACCTAATTTACGTTCTTCTTCAAAAACACCATGATACCCATAATACTCCATACGTGTCAGAATCATTTTATCCATAACGGCATACTCCTTCTATATATAAATTATATAAATTGTTAGTTCTTATGATGTCGAGTAGACTGTACCATCGCGTCACACATTACTGCCATTCGTTTATTCTGCTTAATATCATGCACACGAATAATCTGACAGCCTTGAGCAATTCCAAAAGCAGTCGTAGCTGTTGTTCCTTCTACTACATCATGAGCAGGTAGATCCAGAACAGTTCGAATAAACTTTTTGCGTGAAGTTCCTAATAATAACGGATACCCTAGTGAAGATAACTGATCAAGCTCCATCATTAGCTGTAAATTATGATCTGCTGTTTTGGCAAATCCAATACCTGGATCTAAAATAATATGCTCTGCTTGTATGCCTGCTTGTAGCGCTTGATTGATACAGTATTGAAGATCATGACGTACATCTGCAACAAAATTCGTATAATCCATATTATTTCGATTGTGCATCAAAATAATCGGGCACTGCGCAGAAGCTGCTACTTGTAACATTAAAGGATCGGCTTGTCCGCCCCATACATCGTTAATGATATGAGCACCTGCTTGTAATGCTTGCCTGGCGACTTCTGCTTTGTACGTATCAATTGATAACGGAATATGAGAAGCTTCCCGGTGCAAAGCTTCAATAATCGGAAGTACACGTTCTAATTCTTGCTCAGCAGATACCGGATCATGCCCCGGACGAGTAGATTCTCCGCCAATATCAATCAGATCTGCTCCATCTTGCATCATTTGCAAAGCGTGTTCAACAGCACGATCGATTAATGTATATTGTCCACCATCGGAAAAAGAATCCGGCGTAACATTCAAAATGCCCATCATTAATGTTGAATCTCCAAGTGTTACAGTAGCGGAACCCATATTGTATGTTCTTGTGTAGCGAATAGGCTGTTTCACTGCTGATAAGCCTCCTTCTGGTAAGCATAAGCTAATTGAAAAGTCATAGAGTTGGAAAGAAGCTCAGGAAGCGGATATGTTGCTGTATGTGCTAACAATTGCTTAACAGGTACTATTTCTTGAATAGAATTCGTTAAAAACACTTCATCTGCTTCTAGTAACTGCTTCCATGTATAAAAACCTTCATGCACTGTTATTCCAGCAGACTCTGCTAATTGAATCACAAAAGCACGCGTAATACCCGGTAATATCCCTGTATCTATAGCAGGTGTGTATAATTGTTGATTTTTCACAAAAAAAACATTACTCACAATGCCTTCTGCTATATATTGTTCTTTAGTCAGCATCAATCCTTCTACAGCAGTAGTAGGGTGATCTTGATACTGTATTAATTCGCGCTTACCCAAAATGCTATTCATATAATGGAGTGATTTGAGACGAATATCGCCTTCTGGTGTGTTCCGTAAGGTGTGTAAGCGACGCAATGACTTGCTATGCGCATATAAATGATCTGCAAGCGAAATAGAATCAAGGCGAGCTGGAGGTAGCGACTTGGCATAGATCACGATAGTAGGCTGTTCATATTCTGCTGAAGGCAGACCTAATATATCGGTTCCTGCTGTAACCGTATAACGAATATAAGCATCTGATAATTGGTTAGCGATCATTAATTGCTGAATCTGTTCAGATATATCGTTGACTGAATCATTCCAGATGATTCCTAAGGACTGGCAACTTGTCGATAATCTTAATAGATGTTGTTCTAATAAAAACGGCTGGCCATTATACGTACGAAACGTCTCAAACAATCCCATTCCATACAAAAAGCCGTGATCCATGACAGAGACCACGGCTTGATCTGTAGCAGTAATGTGCCCATTTAAACATACATAGTTCATACGGTTGGTGCTTTGTCTACTTTACGACTCAAAAAGCTACGCAACATCTCATGTCCATGATCCGTTACAATCGATTCTGGATGGAATTGAACACCTTCCACTGCATACTCTTTGTGACGCAGACCCATAATCTCGCCTTCAGCCGTCTCAGCCGTAATTTCTAGACAATCAGGTAAACTTTCACGCTCAACAATCAACGAATGATAACGGGTCGCTGTAAATGGAGAAGGTAAATTTTCAAAAACAGATGCTTTGTCATGCAGGATAGGCGAAGTCTTCCCATGCATTAATCGCTCGGCACGAATCACATTACCACCAAATGCTTGACCGATCGCTTGATGACCGAGACAAACACCAAAGATCGGAATATCGCCTTTGAAATTTTCAATAACGTCTAACGTAATACCAGCTTCTGTTGGTGTACATGGACCCGGGGATAATAAAATATGATCTGGTGCCATTGCACGAATACCTGCCATATCAATCTCATCATTACGACGAACGACTACCTCTTCACCCAATTCGCCTAAATATTGTACAAGGTTATACGTAAATGAATCGTAGTTATCTATTACAAGTATCATAATATCCTCCCTTTCTCTGCTTGCACTTGATCATGTTGTTCACTTAACATCACTGCTCTAGCGATCGCTCTAGACTTGTTAAAACATTCGCGATATTCACGATAAGGTTCAGAATCGATCACTACACCAGCTCCTGCTTGCATATAAGCTATATTGTCTTTGACCGTTAATGTTCTAATAATAATATTTAATTCCATATTACCATTATAGTCAATCCAGCCCATCGAACCGGTATATGCACCACGACGTGTCTGTTCTAACTCTTCGATGATTTCCATCGTACGCACTTTCGGTGCACCTGTAATCGTTCCACCGGGAAATACAGCGGCTATTACATCATATACATCTTTGGAATTCGCTAATTCTCCTTCAACTCCAGATACTAAATGCATCACATGCGAATACCGTTCGACCGTCATCAATTCAGGCACACGTACTGTTCCATATTTGGCGATTCGTCCTAGATCATTACGTTGAAGATCGACGAGCATAATATGTTCTGCACGTTCTTTCTCATTAGATAAAAGATCATCTTCCATCGCTTGATCTTCGATATCTGTTGTTCCTCTACGCCTTGTACCCGCTATCGGTCGTGCAGACACTTTGCCATCTACTACACGCACTAACAGTTCAGGCGAAGCAGATACTAAATGAAAATCAGGGGTACGCAACAATCCCATATATGGCGAAGGATTGGTTAAACGTAGCCATTCGTATACCGATTCAGGTGTTGAAGTTAACGGTCGCTGACTGCGTAACGATAAATTGACTTGAAATACATCACCCTGACGGATATACTCCTGAATCGTCTGTACTGCTTTTTCAAATTGAACTTGAGCAAATTCTGTCTCAAATCCATACCCATCTGTACGTGAATTGGTTAATGCTATAGGATGTTCAGCCAAAAATTGCTTGCGTGCTAATGTAGAGGATAGCTGTGACTGCTGGATGATCTGTTGCCACTCCTCAGCCATTTGCATCGCGCATGTAGCCGCATGGTCGTAATCTTGTTGATGATCTGTATGTTCATTTATCGATGTATGCACACAGCAGTATAATTGCTTTTCCAAATGATCGATTATCCATACTTGATTGAACTTCATCCATAAATAATCTGGCATTCCAAGATCATTGCTCAAATGATCTGGTAATTTTTCTAAAGAACGAGCTACATCATAGCTAAGAAAGCCAACGCATCCGCCTGTAAAAGGTGGTACTTCTGCTAATCTAGGGGCACGATCGGTAGACATCCATTTTCGTAGTATATCTAAAGGCTTGCCTGTATACGATGCACCAGCGATATATTCAGGCTGTGCTTGTTGCCACGATAATATAGGAGTGGTGCTTGTTGCATTTCGAATATGCGCTTGTCCATCTTGACCACTAAGAATAGAGATAGGAGAAAGTCCAAGATAACTGTATCTACCGCTTTTTCCATTTTCCAATATAAATGAATATGGCATCTGTTCTTGCCATAATTGTTCCCAACTATCAGGTAATAGCTGATCTTGCAAAGGAATCTGCACGATATAAGGCAACTGTGTATATCCTGCTGCTTGCCAGTCTGTCCATTGTTGAAATGATGTATATACTTTGGTCAATCGATCTTCCTCCAACCTCATGATCTATTCGTTGTCGTTAGTATACTAAAGCGTAGATCGAATGAGAAGATGCGAGAAATAAAAAAGCTTCTATCCCTATGCCATATAGACAAGGGTAGAAGCTTTTATTACATATTGATTGAGCCTATAACATAATGATCAATAGATCACTTAATTCCAATACGGAAACATCAGTACATCTAGCAACACTATTTTATATCATGATGTTATTAGGATTAAGATTCAAAGTTGTATAATGGCGTACTAAGATAACGCTCACCATTACTTGCAATGATCACAACGACACGTTTACCTGTACCTAATTCTTTTGCTACTTGTAGAGCGGCTTTGATCGCTGCACCTGAAGAAATACCTGTAAGAATTCCTTCTTCTTTGGCTACACGACGAGCCCATTCAAATGCTTCTTCATTTTCAACATGAATAATCTCATCGTAAATATTTTGGTTCAAAATCTCAGGAATAAAGTTAGCACCGATCCCTTGAATTTTGTGAGGACCTGGTTGTCCACCTGCCAAAATAGGAGAAGCCGCAGGTTCTACAGCATAAATTTTGATCTCTGGGAAAGATTGTTTTAACACTTCACCTGCTCCAGAAATAGTACCGCCTGTACCGATACCTGCTACAAAAGCATCTAAAGTTCCACCGATAGAACCGATTGCTTCTACAATTTCAGGACCTGTTGTTTCGCGGTGAATTTTAACGTTTGCTTTATTTTTAAATTGCTCTGCAATAAAGTAATCTGGATTTTCACTCAAAATCGTTTCTGCTTTTTTGACAGCTCCATTCATACCTTCTGATCCTGGAGTAAGAACCAATTCCGCTCCATATGCACGAAGCAAATTACGACGTTCAATACTCATTGTCTCAGGCATTACAATTACACATTTATATCCTTTAGCAGCAGCAACCATAGCCAGACCAATCCCTGTGTTACCACTGGTTGCTTCAACGATCGTACCACCAGGTTTGAGTAAACCTTGTTTTTCCGCTTCTTCTACGATGCTGATTGCAATTCGATCTTTGACACTGGAACCCGGATTCTGATATTCAAGCTTCAGATAAATATCTGCGCTTCCTTCAGGAACGATACTATTCAACTTAACTAGTGGTGTTCCTCCGATAAGTTCTGTAATGTTATTGACGACTTTTGCCATGCCTATAGCCCTCCTTCAAATGATTGAACGTAGCCGCGAATATAAACTCTATTCTATATGTCTAATCTACGCTATTCCGAGTAAAATAGTAGGTTTTAATATACTTTTATATTATCAATCTGTCACAGCGTTGTCAATCTAGCATTTCGCAAAAATCACATGAAATAGATCAGATAGAGCAAATATTTTTACTCTGCTACAGATAAAATATACGCATTGTATTTTTCTCTTAATTGTTGCTCGATTTCTGTTAGCGGTTTGGCTTGTCCAAGTGCAATTTTGCGTCTTGCTGTTTCCCGGCTTAACGTCTGCTCGGACGAAGGCGCAGGACGAATATCGGTGACTTGTACAATTGCATAATGACCTGTACTCAGCGCAATCGGCCCGACAATATCACCTGCTTGCATATCTTGAATCGCTTTTAACAATTCAGGCGGTTGAAAAGGATCATCTTGATCTATCCATCCAAGTGCTCCACCTTGTGGAGCTGAAAATGTATCTACAGACATCGACTGTGCTACTGCCGAAAATACTTCCCCTTGATCGATACGTTCAATCGCCTGTTGCGCAGACGATTCATTGTCTAATTCAATCCATGACAAATCAAATTGATGTTTGGTCATCGATTGCTTGTATTGCTTCAAGTACGCATCTACTTCTGCATCAGTAATGTTGATATCTGCTGTAGCGATCTTTTCCAATTCAATCTGATATTCCGATTCTTGTCTCAGATCATCTGCACTCAATCCAAATTGAGTATTCATTTCCTGATAAAAGTCTGCTGGTGAAGAATATCCGCTAATACGCTCTGCTAGATCATTTTGAATCTCTTCTTCACTGACTGCAATATGGCGTGCTTGTACTTCTAGCTTAACCGCTTGATGATTAAGCATTTGTGTCAAAATTTCTTTGCCATATCTTCTTTTTAATTCATTTACCCATTCTTGTTCACTAATTGACTCATTACCTACCATCGCTACTGTCGAAGAGCTAGAATGTTGAACTGCCCGGATGACCCAAAAGGCACCGAGCAGCATAATAATTACAGATAATAAGACCAAGACGGCTGTCCATACAGGTGATCTGCCTCTAGTCATATATTTAAAATTCCTTAACTTTTAGCTTCAGCAAGAATAGATTCCAGATCTTGACGATTGAATAAATGCTTTTCACCACAGAAATGACATACCACTTCTGCTTGTCCATCTTCTTCAATCAATTGTGTTAATTCATATTCACCCAGACTCATCAATGTCTGTTCTACACGTTTGCGAGAACAAGGGCAATAGAAGCGTACATCCGATGTTTCCATTACTTCTGCATCAGGTACAACGCGGCGTAACAGTTCTTCCAGTTCTAATCCTTCTGCTAAAAGAGTCGTTACCGGTGGCAATGAACCTATCGACTGTTCGATTTGATCAATCTCAGCATCAGTAAGACCTGGCAACAATTGAATAATAAATCCACCTGCTACAATTACAGAATTGTCGGTATCGACCAATACGCCTATTCCTACAGCAGAAGGAGTCTGTTCAGACTTAGCGAAATAGTACGTAAAATCTTCGCCCAGTTCTCCTGAAATAATCGGCACGCTTCCGCGGTACGGATCTTTAAGCCCTAAATCTTTGATCACATATACAAATCCTTCTGTACCTACCGCACCAGCTACATCTAATTTACCCATTGCATTACTTGGCAAATGTACATGTGGATTATCGACATATCCGCGCACTTCGCCTTTAGCATTAGCATCCGCTACGATCTGTCCAAGTGGTCCGTCGCCTTTTACTTGTAGCGTTAATTTTTCTTCTCCTTTAAGCATTGCACCCATCATTGCTGCTGTTGTTAGGGTACGACCCATAGCTGCTGTTGCTGTAGGCCATGTATCATGACGTTGACGCGCTTCTTCGACTAAATGAGTAGAACGAATAGCAAATGCACGTACTTTGCCACCTAATGCTATACCACGGACCAAAAGATCCGGTTTTGTGTGATTTTGATTTTCCATTTGTAATGGCTCCCCTCGTTGCTCTTGCTGTATATTCCAATGAGCATGTTCTTCTATTTTTATTTAGACGCTTTAGGCGTACCAAAAGTTTTGTCTATATTGGTTGTAACTATATTACGTTCATAAATCAAACGCAATCCTTCAAGAGTAAGCATCGGATTCACTTCATCTACCGTTTCGGTTTCACTGGAAATGAGTTCTGCCAAACCACCAGTCGCAATAACTTTACCGATAACGCCCATTTCTGCATGAATTCGTTTGACGATACCATCCACTTGACCTGCGTATCCATATATAATACCAGATTGCATCGCATGAACGGTATTGCGTCCTATCACTTTTTTAGGTTTTTCGAGTTCAATATTAGGTAATTTAGAAGCACGTTGATATAAAGCTTCTGTTGAAATACCAATTCCAGGTACAATCGCTCCACCTAAATAGTCGCCTTTACTATCTATACAATCAAATGTTGTCGCTGTGCCAAAATCAACTACAATCACCGGTCCACCGTATTTGGCAACGGCTGCTACTGCATTCACTATCCGATCTGCTCCTACTTCGCGCGGGTTCTCATAACGCAAGTTCAGACCGGTGCGTATGCCCGGTCCGACAATCATAGGAGTATGATGTAAATATTTTCTGCACATTTCTTCTAACGTGTTCATGATCGGAGGAACCACAGAAGAAATAATAATACCTTTAATATGATCTATTGCAATTTTAGACATTTGAAAAAGATTATGCACCATCACACCATACTCATCTGGTGTTGCTTGTCGATTCGTATTGATGCGGAAATGATGAAGCAATTGCTCTCCTTCATACACGCCTAGAACGATATTCGTATTCCCTATATCGATCACCACTATCAAAGTGCGTCACTCCCCTTTCTTCGCACCCAAATCCAGACTAATATCCAGATTTTCAAAAGAATACGTCAATCTCCCTACTGATATAATATCAACACCTGTGGCTGCCAAGTTATAAATAGTCTCTAACGATACATTGCCTGATGCTTCGATCTTAACATGTGGGGCTTGCTGACGAATCATACGCACAGCTTCTTGCATACGTTCGGTCGGCATATTATCAAGCATAATGATATCTGCGCCCACAGTCAAAGCTTCTTGCACTTGCTCTATAGTTTCAGTCTCCACTTCGATTGTCATCGTATGTGGAATCTGCTGACGTGCAGAAGTCACAGCTTCTGTAATCCCGCCTGCTGCTTTGATATGATTGTCTTTAATCATAACCGCATCATATAATCCAAAACGATGATTATGCCCTCCACCAACACGTACTGCATATTTTTCAAGCACCCGATGTCCTGGTGTTGTTTTGCGTGTATCGACTAATCGTACCGGTAATTCTTGAATCGCATCTACATATTCACGAGTGCGGGTAGCGATCCCCGACATACGTTGTAATAGATTTAGCGCTAATCGCTCGCCTGTGAGTAGATGATGCGTGCTGCCTTCTACTTCTGCAATGATATCACCTTTGTGTAGCTTTTGTCCTTCTTGAGCAATAGGTTGAAAGGTTAGATCAGGATGAACGGTATGAAATACTAACTCTGCAATCGCCAGTCCAGCAAGTATACCGTCTTGCTTGGCATGAATAACAGCACGACTGATATGTCCTTGCGGAACGGTAGTCGCTGTGGTGATATCGCCAGCGCCTACATCTTCTTTGAGCCATAACTTGATCCATTCGATAAGATTTTCCTGATAACCATTAAACATCATCATTACTCTCCTTTGTTAGCTCTTGATCGATTTGTTGTAGAATATGTTGTTGCCACTGATCATCGTTACGTTCTGGAAAATCTTCTCGATAATGTCCGCCACGACTTTCTTCCCGGTAAAGAGCAGAACGCATAACGAGTAGCGCACAAGTTAGCATATTAGCCAGTTCTAGCGCTTCGCGAGTATTGAGAGGATATTCGAAAATGACAGCTAATGCTTCAAGCTTATCAATCCCTTGTTGAAGAGACGATGCTGTGCGACGAAGCCCTGCATGTTGCCCCATAATTCCCTGTAATTCTAAGCGCCAGCTAATCCACTGCTCAGTAGAGTTTGTGAATTCAGGTACATTCTTATCATAAAAAAGATTCGTTTTTGGAAAAACACAATCTGTGTTTGATATATCTATTGGATTTAGTTGCAGAATTTGCTGTACCACTCTTTTGCCAAACACAATCGCTTCAGATAATGAATTACTAGCTAATCGATTCGCTCCATGAATACCTGTAGAAGATACTTCACCACAAGCAAACAAGCGCTGCACACTGGTCGCTCCTTGCAGATCTGTTTTGATCCCACCCATCATATAATGAGCAGCTGGTGCTACGGGTATCCAATCTTGAGCAAGCTGTAGACCATAACTCATACAGGTCTCATAAATCGTTGGAAAACGGTGTTTTAATACTTCTTCTGTCTCATGTGTAATATCCAGATATACAAAAGCACTATCTTCTTTTTCCATTTCACTAATAATCGCTCTAGCTACAATATCGCGTGGCGCTAATTCTAGTAATGGATGATAATTTTTCATAAAAGCTTCGCCTTTGCGATTCCGTAAAATCGCCCCTTCTCCGCGCAACGCTTCTGAAATTAGAAACCGTGGTGCACCAGGATAACACAAAGCTGTCGGATGAAATTGAATAAATTCCATATCTCGCACCTGTGCTCCTGCACGATAGGCCATCGCTACTCCATCACCTGTAGCCACATCTGGGTTCGTTGTATATTGATATAATTGTCCGCTACCACCTGAACAAATCACTGTTGCTTCTGCTTGTACGTAGATCAGACTACCATCCGGTTGTTTGACGATAACGCCTTTACATTCATTGTGCTCTGTTATGAAATCAATAGCGAAATGTTCATCCCAGACTTCAATTCGAGGATGTTCAGCTACATGTTGAGATAGCGCTCGAACAATCTCATACCCTGTAGAATCACCATTGGCATGTAAAATACGACGATGACTATGCGCACCTTCTCTGGTCAACTCTAACTGCCCATCAATCGTATCAAATAAAGTTCCCAACCTTATCAGTTCTTGTACCCCTGCTGGCCCTTCTTGTACAAGCACATCTACGGCAGATGAAGAACAAAGCCCTGCTCCTGCCAGCAATGTATCTTGACGATGATATAGAGGAGAATCATCAGTGGATATTACTGCCGCAATCCCGCCTTGTGCATAACGGGTATTGCTTTCTAACAGCGATTTCTTAGTGATCATAAGAACGTGCTTATATTCACTTGCCAAAATAGCAGCAAATAACCCTGCAATTCCTGAACCTATAATAATAACATCTACTTGTTTGTGAATATATTCACTCAAATGATAATCGATCAGGCGATTTGGGATCATTATGGTTTCCTCTCAATCGTTCAAGATGAAGATACTTGTAGCATCCGTTCTAACGAAACACGAGCTTGATCAGCAACAACAGGCGGTACATAAATTTGTGGTTTCATATGTTCAAGACAATTCACTAATTTTTTTAAATTGTTCACTTTCATATTCGGGCATACTAAATATTTACTAGCAAAACGAAATGTTTTATCTGGACTATCTTTACGAAGCTGATAACCTGTACCGTCTTCTGTACCTACAATAAACTCCTGACAAGGCGATTCTTTGCAATATTTAATAATCGCTGTTGTACTGCCCACAAAGTCTCCTAAAGCTACCACATCTGGGCGACATTCAGGATGAACTACAAATTCAGACTGAGGGTATTTGGCTTTCATCTCCATCACGTCTTTGACTGTTAACATATCATGAGTATTACAGTAGCCTTCCCAGATAATCATTTTTTTGTCTGTATGCTGTTGTACATAATGCCCTAAGTTTTTATCAGGTACCCAGATAATTTCATCGGAATCTACAGATTGAATTACTTTAACAGCATTAGCAGAAGTACAGCAGATATCGGTTTCGGCTTTAATTTCAGCAGACGAATTGATATACGTTACTACTTTGGCATTGGGATGCTTTTCCTTTAAGCGACGCAATCCATCGACATTGACCATATCCGCCATCGGACAACCTGCACGTTCATCAGGAATAATCACTGTTTTGTTAGGTGCTAGAATCTTAGCACTTTCACCCATAAAATGAACTCCACAAAATACAATCGTATCGGCTTCAGTCTGAGCCGCTTTTTGCGCTAGCAAAAAAGAATCACCACGGAAATCAGCTACTTCTTGAATCTCATCTCGTTGATAATAATGAGCCAAAATAATTGCATTACGTTCTTTTTTTAATTGTAAAAGACGTTCCCTGAGCTCTGCATCCCGTTCTGCTTTCTTTTCTAGTGCTAACGCTTCCATCGTAATCGCTCCTTTTCATTGTTTGAGATTCATTTCACAATGTTAGACAGACAAGTAGGTTCTAGGTCAGTAGAAGATTGCTACTTAGAGAGTTTGTGAAAAATATCCCGTACTACAGTATAAGTTGTGTCTAATTTGTGATCAATGTTCAACCAATAATGTACACAATCCTATAGTCACTTGTCAATCAGTGAATTAGAGCAGGGATTTCATGACACACAAAAAAGCCCGAAGATCATTATGATCTTCGGGCTTTGATATTTGTTGCATCTGTCGTATTGATTAAGAAGTAGGTGTGCTTCCACCTGTTCCATTTGGTCCACGATCTTCGCCAGGACCATTGGTAGGGCTGTTCGGAATATCTCCGTCTTTACCTAATCCAGGTGTAGATGGAGTGTTGTCTTTTTCCAAACTTAAAGAACCGCCGATTGTATCTACAGTAGGTTCGCCACCTTCTGGTGTTTCCCCTGAACCGCTTGTGTTACCATCACCATTTGTATCACTTAAAGATCCAGTTTCAATCAATTCTTTGATTTGTTCTAGATCCAATGTTTCTACTTCAAGCAATGTTTGAGCGATCAAATGCATTTCTCTTGAATGTTTTTGCAATAATTCGCGACAACGTTCGTAAGATTCCGTAATAAAACGGTGCATTTCTTGATCGATCTCATAAGCGATTTTATCACTATAGTTTTGCTCGTGTCCGATATCACGACCCAAGAATACTTGACCTTGAGCAGTACCGAATTGCATCGGTCCAAGCTTCTCACTCATACCATATTCAACGATCATGCTACGTACGATACTTGTTGCTTGTTGGAAATCACTATATGCTCCAGTACCAATCTCGCCGATAAATAATTCTTCAGCAACACGTCCACCAAGCAATCCAGTAACTTTATCCAACAATTCTTGTTTCGTTACAAGCATACGGTCTTCTTTAGGAAGCATAATAACATACCCGCCAGCACGTCCACGCGGTACGATTGTTACTTTGTGTACCATATCCGCATGCTCCAAGAAATAACCGACAATCGTATGACCCGCTTCATGATAAGCAACGATGCGTTTTTCACGATCACTAATAACACGACTACGTTTTTCTGTACCTACGATGATACGGTCAATCGCTTCATCAACCTCAGTCATCGAAATATCACGACGATTACGACGTGCAGCAAGCAATGCTGCTTCGTTCATCAAGTTCTCCAGATCTGCACCTGTAAAACCTGTTGTACGTTTCGCAATTGTATCCAATCTTACGTTAGACGTAAGTGGTTTGTTACGTGAGTGAACTTTCAGTACTGCTTCGCGACCTTTCACGTCTGGACGATCAACCGTAATTTGACGGTCAAAACGACCTGGACGTAACAATGCAGGGTCCAAAATATCCGGACGGTTAGTTGCAGCTACGATAATAATACCTTCGTTCGCTCCAAAACCATCCATTTCAACAAGGAGTTGGTTCAACGTTTGTTCACGTTCGTCATGACCGCCACCAAGACCTGCGCCCCGTTGACGACCGACTGCATCAATCTCATCAATGAAAATAATACATGGTGCATTTTTCTTCGCATTTTCAAACAAATCACGTACACGCGACGCACCGACACCGACAAACATTTCCACGAAATCAGAACCGGAAATGCTGAAGAACGGAACGCCTGCTTCTCCTGCTACTGCACGAGCAAGCAATGTTTTACCTGTACCCGGAGGACCTACAAGAAGTACACCTTTAGGAATACGAGCTCCAACTGCGTTAAACTTACGTGGATCTTTAAGGAAATCAACAACTTCGACGAGTTCTTGTTTCTCTTCGTCAGCCCCTGCTACATCCTCAAATGTAATTTTTTTCTTCTCTTCGTTATACAAGCGAGCACGACTCTTACCAAAGTTCATCACTTTGCCGCCGCCACCCTGAGCTTGATTGAAAAGGAAGAAGAATAGAATAAACATGATCACAAGCGGTATCATCGAAGTGATAAATGACAACCAAATACTGTCGCCTTCCATCGGCTTGATGGTTACTTGTGTACCCCCATTGTCACTAGCTGTTTCGATCTCGTTGATCGCCGCATCAGTGGCAGGGATGTAAGAAGAAAACGCATTAGATTTAGCATCTGCTGGTTTATTTTTGTATTCACCTGTAACCAAATAGGCATAGTTATCAAACTGAACCGTAACAGAGGAGACATTACCAGCAGCAAGTGCTGCTTTAAGCTGATCATATCTTGGATTATCGGTAGCTTCACTTCCGTCACTAACGTAACGAACAATGCCCACCACGACTAAAAAAAGAATTAAATAGAAACCCGAATTCCGGATGAACCGATTCATCCCCTACCTCCTCTCGAGACACTTAAATTATTTTACCATAGCAAGACTTACGTTCTCAATAGAGCTCGAAGTCAAATAACAGATATTACGGTGTCGGACAATATATCGACACTTGGATATGCCTGTTATCAGAGCATAGGTAATTAGTTTGAATAAATTGCCGGCTTTAAAATCCCAATGTAGGGTAGATTCCGGTATTTCTCAGCATAGTCTAGACCGTATCCAACGATAAAAGCATCCGGAATAACAAACCCGGTATAATCTGCTTCTAAGTCGACCGTTCTGCCTGCTGGCTTATCGAAAAGAGTAACTACACGTACGCTACTAGCACTACGACCGCGCAATACCTCCATAAGGTAACTAAGCGTGAGTCCACTGTCAATAATGTCTTCTACAATCAGTACGTCTCGACCTTCTACAGAAACGTCTAGATCTTTAATGATTTTGACAACACCGGATGATTTGGTAGATGCTCCATAACTGGATACCGCCATAAAATCAATCTCAAGCGGTACATCGATCCGCTTAACCAGATCCGCCATAAATACAAAAGCACCTTTTAATACACAAATCACAAGCGGGTTGCGACCCTTGTAATCTTCACTTAGCTTATTGCCAAGTTCTAAAATCTTCTGTTGAATCTCTTCTTCACTGATGAGTACTTCTTCAATGTCATTGCGCAACTTGGTTGAACCTCCTACATTATACTTATCAAGCCGAATCGACGATAATCAAACATTTTCTTCAGTTTTTATTCGCCTCATATGTACTACACAAGAAGTACCCGGGTGTATCAAGGCTGATCCCGAACGTCGAATTCCTGGAATCCATAGCACTTGACCGTGCACATCAGCCACTAAAGGCAAAGTATTACGCTGAGATAATGGTATTTTCTCATCGATAAAAAGATTTTTAACTTTCTTGGTACCGCCTTTTTCGTTCAGTTTGAACACATCACCTGGACGGCGAGAACGCAAACAAAGCGGAAAAGTCAGTAAATCCGCATCAAACCATGCTTCTTCCAAAGAAAGTTCCATCTGATCTGAATCATTCCTACTCCATGGTAATAATCGGATATCTAATTGCTCTTTGGCAAAAGGAATAGATATCACTTCATCAGTACGCAAAATCGGAATACAATATGGTTCATAAAGCTTTGGTGTACCTCGTGTCAACTGGATATGCTGATACTCGCGGCGACAAATAACTTTATCTCCAATATCCAGACTCCAAGTCGTGAGGTCACTTTGCATAATCTGCCCCCGAACCATCTCAATTTTGGAAAAATCAAATTGTTCGTAAGATGGTGACAGATAACTCAATATTAGTTTAATCAACCTCCGTTGTAAAGCGACATGCACTTCGACGAAAGAAGCAACTTCAAATGAAAACGATCCTTCTTCTTCTTTAACCAATTCCGCGTATAACGTCCCTGTTTCCTCTTGAATATAATCATTTTCAGTTCCGACAATTTCAGCAAGCCTTCCCAGAGAAGGTACAAGCTGCTCATTAAATTGCTCTAAAAATGGTAAAACATCCAATCGAATACGGTTACGCGTATACTTGCGGTGAAGATTACTGCTATCTGTAATATACCCAAAATGGCATTCTTCACAGGCATGAATCAAGGTCGTCTTGTATATACGTAAGAACGGACGTATAAGTTCCACATTTTTTTCAGTTCTTCGCATTTTTATTCCGCTTAATCCTTCTGCCCCTGCTCCGCGCAATATTCGCATCAATACCGTCTCCGCTTGATCATCCAAATGATGAGCCAGTGCGATAGAATGTGCTGACCATTTGGTAGCGATTCGATGCAAAAAATCATATCGTAATGTACGGGCTGCTTCTTGTGGCCCTTGACCGGTTTGCTCTATATACGCAGGAGTACTCACTTCCTCCAACTCAAAAGCAATCCCTAGATTAGAAGCAATCTGCTGAACCACCTGCGCTTCTTGAGCAGACTCTTCGGGTCGAAATCCATGATTCAGGTGAGCACAGATGAGCGTCCACTGATATTCATCGGATAAAGCATGTAAAACATGAAGTAGCACCACAGAATCAGGGCCGCCTGAAACAGCGACAACTATCGTATCGCCTCTAGACCAGAGCTTCTGTTCATGTACAAGTGTTCTGACATGCTCTAGCAACGATTGCCATGTCTGTCCACTCATCGTCACTCTCTCCGTTTCTTGATCGTTTTTTACTTTTTAAAAAATAAAGCAATAAATAACGCAATACTCAAAATGATAATAGACCAGATAAACGCATTTTTTAAACGTCGGGTCACCGGATCACCATCAGTGGATTTACTACCCAAAAAGCGTGAGCCACCGACTGCTTTCCACATATGATAAGCTTCGCCGGTACTTTTAAATTCTCCACGCAAAGCGCGTTTTAACCAATCTGCATATAATGTCAATCCAGGTGTCCGATCGATCAGCGACACAAGATCAGCAACACTTCGTATTTGTGGCAATTGAGTAGCTATGATTTGTTGTAATCCCGGCTCGTTAAATAACTTGATACACATCACAGCAAAAGCAAATAGATCATACGCGTAATCCCCTGTGCGATTGCCTGCTTTCCAGAATTTGCGATCATACCATTCTGTAAATTGATGCAAACTTCGTCCTGCTTGTATCGCCCCACCATAATCGATAAGTTCTACCTGTCCTTCGTCTGTAATAATGACGTGCTCGGCTTTTAAGTCACCAAATACCCAATTGGCTTCATGCAATTCACGTAAAATATCAAGCACACCTAAGCCTGCTTTACCGAGATTTTCACTGCCTTTTGCGCGAAGGAAGTTAGTTAATGTCTGACCTTTTACATATTTCATCACATAAAAAGGAATAATTAATCCGTCTTCTTCATAATCATCCGCATCATACAGATAACGATTCACCTGATTTTTTCCTGTTTCTTTCCAATGCTTATGTAAAGAAAAAAGAAGTTTGATCTCGGATTGTAACGTACGATTGTAAGTGCCCATTTTCAAAGCGTACAGATTGCCGTTCACTATAGCAGACACTAAATAAACGGTTCCATTGGTTCCGTTGCCCAGTACGCGTTGCACCATATACTGTTGTCCTCTAGTTCTTCCGCTAATCATAGTACCTGGCGGCAATTCCGAATTAGTTGATATTGACACCGGGCTTCTCCTTCTCCTCTGAGGGCAGTCTAGATTTAGTGTACCATACCTATAGCAAAAAAACCGCAGATGCCAGGGCACCTACGGTCATTATTGATATGTTCTATATGCAAGGTAAGGATTAACTACGCTTGGCACCACGGCCTCCACGCTTGGATTCCGTATTTTTTTTGAGTGAAGAAATGCGTTCCTCACTATCTTTCATGAAGCGTGTCAATTTATCATCAAACGAAGGCTTGCCAACTGCTGGCTTGTTGAAAGAACGACCTCCACGATCACCGCCACCGCCGCGATTAAATCCGCCGCCGCCTCCAGAACGCTCTCCGCCATCTCTACCGCCGCCACCGCTGTTGCGTTGCTCAAAGCTACGCTCTGGACGAGGTGGTCTAGAAGATGGTGCTGGTTCTGCTGGTTTGTCAACTGCTTGTTTGATCGAAAGTCCGATTTTACCGTCTTTGTCTACATTGATGACTTTAACAGTAACGACGTCGCCCATTTTAAGATGGTCATTAACGTCTTTTACATAGTTGTCGGCAATTTCCGAGATGTGAACAAGACCAGTGACACCTCCCGACAAATCTACAAATGCTCCAAAGTGTGTTATTCCTGTCACTTTGCCTTCTAACTTGGTGCCCACTTCAATTGCCATAGAGTAAAATAATCCTCCCTTAAAATATACAGTAAAATCCCTTACGGATTACAATCTGCGTTGATTAAATTATAACGGAAGCCGAAAATAAGGTCAACTCACTAATACTCAGTTTTACGACTTATTTCACTTCATTATTCATTTACTGTCTGTTGCCTCTGTTGCCCAAATCGGTGTTTCGCCTGGTAAATACATACCATATTGCTTACGAGCGACTTGTCCGATATATTCCGGGTCTTCCAATCGCTTCACTTCACTTTGCGATTGAGCAAATGCTGCATCTGCTTGTTGCTTCTGAACTTGATGCTGAGTCAGTTCTTCTTTTTTCTCCGCTAAATGTATAGATTGCATAATGAACGTATACATCGCCCAGCCTAGGAATAACACCATGAAAAGCATCCAAATCCGTAGCCGTCTGCGCGCCCCATTGTTTCCCTGAGATGACTGATTATTTGTTTTGTAGTTACCGCTTCGAATCGGCGTAGGTTTTGAGTTCATTGGGTTGCCTCCTTGATGGTCTGTCGTCATTATATCGCTAACATTACATTTTAATTAACATTACCACAAAATAACGATTTGTAACACTTTGTCGACAAATTAAAAGAAAAAACAAAAAAGGCTGTCTTCAAGTCCGCAGACGTGAAGACAACCTTTTTCAATAACAAGCAACCCGTGTATGATTGGATATTCACCAACATTAATCTCTAGAAAAAATATCATCCTGTCTTACGATAGGCTCTTCTTTGAGCAATGTATACATCGTTGCTGCTTCTTCTTTGCGCGTACTATCCGCCAAACGTTCTACTTGTACAGTGACTAGCTTTTGTCCAAACTGAACGGTAATCTCGTCACCGACTTTAAGCGTAGCACTAGGCTTGGCTTCACGTCCATTCAACAGGACTCGTCCCTGCTCGGACACATCTTTTGCCACAGTACGGCGCTTGATCAGTCTCGATACTTTCAGGAATTTGTCCAGACGCATTAGTTTACCGCTTCTTTAAGCTTGTTACCTGCTTTGAATGCAGGAACATTGGATTCCGCAATGTTGATTTCTTCACCTGTTTGCGGGTTGCGTCCGGTACGAGCTGCACGTTTGCGAGTTTCAAACGTACCAAAACCGATCAATTGAACTTTATCGCCTTTTGTTAATGCATCTGTGATTTCACCAAGGAAACCGTTCAATACTGTTTCAACGTCTCTTTTTGTCAATCCGCTGCTTGTGGAAATGTTGTTAATCAAGTCTGTTTTATTCATTATTCAAAGCCTCCCAAATATTCAAAGAAATATAGCTGCGTTATTCAGATTGTCGATTGATGCACAATATGTTTACGCAAAGTTGCTTGCCTACAGTATATTACATTCTTCATGACATCCCAAATTCCTCTATGTTTACTGGAGTAATTGGTGCCATAAGCATCATAGCATACCGTAAGCGTGTGCTTCAACGCTGCTAGAAAGATCATAACATAAGAACGTATGCTCTGCTTATTTTTTTCGAAATAATTGAATTACTGTTTATTTTGTAATTTGGCTTCATCCCATAGCTGATCGAGTTCTACCAAAGACATAGATAGAATATCTTTACCCTGCGTGTGTAATGCCTGTTCAATATATTGAAATCTGTGTTTGAATTTGCGATTAACCAGTGCTAGCGATTGCTCAGGATCGGCATTGATAAAGCGAGCAATATTGACTGCACAGAAAAGCACATCGCCTAACTCCAATTGCTGATCCAATGCATCATGACCTTCACGTACAGCTTCTTTCAGCTCTAGCAATTCTTCATCCATTTTGGCAAAAGCGCCTTCGATGTTTTCCCAATCAAAGCCTACTTTTGCTGCTTTTTTCTGAATTTTGTAAGCTGTCAGTAGTGCAGGCAGGTCCCGTGGAACACCGTCTAAAAGAGAAGCTGTAGCATCTAACGTACCTTTAAGTTTTTTCTCTTCGGCTTTCATAGCATCCCAATTTTGGAGAGCAGTCTGTGCGTCATTGGCTTCGCGATCACCAAATACATGCGGATGACGGAAGATCAGCTTTTGATTCAGACTTTCAATCACATCATAGACTGTAAAAGCTCCTGTTTCTTCTTCGATTTGAGCATGTAGCATAATTTGCAACAATACATCGCCCAATTCTTCTTGCATATGTTCTGGATCATCATCGTCTATCGTTTCTAACACTTCATACGTTTCTTCGATAAAATTCTGACGAAGCGATTGGTGTGTCTGCTCTTGATCCCACGGACATCCACCCGGACTACGCAAAATTCCTACAATCTCATGCAGACGAGCAAATGTACGATTACGAATCTGTTCATCTTCTGTACGAGGTACATAGATCAGCGATAAATTGCCATAATTTTCAGTACGATCTAATTCGTATACAGGTGTGCGTTCGATGATTTCTTTGCCTTGCACTCCTAGATAATGACACACGATCACTTCAAAATCATCTGGATACAGCTCCATCAAGCTTAATTTCACATCGGAAGCTGTAAACGTATCATAGACTTGCCCAATTACGGTATGAAGCTGAGGTTGAAGCAATTGAGCATTAAGCTGAGCCGCATCGAGCAACTGAAACCCTTCGATAGGATCAAATCCTAGACGGGTAAATGCTTCATCCAAAAAGCTTTCCCCACCTAGTACATTTACAGTGATATTCAGTGCTTGTCCTTGTTCACGCAAAATCTGAACTGTTTTCTCAGCGACCATCGGATGACCGGGTACAGCATAGATAATTTCTTCTGTATCTAGCCCTTCCACTGCTGCTTGTAACAATCGATTAGCAATCTCTGCATACACTTCTGGAAATGAATTTTTCGATTCATATACCTCATCAAATGTTACAAAATCAGCTTCTAAAGCTTCTAATGCTGGATGATCTTTGGTACGAACAAATAGCTTTTCAGCTTGTTCCAATTTACGAAAAATACCGACTGTTAATTGATCTACATCTCCTGAACCGAGTCCTACTATTGTAATTTGTGCACTCATATTTGTCCTCCTAACCATTGGTATATCAACTGTATGTTGTTATGAAATTAATTTGAATTTTTGCAGTAATTTAGCTAATTTCTTACCTATTTTCGGCAAAGCAATAATCTCTGCGGTAGTCATAATTTTCAATTGGAATATACCACCTGCAAATACAATTGCACCGATAACTACTCCGCCTAATGTGATCAGAGACGCTTGAATACGTCCATCCAGTCCCCAGCGATCGAATACATATTCAGCCCCGAACATCCATGCAATAACAGCGCCAGACATTACCATAACCAAAAATAAAGGCTTGAACAAATCTTGCTTCCATGTCACTTGTAGACGGGTTAATCGTATCAATAACCATGTATTTAAAACAGCAGCTACCGCATAACCAATAATGCCCGCAAATGCAGCACCTGTAATACCGAAATAAGGAACCAGTACAATATTAAGCACTGCTTTGACGACAGTGGCAAGTAACAAATGTACTGCTGGAGCTTTGACAGAACCCATTCCTTGTAATAACGCTGCTGTTACGATCGACACAGTAGCTCCTACGCCTGTAAAAGCTAACCAGCGCATCGCTTCACTACCTGCATCGTCTTGATACAACATAATATCTAGTGGAACGGCTAGTACCGCTACACCAGCTGAAGCGGCAAGCCCAAGCAACCAAAACCAGCTTAATGCCTGTCGACTCTGTGATTGCACCAGATCCATGCGGTCACGTACTCTGGCATCTGCCAGTGCAGGAATAAACAATACAGATAAGGATGTAGCTAACATCGACATCAACTGTACTAATGGCATTCCTCGATTGTATATCCCGAATTGTACCATAGCCTCTGCTTCACTCCAGCCAATTCCTTTTAATAGACGTGGAACTGTAAATGTATCTACCAGACTAATTAAAGGCGCCGATAATGATCCCAAGCAGATCGGTAGTGCATAGAGTGATAATGCTTTGAGCAAAGGAAGTACAGGCTCATGAACACTATTTGGTATCGAAGATGGCGATAACCTCACCGCTGATTTTTGACGATAAATCCACCAGTAGATCAACATCACCAATAAACCAGCAGCTCCACCTGCGGCAGAACCAAATGTAGCACCCGCCGCAATCCAATCGTCTGCGGCTCCATTGCGGTCTAACATCAGCAGTAAAATAACCATCGCAGCTACACGAATCGTCTGCTCAGCGACCTGAGAGACGGCTGTAGGGATCATATTATGCATTCCCTGAAAATATCCTCTTAACCCCGCCATAATCGGCACTAGCGGCAAAGCTAGCGCTGAACTACGTATAGCGGCTTCCGTATGACGATTATCGATCCAGTCTGCCAGTAAAGGTGCTCCTATGTACATCAGAATGCCGCCTACTACGCCTAGAACAATCAGCATCACAGATGAGATTGTTAAAACACGCCTTGCTCCTTCTTCATTACCAGCTGCAATCCGTTCAGCTACAAATTTGGAAACAGCTGCTGGAAATCCAGCGGTAGCGACAAGCAGAACTAGCGTATAAAAAGGATACACCGCATTATAAATACCGAATACTCCATCTCCTCCGATATTCTGCAACGGTATTTTTTGGATCGTACCGATTAATTTAGATAACACAGCTGCCAATGCTAATATAAATGCTCCTTTAAGCATACGCGAAGATGGAGAGGATTCTTTCATATGCACGGTGCTCCTTTCTAGCCAGTAGTGGCATTCTTTTTTTCGGAATAAATTACACAAAAATAGCGCGGAGACTCCGCGCTATTTGTTTTACCCATTCAATCTACTTTTTGCTATAGAAGCCAATCAGTCATCAAATATTATTTACTGCTCTCTGCTGGTGCTTCTGTAGAAGAACCTTCTGTTGCAGGTGCAGTTGTTGTTGGAGCTGTTGTTCCCTCTGTAGCTGGTGCTGTTGGAGCCGTTGTACCTTCTGTCGGCGCTGTAGCAGCTGGAGCTGTTTCAGATTTAGGTAGATTTTTCTTCGTAATCATACCTGGTACTTCTTTAGACATATATTCACTGAATTTTTGAGAAGCAATTTGAGATTTGATTGTTTCTTTTTCTTCAGCTGTTAGATCAGCAAATGCTTTTTCTGTACGAGCTTCTACTTTAATAACATGGTAACCGTAATCTGTTTTCACTGGATCACCGATCACACCGATTTTTTGTTCCAATACTGCATTTTTGAAGCCTTCAACCCAATTTCCGACTTTCTCATTTTCGTAAAGACCACCTTTGTCTTTAGAACCTGCATCATCAGAATATTTTTTAGCGATTGTTGCAAAGTCTGCTCCGCCATCTAATTTAGCTTTCACTTCTTTAGCTATTTTCAATGCTTGAGCATCTGTACGAGTTTTACCATCAGCAGTTTGTAGTCCGATCAATACGTGACGTACAGAAGCTGTTGTGTAATCTTTTTTGTTGTCATTGTAGTATTTCTCTACATCTGCATCCGTAACTTTTTCTTTCATTACTTCAGAAGCAGTCAATACACGTGTCATATAGTCTTTAACATCTTGCTCTGTCAAATTAGCTTCTTTGAGCATAGTAGCAAGTTGTTCAGGATCTACACTTGTTTTGAATTGAGCTAGTTGTTCTTCACCTTGTTTAGCACCGGCAGTTTTTGCTGCTTCGCTTGCACTGTCATCAAGAGATTTGTAAGCTATCTCTTGCTCTAGCAAAATTTCTTTATATTCGTCCATATCAAACATTTGAGCATATTGAGGAGAGAAGAATTTCATCATACTTACTTCATGATTAAATTCATTTTCAGTGATTGTACCGCCTTTATACTCGGCAACCACCGGACTTGTATCTTTCGTTTCATCATTCTTTGTTTCCGCGGTTGTTCCTTTGTTACAAGCTGCTAACAGACTGATGCACAGAATAGCAACTACTGCTAACATCGTCGTTTTCCGCGCAGCTTTTTTAATTGGCCACATCCTGTAGTTCCCCCTTTAGTTTGAATGATTCCATGATAGCCTCGAGGAATTGGCAAAGCAGTTCAAGCAGCTCGCCATCCGTTAGTCCTTTACCTTTGACTTGAATAACCATATTGGAACCCTGATTAAATTGTACACGTCTTTCGAAGCGATTGCCAACTTGGGACAGTTTGCTCAAATTGAACGCTTTTTCTTGCCCTGTATGGAACTTCAGCAACACATCGTCTCCGCGGCGCGAAATATTTTCGATACCGTAGCGTTTGCCGTACAGCTTGAGTCTTGCCACTTGTAACAACTGTAATACCGCTTCAGGCAATTCGCCAAAACGATCTAACAGTTCATCTTCAAGCTCGCTAATATCATCAAAAGCAGATAATACAGCAACTTTTTTGTAAATTTCTATTTTTTGGATACTGTCATAAATATAATCAGCTGGTAGATACGCGTCAATAGACAGATCAATAACAGTATTCCAATCGTTCGCTTTGGTATCTTCTTCGCCTAGCATTGTCACTTTACGTTTCTGAATTTCTTCAGCTAGCATTTGTGAATACAGGTCGAACCCGACCGAAGCGATAAAGCCTGATTGTTCAGCCCCTAGAAGATTACCTGCTCCACGAATCGATAGATCACGCATCGCAATTTTGAAGCCTGAACCCAGTTCTGTGAATTCTTTAATCGATTGCAGACGTTTCTCTGCTACTTCAGTTAAGACTTTATCCCGTTGGTACGTAAAATAAGCATACGCGATTCGGTTCGAACGTCCAACCCGTCCACGCAACTGATACAACTGAGAAAGCCCCATTTTATCAGCGTCATGTACAATAAGCGTATTCACGTTTGGAATATCTACGCCTGTCTCAATAATACTGGTACTTACGAGTACATCGAATTCGCCATCTAAGAAATCAAGAATTGTTTTTTCCAATTCTTGTTCAGACATTTGACCGTGCCCGACAGCGACTCTTGCATCTGGAACCAGTTCAGAGATTTGAGCTGCCATTTCGTGAATCCCTTGAACTTTGTTGTAAAGGTAATAAATCTGACCACCGCGAATCAATTCGCGCTCTACAGCTTCACGAACCAATGTATAACTATGTTCAACCACATAAGTCTGAACAGGGAAACGATTCTCTGGTGGCGTCTCAATAACAGAGAGGTCACGCACACCTAGCATCGACATATGAAGCGTACGCGGAATTGGCGTCGCTGTCAGCGTCAGAACGTCTACATTGGTTTTGAGACGTTTTAACTTTTCTTTATGTGATACACCGAATCGTTGTTCTTCATCGACAATCAATAGACCGAGGTCTTTAAAAATAATATCTTGAGACAACAGACGATGAGTACCAATCACAATATCGACTGTACCTTGCTTGATGCCTTTAATCGTATCATTCTGCTCTTTACGCGTACGGAATCGACTCAATACACTAATATTAAAAGGATATTCGGCAAACCGCTCTCGGAATGTCTCATAATGCTGTTGTGCCAAAATCGTAGTCGGTACCAGAATAGCCACTTGCTTGCCTTCAATAGCAGACTTAAATGCTGCACGAATAGCCACTTCTGTTTTCCCGTATCCGACATCACCGCAAAGCAAACGATCCATCGGACGCGTTTTTTCCATATCTTTTTTGATTTCATCAATCGCACGTAATTGATCACGAGTCTCATCATAAGGGAAAATATCTTCGAACTCTTGCTGTTCCGCCGTATCTTTTTCAAATCCATATCCAGAAGCTTCTTGACGCTCTGCATATAATTTGATGAGATCATCTGCAATATCTTGAACAGAAGAACGAACTTTACTTTTCACTCTAGTCCACTCATTACCACCAAGCTTGTAGACTTTAGGTTCTTTTTCTTCAGAGCCTACATACTTCTGGATCAGATCGATCTGTTCGATCGGTACAGACAGCTTATCGCCACCTGCATACATAATATGCATGTAATCTTTGTGAATACCAGCGACTTCAAGTGTACCGATTCCCATATATTTACCGATACCATGATTTTGGTGAACAACATAGTCGCCTACTTTAAGCTCGGTATAACTACGAATCCGTTCTGCATTATCTACATTTTTGCTAACTTTGCGTACTTTACGTTGCTTTTTGGAGAACATTTCGCCTTCGGTAATAACCGCCAAATTAATCGATGGTAATTCAAATCCTGTTTGCAGACTGCCATCAATCATAATAGGAGTCTCGATATCGTAATCGTCAAGAACCCGGCGCACACGCTCCATCCGTTCTTCACCATTAGCGACCATCAATACTTGAATCCCTGCTTTTTTCCAGCGTTCCATCTCAGACTTGAGCACGTTCATTTGCCCATGGAAATCCTGCATCGTACGACTGACAAAATTAACGATATTGCCTGGAAGCACATGTGGAACCTGACGTAAAAAGATCGATGTCCAGATCGTCTGGAAGCCACTGCGATACATAATATCATCTGTATCTCCAGCAAGTTCAAGTGAAGGCAAGTTTTTGCCGTTTTGCAATAAATGCATATTCCATTCTGATTCATCCCGCTCTAATTGCTTGGCTGTTTCGAGCAATCGTGCAGGTTCTTCCATAATCAGAATCGTATCTTCGGGCATGTAATTATACAAAGTGACCTGCTCTGGATAGAGCAAGCTAATATATTTATAGATTTCCGGGAAATAGATATGTTGACGCATCAATTCAATCTCGCGACCAATTTCTTCGCGCAGACGAATTTTTGCCTGACGATCTGTCATTTTTTCGATTTGCATTTCAAGGCGAGCTGAAGCCTGATCTGCGGCTTGATTCATACGATTACGGTCTGCAATAATTTCGCGGCAAGGTGTAATCGTGATAGATTTCACTTTATCGATAGAACGCTGATCATCAGGATCGAAAGTACGAATCGAATCGATATCTTCATCAAATAATTCAATTCGATACGCCAAACTTGCTGTTGCAGGATAAAAGTCAATAATCCCACCACGTACACTCATTTCACCGCGTGATTCTACACGTTCTACGCGTTCATAGCCAAGTTCAATCATACGGGTTAAAAACGTATCTAGAATCAGTGTACCGCCTTCTTGTAATTCAATTTCAGCACCTGCTAATGATTCTGGAGCAGGCACAAAGCGCCGAATACCGGAAAAAGGCACAACAACAACGCCTCTGAATCCAGCAGCACATTTCATCAATACATCAATGCGTTGTGCTAATGTCTCAGGGCTTGATATTGCTGATTCTGCGGCTACCAATTCATTAGCTGGATATAACAAAACCTGCTCAGGTGTTAGCGCTTCCTGTAAATCTTCAGCAAGCTTATGAGCAGCAAACATATTATGAGTGACGACCAATAATGGTCTTTGGACTTCTGTGAACAGACTAGCCATCATGATCTGGCGTGAAGAACCGGATAAACCGGAGATGAGTTGTTCTTTCATCCCGGACACAATACCAGATGTAACAGAACCAAAATCCTTGTCTTTGGCAAATGCTTGTATCAGAGTTTCTAACAAAACGGCACCTCACTTATCCTTAGGTAAAAACGGTAAAACGACAAATCGGATTCATCTCGATTTGCCTACAAACAACCGCCTTCTTATCTAACCTGTGTTACAGATCAGCATCAAAGGCGGTACTTATGAATTTGGGACAGTTGTCAATGTCTGTAATTGCTTATGAATTAAGGCTTATTATAGCATCAACCATTAAATTTAGCCATCGTCTGCTCAAAGGTATGTTTTAAGCTATATTCCATCGCATTACAAGCATTTTCGATCATTTCGTCTAGCAATTCTTTTTCTTTTTTGGCAAAAGGAGAAAGTACATAATCGACAATTGCATATCCAGGTGCTGGTCTTGAAATTCCCATACGAATACGATTAAATGTCTGTGTACCTGTATGTTGAATAATCGACTTAATCCCATTATGTCCGCCTGCACTACCTTGATAACGCAGACGAATCTTGCCTGTTTCGGTATCCATATCATCATAGACGACAATAAGATCTTCCAGCGGTACTTTATAATAATCCATATATCCTCTGATCGCTTCGCCCGACAAATTCATATAGGTCATAGGTTTAATTAAAACGACTTTGACCCCATCAATATGTCCTTCACCGATCAGTGATTTACTTTTAGCTTGATTAATAGCAATCCCGTGACGATCTGCTAAGCGATCCAATGCCATAAAACCAACATTATGACGGGTTTTGGCATACTCAGATCCGGGATTGCCCAAACCTACAATCCATTTCATTGGTACATATCCTCTTTTCTTTGAAAATATACAATCATCCAAAATGTAAAGGTTGCTATATTATCGTGCAGTCACTAACATTTTTTGCTAAAATCAAATTATTGAATACGTATCATACTTTTGATACTTATCTGCAAATGATCAACTTCACGACTAACCAGTATAGAGAGGGGGATTCAGCATGTACACCTTTGGGCAGCAATTGCTGAAAAACCGTCATTTTTATGATCATTTTAAGCAGGAAGTGCCTGTGCAGATTTATCGTCGTGATATTCCTGTCGATATCGGAATGATTACGGCGTATGATCACCAGTTTATCGAGGTGAATCGTGTATTGTATCATCGGCAACGTCATGTGTTTCTTTCAAGACCCGGGTATTAATAGATACGCCGATAAGGGTTACTCGCCTCATATGGGGCAAGTAACCCTTTTATTACATCAACGCTTATTCAATTTCAAATAGTTTACTGATCGATAGCTCTTCATGAACACGAATAATCGCTTCGCCCATAAGAGGTGCTACCGACAATACTTTTAATTTACTTGTAGGATTAGGATGCGTGATTGGAATTGTATCTGTTACAATCACTTCTTTAAGCGGCGAATTTTCCAGACGATCCATAGCTGGACCAGACAATACTGGATGTGTACAACAAGCATACACTTCTTTTACTCCACCTTCGATCAAAGCATTTGCACCCAAAACGATTGTACCCGCTGTATCAATAATATCATCAACCAAAATGGCTGTTTTACCTTCGATATTACCGATAATGTTCATCACTTCACTCACATTCGGTTCAGGGCGACGCTTATCAATAATTGCAAGCGGAGCACTTAGTAGATCAGCAAGCTTACGCGCGCGCACTACACCACCGTGGTCAGGAGAAACGACAACAGGATTTTCAATTTTTTTGGAACGGAAATATTGAGCCAAAATAGGCACTCCAAGTAGATGATCTACAGGAATATCGAAGAATCCTTGAATCTGCATAGCATGTAAATCCATAGCGATAACGCGATGAGCGCCTGCTTTTTCAATCAGATTCGCTACCAATTTAGCTGTAATTGGATCACGTGAACGTGCTTTACGGTCTTGACGTGCATAGCCATAATATGGAATAACCACATTAATACTTTTAGCAGAAGCACGTTTTAATGCATCTACCATAACTAGCAGTTCCATCAGATTATCATTGACAGGTGCACAAGTAGATTGGATTACATAGACATGGCAACCACGAACACTTTCAGACAACTTCACCTGAATCTCTCCGTCACTAAATCCAGTCGTACGAGATTCACCCATAGGAATACCAATATAGTCAGCAATCTGTCCCGCCAACTTAGGGTTAGAATTACAAGTGAAAATTTTTAATTTAGAATCACAATAAGTCATAATGGTTAAAACCCTCCGTGGTGGTTCATTGGAATGCTTATCAACTCGGCGTTCATTTCTCTTTAGATCCGTCAAATCATACAACAAGCATTATATATTTCATATTATATAATAATTCTTTAGCGAATAGTGGCATTTTGTTGGTAAGAATAGATAATAATTTTAGTTCTAGCGCATTATTTTCTGCTATAACTGTTAATTATTTCTTTTTTTCATGAATTGCTTTCGCTTTTGCACGAATTTTCTCAGCATATCCTGATTTGTTTTCTTGACGTTGACGAGCGATAGCCATATCGTTTGCTTCTACATCTTGTGTAATCGTAGAACCAGCTACCACATACGCACCATCACCTACACGTACAGGAGCAATCAAGTTAGAATTACTACCAATAAATACATTATCACCAATTTCAGTGATTGATTTGTTAAGTCCATCATAGTTAGCTGTAATGGCTCCACAACCAATATTAACGCCTGAACCTACAACAGCATCCCCTACATAGCTTAGATGAGGAATTTTGGAACCTTGGCCTACTGTTACATTTTTGAGTTCTACAAAGTCGCCGACTTTCACTTGATCGCTTAACTTTGTACCCGGGCGCAAGTATGCGAATGGACCGATATTACCTTCAGCCCCTACTTCTGCTCCAGAAAGAATCGATTGACGTACAGTTGAACCATTTCCAATAGTTGAATCTTCTATCTCTGTATTCGGGCCAATTATACAATCTTCACCGATAACAGTATGACCATTTAGAATCGTTCCTGGATAAAGTACAGTATCGGAACCGATCACAACATCTGCTCCAATATAAGTAGCGGACGGATCGATAATCGTTACACCGTTTAGCATATGTTTTTTGGCAAGACGTGCACGCATAAAACCTTCTGCTTCAGACAATGCTAGACGATCATTAACACCGATCGATTCTGCTAGATCAAATGTTTCGTAGGCAGCTACCATTTCGCCTTGTTCACGCAAAATTTTGATGCAATCAGTCAAATAATATTCCTGTTGTGCATTATCGTTAGTAATCTGAGAAAGCGCCTGGAACAATTTACTGTTATCAAAACAATACGTACCTGTATTGATTTCTTGAACAGCTAATTCTTCAGGTGTACCTTCTTTTTGCTCAACAATCTTCTGTACACTACCATCTGCTCCACGAATAATACGACCGTATCCTGTCGGATCTATCATCGAAGCTGTTAAAATAGTTACTGCTGCTCCCTGACTTTCATGGTTAGCAATAATGTTTTCTAACGTTTCAGGAGTAACAAGCGGTGTATCTCCGCAAATAATGATTGTCGTTCCTTGTTCGGTACCAAGCAATGATTCAGCTTGTTGAATCGCATGACCTGTTCCTAATTGCTCACTTTGTAGTGCATATTCAGCACGATCTCCCAAATAAGCTTGTACTGCTTCAGCGCCATGCCCTACAATAACGACACTTCGTTCACACTGTACTTGTTGTACAGCATCTAGTACATGACCGACCATCGGCTTACCGCATACCGGATGGAGTACTTTGTACAATTTGGATTTCATGCGTTTGCCTTTACCTGCTGCAAGTATAATTGCCATTCTTTTCGAATCCAACACTACAGACCTCCTTGTAAAACTCATATATTTACATCATTTTTTATTAGATATGTTGTTAAAACTCCTTAATGAATATATCTTATTCCAGACAAAAAGAAAAGGGAGCCACAATGTAGCTCCCTGTGGCTCCCTTTTCTTTCAAACCCCAATAAGTAAACGTTAAGCACCTTCTTCGATCACTTCTTCTTCTTCCACTCCTGCACGTTCGTACTCAGCCAATACAGCTAACTGAATCTTCTCGCGAGTTCCAGAAGAAATAGGATGCGCTATGTCGCGAAACTCACCATCCGGTGTCCGTTTGCTTGGCATTGCAACAAACATTCCATTGTTACCATCAATTACACGAATGTCATGAACGACAAATTCGCTATCAATTGTGATGGATGCGATTGCTTTCATTCGGCCTTCGGAATTCACTCGGCGGAGTCTTACATCCGTTATTTCCATATGTGTTCACCACCTTTGTCTATAAAGACTTAGATTGTGTAATTCCACACATAGAAGCCAAATTCCTTCTTTTTTCTCCAAAATAATTGTGTATTTTTTTATTTTATTTATTTTTAGGCTCGATTTCTACCGATTTCACATGATTTTAATGATATTCGTTCTCATTACTAAAATGAAAATCATTGGCAAAAAAGCTTAATTAGAATCATTTTCAAAGTAGTTGCCAGGTTGTACCGTAATTTTTTTGTTTTTAGGATCGATATCAGTTACTTTCGCAAGTGACACATAATCTGCCCACAAACGATCATCCGTGTCGACAGAACCTGATTCCAATAGTACCCCTACACCCGCAACCGTTGCATTGAACTCTCCCAAAAGATCAACCATTCCTTGAATCGTACCGCCAGCTTTCATAAAATCATCAATAATCAATACGCGAGATTTTTCTTTTAGCGCGCGACGCGACAACGTCATCGTGTGCAAGCTCTTATGAGAACCGGATACATAGTTAATACTTACTGCTGATCCTTCTGTCATCTGATGATCACGTCTTACTAATACCACTGGCAAATTCAATTGCGTACCTGTAGCATGAGCTAGCGGAATCCCTTTTGTTTCTACCGTCATAATCACATCGATCGGCGTATCTGCAAATGCAGAAGCAAAAATCTTACCCACTTCATTCAAAATAGCAGGTTGCCCTAGCAAATCAGACATATAAATATAATTACCTGGAAGCAGACGATCAGGTTGTCCCAATTGACCGCATAATTCTTCCATAAAAGAAAATGCTTTTTCTTTGGCAAGCTTCGGAATATACTTCACTCCACCTGCTGCTCCTGCAAGTGTCAACAACTCTCCTGTGCCATCTTCTTCAAAAACTTCTTTGATAATGGTCAGATCCTCACTAATCGATGATTTGGCCGCTCCGTATCGATCAGCGAAAGTGGTTAATGGAATTAGCGTATGTGGTCGCGAAGTTAAATATTGAGTTAACTCCACTAACCGCGCGCTTCTCTTTAATTTTTTCACCGTAACGCCTCGCTATCTACAAAATATTGACATTTTATACCCTAAACCCGAATAATTAAAGTGAATATAACATTTTTGTACGTGTTTGTAAAAGAAAATCGCAATCTTTTTCTCTTATGGCTTATCATCGAGCACCATATCGAGTAAAAAAGACTGCGATTTGAAATCAGTTAAGTTAGTATTCGTACAGCATATACTTCTTTACAAAATCCTCTTAACCCGTTGTAGACACGAGCTACTTTAGATTCTTTTGAAATCAATCCAAATACCGTAGGGCCGCTGCCTGACATTAATACGCCATCAGCTCCAAGCTGGATCATCGCCTGCTTCAACTGCTGTACTTGCGGATAGTGAGTCAGTGTCACATCTTCAAGCACATTGCCAAGCTGATCACAGATCTCATCAAATGATTTATTTTCTAACGCTTTCTGCATTTCGATAGCAGAAGGGTGTTTGGCTACTTTATCAGCGCGGAAACGTCCGTATACATCAGCAGTCGATACATTGATCGGTGGCTTCGCGAGAACGACCCAGCAATCCGGTGGACTGGTAAGTGGGGTTAAAAGCTCTCCACGTCCTGTTGCTAACGCTGTACCGCCTGTAATACAGAATGGCACATCAGAACCGATAGAAGCACCTAGCTCCATCATGTCGTCGTGAGGAATCTGGAGGTTCCAGAGACGATTCAATCCTCTAAGCGCTGCGGCAGCATCACTACTACCTCCAGCTAGACCTGCAGCAACTGGAATCTGCTTATCGATATGAATATGTACGCCCTGTTTGATATTATATTTTGCTTTGATTTTTTGAGCAGCTTGAAAAGCAAGATTTTTCTCATCCAAAGGAATATATCCGGCTTGACTGGAAATTTGGATCGTATCTCGAGACAATTCAGTGAGTGTCAGCCGATCTGCTAAATCGACCATCGTCATAATCATCTCGACCTCATGATAACCATCCGGTCGTTTATGTAACACATCCAGCATCAGGTTAATCTTCGCTGGTGCTTTTTCATATATCTTCATGCTGTTCCTCCACCCTCAACATTCCATCCGAACGATTTGATACGCTGCGTACGGGTTTCTGTGCTTATCATTGCGAATAATCCATATTATAAAAAAAATGAAGTATAAAGTCTATTAATATGGGTATCGGGTTCCGTTCATATCTATAAAATGTAGTCACAAAACAAAACAGTCTCTACCCCGAAAGGAGATAAAGACTGTCTTATGATAAAACAGTTATTCAATTCCCAACATATTCGATTCGTGTCTGACAATCGTCATCACAGACGGTGACTTCCACAGAATCTGTTAATATATCGGCATAGCTGTAAGACACACGTTCAAATGTCTGATGCTCTTCAGCGAGCTTGACAATAAAAACAGAAGGGTAGGTCTCTTCCAAAACTCCGGTTCGTTCGATGGTCTTCTTACGACCACCATTAGCACGTAACGTAATTTTGTGCCCTACATGAGCATCAAGACTACGTTTGATTTCCAAAAGCGCATTGTTAGCCATTGACTACAACCACCTCTTTCCCTCCTTATTATATCAAAGAAAAGATGGTTTGTCAAATGAACATTAAATTATAGCAGTATTAAATTTATCTTGTCAACGAATTTTTTTAGCGGATACCTGCTTTCAAAAATACACTGCTCAAAGTCGCATATTCTTGCAAACTAAGTGTTTCTCCGCGTCTAGAAGGTTCAATTCCTGCTTCTGCCAAAAGCTGTTCTAATTGCGTACGGTCTCCACCTTCAAAGTAGCGACTACGCAAGTTATTGGCAATCGTTTTACGACGTTGTACAAAACAAGATTGCATCAATTCAAAAAAGTAAGCTTCATCTTCGACTTCTACTGCCGGACGATCACGCAATTTTAAGCGAATCACAGCAGACTCTACATTAGGCTGTGGGATAAATACTGTTTTAGGCACAATACAGATCAATTCAGGCACGCAATAATATTGCACAGCAATACTTAGACTTCCGTAGTCTTTGCCTCCAGGAGGCGCTGCCATGCGCTGAGCGACTTCTTTTTGGATCATCACTACAATATTATCCAACGGAAG
Source organism: Paenibacillus sp. KACC 21273 (assembly GCF_028736095.1). NCBI lineage: Bacteria > Bacillati > Bacillota > Bacilli > Caryophanales > Paenibacillaceae > Paenibacillus > Paenibacillus sp. KACC 21273. The sequence continues at coordinate 5,325,024 of NZ_CP117876.1, forward strand.
GCGTTCTTCCAACAGCTTCATAACGATCGGTGTCGTGACATAGTACGGTAAGTTAGCAACTACACTGACTTTTTCGACTTCACTAAAATCTTCGCGAAACAATTGATGCAAGTCGACTTTAAGCACATCATCATGACGTACTTTAGCATGTGGATAAGGTTCTAGCACTTCTTTCAAAATTGGAATTAAGCGACGGTCAATCTCAACCGCTGTCACTGCACCCGCTTCTTGTGCTAATCGTTCGGTCAATGCGCCTATCCCCGGTCCAATCTCTAAAGCTCCATTTTCAGGTGTTAACTCGGCAGCTTCTACAATTTTGTTCAAAATATTCGAATCGATCAAAAAGTTCTGACCCAGACTTTTTTTAAATGAAAATCCATACTTATTTATAATTTCTTTAGTGCGTTTGGGTGTCGCTATATCTAGTCTTTCATCCATATTATTGTTCTTCCTCCGCTTCCATTTGTGAAAGTGCTGCTGCAAATTCTTCACGGCTTATTCCAAAAATGCGCAAACGCTTATGGAACTGTTTTCCGTTGCCATACCCTATCCCTAACAAGTTGCCCATTTTCATTCTTCGCTCTGCTGCATCTGGCTGCATTACCAGTCCTGTCATGATCAAGTCTTCCCAATCGATCAAAATCTCTGCTTCTGGCATTTCCGAGTGTACACGTGCAAGTGCTTCACGAATCGCTTCAGGCGAAGCATTCTCAACACCGATATCACCTTTGAGCGTAGCTTCGCTTTCAGGAATAAAAGCATGTTTACAACCAGGTACTTTCTGCGCGACGATCTTACGTATCCGTTCACCAGCAAAATCAGGATCTGTTAATATGATCACACCGCGGCGTTCTTGAGCTAACTTCACCCGACGAATAACATGAGCTCCAATCGCTGAACCACCGGTTTCGATCGTATCCGCGTCTACAGCTCGTTTAATCGCTACTGTATCGTCTCTACCTTCCACCACAATCACTTCTTTAATCACGTTGATTGTACGCTTCCCTTCACTCTGTAAATAATGACCTCTATCTATTCACTATAAATTGATCTTAACAGAACAAAAAGAAGAGGAATATTCCTCTTCTTTTTGTTTTCCTTATTCACGCTCATGGTTAATATTATTTATATCATATAACAGATGACTGGGCTTAAGCAATGGCGTTATCCCAATCAACACCCTGACTAGGGTTTAACCGGACCAATTACATATACAGTGTAACCGGATTTACGTCCAAATGCTCTCGCTTGGCTCAAGCTGTCTATATATACGTCGATTTTATTACCGTTAATAGCACTACCGGTATCTTCAGCACGGCGGAAGCCAATGCCTTCAATGTATACCCACCATCCCATAGGAATGACACTCGTATCGACTGCAATCGTACGACCTTCTGTTACACGTGCTCCAGAAGCAGTCACTGTACCTAGACCAGGTTCTTGAGACGAATAAGCAGTAAGAGATACATTGTTCAGTACTTTCGCATAAGAAAAATCTACACCTGCTTTGGAAGTACTATTACTGGAACCTCCACTAGATGATGCAGCTGCAAGAAGCTTAGGCTCTTCTTTTTTGGTACCTATTGCTACAATCTTATCTTGCACTTTTGCGGTTGTTTTTTTATCAACCATACGTTTGGAGACGAATTCTCCATCTTCGTATACTTTCTCGATGTATTGAACCACTTTACCTGTTTGACCACTTTGTACTAACTTTGTTTTACCTTCAACCATAGAAGCATCGGTTTTTTTAACAGTTTGATAAGGAATCTTTACAACTTTTTTCGCTACAAACGATTTGGTGCGAACAATCTTGATATCCATATTGTCATGAACTGAAGATTCCATTGCTGGTGTAAGTTGATCTTGACCTGACAATGTTAATCCAGCTTGCTCCAATGTGTTACCAACTGTCTTAGAGGTGGTATAGATTTTCTTCGTGCCACCATCTGCCGTAATGTTTACTGCAACCGCATGGTTAATATAAACTTTATCGCCATCTTGAAGTGCGCCATTCATCGGCATTGACACTTTATCTTGTGGTGCCACTTTAATTTGATTTTCATCAAGCAGTTGAGAAAGCATCAATTTACGTGTTTCCACGGTTTGTGCTTTGCCGTCAATGACAACAGAAATATTTTTACCCGCTTGATTATAAAGTAGGGACAATAGCATCGCTGCAAGAGCGATAACCAATAATGCAGCCCACAATACATAGCGTAGATTTTGTTGCTTCCAACTCAGCGCATAAGACATGCTGGATGAGCGCGAACCATGGGTTTTTTCGAAAGGAGCAATTGCCACTTCTTCCGTCCTCCTTCATAGTCTCGCCGTCTAGCTGTGACGTAATTGTATATGACGCGACTATATAACAGAATTTTCACAGGCTGATCGTAAGCATAAGATTATCGAATCTGTGTGATAATCTTTCGTGATGTTCAAAAATGCCTGCGCCATGGTCAGTCTAAGGGACATACCTAATATCTGAAAGATCAAGCTTCAAATATCGTATCTCTATACCTTTTCCTTTTGCCCAAAACAAAAGAAGCCTCTGGAAAAGAGCAAGAGCAACTTTTCCTTGGCTCCCGACGTATTTGAATACAGTTCGGAAAACGTTAGAAAATACGAGGTTGCCTCTGCATCGCTTACGGGGTTAGCTGTCGGATTCGGACACATTGTATTGCTTGCCCTTTGAAGGCTCCTCCGCTCATGGCGCGAGTACCTCCAATTCACCCCATAGACCCTGTAAAAGGAATCATACATAATGACTTCGGTATTCTGATAATAATGGCTTGAAGACATATGTTGGTTCCCCCGTTTTCCTATGCAGGAAACTCAGCGAGACCGAATCATGGAATCTTGCGTGATAACAGCAAGATTAAATCACTGATGAAATAATATCCCGAACCCAACCCTCATGTAAAGCGACGAGCAAGCACGTTTTTCTGAATAAATGGTTAAAAAGTTGTCATATTCTTCGATTTTTTGATGATAATTTATTCATATATCCGTTTAACGATGTTTTTTGCGTGATTTACTCTGTTTTTCATCGAATGCCAAATCGTTCCAGTGCATTTTTAGTTGTAATTGTACTAATTTCTTCCAGTGATACCCCTTTTAGCGCCGCTGCCGCTTCTGCTACAAGTGTCACATAACCGGACTCATTTCGTTTTCCACGATAAGGATGTGGTGTCAAAAATGGGGAATCTGTTTCAAGTAAAAGACGGTCCATCGGAACCTTTTGTAACACCTCTTTAGGTTGCTTCGCATTTTTGAATGTAATCGGTCCTCCAAACGATAAATGGAAGCCCATATCAAGACACATTTTGGCTGTTTCCCAGCTACCTGAAAAAGAGTGCATCACTCCTCCGACTTCATGTGCATTTTCTTCACGTAAAATCTTTACAATATCTTCGTGTGCATCACGATTATGAATCACAATCGGCATATGAATGGAGCGTGCCAGACCAATTTGTTCACGTAATACTTTGTGTTGCACTTCTTTTGGAGAAGTATCCCAGTGATAATCAAGACCAATCTCACCGATAGCAACTACTTTCTCATGTTTGCATAACGATTCGATCCATTCGAGATCACCAGGTTGCATATGAATCGCATCTACAGGATGCCAACCTATCGCTGCATATATAAATTCGTAACTTTCTACCAATTCCATTGTGGTTGGAATCGTTTCGCGGTTGAAGCCAACATTGATCATACGTGTTACACCCTGTGCATAAGCACGTTCAATGACTTCTTTACGATCATCGGCAAATTCAATCGAATCCAAGTGAGTATGTGTATCAAATAACATATATTTTCCTCGCTCCTTCTCTGTTTTACACACTTTTTTCTTTTATTTTAGATTTCAAATTCCATTTGAGGTGGATTGATTTTATTTTCAAATATTGCTGCTACTTCTTCTGATAACTGATGAATGACTTTTTCCAATTTATCCTGCGGATAGTAGAGATGATATCGACCACGATGAATACCGCTGATTGAACGTACAATATCCGATACTTCTGAAATTTCTTGAATACGATTTTGACGATCTAATAGTAGAATTTGTTTTTCCTTTTTCGGATCGCCCGGACGAAATACATCATAAGGAAGATCAGTTGGAAAATCGATTTCCAGATCATATTGAGGATGCAATCCCACTCTAGCAAATTCATTTCGAATACTATCGATCGTTTCCAAATCAATTAAATCGGTCTCTACATATTTATACAGTCTACGTTGCATAAAGCGATGACACACATCTGCAAGAATTTCATCATCTTCTCGTGTCCACTGCATAAAAGCTGTCTGTACTAATGCTTCATCTAGCAATAAATAATCATGTACTTGAATATTTCCTTCAAATAAAGCAGGTAACGGGTACGGTAAAAATTTAAATGCAAATCCTTGATCGAACAATTCTTTAGCCCGGCGGAAAATCTGTCGCAAAACAATATCCGAACTTCGAGTTACAGGATGAAAGTACACTTGCCAGTACATTTGATAACGTGCCATCAAATAATCTTCAATCGCATGCATCCCAGATTCTTTAACCACTACTCTACCATTATGAGGACGAAGCATCCGCAAAATACGATCCACATCAATCGTTCCATAATTCACGCCTGTAAAATAAGCATCACGTAACAAATAGTCCATACGATCAGCATCCAGCGGACTAGACACCAAATTGACAACAATCGGTTTTTCATAATCTTTGCGAATAACAGAAGCGACTCGTTCAGCTAGACCTGTTTCTGCTTCTTCCAATACACGGTTTACTTCTGTATCGCCAAGCAGAATACGACAGGTCCATTCTTCATGATCCATATCAAATGCTTCTTCTATAGAATGTGAAAAAGGCCCATGACCTAGATCATGCAATAAAGCTGCACACAAAGCCACTAGACTTTCTTCTCGCGGCCAATCTTCATAACCACCACGTTCAAATTGAGAAATAATACGACGTGTAATTTCATACACACCTAATGAATGAGAAAATCGACTATGCTCTGCTCCATGAAAAGTTAAATAAGAAGTTCCCAATTGTCTGATACGACGTAATCTTTGAAATTCAGGTGTATTAATCAATGTCCAGATTAAACGATCTTGCACGTGGATATAATTATGTACAGGATCTTTAAATACTTTTTCTTCTCCTAAAGGTTGTACAGGCTTCAAAACAAACTCCTCCTTCTATCTCTAAAACACAACTATTTAAAATTAAAAATAAATTCTTCGATGATAATGTCGAATGATGTCGGTATATACAAGTTACGAATTTCCAAATCGACAAAATAATTTTAAGCCCATAATACCTTATAATACCGCTATATAAAAATATTTTTTCAAAAAAAACAGAAAAAAACTCTATTTTTCTCAATTTATAGGTTGACTGATTTGGGAAACGTTGGTATTATGAATATCATAAAACATAGAAATTTGTCGAATGATAGCACATCAAACAAACCAATAACAACTAATATATTTAAATTTGAGAGGATTGATCAGTAATGATGAAATCAACTGGTATTGTAAGAAAAGTAGACGAATTGGGCCGCGTAGTAATTCCTATCGAACTTCGCCGTACACTAGGTATCGGAGAAAAAGACGCTTTGGAAATCTACGTTGATGGCGAACGCATCATGCTTAAAAAATACGAGCCTGCTTGTATTTTCTGCGGTAATGCTGAAAATGTAACTTATTTTAAAGGAAAAATCGTTTGTAATGAATGTATTTCCGAAATTCCTGTCCCTGTGACAAAATAAATAAAATAGGTTATACTAGAATTATCAACTTATTAATTCTAACCTTTTTAATATCTCCTTGGGCCTTTACTCAGCATTTTGTCTGGGTAAAGGTATTTTTTTGCTTTCTTTTGGTTTTCAAAAAAAGGCTTGGCGTTTATTATACTTCCTTTTGCATAGTACTTCCAATTTACACATCAAAAAGGAATCTTAAACAATTTAAGATTCCTACATTATGTTACCTATTTGAATATTCATTTTTGTGAAAAAATAATAGATATAACGAGTTTCTTCTATTATAAATATAGACTCTAAAATCAGTTATTGAGAAAGCATTTTTAGACGGTTTACTCTTGTTCATCTAAAAGAACTTGATACACATCACGTTTAGAGATTTCGCGGTCTTTTGCTGTTTTTTTCATAGCATCTTTACGTGAAATGTTTTCTTTATTTTCGTAGTGCATCACATGTTCTTCGATACTCATCTGTTGCCACCATTCACTTGCTTCTGCTTTGGCTTCAGTTAACGATTGCCCTTCAATAACAACGCAATATTCGCCGATAGGTGGATGAGTTTCTAACCATTCTAATGCTTCTTCAACACTGCCTCGTGTCCACTCTTCATGACGCTTCGTTAGCTCGCGTGCTAATACGATATTACGATTTCCAAGATGATGTGCAATCGCCAGTAACGTTTTGATAATGCGATGGGGAGATTCATATAATAGTAATGTACCTGCTCCATGCTTAACACTACCTAGTACTTCTTCTTGACCTTTGCTGTCTCTTGGCAAAAATCCTACAAATGTAAACCGATCTGTCGATAATCCAGAAGCAATCAAAGCAGATAAAGCCGCATTTGCCCCAGGAATAGGCACAACCGCAATTTGCTGTTCTAATGCCAGCTTCACCAATTCTTGCCCGGGATCCGAAATAGCAGGCAATCCTGCATCGCTTACAAGTGCAAGACTACTTCCTTCTATAATAAGGCGGATTAATTCAGGGCCGCTCGCTTTTTTATTGTGCTCATGATAACTAAGTAATTTGCCTGGTGTAATATCAAAATGAGTCAATAATTTACGTGTCTGCCTTGTATCTTCAGCAGCAACGATATCGCATTCTTGCAGTGTGCGTACAGCACGATAAGTCATATCTTCCAAGTTACCAATCGGAGTAGCAACAAGATATAACGTACCTGCTCCTTCGTGCAGAACAGCAGACTCCCCTTTGGCAAAGCTTTTTTGAATCTGTATGCTCATAGTGACTCCTTTAACCCGTAATAGACTGCTTTGAGATCTGTAGTGTATTGCTCCTGTTCATCATATACGATAAGTGGCGGTAACATACGCATTTCAGGCTTTCCTCCACGTAATCCTTCAATCAATACCATATTGGCTTCCATATGTTGACGAGGATGTACAAATCGAATACGTTTTGGCTCTACTCCATATTGTCGCATCAAAATAATAATATCTGCTAAGCGATGAGGACGGTGAACCATTGACAGTTTACCACCGTTACGAAGCAGTTTGGAAGATGTACGAATCACATCTTCCAGCGTACATCCAATCTCATGTCTTGCCATAGCATGATGGATATTTAATTTCATATCACTTCCTGTTACAGGCGCATAAGGTGGATTTACTGTTACCGCATCATACGCTTCTCGTTCACCGACAAGTGGCATATCTTTAAGATCTTGTACTCGAATTTTGACTTGTTCTTCTAAGCCATTCATCGTCACACTACGCATTGCCATATCTGCCAGGCGTTCTTGTATTTCTACCCCTTCAATACTAGCATGGGTACGTGTCGACAACAAAATAGGAATGACTCCATTGCCTGTACATAGATCAATCACTTTACCACGCTTAGGAATACTTGCAAATCGTGCTAACAATACCGCATCCATCGAAAAGCTAAATACTTCTCGACTTTGAATAATTTTAAGATTGTACGTGAGCAGATCATCAATACGCTCATCTGCCAGAAGTGGTTGTTCGTTCATGGTATTTCCTTTCTGATCTTGCTTTCTTTAGAAATGATCCTGCGCTTTTACATCGATACTATATAAAAACCGCGGCATGTTGCTGTCCGCGGTTTGGATAATGATACTATTCAGATTTATTCAAAAAAGAAAGGCAGAACAAGCAATCGCCTTCTGTACGCAAATGTCCATAATACACATTACAGATATGGAAGCCTTCGTGATAAATACGTGCCAGATTATCATAACCTTCTCCAACTACTTCTAGATCAGGTAAGTCTGAATACAATTTAGAAGAGTACGTTCCTACCGATTTAGGTTCAATAACAGGAACTTCTTTTTTCAGAACACGACGCAATTGTTCATTTTCAGTACTTAGACGTTGATTTTCTTCTAACAGCTCTTTCACAGCTTGCTTCATTTTACCCATATCGCCATGCATATGATCCATCTTTGTTTCCAATTCGTGAATGTGTGTAAAAAGATTTTTCTTCTCCAAGTTCCCACCTCAAAAGCAGCCTTGATCGGGTTTACTTCACGACCACGTCATCCAATGGCAGTTCTTTGACTTTACTGATATCAAAGATCTGAACATGTACAGTACGCGAACCGGCATTGATACCGACCACTTTACCATCGCCTAGCGAAGTGACGACAAATTTACCGATAGCCGGAAGTTCTTCCTTCACGCTCTCATAATTATCATGCTCGAATTTAAGACAACACATTAGACGTCCACACAATCCAGAAATCTTGGTCGGATTCAAGGACAAGCTTTGATCTTTAGCCATTTTGATTGATACTGGCTCAAAATCACCTAACCAGGAAGAACAGCATAGAATACGTCCACAAGGACCTATACCGCCTAGCATTTTAGCTTCATCACGCACACCGATTTGACGCAATTCGATACGTGTACGGAAAATGCTTGCTAAATCTTTAACCAGTTCTCGAAAATCGACTCGACCTTCTGCTGTAAAATAGAAAATGATTTTATTGCGATCAAATGTAAATTCTACATCGACAAGTTTCATTTTCAGCTCATGCTCTCTGATTTTGTTTAAACAGGTCGTAAAAGCATTTTTAGCTGCGATCCGATTTTCTTCTACCACTTGAGCATCATGATCTTCTGCAATCCGAATCACTTTTTTCAAAGGAAGAACGACATCCGACTCATTTACCTCTTTTTTGCCAATCACTACTTTACCATATTCAATCCCACGTGCAGTTTCTACAATAACGTGTTGTTCACTTTCGACTGGAAAGTCTAACGGATCGAAATAATATATTTTACCCGCTTTTTTAAAGCGGACTCCTACTACACTATACAAAAGATAAGCCCCCTCATTTGCCAATACCGTTTTTCAACTCTACGGCAAAAATTCCGATCTGAAGAATTACTTCTTGTGTTCACCTGACATGACGTATTCAAAAAGTGTGCGTTGTTAAGCTTGTGCGCTCCGCATGATGTTATACACCGTCCGGTCTGTGATGAAGCTCCTTCAACCGCTAACGCCTATAAGAAATTGCTCCATGCATAACTGTGGATTCACATGAGAACGAAGCATTTTCTTACACTCTGCAGCAAGCGACATACAAGATATCCAATGCTGCATATCACGAGTGGTAGCCACTTTGGAGAGAGACTCTAACTGATCTATAAAAACGATACTCTCGTGCCTTCCAATCTGGATATGAATCATATCCTTAAACCATAAGTGGAAAAGATCAAATACAGGCTCAATATGATCTCCAAGTCCGCCTTTAAACAGCTTTTGCTGAGCAGTAATAAGGCTCATACTCCCTCTACCTGCGGATTCCTTCCCTAATTGTAACATTACGTTTCTGATTTCTGCAAACCAATTCTCTGCTAGCAATTCTCGGCATTCATCTAGATCAGACGCAATATGAACAACACATCGTACTAAAGGCATTGGAAATCCTTCATCTCCTAAGATTTGAGCCATTTTCTGAGGATCAGGTGGCGTAAATACTATAGGTTGTGTACGAGAACGAATCGTAGGTAATACTGACTGTGCATTTTCTGTTAAAAGGATAGCTACCGCTGGTGCTGGTGGTTCTTCTAGAAATTTTAACAGACTATTAGACGCTTGTATCGTCATTTTATCTGCATCTTTAATAATATATATTTTACGGTTTCCCGATTCTGAACGATACGAAAAAATCCGCTGAATATCGCGGATTTGCTCAATTTTAATCGAAGCACCATCCGGCTCGATCACATGAAAATCAGGATGATTTCCATTTTTCATTTTACGACATTGTATACATTCTCCACAGGCTTCATCACCTTTATGAATACATACCAAAGCTTGAGCAAAGCTGTTAGCCATTTTCATTTGTCCGCTACCTGCTGGGCCGCTAAACAAATACGCATGAGAAATCTTTTGACTACGCAGACCGTTCTGTAACATCTGCTTGGCAATATCTTGCCCGATAATTTCTTGAAAAGACATGGTGCCTCCTTACTGAACCACACACTTCAACACATCTATTTTACTTTCTTAATATAGAAAATTAATCAGCATACCGCGAATTTCGCCCATCCGCTGCAATAATTCTATTCTTCCTTCTTCACTTTGAAGCAATTCTTCAGCCATACTTAGCAACATGGAATCGACTTCATCTAACAATTTATACTTTTTGCCCCGACCCCGACGATCAAAGCTTTGTGTTTCTTTTACTTTAACACCGCGACGAACCGTATCTTCCAAAAAGCGTTTTACTAACATTTGATACGATTTGAGTTCGCGTAGTGTCATTGATTTCGCAAGCCGGTCACCCTGCATTTGAATTTCTTTAAATTGACGTTGGATATCATCATGTGTTGCTTGAGCACCATGATTATGAAGAACATCTGAAAAGTTCCGTTGTTGTACAACTTTATTAGGAGTATCCGATACGATAGGATTACTTTTTAATGGAGGATAACCGGGGTTGATTTTCATTATTCTCTTCCTTTCTTTGCTGGCATTAGACTTCTAGCTGTAAAGTCCAGACTTCCTTTATACATGCTTGGTTTTGTATATATCAATTAGCAGTTGCTAAACAGAGTCGTTATTAATTAGTATCGTTCAAATGTTACGATTTGCGAATAGTAAAATGAAAAAACTTCAATTTTTACGTATTAGCTTGTCGAACGATAACCGATTGGTAGCAGATAATAAAGACGGACCGGTTCTCAATAACGTAACCGATCCTCTGTTTATTTCTTAATTATACTCTTTATTATTCTATTATGTTTGAAGATGTAACGATTTTTGCGTATTTTTTGAAATAAAATCAAAAACTTTTTTAGAAATGCTCAAAGCGTTCAACAGGCATAACGAATACAGTAGCGCCACCCACCTGTACTTCTACTGGCAATGGAAGATACGAATCGGTTGTACCGCTCATCGGAGTTACCGGTGTAACCAGTTGCTCACGAATTTTACAACTATTACGAATGACTTCCATAACAGCTTCGATCTGGCTATCATCAACACCAATCATAAATGTTGTATTTCCAGCACGTAGAAATCCACCCGTACTCGCTAGTTTGGTAGCCCGAAAATTAGCTTTTACCAATTCGCCTGATAGACGGTTACTATCTTTATCTTGCACGATCGCAATAATCAGTTTCATTATAATAGCCCTCCTTTTACAGATCTGTAAGGCACCTAGCCCTGTTTAGTTTATTCGACATCTATACGAATAATACCTCTATTTACTCTTTATTCATATTGTAACCGACTGCCCCAAATCAGAAGCATATTCCTTATTGTTATACACGGTAAGCTTAAATCAACTGATCCAATACCTGCTTAATATCGCCAAAAACACTGTGTTCATCCTGTTCACCATTGATCATTACAAACTGCTCTGCATGTTGCTCGGACAGTTCCATATATCCTTTATGTACCCGATGATGAAATTCCAGCGTCTCCAGATCAAGCCGGTTGACTTCACGTTCACCTGATTTGGACATAATGCGTTCTAATCCTACTTCTGGCTTCACATCGATGTAGATATTCATATCCGCCCAATACTGCTGACCATCTACATTAATAGCCAATTGATTAATATCCATTACAGCTTTACCTAGTTCACGTCCATATCCTTGATAAGCCAAAGAAGACATCACATACCGATCACAGATAACGATTCGTCCATCATTTAGAGCAGGAATCACTTTCTGAATTAAATGTTCTCTTCTAGCACTAGCGTATAGCAGACACTCGGTTAGACCACTCATATCATTATCTACATTCAAAATCACTTCACGAATCTGTTCAGAAACAGAGATTCCTCCCGGTTCACGAGTTGATAAAAAATCTATCCCTTGTTCGTTCAAGTAACGTTTAATATGCTCAAGCTGACTTGTTTTGCCACTACCATCCATACCTTCTAACACAATAAATAAACCTTTTGACTTCATTCTTATTCCTGCTTTCTGTAGACTACTTCGCGGTAGACCTCTATTGATAGACACGCAATGTATTTAATGTAGCATCAGCAGTGCCTTGTATTTTATGACCATGTGTTCGTAACGTTAATAGTCTAGTATATACAGATGAATGGATTGTTTCTCCTGCATACAAAATCGGAATGCCTGGAGGGTAAGGAATCACCATTTCTGCACATATTCGTCCTTCTGCCTGTTCTAGAGCAATAACTTCTATTTTGTCTTCATCAATCGGTGTCATTGTAAATAAGATAGGCTCAGATATAGTCGATAAATTGGAATCTATATACACTTTCTGTTCTCTCTGCTCTGCATCATTATCATTTGCGACCTCAGAACAGTCTGTAAGCTCTAATAAGGTAGAAATAGTATCTTGCTCTATATCATTTGTATCACCTATCACAATAGATTGCAGGGGTTCTTGAGCAATCTTTGCCAGAGCTTCTAACAGACAATAACTATCGTCTAACGTCGAACCCATACTAAATACCAATACAACATATCGATCATCACTCATCTCAGGCACACATCCATAATACTCTAACCGTTCTTGCAAGACTTCGCCAGATAAATAACCGTCCCGATCGTAGATCACCACTTTAAAAGGATCTTGTGTATAATATTCTTCGGAGCACAATAAATAACCAAATCTTTGATGACGAGCTAATTCATCAATAAAAGTATCTCTAGCTTGTAACCCTGTAGCAAAGACTTGTTCTCCATAACAATCTAATATATAACGACTCAGGTCTAAAGAAGCCATCAACGGATACGAGGGGCTTGAACTCTGAATCATAGTTAACCGCTGCTTTAATAAAGAACGAGTAAGCAAATCACCCTGCACATGTAACATAGCACTCATCGTCATCGACGATAACATTTTGTGAGTGGATTGCACCACACCATCTGCACCGGCAGTGAGTGCACTATTAGGAAAACGCTGATGATGACCATAATGTGCTCCATGCGCTTCATCTACCAATAGTGGTATCTCATACCGATAACAAGTAGCAGCAATATCACTCAAGTCTTTCCCCATGCCATAATAATTAGGCGACGAAAGAAAAACAGCTCTAGCTGTAGGATATTGTGTAAGAGCTGCTTCTATATTTTCAATACTAGGAATTACAGCCAAACCACTTGTTTGATCTATCTCTGGCGTTAAAAAGACTGCTTTCGCTCCTGCCATCATCAATCCGTTTAGAACAGATTTATGGACATTACGCTGTACAATAATGATATCACCAGGATGACTACATACTGTTAAAATAAGAGCTAAGTTACCAACTGTACTTCCACCTATAAGAAAATGACTTTCTTCAGCTCCAAAACATTGTGCTGCTAACTGTTGGGCTTCTTGAATAACTCCTTCAGGATGATGAAGGTCATCTGTACCACTAATTTCAGTAACATCCCATTGCAATACAGAATGGAATAAATCTGCCCCGGTCATTTGGTTGAGTACATCAGTATAGATCATACCATTTTTGTGTCCTGGCACATGGAAGCTTTTCTGAGTAGAAGAAGCATAACGAGATAAAGCATCGTATAGAGGAGCTTTGCATTGTTTCGTTGTAGAAGGTATCCATTTATTATTCATATTGTCATTCCTATAATATTTATTGTGTATTGTTCCCTATTCTTATTATAATCAAAATAACAGATATCGTCTCAACTTCGCTTCGATCTACAAAAAGACTTATAATTTAAGCTCGTGTATTTCAAAAGGTACATATTTGACCGATATAATGATAACAACCAGTCACTTCAATAAATAACGCTTATTACTAATGCTATCAAAAATAAACATTTCTATATTGTAATCTTAGTAGCAAATCATCACTAAAAGGAGGGGCGCATTGAATGGTAACAGAAGCTCAACAAAATGCAACATTTTATCAATACCAACTTATTAAAAAATGGCCAGTCACTAGAATGTGGAACTGGATTTATTTATTAGTACCTATTGTCACGTTAATGATTGAGCTTTATTACTTCTCATGGTCTAGTATTGGATTTTGGCTACTTTCTTTTCCTTTAGTGTTATGGATTCAATATGTGATTTCTCGCTCTGTATTGATCATGACCGTTAATCACTTACGTAAACGTTGGAAATTTCAAATCCAATTTCCATGGATCGGTTATTTACCAGATCAATTTATGGGCTATTCTACATTCCGCAGAGTGTTATTACATACAACGTGGATCGGATTTTGCTTTGCCGCTATTTTGTGTATGTGGCTTCCACTCGACTTCTCAATCTCTTTAGTCATGTGGCATATTTGGTTCTGCTTACCTCGTTTGATTATCTTACTTCGTTTATTCCGTAAACGTAAAGATGGCATTATTAAATTGACAAAAGAAGAAGTATCTTATTATATTCAATAGCTTCAGCACTATACTCATTCTTTATTTATAGTACGTAGTCATGCTCAAAATAATCAATCGTGCTCAACAGTTCTCAACAATTATATTAGTTAAAGCTATAAGTAAAATGTTCCAGCCAAATATTCAATAAGCTAATACAGTATTAAGATTCGATTGCTGTAGCGATAGTGCATGAATAATAAAATCAAACTATTCTCTATTATAGTAGTTAGCATTATAGTCATTAGCTACCCACCATTATAGTAATTAGTAAGCATTGCTCTCTTTTTAACAACTAAGCTGTCTGCTATCTATATGGGGAAACCTAACTGGATTCATCTCCAGTTACTCACACTATTCCCAGCATTCATAGCTTAAAGGTCAGTAACAATGCTTAAAGATCAATAACAATTACACAGAATAAACATCAAAAAACGGTATCTTTTAACAAAGAGATACCGTTTTTTTGATGTTACTTTTTTATTTGTATTTTATAGCTTAGATAAAGCATACTCACTCTATTCATTTCGCCATATTACGGGTTAATAGTAGCTTCAGCAATAGGTGCTCTTGAACTTTTATCAGGTACAATGACAGTTAAGTAATTTTTCTGCAATACCAATTGTAACGTGCGATCCCCTTGAATAAATACAAAATTGGTATTACTTTCACCTATACTTTCCTGTTGTTGCTTCCAGCCCCAGTTTTTAATTTCTTGCATATATGCTTCTGGTAAAGTAGAAGATTCGATACCTGGTAACTCATAACGTACATAATTCATTTTACTATTATTAATAATGGTATCCATCTCTTTCACTTCTTCTGGAATAGGAAAGCTAGACTCTACAAAAGCACCTTGATAATGAGTCCAAGAAATATTAGATTGAGAACAACCTGCTAATATCCCTAAAAAAACGCCTACCCATAATACATTCCATATTCGATGTTTGCTTTTCCCCCACATCACATCGTCCCCCTAACTAAAACAATCATCCAGTATTATTGAAGTTATTTTTTACTCCATTAGACATTAATGAATATCTTCATTGGCAAGATGTATAATTATACATTATACATCTTTATGCAGTACGCAATTACGTCTTAATTATTTTTTAGATATTTTTAAATAATATATTAAAATAACTTTTTTCCGCTATCATGACCTTAGACCTATTTATTACTTGTCTCTATTATAACTGTTGTTTCAACAACTTCTGTAACAAAACAGTTACACTTCCACGAAATGAAGATACAAAATCTTATATATTCTCTCTATTGTTGAGTAAATATTTGAGCGAAAGATGTATCTAAACATGTTTCTTAAGCCTACAATCAGGGCTAGTTTAAGATATGTAACACTCTATCGAAGCATTATTAAAGCTCTTATGAAGCTATAGCATAGCCTTTTAGAATCATTCATCCTGTGTTCTAACTCTTGCAATCGATTTATATTGACTGATCTAATCAAACTGAAAGCTTCTTAGTACGTACTTATATAGCCGTACCAATCAACCGTTTCAAATACTGTACAAAATATGTATTAAAACTCAGTGTATTCTCCCCCAACAACAGGAAGCGAATAAAAGTAAAGAGCATGAGAAAATGCAGAGCAAAAGATATCTAATGAAAGATACTCCACAAACCTAAAGCAAAAGACCAGACTACTTTACAATCTATGTACTATCAGGAGATCAAAAACGGCACTAGGGGAAGAGAAGGACAGCATTAGGCAGAGCCGATTAGTAGAGAGAAAAGAGCATCAAAAGTACATAGAAATGAAGGAAAGTGAGAATGAGTAGGAGAAACGTTACGTTAGAGAGACAAAGGTATAAAGGGATAGACTACTAGAACACTACTCGAAGAAAGTTAGAAAGGTTCGCACAACAAGTCTATTATAAAATAATCCCCAGACATTGCATATTCCTCGCCTACAACAGCAGCAGTAAACCATCTATCCCTACACCTGTCCCTCCACCCTGTTCACCAGACTTATTACCACACCATGATTTCCATCCTTTTATATACAAAAAAAGAGCGAATCCTTCAATCAGGAATCACTCTTTTCGGTCTTGCGCGTTGCTTGGCAACGTCCTACTCTCCCAGGACCCTGCGGTCCAAGTACCATCGGCGCTGGAGGGCTTAACGGTCGTGTTCGGGATGGGTACGTGTGGAACCCCTCCGCCATCATTACCAAACAGGCAGGTGTGTTGCTCCCTGAAAACTGAATCCGAAAACGAAAACCATCGCGTGTTAGCTTATTTGGATAAGCCCTCGACCGATTAGTATTGGTCAGCTCCATGCCTTACGGCACTTCCACCCCCAACCTATTGACCTCGTCGTCTACAAGGGGTCTTACATACTGGGAAATCTCATCTTGAGGGGGGCTTCACGCTTAGATGCTTTCAGCGCTTATCCCTTCCGCACGTAGCTACCCAGCGATGCTCCTGGCGGAACAACTGGTACACCAGCGGTGCGTCCATCCCGGTCCTCTCGTACTAAGGACAGCTCCTCTCAAATTTCCTACGCCCACGACAGATAGGGACCGAACTGTCTCACGACGTTCTGAACCCAGCTCGCGTACCGCTTTAATGGGCGAACAGCCCAACCCTTGGGACCTACTTCAGCCCCAGGATGCGATGAGCCGACATCGAGGTGCCAAACCTCCCCGTCGATGTGGACTCTTGGGGGAGATAAGCCTGTTATCCCCAGGGTAGCTTTTATCCGTTGAGCGATGGCCCTTCCATGCGGTACCACCGGATCACTAAGCCCGACTTTCGTCCCTGCTCGACGTGTCTGTCTCGCAGTCAAGCTCCCTTATGCCTTTACACTCTTCGAATGATTTCCAACCATTCTGAGGGAACCTTAGGGCGCCTCCGTTACACTTTAGGAGGCGACCGCCCCAGTCAAA
>NZ_CP117876.1:5347500-5354372 GCF_028736095.1 Paenibacillus sp. KACC 21273
TACTTTCTCATGATGTTGTAGTGCTGCTAAACGTACCCCTTCGCTAATACCTTTAACATTTTTGAGGAGTTCGTAGCCGTACATCGTGTGTCTACGTATTTCTTCCACTTCTGATGATGTTAGTTTGGAAGGCTTTTGTAAAATATCCAAATCAATTTTGGCATTACCGATATCATGGAAAAGCCCTGCAAAAGCGACTTGCATTCCTTCATTAGTAGGAAGCCCTAACCATTTAGAAATTTTATAAGAAGTAAGACTAGTCAGCACTGCATTATGGTACCAGTAATCTTGCTTGTTCATACCTTTCGGATAAAACGTTAATACATTATATTCTCTTGTATACTGTAACAGCTTTTCTAGCTGCCCGCGTAATTCTAAAACAGGGATTTCTGTTGCTGTCATATTCCGAAAAGCATTTTTAAGCAAAGTAATCATCTTTTCATAGTCTTTTTCAAACGATAACACTTTTTGTAATGCTTTTACTTTTGCTCCTATTTCATTGGTGGTATTAGATTCAGCGGAAGAAGTCTTTATTTCTTCTTTTGGTGTTTTCCCATTATTAATTTCTTCTATTAAGAAAGCACGCAAAATTTCTATATCTTTGGGCATGACTGTTTTGCCTTTAGGAAAAAGCAAATTGCCTTGAGTTGTGAATACATCGTGTGTAATTCGTACGCCTGGTGTTACATCATCAATTAATATCGCTGGCATTGGATTAACCTCACTCTATTTAAGATACTAAAAACCTTTAGATCGCATTTTTCATTATTCGCTAGTTCTAAAAATTTATGTACAAAATAGGGACTAAAGACTTGATTACTTAGACTTATTATATGCGGTATTTGTCATTTCTTCAATCTAATTTAGTAAACTTCTTAACTATTTTTTGGTGGATAGATATAAAAAAAGAGAACTTTCTTTTTTAGAAAGTTCTCTTTTTATTTCGCCATATTTAAAAAAGATTATTCTGCTTCTTCTGTATCATCGATAGCGATTTCTTGCTCAGTGTCTGGTTGCACAGTATCTTGCTCTTCTGTACTACCTATTGCATCTTCAGCAAATACTTCATCGTCTGGTGACTCGTCTTCTTCGTTTTTGTCTGTACGGCAGATCGTAGCTACAGAATCTTCATCACGAATATGAATCAGTTTGACACCCTGTGTGTTACGTCCCATCGTAGAGATTCCTTCAATATCCATTCGAATCAATGTTCCGCTTGTTGTGATAATCATTAGGTCTTCTTCGTCTTTAACTACTTTCAGACCTGCTAACTTACCATTTTTATCGGTTACATTCATCGTTTTGATTCCTTTACCACCACGTGTCTGAATACGGTAGTCAGAACCTGGTGTACGTTTACCGTAACCTTTCGATGTAACGATCAATACTTTCTGATCATCATCGACGATATCCATACCAATGACTGCATCGCCTTCATCGAGGGTAATACCTTTTACCCCTGTCGCACTACGTCCCATAGGGCGAACGTTGCCTTCAGAGAAGCGAATAGACATACCATAAGAAGTACCCATGATAATCTCTTGTTTGCCATCTGTTAATTTGACTTCAATCAGCTCATCATCTTCACGCATATTGATTGCGATCAAACCGCCTTTACGGATATTGGTGTAATCATCCAGACGTGTTTTTTTCACGACCCCTTGCTTGGTTGCAAAGAATAGATGTTGATCTCCTTCAAATTGTTCTACAGAAATGACTGCGTTAACCGATTCGCCTTGTTCAATCTGAATAAGGTTGATGACCGGTGTTCCACGCGCTGTACGTCCCAATTCAGGAATCTCATAGGCTTTGATGCGGTATACTTTACCTTTGTCTGTAAAGAATAGCAGATGGTTATGAGAGTTGGTTACAAATAGATGCTGCACAAAGTCAGTATCTTTCATATCCATCCCAATAACACCGCGTCCACCACGTTTTTGGCTACGGAATGTTGTAACTGGTGAGCGTTTGATATAACCGGTATGCGTTACTGTAACAATAACTTCTTCTTTCGGTATCAAATCTTCATCCAGAATACTTTCTTCGCCTACTGTGATTTCTGTACGGCGCTCATCACCAAAACGTTCTTTGATTTCATTAAGCTCTGTACTGATAATTTCAAGAACCAAATCTTCATTTGCCAAAATTTCGCGGTATTCAGCAATTTTGACTAACAATTCATTGTATTCGTTCTCGATTTTCTCACGTTCTAGTCCTGTTAAACGTTGTAAACGCATATCCATAATCGCTTGTGCTTGCTCTAGACTAAGAGAAAAACGCTCAATTAGACTTTCACGAGCAACATCGCTTGTATTGGAAGCACGAATCATACGGATAACTTCATCTAGATTATCTAAAGCTACACGCAAACCATCTAAAATATGAGCGCGTGCTTCTGCTTTTTTGAGATCATATTGTGTACGACGACGAATAACTTCGATCTGATGTTGAATATAGTGATGTAGTACTTCACGTAAAGTTAGCAATTTAGGTTCATTGTTAACGATAGCTAGCATATTCACACCAAATGTAGATTGCATCGCTGTGTGTTTGTACAAGTTATTCAGTACTACGCTTGGATTCACATCACGACGTAGTTCAATAACGACACGCATACCGTTACGGTCAGATTCATCACGTAGATCGGTAATACCTTCGATTCTTTTCTCACGTACCAGTTCAGCAATTTTCTCTACTAAACGAGCTTTGTTGACCTGATAAGGTAATTCATTGACCACGATACGTGCTTTGTTGTTATTTTCCTCGATTGTTGCTTTGGCACGCATCGTTACCGATCCACGACCTGTTTGGTACGCTTGACGAATACCAGAGCGTCCTAAAATATAACCAGAGGTTGGGAAATCAGGGCCTTGAATATAATCCATCAGTTCCATAGAAGTAATCTCTGGATTCTGGATCATCGCTTGTACACCATCTATAACTTCGCCTAAATTATGCGGAGGAATATTGGTAGCCATACCTACAGCGATACCGGACACACCATTTACTAATAAGTTAGGATAGCGAGCTGGTAAAACGATAGGCTCTTTTTCTTCACCATCATAGTTAGGTGCAAAATCGATTGTTTCTTTGTTGATATCACGTAACATTTCCATAGCAATTTTAGACAAACGAGCTTCTGTGTAACGCATAGCTGCTGCCATATCGCCATCGATCGATCCAAAGTTACCATGACCATCCACTAACATATAACGCATAGAGAAATCTTGCGCCATCCGTACCATCGTTTCGTATACCGCAGAATCACCATGAGGGTGATACTTACCAATAACTTCACCAACGATTCTTGCTGATTTCTTATACGGTTTATCTGGAGCCATACCAAGCTCTGACATGGCAAATAATATACGCCGATGCACAGGTTTTAAACCGTCACGTACATCAGGCAAAGCCCGGCTTACAATGATGCTCATTGCATAATCCATAAAGGAGTCACGCATTTCTACACCAATGTCCCGATCTTTAATTTGCGAAATCTTTTCTTCCGCCATGTTAAGCTTAACCTCCCTTATTGCAGCCTTCGTTTTGCTTGCACAAATGCTTGCTTATACAATGTATAAAATAAGTTTCTTGTCGCCAGAATATGGTTAAAAGTTTCTACTCTGTACTGTGTTGTCCGCTCTAGCTATGCTTACGACTACATCACTTTATTATACCATTTTTATTGGATAATGTCCTGTATTTCATCATGATTTTCAAAGCTTTTGTAAATATAGTGACTACAAAAATAAAAGAGCATCTGTATATAACAAGATGCTCTTTATCTACTGCATATTTATATCTTTAAATCGATAAATAGTAAGGATTATACATCAAGGTTGGTTACGTATTTAGCGTGCTCTTGAATAAAGTCACGACGCGGTTCTACGTTATCACCCATCAATGTATCAAAAATAGTATCTGCTAAAATCGCATCAGGAATACTTACTTGTAACATGATACGACTTTCAGGATCCATCGTTGTTTCCCAAAGTTGAGTTGCATTCATCTCACCCAAACCTTTGTAACGTTGAACATTGAATTTAGCATTTTCGCCAAAGCCAGCAATAATCGCATCGCGCTCTTTTTCAGAGTTAGCGTAGACTGCTGTTTTGTTGCGTTCTACTTTGAATAAAGGCGGTTGTGCGATATAAATAAAGCCTGCTTCCAGTAGTTGACGCATATAGCGGTAAAAGAAAGTCAGTAACAGTGTACGAATATGAGCACCATCGACATCAGCATCTGTCATAATGATTACTTTGTGATAGCGTGCTTTGGAAAGATCAAATTCTTCACCGATACCTGTACCTAAAGCAGTAATGATTGCTCTAATCTCAGCATTACCTAGAATACGATCCAAACGTGCTTTTTCAACGTTTAGAATTTTACCACGTAAAGGCAAAATCGCTTGGAAGTGACGATCACGTCCTTGCTTCGCTGATCCACCAGCAGAGTCACCTTCGACAATATACAATTCGCTGATCGAAGCGTCTTTGGAAGAGCAATCTGCTAGTTTACCTGGCAATGCACTCACTTCTAGCACACTTTTACGACGAGTTAACTCACGCGCTTTACGAGCAGCTTCACGTGCTCTAGACGCTTGTAAAGACTTCTCAAGTACACGACGAGCAACAGCAGGATTTTCGTTCATAAACTCTTGTAGTTTCTCTGAGAATAAAGATTCTACAATCCCACGAACTTCACTGTTTCCCAATTTTGTTTTGGTCTGTCCTTCAAATTGAGGTTCAGGAATTTTAACAGAAATGATCGCTGTTAATCCTTCACGAACATCTTCACCGGTTAGATTACCGTTGTTGTCTTTGAGCAATCCGTTACGACGAGCATAATCATTAATAATACGTGTTAGGGCACTTTTAAATCCAGATTCGTGTGTACCACCTTCATGCGTATTAATGTTATTAGCAAAAGAATAAATATTCTCAGCGTAGCTCTCGTTATATTGCAAAGCCACTTCAACTTGAATCATGTCGCGTGAACCTTCAACATAGATCGGTTGTTCATTCAGTACTTCACGATTTTTGTTCAAATACTGAACATATTCGATAATACCGCCTTCGTATTTAAAGGTGTTGGTTACACCTGTGCGTTCGTCTGTAATCGTCATTGCTATTCCTTTGTTCAGGAAAGCTAATTCACGAATTCTACCAAGCAATGTGTCGTAATCGAATATCGTTGTTTCTGTAAAGATTTCAGAGTCAGGCTTAAAGGTAACAGTTGTTCCTGTATCTTCATCTTCTCCCATTTGTCCGATCACTTTGATATCGTACTGAGGAGCTCCGCGCATATACTCTTGTTGATGAATTTGACCTTCCGTTTTGACAACGACTTTAACATGTTCAGAAAGTGCGTTAACAACAGAGATACCTACACCATGCAGACCGCCTGATACTTTGTATCCTCCACCACCGAATTTACCACCGGCATGAAGAACAGTCATAACAACTTCTAGTGCAGAACGTTGCGTTTTGGCTTCAATCCCTACAGGAATCCCACGTCCATTATCGACAACAGTTACACTATTGTTCTCATGAATAGTCACTTCAATGTGATCACAATGACCTGCAAGTGCTTCATCGATACTGTTATCTACGACTTCCCAAACCAAGTGATGAAGACCCTTAGAGCTTGTGGATCCAATGTACATACCCGGACGCTTGCGAACCGCTTCTAGTCCTTCAAGTACCTGTATCTGGCTCGCATCATAAGCCGGTTGATTCATAGACATGCGATTTTCACCTACTTCTATAATTTCAGGCAGCTATATCTACAACTGCGTTCATGCATTAACAAAAAAACTATTTGCTCGTTTTTTGAGCGTCGAGGAAGAAATAGGAGAGTAGTACACTTTGTTTTTCGTGACTACGATCGACTTGGGTTCTTCTTCACCAATCGATTCTACTTTTTTATTTTCAAGAGCATTATTTACAAATTGCTTAGAAATTTTGGAAGACTTTTCGATCGATATATCAAAAATCGCGACAAGCTCCGAGGAACGGATAATCTTCTCGCCGCCCAAGTGAATATACATAGTCTGTAGTCCTCCCTACTTCTCAACGTGTCCTTGATGGACATGGAAAATCTGAGCTTCTTTAAGACGCTCTGTATTTAAACTTTCGATTCCGGTTGCTGTAATAAATGTCTGTACTTTACCTTGAAAAGTTTCGATCAGTTGTGTCTGACGATAAGGATCCAGTTCAGATAAAACATCGTCTAGCAAAAGAATAGGGTATTCTCCAATTTCTTCACGTATCAATTCGATCTCTGCTAATTTCAATGACAGGGCGGTTGTACGCTGTTGTCCCTGAGAACCAAAAACAGCTGCTTCATTGCCATTGATATGAAAAGTTAGATCATCACGATGTGGACCTGCAAGTGTTGCTCCACGACGATATTCCTGTTCTTTCACTTGTGATAATTTTACCATAAATTGCTCAAATAAGACAGCTTCATCTTCCTCATCCGCAGTGCCAAACGAAGGAACATACGAAAGAATCAAATTCTCTTTGCCACCAGTTATCCCCATGTGGATAGTTTCTGCCCAGCCTTGAAGCTTGTGGATAAACTGTTTTCGTTTTTTGATAATTTTGACGCCATGCTCGACTAACTGCTCATTCCAAATATCGAGCATTGTAGAATCTTTAGACCCTGCGCTCCATGCTTGTTTTAAATAATTGTTACGCTGGATTAAAATTTTCTGGTATTGCTGCAAATGGAAAAGATAGCTTGGTTGAACTTGACCAATCTCCATATCTAAAAAACGGCGACGTACTCCAGGAGATCCTTTAACGATTTCTAAATCTTCTGGTGCAAACATCACCGCATTGATCGTTCCTACAAATTCACTTAATTTG